>NZ_CM147903.1:0-5178863 GCF_055809255.1 Paraglaciecola sp. G1-13 | reverse complement strand
CTTACTAATCAACCAATACGTTTAGAATAAGGTCTATCTGGTGCTTTTTACACCGGATCAATTGATTTGAAATTATCAAAAGCCGATCGAATAAGATCTGTCAGCTGTAGATTATGCTTTTTAATACGCTGCTTTACTTAGCAAACATTACTTAACAAACATTTTTTTGGTAAACACAAACTTCACGACAGTCATAGATATCGTTCTATATCTGTTATCTATCGCTATTTTAGTAACTCGCTTTAGCAACTTAAGCTCTTTTATCTATATAGCTGTGAAAGATCCACCAGTAACAATCTTGATTGAAGATTAAAGATTAGTAATCACCACAAATCACTAACACGACTGCGCCGGCCCGGTGTGGCCGCGAATTCGCATACGCACTGACGGTATCAATGAACATCCGATATCCCACAAAAGACCATACATATTCCCGCTTCTACATTAGCGCTCTTGCACTTGTCACTCGCTCTAACTTGCCTGCTATTCGCCGTCATAGGTTAGAGCGAATAACTTAGCACTATATTTAGTTATCCCATTTAGCTATTCCGATGATATGTGAATCGCAACAACTTCATCAGAAATACTTGCTAAAAATCATAACGTTACAATCAGAAGAGTAGCGGAAGGTTATAGATAAGTGCTGGGTATAGAGTATTAACGTCGATTAACGCAGCATTTACACATTGAGTTTTAGTAAGTAGCAGCCGCCGCGCTTACTAAGATACAAAAGGAGCTCACATGAAAACTTTCTTACTTTTACATATCGCTTTACTTTGCGCATTGGGTTACGTCAGTCAAAGTATATTTTTTGGAACACTGGGTGACATTTTGTTTACGGTTGCTAGCGTAATATGCATACCGATCGTGAGTGCCTATGCACTGAAGTGCTACTTTAGTTTTACCGCAATACGCCAACGTAATCACAAGTTGCAATAAACAATTGGGGCTTCAGCTTACGTTCTTATTTTGCTTTTTATCTCACTGATTAAAAACCTATTTTTGTGACCCTGTCTTTATTCAGGGTAAGCGAGGGAATCCTCCCTGGCTAAACTTTCGAGTCATTGATTAAGCGCGCTATTTATAGCGCGTTTTTGTATGACGGGTATTTAACATGCAAAAAATCTCATCGTGAATCTTCATTAATTGTTTTGTTCCCGCGTGTCGCAAAATAATTTAACCATTAAAAAACATATACTTATAAACAGAAGGTTAGCAGAAGGTATTAGAGACTTTAGTTTAATACAGTGTCCCCACTATAAATCAACGAGAACAGTTGAAAGGACACTCAATGCCGGATGCAAACCAACCAAAGAACAAAAAAATAAATAGCTCATCATTGTTAGAGGCGCTCTCTTTACCATTACTCAATGAAAAAATGCACGCCTTTAGCAAAATGGTTAACGTCATTGCTGAAGCGATATTTATCGTTAATGGAGATGGCGTAATCGAGGTAATAAACCCTTTAGCAGCCAAGTTTTTCGGCGCCCCCCAAGAAGCACTAATAGGGCAAAAGTGGTTTCAGTTTTTACATGAGCGTTATCGTGAGCAATATGAATATTTGTTTATCAATTGGAATAAAACCTCAGGCCTACCGTTAAATCATGGTCCTAAAGAGGTACTGATCAACCGACACGATAATACTTGGCTAGAGGCAGATTTATCAGTGTCATGCCTGCCAACATCCTTAACGGCTTCAACTCCTTTGTTCGTCGGTGTTATGCATAACCTGACCAAACATAAAAGTGAATACAGTGAGCTAAGACGACTTGCCTCGACAGATCACTTAACTGGGCTCGCAAACCGCCACAATCTCGAAAAAACATTACAAAAGAGTTGGCTAGATTGCGTTAATACCGAACAAGCCATTAGTCTTATTCTTATCGATGTAGATTATTTCAAATTGTTCAACGACCAATTTGGACACGTCAATGGCGATAAGTGTCTGCAGAAGATAGCCAGAACGATTGAGCAGTGCCTACCGTCAAATGACAGTTTAGCGGCGCGCTATGGTGGTGAAGAGTTTGCAGTCATTTTGCCGCGCTTACGCTCTGTTAGTGCTGAAATAGTAGCAAAAGACATTCAACAGCAAATAAACACTCTAAATTTTAGCGATTTGGGTCTACCGTCCAGTTTTAGAGTCAGTGTGAGCCAAGGAATTGCCACCGAGCTAGGAGGGCAATTTCGCACATCCGAAGCTCTCATTTGCGCTTCGGATACCGCATTGTATCGAGCAAAATCTGACGGGCGTAATCGCATTAGCATTAGCCCTTAGTATTCTCAACATGAGGTAGTCTTGTGATACTAAACGCACGCTTGGTGGCCAGAAGAATAAGCAAGCACAGCAACGTCACCATCGCACTGATGCTAAATAGCCAGTTAGGCGGCATAAGCTCAATGGTTCCACCCGCGGCAAACCCAGCGAATAGCATCCCCACGGCAAAAGCGTTTTGATACAAAGTGGCGCCGAAGGTCGGTTCGTTGGGCAACAAATGCTGTAATAGATTAACCCCTAATCCAGCCATTAAGCCGTACATCAGCGCTTTTAGTACCTGAATCAAGAATAAATAAGTCATGCTTTGGTTAATTGGAAGCAATAAAAAGAACGCGATACCGCTAACGCTCGCAATGATGAATAACTGAAAATACGTAAAGCGAGACAATAGATTTACACAACGAACAATTAACACAATTTCAGCAATAGCGGCACACATAAAGAGCGTACCTACCAAACTGACAGGCAGTGCTTGTTCCACAAAATAAACTGGCAAGATATGTTGGTATAAATTTATCGCAAAACTGAGCAATGCGAAAAACAGTACGGGAGGTAACAGGCGCAGGTACTGCCCTAAACGATTTTTTACTTTCGTTTTTGGGGCTAACAAGCCATTGTTTTTTATTACAGCCAGTTGTCCCCTAGGCTGATGTATTTCTGCATCTGATTGAATTGTTTTTTCATTTGAGGCGGGTAAAGTACAAAACATCAAAGTAAGCAAGGGCATGACTAAGGCCAGAGCATATAAAAACACAGAAAAACCAAATTCTTCGACCGTGTAAAACGCCATACTCGGACAAACAACCCAAGCGCCACTGACTGTCGCCATTAACCTCCCGTTGACCCGCTTAATCTGTGTTTTACGAAAATAACGAAATGCTAGGCCCATCAACAAGGCTGTTGATGCATGAAAAGGGGCAAATAGGCCAAGCATCACCACACATACAACCAGATAATTTTGCGTGTTAGCCAGCACAACCAATGCACCTGCAGCTAAAAAACTAATCCCTAATAGCCAATGTTTATGCTTACCAACTTGCTCCACAATACGCGCAATGAGAAACGCGTACATAATGCTGCTCAACGCATACCCCCCCAGTAGCGTGCTTAGTTGAGTAGCAGTAGTATCTAAATAACGATATGCATATAAAGACAGAACAGGCATCAGACTCGCCATAATGCAGGCATTTAAAAAACCCGCTAAATAGTAGCGGCTGTCTTTATCCACTAAGCTCATGCCATTTTATATCCTTTTATTGTGGTTTAATGATGACAATAAAATATTTCTCGAAGTTCGGTTATTAAGCAATCAATAAAATGTTCACGCTTTAAAATTAGATTCTACCTACATTCTAGTTAGCTTATAACATATTGTTTATTATGATTTTTAATTAGAAAATTTACGCTAACATAGGCATTGTCGGCAATACATTAGAATGAAAACAAACTATTCAGGCTGTAATGCGTAAAAATTTGAATCTTGAATCCAATACAAAACCATTCATTGGAATATTCGTGTAATAAAAACTGTCGCCGATAGGTCTCTTGGCACAGAATCATTTTAAAAGGAAAAACCATGTCGATTTTACCGCACAGCTTGTTTGTTAGCGCGAGCTTAGCGATGGCATTCACTGTGAGCGCCCAAGAACAGAGTCGCCCTGCTCAAGTTGGTACTGAGGCAAATACCAGTAATGAACAAGATAATGACCTTGAACACGTCACTGTCACTGGCTCTGCCCAACCTACTTTAATCATGTCACCTAAAAATGCAGTGATCGACGGCCCGTTCGGTAAAGACAAAAACTTAACGGAAATAGCCCGCACCTTAACGTCTATTTCCAGCGACATGTTAGAACAGCTATCTATTGATGACTTACAAGACGTACTCACCTTAGTGCCCAACACGTATTCAGCCAGTGGCTTTGGTGCGCCTAGTCTACCAACCATCCGCGGCCAATTAGGCGAATTATTTCAACAGGGTATGCGTCGTCAGGCAGGCAACAATGGTTTTGGGATCCCGTTGTCGTTTAACAGCGTTGGGCAAATTGATGTAGTGAAAGGCGCGCCTTCGGTCATACTTGGCACCACCCAGCGTAATGGGGGCTTTGTTAATTTAAATAACAAGACCGCAACCCTGTCAGGAACAGATTTAAAGCTGCAAGCTAGCGCAGGTAGTTGGGAGCACTATCGTGGCCAAGTAGACGTAAATACCACAATCGAAGAAGGTAAAAGCGGTATTAGGGTCAGTGCTGAATACATTGACAACAACAGTTACTACGACTTTACCGAATTTCAAAGCGAGGATTTATTCATTGCCTATAAAATTCTGCCAGATGATAAATCTAGCTGGGATATTAGCTTTGAATACTACGATGTGGAGTTTACAGATAACGCTGGCATTAACCGCCCTACACAGAATCTAATCGACAACGGTTTATATATTACTGGTCAAGGCGTGCAGCCAAATGGCTCACAAGTGCCGGGCGCTTTTGCCGTGGTGTCCCCTACCGGCGAAGTGCGTATTCCTCGCAGCACAGTGCTTACCGACCCAGACAACATAAATAATGCACAGACTTACGTATTTCATAGTACCTACGAGCGTCAGCTAAATGCTGTGCATACTCTGACTAACCGCAGTTACTTTCAATATTTAGATCGTGAAGAAATCGCGCAAAACAGCTTTGTTGAAATCATCGATGGGGCGAAAACCGCGCAAAATCGGCTTGAGCTGACTTCAGCTTGGTCTGGCGATCAGCAAACCACCTGGGGAATAGACCTAAGGTACAACGACGTTCTCGGCTATAGTCAGTTTACGACAGAAGCCGACTTACCTATCGATTTGCTTGGCAGCATAGACCAAAGACGTATACCTCTGACTGAAGCCCAACAGGCGCGCTTAGTCGAACTTCGCCCTGGAGTTTTCGTGTCACCGGGCGCTAACTACGACATCGATGGCGATGGTAACAACGACTTTTCATTGTCCGACACCACAGATTCAACCACGTGGCAAACGGGTTTATTTGCCGAACAAGACAGTGACTGGACCAGCCGATTTAGCACCACTGTTGGCTTACGTGCTGACCACTATGACGTGACCGCACGGGATGCGTTACCACCACAAGGTCAGGTGGCGGCAGAAGACAGCTTCAGCAAATGGTTATACTCCGGCTCAGCCAGCGCCCGCTTTAAAATCAATAGCAATATCGTGACCTATGCTACGTATAGCTACAGTGAAGCGACCTCTAACAGCATGGGCGGCGGAACAGTATTAGGCGCTGATAATAAAATAAACCCACTGAATTTTGCCACTGAAAACGAGTTATACGAATTGGGTGTGAAGTTCTCACCTGTAGGCTCTCCTTGGTACGCCGATGCATCTGTATTTGAGCAATCCCGTAGCTTGCGTAATCGCGATGGCAGTAACACGGGCATTATCGCCAAAGGCTTTGAAGCGCAAGTTTTTTATCAAGGCAGTAGTTTGTGGGCCAATCTTGGTTACAGCTACTTAGATGCCCGTTACGACGACTCAGCCAGCGCACAAGACTCACAACAAGTGGCTGACGCATTTGATAATTCGCGCCCCGACATTATTCAAGGCACAGGTATCGGTGCGCCTAATTTTGCTGGCTTTGCGCCCTCAAATGAGCGCGTGCAAGGTATACCACAACAAACGGTTTCAGCCAGTGCTGGCTATCAAATATGGGATAACTGGGATGTATCTGGCTCGGCCATTTACAGTAAAAGTTACCCTCTAGATTACCTTGCCACTGTGTTAATCCGTGATCAAATTACCATTAATATTAATACCAATGTTGCCCTAACCGATCAGTCAAGCTTGCGCCTTGAAATACGCAACCTGACCGATGAAAACAACTGGCGCCCCGTATTTGAGGGCGGTTATTTTGGCTCAACCTTGGTTTTCCCTGAACTACCACGCAATGTTCAGTTAACTTACACCTACAACTTTAAGGCCTAGCTCCTAAGGATTCACCTCAAAATGAATAGTAAACGTGCAATATTAGTCATCGTCATTGCTGCGCTCATCGCCAGCTTTTTTGTCTTTGACCTGAATCAATACCTCACACTTGAGAGCCTTAAAAACAATCAGCAAGATCTTGCGCAATATATTGAAGCGAACTGGTTGGTCGCATTTGTTGGCTACTTGGCCATTTATGCTGCAGCCACCGCCTTGAGTGTACCTGGGGCAGCTATTCTTACATTAGGCGCAGGTGCCTTATTCGGCTTCGGCTGGGGCTTATTATTAGCCTCATTCGCTTCAAGCATTGGTGCAACCTTGGCCTTCTTAGCGTCGCGTTTCTTATTGCGGGATTGGGTAAAAAGTACCTTCTCGAAAAAGCTAGAATCTATCGATAAAGGCATCGAAAAAGACGGTGCGTTCTACTTATTGAGCTTACGTTTAGTGCCTATCTTCCCGTTTTTTATCATCAACCTAGTGATGGGTGTGACGGGTATAAAAACGTGGACTTACTACTGGGTTAGCCAATTGGGCATGTTGATTGGCACTGCCGTTTATGTGAATGCAGGTACTCAATTAGTCGAAATTAACCAATTGTCAGACATTATCTCAACGGATTTAATCCTTTCGTTTGTCCTGTTAGGCATATTCCCGATTTTGGCTAAGTTTATTTTAAGTGCGCTGCAACAACGCCGTGTTTACAAAGGATGGAAAAAACCCAAGAAATTCGATCGTAACCTAGTGGTTATCGGTGCAGGTTCGGCTGGTTTGGTAACGGCTTATATTGCCGCGGCCATTAAATCTAAAGTGACCTTGGTTGAGCGTCATAAAATGGGCGGCGACTGTTTGAATACGGGTTGCGTGCCTTCTAAAAGTATATTGCACGCCAGTAAGCTAGCGCATATTCATCACACTTCGCAAAATGCGGGTGTCACTTATGATGCCCCAAAAATTGATTTTAAAGCGGTCATGAACAAGGTTCACAGCGTGATTAAATCCATTGAGCCACACGATTCTGTTGAGCGTTATGAATCGCTGGGAGTAAATGTCGCCATAGGTAATGCTACCATCGTGTCGCCTTGGCAGGTGGATATTCAAACCGAGAACGGTGTTGAATCATTAACCACGCGCAACATTGTTATTGCCACAGGCGCCCGTGCGTTTGTACCAGATATTCCAGGTTTGAAAGACATCGACTATTTAACCGCTGATAACCTTTGGGAAATCACCGAGCAGCCTAAACGTATGATAGTACTAGGCGGCGGCCCAATTGGTTGCGAACTGTCTCAAGCATTTGGTCGTTTAGGCACCCATGTCACGCAAATCGAACGCGGCGACCAAGTATTGAGCAAAGAAGACCCAGATGCAGCGAAGCACTTACAAATTCAACTCGAAAAAGACGGCATCGACTTGCGCCTGAACACCAGCGCCATGGCAGTTGAAACCACCAGCGAAGGCAATGTGTTAGTGGTTGAGTTTGAAGGTAAAGAAGAGCGTATCCCGTTCGACAAGATATTGGTGGCTGTGGGTCGCCAAGCGAACCTAACGGGCTTCGGTTTAGAAAAACTTGGTATCGAGACTGACCGTACTGTTATCACCAATGACTTTTTACAAACCAAGTACCCAAATATTTTGGCGGCAGGCGATGTCGCCGGGCCTTATCAGTTTACTCACACTGCCAGTCACCAAGCTTGGTATGCAGCGGTCAACGCGTTATTTAGACCCTTTAAAATATTTAAGGTGGACTACAGTGTTATTCCTTGGGCAACCTTTGCGGAGCCAGAAATTGCCACGGTAGGGTTAAATGAAATGTCTGCTAAGCAACAAGGTATCGAAGTAGAGGTCACACGTTACGATATTGGCGGTCTTGACCGTGCATTAGCTGACGATCATGCACGGGGTTTTGTTAAAGTGCTCACTAAGCCTGGTAAAGATAAGATTTTGGGTGCCACCATAGTCGGTGCCAATGCGGGTGAATTACTGGCAGAGTTCGTTTTAGCCATGAAACACGGCCTTGGTTTGAACAAGATTTTGGGGACTATCCATATTTACCCCACTATGGCTGAAGCCAATAAAAACGTAGCCGGTAACTGGAAGAAAGATCACGCACCGCAAAAAGTGCTCGACTTCCTTGAACGCTTCCACACATGGCGTCGCAAGTAAGGCATCGATTGCTTAGAAGTTACTTATAAGATAACGGGCGTGCTGCAATTATTAGCGTACGCTCCGTAATTTAAATAAATCTAACGGGGAAGTGTATGCATACTCCATCAAACCAAGTTACACGTTTGATTCGATATACCCTAATGGCAGGTAGTTTACTACTTGCCTCATTTTCGTTCGTGTTACACGCTGCAGAATTCGATCACAGCTATGCTAATTTTGATCAACTATTAACCCAAGTGGTGCAAACGTCTGACGATAAGAAGCAAACCCGAGTGGACTATCAACGATTATCAGTACAAAAAGATACTTTGCACATATCGTTAAATGCATTTTCTGCTGTCAGTAAAAGCCAGTTTGACGGATGGGACAAGCAGCAACAACTGAGCTTTTTAATCAATGCATATAATGGTTTTACCCTGAAGCTGATTGTCGATAACTGGGAAGAGTTTAAGCAAGGGGATGCTGACTCAATTCGCGACCTAGGTAGTTTATTCACCACTCCGTGGGAAAAGAAGTTCTTCACTTTGTTTAATGAAAAACACAACTTAGACGATATCGAACACGAAATGGTGCGTAAATGGTTCAAAGAGCCACGTATTCATGCCGCCCTAGTTTGTGCAGCGGTGTCATGCCCGCCACTTCGCAGTGAGGCATTCGTAGCAACCACGTTGACAGCCCAACTTGATAGTCAAATGCAGCTGTTTTTAGCAGACAATAGCCGCAATGAGATAAAGGTACATGGCCAAAAGGGTGAAGCGTCTTTATCGTCAATATTTAAATGGTATCGCGGCGACTTTGAAAAAGGCGACCAGGGTTTCAATTCATTATTCGATTTGCTCAATGACTACAGCGATGCACTCGTCGAGGGTGACAGTAATCCACAAGAGCAGCGCAATCTAATCAAGAGCGCTGACTACCCTATTACATTCAAGGATTACGACTGGCGTTTAAATGATGTGGCTAACTTCTAAATTGACGCGCTTTTTTACCCACCTTAAAGTACCTGTTGGGGCCAAGATAGTACTGCTATTGGCAGCCTTGGCAGCGCCATCTGTGGCGATGGGAAATGACGCGTTAAACGACCTTAAGGGTAATCAAGCTAGCCCGCGCGAAAGCAGCAAGCAGTGGCAGCAAACCTTAGCCTCTGCCCGCGGCGAAACAGTGTACTTTTATGCTTGGGGTGGCGCAAAACCCGTCAATGACTATTTACGCTGGGCAGCCCGGGAAATTGCCAGTCGCTATCAGGTACGTTTGCGTCACGTTAAAGTAGCCGATATCAGCGAAGCGGTTAGTAGGTTAAAAGCAGAAAATGGCAGCAAAAGTGCTATCGATTTGCTGTGGATAAATGGTGAAAACTTTAGCTACCTAAAAGAACAAGAATTGTTATTAGGGGGGCTGACAAACGCCGTCCCCAATAGTGCACTGCTGGCTACTGAGCAGCTGTCGTTGCGCAACGACTTTGGTGTCCCTATGGATGGCTTCGAAATACCTTGGGGCGTAGGGCAATTCAATATTATTGCCAATGAAAACGTCTTTGCTCAGATAAGCATTACCCCAGCTGATATTCTTAGCGCAGCGAAGCAACAACCCGGCCGAATGAGTTACCCGCGCCCGCCTGAATTTCATGGCACTACTTTTTTGAAACAGCTTTTAGTGGCGCTTAGTCATAATGATAAACGTTTATTCGAGCTTGCTACACCTGAATCCCAGCAGCAGTTGCTGCCTGCATTATGGGATTACCTTGATAAACTGCACCCACTATTGTGGCAAAAAGGCAGTGCATTCCCTAGCTCAAACACAGAGCAACTGGCACTTTTTCAACAAGATCAACAGACAATCGCCGTTAGTTTTAACCCCAATCAAATAAGCAAAGAGCAAGATGAAATGCGTATTCCTCAATCTGCAAAACGTGTGTACTTTACGGGCGGCGCTATTACTAACAGCCATAACCTTGCCATTCCCAAAGGGGCGCAAAGTCCAGCAGGCGCGAAAGTGGTGATCCATTTTCTATTGAGCGAGTTAGCCCAAGAGCGCAAGCTTAATGGTACCTGGGGGGACCCTGCAGTCATAACGCCATTACTGGATAAAGCCTCAACATTACCCTCTCAGCAAGAGTTACACAGTTCTTGGCAACAAATCATTGAAGATACATGGCAACAAAGATACGGCGCTTAATCCTTGTTGTTGGCTGGCTGCTTGTTGCATTAGTCGCAGGGCTGCCCGTTTTTGGTATCGTGCTGGGCTTATGGCTCTCGCCGCCAATTTCATGGGAGCACGTTAGCGTATTTTTTGCTTACAACGGCCTCCTGTCATCAGTTTTAAGTTCTCTGCTGCTTTCATTGTTCGCGCCGATCATTGCGCTGTATGTGGCATTTACCGTATACAGCCAGTATCGTTTTAACCCCCGTTGGCAAGCCTTGGAGCAACGCCTTGCCCCTTTGCTGTCACTCCCTCATTTAGCGGTAGCTTTAGGCATAGTCTACCTCTTTAGTTCAGGGGGAATGTTGTGGAGTGCACTTTGGGAGCTCGCTGGGAGCACACCACCTGAGTGGCTTGGCCTTGGGCGTAAAAGTATGTTGACCATGTTAATTGCTATCAGCATAAAAGAAGTGCCCTTCTTTTTATTTATATTCAGCGCTCTGGGTCGCCAGCTGGCGATTAAAGATTGGTTATTACAAGGTCGAGCACTTGGCTACAGTGAAAGTGCCAGTTGGTGGTTGTTGGTGTTCCCTACCATATTGAAGCAGTCTCGGTTGGCCTTGCTTGCAGCGATGGCTTTTACCTTATCGGTACTGGACGTTAGCCTACTGATTGGCCCCAATATTCCCGAACTTTACGCGGTCGTATTATATAACTGGCAAACTGGCTTCACCGCAGCTGAGCAAGCAATGGCCTTTCTTGGCAATCTGCTTTTATTGGTCATGCTTGGCGTGTTAGTCGCGGCTATTTATATTCATGAATGGTTCGCCATAAAGCGAATTCGCACGCTTGCCATTATGGCCAACCCATTGAAAATCACTCGCTTTGCTCGGGTATTCACTGCGTGGTTGGGGCTTTTTAGTTTATTAACCTTAGCGATATTACTCACCTTTTTACTGTGGTCCCTAGGCTGGAATACGCAAAATCCCTTTAACGCAACGAGTTGGTCTACCGCGTTATGGCAAGATGAATGGTTTTTCATGCAAGCGCCATTGCTGAACAGCTTAAACATTGCTTTTTTTAGCAGTATTGTGGGTGTCGCAATGACCTTAATTGCCCTAGAGCTTCAGCGACAAAGCAAACGCTATTTACCCGATTATGTGTGGTTATTGGCAATACTATTGCCCCAGCTAAGCATGGTGTACGGGTGGCAAATTGCTCACACCGATATGAGCGCGAGTTACAATACGGCTTGGATAGTCCTCTCGCATTTACCCTTCACCTTTGCTTACAGCTACTTAGTGCTTCGCGGGCCGTTTCAAAGTCTGGATCGGCATTATGAGTTGGTTGCTGCCAGTTTCGGCTATTCTTATTGGCAACGTTGGTGGCAAGTACGTTTCAAGTTGCTTCGCCCTGCTCTGATAAGCGCATTAGCCATCGCGTTTTCGGTCAGTGTTGCGCAATACATTCCCACCCTAATGATGGGAGCCGGGCGAGTATCCACCATCACCACTGAGGCAGTCGCAATTGCTTCAGGAAACGAGCAGAGCATCACGGCGGTCTACCTGTTAGTGCAAGCTTTACTGCCGTTTATCGCCTTTTTCATCGCCAGTGTGCTGGCTCAACGTCTTCGAGGAAGTTACGATGCTGCGCATCAATAATTGCCAAATAAACACCGTTAGTGGGCAGATTTCCTTGCCCGATATAACACTCGAGCAAGGTGAGTTACTGGTGCTTACTGGCCCAAGCGGTATGGGCAAGTCGACATTTTTGCACTGGTTGTTAGGTGATAAGATTCAGCATGCCAACATCAATGGTGAGATTATCCTGAACGAACAAGCAATTAACGACCTGAACGTTGAGCAACGTGGCATCGGTTTATTAATGCAAGACGTGCATCTTTTTCCCCATTTGAATGTGGTAGACAATATCTGCTTTGCACTGCCCGCAGCGGTTAAAAATCAGCAAGGTAAAAAACAGAATAAACAGCAGCGCCGTAAAACCGCGATAAATATGCTCGATAAGATTGAGCTGGGTTATGTGGCTGAACATTTCAGCGATCAATTAAGTGGTGGCGAGCGCTCTCGCGTTGGCTTGGTGCGTGCGCTGGCGAATCAACCGCAAGCCTTATTGATGGATGAACCCTTCGCTGCACTTGACCCAAACACGAATGCTAAGGTAAGTCAGTGGGCATTTGAGCAATTGCAACAGCAAGGAGTGCCTAGCATCATGGTGAGTCACGATATCGACAATATTCCTGCTCATGCTCAACATATAGATTTAGGGGCCTATTTTCAAAGCGCATCACACGCTAAGCGCAACTAATAACGTATACTCGACTCTATGGGTCTGCCCTCTAGCGGCCCATAAACATAAGGTAAAGCATGCTAGACCCTATTTTAAATAAACTGTTGAAAAAGCCTCTGTGCAGTGCGGCCAAACAATTAATCAAACGCGGAGCCACCGCCGATTCGGTGACAGTAGCCGGCTTTGTTATTGGCATACTTGCGGTGCCGGCCATTATTTATGGTCAATATGTATTGGCGTTGTGCTTGATCTTACTAAATCGCCTGGGCGACGGATTAGACGGCGCAATCGCCAGAGAGACATCCCCTTCAGACGCTGGGGGCTTTTTGGATATCACCTTAGATTTCATATTCTATTCAGCCATCGTGTTCGCTTTTGTCTGCGCCAACCCGGTGGACAACGCCATAGCTGGCAGCTTTTTGATGCTGTCATTTATGGGCACAGGTGGCAGCTTTTTGGCCTTTGCCATTATGGCCAGCAAACATGGCATCGACAGCCCTAACTACCCACAGAAAAGCTTGCACTACATGGGTGGTTTAGCAGAAGGCTTTGAAACCATTCTAGTGCTGTGCTTATTTTGCTTATTCCCGAGTCAATTTGTATTGATAGCATCGGTATTTGCGGCAATCTGCTGGCTTACCGCGATCATTCGAATTTGGGTGGGTTATCACACCTTAGTGGCCACTAAAGACAGCTAGCTCTTTTTAGCGACGCTCTTTTTGGCGACGCTCTTTTTGGCAACGCTCTTTTTCAGGTGTGTGTCTAAATGGCATCATGAGTACGGTACCGATGCCCGTATTATTACTTTCTTTATCGTACTCATTTAAGCCAATCGTTAAGCCGTCATCACCGGCTTTAGCTTCGCGTGTGTAGCTGTGGAATAGTCGATCCCAAATAGACAAACAAAAACCAAAATTACTATCGGTTTCCTTTACTACCTGGCTATGATGAATCCGATGCATGGCTTGGGTCACAATCACCTTTCGCAACGACGTTTCCAACCAGTTGGGCAGCTTTATGTTGCTGTGATTAAAAATAGCACTGGCATTAAGCACTATCTCAAAAATTAAAATGGCTATGACCGGCACACCTAATAAAAGGATACCAAGTCCCTTAACCGATAAACTCAAGGCTATTTCGATAGGGTGAAAACGTAAGCCTGTTGATGCATCGAGATGGGGGTCAGCATGATGTACCCGATGTAAACGCCACAACAATGGCACCCGATGAAAAACGCGGTGCTGCCAATAAATTAGGCAATCAAGGGCGATAACCGCTAAGGTAACAGCCGCCCATTCAGGCACAGGCAATATATTCAATACGCCGAATTGCCGCTCATCTGCATAAATTGCTACGACAGCTAGGCCTGCTGGTGCCAATAACCTACCGGTTAACGCGCCGCAAAGAACCAAGAAAAAATTACTCGACCAGCGTTTGTAGCGCGCGACATGTGACACTCGATTTGGCAATAGTGCTTCCCAAATCATCATGACGGCCAACACTAATATAAAGCTGCCCATCCGCAACCAGGCTTCATTTTGCATACTTATCCACTTTAATATTTATTAGAAAGTTAAGTCCAAAAACTGTTACTGATAGTATTAGGTTGTTCATATATCATGAGTTCATAAATTTACGGTACTATAATAACAACGGAGAACACCCTATGAAGACCTTGGTTAGCTTAGTTAGCTTCCTGGCTATTTTGCTTGTCGCCCTTCCTGGCCCCCTTTACAAATTTGGTATACTCGAGTTAGGCACTGCTTTTGCTGCATTACGCTTCGGTGTCTACGCCGGTATCGCTGCATTAGTTTTGATCCTAATCCAGATTATTTTTATGCGTAAAAATATTAGCTGGGCAGGTGTTGCTGTGTCAGCGGTGTTGGCATTAATCGCTGTAGGTTTACCTATGAGCATGATGAGTAAAGCGAAATCAGTCCCACCAATTCATGATATTTCTACAGATTTGGTGAACCCACCTAAGTTTGTAGCAATTGTTGCTTTGCGTGCAGACGCGCCTAACCCGGTAGAGTATGCAGGTGAAGAAACTGCTAAACAGCAGCGTGACGCTTACCCAGAACTGACAACGCAAAAATATAGCCAAAGCACCGAACAGTTGTTTGATGCAACACAAGCTGCGATCAATGATTTGGGTTGGGAATTAGTCAACTCAGACAAATCACTAGGGCTTGTTGAAGCAACAGACACCACTGGCTGGTTCGGTTTTAAAGATGACGTTGTTGTACGTATTCGTACCACAGGTGAAGAAAGTTTCCTTGATGTACGCAGTAAATCCCGTGTAGGTAAAAGCGATTTGGGTAAAAATGCTGAGCGTATTCACTCGTTAATCGATGCTATAAACAGCAAGCTTTAATTCTTGCCCTCTCATCTGCAGACGCTTGATAATGCAAGATGATAAAAAAACGCCCAGCGATGTGTTTTCATCGCTGGGCGTTTGTATAACTTAACAATATTTCGAAGCAGTTTAGTTACCAAATAAACCTTTCATCACATTATTCAGAATTTGCTTCTGAGCTTCAGTGGCATTTTGGCACTCTTCGGTTTTCACTTCTTCACCTTTCATGAGTTTCTCAGTGCACGTTGCGAGTACTTCGCTTAACAGTTCAGGATCATCGACTAAATCCTCTACTGACGGTGTACCGCAAGCGGAAAGACCGCACACTAAAGGCAGT
The DNA here is from genome assembly GCF_055809255.1 of Paraglaciecola sp. G1-13. NCBI lineage: Bacteria > Pseudomonadati > Pseudomonadota > Gammaproteobacteria > Alteromonadales > Alteromonadaceae > Paraglaciecola > Paraglaciecola sp. G1-13. The sequence goes on along the minus strand of NZ_CM147903.1, from coordinate 5,163,307 downwards.
ATCAACATATATTTTTTCATTTTTTCTTCCTTAAATTCCCGATGATTAAAACGCTGTGCGTTCGGGTTTAACGCCAGCTTAGGTTCACAACTAATTGAAAAATCGAGCGTTACATATCCCTTAACAATTCTTCACGTTTAGATACTAAAAAAACATCTAAAAAATTACAACGTTTTCTATTGAAAATCAGCTGCTTAACATCATCTATTAAGCGCAGGACAGAAGTAGTTTTTATTGTCTGATTAGATGTCTCTAATCCACTACTTTTGTTGCTCACTCAGTTAATTTTTATTAAGGAATTTCAATGAAAGCTTCAAAAATTGCTTTATTAGCAGCGACCGTTATTTCCGTTCCTACTGCTTACGCAGCCTCTCCTGACTTCAACTATGTTGAAGGCGGTTATGCAAAGATTGATGTAGACAACAGCGACTACGAGCCAGATGGCTTCAAAGTTTCTGGTTCTGCATTGGTAGGTAAAAATGTTTTCGTGAATGGCTCGTACACAGACACCTCTGATGAAATCAACAACAGTGATATTGACTTTAACCAGCTTAGTTTAGGTATTGGTTATCGTATGGCAGCATCAAGTAATACGGATGTATACGGTGTAGTCAGTTATGAAGAAGCTGAACTAGAAGATTATGATGAAAATGGATACGGCTTAACAGCGGGCATTCGCTCACGTGTAACACCAAATATCGAATTAGATGGCGGCGTATCCTATATCGATTTAGACGACGATGATGATACGTACCTTAATTTAGGCGCCAGTTACTATTTCACTCCCGAAGCAGCGGTGAGCGTGTCTTATCGTACGTCCGATGACAACGATATTATGGGAGTCTCTGCTCGTTATTCATTCTAGTTAGAGGACTTTTTTTCTGACGTCACAGCGACAGGGATCCTGTCGCTGTTTACATCAGTACAACTGGCTATAGAGAGGCTTAGAAATTCTCTAACACGTAATCTGGCAACTCGTCTTCTGATGGCAATGGCATCGGTACACCTTTATCATCAATCGCAACAAATTTAAATTGTCCCTGGGTGACCTTCTCTCGCAAACCAATTCTATCGCGTCTTACCCATGCTTCAACGTTGATCACCATAGATGTGCGCCCTAACTTAACAACCCGGGTATACAAACCTAGTATATCCCCGACGTGCACAGGGCGGATAAAACTCATGCTCTCTACTGACACTGTGACTACGCGCCCTTGAGCTCGTTGCCCAGCACATATGCCTGCCGCAATATCCATTTGGGATAATACCCAGCCACCAAATATGTCCCCAGCTGCATTTGTGTCAGCTGGCATAGCGAGAGTACGAGTGGTGAGTTTACCGAGAGCCTGTTCTTCTTGCGCTTCTTCTTGCATTTCGCTGCCTATATCAAGATTTAATGGGGATTTTAGTCAGATTGTAGCATTAAATTACGGTTCAATTTGATACCAAAGAGCGGCATTTTTCAACGGTGTGCGTGCAGGCAATAAAGGGTTTGGTAAATCAATCACAATTCGCTCAGACAAATTAGATTTATCAATTAACCATTGATTGTGCTTTTCAAACATCAGGTCAAAGGAGCCATCTTCAATGGCGATTTGTAAACCACGCTCTATGTCTGCAGCAAGTTCCTTATTATTCGGATTAACGAAATAATAAAGCGCAGCGGGATAACGCAGCAATAAGCGTTTCTCCACTGCAAGGTTGTATTGAGGTCTAGCATCTAATTCACTCCAGATTTCGATAAGCGAACGCGGGAAAAAATCGAATCGCTCACCGTCTAACATCACAAACAGGCGCTCATACATAGAAGACGACATCACATCTATCCCGCTGCTGTTCATAATATAGGTGTCTGGCCAATCGTGTACTTGCCCTGCGGTGAATTTTTGTAAACCAGCTAAACTATTGATCTGCTCAAATCGTCTCTCGTTTCCGGCATGAACCAAAAATAAACGCCAACCAATTAAGCCTTTATAAATAGGAATTCTAACGGGCTCGAAAGCCTCTTCTCGCTCTTTGCTGGTCATGGTCCACACAATATCAGGCGCATTTTGAGTACCGACCATACGCAGTGCTCTACTTTGGTTCATTAACCCTTTGCTCGGTTTCAATCTATAAGGTTTGCCCAATTTGCTTATCGCTAGCTCTAATAACCGCACAGGGTAAATAGGACGATGATCATCTACTGACAGTGGCTTAGGGTACAAAATGGTTGTTACGGGTTCGGCGAGTGCATCACCATTATAAAATAATAAGAGTACACACTGCACAGCCATACACAGCAATTTCTTATTCAGCGTGTAAAACAAACAAAGCCTTTCTAGGTAATTAAATATAGCCATTGATAGTAAGGGGATCGTAAAAAACATCGTAGTGTTTATTCCCTGATTACGCAGTACGTTTGCGGCTAATAAAGCCTAAGAAGCAGAATAAATAGTACATATAACAACCACAAACCTTAAGAATACACTACTTTTTAATTTAGTCGTTTTAATCGAAATATCAACTTCATGACTAAAAGTAATTATCTATTGGTGATAATGGCTTAACCCTCAAAGTAGTAGTGCCAGTTAGTGGGGTTTGGTACTAGTGGTACTCGCGAATTCAACCCCAAAGTGCACCACTCGCTAACCTAAGCTGCGCGGCGTAGTTCATTCAAGTTCAGTGATCGCACATGGCTGCTTGTCTGATGAAATCCAAACCTATTACTCGAAACCGTCAGATTAGATGCAAGCTAGTACAGCTTATTTTGTGTGCACTAAGCGATTCTGTCGTAGTCGCTAATGACCCAGGGGAATTGAAGGTTATCTTTAACCGTGTTCTGTGAATGTTTTATTTGTGCATTTGAGGAATGCTATGGCCTGAATCTGTTGCACCTCGCCGAGATGCTTAAGACACACGAACACATTGTTGTAAAGCACGGAGACTGCATAAGGCGGCACATGATATTTATCATGTAAAACGGGCCAAGCGGAGACGCAGTCGAGTTCACAAACGCTTAGAGCGAATTGAAATAGCTGGGTTAAGGCGCTAGTCACAGTTAGCGCCTGATAGGAAGAGCAAGCAGTGCGCAATAACTATGCTTATTGCGCACTGAGTAGGTTATCGTAAAACAATCAGCGGGATATTCGTTGTTTCCAGCATTTTTAACGTATTGCTACCAACAAAAAGTTGTCGCAATCTTGAGTGACCAAATGCCCCCATGACTAACAAATCAATGTTATTCGCTTTCTGATATTTCAACAGCTCCTCTTTAATGTTGCCCTCTAGAAAAGCAGTAGCCACATTTAAGCCTCGTTCTGCTAATTGCGATGCAGCATTATCAAACTTAGCTTTAAGACCGGATTCATTATTTTTTATCGCCACCAAATGACAATCAATACCATGTAAGAGGCCGCCATCCAGCACTTTTTGCAACGCCCTATCAGCAGACTCACGCCCGTTATAAGCAATCATAAATGACGTAGGCGGCGAGAACTCTTCAGGGACAATGAGCACTGGCTGGGATACTGTTCGCAGCAGTGTCTCAAGGTGAGAGCCAATGGCTTTAAATTCGTTATCGTGATCCACGCCTTTACGGCCAATAACAATCAAACGGATCTTGCTCTCGACCTCAATTATCGTCTCAACAATATCGCCATGGCGTTGCATAGACTCCACCGTTTCTATGCCTGTTGAACGCGCATCAGACACGACTGATTCAAGTAGTTCAGTTCCAAGTTGTTGCGCAACTTTACTCTTTTGCTCATCCAGTTTGGTCATCTCTTCTAACAATGAAGAACGTGCACCAAGACCAATAGCCCCCGTATAATCATCAGCGCCATGTTGATGCGTTTTCTCTATTGTATGGAGAAAGCATAACGGCTTTGCCAGCTTGGTTGCGGCCCATTTACCCGCTCTGACAACAGCAGGCGTCATTTCAGAGCCGTCAATACAAGTCATTATTTTTCTCATCGCTTATCTCCTAGTGACCACCCATCAGCTTTTCAACTTCCGCCGGATCGTTATGTACCCCAAACTTATCGACGACAGTTTCTGTCGCTTCATTCATCCCTACAACCGAGACCGTAGCGCCCTCACGACGGAATTTAACGACGACTCTGTCCAGTGCATTCACGGCTGTAATATCCCAGAAGTGTGCGTGATTAAGATCTATCACAACGGTATTTACGACCTCTTTGAAATCAAACGAAGCAATGAATTGCTCTGAGGAAGCAAAGAATACCTGCCCAATGACTTCATACTTACGGGTCTTGTCAGGTTCAAAGTAATATGACTTAACAGCCATGAACCGTCCGATTTTGTTTGCGAAGAACAAGGTTGCAAGCAGAACACCCACTAGCACCCCAATTGCGAGATTGTGTGTTGCCACAACAACTACGACAGTGCTTATCATTACAATATTGGAAGAGAGCGGGTGCTTGCCTAACTCTTTTACAGATGTCCAAGAGAAGGTTCCGATTGCAACCATTATCATTACGGCGACTAATGCGGCCATTGGGATCTGACGAAGCCACTCATCCAACACGAGTACCATAAACAGCAAAAATGTACCGGCGACAAAACTCGACAGTCTCCCACGACCACCGGACTTTACATTGATGATAGACTGTCCAATCATGGCACACCCTGCCATGCCACCAAACAAACCTGCACCAATATTAGCAATCCCCTGACCTTTACATTCCTTGTTTCTATCACTACTAGTGTCGGTTAAATCATCAACAATGGTTGCTGTCATCATTGACTCCAGCAAACCTACTACAGCAAGACCCGCGGCATAAGGGAGGACTATCAATAGCGTTTCAAAATTCAACGGCACATCCGGCCACAAGAATATCGGTAATGTGTCAGGAAGCTCTCCCATATCACCCACTGTACGTATGTCTAACCCTGTAACAATAGCAACAATAGTCAGTGTAACAATACACACGAGTGGCGAAGGAATGGCTTTGCCTATAACAGGAAGGTAAGGGAACAAATATATAATCCCAAGGCCAGCGGCGGTCATAACGTACACATGATAAGTCACGTTGGTCAGTTCGGGTAATTGCGCCATAAATATCAGAATGGCGAGAGCATTAACAAATCCTGTAACGACCGACCGTGATACAAACCGCATCAACTCACCCAAGCGCAAAAAGCCAGCCATAATCTGTAACACACCTGTAAGCAGTGTGGCGGCTAACAAATATTCGAGACCGTGCTCTTTCACTAATGTCACCATTAAGAGCGCCATAGCGCCAGTGGCAGCCGAAATCATACCGGGTCTTCCGCCAACAAAAGAAATGATGACCGCGATGCAAAACGATGCGTATAAACCTACTTTGGGGTCAACACCCGCAATAATAGAAAAGGCGATGGCTTCGGGAATGAGGGCTAATGCCACAACAATACCCGCAAGCACATCACCACGAATATTAGAGAGCCAATCTCTCTTTACGTGTTCAAACATGCAAAGTTACCTAAACTGTTTTCCTCAAATAGAGGAGAAGAAAATTATGTAAAAATAAGTCTCGCGAGGGACGCGATGAAATTGCTCATCAAACTGAGCAGAAGATAGTCAGAGGGGGAAGCCTAGGGCGGCGTAAGTGTCAAGTTTGACTCCATGTGATTTCAGATTCGAGGATCATACATGACATAAATGTCAGGATCCACAATCTCGTCCAAGAAGAGACTACAGCAACGTTGTTTCCTATATTGCTTGTTCAATTGACCCCAGTAATGTGGATATGACAGACCAAAATCAAACCACCTGCCCTGCTACATACCCGCTACTCCAAGCCCACTGGAAGTTATAGCCCCCTAACCAGCCTGTTACGTCCATGACTTCGCCGATGAAGTACAGGCCTTTCACATCTTTGGCTTGCATGGTTTTTGATGATAGAGAATCGGTGTCTACGCCGCCGAGCGTAACTTCTGCGGTGCGATAGCCTTCAGTGCCATTGGGTTTTAACTGCCATTGATGAAAGGCTTGTGCAACGTCATTTAGGCTCTTACCTTGGTACTGTTTTAGGGGCTTATTCTCAATGCTTAAGTACGGCAGCACAGTTTGTACATAACGTTTGGGGTAAAACGCCGCTAGGGCATTACTAAGCAGCACATCCGGCTGACTTTGTTGAGCTTTTTGCAGCTCCTCATGCAGGTCGCCGTTGGGGTACAAGTCGAAATCTACGGCTTGGCCTGGCTCCCAAAAAGAGGATATTTGCAGCACGGCTGGGCCACTTAAGCCTCTGTGGGTAAATAAGATATTTTCATTAAAGCTAGAGTCATTACAACTAGCGCTAGCATCAAGGGAAATACCGCTTAGCTCGGCGAGTACACTCTTATCTTGTTCATGCAACGTGAACGGCACCAAGCCAGCGCGAGTCGGTTTAACGGCTAAACCAAATTGCTCAGCGACTTTGTATCCAAAAGGACTGGCACCCAGCTTCGGCATAGAAAGTCCGCCGGTGGCAATAACCAGCGATTCACATTGGTATTCACCTTTACTGGTTTGCAAGGTAAAGCCAGCATCTGTTTTATCGATTTGCAGCACATCACATTGATTGGTGACTGTCGCGCCTGCTTTATCACACTCGCTCAATAGCATGTTGAGAATGTCTTTAGCGCTGTCATCACAAAACAACTGACCCAAGGTTTTTTCATGGTAGGCAATGCCGTATTCGGCCACCAGACTGATAAAATCCCATTGAGTATATTGGCTCAAGGCTGATTTACAGAAGTGCTTGTTATCACAAAGAAAGTTCTCATGGGAGGCATACATATTGGTGAAGTTACAGCGACCACCGCCAGACATTAGAATTTTGCCACCGATGCGCTTAGCATGGTCGAGTACTGCCACACTACGCCCACGTTTGCCCGCTTGCGCTGCGCAAAATAAACCTGCGGCACCTGCACCTATGACGACTACGTCTACTTTCTTCACGTTACTGCCTGTTATTTTAGGGGATGTATTTCGCGCGGAGTATAAAGAATTTTGCTTTAAAAACCCAAATTAATGCTAAGTTGAACACTTTGTCATTTCCGGTTTTAGCCCGCCTAAGGAGTCTCATTGACTGACCCTCGATCTAACAAACGTACCTTTATCGATTTGAGCCATCGCATATACGACGGCTTAATCACGTACAAAGGTTTACCTGCGCCCATTATGTGCGACTACCTAAGCCGCGAAGAATCGAAAAAGGTTTACGGTGATGACTATCAAGTGCAAATCGGCAAAATCGAAATGGTTAGTAATACCGGCACCTATATCGACACACCTTTTCATTTTGCCGCTGATGGTGACGACCTTGCACAAGTGTCGTTAGCGCTGTTGGCTGATTTACCCACCGTGATGATTGATGCAAAAGATAACATCGAGATTGGCCTGCACTTTTTCAAAGAGACAGATGTGGCAGATAAGGCCGTCCTTATTAATACCAATTGGAGCAAGCATTGGAACAGCGAGCAATACTTTGAAAACCATGCTTATTTGACTGAAGAAGCTGCGCAGTGGCTACTTGATAACGGCGCCAAATTGGTGGGCATTGATTCACACAACATTGATGATACCCGTGGCCGAAAACGCCCAGTGCATAGCTTGCTATTGGCAAATAACGTACTGATTTGCGAGCACCTTACCAATTTGGAGAAAGTGCCCACCCAGGGTGCACGTTTTTATGCGGTGCCGCCTAAAATAACCGGTGTGGGCACCTTCCCTGTTAGGGCATTTGTGCAAATTGAAAAGAGTAATAACTAACCTTTCTGCAGTGCCTCTATGCGTTTGTCCAGCGGAGGGTGGCTGGAAAACAACTTTTGCACCTTGCCTGCACTAATGGCAAACGCAGCCATTTCCTCTGGCATGGGGGGCGCATCTTGGTTTTGCTTTAAACGCTTAAGTGCAGCAATCATATTGTTGCGCCCCGCGATACTTGCACCGCCAGCATCGGCTCTAAATTCACGGTAACGTGAAAACCACATTACGATCATCGATGCTAAGATGCCGAGTATTACTTGGCTGATAATCGACACTATCCAAAACGCTGGCCCGTGACCCCGTTCGACTTTAAACACGACTCGGTCTACCACATGGCCGATAACCCGCGACAAAAACACCACAAAGGTATTCAGCACGCCCTGGATTAGGGTCATGGTTACCATATCGCCGTTGGCAACATGGCTAATTTCGTGGGCTAGCACAGCTTCAACTTCGCTTTGGGTCATGTTTTCAAGTAAGCCGGTACTGACTGCCACTAATGCATTGTTTTTGTTCCACCCAGTGGCAAAGGCATTGGGGCTTGCGTGCACGAATATACCCACCTCAGGCATGCCGATATTCGCTTGTTCTGCTTGGCGCTCAACCGTGCGTAGTAACCAACGTTCAGTGTCATTTTCAGGATGCTCAAGCACATGCACATTCATACTGCGCTTGGCCATAAACTTTGAGATTAACAAGGAGATGATCGAGCCACTAAAGCCAATAACGGCCGAGTAAACAAGCAGAGCCTGCAAGTCTAAATCAACCCCGTTTTGTGCTAACAAACCTTGAAAACCAAACAGGCTAAAGACCAAACTAATCAATACCATAACGGCAATATTAGTGGCTAAAAACATTAATATTCGAAACATATTTCACACTCCAAATTGGAATGCTTAATATGTGGCCAATGCTTGCGTAGCGCAATAGCAAAGGTGCGCAGTTTCAATATTTATTAAAAGATATGGCTTCGTCAGACAGAGCTACATTGCCCCTGCATTGGAAAGCGAGGAATCGAAGAATGTGCCGCTAAAGATTGAGTCGCCTTACCACTTGCTTTAAACCCTGTGAGCTCAGCATCAATGAGAGCTTTTACCTTGTGTAGTGCAGGGCGCATAATAATATGCAACGGGATCGTGCTAGTTGCTTTTGGGGACTGATAAATTGTTACACCACAGAATTCGGGGCGAGAAAAAACCAGTTTAGCACTGTAATTGTTGAGCACCGCATAATCACAACGGCCCTTTGCCAACATCGAACCCAGCGTAGCTTTACTAGAGGATTCAAAACGGACCAATCTCCCAGCGTCGATTGAGGCTTGTAAACCAGTATAAACATACCCTTGTTGGGTACACACACGCTTACTATCAACGACAGCGAGGTCAAAATTGTCATCAAACGGCGTGAGACTATACAAAAAGGTCTTATGCTGAATAACCGGTATGCTGGTAATGACCTTGTTAGGCTCAGATACCCAGCCCACATTCGCAAGATATAAATCGACTTTACCTTCTTTTACAAATGTTTCACTTCGCTGTTGGTTTGAATCCACGAAGGTAACGTCTACTCGTTCTCGACGTTTTAAATTTGCAATGAAGTCCGGCACGATCCCTTTATACGTTTGTGAAGGGTCGTCGTAATATAAATAGGGAAAAGAACCGGGAGTGTTGACCGCAAAGGTAAGTTCATAGAGTTCGGTAGCTTTCGCCAACTTCGCGTTAAGCGGTAACACAAGAAGTATTATGGCAAGTCTACATAAGCGCACTAGCGTCAAACGAAACTCCTTTACTAAGCGACTTTAAGTCAACGAGTATGAGTATTTCACGCCTGTGGGTCAACTTTGTTAATCTGGTGATTAGAGGCAGTGGACACCTGCACCCAAATGCATGAGTGCAGTACTCAGACTTAGTCTTTTGCGGGCATATCCTGCAGTAGCTTGATAATAGTGCGGTTATTATTTAATTCCGCCAGTTCAACCAAGTAATCTTTCTCAAGACTTTGCATCGGCCCATTAGGCAGTAGCTCTTTCACGGTTTGCTCTTCGCCATTGGCAATCGCGGTTTTTAAAGCGGCAAAGTGCGCGATACCATGTTCATTTTTATTCTGTTTATGAGATGTCATCATGCGTCCTCCATCAAGAATTCACTTCTAACCTAGCAGTTCAACCTTGGCGGGATCAACCAGGCCTCACAATTTGTAACCTTTGAGTTTGCATTATCATACTGAATACATCGGCAGATAAAAAAGCTGATTGGAGGTGAACTGCAGTGCCGGTTTGTCGCCGTAGACAGATTATGAATAAGTAGAAAGCGTGGCAACACAGACAACTGTCACCAGTAGCAGGTGACAGTTGTGCCGTAAGAAATACATATCCGATTTAAATACCCACACCCGCCACTTATTTTGCGCTAGGAGCAAGCTTCCGCTTGGTGGGTGATATTTTCTTTTTGTTGCTCCGCTTGTTCAAATCGGCTGATCAATGCACTTCTGATCCAAAGTGTTGCTATAGCTAGAACAACCCCTTTAGCCGCCATACTTGCGCCGGCATCATCGGGCAGCAAGAACAAGTTACGACTACCAATGAAATAAATACCTAACGCAATGGCGGTAGGCCAAGCACTGACTGTATTTATTGCTAATCCCGCTAACACGTAACTCAGGCCTACGGATAACAGCGGCATGTAAATAAAAGCACTTAGTAAGGGAGAGTTCGGGTTAATGTAACCAAAAAGGCTTAAAGGCATGGCACACAGTCCAATCAACAGACCTACAAAGATTGGAGCCTTATGGATCCCGACCAAATTGGATAGCTCTTGAAAGATAACTCCTCTCCAGCAAGCCTCGAAAGGAAACACAACTAAAATAGCCATTAGCACCCCAACAACAGTGATCGTAAGACACAAGTTAAAGGCAAAGAAAGCGTAGGATTGAGGCTCGTTACCTAACAACAACGCGACATTAGTTATGTGGATTTGTTGGCGTACTGTATCTAAAAAATACACTTGATCGTTTAGATGTCCCAGTCGCCCAAAGTACAAAGAGCCCTGCTCTGCGAACAATAATACGAAGCCAGTAAAAATACCTATCCCCATCCATTTAATATCGATACGTTTCACACTGTTTAGCATCAAGTGAATGCATTTTTTTCCGCTTAATAAACACGCCAATAAGGGGATCCACATTAAGCTCACTATTAGCACTCCCCCAAAGCTAATAATGTCGACATAGGCAAATAAACATTGCACTGAGATACTGGTGACAAAAATAACGGCAATAAGAAAGTTAAACTTTTTTATGGTGAGTTGCATGTACGCCTCCTTAGCTTGCTAAAGCATCGAATTGTTGCCAATTGATTTGGCGGTGAATATTCAATAAAGGCACTTGAATCGTATCAACGGCTTCTTCCCAAGTTTTCCCCGTTGTCGTTAACGCGTGGTATTGATCATAGTAAAAGCCAACTTTGCCGTCTGCTTGGCATTGTTGCTCGATAAAACGCAGAGAAAAGGTGAGGATATACTCTATATCTAAACGCCGAATATCTGGTATTTGCTCTTCTAAAGTCTTGAGCACCGTCAGTGCTAATGGCAAGTTGTAATCATTAAGCAGTCTAACCAACTGTCCTGAAGCATATGCTGCGAAGTAAGATAATGAGGGGCCTCTTGCCCATATGCTATCTATATGGGTCGCGGCGAGTCTAAATGTCATGCCCGCCACAAGCATTGTGTGGTAATGCTTGACCCACGTTTGAAATTCATCACTGGTTTCACTTAGCTTTTCGAAACCTTCTGGCTCACCTGGGCCCGGTACTATAGTGTGATCAATTAAATTCTTGTCTACCAGGTCTAATGCATACTGCAAATGCCAACGCTTGCAAAGTCCTGTCAAAATCAAACACATCAATAACTCTAACGCCAAATCTAAATTGTTATTTGCCATATAGCGCACGAAAAGAGCTTCTAGAGCTTGTAACTGAAGGTGTCCGTACGTCGGCTCAAGCCCAAGAAAGTCATGATTGACCTTCATTCCAGTCAAGTAAAAAATATTATGCGTTAAAGCATAAGCTTGCGCTTCATCACATTGAATCGGATCTGGCAGACGATTCATGTTAGTCAACCTATTCACCTCTTCAACTGAATACGGCATTTCAGATAACCCATACATTTTTGCGAAAAACAGGTTATCCATCAGTCGAAAAGGGGGGAGTTCTATAGATCGTAAATGAGTAGATAGGTAAGTATCTTCGAAATAAGCATCTAGTTTTTCAGTACTTTTGCCCAAGCTTTTTGCCACAGCGACAGGGAATGCATAAAGACCATATGTGGAAAGATTCCGCCTAGCTAAGTCTAAGTAGTCGTTGCAAGAGATGGTTTGCCAATAGCTTTCAACTAATGCTGTTGGTGATCCAAATGCTTCATATTGTGCGGTTACATATATGTACAAGCCAGCTTCGCCGAACGCTTTACGGCGATAATCAGTCCCTTTGGGGCAGTCAGCGACTAGCGGTTGGAAGCATGACAAATTTCTATCTACCCAGTTATCAATTTTATTAATTCTTTTTTCTAAGTATTTTAACGTCGTACTACTTTCTGCAAAATTTTGATTATTCATGATAGTCATTCCTTATTTAAGTTCGTTAATAGTAATCAAAGACAACATTAAGCGAACTGTAAGATCTATCAGTTAACATCAATTAAGCTCTAAAAATAATAACCTGATACTTTTTACAGTTTCCCAAATCAAAAAAACAAACAATTATTACTCCATCAATTTCAGGGGAAACAAAATGAATAAATTGAAAAGTGAATCATTTAAGAAAGACATAGAAAACAAAATTAAAAACATAGATATTTGGATAGATGAAAATAAAGAATATTTTGATTTATATAGAATTTCAGATAGTGAAACTACATTTTTACATAGAAAGTCATTTTGCGAATATTCTCTGTATTTATTAGTGTGTAATAACCATACAATTAAATCAAAAAGCAAAATCGTTGAAAAACAATTCTTTGATCAACTGAAAGATGAAAAATTTCTTCAATTAGCTCAAGCAAATCGCGAACTTTTCCTCGCCTTTGGATTACCCATTGCAGTCGCGAAGCACCTTGGAGTTAACAACACAGAACACGAAAACTATTTTACGGACGAGCTTTATTCACAACATGCACGTTCGTTGGAGTTAGTGCCCTTTCGTATGATGGATTATATTTTTGCTACGCAGATCCACGGCGACTTAGCACATATATTCCCAGTAAAAAGTCTATATGCCATGTCAAACTTCACCCGTTTACCCGACCCTATTCACACTGATGAGTCCCAGGCATACGCTTTAACGCATAACGTGTTTTATCTGACCGGCATGCGCAAATGCCATGACTTTTTAGATGTTGGGCTGCGTTTCGACCATGGGATTGCCGGCTCTCTAGAGTCCCTGCTAATAAAATATATTGCAAAGCAAGACCTCGACGTATCGCTAGAGTTACTTGCGTCCCTCGCCTTAACTGGGCATTGCAAAGAATGGCATTTGGACTTGGTTTTTTGTGAAATCGCCAAGGTGATACAAAACGACACAATCATTCCAGGTCCGGTAGGGCGAATGGGTGATGATGTTAAGCAGCGTCACGGAGAAAAGTTTCAAACGTGGGCTAAAAATTATCACACCATGCTGGTCGCAGCGATGTGCTTACGAATTATTTATGATCAATTGGACGACATTTTTGTTGACGCGGACCCCGTCGATTTAAAGCTCATATATTCCCTGGGGCACTCCCTAAGATTAGCCAACGAGTACAACCTTCCCCTTCTGCTGACCGTTCTCAAATCACTTGAAACTGATCGTGAAGCAATTGAGACAGTCGGTTTGGGCCATGTCATTGATAACACAATTCAATTTGTTAATTCACAACGGAATGAGCGCGGCTCTATTGGCTATTTTCATGACGAAAAAATGAAGAATAAAAGTAACTGCTTCGAAACTTCAGTCCACAACACGATTAAAAAGATTGATGACTGTATCGACTGGAAGAAACTAGCAATTGCTTAAAAAATTGGATAGCTAACGCACTTATTTGCGTTAGTCATTCATAACTTGTTATCGCAACAAAAATTAGTTCGTTCGATAACGTATATAAAACGAAAGGAGAAACACCATGCAACTTAACTTCGCAACCCAAGGCGTAAATTTCATCGCATTCACTGGCTATGCACTGGTATATGACGCGCAAGAACTAGGTGACTTAACTGCCGCAGTAAACACCGATCTTATGAATGTACTCGCTGACAAAGTGGACCCTGCATTACTTGATGCAGCGACACATGCAGCCAATAGCATTAACGACATCGCTAGCAACGTATCTGTTAGCTAATAACACACTAAAAAAGGAGAAACACCATGCAACTTAACTTCGCAACCCAAGGCGTAAATTTCATCGCATTCACTGGCTATGCACTGGTATATGACGCGCAAGAACTAGGTGACTTAACTGCCGCAGTAAACACCGATCTTATGAATGTACTCGCTGACAAAGTGGACCCTGCATTACTTGATGCAGCGACACATGCAGCCAATAGCATTAACGACATCGCTAGCAACGTATCTGTTAGCTAATCACACACTAAAAAAGGAGAAACACCATGCAACTTAACTTCGCAACCCAAGGCGTAAATTTCATCGCATTCACTGACTATGCGCTGGTATACGACGCAAAAGAGCTAGGTGACTTAACTGCTGCAGTAAACACCGATCTGATGAACGTACTCGCTGACAAAGTGGACCCTGCATTACTTGATGCAGCGACACATGCAGCCAATAGCATCAACGACATCGCTAGCAACGTATCTGTTAGCTAATCACACACTAAAAAAGGAGAAACACCATGCAACTTAACTTCGCAACCCAAGGCGTAAATTTCATCGCATTCACTGACTATGCGCTGGTATATGACGCGCAAGAACTAGGTGACTTAACTGCCGCAGTAAACACCGATCTTATGAATGTACTCGCTGACAAAGTGGACCCTGCATTACTTGATGCAGCGACACATGCAGCCAATAGCATTAACGACATCGCTAGCAACGTATCTGTTAGCTAATAACACACTAAAAAAAGGAGAAACACCATGCAACTTAACTTCGCAACCCAAGGCGTAAATTTCATCGCATTCACTGACTATGCACTGGTATATGACGCGCAAGAACTAGGCAGCTTAACAGCCGCAGTAAACACCGACCTTATGAACGTACTCGCTGACAAAGTGGACCCTGCATTACTTGATGCAGCGACACATGCAGCCAATAGCATTAACGACATCGCTAGCAAAGTTTCTGTTAGCTAATAAGTGACCTGGCGGTGCAAGCCGCCCTTAATTTAAAAAGGATTCTTTATGAAAGGCTCGGCATTTTCAGTAAACGGTGTACACTTTTATTCAATGACAAACTATTACTTCATTGTAAAAACAGATGAAGTAGAAAATATAACAGCGATTGCAAACTCCGATTTGTTAAATCAACTCTATGACAAAATCGATCCGCAAATTATGGATGCTGCTACACAAGCTTCTGATTTGATTAGTTCAAGTACATTGGCTTAGCATATACGGCGCCAGTGGTAATTTGAATCCTGGCGCAGTCTTTCACTCATCATCACGCTTATTTTCCCCACCGAATGTATATCAGCAAACGATAATTTTTTAATATTTTGTGCCACTTCAATTTAGAAACACATATCAGCACCCTGACTTATCATCATTCGCTAAAGGCTGAAAAAGTAAACGCTTACTTACTAAAAAACCACAGTTACTTCAATGATATAGGCGTAGCTAACTCAGTCACCTTTTTGTATACAGTAGCTTATGTTCATGAAGTCGAGCTTCGCTTGCGCAGCTGTAGATTAATTAAAGTAGCCTAGGGAACGGCATTAACCTGTTCAAAATGACAATACAAGCGCTTAACAGGATACAGGCAACACTGTTCACCTATCCCTTTTTATAAGGCATAAGAGAGTTTGAGAAATGATCTAAAATACCATTTCAATAGATTATATTTATTAAAATATTTGATATCTATTACGGGGGAAATGAGAATACAGTTGGAAAGTAAAAAAGATGAATGTTCGGGCGACGTACAAAAGACGAGCGCCCAATAATATAGAATATATAATGTTAATGAATAGGATTGATATTTAAATTGTTGTCCACTTTAACCCATAGGGCGACAGATTTCTCTACCCCAATTTGCATCGCCTGACCATCTCCCATTCTGCGCATATTTACGCCCAAATACCGAAGAATTCGCTCACAGGCGGTGGTTGTTACCAGTACATAATCTGTAATGCCATTTTTAATCGCAAATGAATAAAATGAACTTACTAAAGCAGCTGTATCTTCGCTTGCGACTCGAGCAGATTTCCCTGTTCTATTTTTACTAATAGCAAAGCGACTTATTTCCCAAATATTTTTTTCTTCAGGTGCTAACTCCCCTCTCAATAAATCTGGGAATATATCTTTTAGCATATAACTTTTTGTTGTTGGTATTGCACGCCATCCACCAACAATATCATCGCTCTCATTCAACATAGCAATATAACTTGGCTGCTGGTTATCAAAAAAGTCTTTTTCCAAGCCTTTATCAGATTCAACATCCCAACCTAATCGCCCTTTAAAGACTTCAGATCTTAATTTGAACATATCATTAATTAACTCTGGATTACGTCCAAATTCATTATTGTTTTTATCTATTACTTTTATTTGTCTCATTGTGTTGAACCTAGTTTAGTTAACTTGCAACTAAGCATATTCAACGAAATTCAATAAATTCAGCTATCACATTTTACAGTAGGGTTTTAATCATTGTCCCTAGCCTAATTCCAATAATTTTCTCCTGTAGTATCTGACAGTATTTTTATAAAACACCGTTAGATCTAACAGGATATATAAACATTTAAAGCAGCTAAAATATCGAAATGGAGTTAAGTGGATACCGCAATGAACAACAATATTTTTGCTTTACGTTCTCGCTGTTTGTCGTTAGTAATAGATAAAGCAGCGTCTATTTCACATTATTGTGGCGCAGCTTGGTTATTTTGTCTTAAGGGCAAGATACTAAAGCTTCAAGGAAGCACTCAGCTGGAATCTGAAGCTCTGCTACTGAGTCAGATAAAGGCAAGTGGTGCCGGGGCAGACCTTTACTTGTCCTTGCCTCCAAATGCTTTGATTAAGGATAGTAACGCACTGGTTAAAAGTGCCACCGACGCAGGTATCGTCAACATTCTGTATCCGCGTATACCTGCTCATTTTAGGTTTAGTGACAATCATAAAACCAATTTTCTTTCTAACAATATCAACGTTATTGCTATCAACAATGCATTGATGGATCTCGGGACGGTTATAACCATGCAGACCAACGAACAAAAGAAAAGGCCTTGGATAAGTTGTATCACGTGTGCTGATCTGTCGGGCAGAAAAGCGGATTTCTCTACGTTTGATGAGGATATAGAAGCGATCAACTATATAAAAAGGCTGGTTAGCAATATGGAGTTTGTAGCTGAAGAGCCCGGTTGTTTGCCATTCAATGTCAGCAACACAAAAAATAATGCTAACAAAGCTGTTCAACATCACACTGTCAATAGTTTACTGGACGTGAAGAAACTTTTAGCACACGCGTGCGAACATAAAATGACCTGTGGACTGATCATTGTTCACACTGATTTAGCTAAAGAAATGATCGTGAGTGGCCTCGTCGACGAAATGATTTATTATCTATGCTTACACCAGACCGAACTCGAAAATACTCAACCGATAAACTTACTGAATAACGATTGGAAAATATCCAGCAGCTATCACTTCAGTAAGGGGATAAGGTTTAACGCTCGTCCTGAATCTGATATGACTAAACAACAATTTAACAGTGAGCATCGTTTATACCTAAATTAGATATTTGGTTTAATAATGCCCTTCTTGATCGCTAGCGCGACAGCATGCTGTCGATTAATAGCGCCTAGCTTGGTGTTTGAGTTACCTAAGTGAAATAAAACTGTTCGTTCAGAAACATTTATTATCTGCGAAATTTCCCAGGCTGTTTTACCTTCACAAGCCCAAAACAGGCATTCAAGTTCTCTTTTCGTTAGCTCCCGTCTATCTGTTTCGTCGCTTGCACTTATCTCAAGCAGAACGTATCGCTCGAATAAGTGCGTTGCAAATGTGTGGCAAAACATCTGAGCGTTATCTAATACTCTATTCGCATCGGAACGTTCATCTATCGCTACACTGAATACGGCGATATTCTCAGAAGTAGATCGAATAGGGATGCTTAGCCCATTGTACAAGCCATATGCCGCTGCTTTTTCGAAAACGAGCAAACCTTTAGTAGAAGAAAAATCTTGGTACTCAACGAGTTTGTCCCAGCGGATAGGAGATTGCTTTTCAAAGATGTATTTAACAACAGGGTCGTTTTGTTGTTCACTTTCCTTAAAGTAAAACTCGAGCCATTTCTCTGGATAATTCGAAATAACTCTAATCGTCGGTGAGTATGAGGATGTTTGCCCGATGACGCCCAATAAATAAAACGGGATATCAATTAGCTGACAGAACCTTTCGCAAGTTTCCTTTAGAGCATCAATTGAGCTACTTTCGTCTACACTTTCTAGTAATTCGTAGAATTCTTCGACTTGCATCATCCCTTCCTTGCTGGAAATGTTTTTAGATTTTAGTCACGAAGAGTGCGTTTGCGTCATTAAGCATGTAGCACTCGTTCATTTAATAACCAAGCTAGCAAAAAATGGTAAGTAAAACTACCAAAAGATCACACTATTAATCTGCAAACCTGTCAAAAGTAACAAGTAGGAAGTAGCACATAAGCTCCTACAATAGGGGTTCTGTAACCTACAGAGGTCATGCAATATGTCAAACGCAAGGTTTCCAAAAATACAAGTTCAGCTGGAAATACAAAAATTAAGCAAGTCGTACGACGAAAATCAAACAGCGCTCAATAACATAAGCTTAACGTTAACTCCTGGCATAATTGGATTAGTCGGATCGAACGGTGCCGGCAAATCGACTCTGCTTAAGCTAATTGCGCAGTTGGAGCGTCCCAGCTCTGGCAGCATCCAACTAAATGGCCAAGATGTAGCAGGTTGCCCGCACTTAATCAGGCAACGATTAGGCCTGCTGCCGCAACACTTTGCTGTCTATGAAAATTTAACGGCAAAACAATTTTTGCAGTATTTAGCCGCGGTTAAACAGGTGGCCAGAACGCATGTAGAGCGAGATATCTCTGAATTGTTACATGCGCTCAACTTACATGAATTTGAAAACCAAAAAATTTCAACGTTTTCAGGTGGCATGCGTCAACGACTCGGCATCGCACAAGCGCTGCTTGGAGCACCCGACATACTGATTTTTGATGAGCCTACCGTTGGGTTAGACCCCCATGAACGAGTTGCCTTTCGCAGCCTGCTAAAGAAATTAGCCAAAGACAAAATTATTATTTTATCTAGCCATATCATTTCTGACCTCGCCTCGATATCAGATAATATCTTAGTACTCGCTAGGGGAGAGGTTTGTGCCTTCAACACACCTGAAAATTTACTTCAGCATATGAAGGGAAAGGTGTGGGACATCATGGTGGAAAACTCAGAAGTGAGGCAAATTGAGACCCTGTTTAAAGTTTGTGATACACAATCTTTTGACGAGAAAACGCGATTAAGGGTTATTCACGACACTCCCCCTAATGAATGTGCCAGTTCTATCGCCCCCAATTTAGAAGACGCGTATCTCTTCTTTACAGCCCCTTGCCCTTTGCAGGAGCACTAAAATGAACTGGTATTTTTGGCGAATTGTTCGATTAGACTTATACAACAGGATCCACAAAACTAACTGGTGGTTAGCTTGTCTTTGCATGATAGCAACGACATTGTTTCTTTTTCCTGATGCGAGCGCTGGATACGCCGTCTTAGATATTAATGGCTATCGGGGAATATACAATTCGGCGTGGATGGGAGAGTCGGTAGCATTAGTCAGTTCTTCGTTCTTGCTGCTGTTTGGGTATTACTTACTATCAGGTATTGTTGCCCAAGAAAAAACATCTCAAATGCAGAGCTTATTACTCTCTTCTTCCTTCACCATCAATCAGTACTTAAGCACTAAGTTTGTAGTCAATGTTTTACTGCTAAATATCATTGGCACTTTGATGATAGCAGCTGCCATGTTGCAACAGTTAATCGCTCAAGAGCAAACTACCATATATGTTACTGCGTACCTCTTGCCCTACCTAGTGCTCATACTCCCAGTCACTATTTTGGCAAGTTGCTTTGCATTATTATTTGATATTCTCCCTGAAAAAATACGTAAATATAGCAACCTAATCTACTTTTTCGTTTGGGCGTCACTCAGTACTTTAAATATTTTTGGATTATCAGCTCACAGCGAATTTACCCGACAAATGGAGCACGCCGCCCCCTCACTAACCGCAGGGCAAGTCCAACATATATCGATAGGAATATCGAAGCTGAATCGCATTCAAGAAACATTTGATTGGCAAGGGGTCAATTATGACACCTTTGTTTTCATACCCGTTATTTTACAGCTATTATCAGGCTTAGTGGTTTTCGCAATCACGTTGAAGCTAGCAAATGGTTCGTGTCACCTCCTATATCAGAGCAAATCAACTCGTTCCACCACAGGTTCTACTTCGAAAAAAACGTCATCAAGTTCCTTCGCGCTCACTAATTATCTCTTTACTCTAAATACACGTTACCCACTGTTAAGCGCGGAATTAGGGATGCTGAGCACTCTTTTAAACCGCAGCTTTTGGGTGATTGCTACGTGCTTATTTTCAGTTTCTTTATTGGTTTCACTCGATATTCTACGCACAGTCATATTGGCTATTATCTGGCTCCTTCCTGTGGTGACAGTTTGCCAAGTAAGTATATGCGATGAGCGCTCTGACACCGCGGGGCTTTTATCAGCCTACCGAAATCAACTCTCCTTAAGGCTGTCACGAGTGCTTGGAGCAAGCATATTTACAGGCCTATGTTGCTTGGGTGCGTTAATCAGGTTTGCAATAGAAGGGGATTTTATAGCGGTACTTCATCTTCTGGGATACTGCTTACTACTCCCATTGGGATCAGTCACGTGCAGCATGATTTTACATTCGCAAAAGATGTTTCAATTGATTTTTTTGTTCTGCTGGATCACCAGCGTGGTCAACCACGCCCCTTATAGTGATCTGATTGGTGTGACAGCCAGCAGTCAAGGCTTTAGCACGACATGGATGGCTAATTTAACCTTATTTATCCTGCTCATTGGATATCATGCCAATCCCTTTACCATGCGATGCAATTTCTTGTATGGAAAAAGCAAAAAAGCAGTCGTTGAAGAGGTAAGAAGCGGTGCTAATTAGGTGAAATCCTATTGCACCGCGCCAATTACCTAGCTGAATTTAACCGTTCAATGCCGCCAACATAGTCTGCGCATCACTGACTTCAAACTTGCCAGGGGCTTCGATGTTTAGTGCTTTAACGACACCGTTTTCCACTAGCATAGAATAACGGCCAGAGCGTAAGCCACCGAAGGTGCCTGTGTCTTTAGCAAGGCCAATGGCCTGGCTAAATGCAGCACCGCCATCAGCGAGCATAGTCACGTTCTCTGCGTTTTGTGACTTGCCCCAGGCTTCCATCACAAATGCATCGTTCACCGATAAACAGATAATGCTATCAACGCCTTTTGCCGCTAGTTTGTCAGCCAAAGCAATATAGCCTGGCAAATGGGTATTCGAACAAGTTGGTGTAAATGCGCCAGGAACAGCAAACAACACCACTTTTTTATCCGCAAATAAGTCAGCGGTTGTGGGGTTACTAGCTTCGCCATTTTCGCGCAAGCTAAAAGTCACTTCGGGTAAGGTATCGCCAACGTTGATCATAATATTTCCTTGGTTAAATGAGTAATAGACATGACATTACTTAGGTTGCAGCAAATCCCACTTGTTGCCAAAACAGTCTTGGAATATTGCCACTGTGGCGTAGGGCTCATCTCTTGGCTCTTCTAAAAAGACCACTTCGCGTTGCAGCATGTTTTGATAATCACGGTGAAAGTCATCCGTTTGCAGGAAAAACGACACACTACCACCTGTTTGATTACCCACCCATTGCTGCTGGTTAACGGCCGCTTTCATCAGCACTAAAGCGGCACCTATCTGGCCAGCATCATTATTTGGAGCAACCCGCACCCAGCGAGAATCTGGACCGTTTTTAATATCCTCAAGCAAAGTGAAACCTAATGACTGGGTGTAAAACTCAATGCCTTTATCGTAATCGTCGACCAATACACTTACGTTACATACGCTTTGTTGCATGTTATTCCTTTTAAATAAAACCCAATAAATGAGGAACAGCGGTTTCGGCGCTAATTAATCAGATATACATCAAAGCGATTCGCCTTGCCTTGCATTTCGATATGGGGCTTTTGCTGTGCTAAAAAAGGGGCACCAGCTGGGCGTTTTACCACCACGCGCTTTTTGGCTAACGCGAGTGCGGGGGCGAGCAGCCCATCGGCGTCTTCGTCAGGACCAAGCAACTGCTGAAAAAGGCGCATTTCTTTTTTCACTGCAGCACTTTTTTTACGATGCGGGAACATAGGGTCAAGGTACACCACATCGGGAGCAAGATTTGCTGGTTCGTTACACCAGTTCGCCATTAAATCAACGGCGATGCCATGATGTAAGCGCATTCGTTGGGGCAGCCAAGCACTTAGCTCTGCACTGTGGTGTGCTCGCTCAAGTCCATCTGCTAACAAGGCGGCTACCACTGGGGAGCGCTCAATCATATCAACCCTGCACCCTAGGCTTGCGAGCACGAACGCATCTCGCCCAAGGCCTGCAGTGGCATCTAGAACTCTCCATTCGCTCTGCCCTTTTAAACCAACCGCTTTGGCGACGGCTTCTTTTTTACCACCACCGTGCAGTCGCCTAAACGTCAGGGCGTCAGAGGCAAAGTCCACTAGTACTTCGCCTACTTTTGGCTCATCTAATTGCTTTAACGCTAAATGCGCTTCGCTTTGCATCAACACTAAGCCACGCCTGACATTACCATCGAAGTTCAATTGCCACACAGATGCTAAGTTTTTAGCTTTTTCAACAAGTTCGTGGCTGGCGTTTTCTGGCACAGTGACTACAGGAACCATCTTTACAGGTGCTGTGACCGGCGATTTTGCAACGGTATGAGTCACCGCGTTGATGTAAGAATTATCAGGCATGACCAAAATGCTCTTTGTGACCTAACCAGCGATTAATAATGGCTTGTGCATTTGCAGGATGTTGTTCCCATAATTTTACAGACAAGGTTTGTACCTGAGGAATAAGCTCGGCGTCACGCACCAAATCAGCGATACGCAAGTCAGCCAAGCCAGTTTGCTTGGTACCCAACAGTTCACCTGGGCCACGTATCTCTAAATCTTGTTGGGCAATATAAAAACCATCATGGGATTCACGCAGCACAGCTAATCGCTTTGCTGCCGTCTTTGACAAAGGGCTTTGATACATCAACACGCAGTGGCTTTCTACTGAGCCTCGCCCAACTCGCCCGCGAAGTTGATGTAATTGCGCTAAACCTAAGCGTTCTGGGTTTTCGATGATCATCAAACTGGCGTTGGGCACATCGACCCCGACCTCGATTACGGTGGTAGCCACCAATAAGTCCATCTCGCCGTCTTTAAATTGCTGCATTAAACGCTGCTTTTCATCGGCTTTAAGGCGCCCGTGCACTAAACCAACCTTTAGTTCAGGCAAGGCTGTTGCTAAGGCAATAGCGGTTTCTTCTGCCGCTTGAGACTGCAACACTTCTGATTCTTCAATCAGGGTGCATACCCAATAGGTTTGCCTGCCTTGCTCTACAGTCGCCAAGCGCACCCGTTCAACCACTTCTATGCGTCTCGTTTCGGGCAATACCACAGTGGTAATAGGCGTGCGTCCGGGCGGTAGCTCGTCGATTACCGAAGTGTCTAGATCTGCATAGGCTGTCATCGCTAGTGTGCGTGGAATGGGCGTTGCAGTCATGATCAACTGATGAGGAAACGCCCCCTGCTGCACGCCTTTTTCACGCAATGCCAAGCGCTGATGCACCCCGAATCTGTGTTGCTCGTCCACAATGACCAGTGCCAAGGATTGGTATTGTACGGTCTCTTGAAACACAGCGTGGGTGCCTACCAGTAACTGCAACTTACCGCTGGCTAAATTTTCCAGGGTTTCGTTGCGAGCTTTACCTTTTAACTTACCGGCCAGCCAGCCGACCTCGATACCTAGGGGAGCAAACCAACCTTGAAAATTGTTCATATGTTGTTCTGCCAGCAGCTCAGTAGGCGCCATCATAACCACTTGGTAGCCTGCACTGATGGCTGATAGCGCAGCCATGGCAGCGACCAGTGTTTTACCTGACCCTACGTCCCCTTGCACTAAACGCATCATGGGGGTTGGGCGCTGCATATCGTGTTGAATGTCGTTGATAACACGTTGCTGGGCACCCGTTAAATCAAATGGCAAGCTATCGAGTAGCTGTTTCAGCAGGGGCTCACTTGGGGTGATAGCAAAGCCTTTTTGCAACTGACTTTGCTGGCGTACTTTAAGCACACTTAAGTGATGGGCCAATAGCTCTTCTAGCGCTAAACGCTGCTGAGCGGGGTGCTTACCTTCCTCAAGTAAAGCCAACGTCACATCAGGTGGAGGCCTGTGTACCAAGTGTAAAGCTTCAATCAAACCGACTTGCTGCTGATAAACATCTTCAGGTAGCAATTCAGCTAAACCGCCTTTATCAAGCAATGTGAGGGCTTGCTCGGTCAAATTACGCAAGGTAATTTGTTTGACGCCCTCAGTAGAGGGATAAACTGGCGTTAAAGATTCAGCCAACTGGGCGTTGGAATCTGCACTAAGGGTTTTATATTCTGGGTGCATGATCTCTAGGCCATATTTGCCCGCACGTACCTCACCGAAACAACGAATGCGCGTACCGTTTTCTAAGCTGTTTTTTTGCGCCGCTGAAAAATGAAAAAAGCGTAATGTGATGGTGCCTGTGCCGTCGCTGATCCGCACTATTAGCATGCGTTTACGGCCAAACTGCACATCGCTAGACATAACTTCGCCTTCGACACTGGTATGCAAATGCGGCATTAGCTCAGCGATGGGATAAATGCGGGTGCGATCTTCGTAACGATGGGGCAAGTGAAATAACAAGTCCTGCACTGATTGCAGGCCAAGCTTAACCAACTTTTCAGCGACTTTGCTGCCAACCCCTTTTAGCTGGGTGACTGGCGTCTGGGCTAGCCCTAACATCGAGAGTCCGAACCTTGCGTGAGCCGATTAGGGAAAGTGATTAAAAGCACAATAGATAACAAAGAAATAGCCGCCTGCCCTTCAAGTAAATCAGATACAAAATATCGCTGAGTTATTTATTATACTTCACGATTTACTCAATTGGGGCAAGAACTCAACACCATTTGTGCCTATCTTTACTCCGCACTTCGCGCATCGAGTGTTAAAGCGAATACTTAGCCGCTTGATAAAGCAATTCAGGCGACAATCGTTGTTTGTAGTCAGGGTTCACGTAACTGAATTTGATCACCCCCTGTTCATCTAGAATAAACACAGCTGGTGCTGGTAATACACCCCGCCCTGCTTTAGCTGGTGCATTTAACTCTATGCCTTTCTTTTCTTTGTACTGAGCGGTTTTGTCTTCAGGCACATAATAACCAATACCAAAACCGCGTATGGTCTCTAGCTTGCTATCAGAAAGTAACTGTACGGTAAATTTGCTTTGCAGTTTTTGAGCTTGCAGTTGCGCTGGCGTTTCAGGGGATATCGCTAATATTTGATAACCCAAATCATCCAGAGATTTTTCAATGTCTTTTAGTCCAGCCAACTGACGATTACAGTAAGGACACCAGCCACCACGATAAAAAATTAACACAGTGGGCTTTTGCATAGTGATAGCTTTCAAGCTGACTGGCGCGCCATCAGCGGTTTGTAATTTGGTGTTTGGGGCAGAATGGCCGACTAGCAATGGGGTGACATCTTGAGCATCTTCAGCAATGGTAGTGCGCTCAAACGCTAACACAGGCGAGGAAAGAACAGCGAGTAAAAGAAGTAAACAACCGATTGTCGCTTTTATATTAGTCATCATTTTGAAATCCTTTGTCGGGGTAACAATCGTGTGTACTTAACGATTACCTCTATGGCTTTTCTCGTATTCTATCTCGCTAATGGCTTCTTGTTCTAGTTGGCGCATCGCTTTTGCGGTGGTTTGCATTTTCTGCCACCAGCTTGCATCAGCCACTATGTTGCCGCCTTCATCAATATGTGGGTAATCGAGGCCTTTGTTTCGACACACGTTTGATAACACAGGAAACCCGCCTTCAAATAGAACACGCTGACACTCTTCTTCGCTCAGTTGAAGGCTGTTGTACATACCAGCCACTTCTCGCTGACGCTGAGCTTCGTATAACACCACAGCAGCAGCCACCGAAACGTTCAATGACTGCACCATACCGACCATCGGAATGACGATGTTTTTGTCAGCTAGGGCAATCGCTTCTTCGGTAGCACCGTGCTTCTCTTGGCCGAGAATAATGGCCGTGGGCTGGGTGTAGTCTATGTCCCTGAAATCCACTGAATCATCAGATAAATGAGTGACCAACACTTGCATGTTTTGTTGTTTTAATACGCTAACAGCATCGCCAATACTGGTGTGCATCTCGGTTTTAACCCAATGCTCTGACCCCATAGCGGTGCCTTTGCGTATCTTGGTTTTTTGATCCCATACGCCATGAATACGATTGATCCCCACTGCGTCACAGCTGCGCAAAACAGCAGATACATTGTGTGGTTTATGAACTTGTTCTAAACAAACCGTTAAGGATGGCTGGCGGGTACTTAATAACTTACGAATGCGCTGATAACGCTCTACTGACATGGGGGCTATAGCAGTCATGGTTTATATTCTTTTTCTTATTGATGCTATATAGCCCTGTTGCCCGCGACGAAGCGTGCCGAGTAGGCTAGCATCTTTTGATCAGCGCACGGCCATTTGGACTCCCCGTGCGCAATGCGGCGCTAAAACGCCACCTGTATTTTAGAGTGAATGTTGCTGTAGGTAATACCTGATATTACTCAGGTAATTCCATCACACCATCGATTTCAATTTGAGCACCTTTAGGCAATTCTTTCACGCCGATAGCAGCGCGCGCAGGGTAAGGTTGCTTGAAATGCTTGCTCATGATTTCGTTCACAGTGGCGAAGTTAGATAAATCCGTTAAGAAGATATTCACTTTAGCCAAATCATTGGTGCTACCACCTGCTGCTTGGCAAACGGCTTGAACGTTTTTAAATACTTGTTCAGCTTGCTCGGCGAAATCGTCAGAGATCATTTCCATGGTTTCCGCCACAAGAGGGATTTGCCCAGACAAATACACAGTAGTGCCAGATTTAATCGCTTGGCTGTAAGTACCAATAGCTTGTGGAGCCTTGTCAGTATGAATAACAGACTTAGACATAATATGCTTACCTTTTAAAGTTTATACGTTAGGTGATTTATTCTGCTTAGATTGGCTGTGCCTTGAAACCCTTTGAACTTCGGGCATGATGCGAATTTTTCGCATGACATCAGCGAGCTGAATACGATCTGTGATGGTCAGTTCTATATCAATGTAATAGATACCGCTTTCTTTTTCTTCGGTTTGTAAACCGACGATATTAGAGCCGCACGAAGCCACATTATTGGTTAAATTGGCGAGCGTCCCTTGATGATTTATTAATTCTATTCGCAGCGCAGCTTTAAATTCACCTTGAGGTTCATCATCCCACTTCATAACAAGCACCCGCTGGGGCTCTTCTTTACTCAGTTTACGAATGTTACTGCAACCCGCTTGGTGAATCATCATGCCGCGACCTGGGCTAAGCACAGCCACAATTTCATCCCCTGGGATGGGGTGACAACAGCGTGAATAAGATACCAATAGCCCTTCAGTGCCTCGAATAGCAACGTTGCGACCACTGTCTGGAATTTCTGCCGCTTCACCGAGTAAACGCCTAGCGACGATGGCGCTGAGTTCATTGCCTAGGCCGATATCCGCCACCAAAGCGTTAAAATCAGCGTGTTTTGTTTCCTCTATCACTCGGTCGATGTCCGCTTGCGGAATTTCATCTAATTTGGTTTTACCCAGCGCATGGCGTAATAAACGATTTCCCATGCTGAATGCTTCTTCGGAGCGCTGATGTTTTAGGTAATGGCGAATATGCGAGCGCGCTCTAGCACTGACCACAAAGTTCAGCCAACTTGCGTTGGGTTTCGCTCTGGGTGAGGTAATGATTTCGACGGTTTGGCCGTTTTCAAGTGGTTTACTTAACGAGTATGTGCGTCTTTCGACTTTCACCCCAACGCAGGTATTGCCTACACCTGTGTGCACTGCATAAGCAAAGTCGACCGCGGTTGCGCCGAGCGGAAGTTCAATGATGCGCCCATCTGGGGTAAACACGTAAATCTCATCTGGGAATAAATCAGTTTTTACGTTTTCGATAAATTCAAACGAAGAGCTAGCACTTTGTTGTAACTCAATAAGTGACTGCATCCATTTACGGGCGCGTACTTGTGCTGTGGTATCGCTGGACTCTGAATCGTCTTTGTACATCCAATGCGCAGCCACACCGATATCGGCCATTTTGTCCATTTCGGCGGTGCGAATTTGAATTTCTACTGGAATACCGTGAGGGCCAATCAAAGACGTATGCAATGACTGATAGCCATTGGTACGCGGTATAGCCACGTAATCTTTAAAGCGCCCTTCAATGGGTTTATACAAGCCATGCATAGCGCCCAGCGCTCGATAGCAATTATCAGCACTGTCAACCACTACGCGAAATGCATAGATGTCCATGACTTCGTTGAACATCAACTCTTTGTTTTTCATCTTGCGATAAATTGAGTACAGATGTTTTTCACGGCCAATGGTCAACGCGTTCATACCGAATGCCGCTAAACGGGTTTCCACTTCTTTATGAATATTTTCGATAATTTCTTTACGATTACCCCTCGCCTGTTTAACCGCTGCTTTCAATGCGCGGTGGCGCATGGGATACATAGCCTGAAACCCTAAATCCTCAAGCTCATTTTTGATATCGTGGATACCCAAACGGTGGGCAATAGGCGAGTAAATTTCGAGTGTTTCACGGGCAATACGACGACGTTTGTCAGGACGTAAAGAACCGAGGGTGCGCATGTTGTGTGTGCGGTCTGCCAGCTTGATCAAGATAACGCGAATATCTTGTACCATAGCCATGAGCATCTTACGAAAGTTCTCGATTTGCGCTTCTTGCTTACTACTAAAATGAATCTTTTCGAGCTTACTAACGCCCTCGACTAACTCACCAACCGTCTCACCAAACTGTTCGCTCAGGGATTCTTTGTTGTGATGGGTGTCTTCGATGACATCGTGCAGCAATGCAGCCATTAGCGTTTCATGGTCAAGACGCATGTCCGCCAAAATGCCAGCCACGGCTACGGGGTGAGTAATGTATGGGTCGCCACTGGAACGCATCTGCCCATCATGGGCTTCTTGGGCTACCACAAACGCACGTTGAGTTTCCGCTACCTTGTCCGGTGGGAGGTAGGCCTCAAGCTTTTGTTTTAAACCCTCAAAAAGATACAAGTGCTGTTAGTCTCAAACGGTGAAAAGTTTAAGGATACGGTGAAATGGGCGCTAAGCCAACGGCTAAAACATCAATTTGATGTTCTGCCGCTAGGATCAGGCTTTTCTTCGGTGAGTGTCCGCGGACTTATGCCCTAGGACTACTGTTCTTGAAGGATATTTGCTACAGACTCAAACTGAGCTTGGTCTTGTGCATGTTGGTCACGCAAGTTTTCTGCATCTAGAGTAGATGCGGTTACGTGACCTTCTTCGATTTCACGTAATGCTACAACTGTAGGCTTATCAGTACCTACTGATACATGTGCAACTTTACCTTCAATCGCAAGTTGTCTTGCGCGGCGTGCTGCGACTAAAACCAAATCAAACCGATTGCCAATTTTATCTACGGCATCTTCAACTGTTACGCGAGCCATTTTGATCTCCGTCGTGTAGCTATGTTTTAAAAAAGGTCGCATAGTGTACTTGCAAACCTGTCATTAGCAAAGATCTTTCACGATCTAAGCGTTGAATTTTTGTGCTAGTCGCTTGCCAGTAAATTTTCAAACAAACTTTGGTGACGCATAACCTGCTTTTCTTTGCGTAAACGGCGACTCGAGACAATCGCGTCCAGCTCTGCTAATGCAGCAGTAAAGTCGTCGTTGACCACAATATAATCAAACTCATGGTAGTGCGATATCTCTGAGACCGCTTTGTTCATACGATCTTGAATCACTTCAGGGGTGTCTTGGCCTCTTTCGGTCAAACGGCGCATTAATTCTTCTCGTGAAGGCGGAGCAACGAAAATCGTCGCGGTGTCAGGGATTTGTGCTTTGACTTGGCGCGCGCCTTGCCAATCAATATCCAAAAACACATCTATCCCCTTGCGCAAGGTTTGCTCAATGACCACTTTAGAGGTGCCATAATAATTGCCAAATACTTCTGCCCATTCGAAGAATTCATCTTGAGTGATCAGCTCTTGAAATACCTCTCGGCTGACAAAATGATAATGTACACCGTCTATTTCACCCGGGCGCGGTGCTCGCGTGGTGTGTGAAACCGAGACCTGCATTTCATTGTTATGAATTTCTGTCGCATCATGGTTTTGCAGTAACGCTTTGATTAAGCTAGATTTACCTGCCCCTGAAGGCGCGGCAAGTATAAATAAATTTCCGAGTGATTGTGGCATAGAAGATTTTCAGTCAAGTAAGTAGATAAAGTGAGTGTTGAGATTTCTATGCAATGTTAGCATATTCCCTTTGTAATGGTGCTAATGCATCAAAACTGTTCACAAAAGGTGACGCAATAATGAACGACAGCCAATATCACCAACTCATCGACGACCTACTAATTAACTTAGAAGAGATGCTCGATGATGTAGAAGCCGATATCGATTACGAATCCGCTAGCAGTATCCTTACCCTGATTTTTGTTAATGGCACTAAGATCATCATCAACAAACAGCCACCGTTGCACCAGCTGTGGGTAGCCACCAAATTTAACGGCCATCATTTTAACTACCAAGATGGTTTATGGATTGACGAGCGCACCGGCGTTGAGTTTTGGCAATTCATGAATGATGCAGCTAGCAAGCAAGCCGAAGTGCCAGTGTCTTTTCCGCGACCGACCGAATAAGCATTAATTAAAAACGTATTAGAACGAACCAAAGAGTGGTAACCCTATGAGTGATAACAATTTAGAGTATGTAGAAGTGAACCCAAGCCAACCCCACAGTGCAGTGGTGATTTGGTTACACGGCCTAGGGGATTCTGGTAATGGCTTTGCGCCAATCGTGCCCGAACTAAAAATACCCGACGCTTTGCCTATTCGCTTTGTATTCCCTCATGCCCCTGTGCGTCCTATTACGGTAAATAACAACATGGAAATGCGTGCTTGGTACGACATCGCTAGCTTAGATTTTAACCACAGAGCAGATCGCGTAGGCGTTGAAGAGTCCGCTAAGCAAGTGGAAGCACTAATCGATGCTGAAATTGCCAATGGCACACCAGCTGAGCGCATTGTATTGGCAGGCTTTTCACAAGGCGGCGTGATTGCGCTGCACTTGGGCACGCGCATCAATAAGAAGCTCGCTGGCATCATGGCGTTATCAACCTACATGTGTGAACCCGAAACCCTTGCCAGTGAAGCGAGCGATGCCAATAAAAGCACGCCTATTTTAATGGCTCATGGTCAGCAAGATAATGTGGTGCCTGTGTTTATGGGCAACGCTGCGTACAAAGTGTTAGAAGAAAACGGTTATCCTGTCACTTGGCAAGATTACCCTATGCAACACAGCGTGTGTTTGGAAGAAATTAATCATATCTCTGCTTGGTTACAAGCACGTTTTAGCTAGTTCAATTGGTTCCTTGTTGCGCTCTTGTTGCGCTCTTATTGCGCTATCCCAAAGCAGAACTGCTTTGGGATAGAAATGTGATGAAATAAAATTCCTGTGCCCTCGGTTTTATTGGATAAGCCCTTTATCTAATATGTAGCAACAGCTACCACAGGAATTATCATGACCATCAATCCCTTTGTCATTGCCCACCGCACAGCGAAGATTACCGTCCTCTTCATCATGCTTAGTGTTAGTCATTTTGCCTTTGCACAAGACCCCGTCGAAACAGGCTTTTTTAATAACAAAGCAATTTACGGTTACGATACCATCGCTTACTTCACTTCGAATAAAGCAGTGAAAGGCGACGATGCATTTACCACACAGTGGCGCGGAGCCGACTGGTTTTTTAGCTCGCAAGCACATTTAGATTTATTTAAAAATGAACCTGAAAAATACGCCCCGCAATACGGTGGTTACTGCGCCTATGCGATGGCCACGGGTGATTTTGTTGGGATAGATGAAGACGCTTTCGTTATTGATAATGGTAAGCTTTACCTAAACTACAGTGCCAGCGTGCAACGAAAATGGCTGGCGAATAAAGCCCAATATATTGAGCAAGCCGATGCCCAGTACCTTATGCAATACCCCGCAAGCAAGTAATCTTGATAGCGAAAAGATACGTTCGTGATGCAAATTAACCTGATCCCTTTGGGTGAAGAACACAGCGTAGATATTTCTGCGCTGGCCATGAGGTCGAAGGCTTATTGGGGATATTCATCAACATTTATGCAGCAGTGCGCGCACGAACTGACTTATTCTGCCCAACAAATCGCCCACGACGATTTTCACTTTGTTGGGGCGTTTTCCTCTTTTATCAATCAAAACTCATCACCCTTAGGCTTCTATGCACTTCAGCGTATTTCCCGTGAAGAAGCAGAATTATTGGCGTTGTTTGTTTGCCCAACTCAAATTGGTTGCGGTTTAGGGCAAGCGTTACTGCAACATGCAATAAGTGTGGCAAAATCACAGCATTTCACTTCGCTCGTGATCTACAGCGATCCAAATGCAGCCGCCTTCTATGCAAAAAATGGCGCTAGACGAGTAGGCACGCAGCCTTCAGGTAGTATCGCAGGCCGTGAACTACCGGTTTACCAGATACAGTTGTAACTAGCTCTTAGGCTGATTTGATCTGTGAGTACTTCATGGCATTCAACATCTATTTTTACGTCTTATGGATAGTTTGGCGTGCGCTATTGCGCTTTTTTCAGCAAAACTAGGGCTTTGCCTACTCAAAGTGAGCGTAAATTCTGATAATATCGCGGTATAAACTCGTCCGTTAACAGTGAATTTTTCATGTCAGATCGCGTTATTCGAATTGCTACGCGCAAAAGTGCTTTAGCCATGTGGCAAGCAGAATATGTTCAAGCCAAATTACTTGAAGCTCATCCCCAACTTAAGGTGGAATTGGTGCCTATGTCGACACAGGGCGACCGGATTTTGGATACGCCATTAGCCAAAATTGGCGGCAAAGGCCTGTTTATTAAAGAGCTCGAAGTCGCCATGAGCGAAGGCCGCGCAGATATAGCGGTGCATTCAATGAAAGACGTACCCGTTGATTTCCCAGCAGGCTTTGGCTTGCATTGCATATGCGAACGGGAAAACCCCTATGACGCATTTGTATCAAACACCTATGCCAGCATCGAAGAATTGCCTCAAGGCGCAATAGTCGGTACATCCAGTTTGCGCCGTCAGTGCCAGATTCGCAGCGCCCGCCCAGATTTAACCATTCGTGACCTGCGCGGTAACGTTAACACGCGTTTAGCCAAATTAGATGACGGCCAATACGATGCCATTATTCTGGCCGCTGCTGGTTTGATCCGCCTTGAAATGCAAGATCGCATCAAAACCTATATCGAACCTACTGTGTCCCTGCCCGCTGTTGGCCAAGGTGCTGTAGGCATTGAATGTCGTAACGATGACACTGAGCTAATCGAATTACTCAAGCCGCTAAATCACAGCGACACGGAATCACGGGTCAGAGCCGAACGTGCCATGAACGCCAAATTAAATGGTGGGTGCCAAGTGCCTATCGGCAGTTATGCCGTCTTAAACGGTGACGAACTGTATCTACGTGGATTAGTCGGCTCACCCGATGGCAGCGTACTTTTACAGGCTGAGAAACGTGGCAATGTGAATGATGCACTTAGCATCGGCGTTGATGTGGCTGAGCAACTGCTTAAAAAAGGCGCGGGTGACATTCTTCAGGCGTTATATAAAGATTAAACTATGACTGTGCTGATATTCCGCCCAGAGCAAAAATGCGCCCCAAGCGCAGCGCGCTTTATTACTGCGGGTTTACCTGCGGTTGGCGTCGGCCTGATTAGCACACAAGCCAGTCATGAAGCTCTGAGCTCATTGCCGAGCGCACTTAGCGCCCTATCCTCTGGTGACGGTATTATTGTAACCAGTACGGTAGTCAGTCAGCTATTGGCGCAGCAGCGCATTGAGCTACCAAATTCCGCGACAATTTTTGCCGTTGGTAGCAGTACTGCCCAAGGTCTACGGGCACAAGGTTACGACGTGACTGTGCCTCTCGTGCCTACCACCGAAGGCTTGTTAGCATTGACGCCCCTGAAAGAAATAGCAGGGCATAAAGTTGTTATTATAAAAGGCCAAGGCGGCCGTGAAGATTTAGCCCAACAACTTACCCGGCGCGGCGCTACTGTTTTGCTAGCAGATATTTATCAAAGGATAAAAATTGCCACGCCTAAAGCCACACAAGAGTGGCAAGCAGAGCAGATTAGATGCATCATTGCTACCAGTGGTGAAATAATAGATACGGCGTTTGAGCATTTCGATGCTAAGTGGCTACAATCTTTACCTTGGATTGTGGTAAGCCCACGAACTGAACAAATTGCCGTAAAACAAGGTATAAAGACAATATTTGTCAGCGATGACGCTAGCGACCAGGCACTTATTCGCCGTGCCAAGGAATTTTTGGAGCATTAAATGGCAAACCAATCAGATACAAATAATTCATCAGGCGGCAAGCCAAAGAGCGACACGCCTCAAAATAAGCCAGAACAACCGAAAGATAAGTCCAGTAGCGCACCTTCAAATGCGCCCTCGAGTCCAGCAACGAGCACAGCGTCCACAGCGGTAATAACCCCTGCTGCGCCAAAAGCGGAGTCGGCTGCTCATGGCACGAAAAAGAATCCTACAGCTCCTTTGAAAAGCGACAACAACGTGAAAAAGACGACCAGTGCAAGCGATAGTTCGGGTACACCTAGTGCCACTTCCCCCACCAAAAATCAAAAAAATCAGAAGCCGGCTAAAACCGGTGTTTTGTGGTTTGTTACTATCGTCAATCTGCTGATTTTATTATTGATTGTGGCCGGTGCTTATTGGGGCTGGACACAGTGGGAGCAGCAAAAGCAGACTCAACAGTCGACCCAAAGTGAGCAACAAGACATTCTAACGCGCCAAGCGCAGCAAAATCTGTCTATTACTGATGAAGTGAAAGAGCAAAATAGTCGTCTTGAATCACAGCTACGTAGTGTCAACCAAGAGCTACAAAGCGCTCTTAAAGAGGCGGAGGCTGCGAACAATCAATCTCAGGCCAATAAGCAAATGCTAAGCAGTATCGCCGGTCGTCGCCCTGCTGATTGGTTACTTGCTGAAGCAGACTTTTTAGTCCGCATGGCTGGTCGTAAGTTGTGGTTAGAGCATGACCTAAAGACCGCGATAGCCATGCTGCAGTCAGCTGACAGTCGCCTACAAGACTTAGACGACCCAAGCTTACTGCCCGTACGAGAACGCTTGGCGAATGACATTCAAACTTTGGCCCAAGTCAATCCTGTGTCGTTATCGTCTATCGCATTGCAAATCAGTGCGCTGCTGTCCCAAGTTGACCAGTTACCACTTAATACCTTCGAACGCCCTGATATCGCGCCCCAAGGCGGTGAGGACGTGTCCGATTCAGTCGATGATTGGAAAGCCAACTTATCTCGCGCATGGGCAGCATTCACCAAAGACTTCTTTAGCTATAAAAAGAAGGAAATCGAAGTTCAGCCTTACATGTCGGCACAGCAACAATGGCTGGCGACTGAGCAACTAAAGCTTTCTTTGCTACAAGCCCAAAGCGCCGTGTTGAAAGAGAATATTGAGCTTTATCAACAATCATTGCAAAACGCGCAACGGGTGCTAGACGAAAGCTTCGCTGTTGACGAGAGCGCAGTAGTGCAATTTGACCAACGTATTGAAGAATTGGCTGAAACCGATATTGAGCGCGTCTATCCAAGTCAGTTTAACGCAGCCCCGGCGCTGCAAGACATCATTCAGCAACGTATCGACAATGTCTTCGTTAACGGAGCTAGCCAACCATGATAAGAATTTTAATGGTCTTCGTGGCCTTGCTTATTGCCGTGTTGGTTGGCTCTTTAATATTCGACGACAAGGGCTATGTGTTTATTGATTTCGCTGGCTACGTTGTTGAAATGAACGTGTTTTCCATGGCGATAATGACGATCCTGGTTATCGTAGGTTTGTTACTCTTTTCATGGTTAATCAAAAAGTTAATCATGATCATCTCAGGCTCAAAAAACTGGCTAGGCAACTGGGGTTCACGTAAAAAGAAACGCGCATTCACCAATGGACTTATCGCATTGGCCGAGCAAAACTTCCTTGAAGCTCGCAAGCAACTTGCCAGTATCGAGCAAGAAGATTTCGATGGCTTAAACTTGCTTGCCGCCGCCGAAGCAGAGCTACAACTGCAAAACCCAGCAGGTGCGCAAGAATACTGGCGCTTAGCCACGTCTTACCCTAAATCAGCCTTTGCTGCCCGGTTATGTCTGGTACGCGATCACTTGCAAAATCAGCACCCGGTCAAAGCCCTCGACATTTTGGATGAGCTCGACGACAAACAAAAACGCCAACGTTCCGTCCTGACTCTGCGAGCACAAGCATTGGTTCAAGCGGGTAAATGGCAAGAATTAAAAGACCGCTTACCCTCTTGGAAAAAAGCCCTAGGTGAACATTACGAACACTATATGCAGTTAGCATCAAAAGGTAACTTTGCCGAAATCGCCAGTAAAGAGGGGGCAAACCAGCTGAAAGAAAATTGGCATTCACTGCCTAAGTCGACAAGACGCGACCCTGCTTTACAAGCAGCGTACGTTAAGCAGCTCATTGACCAAGGTATGCATATCGATGCCGAAGCAGCACTGGGCGAGTATCATAAAAACAAACCCCACCCTATGTTGTTACCTCTTTATAAAGAGTTAAAATTGTCTCAGCCAACCACGTCGCTGAAACAGCTAGAACAATGGTTAAAAGCAGACGACATGAATGTCGAGCTACTCTCGACCTTAGGTGCAGTTGCCTATAACGCCAAGGATTTTAGTTTGGCCGAAAAAGCCTTAAGCAAAGCCATTAAGCTGGGCAATCGTCAGCAAGATATATTGCTGTTAGCAAAGATAAAAGAATCGCAACAAGACAATCAGCAAGCCCTGGCTCTTTACAAACAAAGCTTGGCCCAACCCAATGAACTGACTAAAGCGGAATAAGATGCGACATATTATTGCAAAAGCGAAATGGCTACTGACCATTTCGCTTTTTTTTGTAAGCAGTACAGGCCTGCAAGCCGAAACAGATCGCACCTCTCCAGCGTTTGAACTGGTGGTGCTAGGCGACAGTGGCGGTATACAAGACGGAAACTTGAGCGCCTTTTTGCTGCGCTCTGTCACCGAGCCTAACTATGTGGCATTAGATGCAGGCACCTTGGTCAATGGGATAAATCAAAGCGTTGAGCAAGGCGCGTTCGACGAATTGGCCATAGTGGATGATGATAAATGGGGTAAAGCGGGTAGCATTTTGCGTCATCATGTTAAAGGTTACTTAATAAGCCATGCTCATCTCGATCACATCAATGGCATGCTAGTGGCATCTCCAGAGGACAGCAAAAAAAGCATTTACGCGATTCCATCAGTGAACACCATGATCGGTGAAACCTACTTTAACGGCAAAGCATGGGCTAATTTTAGCGACCGAGGTATTCCTCCTATGCTAAACAAATACCAAGTAGTGGACTTGCTACCAGGCAAAAAAGCAGCAATCGCCAACACTGCGCTAAATGTCACTGCTTTTAGCTTGAGCCACCCAGTAGAGTCCAGCGCGTTTGTGATTGAGCACGGGGACGATATATTCGTTTACTTCGGTGACACTGGCCCAGACATAGTGGAAAAACAAGGCAAGTTAGACGCCATCTGGACATATCTCGCTAAACAGATAAAGCACAAAAAACTGCGGGGCATGATTATCGAAACCTCGTTTGAAAACGACCGCCCCCATAACTTATTGTTTGGCCATTTAACGCCCGAGTTGCTGATGAGTGAGCTCGAGAGCTTCGCCGCTAAAATAGGTGGTGAAAAACCCCTTAAGGGTCTGAATGTGGTGATCAGCCATATCAAATATACTTTGGCAAAAAACGTCGACCCTAGAGCTAACATCAAACAACAACTGGATGAAGCAAACAACTTAGGCCTTAACATCATTATTCCACAGCAAGGTCAGAAGCTGCAGTTTTAGCCTAAATGAGTAAGTGATGATGGCCCCACAAAAAAGCGTATTGAATACAATTCAATACGCTTTTTTTATATTTGTATATGACCTCAGGCTACAAGCAGAGCTCGCGCAAGGGAATGGTTGCTGCACCAATTGAGACAGGGTGCTTCTCTATGCCCGATACCACAATTTTAGGCATTGGGCGCTTCGCACCTCGGCGAAATTGTGCATACACGTCGATACGCGGAATGACCATTTCAGCCAACTCTTTAGGGATATGCCCGCCGATGATAATCGCTTCTGCATCCAATAAAGCAGAGCAACAGGTGGCGACTAAATCAAACGAATCTTGCACCTTGAAAATCCATTCTTCTACACCTGGCCAGTTCGGATCAAACTCTTCATGCAAGTTATAAATGGAGCTGAATTTCACACCATTTTTCTTCAAGATCCGCTTCAGTAATTCTAAATTGGGATGAGCGTAAATTTTTGATGGCAACATATCGCCCAACTCACCGGCATTACCATAGGTACCTCGCAGCACCTCCGTGTTGGTCACAACGCCGCCACCAAAAGCTGATGAAACAAATAAATAAACAAAGTTCTTATATTGGCGACCCACGCCCGCTACACCCTCACCTGCCGCCGCGCCTGTGCCGTCATTCACCACCCAAGTAGGCAATGTAAAGTGACTTGAGATAATCTGCACAATATCCACTTGTGACCATTCTTCAAGCATATGGTGGGTGTTCATCTTGCCATCCATTGAGCTAAAGAAACCTGAAATTCCAACCCCAATCCCTAGTACGCGCGACTCATCGAGTTTACAGCGCGCACTTAGTTCAGCGATAAGTTGTTCCGTCGCCTCAAGCACATGTGCAATGCTCATGTCGTCCATTTCGCGGAACTCTGTGGCCATGACATTGCCTGCAAAATCCATCACCGCCACGCCGACAGCATCTAATAATATCGATACACCAAAGGTGCAGGCATAGTCAGGGTTTAGCTCGATGCCAAAACCCGGTTTACCTTTAGGATTAGGGATCATCTCTTCGGTTTGACGCAGCACCTTTGATTGGGTCAGGCCTTTTAATAAGCGGGATACGGTTTGCTGAGGAATTTTGGTGGCAGACACCAATTGGCTTTGGGTGACACGCTGTTCCCAAAAGACAATTTTGATAATATCGCGCTCAATATCTTGGAAAAGCTTACTGCCTTTTCCGAGTTTAAAACCAGAACGCAAATATTGACTGTTGTCGATTGAGAACATAAGTAATACATCTACCTTAAAATTGCTATAGCCTATTTGAAAGCTCAAATAAGAACAAGCAGTGTTATTTTTAAAGCGTTATATTTCAATGCCTAAGATAAGTAAAGCACCCTAGTTAGGGCGCTTAGTGTCAGCATCTAACTGATTTACACTCAGGCTATTCGATAATAATCGCTCTAAAGTCATTAACGTTGGTGTTCGTTGGACCGGTAATAACCAAATCGTCGATGGCCCCGAAAAATTTATGGCTGTTATGCGAGGCTAATAACTCAGCAGCACTGACGCCCGCAGCAGCTGCACGATTTAGAGTAGAGCTATCAATGTACGCACCTGCAACATCCTTACTGCCATCCACACCGTCAGTGTCACAGGCCATAGCAGATATCCCCTCAATGCCGTCAAGCTCTAGTGCTAATGCCATCAAATACTCTTGATTAGGCCCACCGTCGCCATACTCTTTGCCTACGGTAACCGTTAGCTCACCGCCTGAAAATAACATCACTCGCTCGCCATTCGCTCTGCATGCTAATGCTTGCTGAGCATGAGCTTTAGCCACGTCACGAGCTTCCCCTTGAATTTCGTACCCGAGCACTTTGGTTTGCCAACCTTGTTGCTGTGCTACCGCAATGGCGGCATCAATTGCATGCTGAGCGTTGGCCACAATATGATACTCACTCGGCGCGCTATGTTTTGGTGCCACTTCAGGTTTAGCCAAGTAGTTGGCAATACTGCCTACCGGTGTCCAATGGTATTTTTGCAAGATAGCGGCCGCTTGTGCCTTGGTTGAAGGGTCTGAAATGGTTGGCCCAGAAGCGATATCCGCCGGGTTGTCACCCACCACGTCCGATATCATCAAGGTCACGTGTTTTGATTTCGCCGCTTGGGCGAGCCTGCCCCCTTTGACCAAGGACAGCTGTTTACGCACTGTGTTTATTTCATCAATGCTGGCACCGCTGCGCAGCAAAAACTGATTTAGTTGCTGCTTATCTGCGAACGGTACGTCATCCACAGGTAAACACATCAATGACGAGCCGCCACCAGAAATCAGAAACAAAATCGGGGTTGTTGCGGGTGTCTCGCGCACTAAGTCGAGTAACGCTTTACCTGCCACCAAGCTGTTATTATCTGGCGTGGGATGATTTGCCGTGAGCACTTCAATTTTACCGGTGTCACCTGCGCTTTCATATCCGTAGCGGGTCACAACCGCGCCGTAGCACTTGTCACCTAACACTCGGTAGGTTTCGGCGGCCATTTCAGCTGCAGCTTTACCCGCCCCCACAACACAAATGCCGTTGCTTGTATCAAGCTTGCTTAACTGCTCGGCCATGCAAGCACTGGGCTTACAGGCCGCAACAGCGGTGTTGAATAACTCGAGTAGAAAAGCGTGATATTTCATTCTTTAACCTTAAACAAACGCGGTGGGGATATATAAACAAAAGGCGATCATAGCGGCGAACATACCCAGTAACAGGACGATGTCTTTGGTGGTCAAAATTGACAGAGACACGGGCGCAGCTGCGGCTTCTTCTTCGCTTGGCTGGTAAGTAAAAGGTTTGACTTTGCTCATCATCATTGCCATCACAATCGTGACGACGAAGCCGATAAAGTTCCACCAGAACCAGAAAATTTCAGGCGCTATCATCGAGATAAGCAAGTTAAATAGCACCCCGCTAATAAGCCCAATGTTGACGTGTAAACCCGACGTGCTTTTGGTTAATACTGCTAACAAGAACACGGCAAGAATAGGCCCGTAGAACAAAGAGCCGACCTTGTTAATCGCCTCAATAATCGTTGGCGCGATGTTGCCAGCATAAAGAGATAGCACCAAAGTAATCGCGCCCCACACTAAGCCCATGTATTTAGCCAATTTCAGGTAGCCGCCTTGGCTTAATTCTTTATTAGTTATGCGGCAGTAATCTTCAATGGTCACCGCAGACAGCGAGTTAATTGCCGAGCTGAGCGATGACATAGCGGCAGCCAATATTGCGACAACCAATAAGCCGATAAGTCCATGAGGTAAGTAATTTAAAATGAACATCGGCATCATCCAGTCTGGATTATCCGTCGGGATCTTGGCCATAAAGCTAGGCTCAGTCATGGCTAAAGTACCCACAATCAAACCCGAGAAACAATACAAAATTGTGATAGGAAAACGAATAACGCCATTGGCTAAAATCATATAGCGCAGGTTGTCAGGATCTTTTGCTGACAACGCACGCTGGGCTTGGGTTTGGTCACAGCCGTAATATGACGCGTAAAGTACCACACCACCGAATATCATTGGCCAGAAGCCAAAGCCATCGCCGCTAAAGCCGAACGAATCAAACTTAACCGCTTGCAGGCGGTCTGCATCAACATTGGCAACAAATGAATCCACGCCACCTAGGTAATACAAGCCGTACCCGATACAGGCCACAGTGCCTAAGATGATGATAACCATTTGAATGGCATCGCCGTAGACCACCGCTTTCATACCGCCTTGCAGCGAATAAAGCACGGTAATGACACCGGTTAATAAAATGGCTTGCCATGCTTCGATACCCATGGTGCCTTGCAAAATAAGCGATACGGCGTAAATCATAATACCGGTCGCAAATGCCCGGCTAAACTGAAACACAATACTGATCAACACACGAGTGGAGCGACCAAAGCGCATTTCTAAATAATCGTAAATACTGACAATGCCAGCGCGGTAAAGCTTGGGCAGAATAGTCGCCAGAATAAGGATCATGGCCAGAGGCACACCTAATTCGTACGACAGCCACTGCATGCCGCCACCTTCACGCAATCCCACAAAGGCGGGGGCAGAGATAAAACTAATTGCTGATAACTGAGTGGCCATGACCGACAACGCCAAGGGTTTCCAA
The DNA here is from genome assembly GCF_055809255.1 of Paraglaciecola sp. G1-13. Classification (NCBI taxonomy): domain Bacteria; kingdom Pseudomonadati; phylum Pseudomonadota; class Gammaproteobacteria; order Alteromonadales; family Alteromonadaceae; genus Paraglaciecola; species Paraglaciecola sp. G1-13. Next base: position 5,120,880 of record NZ_CM147903.1, on the reverse strand, counting down.
CCTAGACTTTTCCCACCCAGAAAATAGTCACTTTTATTTGTCTGTTCTCGCAACATAAATCCCATGACTAACAAAGCCACCAAATACAATGCAACAACCAAAAAATCTAGAGTATTCATAATTTTATTCACATATCTGCACGAACGTAAACCATACCGCTGGTGCTACTAAATTGAAAGAACGGTGAATAGTTGCTCACTGAGATACCTTTCAGTGAGCAAGCTATTCAACCTAAATGGCGCAAGGAAGCGCCAGTACACACAAACTTACTTTAGAAATCATATCGTGCTGTTAAGCTCACTCTGCGTGGCAAGACTGGGCGACCCACGAAGAACTCGCCACCCGACACTTGGCTGTTACCTTGACGAGGTGAGCCTTCGGTAATGCCGTCAGTGTCGAACAAGTTCCATACACTGACGCCGACACGAATTTGCTGATCGTTATTTAGCTCCCAAGAATAACCGGCACTTAAGGTCGCAATAGTGTGGCTTTCCAGTTCGACTGAGTTATCGTCGTTCGCATAAGCATCACCGAAGTAACTCAAGCCTAAGCGCGCATCAACAAAGCCATTGTTATAAGAAACCGCAAGATTACCCGAGAACTCAGGCTGTCTTCTTGGTTGCTTACCTACGTTACCGCCTTCGCTAAATTCAGCGTCTTGGTAGGTCACGTTACCCTCAAGGATCACTTCGTCTGTCATATTCCAGCGAGTAATCACTTCAGCGCCTGTGGTTTCCGTTGATTGCTGCTTCACCACTTCTAGCAAGCCGCCTGAGCCATCATTTTCGAAGTCCACTGAACGGCGATTATCCAAGTTCGCTATGAACAATGACGCATCTATGTATAAATCTTCTGGGAAATACTTAAAACCAATCGCGCCCAGGGTAATATCTTCGCCCTCGTAGCTTTGTGGTTCACCGTTTTCGTTAAACGTGATACTTCTGATCTGCGGGAAGAAATAACCGGTTGACGCATTCGCGTATAGGTTCAGGTCTTGATCATCCATTTTGTACAACACAGCCGCCGAGAATGCCGCTTCGGTTGTAGCCACTTCACCGTAAGTAAAACGCCCGTTACCTGTGGTGTTAACTTGTAAGTTCGGTGCTAATGATGGGTCGTCATTTACCACAACCACTTCACTGCCTTCAGATTTAGTTGTCCCTTCAGCACGTTCAACACGCATACCGACGTCGAGTGCCCATTGGTCATTTTCCATCTGGTCCGTTACGTAAAACGCCATACGCTTACTGGTTAAATCTTTATTGGTGTAACTTGTGCCTGGCCCGACAATACCGTTTTTCGAATATTGCACTGTATCACCCGCTTCATTGGTAAAAGACAAGTCAACCAAGCGCGCGCTGTCGCCATTGCTAAAATCGGCTAAATAGCTGGAGATAATGTTGTAATCCATCTGCGATGAGTTGATGAAGAAGGTACCGATATTCACGGTATGGTCAAAACCGCCTGCCTCTATGTCACCTGTTAAGTTGAATTCAGTACTGAAGAAATCGCCGTCGCGCTGGCGATCTAATAAGCGGTTACCGAATAACAAGTAATCTTCTGGCAATGCATTGCCTGTTTCAGACCATGTATAGTTAGCGCTGCCTAGTGAGCTTAAAACGTCACCGTTTGCGGTGCGACCTAGGTTATTCGCGTAACCTTCTTGCGTTTCTGGCGTGTTGGCAATGCCGTCGCCATCCAAGAATAAATTGAACTGGTGGTCATAGCTGGCGACTTTCGCTTTACCCGCTAAGCGCCAGTTGTCGGTTAACTCTTTTTCAAAATCAACCCCAAATGAACCGCCTTCTGTAAGTACACCATTTCGAATAGGTGACTCGTAAGTGCCATCGGCTGTGTCGTAACGTAAATCGGCTGCGGCAACGGTTTGAGCCACATAGACGGTTTCGCCATCATTACCGGTTAAACGCTCGCGGCTGTCACCTTCAAGCGGTAAAGGAAGGAAAAACTGCACTTGGTCATCAATCATTTGACCGTGGAAGGTAATATGGCCATCGTCGAATTCTTTACGAATGTTACCTCTAAGTTGGTAACCCTTGGTTTCTAAGCCTGTTTCTAAAGGGCCTTCATCGTAACGATAGAAACCAGAGATCGCGTAATACAAGTTTTCATCACTGGATAACGCACCGCTATTATAGAAGTCTGTTCTAACACGGCCTTCTTCGGCGATTTCGACCTGCACTGTGGTTTCTGGGTCGTCACTGCCCGTACGCGAAATATAGTTGATAATGCCGGCCACTGACCCTGGGCCAAACAAGTTAGACACACCACCACCGACGTACTCGACTCTTTCTATGCCGATGTCAGGACGGTAGTAAACATCTTGTGCTGACGATGTCATGCCAGATTGAAAAGCGGGCATGCCGTCGTAATTAAGGGGAGTAAACTGAAATTGACCACCAGAGGGTAAACCACGAACGAATGCGTTGGTTGCGACTTCACCCCCGCCCCCCTCTACTTTAATACCGGGAACACTCATGAGTATGTCAGCTTGACTCGAAAAACCTGTGTTGGCGATTTGGTCTTTACCAATCAAGGTCGTTTTGGCTGGGGTGTCTGCTTCAGTACGTGCAACACTAGAACCGGTAACAATAATATTTTCATACTCATCATTGTCAGGGGTTTCCGTATTTGCTTCTTGGGCCATTAATGGGGTGGCAAAAAGTATCGAAACTGCACAGGCAATAGGTGTCATTTTCATGGTGTTCTCCAACTCTTTTTAAGATGGTCAATGTCAATGGTGTGTATTCGTCACTTATTCGTTATTAATGTGGCGAACGTTCATTTAATGTTATTAATTTGTTACTTCGAAACGGATTAAAACACACGAAAAAAACATTTACAACCCATAATGAGTGCTTTAAGATTCATTTATCGTCTGATAATCCAAAAAGAGCACCCGTTATGACTACCAACGTTAATAAAGTACATTCTTTAGAGACTGCAGCATTAATTAAGAAAGCCCAGGAGACGCTAGTTGCCAATGACTTAGGTGGCTACACCGTACCAACACACGGTCTGTACCCTTTTCAATGGAACTGGGACTCCGCTATTACTGCATTAGGTTGGAAGCATTTCGACGAACCACGTGCTTGGCAAGAAATCGAAGTTTTGTTCGACGGCCAGTGGGATAACGGCATGGTGCCGCACATACTATTTCATCAAGACTCCACCACGTACTTTCCTGGTCCAGACATTTGGGGCTCTGACAAACGCGTGAAAAGTACTTCTATTTCCCAGCCGCCGGTTGTGGCCACTGTCATGAAAGACATGTTAGATACGGCGGACGATAAAGCCTTTGCTTTGAGTAAAGTTGAGTCACTGTTTTCGAGCTTAGTGGACTATCACTTATGGTGGTATAACGAGCGTGACCCGCTAAATACTGGCTTAGTGGTAAGCTACCACCCGTGGGAATCAGGCATGGACAACAGCCCCGCATGGGATGAAGCCTTGCACGATGTACCTTGCGTAGATTGGGCCTACGAGCGCCGCGACTTAGGTCATGTCAACTCAGCCCAGCGCCCCCATAAAAGCGAATATGACCGCTTCTTGTTCTTGGTCGACTTCTTTAAAAAGCACAAATTCGACAGCGAAGTGATCTTCAATGAGTGCCCCTATAAAGTGAACGACATCGGTATCATTTCGATATTGCACAGAGGCAGTAAAGATATACTCGCTTTGGGTGAAACCTTAGGTATTAAAGACGATCGCTTAGACGTTATCGCTCAACGTATTGCCCTCACTGAAAATGCCATTAATACCCTGTGGTGTCCTGAAGCAGAATACTTCTATTGCCGAAACGTACTCACTGACACCCTATGTAAAGTGCGTACCTCTGCCGGGATGTTAACCGTGTTTGCAGGTTTGGCTGATGCCAAGCAAAAAGACATTTTGAACAGCAAAGCCAAACAATGGAACGAAGCCAGCCAGTATTGTATGGCGTCAACTCACCCCGAAGAAAGCCGCTACGAACCCCAGCGTTACTGGCGCGGGCCTATCTGGTTACACATTAACTGGATGATTGCACTGGGCTTTGAAGCTGAAGGTTACCAACAAACCGCAGATAAATTACGCAATGACTGCCGCGCCCTCGTTGACTTGTCAGGCTATTACGAATACTTCAACCCTGAAACAGGCGAAGGTTGTGGCGGTAAAGACTTTTCATGGACAGCCGCCATCGCCTTGCATTGGTTACTGTAAGGGCAACAAGAAAATGAATATCACGAATAACACCCCATCGTTTCATGCTCCAGCGTTTTTGGTTGAGCATATTAATGACACGCTTAAATTTTATGAAACTAACGTAGACGACCCCCATGGCGGTTTTTACCAAAACTTTTTAGACAATGGCGAGGTGTTCGACAAAGGCACTCGTCACTTAGTCAGCTCAACCCGTTTTGTGTTTAATTACGCCCGTGCGTACCAAGAATTTCGCACTCCGAAATACCTTGAGCGGGTCAAGTCGGGTATCGAATTCATTCGTAATGCCCATTATGTACCTGAAACGGGTGGCTATAATTGGTTATTAACTGTGCAAGACGGTGACGTGACGGTGCAAGACCAAACCAATCACTGCTATGGTTTTGCATTTGTGATCCTGGCCTACAGCTGGGCGCTGCGGGTGGGTGTTATAGAAGCTCGCGAGTACCTGAACGAAACATGGAATACCATGGAGCAACACTTCTGGGATGCACAAGCCGGTTTATACAAAGACCAATGCAACGCCGATTTTAGCGTGTGCGATAACTACCGCGGGCAAAATGCCAACATGCACACCTGTGAAGCGTTGATAGCAGCGTATGAAGCCAGCGGCGAGCGCCACTTTCTTGATCGCGCCATCGCCCTAGCAGATAAAATGACCAACCAACAAGCTGCCCTTATGGGTGGTTTGATTTGGGAACATTACGACCTCAACTGGCAAGTGGACCTTGAATACAACAAAGACGATCCGAAAAACCTGTTTCGTCCTTGGGGTTTTCAACCGGGTCACCAAACAGAATGGTCAAAGCTATTGTTGTTTATCACTAGGCACGACCCGCAGCCTTGGTTAGTCGAGCGCGCTAAAGCCTTGTTCGATGAATCACTTGCCGTCGCGTGGGACAAAGAGCATGGCGGGATATTCTATGGGTTCGCCCCAGATATGAGTATTTGTGATAACGAAAAATACTTTTGGGTTCAGGCGGAATCTATGTGCTGCGCCGCATATTTGTACCACCATACTGGTGACGCTACCTACGCGGATTGGTACAACAAAATTTGGCAATACTCATGGCAGCATATGGTTGATCACCAATACGGCGCTTGGTTCAGAATACTGACCCACGACAACCAAAAAATTGATCAGCTTAAAAGCCCAATCGGTAAAACTGACTACCACACCATGGGTGCTTGCTACGACGTACTCGAACTAGTGCGCCGCCACCCAATGGCGTAAATAACACCACGCTTAGCTGTCGCAACGCTTGTAAACGCAATAAGCAATGCCAGCCCGGCAAAAAGGTAACAGGTAGTACTAGCCTGCATGAAACACTGTGTCCCCCTTGGTTTCATGCGGGCTTTTTATTGTTTGCTTATCAGTGCAATGACTCGCCTGAGCATAACATTGGTATTAACCAGCGAACTTATGCCAAGGCCCTTTGATGGCTAGGGTTCTGGTAGGTGAATACAAATTAACAAACAAGACTGAACCATCAGGCGAGAAACACGCCCCAGCCAATTCGGTTTGCATATGTAAACGCGCAAAATCGTATGCTTCACCTTTCGGGGTAACACCGCGTAAGTGGTTTTCTACCACGTCAGTATATTGGTCTTCGCACACCAAAAGATGGCCGTAAGGAGTAACGGTCAGGTTATCGCCGAAGTTGTACAACGATTCATCCTCGCTTTGTAAGAACAGCTGCAACCTGCCCGGCGCGTCAGCCTCTTGTGGCTGGCCCTCGAAAGCCGATGGCTGATAGCGCATAATCTGCCCTAACTGCTTGCTACCGCCATTGGTGCAGCAAAAATACAATTCGTTGTCTCCCCAGTGGATCCCCTCACCACGAGCAAACAAAGCGGCCCCGTCTTTATAACCTCGAGCACGCAAGTCGTCTTCAGGGCTTTCGGGGTTATCTAAGTTTACCCAATGGGCATCTACCCATTCTTGTAGCGGCATCTGCTGAGCTTCCCAATTGCGCGTATCGTAACCTTGGCTGCCTTTAACGCCGTTAGTACCGTTGAGCACTAGAGCTTGCAGTTGGCCGCCTTGGTCGAGCTGCCCGCGCTGATGAGGAATAAATCGATAGAACAAACTGTCGCCGCGATCCTCTGTCAAATACACAATCCCCGTGCGTGGGTCTACCGCAGCGGCTTCATGGTTAAAGCGCCCCATGGCGGTTAACGGCTTTGGCTCAATTAAGCCGTTTGCCGTGGCTGGCACTTCAAAAATATAACCATGGGACTTGGCGACACCTACACCTGCTTTAAGCACTGACTCTTCACAGGTTAACCACGTATTCCAAGGGGTCGCACCACCTGCGCAATTACGCACCGTGCCAACCAAGGTTAAAAACTGCTCTTCAAGGGTTTGGGTTTTCAGGTTGTACACCAGTTTACTGGTCCCCCCAGGTAGCGCCACGCCATCGTCGGTCTGATCATAAGCCATGGTGCTCTTATGCTGCTGAATGCTCTGCTCAGCTTTGATTAAGTCGCGTGGATGCAACTCATGGTTACGAATAAGCGCCACGCGCTCTTCGTCCAATGGGAAACAGCCCATGCCGTCGGCTCTATCCGGCACGGTGAAACCATCAGACATTTTTTCACCTAACTGAGAAATAACCTGATAATTAAAGCCAGCTGGCAAATCTAAAACCTGTTTGGGATCAGCCAATAACGGGCCAAACCCATGCGTACTGGCTAATGCAGAAGCCGCGTTCACTTTTCCAAAATAACTTGCCGTTAAACCACCAAACGCCAATGCACTTGCACCCAAAGTAAACTGTCTTCTTGTTACCATAATCTTGCCTAAACCGTTGAAATGAAATCAAACACAAAATGTGATGTTATCACATAATATTATTTAAATTGTTCGTTAATGCTGTTAAAGCGTGATTATAAAAGGCAAATACCACAGCAATATGACAACGTGGTTTTATCCGTTAGGCGCAATAAAAGCCAAAAATTGGCTATGAGCAAACATCCCCAATAATAAAACCAAATAACAGTGGAAAATACGCTGTATTTCATTAGAATCAGCGCTCACAAAATGAAGCACCCTTAGCTCAGCTGGGTAAGCGCCAGTCGGCGCAGCCGATGAGAAGTGATTTAACATCACGTCGAGAGGAGCGAACGGAAGTACAGGATGTACGCGCGCTGGGGGAATATCATCATGGACGTGTTTACGCCATAGTAAAAAGAGTAACCCCAAGTTTTATATTGAAAATAGCAGTACCGATACAGCATGTATCAAACAACAAAATATGCACCCGTAGCTCAGCTGGATAGAGCGTTGCCCTCCGGAGGCAAAGGTCGCGCGTTCGAATCGCGCCGGGTGCACCATCTCCAAATTCAAAAATACCTCCCATTCTCCTTTAAAGATCAATTTCAGAATTCGACTCTATTATTTATTGGTGCGCTTGGCCGATTTGAACGCGATCGTTCGACCAAAATGTCAGGAACATTTTGGAACGTCGCTTGCGACGGCCCGTAGGGTAAAATACATGGACGTATTTTATACTCCTGTCGGGTGCACCATTGTCGTGCTATCGCATTGAAGCGACTCACCGAACGCAGTGATTGCTGATATCTGAAATGCCGTTAGCACAGGTGAGTTAAACTGCCTGACGACGTTAATGACGACCTATCAAATCAAATTCCTCTAATAGAACCCATATTTAGAACGTCTCCAATACCCCAACTTGTACGAACAAACGATTTGGCACCCGATAGGTAAGAACCTGTGTTGCGTTCGACTAAAACGTCGGGAACGTTTTAGGACATGCGTAGCATGGTTGCGAAGCGACGACCACCATGGATGGTGGGAGCAATCGCGCTGCGGCAACTCCGTTGTGGGTGCACCATTGACGTGCTATCGCATTGAAGCGACTCGCCGAACGCAGTGAGAGCTGATATCTGGAATGCCGTTAGCACAGGTGAGTTAAACAGCCTGACGACATTAATGACGACCTATGAAATTAAATTCCTCTATTAGAACCCCATATTTAGAACGTCTTCAGTACCCCAACTTGCCCGAATAAACGACTTAGCACCCGATAGGTAAGAACCTGTGTTGCGTTCGACTAAAACGTCGGGAACGTTTTAGGACATGCGTAGCATGGTCGCGAAGGGACGACCGCCATGGATGGTGGAAGCAATCGCGTCGGGTGTACCATTTCTAGAGGCCTGCAGGCCAACTCAAGAAAAGCGCATCATTAAAAACTCGATCTGTGTAGCAAATATGTAGCGACTTAATACTATTTTATTAAAGTGACCTATTTACATTAATTTTTCGCGTCTGTATTTTGGTCGACAAAATCTTACTTGCTGTAGTTCAAATTTTTTCAGGAATGTTTTACTTTGTGCCAATTCAGGCAAATAATGACTGTCTCTTAAACGATTGCGCCGAACTTCCCGGCTGATGGTGCTGTGACTAACACACAACCGTTTTCCTATTTCCCGATAACTGAAACCCTCGCGCAAGTAGGCCTCTATCTGATATCTTTGTCCTTCGATCAACTGCTTGTAACTCATGGTGATACTCTTTTTGTTTGGCGACTTAAGAATACCACCAACAGGCAGTTGTTCGTCTATCCCTAATTAACCATGAGTGGTGCACTTATTATCTGAATTCGGTTATCAGTATTACAATAGGATTTGAATATAAACGATTGGTCTGCTAATGACCGAGGATTAGACAATCCAGTCTTTAGCCTCCTAATATTGTTATCATTTATTTTGCCCATCGCATCACTGAAAATTTAATTCTGTTCTGCCCCCAATACTTAGATAAATAATTTTGTTTTAGTTTTGATGCTAGTTAAAAATTAAGGTTTGCAATCAAATAAGAGAAGCAATTTGCTAAATTTATTGTAAAGCTTATGTTTAGTGCAATTTTAATTCGCCGCCAAACCTTTCAGTAAAGTTAGCTCTTGTGCCTGAATCAGTGTTGCCTAGAGCGCGTTGAATACGATGAAAAAGCCTGATATAAGAATGTTGCTGAAGAATTGGTAGGATATAATCAGCTTTATCTATGCTCAAGCCATCGTATTTTTGTAGCAGAGCGGTGATCTTATCAGTGAGTCCTTTTTTTTCTATTTTATCCTGCTCAATTAAAAATTTAATAAAATACATAACGGTGAATGGCATTGTATTGTTGTAATAAGATTTGCCTTTAATTTTGTTTGAATGGCATATAATTTTATTATCAGCCAATAAATTATTTGGAACTCTTGTGTCCAAAGCTAGATAATATAATATATCTGCGTCCTTAAATGTTGACTCCACAAAGTAATCGAATTTGTCATTCAACTTAATGTGTAGTGTAATTTGGTTTTCACCATCAAAGCTTTGAATGAAATGTACTAATCCATATGTTTCACAAATTCTGATTGCAGCCTCAATATTTTGAGTTTCATAATCGAATAGTGAAGCAATACACTCAATGAAAATCTCAAACGATGCTGTATGAAGCCTTTTAATTAACTGATAAATGCGTAAAAAAATGAATCCATACCATTTCCCCTTCCCATTCTTGTAATAAAATAGGTTGAAATAAATATTCCCGTGACCAGACGTGTCGATCCCATTTTTTGAATTTAGATACAGTTTCCCATTTAAAAACTTATTTCGGTTATTCCAACTATTTGCATTTACATGAAGTTCGCTTGGCTCTGAACTATTTTTAATACTAACCTCAGCCCTCGAAACATAGCTCAGTAAGTTAATCAACGATAGACGATTATATAAAAAATCTCGCATGTTGTAATTTACAGATAATTGAGTCTTCATGGGGTTTCTATCTTCATCAATGGCAGAAAGTGCGTGGTCCATTGCTCTGCTAATAGGTTTGAATTGTTCCGCTGCATTCGAAAGCTTTGTATCCAAGATATAAGTAAATCTTTTCCCTGTAACGGTTTCACAACATGATGGTGTTAATGTATTAACTAAAGGTTCGTCGTCATCCTTTAACTGAGCACCAAGTGAGATTCGCTCGAGCAAATCTTCGTGTGTTCTTGGTCGCATTAACGTGATGTAACTAATATCGTGCGGGCATTTTTTAAAGCAATAATTTTTTATTTGGTGCAAAAACTCTTCATAAAGTTCAGCCCCTACTGCTTTGTTTATATCAATGTTGTCACTACCGTCAATAAAAACTGCTAGTTTCTTTTTTGTAGTAGATAGAAATTCTTTGAGAGCATCGGCAAGTGCTTTTGCATTTTGAAATTGCTTTCTTTGTTCATTATTTTTTTTCTGAGCATTGGCAACCCACTCATCCATCAAATAAGAACGTTTTGCATCTGATTTTTCATAACTTTTAATTCTGTCTCTTATATCTTTCACCTCGTCTTTTAATGAAACGTTAGTGAGGTTTGTATGCGATGCTTTTAATAATTTTTTGAAGCTAATATCACTTTCAGAACTTAGCAATTGCATTAATTCATATATATCCTTGTGCTCATCATTCTCAGAGAATTTACACATTACATATGCTAAAAATAAATCCAAGAAATCATCTAAGGTTATCCTAACTGCGCCAGCAGCAGTCGATGTTATCCAAGATTCGTATAGTTTATGTACGTCGCACCTCAACCAAAGGATATTATTTTTTTGCAATTCCTCATAGTGCCTATAAAGGTAAACTAGGAGTGTAGCCGTTTTACCAGAACCTCTTTCACCAACAATTACACAAGGTTTGCCAGTCGCTACCGAGTAATTTAGAGCAACATCTACTTTAGATAAGTTGCTTTCGTCTCCATCATTATCAACGAATACATCACTCAAAAAATATTTCTTTCCTGGCCTAAAGTGGGTATTAACAAAGTATTCTCTTATATCCTGCAAAAACTGTGAAATATGTAATTCTTTAGTGTGCGCGAAATAGTCTTTCGAATTGTCTATGCTATAGGCACCTTTTAATTTATCTTGGAAGCTGGGAAAGTCTAAAGGGTGAATAAATGTATCGTCAATAAATTCGTTTTCTTCCCAGACTTTTTTGTTATTAAAAACTTCAAGAAATTTTTTAAAATTATTGCTATCGGTCATATCTGAACATCCTTTTATTAAGGGCGTTTCCCAAACTGTAAATTTGTTCTAGAACATATTGGTTAACATTTGAGTCAGGGAAGGTTTCTTCGTCTCCTATAGCGTCGACTACTTCATCGATGCATTCCAGCACTGATGGATGAATAAAAGGCAAAGATTTGAGTTTAAAGCTCTTTAATTGGCGAGATAAATCAAAGCACTGTTCTTGAACATGTTCATTGAAGTCTATTACAGACAGTAAGTTCCATAAATCTCTGCAAATCTTTCGTTCTTCCAGTACTTTTTCTTTGAAAAATGAGTCTCTTAGTTCTTTTTCTTTCAGAAACCAATTTTTAGTAATTTCTGGTACAATATTTTTTGCTAAGTAAACTGTAAATGTTAGTGCGCTGAGAAAAACTATTGAGGTATCAATCATATTCTTTTCGCAGAAGCGTCCTTATTTTTGCGCAAAATGGCCTGACCATAGGCTTCAAGTTAACTAATAGAAACTAAAAGCTAAATTGTACTTTAGAAAGTTAGTATAAAGTTTCAAGAGATCAAGAAGCTAACATAGACAGCCATCCTTAGAATCCTGCAAAATCAAAGCTAACATAGGCAGCCATCTTTAGAATAGTATAAAAAACTCTCCTGCTTAGAACGGAAAATCCCCCTAAACAAGCGTTAATGTACTTTTGAGTTAATGATTGAGAAATTACATAAATTACATAGACACCCATCTTTAGAGTCGTATGAAAAAGCACACCTGCTCAGAAGGGGGTATACCCCTCAACAAGCGTTAAAGTACTTTGGAGTTTAATGATTGGGGATTTTTACTGGAAAAGTGAGCGTTGAGGAAGGAAACGGCGCGCGAGGTCATTTTTTGGCAAGCGTCAATGCTACAAGAGATACATTAGATGTGTCAGTTGTAATGTTTTATGCGAGCGTTAACAACTCTCTCGCTTTGGTCATACCTCGCAGCCGTTGATGATGGGTGTGGCGTTTAAATGCATTCATCATTTGCTCAGCGCCAGCAGCGTAGCAGAAGTGTTTTTCGAACTCAGTGGTTAAGGTTAACCATTGAGCAGCGTCTAATCCTAATCTTTGTAGAATAGGGCTGTTAGTGTTATCGATATGACCGGCCTTGTCATCACGAATGCATCGACCTGTCGTGTCTACCAATTCACAATAGTCTTTGAGCGAATATGCGATACCTCGAGGTATATTTTCACGAGGGTTTCCTACAAACGGCATTAACACGTTCGGTTGTGGTTGTTGGTTTTTAATGGCGTGAATGCGCTTTTTGATACTGGTGTGCTTTGATGTTTCGGGTGTTTTTGCCATTTTTGCCCGAATGGGATTTAAGTCCACATAGGCCAAACACGCTAACACCGCACTTTCATCGAGTAGTGCCTGTGATTTAAATCGCCCCTCCCACTAATTTATCAGGAGTAAATTAGAACAGCTTTAGCTGGCCCGCAGGGAGAGCGCCAAGGATGGCGGCGAATAAAAACGGCCAGTGCAACCATCCTCTTTATTAGCTTCACGAGCAATATGCTCATTTAAATCACGCATAAACCAGCTTATGTCGTACAAACGTTGCCGATAGGTTTCAACGGTCTCATCAAAGGTGATTAGCTCTCCTTGGCTCAGCGTATCGCCCTTCATAAATTTCTGAGTCAGCAATGTGCCTCTGTGCAGCTTGTGATAGCGCCTCAACACTTCATGCCTATCCCAATGAGCAGCCATTGCTTTATCCACACATAGCACCATGTGAGTCTACTTCAGGCATCCTGCCTTACGCCCTTCGGGCCAGCTAAAGCTGTTGTAAAATGTTCCCGACATTTTTACTGATTATTCATGACCGCATAGGCACAAATGTCGATGGAAAATACCGTAGATAAAAACAACAAACGCTCTTCTACCCAACCACGGCGATGCTCGTAACTCTGGCCAGAGTATTTATCTATTCCACACAAGAAAGAACGCCGCACACAGCGGGAAACGCAATGACAAATTTATCGGGAATAAAATTTGAACAGCTTTAGCTGGCTTCGAAGAAGTGAACGACATGGATGTTGTGAATAAAATAGGGGTATCGATTAAACTAATTTGGCTTTTTCGAGGTTGAGGCACAATCCATCTACCCGATAAAAATGATACACCAATCAAGTCTATTTAAGCCCTGAAAATTGACCATTTTTATCATGGGTGTCTTTATATTGTTTGGTGTCTTTATATTGTTTTTTATATCGTTCTTTGAAGTAATCAGCCCATCAAACCAACTGGTTTTAATCAATCCGGTGGTTTTATTAGCAACTAACACAGACAGCCATCTTTAGATTCGAAAACAAGTAACACAGACAGCCAAGTAACACAGACAGCCATCTTTAGATTCGTATAAAAAACTCTTCTGCTTAGAAGGGGGGAAGACCCCTCAACAAGCATTAAAGTACTTTTCATTTGAACGATTAGGGATTTCTACTGGAATATTAAGCGTGGAAGGAGAAAATCCAGCGCAAGGTCAATTTTCAGGCAAGGGATTAGGCTACAAGATATGCATGATATGTAATGTTCGAAATTGATTTATGCGCGCCTTAATAACTCTCTCGCTTTGGTCATTCCCCGCAGCCGTTGATGATGAGTGTGGCGTTTAAATACATTCATCATTTGCTCAGCGCCAGCAGCGTAGCAGAAGTGTTTTTCGAACTCCGTGGTTAAGGTTAACCATTGAGCAGAGTCTAATCCCAATCGTTGAAGAATAGGACTGTGGATATTATCGATATGACCGGCCTTATCATCACGAATGCATCGGCCTGTCGTGTCTACCAATTCACAATAGTCTTTGAGTGAGTAAGCGATACCTCGAGGCATATTTTCACGATGATTTCCTACAAAGGGCATTAAAGCAATCGGTTGCTCTCGTTTATTTTTAGCCGCCTGAGCACGTTTTTTGATACTGGTGTGCTTTGATGTTTCGGGTGTTTTTGCCATTTTTGCACGAATGGGGTTTAAATCTACATAGGCCATACACGCCAGAAGGGCACTCTCATCTAACAGCGCTTGGGACTTAAATCGTCCTTCCCAAAAACGCCCGGTGCAGCCATCCTCTTTATTGGCTTCACGAGCAATATACTCATTCAAATCACGCATAAACCAGCTTATGTCGTACAGACGTCTTCGGTAGGTTTCAACGGTCTCATCAAAAGTGATTAGCTCTCCTTGGCTCAGCGTATCGCCGTTCATAAATTTCTGAGTCAGCAAAGTGCCTCTGTGTAGCTTGTGATAGCGCCTCAACACTTCATCGCTATTCCAATTGTCAGCCATTGTTTTACTCACACATAGCACCACATGCGTGTGATTATTCATGACCGCATAGGCACAAATATCTATGGCGAATACCGTAGACAAAAACAACAAACGCTCTTCAACCCAGCCTCGGCGATGCTCGTAACTTTGCCCAGAATGCGTATCGACTCCGCACAAGAACGACTGCCTTACGCAGCGGGAAACACAATGGTAATAAGGCGTATCGATTAAACTAATTTGGCTTTTTCGAGGTTGAGGCATAATCCATCTACCTGACTAAATGAAACACACATCAAGTCTAGCTTAGCCCTGAAAATTGACCATTTTTATTATGGGTGTCTCTATATTGATGGGTGTCTCTATATTGTCTCTATATTGTTTATTCACCGAATGAAAATACGCGCTCATAAAGTGTGACAGAGCGTCCTTGAACACTGACCGATGCACGCAAGGTTAAATGCCTGAGATGCTCACGCACATCAGACCAATCCACAAGAACAACCGGCATGGGGTTAGCACCGCAAAGCAAGCGAGCGTGCCAACGGTAGATGTCGAGCCGTTCATTATGTAGATTGTTATTACCAAGCAGCCTGTCGATGCGTTTGTTGTTGTGTTTCGGGGCCACGGAGCCTGAGATATTGCGTCCTAATTCGGTCAACGACAGTTGCTGACCATCTAGCAAAGATTGGATGGCAACCATCAAAGAGGAAAGACGTTTGGCATGTAGATTAGGGCATTGTTTTTTAAGCAAATCGTGTAAGATATGAATATCACGCATGGTGTTATTCTTTGTAGGTAGCAGCTTAGTTAGTTTTTGGCGAAATCCTCTTTCTTGATAAAAGACGTCAAATAACGTCATGCGTGTCTATATTATTGTTTCTGCTCATAATTATGAGGAGGGTCGTTAGATTGAGGCGTTATGCATCAAAATCGAGCATCATCAAGGAGTGTTATGTATGGTTGCACCGAGAGTATTTATCTCATATTCACATGATTCAGCTGAACATAAAAGTTGGGTTTTAGATTTCGCGACGACTCTTCGTAATCGTGGTATAGATGCAGTTCTTGATCAATGGGATTTGCGTCCAGGTGACGATCTGCCACATTTTATGGAAACAGAATTAGAAAAATGTGATTACGTAATAATCGTTTGTTCAGAAACATATGTTGCTAAAGCCAACGCTGGCACAGGCGGCGTTGGTTATGAAAAAATGATCGTTACTGCGTCACTACTTACAAAAATAGACAGCAATATAATTATTCCTGTTATCCGGCAGTCATCGTCGATCGATCTTCCTACATTCTTGAAGACTAAACTATATATTAACTTTTCCAATGATTCTGAAGTTGAATATTCACTTGATGAGTTGCTTAGAGTTCTTTTAAATGCACCATTGTTTGAAAAGCCTGAAATTGGGGCGAGCCCGTTTATGCCGCTACAAGGTTCTAAGCCTGATAGAACTGCTGACGGTCTGAAAGCTGCGATGACGGCTATTTCAGCAGCATTTGAGAGAAGTCATATAGATGGGTTAACTATTGGCCAGATAAAGAACTTCACAGCTATCCACCGTCTGAAATTAGAACGTTATTTGAGTCAAGCGGAACAAGAAGGGTTAGTCGAAAGAAATGTTCTTGGGCAATACTCTGTGACAGACGACGGCTTCGAATACCTTGTTAGTCATGGAGTAGTTGATGCATAGCAAACGATTGAAATCGGACATATACAAGAGCGGTTTTCGCCTATTAATCGGGTGTTAAAATCATCAAACATGAACGGCTGGTATTCGCTCACAGAAGTCAGTCGCGTAACCAAGTTAGCCCAACTAAGAAGTTTACATTCTGTCAAATCAGACATCTCTTAGCTTTACAATTTTGATAAATATGGTTTGAGTCATTCAAATTTAAGATTTAGTACAGTTATTTACAGAACTCCAAGTAAAAGCTAAGCAGCCACCAAAGCGTCTTGCCCAGAGCAAAGCGCTAAGCGCCATTCGTGAACACGCGTGACGATCTACTCACAACAGAATCATTTACCTAGAAAGCCCGACACTCGTCACACAGCCGCCTATTCATTTAGTTCACTGAAGAAGTCCTTATACTGCTCTCGCAACTCCACCTTTCTGACTTTCCCTGTGCCTGTAACCGGTAGGGTTTCGCAGATAAAAATGGCTTTGGGGACTTCGAATTGCCCTAGCTGGGCTTTGCAGTGCGCTTCGATAAGAGCAAGGTCAGCTTCATTGAAGGTTGTGCTGATAATGCAGGCACACACGGCTTCGCCCCAATGGGGGTGGCTCACGCCGAAAGCGGCTGCGCGCTCGATGCCCTCTAGTAATTCCAAGGCTTGCTCTACCTTTTGTGATGAGACATTTTCGCCACCGGATTTTATTGTGTCTTTTATGCGATCAATAAACAGCAGTTGGCCTTGGTTATCGATTAAGCCGATATCCCCCGTGTGATGCCAGCCGAATTTGCCCGCCTCTTCCGT
The DNA here is from genome assembly GCF_055809255.1 of Paraglaciecola sp. G1-13. NCBI lineage: Bacteria > Pseudomonadati > Pseudomonadota > Gammaproteobacteria > Alteromonadales > Alteromonadaceae > Paraglaciecola > Paraglaciecola sp. G1-13. The sequence continues at coordinate 5,103,854 of NZ_CM147903.1, read as the reverse complement.
GGCTTGCTCGTTCTTATAATAGCCACGCATAACTTGTGGCCCGCGCCATACGATCTCACCCGCTTCGCCGTTTGGCAGCTCGTTGCCTTGCGTATCAATAATCGCTTGCTCACCAGTGCACACTGGCACGCCCCAATAATTACCTTCGCTGAATTCGGTTGGGGTTTTATCTCGATACATACAGGCAACAGGAGCGAACTCGGTTTGGCCGCTGCCCAAATGCATCTGGCAACCAAAGACTTTGCGCACTTTTTCTAGGCTTTTACTATTCATAGCAGCCATGGAATACACCCCTAATTTGAAATGTTGAAAGTCGCGCTGTTCAACATTCGGCGTGGCGAGCAGTGCATGCCACATCATGGGCATAAACACGGCGGTTTCGATTTTTTCCTGCTCAAGGCTATCCACGATGACGTTAGGGTCAAATGCAGCGTGCAGCACAGTACAGCCCCCGCGCATCATGACTGGGTGTAGCACAGCCAAGGCCGCACAATGAAACAACGGCAGCACCAACAACATACGGTTATAGCGATTTAACTCAAGCTCAATGACACCGGTTAACGCCGCTATGGTCAGGGCCAGATGGGATGACTCAACCGCTTTAGGCCGTGACGTGGTGCCCGAGGTGTAGATCATGTGGGCCGTATCTCTGTCCTCAATAATACGATCATTAATCTCTTGCTCACTTTGATTATCAAGCAGCGCTTCTAAGCTGTAATCAGACTTGCCCTTGGTATTGCCCATTTGCACGGTCAGCTTGATGTGTGGATTACCTTGGGTGCTGGCGTGCACTAGCTCGGTAAACATCGCTTCGTAAATAACCGCTGAGGTTCCGCTGTGTTCAAGGTTGTAGCGCACATCGTCCACGCCTTGCATAAAGTTAATGGGTACAGCAATGACACCAAGTTTGTAGCAGGCAAAGTACACGGTGAGCATGTCGCGCTGATTAGTGGAGAATAACGCTAATTTATCCCCTTGTTTAACGCCCTTTTCGATTAAGCCGTGTGCCAACTGATTCACCCGCCGATTTAACGCGTTATAACTAGTTACTCGGCGCATTCCTTCCGGAAAATCCACAATAGCGGGCAGCTCGCCACTGTCTCTGCTGCGCTTACGAAGCAGGTCACCTAAGGCAACGCGCTCTATCAGGTTTCTATTCAATGCGTGGTTATTCATCTTCACATCCTTCGTTGATATTGTGCTGCGCGTTAGCGCAAAACCTTGGGCGGCGCTGAGCGATGAAAGCCGTCCCACGTTGTGCTGTTAACAGGTGCGGTTTGGCCAAGTGGTGCAAGTGCAGGGGCTGAGCCCATACTGGCTGCGCCGTCCACCCATATAGATTGGCCACTAATGAAATTGGCGCCTGGGCTCATTAAAAAACAAATCAGCGACGAGATTTCTGCTTCGCTAGCAATACGCCCCAGGGGGACTGCATGTTTTAGATTGTTTATCGCGGCCTGCATCTCTTGGGGGTAGGTATCAAGGCCAGAAGAGGCCACCCAACCCGGCGCTACCGTATTCACTCGCACGCCATATCGGCCCCACTCCCACGCGGCCGTTTTAGTGAGGTTCTCGACACCTGCGCGGGCAGCACCAGAGTGCCCCATACCCGGCATGCCGTTTTTATTATCCGCGGTGATATTGACTATGCTGCCGCCATGAGCTTTGAAGTGCTGTTTAAACAGTTCTCTGGCCATCAAAAAGCCGCCCACTAGGTTGGTTTGCACCACGCTTTCAAAGCCTTTTTTGCTGATGGCCTCTAGTGGCGCGCGAAATTGCCCACCGGCAATATTCAACAAGCCATGCACGTGCTCATGGGCTTTTAAAATGGCGCTTACAGTGGTGATGACCTGCTCTTCATCGCGGATATCCAGAGCGAAATAGTCTGCACTTCCGCCATCATCGATGATCTCATTACTGGTACACTGCAATTTTTCTAGATTGCGGCCAAGCAGAACTACGCTCGCCCCTAAACTCGCCAATTCGTGGGCGGTGCAGCGACCAATTCCACTGCCGCCTCCCGTGACAACATATGTTTGCCCAGCAAAGCTGTTTGCCCTTAAGCAAGATTGATAGCCCATGGCTTTCCCCTCAATTCGCAGCTGATCATAGTCAAGCGCGTCAATTTCGCTATCTTCTTAGCACGCGAACTCATCACATGTTTTCCCAGCTTTTTGGCACCCTAACCGGCATCGACAACAACATTTGCGCGGCTGCCTTGCCTTGGGTATCGGTTCTGAGTGACGCGGTGCCGCCACCGCCCAGCGCTTGGGTCATAAAGAAGTTAAACCCGTTTATGCCTGGCAGGTTATAGCGCAAGACGTGCCCTTCAATTTGATGGGCAAAGTAGGTCGCGACAGCCTGCTCAGTCACTTGCTGGTAAAGCACAGGTAAGAATTTAGGCTCTCGCGCTATAAGCCCAATATTGACGTTATCGCCTTTATCACCGCTACGGGCATAAGCCAATTTAACCAGCGGCACGCTGATCAGCGACTCACAGCTTGCAGCATCAGAGCTTGTAACGTGAGCTTTAACAACATCTGGCGAAAATTGCGCAGCCTCGATAGGGGTAGATGACTCAGGGGTCAGGTAGCATTGGGTGAAAAGCACGGTTTTGTTTAATTGCACCGTAACGGGTACGTCTGACTTCTCAATCAGCGTTGAATGTACGCGAATCAATGGTTGCGGTTTGGGCCGCCCAGCCCCAAAACCACTCATGCCCGGCGCTGCTGAGGTGGCTAAATAGGCAATTTCACTGGCGGCAAAGTGCAATGCCACCTTGTTATCGTGATGCAAACCAAACTTGGCAATGACCTCCCGAGTATTTTGGGCTTTTGCGTGGGGGCCGTAGGTATCTTCTGCACCCATAATTTCGATACTGGTGCGCCGATAACCGCTTAACCCTTTTGCAGCAAAGGCTCGCTCGGTGCGCTTAACAAGGGCGTTTATATTGACTCTGGCTTTGTCTGCTGCTCGCTCGCCTCCCATAAAGAAAGAGCTTATCAACTTGTAGCCATCAACGTAGGTAGCGCACACCTTATACTGATTACCCGGCGCTCGTCCCTTTGCTCCTGAAACGCTGACCCTATCTTTGCCTGTTTGGGTAAGGGTGATATTGCTAAAGTCACAGGCGACATCTGGCAATAAATAATTCGCTGGGTCGCCTATTTCATACAAAACCTGTTCACCGATCGTGGCCTCAGTCACCATGCCACCAGTGTTTGGCACTATGCCTACCTCGAACGCGCCGTTGGCGCTCACTTGGGCAATAGGGTAGCTCATGGTGGAAAAGTCAGGCACCAAATGCCAGTCAGTGAAGTTACCGCCGGTGCACTGGGCACCGCACTCTAAAATATGCCCCGCCAATGCGCCTTGGGCCAGTTTATCGTAATCGTTTTCTTGCCAATTAAACTCGTGCATAAGCGGCCCTATCACTAAGGCACTGTCGACTACGCGCCCGGTTACCACCACATCTGCACCAGCCGCTAAGGCGTCGGCGATGGGGCGCGCACCTAAATAGGCGTTCATGCTGGCTAAGCGCTCGGGTAAAGGCTGCCCAGTTTGCATTTCTGCAAGGTCGTCGCTGTTCAGATTGGAGCGATTGGCGGATAGGTCATCACCGTATACCCCTGCAATATTCAAGCTAATATCAAGCTCGCTGCATAACTGCTCAAGTGCCTTTATGCAGCTTGGTACATTCATACCACCGGCATTGGCTATCACTTTTATGCCCTTTAGGGCGCAATCGGCCAGCACGTCTTTCATCGCCACGGTGACGAAATCCACGGCGTAGCCGTAATCGCTGTTTTTGGCTTTGGCTTGAGACAAGATAGCCATAGTGACTTCGGCTAAATAATCAAATACCAAGTAGTCAATATTGCCATCGTCCACCAGCTGGCGAGCCGATAGCTGGCTGTCACCATAAAAGGCCGATGCACCGCCAATTCTTACTGTTTTGTTGCTCATAAACGTCCTCGATTACGCATCGCTGTGCGTATCGTCGTTGCTACTGATACTGACCAATAGCTGTTTAGATTTCACTTGCTGGCCTATTACTGTGCGCACCTCAGTGACGCGCCCTGTGCTCAGCGCTTTTAACTGATGTTCCATTTTCATGGCTTCCATGACGACCATAAGTTGCCCGGCTTCTACGGCTTCTCCCTCTTTTACCAATACATCGACTATCACCCCGTCCATGACGGCATTGATTTCGCCACTCGCGTTCTGCTCACTCACACTTGCTGGCAGCTGGGTAATATCGTCTATTCGGTAATGCCCGCTGCCATCGTCTAAAAAGAGTGTTTTGTCTTGCAGCGCATAGCTAAAACCTTGGCGGATGCCCTCTTCAATCACCACCGCTTGATTCGCCCCATGACTTACTAAGGTAAGTTCTGCCTCTTGGGTCTCACTTTTGACTAGGTAACTATCCCCTTGTTTGTGTATTTGCACTGCATAGACGTGCTCATTGATTTTCAGGGTGAAGTGATACACCTGGGGCGCTGCACTGCTCCAAGTAAGCTGGCCAAATGAAGCGTGCTGACCAGATAAAGGGTGCTGAAAGTAAATCATGGCGGCTCTGGCAAGTGTGCCTATAGTGGGGGCTGTATTTTGGGTACTGGCATGCTCAGTAAAATGCTGCTCGATAAAGGCCGTTGTCGTTTCACCGTTCATAAAAGCAGGGTGGCGCAGTACATTGAGCAAGAAGGCTTTATTGGTATTTACCCCAACTAATTGAATGTCTTCAATGGCACTGGCGAGTCGCCGTGCGGCGGTTGCCCGGTCTGGCCCATAGGCGATGACTTTCGCCAACATGGGATCGTAATGAGCACTGACGGTATCACCGGTATTGATGCCGTGATCGACACGAATACCTTCGCGTTCAGGGTATTGCCATACAAGAATATTGCCCGTTTGGGGCATAAAGCGTTGCCGAGGGTCTTCCGCGTACAACCGCACCTCAATGGCGTGACCGTCAAGGTTAACCTCTTGTTGCGTTAACGGCAGCGCTTCACCCGCAGCTACCCGCAGTTGCCACTCCACTAAGTCCAGCTCTGTGATAAGTTCAGTCACCGGATGCTCCACTTGTAAGCGGGTATTCATTTCTAAAAAGTAGAAGTTTTTGTCCCTATCAACCAAGAACTCTACCGTGCCTGCGCCTTGATAGCCGCACGCTTTGGCTGCACTCACAGCAGCTTGCCCCATGCGTTTCCGTAATTCTTCATCGACAAAGGGCGATGGCGCTTCTTCAACCACTTTTTGATGACGACGCTGTATCGAACAGTCACGTTCACCTAAATAAACGGTATTGCCGTGACTATCAGCAAATATTTGAATTTCGATATGCCGAGGGGCCAAAACCGCGCGTTCAAGAATTAATTCACCGCTACCGAATGCACTAAGTGCTTCAGAGCGTGCGGTTTTTATCTGCGCCGCCAACTCACCTTGCTCAGTGACCAAACGCATACCGCGCCCGCCACCACCAGCAGAGGCTTTAACCATGATAGGAAAGCCTACATCTGCTGCCTTTTTAATCAGCACTTGGTCGCTTTGTTCTGCACCTTGATAGCCAGGAATACACGGCACGCCGGCGTCTAACATGGCTACCTTGGATAGCCGCTTGCTGCCCATCAATTCAATGGCCGAGGCGTCAGGGCCGATAAACTGAATCCCCGCGGCATCACAGGCCCGTGCAAACGCTGGGTTTTCAGATAAAAAACCATAGCCAGGGTGAATAGCATCGGCTTGGGTTTTGTGCGCCGCAGCAATAATGTTGTCGATCATCAGGTACGACTCGGACACATTGGCAGGGCCCACACACACCGCTTGATCGGCGGCGAGTACATGAGCAGCGTTTTTGTCTGCCTCGCTATACACAGCCACGGTGCGATACCCCATTTGGCGAGCCGTGCGAATAACCCTCAAGGCAATTTCGCCGCGATTGGCGATCAGTATTTTGTGAAACTGATTTTGCTTTTTAAGCCCATGGGGTTGGGTTGCACCAGCTTGTGTATCGCTATTTTGAATGTTTATCATTTGCTCAGTACTCATGTATGCCTGCCTCTATTTACAACAGCTCTACTCACACCAGCTTGGTTTGCGTTCTTGCATAAAGGCTTGGGTGCCCTCTTTACCTTCATCAGACGCTAAGGCTTGGGTAAATACATCCGCGGCTTCATCCAATAGAGTGTCTAGTGCGATAGTTCCCACCTTTATCATGAGGGCTTTGGTATTGGCATTCGCCTTTGGCGCACCGCGCCGGACGTGTTTTAGCACCTCATTGAGCTGGGCTTGCAGCGCCTCTTGCGTCTCGCAAACAAAATGCACAATACCCAAGGCTTGGCTCTGGTCTGCCCCTACTCGCTCGCCCAATAACGCCAGACGCCGTGCTTGGGTTAGGCCGATACGCGTGACGACAAAAGGGGCGATTTGTGCGGGTACAACACCAAGCCCAGTTTCAGGCATGGCAAAAAAAGCACTTTGATGGGCGATAGCAATATCAGACACGCACGCCAAGCCAAATCCGCCGCCTAACACAGCGCCTTCAAGCTGGGTAATAACCACTTGGGGCGCCTGATTTACTTGGGCGACCATGCGCCCGAAGCTGCGGTTGAAATGCCAAATAGCCTGTTGCTTATCTTGTTCACTGGCCGCGTCGCTGTGCATATCTGAAATATCACCGCCCGCACAGAAATTGCCTTCGCTACCGCGAATAACCACTGCACGCACCGAGCTGTCTTCGGCTATATCGCTAAATACCGCCATAACGTCATTGACTAAGGCCAAATTCATCGCGTTTTTCTTGTGTGGCCGATTAAAGCTAATGGTTAACACCCCTTGAGCAAGGCTGACTAAAATTTCTCGATACTGCTTTTGGCTTACATTCGACATTTCTTTATCTCTATTTGGTTATCTCTATTGCGTTATTCGTGACTAGCCCAGACTAAGGCGGCGCCCCATCAGGTATTTTTGCCGCTAGAAACGAGGCACACCAAACTGGCTGGTATTGACCTTTCGCGCTTGGCCTTCACGGCAAATATCCAGCACGAAAGCCAATATTTCTCGGGTGTCTCTTGGGTCGATAATGCCGTCATCCCACAAGCGAGCTGAATTAGCCAATGCGCCGGATTTGGCTTGCATCACTTCTACCGTGCGCTTTTCAAGCGCGTCCAGTTTTCCTGTGTCGATAGCATTAGCACGAGCCATTTTGGCGCTGGCTACCGTTCTAAGAACACTACCTGCTTGGGCTGGCCCCATAACGGCCACCACCGAGCGGGGCCAGGCAAACATAAAGTTAGGCTCGATACCCCGGCCTGCCATAGCGTAATTGCCGGCGCCGTATGAGCCGCCCAGCACAAGGCTGATTTTAGGCACGCTGCTATTAGTGACCGCTTGAATAAGCTTGGCGCCATGCTTAATGATCCCGGCACGCTCAGATTCAGTTCCCACCAAAAATCCCGTGGTGTTATGCAGGAAAACAATCGGCGAGCCCGACTGTTCACATAATTGTATAAATTGCGCTGCTTTGGCTGCGCCGTGAGCAGTGATAGGCGCATTATTACCAATCACGCCGCATACCATGCCGTGCAATCTCATATGCCCACACACGGTTCCCATGTCGTACTCGGCTTTAAAATCGAGAAAGTCTGAGCCATCGGCAATGCGTGCAATCACTTCTCGCACGTCGTAAGGCGTCTTTGCTTCTTTTGGGACAATGCCCAACAGCTGCTCCTTGTCGTGCAAAGGCTCTTGGTACTGATTTACTGCCTGAGGGTGGGCACTGTCATTCCAGTTCAAACTGGCGGTGATCTCACGCACAATGCGAATACCATCTGCGTCATTTTCAGCTTGATAGTCGGCAACACCGGAAATTTCGCTGTGCATTTGTGAGCCGCCAATTTCTTCGTCCGTGGCAATTTCACCCGTCGCCGCTTTTAGCAATGGTGGGCCCGCCAGATACACAGTGGACTGGCCTTTGATCATCACCACATAATCCGACAGCCCTGGTTGGTAGGCGCCGCCAGCTGTTGCGCTACCGTGCACCAAAGTAATTTGCGGGATACCCGCCGCTGACAGCTTAGCCTGCATGGCAAAAGCCGCGCCTGAGAACCCAAACCAATCTCCCAATGAGGTTAAGTCGCCACCACCACTTTGGGCTAAGGCAATCACGGGCAATTTGTTTTGCAACGCCATTTGGTACATGCGCAGGCGCTTGTGGCTGCCAAGTTGAGTAATGCTGCCACCTTTGGTTAAGTAATCATCAATCATGACAATACAGCGGGCGCCAGATACATAGCCAATGCCAGCGATGACGCCGCCACCAGCAGCAGAACCGTCGGTATCCCCTTCTTGCATGTAACCACATAAGCTCGATAATTCTAAAAAGGGCGCGCCGGGGTCAAGTAGTCTTGATAACCGCTCTCTGGGGGGGATAAGCCCGCGCTTAATGTAGCGAGGGGCTTTTTCGTCGGCCAACTGAATAACACGCTTTTCAATCGCTCTGATCTCTAAGACCGCTTCGTGCATGACGAGGGTGTTTTGCTTAAAAGACTCACCGTGCTCATCAAGCTGGGTGTGAAATAGGGCCATGTGACCAATCCTTATTTAATAAGTGAGAACGTGACGTGGTGGGCATTGCGAGACGCCTATTTAGTCTTGATTGCTTAAGAACGCTGGGTGCGCTACTGCGCCGCGATACTCTTCTTTGAGCTGCTCAACTAACTCAGCCATCGGTAACACGTGCTTGATACCTGCTATACCGTGCCCTGCGCTCCAAAAATCTTTCCACGCGTTGCTTTCGCCTAGATCTAAGTCCACATGAGTTTTGGCGGTAAAGTTGGCTAAGTCGACCCCTGCGCGAGCGATAGAGGGTTTTAAAAAGTTACACTTAACCCCGGTGAAGGTATCGGTGTAGATAAGGTCGCTTATCTGTGAGTCCACCAGCATGGACTTATAATCTGGGTCTACTTCTGCCTCTTCTGTGGCGATAAAGCGGGTGCCCATATAGCTAAAATCAGCCCCGAGAATTTCGGCAGCGCGCACTCCCATGCCGTCATTGATTGCCCCGGCAAGCGCTAGTGGTCCATTCCAAAATTCACGGATCTCTCGCACCAAGGCAAATGGGTTTATTTCTCCGGCATGGCCACCCGCGCCAGCGGTGACGATGATGATGCCGTCAACACCGGCCTGAATGGCTTTTTTGGCATGGTCAGCGCGAATAACATCGTGGAAAACCAAGCCGCCCCATTGGTGAACCTCTGCAACGACGTCTGCGGGGTTACCTTGACTGGTGATCACAAAAGGCACTTGGTGCTTTTTAACCACCGCGCGATCACTTTCTAATCGCGTATTTGAGGGGTGCACGACTAAATTAACCGCAAAAGGTGCAACAGGCTTTTGGGGGTTTGCCGCGGCATATTCAGCAAGTTCACTGCTGATCTGCGTGAGCCATGTATCAAGCAAATCTTGGGGGCGTGTATTAAAGGTGGGGAACGACCCCACTATGCCATTTTTGCAGGCACTGATAACGAGCTTCGGGCTAGACACTAAGAACATCGGCGCGCAAATCACGGGTAAGCTCAGTTTATTGTTAAATAAGGCGGGTATCGCCATGTTACTTATCCTTTGTTAATCCTGTATGCATCGAGGGACGATATTGCGGACGCGCAGGCTCATCATCAGAGCTGCTAGCGCATGCCAACACTTGTCATAGGGCGATTATCGGCGCTTAGGGAATATGTCCATGTGCTTGGCGATAATGCCCAGCATCATTTCGTCACTGCCCCCGGCGATAGATAAAATGCGCGTGTCGCGATAGGCTCTGGCAACAGGGTTGTCCCACATAAAGCCCATACCGCCCCAGTACTGCAGGCAGGAGTCGGTGACTTCACGCCATAAACGGCCGCTTTTGAGTTTGGCCATCGATGCAAGGTAGGTGGCATCTTCACCATCGATATGCTGCTGGCAGGCACGCCATGTTAGTGCGCGAAGAGCTTCAACTTCGGTTTGCAATTCAGCTAACTTAAAATGCACGACTTGGTTGTTCAGTACGGGCTGGCCGAAAGTGTGGCGCTCTTTGCACCACCCAATGGTGTCTTGGATCATGCGCTCCATTCCTTTGTGCGCGCTTGCGGCGGCGTACATTCGCTCTTCTTGGAATTGCATCATTTGCATGGTGAAGCCCTTGTTTTCATCACCGATACGATTACGTTTGGGCACCCTTACATTGTTGAAAAATATTTGCCCCGTGTCGCTGGCACGCATGCCTAACTTATTTAAGGGCTTAGAGATTTCAATGCCGGGCGTATTCAGCGGCACAACAATAAGGGATTTATTGGCATGCACATTACCGTCACTGGTATTGGCCAACAGGCAAATCCAATCAGCTTGTGTGGCATTGGTTATCCACATTTTGCTGCCGTTGATGACGTAATCATCGCCGTCACTTTTTGCTGTGGTTTTCAAACCTGCCACATCAGAGCCTGCACCAGGCTCACTGACGCCAATACACGCCACCATGTCACCGGCAACAGCTGGGGCTAAAAATTCACGCTTGAGTTCGTCGCTACCAAAACGCGCTAAAGCTGGGGTGGCCATATCGGTTTGTACACCAATAGCCATGGGAAGCGAGCCACCATAGGCGCGACCTAATTCTTCAGCAAACACTAAGTTATAGCTGTAATCTAGCCCAGAGCCACCGTACGCTTCGGGTTTATGAATGCCCAGTAGCCCTAAGTCACCCATCTTTTTAAACAGGGTGTGCAAAGGTGCGATACCGGCGCTTTCCCATTCTTCAATGAAGGGATCCATTTCATTATCGACAAAGTTTTTGACTGTTTTTCTAAGGGCATCGTGCTCTTCGCTAAGCTGCATTGTTCTCTCCAGATTCAACATCATTGTCACTATCTTAAAGATGTAAAAATTCTGTTAACAGCGTGACTCAGGTCATTTAACTGGTCATTCAGGCCAATTTTGTAAATAATGCCAAATAAACAGGAGAAAACATGCTCAAGCACGTGACATTGTTTGCCAGCGAAAATGCAATGGGACTCAGCTTAGGCCTGACTCATGATGTGTTAGCGTTTGCATCTACCTTGCAGCAGCGCTTACTCGGTCAGGCGATTGAGATATCTTTGGTAACCGTAGATGGTAAGCCCACGTCTACATTCAGTGGATTGGCCATTACACCTGACTGCGCATTAGATGAAGTTCAAGACACAGATTTGATTATTCTGCACAGTATATGGGGAGAGGTCGACACGCTACTGAGCAAACAAGCAGCGCTTTACCCTAGACTTCGCACTTGGCACGAGCAAGGCAAACCTATAATGGCGGCAGCCACCGGCGCTTACTTTTTAGCAGAAGCAGGGTTATTAAACGATCGAATAAGTACCACCCACTGGCATAAGCAAGCAGACTTCGCTAAGCGATATCCCAAAGTTGATGTTAGAGCCGAACGCTTCATCACAGCCACGGGAGAGCTGTACTGTTCAGCAGGCATGAATGCAGGACTTGAAATACTCGTTTACTTGATTTCTAAACTCTCATCGTCGTTGGTGGGTGAGGCAGTAGAGCACGCGTTTCTTGTAGACTTTCGAACCGGTTATGCTGGCGAATTCACCTCAATCAGCCATCAAACTTATCACCAAGACGATGAAATACTGTCGATTCAGCAATGGCTAGAAATGCACTTCATGAGCTCGATTTTGATTGAGCAATTAGCAAGTAAAGTGAATATGAGCCCCAGAACGTTTAAACGGCGGTTCAAAGAAGCCACAGGTGAAACGCCGCTGGGTTATATTCAGCAATTGCGCATTGAGCAAGGCAAAGAGCACCTTAAACATAGCGATAAAAGCATCGAAGAGATTTCATGGGCCGTCGGCTATCAAGATGCAGGACACTTCAACCGCTTGTTTAAACGAAAATATCGCAAGAATGCTTCCGCCTGGCGTCAACAATACCGCTCTTATTGAGCTTTTTTATACCATCGCTGCTGTCAGGCGAACTTGATTGCCCCTTCGCTCTAGCACAAGCCTATGTCGACTCAGGCTGACTCACCTGACGGTCTTCATTTCCTGCCAGAGTTATCTGCCGGTGCCCTCTCGCCAACAAATACGCAGCGTACAGGGCAAGCGGAATATTGATTTGCAAGGCTGCAATGGTAAAGGCTGCAGCGCCAGCCTTGGCTGTGTAAGCTGCGATGAATATGAGCAGTGAAAACGCCAGTACATGTTTGAGCCTAGCGACCCATAGCTGCACGTTTTGCTGGCGCGTCGCTACTACGAGGGCAGCGACCAAGCCGAGCCAAATGAAGAGGTCGATTCGCACGTGCACAAACAAATTGAGCAGCGCGCTCACGCTAAGTATCAGCGGAGTGCCCCACACCAGTGTTGGCCACCACAGGTTGATCACATCGGTAGTTTTGCGTTTTTTCAGCCAAATATTGATACCCGTGGCCGATACCACGGTTAACATCATACCGAGTACAAAATACAATAACTTGCTTGCGATGCCAGCAAATTCACCAAAATGCAAGCGATACATTGAAAAGATAATTTGTTTGGCAAGACCGCCATCACGGTATCCGGCGGTTTCTAAGAAATTACCCTGAATATCAAAACGATAATTCTCAGAGTAAATCAACCGACCAGGTTGTTTCACGTACGCTTCGATAAATTGTCCCGGCGTATTTGGCTCGTGAATGGTAAGAAATAACGGCGTACCTTCAGGATTATGCTGCTCAATATACTCCATGGCGCGGCCTATCTGTGGTCTTTGTAAGGGTTGCTCTAAAGCTGGCTCAGGGGTGAACAACTCATCCAAAACCGCCTGATTATCCCCTGCATAAAATGCTTGCGACACCAGCCCAATCAACACAGTGGCCAAGCCGAAATAGGCACCTGTTACGCCAATCATTATGTGAAAAGGCGCTGCCCACACACTGAAGCGATTATGCAAATCAATGTTTTCTTGCAGCCCAGTGCCGCCGCGGCGAAAGCGAAAGGCGTCTTTGATGATACGAGGATGGGCAAGAAAGCCAGACAAAATTAGCGCACACAACAGCGCACCAAACGCACTAACGAGGATCATGCCGAAGCTTTTGGGTAGATGCAGATACAAGTGCAAATCTACCAGCATTTTAGTCCAGTGAGACTGCTCTACTTCACCTAATGAGCCATCAGGATTAACGAAATGCGCGATATGGTCGTTCTCGACCACCACCCTTGGGATACCCGAACCTGGAAAGACCACATACATGTGCTCAGTTTCTTCGGGGTAGGTTTCAACAAAATTGTCATACGCTTTTTCGATGACGGCAATATCAACCTTGCCTGTTTCAGGGATTTGCGGTTGCTCCCAGCGCTCAAGCTCTTGATGGAACACTGCTAAAGTACCGGATAAACAAATTATGTACATAAACGCGCTAACAAATAGCCCCAACCAAACATGGGCAGAGAGCGACCGTTTACTGAGAGACGGGGTGTTTACTAGTTTTTTTTGAGGATCTACTTTTGAATTTTTCATGGCTTAAACAAATAAATAAAGGCTGGAGGCAAGCGATACAAATACACTAAATATCAGAGGGTTGCGTTTGTTCTCGCAGGACAAATGCCAGAATGACAAGCCCGACCAAACCAATGGCAAAATGATAACCCCTGTTACGAGCTGAGTTGGCCGCTCTAAAGGCAGTATATCTAGTGAGGCAATCACTAACAGACTGCTAACGACCATCAGTAAAACAAGATGATAGAGAATATATCCGCTATTTTTCGCGAGCTTATTTGCATTGAATTGTATCGATTTATCAGCTTTTACAATGTGCTTGCTAGGCATTTGTGTTTTTTGCTCACGTAGTATGCCTAGCCACACGTAAAGCGCGGGTAACCCGAGTGCAAACACGAGGCCGTATTCTGTGCCAAGCGCCACGATCAATAATGGTAAAGTGGCTAATAAGCAACCCCATCCAGCCAGTGCGTAGCGAGTAGAGTGTTGCTTCCAGCTCATATAAAGTACATAGCAGCCTAATAAGCCCAGCGCTATGGCGAGTAACAGTATCATTGGTATTCCCGTGGTTTTTATTATGTGTAAATCGTGAGCGATAAATTGCCTCTTCAACGTCGCCTCGTAATGCACAAGTGCGCTACAGCTTACATAAAGAAGGCTAAATCACTAATGAAACTGATGTAGGCACACTCATCACCGCACTTTTTCCTTTGAAAGGCTTTTTGAGCGCAGGTAGCAAGGTGCTTTGCAAATACCCAATAAAAAGATAATGATAATGATTACCATTAATGCTGTAAAGCGAATTCGACGTGACAGTAATTTAGCTCTTACTGGTGCTCTTTCTTTATCACGTACACCCACAATGCGTAGCAAAACGTGACGACCTATTAGCAGCCGCTCTTATACATACTTAATAGACTTGCCCTCAATCACAAACTTGGGAACTTGGTTATCAGCCGGGCTTCCTTCGCTGAGTGGACAACCGCGTTCTTCTTTGTCTCAGTGCTTTACCGATATCTTTTCACTGATTTTTTATTTACTTGCAAGCACCTCTACTACCAAATATCTCTGCGTTATTAAAAGCATGCTTCACGATTTCACACGCAATAATAAAAACAGCAGACTAAACATGCGAATGCAAATAGTTATCATATAGAATAGAATTTGTGTATGATCCCCGCGTTCGTCATCCACTCACCGTTAAAACATACATATAAACAAGGAAAACTAATGAAGCTGTACAACCTATTTAGCTTGTCTTTATTCACCCTCGCCATGCAAGCTCAGGCGCAAGAAGCGACAGATGCCATTGAAATCAAGCAAGCAGATGCAGAGGTTGAACACTTACTTATTTCCGGTGTACGTCAAGATAGGATCAGCGGGGGTGCGACCGGTCTAACAATGAATATAAGCGAAACGCCTCAATCGATTAGCGTTATCACGTCAGACTTGATGGACAATTTCGCCGCCTTTAACATTAACGATGCTCTACGGTTAGCCACAGGCGTGACAGTAGAAGCCTGGGAAACCAACCGTACTAATTACTCCTCTCGTGGCTTTGAAATCAAAAACACCCAAATTGACGGTGTGGGTTTACCGAATGATTGGGGCATAGTGACAGGGGCCATTGACGCCTATGGGTACGAAAGTATTGAAGTTATTCGTGGTGCCAATGGTTTGCTGACGGGTGTAGGTAACGCATCGGGCACAATCAACTATGTACGCAAACGCCCCACGAATGAAACAGGCGGCGAAGTCAGTGTTATTGCTGGCTCCTATGATTTCAAACGTATTCAAGCCGACTATAACACCCTGCTCACAGAAGATGGGCGCTGGGCTGCCCGGTTTGTGGTGGCTGGCGAGGACACCAACTCCCATTTAGATGGATTATCAGATAACTTAGGTTATTTCTACGGCGTGGTTGATGGTCAGCTAACGGATCACTCTACTCTTACTGTCGGGATATCTCATCAAGACGCCAATACTGATGGCAATTTGTGGGGCGGCCTGGTATTCAATTATACAGACGGTACCCAAGCCGAGTGGGACGACAGCGATTCCACCACACAAGACTGGACCATGTGGGACACCCAAAATACTAACGCCTTTGTAGAGTTCACCAGTCAACTCAGTGACAATTGGCGCCTTGATGTGAACTATCACAAACGCTATTTCGAAGAACAAGATAAGCTGTTTTATGCCTATGGCACCATCGACAAAGAGACGAACTTAGGACTTTTAGGTTATCCCGGTCGTTATGACTCAGATATCGATTCCGATTTACTTGAAGTAAAAACATCAGGTTTTTTTAGTGCATTTGGCTTTGAACATGAAGCGACATTTGGTGTTAGCTATGCCCAAAGTACGGACACTATGTTTAACTACGCAGCCGATTTTACCGAAGCCGCATGGGGTGCATTGCCAGCATTTCCTTATGCCCTTGACGCTATCGCCGAGCCTGATTGGCAAGAGCGCACACTGTATTCAGAAATTAAGCAAAACCTAACCCGCGTATTCGGCTCAACCAAAATTACATTAAGTGATAGCCTGTTTATGATTGCCGGTGTAAATGCCATTGATTTTGAGCGAAGTGGCGATAACAGTGGTACCACTATCGATAATAGCGAAAGTGAGCTAAGTCCATATGTCGGCTTTACCTATGCTATAACAGAAGACATCAATGCCTACGCTAGTTACTCAGATATCTACCAGCCCCAAGAACAGTATGATTTATCGGGGCAATACCTTGACCCAACTAAGGGCAAGAATACCGAAGCTGGTATTAAAGTTCAGTGGCTAGATGAGAGCCTACTAACTACGTTTGCTTATTTTACCGCGGAGCAAGAAAACCTAGCCTCATATGCAGGTATCAATCCTGATAACGGGCAATATTACTACAACGGCATTGATGTTGACTCAAAAGGCTTTGAGATTGAAATGACAGGTCAGCTCACAGACGATCTCAGTGTGATTTTGGGCTATACCGCCATTGAAATTGAAGACGACCAAGGTGCTGATGCCAATACTTGGGCACCTCGTGACTACGTTAATTTCTCGTTGAATTACACCGTGCCCGTAGTGCCAAGCCTAACAGTCGGTGTCAGTGGTCGCTGGCAATCAGAAACCAAAAACACTGATTACAACGTCACCCAAGACAGCTACTTTTTGCTAAACGCCTATGCCAGTTACGACATTACCAATGACCTCAGCGTTAGAGCGAATTTGAATAATATCACTGACGAAAAATACCTTAGCAGCCTGCACAGCTCGTTTTTCTATGCCGCGCCTATTAACGGCACAGTCAGCGTGACTTACAGCTTCTAATCCCACAGCTTCCCACCCTATCTAGTGTGAGAAGCTGCGTTATTGATAGCGCAGCGATAAACAAAAAGTGAGCAAAAAAAGGGCAAATTATATTTGCCCTTTTTGGTTTTAACGTCCTTAGCTAATCACCAACCAGTGCAAAAACATAGTGGCCGTGTTCGTTGATATCTCGGGTGACTTCACCCTCGAAATACAAATAGTTGAGGTGCGCCAGCGCTTCGGCAATAGCAAAGAACATATTGTGTTCATTCAATTCCCGCTTAAACAATACAGGTAAGCATTCTTTAATGGTTTTACCTTGTGCACAAAACGCTTTTAAGTTGGCGAGATGCTCATAGTGATGCTCAGCCAGTTCATCAACCCGCTTATGCAATCCAACGAAAGGTTGTTTATGTGATGGCAGCACGAGTGCATCAGTGGGTAACGTTTTAAACTGCGGTAGCGTGTCTAAGTACATCTTTAAAGCATTAGCGTTTGGCTCAGTGCTGTACACCCCTATATTTGGGGTGATAATCGGTAGTACGTGATCCCCTGATATCAATACATTCGTTGTGGGGTTAAATAGGCAGACATGCTCTGGCGAATGTCCGCGGCCAATCAACACTTGCCATTGATGCTGGCCAATGGTCAGCTCGTCGCCCTCTTGTAAACGCTCATGATGCAATGGGATGGGGCGAATAACCTGCCCGACTCCTTTGTTCGTTTTACGGTTTTCACTGGCGGTTGCCACGTATTCAGGCGACATGCCACAGCGTACTAAGTACTCATCGTCTTGCCAGTCTGATGCTCCTCGACTGCCGGCACTCATAGCTCGGCCAACAAAATATTCTGAGTGGCTCATGTATAATGGCGCGCGATATTTATCAACCAAATAACCCGCCATGCCGATGTGATCTGGGTGCATGTGGGTCACAATGACCTTAGTCAAAGGCACATCCAATTTACTCAGTAAGCTATCCCATAGCTCTTGTGTTTTGCTAACCCCAAAGCCGGTATCGATGAGCGCGTAGCTTTTATCCCCCGTGACCGGATCATTGTCTTCTATCAAGTATAAGTTGATATGATCCAGCTCAAAGGGCAACGGCATGCGCAACCACAAAATACCCGGTGATACCTGCTGCCACTCACCCGGTTCTGGTGGTTGCACATCAATAAAGTCGATAGTCATTGGGCGTACTCCACAATTTATATCATCCTATTACAATCAACTTTGATCTAGATCACCACGCACAACGATGAATCAATAACTATTAAAGCCTTGAATAGCACACTGTCGAACAGTCGTTAAAGTAAGCCAGCGCTTCGCTCGCTTAACCACGCAAACACTTATCTTTATAAGCATTTATTTTGGCAAGCATTACAGGCGAACCCGCTGTAGCATTCATCGCAATTAGATTAGCAATGGAGATCACGTAATGAAGTTTTTAGTTTTTTTGGGCGCCGTTCGCGATAGCACGCCTCCGCGCCCTGCCCGCTTGGGTCTTCGTGTCGCTAAAGCCTGCATGGCGTGTTTAGATGCGCGTTTTCATGAGCATGAGTTTGAATTGATTGATGCGCTGGATTACCCACTTGAGCCGGTCTTCAAACCCCATTTTGCTTACGCTAAAAGCAAAGCGCCCCCAGAGCTGAATACGCTAGCAGAAAAGATAGCCGCCGCAGATGGCTTTATCATGTAATACCAACTCCATTAAATAATTAGCCACTCAGCGAAAATTTAAAGGGACTTAATTAAGGCGCTTGAATGAAGTAATAGTGGTTCTCTTTCGAGTTCGAGCAACGCAGAGTAAGTCCCTTTAAAATTCGCCCAAAGGGAATTCCCCAGCGGGTTTTGTACTGCGTTCTCGGTATTTGAAAGGGAACAACCATTACTGTACACCGACGCCTTGTTCAAAACCGGCTGGATGAATTCTGAGGGGGTAATTATTTAGTGGAATTGGTATAGGCCCTGAGTACAACCATTCCATGAGTCCAGCTTTGGCCAACTTGCTTAATCACTTTGGCAGTTCGTTGTTTTCTTATAAGCCTAGTGCCATCGTCACCTACTCTGCTGGGCAATGGGGCGGCATGCGCGCAGCCGTGGGCATGCGTACGTTTTTATCCGAGCTAGGCTGCCTGCCCGTTTCAGCGATGATCCACGTTCCTAAAGCCCAAGAGGTGTTTACTGAAGATGGCACACCACAGACAGGTGAAGATCAAAGGTCATGGTTTGATTATTTTAGCCGTACATTTACGCAATTAGCTTGGTGGGCACAGGCCACTAAAACACACGGTGAAACAGTCAACCCACATGAAATGCTTAAGACATTTAACACCACACCTGCACAAAGAAATGCGCCTTAGGCGCATTCAGTGATGATATAAGTGACACAGTCGTGTTGAGCAATGTCACATACTCTATGAATATTAACCAGATAGCCTCGATTGCAGGGCTTTTTTATAGGCTTCAAATGCGGGAATGGCTGAGGTGACAATGGATGCTAGCGTAATAATCATGGCGATTTGCAGGGTTTCCCACGATAGCAAGTTAGCACTTAAGAATAAGCCATAGTGGGCGGCCAGTTTATCGCTAAACAGCGCGATAGATCCGCTGACGAGCGATACCGCACTGGCAATGGCGATGACCACCAGCATCAGTGCTTCTAATAACACCAAGCCAAAAATAATGCTGGGCCCTGCGCCCAATGTACGCAGCACCGCTATTTCCCCTTTGCGCTCATTCATGGATGCCAGCAACATGGTCGACAAACCAAACAAAGATGACAGCAACACCAGCACGCTAATGACCCTAAGTACGTTCTCAACGGTTCCCATCATTTGCCACAACTCTGCGAGTGCCACTCCAGGCAAAACGGCCATCAAGCGGTCATCTTGGTAGTTGTTCAAATCTCGCTGTAGCTTAAAGGTGGCAAACTTAGTTTTTAAGCCCAATATCACCGCAGTGACGCTATCAGGCTGTATCTTTTGTGCTTCTTCGCCATCGAGAATTTTCGCTAACTGAGACGGGGGTAAATGTATGGCTTCTATGGCGGGCAAAGTTACGTGCACGGTTTTATCAACTGGCGTGCCGGTAGGTTTTAAAATGCCACTGATCACAAACGGGCTATGATCATGGTGACTAAAACTGGTATGACCGATCCCATGGGCAACAATGATTTTATCTCCCACTTGGTAACCTAGCGTTTTGGCGACATCCGCGCCAATCACGGTGTCGAACATACCAGCAAATGGCTTACCTGCTGTGAACTCAAGCGATTTTTTATCACCAAACTGATAGTGCGTGAAATAGTCACCATTGGTGCCCAGCACCCTAAAGCCGCGGTGAGAATCTCCTAAAGAAATAGGAATGGCCCACGCGACCTGCTGATCGTTTTTGAGCATTTCGTAACTTTGGTAGTCTATGTTGCTGGTGGGATCACCCATACGAAATACGGAATATAGAAGTAGGTTGAGTTGGCCGCTTGGAGCGCCAACGATAAGATCAGCCCCGGAAATGGTGCGATTAAAACTGGTTTTAGCTTGCTGGCGAATATGCTCAACGCTTATTAGCACGCTGATACTAATCAACAAAGATAGAAAGGTCAGAATGACTGATTTTTTGCGGCTACATAAGCTGCTCCAAGCGAGAGAAATCAACATGCTGCACTCTCCTTACCCTTGCCCTTACCCTTCCCCTGACACAAACTGGGCATATCAATACTGGTGCTAAAAAAACGCTTTAATGACATATCATGACTAACGAAGACCAAGCTCGCGCCCGCGGTTTCGCACATATTCAGTAGAATATCCATAAACGCATCTCGTGCTGAGGCATCTAGCGCCGAGGTGGGCTCGTCTACCAGTAACAACTCAGGCTGATTTATCAACGCTCTGGCAATGGCCACCCGCTGCTGTTGACCCACGCTCAGGGTATTGGCAGGTTTATGCATCACATCTGCAGGCAAATTTAACTTTGCCAACAAGCCGCTAACCGACTCTTCTATGTGTTTATCACGCTTGGCGGCAAAGTAATTGGCTAGCTGAATGTTCTTTAGCACGCTTAAGTAAGGCACCAAATTGAACTGCTGAAACACCACGCCGATATGGCGTGCCCGAAAAGCGTCTCTGCGCCTTGCCGATAAACTAGAGAAAGGCTGACCTAATAGTTCGATGCTACCTTCTGTTGGGGTAAGCACCCCAGATAGCAAATTCAATAAGGTCGTTTTACCCGAGCCGGAATCACCGTGCAGGAATACGCGCTCCCCTTGAGCAAGCTGCCAATGAGGAATATTCAATACCGTTTCACTGCTCGATTTGCCGTAGCGATGCCGAACGCCTTTAAGATTAATCGCCAGAGGGGCTTTGTTTTTAATACTGTCGGCGCTTTTGCTTTTTGCTGCACTGTCGTCGCTTACTGCGGTCTCTCTGCTTCCTACGTTGTCGCTGCTTTCTACGCTGTGGCCGCTTCCTGTGCTGTGGGCGCTTTCTGCGTTGTGGGCACTATCATCTGTATTCACTGCTTTCATAAGTCCGTCTTTGGTGCTCTCTTAAACTATAAACTTAACTATTGATATGTTATAACATTTACATCAAATCAAGACGATGCAATTTTGCAAGCAAAGATGTAAGAAATGAAGATACAAATTTTAAGTTCATGGGTCACGTTATTAATCTTTAACTTTGTTTTGCTTAGTACAGCAAACGCCGCACAAACCACTGGAAGCTACCAAGAAATTGAATGGATAGCCTTGATGCCTAAAGACGATCTTGAAGCATTGATGAACCCGCCTGAATACCTGTCGGGTATCGAAGATGGCTCAGAGCAAGACTCGGTAGAGGCGCTTGGGCAACAAGAAGGTGTTGACGAAAATACTAAGCGCTTCCAAAAAGCCTTGAGTTCTACCCGCGTTATTAACACCTATGAAAATAAACCGATTCGTATCCCTGGGTTTATCGTGCCTTTAGCGTCTGATGAATCCCAAAACATCACTGAGTTTTTCATTGTGCCTTATTTTGGTGCTTGCTTACATATGCCGCCACCACCGCCTAACCAAATTATTCATAGTAAAGCTGAACAAGGTATAAAACTAGGCAGCCTGTACGACCCGTTTTGGTTTGAAGGCACACTCGTCATTGATACCACAGAAAATGAACTAGGCACTTCAGCTTATCGCCTTAAACTGAATAAAGCCTATCCTTTCGAGGAGGAATAAATGCAAACTCAACATTCTTTAACCACTTCATTTATGGCCTTTATCGGGTCTGTAACAGATAGCATGCTAACAGCGCCAAGAGCATATCCTTTGCTAAGAAAACGGTCAGTTATTAGCTTATTGGTGTTGAGCAGCGTATCGATTCAAGCAAACGCTTGTCAGTTTCACGGTGGCCGCAACTTTGGAATTTTCCCTTCGTTTCACCCGCTGCAAGACATGCTTTCGCAGGAAAAAGTCAGCCTACCTATTTCTGTTAGCCACCCTAGATCAATCGATACACCTGCTAACACAGATGCAACGCTCAATATTCAATACGACATCCCTGATGGGTATCAAAATGTGGTGATTACCTTTTCAGGTAGCGAGAACGTTCGTTTTTTAGAAGGGGTGCAAATGCCAGTTCGCGGGGTCTCAGGCAGTTATCCATCAAAATATCAAGTCAGCAAGCCAGGTAACCACAAGATATCGCTACATATTAATGCGTTAGAAAAAGACGAGCCGATTAGTTTTCAGCAAAACATCCAAGTAAGCGCGATATAAAAACAAGGTCTGATGAAAGAAGTAAAGTAAGAAAGCATATGTGTTACGCCAAGGGAGCCTTTAGATTTCGGGGCAATGCCCCTCAATGAGCAGTAAAATTAAAGTGACTGCTATTTTGCTGCTCTTTTTTGGAGCGGGTATCTTGCTAACCAAACTGCCAGAACGCAATTGGTCGCTGCAGTTAAGTAAACTGTTTTCCAGCTCTGTGCTGTACGTTAGCCCTGATTCTGAATTGCGCGAACGCTTAGCTAACGGTGAAATTACCCCTTTAGGCTGGGGAGAACTGTTACCCAAGTCAGACAAAGAAGTGCTGGCAAAATACCAATCAAGTAGCGACAAGTCGCTGAGCGAACAAGTAATCCTTTCTTTGCAAGCTACCACCAACCAGCGCTACCAATCAGCCTTATACTCCACTGACGTGGTCGAAGACGCCATAGGTAAGGCGGTCAGTATTTCAGGTTATATGGTACCTATCGATTTGAACGAAGACAGAAGCGTTAAACGCTTTTTTTTGGTGCCTTACTACGGCGCATGCATTCACTACCCGCCGCCCCCGCCGAATCAGATGATTTATGTGGATTTGATCGACGGCTTTTCAAAGATCATGATGAGCCAAGCCTTTACCCTCACCGGCGTATTAGAAAAAGGCTTGTTTGAAGATCATCAAGGCACATCGGCATACATTCTAAACGTGTCACAAATTGAAAAGTTTAACGAGCAACCCGACGAATATCGCACGCACTAGATGCACTTCTATTGATTACTTTATTGACTACTTTAGAAAAAGTGACACCGCACAGTGGTCGCTCAACATGGCCTCTTCATCCATGTTTTTATACCGGTGCACATGGGCGGATGCCGCTATTAATGTGCTTTGCATGCCTCCTAGCAAAATATGATCAATCGGCTCAGGGTAACGAGGATGACAACCACGTAATGCCTGTGTGGCGATATCAATACCGTATTCATCACTGGTTAGTCTGCTAGCTAAGTAGTTGTGTTCACTTGCCAATCTATGATTGAAGTCACCGAGCACCATGTAAGGCAACCCCGACGTTTGGTGAGCTGCAAGCCATTCTTCTAACACGGGAACTTGCTGAGCGAGCGTCTGGCATGCAGCTTTATCGCTCGTTGCGTAATCATCTACAAAACAGCCGCTTTTTAAGTGTACATTTAATATATCGGTCGGGCCTAACGGTGTGTCTACCGTCACGGCTAAGCCAAAGCGTAACCCAGTTTTTTGCAATCCTAGCTGGGCATTTTGCTGTACTTGAAGAATTGAAATGCCTTTTTTAATCGCAAACGCTACTTTTTGCTGAGTGGAGGTAAACCCGCTTTCTCTGCACTCGTAAGCAGGGCTGTCAGCTCTGGCCGAAAGCACCAACGCCCAATCCCTCTCAGGAAAAACTAAACGCAGCGCCTCCCTTGATGCCACTTCTTGTAAGGCGATCACACTGGCATCTAACCCAGCGATATACGCTTTTATTGCCGCGATATCTTCGCTGGTTCTTGGTTTACACCCTGCGTTGCTGGGATATGCAAAATGCTCTGTATTCCACGTGACCACCCTGAAACCATCCATACCAGAGGTGTTTTCACTGCCTTGCGCTGCCCCAATGTCGACATCTTGAGCTACAACACGTGCGCTTACCGGCTCTATAGGTACCTGTTTAGCGAGACGGGGGGAAACAATCTGACTTTGCATGGCACAGCCACTGCTCATCGCAATTACAGTGCCCAAACAAACTGCTTTACATAGTGTCTTCATCGGCGTTGTCCTTGAAATCGATGGCCACTGCATTGTGTGCGTGTAAGCTTTCTTGGTG
The DNA here is from genome assembly GCF_055809255.1 of Paraglaciecola sp. G1-13. Lineage (NCBI taxonomy): Bacteria > Pseudomonadati > Pseudomonadota > Gammaproteobacteria > Alteromonadales > Alteromonadaceae > Paraglaciecola > Paraglaciecola sp. G1-13. The sequence continues at coordinate 5,079,475 of NZ_CM147903.1, read as the reverse complement.
CTCCACTTTGAACCAATAATCGAGTACATTTTCCTTGCGCTCGAGGGCGCGTTTCAATCGTCTTGCGGCGTCTTCACAAAACATCAAATTCTCGGCATTTAATTTGGCAAATGCTTGCTCGTCTTGGCGTTTGACAGCGGTTTGCACTGGCGTGCCAATTGTTGTTTCAAGCAGGGTGATGAGTTCAGGCAAGTTAGGCAGCGCATCCCCACCTAGCGTGAGTTTGATGTAGGCATAAGAACGTTGACTGTGTGGAGTAGCAACGGCGCCTGTTTTAGACGTTATCCACTGGGTTAGCTCGCTTTTAGATATCATCTCATCGTCAAATCGCTGGGAGATAGCATCACTTAGCGCTTGTTGAGCCAAGGCAGATGAGCACGGGCACGTACTTGAATAAGCAATGGTTAACGATAAGACCGTACGCGCTACCCCTTTAACCAACTGAGTCGATATGCCAATAGGATAACTCTGATAACCAAACTCATTGCTTAGCAACGCCTTTTTACGAAGCGTTAGCGCAAAATCTAAGTTTACCTGAGCCCCTTGGCTGAGCCCCTGTTGCGATAAAATTAGCTCATTCAACAAGGCTGTAAGGGTAGTGCTGCTTAGTAACTCTGTGCCCAAAATGTCATTCAATTTTAAGAATAAACGCGACATATGAATGCCTTTCGCGTCGCTTTTATCCAAACTGACATACACATCGGTTTTCGCGTTCACATATGCTGGCACCTCACCTGACAGTGGTACTTGAATAGGCACGGTTATGCCTTCCATGCCAACCCATTTAAGCGGTGCGGCTGATGCCACGTTTTCGCTGGATGTAATATCCGGTAATGTCATACCCATATACTGCGCAGTTCCCTTACTCGTTGACTAGTACATTGACTAGCCCGATTAAAAATGAACGATAAATGGTTGCCTGTTATCGTCCGAAAAATTGATCTTCTACTGGCGATAACACAATAAAACCCGCATTGAGAAAGTGCCTTAGGTTTATGAAATAAAGTCCAAGGTCAATAATAAGCGCTTCTCATTCGCCCCATTAGGTGGTGAGCGATGCACTAGGCCTGCGCCTTCATTTCCTTCCCAGCCTTCCCCCTTAAGCAGTGCCACGTCGCCTACTGCCAGCGCTTGAATCGCGTTTGGCTCAGCATACAAACCTGATTGATCATCTGGCATGCCGTTATTACCCGTGCCTAATTTAGTGCGATCAACCTTATCGTGGGGGAGCCACTGGGTACCTGTGCCACTAAAGGTGGTGACTAACCGACACGGCACCCAATCCACATGGAAGCGAGGACACATGGCTTGTTCCAACACTTTTAGACGCAATCCAACCCGCTTTAAGTCAAACAAACAGCAGAACATATCCACCAATGACGCGATGTTGTCAGTAAACTCATCGTTGAAGCCACGTGGAGTTAATAACTCGTTGATATCTTCGATAATAGCGTTAGCGCGAATGCTCTTCTCGAGGTTCAGGCGCGGATTTTCCTCTATGCATTGTGCTACATGAGCGAGCAATTCTTCGCTAAGTGAACGCTGCCACACAACCAGATTGTGCGTGTCTTGGTAAATATCGGTCAGAACAGTGAACTCGTCACTGTGCGAGTAAGTCATTTCAGACATTAAGGCGTTAGTGCGTTGCCCAGCAATGATGTGTTCTTGGTCGTGCAGTGGAGTAGCGATGCTCATGCTTCGTTCTCCCACGCTGGAAAAGGATCAGCCAGCGTTTTCCAATGCGCCTTTCCTTGCAGCAGGGCGTCATCTGTTAACAAGCATTCGTCTAGCGCGTTAGTGATCGCCGCTTCGTCCAGGTTCTGACCAATGAACACGAGCTCTTGACGCATATCACCAAAGGGCTCTTCCCATAACGCGTCGATCGACTCAAGGTATTCTTCGTCGGTGGGCCATTGCGCCTTAGGTACGGCTTTCCAAAATAAGCCTCCAAAACCATAGCGGGCAATGCCACCAGCTTGATTCCATTGCCCTGCAAATTCAGGGCGAGAGGCTAACCAAAAATAGCCTTTAGAGCGCAACAACTTGCCGTAACCTTTGGTGTTGTGCAAAAAGTCATAGAACTTCTGGGGATAAAATGGCCGCCTAGCCGTGTAACTAAAGCTTTGAATGCCGTATTCTTCTGTTTCTGGATTATGTTCACCGCGCATTTCTTGCAACCAACCTGGTGCTTGTTGCGCCAGCTCAAAATCGAATAGTTCAGTTCCGATGATATCCGCGATGTTCACCTGGCCGTTTGCAATGGGGATGATTCGCGCTCGGGTATTTAGGTTTTTCAAGATGGCGTTTAGGCGCTCAACTTCTGTGCTATCAATTAAGTCTGTTTTTGACACCAGTAACACATCAGCAAACTCCACTTGCTCAATGAGTAGGTCGGCGACACTGCGTTCGTCCTCTTCCCCTAAGCTTTCGTCGGTTTGTGATAAATACTCTGCCTCGTCATAATCTTTGAGAAAATTAACGCCATCGACCACGGTTACCATGGTGTCCAGAGTGGCAACATCTGACAGCGATACACCATCTTCATCGGCAAAGGTAAAAGTTTCGGCTACCGGTAGTGGCTCTGAAATACCGGTGGATTCAATCACTAGATAATCAAATTTCCCTGAGTTGGCCAGTTTGCCCACCTCAATCAGCAAGTCTTCTCTGAGGGTGCAACAAATACAGCCGTTGCTCATTTCTACCAGTTTTTCATCGTTTCGATTAAGTGAGATCTCATTTTTTAACAATGAGCCATCAATATTAATTTCACTCATATCGTTGACAATAACCGCCACTTTTTTGCCTTGTCGATTATTCAGTACATGGCTGAGCACCGTGGTTTTACCTGCCCCTAAAAAGCCTGAAAGTACTGTAACCGGCAGTTTTCGATGAGCGTTTCCTGAGCTGTTTTGCACTGGCTCTTGCACTAGCTCTTGCATTGAATCTTGCATTGATTTAGTCCTGTTTAAGAATGTCTACTTGGTTGCATTGGCGACGTAAGTGATAATTAAGCAAATGCCCATAAGCGATTATGCTGGTACCAATCACGGTTAAAATCACTTCGCCGTACCTGCCCAGGGTGGCGTGCCCCAATAAAGTCGCAGCGATTAAAAGCGCCAACCCTGTTAAGCAAATCGCTAACACTTTGTTGCTTCGGTGATGAAAATAGCCAATAAAAAGCGCCACCGAGCTGATGGGTACAACCGCGTACATCATCCAGCGGTGAAATAACTCGTCATTAAAAGCCAGCACACCAGAGAGCGGTGGCAGTAGTATTAAAACAAAGGGTAAGAAAAGGCAGTGAACCATACACAGTAGCGACAGCCCCACTGCCGCTTTGTCGCTCACGTGTTGTAACTTAGTCATAAAGGTCTCACGATAGGTTTTGATTGCTCGTCGATTTGCATTTTGCACACACGCTATAAAGTTCCACTTGTGATCCGACGGATGAAAAACCAACACTTTTTGCCTGCTGTGTAAGGGTACTTATCACCTCATCTGGTAGCTCGACTTCTTCGATGTGCTGGCATGATTTGCAAATCATGTAGAGAGGTGGATGATGATGACAGGCTCCCAATGAATGATTGCAAACAACGTACTTGTTGATAGATTGCAGTCGGTGCACTAAGTGTACCGACTCTAAAAAGTCCAATATGCGATAAACAGACATCGTCATAATTTTAGGCTTAATGATTTGGTTGTATTGCTCAGTTATTTCATAAGCCGACAATGGCTTATTAACCTCAATTAGCACTTCAAGCATGTGTTGGCGGGTGTCAGTCAAACGACTGCCCGCTTTCTCACATACCCCTTTAGCAATTTTGAAATAATCTTCTGTCGCTACAGCACCCATACTCACCACTCCAAATTAGGGTTTTCTGGGTTTAAGACGGCAGTTCCCTGCCCAGCGTCCGTTATCCACTGGGCTTGAATACGACCTAGGGACGGCAACCACTGAAAAAGGGCTACGGATAATTTTTTATGACTTGTGTCGCAAGCAAAGTGGTATTCAACCTCTACATCTTGGTGCTCTGCGTGTTTCAGCCGATCTGAGGGCTCTTTATCCGCTGATGGCCCTTTACCCGCTGAGTGCTCTTTATCCGCTAAAAGCTCTTCATCGGGATTGTCAGCATGGTGGTTTTCTCTGGAGCTATGTTCCTCGTGGGCAGCTAGCACATGATTGGCATGGTGGTCGTTATAACGCTCATCTTCGTGCGAATCATTGTTGCCACCACTTTCGTGCTCGTGATCGTCGGATAAAGAATGCTCGCTCAAAGAGTGCGTTACCTCACTTAATGTGCAGTGTTCACCTAAATCGACTACGGCGTCATTTTTATCTAGCCGTTGAATGAGTGAATGTACGGTCTTTTCTTGCTGTGCATTCTCAGGAGCATGTTCGAAGCCAAGTACATCGGCAGCAGGCAAAATAAATTGCACGTGCCAGTCGCTGTTTTCTTGTGAAACAAACAACTGTCCCTGACCATGCTGATGCACTTGGGCTGTCGTTGAAAAACAACAGTTCATTAGGGCTGTGAGCATTGTTATGCGTTTGATCATGGCTTGTATCCCCTTCCTTATAAATGCAAAACCCTGTACTGCTGGCTCTACTTCGTGACGCGTCTATCGACTTAATTTAAAGATTAATTCGGCGCTGACTTGCCCTAAAAGCATTCGATGAATTCACTTACTATTTGGTTTTGCGCCCTTTCAATTGGTTACAATATAACATAACATTTAATAAATGATACAATATAACATCACACGGGAACATAAAATGAATAGGATATCTCCTCTAGCAGCCCTAATAAGCGTGCTATTGCCAGCCAGTGTTTTAGCGCAAACCATTGAAGGCACAGTAGTTAATAATGATGGTCGAGCGGTTGCTGGAGCAACGGTAGAAGTAGAAGGTGTCGGCATTGAAACTATCACCGACCAAGAAGGCCGTTTTACGTTCACAGAGTTAACGCAAGGTAAGAACGAGCTACATATTTCTTCACCGGGCTTTGCCCATCTACATCAAGATATTTCGGTGCCAGAACAAGGCACGAGGCAAATAGAATTTATTCTGCAGCGCTCGCCTATCGAAGTGATTGACGTATACGCCACACCCATTCATATGTCGGTGATGGAATCAGCGTCTCCTGTGAGTGTGTTATCAGGCGAAACCTTGCGCCGTCAACAAGCCTCGACATTGGGTGACAGTTTAGAAAAGCTTCCTGGGGTGCAATCAAACTTTCATGGAGGTGTCGCAAGTACCCCTATCATCCGTGGCCTAAGCGGCCCCCGGGTGCTGATCTCACAGAACGGTTTAGACGTCAGTGATGTATCAAGAGTTGGGCCGGACCACTCGGTAGCAAGTGAAGCGTCGACATCTCAACAAATTGAAGTGCTGCGCGGTCCTGCCACATTATTTTACGGTAGTGGTGCTGTTGGCGGCGTAGTTAACGTAGTCGACGGTCGAGTACCTAGTGACAACACCACTCGCGGCGAATGGTTACTCGAAACCAGCTCGGTTGATGATAAAAAGCTTGGCTCATTTAACGTGACCACTGGCTATGAGTCATTTGGGTTTTACGCCGATGGCTATTGGCGAGAATCAAATGATTATGACGTTCCAGTGGCACCAGATGCTGACTCAGACGAGCCCCAAGAGCACGTGGTTAAGAACAGTTCAGAAAAATCTGATGGCATCACCTTAGGTGGTAGCTACCTAATGGACCAAGGATACATAGGTGTGGCCGTTGAGCAATTTAACCGCGAGTATGGCATACCTGGGCATTCGCACGGAGGCGAAGACGAAAGCGTTTACGCTGATTTAGAACAAACCCGCGTACAGCTTTTAGGTGAGTTAAACCTTGATAACGAATGGCTCAGCAAGATTAACTTACGCGGCGGTTTTACCGACTATGAACACGCGGAAATAGAAGAAGGCGCTGTTGGCACTTTATTCGAAAACGAAACACATGAGCTAAAGCTCGACTTTATCCATACCCCATTTGCTGATTGGAACGGTGGGCTGAGTATTCATTACAAAAACAGTGATGTTGCTGCTCAAGGCGAAGAAGCATTTACGCCGCCCTCAGAAGCGCAAACCATTGCTTTAGCCATCATGGAAGAAAAACACTTTGGTGACGTGTTATTGCAATTTGGTGCCCGCATTGAGCGTGTCACTATTGATGCAAATAACGTGTTGCTGCCAACGCTTGAAGCGCACGCCCACGACGACGAAGCTGAAGAAGATGAGCACGACCATGACCACGAGCATGAAGAAGAAGCCTCTGTCACACGCGTTTTCGAGCTAGATCACGAATTTACTCCAGTGAGCTTATCCGCGGGCTTAGTATGGGACTTTACACCGGGTTACAACCTAGGATTGTCAATTTCACGCTCTGAACGTGCCCCTTCTGCAGCTGAACTGTTGTCCTTCGGCGCGCATATTGGTACGGGTACCTATGAAGTGGGCGCACTTTTCGCCTTAAATGACGAAGGTTCAAGTATCGGCCTCACCTCAAAAGATATCGATCTTGAAACCGCCAACAATATCGATCTCACATTACGTAAAACCCAAGGAGACATTGGGTTCGTATTTAACGCGTTCTACAACCAAGTGGACAATTATTACTACCAAACAGCCACGGGTTTGTTTGCCGAAAGCGGCCACGATCATGAACACGAGCATGAAGAAAGCGGTGTCGAAGAAGACGAACATGCAGACGAATTACCGGTTTATATTTTTCAAACTGATGACGTCATTTTACATGGGTTTGAGGCACAAATAGCCTGGCAAGCAACCGATGAATTCAAAGCAACCTTGTTCTCAGATTACGTGCGCGCACGTTTAAAAGACGGTGGAGACTTACCCCGTACGCCACCACTGCGCTTTGGTACACAATTTAGTTATCAAACTGCACATTTGAGTGCGCATTTAGATATCACCCGTTATCAAGAACAAGACCGCGTTTCATCTGACGAAACCAGCACCAGTGGCTACACCTTGATCGATGCGAGTGTGTCTTATGACCTACCTGTTTCTAGTCACGATATTGCCGTTTTTCTTAAAGGCAATAACCTGACTGACACTGAGGCCAGAGTTCACACCTCATTTTTAAAAGACATTGCACCACGGCCGGGACGCAGCATTTCTGTTGGCGTCAGAGGCAACTTCTAGCTCAAACTCAATTACATAACAAGGAATATACAATGACTATCACACATAAATTTAATCTTCTCGCCGTGGCAATTGGCGCAATACTTCTCACAGGTTGTGGTGACGCCGAAACCACCCTCATCGAAAAGGATCCAATAGAAGTACCTGATGATGACCATGACGATGATCATGACCACGACGACGATGATGAGTTTCTAATTGATTCAATGGGGCGTATTGCTGTGCTTTCTGGCGAAAGTAACGTAGCCAGTATTTTTGATTTAGACGACAGTGAACTATTAGACACCTTCAGCCTAATTCACACCTCAAACACCCTAACTTCATCTGCAGACTATCGTTTCGCTGTTATCGCTAGCCGAAGCGAAGACTATGTTGGCTTTATCGACGGTGGTATGTGGCAAGAAGATCACACCGCGCATTTGCACGATTATGAGCAAAGCCCTGCCATGAGCGACTTTGAGGTCGCCGGAAGCCGTCCTACGCATATTTTAAGTCATGATGGTCGATTGGCGGTGTTTTTTGACGGTGACGCGGATGCAGGAACACCAGCATCAGTGAAAGTTGCCACAGATACGCAAATAAGCAGTGAAACAGATCCACTGCCAACGCTAGATTACACCGTGAATATGCATGGCGTAGCCGAAGCTCGAGGGGAGTACCTGCTTGCCACCATTCGCCGTGATGACGCTGAAAGCACCTCTGCTGCGAAAATTCTACCGGACCAAGTAGGCGTCTATCATTTGCATGACGACGAGTATGAGCAAGAACAGGTACTTGACGTATTGTGCCCTGACTTACACGGGGCTGCACAAAACGAAGATTACGTTGCATTTGGTTGTACTGATGGAGTACTTGTTGCCCATGAGCATGACGGCGAATACGAAGCAGAAAAAATCGCCAATATCGATATACTAGATGGCCTACGCATTGGTACGTTATACGGCCATGAAGAAAGCGAATCACTGATTGGTGTCGCATCTGGTCACGGCGGCGGTGAAGCTACGCTAATCGCTGTAAACCCATCACAAGGCACCATGGAAGAGCTCGAGTGGCAGCCTGAAAGCCCAGCGGATCCTGTATCCTATGCATTCTCTCATGAAGGCGATGCCTTTTTAGTCCTCGACAGCGAAGGCTATTTGAATGTGCTAGAAGCCCATGAAGAAGACGGGGGGCAGCACTGGGAACTACACGCGCGTTTAGATATCACTGAAGAGGATGTATCCACCATGCCAGAAGGCATGTCGTTTAGCATGACAGTAGCGCAAAATGGTCATTACGTGTATATCGCAGATCCTATTGCACAGCATATCCTACAAATTGACCTTGAAACGTTAACCATCACAGGTGACATCGAACTCGATTTTGCCCCTGACAGCATCACTTGGTTAGGAATAGCAGAAGCCGACCACGATGAGCATGACCACGATTAATAAGTAACGAGGAAAATCACAGCGCAGCTAAACGTTAGCTGCGCTATTGGTGTACATTGCAAGGCACTTCTTTGATGCTTGCACGAAACGTCATTCATTTTGAATCTAGAACCCTACATCTGCTGTCTATGCACCATGGCGCTGCTAGCTTGTGCGCTATACGCAATATGCAAATCAATCGCTTAGCACTTAAGCGGTCAATCGCAGTTATCTTTTTTATTTTACGATTGAACCAAACTGACAATTTTCAGTGATTTTCTTTCATATTTTTGACTTTTAAGATCTCACTTGTGCATGTGGTACTATAAAAACACAAGTTGGAACAAGCTGTTGCGCCTCAGCGTATTTAAAGCAGCGACAGAAAAAGGTAAACAGATTGAATCCTATCGCTTCTTCTAAACATCTGAATAAAATTGTTTTTCTTGGGGCATCAAGCGTGATTGTCGCTTTACTCCTTTTTGCGTTGATCTCCCCTGAATTTGCAGACCAAACCTTTTCACAGGTGCAATCTACTATCGTTGATAACGGCAGTTGGTTTTATGTATTGACCGTGGCGAGCATTTTGATGTTTGTGTTGTACTTGGCGGTATCACGCCATAGCCAGGTCAAACTTGGGCCAGACCATTCAGAGCCTGACTATTCCTTTATTTCTTGGCTTTCCATGTTGTTTGCTGCGGGTATGGGCATAGGGTTGATGTTTTTCGGCGTGGCTGAGCCATTGATGCACTTTTTAGCCCCACCCACGGCGCCCCCCAGCACCATTGAGGCTGCGCGAGAAGCGATGAAAATGACGTTCTTCCATTGGGGACTGCATGCTTGGGCCATATACGCTGTAGTCGCGCTCATTCTAGCCTATTTCAGTTACCGCCACGATTTACCTCTGACCTTACGTTCAGCCCTATACCCTATTATCGGTGATAAAATTTATGGCTGGCGGGGGAATGTAGTCGATATTTTTGCCGTCATCAGTACTATTTTTGGTGTCGCCACGTCTTTGGGCTTAGGGGTCACGCAAATTAGCTCAGGTCTTAATTACTTGTTTGGCTTTCCGGTGTCAGAAGGCTATCAACTACTATTAATTGCTGCCATTACGGGTTTGGCGATTGTGTCTGTTGTCAGTGGTTTAGATAAGGGAATACGTATGTTATCTGAACTCAATATGCTTCTGGCCGTGGGCTTATTGTTGTTTATTTTACTGGTCGGCCCGACGGTGTTTTTGCTACAAGCGATGCTGCAAAATACTGGCGCATACCTGTCTGATTTGGTGCGTAATACCTTTAACTTATTTGCTTATGATAAGAAAGATTGGTTAGGCGGTTGGACCATATTTTACTGGGGTTGGTGGTTAGCATGGGCACCGTTTGTAGGGGTGTTTATCGCGCGAATTTCCAAGGGCCGTACTATCCGCGAATTCCTGATTGGCGTGCTGTTGATCCCCTCAATGTTTACGCTCGCTTGGATGACCATTTTCGGTAACAGCGCGATTGAGTTAGTACTGAATCAGGGCAGCACAGAGCTGGCCAAATTAGCCACAGACAACACGCCGGTGGCGCTGTTCTTATTCCTTGAGCACTTTCCTTGGTCTAACGTGATATCCGGCGTAGCAGTACTGATGATTGTGGTGTTCTTCGTGACCTCATGCGATTCAGGCGCAATGGTGGTCGATATGCTGTGCTCGAACGGCCAAAATGACACCCCAGTGTGGCAACGTATTTACTGGGCGGGAGGCGTTGGTTTAGTGGCGGCTATTTTGTCAATGGCTGGCGGCTTGAGTGCCTTGCAAACCATGACCATTGCTAGCGCTTTGCCGTTTGCGGTGATATTAATCATTGCTATGTATGGCTTAATCAAAGCCTTGCGGGTAGAGGAGTTTAAGCGCGTAAGTATGACCTTGCATGCCCCTTCTGGACAAATTAATGCGGGCAACGACAGCTGGAAAGAACGTTTGCAAACCATCGTCGACTTTCCAAATAAAACGACTGTAGAGCGTTTTGTTGAGCAAACGGTTAAGCAGGCATTTGATTCTGTGGCCCAAGAGTTAACCCTTAAACATATTGAAGCAGAGATCAGCCAATCAACAGAATCCGTGACACTAACCGTTAAACATGGCGAAGACGCCGAGTTTATTTATGCGGTATACCCAACTATTCACCACATGCCTGAGTACAGCCAATCAAGTGATTCGCAAGCAGAGGACTCAGCTGACGAGAATACTTATTATCGGGCCGACGTACATTTAAGTGAAGGTGGGCAAAACTACGACATCATGGGCTGGTCTAAAGTCGCGGTTATCAACGATATTATCGACCAGTATCATCGCCATCTGCACTTTTTGCATTTAGCGGGATAGGCCGCATACGCCCGGGGGCTTATCTAAGCCTTTAGGGCGCAAAAACAGCATTGTCAGATTGTAAAAAACCGACTTCTTAGTCGGTTTTTTTGTACCTTCACCAAATTCATTAAATTCAACTCCAACAAATAAATACTCAGTGCTTAACTATTTTTTGAAATGAGTCTAAACCGTTTTAGTCGAGTTATGAAATTAGCTGTATTTTTTTGCCTTTGGCGCAGTGCAGGATTGCCTTTCGGTGATAGAGCAAGAGATCATGATTTTCTGTGAATGCCTGTTTTTGTCATTTACCTTCTCCAGTAATAGCTTGGCGGCTTCTTTGCCTATGATGTAGGGCTCCTGTTTGATAACGGTCACAGGGACTTTGAAAAACTCTGCCATGGGGATATCGTCGAATCCTATTAGGGATACGTCATCGGGTATAGTGATGTTTTCTTGATTTAAGTGCGTTAACAGTTCGGTGGTAATGGCCAAGTGTTGGGTAAAAAAAGCAGTGGGCGCGGCGGCTGACTCAAGCACACTCTTTGGTGAGTGATCAAAGCCTGTTTCTCGTTGCCAGTACTGGATTAACGCAGGATCTTGAACAATGTCGTATTTTTTAAGGGCTGCGACATAGCCTGAATAGCGCTCGTTTCTGGATTTCACATTCTTAAAATCTTGAGTCATAAAGCAAATGCGCTTATGACCCAGTTTGATTAAGTATTCGGTGGCATCAAAAGCGGCTTGTCGATAATCAGACAGGATCAGATTTTTCTCACTGCCATCATGCTCCAATTGAAAATGCACTATGGGCATGCCCTTGTCTATATACTCAGATATTAACGTATTATTCTGCCCGGACGAGGCAATAATGATCCCATCGACGCGCATCTGGTATAACGCTTCAAGCGATTTTGCTTCGGTTTCAGGGTCAAAATCTGTGTTGTAAATTAACGCGTTGTAATCACACCCTTTGCAAAAGTCATCTACTCCTCGGATCGTTCTGCTGGTATCAAAGCCGGTAATATCACGCACGATCACCCCAATAGTCTTGGTCTTATCAGCTTTTAAGTTTCTCGCGATCGGATTCGGTACATAGTCCAATTCTTTGATTGCGGCGCGAATGCGTATTTGAGTTTCCTTCGACATATAGTCAAATCGGCCATTAAGGTATTGAGATACGGTACTTTTTGAGACGGAAGCAAGCTGAGCAACGTCGATAAGTTTTACTTTTGCCATTGTTTGATTTTTCAGCACATGAGGTAGCTTGGTATGTTGACATACTGCGGGATTATGCTAATTTGTTCAACTAAACCGGTTTAGTAGGCGTTTTGCTAAACATTTCGGAGCATTTTTGCCACACACAGAGCGTGTCAGCATTGCTATGTGGGGCAAATCGTTAGCAGCTCATGCGAAGATGATGATAAGAGGATGTCAGTTGAAAATTACCCAAGTGAAGGTGTTTGTTTGCAGCCCAGGCCGAAACTTCGTTACCGTTAAAGTGATGACCGACGAAGGGATATTCGGCTTAGGCGATGCAACGCTTAACGGCCGTGAAATGGCGGTTGTTGCGTATCTTGAAGAGCATGTTGCGCCTTGTTTAGTTGGTCGAAATGCCCACGATATTGAAGACATCTGGCAGTATTTATACAGAGGTGTTTACTGGCGCAAAGGCGCTGTGAACATGGCAGCTATTGCTGCGATTGATATGGCCCTGTGGGATATCAAAGGCAAAGCCGCGAATATGCCAGTTTATCAATTACTTGGTGGTAGAAGCCGCCGAGGCGTAACCTTATATGCCCATGCCAGTGGTGAAACGATCGACGATACCCTAGACAAAACCGCAGAGCATATTGCCCAAGGCTTCAAGGCTGTGCGCCTACAATGCGCAGTGCCAGGGTTGAATGTGACGTATGGCGTACTTGGCGATAAGGCCGATTACTTTGAGTTGCAAGGCAGCAGGCCGTTACCTCCAGAAGAAGATTGGTCGACGCAAAAATACTTCAACATGGTAGTGGATTTGTTTAAACAAGCTAGAGAGCGCTTTGGTAACGACGTGCATTTATTACATGATGTGCACAGCCGCTTGACGCCTATTGAATCTGCGCGTTTAGGCAAATTACTTGAGCCGTACAATTTGCTATTTTTGGAAGATGCGTCGATCGCTGAAAACCAAGACAGCTACAAAATCATACGCCAACACACCACCACTCCACTGGCGATTGGTGAAACCTATAACACCATTTGGGACTGCAAAGACCTGATTCAAAATCAGCTGATTGATTACATTCGTGTAGCAGCGACCCACGCTGGTGGTATTACTCCCCTTCGCCGCATTGCCGACTTCGCCAGTATTTATAACGTAAAAACCGCCCCTCACGGCGCACCAGACCTCTCTCCTGTGTGTTTTGCTGCCCACATGCATTTAAATTTGTGGGCACCCAATTTTGGTATTCAAGAATTTGTTGGTTTTGGCAATGCGCACTCCAGGCGGATTTTTAAACACACAGTAGAAGTGAAAGACGGTTTGGCAAACGTCAGCGAGGCCCCAGGCCTTGGAATAGATTTTGACGAACAAGCCGCGAAAGAATATCCCTATAAACGCTCGTATTTGCCGGTCAGCAGGTTGGAAGATGGCACTGTATGGAATTGGTAATTCAGCATGTTTAATTATGAATTTAGTCTTTGATAAGTAGAGATAAATAGCATGAGTAAAAGCATAAAAGTATTAATACAAGGTACAGGTTTCGCTGGGCAAGGCCACGCAGATGCGTTTAGGTCGGTCGGCGCTGAGGTGGTGGGTATTGTCGGCAGAACGCAAAGCGTTGTCGAACAAGTCGCTAAAGACATGGATATTCCTTTTGCTGGCACAAATTGGCAGGAGGCACTGGCTGAATGCAAGCCTGATGTGGTGTCTATTGCCACGCCAGGTGGGGCTCATGAGGAAGCGATTACCCAAGCCATTGAGTTTGGATGCCACGTGTTTAGCGATAAGCCTTTGACCGCGACTGGCGAGTCCGCTAAAAAACTACATGAATTAGCGCTTGAGAAGAACGTAAAAACAGCTTTCGCGGCCAGTTTTAGGTACATGCCTGATGTCATATACGCTAAGCGAATTGTGGCGGCGGGAGCCATAGGCGAGCCGCTAGAAGTGGAGTGTATTTCGCACTTCAATTTAGAGCGAGATATTCCCTTTGGATGGTCGCATCGTAAGGAAGACGGCGGCGGGCGTTTAAATAATAACTTTACCCATAAGCTTTCGATTGTCACTTCGATCATCGGTGAAAAAATACTGTCGGTAATGGGCGAGGTGCGTGACGACTTAGGGCGAGCACCAATAGTGGAAGGTGTGCACAACTTCAAAAAGCGTCGTGACTATATACCTGACGATCTCAATGACCCTGCTTTAAAATGGGGAGAATCAAATGTGGAGTGGTCGTATACGGTGCTAGCGAAACTCGAAAGCGCATTGGCCGAAAAGCCGGTATCTGTGTTGTTCAAGCATGGCGGTTTGCATCCGCGTTTCAATGAAGATCATATTGTTATTTATGGCAGCAAGGGCGCTATTTACATCAAAGGTCATTATGGCAGCGGCCCTTTGTATTTTTACGACTGTAATAACCATTGGACGCGGTTGCCGTTACCGGATGATATCGTCGAAAACACCCCACAGGGCGAAGGCGATACAGAGCGTAATTGGCGCTACCTTATTCGCGAGTTGGTTAAAGATATTCGAGGGGAAAAGGTACTTCCCTATCAAACGTTTAAAGAAGGTGCTCAATATCAACAACTAATTGATATTATTCGTAAAAATGATAATTGGGTTGACGTTAGTCATCTTCAATAAAAGGCCTTTTCATGTTTTATGAATACTTGGTTATCGCTGGCTACTTTTTATTGATCCTGGGCATTGGTTTTGCCTTTAAGAATATGGCGAAAAACTCCACCAGTGATTACTTTCGTGGTGGTGGTCGCATGTTGTGGTGGATGGTTGGCTCGACGGCGTTTATGGCGCAATTTTCCGCATGGACATTCACAGGGGCTGCGGGCAAGGCTTTTACCGACGGCTTTGCAATTAGCTTGGTATTTTTCGCCAATACCATTGCTTATTTTTGTGGCTGGGCGTATTTCTCGGCGCGCTTTCGCCAGATGCGGGTTGATACCCCAACAGAAGGTATTAAACGGCGTTTCGGTAGCCAAAACGAGCAATTCTTTTCTTGGGCGTTAATCGTTTTTAGTTTTATCAACGCAGGTGTGTGGCTAAACGCATTAGGCGTATTCGCCAGCGCCGTGTTTGAAGCGGATATTACCTTAACCATAATCGTGACCGGATTAACCGTGGTGTTCGTATCGGTGCTGTCTGGTGCTTGGGGCGTTGTGGCATCTGACTTTGTACAAACCCTTATCGTAGCGGTTATCTCGGTGGCGTGTGCCATCGTTGCCCTCGTGATGGTGGGCGGCCCAGTCGAACTGGTGGAAAACTTTCCAACCGATTTTGTGATGGGCCCTGATATGAACTACGGGGTAATTTTAGTCGGTACCTTTATCTTCTTTTTGGCCAAGCAAATGATCACCATCATGAACATGCATGACGCCTTTCGATTTTTAAACGCAAAGGACTCAGACAATGCCCGCAAAGCCGCGCTGCTGGCCATGGTATTGATGGGGATTGGCAGCATAGTGTGGTTCATACCGCCTTGGGCGTCAGCGATTTTATACCCTGATGCGGCGGCGTCATACCCTGAATTAGGCAACAAAGCGGCCGATGCGGTGTATTTGGTGTTTACCCGAAACGCTATGCCGATGGGTACTGTTGGTTTGTTACTCGCAGGGTTATTTGCTGCAACAATGTCGTCGATGGACTCGGCATTGAATAAAAACGCCGGTATTTTTGTGCGCAGTATTTACCAACCCTTTTTGCTTAAAAAGAAAAAGAACGTAGGTGACAAACAACTGCTAACGGTCAGTCGTTGGGTGAGCTTTATCAGCGGCATTCTGGTCATTGTGGTGGCACTGTTCTTTAAGTCATTGAAAGAACTAAGCCTGTTTGAGCTGATGATGAGTGTATCGGTAATGGTCCAAGTGCCGTTACTCGTACCATTAATCTTCGGCTTGTTCGTAAGGAAAACGCCGAACTGGGCACCTTGGGTAACAGTGATAATCGGTATGCTGGTATCGTATTTAACGGCCAACGTATTCACCCCACAAGTATTTGCCAATTGGATAGGCTTAGAACAAGCCTTTACGCGCCGGGAATCAATCGATGTTAATTTAATGATTACCATCGCCGCGCACTTAGTGATCACCGCTGGGTTCTTTTGTTCAACTTCGTTCTTCTACCAAGAGGAACGAGACGAGCATAAAGAAGGAACAGATCGCTTCTTTACCGATCTAGAGACCCCTGTCATTGCCGACTTCGAACAAGACGAATACGACAAGCAGCAACGCCACAAATTGGGCTCCATGGTGATGTTTATGGGAGGCGGTATGGTCGTAATGATGTTGATACCCAACCCGATGTGGGGCCGCATGGTATTCGGCTTGTGTGCGATAACCATTCTAGTAATGGGTTATTTGTTAAGAAATAGCGCTAAGCCAAAGCGTGATTCGCTTCAGGCAGAAAAGGGGTAATCAATGTTCAGCTTAACAATAAAACATCTTGCATCCATGCTGGTCATAGCAAGTGTTGCAACAAGCGTAGGCTGCAACACGCGCAGTGATAGCAATGTACACACTGCTCAAAAAGCAATGGAGACCAGCCCAACATTAGTTACCCTTACTCATGGGGTTGATGAGTCAGCGGGCGAGCTTCCAGCGTATATTGTGAAAATAGCCAACGCTACTTTCTATCTTGAAAAGCAAGGTGGCGGGCTGTCGAGCCTGCTTGACGCTGATGGTGTCGATTGGATTGGCTTTAACAATATTGAAGGCACCGGTTGGAAGGGCGAGTATCGGGGTTTTCCAAACGCCGTACATAAACAAGATGGTAGTTATTTTCACGCCATGAATGCAGGGACAGACCCCTCTACCTCAAAAGTAACCATTGAAACCGCTGAGCACGTTCAAATTGTTTTCACTTCAAGCAATGCAAAATGGCAAGGCCAGTGGGACTTTTACCCAGACAGATGCGATTTTACCATGACAAAAGTGAGCCAAGGTTATCACTACTGGGTGCAGTACGAAGGCGTACCCGGCGGACTCATGAATGAAAGCGATTTTTGGTATAACTCAGCAGATGACCAGCCACACCCAATCAATGAATCATTCAAGGGCGATTTGCCCAACCCAGAATGGTTTGCCTTTGGTGATGAAAAATCACCGCGCATGTTGTATTTGTTACACCACGAAGATGAAGTTCAGCCTGGTCATAAGCAAGCAGATAAGATGCAGTTAAAGGATAAGCCGCTAGAAGATAGCCACCCTGATGATTACGTGAGTCGCCCTTATATGACGGTACTGGGCTTTGGCCGCAGCAATAAAGACAAGTTCCTTAATACCCCACAACGCTTTTCAATTGGGTTTGTTGAATCGACGCATTACGCGGATCTTGATAAAGCCGTTAAAAATCTAGTCGCCAAGTAAACCAAGGGGTTAGAACTGATCTGATAATGCAAAATACGGTGTTAAAAATATACCCTATTTTGACTATTGTATTTATTTTTAAGCGAGCTATCATCGAGTACATACGTTGAGGAAATCATGTTTAAGAATAGCAACATCAACTTCATAAAGAGTAACCTACTCACCTTACCAAATTAAGCCGAGCGTAGTCCTTACGCTCGGCTGCTGTCCCTTTTTGTTTGTTTTTAGCCATCAGTTCGGTTGGATAATTAGCCGTGCTTATGCGTATTTTAAAATCGTTTAAAACCTTACTTTGTCCACCTGACTTTATGCTGCAAGACGCAGACCCTCGGATTTTATTAAATCCTATGGCGCTATCTTCGCTGTTAAATCGCTTAGCGTTTTGTGACGGCAAAAGCGCAAAGAAAAACAAAAGTAGCCAGACAACGTAAGGGGCTTAATCGAGTTTTTTTAGTTAACACGAAGAAAAGAGATTATGGAAAAACAACCAGACATTATTATTTCTACTGCCGATTTGGCAGAACTTGAATACCAACTTGAGCGCTCTAAATTGCCCGATGATGCTATCCGAGCGATCGAAAACGAGTTAGACCGAGCAACCATAGTGGCGTGTAAAGACCTACCAGAAAATGTGGTCGCCATTGGTAGCCAGGTCACGTTTAAGATTTTAGATAGTCAAAAAGTATTTACCAAAACCTTATGCTTACCCCATGACAGCGTAAAGTTTGAAGACAGCATTTCAGTCTTCGCGCCGATAGGCTCGGCATTGATTGGTCTGAGCACAGGCCAATGCATTAAATGGCAAACCCAGCGCGGACAGCAGTCTGTGGAAATTATTAAGGTAGAAAGTAGAAAGCGCTAGAAAGCTCAACCGACATAAGCAAAGCAAAATAAAGAGGGTAATGAATGACATATATTCAACAAACAATAGCGGATTTGAAGCTCAGTAGTCCGGCGCAGTCTGAGTTTTATCAGGCAGTTGAAGAGGTGTTGCATTCGCTGGAACCACTACTAGAAAAGAACCAATACTATCAACAGCAAGCCATTATCCAGCGCATAGTGGAGCCCGAGCGCCAAATTATGTTCCGTGTGCCTTGGGTGGATGACAATGGCGATATTCAAGTCAACAAAGGCTATCGGGTTGAATTTAATTCTGCGTTAGGCCCTTATAAGGGGGGGTTGCGTTTTCACCCGACTGTAAACGCAGGCATTATAAAATTTCTCGGCTTCGAGCAAATATTCAAAAATGCATTAACAGGGTTGCCTATCGGTGGCGCTAAAGGTGGGGCTAATTTTGATCCCAAGGGTCGGTCTGACGCCGAGATCATGCGCTTTTGCCAGTCTTTTATGAGTGAGCTTTATCGCCACATAGGGCCCACTTGTGATGTTCCTGCCGGGGATATAGGAGTGGGTGCGAGAGAAATTGGCTATCTGTTTGGCCAATACAAACGCTTAACAGGTCGATACGAGGGCGTAATGACTGGTAAAAGTCTGCTGTGGGGCGGCTCATTAGTGCGAAAAGAGGCGACTGGCTATGGCGCCGTATATTTTGCGGATTATATGCTTGAAGAGCGCGGCGATAATTTGCAAGGCAAGCGTTGTTTAGTTTCAGGGGCGGGCAACGTCGCTATTTATGCTATGGAAAAACTGTATCAACTAGGCGCTACACCGATAAGTTGTAGTGACTCTTCTGGCACGCTTTTTCATGACAGCGGAATAGATCTAAAATTAATTAAACGACTGAAAGAAGGCCGTCGCTGCGATTTGCTAGAGTACCTTAAAACCTATCCTGAGGCTCAGCATACAGCTGTTACTGATTATCCTCTTGACGGTCACGCAGTGTGGCGCTATCAAGCTGATGCAGCATTTCCTTGTGCTACCCAAAATGAACTGACGCTCCAAGATGCTCAAGCGTTATTAGAAAACGGCTGCCAGCTGGTCAGCGAAGGGGCGAACATGCCCTCGACCAACGATGCAGTTGATATATTTTTAAATGCTGGCATTGCCTATGGCCCAAGTAAGGCCGCGAATGCCGGAGGGGTCGCTACCAGTCAGTTAGAAATGGCGCAGAATGCCAGTATGCAAACTTGGTGTTTTGAGCAGGTGGATCAAAGACTCAAACAGATCATGAAAAATATATTTATCGCGGCGAGTGAAACGGCCAAAGAATTTGGTGAAGATGGAAACCTAGTCTTAGGCGCTAATATTGCCGGATTTCGTCGCGTGGCTGATGCGATGATTGAGCAAGGGGTGATTTAAAAGAAACCTTTAATATAGTTGACTTTATCAACCATGTGTTTATCATCCACGTTTCAAATTTCAATTCTGAATCTAACGGACTGTGGGTAGACATCATGCATAAAACCTTGAAGAAAATTTTGCTTGTGGCCGCAATGGTCACACTCGTCGGCGGCACGTTTACTGGCATTATGACGTATTCAAACATTGGCTTTAGTGACGATTTTTCACGCCAGTGGACATTCTCGTTTATGCAGGCGGTGTGCGTGATTTTCCCTATGGGAGTGCTTATCATGTGGACAATGCACAAGGTCGTTGAGGCTTTTTTCGGGCGGTTATCGAGCTTACATAAAAATCTGATTTTTGGTTTTGGGATGGCGCTTAGCATGGAGGCCGTCATGGCGCTGAGTACAACGTATCGCAATATCGGCTTGGGCGACTGGCAACAATTTAGCCAAGCCTTTCTCGCTAGTTACTTGATGGTGCTGCCTGTTGCCTTGGTCCTTTCCCCCATTATGACCTTGTTAATAAAGCCTAAGATGGAAGCATTTTTAGCCAGCTAAAGATGCTGCCACCTGCTCTGACTGTGACCAAAGAGCGATTACCTGATAGACAATGTATGTGCTCTAAGTGTTTTCTGAATAAATGGATGGTCTAAGACGGCGTTTATTTTAAGGAGCGCGAGCTCTTCACGAAACACATTAATACGTGTGGTAAGGGCTTTTAATTCCGCTTGAAATGCATCGGCTTCTCGATTGTTGAGCATAAAAAAATCGCTGGAGCCAAATTCAAACTGCCGCTGTTCTTGTTCAAAGAGCTTGCGTGATAAGACGACCTGCTTGGTTTGCATATCATGCAAGCGCTTGGCATAGGACAGATTCACCAGACGTTCTTGTCGTTTTGCATCAATTGATTGACGTAATGCGTTTGTTTTTGATTCCAGAGCGTAGATTTCATACTGAGTTCTGCTCTTTTTGGCTTTGGCTTGCGTGCGGTCAAAAGGGACTGAAAAATACAAGCCTATCTTGGCCTCAGTGTCTTGCAAAGACGTAGGGCCTGAGCCTATGTCTCGCGCCACTTTGGCTTCGATGTCGAGCTTGGGTAAAAGTGCCACCTGTGCCAAACGCATTTTTTGCTTGAGAGCTTGCATCTCTAGGGCTTTCGCCGCCAGAGCCGGGTGGTTATCTACATCGCTGCTTTTTACCGCCAAATTAAATGACGCAGGCCAGGTGATTTTCGCTGCACTTTTAGGCGCTTGGCTTTGCTCATCGAATGCCTCGCCACTGTGCATGTAATAACGCAATTTCTGCATATTAGCGCGTACTTTGCGCTCAGCGGCAAGCAAGGACGATTGACGCTCTAGTAATCGGGTTTCAAACTCTAACAACTCAAATTCAGCCACATCGCCTTCTGCGACGCGGGTTTTTATGCCCTCTTGGCGATTAACGCTGACCGCGACTAACTGCTCGATTTTGTTGAAGTAACTAACGGCTTCTACCCAATCCAAGTAGGCCAATATGGCCGAGTAGTAAAACTCACTTTGGGCAAGTTTGGCTTCTTCGCTCCACATTTTATACTTGAGACGGGCGCTGGCCATGGCGGTGCGTTTCTTGTCGGTGTCGCGGCCTTGTAGCAATGACAGCTTCACGCCCAATGAGGCTTCACCGCCGGATAGGGTCGCGTACTCTTGTTCGTACACAGGGAAATCGCCGTCAGAAATACGGTATTCAGAAAAGATTTCCGCGTTGTATGCTTCAAGAGGCTTAGAGAACTTTTGACTTGCCTGCAAACCATCATAATAGCCGGCCACGCGCGAAAAGCTGTTGTGTTCAAGTTTTGCGTCATAAGCACCATCCGCGTATTGAATGTCAGCACCGTACTGCCCTGTGGTGGCATCAATTGCGAGAATTTCTGGATGGTTATTGGCCACAGACGACAAGTATTGTTGCAAGGTAAATGCCGCTGATGACGCAGAAAAGCCAAGTAAAACTAAAGCACTTATCAGAACCCCAAACATCAGGTTGAGCTCTCACTGGTTTCTTGCGAGCGCACGGGAGGGAAGTTGTTTAATTGTCGCCATAACTCGTACCCTAACCTGACTTCCTCTAAAAGGATCCACGCCCTGACACGGCTCCCCAAACGTGCGCTTTCGTGTTCTGGCCAAGCCACTGTTGTATTCACAGGGGCAATCCACACAGTGAACATACCGAACTGGTCAGCGACGGGTTCAACGAACGACACCACACCCTCAAAGGTGCCGACTGACATGCCGGGCCAGCCACTAAATTGGAATGTTGGCCAACCTTCGAACTGGATACGTACTTTTTTGCCTTTGGTGGCTAATGCTGCGTCGAGACCATTAATTTTAATACTAATTTGGCGTTCAATATTCGCCGGAACAAACCAGCCTAAAATGCTACCAGCCGTCACATAAGTCGCACTGCCGCCAGATTGGAGCCTAACGACTGTGCCGTCCATTGGTGCATACTTAGTACGCGTCTCTTGACGGGCCAATGTCATCTTAAGGGTATCAAGATCTTCTTCTGTTTTTGATGCTTCGGCCTTTAGCTTTTCAAGCGCAATTTCGACAGCTTCAACTTCTTTTTGCGAGACGAGCCCTTCTTTGAGTAACTTCTTTTGTCTTGATAAGTTACTAAGAGCATTTTGCACAGATAATTTGTTTGAAACGTAGCGCTGATTTGCGGCTACTTGTTGCGAACGCAGCTTTTCTAAACGGTCTGAATCTACATCGACCAAAGTGACGATAGGTTCGCCTTTTTTAACGTTGTCGCCTTCTCTAACGTGCCAGGTTTCAATTTGGCCATTGAGCAGAGCTGATATGGGCTGGATACGGTACAAAGGGTCGGGGGAATTTACTGAGCCCGTACCGTAGGCGGTTTGCACCCAAGGGGTAAAGGTAAGCAATAAGACTGCTGCGATGACTAAGGTTACGACCAGCCAGATAATGGTTGTATGGGTTTTAGGGACTTTTAAGCTTTTCAGCGTTTTCATGGCACCCATGAAATCAGTATGGGCGTTACTCATGTTCTGCCTCCTGACTTGTATTTACATTGGGCTGGGGCTCTTTTTTGCTTTCTAACTCAATAATGCCATTAAAAAATGCTGGCGTTGGTGCATTCGAAAAATACAATACGGTTAGATCTGTTCTTTCTATCACGCCTAAAATACGCTCTCGTCTGATGGTCGGGATCGCATCGAAATGCTGGTTGATGACCAGCACTTTTGGCTTAGAAAGCATCACCACGACTAACTTTAGTAAGATAAATTCAAGTGGCTGCAAAGGTGTGCCTACCGATGAAATTGGCGTTTTGAGCTTTAGCGGCAACGAACTGATCACATCCGCTAAGCCGACTCTTTCTATGGTGGCGTTTATCTCACTGGTGGTTACATCGGGAACACACATGTGTATGTATTCTTCGATAGTACATTCGATAATTAATGAGCGGTCTAATACAAATACGGCTTGGCGTAAATCGTAGGTGTCGTAATCAGACAAGTCGCTATTATCAAGATTTATCCACCCGGAAGAGGGAACCTCATAGCGTTTGAGTAAGTTAACTATGCTGCGCTGGGTCCAATTGGTCTGAGTAGAGACAAAGTATTTATCCCCTTGTGCGATTTGTTTGTCGATAAGGCATGATTCGCTTTTACGCTTAATAATCACCTTATTGAAATCAAGTGCGCCGCCAGCTGGCGCAGGTTTGGATGTTTGTTCTAATGCCTCTTGAGGTATGTTGATAGCACCGCCAATTTTGTCTGCGGTGCCATATAGCTCGTAATACAACTTTAAATAATGACTGAAGTTAGACAGCCCTAAGAATACTGCGGCCATAATCAATTCTGCGGCAACCAATTGCCCGATGGACAACTGACCAATAATGACCAACCAACCACCTAAACCAAGTAAAGCCGAGCTTGCCAGTGCGTAAAGCACCAGAAACATAACGACTTGTTTAAAGGTGAATGAGAAGTGGCGCGAGTGATTATCCACATACTCTGAAACGTAGCGCTCGGTTTTTTTGCCTGCATAATCAAATTGCGAAGACGATTTTAAAAAGTCGTTTGCTGATGCTAAGTTGCTTAACCATTTCGCAGTCGTGTACTTAGACTCAGATAGGCGCACCGCTGTAACCTTTGCTTGAGTTGACCAGAGTCGCCAGATTGCATACATAATTAAAATGACGCACAAGTTGAATGCCAGCAGAAATGGGTGATAAAAAGAAACCAGAGTAAAACCGACAATCATCTGCAAGATCAATGCGATACCATCAACCATCAAACTAGGGACGTTCTTTTGCAATGTCATGATATCGAAATAACGATGGGTGATTGATGTGTTTTGGCTGCCCTCAAAGTAGCTATGGGGAGCCAAGATAGTGCGCAAGCTTAGATCAGCGACTAAGCGTGCATAGATGCGCCGTTCATAATACTCCATCACCCGCATGCGTAGCGCTGCGAAACACCCCGACAGCAGCAAAGTACTAAACAACACGATGGCAAGGGTAATGACCGCGCGCGTTGAAGCGATATTGGCTATGGTGTTGATCAAGGTTTGTACGGCGATTGGCACAGCTAATGTCAATAGGCCAATCACTACGCTATAAGCGATGACGACAGCGAAAAAAGAACGTTCTGGTTTTAACAGCGCAAACAAGGTTTGGCGCAAGTTAACTAGGTCAATATTTTTGGAGGACATTTTTGGCTCGTCTTTTATGGCGTCAATACACGGTCAATTTCAATGTTGTTAACTTTATAAAAACTGAGCTATCACAGGAAAACTCTACAGTGAAAGGTAACTTGTACCCAATTCACGCTGGATAGCTTACTGATTTATTCGCAAAATTAAAATCGATTATCGCTGCTGAGCATATAAAACTGATTGATATTTAACGCGCTTTTACGTGAAAAACAGTAATTTGGCTCATTTATAGATCTACAAATTCTATCGTGGGCACTGTGCGCTAATGTGCACTAGATTGCGCGGGTGATGAATACTACATACGCCGCTGTTACTGTCATTGCTGCTGATACATTTGCGTCGCTAAAAAGCAAAATTGGCTCGTAAGCTGTACTATTTCCAACCTTGTTGCCATTGGCAGCTGTTTTTTAATTCCTGCCAATCTATAGAGGTAGCGCGTTTCGTCAACACAGCTTCAATGCAGCAGATTAGCACTGCACCTTCTTCATCAAACTCCACTTCAGAGACAATGAAGTGCTTTTCTTTGTTCTGGGGCCTTACCGCCGTCCATTTGCTGTTGAGCAACTTTTTAGGGTTAATTTGATGCATACACGGCCTTTGGCTAAGCATGTAATTAGGCAATGAGCGACGACGTTAATAACTCATCAATCTCTGCTTTGAGCTCTTTATCTTCGATTTTATTGGCACTGATTTTCGCAGCCTGTAAGTTCTTAATTGCCTCACCTGTGCGATTTAACTCTATTTGTAGTTTCGCCATCGAATAGGCGATAGATGACATATGGTCTTTCGAGTTTATCGCCGTAGCCTTGTCTAACGCTTTTTGGTAAATAAGCACGGCATCGCTTAGATCTTCGGTGAAATCGGCCAATGTTTCCCACTGTTCAGGATGATCTTTATTGGTATTTTGATGCTCAAGGCAAAGTGCTTTCAACTCATCGTAAAGACGATCAAACGCCTTCTGGTCATTCTTGTTAGCAGCCGTCATCAACTTTTCAGATAGGCCATAAACCGCTTTATATATTTTGGTATTAATCATCACGCAACCCTTTTAAACATCATCAAGCGACGAAGAGCTCTTCGCAGCGCATTGTATGCCAGCAAAGATAACATGAAACATGGAATTCATATTGAGATTAGTAAGCTCAGAAGCATGTACTTCGCTTATCTGTATCTATGCAGATTGCCTGTAAAACACACACCTTGTCCAGACGTCATGTCGGGTTATCTGACAAGTTAGCGCAAGACTCCTTTCATACCTATGAGTAATTACATTAAAAATCGTAAAGTCAAAGGGCTATCAGTTAGCATTAAGCTTCGAGTTGTTTGAAAGGATAATGGTTTATCTCTTGTCCAACGAATCGCCAAATCGCGAAGTCTATTTACATCCTTTTTCTGCCGCGCTAACTTTATCTCTTTTTGGAAGAAATGAAAGATTCTGAGCCTTGCTTTATTCAGCCTGTCACAATTTAGGTTAAAAACACGAATAGTTTCACGCACCAGTTCTTCCGTAGATTGCAACTGATTATCTTCAATAAAAAATGTTTTACAAAAAGATATATTGGGAATCAAATTCCCTGTAGCTTTGTCGAATGAGAAAAAATTATGCGGATCAGGAATTGATAGGGGAGAAAGTACTTTTCCAATCCAGTTTTTATCTACTATGTTTTCTGTTTCTTCTAAGTACGATTTATGAGCATCGCAACTTAAATTTTGAGGTAGTTCATACTTAGCCCTATTTTCAAAATCACTGCCACCTACGCATACACCTAATAAATTAAGCCAGTCAAGATGAGCATTTACGGTACCTTTTACTTCATCCGACTTTGATCTGAAGTGCTCAACCCTTTTATTGTGTTCAGAAATATCTTCCAAACTAGTTTCACAATAAGCGCATAGATTTTTTTGGTCATCGAAAAGCTTGAATTTTATATTTTTATATGACACTCCATTATTGTGATTGCGAAAGTCCTCCCATGTGCCTTTAGGATTCTCAATTGCATAGATCACTAACTCATTTTCAGCTTCAGATTTATAAATCCTTCTCATAGCCCTTTTCCCACTCTCTATTTTCAATGTAAAGATCAAGTTCAACCAATACATCATAGTCAGCACCAAAATGGGCGGTTAATATAGCTTTTGCTTCTAACGCTGCTGATAAGGGGTAATCATCACGGTAGACCATCTTTTTGTAATCATTTAGCAATATTGCCATCGAGTCATCAGGCGGGCGTTCATTTACTTCAAATAAATTTTCCAATACCCAAGATGTTACAGCACCTCTTACCCCTTTTGGAGCTCTATATTTTTTACCATTTTTTAGTAGCCATATATTTTCGCTATCGACGGTGTGGCATACTTGAGGACTATGTGTAGACACTATGAACTGTAAATTTTCGAAGGTAGATTCAAGTCTTTTAATAATTTTTTGTTGCCAAGCAGGATGTAGATGTAAGTCAATCTCATCGATCAGAACCAACCCAGTACCTCCAAGTGGATTGTCTTCATTTGGATTAAGTAATGTTAACCTCCGAGCTATATCTGCGACTAGTGCTAGCAAGCTTTTTTCACCCTGCGACAGTTGAAGAACACTCAGCGTTTGATCATTTTTTCTGATTGTCATATCAAGTGGATTCCTACTTAGTCTTAAATCCGTAAACCCAGGTAAAAATTTATAGATAGCATCACGCACACAATCTATTGATTTACTATTTATATCTGAAAGTATATTCAGCTTTTCCTTCAGAGTTTCTAACTCAGAAACATGATTATCTACGAAAGCCTTTGCTGTTTCAGGTGCGTCATCGATGATTGCTTTTAACAAGGGATTATCGAGCTCTACTTGTTTGCTTTTTATCTGTATTTTTAATTTTTTGATATCGGAGCTTTCTTCATTCTCCTCTTCGATTTGTTCTTTGAACCATCTAAAGAATAATCTAAAATCAGCTTTCCCCGTTAGACTCTTACTATAAGCTCTAGATTTATCCCAAACTTGAGTACTTAAAATTTCTTCTGACTCTTCTATATCTTTAGTAGTTACATCGTTCGCTCTTTCAACTGTATAGCTAGCTAGTAAAGGTAAAGCGAAATTTGAAACTGCTGAATTAGCTTGACGTAACAATAGTGTTAAATCATTTATTTCTGAAAATTTACTTTTTTTCTTAAATTCAATTAACGGTTGGCTTTGTGATAACTCAAAACTAAATCTAGTCTCATTAAGCAAAAATGTTGGAATAATTGTAGAAAAATCTTTACCATTTTGAATTTCTATTTCATCTATCTGTTCGCCGTTATAAGATCTAGTAGTTAGCCTTGAACTAATGTGCGTAAGTGTTTTTTGAATAGCATCGAGAATAGATGATTTTCCACTACCATTATTTCCAACGAGAACTGTTGTTCTGTCAGAGCTAAAGCTAATATCTAAATTATCAAATCCTTTGTAGTTCATTAATTTTAATGACGAAATAGAAAATCTATACGTCTTCAGTTGTTGAGCGCAACGCTTTTTAAAATACTGTGATTTATCAGGGTCAATATCAACACCAGCGATTCCATCGGAATAAGCTCTAGCTAATTGAAATGATGCTATAAATTCCCCTATTTCGGATTTTTTTATCAATTTTTTAATATTGTTAGGTGCTTCATTTTGCATATTTTTCTCCAGCGGGATATCTCTGTATTTCGAGAATCGTACTTCTACCGTATTTCTTAGCCATTCTGAAAATAAATTCTTCATCTATATGAAGCGCATGAGAAATCAACCCTTTAAGATGATGTGAATCATCTTCAGACAATTCCTCTAGCAAAAACTTATGAATTAAGGCCGAGATATATCTCTTTTTATTTCTGCCAATAGATAGCTTATTTTTATTACTAAGAGTAATACCGGTAACGTGTCGATTATGGGCTTTAGATGAAAAGACAGTTTTAGATTCATTTAACATTAAGTCACGCCCAAACTCCCGTAAAATCAATTTTCTTACTTCTATTAAATGCCCAGTTAATGTGTTTTTTGAGTTTGTAGAAAAGGTCATATCATCCGCATACCTAGAATAGACAATATTATTTTTTGAGCAAATAACTTCCATTTTTTCATCGAAATAAAACATTACTAAATTTGAGATTAAAGGAGAACTTGGAGCCCCAACACTTAAAACGAGTTTTCCATTCTTCCTCTTGCTCATGTTCCAAAAAAGAAACTGTTCGATTATTTTAAAATCTTTATCAGTTAGGATTATTCCTTTTTTTCTCAATGTTTTGAAAAGCATTTTTGGAGTGATGCTGTTAAAAAAATTTTCGAAGTCAACCTTTAAGAGATATTCTGAATTAACATGCCTTAATGCATTATCTTTAATACTTAATCCGCTTACATATGCTGTAGCGCAGAAATGCACATCCATTTTTTCAAAGATAAGAGATATGATCTGTTTTTGGATTTTTTTTACAGATGGTGTTGGCTGGGCAATAGTTCTAAACCCAAATGTTCTCTTAGGGATCTTATAAACTTTATAGTGTTTAGAGGGGGAATTACTAAGTAACTTCAGAAAGTCAGCATTATCTTTTTCTAATTGCTCGTACAGTTTCAAGTTCATTCAGTCATCTTGTTAATTGAACGTAGTACAGGAAGAATTTTCCTGTACTACGTATGTGCTCTTTACTAGAAGCCGCGGAACCAAATTTTTGATCCGTAAGCGTCTGCGAAGCATGAGCAGCGGTTGCGGCTCAAAAATTTTGTTCCGCAACTGTAAATCTGCCCAATAAGTTAGAGTTCAGCGCAGCGCCGAACTAGATTAAACATGTAGAAATTTAATCCCAATTACACTAAAGAGCTTCATAAGTATAGCTATTTACAAAATCAAAAGCTATGGGGTTTCAGCGAACCCGCTGCAATAAAAATGTAGATCACAATTAAAATTTAAAACTAAAGTTTGTAAAAAAATTGATCTAGTAAGCTTAATTTACTCCACGAGTGAATTTTTCTTTTCGGAAGTTTGTATTACACAATATAGGCTTCAAAAATCGTAACTAGGTAGTAGCGTCTAGGTGAACGCCCGGCGATGTCGACGCAATTATGAGGAATCGATCGTTGTGGCAGTGTTTATTCCCAACTTCAAAACAAAATTCAATTGGCTTTCACGAACAATGTTACTCAATACATGCAGAGAGCAGCGTCTTATAGTGGCGGCTACTTAACTTCGACTATCCATGCCCTTCATACTTTGCCTCATCCTTTAGGCATCCCTATTAATTCCAGACAATTTTGTCTGTAGACTCTTTCTTAGCTGTTGAAGAGAGAGTCACTCAAGCCCCGGGACGGGGTTTGAAAATAGGCACGGATGCTGTGAGCGCAGCTCATGAAAGCCAGAAGTGCAAAGACCATTTGCACTTCCCAGTGAATTATTGGACACCAATGGTTATCAACGCTGCCCCTTTGTTCGCTGGCGGCGCGTTTTGAAGCATCAACACCACACCGCGGTTTGGCGCCCGAAGCTCAGCGATAGGTTCACCAAAGTAATCGCGCACTATCCCTAGTAGCGCCCCTTTGTGCACGAATTCGCCAATTTCACACTTAGACTCAAAAAAGCCTTTTACTGGGGTTTCTACTTCGACAAGTTGTTCGTAAATAGTTTGACCTTCTGAAGCAGGTAAGGTGCTGGGAAGCATGTCGATACCCGCAATTAGACGGCGCAGTGCATCAAGATATGCCAGCACGTCTACTTCTTCGTTATGGCCACGATCACCTATCTCTAGCGTCAGGCCGGGCTTGCCACGTGTCATTGCTGTATTCGGGTAACTAATTGAATTGGCGGGATCTCTTGGGCGGTCACCGTATAAAATGATATGACGCATACCGGAGGCTTTGGCCCAGGCCAGAGTGCGAGCATCTAGTGCTTTATCACCCACGAAGGGCGCGTATATATGCGGCCATAGTTGCTGATATGCGCTCCCTGAATGCAAGTCAGCAAGATAGTCACTATTGCCGATGATCTCTTCTGTTAAAAAATGCGCAAGACGCTCTGTATCAGAACCTTTGGCGTTGCCAGGAAACTCCCGATTTAGATTCTTTTTGTCATTTGGATGCAGAGCGCTTAGGCCGTATTGGTGAAGCGCAGGCAAATTTGCCGCATGCACAAGAATGAGCGTTCCTTTGAGTACAGCTGGGTCAACCTCTGAGCGCAAACGTTGTAGGGCTGTGATTGCTGGGAATTCGTCGCCATGTGTTCCGGCAGAAAAGGTCAAGACCGGGCCTGAGTCAACCCCATGGAAAACGGTGATCGGGACCTGCATATCAGTATCCGTAACGTTGGCAAAAAATGAACGCTGCTCACCTGCAGGAATGCTGTTGCCTGCTAATTCGAAGGGCGAGCGAGCAGCATTTGCTAGGGTGGTGATAAAGCACATAATAATCATTAAATAGCGGGATCGTAGATGCATCGTTTTTCCAGTTAGGTCATGAAGGTCAAAAGATTGGGTCTACACATCACATGCCATTGAATTGTATATGAAAGACCTAGCTTCCAGAAGACCAGAGTTGAAGATCGCGGATAGCGAGAATATTGCTGAGCGGAGCATGTTTGATGCGCTCGTTGTAAACCTAGTGGTAGCTGCAGGTAAATGATTGAGCGAAGCGCATGCTAACTAAAAAGATAACACGGCGAGGCTGCGCTTGATGCTCGCAGCCAGAAAGCTAGCGAAAGCTAGCGAAAGCTAGCGAAAGCTAGCGAAAACTACATTTGCACGTTAGCGCTTTGCAAGTACTGCATATTACTTAACTCAAGCAATGACAAACCGCGCGTTGCTTGTTCAACAGCCATTTTACTCCAACCTGAGTCGGCATGTTTACGCGCTATTCCAAAATAATAAGCGGCGCGTTGAACACGCAATTTGGTATTACGGTCTGACAGGTCATATTGCATGCCGGTCAATTTTGCCTCTAACTGATGTAGCTCAACAGGCATCACCGACATTGCTGCGGAATTTGG
This sequence comes from Paraglaciecola sp. G1-13, assembly GCF_055809255.1. NCBI lineage: Bacteria > Pseudomonadati > Pseudomonadota > Gammaproteobacteria > Alteromonadales > Alteromonadaceae > Paraglaciecola > Paraglaciecola sp. G1-13. The sequence goes on along the minus strand of NZ_CM147903.1, from coordinate 5,048,028 downwards.
GGTGGAAACACTCTCGTCAGCCTGCGCATTCAATAAAAAGCCACCAGCGGCTAAAGTGATTACTGTGGTCAATGACAATAAGGTTTTCATGGTTTCTCTCTTTAAAATTAATAGTTAAACAAGACCTTAGGTCTTGCGCTAAAACAGTATTTGCAATATCGATACCCTTTAAAGCCAGAAAGCTATATAAGGAGTTCACCAATTAAAAATCTGTTTTGAATCATAAAGATAAAGAAAAATAAACGACTGCTTCACTGCTTATCTTACCTATTATTCATCATCAATAGGCCTGTATCTTCCTGAAAAATTGAGAGTTTTTTACACACGTCAGATAAAAACTACTGACGGTGTAATGGAATATTTTCTATGCCTTGTTGCTACATAAAATAAGCTCCCATCTCTAAGGCGCAGAAAGTAACACAACCTAAAATGGTTAACGATTAGACAATGTATGTAGAAGCCTAAGAAGGTCGCTGTTAACGACACCAGTATATTGAGATATGCGTGGTGTGTTTTAGGGACACTGTCGTAGAACGGTTAACGCGCTTTCCTGACTACGCAGCAACGTATCAATCTCGGTGCTATCAATGCCGATTTCGCCGAGCCATGCGGTAACACGTAGATGGCCACAACGGATCAGCAGTCTGATGGATTTAACTACATTGGATGAGACGTTTGTTGAGCCGGCTTGTTTAAATCAGGCTTTCCCTAAATGATTTGCACCAATCTTTGAATGTAAATAGAAGGCCCTGTCCATTAGTCTAATATCGCTTTGCCATTGAAGAAGCGTGAGTTGCTTGAACTTGCATAGGGCTCGTTTCATGAATGAGATGGCAGATGGCAGATGGCACGGATACTGTTAGCTCAACTCACAAAATGCAAACTTTAGTCTACTAACTCAATCCCTAATGTAGCTAACAGCCCCAACGCTTCAATGCGAGAGAAACGAGCCTTATCTACACGATTTTGCCTTAAATCTATTTGATAACCCTGGGCTTGGGTGAAATCAGCTGAAGTCAAAGTCGTATTATGAAAGCGGCTTTGATCTAGCTCACTGCCTACAAAACGCGCTTTACGCAAACTGGCTTGGGTAAAGTCGACATCATGCACTTTGCAATCAATAAGCTGTATAGCCCCCAGAGCCAAGCCAAAAAAAGAGCCGGAGTTGAGTATGCAGTCTTTAAATTTTGGCGGGTTTCCCAAATGACTAGTCCAATCTGCTTGCGTCCAGTCAACTGCCAATAATTTACAGCGGATAAAAATGGCACTGTGAAACTGGCTATTGTTCAATGCCAGCAGCGACAAATCACAATCGACAAATTCACATTCATCAAATACACAAAAGCGCCATTGCCCTTCCCTCAAATCAAGCTTTTCGAACCTGCACTGTTCGAACCTTATGCTCTCCCAGCAAGCTTCACTGGCTAAAGGGTGTTGATGACCAATCTCGTCATCGTAATATTCAATGCCCAATACGTTACCTATTTCGGTTAAATACTTCTGTTAATTGGCCCCTTGGTGGGTAGGCCGTAGCTCGTTAAATTGCTGTGCACTGAGCAATTGAAAAAACTCGTCTAAGTCATGCCCAGTATCGACGCTACCTGCAAACCAAGGATGCAGTTTTAATAATATGTTGATGTGATTAATCTCTTCACCGTAAAGCCGTGTCTGCACTGGCCGATTTGCATCACGCAAGGCTTGTGCTAGCTGTTGTTGATTGAATTCACCCACTGCGTTGTCACCCATTGCATGTAATAGCAACATGGGTGGCTCGTCGCCATCAACATGGCTAGTGGCTTTCATTGTGTGAAAATTCTCTTCACCGAAGGTGGCTATGTATTCTGGTGAATCTGGGGTAAATGCATAAGGCCCAGCTATGCCTGCAAAGCCGCTGATATCCCCCACAGTTATGCCAACGTCAGTCAAATAGTGTTTGTCCGTCATCAATAGCGCGCCGGTGTGTGCCCCAGCTGAATGCCCTGCAAGATAAATTTGTTGCGGGTTACCGTTATAGCGGGAAATATTCTCTTTTACCCAAGCAAGTGTTTTTGCGCCATCTTCAATGAACTGGGGGAAGTGCCCTTCAGGATATTTAATATAGTCAGGAATAACGACTGTGTAGCCGCGTGCAACAAAGGCATGAGCGACGAAATAATACATAGACTTGTTTCCCCAATTCCAACCTCCACCGTGAATAAATACGATAACCGGTGCCACAGGGTGCGAATTGTCACTGGGGTACACATCTAATGTTTGCCATGGCTCATCGCCAAAGGCAATATCATGATTGACTGTGATGGGGTCAATCAGCTTGAGTGTGTTATTGAAAATAGCTAAGCCTGTGCTTCGGCTGTCTTGTAATAAACACACCCCAAGCCAGAGCAATAGCCCAACAACCACTACCAGTAGCATCACAAATATTTTGCGCATGTTATTATTATTCTTTGTTTTGACCTACATCGAGTATAAAGACAATTTTTATGATGAAAACTCAAAACCGAATAATACAAACAAAAAGCCCTTGAATACGGCGAGGCATTCGAGGGCTTGAAAAGCATTTTTTGTCTGCAGGTATTCACAAACAAACACCTGACGTCATGACATCAGCTTACTTTAGTATTTCAACCAATTCGCTCAAATCTTTTACGATATAGTCTGGCTCTTGTGCCAACGGATAAAGCGCTTTGCCTGGGCGCGCTACAAAAGCGGTTTGTAACCCTGCCGCTTTAGCGCCGGCGACATCCCAACCGTGGGCAGCAACCATTAGCGCCTCTTCAGGTTTAATATTCAGTTGTTCAAGTGCCCATGCATATGAACGCAGATCAGGTTTGTAAACTTTAATGTCTTCAATGCTCATGCGCTTATCGAAATAATCCGTTAAACCCGCATTTTTGAACTGGGTCTCAACACCTTTGTTAGACGAGTTAGTCAAACTGACAATCTTGAATCCTTGCGCTTTAAGGGCAGTCAACCCCGCTTTAACATCAGGGTGAGCGGGCAGAGATAGTAAGGGCGTTTTAATCGCGGTTACAGCTTGCTCTTCGGTAATGTCGATATTGTTGTTTTGCGCCACCATCATTAACGCCGCTACGCCAATTTTACCAAAGTCTTGGTAGTCACCGGTTACTGTGGTCACTAGCGAATGATGCAACATGGTTGAAAACCATAAAGTTGTTAGCTCTTCTTGACCATCTAAGGCCTTACCGACTGAGGTGCGCATGGTTTCTAAATCGAGAAGGGTTTCGTTTACATCGAAAATAATAACTTTAGGTTTTGGGGCCGCATGAGCCATAAAGTTCGCTCCTAATAGTGAAAAGAAAAGAAAGGTTAACGTGATCAACCGCTTTCGTTTTGCGAAAGGTATATATAAGCGCATAAATAAGTGCATAAATGGGTACTCTGCTTAGTTATCAAGTGTGGTTAAAATTTTCAAGACCTCAGATGGCTCTGAGCGCTTAGTGTAATCTTCAGATACGAACGCATACACAATTTGACCGCTTTGATTGATGACATACGTTGCAGGCATGGGCAAATTGAAGGTGTCATCACCATTAAAAGCGGGAAGATCCACTCCTGAATGCGAATAAATTGGCCGTAAGCGCTCGTCTAGGCTAAATACCAGACCGTAGTCATTCGTCACATTGTTGCCCACATCTGACAATACAGCGTAAGACAACTCGTTTTTATCTTTGGTGGTGAGTGAGTTATCTGGCGTTTCGGGTGACACTGCCACCAACTGTGCCCCTAAATCTTCGATGCGTTCCAGCACTTCTTCAAATGCTCGAAGCTCGTAGTTGCAATAAGGACACCAACCACCGCGATAGAAATTTAACACCACGGGCCCGTGGGCCAACATTTCAGCTAAGGTGACGAGCTCACCATGTACATTTGGCAAACTAAAATCAGGCGCGTAATCCCCCACTTGTAAAGCATCAGAAGAAATATCCGTTGCCATCAAATCACTGGTGGCTAAGGCCATAACGTTTAATACGTCCTTGGGCGCGGTGGCATTTTTCTGTTTTTCGTATTCGGCTATTTGCGCCTGTAGCGACATGATTATCTCCTGCTTAAAATACGGCGTTAACTATGTATGGGTAAGATATGGGGTTAGACAAATTAAAACCTAGCAGGTAAAACCGAAAGCATGGTTTAATATTTTCGAATCAGTAAAGATCGGCCCCACTTTATGTACACAATCAACGAATTAGAAACCTTTATTGCCATAGTAGAAAACAAAGGCGTGGTTTCTGCGGCCAGCGCTTTAAACATATCCCCTGCCACAGTCAGCCACAGGCTGTCTAAACTTGAACGCATTCTGGGCACGGTTTTAATATTTAGAGATAGTCGTAATGTGCGCCCTTCCGCCGAAGGGGAAGAGTTTTATCAACGTGTGGGAGATATTTTAGCTGCCCTGTATGATGCCGAGTTTGCCATTGGCGCCAGAGACAGTGCGATCAGTGGGCGATTGCGGGTGACACTGCCACCTTGGATATTTTCAATTTATATCCTGCCTAACCTCGTCAAGTTTGAGCAGCAATACCCTGACGTTATTTTAGATTTTCTGGTGACCGATCAGTTCGTCAATGTAGTGGACGATGCCCAAGACGTTGCGATTCGGGTGGGCACCTTAGCAAACTCAGGATTACTGGCGCGTAAAATAGTTAACAACAAGCGGATCTTATGTGCTTCGCCCCATTACCTAGCACAACACCCACCTATTTCTGACGTACAAGCACTCACCGAGCACCGTTTTGTCGCCCTGCCATGGCAAAAACAGCTTAAACTTTTACATAATGATGGCAGCGTATTTGCCTTGAATACTAAAACTCGGTTTACGATTTCTAATTCTGACAATATGACCCAAGCGCTGCGGGCGGGTCACGGCATTGGCATAAAATCAGAAATTGCGATTAAGCGCTGCATCCAAGAGGGGAAATTAGTAGAGGTATTGCCCAACGTACTTGCTTCGCCAGAGGCACCAGTCTGGTTTTTACGCCCGCAAAATAGTTTAGCGACTCGTAAAGCCGAAGCCTTCTTCGAATTTGTAAAACAGGCTTTTAGTCAATGCTAGGCCCGCAATATGTCCTGAAATACCTGTAGTGCGGTGAAAAACAAATAAAAAAATACCAAGGAATGGCCTTGGTATTATTGAATTTACCTGCTTTTAAACGCGCACATTGAGATGCGCGCTTGAAGTCATTTATCGTTAATAAAGCAGACTATACACCTTACGGCGATATTGAGATTTAAGAGGCTCTCCATCTGGCAGCGCGTTGATCATATCTAGCATTAATTTTTTAGCATCTTGAAAGTTCAGGTCTTTTAGCAATACAGAGTGCATTAAGCCCAATGCTTCTTCGATCTGATTGGCTTGACGCAATTGTACTGCTAATTTTACTTTTAAATCTAAGTTGTCTGGGTCACTTTCCAGTGCTTGTTGCAAAGCAATAATTTCGGGGGACTCAGCGGCTTGCTCGGCCAATTCAATTTTACCTAAAATAGCACGGTAATATCCGTCTTGGTCCACCAAGCCAATGGTCGCTAATAATTCCTTGGCTTGATTCACCTGGCCTACTTCTACTTGGCAATCCGCCAATAACAACTTAATATCAGCGCGGTTAGGGTCCAAATCGAACGCCTGCTTTACAAGGGTAAACGCTTCTTGGTAATTAGCTTGCTCTGCCATGGCAGTGGCTTGGGCAAATAATTCGTCTTGAGGCTTAGGCAAGTGTTTATCTAACATGGCTTGAATATTCGCTTCACTTTCAACACCGGCGAAGCCGTCAACAGGTTGCCCATCTTTAATCAACATAACCGTGGGCAAGTTTTGCACGCCAAATTGCGCCGTAATATCTGGCTGTGCCTGACAATCCACTCGAGCATGCAATAGATTTTCACCTTGTTTGCTCGCAATCGCTTGCAATACTGGCGCTAGTTGCTCACTAGGCTCATAACCTTGGGCCCAAAACTCAACCATAACCAATTTGGTGGCGGATTCTTGTAAGATGACTTGCTGAAAATTCTCAATGGTAATATCTACGCTATTTTGCATGTTAAATCTCTTATGCTGATGATGAACAAATGGTGGGGTCGTTTACGCCAAACTCAAGCCGTTTTCTGCCTTTGAAAAAAGCAAGACTGTCGCCTATTAGACAATCTTCCCATTATTGCCCGTGCTAACGTCTAGTTTATTAGAACACATAGTGAAGGGGAAACCCCATGTCCAAGAAATACCAAAGCTTTGCTGATTTTTATCCTTATTACCTGAGTGAACATCAAGACACGGTTTGCCGTCGCTTACACTTTGTAGGTTCAAGCTTGATTATATTTACCATTATATACGCAGTGCTAAATGCTCAATTTGCCCTGCTGTGGCTTATCCCTGTATTAGGCTATGGTTTCGCTTGGGTCGGGCACTTCTTTTACGAACACAATAGACCAGCCACCTTTACCTACCCTTTTTATAGCTTCCTAGGAGACTGGGTGATGTTTAAAGACATGCTCACGGGAAAAATTAAGTTCTAGTTTGTTTTCGATCCTCTCTCAGTCTTATCTTGCTTCTGTTAACACCCCCTCTTAACCCCAGTAATGGTAGGGTTTCTGTGTAACATCCCTGCCAGTTCGGCTACATTTAATTTACACAGCTGCTCAGATATCACCCAGCATAAAGTGAGGACATGTGAAATTTGCTATGTTCTATAAGTGTCAAGCCCAAAACGTCAAAAAAACTGACAATTTGTTCAAAATATAGCCTTTTCAAGTCTGTAAAAAAACCGTAAACTTGCCGCCCTTTTTTGCAAACCGGACAGTTTTTGCGCGATTTCGCGTTTTGAATTATGCAGATTGGTCCTTACAAGCTTGAAAACAATTTGATTCTGGCGCCTATGGCAGGTGTGACAGATAGGCCTTTCCGGCAATTATGCAAACGCATGGGTGCAGGTTTGGTGGTATCTGAAATGCTGTCGTCTAATCCTGATGTATGGCGGTCAAGTAAATCCAAGCAACGTATGGATCATGTAGGCGAAAAAGGGATCCGCGCGGTTCAGATTGCTGGCGCTGATCCATTATTAATGGCTCAAGCGGCACAGTTTAACGTGGACAACGGTGCCCAAATTGTTGATATCAACATGGGGTGTCCGGCTAAGAAGGTAAATAAGAAGTTGGCGGGCTCTGCGTTATTGCAAGATCCACAATTGGTTGAGCGAATAGTTCAATCTGTGGTCGAAGCGGTGCAGGTTCCGGTAACGTTAAAAATACGCACAGGTTGGAATACGGACAATCGCAACGGGGTGCAAATTGCAAAGATCGCCGAACAAAACGGCATTCAGTCTTTAGCAGTTCATGGTCGCACCCGGGCCTGTATGTACAAAGGTAACGCTGAGTACGACACCATTAAAGCCATTAAACAGGCTGTGTCGATACCCGTCGTTGCCAACGGTGATATTACCTGCGTGCACAGTGCAAAACACGTGTTGGAATACACCAATGCAGATGCGTTGATGATAGGCCGAGGTGCCCAAGGTAACCCTTGGATATTTCGCCAAATTCAACATTTTCTGCAAACTGGCGAAATACTGCCTTCGCCCCCATTAGGTGAAGTGCGCGACGTATTATTAGCGCACGTAGCCAATGTTCACCAATTTTACGGTGAATTTAAGGGAGCGCGGATAGCTCGCAAACATGTGGGTTGGTATTTAGCGGAACATGACCGTGAGCGGCAATTCCGAGCCAGGTTCAATGCGATTGATGATGCTGCAGAGCAACTTGATTCATTGGCACATTATTTTGACCACTTGGCAGGCGAACCTACGACTCATCTCGTATCACCTGCTGCCTAACGATGACTAACTAAAGAGCAAGATTGTATATGTTCGAGCAAAATGTAACTTCTCCTTTTACCACTACGGTAACGACTCCTTCACAAACACAGGCGCAGAAGCCTTTACGTGACTCTGTAAAACAAGCAGTGAATAAGTACCTTAAGCAACTAGACAACACAGATATCGAAAATTTGTACGAACTAGTAATGGCCGAAGTTGAAGCGCCAATGTTAGAAGAAATCATGACTTTCACCCGCGGAAACCAAACTCGCGCGTCAATCATGTTAGGCATCAACCGTGGCACGCTACGCAAGAAGCTTAAACAGTACGGCATGAACTAAGTAAAAAAATGAAAGAGCACCCTAGGGTGCTCTTTTTGTATGCGCTATACTTCGCGCCCCTAGCATCATTGTTAATCCTTTTTAGAAGATAAACACACTATGACGACTCAAAAACCTATTCGCCGCGCTTTATTAAGCGTTTCTGACAAAACTGGCATTGTAGAATTTGCCACTTTCTTAGCCGAGCAAGGCGTTGAGCTTTTATCGACCGGTGGTACAGCCAAATTATTAGCAGACCACGGGCTAACTGTTATCGAAGCATCTGCTTATACTGGTCATCCTGAAATCATGGACGGCCGTGTAAAAACCCTGCATCCCAAAATTCACGGCGGCATTCTTGCGCGTCGCGGCCAAGATGAAGCAGTGATGGCTGAAAACAACATTCAACCTATCGATTTAGTTGTGGTGAATCTTTATCCTTTTGCTGCCACCGTTGCCAATGACGACTGCAGCCTTGAAGATGCGATTGAAAACATCGATATCGGCGGCCCAACTATGGTACGCGCAGCAGCCAAAAACCATAATGACGTAACGATAGTCGTCAACGCCAAAGACTATGCCCGTGTCACCGAGCAGATGCTAGCCAATAATGGCTCAGTAACAGCCAATACGCGTTTCGATTTAGCTATCGCCGCATTTGAACACACCGCCGAATATGACGGCATGATCGCCAACTACTTCGGCACCATGATCGAATCTGACAGCCGCGCTGATGAGTGTTCAGACGACTGTGCTGATGATTGCGGCCATGTACACAGTGCATTCCCCCGTACATTCAATGTACAAATGAGTAAAAAGCAAGATTTACGCTACGGCGAAAACAGCCATCAAGACGCTGCATTCTACGTAGAAAACAACGTTCAAGAAGCGTCTGTTTCGACCGCTACTCAGTTACAAGGCAAAGAGCTGTCGTTTAATAACATCGCTGACACCGACTCTGCATTAGAGTGCGTGAAGGAATTCGCAGAGCCTGCGTGCGTTATCGTTAAGCATGCTAACCCCTGCGGAGTAGCCCTGGGCGAGAACATACTTGAAGCTTACAACCGCGCTTACCAAACAGACCCTACCTCTGCATTCGGCGGCATCATTGCGTTTAACCGTGAATTAGATGGCCCAACGGCGCAAGCTATTGTCGACCGCCAGTTCGTAGAAGTGATCATTGCTCCTAGCGTTAACGATGAAGCCGTTGCCATCGTTGCGGCTAAAAAGAATGTTCGCCTTTTAGCCTGCGGTGATTGGCAAGGCCAGTTAACTGACGGTTACGACTTCAAACGTGTCAACGGCGGTTTATTAGTGCAAGAGCGTGATTTTGGCATGGTTGACATGGAAGACTTAACGGTTGTCACCAAAGTGCAACCGACCGAGCAGCAGTTAAAAGACTTAATGTTTACCTGGAAAGTCGCTAAATACGTTAAATCTAACGCGATTGTATATTGCAAAAACAGCATGACGATCGGTGTAGGCGCAGGCCAAATGAGCCGAGTTTACTCAGCCAAAATCGCGGGTATTAAAGCGGCTGATGAAGGTTTGCAAGTAGAAGGTTCGGTAATGGCTTCTGACGCGTTCTTCCCGTTCCGTGACGGTATTGATGCCGCCGCAGCAGCTGGGATCAGCGCTGTCATTCAGCCCGGAGGTTCTATGCGTGATAATGAAGTTATCGCCGCAGCGGATGAACATGGTATCGCTATGGTATTCACTGGTATGCGTCACTTCCGCCATTAATTGTCTGCATTAATCGCAAGCGAAGCGCGGTGTTTACTCCATCGCTCTTCGCTGATTTGAGCAGATTTACGGCTTAGGTTTAAGCTACTTGATATTTAGTGTTGCGTAAAAAAACGCTACACTAGGTCCGTTTAAAGACTCATTACAGGATTTGCTCATGTTTAAGCGCGCTACGCAGTTAGTTTGTTCTATTACGTTCTTAGCTTCTTCTTTTGCTCAAGCTGATGCCCTTATCGATGCTCTAGCCGATGAAGGACGCCCTACCGAACAACGTTTACGTGACGAATACCGTCATCCGCAGCAAACTCTTCGCTTCTTTGAAGTTCAGGAAGACATGGCTGTAGCCGAGATTTCACCTGGTGGTGGTTGGTACAGTAATATTCTTGCTCCGCTATTAAAGGAAAAGGGCCAGTTTTACGCTGCACACTTTTATGTGGATGAGAACACCAACGAGTTTTATAAAAAATCTCGTGAACAATTTGAGCAGAAAATAACTGCATTAAAAAGCTATCAAAACGTTAAGGTCACCACCTTTCATCCAATGAAAGCCACTGATTTTGCGCCAGCTGAATCCCTTGACCGCGTGCTCACCTTTCGCAATATTCATAACTGGTACATGCAAGACGGTGATGAAGGCGTAGAAAACGCCTTTAAAGCTTTTTACAAAGCTTTAAAGGTCGGCGGTGTGCTTGGTGTGGTTGAGCATAGCTTACGCGAATCACAAAGCAGCGCGTTGCAACAAAGCTCCGGCTACATGAAACAGTCATATGTTATCGCTCTTGCTGAAAAAGCTGGATTTACCCTAGCAGGTCAAAGTGAAATCAACGCCAATAAATTAGATAGCGGCGAACACGAAAAAGGCGTGTGGACCTTACCCCCGAGCTTACGTTTAGGCGAGAAGGACGAAGGTAAGTACCTGAAGATTGGCGAGAGCAATCGTATGACCTTAAAGTTCGTAAAATAAACCTGTATTAGGCTAGCGATTAGCCATTCAAAACGCCGCCTTATTGAGCGGCGTTTTGATAAATAGCCCTATTTGTTAACCCATTTTCTAAAGCGGATCTCATGAAAGTATTGATAATTGGCGGCGGTGGCCGCGAGCATGCTCTAGCTTATAAAGCAGCACAATCAAACGGTGTAAGCCAAGTTTATGTTGCCCCAGGTAATGCAGGAACGGCCCTTGAGCCAAAACTCGAGAATGTTGCCATCGACGTTGAAGATATCAGCGCGCTGGTCACTTTTGCCAAACAAAATGCGATTGCTTTAACCATAGTGGGCCCAGAAGTACCACTTGTGTTGGGCGTGGTAGATGCATTTCAAGCCGAAAGTTTAGCGATTTTCGGCCCGAGTAAAGCCGCTGCGCAGCTTGAAGGTTCAAAAGCATTCACTAAAGATTTTTTAGCGCGTCATAAGATCCCTACAGCTGAATATCAAAATTTCACTGAGATTGAGCCCGCCTTAGCCTATTTGCAACAAATAGGCGCTCCTATCGTGATAAAAGCTGATGGCCTAGCCGCAGGCAAGGGTGTGATTGTCGCGATGACCTTAGATGAAGCCGAAGATGCAGTGCGCGATATGCTGGCGGGCAATGCCTTTGGCGAAGCAGGCAGTCGTGTTGTCATTGAAGAGTTCTTGGATGGTGAAGAAGCTAGCTTTATTGTCATGGTTGACGGCAAAAATGTATTACCATTTGCCACCAGCCAAGATCACAAACGTGTGGGCAATGGCGACACAGGGCCAAACACAGGTGGCATGGGCGCGTATTCACCAGCCCCCGTTGTGACCGATGAAATTCACCGACGCGTGATGGATGAAGTGATCTACCCTACGGTACAAGGTATGGCAAGCGAAGGTAACGATTACCACGGCTTCTTATATGCGGGCTTGATGATCATGGCCGATGGCACACCTAAGGTGATTGAATATAACTGCCGATTTGGGGATCCTGAAACACAGCCCATCATGATGCGCTTGCAGTCTGACCTCGTTGAGTTAGTGCAGCTTGCCGTTGACGGTAAGTTAGACCAAGCCACTGCCAAGTTTGACCCTAGAGCTGCTGTGGGCGTGGTACTCGCCGCAGGTGGTTATCCGCAAGCTTATAAAAAAGGCGACGTGATTTCTGGTTTAAACCAAAATGAAAGCGACGTGGCTAAGGTTTTTCACGCTGGTACGAAAGATGTCAACGGTAATGTAACGACAAACGGTGGGCGCGTATTGTGCGCAACAGCCTTAGGCGAAAGCGTCACTGAGGCACAACAACGTGCTTATGAACTGGCCAAGAGCATCAGCTGGAATGGCATGTTCTATCGTGACGACATTGCTTATCGCGCCATTGCTCGTGAGCAATAAAGATTAGGGTTTAAAATCTGAAAGCGACACTAGAAAGCGCCAACATGGCGCTTTTTTTATGTGCTTTAAATGAGCCTTCTTATACCAACGCCTTGTTCAAAATCCGCTGGGGGAATTCTCACAGGGCACGTATTTATTGGAAGGGGTATGACTAACTCACAAGCCGGTTGCGGCCCTGTTTCTTAGCTTGATAAAGACACCTGTCGGCTTGCTCAACTAGAAATTCAGGGTGATTAAAGGTGTGGTCGTTAATGTCATGGAGCTTGAGTGTTGCCGCACCGACACTCACAGTGACCTTACCATTAACAGTAGACGCCTTGTTTTTTATATCTAGCGCTTCAATATTGCGTAATATCATTTCAGCTATTTTTTGCGCGCCTACTTTATCGGTGAAAGGTAACAGTACTAGGAACTCTTCGCCGCCATAGCGCCCCATAGCATCACTCTCACGCTGCAAACTCGCTTCAATGGTAGTGGCAACCTTCTTTAAACATTCGTCACCCGCTACATGACCATAGGTATCATTAAATCCCTTGAAAAAATCAATATCAATCATTAGCACTGACAGCTCATGTTGCCCTCGAATAGCTGCGTACCAAAACCGGTTGTAGGTGGTGTCGAGCTGCATGCGGTTAGGTACACCAGTCAGCCCATCGGTACAGGAGATAAGCGCCAGCGTACGAAGCTTAGCCGATACCTGCATATGATTTCGGATCTTGATGTTGAGCATGGGAATATCGGTTGGCAGCTCAACGAAGTCTAATGCACCCGCTTCTAGTCCAGATAAAATTAAGGATTTGGGCGTATCTTTACCATACAAGATAAGCGGAATATCTATGGTTAGGGGGTGCTGTTTCAAACGAGTACAAATGAGAAGCCAGTCGCTGTCACGGGGAGATACTCTGATCAATACTAAGTCGATAGGTGCATTTAGCGCTAACTTGAGTACCTCTTCATTGTCATTACACACGAGCAAATGGAATGATGTTGAAAATTGGCGGGTGAGTGCTTTTAACATTTCGCCGGGGTTATCTACCACCAGCAACGTTTGTTTTAGAACATTTGCACTCTCTGGATTTTGCATTGCGGCTCTGGGTTTTGGTCAGCTAGGTGCTTAACTCGCAAATTGCCACAGCACCTAATCGACATGAAAGACGCTTCATTGTTCAATAATCAAACAGCAGTTTCAATACCCTCCTGCTGTTTTTGCATGAGTATTTTTTTTAGCAGAGTATTTTCCTCAACTAAACGCTCAACAAGCTCCGATTCATTGGACTCAGGCTTGTCTACTTTTTCGAACCAGTTAAAGTATGCATTCTTATTGTGCTTATCCATCATAATACCTCTTACTACATTTATAATTTTTGAGCATTGTCACGTCAGATGCTACAGCGCGTGCAATGATTTATTCGCTAACTTTTAACTTGCTCACCACTTTTTCTACATCGATGGCCTCTTGAGCGATATCAACCGCTCGTTGCTTTTCAGCGTCATTTTTCACCTGCCCTTGCAACACGACCACACCTTTAGTGCTATTTACGTCAATTTCGGTGCTGCTGATATCCGGTGCCGCCAGTAGACGGGTTTTGACTACAGTAGCAACTTTGTTATCGGTTAGCTTAGCCTGCACTTCGCTGTCTTCATTCTTTCCCGGTGAAAACACCGTAAGCATGTTTTCTACCCCAGTCACACCCTCAACACCAATGACTAATTCTTGCGCCAAGGCTTTATCTAAGTCTGTTTCCACCTTACCTCGTAGGGTCACCGAGCCATTGTCAACGTCCGTATCAATGCCAGTTGCATCCAAGTTGCCATTTAGCAACAAGGTGGCTTCTACGTAACCATCAATCCAACCATCAAGCGCACTCGCTTTCCAGTAGTTACCGGCTGAGGCGCCAACACTGGCGGTACTGAAGATGGCAATCAGGGTTATGCTTTGTAATATCTTTTTCATCGCTGCCTCACACATTTGCATTAGACCTTCAAAACATAGCTAATGCGATAATGATGCCAAGAGTAAAACTCTGATTTGTTTATTAAAAACAGTCATTTTCGAGCATTAGCGCCGCTAGCAGCTCATCTTGGCAAGCCAAAACAGGCCGAATATTAGAGTCCAAAATGGCGCTCATGTTAATGACTACTTATGCCGCTTATGCTGTTTAAATGCCAACACACTGAAGAGCACGACAAACGCGACGCACAATAAAAAAATCACTTTTGCAATACTGGCTGCGACGCCAATCACTCCACCAAAACCAAAAACGGCCGCTATTACGCCAAGTACAAAAAATGTTAGGGCCCAAGTCAACATACACACTTCCTTTAAAACGGATAAACGAAGGAGTTAATGCTCCTTCGGCTGGGTGTAGTAAGCGACATACGTGCCAACATCTGAACTTGTCCATAAGCCCTGCCCTGTGGTGCTCAACTATTCTTCGTTCCCCTTATCCTTGTAGGTTTTGCAGTGGGCTACGAAAAAATTACACATTGTATAATTGCTCCGTCCTAGGCTGTGCTTTCACTTAAATCACATTAGGAACAAGGTCCCCAAACCAAGAAATGCGACAAACCCTACAATATCTGTGACCGTCGTTAGAATCACTGATCCCGATAACGCTGGGTCGATGTTGAACTTGTTCAACACCATAGGCACCACGACTCCAGCCGCTGCGGCGGCAATGATATTTAATAAAATCGCTAAGCAAATCACCAATCCGAGCATTGCGTCTGAAAACCAAAAATATGCGATACAGCCAATCACCAATGCCCACACCACACCGTTTAAGCCCCCGACACTCAACTCTTTCTTAAGTAAGGCTTTCACGTTAGAGCCAGTGACTTGCCCTAAGGCAAGGCCGCGTATCATTAAAGTCAGGGTTTGGCTACCTGCTATGCCCCCCATACTCGCCACAATTGGCATGAGAACCGCTAGCGCCACCACCTGTTGTAATGTTGCCTCGAACATCCCGATAAAACCTGAGGCTAAAAATGCCGTCAGTAGGTTGATACCTAACCAAACCGCTCGGTTCTTTGCGCTCTTAGGTACCGACGAGAACAAATCTTCGTCTTCATCCATACCTGCCGTCGCCATAATTTGGCGCTCATAAAATTCATTCAGTAGCTCACTCGCGGTGGAAATGTCTAAACGACCCAGCACTTTGTTTTGTTCATCCACAACCGGCAATGAAGCAAAGCCGGAACGTTGAACCATCAAGGATGCCGTGGTTAGCTCGTCACTCGCGTTGATGGTATCGAATACCTCTTCTGATAAATCCACCAAGGGCACATGCTCGGGTAGCCCCATGACGTTGGTTAACTTTACAGCTTCTGAAAATTGACCTGCACGGTTAACCAAGAAGATGGTGTCAGCATGGGTTGGCACATCTCGGCGAATCAAACGCAGTGCATCTCGTACTTTGGCGTTTAAAGGCAGCACAAGTGGGTCCTGGCTAAGCCAGTGGCCAATTTCATCATCACTAAATTGGCTCGCGTCAGTGAAATACTGGCGCTGTTGCTTATCCATGGCATCCAGCGCTTTATCAACCAATGCATTGGGCAATGAATCTGACAACTCGAGTAATTGCTCAGCGTCCACCTCAAAGAAAATGGCTTCCCACTCACTTACATCAGTGGCGGCAATTAACGTCTCGCGAGGATCCCCGCGCATGGCAACCAGCACATCGAGTCGACGTCGTTTGGGTATTCCTTCCCACACTTTTAGGCGCTGTTCTAGGGGTAAAGACTCTAACAGTAATGCCACATCATCGGTGTCTTGCGCCGCTACAAGTGCCACTACATTATCTTGTTCACCGCGCTCTGGAGCCGATACAACTTCTTCAATCAACTCGGGTAATAATTCAGCCATGGTGACTCCTATCCAAAATGCGCTAGATAATGATGATATGAAAATACAAAATATGAAAAACAATAGACAACGACACACTTATCATCAGTAGACGTAACACTATCGAAAAAAGTCACAATTTTTATGACATAAGCCTGCGCCAGATGATTTGAACGACTCATAATGACGGTTATCGGTGGGTTATTGAATAAATTACGCGCCAATCCAGTACAGTTACTGAGGTAAAAATGCTAGCCCGTTTCGAAACATAGTTAGTTTTTTCTGTAAGTTACTCGGGCTTTGACTCTTCTTTGCCATCAAGAGTAAATTGATAATATAAGTTCAGCTCGCTGTTTAAACTGCTCACCGCTTCCAGATACAGTTTTGGCAATAGCTGGTAACGCAGAGCAACTTCTGAAACAGAGTCAAATACCCCTACACCGTAGCGAATTTGCACACCAGGCGCGATATAACCAGAAACCGAAAGCTTGGTTTCGTCTCCCGTACCACTGGTATTTAAAGCGAGATCTTCTACGCCCAGTTTGCGCCCGATATTAGTCACTTTGTTTTCACTTTTACCTAAACCAAACCCGATTAACGCGCTGGCCAGTGCCCCGTCGCTTGAGGATTCATCAGTACTATTGATTGCAGTGCCGCGCAACAGATACGAAAGCGCCTCTGGCTGCTCCATACTTGGATCTGAAAATACGCTGACTTGAGGCTCTGACGCACTGCCTTGAATTCGCAAGCCTGCAATCACATCATCTGCGGTTTTGTTAGGATCTCGAATTGCCTCCACCGCAAGATATGGGCTATCTATCGGGCCGCTAAATTGAATTTCTCCTTCTCGTATCACCAAATCTTGGCCATAAGCTTGGTAGCGACCATTGACCAAATTCAGCTCACCGTTAGCATTAAGGACTTCGCCAGCTTGCGTTAATAACAATGCGCCTTCTAAGTCTGAGGTCAAACCAAATGCATCCACTTTGACGTCATTATTTTTGTCTGGGTCAATGTTAATTTGTAGAGATAAATCCAGCGGCAAACTGTTTTCTTTAGCGACTTGCTCATGATTTACCAACACCACATCACTAGAAGGTGATAAAGCACTGGGTGGCAACTCCCTCACCTTAATACGGGCGTAGGGTAAAGTGACTTCTCCTTTAAACGATAATCCTGCTTCCCCAAATTGCACATTGATGTCAGGCGATAACTTAGCCCTGACGATATTCTGATAGTCGATTTCCATTTCATCTCCCTTAACGTTCACTGTCGCGCTAGGGGTATCTTGCCAACTGAACTCACCGTCTATTTGGCCCTCTCCGTTGCCCAGTTGGAATGGCCCGCTCAGCGTCGCCGCCTGCCCAGTAAACGTAATAACTTGCTCAACCTGATGAATACGCGATGGCAGCATTGAACCCGCGACGGCACCTTCAATTAACGTCACCTCTCCTTTGATTAATGGCGCGGTTAAGTTGCCGCCGATCTCTATTTGGCCATCGATACGCCCAGCGAGTTCAGTCAATTGCGGTACAAATTGGGCAGCAGCACCTAGGGTAATATTGCTTAACGTTAACTGGCCAGAAAGCGGCTTGTCTTGGTCATTTAATTGCAAGTCAACATTTGAGTGCACCTCGCCTAATTGCTTACTTTGCAGTGTCAACTGCGTAACTACATGCTGAGGTGGGTCATTTTTACCTGCGGTTTTAGCGTCCACTTTATCGACTATGGTGTTAACGCGCATGTTAAGCACATCTAACTCAAGGGGTGTACTCGCCCCCTCTACCGTCCAGGTTGAGGGCGTTAAACTGATATTAGCTTCAATAATAGGCAGTTTTTTTGTGTCCCAATCGCCTTTAGCCACTAAGTTTACTTTGGCATCGGTATCTATCTTTTGTAGTTGCGCTAAGTTAGCGCTTAGCAATGGAGCTAAGGGTAAGTCGTCAATCGCCAGATCAAACTGGGCACCAGTGGCTGCATACTCAGCAAGGCGAATGCACACGCGAGCATCGTTATCAGATAAACAGAATGGCGCGACACGATATTCATCAGTCGCCCAATTAGCGGATATGCTAGGCCCCTCATCCTCTAAATCAAATTGGCCTGCATCTGAGGCAAAGGTAAGTACATCTAGCGCGCCATCCCAATGGCTATCCAACAGACTTCCGTGCAATTTAGTCACGACGTCAGCCATGTTGCTATTAAGCGATAAACTCAGTTGGTGATCCTGTGCATCACCGTTCAAAGCCACATTTAAATTCGCTATTCTTTGCTGGCTAATAACGCTATTGCTAAGTTGCAATTCGACGTTGGCTTGTTTCTGAGCATCCCAAATAACTTGCCCTTTGGTAGAGAGTTGTGCGATACGCATATCGGGTATATCGATGTTATCAGCAGAGCCACTAAAGTTGGCCTCAGGGGCAGAGATTGTGCCATCTATTTGCGCTTCAAACTGTGCCCTGCCAGCAAATGAGGCATACAACTGAGATAAGTCTTGGGCGTCGACAGTCAATTGCGCCTGTACGTCTTCAAAGGCCTCTAATGAACCGACAAGGGTGATTTGATTGTCACCTGTTTTAACCAACAATTTGGGGATTTCAAGCCCTTCTTGTGAGTCAAAGTTCGCTTCGCCAGAAGCACTTAACTGATAATCTAACCATTTGCCAGATGCAACAAGATCACGCATCTGGGCCAGTATGTTTTGGCCATCATATTGCCCGTCAAGGCTAAGCTCGCCTTGTATATTAGCGTCCAGTTTGGGCCAAAAGCGTTGGGGTTGAATATCAGTAAACTGAAGCTGACTTTGCCATTTTGCTAAGGTATCTAGGGTGGCATTTCCTGACGCCTGTATTTGCCCCCCAAGGGTATCGATGGCCAATCGAGTAAGCTGCACTTGGCGATTGTTGCCCGCAGCATGCACGGTCAATGTCGATTGGGGGACTGAAGCGCCTTTGAGGGCGGTATCTAAGGCCAATTTATACTGGTTAATATCTCCAGACAGCGTCAGCTGGCCTTCTTCAATCAGTAATTGTGGTTGCTTTATCGGCCACTCGACTGGCTGCCAATTGACCTCAAGAGCAAGAGGTAATTGCTTTGACTGCAAATCAGCGCTAGCACTGGCCGTTAAGTCAACTAAGCCGGTGGTATTGAGCTTAAGTTCGCTGTGCTGCAAATTTCCCTTGAGATTCAGCTTAGCGTTCATAGGATATGGGCTATTGGTAGTAGTATTGAACAACAGCGTTGCTTGGTGCTGCCATTGCTTACTCAGGGTAGCGGTTAAGTCTGCCTCCCCTAAGCTAGAGCTTAGCTGCAACTTTTTCACCGTGAGTAATTTAGAGGTAATATTAATGGTTGCTCGCAGCTTCGTGATATCAATAAGCGACGCTTTGCCTTGAGAAACCACTAGGTCATCCAGCGCCAAATTATTTCCGCGCATAACAATTGGAAACACAATAGCCGGCAGCGTTATCGGCGTGTATTGCCAATTGGCGATTGTTTGCAAGTCTAACGGTTGATTATCAGTGGACTTCGCTTCAGGGCTGGCCTCAGGTAACTCAACGCGAATACCATTAACTGCCAAGTGGTCGATGTGCAAAGTACGGAACATGCTGAGCTCACTGGATACAGACCGTATTGTTACACCTACTGTATTGACCACGTCGATTCGAATGTTACGCACGTCTAAATGATCCACGGATACCGGCAATGGCAGCGTGATACGCCCTAACGGTTCAGTACTTTCGGGCTCAGACGATTCGCTAGGGGTGACGTTAACGCCAATACTTTGCGCCCTAAGCTCAGATAGGCATGCTTGCATCGTAGCCACGCAAGACCAATTAACATCGACGGCTAGTTTTTTGATCTGCAAGCTTAAATCTGGCGTCGAGAATGCTAACCTTTTGAGCGACAGCTCAGAAAGCAAACTGCCTGAATCGTAATCGATGTCCAACCCGTCTACACTGCTATCAGTGATGGACAGCACGCCTCTTGTACCCCAAGGCGATGCAATTACAGCAATTAACAAAACCAAAACGCAAAGGAATATGCCTAAATATTTCAATAGCGTCATAATGCAGGCCCCATGGAAAAATGAAAGCGCCATGTGGTTTCTTCCACACTATTACCTCGCGCAAAATAAAAACGTATTGGTCCAACAGGTGAAACCCAGCTAGCGCCTAAGCCAACACCGGTGGCGAGATCTTTAAATGGTTTGTCACTTGCATTACCCACATCCGTAAAAACAGCTAAGCGCCAATCGGTTGTCACTGGGTAGGAATACTCGATACTCGCCACACTCAAATATTGCCCGCCGGTTAATTCATCGTCTTCTTCTGGCGACAATGTATTTAGGGCAAATCCTCGTACGCTTTGATCTCCCCCTGCGAAATAGCGCAAACTCGATGGCACTTGAGAGAAGTCATTGGTCGCAATAGCCCCCAATTCTGCCCGAGCGAATAAGCGATGTTTTCCATAGGAACGCAACCATTTAGATTGCAAACTGATACGCACCAAATCGATATCAGACACCACCTCTTGGGTGGCGCCCTCTAGGGTGTATTGCTGTTTATCCCCCCAATTGAGGTCTAACCCACCGCGCGTTCTTCGCCGGCTCACAGTGACACCGGGCAACAATAACGTGGTGGTTTGTTCATCTTCAGTTCCCTGAGTGAACTTTTCTTGTTCTAAACGTAAGAATCCAATACGTTTCCAATCGTTATCAGGCTCGCCCCAATGGCGCTGAATGGCCAGAGTAATCACTTCACTTTGCGTATCATTGTCATTTTCGGCTTTAAGGCCCGCTTGATAACTCAAATAATTATTCAGTGGGCCCTCAAGCGGCACTTTGTACTTCACACTGATGTTTTGCTCTGGGCTTGAGATAAATGCGTCAGCTGACAAACTATGCCCCTTGCTGTTAACCCAGGGGCGCTGCCATTTGAATCGAAGGCTGGGGCCAGTATCCGTAGAAATACCTCCGCCTATGTTAAATGTGTCTCTGGGCTTGGCGCTGGCAATCAATTCAATGGGTACTTCATCGCCTTGTGCTTTACTGACGAGCGGACGCGCCACAACTTGTTGAAAATAGCCTGTGAGTTTTAAGTTTTGGTTAAATTCCGCTAGTTTATCTGCGTGGTAAGGCTCACCTTCTTTAAAGGTAGATACTTCTTGGATAAGAACTTGCGCTTTGTCGTCTTCTGGAATGAGCAGCTTACCGAAGGCATACCGCTTACCTGCAGCAAAGACTAAGTGAATACTTGCTGAGTAAGTATCGAAGTCGATACGAATTTCTTGGGTGGTAAATTTCGCATCAAAATAGCCGCGCACTTGAGCCGTAGACAACAGCTTGCTTTTTAGGCTTTCATACTGACTTTGCTCTAAGAAAGTACCTTCTTTTAGCTGGGCTTTATCAATAACGCCTTGCAATACCGTGTCTGGCTTTTCAGATCCAACTAACTCTATTTGACGCTGACTGATTTTTACACGCGTGCCAGCTCGTACTGAGAGGTATAACTCGCTGCACTCTTGGTCTTTTGATAAACGTATACTTAAGGTTTCAAGCTGATAATAGCCAATTGCTTGAGCCGCTTTAATTACCGCTTCTTTAACAGTTTGGCGATAGTTTGGCGTAAGCTCACACCCCACTGGGGCACCAATGATGCCAATATGTGTCTCAATATTCTCTTCTAAACGACTGTCATCTGCTCCTTCAATATCAACCGACATCGCCAAAACGTGAGGGGCAACAAGCACGAGAAGTGCGATCAACCAAGAAAAAGATAATTGAACCGTCCGTAAAGTGAACACTGTGACCTCTTTGATTAGATAGCGAGAAGAGCGCTGTGACCCCACTTTACCTATCGGATATGAAAACAATCGATAACTAAGCAAGTTTTATGACAATAGTAAGCACGAGACATCATCTCTTTATTAGGGGGCACTATCATCGATATTATTTTTCTCATCAAGTTCATTCTGAATTGATAAAACGTTACCGCTGAGCCTAGCGGCAAACCACATTGTCATAAAATCTTTAATCAGTTTTTGTTCTATTTCTATGGCACGTTCCGTTGGGCAAAAAATCGCGACTGTCACAACTGAATCGCCTACATCCGAAGTGGAAACGTTAATATGAGGATCTGGGCCAGCAATTTTTACATCTAGGCGCCGTTCAATCGTTTGACTGTACCGGTAGGCAACATCTTTAAAATCCGCACAATACAACTCTGCTTTTGCCTGTAGCTGATCAATAAACAAATAGGGATTAACGCTCTGGTCCCGTGTGATATTAAAATGGTGCGTCGCGTAACGCTTTAAAAAGTTTAGGTTTTTTATCGTGTTCGTGATCATCGCATTGTTAGGAATAAACAATGTTTTACCTGTGTATTCGTACTTGTGAATGTCTACTTCTAGTAGCGTACTTTTCATCCAGTCAGTTTCAGATACCTCACCAACGATTTCCCCCACTTGCACCCAATCTCCGATGCGAAAAGGACGGGTAGAGGCCAAATAGAAAAAACCAATCACACATTGAATAAACTCGCGAGTAGCAAGAACAATAGCCACCGCAAATGCCGCAATAGAAAGTGCGAAGTTTTGTAACTCTCCTGCCCACAAACTGAGTAGTAAAAACAACATCACAAAATTGATAAAATTCTTGATATTGTTGACCAAATCTCGCTTGTCTTTACCTTTGCTGATGGCGCGATTGCGCACAGTTTTCACCAAAGCGTATTTCACGCCTAAGATGAAGAATGCGAGCAGGATAGTTAACACGACCTTGTTGCTAAACAGGGCGTTGAGGAAAAGCGAGAGGTGCTCTAAAACAGGTGGAAAATCTATACTCATTTACGGCTTCATACTTGTTGGCTATTCGAATGGGCTGAATCGAGTATCAACTCAAGCTAAGATGTCATTGTTTAAAACAGGCATGCCAAGCTAAGTGTTGATATAAGTCCTATTTTAGCATGCTTAACAGTGGCGAATGAGTCAGAAGTAAGATTATTTTTTACGTATTTGCGGCATTTTCTTTTCTGGTCTATCGGTAAACTTACCCACTGTTTTCCACTTCGCTCTGGGGTTGATGATACTAGGGCGAGTTAGAATGAGATTGTTTGGATAAACGATAATTTCTCGGTCTTCGGTGATGAGCTTAGTATTGAATAAGTTGATCTCAGTGATAAAGCCCTCCACATAGTTATCAGCATCCAATACGCGGATAAAATTACCTCGGCGGAATGACGTTTGAAATAACAGCAGAAAGTAAGCTGTTATGTTACTCAGCAAAGACCAACTCGCGAAGAATGCCACTCCGGTCAATGTAATGAGAGACGTAGAAATCACCAGTAAGCCACTAAAATCTATGCCCCAAGCGATGAGTATTATCGCGAAAGTGAGAATGCCGACTACCAGTCGAATGATGTGATAAGCCCGCAGTACCTCAGGTGACTTTAAATTACTTTCATCTATTTTCTTTTCTATCCTGGGCAATGTCCATTTAGTGACTAAAACATACACAAATAGCATTACTAGAGTCCAAATAAGGCTCCCCATGTAGAGCTGGGCCCAATCTAAAATTTTATCAGCCCACTGTGTCTTTAACATCTAAAACGATTCCAATGATATGGCGCTGAAAAATTTACAACGCGCCTAACAGCTCAATAGTTGACTGGCAATTTAATGTAAATGCCTATGTTAGTCGATAAAAAGAATATCCAAAGCAGCAGTTGATATTGATTTAGCCTGTCTCATCGTTACGGTTAGCACGTTTGAGTTATAAAATAACCTACTAAGTTGGCGAATTTAACGCAATTTTGCGATCCCAAGTGCTTTTTAAAGGTGCATGTGTAATATTAAATTGTGCAAAAAAAGACGCTAAATAATAGGAATCAAGTTCTCATGAACAAGGGACGTACGATTGACACCAAGCAAACACGCTGGATAACTGGTTTCTTCCTGCTCATGTTTTCATTAGTTATTGATATCGCCAGCGCCACACAAGTAATACAGTTTAAGGTCGTTGATCAAATGGGCAACCCTATTGCTAATGCCGTTGTGAGTGCGAACGGAGAACCCACTGATGATATCGCTAACATTGCTGTGATGGATCAAATCAATTCGCAGTTTTCTCCTCATGTTCTGGTTATTCAAAAAAATCAGGCGGTGCGCTTTCCGAACAGTGATGACATTCGTCACCATATTTACAGCTTTTCTGAGCCTAAGCCTTTTGAGATACGACTTTATAAGGGCGAACATTCAACGCCTATTACATTTGATAAGTCTGGCGTCGTGGTACTGGGCTGCAATATTCACGACCAGATGCTTGGCTACATCTATGTAGCTGAAAATGAAGTTACCGCCATCACAGACCAAGATGGCATTGCAAGGCTGCGCACACAAGCAACTGAGTTTACTTTTTGGCATGCTAACTTGTCTGCCAGTAATTCAGAGCGTGTGAAGAAGTCATTCGCCCGAGAAAATGCCCAGAATAGTGAAAGCACTAAGCGTACAAGCAATAGAGTAAATGAAATGAAAACAGTGACCTTGACTCTTTTAGAGAACAAAAAAACAGAAGTAAAACGCCGCAAGTTTTCGCGCAAGTTTTCCTCTAGGGAGCAGTAATTGGCCACTAGAAAGCTAAACCAAAGCATATTCCGCCTTGTTGTAGGTTTGGTTGTACTCACCGCCACCATGATACTCATCAATGTATGGACCTCAACGAGCAAGCACGCACAAAGCCAATTAAACAGTGACCTTGAAGTCGCCCAAAACGTTTTTGAGCAAGTATTAGAGAGTCGGGAGGATGTGCTTTACAACTCAGCAAGCGTATTGACTGCTGATTTCGGCTTCAAACAAGCCGTTGCTTCAGGCGATATTCCTACGATCAACAGCGCGTTGTTTAACCATGGCGGGCGGATCACCGCCGATTTGATGGCGCTAGTCTCTCTCGGCGGCAACAACATCACCAGCGTTCCGAATATTCTGCCGACAGAAACTCCCTTTCCTTATTCAAAAATAATACAAAACGCCCTACTGAACGGTGGTGCTGCGGCGCTGCTACTTATCGATAACAAGTTATACCAAGTAATGATGCTGACTATCGATGCGCCGACCCCGATTGCCGTCGCCGTCATTGGATTTGAAATAGACCATGGATGGGCGCAACAGCTCAAAGATGTCACTCAGTTGGATACCACCATACAAGTGCAAGCGGATGGAGAAAATAACCTCACCATCAGTACCTTGCACAGTGAAATGTTAGGGGTAGCTTTAGCAGAGCAGGGACAGACTTTGTCTTGGCTTTCACTGACGTTGTTTAACGATGCACCTTTTGTATCTCGGCAGTTTTTGTTGGAGGAAGAAGGCGATTTTAAAGTAATGATTACGCTGTCGAATGATCTTCATCGTCTATTTGCCGATTTTAACGCTTTGCAGCTGAATATCTTGTTCATAGCGTTACTAGCAATTATTTTGGCGTTATGTTTTGCAGCGTTATTTTCCCGTAAAGTCGCTAAACCATTGGTTGCGCTTGCGGATACAGCCCAGCGCATTTCTACCGGTGACTACAATAAGACAATCGTTGCTCACTCTAACTCTACCGAAGTAACAAACTTAGCCCAGGCATTGGAATCAATGCAATCTAACATTCGCCATCGTGAAGAAAAAATAAGCTATCAAGCACAGCACGATATACTGACTGGTTTGAATAATCGCTACAATATGGAAGCGCTACTTTGCGCTAAATTCAAAGAAAACAAACCCTTTCAGGTGTTAGGCATTAACGTGTTTGGTTTTCGAAGTATTAACGACGTATTTGGTTATCACAATGGCGATATTTGCCTGCAAATACTTGCCAATCGACTACTCGAACATGGTGGGATAGGTGCTAGATTAGCAGGTGGGGAGCTACTTTGGGTGCCTGATGAGCACCTTTCACAAAAACAGGTCGTACAATTTATAAATAGCTTAGAACAACCCATTGATACGGGTGATTCATCCATTATGGCCAAGTTATCCATAGGCATGCTGAATTGCCCAAATGACGCGACCAATGCCGAAGAGCTTTTCAGGCGTATCAATATCGCACTCGATGAAACGAAACTGTCAGATCAGCCAATACTTGCCTACCAACCGGAGTTTGAACATCGTTATCTTCGCCGCCTATCAATTATTGCCGAGCTTAAAACAGCTTTGCAAGAGCAGCAAGATGAGTTGAGCCTTTTTTATCAACCTAAGTTAGATTTATACACAGGTAAAGTCACTAAGGTAGAAGCCTTGATTCGTTGGAACAATGCCATACTGGGCTTTGTTTCCCCTGAAGATTTTATCAGCGTTGCCGAGCAAGCTGGGTTTATAGGAAAAATTACTGACTGGGTTATCAATCAAGCCATAAAAGACGCGGTTGCCCTCAGAAACGCTGGTATTGAGATGAGTATCGCCATCAATCTATCAGCGAAAGACGTGATGGATCAGGCATTATTGCCTCATATATCCTCGCTCATGGAGGCAAGCCAATTAAGCAGTAAAGCTTTGAGTTTTGAGATGACAGAGAGTGATTTGGTGCAAGAGCCTGCAAAGGCAATTCAACAGTTGCAAGCGTTTAGAGATAAAGGCTTTGAGATAGCGATTGATGATTTCGGCACCGGTTACTCATCCATGGCGTATTTACAATATTTGCCTGTCACTACTTTAAAAGTGGACAAAAGCTTTGTCCTATCTCTTGATTCTCAGCAAGGTGACCAAAAAATCGTGCAAACCGTTATCGATTTAGCCCACAGCTTCGGTTTGAATGTGGTGGCCGAAGGCATAGAAAGTCAAGCGACACTCCTTTTGTTGAAGAAATGGGGTTGCGAGTTTGCTCAAGGGTATTACATGTGTAAACCCATCCCATTTGACGACTTAATCACTTGGCATAACACCCACCAATTAACTAACTGGTTTGAAAAAGATGCTACATAAAATAGGGTTCAGATATGCTAGCGCACTCCTACTTTACCTTCTTAGCGACGTGGCTTATTCCCAAGAAGGCAAACTCATAGGAACCGCAGGTTTAGTGCAATTAGAAGGCAGCGGTGGCGGTGGTATTGTGCCATGGGCAACGCTATCTGGGTACGATAGTCGAGATGAAGTATCTTTTAGTGCGCTTATGACGCAAGTAAATATGGATGATTATCGCTTAAATGTACTGGGGTTAAGCGCGTCTTTTTACGACCGTGTTGAAGTCAGTGTCGCTCAACACCGATTCGATCTAAAAGAGGCGGGTGTCGATATTAAGCAAAATATATACGGTGTTAAGTATCGCGTTTATGGAGACGTCGTATATTCTCGCTGGCCACAAATAAGCGTGGGAATTCAACATAAAGTGCTTGAGGACGAAGGCATTGCTAATGCCGTTGGTGCCAATAAAACCAACGAGGGTACGGATTTTTACATTGCAGCGGCCAAAGTTCATTTAGGCGCACTTGCGGGTTACAACACGGTGTGGAATCTTACCGCTAGAGCTACCAAAGCTAACGAAATGGGGTTATTAGGTTTCGGCGGCGCCAACAACGATGACTATGAAATGATGTTAGAAGCGTCTGTGGGTATCTTGTTTTCTCGCAACCTTGCGGTAGGTATTGAATATCGACAAAAACCAGACAATTTAGGCTTAGGTGAAGATGATTGGAAAGACATTTTTATTACCTATATTCCTAGCAAGCATTTCAGTGTGACCTTGGCGTGGGCTGACTTAGGCTCAATAGCCGGCGCACATGGTCAAGACGGCGTCTACCTTTCTCTTAATGGACAACTTTAATGAATGCTATCAAACCATTATTTGTATTATTCCTAATATCGCTTGCTTTCGGGATAGGTGCCTGCGCATCAAATGCGCAACAATCAGTTTATGCTCAGATGGGCGGCCAGCCAAAGGTAGAAGAAGTTGTAGACAATTTCATTACAGAAATCGAATTCGATCCGGTTATTTTCGAATATTTTACGGATACAGATGTTGACCGCTTCAGAGAAAAGCTGGTTGAACATGTATGCCACCTTACCGGAGGGCAGTGTGAATACACGGGCGACACTATGGCCCGTGTGCATGCAGGCATGAACATCACTGAAACCGATTTTAATCGAGGGGTCGATTTGTTTATAAACGCAATGAATAAGGCAGAAATACCTCACCCTATACAGAACAAGGTTTTGGCAATACTGGCTAAGACTCGCAAAGAGATGATTTACTTGTAACCCTGAGCGCTAACTGTACATATTTTTATAGCAAAGTTTTGAAAACGCAGACGTAACGGTCAAAGGCAAAGGGGCGCAAACATATCTAGCTAGAGCCCTTACTGAATTACCCGACTAAATAGGTCCCCGTGCCGGAGGCAATATGTTGACCTTTTTCATTATGTAACTCCATTCTACATACAGCTACCCTTCTTCCCCTGCGAATAACGCTAGCAGTTGCTATGAATTCTTCCCCCTTACCTGGGCGCAAGTAATCTACTCGCATATCAATGGTACCGTTGTTGGCCAATGTATTTTTGAACTCTTCCACCTCTTCAGGCTTAAGCTGCTTTATTCCATACATAAGAGCAACCACACTGCCTACTGTATCGAGAATGGCAGCGGTTGCGCCCCCGTGCAAGATTTTATGCACCGGGTTACCCATAAGCTTGTTGCTCCAAGGCATACGTATTTGCACTTCATGATCAGCTAAGGTTTCAATTTGAAATCCCAGCGCTTGGTTAAAGGGCATACTGGATTGAAAAAACTCGATGACGAATTCAGCCAACTGCTCTGGCGTTAAGCTTTTGTTATCGCTCATATAATCTTCCTTATTCAGGCGAAGATCCCAATGTGACGAAGTTTTTAGTTATTGGCAAGTGATGTATGGTGTAAAAACACGTAAAATGCGCGCAGAATTTTTGTTTTAGAGCCTGATTTTTGTCCCACATGCCCCCCGCTACAAGCGCTATCAACAGCGCCCAATCCGTTTTGAAAACGGTTTTCGGTTATGATGAATTTCGTGACGGTCAGCGCGACGTTATCGAAAAGATATTACAAGGTCACGATGTCTTAGTACTTATGCCTACGGGAGGAGGGAAATCACTTTGTTACCAAATACCAGCTTTGGTGCTTGAGGGGTTAACCATTGTTATCTCACCTCTTATCGCTCTTATGAAAGACCAAGTAGACGCTCTTGTCGCATCAGGGGTCAGTGCAGCTTATATCAATTCAAACCTCAGCAGCGAAGAAATACACAATGTTTATCGCGGCATGCAAGATGGTCGTTACAAACTCATTTATGTCGCCCCTGAGCGCTTGATGCAATTTGATTTTATTCAGCGCTTACATAGTCTAGAACTCGCCCTTTTTGCCGTTGATGAAGCCCACTGCGTTTCACACTGGGGTCACGACTTTCGTAAAGAGTACCGTCGGCTAGGTCAATTAAAACAACAGTTTCCTACTGTTCCAGTGGTGGGGCTGACCGCTACCGCAGATATCACAACGCGCAGTGATATCTTGCAGCAACTCGCCCTACAGGATCCGTTCATTTTTAAGGGCAGCTTTGACAGGCCTAATATCCGTTACAACCAATTGTTCAAATACAAAGCGACTGATCAGGTGATTCAGTACGTAAAACAACAAGAAGGTAGCGGGATCATATACTGTAACAGCCGCAAGAAAGTTGATGATTTGAGTATTGCTCTTGCCAGACAAGGTATCAACTGTGCCGGTTACCATGCCGGCCTTGAAGGCCCGATACGAGACAAAATCCAACGGGACTTTATTCAAGATAACATCGACATCATTGTGGCCACTGTCGCATTTGGTATGGGGATCAATAAATCCAATGTGCGCTTTGTAGTTCATTTCGATTTGCCACGTAGCGTGGAAGCCTATTATCAGGAAACAGGGCGCGCCGGGCGAGACGGTATGCCGGCAGAAGCATTACTTTTGTTTGATGAAAAAGATGCTGCACGGATACGCCAGTGGATTGGTATGGGTGATAACCCCGAACGTCTAGATATCGAATTGCAAAAATTTGCCGCTATGGAGGCGTTCGCAGAGGCTCAGACCTGTAGGCGACAAGTCTTACTCAATTACTTTTCCGAGTACTCAGCCCATGACTGCGGCAACTGTGATATTTGCCTCGATCCGCCGAAGCGATTCGATGGGACTGTGCCGGCGCAGATGGTGCTGTCGTGTATTTATCGTTTGGGACAGAATGTCGCCAGCCAATATGTCATTGATGTATTACGTGGCAAAAAGCTCAAACGCATTGTTGA
Organism: Paraglaciecola sp. G1-13; assembly: GCF_055809255.1. NCBI lineage: Bacteria > Pseudomonadati > Pseudomonadota > Gammaproteobacteria > Alteromonadales > Alteromonadaceae > Paraglaciecola > Paraglaciecola sp. G1-13. The sequence goes on along the minus strand of NZ_CM147903.1, from coordinate 5,017,679 downwards.
GCAAGGTCATGATAGCCTCAGTACGTTTGCTATTGGTAAAGATAAGTCTGATGCGCACTGGCACAACATAATTAATCAGCTCATCCACAAAGGTTTTCTGCGCATCGACATTACACAAAGCGCCGTGCTTAAACTAACTGAGGAAGCCAGGGGTGTCCTTGCAGGTAAATTAGAACTGGCATTAGCGGTGCCGCGTCTGACAATTGATTCAGGTAAAAAATCAAAGCTCAAAGAGATGAACTACGATCGTAAATTGTTTGCCAAGTTAAAGCATTTACGAAAGTCCATTGCGCAAAGGGAAGATGTGCCGCCATTCGTCGTTTTCAGTGACGCAACTCTTGCAGACATGGCCGATAAGCTGCCTCAGTCTAAAACCGACTTTTTAGAGGTCAATGGGGTTGGTCAAACCAAGCTAGACCGTTATGGCAGCGAGTTTCTAGCTGCAATATCTGCTTATTCGCAAGATTTGTAGTGCTAAAATAGTCGATACTTTGGCGAACAAAAATACTTTTTTATAACCGTACTTTCATCGTTAACCACATACCTTACCGCGTTATCTTACCTTTACTAACAGGGGTAATTTGGCGCATACTAGCCACCTGTTCTTGAGGATAAATGTACCTTCTGTGAAAGCCGTTTCAGCAAAAAATAAAGATCAAAAAGTCGAAAAACTTAAAGTTCCTCCGCATTCCATTGAAGCAGAGCAATCTGTGCTGGGCAGTATGTTGATCGCACCTGACTCCTGGGATAAAGTCGCTGAACTTGTCACCGAGGAAGACTTTTACAACCGCTCCCATCAGGTCATTTATGGCGCGATTCTGCGCTTATTGAAAAACAACCATCCAATCGATTTAATCACTGTTTCAGAAGATTTAGAGAATCTAGACGAGCTTGAAGAAGCAGGCGGTTTCGCTTATTTAGGCGAGTTAGCGAAAAACACGCCAAGTGCTGCTAACGTCACTGCCTATGCCAATATTATAAAAGAGCGCGCCGTCGTTAGAGAGCTAATTGGTGTGGCTCACGATATCGCCGATGTTGGTTATAATCCCGAAGGCCGAAATAGCGGCGAATTACTCGATATGGCGGAAAGTCGAGTTTTTGAAATTGCGGAAAAGCGAACCGCAAAAAACGAAGGTCCACGAGGCATTGAGTCCGTACTAACAAAAACCATTGACCGCCTTGAAGAGTTAGTTAAAAACAATAAAGAAGTGACTGGTGTCTCTACCGGATACACTGACTTAGATAAGAAAACCAGTGGGTTACAACCTTCAGATTTGATAATAGTTGCCGCGCGTCCTTCCATGGGTAAAACCACGTTCGCTATGAACTTATGTGAAAACGCTATGTTACTGGAAGAAAAGCCAGTTTTGGTATTCAGCTTAGAGATGCCCGCCGAACAGATCATGATGCGTATGCTTGCCTCACTGAGCCGCGTAGATCAAACCAAAATTCGTACCGCTCAATTAGATGATGAAGATTGGGCCCGCATGTCTAACACTATGGCCATGCTCAAAGACAAAGATAACTTATACGTCGATGACTCATCCGGTCTGACACCAATGGAAGTGCGTACGCGTGCGCGTAAATTGGCTCGCGATCGCGGTGGTATTAGCCTGATTATGATCGATTACCTGCAATTGATGCAGGTGCCGGGCTTGAGTGATAACCGTACTTTAGAAATCGCCGAAATTTCTCGCTCGTTAAAGTCTCTAGCAAAAGAGCTCGAAGTGCCGGTCGTTGCACTTTCGCAGCTAAACCGTGGACTAGAGCAGCGTTCAGATAAACGCCCCATTAACTCGGATTTGAGGGAATCAGGGTCAATTGAGCAAGATGCCGATTTGATCATGTTTATTTATCGAGACGAAGTGTATAACGAAGGCAGTGAAGACAAAGGCGTGGCTGAGATCATTATTGGTAAACAGCGTAACGGCCCTATTGGTACATCAAGACTTACCTTCCAAGGTCAGTTTTCTCGATTTGACAATTATGCTGGGCCACCCAGGGACGACGAGTATTGATCTGCTACATCCAAACTAGCTATGCAACTGAATCGCAGACATAAAAAAGGAGGTGAATATCACCTCCTTTTTTTGTGCTCGAAATGCTTATAAAACGAACTAATTACTTAGTTAGTTTCTCGCGCTTAGAAGCACTAACGCGCGCTACGATGCGACGGTTAATTTTGTTAGCTTCTTTAGCTGTAGGTGCGTCAAGCAATTTGCTTTCACCAAAACCAACCGCTGTGATGCGAGCAGGTTTGATGTCGTAATCTTCAATCAATACCATACGTACCGCTTTTGCACGCTCTTCAGACAACCACTGATTGTAGTCGCTTTCACCAGGAGCTGACGCGTAGCCTTCGATTACAGTATCAGTTGAAGGGAAGCGCTTCATGAATGCTGCGAAGTCACGGATGTCGCTGTTCGCACGGTTTGCAATTTCTGCACTGTTGTTAGCGAACAAAATGCGTAAGGTTTCTTCAACTTCAACTTCAGTAAAAATGCTACAACCCGTTGCATCTACTTGGTCTGTTGAAGGCGTGTTTGCACACTTATCTTTGCTATCTACAACGCCATCGTTGTCTGAATCAGATTCAGTCATTGCAGCAGCAAGTGCACAGCCCATAGCGTCAACTTTAACGCCAGGTGCAGTACCAGGACATTTGTCCATGCTGTTGTTTACGCCGTCGTTATCAGAATCGCGAGTCACTGGAGTAGATGTTGTACCGAAGCTATATGCCAAACCAATTTTTGCGCTTACGTCATTGTATGCTTCACCAAAATCGTGATACGCAGCGATTTCGGTAATAACACGCCATTTGTCATTGATAGCCCAGTGCTTACCAATACCAACATTAGCTAAGCGAGAACTATCAGCTAAATCAAGGTGTTTGACACCTGCGAACACATACATTAAGTCGTCAGGTAAAAAGTACATGGCGTCGACACCAAAGCGGTTACCAGACTCGTCGCCTAGGCCATTAGTTTGGTCAATGTTTAAGTGTGACCATTCTAATCTTGCAGCCCACTGAGGCTTGAAGCGAAAGCCTAGCTCAGCACCAAAGCCTACACCGTCATCATAAAATGTAGGCGCGCCATCTAGCTCACCATCAGTTTTATAATATTCACCGAAACCACCTACCCATTTGTCGCCTACTGGCGCAGATTGTGCGAAAGCGCCACTGGTAAAAGCAAGTAAGATACCCATGGCTGTCATGGTTTTTTTCATAATAAACGTCCTTAATGTAATGTGTTAATCATTCGATATAACGACCGACTTAACGTCGATATATATTCTGATTCAGTGTGTAAAATATTTATTGGCCGGTAATTGTTGCAATCACGCTACGCTTACCACCATGATTTCTATGCTCTCCCAAATATATTCCTTGCCATGTACCCAGTGCTAACCTTCCGTTTTGTATAGGAATGGTAATGTTGCTACCAAATACACTGGCTTTAATATGTGCTGGCATATCATCCGAACCTTCATAATTATGCAGATAATATGCCGCATTCTCTGGAATAGCTTGATTAATGTGACTCTCTAGGTCTGACCTGACTGTTGGGTCTGCATTTTCATTAATCGTCAAACTGGCACTTGTATGCTGAATAAACAGATGCAGAATGCCAATATTTACCGTCGTTAAAACTTCTAACTGCTTCTCTATTTCATCTGTGATGAGATGAAATCCTCTAGGTTTAGCACGAAGGCTTAACTGAAATTGTTGCCAAACCGGTAAACTATTTGTCAAAACACATCTCTAAATACACTTTGCCGTGTTCATTAGCGAATGGCATGATCAATTTACGACCAGATGCCGTGTGACTTAGTGTATGATTTTTACCGAAAACTACAACCGGTGTTGCCATACCAAAATTGTAACCAAGTTTAGCTAATTCGTTTTTTGCACCACCACAAATCATATTGGTGATTTCACCAACCATATCGGCCACGTCTTCATTGACCGATTCTAATTGCTCTCCGAGCATATTATGCATAACTTTAAGCGCAATGCTGGTTTCAAAAGTAATTGATAGTGACCCTTTTACATCGTCACCAACCATACCAATTAAACCAGACACATCACCTTTCGCCGCAGAATCCGTTTTCTTCTGTGGCTTGCCTGGCACCAACTCTAATTGCGCCATGGTACTGAGAACGTTGCGTAAAGCGGCAATGAACGGATTTATAAACTCTGCATTCATTTTTGCCATACTTCCTGTCGATTACTAAGTATCTGCACTGCCTTGAACATTATTGGCATGCTGTACACAAACCATGCGCCTCAATAGTTTGTTTTGAAACCTTAAATCCATGGGACTCAGCATGCTTGACTAAGGTATCTTGCAACCCTTCAGACTGAATCTCTTTAACCAAACCACAATTATCACAGATTAAAAACTGCACTGGATGGCTGCAACCAAAATGATGGCAAGCAACAAATGCGTTAGTCGACTCCAATCGGTGGATCAGACCGAACTCAAGCAAAAAATCTAAAGTACGGTAAACAGTCGCAGGCTTGGCATTCGTTTCCGTTTCTTTCAATGTATCAAGCAAGTCATAGGCGCCAACAGCCCCTTCTTTTTCTAACAACAGGGCGTACACTGTTTCTCTTAAATGGGTAAAACGTGCACCTTTTTGTTCACAATATTGACGTGCTTTTTCTACTTGCGATCCAATACTCATCTTTATGCTGCAGGCCTTCCAGTTAATCAAGCTGTCCTTTAAACGTAAAAGAATAGCGCTCAATCAGAGTTATCTGATTATTTTAGCGAAGTATATCACTCATCTAATAGGGTTTGTATGAATAGTAGCTTGATTTACTTCATAAAGTTGAGGAATTAGTACACATAATGAGTATCATTGTGGACAAGCATTTCTTAACGAAAGCTGAACCAATCCGTTTTAGGCGCAAAATGATAAATCGCTAAGATGTAATTTTTGCATTCTCTCCTACAAAAACGTCCATCGTGTAGGTAGCAGTATCATTTTAGTGCCGATGAATAAGTGGTAAAAATCTATGATCAAACAAAATGTAAACATCAATGTTGATACCCCAAGCATCTGGTTTATTTTCAGCGCCGAAAAACTGTTAGTGCCTACAAAGCAGCCTGGTCCAATTATCGAAACATGGAAAAAGCTAGAATTTGCTCATGCATATGAAGAGCAAGTTGTGCAGGTAGGGGAGCATAATGGACAAGTTTGCTATCTCGTCGATATGGGCAATGAACTCATCGAACAAGCGGGATTACAACTAAGTCACCTCAGATCGTTATTGCTTCATGATGAAATGGATATATTTTCTGTGGCAGCCAGAGCTTGGCAAGTTGCTCTATTTTTGCGTACTCATAGGTTTTGCGGCCAATGTGGCTCTACCATGCAGAAAATAGATTGGGAAATGGCCATGCACTGTCATCGCTGCCATCACAGATGTTATCCAAGAATATCGCCCTGCATTATTGTTGCTATTCGCCATGAAGACAAAATTCTACTGGCACAAGGTAAACCCCAGAAAGAGCGCAATATGTTTTCAACATTGGCTGGTTTTGTTGAAAGCGGAGAAACCTTAGAGGACGCGGTTCACAGGGAAGTATTTGAAGAAGTGGGTGTCGCGATCAAAAATATCAGATACATGTCTAGCCAACCTTGGCCTTTTCCACATTCATTGATGGTCGGCTTCTTAGCAGACTTTGATAGCGGCGATATCAATGTAGATGGGCACGAAATCATCGAAGCCCACTGGTTTAAATTTGACGAGTTGCCGAATATACCACCGAAGTTTTCTATTGCCGGACAATTAATCGAACGCACGATTGAAGAAATTTGCCAAAACTGAAAAAAACACCAAGCATAAAAAACCCCACTTTGAGTGGGGTTCGAATATTTTAGCGTCTAAGTCTCGTTTTTTCGAGCTTCTTATTGTTAGTTTGCTTTCGCAACATTGTTATAACAGAGTTTTTGGTTATGTTGCAAGTTTTTACAAAATTTAGGTTGATTTCACTTCTACCTTAAGATTAACAGGGTACAATGTCGACTTTTTTGGCCTAGGACTGGCGCACTACTTTCACAGATGTATAGAGGAAATTCATGAATTCGTTAAAAAACGATCGTTATCTACGCGCTTTACTTCGCCAACCAGTCGATGTCACCCCTGTGTGGATGATGCGCCAAGCAGGCCGTTATTTGCCTGAATATAAAGCAACGCGCGCGCAAGCCGGTGATTTCATGTCATTGTGCAAAAATGCAGAGTTGGCATGCGAGGTGACGCTACAACCTCTTCGTCGCTTTGATTTAGACGCCGCTATACTGTTTTCTGACATACTCACTATCCCTGATGCGATGGGCTTAGGATTGTATTTCGAGCAAGGGGAAGGTCCAAAATTCTCTAAACCAATTACATCTATGGCGGACATCCAAAATCTACCCGCACCGGATCCTGAGCAAGAACTGCAATATGTGATGAATGCAGTGCGTACCATTCGTAAAAACTTACAAGGTGAAGTACCACTTATTGGTTTCTCTGGCAGCCCCTGGACGCTAGCCACTTACATGATTGAGGGCGGTTCCAGCAAGGCGTTTACTAAGATTAAAAAGATGGCGTTTAGCGATCCTCAAGCGCTGCATTTATTACTCGATAAACTCGCTGACTCTGTCATTTTATATCTTAATGCTCAAATCGCTGCTGGCGCTCAATCCGTCATGGTGTTTGATACTTGGGGCGGTGTATTATCGCCGCGCGACTATCAAGACTTTTCACTGCAATATATGCATAAAATTGTTGATGGGTTAACCCGTGAAAATGATGGGCGTAAAGTGCCTGTCACCTTATTCACCAAAAACGCTGGTATGTGGTTAGAGTCCATAGCCGCGACGGGTTGTGATGGGGTAGGCTTAGATTGGACTATCGATATCGACAACGCTAAAGCCCGCGTGGGTGATAAGGTTGCTTTACAAGGTAATATGGACCCATCCATGCTTTATGCCGCACCAGAGCGTATAGAGCAAGAAGTACAGAAAATACTAGCAGGATTCGGTGAAGGCCCAGGGCACGTGTTTAATTTAGGGCACGGCATTCATTTAGATGTTCCCCCCGAAAACGCTAAAGTATTTGTCGACGCAGTGCATAAATACAGTGCTCAGTATCACAAGGGCTAAACATTAGTTACCAGTACATCTAATAAAAAGGCAGCGAATTCGCTGCCTTTTTGCTGTCTGCTATTGGCCAATATTTATTTATAAATCTCATTCAAATAAGCAGCAATTCGAATACCTGCCATTTTTAGGCGCTGCTTCGCTTGCGGTAAATGATGGTATAAGTAATCCCAAGATATCGTTTCTTGCGAAGGGTAAATCTCGTCGCGAATTTTCACACTTTCTGCTATCCATACTTTAGGGTCAGTTGTGTTCCAATCATTTATATCCTGCGCGCTAATTTTGCGATTCAATATTGCTGTCCACTCGGTATAAGAAAGCTGACGCTGATCAAGAAGCTCACTATCCCACACTCTGTGCAAGTTAGAATCCTGCCAAAAAAAGTTCACTTTAAAGTCATTACCGCCACGGTCAGTGCCATTTCCAGCATGCAAAGGCTGATGTAAATCTCCGATAATATGCACGATAAAGCGTAGTGCGAGTTGCTTTTCTGCTTTGCTGGTCTGGCTGCTGGTTAAATTTGCCGTAAACATTTTTAAAGCCGATACGCCATCCCCCTGCTCAGGTGCACCGACATCTGCATAGGTCTGACCTTTAGGAATAGTCACATAGTGAAACGGACCTGCTTTTTTCTGCCAAAAATCATCTGGACTTGAGCGCATTTCATCGGGGTAAGTCGAGGCTTCGGCCAAGTCTTCGTTTGGTAGCAAAGCACTGATAGCCGCTTGAGCCTGCGGCGTGAGATGTTGCTGCGCAATTGCACCTGTTACTCGATGTCCTATTTGCCCCCAAGCCAACACATTGACGCTGAACGAAGCCATAAGAAGGCCAACTATAAATTTATACATGAATGAAAAGTCCTAAAATTTTACTTATACGAAGACAGAGTATTAATAATTGTGTACTTCTACTGTGACAGTTTTTGTAATAGCCGCTGGTGTATACCACCAAATCCACCATTACTCATAATCAACACGTGATCGCCAGGCTGAACGTAAGACAAAATAGACTTTTCTAATATGTTCAAGTCATTGTGCAGTGATGCCGTTACCTCACTTTGCGCCAATAGCGCATCCATTGACCAACTAAGGTTACTCGGCTCATAAATAAAAACTTGGTCCGCCGCAGACCAAGACTTCGCGAGTGTTTGCTTATGTACACCCATCTTCATTGTGTTTGAGCGAGGCTCAAGCACCGCTAAAATACGGGCATCGCCTACTTTTGCTCGCAGCCCTTCCAGGGTTGTAGCAATAGCGGTGGGATGATGTGCGAAATCATCGTACACCGTGATGCCATTGACAGTGCCTAATATCTCCATACGTCGCTTGGCATTCACAAAACTGCCTAACGCCTCAATAGCCACTTCTGGTAACACACCTGCGTGACGAGCAGCAATAATGGCCATCATGGCATTTTGTACATTGTGCAGGCCTAACAGCGACCATTTCACCCTACCAAAGGACTTACCCTTGTAGATCACATCAAACTCACCGCCATCTGCAGAGCCGTTTTCTGCTTTCCAATCGCTACCCACAAATTGCACTGGCGACCAACAACCTTTATCTAGCACTTGTGTAATCTGGTTATCTGTCTTTGGCGCAATCACCAATCCGTTTCCGGGTATCATTCGGATAAGATGATGAAACTGCTTTTGAATATCTGCGATGCTATCAAATATATCAGCGTGGTCGAACTCGATATTGTTAATCACTAGCGTACGAGGACGATAGTGAACAAACTTCGAACGTTTATCGAAAAAGGCACTGTCGTATTCATCTGCTTCGATAACAAAAAACGGCGTTTCACCCAAACGAGCAGAAATATCAAAATTCTGTGGAATACCACCAATCAAAAAACCAGGTGACATTCCCGCAGATTCTAATATCCACGCCAACATACTTGATGTGCTGGTTTTGCCATGGGTACCTGATACCGCTAATACCCAGCGGTCTTTAAGAACATTTTCCAATAACCATTGCGGGCCACTAGTATAGGGAATTCCTCTGTTGAGTACGTATTCAACTGCAAGATTGCCCCGGGAAAGCGCGTTGCCGATCACCACCATGTCAGGCTGTGGATCAAATTGGTCTTCACCGAAACCTTGGGTTAGCTCAATGCCTAGTGCCTCGAGCTGCGTACTCATTGGCGGGTAAACATTATTATCAGAACCGGTAACTTTATGACCCATCGCTTTAGCTATTGCCGCAATGCCGCCCATAAACGTCCCGCAAATACCTAAAATATGTAGATGCATATAATCTTTTCTGGGATAAATAGGGAAGTAGATTACCAGATTCCTATGCCGGTTCGCACTGACAAGATGACAAATTCATCAACAAGTCTACAAACAGGATTATTCGGTGCTGAGTTTTGCGAAAAATCCAGTTACACTGGTCTTTACGTACTTAGCGAGCATAAAAACAACAATATTCGCCGGTATTTCTGTCCCTACAATCATGATAAAAGGTCAAAATAACACATGAAAAGACTCAACTCGCAACTGCAAGAAGACGGCGCTCCTATGGAGCTCATCCTGCTACTGAGAACACTTTTAGCAGGGTGCAAAGAGATATCATTTAGGGTCAGCCAAGGGGCGTTAGCTGGAGTGTTAGGCTCAACACTAAGTGAAAACGTACAAGGCGAAACACAGAAGAAACTGGATGTTATCTCCAATCAAATTTTAAAAGACATACTCAGTGAATCTGGCTATGTAAAAGCCATATCATCTGAAGAAGAAGACGACGTGGTGGCTTGTAATCCCAACGGGAACTATTTAGTCAGTTTCGACCCCCTTGATGGCTCATCAAACACGGATATCAACAGCTTGATCGGTACGATATTCTCCATTACCCACGCTCCGCAGTGGATGGATGCCGATGATCCATCAGCATTTCTACAGCCAGGTACGCAGATCGTCGCTGCTGGCTATGTGCTATACGGCCCAAGCGCTATGCTCGCACTTAGCACAGGTCGTGGTACGCATTTATACACGCTTGATAAAACCCACGGTGGTTTTTTGTTAACTCAAAAAAATATTCAAGTGCCTGCACAAACCTCTGAGTTTGCTATCAATGCGTCTAATCAGCGCCACTGGGAAGACCCGGTACAAAATTACATTGGCGATCTAATTGCCGGTGAAGACGGTCCTAGAGAAAAAGATTTTAACATGCGCTGGGTAGCCGCCATGGTAGGCGATATTCACCGGGTACTTAGCCGAGGCGGCATTTTCATGTACCCATTTGATAGACGTAACCCTGAAATGCCAGGGAAATTACGTTTGCTATATGAAGCAAACCCAATGGCTTTTTTGATGGAGCAGGCCGGCGGCTTAGCCTCTACAGGACAAGGGCGAATACTAGAAGTCATGCCCACTGAGATTCACCAACGAGTACCTGTCATTTTAGGCTCTAAGGAAGAAGTAGAGACCTGTTTGAGCTATTACAAGGCTTAAGCCTCGCTCAAACTGTCTTGCAATAGTTGGTATATATAAAAAAGGCGCTTTTAAGCGCCTTTTTTATATTTGTTACGTATCCTCGCGACAACACTAGAATTTAACAGGATAATAGCCTTGTGCATCTTTCTTACCAAAAAATTGCGCCGCTTGATGCACTTCTTCCGGTAGATTTTCATCTGGTTTAAAGCGGCCATTGATGCGAAATGCCAAGTCACTAGGAATATGCGCAACGGCACTTAACCCAAAGCTATTCGGCTCATTAATCGTCATCACCACTTCTTTGTTTTCACACTTTAGGTTGGCTTCAAAATTACCCAACTCTATATCTTGCTGAGTGCCCTGTACTTTCGCTTTAAGCCATAAACCTTGACCAGTTAGTACTTGGCATTGCTCGGTATAATCCAACTCCTGCAGGGATATTTTGAAACGCCCACTGGCATTCACTGGAATAGGCAAAGGCAAACTAGTAATCACTAAACGAGTAGGTAAAAAAACTTGAACATCTTCACCTTGCACATGTCCGTTAGATATCGCCACATGACCTTTAACAGAGATATCGTCCACTTCGCGAATATTACCTGCATCGACATCGATGGCGGCCGTGCCAGTGAGTAACGGCCAAAATGCCAATTGCCATTTAACATCTCGTATGGGTAAACCCTGTAACGTGACGGTATCTGCTTGTCCATTCCAAATGGTGCCTGAGACTCCGCTGACGGTAATATCAGGTGGTAACTGAACCTTTGCAATCACGTGTACTGCGGGGAGTTTAGCAATCAAAAAAACAACATAAATAATCAGGCAAGCAATTACCCATTTCACAACTAACTTCATGATTTACCTAATTTCAAACGACGAATTTTGACTTGTCCTGGAGCATCGGCTTCAGCAATATCTAAATCCAAAATGCTGACTCCCATCTCCTCAAGCGACTTAAGCCAATCTAGCACTCCGTTAAACGGCGCCTGATCAACCCACACTTGCAGCTCATCACCTTGCGGCTGCATGCGCGCAATAGGAATATTAGCGTTCGCAGCAGTCTGATTTGCCGCTTGGGCGAGTGAACCGTTAAATCCTGCGCTTACTCCTTTAGCCGCGCGTAACTGTATTGCACGATTAGCACTTTTCTGAACCCAGCTTAATAATGATTTTTGCGAATCAAGCGCCTTTTGATCTCGTTCGATCGCTTGGTTTAACGGAGACCACACCAACCAGTAAAACATTCCAACGACCACCACCACGGCTGAAATAAGCACCAAGCGCTGTTCTCGTTCGGTCAATTGACTGAATTTTTGCTTAAGGGTATTCATCTTAACTCCTTACCAACAATGAGCCGTAAACCAGATCGTTGCGGTTATTGATGGCGCCCTGCTCTACTTCAAAACCTTGCGCTTCGGCTAAACGCTTGAACAGCTCTAAAGACTCGAAGTTAGCTGCCATCGCTTGCATACGTAGTTCTCTTCTTGATGCATCGAACTTTACGCTAGAGGGCTTTACTTGGCTTTTAGCAAAGGCATTTGCAAGCTGGTCCATCATCACCAGCATAGATGAGCCACCTGTGCCTTGCTCAAGCGCGGCTAACTTAGCGCGCATAGTTGCACGAACATCACGATAAGCCCCTGCGTTTGGGAAGGCTCGCGTAAATTCCGCCTTTATCTGACTGGAAACCAGCGCTCTTTCGCTACTTAATTGCTGCTGTAAAGCAACCTTGTCAATCAACGTTGTGCACAGCGCGACAATGGCCAATACCGCGGCTAAACGCCATTTCTTGAACTCCCCGCCTTGCTTTTTGCGCGATTTAAATTCACCTTGCAGCAAGTTGAACTGCGTTGTTTGTAAACCACTTGCCAGTATTTTCATCGGCATATCAACGTGCTGCTCTTGCAGCAGCACGTTATTTAATTCTTGCGAAGACAAACGACTGAAGTTGTCCAGCGACAAGGGAATTGGTTGCTGCTTTGCGTGATGGTTAATGGCCTGAACCAACCAGTTTTTCTCACCTTGAATACCCGCCCACTGGTCTTGTCGGATAAGTAACTGCTCACCCAATTCGAGCACTGCCCAGCCAGATGTAGGTTCAGGCACGGCCAAAATGTCTGGCACAATTCGCTCACAATGCAAACCTGCATCAGCCAATTGAGTTCGCCACGCTTGCAGTCGTATTTTACTCACCACAGCAACTGCTTGTTGGTTATCTTTACGCCCACCGAGCGCGAAAAACTGGCTGTCAATATCGCCGCTGATTTCATCCTCAAGCATAAACGGGATAGCCGATAGTGCTTTGCGCCCGGCTTTACTAGGAAGCGTGACCCATTTGAGTAATACATCGCTAGTCGGTACCAGTGCTGTGATGGGACGTTGCCCCGCTCGGTCTTTTAAAGACGATAAATGCGCTACACCGGGAAGTTCACCGCTGGCTATGACGTCATCCTCATTGCAAGAGCAGACAATCCAATGGATAACATCGTCATCATTCGAACCCAATCTAACTATTAACTGTTCCATTATGCTAGCCTGCTTTGGTCAATACACATTTCGTTGTCCCCACTGTTCACTGCCGGTGGATTTTCATTTTTAGCGTTTATCATTGTATGCCAAACTCTCTTCGCAGTATGCTCACGTTCTGGCTGTCATCTACGGTGAATACGGTGACCATGGAAAATGTGGCGTTATTATACGTAGTCTTCACCTTCAATAAGAAGTGCTGCGTGGTGACATCAAACCAATCTTCTCTCTCGGTAGGCATGTTTAAAGCTGACACCGTATTCACGGCTAAAAAGTCATCTTTGGTTTTATAACCATCATTTGGGCGATTGGAGATGACATCTTGTGCACCTGACTCATCTAGACCCGTTAAAGCAGCTAATACCACCACGCTGTCTTCATTTATCGTGTTCACATTGATTTTTAATTGATCATCACCTGGTATCACACAAACCTGCTCTAAAATATCGTCTAACCATTCGTTACTGACGCCATTAACTAACCGTAATTCTGATTTATGCGCCATTAAACTGTTTGCCGCAAGATAGGGAAACTGACGAGATTCATACTCGCTATCTTCTGCGCCCTGTTGACTCATCTGGCTGTCCACATCGAGCCAGTCGACGAGCGAATCACTAAAGGTATCAATGTCATAGGTACTGATATCGGCATTAATGTTGGTCATTAAACGCTTAAAGGCCAACTGACGCTCGCTGACACCTGAATTTGAATCAGAGCCTGTACTGTTTTGCGCACTTGCTTGTAGGCTATTAATATTAAAACAGCTCTGCATATCAAATAGCTGAGCTTGTATTCCCCCACCTTCAAGTGGGTAAACGAAAGGCTCTGACCACTGCTGGTCTAGATGAATCACTCCGTCGCTATTCTCAAGTAGGAACTTTATCGACTTTTGCGCGTATTGTTCAGCCCCCATGGCATACCAGTAAGCTTGGTTATTGTCCTTGATATTCGACGCGCGTTTTACTTGTAGCTGTAACCTTGAGCCCATTTGCGTTGCTAATACACTTACTAGGGCAACAATCAGCAATACAATAATCAGCGCGACGCCTTTTTGGTGCTTTACAGTTGCAACGCTCAACCTCATGAACTCGCGCCTGATAACAAAAACTCACGGCGAATTAGCCCAAAGTCTTGACTGGTAATTTCTATGGCGACAGCCTTAGGCAAAACCTCATCGCTGTAATCATCTTGCCACGCAGAGTCGCCCTCTTCATCCTCATCAACCGGTATAAAATACACTTTAAAATCATCGATGTTCTCAAGTAGCACTTTTACTTTGGGCTCATAGCCAATAACATTATCCACATAGTTGCCGTACAAACGCTGTAATTGGCGCTCCTGCACCCGATAACCCACACCTTGTAATGTGCTACGAGGCAAACGTAGCTGCGGATTATGCCAACCACCATGCACAAAAACTAACCCGTCATGATAGCTGTCTAACACCCCGTCGCCACCTAGCATGACGCGCTCATTCGCTTCGCCTTCCACTCTAACGGGACGCGCAACAGCCTGTAATATATCACGCTCAAGTGTCAGCATTGCTCGCTGCAATGTTTGTAGTTTCTCAAAACGTTCAGTGGAGAGCTCATCGCTATCGATTACACTTGTCAGTACACCTGTGCTGGCGATACCAATTAAGGTAAAAATCGCCATGGCAATAAGAATCTCTAACAAGGTGAAGCCGTGCTCTGCCCTACGCTTTACTGAAGTTTTTAAACATCCTGCAGGTGAAACAAGTTGGCAAGTAGGCGCGAGAGCTGGCTTACACATCATCATCTCGCTTAGCCACAAAGGTCACCACAGATGTGATTGGCGCAGATAACTTCGCGTCAAGGGCAACGCTCACCTCCACCGACATAAGCTCGCTATCATTCGTTTTGGTGACTTTTTGCTGCCAATACCACGTACGATCTGCCATGGTTTGCTCCCCCTTGGCATTATCTTTTGGGGGCCACTGGCTCGATAACTGTAATTGTGTCAGGCGATTATTCGCCACCCAAGTAGCAAAGGTAATTTCTTCAATTTGGCCAATACTGCTCAGGTGATCACTCGCGGCCTTCATTATCGCGGTGGCGGTCATGGCAAAAATCACTAAGGCAACCATCACCTCTAGCAGTGTCATACCCTTTTGATGGCAGCCTCTGGCAAGTGACCTCATAAATTTTCCAATGGCCCCTCTACCGCAACCGGCAGAGAATCTTGTACATTCACTCGAAAATAACTGGCAGCTTCAGACGAAAAATCAGGCTCAAAAGAAAATGCCAGTGAAAACGGGGTGATATCACCGCTGGACAATAAAAACACTTGAGGAGGCGGCAGTTTTTTCTCTTCTTCATCACCGATACTTATTTCATCATCACTGAAAGACAATTCAGCATCGATAGATGACTCATTAAACAAGCTGTCGTCAGTATCCCAAGGCAGATCGTTTAACGCTAATGCAAAGGTGAACTCATCAGGCAAGGTATGCGCTTCAAAGGTTTTATCACCAGATATAAGCTGCCAGTTTTGCTCCTCATCCAACATCACAAAGCTGTATTGGTTTCTGTCTTCATCTACATACAAACCAAGCTGTTGTTGGTTCAGCACTGCGTAATCTGAGGCCATACTAAACACGACTTGAAAGCGTTGTACTTGCTGTTTAAGCCTGTCTTGCCCACTTTGACCACTGATATTGAACACCACAGTACCCGCCAAAAGCCCCATAATAACTAACACCAACATCACCTCTAATAAGGTGAAACCACGTTGTATGCGAGTCATAATGCTGTTCGTTTTGTATGAAGCTGTCTGGGCACCTGCGAGCTAGCCTAAATAGTCATTAAGGTTCCAGTTACCAATATCATCATCAGTGCCGGCTTCGCCATCAGGTCCATTTGAGAAAATATCAATCACCCCGACTTCCCCTGGGCTAATTAGCTGATAGGGATTGCCCCAAGGGTCCTCAGGTAAACGCTTGATGAATCCACCGTCTTGATAATTACGAGGAATGGGATCGATGGTAGGAATGGTAACTAGGGCATCTAGGCCTTGTTCACTGGTAGGAAACACGTTATTACGCAGCTTGTACATTTCTAGTGCGCTTTCAAGCTGCTGAATATCCACTGCCGCTTTTTTCAGTTGCGCTTGTTCTTGATTACCTAAAATAGACGGGGCAATCATCGATGCCATAATGCCGATAATTAGTAGAACCACCATGACTTCAATCAAGCTAAAGCCGCGCTGTGTACGTTGTAACGTTTTCATTAAAGATTCACCATGTTGTTTAAAGCTAAAATAGGTTGCAGGATGGCCATTACGATAAACAGCACAATGCCCGCCATAGAGACAATTAAAAGAGGCTCGAACACTTTCAAAGATACCCCAACCAAGGATTCAAACTCTCTGTCTTGGTTGTCCGCTGCGCGCCCTAACATTTGCGTCAGCTCACCACTGCGCTCCCCCGATGCAATCATATGCATCATCATGGGTGGAAACATTTTGGTACGCTCTAGAGCCGCACGCAGGCTTGAACCTTCTTTTACATTGACTGATGCACCTTTGACCTCGTCTCGAATGTACAAGTTCGCCAACACATCACTGGAAATTTTCATGCTCTCAAGTAAAGGCACCGAGCTAGAGGTCAGAATACTTAATGTTCGAGCAAAGCGTGCAGTATTTAACCCTTTAGAGACCTTTCCCAATAAGGGTAAACCTAGAATAAAATGATGGTAGCGTTTTTTCATCGCAGGTTGTTGCAGCACGCGACTTAGAACAACAGCCGCCAATGCAAAAATCACAATCAATAGTAAACCGTAGTTTTGCATCCATTCACTGACGCTGATCAGCACCTTAGTAATGGTGGGCAAATCTTGCCCCATGTGATCAAATTGGCCGACAATTTTCGGCACCACCACGGTGAGTAATAAGATCACTATTCCCATGGCAAAAAACATCATAAGCGTAGGGTAAACCATGGCTTGGGTTATTTGGCTGCGGGTTTGTTGACGCTTCTCAGTGTAATCCGCTAAGCGATTAAGCACCGTATCTAAGTGGCCAGACTTTTCACCCGCTGCGACCATAGCTCTGAACAGCTCATCAAATACGTGAGGGAATTCCGCCATGGCATCCGCTAAATTGTATCCCTCTACCACTTTACTGCGTACCGCCATCATCATGTTTTTCTGGCGAGGTTTTTCAGATTGCTGCGCCACAGCCATTAACGCTTCTTCAATGGGCAAAGAGGACTCTACCAAAGTCGCTAACTGACGCGTTAACAAGGCTAAATCAGAGGCAGAAATTTTCGGTTTGAACAATGAAAACTGTTTGGCGGACTGGCGCTCCTTTTCCGCGACTTGTTCGACTTCTAGCGGAATAAGTTGCTTTTCACGCAGTTGCTGACGTATTTGGCGAGCATTGTCACCTTCTAGTACGCCACTTTTATTTTTACCGCTTTTATCAATCGCTTTATATGCAAACGCTGCCATTCTAGTCTTCTCGCGTTACACGCAGGACTTCTTCTAGTGAAGTTTCTCCGCTCAAGACTTTTCGACAACCATCATCACGAATGCTAGGCGTATTTTGACGTATGTATTTTTCAATAGCTTGCTCGCCGTGACCGTTATGGATCAGCTCGCGTATGCCTTCATCGACAATCAATAATTCGTGAATACCGGTACGCCCGCGATAACCAGTATGGTTGCACGCCGCGCAACCTTTAGGTCGACACACCTGATGACTGGCTTCGCTGCCAATAGCCACACCTAAAATACTGCACTCTTGGGCGCTAGGTTCGTGGGTGGTTTTACATTGTGGGCACAAGGTTCTTACTAAGCGCTGTGATAAAACAGCCAATAAACTAGACGACAACAAGAATGGCTCTATGCCCATATCTTCCAAGCGCGTAATTGCCCCTGCAGCGGTATTGGTATGCAGTGTCGACATCACCAAATGGCCTGTTAAACTGGCTTGCACACCAATTTGCGCGGTTTCTAAGTCTCGGATTTCCCCAACCATAACCACATCAGGATCCTGACGTAAAATCGCCCTCAGGCCCCGTGCGAATGTCATGTCGACTTTAGCATTGACTTGGGTTTGCCCTATGCCTTGTAAATCAAATTCTATTGGGTCTTCAACGGTAAGAATATTACGATCTTTTGAGTTGATTTCGCTTAATCCCGCATACAAGGTTGTGGATTTACCAGAACCTGTAGGGCCAGTCACCAAAATAATGCCATGGGGCTTACGAATAAGACCGGAGAAATGCCCGCGGTTAACTTTGGTCATCCCTAGATCTTCAAGATTCAAGCGTACATTATTCTTATCAAGCAAACGCAGCACCACGCGCTCACCGTGGCTTGATGGCATGGTCGATACCCGCACATCAACCGCTCGACCGGCAATGCGTAAGGTAATGCGTCCATCTTGGGGAACACGCTTCTCGGCAATGTCCATTTTCGACATAACCTTAATACGAGACACCAACATTGAAGCCATCTTACGATTCGGTTTTAAAATTTCTCGTAATACACCGTCAACCCTAAAGCGCACCAACAACTGGGTTTCAAAGGTTTCAATATGAATATCAGATGCGCCTTCTTTGATGGCTTCGCCCAACATGGCGTTAATCAATTTGATGATCGGTGCATCATCTTCACTTTCTAACAAGTCTTCTGTGTCAGGTAACTCTTCGGCAAGCGCAAATAAATCACTTTCGTTGCCAATATCTTCCATTAGCTGTTTAGCCGCTGACGAGTCGCGCTGAAATGCGCTAGTCAGTAACGTTTCAAACTGGCCGCTTTCAATTTCTCGCAATTGAAAAGGCTGACCCAAAAAGCGCCTGACTTCAGCAAAAATAGCAAAGTCTGTCTCATTGGTATGATAAAGCAGTGCAGGCGTTTCCGCGGTTTCTAGCAGCACTTTATGGCGCTTAGCAAAACTGAACGCAAGCTGCTTGTGTTCAGCATCTTCTATGGGGGCATCTACATCTGTGCCCGCAGCAACGAGGGCCTGCTCTTCGGCTTCCACAGTACTTATTGACTCTGTGATCGTTGAATCAGAGCTCATGGCTACTCATCATCCTTTTGCTGCGCGGCTTTTTCAGATTGCGCTCTTTTTTCCATATACTCGCCATAGGAAGGCGGCAAAGCTAAGCCATCGTCCCATTCTGGTAACGCTGGGTTTTCAGAAAATGGCATTAACGGGATGCCCTCTGACTGGCGCTTAAGCTGCTCGGCGCGAATGTAATTGTACTTTTTACGACTAATATCGCTGGCTGTTACCCCATCGCGAATAATCGTAGGACGAATAAACACCATCAAGTTACGTTTAGATTTACTGGTAGTGGTCGACTTAAACAAGTTACCAAGATAAGGGATATCACCCAAAATAGGCACCTTAGACACGCTCTCTTGCACATCATCATCAATTAATCCACCCAGTACAATCGTGCCTCCATCGTCCACTATAACGGTGGTTTTGATCTCACGTTTGTTGATCAGAATATCCACTGAGGTTGCGCCGCTAATACTCGATACCTCTTGCTCTATAAGCAGTTGTACTGCGTTACCTTCGTTGATTTGTGGGGTAACTTTAAGCTTAATACCTATTTCTTGACGCTCTACAGACTGAAATGGATTGGTGTTATTCGAACCGGTTGTGGAGCCTGTGATAATCGGTACTTCTTGACCCACAATAAAGAAGGCCTCTTCATTATCAAGGGTCGTTAAATGCGGGGTAGACAGTACGTTAGAGTTAGTATCTGTGCTTACCGCTTGCAGCACTGCGCCCCAACCATCTTTTACTGCCCCCACCAAGAAACCATTTACGCCACCAAGCAGTGAAGCTAGGGCGGTGTAGTCTCCTTCTGTTGTTTCATCAAATGAGTACGGGTCGCCATCATCATCAAAACCAACTGTGGTTGTCGTTGTATCTTCTGCTTGTTCTGCGGCAACGGCTAATGAGCCAATGCCTACCACGTTACCATTGCTAAACTGCTGCGCACCGTATTTCTCACTTGCCCATTGCACACCAACCGTGGTGCCGTCGCCTTCAAACACTTCCACGATTATCGCTTCCACTTGTACTTGTGCGCGGCGGATATCTAGTTGGCGGATAACGTCTTCTAATGAACGCATCATATCTGGCTGGGCGGTGATAACGAGGGCATTGGAATCTTCGTGGGCTTCAATACTGATATCACGCGCCGCTTTACTAGTTGATTTCGCCGCACCTTGCTCTTCGGCTTGAATGCTGGCGCTAACCCCTTGCAATACTTTGACGAGTTCTTCTGCTTTGGAATATTTGAGGAAGATAACTCGCGTATTGCCGCTGGTTTCTAATTCTTGATCCATGCGTTCAATCAAATTCACGATTCGCTGGCGCGCTTTGATATCACCACTGACCATAATACTGTTTGTTCTGTCATCCGCCACTACGCGAGGAGCGTCTTTGCCACTTGCGCTGGCTTTTCCCGTAGTTTTATTAATACTCTCGATAATGCGCACTAATTCCGTGGCCGACGCGAATTTTAGCTTCACGATTTCCACTTCTTCATCGCCGGCTTTATCTACCCGCTCAATGATTTCCACCAACCGATTGACCACTGCTGCTCGCCCCGTAAGCATCATTACGTTTGATGCATCATGGCTGACAACGTTGCCGCCACCTGCTTGGTCATTTAGCTGACGCAAAATAGGAGCAAGTTCCCGTACCGGTACATTATATACCGGCATTACTCGGGTGATCATTTCATCACCGTCGAACGGTGTGCCCTCAACAACGGGCAAGTTTGACGTTTTTGCGTCTTTTGAACGTACCACTTTGACTATACCCGTCGGCATTTCAACCACGGCATAGCCATACACTTGCAACACGTTTAAAAAGAACTGGTAATACTGTTCCTCGTTTAACAGATCGTAACTGCGAACAGATATTTTGCCGCGCACATTGGGGTCAACAATGATGGTCTTTTTGAGGTTTTTACCCACAATATTAATGAATTCACCGATATCAGTATTTTTAAAGTTAGGTGAGTATTCGTTGGCTGCTACAAAAGTTGACGCAGAGAAAAATGCGGCCCCAATAATAAGGCACAAGCTGGGTAAAATATTACGGCTTGTTCGCTGGATAAAATTCATTCTAGTTATTCCTGTTCCGCATCGGGTAATTCTAAAAACAAGGTCAGCAAATCGTTGTCTCGGCTGACGGTAATTTGTAAGGATTGCGCACCGCGCAATTCGCCCATGGCCTCAACAGCTTGCTGAGGATCGGTTAAATTCAAACCATTGATATCGGTAATGACATCACCACTTTGCAAACCTGCCGCTTTAAACAGCGCAGGCTTTTTACCTGGACTGACGCGATAGCCTTGTAACTCACCATCGGCGCTATGGGGAGCGACCGAGATAAACTCAGTAAAATTAGCGGGTTGCTGCTGAAGCATACGCGTGGCATCTATCACGTCATCAGATAAAGTAATCACGTTATCTTGTATCGGCGAGGGAGAAATTGCAGGTGCAGGACGACGAGGGGTAATCGTGCGTTTTTTATTGGCTTCATCAAAATCAACACCATCTAACATAAGGGTCTCATTTACCACACCATTACGGATAATGACTCGGTCACGAAACACTTCACGTAACGTAGCATTGGTGCCAATGATCTTTTCGCCTAGGCCGTAGGTGTCTTGACTACCTCGGTTTTCAATAATAGCGGCACCTTGCTCTTGCACTGAGCTGGTGACTACACCAGTCAGTGTCAGGTTTAATTTTGTTTCAGGTGCATCAGTAACGGTTTGCTCAGCCACCGGAGAGGCTTGAAAATCGCCAAATAAATTAAGTCGTTTTACGGCGTTCAAATTGAGAGTGGAATTATTGCCTGAGGCTATCGGGGCAAGACGCGTTAATGGCGCATCATTATGTGCCAATTCGCTTTTGGGCCATAAGCGCCAGGTCAACTCGGCTAAATAGGCCAATAAGAAAATCACTAATACCGCCACAACAACGCGATTTATCAGCTGCTGGTACTTAATTAAGCTTAGCCACAAGTGATTGAAATTATAATTAGTGATAGTTCTTTTCTCGTAGTTGAATCTTATAAATCATCGGCTGAGCCATACTCAGGCGTGTACGCACTAAATCCTTTACCATGGGAGCTGCACCCCATTTTCATCAAAAAAATGTCCGGTATCCGCTATGGTTAACCGCTCAATTAAGGTAACTATTTTTCGCGACGCATTTTGTACTGTACTTGTTGCATCTTGTCCACCCATATCAGTTTGAACCCAACCTGGGCTTAGCGCGCAAATAACTTGCTGGCTAGCCTGATGCTGGATTGCAAAACGACGCGTAAACATATTCAACGCCGCCTTACTCATGGCGTAAGCGTCTAACGGTGCTTGAGCAAACTTGTCACTTTGGGCGATAGAGGCAACCCCTGAGGATAACTGAATAACGCGCGCTTGTGAGGTTAACGTATCGTGCAATGCTTGGCACATTAAGCTGGGCGCCACACTGTTAACCAGAAAATTATCCATAAAGGCTGTCTGCGTCCATTCACCTAGGGGTTCGTTGGCGCTCACACCGGCATTATTAATCAGCACATCAATTTTGAACTGATCTTGCACACGCTCTGCCAACTGCTCGATTGACGCCTGTGAATGAAGATCAGCGTGCATGATGTGCATCCTATCTTCATTTTGCGCTTTTAACGCGAGTAAGTCTGTTTGATCAGCACTTGCACGGCAGACGCCGATAACCACATCCCCTTGTGAAAAATATTGCTGGCATAGCCCTAAACCCAAACCACGGTTAGCGCCTGTGACAAGCACAGTTTTCATCGGTTAAATTTTCCTTTTAGGGGCTGTGGGCGTAACATAAACCACTTATATTTTATTATTATTTTTAAATTTCTTTCCACCAATGATAACGAGTCGCCATCGGGGTCACAACTCTATTAAGCATTCGTTACGAAAATATTACATATCGGCCACTCTTTATGCCAAACAACATGCAAAACAGCAAAAATTCTTTTACAGAACAAAGTGTTCGCTTAGATAAATGGCTTTGGGCTGCGCGCTTTTTTAAAACACGTGCTCTCGCCAGAGAAGCGGTGATGTCAGGCAAGGTCAGTTACAATGGCCAACGGTGTAAACCTAGCAAGGCGGTAGAGCTCAAAGTTACAATAAAAGTTCCCCAAGGATACGATGTAAAAGAGATCATCGTGGTAGAATTAGCCGAACATCGTCGTTCTGCTCCGTTAGCCCAGCGGATGTTCGAGGAAACCCCGGAAAGCCTCGCACAACGTGAAAAAAATGCTGAGATGCGAAAGTTAAGTGCTTTTCATAGCCCCAAGCCTGATCAGCGCCCTGACAAGAAACAACGCCGACAAATTATCCAACTTAAACACCAGTAATCAGCGAAAAGCTGCTACATAGAGAAATTATTATGTCTTTTGACCAATTGCATCGTTACCTTTTCAACCAAGCTCATGTGCGTGGTGAGCTCGTTAGATTAGAAAACAGCTACCAATCTATTTTGGATTCTTACGCTTACCCACCTGTCATCCAGAAACTACTTGGTGAATTAATGGCAGCCACATCACTACTGACTGCCACATTGAAATTTGAAGGGGATATTGCCCTGCAATTACAAAGCGATGGCCCGGTAAACTACGCCGTTATCAACGGTACTCATGATCAGCAGTTACGTGGCGTAGCGCGATGGGATGAGTCGTTGGCTGAATTACCTACTGACTTTAGTCAGCTGTTTACAAAAGGTATTTTAGTGATCACTATCACCCCTGAAGACGGTGAGCGTTATCAGGGAATGGTGGCGCTAGATAAACCGACCTTAGCAGAATGCATTGAGAGCTATTTTCAACAATCAGAGCAACTTGCGACCAAAGTCATTTTGCGCACCCAACAGACGGATAGCGGCGCAAAGGCCTGTGGCATGTTCTTGCAAATTTTGCCCACCAGCAGTCAGGCGACAGCAACCACCGACACCGGATTCGAGCATTTAGCGAAGCTGACTGAAACCATTAAAAATGAAGAACTGTTTAGCTTACCCGCTGAAGATATTCTTTATCGCCTTTACCATCAGGAAGAGATTGAAGTTTACCCGCCAGCTGACATTATTTTTAAATGCAGTTGCAGCCGAGAACGTAGCGCGAATGCATTAGCTGCAGTGGAAAAAGCGGAATTATTGGATATTGTTGCCACTGAAGGCGCTATCAAAATGAACTGCCAATATTGTCATCGTGAGTATCGCTTTGATGAAATTGACGTACACGCAATTCACGCGGGCACGTTTGCGATGGACACTCAAAACGACCAATAATTGCAAGCCCAAGCAATCAGGCTTACATGCGTAAACCCTACTTGCCCTTGTTCGTTAAGGGCAAGTGTGGGGAATAAAAATACTGGCGATCAAACCACCTTCAGGGTGGTTTTTTAATGTCACTTCGCCGCTGTGCATATCGACAATTCGCTTGATAATGGCAAGCCCTAACCCTGAGCCCAAACTGCCTCTGGCCTTATCGCCTTGAGTGAAAGGTTTGAACAAACCTTCGATTTGCGTATCAGGAATACCTGGACCGAAATCTCGGATCGAGAAAAACAGCAAATTACGCGCCTTATCGTAACCAGAGCGAATTTCAATGTCTTCGCTACCATAGCGAAAAGCATTTTCAATCAGATTATCTAACACCCGCTTAAGCGCGACCCTGCGCATACAAGCGGTAGGGATAGGTTTTAGGTGTAAGTGGATATTGTGGTGCTCTTCAATGTTGCGTACTTGAACTGCATCACGGATAAGATCGTTGACGTCCACGCCAACCATGCTTTCTTGTTGATCTTGACGCACATAATTAATGAACTGATCAATAATTTCGTTCATGTCTTCAATGTCGTTTACTATGCCCTCTTTTAGCCAATCTTGGGCTTCAGGGAGCATTTCAGTGGCTAAACGAATGCGGGTCAAGGGTGTGCGTAAATCATGAGAGATACCGGCCGTTAACAGCGCCCTGTCATCTTCAAGTTGCTTTATTCCCTTGGCCATTTGATTAAATGCCTGAGTAACAGCCATTAATTCAGTTGAGCCTTGCGCTTCGAGCGGCGGCGGTATATTTCCTCGCCCTACTTCAATAGCCGCATGTTGCAAGGCTTGTAATGGTTTATTCAGCCTGCGCACGAATATCCAACCGCCCGCGACACTCAAAATACCGATCACCAGCAAGTAAATGGTCAATGGCGAAATGTCTGACTCACCGTGGCTTAGCATCGGAATAGTGACCCAGACGCTAGGATCTTGTGGCGGTTTAACCCAGACCAAATACGGATTCCCCTGAGTAATACGTACTTCCGCTTCGCCGCCGAGTTTCAAACTCATTTGGCGCGACAAATAAGGATAATAAATCGCCTGCTCTACCCCTTCCTCTTGCGCTTTTTCATTACTCAATAAGCGCATGCCAGTCGCGGCAAAAAAGCGTTTATGCAGCTCGGGATCTTTATGGTCGATTTCTTCGATAAAGACGAGGTTGATCTGGGTGGCCAACAAATTATTGATTTGCTGGTAACTGGGGCGGATGAAGTAGTAGGTCACAGACAGATACGATACCACTTGATTGATCAGCAACAACATACCAATCAGCAGTACCGTTTGCCCGAAAGCACTTTTAGGAAGGAATCTCACGTTCTATTGACTACGCTAGCGACGGCTAGGCTCCACCACCGTCTGGTACAAAAACGTAACCTAGGCCCCACACGGTCTGAATGTAACGCGGGTTTGCAGGGTCTTCTTCAAGCATGCGGCGTAAACGAGATACTTGCACGTCGATGCTACGCTCGAGTGCGCTGTAATCACGGCCACGCGC
Organism: Paraglaciecola sp. G1-13; assembly: GCF_055809255.1. Lineage (NCBI taxonomy): Bacteria > Pseudomonadati > Pseudomonadota > Gammaproteobacteria > Alteromonadales > Alteromonadaceae > Paraglaciecola > Paraglaciecola sp. G1-13. Next base: position 4,991,710 of record NZ_CM147903.1, on the reverse strand, counting down.
TAAGTTCATTAATTTATCCCGCGATAACGGCTCGCGAGGATGAGTGACCAAAGATTTAAGCACAGCGAACTCGCCACTGGTCAATGTCATTGGCGTACCTTCACTCGACATTTCACGCGTGCCCAAATTCAATTTGAACTTGCCAAACTCAACAATTTGCTCAGCGTGAGACGGCGCACCAGGTGCTTCAACGACTTTTCGGCGTAACACCGCTTTCACCCGAGCCAATAACTCACGAGGGTTGAAGGGCTTGGGTAAATAATCATCTGCGCCCATTTCAAGACCGATAATACGATCAACTTCATCGCCTTTGGCCGTTAGCATCACAATAGGAATTTCATTTTCTTTTTGACGTAAGCGGCGGCAAATAGACAAGCCATCTTCCCCAGGCAACATCAAATCAAGTACCATTAAATGGAAATTCTCACGTTCTAGCATGCGATCCATTTGTTCTGCATTGGCAGCCGCTCGCACCTGATAACCCTGCTCGACCAAATAGCGTTCAAGCAAGCTGCGTAAACGCATATCATCGTCTACTACTAAAATTTTTGTGGTTTCTTGTCCCATTATCGGATCCCTTTATCACAGTACAGCCACTATAAGGTAAAGCGCTGAAATTCCAAAGCATCCTCTGGATTTGCAGCATTTTGGTTTGTTACAAAGTTTGTCCCGTGACGCACGTCACATCAGCTATGTAGCGATGTAGTGTTACATTTTTAGTCGTGACGCAATCCGTTAGTTTATTTGAACTGCTCAACCTAGCAAAACAATCTATGTGAAAAAAACACCACGTACTAACTCGCGTTGACATACGCCTAGCTCGCTTTCGCACAAGGCAAACACTGTCTTATGCAACGCCAGTATTTATAACTAAATAAGAATAGCGCTTGACCCTAACTAGCCGCTTGCATTTAAATGGTACTCATTTTTTCCATCAAGAAACCTACATGTCTGTAAAACACCCAATTATTGCAATCACTGGTTCTTCTGGGGCTGGCACCACTTCAACCACCAATGCGATCCGCCATATCTTTCGTAATTTGTCGGTGAATGCTGCTGTTGTGGCTGGTGATAGCTTTCACCGTTTTACACGCCCAGAGATGGAAGTCGAAATTCGTAAAGCCCAAGAACAAGGGCGACACATTAGCTATTTTGGCCCCAAAGCCAATGATTTCGTGATGCTCGAACAATTGTTCAGTGAATATGCTGAAACGGGTAAAGGCAAACACCGCCACTATTTGCATTCGTTTGACGAAGCGGTGCCGTTTAATCAAATGCCCGGTACCTTTACGCCGTGGCAAGAACTGCCAACCAATACCGACGTGTTATTTTATGAAGGCTTACATGGTGGCGTAGTCACGGAAGAGGCCGACGTTGCAACCCACGTAGACTTATTGGTCGGCATGGTGCCCATCGTAAATTTAGAATGGATCCAGAAAATAGTGCGCGATACTGCAGAGCGTGGGCATTCACGAGAAGCCGTCATGAGCAGCATAGTGCGCAGCCTAGACGATTACTTTCAATATATTACACCGCAGTTTTCTCGTACCCATGTAAATTTTCAACGTGTACCAACAGTTGATACTTCAAACCCCTTTAGCGCCCGGGAAATTCCCAGCCAAGACGAAAGCTTTGTTGTTGTGCGTTTTCGCCGAGAAATGAAAACCGTTAATTACCCCTACTTACTGCAGATGATCGACGGTGCTTTTATGTCTCGTATCAACACCTTAGTGGTGCCAGGTGGTAAAATGGGCTTGGCCATGGAGCTCATCCTCACGCCTTTATTAGAAGAGATCCTCGACAAAAAACGCCGAGCGGGTTTTCAAATGGACTGGGTCTCAGATAAATAATCCATTGAGCAATTAACATGGTATAACGCAACCTTATTCATTTAGTTGCCCTACAGGCAAACCAAAATCAGGTCGTACGTTATGCCCCACCCTTTTGCCCAAGTCGATTTGCCAGCCAGTTTTATTGAATTGCTCAGCAGCCTAATGCGCAGCCCCAGTGTGGTCGGCGCAGAGCATTCATTTTTTCGCGTGTTGCAACGTGAATTAGAAGAACGAGGTGCAAAAGTGACTTGGTATGAAGGCTTGCTTGTGGCTCAGGGCAACGCCCCGGATAGCATGATGTTTTCGGCGCATATTGACCGCCATGGTTTAGTCTGCACTGGCCCAAATGAATTCCAGTACGCTGCTTTTGTGGCGGGTGCTCGCTCTGACTTGCTAGGCAACTCTGTCAGCGAGAGCTTGATGCGTAAAATAGTCGACCGTTTCGATGATGAATCGGTTTATGCTTACGAGCCTTGGTCCGGTGCATATCGTGGGCGCGGCACCATCAAAGGAGCCTATATCTGTGAGAATCGCAATAACCTAATTTTTGAAGTCGATGGCTTAGAACACGTTGTCGCGGGCACACCTGTAGCGTTTACTGACAAACTCAGCATTACAGATCAAGCGCTAGTAGGCCAACTCGATAATATATTGACCACAGCCGCTCTTGTGCATTTATTCGAAGGTGGATTCCAAGGAACCGCTTTTTTTACAGCTCAAGAAGAAGCCGGAAAAAGTTGGCGTTATTTGTTGGAATGGTTCAGACGTTTCGGCGGCTCGACTAACCAGTTAATTGTCGTTGATACCAGCCCCTACCCGGATTTACCTAGTGCAGCACAGCAGAACCTTATATTGCGCCACAAAGACGCCAATGCTGTATTTAACCCGCGTTTAACCGAACGTTTGATGGCTGAATGTCAAAATTTGGGCCTGAGTTATCAATTTAAAGACACTTACGTAGAAGCGCAAAATGCTAAGCTCATCGCCAATGGCGACGCTCCTTATTCCCTCGGTGCCACGGAGTTAGGCCGTATAATATCTGCTTCTAATGGCCTGGTAGACGGCACAACCTTACAAATTCCATCTTCGGGCTACCACACCATGCAGGAGTCCGCGCCATTGTCTTCTGTTGCAGGCTTTTTGCGTATGCTAGCGGTACTGGCGAATGGATAAACAGCGACAAGAATAATGAGATAACGCACAAACTAGATAGCCACGTCTTATGACGTGGCTAATATGTTGTTTGCCAAGGATTGGCTTAGATTTTTTCTACTTTTTGGTAACCTTCATTTGTCAGCTCGTTGTTTACACATTCAAGCAAAAACGTATTTAGGTTTTGTCCGCCTGTACCGTCTTCTTCAGCAATGTCATTACAATACTGTTTTAACTCTGCAATCAATGCTGCATCGGCAACGTCGCCTTCATCAGCAACCGCACCGAACAATGTCAGTGATAATATCAATCCTAGTAAAAATTTCATAAATTCCTCACCAAAATAAGGATGCCTTACGGCGATAGAAACGCTTATTTCTTGCAGCAATTTTTGTCTGCAATCGGCGGATTTTTACGCCCAATTTCAAATCTCGTCAAGAAAATTTAACCTTGATATTGAAAATAATTAACAGCTCAAATAATGACTTTTAAAAATCATAATTTTCAATAACTTAGATTTACTTGAACACCGCCTAATATAGTCAGATTCTGTCGCAGTTTAACGACATATTAGCCACTTAATCACGGCTTTCAAAAGGTGTCACTAGCAAGTAACACTTTTTTGCACTTTGCTAAGGAATATAGGCACCTTTTTTGGGCCTATAGCGGTATACTTAGCCCAACACTCAAACTCTACTATTTTTCATGCTGACCAAAAAATCTATTACTTATCTCGTATTGGCGACTACAGCCATATTCATTGCAGTACAAGGTTACCGCGTGTGGTTGCTCAATAGTGTTAAATTCATCAGTTTTGATAGCCGCTTAAAAGAAATTTCTGGTATTGAGTTCGATAAAAGGCAGCGTTTGTGGGCAATTAATGATGGCGGAGATGAGCCGCGCTTGTATCAACTTGACGATACAGGTGACATCGTCCGTAGCATCAAAATCACTAATGCCAAAAATTCTGACTGGGAAGACATGACCCAAGACTATTTTGGCCACTTTTTTATTGGTGATTTTGGCAACAACGACAATGATCGAGAATGGTTAACCATCTACAAAATTGAAAATCCTATCGACATAAAAGGAGATACCACCACTGCCGAAATCATTAAGTTTACCTACCCCAAATTCAAGGCCATAAAAGGTGAAAAACCGCGTAAAAATGTACATTACGATGTTGAAGCCTTTATCTATTTTAAGCGCAATTTGTATCTGTTCACCAAAAATCGTACGAGCCCTTTTGACGGGAAAACACGCATTTACAAAATTGGAGATCACGCAGCCAATTTTGACGCAGAATACATTAATGAATTTTCGACCTGTACCATCATAAAAGAACTGTGCTGGGTGACTTCAGCTGCGCTTAGCCCAGACCGCACCAAACTGGTATTGCTCGATTCAGAGCGTTTGTGGTTGTTCGAAAATTGGAAAGGCGATGACTTCTTTTCTGGCGACGCTTATCAAATTGATTTAGGCATAGTCACGCAAAAGGAAGCCGTTACATTTGCTGCTGACAACAATACTATTATTTTCACTGACGAGGTCTTTAATGGCATTGGTGGTAATGGTTACAGTATCCAACTAGACAAAGCGAAGAAAATTCCCGTTAGAAAACAAATGAAGAAGTCAATCAAAGTTAAACCCAAACTTAAGCCTGTAGCGCCAACGCCTAAACAGGACACCCCCGCGGTACCTCTGTCGTCACCAGCGCAGTCTCCAGAGGGAGCGCCTGCTAAATTAGCTCCAACAATAGAGCCTGAACCGGCAATTCCCCATCAATCGTAAACCGTTATTCAGTCACATGTAGGGGCATCTTTTGCCCTTCTAACCCACCTCAATTTGCCTTTTTTAAGAAATATTCATTGTTTGACCAGTAGAACAAAATCGTGTTTTTTCCGTGATACTTTCGGGATATTTACCTCGCAATATTGATTGTGCATTAACACAAATTCACTATTGAGGAACGATCATGAAGCGCACAACTATTCTATCTGCGGCAGCAATGCTAGCGTTATCAAGCCAACAAAGCTTGGCCGCCGACATCAGTGTCGAAGTACAAAATTTAACCCACGGTTTATATTTCACTCCCATAGCGGCAGTTGTTCATACCCCAGATGTCAGCTTGTTTGAAGTAGGCGAAGCCGCCAGTACAGAATTACAGATGATGGCTGAGGGCGGCAGCATCGACGGAATCACCACAGTCGCTACCGCTGCTAGTGCTGACATGATCGCCAACCCTGCAGGCGGATTACTTGCCCCAACAATGAGCGCCTCTGGGGATGTAATGACCACAGACGGTAACGTCATGTTGTCTGTGGTGGCCATGGTTTTACCTTCTAACGATGGCTTCGTTGGGCTCGATAATTGGGAAATCCCAACCGAAGCAGGCACTTATACTGTATTTCTAAATGCATATGATGCGGGTACAGAAGCCAATGACGAACTACGCGGCAGCGGCGCACCAGGTATGCCAGGCATGCCTGTTCCACCACCGTTAGACCCGTTACTTGGCACGGGCGGTAGCGGAGTAGCTGGTGCCGATACCAATGCTACTGTGCATATTCACCGCGGCAACATTGGTGACGATTCAATGACCGATGGCACAAGCGATGTAAACAATAGCGTGCACCGCTGGTTAAACCCGGTCGCAAAAGTAACAGTAACCGTCAGATAAGGAGACTGTTATGCCAAATTTAATCAGACATTATAAGAAAGCCGCTCTGCTGGCTTTGCCATTAGCGCTTAGCGCCTGTGGCGACGACACCAAAGAAGTGATTGTTGAAGTTGAAGTCCCCGCCCCGGTGCCTACGCCCGTTGACGTGAGCTACGACGTAACGGTTATCAACCTAACCAACGGACAACCTGTATCACCTCCCGCGATTGTTCTTCACGCCGATGGCAATTTATGGGCAGTAGGTCAGGTACCTTCTGTTGAGTTAGAGCGAATCGCAGAAGTCGGCGACTCTGAGTCATTCCTCACCCTAGGGATGACAAGTGCCGGTGGCGAAGGCCCAATCATGCCTGGCGACCAGCAAACTATCAGTGTCACCATCCAAGACATCACTGATGCTAAGTTGACTATCGCGGCAATGCTAGGCAATACCAATGATGCATTTACCGGCTTAAATGCATGGGATTTGTCTCAATTGGAGGTAGGTGACAGCTGGACAAGCAACCGCCCTGCATATGATGCAGGCACTGAGAAAAACACCGAAAGTGCAGCAACTGTGCCAGGCCCAGCTGCAAGCGGTGAAGGCTTTAACCCTACCCGTGATGACACTGGCTTTATCTCCATGCATCCAGGTGTGGTTAGTGTTGACGATGGCTTAAGTACCTCAGCTTTAACGGTTGAACACAAGTTCGACAACCCTGTCATTCGAGTGCGCATTACGCGAACGGAATAACAAAAATAACGTGAGGAGATAGGTGTTTAAAATAAAAAGCGCTGATCGAATGAAAGATAAGCGCTTTTTTATCGCTCTATATGTTTTTAAATAGTGGTACTCCCTATGACAGATAGCATCCTCATTGTTGAAGACGACCTTGATATAGCCAACCTAATGCGGGTTAATTTACTCGAACTTGGTGTTGAAATAGATCATCAAGTCGACGGCGAAACTGCGCTACACCAAGCACTAAGTAACGAGTATGACGTTATTTTACTAGACGTCATGTTACCCAACATGAGCGGCTTAGATATTTGTCGTAAAATTCGTGATAAACGCCCAATGCAAATCATCATCATGCTGACCTCAAAAAACTCTGAAACCGATAGGGTACTGGGATTAGAGTTAGGCGCAGATGATTACATGACAAAGCCGTTCAGCGTGCGTGAGCTACAAGCTAGGGTACGTTCACAGTTACGCAAAGTGCACGCTTTGCGCCAGTCTCACGTACCGTCACAGCAACCTGATGAAGCGTTAAACACAGGTGATTTACGAATAGACCAAAAAACCCATCAGGTGTTTTTAGCAGAACAAGAACTGGTACTAACCGCCACCGAGTTTGAATTACTGCATCATCTCGCCAGCCACCCTGGCCAAGTGTTCAGCCGAAGCCAATTATTAGAATCGGTATGGGGTTATCACCACAGCGGCTATGAGCATACCGTCAACTCTCATATCAATCGACTGCGGGCCAAGCTGGAAAACGATGCCACCTCTCCTAAAATTGTGCAAACCGTCTGGGGCGTGGGCTACAAATTTAATCCTCAAGGGGTATCAGGCTAATGAAAATCTGCTTCTATCAACGTTTAGCAATTTCACTGGTGGCGGTATTTATGCTGGTCATGATTGCCTGCTTTTACTCCACTAATGAGTTACAAAAACTAACCCAACAAGAAGCAGAACAAAAACTGCATATAGGCTTGGCCGAGCACCTAGTGCGCGACAACCCACTGTTAAAAGAAGGCGTATATGACTATGACGCGTTAGGAAACCTCTTCCATTCTCTGATGATACTGGGGCCAAACTTTGAGTTTTACTACCTAGACCCGAAAGGGAAAATACTTACCTATTCGGCGAAACCTGGCAAAGTAAAAGCCACATCAGTGGATATTGCCCCGATTAAGCATTTGATTGGCGACAATCGGAGCTTTCCTGTTGAAGGAGATGATCCTAGGCAACTTGGGCGTCATAAAATTTTCTCCGCTGCACCTGTCTATAACGATGACAAACTACAAGGTTATTTGTATGTCATCATCGGCGGCGAGCGTTATGACTCCATTCTGGCGAGCTTAAAGAACAGCCAAAGCATGCGTGAAATTGCTATATTCTTGGTGGTCGGTTTAATGCTGTTGCTAATCGCATTGCTGGTCATGTTCAAGTATTTCACCACGCCATTGAGGCGCCTAAGTGACGACATGGAAAAGGTGCGTGAAGCTGATTTTCATCGTGAACAGGTACCCCGGGATTTAGCCGTGTGGAATAAAAGCAGCCACAACGAAGTTGACCGACTCGGCTGTGCATTCACCGATATGCTGACGCATATCGATAACCAGTTCGAACAGCTAAGTAAAATAGACACCCAGCGCCGTGTACTTTTAGCCGATTTATCCCATGATTTGCGCACACCGCTGGCCAGTTTGCAGGGTTATATTGAAACCCTAGCGTTAAATGGTGAGAGCTTATCCAAACAAGACCGAGAGCATTTCGTTGATGTGTCCCTTAAAAATGCTAAAAACCTTAAACACCTTATTGACCAAATATTCGAGCTCGCTTATTTAGAAGGCGGGCAAGTCACCTTGCATCAAGAGCCATTCCCTCTTGGGGAGCTACTTCATGATGTGGCGGCCAAGTTCGCCTTAGAAGCGCAAAGCAAAAACATAAAGATCCGCGTCATTCCTAATCATTTCGAGTATCACGTTTTTGCAGACATAGGTAAATTGGAAAGGGTGCTGACCAACCTAATCGCAAACGCCATTCGCCATACCCCTGAACAAGGCAAAATAGATTTAGCTGTTGCGATACACAACGACAAACTCAGGGTGGATATTCGCGATACTGGCGTTGGTATCAGTGACAAAGAAATCGCTTTTATTTTTGATGCGCGATACCAAGCAAGTAACACCGAAAAAGACACCTGCAGCCACGCTGGTTTAGGCTTAGCCATTTGTCAAAAACTAATGGCGCTGCTCAATTCAGACTTAACGGTTGAAAGCAAACTGGGCAAAGGCACCTGCTTTAGCTTTGAGTTAACACTGGTAAACAGTCATGCATTAGCCCATTAGGGTGAGGGATCAATTTGCTATATCATATGCCGCTTGTTCCGTTTTAGAGCGTTTTTATGTTGCATACACTCCTTATTGCCTTCGCATTAGTCCTGATCCTCGAAGGCATCGGCCCTATGTTGTTTCCAAATAAATGGCGGAATTACCTGCAACAAATGTTAGAACAGCCTGTAAATCAATTACGTAGCGTCGGTGGCGTGCTTGTGACTATAGGTGCCGTCAGCCTGTTTTTCCTGATATAAAAATTAAGCGCATTTTTGTATTCAGATGCCGCTTGAAATTTGATAGGATCCCCGCCTAATTTTCTGACACTTCTCTAATCCATGGCTAAAAATGTAGTGGTACTCGGAACCCAATGGGGTGATGAGGGTAAAGGTAAGGTTGTAGATCTTTTAACTGATAAAGCAACCTATGTTGTTCGTTATCAAGGTGGACACAACGCAGGACATACACTGGTCATTGACGGCGAAAAAACCGTTTTGCACCTCATTCCTTCTGGTATTTTACGTGAAAACGTAACCTGTGTTATCGGCAACGGTGTTGTCCTTAGCCCTGAAGCATTGCTGAAAGAAAGCGCGATGCTTGAAGAGCGCGGCGTACCGGTAAAGGAGCGCTTGCGTATCAGTGAGGCTTGCCCACTTATTCTCCCCTTTCACGTCGAGCTTGATTTAGCCCGTGAAAAAGCCCGTGGCGACAAGCCAATCGGCACCACTGGTCGCGGTATTGGGCCGGCATACGAAGACAAAGTCTCTCGTCGTGGCCTACGTGTTGGTGACTTGTTTAATCCTACCGATTTCGCTGTAAAGCTAAAAGAAGTGCTTGAGTATCATAACTTTATGCTGACCAACTATTATAAAGTTGAGCCAGTAAGCTATGAGAAAACACTGGCGGATGCATTGGCCGTGGCTGACATATTAAAAGCCATGGTGGTTGATGTAACTGACGTATTGGATCGCGCCCGTAAACGAGGTGACGAAATAATGTTCGAAGGCGCTCAAGGCACCTTGCTTGATATTGATCACGGTACTTACCCTTATGTCACCTCAAGCAATACCACTGTTGGCGGCGTTGCAACAGGGGCAGGCTTTGGCCCGCTACATTTAGACTATGTGCTAGGTATTGTTAAAGCTTACACGACGCGTGTAGGTTCTGGCCCGTTCCCAACGGAATTAGGTTGTGATGTCGGCCAGCATTTGGGCATTAAAGGTCATGAATTCGGCGCAACCACTGGGCGTAAACGTCGCACGGGTTGGTTTGATGCTGTTGCCATGAAACGCGCAGTGCAAATTAACTCTATTACTGGCTTTTGCTTAACCAAACTAGATGTACTGGATGGCTTAGAAACCTTAAGCATATGTACTGGTTACAAGCATGCAGATGGCACAGTAAAAGATGTACCGCCTATGGCTGCTGATGATTATGAACTCATCACCCCTGTGTATGAAGAAATGCCGGGCTGGAGTGAAAACTCTTTCGGTGTGACCGAGTATGATAATTTGCCTCAAGCGGCTAAAAACTATATCAAACGCCTAGAAGAGTTAACGGGCGTACCCATTGATATTATCTCAACGGGCCCTGACCGCAACGAAACCATCGTTCTGCGTCACCCATTTGAGGTGTAATAGCCAATTGTTATATTCTGAAAGCCGCTTTTAAGCGGCTTTTTTTATGCCTGGGCGGTTGCCATAGCTTCACCAGCGCGTTTTCGTTAGTACATTGCTCACGTACAGCCAAAAGGAAACACCATGTCAGTTATGCCTTTTCATTTAGCCATACCCGTTACCAGCTTAGTCGCCAGTAAAGAATTTTATGGTGAATTACTCGGTTGCGAGCAAGGTCGCTCTTCAGAGCAATTGATAGATTGGAACTTCTTTGGGCATCAATTAGTCACACATTTAGTTGCAGCAATGCCGAGCCAACCCGCACCCAATAAGGTGGATGAGAAAGCCGTGCCTGTGCCGCACTTCGGAGTTGTACTTAATATGAACGATTGGCAAGACCTAGCGCATCGCCTACTAGCCACTGAAGTGAGTTTTGTGGTTGAACCTTATGTGCGTTTTAAAGGGCAGCCTGGGGAACAGGCCACACTTTTTTTACTCGACCCTTGCGGCAATGCCTTAGAGTTTAAGGCGTTCGATGATATGAATCAGCTATTTGCTGGTTGATCTGAAACCTGTGCTGCTTTTACTTCTTGCGCAGTTTCTGAGGTTAGCTCAGCCATGGTTTCTGCATAGTTGCTGTGATAGCGTCCGGGTTTATGGTTCACCGCGAGTATTACGTTAGTTGTGACCATGCCTGCCAATGAAATGGCCAATAAAATCGGGTCCATAATGAATAACGCCCCAACGACAATCAGGCTATCTACCACCAGTTGAAACGTACCAGCGCGAATGCCTCGGCTGCCCTGTAGATAAAACGCTAAAATACCCAGGCCACCTAAACTGGATTTGTGCCTGAATAAAATCAGCATGCCCATACCAATTAGCATTCCCCCTACAACAGCACCAAAAACCGGCTGAATGTCACTCAAGGATATAAACAAGTGCATGTTTTCCACCAGCAAAGACACCAGTGAAATGGTCACAAAGGTATTCAAGGTAAAACGCCAGCCTAACTGTTTCAGCGCAATGTAATAAAACGGCAAGTTCACAAGAAAGAACAGTAAACCAAAATTAACCGGCACAAATTGGCTCAGCAGTAGCGCAATACCTGCCGTACCACCAATCAATAAACCTAACGCTTTAAAGATGGCTAAACCTAAGCTAACGAAGACCGTACCGCTTAAGATGGCCAGTACATCTTCGTAAAATCGATGTGTTGAGGAATGCATACTTGAATTTCTCCTAGATTCTTCCAGTGTCTAAACGTGTTTCAAACTCGTTACTGGATATATTTTGAGCAAGTCTATGCTTTCGAGGGGCGGCATTGTACAGTAAAAACACTCCCTCACAAGCCTTATCGCCCCTCAGGTTAATGTGATGTAAATTATTGATATTACTTGTAAAAAGGCATTAATATTCAGAAGGTTTAGCCATATATTTGTGAGTAAATGATCTGGGGCGTTTATAAGCGCAAAACCAACGATTGATTAAATATATTTGTTTCAATTTTGCACTATGCGTACCTGCTGCTTGGCGATATGCTAGGGATCCACTTTTTTTAGCAGTCTAATGACTCAGGAGACCCAGTGTCGATTTGTGTGCCACAAGGAATTATTTCGCTAGATAACATTTTACCCGATGAACCCTTACTGATGATGGGGGCAGGTCCGGTACCTATTCCGGCCAAAGTAGCGGCGGCGAATGGCATAGTGATCAACCATCTCGGCGACACCATGGCGCAAATTATCGAACAAGTTAAAGTCATGTCGCGCTATGTTTTTCAAACTGAAAACGGCTTGATTTTAGGCGTCGCAGGCCCGGGGTCAGCTGCTATGGAAATGGCAGTAGCGAATTTAGTTCGCCCTGGCGATAAAGTGCTTAGCATCTGTAACGGTTTTTTTAGTAGCCGCTTAGCTGAAATGGCTGGGCGTTTACAAGCTGATGTGACCAAGATCCTGATCGATGAGCGTCAGGCGGCGAGTGCCGAAGCCATCGAACAGCATATCATTCGTACCCAACCCAACGTATTGACCATAGTGCAGGGCGAAACCTCAAATACCGTGCATAATGCCGAGCTAGAGCAGATTTGCCGCGTAGCCAAAAAGCATAACTGTATGGTCATTGTCGATGCAGTTTGCACACTGAGCACGATGGCATTAGACATGGACGATTGGGGTATCGATGCTGTGATCACTGGCGGCCAAAAAGGCTTGTCGTGTATTCCTGGCATATCTTTAGTGGGTTTTTCAGAGAAAGCGTGGGCCTTTATTGAATCACGCACCGACCAACTGCGACACTGGTGCCTTGATGCGAAATTAGGCCACCAATTCTGGTACAAAAAGTCTTATCACTACACCGCGCCCGTATCCGGTATTTTAGCTATTCATGAAGCGCTACGTTTGGTGTGCACAGAAACCTTACCGGTGCGATTTGCCCGCCATGAACGTTGTTCAAAAGCGCTGCAAGCAGCAGTCGAAGGCATGGGGCTAGAATTATACGTGGAGCCACATGCGCGTCTTGCATCAGTGGTGGGGATCAGCTTACCGCAAAACATCGTCGGCAAAGATGTACTAAGTACGATGTCAAACCGCTATCGAGTTGAGATATCCGGCTCGTTTGGGCCGAATATTGTGCGCATAGGGCAAATGGGTGAACAGTGCCGTACTCATAACTTGTTCCGCACCATTCATGCACTAGGCTCTGCCTTTATCGATTTAGGTCACAAATTAGATTTGCCTACCGGTATGGCCGCACTCGAAAGCACTCTAGACAATATGCGTTAGAAAAATGGCGCGTTAACGATATAACCCGTTAACAACACCCTCTAACGGGTAGGTGCAAAGCGATACGCTGTTGCTTTGCACCTCCTCTTAAAAGCCTCCCTCTGCGGCTCTCAACTGATGTAAATTCATCTATGCTTAAATAGACAAAGGGAGTGCTAATTTTGACTGTCATTTTGCTGTGCCTCCCTTGTGTTAAAACGGACTCATTAACAATGCTATTAGGCGAAAATAAAGGAGAACAGTATGTCTAAGTTGATACTTTCACTGGATGGCGGCGGTATTCGCGGCGCAGCCACAACGCAATTTTTAACCCATGTCGAAAACGCCCTTCAAGAAAAACATCAAAAATCCCTACGAGATTGCGTGGATTTTTATGCGGGTACCAGTACGGGAAGCCTTATCGCTTTAGCACTTGCCACCACCGACATGGACATACAAGATATTAATAAGCTGTATAGCTACGCGAACGCGAAAAAAATCTTTATCGAAAACCGCGGCGCATTTGAACTAGACGGCATCAACGCGCCTAAATATGAAGCCAAGGGTAAAACTGACATTCTTAAAAAGTCCCTCGGTCAGGCAAAAATAAAAGATGTGCCCGAGGGGAAGCATATACTTGCTATAACCTATGGTGTCGAGAAACATCGCCCGCACATAATTAAATCAACCCGTAGCGAATTTCAAAACTTACTTTCGTATCAAGTGGCTGATGCTTCAAGCGCAGGGCCAACCTATTTTCCCACCCAAGTCATGAACCTCCCCCCGGATAACGAACAAACATGGTTAATTGATGGCGGCGTAGTAGCAAACAACCCAACTATGTGTGCTATTGCCGAAGCATGCCGGTTATGGCCAGATGCCAATAGACGCGTGCTGTCGATTGGTACCGGTACCCAAACACGCAAAATTAATGGACCTGATTCGCGTAGTTGGGGAGCACTACAATGGATGCTAAAAGGCTGCATTATTGATGTGTTATCAGATGAAAAAGTCGTCGCTTATCAGGCAATAACCATTACACCACCTGGAAGTTATATCCGCGTTAACGCTGAAATGCGCACTCAACCCGGTTTAGCCAAAGCCCCCGATGATGCCATGGATGACATTAGCCAAACCAATATTAAGCGCTTAAAAGGCATGGGGGATTTTTGGTATAGCCAGTATGGTGAAGCCGTGGTCGAGCTGCTTAACAATAGTTATGACGGGCCCTCCCTCGACAGGATTGATGCAAATACGGGGCAGCCCATTCAATATAAACCAGGGTGAGGATTATTTGGCTTGCGCCACTAACAACCCGCGCATACGTTGCAATTCTTGTTTGCGCTGCTCATCCACTTCTGGGTAATGCATATCCAATGATTCGAAGGTTTCTACTATGGTTTTGGCGATGATCAGGCGTGCGTTACGCTTGTCATCCGCTGGGATCACATACCAAGGGGCCTCTTTGCTGGTAGTGGAGCCAATACAATCTTCGTAGGCGTGCATATACTGCGGCCAAAACTCCCGCTCTTGTATATCGGCATCGCTGAATTTCCAGTTTTTATCTGGGTTATCGATACGGGCTAGAAAGCGCTTGCGCTGCTCTTCTTTAGACAAGTGCAAAAAGAACTTAATGATGCGCGTACCATTTCGCGTCAAGTGCTGCTCTAAATCATTGATCGAGCGGAAACGTTCGCGCCATATATGCTCTTTGTGCATTGCTTCATCAGGGATGTGTTGGCTGTGCAAAATTTCAGGATGCACACGGGCAATTAGCACTTCTTCATAGTATGAGCGGTTGAAAATCCCGATACGTCCCCGCTCCGGTAACGCTAGGTTCGAACGCCACAAAAAATCGTGCTCTAGCTCATTCTGACTAGGGTGTTTGAAGCTATGTACTTGGCAACCTTGAGGGTTAATACCCGACATGACATGACGAATTGAGCTGTCTTTACCCGCTGCGTCCATGGCCTGAAAAATGATCAACACCGAATGCTCATTAGCAGCGTATAACATGCGCTGCAAATCACTCATTTTACCGATTTGCTTTTTGAGCTTCTGTTTATAATGCGCTTTGGACGTATACAAAGGGGCAACAGCGGTGGGACGCTGGCTCAAATCACACGACTCCCCCTGGGGTGCTTTAAAATCTCTTGGGTTAACTTTCATTTTTTCCCTTATTTATCAGCATCGAATTACCTTATACCAACGCCATCGAATAATTAGCCACTCAGCGAGAATTTAAAGGAGTTGGTATTAATATCGTCCTTACCTTGTGCCCTATAAAGAGCCGTGTCAATTAGATAGACCAAAGAAAATAAGCTCACTAGCCTATTCCAAAAGGACGCTTACGGTGACGTTAAGAAGAAATGAGAGAAAGGCTTAAAGATGAGGGTGAAGGCGAAGCACGCGATTAAAGTTTGAGAAAAATTACCACGGAATATTTCACAGAGAACTAAAAAGCTGGGTGTTGCACCCAGCTCAAGAGCATAAGGCGGGTAATATCCGCCCTAAGTTAAGCACTTATAAAGATAAGTCACTGGTGATAATCGCATCGGAATAACTTTGGTAGGCTGCTTCAAGCTGCTTCGCCACTGGGTCAGGGAACGAGTGGAAGTCACCGCTTTCAAGTGCAGCAACAATGGCTTGTGCTACTACAGTTGCATCAGGCGCACCTTCGAAGCCTGCTGAATCCCCCATTTCTGTACCAATTGGCCCTGGGTGTACGCTTAGTACACGAATACCTTTATCAGCCCACTTGTCTTTTAAGCCTTGGGTGATCGAATACGCAGCTGCTTTAGATGCACAATAAGTGGCAATGTCTCCAAAGGTTTTGATTGATGCGATAGAATTCAACTGAACCAATACGCCTTTATTGCGCTCTAGTGTTTCAGCGAATGCATTGGCAACGCGCATCAAACCAAACACGTTCACGTTAATTTGCTCCATCAATGACTCTTCTGCATTTTCAGCCAGAGGTGAAGTCACGTGCATAATACCCGCGTTATTAACCAAAATTTCAACGTCGCTGGCTTGAGTAGCCAAACGCTGAATTGATGCGGTATCGGCTACATCGGCAGTCAATGTGACAACTTTACCAGCGTATTGCGCTTCGATGTCTTTGGTTGATTCTGGGTTGCGTACCGCTAAATAAACCTTAGTTGCCCCATTTTCGATAAGTGAATCGACGATTGCTTTACCAATTCCGCGATTTGCGCCTGTGACGAGTGCTACTTTACCTTGAATTGAATCAGTCATTGTTTGCTCCTGTTGATGTACTAAGTACTTTAAAAAGTATTTAAAAAAGTATTTAAAGTTGTACCGATCGGTAACGTTGATTAATGTTATACCGATCGGTAACATACGTCAAATAGATCCCTAGATTCATTTTTGCGAGGTTCATAGCGATGAGTGGTAAACGTACTTTTGACGATGAAAAGGCACTTGAGTCAGCTATGGGCGTCTTTTGGAAGAAAGGCTACGCTGGTGCGTCTTTGGCTGAACTTACCCAAAGTATGGGGATCAATAAGCCCAGCATGTATCGCACATTCGGTAACAAAGAAGCCTTGTTCTTAAAAGCGACGCAAAGATACATCGAACAAAATGCCATGCCGCACTTTGTTTATCTGCATCAGGCCGGCGTGTCGTTAGATAAGCGCATAAAAAACTATATGGTGTCTGTGGTCAGCGAGCAATGCACCCCGAGCGATCCAAAAGGGTGTTACATATTCTTGTGCCAATCTGAAATTGCCGGTGGCGATATCCCTGAGCTTCCCAGTAATTTGTTGATTGAGGCAGGCAATAAAATTCAAGAAGAATTAATCAATATTTTCACCACGGACCCAGAAGCAATCGCCCTTGGCTTAGACACTCGCGCAGCCAGTATCGCTTTATGTATCATTACGACACTTAGAGGCACGGCCTCAATGGCAAGAGCTGGCGTTACATTAAGTGAGTTAGAAGACGTAATCGAACATAGCCTACGCGGCATCGGGCTCGTATCTTAACGACCCGCTTACGAGGGATTAGGCTGGTCACTAGCCACAGCAGAGCAGAAGGAAGAAAGCTATCCTTCATTTTTAATAGATCTTACTCTGGCGTTACATTTCAACACAGTTATCCCAAGCATTGCCTCTAATGCAGCTTGAATTGTAGTTCTTATGGGCAGATAGTTAAGCTTCAAAATAACGGCTGGCAAAGGCTTACATTGCTCATCTACCGGAGAAGATCCATGTCACATATCGACCCTAAACACATCCCACAACAAGCCTTTGATTGGTATGACGAATACGCCCATGGCGACATGGACAGACGAACATTTATGTCCCGTTTGGCTTCATTGTCAGTCGCGGGATTGAGCATAGGCACGCTAAGCGGTGCATTGACCCCCAATTACGCCTTAGCCGAGCAAGTGTCATTCAACGATGAAGCGATTACTGCCAGCTACCAAAAATTTGATTCGCCCGAAGGACACGGCACAGGCCAAGGTTATTTAGTGGTGCCAAGTGATATGCTCAAGCCCGCACCAGCGGTGCTAGTGGTGCATGAAAACCGCGGCTTGAACCCTTATATAAAAGACGTTGCACGCAGATTAGCGAAAGAAGGGTTTATTGCGTTTGCCCCAGATGCATTATTCCCTCTGGGCGGTTACCCTGGAAATGACGATGAGGGCAAAAAAATGCAGCGCAGTATGGAGCGTGAAAAAATTGAAAATGACTTTATTGCAGCGGCCAAATTTATTAAGCAACACGAAAAAACGACGGATAAAATAGGCGTAGTAGGTTTTTGTTTTGGCGGTTACATCAGTAACTTTTTAGCAGCTAAAATACCTGACGTTATTAGCGCTGCTGTTCCGTTTTATGGGACCCCGGCCGCTGACAACTTAGTCAGCCAAGTCAAAGGCCCGCTTCTACTCAACTTTGCAGAAAACGATAGTCGCGTCAACGCGACTTGGCCTGATTATGAAGCTGCACTTAAAGCCAATAATGTCACCTACAACGTCCATATATATCCAAACACCCAACATGGTTTTCACAATGACTCCACCAGCCGCTATAGCCCTGAAGCAGCAGAGCTTGCTTGGTCTCGCACAGTGGATTTCTTCAAAACAAACTTGGCATAGCGTTAACACATGGGCAAAGTAAAAACGGTGACTCGGTGCATGCAATCTGCGTGCACCGAGTTACAGAACGTGCAACGCAAACCAATAACGAATTATCGGCTACAAAACCCATTACCGTCCCCAGCTGATGCAATGCTGCCATTTAACTGTTGCGTCATATTCGCTGTGCGATAGCTTATAAAAGAGGTTAATCCGTAAAAGCGTCCCACGGTAGAGGTCTGATTTTGCTCATATTCAGAAAATGAATAAAAAGCGCTCGGATCATTAGCCACATGTTCACTAATCAGTGTATCAATATTGGCTACCCGCTCAGCAAATTCACTGCTAGAGAGTGGCCCATTAATGAGTTGATTTAAGTAACCATGGTAGGTATCTAAGTTATCACTGCTCGCTAATGCACGTGCAATTAGAGGTTTATCAGCAAGGGCACCGTCAGTGGGCTCATCGATATACAATTCACGAATATCAGCACTGTTACATCCTTGACTAAAAGAACCAAACGATTCGTTTAAATCCCAAGGCAACATAGTAAAAACGTTATCTTGATCATAGATATAATAGTTATGCGCCAGCGAGCCGTGATAACTATCAAGGTTCGATAACGACACGCTAACGGATAAATAACGCAGCACAGAATCTTGGTCAATCACACTTAACCCATCGCTGTATTCCATGTCATATACGAAGTCCATAAATGCGCCATTGTCTGAACTGTCTTCGTTAGTCTTTAATTCCACACCGCTGTAACTCGAAAAGTTGTCATCGATATATTGTAAATCACTACCTGTACCATCGGGTTTGTATAAATCGCCATTCGCATTACTGAAATGCTTAGCAAGAAATTGCTCATTGACAAACTCCACCAGCAAATACAGTCCTTTCAATTCGCCATTCACATACACATTAACGTAGCTATGATCAGGGGCTGACACGCCCATTTCGTCCATCAATTCGTAGGCTATATACTCGCGCATATAAGATGGGTCATTGTACATATTATTGAGCACAAACTTTTTCATGCCCAACAGCTTCTGGCCGCTCACGTATTCATTCACATCTATATTAAAACTAAAGCGCTCGCTATTCGATTGGTAAACAGATTGCAGGCTTGAATTACCCTTAGTGCGTATCGCGACTTCATCCAGCGTTACGCCTTTAAAAGTCACCGATGTAAGGTGATACTCTTCATCTAAGGCATTATCCAGTAAGTCTTGCCACTGGTCTTCGTCGATTTCAAAATAAATAGATTCCACTACATCTTTGGCGTAAATATCAGGCAGTTGATTGGCCGTCCCTTGCGTGACAGCCAGCGTGTTGATTGCCCAGCCTCCGTCGGTTGTTAGCCCATAACTGTATCCTAGTGATACATCACTTTCCTGCCATTCGAGGTAATCCACGGTTTCATTATTCTTAATTAGGCTGAGCTCATCTTCTTTGCCTAATTTAAAGGGCACATAATCACTGCCTGGGTCTTCATCTGTCGCGTAGATCACAATGCGTGCGCCCGCTGCTAATAGAATGTCAGGCAACGTAATCGGGTCGATATCGTCACTGCTGTCCAGTACTTGATAGTCACTCAATAAGATCGCGTCAGCGCTGTTGTTATATAATTCAAACCAGTCATTGCCATCATCTTCGGCCGAGGCCACGACTTCGTTGATGACCAATGGGCCATGACTAGCTGAGCTGTTGGCTGCCACAGGCGTAGGCGCGAGGGTAGCCGTTGCATCGCTGCCATCTGGATATCGACCATAACTAAACCCAATTAGCGCCTCGCCGCTATCCCAGCTAAGTTGGTCAATTAAATCTGTATCAAGAAACAAGCTGACTTTATCAGATGAGCCTAGTTTGAAGTCAACCGTAGCAAAATCGTCTAGTTCATCGGTAGTGGCATACACTCGGTAGAATTCCCCCGGCGCAATGGTTACATCAGGCAATGAGAATAACTCCCCCCCTTCGTCACTAACGGAATAATCTCCCAAGAAAACAGCGTCGTCGCCTGCTGCATAAAACTCTATCCAGTCGTAACCACCACTCTCGTCTTTAGCAACAACTTCATTAATACGTAGCTGAGCGTCGTTGTTAACAACCGTATCTGCCACCACGACATCTTCAGTTAACTCTTCATTGACGGCGCCTTGCGTGGGCAACATGGTTTGCGCACTGCCTGTGCCATCAATATACAGACCATAGCTGTAGCCTTCTTCGGCCTCACCGTCTTGCCAATCTAATTGGCTGATCAGTGTATCGCTCTCATACAGATAAACCGCGTCATCGCCGCCCAATTTAAAGGTCACATAATACCC
This sequence comes from Paraglaciecola sp. G1-13, assembly GCF_055809255.1. Lineage (NCBI taxonomy): Bacteria > Pseudomonadati > Pseudomonadota > Gammaproteobacteria > Alteromonadales > Alteromonadaceae > Paraglaciecola > Paraglaciecola sp. G1-13. The sequence continues at coordinate 4,971,201 of NZ_CM147903.1, read as the reverse complement.
GCCATCAGGGGGCGTATCGCTTTCATCGATCGCTTGAATAATGACAAAGTCACCCGCTGCTAGAGACACCCCAGGCAACGCCTGGGGTTCATGGTCCGCATCATCATCAACTAAGCTGTAAATCGACAAATCAGCAATATCTGAATTGGCATAAAGTTCTATCCAATCATTGCCGTCATCTGTAGCTGAAGCCACAATTTCATTCACCACTAGCGCAGCGGTTGCAGTGTCATCTGTAGTCGTATCATCTTGAACTATATCGTCACTGACCGTGCTGTCTGACGAGGATTCCGACGACCCACAAGCGCTAAGCGTGCTCGTAATCACTAGCATGAGAAAAAGCTTATTTAGGGTGGTCCACTGCATGAACGTATCTCCGATGTAAAAGTGCATTAATCGCATAAACTTATCTCATAAGTGCGTAGTCACAGTGCAGGAAAAAAGGAGATTCAGTGCAATTTGGTGTGGAAATAAAGTGTTAAAATAAACAATAAATATTTAGCGGGAGACAAATGATACAAAGGTCTTTGTAGCAGCCACAACGGTCAATATCAATGACTCCTCCAAGGATAAAATGCTTGTAACAATTTCTCATCGACTCAAGCTTTTTACACATTAAAAAAATTAAAGTGCTTATAGCCGCTCTCGAAGCCAATAGTGCTTCTTATACCTTTGATTAATAAAGAAAAAAACTGTCTAGGTAATCAAACCTTCGGCATGTCTCGTGCTACATCAATATTTTCTGACCAATGTTTCCCCTTAAGATTTGAGGCAAGCACATGAGTAAAATTCGTATTGCGTTGATAGGCGGAGGCCCTAGTGCTCTGACTATTATTAAAAAATTACTTTCCAGCGAACTACGTCAAGAACAAAGCCATGGGGCGAGCCGATTTAGTATTGATATTTTTGAGCGTAATTCTTCCTTAGGCAAAGGAATGCCATACAGCGAAGAAGGCGCATCGGCTGAGCACATTACTAATATATCTTCAGACGAATTAGCCCCATTTGATGAGACATTAGCCCAGTGGTTAGGTAAGCAAAGTCACGCTTACCTCGCACGCCACGACATCGATAAAGCCAATTTACATGTCAAACATGTTATCCCGAGGCTTCTCTTTGGCGACTATCTAAACGCTCAGTTTGACGCGCTTATACACAAGGGTGCGAACAATGGCCTAAATATTAATCTGCATGTAAACAGTGAAGTTTTAGATATCAAGCCCAGCACAAACAGTCAAACCAGCGATGTACATACCGTGTCTGGGTGGATAAAAGGATTCCATAAAGTCATTATCTGTACTGGTCATGCATGGCCGCGCAGGAACGAAGGAAATGTCGCTGGCTATTTTGACTCGCCTTACCCGCCCATTAAATTGCAACATAAATACAATCACGCTGTGGCGTTAAAAGGCAGTTCGCTGACGGCGATTGATGCAATTCGTACTCTAAGTAAAGCCAATGGGCACTTTTATCACGACCAAGAGAAGCTAAAATTCAAACGAGCACAGGACGTGCCTGATTTTAAAATAGTGATGCACTCACTGGATGGTCTATTACCTAACATACGCTTTCATTTAGACGATCCATTAGTGTCTGAAGAAGGCATGCTGAGCGAACAGCAAATCGCTGAGCATAGGGCTGAAAACGACGGTTTTTTGAGCCTAGATTTCACCTTCGAGCATAATTTCAAGAAGGTGCTTGCAAAGCGTGACAACACTTTTTACCAGAAAATAGCTAATAAGAACTTAGAGCAATTCACCGACTGGATGCTTGAATCGAGAAAGGCTTTCGACCCGTTTACCCTGTTTAAAATTGAATGTATTCAGGCTGAGCAATCCATCAAACATGAGAAAACCCTGCAATGGAAGGAAGTTCTTGCCTTGCTCAGTTTCACCATAAACCACCCAGCCAAATACCTCTCTGGCGAAGATACACTTCGCTTACAGCAAAAATTACTGCCCTTGATAGGCTTAATGATAGCCAATATTCCCCAAGCCTCGGCGGTACAACTCTTAGCGTTATACGAAAGCAAAGCGCTTGAGATTATCTCTGTCGATACGAACAGCAACGTGCAAATAGAAGGCGACCATTGTTTTATGTATCACTATGAAAATAGTGCGAAGCAATCAGTCACAGAGCAATATCGGATTTTCGTTGATTGCACCGGGCAGAAGCATTTACCCATGGCTGACTTCCCCTTTACCTCAATGTTTGAGGCCGAACCAGTACTGCCCGCTTGTGTACGCTTCAAAGAGAAAGCGCATGGGCAAAAACAGCAGCGTGTTGATCGAGACAATGTCAGCATAGGTGCAGACGGTGAGTACTACTTAACACTAAAAGGCTTTGCAATAAACGATGCTTACCAGCCCATTTTAGCCACTGGCAAACCAAGCGAACGTTATTTTATGATGGCGGTGCCATTTATCAGTGGTTTTAATCCAGACTATTCAGGCTTCGATTTTTGCGAACAGGTGTCCACTATCATAGTGGAAAAGCTCTGCGCTGAACGGCCTCAACACTATGCTAGTTAACGGTGTAATCCACGGTATTTAGACAATGAAATCACAAAGGACAGAAGCACCACGGGCTAGGAAAGTACTAACCAGCATTCGCTGCCGTGGTACTCACTAGGTTTATGTCGTCCATTGAAGCGACGCGCATGTGGGTTTGGTAGTAATACTTGTTACTGCGCTTACCGTTTGAACTAAACCAAATCTTCACTTGAACGAGTTGCCCCTTTACCAGAACGCGCTTTTTCAAGAAGTAAGCTTCAGGCGACATTTCATGCTTTTTTTCAAACTCGGTAGCGATTTCAGGTGAGAGCACAATTGTAATATTTCTTGGGTCGCGGTAATCGTACTCGGTATTTAAAAACACCCGCCCCTCAAGACGACCTGTTGCTTTCACTTTGAAAACACCCCCTGTCTCAAAAGATTTTGGGTAAATAACAGCGGCCAAGTTGCGATACGCCATGGTATCTGTGGTTGCGCTCTCGTCGCCAAATTGCGCAGGTTGGCGCTGTGAATTACCGCTATTTTGAGAAGTACTGCTGCAACCCGCCAACAATAGTATTAACAATGCTGTCCATAATCTCATATCTTCATCCCTAATCATTAGTGCACAATAAACACCCATCAAACTTTATCGAAACGTGAAAGTGAACTCCACCATCATGTCTTGCTGAGCGACTCGCCTGCCTCTATCGTCTCGACTTTCGTATTCAATGGCTCTTCAGGCTCTTCACTTTCTAAGCCCATTTCGACCACTTCTTGGGTGGTATTTCGCATATTTACAAACGGCTCGTAATGCTCTCTCGTGACATCGTGGAAGCGAATACGATATAAGGTCCAGCAAGCCAAAATCGACAGCGCCACACCCGACACTACAAACAGTGCCATATGGGTATACCCCAACAAAAAAGAAACAGTAAGGGGCCCAAGAATACTGCCCACGCTATTCATCATCAGCACCCCACTACCCACTTCCATAATGGATAGGTCTGTATTGTCATTGGCATGAGCTAAGCACAGGGAATAAAGTGGAAAGCTCAAACCGCCTAACAAAAACATGGTCACATAAATCACTTCAGGCGAGCGGCTATCAAGCATAATGGCGGCAATACTGGTTAATACCGCAACAACGGCCAAACCAGTTATCACATAGCGCCTGTCTATCCGGTCAGATAAACGGCCAACAGGCAATTGCAATGCTGTGCCGCCTAATATCGTCACCGCCATAAACACACCCACTTGCCCTGCACTTAACTGATTGGCATCCGCTATCACTGGCCCTAACGCCCAAAAACCACCGGTCACTAGCCCACCAAAAAACGCTCCCACCATGGCCACTTGCGATACAGCAAATAAACGTCTGAAACTGAAGCTAACAGCTGGTATAGGCTGCGGAGCAGCCCGCCTAGTTAGGCCCACGGGTACAATACCCAATACCAGTAACGCAGCCGCCAACATAAATAAGCCAGCATAACCAAGTTCAAAGCCAACCAATAACTGCCCCACGCAGATAGCTGAAAGCGAGATCACGGTATACACAGAAAGTACGCTACCTCGGTGCTCGATACTCGTCTTATCATTAAGCCAGCTTTCAATGACCATATAAATGCCCGCAATGCCCCAACCAATAAGACAGCGGGCGAGTAGCCAAAGCACAAAATGATCAACTAAACCAATAAATAACAGTGAAGCCGTAAAAAGTGCAATTAATACGGTAAACACCCGAATATGACCTACCCGGGCGACTAGACGGGGAACCGTTAAACACCCCAGCACAAAACCAAGAAAGTAGCTTGAGCCGATATAACCAATTAAATCCGGCTCCCACCCTAAACTTATTGCATAAAGAGGCACGATTGTAAGTTGCAGGCCATGGCCAACGAGCAAAATAGCGGCTGAAAACAACAAGGAAAACATAGACTGTAGCAAGGTCGGCATAGCGCGATCCAATTCGAAAATTTAGCTTAAGCCACCGACAGTGACAGTTGCAAACACAGGCTCAAGCAAGTTGAGAGCGTTGAAATATTGAAGAGCCACATAGTGGTGGTTTCGGCATATGAAGTCCAGAATGAATTGATTGATTGGCTAGGCTTTATCAGCATTGAGGAGCAAACTTGCCTCTAGTGCCCATAAAAGTTGATAGCATTTTAATTTATCTCGAATTTAAATAATAAGTGCGCATCCATTTTAGCTTGACCTTCCAGTGGCAAGAACCTTTAGAATTGCCCAAATTTTTATTAGCTGATTCAAGAAGTTTATATGCCCTCCCGCGCCATTTTTAGTACATTTGTTTTGTCCGTTATCGTTGCTCCACTCACTCAAGCCCAAGAGTTGAAACCAATCGTTGATACGACTAACGCACCACTAGCCCATCCCAACCAAATACCCGAGCAATACGCTCAGGAAATGAAAACCACAGAAAAAAAGAAAGACACCCATAATAACGATCTTAATATTGATGCTCACTCAGACGAACATGAGCATACCGAACAGGTTGAAAAAATTGTTGTTCAAGCCACACGCTCAGGGCGTATCGCCGATGACCAGCCTATACGTGTGGAACTTATCGACAGAGAAGAAATAGAAGAAAAAGCGGCCATGCGCCCGGGTAATATCTCAATGCTGGTCGCAGAAACAGGTGGCGTTCGAGTCCAAACCACGTCCCCTGCCCTTGGCAGTGCAAACATTCGGCTGCAAGGTCTGTACGGTCGTTATACTCAGTTGCTGGCAGACGGTTTACCCCTGTACGGTAACCAAGCATCATCCATTGGCTTACTACAAATTCCTCCGACTGATCTTGGCCGGGTTGAAATTATCAAGGGCTCCGCATCTTCCTTATATGGTGGCTCAGCATTAGGTGGGGTAATTAACCTCGTATCTCGAACGCCGGGAGATTCGCTCAACGGCGAAGCCTTACTCAATGTAACCACGCGCAATGGGCAAGACCTAACCTCGTATGTGGAAAGCCCCCTAAGTGACGATGTAAAAGGCTCTCTTACAGTAGGCGCTCATCATCAAAACAAGGAAGACATAGACGATGATGGTTGGATAGATCTGCCCAGTTACGAGCGCTACACTGCGCGCCCCCGATTGTTTTGGGAAGGTGAAAACGGTGAATCACTCTACGCGACGGCAGGTTTTATGACCGAGCAGCGCGAAGGCGGCACCATGCCTGGGGCAGTCGTTGCTGACGGCAACCCCTATGAACAAACCCAAGACTCCCAGCGTATTGATGGCGGCTTGGTGTTCAATATGCCGATGCTCGATACGCTGACCCTTAATGCCAGAGCCTCTGCTATGGTGCAAGATCACGATCATACTTATGGTGTTCTGGCAGAAGACGACAAACATGAAAGCTACTTATTAGAAAGCAGTATTGCCGGTTATAGCGGTGCTGCTGACTGGCTAGTGGGCTTAGCTTACCAAACAGAACAGTTCACCTCTGAGACCTATAACGAATTCGATTATACCTACGAAGTACCCGGCATATTTACTCAGTTAGATTATGAATGGAATGAGCAACTGACTACTTCAGTAAGCGCCCGTTTAGATGAGCACAGTGAATACGGCACGCAATTCAGCCCTAGAATATCGATGTTATATCGCCCTGGTGATTTAACCATAAGGGGTTCATATGGTCAGGGTTATTTTGCCCCGACACCTTTTGTTGAAGAGATTGAAGCCGCTGGCTTATCACGCCTCGAGCCCTTACAAAACTTGGAAGAAGAGCAGGCCGAAACCGCATCACTGGATGTAACCTATCGATTCGAGAGCATCGAAGCGAGCGTGACAGCATTTGGCTCTAATGTTGAAAACGTGACTGAGTTACAAGCCTTTTCATCGAACAACACAAATGAACTTGACAGAGTAAGACTCGTAAACGCCGAAGGCGAAACACAGATCCGCGGCTCAGAAGTATTAGTAAGATATTATTGGCGCGACGTAAAACTGACCGCAAGCTACCTATACCTAGATGCAACGGAAGTTTCACCGGACAACAGCGGTAGAAGAGAGATCGCGCTCACTCCAAGGCATTCCGCAGGTTTTGTTGCCATGTGGGAGCAACACGGAAACTTCAGGGTCGGCTTTGAAGCCTATTACACAGGTCAGCAAAGGCTGAACGACAACCCGTACATAGACGAATCGAATCCCTATTGGCACTTAGGCCTCATGGGGGAAATCACGGTAGGCAGAGCCAGCTGGTTTATTAATTTAGAAAACCTGTTAGATGTAAAACAAACCGACGAGCACCCGCTGTTACTTCCATCCAGAGCAGCAAGTGGCCAATGGACCACAGACATCTGGTCAAGAAACGACGGCTTTATTGCTAATGCAGGCGTTAGAGTGAAGTTCGGTAGCTAGTTATTTTTGAAACAGCATTAACTTGTCAGTATGTTAATGCTGTTTCCCCCCTTCTGATCTCGTTGACGCCTTTCTATTCGCTTCGCGAACATTGTGGCTTTCAAACACCTCTGTTCTGCGTGCAGTATCGAATTCGCCTTGTGCGCTTTGCTTATGGCATCCTGTAATTAAACCAGCGTCAGTCAAGACGCGCAGGGAATAGAGACTTGCTGGAGGGCGGCCTTTATTTCGGGCTATCCATGCCCTTCATGCTTCGCACCATCCTTCGGATGTTCAAAATGGTTCCCAACCATTTTGTCTTGGTGACTCTTTCTTAGCTGTTGGAAAGAAGTCACTGGCTGACCAAGGATGGTTTGTCATACCCAGCAAGGATGCTGGTACGCGCTGCGTATATTTTGTGGCCGCAGACCATAAATAAGCAAAGCGTATGCTTTTAGGCCGAAGCCATAAAAAAAGGCGCCTATCTGGCGCCCTTCTTAATACTGAATCAAAACACGCGTTATACGCGCTCGAACACAGTGGCAATACCCTGGCCTAAACCAATACACATGGTCGCTAAGCCGATGGATTTATCGTTCGCTTCCATTAGGTTGATCAAGGTCGTAGAGATACGTGAACCAGAGCAGCCTAGCGGATGCCCTAGCGCAATCGCGCCACCATTGAGGTTTACTTTGTCTTCGTAAGTATCTAACCAACCTAACTGCTTAATGCATGACAAGGCTTGCGCTGCGAATGCTTCGTTAAACTCAGCCAATTCGATGTCAGCCATTGTCATGCCGGCACGTTTAAGGGCTTTTTGCGTCGCAGGAACTGGGCCAAAGCCCATGATAGCGGCATCACAACCGGCAACCGCCATAGCACGAATTTTTGCACGTGGGGTTAAACCCAGTGCTTTGGCTTTATCAGCAGACATAATCAACATAGCTGATGCGCCATCTGATAACGCTGAAGATGTACCAGCCGTTACGGTGCCGTTGACTGGGTCGAATACTGGGCGCAAGCCAGACATACTTTCAGTGGTTGAGTCAGGACGAATAGTTTCATCTGCATCAATCAGTTTTAGTATACCGTCAGCGTCATGGCCTTCAGTGGCTACGATTTCATTCCAGCGACCTTCAACAGCTGCCGCATGAGCTTTTTGGTGGGAACGTGCGCCGAATGCATCTTGCATTTCACGGGTGATACCGTTTTGACGTCCCAGCAATTCAGCGGTCATGCCCATGCTGCCTGAGGCACGAGCTGCGGTTTTAGCAATGCCTGGGTGAAAGTCGATGTTGAAGTCCATGGGTACGTGGCCCATGTGCTCTACACCACCAATCATGTACACATCACCGCGGCCACTCATGATGCCGCTTGTTGCATCATGCAAAGCTTGCATAGATGAGCCACATAAACGGTTAACCGTTACGGCAGCCACACTGCGTGGAATGTCAGTTAATAACTGCGCATTACGAGCGATGTTGAACCCCTGCTCTTTGGTTTGTTGTACACAACCCCAAATGATGTCTTCAATCTCGTTTGGATCAAGATTGGGGTTACGTTCTATCAGCTTACTCATTAAGTGCGCTGATAAGGTTTCAGCACGTACATTGCGGAAAATACCGCCTTTCGAGCGCCCCATTGGGGTACGAATACAATCGACTACTACGACTTCTTTCATGTTCTTGTCCTCTGGTGCAATTTAGGCTGATTGAGAAAAATAAGATTTACCTGAAGCGGCCATTTCGCGCACGCCGTCAGAAATCTGATAAATCGGACCTAAATCCGCGTATTTGTCGGCTAGCGCTACAAAGTTAGCCAAGCCCATGGTTTCGATGTAACGGAACACGCCGCCTCTAAAGGGAGGGAAGCCCAAGCCGTACAACAAGGCCATGTCAGCTTCTGCTGCACTGCCTACTATGCCTTCCTCTAAACAACGAATCGCTTCGTTTGCCATTGGGATCATGACCCGTGCAATGATTTCATCCGCGTCGAAGTCACGCTTGTCGGCGCAATGTGGTGCAAACAATTCGTACGCTTCGTCAGCGGCTTTCTTCGCTGGGCGACCGCGCTTGTCTAGGCTGAAGTTGTAGAAACCTTTGCCGTTTTTCTGCCCTAAACGCTCAGATTTGTACAACAAGGTAACCGGATCGTTGTCAATTTTCTGCATACGCTCTGGAATGCCATCGGCCATTACGCTTGATGCGTGATCGGCGGTGTCCATGCCTACTACGTCAAGTAAATAAGCTGGGCCCATAGGCCAACCGAAGATTTTCTCCATGACTTTGTCTACTGCTACAAAGTCAGCGCCGTCCATAACCAATTTGCTAAAGCCCGCGAAGTAAGGGAACAACACTCGGTTTACCAAGAAACCAGGGCAGTCGTTAACCACAATCGGGGTTTTACCCATTTTCAGGGTGGCTGCAACCACAGTGGCAATGGTCGCATCAGTGGTTTTTTCACCGCGAATAATCTCAACCAATGGCATTTTGTGCACTGGGTTAAAGAAGTGCATGCCGCAGAAGCGCTCAGGCTTTTCTAGGCTCTCTGCCAATTGGTTAATGGAAATCGTTGAAGTATTAGAACAAATCACTGTGTCATCAGACACATTTTGCTCTGTCTCTTTAAGCACTATGCCTTTGACTTTCGGGTTCTCAACAACCGCTTCGATAACCAAATCAACGTCTTTTATCGCTGAGTATTCAAGGGTCGGTACGATGTTATTCAAAGTGTTGGACATAACAGCAGGGGTCACTTTACCGCGCTGCATACCTTTACCTAAAATTTTCGCCGCTTCATTCAAACCAAGATCCAATGCGTCCTGGTTAATGTCTTTCATGATAACCGGCGTGCCTTTAACAGCTGACTGGTATGCAATACCGCCGCCCATGATACCTGCACCTAATACGGCCGTTTGCTTAACGTCTTTGGTTGAGGCTTTGGCTTGTTTTTTACCTTTGCTTTTCACTAACTGATCCGCAAGGAAGATACCCACTTGGGCCTTCGCTGCATCGCTTTTCGCTAGTTTGGTGAATCCTTGGTTTTCAAGCTCTAATGCACCAGCGCGGTCTAAACGGGCTGCGTTAGCAACGGTATCAACCATGGCATGAGGTGCTGGGTAATGCTTACCCGCTTGGGCGAATACCATGGCTTTGGCTGTTGAGAAGCTCATCATGGATTCATTTTTGTTCAGTTTAAGAGGCGCTTTCTTTTGGGCGCGACGGGCTTCCCAACCGAATTTCCCGTCGATAGCGTCTTGCAACATGCTAAGGGCAGCGTCATGCAATTTTTCAGGCGCAACTACGGCATCAACTGCGCCTTCAGCTAGCGCTTTGGCCGCTTTGCGGTCACGGCCGGTGGTCATCCACTCTAGCGCATTATCAGCGCCGATTAAGCGAGGTAAACGTACTGTGCCACCAAAACCAGGCATAAGGCCCAATTTCACTTCAGGCAAGCCAATGGCTGCTGTGGTGTCTGCAACACGCAGGTCACAGGCTAACGTCATTTCACAACCACCCCCTAGCGCAAAGCCATTAATAGCCGAAATCGTCGGGAAAGGTAAGTCTTCGAATCTATCGAACACCTGAGACGTTTTCGCTACCCAAGTTAATACTTCTTCAGCAGGCATATCGAATAAGCCAGTAAATTCAGTAATGTCAGCACCCACGATAAAGGTCGACTTATTCGAGCGCACCAAGACCCCTTTCACATCTGACTGACTTTTAAGGGCTTGAGTCGCTTCGTCAAGCTCGCTAACCGTTTGGCGATCGAATTTATTCACCGAACCTTGAGCATCGAATACAAGCTCTGCAATGCCGTTTGGCAACAGCGTTACGTTGAGGCTTTTGCCTTCATATATCATTATTTTCTCCTTTGGCTTTGGCCAGGATTGAGGGTATTAAACTGTATGACTGTTTAGATTTCGATCACCGACTTTCCGCTGCTGTCAGTGCAATCGTGAAGCAACGATTTGGTTAATATCTTAATATCAAAACAACAACTAATTTATAACAATTATCAAATTGGGGTACGTTGCCATAATTCAACTGGTCATGCCAGTTAAATATGTTGAAACTTAGGTTGTCCCCTAGCCCTGATTGCAGATATCTTATGGAAGTTATTTAACCAACGAATGAGGCAGGGTTATTCTGCGTATTCTCCATATTCTGTTGCTACTGCTGGTATGCTTTTCGTCTCAAGCAACGACAACTCTTTCTTCAGCAGAGCAAAAACTACAACATCAGCGTGAAATCTTCGTCGAAGCAGAATCATTGGCTAACAACCCACAAAGCGCTGATTACCAAAGGCTGGTTGCGCAATTAGTAGACTATCCTTTGCTACCGTATGTCCAGTTGAAAGCATTGATGAACAACATCAATAGAAAAAATGGTCCAGAAATAGAAGCCTTCTTAGGGAAATATGAAAATACCCCGCTGGACCGTTCATTACGCAAAAAATGGCTGCAATATTTGGCCAAGTCGCAACGCAAAACGGAATTTTTGGCCGCGTATACTAATACCGGCAACGCCCAACTAGCGTGTAAAAACGTTGAATATCGCTTGTCTGACCCTGCTGAGCGCAAAGTCGCGTTGACCGAAGTACCCAGATTATGGATTGTGGGTCAGTCACAACCCAAGGAATGTGACTATGTATTTCGTGAATGGAAAAAAGAAGGTTTACTCACCAAAGACATGGTTTGGCAGCGCTTAGTACTTGCTGCCACTAGCGGCAAACACACGCTGGTGCCTTATTTACAAAAATTGCTACCAGAAAACGAACGCTATCTAGCTGACTTGTGGCTAGCGGTGCGCCGCGACGCTAGCTACGTGAGCCGTAGTTCGAAATTTCCTCACAAGTTAGTCAGCAAAGAAACCCAAATACTGATTTACGGTTTAAAGCGCCTAGCGTTTAGTCAGCCTGATTTAGCCTTAAAAAGCTGGTACGCGCTAGAGAAACGGTTTGCTTTTAGCGCTCCCCAGCGCAAAGCGATGACCGAGCGCTTCGCTATTGCTTTGGCGGTTGCTGATCACCCACAAGCTGATTTGTGGCTTGATAAAGCCAGTGCAGATTCCACCGACATCGAGTTATTTCGCTGGCATCTGGCCCACGTATTGCGCCTTGGCAACTGGCAACATGCGCTGGAATTAATTGAATCAGCCCCGTCTGGCATCACTCAAGATTTAGCCTTTCAATATTGGCTTGGCCGCACTTACGAGCAGTTAGAAGCCGGTGATTTAGCACAACAGACCTTTAATAAATTAGCGGATCAACGTCACTACTACGGCTTTATGGCCAGCGGTAAACTAGCTAAACAGCCTAGCTTGCATGACAAAACCTTAAATTTTAGCCCTGAGCAATTATTAGAGGTTGCCAATATGCCTCAAGCCAAACGCGCCTATGAGTTTTTGCAACTTGACCGAAGCTTGAGTGCAAGGCGCGAATGGTACGACTTACAACAAGGGTTAAACGAACAACAAAGTTTGATGGCGGCCGTACTGGCAGACAGCTGGAAGTGGCATGACCAAGCGATATTCACTTTTGCCAGAGTAGGCTATTTAGACGATTTGGAGCGACGCTTTCCAATCGCCTTTGATAAAAGCTTAATCAACAGTGCCAACAAAAACCAAGTCGACCCCGCATGGGCCTTTGCTATTGTGCGCCGCGAAAGCTCGTTTATGCCTGATGCTAATTCACACGCGGGCGCCCGGGGGCTGATGCAACTTATGCCAGGCACGGCTAACTACTTAGCCAAAAAGAAAGTGGGCGGCAGCAGCCTATTTGACCCTGAGCAGAACGTGGCTTTTGGCACCCAATACATGCGCTACCTAATGGATAAAATGGACAATAATCCGGTACTCGCTACGGCCTCTTATAATGCCGGATGGCGCAAAGTATTGGATTGGTTACCCGAGCGCGATGCCGTACCCATGGATATCTGGGTGGAAACGATTCCTTACAAAGAAACCCGTAACTATGTAAAAGCCGTAATGGCTTATAAACAAATATACGCCCAGCGCTTAGGCCAACCCAGTCAGGTGTTTAAAGAGTTGGTGGACATGCAAATAGCCCCTATACAGCAATAACTTTTAGTTGCCTCAAGTAACCCTAGCTAGCGCGGTGATCCTGGGTTGTGGTAACGTAAAAGGATGAAACACCCAAGGGCAATGGACAACAAAAATGCAGCAGCTAGCCGAACTTTATCCGCAACACATATCAGAATTACAATCCCGCACCAAAGAAGCGTTATCGCGCGAGGGTATTGATGGCTTAATTATTCATTCTGGCCAAGCCAAACGCATGTTCTTAGATGACAATAATTATCCCTTTAAATGTAACCCGCAATTTAAAGCATGGTTACCGGTCATCGATAATCCAAATTGTTGGCTGATCGTAAACGGCAGTGACAAGCCCAAACTGATTTTTTATCGTCCTAAAGACTTCTGGCATAAAGTCCCCCCCGAGCCTAACGATTTTTGGGTTGAACAGTTCGATGTAGTGCTGCTCACTCAGGCTGATGCCGTTGAGAAACACTTACCTTATGACAGAAGCCGTTTCGCTTACATCGGTGAATACATTGAAGTGGCTAAAGCATTGGGCTTTGATTTAGTGAACCCTGATAGAGTATTAAACTATCTGCATTACCAGCGCGCTTATAAAACAGACTATGAATTAGTGTGTATGCGCCAAGCCAACGCATTAGCGGTGGCCGGGCACAACGCGGCAGCCGCGGCTTTCAAGGCCGGTAAAAGTGAGTTCGATATCAATCAAGCCTATTTAGCTGCTGTGCGTCAAAGCGATAACCAGGTGCCGTATAACAATATTGTGGCGTTAAATGAGAACAGCGCGATATTGCATTACATGGAGCAAGACGTTGTTGCCCCAAGTGAGTCACGCTCGTTTTTGATTGATGCTGGTGCTAGTTTTCATGGTTATGCGGCAGATATCACCCGCACCTATTGCAACGGGAGTATCCCCAATAGCAGTCACTTTGCTGAATTAATTAACGGCATGCATCAGGTCACATTAAGCTTAGCGGATTCATTGAAGCCAGGTGTGCCATACAGCGATATACACATTGCCGCACACGCGCAAGTTGCCCAATTACTGCATCAGTTTGACATTGTTAATCTGTCTCCCGACGATATTTTGGCCGAGCAAATAGTCAGTACCTTTTTTCCCCATGGAATAGGACATTTCTTGGGTTTACAGGTTCACGATGTGGCTGGCCATGTAGCGGATGATCGCGGCACGCCTAATCCGCCACCCGCTGAGCACCCATTTTTGCGCACGACCCGTATGATTGAAGCGCGCCAAGTGTTTACCATAGAGCCTGGTTTGTACTTTATTGATAGCTTACTAGCGGATTTAAAAAGCACAGAGAAATCTAAATTCATTAACTGGGATGTTGTTGATACGTTTAGGCCTTTCGGCGGTATTCGCATTGAAGACAATATTATTGTGCATCGTGATAAAAACGAAAATATGACCCGAAATTTAGGCTTAAACTAGGCTCGCTACTGGGGCTTGTGTAGCGACTTGCCCCTTGCGTTAACTTGACATAAAAACAGAATTCAAAAATAAAAAAACTAACATAAGTAACATAAGTAACATCAACGCTAGCGCCCACAGGGCATTTAAATAGGAAGAGATATATGGACGTTCTACTCAGTTATTTACTCTCAGTGCAAACATTGCTTTTAGTGTTTGTGATTGTGCTGCTCAAGTCTTCTATCAAATTTGTACCGCAAAACCGCGCCTACGTGATCGAACGTTTTGGTAAATATCAATCTACCAAGGAAGCAGGCCTAAATTTTATTGTGCCCTTCATCGACCAAGTGGCTGCAGATCGTTCACTCAAAGAAAAAGCCGTAGATGTACCTGAGCAAAGCGCGATCACTAAAGATAATATTTCCCTGTCGGTAGACGGCGTATTGTATTTTCGAGTGCTTGACCCGTATAAAGCCACGTACGGTATCGATGACTATGTGTTTGCGGTAACGCAATTGGCGCAAACCACCATGCGTTCTGAGCTGGGTAAAATGGAGCTAGATAAAACCTTTGAAGAGCGTGACATCCTAAACACCAATATTGTTGCGTCTATCAATGAAGCATCAGGCCCTTGGGGCATTCAAGTGCTGCGCTATGAAATTAAAGATATTGTGCCGCCGCTATCAGTTATGGAAGCCATGGAAGCCCAGATGAAAGCGGAGCGAGTAAAACGCGCCCAGATACTCGAATCAGAAGGTGACAGGCAAGCTGCCATCAACCGCGCTGAAGGTGAAAAGGCCTCAGTGGTACTCGCCGCCGAAGCGGATAAATCAGAAGCCGTATTGCGCGCTGAAGGTGAAGCAAAGGCGATTGTTGCGGTTGCTGCAGCGCAGGCTGAGGCGCTACGCCAAGTCGGTGAGGCCGCTGCAACGGAAGAAGGCCAAAAAGCCATTCAGCTGGACTTAGCCACGAAAGCCATTGAGGCCAAAGAGGCAATTGCCAAAGAGTCATCCGTGGTGTTACTGCCAGATAGCGGCACTGATATCGCAGGCGTTGTGGCACAAGCCACCACCATTATTAACTCACTAAATCGAGCAAAACATGATGTGGCTAAGCGATAATTTAGGCATAGGCTTAATCAGCCTTGGCCTCTTACTGTTAGCAATTGAAATTCTGGTGCTGGGGTTTTCCACTTTCGTACTGTTTTTTGTGGGCTGTGCTGCCGTTATAACGGGTATTTTAATTCAATTTGGCATTGTGGCGGACACCGCCCTCAACGCGACCTTGTTTGTGTCGTTGATTACAGCAGTGCTCGCGGTATTTTTATGGAAACCCCTTAAAAATATGCAAAAAGACGTGGATCCCAAAAAAGCCAGTAATGACCTGATTGGACACAGCTTTATACTTGCCACAGACACCAGCGCTGAACAACCGGCGATTTACCACTTTTCGGGGATAGATTGGCGCTTAGTCAGCGAGAACCCCATCACTAGCGGCACCAAAGTTGAGGTCATTGCTGTAGATGTAGGGCAATTTACTATTGCCCCCTGCGCCTAGGCGCTCAGCTCTCGACGCTCAGCGCTCGGCATTCAGTGCAAGGCTTTACCGCTTATGCTTTGCCCTAGCTTGCATCCATCGCGATGTAATTGGGCAAAGCCTCGATGCGAGATAGCCACGCCTGCACATTAGGATACAGCGACAAATCAAATCCTCCTTCATGCGCGACATGTGTATAGCCATACAAGCTAACATCAGCCGCAGTGACACTCTGACCGGTTAAAAATGGCGTCTGGGTTAACTGTGACTCCATGACAGCTAGCGCCTTGTGCCCACCCGCTTGTTTAGCTTCATACTCGGCTTTTTTACTCTCGGGCAAGCCTAAATATTTAGCAATAAAGCGCGCTACAGCAATATAAGGTTCATGGCTGTATTGTTCGAAAAATTGCCATTGCTGCACTTTGGCTAAAGCAAAGACGTCGCTTGGGAGTAAGTCACTGCCGCTGGCCAAATAATTAATAATGGCGTTTGATTCCCATAAATGACGACCATCATCCAGAGCAAGCAAGGGGATTTTGCCATTGGGGTTCTTGGCTAAAAAAGCGTGGGCATTGGTGTCGCCGGCCAATATATCAACATGGATCCACTCGTGCTCAATATTCAATAACGCGCACATCAATTGCACTTTGTAGCAATTGCCAGATTGTGCATCCGCATAAATTTTCATCTTTAATTACCTTACACTTAATCAAAAATTGGGGCTGATAAAACTGACTTTATACTCACCTTTAACGCTTGTAATTCTTTGCATAAATCCATATAAACAAACAAGAATATTAAACTTATGACCACAAGCGAAATGCGAAAGTAACCCACAATAGAGAAGAATGCACCTATGGCTGATCAACGCCCTTTGTTTAAACACATTAGAAACCACGATGCCTTGTTCTCTGAATTAGCTCTGTTGCGCAGTGAATATGTCGCGCAATTAGGTTTGAACCATCATGAGTTTCACAAAACCCCTAAGTTCATTACCCCTGATGGGCGCCGCTTAACCATTGAACCAGAGCGCAGCATAGTCGTGCCGAATGTAGACGTGCTGAGAGGCGTTAAAAGCCAGCTTGAAAAAAGCATTGCGGGCTTTCATATTATCCCCAAAAGTGAAATTGGTTTTCGTTACCCGACCGCCGCAATTGCTGGCAGCGATGCGCCTTTTATCAAACGCTTTCGATCAGAGTTTTTTCATAAAGACGGTGAAAATCGCGACATTTGTCGCCCTATTAACTTGTCATACGGTATCAAAAGCCGCGGTAAAGCGGACAATCGTCAAGAATATGAAGTGTGGGTACAAGACGCGCATCTCGCCCAAGACCCGTCCCATTTATTTATCGATAAATACGGTGAGGACTTGCCTGATGAAGTACGCCAGTTCGCGTTAGAAGAGCCTGTTGTGCATGGTTGGATGGGCGTAAAGCGCGCGGCGTTTGAAGCCATTTACTATGTTCCCAGCCGCTTTGGCGATATCGCTGTGTGCGTGGGCTTATCCGTTGATGCTTATAATATCGGCGCGCGCCCTGATTTAGCTTATTCGGCGGAAATAGGCAGTTCAATTGCCAAGGGTAATGCTGAATTAGAATGGGAAGTAATGGGTTACTACGCCCCTATTGGCCAAGCCTTCGAACACGACCAAATTTGGCATGCCATCGATAGCACCATTGCTGCGATTGCAACGCCTTTAGAAAACACCTATCAAAACGATTTAATCGCCACTAATGAGAGTAAAACCGAGCGTATTTTAAGTACCGTGGCAGCGGTTGGCTCAACACCTAAGCAAATTGCCGCATGGAATTTAAAACCATGGGAATTTTTAGAAACCAGCAGCGAACATCGCAAAAAAGCGCACGACCCAAGTCGTAGCGTAAATTTGCTAGGGCGCTTGAATCGTCTATTCTATCAAGACACGCAACCTTTGCCGTCGCTGAATAAAATTCACGACTTAATCGCCTAGGAAGCGCGTGACTCAATATTGAGGGGAACCGTCCCTTCAATATTTGTGTACATCAATTTTAGATAAACTCATTAAGGATGATGAACATGAAAATGCTTTTTTTCATCACTTTGTTGTTTGCTCAATCATTATTAAGCAAAGAGTGGCCATACCCCCAAGATACACCCCAAACTAAACCTATCAACATAGGTACAGCCAGCGATAGACCGTACGATATTTCACGCTTAATCCTGGCGCGAGGGCCATATAACGCCTCTCTTAATCCCCAAGGTACGATTGCCGCATATATGAGTGATGTTAGTGGTGCTCCGCAACTTTGGTTAATGCACATAAAAGATAAAAAAGTGACTCAATTAACCTTCGGTAATGGCATTACACATTATCTGTGGCACCCCAATGGCAAAGAGCTCATTTATGGTGCAGACAACAACGGTGATGAGCGAGAAGCTTTCAATTTGATATCGATTGACGGCCTACATGAAAAAATTGTGCTTCCCTTTAGTGACGCCTACCGCGTTCCTGGGTGGTTTGATACCAGCGGGCGTCACTTTGCGTATTCATCGACGGAACGCAACGGCCGAGACTTTGATATTTATGTTGTCGATTTTAATGCCCAGAGCAATAAGCTAACACCCCGTCTCATGTATCAAGCGGAGTATTTCTTTAGGCCTCATCAATGGCAGCCGAACGGCGAACATCTTATTGTCACAGAAGCCGTAGGTGAAGACGGGGCGAATGTATATTTGCTTAACACCAGTAACGGCAAAATGTCCTCATTATTCAAACCTCAGATACCTTCAAGTTATGGCAATTTTGTTTGGTCAGGCTCAGGTGAATCATTTTATTTTACGTCAAATGAAGGGCAAGAGATGAATGCGTTACGCCTGTATGACTTGAGTTCGGCTACTGAGCGCACTTTATTTAGTGGTGATTACGATATTGAAAATGTACAGATTTGCATGCAAGGCACGTATTTGGCGTGGACAACGAATGAGAATGGCTTTGACAAACTGCATATTTATCATATGCAACGTGATGACCAACAACAAATACCCTTGCCCGAAGGGGTATACTCCCTTTCTTGCGCTGAGCAGGGTAAAGATTTATTAGTCCGCATAACCGGCCCCGCTACGCCGGGGAGTCTGTATTTGGTAGATTTAACCAATCAGCAAACTGAACTGCTACTCGCACCTAACATGGCGGGTGTCGATAATGAAGAGATGTTATCTCCCATTGCAGTCAGTATGCCAGCACGGGACGGCGTAACTATTTTCGGATTATTATACTTACCAATAAGCAAACAAGACACCTTGCCTCCCATAATCATCAACGTGCATGGCGGGCCAACTTCACAATCTCGTGCCAGATGGAAACCAGCTATCCAGTACTTACTCGGCAAAGGCGTAGCAGTACTCGATATAAACGTGCGAGGCTCGACTGGATTTGGAAAAACTTATGCTCAATTGGATAACCAAGAAAAGCGCTTAGATAGCGTACGTGATTTAGTGGATGCCTTGGCTTGGTTTAAAAAAGAAGGAACGGTCAACGTAGATCGCTCCGCGGTTATGGGTCGCTCGTACGGTGGTTACATGGTTAATGCCGTAATGGGGGCGTATCCTGATGCCTTCTCTGCGGGTATATCCATCGTTGGTGTCGCTGATTGGGTCACCGCATTGAAAACTGCATCTCCTGCGTTGAAAGCCTCAGACAGGATTGAATATGGTGATATAAACGAGACACGCTGGCAGAAGTTTTATGCAGAAAACTCACCCATTAATACGGTGCATAAAATCAACGCACCAATGTTTTACGAGCATGGTGTTAATGACCCAAGAGATCCTGTTGCGGAATCAGACATTATGGTAAAAACGTTGAGAGCAAAGGGGTTGCCCGTTACCTATCTGCGCTTTCCAGATGAAGGGCATGGAATATCCAAAGTAGTCAATCAAGTTACTTTTTATCAGCAACTTGCCGACTTTTTACAAGTTCACTTAATTGATTAAAACAAAGGGCAACCACATTGCTGTGATTGCCCTTTATTTTTAATATCCGCTATTCATACCAAATGGAGTTGATACTAATCGCCAGCGACCTGCATGTTATCAATTAAGATAGAGCCAGTTTGAATGCTGCCGCGGCGTTCTATTTCTGAACCCACAGCAACGATATTCTTCAACATATCGGCCAGATTCCCCGCGATGGTGATTTCGTGCACTGGATATTGAATCACACCATTCTCGACCCAGAATCCCGCCGCACCGCGGCTATAATCGCCCGTGACCACGTTCACTCCTTGGCCCATCAATTCAGTGACTAACAACCCTGTACCAAGCTCAGCTAACATTTGCTTATCACTTTGCCCCGTAGGCTTAATGAGCCAGTTGTGAATACCGCCAGCATGGCCAGTGGTTTGCATTTTCATCTTACGGGCAGAGTAACTGGTTAACAGGTATTGATTAAGGATACCGTCGGTGACGATCTCACTGTCTTTGGTACGCACACCTTCATGATCAAACGCTGAACTGGCTAAACCACGCATGATAAAAGGGCGTTCGCTGATGCTGAACCAGCTAGGCAGCACTTGCTCACCGAGTTTATCCACTAAAAATGACGATTTACGGTATAAATTGCCACCGCTGATTGCACTGATGAAATGCCCAATCAAACCAGAGGCAATTTCTTTGTCAAACAACACGGGAACTTTGGCTGTTTTGATTTGACGAGCGCCCAAGCGACCTAAGGTAAACTCAGCCGACTCTTTGCCTATTTGCTCAGGGCTTGCCATAAGGTTTGCTTGACGCTCAACGGTATAGCTGTAATCACGCTGCATATCGCCATCTTGTTCACCAATGACCACACAGCTCATGCTGTAGCGACTGCTGTTGTAACCCACATTTAAACCGTGGCTGTTACCGTATACCTTGGTGCCCAGATTCGCATTGTAAGACGCGCCATCAGAGTTGGTAATGCGCGGGTCGAATGCTAATGCAGCGGTTTCCGCTTTAATGACTTGCTCTATGGCAAAGTCAGTATCTAGCTCGATAGGGTGAAACAGGTCAAGGTCTTGCGGCTCAAACGCCATCAATTCTTTGTCAGCTAAGCCAGAGCAAGCGTCTTCCCCCGTGTATTTAGCGATTTCGATGGCTTTTTCCACCGTTAAGCGCAACGCTTGCGGGCTCAAATCTGCGGTTGAGGCGCTGCCTTTGCGTTGCCCCTTGTATACCGTGATCCCTAGACCACCATCGTTGGTAAACTCGACTGTTTCTACTTCTTTTAAACGAGAGGAAACCGCGATACCGCGCACCTTTGACATGCTGGCTTCGGCTTGCGTGGCGCCTTTTTCCTTGGCCAGTTTCAGTACGTCTTCGACTATTTGTTGGATATCAGTTAATTGCTGCTGCATACACCCTTCATTATCAAACCAGATTACCCCGAGCGACTAACGACTAACTATATTAATCGCCAATACAAGGTTACAATATTTTCCTAGTGTACCATTAAAGACATTGTTATGGCCGTATCTCCAGATAAAAACGAATTCGAAGTAGAACAAGAAGACACACAACTGAGCAAGACTCAGATTAAAAATCAAATGAATGATTTGCAAAAGCTAGGCGTATCCTTAGTGGATCTCAGCCCCACTGCGCTGGCCAAAATTCCTATGGATCAGGAGTTACTCGACGCTGTAATGCTGGCGAGGCGTATTTTACGTAAGAAAGAAGGTTATCGTCGTCAACTTCAGTTGATTGGCAAGCTTATGCGCCACCGAGATGTCGCCCCTATCGAGCAAGCATTACTGCAAATTCAGGCTTCACATCAAAAAACCAATCAAAAATTTCATAAATTGGAGATGTTGCGCGATAACCTAATAGCCCAAGGTGATAGTGCAATCGAAGAAGTACTTGAAGAACATCCTATTTTAGAACGTCAAAAGTTACGCCAATTGGTTCGCCAAGCCGCAAAACAGCAAGCGGATAATAAACCGCCCAAGGCGGCTCGCGAGTTATTTAAGTATTTACAATCTTCAATAGACGGATAATAAATATGAGCAAACGGTTACCGATGTACGTAGTGTGGTTAGCGATTTTTACGCTAACCAGTTGTGGTGGCGGAGTTTCTGGGGAAAACGGCGATGACCCGTTTGGCTCTGGTGGCAATTCAGGCGGCGACACATCTAGTTTTACCTTGGCGGTATCAACCTATGATGAACAATGCTCCACATCTACTCAAAGCTTTACCTCAGGCCAAGTCGCCTGCGTACAAGCCACTTTGATGCAAAACGGTAACCCTGTTGAAGGTGAAATTATTACCTTTTCTGGCACGCTTGGTACATTTTCCAGTACGACGAAATTGACTGATAGCCAAGGTGTCGCACAAATAGCGATTTCCAGTGAGAACAGTGAAGTAGGCGCAGCCGTGTTAACCGCTACCTTTGATGACAGCACGAGCAGCGAAAATTACGAATATTTAAGTGCTGATACCTTAACCGGCCAATCTGCCGTGGTTAACTTAGCGTTGCTTAACAGTGGTCAGGTAGTCAATCGCTTTCAGGCAGGTACTGACATTCAGCTGCAATCACAAATTCTCGATGAAAACGATGTGCCAATCCCAAGTGTTATCGTTACCTTTAGTGCACAGCGCGGCACATTAAACACCGATTCAGCGCTGACCGATAACAACGGCGTAGCGCAAGTCACCCTTTCGGCTGAAGATAGCGACATTGGTGCAGGTGTAGCAACAGCCACCGCTGTGGTTAACGATGTCGATTTAGCGTCGTCGTTTAATTACGAAATACAAGCTGCAGGCGCCATCTCAGAACAGATTATCCGTTTAGGTTACTTTGATGACAACGGCGTATTTATTGAAGGTCAACTAGGAGTCAGCACGCGTAATAATGCCGGTGACGTGGAAATAGGTGCCGGTGGTACTTTGGGTGTTTCTATCGCGCTGGTCGATGAAAATGACCAACGTATTTTAACCCAAACCCCTGTTACCTTTAGCTCGAACTGTGTCACTGACGGTTTCGCCACAATCGACACGCTAGTTAACACGATAAACGGCGTGGCTAACGCCACGTTTGAAGACCAAAGCTGCGCAGGTGGAGACGGTAACACCGATTCTATTGTTGCATCTTTGGTAGTGAATAACGCAACCCTTAGTGTTTCTCAGGCGATTTCAATACAAGCAGAGTCCATTGGCTCATTGGCTTTTGTATCGGCTGAACCCAGCTCATTAGTGCTTCGCGGTACGGGAGGTCAAAACAGCTCTACGGTTTCAACTTTGGTATTTCAAGTAAATGGTGCGCTGGGTAATCCACTAGCGCAACAAGCAGTGTCGTTTAGCTTAAACACGCAAACTGGCGGTTTAACACTCTCTTCGGCTACTGGCCTCACCAACTCGCAGGGTCAAGTGAGCACGCGCGTAACTGCGGGCGACGTACCCACATCGGTGCGAGTAACCGCCGAAGTAGAAACTGAATCAGGCGAGACTATCATCACCCAGTCTGACCTATTGTCGGTTAACACGGGCTTACCTGACCAAAACAGCATGACCATTTCCGCTGATAACCTCAACCCAGAAGCGTTTGATATAAACGAGCAAGAAGTGAATCTAGTGGTACGTTTGGCAGATACTTTCAACAATCCGGTGCCTGATGGTACCGCAATCAGCTTTACCACTGAGGGTGGCTCTATCGACGGCAGTTGCACTACGGTGTCCGGCGCATGCGCTGTAACCTGGTTGAGCGCGAATCCTAAGGTGCCTGACCACCGTATCACTATTTTAGCGACCGCTATAGGCCATGAAACCTTATTTGATAGCAACGGTAATAATTTCTACGATGATGACGATGGTGCAGGTTTTAATGACAACACGGACAATGGCTTGTCGACCAGTCTGTATGGGCAAACCGGCTTTGTGGACATCAGTGAAGCCTGGCGCGATGACAACGAAAATGGCATCCGCGATGCGGGTGAGATATTTCTTGATTACAACGCCAACGGTAGCTTTGATTCAGCCGACAACCTCTTTAACGGCCCTCAATGTTCAGGCAGCAGTTGCGGCACGGGTGATGCGAATACCATGCATGTGCGCCGCGCCTTAGTGTTGGTCACATCAAGCTCCGCAGCGCAAATCGATGTTATTGATAACAGCGCCGCCGTCATTGCCAGCAACTATCAAACATCAACAGCGGCAACGGCTATACCGCGCGACACCAGCCAAACCTTTACGGTTGTTTTTGCAGATACCGCGCGCCAGCCTATAGCGAGCGGCTCCACGGTTGTTGTCAATTCAAGTGCGGGGCAACTCAATGGTCAAACAAATTTAACCATGCCCAGCACCTCGGTTAATGCGGCATCGCAAGCGATCTTCACCCTAGAGAATGATGTATCTGAAGCAACACAAGCTACATTGAGCGTAACGATCACCTCCCCTAGCGGCCTTGAATCTACGACCAACACGATAGTGACGTTGAATTAATCTTGTAACAGTCTACAGATACAAAAATGGCGCGATATTCGCGCCATTTTTTATTGCTTGGAAAGTCGTTGTTTTAAAAATAACAACTCGGTAATTAGCTAGGCTGTACCGCCTACGGTTAGTTCATCCACTTTAAGTGTAGGCTGACCAACCCCCACTGGCACGCTCTGGCCATCTTTTCCACACACGCCAACGCCTTTATCTAGCGCTAAATCGTTACCCACCATAGAAACCTTTTGCATGGCTTCTGGGCCGTTGCCGATCAGTGTAGCGCCCTTAATCGGCTTAGTGACCTTACCATTCTCAATGAGATACGCTTCTGAGGTAGAGAACACAAACTTTCCTGAGGTAATGTCTACTTGACCACCACCAAAGTTGGGTGCATAAATCCCATTCTTGATGCTGGCAATGATTGCTTCTGGCTCATGTTGCCCACCCAACATATAGGTGTTGGTCATGCGCGGCATAGGCAAATGTGCATATGACTCACGGCGACCGTTACCAGTAGGCTTAACACCCATCAAACGCGCATTGAGTTTATCTTGCATATAGCCAGTCAGAATGCCGTCTTTGATCAATACATTGTACTGGCTCGGGGTGCCTTCGTCATCGACCGACAACGAACCACGGCGATTAGCCAATGTGCCATCGTCCACTATGGTGCAACCAGCTGAAGCAACTTGCTCCCCCATGCGCCCGCTAAATGTCGATGCGCCTTTGCGGTTAAAATCTCCTTCAAGCCCATGCCCTACTGCTTCATGTAATAATACTCCTGGCCAGCCACTGCCTAATACCACCGGCATTTGACCTGCAGGTGCGGCCACTGCGCGCATGTTTACCCGCGCCATATGAATGGCTTCGTCAGCAATTTGTTCGTAAAGTGGGCGCCCATCAGCTTGGCTTAGGAAATATTCATAGGCATAACGGCCACCCGCGCCTGAGCTACCACGCTCGCGACGAGCGTCTTTTTCCATTAACACGGAACAGTTCAAACGTACTAATGGGCGAATATCAGTGCAAAACGTACCGTCGGTAGCAGCAATTAACACTTCTTCGTAAACACCACTGATGCTCACAACCACTTGGCTTAGTGCGCTTTCTTGCTGGCGAATGTAGTTATCAACCGCACGTAAAAGGGCTATTTTTTCTTCGTCTTGCATACCTAAAATAGGATTGTCAGCATGGTACTTAGGGTCAACCTTGCTGTTTTTAAGGCCTGTCACTTTGTGCTTGCCCCCCGCACTTGCAATGTTGCGCGAGGCTTTTGCCGCTTGCATCAACGCTTCTGGGTTGATGTCATCAGAATAAGCAAACCCGGTTTTTTCGCCACTAACAGCACGCACACCTACACCGCGCTCGACGTTATAGCTGCCATCTTTAATGATGCCGTCTTCGAGCACCCACGTTTCGTGCTGGCTGGCCTGAAAATACAGATCAGCAAAATCATTATCATGTTGATAAATGGCATCTAACGCGTTTGCAAGATGGTCTCTGTCGAGGTTAGCGGCAGTAAGCAGGTTTTGTTCAACCAGATTAGACAAGGTAACTCCTGAATTTATTATGGGCATAGACCGGCATATCCCGGCGAATTCTATTAAGTATGGCAGGTTCTAGCTGAGCGTTGATCACACCGACGGACTGCGGTAATTCAGCTAAAGTTTCACCCCAAGGTGAAATAATACAGGAATGACCATGGGTTTGTCTCTGATTGGCGTGCACACCAGTTTGCCCAGCTGCTACCAAATAGCATTGATTTTCGATTGCGCGAGCGCTTAACAAAGCCTGCCAATGTGCTTCACCCGTTTTTTGAGTGAATGCCGCGGGCAGTGCTATCACGTCTAACGCTTTGTGTTCAGCCATGGCTTGAAATAACCCTGGAAAACGCACGTCGTAACATATTGCTAAGCCTAAATGTCCAAATGGCGTGTCTGGCACACTCACAAGTGTGCTGCCCGCTTGCGTGTACTTAGACTCACAATAGGTCTTAGTGTTGTCTGCGACCTGCACGTCGAACAAGTGAATTTTTTGATATTCAGTCACCCGTTCGCCAGCATCATTGATTAACAAGCAAGATGCGGTAAATTTATCTGGGTTTTCACTTTTTAACGGCATACTGCCAGCCACTAGCCACACACCATATTGCTTGGCCATACCCATTAGGCGCGCCTGTATTGGGCCGTCACCCAATGACTCAGCAATACTCAATAAGGCCTTATCGCCGCCGCCAAAACAGGCGAAACATTCAGGCAATACCACCAAGGTAGGCTCGTTGACCATTAATTGAGCCAGTTGTTGTTCAACAAAATGCAGGTTTTCTGTGACATCAGGTGTGGATGTCATTTGCAGGGCGATAAGATTAGCCATCGGATACCTCCAGCGCTACGCGCTCTTGATCTATCTCTTGTGGGAAGCTTATATCTGTATTGTGGCCATTAGGGTCTATTGCAAGGCCAACATTTGGCGTATCAACCGGCGCTGGGGCGGTTTGTGCCGGCAAGCGAATTTCTTTACTGTCACGCTCCAACTCTTCTAATTTAGGGTCGTCTAACGTGCCCGTTAAAGAGAATTTAATATTGGATATGACCTTGGCTGACGTCAGTACCTGATCCAGCGCTAAAGCGGCCAATGCGGTTGCTGGATTAACCATATAAGCGACGATAAGCGGCAAACTGGATGTCACTTTAGGGGCAAACGCAATGTTGTAGTTTACCTCTCGGGTGTTTAAGTTGGTGTACCCTTGCATAGTGATTTCACCCGCGCCGCCATCTACCACGGTATCACGGGTATCGACTGTGCCTTGGGCCACCTGAAAACTGCCTTTCATTTTGTCGTAAAAGAAGCCCTGGGCAAATACATCACGAAAGTCTAGGCGCAGCTTACGCACCAGCGACTCTAGGCTCAACAAGCTAAATATCCGTGAGCCTTTGTCTGTTACCTCAGTGAGATAACCATCGCTCAAACGCCAATCAATATCGCCATTTAAGGTAGCAAAATCAAACTCAAACGGGGCGCGCTGCCAATCTAAATTGAATTTAGCTGAGGCTTTTGAGTCTTTAATACCTGAGTCA
This sequence comes from Paraglaciecola sp. G1-13, assembly GCF_055809255.1. Classification (NCBI taxonomy): domain Bacteria; kingdom Pseudomonadati; phylum Pseudomonadota; class Gammaproteobacteria; order Alteromonadales; family Alteromonadaceae; genus Paraglaciecola; species Paraglaciecola sp. G1-13. Next base: position 4,943,809 of record NZ_CM147903.1, on the reverse strand, counting down.
AACTCGAAACCTTTTAGAAATAAACCAAAGTCTGAACTGCTAAATTCACCTTCGATCTTGGTTTGGTTGCCGCGTGGGGTAAACAGCCAATCACCGCTTGCGTAAAACAAACCGTGGTCGTTATTTAAACGCAATGAATCAATGTGCATACCGTTGGCGGCGCGTGATAATTTGAAGTCGACTCTACCCAAGTCTTTGTCTTCAAAACGACAGCGTTCACATAAAAACTCGACTGGCGGTAGGGTTTCGAGCTTAGGTTCAAACTCCACAGCCTTGCCTTCGCTTTTCTCCCAACCGGCCAAATCTAGGTAATCCGCTGAAATAGTAATGCCTCTGGCTAACCAATCTTTATAGAGTGATACATTGGCCCTGACTTGCTTGGCGTTGACGTTTATTTGCCAACTGTCATTGGTGTTTTTGGTGACAGCTTCTAAGTCTGTTAATTGCTGAGAAGCCACGGTAGCACTATCAGCATTTAGAAAAATACGCTGTGGCTCGCCAATAAAGGGCTTTTTGTTGGGGTCTGAAGCGATACCTGATTCATCGCCTGTTAAATCATGCAGCAAAGAAGAAATAGCATAATACCAATTATCAATGTTCACGTAGGGTAAGTTCATAGCAACACTGAAACCTAACCCCATGGGCATATCCAATGATTCACCTATGGCTAGATGGGCCCGGGAAAATTGCATGGTTTCATAAGGCAATACCCCATCAAAGTTGACTTGTGAACCCATTTTCAAATTGACCGTTGATGCAGTCTCATCGCCGGAAATATCCAAGGTAAGCGGCTTGTTTTGATTCACCGTTTTGTTAAGCGGTTCAGGCAGCTGCGAGCCAATGCCCTGTAATCCAGAATACACGCTGGCCTGATAACGAAAGCCATCTTCGGGCAAGGTCAGCTTGACATTCGCTTGCCACGGCGACTTACCATCTAAATAACTGGCCAAACTAGGCACGAATCGTTTAACCAAGGGTTTAACCTTCCAATCGCCTAGTAGATCGATATTCGCTAAGTAGCCCTCTTTGCCCTGGCGACCACTAAAATCGACCTCAACTGGCTGGTCAAATAGTTGCGCTTGCAAGCCGCTCATATCAACCACTTCATTTTTAAAAGACACCTGACCTTTAGCGTGGGTTAAATTCATGTCAACCCGAGGTACATAAACACGGTTGTCAGCTAAGTGCACCACGCCGCTTGCCACAACATCCTTGCCTGATAGAGGAATAACCAAATTCAGGTCTACATTAAGCGCATCACTGACTTGCACTTCATCAAGGACCTTGCCCAAACTGCTGGCAAGACTACTGCGTTTCATTAACTCGTTAACCTGAGTGCCAAGAGCTGAGCCTTGTGCATCAATGCTTAGCACGGCTCCCACATCCAGATCTGGTATATCTGCTGATAACCCAGACAAGTTTACATCTAGTAACTTGCCTGCACTCGCTTGCATAAATAAACCTTTGTTTTCGAACAACAGGTCAATGTTCAAGTCATTTAGTTGCGGCCAATCTTCAGCAAACTCGAAACTCGCATCTTCCACCCCAACAGTAATTTGAAATACACCTTGATTATTAGCGTAAGGGAACTGGCTTAGTTCTCCATTCCAAAGAATTTTTGCGCCGTTAACGTACCCAGCCTTAAGGGCTCTTTGCAAATACGCTTTGGTATCTTTACCCATCACGACACCAGGAAAAAGTTGATTCACTTGTGCTACATCTAATCCGCTAATCGTGCCGCTAAGCGCAAGATAACCGGTGTTACTCTCATACCGCAGGTGTTGATCTATGTTTAGCCAATCATTGCCTAACTTCAGTTTCGGCGCATATAGTTCGATACCTTGGTCAAGAGACTGAATATACATATCAAGGTCAACCCGCTGAAATTCAATATTTCGGTCGACTATATTGTCCATTTTCCACTGGGAATTGCGCCCACGAATTTGCACTCGGCCCATGTCGTTGTGCCAGTTTACGTTTAACTCAAGATTATCTACCCCAGGCACATTGCCGCTTTGCTGCCAGCCAATTTGGCTGAGATTCACTTGGGCATAGGTATCCGATTTATCAAATTTCACATTGAATTTGTTCAAAGTGGCATTAGGCGAAAGGTCCTTTAGAAGGTTGAAATCGACCGGATTCAAAACAAGGGGTAGCAAGGGGGTAATAGCGGATAAGTCTACTCGGTCTGCATTTTGTATATGTACTTGTCCTTGGTGGTTAATTTCGCCATACCAATTGGATGTTTGCGTGCGCTCATTAGCTTGTAAGGCAAGGTCGTATAAATTGAAAACCCAACCGTCGTTACTGGGCTCTGCATTGAGTTGCCCCCCCAATATAGCAGCTGTGATTTCGGCATCTTCGTTTTGCCATACAAAACGGCTATCGGCCAAATCAAGCTGAGCATTTTTGATGTCGCCGTCTTCGATACTCGCCCACACAACAAAGTTGCCCCGACTTTCAACCAAGTCGTAACGGGTCGCCAGCCATTGATTTATCCAAGGGGATAAATCTACTTCGTGCGCTCTGGCATAAAAAGTACCGTTAAGGGAGTCTTTGTCACCGCGTAGGTCTAAGGTAAATGACGCGGAGTTACTTGCTAGCTCTTCGACCTGCAATTCACCGACGCCTTGATGATGAAGCCCGCTGTTACTCCATAGCAACTGATTAACCAACACGACTTGCTGGTCGTGCGCGGTGCTGATTTCAAACTGACTATCACTTACAGAAAACGATTGAAGTTGCTCTAGAAACAACTGCTTCAAGGCCGATACAACAGGAAAGTCACTACCTTCTTTGTTCATCAAAGTGACATCAACCTTAACGTTCAGGCCGTTTAAGTCAAAGCGCTGAGAGCGGATCTGACGCCCCAATATTGAGCCCCAAAAATCCAGTTCGATGATGGTTTTTTTAATATCTAAACTAAGGGGAGATTGAGCATTTTGTACCAGCTGCAGGTCTTCAAGCACAATCGCTGGGCCTGCACCTTTCCACTGCGCCGTGATAGTGCCGATATTAATTTCGACCCCATATCGACCCTCGACCCATTGCTCTAAACGATGTTTTTGCCCGTCCATGTAGGGCAACGTGTAACGCACAACACTGATGGCCACGGCCACCAGCACCAACAAAATAGCAGCGCAAGTCCATAGTTTTTTAATAATATAAGCGGCATAAAAAGAGCCTGACCTCACATCATTACCACATCGTATTTATCTTGGTTGTATAGCAACTCTGTATGCACCTTTATTTGTTTAGAAACAAAGACTTCAAGCTCAGCGAGCATGTGTGATTCTTCGCCTAACAAGGCTTCGACCACAGACGGTGCCGCATAAACGACAAATTTGTCTGCATCGTAGGCACGATTCACTCGAACAATTTCACGCATGATTTCAAAACACACGGTTTCTACTGTTTTTACCGAACCGCGTCCCTTACATACTGGACATTCACCACACAGAATATGTTCCAAACTTTCCCGTGTTCTTTTTCGAGTCATTTCGATTAAGCCTAGTGCGGTAAAGCCGTGAATGTTAATTTTAGCTCGGTCTTTACTGGTTGCAGTTTCGAGGCTGTGAATAACGCGCCTCTTATGGTCAGCATCAGCCATGTCAATAAAGTCGATTAAGATCATCCCGCCAAGGTTGCGCAAACGAAGCTGACGCGCAATCGCAGAGGTGGCCTCAATATTAGTGTTGAATATGGTTTCTTCTAAATTACGGTGCCCAACAAATGCTCCAGTGTTGATATCGATGGTGGTCATGGCTTCGGTCTGATCGATGATAATATAACCACCCGATTTCAAATCGACCCGTCGCTCTAAAGAGCGCTGCGATTCGTTCTCAACGTCGTATAAATCGAAAATAGGTCGATCCCCTGGGTAGTACTCTAATAAGCGGTGTAGCTCGGGCACATACTCACGGGTAAACTGCTGTAACTCATGAAAAGACAATTTAGAATCAATACGAATTCGGTCAAGCTCAGTCCCGACAAAATCACGTAACACGCGTCGTGCTAGGGGCAAATCTTCATATAATATATGGGTTTTCTTTTTCATCCGTGAACGGATTTTTTCCCATAGACGACGCAAAAAATCAGCGTCTTGGCGCAGCTCTTGGGCTTTCACGCCTTCGGCAGCAGTACGTAAAATAAAGCCGCCATTTTCACTACAATATTCTTGTACCAAGCTCTTTAAACGCTCTCGCTCGGCTTCATCTTCAATACGCTGGGAGACACCCACATGCTCAACGCTAGGCATGAACACCAAATACCTTGATGGAATAGTGATATCTGTGGTTAAACGTGCGCCCTTCGTGCCTATTTGATCTTTGACGACCTGCACCACAATATTCTGACCATCACGCACAAGCTCACGTATGTCACGTTTTTCTAGGTGGCTTGATGACACTTCGTCTTCTACTTCGCTATGAATAGCGATATCCGAAGCGTGTAAAAAGGCAGCTTTGTCTAAGCCAATATCTACAAAAGCGGCTTGCATACCCGGCAAGACTCTACTGACTTTACCGCGATATATATTGCCTACCAAGCCACGCTTGGTATGACGTTCAATGTGAACCTCTTGCAAAATACCATTTTCGATAAGGGCCACGCGAGACTCAGAAGGGGTAACATTAATTAATAGTTCAGCACTCATGGGCTAGGCTCATCCGAGAAAGTAGTTGATTCGTTTCGTACAAAGGTAATCCGACAACAGCGCTATAACTACCCTTTATATGGGTAACAAATTTTCCGCCTATGCCTTGAATAGCGTAGCTACCCGCTTTATCGCGTGGCTCACCTGTTTGCCAATATTCTTCTATCTGAGACGTGGTTAAATCACAAAAAGTCACATCTGTTTTCACCAATATACTCTCACATTGATCGCCAGAAGTGATGGTTACTGCGGTAAACACTTGGTGTTTTTGACCTGAAAGTAGCTGAAGCATACGCCTAGCATCATCGAAATTTTCCGGTTTACCCAACGCGTGTTCATGAATGACCACAACTGTGTCGGCGCCTAGTGCAAGTCGATTTTCTGCTATATCTGCACTTGCTTGCCAACCCGCTTGCGCTTTTTGTTTTGCTAAGCGTTGCACATAGATTTCTGGCGTTTCACCAGGGAGTATTGTTTCGTCAATATCCGCGCTTAAGGTGGTAAAAGGCACACCGATTTGACTAAGTAACTCAGCGCGGCGGGGTGACTGAGAAGCTAAAATAAGCATAACTGATGTCTGGTGGGGCTCAGCTCAAACGAAACTGACGGCGAACCCGACGTAGTAACCAAAATATCCATGGCCAAATTACCATAGAGGTAATCACAGGCCACATGTAAGTAAGCATGAAATAGATGTCGGTTAATAAATGCATTAACCAAAATACCACTAAATTATAAAGCGCACATAAAATACCGATCACAACCGCTTGCTGCCAAACCGAATAATTACGCAAACGCTGATAATTGGCTGCAAGTACGAACACACTCAAGCTCATGGCAAAACTGTGTACGCCAATACTGGTGCCTAACAATATATCGAGTACTAAACCAACGATAAAAGCAACGCCTACATTGACGCGTTCAGGCAGGGCAAGCGCCCAATACCCTAGGACCAAAAACACCCAGTCGGGACGATACTGTTCAACTATGGCCGGCATCGGCATAATTTGCAGCACCAAAGCCACTATAATACTCAGACCGATGGTATTGTTTCTTAGTTTCATTGTTCTGCATCCGGAACAGACTGCTCTGGCCCTACAAGATTATTTGGCCACAACAAGAGTAAGTATTTCAGACGATCCAGCAGCGCCACTGGCTCAGCATTGACCTGAGCAAAAGGGCGCCCTTCATCACGGACAATCGAGGTAATTCTTGCCACCGGATAGCCTTCAGGAAATACATTGCCCAAACCAGATGAAAGCAGCAAATCGCCTTCTTCAATATCAGCGCTGTGGGGAACATGCTGAATGATTAACTCGTTTAAGCTCCCTGAGCCCGAAGCAATCATGCGTATATTGTTTCTGGCAACACGCACAGGAATGGCATGAGTCACGTCCGAAATCAGCAATACGCGGCTGTTGGTCGAACCGACCTGCATGATTTGCCCTACGATCCCTTTATCATCAATAACGGGTTGGCCTTCATACACCCCTTGAATGGCACCGCGGTCAATAACGATTTGGTGACTATAAGGGTTGTTATCTACCGCCATTAATTCTGCCACTTCTTTACGAATATCGCCGCGCACTGGGGTGTTCAGAAGACGGCGTAAGCGGTCGTTTTCTTCTTGCAGCAAAACAAAACGCTGCAACTTGCCATTAAGCACAACGGCATCGTGTTGTAGCTCAGCATTTTCTTCAAGTAATTGCTGATGCGACACCAAACGACTAGCACTGGCGTTGAGCATTTCGCTAGGTAAGTTAGCTAGATATTGAATGGGGCTGACCACAGAGTTTAGGTAAACACGGGTTGTGGCGAAGCCATCAAAGACATGATCAAACACGATTAATCCGGCTGATAGCGCAAGGGCAAAAACCAGTTTAATGTGTAACGATGGACCACGCAGAAAAATCGAGTTCATATGAAATGTAAAAGCGGCTAATGCCGCTTTTTAGTATCCTTTACTTGGGGTTACTCGTAGCTAAATAAATCGCCACCGTGCAAATCGATCATCTCGAATGCTTTACCACCACCTCGTGCCACGCACGTCAAAGGATCATCAGCAATCACTACTGGTATGCCAGTTTCTTCCATTAACAAGCGATCTAAATCTTTGAGCAAAGCTCCACCACCTGTTAATACCATACCTCGCTCTGAAATATCAGACGCAAGTTCAGGAGGAGATTGCTCAAGCGCCACCATAACGGCAGAAACAATTCCACTTAATGGTTCTTGCAACGCTTCTAGAATTTCATTGCTGTTAAGTGTGAAACCTCGAGGTACGCCTTCGGCTAAGTTACGGCCACGTACTTCAATTTCTTTCACTTCTTCACCAGGATAAGCAGCACCAATCTCGTGCTTAATACGCTCGGCTGTGGCCTCACCAATAAGTGAACCAAAGTTACGGCGAATATAGCTGATAATGGCTTCATCGAATTTATCACCACCGATACGAACCGATGACGAGTAAACAATACCGTTCAATGAGATGATTGCTACCTCAGTAGTACCACCACCAATATCGACTACCATAGAGCCGGTCGCTTCTGATACGGGTAAACCCGCGCCAATCGCTGCTGCCATTGGCTCATCAATAAGATAAACCTCACGCGCGCCAGCACCTAATGCCGACTCACGGATCGCACGACGTTCTACCTGTGTAGAACCACAAGGTACACATACGAGTACGCGAGGGCTAGGGCGCAAAAAGTTGTTGTCGTGCACTTGCTTGATAAAATGCTGTAGCATTTTCTCAGTCACATAAAAGTCAGCAATAACACCGTCTTTCATGGGTCTGATGGCTTTTATGTTGCCAGGAGTACGTCCCAACATCCGTTTTGCTTCACCACCGACAGCTGCCACACTCTTAGGACCACCTGCACGCTCTTGCCGAATAGCAACAACGGAAGGCTCATTTAGTACAATTCCCTGATCCTTTATATAGATAAGCGTATTTGCTGTACCGAGGTCAATAGATAAGTCGTTGGAAAACATTCCTCGAAGCTTTTTGAACATTGAAAAACCGCAACCTGTTTGATATGAGAGATAATCCGCTAACTTTACCAATGCCCCCCGTCTTGGGCAAGTAAACACCTCATTTGACGCAATAAAAAGTGAAGAAACCTTAGTTTAATTGAGGTTTAGCTAACAAATTTTTATCAAGTCGCCAAAAAAGGACGAATATGGACGTTTCGCTACTAAAAATAGATCTAGATGAGACCACGCAATAAATAGAAAGTGCCAAGCCGATTTACATTTATTGTTGAATCATTTCTAGCCGTTAATGGAACACTTCCCGCCAATGAATGATCCGGTCATTTCCGCGGTAAAGACCAAAGGTTATTATGGAAGCGGGCCCATCGACAGCGGTCGCGCCTGAGCACAATGCTAAGTCTGGGCAGATAAAACCGTCACCGCTCCAATCAAAGTTCATGTATTGCGCCCAAGATGGATTACCCACGCTGGGATCTAAAGACACTTCAACCACACCAGCCACCCCCGGACCATTGCCTGCACCACTGCCCGTTAAGGCAAAGTTGCTGTTACCTAAGAGTTCACCACCGATTAGCGTTCCAGCACTCGTCACAGAATCAATCTGCCCGGTGATATCGTTGCTACCTTGGGCACTTAGTACGATCTGCCCTGAGCTTTCGGTTAAATCGATGTTTGTACAATTGTCTTCTTGATTAAGCTGCCAACGGCCATTTAGATAATGCTCTGCGCTTACAGGGGTAACTAGAAAATCCGGTTCAGGGCCAAAGTTAGGCCCAAGCGCCAGACGCCCGTGGCGAACATTGACGTCTACTCCCGTAATATTACTGCCTGTTGCATCACTAATGCGAAATCCTTCACATCCTGAAATCGGGTAATCGCTTTGATAACACACATTATTATCCCCGCTTAAAAACGTTGTTAAAAACGTCATGTCCACAGCGGCGACGAAGGGCTCTATCAAAGGGTAAGCGGCAAAGTCCGTGGCTACTTTTTCATAGGTAAATGTGCCATCAGGCACGTCTATTAGGGTGATGCCAGTGAACGCACTGGGCGCGGTGATCGTGGCTGAAGCGGCACCGGTAATGCGCGTCACCGCTGGGCTCGCGCCAGCATGAACCGAGGCATCGTCTATCACTACAGCTGCTGCGGTATCTGGGTTATAACGCCAATAGCCATTGATGAAATTTTTGGTGACTTCTCCCAAGGCATTCATCGCAATTAATTCAACTTGAGTGGTCGGCGAAAAAGAAATCGGTTGACCCATATAAGTGAAGTTACCACATTGATTGACTAACTCCGGCGCGGTTGACACCTGAACGTCAAAGTATGCTGGGGTGAACTCCCCTAGAGTAATAGGATCTTGGCTATTGATGACACTTGTTGGGTTGTTGTTATCACTCAGGTAGTCGATATCCCGAATATCTAGGCGAATAACCCCCACTTCACTGAAGGTTGCCTGATAATTGTATTGCCCCTCGACGAAGGTTAACTCAGGTGTGTCTGCGAACTGCTTATTTACATTACCCAACACACTAGCGCCGTCGCCAAAGACTAATGTACCCTCGGCTGCGTTTGATTCAAAAGGCAGCATACGCTCAACCGCTATTTGTAATGAGCTTGGCTGATAATTAGGTAACGCGATATCCCCTAAGACCCCATAGGCGGTAATATTAAAAGTAAATTCTTCGCCTGCAGGGTAAACGTCTGTATCCGCACTTGACGGATAAACACTGAAATCAGTATCGGTATAAATAAGGGCTGGCGGCGCAACCGCCAAGGTTAATTTTGTGGGGACGATATCCACACTGGCATCACCTGAGGTAATAGAGACCCCATTTATTTCAGCGGCGGCTCGCAATGCCACTCGCCCGGCATCCGCGTAATTAAACGCTCCCAATGATGCCACGCCGTCAGCGTCAAAAGTAAGAGAGATAATACCCGTGGATTCACCATCTGGGGAAGCACTCACATCGATACCGCTAAAATCAGTTAAACAACGATTTGGCGAAACACAATTCACCCCGAAAGTGACATCTTGTTGCCCTTGTAATAATGCTTTGCACACGCCGTTATCGTTTTGAACTGCGCGCAAATTTGCCCCAACAAAATTAGCTTGTGACAACTGATCAGGCAAAAACTTATCCGTCACTTGTTCACCGATAAACTCAAATCCCGCATCGACGAAATTGATGTCGCAGCTTTCTATGCCTGACCCAGTATTTAGGCAGCGCAAAGGCGCAGAGGGATTAGCACGCACTGTGTCTAATGTTGCTAATTCAGGCTCTAACACTGCCAGAGGTGTATTGATAATTTCGCCAGTAAACACCAATGGGTTCCCAGCCCTCCAACCATCTGGAGCTAACTCTACACTGCTTGTTTCGGTATACAATTGGGTGCAATTCTCGTCTGCACAGGCTTTTATAGAGATGTTTTCTGTTTCACAGGTTAATCCTTGACCATCATGCTCCAGTTGATAGTGATGGATAGATTGACATATGGCGATTGCGTTCATGTCCTGTGTAATTTCTGCGCTGTTTTGCACATAAGCATTCACACGAATATTATCAAACTGGCCGTTGGCGGAGTTCGCTGTCATGTTCGTTACAATATAGTCCGAGCGGTTATCACCAAAATACAACGTGTTAAATTGGGCGATGTTGTTATTCAAATTTAAACTATTCGATCTGCCCGCTTCAGCCCCATTAATATGAATAACGGCTGTTTTTGCCGCATAGTCATAGCTCACGGCTACATGTACCCACTCACCTGCAGAAAAATTTAACCCGGAAACAATAGCTTCGGCGTCCCTATCATCAATATCCTCTAAACCAAAATATAAGGTGGATGCACGTAGGCTTAAATAAAAATACTTAGCGGTTGAATTAGAGTTTCCAGCATCGGTAGAGGCGTCGAATAACTGCCGTGCATTGTTACTCGACCAATCTTCGTTACTGCGATACCAAAAGGATATGGTCCCGGCTTGGCCAATATCATTCGGTGAGAATCCGCTATCAATAGTATCTATTACCGCTGCATCTGTGTTCATTGGCACATCCGCAAATCGGCAGGAAACTTGGGCCGTTGATAACACAGAAACCACTTCCCCCAAAGGCGATGCATGGCGCTGGTTACTTGTGCTATCTAATATGCTTTGACTGCCATTAAATTCCACCTGCTCAAACTCGTAAATCGCAACAGGAGCCACAGCACAAGGTGAGACATTGTCTAGATCTGTATTGACCTGACTTTGGCTTTGCGCGTAATCGTAGATACGTACATCATCGAATTCACCGTCTGCAGAGTTAGCCGGCGAATCGGCAAAATTATATAGACTGCGGTTATCTCCGATGTATAACGTGTCCAAGACTGGCATGTCACCATTCAGTCCTAGGTCTGATGTTTGACTGGCTTGACGGCCGTTGATAAAAATTTCAGCGCTATCTTTGCTGTAATCATAAGTCACTGCAATATGCACCCACTCATAAGGGGCAAAGGTTAACCCACTCACACTGGCAGCAGCATCATTATCGGTAGTGTCCTCTAGGCCAAAACGTAAAGTCCCATTGCGTAGGCTAAGATTAAAATATTTAGAGTTTGCATTGCCTATCCAAGTCGAAGCATCAAAAAGCTGCCTTCCTCTCCCATTGCTCCACGCTAATGCACTGCGATACCAAAACGATATTGTGCCCTTGTCGCCGATATCGGTGTCTACTCTGAGCTCAGTGTCTATGCCCGCGCTAATATTTGCATCAGTATTTTTCGGAACACTCATCACTTGGCAAGACGTTTGAATACTAGGAAATGTTGGAAATGCATCCCCCAAGGGTGACGCATCATATTCTGACGCTGAAGAATCAATAACGCTGTTCGTTGTCGCCCACTCTTCTTGTTCAAACTGGTAAAAAGCTATCGCCGGGCCGTCACAGACTTCCGCCTTTGCCGCACTGACGTTGATATCATCCACATAGAAGCCCGATTCAGAATTTGTACCACTGACCTGAAAGCCAATAGCAACATTACTGCCGATAAAAGCACTAATATCGAAACTTTGCGCTGTACTAGAAAAGTTGCTGGCGGTGACCGTGTAATCTTTTAAATTCGTCCAAGTACTGCCACCGTTGGTGGAGATACCAAGCCTTATTAAAGATTCACCTGCATTGTGACCGACTCGGTAATTAAAATGAAGTTGAGCAGTAACGGCATCGGATAAGTCCAACCTCCGGTACACGAATCGCGCGCTATAGGAACGTGGATTTTCAGATGCGACAACCCCTAAGCGCAAACAGTTACCGGATGAACAAAGTGAATTATTGACCCGCAAATACCCGCGTGCCGGGCCATCAGACTCTCCCGCCTCTAGCCAATCGGAGCTCCAAGGCGCAGAGCCCGAAGAAGCGCTGTAACTGACTGATGGAAAATGATCAGCCATATTGAAGGTCTCGGTACTACAACTATTACTACTGATGGACCAAGTGGCCGCTAAGCCTTGCCTTACAGCTGAACCATCTGTGCTATGCGCGATAAACATGGTGCCTGAGGTAGCCACCAATACAGACGGAAGATTTGAGCCACTGAAAGTCCCTAAAAGTGGCGCACTGGCATTTTCACCATCATATACAGAAAAAAAGTCATAGTTTTCTTCGTAATCAAAGTCAGAAAAGCTGAGAGTAATAGCCCCTCCCTGAGGAGCACGAATAGTAAACTCACAATCCTCATTATTGGCATAATTACCACTTGCCCCGCCTGAATCAAATAACGCCCCGCGAGCACGTGATGTTTCTGTGTCTGAACATAGCGTGTCGGCGAGTACCTGCGAACAACTGAGCATATTCAACATCAAGAGCAAAATAAGTGAATTAAAACGGCCGATACGTTCGGGTATTGCTCTTATCCCTTTCATTACTGGATCCCATCAACCGATACGTTGCGACTGACGACTGTGTCGCCCGCAATGCATTGCCCTTGAGCAGTAAATCTAAAATATTGGTAGCTGTCACCATCGTCTACAACCGAGACCACGGCACAACTGCTTTGATACCCGCAGTTCGCAAGTCCTGGGGTACTGGTGAAGGTAAAATTATCAGAGGCCATGCAATTACTTACCCCAACGACGGGAAACGCTGCGGCAATGGAACGCTCTACGCCTGCTCTTGCAGCGTTCAATGCTCTTTGCCCATACACTTCACTGACAACACTATCGGCAGAGGCTGCCAGCATTCTAAGCATAGCTAAACCTAAAATCGCCAAAACGATGATAATAAACAATGCGATAACCAACATGCTGCCGCGTTGCTTTCTCAGGCCGCGAGGTTGCTCAGCGCAAAGGCGTTTATGGGACATTGGGCACATGAATATCACTACTGAGGTTAATTGTTTCATCATTTAGCTCAAACGCGAGCAAGATTTGTATTAAGCTATTTCGATTCAAGGTAGCATTTTGTATGGTGAATGGCAGCTCTGCCGGATTGGCAAGATCATTGGCGATATTTTCAGCCATTAAGGTGCCTCCCAAGGTAAACGCTGTTTGGTCCTGTCCTATCGAGGCTTGATGTCTAAACATGCTCCCTCCGCGTATGCAGTAACTTACTGCATTTCGCACTATGTATAATCGTGAGGCAGGAGACACATCGGCAAATGCACCATCGACGGTTAATGTCGCTAAATGCTCAGCGCTATCATTTGTCGTGCAATCACCATCACCGCTGTCAGTGCAAGATAAAACGGTCCGTCGCTTTTCCTCATTAACGTCATACACATCTTGACTATCGGTAGGATAAACCACCGCCATATCACCACTTGTGATTGAAAACTGATCATTAGCATCACCCAATTCAACAGTATTTACTGTTCGCTCTGTAGAGGGTTCTAATGGTAAACGCGTGTAATAAGTGGCCCATATTGTAGGCACAAACTCTAAACACTGGGCGCTATTTTCTAGTTTGACGCGGGCGCTGTTAGGTACTGAACTGCGCAACTCTCGATTTAAGCGCTCAATCACAAAACGACTTTGACTTAAGAGTTCATCTCGCTCGCTCACATCATTAAAAATCTGCACACCAGAGCGAATAAAGCTGGAGACACCAATAGACACAATACCCAGCACAATAATCACTGTGACCAGCTCAACCAAAGTAAAGCCCTTGTGTCGGCCTAATGCATGTCGTGAAGTCATCAGTAGTTGTACCTGTAGGTCGAAAAAACAATCTCCTCACTACTAGGGGTTGTTATTCTTACGGTGATCAGTTTCGCAGCACCCACTGCTCCATCGTTTGTACCGTTTAAATCAGCATCGTAAAAGACCGAAACGTTGGCCCGAAATCCCTGATATAAGTTACGCCCATTGATACCTATTGTGCCGCCTGTCGCACTAAGAATAGTGCCGTCCCTTTCATCTAAACCGTTAAAGTCATCCACATCGTTATACGCACTTCGGTTTTCACTGTCTGGTCCTAAAGCATTCGGCAGCGTGCAAGCTGGAGCGCTACCATCTCCACAACGTTCACTGGCGTTGCGACTAGAATGCTCATCGAACGACTTGCTGCTAATTTCGTTAAGCAGTGACTGGGCAAGTTCCGTCGCTCTGACTTGAAATATAGGGTCAATACTACGGGTAGTTTGTGGAACGATAAGACCAATGAAGAACGTCATCGCGATAGCGAAGACCAACATACCCATGACTAATTCTATTAGCGTAAAGCCTAGATTCAGCCCGAACCGGATAGCACCTCGGTTAACACTCACGAATATATCCTTCGCTTTCTACGCAAATGGCCGGGGATTGCGTTCCCTGAAAGGTTATGCGGCAAGTGGCTTGGCAACTGCCAGCACTTGTCAATGGGCGACCTAGGCTATCAAATCGTATCCAATTAAATGCACCATTTCCTGTGTCTAACGTGCTCAGGCCAATACCGTCAGCAGCGATTTCACCATTACTGGTGCGTAGGAATTCAGGTGTGGTGTAATTAATCGCAGTAGCGCAAGTCGCTGTATGCTCAGCAGGGGTGTTGTTGCGATAACTAAGCGTAGGCGGGCCAAAGCCAGGATTGGAAATATTGAAGTTTATTTGGAAGCAATAATCTGCTCGGGTATCTTGCATAGCGCGTTGCTGCATGGCTCGCAGCGCTGATAGTAAACGAGACTGGTAACTGTATTCGGCGTATCCGGTGCTATCAAACCGACTTGCAGCAGATACTGCAAGTACACCAATAATCAGGATCACGACGACAAGTTCTACAAGGGTAAAACCACGTTGCAAAGCAGTAACATGAAACTTGTTTACGCTCAGCAACGTTTTCATTTTATTTGCTCCCAAAACAGCTAAAGCTGAAACAAAACATCGAGCAAACTTGTGTTTACTCGAGTAAAGGCAGCTTAGCTAATTAACAGCCGGTAGTAATACTACCTAGTACTGGCTCTGAACCTTCTTCAGTCGCACTTTCATCGTGTGTATAATATGCATAGCAGCTACCAGTATTAGTAGTGCCATTAGGGTAAATGATTAGAGCGGTTGTAGGAGACGGCGCAGTCACCCCAGCAGCGGTCAAGTCAGTCGAGATATCTTGGCTATCATCCACACAAAATTCTGTGATGCATGATCCAGATGTTCGCACCGTGACATTAGCATCAAGCATTTCATCCCATGTAAGCAACCATTCATGACGAGGATAGCCGAAATCGGTTCGTACTGAATCACCATTTTTTAAAGTGATCGTCGCCGCAGCAGATGAATTAGTCCCATTAAGTAACGATTTTGCATAAATGATATCACTCGCAGACTGCATGGCACCTTCCATTCCCCTTACCACTGACGCGCGTGCATCACCTTGAAGATCGAGAAATTTAGGCGCAGCGGTTACCGCCAAAATACCTAAAATAACGATAACAATAATCAATTCTATTAGAGTAAAACCACCCTGTTGTTTGCTGCTTTGCATAATGTTTCTCCCACTTGCTGAATTTGAAATTCTAAACTTTTTTTATTTTAACCACTCGAGCTGGCACAGGCCATTAGCAAATGGTAGCGTGTCAAATTATTGACTAATTATTACTAAAAACAATCACTTGCCCGATACGGGGATCGTATATAAAACCATTACCTGCAGTGTTGTCAACAGGCTCATTGGTATCGTTTTTTATCGTTTGGGTTAAATAATAATAACAAAGATCATTTCCCCCAGAGCCATTTCCTTCGCTTTGGCGAGTAAAATAGCGGTGGTCATCAAACGGGCGCTCATTCCAATCAGATGAAATTGTTGGCGCGCTTTGCATGATTAAGTTAAAAATACTCTCACAATCTAACAAGCTTATCTGTGTATCTTCAGTACTGCTGTCGGTATCGAGTTGTCCTGTGGGATATCCAGTATCCTGATCAACGCCAATACGAATATCGTCGATGGTCACAAAACTTAGATTAGTGGCAAAGTTCTCCTTCGGCCGCCCTTCAATTTCCCATTGAGCTCGCACTAAGCCAACCCCCGTTGCATAGCCACCCGCTACCCCCTCGACCGTGGCATCTTCAGCCTCTTCCGTCACATCAAGTAAGCGCGGTAAAGCAGTAGCAGCTAACAAACCTAAAATAACTACGACTATGACCAATTCAATTAAAGTAAACCCTCGCTGACGCTGAACGCCGCCTTTAGCAAAGGTTTGGTATTGTGATCTAGCTAATTTCGTCATATTTTTTATCCATTAGGTTAACTTATAATTTTGGAAACCTGTCCCGTATACACTTTGTACTCAAAATAAGGCCCTGTTGATAATCTATATCGACAGATTGAAGACAGAGCATTATTGTTAATTTGCACACCATCATAAAATTCAGCGTACATTTTGAACCCTTCAACTTCTAATTCTGTATCCAGTACGTCTCGCCATAAAGCAGCACATCCTTCACTGGTTGGTTCTAGCTTTGGCCAACCTAGGTGGCTCATCGACAGTGGGTGTCTGCCTGTTTCATTGCCCTGAGTATCGTATTCAATCAACAAAATACTGCTGGGTCTGCCCTCATTTTGCCACTGCCAATGCGCGTTCAAGGTACTCTTAGTGAACTGCTCTACTAAGTTCTGCAGCGCTACCTTACGAATACTTGGACTGCTGTCATTAAAATAAACGATAAACCCCAGAATAAGTGAGGTGAACACGACCACTACAATCAAATTGCTAAAGAGGCTACGTTCTCGTTCATCAGAGGCTTCATTTCTACGCATAGCTTAACCTTGAATCGCTCCCATCATGTTCCACATTGGTGTAAAAATGCCCAAGGCCAGTACCAGCACCATAGCGGCAACGACCATGATAAGAATTGGCTCGATTTTAGAGGTCAGGCTCTTCAAATCGTAATCCACTTCGCGTTCGTAAAACTCGGCCGCTTCGCCTAGCAGTTCATCTACTCGGCCTGTTTCTTCACCTACATTGATCATCTGTAGCACCAAAGGCGTAAACATCTTACTTGAGCTTGCTACCCGTGAAAGGCTTTCACCTTTTTCGATGTTTTTGCGCATTTTCACTATCCTATCAGCCATGAAGGCATTGCTGACGGCATCTGCAACCAAATTTAGGGCAGTGGTTAATGGAACCCCGGAGCGCAGCATCATAGAAAAACTGCGAGCAAAACGGCTGAGTAAAGTGCGCTCAAATATGCCCCCAACAATGGGTAAACGTAACTTGGCGCGATCCCAATTAAAGCGGCCTTTTGGGGTGTTGATATATTTAAAGACTAAAAAGATCGCTAGGCCAATGCAGATGAGCATATGCAGCCACTTTGTAATAAAAAAATCTGATGTAGCTAATAATACGCGGGTCATTAACGGCAGTTCAGCGCCAAAGCTAGAGAACATATTGGCGAAGACCGGTATCACAAATATATTCATAATGATTAAAGCAGCGACGACAGCCAAAATCACAAATGTTGGGTAACGTGTAGCCGCTTTGATTTGTTTTCTAGTTTCCTGTTCGCGCTCCATATAGTCTGACAATTGAAGAAAGGCTTCATCCAGCCTACCGGTATTTTCCCCAACGTGCACAATGCTAACAAATAACTGACCGAAAACTTTATTATGCCGATGCAGGGCCGAAGATAGCGTGCGCCCTCGCTCTAACTGATCACACACATCATTCAAAATTTTTGTCATGCGTTCGCTGTTCGAGGTCTCTGCCAAGCCCTTAACTGAACGAATTATCGGAATGCCAGATTTGGTCAGCGAATACATTTGACGCGAGAAAATAACCAAATCTTCGAGCTTTATGTTCGGGGCGAATATGGATAAATTCAGAGTCACGTTAGCAGAATCACTCACTTCTTTTATTTCAATTGGAGTGAATTTTCGGCCAAGTAGAATTTGCGCCACACTAGAAGCATCACTCGCTTCTAGGCTACCTGAGGCCAGTTCACCACTCGCGTTACGCGCTTTGTAGGTGAAATTAGCCATTGTTACCGCCTGGGCCATCGTCGCGAGGCTCTAGCTCGAAGGAGAACTCACCACTTGATGGAGTCGGTTTATTATTCTCAGAGCGAGCCGCTGAAGTGGGTGATGCGCCAGACTCTGCATTCCCCTCAGGCGAGGCAGCTTGGCTGGATTGAGTCTCTGTCATTTCAACAAGTTCAGCGTTTTCTTCTAGCCCTGGCTCTCGTGCTTGTTCATCAGCCACCATTTCAATCAGTTTCAATACTTCATCGACTGTGGTTATCCCCATTTTGGCATACGTTAATGCAACTTTTGCCAAAGGCACGAAGCCAGGGCTGTGAAGTGCAGCTTGGCCAAACTGAACAGAGTCATTGGTTTTCAATGCATTCATCATGCTCTCTGTCATTTCTAATAACTCAAACACACCTACTCGGCCGCGATAGCCTGTATTGTTGCAGGTTTGACAGCCACGGCCGCGGCGAAACGTCACATTAACCACTTGAGAGTCGATACTTTTCAGCCACAAGGATTCTTCGCGTGTGGGTTGGTATGCCTCACTGCAGCTTTCACACACTTTACGCACCAAGCGCTGGGCGATAACAGCGCGCAAAGAACTCGCCACTAAATACCCTGGAGCTCCCATATCAAGTAGACGTACCGCACTGCTGATAGCATCATTGGTATGCAAGGTTGATAACACTAAGTGACCCGTCAAAGCGCCTCGAAGACCAATTTCCGCCGTTTCTTGGTCTCGCATTTCCCCGACCATGATGATGTCAGGATCTTGCCTTAGTGTTGTGCGTAAAACATTGGAGAAATTCAAGCCAATCTTACTATTGGTCTGCACTTGATTGATGCGTGGTAAGCGGTACTCGACGGGGTCTTCTACTGTGATAATTTTAGCAGAAGGCTGATTTAACTCACTTAACGCACCGTAAAGCGTGGTTGTTTTACCAGAGCCTGTGGGTCCCGTAACCAAAATCATACCGTGGGGGCGTCTCAATAACACTCGAAAGCGTTTTAGTAAGGCGGCTGGCATACCGGTTTGCTCGAGAGAAAGCACACCGGCTGACTGATCAAGCAATCGCATCACCACTGATTCACCATTCTGCACTGGCATAGTAGAGACCCGTACATCGATGGAGTGGCCTTTGATACGCATATTCGTCCGTCCATCCTGTGGAAGGCGTTTCTCTGAAATATCGAGCCCAGACATTAGCTTCAACCTCAATACTAAAGCTGAGGCTATGTTCTTTTCCTTGATGATGTTTTCTTGCAGTACGCCATCCACCCTTAAGCGAATACGTAACATCTCGCTGTCTGGTTCGATATGGATATCTGAGGCTTTGGTTTGTAGTGCATCTTCAAAAATCGATTGCAGTAAACGGGCTACGGCAGTGTCCTGCTCATTGTCGACGCCTGTATCGAAATCAAACTCTTCATCATCTTGGTATTCTTCCGCTAACTCTTGGGCGAAAGAAGCGATATCTTCCGTTCGACGGTAGAAACGATCGTACGCTTGGAACAATTGCGCGTCACTAACAACAGCGACCTTAACAGGTTTGGGTAACACACCAGATAAAATATCAAGAGCGGCCAAATCAGCGGGGTCACTCATACCGACCAGTAAATGATCCCCTTTATCGTCAAGCACTAACGCTCTGTAACGTCGAGCCTGAACCTCTGGCAGTAGCAATACCGCTTCTACCGACACCCGATATTGGGTTACATCAATTAATGGCACACCCAAATGCTGAGATAAAAAGGTAAGCAACTGATTCTCGGTCATAAAGCCAAGTTCAATAAGCATGTAACCTAATTTACGGCCACTTTGCTTTTGTGCAGAAAGAGTCTGCATCAATTGTTCTTCGCTAATAATCCCTTCTTGTACAAGAAGATCGCCTAAGCGAATTTTGGCTTTAGGCTTCATTCTATTCCAACCAATTCTTTCAATCGTTGACGCACAAACGTAATCACTTGCGGTGACAACTGTTGCTCGTCATCTGCTTTTTGATAACTCATTAACGCTTGTTTATTTTCACCTGCGCTGTCCTGGGCGATGCCTAATCCTAACCACCATTTAGCCTTGCGTGGCTCAGCATTGACGAGTCTTTGATAATCTTGTTGTGCTTGAGCATAGTTTTGAGTCTGTTGTGCTAACGCTCCCCTGTAAGCATAGTAATCACTGTGCAGTACTAAAGAGGGCGAGACTTCTAACAATAGGGTTAACGCTTTCGCTTGTTGGTTTTGTTGAGCAAATAATCTGGCGAGCATTAAGCGTAAATCGTGAAGCTCGGGGGCGTCTGCTAGCCCTTCGCTGAGCAAGGCTTGTGCTTCTAACATGCGATTTTCAGCAAACAACAGGGACGCTAACTTCTTGCGAATGCGCAGATTATCAGGCTCTTGGCTTAGTAACTGTTGCAATCCTTCGATGGCGATCAGTGTTTTGCCATCTCGTAAGGCTTGATTAATAGATTGCTTTAATCCGGCCTGCGCATTTTGAGCACGATTGGCTTTCTTACTAAATGTCGCTTTAGGCGGTATCACTTTTTCTGCAGCAGCGTAGGGAGGACTCATGGCACTTTTAGGATCGATAGCGACTGGACTAGACTGAGCTGATTCATCACTTTGCAGCTGAGCAACTTGCGACTCTGGCTTCTTGTCAATTTTAGGCATCGCTTGCATTTGTGAGTTTGTTTCAAGCTGCTTTTGATGACCTGCAGATAAATCTATGTTTGCCTTATCAGCCGGTTCAAGCCAAGTCATGCCGCCTTTTGCCGGCGTGTCAGGCTCAGTAGGCTCAACTACAGCTATATCCCTTAATGCAGGATTGATCATGTTACTTGACGTGTCCTGACTAGATACGTCATCTGTCACTGTCGGCCACATAAATGTCACAGCGGCGAAGAGCAACGCAATCACCATCAATAAAATCAACCATGCCAATCTTGTTGTATTGCGCTGCGGTGGCTGATAGTCCGCGCTGACAGCGTCAGAGCCAGTTTGCCTAGCCTCAAGATCTTGCAGCATTTTGTTTACCACACTCATAAGGTAAACCTCTGATACGCCATATACCCACCCAGTGCGATGCAGATAGCAAGTAGTGTAACGACAACGAATTTCCCCATACCGAAGCCCATTTTATAAGCTGCTTCCGTGTCTGCTATGGCTAATTTCACGTGCTTAATTTCCACCTGTTGTTTGCCTTCACCATACGCCAACATCAACGCTTTGTGGCATAACACATTCACGATCCGCGGAGTACCTTTACTGGCTTTAAACAATAGTTTGCACGCTCGGTTAGAGAAAATATCTCCCCCTCGATATCCGGCAACAGACATGCGATGACGCACATACTGGAACAACTGGTCAGCATTCATAAGCTTAAGCGCATAGGAAAAAGTGACCCGCTGTTTTAACTGGCGCAATTCAGGTAGGGCAAGTTTGTCGTCTAGCTCTGGTTGACCAAACAGCACTACCTGCAATAATTTTCGCGACTCAGTTTCTAAATTAGTGATTAAACGCAATGCTTCGATACTCTCTACCGGCAATGCCTGAGCCTCATCAATAATAAGAACGACTCCGCGATTCTGTTGGTTAATTTCAATCAAACGGCGCTGGATACGCTGAGTAAACTCTTGTTGATCTGCGTTTTCGCTTAATGTCACATTAAGTTCAGCGGCAACAGAGCGGCGCAATTCACTTGGCGTTAAATAAGGGTTCGGAATATATGCCGCGACGAAGTGCTCTGGAAGTTCGTTAAGTAACTTGCGACAGATCAACGTTTTGCCCGTACCCACTTCGCCGGTCACTTTAATAAATCCCTCTCCCGTTTTAATGGCAGTGAGAAGCACCTCAATCGCTTCTTTATGGCTAGGCAAGCCAAAGAAATAGCTGGTATTAGGGGTTAAGGTAAAAGGCAATTCCTTTATACCGTAGTGGTATAAATACATACGATTAGTCCACGTGTAGCCAGTCAGCCATTTGATTACGGCTGCGGATCAACTGCTGGCGCCACGTGTCTGCGCCCACCACTGTGGGACGAAGCAAGATAACCAGTTCTTTTTTGGTTTCTGTTTCTTGGCGGTTTTTAAATAAATTACCCAGTAGCGGAATATCACCTAGTAAAGGTGTCTTTGACTCTGTTTCAGAAATAATTGATTGCATTAACCCGCCGATAACGACTATCTCACCTGAGCGAGCATGAATAATTGTGTCTGATTCGCGTATGTTACTTGCGGCAAGAGGCAGCACGAACTGCTCTTCATTTAAGGTCACAACCTTCTCTTGTTCTTCGGTTTCAATCACAGATGGGTGCACATGTAATAGCACCCCACCTTGTGCATCAATTTGCGGGGTTACGTCTAACGCGATACCGGAAAAAAACGGTGTCAGTTCAATATTCGGTGTGGTGGAGCTAGTCGCCGCAGTTACGGTACTTTGACTGGATACGTCAGTCACAAAGTACTCGTCATCACCCACTTTAATCACGGCTTTTTGATTGTTGATCGCCGTGACTCTAGGGCTAGACAAAACCTGCACATTGCCTTGGGTTTGTAATAAGTTCAGTACGCCGCTGAAGTCTTTATTAACGAACGACAAACTTGTAATGCCCCCCAGTGACGCAGAAATAGCATCCCCTAAGCTGCCTGCAGTGGTGGAAAATTGAAAGTCAGTACTGCCACTATTAGCTAATACTTCTGTCCAGTTGATACCTTGCTGATAACCATCGCTCAGTGACACCTCAAGAATACGCGCCTCTAAAATAACTTGGCGCTGTACATGTTCTTCTGATATCGCCAAAAACTCTTTAACCGAGCGTATTTCACTAGGCATAGCACGCACGGTGACCAACCCGGCTTGGGGCATAACCATCACACTACGACCCTCTTCTGCGCCAATCATGACTTGCAATGATGCTAGCAAATCTGTCCAAAAATCGGTTTCAGTACTGGTAGAAATACTGGTGCCGTTACCATTACTTCCTGAATTCAAGTTATTTGCACTACCGGAAGAAGAATTGCCGCTAAAGCTGTTCAGCGAACTGCCTGAGCTACTACTGCTGCTGTTTTGTGCTTGTGAGACGCCGCCAGAGGTAATACTGGTTTGCGTCGCCCCGTCGCGTTTCATTAATAGATAATTCACGGCGAATGTTTCTGTACGCATGCCCGAGGGATATATACGATAAATATTTTGCCTGCGTTGCACATCGTAACCGTATATCTCAGTGACGATATCGAAAATCTGCTCTAAGGTGACCTGTTTCAAATTCAAGGTAATCAAACCCGACACAGATGGATGAATAGCCACGCTGAAAGGCGTATCTTCTACGATTCCAGCGAAAAAGCTCACTGCATCGATTTGCTGAGCATTAATATCAAATTTAGGTTCGCCAAAAAGCGCTTCATCAGCTTGCTCTGACCTTGGCATTAACGTTTGATGAACGGCATCAGGCAAATCAGGTACACCTTGCTTTTTAGGGCTAACTGTCTTTTCAGTGTCAGCAATTGCGGCGTCCAGCGATTTTTCATAATGCTGAGTATCATGCTTTGCCTGACAGGCGACTAAAACCAGCAGAAACCCGCTTAGCGTAATGAGCTTAAAATCCATCATTTGCATCTTTTATAAATTGAGAGTGATTGACATAAAGTTCTTGCGAACCTTTAGCGCCGCGCAATATAACTCGACCCTTGCTGATCGAAATGAGTGTTTTCCCTGCCACGTCCTGCCCTTCTTTAACATTCATACCATTAATAATGGCGTGCTTGTGATCACCATTAATAAATATGGCACTGAGTATCAATGTATCGGCTATTTCGCCTCTTGCTGAAGTGCTGGGAGTGGCGTCGAATGGGCGAGTTGGGTCGACTAAAACCTGAGCGAACGCGGCACTCGTAAAAACCAATGTCACGACGAAAATACCTAGCATAAATTTGAGGTTTATATACACATCAGACTCCTATAAACGCTTTGCTGGTACTTAAGGTATACAGCTCAACTTCAACCGAAGCGTCCGGATAATCAGTGACCACGTAATTAAAACGCTTCCAATAAAATTGCCACCTGAGATTTTCAATGCCCGTTAAATAACGTTGAATATCAAAGTAACTGCCCTTTAATGACAAAAGCACACCGTGGCGGTACAAATTAATATCTGCTAATTCGTTGGCAACGCTTTCAGTGTCACCGCCTTTTTCCCCCATGTTAAGCACGGGCGCTGGAGGGATTGACTGCATGCTGATTAACGTAACGCCCTGACTTTCGGCCAACACTTTTTCCAGTAGTAACGGCATTTGTTTAGGCGGCACCAAATTGACCGTTTCTTGTTGCAAATCTGTGTCTAAATCAAGACTTCTTTGCTTAAGTTTATTTAGCGAGGCCACCAATTGCTCATTGGGGTCATTACTAAATGCATGTTCACTGACCTCGATTTGTGCTTCAACGCTGCGCACTTGATTACGCATAGAAGCGATATTCTGCTCATCCCGGGTAACTGTTTCATTCACGGGCTCGATGAATAACAGGTAACCAACCATACCAATGACAACCACGCCACTAAGTAGAATCAGTATTTGTTCGCGTTGTGTAATGGCGAGAAACTGAGCGAAAAGCGTGTTATACCTTTCTTTTAGTGTTTGGCTCATGGCTGCTCCCCTGCTTGTGCGTCACTTGTCGTTCTAGTGCCAAGGGTAAACATTAACTGTTGATTTGGATCGCGATACAGCTTAGTGGTAGAGAACTCTTGACCTTTTAAGCGCTCTGTTAAGCTCAATTGCGTCATCCATTGCGGGATAAGCGATGAATCGGTTGCCGCTCCTTCCAACATCACGTGATTCTCATCTAATCGGATTCCAGTTAACCATAGCCCGTCCAAATGATGCTCTGCCAGCCCCAACATCAAACCTGCAAAACCGTTCGATTTAAACTGCTCTTGCCCAGATAACTCATCAATGACACGCTGCTTTAAACTCACTTCTAACTGCTTACTCTCAATTGCCGCAAGCAATTTGGGATCTTTCGTGCGATTCGCTAACGTTTCGTTTAGCTCAGCGAGTCGGTCCTCTGCCTGCTGCTTTTGCACTTCAATGGCCATTAAGTCCGCTTTTACACTTTGTCCGTGACTATAGTCATGATAGTAAACCAGCCCAACAATCGTGAATAAAATTGCCCACACAGTCAGTACAAACGACAGCGTCAACACTTCTAGTTTAGGGTGTAATTCGGGTAAGTAGAGATTAATACGAGACTTCATTGTGCGGCCTCAGTATTCAATTTTACATCTGACAACGCAGCACCTAAGCTCGCTAAACTGACCATTTTCTCTGGCTGGGGCGATGCTAAAGGCAGCGCCATGACGGTGACAGGCATAAAGGTCAGCTCTTGGATGACCTTCGCCAGCTCTTGTTGAATAGATGAATTGAGGTGAACGACAATCTTGCGCACGGGGGCTTGACGCAGTTGACTCTCGAAATAGTCCATGGAGCGTTGAATTTCAACACTCAAGGTATCTCCCATCCCCATTTGGAACTCCTCTAACGAGAAGCTAGCCAAGTTTTCATAGCCTTTCAAACGCCGTGAGAAGAATAACTTGCCTTGTTTAACGATATTTAAATTTATCTGACCGCCATTCTCTTGGAATAAAGTCAAAACAGCATCATCATCCGTTGGCAGAAGCTCGCTGGTTGCCAACTCTTCTATGGTAATGGTATTGAGTTTTAACTCTGCGCGGGTAATGCCTTTGATTATCCCGTGAATGTGAGCGCGGCTAATAGCCACCACATTGACCCTTTTTTTACCGCCAATCACTGCTGGGTGGTCGTAGTAATCAAAGACATGCTCATCTGTACTGGTGAGCTGTTCTTTGATTTGCCATTTGAGAGCGGAAGCAATTTCTTGCTCTTCCACTTCAGGCCTATCTACTTGAAAGTGCTGATATTTATTTAACCCCAATGCAATATAACAAGGGGTGCGAGCTAAATTATGGTTCGCTACGTACTCTTGCAAATGTTTCGCCCAATCTTGCATAGGCAAAGTGTGCTGCTCTACCCACTGATAGGCACCAGATTTTTTTTGAATAACATTAAGGTGCAATTCAGCATCGCCCATTTCAATTCCAATCGAGTGAAATTTTGATGGCTTGCTAAAGTACTGCTTTATAAACTCGCGCCAGCTAATTCGCATTGTTCAATTCATATCTTGTTACATTGCTCTGCCATTACAGCAAAATTTAGAATAAAGCACCAGCAATATAAATCGCTACCTTAATCACGATTTATTAGCGATACCAATAAGTTAAGTTGAGGATTTGTAGCTTAATTTCGCATCAGTATAGGTGACAATAGCGACATTGCGAATCGTAAACAATTAGACAATCGGCTAAAAAAAAGAGGCCTTTAAGGCCCCTTTTTTAGGTAAGTAAACGTACCGCGGATTTTATCTTGCGTTAGTACTTTCGAAGATTTTATCTGCTGATTCAGCCACAAACCCAGTAAATAATTTGCCGTCAGGCTTAGGATAACGTTTAGCGAACTCGTAGAAGCAGCTAGGAATCTCTCGCTCCCCATCACTAAACGCCACGGGGTGCTTATCTGCCAGGGTAGATGATTGCTCTAGCATGACCTCAACCGAACCTTTTATTTCGCCGCCTGCAGTATTCAAGGCAAGACCTGCCGCTTTCACTGCTTGATTGATTTGTTCGATAGAATCAAATTCGCTGAGATGGTTATTGCTTACAGTGAAATGATTCGCTCGGTAGCCCCACGCAGCGACCCAAGCCGCAAACTCGGATTCTTGCAATAACTGCTGATAGGTCGCGTAATCAATGTCCCAATGACGCCCAGAATATAAAAAGTTATCTTGTGTCACTGCATCAACGCTCATATTCGAAACAAGATTTCGAATGGTTTGCTGCAGTGATTCGCTGCACTGCTCAAGTAAAAGCTCTGAAATAAAGACTTTGGGTAAGTCTGGATTTTCTGAGTGCTCAAAATGTTTAGCGTACAGCTTTTTGCCTACGAAATGGTATTCACCACAGGCCTTGTAACCCAACGCCTCAAAATGTGCCGCCAGCGCGTCAAGTCCAATACCAGGTAAGTTGAAAGTACGTAATGCGATGTGATCGTTGATCACTTCTTGCCCTTGCGTTTTGCCAAACAAGTCATGAACGGTAACCGCTGAAGGGGTAACAGCGAGGTAACTTTCCCACAGCTTTTCAAATAATGTATTCACGTTAGTATGCATAAATAAAAACCTTTCTATTCAATATAATATCTTGCAAAGGCGGTTTAACCTTTGCGCCTAGTTCTTTACGCTACAGCCCAATAAAGCGCACATCGCTGGCGTTCATTAAGCCTAATTCAGAGGCCATCTCAGCACTAATTAACAACGTATTGCTTTCATTTTCATACCTGATACAGGGTGTGATAGTGGCGCGAAACTGGCTCACATCTGTGCTGCAAAGCATGTAGTTCTGAGCACCTGAATCCGTCGTTGGTAACTGGCTTTTATCGGTTATCAGCACAGTAGCCAGCTGACTCTGTTGCACTGTACGAATGTTCTTAAGAGCGACTTCTACCGTTGGTCCCGCATCAAATAAGTCCACATAACCACGATGAAAAAAGCCTTCTTTTTGCAATAATCGAAGTGCCGGCGCCGTTTTTTCATGCACCTGACCAATCACGTTTTGCGCGTCTTCACTTAATAGCGCCACATATATTGGGTGCTTCGGCATCAATTCTGCGATGAATGATTTATCACCCATTCCCACGAGGTAGTCAGCAGTTGGGAAGTCGATACCAAAAAAGTTTGGCTCCAACCATGCCCAAAAAGGTGAGTGACCATTTTCATCAGAAACGCCGCGCATTTCAGCGATAACTAAATCTGAAAAACGCTCTGGATGATTCGCCATGAACAAGTAGCGTACCCGAGACAATAATTGTCCGGCGAAACCACGGCGGAACTTTTCGCGCACAAACAAGGTACAGACCTCTGACGCCCCCGTGTAGTCGTTACACAAGTTAAGTGTCTCTACGACCTTTTTCACCCCTAAGCGCTCTGAATAATGCACATGACTGGCAATATGATAATGATAAAACGGCGCATTCAGTCCAACTGCGGCTTCAATGCCGGTAACCCCAATAATCTCTTTGCTTTGAGTATCTTCGAGTACGAACAAATAGTTTTGTTGGCCAGGGGAAGTCACCTGCTCAGTAAAACTTTTTTGAGCACGCGAAATCTTGCTTAGTAATAGCTCATCATTATCAGGCAATGAGGTAAAGCCGTGACCAGACTCGACAGCAATTTGCTTTAATGCCGCAAAATCTGCGGCACATATAGGGCGAATAACCAGCATGCTAGTTAGCCTTTAACCACTTGCGCAACGGCCAACTCAAAGCGCTGTAAGCCTAATTCAATGTCTTGCTCTGGGATCACCAAAGACGGAGTGAAGCGCACCACGTCAGCTCCTGCAATTAGGCACATCAAGCCATGCTCTGCAGCTGCGACTAAAAATGCTTTTGCTTGGCCTTTATATTTTTCATTTAATGCGGCGCCGAGTAACAACCCTTTGCCACGAATTTCATCGAATACGTGATATTTGTCGTTGATACGCTGTAAACCGTCACGGAACAAGGTTTCACGCTTCGTCACTCCCTGCAAAACGTCGTCGTGACTAACCACGTCTAATACCGCTTCTGCGACAGCGCATGCCAGTGGGTTACCACCATAAGTTGAGCCGTGCGTACCGATTTTCAAATGCTTGGCAATCTCAGTCGTGGTTAGCATGGCCCCAATAGGGAATCCGCCACCAAGGGCTTTCGCCGTGGTTAAAATGTCTGGTGTTACCCCTAAGTTTTGATAAGCGTACATAGCCCCCGTACGACCAACCCCCGTTTGCACCTCATCAAAAATCATCAGCGCATTGTGCTTATCGCATAGCGCCCTAACGCCTTTTATAAAATCAGCGCTAGGTGAAATGATACCCCCTTCACCTTGCAGCGGCTCTAGCATTACAGCGCAAGTTTTATCAGAAATGAGCGCTTCTAAGCCGGCTAAATCGTTGTAATCTGCATGTGCAATATCGCCTGGCTTAGGGCCAAAACCATCACTATAGGCGGTTTGCCCGCCCACCGTTACAGTGAAAAACGTACGCCCGTGAAAGCTCTTGTTGAACGAGATAATTTGTGACTTTTGAGCCCCATACACATCTAACGCCCAGCGCCGAGCAAGCTTTAGTGCAGCTTCGTTGGCTTCTGCACCTGAATTGGCGAAATACACTTTTTCAGCGAATGTTAATTGCGTGAGTCTTTGGGCTAGGCGCAGCGCCGGCTCGTTAGTCATCACGTTAGAAAGATGCCATAATTTTTGCCCTTGCTCTGTTAAAGCTTGCACTAAAGCAGGGTGACAATGACCCAAACAATTCACCGCAATGCCACCAGCAAAGTCGATAAACTCTTTGTCATTTTGGTCCCACACGCGAGAGCCTTTACCGCGCACTGGAATAATCGCGGAGGGCGCATAGTTGGGCACCATGACGTCATCGAATAATTCTCTGGTTACTTGCATTGTTGCGCTCCTTTAAGGCCTAAAATAGTGACGTTGCTAATAAGCATCGTTGAGATAATTGACTATTATCGAGGTAAACAGTTTAAAATTGCAGTAGCATTATGGTCAAAATGAACACACTATTTAGCAAATAAACCAAATAAAGTATCAAAATGATAACTAAGCAAGAACAACAACTGTTATCCATCTTGCGTTCCAACGCCAGAGCCAGCATTTCGGATTTAGCGCGAGTGCTAAATCTATCTCGCTCCACGGTTCAAAATAGAATGATCAAACTTGAACAGTCCGGCGTCATTAAAGGCTATGCAGTGCAATATGGCAGCGAATACCAAGACAACCTAGTGTCTTCTCATGTATCCATCAAAGTACGCCAAAAGCTCACCGCCAAAACCAATGCAGAACTACGCCAAGTCAGTGAGGTCAGCGAGCTGTATGCCATTAGTGGAGAATATGATCTGATTGCCATTGTTCAGGCCGAATCCCTTGAGCAACTCAGTCAAATTTTGGACAATATTGGTAACCTAGAGGGAGTGGAGCGCACTAATTCGTCAGTTATTTTAGAAACGAAATTTAAGCGTTAGTTTTAGTGAGAATTTGAGTGCTTAATTCAAGTAAGCGCCAAGTGTAATTAAGCGTAAACTCAGCAGCTTAGAGCATTTACTCAATATAAATAATTACCCTTTGTCAGCGGCAAGTATAAAACTATTCTCTTGAATATCTTCAGGCGTAACATTTTTGACCAACTGAAGAAAGCTCATTGTTGCTATGTTCGCCATGTGTTGAATAGAATCGTTCCACACTTTGCCGTGGCCAACGAACATGGTCATGCCTTCCATGGATGAAGAAATAAACAAAGCCACTTTTTGCACCTGCTCGAAGTCCAATCTTGGGTTCAGCCGCATAATGCTATCTTCGAGTGGTACGCGCACGCGAGCGTATATTTCATCCATTAATTTGTCAGCATATTCATCGTGATTTGCTAAGGCCCATAACTCAGGATAAAACGTAGTCGTTGTGGGGTTGCCTAAATCAAGTACGATAAAATTGATAATGGATTTGAGATGCAGTTCAGGATCGTTATTCGTCCCCAATCTTAATCGTTCAAATTCATCCATAAACTCATCAATACTGTGATCGAGCATATCTTTGAGCAAGTCATTCTTGCTTGGATAGTAATATTGTAAATTTCCCACGCTAATTTGCGCGCCCACAGCAACCTTACGCATAGACAACTTACTATAGCCTTGCTCAATCAATATGGTTTTAGCGGAATTTAGTATCAATAAAAGAGTTTCTTTACCGCGACGAGACTCCCCTGTCCCCTTCCTAATATTTCTCATTTTATGTATGGAATTACCTTGTCTCACGTGAGATTTTTAATGGGCTGACTACCTAATTTCCAAACTATATCAGATCGTAAAGCTGCCACACATTAATACGGGCGTCTTATTCCTGGCTCTAAGCTGATCTCATCTGTTTAAGCACACGTATTTATTGCTATTGACTGACTCTAAGATGACGGGTGTTTATTTTTGAAAAAGCTATCTTCAGCCCTCCAAAAGCGAGGCATTTTTTGGTTTCGTCATGATCTGCGTTTACATGATAACCCTGCGCTTGTTGCGCTTAGTGAACAAGTCGATGAACTATTATGTGTATTTATAATCGACCCACGATGGTTCAAGAGTAGCCATTTTCAGTCGGCGCATATGGGCGATAAACGTTGGGCGTTTCTGCAACAGAGTCTGTCTGAATTACAGCGTCATTTGCAGGAGCAAGGCCAACAGCTGTTCGTACTTGAGGGAGAAACCTTAGAGGTACTTGGCGCCCTTATTGGTAGTTATACTCCAGATATAGTCGCCTCAGGTATGCACCCTGGTGTGTATGAGCGCCAGCAATGGCAAAGAGTAAAGCAAGGTAACCCTAATACACTCTTTATTCAGGAAAACGGTCACAGCTTATTTCAACCTGACACGCTACCGTTTGAAATAGAATACTTGCCCGCAAGCTTCACTCCCTTTAGAAAACGCGTCGAGGATCTGCAAGTAGTAGCTGCTTTACCAGCCCCGACAGCTCTGCCACCCGCTCCCGATTTAGCTTGGTTGTCATCTAAGAACGTAAACCCATCGAAAAAAGCAATTGGGCTTGCTTTCACAGGAGGTGAAGACGCTGCTTTAGCGCAACTTGAGTACACTCTTTTTACCAGCCACAACATTAAAAATTATAAACAAACACGTAACGGTTTGGATGGGTGGGACTATTCCAGCAAGCTATCCCCTTGGCTCGCTAATGGGTGCCTTTCTGTTAGGCAAGTATTCACTGAGCTGAGGCGATACGAATCAGAATATGAAAAAAATGACTCAACTTATTGGCTTTACTTTGAGCTGCTATGGCGAGAGTACTTTCAATGGCACCTGTTTAAATACCAATCAAAACTATTTCAGTTTTCTGGGACGCAAGACACTCGTCCCTTAACCACCTTTATCGCTTTACGGTTCGCAATGTGGTGCCAAGGTGAAACGCCTTATCCCATCGTGAATGCCTGTATGAAGCAATTAAATCATACTGGCTACATGTCAAATCGAGGACGCCAGTTAGTCGCTAGTTGCTTGGTAAATGAGCTCGGTGTTGATTGGCGCTTCGGGGCAGCTTACTTTGAACAACAACTTATCGACTTTGATGTGGCATCAAACTGGGGGAACTGGCAGTACCTTTCAGGTGTAGGCGTAGACCCTAGAGGACATAGGCGATTCGATTTAGCCAAGCAGGCGCAACAATATGATCCGAACGGGGAATTTGTGCGCCAATGGGCTGGGGATACGTACGTTAGCGGTATAGACCAAACAGACGCGGCAGACTGGCCTCTTGGGTAAAGAGCACATCAATGTGGTGTGGTTGAAGCGAGACTTGCGTTTGAGAGATCATCAAGCCTTATTCGCTGCCGCCCAGCAACCGCTGCCGGTGGTCATGATGTACCTATTCGAGCCCTCAGTTATAGCAGATCCGCATTACGATGTACGTCATTGGCGGTTTGTGTGGCAATCCATAGTCGACCTAAACAGCCAACTCGCCGATTATAATGCTCGCATCGTTGTATTGTTCGAAGAAGCCCATAGGGTGTTTGCTCAACTTATGCAGCGTTTTCATATTGCTGGCGTGTACAGCCATCAAGAAATCGGTCTTGCCTGCACTTACAAACGGGATAAAGCTATCGCGCGCATGTTAGATGCTGAAGGCATAGGCTGGCACGAATACAATCATGGCGGCGTTATCCGTGGCGCCACTCACCGACGTGACTGGGAGCAAAATTGGGATAAGCATATGAATGCACAATGTGCAGATACGCCTCTGCATGAAGTCAATTGGCTAACCTTTGCCACCTTGATGACGCTAGATGAATGCGAAGCATTGCCACAAGAGTACAAAACTCAACATCCTACATTTCAGCTTGGGGGTGAAAAACGCGCTTGGTACACCTTGCATCATTTTCTAAAAGAGCGCGGAAAGGCGTACGCCTATTCAGTTTCTAGCCCGATAAAAAGTAGAACAGCCTGCTCTAGGCTTTCTCCCTATTTGGCTTGGGGAAACATAAGTACTCGCCAAGTTTATCAATCAACTGCATCTAAAAAGCACAAAGATGGGTGGCAAAGGGCTATCAACGCCTTTCGGTCTCGCCTGCACTGGCATTGCCATTTTATTCAGAAATTTGAAAGTGAATCAGACATGGAGTTTCGCCCTGTCAACAAAGCCTACCTTGCTTACGAATATGAGCAAGGTGAACAAAAAGACGCTAACTTACAGGCATGGAAAACAGGCCAAACGGGCATCCCCATCGTGGACGCTTCGATGCGCTGTCTGCATCAAACGGGTTACCTGAATTTCCGCATGCGAGCCATGTTAGTGAGCTTTTTGTGTCACCACTTAAATATTGATTGGCGAGAAGGAGCCATTCATTTAGCTCAGCTCTTTTTAGACTTTGAACCAGGGATACATTATCCGCAATTTCAAATGCAAGCGTCAGTAACGGGGACCAACCTTATCCGCTTGTACAACCCGGTCAAACAATCACAAGACAAAGATCCTCAAGGGCAGTTCATCCGCCGTTTTGTACCTGAAATTTCTGACCTGCCGGATGCACTCATTCACACGCCATGGCTACTTACCCCCATGGAATGTCAAATATATGAAGTGGAATTAGGACGAACATACCCGCACCCAATGATTGATCTTGAACAAACCGGTAAGCGAGCAAGGGAGACTTTGTGGACGTTTCAAAAACGCGATGACGTTCAACAAGAAACTAAGCGCATTCTCAAGCAACACACCCTGGTAAATCGTCCTAGAAGAATCTGAACCTTCGGCGATAAAAATACAATTTGAGCAAACCTACGATAACTACCTTTTATCGTCGAGAGACTTTCTATTCCCCGCGCATCGCTTCGAGCAGTATTTGACATGCTCCCAGTCTTTTTGCCACTTTTTTCGCCATGAAAAGGGCCGTTGGCAAACGGGGCATATTTTGCTGGGTAGCTGTGTTTTGTTCATGATATGTAGCCGTTAATAACGCCGTTAACGCAGGTATTTTTGGTCAACAAGGTCGCCTTTTTCTGTCTCGTTTAGCCAAGCTTAACGCAACTAACATGAAACAAAGCATGTCGATTTGATATTTCACAGGAAATAGGGAGGAGAATGCGCAGCTAAACGTCGATTGATGTTTAGCTGCTGATTATTTTTTGAGTATATGACTAGGGCGTATTGATCTTTCCTGTTCATTTTTGCAGCGGTCTGTGTGCTGTTTAGGCAAGGCGAATGGTTGAAGGTCTAGTGGGCTAAATCAAAACCATTCAACGCGGTCTAAACAGTACACAGGCGCTGCCCGAAGGGGTCGTTATGGAAGTATTTTACTCTTTGTCACAGTCCTTTAACTTAGCCCACTAGGCCCGCAGGACTGTTTCGCGATTAAAACGCTTCCATTTAGACCAAAATTCGTACTGCAAAGATTAACACGCCCTAGCGAACGTTACTCAAAGAAGTAACGGAATGTAGCACCAATTGTTCTAGGTTGGTTGGTCGTAAAACCGAGTCGAGCCCGACCTCCACGCTCTCTGTCCAATGACAACAACGCATTTTCATCAAACACATTGTTGGCATACAAAAGAATTTCGTAATCGTCGTAGGCCAGACCAAAGCTAAGATTCATGGTGCCGTAGGCATCAAGCACCAAATCTAATTCGGTGGTTTCCAGACCCGTTGCTCCACCAAAGGCCAAGCCAGAAACAAACGTGCCCGCACCAGCGACTTGGTCGCTAGGTTGAGTGATTCGATCACCAACGTACTGGTATGAGCCTTGGAAATAAGTGCTATTTGAAGAGAACAAAGGCGAAGCGAGATCGTAAGTAAACGAAATCGAGAAACTTTCTTCAGGCACTGACGCCAAACGGTTGCCATCTTCTACCCCACCGAGTACCGCACCAGAGCCATCAACCACGGTTGAGTCAAATTCTGCTTCTATAATGCTACCGCTAAGAGAGAAGAATAATTGATCTGTGAACTGGCGTGTAAGCTCAAATTCTAGGCCTTGCGTGTGGGCATCAGGCACATTAAACGACACTCGAGAAGAACAAGAGCCTGCATCTAACGTCACCTGTAGGTCTTCGATATCATTATAAAACGCTGACACGTTCGCGCTCCAGCCGCGGCCAGAAGATTTGAAGCCTAACTCATAGTTGGTTAACTGCTCATCTTCATAATCTTGGAATGAACCAAAAATCGCCTCATCCTGATCAGAACACAAGCTTCTGTTCAATGGATCGTTTACCCCACCTAACCTAAACCCTTCAGAAATCTGCGCGTTAATGTTCACGTTATCGTTCAAGCGATATTGACCAAGAATACGTGACGTAAAGCCATCAGATTCAGTTGCATCGGTTTGATTGTCACCATTGGCGAACAAGCCGCCTGAAATAAACTGACGCTCTTCTTCGTAATCATAAAAACGCGAACCTGCAGTCACTTTAAGATCGTCGTTCACTTGATAATTAACTTCACCGAAAATAGCTAATTGTGTTAGATCGTAAGGCAAGAAAGCGTTGTAAGGTGAATCGACATCAAACCCATTGGCTACCGCCGCTGAAGTCCCTGCACCTAAGGTTGCATCGGTAAAGCTATCGTATCCAGGTGTGGGCAGTGTTTGTTTGTACGTTCGGTCAGTTGAAGAATAAAACGCGCCGACTATCCAATCTAACGCGCCGTCATCGTTTGATGCTGCGCGCAGCTCGAACGTGTCTTGCTCCACTTCTGTACGATCGAGTAGGTTCGATGGCAGCGTGACGGCCGCATCAGGGAAACCTAAATCAACACTCACTGAGCCAGACAGTGCGCTCGCATCTCGGCTCACCAGAATATCTCGGTCTGTGTAGCTGTAGACAAAGGTAAAGTCAGCAATCTCAGCTTGATACTCTGCGGTCAAATCAGCTATCAGCGTATCGTCAGAAAAGCCTTCTTCTAATAGTAAGAACTGCTCTCTATCTTTTAATTGTTTCGCTGGCCACGTTGTGGTGTAAGGGTTGGCAAAAATATTGAACGCGTCTTGTCTATTGAAGCCATTTATTTCGAGCTCTTGAAATATGATCCGCGGGGTAATAGTGAGTTTGTCATTTGGGCTGATAACAAACGCTACTCGACCACCGGTTCTGTCTCCGTCGTTAACATCTTCTTTAAACGCATTATCAGGACCGTATGCGTCAATAAAACCCGCATATTCAGTGCGATAAACCACCGCGCGCATAGCGACAGAATCTGAGATAGGCAGGTTAACCATGCCTTTCACATTGCCGCCGGTGCCGCCGTCTGATACTGAACTCAGGTTCGCTTCAAATTTCCCCTCGAACGTGTCTAGTTCGGGTTGATTAGTAATATAGCGTAACGTTCCACCTATTGAGCCTGAGCCAAATAGCGTACCTTGCGGGCCGCGCAGCGTCTCTATACGATTTAAATCAAATAAGTCTAAGTCAGGGGTAAATAACGATAGAGAAATAACACTTTCATCCAAATAAACGCCCACCTGCTCTTTCACGCCCGGCTGGTCACGTACGATTTGCCCTGCAGATACACCGCGCATGGATACTTGGCTTTGTCCGGGGCCAAGATTTTGAATTGCCACACTCGCGACGTTGCGAGCAATATCTTCTAGATTACTAGCACCACTTCGTTCAAAGTCCTTCTGGGTTTGCGCGTTGATTGAAAATGGAATATCGCCGATTGACTCTGCGCGCTTTGTCGCTGTGACAATGATTTGCTCAACATCTTCTTCTTGAGCTTTGTTTTGAGCAGCGCTTGTTTGCTGTGCCATCGCCCCTGTACTGATCAGTCCCATCACCGCAGCACTTATTGCGCATAGGCGAAATTTTTGTGTGTTTAGTTTCAACATTTGTCCATCCAGATTGATTGTTGTTTTTTTGTTAATAACCGTCGTGTAATGTGGCAAAAAAAGTTGGGCATTTCTACTGCTTACCGACGATATGTTGTTATTTTTGTAAGTATTGCTGTCCAAACCCAGAATAAAAACCTTAAACCTGAGGTTTGCGCATGAGTATATAAAATAAGTTTCATTGCTGTGAAAGCCGACCAGAGCGAATTAAAGCCTACAATAGGCTTTGCCAATACTCCGCTCGTATATAACACCGCGCTTTAAATCGATTTATGCAGTGCTGCAGCAAGAGGTCAGAGAGTGAGTGAAAGACTGTTTAGAGATAACAGATTTTGCATAGTTAAAGCTGTGGGAAGACAAATAAGTGTCTTTATCTATCATTTTTACTCACCAACTCACTAGATGAGTAAGCCTAAGAGCAACGCGTGTAGGCAGCGTATAAATCAGCATTTAGCGGCTGGCCAACCGCTGGGAAATCACAGTAAAACCGCCATCTTCGTTCCAACGTATTTTGGGAAAAATCAAACCGATACAAAAAAGCCCTGTTTTAACAGGGCTTTTTCAAAAATTATTTACCGTGTAAAGACTCCGAGCTAGAACGGAATATCATCGTCGAAATCAAAGTCAGGTTCAGCCATAGGTGCTGGCTTGTTTTGGCCGCCTTGCGGGGCTTGGTTGAAACCTTGATTGCCTTGGCCACCTTGAGGGGCTTGGTTGTAACCTTGGTTAGGAGATTGTTGAAAACCGCCTGAATTTTGACCGCCAGAGCGCTGGCCGCCAGCATTTTGACCGCCTTGTGCAGAACGCTGTGCAGGTTGACGCTGCTGCCCTTGGAAGCCGCCTTCAGATTGACCGCCGCCTTTGCCACCTAACATTTGCATTTGGTCGACAATCACTTCTGTGGTGTATTTGTCTTGGCCTTGCTGATCTTGCCATTTACGGGTTTGCAATTTACCTTCTACGTAAATTTGTGAGCCTTTACGCAAGTATTCGCCAGCCACTTCAGCTAAACGGCGATACATAGTCAGGCGATGCCATTCGGTGCGCTCTTGCATTTGCCCTTGTTGGTCTTTCCAGCTTTCACTGGTCGCGATGCTTAAGTTCGCTACCGCATTACCATTTGGCATATAACGTACTTCAGGATCTTGCCCTAAGTTGCCCACCAAGATGACTTTATTTACGCCTTTGCTCGCCATTTTAACTCCTATTATCTGCCCTAAAACCTAAGGTCTTAAACACTTACAGTTTAAATATCACTTGGTTTTAAGTATGAATATGTCTATTTTTCAATTAATTAGTGATCAATTTTACCGCATTCACGCTAACTCGCGTTAATTTCGCCATTGTTCCGCTATTGTTTCGCAACAGAAGAAATATGAGCCTATCACCACCAAAAGGTTCACCCGCTAAACGAAAGCTCGAACAAAATTGATTTTCACTGTGCCGGTTATTATAACGTGATTTCGCAGATTATTTCTTAAAAATTTAGCCTTGATTAACGTAAAAAGCTGCTTAGCCGTTGACTAAAATATGAGCCTTTTCCAGTGAGAATTGCTTACCATCTGCCTTGATATAGACCACACCCTCATCTGGCACTACCGTCACATCTACCACTCCTTCGAGTGTGGCTAACTGCTCACCAATGGTATCGGCTGAATAACGGGTAAAATCTGGTTTTAGAGTAAAGCGTTTCAAGCGTTCACTGGTACCTAACTTACGTAAACCAAGCCACCATATACCACAGGCACCGCCAGCAATAACGAACACCCACTGGGGGCCAATATACTGACTCGCGAGCCCAGAAAGCGTGCCGCCTAAAAATGCCCCTAAAAACTGAAAGCTGGCATAAATACCCATGGCAGAGCCTTTTTTACCCGCTGGGGCAATGCTTGACACCATAGCCGGAAAACTTGCTTCTAAGAAATTAAAGCCGGTAAAAAATAGCCAGCCAAATACCATTACCGCAAGCACGGTACTGTGGGAAAAGTGCAAACCGAGTAATGCGCCACCTAGTAATAATATGCACAAACGAATCACGCCCGCTTGGCTCATCCTTTTGGTTAACATCATCAACGCGACTAAGCCAACGACAGAAGCTGCGAGTATGGGTAAATATAGTTGCCAATGACTTTCTAGCTGCCAGCCTAAAGCACTGAGTAAAATCGGCATTTGTACAAACAAAACCGTGATCATCATATGCAGTAACATTACGCTGATGTTCAAACGACGTAACTGTGGGTCAAAGAACAAGATTTTCACATCGGTAAGAACAGGTAGGGTATCGCCCTTGGGCGCGTAGTTTATTGCGCTGGGCACCACCCAAATGACCAAAGGTATGCATGAAATAGCGAGTATACCTGTAATAGAAAATATACCGTGCAGACCGTAATTATCAGCAATGACAGGGCCTATTAGCAAGGCTATATAAAATGAAAAACCAATAGCAATGCCGATAATCGCCATTACTTTTGGCCGCTGCTGCTCACGACTCACGTCCCCAGCTAATGCCATGATGGCACCGGCAATTGCCCCAGCACCTTGCAAAAATCGGCCGATCACAATCCATAACATGCTATCTGCGGTGGCGGCAACACCGCTACCAATAGCAAACATCAGTAACCCGCCAACGATGACAGGTTTGCGGCCAATCTTATCGGACAACACCCCCATGGGGATTTGCAAAATAGCTTGGGTCAAACCATAGCCACCAATAGCTAAACCAAGCATTAGGGCTGAATAATCTGGGTAATGTACCGCGAGTATGGCCAGTACTGGCATCACCATAAACAATCCCAGCATACGCAAGACATAAACAGCGGCCAAAGCCAAAGAGGCGCGAATTTCGGTTCTATTCAAATGAGCAACTAATCAGTTTGAGGTTATCAAGGCGGCGAAGTTTACCACAAAATTATCGCCCTAAACGACAGCAACATTGCAGCTAGCGAGGGGAAAAATAGCATAAGTTCAATGATATGCCCGAGTTTAAAACATCCACTTACATATTTCAGCGGCGATCTAATCAGCGCCATGACGCGTATCTTTCTAATCATTAATCATCTGGGTATTGAAAGTATAATTGTTCAACCACATAGAGCTCTTATATCAAGTATGTAATACTCACTCTTTTGAGGACGACTTTGGTCAATAATGGATAAGATAGCTGTACGTGGCGCGCGCACTCACAATCTAAAGAACATCGATTTAGATATTCCTCGAGACAAACTTACTGTCATCACCGGCTTGTCTGGCTCTGGTAAGTCTTCATTGGCATTCGACACCCTTTACGCCGAGGGGCAACGTCGATATGTTGAGTCCTTGTCTGCCTACGCAAGACAATTTTTATCCATGATGGAAAAGCCCGACGTTGATCACATCGAAGGCCTATCTCCAGCAATTTCTATCGAGCAGAAGTCCACCTCTCATAACCCACGCTCAACCGTGGGTACCATCACTGAAATTTACGATTATTTGCGTTTGCTTTACGCTCGTGTGGGTGAGCCGCGTTGCCCAACTCACCATGTACCGTTAGATGCACAAACTGTTAGCCAGATGGTTGACCGCGTACTAACCATGCCTGCAGATGAAAAACTCATGCTGTTAGCGCCTGTAGTTCAAGACCGCAAAGGCGAACATGTTAAAACCTTGGAAAGC
This sequence comes from Paraglaciecola sp. G1-13, assembly GCF_055809255.1. Classification (NCBI taxonomy): domain Bacteria; kingdom Pseudomonadati; phylum Pseudomonadota; class Gammaproteobacteria; order Alteromonadales; family Alteromonadaceae; genus Paraglaciecola; species Paraglaciecola sp. G1-13. The sequence continues at coordinate 4,903,119 of NZ_CM147903.1, read as the reverse complement.
CTTGCAGCCCAAGGATTTATACGCGCTCGTATTGACGGCGAAGTGTGTGACTTGTCAGATCCCCCTGAGCTCGATTTGCATAAAAAACACAATATCGAGGTGGTGGTTGACCGCTTCAAAGTGCGTGAAGACTTAGCACTTCGCTTGGCAGAGTCATTTGAAACCGCGCTGAACTTGTCCGCCGGCACTGCGAAAATAGCCTTTATGGATGACCCGCACAAAGAAGAAGTGGTGTTTTCATCTAATTTTGCCTGCCCGCATTGCGGCTATTCAATGGCCGAACTTGAACCAAGACTCTTTTCGTTTAACAACCCGGCAGGCGCTTGCCAAACTTGTGACGGCTTAGGCACAAGACAGTTTTTCGACCCGCACCGAATTATCAGTAACGACGAGCTAAGTTTGTCGGGCGGGGCGATACGCGGTTGGGATAAGCGCAGTTATTACTACTTCCAAATGCTGCAAGCTGTGGCCGATCACTATAAATTTGATCTGACCACGCCTTTCTCTGAACTTGACGAAAAAGCCAAAGACATCGTGCTACACGGTAGTAAAGGCACTTCAATCAACTTCAAGTACATTAACGATCGCGGCGATATTATGGAACGTAAGCATCCCTTTGAAGGGATTATTCCAAATATGGAGCGCAGATACCGTGAAACAGAATCGAATGCTGTTCGCGACGAATTATCGAAATACTTAAGCCAGCAACATTGTAGTAGCTGTAATGGCACGCGTTTGCGCCTTGAAGCACGCAACGTATTTATTGGCGACACACCACTGCCGACCATTACCGATATGTCGATTGCAGAGTCGTTGCAGTTTTTCACTGACATTGAGCTGACAGGTAAACGAGAAAAAATCGCCGATAAGATTTTCAAAGAGATTAACGACCGTCTGAATTTCTTGGTCAATGTTGGTTTAAATTACTTGTCACTTTCACGCAGTGCCGACACATTATCCGGCGGTGAAGCTCAGCGTATCCGCCTTGCCAGTCAAATTGGTGCCGGCTTAGTTGGGGTAATGTACGTACTGGATGAGCCATCAATTGGACTGCATCAAAGAGACAACGAACGCCTACTGACCACGTTAGAGCATTTACGCGACTTGGGTAATACCGTCATCGTGGTCGAGCATGATGAGGATGCTATTCGCGCCGCTGATTTCGTACTCGATATTGGTCCTGGAGCCGGTGTGCACGGGGGCGAAATTGTGGCCCAAGGCACTATTGACGACATCATGAAAAGCGAGCATTCATTAACAGGTAAGTACTTATCTGGGCGTGAAGCAATCGCTATTCCTGAGAAGCGCACTGAAATTGACCAAGATAAATGGATTGAAATGTGCGGCGCCACGGGTAATAACTTACAGGACGTAGATTTACGCATTCCATTTGGTTTAATGACCTGCGTAACCGGTGTGTCCGGTTCAGGTAAATCTACCCTTATTAATGATACTTTTTATCGTATTGCTCATCGTGAGCTAAATGGCGCGACAACCGGTGAGCCCGCACCATACAAAACGATCACTGGCATGGACATGCTCGATAAGGTGGTTGATATTGATCAAAGCCCGATTGGACGCACACCACGTTCAAACCCAGCGACGTATGCGGGTATTTTCACCCCAGTGCGAGAGCTGTTCGCTGGTACGCAAGAAGCGCGTTCACGTGGCTACAAGCCAGGTCGATTCAGCTTCAACGTCAAAGGCGGCCGTTGTGAAGCCTGTCAGGGTGACGGTGTGATTAAGGTCGAAATGCACTTCTTACCTGACGTATACGTACCCTGCGACGTATGTAAGGGTGAGCGTTACAACCGCGAAACATTAGAAATTCAGTATAAGGGTTTAAACATCCATGAAGTACTGGATTTAACCGTAGAAGACGCGCGCAAGTTCTTTGATGTTATTCCTGCGATTGCCCGCAAATTACAAACGTTGATGGATGTCGGTTTATCGTACGTACGTTTAGGACAAGCCGCCACTACCTTGTCAGGTGGTGAAGCCCAGCGAGTCAAACTGGCCAAAGAATTATCTAAACGAGACACGGGCCAAACCCTATACATTTTGGATGAGCCCACCACTGGTTTACATTTCCACGATATAAAACAACTTCTACAGGTATTGCATCGCCTACGCGATCACGGCAATACTGTGGTGGTTATTGAGCACAACTTAGATGTGATCAAAACAGCTGATTGGGTGATTGATTTAGGACCAGAAGGCGGCTCAGGCGGCGGGCAAATCATCGCTCAGGGCACACCAGAACAAGTTTGCGAAGTAGAAATATCTCATACGGCGCGCTTTCTTAAACCTTTGCTATCAGTTTAAACAAGGAATTTAATTTATGTTTATTGAAGATTTTAATGTGCGTTTTTGTGAAACGGATGCCCTAGCACATGTAAGTAATACTGTGTTGGTGGACTGGTTTGAAATGGCTCGTGAGCCTATTTTTAAGATATTTAGCCCTGAATTAGATTTAAAAAATTGGCCGCTTATTTTAGCCAGCTACAAAGTCGATTTTCTGGACCAAATGCACTATGGCCATCCTGTTCAAGTACGCACTTACATCAGTCGTATTGGTGGCAGCTCGTTTGACGCCTACCAAGAGCTTTGGCAAAACGGCACTAAACGCGCCACAGGCACAACCACTATGGTGCAGTATGACTACGCTGAGAAAAAATCTGTGGTTATTAATGAAGAAATCCGTGCACAGCTGACCGAGCATGCCATACCTCGGGGCGTGAATGCCTAAGTCAGAAACTTTCATTAAGGTTATTGAGCATGCAATCAGTGACGAACTGTGTGATCAGTTCGTTACTCAATTTGATTCCAGTAAAAATATCCTACCTGGGCGCACAGGTGGCGGTATAGATACAGACAAAAAACGCAGTAGTGATGTATCCATTATCACCCATCCTGAATTTAACGTCCCCTATCAAGCACTATTGCCTATTCTTGGGCAACACATTTTACGCTATTTCGAAGAGTACTTTTTCGCCTTAATTGGCCCTATCGGCCTCACGGTGAAACACCCAAAGACAGGGCAGCCCGTTAAACTAACCCATGACAATTTTGCAGAAGTAGGTTTGCCAAATTTGTCTAATTTGATGACGTACCTTTTTAGGTTAGGCAACATCAACGCGCAAAAGTACGAAAAACAACAAGGTGGCTACCCTTATTGGCATTCAGAGGTGTATCCACAGTCGAAGAGTACCGACGCGCTGCACCGGATATTACTGTTTATGTTTTACTTAAATGATGTGGATGAAGGCGGGGAAACCGAGTTTTACTACCAAGATGTAAGTATTAAACCCCGCAAAGGCACTATGGTGATTGCACCAGCTTACTTTACCCATACTCACCGAGGCAATGTACCCATCTCAAACGACAAGTACATTCTCACCTCATGGGTGCAATTTAACCAAGGTAACGCGATTTTCGCTCAACGCTAAGCGCACTCGCTTAGCGTCTTGGGCGCTAGACCTTAAATTGCTGCGTAATTCCTTCTAAGTGCTTTGCTAACTCTGCAAGCTCGCCGCTCACTGAGGCTAAGCGACCTGAGCTATTAGCTGTTTCTTCTGTACGCTGGTGTATCTCATCTACGTTGTGGCTTATCACACCTGCCACACTTTGCTGCTCGCCTGTCGCGTGAGCAATTTGGTCGTTCATTTGTGTTATCCGGCTGATCGTCTGGGTAATAACGGTCAAACTGGCACCGGCTTTATTTGCCGTATCTACACTGCTCGTTGCTTGCTCTGTCCCTTTTGCCATAACACTCACCGCTGAGCGCGATGCATTTTGCAGTTGTTCAATCGTTTGTTGAATTTGCTCGGTAGATTGTTGAGTACGCGACGCTAGCGTGCGAACTTCATCCGCCACGACCGCAAATCCTCTACCATGCTCCCCCGCTCGTGCGGCTTCAATAGCGGCGTTTAGCGCCAACAAGTTGGTTTGCTCAGCAATACCTTTAATCACGTCCAGCACTACGCCGACTTGTTTTGAATCTGCTTCAAGTTGCTTGATAACCTCAGCAGAACTATCCACGTTGGCTGCCAGCTCACGAATACTTTGTACCGTATGATTAACCACTGCTTGGCCATCATCTGCTGCAGCGGATGCATCACCTGCTGCATTAGCCGCTTCAGCGGCACTTTCAGCAACCGCGTTTACACTGCGCGTCATATCATCAACCGCTGACTTAGCTTGACTAGCGGCACTTTGCTGAACATCGATTGTGCGGTTAGTATCATCGGTAAGTTGATTTAAGTTTTGGGCCAACTGAGATAAAGGCATGGATGCATTCACTATGTCTTTGACCACACCTTGTAGCTTTTCCATAAACTGGTTAAACCAATGCACCAAATCACCAATTTCGTCTTGATTCCGGCTTTGGATACGCACCGTAAGATCCCCATCTTCCTGGGCTATGTCTTTTAATGAGTTAACAACTTGGTCAATACTGCCGCGGATCCCCATGACGATAGGAATGGCTGTGGCAAACAACAACACAATCGTCACCCCAGCCATAATGGCACCAAATGACAGCATATTTTTTAACGCGTCGTTAGATTCCGTTATCGCTTGCTTGAAGCCATTTACGCGTGCATCACGAAAAGCACCTAACGCTGTAGTGGCATCATCATAGCTTTTGTTCATTCTGGTGGATAACTCGCCGATCTTTGAGAAATCAGCCGTATTGTTCACCATTGACTCAGACACTTTGTAAGCAAGATTAAAATAGTTATTAAAAGACTGCTTAATACGATTCGCCTCCACGCTCAAGCTAGGCTCGATAGAAATAATCTTATCTAACAAAACCTTAGTATCCGCCGCCTGCACTTTAGCAACAGCCAGCGTCTCTTCATCGCCAGTGGTAACAGCGCTACTGAGGGTTTCTTTGACCTTTTCCATTTTGACCAAGGCACTACTGGTGGCTTCTAATGCAGGATACTGCACCTTGTCTGCGTCTTCGAGCAGTTCAATGTTGTTCATTGCAGTGTGAGTTGTGACCCACAAGTAGACTAAAAAGCCAATGGAGCCAATGATCGGAATCAAGTACAACTTTTGCGCTATCGACATTTTCGTTAAGAAACTCATTAAGTTACCTTTTAATTTTTTCGAGGATCAATGCAAGTGTAGCTTATGACCGATGTGATTAGCCGACATCAGGAAAATCTTTGACTATCCGTCGTATGGAGTCACTTCAATCCCTTGCAATGTGTAACCAACAGTCGCGATATCGCCTTCCCATACTTGGGTGGCTAATTTACCGGTAACCCAAACTGCATCGTATATGTTGTCTATCGGCACGCCACTTGAAAACTTCACATAAACTATTTGATTCGGCGGCGGGGGCGGAACGTGTATACACGCCCCAAAATACGGGACTAATAGGAATTCAGTGGTGGTATCACTACTGCCTTCAAGTGGCACCACAAAGCCGGGGATTTTCACCACTTTGCCGTCTAATTCTTTGACCACAGGCGCATTCAAACTCTGTTGCACCATTGAACCGTTATGATTAACGTCTTCTTGAGGTGCAATGTAGTTTTTCGGGATCATATCTTCCCAATATAACTCTTCAGGTTCTTGGCTAAAAGCTGCAAACGAACTCAACGTCAGCAATAACACTAGATACTTCATGAACGCTCCTTAGGCGAAATTCCAACGGGCATGTTAGCCCAACGTAATAAATTAACTCTGACTTCTTTACCACTGGTAGGCTGCAAAGGAATGTTTAACGCCAAAATTAAAGAACAAATCGCAAACCCTGCGCCAATATAAAATACCAAGGAAGGAGAGGTTAACCATACAATACCCAACAATGCCGGGATCACAACAGCCGCGATATGATTGATAGTAAAACTGACACCCGCGGTTGAGGCAATGTCCCTGTGGTCGGCAATTTTCTGGAAGTAGGTTTTGACAGCAATTGCCATGGCAAAAAATAAGTGGTCGATGACATATAGCCCTGCAGCTAATTGGCTGTTTTCTACCAAGGCATAACCAACAAACACACACAGCAGGCCTAGATATTCAATGCACAGCGCGCGCTGCTCGCCGATTTTGTGGATCCAGCGTCCAATTTTAGGGGCAAAGAATAAGTTAAATACATAGTTAAGCATATACAGTAGGCTGATATCCCCTACCGAATAACCAAATTTTTCTACCATCATAAAGGAGGCAAACACCATGAAAATTTGCCGCCGAGCACCACTGAAAAACACTAAACCATAATACAACCAATAACGTTTGCGTAAAAACATATGCTTGTGTTGGACAGACGTTTGATTGAATTTATCAAACGCGAACCATAACCAAATCACGATCAGTAACCCTACGACACCAGCAAGCATGTACATTGCCATATAGGAAATACCAACCCACTCCATCAGTAACCAAATAGCACCGTAGGCCAGCAACGAGGCAAAACTCTTTACCGCAAGCTGTTGCCCCATAAAATGCGCACTTTTGTCTTTATCAAGCCATTGTAATGTCAACGACTGATTGATGGTTTCAAAATAATGAAAACCGATAGACATCAACACCGTGGTGCAATACAAGCCAAGTTCAAACGGCAACCAACCGGTTAATGCTACACCGACACACATCACCGCTAATGAGACTAACGCAAAGGTTTGCTCTTTGAGCACTAACAGCACGAATACAGCGGTGAAAGCTAAGAAGCCCGGCACTTCACGCAAGCTTTGCAGCATGCCAATTTGTGCCCCGTCAAAACTGGCTTTTTCTACTACAAAGTTATTTAACAGGGCATTCCAAACGGAAAAAACCAGTGGCATAACAAATGCCATGGCCAATAGAAAGAATTGCGGGTTTGCTGTTAGAGCGCGTAACGATTTCATGGCTTTCAACTAGAAAAAGGAGATGGGAAGTATCTCACAGGGACCAAAGAGTGAATATTAGAAAAGCCGACATAAAGTCGGCTTTTTTTGGTGCAGAGTCATATTCTGAGAATATGAAAATTAACCTTCTGTTTTATAGCGCTCAACGCTGCTGACGATTTCAGCTTTAGCGGATTCAGCATTTTCCCAACCGTCGATTTTCACCCATTTACCAGGCTCTAAATCTTTGTAATGTGAGAAGAAATGCTCAATTTGATTTAGCGTCAACTCATCAACGTCGCCAATGTCTTTGATGCCACGATAAATCGTAGATAATTTATCAACCGGCACCGCCAAAATTTTAGCATCAGTACCTGATTCATCAGTCATTTTTAGTACGCCAACAGGGCGACATTTGATAACACAACCCGCTAGAAGTGGGAACGGTGTCATCACTAGTACGTCAGCTGGATCACCATCTTCTGACAATGTTTGATTAATATAGCCGTAGTTAGTGGGGTAATGCATGCAGGTCGCCATGAAGCGGTCCACAAAAATAGCACCTGTGTCTTTATCCACTTCATATTTAATTGGATCTGAATGCGCAGGGATTTCAATCACTACATTAATTTCTTCTGGTAAGTTTTTACCAGCTGGAACATCGTTAAGACTCATAGACTTGACCTATAGATTGATGAAAATTGGCTCGAATTATAGGGTGATCAACAACAATATGAAACGCCACAGGAGCAATTAAGCGTGGCTTTTAGCTGTTATTCACAAAAAAACTGCCAAAAGCACGGTTAATTGCCGTTAATCGTTATTGTCTGCACCATTTCGTTCAGCCCGTAAAAGGAGCGTTGCGTATATCGTCAAGCAGGGTTCTGTAGTCACTAGTGGCCAAAAATTGTGTAACATCTTTTATCGGTAGTTGGCTGTCTGGATTACTTACCGCTAGCAAGTGGGCAATACCAAAATCTTTGGCTGATTGTAAAATTGGCAAACTGTCATCGACAAATAACGTGTGTTTGCTATCAAAACCGACCCGCTGTTGTAGTTTCTGCCAAAGCAATTGAGATTCTTTAGTCACCCCAAATTCGTGAGTCGAGATAAGCGTGTCGATATGGCTATCAAGGGCAGTATGTTCGATTTTCAGGGATAAACTTCCTGGGTGTGCATTGGTCACCAAAATAACCTCACGCCCCGATTCTCTAAGGGCGTCCAGCAATGGAATAGTGTCATCACGCATGCTGATTAAATGCTCAACTTCGCGTTTAGCTTGCATAATATCCAGCTGTAATTTATCCGCCCAGTAATCTAAACAGTACCAATCAATGGTGCCAAACACCTGGCGATATTCCGCCATCATGTACTCTTTCCCTTGCTCCTCGCTAATCCCTTTTATGCCAGCGTATTTTTTTGGCAAATGCTCTAACCAGAAGTGGCTGTCGTAGTGTAAATCGAGCAAGGTACCGTCCATATCCAGCAAAACGGTTTTAATTTTGTTCCAAGGTAAGTCAGGCAAGTGGCAAGTCCTTAAGTTAAACGTTATATTCGTAGTTACAGTAGTTTACGCGTCATTGATGGAATTAGTGAGGCTATGATAACGTGATAGGTAGATGAGCAAAATAGACCCCAACAAAACACTTCCACAAATTCACCAGCGACGCACCGTAGCCAAAAGTGGTTTATTCACCGTTGAGCAAATTGATCTAGAATTTTCTAATGGCGAATTACGCACATTCGAACGCATGGCGGGCGGTGGGCGCGGTGCCGTAATGATAGTACCTTTTATTAATGAGCATGAGTTTCTATTGGTTCGCGAATATGCTGCGGGTACGCACTCTTATCAGTTGGGTTTTCCCAAAGGTTTAATTGACCCTGGTGAAGAATCCCACGAAGCAGCCAATCGCGAATTAAAAGAGGAAGTCGGTTTCGGCGCACATACGCTACATTACTTACAAAACGTTAGCATGGCCCCCGCATTTTTTAACGCACGCATGGATATTTTCGTTGCCCAAGATTTGTATGAAAAGACGTTACCCGGCGATGAACCAGAGCCTTTAGACGTCATTACGTGGTCTATTAACGACCTCGATGGCCTATTAGCCCGTGAAGATTTCGTTGAAGCCCGCTGTATTACAGCTCTTTTTCTGGCCCAAAAGTGGTTAAAGGAACAATAATGCCTACCGACCAAATATCTGCATTACTCGACATCGCTAAAACCGCAGCCAAAGAAGCTGGCAAAGTGGTAATGGAAATCTATGACAGTGGTGACTTTAAAAGCTATCAGAAAGACGATGACTCACCCGTTACCTCTGCTGACTACAAGGCCAATGAAGTTATTTTGGCCATCTTGCAGCGCGAGACTCCGCATATCCCTATCATGTCAGAAGAATCAGAGAACGGTACACTAGCCGAGCGCAAAGATTGGCAACGTTATTGGTTAATTGATCCTATCGACGGTACCCAAGAGTTTATTGCCAGAAGCGGTGATTTTGCCGTAAATATCGCGCTAGTTGAAAACAACCAACCTATTATTGGCGTGATTTACTGGCCTCCAGGGGAGACGCTTTACTTTGCGTCAAAAGATAATGGGGCATTTAAAGAGAGCGAGTCAGAGAACAAACAGATATTTGTGCGCAAGTTTGACGACCCAGAAAACGATGCAGTGATGATTGCCATAAGCCGCCGCCAAGCGCGAGAAAATGTTATGCGCAGTATGAGCGACCATCGCACTTATCAAACCTATCCAACAGGCAGTTGTTCGCTAAAATCGTGCTTTATCGCAGAAGGTAAAGCAGATGTGTTCTTGCGCTTAGGCATTACTGGCGAGTGGGATACTGGCGCTTCTCAGTGTATCGTCAGTGAAGCAGGCGGCAGTATACTCGCGCACGACTTTTCTTCCTTGAGTTACAACGAACGTGATTCTGTTACCAACCCAGATTTTATCGTCATGGGTGACCAACGAGTAAATTGGCAAACCATAGTGAAATACACCACAGGAGATACCGAATGACCCTCACCAAAAATACCACGTTTGTGAAACTGGTCGCTTTTTCCAGCCTACTCGTATGTGCTAGCGCGTCTGCCGATTGGCAGCTTCTTAACAAAGATTCTCAGTTAAATTTCATTTCTACCAAGAATATTAAAGTCAGTGAAATTCATCATTTTTCTAATCTAAGCGGCTCACTGACCAGCGCAGGTGAACTAACGGTTGATATCGATTTATCATCAGTAGAAACCGGCATTGATATTCGTAACGCTCGTATGCGCGAAAAGCTGTTTATGATCGAAAACTTTCCTAAAGCAACGTTAACCGCTAGCCTGCCAAAAGAAATCGTCGCGTTTACTAAAGGCCAAGCCGGCACCTTCACTATCCCCGCCAAGTTGAGTGTACTAGGTCAACAGAGGGACGTTGAAGTGAACGTGCAAGTGACGAAAACCGATCACAATCGCTTTGTTGCGACCAGCGTGCAACCTGTCATGATTAGCGCAGGGGATTATGGCTTGCAAGACGGGATCGACTGGCTACAAAATGTTGCGGGCCTGTCTAGCATCAGCCCTAATGTACCGGTAACGTTCAACTTAACCTTCATCGAATTGATGTAATTAATCGCTACCGTTAATTGAGCCAATAAAAAACGCTTATTCTGTTTCCTCATCGATCAGCCCCAGCTGATCTTTGGGGATGATATTCACTGTTTCATGCAACTCTGAGTACACCAGCAACGCCTCACCCGATGCTAGCTGAGCCCGCACCTGTTCAACCTTATCCGTTAAGCTACAATCGGCTTCACCGTACTCAGTGCCTTCACGCAGCACAAACCCCTCAATCAGATTGCTTAACGCATCTGGGCTGACTTCATTAATGGGTATAATCATAAAACTATTTCGCTTTGCACTTAATCGCGCAAAATCTCCTGAAAGTATTGGTTTACACGCTTTTGCATCCAAATAACCGGGCGCCACGGCGTACCTTGCATGAACCCTACATGGCCCCCTTTAGCACTTAATTCAAGGCGCACCGAAGATGAAAGATCTTGTGCATTAGGCAACACGGTTTCGCTCATAAAGGGATCGTCTTTGGCGTGTATGATCAGCGTTGGTGTCGCGATGGTTTGCATAAAACTGATCGCGCTACATTTTTCGTAGTAATCGTCAGCACTATCGAAACCATGTAGCGGCGCAGTCACATGCTGGTCGAACTCTTTGAAGCTCTTGATGGTACGTGCCTTTACATCATCTATTTCAAGGTGGTCCGAGTAATCTATTGTGCGCATCTTATCGACAAGGTTATTAACCATACTTTTCAGTAAATACGACTGATACATGCGGGACATACCCTGATTAATACTGAGCGAACACTCCGCCAATTTAAATGGCGGCGAAATAGCGATACCAGCACGTAAAATGGTTTGCTGAGGTCGTTCACCTAACAGCTTTAATAACATGTTCGCGCCGAGAGAAAAGCCCATCGCCACTTTCGCAACGTTTGGGTAAAGCTCAGTCAGCCAGTTCAGCAAGTACCATGCATCTTGTGTCTCACCAGAGTGATAGGCTCTGGGTAGTGTATTGTGCTCACCACCACAGCCACGGAAATGCATCAATACCACCACATAACCTTGCTCAACTAAGTTCGCTGTCATGTCATTCGCATAATGGGATTTATTTGAGCCTTCTAACCCGTGAAAAACCACCACTAAACCATGGCTGCTATCGATGTTACCTCTATCACCTGCCCAAGCTAAATTCACGAAATCGCCATCGGGCAAAAGCAATCGCTCTTTATGCCAATGAACCTTTGAACGTCGCTGAAAAAAGCGTGGCCAAATAGTTTGGATATGGCGATTTTTCGCCCACCAAGGCGCGGCGAATGCGCTTTTTGCAATTTCCCCATGAGAGGGTTTTAATTCATCCGATTCAAGGTTTACTGGTGAATATAACGAAGAGGCAGGTTGAGGCATTGAGGCTTGTATGCATTCCAGTTTGCAAGGGCTATAGCGTCGAGTATACCAACTCCCTATCCACTTGTAAGCAGCACATTAATGCCCTTTGGAGTGACGCATCTAACGTAAAGCCTGAGAAACACAAAAGACATATTAAATTTTGACGTAAAAAAAAGCGCCTCAATTGAGACGCTTATTAGTTCTTCATTTACTAAAAAATATAGTTAACTGCGAAGCGTAACAACCCCGTATCTAATGAGTCATCAACGTCACTTGTATAAGAGCTAATATCAGCTTTTAAGGCAATATTCGTGTCATAATCATAACGTACACCTAGGGTCACCACATCATACTCATCAGCAACGGCTTGCTGTAAACCAACCACTGCAGCGGTCGCTGCGGGTTGCGCCGCTTCAGGTAAGGCTGCTACCTGATCTAAAAAACGTAGATCACCACGACCATCTAATTTCTCATAGGTTAGCGATGGAGTAAAAGCACCAAAACGCATACCAGCAGTCACATAAAACGCGGTATCTTCAGGTGAAAATGAATCTTCCACATCAATAGAGGTTATTTCACCACTTATAAACCAATCGTAAAAATCGGCTTCTAAGCCAAGACCTAAGAACACGCCACTGTCATCATCTAGTGCCAACTCATTAGCAAGTACTGGAGATATTTGCGCTAAAGCATTAGTAATGTTGTCTACATTATCCGCTTCCAAGGTGACGTTACCGCGACCAGCTACCACACGGGCTTTGAACCAATCACGTTGCACTTCAGCAGTACCAACAATGACATTCTTGCCTTCAACATCACCTAAGTCGTTATCACCACTAAAGGTACCCACGGCCAGTTGCAGATTGTATTCCCAATCACCTAGGTAATTTGCGTAATCAACACGCAGACCATCTAAGTTATTAAAAGGTACATCGTAAATAGAACGAGGGGTATTCACCCAATGGTATGAATAACCAACATCACGAGAAGCAGAATATTTAAAAAGCGGAAGACGTAATCGACCCGCTGAAATGCTCACGTGATCCGTGGCATTAAAAGTAAAGTAGGCCCACTCGAAGTCAGCGTCATAATCATCTTCGCCGCGCGCAATAATTTGGCCGGTGGCAGTCATTTTATCGTTTATGTCGCCGCTGACCTGCAAAGCGAATGAGCTTTCAGACTTAAACGAAAACGAATCATCGTAACCATACAGTGCATCATCACTGCTGGTAATCCCGCCGACTAAGTTCGCGAAACCGTTAATTCTTAATTCTGCATTTGCGGCACAACCAAATCCCAAAGATGTTAGCAATACCATTGTTTTACTTAAATTTCTCATTTTATGATCCTTGACTAGTTTAATGGAATTGCTTTTACAGATGCGTCAACTGAGCCACTGTCCACGTAACCAATGGCATTTGGATTAGCAGCTACAATAGCGATGACTTCACCATCGTTGGCTACTTCTTTGGGCGGGATACCCTTTCCGGTAAAAACTAGCTTTGACCAATAAGCGGATACTTGGGCAGAATTTCGACCAAGCGTGTCGTTATCAAAACTATTACGACTTGCAGTGCCTGCAGCTTGGTTAATTGGAGTGGCTTGTTCTCCAGAGGAAAATTTCTTCTCTTTTCCTAAAAAAATTCGTTGGGTGGTTTTTGCATCAATGCTAGCGCTATTAGATGGATGCACAATAATAACAACTTCAGCAAAAACTGAAGCGCTGCCTAATAACAAGGCCGCTGTTAGAGATATTTTTTTTATCGTGTGTTTCAACATGGTGTTCCCCGTAATTGGAGTGTATCGAAGGTAAATTTTCGGAGGGCGTAATGTATAGATCTTGTAACAAATAACCACCCTAAACCGGTATAAGTACGCACACTTAGGTATAAATTTTAATCCCTTAACGATAAATCCCTATGACTAAAAACATAGCATAAAATGGTAAATAAATAACACGTAGGAATAAAAATACATATCGCAGACAATACGTTAGGAGAGAAAAGGTAGGATGAGAGCGCAACAAAAAACGAGTTTTACGTCTTTAACTTCATAGAATGCTTATACCCTAAACAAGCACCAATCAATAAGAGTATTTAAAACAAAGACCGTGCTTACCGAGTTTTACCGCAGTAAGCACGATTTACTTTACACGGTTAGCGTCACTTTATTTAATCCTTGTGGCGAATCCGGATCACAACCCAATTGCAGGGATATGTCAGCAATATCAAGGTAGAAACGCTGCATGATCATTAATGCACCAAGCCTAGGGTGCACATCATCGGGAAATGGCTTCATACTCAGCACACTTGCCCCGCGCTGGGTTACGTCATCTATTTGTTGCTCGTGGGCGACCTGGGACTCATCGAGCAATCCTAAACTGAGCACTTTTAAAGGTTTTTGTGCCAATGCCACAGGGCCGTGCACAAACTCCGCACTAGAAAACGCCTCTGCTTGAATAGCACAAACTTCTTTTAATTTTAACGCCACCTCTTTAGCTATGGCGTAGCCAAAGCCACGGCCAAGTACAATGCACTTATCACATCCTGTGAACATATCACTGTGCAATTGCTTCGACCCCTCTATGGCAAGTCTTAAAGCCTTGGGAATTTCGCTTACTGCGGCCAACAGTTCTGGGTCTTTCTTACAATGCGCCACCAATTGAAGAAGGGCGCTTAAACACGCCAAATAGCTTTTTGTTGCCGCCACTGCCACTTCTTGCTCAACCCGTAAAGGAAGGAGCTGATCCACTAATTCAGCTAACGGAGAAGATTCATCATTCACTAAACCAATGCACAGCGCTCCAGCATCTTTCGCCATTTGCATATGCTGAAGAATATCTGGGCTGCGTCCTGATTGAGAAATACCGATAACCAACGCGTTATCAAGTTTGAGTTGTTTGTGAAACACAGTCACCACGGAAGGTGCGGCAGCCACCACGGGAATACCCAGCTCCACTTCAATCAGGTATTTAGCAAATACGCCAGCATGGTCTGACGAACCTCGCGCCACTATGTACACTACGCTTGGGTTAAGGAGTTGTATTTTCTGAGCAATACGCTCACAACTTTCGTGATTTAGCATAAGTTGCTTAGCTAACAGTTCAGAGGCTGATGCAGCCTCTCTTGCCATGATACTGGTCATTGGAGTCTCCGGAAAATCGTCAAAAAAAAGGTGGCGAATAGCGCCACCTTGTTAAATTACTAAATATCAAAAAGTGAAAATAAGCTCGCCGCCCTGCATCAAGTCACTGTGACTGATGGTGTTCATATTGACAGGCTGACCATTAAGTGTGGCTTCTTTTACATAGCCAGCCGTATCTTCAGCGGACTGCACACGCTTAATAGTGAAGACTTTATCGTCTGGCAGTTGGATCTGCACTGAATCAAACTGCGGGGTGCCTAGTACATACTGCCCATCGGCTGGGTTTAGTGGGTAGAACCCAAGTGCACTAAAGACATACCAAGCAGACATTTGTCCCACATCGTCATTACCCGATAATCCATCTGGGTTATCGCGATACATGGTCTCGCGGATCTCTTTTATGCGCTGTTCGCCTTTCCATTTTTGCGACGTCAGGGAATACATGTAAGGCACATGATGTACAGGCTCATTACCGTGGGCATACTGCCCAATCAAGCCAGAAATATCCGGTGATACATCTCCTTCCATAAAGGAATCAGTACTAAATAAGGTATCTAATTTATTTAGAAATGGCGCTTCACCGCCGAATAATGCCATCAAGCCATCAACATCGTGGGGCACAAACCAAGTGTACTGCCACGCATTCGCCTCGGTGTAATCAGTGGTGCGGTGATCTACATGGGTCGGGCTGAAGTTTTTCACCCATTCACCCTGTTGGGTTTTACCACGCATAAAGCCGGTTTGTTTATCGAACAAGGTTTTATAAGACTCAGCTCGTTGCGTGAAATAGGCATAGTCGGCGTTTTTATTAAGCGCTTTAGCCATGCGTGCAATTGCCCAGTCATCAAAAGCATATTCTAGGGTTTTCGATACGGCTTCTACTTCTAAGTCAGAGGGCACATAACCATACTCAGCAAACAGATCGATACCAAAACGCGTTTGCATCGCAGAGGCTTTCAACGCCTGAAATAACAATTCAGGGTCTACATCAGTCAACCCTTTAAAGTACGCATCCACTATCACTGGCACTGCGTGATAGCCGATCATCACATCAGTTTCATTGGCCATTAGATCCCACGAAGGCAATAAGCCGGTTTCGTCATAAAAGGCCATCATCGAGCTGACCATGTCATTGACGCGCTCACCGTTAGAAATGGTCAATAAAGGATGTAATGCGCGAAACGTATCCCACAGCGAGAACAAGGAGTAACGCTTGAATTGCTGACTATTGTGGGCGCTGCCGTCTGCACCGAAATAGCTGCCATTAACGTCATTAAATGTCTGGGGGGCTAAAAACGAATGATACAACGCGGTGTAGAACTTACGTTTTGCCTGCTCGTTATCATCAGTGACGTTAAACTTGCCTAATTGAGCCGCCCACAGTGCTTGTGCTTGCCGCTTGGTATTATCGAAATCAAAATCAGCGACTTCTGCTGCTAAGTTTTGCTTCGCCCCAGCAATACTCACGTAAGAAATACCTACTTTTGCCACCAAAGCCTTGTCAGCAATTTCACCGAAGTTAAGCACCACTTCGCTTTTTTCCGCATTGATGAACGGGCCGGCTAGCGCTTCGCCTTCTTTGTAAAACTGATGTGCAAAGGGTTGGTTAAACTTGGCAACAAAATACACAGGCTGGTAGTCACTCCAGCCGGTTGAAATGCGATAGCCAACTAAGGTGCTATCGTCTATCACACGCATAAAGGTGGCCACAGATTTATCGTAGTTCTGGGCATAGCCTAAATCGATTAATACTTTAGCGTCTTCTTGGCCTGAAAAGGTATAACGATGAACACCAGTGCGCTCGGTTGCCGTTAGCTCGGCGTTAACCTGCTCTTGAGGCAACCCCACTTGGTAGTATCCGGGCGAGGCACTTTCATCAGAATGTGAATACTCACTCACTACGTGCTTTAGTTCATTATCACGTCGAGTTTTGTAATCACCACGAAACGGCATCACAAGCACATCAAGCAAGTCACCGACACCAGTGCCAGATAAATGCGTATGGCTAAAACCAAGCAACTGGTTGTCACTGTAGTTATAACCGGAAGTCCAATCCCAGCCTTTAGAAGGATTGTCAGGGCTTAATTGCACCATACCGAAAGGTACCACTGCACCGGGAAACGTATGGCCGTGGCCGCCTGTGCCAATAAATGGGTCTGCGTATTGTAATAACTGCTCGTCAGCGACCTGGACGATTGTGGCCTGTGGCACTGAAGCTTGTTGCATGCTAGAAACTGAGCTTGTGGCACAACCAGCAAGGCTGCCCACAGCACATAGCGAGAATGCGCCCGCTAAAAATTGTTTTTTCATTATATTAATCACTCTTTTACGTAAACTTGTACTCAGTCAGGGAGTTTGTCTAACCAGTTCTTTTTTAAGATCCAACTGGTCACAACAATGACCCCAAAGGCTGCCAACATGGACCACCACTGCTGAATCACTAAATAAATCGGCATCACCACTAAGGCTATTTGCCACACGATACCGATAGCAACATTGAACATGTCACGAGAAAATTCTTTGTTTGGGGCAAAGCCAGGATCCAAGGCTATGACTTTGTCACGAATGGGCCCCCATGCCCCCCAAGGTTTCACCGTTCGATAAAACTCACATAACACCTCGTCTGATTCAGGGGGTGTCAGTAAAGTCCCTGCAATCGAGCCAACCAATCCGAATACCAGTAGCAGCGGAAATGCCATTAAGGGTTGCACATCGGGGAGCGCAATCGGTAACACCAGCGCCCCAATCAAACCTGCTAACATGCCCCAGAAATAACCATAGGCGTTGAATCGCCACCAATGCCATTTCAATAAGTTAGCCGCTGCATACCCACCAAATAAGGCAGCGAAGATCCACTGCATAATCGCGTTGATGCTACCTAGCATCAGGCCTAAGCCCATACCTAATACCACGAGTACAATAGACACTATGTAGCTCATACGCACATAGGTGCGACTGTCTGCATCTGGGCGTAAGTAACGACGATAGATATCATTCACAAAGTATGCGGGAGCAGCATTGACCGACGCTGCATATGTCGACATAAAGGCTGCGAGCAAACCAGCTATAAGCAAACCGGTTAAGCCTACAGGCACAAAATTATTGATGGCAAAGGGCAAAATCTGCTCAAAATCAAATTGCTTACCTTGGGCCTGAATGTCTGGGCCCATGTACACAATCGCCAAGATAGATAACCCTGCCACCATCATGTAACGAGGGAAAAACATTACCAAAGACACCAAGCCGCTCATTTTCGCCGCGTCTTTGGGACTTTTGGTGGCTAGAATACGTTGCATGTCATAGTTCGGCACTGGGCCGGCCATGCTAGATAGCACACCTTTAAATAGCATCATCATGATCATGAGCCCGAACAACTCAAGACCGTCCTCTTCCACTTTAACATTGACGCTATCAATCAAGCCTTGCCAGTTAAGGTCTAATCGCCAATCGAAAAACAGCTGATCCCAACCGTGAGGCGTGGCAGCAGCCAGTTGCTCTGGTGACACCATATACATGGCAATGATCCCCACAGAAACAGCCGCAATCGTCATAATCACAAACTGCAAAATCTCAGTGAAGACCACGCTGTACATCCCCCCTTTGACCACGTAAATCGTGGTGATCGAGAAGATAATCAACGCATAAATGTCTGGTGATAATTCCCACGGGAAGAAGATCGCGGCAAACTTGCCTATGCCTTTAAAGGCGTACGCAATAAAGCCTATCGCACTGACCAAGGCAAATATCACTACCACCATTTGACTCATTTCTGCGCCTTTACCAGTGCCAAAGCGCGTTTCCATCCACTGGGCCCCTGTCATCACGTTTGAACGACGTAACCATATGGACAAATAAATCATCAAAAATATTTGGTTGAATATCGGCCATATCCAAGGCAACCACGCGCTCTTCAAACCGTAGACGAAGCACATAGACACCAACCACATGGTGCCCGCGATATCGAACATACCCGAGGCATTTGACACCCCAAGCGCCCACCAGGGTATGGTTTTGCCCCCTAAGAAGTAGGAGTCCATGTCACGGCTAGCACGCCGTGAAATGTACAAACCGATCATTAACACCAGTACTAAATAACCAATGATAACGAGTATATCTATCCAACTTAAAATCATCGCTATAACCCAGCTATATTACGTTGCTCATTGCTTAATGAAGCAAAACTATCAAGTAGCGATTGCCAGCTTACCTTAGCCCCAAGACGCTCAATATCGTGTTGCTCCAGGCCCGGCAGCGCAAGGTGAATCGAGACGTCGATTCCGGGGATCAGATCAAAAAAGTTATCACTAAAATTGCCGACTTGCTCACCAGCACTGACATACAACTGACGAACGAAAGTGTCGCTGCTAAACGTCAGCGTTAAACACTCAGGCGTAACAACCTGTTCGCACTGTATATCAGCAGCTTGCAAGGCCAAGTCCTTGTTGGCTACAAAAAAGTGACTATTTTGGCTAAGCACTCGGCCATCTTGATGCATTAAGCGCGCAACTAACACAGAACTATTGGGCTGAGCTTGAGAAACAAGTTCTGACATAGCAAGCGAAGTAAGCGACAAAGACGCATTAGCCGGCACAAGCACATCTTGCTCATGGGAATACACCACCAACCCATCGAAGTCATAAACCTGAATGTGTAATTGAGCGGAACAAGGCTGTAAATCATCAGAAATCAAGGTGACCTCAAGCTGATCATTCACTTGGTCAACCACCAATAATTGTTGGGCAAAGCTGCGTTTCGCTTGATAGTGCAGCGCCTTCCAACGACCGTAATAATCGATACCAGACCATGACGCAGCCGGCCAAGTATCATTCAATTGCCAATACAGGGTTCCCATGCAAAATGGCATGGCTTTGCGATGCGCCTCAAACGCCATTTTTAATCCAAGGGCTTGTTGAACTTGGCTTAAATACAATAACTGATCGAAATCTTTCGGCGCATTGAACTCTTCATCCATATAGCTACGGATAAGCTTATTGCCACGCGGGTGCTTTTGATGCACCTGCATCACGGCTGATTCAAGTTCGCGATCTTCAGGCCGGGTAAACGTGTGGGTTGATTCAGCAATAGGAAACGACTGAAAACCGTATTCACTCATAAAGCGTGGCACACGCTTTTTATATTCACTGAACGGCTCTTCACCGTGCCATACGCCCCAGTAGTGATGATTAGCTTTGTTGTCTTCGTCATTTTCCCAAAAACCTATGGGTGAAGAACGCAAATAAAAGCGCTGCGCATCAAGGGCATTGATAACCTTGGGTAAGCAGTTATCGAACAAACGTATGTAATCTTGTTTTAGTCGCCCGTACAGCTCATCAGAATAGCCAAACTTTTCAGCCCACTGCCATTTTTCGATGGCCATATCGACTTCGTTGTTGCCACACCACATAGCGATACACGGGTGGTTACGCAAACGTTTAACGTTATATTCTGCTTCTTGTTTCACATTTGCTAGAAAGGCGTCATCTGCTGGGTATAAAGTGCAGGCAAACATAAAGTCTTGCCAAATCAAAATGCCGTTGCGATCCGCTAGTTCGTAAAAAGCGTCGTCTTGATAAATGCCGCCGCCCCACACTCGCAACATATTCATATTGCCTGCCACCACGGCATCAAACACTTGCTCATGTCGCTGGGTATTAACTCGATGAATAAAACTGTCATCCGGAATGTAGTTCGCGCCTTTCATAAAGACGGGGTGACCGTTTACTTTGAAATAGAATGACTCCCCCATTTCATCAGCTTGGTTTACCACTTCTATTTCCCGCAGCCCCACTGCTTGCTCGCGACGGGCGATAACCTGCTTATCCTTGACTAACTCAAAGCTAAAGTCATATAAAAATGCTTCCCCCAACCCATTAGGCCACCAGCGCTTAGGATCGGTAAGCGTGAAGTTAACCAGCGTGCTTTGCTCGTTAGCCTGGGCCGTTAAACGCACATCTAAGGTTTGATTCAACTGCGGAGCCTGTTCGCACTTCACCACTAGTTGGGCATCAAAATCTGTCATCGCGCTAACGTCTAACGCAAAATGAAAATCGGCGCGCTGTGCTGACAACGCCTGCTGTACAAAATGTACGTCTTTGATTTCAGCACTGTCGATAAACGCTAAATAAATGTCGCGCCAAATGCCAGACGTCACGAACTTCGGCCCCCAATCCCAACCAAAATGGCAAGGCGCTTTGCGACAAAAGACACTGAGCTTCTCGTCACTTTTGTCGTTTTCCGCTGGGTAGGTAAAACCGTTCGCTATAAATTGCGGATACACTTCATTCATGGGTGAGCGAAAACGAATTTCCACGTCATTTTCACCTTCTACTAGCAAAGACTTACAAGCAAGGTGTTGACCCACAAACATATTTTGCCCGCTAGCGAGATGCTGCCCATTGAGATAAATATCACAAAACGTATCGAGCCCTAGAGCGACTAGATTAACTTCGCTGTGGGCCAATTGTGCTGCTGATACATTAAACGAACGGCGATAATGCCAGTCCTTTTTCTCAATCCACTGCAAATGGGATTCGTTGTCTCGGTCAAACGGATCGTCTATTAAATTGTGGGCTAGCAAGTCAGTAAAATTACACCCTGGAACCTCTGCATTTCGCCAGTCTTGCTTATCGGCTTGGCAAAACTGCCATGTTCCAGTTAGGGGTAATGTCTTCATTTGTGTCATATATTCTTCGTTAATCATAAAAACCAATGTTGTAAAGTGGGCTGTCGAGTCGAGTGCGGGGCCGCCCAATGAGTCATCCCCACGATGAAATTATTACTGTGTAAAACGCTGCTTGGTAAGAGTCGAGCTAAGTGTCATTAACACCATGATATAACTGTCGAACAGGGTCTTCATGTACCACCCC
Source organism: Paraglaciecola sp. G1-13 (assembly GCF_055809255.1). NCBI lineage: Bacteria > Pseudomonadati > Pseudomonadota > Gammaproteobacteria > Alteromonadales > Alteromonadaceae > Paraglaciecola > Paraglaciecola sp. G1-13. The sequence goes on along the minus strand of NZ_CM147903.1, from coordinate 4,881,321 downwards.
GTCGATAAGAGCAGACGAATAAGCGTGAAAAGAATAATGATAATGTTGCTCCATCTGCTGGCCTATAGACTGCGCTATTAATTTAGCGCTTACGGGAGCAATACCACCGCCAATCACTATCTCAATTTGCCCCTTAGCTAGGGCCAAGTAATGTGCTATTTGTGCGCTATGCTGCTGCGCAGTATCGTGACTCCCCCAGTCACAACCTGAGGTGAGAATACGTTGCACGCCTAGCTCAATAAGGGTGTCAATGGCTTGCGCTGGTTCAGCCAAGGCATCAAATGCACGATGAAATGTCACCTGCAAATTAGCCTTATTAGCCACCGCAATTAGTCGAGTTAACGCGCCCTGATCCAGCTTGTTATCTGGTGTGAGCGCGCCGAGCACCACCCCTTGCATGCCAGCTTGTGCAGCGAGAGCGATGTCCTGCTGCATTTGCAGTATTTCACCCTCGTCATAACAAAAATCCCCACCACGAGGGCGGATCATTGCCAGCAAGATTAACTCCCCTTGGGCCGCTGCCCTAGCTTGCTGCATGGCATTCATACTAGGCGTGAGTCCCTGATGTTCCATATGGCTGCAAAGCTCTACCCGCGCTGCTTTCCCTCTATGTGCGGCACGAATTTGCTGGGCAACATGCGCCAGGTCATCACAAGGTAGGCAAATTTCGATATCAATCATTAATGGATCGCCAATTGCCCTAAATTCACATTCACATTCACATTCACATTTTCCTCGCTCGTACCGTCACTAAACAACATACCGAGTTGAGTAATAGACTGCTTTGCGAGCGCACTAAGTGATACTTCATAGGAGCGCCAATCTTGTTGAGTGCCATTTGGGGTAATCGCGTCTAACGCGAACATATGTCGCTTACCGTCAGCAGTTTCCACATACAATGACAGGGCACTGGCATCGCCTTTTAGGGTTAGCGTCGCTGTGTTGTTTTTGCCCAGTACCAAATGAGTCTGGTACAAAGGAATGCGTGTTTCTTGCGCGCTAAGCGAGCCTGTGAAGACCAAAGAGCTGCCACCAGAAAACACCTCTTCAAAGTCATACGCTACCGTCATTGACGGGTTGCCATACACGGCAAATTGCCAAGTGGGCAGCAGATCCTGCTTGCTCATATCAGTCCAGCCACTTAACACTTGCTGGCCGTTTTCGATCAGTTTTTTACCCTGGCCAGTATTAAAATACGTTTCGAACGGTAACGAATTCACAGTGGTTTTTGCCGGTACGTAGCGTCCTATGCCCGGCCAACCATTAAGATCATTATTGGCAAGGTTTAAATCATCCCCCACAAACAAGCGTTGCTCGGTTTGGTAAAACCGTAGCGAGTCTTGGGGATCGTCTTTAAATTGGCTAAAAATAGGTGTATGAGGTTCGCCACTGAAATTAAAATTGAAGTTCGGTGCGAATAGCGCAATGGAGGTTGGCCCTTGCTCGGTATCACTATCAAATAGATCCTCTAACCACTGGGTCTTACTAAAAGCGCGCTGTGCATTGCGACTTGGCCATAAATCAGCGCCAAAATATAAGTCGTAGCCAGAACGCCCCAACGCTTGGGCAAGCGAGACAGAGCGTTCGACCATGGCTTTGTTCCACCAGTAATTCATAAACATGGCATCGGCACTGGATACACCCTGGTGTAAAAACGCTTGGTTCTTCTCATTCAACTGGTTTTGCCAGCGCACTTCACCGTTTTCCAGCATGGAGTCATACCAATGGATCTCCATTCCTTGGGGGGCAATAGCCGTTAAATACTGCATAAACGCCAACATTTTCTGGCCAAGTTCTGCACCGCGACGAGCATCTTTTTGCCCTTCGACTAATTCATTTTCTGCATCTTTAATGGCGGTCAAGTTAGTTTCTTGGTTCATTAGCCAACCGTCAAAACCATAATATTGGGCGATATCGACAAGTCTATGGGCCATAATAAATCGCCCCTGAGCATCCTGTTTGAGCAAAGCTTCTGCGGTATCGGGACTGCCGCCATATTTAGCGATGGCTAAGAAAATCGAGCCGATAACCTTGACGCCATTTCGATGCGCGGTGTCAACCCAAGGCCGAGCAGGTATTTGCACCACATGATCAGCCGTACCGGCAAACCAGTTCAGCACATCGATTTGCGACCAGTGAGTAAAGTTATACAAATTAAATGTGGCTTGAGTATCGAGGTAATTTGCAAAGTTGTTCATGCCGTCAGGCGCGTAGAGCACCTTAACTTGCGTATCTAAATTTGCTCTACTGGGGTCTAACTGTGCACCAAAACGTCTAGCTAACGGCTGTTTAGAGATATTCTGTGCAGAGGTAAAATCACTTTGTGCAGTCCAGTTCATGGCTTGCTCAAGGGTTAATGCAAATGGCGCTTGATTAGCTCGAATATCATTGCTTTGTGCCAGACAAAAAAATGCGGTGCACAGCAATAAGCCACACAGAGTTTTGAGCATCATGCGCCTTCCCCTAATAGGTTTTTGCCATCTATAAGGTGCTCACCACCGGCATCTTTAACCGCGTAATTAAAACCCGGTTGAATGCAATAAGCACCGTACTCACCAGCCTTGTTCAGGGCCAAAAAGCCCACTTGAAATTCGGCGAAGTTGTCCAAACGGGTGGCTATTCGCTCCACTGCTTTTTGACAGGCTTCTTGAGGTGAAGCGCCTTGGCGCATCAGCTCAACCACTAGATGACAGCCCACGGTTTTCATCATCAGCTCACCCATGCCCGTGGCTGTGGCAGCACCGACTTCGTTATCCACATATAAACCGGCGCCGATAATGGGTGAATCCCCCACTCGTCCTGGTAATTTGAAGGCTGCGCCACTTGTGGTACAGGCCCCGCTTAAGTTACCCGACGCATCCAGCGCTAACATGCCGATGGTGTCGTGGTTTTCAATGTTAATTTGTTTTTTCTGCTGACCCGACTGACGCCACGCCAGCCAATCTTGTTTAGACTGTTCGGTAAGTAAATTCTGCTCAGCAAAACCTTGCTCTACAGCGAATTTCTTAGCCCCTGCTCCCACTAACATTACGTGGGGCGTATTTTCCATTACTTTGCGCGCAACCGAGATAGGATGCAGGATGTCTTGCAGGTAAGCCACAGAGCCACAATTCATGTTTTCATCCATGATGCAGGCGTCAAGCGTCACATTACCTTCACTGTCAGGGTATCCGCCCAAACCAACCGTTCTAACCAAAGGGTCAGCCTCTGGCACACGCACGCCTTGCTCAACAGCATCCAATGCGCGGCCATTTTTGTTGAGAACATCCCACGCCACTTTATTTGCCGCGATACCATGCTCCCAGGTAGATATCACTATAGGTTTATTGGCTTTTTCTGCCCTAGCGAAAGCAGTTTTGCTGCTCGCGGCGAAAGCACTCGCGATACTGCTTACTAATGATAATTTTAAGAACCTTCTGCGCGTGGCTGTCATACGCTATCCCCTTTGTTGCGCTTGCACATAAGTATGCTGTTTATTGATTTGGGTTATGTTGTTTGGCCAGTAACATGGCGCCATATTCTGCTGAGGCTTTGCCGGGCACTATGGCTTGATTCACCGTCGCCTCTAGGCGACTTTGTAAGCGCAGAGCAACACTGCCGACCAAAACGACCTCTTCGACCCCTAAATCATTGAGACGCAAAATAACCCGCTGCAAAAATTCAGTGGCTTGCTCGATAAGGCCTTTTGCCAGTAAGTCACCTTGTTCAGCGTGTTCAAACACCAGCGGTGCGTATGTGGCAAATTCTGTGGAGGTGCCCTGATTAAGTCGTGTAGCCAAAGACATAATATCTTCGTTTTTGGTCATGCCAGCGATGAGGCTAGTGTGCGGACCAATACCGTCATGTGCGAGCAACACAGCTTCAACGGCTTGCAACCCAAGCCATGAACCGCTGCCTTTTGCATTAATAGGAAAGCCGTAACCACCGATAGAGTGCATTGCCCCATCCACCATACCTAACGCACTAAAGCCGGTGCCCAGAATAATGACTCCGCCGTTTTGCCCTTGATGCATACCCGTTACCGCGGCATGCAAATCTGTGGTGCAATAGAATGAATGAAAAGGGTGCTGCCACTGCTCCATGGCCTCTTGAAGGCTGGGTAAATGCAAACCTGCTACTCCTGCCCCAACACACAATTGATTAAAACCAACATGAGGCAAAGACGCTGCACTCAGGGCAGATTCTGCAGCTTGAACTATGGCATTTTGGGCGATTTCTAGCCCATTTACAGGGTTGCTTGGTCCACTTATTCCTGTGGTGAGTAATTGTTGATCATGGCTGTACAGAGACGCTTTGCATTGTGTGCCACCTGCATCAATTCCAAGATAATAGTATTCAGCCATAGTGATTATTTTCTTTTAAGCGTGGTCTATGTGGAACAACAAAAGCCCACTATCAGAGATAGCGGGCTTTCACCTAGGCTCTGTGCTTATTCAGCTGGGCCGATTAACTCGATTTCTGCAATTTGCATTAAATTGCTGTCACCTTTGTTTTTGCTGATATTGATACGATAGCTCGAGTAAGCAAAGCCGTTACGCATTTCGAACAGTTTGCGCTCAAATCGAGCATCAAAGCTTTCGCCTATCCACGATTCGACTTCGTCCCACGTGGCACCACCGTCATTTGAGCCCAAAACCGTAAAGTTCTCAGGATCACGCTCTGGTGAGTCGTTGGCACTGGTGATCGCAATGCTGTTAACGATACGTGGTGCGACGAAATCAAGCTGCACCCACGCTGGGTCTTCAGCACTGGGCACGCCACCGTTGTCTAACCATTTGGTTTGCGTATCATCGTCAAAGGCCATCGTTTCGGCTTCGTTGTCGCTAATGCGTGCCCGACCGGTTATTGTGGTACCTGCATCAGACGAAATATCAACCGAAGCAACCTGTGGCCCAATAAGCTCTATTTCAGCGATTTGCATTAAGCTGGTATCGCCTTTGTTTTTGGTAATGTTAAAGCGATAAAAGCTAAAGCCAACATCATTGGAAAACGCATATTGCTTACGCTCGAAGCGCTCATCAAAGCTCTCACCTAACCAACTGGCTAGCTCGGTCCAATTTTCATTGTCGTTTGATGCCCAAACCGCAAAGTTCTCTGGGTCACGCTCTGGGGCATCATTGGCGCTGGTTAGAGCCAATGTGTTCACAGCTGCGGCTTCAGGCAAGGCAATCACGACCCAAGACGGCTCTTCTACCGACGGAACACCGCCGTTATCTAGCCATTTGGTTTGCGTATCGTTATCAAACGCCATAGTACCTGCTTCACCGTCACTGATGCGCGCGCGCTCAGTATAGGTTACGTCTGGGCCGTGACTGTGTTGAACACTTGGCATTTCAGGACCAATCAACTCAATTTCTGCCAGTTGCATTAAACTGGTATCGCCTTTATTTTTAGTGATATTCAGTCTGTAGCTGCTGTACGCCAGTGCATTGCTCGCACTGAACAACTTACGCTCGAAACGCTCGTCGAATGACTCACCAAGCCAATCGCCGATCACCGTCCAAGTCGTTCCACCATCATTTGAGCCCACTAAAGTAAAGTTCTCTGGGTCGCGTTCTGGTGCATCATTGGCACTGGTAATGCCAAGCACGTTAACAGCAACCGCTTCTGGGAAGTCCACTTGCACCCAAGAAGGGTCTTCAATTGAAGGAACACCACCGTTATCTAACCATTTGGTTTGTGTGTCGTTATCAAACGCCATGGTTTCTGCTTCACCATCACTGATACGTGCACGGCCACTGATCGCACCTGTACCGACAGGGTCTGTGTGATCTGTACTCGCGTAAATGGGCCCAACCAGCTGAATTTCAGCCAATTGCATTAAGCTAGTGTCACCTTTATTTTTAGTGATGTTCAGACGATAAAACGAATACGCTAAACCGTTAGAGAACGAAAATTCTTTACGTTCAAAACGCTCATCGAAAGATTCACCTAAAAAGCTTGCCACCGTGACCCAGTTTTCGCCGTCATTAGACGCCAGTAAATCGAAGTTTTCAGGGTCGCGTTCTGGCGCATCATTGGCACTGGTAATGAACACACTGCTCACCGCATGGGCCTGGGCAAACTCAACCTGAACCCAAGCTGGGTCTTCAACAGAAGGCACACCGCCATTATCTAACCATTTGGTTTGCGCGTCTTTATCAAACGCCATGGTTTCCGCTTCGCCGTCACTGATGCGCGCACGCCCTGTGATAGTGGCACCCGCTAAGTTTTCAGTTGTGGTCACTTCTTGAACTGGGCCGCTGCTATCATTAGAAAGTGCAAACGATAAGCCAAGGTCAATCACGCTGTCGGCTGAAACCCCTAATTCAGACAAGAAAGGCACTGCGCTAACTGAAGCAAGCAAACGCTCCCTGATAGGCGTAAGGGCTGTTGTGTCACCCTCGATAGCCGTGGTAATAGCGGTATTAACCGCATCAAACTGCTCGTTAAAGCTTTCGGTTGCTGTGATGTTCGCAAATGCCGCATTGGCCAAGGATAAAGTGATAATAGCTGGAGATGCCAATACGTCCGTACACTCATCCATGGTCACTTCATTACCTTGCGCATCTGTTGAGGTCACAGGAGCACAATCTTCACCCATCACAAAGTTGTCGTAAGACTCTGCACTAATCAGGGCGGTTTCAAACAAGTTTACTCCTGATGTCGCCACACCCAATGCGCGAAGCGCCAACTCAGATGCGATAACGGCTTGGGAATCAAACAAGACTTGTTGAGTGATATTCGCGCCGCCTGCAACGGCACTTTCCACTATCGGCGTGGCAATAGTAGTCAATGCATTTGCGTGAAAGGGCAGGCTGCTGCTGTTTGCAGCTGAACCGTAAGGCACGTTCACAAAAGATAAAGAGTTAAGCACTGTCCCTGTTAGCGGCTCGCCACTTAGTTCTTGGCCTAAAGCTACCCCAGCGCAATCAATAGCATCACACATCATGCTGGTGGCATCGGTTGCTGTTACGGTTAATTTAAATGGACTGTTGATGCCAAACCCAAGGTCGCTTTGAACGACTACGTTGACAGCTCCCGATGCATCAGTTAATTCACCATTGATAATAGTGATGGGTGAATTGTTCATCTGTTCAACACTGATTTGAGCGCTATCTAAGCGACCTTTAACTGCCTCACCGGCAAGGGTCGCCTCTGTGGTAACACGCGTGTCTACTGCATCACTTGGGTTGGGATCATCGGCACTGCCGCCACAACCGTACAAGGTGCTCATTGCCATCAGCATGGCCACTGTGGTTTTATTCATTTTGAGCTTTTTCATTATTATTCCTCTATTCAATCTGTCTTTTACGTTTCCATTTAACCGACTCTTACGAGCCGGTCTGACGCATTAAAATCTGTAATTGACGCCTGCAAAGAAGCGACGCCCGCTGTACGAATTAGTTAAGAAGCGTACTTTGGTGTCATCCCCTAAATGGACGTAATCTTCTGATTTAGTCAGATTGATAACCGAGGCGCTCAAGGTGATATCTTCGTTTATGTTATAGCTGGCGTTTACGTCAACTTGATCATAGGTATCGCTATAACGGTTGATGTCCCAATCTTCGGCCAGTACTCCAATTGTTGGGCCTCTGCGGTTATATGAAACGCGAAGGCTGTAATCGTCATTCTCATAAAAGGCCGAGAAGTTACCCTGATATTTTGAGCTGCCCGTTAATGGCGATTCACCCACTAGGCGGCCATCAGCCTCAACGGTAGCGGCGCTGGTGATATTGCGTGTGTAGTTACCCGATACCCCAAAGCCGTTTTCAAAGAAATGCTGGAATGAGAACTCAACCCCTTTAGACTCCGCATCAGTGCCGTTGGCCGCGGTGTCGAAATCACGTACCAATATGTCTCCACCAACATTGACCGTACCACCACCTGACTCGACCAAGGTAAACGTTTGATCAGGAACACTGCTGTTCACATCTAACGTGAATGGCACAACGAAATTATCAATATTCTTTAAGAACACAGCCAAGCTGACGCCCGAGCCTTCCCCGTAGTAGTACTCTAGTGATAAGTCGTATTGCACTGATTCAAGAGGACGTAGCGATGAATTACCGCCGCTGCCTGTCCAGCCTTCACTGTCACGAAGGGGATCATAATCTGGGCGATCGCTAGAATCTGCTTCCCACTCACTTGAGTTGTAGGTCAATGTTTGGAATTGGCCTAAATCAGCATAATCAGGGCGTGATAACACTTTCGCTGCTGCGCCGCGCAATACCCAATCATCGTTGATATCCCAGGCGATGTTAAAGCTAGGCAGTACGTGGCTGTATGAATTTTCTTTGGGGTTAACAATCACGTCGCGCACAATACCGTTAACTTGGGCAACGTCATCTCCGTCAAGATTGACGCGGTCTAAGCGAAACTCCAAACGATCACTGGCGGTGTTGGTGTTAACTGTGTCTACAAAGCGTACGCCAAAGTTACCGCGGAAATTTTCCCAACGATAATCAGCTTGCACGTAAGCGACTTTAACCTCTTCCTCTACGTCATAGACAAAGTCGGGTTCAAAACGGGTGTAACGTTGGAAATTGGTCTCTAACTCATTTTGATATTTGTTCCAGTTCACAACCGGGAACAAGTTCGTATTAATTGACCCACCTAAGTTTCCTAAAGGCTGGTCAGCAATCACAGTAGTAAGCAGCGGAATACCGCCATTACGTGAGTAATCATCATCCAGCGTGATCCCGCCAGGTCGTGCTTCACCTGCTGCGATATCAAAATCTTTGTCTAAGTAGTAGGTATTGCGTGTGTCACGATGAATAGAGCCTTTACGATACTTCACACCAAAGCGCAGCGTTTCAACTATGCCCCAGTCAACAAACCAATCCGTATCAATCTGGGCGTAATCTTCTTCTTGAGTCCCGCCAACAAAGCTTGAATCAGTGGCGCCTATATCCGCTTCACCACCTTCACCTGCCTTTAAGCGATTAAACATTTCTGGATCAATATTAGTGACTAGATTTTCGTTTTCAAAACGCCAGCCCCAATAATCTGCAGTACTACCAGAATAATATGCGGCACGGTACTTTTCAGTCGGCCCACCTTCAGCTTCAGTATGACCAGCAACAAATTTCACATTAAAGTCGCCGCCTTCGTATTCCATGAAAAAGTCGAACGTGTCAGACGTAGACTCTTCAACCACGTACTCGCCGTTCATGCGGGGAATTTGTGTATCTAACGCTTCTCCTGAAACGCCTCTGGCGTAGTCAATACCTGTGACGTATTGCGCTTCTGCATCAACGTACACGTCCGTCCAAAATTGGTTGGTATCATGCCACTCAGGGTATTCAAGTTGATGTAAAACCGAATCTAAGCCGAGTTTGAATTGAAAGTAGTTGAAGCCAACTTCTAAATTGTCAGTGGGGCGCCACTGCGCAGTAAACTGCACACCCGTGCGCTCGCGATCTTCTTCTAATACTTCTTGAACTAAACTTTGGCGCGCATAACCTTGGGCACCGCCTTCAATTTCTTGACCGTTGCGACGCTCGGTATACAAAAAGTTTTGATTGATGATATTAACTCGAGAAGTCTGAGTACGGTTGGTTCTGTCTTGCTGTGTAAAGCCCACCAAGAAACCAAAGTCTTCTTCGTCAGTCTTCCAAGAATAGATACCACTTAGCTGAGGCTCGTAGGAATCTGTAATATCTGCATAAGTGTATTCGAGACTAACTACGCCCGAATTTTTATCCATGTCTAGCGGTTTACGGCTATGTACTATGACCGTACCGCCGATACCGCCTTCATCGAGGCGGGCTTCAGACGATTTAAATAACTCGACCTTACCGACTAAGTTTGAAGGCAGTAACTCGTAAGAGAACGAGCGAGACGGGTTACCAGAAGAGGCTGCAATAAAGTTACCGTTTAATTGGGTAAACGTCAGGCTAGGCGATAAACCACGTATGCTCACACTTGAACCTTCGCCGCCGTTGCGCTGAATAACAACACCAGGTACACGCTGCAAAGAATCCGCAACGTTTTTATCTGGGAACTTACCGATATCTTCTGCCGTGATGGCATCCACTACCGCGTTCGACAATCGCTTGATTGCTAAATTTTCTGCAGCTGAAGCACGAATACCACGTACTTGAATGACCTCAGTTTCTGCATCGCTGCCACTGGGCTCTTGGTTTGTCTGCTGTGCTAACGCGTACGAAGGTACAAGACCCATTGCACACACAACCGCAAAATTCAGCATTGATTTACCGAATATTTTGTCACTGGTGTTGTTCATATGTGTTTTCCTAATCGCCATCGGATATTTCCGTTTAACCAAATGTAACCGTGAACATGTGTCACAGCCCACTTTAGTAACCGCTTATTTTTTCTTTGTTTTATGCTTTTTACAGAACACTGAATTAGTAATTTCCTACCCAATAAAATGTAATCGATTACAATTTACCGGAAAAATATAGAGCCACTCTTATAACAAGTCAACAACTTAAGCTAAAAAATATACAAAAAATTAACAAGGTAAAATAAAAACAATCTTTTTTGATGGTCTTTGTTTTACACGAAAATCACTTTAAAATAGGAGCGGGGCCGCTACTTTCACGCTCAAGCAATTGAAAAGGAAGCATTTCGCTACTGCGAGTCAACGGAACCCCATTAATTACATCACTGAGGATCTCCATTCCTCTGCGACCCATTTCATAAGCGGGTTGATCAATAGTTGTTAACGGGGGGTTCATAAAAGCAGCCACTTTTACGTTATCAAATCCCACCACGGAAATATCTTCTGGTACTCGTAGTCCTTGGCGGTGAATTTCGTGCATGGCACCAATCGCTATATCATCGTTAAAGCAGATAACCGCGCTGGGTCGATTAGGTTTTTCTAATAATTGGCGCATACCTTCTATGCCATTTTCAATGCTATAGCTTTGCCCAACTATCATGTCTTCGTCAAACTCAATATCCTCTTCAGCTAAGACACTGCGCAGCCCGTAGAGACGATCTTTATGAATTTGGCTAACCACTTGGCCCACAATAACAGCGAACTTGGTATGTCCATAACTGACTAAGTGATGGGCTAAGGCGCGGCTAGCGGCATAGTTATCAAGCGCCACGACTGGGTATTTTTTATCAGAGTGAATACGTTCACAAACACTGACCATAGGAATAGTTTCAGCTAATTTGGCATCATCTTCAGTAAAGGGAAATGAATGATCGAGTTGAATTAAGCCATCAGCCCTATTGGTCAATACCATAGAAGCATAATCACTTTCGCGCTTACTCTCCCCTTGGGTATCGCACAGCAACACGGTAAAACCACGTTCTTGGGCGGCCTGCTCAATGCCGCCAATGATGCGCATAAAGAAGGGGTTTATCAGATTAGGAACTAAAACAACGATAGTATTTGTGCGCCCAGTTTTAACACTGGTCGCTAACCAGCTTGGCCTATAACCCGCTTCACGAACGGCTTTCATCACCTTTTCTTTGGTTCGAGCGGTGACCATATCTGGCATTTTAAGTGTGCGTGATACTGTTGCGGTTGATACGCCTGCAAGCTCACTTACTTTTTTAATATTCGTCATTTACGACTTCCGAAAGTCAGGCCCCATTATGGCCTTGGTTAGTTAATTGCACCGTTAGAGCAATAGCTTAGGTAAAGTAAATACCTGAATATGTAAATAATATCAATCTTGTGACGAAAGTAATTACTGTAATCGATAACAAAACAACGGTCGAACAGCCGTTTTTTCAGTAGTAAGCGCTTGTTTTGGCTTTTAATTGGACATAACACTAGACCATTAAATTGTAATCGATTACAATTTTACAAAGCGTTAACGTTTGACTTAAGTATTTAGCTTAAAAATAACTATCATTATAAAGTGAAACGGTGGCAGAAAGCTGCCATAGAAAACTGACTCACGTAGGTGTAAACAAATGAATTACAAGCTTATTTTTACCATTCCTGGCTTACTGTTATTGGCCTCATGCGGCACGACAACAGAACCCAAGGAGGCTGTTGCAACCGCACCTTCGGTTGATTTGGTTGATTATGTTAATCCGCTTATGGGTACGGATTCCAAGTTCAGTTTATCAAATGGCAATACTTATCCAGCGATAGCCACGCCATGGGCAATGAATTTCTGGACACCGATGACTGCCCCCATCGGCGATGGCTGGACGTATAAATATAACGACGATCAAATTCGCGGTATTAAGCAAACACACCAACCCAGCCCTTGGCTAAACGACTATGGTGCGTTTTCTTTAATGGCGGTGACAGGCGAAATGAAATTTAACCAAGATGATCGTGCGTCTTGGTACTCCCACAAGGCAGAACAAGCCAGTCCTGATTACTACAGTGTGTATTTAGCCTCTTACGATGTCACCGCTGAGGTAACGCCTACCGAACGCGCTGCGCAGTTTCGCTTTACCTTTCCGGATACCGACAATGCCTTCATTATCTTAGATGCATTCGACAAAGGCTCTATGGTGAAAATCATCCCAGAGGAGCGAAAAATAGTCGGTTACGCGCGCAACAATCACGGTGGTGTGCCGGACAACTTCCACAATTATTTTGTGGCTGAATTTGATAAAGACTTTGAAATTAGCCGTACTTGGACTGACGAATACCAATTAAACGCAGATGCTATTCAAAGCAAAGGCGAGCACGTAGGTGCCGTTATCGGTTTTAAAACCAAACGCGGTGAAACGGTATCTGTGAAAATTGCCTCGTCATTTATTAGCCCTGAACAAGCACAGCTCAATTTAGACCGAGAAATCGGCCAAGACACCTTCGACACCACCCGTGAAAAAGCCCATAAGTATTGGCAGGACGAGCTGTCACGTATTGAAATAGTCGACGACAACAAAGATAACCTACGTACGTTTTACTCTGCGCTTTACCGCGTATTATTATTCCCGCGTAAGTTTTACGAGTACAACCAAGCGGGTGAAGTCGTGCATTACAGCCCTTACAACGGTGAAGTGCTGCCCGGCTACATGTTTACCGACAATGGCTTTTGGGACACTTTCCGCGCGGTATTCCCCTTCTTTACCCTAATGTACCCAGAGCTCGACGCACAAATAATGGAAGGCTTAGCCAATACCTACAAAGAATCCGGTTGGTTGCCTGAATGGGCTAGCCCAGGCCATCGCGGGGTAATGATTGGCTCTAACTCCGCAGTAAATATTGCTGATGCCTACCTCAAGGGTATTACCGATATCGACATCGATACGCTTTACGAAGCCATAGTCAAAAATGCCCAAGTCGATGAAGGTCGCCCGGTTAGCTCAGTCGGTAGAGAAGGCGTCGATTATTATAACGAGTTAGGCTATGTGCCTTACGACGTTGGCATTCACGAAAACGCAGCACGTACCCTTGAATACGCCTTTGCCGATTTCAATATTTATCGCCTCGCTGAGCGCTTAGGTAAAACCGACGATGCTGCCAAGTACAAGCAAAGAGCGATGAATTACAAACACTTGTTTGATAAAGAAAGCGGATGGATGCGCGGTAAAAACGAAGACGGCAGTTTTCAAACCCCGTTTAACCCTTTGAAGTGGGGTGATGCATTCACCGAAGGCAATAGCCTGCACTACACCTGGTCTGTGTTTCATGATATCTCAGGTTTGAAAGACATGATGGGGGGCGATCAAGCCTTCGTGAATAAGCTTGATAGCGTGTTCAGCATGCCACCTACCTTCGACGATTCTTATTATGGCTTTACCATTCATGAAATTCGCGAAATGCAGATCGTGAACATGGGCAACTATGCTCACGGTAACCAGCCTATTCAGCATATGAGTTATTTGTACAACTACGCTGGCCAGCCGTGGAAAACCCAATATCACGTGCGCAACATCATGGATAAGCTTTACTCAGCCACACCTGATGGCTACTGCGGTGATGAAGACAACGGTCAAACATCCGCTTGGTACGTGTTCAGCGCCCTTGGTTTTTACCCTGTAGCGCCCGGTAGCGATGAGTACGTGTTAGGTAGCCCACTGTTCGACAAAGCCACGTTGCATTTACAAAACGGCGAACGCTTTACCGTCAAAGGCAATAACAACAGCAAAGACAACGTCTATGTGAATAGGGCCAAACTAAATGGCAAGACTTTCGATAAGACCTTCTTGTCTCATCAGCAAATTCAGCAAGGCGGTGAAATATCTTTTGATATGACCAACCAACCAAACAAGTCATGGGCTACCAGCAAAGAAGCCGTGCCCTATTCAATGTCGACCGCTGACTAATCCACCCATTTATCAACGTGCCAGTTTCTACTGGCACCTTTTACGAGTAAAAAATTATGGCAGGACCGATTTCTCAATCATCCGTAACCTTAAGTGAGCCCGCGAAGAACAGTCACTTTGCCTTCGCAGCAATGACTACCTTGTTTTTCATTTGGGGGTTTATTACTGCATTAAACGATATTCTTATTCCGCATTTAAAAGCGGCTTTCGACTTGAACTATACCCAAGCCATGCTGGTTCAGTTTTGCTTCTTTGGGGCCTACTTCATTATCTCGCCTTTCGCTGGTAAGTTAATTGAAAAGATAGGGTATATTCGCGGCATCATTACCGGGTTGGTGACCATCGCCATAGGTTGTGGCATGTTCTATCCAGCGGCCGAAGTCGAAGTGTATGCAGTGTTTTTGCTCGGTTTGTTTATTCTCGCCAGTGGAGTAACCATTTTGCAGGTGTCGGCCAATCCTTATGTCGCTGTGTTAGGTCCAGAGAAAACCGCCACCAGCCGTTTAAGCTTGGCACAGGCGATTAACTCTGTTGGTCATACGCTTGGCCCTATGTTTGGTGCTGCATTGATTTTTGCCGCAGTTGGGGTGGCATCTGAAGACGCAGACATCGACGCCAAAGCAGTACAATTACCCTACTTGTTACTCGCAGGCGTAATGATCGCCACAGCTATTGGTTTCAAATTTTTAAAACTACCCACCATCACTACCAATGAAACCGAACAAGAAGTGAAAAGCACGGATTCTATTTGGTCTCACAAAGCGTTAATTTTCGGTACCCTCGCGATCTTCTTCTACGTGGGGGCTGAGGTAAGCATCGGTAGTTTCTTGGTAAACTACTTTTCGCAACCTGAAATAGCTGGGCTAAACGAACGCCAAGCCAGCCAAATGGTCTCTTACTACTGGGGTGCAGCTATGATCGGGCGGTTCGTTGGTGCGGCGCTAACTCGCATTATTTCGCCTATCTACGTATTGGCGTTTAATTCAGCAGTAGCCATTATCTTGTTATTTACCACCATGAATTCTCAAGGCGATTTGGCCATGTGGAGTGTGATTTCAATCGGTTTCTTCAATTCAATTATGTTTCCCACCATATTCACCTTGGCCATTCGCGGCTTAGGCCCACTGACAGGACGTGGCTCAGGTTTACTGTGCCAAGCTATTGTTGGTGGCGCAATATTGCCCTTGATTCAAGGTTATGTGGCCGACGTTACGAGTGTTCAGTTTAGCTTTATCGTGCCAGTTGCTGCGTATGTCTATATTGCATGGTACGCCCTATTTGGCTCTAGAGTGAAAAGTGCTGACGCCCCTACGCCAGCGCCTGTAGCCAACTAGTTTTAATCCCACTTAATGAGAAAAGCCCTGTCGCCTAATCTGGCGACAGGCTGCAAACCTAATAAGCGAGTAACTATTGATGAACTATCACAGCCCCGCATTTTTAATGACCCATTGCCAAGATATCTTGAATTTTTATGATCCTAGGGTGAAAGACGCCCAAGGCGGTTACTTTCAGAACTACATGGATAACGGCGATCTGTTTGATTCAGGCTTTAAACAACTGGTTAGCAGTACACGTATAGTGGTGAACTATGCCGCAGCAGGTATGCTATTTCAGCGCGACGATTATTTAGCCATGGCCCGTCACGGTCTGGATTTCGTCGAACAGGTTCACTGGCAGACAGATGCTGACGGTTACGCCTGGACTCTGCAAGACAACCAACCTCAAGACATGACACAGCAAGCCTACGGCTATGCATTTGTTTTGCTCGCTTACGCTGCTGGGCGCAAAGCCGGAATTGTGACCAACAACGACATGCTGCTAAAAACCTACCAACAACTTGAGAGCCGTTTTTGGCAAGCTGAGTTTGGTTTATACGCAGATGAAATTAGCCCAGCGGGTGAACTCAGCTCTTATCGCGGTCAAAACTCCAATATGCATTTATGTGAAGCTATGTTGGCGGCTTATGAAGCCAGCGGCGAGACAGTGTTTCTGACACGGGCGCAAACCCTTGCCGAAAACATTGCCTTTCGCCAAGCGGACTTAACTGACGGCCTGATTTGGGAACACTACACCACTGACTTTCAGCCGGACTGGGAATACAACAAAGACGATCCCAAAAATCTGTATCGTCCTTGGGGGTTTCAACCCGGCCATCAAACAGAGTGGAGCAAGTTGCTGTTAATTTTGCATCGCCATGCCCCAGATCAAAAACTGGTTGAGCGGGCGAAAAGCTTATTCGATCGCGCTTATGAAAAGTGCTGGGACGCCACCCACGGTGGGTTAATTTACGGTTTCGCACCCGATGGCACTTGGTGTGACGACGACAAATACTTCTGGGTACAGGCAGAGAGCTTTGCCGCAGCTGCGATGTTATTTTCAGTCACCCAAGATGAGCAATACCTCACTCAATACAATGCGCTCTGGGACTACAGCTGGGAGCATATGATTGATCATCAATACGGTGCTTGGTTCAGAGTACTTCATCGAGATAACAGTAAATACAGTGAGCAGAAAAGTGCTGCGGGCGCTAAGTGTGACTACCACACCTTGGGCGCGTGTTTCGAAGTATTGCGCACGCTCGGCAATACCGGCTTAAAGTAAACGGATACCAGCATGATGAAACAGATATTCATTACCGGCGCTGTGTTGGCGTTATGCGCATGTACGCAGCCGACTCCAGACGCCACCGTAAACACGCCTCAGGCAATTGATCCCTTAGATTATGTGGATCCGTTTATCGGCACTGACGGCAAAGGCAAAACCTATCCCGGTGCTACCGTGCCTTACGGCATGGTGCAATTAAGCCCAGACAATGGGCGCACGGGCTGGGATTGGATTTCAGGTTATTTTTATCCCGACAACATCATTGCTGGTTTTAGTCATACCCATTTATCTGGCACGGGGGCCGGTGATTTGTATGACATTTCATTCATGCCTTTGACCCGACCTTTTCACCGAGAAAAAACCGAAGGTGGCCCTGAGAATGGCACCATTGTTTCTCGTTTTAGCCATCAAAATGAGCAAGCATCACCTGGGTATTATCAGGTGTTTTTAGATGATTACGGGGTGAATGTAGAGCTAACCGCAGGGCTTCGCACCGGTTTTCAGAAATACCAGTTTGCTGATGATGCAACCCAGGGCGTGGTACGCGTAGACTTAGGCTACAGTCGAAATTGGGATAAAACCCTAGAGACTCACATTCAAATTATCAATGATAAGACCATCGCTGGTTACCGCAAATCCACTGGCTGGGCTAGCGATCAGCGCGTGTTCTTTTACAGCCAATTTTCACAGCCGATTGACCGCTACACCTTGAACACAAACGGAGTGATAAGCCAAGAGCAATCAGCCTCTGGTGAAAATATAGCGGCGGAGTTCGATTTTGATTTCTCTGAGGCCAGCAGCAAAAAGCTAGTTACGGTGCGCACCGCAATTAGCTCAGTCAGCATAGAGAACGCCAAGCAAAACCTGCTTGCCCAAGGACCAGATAAAACCTTTGAACAAGTAAAAACGCTTGCTCAGCAAGCATGGCGAGAGCAACTTAACACAGTAGAAATAAGCGCTGACAAAGATGACATGGTCCAGTTTTATACGGCCATGTATCACACTGCGTTAGCACCTCGGGTGTTTTCCGACAGTAACGGGGAATATAAAGGCCCTGATGGCGAAGTCCATAAAAGTGAACGCTACCCTAGATACGAGTTCTTCTCTTTGTGGGACACGTTTCGTGCCTTACACCCATGGAAAACGATTGTTGAACCCACTCGCACCCGAGAGCTCATGGCTTCGATCATGGCGCATTACGATGTGGCAGGTCGCCTACCCGTTTGGAACTTTCAAGGCAATGAAACAGACATGATGATGGGTTACCACAGTGTCCCTGTGCTTATCGATGCCTATTTCAAAGGCCTGCTAGACGCCAGCGGGGAAGAAGTACTCGCAGCAGCTATACAAAGCGCCACTCAAAATGAGTTCGGTTTAGAGAGTTATCAAGCATTGGGCTATGTGCCCTTTGAAGAGCGTAGTTGGAACGTATCGCTAACCTTGGAATACGCCTTTGATGATTGGGCGATTGCTCAGTTGGCCAGTTCCTTAGGTGAAAATGAGGTATCTCAAACGTACCAATCACGAGGACAAAACTATCGTAACCTGTTCGACCCACAAAGCCAGTTTATGCGTGCCAAAAGCGTAAATGGTGAGTTTCGCAGCGATTTCGACCCGAATGCCTACCATCCAGAGGACTACTGCGAGGCCAACGCTTGGCAATACAGCTTCTTTGTGCCACAAGATGTCACTGGGTTAATCGATATAATGGGCGGTGCGGCGCCGTTTGAAGCTCAACTGGATGCGATGTTCGAAGCCGAGCAAACCGTGGGCGAGTTCCCCGAGTGGATTTCAGGCTACATAGGTCAGTATGTGCATGGCAACGAGCCAAGCCACCATGTGCCTTACCTCTATCAATACGTTGGCAAGGGTTACAAAACACAAAAATACGTACGCCAAGTGATGGACGAGCTTTATCATACCGCCCCGGATGGCTTGTCGGGTAATGAGGATGCAGGCCAAATGTCGGCATGGTACCTATTCAGCGCATTAGGCTTTTATCCGGTTAACCCGGTATCAGGGGAATATGTGTTAGGTAGCCCAGAAGTTTCTTCTGCCAAGATTCATTTAGAAAATGGCAAAACCTTTAGCGTGCAAGCGCTCAATCAATCGAAAGAGAACGTGTATGTTCAAAGCGTGAGCCTAAATGGTCAGCCTTTGCAGCAATTCTTTATCCGTCACAGTGATATATTAGCCGGCGGAAATTTGGTATTTGAAATGGGAGCCCAGCCAAAATGAAAATATTAGTCAATATGGCAGTTGCTGCGCTTACTTTGGCCGGTGTCGGCTGTTCAGTTGCTAAAACGCTTAGCGAAGTTACAGGGGAAACATCGCAAAAAACACCTGCCGAGTATGTTAACCCGTTTATTGGCACCTCTAATTTCGGGGCGACCCATCCGGGGGCGCAGTACCCTCATGCACTCACATCGGTTGCGCCTTTTAACGTTGCGTTCGAACACAAAAAACTGAATGAGTTTGAAAAAGATGCCGCGTGGAATTCACGCGTATACATCCACGAAAATAAATTTTTGACTGGTTTTACCCATGTGAATTTAAGCGGGGTTGGTTGCCCAGAGTTAGGGGTCATTAATATCATGCCCACCGCAGGCAATTTAGAATTAGACCCCCAGCAATACGGCTCAACCTATTCGAATGAGCAGGCAAGTCCGGGCTACTACCAAACCACACTCGATAAATATGGCATCAAGGCAGAAGCCACCAGCGCATTGCGTACAGGCCTAAGCCGCTACACCTTTCCCGCAGGCCAAAGCAATATCATTGTTAATTTGGGCCTAGGCTTGACCAACGAAACCGGCGGCTCCCTCAAGGTTGTGTCTGAGCAAGAAATTGAAGGCTCTCGCACGGTAGGCACGTTTTGCTATAACCCCCAAGACGTACGCCCTGTGTACTTCGTAGCACGTTTTAGTAAACCAGCCAAAGCCTTGGGCACGTTTAAGAAAATGCCAGCGTTCACAGGGGTGGAAGGCGAATGGATGCAGCACAATAACAGCATCAAGCCTTATCCGAACTATCAGCGCGTTATGAGCGGTGACAATATCGGTGCTTACATGCGTTTCGATACACAGGCTAACGAGCAAGTTGAAGTCAAGGTAGGTATTTCTTATGTCAGCATCGAAAACGCGCGGCAGAACCTAAACACTGAACAGCCCGACTTTGCCTTTGATCGCACCCGCAAAGACGCCCAAGACGCTTGGAATGGCTTACTCTCACGCATCGAAGTACAAGGTAGCGAGCATAACAAAACGCTGCTTTACACTGGCCTGTATCACAGTTTAATTCACCCTAGTATCATTCAAGATGTGAACGGCGAGTACCCGATCATGAGCCAGCAACACACGGCGAAAGTGGGCAATACGCAGGGTAAAAACCGCTATTCGGTATATTCACTGTGGGACACGAGTCGTAACCTGCATCCATTGCTAAGTTTGGTCTACCCTGAAATCCAATCACAAATGGTTGATTCTGCTCTTAGTATGTATCAAGAAAGTGGTTGGTTACCCAAGTGGGAGTTACTCAGCATGGAAACCCAAACCATGGTCGGTGACCCAGCTACCGCCATGATTGCTGACACCTATTTACGCGGCGTACACACCTTTGATGTAGAGCTGGCTTACCAAGCCATGCAAAAATCCGCAGACACGGTAGAAAACAACCCTATTCGCCCTGAGAACCCAGACTACCTGAATTTAGGGTATGTGCCTGTTGATGACGAAGAGCCGTTCGACGGTAGCGTGTCTACCAGTCTTGAATATTACGTGGCGGACTTCGCTCTAGGTCAGCTTGCAAAACGTTTAGGTCGCGACCAAGATGCGCAAAAATACCTGGCCCAAGCACAGAACTATAAAACTTTATTTGATAAAAGTACTGGCATGCTGCGCCCGAAAAAACGCAGTGGTGACTGGTTAACCCCTTACGACCCCGAGTTAGGGCGTAACTTTGAACCCGCACCGGGTTACATTGAAGGCAATGCATGGAATTACCGCTTTTATGTGCCTTTTGATATGCCAGGTTTAATCGCGTTAAATGGTGGTGACAGTGCTTTTATAGCTGCATTAAACGCCACCTTCGATACCAACAACTTCGATATGGGTAACGAACCCGACATTACTTACCCTTACCTATTTAACTACGTGCAAGGCCAAGAGCATAACACCGCGCAGCATGTAAAAAGGCTGATAGCGAAGTACTTTACCAATCAACCGGTTGGGCTGCCCGGCAATGACGATGCGGGCACTATGTCAGCATGGTTAGTCTTTAGCATGTTAGGCATTTACCCTGTCTCTCCTGGGGACATGGACTATGCCCTAGCGAGTACAGCGTTCGACGAAGTGACCATTCACCTCGATTCAAAATATTATGCAGGCAAAACCCTGATCATAACCCCTTTGGGCCAAGGACAAACACAGCCTTCTCTTAATGGCGATCCGCTAAGTAAGGCATTTATTAGCCATCAGCAACTTACCCAAGGTGCGAAGCTACGCTTAAAAGCTCAGTAATTGGATTGTGAGTCAGCGTTTTATGGATGACATAAAATGCTGACTCTTTGGGTAAAACGTCCGTTCTTGATATTGCGAGTGGTTCAATTACGCGTTGTTATATTAGCTATAACCACTGAGCTATCACTAAATTCAGCCCATATCCGCCTAGGGTTAAGAACAAAAACAGACAGCTTGCTAGTAGCAAGGGTTTTACGCCAGCTTGGCGGATTGCGCCTATGTGCGTTCGAAGCCCTAACGCCACCATGGCAATGGTAAGTAACACGCCGTCTAAATGCACAACTTGCTCGGTAATATCAGGTGAAACCAACTGGCTAGAATTAATCCCACTAGCAACAATAAATAGTAGGGCAAACCAGGGGATCATGATGTTGCTTTTACCACTGTCGCCCTGTGAGCTAGCTCCGTCGACCACTTTGCCCGTAGCGCGCTTGTTGCTTTGCCACAGCGATAACAGCACTAAAAACGGGGCAAGCATCATCACCCTGAGCATTTTCTCAATCACCGCCGCGTTAGCGGCTTCAGGGCTAACAGCACTGCCTGCCGCCACGACTTGCGCCACCTCGTGAATCGTTGAACCAGCGAAAATACCGTATGCATGTTCACTAAGGCCTAAGTGACCTTGGGCAATGGGATAAACAAATATGCTCAAGGTGCCAAACACCACCACGGTAGCGACTGCGACTGAAACCTTGTGCGCTTGAGCTTTTACCACAGGCTCTGTAGCCATCACCGCCGCTGCACCGCAAATAGCGCTGCCGGCACCAATCAAAATGGTGGTTTGCTCGTCTAACTTAAATACCCGTTTACCAAGTTGCACTGCCAGCCAAAAAGTTAAGCTCAGTATGGCGATGTCAGTAATTAACCCTTGCCAGCCGACTCCCGCCACTTGTGCGAAGGTAATCCGAAAACCAAACAACACCACACCGGCTTTTAATAAGGTACTTTTGGCGTAATCTACGCCTATATCAGTGTGCGTGGCCATGCTCGAGAACAAAGTGTTACCAACAATAATCCCCAACACAATGCCTATGGTTAGCGCGCTCAAGCCAAGATGTTGAACAAAGGAAACATGACTCAGATAAGTGGCGATAAACGCGATGCTTGTTACTAAGACTAAACCTAACCACCAGCGTGAATCGCTATAATGATGGCGTGTGCTTGAGGTACCATCTTGCCCCGTAATGAAAAAACGCTTAACTGCCTCGAACATAAAGCTACTCCTATCGATGGGTGTAGTACCTGATTAAAAGTTGACTTGATGATAGGCAGCGTCAAAATATAACTCCAATACATATAAATCATGAATTGATAACTAAAGGTTAATTAATATGAATTTACATGCGCTCAGGGTTTTTCATAGCGTTGCTCATTTGGGCAGTTTCTCCCAAGCGGCTGAGGCGCTTTATATTAGCCAACCCGCGGTTTCAAAAGCACTCAAAGAGCTTGAACATCAACTGGGTATGCAACTCATTGAGCGAGCAGCTAAAGGAAAGAAGTTAGCTTTAACCCAAGGTGGGCAGAGCTTGTTTAATCATGCCCGCAGTATTTTTGCGATTGAACAAGCGGCACTTGAGGACGTAAGAGCACGCACAGGATTAAAACAAGGCACTCTGGTTATAGGCGCCAGCACCACTATAGCCGGTTACTGGTTAGCGCCTTATCTAGCCCGTTTTAATCAACAATACCCGAAAATTAAAGTAGAAGTGCAAGTAGCCAATACCGCGCAAATTGAACAGGCATTACTGGCCTGCACCATTGACTTTGCATTGGTGGAAGGGAGTGCAAGCGACCCACACATTAGCAGCCAGCATTGGCAAGACGACCCCATGAGTATTGTGTATTCAAGCTCCTTGAAACCCACAGATAACAAAGAAAAATGGCTAAGCGAGCAACGCTGGTTGCTGCGGGAGCCTGGCTCGGGCACCCGGCAAATGTCATTTTCGCTATTGGCCGAACAAGGCATAGCAGTGAATGACAGTATGCAACTAGGCAGTAATGAGGCGATAGCTCGTGGCGTCACTCAAGGAATGGGAGTGGCGTTATTGCCCCAAGTTGTCACCGAAGATTTACTTGCGCTGAAAAAATTAAAGGTAATTTCTACTCAAAAAAGCAAGCTGTTGTCTCGGCCTTTGTACCAGCTAGAATACCGTGACCGGCCATCGTCACCGGCAGCTAATGCCTTTGCGCAGATCTTGTATCAGGCAGTTAACTAATCGCTCACTTGCCGCTTTGACTTGTTTGCTCAAGCCAAGCATTTCGGGTGATGTGATATAAAACATGTTCCGCTAACGGATGTTCAGGGGCAATATCTGGGTGAATAAAGTTATTGAGTGAATCTTGCAATCCAATTCGCGCCATAACGGCCCGAGAGGGTTGATTCGTTTTTGAAGTAAACGAGACCACCTCTGGCAGCCCCAGCTCATTAAACGCATATTCTAACGCC
Source organism: Paraglaciecola sp. G1-13 (assembly GCF_055809255.1). NCBI lineage: Bacteria > Pseudomonadati > Pseudomonadota > Gammaproteobacteria > Alteromonadales > Alteromonadaceae > Paraglaciecola > Paraglaciecola sp. G1-13. Next base: position 4,857,555 of record NZ_CM147903.1, on the reverse strand, counting down.
TTTTTCGCCCCTTCAGTGGCGAAGCCATTACCCCAATATTGAGGAAGCAGACGCCAGCCTATCTCAACACAAGGGGAGCACGGCATGTTTGCATTTGGCGTATGCAAACCCACAAAGCCAATAAACGCCTCACCCTCTTTCTCACTCACCGCCCACAAACCCCACCCTCGCTGCTGAATCAAAGATTGGCATTTGTCCGCTAAGTGATCGCTTTGCGCCCGAGTATAGGGGGAAGGGAAATAACGCATGGCCTCAAGGTCAGAATTTAACGCGTAGAATGGCTCATAGTCGCTTGCCTTCCAGTTTCGCAATATGAGCCTGTCAGTTTCCAGTTGCTGAGACATCCTTTTCTCCTTCTGTATTCACCGATTTTCGATAGCGAGCTAACCCGTCACCTGAGCATCAAATTCGGCCTGTTTGGCTTCAATTTGCTCTTGGGCATCTAGCCACAGCATTTCTGCTTCTTCTTGGGCAACTTTGCAACTCGCTTGGTCTGCTAATAGCACTTTTAACTCGGCTTTTTTATCGGCATTGTAAATATCTGGGTCTGCCATTTTTTGCTCTATGCCTTCAAGTTTGGCTTCAAGCTCGGCCATTTTTTTCTCTTGGGTTTGCACCGTTTTGCGCAGAGATTGCGTCGCTTGCCTAAATTCAGCCTCTAAGCGCTTAATAATCTTACGATCTAGCTTTGGCTCTTTGTTCTCAGCGCCTTCTTTGTCAGCAACACCTTTGGCTGTCGCCAACTTATCGGCTGATTGTTTTTCTCGGTCTGATTTTAGCAACCAATCACGATAATCATCTAAGTCCCCATCAAACATAGTGACTTGCTGGTTATCCACCAAATAAAAGTCATCACAAACCGATGTAAGTAAATATCGATCGTGAGACACCAACACCATTGCCCCTTCAAACCCCTGAAGGGCCATATTCAGCGCATGGCGCATGTCTAAGTCTAAATGGTTGGTAGGCTCATCGAGTAGCAACAAGTTAGGCTTTTGATACACAGTTAGCGCCAACACTAAGCGCGCTTTTTCCCCCCCCGACATGGGTGCCACACGTCCTAGGGCATCGTCCCCCCTAAAACCAAAGCCGCCTAAATAATCCCGCAGACTTTGTTCGGTGGCTTTTGGATCGAGGCGCTGTATATGGGCGAGAGCTGAGTCGTCAGCGCGCAAATATTCCAATTGATGCTGAGCAAAATAGCCAATGCGCAAACCCGCTGAGGTTTCGTAAATGCCTTGCATGGGCTCTTTTTCCCCAGCAAGTAGTTTAATTAACGTTGATTTACCCGCACCATTTCTACCAAGTAGCCCAATTCGGCTACCGGGCACTAAATTAAGATGCAGTTTTTCCAAGATAATTGTGTCGTCGTACCCCAGTCGTACCTGCTCCATTTTTACCAGTGGGTTAGGTAATTTGGGCGGCATAAAAAACTCAAAACTAAACTGTGAAGCGGCAAGCGCTGGCAATAAAGTTTCCATTTTCTCCAGTTGCTTCACACGACTTTGAGCCTGCTTGGCCTTGCTCGCTTTAGCACCGAAACGATTGATAAACGACTCTAAATGGGCAATTTTATCTTGTTGCTTCTGAAACTGTAGGTTCTGTAAGCGCAAGCGCTCTGCACGTTGGCGCTCGAAGGCATCGTAGTTACCTGTGTAGCTAACTAGTTGCTGTTGCTCAACGCTGATAATTTCGTTCACTGTGCTATCCAAAAAGGACTTATCGTGAGATATCAGTAACAAGGTGCCAGCGTAGCGCTGCAACCACTTTTCAAGCCAAATGACAGCGTCTAAATCTAAGTGGTTGGTGGGCTCATCAAGCAGTAATAAGTCTGAATGGCATAAAAGTGCTTGCGCCAAGTTCAAACGCATACGCCAACCACCTGAAAACGCGGTGACCGGACGGGCAATAGCGTCATTCGCAAAACCTAAGCCTGCTAATATGGTGGCCGCGCGGGATTCAATATCGTAAGCACCTGCATGGTCTAATTGGCCGTGTAGCGCGGCGATTATAACGCCATCATGGGCGTCTTCCGCTGCACGCAATTCTGCCTGTAAGCGGCGGTATAGCTTGTCGCCGTCAATCACATAATCAAGGGCTGAGCGCTCAACCGCTGGGGTTTCCTGGGCAACGGATACGACCTGCCAGTCTTTAGGGATATTGCACTCGCCTTGCTCAGGGTGTAATTCTCCCCGAATAAGCGCAAACAAGCTGGATTTTCCACAGCCATTTGCACCGATAAGACCTGCTTTATGCCCTGGGTACAGCACTGCATTGGTTTCATGTAGCAAGGTTTTGTTGCCACGCATAAGGGATAAATCAGAAATTTGGATCATGAATGCCTATTGACGGATAACATAGTCGGTCGATTGCGGTATGATAGCAAGATGACTGACCGAAGAAATCCTCTTGATTATGACGACGAAAATTAAAAAGCGTTTTATCGCTGGGGCCACCTGCCCTCAATGTAAAAGCATGGATACACTGATGCTTTACTTCGAGAACAATGTTGAAAAGATGGAATGTGTACAGTGCCATTATCAACAAACCCAAACTGATAAAGAAGTGACGCAAGCCTCTCGCCAAAGCGAAAACGTGATTGGCGTATTTAAACCCGAATAACGGCGTTTACTTTGGCAGAAATCAGTTATCGTTTAGCCTCTAGTAATGCGGTGGCGGCGGTTCAACTTCTTGTGAATCGCCGCTGGGCACATCAATTTCTTTGACCTTGTTAATGACATGAGACAACTGAAACTCTAATAGTTCGAGTTGCTTCTGTTGCTTAATCAAGGCTTTGTTTAGTTCTTCTATGGTGTCCTCTTGAAAAGCCACCTTCATTTGTAGCTGCTCTATATCTGCTTCTATGTGTTGCATAACCTACTCTAATTACTGATTTATTTGCCAAAACTCAGCTAAACCACTGCTGCTTTCTGTCACAATTTGATTGTCTTTAGCAAATCCCACCCCGTATACCACTGCGGTCTGCGGACGGCTACCTTCTCTGGGTGACACCTGCCATTCTTGTATTTCTTTTCCATCGGTCACGCGCCACAAATTTAATCGCTTAGCGGGTGAGCCCGTTAACAAGTACTGGCCGTCTTTTGAAAACGCGGCGCTGCTGAATATTTTCTGCCGGGCAAGGTAATGCAAATTACTCACTTCTTCACCTGTGACTAAGTCCCACACCCTAGCATCACGCTTACTATCGGCGGTAAAGCCATAGCGCCCTTCATCGTCTAACGCCACTTTGGTCACGCGACTTGAATGGGTGAAACTATGAATAACCTGACCTGTTCGGGTATCCCACAGATAAGCAGTGTAATCATTGCCACCGGTAAGGGCGTAAAAACCATTAGGAGACAAATCCACACTGTTCACTTTTTCTTGATGCCCTAAAAACTCTAAACGCCGACCGGTTTTGGGCTCAAAAAACATTACCTTACCATTGCCTCGGCCAACCAGTATCCCCCGCCCTTGGTTTGATACCGCCACATCACGAATACTTGACTCATTGATACGCCAGAAGCCTTCTGGCTCGCCACTGGCCACATTCCAAAGGGCAAAGGCGTCACGGTCAGATGTCACCACATAACTATTATCAAAAGCGATGTGTACATTAGCGACTAAATTATTTCCCTCGCCTTGGTGCTGCCAAGTGTAGCGTTTTTCATTTTTTTTCAGGTCCCAAACCGCTATGCCCCCCGTAACGCTCGACACCACAGCTAGCGACGCATCCGCTGATATATCAGCGGCATAGGCGCCATCATCAGCATGTCGCCACGAGGTTACTGGTGTTGACGATTGCCCGCTACAGCCAGTTAGCAATAATAAAATTAAACTTAATCGTAACAAGACGGTCAATGGATTGTTCCTAATTGGGTTTCTCTTTTCACTCAGGGCGTTTAGTATAAGCGCTTTATCAAGTTGAAACACTTCACAAGTCACGTATTCGACACATATTATCTCAGGGGAGAAGTAAATGAAAAAAACCGCTATCGCGATTCTAATTACCTCAGCCATTGGCCTTACCGCCTGTGGTCAACAAGACACGGATTTACTAAAAGTTGAAGAGCAAAAGCTTGAAACAGAAGCACAGCAGCAAGCTTATGCAATGGGCGCGAGCGTGGGACAGTTCATCGAGCAAAAAATGAATGAACAAGAAGCACTAGACGTTAACCTCGATAAAGACTTAGTGGTTAAAGGATTTGTAGCGGCGCTACAGGGTCAGTCTCAGCTTGATATGAAAGAGATTCAAACGCTTACATTAGCTATGGAAGCGGCTTCACGTGAAAAGCAAAAAGCTATTTCTGATGCAAAAGCAGAAACAAACATTGCTGATGGCGAGAAATTCCTTGCTGAAAACGCAGAGCGTGAAGGCGTAACAGTGACCGATTCAGGTTTACAGTACGAAGTCATGAGCGAAGGCGAAGGTGCATCTCCTACTGCTGAAGACACTGTAACCGTACATTACAAAGGCACATTGCTAGATGGCACTGAGTTTGACTCATCTTATAGCCGCGGCGAGCCAGCAACCTTCCCTCTTTCGCGCGTCATTCCTGGTTGGACCGAAGGTGTGCAGTTGATGAAAGTGGGCTCTAAGTTCAAATTCTTCATTCCATCTGAGCTGGCTTACGGCGAGCGCGCGACTGGAAAAATTACGCCTAATTCAACGCTAGTATTTGAAGTAGAGCTATTAGATGTTGCTTCTGCTGAAGGTGCTGCTGAATAAGCCCCCCGGGTTTAGTGCTATATAGGTAATAAATGCACAGACATAAAAAAACCGAACATCATTGATGTTCGGTTTTTTCTTTACTCATCAGCCTCTTTCCTTGCTGAACCTTATTCCCTCGGTTTTCTACCCTTCGAAAGGGTTATTTGGCCCAGAATATCCGGGTAATTTTTTGAATTTGGTATGCTGTATCTCTGCAGATGCCCTACCTTAGCACCAAAAAATAAGGGTAAATTTGATCTAATCAGACAGCTAACTATCGCGGCTGCGTGTTAACTATTTGATGACTTAAGACTAGACTAAAGTCGATAAAAACAGAAGCTGGCAAAGGTCATATTTTTGTAATAAATTGCGCTAACAAAATGGTTTTTATTCCTGCTGGCTTTAAGAGGATCGCATACCATATCGCAATTTTTCTCGCGTCTAATTACAAGTATCTGTTTTAAAAGGACAAGCATTGAAAACAAAACTCATTACCCCTGAAGGCTACAAAAAACTCAACGACGAGCATGATGAACTGTGGCTAAAACAACGCCCAGAGATCACTAAAATCGTCACATGGGCAGCCAGCTTGGGTGACAGAAGTGAAAATGCGGATTACCAATACAACAAGCGAAAGTTGCGAGAAATCGACAGACGCGTTCGCTACCTACGCAAGCTCCTGCCTGAATTACAAATCGTTAATTACTCCCCTCAGCAAGCGGGTAAAGTATTCTTTGGTGCTTGGGTAGAGATTGAAAACGATGAAGGCGAAACAAAGCAATTTCGCATTGTCGGTCCAGAAGAAATCTACGGCGATGCTAAAGGCTACATTTCTATCGACTCCCCCATGGCCAGAGCGTTAATCAAGAAAGAAGTAGATGATGTCGCCAGTGTCAAAACCCCCACCGGCTACAAAGACTGGTACGTTACCTCGATTGAATATAAAAAATAGCGTCGAACAACCCGCTCCTTGCTCGAACCTTTTTGTAAACTACCGGATGAATTATTAAATCACTAGGTCATGTAATGGCTGCTCACTCCGGTAATCCGTCGAACACTATGATTCCCTCTAACTCAGTATCCCAATAAGCTTTGCTGGCTGAAAAAATTTGGGCAGTCGGTGACATGGAAATTTCAGTGTCTAGGCACCCTGCTGGTACAATGAGCAAGCCTGCAATATGGGTATTTGGCAGTGCTGAACCGCAGAGCTTACAAAAACTTTTACTGTGACGAGTATTAGGGAGCGCAAATGAAGTCACTGCATGTAAACCCGACAGCCAGACCAATTCTGCGGACTGTGAGAATAAATTTGCCGCATGAGCCGAACCTGTATCCTTTTGGCAGCGGTGACAACGACACAAATAAAAACTGTCAAACTCTCCTTTTATCGCAAAGCTGACCGTTTCACAAAGACAAGAACCTAAATGATCAGTCATTGAACCTCCTCAAATGCACGCGATTTAAAGACAAATAATAATATTATTATCTTTAGAATTTCCGTCTTTCAATGCATGTCTTTTTTAGCATAATCGGTAACCTAGGGTACAGGTTGAATTTTTCCAGTTTTTTGCTTTTCACTTATGGGAATACAGGGTAGTTCCAAGATCTTACTCTGTACACGAAGCGCATGCTTTAGTGAGCGTAGCGAATCAATAGGCGACTCACACTTTCCGTGTAAAAGCCGTGACTTGTCAGATGGCCAGACAAGGATGAAGCCGAGGATTTTAGGAGCATCGCTCCTATCGGGTGAACGAGCCGCCATGGATGGCGAAGCTGTAACTCCGTTATGGGGAGAGCCACCAAGGAGGGGTTTAAACTCAGCTTTGTATTATACGTTTTCGAAGAGCTAAGTTAGCGAAGTGCTTCACAAGCGATCTGCAAGGAAGCAGAAAGGTAAAGCAACGCAGGAGCAGTTGCCGGGATGTTTCCTCACGCCGGTATGACAAAAAAGGCGTGGCTTTTAGCGGTTTTGGAAGTTTGCTGGAGGGCGGCCTTTCTTGGTTACTTCTTTCGGCTGTTGGAAAGAAGTGACTGGCTGACCATGGATGGTCTGTCATATCCAGCATGGATGCTGGTAAGCGAAGCGCAGCTGTGCTATCTGGCCGCAGGCCATAAATAAGCGAAGCGCAGCTTATAAATCCATATAGTAAAAACAAAAAAGCCAGCTATGTCAGCTGGCTTTAACATCGACTCTAAAAATAAACCGTTAGTCTGTATAAGCTAAACGGTTAAACTTCTGTTGCTGATAATCTGCATCACCGAAGGTGGTGTTAATCATCATCAGGCGCTTAACGTAATGGCCTACATCTAACTCATCCGTTAACCCCATACCGCCATGCAATTGAATGGCTTCATCACCAATCAATTTACCGTTGCGCCCAATCATCACTTTCAGTGCAGCGATATTTTTAGCTAAATCTTCGGCTCCGCTTTCTGCCGCACACACCGCGCGGTATAAAATAGACTTGGCTTGTTCGCCCGCCATAAACATATCCACCATGCGATGTTGCAACGCTTGAAAGCTACTGATCGCCACACCGAATTGTTGACGCGTTTTAGTGTATTCAATGGTGGTGGTATTGAGCTTTTGCATAATACCCATAGCTTCTGCACACAGGGCAATCGTCACGTCGCTAACCACAGCATCTATCAGCTGGTAACCATCGTCGACTTCACCAACGACGTGGTTTGCCGCTACGCGTACATCGGTGAGTTTAATGTTAGCGACTAACTGACCGTCCATTAAGCGGTAAGCCGTACGTTGTAAACCCGGTGCATCTGCATCAATCAAAAACAGAGTGATACCTGCTTCATCGCACTGTTCGCCTGAGGTTCTGGCTGACACAATCATCTTGTTGGCGGCTGCACCATTGAACACAACGGTTTTTTCACCGCTGAGTACAAAGTCATCACCGTCACGCTTTGCTTGGGTTTTCACGTCCGCTAGTTCAAAACGGCTTTGACGCTCAACATAAGCAAATGCGCCTTGCAGTGAGCCATCAATGATCTTTTCAATATTCGCATCTTTCAGAGCTGCGTTGCCGCTTTTACTCAATAAACCACCGAACATCAGCACGGTTGCCACAAACGGTTCAACCACTAGGCCTTTGCCCATTTCTTCCATAACGGCCATGACGTCAGTGGGACCACCACCAAAACCACCGTAAGCTTCTTCAAATGGAATAGACAACCAACCCAACTCTGCGAAAGTTTGCCAATTGTCAGGATTAAACCCTAATGCATTGGCGGCATTGCTGCGGCGTGCTTCAAAGTCGTATTCGTCTTGCACAAAGCGCGCAACGCTGTCTTTGAGCATGTTTTGTTCTTCAGATAAATTAAAATTCATGATTAAAGACCCAGTACGTATTTAGCGGTAATGTTTTTCTGCACTTCGTTTGACCCACCGTAGATAGTGGCGGCTCGTCCGTACATATATGCTTTTCTTGCGTCGTGACCAAAGGCGTGACCAATACTTTCAGCGGTTTCATCGCCGTGTAGCACACCGCTGTAATAACCCGCTAAGTCCATGTACATCTGTTGGATAGCTTGTTGAATTTCGGTACCTTTAATTTTTAGCAACGAAGATTCCACGCCCGGCCCTTTGCCATCTGCTGTTGACGCCAGAACGCGAAGCTCGGTGTATTCCAATGCCATCAACTCTATTTCTGTGTTCGACAAGCGATTTTGGAATTGCACGTCTTCGATCAGTGGACGCCCGCCGCTGATTTCTTCACTGAGTAACTTGCGCAAGTCACGCAAACGGCGCTTTGAGTCAGCCACAGCAGCAATTGAAGTACGCTCATGTGCTAACAAGGCTTTGGCGTAGGTCCACCCTTTATCTTGCTCGCCGATGCGATTAGCCACGGGAACGCGCACATTGTCGAACACCACTTCATTCAAGCTGTGATGATCGTCAATGGAGGAGATTTTATTCACGGTAATGCCTGGGCTTTTCATATCAATCAGTAAGAAACTGATACCGTCTTGACGCTTACCTGATGAGTCGGTGCGCACGAGACAGAAAATCCAGTCGGCGTATTGGGCGTAGGTAGTCCACACCTTAGCGCCGTTAACAATGTAGTCATCACCGTCTAATTCTGCTTTGGTTTTTAGTGCGGCTAAATCAGAACCTGCACCTGGCTCTGAGTAACCTTGACACCACCAATCTTGGCTTTTAAGAATGCGAGGTAAAAAGCGTTTTTTCTGTTCGTCGTTACCGAAGCCATAAATAACCGGTGCAACCATTTTTAGGCCAAAAGGCACCACATCAGGGGCGCCTGCGAGTGAACGCTCGGTCTCAAAAATGAAGTTTTCAGTCACTGACCAAGCAACACCGCCATGCTCTACAGGCCAGCCTGGGGCTAACCAGCCTTTGTCGTTTAGTTTGTTCTGCCACTCGATTTGCGCCGCTTTGAACTCTTCATCTTCACCACGGATTCTGCGTGCTAAATCTTCGGTCCAATTCTCTGCTAAAAATTCGCGCACTTGGTCACGAAAGGCTAATTCCTCAGCCGAAAAGGTAATATCCACTTGCTGCATCCTCGTTCAATTGATCATTTGTAGCTAATAAGTAGCCACCGCATTTTAATACTGCATACCACTACTGTACGCCCCTTCCTTCTTTTTGTACTTAGGGTAAAATGCCACTTAATCTGGCATATGTGCCAAATAACACGTATGCAAAAATGATGCTCTCAGCCAATGGCGGATATATAACAAAGCGGAGTGAATACTGTGGCAGAGGCAAAATGGCGGGTAGCCTTACTGATTTTTAACGGCGCTTGGGCGTCCACTGTGTATGGCTCAATGGAGTTATTTCACAGCGTTAATTTGCGCCGCCCTAAGGATCAGCAGTTTCACTGCGATTTGGTAAGTGCTGATAGCCAGCCAGTGCAACTGTATGGCGGGCAGTCAATTCAAGGTGATGCCGTTATTAGTGATGAGCCATATGACCTGATCATGCTGGCCCATTACTGGGGGGATTTTCAGCATCTTACCGAGCAATATCCAAGCATTCCCCCGTGGCTGGCTAAACAACATACAAAGGGAGCACGCATAGCAGGGGTTAACAGCGGTATTTTTTGGGCGGCAGAAGCGGGGCTGCTAGATGGCGGACGCGCCACTACCTATTGGCGACATTTGCGCGAGTTCGAACGGCGATACCCAAAGGTGCAGTGGCAGGCTAACCAAGCCAGTGTTGAGCATGCCAGAATTTATAGCTCAAACGGGCAAAATGCGTCGATGGATTTAAGCTTACACTTGGTTGAGAAGTTTTGCGGCGCATCCATTGCTGCTGGCTTGGCCCGAGACATCAGCTTTGATAGTCGTCGTACTTATGATTTAAATTTGATCAATATCGCGGGGTTTCGTCAGCATCGAGACGTGGGTATTCACCGGGCACAAGACTGGCTAGACGAGCATTTTACCCAAAGCGTTGAGCTACAAGCGTTGGCTAATCAAATTGGCATGAGCAGACGCACCTTTATTCGCCGCTTTCAAAAAGCAACCGGTGAGCTACCCTCTCGCTATTTACAACGACTGCGAATAGAAGCCGCTAAGCACCGCTTGGGCAATACCCAAGACAGCATTAAAACCATTGGAATGGGTGTGGGTTATCGGGATATCAGCTCATTTTCGAAGGTATTTAAGTCTTTGACAGATGTTACCCCGAGGGAATATCGCCAGCGTTTGCGCCCAACGGACACTAGAACGCAGGCTTAGCCTATTACGAATACTTTAAAATTCGACCAAATATACCTTCAATATCTTTCAGGTTACGGCATGGCTCAACGCTACTACACCAAGGCGAATACTCAGACATGATTGAATCGCCCGTGTCCCAGCTGTTGTGTTGCTCTGGGTTTAGCCACAGCACCCGTTTACTTTGGCGATACACTTTTTGCCAAATGTCGGTGCGCCCATCCCCGTCGTTATTGCGTGCATCTCCGAGCAAAATAACCGTGGTTTTTTTATCGATACTGGTTAGGGCTTGATCCTGAAAGCCTGCCAGCGCCTTGCCATAATCGGTCGACAGGCCGCCCCAACGTTGCATAATTTTTTCCAGTGCAGATTCTATGTCTTCTTGTTGTAATAGCGTGGTGACTTCAATCATATCTGAGGCAAACACGAACGAGCGTACTTTGGGGATAACGTCTTGCAGTGAATACAAAAACAATAACAAGAAACGCGCCACGCGACTCACTGAACCACTGACATCACAAATCACCATGATTTTAGGTCGCTCTACGCGCGTTGCCTTCCAGCGAGTGTGAAACAAGGCACCATCAAACGCTGCATTTGCCGCAATGGTTTTACGAACATCTAATTGCCCGCGCTTACGTGTTAAGCGCCTACGGCTGTGTTGGGTGGCTAGTTTGCGCGCCGCCTTTTGCACTAAGCGCTGCATTAGTGCGTAATCGGTATGCTCAAGTTGGCTTAATTTTGCTTGCTGTAGGTGATCTTCACGAAACTTCGCCCCCTTGTGCCGAGCGAAAATAAGGTATTGCTGCTCTACATAGTCTTTCACTTGCTCAAGCAAACGTGCACGGGCTTGTGTTAGTTGATCTTGCAGTCTTTTTTGTTCTGGGCTATCTGGCGTAGCGCGAAGTTCAGCGCTTAATTCATTCCCCCCAAGGCGTTGCATTATTTTGTAAGCGAAGTGATTTTTTTGAGTAAAGAAAACAATAGAAGATAGATCTTCGGCTTTCGCCGCTTGTGCAATGGCTAACGCCATATCTTGTTGTTGTGCGAGTGACTGACCTAATGCAGAGCTAGCAGTAGCTGCCGACTCGCCTTTTGCCTCAGCGTTTTCTTGATTTTGTCTTTGCTGCTTGTCTGTCGCTGCTAGCGATTCAAGCGTACCGTCGTCGCCGTCTTTCTCATTTTCGATATTAGCAAAATACAACTCAAACAATTCGTGGTACGTGGCTTGGTCTTGTTGGCGCTTCACTAGCGTGAGCGCCAATACGGATTTGGCTGTTGCTCGCGACCCAAGCCCCAACAGCCCAATCGCCTTTATCGCATCTAACGATTCGGCCGGGGATATAGGCAAACCCGCTTCACGCAGTGCACCAATAAAATCAGCGATAAAACGCACTTAAGCCAACCCTTTGAGCAAATTGGTGATCTCTGGCTCGACTAACTCGATGTCATCCTGAAATTTTAACAGTAGGTTAAGCGTTTCTTTAACCCAGTGCGGGTCAAGCTCTTCAACGTTCAAAAGCAGTAGCGCCCTCGCCCAATCGATCGTTTCGCTAACCGCGGGGGATTTCTTCAAAGGCATGTCGCGTAGCTTGGCAATCAGCGCCACAATTTGCTCTCGTAACTGGGCGTCTAAATTATCCACTTGAGCAGCCAAAATACGACTTTCCAGCTCAGTGTCGGGGAAAGGAATATACAGGTGCAAGCAGCGGCGTTTCAACGCATCCCCAAGCTCACGCGTATTGTTGCTAGTCAACATCACGATGGGCGTTGAACAGGCTTTTACCGTGCCAATTTCGGGTATAGACACTTGATAATCCGACAGTAACTCAAGTAAGAAGGCCTCAAACTCCTGATCTGCCTTATCAATTTCATCCACCAGCAACACAGCGCCTTCTTCGCTTTGCAAAGCTTGTAACAAGGGCCTGGGCTCTAAAAAATCCTGTGAATAAAAAATATCACCAAAATCATGTAATCGAGCGATGGACTCATCCAATCCCCGCGCGCCCCTGAGCACATCACCTAACTGTTCTTTTAGCACTTGTGTGTAGAGCAATTGCTTGCCGTACTTCCACTCGTATAAGGCTTTTGACTCATCCAGCCCTTCATAGCACTGCATGCGAATAAGTGGTGCATTGAGACACGCAGCGGTGATTTTAGCGAGCTCGGTCTTTCCCACACCAGGCGGTCCTTCAATCAAGATAGGCTTTTGTAAGTGACACGCTAAGTAAATGGCCGTCGCCACAGAGGGGCTGCAAATGTAGCCTAAGGCCTCGAACTGACGTTGAATTACCTCTGGGGAAGCAATTTTTTCTTGGTGTTTAATGATCACGAGTATCCAGCGTCTTAGGGAAATTATTGGGCATTATTTGTGTAAGGCTTGGGCAAATGCAAATCGTTATGGCTGTTGATGCGCAATCAATTAGTTTAATAGTTAGGCAAAACGTAAACATGAAACAAGCGTTGTAAATCCGCTTAATATCATTAATCTGAACAGGAAATGTGCTGCGTCATTAATAGATAATAAGGAATAACGCTATGGACCAACTGTGGTTTTTAATACCTGTGACGGTGTTTGTGCTTGGCAGTATTTGGATGGCCTCGAGACTAAAACACGACGACACTCTAAATGATCATAAAGACGGATTAGAATAGCGAATATTTTTTAAGCCAGCTAATAAAAGCTGGCTTATTATTGCTGCGTGGCAGTACTAAATAACTGAAATTTCCACTTCGATATTGCCACGGGTAGCATTTGAATAAGGGCACACTTGATGTGCTTTCTCAACCAAAGCTTGGGCTTGGCTTTTGTCCATGTCCCCTAGTGATACCGCCAATTTTGCGGCGATACCAAAACCATTTTCGATACCACCAATAGATACCTCCGAATTAATGTACACATCACTAGGCAAGGCGATTTTGGCTTGGCCTGCCACCGCTTTTAACGCGCCGATAAAACACGCGGCATAACCCGCTGCAAATAATTGCTCAGGATTTGTGCCCTGCCCGTCATCACCCCCTAACCCTTTAGGCGTCGATAGCGTGACATCTAAACGACCATCATCAGATTTTGCTGAACCAGCACGGCCCCCTGTTGCAGTGGCTTTTGCTGTGTATGCGACATTTTGTAATACGTTCATAAATTTCTCCGCGGTGAGTTTTTTAGTAAAATTAAACGATGAATTTATTTTGCATACAAAATATTAGACCGGATAAATACTCTTTGCAAATAATTTGCATGCAAATTAAAATATTTGTCGAGGTAAATTATGTCGTTTGAAAACTTACAGTTAAAAAATCAGCTATGTCATCGCTTGTACATGGCTTCCAATAATATCGCCCGTGCCTATCGCGAGCCTTTACTTGCACTGAATCTGACCTACCCGCAATATGTGGTGATGATGGCGTTATGGGAAAAGGACGGGATCACCATCGCCCAACTCATCGAGCAAACCGCTATCGATGGTGGCGCGATGACGCAAATTTTGAAAAAGATGGCAGACAAAGAGCTGCTTAACATCATTAAAGACGAGCAAGACAAACGAAAACGGGTAATAAAGCTCAGTGACTCAGGCCAAGCGTTAAAGCTTAAAGCCACTGACGTCCCCGACAAAGTATTGTGTCAATTTGCAGCGATTACCCCAGCACAAAGTAAACAGCTAATGGATTTGCTTGATTTGGTTGTGGCTTCGTCATCGTCTGTTGATTAACAACTAACGATGCCGTTCTCCGTTACAAACTATAGAAAATAGCTATAAATATCAGTTACTAAAGAGGTACACTCAGTACACCTTTACTCTTTGATTTGGCAGGTTTGGTTTGCAACAGGCATTAACTTATTTGGGCACCCTTGATGATGTGGTGCAACGTTACCCTTGGAATATGGAAATGGGTCAGCAGCAGTTTAACCAGATGTTGATCCGTAAGGCCCTATTGGGTGAAAAAGTCATTATTAACGATGGTTACTTGCTAAATCATCCTTTTGCTCGCCACGCTTTGCTTAACCCTAGTTCTTCCCCATTAAAAGCCTTAATCGAAGCAAACTTTGTACAAATTATGTCCCGTAGTGGCTCATTGTTAGACGTGGCCGAGAAAATGTCAGCCCAAGGCGTAGAAAGTTTTCAGGCCCTACAAAAGAGTGCCGACTGGCCTGCACTACACACAATGCTAAAGCAGTGGGAGCCGGGGTTACAACGTATCGAGAACTTCATCTCTTGGCCTAAGAAACACATTAGCCACGGTTTTGACAATATGCTTGGGCGCAGCCGCGATTTACAGGTTGAAGACCTCGGCATGACGGCTGTGTCTAACGATGACTTTCAGCGGGTATTTGATTTATACACATCGAAAAACAAAACCGACAAAGAAGCGACGCGCACCCGCTGGGAGCAAGCGTGTTTGAGTATTTTGGGTGATGCGCCTGATGCCAAGGTAAAGATAAATGAGTTAATGGGTTTGGCCACCGAAGCTTATCATTACAACTTTGCTGTGTGTTTAAGCTCTCAGTTTAGTGAGCGGAAAATTTTGGTCGAGACCCGCTATAGCCGTGCATTTGCTGATCTCATTCAACTCGGTCAACCAACTGAGTCTGAACTGGTAGATATTCCTTCTATTCAAATACCGCAGAAACTACGCTTTGATCGCCCACAATTATGGAAAGAGTTGGTCGACCCATTTAGTGACGTCGCGGGTGTTCAAAAGGAATATCAAGATATCATGGAGCAGTTTTTTGCCGGCCAAGCCAATGCCAAGCTGGTTGAAGAGGTTTCAATCAAATATTCAAGAGCCTTGTCTGAGCATTTCGAAAGCGACGAGCCAGACGGGGGCATAAAAAAAGTGGCCTTAAGTATTGGCTTTTTAGGCCTTGGTTTGGTGGCAGGAGGCCCTGTAACAGCGGGTCTGCTGTGGCTGGCTGAAAATAGTTTACTGCCTACTGTCACTCGGGTATTTAAACTCAGAGACAAAGGTTTTTTTAAAAAACAAGCGAGCGCTCAACCGCTGGACCTAAGCCGCAAAAATACCCTAAGTTCGGTGTCTATATCCCTGCCATTAGCCAAGAAACTTGCTAAGGATATTCCTGACTTTGCTTAACTAAGCCAGGCTGATTCAGTCATTAATCGAATAGATAAGCGAGTAAAGCAAGCAAAGACCGTTAGCTTGAGCGAACCGGCTAACGGCTTTGAACGTACTAGCGCATCAGATGGCCTTGTTGCCTGATTGCTTTTCAATATTAAGTATTTCAATCAACGCATCGAACGCTCTTTGTGGCTGGGTGTGGCGGCATATTTTCACTTTTGGATTGTCACCGCCAATGCGGGTAATACCAAATGTAGCGGGGTCGTAATGAGAGCGAGGTAGACCGGCTTCAGTGACGTCTGGCATGCTGGTATCTACCCATTTATCCCCAGCGGCCACCTTGGTATATTCAACCCATACCGACTGCATTTCGCCTTGGCATAGCTCAGGTTCAACCACCACGAGTGCGGCTAACACGTCCCAAAAGTAATACTCATCCGATTCGATAAACCAGTCGTTGTCGTCTAATACTTTATCCCAAAACTCTGCTGCTTGGGTTTTAACCTGTGACTTAAAACGCTTGGCGTATTCTGGGGTCACCATGACCTGATTGGTTAAATCGAGCCCGACTACTTCTACCGCTAAATCAGATGTAAATACGATATCTGCCGCCACCGCATCTACATATATGTTCCACTCAGCTTTTTTGTTGGGGTGATCCCCCGTAAAGCCAGGCACAATAATATTGCCTGGGGCATCGAAACCGCCCCCCATCATCACTAAGCGCGAAACTTTGGGTATATCTTGCGGGTATTTCTGCAGCCACTGGGCGATATTCGTTAAGCTACCAGCACTGAGTAATACTACTTGCTCATTTTGCTGGCTAAGCAGCTGATGAATCAAATCAACAGCATCAAGCTCTGTTGGCTTACGGTTGGTTTTGGGCACAGGCACCCCTGACAGGGTATCCGCTTGTTGCCGCCACGGGGCCGGAAAGGCATAGTAACCATCCATCGGGAAATCATCACCACACGCAAAGGGCACATCTGGCGAATTTGACAGCGCCAACAAGCCCGGAATATTCACCATATTATCAGCGCAGTGACCTTCCCCTACCCCATTTGATGTCACTCCGAGCAATTCAATCTCTGGGTGATTCGCTACCACCAGCATGGCCGACCAATCGTCGATCCCCATGTCGGTATCATAAATGACTTTTTCAGCAGATGCAGTGGAACAAAAAATAGAAAATACGAAGAGCAGTGAAGCATTAGATAAGCGGGAAAAACCTTGAAACATCTCAATACCAATAACAAATTATAAAAGGAGCGCAAATGTAGCAAAAACAACACCACATTTCTCTTTATAAACAAGCCTTTAAATTCAGGGCTTTACAACCTATATAACAATTCATCAACGTGCTTATCTGCACCACCGCATCAAACATTGCACCATTAGGTAAATACACTTCTTATTGCGTCTGCACACTATTGCAAATAGCGTATAAAAATTGTTGTAAATTGCGCATAAAAAAACCAAACCACAGGTTAAGCACACTTAACCTGTGGTCCAGTTGCTTTTGCTACTTGCTAAGGTTCATGTCAGTAATGTAAATGCTGTGACCTTGACCTCCGCCAACCCCGAAAATGGCGATTTGGGTCAGCTTAGACAGGTTTAACGGTACATCCGCTAAGTTAATGGTCACATCATTCCAGTTGCCGTTCACCGTAAGTGGGATTTTATGTTCAGCCCCATCCACGATAAAGTCTAAGGTGTACTCAGAGAATCCACCTTGGGCAGCAATTTTGAAGTTGAGCGTCTGATACTGCGCAACATCAATGCTGTACTGCTGCACATCACCGTAAGTATCCCCCATTAAGGCCAGTACCGCGCCCCAACTGCCCGAGCCGCGCACTAACTGAAATGCGCTTAGCCCGTTATACATCACGTCAGGGGTAAAGCTCGTCCCGGTAGACCACTCGCTTATAGTCATATTGCCGTTATGAGCAGAGTTGTCACCGTCAAACACCATATCGCTGGTTTCGCCCGTTGATGAGAAGAATACAAACTTGTCATCCGAGCTGTCTTTGCTATTGGTAGCGACTTTACCTGTGTCGTACATCACAAGGTCGGTAATGTACAAGCTTTGGCTCGCTGAGCCTCCTTGATACACACCAAAGACCGCAATTTGGCTAATATTAGCTAAATCCACTCCATACATGCCAAGGTCAATATCGATATTGTTCCAATCAGCTTGGCTTGATAGCGCAAACCCTACTTCTTGGACTGATTCACCATCACCGATTTTAGACACGATAGACACGGCATATCGCTCAAACGCACCTTGTGACGCTGCTTTAAAGCGCAGGTTTGTGTACTGACTGAAATCAACGTCGTAGTTATCGATATTCACGCCATCAGAAATATCGCCTTGCAAAGCCAATACCGCACCCCAAGACCCACCAGCAGCCAAACGAAGTCCATTCAGACCAGCGTATTGAGTATTTGATATCGCGGTGCCTGTGCTCCACTCACCAAATATGACATTACCTATGTCGCTAAAATTATCGTTATCGACAATCAAGTCACTGCTTACAGCTGCATCCGATGAGATGAACACGAAGTCGTTCTCAGTACTTGTATCAAACTCAAGCGCTGCGTTTTTTATCAACGAAAAGTCAGTCACATAGATTTGTGACACGCCCGCTTCACCACCAATGCCATATACGGCAATCCAATCGACCTTGGACATATTCAGTGGAATGTCAGCAGTATTAAAGGCCAAACTCTGCCAGGTACTTATTGATTCATTGACCGGTAGCGCGATTTCTTTGCTCACGCCATTGGCCGATATAGCAACCTTATAGCCACCAGCAAAATTGCCTGTGGTAGCCAACTTCAACTCAATACGATTGAACAAGCTAAAGTCGCCGTTAATACCGTTTTGAAAGGCGAGCACTGTGCCCCAGTTGCCTTGCTCTGGTGAATTTGAGCTAGAGGTTAATTCCCAGCCAAGCAAGCCATCAAACATCACGTCGCTCTGAATCGTGGTACCTGTGCTCCACTCACCGACTGTGCTTGGCACAAAGTCGATATCGGTTGCTTGAGTTGACGAAATCAACACGAACGCTTGCTCAGTAACTGGTTCACCGTCGCCACCACCTGCTGGTGCGACTTGCACCACACTGACGTCATCGATTTGCACTACGCCAGTGTCAGCACCAAGGTCGAAGAACACTCTGCTATTGTCATCACCGAAACCATGAGTGGTTAACGTGTAGGTATAGCTCTGCCAATCAGTGGTCAGCCCAACGGTTTCAGTGACATTGGTCCACGGATCGTGGTTTAAGCCAAGTCCGACTAACATATCGCGTACTTTTGACGCTTTGGCTTTGAAAGTCACCGTGTAAGTAGCGCCTGAAGTCAAGGTCATTACCTGACTTAGGTTGACATCCCATGGGTTGCCAGCCATCGCAATATCGGCTTGAAACACATGATTGCCGTCAGCAGAAGTTGTATCTTCCACCACGCTTACATCACCAGTCCAGCCTTCGCCGCCGTTTTCAAAAGAGCCGTTTGCGACGATCTCATCACCCACGATTGGGTCCGTGCCACCGCCGTTGCCGTTATCGCCACCGTCTCCGTCGTCACCTCCGCCTGTACTATCGTCTTCGCCTTGCAAAAATTGCATGTTGTCGACACGGAAGACTGCTCCTTCTCCTTCTCCCCAATCAGGGAATATCATCACTACATCGATTCCGTTCAGGCCAAGACCGGCCTGTTTTAGCGCTGCAATGTCAATAGTGTAGTGCTGCCACTGAGCTGTGGGTGTTGCTAGGGTCACAACTGCCTCCGTGGTCGCGCCGCCCTGCTCTACTTTTAAGTTCCACGAGGCAGATGTATTAGCACTTGGGGTGACTAGTTTGAGGTCAAACTCCAAGGTGCCATTTGCTTCAATGGGCGATGCATCAAATGGGCTAGGGGCATCAGCAAAGTTTGTGTTAAAACCAAGTACCGTTGGCGTTGCCCCCACCGTAAATTCAATCACTTGTGATTGGGCTGCATCATCAAAAACAACACTCGGGGTTGAACCACCGCAACAGTCCCATGCTGGCCATTGAGGGTTAATAACATCAGCGAAGATCAGCAAGTCCCGCGCGATGCCGTCAGACTCGGGTACAGGAATGGGCGCAGCGCCGGTTATTAATGTTCCGCCATTTTCAACTGACTCAGCGTAACCATCATTCACAGTGGCACAGCCTAGGCCGTTGCTAGGCGAATTAGCACATTCGTAAACCCGCACATAATCAATAACGAAGCGATTGGTACCATCAAATGCTGAGGCATCTACTCCGCCTTGGTTGACCACTTCTGGCCAAGCACCACCGACTGCAAAGTTGAGCAATAAATGAAAACGCTCGTCAAAAGGGGCGTTGTTCCATAACGTTTCGCCACTTTGCTCGGTGTACCAACCTCGATGAGCCAAACCATTCGCAACACCGTTGCTGTTATAGCTGAGTGTTGATTTACGCTGTGTTTCGTAAAGCACGCCATCCACGTACCAACGCATTTCGCCCTCTTCCCATTCTAAGGCATAAATATGGAAATCATCCGCCGGGTTTGCGCCATTTGGCAACAAGTAGCTTTGGCCTGAGTTATCGTTATTTGGCCAACTTTGACCATAGTGAAGTGTACCGTGAACATTCGATTCGACGTTATCTGTACCGTCATTTAATGGCACGCCTAAATTAACCGCCTCGAAAATATCGATTTCACCCGAGTGCGGCCAACCACCGTAAATATTGTCGGTAGGTAGCATCCAAATAGCAGGCCATGCCCCTTGGCCAGATGGAGCCTTAGCCCGAATTTCAAAGCGGCCGTATCTCCAGTCACCTTGGTTTTTAGAGATTAAACGAGCTGAACTGTATGGCAATGCTTGGTTAGACTCGGCCTTGGCCACTATGTTTAGCAGGCCATCTTCTACAAAAGAGTTGTCGCTGTTTGCGGTATAGCATTGCTTCTCATTGTTGCCGCCACCGTCGCAATTCACTTCGTGGGTCCACTTACTTTGATCTATGGATGTACCACTGAACTCGTCACTCCAGACTAAATTCCAGCCTTCAGGCGCACTCACATCGTCACCATTGGTGAAGCGAATATTATCGAAATACACAATGTTGTTTTGCGCACGGGTATCGAAATCAAAATCAGGGAAGATAATGATTTGGTCGATATCTATGGTTTCAAATAATCCTATATAACCAGTAAAATCAAAGGTGAGCTCTTCCCATTGGTTTATTTTCGTATTGGCGACTTTTATCTCGCCTTGGGCGCCGCCATTAGCAATCGCGAACTTAACACCCACATCACTGACAACAGTCTTGTACACCATCATTTTAACGATGCTGTTGCTTGCATCTAAAGTGAATGGGGTCATTTGCCCGTGCTGTATTTCTGTGCCTACCCATGGCGCACCTGCAACTTTTGCGGTGATTTTCGCCACGGTACTTGAATCGTTAATACCAGAGGTATCGGGGTTAGCAACGAACTCAAGGGGGGCATTATCGTCATTCTCAAATACGTTCCAGCTTAAACCAGCGCCAAATCCTGTTGATTCAAAATCGAATGTTGCAAGGTTGCTCGAACCTCCGCCATTGTCACCCCCACCAATTTCATTTTTTAACACCACACTGACATCATCGATGTAAACCGCACCCACTTGGGCACCTAAGTCGAAAAACACCCGACTATTGTCATCACCAAAGCCCGTGGTGGTTAAGGTGTAGGTAAACGTTTGCCAAGTGGCCGTTAACGCTGCGGTTTGCACGGTATTCGTCCAAGGATCGTGATTTAGCCCTAAACCAGCGATAATGTTACGCGCCACAGATGCTTTCGCTTTGAAAGTTAGCTCGTAAGTTTCATCTGGTACCAAGGTCATTACTTGACTGAGATTTACGTCCCAAGGGTTACCTGCAACCGCAACATCAGCCATAAATACATTATTGCCATTGTCAGAGATAACATTCACTACGCCTATCCAGCCGTCAGTGCCACTAGTGAAGTCACCATTAGCGACCAAGTCACCATCGGGCGTAGGATTTTGCCCGCCATCACCGCCACCACTGCCGTTGTCGCCGCCATCACTTCCGTCGTCGCCCGTGCTACCAAAGAAACGGATGTTGTCGAAGTAGACTGTGTTGTCTTGTGCACGAGTAGAAAAATCAAAGTCGGGGAAAACGATCACTTGATCGATATCGATGGTTTCTACTAAGCCAATATAAGCACTGAAATCAAAGGTGAGTTCTTCCCATTCATTGACCTTAGTATTAGCCACTTTTATTTCGCCTTGGGCGCCGCCACTGGCAATTGCGAACTTCACGCCTACGTCGCTGACAACACTCTTGTACACCATCATTTTAACGATGCTATTGCTTTCATCTAACGTGAACGGGCTAATTTGGCCATGCTGAATCTCTGTACCTACCCAAGGCGCACCAGCAACGCGCGCGGTAATTTTAGCCACGGTTGATGAGTTATTTATGCCTGACGTATCTGGGTTAGGTACAAATTCCAGTGGTGGGTTATCGCTATTTTCAAACACATTCCAGTTCAGCGCGGCGCCTAAGCCATTTGGTTCGAAATCAAATGCAGGTAAGTTGCTTTCCACTTCACCGTTGTTCGCATCATCACTTGGTGTTTGCAAAATACTGATATTATCAACGCGGAAGACTGCTCCTCCACCTTGGCCCCAATCAGGAAACAGCATCACTATATCTATACCGTTCAAATTTAAACCCGCGTCACTTAGGTTTTTTAGCGGGATTGAATAATGTTGCCAAGTTTCAGTTGGCGTGGCGATACTCACTTGCGCTGCGCTGGCGGCACTGCCCTGCTCTACCTTCACATTCCAGCCAGCAGCACTATTGTTTGGCGGTGTGACAAGCTTTAAATCAAACTCAAGTACGCCAGTCTCATATAGAGGTGAGGCATCAAATGGACTCGGATTGCTCGCCTCATTGGTATTAAACCCCAACACGGTTGGCGCGCCGCCCACGGTAAATTCAATAACCTGTGATTGACTATCATCATCGAATACAACATTTGGGTTAGTACCGCCACAACAGTCCCACGCAGGCCAAGCAGCGGTCATTTCATCCTCGAAAATCACTAGGTCTCTTGCCACGCCGTCAGATGGCACAGTCGGCGCAGGGGCTGCACCATTAATCAGTGTGCCCCCTTCAGATTTAGGCGCTAAGTAGTTGTCTGTTACCGTTGCACAACCTTCCCCCGTACTAGGCGAAACCGAACATTCAAACACACGCACGTAATCCACATCGAAGCTGTTTTGCCCATCAAAAGCACTGGCATTTATGCCGCCTTGATTCACTGCTTCAGGCCAGCTCCCGCCTACTGCGAAATTAAGCAACAAGTGGAAGCGCTCATCAAACGGCGCGTTGTTTAATAGGATTTCGCCGTCTTGTTCGGTAAACCAGCCTTTATGCGTTAAGCCATCTGCTTGACCGTCAGAGTTATAGCTCACCTCTGATTTCAATTGAGTTTGGTACAATACGTCATCTACATACCAACGTATTTCGCCTTCTTGCCATTCAACTGCGTACACATGAAAATCATCCGCTGGGTTTTCCCCATCCGGCAGGGTATAGCTTTGCCCTGTATAAGAATTATTCGGCCAACTTTTGCCATAATGCAGTGTGCCATGCACATTTTTTTCAACAGAACCTTGGCCGTCGTCAAAGGGCACTCCCAGATTAACCGCTTCAAAGATGTCAATTTCACCTGAATGTGGCCAACCGCCATAGACGTTGTCGGTAGGTAACATCCAAATCGCTGGCCATGCGCCTTGCCCTGATGGCGCTTTGGCGCGAATTTCAAAACGGCCATAGGTCCAATCGCCTTTTTCTTTGCTGATCAGGCGCGCTGAGCTGTACGGTAGTGCTTGATCCGATTCAGGTTTAGCAACGATTTTTAGAACGCCATTTTCAAGATAGGCATTATCGCTGCTGTCTGTGTAACACTGCTTCTCGTTGTTACCACCACCATCGCAATTCACTTCGTGAGTCCACTTGGTGTCATCAATCACGTTGCCACTAAATTCATCTCGCCAAACTAGCGTCCAACCCGAGTTACTGTCGATTAACGGGCAGCCTGTCTCATCAACTGCTATTCCCTCAGGCGTGGTTGGGCATAAATCATCGTCATCGTTGACGCCATCACCATCAGCATCTAACGTGGCATTACTTTGAATAGATAGTTCGAATGTGAGCCTGGTGCGCCGCGCATATTCGAATCTTACATTGACCGATACCGTCGCACCGGGTGCTATTTCGTCTAACAGAAAATTGAAATAAGGCACACCATTGTCTGTTTGTCCGTCAGCGTCTTTTACGTTCAAGCTGGCGTTTTCAATGAGTACCCTAAAAGGACCACTGATAGTTTGTGCACTACTGTTCGTTGCTTTAACCTGCACTACGTATGCGCCTTCAGCGCGCATATAACGTGCGCTGGATTGAGACACACTGATGGTATTGTCTAATGAGCTCCACTGGGCGGATGCCGTACAAGACGCAAAGAACAAAAGGGCACCCAGTGCCCCGCCCATATCGTTTCTAATTTTCATTGGTTTATCCCACCGTTCACGTTAGTCCAAGACACGGCCGCTTTTTGGCTAGGCCATCCGTTGGAACGAGCAAGCGCTTTACGCGTGAACAAGCCTGCAAAGCCCAAAAGCAATAATGCAAAGCCCGCTGGCGCAGGCACGTCCGTTACTACGGCATCTAAGGATGCAAATGTAATGGATGCAGTGGATTGATTGCTGTCCGCTTCAAAACCATCAAACATATAAAACGATAATGACCAGTCTTGATTTGCGTAGCTGGCAAGATCAGAAGCGGCAATTGTTAAGGATTCACTGAAGCTTTGCGCCGATAAGATATCCGTAGAGAAGAGCTCAATGAATTCAAAATCTTGATTAAGCAAGCTGATGGAGAACCAATCATCCAAGATTGGGTCACTCATCGTTGTATCCACACTAAAATCTACATTTAGCGTGTAGTCTATTCCACTGCTTAAGGATAGGCCTTGGGACAATTCAGTCTCAAAATCGATGACATCGTCAACGCTTAAAGTCGCTGCACAATTGCCTGGCGCTCCGCTAATGCCTACATTCCCGAACTGGTCCCAGTCAGCAATACTGCAATTGTTGGCGAAGTCTCCTCCCGTTAGCATATTGGCCATTGCTTGCGGGGCGGCTAGCAGGATGCTACTCGCTAATACGATGTGTTTAACGGTTTTGTTCATGTGTTTCTCCTGGACGTGTCTTGTGTTTTAGCCTTAAAAGGCGTTGTTTTGGACTGTATTTCTATTAGGTCGGTCGAACTCTAGGAACGCCTAATAGCGCACTCAAATAACACACAACAAAACCCAAACCCGTAATTCTCTTATCACTGCTTTTTGTTTCTTCTTTTTATTTCTGTGTTTTATAAGCAAAGGTAAATCAGCTTCTAATACGGCAACAAATGAAATGAAAGCGCTTTCATTTCTGATTACATTAAAGCGTTATTTGAGTAGCTAAGTCCCAAGCAAAAACTTAACAACAAAGAAACAATACATTTACAGTAGCAAAAGAGATACATTTATGAAAGCGCTTTCATAAATATATTTTCAAACTCATTATGTAATTTCAGTATGTGCATTTGAGCGATTTTATTGAGGTAAAAAAGACGCCCAGCGCAGTCGCGACACTGCGTTGAAAATAATTACCGAAAAAAGAGCGGTTATATTTATGGCGTCTAAATTAGATAAATTTTAGTAAGGAATTTTTCAATTATTTTCATTCTCGTCAGTGGAATTACTGTTAATCTGTTAACTCGTTGAAGTTAAAAAGAATGATTTTTCTGTGTTTTCCGGTCAATTAGTTCATGGGTTACCGACACGTATTTGGAATAATTGCAGCCCGCTCTTATTCGGAACGACAAATAAACCTGATGTGCAAACACCTCTTTTGCCAAACGTTTCAACCTATGTTGTGAATTAACACAGTCATTAAAATAAGAAAAAGAATTTACGTTATGAAATGGAGCCAAATAAACGAGCAATCTTGCTCTATCGCCCGTTCAGCTGCGATATTCGGCGATCGCTGGACACTGCTTATCCTCAGAGACATCTTTTGGAAAGTCACTAAGTTTTCCGAATTGCAGAAATCATTAGGAATAACCAAGCATCGCCTATCTGACCGCCTCAATCGTTTGGTCGATTCAGGGGTACTGTATAAAGACTTATATGATGAAAACAGACAACATTTTGAATATAAGCTTACCGAGAAGGGCCTTGACCTCTACCCTATCATGCTGGCAATTGCCCATTGGGGAGACAAGTGGGAGGGAGATCTGGATGGCCCTCCTGTTCATTATTTTCATACGACTTGTGGCGAAGCTGGCACAGCACATGTAGCTTGCTCGATATGTGGGGAGGCCATGAATGTGAATAATACCTCAGGAGCGTTAGGGCCAGGCATTTTAAACAAAGTGGAAAGAGGGGAAGAAACCGGCATTAAACTTGATATTTACGCCGGTAATTCGTGACAACCTTTTAGCCGCAGGCTTCGCTATTTGCGCTTACCTGATACCCTCGCCCATTCACCGTCAATTTCAATCGGCTCCATGTGAAAGTCTTGACTGTATAAATCGTTGATCCCTTGAGCCTGTTCGGCCAAGATGCCAGATAAAACCAATTTGCCACCAGATTTACAATACGCAGTGATCACTTCACGTAAATCCCGAAGTGGTCCTGCGAGTATATTCGCCAGCACGACATCAGCCTTTAATTCAGGTTGATGCTCGGGCAAATACAGCTCTATTTTGTCGC
Organism: Paraglaciecola sp. G1-13; assembly: GCF_055809255.1. Lineage (NCBI taxonomy): Bacteria > Pseudomonadati > Pseudomonadota > Gammaproteobacteria > Alteromonadales > Alteromonadaceae > Paraglaciecola > Paraglaciecola sp. G1-13. The sequence continues at coordinate 4,831,244 of NZ_CM147903.1, read as the reverse complement.
CTATGTGATTACGATCGGCATTGGTTTGGCTCGACAGTAGGGCTTGAGGGTCAATATCGATGCCTACCACCCGCTTCGCGCCTAACTTAATTGCCGCTATTCCCAGTATTCCGGAGCCGCAGCCAAAATCGACCACTAATTTATCGCTTAACTCTAGCGCATCTAACCAACGTAAACACAAGGCGGTTGTTGGGTGCGTACCCGTGCCGAATGCGAGGCCCGGATCAAGCATAACATTCACCGCGCTTGGGTCGGGCACGTCGCGCCAACTTGGGCAAATCCACAGGCGCTGACCGAACCGCATAGGATGAAAGTTGTCCATCCATTCTCGCTCCCAATCTTTGTCTTCTAGTTGGTCAAGCTTGTGAGGAAAATCTGCCCCTAGCACCTTTGATTTACTCATTCTGGCGACGACACCGTCCATATCATAATCCGCTTCGTATAAGCCCACGACTTGCGTTTCAGGCCATAACATTACCTCTCCTGGCTTGGGCTCGTACATAGGGGTGTCTTTGGCGTCAACAAAGGTAACCGCTTGGGCACCGTTAGCGCTTAGCATGTCACCCACTTGCTCAGCGTATTTGGCTTTAGTGTCGATGATGAGTTGGATCCAAGGCATGGCAGGTCTTATCTAATGGCAAAGAAGCCAGTATAACATTAGTTAATTAGCGTAAACTAACGCGTTCGCTGATCACGTTGAACTTTTGCGCAGATAAATGCGTTCTTGTTATTGTCTGTGTTTATTTTTTGGGAGCTATCTTGCCTACATCTCGCGACTTAACTGTCCCACCTGTTCATCAGGTATTAGTGAAACTCACCTTACCCATGATTTTTGGCATTATCGCGGTGCTGTCAGTGTCGTTAATCGATACCTATTTTGTTAGCCAATTAGGTACCGAACACCTTGCCGCTTTGTCATTCAGCTTTCCCATCACTATGAGCATATCAAGTTTAGCCATCGGCTTGGGGGTTGGAGCGGCATCAGCGGTCTCCCGCTCAGTGGGCTCAAATGACAAAGAACAGGCCAAGCGTTTGTCTACCGATAGTTTATTACTCGGTATATTGGTGGTTATGTTTGTGGCTATTCTTGGTTATACATACGTGAAACCGTTACTGGGTTTATTAGGTGCAACAGGGCAAGTGTTGGAGTTAGGTGCGCGCTATATGCGTATCTGGTTTATCTCTGTGCCATTCTTAGTTGTGCCCATGATTGCAAACGCCTTGATCCGTTCAGTAGGGGATGCATTCTGGCCGAGCTTAATGATGATTGGCTCTGCGCTGGTCAATATTGTGGCCACACCTATCTTAATTTTTGGTTGGGGCGTTATTCCGGCCTTTAATATTGAAGGAGCAGCTTACGGCACTTTACTGGCCCAAGTACTGACTCTGTTCGCATCACTAGCCATACTGATTATGCGTGAAAAACTACTGAGTTTTCAGCTTGCCTCCAAAGAGCAACTAGTGGCTTCGTGGCGCTACTTGCTCTCTATTGCTGTGCCTGCCGCCGCGGGTAATATGGTCAATCCCTTATCTATCGCCATTGTCACCGCTATTGTGGCGTGGTTTGGCGAGAAATCAGTTGCTGCATTCGGCGTGGCAACACGAATCGAGTTTTTTGCGGTGATACCCATGCTTGCCTTGTCTTCTGCTATTGGCCCATTGGCGGGGCAAAATTGGGGCGCGGGCAAAGTTCAACGCATTATTGATGGACTCAAGATTAGCTATTGGGTGTGTATTGTATGGGCGTTGATGTTGAGTGCGTTTTTATGGTTTACCGGGCCGTTTATTGTCGGTGCTTTTACGGACGACGGCAAAGTATCAACCCAGGCGTTGAGTTATCTGCGCATTATTCCCTTGAGTGTTTGGGGTTACGGTATCGTAATTGTAGCTGCTGCTGCCTTTAACTCTATTGGCAAGGCTAAAGTGGGGCTGGGGTTTTACGTGGTTCGCTCTGCGTTATTTTATGTCCCTTTGTCTTGGCTTGGCGCCACATTTGCGCAAATCGATTATGCCTTTTTTGGTATCGCCGTCGCTAATGTTGTATCAGGCATTGCAATAGGTTGGTATTCACTTTGGAGGCTAAACCTTATTCAAGCTAAAGAAACGGCTGACGCACTAGGCTAACCATATACAGACCAAAAAAAAGAGTGCATAAGCACTCTTTTTCGATTTGTCTCGAAAGACCTAAACTAGTGACCACCAAGGCCTAGTTTCTTCTCAAGATAGTGAATATTCGCACCACCAGCGGCAAAGGCTTCATCGGCCATAATACGCTGTTGTAATGGAATATTGGTTTTTATACCTTCAATGACCAGCTCGCCTAATGCGTGGCGCATTCTAGCAATCGCCACTTCACGGGTTTCACCGTATGTAATCAACTTACCAATCATAGAGTCATAGTTAGGCGGTACGGAATAACCCGCATAAATATGCGAATCCCAACGTACACCTAAGCCACCAGGTGGGTGAAACATATTAATTTTACCTGGGCTTGGTATGAAAGTGTCTGGATCTTCGGCATTAATACGACATTCAATCGCATGCCCACGCACTTGGATCTGCTCTTGAGAAATCGTTAGTTTTTGGCCGTCCGCGATACGTAATTGCTCTTTGATCAAATCGACACCCGTGATCATTTCCGATACTGGATGCTCAACCTGAATTCTGGTGTTCATTTCAATGAAATAAAACTCACCATTTTCGAACAAGAATTCAAACGTACCTGCTCCGCGGTATCCGATATCGATACATGCTTGGCAACAACGGGCACCAATTTTGGCGCGCATTTCTTCAGTAATGCCTGGCGCTGGCGCTTCTTCAACCACTTTTTGGTGACGACGCTGCATAGAGCAGTCACGCTCACCTAAATGAATTGCGCTACCTTGACCATCAGCCAAAATTTGAATTTCAACGTGGCGAGGATTTTCAAGGAACTTCTCCATGTAAACCACATCGTTGTTGAACGCGGCGGCTGCTTCGCCTTTCGTTGCTGCAATAGCACCGATTAGCTCTTCTTCACTGCGAACAACGCGCATACCACGGCCGCCACCGCCACCAGCGGCTTTAACAATAATCGGATAACCGATGCCTTGGGCTAACTTTTTATTGCGCGCTTCATCATCATTTAATGGCCCATCAGAACCAGGCACACAAGGTACACCGGCCGCCTTCATCGATTTGATTGCCGACACTTTGTCGCCCATCAAATTTATGGTTTCAGCTTTTGGTCCAATGAAAATAAACCCGCTACGTTCAACCGCTTCGGCAAAATCAGCATTCTCTGCTAAAAAGCCGTAACCAGGGTGAATAGCCACTGAGTTAGTGACTTCTGCCGCTGCGATAATACGCGGAATGTTTAAGTAACTTTCGGTTGCAGATGGCTTACCGATACAAATGGTTTCGTCAGCCAAAAGCACGTGCTTTAAACTTTCATCTGCGGTGGAGTGCACTGCGACTGTCTTGATGCCTAACTCTTTACAGGCACGCAAGATGCGAAGCGCAATTTCACCGCGATTGGCAATCAGTACTTTATCAAGCATTTTCAGTAACCTGCTTATTCAATGATGAATAGGGGCTGATCGAATTCAACCGGCTCTTGGTTGTCGATTAGGATTTCTTTGATAACGCCAGCTTTGTCCGACTCAATTTGATTCATCATTTTCATGGCTTCGATGATACATAAAGTGTCGCCTACTTTGACGCTTTGGCCCACTTCAGCAAAAGGTTTTGAACCTGGAGAAGATGAACGGTAGAAAGTACCGACCATTGGTGACTTAACACGGTGACCACTGGTTTCAGCAACGGCTGCAGGTGCTGCTTCAACGACGGGAGCAGCTGCTACAGGTGCAGCTTGTTGGATAGGGGCAGAGTACTGTACTTGCGCTGCCGGCTGGCCGCTACGATGGATTCGTACAGATTCTTCACCTTCAGTAATTTCTAACTCAGAAATACCTGATTCTTCTACTAACTCGATGAGTTTCTTAATTTTGCGTATATCCATGATGTTATCTCTTTTTGATTTGTATACATAAGCGACCGGTAGCACACCGACCACGGCAACTAATTCGTTTGGTTATTTACATGTTGTTGAGCTGCATTGAGTGCAAACGCATAACCCTGTTCACCCAAACCACATATCACCCCCACTGCTACGTCTGATAAGTACGAGTGATGGCGAAAAGGTTCGCGAGCATGAACATTGGATAAATGCACTTCGATGAAAGGAATCGATACACTGAGTAAAGCATCGCGTAAGGCAACGCTGGTATGCGTAAAGGCACCAGGATTGATCATTATAAAGTCGACTTTTTGATAAGCGCTGTGAATAGCATCGATTAACTCGTGCTCAGCATTTGATTGCACATGATCTAACTCGATCCCCATGCCTTTTGCTTGCACATTTAAGGTGTTAACAATATCTTGTAGGCTACGTGAGCCATAAACTTCGGGTTCACGTTTGCCCAACATATTGAGGTTGGGTCCATTAATTAATAAAACTTTCAAGAATACGCCGCTATCTTCGTTAAAATGATAATTATCTTTCATTATTAGCAAATAAGTATCCGATTAGCGACTAATTTCGCTTAAATTTTCAACTCATCGCACTCAATTGAGGTCATTATAGAGCTAACTTACAAATTAGCAGCAAAATACTGGTCTTATCAGCGAAGATTGCCCCCAAGTTTACGTATTTAATCTCTGTGCTAGGTATACTGATAAGCCATTTGACCCCAAGTCGGTATCGCGTTCAAATACAAGCATGAACTACATTGCACATTTACATCTTGCTAAACACACTCAAACCAGTTTGGTTGGTAATTTTTTGGGGGATTTTGTAAAAGGCAGTGCCTTGGCTGACTTCCCCCTAAATATACAACTTGGTGTGCGCTTGCATCGCCAAATTGACACTTTCACTGACTCTCATCCCCGGGTAGTGGCTTTAAAACGAGATTTCCCTAGACCGATACGACGTTATGCAGGCATTGCGCTTGATGTGTATTTTGACCACTTGTTGATCCAGCATTGGCAACAATTTTCGGCGCCTAAATTACCTATGCACACCTTGTTTAAACAATTTTATCGAGACTTAGAGCAGCTTAATTATAAGGTCAGCCCTCATTTCGCCCGAGTCAGGGCTGGGCTTATCAGTCATCAATGGTTAGCAGACTATGAAAACCTCAGCGCCTGTTTGCGCGCTATGCAAACCATTGAAAAACGCTTCAGTCGTCCAACTAAGTTTGCTCAACAAGCCATGGACTACATCAGCGAAAATGACAGTGAGTTAAGACAGTCTTTTTTACATTTTTATCCTGATTTACTTAAGCACAGTGAGCTATTTGTCAGTAAACTGATCAAATAAATCTATTCTACATTCGAGGTACCTTGTGTCAGTCAAAGAAATCAATCACCCCTTAGTGCAACATAAATTAGGTTTGATGCGCGAGGCTGGCATCAGCAGCAAAAATTTTAGAGAGCTTGCCAGTGAAGTGGGTAACCTGCTGACCTACGAAGCGACCCGAGAGTTAGAAACCGAGACTGTTGAGATTAACGGCTGGAACGATGAGCCGATTAAAGTCAAAAAGATCAAAGGCAAGAAAATCACCATAGTCCCTATTTTGCGTGCCGGTCTTGGCATGTTAGACGGTGTTATGCAGCTTATCCCAAATGCAAAGGTCAGCGTGGTAGGTTTGTATCGTGATGAAGAAACGCTGCAGCCGGTGGCTTATTTCGACAAAGTGGTAAAAGATGTGGAAGAGCGCACTGCGCTAATAGTTGACCCTATGCTCGCCACCGGCGGTACGTTAATCGCGACCATCGATTTACTGAAAGAAAAAGGTTGCCAACACATAATGGGCTTATTCCTGGTCGCGGCACCAGAAGGCATAGAAGCGGTTGTGAGCAAACACCCAGATGTAGACATTTATACCGCAGCCGTAGATGACAAACTCAACGAGCACGGTTACATTTTACCAGGCTTAGGTGATGCCGGAGACAAAATATTCGGTACACGATAAACGCTAGCTTATATAGCCCCCTTCCCTAATGCGTTATTACATTGCGCAGATGGTACTTAGCCATTGCCCCGTGGAATAACGCCTTAGAGCGTATCGATTAACCAGTCCAACGTCTGCTTTATCACCCGCTCATCGTATTGGCTTTCGGGGTTAAACGAATCGAATATATGATCCGCCCCTTGAATGACACGGGCTTCAGCAAGTACTGATGAGGTTAATGGGAGTAAGGTTTTCTCAATAGGTTTAACGTAGTCTTCGCTGCCTCGAATGGACAACAGGGGCCCGCTATAAGCGTTAATATTCTGATAAATGTCGTGCCCCATCATACCCAAAACATGCGTTTTGGTGACGGTTAGCGTTTCCCATGTAGGCACTTTTACTTCACCGTTATCAAGCACTTCACGCATTTGTGCCGTGGATAGGATGCTTTGCCCTACCAGCGCTGGGTCTCCCGCGCTTGACCACAGCACGACACTGTCAATATCTGTAGGGTGCAGTCCCATAAGCCTTATGGTAGTCGACCCCCCAAGACTAAAACCGATCACACCAGTGGGAGTTTCAGGATATTGCTGACGTAAAAACATCAACCCCGTTTCAGCATCGGTTACCCGAGACGAAAAAGTACTGGTGAGTCGATATCCGCTTTTTTCGCGTTCACTTTCGCCGCGTATATTGATTCTAAGGGAGGCAATATGCTGCTCTGCCAGCTGCGCCGCTAAGCGCTTATACATATCGCCCACTTCATTCATGTTGCCAGCCCAGCCATGAATGAGTAACACACTCGCAATTGCCTCACCTCGCGCCTGAGTATGGGTGGCTTGCATGTCATTTTCTAGAGTAATAACGCGTTCTGTTTCGGCAGTAGCAGCGCTCGACGCGAAACACATCAAGGACAACAACATACTCACGATATAACGATTAAAACGGCGGGCTAACATGTGATTCATCCTTCTAATGCCTTGAGTTTGATGGACTCTACCTGAGTTATAAGATATTTTTTGCATGGGCGGCAAACGCTGACGCTTGCATAAATCCGGTGACCCGAGAGCCGCTAATCTCTTTACCTTGCAGATCAAAGAACAAGATAGTCGGCAAGCCTAAAATTGAAAAATGCTCTTGAAATGCAATGTTAGTCGCCGTGTTATCGGTTAAATCAATTTGCATCCACACAGTGTTACTAAGCGCGTCTACCACTTGCGTATCAGGAAAGGTGTATTTTTCGAACTCTTTACAGGCAACACACCAGTCCGCGTATAAATCGACCATCACGGTTTTACCTTGCGCGTTGGCAGCAGCTAATTTTTGCTCAAAATCATCAAGGTTTTTAACCACTTCAAACCGAGGATGGCTTTGTTCTGTATGCCCGGCAACAGACAATGTCTGGCCAAAAATAGTCTGATAGCCATACATGGCAGACGCAAACAAACCGATAAAAATAACTAGCGCGCGAACACCCTTACCAAAGGTCACTGAACTGGCTTGATTCATCACATAAAAATAGCTAAAAGTCACTAGCCCTAACAACGACCACAAAATATCTGTTGCCATATGGCTGACTAAACGCTCTACAAACATTAACGCGACGGCCAGCATCATGAAGCCAAAAGTGACTTTGATGATGTTCATCCATGCACCTGCTTTAGGCAGTAATTTACCGCCTGTTATGCCAAACAATATCAATGGTATTCCCATGCCCAAACTTAGTGCATAAAGTGCACTGAAGCCCAGCAATAAATCGCTCGTTTGCGCTATGTACAATAATATTCCGGTTAACGGCGCGGTGGTACACGGGGATGCAACCAGCCCTGATATTGCCCCCATCAAAAGCACGCCTAAGTAACTTCCACTTTTCTGTTGGTTACTCACGCCATTGAGCTTTTCTTGCCAGCTTGAGGGTAGCTGAAATTCCCAAGCACCGAACATCACCAACGCCAGCAGTGCAAAAACGACGATCAACGCACCTAATATAATGGGATGCTGCAACGCCGCTTGAAACTGCACGCCCGCCGATGCAACAACTAACCCCAGTAAAGAGTACGTCAACGCCATACCTTGCACGTAAACAAAGGATAGAACGAACGCTCGCGATGTACTGATACTCTTCCCTTGACCTATGACTATGCCAGATAAGATCGGATACATAGGGAAGACACACGGCGTAAACGCTAGGCCCACACCTAACGCTAGAAATATTAATAACACCCATATCAGGCTCTGGTCGCCCGTGAGTAAATCCGCCAGCTCAAATTGTTGTGAGACAGAGCCGCTACTTTCAACACTAGCTTCGTCGGTATTAGAAAGATCATCACTGGCATTGACTGCATTTAGATAAACGACCTGCGTTGTTGGGGGGTAACACAGTCCCGCTTCTGCACAGCCTTGGTAGCGAATTTTAACCGCAGAATCATCTTGTGACTGTAGGATAGGATAGGTGACTGAGACCTTGTGGTAATAAACTTCTTGAGGCTCATCAAAAAATTCATCCTCTTTCATTTTTCCTGTAGGAAAAATAGGCTCACCTAACGAGGCGTTTTTCGAAACGGCTTTGAATTGTTGCTGATAAAGGTAGTAGTCATCGGCAATGTCCCAAGTGACGACTAGTTGGTCACCATTTTGCACATAATCAAACACGAAAGCTTGATCCACCTTTAGAAACTCAGGTTCATTGCTAAACAAAGAATCGAAGGAATTGCTTTGGCCTAAGCTGGCGAATGACCAAATGGACATGAGCATAAAAATGGAAAACGATGCTATTAACTTCATTTAAAACGACTTCTTTTTTGCAGTTCAACAGTTAAAAAATAAAATAAGGTAACATACTTAATACAATATTAAGTGACCCTACGGTAGGCCAATATAGACCTAATTAGTAATAGATGTCTTTCAAAAATGTCATCATCTTCCAAAGCTTACCATTAAGACCTTCAACAAAGAGCAGTTGCCATACTTTGTAACACTGTTACCCTTGGTTATCGGCCTTTCGACGCCATTATATTCATTCATAAAGTAATTAAAGAGACAGTTTTGGGTAAATTATTCTTATTGTTTGTTTTGCTGCCTATCGTTGAGATATCACTCTTGATCAGTGTAGGCGAGCAAATTGGCGGCTGGAACACAGTCGCAATCGTAGTCGCCACCGCTATGATAGGCTCGTATTTGGTTCGCCAACAGGGCGTCAGTACATTAATTCATGCACAACAAAAAATGCAACAGGGCACGATCCCGGGCCAAGAAGTCGCCGAAGGTTTATTACTCGTCATTGCAGGTGTCATGCTTGTTACGCCTGGTTTTGTCACTGACGCGTTGGGTTTTTTATTCTGCCTACCTATGACCCGACCGTTGATTGCTAAGGGGTTGCTGGCAAAATTATCAGTACAAGTGGTTAATCAAGCACAAGGTGGTTTTGCGGGGCAGTCGAGACAAGGCTTCGACAGTCGCCAATCCTCGAACGACGATATCATTGAAGGCGAATACGAGCGCAAAGATGAAATTAAGCCTGAGTCAGAAAGGCTTAAAAAACCGGACTAGATACTCATGTAACAGACATAAAAAAAGCGGCTTAAGCCGCTTTTTTTTGTGTTTGAGCTGTTGTGACTTATACGTCAACGGTACCGCAGAAACGGTAACCTTCACCGTGAATAGTCACGATCAATTCGTCAGCATTTACTTCTGATTCGAAATGCTTACGGATACGACGAATGGTGACATCAACAGTACGGTCATTCGGGCGTAATTCACGACCTGTCATTTCCATAATCAGCTGTTCACGAGTTAAAATTTTGCCCGGGTTGCTTAAGAATAAATGCAACGCACGGAATTCACTGCGTGGTAGTCTGAATTCCTTCTTACTAGGAGAAATCAAACTACGGCTGTCGCCATCTAGTGTCCAACCGTTAAAGCTAACTCGACTTGGCAAGTCGTCGTCTTCTGCGTTGTTCAATGTACGCGTTAATAAGTTTCTGGCTCTGATGGTCAACTCACGCGGGTTAAACGGTTTAGTTAAATAATCATCTGCGCCGATTTCAAGACCTAATATACGGTCAACATCGTTATCGCGACCGGTTAAAAAGATTAGACCGATATTTTTACGATCACGTACTTCACGGGCCAAAATCAAACCATTTTTACCCGGTAAGTTAATGTCCATGATCACTAAATTTATTGCGTGATTTTCAAAAAACTCATGCATTTCGCTACCGTTTTCGGCTTCAAACACATTATAGCCTTCTGCTTCAAACAGGCTCTTGAGGGTTGTTCTAGTAACAACTTCATCTTCTACAATCAAAATATTGGGCGTCAGCATCGTATTCACACCATGTTAAAAATATGGATAAAAGTTTATCAGAAAATATCTAAAAATCAGGGTTTTATCTAGATTAAATTTTAGCTAATGCAAACAACCCGCCAAACACGACAAACAATATGCCGAAAAATGACTACATCCGTTGTATTGAAGATATTTTCCACTACGCAAAGTATGTGGGGATATAAATGAAAATTGCAAACACAAAATAGCTGATTAGTTTTTGTGTGCCAACGTTTGGGTGGCTTTTTTGACCGGAAACAAGATGGTGAACTCGACCCCCTGCCCTTCTTCGCTGGTTAAGGCTATTGAACCATTTAGCGCTTGAGTGACTAAGTTGTACACCAGATGCATACCTAAGCCACTCCCGCCCTGTCCACGCTTGGTGGTGACAAAGGGATCAAAAATACGCTTACGTAAATACTCGGGGATACCCGCACCATCATCTGAAAATACTACGCTGATTTTTTTCTCGGCAATCAAACTGATTTTGATGTTAATTTCGCCTTGGTCTTTGTTCTCAAAGCCGTGAATAATGGAATTCATAATCAAGTTGATCATAATCTGGTTAATTGGGCCCGCTTTAGACTCAATATATAAATTTTCAGGACATTCGACATGAATGACGTGCTTCATGCTTTTCAGTTTTGGGCGCATGGATAACAAAATTTCATCCATCAGTTTTGAAAATGAGAAAACCCTGTCGACCTCTGATGATTGGTCTACCGCAACTTGCTTAAAGCTAGATATCAGCTCCGCCGCTCGATTTAAGTTGCGATAGATGATATTGAGGTTTTCTTGGCCTTCTGAGATAAACTTGGATAACGAACTGGCTTTTAGCGTTTTATTCTCAAAGTCTTTCTGCATGCCCGCTAAGCGGTCGAGCATCATCGTTGACGCAGTCACACCAAGACCAATAGGTGTGTTTACCTCGTGAGCAACCCCCGCCACCATATCTCCAAGGGAAGCCATTTTCTCGTTCTGCACCATTTGACGCTGAAATTGATGCAGTTTCTCTAAGGTTTGAATGAGTTCGTTGTTTGCTTCTTTTAAAGCAAGCGTACGCTGAGTGACCTTTTCTTCGAGGCTACTGTTGAGTCGTCTGTGCTCTTCTTCAGCCTCATTTTGCCGCTGCAGATGCTCTTGAGTGCGCTGCATCATGGCATTAAATGCATCGCTGAGAATATCCAGTTCTTTGATGTTGCTCGGCTGAGCTCGGCCTGAATAATCTTTGTGACGAGAAATGCGTTGCACCAAGTGTGCTAAATTGCGGATCGGCGCGGTGATCGTGTTCTGCAACTTTAAGGTGAGCAAGAAGCACAGTAGTAATGACAAAAGCAGCACGCCCACCGCTATACCCACTGAGCGAGAAATTAATCTCTCAAGGCCATCAGCTGAAGCGCGCACATAGGTATAACCTAATAACTGACCATCATCGCGATTAATTTCACGTATCACCTCAACGGTACTGCCATCAATAGCCGCTTGAGATAATGCTTCAATACGATCGAATTTGGCATTTACAGGGGCGACACCGTCTTTGTTGTAGCTGGCGAAAAATTCTAATTTACCGTCTTCCACAAAGCGATAAATATGCACATTTTCTAATATATCCGATGCACTGAGTGTGCTGAGATTACGCTCTTCATTGAAATTGAGCTCATCTTCGATTGTGGCAACCGCATTACGGCTGATGAGCTCGGAAAAGATGTTGACGTTGTTGATGAGTTGAAGACGGTAGCTGCTGATTTGACCGTATAAATTGATGCAGGTTGCCAAAAGCAATGCTAACGAGGTAATCGCCATTACAACCCAAATAATTAGGCTCTTAATAGACAAAAAATTACTTTTAGCATGCATATTTTAAAAATGAAACCTTAGCAGAGTCTATGCAACATATTGAGCTAAACCAGTGAAAAATGAAACAGTTAATCTTATTAGAGGGGACTTTATTACTCCCACTGCGTTTCTATTTTCGTATCAGAAGTAACAATTCTGATTCAGACAAACCCCAATCATTTGCAAATCGGCTTAGGGTTACCTGTAATTCTGGACTGCGTAGATCTTTTTCCGATGCCCCTCGCACATCAGGCAGATCTGATAAACATAAACAAACCATGTCACCGGATTTCACGCTTAGCTTTTTTATATCGACAGGTGATTTCTTGTAGATCAGGTGCGGGCAAGCCTCGTCCCGCCCACTCGATTGCAAACATTGTTCGGGCATTGCCTGCAATTTTACGGCAAACAGCATACCTACAACCAAGCCCCAAATGACTCTAAAGAACATATCTATCGTGCACCTCACTCAGCATTAACCGCCAATTGCTTCATGGTATAAGGCTAAATACTGCTGGGCAGCTTGCTGCCAAGTGAATCGGCTGTGCATGGCACGCATTTGCGTAGCTTTAAAACGCTCTGGATATTCACGGTAGAACAATAGCGCGCGTTGAATACAGGCGAGCAAGGCATCGCTGTCTGGATGCTCGAACACGAAGCCAGTTGCTTGCTCTGGGTTATCTGCAAGGTCAGTAACAGTATCCTTTAAACCTCCAACTCCACGTACGATTGGCAGGGTACCAAAGGCAAGGCTATACATTTGATTTAGGCCGCAAGGCTCGAATAATGATGGCATTAAGAAAAAGTCACTGCCCGCTTCGAGCATATGGGCTTTTTGTACACTGAATGCCTCGATAAACGCGAGCTTTTCTGGGTGTCGCTGTGCAACACTGCGCAATGTATGGCTTATTTGCGGGTCGCCAGTGCCAATAATCACCAACTGAACATTATGCTGCATGAGTTGCTCAAGCATAGGTAGTATGTAGCCAAACCCTTTTTGTTCAGTTAATCGACAGACCATGCCCACCAGCGGTATGCCCAAATCTTGCGGTATTTGTGCTTCTCGCTGTAAATCAATTTTGCACTTCTCTTTACCGCTCATATCATCAGCGGTATAGGTTTGAATAATGTGCGGGTCATTGACGGGATCCCACTGGGTGTAGTCACAACCATTTAGAATACCGCTTAGATCATTCCGGCGCTGCTGAAACTCATGGTACAAATGATGCGAGCCCAAAGGTGTTAACAATTCTTGAGCATAGTTTGGACTCACCGCATTAATTTTATGCGCATAGCGAATACCCATGCGTACAAAATTCAACGCATCACCGTCTAATTGCGAATGAAGTAAATAATGCGGCTGCAAAAAAGGAATATCTGAAAAACGATGTGTGCCCTGATATGCGCCATTGTGAATAGTAAAGATGCTGCGACTACGATCAAAGAAACCACTGTCATCAATGCTCATAAAATAAGGCGTTAGCGCCGTATGCCAATCGTTGCAATGCACAATATCTGGCTGGAAATCTAACGCTTTAGCGACTTGTAATGCGCCTTGGGCAAAAAAAGCAAAACGCTCAGCATTATCAGGATAAGCGTGATAGCTATCAGAATATAACCCATCACGTGCAAAGTAAGCTGGGTAATCTATTGCGTAAACAGGCACATTGCCAATCTGTAGACGTTTAATCGTAAAATCGTAAGGTTTGCGGCTGGCAAAAAGTGCCTGAGGCTCAGCGCAGTCTTCACCGGGGTGTTGCTCTGCCAACATTTTGTAGTAAGGCATAACAATACACACTTCGTGGCCCATTTCGCTTAATGCAATGGGAAGCGCTTTAGCGACATCTGCCAGCCCACCCGTTTTAACCAGATCTTCAACCTCAGATACAACGAATAATACTTTCATCAACACTATACCCCATTGGTTTCTCGATTCACTGCCCTATCGGAAAATCATAGCGATACTGATTAACGTGGACTCAAAGACACATGCTTGCTCTATTAACGCATTAATATAACTGCAATCAACGACGACAACAATAAACACTAAATTTAGTCGTTTCTGTTAACGTCTGAACGGATTTGAACTGTTTGTCGAGTTCATCCGCGTAGCGCAAAAACTTATTGGCCACCAAAATCAGACTGCCTCGGTCTTGTAAGTGGTTTTTAAGCTGCTGCATAAAACCTTCCGTAACCGAGTAATCTGTTTTAATCCCCGTGTGAAAGGGTGGATTGGTAAAGACTTGGGCAAATTTGCCCGTTAATGCACCAAGCCCGTTTGAGGGAATAACTTGTGCTTTTACACCATTTAACTCAGCACTTTTCTGCGAGCAATATATAGCTAATGCACTCACGTCACTCATCACGACCTGAGCTTGTGGATTTTTAAGGCCCGCGAAGCAACCGATAATACCCGCACCGCAAGCAAAATCTAAAATACGACCTGACACCACCCTGTCGATGTTATCAAGCAATAATTGCGTACCTGTATCCAATTCACCATGACTGAATACCCCCGGCAATGAGCACACTTTAAAGCTAATATCAGCGACTCGGTGCTCTGAGACATCTTGCCATTTTGTGATATCAAATGGCGCAACAGGTTTATCAACCACAGCGGCAAACATGGCGCAGTGACGAGCGGAGTCAATTTTATTCACATTATCTGAGTATGGGGTTAAAAGCTTAGCCGCACTTTTGATACCACCTTTATTCTCACCCACCACCAACAAAGTACCGCCAGGTTTCAAACACGCCACAATATTCGCGAGCAACATTTGCCCATGGGCTTTCGCTTTAGGTAAATACAATACCGCACCATCAAACGAGGCATCAGTATCATATGCAGCTACAAATTGGTGTTGAGTGTCGCGCCCTTGCGCTTTCGCCGATGCAATACTTTGCTCATAAATATCAAAAAACTGATGAAAACCATAAACCTCTGGATTCGAAAGCGCTGAAAAAACATGGCCATCAGTGGGATTTACAAGCAACCATTTTCCTTGCTCGAGTAGCTCTTCACTACGCAATAATACTTGGCTTGCTGCACTTAACATTATGCGACTCTCTCAAACATCAAATCCCACACACCATGACCTAAACGATGGCCGCGCTGTTCAAACTTAGTCAACGGCCGTTGCTCTGGGCGTGGCACATAATCACTGGTAGAAGATAAGTTCTTATAACCCGGCGCGACGGCCATGATTTCTAGCATATGCTCTGCGTAGTTTTCCCAGTCTGTCGCCATGTGAAAGACACCGCCAATCGCTAATTTACCGCGTAATTTTTCAACAAACTCAGGCTGGACAATACGGCGTTTGTGGTGACGCTTTTTGTGCCAAGGATCTGGAAAGAACAACTGCATGCGGCTTAAGCTGCCATCAGCAATACAATCAGCCAAGACTTCAACAGCATCATGTTCATAAACACGCAAATTGGTGACACCTTGCTCTTGGGCGTCAGCCAAACATGCACCAATACCGGGGCGATGCACTTCAATGCCGATAAAATCCTTGTCGGGCTCATTTTTTGCCATAGTGACCAATGACTTGCCCATACCAAAACCAATTTCTAACACCACTGGTGCCGTGCGACCAAACACTTCGTTCATATCGAGCAAACCAGATTTATGCTCTAAGCCCATGGTTTCCCAATTGCTTTCAATTGCCTTTTCTTGGCCCTTGGTTAAACGACCTTCGCGCTTAACAAAGCTCTGGATTTTACGGATATAAACGCCGGATTCGGCTGCTTCTTCTTTGGATTTAAATTGGCTCATGATTCTTCTCGTATCTCGCTGTACTTAGCAGCCGCGCATTATGCCGCCCACTACAGGTATTGCAAGGCTATAAGGGTAATTTAGCTGAAATTTTCAGCAAAATACTGGGCCAGCGCTGCAGGCTGCTCTAAAGGCAACATATGTGCGGCGTCGTCAAAAATATGCAGGCGACTGTCGCTTAAACCCTCGTCCAAAGCTGTTATCTTGCTAGGTGGCGCTATTTTATCTTGTTCACCCACTAACAAATGTAGCGTAAAATTGGCGTTTGCTAGACGGGCTGTTAAATCTTCACGCTCACTCAACGCCGCCATTTGTGCGGCCAAAACAGCAGGTCCTAAATCGCTTTCCATTGACTTAATGATGTCTACAACTTGGGTATTATCTATGGAGAATACGAATTGCTTCAAGCGGCTGTCACTCATGCCCTGATATTTTTTATTCTTTATTGCCTGAATGATGCTGTTGCGTGCTTGGCGTTCCTGCTGATTAAATTGGCCTGGGTAACTGCCAATCAATGTCAGTGAGGCGACTCTGTTAGGTTGCTCTAAGGCCGTTAATGCGGCGACGTAACCGCCCATGGAAAAACCAACCAAATGTACCGGTTCATCAAAATAATCTAAACGGTCGCGACTCAGCGCCAACATTTGATCCAAAGATTCAGCCCATTGCAGCGGTACGAACGCGCGTTTAGGAATATCAATGGCCCGCCAGCAAGGCATAAATACCCGCTCATCGCACAAGGTGCCGGGATAAAAAATCACTGGTTGTTCAAGAGTCACTGGGGATGCCACTGGGGGAAGAGTTGTTGTCATTTCAAATGAACCATTTATCTGTAATTGAGGTATGATCGAGGCATAACTTAAAAGTGCATAAGCAGTATATCAACCCGTGCAATCTCAGTCTCAGCTAACATCATCTTTTGCAAACCGAATATTGACTTGGTTTGATAGCCATGGTCGCAAAGACTTACCCTGGCAGCAAGGGAAAACCCCTTACTCTGTTTGGGTGTCAGAAATTATGCTTCAACAAACCCAAGTCAAAACGGTTATTCCCTATTATCAAAAATTTATGCGGCGCTTTCCTGACATTTTAAGCTTAGCCAATGCCCCACAAGATGAAGTATTGCACCACTGGACGGGCTTAGGCTATTACGCTCGCGCCAGAAATTTACAAAAAGCAGCGCAAGTTATTCGAGATGAATATGATGGAGTATTTCCGCCAGACATAAACGATGTAGTCGCTTTGCCAGGTATTGGTCGCTCTACTGCTGGTGCAGTTCTATCGTTAGCCTGCGGGCAACATCACAGCATATTAGATGGCAACGTGAAGCGGGTGTTAGCTCGTTATTTTGCAGTTGATGGTTGGCCGGGTAAAAAAGACGTTGAACAAGCGCTATGGCAATACGCCGATTCGCTTACCCCAAGCTCACGTACCGGTGATTACACACAAGCGATGATGGACATGGGTGCCACTATTTGCACTCGCAGTAAACCAAAATGCGATAACTGCCCTTTACAACAAAGCTGTTTGGCTTTCGCCCAAGGTCGCCAAAGTGAATTACCCGGCAAAAAGCCTAAAAAAGACATTCCAGTGCGCACTACTGTCATGCTCATACCTATGTGGCAGTCTCAGGTATTGATTTATCAAAGACCCCCCACAGGCTTGTGGGGTGGTTTGTGGGGATTTTATGAAGCCGACACATTAGAAGCACTAGACAAGACGGCTCAGCAACTAGGACTAAGCGATTATACACGCGTTACGCTTGAGCCTTTTCGCCATACATTCAGCCACTTTCATTTGGATATTCAGCCAGTTATTTTGCAGCTTGCACAACCCACATCATTACAAATTAATGAGAAGCAGCAAATCTGGTATGACTTACTCAATCAACCCAATGTTGGCTTAGCGGCCCCCACCAAAAAATTACTCACGGTATGTCAGACCCAACTTTAAAGAGCATGTTGAATCAACGCGATACATTGCTTAGCACGCAGCGTTGAATTTGCTAGAATGCGCGAAACAAGGTCGGTATTAGCTGGCTTTTCATACACAAGGTGAGAATTAGCATGAGCAGAACGGTATTTTGCCAGCACTTAAACAAAGAAGCTGACGGTTTAGACTTTCAACTTTACCCAGGTGAACTCGGTAAAAAGATATTCGACAATATTTCCAAAGAAGCATGGGCTGAGTGGCAAAAGAAACAAACTATGCTAATTAACGAGAAAAAGTTAAATATGATGGAGCCCACTGCACGTAATTTCCTTGAAACACAAATGCAGGCGTATTTGTTCGAAGGAAAAGAGCCTGATATTGAAGGTTACGTTCCGCCAAAATCATAACCATATATGTGGATTTTCGATAAAATCGTGCACAACTCAACCAGTGGTGCACGTTTTTCAAGCAAACAGTCAATAAAGCGAAAATAAATCGCATAAAGTAGTTGACTTGAATGCCGAGAATCCGTTTAATACGCACCCACAACGAAGCAGGCACAAGCCAGCAACGTTAACAGATTTGCCCAGATAGCTCAGTTGGTAGAGCAGAGGATTGAAAATCCTCGTGTCCGTGGTTCGATTCCGCGTCTGGGCACCATTATACAGTTCGATAAAGGCCAACCTCATACGTTGGCCTTTATTGTATCTGGCTTCCACGTTCTATAACGTTCGGCAACGTTTGCTTCTTTTCTCATTTTTAGTGACACTCTTGGTAACACAACTGCTTTTGTTACTAAATGGATGTTACAAATGGCTCGCCAAACGCTACCAATCAACCCTACGCAGCTCGCTAACCTAAAGCCCAAAGAGAAAGAATTTAATCTCGCTGACGGCAATGGATTAATGCTCAGGGTGAAGCCGACAGGCACTAAGTCATGGCTATTCAATTACTCACACCCCATTACGAAAAAGCGCAGCAATATCGGTATTGGTACCTATCCCAATACGTCACTTGCTCAGGCAAGAGAAATCAGAAAAACCTATTTAGCGTTACTTGCCCAAGGTGTGGATCCTAAAACCCATAGAGAAGAAACAAAGCAGCAAAAGCAAGACGCCCACAACAACACCTTTCATGCTGTTGCTACCCGCTGGATGGAGATAAAGCGTACTAAGGTAAAAGAAACCTCAGCAGATAAAATATGGCGCTCACTAGAAAACGATGTATTTCCACGAATAGGCAAACTGCCTGTAGACCAAATAACCGCGCCTAAAGCCATACAGGTGTTATCAGACATAGTTGGTCGCAATAGCTATGAGATAGCGCGTAAAGTGGCTAGGCGTATGAACAACGTCATGACCTATGCTGTTAATATAGGCCTAGTACATCACAACCCGTTAGCAGGCATAAAAGAGACAATCCCTGCGAACAAGGCTGTTAACTACCCTACCCTAGCACCTGATGAACTCCCCGAACTGATGAAAGCGATAAACTTTGCCAGTATCAAGTTTTCTACTCGCTGTTTGATTGAGTGGCAACTACACACCATGGTTCGCCCCGGTGAGGCAGCACAAGCTATGTGGTCAGATATAGATTACGAACGCAAGTTATGGGTAATCCCTGCAGAGCGTATGAAGATGAACAAAGAACATCACATTCCATTGTCTGATCAAGCCTTAGCAATCCTTGAGCTAATGAAGCCATTTAGCGCCCACAGGCCGCATATTTTCCCGTCTTACAAACACCCCAACCAACCAGCGAATAAAGAAACGGCAAACATGGCCTTAAAACGTATGGGCTTTACAGGTCGGCTGGTGGCTCATGGACTAAGAGCATTAGCTAGTACTACGTTGAACGAACAAGGTTTTGACCGTGACGTTATCGAGGCAGCGCTCGCTCACAGTGATAGAGATCAGGTAAGGGCTGCGTATAACAGGGCAACTTATCTAGAGCAGCGCAGAGTCATGATGGTTTGGTGGTCGACACACATTGAACAAGCCGCCATGGGTAACATGAGCTTAGCAAACGCTAAGCAAACATTAAGACTAGTTAACCAGTAACCAACCACCAGCAAAAAGGAAAACAATATGACTACTATAACGTTAGACACTCGTATCGAAGATTTCTATTTTGACATGCAAAGTGCTCATGCAATTTTAGTGTGCTTGAATGAGTCGGTGAAAAAGAACAAAGACAAGCAGTTAGCCCCAATTTTTACAAAGCTTAGGACGTTCGAGCTGGCGATGGCTGAGAGTTTATCGAAATTTGAAAGGCTTTATCAGGTAGAGCAATTCCCACATTCGGCAACCGTCGATATACAAGAGGTGTTACTTTGCAAGTGGCAAACAGAGCAGCTTAATAACTCTCTGTCAGAGCTTTATGAAGAAGTTCCGAACCTATCAACGTTTGCATCATCAAGGAAGATTGAGAAAGCAGCTTTAGATGGTTTTTATGGTGTGCGCTCCCTAATTGTACGTGCGCTAGATCAGCTAAACGACCAGATAAACAATCCAGCTAAGAAAGCCGCTTAAACCAGTTTTACCAAGTCTAGGGTAGCTTCCGAAAGGCCAGAACCCTACTGGCCTGACTTGGTGATTCTATAGGGGGGTGTTAAGGGTTAGTGATGACCAAATCCACACATATAAAAAATACTTGGTCAAACGTTCGTAGTTGGCGCAAAGAATTTACTAAAAAAGATGTAGATAACTATCCAATTTTATCTTCGCATGAAGAACTTTGGGCTATTAGTTCTCAAATTAATTCCGGTGTTGTAAATAGAGGTGATGACGAAAAAACAGCAGCAACTCCAATTGAAGCATTTATGTATCTCACTGAAATGGGATTTCAATCCCCACCAGAAATTTTAATGACTATTCGCGAATGTTTCGAAACATATTTTGCGGCAGGTGGGACATTAAGTTTAGAAGAAGTATTTTTTGGCAGAGAAAAACCGTCTATTGGTAATTATGCCAGCAGACAAAGGAAGAGTGGTCTTTACGAACAGTTTTCGATAGCTGTCAGTCTAGATAATATACAAGCTAAACATCAAAAAATAAAAAGACTTTCACTGGAGGTTATCGCCGAAAATATGTTCCAGCGACACAGAGAGTTAATTTATAAATTGAAAGGTGACGAATTAGCCCTTGATGAACTACAAGATAATTTTCCAGATACCGAGAGCTTTTTACGTGGGTGGAGACGTTGGAAAAATAAAAAATCGGACAAGTAATCGAATTTACTGTCCGTTACTTTAAAAATTATGTGCTTATAATTCTGTATCAGTCCTTAACAACCCAAACGAGACTGATATGTACAACACCAATCTAAGAGTTATCCGTAAACCTGAAGTCTGTAACATTGCAGGCTTATCTAACACGTCTTTATTTGAACAAACCAGAGCCGGGATATTTCCGCCCCCTATATCTTTAGGAGCTAGAGCCGTGGGTTTCTTTATGCACGAGGTACAAGCCATTATTGCCGCTCGCAGTGTGGGAAAATCAGACGATGATATTAAGCTGATCGTTAAAGCGCTGATGAAGCAACGTGAGCAATCCGCTAACGACTTACTTAAACATTTAGCAGCTTAGGAGTAGCAGAAATGAAAAACGCCACTCCCGACCAAAAGAGCAGCGCCTTGCTTAATCAAAAAGATACTAGCGCCAATACACAGCGCCTACAGATTGTAGCACTGATTAATGAGCGTCAGTCCGTCAACACCCCTGAATTTAGAAAGCTTGGCATTATGGCCCCTGCACCGCGCATATTTGAGCTAAAGCAACAGGGCTACAATATCGAAAAGGTCTTAGAAACCTACGTTGATGATACGGGCAAGGCCCACAATGGCGTAGCACGTTATTACTTCGCCAATAATCCACCAGCGAATGACAAAGACCAGGAGCAAGCAGCATGAAGAAATGTGACTTATTCCCTGTATTAGATAACCAATCAAAGCAGCTTAAACAGCTCGCAGGGCTATCAAACTTAATATCTAGTGCTGGTGGCTTATCTAACACATCACAAAGCGACATATGCGCTTGTTTAAGCATAGTAAGCGACATAGCTAACAATACACTCAGCCAAAATGATGTAATAACCCATGAAGTCACGCAGCTTACGATAGTAAGTAACAGTGTCGCGGGCCTAGGGTGATCGCTCATGGCTGGCAGCTTAACTAATGGCCTTTTAAAACGGGGAGATAGCCTAGCTGTCTCTCAAGGCCAATTACTAATTACTCCAATCAGCGGTGAGCCAGTCCCTTTTGACTGGCTAGCGACACATCGCTGCAAAATCATGTCAGAGATTGCCATGCAGTCGGGGCACTCAATATATTCATACGCATATTATCAAACAGGTATTTATAATAACGGGCGTTCACCGGGCGTCATGATCAGGTTTGTTGACTTACTCACGGGTGAAGATGCCTATGCCGTATTTAACGCAGACCTAAAGCGACAACGAACCACAAAAAGTAAACATGCCGGAGAGCCATTACCAGAGGGACAATTTAGAATTGGTGTGCGCTCAGCGCTTTACTTGCTGTGGATTAAGACGGCACTTGATATACCAAGACGTTTCGCTGAGTGGCATAAATCTATGAGCAAGCTACAACAGGTCTACTTTGTTGCTCAAAGCAGCTCAGGAGGCAAGTTAGCCAATAAATCAATCCAGCCCTTAACGCTTTCGTCCAACCAGATAATGCAGTTATTTGGTGACAACGTAGCGACAAGCCAGCGACAAGGGAGCGACAATTTGGTGACAAGGAATGGTGACAAGCTTCGGGGACAAGGATTGGTGACAAGCAGTGGTGACAAGCATATCGCTAGAACCCTAGCGAGTAATGACCTAGAGCCTGATTCAAAGTGCGTGTCAAAACAAGTACGTGTGTCTGAAAGTGCGGGGAATTTAAGTGCGTGTGCCACAAACCGCGTTTTAAGTAATCAAGTAATGACGTGTGAAGTAGTACCTATAACCCCTAGTAAGAAGTTACCTCAGGAACAAACTAGAGAAGAGTGGCTTCAAGATTATGACTCAGCAAGTTAGCGCTGTTAAACATCAAATCAGCTTTAAGAAACGAGGCTTTATAAATTTGGCCTCACAAAAAAAAGACTGAGAAACACTGAAATGATAACTGACCCGGTATTGAGGGCTGAACAGGTAAAAGCGCTTAAAGCGTTCTATCGTGACGCTACGGTGAAATACAAAGCATGGGTTGCTGGTGGCTATAAACAGCCAGCGCCCGCTTCTTTACCCTTTCCTGATATTTGCATCGGTATGAAATGCGAAGCTAGAACACGCTCAGGTGCGCCATGTAAGAACAACGGCACTGATTGGGGCAACGGTCGCTGTAAATATCATGGAGGCGCTAGCACTGGCCCAGTGACGCCAGACGGTAAGAAACGAGTATCATTGAATAGCCAATCAAACAAAGTTCATGAAGCCCTAATAAAACCCTAAGGTAAAGATGGGCCTGAGGGCACCTCAAAACGAAGCCTATTTCGTTAGATAAGAATATGCATCGAAACCAAAGTCCATGTATGGTTGATCATTGTTATTATCGAACGCACTTATAGAAGCGAAATGTGAGATCGGAATAAAGCCCGTGTGAACGGCAAGATTGCGGCAAGTTCAGGTATTAAATCAAAGCCAGTCTATGCGGATGACAACTCACAGAACTTAGCTTTTATGCCAAACAGTTAAAACTTTACTTAGGCTATTAAGTAGATTTGCAAAAAGAGGGAAACATTATGTCTGTTGAAGTTGATGAGCCAATCAAAAGCGCCGATTGTAATCAAGCTACTCTAGACGATAACTTTATGTGCATCATGAGAAGTGACAACTCCACCATCGTCAGTAGCAGTGAGGTGATTGTAACTGGCACACCTTTGATAAAGCACCTGCTGCAGAACAAAAAGCAAAGGTACTTTAGAGCAACCTAATCAGTACGGGTAATTCGCATCGCAGAGCTTGCCTAGTTACAAATCGTTTTACCCTCAGGTTGTTGTTTCGTTATCCTTGCTCAGACTCGATAAAGATAATTGGGTCCCTCTACGCAATACCTATACGGGTACGTCGCATCGCAAAGAATGCAGTGTGTATGCACGTTAGAAACCGATTTTTTGTTTTCTTCTAAATGGTGCTAACAGCTCAAATGTGAGGCTATACAAAGGTTAGGGCTATATTGGGGTTGTTTTAGTGAGTAAACGTGACAACCAAAGTAACCTATTGCTCGTAAAACAAGTTTGATATTGCCACACTATTTCAGCTCTAAAATTATAGGTTAATTGAACTATTCCGCAGTAAAAACGTCGATATATACATCGAGTTGTAGTTATTCATTGTCATTCCAAGTTGATTGACATGTACACGTTACGTGTACTAATATTGTTCGAGTATTGTGTAATTACATTATGTTCAACATGTGTAAGATTGCTCGTATAGAGTAACAATAAAGGAGTTAGTTATGTTTAGAGAAGAAGATTGGGGCATATAGCCTGTAATTATTACTAATTTAGTAAAAAGGGCTGATGCCCTTTTTTTGTGCCCAAAATAGACGGATTTTGAATGGAAACTATACTAGATCATATTATACTGACTCTTACTCACCCAGCGTTTCACGCAAGCCTATTAGCCTCCATTGTTGCAGTAATAGGTATTATGAAAACCCGACAATCATCTAGAGAAAAAAACTCTATCGATTTTGAGACCACATATAAAACAAACACTGAACTAGTTAATGCTTGGGCCAAAATACTCCCCATTTTAACCAGAGGCCTAGCACAAGAGATTAAAGAGACGGCTAATAGCGTTAATTCAGAGGATTATTACTCAATATCTTTAATATTGAACACTTGGGAAAGAGCCGCAAATGGTATCTTTTACAGTGTTTACGATGGGCCTTTTCTATACAAAACTTATGGTTCAACTGTAATACAGCTATACGAAACTCTATATCCTTTTATCGAATCTAGGCAGAATTTTAACCCAAGATTCTATGCAGGATTAACAAAGCTTTATATAGAATGGAAAATATATCGGCAGTGTGAAGATCGAAAAAGAGTAGATAAAGATTTGAAGTCCATATATATGAACTTACAGAAGTACACTAAGTAGCCTATTCTCAAAATCACAATACCTAAGAACATAGCTAGTTTTGATATTGAGCAGGGGCACCCTAAATCGCTAGGGCCATTTTATGCAGTACCGCCGCCTAAGCTCTTTTTGCATACCCGCAACTTGAAAAAATTTTCTGGTCAGAGGAGTTTGCTGTTTTAGGTGATCACGCCACCAGCTTTAGTAACACCCTTTGTAACAACACCAACAAACAAAAATTAATTTCTCCTTAAATATCAATGCAATAAAACAATAAATTGATTCCGCGTCTGGCACCATTATTAAAAACGAAAAAGCCTCAACGTTGTCCGTTGGGGCTTTTTTGTTTTTAGATATTCTCAAAACGCGGGTACCGCGACTGGGGTAAAGCCAGTCTCTTTAGCTGCGCAGCAGCATCTGGCAGAACGAGCTGGCAAGGATGGCAGGGCTGGTAACAAACACCATGGATGGGATGTTACATCCACACCGCCATGCTCCTCTACACTTTCACGTTTTTATACTTTTACGTCTTTTCTTGCGCGTTTTGCATCTCCGCGCTTTTTCATTGGCTCAACGTCGTCCGTTGAGGCTTTTTTGTTTCTAGATAGTCTCAAAACGCGGGTACCGTGACTGGGGTGAAGCCAGTCTCTTTAGCTGCGCAGCAGCATCTGGCTGAACGAGCTGCCACGGATGGCAGGGCTGGCAACAAACACCATGGATGGGATGTTACATCCACACCGCTATGCCCCTTTACACTTTCGCGCTATATACTTTTACGTCTTTTCTTGCGCGTTTTGCATCGTCGCGCTTTTTCATTAGTTCAACGTCGTCCGTTGAGGCTTTTTTGTTTTAGGATCGTACCAAGACGGAACGCTCATCAACCTTTCATATTTTAAAGAAGCTGGTCTGTCACAGGGATCAGCGAAATGATGTTGAGCAATGTAATTATTTCTCTTGAGTGTCCTTAATTTCTCGATCGTCTTTACCGCTCACCTTCCCCACACACAGCCTTTCCACTTTTGAGTAAAATAATCACGTTCTTTTGGGTACCTCCCTCCAACTAGCTACGGCAAGCCCTCCCAAGGTTTAACAATAATTAACAGCGGCGACCTGTTACAGACAAACATTCATCCAAGCTTATTGGGATGGAATTTGCTTTGTCTGTTTAGGTAAGTTTCAAGCACTTCATTCTAAGTTGGCTTTATGCGGAATAACGCTGCGTTAGTTAGCTCGGTTGGTGAAAAGGAACGAAGATTTAGAAAGAGGAAGTGCCATCTCGAATTTTGACTAAAAGGAGACGCTAATATGAGCACGACAAAATACGTTACCGTTGAAGGACATCAAATAGCATATGAAGAAATGGGAGAAGGTACTCCATTATTGTTATTCCATGGTATACCGACGAACAGGACGTTGTGGCGAAACGTTATGCCACAACTTTCCTCCCAGTATCGAGTAATAGCACCCGATTTGCTCAATTACGGTGAGTCAGACATGCCACAAGACACTGATGTTTCTATAAATGCTCAGAGCAGGATCATGAGTAAATTTATGGGGGCGCTGGGGATTTCACGTGCCAATATCGCCGGCCACGACATCGGCGGTGGTGTAGCTCAGCTGATGGCCGTCAAACATCCAGAGAAGGTAGATGCGATCGTACTAATAGACAGTGTGTGTTTCGATTCCTGGCCTATCCCGGAATTTACCCCTCTTTTAGAGCCCGGCGTGGAGGAAAAAACCACTACCGACGAGTTAGTGAGTATTCTAAAAGATTTCTTGCCTAAGGGCGTCTATGACCAAAGTGTAATGACCGAAGAACTTGTTCGCTTGTATGTGGGCCAATGGAGTAGCGATCAAGGTAAAGCGGCCATGTTTCGTAATTTAAGAAGGCTTAACAAAGAGTATACTCAAGCCATTGCGGGCGAGCTCAAACACCTGCCCCATAAAACGCTAATACTGTGGGGCGATCACGATAATTTTCAAAAGCCCGAATATGCTCCTCAATTAGCACAGACCATTCCTAATGCATCCCTAGTATGGTTGGAGAACGTGGGCCACTGGTCTATTGACGAGCAACCGGAGAAGGTCACAAAACTGATCAGTGACTTTTTGCAACAAACTGAAAATCACTGACCTGATTAGAAGACCACATTAACTCGCTCCGAGTGAAGGCTCGGAGCGAGTGCTGCGATGACAGTCGATAGGCCCACCGGCAACAGTCCACTTGAGCCCGTCACTAGTTTACCTATTTTGGTGCTATATCCGGCAATCCCTCGACCTTTGACTCTGTAATTAGCCTTAATTCCGATGCCCTTTGTGACAACAAATCATGGCTCACACTTATGAACTAAGCTGTAAGCTAATTTTTGTTGAAAGGCGATCTCATTATGTCAGTGTTCACGCCCCCTATTTTAATTTTCTTAATAAGCATTCACAGCTCTACGGTACTTGCCTTAACCAAGCCAGAAATCGAGTTAGCCAATCGTTTCAATGATGCTGTTAACGTCTCTGACTATCTTGTGAGTGAAAAGCTAGACGGCATTCGGGCTCGTTGGGATGGTAGTAGACTACTCACACGCACGGGTAACCCCATATTTGCCCCGCAATGGTTTACCAACGGCATACCCAAACATATTTTTGATGGTGAATTATGGATTGCCAGGCAACGCTTTGAAAAAACGGCTTCAGTGGTGTTAACTCACGAGCCAGGGGATGACTGGCGAGAGGTAAAATTTATGTTGTTTGATTTACCCGAGTTTACAGGCGCTTTTAGTGAACGTTTGCGAATGCTGGAAGTATTAGTGCAACAAGCGAACCTACCTCACTTGCAAGTCATCCCTCAACAAAAGCTCCATAGTAAATCAGCGCTTATGCAGTTGCTTGATCAAGTAATTGATGGTGGTGGCGAAGGATTAATGCTGCACCACGAAGATGCGCTATATACGCCCTCACGGAGTGACAATGTGTTAAAGCTTAAGAAGCATCAAGATGCTGAAGCCATAGTGTTGGCGCATTTACCAGGTAATGGCAAGTACCAAGGAATGATGGGCTCTA
Organism: Paraglaciecola sp. G1-13; assembly: GCF_055809255.1. Classification (NCBI taxonomy): domain Bacteria; kingdom Pseudomonadati; phylum Pseudomonadota; class Gammaproteobacteria; order Alteromonadales; family Alteromonadaceae; genus Paraglaciecola; species Paraglaciecola sp. G1-13. The sequence continues at coordinate 4,803,238 of NZ_CM147903.1, read as the reverse complement.
TTCGTGTGCAAATGAGCAATGGTAAAGTATTTAAAATCGGCAGCGGCTTTTCTGATCAAGAACGCTTGTCACCACCGCCCATTGGGGCCGTGATCACTTTCAAGTATTACGATTTAACCATTAACGGGATCCCCAAATTCGCCAGTTATATTCGCCAAAAACCAAGCTATTAAAATCTTACGTATTACATAAATGGTTGTTCACACTTAATTAGTCGTTATAATCTCAGCAGATTATTTAGCAGCAACGATAAGCAGGGTGATCCCTGACGTGGAGAAAATAGTGAAACGTAAATTTTTATTGTGCATGTTTTTAGGCTTAGCATCGATTTTCACAGCTAATGCAGCGGTTAACTCTGATGATGAAATAAAATCACGTATTGCCCCGGTTGGCAAAGTGCATGTTGCCGGCGCCAAAGCTGAAACAGCATCTGCTGGCGGACCTCGTTCTGGCGCTGACGTTTATGGAGCTGCGTGTGTGGCGTGTCATAGCTCTGGTGTTTTGGGTGCACCAAAATTCCAAAATGCTGCTGATTGGGCACCTCGCCTAGAAAAAGGCTTCGATACTGTATGGCAAAATGCCATTAACGGTATTAATGCGATGCCTCCTCGTGGAACGTGCGCTGATTGTTCAGATGACGAGATAAAAGCAGCTATCGAACACATGACAGAAGGTCTGTAATTAGTTGTTTTTGTAAAAATTTGTTCATAAAAAGGCCACCTTAAGGGTGGCCTTTTTGTAACGAATAGTTTATTTTGAACGCATAAAAATAACTATAAATAGACTGTTTGTGCACGCGTCCTCAACCAATATTCAAATGAGCAATATTCCCGATAACTTATCCATTGAAGAGTTACGTGAATTAGTTCCTCAATTACAACAACTTACTGAAAAATATAAGCATTCAGAAGCCATTCAAAAATCCCTTTTTGATATCTCTGAATTAGCGAGCTCAGTAGGAGAGTTGTCACGTCTATACCCCGCTATCCACGACATCATTGGTCGCTTTATGAATGCCCAGAACTTTTATGTGGCGTTCTACGATCAAGTCGATGAAGTTGTCGACTTCGTGTATTTTGTAGACCAGTTTGACGAAGTAGCGTTGCGTCAAATCCCCGCAAGTGAATTGATGGAAGGTTTTACAGGCTATGTGTTACGCACCGGTGACTATTTATTTTTAACTGAAGAAACCCGCGAGACTCAGCTCAATCAAATCAACGTAAAACAGATAGGTTCCGGCCCTGTTGATTGGATTGGCGTACCTTTAAAGCGTGGTAACCAAGTGATTGGCGCCATGGTGGTGCAAAGTTACGATAAATCTATTCGCTATAATCAAGAAGATTTAGACATTCTGCTGTTTGTTTCGCAGCATATCGTTAATACCGTCGACAGGGTAAAAAGCCGCGAAATGAATGAGCAAACTATTCGTGAGCGCACCAAGCAACTTCAGAACATTAACGAAGAATTACAAGAAGAAATTAACGAGCGACAAAAAGTAGAATCCCTGCAAAATGCTCTGTTCGAGATATCAGAGTTGTCTGCCTCGGTAGACGGCAACATGGCGGATTTTTACGCTTCATTGCATGAAATTATTGCTCGGCTTATCAGTGCACCCAACTGTTATATTGCCACTATTAGTGCGGATAATACCCGTCTTGAATTTCCTTATTATTCTGATGAAATCAACACCGTCATAGAATCAAGAGAAATCGGCTTTGGTCTCACTGAATTCGTGCTTCGCTCTGGCAGTGCTGAGCTGATTAACCCTTCTAAGGTGAAAGAGCTCACTGCAAATAATGAAATAGATGCCATCACCGCCAAGAATATGATTGAACAGAACAATTCGTGGCTAGGCTCTCCACTTGTGGTAGACGGTGAGATATCGGGTGTTATTGCGATCCAAAGTTATAGCCAGACTGAGCATTACTCGTTACGTGATCTGGAACTGCTGCGCTTTGTTTCCCATCATATTGCCGTTGCATTAGAGCGTAAGCGCTCGTCAGACGCGATCCAGGCATATAACCAGCAACTTACTGAGAAAGTTAAAGAGCGCACTGAAGAGCTTAACAAAGCCAATCAATATCTACAGAAGCAAATTGAAGAGCGCAAAGCCATTCAGCAGAAACTGGTACACGATGCTCATCACGATGCCTTAACAGATTTACCTAACCGCACCATGTTTAATGCTCGATTGAGTCAGGCTTTGGCCAATAAGAAGCGCTATCAACATAATAATTTTGCGGTAGTGTTTATTGATTTAGACCGTTTCAAACAAATTAACGACACCATAGGTCATCACGCAGGTGATTCATTCTTGATAGAGGTCGCTAGTCGAATCAACCACTGTATTCGAGGCCATGATTTGCTGGCTCGTTTAGGGGGCGATGAGTTTGTGATTTTGTTGGATAATTTCGACTCCCCTGAAGACGTTGAGATTATCTCTACACGTATTATCGAATCAATTGCCACACCATTTGTTTTAGATGGCCGAGAAATCTTCTCTGGCGCCAGTATTGGTATCGCATACCTTGAAAGTGGTTACCGCTCAGCGAGTGAAATAGTGCGAGATGCTGACGCCGCTATGTACCAAGCAAAGTCTCAAGGCCGCGGTCAGTACGTAGTGTTTGATTTGACCATGCGCAAGAAGCTGCTTGAAGAGTTAGAAATTGAAACTGAATTTCGTAAAGCACTCAAAAATGAAGCCTTTGATGTCTACTCACATCCAGTCTTTAATATGACAGATAGTACGCACTTATACGATGAATGCAGAGTTCGCTGGGTACACCCTAAACTGGGTATCATGGATCGTGACAGCTTTTGGCAAATTGCTGAACATAGTGGCCTGGTGGTTGAAATGGACAACTACATGCTTAGAGCTGCGTACGCGATGTTAAGCCAGCCACTGACCTCTTATGCTAACAACGAGTATTATAAAGTAGCCGTTAATTTATCAATCCATTATTTAACCCATAGCGAAGCTGCTGTGCAGCTTATTCAAGATATTAGGGATAGGGGAATTGATCCTAAGCGGCTAATTTTTGAGTTTGACGAGAACGATTTAAATCGACGCTCCCAATTTAGTCTGCCAGCGATTAAGCATTTAAAACGATCAGGCATTAAGTTGGTGCTGGACAATTTTGGCAGTGGCTTGGCATCGCTAAGTTACTTGTATTCTTATCCGTTTGATTTTGTCAAAGTCGATCATCGCTTTGTGAAGACTATCCCAAGATCAGAGCGAAATTTAAAACTCATACAATCCGTATACGCCATGTCGGAACAACTCAGCTTTAGGTTAATCGTCTCAGGGATCAGTGACAAAGAGCAAGTAGACCTACTGCGCTCAGTTGGCTGTCAATTGGGTCAAGGACCCTATTTAGAAGCCCCATCTCAAGTAACACTGCCGATTTAGAGCTTACTTTTTGTTCATCATATCCCGCAGGTGAGCAATGCCTGTTTGACCCTTTTGCTGGCGGGCCTCGGCGCTCACTTTAGGTTTCTTCACTTCCCAGTGAATATCATCAGCGGGTAGTTCGTGTAAAAAGCGACTAGGCTCAGGTTGTATCACTTCACCATATTGGCGACGCTCCTTGGCTAAGGTGAAAAACAACTCCTTCTGAGCCCGCGTGATCCCCACGTAGGCTAAACGACGCTCTTCCTCGATATTGTCCTCATCGATACTACTTTGATGAGGCAACAACCCCTCTTCCATGCCCACCATAAATACGTAAGGAAACTCTAACCCTTTAGATGAGTGCAACGTCATAAGTTGCACCTGATCCGTTTCTTCTGTGTCTTCTCCGCGCTCCATCATGTCGCGCAGAATGAGTCTGTTGACCACCTCTTGTAGGCTCATAGGAGGGTCTAGCTCCCCACCTTCAAGCATATCGCTAACCCAGCCAAATAAAGTACTGATGTTACCCATGCCCATTTCGGCCGCTTTAGGGCTGGTACTGCTTTCATAGAGCCACTCTTCGTAACCCATGTCTTTAATCATTTGGCGGATGGCAGCAATACTGTCGCTTCGTTTTATTTCATCAGACAGTTCCACTATCCAGCGGGCGAATCGCTCTACCGACTCAAGAGACTTACCGGATATCACGGTGCTCAACATCGGCGAACACGCCGCTTCAAACATACTAATGTGATTTTCGTTCGCGTAATTTCCAAGCTTTTCTAACGTGACGCGTCCTATACCGCGGGTGGGTGTGTTGATGATGCGCAACAGGGCATTATCATCATCTTGATTCACCAATAGGCGTAAGTACGCCATGATGTCTTTCACTTCAGTCCGCCCAAAAAACGAAGTGCCACCATTTATTTTATAAGGGATACGGTTGGCCATAAGGACTTTTTCAAACAAGCGAGATTGGAAGTTCCCTCGATATAAAATGGCGTAATCTTTGAAACTTGTACCTTGCATAAACTTGTGAGCAATAAGTTCAGCGACCACCCTCTCGGCCTCGTGTTCTTCATTTTTAGCAGTAATGATGCGAAGCTCACTACCGTAGCCTAATTCAGAGAATAACTTCTTCTCGAACACATGCGGGTTGTTTTGGATCAGAATATTGGCGCAATGCAAAATGCGCCCTGATGAACGATAGTTTTGCTCAAGCTTAATCACCCTCAAGTCAGGGAAATCTTTGCTCAATAACACCAAGTTCTGTGGCCTAGCCCCACGCCACGAATAAATCGACTGATCATCGTCCCCAACCACGGTGAAGCGCGCACGCTGGCCCACCAATAAGCGTACTAACTCGTATTGACTGGTGTTGGTATCCTGATATTCATCCACCAGCAAATAACGAATTCGGCTTTGCCATTTTTGGCGGGCTGTTTCATTGTGCTTGAGCAACAAAGTCGGTAACAGGATCAAATCATCAAAATCTAACGCATTGTACGCCCGTAAGTGATTTTGATAACGCTGGTAAAACTCAGCAAACTCCGCTTCCCCCGCTGAGGACGTGCGCTTAAGTAATTGCTCTGGCAGCAACAAATCATTCTTCCAATTAGAAATGCAGCTTTGCAATAGTTGCAGTTGTTCTTTGTCGCCGCCCAGCTCCACATCGGTCAAATCCTTGAGCAGCGCCATACTGTCTTTATCATCAAATAAAGAAAACCCTGCTTTTAAGCCTAGGGTTTTTACTTCAGCTTTGATAATTCTCAGGCCCAAAGTATGGAAAGTAGAGACCTTTAGCCCCCGGGCTTCTTTTCGCCCAAGCGTTTGCGCCACACGCTCTTTCATTTCACGCGAGGCTTTATTGGTAAAGGTAACGGCGGCGATATAGCGCGCAGGAATATCGCATTCGCGCACTAGATACGCAATCTTATTGGTAATAACACGGGTTTTACCACTACCAGCGCCCGCCAGCACTAAGCAAGGGCCAGAGATGTAATTTACCGCGTCGTTTTGGCCGGGGTTGAGTTTCATGCAATTCACTTTTGTATTGGGCAGCGAATTGTAATATTAAACCCCCTATGAAGGCGAATAATCCGCAACAAAATCTGTCTGTATGAAAACTGATAGTTGATTAACTGAGCGTATCGTTTTTATGCTGCTAAGCGCTTTGGTATTCGCTACAATAAGGCATCATCATTATCATGGAGCCACCGATGCTTGATCCTAAAAAATTAGAGGATATTGCCAAACAAATTACCGAAGCTATTCCTCCTGGTGTAAAAACCATGGCTGAAGGTGCAGAGTCGAAGGTAAAGCAGGTTTTACAAAGTCAGCTGAACAAATTGGATTTTGTCAGCCGTGAAGAGTTTGAGATTCAAAGCAATGTACTTATTCGCACCAGAGAAAAGCTTGCCGTATTAGAAGCTAAGCTTGAGGCGCTAGAAAAAAGTCTACAAGAAAAATAGGCCGATTAACGGCCCTTTTGTAGTTGGCCCAACTCGTTTTTAAGGCTGTTGACCACAACGAGTAAATCTTCTGCTGAATGTTCAGTCTCCTGAGCCCCACGCATAGTGGACTCAGAAATCGCCGTTATCTCGGCCACTTGCGATGCAACAGAGCAGGTTACGTCAGACTGCTGTGTTGCCAAATCTGAAATTTCACCGCTCATATCATTAATAGTGCTTATCACCTCAGTGATACGCTGTAAGGATGCTTCAACCACAGCGCTTTCTTCAACGCTGACATCCATTTGAACACGGCTTTGCTCCATGCTCAGCTCGGTGTCTTTTGTTGCTTGTTGTAGCTTGCTAATGATGTCATGAATTTGATTCGTTTGGTCTTGCGTGCGTTGAGCCAACGTTCTCACTTCATCTGCTACGACCGCAAAACCCCGACCATGCTCCCCCGCCCGTGCGGCTTCGATTGCGGCGTTTAGCGCCAGTAAATTAGTTTGTTCAGCAATTCCGTTAATCGCACTGGATACCTGACCTATATTTTTGCTGTCTTCCACCAATCTATTTAACGCTTCTTGTGAGCGGCTAGACTCGGTTTGCATATCACGCATCACTGATTGTAAGCGACTAACGAGTTGCTTGCCCTGCTGCGCTTCATTGTGGGCAACCTCCGCTGATTCGGTGGCAGTACCTGAGTTGTTATCCACGGCTTGTGCCACTTCGGTCAATTGTGTCATGGAGTGCGAAATGAGTTCGGTGCCGGATTTTTGCTCTGTTACATCGACTTTGGTTTTTGCTGTGATCCCTTTCAAATTTAGAGCAGATTGGCTTAGGGCATCTATCGCATCACTGATGCGAGCGACTAATGTCTGTAAGTTCTCAGTCATGTGATTCATATCACTGGCGATATCACGCATTTCATCTTTGCCTGACACGCTGACTCTTGAACTTAAATCCCCATCAGCGACACTGTGCACCGCCTGCACTACGTTTTTAATATTCTCAGTAACGGACAAATACATGCCGATAAATAAATACACGGCTAGCAATACCGCAATCACTGATACGCTCAAAATCACATTGTTTTTAAATTGAGCTTGCTCAATTCTGTGTTCCAGCAAACCATCAAGGATCGGCACGAGAGAAGTGGCAAAGTCACTCAGTTGCTGGTTGAGTGATGTGCTCGACAAAAGCAATGTATTGGTAGCGATATTGATATTATCTGGATCAAGAATTTGCTGCTGAACAGTGCGCTGATATGCGACTAAATTGCGCTGAAGCGATAACCATTGCTCCCCTGCCGTTTTTTCAATCTCTTGATTAGCTTGCAAACTCACTTGAATACTTTGCTCAAGTCCTTTTAGCATAACAGGTAGTTTTTGATTTGCGTTAGACAAGCCAATGTAGGTATCAGGGGTAAAGCTACCGGCTTGAGTCACCTTTAACGCTAACGCGGCGGTCATGGACAATTGATCTTGCATTAACGGTAAGCTGCGCACCAAAGTAGTAATTAAATAGCTGGTATCCAACGCCAAATCTAACTCTAAGTTGGTGGCGTCGGCAACCGCTTGAGATAAACCAGCAAGAGATTTAATCGCCTCTTGCAAATCTGCCTTTTTCAATGCTTGTTGATAATGTTCAGCAGCGCTATTCACGCGCTTAGATGCCAAGGCGCTCAGAGATGCCTGATGCTCGCTTAGGGAAGTGGTGAACGAAGAATGGGTATCAATGAGGCTCACCGCCAATGCATGTTGTTCATCTTGCAGTGCACTAACAAGCGCTACGCCTTGGCGTTCTTTGCTCATAAAACGAATATCATCGCCATACTCATATTGCAGCAACGCTAAGCTTAAAATCAGTGGTACCAGAAAAATAAAACTGATAATGGTAAATTTGACTGAATAACGAAATTGCGACATTAACGTTTTGGCCGGATGGCAAATAGTGCCCACTAAGTTACTCATATCACTATCTCCAGTACGTGTGATGTCAATTAAGAAGTTACATAAAATAATGTCCAGCTATGCCAACGGCGATAGCCATGCCCACATAATTATTGTTTAGAAACGCGCTAAAACAGGCTTGCCTTGCACGTCCACTAATCAAGCGTTGTTGATGGATAAACAACACTGAGGCCAGCAACACTCCCACGTAAAACGACAGCGTAAAACCTAAGTATTGGCCCATTCCTAACAACATCACGACAACGCTTAGTTGCAGCAAGCCAATGATCAACCTATCGTATTGACCGAACAATACCGCAGTTGATTTCACCCCAATTTGCAAATCGTCATTTCTATCGACCATGGCATACTGAGTATCGTAAGCCACAGTCCACAAGACATTAATGGCAAACAACCACCAAGCAATAGCGGGTACCGACTCAGTTACCGCCATAAAAGCCATAGGAATTGCCCAACCAAACGCTGCACCCAACACCACCTGGGGGAAATGGGTATAGCGTTTCATAAAGGGATAAACACTGGCTAACGCGAGCGCCCCTAAAGACAAAACAATGGTCTGCCAATTTAAGGCCAGTACGAGTAAAAAAGCCACCCCGACTAAAGTCGCAAATAACCCTAAGGCTTGTTTCTCAGTCACTACACCACTAACCAACGGCCGAGCTTTGGTTCGGTCAACTTTGCCATCTACCTTGCGATCTGCATAATCGTTGATGACACACCCTGCTGAGCGCATAACAAAAACCCCAGCCATAAAAATGCCGGTAATATGCCAAGGCGGTAATCCCTGTGCCGCGATCATTAACGCCCATAGCGTCGGCCACAGTAGCAGGTAACTCCCTACCGGTTTATCCGCTCGCATTAATAGCCAGAAGCCTTGTAATACCGAGCGACTCAATAATTTATCGGTCAAAATTTGAATCTCTGTATGCCGGAGCCTTAGGTAAAAACAATTCAGCAACCATCATGGCATATTGTTGGTAGCAAAACACCGAGCGCCGCCCCCAAATCTCCGTTAGTGGCGGCAAACCGTATTCGTGTAAAAAGGCTTTGTCCGGTTGTAAGCACATTAATTGAAAAGGCTGACGCTTAAAGCGATCGTCATTAAAAATTAAATGCCCCAAAGGTTTATCACCGAGCTCTAAAAAGTCAGCCTCACACAAAGCTTGAGGAATAATCGAGCGGGCAAATACCCACGGTTGATTATCTCCATGTAAAATAACCTCTCGGACCTGCCAGTTCTCTTTTTGTTGAGACATTTCAGAAACGCCGAGCTGAATATACTCTGCAGGTGTCGCTAACTCCTGACGCTGGCTAACAAGCTGCACTTTGAAGTCGTTACAATGCGTTTGCAGGCGTTGCGTTAATGAGCCTGTATTTAGTAGCCAACTTTCTAAATGAGCATTAGGGATCGACAACCGCCCTTGATTACTCCAAGTAACGTCGCCTAAAGGGAAAGCATGTGAGATAGTCTTTTGCATAGCTCACCATAATATCAACTGAAGTAGCTAGACTAAAGAGTGAATAAATAGTTTTAACGATTCTGTGAAATCTTGATAAGCTATTGACACAAAGGAAATTGATATTACGCAAATTCAAGAGGTAGAAATGAGCATTGTCAGATTATTTGGTACTTGCCTAGTATTGCTTAGTACTCTGCTCAGCCCCTCTTTTGCTCAAGAAGCACCTAGCAAGCAATTCGCCTATTTTGGCTTGGAACCCGACATAGTAACAAACTACCTTGGGACCAGTAATCGTAAGCTCGGTTATGTGCGGATTACTGTTGAGTTAATGCTTGAAGATGTGGACGCTCTAGAACAAGCAGATCATCACTCACCGTTGCTACGTGCCACTGCCATTGAGATTTTAGGTCGCCAGCCCGAGGAGCGGGTAAAATCGCTCACCGGCCGAGAAGATATTCGCCGCACTTTTCTTGATACCATGCGCAAGTTAATGAAAAAAGAAACCGGCTCGAACATGATCAAAGATGTTATTTTCACAAAATACATCTATTACGGTTAAGTGTAATTAGCTGTTAATACTTCGTTTATTTACTGCAGATCGGCTGAGTATAAAAGCAAAGGCACAGCCACTGATTAAGCCGACAGTATGCGCAGTATTTGCCATGCTAACCCACAATATATCTGCATAACCCACCACCAACCATATTAACAAGAAACCGACCAAAGGCTTAGGCATCATAAGCCCCCAAGATGGGCGCAGCCACCCTAACCACCACACGCAACCAACCAAAGCATAAACCACACCTGACAGGCCACCAAAATGCTCGCCACTAACCAATAGCTGGCCAACATTGGATAGTAACGCTGAGGATAAGAATAAGATGATGAGCGTAGTTTTCCCTAAAAGCCTTTCTATTTGTCCGCCGAGTGTCCACCACCACAACAAATTGAATACAATATGCAGTACCGAGAAATGAATGAGTGCGGGCCCGATTAACCGCCACCATTGATGATTTTCCATTAGCTGAGGAAGTGGCTCGATCGCCAATACCTTGTACGGCCAAAAAAAGCCTACCATCGCTAGCAGATACACAATCATACAGGTGAGTAACACACTGGTTGTAAAGGGAATATCACGCAGTTGTTGCCAAATACCGCTAGCAGAAATTCCCGAATTTTTATCACGCAGCCTAACCGTCTCGCCGCTATCCCAAGCGGCTTGCTGGTATTTTTCGTCTTGGGGGGACTGAACAAATTCGCTGGCAATATGGCTAGCAACGTCTTTGTCGGCTTCGCTGAGCAGTTGTACACCATGTTCAGCACTATTTACGTCATTTTTATCGACGTAATATTGAGCGGCTATTCCCTGACTATTCAAATAGTTTATGAGTAATCGAGCGGCACGTTCTTGATTAAAGCTAACCAGTAAAAAAGGCGCTGACATAGTTTACTCACCACTAACAAAAGGCAGACTCTGGCGCCATGCTTCGAAGCCACCATCCATGCTGTACACTTCCTCAAATCCTTGATGAAGTAGGAACTGAGCGGCCTGTTGACTGCTGACCCCATGGTAACAACACACTATCACAGGTGTATCGAAGTCTGTCTCTTGAGTGAAATTCACCAAGGTACCATTGGTTAAATGAACCGCGCCTTCAATATGTCCTGCAACAAACGATTGTTCATCGCGAATATCCACTAAACGGGCTTCTTTCGCTGCAAGTTTTTGCTGTGTTTCCTGCACTGAAATATGTGCGAATTGCTCCATTACTTTACCTTTTGCTTACCAGTTTAATATGACTTTGCCAGATTGGCCGGAGCCCATGGTATCAAATCCTTGCTGAAACTCATCGATATTAAATTGATGGGTAATAATTGGCGCCAAGTTTAAACCACCTTGAATGAGGCTCGCCATCTTGTACCAGGTTTCGAACATCTCTCGGCCATAAATGCCTTTGATCACTAGCCCTTTAAAAATGACTTTATTCCAATCAACAGCCACATCGCCTGAAGGAATACCTAACATGGCCACTTTTCCGCCGTGATTCATTTTATCGAGCATATCGCGAAATGCTGCTGGCACGCCCGACATTTCAAGCCCAACGTCGAAGCCTTCAGACATGCCTAAATCATTCATAACGTCTTTCAGGCTCTCTTTAGCCACGTTCACAGCGCGCGAGGCACCCATTTTACGAGCCAAATCTAGGCGGTATTCATTTACATCAGTAATGACGACGTGACGTGCGCCTACATGTTGCGCAACAGCAGCAGCCATAATGCCGATGGGCCCAGCCCCTGTTATTAGTACATCTTCACCGACTAAATCAAACGACAATGCGGTATGTACGGCATTACCAAAGGGGTCAAAAATAGCAGCGAGGTCATCAGAGATATTGTCTGGGATCTTAAATGCATTGAATGCAGGAATAGACAAATACTCTGCAAAAGCACCCGCTCGGTTGACGCCAACGCCAGAGGTATTACGACACAAGTGACGACGCCCTGCACGACAGTTACGGCAATGCCCACAAGTAATATGCCCTTCACCAGATACGCGATCGCCAATAGCAAAACCGCGCACTTCCTCACCTATTTCAACCACTTCACCCACGTACTCATGTCCCACTACCATAGGCACGGGTATGGTGTTTTGAGACCACTCGTCCCAGTTATAAATGTGCATATCCGTACCGCAAATAGCGGTTTTACGAATTTTAATCAGTATGTCGTTATGACCAACAGTAGGCATTTCGCTATCATGCAACCAAATGCCTTTTTCTGACTTGAGCTTGGCGAGTGACTTCATTTAATCACTCCTAACTCTTTACCCACTTCGATGAAGGCATCAACGGCGCGATCAATCTGTCCAATACTGTGAGCAGCTGACATTTGCGTGCGAATTCGCGCCTGGCCTTTTGGCACTACAGGGAAGGAAAAGCCAACGACGTAAATCCCCTTTTGGAGCATTTTATCTGCCATTTCACTGGCTAATTTAGCATCCCCCAGCATCACTGGAATAATTGCATGGTCTTTGCCTGACATAGTGAAACCGGCTTGCTCCATGCGGCTTCGAAAGTGAGCGCTGTTGCGTTTTAATTGCGCACGCAACGCATGCCCATCTGCCAACATATCAAATACTTTTAGGGACGCTGAAACAATTGGCGGGGCAACTGAATTAGAGAAAAGATAAGGGCGAGAGCGTTGGCGCAGCCATTCAACGACTTCTTTTTTGCCTGACGTATAACCGCCGGACGCACCGCCTAACGCTTTGCCCAATGTGCCGGTGATTATATCGACTCGGCCCATCACCTCACAATATTCGTGACTGCCTCGACCGTTCTCACCGACAAAGCCTGTCGCATGACAGTCGTCAACCATAACTAACGCGCCATATTGATCCGCTAGATCACAAATTCCAGCCAGATCAGCAATAACGCCATCCATTGAAAACACACCGTCGGTCGCGATCACTATGGTTTGAGCACCATCATTTTTCGCTTTTTCAAGTTGCACCGACAGCGCTTGCATGTCGTTGTTAGCGTAACGGTAACGCTTAGCCTTACACAAGCGCACACCATCGATGATACTGGCATGATTAAGTGCGTCAGAGATGATGGCATCCTCTGGCCCTAAAATTGTTTCAAATAGGCCACCATTAGCATCAAAACATGAAGGGTACAAAATGGTATCTTGCATGCCTAAAAAGGCGCTAATTTTCTCTTCCAATGCTTTATGAATATCTTGGGTTCCGCAGATAAAACGTACCGATGCCATACCAAATCCATGACTATCCAACCCTTCTTTCGCAGCATCAATTAGTTCGGCGTTGTTCGCTAAGCCAAGGTAATTATTGGCACAAAAATTTAGCACTTGCTGGTTATCACCAACTTGAATATCTGCACTTTGTTGCGACTGAATCACCCGTTCAGTTTTATAAAGGCCTTGTGCTTTAGTGTCACTAATTTGCTGTGCTAAGCGATCATAAAAGGCTTGTTTCATGAGTTGTCCTCAAAGAATAGTAAGATGCGCGAATGATAAAGGATAATCTAGCCTTGACGCGAATAATCAAGGCAATTCCTGTGATTTAGGATTGCCGGGAACGTCATCGTTTTTTTACATTAATACTGTATAAACGCAAATGAGCGTTAAAATGACAAATCGAAGTTCTTCCAGACACCTTCCTTTATTTTTGAAGGGAGCTTTTGGTACAAATCATCCTCTAGAAGGGGTTTTGAAATATAATAACCTTGGGCAATATCACAATGCATATCGCCTAATGTATTCAATTGCTCCGCTGTCTCTACTCCTTCAGCGACAACCTTCATACCTAGTTTTCTGACCATAGCGATGGTTGATTTCACGATCTGCTTGTCTGCGCTATTTACACTCATACCGGATATAAAGCTGCGGTCGATTTTAATAATATCTACCGGTAGCTGAGATAGGTATGCGAGAGACGAATACCCTGTGCCAAAATCATCAATAGAAAAACTAAACCCTAATTCCTTGAGCTGATACATGATCCGCAGCGTATGACTGATGTCAGCAACCACTGTGCGCTCAGTCAATTCCAATTCAATTTGCTCTGCACCTTGCTCGCTTTTTGCTAATTGTTCGCGCATAAAATTGATTAAATTAGGATCTAAAAACTGACTCGCAGATAAGTTTACTGCTACTCTCAACCCACTCAGTCCCATGCTTTCAAGATGTGCCAAAATAGCAAACGCGCGCTTTATACCCCAGTAACCTAAGGTGATCATGCTTTCAGAATTTTCCATAATAGGAATAAATTCATCAGGCATGATGTAACCATTTTTCGGATGCAGCCAACGGATCAGTGCCTCGAATCCCACCAGCTTGCCGGTACCAATGTCTATTTGTGCTTGTAGCGCGAACTTGAACTGTTCTTGCTGCAGTGCGTCTCGAATATCATGCTCAATTTCAATATGGCGCATGACCCGCGTGCTCATGCCTTCATTGAAAAGTGTAAAGCGGTCTCCGCCAGCATCTTTTGAAGCATACATAGCAATATCCGCTTGGCGCACCAAGTCATCCACAGTGAGATGTTGTTCGTCACAAGAGGTGATCCCCAAACTCACAGAGGTATAAAAACGTTGAGCGCCGATCTCAATAGGCTCTCTAAACTTAGTCACCAGCTTTTCGGCTAAGGTCATGGCATTACTGACCTCATCAACCTCTTGCAGCACAATGACGAATTCATCACCACCGAAGCGGCTGATCACGTCTGATTCGCGCAGATTGCTGCGCAATCGCTGGGCGACGATAATCAAGAACTCATCACCAATGCCGTGACCATAACTGTCATTAATTTTCCTAAAATTATCGAAGTCCAATAGAATAACGACCAAAGGTTCAGGGTTACGCGCTAAAGACGCTATTTTTTTGCGCAGCACAAAATTCAGCATATTTCGATTTGGAAGCCCCGTAAGCCGGTCGTACATGGCTATATTTTCAAGTTCTCGGGTGTTTTGTTCTATCTTGACATCCATCGACTCAAGCTGTTCACCCAATAAATTTGAAGAGCGTTGGACCTCATCTATTTCATCTAAAAACAGTCTACTATGTGGAAATTGCATGGCGTTAAATTCGTCGTATTCCTTCTGTGCTAAAAGCGGTAAACGCTTTGCAACGATAAGTAGGCGTCTACGCAGCCGCTCGGCCATTAAAAAGAACGTCAGAATACAAAGTGCCACTGTAATAGCTGAGATGATAATGACACCGAATTGATAACTATCATGCCTTGCCCACTCGTCGCTGATATCGTGCACGGCAAGCAGATATGCAGGGTCAGTCACCTTTTCATCAACGGGCAGTAAATTAATCAAATATGCCTGCTCATTGACCACCAATCGGTAGCCTTTATCCAGCACCATATCGAATGTTATACCCCCAGGAATTAGCTTGAGTAATGCGCTAAGTTCTTGGCGTCTAATATTTGAGATGGGCGGCTGTATCTGCGCGTCTCGAAGAGAAGCCAGTTCGAGGGAATGTATATTTGCTACTAAGGCAAGTTCAGCCAGCGTTGAACGATTCAAGGCAGCCATCATTTCCAGCAAAGAGGTGGTAGCGGTCAATACCAGAAGCTCACCGTTAGCAGCCAAAATTGGCATGCTTATAAGCTGAAAACATGACTGCGCACATAAAATATTGGACGTAGATGATTGATTTTGCAGTGTTTGCTGTGCACTCGCCGTTACATATTCAGGCACATGTTGATGATTAGCGAATATGACTTTGTACTCGCTGTCGAGCAACCAAAGATCCTTAACTTGCCAATTCAACTGTAAGTAATCAAATTCTTCGTTAATAAAATCGGCAGTCGCTTGCGGATTATCAGTGATGTCTTCATGCAGGTGAATAAACGACTCAAACCATAACTCGAGACGATTACTCAACATGTCGCGGATCAGGTGCATTTGACTTAGATCTTCATCATGTAACGCCTGATGCTGACTTAGATAATCCTGGTTATTTTTATCAATCCAAATGAAGGTCAACAACACGCTGGCAATCAGTAAAAAACCAATCAATAGACCCATGATTTTCCACGGTAAACTGACGAAGATTCGCATGCTTAAAACCAGTAAATCACTTGCAGCGCCCAAATGTCCCAATATTCAGAATCATTTGTCACCGTATCGGGAATAAACACAGGTGCTAAGCGTGCACGACCTTTTACTTTGTGAAATTCAGCGCGTACTCGCCAGTTAGCATGAAAATCCCATGAAGCGCCAAATGTAATTTGATCTCGATAGGCAAAATAATCCGGCACCGTCCCCCCTGAATTCTGCTGTAAAAGCCGACCAGAGCGATCGTCTTTATCTGCATCAAACATGTCAATTCTTGCCAGCAAGGTGACTTGAGGGGTAAGAAATAGACGTCCTTGTACATATATCCCTTCAGCGGCAGTATCCTTGATGCCGCCGTTAGGTAACAGCCCTATAAAGTCTGTTCGCTCCCGCATCGCTTCGGCGTTAATATCCCAAAACTCAGCACTGTAGGTTAAATTTAGCATCAGGCGAAACAACTTCGCTTTACCATCAATGAATACGTCATTGCTACCGGCGTCGTAGCTAAAATCTGTTCTTAGCAAGCTGACGCCCATTGCGATACCCGAACTAAATGGGCTAAATGAGAGACTGAATTGCGTATCAAAATCATGCTCTAACTCACCGGTGGCAAATTCGGACATTAAATTTTCAGTTTGCTCTTGGTCTACTGACGTATTGCCGTAACTCCAACGCATGTCCCACTCACCTAAATTGTTGTGATGTTGAGCGATAAGTGAAATGCCATCACTGCCAAGTGATGCGTCACGAAATGCATCAAAATAAGAGGACTGGGGCAATACAATGGTTGGCATGGTATGGGGCACATCACGGGTGGCAGAATATAACCAGTGATAGTTCTTATATCGCCCTAAATGAGCATTAACCTTCCAACTTTGCGTGCTCAGCAATTGATAATCCAAAAATAAGTAATCCAAGCGCAGCCCTTCATTAAAACGATTGCCATCGTTAATATAAATGCCCTGCGCAGAGACCCGTAGTTTTTGATTGATCCGATACGACGTATTAAGTCCCACCTCGGTCAGACTAAACGACACGTCACCGCTTTCATTTATATAGTTACTATCGCTGGATTGAATGACGCCTTGGGCGCCGAATCCGTGCCAAACGAAATCCCCTGCGTGACTTACGTTCGTCAGAAAAAAGCTAAAAGTACAAAGAAGATACATTACGCGCGATTTGTTCATATTAACCCTCCTTGCTAATGTGCAATTCATGCAGGTTGGGCGGTAGCGATGGTGAAAGCACGTATCCTATTGCGCCGGGCTCTTGACTCACCATATCAATCATCTCTTGGCTATCTCTGACCAAAGTGGGTTTTTCTCCTAAGCCTGAATAAGCCAACTTATTCCACGTTCGTTCAAGTTGATAAGGAAACATGCTGAGGACATCTTTGCAAAAATTTTGGTGGGCAGGGTCTTGCTGATGAAGAACATAGACTTTTATCGCACTTCCGTCTTCCCAAGTAGTTTGACGCATCGAAAAAATCCAACGCACACTACTCTCGCTCAAGGAATTCACCTTGACGTTATCATTCACGATAACACGCAATTGGGATTGCTCAGCGTAGGCATAATTTACGCCAAATAGCATCACTAGAGCGAGCATAAGGCGCAAACCTATGCGGTGGATATTCAGCAAAAAACACTCCTAATTAAATACCATTTTTTGTGCGACAAAAAACAACTGGGAGCACAACTCCTTGTCTTCTTGATACGGTATGGGGTAAGTATTACTTGTTATTGTATTTTATTACAGGAAATTTTTTATCCTATTCAATGTTTTGCGAGGGCTCTGATGGTCTCAAGCTTAGTCGAAAATCAACGAAATACTGTTAAAATACCCGCTGAATCTAATTGATGGCGGTATGATGAAGTCCACTTTCACTCCTAAAGCAAAAGAAAATTACAGCCTGTGGGGATACACCTTGCTGATGTGTATTTTGTTACCCTTTGTGTTTTTACATTTTTGTTATCAATATTTGACGAAAAAACCTACCGCGCCTTGGGCTCGAATCCAACGCTTTGGTGTGAATATATGCACGGCAAAAACAGGTGGGTTGCTCTTTCATTGTGTGTCAGTAGGTGAGGTGGTTGCCGCTGCCAATGTCATTAAAAGAATTCGCCAATTTCAACCTGAGATACCTGTCACTATTACTACTACAACGGCGACTGGGGCAAAGCAAGCGACCGACTTATTCAACGACTCAATCACTCATTGCTATTTGCCAATCGATATTCCATGGATGATGCGCCGCATCCTTAAGCAAGCAGCGCCCACTCACGTCATCATTACTGAAGTGGAGCTTTGGCCGAATATGATCGACCAATGCTGGCGTCTAAATATTCCCGTGTCGGTGATTAATGCACGTATGACTGACAGCTCTATGCGCACATATGCCAAAATATCGGCTCTTTTTAGCCCCATGCTGCATAAATTACATAAAGTTTGCGCCCAAGGAGAGCGCGACTACCACAACTACCAGCAACTCCATGCTCCTGAGCAAACGTTGGTACTGACCAATAATATTAAGTTTGAGCAGCCTGCTCGTCCCGAAGCTCACCAGCAGGCCAAAGAATTTTCTCAGATGTTCAATATTGCAAGTCGGCCGATTATTGTCGCTGGTAGCTCTCATGCTCCAGAAGAAGATGTACTCCTTGATGCTCACAAATTAATTCTGCAACACATTCCTGACGCACTGCTTATCATAGTACCTCGCCACCCCCAGCGTTTTGACGATGTCTATCAGATATGTAAATCAAGTGGCTTATGCAGCCTGAGAAGCTCTGACGAAAAGCCTTGTGATACAGACACCCAAGTCTTGCTAGTTGATGAAATGGGCAAACTGCAAGCCTTGTATGCTCTGGCTACAATTGCCTTTGTAGGGGGCAGTATTGCAGATAGAGGCGGGCATAACGCCCTTGAACCTGCGGCCTTTGAAGTCCCCATATTGATGGGAGTGCACCGGTATAACAACCCAGCAATATGCCAAGTGCTCAGTGACAATGGCGCGTTATTCGAAGCTGATACCCCAGAACAAATAAGCCAAAAAGTCATGCTGTGGTTAGGGAATGAGACACTACGTAAACGTGCAGGCAAAGCAGGAAAACAAGTTTTACAGGAAAACAGTGGCGCTGTTAGCGCCACGTTGCAGGCGTTAGGATTTGCTATGAGCAATCATTAACGAGTGCTATTGCAACCCTTTAAACAAATCAACCAAGGCTTTCGCTTCCCGCTCTACCGTGTAATGAGCCAATACCCGTTCACGGCCAGCTAAGCCTTTTTGTTTCAATTTTTCTGGATCTGATAGTAGTGAATCCATTTTTGCTGTCACCGCGGGTAAATCATTCACAGGCACTACGTGGCCATCTATGTCTTCGCGAATGATCTCTTCCCACGCGCCTGCTTGCGTCGCTAACACCGCAGCGCTGCAACTCATAGCTTCAAGTACAGTTAAACCAAAGCCTTCATTGTCGCTCAACGCAGATACCATAGATAAAGCACTGAAAATGGGCGGAATGCGCTCAAACGGCAGTTCACCAGTAAAGATGATACGCTCGCTCAAACCTGCTTTATCGATTTTCGCTTTTAATTCTTCAACAAACTCTTGATGACTAGATGAGATAGCCCCCACTACAACCGCTGTGTAGTCCGGGTATTTCGGCAGCACTTCGATGCACGCATCGACGAACAGATGAACACCTTTTTGTTTGCGCACACGGCCTAAAATACCGATACCGTATTTTCCACCATAGCCTAAATCCTGCCACGCTTGCTCTTTGTTCGGGGCTGGGGCGAAGTTTTCAATTTGAATACCGTGAGGAATAATCGCATCGGGTGGCTCAGCCAAATACTTTGCTGATGACTGACTAATGGCCACCACAGCGTCCATTTTGCGGGTTAACCATAAGGTAGAGCCTGAACGAAAGCGCTGAGCAGCAGAACTGAAGACCATTTTTATTTTGGCACCGAATACATATTTCAACAGCACAGCTTGGATCATTTCATCTACACGGCGAGCATGAAAAACACGGTACTTACCATTGCTCAGCGGCTTACGACACATCTTCACCACCTGCCAGAATGTCATAGCTTGGCTCTGATCAGGTAAAAAATGCTTACCCATGACACGCAAATTAATCAACTTTTGTTGATAAGACATGACCTGCAACATGGTTGAAGTCACACCCGAAAAATTGGAATTCGAATTTCCCAGAATCAACTCAACTTCATCTTGCTTACTGGTTTTCGTCACATCATTTTCCATAGTTAATGGGTACTCACTTATTTAAAATTAATCGTTATGCATTTATTCAGAATCAATCGTTACAGATTTGGCGCGAGCCATGGGCGTAGAAGCTCGCATTCATCAGCGATACAGGTATACACTAAGCCAAATTTTGCAACCACCTCGTGTTAAATGCCAAACATTCAGCAAACATCTAAAGATCGCAGCACCATTATATTTGATGCTGAAATATTCGCAGCCCCTGATTTGCATATTTTTGATGGTCACTACTGGCAATCGAAACAGCAATTAACCGGCAGTGCTACCGGTCGCGGCACAACGTATTTTTTTAGGCATAAAAATAACGAATATGTTTTGCGCCATTATCGACGCGGTGGCTTAATCGGCAAGTTAATTGAAGACAGCTATCTTTTTAGAGGTTTGTCACGCACGAGAGCATGGCGCGAGTTTACTCTTCTAGAACAGATGCACAGTCTTGGTTTGCCCGTACCTGAGCCTGTCGCAGCACAAGTAACACGACACAATGTGATGTACCGAGGCGACATCATTATAAAGCGTATACCCAATAGCCAAGATATGTTTAGCCATTTATGTGAAGCGCCGCAACCACAAACCACTTGGCAAGCCATTGGCACCTGCATTCGCCAATTTCATGATCACAATGTATATCATCACGACTTAAACATTCACAATGTTATGCTCGATGGTGCAGGCAAAATTTGGCTTATCGATTTTGATAAATGTGCCATACATGCTAGCAATAATTGGAAAAAAGCTAATTTAGACCGACTCTTACGCTCATTGCATAAAGAGCAAGCCAAACAACAAACCTTCCATTTCAATGAGCAAAATTGGCAAGTTTTGCTGTCCGCCTACGGTGAGCCAGCCTAATGAAGACAACCTGTGGCGACATCACTGATTGATCTGGTGAATACTCATTACAAAGCACAATACAATTTAATCTTGAATTGTTACACTCGATTTTTTGTCACCTGCCGTTTTGGAATGAAATAATACATGTCACGTTATTGGATAATCGGCTTTTTGCTAGTCGCGTCACAAGGATGGGCGAAAGGGCTTTCCCCCTACCTTCCGCTACAAATTTCACCTGAAATTGAATCTCAGATAGAAAAAGTCATGGCACTGACCCCTGGGGCACCCCTTACCAAGCCGTACAAAGCGGTTGATGTTATGCGCCGCAACAAACTTATTGCCACACGATTTCCTGAGCTTCACCGCTCGGTTGACGCTTATTTAGCCCGGTTTAAAGATACGTTAGCGTTAACCCATGTGAGCGCATCAATATCTGCAGTTGACGATGAAAGCAGCCCTGTGCCGAATCAAAGAGGTATTAAACGCGACTCCAGCTACCAAATCTCGGCTTCTGGCGTGGCTTTTATCTCACCTTATGCCTATGTGGCAGGCGGTGCCTTGTATGCTGATGGCGAAGATGCCGTGTTGTATAACACCCATGTCGCCTTTGGTTATGAGTACGCACAAATCGAAGCGGGTTACCGAGAACACTGGTTATCGCCAATGCAAGATTCGGCTTTATTAAGTAGTACCAACGCCGAGCCAAGCCTGTCTGTTACTGTGAGTAACGCCACCCCTATCACAGATTGGGGTATCCGATATGAGCTGTTTTATTCGAAGCTTGAAGATACGCTGGGCGTTAGCCAGCAAGGTGAATTGTTCCGTGGTGAACCCAATTTATTAGGCTTTCACTTGAGTGTATCCCCTGTTGAAGCGTGGACTATAGGCTACAGCCGCACCCTGAAATATGCTGGAGCGAATAACAACTTGAGTGTCGGTGATGCTTTCCAAGATTTATTCAGCCCCTCAGGTGAAGATAAAGCACCTGAACTTTATCCTCAAGCGTTAGCAAGCGATCAGAAAACGGCAATTTCCAGTAAGATTAATTTACCCTTCGCTTTCCCTGTATCTCTTTATGGCGAGATTGCCTTTGACCACGCTCCTGAAAGCAAGGATCAAGAAGCAGATGACAAAGCCCTTGCTTTTGGGGTCTATTTCCCTATGGTAACCAACAACCTGTCTTTGCGATATGAATTCACTCGCTTAGACGAGCTTTTCTACCAATCCAGCTTCTACACCACAGGTTACACCAATGAAGGCTTATCACTTGGTCATTGGGCGAGCGATCTTTTTGCTTCCCAAGATCAGGTTCAAAAGACAACGCATTCGGTCAATATGAATTGGAAATTTGCGTCTGATCAGGTTATTGATATCACATTCAGAAGTGCAGATAGCGACATGAACCCAAACACGGAACAAGCATTCCGGGAATTAACGGTGCGTTATAGTTACGCGACACAGTACGGTTTCTGGGGTATTGATCTTGATGTAGGTGAAGATCGTTTTGGCGAACAATTTAAACGAGTAAGTGCATTTTACCGCTGGTAAGCATTTAACAAGGCGGCATACGCGGCCACATTGATAAGGTATAACAACATGCACACAAAAGCTGTCTATCCGGGCACATTTGATCCCATCACAAATGGCCATGCAGATTTAATTGAGCGCGCAGCCAACATGTTTGCACATGTCATTGTCGGCATTGCCGCAAACCCCAGTAAAAAACCTTTGTTCAGCTTACAGGAGCGTGTTGACCTGATTAAAGAAGTGACAGAGCACCTGCCTAACGTTGAGGTCATCGGCTTTGAAGGTTTGCTGGCAGATTTTGCTGATAGCCAAGGCGCTACCGTATTGATCCGCGGTTTACGTGCGGTATCAGATTTTGAGTATGAATTTCAGTTAGCCAACATGAATCGTCGATTAAATCCCAATTTGGAAAGTATTTTCTTAACCCCTGCCGAAGAGAACTCGTTTATATCATCGACGCTGGTCAAAGAGGTCGCGCTGCACCGTGGCAAAGTCGATCAATTCTGCCACCCAGCGGTTCAAGCGGCATTAAAAGAAAAACTTCAGCAATAACCTATACTCGCTTTTGTTGCATCAAACAGAGCGAGAACAGCAAAGTAATATACCATCGCGCGCTTATCCTCTAAGCGCGTCATTAACAATACAATTGAGAAACCATGGCAAAACATTACCTTTTTTACATCTCCGAAAATTATGCATTTCAAATACTGCGCCCCTTGCAGGACGAAATTCAAAGAAGAGGCGATACCGTCGCTTGGTTTGTAGAAGGTAACAACGTCAACAGAGCTTATTTCAAGCCCCATGAAACGCAACTACCTGATGTTCAGGCCGTAATTGATTTTCACCCTATTGCCGTATTTGTTCCTGGTAATATGATTCCGTCATTTATCCCTGGCTTGAAAGTCTGTGTCCGCCATGGCTTCATTGGTTTTAAAACTCGTAAAAAAGACGGTTTGAACTATTCGTTTATTATTCGAGATTGTTTTGATTTGTATTGTACGCATGGGCCATCAATGACCGACACATTCAAATTACTGGAGCAAAAGCATCAGTTCTTCAAAGTAGTCGAAACAGGGTTTTGTAAAATGGACCCGTTTTTTGATCGTTCAATGGTTGCTGAGAAGGACGCTGCCGCTAACACAACAGCACAAAGGGACGAGCGCCCAGTGGTGTTATTTTCATCCACATTTTCTCCTCGAATGTCTCAAGCCGAAGCGCTTTTGCCAACCATTAAGCGCTTATCTCAAGATACTAAATGGCGTTGGTTAGTGACCTTCCATCCTAAAATGGCACAAAGTACGGTGGATGCCTATAAAGCCGCTCAACATGAGAATTTAACCTTTATCGAAACCGATAATGCCATGCCATTAATGCTCGAGGCTGACTTAATGCTTGGGGATAATTCATCTATGCTGGTTGAGTTTTTAATGTTGAATAAACCTGTGGTGACCATGAAAAATGAGCATCCTAAGCCGCATTTTATTAATGTTACCGATGCTGAAAAAATTGAAGAAAGCATAGAATACGCATTAACTAGGCCGCCTGAGTTGATGGATAAATTAGACGACTACGCAGCGCAAACTCACCCTTACACTGATGGTCAGTCAAGTGCTCGTATAGTAGATGCCACACAAGACATGCTGGACAATCCCCCTAAGTTGAAAAATAAGCCGTTCAATCTAATCCGAAGTATCAAAATGCGTAAAAAGCTAGGTTACTGGAGGTGGTAAAGGCGTGTGACGCCCGCTAGCAATAACGTCGGGGCGATCATGCTTTGAGCCTTTTAGTGCTATTAATCTTTATTCACAATCGTGTGACTATTTTTGGCACTGCTCACAAAAAAACGTATTACGCTGCCCTAAGGTCACTGACTGAATTTCGCTCTCGCAGACTTCGCACGCTTGGCCTTTACGCCCATATACGCGCAGGTGCTGTGCAAAATAGCCTGGGTTGCCATCTGCTTGGGTAAAGTCTTTTAACGTTGTACCGCCCTGCTCTATCGCTTTTGCGAGTACTTGCTTAATAATGTTACCTAACGCTAAATAACTTTTTTTGCTGACTTTTTTAGCTGCTTTGCGTGGGTCAATACCAGCAATGAATAACGACTCATTGGCGTAGATATTCCCCACGCCGACCACGACTTTGTTGTCCATGATAAAGTTCTTCACTGGCACACTCTTGGTGCGAGAAAGATCATATAAGCGTTGCCCATCAAAGTCAGATGTTAATGGCTCAGGCCCA
Source organism: Paraglaciecola sp. G1-13 (assembly GCF_055809255.1). Lineage (NCBI taxonomy): Bacteria > Pseudomonadati > Pseudomonadota > Gammaproteobacteria > Alteromonadales > Alteromonadaceae > Paraglaciecola > Paraglaciecola sp. G1-13. The sequence continues at coordinate 4,778,484 of NZ_CM147903.1, read as the reverse complement.
AGAGCAGCTATCATACCAATTTCAGGGTCGCCGACACGTTGCCATAAACAAGCGCCAAAGCGGCGGGCGTCGTTGAAACGTAAACACACACCATTGGTCAATACGATATCGACATGATCATGTTTAATCACCGGTGTTTCACTGTTCACAATCCGTAATTTACCCGACATACCCAAATGCAAAATAATGCTACCTGCATCGGTATCAATAAATAGGTACTTAGCGCGACGACGCACGTCATTCACCATGTGCCCCTCAGCTAAATGCACGTCATCAGGCACCCACCAACGTAATTGTTTATGACGCACAATAATCTGCTCAATATGCTGACCAATTAAGTGTGGGCTAATACCTAAACGGCTCACTTCAACTTCGGGTAATTCAGGCATAGGGTGTGTCCGTTAAAAGGTATTGGTTAAAAAGCACTTGTTAAAAGCGATTATCAAAAAAGAGCTCAGACCATGTTTTGTTGGTCACTTTATAAAGTTGAGCGCCTTGCGTTGGGTATTGCACCAGCATGTCAGCACCGACTTGAAAAAACAGATAGTGACGGGGGGCGCTTTCTCCCGCTAGCCAAACATTGACCTGAGTCGCGCCCGCCAGCGTCGCCTCACCGATAGGCTCAAGCAAGGCCTCTTGCCATGCCATGACGTTGTCTGTGAGTATCTGATTGTCTATTTCGTTGTCGCTCGTTTCTTTGTTCTTATTTGCTACAAGGTCGTTGTTATTACTCTCTTTGGTAGCCATTAAAAAGCGCCATCCTCTGCCTACTCGCTCGAGAGTATAGTCATGGGTGACAATGCTCGTGAGCATAGCGTCAGTGGGGACAAGCTTATCAATAGTTTCATCTTTAACGCTACTGCCGGAAAACAGATTTCCAGTTAGGTTAAACATCAAAATCAGCAGCAACATCGAAATAATTAATACATTATTCCATGCGCGGGACGTCAATCGGATCATCGTGAAATAGAGTAAAATAACGAATGCATTGACTGATTATGCCATGTAATGCACAACAGAAAACAGTCTATTTGGCAGGTCTACGAGAGAAAGTAAAACGCAAAAAACCCGACATGAGCCGGGTTTTTCGGGAGACAAAACAAGTATTAATTACTTAATTTTGGCTTCTTTAAACAAAACGTGCTGACGTACTTTAGGATCAAACTTTTTGATCTCCATTTTGCCAGGCATGTTACGTTTGTTTTTATCTGTGGTGTAGTAAAAACCGGTACCAGCAGAAGACACTAACTTGATTTTATCACGCATAATCTGTGTTCCTTAAATTTTTACGCCATTGGCACGGATATCAGTTAATACTGAATCAATACCTTTCTTATCAATAATACGCATACCTTTAGCAGATAAACGCAATTTAACGAAACGGTTTTCGCTTTCAACCCAAAAACGGTGGGTTTGTAGATTTGGCAAAAAACGACGACGAGTCGAGTTTTTAGCGTGTGAACGGTTGTTACCTACCGCTGGACGCTTGCCTGTCACTATACATACTTTGGACATCGTATTTGTCTCCAAACAATTCTAAAAATATTTAGCTCTGACAAGCATGCAAATACGCGTGCCAGCTTTAGCTATCAACAAGAGGGCGCATTTTATACAGCAAACAGCTATTTAATTCAACGATTAACTGATAAAAACCCTAGTCTTTTATTATGCCATAAGCGGTACGGGTTAATTTATTTGATTTTGTGGTCGCTCGAATAGCTTTATTTTTAGCAATCATGTCAGGTGTAACATAGCGATGATCGTGCTCCAAATGCAGGCAGGCTGCAGAATAGCGAATTTGGATGCCTCGAACACCACGGTTAAACAAGCGCTCGCCTAACTCCCTGTCTTGCCCACCGTACTGCATTCTCTCATCAAATCCATTGACGGCAAAAATATCGTCGCGCCAGCCAGAAGCATTGTGCCCATTCCAGGTTGGTTTAGCCGGAGTGACTGAATTTAGTACCGTTCGCTTCCATTGCAATGTGGTCAATTTCCCCAATTTGCGATTACGTTTAACGCCATTTTCTACCAGCCAATTTCGCTCAAACGCCTGACCCGAGGCAATGTGTTGCTGGTTAATCAAATCACTAGTGGGCATAGGAAGTTTGAAATAACCTCCCGAGAGAAATTTTCCCGGTCTGGCATGCGCTTTATGCACAGCAACAAAATCACGTCTGGGTATACAGTCACCATCGGTAAACAGCACATAATCACAGGTACTGGTGAGCAGTGCTTTGTTCATAATACGTGACTTTTGAAAACCATCATCTTCTTGCCACACGTGTTTAATGTCCAAACCTGAGCCCTGAATAAAACGGTCAATACAGGCTTTCGTATCCGACGTTGAACCATCATCTGCGATGATCAGCTCAAAATTTTTATCCGTTTGATAATGAAAGCCCCACAGGACCTTTTCAAGCCATACGGGAGAGTTGTAGGTAGTAAAAATAACAGATATTTTCATAATGAAACCGATTTTGACTTTAGAAGCAATCGTGTTATCTAATCTCGTTTCTTTGACAATGACATGACCAACGCATGACACTTTTGTGGTAGTTGACGAGCCTTAAGGTCACGTCGTCAAGCTACGGCTACGGCTACGGCTAAATCAAACCCCGCTCGGCAAACGATACGGCAACACCATCCCCAACCACAAGATGATCAAGCACTTTGATGTCCAGTAAGCTCATCGCGCTGATAATCCTCGCGGTGATGTGCTCATCGGCCTGACTCGGCTCAGCCACGCCTGACGGATGATTGTGGGTCAATATCACAGCAGCAGCGTTATCTTCTAGCGCCTGTTTCACTAGAACTCGAGGATAGACCGATGCGCTATCAATGGTGCCGAAGAACATTTTGCGAAATTTGATCAATTGGTGCTGACTGTCTAGCAGTAGCATGCCAAACACCTCATTGGGCTCGTCACGCAATTGGGCGATCAAAAAGTGCTTGGTTTGTTGAGCGCTGTTAAACACGGTTTCACGCTGTAATTGTTCGGCAAAAAAGCGCTGACTTAACTCGATGGATGCTTGCAGTTGCACAAATTTCGCTTCCCCTAACCCTTTGGCTAAGCAGAAATCCTGCTGACTCGCACTGATTAGCCCCCGCAGTGAGCCAAAGGTATTTAGAAGGTTGCGCGCCAAATCAACGGCACTTAATCCTTTGATGCCCGTTCGCAAAAATATGGCCAATAGCTCCGCATCAGACAAGGCATCGGGCCCTTGGGTGAGCAGCTTTTCTCTTGGTCTTTCATGGGCAGGCCATTGGGTTATTTTCATGCGTCCCTGTCTTATTAAACGTTTCTTTTTTGCGCCTACTACCGGTACGAAATAGAAATTAAGTGGAAATTAAGTGGAAATTAAGCCTAGCAAAAGCGGTCTATTCCAGCCAATAATGGCCGTATAAAATGAGTAAGATAGCAAAATGATCCCTATGCAATTAGCCCAACAGAAGATCCTACTTGGTATAACAGGCGGTATAGCAGCCTACAAAACCCCAGATTTAGTCAGAAAACTCACTGCGCTTGGCGCACAGGTACGTTGCGTGATGAGTGCTTCAGCAGCAGAATTCGTGAGCCCACTGGCTTTACAGGCGGTCTCAGGTAACCCTGTAGGTGATGACCTACTGGATCGTACCGCGGAAGCCGCTATGGGCCACATAGAGCTGGCAAAATGGGCTGATAAAGTGCTTATTGCCCCTGCTACGGCAAATTTCATGGCCAAACTCACCCATGGCTTAGCCGATGATTTGTTATCCACGTTATGCCTAGCCACCAGCGCACCGATGTATATTGCCCCTGCGATGAATCAGCAGATGTGGCATGCGCAGGCAACACAAGCAAACCTCAATATTTTACAACAAAGAGGCGTCACCATTTTAGGGCCAGCTCCCGGCGAGCAAGCCTGTGGTGATATCGGCCTAGGGCGAATGATAGAGCCGATTGATATCGCCAATATGTTAGCCCAAAGTCCAATGGAGCCCTTGCTCGCTAACAGGCATATTGTGATTACGGCAGGGCCAACACGGGAAGAAATCGATCCCGTGCGCTTCATTAGCAATCACAGCTCAGGAAAGATGGGCTACGCATTAGCGAAAGCGGCTGTTGCTTTAGGTGCAAGAGTCACATTGGTATCAGGGCCGGTGAATTTGACGCGCCCAGTAGGTGTTAATGTCATTGATGTAGTCAGTGCAGAGCAAATGCACAATGCCGTTATGACAGCCGTGAGCAAGTCCCAAGTTAATGACGCGCAGTCAGATAGCATGCAGCTTAATTGCGACATATTCATCGGTTGTGCAGCCGTAGCAGATTACAAGCCACAGCAAAAAACCGAGCAAAAGATTAAGAAGTCCGATACGGAGTTAACACTTACTTTTACTAGAAACCCTGATATCCTTAGTGATGTTGCCCATTTAGCTCAACCCCCTTTCACGGTTGGCTTCGCCGCTGAAACGCAAGACGTGGCTCATTACGCACAAGACAAACTGAAACGCAAAAAGCTCGATATGATTGCCGCAAACGACGTATCCCAAGCCGGTTTAGGCTTCAATAGCGAGCAAAACGCACTCAATGTTTATTGGAATAATGGTGGAAAAAACCTTGGCGTTGCCGATAAGAGTCAGTTGGCGATTTCGCTATTGACCTTAGTTGCTCAGCGTCACGCATTAAAAACAACATAAACCACACTAGGGATAAAACTCGTTAGGTAATAACGCACACAGAGGTCACTTTAGGATAGAAAATGGCAATAGCAAAAAAGATAAATCGCCGTGCGCAAATATTACAAGCACTTGCCAGTATGCTGCAAACCAACCCAGGCCAGCGGATCACTACCGCTAAATTAGCGGCTCATGTTGGTGTGTCAGAAGCCGCGCTGTACCGTCACTTTCCCAGCAAAGCCCGCATGTTTGAGGGCTTAATAGAGTTTATTGAAGAGACTCTTTTTTCGCGTATTAATAAAATTATTAATGAAGAAAAAGATTCCACGACTCGCTGCCAACTGATTCTGCGCCTTATACTTGGCTTTGCGGAGAAAAACCCGGGGATCACACGCATCTTAAACGGTGACGCTTTAATGGGCGAGCAAGACCGATTGCGTGACCGAATAGCCCAATTATTTGAACGTTTAGAAACCCAGTTAAAACAAGTTCTCAGAGAAAGAAAATTACGCGAAGGTAAATCACTTCCCGCTGAAGAGGCCATAATCGCGAATTTCCTTATTTGCTATGTAGACGGGCGAATTAATCTGTTTATTCGCAGTAAATTTACCCGCCGCCCAACAGAGGGTTTCAACGACCAATGGCAGTTAATTAGCACTCAGTTCTTTTTGAACTAACCACGTTAGAATTTGCACATAAAAAAGCCCGTTGAGTCACAACTCAACGGGCTTTTTACTTTTATTTATATCTGCAATGAATTAATCCGCTTTATTCGCAGATTGCTGCACATCCGCTACCCAAGCTTTGACTTTCTGTTCAAGAATATTCAGTGGCACAGGGCCATCTTTTAGCACTTGGGCATGAAAGCCACGAATATCGAATTGCTCACCGAGTTCTGCTTGCGACCATGCACGCAATTCCATGATCTTCAACTTACCAATCATATATGCCGTCGCTTGGCCCGGCATAGCAATGTAACGCTCAATCGCTTTAACCGAGTCATTCTTCGGGTTTGGTGTATTTTCGATGAGATAATTAATAGCTTGCTCACGACTCCACTTTTTACTGTGAATACCGGTATCAACCACTAATCGACAAGCACGCCATAGCTCCATCGCTAAGCGACCAAAGTCAGAGTATGGGTCTTGGTAAAAACCCATATCTTTAGCTAGTTCTTCAGTATACAGGCCCCACCCTTCGGTATAGGCAGTAAATGAACTGTATTTTTGAAACTCAGGAATATCCTCAAGCTCTTGAGCGATCGCTCGCTGCATATGATGCCCAGGTATACCTTCATGATAGGCCAAGGCTTCCATTTGATAGGTAGGCATGTCGTTCATGTCGTAAAGGTTTGCGTAGTATATGCCTGGTCGAGAGCCATCTTTCGCAGGGCTTTGATAAAACGCTTTGCCGGCTGACTTTTCACGAAACGGCTCAACACGTTTAACCACCATCTCAGCCTGTGGAATTAAGCTAAAATATTCAGGTAGTTTGTCACGCATGGTGTCAATAAGCGCTTTCGCTTCAAGCAAGTAAGCATCACGCCCTTCGTCCGTATTGGCGTAGTAGAATTGTTTGTCAGTTCGCATAAATTCGAAAAATTCATTCAAACTGCCGTCAAACTTCACTTTTTTCATGATGCTGCGCATATCTTGATGAATACGCTCAACGTTTTGTAAGCCAATGTTGTGCACTTCATCGGCGCTTAAATCAGTAGTAGTAAACCATGCAAGACGATTTTCGTACCACTTGTCGCCGTCAGGCAAGCGCCATACACCATCACCTTCTGGGGTTAAATCTCGCTGCACTTTCAACTCGCGAATGAGTGCTTGATACGCAGGTTGAACCGACGTCAGAAGGGCGTTGCTAGCATCATCAAGTAAGGTCTTACGCTCGCTGTCGGTTAACTCTAACTTGCTGACTTTGTCTTGGAAGTCCTGCCAGATGCTTGATGTACTGTCGCTGCTATCAAAGGGGGCTCCGGTAATCACGTTTTTTGATGCTTGTAGCATCTGATCGTAAGACCATTTTGGTGGAAATACGCCTATTTTTTGTCGAATACGTAGCTGGTCAATGACTTGTGAAAACAAGGTTTTTACCCCTTGCAGACGACTGATGTAGGCTTGAGCGTCTTCCGTGTTGGTGACTCTGTGCACATTAATCAAGAAGCTGGGGACCATAGTGTGGTAAGCACTAAACTGATCCATGATATAAGTGTGATGACGAAACTCATCATTAGCTAGTTGGCGCTCTAAGGACACTTTATTGAGCGCTAAACTGATTTTCTCTGCGGCGCTTAACTGACTTTCATCAAAACCTTTTAACGTATTTAACTGCTTCTTGGCGAGTTCGCTGCTTTGTTCAATGAATGTTTCACTGATGTTGTTCCACTTATCGTAATCCCACTTGTAACCTAAATAGCTTTGAAACTGCGGTGAACGATGCAGTCGCTGTTTAAAGTTATTAGCAAAAAAGTCGGCTAATCGTTGTGATTCCGTTTGCGCGGTGTCGACTGTATGGGTGGTGGATTCATTATCCTGGCGGGCTTGTACGTTCAATGCCGCAAACGACAAAGACGCAGCCGCAAGCGAAAGGGCGATGATAGATAGTTTCATGTTAGCTCCCTGATTTTTTTATTATGTATTTTAAGCCTCTGTGAGTCATGCAATTGCAAAGGTAGGTAACTGCATGACGGCACAAAACAAAATGAGTGCAAGTTAGTAAGCTTGCACTCACTGGTCCATGATGAATAACGCAATAACGCGCCTTACACGCTGCTACTTAGAAAACGTATCACCAAAGAAGTCACCTTCATTCCAACTAGAACGCTTAGCTTGGTTAGCCAAGGTGAGACCGATGTAATAATTCACTTCGGCGAATTTAGTTGCCGCCTTCCAGTTAAAGGGCTGATTAAAATCATCCCCTGGCTTGTGGTAATTAGTTGCTAAAAATTCACCGAATTTTTTGCTGCCATCAACTGCTGGGTCGGCTGATTGCAGACCAGGCACTAAAAATACTGACGGTACCCCCTGTTTAACAAAACTGTAGTGATCAGAACGGGTAAACAACGCCTGCTCAGGCCACGGATCTGGGCTTAGGGTTAAACCAATTTTTTGTGCTGCAAGACTCACCGACTCTTTCAAATCACTATGATCTGCACCAAAGGCGATGACGTCGTTGAACTCGTAAGTTAAAATCGGCATGTCTAAATTAACGTTCGCCACCATGGCGTCTTTTGCCACGGTGGGGTTTTGTGCGAAGTAATCTGAGCCAAGTAAACCCTTTTCTTCTGCCGTGACCGCAACAAATAATATTGAACGCTTAGGGCGCTCAGCCAGTTGGCTGAACAAGCGGGCGGTTTCAAGTAACACCGAAGTACCTGTTGCGTTGTCCATGGCGCCATTGTTGATCTTGTCTTTCTTGACTGTTTTGGCGATCCCGATGTGATCAGAGTGGGCTGAATACACAATATACTCATTCTTCAGTGTCGGGTCTGAGCCTTCCAATATAGCCGCAACATTAGGGCTACTGATGGTCTTGTGCACGCTACGCTTACTGAAATCAATACTTACCGGTAAAGAGAAACCTTTAGGTGACTCGTCTTCTTCAAGTAGTTGGTAAATCTGCTCTAAATTCATATCCGCATTGGCAAACAATAATTCAGCCGCTTCTTTGCTTAAATAAGCACTGTTTTTCAGTGCAGGATAAACATTGGCTGGCTGGCCGTTTTGATTTAACCAGCGTACCGTCGGCGTGTGAATGTAATTAAGAAGGTTTTGATAAGGTCGCACTTTCTCAGCAGTAGGCGTGGTAATAGTCACATAACCAATGGCGCCGTGCTCTGCAGCGTGGCGTTTCTTCTCATTGGTTGAACCAAAGTGCGCGCCTTCTTCACTTGGGAAAGAAGCCGGCTTACCAGAAAGCACCACTACAACTTTGCCTTTTACGTCTAAGTCAGCGTAGTCATCGTGTTCAAGTTCTGGGGCAATAATCCCATAACCTGCAAAGACCAATTGCCCTTTGACACTGGCCATTTCGCTCACTGGGCTTGCACTGGTGATGTATTGTTTGGGATAAGCTAATTCGACACTGCCTTTGGCAGTTTCAAGTACGAACGAAGGCGAAGCTTGATCAAGTGATGCTTGGCGAAAAGGGGCGCGTTGTAGAAAACTGCCGTCATCGCCAGCAGGTTTAAGGCCATAACCTTCTAATTCTGAGGCAATGTACAAAGAAGCAATTTCATGACCACGAGAGCCAGTATCACGACCTTCTAATAAGTCATCAGATAAAAAACGTAAGTGGGATTTAATTCGTTCTGCATCAGCATGAACACTTTGTTTGACAGGGGCTTCTTGGGTTGCATTTTGATTTGCTGATTGGCAACCAGCAAGCATAAGCCCAGCTGAAAGCATGCCTAAATACATGATTTGGCGCATTGTTGTTCCTTTCTATCGGTGCGTTTATATTATTTTATCAACAGCTTGACGAGCAAAGTAGGTGTTCGCAAGACTTGTGGCTAAAATTGCTGTCATCCTGTTGTTCGCTAAATTGTACGGCAAAGCCTAGGGCAAACAAAATCAAGTACGGCCAATGACGGGTTTTATCAGCTCACTTGTGCTTTTCTTGGCTATATTGGTTTTCACTGTAATTTCTAGTACTTGGCGAAAAGCCATGGACTGGGTAGACTGCAGCACTTTTTAAATTATCTACACTTTACGCAGTAATAACCCAAACTATGTCGAAAAATACTTCACTCTTTAGAATTCAATTTATCGCCAATGGCGTACGCTACGAACTATATGTGCGCGAATTATGTCAGGGCAGCTTATTTGGTTTTATCGAAATTGGCGATTTTGTGTGGGACAACCACACCAGCGTGGTAGTTGACCCAAGCCATGAAAAACTCAAAGATGAGTTTGCTGATGTCACCACCACGTACATACCAATGCACAATGTTTTACGCATCGATGAGGTAAAAAAACAAGGTACGGCTAAAATCAGCGAGCTATCTGATAAGGTAACGGCTTTCCCAAGCCCAATTTATACTCCGAAAAAGTAAATACCTTGAACGCGAAATAATAATCGAAATGACAACGAGGGATCTTTATGTACAAGCGCAGTTTGATGCTAGCGGCAGTAATGTTGAGTTTTTGCTTTCAAGCCTTCGGAGCAAGCGAGCCTTCACAGTCACGTAAATTAAGTGCTTTGCTAGAGCAAATTTGGCAGTACCAGTTGTCAGTTGACCCAATAAAGGCCACCCGTTATCGAAACAACCGCTACAACGACAAACTGAAAGATCTCTCCCCCGAGGCTTTACAGATCCATGAACAGCGAAACCAGCAGTTTTTAGCTCGCTTAAAGGGCGTGGACGATAGCGGCTTAAACCATCAGCAAAAGATCAACAAATTGATGCAGATGCGCGGGCTGCAAAACGACATTGACTTATATCGCTTCAACGCCCATTACACACCGATTACGTCAGAGTCGGGCTTTTACAGCTCGTTGGCATTTTTACCAGCCTCAGCCCCGTTTAAAACTCAGCAAGATTATCAAAACTACCTAGCTCGCTTAAACCAATTTCCTCGCTATTTCGCCCAACAAATTGCTTGGATGAAAAAAGGTATTGAAACTGGCCGCGTGCAGCCAAAATCGGTGCTTGTTGGGTTTGACGACACTGTTAAAAAATTCATTACCGAAGACCTACACGACAGTCAATTTTTCGCCCCGTTTAAACGCCTTGCCGAATCAAGTTTTAGTTCAGCCGTTCAGGCTAGCTTATACACGCAAGGTGAAACCGCCATTAACCAGAGTGTGTTGCCTGCCTATCAGAGCTTTTATGACTTTTTAGTGAATGAATACATCCCCAATGCAAAACAAGATATTGCCGCCAACACATGGCAAAACGGCGCTGCGTTTTATCAAAATCGTAGCGATTACTACACCAGTACCAACCTAGATGTAGCCGATATTCACCAAACCGGTTTGCAAGAGGTAAAACGCATTCGCAGTGAAATGCAGAGCGTTTTAGACACCCTTAACTTTGAAGGTGATATTAATCAGTTTATTCAGTACTTACGCACCTCCCCTAAGTTTTATGCCACCAGTGCAGACGAGCTTTTAATGCGTGCTTCATATATAGCCAAACGCATTGATGCCATGCTCACTCAGTTATTTTACACTTTGCCCCGCGTGCCTTACGGTGTGGCGCCGGTGCCTGATAATATCGCCCCTAAATATACCACTGGGCGTTATATCGCCCCAACAAGAGACGACCAGCCGGGTTACTATTGGGTGAACACTTATGCGCTGGATAAGCGCCCCTTGTATGCCCTGCCCGCGCTTACCTTGCACGAAGCCGTACCCGGTCATCATTTGCAAATATCGCTGGCAAGTGAAATGCAAGACTTACCTCCTGTTCGCCGTTACACCTATATTTCAGCGTTTGGTGAGGGCTGGGGTTTATATTCTGAATTCTTGGGTAAAGAAGTGGGGATTTACACCACACCTTATGAAGAATTTGGCCGCTTAAGCTATGAAATGTGGCGCGCGTGTCGTTTAGTGGTCGATACGGGTATGCATATGCAAGGTTGGTCGCGCCAACAAGCCATTGACTACATGCTGGAAAACACTGCTTTGTCTGAACATAATGTCACCACAGAAGTGGACCGCTACATATCATGGCCAGCCCAGGCTTTATCCTACAAAATTGGTGAATTAACCATTAAACGCCTACGTAAAAAAGCCGAAGACGCATTGGGCGACAAGTTCGACTTACGCGCCTTTCACGATGCAGTGCTAGCCTACGGCTCGGTGCCCTTGTCGATTTTAGAACAGAATATAGATATGTTTATTGAGGAGAGTCGTTGACTTAGAGTTTTAATATGCCAGCTTGTTGTTAAATATTAAATAGTGCCTTTCGATAAATATAGGTTTGATACCAAAAATGACTGCTGGCACAAATACATTTGGTTCTTGATAGATAGTCATTTTATCGATGTAGCCAACATCAATGTAAAACTAGGAACAAAAATAATTTTAAATAAGAACGGAGTGAGATTATCTATAATTGCATCTCCACCCCATGTTTTATGTTTGTTCCCAAGTGCAAAAAGAGTTGCCCATGCAGTTAGCAACGTTCCCGTAAAATTGAGTGTTTTTTTGAAACCAATAGCCCAAAAAAGATTTAAGGCATCAGCATAAAAACCATAGATAACACATAAAAAACCAATACATATGGTAATGACGAATGTTAAAAATAATTGCTTTCGAAAATTAGTCCATTCTCGATCTCTTCTATCATCCTCGTAGTCCATTGTTCGTCCAACTAATCGACCAAACGCAACTCGATTGAAAAGCAAATATAGCACTGCCAATAATAAGTTCTTCACAATTCTAACTATGACCTCTTGCACTCTTAATCGTTTGTTAGTCAATAATCTTTTAGTTATAAAGACAAGCTAATATTTGATTTTCAGGCGGATGCACTATCCTTTTGCCACCGCCAACAACGCTGAAAACTCATGCTCATTCACTGGCATGATAGACAATCGATGGCCTTTTTTGACTAAGCCGATTTCGTTTATCTCGGGCATGCTTTTTATTTTTTTAAGCGACAAAATAGCGGGAAATTTCTCGACAAACCTCACTTCGACCATCACCCATCTGGGATTGTCAGGGCTTGATTTAGGGTCATAGTAATGGCTTTCAGGGTCAAACTGTGTGTGATCTGGGTAGGCTTCTTTGACGACTTCTGCAAGCCCCGCGATGCCAACGTCTTTACAGCTAGAATGATAAATAAAGACCTTATCGCCCTGCTTTACTTGGTCACGCAAAAAATTACGCGCTTGGTAATTGCGAATACCGTCCCAGTGCTCCGTCTGCTCAGGCTTTGCAGCTAAGTCATCGATGCTAAACGCATCAGGTTCTGTTTTAAATAACCAATATTGCATTTGGGTTCTCATCTCTTAAAAAGACAACTTATCAATCAAAAAGTAATTATGCCAACAATAAACCTGCGTGGAATCAATCAGATCCATAGTTTGACAAAAGTGCCCTGCACCTAAAACTTGCTAATCATATTGTGTTTTATATACTGTATGAATGCACAGTATATAAAACCCATGGTGATGTATGAACTCAACAATCGATCAGCTCAAAAACAAGCGTCTAGTTTGGCGAGCCAGCCAAGCAAGTGGTGCTCATAAGGTTTTGCCCAGCGGTTTTGATGCTCTCGATGCTCACCTAGAAGGTGGTTTACCTGAGCAAGGTGTAGTTGATATTAGTAGCCCAATTGGCATTGGTGAATTGCGCTTACTCTTACCTAGCTTCGTATTGCGCCAACAAAACAGCGACAAACTTTTAGTCTTTATTGGTGCCCCCGCACGGTTGAATGCACCCATGCTGGCGAAAATGGGCTTTGAGTTATCGCGTATTCTGATTATTGAACCCAAGAATGCGAAGGATGCTTTATGGTCAACTGAGCAATGCTTAAAAAGTGGCTGCTGTGATGGAGTATTGTTGTGGCATCAGGGCCTAGAAGTACACCAAGCAAAGCGACTACAATTCGCGGCAGAGGCAGGCGGGGCATTAAATATTGTGCTACGCCAGCAACAAAAACAGGTATTTTCATTGCCGGTGGCTTTAGCAATGCAGTTATCCTCATCTTCTCAGGGTATCGAGGTAACCATTACTAAACGCAAAGGCGGTTGTCATAGCCAGCCCTTCACCGTCAATATGAGCAAGATCTGGCCATCATTAACGCGACCTATACCAGCAAATAATGTTCTTCCTCTCACTGGCTTACATAGCCTTACCGGCTAATTAGCCACCATGCAACCTCTATGGCTCTACCTACATTTCCCAAATTTGCAGCTCGACTCTTATCACGTGCATGAGGGTGCCGAGAGCAAAGGATATATTGACGGCACAGGCAATCATAAGAGTACATCGTCGATCCCTATTGTAATACTCGATACAGCCCATGGTATCGTGCAGCTTAATAAATGCGCCAGGCAAGCAGGCATTCAACCCTTCATGAGCTTAGGCACAGCTGCGGCTTTACATGGAGGCTTGCAGGTTATGCCGTTTAACCCGGAAACCGAAAAACAGCAGCTGAGTATAATTGCGCAACGCTTATACATGGTTGTTTCAGATATTTGCTTTTTCAGTGAGCAAGGGCTGTTACTTCGAGTGCACAATATGTTGCGTTTATATTCGAGTTTAAACGAACTGTGGAGCATGATTAAAAGCCAGCTTGTACCATTGAATGTAAGTTTCTCATTCGCCACTGGCCATTCACCTTTAGCGGCCAAATTACTCGCCGTCAAAGGATGGAACCAAATCACGGATGAACCCTCGGCCATACAGCACGCCTTAAAAAAAGTCGATTTAAGCCTTACTGAACTTTCTTCAAAGGATGTAACTAAGCTTAACAGCATTGGCGTAAAATCTGTTGAGCAACTTCTCATCATTCCGTTTAGTGATTTACACAAACGCTTCGATACTCAAATGATTACTTACTTAGGGCAGCTAAGAGGCGATTTCAAACATCCGGTAATTTTTTTTCATCCCCAAGCAAACTTCAAGCAATACATTGAACTGCTGTATGAGATAGAGCGCACCGATTTACTTCTCAAACCCATACAAAAATTGCTTTCAAACTTAGAGAATTTTTTGCTGCTAAGAGACGAGTTAACCCAAGAGCTGCGCATAATTTTATATCAGCGAGATAAAAGCAAAATCGAATTTACGGTAGGGGCGCAGCAAGGAGAATATCGTGCCAAAGACTGGTTGGGGTTGCTCGCATTAAAACTCGAAAATGTGCTGCTGAATGCTCCAATTATCGCACTGCAACTTTCCACTGGTAAAACTTTTGTTCGTCATCCTGATAAACAAGATTTGTTCCTTGGGAAACAAGGGGTTGTATCCCGCTTACAACTTATATCAGCATTACAAGCTAAGCTTGGCGATGATGTACTTTTTAGCCCGCAAACCATTAACGACTATCGACCTGAGCGGGCATCCCAATATTGTTCCGTATTAACAGTGAATGAGGGAAACCCAATTTACCGCTCTCCGCTAAGACCAAGTTTTTTGTTAACTGAACCTAGTTTGCTTACTCAACACGTTTCAATCGTGCATGGCCCTGAACGCATTAGCACAGGTTGGTGGGACCAACAACCTGTGCTACGAGATTACTTCATTGCGGTGAGTAAAGAGGGGCAATGGTTTTGGGTGTTCAAAACACCAGAAAACACGTGGTTCTTGCAAGGCATTTTTAGTTAATTATGGCATTCAAAAAGGATCAGTATGCTGAGTTATTTTGTCAGAGTAATTTCAGTTTCTTACAAGCCGCATCGCATCCAAGTGAACTCATTAATCAAGCAGAATTTTTAGGTTACCAAGCACTTGCTATTACTGATGAATGCAGTGTAGCAGGGATAGTACGTGCTCACTCCGCAATAAAAAGAAAAGGCTTATCCATTAAGTTAGTTGTCGGTAGCATGTTCTACTACAATGCTGAACTTCAACTTATTCTATTATGCCCTAATCATAAAGCATACGCCGAGCTATGCCGCATTATTACCAATGCGCGACGCCGTGCAGATAAGGGGGAGTATAAGCTCGATTTATGGGATCTTAGAACGACCAAGCATTGCTTGGCTATTTGGATCCCAAGTGGCAACCCCGAGCAAAATGAGTATTGGGCAACATGGCTAACCAATCATTATGACGCTCGTTTATGGATAGGATATCAACGACATTTACTTGCTGAAGAGCATATTCATCAAGCACATTGCGAGCATTTAAGCAGTCGCTTTAATATCCCTATTACCGCTTGCGGTGGGGTATTAATGCACGAAATTGAACGATATGACTTACTCTGCGTTATAAATTCGATACGAAAAGTAAAAAATATTGAACATTCAGTGCAAGACATCCCACAAAACGCTGAACGCTCCTTGAGACCAGTCCAAAATCTATCTCGCCTATATCCTGCCCTATGGTTGGCCGAAAGTGTCAGTATTGCGAATTTATGTACTTTCGATTTGAGCGAATTAAGTTATCAATACCCTGCGGAACTCATTCCTGAGGGTTCAACACCGACACTTTATTTACGTAAGTTGGTTAAGCAAGGTATGTCTTTACGATTCCCTGAAGGAGTAAATTTCGCAATAAAACGCATCATTGCAAAAGAGTTAAAGCTGATCGAGGAACTTAAATACGAGTTCTTTTTTTTAACTATTTCAGACATCGTGCAATATGCAAAATCCCAGCATATTTTATATCAAGGTCGAGGCTCTGCAGCGAATTCTGTGGTCTGCTATTGCTTAGAAATTACCGCTGTTGATCCAAGACAAATATCAGTTTTATTCGAGCGATTTATCTCAAAAGAGCGCAACGAACCACCAGATATTGATGTTGATTTTGAGCACGAAAGACGTGAAGAGATCATTCAGTATATTTATAAAAAATATGGTCGCGAACGAACAGCTATCGCAGCAACAGTGATCTCATATCGGCAAAAAAGTGCGATTCGAGACGTGGGAAAAGCGCTGGGTATTCACGAATCACAGTTGGATTTTTTTATTAAAAATATTAACCGACGTGACAAAGGGCTTAACTGGCAAGCACAAATTTCAGAACTGGGTTTGGACCCAAGCTCAGGCAAAGGTAAACACTTCATTAAGCTCGTTAATGAGATAAAAGGCTTCCCTCGTCACTTGTCTCAACATGTAGGCGGGTTCGTCATATCAGCTACCCCTTTATATCAACTTGTTCCTATTGAAAATGCCTCGATGCCCGATCGTAGTGTTATTCAGTGGGACAAAGACGATTTAGAGAACTTAGGGCTACTCAAGGTCGATGTACTCGCTCTCGGCATGTTGACTGCTATTCGCAAGAGTTTTGATTTAATTGAGAAACATCAGGGTAAAACCATTTCAATTGCCGATATCACCCGACTGCCTAGCGACCCAGATGTTTACGCTATGATACAGCGCGCCGATACAGTAGGTGTATTTCAGATAGAGTCCCGAGCCCAGATGACCATGCTACCTCGTCTACGCCCTAAGTGTTTCTATGATCTTGTGATTCAGATTGCCATTGTTAGACCTGGGCCTATTCAGGGCGATATGGTCCATCCCTTCCTTAAACGGCGCGACGGTCTTGAACCCGTTGATTATCCGTCTAAAGAAGTAGAGTCTGTACTGTCACGCACTATGGGCGTTCCTATCTTCCAAGAACAGGTCATTAAGATAGCGATGGTCGCTGCTGGCTTTAGTGGAGGCGAGGCAGACCAGCTTCGTAGAGCAATGGCCAGTTGGAAGAAAACCGGTGAATTAATTAAATTTAAGCACAAGCTGATTAAAGGCATGCTTGCTAGAGGTTATAAAAGTCAATTTGCCGAACAGTTATATAAACAGATTTGCGGCTTTGGTGAATATGGTTTTCCCGAATCACATTCAGCCTCTTTTTCCGTATTGGCTTATGTGTCTTCTTGGTTGAAATACTATTATCCAGAAAGCTTTTATTGTGGCCTACTCAATAGTTGGCCCATGGGTTTCTATACCCCAGATCAACTGATTCAAGATGCTAAGCGTCATCACATTGAAGTTTTGCCTGTATGCATTAATGCATCTGACTATGATCACATCCTAGAGCAGGTTAAAGGAAACCTTGCTCTTCGTTTAGGTTATCGACTAATTAAAGGCTTATCCCGAAAGGAAATGGAAAGCTTTGTGAATTTGCGCCCAAATAAAGGCTTTAGTGCTTTAGCTCAACTTAAAGAATCAGGCTTAACTAAAACATCCTTAGAAGTATTGGCTAGTGCCAATGCATTTAGCAGTATTAGCGATAACCGCTACACAGCCAAATGGTTACTTATGGATTCAGAAAGTGAATTACCGCTGTTTAAACAACTGACTATGGATAATTCATTTGACCCTGAGCGGCCTAGTGACCTTAACGCCCTGTTAGAAGATTACCGAACTACAGGGCTAAGCTTAGACTCTCACCCAGTACGTTTACTCAATCACGCCCGATTATTGGGCCATTATACGCCGGCGGCTCAACTAGACACCATCGCACATAAATCTGTGGTCAAGGTCGTTGGCTTAGTAAAAGGAAGGCAAAGCCCAGGCACAGCATCGGGTGTTACCTTCATCACCCTTGAAGATGATACAGGCAATAGCAACGTGATCGTATGGCAGGCAACCGCCCGCGCCCAAAAGCAAGCCTACTTAAAAGCTCAAATACTCAAAGTCAGCGGTATATTAGAAAGAGGAGATGGCGGCGTAACTCATATCATCGCCGGAAGACTAGAAGACCTAAGCCATTTAGTAGACGAACTAGCCATCCACTCAAGAGATTTTCATTAGTAATGATCCGCTAAAAACACGCATGGTTTTAAACCACTACCCCCTCACAGCGCTATTGCAACACGGTTGTCGCATCGGATGCCGCGCATGGGGGTGAAAGCGGGGCTTTTAGGAGCGTAGTTCCTGGCGCTTGAACGGGTAGCATGGATGCTGCACTGGAGGTAGCCCCATGGATGGGTGGCAACGAGTAGCTTAATATTTTCTCAGCTATTGCATGGGATGCCCCGCATGAAATTCGAGGGATTTGGTTTATCCATGTGTGGGTAGCATTGCGCGACAGCGCTTAAGGGGAAGGGCTATCCGTTTGTGTTTGCATTTCCCTTGCAATAATATTTCTTACACATGCAAAAAAGGGCTACCTCGGTCGCCGCGCGATTGAGGATAGTCATTTCTTTATTGGGAGTCTGGGTAAGGCTGGTATCTTTAGTTGCGCAGCAACGTCCAGCCGCACGACACGCCATGGAGGGCGTGGCTGCCACTTTGTTGCGGGGAATGCTTCATCATGGACGTGTTTATATCGTAGTTGATACACCCCTGAAGGTTTGTTGCTGAGTCGCTTTTGCGCGAAGCGCATATACGAAAAAGCCCTGACCGTTTTTTTGGTCAGGGCTTTTCGTGTAATGGGAGTCTGGCAGTGTGCTACTCTCGCATGGGGGCGAAGGCGGAGGCTTTTGCGAAGCGCAGCTTTGCGCGACTGAACGACACGCCATGGATGGCGTGGCTGGTGCGCAACACCAGGGATGGGTTGTTCTTCAGCTTTCATGCAAAGCACTAGAGTTGAAAGCCCTTGATGGATGAAAACGCGGCTCTGTGGAGCACCGCTCCAGCCGTTTGAACGACCGACATGGATGTCGGGCTGGACTGAACTACAGGGAAGTATGACACCTAGGCGTCTACTTCGTTAACAAGCTTTAAAATGCGATTTCGACTACAGTTGATTTTTCTATAGCAGAAACGAAAAAAGCCACCCGATTAGGTGGCTTCATTCTAAATGGGAGTCTGGCAGTGTGCTACTCTCGCATGGGGAAACCCCATACTACCATCGCCGCTAATGCGTTTCACTTCTGAGTTCGAGATGGGATCAGGTGGGGCCGCATCGCTATGGCCGCCAGACATAAACTGTTATTTATCAAGCCGTAGCTCAATAAATCAATATGTAAAAAGCTGATGCCGTTCCCTTGCAGGTCTGGCTGTAATCATCGCTAAATCTCTTTAGTCTTACTCTTGATTTTAATACTTGTCATACATGCAACACTCAAACATTTTATTTAGCTCTAACTTTAGCGAGTAGGTAATTGGTCAGGAAGGTTTCCTTCCGTTTAAGCCATTTAACACGACTCGTTCGCTAGAACGATATAAAAAGTCATTTGGGCGTTGTATGGTTAAGCCTCACGGGCAATTAGTACAGGTTAGCTTAACGCCTTGCAACGCTTCCACATCCTGCCTATCAACGTCGTAGTCTTCAACAACCCTTTAGGACAGTTAAACTGCCAGGGATGACTCATCTTGGGGCTCGCTTCCCGCTTAGATGCTTTCAGCGGTTATCGATTCCGAACGTAGCTACCGGGCAATGCTTTTGGCAAAACAACCCGAACACCAGCGGTTCGTCCACTCCGGTCCTCTCGTACTAGGAGCAGCTCCCCTCAATCATCCAACGCCCACACCAGATAGGGACCGAACTGTCTCACGACGTTCTAAACCCAGCTCGCGTACCACTTTAAATGGCGAACAGCCATACCCTTGGGACCGACTTCAGCCCCAGGATGTGATGAGCCGACATCGAGGTGCCAAACACCGCCGTCGATATGAACTCTTGGGCGGTATCAGCCTGTTATCCCCGGAGTACCTTTTATCCGTTGAGCGATGGCCCTTCCATACAGAACCACCGGATCACTATGACCTACTTTCGTACCTGCTCGACGTGTCTGTCTCGCAGTTAAGCTGGCTTATGCCATTGCACTAACCTCCTGATGTCCGACCAGGATTAGCCAACCTTCGTGCTCCTCCGTTACTCTTTGGGAGGAGACCGCCCCAGTCAAACTACCCACCAGGCACTGTCCGCATTCCCGATAAGGGAACAACGTTAGAACATCAAACGTACAAGGGTGGTATTTCAAGGTTGACTCCACGCAAACTGGCGTTCACGCTTCAAAGTCTCCCACCTATCCTACACATGTAGGGTCAATGTTCAGTGCCAAGCTATAGTAAAGGTTCACGGGGTCTTTCCGTCTAGGTGCGGGTACACAGCATCTTCACTGCGATTTCAATTTCACTGAGTCTCGGGTGGAGACAGCGTGGCCATGGTTACACCATTCGTGCAGGTCGGAACTTACCCGACAAGGAATTTCGCTACCTTAGGACCGTTATAGTTACGGCCGCCGTTTACCGGGGCTTCGATCAAGAGCTTCGCTTGCGCTAACCCCATCAATTAACCTTCCGGCACCGGGCAGGTGTCACACCGTATACGTCATCTTTCGATTTAGCACAGTGCTGTGTTTTTAATAAACAGTCCCAGCCACCTTTTCACTGCGGCCCCCATTCGCTCAAAGAGCAAGTCTCATCACAAACAGGGGCGTACCTTCTCCCGAAGTTACGGTACGATTTTGCCGAGTTCCTTCACCCGAGTTCTCTCAAGCGCCTTAGTATTCTCTACCTGACCACCTGTGTCGGTTTGGGGTACGGTTCGATATATCATAAGTTTAGAGGCTTTTCCTGGAAGCAGGGTATTTGCAACTTCAATTCCGTAGAATCTCGTCTCGTGTCTCAGGCATGTAGAATCCCGGATTTACCTAAGATTCAACCCTACACACTTTCACATAGACAACCAACGCTATGCTTGCATAACCTTCTCCGTCCCCCCATCACTGATATACCAAGTACGGAAATATTAATCCGTTTCCCATCGACTACGCATTTCTGCCTCGCCTTAGGGGCCGACTTACCCTGCCCTGATTAGCATGGGACAGGAAACCTTGGTCTTCCGGCGTGCGGGTTTTTCACCCGCATTATCGTTACTCATGTCAGCATTCGCACTTGTGATATGTCCAGCAAACCTCTCAGTTCACCTTCAGCCACTTACACAACGCTCCCCTACCACGCAAAGTAAACTTTGCGTCCGCAGCTTCGGTATATTGCTTAGCCCCGTTACATCTTCCGCGCAGGCCGACTCGACTAGTGAGCTATTACGCTTTCTTTAAAGGGTGGCTGCTTCTAAGCCAACCTCCTAGCTGTCTTAGCCTTCCCACATCGTTTCCCACTTAGCAATAATTTTGGGACCTTAGCTGGCGGTCTGGGTTGTTTCCCTCTTCACGACGGACGTTAGCACCCGCCGTGTGTCTCCCGGATAGTACTCACTGGTATTCGGAGTTTGCAAAGGGTTGGTAAGTCGGGATGACCCCCTAGCCTTAACAGTGCTCTACCCCCAGTGGTATTCGTCCGAGGCGCTACCTAAATAGCTTTCGGGGAGAACCAGCTATCTCCCGGTTTGATTGGCCTTTCACCCCCAGCCACAAGTCATCCGCTAACTTTTCAACGTTAGTCGGTTCGGTCCTCCAGTTGATGTTACTCAACCTTCAACCTGCCCATGGCTAGATCACCGGGTTTCGGGTCTATACCTTGCAACTAAAACGCGCAGTTAACACTCGCTTTCGCTACGGCTCCCCTATTCGGTTAACCTTGCTACAAAATATAAGTCGCTGACCCATTATACAAAAGGTACGCAGTCACAGAACAAGTCTGCTCCCACTGCTTGTACGTATACGGTTTCAGGTTCTATTTCACTCCCCTCACAGGGGTTCTTTTCGCCTTTCCCTCACGGTACTAGTTCACTATCGGTCAGTTAGGAGTATTTAGCCTTGGAGGATGGTCCCCCCATGTTCAGTCAAGATAACACGTGTCCCGACCTACTCGATTTCACTTAAAATTCGCGTTCGTGTACAGGGCTATCACCTTGTATCGCTGTGCTTTCCAACACCTTCCACTCGCTTATTATTAGCTTAAGGGCTAATCCCCGTTCGCTCGCCGCTACTAGGGGAATCTCGGTTGATTTCTTTTCCTAAGGGTACTTAGATGTTTCAGTTCCCCTCGTTTGCCTCATACAGCTATGTATTCACTGTATGATACCGCCGAAGCGGTGGGTTTCCCCATTCGGACATTTGTGGATCAAAGCATTTTGTCGGCTCCCCACAACTTTTCGCAGACTTACACGTCCTTCATCGCCTCTAACTGCCTAGGCATCCACCGTATACGCTTAGTCACTTAACCATACAACCCCAAATAACCTTCAATATTTGACGTATAGACGTTACTCATAACCGAAGTTATCAGCGTATCTACTGTGTATGCGTGACAAGTATTCATTTTCAAATCAGATAGAGTAAGCTCTTAAAGAGTTCTCTTAGTTTTGATTACTTTTATCAGCTTTCCATATTGTTAAAGAACATTGTGATACCGAAGTACGCACAATTAAGGTTTAAAAAACCTTAATCAATAAACATTTAATGTAATGCGTATTGATTAAGGCTACTTAATCTTTTTGAGCAAAAATCACTTTCTTAGAAAGTGGTGGAGCTAAGCAGGATCGAACTGCTGACCTCCTGCGTGCAAGGCAGGCGCTCTCCCAGCTGAGCTATAGCCCCTCAAAAATCATTGAGGATTTTATTTTTTGGCCAGTTCGTATTTAGGCTAGGCGGATACCGAGGACGTTTAGCCTGCTAAACGACGAGGTGTCCAACACCGCATAAATGCGAAATGGTAGGCTTGGGCAGACTTGAACTGCCGACCTCACCCTTATCAGGGGTGCGCTCTAACCAGCTGAGCTACAAGCCTCTTGCTCGGTCTTTGTCATTGATACTGCCTTGCTGCAGAATTTGCTTGGTCATTAACAGACGTTAACTCCCGGCGACAAATTCTTCGCGGCGTTGCCTCAATAACAAATCCACTTCGCAATCTTCTTTCGAACATTGCGACAAGTTGCTTGAATATCCCAAGCACTTCTTTTTTGCTCTTCTTTACTAACAACAAAACAATCTGTGTGAACACTCAGCCTGATGAGGCCTAACCTAATAGTAAGGAGGTGATCCAACCCCAGGTTCCCCTAGGGTTACCTTGTTACGACTTCACCCCAGTCATGAATCACAAAGTGGTAACCGTCCTCCCGAAGGTTAAACTAGCTACTTCTTTTGCAACCCACTCCCATGGTGTGACGGGCGGTGTGTACAAGGCCCGGGAACGTATTCACCGCAACATTCTGATTTGCGATTACTAGCGATTCCGACTTCATGGAGTCGAGTTGCAGACTCCAATCCGGACTACGACGAGCTTTAAGGGATCCGCTTACTCTCGCAAGTTTGCTTCCCTCTGTACTCGCCATTGTAGCACGTGTGTAGCCCTACTCGTAAGGGCCATGATGACTTGACGTCGTCCCCACCTTCCTCCGGTTTGTCACCGGCAGTCTCCTTAGAGTGCCCAACTTAAGGCTGGCAACTAAGGACAGGGGTTGCGCTCGTTGCGGGACTTAACCCAACATCTCACGACACGAGCTGACGACAGCCATGCAGCACCTGTATCTAGATTCCCGAAGGCACCAATTCATCTCTGAAAAGTTTCTAGTATGTCAAGAGTAGGTAAGGTTCTTCGCGTTGCATCGAATTAAACCACATGCTCCACCGCTTGTGCGGGCCCCCGTCAATTCATTTGAGTTTTAACCTTGCGGCCGTACTCCCCAGGCGGTCTACTTATCGCGTTAGCTTCGCTACTCACGGATTAAATCCACAAACAGCTAGTAGACAGCGTTTACGGTGTGGACTACCAGGGTATCTAATCCTGTTCGCTACCCACACTTTCGCACATGAGCGTCAGTTACTGACCAGGGAGTCGCCTTCGCCACTGATGTTCCTCCAGATATCTACGCATTTCACCGCTACACCTGGAATTCCACTCCCCTCTCCAAAACTCTAGCCTGCCAGTTCTAAATGCAATTCCCAGGTTGAGCCCAGGGCTTTCACATCTAGCTTAACAAACCGCCTGCGTGCGCTTTACGCCCAGTAATTCCGATTAACGCTCGGACCCTCCGTATTACCGCGGCTGCTGGCACGGAGTTAGCCGGTCCTTCTTCTGTTGCTAACGTCACAGCTAACGGGTATTAACCGTTAACCTTTCCTCACAACTGAAAGTGCTTTACAACCCGAAGGCCTTCTTCACACACGCGGCATGGCTGCATCAGGGTTTCCCCCATTGTGCAATATTCCCCACTGCTGCCTCCCGTAGGAGTCTGGACCGTGTCTCAGTTCCAGTGTGGCTGATCTTCCTCTCAGAACAGCTAGAGATCGTCGCCTTGGTGAGCCTTTACCTCACCAACAAGCTAATCTCGCTTAGGCTACTCTTTGCGCGGGAGCCGAAGCCCCCTTTGGTCCGAAGACGTTATGCGGTATTAGCTATCGTTTCCAATAGTTATCCCCCACACAAAGGCATATTCCTAAGTATTACTCACCCGTCCGCCACTCGTCATCTTCTAGCAAGCTAGAAATGTTACCGTTCGACTTGCATGTGTTAGGCCTGCCGCCAGCGTTCAATCTGAGCCATGATCAAACTCTTCAATTAAATATTTATCGAACATGAATTTTTTTGGTAGACACTCATCAAGTGAGTGCCCACACAGATTGTCTTGTTATTAATTGTTAAAGAACAGTGCTACCGAAGTAGCGTGCTTCCTTGGAAGCGGCTTAAGATGCTGTCCGTGGACCCTCTTAAGCGGGAGGCGTATAATACGCTCTCAAGTTTTGATGTCAACAAATTTTTTAATTTAATTTCAAACTAAGCAACTTGCTGAATCCCACTAACCACAACACTCTTAGAGCATCGCAATGACATGATTTATAGTTAAAAAATCCTGTCTCGATAAGCCGTTTTAAGTGGCCTCCCCGAAGCGAGATGCGCATTATAGAGATCCCAACTTAGAGCGCAACCCTTTATTTGAAAAAATCGTTCAACTGCCGATTTAATAAGCGGTTCGTTCAAAGTAAAAGCAAACCGATGATTTTTACGACAGTAATAGTGATTCCAAGACATATTCAGTTTGTTATCATCACGCTATAACACAGCAGAATGGACTGACAATGAGTATTAGAATGTATAAGGGCATAAAGCCAACTCTGGCAGAGAGTTGTTATATAGATGAATCAAGTGTGGTGGTGGGTGATATCGAATGCGGCGATGACGTGAGTATTTGGCCATTGGTTGCAGCACGTGGTGATGTTAACTACATAAAGATAGGTGCTAGAAGTAATATTCAAGATGGTTCAGTGCTGCATGTGAGCCGAGTGACTAAAGAAAACCCTAAAGGCCATCCGCTTATTATTGGGGAGGATGTCACTGTCGGTCATAAATGTATGTTGCATGGCTGCGTGTTAGGTAACCGCATTCTCGTTGGTATGGGGGCGATCGTAATGGATGGTGCTATCGTTGAAGACGACGTATTTATTGGAGCAGGCAGTTTAGTTCCACCAAATAAGCGTTTAGAGAGCGGTTATCTTTATGTAGGTAGCCCAATTAAGCAAGCTAGGCCACTGAAAGATTCTGAACGTGCTTTTTTGAAAGTATCGGCTGATAACTACGTCAGACTTAAAAATGAGTATCTAGAAGAAGTATAGGCGTATCTTAGAAAGCTCAAGAAAGAGCTTTCTGACAAGTTTTACTCTAGGCTTCCATCGATTTGGCGTTAATGTGAATAACGCCATTTTCATCCCATTGCTCATTCTCTACAAGTTCGGAGATTGTTTCTTCCAAGTCGAACTGATTCGCTTGGTAAAATTCATCCATATCACCTATTGCTATTCCACATACATGGCAATGCATAATGAGCCCAGACACGATTAGATTTATAACCATAATGTCGTCTAGTATTTCGAAGCCATCTTGAATTTGAACAGCCTGATTCACAGCATTTCTCGCACAATTTCAATAATAGGTTCTATTTTGGGTCGAACTTTTCGCCAAACATAGAAGCTTTCGGCTGCTTGACCCACTAACATGCCCAGTCCATCGGCCGTTCTAATACTAGGGGTACATTCTTGAGCCCAGACCATAAAAGATGTTGCCTGTGCTTTATACGTCATGTCATAAGCATATGATGCATTGATAAAAATACTCGGAGTGATTTCGGGTAACCCTCCATCCAAGCTCGAAGAGGTACAGTTAACAATCAGGTCGAACTGTATTTCGGGTAAGTCGTTAAAGCCTGAAGCAGTAATAACCCCTTCTTTTTTAAACCTATCCGCTAGCTGCTGGGCTTTGCTCGCCGTACGATTAGCAATATGAATATTTTGTACTTTAGCAGTGAGTAGAGGAAGAATGACTCCACGAGTCGCCCCACCAGCGCCAATCAACAATAAACGCTTTCCGTTTAACTCCCCCCATAAGCGCTGAAGATCCTGAACTAAGCCAGCCCCATCGGTGTTGTCACCCAAAATTGAACCATCTTGGCGCTTATATAGCGTATTGACCGCTTCAGCAGCTCTAGCGCGTGGTGTCAGTTCATCGGCAAAGCGAAATGCGTCAAGTTTGAATGGGGAAGTAACGTTTGCTCCAATAAAGCCCTCGGTAAAGAATGCATTGATTGCATCATTGAACCCGTTAGCATCGGGTTGTTGACGTCCGTATTCAATGACTTGTTGGGTCTGTTTAGCGAACAGCGTGTGGATCAAAGGGGATTTACTGTGCTCAATGGGATTACCAAAAACGGCGTATCGGTCCATAGTCTCAAAGGTCGTAATCAATTTGTATGGCAAGACTAGCGTAAAATTATGTTCGACTGAATAGCGAAGGTGCTGAATAAAGATAAGAAAGGCTGAATTAGTAATAAGTAACTGGAAGCGACGCACTTACGTCGCTTCCATTTGTATTAAAACTTGTAGCCTAGCATGAGCGAATATACCCATGGGTCGATATCGACTGATACCTGAGCAGGCAAATCCAAAACGTCAAACTTTGCTTCTGTATCAATATCGATATAGCGCACCGACGCGTTTATTAACCAGTGTTCATCTAACTTGTAATCCATACCTATTTGCGCGGCAATACCAAACGACTCATCAAGACTTAAATTATTAAAAGACTGAGCTTCTCTATTGCCCACAAATTGCTCATCGAAGAAAACTGTGTAATTTAGTCCAATCCCCACATACGGCTGTATGGTTTCAGAAACGGGGAAGTAATAAAGAGCACTAAGTGTCGGAGGTAATTGTTTACTTTCAGCTAATTTACCGTCACCTAAACCTAGCTCATTATCGAGTGTGTTATTCAACGTAATATCATGTGTGAATGGGCTGGCTGCTAATAATTCTAAGCCAATGTTGCTGGTAAACATATAGACCGCATTCAGACCCAACTGAGTGTTGTTGTTTACTGATGCTCCCATGCCCACATTTCCAACGCTTTGCACCGTTACATTTGAACTTGATTCATCTGGAGCGACTGTCGTTAAACCTGCTCGTACTATCATGTCACCTGGTTCGTAGGCATTGGCTGTGCCCATTATGGTGGCCGTTAAAGCTAAACTGGATAACACTATTTTGAAGACTTTCATTATTACCTCTGCGTATAAATTTTAACGGCAGTGTAATGAGCAATCGCCAGTCATTATTGATCTATATCAATATTTTTATCAGGTTATAAGTGAGAGAATTCGAGGGATGATTAAATTTGAGCTGGATCAAGAAAACAATAGATTCGCACCGACACCAATTGATGGTGCCAAGTGCTAATACTTATACATGTTTAGTAAAGGGCTACTCGTTTAACCAGTCCCGAGGATGCAGATAATCTGCATACAAAGCATCTTCTTTACTGCCTGGTATTGGGTGGAAGTCGTACTCCCAACGAGCAAGAGGCGGCATAGACATCAATATTGACTCTGTTCGCCCTCCCGTTTGCAAGCCGAATAAGGTTCCTCTGTCCCAAACCAAATTAAACTCTACATACCGGCCTCTTCTATATAGCTGGAAGCTTCTTTCCTGCTCTGAAAAAGACGTATCTTTACGTTTTTCTAAAATAGGTACATAGGCATCTAAAAAACCATTACCGACAGCTTGCATGAATGCAAAACTACGTTCAAAGCCCCATTCATTTAAATCATCAAAGAAAAGCCCCCCTACTCCCCGCGTTTCATCGCGATGTTTTAAGTAAAAGTAGTCGTCACACCATTTTTTATATTTGCTGTATACGTCTTTACCAAAGGGCTCACATAAATCCTTGGCAGTTTGATGCCAATGGAGTACATCTTCATGCACCGGGTAGAAAGGTGTTAAGTCGAAACCACCGCCAAACCACCAGATAGGCTCTTCACCTTCTTTTTCAGCAATGAATATGCGCACATTCGCATGGGAGGTCGGTACGTGAGGATTTTTAGGATGAATAACGAGTGAAACGCCCATCGCTTGAAAGCTCCGACCTGCTAGCTCTGGTCGAGACGCCGTTGCAGATGCCGGAAGTTGCCCACCGTATACATGAGAAAAGTTAACTCCGCCCTGCTCAATCACCTGGCCATTCGTCAGCACGCGCGTACGCCCGCCCCCACCTAATTCTCTCTGCCAGTTGTCTTCGATGAAACTACCCTTACCGTCAGCCATTTCTAGCGTTTGGCAAATATTGTCTTGCAGATCAAGCAAAAACTGCTTTACCGATTCGATATCGGTCACGTGTGGTTGGGGCATGGTTTAATTATCTCTAATAGTTTGGCCACTATGGCCGTGACGAATTTTACTGGGGCTGCGGGATCCACCAAGCGAGCCGTCGATTAAGATCACTTGGTCAGAAAAATAAGATGTAACCTCATCGGCACTCAGCGCTGGCGGATGACCAGCAGTGTTTGCACTTGTAGAAACTAGCGGCTTATTTGCTCGCTGACAAAGATCCTTTATGAGTGGGTGAGCACTGACTCTGACAGCAATGAATTCAGACTCCCCTGTCACCCAACTCGGTGCTGTTTTCGATTTAGGAAGCAGCCAGGTTATCGGTCCAGGCCAACTTGAAAATATCTCGGTGCGCTTAGTCATTTTGATGGCGCTGTCATCTACATATGGCAATAACTGTGAATAGTTATCCCCGACCAGAATCAATCCCTTGCTGACATCGCGTTGCTTTAAAGCAAGTAGTTTGGTGACCGCCTGTTCGTTATCAGGATCGCATCCTAGGCCAAAGACGGCTTCCGTCGGATAGGCAAAAACCTTCCCAGCTAAATAGTCGAGTAAAAAAGGGTCGTCAGTGTGGTTTGCTGTCATTTTTATATTGCTTAGAGTTTATATGGCACAGAGTGTAAAACAGGACGTAACAAGGATAAACCTAAAGGTCATTCCTGCGCAGGCTGCTTGTAACCACATTTACGCTCGGGGCACTGCCAAATAAGTCCTGCCGCTGCTTTTTTCTCCTGCATAACAGGCCAAGCGCATTTGGGGCACGCATGGGCGACTGGTGTAAAATTCAGTGCGTAGTGACATTGAGGATACTGGTCACAGGGATAGAAGTTCTTCCCATATTTATTGGCCCTCTTTGTTAGGTGCCCTTTATGGCAAGAGGGGCATTCGACCTTATCTGTGTCTTGAGTTTTATTTGATTTTACGTAGTGGCATTCAGGAAAATTGCTGCAAGCGATATACATACCGTAGCGCCCTTTTCTAATCACCAACTCGGACTCGCATTCAGGACAGTGGGAGCCTTCAATAACGGTTAATTCAGTATTGTCGCTATCATGAAGTGGTTTGCTGTACTCACATTTTGGATAATCACTACAGCCGATAAACGCACCATTTTTACTATGTCGAAGTTGCAATGGCGCATTGCAATCCGGACAGGGCCCGGGGTCAAACGCGGATTCATGAGTGCTGAAAAGAGAATGATCAATTTTAGACATGTGACAGGTGTGCCTTAGCAATCACGGGTTTACGCTCTAAACCCGTGTCAGAGTGATTAATGCAACGGCCCTTCTGGCTCTTCAAATAATAAATCTTCCATTTGTGCATAAGCATTTTCTTTACCCGGCACGTTGAACAGCACCATAAGCACAACCCACTTCATGTCCTCTAAACAGAATTCTTTAGAGTCGATTTCCATGACGCGATCAATAACCATCTCACGCGTTGTAGAGTCCAGTACATTAATTTGCTCTAAAAACATGAGAAAGCCACGGCACTCGATATCGAGGCGCATCTCTTCTTCATGCGTATAAATACGTGTAACAAAAGAAGTAGGCCCTTTCACTAAATAAGGGTTTATGTCAGTTTCTTGTAAAGCCGCTAGTTTTTCGAGCCAAGATAATGCTTTGTATATTTCATCTTGATGAAAACCGGCGCGCACCAGTTCGTCGGTCAATTCATCTTGATCGACGCGAATTTCTGTTTCACTGTGAATGAAATTTTCAAAAAGATACATGAGGATATCAAACATGTTATTTTTCCCCCAATTTAAGGTAACCGCCTGGGACTGCTGCAACTAACCCACGCAATTCGTATTCTAATAATTGAGACATAACCTCAGCAACTGGCATGCCACATCGCTCTACAACTATATCCAACGGTGTGGTTTCAAAATCTACACTATCTAACAATTTGTCAGAAGCCAAGCTTTGTCTCGCGCTTTTTTGCAATTCACTCTGCTGGATATTCAAGAAATTAAGTGCCAGATGCTGATATTCATCGTTAATATCACCCACACATTCCACCAGCTTTGCACCCTGTTTTATTAAATAGTGGCATCCTTTAGATAATACGTTGTTTATATTACCAGGCACCGCAAACACGTCCCTGTTTTGCTCAAGCGCATAACGTGCGGTGATTAGAGACCCGCTTTTTATAGCAGCTTCGATGATTAATGTACCCAACGACATGCCGCTGATAATTCGATTCCGCCGGGGAAAATTTTCAGGCTTTGCAGGCATCTCAGGGACAAATTCAGAAACAAGCGCGCCCCCTTGTTCAAGTATACTGTCAGCCATTTTAACGTGCCGCTTGGG
This sequence comes from Paraglaciecola sp. G1-13, assembly GCF_055809255.1. Taxonomy (NCBI): domain Bacteria; kingdom Pseudomonadati; phylum Pseudomonadota; class Gammaproteobacteria; order Alteromonadales; family Alteromonadaceae; genus Paraglaciecola; species Paraglaciecola sp. G1-13. Next base: position 4,747,443 of record NZ_CM147903.1, on the reverse strand, counting down.
ATAAATATTATTTAGACCTGTCCCTAGCACCGCAACAGTATTGCCTTGAACGTTAAGTACTCCATCATGAGCAAGACCATCAATGCCCAATGCCAACCCGCTGGTTACTGTCCATCCGCATTGAGATAAACCTTGGGCAAAATACTGAGCGTTTTGCTTACCAGCGATAGAAGGGTTGCGACTTCCTACTATTGCTATCTGATGAGTATTTAATAAATCTTTATTTCCAAGACAATATAATAATATGGGTGGTCTGGCCGTTTGCAATAGCACTTTAGGGTAATGCTTCGAGGTTATGTTAAGCAGTGAGCTGCTTGTTTGCTCAGACCACTGTAAGCTTTTGTCCAATCGCCGCTCATCAGGATGCTGCAATTGCTGTATTTGCCCATCGGTGAAGCCGTAGGCAGCTAGTTGCTTTGGATTAGCGTTAAATAAATCCGCTATTTGTATAGCGTTCTTGCGCAATATGGTTGCCAGTTTAGCAACAGAAAATCGTGGTAGCTGGGCTAGTATTAGCCACTGGCGCTGCTCACTCTCAGATGTTTCACGATAGGCATGTTCGTTTTCTTGATACATAAGGCTCCACTCAAACTGGCAGCCCTACGGTTTTGCAACGATAGCGCCTTTTCGAATAACTGTAGACGAACGCGTGACGAGTGCATAACTTACCTTGTCAAAGACGCTAAAGACCAAAAGTTCTCCCACCTTCATCCACAGCTGGGGCAATACATCATTTTCTGCAAACAGTTTCTCAATCGTTTGAGCCTCAGCGAGATACTTTGGCGGCTCTCCATCGATCACTGCTGCACCTTGTTGATAAATGCCCATTACCGTGCCGCGTTTAATATTACTGCTGCCAACATCGATAACCACAACGCTAAATTTGCCTGATAATTGGTATTGGGATACATCAGCAATAATATTTCCTCTTTGCTCTATCGCTGCTGTTATATTGAGCAACGCTTCAACATTATTATTAGGGGTTTCTTTTAAGAGTTTATCACCTCGCTTTACTTCCAAATTAGCGGATGACAACGTCACTAAGGATTGCTTAGGTAAAGCTGGAGCTAATGCCTGCCCGTCGGCCACATGGCGAACTTGCACACCCAAAAATTCACCTTTGGCACTGAATAGAGACTGCTGCTTACGCACAACCTGATAATGACCCAATGGCAATTTTTCATGATTAACCAACACCAGATCATTGTTTGAAAAGTATTCAGTTCCTTTCGTGCTACCGACAATAGATGGTAATTCAGCATAGAGCTTTTCACTCAGCACAAGCTCTTGATTAAAATAAGGTTCTATCTCATGCCAAGGGAGTACAGCAATAGGTTGATTCGATTTATTGATTTGTGTGGCTGAGGGTGAGCGCACTAGATACGGTTTTTTTTCGCCACGAATTAAATCGACGAACGGCTTTCCCGCGGCACTAACCGTTAGGCGTAATTGGTCCCCCGGAAAAATGAGATGCGGATTGATAATTTGCGTATTCGTTCGCCAAATTTGCGGCCAATACCAAGGTTTGTGCAGAAAAAGGTTAGAGATGTCCCACAATGTGTCGCCATGTTTTACGACATAAGTACGTGGGGCGTTCTCTTTTAGTTTTATCACGTCCGCATGCGCCCAAAATGGCGAAAGTAGAAGCACAAGGCTCAAGCGAAGTAGATTATTCAACATGTGGCATGGCACCTTGTATCTAGGGCTATTATGTTTTTATTCCATATCGGTTAGAATAGCCTGTTATTGCAAAGATTAAATAGCCTGAAGATCAGGTTAGTATGATAATTGATACCAAGAGCACCGATACCTCCTTGATTGACAACCATAGAATTGAGGAACCGAGTGCGCTATTTTTTGAATACCTCCTTGCCATTTTTTATTTATTTGGTGGGAGCAAAATGAGTTAAATGTAAACATGGCTATATTAGATGTATTGAGATTTCCTGATGAGCGCTTGCGCACAGTTGCCACGCCTGTTGATAAAATAGACAGCTCCATAAAGACACTGGTGAGCGACATGCTTGAAACCATGAAGGATGAAAATGGTATTGGGTTAGCAGCAACACAAATAAACGTGCACAAGCGCGTAGTGGTCATTGACGTTTCTGAAGAGCAAGATAAACCACAAGTGTTTATTAATCCTGAGATTACGCACATGGATGGCACAACGATCAGTGAAGAAGGCTGCTTGTCTGTTCCTAATAACTACGCCAAAGTTGAGCGAGCAGAGAAAGTAACCGTAAAAGCGTTAGACGAAAATGGCGATGCATTTACGTTGGATGCAGATGGCTTACTGGCTATTTGTATTCAACATGAGTTGGATCATTTAAAAGGTAAACTTTTTGTAGATTACTTGTCGCCACTTAAGCGCCAGCGTATCCGAACCAAATTAGAAAAAGAAGCCCGCTTAGCAGCCAAGGCTTAAGAGGTTACATTGAAATCAGGTCTTAAAATTGTTTTCGCTGGTACGCCAGAGTTCGCCGCCAATCATTTATCCGCGCTAATAGAATCTGAACATCAGGTAATCGCGGCTTACACTCAACCTGATAGACCTGCTGGTCGAGGGAAAAAACTGCACGCTAGCGCGGTGAAGCAGCTTGCTCAGCAGCACGATATACCGGTTTACCAACCAGCATCACTTAAATCAGAAGAAGCCCAACAGCAACTTGCTGCATTAAATGCTGATGTCATGGTTGTCGTCGCCTATGGCTTGATTTTACCGCAGATTATTCTTGATACGCCCAAGTACGGTTGCTTGAATGTACATGGTTCACTGTTACCCAAGTGGCGTGGTGCGGCTCCTATTCAAAGAGCAATATGGGCAGGTGATGCAGAAACAGGGGTCACCATCATGCAAATGGATAAAGGTTTGGATACAGGCGCGGTGCTAAGCGAATTACGTCTTGCGATTACCCCTATAGATACCAGCGCAACCTTATATACAAAGTTAGCGGAGCTTGGCCCTAAGGGATTATTAGAGACTTTAGCCTCTTTAGGAGACCTTACGCCTCAGGCACAAGACAACACATTGGCTACTTACGCTGAAAAGCTATCCAAACAAGAAGCTAAAATTGATTGGACCATGACAGCAGCTCAGCTTGAGCGTAATGTTCGTGCATTTGACCCTTGGCCTGTTGCGTATTTCGAAGCAAACGGCGCCGCTATTAAAGTGCGTAGCGCTGAAGTGCAACAGACGCCAATTTGCGATAACGCTAAGCCAGGCCAAATTATTCAAGCAGATAAGCATGCAATTGGTGTACAAACCGGTGACGGCGTTTTGTTGATTAAAACATTACAGTTACCGGGTAAGAAGCCGCTGGCGACTCAAGACATACTCAATGGTCACAGTGATTGGTTTAGCGTCGGTACAATACTTTCATGAGCCAATCAAAAGGTAGATACCAGCAAAACTTGCGCGCCGATGCCGCCCGTGTGCTTTTTCAAATATTAGAGCAAGGTATGTCAGCTAGAGAATGCTTACCTGCAGCACAACAAGATCATAATGAAAAAGACAAAGCATGGTTGCAAGAAATGACTTACGGCGTACTTCGCCAGCTGCCCTTACTACAGCACTGGCTAAGATTGTTGCTCGATAAGCCGTTAAAGAAAAATGTGAAAGTGGTAGAGCACCTAATTATGCTTGGGTTTTATCAACTTGCCTTTTCTCGAGTGTCAACTCATGCCGCTGTTTCTGAATGTGTGAATGCCTGCGTGCCATTAAATGCGATAGCAACCAAGGGTTTAGTAAATGCTGTTTTGCGTAATTTCATACGCCAAGATACGGCGCATAATTTACCTGATAATGAACAAGTTTTGAGCGGACAGCCAAAATGGTTCTATAAAAAGCTCGTTGATGCTTACCCCGATAATTACAAGACCATATTAGACGCAATGCAAGTAAAAGCACCTATTTGGTTGCGCGTTAATAATAAGCACAAGAGTACTGATGAATATTGTCGACTTTTAGACGACAGGGAAGTGGCCTATGAGCGTCAAGCAACCCAGCCTCAAGGTATTATTTTATCAAAAGGGTGCGACATCACCACTCTGCCAGGTTATGACGAAGGTTGGTTTGCGGTGCAAGATGGTGCAGCACAATTAGCCGCTGGGCTGCTAGGCTCACAACCTAATGATCGCGTATTAGATTGTTGTGCAGCGCCGGGAGGCAAAACGTGTCACATAATTGAGCTACAGCCCGATTTAGCCACATGCGTAGCAATAGATATAGAAAGCAGCCGCCTTAAACGCATCGAAGAAAACTTAACTCGCTTAGGGCATCAAGCGACACTCATTTGCGGTGACGCCAGCGAGCCAGCATCATGGTGGGACGGCCAGTTATTCGACCGCATATTGCTAGATGCGCCTTGCTCAGCCACGGGCATTATTCGCCGCCACCCAGATATAAAGTGGTTGCGTAAATCCAGCGACATTGACGTACTTGTCGCGTTACAAAGCAAAATAATCGATGCAATGTGGGCGTTGTTAAAGCCTGGTGGAACTATGCTTTACGCAACGTGTTCAATTCTTCCAGCGGAGAATCAGTTGCAAATTAATGCGTTTTTAAATCGTACGCCTGATGCGCTGTTAGACGATAAATTTGATAACGACGCAGCACAAAAGCCAGGAAGACAGATTTTACCTGGTGAAAAACAAATGGACGGTTTCTATTACGCTCGACTACTAAAAGCCTAAAAACCGTATATTGTCTAAACAGAGCAACACGTTAGAATGAATCTACAATGAAAATAATAATTATTGGTGCGGGCCAGGTCGGCGCAACCCTCGCTGAAAACCTCGTGGGTGAAATGAACGAAATCACTGTTATAGATTCTCATCAAGACACCCTTAGACAGTTGCAAGACCGATTAGATTTACGTGTTATTAATGGCGTTGGCTCGCACCCTGATGTGTTAAAAAAGGCCGGTGCTGAAGATGCTGATATGCTCATCGCTGTAACGAGCAGCGATGAAAGCAACATGATGGCCTGTCAGGTAGCTTATAGTTTATTTAAAACCCCTACCAAAATCGCCCGTGTTCGTTCAGAGCAATACATTATTTATCAAGAGCAACTCTTTAAGCATCAGGATGTCCCTGTAGATCACTTAATTGCTCCCGAGCAATTAGTTACTAAGGCGATTAAACGCTTAATTGACTATCCCGGTGCGTTGCAAGTAGTTGAGTTCGCTGACGGCAAAGCCAGCCTAGTGGCGGTAAAAGCCTATTACGGGGGCCTACTAGTTGGTCATGCCCTGTCAACGTTAAAGCAGCACATGCCGAACGTGGAGACTCGTGTAGCTGCAATATATCGACGTGGCCGCCCTATCCGCCCACTTGGCACGACGGTGATAGAAGCAGACGACGAGGTTTTCTTCATCGCAGCGACTAAGCATATTCGTGCTGTCATGAGTGAACTACAAAAATTAGAGTCTAGTTATAAACGCATTATGATCGCTGGCGGCGGTCTGATTGGCGCTGGTTTGGCTAAATTGCTGGAACATAATCACAACGTAAAGTTAATCGAATACAGTCAAGAACGGGCTAAATACCTATCTGCTCACTTAGACAAAACCATCGTATTTTGCGGTGATGCCTCTGATCATGAATTGCTCACTGAAGAAAACGTTGAACAAGTAGATGCCTTTATCGCTGTGACTAATGACGATGAAGCAAATATCATGTCTGCCATGCTCGCTAAACGCTTAGGTGCACAGAAGGCCATGGTATTAATTCAGCGCAGTGCTTATGTAGATTTAGTGCAAGGAGGGGAAATAGACATCGCCTTCTCGCCTCAACAAGCCACCATCTCAGCTCTACTGACCCATATACGCCGCGGGGATATTGTCAATGTTTACTCACTTAGACGTGGTGCTGCAGAAGCAATTGAAGCGATAGCGCATGGCGATCAAAACACGTCTAAAGTGGTGGGGCGTGAAATTCGCGACATCAAATTACCGCCAGGCACGACAATTGGCGCCATAGTCAGAGCTGACGAAGTAATTATTGCCCACAGTAATACGAAAATTGAAGCTAACGATCACGTGATCTTATTTTTGGTCGACAAAAAGTTTATTAGCCATGTTGAGAAACTGTTTCAACCCAGTGCTTTCTTCTTTGGGTAAGCAAGCACATAAACTTAACTCCCTTAGCCTAAAGACTAGATTGGCGAATGGACTGAAGTAACCTAAAATCCGGCTCACCACTTTGGTTAATTAAAGGAATGATAATGAAAAAACTAAGTATCGTACTTACAGTCGCAGCACTCAGTATTCAGCCACAGGCACACGCAGAAGGCTGGTTAGATTCAATTAAAAGCATGCTAGGTATGGAAACACAGCAAGAAGCTGCCACGCCTTCTATCTCTGGCATGGTCTCCTCTGTAACTGATTCTCTTGGCGTTACACAAACTCAAGCCTCTGGCGGTTTAGGCGCAATATTTAATTATGCCAAAGAAAATATCTCTTCAGATCAATACGGCCAACTGACCGATGCTCTACCTGGCGTAAGCGGTTTATTGGAATCAGTACCTGATATTAGCAATATGACGAGTGAAGGCGGTTTAGGAGGCATTTTAGATAAAGCTGCAAGCTATAATGAATCACTAAAAGCTATTAATGATGTGAAAAAACAATTTGAAGCATTGGGCTTGAAACCTGAAATGATTACGCAATTTGTTAGCAAAGCTCAGGCTTACTTGGATACCCCAGAAGGCCAGCAAGCTAAGCAATTGCTGACTCAAGGTTTAGGTAAATTACTCGGTTAAGTCCTAAAGTGAATATGCCAACGCTTATATGGCAGACAAAATGAATAATTAAAAAGCCACTTCGTGGCTTTTTTCATTTCAGATAGCTTCGTTTAGATTCAAAAATTTACCGTTAATCAAGACTTTCAGCGAAAAAGCTAAAAATTCACACAAATGCACTTTGCATTACGTGAGTTTAGCGTTAAGGTTTTTAGACGCTGCTCAGGAAGAGGTCGTGTCAGCTCGATTGCCATGATGAATTTATGGAGGAATATTATGCTAAATATCAATTCATCTCTTAGAAAATCCCCCACTTTACCGCAAGTGCTTTTAAGCCTTTGCTGTATGTTGCTATCGCTTTTTACTTTCGCACAGGAAGAAACAGAAGAAGAAGCGCTAGCAAGAATGCAAGCACAACTCAATGGTGAGGTAATGTCACGCCCATTTTTGGCTGAACGCCCAAAAGAAGTAGATAACTATATTGAGAGTATGCTTAAAAAGAACGTTAAGCCACCAGAATACCAAGGCACTTATTGGCGCCGAGGATATACATGCCGTGACTTGTTACGTTACAACTGGACGCAGTACCGAAACTGTCGTTACTACCATAGGTACCATGGTCGGTACTACTACTAAAACCACAATTTAATCAATAACATAAGTAAAGGTAATTACTATGAAAAATTATGTTCGTTCCGCCAAAATCGCATTCGTCGGACTCGCTATTTTAGCTTTAACAAGTTGCGCTGCGGTTCACACATCAATAGCCAAAAAGGACTTAGATGTTCAAACTAAACTCAGCACTTCAATCTTTGTTGATGCCGTTCCACCTGAAAAACGCAAAGTGTATTTAGAAGTACGCTCTGCCGTGATGGAATTTGACCGAAATGCATTTAGACAAGCGCTTAACGAACAAATTTCTGGTAGTGGTAATGGCTACTCTTTTGTGGATAGCCCAGATAAGGCCCAGTACACCATGAGCGTTTTTGTGCGCAATCTTGAGAAAGCATCACCTAGCGCCGCTGAAAACTATCTTTCTAGTGGTTTTCAAGGTGTAGCAGCTGGTTCAGCTATTGGCTACGCCACCGGGGGGAGCTACCGAGGTGCTGCAGCAGCGGGTCTAATTGGTGGTTTAGCATCAACGGCAGCAAACGCGTTCGTTAAAGACGTTACCTATTTACTTGTTGCTGATATTCAAATTCGTGAGCGCGCTAAGAAAGGAGTCATCGTACGTCGTGACTCTAAGGTCAACAGCAAAATCTCTGATGACGGCGCTACAACGCAAACCTATTCTGAAGCGACAAATCAAAAAGAATATCGTACACGTGTTGTGACTACCGCTAATAAAGCGAATCTTGAACTAGAAGAAGCACAGCCTCTTATGTTCGAAAAAACGGCTTACGCTATGGCATCTTTCTTCTAAATTAAAACGAAATATGGCAGCGTGAAGCTGCCCTTTTTAGCATTCAACGGCTACTCGACTTAACGGCGAGTAGCCTTTTTTATGCATGGGGTACAAGTAAGCGCTTTATTTCCCATTCCAATACTGAGAACGTAGTACAAAACACGCTAGGGCTTTGCCTTTGGACAAATTTTAAAAGGACTGACTCTGTGTAGCTAAAACTTGAAAGTGCACATGTTAGTTATCTATTGGAGTAAAGATTAACTGCGCCAAAAAGTTGGCGAGAACAGTACAAGAAGCGAAAACACCTCTAACCGCCCAAATAGCATGGCTAAAATAAGTAGCCATTTTCCTGTATCAGACACATCAGCAAATGAACCGGACACAGTGCCTAAACCAGGGCCTAAGTTATTCAAGGTTGCAGCGGTCGCAGTAAAAGCGGATACATCATCCATCCCGGTAGCAATAAGACAGACCATAATGATAACGAAAATCATCGCATATGCAGAAAAGAATCCCCATACCGCTTCTACTACCCTATCGGGCAAGGCTCTATCTCCTAGCTTTACGGTATAAACGGCCTTGGGATGAATCAAGCGGTCGACTTCTCGTTTACCTTGTAAGAAAAGTAGCAATACGCGTACAACCTTTAGGCCGCCTCCAGTTGAACCTGCACACCCACCTATGAAGCTAGAAAAAATTAACATAATTGGTAAAAAAGCCGGCCAATGTGAGAAGTCGGTAGTGGCGAAACCTGCGGTAGTACTGAATGAAACAGATTGAATCAATGCTTGGTCAAAGGCGATCCCTGCACCATCAAACCAACTGAATTTCATTAGTACGAAAAAATACACAGCGACCAGTACAAACTGAATTAAAAAGAACGCACGTAGCTCAGGATCATAAAAATAACCCATTAACGTTCTGCCACTGGCAGCAGCATAATGCAGGGCGAAATTTAGCGCTGCTATCCACAGAAATATAACGCAGACGATGTTAATCCAAGGACTATCAAAATAACCAATACTTGCGTCATAATTTGAGAAGCCACCTATCGCCACGGTTGAAAATGCATGACAAAGGGCGTCAAACCAATTCATACCAGCAAACCAATAGGCCACACCACAACAAATTGTTAACGTTAGATAGATGTACCACAAGTGCTTGGCAGTATCTGCGATGCGAGGTGTCATTTTTGAATCTTTCACTGGCCCGGGCGTTTCAGCTCGGTACAGTTGCATCCCACCGACGCCAAGAATAGGAAGAATAGCAACTGCCAGTACGATGATCCCCATCCCACCTAACCATTGGAGTTGTTGTCTGTAAAACTGCACCGCTTTAGGTAAATAGTCGATCCCTTGGATCACCGTCGCCCCAGTCGTCGTTAGACCTGAAAACGCCTCAAAAAACGCGTCAGAAACCGACATTTCAGGTTGTTCCAGTAGAAGCAACGGTAACGCACCGAAACTTGCTAGAACGGTCCAAAAAAGTACAACTATTAAAAATCCTTCCTTAGCGCGCAAATCTCTGCGATGAAGCCGGTTTGGATACCAAAACATCAGGCCTGTGCCTAAGCACAGCAGAAAGGCAAGGAAAAACGGAAGTCCACTGCCATCTTTAAAGTACAATGAAATGATGGCAGGTGGGATCATAGTCACACTAAACAACGCAACAAGTAGGCCTAAGATCCGAATTATCGTTCGGTATTGCATCGCTTAACTTTTACCAACTAAAATACGCACGCCAGTGCGCTTAAAAAATACCAGCATTAGTAGTCTTTCTTAATCTTTTTATTTACCAAGGGATATGAGGTGATTGTCCGCCCCAATAAATTCAAAAGCAATACACAAAGCCGAATAATAGTACAAACAGCCTTTTATGAGCATTAGCAAAGACTTAGGCAACACAGGTATTTCTGAACTGATATGGAGAATACAGGGCAACTACTTATTCTATGTATTGACTTAAACACTCCTCTATAAGATTAGGGCTCTACAAGTCCGCAGCAGGAAAACCAACAATTTAGTAACAAATTTTCCCAGTCCACATAAACAAAGAGACCGAAATAACTTTGTTGTAGGTTATCAGCTAAGTGTACGGACCATAATGTTAATAAATTGTAATCAAACAAACCGCTATCCCTTACTATTCCTGCCTTATACTTATCGACATCAAAACTGTATTATTTTCAGACAAAAATAGTTTAACATTTAACCTTTCCTCTCCATTAAATTACGTGTAAAGTCTTCATCCCCTTTGGATAGCACCGAATATTTATTAATAATGTTATCCACATCGGTAAATTCTCTTAAGTAGTTACATTTTGCCTGAAGTAATTAATTTCACCCCAATAAATTCAAGGGCTGTGGATCGTTAACTTGATCCCTAACGATCCGTTTACTCTTCATCGAAAAATTTATTCAACAGAGTTATCCACAAATTGATCGGATCTCTGCATGGATGAATAGTGCTGTGTGTGGCATCCTTTACGCGTTTACATAATTCCTGAGAAAAATACCATATGAGCAATACTGATCCTGCTACTACGCCCGTCATTCCCAATAACCCGTTTATATTAGTCGACGGATCATCTTATTTATTTCGTGCTTTTCACGGCATGCCCCCCTTGACTAATTCTAAAGGTCAAGATACCGGCGCGATCTACGGCGTGATTAATATGTTGCGTAGCTTGATCAAGCAGTTTACCCCTACGCATATGGCAGTTGTATTTGATGCTAAAGGTAAAACATTTAGGGATGATATTTATAAGGAATATAAGGCTAATCGTCCCTCCATGCCTGAAGAACTGCGCAGCCAAATTGAACCTTTGCATAAGATCATTAGGGCGATGGGCCTACCTATTATTGTGGAGTCAGGTGTTGAAGCTGATGACGTGATCGGCACATTAGCTGATCAAGCCAGCAAACTGGGGATCCCTACGCTTATTAGTACGGGTGATAAAGACATGGCGCAGTTGGTTAATGAGCACGTAACCCTGATTAATACGATGAACAATCATGTGATGGATCCACAAGGCGTGGTCGAGAAATTTGGCATTCCTCCAGAATTAGTTATCGATTTTCTCGCTCTCAAAGGCGACAAAGTAGACAATATTCCTGGCGTACCTGGTGTAGGCGATAAAAGTGCATTGGGCCTACTCCAAGGTATTGGCAGCATCAATGACATATACCAAAACCTTGATAAAATTGCCTCGTTAGATTTTCGTGGGGCCAAGAAAATGGCAGACAAGATGCGCGAATATGAAGAGCAAGCGCGCTTGTCTTATACATTGGCGACAATCAAGTTAGATGTGGAAATGGATTGTAACCCCACGAGCCTATCACCCATCGCGGCTGACTATAGTGTATTGAAGGAACTATTCGCAGAACTTGAATTTAAACGTTGGCTTAAAGATGCAACTGATGCTTTGAATAATGGAGCTGAAACAGAACAAGCAATGTCAGCCAGTGACGAGCCCTCCCCTAAATCAGAGGTTCAAGTCACTTACCAAACAATACTCACGCAAGACGCACTTGAAAAATGGTTCGCTAAGTTACAACAGGCTGACCTATTTGCTTTTGATACAGAAACCACAAGTTTGAATTATATGCAGGCTGAATTGGTCGGTATGTCATTTTGTATTGAAGAGGGCGACGCGGCTTACCTTCCTTTAGCACATGATTATGTAGATGCCCCACAGCAGCTAGATCGCAGTGCAGTTTTAGCCTTGTTCAAACCTTTACTAGAAGACAAAAGCAAAGCCAAAGTTGGACAACATTTAAAATACGACAAAAACGTACTCGCGAACTATGACATTAATCTGCAAGGTATTGCTTACGACACCATGCTTGAGTCATATGTGCTAAACAGTGTCGCAACACGCCATGATATGGACAGCTTAGCGCAGTACTACTTAGGTTTATCAACAGTTCATTTTGAGGATATTGCCGGCAAAGGGGCGAAACAGCTGACCTTTAATCAGATTCCATTAGATCAGGCTGCGCATTATGCAGCCGAAGATGCCGATATCACCTTGAGATTGCACAACCATATTTGGCAAAAGCTACATCAAACGCCCGAGCTAGCGTCGGTCCTGATCGAAATAGAAGTACCTTTAGCGACCGTGCTGGCTAAAATGGAGCAGTTTGGCGTATTAATTGATAGTCAAAAACTCAGTCAACAAAGTCAAGATCTTGCTACGAGGATCATGCAGCTAGAGCGCGAAGTTCACGAATTAGCAGGTGAAGAGTTCAACTTGGGTTCAACGAAGCAATTGCAAGAAATTCTGTTTAATAAACTAAGTCTTCCGGTGTTGAAGAAAACGCCTAAAGGCGCCCCCTCTACTTCTGAGGAAGTTTTACAGGAGTTAGCACTTACATACCCGCTACCTAAATTATTAATGGAATTTAGAGTGTTAAGTAAGTTGAAGAACACCTATACAGATAAGCTTCCTAAGATGATAAACCCGCGTAGTGGCCGTGTGCATACTTCATATCATCAAGCCATCACTGCTACGGGGCGCCTGTCTTCTACCGAACCCAATTTGCAGAATATTCCAATTAGAACGGAACAAGGACGCAGAGTAAGGCAAGCGTTTATTGCTCGTCCTGGGTACAAAATAGTTGCTGCGGATTACTCCCAAATAGAACTTAGAATTATGGCGCACCTTTCCCAAGATGAAGGGTTATTGAAGGCCTTTTCTCAAGGTAAAGATATACATACTGCCACAGCGGCAGAAGTGTTTAACGTTTCGCTAACGGAAGTGACCACAGAACAGAGACGCAACGCCAAGGCTATTAATTTTGGGTTGATTTACGGAATGTCAGCTTTCGGCCTGTCGAAGCAACTCAATGTATCTCGCCATGATGCCCAGCATTATATGGATCTTTACTTTGAACGTTATCCTGGCGTGCTTAAGTACATGGAAGACTCCCGTATTGTCGCGAAAGAAAACGGTTATGTGTCAACTGTATTTGGTCGTCGCCTCTACCTACCTGATATTAATGCGAGTAATGGGTTGCGCCGAAAAGGCGCAGAAAGAGCCGCGATTAACGCCCCAATGCAAGGCACAGCTGCCGACATTATTAAAAAAGCTATGTTGAAAGTGGATGCCTGGATTGACACGTTACCAAGCGATCAAACGCGTATGATAATGCAAGTTCACGATGAGCTTATTTTTGAAATAAAAGAACAAAACGTAGAAAATGATAAAAATACTATCGTTGACCTTATGGAAAAAGCAGTTTCATTAGACGTACCGCTTATTGTCGAAGCAGGAGTTGGCGAAAATTGGGACCAAGCTCATTAGTCAGTACCCCAGAAACACAAAAAATAAGCGCTTTATGTAATTTAATTACATAAAGCGGTTGGCATTTTAATGAACTTTGCTAATATCTGTGATGTAGGGTACAGAGGTATGTATTTTCAGACCTTTGCTTCGACCCCAGCAATTTGCTGGGGTTTTTTTATGGGCGCATGAAAATCCGCCTCATGTACAGCGCACACATCTCTGAAAATCTGACTATTTTCACTCCGCTAAGATAAAACTGAATTAAATCGTAAAACATTGAACTTATGTCAACAATTGCGCTCTTATTATCGTGTGTGTTCTAGATGTGAAAAACCTTGTCAATTGACAAGGTTTTTTTTTGGTCTTTATTCTTGCTCTAGCTCTTCATCTTGAGCATATCCAAACCACTTATCTAGCACTCGTTCACAGTTATCTAAGCCTAATCCGTTTAATGACGAAAACAGATGGATCGTCACATCACCGCAAAAAGCAAGAGAGGCTTCTCTCGCCATCAGCAGCTGTGCTTTACGCTTACCTGATTTGAGTTTATCCGCTTTAGTAAGTAAACCTAGCACTGGCAAATCTGCTGCGACAGCCCATTGAATTAACTCTTGGTCTAAATCTTTGAAAGGGTGACGAATGTCCATTAATACAACAAGTCCTTTTAGGCTTTCGCGTTTTTGTAGGTATTCCCCTAAAGATTTCTGCCACTTCAGTTTGATGGCCATTGGTACTTTTGCATAACCGTAACCCGGCAAATCAATTAAGCGTCGATCTTCGTCTAAATCGAAAACGTTAATTAATTGCGTGCGTCCCGGCGTTTTACTGGTGCGGGCTAAGCTCTTTTGCCGTGTCAAACGATTAAGCGCACTAGACTTACCCGCATTTGAACGTCCAGCAAAAGCGACTTCAATCCCTTGGTCTGCACTTAAGTGGCTAATATCTGGCGCGCTTAAATTAAACTTGGCTTGACTATAATGACTCACACTTGCTCCTAGTAATAAAACGATTTTTGATCATTACCTTTATTGATAAGCTCATTATATCAGGTAAATACGAATCGAAAGTGGTTGTTATGTCGTATAATATTGCGCTAATCCTGTGGAATATATTTTACTGACGCTGTAAATGTGTAAAATACGCAGTTACTATTCTGATAATGGTCAATTAATCAGCAGCTTAATGAGAAAGAATATGAAAATGATGGGTTTGTTAGTTAGCGTTTTTTTAGGTTTATCTGCTAGTGCAATGGCAGCCGGTGATGTTGAAGCAGGTAAAACGAAGTCTGCTTCTTGTGGTGCTTGTCATGGTGCTGACGGAAACAGCATGATTGATATGAACCCCAAATTAGCCGGTCAACATGCTGGTTATCTTGTTAAACAGTTAAAAGAATTTAAACTTGCTTCACAAACAGGTGGTGAAGAAGGACGCAATAATGCCGTGATGAATGGCATGGCTGGTGTGCTGTCTGAGCAGGACATGTTAGATATTGCCGCTTATTTTGAAAGCCAAACACCTTCTGAAGGCGAAACGCCTGAAGATGCGATTGCCGCAGGCAGTAAACTGTATCGCGGTGGTGATTTAGATCGTGGTATTACTGCATGCACAGCATGTCATGGTCCTAGAGGTAATGGTACCAGCTTATCAGGGTTCCCTGATATTAGTGGACAACACACAACGTACCTCAAAGCCCAATTAGAAGCTTTTAGATCAGGTCAACGTGCTAACTCACATAACGGCATGATGGAGGACATAGCGAAACGCTTAACCGACCAAGATATTGACGTGTTGTCTAAATATATTTCAGGCCTTTATTAGGTAATCAAAAACGACCCTTCTGGGTCGTTTTTTTGTATTGAAGACATAAAATACAAAAGTAATAACAGAATACTATGTAAATGAGTTGTAAAATATTGGTTATCATGTATTCTCTGTTCCCAGAAAAACAACATGGACTGCAAACGAACGTTTGCTCACGGAAGATAATTAGCAAGCAGTGCTAAAACTTAGTGCCTTTGGTGAAAAGGCAAGGACGATAATAATAAAGTGTCAGGAAGACCTAAAACTATATTCTGTTTTCGTTAAAATAAATAAAAAGTGAAAACATGAAGGACCACCATTCACTGTTCAGGAAGAACAAATGTCGGGATTCGTGTCGCAAGACACATCTATGATACGAAGGGCGATAGCTAGGCTATCGCCCTTTTTCTTATCTAAATTTCGCTCCATCGATACCGAGCCATATTTAACCAGTCTAATTTAAGGTAAAATCCGCACAAATATTGTGGAGGTTAAAATGCCTAGAAAAAAGAAGTCACGCAAAATCGGTCAAATCGGTACCCCGTTAGCACCTAAAGCTAATCGTAAACCAGCGCCGGCAAGCCCAAAACGTAATAAAAAAACCTTAGGTAAGCCCTCTGGAACCCGTAACAACCCTGAGCAAACAAGCTCACAAAGCAAACCAAGCAAAGTGCAAAAGGACCCAAGGGTTGGCAGCAAGAAGCCGATACCCTTAATTGTTGATGACAAGCCTAAAGCCAAAACTACCAAACCTAAGTTCTTCTCACCTGCTCAAGAGTTAGAAAGCATTGAACAGAACGAACGTTTCGGTATGCTGCTAGAAAAACTCGATTCTGATACGGCGTTAAGCCGCGAAGAGCGAGCATTTGTCAATAAATTAACGGCTCGACATCAAGAGCTGTGTGATTTACTGGGCATATCCAATGATGATGACAGTACGGCCAATGCAGGCAACAGCGAAAACTCAACTGACGATGATCTTTATGATCAATTTGAATCTATTGATATAAACAAATTCAAGTAAGTTCTTATATGAGTTCTATCACTATTTTACTGCTCCTTGTTGCCTTCGTTATTATTGCGTCATTAGCATTCTATGCTGGCAAGTTATTGTTTATGCTCAACAAGCAAAACAAAAAAATGGCTCGAACGAAACAACAACGAGTAGAGCGGCTTATGGAAAGTATCCATACCATTTCCATGGCTGTTGAGCAGCAACAATGCAATCTATCAGAGGGAAGCATTCGCTTATATCATTTGCATGAGAGCTTACCCATTGACGATAAACCAGATTACGAGACCCGCTACCCTGGTTTGTACGCGCTATATGTGAAAGTGAGTGACTTACCTACGCATGAAGCAAGAGATAAGCTTTCTGCGCTTGAGCGTAAAACTCAGGATATTGCTCGCGAAGCATTAGAAAGCGAATTAGAAAGCCAGATCTTGGAAGACGTAGCCAAGTTAAGAGCGTTTACACCTTAAACGCTCTTAACCGTTTTCTTTTTATCTCTTTTCATTAACTGAGTAACAAAAGCAGTCTTGGGTGTGGTCATTAACCAACCCAACGGCTTGCATAAAGGCGTAACAAATAGTGCTTCCCACGAATGAGAAGCCGCGCTTTTTCAAGGCCTTGGCCATCGCATCAGATTCGTTAGAGGTATTAGGTACCTGACTTTTCTCAGCCCAAGCGTTTATGATCGGTTCATTTGCGACAAAAGACCAAATGAATTCTGAAAAGTCAGTGCCTTCACGTTCTATCTCAAGAAACCCCTTAGCATTCTTAATAATTGAATTTATCTTAAGTCTGTTTCTAACGATCCCTTTATCTTGCATTAAGCGCTCAACATCATCTTCTGTCATTTCACTGATGCGTTGCGGGTCAAATTGATGAAAGGCTTGATAATAGTTTTGCTGTTTTTTTAGAATAGTTATCCAGCTTAAACCAGCTTGTTGGCCGTCTAGGCATAATTTAGCGAAAAGCTCATATTTGTTTCTTACTGGGCGACCCCAAACTTTGTCGTGATATTCTTGATATATGGGATCCTGTGAAACCCATGCACAGCGTATATGTTGCATTTTTCGGCCTTTAAACGCTCAATAGCGTATTAATATGGTTATTTAACCTACATTCATCGATGCGCAGCAGGTATACTATCCGGCGTTTTTTCGGATTATTTTGTGGCAGCAATTAATGAATAAGTTTGATAGTAAAACCTTCCAAGGACTGATCTTATCACTCCAAGACTACTGGGCAAGACAAGGGTGCGTAATCATTCAACCTCTCGATATGGAAGTTGGCGCAGGTACTTTCCATCCCATGACATTTTTACGCTCTATTGGTCCAGAACCGATTAGCAGTGCTTATGTTCAACCATGTCGTCGACCCACAGATGGCCGATATGGTGAGAACCCAAACAGATTACAGCATTACTACCAATTTCAGGTCATGTTGAAACCATCACCCAGTAATATTCAAGAACTCTATTTGGGCTCATTAAAAGAGCTAGGCTTCGATCCGTTAGTGCATGATATTCGCTTTGTGGAAGATAACTGGGAATCCCCCACCCTGGGTGCTTGGGGTCTTGGCTGGGAAGTTTGGCTAAATGGTATGGAAGTCACTCAATTTACTTATTTCCAACAGGTTGGAGGGATTGAATGTTCGCCTGTTACCGGCGAAATCACCTACGGTTTAGAGCGTCTTGCTATGTACATTCAAGGTGTAGACAGTATTTATGATCTCGTTTGGACTGACGGCCCTATGGGCAAAGTCACCTATGGTGATGTTTTCCATCAAAACGAAGTTGAGCAGTCTACTTATAATTTTGAGTATGCTGACGTAGATGCGTTGTTCGGTATGTTTGATCACTGCGAAAAAGAAAGTCAGAAGATGATTGAAGCTGGATTACCTCTACCTGCATACGAGCAGGTAATGAAGGCGTCTCACGCGTTTAACCTGTTAGATGCCCGCCACGCCATCTCAGTAACAGAGCGTCAACGTTACATACTGCGTGTTCGTACGCTATCAAAAGCCTGTGCAGAGGCTTATTATCAAGCACGAGAAAAGCTTGGATTTCCAATGTGTAAGAAGGAGGCTTAATTCATGCGTTACGAAAATCTATTGGTTGAAATTGGCACCGAAGAATTACCGCCTAAAGCACTGAGTAAATTAGCTCAGGCCTTCGCTGATAACTTGCAAGGCGCGCTGGACACAGCTGAACTCAAGTATACCTCGATTAAATGGTTTGCCTCCCCTCGCCGCTTAGCTGTCAATGTCATTGGACTGGCTGAGCAACAAGAAGACAAGTCGATCGAAAAGAAAGGTCCTGCCGTGTCAGTGGCATTCGATGAATCAGGCCAGGCAACGAAAGCCGCTCAAGGTTGGGCTCGTTCTAATGGCATTACCGTCGAGCAAGCGGAACGGTTAACTACCGACAAAGGCGAGTGGCTTTTGTTCAAAGGCGAAGCAAAAGGCGAGCAAGTCTCTTCGTTGTTGCCAGCCATGATTGATGGAGCCCTTAAAAAACTGCCAATCCCTAAAGCGATGCGCTGGGGAAGCAGTTCCATTCAGTTTATTCGGCCTGTTCATACAGTTACTATGCTCTTTGGGGCGGATGTTATTGAAGGCAATATTTTAGGTATTGATTCAGACCGTATTATTAATGGTCATCGCTTTCATGGCGAAAAGCAATTTAGTCTATCTCACGCCGATGAGTACCTTGCACAGCTTGAAGCGCACTACGTATTAGCCGATTTTTCAGCTCGTAAAGATAAAATACGTCACCAAGTTAATGCGGCAGCACAAAAAGAAGATGCTGTTGCTGATATGAATGAAGACCTGCTGGACGAAGTTACAGCGCTGGTTGAATGGCCCGTCGCATTGACCGCGAGTTTCGACGATTCCTTCTTAGAAGTTCCAAAAGAAGCCCTTATCTATACGATGAAGGATGATCAAAAGTACTTCCCGCTTATCGACCAAAACGGCCAGCTAAAGTCTCGATTCGTGTTTGTGACAAATATTGAAAGCAAAGACCCAATGCAGATTATTAGTGGCAACGAGAAAGTGATTCGACCTCGTTTGGCTGATGCGGAGTTCTTCTTTAATACCGATAAAAAGACCACGCTTGAATCACGTTTAGAAAGCCTGAAGACAGTGTTGTTTCAGAAACAGTTAGGCACTTTATACGAAAAGTCACAACGCATATCTGAGCTCGCAGGCATCATCGCGAACATGCTTAGTAGTGACGTCTCTCAGGCCTCACGCGCCGGTTTACTATCAAAAACAGATCTTATGACCAATATGGTCATGGAGTTCCCTGATGTTCAGGGTGTGATGGGTATGCATTACGCTAAACATGATGGCGAACACGATAAAGTCGCATTGGCACTGAATGAACAATACATGCCTCGCTTCGCTGGTGACCAATTGCCCACGTCGAACATCAGTTGTGCAGTAGCAATAGCAGATAAAATTGATACGCTGGTAGGTATATTTGGTATTGGCCAGGTCCCTAAAGGCGATAAAGACCCTTTCGCGCTCAGACGTGCGGCCATTGGTGTTTTGCGAATTAGCGTAGAAATGAAACTACCACTGGACCTCACTGCCTTAGTGCAAGCATCAATAAACTCGTTCGGCACTAAGTTAACTCATGTTGAAGACTTAGAGTCTCAAGTAATTGATTTTATCTTGGGACGCTTCAGAGCTTGGTACCAAGATCAAAATATTGATATCGATGTGATTCAAGCTGTAGCAGCTCGCCGCCCTACTAAACCCGCTGATTTCGCAGCACGAATAGAAGCAGTATCTGCTTTTAAGAGTCTAGCCTCCGGGTTAGCACTTGCTTCCGCGAATAAACGGGTAGCAAATATTCTCGCTAAGAATAAGGTGACTGATACTAATAATATCAATCCGAGCTTGTTTGAAAATGAGCATGAATCAGCGTTAGCAGAAGCATTGAGTGACATAGAAGAAACAGTCAATGCTTTCGTCTTGGATGCTAATTACCAAGGGGTATTTACAGAATTAGCCACACTACACGACAAAGTGGATGCGTTTTTCGATAATGTAATGGTCATGGCAGAAGATGAGAACGTAAGAAACAATCGCCTCGCCTTATTGTCAAAGTTGAGAACGCTGTTCTTACTCGTTGCCGATATTTCCATTTTGAATCAACAACAGTAAGGTAGTAGGATAAATTATGGTTTCAGGTACTCATCTATGAGCAAACTCAAGCAGCTATACAGCCTGATGGCGATTTGCCTACTTTCTGGTTGTGCTAGCTATACAGTAGAACCCTACAAAGATGTTCAGCAACTCCCTGAATTGTATTTGAGAGGGGTGTTTACTTGGTGGGAAGCAGATCCGCAATATATACTTAAAAAACAAGGTGGTAGCACTTATGCTACCACTATTGAGCTTATAGCTGATGGCCAGCCCTATGACTTTAAATTCGCAGATAAGGATTGGACGCCAGGCTCTAGCTGCGGTTACAAAAGCCAGTATCGAGATCAAAATATTTCATTAGGTGAAGCAGTCAATGCAGATTGTAATACCACGGACGAAAATTTTAAGTTTGTTCCTAAGGAAACTGGGCGCTATGAGTTTTCAATAGACTTTACAAATATAGATAAACCCATCGTAATGGTATCTAAGTTATAGACTGACCTTTTGATAGAATTTTCCCTATTTTTCAACATGTTATATTGATTGTAATAAATGGTGGTTCTGTAAATTGATAAATATTAGCGGCAAAATTTATATTAAAGTAGCGCTTTCCATCGCTATTGGCGCTATAGGTACGTCGTTAATTACATCGGTGCTACTTTATTTTAGTGCTGTTAGCAGCGAACAAAGCAAAGCTGAGGCCCTTATCGAGCAAATAGGGGCCACTATCCGTAGCACCGCATCTATCGCTTTGTATGTTCAAGACGAAGAGCTTGGGCAAGAGATAGTGCAAGGCCTAGTTATTAATGACTTGATAGCTGGTGCACAACTAACAGATTCCCTTAGTCTAAAGGTAAGTTTCGGTGACCTAGCCGATACCGACGGTTTAATTCACACTAACGTTCAGCATCCTTTTATTCCAGAGCAATCCATTGGGCAGTTGCTAATTCACCCAAACCGTCATTACATCCAAAGTATTGCAAGACAAAAAGCCACCAATGACGCTTTACTATTGCTACTTTATTCAGCTATCGTCGCACTTTTCGTTTCTATTTTAGTACATAAACTACTTACCCAACCTATTCAGAACCTTACCGCGAGTTTTCTTAAGATTGACCCGAGAAATACGCAAACGATGCGTACGTTGATCCATCACGATAACGATGAAATCGGACAATTAGTTCAAGGTATTAATGATCTAATGGGTGAATTGAAAGTCACTCTTGAAAACGAAACTGATTTACGTAAAAAAACTCAGGCGTTAGAAAGTAAGTTTAGACTTATATTTGAACAAGCCAGTGCTGGTATTTGCTTAATTAATAGCAACAACTTAGTTACAGCTGCTAATCCTGCGTTCTATCACATTCAACCCAACACTTCGGAAAGTACCCCTTTCATTGATCTTTTCGAAAACTCAAACCAATTAGAAAGTTTACTGATCAGAATGCGTAATGAAGAATCGGTAAATCACTTATCAATCGACCTTAAATGTAAGTCTCACAATGGCGCTGTGAATAAATGGGTTCATTGTCTGTTTTCACGGATCACTAGTCAGCGAGTTCAACAGCGCGATATTGATTCTAGTAATCATGGACCTATTATTGAAGTCATCATGTATGACGTTACCTCTCGGGCTGAGAAAGAGCTCAAAACCCGTTTTGAAGCTGATCATGACGCGTTAACTCACCTTAAGAATCGCCGCGCAGGTGAATTTGAAATCGATAATCTACTGCAAACCGTTAATTTACTTGATTTAAGTTTGGTCATTTTTATGATTGATTTAGACAAATTTAAGCCTGTTAACGACATCTATGGTCATGACGCCGGCGACAGAGTTTTAATTGAAGTGAGTAAACGTTTACAGTCGGTTTTTAATGGCAAAAACGAACTTTGTAGCCGCTGGGGTGGCGATGAGTTTGTAGCAGCTTACGTGGTAAACAGTGTCAATGTTGAAGAAATAAGGGCGTTAGCCCAATCGACACTGAGTAGTCTAAGTCACCCTATTGAAATTTCTGATGAAATAAGTTGTGAAATTGGTGGCAGTATTGGTGTTGTTATCGCTCCACAACATGCCAATAACATTAAAGAGTTACTCGCCTGTGCTGATATGACTATGTATAAAGTCAAAGAAAATGGCCGCGGTCATTTTAAGATCTATGATCCCAGTTGGAAATAAACTCGTTTTGATCATTTTTGTAAGATAAATATTTATTCTACTTACGCCACAAGCTCTCTATATCTTCCTTTAATATTTTTCATTTAACGAATGATTTTACACTTCTTGATATAACTACTCCTTCGTCAGCGCTAAATCGACTGCTGCTAATGCGTGAATTTTAGTTGTGTCATATAGCGCAACATGTGTATGCGACTGATTTACCAACATCGGTATTTCAGTACATCCCAAAACAACACCTTCGCATCCTTTCGCGTAGAGTTTATCAATAATTCTTAAATAGCCTTGTCTCGACTTATCATTGATAACGCCTTTACATAATTCATCATAAATTACGTTATGAATAAATGCTCTATCGTCATCATCAGGAACAATCACATCAATGCCAAATTTAGTTGCTAAGCGTGATTTATAGAAATCTTGTTCCATTGTGAATGCTGTGCCTAATAAACCCACTCGCTTAAACCTATCTGTTTTAAGCACCTGACCCGTAGCATCAGCAATATGTAAAATTGGAAGGCTTGTCGCAGCAGCAATCTCAGGCTCTACTTTGTGCATGGTATTGGTACAAATAATAATAAAGTCGGCTCCAGCGTGTTCCAGACTCAACGCGTCTGCACTAAGAATATCGGCCAAATTGCACCACTCAGCGGCTGTCTGTAATAGTTCTATGTCGTTGAAGTCTACGCTATTTAACACTATCCTCGCGCTATGTAGGCCGCCTAGGCGACGATTTAATTCTCGATTGATTAACTCATAATATTGAGCCGTTGATTCCCAACTCATTCCCCCTAACATGCCAATTTTCTTCATAATATTTATCCCTCGCTTTATTGAACCACTGCAGCTTATATTATTTCGAGCATAAAAAAACCCGCAAGTGGTAGCGGGCTTTTTATCGATGTATCACTTTATGAAAGAGTAAACCTACACATCTAGGTTCGCTACTCTTAGTGCATTTTCTTCAATGAACGCTCGTCTTGGCTCTACGTGGTCCCCCATAAGCGTTGTAAACAGTTGGTCAGCAGCTATCGCATCTTCCACTTTCACTTGAAGCATACGGCGAGATGCAGGATCCATAGTCGTTTCCCAAAGCTGGCCGGGGTTCATCTCACCCAATCCTTTATAGCGTTGAATATACTGACCTTTCTTAGATTCTGCCATCAGCCAGTCTAAGCCTTCGGCAAATGATGAAATTGCTTTTACTTTATCATTTCGCTTAACATAACCACCTTCTTCAATCAGCCCATTAATAGACTCATTCAATTCGCGAAGACGTGTATATTCAATTGATTCAATAAACTCTTGATCTATTTTATACTCAGTATCGATTCCGTGTAGACGAATAATCAACGCAATATAGTAGTTCTTACGCTCGTTGTTCAGTCTAACTTCGTAACGATACGTAGCGCCATCAACTTCATTTCTTGTTAAGCTTTCAGTATAGCTCTTAGCAACAACTTCCAAGCTTGCTTCGTCTTGTAAGTCTTGTAATGTAATAATCTTGCTATAAATTAGACTGGTTAGAATCACCTCAGGCATAACACGACTAACGCGTTTTATCATCTTCATACCGTTTTGATATTGGCTAACAAGCTTTTCTAAAGACGCACCGCTCAAGCCAGGTGCTTCTTCGTTGACGTGAATTGAAGCATTGTCTAAAGCAATAGCTGTTAAATATTTAGTGAGTGAATCATCATCTTTCAGGTACTGTTCCTGTTTGCCTTTCTTTGTTTTATACAAAGGAGGCTGCGCGATGTAAATATAGCCACGTTCAATAATTTCTGGCATTTGACGATAAAAGAAGGTCAATAACAATGTACGAATATGTGAACCATCAACATCAGCATCGGTCATGATTATAATGCGATGATAGCGTAGCTTCTCTGGGTCATATTCGTCACGCCCAATACCGCAGCCCAATGCAGTGATAAGCGTTGCCACTTCTTGAGACGATAACATTTTGTCAAAACGTGCTTTTTCGACGTTAAGGATTTTACCTTTAAGAGGTAAGATTGCTTGGTTCTTTCTGTTTCTGCCCTGCTTGGCTGAACCGCCAGCAGAGTCCCCTTCCACTATATATAATTCAGATAGAGATGGGTCTTTCTCTTGGCAATCTGCTAACTTCCCTGGCAAACCAGCGAGGTCCAGCGCACCTTTTCTGCGTGTCATATCACGTGCTTTTCGCGCCGCTTCTCTGGCGCGTGCTGCATCGATAATTTTACCAATAATAATTTTGCTCGCAGATGGGTTTTCTAATAGGAATTCATTTAGCTTTTCGCCCATCACCGTTTCAACGGCGGGACGCACTTCAGACGATACTAGTTTATCTTTCGTTTGTGACGAGAATTTTGGATCAGGTACTTTAACTGAAACGACCGCAGTTAATCCTTCTCTAGCATCATCACCGCTAGCGCTGGTTTTGTTCTTCTTGTTATGCCCTTCCTTCTCCATGAAGGTATTAAGCGTTCTCGTTAGCGCACCACGGAACCCAGCTAAGTGACTCCCACCATCGCGCTGAGGAATATTATTAGTGAAACAAAATACATTTTCTTGGAATGAATCATTCCATTGCAGCGCAACTTCTACTGAAATACCATCATCACGCTGGCTATTAAAATGGAACACTTGTTGGTGAACAGGTGTTTTGTTCTGATTCAAATATTCTACGAATGCTCGAATACCACCTTCATACATGAAGTGATCTTTCTTACCATCACGTTCATCTTCTAATATGATGCTAACACCTGAATTTAGGAAGGATAATTCACGTAGACGTTTAGCCAAAATATCGTAGTGAAACTCTATCCCCGTAAATGTCTCTTCGCTTGGCCAAAATCTTATACTTGTGCCGGTAGTATCGGACTCACCAATAACTTCTAGAGGCTTTTGAGGTACACCATGTTGATACTCTTGCTCGTGTACTTCACCAGCACGGCGTATCATTATTTGAAGTTTACGAGATAGTGCGTTTACGACTGATACACCAACACCGTGTAGTCCACCTGAAACCTTATAGGAGTTATCATCAAACTTACCACCGGCATGAAGAACGGTCATAATAACTTCGGCTGCGGAAACGCCCTCTTCTTCATGAATTTCAGTTGGTATGCCGCGTCCATCATCTTTAACTGACACGGAACCATCAGTATGAATTTTCACATTGATGTTAGTACAGTGACCGGCAAGTGCTTCATCAATAGAGTTATCTACAACCTCAAATACCATGTGATGTAAGCCTGTACCATCGTCAGTATCACCGATATACATACCAGGACGTTTACGTACGGCATCCAGTCCTTTTAATACTTTAATACTCGACGAATCGTACTTATTCTCTTCTGCCATTTGATTAACTCTCCTCTCTCACCTGGCCATGTTCCACGTGAAACATTTTTTTATTTTGGTATTTATCTATAAATTCTAGTTGATGCTCTTCTATCGCCGTAACGAAAAGTTGAGTATTTGATTCAAGAAGTCTATCAATAAACGCTTCTCGTTTTGCTGCGTCTAATTCCGCACCAACATCATCTAATAAGAAAATACAGGTCTTTTGTGTGTAGGACATTAAACACTGTGTGGTCGCTAACTGTAAAGCAGCTACAAGCATCCTCAGTTGCCCTCGAGACAACACCTCATGTGCAGGTTTGCCACTTATTTTAAATCTGACGTCAGCCTTATGTGGACCAACGCTAATGTAACCATTTTTATAATCACGGTCCGCCGACTTCGTTAAGGCTTCATTTAATTCGAGACCTTTTTCCCATCCCCTATAATACGAGATTTCGACACAAAACTCAGGTAAAAATTGCGCAAGATTGGAAGTAATTAACGGGATAAGCCGCGTCATCATCGCGTTTCGAAACTCTGTTAGCTCCGAGCCATATTGTGCAAGTAAATCCGTCCAATATACTCTTTGCGGACTCGCATACCCTACTTGTTGTTTGCGACATAGCGCATTGTTATGTTTAAGCAATCTCGAGTAAGCATTTGAGCAAGTAAGGAAACTATGTTCCACGTGAAACAAACACCAATCTATGTATTTCCGCCGGAGTTTTGGGGCCCCTAATAAAATATCGGAACTTTGAGGAGTAAATATTTGAACGGGTAAGAGACTAACTAAATCCGAAACCTTATTACCTTTTATGCCGTTAATACTGACGCTAACGGTGTCGTTGATGCTGCGAGATAAGCCTAATCGTTGAGTCGTACTATCTTCTAGACACTCGCAAAAAACAGTAAAAGATTCTTGCTCGTTTTGAATGACATTTTTATGTTTCGAGGTACGGAAGGAGCGGCCAAACCCAAGGTAGTGTATGGCCTCCAAAATTGAAGACTTACCACTACCATTGATTCCCAAGATGAAATTTACACCATGACTAGGTTTAAATGTAACATGCTGCAGATTACGCAAGTTGCGGATCTGGACTGAGTCCAGCTTCATAATAAATTCAACAAGAAGAGGACTACAGCCTCATTGGCATTATAACGTAAAGTGCAGAGTCATCGGACCCATCTTCAATTAGTGCACTACTATTTGAATCCGCAAGGGTAAATTTCACTTCTTCCGCATTCAGTGCATTGAGCACATCAATTAGGTAGGCAACATTGAACCCTATCTCTAAATCACCACCTTGGTAATCTACATCTACAATCTCTACCGCTTCTTCTTGTTCTGGATTATTAGCAGTAATTTTTACTTCACCAGATGATAAATTTAAGCGCACACCTTTGAACTTTTCATTTGAAAGGATCGATGCACGAGAAAAAGCATTTTTAAGGCCAAGCTTACTAGCAATGATATTCTTGTCACCGTCTTTTGGTAAAACTCGGCGATAATCAGGAAAACGTCCATCAACCAATTTACTGGTAAAAATAAAGTCATTAGAAAAAATACGTATATGGTTTGAACCCACCTGTACCTTTAATGATTTGTCACTGTCTTCAATAAGCCTAGTAATCTCCATAACCCCTTTACGAGGGATAATTACTTGACGATTAGGCAATGTAGCATCAGTGTAATTTAAGCGGCATAGAGCCAGCCTGTGGCCGTCTGTGGCAACTGTGCGAATAACATTGTCTTCAGTTTCCAAAGACATCCCATTAAGATAATAACGCACATCTTGTTGAGCCATTGAGAAATGAACACTGTCAATCAAGCGCTTGAGGTTTGCCTGAGAAATTTCAAATTCAAGTTCCCCTTGCCAATCCTCAAGATTCGGATAATCGTTCGCAGAGAGGGTAGATAAACTATATTTGCTACGACCACATCGTAGGATAGCTTTGTTGCCATCTACATGAAAACTAATCTCGCTACCTTCAGTCAAACCACGAATGATATCTAACAGTTTCTTGGCCGGTACTGTGATTTCACCTTCTTCAAAATCGCCCGTCAAAGTCACATTTGAAATTAGTTCAACTTCCAAATCGGTGCCTGTTAGCCACAAAGCACTATCGCTTACTTTGACCAATACATTGGATAGAATAGGTAATGTGTGTCTGCGTTCTACAGCGCCAGAAACTAATTGGAGCGGTTGTAGAAAATTTTCCCTGCTTATACTGAATTTCATCTAAATTCTCGTAACTTTTTTTATGAAGATAAGGTGCGAATTAAATTTTGATAGTCTTCTTTTATATCATGACTCTCTTCTCTAAGCTGCACAATTTTCCTACATGCATGCAACACAGTTGTGTGGTCCCTACCGCCAAAAGCATCGCCTATTTCTGGCAAGCTGTGGTTGGTTAACTCTTTCGACAAAGCCATGGCCATTTGCCTTGGCCGAGCCACACTTCTACTTCTGCGCTTAGATAAAATATCCGCCATCTTGATTTTGTAATACTCAGCCACCGTTTTTTGAATATTATCTATCGTGACGAGTTTTTCTTGTAACGCTAACAAATCACGTAACGCTTCACGAACAAAATCAATAGTGATAGGTCGGCCGGTAAAATTAGCATTAGCGATGACTCGGTTAAGCGCCCCTTCAAGCTCTCTCACATTAGATCGAAGTCGTTTAGCAATAAAGAAAGCCACCTCATCTGGCAACACAATTTTATTCTCTAACGCCTTACGCATTAAAATGGCAACTCGAGTTTCCAATTCTGGGGGTTCAATAGCAATTGTGAGTCCCCAACCGAACCGAGATTTAAGCCTGTCCTCTACCCCATCAATTTCTTTAGGGTAACGGTCAGAAGTCAGGATGATTTGCTGATTACCCTCTAACAAAGCATTGAAGGTATGAAAAAACTCTTCTTGTGACCGCTCTTTATTAGCAAAGAATTGAATATCATCGATCAGTAATGCGTCAACCGAACGGTAATAACGTTTGAACTCTTCAATCGCGTTGTTCTGCAACGCTTTAACCATATCTTGAACAAATCGCTCGGAGTGCATATAAACGACAGTTGCGTCTTTTTTGTTATCAATAATTCCATTACCGACGGCGTGTAATAAATGTGTTTTACCTAAACCGGTGCCACCATAAATAAATAATGGATTATATGCCTTACCTGGATTATCAGAAACTTGCTTAGAAGCGGCTCTTGCTAACTGGTTTGATTTACCTTCTACGAAGTTATCAAACTTGTAATTAAAATTGATATTGCTTTTATGAGACGCCGCAATTTTAACGTTAGGCGGGCTATTATCTGCCTGGACATTAACGTTACTTCGAGCGGCTTGATGCTTTTGTAAAGATTTAATGCTGTTTTCTACTGCTGAGGATTGATGAATGGCAGGAGCAGGATTTTGCGAATAACTTTGTTGTACGCTGGCAGCAGATTTTACCTCTATTCTAAGTTGAGGTACCGCATCATTGGCACAAAACTCAGCGAATAATGCTTCAATCTGAGCTATGTATTTATCACGTACCCAATCTAAAACGAATCGATTAGGAGCAAAAAGAGTCACTGCA
Source organism: Paraglaciecola sp. G1-13 (assembly GCF_055809255.1). Taxonomy (NCBI): domain Bacteria; kingdom Pseudomonadati; phylum Pseudomonadota; class Gammaproteobacteria; order Alteromonadales; family Alteromonadaceae; genus Paraglaciecola; species Paraglaciecola sp. G1-13. The sequence goes on along the minus strand of NZ_CM147903.1, from coordinate 4,717,958 downwards.
GCAGCCTCTTCATTCGCTACCAAAGGTCTTATCCACATACTAAATTGCTGGGTCGGCAAATCTTGCTGAAGCCTTTCAAGACAACGATTCCATAAAGACATTAAAAAACTACTCCGAACCAACAAAATAAAGGGGAAAAAACAAGTCGAATAAGACAACAGAAGAATATCGAAAAAATAAAAACTGAGTTTAAGCGATTAATTATTCAGCATTCTTTGCAAAACAGGCGTTAATTATCACTCTAAACTGTGCATAAGTAAAATAACCTTTTCAGCATCGCTTAAATATTCTTTAAAAAAACAATAAGATTTTGTTTTATATATATATTATTATTTCAGGCTCGCATTGAAAAAGTCAGAACAGTTAAATATATAATCAAAAATCGAGCCAGGAAACACTCCCAAACTCAAATAATAATAATAACTGTGGATAAAATAGCTACGCATAGACGAGTTACCCAAAGACCATCAAAAACGCTAGATGATCATTAATTACACAATGATCTCAATAACTCATTGACAAACGTTAGGCGGATCTCTAGAATTCAGCGTCCTTTTTGAGCATGCAAGTGTTCATTTGTTTTTAACCTTATGTAGCGGAACTAGGTCATGAAAAGAACTTTTCAACCAAGTAACTTAAAGCGTAAGCGTTCACACGGTTTTCGTGCCCGTATGGCGACTAAAAATGGCCGCAAGGTTATTGCCAATCGTCGTGCTAAAGGCCGTGCTCGTTTAACAGCTTAATCATTTAAAGTGGGTGAAAATTCATTTTCTCGGGAGTTGAGACTTTTAACTCCCACCCACTTTGAATTTGTTTTCAAAAATGCCACTCCTGCCGTATCCCCAAACTTAACATTACTTGCTCGTCACAATGATAGTCCTAATCCCAGACTAGGAATAACTGTCGCTAAAAAACGTGTCAAAAAAGCACACGATCGCAATCGTATTAAACGCATTGTGCGTGAAAGTTTTCGCAATCATCAGCAAAGCTTACCTAACATTGATATAGTAGTGGTTGGTAAAAGTGGGCTTGATAAGCTCTCGAATCAGGAACTATTCCTAGTTTTAAGTAAGTTATGGAAAAAGTTAGCCAAGCGCTGCGAAAAATCCCAATAGGTTTGATTAGACTATACCAGCTATGGCTTTCACCCATGCTGGGGCAAAACTGTCGATTTCATCCAACTTGTTCTTACTATGCAATTGAAGCAATAAAACAACACGGAATCATAATTGGTGGTTGGTTAAGTATCAAACGCATACTAAAATGCCATCCGCTGCATTCTGGTGGAATCGATCTGGTGCCCGACAAGAAGAAGCAAAACAAGCACTAAAATATTTGAATTTGGCCCGTATAAAGATTACGGACAAATTTACAATCGAATGAAGGTCGTCGCCTAGGCAAAACGGCTTAAATTAATAATGTAGTTAATATAGAGTATTTTATGGAATCCCAACGCAGCTTTTTATTAATTGGCCTTGCCATGGTCAGCTTTCTTTTATGGCAACAATGGCAAGTGGATTATGGTCCTCAACCTGCCCAGCCAGTAGAAAGTCAACGAACAGCGGGGAGCGATGCCCCAAATAGTAATGGCGATGTACCTATTGCTACGCCAACAAATAAAAGTGCGCTACCGACTCAAAGCGTAGTTGGTAAGGTCATATCTGTGACTACCGACACGTTACAACTAAGCATCAATACCGTAGGTGGTGATGTTATTTCAGCAAACTTGCTTAAATACCCACTTGAACAAGGTTCACAGGGTACGTATAGCTTACTTCGCCCAAGCGGCCCAACGATTTTTGTGGCTCAAAGTGGATTGGTCGGTACCAATGGAATAGATAAAGGCTCACGACCTACTTATTCTGTAAGCCAAGATAGTTTCGTTATGGAAGGTGACTCGCTGACAGTCCCTCTAACGTATACAGCTAAATCCGGTTTACTCGTGACTAAAGAATTTATATTCAGTAAAAACAGTCACGAAGTGAAAGTAAATTATCACGTTGAGAATACCTCTTCAGATGTAAAAAGTGTTAAACAGTTCGGACAGTTAAAGCAAAGTACAGCGGATCAAGGCGGCAGCATGTTTATGCCAACTTATCGCGGTGGCGCATTCTCCACTGAAGACGAGCGTTACGAGAAGTACTCCTTTGATGACATGCAAGACAAAAACCTGAATCAAGTAACTCCTGCTGGTTGGACAGCAATGATTGAGCATTATTTTGTTTCAGCGTGGGTACCACCACAGGACCAAACTAATAGCCTCTACAGTAAAATGACCCAGAACGGTAATGCGATTATCGGCTTTATTGGTCAATCTGTAGATATAGAACCAGGTCAAAGCGTTGATATTCAAAGCTCACTTTACCTTGGTCCTAAAGACCAAGATACCTTAGAAAAAATCGCGCGCGGCTTAGATTTAACGGTTGATTACGGATTTCTGTGGTGGATTTCTAAATATCTTTTCGCCTTCTTGCAGTTTATTCACAGCTTAATTGGTAACTGGGGTTTCTCTATCATCCTCATCACTATCGTCGTTAAAGGCGCTATGTACCCATTAACGAAAGCACAGTATGAATCGATGGCAAAAATGCGTGCCTTGAAACCCAAAATGGACGCGTTGAAAGAACGTTACGGCGACGACAAGCAGAAGATGCAGCAAGCCATGATGGAAATGTACAAGAAAGACAAGGTAAACCCTATGGGTGGTTGCTTCCCTCTTCTTTTACAAATGCCTATCTTTTTAGCCTTGTATTGGGTGTTGTTAGAAAGTGTTGAATTACGTCACGCTGACTTCATTTTCTGGATCACTGATTTGTCTGTTAAAGACCCTTACTTTGTCCTACCGATATTAACTGGCCTTAGTATGTACCTTCTACAGAAGCTGCAACCTATGACGATGACAGACCCTATGCAGCAGAAAATAATGCAATTTATGCCTGTGGCTATGAGTTTGTTCTTCTTTATATTCCCAGCAGGTCTAGTGCTATATTGGTTAATCAGTAACATCATTACCCTTATACAGGCGAAGATCATTTATGCATCAATGGAGAAGCGCGGTTTAAAAACCAAGTAAGTCGCCACTCTCTATAAGCAAATAGCCCGCCTTACACAACTATGTAGGCGGGCTTTTTTATATTCACACCTAGCATTACAATGTGTTCATTTAATCAATAGGAAATCAACATGCCCTCATTTGATATTGTGTCAGAAATTAAATTAGAAGAAGTGAGAAACGCCGTCGAAAACGCTAACCGCGAGCTTTCCACCCGTTTTGACTTTCGTGGCGTAGAAGCCAGTTTCGAGCTTAAAGAAAACATCGTTACTATGTCTTGTGATAGTGATTTTCAGTTAAAACAAATGCTGGATATCTTGCGCGGCACTTGTGTAAAACGCGGCGTAGATACAGCAGCCTTTGAAGAAAAAGACGTTCAGCACATAGGTAAGATATACAAACAGGCTATCGCGTTTAAAGAAGGCATTGAACAGCCTGTGGCCAAAAAGCTGATCAAGATGATAAAAGACGCCAAGATAAAAGTGCAAGCTTCGATACAGGGCGATCAAGTGCGTGTCACGGGTAAAAAACGTGATGATTTACAGCAAGTCATGGCGTTAGCGAAAAGCAGTGACCTAGAGCAACCCTTACAATTTACCAATTTTCGAGATTAGGCAATACCGTGACAGTTGAGCAAAATACTCCAGACCAAGACACCATCGTCGCCCAAGCAACCGCAAGTGGGCGTGGCGGGGTTGGAATAGTGCGCGTATCAGGCTCGCTAGCAGCAAAAGTCGCCGAGCAACTAATTGGCCATGTACCGCCCGTTCGTAATGCCCAATACGTACCATTTAAGTCCAATGCCGGCGAACCGCTTGACCAAGGTATAGCGTTATTCTTTAAAGCGCCCCACTCCTTTACTGGCGAGGATGTTTTAGAACTACAAGGCCATGGTGGCCAAGTTGTTTTGGATATGCTCATCAAAGCAACTCTACATGTTCCTAATGTGCGTTTAGCAAGGCCAGGTGAATTTAGTGAACGCGCCTATTTAAACGACAAACTAGATTTAGCCCAGGCTGAAGCCATAGCGGATTTAATTGATGCCAGTTCAGAGCAAGCCGCTCGCGGGGCTCTACGTTCTTTACAGGGCGAATTTTCAACACAAATTAACTCGCTTGTTGAGTTGCTAACGCATTTGCGTATATACGTTGAAGCAGCGATTGATTTCCCTGACGAAGAAATCGACTTTCTTAGTGACGGCAAAGTACAAAATGACCTTAAGGCTATAACGAAACAATTAAGCTCAGTAAAAAGCAAAGCCCGACAAGGCAGTTTGCTGCGAGAAGGTATGCGCGTTGTTATTGCTGGTCGACCCAATGCAGGCAAATCGAGTTTATTGAATGCTTTAGCGGGGCGTGACGCAGCAATTGTTACCGCAATAGCAGGCACCACACGTGACGTGTTGAAAGAGCACATCCACATTGATGGCATGCCACTGCATATTATCGACACTGCTGGCCTTAGAGACAGCTCAGATGAAGTAGAACGCATTGGCATTGAGCGCGCTTGGCAGGAAATTGAGCAAGCAGATCGTGTTTTGTTCATGTTAGACAGTACCGAAACCCATGAAAACGACCCATATAAAATTTGGCCAGAATTTATGCGCCGCTTACCGAAAAATATGGGGCTAACCGTTATTCGTAACAAAGCGGATCTCTCTGGTGAAAATGTTGGGAAGGTACAATACGATGACTATCCGGTTTTCCGACTCTCAGCGAGTCATAAACAAGGCATAGAGGTACTGGCAGAGCACCTTAAGGAATGCATGGGTTTTCATTCATCAAATGAAGGTCAATTCATCGCAAGGCGGCGCCATATTGATGCTATTGAGCGAGCAGAAGAGCATTTATTATTGGGTAAGCAGCAATTAGAAGACAACCTAGCGGGTGAGTTGTTAGCTGAAGAACTGCGCCTAGCCCAAGCATATTTGAGTGAAATAACCGGTGAATTCAGTTCTGATGACTTGCTAGGCAAGATATTCTCATCTTTCTGCATAGGTAAATAACTCTTAGCACGCTCTAATCTGCTGGCCGGTGCTAGCTAACCACTTTATATCGAGACACACTGACTCGCGCGGCTCGTTACTATTGTTTGACATATCATGTTGAAAAAACACTCAGATTAATCATTAACTTAATCACGAAGTGATTAATGGCAAACACTAGGTTAAATTTACTTTACTTGGTTATATTTATCAGCCTATCTCTTTTATGACTTGAGTTAATACGTAGTCGCGCCAATCTATGCAAGGTACAATGAATTCAGTCAATAACGAGAGAGAATAATGGTAGATTTTGAAATAATTGTCGGCAGCATGCTCGGTGCCAGCGAATACGTTGCAGAAGCGTTACAGGAAACATTGAGTAAACATCAACTAGCTTCGAATGTACATTTGACTCCTGACTTACCTGATATTTCTCATTCAGCTATTTGGATTATTTGTACCTCTACTCATGGAGCAGGTGATTTACCAGACAATATTCAGCGCTTCGCAAAGCAAATAGAAACCACAGACGTCAGCGATGTATCTTTTATCGTCATTGGATTGGGAGACAGTAGCTATGACACTTTTTGTTATGGCGCAGCCAAAATGGAACAAGTATTAAAAAACAGTGGTGCAAGATTGGATGCTCCAGCACTACATATTGATGTACTTCATCACCCTATTCCAGAAAACACCGCCGTGGAGTGGTTAGAAACTTGGATAAGCAGTAGAGGTTAACAATTGGACACCTGGTTAAACGAAGCAGAGCAAAAAGCACTTAATCAAGCCGTGAGCAACGATGCCAGGGTGTTATATTTGATGGGTTTGAGACCCACTGTTGATAGAACAACAGGTAATACGCCCGCATTAAATTACAAATCGCTATTAAGCATGCTCAATGCAAAAGAAAGTAAATTCAACCTTGGCCGACAAGTGAATAACCTAATCAAAGAATTGCTTCATGTTGAGTTAGTCAGTTTTGTCGAAGAGGTTGATTTGAATAAGAGTTTTAATGGAAAAATTCTTACCTTACCCTTACTCATGATCAAACCTGATGATTACAGCCAGCTCCATTTACAGTGGCAAAAGATGAGTGCAAACTGGACCCCAAACGCAACTTTGTATCAAGATTTAGCTAAACTAGTAGGCATCATTGATAGTGACTTCTCTGACCACGAACTGGGTGATTTTGTAGCCTACTGGTTAGGACGCCCTCAAACTCAATTTACGCAGTTTCAGTGGACGCAGAAATTTGTATTTAACGTTAAACAAAAACGCTTAGCTAAAAACATCAAGGCTATTCACAAGGTGGGTAATCAAATCGTCACGGCCAAAGCAGGCGTTGTTGCGGATGAAAATGCCAAAAACCTTGTTGCTAAATACAGTAGCAAAGCAAAGACTACCTCTAACTCATGATCATTAGCGGAAAATTAACATGCTAAGTTTGAAAGACAGAATCGCTCAACTCGGTAAAACGCTTGGCAGGAAACACATTCCTGATACCTATACTGATTATAAGACGGTAAGGCTCGAACACGAAGCCCTTGCCAACCGTGACGTGCGCCAACTACAAAAAGACGGCAAACGCGCTCGAATTCAAACTTTACATGGACGTTCTGATCTTAACCCTAAGTGGACCTTCGACAACCTTATTCAAGACAGTGACGATGTAAAAGAAGCGATAAGTATCGCTCATTCCTTTATCGCAGCCCATGAGGATCCCGCTTGGCGCAAAAGTGGCTCGCATATGATGATCTTTTATGGGGATTATGGCCGTGGAAAATCTCACACCGCTGGTGCTATTGCGCACGAGTTGATCAATCAATACGAGATCACCGTTTTATACAGACAACTTTCAACACTGCTAGAAATGCGCTTCTTCTCATACGATTACAGTGCGACAGATAAAGTAGGCGAGAAATTTCGTGAAATAAACCAAGAACTACTCGACGTCGATTTATTAATATTGGATGAAGTGTGTGTCAATGAGTCTTCACTTAAGAAGAACGCCCAAAGCTGGTTGGGGAATTTATTAAGACAGCGTCTAGCACACAATAAAAACTGCATACTGATCACCAACCATAACCTGGCTGAACTCGAACAAGCCCTAGGTAGCTACTGTTTTGAGTCAATCAAAGAATACGATACCTACAAGGTTCGCTTTGAAGGGCCAAGTCGCCGCAAAGAGATTATTCCTTCACAAGTAGAAACTCATCGAGCCACCGGTTATCAGCCTAATCAAGTAAAATAAGGGATAGTAATTCGTCGCTAGATATACCCATATAGCGGCGTTTTCTTGGCGACAAATAAAACCGTAAAAGCCATCTTTCGATTTCTGCTCTCAAGTTGGCCCTATAATCACGCGCTATCCCTATCCTCTTGTCCCATAAAATTAAGCTAGTCAATGCGGCACAAGTGGTTACATCTCTTTAATAAACCATGTCCGCTCACGAGTATTTAATCTGTGCGTTTCACGCTTAAATAGGCGATATGATCCTCACTCAACCATCATCGTAGGTTATGCCGAACGGTATAAGTGGACACCTTTAACATTAAGAAATGCAGATAAATAGCCGGAAAAGAAAGCTCATGCTTATAAGAAAGGATCCTCAGAAACAAGATCTTTGTTAATTGGATCTTACTTTAGGATCTTTCTAGCCGCTCATTTACTGTCTTTTATAAAAATTTTCAGAAAAATTGCGCCCCAATATCTTGCTCAACTCTAGATGAGAAATGCTCTAGCGGCCTTAATTAAGTATTTTTAGCGCTGTTTTCCATTTATTTTAAAAAAATCGTAATTTAATTTTTGCTTAGATCCAGCAGTTATACACAACTCGATCGAAAATCGTGATCTAAAAGGTATAGGTCATGTAGAATAGGGTTTCTGGACTGATCTTGCGGAAGAAGATCACATTTTATACACAGTTAGATCAAACCTTATCCTTTATTGTGCACAAAATACTGAATAACTGCTGTATAATCACTACATATCCACTTGATAAATATAGGCGCGGATCCGCTTGTGGATAAGATCGCTACTTACCCCCAAGCTATACAAAATAGATCAATGAATGATCACAACAAAAAGTTCAACGTAAGTTACTGATAATATTGTATTAATAATGCTTACACACAGATCCAGCGATCACTAATAATAATAACATTAAGTAAAGATCTAAATAGATCATATAAAGATTAAGCAAGATCGGTTCGATCTTCTGAATGAATTTTAAGCATTTCACTTCTGCAAAATAACATATAGAATACGCGCCCCTTTTTTGGGATATACATGATTGAAGAGGTACTAAATGTTTTATCAACAACAATTTGACGTAATCGTAGTTGGTGGTGGTCACGCAGGCACTGAAGCGGCCCTTGCTGCTGCGCGTATGGGATCAAAAACCCTGTTACTGACACATAACGTTGAAACTTTAGGTCAGATGTCATGTAACCCAGCAATTGGTGGGATCGGCAAAGGTCACCTTGTAAAAGAAATTGATGCTTTAGGTGGCAGTATGGCTAAAGCTATCGACAAAGGCGGGATCCAGTTCAGAACACTGAATTCAAGCAAAGGGCCTGCCGTAAGAGCAACGCGCGCACAAGCGGATAGATCCTTATATCGATCAGCTATTCGCGATATCGTTGAACATCAGGACAACCTCACTCTTTTCCAACAATCTTGTGATGATCTTATCGTGGAAAACGATCAAGTCACAGGTGTGGTGACTCAGATGGGTCTTAAATTCCGTGCGAAATCCGTTGTAATCACTGTAGGCACGTTTTTAGGTGGTACCATTCACATCGGCATGGAAAATTACAAAGGAGGCCGTGCCGGCGATCCTCCTTCGATTGCGTTAGCAGATCGCTTACGTGCTTTACCTTTTCGTGTATCACGTTTAAAAACGGGTACTCCCGCACGTTTGGATGCCAGAACACTTGACTACAGTGTGATGCAAGAGCAATTAGGTGACAGCCCTACTCCTGTATTTTCATTTATGGGAAAAAGGGAAGACCATCCAAGACAAATCGCGTGTTACATCACCCATACAAACAGTAAAACCCACGATATCATTCGTGGTGGACTAGACCGCTCCCCTATGTACACTGGGGTGATAGAGGGAATTGGCCCACGCTATTGTCCTTCGATAGAAGACAAAATTAATCGCTTTGCAGATAAAGATTCTCATCAGATATTTGTAGAACCTGAAGGCTTGAACAGTATTGAAGTATATCCAAACGGAATATCGACAAGCCTCCCATTTGATGTTCAGTTTGAGCTCGTTCGTTCAATCAAAGGTTTCGAAAATGCACATATTATTCGTCCAGGATATGCGATCGAATATGATTTCTTTGATCCGCGAGATCTAAAACAAACTCTTGAGACCAAGTTTATTAAAGGCTTGTTCTTCGCTGGTCAAATCAACGGTACCACGGGCTATGAAGAAGCTGGGGCACAAGGTTTAATTGCCGGAGCAAATGCATCTTTACAGTGTCAAGGTAAGGATCCGTTGATCCTGCGTCGCGATGAAGCATACATGGGAGTACTGATCGACGATCTGGCTACCATGGGCACCAAAGAACCCTATCGCATGTTCACTAGCCGCGCTGAATACCGCTTGTTGTTACGTGAAGATAACGCAGACATTAGGTTAACGGCCAAGGGTCATGAGCTAGGTTTAGTTGACGAAGAACGCTGGCAAGCATTCAATATTAAACTGGAAGCCATCGAGCTTGAACGTCAGCGTCTGCGCGATACTTGGGTACATCCTAAGCATGCAGCAGCAGAAACACTGAATCCATTGTTGAAAAATGCATTAAGTAAAGAAAATACCTTAGAAGATTTAATCCGTCGTCCTGAAATGACGTATGAAACGTTAATGAACGTCACTGAATTTGGCCCTGGGATCACCGATCCTAAAGCGGCGGAGCAAGTAGAAATACAGATCAAATACGCGGGCTATATTGAACGCCAGCAAGATGAGATCGCAAAATCACGTAAAAATGAAAATACTTTGATCCCTCTTGATTTCGATTACAGCCAGATTTCAGGTCTATCAAATGAAGTTGTGGCGAAGCTAAGCGACGCCAAACCTGAAACATTAGGTTTAGCTTCACGTATATCAGGTATTACCCCAGCCGCTATTTCTTTGCTTCTGGTCTATTTGAAAAAGCACGGCTTGCTTAGAAAAACAGAGCGTAAAACTGCATAATGTCAGATAACACAGAGTACTTAACAGGTTTACTTAGTACACATATCAAGCGCACTGATCTACAGGTAACAAAAGATCAGATCAGCCAGTTAGTTGGTTTTGTGCAAATGATCGATAAATGGAATAAGACCTACAACCTAACGTCAGTACGAGACGTTGAGTCTATGTTGTTAAAACACATCATGGACTCCATCGTTGTTGCACCGCATCTTTCTCAACGTCACTACATTGATGTGGGAACAGGTCCTGGTTTACCAGGGATACCACTTGCTATCATGTTACCCAAAACGCATTTTACCTTGCTTGATAGCCTGGGGAAGCGTGTTAGATTCATGAAGCAAGTTGCTTACGAGTTGAAACTCGATAATATTCAACCTGTTCAATCTAGAGTAGAAGATTATGTCAGCCCTCATCAGCTCAATGGTGTTTTAAGCCGAGCGTTCGCGTCACTAAATGACATGTTGAACTGGTGCCAGCACTTGATTGGAAACGATGGAACTTTCATCGCACTTAAAGGGCAATTACCTCAACAAGAAATAGACGATTTGCCTGCGGGCTTTGCTGTCACTGAGATTGTTCAGTTGCAGGTACCTGAATTGGATGGCGATAGGCATCTGATAAAGATTGTTAAGTCATAAATGAACATTTCTTTTTAACGTTAAAAGCATTATCTTCTGCAGATAATTTTTTTATCGCGCTATTTGACTGAATGTCACTCAATAGCGTCAAATAACCACTGGAATACTATTTTGGGAAAAGTCATTGCCATAGCCAATCAAAAAGGTGGCGTAGGTAAAACCACTACTGCGGTGAACGTGGCTGCTTCAATGGCGGCAACTAAGCGTAAAGTCTTATTGATCGACTTAGATCCACAAGGTAACGCCACCATGGGTAGCGGTGTTGATAAATACGACGCCCCCAATACCTGCTATGAACTATTGATCGAAGAAAAACCGATCAAGGATGTGGTTATTTCAGATACGTCAGGTAAATACGACTTGATTGCCGCTAACACAGACGTTACCGCTGCCGAAATTAAACTGATGGAAGTGTTTGCTCGCGAAGTGCGGTTGCGCAATGCACTCGCTCCTGTACGCAATTACTATGACTTCATTTTTATTGATTGCCCTCCTTCGCTTAATCAACTAACCGTTAACGCTATGGCGGCGGCTGATTCAGTTTTAGTACCTATGCAGTGCGAATATTATGCGCTTGAAGGGCTAACCGCATTGATGGATACCATTAAAAAGCTTGCTTCAGTGGTAAATCCAGAATTAACAATTGAAGGGGTGTTGCGCACCATGTACGATCCGCGCAATCGCCTTGCTAACGATGTATCCGAGCAATTAAAGCGTCATTTTGGTGAACAGGTATATCGCACGGTTATTCCGCGTAATGTACGTTTAGCGGAAGCCCCAAGTTTTGGTACTCCTGCAATGTATTACGACCGCTCTTCAACAGGGTCAAAAGCGTACTTAGCACTTGCCGGTGAAATACTGCGTCGTAGTAAAAAAGAAAATATAGCTAACGTTAGTTAACTTAACATCAATACGGGTCGAATAGAGAAATACATGTCAGCAAAAAAACGAGGATTAGGAAGAGGGCTAGATGCGTTGTTGGCAACAAGTCAGGCATCACGAAATGCGGAAGGTCAGCAGTCGCAACAAAATGACAGCGAATTACAGCAGTTAGCTGTTGAGTTTCTTAAGCCCGGAAAATACCAACCCCGTAAAGACATGTCGCCAGATGCCTTGGAAGAATTAGCATCTTCTATTCGCTCACAGGGTATTATTCAACCCATTATCGTGCGCGCGGTAGGCATTAACGAATTTGAAATTATTGCCGGAGAGCGTCGTTGGCGTGCATCGCAGTTAGCTGGTTTAGAGACGGTGCCTTGCTTGGTCAAAGACGTACCCGACGAAGCTGCTGTTGCTATTGCGCTTATTGAAAACATTCAGCGTGAAGATCTTAACGCAATGGAAGAAGCTCAAGCATTAGAGCGCCTCATGAGCGAATTTGAATTAACTCACCAAGAAGTGGCCACCGCAGTCGGCAAATCTCGTACGACCGTGACGAACTTATTGCGCCTCAATAATTTGCATGACGATGTTAAATTATTATTGGAGCACGGTGACATTGAAATGGGTCATGCTAGAGCGTTACTTGGCCTCGAAGGTGATTCCCAGCTAGAAGCTGCTCATATCGTGTCAGGTAAAGGCTTGACCGTCAGAGACACTGAAAACTTAGTTCGTAAATTCCTAGAGCCAGCCAGCCCTAAAGAAGAGAAAAAACTTGATCCTGACGTGGTGCGTTTACAAGACGAATTGTCGCAAAACTTAGGTGCTCCAGTACAAATTGCGCACAATGCTAAGGGGAAAGGCAAAGTCGTGATTAATTTCTCCAGTTTAGATGAATTAGACGGAATTTTGTTGCACATAAAGTAATGTTACAAATAGGCAGTCGAAATACCCTTTTCAGTTGTAAATTCGTCGCAGATAAGTATACTTTCGGCGCTTTTGAAGGTATCAGCAAGTAGAGGAATAAGTTGATAGCGAGTTTAACCGCACCAGGTCGAGCGTTGGCAAAAAATATTTTTTACTGCCAAATGACTATTATCATCGCCTTAAGTGCATTTTTTGCCGTAATTTACGGACAAAACTCGGCAATATCATCCTTGTTTGGTGGAGTTATATGTTTACTCCCAAACGTCATTTTCGCTTACTTTGCCTTTAGATACGCAGGTGCTAGTAAGAACAAACTGGTTGTGCAGCAATTTAACAAAGGCTCAAAACTCAAATTTTTCGCCACCATAGTGTTATTCATCGTGGCATATCAATGGAAAGATCTTCAGCCTCTACCATTGATGTTGAGTTACGTAGTGACTTTGGTAAGCCAGTGGCCAGTAATATTATTTTTAGGTCGCGTTAAATAGTAACGAGACCAACACAGATTTTTTAACTTTACATACTTGGGTGGCAAAATGGCAGGATCTGCTGGCGAACAAACCATTAGTGGTTATATTCAGCACCATTTGACCAATGCATCGGTCGGCGAAGGTTTCTGGACCTTTCACGTCGATACATTAGCGTGGTCTGTGGTACTCGGATTAGTATTTATATTAAGCTTTCGCGCAGTTGCGAAAAAAGCAAGTGCAGGCGTGCCGGGTAAATGGCAAGCCTGTGTTGAACTGATTGTTGAGTTTGTTGACGACACAGTTAAAAGTACTTATCACGGAAAAAGTGCCTTAATCGCACCGTTAGCGTTAACCATATTCGTATGGGTACTGCTAATGAACTTGATGGATTTAATTCCAGTTGATTTCCTTCCTACGGCTGCGGCATTAATCGCTGGTGAGTCGATGGACGTTATTGCTGCTGGTCAGTCTCATACTTACATGAAAGTGGTACCAACCACTGATGTAAACATGACTTTTGCATTGTCGTTAGGCGTGTTTGCACTCATGATTTTTTACTCTGTAAAAATCAAAGGTTTCGGCGGCTTCATGAAAGAGCTTTATGCTCATCCGTTTAATACGCCTTGGTTATACTGGTTCAACTTTATTCTTGAGTTGGTATCTTTGATTGCCAAGCCGTTGTCATTATCACTTCGTTTGTTCGGTAACTTATATGCCGGCGAGCTTATCTTTATTCTTATTGCAGGAACTTTAGGCGTGTGGCAGTTGCCAATTCACTTCTTATGGGCTGCATTTCACTTGTTAGTTATTCCATTACAGGCGTTTATTTTCATGATGTTGACCATCGTGTATTTAAGCCTAGCGAGTGAAGAACACTAGTTTTACAACGTTTTATTTTTTTAACATTAACTTAAACACAAAGGTGAAAATCTATGGAAATCTTAGGAAATCTTTATATCGCGGTTGGTATTTTGATAGGACTATGCGCATTGGGCCCAGCGATCGGTTTCGGTCTTCTAGGTGGTAAATTTCTTGAGTCAGCTGCTCGTCAACCTGAGCTAGCGCCTCAACTACAAGTTAAAATGTTCATTGTTGCTGGTCTTATCGATGCAATCGCAATGATCGGTGTTGCTATCGCTCTTTTCTTATTGTTCGTTGAAAGCGCGAAGTTTGCTGTTTAAGCACCTAACTAGACAATAACGAATATAGGAGGAGCGGTTTTGAATATCAATGCCACTCTATTTGGCGAACTTCTAGCATTTATATTCTTCGTGTGGTTCTGCATGAAGTTTGTATGGCCCCCAATTATGGGCGCGATTGAAGAACGCCAAAAGAAAATTGCTGATGGTCTTGCTGCGTCTGAACGCGGTGAAAAAGATCTAGAACTAGCTCAAGCGAAAGCAACAGAGCAGTTGAAAGAGGCGAAAACTCAAGCAGCTGGAATTATCGAGCAGGCTAAAAAGCGTGGTTCTCAAATAGTTGATGAAGAAACGCAACGTGCCCACCAAGAGCGTGAGAATATCATTGCTCAAGGTCATGCTGAAATCGAAGCTGAGCGTAACCGTGCAAAAGAAGATTTGCGTAAGCAAGTCGCAGCGTTAGCTGTTGCCGGTGCTGAGAGAATTCTTGAGCGTCAAATTGATGCTGCAGCGCAAAGTGACATAGTTGAAAAACTTGTCGCCGAGCTATAAGGGGAATTTGAGCTATGTCTGAATTGACAACGATTGCTCGCCCTTACGCAAAAGCTGCGTTCGATTATGCGGTTGAGCAGAAAATCATTGCAGGCTGGCAGGAAATGCTAGTTTTTGCAGCGCAAGTTGCACAAAATCCGGATATTAAAAACTTAATGTCCGGTGCGGTTGCTCCTGAGTCGCTAGCAGAGATTTTTAACAAAATCTGTGGTGAACAACTTGACCAACATGGTCAAAACTTTGTGAAAGTTTTGGCTGAAAATAAACGCCTTCAAGCGTTACCTGATATCGCTGAATTGTTTAGTGAATTCAAAGCTGAATTCGACAAAGAGATTGAAGCTGATGTTACATCAGCCACAGAACTCAATGCCAAACAACAAGCAGACATCAGTGCGGCTCTTGAAAAGCGTCTTGCACGAAAAGTTAAGCTGAATTGTAGCGTCGACCCTACTCTGATTGCCGGAGTTAAAATAAAAGCCGGTGATACAGTGATTGATGGATCGGTTAAAAGTAAATTAAACCGTCTCACAGACGCGTTACAAGCATAACGGGGAAAAGAGCATGCAACTGAATTCCACTGAAATTGCAGAACTGATCAAACAGCGAATTGAACAGTTTGAAGTAGTAAGTGAAGCTCGTAACGAAGGAACTATCGTTGGTGTAACCGACGGTATTATCCGTATTCATGGCCTTGCAGATGTAATGCAAGGTGAGATGATTGAGCTTCCTGGTAATCGCTACGCTATCGCATTGAACCTAGAGCGCGACTCTGTAGGTGCGGTTGTTATGGGTCCTTACGCTGACCTTCAAGAAGGCGCAAAGGTGACTTCATCAGGCCGTATCCTTGAAGTACCAGTGGGTCGTGGTTTGCTAGGTCGTGTTGTAAACACACTTGGTGCTCCGATCGATGGTAAAGGCGCAATCGAAGCTGATGGTTTTGAACCTGTAGAAAAAATTGCCCCTGGCGTTATTGAACGTCAATCGGTAGATCAACCAATCCAAACTGGTTATAAATCAGTTGATGCCATGATCCCAGTAGGTCGTGGACAACGTGAATTGGTTATCGGTGACCGTCAAACAGGTAAAACTGCTTTGGCCATCGATGCGATCATCAACCAGAAAGATTCTGGCGTTAAATGTGTTTACGTAGCGGTTGGCCAAAAGGCATCAACTATCGCTAACGTAGTACGTAAGCTTGAAGAGCACGGCGCAATGGCTCATACCATTGTTGTTGCAGCATCAGCTTCTGAATCAGCAGCATTGCAATACCTTGCTCCTTATTCTGGTTGTACTATGGGTGAATACTTCCGTGACCGCGGTGAAGATGCGTTAATCGTATACGATGACCTATCTAAACAAGCTGTTGCGTATCGTCAAATTTCACTATTACTACGTCGTCCGCCGGGTCGTGAAGCATATCCTGGTGACGTTTTCTATTTGCACTCGCGTCTTCTAGAGCGCGCTGCACGTGTTAACGAAAACTACGTAGAGAATTTCACCAAGGGTGAAGTAAAAGGTAAAACAGGCTCTTTGACTGCATTACCGATTATCGAAACTCAAGCAGGTGATGTATCAGCATTCGTACCTACTAACGTAATCTCAATTACCGATGGTCAGATTTTCTTAGAAACTGACTTGTTTAACTCAGGTATTCGTCCTGCGGTTAACGCCGGTATTTCAGTATCACGTGTTGGTGGTGCAGCCCAGACTAAAATCGTTAAGAAGTTAGGTGGTGGTATCCGTCTAGCACTTGCTCAGTACCGTGAATTGGCAGCTTTCTCTCAATTCGCATCTGACCTTGACGAAGCGACTCGTGCTCAATTAGAGCATGGTGAGCGTGTTATGGAATTAATGAAACAGAATCAATATGCACCGCTTTCAGTGGCTGATATGTCTGTTTCATTGTTCGCTGTTGAAAAAGGTTACTTGAAAGACGTTGAGCTAGACAAAATCTTAGATTTTGAAGCTGCGTTGCACTCGTACATGAACAGCGAATACGCAGAGCTGATAAAAACTATCAATGATACAGGTAATTTCAACGGTGAAATTGAAGCCACGTTAGCTGAAGCTTTAGAGAAATTTAAAGCGACACAAACTTGGTAATCAATGGCACTGCCTTTACTGGCAGTGCATTCGTTGAATAATCGGAGATAGATTTATGGCTAGCGGTAAAGAGATAAAAGGTAAGATCGGGAGTATTAAAAATACTCAGAAAATCACCAGTGCTATGGAGATGGTTGCTGCGTCCAAAATGAAAAAGGCGCAAGACCGTATGACTGCAAGTCGTCCATACGCTGAGAATATTCGAAACGTGATCGGTCACCTGGCTAACGCTAACCTTGAATATCGCCATCCTTATTTAGAAGACCGTGAAGTTAAACGTGTCGGCTATATCGTTATCTCAACTGACCGTGGTTTGTGTGGTGGCTTGAACACCAACGAATTCAAAAAGGTCACGAAAGATGCGAAGAAATGGCAAGAACAAGGTGTAGAAGTTGATTTTGCAGCTCTAGGTTCTAAATCATGTGCGTTCTTTAATCGTTTCGGCGGCAATATGTTGGCTGCTGAATCGGGACTTGGTGATGCACCAAGTGTGAAAGACGTGATTGGTTTAGTGCGTATTATGCTTAACGCCTTCAACGAAGGTAAAATCGACCGCCTGTATTTGGTGTTTAATAAGTTTGTTAACACCATGGCTCAAGAGCCACTGATCGATCAATTGTTACCTTTGCCTAAATCTGAAGATAAAGCATTAAAGCACCGTTGGGATTACATCTACGAACCCGATCCAAAACCAATTTTGGATACGCTACTGGTTCGTTACATTGAATCTCAGGTTTATCAAGGCGTAGTAGAAAATGCTGCGTCTGAGCAAGCAGCTCGTATGGTCGCGATGAAAGCGGCCACAGATAACGCTGGTGACTTAATTGATGACTTACAACTGATATACAACAAAGCACGTCAAGCAGCAATCACACAGGAAATCAGTGAGATTGTAAGCGGCGCGGCGGCGGTGTAGGCAAAGGTTTTAGAATTTAAGAGGAATTAACATGAGTCAAGGTAAGGTCGTCCAAATCATTGGCGCCGTTGTGGATATTGAATTTCCACAAGATTCGGTTCCAAAAATATATGACGCATTGCGTATCACCGAAGGTGATCTGCAAGGTTTGACCCTAGAAGTGCAGCAACAACTTGGTGGTGGCGTAGTGCGTACAATCGCATTGGGTACGACTGATGGCTTGCGCCGTGGTTTGACAGTAGACAATACTGGTGAAGCCATTCAGGTTCCAGTTGGTAAGGCTACTCTTGGTCGTATCATGGATGTATTGGGTAACCCAATCGACGAAGCAGGCCCTATTGGTGAAGAAGAGCGTATGTCTATTCACCGTGAAGCGCCTACTTATGAAGATCAATCAAGTTCAATTGAACTACTTGAAACAGGCATCAAAGTTATCGACTTGGTATGTCCGTTCGCTAAGGGTGGTAAAGTTGGTTTATTCGGTGGTGCCGGTGTTGGTAAAACCGTAAACATGATGGAACTTATCCGTAACATCGCTATCGAGCACAGTGGTTACTCTGTATTCGCTGGTGTTGGTGAGCGTACTCGTGAAGGTAACGATTTCTATCATGAAATGAACGAATCTAACGTACTTGATAAAGTATCGTTGGTTTACGGTCAAATGAACGAGCCTCCTGGAAACCGTTTACGCGTGGCGTTGACTGGTTTAACCATGGCTGAGAAATTCCGTGACGAAGGTCGTGACGTACTTTTCTTCGTAGATAACATCTACCGTTATACGCTTGCTGGTACTGAAGTATCTGCATTGCTAGGTCGTATGCCATCTGCGGTAGGTTATCAGCCTACATTGGCTGAAGAGATGGGTGTGCTTCAAGAGCGTATCGCATCGACTAAGACGGGCTCAATCACGTCTATCCAAGCGGTATACGTACCGGCGGATGATTTGACCGATCCATCACCTGCAACTACCTTCGCTCACTTAGATGCGACGGTTGTATTGTCACGTGATATCGCCTCTCTTGGTATCTACCCTGCTGTTGATCCACTTGATTCAACTTCACGTCAGCTTGACCCACTTGTTATTGGTCAAGAGCATTATGATACTGCACGTGGTGTTCAATCGGTTCTTCAACGCTATAAAGAGCTTAAAGACATCATTGCTATTTTGGGCATGGACGAGTTATCAGAAGAAGATAAATTGTCTGTATCACGTGCTCGTAAAATTCAGCGCTTCTTGTCTCAGCCTTTCTTCGTTGCTGAAGTATTCACCGG
This sequence comes from Paraglaciecola sp. G1-13, assembly GCF_055809255.1. NCBI lineage: Bacteria > Pseudomonadati > Pseudomonadota > Gammaproteobacteria > Alteromonadales > Alteromonadaceae > Paraglaciecola > Paraglaciecola sp. G1-13. The sequence goes on along the minus strand of NZ_CM147903.1, from coordinate 4,698,816 downwards.
TTCACCTGGTAAATACGTATCATTGAAAGATACGATCAGCGGCTTTAAAGGCATTCTTGAAGGCGAATTTGACGACCTTCCTGAACAAGCTTTCTACATGGTTGGTTCAATCGAAGAAGCATCTGAGAAAGCCAAAAAAATGTAAGCGTATCTTCGGATACGTTTAACTTTTTTTGTTAGGAGGGTATATGGCAATGACAATTCAACTGGATGTGGTAAGCGCAGAAGACAGTATTTTTTCTGGATTAGTGCAGAGCATCCAAGTCACCGGTAGTGAAGGTGAGCTTGGTGTTCAGTATGGTCATGCTCCTTTGTTGACTACCATCAAAGCTGGAATGGTTAATGTGGTTAAGCAGCACGGCGAAGAAGAATTGATTTATGTTGCTGGTGGTGTACTTGAAGTACAACCCGGTCATATATCAGTACTTGCAGATACCGCACTTCGAGCTGGTGACCTGGATGAGCAAGCCGTTCTTGAGGCGAAGAAACGTCTTGAAGAAAATATTGCAAATCCTAGTGCTGATTTCGAGTATGCAGAAGCTGCTGCAGAGCTTGCCGAAACCATCGCGCAGTTACGATTGATTCAAAAGCTACGCAAATAATTGAGCAAGTTATTGAGATAGAAATGTTTCATGTGAAACCCGGCTATACGCCGGGTTTTTTATGTCCGCTAGTAACGCTATTACTCTATATTCTTAATATGGCTTTTTAGCGCCCTATTGATGCTCTCCAGCAGACTTCTGACCTGTTGCAGTGCGGTGATGTGATAATCAGAGTTATAATCCTTACGTGCGATTGAGGAGCTTATTTCATCTAACAAAGATGCCCCTTTCTCAAAAGCATAGTGATTGAACATCTCTTGCGCATTTTTAATCAATTGCATCGTCTTGATGTCATCCCCTGCACGTAACGCTTGGGCAATATCTCCAAGTTGGTTTTCACATTGGCTTATGGCATCAGGTAACTGGGCTAGATAAAGTGGAAATGAATGGTTGAAGTTGACTATTGCTAACGCTACATCCACGCCTGGCAAATTAATACAAGCATAAGCATGCCTTAACGATTGAGGAAGCATCGTCAGTAAGGCGACTTCGTCGTTGTTTTTAACTGATGTCTCAATTCGGCTGAAGACATCACCAATATTAGCTAAGCCGAACGAGCCCGCCGCGCCCTTAATTTTGTGTATTGAAGCCGATATTTTGGCTAAATCCCGCTTACCCCAGGCTTGCTCTATGGCACCCAGTTCTTCTCGTAAATCGGTAATATAACCTTGCACAAGTGGCAGCATTTTATCGTTGTCGATATTTGATTGGTCTGCTTTTGCCAGATTTAAATAACGACTGACCTTGCTGAAAAACACGTCTCTATCAATGGGTTTGGCCAAGTGATCAGTAAATCCTATTCTCAAATAGTGGTTTACTTCGTGTTTCATGGTATTGGCGGTTAACGCTATAGCAGGTGTTTGGTTGCCAGAACAACGGATCGCTTTAAGTGTTTCAATGCCGTCTAATTCAGGCATATGAATATCCAGCAATAACAAATCAAACTGGCCGATGTGCATAGCCTGAAGGGCTTGATGGCCATCAGACACTTCCACTACGTTAATATTCATACGCTTAAGTAACAAGGCAACAAGCTCTCGATTATTGGGATGATCATCTGCAAGAAGTACCTTGCATGCTCCAAATTTAGGCACGTCTGTTTCGTGGGTAATTTGGTGAATATTAGACATATCAATTTCACCAACGGTGCTTAGCCAAGGTACGTTTTTGGGTGTGACTAACGTAATACTGACAGTGAATGTGCTGCCTTTTCTGAGTTGGCTAAGTGCGGATATATCACCGCCTAAGCCTTGAGCTAATCGTTTGGCAATACTTAAGCCTAAGCCGGTTCCGCCAACCTGACGGTTTATCACGCTGTCTGCTTGGGTAAAAGGATGAAATAACTTGTGCATATCGCTTTGGCTTATCCCTTCACCTGTATCGATTACCTTAATTATTAAGGTGGTATTGGCGATACTTACATTTAACGTGATATGACCGCTGTGGGTGAATTTAAGGGCGTTATTGGTTAGATTAAACAATATTTGCTTAAGCCTAACGGCATCAGTGATAATTTTATCTGGTAACGGGAAGTCATAATTAACATGAAAGCCTATGCCCTTGTCTCGCGCACGTTTACCTGCGACCGATTCAATCTCTCCTAATAAGGTAAATAAGTGGCAAGGCTGGGTGTCAAATTCCAGTTTATTCGCATCTATTTTACTCAAATCTAATATGTCGTTGATGATGCGAAGTAAATGCGCTCCATTTTGATAGATAATATTTGTTACGCGCTCTTGTTCGGCTTTGTCTATATCGCCTAATAGGATCCCGTCAGCGTAACCTATGATCGATGTGAGAGGGGTACGTATCTCATGGCTCATATTAGCTAGGAAATAATCCTTAGCGGAATTAGCTTCAACGAGTTCGTGATTAGATTTGGCTAATTTTCGATTAGCTTCGCTTAGGGCTTGGGTCCTGATTTTGACTTTGTGTTCCAATTGTTGCTTGAGTAAAGCATTTCTAGAGTTTACTAATCGCATCTTTTCAGCTAAAGCGAAGGCAAGGATCAAGGTATCTGCTGCTATGCCAACAAAACCTAGCAAATATATATCGAGGCTGATATCTGTCAGTATTCTCAGATTAAGTAAATTTCCGATAATATTCGGGATGATGACGCACAGTATTGCGATAGTGAAATAGCGCGCTGGCCGATAACCCTTGATCCAAGACATGATGCCAATGGTCAAGCCTGTCAATAAAACCGCAGAGGTCATAATCGATACAATAATAAGGCCCAGCGCTTGACTGTAAATTGCTAAGGGCAAAAACAACAAACATAGACAACCAAGTACAAGTAATAAGTACATGGCTGGTTTAGATGACACATTTAAGCGAAAAAACGCGATCTGAAAAAAAGCCGAAAAAGCAGAACCCAAGAGAAATCCGGCCATCAGCCAATCTTTAGCGCTGAACATGTGCAAATACTCAAACACCCCGAACACGGCTGCCCAGCTACTGGTATAAAAAAGCGTAGACAGTGCGTAATAAAGGTACTGATTGTCGCGCATAACAATAAATATAAATAAATTGTATATACCTAATGCCAAGCACACGCCGAAGCAGATAAATAAAACAATATTATCTGTTGCGACTATGTCGCGCATTTGCTGTTCGCTTTGTAATGCTATTTTTAGTGGCGCAAAAAAGAAGTCACTGCTAAATACCATCAGCACAGTCACGCTTTGTCCTGGGGGGATCTTAAGTTTGCTTCCGTAATGAAGAGGGTAGACATTAGTGTGATCTAGCCCGCTCAATGACGTAACTACAGGGCTGTAGTCTTGATAAACCGAAACTTGAATTGACTCTACAACAGAGCCATAGGGATGAATAAACCATTCGCTATTTTGCGTATCGTTGTAAATCTCGAACGCGGTGACATATCTGTCTTTGAACACGTCGTGCATGTCGTGTTTATCAAACATCAGCAACCAATCGTCTAGAGGAGATCTGTAATTTGGCAGCTGTGCATGACCGATGCTCAAGTAGGTGAGACGTTGACTAATATCTTGTTGTTGAATTTCAGATGCGGTGAATTGCGCAATTGAAGTGTCTCGTGCTTCAATCTCGAAACTAAAAAATGACAAAAACAAAATGGTAAAAAATACAGACTTCACATTAGCACCAACTAACTAAAGCGGTTCTGAAAGCTGAGCTTTGATCCGCAAACTGTAAACGCAACATCCAGTGATCTAAACCGAAGTATGTCGCTGATCTACGACTACAGTAAAGTATGCACGACAATCACATTATACGGTTAGCGTTTTTACCAATTTGCTCGTATTTCCTGATGATATGACCAAAAAATAGGCACTTATTACATTGATTCAAATCACCCTATTAGGTTTCGTGCTTCGAGGTATGGCGGGCAAAAACGCGATTTTGCATTTCACCAAATGTAGTTACCAACTCACTTGTATCTATCTCTTGGGTTAACGTAAGCGCATGAGCTAAGGCTTCTAACGTTGATAAACCGCCTTCAATGGATGTTTTACGAATGACATATTGACTTGCAGGGGGCTTAGCAAAATGCCACGACGAATATTGCTTTAACCACGGATTTAGCTGCCATATCTTGTATGCCTTACGCCATGTGGCATCAATCAGGATCAGCGTGTCAATTGATGTCCGTTGCTTTTTAGTCAGCGATTCCAACGCTACGCTGTCGTCATTAGGGTACACAACGGCCACCTTCCCTCCACGCGTTTTGATACCTCGATGAAGGTGTGAAAAGTCTTCGGCAGATTCTCCTAACCAGATTTCACTCTCGGGGATACAAAGCTTGACTAACTTTGCACTATTCTTAGCATGCTGTGCCTCACTGGGATGTTGCAGGATGACAATTCGCTGTAAACTAATAATCTCGCATAATAAATCGCAGATACATACGGACAGAGGGTAATCACAACGACGACAAATGGCTCTTTTCACTCTTAAAATCCTATACAACGCAATGCTTCGCGAAGCTTAATGGGGGTAACGTGTAATATAACGCAGTAGAATATTAGTCTGTTTAATACCATTTTACGTTACTAAGTGATTACTCAGCGATAATGTAAAAGGGCGTAAACACGGCGCATGACTGAATGAATAGTTGCTCTCTTTCGAACTCATGCAACGCAGTGTGAGCCTTTTTAAAACTCGCCTAAAAGGAATGTCCCAGCGGCTTTTGCTTTGCGTTCTCACTATTTGAAAGGGAACAACCATTACGACGCCTTAATAAAAACCACTGGACGGATTCTGAGGGGGTACTTAATAATGCGGATTGGTATAATGTCTTACCCACGCTCGCTTTTAGGTAAATAATGCCATGTCACACAATCCCCATTATAAACAAATTTGGCAAACAGTTTGTGCTATTCCCGCCGGTAAAGTCGCTAGCTATGGGCAGATTGCTGATCTTGCTGGTTTGCCAGGCCGTGCACGCCTAGTGGGTAAATCTCTGGGTTACGTTCCCTCTAATATGAACGTGCCTTGGTATCGCGTGTTACGTTCCTCGGGCCAACTGGCTTTTCCTAAAGGGTCAGAGCAAGCCATGAAACAGACAGGATTACTACAAGACGAGAATGTGGCGGTGTTAAGCAACAGAGTCAAATTAGCCAGTTTTCAGTGGCAGCCCACATTAGAAGAGATGCTTTGGAAGCTTCAGAAATGAAGTTTATAAATGATAGTATGCACTTACTAACGGAATTTAATAAACATATTTGCAGTAAGGCGGCCTGACATCGGGTCAGCGTCGATGTCTTTATTATTGATAAGTGCGCTGTGCAAGATATTTCCGGGGTAAAGCAGCAGCCTATTTTGCTTATAAGGTATCTTATGAATACAAGTATAAGCGTGATGGGCCGTTGTGCAGTATTCTCGCGTGTCGGACGAGGCCAAAATTCCGGTCACTTCTGTTCCATAGGCTTGTTCATTGCTCTTGGTGACTCGTTCAATACCACTGCGATTATGGCGGTAGAAACCGGTTCCACCATGCTCGGTTGAATTCAAATAGTGTACAACGGCCAAGGAGTTTGGATCGTTAGTATCGAAATGAGGCAGTGTTTGTTGGGGCAACAATTGGTTAGGTTGTTTCGTGACTAATGAAAAGTAGTTGTCTACTGGGGCGGGCGTTAATTCCGGGGCGATGTCAAAAATATTATACAGCCCTTTCATCAAAGGTTTTAGGCTAGCGAGTACATATTCCTTCGGTAACTTACTACGAACACCTGGATAGTAAGTGGCTTCATCGGGGATAAAATGTGCAGTGTGCTGAGCGAGACCCAGCACACTGGTTAGAGAGTCAAAGTAATCATCTATGATCAACACAGGTGTTCTTTGACGTCCTATCCTGATCACTTGGATCTGATGATCTGGGTTTATCCGCGGTTGTTCTGCGGTGGATTTTATAATCGGCCCTCCCATATTCATTGCCCTCTTTTACTGACAGTAGTAACGGATAAAATCTAAATGATTAGGCAATTGACTAACGCGTCGCTCAGTTTGCTGTTTTATGCTGGCTAAGAATTTAGCCAGCTCTTGTTCTGGCATTAAATCCGCTATGGGGTGATATGCTTTTGGTGTTATACCCTGTCCTAGCATCACTTGTAACCAAGAAGCTTCTCCGAATAGTTCACCATTACCTTGATACACGTGGCCGCTTTGGGCAAATTGTTCCATTCGAGCCTGCAGTGAGTCAGGTATTGGCATATCTTTACAATAGCGCCAAAACGCTGAGTCTTTACGTGCGGTCGCATGGTAGTGCAGAACAATGAAATCACGAATATTATCGATTTCTTCGCGCATGGATGCATTAAATCGAGCGCTGAGCGCTGCTTCCATTTTCTTGGTGGGTAAAGACTGCATTAAACGTATAATGCTTTGTTGTATAAGATGGATGCTGGTGGACTCGAGCGGCTCAATAAAGCCACCAGCCAGACCAATCGCAACACAATTCTTATTCCACAGTTTACGCCTTACACCCGTCTTAAATTTCAGTACTCTTGGGGTATTTAACGTTTCACCCTGAATATTCGATAAAAATTGTGTTTTGGCCTCATCGTCGCTGATATATTTGCTACAAAACACCATGCCGTTACCCATACGAGTTTGCAGCGGTATTTGCCACTGCCAACCTGCTTGATGGGCAATCGAGCGCGTATATGGAACCGTTTCGTCGTTCAATTCAGTTTGAACAGCGACGGCACTATCGCAAGGTAACCAATGGCTCCAGTCTTCGTAACCTGTGTTCAGTGCTTGTTCAATCAGTAAACCCCTAAAGCCGGTGCAATCGATAAATAGGTCACCCTGGATTTGATGTCCATTATCTAGGGTAAGTGACTGAATAAAGCCACTGTCGTGGTCAAGATTAACGTTGTCGATTTTGCCTTCAATTCGCTCTACCCCGCATTGCTGAGCGATATTGCGTAAAAATTTGGCATACAAGCCGGCATCAAGATGAAAAGCATGATTACGCTCTTGTTTCGGTGCCGTTGCGAACTTCCCCATTCTGCAGGCTACGTGCTCTGGGCAGTAGTCACCTATCTCAGATGCGATGTTTAACCTTTTTCCTCGCAACCAAAAATGTTGAAAACCAGCCGCCCAGCAGCCATGGTTGAATCGACCAAAAGAGTGAATATAGGATTGCGGCTTTTGGTACCAACCATCGAATTTTATACCCAACTTAAATGTTGCATTGGTGGCAGCCATAAACTCTGATTCTTTAATTTTCAGCAGGTCGTGGAACAAGTGCAGAGTCGGTATGGTTGCCTCACCGACGCCCACTGTGGGGATAGCGTCTGACTCAACGAGTGTTACGTCTATATTTTTACCAAATAGCTTGCCAAGCGCTGCCGCTGACATCCAGCCGGCTGTACCTCCGCCAGCAATAACGATTTTCTTTATCGCGTCCTGTTGCATCAATTTTTACTCGATTTGTTAACGTTATTATCGTCTGAGTTTATTTTGTAGATCAGCGCGCAGTTTTCTAATGTTTGTGTCATCCATTGGGCTCGCCAGTATGCTTTTGGCTGCCTCTGGGATATGCGAAAAATCCTCTGGATGGTGCTTAAAGACATAATGGTCAAACTGGTTTTTCCACGCACTTCGCTGCTGCTCAGGTAAGTCACGAATACTCATCATGGCTAATAACAAGGCATTCATAGGTCTACCCATTTGTGCTGGCGTGTCGCGCCACCAATGGGTAATAAGCACATTAAACTCGCTTAAGCCTTGCACATGGTGCCACCACAAACTGGGGAGGATAAGTGCGTCTCCTGCTTCTAATTCAGCCATTTGAGCCGCTTCTAACGCCAGTGCGAATTTTGGATATTTCACTAAGTCGGGCTGATTAAAATCCACAGTACTAATTGCTTGACCACCTGGGGCCTTGTCTAACGGACCAACGTATAGATTTTCTAATTGCTCAGGAGGAAACAAGGTAAAGCGTCGTTTACCAACCGCGCAGCACGCTAGGTTTTGGGCAACGTCATAATGCGCGGCTATACGACACGCATTACCCAACCAAATATTCACTAGTGGGGAGTTGAGCTCAGGTAAGGTGTCTATTTGCTCGAGTAAACCAGGCAAACTTTGCTCAAGGCTGGTGGCGCTAACATACACGCTCTGCCCCGTTTTATTGTGAGCGTTGTGCAGAATATCTGTCAGTATTTGTGGCAAGCCTTGTAGGTTTGATTCAAAGTTAAACCCTGTCATTGCAGCATTATAGAACACTCGCCCTTGGGCGGTGCTCGGCAAATAATGAGTATGAAAAGAGGCACCTTTATCGAACTGTAAAAGGTGTTGTGCCGCCGCGTCATCAGAACGTTTAGCGGCTTTTACCAATGGCCAGTGGTTGCAATAACCTTTCAGTACAATGGGTTGTTGGCTGTTGAGCAAAGCTTCGGGGATATTCTTAGGCGTTATCCCCTCAAGATGTTTGACCTTTTGAGTAATCTGCTTCACGTTGGATAAGGGCACGTCAGTGTTCTCCGATTATTCCTCTTGTGTGACTCGCTTGTTTTTCAAGGCCACTAAATCATTGAAATGCACTTGCGAGGCTAAAATCAGATAAGCAGCTTGCAAATACCCAGCTTTATGTAACTGCACTATGTTGTCTGAACTAAGGGTATTGAGTACGTCTTCATTAATGGTATAGAAACCCACTAATTGATGATTAGCGCCATTATCTAAGGTGATATCAAGTGTCATGGGCTCCAATAAATTGAGGCTTGTTAGCGCATTTGCAAAGTTGTCATTGCCTTGCAGGCCATGATGCAAAGTTTCAAGTATGGCGGCAATGTCTTCCAAGTATTGACTATTTCCACCGTATTCTAAAAACAACTCGATACCCTGCGTTTTACTAACGCGTGGAGAATCAATATCTAAGGTAATCACACGTTGCTGCTCAGTGACGCCATCGGTAGTCACATCTTGCCTACCAATGAAGAAAGGCATGCGTTGAACAGACAAGGGGATGTAGGTTGCACACCATTTTGAGGATTCTAAAAATAGATTTTCTTGCTGCTCAAGACCAAAAAGAGCGACCGGTGTGAACTGGCCACTGTTTTGGTCTTTGTGAAATACGATAGGGTAATGCGCTTGTACACTGCGTATCTCGTCAACAAAGGTGGGCGAAAACCAAAGATTATCACCATATTTCTCGCTCCGGGTGGTGATAATTTTTAGGTCGCTGTGTTCAACGCTGTTGAGTAATACATGGTTTGCCATAAAAGCCCCACTTTTTAATTGTAATTGCTGACGTGTTTTTGCGCCTTGTAATGGCCTGGTTCGAGTCATTGGCGAAAAAGCCGCGGCACTCATGACAGTTCGCGGCTAAAATTATTTAACTATAAGACGGCTTCCGATTCTCGAAGCTTGATTCGCAGAGTGCGAACATCTTGAAAGTTAAAACGTGTATCGAGCGCCAATGTTATATCGGGCACCAGTTTGTGTGAGTTTGTAGATCAATTGGCTGTCCCGACCAAACTCATTGGTATATTCATCGGTGATATTAATACCTTCTAAAAATACGGTCAGTCCCTTTAGCTGTTTTATTTCGTAACTTAAGTTAAAGTCAATTTGATAATAAGCATCGGTAAAAACGGGCGCTGTTAAATCTCCATTGACACGTCGCTCATTTAAAAACTCGTCGCGCCAGTTGTATGCAATGCGCGCTTGCAAACCCTCTTTGTCATAGAATAAAACTAAGTTGGCTGTATCGCTCAAACCCACTAAGGATTCGGTATCACCTAACGACGATTTATCATATTTTAAACCTGAATCCACCATAGTGTAGTTAGCGATACCGCCAAAGCCAGATTCACCAAACAGGTGCTGAACGTTAAATTCAATGCCATCAATGGTATGTTCTGTGTCGCCATTGACAGGAACATTAATTCTAAAGTTGACTGTGTTATCGGTGGCTGGATCACCCAAAATAATACCGCCGTCTAATTCGCCATTTTCGTCAAAATTAGGGGTAACGTTAGGGTCATCAGCATAATTTTCGAAAATATACGTCCGAATCTGTTGGTTACTCGCTCCGGCGCCTAAGGCGGCAACAGCGGCGTCAAATTTTTCACCATTCAATGGGTTAGCAAGATTGAACACAGTTGAGTTGGTTGTACCAGTGGTAATCCATTTGGTCACATCTTTTCTGAAATAGCCTAAAGAAACATAGCTTCCTTCATCGTAATACCACTCAGCAGAAAGATCATAGTTTATAGACTCTAAAGGTCGAAGCCCCGGATTACCTGAGGTACCAGAATATCCACTTAAACTGCCTGAGGTATTGATAGTCGTACCCCCTTGCAGTGCGCCGTAACCGGCTCTTGATATGGTTTTCCCCACAGCGGCGCGCATTATGACATCATCTGTAACTGATATATTGAAGTTGAAACTTGGCAAAAACTGCGAGTAATCTGCTTCTTGGCTCAGGGTTTCAATGCCTGTTAGTCCTGTAACCGCAGTCGAAGTATCTTCTGACCATTCAACGCGGTTATAACCCGGTGCCGAAGCGGTTGAGGTAACATCGGTTTTTTCGAAGCGCATGCCTAAGTGAGCATCGTATGGCATGTCCCCTAATTCGCCGTCATAGTGCAATTGAACAAATGCTGCTGTGGTTTCTTCTTCCGTAAAGCGGTTGGTGTCGGCATCCCAATCGGTTGAAGCACAAAAATGTCCTTCTCCATTAGGGCCAGCAGATGCGCCGTCTGGAGCCAAACAATCACCCCATACGGTGTCTACGTTGGCAACCGGATCAGCAAACTCTGCAGCTCTGACAATTTCATCAAAATCTGCATACCAAATGCGGTTGAATAAGTCATAGTCGCCTTGGGTTGCTGTTCCTTCAAAATTCCCAGCGTTGGCGTTGAATTTGTCTAATATTGTGTCTTCCGTCCAGTCAACGTCAGCGAAATCCCCTTCTTTACCTACACCGCCCCAATCTGCTCTTTGCACTTGGGTATGGCGGTAGCGATTATTGACGGTGTTGATTGATACACCGAAGTCGATACTGGCCTCGTCAGTTAAAAAGTACTTACCGCTGACTTGGGTTTGGTCTATCTCTGAGGTGTAAAAATCATTGGCAAACCAACTGCCCGATAAACGCATGGTGTTGGGATTAAAGTTTTCTATGTTACCTGTAGCAATCCCTGGTAACTCTCCTGTTAAGTCTAGTCCGGTTCGGGTTCGCGTGTAAGAGGGGAGTTGCAAGTTGTTACGTGTGCCATGACGCGGATCGGACGCTCTCATTTCAGCTTCTGAACTATGGTGATCTAGTGTGAGTTGCAAGGCATCACTGACCTGCCAGTCTAGATTCAGTCCGATAGAGTCGATGCTTTCTTCTCGGCCCCAAGCGCCAACAGTTAATGAGGTATCTTGCAGATCAGCGTCGCTGTTGATTTCGTATATTTCAGAGTAAATCAAAGGTACAGCATTAGGTTCACCAGCCCATACGGATTCACTTCGATCCCCAGCATAGTTAAACCAAACAGACGCATCTGTATGTTGCTCTTCAATATCATTGCGAATAAGTGTGTAATCTAACGTGGCAGTAAGGTTATCGGTTGGTCTAAATTGTAAAACTAGCTGCCCATTTGTGCGTTCTCGTTGACGCTCTTCGAAGACATATCTTGGTTGTTGAGGATTAGAATAAATGCCGGATGTTGGGCGGTTTATTCCACCTTCAGCGCCTGCAGGAACACCACCCCAGCCGGTATTCGTATATTCACTCGCGCGATAACCTTGGTCTGCTAAAAACTGCTGCATGCCGCTTTCGCGTTCTTGATAACTACCAGATATTGAAATACCAACGGTTTCATCAGCAAACGTTTGCGAGTACAAACCGCTGATCTCGGGTGTGACATCACCCTTGTCTGTAGATTTATCGTCCACTAATTTAGCGCCAAACGTTGCTTTTGTGCCGGGAGAATGGAATGGTCTGTGAGTGGATAAGTTGATTGTTGCGCCTATCCCACCTGAGGTAACGCTGGCATCAGCGGTTTTATAAACCTCAACGCCTGATACACTTTCAGACGCTATATTTGCAAAGTCGAACGTTCTACTACCCGTTGTGGTCGGTAGTTGACGGCCATTTAAGGTAATTAAGTTGTTGGCGGCGCCAAAACCACGAACCGTCACTTGTGACCCTTCACCACTTGCGCGGTCAATAGAGACGCCCGTGATACGTTGTAATGATTCAGCTAAGTTAGAATCAGGGAATTTGCCCATGTCCTCTGCTGAAATTGCGTCCACTATGCCACTAGAATCACGCTTAATGTCCATTGCGCGTAATAAGCTGCCACGAATACCTGTCACCTGTATCACTTCTACATCTTCTGGTGCTATTTGCCCTTGCGCAACCGAAGGCATTATCGCTGCACTACTTAGCAACATTGAAATACTGCTGGTCAGCAATGACTTTTTGAAATTTATATGTGTGTTCATAACGTGTACCTTGTGAGCCCTATTATTATCATCAAAAGAGTCGCGTTCCTTGGTGTTCCAAACAGCCTTACACAAACAACAAGATGTAAACGCTGGATTACGTTAAAGTCATGTTAACTATATGTCAATCTGCAGTATTTAACTTATCATTAACAAAAATTGTTATTAATTTGTTTTTTTTCGTGAATGGTCGCTTTGCAATGTAATTGTAAGATTTTTACGCAAACTAAAACCCAAACATGAATAAAATATCGGCAAATACTCCACCGATTAAACGCCGGAATTGCCACTGGATTTGCGCTAATTTGTAAAATCGTTTATTTTTCTCTCAACCTGCGTTTTTCACCCAATTGGAATCTATTTTTAGTGCTAAAAACTATCCCGGTGAGCGATTTAGAAGTCGGCATGTATGTAGACTCAATTGCAGAGCAAAATGGCAACCTGAAAATCAAAAGCAGAGGACGGGTGACGACAAATACGGCGATTACTGCCATGAAGAAGCAGGGTATTGTTTCGATTGTCATTGATTTGAGTAAGCAACTGGTAAAGGAGGAAGAGCCCGCCCCTGATGTGGAACCACCTTCAGAGCCAGATATTCCGTTTGCTGACGAAATAGGTAAGGCGGCAAAGCTTCACGAGAAAGGTAAAATACTGCAACGGCGAATGCTACAGGCGGCTGACAAAGGCTTGCCTATAGATATTGCCATTCCAAAAGAGTTTACCTCTAATTTAGTGTCTTCTATTGACCGTAATCCAAATGCACTTTTGTGCATGACTAAAATTCGTGAAAAAGACAGTTACCTGCTTGAGCATTCCTTAAACGTCGCTATCTTGCTAGCCAACTTTGCCAATTACTTAGAAATGCCAGAAGAAGAAGTGCAAGAACTCGCGTTATCAGGTTTCCTGCATGATATAGGAAAAATCAAAGTCCCCGATGAGATCCTACATAAGCCGGGTCGTTTGACTGACCAAGAAATGGTGATTATGCGTGATCACGTATATTACGGTATCCGAGTGTTAGAAGAGATGGGTATACCAGAGCGTATGATTGAAACTATTTCACAACACCATGAGCGACTCGACGGTTATGGTTACCCAGATGGTGCCCGGGGAGATGAAATAACCAAATTTGGTCGTATGATAGCCATAGTGGATACCTACGATGCCATCACCGCAGATCGTTGCTATAAAGCTGGAATGCCTTCGCAAAAAGCGCTGAAAATACTTCATGAAGAAACACCGTTAAAGTATGATCAACACTTAGTCGAGCAGTTCATAAAATGTATTGGTGTGTACCCAGTGGGAAGTTTAGTGAAACTTTCTAGCGAGAAAATAGCTGTTGTGATTAAGCAAAATGAGAATAACCCCCTTAAACCACAGGTGAAGGTTTTTTATTCAGTGCGCAGCGCTCACTATTTGCCACCCGTGGAGATTGACTTACTTCACTCTCAGTATCGCGTTGAAAAGGCGGTGCTGGCCAGTGAATTTAAATTAGACTTCAATCGTTACTTCAACGAATCTATCGCCATTTAGCTACTACGGGCGTCCTGCAGAATCACTTTAACCTGATCGGTTGTGACATCTGAAGGGCATACGCCTTTACTCACAAGTACATTGCGAATTTGCTCTGCATCGTTAGCGGCTAATACATTGCTATTTCGTTGGATATAACGAGTAAGCTGCTGCTGTAATTTTCGTGTTAAACAAGACATCTGCGCATTTAAACCAGTTAGTTATCTATCAGTTAAAATAGGTATGCCATGTTAGGGCATACTCAGTACTACATCTCTTCTTAATAAAAAGCATATAGCAAGCCACATAATTAAAAATGATAAAAATCAAGGTTTTAATTTCAGCATTCAAGATTTTTTACAGTTACTGTTAAATTTTTCGACACTCATATCCATGGTATTCGCCATGTATTTGACCCTACTGAAATGGCTAAATAGTGATATTGAGATGAAATAGCGGCTAACTCGAATGCTCGGCATACTAGGGTACTCGCCCATGTAATTAAACCTCAGCGTTAGTGGAAATGCTGCTTATATATGCAGTTAGGTTGTAAAGCACATGAAGTACGATTGTCAGAAGTTTAAGAGCTTCTGTGTTTCACATGAAACACAGGCTCGGGCATGTATTCGAGAAGTAAGAAAATGAGTAACACGATTATTTTTCATATTATGGCGGCGACATTAACCTTTTTATGTCAGATTTACGCTCAGCTAGCAAGGTCACGAAGCTAGACACGGTTGGATTCATGGGAAAGTGCTTAAACTGAGCAACGAATGGAATAGGTACGCTAATTTCATTGATTTTAACGAAAGCACAACTATTGCTAACCAATCGTTTGATGCAATAGGGTGCCACGCCTATACCGAGCCCTGCACCCACTTCAACCAGCAAGGTTTGCATTGAACGTGGCTGGCTAGAGATCGCAGGCGTCACGCCGGCCGCTTCAAATGCATTCAATGTTTGCTCGTATAAACCAACAGCGCAATGCGGGGAATGCCGCTGAAGCAATAATCTAAGCGCTGTTCAACTTGAATAAAAAACGCCCCAGTGTTTCATAAACACTGGGGCGTTTTTATGAATAAATTTATGGGTATGTGGTTACTCTATATTCGCTATCTGCTCGCGCATTTGCTCAATCAAAACCTTTAACTCGACCGCTGATTGGGTGATTTCGCTATTGATTGACTTAGAGCCTAGTGTATTTGACTCACGGTTAAACTCTTGCATCATAAAATCTAACCGACGACCTACAGGGCCGCCTTTTTTTAAAATTTTACGGGTTTCACCAATATGTGATACTAAGCGGTCTAGCTCTTCCGCCACGTCGACTTTTTGCGCCAGCATGATCATCTCTTGCTCTACGCGAGTGGCATCAAGTTCAATCTTAGCCTCTTCAAAGCGGGCAAGAATCTTGTCTTTTTGCCACTTGAGCACATCAGGCATGTGCTGGGTCACTTTATCGACTTCCACTTGAATGCCATCAAGACGCTGTTCGATCATCGCTCTAAGGTTGGTACCTTCGGTGGCGCGGGCCGTAATAAAATCACTTAACGTGGCGTCGAATTCAGCTAAGACATCGGCTTGAATCCCTTCCATATCAGTTTCTTCTGCGGCGATAACACCAGGCCAGCGCAGTACGTCTAATGGGTTTACACCTGATGATTGTCCATGAGATTGCACCCAGTCAGCTGCGTTCATCACTTGGCGAGCTAAATCTTCATTCAAACTTAATTTACCGACCGCTGCATCGTTTGCTACAAAACGTAGCGCACATTCTACTTTTCCGCGCTGTAATTGTTTACGAAAACGTTCACGCAATATGGGCTCTAGGCTTTTGAATTGCTCTGGAAGACGAAAGTAGGTTTCAAGAAAACGTTGGTTAACAGAGCGGATTTCCCATACGGCTGTACCCCACTGTGCTTTAAGTTCGCGACGGGCAAATGCGGTCATGCTGTAAATCATTAGGTTCATTCCTTGGTGAAAACTAATGGGTATTATACCCCTGTGACACCCATGCGCGATAGCTAACATTTTTTCAAACGTTTTCAGTGGCAGAATAAGTGCAACATTGGCCATATTTTTGTAACAACCCGCGGCATCAATTCGGTATAATGCGCGCAAATTATTTATAGGAGTTATCCATGCGCCCGAACGACAGAACCGCAAGCCAAATTCGCCCAGTTACTATTACCCGTAATTTCACTTGTCATGCAGAAGGTTCTGTATTGATTGAGTTCGGCAACACGAAAGTACTGTGCAACGCCTCTGTGACTGAAGGTGTGCCCCGTTTCATGAAAGGCCAAGGTAAAGGCTGGGTGAATGCTGAGTACAGTATGTTGCCACGTGCGACCCATACTCGTTCAGATCGTGAAGCGGCTCGTGGTAAACAAGGTGGTAGGACATTGGAAATTCAGCGGTTAATCGCTCGTTCGTTACGTGCCGCGCTTGATTTAAAACTGCTTGGCGAAAACACCATAGTTGTAGATTGTGATGTCATTCAGGCTGATGGCGGTACACGCACTGCATCCATCACTGGCGCGTGTGTGGCACTTGTTGATGCGCTTACATGGATGCGCAGCAAAGGGATCATCAAAACCAACCCTATGAAGCACATGATCGCGGCGATTTCTGTGGGTATATACAAGGGCAATGCGATTGCTGACTTGGAATACACAGAGGACTCAGAAGCAGAAACCGATATGAATGTGGTGATGACCGATACGGGTAAAATGATCGAAGTACAAGGTACTGCTGAAGGCGAACCTTTTAGTATTGAAGAAATGCATGAAATGCTAGAGCTGGCAAAACACGGTATCCGTGAATTGTTCGACGAGCAAAAAGCTGCACTTAACTAAGAATTGGCCAATCAACATCTCAATACATAGGTAGATTAATGCTAGATTATCAAAAAGAGTTTATTGAATTTGCCTTGGGCCGTGGTGTGCTCAAATTTGGTGAATTCACTTTGAAGTCTGGGCGTAAAAGCCCGTACTTTTTCAATGCAGGTTTGTTTAATACAGGCCGCGATTTGGCTAAATTAGGTCAGTACTATGCTCAGGCACTGCAAGCGTCGAATATTGAATACGATTTGTTATTCGGCCCTGCTTACAAAGGGATCCCCATTGCAACAACAACCGCTGTAGCATTAGCTGACAAGCACGATGTTGATAAGCCTTACTGCTTCAACAGAAAAGAAGCCAAAACCCACGGTGAAGGTGGAAATTTAGTGGGGAGCGCGTTAGCTGGCAAAGTAATGTTAGTGGATGATGTCATTACAGCGGGCACGGCGATACGTGAATCGATGGCGTTAATCGCTGCCCATGATGCGAGTCTAGCGGGTGTGTTGATTGCACTTGATCGCCAAGAGAAAGGCCAAGGTGAGTTGTCTGCCATTCAAGAGGTTGAGCGAGATTTTGCTACGAAAGTGGTGTCTATTGTTAGTCTGGCTGATCTAATTGAGTACTTACAAACCCAAGTTTCAGCGCAACCTGAGTTGGCTGAGCATTTGGCAAATATCAAGCAA
This sequence comes from Paraglaciecola sp. G1-13, assembly GCF_055809255.1. Taxonomy (NCBI): domain Bacteria; kingdom Pseudomonadati; phylum Pseudomonadota; class Gammaproteobacteria; order Alteromonadales; family Alteromonadaceae; genus Paraglaciecola; species Paraglaciecola sp. G1-13. The sequence goes on along the minus strand of NZ_CM147903.1, from coordinate 4,681,251 downwards.
TACCGTGTTGATTATGGGATCTGAAGTGACATCCGATAATTTTGGGGATGCTAATCACCAGCTTGATGCTATTGGTTTACGTTGCCCCGAGCCTGTGATGATGGTGCGGTTAAGTATACGTAATATGCAACTTGGGGAGACGTTGGCAATCAGTGCCGACGATCACTCTACTACCCGCGACATCCCTAGCTTTTGTCGCTTTATGGGGCATACTTTACTTGCCAGTGACGTGGACACAAAGCCCTATCGTTACTTGATCCGCAAAGACCAAAGTTAGTACTTACTTTCTATATTTATTTAAAGCAATCTAATTCGTTACGAACCGCTGTGCTAAACAGCAGCGGCTTGCAACAATAGATTCATTAAAATGCGTTTACTGTGAGTACAATCACAATGCAGTTCTTCAGCGCATACGTTGTGCTCAGCTAACAAGCGTTTAAGTACGTCTACCCGTAATTGAATGGGCACGAACTGTTCTTGGTCTCGTGACTTAGGGCTATAAGTTTGCATGTTCTATCCACCCGTTATAAAGATTAATGAAGAGCGTGTTCCTCGTTGAGCTGCGAATGCATAAACTTCTGATGAAAGCCCGCCCCTAACGCCAAAGACTTTATACAATCGATAATACAACGCTGTAGTGTAGGTTCCTGATAACTTAGGGTCAGTTCTGGCTTGAGGCGTTTTTGTGCCTGCTCGTAGACGGCTAAGCTAAGGGTCTTTTTTCCTAGTTTTTGCAGAGTATCGGCCAATAGCACTGCGGTGGCGGTGAAATCAACAACGTTTGAAGAGGTTTGCCTTTCAGCTTGGGTCATCACTATTTCAGCGGTTTCATAGGCGCAGCCAAGGTAAGGTAACGCTTGTTGCCAAGCACCTTGCTCACGATAGTATTGGCCTGTGTCTTGGGTTTCACGCAGATGAGTATGTGCGGCCATGGGGTTGGTTGCTAACCACTGGCGGTGGTTGGGGCATAGAAAGTTCTGTGACATATCGATTCTCGTGTTAATTGCGTAAAATCAAATTAACGCAAATGAGAATGATTATCAATTATTATTGTTAAATTATTTAACCTTTCTTGAGTGACCTAGAATAGTTACTCAAGGAAGGTTAATAGCGGTTTTTAACTAATTGTTTTAGTTAGTTAATTTTTCACTACGTCTTTTTAAACTAGGGCTTTTTAAATTTTAGCGTCCAGCGATCGGTATTCCCTGTTACGCTTTTTGCACCGACTTCAAACCTAAGCTCATCATCTTCTCTGTAATGTAAATCGCTGACATCCACCAGCTCAAAGCCTGCCTGCTGAATTTCATGAATGGCTAACACTGGGTCTACTCTGCGGCGATTTGCATTACTCGCTGGCTCGTTATGGCGCGCAGTATGGTCAACGACCGCATAGATACCGCCTGACTTGAGTGCAGCAAAAGCGACTTCATTCATTTTACGGCGGCCTTGTTCATTAAAATTATGGTAATTACGAAACGTAAGCACCATATCTATATTGCTTACACCGAGTGAATCAACATCAAGAGAATAGAAACGGGCCCCATCTTCGCGCCACAAGCGGGCATTTTGTGCAGTCACTTTCGCTTTTTCAAATCCAGGCTCTTTAAATAATGTGTCACCAACGTGATTTGCGCCTATTGCTGCGTAGTATTGCCCTTCTTCATTAACCACAGGGGCTAATATCTTGGTGTACCATCCCCCCCCTGGAATAAGCTCAACAATGTGCATATCAGGTTTTAATCCAAAGAACGCTAAGGTTTCTAGGGGTTTGCGGTTTTCGTCCCGTGCGGTCTCTTGGGTGCTTCTTATGTCACTGGCCATAGCGGCCTGGACTTTTTCTTTAAGGGGGTGCTGATCGGCCATTACCGAGCCTGCAAATAAAAAACTGCTGGCAGTCAAAACAGTTAATGCTAGTTTGCTCAATTTCATGTGTCGCTCCAAAGTGATAAATAGTGTTGTGGCGCTAAGGGATTCAAATAAGTCACCGAGTTGAGCGTGCCGCGCTATATTCTTATTAAGGCAACCCAACCCGATGGTTCTCAATTTCTATGCTTCAGGTGTTTTATATATCTGGCCGTTTTTCATCACAAAGCTGATCTGCTGCATCCTTTTGATATCGTCTAGCGGGTCACCTGATACCGCGACTAAATCTGCTAACTTGCCATCTTCTATGGTGCCTAAAGAATCGAGTTGGTCGATTAATATTGCGCCATGATAGGTTGCAGCTCGAATAGCCTCTATGGGTTTCATGCCTGCTTCGACCATAAGCACAAACTCTAAGCCATTATCACCGTGAGCGGATACACCTGAATCCGTACCAAACGCAATTTTAACCCCGGCTTTATGTGCATTAGCCAACGTTTGTAGAATCAGAGGCCCTATAGTCGCGGCTTTGGGGCGTACTAACTCTGGAAAGAAACCATCAATTTTGGCCTTCTCAGCTACCCAATTACCAGCCATCACTGTAGGAACATAGTAAGTCTGATGCTTTTTCATTAGTTTGAAGGTTTGTTTGTCCATGTAGGTGCCATGCTCGATGGATGTCACACCTGCTTCAATCGCGCGCTCCATGCCTTCTTTACCGTGGGCATGAACGGCGATTGTCATACCATAATCTTTAGCGGTATCAACAATAGCCTTTAATTCATCGTCCATAAACTGCGGATTCTGACCACTTTTAGCGACAGATAAAACCCCGCCAGTGGCCGTGATTTTGATTAAGTCTGCGCCGTCTTTATAGCGTTGACGAACGGCTTTACGTGCCTCGGCTACGCCATTAATTACGCCGTCAGCGGCGCCTGGGTCACCTTGAATTTTCTTTGCTGTACCATTGGTCGGGTCAGCATGCCCACCCGTTGTGGCAATTGATTTTGCCGCGGTAAAAATACGTGGGCCTTCCACGACACCTTTGTTGATCGCATTGCGTAGGGCTACCGACTCGTTATAACCATCGCCTAAGTTGCGAATAGTGGTGAAACCCGCGAGAAGTGTACGCTTGGCGTACTGAACGCCTTTTATGGCATAGTCGGCTTCATTTAGGGTAAAGCGCTCCATGTAACTCGATGGACCATTGTGTTGCGAGGTAACGTGGGTGTGCATATCCATCAAGCCAGGCATAAGGGTGTGCGTTTTAAGATCGACCAGTTCATCTTGTTCGCCGCCGGAAATATAGCCTTGATGGATTTTGCTGATTTTATTGCCATCGACCACTACGGTCACTTCACTCATTACCCTGTCTGAATTGGCGGGGATAAGCTTGCCTGCTTGTATATAGGTGGCCGCTAGGGCTTGGGTGCATATCAGCGAAGCGGCTAAGGCAACGCTGATCATTGAAACTCGCATAGTATTATTCTCGTTTTAGCTAGTGAGTGTTCAGATTAGGGGAATAAGGTCGGCAGGTCAAAACGATGCTGGGCACTAAATGTTAACAAAATATTATTTCGATAAGCCATCTACAAAACAATGATTTCAATGAGCAAAAGTCAACTCGAAGGGGTAAAAACGCAGGGTAATTAGAGCTTACCTAGGCAAAAACGATAATCCCCACTACTGATAAACAAGGCGTCGTCTTCTTGCTCGGCTTGTTCAATTAATTGGTAGTAAACGTTTTGATGCAATCGCGCCCATAGATTGCGCCTTACCTTGATATAAGGCAAAGCAAGGTTATTTTTGCTGTCTTGTTTGAGTTCAACAGGATTTTGCGCGCTAACGATTATTTGCTCTTCAGTTTGAGTCGTAAATAGCAGTAAATCACCTTGTTGTTCCCATTGGGTGATCACGTAAGGTACGTCTTCTACTGTAATACCGAGCTTTTCTACTGGGGTGACCAAAAAGTATTGGTCACCCTCTTTTTTCAACACACTAGCAAACAGTTTCACCAACGCTTTTCGACCGATAGGCGTACCCATGTAAAACCAGCTCCCATCGTGCTTTATGACGAGATCCATATCGCCACAAAAATCTGGGTTCCACTTATCAACCGGTGGCAGCTTGCCTTGTTGATCGCCAAGCTGCTTTTGTAGTGTTGCTAAGTCCATATTGACTGAAACCTATTCTTGATCTGCAGCGATAGCGGTCTTAAGCTCTCGCAGTTTGGCTTTAATACGGCGCATATTTTCAGGACCGGTGCGCAGTAATTGTTTTTGGGGTGACGCTAAGGCTTCTAAACGCTCATCTTTAAACTTGAACATGACGCTGTCAGTATAAACCTCGACAGGAACAGGCACTTCTGGCGTATCAAGTAATAAGTCGATGGCATCGAGTAGAGTGTCATCGAAATCCTGCCCAGGACTGCTGATCTCTGCAAATATCTCGTTGATAGCGGGCTTGTATTCTTGATAAAGCTGCTCTAACGACTCAGGATCAAGTGACTCAAGTACATCAACATAAGGGGTATAACGCTTGTAGCTAGCTGGGTCTATCCATTCTTTGTCTGCTTGTTGAAAAGTGCGGAACGTCTGTTCAGGCTTTTTTAATACCTGATGATTCGCGGGTAATTCTTCATCTGCCAAATTGTTGGTGGTAATAACAAAGCGTTGTAGCAAGTCGTCATTCACCAATAAACGTGCTAGCTCGCCATAATCTGACAATTTTAATAGTTCGGTTTTGACTGCGCCGTCGCTGGTATCAAGTGGCTCCGGCTCAGGGATAGGCTCAGGTGTTGCTTCTGGCTCAGGCAGTTCTTCTGGCTCTTGTGCCATAGGTTCTTCTTCTGGCAAAGGTAATGGAGCAACTTCAGGAATAGTGGTAACAGGCACTTCAACCGGAGGCTCAGGCTCAACTGGTTTGTCAGCAGGCCAGAAAAGCACAGCGCCAATCACTACGATTAATACAACCGCGATCGCTACATAAGGCACTAATGATTTATTTTTTACGTCTTCTTCACTCATAAAAACTCCTTTAGAGGCATCAACTTGGCCTGGAACTGTGACTGTGCACATTTGCACTTTATCAAGAGCCTTCGCTTTATACTGGCTAACTTATAGTGTTGTGATAAAAGATCAATCTATCAAGGGCTATATATCTCAATTCGTTGAAATTATACCAATTCCATTAATTTTCGCTGAGTGGCTAATTATTTAATGGAGTGGGTATTAATCTGACAGGCTGCAACCTTGTTAAACTCTGTTCTCATAATCTTTTGAATTATGGCGTTGTTGAACTTTATTAATAAAATGTTGCTAACGAGCATCGAACACCTTAATTTAGAAGGTATTAGTCGAAATAAGTTCGTTTAGGCAGCAATGCAATGAGTTATATAATTTACGCCATACCCTTTTTCTTTTTATTGATTGCTTTAGAGCTAGTGGCTGAGTATTTCAGAAAAACAGATTACTACCGGACTAATGATGCGATTAATAGCTTAACGGCGGGAGTGTTAAGCCGTATGTTCGGAATTTTGAAAGCCTTAGTGCCCTTTACTTTGTACGTGGTCTTATATGATAACTATGCGCTTTTCACCTTGGGAGATAACATCTGGCTAGGGCTGATTGCATTTGTGCTTTATGACTTTTGCTATTACTGGAATCACAGGTTTGGCCATGAAATGAGTATTTTGTGGGCCGCTCATGTGGTGCACCACTCTAGTGAAGAGTACAACCTCACCACCGCCTTGCGACAAACGAGCGGCAGTTTTTTAAGTTGGATATTTTACCTACCCCTAGCCTTTCTCGGTGTCGACCCGATGCTGCTGCTTACCGTGGGCTCACTCAATCTTATTTATCAGTTTTGGGTGCACACACGTCACATTGGCAGGCTAGGCTGGTTGGAATGGATATTCGTAACACCCTCTAATCATCGAGCTCATCATGCGCAAAACCAGATCTATATTGACCGTAATTACGGGGGAGTTTTCATTATATGGGATCGGTTGTTCGGCTCATTTCAAGATGAGTTGGACGAAGAGCCCCCTATTTACGGGATCCGCAAAGCGCTACACAGTTGGAACCCTATCTATGCCAATACCCATGTTTATCAGCAACTCATAAAGGATAGCTGGCGAACCAAAGCGTGGTCAGACAAATTCAAAGTATGGTTTGGTAAAACTGGTTGGCGCCCCGCTGATATGGAGCGCGATTATCCTCTGGGGCGGGTAGATTTAACGCGTTTTAAAAAGTTCGACATAGCCATTTCAACACGACGTAAAACTTATGCACTGTTACAGCATGGGCTAACGACTTTTATAGGCTTAGTATTTTTACTAAATATTACCCAATTAGCGCTTATGCAACAGGTACTCGTAATTGCTTGGGTCATATTCGCCAGTCTGTCAGTAGGTGAAGTATTGGCGATGAAAGTATCAGGTTGGTGGCTAGAGGTAGCAAAATACGTAGTGTTAATAAGTGTGCTCGCGACTCAGCCGATCCCTTTATGGCTAATGTTAAGCATTTCATCTTTTACTGTGCTGAGTATTGCTATGTGGCCGAGCTTAAAGAAAGAATACACCAACATCGTTGAGCAAAAAGAAAATATGGCGATTACTGGATGATCTGACTTCATCCTATGTGAGTAAAAAAGCCATCAACTGCAAAACGATCTTGGCATGTGCTTAAGGTCATACTCACTGGAGTCATTATGCTTAAGTATATGTTACAAGACATTATGTCAAACAAACCTAACATTGAGGTGGCCTCAGTTGAGTCTCACGACATGAGCCTTTATATATTGCGCTTAACCATAGCAGGCAAGCAAGGCGTGGTGTATGACAAGTCGACGCATAGGCCAATGTCATTTAGAAGCACGGAGCATATCCGCGACGCGCTAAGTGAATGCTGCGTTAATCATGCTGAGTTGATTCACTTGTCACCCTATGACGAAATGATTGGCAATCCAAAATCTGAACGCGCTATGGTATTGCCGTTCTCAATACATAACCAAGCATAATTAAGCTTAGCGATTTTCGATAGTGTTATGCACGAAAAGGTAAGCGTAATAACAACACAACGCCACGATTACGCCTATGCCAAGAATTGAGCCCCAAGCAACCGGATCGGTTAATATTAATGCCATCATGATTATTTCCCCTCAATGATTTGATAACGTAATGCTAGCGGATCGCTGAGGGGCAGAATTGATCTGAATCAATTTTTACAATGGCTTAGTGGCTTTTCGCTTCGATGATTTTTAACCAGTGAGTCCAGATATTTAATTGGTCCAGTGTTAACTTTATACACACTAACAAAGGTACTGCTAACAAAACGCCGACTGCACCCCACAACCAGCCCCAGACCAACAACCACAAGACAACGATAAGCGGATTAAGCTGCATATTACGACCTAGCACAGTAGGAGTAATAAACTGAGACTCAATAAGATTTAACCCAAAATAAACGGCTGGAGGAATAAGCGCAGTCACCTGCACGCCAAACTGAACTAGGCCTGCTAGGGTTAAAATGGTTGCTCCAATAAGTGAACCTACATATGGAATAAAGTTTAATAGACCTGCCAATACCCCCCAAAGAAGCGCATCTTCAATGCCGATTAAGTACAGCACAAAAGCCGTGCTCAGACCAAGACCGGCGTTGATAATACTGACGGTCACTATGTAGCGAGATAATTCTTTTTGAATGGTCGCCACTAAGCATCGCGCTTGATCTTTATCGGTAATTTTCGGAAAGTGCTGGATAAACGCTTCAAATAGTTGAGGGCCAAAAATAAGCAAGAAAAGTGTTAAAATAACCCCTGTCATTAGCTGAGCCAATATTAAAGGGGTACTTGATAGCACAGAGAGCATGATCTCTAACCCCCCTTGCTTTAAGCGTTGAGACATCACGTTTTCATCTTTCTCAACGGGCCTCTGTTCTGCCTTATTTTTGAATAAACCGAAGAAGCTAAATTCTTCATCATCGGCTTTAGCCGGTAGGTTACTTTCGTTTTCACCTTCCATAGCATCACTGATCGAATCGAGTTGCTCGGTAACATGTTGGGTCAACTCCGGTACTAACTTGGCCCATTTTTGTGCTGGCTCAGCTAGTTCTGCGCCAAGAAACGTAAAAGGCGCTATCAAGGTTGAAACAAGTAAAAATGCAGACACTGTTCGAGGAATATGTAAACCTTGTAGCGCAGCGACAAGTGGGCTCAAAAGCAGCGCTATAAGTGAAGTAACGACCAGAGGCATCAATAAACTTTGGGTGAAATAGAGCGTGTATAAAACGCCTAAGAAAAGTAACCAAACCGCAGGTTCGGTTCTTTTTGCTCCTGGTTGACCAGAAAGTGTTGCCATTGATGTCTCTTAGAATGTAGGTAATTGTTTATAGAATACACGGGAAATGTATTTGGTGAGATATAAAAATGCCCGTTGGAACTTTCGGGCATTGGTGTTTGGTATGTTATGGGTTTGACTTAATCAATGATGCTCAAACTCAACCTTTAAAAGCTCAATAGAATCTTCAAAAGTCAGGGTTTGAATATCGCCCTTACCTTCTACATTGATGGTATTGATTTGGCTGGGCCATAGATCACGCAACGCGTTGTGGCTAATCACTAGGTTATCCAATTGCTCGGGTTCAGCTGTTTCTTGATACACCCAGAAGAATTTACCTTCTATTTCAAAGCCAGCGGATTTAAGTGGTATCGATTGGCCATTTTCTTTGCTCATAGCAAAGCGCTTGCTCACGTAATCGCTAAATTGTTGTTGCGTTTTAGCTGATCCAATAATGTCTGCATTTTTACCAAAAATATGCCGTACAGCATGCTCTGCGTCATGCAGATTAAACCTATGCATCACTTCTATGTTTTCAGTGCGAGGATTAAACAACACGGTACTAATGGCTGTTTTCTGTTGATGTGCAAAAACCGCACTTGTTGCTATCAGCAACAAGGCGGTTAAGGTACGTATGAACAATTTAGGCATGACTAGTCGTCATTCTCGTCTTCGTCATCGCTTTTAAGCTCAGTTTTGATGTCTTGCATGATATCGCGAGACACTTTTTTGGTACTCTTCTTCGCTTTGTACGCTTCGATACGTGAAGGAATAATCTTACGAGGGTAATCATTATTGCTTACATCAACGTCAGCGGTTTCCCAACGCGGATCGACTGAAACGCTAACCAATTCTTTGTCCTTGTCAGTCACGATCAATTTGCTCACCGCTTTAGGGGTACGACGCCAGATTTCAGCTGGGATATATTGATTCTCCTTGCTGCCATCGGCAAAGGTAAGCTCAAGAATGATTGGCATGACTAAGCCACCTTTGTTTGAGAAATCAAGCACGTAATAGTTTTTGTCTTCTTTGACGGCACGATCAAATGCTGTGCGTTCCCAAGGCTCAAGGTCTTTTAGGAATTTGTTGTATTTATTACGTTCTTTGTTGGTCACTGTGAAGCGATCATTCTCGTCATAGAAGTCGGTAATGTCAGAGAATCTGTCAACCCAAAGCTCTTTACCTTCGGCTTTATTACGCTCGTCGGTCAAAGACAGAGGCTTATCTAACTCTTCTTGGCGCTGACGATCAAAATCGATGTCTGGATTTTTGGTATCTAAACGCAGTTTAGAGATCTTATCCAAGGAGATATCAACGTGATCTGTGGTGTAAAACCATCCACGCCAGAACCAATCTAAATCAACACCACTGGCTTCTTCCATGGTGCGAAAAAAGTCTGACGGTGTTGGGCGCTTAAACATCCAGCGTTGGGCGTATTCTTTAAAAGCAAAATCAAATAGCTCACGGCCAAGAATAGTTTCACGCAATATATTAAGGGCCACGGCTGGTTTGGTATACGCGTTAGGGCCAAGGTGCAATACGCTATCAGATTGGGTCATCACAGGCACCTGAGATGAAGATTTCATGTAACCTACTACATCACGCGGTTCCACACCCCAAGGAATTGTTGGATCCCATTCGCGACCAGCAACGCCATCTAAAAAGCTGTTTAACCCTTCATCCATCCAAGACCATTGACGCTCATCTGAGTTAACAATCATTGGGAAGTAGTTATGTCCTACTTCGTGAATAACGACACCGATCAAGAAGCGCTTTTCAGCCTGAGAATAGGTACGGCTGCCGTCGTCCTGTAATTCAGTACGCGGGCCGTTAAATGAAATCATGGGGTATTCCATACCACCGACAGGACCATTGACCGACTGCGCCGTCGGGTAGGGATAATCAAATGAAAAGCGAGAGTACACATCTAATGTATGCACTACTGATTCAGTCGAATATTTCTTCCATAAATCGCCGCCTTCTTTAGGATAAAAAGACATCGCCATGACTAATGACTGCTCTGAACCTTTTTGTGGATGACCTTTGGCATCCCACATGAACTTACGTGACGATGCCCATGCGAAGTCGCGTACGTTTTGAGCACTGAATTTCCAGGTTTTTTCTTTACTGGTACCGGCCTTTTCATTTTCCAATGCTTCATCAGCGGTTACGACAAACACAGGACGTTTTGCGGTTTCAGCTTCTTTCAAACGTTTACGCTGAGTTGAAGTAAGTACTTGCTTAGGATTTTGTAGCACACCTGTAGAGCTTACGATGTGATCCGCTGGAACGGTCATTTCAACATCATAATCACCAAATTCGAGAGTGAATTCACCGCGGCCAATAAACTCTTTGTTGGTCCATGCTTCATAGTCGGTATAAGCATGTAAACGTGGGAACCACTGGGCAAGTAAGAAGATATCATTGCCGCCATCACGTTCGTCATCAGGGAAGTGCTCATAACCAGAACGAGCCGATACGGCATCTTCTTCCACTATGTTGTAGGCAAAATCAATCGCAAAATCGACAGACTTTCCAGGCGCTAAAGGCTGTGCCAAATCGATACGCATGTTCGTGCCGACAATAACGTGGTGCAGCTTAGAACCAGTAGAATCAACGACTTTTTGGATGTCGTAGCCAAGTTCATGATCGGCCACGAATTGGTCTCGTCGCAATGCGGCTAAGCTCAATTGTGCAGGCTTACTGCTGGTCGCGCCTTGAGTAGCAGGACCACGAGCGCCTATACCACCAAAGGTGGTCGTCATAGCTGACATGGAGTCATTTCTAAATTTATTTTGATCTAACTGCAGCCACAAATATCTTAACGTGTCAGGCGAGTTATTTTTATAAGTAATGCTTTCACTGGCTTCTAAACGACGCTTTTCCTCGTTTAAATGCACTTTAATTTTGTAGTCTACAGCTTGCTGCCAATATTGATGCCCCGGTTGCCCAGCGGCGTTTCGGTATACATTTGGCGTAGGAAGTGACTCATCTAACTGGCGGAACTTATCTTTAAAGTCGCCTTTGGTTTGTTCGATAGCGGCATTCGCAGCACTGATCGATAACAGCGAAATTAACGCTGTAGTGACTATTTTATTAAACATTTGATTCCCTGATTTTGTATTTCGAGCTGCATTGAATTCGTTATTATTTTCCAACACGAAGGTGATAATATAACAAAAAAATCAGCAAATCTTGAACACGTGAACAATCGCGCACAATAACATTGTAAGCAAATTGTACACATAAGCTGACTTTTACCTTCAAATTGTGAGATTGGTATTTTAGCGGGTTTATCTGATAAATATAATTTCTTCCTAAAAGACCATAGCTTATAACGACTAATGCTTGTTTCTAGGCGGGTTTGTCGTACTCTAAAGGCATATTAACTCGGTAGGATTTCTCATGTCACAACTCTCGTGGCAACGGGCCGTTATCAAAGTCGGTAGTGCCCTTATCGCCCCTGACGGCAAAGCGTGTAGTAGTAAATACTTGTTACCCATAGCGCAATTTATTGTGACCAGCCGCGCTCAGGGGAAAGAGGTGATTTTAGTCTCTTCAGGTAGTGTTGCAGCTGGACGCGGTAAAATTGGCTATAAACATCACCCATCGATCGCTGAAAAGCAGGCGATGGCTGCGATTGGGCAAACGCATATGATGGCGAATTGGGCGCGTTTATTTGATTTCGACTGCGCACAAATCTTGCTGACGTCTGATGATCTGCATAATCGCACGCGCTACGTCAATATCAAAAACACGTTACGAGAACTGCTGCGTAACAATGCGCTACCAATCGTGAATGAAAACGACACGGTTGCTATTAATGAATTAAAAGTAGGCGACAATGATAACTTAGCGGCTTATACCGCGTTAGTTGCCCAAGCTGATACTTTGATTATTTGTTCTGATATTGATGGCTTGTATGAAGCAGACCCAAGGCAAAACCCACTTGCCAAGTTCATTCCGACGGTACATGAGATTGATCAAAGTATTCATGACTTAGCCGGTGGAGCCGGTACAAGTGTGGGTACTGGAGGCATGCGCACCAAAATTCAGGCCGCCGAGAAGTGTGCTAAAAGTGGGATCCAAACGTTAATCGTCAACGGCCGCAATCCAGATGTGTTTGAGCAACTTGCTCAAGGGCAGCAGCCGGGAACGTTATTCTTGCCCATGAAAAACCAAGACGGTGCTCGTAATCAGTGGTTACGGCATACGTTGCGCTCAAAAGGTACGTTAGTCATTGATGAGGGTGCTCAGAAGGCGCTGATCCATAAAGGCGCTTCGCTGCTTCCTTCAGGTATTACCAGTGTCTTAGGGGCGTTTAAACCCGGTGAAGCGGTTGATATTCGGTTCAAAGACCAGATAATAGGGAAAGGCCTTTCCCTATATGGCAATAGTGAGTTGCAGCAAATAAAGGGGCAACGAAGCGATAGAATCGAACCTATTCTGGGTTATTCATCGGGTGAGGTTGCCATTCATCGTGACGATTTGGTTTTACTCTAGCTATCGCGGTTCAACGAAGTTTGTTATCAATTTAAAAGGTGTTTAAGAATGGAATTTTCAATCGCTCAAGCGGCCAAAGCGGCACGTATTGCCTCGCGTCAGGTAGCTAAACTGTCTGCCACTCAAAAAGAAACACTGCTAAAAGACATCGCAGAGCGGATGTTGGGCCAAACTGAAACCATTATTGTAGCCAATGAAAAGGATTTAGCAGCAGGGCGAGATAACAATTTGGACGATGCCATGCTTGATCGTTTATTACTGACGCCGCAGCGCATCCAAGGTATTGCAAATGCGGTTTTTGATATCGCAGCGCAAGCAGACCCCGTGGGCAGTATTGACCATATGCAACAAATGCCGAGCGGCATCCAAGTAGGGCGAATGCGTATTCCCTTAGGCGTGATCGCTATGATTTACGAGTCTCGCCCGAATGTGACTATTGATGCCGCAGCGTTATGCTTAAAAGCCGGTAACGCCGTTGTATTACGCGGCGGAAAAGAAGCCCTACATTCGAACTTGGCGCTTGCCGCGTGTATCAGTTACGCCTTAGAGAAGCACGAAATTGACCCCGCTGCAGTGGTTGTTGTGCCAAATCCTGACCGCGCAGTCATGAATGAACTGATGACCCTTAACGAAGATATTGATTTGATTATTCCACGGGGTGGTGAAGGTCTGATTAGATTTGTAAGCGAAAATAGCAGAATACCTGTGATTCAGCATTACAAGGGCGTGTGTCATTTATATGTGGATGATGCCGCTGATGAAAATAAGGCACTCAACCTACTAAAGAACGGCAAAACTCAGCGCACAGGCGTATGTAACTCACTTGAGACCTTGTTAGTGCATCAAGATATCGCTCCAACGTTTATGCCGAAGGTGAAAGCGTTATTTAACGAGCATAAGGTTAAGGTTCATGGCTGTGAGCGAAGCCTACAATATTTCGATAATGCATCTCTTGCTACACAAGATGATTGGCATGCTGAGTACTTAGCGATGGAAATCGCAGTGCGTATAGTAGATGATTTTGATACTGCGATTGAGCATATTGAAACATACAGTTCAGGGCATACAGAGGTGATTGCCACACAAGACTTCAGCCGAGCACAGCAGTTTATTCGTACTTTGAATTCAGCCGTGGTGATGGCTAACGCCTCGTCGCGTTTCTCGGATGGCGGCGAATTAGGCTTAGGCGCAGAAATTGGTATATCGACAAGTAAATTACACGCTTACGGACCAATGGGCGCTGAGTCGCTAACCACTCAAAAATTTATTGTGTTGGGTGATGGTGAAGTACGCGGGTAGCTATTTCAATAGCCTATTAGATTAGCGCTTTTTATAAATATGATCAGGGCTCACAACTCGGGCCCTGCTTCACTTGGAGTTTACTGTGTACAAAGTGTTAGCGCCGCTGCTGCTTACTTTTTTTCGAGTCAGGCTATCTGTGAATGATAAGGGCGCTGTTTGGGCCGTTATCACTAAGCGCACCAACATTTTCCGGCCGATATACGCTCTGAGCGCCATCATTTCGTCTTCGATGAACAGTTATTTTTTCGCCATACAGCAAAGAGTTAGTGTGTACTTGCTTACCTCTTCTCTGTTCATTTTTGATACCCTTTATTCATTTAAAATCAGATGTTTAATCACAACTGATGATTCTGTATCTTTCCTTAGCCAATTCTTCGCTGCTTGTTCCACCAGCTGCTTATTCCAATCTTCTGCGCTGTTTTTCATGTCTTCAGCCCATGGCAAGGTTAAACCCTATTCTATCGCAACTTTAAAAGGTAATTTTTATGAAACGAATAGTCGTTGTAGGCGGCGGGGCGGGTGGTCTTGAGTTAGTTGCTCAACTAAGCCGCTATTGTCGTAAGCACGCAGCTGTGGAGCTGGTCTTGGTCGATAAGGTCAGAACACATGTTTGGAAGCCACTTTTACACGAAGTGGCGGCTGGCATTATCGATAAAAACTCCGATGGAGTGGATTATCGCATTCATGCTAGTCGTCTTAAATATGAATTTCAGCAAGGCACATTGAAAGGTATCGATGAGCAAAATAAATCGATAGCGCTGGACGCACTTTATGATGAAGAAGGCCAGCTGATCCTGCCTGAGCGCAGTATTGAGTACGACATACTCGTATTAGCGGTTGGAAGTGTGAGTAATGACTTTGGTACGCCAGGCGTGAAAGAGCACAGCTATTTCTTGGATTCTTTAGAGCAAGCTGAGCGTTTTCATCGTGCGTTGCTCAACCAAATGCTGAAGGTCAACCAGCCCAATACTCAACAATCGATGCTACGAGTATCGATTGTCGGAGCTGGCGCAACGGGTACTGAGTTAGCAGCACAATTACATCATGTTGCAAATTTATCCCGGGCTTATGGTATGCCTGCCATGTCGGCCCAACGCCTAGAGATCTCGATCATTGAAGCGGGCCCCAGAATATTGCCAGCACTGCCGGAGCGCATCGCCTATGCAGCCAAAAACGCGTTACAAAAAATTGGCGTAAAGCTGTATGAAGATACAAAAGTGACAAGGGCTGAGAAAAATGGATTTGTCACTGCTGATGACGAACTCATCGAAGCAGATTTAATGGTATGGGCAGCAGGTGTTAAAGCGCCTAATCTGATTAAAGAGCTCGATATGTTTGAAACCAATCGCGCGCAACAAATTTTGGTCGATCCGCAGTTAAGGGCTAAAAACCACCAAGACATATACGTGCTAGGTGACTGCTGTGCGTTTCAGCAAGAAGACGGTACTTGGGTACCCCCTCGAGCGCAATCTGCTCATCAAATGGCATCGACAGTGTACAAAAATATAGTTAATCAACTCCAAGGTAAGGAGTTTGAAAACTATCAATACAGTGATTATGGTTCGCTTGTTCACTTGAGTAAGTACAGCACAGTAGGCAGCTTAATGGGTAACCTGTCTAACAGCAGCATGTTTGTGGAAGGTAAGCTAGCGCGCTTGGTGTACACCTCACTCTACAGTATGCACCAGTTCGCAGTACATGGATGGTTAAAAGCAACCTTAACCATGCTGAGTCGCAGAGTGAGCAAATTTGTTGGGCCAAAACTGAAATTACATTAACCGTCAATGAGTTACTAAAGCCAAGCACTTGTCTTGGCTTTTTCTGTTACCTAAATCCTGCTCAAAGAGTATTTAATTAACCTCACACTTTACGAAAACTGTCAAATAATTTTACATTTCGAATCTACTAACTCTCGCTATTTTCGATAACTATTTGTTTTTTATAATTTTTTACCTTGTGGTCTAGTAATTGCTATCGCGCATCCCTGAATGATTTCGGTGTAAACAAAAGGATGTAATAAATGTTTGATTTCAAGAAGTTAGTAAAGGCCGTTGCCCTCAGTGGTGTTATGGCAACCAGTATTTCTTCTCTCTCGGCAAACGCAAGTGTGTTACTGGAAGGTTGGGAGGGTGCAGGTGAGTCAGGTTTTGGCCAAATAGCACTAGAAAAAAATGATGATGGATCAAGTGGTGAAATTTTCTTCAACGATTATGAAGGCTTAGGTTTTGACTCGGGCGTTAACTTTTTCGGGCGTAGTCACAACTCTTTCTACGTAAACAATAACGGCAATATTAGCTTTAATGGTGCTGTTGGTCAGTTCACACCAGACCCATTCCCCAACACTTTGATTGGAGATGATGACTTTGACGGCGGTGGCGATTGTGGTGTCGATTGTATTGATATGCCTCAAGCGCAAACTAATCCAGCATTTATCACAACCGAAAATGATGATATTCCAATGCCCGCTGATTTAAATACGATTGCTATGATCGCTCCTTTCTGGGCTGATGTAGACACAGGCTGTGACGACTGTGGTGACGTGTTTATTGGCTCGCCTAATGCTGAAACTATGGTTATCACTTGGGATGGTGTAGGTTTTTACCCTTCAGATAGCTCGCTAACGAATACCTTTCAATTAGTCCTAATTGACCGTGCTGACACCGGTGCTGGCAACTTCGATGTGGAGTTCCGTTATGAAGACATTAACTGGACTACTGGCGGTGCTTCAGACGGTGAGAACGGCCTTGGTGGTACACCTGCTCAAGCGGGTTATGATGCTGGTGATGGCGTAAACTTCTTCACTCTTCCAGGTTCACGCACTGGTGAAGTCGTAAACTTAGATACAGCTGACAGCAACACAGGTACGGCAGGTATTTGGAAATTTGCCATTCGTGACGGTGAATTACCGGGTGACAACGCTGAAAACCCGCTTATTCCAGTAATTAATCCTGAAACACCAACTGACTACAACTTTGAATTCGTTATTATCGAGCCTGAAACACCGATTTTTATCGACCCAGATGTAGCGGTTGGTTATGACTATATCGTCAATAGCGGCCCCAGCATTACCTCGGTTATGTTACCTACTGGTTTTGGCGATGATGTTTATGACCTTTGGTTGTGGGATGCCGCCTTGATGGATTGGTACGATACTGGGGAAGATTTGCTTGGAGGTGTAACGTTTGACTTCACCACCGCGGTTGACCGTTTCCGTATTCTTGGTATTGAGACTTCAGAAATGGTAGATCCAACGGATCCCAATGCATTTGTAACCGCATTGACCTTTGATGCAGCTGGTACAATTAACATGAACCAAAATGCAATTACCGAATTTGTTGACGACCCTCAGGCGGTATCTGCACCTGCTGGGCTTGGTATCTTCGCGTTATCTTTGTTGGTATTCTTACGCGCAAGAAAGCGTCGCGCTTAAGACTTTATCGATTGAAAAGAGGAGCGATGGCTCCTCTTTTTTTTGCCTAAACGGAGTTGTGTAATGCGTTTTATTTTTGCTTTTTTTATTCTTGGCATAAGCATTTCTAGTGCGGTACAAGCACAGAGTAAGCAGAATTTTGGTTCGTGGAGTTTACTGTGTGGCGAGCACGGAAATTGTTCTGTTAGTCAGTTGGTGGCGATGGATCCTGAGGGAACGAAGGTCTTGCTGGGTGCCAACATAAATTTCTCTATGTCGAACAGCTTTCCCGTTTTAATGCTGCGTATGCCGCCAAATTTGAATAAAAGCAGCGGCGTTGGCATTAAGATTGATGATAACAACGCTATTCAAGTTGCCTTGTCTCAGTGCACATCTGTGGCATGTCAAAGCGTGATTAAAATCGATAAAACTTTGTTTGCGGAAATGCGTGGTGGTCAAGTCGCAAAAATCGCATTCGCGTTAGAAAAAAGTAAGCAACTGACCTTACCTTTGTCACTTGAAGGGTTTGCAGACGCATATGCAGCTTTACTTGCTACGCGCAAAGCATCTTAATTTCTAATATTCGAGGTGGTTGTGTTCTATGCCCACCTCATGTGAACCATCTCAAATTAAGCACCTCATTCTTTCAACTGAGTCTCAATTATATTGTCGCTGCGATTAGACTCTCGTATTAGCGCCCGGCACCCGTCTTTATTAGTCTTAATGAAACTAAGACTTGTATCGACAGTCAATAGTCTTTAAGTTTCTGAAAAATAGTACAAAAACTACGAACATTTAAAAGGATGTATTGCAATGGCATATGATTTTGGTACCAATACCTTAGGGATCAGTAACCCATTTAAACCTGAAGGTTTGGCTAAGGCGGTCAGTGGTGTGGCGATTGTCGTACTTGGGGTCATTGCGCTTTTAGGCGTGGCAGAAGACTTAAAGACAGACATGGTGTTGGCTTGGGTGAATGCATTACTGGGTTTAGCGCTTCTTACCTTGGGCTTGCGGCATGCCGGTATAGGTTTGTTTCAACTGTTTAAGTATTTTGTTGGGCGCTCCGTGCCTACTTCTCTTGCTTACAATCATAATTCGAGTGAAAAGCAAAACGCCCAGCGTGAACGCTTGCAAACGGCCTATGACGCACAAGAATTAGAATCCATGTTAATGGGGCGAAAAAATGCCACCTTTACTGAGCCAGAAGGCTGGATTGCGCGCCTTATTCATACCCTATTGCCTCGCTTAATATTTAGCCCCTACCCGATCCGTAATTTTGTACAGGAGTTGGGCGGTTTAGTGTGTGCTACCATCGTTGGGTTGATCGCATTTGGCGCGGCTTACTTTGTATCGGCATCTGGCTTAGTGGGTAATGCGGGTGTCATTATTACCCCTATTCTATCTGTATTGTTGCTAGTGTATTTGATTGCCCAGTGGCGAGGCACATCGCATTCACTAGCCGCGCCGAACATGCGCAAGTTACAAGCGAAGACGGCTGCCAGCCTAGCGAAATTGCTCGTGTTTGCCATAGTGGTGCCGATTGCCATCGGTTTTGCTTACAACCAATTGGATGGCAGCACAGCTCAGAATGTTCAGCAGGTACTAGCCGATGTTGTAGCGTTCGATGCATGGTGGAACTTATTGCTACTGATCGTACTCGTCTTGGCTGTTATCGCTTTGTCCTGGGTCATGATACGTGAGCGTTTAGCGCTGGCAAACCCGAGCACAGAAGTAAGTGAATTTCGTGAAAATTTACAAGAGTCGGTGCATCCGAACGAAATATTTATCAATATTGAAAACATCGTTTTAGCTAATCGTCGCTATAAAGAAATTCCCAATCGCATGTATCAAGAATTTGATCCTAAGCTACAAGAGCAAAGCCAAGGCAAGGGCAGTTTTAAGGGAAAATTGCTTATTGAAACGCAGCCAGAGTACAGTCAGTTAACCTTTAGCGAGAAGTTTAAAGCGTTTCGCCTTCTGGCAACGGTTGCCGCGCAAGTCATGATATTTGTCGGCGCTTTGTTATTCTTTTTTACTGTGCAAGATGGATATCAGTTGTATCAATTTATGGCTCAGCAGCTAATGAACATGGACGGCTTAAGCCAAGCTCGGGTTGACGTAATTTTGCAAGCATTTGGCTTGCAGCTAAGCGGATTTCTGGTTCTGCTGTTTAGTTGGTTAACCGTCTCTGCAGGGGCGACTATTTTGGCCAGAGGCACACATTTATTTTGGTCTGAAATGCAATTCAGTAGCCTGCTAATGTGGATGAAAACGGAGGGGACATTTACCGAAAGTAAGGTCTCTACTGGCATGTCTATTCATGATTCAACCCGCTCTGAAAATGTCGTGGTACGCAGCTCCATTACACCTTGGATCATTACCTCTCGCGTCATGACATCAACCTTTGCTACTACGGGTACTAAAAACTTGGAAATGCCACGTTATGTCATGCAAATGGACAAGAACAATCAAGAGCTACAAGGCATTGTTGGGGAAATTACCCAGTTTTTACGCAAGCGTGAAGCCATTGCTTCGATCACCAATGAGCAAGATTTATCCAGCGCTGAAAATATCTATCGGGTGAACGAAGCAAGCCGAGCGAAGCCTGAGCGATTAGAGGGTGAGACAAGCGAAGCGGAAAAACGCAAGCTTGAGGAGCAAGCGGCCGGTAAACTGCGCCAAGACGACCCTAACGAGTCGTCTTAAATTACACATGGTTTAACAGGATAAGCAGGTTAGCCTTGTGCCGCCTGCTCAACCATTGCGTAATAAAATTGAATCGCTTGGATATAATCTTTAACCAAAATTTGCTCATTTACTCCGTGAAAACGTTTCATGGTTTTCGGGTTAAGGCGCACCATCATAAATCGATATACATTGTCCGATAGTCCATAAAAATTAGAGGCATCCGTTCCGCCTTGGACTAAATACGGCGCGACAAGCAGGTTTTGATCTAAGCGACGAATAGTTTGCTCAATCAATTTATAACCGTAGCTTTCGGTGGACGATACCGGTGATGCTTCATTAGTCATAAAGGCCTCAATGTTGACTCTGGGGTCGTCTATGGCGCGAGTGATATGTTGCGTGACGCTGTCTATGGTGTCGCCGGGTAAAATTCTAAAGTTCACCACTGCTTGTGCTTCAGTAGGCAAAATATTCGACTTAGAGCTGCCTTTGAGCATAGTGACCGCCGTAGTGGTGCGAATACTCGCAGCTGAACTGGGGCTTTTTAGCATCATACTTTCAACTGCTGGCGAAAACAGCCACAAGTTAGACATAGGCAATCGAGTGGCTAAATCGGTCGCGAAACCTATGTGCTTGAAGGTATCTTGAATAAAGCGCATGTCTGTAGCAAATGGGGCTGCTTCTACTTTTACAATAGCTTGGGCGAGAATACCGGCAGCGGTATGTTCAGGAGGTTGTGAAGAATGCCCTCCTGGCGCGTTAACCGTCAAACGTAAATTAACGAAGCCTTTCTCCGCAATACCAATAACGGCAACAGGCTCGGTCACACCGGGCAGCATATCTTGGGTGACTACGCCGCCTTCATCTAGTACAAATTCGAACTCGACATTTTGTGTCGCTAGAAAGTCAGCAATTTTGCGCGCGCCATCTTTTCCGCCGGCTTCTTCATCGTGACCAAATGCATAGTAAATGCTGCGTTTAGGCTGAATATTCTGTTCAAGCAGCATCTCCATTGACTCCATCAGGGCTACCACACTGATTTTGTCGTCTATTGTGCCTCGGCCCCAAATGGTGCCGTCAACCACCTTGCCACTAAATGGTGCTTGCTCCCATTGGTTTGCTGTTGCCTCGTCGACCGGTACTACATCCATATGGCCCATAAATAGCGCAGGTTTCAGGCTTGGGTCACTGCCCTTTAGGTGGTAAAGCAAACTGAAATCATTGATGACTGTAAGTTCAGCGTGTTGATTAACCCGTGGGAAATTCTCTTTTAGATAATCTTGAAAGGCAATGAACGCGTCTTGGTCAAATTGACTGCGATCGTCAAAGGAAATAGTAGGGATTTGAATCGCTTTGCTGAACCGAGATAACACGGCTTGCTCATCAACAGTGACTGGAATCATAGGCGTATCGACTACGTACTGTTTATTCTCAAAAAAGCTGCTAGCGCGGTAAAATAAAACGCCACACAGTACCAATAGTAAAACCGCAAAACTTATTATTATTTTTTTCATATTGCGCCACTTATTGTCCGTTTAAAGTTAGAATCGCCAGCCAGTATAACGCTATCTGATTCAGGGGATCTAGTTGTCAAATTCAATCTTGTTTTCAACAGTTGCTTTGATATGGGGTACAACGTGGATCGCAATTACCTTTCAATTAGGTGAAATTAACCCTGTTTTGTCTGTGGCTATTCGGTTTACTTTAGCTGCCGCTATTTTAGGGTGTTACTGCGTAATAAAAGGCCTTTCGCTGCGCCTACCCCTTCACTTACATATCAAGATGGCTTCTGCAGGACTGTGCTTGTATGGCTTAGAATATAGTTTGCTGTATTTGAGCCAGCAATACATTATTAGCGCGCTGGTGGCTTTGATGAGTTCGGGCATGATTTACATTAATGTGGTTTTGCGAAGAGTCATCCTTAAAAAGCCGATACGCATGGAAGTGGTCATTGGAGCGGCATTTGGCATGTTAGGCATGGGCTTTATTTTTTATCCTGAGTTTTCTCAGGTGCAGGCTGATACGGTACTCGCTTTAGGAATTGCGTTAGCTTTGGCTTCATTTTTATTCGCCGGGTTTGGCAATGTAATATCGGAGCGTATTCTTGATTATGGTACGCCTGTTATCCAAATGAATTTTTGGGCAATGAGTTATGGTGCTTTGGGTATTTATACCTTTGCTCTGTTAAGCGGCGCAACATGGACATTGCCAAGTCATTGGCAGTATTACGCGGCATTGACCTACTTAACGCTTTTCGGCTCAGTCATAGCTTTTGGCGCATATATGAAACTGATTCGGCGAATGGGTTCTGACAAAACTGCTTATGTAGCGCTGGTGTACCCTATAGTGGCCTTGGTTGTTTCCACTCTATTTGAAGGGTATCAATGGTATTTCGCTTCTGTGCTTGGGGTACTGTTTGTCATTTTGGGTAATGCTATCGCTATGGGTAAGTTACCGATAAAACGTTTCAGCGAGGGTGTATGAGCGATATAAAACAGCTACTTGAGAACAACAAAATTTGGTCACAAGGCATGAAAGAAGCTGACCCAGACTTTTTCGACAAGCTTTCTAAGCGTCAAACGCCTGAGTATCTTTGGATTGGCTGTTCCGACAGTCGCGTGCCAGCTAATCAGCTTTTGGGCTTGGTGCCTGGAGATATCTTCGTTCACCGCAATGTGGCGAATTTGGTGGTGCACACCGACTTCAATTGTTTGTCGGTTCTGCAATACGCAATTGAAGTACTTAACGTAAAGCATGTCATTGTGTGTGGCCATTATGGCTGCGGTGGGATTGACGCTGCACTACGAGACCAACAATTGGGGCTAATTGATAACTGGCTTGGGCACATAAAAGATATCGCGACAGTCTATAAAGAAGAGCTAACAACACTTTCAGACGAGCAGCGTTCGGCGAGATTGTGTGAACTAAATGTCATCGAGCAAGCTAATAATATTCGTCGCAGCAATATTTTCAAAGACGCACAAACCCGAGGGCAAAAAATACGCATTCATAGTTGGATATACAGCCTCAGAAATGGCCGAATTAAAGATTTAGCGAAGCAAGGATCGTGATGATCAAAACAGACAAATTCCTACGTTTGGGACTAGCATTATTTATTGCATTGGTTCTGAGCATGGCAGTAAATGCAACGGTCAATGCAAGTTTTGCGGCAAGCGGCCTAGTTGAGAGCCAATCACTACAGCGTTGGTATTTTGTGCGTCATTTTGAAAAGAAAACCGGTGCTGATCCCACATTAACTGACATAGGGTATAGGCGGGCAGCCGCATTGGCCGAGTATTTTCGTTATGTGCCATTAACCTCGGTGTATTCAACGAATTATAAGCGCACCATGCAAACTGCAACGCAAAGTGCACAGCAACAAGGTTTACTGATTAATTCATATGATCCTAGCCATCCCAAGGAATTGATAGAGCGGATTGCACAACAAAGCAGTGTGCTGGTGGTTGGGCACAGCAATACTGTACCAGACTTAATTCGCGCAATGGGCGGTAAGGCAGATGATTTATCAGAGAAGGATTATGGGCGTCTGTTTATTGTGACAAAAGCAGGTGGTCGTACTAGCACGCAAAGCATCATTATTCCTTATTAGATTTTTCGTTTTATGGCGCAGATATATCAGCACAACATGTGTAATGAAGGTCAACACCCTCTGAATTTGTTCACTATTTCTTACCTTAATTTTCCATCAAAGCAGATAAAACATTCAAGTCACACTTCAGTCGATGATAGAATTATCATTTAGTCTAACAAAGGAATTCTCATGGCCAACGCCCGCTTTACTACTGATGCTAAGGTTAAACCTGCCCTAGGGTTAGTTGAATTTGTGGCTCTGATGGCGTTGATGACTTCTTTGGTGGCTTTAAGCATTGATGCCATGTTGCCGGCGTTGAATCAAATCGCTTTAGATTTGGTGATTACTGACCCACAAGATACGCACCTAATCGTTTCGCTATTTTTCATTGGCATGGCATTTGGCCAATTATATTTCGGCCCTGTGTCGGACGCAAAGGGACGCCGCTTTACCATCATTACCGGGCTGATTATTTTTGGTTTGGGTACGGTTGTGTGTATGTTCGCTGAGTCTTTGACCGTGCTCTTAGTGGGCCGAGTAATACAAGCTTTTGGTGTGTCTGGACCTCGGATCGCGGCTTTAGCCGTTATACGAGATCAGTATAAAGGCGAAGCGATGGCCCGGGTGATGTCTTTTATCATGATGGTGTTTATTTTGGTACCCATGCTCGCGCCCAGCTTTGGCCAAGCTATTTTATTTTGGTTTTCTTGGCAGCATATATTCTCATCTTTTTTAGTGATCGGTCTTCTTACTGGTATTTGGTATTTTAGTCGCCAGCCCGAAACATTGCCTAAAGATAAACGCGTTCCCTTTAGCTGGAAGCAACTCTCAATTTCTAGTCGCTATATCTTGGGCAATAAAATGGTGATGTTTTATACCTTGGCAATGGGGTTCGTGTTTGGGAGTTTTCTGGCGTACATCAGTGCCTCTCAAACCGTTTTTCAGGTGATTTATGATACAGGCGAGCTTTTTCCTCTGTATTTTGCTTTGCTGGCTTTCTCTATCGGCTTTGCTTCATTTATTAACGGTACGTTAGTCATGCGCTTAGGCATGCGTAAATTGTGTACCTGGGCTGTCTTTGGTTGGTTAGGTTTTACCACTTTGCTACTTGTAATGTGCCTAATATATCAAGGCCTTCCGCCACTATATGGCTTAGTCAGCATCTTATTTGCCGCGTTCTTTTGCATTGGTATTTTATTTGGAAACCTCAACTCTATGGCAATGCAACCTCTGGGGGATACCGCGGGCCTTGGGGCAGCGATAATAGGGTCGTTAAGTAGCATGGTATCAGTTCCTGTCGCGGTATTTGTGGGTAGCTTTATAGATAGGACAATGACCCCTATCGCCGTCGGGTTCGTAGCTTTCGGGGTTATCACCTCTTTGTTTTTCTGGTTTGCTGAACGCCCCCAAAGCAACACTTAGTTTCACCCAACTAATAGTCAGTCAATCAATCAATTTAAACCCCAGGTGCGAAAGATGATACGCGGGGGTTACATTGGAACAGTTCCTGCTTTCTCTCAATCATTCATATATCGTTCAGCTATAAGTTGGATAATTCACACTATAAATTTTGCCTTGCGAAGTGCAGTTGCAAAGTTAGGTCAAAGACGTTTTATAAGGAGTGTCAGATGTACAAGAAACTAGTTATTGGTGTAGCGCTATCGGGCCTAGTATTAAGTGGTTGCGCGTCGAATTCTATGGGCGGCGCATCGAATACACAAAAGGGTGCAGGCATCGGCGCCATCGTAGGTGCATTAATTGGTAAAGGCACTGGTGACAACGATAAGAGCCGTTATGTATGGGGGGCAGCGGTAGGTGCACTAGCAGGTTCAGCCATTGGTAATTACATGGATAAGCAAGAGGAGGAGTTCCGTGAGGAGCTTGCCGACAGCGGTGTAGAAGTGTACAGAGAAGGTGATACTTTACGTCTATACATGCCTGGCAGCATCACATTCAGTTCTGGAAATGCCAGCGTTGACAGTAGCTTTTATCCTGTACTTAAGGATGTTGCTTTGGTGATAAACAAGTATGAAAAAACTACATTGATGGTAGAAGGGCATACTGATAATACCGGCGCAGATGACATGAACCAGCGTTTATCTGAGGCACGAGCAAACAGCGTTAAAAATTATTTAGTCCAAAACGGTGTTGATAACAGACGCGTTTCTACCTTGGGCATGGGCGAGTACACTCCTATCGCAGATAATGCTACTCAAGCTGGTCGTCAGAAAAATCGTCGGGTAGAGCTGAAAATTATTCCTATGAGTAAGAATTAAGTCGTAGTCAGTTTTGAGGGAGTAATGGTAAAGAAGGGAGTCGTTAAAAGCAGTGGGGCGCAATGCAACGTGCCTCATTGTTATCCTTAACAATGAAAGCAATACGTCGATAATACGATTTTAAGATTTTCTGAAGTGGTGGGTAGTTCTGAAGGTTTACTTAACTAAACGAATAGCGGGACGCTGAATTTTAGCCGGTTCTATCTCAATTACTTTTGAGCTACGAACCCCGTTTTTCATCCGGTCATAAGATACATATTTCATATCTAATGATTCGCAGAACTTGTAAATGGTTAAGAAGTCGCTCTTAGAAAGTTCTTCATTGTCTTTGGTAAGCTGTGTATCAATGTACATCTGCTCGCCATTTGCTGTAAGCATCGCTACAGCTGAATAGGGATCGCCATGGTTGGCTACTTTGAGTGCTCTAACCATTTTTACTTCAAATACCCAATCGCCCATTTTAGTCATTCTAGTGATTCTTTCGCTCATTGGATTTCCTGTTGTGTTAGTGGGTACATACTTAGGGAGTTCGGGATCATCCTATAAGCAATACGTGGGCCATGTTGCTGATCGCGCTATGTAAGGGATGTCGGCAATAAGTCATCGTTTAATGTTTCTTTTTTGCTACAGTGCTATTCGATAAGTGCCGAAATTGTTAAAAAGTTGTACTCATTTGGCATGGTTAAATTTTTGACCTTTGATTTATAAGATAAAAATGCTCCCGAATGGGTGTATGTATTCGGTAACACTCTTTTTATTTTATTTAAGGATTGGGACATAGTTTGAGACAAAATCAGTTATTGAAAACTCTTCTTGGAAAGTTCAACTAGTCATGTCGGGTAAAATAATTGGTCGCACATAAGTAACAGATCCTAGCAATAAACTGAATTTGATCCTGCATTTCCACCCTTTTAAGAATTTGTTTTAACGTGAGTTTTAGAAAATCACCCATAAAAAAGCCCAGCCAAATTGGCTGGGCAAAGAGGGCTTTTTACAGCACCTAACGACAGAAATCGTTCAATTTACTATTCGTTACTAGAAGGGTTACACCGCTTCAACTATGGCTTTCATGTCAGTCATGTAACCACGTAGTGTATCGCCTACACTTTCAACGCCATGCTCACGAATGGCTTTGTTAACGGCTACAAGTGTTTTATTGTCAACGCTATTGCTAGCTGCAGCGAAAGGCTTACCAATTAACTCTGTACCAATGCTTGGCATTAATTTATCAGCCAATAAAGGAATGGCCGCGTTAGCGAACAGGTAGTTGCCATATTCTGCAGTATCAGAGATAACTACATTCATTTCGTACAAGCGCTTACGGGCGATCGTGTTAGAAATGAGCGGCGTTTCATGCAATGACTCGTAGTAAGCAGACTCAGGTAAAATGCCCGCTTCAACCATAACGTCGAATGCTAACTCAACACCCGCTTTGATCATGGCCACAATGAATACACCGTTATCGAAGAATTCTTGCTCATCGATTTTACCATTGTATTCAGGCGCATTTTCAAAACCTGTTTGGCCTGTTTCTTCACGCCACTTCAATAAGTTAGCGTCACCATTGGCCCAATCTTCCATCATAGTACGCGAAAATTCACCGCTGATGATATCGTCCTGATGCTTACCAAATAGTGGCTTTAACATGTCTTTAAGTTGCTCAGATAAATCAAATGCCTTGATTTTAGCTGGGTTCGATAGGCGATCCATCATGTTGGTCACGCCACCGATTTTAAGTGCTTCGGTGATGGCTTCTAGGCCAAACTGAATCAACGCTCCGGCATAAGCGGGGTCGATGCCGTCAGCCACCATTTTCTCGTAACCAAGAACGGCCGCAGCTTGTTGCATACCACAAAGGATCGTTTGCTCGCCCATTAAGTCAGACTTAACTTCGGCTACGAATGAAGACTCAAGTACGCCTGCACGATCGCCGCCTGTTGCGCTTGCGAGTGCTTTAGCGATATCCCAACCTTGTTGCTGAGGATCGTTTTCAGGGTGAACCGCAATTAATGTCGGAACACCGAATCCACGCTTGTATTCTTCACGTACTTCAGTGCCTGGGCATTTTGGTGCACACATCACGACTGTGATGTCTGAACGAATTTGTTGGCCTTCTTCAACGATGTTAAAACCGTGAGAGTAACCTAATGAAGCACCTTCTTTCATAAGAGGCATAATAGCTTCAACTACGCTTGAATGCTGTTTATCAGGCGTTAGGTTGTAAACCAAATCAGCACTTGGAATAAGCTCTTTGTACGTACCAACAGTAAAACCATTACCGCTTGCACGTTGGAATGAATCGCGTTTTTCATCGATAGCGGCTTGACGAAGCGCATAAGCAACATCCAAACCAGAATCTCGCATGTTAAGGCCTTGGTTTAAACCTTGAGCGCCACAACCTACGATGACTATTTTTTTGCCTTTAAGGAAATTACAGCCTTCTGAAAATTCGCTGCGCTGCATGAATCGGCAACGACCAATTTGGTCAAGTTGCTGACGTAAAGATAATGTATTGAAATAATTTGCCATTTTTTTATAAATCCTAGTAAGTGCAACAAGTCAGTGACGATCTCGTGTGATTGAGAGAATAGGGTATTTCATCTATTGAATAAAATGATATATTTGCAACTTAATATTTCATATTCTGCAATAACGTTTTTGTGAAGGAGTAAGATGGACATTCGAAGCTTGGAATTATTCCAACATTTAGCCAGTAGCTTGCACTTCAGCAAAACTGCTGAAGCGTTGTTTGTCAGTCCCTCTACCCTTAGTCGTGTCATTCAACGCCTTGAAGATGACTGTGGCACACCACTGTTTGTGCGGGACAATCGAAAAGTAAAGCTCACCGCCGCTGGAGCAAAACTATTGCGCTTTTCACAGCAAACCTTGTCTGAATGGAAGAAAGTCAAATGGGAGCTGCAACAAGATCACGAGCAAATTCAAGGCGAATTAAGTTTGTTTTGTTCAGTGACGGCCAGTCAAAGCCATTTGCCAAAATTACTTGATAGCTTTCGTCATCAATATCCCCAAGTAGAGATAAAGTTAAACACCGGCGACCCAGCTCTATCTGCTAGTAAGGTGATGAAACAAGAAGTGGATGCAGCCATTGCCATTCATACCCCTGACTTCCCTCCTGACTTGACGTTCTTACCCCTTGGCGAGGTGCCTTTACTGCTTATCGCACCCAAAGAAACCCAGCTAACCCGTTTGAGCCAAGTGGATTGGCGCGAACATTCTGTCATTCTGCCTGACTCGGGACCATCAAAACGAATTGTGCACCACTGGTTTGCTGAGCAAGGTATTCGACCGCGAGTGTACGCAACGGTAGCGGGTAATGAAGCGATTGTAAGCATGGTAGCGCTGGGTTGCGGCTTGGGCATTGTGCCTGAAATAGTGTTAGACAATTCCACCATAAGTCAGCGTGTAAACCGTATTCGGTTGGATGACATTGAGCCTTACCAAATTGGTTTGTGTTGCATCAGTAAGCGGCAAAGTGAGCCTGCTATTCAGGCGCTATTTAACTGCTAACGAAGGGATTGCGTTTTCAAAGTTGAAGACCCTTTTTTGCTCGTGCGCAATCGCCAGCGAGTGAAGCCTAAGCTAAATAAAGCGAATACAATTGAGCCACAAATTACCCACAAAATCCGAAGTGCTAAGCCCCCTACACTGCCGTTGTGCAAAGCATGCAACCAACCTTTTATGCTATTTGCAGGGCCATGCTTCCACGCAGAATATGTACTAATGATCTGCCCTGAGTGGGCATCCACGTATACAAATGTATTGGGGAAGCGATGAGATGGATCTTCAGGTATTTGGAAGCGAAACGTATAGAATTGTTGAGCACTTAAATTGTTGTCGGGGGTTTGGATCCATGCCAGACGTGATTGCTGTAGGTCAGCGCCATTTTGAGCAATGTTTGCCTGTCTCGCTGCATTAATTGCATCAGAAATCGGCACAGTATGCTGTATTGTCGTATTCGCAACACCGCTTAGTTTAGAGGCTGTTTGCACTGGCGAAAACAGCAGCCCCAGGACCTTATTTGTTTCTTGTGGCAGGGATAGCATCACGCCAGTGGCAACAAGCAGTAACAAGGGAACGACACTCGCGAGTCCCAGTATTTTGTGCCAATCGTAAAGCAAACCGATACGTGAGCGGCGTCGTTTAAATGTAAACGCCCTATGCCACTGGCCTTGCTTCGGCCACCATGAAACTAATCCGCTCACTAGCAAGAATAATGTCGCTAGACCTATGTAGCCTATGACGAAAGTGCCTATTTCACCAAAGAGCAACGTGTAGTGTAAATTGTATAGCCAAGTGGCCAAATAGTGCCCCCAATAGTCTTCGCGAAGCACTGATAGGCCGTCACTGCTTAACCACACCATTAGGGGGGCAAACCCTTCACTACGAGTCTCTACGGGGTTGTAATAACGAGCTGATATTGCGCTTTTGCTGTCACTCACCTCAATTCGCCAAGGGCCTTTTTTATTCGGATACGTTTTATTGAGTGTATGTAATGCGCTGTCCCAACTGCTATCTGTGGCCAGTTGCGAACGTTCGAGTTCTGGGTGTAGCCAAGTATCTATCTCAACATAAAATACTAACACCGCCCCTGAGAGGCATATTATTGTCAGTAATACGCCGAGACTTAAGCCCAACCACAAGTGGAGCCTTCTGGTGTATTTGCGAAATGAAAATGAATGCAATGTGAGCCTTGATGCGCCAGGTGATTTTTTAGCTAATACCAATTCCAATAAATTATTGCTAGGTGGCTAATTATTTAATGGAGTGGGTAGATTAAGGACTGTTAATAGCCTCGGTTAAGAAAGCATAACCTGAAAGATTTTTAATTCACAAGAAACACTCACATAAAGTGAAAATTTAATTGTAAGCAAGCTGCGCCAACATACGATCAAAGGCTCGGTAATTAAGGGCTTCGGCCAGATGTTGGCGGGTTATGTTAGGCTGATTAGCAAGGTCTGCGATAGTGCGAGATACCTTTAATACTCTATGGTAGGTACGCAGTGACAAGCCTAATTTTTCAACGGCAACTTGCAAAAAACGTTGATCGTTACTTGAAAGCTGACAGTACTCTTGCACCTCTTTGCTACCAAGCATAGTGTTGGGTTTGTTGCTGCGCGAAAGGGCAATATTACGCGCAAATACGACTCGCTCTCTGGTTTCTTTACTGCTACATCCTCGCGTCTTAACTTGCTCAGAGAACTCATTGCCGTTGAGCTTAGGCACATCAACTTGTAAATCGATACGGTCCAAAAAAGGTCCTGAAATACGATTTAAATAACGCAATATTTGGTCAGCAGTGCAGCGCCCGTCATTAAGGCTGCCCGTTGGGCTCGGGTTCATCGCTGCGACTAACTGAAACTGAGCCGGAAACTGCGCTTGTCTGGCGGCACGTGAAATAGACACCGAGCCTGACTCTAGCGGCTCTCGAAGTACATCAAGCACTTTGCGATCAAATTCTGGTAATTCATCTAAAAACAACACGCCGTGATGAGCGAGTGATATTTCCCCGGGCCTTGGCACACTGCCACCACCGACTAACGCAACGGCCGAACTCGTGTGGTGGGGATGGCGAAAAGCGCGCTGTTTCCACGTTTGTGGGTTAACCGGTTTACCTACGATCGAATGAATGGCGGCGCTGGCGAGGGCTTCTTCATCGGTCATGGGCGGTAAAATAGTGATCAAACGACTGGCCAACATCGTTTTACCTGTGCCTGGTGGGCCAGTGAATAACAAGTTGTGTCCGCCGACTGCCGCTATTTCTAGGGCACGTTTTGCTGAACTTTGCCCGACCACATCTTGTAAATCCACGTTATATTCGGCTTCTTGCAAGATGTTGTCAGATGTAAATAAGGGGAGAGTTTTTTGCTTGCCTAAATGGTGAAACACATCAAGTAATTGATATGCAGGGACTATCTTCGCTCCGCTGATAAGAGCAGCTTCATTCGCATTTTTAGCGGGTAATATAGCGGTACGACCCTCCTTAAAACATGCATAAGTAAAAGGCAGCGCGCCTTTGATGGGGCGTATTTCACCGGAAAGTGCAAGTTCCCCTACTAACTCAATGCCCTCAAGGCTTGCGCCTTTTAGTTGATTACTAGCAGCGATAATACCGATAGCGATGGCAAGATCGAATCGACCGCCTTCTTTCGGTAAGTCTGCGGGGGCTAAGTTAACGGTTATACGACGAGCAGGAAATTCAAAGCCTGAATTTATCAGGGCGCTACGCACGCGATCTTTGGCTTCGCGCACCGATGCTTCAGGCAACCCAACTAAGTTAAAACAAGGCAGCCCGTTGGCTAAGTGCACTTCTACAGTGATAAGCGGCGCATCAATGCCGACACTCGCTCTTGAAAATACTACCGCTAATGACATAAGCAAGGCCTTTTGCACGTCAAACTCGAATGCCATAAGGCTAGTCAAGTGAGCAGGTTAGCGCCACTTAGCATAACGAACAAAGCGGTTTAAGGCTTCATTCCATGTGTTCCGGGTTGAATACAGGTAAATGCCAGTGCCATTTCATGGCGGCTAAACGGGTGGTCAGTGTTACCGCAAAGCCCATGATCATGCAGCTATAAGTGGATAAGCCGAGATAAGATCCCGCAATGTACGTGGCGCCGCCAATGATACATGCCGTTGCATACAAATCGCCTTTCAAGACTAATGGAATTTCGCGACAAATCACATCACGAATTAAGCCACCAAACACAGCGGTCATGGTACCAAGGGCTATCGCGATAAAAGGGGATGCGCCGTAGCTAAGGGCTTTTTGTAAGCCCATGACGTTGAAAAAGGCTAACCCTATGGCGTCGGCAACTTGCAAATATCGCAGGGGGAAGCGATGGCTAATACGTAGCCATATGATGGTACAAAGCGCGGCGCCTAGAATAGCAAAGAAGAAGCTATGATCTTGCACCCAAAACACAGGCAGATCTAAAATAATATCACGCAGAGTGCCGCCACCAATTGCCGTCACTGAGGCTAAAACGACGACGCCAAAGCCATCCATATGCTTTTTATAAGCCATTAATGTGCCAGAGACGGCAAAAACAGCCACGCCCATTAAATCAATCCAATGTAACCAGGTACTCATATTTTTCTCACTGCTATTTGAGGCTGAATGATACCGATAAATGACAAATTCTAAATAGCCAAACTCAGCGTTTGTGTATAAAGGACACAAAAAAAGCCTATAGCATTGCTTGATCCGTTGTGGGGGTTCGTGTTACCAATATAGGCAGTGACGATATACCAAATTTAAATTAGAAATTTATCTAATGTTCTATTCCGACTCGTGCAGCAAAGTAATTATTTTGGTGACAGTGGTGGAGACATGTTCTCCGCGGGGATAGATCTGAATTAACGTCAGACAATTTTAACCCCCCGCACGAAAGTTCGGGGGGTTTTTTGCTTTTAGCGGCAACATTTTCCGAGATATCAATTTCGACAACCGGACGAGGTTTTTCGCGCATACCGTTTCACCTGCGACCTCGACGGATTTTTACACTATTAATGCACTATTTAAGTTAGAGAGAAGAGACAATGCCAAAGTTACGTTCAGCAACCACAACCCAAGGTAGAAATATGGCCGGCGCTCGCGCGCTTTGGCGTGCGACTGGTATGAAAGATGGGGATTTCGGCAAGCCGATTATCGCGGTGTCTAACTCATTTACTCAGTTTGTACCGGGTCACGTGCACCTAAAAGATATGGGGCAGTTGGTGGCGCGTAGCATTGAAGCGGCTGGTGGAGTGGCAAAAGAGTTCAATACGATTGCGGTAGATGACGGTATTGCTATGGGTCACAGCGGCATGCTTTACAGCTTACCTTCTCGCGAAATCATTGCTGACTCGGTTGAGTATATGGTTAACGCGCATTGCGCCGATGCGATTGTTTGTATTTCTAACTGCGACAAAATCACCCCTGGCATGTTAATGGCGTCAATGCGTCTAAATATTCCGGTTATCTTTGTTTCTGGTGGCCCGATGGAAGCGGGCAAAACCAAGCTTTCAGATCAAATCATTAAATTGGATTTGGTGGATGCCATGGTCGCGGGTGTTGATGACAACGTGAACGACGAGCAAAGTGGTGAAATTGAGCGTTCTGCGTGCCCTACATGTGGCTCGTGCTCAGGTATGTTTACTGCCAACTCAATGAACTGCTTAACGGAAGCGCTTGGTTTGTCATTACCAGGTAATGGTTCAATGCTTGCGACGCACGCTGACCGCGAAGGTTTGTTCAAACAAGCGGGTACGCAAATTGTTGAGTTGTGTCGCCGTTATTATCAGCAAGACGATGAATCAGTTTTACCGCGTAACATTGCCAACTTTAAAGCATTTGAAAATGCCATGAGTCTTGATATCGCCATGGGCGGTTCAACCAATACTATTTTGCATTTATTGGCGGCAGCGGTGGAAGGTGAAGTGCCTTTTACCTTGGATGACATTGATCGCTTATCTCGCAACGTACCGCACCTATGCAAGGTTGCGCCTTCTACCCCTCAATACCACATGGAAGATGTGCATCGTGCGGGTGGTGTGCTTGGCATATTAGCCGAGTTGAATCGCGCCGGTTTGTTGCACGAAGACACTCCACATGTGTTAGGAAAATCTATTGGTGAAGTCATAAGTGAGTGGGATATTACCCAACCTGAAAACGCCCATGCCCTCGAGTTTTTCCGTGCAGGCCCTGCTGGCATCCGAACCACGAAAGCATTTAGCCAAGATTGCCGTTACCCTACCGCCGATACCGACCGTGAAAACGGCTGTATTCGTAGCCGCGCAAATGCATTTAGTGAAGAAGGTGGCTTGGCCGTGTTGTTCGGCAATATTGCGCAAGACGGTTGTATTGTAAAAACAGCCGGTGTGGATGAGTCCATTCACGTATTTACTGGTCGCGCACGTATTTACGAAAGCCAAGATGACGCAGTGAAAGCTATTTTAGCCGACGAAGTGATTGCTGGTGATATAGTTGTTATCCGTTACGAAGGCCCTAAAGGTGGACCGGGAATGCAAGAAATGCTGTACCCCACGACTTACTTGAAAGCCAAAGGATTAGGCAAAAAATGCGCTCTTATCACAGATGGCCGCTTCTCAGGCGGTACGTCTGGTTTATCGATTGGCCATTGCTCGCCAGAAGCCGCTAGCGGCGGTGGTATCGGTTTAGTGGAAGAAGGCGACAGCATGACCATCGATATCCCCCAGCGTAAAATTGGTGTTGATATTAGTGATGAAGTGCTTCAAGCCAGACGAGAAAAAATGGAGCAGAGCGCTAATCCTTGGAAGCCAGTCAGCCGTGAGCGTAAAGTGTCACTCGCGCTTAAGGCATACGCCTTATTGGCAACAAGTGCGGATAAAGGTGCTGTGCGCGACGCAAGCAAATTGGAAGACTAATGACCACCAGTGCCCAAGAATATTTAAAAAAGGTTTTAATGTCGCCAGTGTATGACGTGGCGGTAAACAGCGAGTTTGTCCATCTAGACAAATTCTCCGCTGTTTTAGGGAATGATGTATGGCTCAAGCGAGAAGATCAGCAACCGGTTAAGTCGTTCAAATTGCGTGGTGCATATAATAAGATCAGTCACTTAGATGATGAAGCGCTAAACGCGGGGATCATTACCGCATCAGCGGGCAACCACGCCCAAGGTATTGCTTATTGCGCCTCTCGCAAGAATATTCAGGCCACTATTGTGATGCCAGAAACCACCCCTGACATTAAGGTGGACGCGGTGCGCAACTTCGGAGGTGCTAACGTCAATGTAGTGCTTCATGGTACTAGCTTCGACCAAGCCAGTGAAGAGTCTAAACGTTTGGCTGCGCTGCATGGGTATACCATGATCCCGCCATTTGACGACCCAGACGTTATTGCCGGGCAAGGGACCATTGCCAAGGAAATGCTTGAGCAAAACCCGAATCTGGATATCGTTTTTATCGCAGTGGGCGGCGGCGGTTTAGCCGCTGGCATGAGTGTGTATTTGAAGCAGCTCAAGCCCAGTATCAAAATTGTCGCTGTAGAGTCCAGCGAATCTGCTTGTTTACAAGCGGCTTTAAAGGCTGGTGAGCCTACTCCTTTGCCCTTTGTAGGGATTTTTGCAGACGGTGTAGCAGTGAAAACCATAGGTACTGAAACATTTCGCTTGTGTCAGCAATATGTAGATGAAGTCATTACCGTTAACAATGATGAGTTATGCACGGCAATCAAAGATATTTTCGATGATACCCGCGTGATTGCTGAGCCAGCAGGCGCATTGTCTGTTGCAGCCATGCGTAAATACGCTAGGCTAAATGACGTTAAGGGTAAAGTCTTTGGTGGCGTGTTATGTGGCGCTAATATTAATTTTCACACTTTGCGTTATGTGTCTGAACGCTGTGAATTAGGTGAGCAAAAAGAAGCCGTATTTGCCGTTAAAATCCCTGAGAAAAAAGGCGCGTTTAAGCACTTCTGCGAACTGCTAGGTGGTAAAACCATCACTGAGTTCAACTATCGTTTTTCAAGTGAAAAAGAAGCGCATATTTTTGTGGGTGTGAAGTTGCGAAGGGGCCAAGAAGAGTTTGCTGAGTTGATGGCCACTTTGAGTGCAAATGACTACCCTTGTCTGGACATGTCAGACAATGAAATGGCAAAACTGCATGTGCGCTACATGGTAGGTGGTCGCCCCCCTGCTCTGCTTCATGAGCACTTGTTCTCATTTGAGTTTCCTGAACAGCCAGGAGCCCTAATGACCTTCTTAAAAACCTTGGGCGAACGCTGGAACATTACTTTGTTTCATTACCGTAACCATGGTGCTGCGGAAGGTTTAGTGCTAGCGGGGTTTGATTTCCCTGATAACGAACGTGCTGATTTTGAGCAACACTTAGGTCAACTCGGCTACCAATACTCTGAAGAAACCGAAAATCCCGCCTATAAGTTTTTCTTATCAGACGTGAACGGTATTTTCAGCTAATAATTTGCGGTTATCGGTTAAAAAAATGCGCTCGGTTAATCACCTAGCGCATTTTTTATGTGCTCAATATTCACTCATTAGCGTATACACGATTTAAATTTGCTGAAGTCGTTGAGTGATCTCAGGCGAAATTAATTCCTCCACACTTGCTAGCAGTGCTTCGCTGGTATCTGAATGCTGCAACTGCCCTTCGCTAGATGCGTTGATTAATTCGTTATCTTTCAAGGCGTGAATGAAAGTAGATAGTACATTTTTGTCGAAAAACTCTGGTGAATTAATGCCATGTAACGCCGCTAAACGCTCTGCAAATTCTCGACTCTGTTTTTCTAAGCGACCACGGCCAATGGTTTGTTCCTTCTTAAGAATGGTCAGCACGGCAGCATAACGTTGCAGGGTTTCTTGAATGCTTCGATTCAGCAACCAGAATGAATAAAACGCTTTGCTAGTGGCAGCGGGCGGGCACAGTGTGTCATCTTCAGCACGCAGTAAACCCATATCGATCATCGTGCTAAGTAAGCGATCTGTATAATTCATTGCTTCTTCGTGGCTCATATAAATAAATAGCTCGCGCTGCAGCAAAGGATATAGCTGGCCAACGAGGGAGATGACTTGCGGCCTTGCCAAGCCTTTATGGGCAAATACAATGGCGCTGACTAAGCCAGGTAGGGCAAACAAATGCAAAATATTATTGCGATAATAGGTCAATGCCACCGCATTTTTGCGTTTTAGGGAGATGATAGTGCCAAAACTGTCTTGGGATACTTCCAGCTTATTTAGCTTTAACGTATTTTCTACCAATGCTTTGCCATCAAGCTCAGGGATGCTAGATAAGTCACTGTAAGGCGCGGCCTTTAACAAGTCTAGGTAGTCGTCAATGGCGCGTTCGAGTTCATCCTGTGCCATTGCATGTTTCTTAGCGGAAAGTAAGCACATGGCGCACAGTGACATACCGCTGACAGCGGCCGCTTGGTTGATTCGGCCCATAACATCATTGGCTAAGGTATTCACGGCAGGGGTTAACCAGCGCGGTTTTTTATCGGGTTCTAAATTTTGTGCTTCACGCCAATCTGGCACTTCGCTATCAAGAAAGTTGCTTAAATTAATTGGATCACCGAAATTTAAAAATCCGTTTCCGTAGTTTTTCAGCTTACGTACCGCGGAGAACACCTGAAAAAAAGATTCTTTCTTTTTGTCTGTGCCTTTGAGCTCTTTCAAATAGCTTGAGACTTCCATTACGTGCTCGTAGCCAATGTATACAGGTACAATACTGACGGGGCGGTTAATGCCTTTAATCAGTCCCTGAAGGGTCATGGCCAACATACCCGTTTTAGGCGGTAGTAAGCGACCTGTTCGACTTCGGCCTCCTTCAGGATAATACTTCACGGAATAGCCTTTGTTGAAAAGTAGCTCTAAATACTCTCTGAATACCGCGGTATACAGCTTGTTGCCGGCGAAGCTGCGACGTAAGAAGAATGCGCCACATTTTCGTAAAATTCCGCCAATCGGCCAAAAGTTGAGATTGATACCCGCAGCAATATGCGGTGTCACTAAACCTTCGTGATAGATGACATAAGTTAAAAGGAGGTAGTCCATGTGGCTTCTATGGCACGGCACGTAGATAATTTCGTGGCCATTTTGCGCTAACGCCCTGACTTTATCGGCATGTTTTACTTCAATGCCGTTGTACACTTTGTTCCATATTTTTGTGAGTAAGCGGTCGCCAATTCTTACTAACCCTTCGCGATAATCTGCGGCAATTTCATCGACATATTTCTTCGCTTTGGCTTGTATCTGGTGATTTGACTGCTTCTTGCTGCGCGCTTCGTCGCTAACTGCTTGGCGAACAGAGTCTGCGCCCAATACTGCGTTATATAATTCTTGTCGTTCGAGTAACATTGGGCCTATGAGATTTTGGCGGCGACGATGAAAGTGCGTGCCCGCTAAGCGGATAAGCTTGTGGCCTATTTCTTCATCACTGCCTTTTAAATCTGCCATGGTACGAGAGGATACAGCCTTGCTGTAACAAACGAAGTTATCTCTACCTAAAAACAGCACAATAAAAAACTTACGTAACCAGTTTGGAGATACCTGGTTGGCGATAATATCTGACCAGCCGGATAGCTTTCGGCCGGGTGCTCTGCCCCAAAAAATGGAAACCGGGACGATTTGCAAGTCTAACTCTGGGTGCTCTCTGTGGATCTGGAACAGACGAGTAACATCATCTGCAATTTTGGTGATCTTCACTTTTCGAGTAAGCAAAGAACGTGGTTGTTGTAAAAACAAACATGCGGGTAATTCCTTACCACCGATTTGCACCGGCTCGGAGGGCTTAGGCAAGCCTAGGGAATTGGTAGACATTTTTAAAGCAAATTGATCAGTGACCGAGTGTGTGCGCAATAGATAAATAATGGGTTTGGTGGTATCGATCCCAAGTTCGGTCGCTATATCTGTAGGAATGCTATTAACTTTAACCAGCCATTTTAGCGGAACAGATATCATTGTCAGCAGCAGTTTATGCAGCCATGCCATAAGAGTGGTACCTAGATAATGAAAGACCTGTATAGGATACCACGTTATTCGGCTTTTCCACCCCGCGTAATCAGTTTACAGGTCAGAGGTCTTATAGAAAATTACCTTTAATAAACAACAAAGAAGAAAAATTTGAGATTTAGCAACGACTGTATATACTCACAGTTAAACTGTATGAAACAACAGGCTGTGTATGCGTCCACTAACTCCCAGACAAGAAGAAGTCTTGCAACTGATTAAAACCACCATGCTAGAAACAGGCATGCCGCCAACACGTGCAGAAATAGCACGGCACCTTGGTTTTAAATCGGCAAATGCGGCTGAAGAACACCTCAAGGCTCTGGCTCGTAAAGGAGCAATTGAGATCTTGCCCGGCACGTCAAGAGGTATCAGGCTCACTGAGCCTTTAGAAGATCAATTAGAAGACCAAGGTTTGCCGCTTATTGGTCGTGTTGCCGCCGGTGAGCCCATTTTGGCTCAAGAGCATGTTGAAATGCATTACAAAGTTGACCCAAGTTTATTTAAACCCAGCGCTGATTTTTTACTTAGAGTTAGCGGCATGAGTATGAAAGACATTGGTATTTTGGATGGTGATTTACTGGCCGTGCATAAAACAACGGATGTGCATAATGGTCAGGTGGTAGTTGCGCGAGTAGATGAAGATGTAACCGTTAAACGGCTTGAGCGAAAAGGTCGACAAGTCGTACTACATGCTGAAAACGAGGATTTCCAACCTATTAAAGTCGATCTAGCGACGCAGCCTTTTAATATCGAAGGTATCGCTGTTGGTGTTATTCGTAATGCTGACTGGATGTAGTTGAACATTTTTTTAGGCAGTTTGCTGTTACATTATTGATCATTTTCGAGCTTCGCAATGGAGTTCGAAAATATTATTTTATTCCATGAAAACATCCCATCTTACCTACCTCATATTGCCTTTTCGCATATCATTTAATCTATGTGTTTGTTACTGAGTTGTTAACGTAACACACTGATAGACTGATTAAAATTTGGTCGATTGAATATAAAATATACAAAAAAACTGGACTACTCCCCCTATTTTGAGTAATGCTTGTTACACGATTAACAAGTCAGTAACAAAACTTGTCGCGTGCTGAACCTTACAATAATAAATTAGAACGTAGAGTTTGATGGTTATCACCACTATTTTACGCGTTTGACAAGCAGGGGGTCGAGTGAAGAAAATTTCGTTGAGTGTAATGGCAATGTTAGGTGCATTTAATTGCAGCACCGCTTTTGCAGATTCAGTGTCCGACTTAGATCAGTACCAATTAAACATGCGCAAAGGTGTGACTGATATCAGCGCCGAGGTATATGACCTACATATGTTGATGTTCATCATATGTGTGGTTATCGCTGTTGGTGTGTTTGGCGCTATGTTCTACTCCATTTTATTTCATCGTAAATCTCGTGGGGCTAAGCCTGCAAACTTCCACGAGAGTGTTAAAGTTGAAATCGCTTGGACCGTCATCCCTTTTATTATCCTCATTGTAATGGCTATCCCTGCAGCCAAAACGTTGATCGCTATGGAGGATGCCAGTGAACCGGAAGTGACGGTGTTGGTAACAGGGTCACAATGGAAGTGGCACTACAAGTACATGGATAACGACGTCGAATTTTATTCTCGCATGGCAACTCAAGCCGATGAGATTACAGGTAAATTAGACAAGGGTGTTAATTACCTCTTAGAAGTAGACCAACCTTTGGTGATCCCTACCGATAAACGTGTGCGTTTTCTTATTACCTCAGACGATGTTATTCATTCTTGGTGGGTACCAGACTTCGCAATCAAGCAAGACGCTAATCCAGGTTTTATTAATGA
The DNA here is from genome assembly GCF_055809255.1 of Paraglaciecola sp. G1-13. Taxonomy (NCBI): domain Bacteria; kingdom Pseudomonadati; phylum Pseudomonadota; class Gammaproteobacteria; order Alteromonadales; family Alteromonadaceae; genus Paraglaciecola; species Paraglaciecola sp. G1-13. The sequence goes on along the minus strand of NZ_CM147903.1, from coordinate 4,639,951 downwards.
TGCTTGGGCTAAGGTCAATGAACCGGGTATTTACCGTGGGCAGTGTGCTGAATTATGCGGAAAGGATCACGGGTTCATGCCGGTTGTGGTTATCGCAAAAGAGCCCGCCGAATATGATAAGTGGATAGGCGAGCGTCAAGCCATCCAAGAACAGGCAAAAGCTGAAGAGCAAAGATTACTAGCAATGAACATGAGCAAAGAAGAGCTCATGAGCAATGGTCAAAAAATTTACAATTCTGCATGTGCAGCCTGTCATATGCCTAATGGTGAAGGGTTGCCAGGGGTATTCCCAGCATTAAAAGGGAGTGACATTGCGCTGAACGATATGGCTGCGCATATTGATATCGTGCTTAACGGTAAATCAGGTACCGCAATGGCCGCCTTCGCTAAACAGTTAACAATGTCAGAACTTGCCGCAGTGATTACCTATGAGCGAAATGCGTGGGGTAACGATACGGGTGATCTAGTTCAGGCGAAAGACATTAACGCTGCATTAAACGGGCAGTAGGGAGACGATCATGAGCACAGTAACCGACACGATCCATCACGAAAACGATCATCACGAGCATCATGCGCCTCCTTCTGGTATTAAGCGCTGGTTGTACACGACAAACCACAAAGACATAGGCACGCTGTACCTTTGGTTCGCATTTATCATGTTCTTAACCGGCGGCGCGATGGCGATGGTCATTCGGGCGGAATTGTTTCAGCCGGGCCTGCAGATAGTTGAGCCTAACTTTTTCAATCAAATGACCACAGTTCATGGCTTGATCATGGTGTTTGGTGCTGTTATGCCCGCTTTTACAGGGCTAGCTAACTGGTTAGTGCCTATGATGATTGGCGCGCCAGACATGGCTTTGCCTCGCATGAACAACTGGAGCTTCTGGATCTTACCCTTTGCGTTCTTGATTTTACTGTCTTCGTTATTTATGGAGGGGGGCGGCCCTGCATTTGGCTGGACGTTCTACGCTCCTCTATCAACTACGTACAGTGGTGACAGTACTGCTCTGTTTGTTTTCTCGGTACATATCATGGGGATTTCATCCATTATGGGGGCGATTAACGTCATAGTGACGATCTTTAATATGCGCGCCCCAGGGATGACATGGATGAAAATGCCGCTCTTTGTTTGGACGTGGCTGATAACAGCATTTTTGCTTATTGCGGTCATGCCTGTATTAGCCGGCGCAGTGACTATGGTGTTAACAGATAAGTTTTTTGGTACTAGCTTCTTCGATGCCGCAGGTGGCGGCGACCCCGTGATGTTCCAGCATATTTTCTGGTTCTTTGGGCACCCTGAGGTTTACATCATGATACTGCCCGCCTTTGGCATTATCTCGCAAATAGTACCGACCTTTGCACGCAAACGCTTATTTGGCTATGCCTCTATGGTGTACGCCACGGCATCTATTGCATTGCTGTCGTTTATCGTCTGGGCTCACCATATGTTTACGACTGGGATGCCGGTTTTTGCTGAGATGTTTTTCATGCTAGCCACCATGCTGATATCTGTGCCCACCGGTGTGAAAGTATTTAATTGGGTAGCAACCATGTGGCGAGGCTCCATGAGTTTTGAAGTACCTATGTTATTTGCTCTAGCGTTTATCGTGCTGTTCACGATAGGTGGTTTATCTGGCTTGATGCTGGCGATAACGCCTGTGGATTTCCAATACCATGATACTTACTTTGTTGTTGCGCATTTCCATTACGTATTAGTGACGGGCGCCATCTTCTCAATTATGGCGGCGGTATATTACTGGCTACCCAAATGGACAGGAAAAATGTTTGATATTACGTTAGCTAAATGGCATTTCTGGTGTTCATTAATTTCTGTAAACGTATTGTTCTTCCCGATGCATTTTGTTGGCTTGGCCGGTATGCCAAGACGTATTCCAGACTATGCATTGCAGTTCGCTGATTTTAATAAATGGATAAGCTTAGGTGGATTTGCGTTTGGTTTATCTCAATTGATTTTCTTAGCGTTACTTATCAAGGCATGCCGTAAACAAGGTGACCCGGTAAGTGACCAAGTTTGGGAAGGGGCAGAAGGTCTAGAATGGGAAATACCTTCACCTGCTCCGTATCATACGTTCGAAACTCCGCCTGTTATTAAATAGGCGGTACAGGAGCATATTATGTTGCTAGTCAAAAAGAGGTTTTCCAAGACGCGACTTTTGAAGCGTTCTGTTGCATTTACTTTCGGCTTAATTGCGTTTGGCTTTTGCAATAGCTTGCAAAGTGATGCTTATTTTCCTCTCAATGATACCGTGCATTTCGCATTACAAAGTGAATATACCAATGCGCAGTACGCTCAGCAGGGTCTGGCTCAGTCTTACTCAGGGATGTTCTGGCACTCGCTATGACAGACAACAGGCAAGAGCCTAATACGTCAGATGCTGCCAGTGCTGAAAAGCCGAGCAGTCATGGCAAGATGGTAATTAAATTACTCGCTATCGTATTGGGGATGTTTGGTTTCGGTTTTGCATTAGTGCCTCTTTATGATGTGTTTTGTGATTTAACTGGGTTAAATGGTAAAACGGCTAACTCCGCGGCGGTTTATGAGGTCATGGAAATCGATGAGTCTCGCACTATAACCATCGATTTCATCACACGAACCAATACCGGTATGGCGTGGCAGTTTGAAGCAGAAAAACGTCAAGTCCGGGTTCATCCGGGGCAGATGAATGAAATTAATTTTACTGTTAAAAATCCGACTGCTCACCCTGTTGTCGGTCAAGCTGTACCTTCGGTTTCACCTGGTACGGCGGCGTTATTTCTAAACAAAACAGAATGCTTCTGTTTTGAGCAACAGGTTTTGCAAGCAGGTGAATCAGCGGTTATGCCCATGCGGTTTTATGTGGACCCACAGTTACCTGAAGACATTACCTATTTTGCATTGCAATACACCCTGTATGACGTCACGGCGACAGCGGGTGATCTTGTAATGAATAGTGGTCAATAGGAGAACGAATAATGGCTCAGCCAGATTATGAAAAGTATTATGTTCCGGATAGCAGTCCTTGGCCGATAGTGGGAGCCATTGCATTATTTTTAATTGCCGTTGGTGCAGGTAACTTTGTGATTGAACAAACCAAAGGCACGTCTGGTTACGGTGGATATATTCTGACAGCTGGTTTTGCGACTCTGATATTTATGTTGTTTGGTTGGTTTAGAAATCAAATTCATGAGTCGATGAGTGGCTTATATAGCGATCAATTAGGACGCTCATATCGACAAGGTATGGCTTGGTTTATCTTTTCTGAAGTCATGTTTTTTGCAGCATTTTTCGGTGCGCTTTTTTACGCTCGAATGATTTCAATACCTTGGCTAGGTGGCTCTGGCAACAACGCCGCTACAAATGAAGTGTTATGGCCTGCATTTCAAGCAATGTGGCCGCTGGTGCAAACCCCTGGCGGCACAGAAACAGAAGCCATGGGCTGGTATGGCCTACCTCTGATTAACACCGTCATCTTATTAATTTCATCCGTTACTTGTCATTTTGCGCATGTGGCACTTGAAGAGAATAAACGTGGCCGCTTGAAACTTATGCTTGGTATAACTGTGCTGCTTGGAGCGATTTTTATGTCGTTGCAGGTTGAGGAGTATATTCATGCTTATCAAGAAATGGGACTAACCCTGCAATCGGGTGTGTATGGCAATACCTTCTTCTTATTAACCGGCTTTCACGGACTGCATGTGACGTTGGGCGCAATTATCCTGTTTATTATGCTACTTAGGATCTTTAAAGGGCATTTTACTCCTGAAAATCACTTCGCTTTTCAAGCAGGTAGCTGGTATTGGCACTTTGTTGATGTGGTTTGGGTAATGCTGTTTTTCTTTGTGTATATATTGTAATTAAGGTGACGTACTCACAGGTTAAAAACGGGCTTGTGGGTACGTCGTGTAAAGTAAAATATTAATAAGGACGTGGGTTGGGCTCAATAAGACCAGTGGCCATGGCAATAAGTATGACCACTACAATTGCCACCGAGGTTAATACCCGTCTTCCAATATATTTGCTCATATTCGCTTGTTTTGGTTCGTTTTTAAGCATTACAGTCATGGCTTTAAATAAGTTATAAATCATAACGATAAGTAGTATTCCGATGATTATCTTGATGAGCACTTTGTTCTTTCCTCTCGCTGTTATTTTTATTGTTGATTAGGCATGCTTAGGCTTATTAAGCGATTACCTATGATTTCTACACTAGTGACTTTGTGCGCAGTTGTCATCATGTTTGCACTGGCTAATTGGCAATTGCACAGAGGATTAGATAAAGGTAAGAGAATGCAAAGTATTGCTTCTGTATCGAGTAACGCGTCATTGTCATTCGAGAGGGTACTCACTATCGATAAGGATATTCAGGATTTGCCGGTAAGCTTTAGTGGCGCAATTGATCCTCAAAAGATTTTTTTAGTCGATAATCGTATCCATCAAGGCCGCCCAGGGTTTGATGTGTATGGTGTAGCACGGCGGCAGACTCAAAACGTGCTGATTAATTTTGGTTGGATTGCAGGTAACTTAATGCGCAATGATCTACCACAAGTCACTTTGCCAAACACGTTATCGGGCGCACTAGGGAGAGTCGTTGAGCCCACAGACAACCCGATGATCACAGAAACAGCAACGCCAGAAGCAATATGGCCTAAGGTCATACAGCAAGTCGATATCCACTTTATAGAGCAAGTTATACAGTTAGAGTTGCCACCTTTCGTGATAACGCTAACGGACAGTAGTGATGATTTCATCCGCAACTGGCAACCCGTGGTTATGCCTCCTGAGAAGCATTATGCCTATGCTGTGCAGTGGATGGGTTTAGGCATCGCCGCTTTTTTAGTTTACTTTTTCGCACTTCGCGCACGTTTTCGCGCTGCACATAAGAAGGGATCCCATGAACAACACGAGTAACAAACGTTTGATTATCACACTCGCCGTGGTGTTTATTTTGCCTGTGGTGTTAGCCAAATTGGCTTTAGATAATAACTGGTTCAATAAAGCAGCGACTAACAAAGGGGAGTTACTATCACCCATATTAGACATGAGCGCTATTCAAGACAACGCTGCTGAGCCCAAGTGGCAGCTGGTATACGTCTTACCTTCACAGTGCAGTATTGAGTGTGAGAATGCCTTGTACAGTGTTGAGCAAGTATGGACAGCGCTTGGAAAAGAGCATGACAGAGTGCGTGCAACTGTCATTAGTACACCTGATAGTGACGTCAGTGTCGCTAGGCGGTTGTATGAGCATAGTGCTGTTAAGTTGTTAAAAACTAACGTGGAAAGTGTTAATAATGTGTTTAAAGGTGAGCCGGTAAATGCTATTTTCATTGCTGATACCTTGAATAACGTGATCTTGCGTTATCCACTTCAAGTTGAGCAACAGCAAGCCATTTTGCATAGTCGTGACATTTTATCTGACCTACGCAAGCTGCTGAAATTATCACGTATTGGTTAGAGGGTCGTTCATGAGGAAATTGGTGTTGGCAGGCCTTATTCTTGCCATAACTGTGATTGTGCTAGGTGCATACACGCGGTTGACCGATGCAGGGCTGGGATGTCCAGATTGGCCAGGTTGCTACGGACACTACAAAGTGCCCGTGGCGCAAGAGCAGATAAATGCTGCAGAACTGGCGTTTCCAGAACGACCTTTAGAGCCCCAAAAAGCGTGGAACGAGATGATCCATCGCTACTTCGCGAGTGCGCTAGGCTTACTCATCTTGATCATCTTTGTGGTGAGCATAGTAAAGCGTGCTTATCATCGACCTATTAAGTTACCGTTTTTCCTGCTATGCCTGGTCATATTTCAAGGCATGCTAGGTATGTGGACCGTCACCCTTAACCTTTTACCTATTGTCGTTATGGGTCACCTTTTAGGCGGCTTTGCCGTGTTGTCATCGTTGTTTCTGCTTTACTTACGCCTTCTACCATATCGCATACCAGGTGGTGATCAGCAAACCCGACGTCTAGCAAAGTTTGGCTTGATAGGGATTGCCATCCTTATAGGCCAAATAGCATTAGGCGGCTGGACATCAGCAAATTATGCGGCGCTAGCCTGTACCGAAATGCCAATTTGCGAGAGCAACTGGTACGAGCGCCTAGATTTTATAGGAGCCTTTAGCTTGCCAGAAGCAGATAACTACGAGTACGGGGTGCACGATTATGCCCAGCGTATGACCATGCATATAGTGCACAGGGCTGGCGCGCTAATTACGTTTATTTATCTGTGCTGGTTGGCTATTCGCATTTACGGGGTAGCAAGCTCTGGATTGTTAAAAAAAATTGCCACTATCATGGTATTAGTACTAGGCATTCAGGTCATTTTGGGTGTCAGCAATGTGGTATTCAGTCTGCCGGTCGGTGTGGCCGTTATGCATAATGCCGTTGCCGCTACACTACTACAAATTTTGGTGTTACTTAGTTACACCCTCTATCGCAAAACATAGGAGAGACCAATGAGCAAATCTGTTGGTGTTGCACCTCATAACATAGTAAATAAATCAGGCCTCCACTGGCGTGATTATTACGAGATGACAAAACCTAAAGTGGTAATGTTGCTCCTACTGACCGCTTTGGTAGGCATGTGTTTGGCGAGTGAAACTTGGATCAGTTGGAAAATACTTTTGGCAGGTTTGACCGGCATTGGTTTTTTATCTTCTGCAGCAGCGGTTATTAACCACGTAGTTGATCGTAAAATTGATGCGCAAATGGCGCGGACCTCGAATCGCCCGATGCCTAAAGGCAAAGTTTCTCCCCAGCGAGCGCTCGTTTTTGCAGGCGTGCTTACGGTGGTGGGCTACCTTATTTTAGAATTATGGGTCAATCGCTTAACCGCTTTGTTGACGTTAGCCAGTTTAGTGGGGTACGCATTTATTTATACCATGTATTTAAAACGCGCTACGCCTCAGAATATTGTTATTGGCGGGTTAGCTGGTGCAGCGCCACCATTACTCGGTTGGACGGCGGTAACGAATGATATCCATGCGCATGCATTACTCTTAGTGCTCATCATATTCATTTGGACCCCTCCACATTTCTGGGCGTTGGCCATTCACCGTGAAAAAGACTACGCTCGGGCGAAAATCCCTATGCTGCCATGCACGCACGGGATCGAATTTACTAAAACATCCATTTTACTGTACACGGTGCTATTAGCGCTCATTGGCGTGTTACCTTATCTGATTGGCATGACAGGCGCGATATATTTGCTAGGCTCCAGCGCATTAAACGCTGGCTTCTTGTATTATGCATGGAAATTAAAATTCGCCAGTGACGAACACACCGCTATGAAAACGTTTAAGTTTTCGATTATCCATTTAATGGTACTGTTTGTGGTCTTACTGGTTGACCATTATATGAGATTTACTTTTTGAGCAGATTAAATTTAGCGTTAATCGCCTTAGTGGCATTGGTTGTCGGTGTTGTGATCGCAGTGACTATAGCGCCCCCAAAGAGTGATGAAACGCAGTATATTAAGCTTTACCCGCAAGCGAGAGCCTTGCCTGATTTTTCTTTGACTGACAGTAAAGGCCAACCATTAACCAATAAAAACTTGCAAAATCAATGGACGCTCGTTTTCGTTGGCTACACTTTTTGCCCTGATATTTGTCCCACAACGCTGGCTGACTTAAGCAGCATTTATCCTGAGTTGCAACGCATTAAAGGGCCTTACCCGGTCAAGGTGGCGTTTATTTCGGTCGACCCAGCGCGAGATACAACAGAAAGACTAGCGGAATATATCGATTTTTTTGAGCCTGACTTTATAGCCGCAACCGGCGAGCATGCTGATTTGTTTCCTTTCGTTCGCGCAATGGGCATGATGTATTCGACGTCACAAAGCACAGACGACGAAAACTACTTGGTGGATCACAGTTCATCTGTGGTGGTGGTAAATCCGCAAGGTCATGTTGTGGGTCGCTTTAAACCAGAGTTTGCCCCAGGCAAAGTTGCAGTGAGCGACAGTAAACGGATTCTGCATGACATGACTATCTTAGCGACAACCAAATAACTGTGCCTCGCGTACGTCAGGCAACAGCTCAAGACACGCAAGAAGCGGTAGCCTTGATTATCTCTTCTGCGCCTGAAGCCATTCCCCTTTTATTTAACCAACAATCCCTGCAGCATCAATATTTTGCGCGCAGTTACATGAAGCAAGCTTTTTTACATCAACATGGCCAATTTGGCTTTGGTAATCATTGGGTCATAGAGTTGCAAGGGCAACTTGCTGGGATAGGCTGTGCATGGCAACGTGAAATGGGGGCAATGTATGTACAAGCAACTCTTGAAAGCATGACACAGTATTACCAAGGTACTGATGTTCTTGAAGTGTTGAATCGATGCCAGTCATTACAGCAAGTATTTGCTCGTCCTGCAGACGATGAATTGTGTATCGGGCATATCGGTGTTGCAAAGGCGTTTCAGCGAAAAGGGCTATGCAGTGAACTCCTAACTCATTTTACAGAAAAGGCTAATGAGTTAGGCAAACAATTTCTTACCTTAGACGTTAAGCAAGACAATGCGCCCGCTATACATTGTTATCAAAAATTTGGCTTTAACATTGAGCGCTCTACTGTGGATAGCAGCCCAATGAAATTGGGCACCTACCTGCATATGAGAAAAACGCTTTAATCTAACCACTGCCCCTTATCTGAGGTAATAAACCAAGGTTTTGAGTACCAATAATAACGTGAGGGCGCGCGTTTGCTCGGCGCTGTGCAGTTTATTCTGGAGCGCCCGGCAGGCAATTTTTGTTTAAAATCCACTCTGATCAATGCCTGGTTCACGGTGATTTTCTGTGCATCACCCTGAAAATAGCAGGTAATTTGTGCGTTGTTTATATCATCGCTTTGCACGCTGAATTCGAAGGTAAAAGGTTCGCCACTAACGAGTGGTGTATTTGGCGATGGATTTTGTACTGGCATAGCAAGACTGGCCATTTTCACTTTTAGACGTGCCAAATTCGCGTAAATACCGGCTGCCGGAAAGCGCGGAAGCGCTGAAAAATCACTAAAGCTTGCAATAGCACCAGAGTGCTGAGCAAAGCTCACGTAACCTAATTGTGTAAGCTGTTTTTGTAGTTCAGGGGAGTATTCACCGTAAGGATAGGCTAAGAATTTATCTCGTACGTTTAAATTATCTTCTAGTAATTTTTCGGCTTGTTGAATATCGCTGATACGACGAGCTAGCCATGCTTCATCACTCTCATTGGCTAACCGATTAAGTAAATGCTCATGACGTAAATTATGGTTGGCAAAGCTGGCACCTTGTTTAGTCATGGCCCGCATGTCTTCCCAGCTCAAGTGATAATTCACCTTACCAACCAAGTCAGGATTGATGAAAACCGTATACGGTAAGTTGAGCCTAGCGAGTATCGGGTGACCGTTTTGATAAATGTTGTTAAAGCCATCATCAAAGGTTACCGCGATAGCGTTTTCAGGTAGGAGCTGCTCGTTTTGTAACGTAGTAACTATGTCTTTTAATGGTAAAACATTATAGTTTTCAGCCAAATAAGTCATATGTTCGTTAAATGTGTCGGGTGAAACACTGGTAGAAGCAGGCGTATCTTCGCTCACGTGGTGATAAAGAAGGATAACCGCGTTGTCACTGGCTTGGGCATAGTTGATTGAGATGCAAAAACCAAGACAAACCATTACATAAAAAATGATACGATCCATAACGTTCCCTTTGTGAGGCTTTGAATGGCGCTAGTGTAACATTGAATGCTTAGTGCATAGCGGACGAGAAACTGCTTTCCCATATTTATTTTTTATCTATTAAGTGAGATTTTTCTTGGCTATATCTCCAGCTCGTGAACAACACCGTTTTTGGCACTTGGCCTCTCATAAACAGCTGATTCTGTTAGCGCTACCAATGATCTTAAGCAATATAACCACGCCACTTATTGGTATGGTCGATACTGCTGTGTTAGGTCATATGGGCAGTAGTCATTATCTGGCTGGCGCAGCAATAGCCTCTCTAATTTTAACTCAGACCTATTGGTTGTGTGGCTTTATTCGTATGTCGAGCACAGGCTTAAGCGCCCAGGCCAAAGGCGAGCAAAACAATGAAAACAAGAGTCGTGTGTTCTGGCAAAGCTGCAGCGTAGCTTTGGTTATCGGTCTGGCAATATGGGCCGCGCAAACACCTCTACTGACATTAGGAATTCATTTCGCTCAACCAGAAGCGCAACTTCTTAATGTTATTCAACAATATTTTAGTGTGCGTATTACCGGGGCTCCAGCCGCTTTAGTCAATCTGGCCATCATTGGCTGGCTGATAGGCCAACAAAAAACAAAGCAAGTTCTTTATATTCAAATATTTGCCAATTTACTCAATGCTGGGTTAAGTGTCTTACTGGTATTCGTGTTCGATGCAGGCGTTAAGGGTGTCGCGGTAGCAAGTGTTGCTGCTGAATACAGTATTTTGATACTTGGCGTTTGGGTGGCGATAAAAGGAATGGGCTTACAAAGGCCTCATTGGGGCTTGTGGCGGTGGTCTTCATTGGCGCAGCTGATGAGCCTAAACGGTTATAGTTTTGTGCGTAATTTGGCACTGCAATTGTGCTTGGCGTTCGTTATTTTTCAAGGGGCCAGATTTGGGCCATTAACGGCCGCGAGCAACGCGATTATCATGCAATTTTTTGCACTGATTGCGCTAGGGTTAGACGGCATTGCTTACGCTGTTGAGGCGTTAACAGGTGAAGCTAAAGGGAAAAAGGACGCCAGTGAAATTAATCGCGTGGTAATGCGCGGTTTATTTTGGTCATCCGTAGTGGCCGGCGGTTACAGCTTAAGCTTTGTAGTATTTGGTCAGCAGATCATCGCAATACTGACGGATTTGCCAGAACTTAGAAACTTCGCTGCGCAGTACCTATTCATCATCTGGTTGTTGCCCATCGTGAGTCATTGGTGTTTCCTACTGGACGGCGTGTTTGTGGGGCTAACACGAGCAAAGGCAATGCAAAACAGTATGTTGCTTAGCGCCACGTTTTTCTTTTTTCCTAGCTGGTGGCTACTGCAAGAATATCAAAACTATGCTTTGTGGGTAGCATTGTTGTTGTTAATGCTCGGGCGGGGCCTTAGTCTTGGCGGTTACTTTGCTTATCTTTATCGCGGTGGGCGTTTGATAAACTAAACGCATTCTGCATGCGGTAGGCCAAAATACCTATATAGCCATACAAGGCCAACACACAGCCAATGCCAAGCCCTATCAGTCCTGGAATTTGCAGCCACACCCAATTTTGACTGCCAATGAGTATCAGTATGACGCCAATAACAAAAAAGCCGAGGCCGTATTTAAAACGACCCCAGCTTTTATGTGGATCAGCGACTAATTTACTCAGTTGCTTTTTAAGCATGTTAACGACTAATTAGTAGTAAGAGTGCTCGCCGGCTTCATGTTCGGTAGCGTCTTTTACTGCTGTTAACTCGCCAGAAAATTGGGCTAACATTTGCTTTTCAATACCATCTTTAAGCGTCACATCAACCATTGAACAGCCGTTACAACCGCCGCCAAACTGAAGTATAGCTTCACCTTTTTCGGTGATCTCCATCAGCATAACCTTACCGCCGTGGCTGGCAAGTTGCGGATTGATCTCTGCTTCAATCATATAATTAATGCGCTCTTCTAGTGGGGCATCGTCATCAACTTTACGCGCTTTGGCGTTTGGTGCTTTCAGGGTTAATTGAGAGCCCATTTGGTCAGTCACAAAGTCAATTTCTGCTTCACTTAAAAAAGGAGCACTTTCTGCATCAACAACGGCATCAAACCCATTAAATTCTAGGGTGGTGTCGGTTGACTCCACGGCGTCTGGTGGGCAATAGGAAACACCACATTCAGCGCTAGGCGTACCGGGGTTAACGACAAAAACCCGAATATTAGTGTCAGGCTCTTGTTTTTCAAGCAATTTACAAAAATGCGCTTGGGCTGTATCTGAGATAGAAATCATAAAAAAGGTCCTGTATTTGAAACATATCGAGATTGTATCAAAATTACTTGACTAAAACACTCAAGTAATAATGTTTACTTATGTCAATTTCAGCTAAAACATGCGAACCTTTCAGGATGATTTTTAGACTGATTTTGATGTAACAAAAGGTGTAAACGTATGAAGTGCGGTTGGTTTTGGGGTTTTGTGTGTTCTGTTTTTTTGTCTGTCTCGGCGCAAGCGCTCACCGATAACGAATATTTACCCGCCAATACGCAGTTTAACGATGCTATCCCTAGCCCTTCCCAAGTCCTCGGGGCGTCTGTGGGTGAATGGCATGTGCGCCATGATCAACTAGTAGAGTACATGCGCATTTTGGCCGACAAATCTGATCGAGTGTCACTGCAGGAAACCGGCCGAACCCATGAAAATAGGCCTCTATTGTTACTGACGTTTACGGCAGCTAAAAACCAACAAAATATTGAATCTATTCGTAACAATCACCTCGCTTCGTTCGGGCAAAAAAGTGCCTCAGATGATCCTCTCATATTGTGGATGGGCTACAGCGTACACGGTGATGAATCATCCGGTGCCAATGCTGCATTGCTGGTGGCTTATTATTTAGCGGCAGCGCAAGATGAGGCTGTTCAGCAATTGCTTGAAAATAACGTAGTACTCATGGAGCCGAGCATTAACCCTGATGGCTTAGCAAGATTTGCCCAGTGGGCGAATGGCAATCGTGGCCAGCAATTAGTGGCAGACTCAAATCACAGAGAGCATCAGCAGCCTTGGCCGAGTGGTCGAACAAACCACTATATGTTTGATTTAAACCGCGACTGGTTATTGCTGACCCACCCTGAATCACAGGCGCGTATTGCGCAGTTTCAGCGCTGGCGACCCCATGTACTTACAGACTTTCATGAGATGGGTACCAATAGTAGCTATTTTTTTCAGCCGGGGATCGCGTCGCGTAATAATCCTTGGACGCCCAAACGTAATACCGAACTGACAGCCGAGTTAGCCAAATTTCATGCAGCTGCGCTGGATGAAAAAAAACAGCTGTATTTCACTCAAGAAGCCTACGATGATTTCTATTATGGCAAAGGCTCGACGTATCCAGACGCCCAAGGTAGCATAGGGATTCTATTTGAGCAGGCCAGCAGTCGTGGACATAAACAAGAGTCTATCAATGGTGAACTGAATTTCACTGATACCATTCAAAATCAAGTCACCACGTCTCTTTCAACGTTCAAGGGGGCACTGGCCAATAAAGCCGAGTTGTTGGCTTACCCAACAGAATTCACTGAACAAACCAACGAACTGATAAAAGACGATAAAACGGTGGGTTATCTTCTTAGTGAATCACAAGATACGACTCGTTTTTCTGACCTCAAGTCGATATTGCAGCAACATCGAATCAGGTTTAATTACCTGAATAAAGAAATGCGCGTAGATGATCTGACTTATCAGCCATTGAGCAGTATTTTTGTGCCCTTAAACCAGCCTCAATATCGCCTAGTGAAATCGCTTTTCTCTGAGCGTAAAAGCTTTAATGATAATAGTTTTTACGATGTATCAAGCTGGAACTTGCCTCTTGCATTTAATATTCAATACTCCCCAGTGGAGCGAAAGTTGTGGCGCAAAATGCCTGTTGCCAATGAGCCCAATAATCAGCCGGAAAACAGTCTCCCAGTCAATACAGAGAGCGCATACGCGTATGGGTTTTCTTGGGCCGACTCAAAAGCACCTAAGTTACTGAGCCAACTGCTCCGCGAGGGCGTGCAAGTTAAAATTGCAGGGTCTGATTTTGCTGCCGCAACCGATCAAGGCAATATTAGTTTTAGCGCAGGTTCGGTACTGATCCCATTAGCGCTGAAACAGCCTAGCAACCTATTGGCATTACTCAATAGCGGTGCAAATCAAACGAGTATTAAAATTTGGCCCATTTTATCAGGCCTAACGGCGCAAGGTATCGATATTGGCAGCCGTGAAATGTTCGCCGTCAAGAGCCCTCAAGTGTTGCTAGTTGGCGGTGATGGCACATCACAATATGAAGTGGGTGAAGCCTGGCATTATTTGGATACCGTGGTGGGGATGCCTGTCACTGTCACTGATTTACCTCGCTTTTCTCGTCTTGATCTCTCTCGCTATAGTCACATCATTTGGGTTAGCGGAGACTATTCTGACGTACCTGAGAAAACAGTTAGATCGTTGGAAAAATGGTTGTCTGCGGGAGGGGTAATGATAGGCCAGCGAACAGCGGCAAAATGGTTTGCTGACAAAGATTGGCTTAAGGCATCGTTTTTAAATGAAGATGAAATCAAACGTGCGTTTTCCAAAAAAGACTTAACCTACGCAGATAAAGACCGATTAGCGGCTAAGCAGCGTATCGCAGGGGCGGTATTTGAGACGCAATTAGATACCAGTCATCCACTTACCTTTGGCTTTCCCCGTTCGCATTTACCTTCATTTAAAAACAGCACAGTCGTGATGCGTGCGCCCAAAACGCCGTTTATCACAGTTGGGCGTTACACTTCACGCTCCCTCGTGTCTGGTTACGCTGCTGATGAGTTGCAAGAGCTTATTAATAATAGCGCTTCTATCGTGGCTCACAGTGTTGGAAAAGGTAAAGTGATTGCGTTTACCGACAACCCAAACTTTCGTGGTTATTGGCGCGGAACAAGGCGTTTGTTGAGCAACGCAATATTCTTGTCCAGTTTAATTAATGCTCCAGGGTAAGACACATACACCATACATCCACTCGTAAACTTGGATGATGCTTATTTAGCAGTTGGTGCACGGCCTCAACGGTAGCGCCTGTGGTGATCACGTCATCCAATATGGCGATGTGTTGATAGCTTAGGGGACGCTGAAGCGTAAACGCATTTTTCATATTGGCTTTTCGCTGAGCGCTGGAGAGAGACGTTTGCGTTTGTGTGGCTTTATGTCGAGTGATCGCATCAGTCACTAACGGGATGCCGGTTAGGGCTGAAATGCGTTTCCCTAACTCGATACTTTGATTATATTTGCGTTCTTGATAGCGCCTCGGGTGCAGCGGAACTGGCATGAGCGCTTGAGGCATTGCGCAGCGGCTGTTCAGCGCATGTGCAACAAAAAGTTTGGCCAAAGCGTTGGCGTGCAGGATTTTATTAGAAAACTTCAAGCTAGTGAGTAATTGCGACAGAGGCCACTGATAATCAGCTAGCGCTAACACGTTATTTGCCGTCAGATGCTTTAAACCGCGTTTCGCTTTGGGCCAATTCAATAAATTGTAGTCGTATTTTTCACACTCAAACAAGGTTAAGTCATCCCTGCAGTAATCACAAATAAGCGCGTCGCTGTCTTGCCTGCACAGCAAACATTGTTGTGCTATTTTGGCCGCTTGTATGCTTTTCACTTTTGTAAGCCCTAGCCAATTAAGGGTGAGCACTTCTAAGCCATTCACTTGATTTCACTTTTTTCATCTCTACACTGACACACCAGTTCTTAAGGGTAGTAGATTTATATGCACACGACTTTGAAAACACGTACGGTAGGCAGTGGTCCTAATTTCGTTCTACTTCATGGATGGGGAGTGAATAGCGGTGTTTGGCAGCCAATAGCCAAGCAGCTCGAGCAACATTTCAGCGTTACTTATGTTGATTTGCCAGGCTTTGGTGAGAACAATCAAATGATGCCTAAGCCGTACGATTTAAAAAATCTGGCTGAGTGTATGGCAAATGTGCTCCCTGAGAACAGTGTGCTTGCAGGCTGGTCGTTAGGTGGCTTGGTTGCTCAACATGTTGCATTACTTGAGCCTACGAACGTTAAACAGTTGATACTGATAGCCACATCACCCAAATTCCAAAAAGGCAATGATTGGGCGGGGATTGATCCGAATATTCTGCAAGCGTTTTCGCAGCAACTAGTGAAAAACCTGAGCAAAACTATAGAGCGCTTTTTGGCAATACAGGCCATGGGCAGTGATTCAGCGAAAACAGATATTAGAAAGATAAAAAGCAGCATAGAAGCGTCGCCCCAGGCGGATATTGCCGCACTGACAGCGGGGTTAGATATTTTAGAGCATGTTGATTTAAGAGACCAAATAGCGGCTTTGAAAATGCCGATACATTGGATGTTGGGGCGTCTTGATAGCTTAGTGCCTGTAAAGCTTCAAGGGTATGTACAGCAAAGCTTAGCTAAAAATCACAGTGTTACGATTTTCCCCCATGCTTCACATGCGCCATTTATATCGCACACAGAGGATTTCCTGGTTGATCTGATGGAAAACACCCTCAGGTAAAAAGTCGCTGTTAAAATAACATTTTTTGGTTAATAATTAACCATGAGAGGTTAGTAGAGGTACTCAGTGTGGACATTTCAAATAACAGCAACATCAGCGGCGCTTTTGCCAGTGGTTTACAGGGCGTGCAGCGCGGCACAGAGCAAGTTACGCAGGCATCCAGAGAGATTGCCAGCTTAAATGGCGATGCACAGCAGGGCAGCCTATCCAGTGCTAACCTGACTAGTAGCGTGATAGAGCTTCAAACAGGTGCGATAGGAGTTGAAGCCTCAGCTAAAGTAGTAGATGTAGCTAATGACACCATAGGCACTTTACTAGACACCTTTGCATAGGTTCACTAACCAATAGGTATCATTAAGATATAAAATGAACATTGTAACGCCTATCCCAACGGCGGTTGTTTTTACTACCGCCAATATCAACACTGAAGCTGCGCGCAGAGATAATACCCTGCGCGAAACAGTACCAGCGTTGACTGGGTCTGAAAATTCAGCCGCAGAATCGGGATTAGCCAGTGATCATGACAAAGTAAAAAGCCCTGCTCAACCTCTTGTATATGAGCGCCCTCAAGTGCAATCCCAAGGCGAACCTGCATCGGATATTCAGAAAAACGCTGATCAGGACAACGCCCAGCAAGAAAGTGCGGGTAAACAAGACGCTGAACAAGAACAACAAGCCCAGCAAGAGCAGCAAGAAAAAGCTCAAATAGACGAGTTGAAAAAACGCGATACTGAAGTACGTACTCACGAGCAAGCTCATGCCAACACAGGTGGCCAATACGCTGGCGCACCCAAGTATGAGTACACAACCGGACCGGACGGCAAGCGTTATGCCACAGGCGGAGAGGTGTCTATTGATGTATCAGTTGAGAATTCTCCTGAAGACACTATTCGCAAAATGCAGCAAGTCAAATCTGCAGCTCTCGCTCCTGCTGAGCCCTCGGCGCAAGACTTGAGGGTAGCGGCTGAAGCCAGCCAAAAAACGTTTGAAGCACGCAAAGAGCTAGCAGAAGAAAAAAGTGAAGGTGTTGGTGTTGTTGCTCAAAATGATACACAGAGTGATACCCAAGGTGAAAATGTAAATGCGGCAGGTAAATCGACTGCCAAATCAGAATTTGGCCCTGAGTTAGATGAAATAGTACGCGGTACTGATGAAGGTACGCCAATCCGAGACCTAGATACATCTGAAGTCGCTAAAGCCACCTTGAAAAGTGAGCAACTAGGTGACGTTTTTGCTAGTGAGGCAGGCAGTGCATTTGCTACTCAAGCTAGCAGAGACGACAATACCTTAGTAGCGGAGCGTGTTGTTCAACGGTATTACCAAGGGGTAAGCGAACCCAAAAGCTATGGTTTGAATTTCTCAGCCTAATAAAGCTGGTATTTATCACCAGCGCCATCGACCAAACTTCCTATAAATTAAATTCACAAACACCGCTCATATTAATAACCGTAATGATTGGCGAATTTACGTTTATCCTCTGGGGTGGCCGTTTCGTTACACATGCCGAGGATATGCAGTCGACTACTTGATTCGTAAGTGTCTATTTCGGTGTAGCCCTCACGGCAATAACCTGACTCGCTGAGCTTCGTTTCAAGGTGGGCAAATAGTTCATCGAGTCGTCTTTCTTTCGGATCGTCACTTTTGGCTTTGTTCTTGTTACCTCTCTTCTGTGGCGGGCCGTCAGCACCGCCACGCTCTAGTTTACTTCTAACCGAGTTTTGGTTCGCGCTAATACTGAAATTAAACACTTTCTTGTTAGTATTTTTGATGTTTGTAGCGAGCATATCGGGCTCTTTAGGTTGCGGTTTAGGCTTGCCTGCGCAGGCACTTAATACAATAGGTACCACAAGCGTTAAAGGAAGTAGTTTTTTCATCGTCATAATGGACTCACGTTATCAATTATTGGAAAGCGTTTTCTGTGTGTATGACGTTAAAGAAGGATTGATAGTTTCTGTCGGGTAAGTAAAGGCTGTGTAAAGGTTACCCCAGTCAAGTGGCGACCAACGAGCAAATAGGATGTATTTATTATAGACATAAAAAAACCGGTGAACGGTGTCACCGGTTATCATATTCGCTTTTAACCTTTTCTATTTTTTCGCTTTGGCAAAGGCATCGGCAAAGGCATTGCCCATCGCTTGATTAGCAGAAGCAGGTGCGGGTTTCTTATTTTGAGTCTTACCACTTGGCCTGTTGCCTTGACGAGGTTTATTGTCACTGTTGCCGCGGCTTTGATTCGGCTTGGCGCTGATATCGTCATTCAAGCGCATGGTGAATGACACACGCTTACGCGCCACATCTACTTCCATTACCTTGACCTTAACAATGTCACCGGTTTTGACGATTTCCCGTGGGTCAGAAATGTATTTGTCAGTCATAGCCGAGATATGCACTAAACCGTCTTGGTGGACACCTACATCAACGAACGCGCCAAAATTAGCGACGTTGCTCACTACGCCCTCTAAAATCATGCCTTCTTTTAAATCGTTAAGCGACGACACGCCCTCTTTAAAGGTGGCGGTTTTGAATTCAGGACGAGGGTCTCGGCCTGGCTTAAGTAGCTCACTGATGATATCAGTCACTGTGGGCAACCCGAATGAATCATCCACAAATTGCTGCGGCTCAAGCTTTTTCAATAGCTCAGTGTTACCAATTAAATCATTAACAGCACTGCCTGAGTTACTCACTATGGCTTGGACCACAGGGTAAGCTTCAGGGTGAACTGCCGAGGCATCAAGCGGGTTAGTGCCATTTACTATGCGTAAAAAGCCAGCGGCTTGCTCGTAGGCTTTTGGCCCTAAGCGTTCTACTTTTAACAAGTCTTTGCGACTGCTAAACGCGCCATTGGTATCTCTGAAATTTACGATGTTGGTGGCAAGTGTGCGGTTTAAGCCTGATACATGACTTAATAGCGCGGCCGAAGCCATGTTTAAATCCACGCCAACGGCGTTTACACAATCTTCAATAACACGGTCAAGTGAGCGCCCCAAGTTACTTTGGCTTACGTCATGTTGGTACTGACCAACACCGATAGCTTTGGGTTCAATTTTAACCAGCTCTGCGAGTGGATCTTGTAAGCGCCTAGCGATGGATACAGCGCCGCGAAGCGACACATCCATATCGGGTAGTTCATTTGATGCCAGCTCAGAGGCCGAATAAACCGATGCGCCTGCTTCACTGACCATAATTTTGCTCAAACCCAGTTCGGGGTTAGCTTTAATAACCTCTGCGGCGAGCTTGTCTGTTTCACGTGAACCTGTGCCGTTACCAATGCTGATTAACTTCACCTTGTGTTGCTTACACAGCATACCTAGCGTTCGCAGGCTTTTGTCCCACAAATTTTGTGGCACATGGGGGAATATGGTGCTGGTGGCTAACACTTTACCTGTGGCATCAACGATTGCCACTTTTACGCCGGTACGTAAACCGGGATCAAGGCCCATGGTGGTTTTCGCCCCAGCAGGCGCCGCCATCAACAAGTCATTTAAATTTTTAGCAAACACCTGAATTGCTTCTTGTTCGGCTTTTTCTTTTATCACACCAAACAATTCTGTTTCCATGTGAAGAGCAATTTTTACTTTCCATGTCCACTGAACGACACTCGCTAACCACGCATCCGCCGCACGGTTACTAAAATTCAAACCCAGATGCTGGGCAATGATGTGTTCACCGAATGAGCTTTTGTCTGATTCTTCTTTTTGCGGATCAGCATCCATTGATACTTGCAGAAAGTTCTCATTTCGGCCGCGAAACAAGGCTAGGCAGCGGTGCGATGGTATTTTACTGAGGCGTTCACTGTGCGCAAAGTAATCTGAATATTTAGCCGCTTCTTTTTCTTTGCCTTTAACCACACTGCTTTTGATATGAGCGTTTTCCATTAAGTACTGGCGCACTTTTTGTAGCAATGCTGCATCTTCAGCAAATTTCTCCATCAAGATGAATTTTGCCCCCTCTAACGCTGCCTTTTCGTCAGCTACGCCCTTATCTGCAGCAATGAACTTTGCGGCTTCAGACTCAGGCGATAAGGTCGGGTCGGCAAATAAAGTGTCTGCAAGAGGCTGTAAGCCTGCTTCGATGGCTATTTGCCCCTTAGTGCGACGCTTAGGTTTGTAAGGCAGGTATAAATCTTCTAATTCGGTCTTGTTGTCGCAGCTTAAAATACTGCGCTTAAGTTGGTCTGTAAGCTTGCCTTGCTCATCAATCGTTTTGAGGATCACGTTACGTCTGTCATTAATATCGCGCAGGTAAATCAAACGCTGCTCAAGCTGACGGAGTTGAATGTCATCTAAGCCATTTGTGGCCTCTTTACGATAGCGAGCAATAAAAGGGACACTCGAGCCTTCATCTAACAAGGTGACGGCAGCTTGTACTTGAGTGGGTTTTACCTGAAGTTCACTCGCGATTTTTTCAATGATCATGTAACGGCCCTATTTTGGCGAAGTTATGCAGATTTACTGTATTTAACAAATGGCTTAACAAGGCGATATATGGCCTCGACGGTAAAATACCAGAGTAGCGACACATTATTACCGATTATTTTTGAAATTGCAGAGCTGGGCAGTAAAGTGATGATATAAAAGCTCGCGATACTGATTTTAAATTTTCGACAATTGTTGAACATTTACTTTAAGCCAGAATGAATAGCTTGGCTTTTATGCTGTTATTTTAACACCCGTTCAACGTGGTGAAGCCTTGTGGTGAAAATGCCACTCAATTTTATTTCCTCTTTGTTGCAGCGACAGTGACGTTTTTATGAACTTGCGTTAACACCTTTAGGCATGGGTGACTATTTTTGCTTTTAAAAAATCGATAAACACTCGGGTTTTTACGGGTAAATAGGAACATTTTTGATAGACTAACCAAGCCGCAGTATCGAACTCTGTTGCGGTACATGCATAGTCTGGAAACATATCGATCAGAAGGCCACTTTTTATCTCATCTTGACACAGCCAGTCTGGTAATAGAGCGGGGCCAAGACCCGCCACAGCGCAAGCGGTCATGGTCAACCCATGTGATATCAGTAAATGCCCGGTGACAGGCACGTCGAATGTATTGTTGTATGTATCCCGAAACTTCCACGTTCTGCAATACCCCGGCATTGAAAACAATAGGCAATCAAGTTTACTCAGGTCAACTGGGTCGTTAGGGGAACCATTGGTTTTTACGTAGGTAGGGCTTGCACAAACATGAAATCGTCTTGAAACCAATTTGTGTGCGGTGAAATTACCCTCCGGTCGTTGCCCGAATCGGATAGCCACATCGATTTGCTCTTTGACAAGATCGACGAGGCTGTCCATTAGTAACAATTCAAGCGTAAGGTCTGGGTACAAGGCACGAAATTCTGGCAATATCGGCACTAGCACTCGTTGCCCGAATGAAGTACAAGCGGTTATGCGTAAAGAGCCATTAGGCAGGCTAACCAAATCTAGAGCGGCTTCACTAGCGCGGTCAAACTCACCAATTAGATCTTTCACCCGAGAAAAATATTCACTGGCTGCTTCGGTAGGGGCAATCTTGCGGGTTGTTCTTTGGAATAATCGAAAGCCCAGCTGTGATTCTAAACTCGCTACCGAGCGAGAAATAGATGATGGGTCAACGTTGCGTTGACGAGCTACGGCCGCAAAACTTCCGTGTTCCATTACATCTACAAAAACCCTTACGTTTTCGAAATCCATTCGTGCGCTCTTTACACTAAAGTGATGAGTATAGGTGCCTTTATCTAATTAGCGACTATGGCTAAGCTCAAATACATGTCATGGCGTTGTTGTCTGCCATATACGCTTCAACATTTAGGGAAATTATGATGAGCCTACGATTTTACAGTGAATTTTTTGACTCCACCGAAGACGTACTTAACGATGTAATCAAACAGGGAACTTGGCCAACAACATTTGTTTCTGGTCCATCAGAAGGATTGCACGAACACTGGCATGCCGACGAGGTACACGCATATATCATGGAAGGAGAGACAGATTTCTTCGATGCCAAAAGCGGTATGCGAACCCAAGTCAAAGCGGGAGATAAAATAGTGATCCCCGCTAAGGCATTGCATGCAGAGGGAGCAGTGAAAGAACGGGTCGTATATATCCTCGCCCTTCCAAAACCACTGCCGCCAGAAGAGTTTCTGGCCATGCACGGCCCTGCATAGAATGGAGTCGACTAAAGCATGCGGTTCATTTCTTCATTGTGGATGTTCACGATAGCACCGACTTTGTCTGCTTATGTGCCCTTTTTGACTATTGATGTTTCACCGCGTGTACTTCTAATCTTTTTATATTTTACCTTAATATTATCGTAAGGAAGCCCAAAGATGAGAAAGCCACTATATAAACCAACACTATTCGGAAATAACTATTATGCAAAGCGACTAGTAGCAGTCTGCACTACTTTAATGTGTTTCTGCATACTCGGATGTGATTCTTTAATAAAAGATGTTAAACCGCCCAGTTCTGTGACTAAAGCTCTCGCTCATCTTGAAGAGTTACCCCCAAGGGTTGCAATACATAATTTGCAGCCAATGTTTAAAGTGGAAGCTATTGGATTCACAGCAGTAGACGAAACCGGTTGGGATTGGGCTGGCTCCGATGAAATTTACGCTGTTTGGCATAGCAATGTGATCGTTTCCACGCTTATTCAAGGTGATGTTGACAGTGGGGAGTCTTTTGATTTTCATTCTTTACAAAGTTGTGTTTATCCTATCGCAGGGGACACGCTAATAATAGATGGTCGATATGGGGGAGAGGGTTCAGGTTGGATTTGCAAGGAGGAGGGGGCTGCAAGTCCAATACAATTCTCTGTTGTTTTTTACGAGGATGATAGTCCTTGGGCACATTTTCCATTTTGTTTTTCCGGGAGTATTGTTAAAGACTGTGAAGACCAATTCGTTGGAAAATATAATGGTGCTTGGAATACTCAAGAGTTGTTAGAAATTTTACCTGCTATAGGTGATATTCGAAATTTCACAGTTAGATTAAATCCTTGTGAGGGGCCTGCTGTATGCGGAGATGATAATTTTTCCGACTATGATTTTCGTTTTCGTATAGTAAGAATGACTGATAAAGAAGTACTGAGACAACATTCACTTCAGTAAGCTTCGATGAGTGAACGCCTTTGAAGTAACAAGTTCGCATGGACTGAAATAGAAAAATAAGCCGAGAGCGCACATTTCGCTTTAGGCTACGGAGGTCTTCATTCAAGTTGGTGATGCCGTCGCTGCTTTTGTACCGACTTCAATTTTCTATGTTTTTAATCGAATTGCCAAATGACCAGTCAGGGCAGCCCGTGGCTTTTAGAGGCACAACCTCTGTCGGGTGAGCGATTCGCCGACGCAGTGTTGAAGTCGATTTAAAATAGGAGAGCACAATAGGTTGGAGGGTGGTCTTTACAAAGTACGCCCTGGACTCTGTGGGTTAACCTTGTGATGTTCAAACGTTTTCCGACCATTTTATCTTGGTAACTTGTTTTTGCTGTTGACCAATATTTACGGGATAAATATGGAACAGCTTTAGCCAACTCGACATGCTTTGGCAAGTAATCCTTAGTCAGAAAAATAGCCGCAGGACATAGATAAGCGAAGCGCATGCCCTAGTGGCCACCGCGCATATATTGACGACTTAACTACTTTAAAAATGCTAAGCGACGGAGTCGTCGCTTAGCATTTTATTGTAAAATATTACAGACCGGTTAGGGAGCCATTCTCTACGCTATTCGCCCATATCCGATCGTATTGACTTAAATCTATTTGTTCCAATATTGTCAGGCGAGGGTTAATTAACGGGTAGGCATTTTCGTAAGTTCCGTCATTATCAAAGTCGTCAGCTCCAGAAGAGTATTTGACTATGTAGATGCGACCGTTTTCATCTTTTGATAGCACATGCCACGTACTTTGTTGTTTAAAGTTAAATAATTCGCGGTTGAATATTAACCGACTGTCAGTTTCGCTCCAACTCCAACTAGTAGCATCGTTTCTAAACAGGGTTATTGGCGAGCCACTATGGCTTTCAACGCTGCTAAACACTCTACGCATTTCAAAATTGTCAGTTAGGTTATAACCGAAAATCGATTCAACGCTTGACGGGATCTCTTGGGACAAGTCTGGGCTAAAGTTAGTACCGATCTGGACATACGTAAAAGGTAGTTCAACTACTAAATCTGTTGCTGTAACTTGGGCTGTATTTGATTTAATCATTTGGCGTACGGTGATGTTTTCTAGCTCATTCTCATTATAATATTCTACAGTCGCCATCTGTACTAAGCCGCTCTCAATTAGAGGGGTAACGATAAACTTCTTTGTATCTGTTTCTAGGGTTATGGTTCCATTGGCAAACTGCCAAGTATAAACATTTTTGCTTAAGAGCCCTGATGCTGTGCCATCTAGATTAAACGTGACAATATCAAATTGATCCCCCAAACCATATTGAAGGTCCGTTGTATCGTCATTTACATCAGTAATAAAGGTATAGTTGAGCGACATAGCCCAAGTACCTGCAATGTCTTCGTCGCTTTTATCAGCAAGTGTTGTTTCTGGGTTAAACAGAAAGCTACGAGTTTCCATGACGGTTTCTGTTGCTGTAGCAGTGTAGATGTCATAGATCTTTATAATATGTTCTATTTCTTTTTCGCTCGAGATCGTTGCTTGACGCTCTCCTTTGGACAAAACAGAAATTTTCTCACTAACTGTTTTCGTTAACACTTCCAGTTGGAAAAACTCTCCTCGATCAAATAACTCTTTTACCTCTTGCGCCGTTTCTAAACCCCAAACACTTAAAATGTAGCCATAATCATAAAAAGGAATATCTGTTAGATGAGGGAGGTTTGAATAACTAATATTAAGTTGTCCATTTTCTATTTCCCAAGAAAAGTCATCGGAAAAAGAAGTTAAAACGTTGCTCCCGCTAGAATGGGAAACACCTTGCTTGTCTTCTGAAAATTGATATACATCTGCAGACGCTGGTAAAAGCCCACTTTTATTCTTAGCTAAAGATATGACTTTACGACCTAAAAGCATTTCTTCTGTGAGTGCTCCAGTTAAGTACTGTTGCTTAAGGGATTGCTCTATGGCAGTTTGCAAATCCGCCAGGTAGTTAGCACTCGGTGTATCTTCATCCCACAACTCTTGTTGAATTAAATAGGTGTTTATTGATTCGGATAGTGAATTATCTGAGCCTTGTAACACCGTTAACGTGGTTGAGTTTTCAGGTACATTGTAATCAGGGTTATCTACTAATAATTTTATAAAACCGATTAGTGTCGTTAACTCTGCTGCAGTGAATTGATCCACGCTTTTGCGAAGTTCACCCATATTTACAGGGGATACACCGTTATTTTTTTCTACGGCTAACAAATAATTAGCAGTAGAAAATTGAGTGATATTCAGTGCCGCGTTTTGCTCTGCAGTTAACTGGCGACTGGTATTTGGGAGCTCGACGATATCAGTATAACTTCCCAAATAACTGACCAATTCAATAGATTCTTGTTGGTTCTGAGTTGAACCCTTCGCATTTAATAAGAGAACTGCGTTTGCATCATCAAAAACGACCGTAAGGCTGTATACACCATTTTTATCTGCGGTAGCGGTAAAGACTTTATCTGACATGGCCACAGATACGGTAGCGTCAGCGATAGGCTCGTCTATTACCACGCCAGATAGGGTGTAAGATTGGCTATTAGTAATGTGAACTTGGGCTTGTGAGGAGAGGTTCCCGTCAGATATCTGGTAGCTGAAACTATCGGAGCCAGCATAATATTGCTCTGGTGTATAAGTAATTGAATTATCGCTAATTGTTACTGTACCAAACTCAGGCTCTACACTAATTGAGCTTATGATTAGAGGATCGTTTTCAGGATCTGAATCATTAGCTAACACTTCAATAATAACGGCTTCATTATCGAGCGTATTGGCATTATCAGAGGAAGCAACTGGCGCTTTATTTAAAGAAGGTGGTTGAGATGGGGAGTTGGAGCCACCACCACCACAGGCAGTTAAAAAAAATGACACGGCAAGCGAGCAAATCGCGCTCCGTTTTAATGCTAAGTCCATAATACTGCTTTCCTTTATTTTTATAATTTTTATTAGAGATGTTTATTACCTAGTTTTTTGACTGCTCTCATCCCAAACGTAATAAACACGCAGAATGAGTGTATAAATGATAATCAGATAAATCTAGAAAAATTACTCTTATCATTCCCCTAGTATATATGGGGTATCAATAGTAAGACCGACAGGACAAGGTGGGCACTTTACAGGTAGCCATACATGGGTGAAGTCATCGTTTTTAGGGACACCGGCCTGTCGGGTGAGCGATTCGCCATTGACGGTGGCGCTAGTTCGCTGCAAGGGATGGTCTGTCATATCCAGCATTGATTCTGTTACACGAAGCTTATATTTTCAGTGTACGCAGTACATAATGTGGCTGAAAGTCATAAATAAACGTAGCGAATAGAATATAAAATTTTAGTGCCCGAAGGGCATAAACAAACAGGGACTTTAGTACAAAGAAGGGAAATGGTGCCGACTACCGGAGTCGAACTGGTGACCTACTGATTACAAGTCAGTTGCTCTACCAACTGAGCTAAGTCGGCACACTAGATTCCCGCTCTAGGCAGCTATGTGCTAGAGCGAGGCGACATTCTATTGATTCCACTTTTGTTGTCAACCAAAAGTTATTATTTTATCTGTAAAAGGCGCTCTGCTTCACTGTTCAGTGTCGGGAAATAGCTTTCCGGTAACCACTTTTGCAGTTTCTGCATCGCTTCGCCCAGTTCAGCGTAATCATTGCCAGTGATATTGATGTGGCCCATCTTGCGCTTGGCGCGTGGGGTTTTCATATAGCCGTGTAAATGGGTTCTAGGTACACTGAGCATGTCTTTTGGCGGTAAATCACAACCAATTACGTTAAGCATTACGCTTGGTGCCAACACTTGGGTTGAACCTAGTGGTAATTCACAGATAGCGCGCAGGTGATTTTCGAACTGACAGGTATCGGCACCTTGCATGCTCCAATGCCCTGAGTTATGCACGCGTGGGGCGATTTCATTGACTAGCAGCGTATCACCCATCTGGAAGAATTCCACTGCCAGTACGCCAACGTAATTTAGCTCGCTAGCGAGGGCGGTAAAAATCTGCTCGGCTTGAGTGACTAATTCAGGGGTGATGGCCGGTGCAGGTGCAACACAGGTATGCAACTGGCCTTGATGATGTAGGTTTTCAACCAAAGGATAAAGAGCGATCTGTCCGTTCTTACCGCGTGCGCCAACTAATGACACTTCACGCTCAAAGCTGAGCATTTTTTCAACCACCAAAGGCACTTTCTTTAAATCAAGCTCGGCCAGTGCTTGCTTGATATCAGGCAGTTGCTCTTTGCTAGATAAGCGCCATTGACCGTAACCGTCGTAGCCGTCGCGGCTGGCTTTAATGATCAGCTTTTCGCCTAGTTGTGCAACGGCTTGTTCGAGCTTAGCCGCGTCATCCACAATCATGTAAGGGCAATTGGCGATATTGAGCTTGTCGAGTAACGCTTTTTCTTTAACTCTGTCAGCTCCGGCTGCGATAGCTTCAACACTTGGCATCAGCTTACCGCTACGATTGACTTGTTCAAGCAAAGGCTCTGGAATGTGCTCGAACTCAACAGAAATCGCGTCGGCGGCCTCAATAGCCGTTTCAAGGTGAATATCCATCACCTTTTTGTCTATGGGGTTAACCACTTTATGGTTGCTTACATCTACCGCTCGTACTTCAATCCCTAAAGGCACACCTGCTAGCGCCATCATTCTGGCGAGTTGGCCGGAGCCTAAAATCAACACGTTCATTCAGGTAGTTCCAGTGCGGGTTGGGCTAATACGTCAGCCGTTTGTTTTTGTCTGAATTGAATAATCGCATTGAGTACGGTTTCATCATGCAAAGCAACAACTTGCGCGGCAAGTAAGCCGGCGTTAGCTGCGCCAGCTTCACCTATAGCTAAGGTACCTACAGCAACGCCTTTGGGCATTTGTACAATTGAGTACAAAGAATCTACTCCACTTAGCTGGCTTGAACGCACAGGCACACCAAATACCGGCAGGTGAGTATGCGCGGCTATCATGCCAGGTAAGTGCGCAGCGCCGCCAGCGCCACCAATAATCACTTGGTAACCTTTGTCGGCTGCCGTTTCTGAAAATTCTGTTAACAGGGCAGGGGTGCGATGAGCCGACACCACTTGGGCGTGATAACTTACGCCTAAGGCATCTAACATTTTTGCCGCTTGGGCCATGGTGGGCCAATCAGACTTTGAACCCATAACAATCGCAACTTGAGGCATTTTCACTCCCACTATATTTCGGTTTTATTTGGTGCAGCGGACTTGAACAAGCAGATGAAATCTCATGCTGATAGACAAGATATTGCTGACCAGTAAATTTCGGAAACGGATTGTAGCTCAATTCAAACAACGAGTCCCGCTTGAACGTTAATTGAGCAACTTTCTGTGTCTTTTTATCGGTTTTTACTTTTTTCAGAAGATAAAGCACCGTAAAAACAAAAATCCGCTGCGGGCGAACCTGCAGCGGATTTTAAAAAACGTATTATGCTGTGATGCTAGCTTTTTTGCTTGCGCATCGCAGTGAAGAACTCATTATTGGTTTTGGTCATAGACAACTTACCAATTAAGAATTCAATTGCGTCAATTTCTGACATTTCATGCACGATTTTACGCAAGATCCACATCTTTTGTAATTCGTCTGGGGTGGTCAGTAATTCTTCGCGGCGAGTACCAGAGCGATTGTAGTCAATCGCTGGGAAAACACGCTTTTCCGCAATTTTGCGGTTCAGGTGTAATTCCATGTTACCCGTACCTTTAAACTCTTCGTAGATAACTTCATCCATTTTAGAGCCAGTATCGATAAGCGCAGTAGCAATAATGGTTAAGCTGCCGCCTTCTTCGATGTTACGCGCAGCACCAAAGAAACGCTTAGGCTTGTGTAATGCGTTAGCATCAACACCACCAGTAAGTACTTTACCGGATGATGGGATTACGGTGTTGTACGCTCGGGCTAAACGTGTGATTGAATCAAGTAAGATAACCACATCTTTCTTGTGTTCGACTAGACGTTTGGCTTTTTCAATCACCATTTCAGCCACTTGTACGTGACGACTCGCAGGCTCATCAAAGGTAGAAGCAACCACTTCACCTTGTACAAGGCGTTGCATCTCGGTCACTTCTTCTGGGCGCTCATCAATCAACAATACCATGAGCAAACATTCTGGATGATTTGCTGCAATTGATTGGGCGATATTCTGTAGTAAAAGCGTTTTACCGGCTTTAGGCGGTGCAACGATAAGACCACGTTGACCACGGCCGATTGGAGAGGCTAAATCAAGTACGCGAGCAGTAATATCTTCGGTACTGCCGTTGCCTCGCTCCATGACTAAACGCTCATTGGCATGCAGTGGCGTTAAGTTTTCGAATAAGATTTTGTTACGGGCGTTTTCAGGGCGGTCAAAGTTAACTTCGCTGATCTTCAACAGGGCGAAGTATCGCTCGCTGTCTTTGGGTGGGCGAATTTTACCTGAAATGGTATCGCCGGTGCGCAAGTTAAAGCGACGTATCTGACTAGGTGATACGTAGATATCATCTGGTCCCGCCAAGTATGATGCGTCGTTAGAACGCAAGAAACCAAAGCCGTCTTGAAGTATTTCTAGGACGCCGTCGCCGAAAATATCTTCACCACTTTTGGCGTGGGTTTTCAAAATTGAAAATATAATGTCTTGCTTACGAGCGCGAGCCATGTTTTCTAGGCCCATTTTTTCGGCCAGTCCAACCAGCTCACTGATGGGTTTGTTCTTGAGTTCCGTTAGGTTCATATTGGTGGGTCTTTTCATGCTTGAAAGTTTTGCCATATCAGCAAAAATTGATTGAATGGTTCAAAGGTATTTACTTATAAAAATCTCTGATTGGTGCGAAAGTACAGGTCTGTTCAGGTGTGAACAATGAAAAGTTAGCACCAAAATCACGGTACGTCTAGTGAAAATAGTGGTTTAAAAGGTATTACATTGAACAAAGCTTTGCACAAAGAGTATACAAGAAATAAAAAAGCCCGATTTGGTCGGGCTTAATTTTTCAGCACTTAATTAGATGTTTTCGTTCAAAAACTCTTCTAATTGGCTTTTAGATAGTGCGCCGACTTTAGTTGCAGCTACATTTCCGCCTTTAAATAAAAGCAAAGTAGGGATGCCACGAATACCATACTTAGGTGGTGTTTCGTTATTTTCATCGACATTCAGCTTGCC
Organism: Paraglaciecola sp. G1-13; assembly: GCF_055809255.1. Lineage (NCBI taxonomy): Bacteria > Pseudomonadati > Pseudomonadota > Gammaproteobacteria > Alteromonadales > Alteromonadaceae > Paraglaciecola > Paraglaciecola sp. G1-13. The sequence goes on along the minus strand of NZ_CM147903.1, from coordinate 4,609,488 downwards.
AACTGTTAACTTGCCGTCGAATTCGTCAGCAATTTCATGCAAAATTGGCGCAATCATCTTACACGGACCGCACCATTCCGCCCAGAAGTCAACTAGTACAGGACCAGTAGCATTGATAACATCTGCCTCGAAACTATCGTCCGATAACTGGATAATTTTGTCGCTCATTCTTTTCTCCGTCATTAATTCTAGCGCCGATATAATTCAGCGTGATCGTGATTGTTATATAGAAACTGTTTTTTAATGCAAGCACTGATAAGCTATAAGCTATGCAAACAACTCATTTAACCGAAACACATTTCGCGGACTTGCCAATCAATGAGCAAGTCGTTAAGGCGTTATCCGCCGCAAACTTTAGTCACTGCACGCCCATTCAAGCGTTAAGCTTGCCCCCTCTATTAGAAGGGAATGACATAGCAGGTCAAGCGCAAACCGGAACCGGTAAAACTATCGCGTTCTTGGTGGCAACTTTTCATTACTTGCTAAGTAATCCGCAGCCCACTAAAAAACAACCAAGAGCCATTATTATGGCGCCAACCAGAGAGTTGGCGGTTCAGATCTTTAACGATGCTGAACTGCTAAGTCAACACACTGGTTTGTCTCTCGGTTTGATTTATGGGGGCGAGGGTTACCAAAGTCAACGGGAAAAGCTGGAAGAAGGTGTAGATATTATTATCGGCACTACCGGCAGGATCATTGACTACTACAAGCAGAACATTTTTTCGTTAGCCGGTATTCAAGTCGCTGTACTTGATGAAGCGGACCGTATGTTCGATTTAGGCTTTATTAAAGATATTCGTTATCTTTTCAATCGCATGCCTAAACCGACAGAGCGTTTAAGCATGTTGTTCTCGGCGACGTTGTCGTACCGAGTACAAGAGCTAGCTTATGAGCACATGGATAACCCCACTCACGTGCAAGTAGAGCCGGAACGCAAAACCGGCACGCGCATCAAAGAAGAGCTCTTTTATCCTTCTGATGAAGACAAAATGGCCTTGCTACTTAGTTTGATGGAAGAAGAATGGCCGGATAAAGCCATTGTTTTTGCGAATACTAAGCACAGCTGTGAGAAAGTTGCCGACTGGCTACAAGCAGATGGTCATCGAGTGGGTCTATTAAGCGGTGATGTTCCTCAGAACAAGCGCTTAAAAATCCTTGAAGATTTCACGTCTGGCAAGCTAGATATACTGGTTGCTACCGATGTGGCCGCTCGAGGCTTGCACATTCCTATGGTTAGTCACGTGTTTAACTATGACTTACCAGATGATGCTGAAGATTACGTACATCGTATCGGCCGCACCGGTCGTGCTGGTCAAAGCGGTAGCTCAATCAGCTTTGCTTGTGAACGTTACGCGTTAAACTTGCCAGCGATTGAAACCTACATTGAGCATGCTATTCCGGTAACAGAATATCAAGCCGATGCGCTACTTCGAGATGTGACACCACCTAAGCCTCGCCATAAAAAGCGAATGCAGAATGGTCGCAACCCTCAGAAGCGCCAATCATCAGGCTCGCGTAACCGCAGGAAGCCATGATTACATCTACCCGATTACCGCAAAATCACCCCGAAGAGCTATATGCAGCCGTTGATTTAGGTTCAAATAGTTTTCACTTAGTGATAGTTCGCGTGGTAGCGGGTAGTGTACAAATTATTGGTAAAGTGAAGCAAAAAGTGCGTTTAGCCGCAGGGCTAGACGATAACATGATGCTTGACGATGAAAGTTTAGAGCGCGGCTGGCGCTGCCTCGAAACGTTCGCAGAGCGTCTGCAGGACATTCCCCGAGACAACATTCGTGTGGTGGCAACCGCCACGTTACGTTTAGCTAAAAATGCTGACGTATTTACCGTAAAAGCCCAACAAATCCTCGATCACACACTAAGCGTTATCAGTGGTGAAGAAGAAGCACGGCAAATTTATTTGGGCGTGGCATATACCTCTGCCAATCAAGGTAATTCTTTGGTTATTGATATTGGTGGCGCGAGTACCGAGATCATTATCGGTAACGATATGACCCCCATTCACCTAGTTAGTCTCAACATGGGCTGCGTGACGTTTAAAGAGCGTCACTTTGCAGGTGATGTTCTCAGCGAGGAAAACTTTGCAGCAGCGATTGATGCAGCCAAAGCGATGGTCGATGCTGTTGCAGATAAGTTCGTATGCTTTGACTGGCAGCAGTGCTTAGGCGCATCAGGTACACCTCAAGCGATTACAGAAATCTTAGTTGCCCAAGGGATCAGTGATGCCATTAGGCTCGACTATCTTTACAACTTGCGCCAGCAATGTATTGATTGCGCGACGCTCGACAACTTAATAATTGATGGTTTGGATGAATCCAGGCGGATTATTTTCCCCAGTGGCTTAGCCATTCTCATCGCTTTATTCGAATCGTTGTCTATCCGCGATATGCAGATATCAGGGGGCGCACTACGAGAAGGTCTTATCTATGGCATGCTGGAAAACATGCAGCAGAATGACCGCCGTATGCAAACTATCCATCAGCATATGCAGCACTTTCACATTGATTCGGAGCAAGCGGAACGGGTCACTGAGGTCGCCCTGACGTTGTTTAAGCAACTTAGTGAGCAAACTGACGTTGACGGAATCGATGGTGAGGCTATGCTGGTTGCGGCCGCTATGTTGCATGAAACGGGTTTACACATTGAATACAAATTGCATCACAAGCACGGTGCTTACATTTTAGGTCACGTGCCTATGGTGGGGTATACCAATTTACAACGTGATGGCATAAAAACGCTGGTATTGAATCATCGTCAGCAAATATCACCTGAAGTATTCGATCAAAACCACAGTGAAACCCGAGGCATTATGCGTAGCCTAGTAAGGGTGCTGCGTCTAGCTTGTATTTTGTCGATACGCCGTAAAGATAACCTTCTACCGCAATTTCGCTTAGAGGTAGAAGAAAATGACTGGCGCTTAGTGTTCCCCGAAGGCTGGTTGAAAGCGCATCCTTTAATCGATGCAGAATTGGCTAATGAGAAATGGCAGCAACACAAAATGGGTTGGCACCTCACCTGCGAGTAGTGCTATTTTCAACGCGCGCTCTACCTTAGTTTTCTGACCGAATTTTCTAACTCACGTTCCCAACAGCGCATCAGAAAGTATTCCTCTTGACAGTGTCTCTCGCAAAGGTCATGTGCGTACATCTTTACTTGTTTATACAAACAAAAACGCCAGCAAATCTGCCAGCGCTTGTATCAAAACCTCACAAATCTAATTTCTATTTATCTCGCACTAAAATTTGCGCTGCTTGTTTGGCAAAGTAGGTCAAAATGCCGTCTGCGCCGGCGCGTTTAAAGGCTAACAAAGATTCCATAATCACAGATTCTTCATCTAACCAGCCTTGCATGAATGCAGCTTTGTGCATGGCGTATTCGCCACTTACTTGATAAGCAAAAGTCGGCACAGCAAATTCGTCTTTACAACGACGCACTATGTCTAAATATGGCATACCAGGCTTCACCATAACCATGTCTGCGCCCTCGGCAATATCAAGGGCGATTTCACGCACTGCTTCGTTGGAATTTGCAGGATCCATTTGGTAGCTCTTTTTGTTGCCACCTTTAATATTGCCAGCAGAGCCAACCGCATCGCGGAATGGGCCGTAGTAGTTGGACGCATACTTAGCGGAGTAAGCCATGATGCATGTGTTGATATATCCGTGGCTCTCCAGCGCTTGACGAATGGCACCGATGCGGCCATCCATCATGTCTGATGGGGCAACAATGTCAGCACCCGCCTGAGCGTGGGATAAGGCCTGTTTGATAAGTACCTCTATCGTTTCATCGTTAAGTACGTAACCCTCTTCGTTCAGCAGGCCGTCTTGCCCGTGAGAGGTGAATGGGTCTAAGGCGACATCTGTGATAATGCCCATATCGGGTACAGCGGCCTTCAAAGCGCGTACGGCATGCTGGGCTAAACCATCAGGGTTAAACGCTTCACTGGCACATTCTGATTTGCGCTCAAGGGGCGTAACCGGAAACAGCGCAAGCGCTGGAATGCCCAGTGCGTGTAACTCTTTTGCTTCTTCAACCAACAAATCGACAGATAAACGCTCAACGCCGGGCATTGATTCAATTGCCTCACGCTGATTATTGCCTTCTAACACGAATACCGGATAAATGAGATCTTTGACGGTTAATTGGTTTTCTGCCATGAGGTCTCGGGTGAAGGTGTGGCGTCGCATACGGCGCATTCGTGTTTGAGGATAAATTTCGGCCATGTTAGATGTCCTGTAAGGTTAGGTCTTAATAAATTCGAGATATTACATTTATTCAGAGGTCGGCAGCTGCTGCGCCACGATGCAATTTCGTCCGTTATTTTTAGCTTGGTAAAGTAATTGATCCGCAAAGCCGATTAACACATCTTCACTCTGCTGGGGGTCCATGATGGCGCTGGCTAAGCCAATACTCACAGTTAAATTAACAACCACACCCGCGCTATAAACGGGGGTATCTTGAATATCTAGCCTTAACTGCTCGAGTAAGTCCTGAGCGCCTTTAATATCGGTGCTTGGCAAGATGACAGAGAACTCCTCTCCCCCATAGCGACATACATCATCACTGGGGCGCTTAAGGGCTTTTTTCAAGCGCTCGGCGACAAACTTAATACATTCATCTCCTACTAGATGGCCATGCTCATCGTTCACGCGCTTAAAGTGATCAATATCAATCATAGCCACAACTAGTTCGGTGCGCTCACGGCGGCTTCGGCGCACTTCCGCTAAATATTTCTTATCAAAATAGCGACGGTTACGAATACCCGTTAACGCGTCTAATGTGTTCTTTTCTTCTAATTCGCGGTTAATTTCTGATAACTCCCTAAGGGCTATCTCTAACTCTAACGTGCGCTCTTGCACGCTATACTCCAATTCTTCTTGGGCGTTGTTTTGCTGCTCGAGCACTTCGTCTTGCACTGCACGCATATCTCGTTCTTTACGCAATGCTTCCCGCTGAGCTCTAAACAACTGACGGCGCTGGTGATTAACGCTCAAAGCTAGCATGAGAGCCAATAAGAAAGTTTCAATGATGACACCTAGCATCAGCAAGTAGTTAGATGAAATAGACAGGGTCAGCACATTGAGGTGGTCAAGACAGGCAATCAAGGAGCTGACTAACAGTGATGTCCAAGCTAGTGTGTAAAAGCGCGCCAAATGGACTTGCTTATACCAACACCAAATACCGACTGCGTATATGAACAAACTAATCCCGCAAAGTGCAAATAAGAAGGGTTCCAAAAACCATGATTTGGGAATAAACAAGCCCGCGATTAAGCTCATAGCAAATAAAATGGCCAACCCATTTAAAATTTTGTGCAAGCGCAGGCTGATACTTTTGATATCTAACAGAATATTGGTAAATACGATCGCGTAAAAGACCGTGGCATTCGCCCAGATAGACACACTGTGTTTTTGCATCCATGGGCTGTCGGACCAAATATACTTGTACCCAATGCCTTGCATCGCAGCGAGTAGCAGCGCAAAGCTGAATACATAACCTGCATAAAGTAAAAACACAGGCTGGCGGCTGATCACGAAGAAAAACAAGTTACTGATCCCCATGGCGAACAAGATGCCAAAGAAAAGCCCTATCAGGATGCTGTGCTCACCATTGAATACTAAAAACGCAGACTCGGCCCAAAGATTGATTGGCACCTGTAACGTACCATCACTGCTAAGTCGCATAACAACACGTAAGTTTTCATCAAATTTAGGGATGGAAAACATGAACGTTTCGTAGGGCATACTGCGAGATGCAAATGGCAGAGTGTCGCCCGTTTGATAATGATCGAGAAGTTCGCCTTCTTCAATAAACCACACAGAGATGTGATCAATAAGTCCATTGTTCAACTCAAGTAACCAATGTTCATTGGAGCGTAAATTGGGAATCGTAAAACTCAGCCAATGGGGCGTGTCTGACATGGGCAGGCCAAGCTCAAAATCATCAACTGCTTTCCATTGAGGGCTGTTTGCATCTGGCAGTGTATTGATTTTGTATTGCTGTTGAGTATCGGTGAGAACAGTTAATTGGCTATTCGTCAGTGACTCTGGTGTTTGCAGCTTAATTGAAAAAACCGTGACCAAAAAAAGTAAAATACAGGTAACTGACATCAGCTGAATGGCAGCACGTTGAGTCAGCACGCTGTGAAATAATGTGTTTATTGCCACCGCTTAACCTATAGCCAGTAAGTCGTGGCTGTTGCGCAAACTAGCGTCAGCCAGTGCAGTTAACGGTGTATTCATTAACGCCGTTAGCGCTTTGGCAATAACGGGTAAATAGCAAGGTTCATTCTGTTTAACACCAGTGATCTTGTCGCTACCCAGTTTTTTAGGTTTCAAATAAGGAGCGTCAGTTTCCAATATGAGGCGCTCTATTGGCAGATGCTTGACGGCTTCTCTTAAATCACCGCCACGTTTTTCATCGGTCACCCAACCCGTGATACCAATATAGCAACCTAGCTCAAGGTACGCCTGCATTTGCTCAGTATTGCCCGTAAAACAATGCACTAGCGCGCCGCTTAATTGCTTATGGTATTGGTGTAGTAATTTATACTGGGCGTCAAACGCATCACGCTCGTGTAAAAAAACCGGCAGGCCGGTTTCACAAGCGATAACAAGCTGCGCTTCAAATACCGCGAGTTGGATATCTCGTGGTGAGAAATCACGATTGAAATCAAGGCCGCATTCACCAATCGCTAACACTTGAGGTTGCTCAGCAAGGACTTTGATCTGCTGTCGGTAATCAATAGCGGCGTGCTGTGCATAATGAGGGTGAATACCCGCAGTGCTAAATACTTGCCCAGGATGCGCTTTAGCAAGCGCTGAGGCTTGTTGGCTGATGCTTATATCGGTGCCCGTAAGCATTATTTTTGCGACGTTGGCGTTAGTTGCGCGCTCAAGCATAGGGGGCAAGGTAGTGACATCGCTAGGTACGTTTACGCCAACGTCAAACCATTGCATGTTATTTTGACCGCTTCACTCGAATACGCTTGTTGCTTGACTCTTTGCCTAAGAAGTAAGAACCCAGCGCCCCTTCTTCAACATAAACCTCTTGTCCCGGTTTTAGTCTCAGTGATGTACTGTTGGTCTGGCGCCAAACTTGGCCTGTTTCCAAGGTGATGATCAGTTTGCCGTAAGGATTTTTTTGTACTGATGTAATAACTGAGGTTATTTTTTCAACTTTTTCTTGTGGCTCCGTCACCTTCGACAAACCAAAGCGCTTCACTTGATCTTCTCGGCTGGCATAGTTATCTGTTGGCGCGCGTTTCTCTGCGCTAACGCTTACAGGAGATGTAGCTGGTGACTTAGTCGGCGTTATGACAGGTGGTGTTGCGGCGTTACTGTTTGGTGTGCTCACCTTAGTGACATGTAGGTCATTCTTGATGTTTTTTTCCGCATATTTAACAGCAAGTTTGTCGTAGCAGGCAAGGCGAACAGCATTGTCTGTTTGAGCGCGACAAGCCTGTAACTGGCTCGCAATATCTTGCGCGTGAACTGTGGTGATGCTGCTTAGCAGTAATCCAATGGCAATAATGACATTCTTCATGATTGTTCCTGTTCCTTCTTTTCTTGCTCTGTCTGTTCTTCTTTTCGCATTTCAGTCGGCTCGTCGCTGTGCTCGTCATCGTCAGCGTGTTCTTTGCGTTTGACGTACATGCTGCCGACTAAAATGCCGACTTCAAACAATATCCACATGGGTATCGCCAGTAATGTTTGCGAAATGATGTCAGGCGGAGTCAGCAGCATACCTAAAGTAAACACACCGACAATGACGTAAGGGCGCTTTGCTCGCAATGAATCTGGAGTGCTGACACCCGTCCAGCACATCAAGACGATTGCCACGGGGATTTCAAACGATAAACCGAAGGCAAAAAAGATCTTCAACACAAAATCTAAATAACTGCTGATATCAGTGTTAATGGTCACGCCCTCAGGGGCGACACCAGTGAAGAAAGCAAAAGCAAGAGGGAACACCACATAATAGGCGAACGCCATACCCGAATAGAACAACAAGGTGCTGGAAAACAACAGAGGCGCCACTAAACGTTTTTCATTACGGTATAAACCGGGGGCTATAAAGGCCCAAATTTGATACAGCACAACAGGGATTGCGATAAAAAACGACAACACCAAGGTCAGTTTAAACGGTGCAAAAAAGGGTGATGCAACGTCCGTGGCAATCATTTCTGCTTGATCTGGCAAGGTTTCAAGCAGAGGGGTCGCGAGCCAGTGGTATAGGTCTTGGGCGAAATAGACCAAGCACAAAAACACCACAAACACACTCAATACTGCTTTTAACACTCTGCCACGTAATTCGATTAGGTGGGCAATTAAGCTATTTGGATCTGACATCCGTGACTACTTTTTTTCGTATGGTTTCTGAACAGACTTCGCTGCGTCTCGCAGTTCATCTACGGATTTTTGCAATTCAGGTGATAGATTCTCTAAACCTTGTTGCTCAGCTTTTTTCAGGTTTTCGTGTAATTCGTGAATTTTAAATTGCTGTTCCACTTCTTGCCGAAATCCCGTGGCCATGCTTTTGACACTGCGCACAGTGCGCATGGTCGAGCGAATTGCGCCAGGCAAACGCTCAGGGCCCAGCACCAAAAGAGCTACCACGCCAATAACGAGTAATTCGAGAAAGCCAATATCAAACATGGGTAATGCTCGCGTTACTCACTTTTAGCCTTAGTATCTGACTCACTTTTGACATTCTGTTGTACAGTCTGGTCATTTGCTTTGCTGTTATCTTCGACTTTCTCATCAGCTTTAAAGTCTGCGTCCTTGTCATCATCTGATACGGCTTTCTTAAAACCTTTTACCGCAGAGCCTAAGTCTCCGCCCATATTACGAAGTTTTTTAGTGCCAAAAAGTAAAACGACGATCACTAAAATAATGATTAACTGCATTGGGCTAATACCGAACATAACAAACTCCTCTTAAATATTTGAGCCCATTATACGTAGCAAATTAAAAAGGTCACTGGATTTGATTAAGCAAACATTTCAATGCACAGTAATACCTTAGAATACAGGGAGTACGGCATTGAATTTTAAATACCTGATTTTGCTGATGTCGTTTAGTGCATTTCATTGCCAAAGTGCCCAAGATGAGCAAGGTACAGCGCAAAAAGAGGAGCCAGAACCGGTCTATCCTTGGCTCGATGATATGCATAATAATATCGCGCAATCGGTGCAAGATACGGCAATATGGTTTGATGATTTCTTTTTTCTCGACGGTGTCATGCATCAAGAGGTCGCTCAAGCAGAAGCGAGAATTCGTTTAGGTTGGGAGCCGCGTACGCGAGAGTTAGACCAATTTCAAAATCGTTTTCGAGTGCGAGTACGTTTACCTAATTTAAAAAACCGCTTAGATGTAGTCCTGTCAGATTACGACGATGAAGCTGGTTTGGGCAATGAACGCCTAGGTCGGGACAATAGTTTCGGTGATACAGATCGACTCAACCTAGCGCTTAGTTGGCGCTCTCGACCCAACAGTGGATTTTCACATCGCATTGGCGTCGGGCGCGGCCTGCAAACCTTTTTAAAGAGCCGTTATCGTAACCATTATTCACTGGCGACAGATACGCTAATGCGTGTTGAAGGTTCTGTTTATTATTACAGTGATGACGGTTTCGGCAGCCATTTCTCAACCAAGTTTGACTACAGCGCCAATGCTGACACTCTGTATCGCTTTGACAATAACTTTTACTACCGGGATCGAACCAAAGACTGGTTATGGCGCCACAGCTGGCAAAGCTTGCATCAATTCAATCGTAAAACTGCCATTATCACCGGCTACTACATTGAAGGATTAAGCAAGCCAAACTATCAGATAAACGAGCATTACGTGAGTATGCGCTGGCGGCAAAACACGTTAAGAGAATGGCTATTTTATGAAGTCGAACCTTTTATCTTGTTGCGCAGGGACGAACATTTCTCGCCCTCTTATGGCTTGGCTCTACGAGTTGAAGGCTTTTTTGGGCACTCGTAAAGGAGCGTATCAGAAAGCAAAAAAGACACCAAAAGTGCCTTTCATTATCAGTTTCATAGGGCCTACTCTGGCACTCTGCAGCGCCACGCAATTAACCAGCTAAAAACGCCAAATGTAGCGATACTCGCCGGTATCCACCAATGCTGAATGTAAACAGGCATCACACTGGACACTACCAACAACGTTGCTCCAATAATGGTAAATACTAATCTACGCTGTTGCTGCTTCACCTGCCACTGCTGCTTTTCGAACTGCAACTTTTGTTGCTCGGGATAGCGTTTGATTTGGCGCATAGAGTCATACACTAAATCGGGAATTTCTGGCAATTTTTCAGACCAGAACGGTAAATTCGCTGAAACCTTGTTATACATGGCTTTTACGCCAATTTGTTCACGCATCCAATTTTCTAAGAAGGGTTTGGCGGTTTGCCATAAATCTAATTGCGGGTACAACTGGCGGCCTAAACCCTCTATATACAACAGGGTTTTTTGCAGCAGCACCAATTGCGGCTGAATAATCATATTGAAGCGTCTAGCGGTATTAAATAACTGCAGTAGAACATTACTGAATTCAATTTCAGCCAGAGGCTTTTGGAAAATGGGCTCGCACACGCGGCGAATCGAGGCTTCAAATTCATCAATGCTGGTGGTGCTCGGCACCCAACCTGAATCAACGTGAAGCTCAGCTACTTTACGGTAATTACGGTTGAAGAAAGCGATAAAATTTTCCGCTAAATAGCGTTTATCTTCGCTATTGAGCGTGCCGACAATACCGTAATCTATGGTGATATACTGTGGGTCGTCAGGGTTATCAAGGGCGACAAATATATTGCCGGGGTGCATGTCAGCATGGAAAAAGCTGTCTCTGAACACCTGGGTGAAAAATACCTCTACCCCGCGTTCGGCAAGCTTTTTCATATTGGTGCCACGGGCTTCTAACGTGGCAACATCAGAAATGGGAGTGCCATAAATACGCTCCATTACCATCACATTTGCATGGCAGTAATCACTGTAAATATGCGGCACGTACAACGCGGTAGAATCTTCAAAATTACGTTTAAATTGAATGCCATTGGCGGCTTCGTTAAGTAAATCCAACTCGCCAACGATCGTTTTTTCGTATTCTGCGACAACTTCAACCGGGCGTAAGCGTTTACCATCTGGCAGTAATTTTTGTAATGCATTAGCAAAAGTGCGCATAAGCTGAATATCAGCATGGATCGCGGAGCCTATATTTGGGCGAATCACTTTAACGACGACTTCTTCGCTATGACCAATCAGTTTGGCTGCATGCACCTGGGCGATGGATGCTGACGCTAAAGGTGTTTCTTCAAATTCACTGAAGACTTCGCTTAGGTCGCTGACGCCAAGCGCATGGCGAATAATTCGCTGAGCTACCTCGCTGTCAAAAGGCTCGACCTGGTCTTGCAGGATGGCCAATTCGTTAGCAATGTCTTGGCTTAGCAAGTCTTTACGGGTAGACAACATTTGGCCAAATTTAATAAATACTGGCCCTAAAGACTGCAACGCTAAACGAATACGGGCACCGGGGGATTTATCTTTATGCTTGTTACGCAACCAGAAAAAGCCGAAGCGTCCTAATTTAGCGTACCAAGGCAGCCACTTGTCAGGAATAAGTTCATCTAAGCCGTGTTGTAAAAAAACTTTATTGATTTGGTATAAACGAAGGATCCGCACGAGTTATTGGTCATCCTGTTGTGAGGCAATGAGGTGATCGATTCGCGCTTCAAGCCTATCGCTGGCGCTACGTAGGTGATTTACCTGATCACAAAAATCCGCAACTTCGATTTCGGTAACCGCGACGGCTTCAGGTTGGGTTAAATGCGCGCTGAGCTGGTCAGCGAGTTTCTCCACTTCTTGTTGAGCCGTATTGAAGAACGCTTTCACGCTACTAAAGGTTTGATGAGCAACCACGTCACCTGTGTATTTAGATAACTGTTCTTCCCAATCAATATCCAGCTCTTTCATTAGATTGCTAAATCCTTGGGCAACATCGATATCACCGTCTAAATCTAGCTTTCCTTGTTGAATCAGTTGACTGATTTTACTGCTGTCACTTAATGCGCTAAGTGTGCTTAGACTAAGAGTAATATGGCAATCTGCTGCGGCATCAGCGGGTGCTGACTGTTGATCTTGCTGCAAGGCGCTGACATCAATTTGCTCAGAAAAAGTAAACAGTAAAGACCAAGGCAATTCATTAATAGTGACCTGCAGTTGTTTGCCCGCTAACTTTTTTAAGCGAGGTTTACAATCAGGATCGAGCTGCAAAAGTTGGTTAAGGGTTAACTCAACGCCCGCGCTTATCAGCTGCCCGACTAACATTTAAAACTTAAACCCGCGGTGCAGAGCAACAATACCGCCTGTTAGGTTGTGATAGGTCACTTGCTCAAAACCGGCTTCTTGCATCATGTCTTTCAGCACATCTTGCTCTGGGTGCATGCGAATCGATTCTGCTAAGTATTTGTAGCTGTCACCGTCTTTGGCAACCAGCTCGCCAATTTTAGGCAGTAAATGGAATGAATAGGCATCATAAACCTTGTTCAATACTTCGCTGGTAGGTTTTGAAAACTCCAACACCAATAACCGCCCGCCGGGTTTCAAAACGCGGTACATAGACGCTAAGGCCTTGTCTTTGTCGGTCACGTTGCGCAGGCCAAAGGCAATGGTAATGATATCGAAACTGTTATCAGGAAAGGGCAGGGCTTCGGCGTTAGCCTGTACGTATTTCACATTGCTGACAATGCCTTTGTCGCGCAGCTTGTCACGGCCTACTCGTAGCATGGCATCATTGATATCGGCTAACACCACTTCACCGCTGTCGCCTACAATACGTGAAAACTTAGCGGTTAAGTCACCTGTGCCACCGGCTAAATCGAGTACTTTGTGGCCGGCTCTTGCACCGCTGCAGTCTATGGTAAAGCGTTTCCATAAACGGTGAATACCCATAGACATGACGTCATTCATGATGTCGTATTTCGCGGCGACCGATTGAAAAACCTCAGCAACCATAGAGGCTTTGGCATTCTTATCGACTTGTTGAAAACCAAAGTGGGTTTTTTCTGATGATTCTGGGGCTTGCTCGTGGCTGGTATCTGAGGCCCCGTGTTGCTCGCTAACGCTCATGTCAATTCCTTAATAAACTCATGGCGCTAGTGTATCGAAATTCACAGTGCCAATCTAAAAAAATTACAGCGTTATACGTCTAAACTGGCGCAAAAGATTATTCACCGGCACATGCGTTATTGCCTTGCGCTAATACACTAGCAGATCAGGCTACTAAATTGTCTCCTACGCTGATAGCAATAAGCGTACTGAGGGCCTGCATAGAGCGGCCACTTTGCGCCTGTAACTGATTAAACGCTGCTTGGATTGCACTTAAGCTACGCTTGGATGTCACTCCACCTGAAATAATATCCCGTTGGCTAAAGTAACTCGTGACATCGCGGGTCAGCAAAAAAGTATCTTTGCCTAATGCACGCAGCGCGTAAGGACCTGTGTTGCCACCTAAGCGAGCGCCATGCTTCTTCAAATAGCCCCACAGACCAGTGATATCAGCCACAGGCCAGTCTGCGACAAACTGCGCAAAACTGTCGTGTTCACGGCGAACAGAGTCGATCATGATGGCGTTGTCGCGAATGGTTTGCACTTTTTTATAGTTGCGAATAATGGCTGGATCTTGAGCGCGCTTTTCAAGCATTTCATCCGGCATAAGCAGTACTTTGTCGATATTAAATTCGAAAAACAAACGTTCGAACTCAGGCCACTTATTGCGTACCACTCGCCATACAAAACCTGATTGAAAGACCTTTTTGCTAAATTCAGCTAAGAAACGATCATCACCCAATTGGGCGATGTCTTTATCGGCAAGGGGGTCACTAAGTAAACTTTCAACGGCGCCAGGGCCGCCTTTTCGTTCGCAGGCACGTTGGTAAATGGCCTGATAATGTTCCAAATTGGCTAAAACGTTGTCGCTCACCCTGACTCCTAACATTAAAAATCTACTTGTTTACCCTTCAATACCGCTGTGGCGCAATAATGCATCAACTTTCGGCTCACGGCCTCTAAACGCAACAAACAATTCCATGGGCTCTTTACTACCACCCTTTTCAAGAATGTTGTTCAAGAAATCTTGACCTACCTGCTGGTTAAATATGCCTTCCTCTTCAAATCGACTAAACGCGTCTGATGACAACACCTCAGCCCATTTATAGCTGTAATAACCTGCTGCATAACCACCAGCAAAAATATGCCCAAAACTATTCTGGAAGCGGTTAAACTCAGGTGGAATAACCACAGCTACTTTGCTACGTACGTCATCTAACAAGCCTTGCACTGAGGTTTTCTGCTCACTGTTATATTGCTCGTGTAAGCTGAAATCAAATAAGCTAAATTCCAATTGACGCACCATCTGCATGGCTGACTGGAAGTTACGTGCCGCTAGCATTTTATCCAACAAGTCTTGGGGGAGTGGCTCGCCCGTTTCATAGTGGCTTGAGATAAACGCCAATGCTTCAGGCTGCCAGCACCAGTTTTCTAAAAACTGGCTGGGTAACTCAACCGCATCCCATGCCACACCGTTGATGCCTGATACGCCAGCAACGTCGATTTGGGTCAACATGTGATGAATGCCGTGGCCAAACTCATGGAATAAGGTAATCACTTCATCGTGAGTGAATAACGCAGGCTTGTTGCCTACTGGGCCACTGAAGTTACACGTTAAATAAGCCACCGGCAGTTGCATTGTGCCATCAGGTTTGGCGCGACGCGTTTGGCACTCGTCCATCCAGGCGCCGCCACGTTTGTGTTCGCGAGCGTACAGGTCTAAGTAAAAGCTGCCGCGTAAATCACCTTTTGCGTCTTTGATATCAAAGAAGCGCACATCTTCGTGCCAAGTGTCTACACCATCACGTTCGCTAATTTGTAGACCGTATAAACGTGATACCACTTCAAATAAGCCATCCACTGCTTTATGGGCAGGGAAATACGGACGCAGGGCTTCATCTGAAATGGCGTATTTCTGCTCTTTGAGTTTTTCGCTGTAATAAGCCAAATCCCACGCTTGTAGCTCAGGCTTGTCATATTGGGTTTTGGCGAATTCTGCCAGTTCGGTTAAGTCTTGTTGGGCTTGTGGTCGTGAGCGCTGCGCTAAGTCTTGCAAAAAGCCTTTTACCTGACTGGTCGATTCTGCCATTTTCGTGGCCAAAGAGCGTTCTGCGTAATTGGCGAAATCTAATAAGTTGGCGAGCTCTTGGCGCAATGCCATGGTTTCATCGATGAGTGGGCCGTTATCCCATTGGCCTGCATTTGGCCCTTGGTCAGACGCGCGTGTCGTAAATGCGCGGTACATTTCTTCGCGCAATAGGTGGTTATCGGCATGCATCATCACAGGTAAATAGCTAGGGATATCAAGGGTGAACAACCAGCCATCCAACTCTTTGCTTCCAGCAAGTTGTTTGGCAGCGGACAAGGCGGACTCGGGTAAACCGGCCAACTCAGTTTCATCGGTGATGTGTTTTTGCCAGCCTAGCGTAGCGTCCATCACGTTGTTGCTAAACGTTGAGGATAAATCTGACAAGCGGCTTTTTATCTCGCCGTAACGCTGTTTTTTCTCGTCATCTAAGCCGACGCCCGATAACTCGAAATCACGCACTGTGTTCTCAATGACTTTACGTTTTGCCTCACCCAGTTCAGCGAACTCCGCACTATTTTGAATATGCAGGTAGGCTTCGTATAAGCCCTTATGCTGACCAACCCAAGTGCCATATTCAGATAACAAGGGTAAGCAAGCGTCGTGCGCTTCACGCAGTTCGTCATTGCTGACCACTGAATTCATGTGTGAAATCGGTGACCACATGCGACCAAGTTCATCGTCTTTGTCTTCTAATTTAGCGGCGAAGTTGTCCCATGTGTAAGTTGGCTGGGCAAGCAAGGTTTCTATGGTTTGTTTAGCATCTTCAATCGCCTGCTTAACAGCGGGCTGAATTTGCTCGGGACTAATTTCTGAAAAACGTGGTAATCCAGACAAATCTTGCAACGGGCTTAGGGACATAATGAACTCTCAAGTAGAGGGAATAATGACTAGTAAGTAAGGCAGTTCATACGCGAATTCAAGTGTTTGTATGGATCTAGGCTAAAATCAATGCGTTTATAGGCGATTTGAGCAGCTGTAGTTTTGTTGCAAGTTATTCTCTGCTTGATAGGTCTATAATGCTCAGGTTTATTATTTTCGATTAACCCGATTAAAAAATTCATTTGTCTTTAATCAGACGAACCTTATATCGTGTAGTCACAGCTAGTTAATTTAGGATGAGTAAAAATGGCAGATTTTGATTATATATGTATCGGCGGCGGCAGTGGCGGTATTGCTTCAGCAAACCGAGCATCCAAGCACGGCAAAAAAGTAGCGTTAATTGAAGCACGCCATATTGGTGGCACGTGCGTTAACGTAGGTTGTGTGCCTAAAAAAGCCATGTGGTTTGGTGCTCAGGTCGCTGAAGCCATTAATCATTATGCCGCCGATTACGGTTTCGACGTGACGGTGAATAAATTCGACTGGAAAAAACTAGTAGACAGTCGCGAAGCATATATCAAACGTATCCATGCCTCTTACGATCGCGTGTTGGGCAACAACGACATCACGGTGATCAATGGTTTTGCTCGTTTCGTGGATAAAAATACCGTAGAAGTTGACGGCAAGCATTACACCGCTGACCATATCCTTATTGCCACTGGTGGTCGCCCTGTTACACCAAGCATTCCTGGTGCAGAGTTAGGCATCGATTCAGACGGTTTCTTTGAATTAACGGAACAACCTAAACGCGTTGTGGTAGTAGGTGCCGGTTATATCGCCGTTGAACTAGCAGGTGTATTACATTCTCTTGGTAGCGAAACCCACTTAGTTGTGCGCAAGCATGCGCCACTTCGTTCATTTGATACCATGTTAAGTGAAACCTTGGTTGAGATAATGGCTCAAGACGGCCCAACGCTACATACCCATCGTATACCAGAGAAACTTGAAAAGAACGAAGATGGCAGCTTAACGCTAACTTTCGAGTGCGGTGAGAAAATCGAAGCGGATAGCGTCATTTGGGCTATTGGTCGTGCACCAGCAAACGACAACATGGGGTTAGACAAAGCCGGAGTGACGGTGAATCAACGTGGTTATATCGCAGTGGATAAATACCAGAACACCAGTGTTGATGGCATTTACGCGGTGGGCGATAACATAGGTAAAGTAGAACTTACACCTGTGGCGGTTAAAGCGGGTCGTTTACTTTCGGAGCGTTTGTTTAATGGCCAGAAAGACGCACACATGGATTACACTCTGATCCCAACCGTTGTCTTCAGTCACCCAGCTATCGGTACAATGGGCTTAACTGAACTTGAAGCGGAAGCCGAGTTTGGCAAAGATAATGTCAAAGTTTACAACTCGAGCTTTGCGGCCATGTACACGGCGGTGACTAGCCACAGACAAATGACGCGCATGAAGCTGATTTGTGTGGGTGAAGAGCAAAAAGTCGTTGGCTTACATGGTATTGGCTACGGTATGGATGAAATACTGCAAGGCTTTGGGGTGGCGATGAAAATGGGCGCAACTAAAGCGGACTTTGATGCTTGTGTGGCCATTCATCCTACTAGCGCTGAAGAGTTTGTTACGCTTAACTAGTCACGATTTTATCCGCTTGAGGTGTCGTTAAACACTTTTAAAAAGATAAACGAAAATTCTCTCTCAACGCCTCTGTTATTTTTGCTAACAGGGGCGTTTTTTATGAGCCGACTTTATAGCGCATAAAGCAGCTTGTGTCGCTCTAATAAAGGCGTGTTGAGCGAGTTCCATGAGTGTGAAATCTACGATTTAACAGCGGGCTTTCAGACGAAAAAATCATCTTAAAAATATTTTCAAATTGCACAAAAATTCCACTGTACACGGATTGAATTCGGCCTTACATTAGCGCGATTTTCTCTTACTGGCCATGGGCCTACCGGATACATTGTGAAATTTAGTAATAATCGCATTTCAGCCATTTACTTAGGTAATGAAGAGTCGATTTTAAGTTCTGAACAAGATTGGTTAAATGCAGAGCGCGGCGCGCGTTATCGCGACGCGGTACATATTGCGTTACCTGGTGGTGAAGTGTGGTTATTTGACTACGGTATTGCCGTATTTTGGGGTGTGGATGAAGACGAACGGTTAGCGTTATTGCATCGGTTAAGTTTGGCTGAAGGTTTATTAACTGCCGCTAGCCAAGAGCATTTTCGCTTTGTGTTAGATGCACCTGAATCTCGTATCAGTCAGGATACCGTGAGTTTGGCCCAAGATGATCATTTGTCGCGTTTGGCGGTGAGCCATGCGTTAGCACAATCGTTAAAGCTAAACGAATATGAAAGTCAGGCACAACAAACAATCCAAGACCACGCGCATATTCCGCAAACGTTGGCTGAAACCGGTAAAATCAAATTATCGCGACGCAATATAGCGAAGATCCGCGGTACGTTGTTCAGTACCAAAAGCGATATTATTTTGCATTATGGTTTGCTTGATACCCCTGAATTTTTCTGGGAATACCCAGAGTATGAAAGCACCTACAATTTGGCCGCACGCTATTTAGAAATTCATCAACGGGTTGAGTTGCTGTCCAAAAAGTTAGCCACCATACATGAATTATTCGACATGCTTGCGGGTGAACAGAATCACCAACATTCATCGTTCTTAGAATGGATCATTATCATTCTAATTGCAGTGGAAATTGTGATGTTTGGCGCAAAGGAAATGCAGATACTCTTAGGCCTATGAGCCAATAAGTGACTTATATTAATGATGTAAGCCCGCTAAAGAGCGGGCTTTTTTATACGCTAATAACCAGAAGGGCTAACGGTTAGGTTTACGGTTCATCGTTAAGCAACAACTCTTGGGCTCTGTGCTGATAAAACTCAGGATTTAAGCCGATAAGCTGAGGGATCGTTGCCGATACAGCAATAGACGACAAGGTACCAAATACCACGCCGGCGAACAGCCCAATAGCAAAACCTTGTAGCGGCTGACCGCCGAATATCCAGATGGCGCCTATGGTAGCGAGTGTAGTACCGGAGGTAATTAGTGAGCGTGTTAAGGTCGATTTTACGGCTGTATCGACTATGTCACTCATGCTCATATTGGTTTTCGCGCGCATCACTTCACGTAACTTATCACCGATGACAATAGAGTCATTCAGCGAGTAACCAATGATGGCCAGCACGGCCGCCAATACCGTCAAATCAAACGGTAAACCCAGCCAGGCGAATAACCCTAAAACCACGAGTACATCATGCACTAACGCCATGAGCGAGCCACAGGCTAAGCGCCATTCAAAGCGCCATGTTAGATATATCATCATGGCAATTGCAGCGACGATCAAAGCCAATCCGCCATTATCAATCAGCTCAGAGCCTACTTGTGAGCCAATATAAACCGAGTCTTGTGGGCTGATGTCATAGCCCGATTGCGCCGCGAAGTTGTTAAGCCAGTCTTTGTCGATGACATGGTTGGCACCATCAGCTTGGCGAATCGTCCATTGGGTGTTTGCCCCACTACTGTTTAACTCAAAATCGCCAGTTAGATGCGTGGCAAGCTGGTCTTGCATTTGCTCTTTATTGATACTTTGCGAGGTAGTGAACTCAGTCATGTAGCCACCCGTGAAATCTAGCCCGAGGTTCAGCCCTTTAAAGCCTAAGCCGATAGCCGAAAGCAGCATCAATGAGATGGCGAGATAAAAACCAGCCAAACGTACCTTACTGAACATGGCCATGGGTGAATGGACTCCCGTAGATTGGCTGATTGTGTTTGTCGCTTCTTGCGTACTAGTTGCATTTTTCAATGTGTTTGCGCTCATGATCTTAGCTCCTTTTGTTTGATGGCTATTTGCGGTTTAACCAATGACGTCAATACATGAGCAACGAATACGCCGGTAAACATACTGGTTAAAATGCCCAAACTTAAGGTCATCGCAAATCCTTTGACCGGCCCATAACCGATACTCAACAGTATGAGGGCGGTGATCATGGTCGTGACGTTGGCGTCTAAAATAGTGGCGAAGGCTTCTTTGTAGCCCGTTTCAATCGCCAAAAAGTTACTCCGCCCGCGTTTTCGCTCTTCATTTATACGCTCAAAGATCAACACGTTAGTATCGACCGCCATGCCCACGGTGAGCACCAAACCAGCGATGCCGGGTAGGGTGAGTACAACATTGGGCAATAGCGCCATTAAGCCTAATAAACATACTAAGTTAAGAATCAAGCTGGTATTGGCGATAAGCCCTAACTTGCGGTACCACAAGCCCATAAAGACCAACGTAAAACCCAAGCCTATAGCGAGTGCCATGATGCCATTACCGACGTTTTCTTGTCCTAACGACGCTTGAATGGTGCGTTGCTGCACTATGGTGATAGGTGCATCTAGTGAGCCTGCACGCAATAATAAAGCGAGATCGGAAGCCGCTTGTGGGCTATCTAAATTGGTGATGCTAAAGCGGTTGCCTAACTGACTTTGAATGGTTGCTACACTAATGACCTTGCTGCTTTTGACCATCTCATCTGCGCTGTTTTTATGGTATTCAGAGAATATTGTGACCATAGGATTGCCAATATTGTCTTTAGAGAAGTCAGACATCTTCTTACCGCCGATGCCGTCAAGCGCTAGGTTTACTAGTGCAATACCCATCTCATCACGCCCTGAGGTCGCATTTTCGATATTTGAGCCAGTGAAAATGGGTTTAGGTGCCAAGCGCAGACGACGACCATTTTCATCAGTAAAGGTTTTGGCACCCACTGTGCCGCTTTGGGCCATTTCGTAGAAATCCAGCGATGCGGTGGCACCGATAATACGCTTGGCTTGCTCTGGATCTTTCACCCCTGGTAACTCAATACGTATTCTGTTTTGACCTTGGCGCTGGGTAACGGCTTCTGTGATGCCAAGCTCTTCAATACGCCCGCGTAGGGTGGTCAGAGCTTGGGCCATAATTTCATGATGAAAGGTAGTGACACTTTGATCTGAAAATACCAGCGCGGCATCGCGATCGCCGCTTGCGGTATAGGTTATGCCGGGTAGTTGCTGTTGTAACTCATTGACCACCTTTTTGACTTGGCTTGCTTGGTGAGTGAGAAAGTGAAGGTTAATCTTCTCTTGTGAGTCGGCTAGCTTAACGCTTATACCACGCAAACCTTCATCATGGATAAGCTGCAGCACTTCGTCCTTTGCGTTGCCTAAACGTTCTTGGTCGGCTTTATGAGTATCGACCTCAAGCACAAATAACACGCCGCCGCTTAAATCTAAGCCAAGCTTGATGGGGGACATTCCCATGCCTTGTAACCATTTTGGTGCGGCTGACTGGCTGCCTAAGCGTACTTGAAAGTCGTCGCCTAAGGCCGTTTTAAGTTGGGTTTGCGCTACGAGTAAAGCTTCGTCGTCTCCGTCAATAACGATTTTACTACTCGATTCACTATTGATGATTTGCTCTACGTTGATGTTCTGCTGTTGTACTGCCTTGCGTAACGTTTGTGTATTGGGCAATGACTGTGTTGGGTTAACTGCACTGACGAGTAAGGCATTGTGATTGCCATAAAACGTCGGAATGGCATTTAAGCCTAAAATGATAACGGTGACGATAATCACCAAAATTTGCCAAGTGTACTTGGGCTTTGCTGTTGTTTTTCGCATGTTCGTTCTCTTAATTACCCAGTAGGCTTGGCTGTGTGATGTTGCAGCGCAAACTCGCTAGGAGGCGTTAGCGTTTTGACACGCGAACGCAAAAAATCTATTGCTTAAGCACTCACCGGCACTTAAACAGCATAAGAAAGTGACGCCTGTAAAAGGGCGAGAGAACGATTTAACTAAGGTAGGTAATGGCGGCAGTATACTGAGCGTTACTGTCTTTCCAGCCTGCAAGGCGACTGTGGCTATTTGACATATCAGCACGCAAATACCAAGGAACGGAAATGTGTGTGGTTAATGGCGCTAAAAAGTGTTTTAGGCCTAAAATTTCAGGTAAAAATTCGTATACCAATACAAAGCTTGGCTCGTTTTGAAACACGGACCCAAACGCGCTCGCAGCTTGACGCTCAAAAGGCGGTAAGCTGACATTGTGATTAAATCTAACTTGAAATGTCGGTTTCTTGCTCCCTGACAAACGATCTTCATCGGTATTGTCAGGCAGTTGGGGGGAGCTTGACCGTTTGGAAAACGATACGTCAGCTAATAGTGTCTGACCTAAGGTTGAGCTGTGCTGTAGCGCACTATCGTTTACGACAGAGTCACTGTCAGACATTGCCTGTGAATATACAACATCACTTACTAAATTTAGTGGAGAACTGATATTTGCTGTGGCGCAGGCAGGGCTTGCTATTGCTGCAAAAAGAGCAATACCCATGCTGAATATAAACGCGCGCCAAACCAACATAAAATTAAACATTTTCCATAAACAAAAGTCGCGACATGATAAAGGTGAGTAGCATAAAGACAAGTAATAAAGTGTGACAAAATACGTTGTCCTGCGGCGAACTTACGCGAGCAATAAAAAAGGAGCCTAGGCTCCTTTTTACTTATCTACTTGTTAGCTTACTTAGTCATTAGCATGTAAGTCGTCTCATTGAGCGCAACTTGGCGCAGGGTTACTTAATAAATAACATCTCTTGATACTTAGGCAGCGGCCATAAGTCATCAGCTACCATGCCTTCAAGTGTATCTGCGTGTTCACGTACTTTTAGCAACAATGGGCACAAGGTTTTCGCGCTAAAGGACATGTGTTCTTCCGTGCTCGCAAAATTATGCTCTGCTAGTGCTACTTTCAGCTCTTTTACCGCGCTCATCATGCCATTGGCCTGTTCTACCGCTTCGTTTAAGTCGGTGTTCTCTAGACTTAAACTCAGGCCTGATAAGGTTTGGCTGACATCCGCTAAGTGGGTTAGATGCTGAGTCACTGCAGGGTATATTTGCGTGGTGGCCATATCAATAACGAGTTTTGCTTCTACCTCAAGAGATAAAATATATTGCTCAGCGTACACTTCAAAGCGGCTAAATAACTCGTCTTGTGACAACACGCCTGTGTTAACAAATAAATCGATCACTTCTGGCGCTTTAAATTCAGGTAGGGCATCGGCACTGGTGGGTAGGTTTTTGAGGCAGCGAACTTCTACCGCTTCTTTATGCCATTCTTCACTGTAGCCGTCACCACCGAAAACCACATTACCGTGCATTTCCATTAGTTCTTTTAGCACCACAATAACCGCCGCAGTTTTATCTGTTCCGTTGGCAAGTGCAGCCTCAAGCCTTTCAGCTATCCAATCTAATGAATCGGCGAGCATGGTATTCATAGCGACCAGAGGCCCAGAAACTGACTGAGACGAGCCTACCGCGCGGAATTCAAAGCGGTTTCCGGTAAAGGCGAAAGGAGAGGTACGGTTACGGTCCCCTGGATCACGTTCAAACTTTAATATTTGCGACAAGCCTAGGTCCATCAAACCGCCTTTGGCTTTTTCAAGTAATTTACCGGCTTTGATGTCGTTGAATACGCTTTCTAATTGGTCGCCTAAATACACCGAAAGTATGGCTGGTGGTGCTTCGTTTGCACCTAAGCGATGGTCATTTGATGCCGAAGCAATAACCGCACGCAATAAACCGCCGTGTTTGTGCACACCGCGAATAACCGCGCCACAGAACAGCAAGAAGTTTAGGTTATCGTGTGGTGTGCTACCTGGGTCTAGCAAGTTGCCTTGGGTGGCGTTGCCTACTGACCAGTTTACGTGCTTACCAGAGCCATTGACGCCAGCGAAAGGCTTTTCATGTAACAGGCACAGGAAACCGTGCTCTTTAGCCGTGCTTTTCATCAATGTCATCATTAATTGTTGGTGATCAGCGGCCACGTTTGAGGATTCAAAGTAAGGTGCTATTTCAAATTGCCCGGGCGCCACTTCGTTATGATGAGTTTTAGCCGGTATACCTAAACGGTAAAGCTTGTCCTCAAAGGCTTGCATAAACACCTGAACACGGGCTGGAATAGCACCAAAGTAATGATCATCGAACTGCTGGCCTTTCGCAGGAGCTGCACCAAATAAACTGCGACCTGCAAGTAACAAATCTGGACGCAAGTTGGCAAAATGCTCATCCACAAGAAAGTATTCTTGCTCTGCACCACAGCTAGCGTTCAACGGCGCAATTGTTTCTTCGCCCATAAGGCTAAGTACTTTGCGGGCTGCTTTATCCATGGCGGCATTTGAGCGCAACAATGGGATCTTTTTATCCAGCGCTTCCCCAGTCCACGAAATAAATACGCTAGGGATCATCAACGTCGCGCCATTAGCAGTATGCATAATGTAAGCGGGGCTGGTGGGATCCCACGCGGTATAGCCACGTGCCGCATTGGTCATACGTAAACTACCATTAGGGAAAGATGAACCGTCAGGCTCCCCCTTAATCAACAGGCTGCCCGTAAACTCAGTTATGGCAGCACCTTCTGGATTAGTAATGATGAAGCCATCATGCTTTTCGGCCGTGATGTTGGTCATAGGGTAGAAGACATGCGAAAAGAACTTTGCCCCTTTGCTGATAGCCCATACTTTCATCGCTGAGGCAACTACATCCGCGGTAGCTGGATCGAGCGGCGCGCCAGTCGTGACGGTATTTTTAATCGCTTTAAATGCATTTTTCGACAGGGCTTCTTCCATTTTTGCTAGACCAAATACATCTGTCGCCCAAATATCTGTTAGCGGCTTAGTACCGGCGCACTCTTTTGGTGCTCTGTTAGTGATTTGCGTAATAGCGTTAAGGCGTGAAGCATGACCCGACATAGGTATTCCTTGTTGATAAGTAATGGGTTGTGAGCGCAGCGGCCGTGAGACCAGTATTATGCGTCTTCTGGATATAACTTGTGCTATACAATAACTGCGCCAAAAACTGCTGTTTTAACGAGCAAATTTGAAAATATCCAATATGTTAACGGAACTGCCTGTTTAGCAAGCAATTGAGCCTATCTAAAGCCTTTACCAGCGCACAGAAGGCAGGGCTTAGCGAGCAGGGCGAAGGGCAACTAAGTGTCATATCATCTTGGAATTCGCACCAAATTGGTGCTAAAAAAGAGAGCTTATCAATCTTTGCTTCTTATTGGTGCGAAAAGAGAGGGGGAATATGAGGTAAAGCCGAACAGGTGAAATGTGACAGTAAAGGACGCAATGCATCACTCATTAAGTGAAGAGCGAACATATCTTATACGCTCGACCCGCAGAATATAGCAGGGTCGCTCTCGTTAACGCATTCACTAACCCTTTGCCGATGAAGCTGCTTTGCCATCAGCAGGTCTGGCTTGTAAATATTGCTGGGTGATTTTCTCAGCTGAACGACCCGCAACATAACCACCTAAGCCTATTTGTAACAATGTCCAAGCCTCATCAGCCAAGGGGTTGGGTAACCAACCGAAACTGTCTAGTACCACTAGAGCTAAAAACGTGAGCATGGTGATAGGACGCCAGTTGCGCTGGATCCAAGATTGCCCAGTAGACTCCGCTGTGATGATCGCGGTCTTGCTTTGTAGTAATTGATTTTCATAGTCTATGACCTTGGCTAACAGTTCGTTTTCAACGGCTTTAATTTGGCTTTGTAACTGCAAGCGTTCTTCATCACTGGTATGTAGATCGTCAACTAGCTTTACGGCAGGTTCAAACAAATTACTGATAAATGAAAATACGTTCATGTTCTTGCTCCTCGGGTGTTTCCGTGGGGTGATTTGTGGTGCTTGAGTTATGCATTCGGGTGTAATTTTATAAATGCGTCGTTGTGGTTTTTTATCAGCCGGCCGTATAAGGCTTTTTGACCGCTCCCGTTGTATAAGGCTGCAAAGTTCTCGAAAGCATGGTCGCGTAAATGCTGATGCATAATGTGGTCAAAAAACTCAAATAAGCCGTGTATGTGCGCGGGTATGCCTTGGCAAAAGGCGTCGAACATCTCGACCACAGACTGATAACCAATGCGTTCATAATGGAAGCCCATTATTTGCGGTGCACCCATACTGATCGATAACATGGCGGCATTTTCATCTAAACTGCGTGCAAACTCGAATACCTGCCACTCTTTTGATTGCACACCATGAAAGTTCTGCCATGGATCACTCGGATTTGCTCGCCATTGATGCTTAGTCCAGACTTTTTTCGGATCATAAGAAAAGTGCTGACGATACTGCTGAGGGTGGTGCTTGCCCCAATACTTCCAAAATTTATGATTCTCAAACCGAATAATCAAACGGTCACTGTTGTTTTGCTCAAAACCTTTACCTCGGCTTTCTACGCACAAAACAGCGACCGCGCAGGCCACATCAATATCCTTTTCAGCACAGAGCGTTGTTAGCAGCGCACCCCAGCGATTCCAGGTAGCGGCCACAGCACGTTGCTCTTTGCTACCAGCCACCGTGAGAATAAGATTTGGGGTTAATTGTTCTGCCGGCTCTAGGGCTGTAGCAGCAGTAGGAAGCTCGTTATCGAGTAATTCGTCATGTGGATCCTGGTGATCACTTTGTTTTGCAGGCGTGCCATCGTCAGCTACCGGCGCGACTTGCAAATAGGTGCTGGCCACATACCCGCGATTGCCATTAAAGCGTATTTGCGACCAAGTTTGCTGATCTCCTTCCACCCAAACGAGGCTATTAGCAGCGAGTTGACCAAAAATGCTAGCTTGATGATGCGGAGCACTGCGCACGTTCAATGCACTGGCAGTGACACTCGCGTAATAGCCGTTATCGGCGTACACCAAATCGACGTGTTTTGCGAACGTGTAGGCTTGGTGCCCATTAAACTCAACTTCTAACCAATCGCCCACCACCGCTAAGGTTTTAATTGAAGCCCCAAGGGCAACGCTGGCTAGTACGGTTGCGCCTGCATGTGGTTCTTGGCGAATGTTTAGCAGTTGTGTATTTACTGTGCCCGTTAGGCGGGTTAAGTCGCGTACGGCTTGCAGATAGTGACCTGATACAAAGCCGAATGTGCCACCGAAACGAAATTGCACCCAACCATGCTGCATCGGGGTGGTTACCATCACCATACCCCGCGTGAGCTGTCCGACGATGGCGCTGGTGGTTGACGGCAAACTTCGCACGTTAAGTACGTCGGCGCTGACAGCATCTAGCATAAGGTGCTCACGCATGTCAGCATTGTTGAATGTGGTAAGTCGGATGGTGAAGTGGATATTCTGCGCTTAAAAGGGAACATGACGGTGCCTCCTGCATATCAATGACCTTCAATTAAATTGATAGCAGGTTTAGCCAGTTAAGCCAGTTTTTTTGTACAAAAAACATACAGAGTGTTCCTGTAGCATTTTTACGCTGTGCGCCCGATGACTAAATGGCAATACCTTTAAGACGCTGCTCTTTTATTAAGCTGTGCCCTCATTGAGCAATGCCTTTAACGAGCCGCGCCTTTAATGACTAACGGTGATAATAGAGGGTTGGTGACTTTTCGCTCCGGGGAAATCAGATACAAATGTTCCGTGATCATATCAGTGCGACCAATCACCCGTACCTTGTATTGTTTTTCTATATGATGCTCTACGGAAGTTGGTGCACAAAATACCCCGTAGCCGCGTTGAGCAAATAGTTTCATTAGTGCGCAGTCGTCAAATTCAGCTGCAATCTGTGGATTGATATTGTGTTTGGCAAACCAAGCAAGTATCGATAGCTTTTGGGCTGATTTATCGCCGGGTAATAAGAAGGGTTGGTTATCTAGACACTGGGGGAAGTCAACGAACTTCTCTGCTAGGACCTGAGCAACAAAAAAGCTTAACCCGCTGCGAGCAAGCAAGTGATTATATGCTTTAACATTGCTGGTATTGAGTAATGGTTGGTCAGATAAAATACCATCAATTTTACTCAGTGCCAGCTCTGCGGTAAGGCTATTTAGATCCCCTTCTTTACATACCAGGCGCACATTCGGATGGACTGTTAAGCTGCGTTGAAACATTTCGAATGCAAGAATTTTAGGCAACACATCGGTCACCCCTATGGACAACACGTGTTGTTGGTTTTGCTGTTGGTGTCTCACTGAAAGCAGTAACTCGTTACCCATACTAAAAATGTTTTTAGCAAAATTGTAGGTGAGTTGACCTTGGCTATTGAGCTGTAAGCGTTTCCCCACTCTGTCAAACAAGTCAAAACCGAAGTATGCCTCAAGGGTACGAATTTGTTCGCTGATGGTCTGTGGTGTGAGGTGCAGAACGCTGGCTGCTTTTATGATGCTGCCTTCGGTCGCCGTGACGTAAAAGTAATATAAGTGCTGGTAATTTAACTGATTCACGTTCTGAACTCACTTAATTGTTATCAGGAAAAACCTGATCGAAACGAAGATGAAAACGACTATAACTAACAGAGGCCTCTGCGTATATTAATTAAGATTATCTTCGTTTGAGGGGTGGAATTATGCAGTCTTATCTCGGCAAATTAATTCAACATGAAGCAGCCGGTGGCGTGTTACTGGTGATAGCTGCAGCCATTGCCATGGTCCTTGCCAACTCACCTGCATATGATTTTTACAACGGGCTGCTAGAAATTCCGGTCAGTATTCGTTTTGGAGCCTTTGAAATCGCCAAGCCGCTGTTGCTATGGGTTAACGACGGTTTAATGGCGATATTCTTTTTTTTAGTCGGCCTAGAAGTAAAACGCGAAGTGCTAGGCGGGCAGTTATCATCTGTTTCACAAATAACCTTGCCTGCTGTTGCCGCAATAGCGGGAATTGTATTTCCTGCACTCATTTACGTTTGGTTCAACATTGACGATCCAGTCGCTGTAAACGGTTGGGCTATTCCATCTGCTACTGACATTGCGTTTGCTGTTGGTGTATTCACCATCTTTGGCAAGTTTCTGCCTTTGAGCTTAAAGCTGTTTTTACTTAGCGTCGCGATATTCGATGACATCGGGGCAATTGTTATTATTGCTTTGTTTTACTCACAAGATCTTTCAACCACATCGTTAATCGTGGCGTGCGCAGGCTTTGTAGCGCTATTTTTACTCAACAGATTTAACGTACGTCGCCAAGCTGCATATGTCTTGATAGGCGTAGTGGTGTGGGCTGCAGTGCTTAAATCTGGCGTTCATGCAACATTAGCCGGTTTCGCGCTGGCGTGGTTTATCCCTCTTAAACTTAAGAATGAAGATGGGCACCCGATGCTGCCGCACCTAGAGCATAAATTGCATCCGTGGGTAGGCTTTGTGGTGCTGCCTATTTTTGCCTTTGCAAACGCTGGGGTATCGCTGTTTGGTGCAAGCATATCTGATTTGCTAAACCCCATTACCTTAGGCATTGCGGTGGGGCTATTCGTCGGTAAGCAACTAGGGATATTTGGTGTGTGCTGGATAACGGTTAAGACAGGATTAGCCAAATTACCTGATGGGTCCACTTGGGTGCAATTATATGGCGTGAGTTTGCTGTGCGGTATTGGTTTTACCATGAGTTTGTTTATCGGCAGCTTAGCGTTTGAAGAGCAAGGTTTGGCTTATCAAACGAGTGTGAAAGCAGGGGTATTGCTAGGGTCGTTAGTCTCAGCTGTGCTGGGCGCTGTGTTGTTGGCCAGAAGTAATGCGAAATCAAAAGAGCGTGCTGAGCGAGAAGCTGCCAGAGACGCTTAATGACAGTGACCGGTAAGGTTATTTAAAGATTGCCAAATTAGGTCATTTAATAAGGTCGCTC
The DNA here is from genome assembly GCF_055809255.1 of Paraglaciecola sp. G1-13. NCBI lineage: Bacteria > Pseudomonadati > Pseudomonadota > Gammaproteobacteria > Alteromonadales > Alteromonadaceae > Paraglaciecola > Paraglaciecola sp. G1-13. The sequence goes on along the minus strand of NZ_CM147903.1, from coordinate 4,579,766 downwards.
AATAAGGTCACTCAATACAGTACCTAGGCAGTGCGATAATTAGGAGAACGTTATGTGTAAATTTGCGATATCTAACATATGCAGCATACGCGTATACAGTGCCGTATTCTTAACTTTGGCTTGTATGCTCATCCCTCATTCGCTTTTGGCTTCGACCGATAATACTAAGCTAGGCGTCTGGCAAAACTGCCAGAATCTGAAGCATCAGTCAGGCCAGCGCGAGTCTGAATTATCTCAAGTCGTTGACTCAACCTGTTATCAATTTATTAAGGGGTTTCTGCATGGTGCTGTACTGACAGACGCCCAAATTATGCGTGGCCTAGAGCGCGGAAACGATATGAATAGCTTTTCTAAGCGAGCGATTCGCACGAGACTGGGCAGCTCACGGGCTACTGATGCTGATACCTATTTAGCTGAATTTTGTTTGCCCAACGCAGATGTGGATCCTGAGGTAGTGATGGCTATAGTGGGGGCCTTACCCAACAAAATCGATGCGAGGAAAAGTGTCGCTGAGGAGATTTACCAAGCAATCAAAACGACCTATCCCTGCCAGCAACGTTAATTGCTGGCTGTAAGCTTACAGGTCGGCGGGTAGAGGGAGTTTAGCGGGCTGTGAACTTATTACATTCAGTTTGCAGCTTTTCCCTTTTTCGTTGGTTATTTGCGACAGGATACTTTTTCATCTTTACCTGTCTTCAATCTAATCATTTGATAAGTAACAATTAATTCTCTATTTTTAAAATTTTTTAGCGATGGCATAAGACTTGTAATGTGCTAGTTCAGTTTCACAAAGTGAGAGGTAAGTGCCACGTAACGCTTAACTCACTGCAAAATTACAAAGAGAACTTAATGACTAAAATTATCACACTAGTAACCGCCCTATTTTTGACCATATCGTTAGGAACCGCCTCAGCAGGTGTTTACAGCTCAAGCGATGTACTTAATCAAGCCCATTATCAATTCAATAAGCAGCAAGTGTTATCAATGGTTGATAGCAGCGAAGTACAAGCTCAACTCGAGGCGCTAGGTGTAAGCACAGCTGACGCAAAGAGTCGTATCAACCATATGACACAAAATGAATTAAACGCATTGAACGAGCAAATGAACAATATGCCAGCTGGTGGCATTGTAGGGGCTATTGTGACCGTTCTTGCCGTGGTTGCTTTACTCGATTTACTCGGCGTAACAGATGTGTACCCGTTTATTCGCCCCATCAACAGCTAGAGCTTATTTAACTCGAGATATACCTATATGTTTCATAACGTTAAGGTTGGCATTATTGTCAGCCTTTTATATATGTTGTGTGCTTGTCAAAACGCACCGCAAACAGAAAAGCTGTTTGCTGAGAAAAATGACTTTGCAGCGACGCATCTCATCGAAAATGTACCTTTTTACCCTCAACAAGCATTCTATTGCGGCCCAACGACATTGGCTGAGGTGTTCAATTATTACGGTGATGAAAGCACTCCCGATGAGATAGCGCCGAACCTATTTGTTCCTGAATTAGAAGGCAGCTTGCAGCTTGAAATGGTCTCGGCGAGTCGTCAACAGGGCTTACTCGCTTATGCTGAAAAAGGTAATTTACAGACTTTGTTGGGCTTAATTCGAGATGATGTGCCTGTAGTGGTGCTGCAAAACGTTTCTGTAGCACTGTTGCCTATGTGGCATTATGCATTAGTGATTGGTTACGACTTGAACACCAAAGAAGTGATTTTACATACAGGTGAAACTGAAAATCACCGACTGAATTTCACCACATTTGAGCGCACGTGGGCGCGCGCTGATTACTGGCTGTTAGCCGCTGTCCCGCCAGACAAAATGAGCTATCAATTTAGCTCCCTTAATTACACTCAAGCCGCGCAAGATTTACTTGCTACAGGTCAGAAAAAAGCAGGGCGAGAGGCGCTGCAAACTGCCATTAAGACTTGGCCTGAGAATTGGTTGAACTACTTTCTACTCGCCAATGATTACCTTGCTGACAGCCCAAAAAAAGCGGTGAATTGGTTTCAGCAAGGTTACCAGTACAGCCATGCAAAGAGAGATAATGCTAACGTTGGAAATAACGCCGAAAACCACTTCGAGATTAGTGAAAACCTTCCTTATCTAAACAACTACGCGTACGCGCTGGCTTCGTTAGGGTGCGCCCCTCAAGCGAACATATTAATTAGTCGGGCTTTGGCCTATGAACCAAACAACGCCAACTTGCTTGATACCCAAAAACAGATCCCCGAGTTAATCCAAAAAGGGCAAAATCATAACGAAAGCGCGGCAACTCAATGCCCGCTAATCCGCTGACCGCAACTGGCGACAACAGTAGAGCGCGAAGCCAAAGGTCGATTGCCCAAGCAATCGACCTTTCTCGTTTGTAGCCTAGCAACTTGATACGTATCAAAGCATCTGTCGAAAATTAACAAGACATATATAGACGCTCCCCTGACAAAATTAAGAAAATTATCAAGACACCGAAAATTATCAAGACACCCATAAATTATCAAGACACCCATAACAACTACGCGCTAGTTCATGTGCTCTTCACTTTATTTTTAAAGGCGCATGAGGAAGAAAACATGCATTTTTATCATGGGTGTCCATATAAAAGCGTTATTTTTGAAGGCGCATGAGGAAGAAAACATACATTTTTATCATGGGTGTCCATATAAAAGCGGGGGTTGTAAGCGAAATGGTCGCCGGGTTGATTGGTATAGCGATATTCAGATGAGGCTAATAATTAGGCATAAAAAAAGCTGATGTTACTTGTGTTTTTAACCGTGATAAAACAGAGCATTCGTATGGTTATTGCCCACTGGTAGTGACCGAATCAGTGGGAGAACATTATGTCGTTTGTTGAAGTACAAGGTAGTTGGGATCCAAAGTTTGAGCCGGTGGTTGCAGCCTTTAAAGCGAATTTTGATCCGCAAAGTGCTACGCCTGAGCAAGGTGCCGGATTTTCTTTGTTTCACCAAGGTAAACCGGTGGTTGATATCTATGCAGGCAGCTATACCCAATCAGGTGTTTCAGCGCCTTGGCAGCAAGACACGTTAGTTAATGTTTTCTCTACGACCAAGGGTGTTGCCACGTTATGTGTCGCGCATTTAGTCGAAAAAGGGCAGCTTCTGTACAGTGACCGTGTTGCTGAATATTGGCCTGAATTTGCAGCAAACGGTAAACAAGATATCACCGTAGCCCAGGTGTTATCACATCAAAGTGGTTTGAACGCCTTTGACCTGCCGATAACGGTTGGGGGCTTACTCGACTGGGATGATTGCTGCAAGCGTCTTGCCGCCCAAACGCCATTTTTCCCGCCGGGGTCAAGAACCTGTTATCAGGCTGTCACCTTTGGTTTTTTAGTGGGGGAAGTTGTTCGAAGAGTGTTAGGCGTTACGCTGGGGGAGTATCTTAATAAAGAGGTCTGTCAGCCAAATAATATCGACTTTCACATCGGCTTGCCTGAAAGCCAACACGCTAGAGTTGCGGATTTGCTGCCACCAACGCGTGCCCCTTATATGCCTAAGAACATGCCTGCTCATGCATTGAAGGGGATGACAAACCCATTATTGCGTGCCGATTTCATGCTTACCCCACAAGCGCGCCAAGCTGAGTTGCCTGCCATTAATGGTCATGGAACCGCTGCGTCAATTGCGAGTTTGTACGAACTTTATCGCCCTGAAAATGGTTTCCTTAGTTCATCTACGCTCGCCAAAACCACGGAGGTAAACAGCACAAGAACGGATGACTTACTTGGCTTGCCCGTCCACTGGGCCATGGGCTTAGTCGTCAATGCGTTAGCGAATACCTATGGCAAAGAACCGAGTACTTTTGGGCACAGTGGTTGGGGTGGGTCGTTTGGCTGTCATGATCCAGCCAACGGTTTATCTATCGGTTACGTGTGCAGTCAAATGAGCCCAGATTTAGTGGGTGATACGCGCAGTCAGAGTTTGATTGAACAAGCCTATGCGTGTTTAGGCTAAATTTATCTCTCAGAAATTAGACCTTAGGGCAACACAAATAAAAAGGGCGAATACAGTACACTGAATTCGCCCTTTAAGTTTTCTGTCGTTAAATTCCGTTTTTAATGGCGTTGGCCTTATAAAATGAAGCGACTTAAGTCTTCGTTTTCCACCAACATTTCTAGATGATCGTTCACGTACTTGGCATCAACCGTTAGCTGCTCGCCGCTTTTTTCTGATGCATCAAATGAAATCTCTTCCATCAGACGCTCCATCACAGTGTGTAAACGACGTGCGCCAATATTCTCAGTACGTTCATTAACTTGCCATGCAGCTTGAGCAATGCGCTCAATACCATCTTGAGTGAAATCAACGTCTACGCCTTCTGTCTTGAGCAAAGCGATGTACTGCTCAGTCAACGAAGCATTTGGCTCGGTCAAAATGCGAATGAAATCTCCAGCGGTTAAGGCTTCTAATTCAACGCGAATGGGTAAGCGACCTTGTAGCTCAGGGATCAAGTCTGATGGCTTAGCCATTTGGAATGCACCCGAAGCAATAAACAAGATGTGGTCGGTTTTAACCATGCCGTGTTTAGTCGACACGGTTGAGCCTTCAACTAATGGTAACAAGTCACGCTGTACGCCTTCACGGGATACATCACCGCCACTGTTAGAGCCTTCGCGCTTACATATTTTGTCTATCTCATCGATAAACACTATGCCGTTTTGCTCAAGAGATTCAATGGCGTTGGCTTTCAAGTCTTCTTGGTTGACTAGGCGCGCAGCCTCTTCTTCAATCAATAACTTGAAGGCTTCTTTGATCTTTAACTTTTTCTTTTTCTTTTGCGAGCCAGATAAGTTTTGGAACATGCCTTGAAGTTGATTGGTCATTTCTTCCATACCCGGAGGCGCCATAATTTCTACGCCGACTTGCGGCAAAGCAACATCGATTTCGATTTCCTTGTCGTCAAGTTGGCCCTCGCGTAATTTTTTACGGAAGGTTTGGCGCGTACCTTTATCTTCGTTCTGTTCTTTTTCGCCCCACTGATTTTCAGCTGGCGGTAATAACACGTCTAAAATACGCTCTTCAGCGGCTTCTTCAGCGCGGTATTTTACTTTTTTAGTTTCTTGCTCTTTGGCCATTTTCACGGCGATGTCAGCTAAATCACGAATGATCGTTTCAACTTCTTTGCCCACGTAGCCCACTTCGGTGAATTTAGTGGCTTCAACCTTGATAAAAGGCGCGTTAGCTAACTTGGCTAGGCGTCGAGCAATTTCAGTTTTACCCACACCGGTAGGGCCGATCATCAAGATGTTTTTCGGGGTGACTTCTTGGCGAAGATCACCACTTAACTGCATGCGGCGCCAGCGGTTACGCAGTGCAACTGAAACGGCGCGCTTAGCATTTTTCTGGCCAATGATGTGGCGGTCCAATTCGTGGACGATTTCTCTTGGGGTCATTTCTGACATACATTCAACCCTTATCTAATTTGGTCTTAAACAGCCGTTAAACGGCGTAATAGCAGCATTTTTTGCGCAAACACTGGGTTAATAATCGATTTTTTCTACGGTGTGATTATGGTTAGTAAACACACAGATATTGCCAGCTATGGTTAAGGCTTTTTCAGCGATCTCCTCGGCGGACAGTTCTGTGTTATCTAACAATGCACTCGCGGCAGCTTGGGCAAATGGGCCACCTGAACCAATGGCGATCAAGTCATTTTCAGGCTGAACAACGTCACCGTTGCCGGTGATGATAAAAGATGCGGTTTCGTCGGCTACCGCGAGCAGGGCCTCTAGCTTGCGTAACATACGGTCCGTTCGCCAATCTTTGGCCAGTTCGACCGCAGCTCGGGTTAAATTACCTTGATGTATTTCGAGTTTTGATTCGAAGCGCTCAAATAAGGTAAAGGCATCAGCGGTGCCACCGGCAAAGCCAGCAAGGACTTTGTTGTTATATAGGCGGCGCACTTTTTTAGCGTTGCCTTTCATTACGGTATTGCCAAGTGAAACTTGGCCATCGCCAGCGATAACAACTTGGTTACCACGACGTACAGATACGATTGTAGTCACAGGAATTCCTCAATGGTTTAACTGCAATGCTTCCTTAATAGGACGGTGCACTGCGACAATTGAGTTAGATGTGGGGAGGATTCATAAATTTTCAAGTAATAAGAAAGTGTCAAAACGTAAACGAGGTAAACACTGTAAATCAGAACAGCGCCGCATTATTACTGCGGCTATTTTCACAAAGGGGGGCAAGGGTGAGTCGGCGGGTATTACAAATTCCACAACCAAATTTTACAGCCATTGATTTTTGCGCGCTGTAAGGTGTGACGCTGTTTTTCAGCTAGGCGTTTGCTTTCGTAAGGGCCAATAATCACTCGATACCAACGACCAGAGCTGCCTTCGCTAGGGCGAACCTGAGCTTCAAAGCCTTGAAAGGCAATGCGTGCTTTCAACTCTTCTGCTTGGCCTTGTTTTCTAAATGAGCCACATTGCATCAAATAGCGCTTGTCTGAAGCGGCTTGCTCTTCAACTTCAACTTCAACGCTGTATTCGGGTAATGTTTTGATGAACTCCCATTCTTCTTTAGGAACTTCTGGTAGTGGGTCCACTTGTTTTGCTTGGGCATTGTCTTTTTTGTTGGCTGGATCTTCAGCCTTATCGTTGATTGACCATAAAAAATAACCAAAACCAAAAACGAGGGCCAAAGTAATAACGATACGCGCCCATGGTAACGGGCGCTTTTCAGGCTCTGGGGCCTTTTTTGGGTTGCGCCCGCGGGCAACATAATCTTTGTGAGCCATATTTACATCCGAATACTAAGGCTAGAAGAACCGCGGATTTTACCTTGCTCAGCCTAATCCTCAATCAGAATTTGGTTAATCTGTGAAATATTATTAACAAGATGAACCGCGTCACCTTGTCCAGGAGCTATTTACATAAAATCTTGCGGGTCTACATCCAGCGCCCAGCGTACTTTGCTGGCAAGAGGGAGTTGTTCAATATTGGGCATGGCTTGACTCAAGGCATGTTGCAAAGCGGCGCGATTACCACTGCTTAACACCAATTGCATACGAAACTTCCCTTGGCGCTTTTCCATTAATGCGGGCAAAGGGCCAATACACTGTACATGCTTGGAATAGCTAAACTGCATGGAAATATCCATAAGCAATTGATTCGCCAAGCGCGGGTCGCTTGATTGCGCTCTGAATAACGCTTGGTAAGTGTGTGGCGGTAGCATGGCTTGCTCACGTTCAAGTAAGGCATAGCGAGCGAAGTGCGAATAGCCATTGTTGAGCAAATCTTGCAACAAGGGGTGGCTTGGGTCATGTGTTTGCAACCACATTTCCCCGGGTTTTTCAGCACGCCCTGCGCGGCCAGCCAGCTGAGTCACTAGTTGGGCTAAATGCTCAGCTGCGCGATAATCGGCGCTAAACAAAGCGCCATCGACTTCGAGGATTACCACTAAGGTCACATTGGGAAAATGGTGACCCTTAGACAATATCTGCGTACCAATTAATATTTGATACTCGTTACGGTTAATTTTATCCAGCATATCGTTTAGGCGATTTTTACCTCTGGCACTGTCGCTGTCGATACGCACACTGGTGTATTGGGGGAAGAGTGTTTGTAAGCCTTGTTCGAGTTGCTCTGTGCCTAAACCCATAGCGCTGAGCTCGGTACTGTTGCAACTTTGGCAACGCTTAGGTATTGCTTTGGCGCTGCCGCAATGGTGGCACTGCAACTTATATAATTGTTTGTGCAGGGTGTAAGGCTTGTTGCAACCAGGGCATTCTTCTACATGGCCGCAGGTATGGCAGACAAGGGCAGGAGCATATCCTCGGCGGTTAATAAACAACATCACCTGACTTTCTTGGGCCAAATGTTGGCCAATCCGCTCGATGATGCCTTTCGCTAATCCAAATTCTAATGGCTGATTTCGAATATCCAGCACTTGTTGCTTAGGATGAGAGGCATTGCCTGCGCGCTCATTTAAAAGCAGGTGTTGGTATTTGCCATTTAGCGCATTATTCAACGATTCAAGCGCGGGCGTGGCTGAGCCTAGAATAAGCGGGATTTTTTCTTGCGCGGCGCGCATCACCGCTAAATCTCTTGCGTGGTAACGCAGACCATCTTGCTGTTTGTAAGATGAGTCATGCTCTTCATCAACAATCAGCATGCCTGGGTTTTTCATTGGCGTGAAAATAGCGGAGCGGGTGCCAATGATGATTGGTAGTTGCCCCGCCTGACTCTGCTGCCACACCAGTAAACGTTCATTGTCGGTTAAATTAGAATGTAATATGCCCACAAGTACATTAAAGCGTTTGGCAAAGCGCTCAACGGTTTGCGGCGTTAAGCCGATCTCTGGTACCAGAATAAGTACCTGTTTACCTTGGGTAAGCACGCTTTCTATTGCTTGCAGGTAAACCTCGGTCTTGCCGCTGCCGGTCACCCCTTCAATTAAAAAGCTCGCATATTCACCTATTTTTGCCGTGATTTGGCTAATGGCTATGGCTTGCTCAACATTCGGAAGTGGTTTTTCGCCAATATTTAAGTGGGCCAGCCATTGGGTATCAAGGGAAGGAATGCGCTCAACCTGCTCAATTAACGTCTTTTGCACTAGGGCCTTGACAGTGGTGCTAGCATATTGAGCAAGAATACTGGAATAGCTAGCTTCGCCCTGTTGTAACTGAGCAAGTAGTTGCTGTTGCTTGCGGGCCTTGCCTAAATTTTCAGGGGCGCTTTGTTGGCCTGCGTCGGTGGTACGTAAAAAGCTCACTGGCTTAGGTTGACTCGAACCGCCTTTACGTAAGGAAACAGGCATAGCGCTATGCAATACGTCGCCAAGAGGATGTTGGTAATACTGGCTGAGCCATTGGCATAGCTTAAGTTGTACTGAACTGAATATGGCTGTTTCGTCGAGTACATCAAGAATGGCTTTGAGTTTGTCGCTTTGCCATTGTGATTCTTCGGTGGTTTCAAGCACCACACCAATTAATTTGCGCGGCCCAAATGGCACACGTACCCGAATACCTGGTTCTAGCGCGCTACTATGTTGGTACTCAAAAAACTGGCGCTTAGGAACAGGAACGGCAACGCGGATAATGGGCATAACGGGCTAATCATCTTGTAAGTTGGTGGTGTTAAAGTGAATTGGCGGTTGAAGTTTGCTTATTTGACCATATATTCGCCAATAGAGCTTGATCAGGGCAAGGCGTTACATTAATATGCCCGGCTCTTTGCGGCAAGCCGCATTGATCGCATAAATCGAATTTAATTTTCGTATGGTGTTCAACTTCGGGTTGGATAGCGATACGGCCTTACTTAGGGGTAATCCATGAAAACAGGTATACATCCAGACTACCAAGACATGAAAGCAACTTGTTCATGTGGCAATGTTATCGTTGTTCGTTCAACTTTGAAGAAAGATCTTAACCTGGACGTATGTTCAGCGTGTCACCCTTTCTACACTGGTAAGCAACGTAACGTTGATACTGGCGGTCGTGTTGACAAGTTCAACAAACGTTTCAGCGCACTTAGCACTAAGAAGTAAGCGTAAAAACGTGACGAAAAAGGCGCTTCTAGCGCCTTTTTTTGTGCCCGCAATTTAACAACCTTATAACGTTCTCAGTCTTTGAGACAAATAGTATACCATTCCACGTTAAAAAGTGTTCACTCAGCGAGAGTGTAAAAGGGCTTAAACAAGGCGCATGACTGAATGAATAGTTATTCTCTTTCGAAGTCATGCAACGCAGTGTAAGCCCTTTTAAAACTCGCCTGAAAGGAATGCCCCAGCGGCTTTTGCTCTGCGTTCTCACTATTTGAAAGGGAACAACCATTACGGCATAGCGACGCCTTAATCAAAAACCGCTGGACGCATTCTGAGGCGGGCACTTGTTAATGCGGATTGGTATTACTCATAATTCACCACGGTTATTAGCCTTGGCTATCTTGCTTAATTTATGATGTAGTCAGGCATATCAGCTATGTAGATACATACCTGATAAGTTAACGTTAAACGGGCTTTCACTAAAATAATAATAAGCCGTTCGGACACATGATTTCACTTAAGCGAATTGTGGAACCGTAAGTCGGAAATAAGACCATAAGAAAGCTAACGTACTCTGATTCAACCCTACACTTTAAGGATCTAGACCACGATGTCTGATTTTCGTCAACAAGCATTGGACTACCATGCTAAGCCAGTACCAGGAAAGATAGCGATTGCGCTAACAAAGCCCGCGGAAACTGTGACCGACTTAGCCTTAGCTTATAGCCCTGGCGTCGCTGAACCTGTACGAGAGATTGCTGCAGACCCAAATGCGGCATACAAATACACTGCCAAAGGCAACATGGTCGCCGTCATTTCAAACGGTACCGCTATTCTTGGCCTTGGCAATTTAGGCCCACTGGCTTCGAAACCGGTTATGGAAGGTAAAGCGCTATTGTTTAAACGCTTTGCTGGGCTAGATTCCATCGATATAGAAGTAAAGCACAACACCACTGAAGACTTTATTAACACCGTGGCGAATATTGCCGACACATTCGGTGGCATCAACTTAGAAGATATAAAAGCACCCGAGTGTTTTGAAATAGAGCAAGAATTGATTAAGCGCTGCAATGTACCGGTATTTCACGATGACCAACACGGTACCGCTATTGTGACCGCAGCAGGAATGCTCAATGCGCTGGAGGTACAAGGTAAGGAACTTTGTGACGTTACCATCGTTTGTATGGGAGCGGGTGCAGCGGCTATTGCCTGCATGGAATTATTGATTAAATGTGGTGCCAAGCGAGAACGTATTTATATGCTTGATACCAAAGGCGTTATTCATACCAGACGCGATAACCTTACTCACCATAAAAAGTTATTCGCTAATAATACTGACAAGCGTACCTTGGAAGATGCGCTAGACGGCGCAGACGTATTTGTTGGGGTGTCTGGTCCTGATGTGTTGCCGCCCGAAGCATTGGCATTGATGGCACCTAACCCAGTTATTTTTGCTTGCTCAAATCCTGATCCAGAAATAAAACCAGAGTTGGCTCATGCTGTGCGTGATGATGTGATCATGGCTACAGGGCGCTCAGATTATCCGAATCAGGTGAATAACGTGTTGTGCTTTCCGTTTATTTTTCGTGGTGCCTTGGATGTACGCGCATCGGTCATTAACGATGAAATGAAAATAGCGGCTGTTGAAGCGATCCGAAGTATTGCGCGCGAGCCGGTGCCACAAGAAGTATTGGCCGCCAGTAATTTAACGAGTTTAACCTTTGGTCGTGAGTATATTATTCCTAAGCCAATGGATCCGCGTTTGTTGCAACGAGTGGCTACCGCAGTCGCGCAGGCCGCGATTGACTCAGGTGTCACCACATTGAAAGCGCTGCCACCGGGTTATATGCAAGATTAGCTTGTTGGTTAATCGACTTTAAGAGCGCTAATGACACATTTTCTCTACAATTAGCGCTTTTTTATCAGCGAGTTACTCATAGATGAGTGCGTGTGGCTAGGATCGCATCAATGTGCATGCATAAAGCATCTTCGGCCATGACATACCAATCAGGTGTTTCGAAAATGCTGGCAACAGCATGGTGCTTTAAACTGACGTAGCCATGCACAAAAGCCCAAATTTCTAAGGCTTTTTTGTGTTTAAGGGCCATGTTGGCATCATCGGGCAGTAAAAGAGCTGTCACTTTTAGCAATTGGCCAAACGCCTTTTCGGCCACAGCCTTTGCTTCTTCTGAGGGAGTATAGCGGCTGTCATTCTCGCCGAAAATCAATCGGTAATGACCTTCGTGAGCCTCAGCCATGGCGAAGTAACCACGAATACCTCGACGCATGACTTCTTTTGGCGATAGGTCATGTTGCTCGAAATCCATAGCTTGCATCACTAACTCAAAACCTTGGATATACAGTTCATCCAAAATTCCTTCTTTGCCTTGAAAGTGGCTGTAAATGCCTATGGTCGACACTCCAGCGTGCTTGGCTATTGAGCGTACGCTTAAGGCCGCAATTCCACCTTCTAAAAATAATTCTGATGCGGCTTGAAGTATTTTACGTTTCGCAATATTCAATTAACATTCTCTTGACAAATATAACGGTGTTATTCTTTAATATAACGCTGTTATGTTCAATCGTTATTTTTTGGCAACGATAGAAACGTAAAAAGACTGCACCCGTGTTGAATCTCGTGTGCAAACACCTTAATCGAAGCAACACAGGAATAAGCATGACGACCTTCACCCATGAAACAGATTATTTAATTGTTGGCGCTGGCGCCGTAGGCATGGCTTTTGCCGATGTTTTACTTAGCGAGACTGACGCCAACATTATGATAGTGGACAAATATCACAAGCCTGGCGGCCACTGGAACGTGGCATATCCTTTCGTTACTTTGCATCAGCCATCCGCGTTTTATGGCGTCAGCTCGACGGAGTTAAGTAAAGGTTGTATCGATAAAGGAGGCTTAAACAAAGGCTTAAATGAACTGGCTACTGGAGCTGAAGTTAGCGCCTATTTCGATAACATCATGCGCGAGCGCTTCTTGCCTTCAGGGCGGGTGAGTTACTTCCCAATGACTGACTTCAAAGGCGACGGCAAGTTCGTTTCTGTTATCAATGGGGATGAGCACCAGGTGACCATTAACAGAAAAATGGTTGATGCGACTTATTTGAAAACGTCGGTGCCAAGTACCCATACGCCAAATTTTTCTGTGGATGATAGCGCCCAATTTATGCCGATAAACGATTTGGTGAAAATAACCAATAAGCCAGCAGGGTTTGTGATCATAGGCGGTGGCAAAACCGGTATCGATGCTTGCCTATGGTTACTAGAAAATAAGGTTAACCCAGATGATATTCAATGGATAATGCCACGAGACGCTTGGCTGATTGACCGCAAAAACACCCAACCTACACCTGAATTTTTTACTGACGCGATTGGCGCGCAAGCGGCTCAAATGGAAGCAATCGCCCAATCTACTTCGGTAGATGATATGTTCTCGCGCCTTGAGAAGGGCGATGTATTTATGCGATTAGATGAAAATGTTTGGCCAAAAATGTTTCACGGCGCCACAGTGAGTCAATTGGAATTAGCCGAGCTTAAGCGAATCAAAAATGTGGTGCGTATGGGCAGAGTGACCCACATAGGGCAAGACAGTATTCAACTTGAACAAGGCGAGATAAAAACCAGCCCGCAACATATTCACGTGGATTGCTCCGCCAGTGCCATTACAAATTTAGAGGTGAAGCCTATTTTTAATGGCAACACCATTACGCCGCAAACGGTACGCTCTTATCAACCCGCCTTTAGTGCTGCGTTTATTGCTCATATTGAAGCCAGCGCCAAGTACCCAGATGAAAAAACTAAAAACCATATCTGCGGCGTAGTGCCTTTGCCAAATACGGTGATGGATTGGGTGCGATTGACGGCGGCCTTTATGCGCAATCAGCATATTTGGTCTCAAGACGACGACCTAAAAGTGTGGTTGCTCAAAAATCGTCTAGATGGCTTTAGTCAACTTGTGCGAAGCGTGGATAAAGCCGACACGGAAAAAATGATGATCCTTGGGCGACTGCGTGAACATGCCATGCCTGCTATGGGTAAACTGCAACAATATCTAGCAGCTGAAGCTGCTCAAGGAGCATAAAATGAGTGAGTTTCAGGTAAAACAAAAACAGTTAATGAGCCATCGATTGGTGCAAACCCCGGCCATTGAAACCATCGAAGAAGGGCAAATTTCACTTAAAGTGGAAAGCTTTTCGTTTACCGCCAACAATATTACATACGCCATGATGGGAGACAGGCTCGGTTATTGGCAGTTCTTCCCACCTGCGGACAATAACGACAAACAGTGGGGCATCATTCCAGTATGGGGATTTGCCCAGGTTACCCAATCTAAGGCCGAAGGCATAGACGTTGGCGAGCGCTTATTTGGTTACTTTCCGCCAGCACAGCAGGTGGTGATGACACCGGTTAACGTTTCTCAGCAGCGCTTGGTTGATGGCTCAGCGCACCGCGCAATGTTGCCGCCAGGATACAATAGCTACAAACGTTTAATGGGTGAAAAAGGCTATAATCCAGACTTTGATAATGAACGTATGTTGTTGTTTCCTCTGCATATCACCTCATTTTGTTTATGGGATCGTTTGCAGGACAACAACTGGTTTGGCGCCGAGCAAGTGGTGGTCATCAGTGCATCGAGTAAAACCAGTTTGGGGCTAGGTTATGCACTGAGTGCCGATGCTACTGCGCCTCATAGTGTGGGTTTAACCTCGAATGGGAATATGACTTTTGTGCAAAAAGTTGGGGTATATGACCAAGTCGTAAGTTATAACCAAATAGGCGACATTGACGCAAATAAACCCACCGTGATTGTGGATATGTCGGGAAGTACGGATATTTTGACGACATTGGGTGCGCACCTTGGGGATAATCTTACTTATTGCATCAACGTAGGCTTGACTCATTGGGATGAGTTCTCAGCAGAAAGTGCTGCTGAGTCTGACCGAAGTGAATTTTTCTTTGCCCCAGGCCATATTCAGAAACGCATTAAAGACTGGGGGCCGCAAGGCTTTGAACAGCGCACAATGGGTTTTCTGGCAGAAACTGCGATGAAATGTAGAAGCTGGCTTGAAGTAAAAGAGCTGAATGGCTTAGGCCGCTTGGCTGAGACTTACGGACAAGTATGCGAAGGTAATATCCCGCCTCAACAAGGATTAATTATTAAACTTTAGGTCCAATCTTCCGATAGTAAGTAGAAGTGAATCGTGGCTAAGTGTCTGCTTGGTCGCGATTTTTTTTATTGCTTCTCATCAAGAAGCGCGAGACATGTAATCGTCTTATATTTATGTATTGATAGCGGGGAAGCGCATTGAACAACATTGACCGCCCATGGGTAAACAGTGCCAATAAAGGAATGCAGGTGACCTTTGTTGCTTTGCTTATCATTAGTTTAGCCATTGCAGGGATAAACCAAACCTGGTGGGAAGCCATACTTGTCGGTGTATCTACTACGTTTATAGGGATTACTGCCATTCGCCTTAAACCACAATCTCGCTTAACACAGCATATTGTTGCGGCGGGTTTGATGCTCTACAGCGCGTTGCAGATCCATCAAATGCATGGCCTAGTTGAAATGCATTTTGGTGTATTCGTGTTGCTATCTTTTTTAGCCTACTACCGAAACTGGCATGTATATATTACTGCGATAGCAGTCGTGGCTATACATCATGTGTCATTCTTTTTTCTACAAAAGAATGGTTTGCCCGTATACATATTGCTTGAGGGTGGCTTAGCATTTTGGTTAATCGCTGTTCATGCGCTTTATGCTATCTTGCAAGCTACAATGCTTGGCAAGATGGCCAACGATAATCGTAAAGAATCTTTTGGGACGGCGTCTTTGGTTTCCAGTGTTGAAGCTATCATGCAAGACAAACAAGCGATTGATTTAACCAAAAGAGCAGATGAGAAAATGGGTGCGAGCTCAGTTTCTGCTTTTAACAATTTATTGAATCTATTTAATAAGTTGATTAACGATGTGCGTTCAGCGGCGCACCAAATTGACCATAACTCTACCTCTAATAGCCAATACAATGCTTCGCTGCGCCAAGCGAAAGAGCAAAGTATTCAAGAGGTGGAACACATAGAATTGTCGTCCCAGAACATGATGCAATCAACGAATGCCATGAATGGTAATAATGAGCAGGTCAAGGCCGCATCGGACAGAGCTAAAGCAAACACAGATGAAGCTCAACAAACCATGGCGATAACGCATAGAGACGTTACACAGTTAGGAACAAAGCTACAGCAAACCAGTGAAACTATTCAAAGATTAGCGGCAGATTGCCAAGACATTTCCAAGGTTCTTGAAACCATTCAATCTATTGCAGATCAAACTAACTTGCTTGCTTTGAATGCTGCGATTGAAGCAGCAAGAGCTGGCGAGCACGGTCGCGGCTTCGCGGTTGTAGCTGATGAAGTGCGCACTTTGGCTTCTCGCACGAAATCGAGCACAGAAGAGATCAACGAGATCATCGTTAATCTGGTAAGCTCATCAAGAGATTCGAGTTCATCAATGACAAGTTGCGTAGAGCTTAGTCAGGTCACCACTGCGCATACGGGTTCTGTTAGCGAGCTCATGAGTGAAATTCAGCACAATATCCAAGATGTATCTGATTCGGTTGCAAAGATGAGCGAGTCTTGTGAGCAACAAGCGTGCAACAGTGATGTGATCCAACATGCCGCACTTACTCTTAAAGAAAGTAATAGGAAAGAATTGGAGACGATTTCATCGATGAATAAAGATGCTCAAGTCCTAAATGACATGAGTGAAGCATTAAATCGTCAAATGTCGGCCTTTCGTTCTTAATGCATCGCTTTGAATGTGCTTGTAAGCCCGCTTAGTAACGTTTTTAGTTTAGTGATATGGGGAACCAACTAAATGCCATTGCTAACACACTCTTTTAAACGTCTTGTGGTAGTAGGGGCGTTAATCGCTTGGGTTTTATTGACACTTGGCGGTTTGGCATACTCAAGCGCGCAAAGGCAGAAGGAATTTGACCCAGCACAAACCTTGGCTTTGGCCGCCATGTCCGCAGAATTTGCTCCAACAGTAACGTCAAGTATGCATGCACAATATCCATCATTAGCTAAAACGGTGGTGCATATTCAGCAAGCCGATTGCAGCTGTAATTTTTCCAATGATATACACGTCAATCGTATTGATACCATTTTAAACAAATCTGCCTATCATTCTGTTCATGCATCGGTAAATGACATACCTAAAGAAATTATCTTGCCCTCATTGCCTGCCATCATGGTGTTCGACGAGCAAGGACAGCTTGGTTATTTCGGGCCTTATTCCTCTGGTTATTTTTGCTCAACTGACACGGCCATCGTTGATAGGTTTTTAACCAATGTTATCGAAAACAAACATGTGGGAAGCGCTGTGGTCAGCGATGGCTATGGTTGCTACTGTGCGAACGCAAGTACGACGTCTTAAGTACTGAGTGAGTCTACTTTATGATCTAAGTCGCTTATTCAACGTAGGTTACAACGCACATTCATGGGGGCGTTTCTAAGATGCGCTTAACGCTGTTAGCGATATTGCGCGACGAAACTAAGAAGCGCACAATCATTAATTTACACCTTAAACGAACTGTTTTTGCTGCCGTTAAAGTGTGAATATTGTCAGTAGTGTTAGCAGCACAAGTCTTTGGAGAACAATCATGTCAGACCGTCATTATGCTTGGGTCACTAGCGCAAACAAAAATATGCAAATTACCTTCATTGCGTTAGCGATCATCAGCTTAGCCTTGGCCAATTTTAATCAAACCTGGATAGAAGCCATTCTGGTTGGCGGCTCGACGAGTGTTATATGTTTAACCTTTATTCACCTAAAGCCTCAGTCACGTTTAACTCAACATGTGGTGGCCATTGGCTTAATGCTGTTTACGGCACTTCATATTCACCAGATGCATGGGCTAGTAGAGATGCACTTTGGGATCTTTGTGCTGCTCTCGTTCTTGGCGTACTACCGAAATTGGCGGTTGTACGTGACCGCGATTTTAGTGGTGGTTGTGCACCATCTTAGTTTCTTTGTGATGCAATCAAAAGGGATCGGGGTGTACGTTTTAGCGGATGGTGGTCTGCTGTTTTATCTTATTATCGTGCATGCCGTTTACGCTCTGGTGCAAGCCTTGATGCTGGCTAAAATGGCAAAAGACAATCAAGTTGAGTCACTTTCTGCTGCAGCCCTTACCAGCAGCATCGAAAAAATCATGAGCGACAGAGCAGCAATCGATTTGAAGGTCAGGGCGGATCAAACACTCAATGCCGATTCTGTGGTGGCGTTCAATAATTTACTTAGCATGTTCGACAATCTGATCACCGGTATGCGCGGGGCTGCAGAGCAAATTAATAGTACCTCCGTGATCACCAACCAAAATAGCACGGAGTTACATGGGATTAAGCAAAAAAGTATGACTGAAGTGCAGTATATCGATACGGCTTCAATTGAACTGGCTCAATCGTCACGCACCATGAACGAAGACACAAAGCGCGTGCAACAGCAATCTACAGAGGCGCACAGTCATGTCCACGAAGCAGAACAAACGGTGGATGAAACGAAAGAAGACGTGACTAACCTAGGGACCAAGCTGAGTGAAACGAATGAGAATGTGCGCAATCTCGCTGATAATTGCCAGAGTATTTCTCAAGTACTTGAGACCATTAAATCGATAGCAGATCAGACTAACTTATTGGCATTGAATGCCGCTATTGAAGCCGCAAGGGCTGGAGAGCATGGCCGTGGTTTTGCCGTGGTCGCAGATGAAGTGAGAACGCTCGCTTCGCGCACTAAAAAGAGCACGGAAGAGGTAAACCTCATTGTTGAGAACCTGTTGAGTTCATCAAAATTGTCCAGCGATTCTATGGCTGATTGCCTATCGCTAAGTGGAACCGCTAATACTAGAACACAAAAAGCTCGCGACCTAATGAGCCAGGTTCAGCATAATATTTTGCAGATGACGGAAGCGGTCAATATGATGACGGAATCCAGTGAGCAACAAATACACAACAGCGAGACAATTCAAAGCGCCGCCACAAGATTGAAGTCTATTAACCAAGATGAGCTCACAAAGATCGCTGCCATGGATCACGAAGCAGGCTTGCTCTCGGGCAGAACCAAAGATCTTAATTTACAGTTATCGCAGTTTTCCACCTAGGGCTCGGTGGAAAACAACCAGATTTAGACGTTTGGGCAAGATAGAACAAACCATACATGAAGGCGCACAAAGCGCCTTTTTTGTTGATTAATTAAGCAACATACCTCGACATATTCCCCATGTTTCTTTATAGTGCGCCCCGCTAAGCCTTAACGGCAATAATGTTACTCCCTCTTTATTTGAAATACAGACACCATCCCTAGGAATTTTCTTTTGATATCTACCGCAAACATCACCATGCAATTTGGCGCTGAGCCTTTATTTGAAAACATTTCGGCCAAATTTGGTCACGGTAATCGTTACGGCCTGATTGGTGCAAACGGCTGCGGCAAGTCGACTTTTATGAAGATCCTAAGTGGGGATTTAGTGCCTTCATCTGGCAATATTTCCATTACTCCTGGTGATAAGCTAGGTATTTTGAGCCAGAATCAGTTCGCTTTTGAAGAATATAGCGTTGTAGATGCTGTGATTATGGGCGATTCAGCCTTGTGGAAAGTTAAACAGCAGCGAGATGAAATTTACGCCAAGCCTGAAATGTCAGAAGAAGATGGCATGTTAGTCGCACAGCTTGAAACAGATTTCGCTGAGATGGACGGTTACACTGCAGAAGCCCGCGCTGGTGACATTCTATTAGAGGCAGGTATCGCTGAGCACTACCACTATGGCCTAATGAGCCAAGTGGCACCCGGTTGGAAGTTACGAGTACTACTTGCTCAAGCATTGTTTTCAAACCCAGATATTCTGTTATTGGATGAGCCTACCAACAACTTGGATATTTACACCATTTCTTGGTTGGCTGATGTGCTAAATCAGCGTAAATGCACCATGATCATTATTTCTCACGATCGCCATTTTTTGAACTCGGTTTGTACACACATGGCTGACATCGATTATGGTGAGTTGCGTATTTACCCGGGAAATTACGAAGCCTTTATCGAAGCGTCATCTTTGATTCAAGAGCAACTGTTAACCAGTAACGCCAAGAAAACCGCTGAAATGGAAGACTTACAAGGCTTCGTTGCGCGTTTCTCGGCTAATGCATCAAAAGCCAAACAGGCCAGTTCTCGTGCCAAACGTTTAGAAAAAATTCAGTTAGATGAGGTTAAGTCTTCCAGTCGCCGTACGCCATCAATCACGTTGAAGCAGCACCGTAAGTTGCATCGCCAAGCCTTAATTTTAGAGAACTTTGGCCACGGTTTTGACGGTGAGTCATTGTTTAGTGGTGGCGAGTTGATCCTAGAAGCTGGCGCTCGATTAGCCATAACCGGTGAAAACGGCGTGGGCAAAACGACTTTTCTACGCTGCTTGGTAGACGAGCTTAAATTGAATGAGGGCACTATCAAGTGGTCAGAAAATGCTGTTGTTGGTTATTGCCCACAAGACAGCTCGGCAGATTTTGCCATGGATATCACTTTGTTTGATTGGATGTCTCAGTGGCGCACTCCTAAGCATGATGACTTAGCGGTTCGAGCAATGTTAGGTCGCTTATTGTTTAGCGCAGATGATTTCAACAAAAAAGTGAACGTGTGCTCAGGTGGTGAGAAAAACCGCTTATTGTTTGGCAAGTTAATGATGTCTGATATCAATGTATTGATCATGGATGAGCCAACAAATCACATGGATATGGAAGCAATCGAAGCACTTAATTCGGCGCTTAAAAAATTCGATGGGACCTTAATTTTCGTAAGTCACGACCGGGAGTTTGTATCCTCTTTAGCCACCCGCGTTATTGAGATCAAGGACACAGAAGTGATTAACTTCCAAGGCACCTATGATGAGTACTTCGCAAGCCGTCAAGAGACAAGCGCCGCTGCATAGCAACTCAATTTATTAGCCTGCGAGGTTCTCTCGCAGGCTAATAATGCCACTACACTGCATAACACTTCTTTATCAACCCTCACCCCAATATCGATATTCATATCCCTCTGGTTTTTCTGCCATAAAATTTTCGATCGTGAAAAATGCTGACGGTGTTTCAAAGCCAAAATTCCTTCATTAGTGACCTTGGAAAGATGACGTTTTCATTAAATTTAGGTAAAAAAACAACCCTTTAATTGTAACTTTTTTTTACCCTTGCTAACGTAGTGTAACTTGCTTCTTAGTATGAGGCAGGTAACTAAATATGCTCGAAGTAGTGTCAGTTTTTCGAGCATAACTAACGGAATAACTAGCTGATTGATGCGCCTAAACGCGCATAACAAAAGGGTTACGCAATGTTAAAACACAATAAAATAGTGCTGTTATTAAGTGGTCTAGGTTTAGTGGGAAATGCATATGCTGTCGAAACTCCCCAGAGCCAAGTGCAAGAAACATCTAGCTTTTATGAGGATGACGCTGAGTTTAACCAAGCCGCTGTGGGATCTGAAGAAGGATGGGGTTGGCAATTAAAAACATCGGTGTCAGCCAGTATACAGTGTGATACCAATTCGGATTGTGGAGGTGGGGGACCAATTGACCCGCCACCGGATGTGGCGCCATCGGTACCAAAAAGTATTGCGGTACTTCGAACCAAAGGAAGTAATTCCGTAGAAGTAAAGTGGCAAGGCAGCAACGCAGGCCGAGGATCTAATTTTCACTACGAGCTGCGCCAACAATATAAAGATCAGATACCACAAGATAGTGAAACCCAAACCCAGACGGCACCTTCAAGCACCGTTTCCGTTGGTAATAACCTTAGCTCTATCCAAAATCCTGGCGCCGACAAAATCGTCAAATATGCGGTTAGGGCATGCAATAGCGTTGGTTGTAGCCCGTACAAAACATCGCAGTATTATTCGATTAATGCGAACTATGATAATGGGGGCGCGGTAACCAAACCATTAGAAAGTGTGAGAACAAATTATCAACTAGCTCGCAAAGGAACCTATTCAGCCTTAAGCACAAACCAAACAGAACAAGAAACTGCACTCGCTGCGCTGAGCAAAGGCTACGATGCACTCAAGGGTGAGGTGTACGGGAATTCATGCTGGGATCTCTCAGGCGCCGCTCAACTTGATTCTGTTCAGTATATTAACGATCAAAAATACTCCTTCAGCCAAGTAGATACTTACGAATCTCTCGCTACAACACTAGATGTTAAGCGTTCAGGAGGCGGTTCGATATCGTTTGGTGGTTTTTCTATCGGGGGGTCAGGAAGCTCTTCGTTATATAGCGAAACATCCAAGGTTACTGAAAGTTCAGTTATCGTTTCGTCGTTTATCGATAAACAAAATCGATATCAAGCTAAACAAGCTCTCACTTTAGGTATGTCTACTCCTTATGTTAACTACTTAGTGAATAATCAGCCAAAAGAGTTTCGTAAATTCTGTGGTGACAAATTCATTGATACAGTTACCACAGGCAGAAAAATTCTATTTACGATCCGTGTGGTCAGTGAAAACAGTAGTTACAGTGAAATAAAGAGCAAAACTCTTGAGTTAAAAGCATCGCTGGAAAGTTATAGCGCGGATGGCAATTTTACCTCCAGTGAAGCGAGTAGTTTAGAGCAAGAGTTTGAAGGCTATACATTCGACATTATTGGTACGCAAACCGGTGGTTCAGATTCCGGTAACCTCCTTAGGCTCAATAGCATCACGGAATATATGACTGTGCTTACCAGTTTTGCCAATAGCAATGATGAAGATTTAGTCAATATAGAGTCAACAGAACGGGATTACCCTATACCGAGTGCTTTAGCTGGCACGAGCCATTTTGACGTGTTTTCTGACTACACTGAGTACCGTGACATATTGCAGACTTGGGGACGGTTAGACAGTCAGCTGGAGCGACGTTGTTGGATGTTAGATTTGAATGGAATTGACCCAGACGCAGTAGGCCAAATTGAAGAGGCAATGGGGTTAAGTTTCTACGAAGGAAACGTTAGCCAAAGAGATTTATGTGACTCTGCGAAAGACATGGTCGACCGCTTCGTAAACTATTGTTCAAATCAGGGTGAGTGGAATAAGTGTTTTCTTCCCAATTCTTCGAACTGTATCGATTCTATTAATAACGGATTGTGTATGCAGCGTCCTGAACTCATAAGTTTCAAAGGATTTAGACTTGAACAGGTACGTTTAGATTTATCCAAAGGGGGTTGTTTGTTTAGGTGCTATAAATCTAAGTCAGTACAACAATGTTTCACGAATACCGACATCATTCCTGACTTCAGTCGCAATGCAGTGATCACGAGTAGCTACTCGCCTTCTCCAGTTAGTGGTTTAGTTGTCACCGTTGACCGCTCGTGGAATGTCAGTAGCGCTAGTAATAGCATCACTAAGGTAAATGGAAACTACTGCTTAAAGGCAAAAGCTGAAGTCTTCGGAAAAGGAGGATTTGGCGCTGGGGGAAGATATGAGTCGAACAATCAGATGT
Source organism: Paraglaciecola sp. G1-13 (assembly GCF_055809255.1). NCBI lineage: Bacteria > Pseudomonadati > Pseudomonadota > Gammaproteobacteria > Alteromonadales > Alteromonadaceae > Paraglaciecola > Paraglaciecola sp. G1-13. The sequence goes on along the minus strand of NZ_CM147903.1, from coordinate 4,556,740 downwards.
TCGGATTTCAAACCCAAACTTTAGGTTATTCACTCTAAAGAGCAACCTTTAAGGGCTGTCTCGACAGCCCTCATTTGCTGGAACACATTATGTATATCGAAAAAGTATGGCCAAGCAATAATGCAAACTACCGATGCTTAATGCCTGAAAGTCTTGCCAATCAAACTTGTGCATTAGCGTTACCAACACCACTAGTATCGACGTTTCTAGAAACGCATTGTCAAGTTGGCAACTTGCAGCGTTTTACGTCACGTTATTTAGCTGGGGGGTTCAGCCTAAAGCAGGGCAGGTTAGTCTCTCGAAAGCGTCTATCGCTGATGCGTTTGGGCTTTAAGCGCAAGGATGAGTTGGCTGAATCTGTAACACTACAATCCGAACGGTATCGAAGCGCTTTACAATCATTACGCAAAAGACCACTTACACTGGGCACTTTGTGTGAAGTGCATAAGTCACTTGATCCTCATCATCACAATGGAGGGCGTTTCAGAGATGTGCAAAATTGGATAGGAGGGCGCTCACCCGATACGGCGCATATCGTTCCACCGCCCCCTGAAAAAGTCTCGGATTTAATGACTGATTGGATTAACTACGTTAACGATATCGAACAAGTAGGCATTGAAGATATCATTATGTTATCCAATCAATTTATTCTGATCCATCCATTCAATGATGGTAATGGGCGCCTTAACAGAGCAATAGTTGATGCACTTTTGAGTCAAATTATGCGGGATGAAAAGGCATATATCAGTCCATTTCTATTTCGTTTGGCTCACCAACATAATGGTTACTTAGATGCGCCAAGTGCTATTATGCAAGGGCAATGGCAGCAGGTTTTTGATTTTTGGGATGAGGCTATTCAATGGAGTATCAACACGACTGAGACCTTGTGCAAAAGGCTTATAGTGGCAAATTCATTCATTCAAAAAAAACTAACACTAAGACAACTCAGCCAGCATGCAGCCACTTTACTGTCGCACATCTCAGAGCAACCGATCGTTACTCCTGCTTATCTTTCAGGACAATTTGGATGGACATTGCTCGAAGCCAGTACAGCGATTACTGAACTGCTGGAATGCGGGATTTTGAATGAGCATAGGGTGAAAGAACCTATTAACACCATTATTTATGATTGTCAGGAAATATTCGACGCGTGGATGGAAATGGATGAAGTGTTGTTCCGTGTATCGAGTTCATAGTTAGTCACTACCGCTAGGGGCGATCAGGCGCCGCTAAATTACGGATTTTGCCTAGCTCTCGGTCACATTCCCGGCATTGCTGTAAAATGACTGAAAAAGCATTTTGCAGTTCCTGATTACTGGCTTGCCCTTCAAGTAGCATATTCCCTAACTCTGCGTGCAGAGCGATGCTGTTTAGGGGGTTCCTGACATTGTGGATGTGTTTACGAATTTGACTTGCTTCGTCGTTATTCATGATCATTTTCGCTTTTTAATTGGGCTGGAAGTTCAGGAATTTGAGAATGGCTCACACGATTTTTGCCAGCATGTTTGGCCGCGTACAATTGCCTATCGGCTAGTTCAATCAGCTCTTCCACTGTCATCTGTGTCGGTTGTTCGTGTTTTGCTTCAAACACTGTCAACCCTATGCTGATGGTCACTCTGTCGGCTGCACTCGCCCCTTGATGTTCAATATTTAAGCTCCTGACGGTTTGTAACAGTTTATTAGCCATCACAAGCCCACCATCTAAGTCTGTATCAGGCAACACCATGGCAAATTCTTCACCGCCGTAGCGACCGACGAAATCTGTTTCTCTGCGACGAACTGATTGGATAGCCTGAGCTACTCGTTTCAAGCAATCATCACCTTGCATATGGCCGTACAAATCGTTGTACGGTTTAAAATCATCAATATCGATCATCATTAAGGTCATACAGCGACCAAATCTGATGGTTGATGCAAAGTGTTGCAACAATACTGTATCCAACTGGCGACGATTTGCCACGCCCGTTAAGCCATCAACACTGGATAATATTTCTAATTGCTTACGGTAGTACACCAGCTCCATATGATTGCGTACCCGGGCACGCAGAATGGTCAAATTAACCGGCTTGGTAATGTAATCTACAGCGCCTAACAGTAGGCCGTGGGCTTCATCGTCGGTGCTGTCAGAGGCAGTGACAAAGATGACCGGGATGTGCGCGGTTAACGGGTTCGATTTCAATTCAGTGCAAGCGTCATAGCCGTGCATATCGGGCATGTCTAAATCCAGTAAAATTAAATCTACTGACTCTTGCTGGGCGTGTATTAATGCGTCCGTTGCGTTATCGAACATAACAACTTGGTATTGAAATTCAAACAGCGCATTCATCGCCTGTAAATTAGAATGATAATCGTCCACCACCATTAGGGTTTGCTTGCGCAATTCGCTATTGGCAACGGACGTACCGGCTGTCAATGCGGTTGCACTAGGTTCGATGTCCTGGTTGGGGCGTAATTCAGATACGCTCATGGTGGTTTCCCCATTCTTATGATTGTAATTCGATGTTTAAACGACTCTTTAAGCAGCTTAGATGCCACTTTAGATGATAACCTATAACATATTGATATTTTTTGCTTTTTAGGCGGGTATTGATGGTTAAATATGCGCTTGAGCGAGTGAAAATTGTAGTCTTTACATACTGCACAGGAGGGATCTACCAAATACTCGTGACTACAATATTCCTAATTTTTCTTTAAATTGTAATAATTACTTCTTTTTGCTCAGTCACTTATTTGCTAAGTTAAACAAAAAAGCGAGAAATATGATGATAGTCCGACGAACGTTACTCAAAGCCTTTATTACTTCTGCGATGGCGAGCGCGTTGATTCCGCTTACATCAGTAAGTGCCGCATCTTTGGCTGATGCTGGTGAGCGCTCAGTAAAAATTCGTAAACCCAAGCGCTTAAAGGCAGGCCAGACAATTGGGCTTATTGCTCCAAGCAGTAATACCTGGGAAGACGAAGAGATCTACTTCGCCATGGATATTATTCGCTCTTTTGGTTTCAAGGTGAAAACGGCCACTCATCTATTTGATCGTACAGCATATTTAGCGGGTACCGATAAAGACAGAGCGAACGACGTAAATAGCATGTTTGCTGATAATACCGTAGACGCTATTTTTTGCTTACGTGGTGGCTATGGCTCGCCACGAATTTTGCCTTATTTAGATTATGACCTCATCCGCCAAAACCCCAAGGTGTTTCTCGGTTATAGCGATGTCACTGCGCTGCTTAATGCGATTTACACTCGAAGCGGCATCATGACCTTTCACGGACCTATTGCGAAACAGAGCTTTACTGAGTACACCTTAGGTGAATTCAAAAGCGTGTTGTTCAATCCTGTGAAGAGTATGCCACTGGCCACACCGCCGGTGTTTGAACCCGCCGAAGGTCAAGCCGAGAAAGACAACCGTCTTACAACCGTTACCGAGGGGCAGGCATCGGGCGTATTAATTGGTGGCAATCTGTCGCTTATGGTGAAGTTAGTGGGTAGCCCTTATGAGCCAGATTACGCAGGCAAGATCCTATTCTTAGAAGACGTTGAGGAAGCGCCCTACCGGATCGACGGTATGCTAACCCACCTTAAACTGGCAGGTAGATTGGACAAGGTAGTAGGTATAGTGTTTGGTAAATGTACCGATTGTCAGCCGAGCAGCGGCCCGTCCTTTAGCGTTGAACATGTTCTAAAGGACCGTTTGGGTGACTTGAACGTGCCTGTGCTAAGTGGTGTGATGATTGGTCACATTAAAGATATGGCGACCGTACCTGTTGGCGCAATGGCAACACTTGATGCGAGCAAGCAACAATTAACGCTAGATGAAAGCGCGGTGCTTTAACACCGCGTTTAACCATCTATTTCGCGGCATAACTCCTAATAAACGCCGTTACTTACGACCAACTACGCATTTTATGACCATAAAATGCGTAAAAACCTATCATTAAATAACCCGGTAATAGTATCCAATAAGCTTGTTGGCTATTACTCGCTTGAGCCAATTGCCCATAAATAATTGGCATCAGCGCGCCCCCTGCAATACCCATGATTAAAATCGCAGAGCCTTTTGGGGTAAAACGCCCCAAATCCGCTAGGGCTAAAGGCCACAGCGTTGGCCACACCATGGCATTGGCCAAGCCCAGTAAGGCAATTAACGCGACGCTGTTTGGAATGACGGCGATCCCGGTCCATCCCCAGAGTAATTGCGCTAGCATGGTTTGCTCATTTGACGAGAACAGCAATAAAACAGTAATAACCAAACCGCTAATGGCACTGATGCGCAGGGCATTTGCTTGTGATACAAAGCGTGGGATACACACCAAGCCAAGAAAGTAACCCAACACCATAAAGCCCATAGTGTATGACGTGAGCGTGGTGGCGTTAGCGACTCCTATGCTCGCACCATATAAACCAATCGTGTCGCCGGCGATAACTTCCACCCCCACATAAAAGAACAGTGCGATGGCGCCAAGCACTAGCTGGGGAAATTGCCAAATTACGCTTTTAGTTTGATGACGAGCGCTATCTTCAAGCGCGTCTGACTCGTCATTGACAGGAGACTCTAGTAAAGCCAAATCGGGCAGCGAAATACGCGACAAACCACCGGCTAATGCTAGCAAGGCAATGGCCATACCCACGTATGGCGTAATCAATTGATGAGCCATGCTTTCGATTTGCAATTGCTGTTGCTCTGCAGGCAACTGATTGACAGTCGCTAGGTTGATGTCGCTAAAGCCGCCTAATACCCATGCGGTGAAAAGAATAGGCGCTAATATACCAGCGCCTTTATTGAGTAACCCCATAATCGCGATGCGCGCAGCAGCACTTTTGGTTGGCCCGACATTGACCACATAAGGGTTAGCAGCAGTTTGTAAGATGGTTAAGCCGCTGCCAATAACGAACTGCGCCACAAGGAATATCCAAAATTCTTGCAGTAACGCTGCAGGGATAAAACCGAGCAAGCCAAGGGCAATAATGCTTAACCCTAATACCATGGATGACTGATACCCGACCTTTTCCAAGATCATAGCCATGGGCAACGCCATCACCACGTAGGCAAAGTAAAAGCACGATGCAATCATCAGAGCTTGAGTTTCAGAGAGCTGACACACCACTTGTAAAAAAGGGATCAGTGCGCCGTTTAACCAAGTTACAAAGCCGAATATAAAAAACAGCAGTGCAATAATGCACATGGGCATAATGCTTGAGCGCGGCGCAGAAGTAGTGAGTGTCATGGGTTGTCCCTTATTCTTATGATTGTGGAATGAATTGACCTGATTGGCATAATGCCGTGATATTTAGCGCATCATCTAGTACAACAAAGTCCGCTTTTTTGCCTTTGGCAATAACGCCATGGGTGTCTTGTAAACCCAGATACTGAGCAGGTGTGGTACTGGCCATTGTGATGGCGTCTTCAAGAGGAATATGTAAATCGCGCACCGCATTTTTGATCGCGCTAAGCATGTCTAAATGGGAGCCTGCTAGCGTACCATTATCTGTGGTTAGTTTATTGCCAACGCGCGTGATCTTCTGTGTACCGAACATAAAGCTGTCATCGTCAGTGCCGATTAATCCCATGGCATCGGTAACCAGCATCATTCTTTCTTTCCCTTTGATTTTAATCGCTATTTCACTGCAAATTGGGTCAATGTGGTAATGATCTAGAATTAAGCCCGCATAGGTATCTGGTGTATTTAGCGCCACCCCTACCATGCCAGGTGCGCGTGACAGCATGGCTGACATAGCGTTGAATAAGTGAGTGAACCCATCTGCGCCGGCCTCAATTGCCTTGAGTACGGTTTCTGCATCAGCGTTGGAGTGGCCTAGGCATACTTTCACTCCATGCTGGCACAATTGTGTAATCACGTCTGGGCTAACATTTTCCGGTGCAAGTGTCACAATCACTTTCCCCAAATCTTTGCGTAAATAAAGGGCTAATTCATCATCTGTGATAGGGCGAATAAAGGCTTCATCATGCACGCCTTTTTTCGGTTTGCTTAAGTGTGGTCCTTCAAAATGCACCCCAAGGATCCCAGCCACATTTTGGTCAATGGCCTCAGCCATAATCTGTGCTGCGTGTTGCATGACAGGCAGTTCATCCGTGATCAATGTTGGCATTAACCCTGTGGTACCAAATTTGCGATGAGCTTGGCTCATCTGGGCTAAAGCTGCTGTGGAAGGTGACTGGTTAAACAGTACGCCGCCACCCCCGTTAACTTGTACATCGATAAAACCAGGTACCACTGAACCGGGGTAAAACGCCAAATGGGCGTCATTAGAAGATGTTGCTGTTATATTTTGGATGGTGTCTTGTTCAACGATTACAGTTTGGTTATTCAACCAGCCGTTTGAGGTCAGTAAGCGCTCACATCTAAATTGCATATCAATGGGTCTCTGTTATTTTTTTAAGGCCCTGAGGTCGGTCTGGATCTCGACCATAAGCTTGAGCGATACGCTCAATGTCTACATAGAAACGCAATACCACCAATAACGGCAGGCAACGAGGGTGCAGTGTAAGCTTAGGGTGCGACAGAGATACAACGCGACCCCCTTGTTGGGCGAACGTGTGTATCTGGTTACTATGCACGTCAGTTGTTTCATCTTCAACTTGAACATCAATGACATGGAGTTGATTAGCAAGCATGGCCGACGGGCCGTGCATAAACTCGGCGCTGCTGAAAGCTTCACAGTGTATCGCCAGAACTTCTTTTAATTTCAGCGCCATTTCACGGCTGATAGCGTAACCAAAACCGCGTCCTAACATGACGCAATGTCGAATCTCGTGCAGTAAATCAGGCGTTAGCTGCGCAGGCTGTGCGAGTACCTGTTCTAACGCGTCCGGCAGATTAGTAAGGCTATCGAGTAGCGCGGTGTTGTTATTCCAGTAGGCGCACAATTGCAGTAATGCACTCAAACTGGCTAAGTAGCTTTTGGTTGCGGCAACCGATTGCTCTAACCCCGCCCCCATTGGCAATACATAATCAGCTGCTTGGGCTAGGGGAGACTGTTCGTCGTTTACCAAGGCCAAACACATAGCGCCACTGGCTTTGGCTGATTTCACTTGATTCACAATATCAGGGCTACGGCCAGACTGGGAAATGGCAATCACTAAGGCGCCTTGGTGATTGACAGATTTATGGTAAATACCGAACACCGAAGGGGCAGACGCCATAACGGGTATGCCTAGCTCAGTTTCTAATAAGTATTTAGCGAAAACACCTGCGTGATCAGATGAACCACGGCCAATCATTAATACATAACTGGGTTTTCTCGCTTTTATTTGGCTGACGAGTGTTTCACACTGCTCGGCGTTACGAATGAGTTGCTGACGTATAACAGATGATGTTTGCGCCGTTTCTTGCGCCATGAAGCTACTCAATGGGAACCCCTTTTATGTTGATAAAGTGTACAGTGGATTTAGAATAATAAATTATTCTTTATTTTTCTATATTTTATAATAGTTATTTACAAATAGTCTGCAACTGGGTACTGTTTGGTTACTGCAAACTAACCACTTTTTTTATGATCACGACTGCCTTTGCATACATCAGTGTTTTACTCTTTATCGCGGGGGGACTAGCCCTAGTAGAAGAGAAAACCCGTTGGAAGTTATTCCATTATCTACCCGCCATCGTATTGCTGTATTTCACAGTCATGATGATGTCTACGCTGGGTTTATGGAGTAAAACAGCAGAGATCAATCAGGCGTATTCTTCCCTTAAGGCAAATATTCTTCCGGCTATGATCTTCTTAATGTTGCTGGACGCTGATTTACGTCAAATTAAACGCTTGGGCGGCAAGATGCTGTTGGCATTTTTTGCCGCAGCGATCAGCATTGGTTGTGCATTTGTCATTGGTTTTGCGCTATTTAAAGGCTTTTTAGCCCCAGATGCGTGGAAAACGCTAGCGGCGCTAAGCGGCAGTTGGATGGGCGGCACAGGTAATATGGCTGCGGTGCAAGCGGCGCTTAATGTGCCTGATTCCAGTATGGGTTACACCTTGCTAATTGACTCAATTGATTACGCCATGTGGGTCATGTTTCTGTTGGCGTTGGTTCCCCTCGCGAATCGTTTCAATCATTGGACTAAAGCTGATGGTAAAGCCTTAGAAGAAGTCAGTGCCAATTTAGCCAGTAAACAACAGGAATACACAGGCAATAAAACCACCTCTATGTTGGTTTTGCTGTCTGGGGCAATGTTGGTCTCCATCCTATGTCAGCATCTTGCTGCTGCTTTGCCTGTGACAGAATTTTTTACTAAAACCGCATGGACTGTGATGTTGGTCACCGTTTTGGGTGTTATTTGTGCAATCACTCCCATCAGCAAAATGTGGGGGGGAAAGAGTTATCATCCCTCATGCTGTATCTCATTATTGGCTTGATTGCTTCGCGTGCTAATTTCAACGAATTAACCCAAGCGCCTATATATATCTTGCTTGGCTTATTTATTTTGGCTGTTCACGGTGGGCTTATGCTACTGGTGGCCAAGCTGTTCAAACTTGATTTATTCACCTGCGGTATCGCGTCGTTGGCCAATATTGGCGGCGTGGCATCTGCTCCTATACTTGCTGCTGCTTATTCTCGAGCGTTAATCCCTGTGGGCGTGTTAATGGCCATGTTGGGTTACATAGTTGGCACCGGCGGCGGCTTATTGGTAGGGCGAGCGTTAGCATGGCTAAGCGCAGCGTAAACGGAGAACAATATGAAACGTATTTTATCAATCGGGCTGTTACTGGCATGCGCTTTAAGTGCGACTGCATTGCCTGCCAGTGCTCTACAGCATCCTACCAAAGACCTGCAAAAGAATTGGGGAACTGATGTGATGAATGTAACACAAGCTCAGTTGCACGCTGATCACTGGGAGCAGAAGCTAAAAAGTCCTGAACAACTAGTCATGACCCAAGAACAGATCAATGCGCATAACCAAGGGTTAATTGAGCATAACCGTTTTGTTAGCGATCCCCTAAGTAGCCCAGATTCACTTACTGACAAACAACTCACAGCGAAAATTCACAGCATCAGCAAAGTGCCCAAAAGTGCGCGCTATTTTGTTGGTGGACGCCAGTTAAGTGCTCAAGATTATGAGCTTTATCAAGACAATATGACTTTTGCCCCAGCACCGAATGGTCACAAAGTGGGATTTGGCTTAATGGTAAAGCGCGCAGCACTGCGTACCTTTCCAACCGATGATAGAGTGCTGAACTCAGGGATGGATGTGGACCTTGACCGTTTTCAAGAAAGCGCTTTGTTTCCAGGGGACGCAGTTGCGATCCTAACCTACAGCAAAGATAAGCAGTGGGCATTGGTGCAAGGGTTTAATTACCTCGCTTGGACAAGAGTCGAAAATTTTGCCCTTGGTACTAAACAGCAAGTTGCTGAATTTAAAGGCGAAAGCGATTTCGTTGTGATTACCGGAGCCAAGGTGTTCACTCAATACGTGCCTGACATGCCAGCAGTGTCTGAGCAACAACTTGACATGAGTGTACGTTTGCCTTTAGTTAGCGAAAATGAAGTGCCAACCGCGTTATACGCCCAAAACCCTTATGCCAATTACGTGGTTTGGTTACCCACTCGTACACCGCAAGGGAAGTTGAGCTTACAAAAAGCCCTTATCGGGCGAAGCCAAGACGTGCATTTGGGGTACATGGCATACACCAAAGCGAACGTTATTCGCCAAGCCTTCAAGTTTTTAGGTGAACGTTATGGTTGGGGGCATGATTATAACGGCCGTGACTGCACGGGGTTTGTGGGAGAAATTTATCGCTCGTTCGGCATTTTAATGCCACGCAACTCTGGTGACCAGGGTGGAACAGACTTCGGTATTGATAACCGGTTTTCCAAGCAATCCCCTATGGCAGATAAACTAGCGGCCATTGACGATTTAGAAATAGGTGACTTACTTTATATTCCTGGCCACGTGATGCTCTATTTAGGCGATGAGCAGGGCCAACCGTTTGTGATCCATGACGTAAAAGGCTTGGCGTATTTTGATGAGCATAAAAAGCTCTACAAAGGCACCTTAAACGGTGTGTCCGTCACGCCTTTGTTACCCCTTCGCCTGTCGGAGAAAAACAGCTATGTGGATCGTCTCTACAACATTAAGCGTATACGGTAAGCATTAATGAGCGCACAGTATTCTGGTTTAGATTGGTTAGTTTTTGTTGCTTATGGCTTGTTGCTACTGGGCTCAGGTTGGTTTTTTAATCGCCGCTCAGCAAACAGCCAAGATTACTTTCGTGGTGGTAACACTATGCCTGTATGGGCGGTGGCCATATCTGTGCTCGCCACTTCGCAATCTGCAGCCACTTTTTTAGGCGGCCCCGACCAGGGTTACCGCGGTGATTTGTCTTATTTAGCGACTAACTTAGGCGCGTTTGTGGCGGCGTTCTTTGTTGCCACTTTTCTTATTCCTAAGTTTTATAAATTTAATGTGTACACCGTATACGAATTGCTTGAAGTACGCTTTGGCCCCACAGCGAAGAAACAAGCAGGTTTGATGTATTTATGTGGCCGTATATTCGCGAGCGGGGCTCGTTTGTACATGGCAGCGATTGCCGTATCGATGATTTTATTTGCCGACATTGAAGCATCACATGTAGTGGCTGCAACCTGCATTTTGACAGTCGCTGGTCTGATGTACACAGTGTATGGCGGCATCAAAACAGTGATATACAGTGATGTAATTCAATGTTGTGTGTATGTGGGGGCAGCGGTAGCGGTTATTTATTGTTTGCTGGCGGCGATCCCCAGTGATATGTCCAGCATCATGGCGGTGCTTGCCGAGCCAGGAGCTGGTCAAGCATCGAAGTTGGCGTTATTCAAATTTGATTGGGATTTCAGCCCCTCGGGCGTGTTTAACATCTGGTCAGTGTTTACTGGTTTTGTGTTGCTAAATATCGCCGCATTTGGTCTTGACCAAGACATGACCCAGCGCGTGCTAACGTGTAAAAATGCCAAAGAAGGCAGTAAAGCCATGCTGTATTCCATTGTTATGGTGATTCCGATCATGCTGCTTTTCATTGTTATTGGCTTGTTGCTATATGTTTATTACCAGCGCCCAGATTTAATGCATAGCGGTGCTGCAGGCGAGGTTTTACCGACCTTTGAAGGTGAGCCAGTCACTATTTTTATGTACTACGTACTCAATCATATTCCTGCTGGCGTGAAAGCGTTAGTAACCGTTGGCATCATTGCTGCAGCGCTATCGACACTTAATTCAGGGTTGAATTCTATGGCATCAGTGCTGGTGCAAGACATTTACGCACCTTGGCAAAAGAAGAAAGGTAATCGCCATAGTGACATGCATTTCGTCAGCGCTGGGCGCGTGGCTATGGGGTTGGTAGCTGCAGCACTAGGCGCTATGGCCTGCTTATGCTTTTATTGGCAACAATATACTGACACACCACTTTTACAGTTTGCTTTGGGTGTCATGGTGTTCTCGTACAGTGGCTTATTAGGTGTGTATTTCACCGCCATCTTCACTAAGCGCGGTAGCCCACAAAGCGTGTTAGCGGCGCTCATTTGCGGTTTTATGACGACGCTTTTATTTCAGCCTTATATTATGACGCTGTACTTACCACAAGACTGGATAGTGCACATTGGATTTACTTGGCAACTTTGTATCGCCACATTGGTCGCAAGCCTAGTGTGTTTATCAGGCAAAGGCAGCAGCGAATCGCAATTTCAGGGACAGGAAGCATGAACCATTCAATTCAATTCATACTTGGCTTAGACGGCGGGGGCACAAAAACGGTTGCCCGGCTCGTTGACTTACAAACCTCAATGCAGTGGCAAGTGAATGCTGGGGCAACGTCTCTGAGTAATGATTACTCCTTGGCGTTAGCCAGTATTACAGATGCTTGCAGGCAATTATTAGAGCAGGCGGACTGCAGCGCCGAGCAGGTATCGGCTGTGTTTGGTGTCGCCGGTGCCGGGGATAAATCCTTGGTGGTTAAATTAGAGCGTGAGTTAGCCTTCAAATTTGCCAAATTAAGTGTGGTGTCTGACGCCAAGACCTCCTTGTACGGCGCTAATGCTGGCCATCCAGTGGCTGTTGTAGCACTCGGGACAGGGTCGGTTGGTATGCGTATGGATCATAACCGCAACGAAAAGATGATAGGCGGGTGGGGTTTTTGTATCGGTGATGAAGGTGGCGGTGCGAAACTTGGCTACTTAGCGGTTCAAAAGTTGCTGTTGGAAATGGACTTGAATGGGGTAGCAAAAAGCACGTTAAGTTTGTTTGTGGCCAGCCAAATTGGTTACAGTCGCCATTCAATCTTGCAATGGTTAGCGATGGCGAAACCAGCTGATTTCGCAGCGCTTGCGCCACATGTTTTCAACCTAAAAGAAGAGTGTGTGGTGGCGTTAGAAGTACTCACTGCCCATGCCACCATGATCGAAAAATTAATCAAGCGTACCTGCGGCTCAAGTGATTTACCCTTGGTGCTCATGGGTGGTCTGGCTGAACCGAGCCAAGGACTGCTAAGTGCGACTTATCGCAATTTAATTGTGCCAAGTAAGGGAAACTCTCTTGATGGCGCTTGTTTGTTGGCAAAGCAATTGTGCTCGCCTTCATCCACTAACTAACCGAACGTAATCAATTTATGACTCAAGTAAATTTGCTCAGTGAATTAAATAGCATCGCTTCTGAAGGGCGCAACATAGATACGCTCGACATAGACACTTTGCCCACTCTAGCGATTTTAGAAAAAATCAATCAGGAAGATCATAAAGTTGCTGCTGCGGTGAGTGCAGCAATGGCGGATATTACCTCTGGAGTTGAAGCTATCGTATCAAGTTTTAACCGAGGTGGCCGTTTGGTTTATATGGGCGCCGGTACGAGCGGGCGCTTAGGCATACTCGATGCGGTAGAGTGTATGCCAACCTTTAGCGTGCCAGAGGGAATGGTTATCGGCTTGATCGCGGGAGGCGAAAAAGCAGTGATACACGCCGTTGAAGGTGCAGAAGATGACCGAGCAATGGGCGTAGCTGACTTAAAAGCCCTTAATTTTAGTGATAAAGATACATTGGTGGGTATTGCTGCCAGTGGCCGTACGCCTTATGTGGCTGCAGGTTTAGAGTACGCCAAGCAGTGTAAAGCAACAACTATTGCAGTAAATTGCAGCCCTAACTCTGTCATCGGTCAGATAGCAGATATTGATATTTGTGCCCAAGTGGGCCCTGAAGTCCTGACCGGGTCTACACGCTTAAAATCAGGCACTGCCCAGAAACTCATACTTAATATGCTTAGCACGGCCAGCATGATCCGCATTGGTAAGACTTATCAAAACCTAATGGTGGATCTTAACGCCAGTAATCAAAAGTTGTATGCACGAGCGGTACGTATTGTGATGCAAGCTACTGACTGCGAAGAGCAAACCGCATATGAAGCCCTTGATCACGCGAATAAAGAAGTCAAAGTGGCGATTTTAATGATACTTACAGGTGTTGATGTGCAACAGGCTCGCGAAAAGCTTGCTCAGAAGCAGGGTTTTTTGCGCCATGCCATGTCGCAAGGTGAGTCATGAAGCTCATCTACTTAGCGCTATTTACCTTATTGCTAAGTGCATGTGTGACTTCTTCTCAGGTAGAAAAGGGTAGCCCTGAGGCCATCAAAGTTGCTGCCCAGCGCTCAGAAGCATATCTGCCGCAACTAAAAGGTAAACGTGTCGGCTTAGTGGTAAATCAAACATCCATGGTGGGCAACAGACACTTAGCGGATTATTTGCTTGATGAGTCAGTCAACGTCGCGCGAATCTTCGCGCCTGAACACGGTTTTCGTGGTGATCATGATGCAGGAGCGCACGTAAACAGCGAAATAGATGCAAAAACTGGTATTCCTATCACCTCTATCTACGGCAAATTTAAAAAGCCGCCAGTGGAAATGTTACAACAACTTGATGTGGTGATATTTGACATTCAAGACGTGGGCGTGCGTTTTTACACTTACATCAGTTCGATGCACTACATGATGGAAGCCGCAGCAGAGGCGGGTATTCAGTTTATGGTCCTAGACCGCCCCAACCCTAATGGGCGTTTCGTCGATGGGCCAATACTCGAGCCTAAATACCGCTCGTTTGTGGGCATGCATCCTATCCCCGTTCTACATGGTATGACGGTAGCTGAACTCGCACGTATGATCAAAGGCGAAGGCTGGATAAACCAAGCGCAATCGCTTGATTTGGTCACCATTCCAGTCGCTAATTACTCCCGTAATATGCACTACTCACTACCTGTTGCCCCGAGCCCGAATTTACCCAATGACCAAGCGATTGGTTTATACCCAAGTCTGTGTTTTTTTGAGGCTACGCCTATTAGTGTCGGCCGCGGTACTGACTTTCCATTTCAGGTGTTAGGGTTTGACGATATTGAGTTAGGCGAATTTGCGTTCAGCCCAGAATCACGCCCTGGTAGCGCGCTGCACCCCAAGCTAGAAGGGAAGGCTCTACAGGGGATAGATTTGCAAGAAAGCCCTGAGCGAGGCCTTAATTTAACCTGGCTGGTGGGGGCGCAGCAGCAATTTTCTAGCCGTGGTATGCACTTATTTGACCGAGCTGATTTTATGGATAAGTTAGCCGGTACAGATTCACTGCGTAACGCCATAGAAGCAGGCCAAAGCGCTGGCGAAATTAAACAAAGCTGGCAAGCAGGATTGGCCAACTTCAAAAAACAACGTCAGCCCTACTTGCTCTACCCTTAAAATATTTATTCAATAGCGCTCAAGTAAGCAACTGTGCTTCGTGTCTGCGCGGCTCAAAAGCAAACTTAGGTAAAGACATCAGACATATCTAAATCTCTGTGGTTAAATACAGCTTTTTTCACTTAAAGCACGATATAACGTTCACACATAACAGAGGGCAGTATGGCATCAGCAAAGTTTCACAATACCTTTAGGCAGTATCATAGATGGATGGGGTTTTTCCTTGCGGGTATCATGACGGTGTATGCAGTCAGTGGAATATTGCTCATATTTCGTAGCACAGATTTTATGAAATACGAATACACCACGGTGCATGAACTAGACACTCAACTGAGCTCTAAGGCGCTAGAAGAGGCTCTTCATCTGAAAGGGTTTAAAATTCAGGCTGAAGATGAACAAGCAATTCGTTTTAACTACGGCGCCTATCAAAAAGCCACGGGTGAGGCGGTTGTCACTAAAAAAGATTATCCCAAGGTACTAGCCAAACTTGTCAGTCTGCACAAGGCTACTACAAACAGCCCTTTGTTTATTTTAAACATTACCTTTGGTGTGGTGTTGCTGTTTTTTGTCGTCTCCGCTTTTTTGATGTTTATGCCAAAAGCGAAGTTATTCAAAAATGGAATGAAAATAGCGGCAGGTGGTTTTTTGTTTGCTTTGCTTGTGGTGATATTTGGTTCGTAAATATTTGAGTTTGAATTCATAAAAAAGGCCTCAATTGAGGCCTTTTTGTTAGGTGACTTTCGCGTTACTCAATACCGTTTGTACCGAGTAGTGCTTTTACCGAATAATGCTTTTAGGCTACTAAAACCGCCCTTGATAAAAGCAACTGCAACGAAAGTAATCAATATAGATGTTACATCGCGTATGACAGTGTTATGTAACCGAAGCGACCGATGTTTTCATATGCACCAGTCTTTTCGCCTGTGCCAGTCGTTCCAAATGGAAGGTCACGGTTGAATACGTTGTCTACGCCAACAGTCAGTGATAGACCGTTTTCAAATGCGTAGCCTACAGTGACGTCTGAAATCGCGTACGAGCCATATTCCATCAAGGAGCTACGGTTAGGGTTAACCGCGAGCTCTTGGTTGTCAAAGATGCTCACACGCTCTAGATAACGGGTTTTGATACCAGCTTGCCACGCATCAACCATGTAGCTCATGCTTAACATACCTTGCCACTCTGATTCACCTGCAGTACCAGCATATTCAACAAAATCAGACGTATCTTCTTGGAACGGATACTCTTTACGCTCAATCAGGTACGTACCAATTAGGTTAGTTTTGAATGAACCGCCAAGCGCATCAAAGTCATAGCCAAGTTCGAAATCCACACCCGATGCATCTTGACCTGAAAGGTTAAGGGAGAAGCTTCTAATTTGTGATATTTCACCACTTGCATCACGGGTAATAAGCGAGCAGTAATCATTGCTGACGCCGCTCGTGTTATCAACACAACGATCAAGAATGGTTTGCGAATCAACTGAAGAAATAGCGTCAGTCAATTCAATTTTCCAGTAATCAACGGTGGCCACAAAACCTTCAAGGTAAGCCGGCTGATAAACCACGCCCACTGTAGTACTTTTTGATTCTTCAGCGCGAAGGTTAATGTTACCGCCTTGCTCGCCTTCGATTCTGGCTTGGTCGTAATCTGAATCGAAGTCAGCAGGTACACCCAGAGCTGCACAGTTTGATGTGCGCGTTGAAGCGTCAGCCAATTGACCTAGCTCAGACGTTTTACAAGGATCGTCGATACTGAAAAACGTTTGGCTCGCTTCACCGTACAGTTCACTGATGTTAGGTGCGCGTAGGGCTGAGGAGTGGGTCGCTCGAACGCGTAAGTCTTCATACACTTGCCAGTCTAGACCTAGCTTCCAGCTTTTTGCATTACCGATAGTGCTGTAGTCAGCAATACGCAGTGCGGTTTCAAAGTTCAGATCTTGAATACCTGGTAGGTCGGTTAGCAAAGGCGCTGAAAACTCTACGTAAGCTTCTTTAACATCGAAGTCGCCTTTATCTTCGCCTAATACGTTGAAGAACGTACCTTCAGCGTTATCTGGCTCTTCAATTTCACTTTCTTCTTTGCGGTATTCAATACCCGCGGCAAAACCCACATAGCCCGCTGGTAATTCATATATACCAGAGTTGTTGACTGAGCCGCCGACAACCGTTTGCGTAATGGTGCTGTTGCCAACAGAGGTGGTGTTAACGTAGTTACGTGCAGCTTCGCTTGGCGCGCCGTCACCTAGTAGGTTTAATGGCACACAGCCTGCTGCTTGAGCTGCCGTATCACGACAGACAATTGAGCCGTCGTCAGCTTCAACCGCATCTACTGCATTATAGAAGTTGGCCAGTACAAGGTTATTCTTGTTGGCACGCTCAAGCTTGGTTTCACCACGCGTGATATAGGTTTCAAAACCCCAATCATCGTTGATGTAACCTTCAAGACCAGCCACAAACGCAGTGGTTTCACGTTCGTCATCTTCTGTACGACGGCCAACATCAGTCAACATCCGGTCGATAGTAATTTTAGTCAGATTATTTGCACCCATAAGGGCTAGCAAGTCATCTCCTGCATACGGGTTATCGTTTTGGATAGTGATGGCATCTGCCTCGCTTTCAAAGAAGAAAAACGCAGGCTGACCAACATTAGTCGAGCGAGTACGTGCGTACTTACCTTCAACATAACCACGGATGTTGTCGGTTACGTCGTAGCTCAATTTAAGGTTATAGTTGGTGCGGTCAAACTCAGGCTGAAGCTCGCTGAACTGATTCAAATTAATAAAATCACAGTTTTCACATGCTATGCCGTCTACGTTATCACCTAGGTATACGTCGCGTACTGAACCATTAGGGTTGAATGAATAGTAATCATCGCCAATGGCAAAGGTACCAGCATTGCTTAAAGCATAGATACCCGCATTAGGTGTGTAGATATCGTCAGGGACATCTAAAGAATCTCTATTGTCATCATTTTGCGCGGTGTTAGCTAGATTGCGGAAAGAAGTAGATGTCCATGGGTTATCTAAGGCGTTCAAGCTTTCTTGGCTGCTGTGCTCCACTGAGAAGGCGATATTACCGCGATCATCATTGAAGTTAGTGCCGTAAGAGAATGAATACTTGTCGTTGCTGTAATCGTGGTTGTCAGCATAGCCTTTGGTTGCGCTAACTTGTAAGCCTTCAATCTTGTCTTTAAGAATAAAGTTAACCACACCCGTTACCGCATCTGCACCGTAAACCGCTGATGCACCGCCTGTGATGATTTCAACGCGCTCAATCCAGCTGGTAGGAATGGTATTGGTATCAACCGAAGAGGTACCCGCACTGCTCGCTACGTGGCGCTTGCCGTTGACTAATACCAGGGTGCGTTCAGTGCCCATTCCGCGCAAATCAAGAAGGCTCAAACCGGCGGTGCCGATAAATTGACCTGAGTTTGATAAAGAGTAAGTACTTGCTAATGCGGGTAGCTCATTTAGTGCTTCACCGATATTCATCGCACCAGTATTTAGCAAACTTTCGCCGCTAAGTACTGTCACAGGTGAAGGTGCGATAGCGCCTTCACGAAGAATACGAGAGCCTGTGATTTGGATTTTTTCTACTGAGTTCGCTGCATCGTCGCTCTGTTGTGCCAACGCGCTGTTTGTCATAACTATTGAGCCGCCTAAAAGCGCTAGCTTTACGGCTTGAGTAATTTTATGCATATGTGTCCCTGAGAAGGTAATTATAGGAAAGATAAAGAATCTATCTGCTATAAGTGCAGATTGCGGCGAATTGTATGGGGCATTAGCTGTTATTTCAAACAAATATATCGTAAAAACTTTGTTAAACAGTGTTAACAACTATTTACATTGACTTTTAATTGACCGTTTCAAGGTGGGTAAATGAGCGAAAAGGCTAAAATTTGAGCGCTGTCGATTCGTACGAAAATTTAGTGGTGCTAAAGATTTCTAATACCATCAGTAAGTTAAGCTGAGAAATTTTGCAATAAAGTAGATTAGCGTTAAAACAGCCTTCATTACGGCTATTTAACGCCAAAAGAGCGAGCACTAAGGTGGAATGTTAAGAAGATTGCCTAAAGTCACTGACCACTGAGTTCGTTTTCTCAAGTAACTGGCGACCCTGTCTTGATGATTGAGTGATCGCAATAAACAATATGTCGATAATAAACTCTTGAGCAGTACGGGCCATTATCGATGACAAACGCGCTGACTCTTCTTCTGCTACTGAATATAGTTTGATATCTGCAAGATCAGATACTGGCGTTGCGCCATAGCGAGTTACCGTGATCACTTTACAGCTGTTTTGCTTGGCCTGTTTCACTACATTGACAATTTCACGGGTACTGCCGGATTCACTGATGGCAAACACTAAGTCGTTTTCAGACAAGGTAGCAGCAAAGGCCAATTGGGCGTGCATATCAGGCTCTTCAATGGCTAACATGCCAAGTTTTTGAAGTTTATAAGAGAAGTCTTTCCCTACCAGAGCTGAACCACCTAAGCCACAAATCAAAATGCGCTTAGCTGATTTGAGTAATTCCACAGCTTGGTGAAACGCGGCTTCTTCATTAAGGTTTTTAGTCTCGGTTAATACTGCGACTTTGCTGCTAAGTAGCTTTTCTGACACTTGTTTGAAGCTGTCATTGAGGGTGATTTTACCGTGTAGATTGCCCTCACTCGCAGTTGAATTTAATGCGTCTATTACCCCTAGTTTGAACGCTGGATACCCTTTGTATCCAAGCTTTTGGGCGAATTTCACCACACTAGATTGACTGACGCCAACGACATTCGCGAGTTCTTGAGATGACAGATCCCTTACTGCATTTGATGAACTAAGTACAAATTTAGCGAGCTTTAATTCGCTATTAGAAAGGGTATCTTTAATGGCTTTTATTTTTGTGAAAGTAGACATTAAGCAACTCTGAGTAATAATTTATTATTTAGTTTACCGTAATTTTAACAATTTACGCGTAAAAAATTGTGAATTTATGAGCAATTAGCTTACCGCTAGTGCCGATGTCCGGCAAAGATAAATCGATAATTTATTCAAACTCTTTTAGCGTAGTATAATTTAAAATTGTTTGTATTTTGCACATTATTCCATTGCGTTAAGCAATCAAAAGCCTAGCTAAAATTTCGATTTTGATACACAAAGTTCAAAACGCATCACTGACCACTTGACCGTTATACGCGGCGCATTGTTCGACGCGCTGCTTCTGTATTTTTGACAGTGAATTAAGATCAAAATAACCGTATTCACTGTGCTCGTCACTTAGACTTATGGCCTGTTTCCCCAAGTGAACTTTAAAAATGCAGGCCTGAGAGTTATATGCACTATGAAAATACACTCCAGAAAGGTACTCAACTTCCACCTGCACACCTAATTCTTCTTGGCACTCTCGCAGCAAAGCTTGATGAATGGTTTCACCAGGCTCAAGAGCACCACCAGGTAAACCCCAAGCACAATGACCATAAGTGGCCTTTAGCAATAAAACTTGTCCTGTTTCATTGAAAATAACGCCATGGCTGCTGATGCGAAATGTATCGTTAAACGCCATACACATCCCTCAATTTATCTGTTGTTAAAAGGATATTATTTAAGCTCGGTCGCAGTTCACGTTTCACATAAAATACCACAATCCATCATCAAGACAGTGCTGAGGCCAGAAAATTTCATTTAGTTAATGCTGAATCTTACCAATGCTAACTGGCAGCGATCCCGAGGCCTGTTGATTACCTAACAGAATATTGGCCAAAGCGCGATAAATAGGACCTTCGTAGTGGGCATGGGCTGCTCCGTTTTCATCTAATTGCTCAGTAACTTGGGTGTTATAAGCAAAGGTCGCCAAAATGCCATCCAGATAATCTGCGTACTGGGTAACTGCATAAGGGGTGCGCATACTCACCATAAGCGATTTTTGATGGGGTTTAATGTCTTTTAGCAAGGTGAGAAGCTTGGCATCCAGCGCTTCTTTATTCGGTCTTGAGCGCCAATCAGTAATATCGTCCATTCCCCCCATTTCAACCAAGCTTTGCTGCGGGGTAATATCGGTGTAAATCACTAATTGTGCGTCACGCTGAAGGGCACGAAGGTTATCTGTGGGCTCGCTCACTAAGCTGGCACAGCTCATTGTCAGCTCAGGCCGTGGGTCAAATGTGTTAAGTGCATCAGTTAGTGCAGTTGTCATGGCCATGCATTTACTCTTGTCTGGCATGACGAGATGAATGCGCTTAGTGGATTGGCTTATCGGCCATGCTTGCTGATTTTTAATTGCCACAATGGCGTTATCCGCTAAGTCTTGCTCTATTTGTAGATGAGCAGGCGCAGCCAATATACTTTGCGCCCGAGCAAGTGCTTTGGCTGGGGACAACAGGGCAGTATTAGACGGAATATAACTTTGTTTTAAGGTTTGAATACGCGCTACTGACGCCTCTATTTCAGCTAACGTTACGTCGCCAATTTGAACGGCATAAGCTAGATCAGCAATCATTTTTTTAAGCTTAGGAATGTCCTGTGCAGTGCGAATAGCCAGTGGCATTAGTGCGATGTCAGTACCCGCCTTGAATGTTTGCAATACCGCTTGGGTAGGCTCATAAAAATGGGCGATGGCGGCCATATCTAACGCATCTGTGATGATCACGCCCCGAAAGCCCATTTGGTCTCTGAGCAAGTCGGTTAAAATTGCTCGAGACATGGTAGCCGGTAGTATTGTTTTGCTGCCGTCAGTGGCGGTAAATGTTGAGCTATCAAGGGCTGGGTATTGAATATGTGCCGTCATGATCATGCCCGGATCGCCATTATCAATGGCGTATTGAAATGGCGCTAAATCTACCGCTTTTATTTTGTGTAAGTCATGTTCAACCAAGGGTAAGCCCGAGTGACTATCGGTGTTGGTATCCCCGTGCCCAGGAAAGTGTTTCAGCGCAGCAATAATGCCGTTTTGTTGCATTGCTTGCATTTGAGCTAACCCCAGTTCAGCCACCACTTGTGGGTCTTCCCCGAATGAGCGCACGTTTATCACTGGGTTTTCTGGATTGACGTTTACATCAACTGAAGGAGCAAAATTAACGTTAAAACCCAGTACGGCTAACTCTTTAGCAATCACATCACCGCTAAGCGTGGCAAAGTGCGTTCCATGTTCGGCGTAAGTGGCACCAATGGCCATATTGCCGCTAAATGCAGTACTAATATTTTGCGGGATGCGCACCACGCGCCCGCCTTCTTGATCGATAGAGATAAGCAGTGGAGAGTGCCCGCCACTGGCTGAGGCTGCTTGTAAGTCACGATTCAGGCGAAGCATTTGTTCTGTGTCGACCAAGTTATTGGCAAACAAGATTATGCCGCCTACACCTGTGTCAGCAATCATTTCTTTAAGGTCGTCGGGTAACGTGGTGACAGGTGTAGTGCAGCGCTGTGTGGTTGCATCAAGCTCGTTTTCATCACAGAAATAGCGAATATCGAGCATCAGTTTTTGCGCAACTAAGGCTTCAATTTTAGGATCGATTGATGGTTTGCTTGTGCATGAAATACAAGCGATAACGAAGAAAACGATGAAACACAAATGCACTGGCCTAAAGCCCATGACTCACTCCTGAGAATAAAAATATATGGCGGTACTTAGTTGTACCGCAATAAAATAACGCGTGAAGAAAATAAAAAAATCCCCGCCAGAAGCGGGGATAAACAAACAACTACCTGTATTCGCTAAGGTAAGTCGCTAAGCTGGGTTAGTAGTTTAGGCTAACCGAAAGTTGAACACGGCGAGGGTTAATTAAGTTTCGTGCCTCACCAAAGGTGGCGCTAGAAAGAATGGGTTGATAGTTATAACCCGTCTGTCTGTCGAAAACGTTAAACACATCGGCTTTAAACTGAAGCTCTAAGTCTTCGGTAATATTGAAGGCTTGGGCGTAGTTTAAGTCTAACTGCCAATGGCTTGATTCACGACGGCTGCCAGCAGGTTCAGAGTAACGAATAGTTGAGCTTGAATAACCATAAGCGCCACCGTCCCACTCTTCCCAAACATCGCCAGATTGGAAGACAAAGTTAAAACCGATGTCAGCGTTCCAATCTGTTGTGTAGTAACCCAATGCTTTTAATACATGAGGACGGTCACCATTTAAGGTACCTGACTTGCCATCCCACAACATGCGGCCGCGACCATCACCTAAGTTAGATGAGCCAACAAACAAGTTACCGTCAGACGCTGTACTGGTAATGTCTTGGTCGTAGTTACCGTAGTAATGGCTCCATACATAAGACACGTTCAAGTAGTAGTTGTCGCCGGTGTAATCACCTTCGATGCTCCACTCGTAGTAGGTGTTTTCAGCGCCATCTAGTTCAGCAATAACATAGCTACCATCACTTGCAGACAGTCCCATGCTGGAATATTGCTCAGCTAAGTCAGGAATAAACAAGCCTTTATCGCGCAAGTGTTCAGGTACGCCACCAAACGGGCCGTAATCGCCATAGGTGCGGGCGTTATTCGGTTGATCTTCCCACGCATGAAGCGCTTTGCGTTGACGTAAATGGGTGCGAACGAAGAATTCGTTTGATATGTATTTCGTCATACCAATAGTGATCTCGTCCGTGCGACGTGCATCCATGTCATCTTGGAACAATTTACCAGATGAACCGTTTGCTTCGGTATTACCAATAAACGCACCATCCGCATCAAAGTAAACCTTTTGGGTTGATTGATTGTTACGATCCCATGAGGCCGCGCGGGCTAAAGAGGTGGTATCCGGATTATAACTCGCAAAGTTAGCAAACACGGTATCGCGACCGTTATAGGCCCAAGTGATCCCAAGTCTAGGTTGGATCATGTCCATAAAATCAAGCTCATACATTTTGTACTTGTTGCCAGGATCGACTTCGTAACCTGATGCATTCGCTGAGTTTTCTCTTAGGCCTTGTCCGTACAAAGTATCGTTGCTGAACAAGAAACCAACGTTGTAAGTGAAGTCACCGTGCTCAATGGTATCGTTCACTTCAATGTTGATGATTTCGGACGTTGACGTTAGCGGATTTAAGTTTTCTTCACCATTTAAACTGTTGGAGTATACTGTTGCGCTGTAATAGATAGCTTCGTCTGTTTCAAAGTCGGTATCTACACCCAACCCGCCGTTATAGCTGATTGCGCCCCATCCATTTGAAAGTCGAGTAAGCACTTCTTCGCTTTCTTTCCACTGTCCACCAATATGAATATTGTGAACGGTATTGCCTAGCTCCATTTCGTGGTCAAGAGCGACTTCAAAGCTCTTACGAGAGAAATCTTGGTTATTAATAAGTGAAGCGCCACCAATATTACCGCCACCCGTTAATACGCCAGCATCATCGGTATAGCCATAAGCATCGATAAGTACTTGAGCTGTTTCTGCATCAAAACCTTCGTCAGTTCTAATCGTCGGAACAAAGAACAAACCTTGCTGATCAAGGTTATTCAAATCAAGAGAGCCTCCAATAGTTGGGATAACACCTGAAAAAATGGTGTCAGGACGGCTAGAGTTCTCGTTCTTAAAATCACTGTATTGGAAGGTTAGCGTCGTGTAGTCATCAATTATATATGAACCATCAATGGTGAAAATATCTTGCGATACTGAGCTACCTTCGGATGTTGAATCAGTCGCTTTTGAGTCGACTGAGTCACCGACAACGTCTTTATCAGAGGTTCTGTAGCTGACGTTTAACAATACATCTTCGGTAGGCGCCCAGGTCAATTTACCGAAATATTCATCACGGTCACTTTCGTATTGCTTGGTCGGTCCGTACGCCGTTTCTTTATTATCGCGTGTTATCTCAGGGCCAAAGTATGAACCATAAAAATACAATTCATCCTCAATCAATGCGCCGCTAACATTGGCACTCATCCACGTTTTGTCTTCTTCAAAAGTTGATGTGGTACTTTCTGTTGTATCACGATCGGCAGATAAGCTTGCAGGCTCGATACGATACTCTACGCTGGCATGAAACTCATTAGTACCTGATTTAGATAAGGTATTAATTGAAAGGCCGCCGGCACGATTGAAGCCGATTGCTTTTGCGCCCCCACGGTCAATCGATACATAGGCAACGTCTTGGGTCGATGGTTCAGATGCAAGGTTACCGTACATGGGTAATGATACGTCTACCCCGTCAAAACCATATTTGTTATCTCGACCTGAACCACCTGCTGATGGGCCAAGTGTGGCATTTTCTGAATACTGCACACCAGGAATAATGGCCAATAAAGAGCGATAATCTTGACCAGTAGGTACGCGAGATAAAACGTCTTCGCCCAAAGAATTAGTTAATGAAGAGTCTCCTTCACGGCTGATGCGAGAGCCGACAATTTGAATCACTTCGGTGCTATCAGCAGGTGCTGCTTCAAATGCCACATCAACGTTAGATGTTTGGTCTAACAATACGTCGACTTGGGTTTGACGAACCGTGCCATCGGCAGAGGTGAAGGTCAGGGTGTATTTACCAGGCTTAAGAGCCGGTAAAACATAGCTACCATCCGCTTTTGTTTTAACTGTTCTAGGTTTTGGCATCACGTTACTTGATGCGGTGACAGTGACATCGTTTACCGAAATATCAGTCGCTTGCGTTTCAACCTTACCTTTAATGCCACCAGCTTGTTGTGCCATAGCGGCGGGTGCGCCAGCTAGAGAGCTTGCTAGTAGTACAGCTGAGAGAGTGGTTGCGCGATTGTTCCATGCACCTTGCATGGCACGGTAAATCCGTTGTTGTATGAAATTTCTAGATTGTGTTGCCATGTGTTCACCTATTTGTTGCTTGTGCTTTTTTATTTGAGGACGACGACTCATAAGCCTTCATTAAGTAGTTTTTATTATTGTTGTCTGAGCATTTAACAAACAATATTTGATATCGTCAAGAATAATATGTTCTTTATTGTTGCTTTTTTAGTAATAATTTATCTTTAAGGAGAGTGCTTTAAATCCACAAACTGCCAGTAAATAGGGAGCGCACTAAGGTCTCAAGGTATGTTTTATTACCTTTTTAGTCCTTTACTGGATCCTAGAAGTTAGCTCGATCGAAAAACACATCTGCTGAAATACAGAAAATTTCCAAGGTTAGCCTGTGGATTGCGTGTCTGCTGAGCAGTGTTGATAATCTGTACATTAAGTTATGGAATTATTATTCAAATTATTTATTATATCTGTAATTAATTATTCAAAAGTGAGTGCTTTTGAGTAGAAATAGTGATCTGGAAGATTCACAGGCAACGGGATATCCTCAGTGTTATGAAAAAACGTATTACGAGTTGGCAGCGATCTGTCTTGATATGCATATTAACGGTAGCCATCGTCAGTTGTGCGACCCTACCGATTAGTGAAATGCCCTCAAAAAACTTTAGCCATCGGGTAAAGTTTCTAGTGATGCATTTTACCGCTATTGATTATCAAAAATCGGTTCACGCATTGGTGGATGAAGGCGGATTGAGTGCTCATTATCTTATCCCTGAATCTAATGATCCCAGTTATCTTAAAGACTCGTTAGAAATTCTCAAATTAGTAGATGAAGACAAACGTGCTTGGCATGCTGGTAACAGCGTTTGGCAAGGGCGCAGCGAATTAAATGATTCATCCATAGGCATCGAAATAGTCAATGTGCCTGAATGCCACTTTGACAAAGAGGCCAATACAACCTCTGAGCACGGCGAGAACCGCTTATGCGTATTTCCCGATTACGACCCGAAGCAAATCGAGCTATTAATTGCTTTAAGCCAACAAATACTGGCCCGTAATCCAGACATATCGCCTACTAAAGTGGTGGGGCATTCTGATATCGCTCCGTCGCGTAAAAACGATCCAGGCCCAAGATTTCCTTGGTTTGAGTTGTACCAAGCTGGGATAGGTGCTTGGTATGAAAACGAGACTTTTGAAGCCTATTGGCAGCGTTTTAATCAGTACCAACCGAATATTGGTCTAATACAAAGTGCTTTACGTGCCTATGGCTACAATGTGCTGGAAACGGGCATACGTGATGAACAAACAAGCAATGTGATCAGTGCGTTTCAGATGCACTTCTTACCCTGGCAAGTGACCGGTAAAGCAGACAGTAAAACTGCCGCCGCTGTGTTTGCTTTACTCGATAAATACTTCCCTAAAAAAGCCAAAAAATTGATGGCCCGCTACATTGACGAGCAAGTGGCTGAGTCAACAGAGCCGATGGTGGTAAAGCAGGGGCAAGTGGATGAAGTATTCCCCATGCAGGAACGCAGTACTCGGCAGTGGGTAAACGACCGTGAACGTTTTAAAGCGTACCAAGGGCGGGGTGAGATTCAGATTAATAGTCAAGGTGCAGAGCAAGCTGATATCTACGTTAATGGGCAAAAACTCAATATAGCGCAACCCTTTGCGCCAGACGAACGGTACCAGTATAGCTTGAAGCGTCGCACCAAAGACGGCACTAACACCTTGCGCGTAGAGAATATTTTACCTGAGGGCAGCGAGCTCAAAGTGACTATTCCGTCACCTATCCTAATGGACACCAGCACGTCTCAGCAAAATCGTTTTGCACAAGTCGATGCACTGATTCAGCGAGATATCAATAACGGATTCCCCGGTGCGGTATTGTTGGTGGTAAAGGACGGGGAAATCGTAAAACGAACCGCATACGGTGATGCGCGACAATACTCTGATGGTGGAGAATTGCTCCCCGAGCCGCAGAAAATGCAGGTCGATACGCTTTTTGATATTGCTTCGAACACAAAAATGTTTGCTACCAACTTGGCCTTGATGAAGCTGGTAAGCGCAGGCAAATTAGACGTCAATGCGCCTATTCAGCGCTACATGCCAGACTATCAAGGCGGCGGGCGAGAAACGCGTTTAGTGCGCGATTTACTCACCCATACCGCTGGTTACGCCCCTCAAGTGCGGTTTTTTACGCCTGAAAATGGCGTCAGTAAGAGCTTGTATTCCCAGAACCCACAGCGAACGGATCAGTTACTGCTAAACCGTGTGCCATTTGCCATGGGGCGCAATGTTAAAGCGGTCTACAGTGACACTGACTATATGTTACTGGGCATGTTGGTTGAGCGTATTACGGGAATGGGGCTAGATGCCTACGTCGAGCATCAGATATATCAACCATTGGGGTTGAGCAATACCTTATTTAACCCGCTATTAAAAGGCCGAGCAAAAGGTGAATTTGCCGCCACCGAAATACAAGGCAATAGCCGGGGTGGTCGTGTCAAATTCGATAATATGCGCGAGTATGTGTTGCAGGGTGAAGTGCATGATGAAAAAGCCTTTTATTCACTTGGCGGTGTAGCAGGTCATGCAGGGTTGTTTTCTACCGTAGACGATTTAGCCGTGCTGGGGCAGTTGTTATTGAACGGTGGTGGCTACGGCAAAACTCAAATCTTTGATGAAGCAGTATTACAGCAGTTTATTAAGCCAGAAGAGCGTAACGACAGTTATGGACTTGGCTGGCGCCGAGCAGGCCATGGCCAAAGCAAATGGCATTTCGGTCCTTACGCTAGTGCTCAGGCTTATGGTCATACGGGCTGGACAGGCACCGTATCAGTGATTGACCCCAAATATGACTTGGCTATTTTCTTGCTCACCAATGCACGGCACTCAAAAGTGCAAGAAGACGAAAGCGGCCATGTCGAATTTGCAGGTAAAACGTTTGAAACCGGCAAGTACGGCAGTGTGATTAGTTTGGTGTACGAAGCAATTCTAGACAGTAAATAAACGATGGGCAGCCTTGCTTCAAAGGCTAAGCCTGAAGCATTGCTCCCAAATACAAAACGCAAGGGTAAAGCCCTAACATGCATTTAAGGCAAGCAACACTATGATTTTCAGCGGTCGCAACAGCATTAATCTCATTATCTCATGTTTGTGTTTGGGTAGCGTGATATGGGCAACGACGACAGGAGCACAAGTGAAGCAAAATGAGCGTCATCAGCCGATCGTAAACACATCAAAAATAGACATGCAGATCAGCAAAATCATGGAGAGGTTACATATTCCAGGTGTGGCGGTTGGCGTGATCAAAAACGGTAACGTGGTGCTCAAGCAAAGCTATGGTGTAAAGAATATTCACAGCAATGAGCCTGTGGATGCACAAAGCCTATTTAAAATTGCTTCAAATACCAAAGCCTTTACCGCGGCCGCGCTAGCGATATTGGTTGATGAGGGCAAACTAAGCTGGGATGACCCGGTGGTAAAGCATCTGCCTGACTTTCAGTTACATGATCCTTGGATAAGCGCCCATTTTAGCATTACGGATTTGCTGACCCATCGAAGCGGGTTAGGCCTAGGGGCAGGAGATTTAATGCTGTGGCCAGAGCCTTCCAGTTTTAGCCGTCAAGAAGTAGTGCATAATCTGCGTTTTCTAAAACCCACAGGGCAGTTTCGCGCCGACTACGCCTATGACAACTTGCTGTATATCGTCGCAGGCGAAGTGGTCGCCGCAGCAAGTGGCCAGCCTTGGGAGCAATTTATTGAAAAACGTATTTTTGCGCCCCTAGGCATGCAGCATTGCTACGCGGGTCATGTTCCTCAATCGCAGCAAGCATTCGCGGCAACCCCGCATGGCATGGTGGATAATAAACTAGCGACCATAGTGCGTGATGTTGATACCAGTAAACCGAATGTATCAGGCGCCGCTGGTGGTATTCAATGCAGTCTAGACGACATGCTGATTTGGGCTCAAGTGCAGCTCAATCAAGGTAAAACAGCAGATGGAAAACAACTGTTTTCAACCACCCAGCACCAACAGATGTGGTCGCCAAAAACGATCATGCCGGTTTCAAGTACGGATCAGCGCCATAACCATAGTCACTTTAGTGCCTACGGCTTAGGTTGGCGCTTAAATGACGTAGACGGGAAGTTGCGAGTGCATCACAGTGGCAGCTTGGCGGGTATGTATTCCTACGTAAGTTTCTTTCCAGAACTTGATTTGGGCATAGTGGTGCTGACGAATCAGCAATCCAGTGCGGGGCGAAGTGCACTCATGTATACCTTGATGAAACCCTATTTAGGCGACAATGCAACAGATTGGCTAAAAGTGTTTGCCCCCAAGTTATCGCCGTCAAACAACAAGGCAGTAAGTAACTATATGGCGAATAACAAAACCGCTCAAAAAGCACAGCAACTTGTTGCTGTGACTGCTGGCTCCCTAAATGCAGCGTTAGGTGCTTATCGTGATGATTGGCTTGGGGATTTCTTTTTAGAGCAAAAAGACGGCCGTATTCAGTTACGCTCAAAAAGAGTGGTAAAGCTTGTGGGTGGGTTATACAAAGGTGATGAAAATGACCGTTTTTTGGTGCGCTGGGATGACAGAAGCCTAGAGGCAGATGTGTACGCCAAGCTCTACCGTGACCAAAACAATGCCATAACCTTTATGAAGCTTATTCCTGTGCATGCTAATATTGATTTTAGCTATGATTTTCAAGATCTTACTCTGTATAAAATGATTGAGTAAGCAACTGATTTGCATCGTTTTTTATCATTAATGCTTGGGCGTTATTAAACGCCCATTTTAACACAAAAATAAATATCACTTTTTCGCAAAAAAATGTTGATTTAATCTACGTAAAGCCTATATTCCGCTCCAATATCATTGCCCAGACCATCCTACTGATGTGGCAAGCATGAGCTGTTAATTTTCTAATTGATTTTGCTTGGCTTGTTACGTTGATGGCGTGTCCTAAATACAAGTCAAATTGCTATTTGGAGCGCTGTAAAATGTTTAAAACGATTGTTGTGGTGGATAATGCCGAAGGCTTCCCTGAGCTGGACGCGAGCGTTATTGATTTCGCCCAGTACCTTGCCGACTACCCTAAAGTAGGCGAGCCCAAAACCCGTATTATTAACCTATGTGACACAGATAAATATTTGAGTCAGGGTTACTATTGCTCACTGTTGGCTGAAGCACGTCAACACAAGGTGTTACCAAGCGTAAACACCATTAATGATTTGAGTGAATCACTGACTGACCAAAGCAATATGCTGACCCCAGTACCCAAATATATGAGCACGGACTTATACGCTCATATTGACGATGAGTTACCCCAAGAAATTTTAGTGTTTTTCGGCTGGTCGCAAAATGAGCGCCACAAACGTATTGCCAAACACGTGTTTGAACGTTTTCCTGCGCCTATTTTGCGGCTCACTTTTAGCCGCGACGAGAAAGGCTTGAGCGTACAGCCAAAAGCCTTGGGTATCCGTGAGATTGATTCAAGCTTGTGGCCGCTATTTGCTGAGCGTTTGGAGCATTTTACTCAGAAGTATTGGCGTAGCCGTAGCAACAAAAAACGCTTCCGTTGGGACATGGCTATTCTGGTAAACCCAGAAGAGAAAACCGCGCCTAGCGACAGCAAGGCAATCCAAAACTTTGTGAAAGCAGCAGAACAGGTAGGTATTAATGCAGAGGTGATCACCGCTAAACAAGGGCCCATGATCAGTCAATTCGATGCATTGTTTATTCGTGAAACGACCGCGATAAACCATCACACCTACCAACTTGCCCGCAAAGGTGAGCAAGAAGGGTTAGAAGTGATTGATGATGCAACCTCTATTTTGCGTTGCTGCAACAAGGTGTTTTTGCATGATGCGTTTAGCTACAACAAAGTGCCGTCACCGAAGAGTCGTTTTGTGTCTAACTCGAGCGACCAAACCTGTGAGCTGCTAGAAGCTGAGTTTAACTACCCTATGGTGCTAAAACTGCCTGAAAGCTCGTTCTCGATTGGCGTGTTTAAAGTTGAAAACTTGGTTGAGCTAAAACTTAAGTTGGTTGAAATGTTACGCCAGTCAGCCTTAGTGCTGATCCAAGAGTTCGTGTACACAGACTACGATTGGCGTATCGGTGTGCTAAACGGCCGAGCAATTTACGCTTGTCGCTACTTTATGGCGCGTAACCATTGGCAAATTTACAACCATAGCTCGAAGAAACACTTCTCTGGTGACTTTGAAACCTTGCCCACGTTTGAAGTGCCTAAACCGGTGCTCGATGCAGCGGTAAAAGCCAGCGCCATTGTGGGTAAAGGTTTATACGGTGTAGACATCAAACAAGTCAACAATCAGGTTTACGTGATTGAAGTGAATGACAACCCAAGCTTAGAGTCGAAAGTGGAAGATTTGTACTTAGGTAAAGAGCTATACATGTTGGTGATGCAAGAATTCGCTAACCGTCTTGAGTTACGAGGCAAATAAGATGTCCCTGGGACACAAATTACAGCAACAATCGTCATCTGAAAACGCAGTGGCTGAGGACAATAACCCCACGCTGAGTAGTGTCAACACTGTAAGCATTCGTAATGCACGTGTGAATGACATTGCCCAGCTGGTGGAATTAGAAAATGCCAGTTTTCAATCTGACCGTTTGAGCCAGCGCCGGTTTATGCATTGGCTTAAGGCGACTGACAGCCACAGAGTTTTTATGGTCGCAACGGATGGCGAAAACGTATTGGCTTATGGTCTGGTGATCATGCGTAAAGGCACGCGCTTGGCACGCTTATACTCCATTGCAGTGAGCATTACTGCGCAAGGTATGGGTGTGGGTAGAAAACTACTATTGGCCCTTGAGCAGCAAACCCTTGAGCAAGATAAACTGTTTATGCGCCTTGAAGTCGCAACGAATAACATGGGTGCGATTAAGTTATACGAAAGCTTGGGTTACCGTAGTTTTGGTACGTACGCCAATTACTATCAAGGCTCGATAGATGCGCTGCGAATGCAAAAACCGATTCGCCAAAGTCTATCTTTGCAAACCTTGCCTGAGTACCCCTGGTATCAGCAAACCACGGAGTTTACCTGTGGCCCGTCGTCTTTGATGATGGCTATGGCCAATCTGAATGGCGAATTGGATATGTCGCAATCATTGGAGTTGGACATTTGGCGTCAAGCAACAACGATTTTCATGACCTCAGGTCATGGTGGCTGCCATCCAATAGGATTGGCGTTAGCCGCACATTCTTTGGGGTTCGAGGTAACGGCTTATGTGAATACCAAGGCGCCATTATTTATTGATGGTGTGCGCAGTGAGCACAAAAAGTACATCATGCAAGCGGTGGATAGGCAATTTTTACAACGAGCTGAAGCTCAAGGGATTAAAATTATATATACCGATCCTGATGTGAAAGCCTTGCAAAAAGGGCTCTCTAAAGGGGCAGCGGTCATTAGTTTAATTAGTACCTATCAGCTAGATGGGAAAAAAATACCGCACTGGGTAACAGTTACACACATAGATGAAGATTGTTTATACCTACACGACCCAGATCCTGATGATCTGCACCCGCAACCGATGGATTGTCAGCATATTCCCATTGCGCGGGAAGACTTTTTCAGCATGTCTGCCTTTGGTAAGAGCAAATTGCGTACAGCATTGTTGATTACCAAAAAATAGTTTAAAAACAATTTGTTATCATTAAAGGTCTGCTAAGTGTAGGCCTTCTTTTTTACAAATAAGCTTTTTTTTGTCCTTTCAATTGCCATGATTGAGGGTGAACCAAGGCAGTAAAAAAATCGTACAGCACTTAATTAGTTAATGTCTGCTTATTTGGTCTGAGGATTGCTTAAGTTAACAGTTGTAAAATTAACCTGAGTTGGCTCGTGATCCCTCCCATACACAAAGTATGTCTGTGATATAGTCCCTATTAAGCAAATACGGCTAGTTACACATGAGGGTAAGCAATCAGTTTACTCTACAGTTTTTGTTAATCCTTTAGCGAATTAACTCGGTCATCAGGCCGCAAAAATAACGAAAGCTAGAGATAGGATTACAAATACCCAACAAGAAGGAATCAACGTGTCTCAAATATTATTGGTCGATGATGATAAGGAATTTACCGACGTAGCGAGTAATATTATCGAGTTTTTAGGCCATGACGTCGAAATAGCTAATAATTTAGAAGAAGCTTACAACTGTATCGAGTTTCAGCGCTTCGACCATATATTGCTCGACTTCATGTTACCAGACGGTAGTGCGTTGCATCTAATAGACAAATTAAATACTCAGGACAAAGTCCCATTTGTGACCTTGATCACTGGACACCCATCGGTAAAAAGCATCATTTCCGGCATGTGCGGGCCTAACGTTAACTATCTTGTTAAACCATTACAGCGTGAAGATTTGGAACTGGTGTTATCAGGCAAAACCAAAGCTGTGAAAAAAGCCAAATCATCTTCTATCACTAGGCACTTTGGTTGTTTGGTGGGCGAGTCTGCTCCTATGCAAGAACTCTATGAAATGATTGAGCGGGTGGGTAAAACCAATGCCAATGTCATGCTAATGGGCGAAAGTGGTGTCGGTAAAGAAGTCGTCGCCCACGCTATCCATACTGCAAGTGATGTTGAAGGGCCCCTTGTGGCAACCAACTGTGGCGCATTATCCCGAGAGCTCATTGGTAGCGAGCTATTTGGTCATGAGAAAGGTTCATTTACTGGCGCCGTAGGGCGTAAAATTGGTGTATTTGAGCAAGCCCAACAAGGCACTTTGTTTCTTGATGAGATAACGGAAATGCCATTAGAAATGCAACCTAACTTGCTGCGCGTGTTAGAAAGTAAACGCGTTACCCGAGTCGGCGCGGTAAAAGACACGCCAGTTGATTGCCGGGTGATTTCAGCCACCAACCGCACAGTTGAAGAAATAGCCCAAAGCAAGGTGTTGCGCGAAGACATATACTTCCGCTTAGCTGTATTCCCCATCACGATCCCGCCACTGCGTGAACGTCTGGCGGATATTCCACTCTTGGCCACTGCTTTTATCGAGCAATTAAATGCAGAAAATGACACAAATTTTGCCTGGCAGAATGCGCAATTGGATCAATTAAAAGCGTATGGCTGGCCAGGTAACATTCGTGAATTGCGCCATGCTATCCATAGAGCCTTCATCATGAGTGACCCTACAGGTACAGAAGTCACTTTGCCTAAAAACTTTGAGTCCCCGTTTGCTAAAAACCAAACGTCGACCAATCAGGTTACCGCTGGGCAAACGATTGATGATGTTGAAAAAGAACTGATCCGGGTGACATTGGAAAAGGTAGAAGGCAACAAAACCCTAGCCGCTGAAATGCTTGGCATCAGCACCAAGACTTTATATAACCGTTTAAATGCTTGGGAAAACCAAGCTCAGGGATAAATCATGCAACCAACACAAGGCGCGCAGCCCGTCACAACAAACTCTTTGATACACGATGTGCGTAATCCATTGAATCGCATCTCTATGCAAGCTGAAATGGTTAAACTTGTGTTGGAAAATGACATGCCCAAGGAAAAGGCAATTGCTGCCTTGGATAAGATCCTCGTCGCCTGTCAAGACAGCAGCGCGGCGTTACAAAAGCTGGCTGAGCATTCACGCTCAGGTGCCGAGTCTTAATTTTTCACCTGTTTCGAATAAAGCACAAACAGCTCATTTTTAAAGGACGATCATGCACGTTAAACGCCTATTTGGTAATACCACTGCGACTTGGATCATTATTTCCATCATAGTGGTGGGCATCATAGGGACAAATCTATCCATTGCATTAAACACGGTTAATCAGCTTTCTACCGTGCAAACCGATTTAGATAAAACCAGCAATATTATTGTACGCCTTGAAAGCCTGCATTTGTCCGTAGTGGTCGCCGAATCAGGCCAGCGTGGGTATCTATTGACCGAGTACGAAGAATACCTCAACCCTTATCATGCTGAATTGCAGACCCTTGACGAGAAGATTGCGTTAGTCAAAAACATCAAGTCAGGTGTAGCGGGGCAAAAAGAGCGTATTGAAGAACTGCTGATACTCGTAAATGAAAAAATCACAGAGCTCACCTCCACAGTGGATTTAGCCTTAGAAGATCGCGAGAAGTCGGCGCTTAGGCAGATTATGACCAACCGAGGGCGTGATCTTTACCGTGAAATCCGTAAATCTATGCAGCAGTTAATCGACAGTGAATATCAGCATAGGCAAGCACTGTACACTCAGTTAAAAAGAATACAGCGCGACGCCAAAGTCAACTTTGGGGTATCGGCTATCACTAGCGGTTTGTTGGTTATCGGCATGTTTTTAATGGCTCGCATTAATTTACGAATTAGCAATCGCTATCAAGACGATCTTGAAGAGCAGAATGAGTCATTGCAGGAGAAGGTCGATCTGCGCACTCAAGAGTTAACCGTCTACTCAGAGGAACTCAGCCGAAGTAACCGAGAGTTAGAAGATTTTGCGTTTGTCGCTTCCCATGACTTACAAGAGCCTTTGCGAAAAATTCAAGCCTTCAGTGATCGCCTGACCACTATTTATAAAGACCAATTGGACGAGCGCGGTGTCGATTACATTAAGCGAATGACCACAGCTGCTTTTCGAATGTCGACTTTAATTAACGACCTGCTAGAGTTTTCCAGAATTACCACACGTGGAAAAGAGTTTGTTGAGGTTGAATTAAACAGTGTCCTAGATGAAGTCTTAAACGACTTAGAAATTGCCATTGCTGAGACAGGTGCGCAAATCGACGTCGCTCCGTTACCAAAAGTGTGCGCAGACCCTAGTCAGATGTATCAGTTGTTTCTTAACGTATTATCAAACGGATTAAAGTTTCACAAAACGGACGTTGCACCTGTGATCTCTGTATCAGTTGAGCAAAAAGACTTGCGTGATGAACTTCAACATGTTGATGTGCCAAGTTGCATTGTGACGATCAAAGATAATGGCATCGGTTTTGAGCAAACCTATGCGGATAAAATATTTTCACCTTTTCAGCGACTTCATGGTCGCACAGCGTACAAAGGAACGGGAATTGGTTTGGCGGTGTGTCGCCGCATTGTTGAGCGTCATGGTGGTACCATCACAGCGCTAAGTAGTCCAGATGAAGGGGCTGAGTTTACCATCACCTTGCCGATTGACGCCGTTGTTAACAAATATATGGGAGAGTAGAGTGCCTTTTACAAAAGCTAAACCAATCGTAATATTAATGGCAGATGACGATGAAGACGATCGTCTGCTCGCACAAGACGCCTTGCGCGAAAGTCGCGTACTAAATGAATTGCACTGCGTGGAAGACGGTGTACAGCTGCTAGAGTATTTGCGCAAAGAAGGTAAATACAGCGAAGCTGACGCCGCCCCAAGACCAGGGTTAATTTTACTTGATTTGAACATGCCTCGAATGGATGGTCGCGAAGCGCTCGAGCAAATTAAACTCGATCCAAATTTGCGCAGTATTCCTATCGTTATTTTAACCACGTCAGCCCAAGAAGAAGACATGGTGAAAGGCTACGACTTAGGAGCTGCTTCCTACATCACCAAGCCAGTCACTTTTGAAGGCTTGGTCGCTCTGATGAGTGCGCTAGGTAAGTACTGGGTTGAGTTCGTAGAATTACCTACCAGCAACAATTAAGGTCAGCCAACACGCATGTCAAACTCAATCTCTCGCTTACTACTCGTCGAAGACGATGAAGATGATTACATATTAGCGCGAGATTATATCGAGCAACTCAGCACGCTTGAGTTTGAAATTGATTGGGTCACAAATCAGCATGATGCGTTAGCAAAAATGGCTGAAAACCAGCACGATATCTGTTTGTTGGACTACCAGCTTGGGGCCGAAAACGGTCTAACAGTGTTAAAACTAGCAATTGAAGCTGGGTTTACGTCACCTATTATTATGCTCACAGGCCAAGCTGATGAAGAAGTAGATATGGCTGCGCTGGATGCAGGCGCGGTTGACTATATTATCAAAAGCGAATTGAGCAGTAGTCGCTTTGCACGGGCTATCCGCTACGCTTTGGCGCGGCGAGAGATTGAAAAAGAACGTGTCGACAGATTAAAAGCAGAAGCCGAAAACCGCTCTAAAGACAGATTTTTAGCGCACTTAAGCCATGAGCTACGTACGCCGCTAACGTCGATTCTAGGTTACACCGAATTGTTGATGGACTCTAAAATCGGTCAATCTGCTCAGTCCGAGTTGTCGATTGTATTGAACAACAGTAAACATTTATTAAGCCTGCTTAATAACATGCTCGACTTGTCTAAAATAGCCGCCGATAAGCTTGAGCTTAATCTCAGTGAAGTTAATTTAGATGCTTTAATTGCTGATGTTTACGCCCTGATGAATATACCTGCGACAGATAAAGGTCTGACCCTTTCCGTCATTTCAGATACCCCTCTACCACTGAAAATTACCACCGACGCGACCCGTTTTCGCCAAGTGTTGATTAACCTGATAAGTAATGCCATCAAGTTTACAGAGCAAGGCAGCGTCACCTTACGTCTGTGGTGTGAAGACAAACCCGGTTGTGAATTTTTACACTTTTCTGTGACTGATACCGGCATCGGTATCCCTGCAAATCAACTCAATAGTGTGTTTAAACCATTTGAGCAGGTTGCTGATGTAGTCTCAAGACGGCAAGGCGGAAGCGGGCTAGGCCTTGCAATATGTAATGAGTTAGTCGCTAAGATGGGCGGAGAAGTTAGCTTGCATTCTACCTTTGGCGAAGGAAGCTGCTTCACGGCTTTTATTCAAACAGGTGACACTAAGCGCTCTCCACACGAGTTACTGAGTTTCGATGCAAAACCATCAACGACGAAAGAAGTGAAAACGCTCAATTACGAGGGGCGTGTGCTAGTCGTAGATGATGTAAATGACATTCGCATGTTGGTAGGGCATATGGTGCAAAATTCTGGCCTGAAAGTGGAATATGGGCGAAACGGATTAGAAGCGTTAGACAAGGTCACTGATGCAAACAATGACGGCGACCCATACGACTTGGTCTTGATTGATATCCATATGCCTGTGATGAATGGCTCAGAAGCCATCAAGCAAATTCGCTCCAGTGGCATCCATTCCCCAGTGGTGGCCATGACCGCAGCCACTATGAAAGGTGTGCGTGACCAATTAATTTCACAGGGTTTTACTAACGTTCTTGAAAAACCAATCAACCATGATGCGTTACTGAAGGTGCTAGATGCACACCTGACAGCGGTTAGTGAGCCCATTCAAGTCGAAACTACCGATGCGTATGACAACGATGCCTCACAGCAGGATGAAAGTTCCGAAAGGCAACATTTCTTGCTGGTTGAGGACGATGTGGATGCCGCTGATATTACGGCTCTATTGTTAGAAAGTTTAGGTATAGATGTACATGTTGCCCATTCAGGCCAAGAATGTATGGACGTATTCAATCAGCGTAATGATTGGAGCAAAGTGTTGATGGATTTAAATTTGCCAGATGCCAGTGGGTTAAATTTGGCCAAAGAGATCCATAAAACATCTCCTCAATTAGAATTGGTGTTATTGAGTGGCGAAGAGCCCGATGCACAGAGTATGGCAGATGCCGATATTACGAAATTTATTCTAAAACCCATCAATAAAAAAGTGCTAAGCGATTTGGTGGAAGACTAGCTCCAGTTTAGTCGAGAGCCCTTATACCTTTCAATTTAGCTTCCACACGACTCCTTTATACTCTTCAATACTTACTTCTTAATACTCCCCAATAAAAAATCACATAGTGAGCGAATACGCCGCGATCCAGATGGCAGGCCCATCACCACAAATTACGATCTTCATTAATGGCCTTATGCTCAAGGCGCTTCATGGGCTCTATTCTAAAGGCTCTGTGATTAGGAGGCGCATTGAAGGGGGTGAATTGGTTTAACAGGTGTGTCACCGTTGCGCTTTTCGCTGGGTGATAACCGATAACCGATAACCGATAAACGAGGTTAGCTCGGTGAGTGAATCCGTTGGGGCCACAGATAGTAGCAGTATCGAGTGTGTTTAACGCACGGCCCCAACGAAAGGGGTAGTGAATTAGCGCTGTATAGCAAAGCTAGCATTCAGGCTAATTCTACAATTTGTATCGTGCCAGTGTTTGGCACGTTCGCTGCCGCAAACTAGAGCGATATATAAATGAAATACAAGCAAACCTTGCGCCAAATATATTAGTTGCTGAATTTTAAAGGTTTTTCAATTTTCTGTTTGTTTTTTGTGCACCAAATAGTGAAGAAATGCGACACCAAAGTAGCCTTTACTCACTGCAGCAAATCCGTAACAGCATTAAGAGCCTGCCAAAGCAGGTTTGGGCTTGACGAATTTTTTAAGTAGTACGGGCAGTAATGTGGTGTCGGTTATAAACGCCAATAGCATGGCTAAGCAGGTTAATAATCCAAAGAGAATGCTTGGCACAAAGTCGGAGAAACTGAGTAA
Organism: Paraglaciecola sp. G1-13; assembly: GCF_055809255.1. Lineage (NCBI taxonomy): Bacteria > Pseudomonadati > Pseudomonadota > Gammaproteobacteria > Alteromonadales > Alteromonadaceae > Paraglaciecola > Paraglaciecola sp. G1-13. Next base: position 4,516,932 of record NZ_CM147903.1, on the reverse strand, counting down.
CGAAAAACCTACAGCGATAATCGTCGTCGTATAAATCAATGCAAAACCGACAGACTTGAATGTATTTTGAACGGCCTGCTGGCTGTCATTAGACTCTTTATTCAACTCTTCTAGGTAGCGGTGCACAAAATGGATTGTGTCATCTACCGCGATCCCCATAGCAATGGCTGAGATGGTGATGGTCATTAAGTCCAGGGGGATGGCTAGCCATCCCATCACTCCCAAGATGACCAAAGTCGTCAGTATGTTTGGAATAACCGCGATAATGGCGACTTTAAATGAGCGAAATATTACTAGTAGCACTAGTGTTAATGCACCAAAGACCAAGCCTAGTGTCATAATCTGGGAGGTAAACAACCGTTGTAAAATATCTTGATACAGTACAAATAAATTCGTCAGGCTGTAGCTGTCAGGCGCTATTTCTAACATGTCTAAGTCGTCACGAAGGGTCTGCAAAAACTCTGCACGGTTAAAGTTCTCTGTGCTGTCTTGAATACGTGTGCTAATACGCAATTGTTGATTTTCAGGGTTAAAGTAGGCGCCAAGCAGCTGCTCGGTGAGAGAATCATCCAGTAATGTGTAAATGACGGTTAACTCGTACTCGGTCAGTGGCTTGCCCTGATTAACCTTTTTTGCTAACTCGGTGAAGTTAACCACTGAGGTAATATTGCCAGTGGCTTCATACTGGCGCATCACATGCTGAATTTTTTGTAGGGTCTGCACTGTCTTAGCACTCATGACCAAATCATCGCGACGCTCGTCTTCAGGGATGGTGTAAATCAAGTCCAAAGGCGTTGACCCACCGAATTCTTTGTCAATAAACTCCAACTCCGTGCGTACTTGCGTGGATTCTTTAAAATAATTTAGGAAGCTGTTCTCGACATCTAATTTTAGCACCCCAAAAATTGCTCCGCCGCCTATAACGAGGGTGGTTAATACAATGAAAGTGGGGCGCTTCAAACTAAAGGCGCTAAGTCCTGATACCAACCACTGACTCAGGCGGCCTTCGTGGCTGTCACCCTTGCGCGTAAATGATGCCAGTACCGCAGGAAACAGGATTAAACTTGCGCTGATAGACACTCCCATTGCTACTATCATCATCCAGCCAAAACTCACTACGGGCTGAATGCCACTAAAGAGTAAAGAAGCAAAACCCACGCTGGTGGTAATACCTGCATATAGGCAGGGTTTGAATTTATTGATAAACGTTTGACGTAGCAGGTCTTGCTGATTCGATTCAGTATCTGCTGCTTCTAATTGTCTAAACTCGACGATGAGATGCACGGCTACGGCCAGCGTGAGTATGAGCTGCAGTGCAATAAAGTTTGATGAAATGACTGTGGCTCTAAAATCTAACACACCGAATAACCCGACGGTCAGCAATACACTTAAACCGCAGCAGAGAAGTGGCAAAACAACCCAACGTATTTTTCTAAACAATACAAACAGTATGAGACATATCGCCAAGCCGATAGCACTGCCAAATAACAGTAAATCGCTTTGTATGATGTCAATCATTTGCTGGCCGAGTACATAGGCTCCACCTAAGAATAGATCGGCGTCGTCTTTAAACGGTTCTATGATCTGATAGATCTGCTTTATCTCTTGCTGACGAGTGAGTTTGAGTTGTTCTTCAATGGGTTGCGCCTTCGCTTTCAAGGCTTCAATTTTCTGCTCGTCTTCTTCGCTTAGCTCGGTGTTCTCGCCCTGTAGAATGCCCTTTTGGATCGCAATAATTTGACTCTGTATATCCAGTAGCTCTTCGTTGGGCTTAAACACGATCTGCATGGCGGTGGCAGTTTGGTCTTGATTCACCAAAAGGTCAGTAAATAACGGGTGATCAGTAAAGACCTGTCGCATTCTATCTGGCGAATACCGATTGGCTTGCCATGTAAGCTGTTCTGGCTTTAAGTTTGGGTCCAGTTCATTCGACAGTGAAAGAAGAGGAACATTCAGAATATTAGTTACGCCGCCGACTCTGGGTAAGTCTTTAAACTCACTGGATATTTGTTGGATATCATTAAACGTTTGTTGGCTAAACAAGGCGTGATTCTTTGGTTTGTATGCGACCAAAATAAATTCTTGAGGAGAGAATCTTTCGTTTACCACCTGAGTCTCAACGAACATCTTATTGTTTTTTATCAGCAGAGTATCGGCAGATGCATCAATTTTAAATTGCTGCGCAGACCAAGCGGCTAAAGTGCCGGCCAATACAGAAACAACAAGAATAAGCTTGGCGTGGCGAATAATAAAATTGGCTAAAAAGGCACTCATTACTTGCTTACTCCTGCGGTGATGCTGGCGCATCATCCGCTACGCCAGTCGGTTCTACTGCAGCGCCATTTTGTAATTCTGGGTACTGTTGATCGCGAAGCATGCTTTGCATATACAAATTACGGAAGAATACATAGGGATCGTCTGTTTCACTGCGTAGCTGCTCGTAGGTGGGAGCTTCTGGGGCGAATGCGTGAAACCCTCCATATGCTTGGATGTATAGAGTCTCGGGGTTTTCGGTAGCATATTGAATGGGATGGAATACAGATTCAGTGATAGTAGAAAAGCCGTTTCGCAAGTCGGATTGGCCTAATACAGGGAGTACTAAGTAACTGCCGTATCCCACGTCATAGTTGACCAATGTGTCATTGATGGTCGACACTTTCTCATTAATTTCGAACCAAGATGTCGCTGGGTCAAAGAGCCCTAATATGCCTACGGTAGAGTTAATCAAAAAGCGACCAACGCTCTTACCACTGTCGCCTACATCCCCTTGAAAGAGCTGATTCAGCGCGTTGAGCGGTTCACGTATATTACTAAAAAAATTGCCCACACTATTTCGTACAGGATCGGGAACGACCTTTGTGTAACCTTTTGCCGCTGGAATTAGAACGTACTCAAACAATTTATCATTAAAGGCAAAGATGGGACGGTTGATAAACTCTAACGGATCTTCAAACGCTGCGTTCTCGCTAAAACTAACCCCCTGAACACTCTTTTCAGCGGGATAACTTACCACAGTAGGTTCGATGGTTTGTGAACCATGAGAGCTATTAATAACCAGCTCACTTTGGGTCTCGTTTGTTTCTTGAACTTGGTTCTCGCTTTGCTCTGGTGAATGAGAGCTACAAGCACTGAGGAATAATGCAGCGCTTAGCACCGCGCCTACAATGGGCATGTTACAAAAATAATGTGAGCGCAAACTGTAATTCCTCTAGAAGTAAACAAGATTGAGTAAAAAATCCGCTGTGTTATTGATTATTTATGGGCTTTTACACAATAGGGTGGGTAATGGGATACAAAATCCATTCCATCTCTAAGTTTATGAATTGTATTAACTTATTTGAACTTCTCTGTATATCTGTCAATTCTGTGAGAAAATTATACCGACTGAATATGACAAAGTTACCGATTTAACAGGATTCGGGTTACAGAGACCTAACGTTCACTATTGTCTCTGCTTCTTATATTTAATTAACGTTTATATATCATGCAGTTAAGCCATATGGTTTAGTACTTGCAGAGAGGCAAAAGAAATTTACATTCGCTCCCTAAGGATAACTTATGCAGTACAAATCAATACTTTTTGGCCTTGTGGCCGCGGTTTCACTTCTATTTGTCGGTGGTTGCTCTACTACAACACAAGCAACTGTCACTCAAAAGCGTCAGGCTGTTCAAACCATGAACGATAAGGTGTTAACAGAGTTGTTTGCATTAAAGCCTAGTGTGCGTTCTCAAATAAATAGCGCTCCTGGCTATGCGGTATTCGACAACGCGAACGTGAATCTTATTCTAGCTAGTTTTGGCGGCGGTTATGGCGTGGTAACGGACAATCAAACCGGCCAGAAAACCTATATGAAAATGGCAGAGGTGGGGCTAGGTCTAGGCGCTGGCGTCAAAGACTTTCGCGCCGTTTTTGTTTTCCATAACGAAGCAGTCATGTCACGGTTTGTTGAGGAAGGTTGGGCGTTTGGTGCCCAAGCTGATGCTGCCGCCAAGGCCGGTGATAAAGGTGTAGCTAAAGGCGGAGAAGTGACCGTAGATAACATCACTATTTATCAGTTAACGGAAAGTGGATTGTCTTTACAGGCGACGGTAAAGGGTACTAAGTACTGGAAAGACAACGAACTTAACTAAGTTGAACTAACCAGCGCCAACGTTATTTATTTGTACCGGCGCTAGTTTGCGTAGTCGTTGCTTCGACTGTGGTAGTCAATGTGTGAATCTGCCCAACTTGCAACAATGGTGCGGCGTCGAGCGCTTCAGCATCCATCATTTTAGCGATGCGTTGCATCGTTGATACTAGTTGGGTTTGCTCCCACTCATCTAACGACTCGAAGCGATTAATGAAATGCTCTTGCAATAAAGTGGGAGCATTTTTAAATGCAGCTGAACCCGACTCGGTTAAACGTACACCTACTTTGCGCTTATCAATTTGTGAACGTTCTCGCACCACATAACCTCGGGCTTCTAGTCTGTCGAGTATGCTAGTGACAGTCGCTGAACTAAGGTTAATGTGATTAGCAATATCTTTGACCATAACGTCATCGTTATTGGCAATCTCTTGCATGACGATAAGCTGAGGGCTGGTTAACCCAGACTCTTTACTGAGCTTCTTGGAGTAAAGGTCAATTGCCCTTATTACGCGTCTTAGCGACACTAATAACTCATCGTATTTTTTCATTATGGGTACCTGCTTAGTCATTAACGGCGAACCCTAGCAAATTTTCCCTTGAATGCAACCTAAAGCACTTTTTCTCAAGTGAAAAAGTGTAAAGGACCGATCTTGCTCTAGGGTTGAAGGTATCTATGCTAGCAGCGATCTAACTTACTCAATTTATGACGTTTTTCAGGGCTTGGGTTATCTTTTGACTCAGCTAGATCCGTATTTATATTTGATCTTTGGACAGTAATTGAGCATAATGCTTCGTGTACTAATTAATTGACCTGTAATTATCAGTGCACAACTCATCATTTATCACGGAGACAAAATGAATACGCTTAAAGCGATCGGTAGTACGCTTACTAAACCTGCCACTTTATTTATAAACGCTATTTTTCATAAAACGAGCTTTTGGTTATTAACCTGCGCTTCTCTTCTCGTTCTTGCTACCCACAACCAATCTCGCGCTCGCACAAAAAGCCAAACTTCCACAAGCCATTAATTAATACAATATGAGTTACATTTCTTTAGCAGTATATTTTATCGCTATGCTGGGGATAGGTGTGTTCGCTTATCGCCGTTCGACTAGTGATATGTCTGGCTATATCTTAGGTGGCCGCCAAGTCAGCCCTCAAGTCACTGCACTTTCTGCAGGGGCATCAGACATGAGTGGCTGGATGCTTATGGGGCTTCCTGGAGCCATGTTCGTTAGCGGGTTTGATAGCATGTTTATTGCTATTGGCTTGTTAGTCGGCGCGCTGGCTAACTATATTTTGGTTGCCCCGAAATTACGGGTTTACACCGAGGTTGCCAATGACGCTCTGACTATTCCTGAGTTTTTCGCCAAGCGCTTCAACAATAAGACAAGCAGTATCCGAATCATTTCTGCGGTGATCATTGTGATGTTTTTCACTCTCTATACCTCTGCGGGCTTGGTTGCTGGGGGCAAGTTATTTGAATCTGCTTTCGGTTTAGATTACCAACTTGGGCTATTTATTACCTTAGGCGTTGTGGTGTCTTACACTCTGCTGGGTGGCTTCTTGGCGGTATCGCTAACCGATTTTGTTCAGGGCTGTATTATGTTCGTTGCTTTGGCTTTAGTACCCATTGTTGCATACCAACATTTTACCAGTAGTAACGAAATGCTCGACTTTGCGTATCAGTCAATCCCGACATTCTCTCAGTCGATGAGTGATATAACCGCTCTTGGTTTGGTGTCTAGTTTAGCGTGGGGATTGGGGTATTTTGGTCAGCCGCATATTATTGTGCGATTCATGGCTATTCGCTCGGTGCCTGCGGTTAAAACGGCACGTAATATTGGCATGAGTTGGATGACGGTCACTATTACAGGCGCACTGTCTACTGGCTTGGTTGGCGTTGCGTATGCTAATAAATTTAACTTAGCAGTGGATGACCCTGAAACTATCTTCATTATTTTCTCAGAATTGCTATTTCACCCGTTGATCAGTGGCTTCCTATTAGCTGCGATTTTAGCGGCTATCATGAGCACCATTTCTTCGCAATTGCTGGTATCAGCCAGTTCTTTGACCGAAGACATCTACCGCCTCAAAGCGGGCAATGAAGTCAGCGATGAGCAAACCGTAAAAATGGGACGCTATGGCGTTGCAGGTGTAGCAATCGTCGCCTTGTTACTATCACTGGATAGTAACAATAGTATTTTATCATTGGTCAGCAATGCGTGGGCCGGCTTTGGCGCCGCATTCGGACCGTTAGTGTTGTTTTGCTTGTACAAAGCAAATTTAACCCACAAAGCTGCTGTAGCAGGCATCGTATCCGGCGCTGTAACCGTGTTGGTTTGGATTTATGTGCCACTGCTACCCAACGGACAAACGCTTTCCAGCGTGATGTACGAAATTGTCCCAGGCTTTATTGTAAGTGCTGCTGTTATCTGGCTGGTGAGTCAGTTTGGTGAAAAACCAAGTAAAGCCACAGCGGCTATGTTCGACGAAACCAATCAGGTTTTAGCCAAACAACATTCAAATTAAGGAAACATTCAATGGATCTTTCACAATGGAAACGCGTTGTAATAAAAGTAGGCAGCGCGCTAATAGCGCCACACCGTAAAGGGTGTAGCAGTCATTACTTGCTCAGTATCGCGCAATTTATTGTGCGCCTAAGAGCCAATGGCGTTCAGGTTGTACTGGTATCATCAGGGTCAGTGGCAGCAGGTTCGCATTTGTTCCCCGAAACGGACAATGTAGATATCGCTTTGAAAAAAGCCATGGCCGCAGCCGGTCAAACTGAAATGATGGCCACTTGGGACAGACTGTTTGACTTCCCAACGGCACAAATTCTATTAACCCATGGTGACCTACGTGACCGTGAGCGTTACGTGAGTATTCGTGAGACAACGTTTACGCTTTTAAATAACGGTGTACTGCCGATTATTAACGAAAACGACACCGTCACCACGGATGACTTAAAAGTGGGCGACAACGATAACTTGTCAGCCATGGTAGCAGCCTCAGCTGATGCTGATGCACTTATCATTTGCTCAGACGTCGACGGATTGTATGACAAAAACCCCAATACCCATGATGATGCGGTATTACTACCTGAAGTCACAACAATTGACAGCCGCATTTTTGCCATGGGTGGCGGCGCAACGAGTGCTGTGGGAACAGGTGGAATGAAAACCAAAATCGAAGCAGCTGAAAAAGCCACTTCTCATGGTATCGATACCTTCATTGTCAATGGATTTAAGGCAACCACCTTCAATACTTTACTTGAGGGCAAAAACCCTGGCACGCACTTTAGGCCTTACGCTAAACCCATGCAGGAAAATGTGCATTGGATGACGCATACCGCGTCAGAACAAGGTGAAGTGGTAGTCGATAACGACTTTGACACCACTTTTGCATTAGAGGGTGAACAACTCACCAGTGATGAGATTGTCGAAGTAAACGGTAATTTCTCAGTGGGAGACACCATTTTATTGAGAAAAGATGACGGGACGCGAATAGCGAAAGCGCGTTCGAATTACAGCAGTTGTTTGTTGAGTTTCATTGCAGACCAGGATGATCGTGAATTTGCCGATGAATTCCAAAATAGAACAGGTCCTATCATCTCGAAAAAGAATATCGCTGTATTGGAGAAACAATAAGCATGATTAAAGAATTAGCACAAAAGGCAGCGAAAGCGGCAAAAGTACTGGCAGTATTAGACGAAAAAACCAAAAACCAAGTTTTACAGGACATGGCGGATGCATTGCGTACTAACGCAGACGTTATATACGCGGCCAATAAGATGGATTTAGCGCAAGCCGAAAAAGACGGCTTAGGCGCTGCTATGATCGACCGCCTCACCTTAAATGAAGAGCGCGTAGAAAGTATGGCCGCAGGCATTGAAACCATCGTCTCTCTACCAGACCCTGCAGGACAAGAGCGGATCATTGGCGAGCGCCCTAACGGCTTGAAAATCAGCAAAATGCGTATTCCATTAGGCGTGGTATGCATGATTTATGAAGCACGCCCGAATGTAACAGCTGACGCAGGCGCTTTGTGTTTTAAATCTGGTAACGGGGTTATTTTACGTGGTGGTAAAGAAGCCCTAGGCAGCAGCAAAGCCATTGCCGCGATTTTACAAGACGTGTTGCAAAAGCACAGCTTGCCCGTTGAACTTATTACCGTTGTACCAGATCCTGACCGTGAACTGATGATGGTATTGATGCAGCAAAGTGATTATATCGACGTGATCATTCCGCGCGGTGGTGAAGGTTTGATCCGCCACGTGACCGACAACAGTAAAATACCGGTTATTCAACATTTCAAAGGTGTGTGTCATCTTTACATAGACAAAGACGCAGATTTACAAACTGCCATCGATTTGTTGGTAAACGGTAAGACACATCGCACAGGCGTATGTAATGCACTTGAAGGTCTGATTGTGCACAAAGACATTGCTGAGCAGTTCTTACCATTGGCTGCAGCTGCCTTACACAGTAAAGAGGTCAAAATTAACGCAAGCGCGCAAGCAGCAAGCTATTTTGATAACGCCAAGGTCATTCAAGATGATGAGTTCGGTGAAGAATACCTGGATCTCGAAATTGCGGTAGGCATCGTCGATGACTTAGACGCAGCATTTGAACACATAACCCGCTTCGGCAGCCATCACACAGAGGTTATCTGTACTGCTAATGAGATAACGGCTAAGCGTTTTCAGCGCAGTGTTGATGCGTCAGTAGTCATGGTAAATGCATCTTCTCGCTTCTCGGATGGCAGTGAGCTAGGGCTTGGTGCTGAAATAGGCATAGCAACGACTAAGTTACATGCTTATGGGCCAATGGGGCTTGAGTCATTGACGGCTGAGAAATACTTAGTCAGTGGCACTGGTCAAGTTCGCGCCTAAAAACTTCTTTTTCGGTTTAGGAAATAAGCCCCTTGAGTGCCTCACCTGAGGTTGGCTAGGTTCCTGCATTGTCACTCGGTATTCATTGAATTTTGAGTGCCGAGGCATGCTAAACAGCAATCGATTAAGACTATTCAATGGAGTTAACACGCAAGTGTTAACTCCATTTTTGTATGTTTATTTGATAACCCACGTATGGCTTTCATTGAGCGCTGCGCATGGTCACGACACTCACCTATGGCTTATGCCTACACAAGAGTGACGACCATGAATCAGCTTCAAGACAAAGATCGCGAACTGGCCCCCTTAGAGCGAAAGTTTAATCACTTCATTTGCTCGTTCGAGCAGTTTTTTAAAAGCCAAGCGACTGCCAGTATCACTTTACTGCTAGCCGCTATTGCCGCCATGGTGATTGCTAACTCACAGTGGCATGAAGCCTATGAAGAAATAAGCCATATGGCGTTTAGTATCTCTCTGGGGGATTTCGCCATTAGTCATTCCCTGCATACATGGGTGAATGACGGCTTAATGGTGTTGTTCTTCTTCTTGCTTGGCTTAGAGATCAAGTACGAATGCTTGGTAGGGGATCTAAAAGATTTTCGTGACTCAAGTCTTGTTATTGCCATGGCAATTGGCGGTATGTTACTCCCCGCTGGCATTTACGCCGGGGTTGCGCTAACCGGAGTGGACGAAGCGTTGCGTGGTTGGGGAATACCCATGGCCACTGATACTGCTTTTGCATTGGGCATTCTGGCATTACTTGGCAGTAAGGCACCGCGCTCGGCAGCGGTAACCTTGTCAGCTTTAGCGATTGTAGACGACATGGGCGCAGTAGCCGTCATTGGCTTGTTTTACACTGAAAACATACACCTAACCTCCCTCATGTATGCGGGCCTGACGTTAGGCGGCCTGTTCGCGTTAAATGTACTTGGTTTTCGTCGGCCTATTTTTTACCTCGTTGGGGGCATTCTGCTGTGGTGGTTTGTGTTGCAATCAGGTGTACATGCAACCGCAGCAGGTATTTTGGCTGCGCTAGCTGTCCCTACAAAGCCTTACGCGCAAAGTACTTGGTTCGCTACTAATATGCGTAGTGTATTAAATCGTTTTGAGAAAAATGACCGCAAGGATAAATCCATTTTAGAGCAGCAAGATCAGCATGAATTAGTAGAGCAAGCTCAAGATATTGCCGCCATGACAACCACACCAATACAACGCTGGGGCCATGTGCTAAATCGGCCTGTCAGCTTGATCATTCTGCCCATTTTTGCGTTTATTAACGCAGGGGTGGCACTACCTGATGACCTCAGCAAAATATTCGACTCGGTGGTCTTTATTGGGGTTGCCAGCGCTATGGTACTAGGGAAAGTGATTGGCATTAGTGTGTTTGCTTGGATAGCTGTTAAAAGTGGCTTCTCTCGCTTGCCTAATGGGTTAGCATTTGGACATGTTTTCGCACTGGCATGCTTAGCCGGGGTGGGCTTCACTATGTCATTATTTATTGCATCACTGGGCTTTGCTGGTCATCCTGAATTATTGGCGCAAGCCAAATTGGGTATCTTGGCCGGCTCCGTCATAGCAGCCATAATCGGTACGACTTTATTTCTAATGATAAAGCATAAAGTGCACGAAGAGCCTAAAGACGAGCGGCATAACAAGGCAGGCTTACCGCAGACTGACCAAGAGTAGTTGATCTTAAAAAAGGTTCTAAACATACTGAGCTTACTGTTATTCGCCTATCAAGGGTTCAACTTTGAGTCAGAACAGCAATGTTAACGCCTTTTTGCGCTTGGTTGTTATATCGACAATGACCAAACTGGCGGATATTCTCATATCCGCTAAAACTACCTTACCTTGGGTGCTCACTAGCATAGGTGCACCGAGTTGGATGATTTCTCTGTTAGTCCCCATTCGAGAATCTGGCTCACTTATTCCCCAGTGGCCGCTTAAGCATCGAATCGAACGCTACGTTAAACGCCAACGCGTATGGCGTGTGGGTGTGCTGGTGCAAGCATTGGCGATACTAGGCATGGTGCCGGCAGTGGCGATGTTAGATGCTTTTTACGCTGGCTCCGCTATTCTCATTTTGTTGGTGATACTCAGTCTGGGGCGTGCTCTATGTTCGTTGACCATGAAAGATATGGAGGGCGTGTTAATCAAAAAGGGTCGCCGGGGCAAATTAGTAGGGATAGCCAGCGGAATTTCTGGCTTGTTGTCTTTGCTCAGCGCCGGGGCACTCATTCTAGGTAAAGAGCAGTTTGAACAAGTTTGGTTGCTGTTTATCGTGGGGTTCGCCAGCATATTGTTTATCGCAACGCTACCCTTATCGTTGGCGTTAAACGCTGAGGTCAAATCAGAAAGTGATCGCGGCGGGGACTCTTTTTTGCAAACCCTGAAAGGGGACGCTGCATTAGTGCACTTAATCATTAGCCGTTGTTTATTGCTGCATAGCGCTTTAATAGCCCCATACTTCGTTAGCATCACCACAAGTCAAGACGATACCTTTCAGCTACCTTATTTTATCGCGGCCAGCTCATTAGCCGCGTTTTTATCTTCCTATGTCTGGGGTTCATGGTCAGACAAAAGTGCAGTGCTGACTATACGTATTGCCAGTGTGATATGTGTGGTAGCAGGCGGAGTGTTCTATTTTTGCTACCAGATGGGTTCGCTTTGGCTCAACGTTGGTTTATTCTTTTTGCTCTCGGTGGGATACGCAGGAGTTAGAACGGCGCGCAAAACCTACTTGCTGGATATTGCCAACGGCGATACCCGCACCCAATATGTTGCGACCGCCAATACGGTTGTCGGTTATGTGTTGCTCGCTTTTGGCGGTTTTTATGCTGTGGTTTACCCGATGATAAATGAACACATTATTGCTTTGATGACAGGCTTTTTGATCCTTGGTCTTGCTCAAAGCTACTGGCTTAAAAAAGAGAAGTAGCGCGAGCGATTTCGCGACTCGCTCAAAGAATGTTTTGCCCTTGCTCTGGATCACGAGCCTGCTTTGCTTGCTCGCGTATGTCATGGGTGTCGCTGCTTAAATCATCTTGATGCTCGATGGCATCGCTATCTTGCTCAATGGCTTCTTTGTTAATGGGCAAAGAGCGTAAGGCTTGAGGTTCATCAGTCAAGCTACTCTCCTGTGATGATATTTGATGAACTGGCACACCTTGAGGGAAGATTATCTCACGCGCATCGTCTGGCATACTGATATTGTTTCTTTCAAATTCGCGCATGATTAAGCGCATTAACATTGAAGACACTTTAAGCAGGCTATATTGCTGAGCATCGATCCAAAAATAGACCTTTAGGTTCACCGTAGATGAGCCTAATTCGTCCACCAATACTTGAGGCTCGGGGTCTTGTAAAATGGTAGGTTGCGAGCTAAGCACCTTTGTGGCCAATTGTTGAGCCTCCAAAATACTGGAGTCATATCCAATACCGATAGTGAACTTGCCTCGCATTTTCGGGTTGGCAGTGAGATTACGTATAATATTTTTATAAATAGTCGCATTGGGAATTTGAATGTGATTACCATCGAAGTCGACTAAAGTCGTCGCCCTTGCTGTTACTTGCTTTACAATCCCTAACTGCCCCTGTACCTCAATGACATCGTCAATTTTAAAGGGCTTTTGCACGCTTAGCAGCAAACTCGAAATAAAGTTCTCCGCGATATCACGAAACGCGAACCCAAGAATTAAGCCCATGACTCCCGTGCCGCTGACAATCGCGATAGCAAATTCACTTAAGCCTGCAAATCTTAAGAATACATACAGACCAAGTAAAATAATTAGCAGGCTGATAGTGCGCCGCGTCACAAGCCTAATCAATTCACTCTGACTTACGTATCCGATAGGCCTTACAAGCAAAGTAGATACGGGCCTCGCGAGGGCATAACAAATAATAAAGAATACCAACCCCAGCGTGAGCATAGGTAACGCCATCACAACGTTGTGCCACAAATGAGTGACATCTGCCCATACATCCAACGGCTGCGTCATTAGAGGCTCTTCAGTTGTATTTTCCTGAGCGAAGACGGCGGGCACGAATATGGCATAGGTTAATAATAATGACATAACAACAACGGCGTTTTTACAAGAGCGAATAATTAAGTGCATATGCCACCTGACAGTTTCTAATGCGCATAGAGCATGAAGTTCGAATTAAGTGTGAGGCAAGATAGGTGCCACGCCGATTTCAGTGTACAAAATAACTAAAGGATATGCCCGTGAGCATTAATCGTGGAGAAACAGCAACCAGCCCAAGTCAAATTCCATTTTCTGGATGGTGGGATATTTTACGTCGTACCGTGAAAAAAATGCTCGATGACAACCTATCTTTGATTGCCGCAGGGGTCGGTTTCTATTTCTTGCTGGCAGTATTTCCATTATTGGTGGCTTTTATATCGATATATGGCTTGCTGGTCTCGCCGGATGAACTGCAACAGCATTTGAACCAACTTATAGGGGTCGTGCCGGACCAAGGTCGGCAAATTATTTCGCAGCAAGTTGAACGCATCATGAGCAAATCAAATACTGCATTAAGTACGGGGGTGGTGTTCAGTACTCTATTTGCGGTGTGGAGTGCGAGTAAGGGCGCCCAAGCGATGGTAACCGCATGCAATATCACCTATGGGCAAAGCCAAAATCGTGGCTTTTTAATGATGCTCGTGATGCGTGTATTATTAACTGCCAGCGCAGTCATGTTACTTGTAGCTGCGCTTTTTACCATTGCGGTGTTGCCCATTTTATTCTCGTATGTGGGCCTGCATCATTACGCCAGCGTACTGGTGCAGTGGCTAACTTGGCCTTTCTTAGCACTGGTATTTAATTTGGCGCTTTCCGCTTTTTATCGCTACGGCCCTCACCGAAGCACCGCTAAGTGGCGCTGGGTCACCCCCGGGTCTTTATTGGCCAGCACATTGTGGGTTGCCTTTTCATTCGCGTTTTCATTCTATCTTGGGCAGTTTGGCCAATACGACAAAATGTATGGCTCTCTTGGCAGTGTAGTGGTCCTGTTAATGTGGTTCTATCTAACGGCCTATATCATTTTACTGGGGGCAGAGTTTAATGCTGCCATGGAGCATCAGACTGAAAAAGACAGTACCCACGGCCACGACAAAGCCCAAGGTAACAGAGGGGCCCATGTCGCGGATACTCGCCCAGATGATTTAAAAGAAAAAGAAGATTAGCGCTATACACAATTTATATTTGCTACTTTTAGAAAGTAGGAACGCTAATTGCCTACTTAATCATTAAGTACACGTTATTTACTTTTAACCACAAGCATATTGATGAAACAGGAGCGTTATTATGGATTTAATAAGAATACTGATTGCTATTTTACTACCACCTCTAGGTGTGTTCCTTCAAGTAGGCCTAGGCGGCGCGTTCTGGTTGAACATACTGTTGACGTTGTTGGGCTACATCCCAGGTATCATTCATGCGGTCTGGATTATCGCTAAACGTTAAACCATTTACATGACCTAAGAAGGCAAGCTGTAAAAATGCCCCTTAGGTGTGTAAATTCTACCCCAATTAATCCTAATCACCCGCGTCCAGCGGGTGAATACTTTGTATCTCGGAGCGGAAAATGGCACATCGTCGGCGTAAAACTGCGATAACCCTAATCAGCTTAGCGGTCATCTTGGTCGCGCTAAGACTGGTTGCCCCTTACGCAGTGCAAAAAGGGGTAAATTATGCCATTAGGACCACCCCAGGGCTGAGCGGTCAAGTGGGTGACGTGGATATCGCACTCTACCGCGGCGCGTATCAAGTTGAAAATATCGAACTCACTCTAGTGGATGGTGACCTACAAAAGCCGCTAATTAGTATTCAGCAACTCGATATTTCTGTGCTTTGGTCTGCGTTGCTTCGCGGCAACATCGTCTCTGAAATGACTTTTCTAAAACCCCAGTTTTACTACGCAGATGATGTACAGCAAGAGGAAAAAATTAATCAAGATGTGCAAAACGAGCAAACTTGGATAACATTAGCAAATCGCTTAGTGCCCTTTTCCATTGACCGGATTGATATTATTGATGGTCGCCTCACATTTGAAACCATAAGTGCCAAGCGCAAGACCTTGACCGAAATCACGGATGTACACGGCCAAATTACCAACTTAACGAACAGTAAGCAGCGTTCTGGCTCATTGGTAACACACCTCGCGCTAGATGCAGAAATTGCTGGGGTCTGCCCATTAGCGGTTTCGGGCTCTTACGATCCTTACGCGGCCAAGCCGACTTTTAATGTAGATGTGGAAATGCAGCGTTTACCGGTTAAACACATCGACCACCTCATCAGCTTTTATTCCCCCTTTGACTTAGAAGCAGGGCAAATTGATTTTGCAATGGAGTTTGCTTCCAAGCAGGGGGATGTTAGCGGCTACGTAAAGGCTGGGGTGTATGATTTATCGGTGTTTGACTGGCAAGAAGACGTAGTTAAAGATGGCGACAACCCATTTCAGTGGTTGTTTGAGGCCGCCGCTGGCGGTATCGCTGAGCTGTTTGAGGGCGGAAAGAAAGACCTTATTGCCACTCGTGTGCCTTTAAAGGGCAAGATAGATGATATTCAAACCCCGCTTTGGCCTGCAATAGGGGCTATTATTAAAAATGCATTCATTAAGTCACTTGATATCAAAGTTGATAAAGTTGTGTCTCTACCTGCATCAACAACACAAAAAGATATACCCAAGCGACTGTTTGCTTACACTACAACCTGAATGTCTAGGTTAAAAACAACCTGGTTCTACTGATAGCCAATGACTAAAACCGAGAGCGAAGATGTTTACAACCTTGATAATTTCAACCAGTTTTTTAATACTGCTGACGTTCCTGCCACTTTTACCCAGTGATCACTGGATTGTGCGCGTCTGGGAATTTCCCAGACTACAAATAGCGGTGTTGCTGATTATTAACCTGCTGGTGATCGGCAGCTTCTATCACCAAAACCTGTCATATATGGCTGGTATGCTGGTGACGAATTTTGTTGCGCTGGCTTATCAAATACATTGGATTTTGCCCTACACGCCAATTGTGCAACCCATGGTCCCAATGAATGACTCTGCGGACCCGAAGCGCAGTATTAAAATCATTAATTCAAACGTATTAATGACAAATCACGATGCCCCCAAGCTTCTCAAGCTGGTGGATCAAGAAAAGCCACATATCTTAGTCACGCTTGAAACTAATCAGTGGTGGCAAAATGCTTTGTCACCACTACATGATGATTACCCCTATCGGGTGAATTTCCCGCTAGAAAACCTTTACGGCATGCATGTGTTTAGCCGCTTGCCTCTGAGTGACATTAAAACCGCTGAGCGAGTAGAAAAAGGCGTGCCCTCAGTGCACTGCATTGCGACTTTAGAAAGCGGCGAGAAAATACGTTGCCACTTTGTGCATCCAGCACCTCCAAGCCCAACAGAAAATGAAGAAGCCACTGAACGAGACAGAGAGTTACTTGGCCTAGCTAAGGAAATAGCTAGCACCGATAGCGAAACTGCTTTACCAGTGATCGTCAGCGGAGATCTAAACGACGTGGCATGGTCACCCACCACGCAAGCATTTTTGCGCGTAAGTGGTATGTGCGACCCGCGCATTGGTCGAGGGGCCTTCAACACATTTCATGCGCAGCATGTTTTAGCGCGCTGGCCTTTAGACCATGTTTTTCACAGCGAAGACTTTGAGCTGGTGAATTTGTCGCGTTTACCAGAAATAGGCTCTGATCACTTTCCGCTGCTGACCGAACTCTGCCTCAAATAAAACCCTCAGAGGCGAGTTCAAGTTCGGAAACTTGTTCCTTTTCGAATTGTAAATATTTCAACTTTTAGTTACATATCAAATTATTTCTTTTTTAATGTCAATTGAAAAGTGCATATAAATCAGTTGGTTAAAGTTTTTTATTGGTGTGGCACGATTAGCGCATTAACTCATTCGACATTCAGATTCGAATACAGTATTGAATACTAAGGAGATTACTATGTTAGGTTGGGCATTAACGTTTTTAATTATCGCAATCTTAGCTGGTGTAATGGGTTTCGGCGGTATAGCTGGAACGGCTGCAGGAATTGCAAAAATCATTTTCTTTGTATTTCTAGTGCTATTGGTACTATCGTTGGTAGCAAATGCTATTCGCGGTAAAGGCCCTAAAGTCTAGATATACAAAACACATTTATTTATAACTAACGATACGGAGATTCATTATGAACTTACTTAAAAAATTTACTCTTTTAGCCATGGTTTTCAGTTCACTTACTTTGGTGACAGCGTGTAACGACAACAATGCTGAGAATGCAGGTGAAAAAGTCGACGAAATGATGACTGACACAGGCAACGCAATCGAAGATGCGTGTGAAGATGTGAAAGAAGGCGCAGGCGCTGAAGACAACGATTGTTAATCTGCTCAGGTAGATGAACAAATTGATTTAATGAAAAGGGGTGCTTGCACCCCTTTTTTAATGCTTATACTAATACAACGACCTCAGCGAACGTTACACCTAAATGTGAAGCTCAATAGGCGAAAGCGCGACAGAGGTTGTTCAACTACAGGCTACTTCAGCCTAGGAGTGTGCAAAATGTTGATGCAAATCACTATCGTGTTTTTAATTATTGCGGTCGGTGCCATCGTTGCTTTGTCGGGTGCCATGAGCGGCGGTTTTCTTACTACGTTTTTTATCGCATTTGGGCTTTTCGTGGTCGTAGCCCTAGGTGCAGCAATGGTCGCAGCAAAAAAGAAAAATACAAACAACCACTAACCGCTGGCGTTTGAGTGTAGCCAGAGCACCCACAGTCGCATGAGTTTTATAACGGTGGCTCTGGTCCGCACTAAGTAATCTCTTATCAAAATAGGTACACACTGGATGTCAGTACATATGAACACACGGATCATCACGCTATGGGAAACCATCCGTACCAGCTTTTGGTTTGTGCCATCAATTATGGCGCTTATTGCCATTGGCTTATCCCAGGCAGGCCTCGCTTTCGATCGTTTCGGCGCTGACAGTGAGCTAGATATACTCGCTGATTTTTATCAGACCACTCCCGAATCAGCCCGAGCTTTGTTAACCACCATAGCTACCGCCATGATAACGGTCACTAGTATTGCGTTTTCCATCACGGTTGTGGCGCTGACCTTAGCTTCTTCACAGTTCGGCCCTCGGCTTATTCGTAATTTTATGATGGACACGGGTACCCAATGCGTTTTGGGCTTCTTCCTGTCTACGTTTATTTATTGTTTACTGATTATTCAGGCCACCAAGTCTTTTGAGCAACAAGAATTCGTGCCTGGCATCAGCATTCTCACCTCCGTGTTACTCGCAATCGTTGGAGTAGGGGTGTTGATTTATTTCATTCATCACGTAGCTAGCGCAATTCAGGCAGATAACGTCATTGATAACGTCTATCGCGAACTTAACGACATTATTGAACGCTTATTCCCGAAAATTGAAGAGCCAGACGAGGCTGATACGACTGCAGAACAGCGTGTCTACACAGCACCAGATTTCGACCAGATTTACCCTAATAGCCAAGCTATTCAATCGACGAGCAGCGGATATGTACAAACCTTGGACATAGAACAGCTACGAGCCTTGAGTGAAAACAGTGATATGGCGCTGAGCGTACATTACATGCCAGGAGACTTTGTAATGCGAGGCTCTGTGATCGCCATCGCTTATTTTAATGGTGCTACGCTTTCTTGCCAACCTAGCAAGATTACCGAATTGGTGCGTTTAGGCTCTCATCGCACCCCAGTGCAGGACGTGGAGTTTGCAATCCGTCAATTGGTTGAGATTGCCGTTCGCGCCTTATCACCCGGTATTAACGACCCTTATTCAGCTGTAACCGTGGTAGACAAGCTTAGCGCTGTGTTGTGCACACTCACCGACAAACCCTTTCCGCCAACTATCTACGAAGACGACAACGGCATAACTCGACTTCAATGCAAGCCCGTGGCTTTCACTGGGTTGGGTGAAGCGGCGTTTAATCAGATCCGCCAATATTCGAAAGACAGCCTAGCAGTCACCATTCGTTTACTGGAAGGCTTAAGCAGTATTTTGCGTTTTAGCCGTAGCCCCGAGCATAAACAGTTCGTTCGCCAACAGGCCGCTATGATTGAACAAATACAGAGCAGCTCACAACTAGCTGAGCATGACTGGTTGGATATAAAGCGCCGCCTAGATGATATAAAGCGCCACCTAGACAGTGACAGCAGCTAACAGAGTCTTGCAACGATCACTAAAGCGTTGCAACGATCAGCAAAGCGTAGTGATAGGCAGTCAGTAACGGCTGCAAATAGCGTTGAAAATATTTCACGTTAATCTGCTCTATCTCACATCTCTTATTGTTTATTCTATACATATCAATTGGTTACTTTTTGGCATGGTATTCGAATAGGTTAATCCACATGTTCACCGCGTTGTCTTGCTCAAAGTCAGCGCTCCAACAGAAGGACTGATTTATGAATTCATCAACATTCGCTACGCCAACAATACCGACTCCAGGATTCGGTACATATCGCCTAAAAGGGGATGATGCCAAACTGGCGGTAGAGAACGCGCTTGATGTGGGTTACCGTCATATTGATACCGCACAAGCTTATGAAAATGAAGCTGAAGTCGGTGATGCTATTTCCGCCTCTAAAATCTCTAGAGGTGAGCTCTTCGTCACGACTAAAGTGTGGTTTGATAACCTCAGTGCCGATAAATTTATAACGAGCGTGCAAAATAGTCTGACTCAGCTCAATACCGATTATGT
Organism: Paraglaciecola sp. G1-13; assembly: GCF_055809255.1. Taxonomy (NCBI): domain Bacteria; kingdom Pseudomonadati; phylum Pseudomonadota; class Gammaproteobacteria; order Alteromonadales; family Alteromonadaceae; genus Paraglaciecola; species Paraglaciecola sp. G1-13. The sequence continues at coordinate 4,497,157 of NZ_CM147903.1, read as the reverse complement.
TGACTTACTGCTCATTCACTGGCCGTCACCGGACAACAAGGTATCGATGGCAGAATATCTTAAGGAACTAAAGGCGTGCAAAGAGCGCGGTCTGACGAGACATATCGGTGTGTCCAATTTCACCCAAAGCCAGCTTGATGAAGCCCTGTCGATTTTAGGTAAAGATCATATTCTGACCAATCAAATCGAGGTACATCCTAACTTTCAAAACAAAGAGCTGGTGGCATACTGCCAACGCAACAACATTCAAGTAACCGCATACATGCCCCTAGGTGTGGGTAAAGTGATGGAAAATGACATACTGAATGACATCGCCAGTGCCCACGATACAACATCATCTGCGGTCGCATTAGCGTGGTTAAGTCATAAGAAAATCGTGGCGATCCCTTCATCCACCAATGTGAACCACATGCGTGACAATCTCACGGCTAAGCAAATGATGTTAACTGCCGAAGAAATCGAAAAAATCGATGGCATTGAACCTCAAGAACGTATTGTTGACCCTGACTTCGCACCAGACTGGTAAAGATACCTATTACGTGCTCACGAAAGTCTTAACCTGAGGTCGATTTGTACCAACCCCCGTAAATCATTAATCGTTCAGTGAAAAATAAAAAACGCCTCTGCCTCTTTTGAGTTAGAGGCGTTTTCATGTGTGTAGTAGGGCCATTTTACGTTTTAACGCTTACTCAATCTTCACTTTCACCTTCAACCTCCAATCATCAAGTAAAAATGGTCAGAAAGTCTCGGTATTATTAAAGAATTATTTACAAGTCCCTGGTAATAAATTTCACAAGTGATGATGTGAAAGTGTGACTAAGATGGAATAAAGTTACTTAAAATCAATGGATTAACTGGTTGGCATTGAATTGGCATTAATTACTTCGAATCTTAAAAAGGAGATATTTATGAAAAATTCAATCATTTCAGTATTAGTAGCCGCCACACTTGGTACAGCCTCTCTAGCTGCGAATGCAGAGAATACTTGGAAAGATACAGCGGGCGACGCTTGGATTGACGGTAAAGCCGAAACCACATTAATGCTTAATGGCAACCTTGACTCGTTTGACATCAACACAGATGTTAAAAACGGCAAAGTCACCCTAACAGGTAAAGTTGACCGCGAAGTCGACAAAGCGCTAGCGTCAGAGCTCGTTATGTCACTTGATGGTGTAACCGATGTCGATAATCAGTTGACGGTCATCCAAGAGTTAGATGAAGAGCAAGACGGCGAGGTCATGCAGACTCTTAACGATGCGAAAATTGAAACGGTAGTAAAAACCCGTTTAATGTTTGAATCAGAAGTGAGCGGCTTGGAAATTGAAGTCGAATCAAAAATGGGTGAAGTGACCCTTTCTGGCACGGTTGATACAGACGCAGAGCGCCAGTTGGCGATCAAGATTGCTGAGAATACCAACGACGTAAAAACCGTTGTTGATATGCTGAAAACCACAGAGCAAGGCGGCAACGCATAGAAATAGTGCTACAAAGCTAAATAGAACACCCGCTTCGGCGGGTGTTTTTTTGTCTAGAGTTTATGATGGTCTACAAATATTAATTAGCTTTCCTAATATTTGAATAAAAAACTGAGCGACTTAGAGTTTTTATATAGACACCCATAATAAATTCTTTCAATAGAGTTTTCATATAGACACCCATGATAAATTCTTTAAAAAATCGTCTTTGTTTTTTTTGGCTAGCAAGAATTAACTTACAGCTATGCACCCCCTCTTTTAACCTGGATGGCTGGGGACTTCATTGGGAGATTTGACTGCGAAGATAGGGAAGAGTTTTTATATAGACACCCATAATAAATTCTTTCAATAGAGTTTTCATATAGACACCCATGATAAATTCTTTAAAAAATCGTCTTTGTTTTTTTGGCTAGCAAGTATTAACTTACAGCTAAACACCCCCTCTTTTAACCTGGATGGCTGGGGACTTTATTGGGAGATTTGACTGCGAAGATAGAGAAGGAAAAAAACAGTCTTTTACGGACATGTAAAAGGCACGAGATGTTGCGTATCGTGTGAATTTGGTCAAATCAGGTTTATGCGCGCTTTAATAATTCTCTCGCTTTGGTCATTCCTCGCAGCCGTTGATGGTGGGTATGGCGTTTAAATGCATTCATCATTTGCTCCGCACCTGCTGCGTAGCAGAAGTGTTTTTCGAACTCAGTTGTTAATGTTAACCACTGAGCAGCGTCTAGGCCTAATCTTTGTAGAATAGGACTGTGAGTGTTATCAATATGACCGGCCTTGTCATCACGAATGCATCGGCCTGTCGTGTCTACCAATTCACAATAGTCTTTGAGTGAATATGCGATACCTTGAGGCATTTCTTCACGAGGATTACCTACAAACGGCATTAACACGTTCGGTTGTGGTTGTTGGTTTTTAATGGCGTGAATGCGCTTTTTGATACTGGTGTGTTTTGACGTTTCGGGTGTTTTTGCCATTTTTGCACGAATGGGATTCAAGTCCACATAGGCCATACACGCTAAGACCGCACTCTCATCTAATAGGGCTTGTGATTTAAATCGTCCTTCCCAGAAACGACCAGTGCAGCCATCCTCTTTATTGGCTTCGCGAGCAATATATTCATTCAAGTCACGCATAAACCAGCTTATGTCATACAAACGTTGCCGATAGGTTTCAACGGTCTCATCAAAGGTGATTAGCTCTCCTTGGCTCAGCGTATCGCCATTCATAAACTTCTGAGTCAGCAAAGTGCCTCTGTGTAGCTTGTGATAGCGCCTCAACACTTCATCGCTATTCCAATTGTCAGCCATTATTTTATTCACACATAGCACCACATGCGTGTGATTATTCATGACCGCATAGGCACAAATATCTATGGCGAATACCGTAGACAAAAACAACAAGCGCGCTTCAACCCAGCCTCGGCGATGCTCGTAACTTTGCCCAGAATGCGTATCGACTCCGCACAAGAACGACTGCCTTACGCAGCGGGAAACGCAATGGTAATAAGGGGTATCGATTAAACTAATTTGGCTTTTTCGAGGTTGAGGCATAATCCATCTACCTGACTAAATGAAACACCAATCAAGTGTAGCTCAGCCCTGAAAATTGACCATTTTTATAATGGGTGTCTTGATTACTGGATTTGTTCCGCACACACCGGGAAACGCAATGGTAATAAGGGGTATCGATTAAACTGATTTGGCTTTTTCGAGGTTGAGGCATAATCCATCGACCTGATATAAATGAGACACCAATCAAGTCTAGTTCAGCCCTGAAAATTGACCATTTTTATCATGGGTGTCTTGATTACTCGACCATTTTTATCATGGGTGTCTTGATTACTCACTTGTTTTGATTACTTTGCTGCTGTTCTCTTGATTACTGCTGTTCTCAGCCTGAGTCATTTGCGCGAAACTCTAAATTGATAAATGGAAGCGGTAGTTTGTTATCGCTAAAAGGATGGGAGCTATATTTGAACGGCAGAGCGATACCGCTTATATGTCGAGTAATTCTAATTATTGTTAGATAGCAAGTGATTGGGACATTCGTCATTCTCGTAGCTTTGTCTTTTTGATGGTAATTAATTTAACCTGTGCAATGCGTTTTATCTTATGCTAAAACACCTCTTCTAACGAGAGGTAGGGGCTCCAAATATTCAACCCTGTATTTCTAAAACTGTGTCCTTCTCTTGTTGCCACTCTCAAAACATAAGGACATATTTTGAAAAAATTAGCGCTGCTTATTCCTTTTATATCGTTAAATTGCTTCGCAGAAGAAACCCAAGATAAAGACTTTTCAATTGGCATAGGTATAGGTTCGATGTACACAGGTATCGGGGCCAATCTGTCGTTACTGTCTGAAAATGATTTGAAATATATTTCTGTCGGCTGTGTCGAGTATAGCTCTCGTCTCGGTTCAACTTGTGGGTTTGGAGCAGGTTGGATTAATACAGACTTATTTGACTTCGATTCCAATAAGCATGGTTTTGGCGTCTATGCTGGCTTGGTAGGGCGAGAGTCATATTTTAGTAGAGCATCGACGACCGAAGGAATAGAGGTGTATTACCATGACGATAATATTTATGGAGCGGGCATCAGCTATACCTATTTTATGAATGGCATAAATCGAAGAGGGGCAACATTTGGCGTTTCATTTCACGCGACTAATGCAAGCGTTGAGTCAAAGTTTGGTGGCTTCCTTCAAGTTGGTTACCAGTTTTAAGAAACCGGTAGGGTGTAGTGCAGCAAGAGTGGTGTAATCAGCACAGAATACGGCAGTTTAAAATTAAGATGTAATAACAGAGCAAAAGTGCTGAAATTGATTATTAAATTAGAAACCTTCGGCTAATGGGAGCATTTTTCATACAAGGTAGTTTATGCAGATAGTAAAATTATTCATCTTATTGATATCGTTTACTGTAGGGAGTTGCTCAACGCTTCCTTTCAAACAACAAGTTGCAGAAGAGGCGATATTTTATGGCGGGGGGATTAACCTTGGTCATAGCAAAGGGCAGTGCAATCTTATTCGAAATCGATGTGGCAAAATCAACTATTCGCAGTGGGAAAATAACGATGGAGCAACTCATTGCTCCTGCAAAGACAATTAAAAAATAACAGCAAAAAACCGAGTGAACAGCAAGTGACTAACATAACGCTTTCGTTTGCTTTGCCTGTAATGAGCTTTAAAGGATTAACCGTGAAAAATGTATTATTAATCAGCCTTTTTTCAGTTGTGCTTACGGGTTGCAGTGTTACGAGTGAATCGAAAGATATCGCTGATTGTTGGGATATTGTTGATAAACGAGGTGCTGATAAAGGTAGAGTCTTAGATTCAACCTTTGATTCTTGTATCGACACCCGAGCAAAGGCGCGCCATCAGAAAGATCGCAGCGACACCGCATCGATTTGGTTTGATTTTCTGTTTGGCTCATCGAAAGACCGAGTTCGCTAACAGAATGGGCAAAATGGGCAGAGTCGGTGTCACGCTCACTCAAGCCCTACTTTTTTCTTCTCTTTTATTTTCTCTCACACGTGCAATCAACCCTGCAGCTGCAAAACCCTGTAACCATCTAAGCCTGTAACGGTCGTGCAAACCTGCCAGTCATTACTATTTAGCGTTTTGAACACGCGCTATTTGCTCGTCTACAAACGGCAGATGCTGGGTTTTTATCCATACCCTTGCGCCGGATTTACCGGCTTTAGCTTTGAATTGACTGTCTGTGGGCAGGCGCAGCCAGCTGTGCTTTTCTAGAGTGTCGCCGCCTTCGCTAATTTCGCCTGTAAGCACTAGGGCCTCAAGGCCTTTGCTGGCTTTAAGCTCAAGCACACTGTTGGGCGCTAATTCATATACGCTGACGACTTCATACTCATCACGATAGAGTACTTTGCTTATTACGCCTGTCGCGGGCGGGTTAAATTCAAATGATGATGCAGCGTCATCTGCTCTGGCAGGTACGTTCACGTGTAATCTGTCATCTGGGTTGAATTGCCATAGCTTTACAAAAATTACGCAGCCTTCATCAGAGCCAGGTTTATGTGACGATTGAGGAGGGTTGCGAATATAGGAGCCTGCAGGAAAGTCACCATGCTGATCTTGAAACACGCCCTCAAGCACGATGAATTCTTCGCCGCCGGTATGCACATGAGGCGAAAATTCACTGCCTGGTGCATAGCGCACTATAGTGGTTGCCCGAGCGACTTCATCACCAACGCGATCAAGCGGCCTACGGTCAACCCCTGGCATCGGTGATGCTACCCAAGGCTGCTTTTGGCTGTGAACAACGACACGCTGGCTAAAATCGGCATTAATATTCATATATAGGCTCCTATCGATGTATCAATCATATCGTTTCTGGCGTATTAAGCTGCAATACTCGGGCGTTTAGCAACTCGGTCGCGCCATGCTTGCAAGTGCGTTAAGTTGGCAGGAATACCGACATCACAAAAACTACCGAATACCAAGCCACACCACAGGGTAATGTCGGCCATCGTAAATGCCTCACCCGCTACATAGCTATGCTCGGCCAATACACTGTCAAAATAAGCTAAACCTGCCATTGCGCGTGCATGTTGTTTTTGACCCCAATCACTATTTTGATACGTTTCTAACTCAGGGCCTAAACCGTCGGTTGCATGATGAAAGTAAGTGGCAATAGCGTCAAGCACTTGGGTTTCAGCGCGGCGCTGCATCATGCTGATGACTGCACGCTCTTTGGGGGTTTCACCGGTCAATGAAGGGCCAGCAAAATGATGATCAATGTATTCAGTGATCGCTGGGGATTCAGAGAGATAAGTGCCGTCGTCTAGTTCGAGCACGGGTACACCGGCAAAGGGGTTTTTGCGTAAAAAGGCTGCACTTCTGTGCTCAGCATTCATCAAGTCCACTGGTTTAAAAGTCACGCTATCAAGGGCGTTTTTCTCAGCTAATGCGATACGTACGCGAAGCGGGTTAGGGAAGTTCTCAACGTCATATATGATCATGGCTATCTCTTTGTTATTTAGTACAGTTTGTTAAAGGCTTAATCACTTTTGGTGATCTTGGGCTAGTGAGACTGATGCTATTCACTTTGGTAGTACTAATTGTATTAATCTACCTACTGGTAGGTAGTTATAGTGATTGAGCTAACTCTTGTCAACGACTTTAGGGTTTACTTTGCTCTGCAAAAAACACGAAACGCTCTAGGTTTAGAGTTTTTATCTTATTAATTCAATTGCATACAATTTTTTGTGGATGAGGTTAACCTGCTATGCTTCTGAAGAGTTTAAGGGGGATACCCTCAGAAACGGTACCAAACAGATGATAGGGCGGCACCAGCTCAATTAGTATTTAGCGACTTGTACCCATGTATCTACTGATAGATAATATGCCAAACAGGAGCGCTTATGAGCAAGAAACAACTTTTACTTAAGGCCGCTGAAGCTAAGGTAAGAACCGGTGGTTACAACAACTTTAGCTTTCGTGAATTGGCCGACGAAATCGGCATTAAAAGCTCAAGTGTGCATTATCACTTCCCGACCAAAGCGGATTTAGGCGCTGAATTGGCGCGCCAATATACAGATAACTTCTTAACCCATTTAGGTGCGCCAGAAGTGTTAATTGCTGAGGGTAAAAAACCTATTGAAGTGTATTTGCAGCAATTTCAGTGCGCGCTAACTGAAGACAAAAAAATGTGCCTTTGTGGCTTACTCGGCGCTGAAACCGACGGCCTACCTGAAAAGGTGAAAGCGCAAACGCAGCGATTCTTCGAGCGAAATATTACCTGGCTAACCCAAGCTTACCAGCAAGCAGACGGCGCGAGCGAGCAAGCCGCTAAGGGCCAAGCGATTGCTACCTTGTCTTTATTAGAAGGAGCCATGTTGGTCAGCAAAGCCATGAACGATACTGAAATTTTCGCCACGGCCAGTGCTGGTCTATTGGCTGCACGCTAACATCCTTTACTTACACGTTCTTCCCCTTACTGGGAGTTGTTGCGAAACACGATAAAATATTTTGCAATTGACGTTGCTAATACTATTGCTGACAAGTCTTTTAAGGGCGTTAAACCGCAAGCAAAATACCTTTGCTAAAGAATAAGCCGCGTAAGCTATCGTGTTTCAAGCGAGGCAGAGCGCACGCACAAAAGCCGGATCCATATCCGGCTTTTGTCATTACGTTGACTTGTCCCACAGCAATTGTAGTTTTCACGCTTAAATAACGCTGATACCACCACCGAATGCACGGTATACATCGACTAACCGATTGAAACTTTGTTGTTCAAGCAAGGCAAGTTGATCTCTGCTCTGTAGGGCATCACGTTGAGCTTCCAATAATTCAAGAAACTCTCCGCTTCCTGCTTCAAAGCGTTGACGTGCTATGGTCATGGCCTTTTCACTTGCCTGCCATTGGTGATGCGTACTTTGCTCTTGCTGGCGGCTAAAGTTATAGCTTTGCAGTGAAAACTGCATATCGGCTAGAGCATCAAACACTTGCTGCTCGAACTGCGCTAAGGCGATATCAGTGCTGGCATTAGCCTGACGAATACGCGCCTTGACCGAAGCCAAATCAGCTGCTTGCCAACTGATTGTAGGGGCGACGCTCCAGCTTCTAGTATCACCGCCTAAGGTTAAGCCCGGGCCAGACAAAAAGCCCAAGAAGCCGCTGACCGATACGTTCGGGTACAAATCTGCGGTGGCCACACCAATGCGTGCAGTACTGGCCGCTAATGCGCGCTCAGAGCTTGCCACATCAGCACGGTAACGCAGGTAGTTTTCACCAGGAACTAACGCGACAGGTTGCGATAGCTGCGGTAACTCTGGCTGCGCATTCAGCACTAACTCACCGGGCTTTTTAGCCAGTAATGCTGACAAAGTCGCATCTGCACGGGCGAGCAGGGTACGCATTTGCGGTACTGTGGCTTCAACTTCGAAAACTTGGGCATTAATACGCGCCATTTCTAACTCAGAGGCAAACCCAGCTTGATAACGTGCTTTTACAATGGTGCGGGTTTGGCGTAAGTTCGCTAAGTTTTGCTCGGCCACTTTCAAGCGGAATTGCGCACCGCGATAGTCACCGTAACTAGCGGCTACTTGGCTGATAATTTGTAATTGGGCGTCATGCCACAAAATGTCGGCTTGTTCCGCGTCGGCCAATGATGCCTCAACGGCGCGTCGCACCTTGCCAAACAAATCGACGTCCCAAGTGAGGTTAGCTCCCGTGTTGTAGCCACGTAAAATAGTATCGTCGTCAGACTTAAGCATTGTCTGGTTTTTTGAGGCTGAATAACCTGCGTCTAACGTACCCTTTGGCAATAAGTCGTTCTGGCTATCACGAAATATTGCATATGCACGCAACACGTTAGCTTGAGCCTGAAACAGCGTCCGGTTTTCTTTAAGCGCTTCATCAATTAAATGATTTAAATCTTCGTCACCGAAGGCTTGCCACCAGTTAGTTAGCTTTTCCGCTTGCTCATACGTATCTGTAAGCTCGATATCGTTAACGTTAGAAGGCGCCTGATAATCCGGGCCTACTGCGCAGGCACTAAGGGCAACGATAAGCCCTGTGAGTGTGCCTATTTTTAACATGTTACCCATGGTCAGCCTCCTGTTTGGCGGTGTTTACTAGGGCGTTGTTAGATTGACGCTCGCCTCTTCTAGCGAGCACGTAGTAAAATAATGGGGTAAGAAGTAGACCAAACACGGTGACCCCGATCATGCCTGAGAACACAGCAACGCCCATGGCTTGGCGCATCTCAGAGCCTGCGCCACTTGAGAACACCATTGGCACTACCCCCATAATGAATGCGATAGAGGTCATCAATATTGGGCGCAACCGTAAGCGGCCAGCTTCAAGGATTGCCTCATAAGCGGTACTCCCTTCGTCTTGCAATTCTTTGGCGAACTCAACAATTAAAATGGCGTTTTTGGTTGCCAGTCCTACCAGCACAATAAAGCCAATTTGGGTGAATATATTGTTGTCGCCTCCGGCGATAAGTACGCCGCTTAACGCTGATAGTAACGTCATCGGAATGATCAAAATGATCGCCAAAGGTAAGCTTAAACTCTCGTACTGAGCGGCTAACACCATGAATACCAACAGGATGATCAACGGGAAGATATACATGCCTGCATTGCCCGCCAATATTTGTTGATAGGTTAATTCTGTCCACTCGTAGGTCATGCCGTTGGGCAAGGTTTGCGCTAAGATTTTTTCAATTGCAGCTTGTGCTTCACCTGAGCTAAAGCCTGGTGCTGCGCCGCCATTAATTTCAGCGGTGGTAAAGCCGTTGTAGTGCATCACGCGGTCAGGGCCAGCGGTATTGTTCACGTTAATAAACGAGCCGATGGGTACCATGTCACCTTTATTGTTACGTACCTTGAGCTGGGCAATTTGCTCAGGCGTTTGTCTGAATTGCTCATCCGCTTGCACATTGACTTGATAAGTACGCCCAAACTGGTTGAAGTCATTGGCGTATACCGAGCCCATGTAACCTTGCAAAGTAGTGAATAGCTCATCAAGCGAAACAGACTGCTGCTTAGCCTTGGTGCGATCAATGTCTACATCTAGCTGAGGCACGTTGATTTGATAGCTAGAGAACACTCCGGCTAGTTCAGGCGTCGCCCACGCTTTTTGCATTACCTGCATGGTGACTTTGTATAGCTCGTCATAACCATAATTGGCGCGATCTTGAATTTGCAGCCTAAAGCCACCTATGGTGCCTAAGCCCTGTACCGGCGGCGGCGGGAAAATAGCAATGTATGCATCTTCAATGGCGGCAAACTTCTGATTGAGCGCTGCTGCAATGGCACCTGCTGACAATGACGGGTCTGTGCGATCAGCAAAGTCATCAAGAGGAGTAAAAACGATACCGCTGTTGGTGCTGTTGGTGAAGCCGTTAATACTCAAACCTGGGAAGGCAACTGAGTTGGCCACTCCGGGTTGCTCCAGCGCAATGCGAGACATTTCTTTAATGACTTCTTCTGTGCGATCAAGCGAGGCTGCATCAGGTAGCTGGGCAAATGCCACTAGATATTGTTTGTCTTGGCCGGGTACATAGCCCGTAGGCGTGGTGGCAAATTGCAAACCGGTTAAGCTAACCAAGCCGATATAAATCACACCAACCAGAACACCAAAGCGCAGAACTTTTTTAACGACCCAGCCGTAGCCGTCTGATAAACGAGTGAAGAAGCGGTTAAATGGGTTAAATAACCAACCGCCGAGCAGTTTGTCCATGCCTCGGGTCAGGGCATCTTTCTTGCTGTCATGACTTTTAAGCAATAAGGCTGATAACGCAGGGCTTAGCGTTAGCGAGTTAATCGCCGAGATAAAGGTTGAAATTGTAATGGTCAGGGCGAACTGCTTGTAAAACTGCCCCGTTAGACCTGACATAAATGCCGTTGGAATAAATACTGCCGCTAGAACCAAGGTGGTAGCAACGATAGGGCCAGTGACTTCTTTCATGGCTTTTTGGGTTGCAGCGATAGGGGATAAGCCATCTGCGATATTGCGCTCAACGTTTTCAACCACCACGATGGCGTCATCTACTACAATGCCGATGGCGAGTACCAAGCCGAATAACGATAAGGCATTAAGTGAAAAGCCTAACAGATGCATGAAGGCAAAGGTGCCAACCAGAGATACAGGAACTGCGACCAAAGGAATGATCGAGGCGCGCCACGTTTGTAAGAACAGCACCACAACCAATACCACTAATAGTAGGGCTTCGAACAAGGTTTTAACCACGGCTTCAATTGAGCCTCGCACAAATACGGTTGGGTCGTAAACGATGTCGTAACTCAAACCTTCAGGGAAGCTTTTAGATAGCTCAGCCATCTTGCTGCGTACATCATCAGAAATTTGGATCGCGTTAGAGCCAGATGCTTGAAATACAGGCATGGCGGCAGCGTCTTTATTATCGAGCATAGAACGAAGGGCATAAGTTGATGCGCCAAGTTCAACGCGTGCAACATCCTTTAAGCGGCTAATTTGGCCTTGTTCGCCCACTTTAACAATGATGTCCTCAAATTCTTCTACATCCGTCAAGCGACCTTTAACATTAATTAACAGCTGAAAGTCGCTGTCGCCACTAGGCTGAGCACCTAGGCTCCCAGCAGCAGCTTGTTGGTTTTGCTCACGAATAGCCGAAACAATATTCGCTGGAGACAAGCCCAATGCAGCCACTTTATTTGGGTCTAGCCATACACGCATGCTGTAATCGCCAGCACCGAATACGCGCACTTGGCCAACCCCGTTAATGCGAGCGAGCTCGTCTTTGACGTTCAGTACCGCGTAGTTAGACAAATACAACATGTCGTAGCGTTCATCAGGAGAGGTTAAATGCACCACCATGGTTAAATCTGGTGATGATTTTTCGGTCACAACACCAAGGCGTTGGACCTCCTCAGGAAGACGCGGCTTGGCACGTTCAACACGGCTTTGCACTTGAGTTTGCGCCAAGTCTACATCGCTACCAATGGCAAATGTAATGGTGAGTGTCATAGTGCCATCAGAGGTGGCCTGAGAAGACATGTACAACATGTTCTCCACACCGTTAATTTCCTGTTCAAGAGGTGATGCCACTGTCTCGGCAATCACTTTTGGATTTGCACCTGGGTAGTTAGCGGTCACGACCACAGTCGGGGGAACCACTTCCGGATATTCTGTTATCGGCAGTTGCCAAACAGAAATGGCCCCTACGATAAAGAAAATCAGCGAGATAACGGCCGCAAATATGGGGCGGCGTATAAAAAACTGCGAAAACATGATTGCCTCCCTTAACCGCGTTCAGCTGAATCATTGTCTGCTTGAGCAGTCAATTCATTGCTGGTTTGGTCAAGTAATTTCTGTTGCTGACGTAAAGCAGTCAGGGCTTCTTGTGAGGTCATATCGACGATTTTCGGTTGAATTTTCATGCTGGGACGAACGCGCTGTAAACCGTTGACGACTATGGTGTCTGCAGGCGATAAGCCATCAGCCACTATGCGTAAACCGTTAATTTTTTCGCCTAATACCACGTTACGGTATTCCAATACGTTGTCTTGGTTAACGAGTAGCACAAACTTTCTATTGAGATCGGTACCAATGGCCTTTTCATCGATTAAAATTCCCTGATATGAATTGCTACCCGTCAGTTTTACCCGAGCGAACAAGCCTGGTAGTAAAGTATGATCATCATTGGCAAAGGTGGCGCGAATACGAATGGTACCGGTCTGCTGGTTGACGGCGTTATCAACAAAATCGATATTGCCGGTGTGAGAAAAGTTCGCACCGTTGGCAAGTGCCATGTAAACGGGATTACTTGTTGCATCGCGGGTATCAGAGCGTTGGCCTGATTCTGCTAATTGGGCGTACTTTAAGTAAGTTTGCTCGTCTACATCAAAGTAGGCGTACATTTTGTCCATTGAAACCAAGCTCGTAAGCTGGCTTTGCCCTGCGTTGACAAAGTTACCTTCGGTGATGAGTGCGTAAGACACGCGGCCAGCGATTGGCGCAGTGACTTGGGTGTAAGATAAATCTAACTCGGCGCGTTCTAATGCAGCAGATACCGAGGCAACCGTGGCAGCAGTTTGTTGTTTACGTGCTAAGCGTCCATCTAATATTTCGATAGAAACGGCGCGTTGTTCGCTAAGTGTCTTGGCGCGGTCGAAATCATTTTGCGCTTGAATCGCAGCGCTTTTTGCACTTTGTAATTCTGCTTTTAAGCGATCAACTTCGGCTTTAAAAGGGCGTGCATCGATTTGAAATAAAACGTCACCCTTGGCAACAACTGCACCTTCTTCAAACAATACGTTTTCAATGTAACCAGATACACGTGGCATTAGGGTGACAGTTTGCGGTGCTTGTAAGCGACCGGTGAATTCGTCCCACTCGGTAATACGTTCATTGACGACTTGGGCCACACTCACTTGCGGTGCAATTGGGGCCGCAGGTTGGTTTGATTCGTCTGGGTTGCCACAAGCAACCAACACAACGCTGGCGATCCCGCCAAGTAGCCAACTTTTAAAAGCGTGTTTTGTGCTCATAAGATTTATTTCCTTTGATTTAACCTGGTTCAAAATGTTGTTCTTAATAAACGTTGTTATTTATGTACTGGTCGGTAAGAATATAGATGAACGGTATTTAGTCAATCTATTTTTGTACCGAGTGGTAAGTTATTTTGATTCTATTTAATATCAGTTTTTTATAGGTCGCGAATAACGCGCAGTCATGTACTTGAGAAAAGCAATGAGACTTGAACTTTGTGTAGACTAGAGTGCCTAACCACACGGTACATAATACGCAGGCAAACGTTTTATCTGAATGTCGAAAACTTCAGTAATCTTGCCTAATCCTGCACATCATGCGGACTACTTGTATTGTACTAAAGGGTATATAACCCTATGTAGACAAGGGTTACTTACCTGTTTACTATGTGACCATATTTACATCAGGAGCTAAAAAATGAGTGCTGTTAGTTGTACCGCCACTGTAGGAAGACCTAGAGCTTTTGACATGCAGGCCGCGCTTGAAAAAGCGTTAGACGTATTTTGGACCAAAGGATATGACGGTGCCTCTCTGTCTGATTTAACCAGCGCTATGGGGATCAACAAACCCAGTTTGTATTCTGCCTTCGGCAATAAAGAACAGCTATTTTTAAAGGCTATCGAATTTTATGAAAGCCGCCCTTGTGGTTTTTTCAAACCCGCTTTAGAGCAAGCTACAGCCTATGACGTCGCTAAGTTTATGTTGCTAGGTGCAGCGCAAAGTATGTCTGATACATCTCATCCACAGGGTTGTGTCATGGTGCAAGGCGCTTTGGCATGCAGTGAAGCGGCAGCAGGCGTCAAGGAAGTACTCATTAGCCGCCGTCAACAAAGTGAATCAGAAGTACGTGACCGTTTCGAACTGGCCAAAAAACAAGGTGACTTATCAAAGGATGAAGATTCAGAAGCATTGGCTCGTTATTTATGTACCGTCATTAATGGCATTGCTATTCAGGCAAGCAGCGGGGCAACTGAAGAGCAATTAGTGGAAGTCGCTCACATGGCGTTAAAGAGTTTCCCGCGCAATTCTTAGTCTTCACTCATCATCCGCTATGTGTAATTCACAACGCGTAATTCACAACGTGTAACCCACTAGCACAGTTCGCTGTCCGTATTTATCTGCCTATTCTACGTCTTCGAATAGGCAGTGCCTCTTTTGTCACCGCTTCAACTCTTAATGATGCTTGCGCTAATCTTAGTCAATATAATTGATGTGCTTAAAATCGATTAAAATTGGATATTATGCAGCTAACTTCGGCTAAAAGTTAGGTTATTACATGATGCATTCATATTCGATATTAGTTGGTCAGTTTATCTCAAATCTGGCCCGTTTTTTTATCATATAAATTATGTTGATTTATACAGAAACAAAGGGCTGCAAAGATGTTAATTGCTTTAGCTTGTAGGTATAATCACAGTCAGTTCAGGCCACGAAAAACGAACACGTTTTGTTAAGTGTCATTGGTGATTTTTCGCTAATGAATTTATTTAAGCGAAACAAGTGCAGCTAATATGCAAAAGGGTGTAATACCGACACGTTCGAAGTCCCTTAAGACGTTTCTCGTCAAATCAATTTTTTACGATTTTTATACGGAAGAAAGTTATGAAGATAGTTTGCATTGGTGAAATGCTCATCGATTTTGTGTGTACAGATACCAACAAAGGTTTGGTGAACGGCGTTAATTACGTGAAAAAATCCGGTGGGGCACCGGCCAATGTGGCTGCCTGTATTGGGAAGTTAGGTGGCGATGCTGTTTTGGTCGGCTCTGTAGGCAATGACCCATTCGGTGAGTTTTTAATTAACGAAGTAAAAGGGTATGGCGTTAATACTGACCAAGTGGCTTCTTTATCTTCATCCACGACTCTGGCGTTTGTGTCATTAGGGGATAACGGCGAGCGAGAATTCGCGTTTAACCGCGGTGCTGATGAACAACTCAGTCTCGATGATTCAACTATTAACACTCTATTAGATGATTCAATATTACACCTCGGTTCAGCCACAGCGTTGCTGGGCGGTGAGCTAGGGGATAGCTATTTACGCTTAGCTCAGCAAGGTAAGAAAAATGGCAATGTTATTTGTTTCGATCCAAATTATCGCGTGGATTTATGGCGCGGCCGTGATGCCGAATTTAGAGAAATCTGTAATACCTACTTCGCCTTGGCAGACATGGTCAAAGTCAGTGATGAAGAGTTAGTTTTATTATCACAACAAGACGATATGGCAGCAGGCTGCCAACATTTTCATGACCTAGGTGTGAAAGTAGTGTTGGTTACTCTTGGCCCAGAGGGTTGCCTAATTTCACAAAACGGCCAGCAGTATATTGTGCCGGCGTATGAAATCAACGCGGTTGATACCACGGGGGCAGGTGACTCGTTTATTGGCGCGATTTTGTTTCAAATGGCTAACAGCGCTCAAAGCCAAAACTTCTATCAAGACGAATTTAAAGGGTTTATCGAATTCGCTGGTAAGGTCAGTGGCTTAGTGTGCGCCAAAATTGGTGCGATGACGGCATTACCGACTTTACCTGAAGTGAACGCAATGACGTTTGTGGTCAAAAAGAAGTAATCAACCTTAGTTTTAAGGTATCAAACATCAAAAAGGGACCAAAAGGTCCCTTTTTTCGTGTCCGCGTTATTAGCTGTGAGCGCTGCTGGCAAGCCAAGCTTTAATCGATACTGAGTAAGCGCTCGGCGGTATATTCGTTAGTGATCAGCGAATTCACTAGCTTTGAGCGTAACGCACCTAAAATGGAGTATACTTTTTCTTCCCCTGCTGCCAACGCAAATACTAATTTGTCAGAGCCGACAATAAGCGGCGTACTCGCCACACGTTGGTTGATCGCGCAGTCAAGTAATTTGCCGTTTTTATCAAACACCCAGCTGATCATTTCACCCACAGCGCCGCCCGCTTGCAACTCATCTAACTCCTTTGGGGTCACAAAACCATCGAGATGTAGCGGTGAATTCGCGCCTAAATTGCCTACGCCAACAAAGGTTACGTCAGCCTGCTGAGCCAGTTGCATGTTTTGCGCGATGTGCGGCATGGCATGTAACTGATTTTTTGCTTTAACGGTTTCAGGTAATACAGGTAATGGCATGGGGTAATGCTTGGCGTTCACTCGCTCAGCCATACGAACTACTACATCATAAGGGGAGGCAGAACCATCTGACGCCATATTACCCAATAGCGCCACAACCCTATGGTCGGGACAATTTAAAGGCGCTAATTCATCAACGCATGCTCGAAGCACTCTCCCGGTGCCCATGGCCAATGTTTTTGGCTGTTCAGATTTTAAGTGACGTTCAATCTCGTTCGCGCCTGCCTGCGCTAAACCCACGGTTGATGAGGGGTCACTAGGATCGCTCGGCACCACTTCGCAGGATTGTAAACCAAAGCGGCTGGCAATTTTATCGGCTAAATCCATGCACTTAGCAATGGGGTGATCGAGTCTGACTTTGACTAGCTTTTCGCTAACGGATAAGGCAACCATGCGCTGGGCCGATTGACGTGATACCCCTAGCTTTTTGGCTATTTCATCTTGGGTATTTCCAGCAACGTAGTACATCCAGCCAGCGCGAGCGGCATCATCTAATCGTCTGTTTTCGGCGTTGGAAAGCTTAACCACGGTTACCTCTCGATTTCTTTATGAGTAGTTAATGCAGGAGCAAGTGTGTAAAGGTCCTGCCACTGTGCAATGGTGGTAACATCGTCGGTCAGGGGAGCTTTCGCTCTGCGCCAAGGCTCCATATGACTGGCGCCGGCAAACCGGATCACATGCATGTTAGCCGCTTTTGCTGCCTGCACACCCGCGGGTGAGTCTTCAATCACTAAGCAATGCTGGGCATCAACACCCATTTTATTGGCAGCGTATAAGAACAGGTCTGGCGCCGGTTTGCCGTTTTCCACTTGTGAAGCTGTGAAAATATGCGGTGCAAAGTAGCGACCTAACCCAGTAACCGACATGGCATGCCCCACACGAGTTGGTGAACTACTCGTGGCAATGCAACGCGGCACCGCTAGGGTATCAAGTATATTTGTTAGGCCTGACGTCGGTTGCAGTTCGGCAGTAAATGCTGCGATCAATGCTTTTTGATATTCAGGGCGAAAAGTAACAGGCAAAGCGACATTAAAGTCTTGGTATATTTTAGCCGTGACGTGTTCGAAACTATGGCCAAGAAAATGGGTTTCGAAGTAGTGATCAGAGATATCCACACCGAGATTGCTCAGTAGAATCAGTAGTTCGCGCTTACTCAATCCTTCACTATCAATCAATACGCCATCACAATCGAAAATAACCAATTGTATGTCAGATAATTCGGGCAATGCTTGTTTTACGTCCATTATTATTACCGTTGTCGTTAATTCACTATTAACGTCTGTTTAACTGTTTTTTTAGTGGGCAGCTACTTCTCGCAGCTCTGCCCATTTTGCAGCAATTGCTCATTAAGTAAATGAATATACACGCAAATATCATTTAAACTTGGATTGAGTTATTGCCTGCGTATAAAAATTTTGCCAAAAAAAGATGCTCATAACGGCCCTTTCTTTTGTCGGTAATTAGCGGCCGTTGGCTATCGATGCACTAGTGCATTGATAGCCGGATATAGTTTGAAATCGCTGTTATTGATTTCCCTTGCTTGGCAAGGTGATCCCTTGGTCATTGAAGCGCAGTATCTTGCTTTGATCGGCACTAAGTGAAATATCATCACCATAGCTTAATGGGCAGTCTCCATTAGCTTTAACGGTTAATGTACCTACGCCATCAACCTGCACATGTAAGAAGGTTTCCGAACCTAAGTGTTCAACAACGCCGACTTTACCTGACCAAATACCGGCATCTGCTGTAATCTGAAAGTGCTCAGGGCGAACGCCTAAACATGTAGCGCCGTCTTCCTTGGCTTGCTTCAACTCAATAAAATTCATTTTTGGTGAGCCAATAAAGCCTGCCACAAAACGATTCACCGGATGTTGATAAAGCTCTAGTGGCGTACCGACTTGTTCGATAATACCTGCATTAAATACCGCAATTCTGTCAGCCATGGTCATGGCTTCAACCTGATCATGGGTCACGTAAATCATGGTGGTTTTCAGGCTTTTATGCAGCTCTGAAATTTCTAAACGCATGTTGACCCGTAACGAAGCATCAAGGTTTGATAATGGCTCATCAAACAAGAATGCAGATGGCTGGCGCACAATGGCGCGACCAATTGCCACACGTTGGCGCTGACCACCAGAAAGTTGACCTGGTTTACGGTCTAGGTAATCACCTAAATTTAATATTTTGGCCGCTGAGGCAATCTTTTGTTCGATTTCTGCAGGCGGTACTTTGGCGCGTTTTAAAGGGAACGCGATGTTGTTGCGTACCGACATGTGTGGGTATAACGCATAAGATTGAAACACCATGGCTAGGCCACGCTTAGCAGGGGGCGTGCTTGTAGCATCTTGACCATCAATATCGATATTGCCACTGGTGGTGTCTTCTAAACCTGCGATCATGCGTAGTAACGTCGATTTACCACAACCTGATGGCCCAACAAACACAATAAACTCGCCGTCTCTGATTTCTAAATCCAGTGGTTTGATAACATTTACTTCGTCGAAGCTTTTGGTCACTTGTTTTAATGTAATACTGCCCATGATAATTCTCCTATTTCACCGCGCCGAAGGTTAATCCGCGTACGAGTTGTTTTTGGCTAAACCAACCAAGTATCAATATCGGTGCGATTGCCATCGCTGAGGCCGCTGATAGTTTGGCGTAAAATAAGCCCTCTGGGCTCGAGTAGCTGGCAATAAACGCGGTGAGTGGCGCTGCGTTTGCTGCGGTTAAAATCAGTGTCCAGAATGCTTCGTTCCACGCAAGGATCACGTTAAGTAGTAACGTTGATGCAATTCCCGGCAGTGCGATAGGCAGCAATACGTGGAATATCTCTGCGCTGATACTGGCGCCGTCCATGCGAGATGCTTCGAGTATTTCGTTTGGAATTTCGCGAAAATAGGTGTAAAGCATCCACACCATAATCGGTAGGTTGATCAGGGTCATCACAATGACCAAGCCCAATTTGGTGTCCAATAAGTCGAAATCACGAAACAACAAATAAATCGGGATCAACACACCTACAGGGGGCAACATTTTGGTCGAGAGCATCCACATTAATAGATTCTTGGTGCGCTTTGATTGTACAAATGCCATAGACCACGCCGCAGGGATGGCGATCAGCAAGCCAATTAAGCTTGAACCTACTGAGATAACCACTGAATTCCAGAAGTGATCGAAATAGGGAGAGCGTGCCAGCACATCCTCGTAATTTTCGAGCGTCCAGTCGAACATAAACAAACTAGGGTTAGCCGATATGGCCTCCGCTTCCGTTTTAAAGCTGGTTAATAGTGTCCAGAAAATCGGAAAGAAGATCGCTGCGCTTATCGTCCACGCAAGTAGGGTATAAATAAATTTTGATTTACCGCTGCTGTTAATAGCCATGATTAACCCTCTAAGTTCTTGCCGATGAGGCGCATAAGGAAGATAGCCACGATATTGGCGATAATAACGGCGATTATTCCGCCTGCTGAGCCGCCACCGACGTCAAACTGCAACAAGGATTGGGTGTAAATGAGATACGTAATGTTGGTTGATTCGTACCCAGGGCCGCCGCTGGTAGTGACCAGTATTTCGGCGAAAATTGACAGTAAGAAAATGGTTTCAATCAAGATCACTGCGGTAACCGCACGGGATAGGTGAGGTAGCACAATGTAAAAGAACTTGCTGAATGGGCCTGCACCGTCAAGGTCGGCCGCTTCTAGTTGTTCTCTATCTAATGATTGGATGGCGGTCAATAAAATCAGCGCCGCGAAGGGCAACCATTGCCAAGACACAATAATAATAATGGATAGCAAAGGTACTTGAGCGAAGAAATCCACCGGATCAACGCCAATGAGCGTTGCAAAGTGAGCAAACAAACCGTTAACCGGGTTCATGAGCATATTTTTCCATACTAAAGCTGACACCGTGGGCATCACAAAGAATGGTGCCAATACCATAATGCGCACGTAATTTCGGCCCCAAATAGCTTGGTCTAACAAGATGGCCAAGCCGATGCCGCCACAAATCGTGATGAGCAACACACCGCCAACGAGTAGCAGGGTGTTAAAGAATGATGCAAAGAAAGCCGGATCAGTCAGGAAAAACTCATAGTTAAGAAAACCAATGAATTCCTCTGTTCCTGGGCTAAGTAGGTTGTAATCTAAAAACGAGAAATACAGGGTCATGCACAGCGGTACTATCATCCACGCTAGTAGCAATACTACCGATGGAAAAAGCATGATCTGTGCAAGCGTACGTGAATGTGTAGTCGCCATAACTGAGTCCCATTACTGAATTAAAAAGGGGGTAAGCACAGCACATTGCGCCTACCCCAAGCAAAACGCTATTTTGGGTAGCGAGCCTTGCGCATGGCGCGTTCAACGAGTCGTTGAGCGTTAGCCAGCGCTTGATCAACTGTCATCTTGCCTGCCAATGCGGCAGAAAATTGCTGACCAACTGCGGTGCCTATACCTTGAAACTCCGGGATGGCGACAAACTGCACACCTACATAAGGTACGGGCTTGACCGTAGGGTTTTTCGGGTCAACCGATTCGATTGAGGCCAGAGTAATTTCAGCAAAAGGGGCAGCTTCCATGTAGTTAGGGTTCTCATACAATGAGGTGCGTGTGCCTGGTGGTACAGCAGCCCAGCCTTTTTCTTTTGCTACCAAGGCAGAGTAGTCTTTTGACGTTGCCCAACTAATGAACTTTTGCGCTGCATCGGCTTTTTTGCTGCTTGACGGTACTGCTAATGTCCATGCCCATAGCCAGTTCCCGCGTTTGCCAAGGTCCATGTCCGGTGCCATAGCAAAACCGACTTTGTCAGCGACTTCAGAATCTTTCTTATTAGTGACAAATGCACCTGCTACTGTGGCATCAATCCACATACCACATTTACCTGTTTGGAATAACGCGAGGTTTTCGTTAAAGCCATTTGACGATGCACCTGGAGGGCCTGACTCTTCCATTACATCAACATAATATTGCAGGGTGTCTTTCCACTCTTGAGTATTGAATTGCGGCTTCCAGTTTTCATCAAACCAGCGAGCGCCAAACGAGTTCGACATGGCCGTGATAAGCGCTGTGTTCTCGCCCCAGCCCGCTTTACCGCGTAAACAAATACCATAAACACCTGAGTCACTGTCTGTCATGGCTTTGGCCGCTTGACGAATAAACTTCCAGCTTGGCTTGGTTGGCATTTCAAGGCCTGCTTTTTCGAGCAAGTCTTTACGGTACATCACCATAGAGCTTTCACCGTAAAAGGGGGCTGCATAAAGCTTATCATTTAGGGATAAACCGCTTCTGATTGCAGGTAACAGGTCTTCCTCATCGTAATTTGGGCCTAAGCCATCTAACTCAGTGAGCCAGCCTTGCTTACCCCAAATCGGCACTTCATACGTACCGATCGTCATCACATCGTATTGCCCACCTTTGGTGGCCACATCTGTAGTAACGCGTTGGCGCAGAATGTTCTCTTCAAGCGTGACCCATTTAAGATCGATGTCCGGGTGCTTAGCTTCAAAATCTGAGCTCAGCTCTTTCATAGTGATCATATCGCCGTTGTTTACGGTAGCGATGGTGATGGTTTCAGCATTTACCGCTGAGGCCATAAACAGAGCAGTGCTTGTAGAAAGTGCTGCGCTCATGCTAAGCGCCGCACATGTGGTTTTGGTTATCTTTTTCAACATCGGGCATTCCCCTTATGTTTTGGTAGGAGTTTCACTAAATCTTCTTCGCATTTTTTTGCATCTGAATACCTAGTGAAGTTCAAAGGGCCAGCGATAGCCAGCCGTTAACTTAAAACTTAACTGAGATCTCTGACGTGATACCGTCAAACCCTGCGCCAATTTGGCCGCCAGAGTTAATGCCTTCGTCTTGATCAACGTATTCCACTTTCAATAGGGTTTTATCGTTGAACCAGTAACCCGCTGCAACTTGTAAGCGCTCTACTGTGTTGTCTGTTTGGGCAATTAAGTCCGAGGTGTTTTCGGCTTCTCCATAACGGGCAGCCACATAGAATTTGCCGGGAATTACGTAATGTTGTGCTTCTACCGTCCAGTACTCGACAGATGATTCGCCTTTAATCACGCGGTTTGAATCAAAAGTGGTACCCGCGGGGTCAGCTACACCATCAGTACCGAAATAAGTAATACCAGCAACTGCATTACCCTCGGTATCAGCAAAGGTGTAATCATCGCTTGATTGGCCTACCATCAAAATAACGCTGGTATCTGCATTCGGTTGATAAGCTAAGTTCAGTTGAATGGTTGTTTGGTCAAGGCCAGGCATAATACCGACGTGAGTATCACGCTCACTGCTAGGGGAAGCAGAGAAGTTGTAGTTTTCACCGTCACCGAAGCGATAATTGGTAGTGGTTAGACCGTCAAGGCTGGCAACACCATTTTCAAAACGCAGTTGGTCGCCCTGATTAGCCTGTAAGAAGTTCAAACCGACTTTGAAGCCGCCAGTGAATTCTAGAGTACCTTGTAACAAGTAATTAAAACCGCGATCTTCTTGAAAAGCCTCACCAAAGCTTGAAGTAGTAATGTGACCCGTCACGTTATAAGCGCGGATTACACCACTATCAAAACGTTCGTTGTAACGTAGCTGAGCGCCGTTTTCTGCAGTAGCGTAGTCGGTCATCCAGTTACCAATAAGCGCATTGCCTTGGTTGTCTGCTCCGTCTTGAAAGCCTTTAAACTGAAAAGGCGAGCCGCCAATGTTTCCTAAGCGAAGTGTCAGGTCGGCGTTTTCACGTTTGTATTCCGTTAAACCAAATACATCAAATTCAATTCCGGCGTAATCGTTGTGGAATGAAAAGTCTCGATCACCATTGTTACCAAAGTCATTTGGCTCTTCTGCGATGTCGATATCGGCAGTGATGTAATCGTTGATGTGAAATTTAAACATCAAGTTGGCTCGAATACGGCCAAAACCTGACGACTGTTCTTCATCTTCTGGTCTAAATGCGCCTTCTTTAGCTTGAATCGCTTGATAGTTTTGCATCGCTAAAAAGTTCACATCTACTAAGCCATCAAGAAATGTAGCAGCGTTAACTTGCGCAGGTATTGAAGCGGCCATAACCGCTGCTGCAACGACTCCAAGTTTATTAAATACGGATGCAGAACGTTTATTACAGGTCTTTGAGTTAGATGCGTTGATAGCGCTTTTGGCTGCGGTCGAAACGAATGTTGTTTGTCTATTTTTTAACATCATTGTGTCCTAGTGATAGTCATTAATGTGTGGTTCAAAGATCTCAAATCGAAATCATCTAACGTCGATACAACCGTTAACCGTCAACACAAACCAGAGCATAAGCTCTCAAGTTACTCTAAATGCCTGTATTGGGTATATGCCCGACTGGTGAGCATAATCCCAGATCAAATTAACATCGTCAATTGTTTTTGATTACAAAATGTTCACATTTGCGCCGTACTTGTAACTTAACTCAGTAATTCAATAAGTTAGTTGTGTAAAAAATGTTGCCTAAATGTTCGTTTGTTTCAGTGTTATCACGTAGTTCGAGGGACGATGGGAGGCAGTTTTGATGTTTAAGGCGTGAATTGAAGACGTACTCGTTGCGAGAGTGAAACAAAATTTATAAGTGATTTTGCTATCGAAAGTACGAAACTTGATGCTTAACAAGTGTCGACTTTGATGAGTCGACTACAATGTTTAGGATAAATCTTAACCAATTGTTTAATATAAAAACTTTGCAATAATCATTAATATTTAGCTAAAGTTGAGCTCAAGGGTCTTATGTCCTCAACGCAAAATTTTTGCTTTAAGTATTTAGCCGTCAAATTGAAGCGGACCACCAGACTACAAATAGTAGTAATGCGGTAATAAGGGATTGATAGATGCTGTTTAGAACCATCAAGAACACAACGACCATGCTCACTGTGGTAGCGATCGTGATAGTGTGTGCTGCCGTTGTCGCATCCTCCGTCGAGGAGTACGAACAGTTATATCTGGAAGCAACACGAGCGGATCTTGATGGGCTATCAGAAAATTTGGCCAGTGATCTTGTGCCTCTTATCGCCTCAGATCCTGATATCTTTGAAGTCACTACGACGCTGTTACGGTTAGACCGCTACGAAAATGTAAAATATGCCGTTGTGTTCGATGAAAATTGGCAACGTATTAATGTTTATTTTGGTTCAATGTCTGTGCCTGAAGAGCTCGATTCTGCGATAAACACCAACGAGCTTAGGCTTCAATCCCATGGGGTTTACGTGAAAGACGGTGAGCTTATCGCCCTCAAGCTAGTGGGGGATGCGCGACTGCCCCTGGGTCATCTACTGATCGTTAACGACTCATCAGGTCCCTTATATAGCAGTAAATTGACGCTGCTCAAGCGTGTACTACCACTCGTGTTCTTAGTGCTCTTCGTGGCCATCGTTGGCTCATTATTCGTTCAGCGTCAATTGTTTCTCCCATTAAGCCGCCTCTCTCGCGTTGCGAAAAGAATTCAAGATACTCACGATTATTCACTGCGAATAGACACACGCGGAAAGCAAGAAGTTGCAGAGCTGAGCCGCGATATTAATAGCATGATGGAGACCATCAACGCTGAAACGCAAAAGAACGCGAAATATACCGAACAGCTTAAAGAACAACAAAAAGCCATGGAGCGCTTGGCGAATTTCGACGGCTTGACAGGGTTACCGAATCGCCAATTCTTCATGGAAACGTTAAGGTTAGAGTTGGCGAAAGCGAAGCGAGATGAGCGAAACTTAGTCTTAATGTATTTTGATTTAGACGGTTTTAAGGGAGTAAATGACTCGTTTGGGCATGAAATTGGTGACCTAGTATTGATGGAAGTTTGCCGTCGGACTAAAAGCATTTTACGCGACGGTGACTTAATCTCTCGCTTAGGCGGGGATGAGTTTCTTATTTTATTGCACAACGAGCCCAATGATTTGGAGCTGTATGAAATTTCTGAGCGCTTAGTCAGCGGGCTCAATATGCCTTTTGAGATTCAATCGTGGGAAGTGCAAGTTGGTGTAAGCATTGGTATTGCTCGTGCCAGTGATTCAAATTTTAATGTCAGTGAATTTGTCAGTAATGCCGACATCGCCATGTACCGCTCCAAATTAGCCGGTCGCAGCACGCACACCGTGTTTGTGCCAGAAATGATGGAGGACAATAAACGGCGTTTGTTGATTGCTAACTCTATTGCTAACGCGATTAAGTTCAACGAATTCAGTATTCACTATCAAGGCAAAGTGGACGCAGACGAAAATATAGTCGGTTATGAAGCATTGATACGTTGGAAAAGTGATGAACTGGGGTTTGTATCTCCAGCCGAATTTATACCCATTGCCGAGCAAAGCGGCAAAATTTTATCTATTACAAAGTGGGTGATTAAACGAGTCTGCCAAGAGCTACAGCAAGTCCATGCATTGCATAAAAATGAGATTGTGGTGTCACTCAATCTGTCGGCTCATGATATAAAAAACGCCACCCTTGTTGATTATATCCGCGGTATGTTCACCCGGTACAACGTGAATAACGCCAGCATTGAATTTGAAGTGACGGAATCTGCCTATTTAGAAAACTTCGATGTCGCAAACCATTTTCTTACCCAGCTACGTGAAATGGGTTGTTCCATTGCGCTGGATGACTTTGGGGCAGGGTATTCTTCATTGGGTTACTTGACCCAAATCGAGCTGAATACATTGAAAATAGATAAGCAGTTTGTGGATAACTTAAACATGTCGAAGCGCAGTACCTTAGTCACCAAAACTATCATTGAGATGGCTAAGCAGTTGAATTTGAAAATATGCGCCGAGGGTGTGGAAACCAGAGAGCAAGCTGAATTTCTAATTGAAAACGGCTGTCATCAATTGCAGGGATATCTATTTTCCAAACCCAAAAGCTTACTTGAAATGCTTAGCGTCTAATTTTTTGCTGTCTACCCTTTAATATTTAATGTGCGCTGTAAAGTACGGTTAGTTCGTCAGGTATAGACACTCCCGCTGGTAAGTACCCAACGGCGCCTGGGTGACTTTTGATGTACTCCAAGACCGCTTTCTCAGAGGCAACTTCTTTAGGGGCTTTTTTACGCCCAGTAAATCGCATCTGAGCCCAGTAAGACTGAATTCGAGATTCAGTTAAGCCAACCACTCTGGTATTGAATAACACACGTGTTTGATTTTCTGGTGGTAATGCGATCGCTTCAAAGTTATGAGGCAATGCACCGCCCATGAATAAGTTACGGACTTGTTGGCGATTCAATTGAATCTCTTTATTTTCCGTATTGGCAACCACTACGATCGAGTAATTAGCGCTGGCGGGAAAGCCAAAGATAAGCGTTAGAATGACAGATAAAAAGAGGGCTTTCATCAAAATACCCACTCTAAGGCGAGTTGATAGAACATGGCCTTTCCGTCAAAATTACTGTTTCTGTCGACGAAGATTCCTTCGAAACCGTCCCTTTCTTTCAGCAACGTAGTTTGCATTTTAAAGGCTAAATTTTCGTTCCAATCCCACCGCCCTCCGATGCTGTAGCTTACCGTGCTGTTGTTTCCAACCTGAGCGGTAATTTGCTGGTAGCCATAGGCTAATTGGTCAAGTTGTGGATTCACCCCGAAAGGAATTTCAGAAACGGCAGTGCTGTATTTATTGGTATCGCGAGCAAATGATGCGTAAACAGAGAATGGATAAAAGTTCATTCCACCTGAAACGAAATACCCATTTGTATCAGGGCCAAGAAATAATCCAGTTCTCAATCTTGAGGCTTCAGAGCGGAAGAAATAATCCACATCTTCATAGAAAGCACTAAGTTGATAAAACCGGGTAAAACCTTCGTTTGAGAGTGAGTCAGCACTTTGTATAAAACCCAACCCACGCAATATATCGCTAAAATCAGATAATTCTTCTTGGGTAACATCAGCGTCTCCTTGATGAAAAGAAGCGCGGAACGTCCAACCTTCGTAGCCTAGTGTGCTGATTACACCGTGCATGTTATCAACATCAGTATTTAACGAATTACCTTGATAAACGAAGTCTCGGTCTAATTCCCCAAAATAAGCTTCAAGACCCAGAGAAATGTGTTCGCCAATATATTCGTACTCGGCATGCAGGCCATCAAAGTTTGGAAATAGAAATTGTTGATAAACTTGTTGTGGCAATGACACCCAATTGTAAGCAAAACCAACATCTAAATAATCGCTATAGCTGAATACAGGTGTTCGTTGGCGTCCTAGTTTTAATTTTAATGCTTTGCTGTCAGCAGTGTACGTTACATACAACCATTCGATACCAGAATTGGCGTCGTCGCCAGTACGACCAATTACTTGAGCGGTAGCAGAAAAATTATCGCTGAGTTGATATTCAGCCTGTAAACCCAACAATGACTGTTCAGCTACACTGATTTCATTTTCGTAGCCTAAAAAGGTCGCATTTTCTTCAGCAAGATAGCCCGCAACGACTCGCGCAAATCCTGAAAATTCCAGATCATCTAATCCTTCTGCTTGCACCGTAGGGATGTTGCTCATGCTGGCTAGTCCGCAAGCTAATAATGAATTTGAAATTCTTTTTTTCATGATGTAGATGGCTATTTTTCCGTTTTAGCAACAAATATGGTTTTCACTCTCTTCACTACACGGGATCCGTTAGTATCCTAATGAAGCCCCGAATGTGTCAGAGAATAGTATAAATGACGGTTAAGTCGTCCGGTAGCGTCAAGCTAGCGGGCAGGTACCCCACAGCCCCTTTATTGTTCTGAAGGTATTCAAGCACCAATTGTTCGCTAGCGACTTCTCTGGGAACCTTTTTACGACCAGTAAAGCGCATCTGTGCCCAATACGACTGAATACGCGACTCCGTTAGGCCGATAACTTTGGTGTTGAATATGACACGAGTTTGGTTTTCTGGTGGCAACGTTATGGCAATAAAATCATAACCAAGAGGTGTACCCATAAATAAATTACGCACTTCATGGCGACTCAACAGTATGCCGCGATCTTGTGTGTTGGCAACAACCGTAATCGCGTTATTGGCAAAACAAATACGTCCACTTAAACTAATAAAACAAACAATAATGAGCAGAATTTTAATCAAAATACCCACTCCAACGCAATTAAATACAACAACGCTTCTCGGTCAAACGCGGTATTTTTAATATCAAAAAATGCGCTTTCATTGTCAGCTCCTTTTATTAAACTAACTTCCCCTTTTAATGCTAAACCTGGCTGAATATCCCAGCGCGTGCCTAGGGTATACGCTTCAGAACTGTTAACAGGTAGCTGTTCAAATATATTCAAATAGTTATAAGACAGTCCATCTAATATTGGACTAAGGCCAGTCGGAATATCACTGGCGGGTTGCTCGTAATCAGTGGTGTTCTTCGAGTACGAAATATAAGATGAAAACGGAAAGTAATTGTACCCAGTAGAAAGAAAATACCCATCTGTATCGGGCACAAAAATAAAGTCCGCCTTGATCCGATTCAGCTCTCCTCGAACAAAGTAATCTACTGTTTCGTAATTAGCGCTGAATTGAAATACCTCTGTTACCCCAGTTGTGGCCAAACTATCAGCGCTCTGACTGAAGCCCAGTTGATTGAGTAAGCCGCTAAATTGCGTTACATCATCTAACGTTACGCTTGTCGTACCTTGGTGATAAGACCCCCTTAGGGTCCAGTTTTTAAAGCTGATATGGCTAATTAATCCATGAAATCCTGTCGTTTTTGCTTCCATTTCGCGCTCTGAAACGACGACTTTGTCTTTGAAATACCCCCAATAACCTTCAATGTTCATCACAAACAAGGTGCTAGGTATCTCGTAGCTTGCCATCAGCCCATCAAAGTTGGAAAAAAAGTGACGGGGGTAGGTTTGTTGGGGTAATGTCGCCCAAGGGTAGGCGTATCCTACATCTATGACATCACTGTAATTTAGAAAGGGAGTGCGCTGGCGACCTAGCTTGAGTTTAAGGGTATTCGTAGGAGCGTAAGTTAAATATAGCCATTCAATACCTGAATCTCTTTGTTCGCCGCTGTGACCTATCAGTTGTCCAGTTATTGCCAGGCTATCCATCATCTGATAATCGGCTTGCAACCCGATTAGGCTTTCATTATCAATACTGACAGAATTATCGTAGTTGAGGTATTCCGCATCTTTATCATCTAAATACCCCAAAACAACTCTGGCAAAGCCGGAAAATTGCAGTTTATCTGAGGTCTCCGCGTAAATTGGATGGGCGTTACAAAGTAAAGCCAAGCCGCACACCAATACAAAATTCCATAATCGCCAGGGCATATTCAACTAAGACCTTTACTATTTAAGGTTAAATAAAGTACCTAATAAACAAAGTACTATAGACGAGTTAAGAATCAAATAAATTTGCTTGAAAAGCTAGTATACAAAAGGATGACAAATTCATTGTTGTGTCATTATTAACTGCAAATTTTGATAAAGCTTTAGTTGACCGGGGTTTTATGACACTTCAATAAAGTGACTAAGGGAAAAGTACCATCTTGATATGAAAGGTGTACTCAATTGCAAGCTCAGTTAATAACCACCGCTAGGGAATAGTATAAATTACCGTTAATTGTTCCGGAACATCCATGCCAGCAGGTAGGTACCCTGTCGCGCCAACATTGCGTAAAAGGAATTGCAGCATCGAGGTTTCGTTATCAAATTCCCTAGGGGCGCGTTTGCGTCCCGTAAAACGCATTTGCGCCCAGTAGGATTGAATACGAGATTCAGTTAGACCAATTATCTTAGTGTTAAATAGTACTCGGGTATGATTTTCTGGTGGTAGCGCCACCGCTTTTAATTGATAGGGTATGACGCCGCCCATAAACAAGCTTCGCACTTGCTGACGGTTAAGTTGAATGGATTGGTCGCCAGTGTTTGCTACTACCATAACGGACTGAGCAGCGTGGGTAGCCGTTGAAAACACGAAGTACCATAGGACAAGGCAAGCAAGATACTTTTTCACTAAAATACCCACTCTAGTCCAAACTGATAGAGAACAGCATGACCGTCGAAGCCACCTAAATCCCTAACGGCGTAGTCATTACTGATGGCGTCATTAGCTTCAACAAAAGTCATTTCAGCCTTGAGTGCCACGTTATACTGCCAATCCCACCGAATTCCTATTTTTGTTCCCTTAGACTCATCGTCTGGGAAGAGATCTAAGATACCAAGATAAGTTGCTGCCAGTAAATCTAGCTCAGGTGATACGCCAAACGGGATCTCGTTGGCTAGATGCTCGAAGTGTAAGTCTTTTCTCCCATACGAGATATATACCGTATAGGGGTAAAAGTTATAACCCGCAGAGATATAAAAGCTATCGATATCAGCGAAAAGCCCCCCAGCGCCAGTCATTTTGGTGACTTCACTGCGTAAAAAATAATCTAGATCTTCGTAATTAGCGCTGAGTTGATAGAATTGCAGCAACCCATTTGCGTTTAACCAGTCAGCATTGTTTGTAAATCCGAATTGACGAAGTAATTGAGCGAATTGGGTGGCCTCGTCCTGCTCTATATCGATGTCTCCTTGACCATACGAAGCACGTAAGTTGAAGTTTCTATAGCTCACACTGGCGTTAACGCCAAAAAGCCCGATCACTTGGGTGTCTAAATCCTGGCTATCTAAACGTATTTCATCATCAAACCTGCCCCAATAGCCCTCATAGTTAATCTGCCAATCATTCAAGGTAAATTGATAATTAGCTAAAACACCGTCGAAAGTAGAGAAGAAAGCCGTGTCGTAAACTTGTTGCGGAAGGGTTAACCAAGGATAAGCAAAGCCCACATCGAGACTGTCGCTGTGATTAAAAAAAGGTATGCGTTGTCGGCCAAGTTTAACTTGTAAGGCGCTATTGGGGGAGTATGTGAGGTAGAGCCATTCTAATCCTGAGGAGCGCTGATCATCTGTATAGCCAACGACTTGCCCGGTAAATGCTATTTCTTCACTCAGCCTATAGTCTGCTTGTAACCCCAAAAGTGATTGCTGGTCGATACTGAGGCTGTTGTCATAGCCTACATACTCAGCATTCTCATCATCAAGGTAGCCCATTATCACTCGGGCAAAACCAGAAAATTCTAGCGGGTTTGGCGTGGCTGCGTTGGCCAAAGAAGTACTCAGGGTGAATGAAAGACAGACCACTAAAGCACGCAATACAACAATATCCATATGGTGGTTACTCTTACATTAAAATTTTTATACTGTTTTGCACTTTGGGTATTTTAAATACGAAAAACGCCAACGAAAACACTAAGATACTGCTTTAGTTCGTTTTTTAAATCGCCTTCCATTAAATCATTTTCAATCCCGCATTGCATTGATAATGCACGCAATAATCTATCAGGGTTACTCCTTTTAGATATGCGTATGACAATTTACCGAACCGTGTACAAAACAGTCAACTCATTAGGCACTGATATTCCTTCAGGCAAATAGCCTACAGCACCAGCATTATTGATTAGATATTCTAACATTGACTGCTCGTTGCTAAATTCTCTTGGTGCTTTTTTACGGCCGGTAAAGCGCATTTGTGCCCAATAGGATTGAATACGTGATTCTGTAAGGCCTACCACCTTGGTATTAAACAAAACGCGCGTTTGGTTTTCCGGCGGCAAAGCGATGGCATCTAAGTCATAAGGTAAAGCGCCACCCATAAAAAGGTTGCGTACTTGTAGACGATTCAGCTGCAAGGACTTATCTGAGGTATTGGCCACCACAATAATCGCTTCAGCGGCCTTCAATGAGGGGGTCAACACCAGCCAGCATGTGACAAATAGAGCGAGGAATTTTCTCATTAAAATACCCACTCCACACCAAACTGATACAAGATTGCGCTGCCATCAAAGTTGCCTAAATCTTTTAATGCAAAGTCGTTACTGACTTTATCAGCATGTACATAAGTCATCTCGCCTTTCAAAGCGACATTGTAACGAAAATCCCAACGAAGACCGATTTTTGTTCCTTGGCTTTTATCATCAGGAAAGCCCGCAAGCACAGATTCATATGTGGCGGCGAGTACGTCTAAATCGGGGGAAATGCCGTACGGAATTTCATTCGCGGGGTGGTCATAATATACGTCGCGTTCACTGTAAGAAATGTAAATGGTATAAGGATAAAAATTGTAGCCAGCAGAAATATAAAAACTGTCGATATCAGGAACAGGGCCACTTTCACCCACCATTTTCGCTACTTCACTGCGTACAAAATAATCTAGGTTCTCGTAGTTGGCACTTAATTGATAAAAGCGTATCAAGCCATCTGGGTTGAGGGTTTCAGCACTTTGGGTAAAGCCAAATTGATTCAGCACTTCAACAAACTGCGCCGCACCAGGTAGAGTGAGGTTGGCATTGCCTTCGTTGTAGGCCGCTCGAAACGCCCAACCGTTATATGCCGCACTTGTATTAAAGCCGTACAACCCAGTCACTTGGGTATCAATTTCACCACTTGCTAAATATATTTTGTCATCATAACGCCCCCAGTACCCTTCAAAATTCATAACCCATTGAGCAAAAGAGTATTCATAGTTCGCCAGCACACCTTCGAAAGTTGAAAAGAAAGCGGTGTCATAAAACTGCTGAGGTAAGGTTAACCAAGGATAAGCAAAGCCCACGTCAAGGCTGTCACTGTAATTAAAAAATGGGATGCGTTGTTTACCTAATTTTATGCGTAATGCTTTGGTGGGGGTGTACGTCAGGTAAAGCCACTCTATGCCTGATGATCGCTGCTCACCCGTATGGCCAATTACCTGGCCAGTCAATGATAGCGCCTCAGTGAAAGTGTAATCTGCTTGAAGGCCAACCAAGGATTGCTGATCAAAGCTGATGCTATTGTCATAACCTACATACTCAGCATCTTTGTCATCTAGATAGCCCATTACCGCTCGAGCAAAGCCCGTGAACTGAAGCTTATCTTCTTCAGCCGCAGCGATACCCGCTGAGCACAGCAGTAAGCAAATAAGTAAGTAGGATGCGTTAGTCAATTTCATAAAGCGATTAGTGAGCTCAATAAATGGGTAAAATGAAACGCCTTAAGCGTAACATTACTAAAGCGCAGGTATGCGTCAACGTTTTAGCTTAAAATAAAGTAGGTAAAATTGCTTATAAACTTGGTGTTTTCTTCGCAAAAAGGCATATCCACTACGCCCAGCTTTTTTACCTTACAATAACGCTAGTAATGTCTCGTGAATGCGCTATTTCAATTATTTCTATCGGCATCCCTATAGAAACTATGAAGGCGAAACATGAATGAAAATCAAAGAGTCGTTTTATTTCTCATTGCATGGCCCTAAGTGCTGCGCTTGCAAGGCACACTGATAGGACCGATTTTGATGGCTACACATCAAATGATTAAGCGTTACCTCTTTCGCGTTCATAAGCTTATCTCGACGGCTTGTTTGAACCAGCACAGAGCAACAAGGTATGATGCTGCTCCTCTTATTTTACATGTGTTACTCCCTTGGATTTTTTTAGCGTAGAAATGATTACCCCCTTGCTAAGCCTCTTGCTCATTGTGTTGGCCGGCTTTACTTCGTTTTTGACCGCCGCGATGGGAGCAGGTGGCGGGCTATTGCTGCTGGTGGCTATGGCGTCTTTTATGCCAATGGCGGCGGTTATTCCGGTTCATGGGCTGGTGCAACTTGGCTCGAACGCCAATCGCATGTTGCTTACCTACCGTTTTATTGACATCAATATGCTGAAGTATTTTGCTGCAGGTGGGCTTTTGGGCGCATTGATGGCGTCATTTGTGGTCAGTGATTTACCGCTCGATTGGATGAAGTTAGTCGTAGGCGTGTTCGTGCTATTTCTATTGTGGGGCAAAAAGCCCAGCATTAAAGAGTCCAGCCCATTTGGCAAAGCAATGGCCGGGCTTATCACTACGTTTTTATCCATGTTTGTGGGCGCAAGCGGGCCATTAGTCGGCAGCTATCTGCATACCAAAGGCTACGACAAAATGCGTTTTACGGCCACGTTCTCATCCAGCATGACCATGCAACACACCCTAAAAGCACTCGTTTACGGTGTGGCAGGCTTCGCATTTTGGCAATGGTTGCCCTTGGTTGTTGCTATGATCGCCGCAGGTGCTGTAGGCACATGGTTGGGCCTAAAATTACTGCATAAAATACCTGCCGCGAAGTTTCAGCGCTTGGTACAAATTGTGTTATCTGTGTTATCCATAAACCTGATGTGGCAAGCGGTACAGGTATTGTTTTTATCATAGTGACAGTCGATTACGCCAAGTACTCAGCTGTGTTGCTAGCCTGAGCTCATCACTCACTAGAGTGAGCGCGCATAAAATGGATCTTTTTGCGCCGTGCTAATAAGTGATCTTTGGGGCAATGTAGCTCGCCCAATATCCAGCCACCTTGGCCACCATCGCTGGTTTTTATGTCACTTGCCGCATAAACCGTGTCACAGCGTTTACAATGCACTTGCCCTTTACCTGCTTCAATCATGTCACTGGCGATATACTCAAAACGATCAAAAGAAGTGGGCACCACGTTGCACACAAAAAGGGTGGGGTCGTAGGTGCGCAGCCAGCGATGAATATAGTGCTCTTGCTTGACTGCTTTTCTGTTGGTGTTTATCCATTCGTTTAATTCATTTCTGACGTTTAACGCCTGTACATCCGTTTCATCAATTTCACGGCCTTCATCTATATCGAAGGGTTCAGGGTGCATTGCATCGAATAGCACCGGTAACAAATCAGTCGTTTCAAAAATAAAGCGCCCATCAAGTCTTTCACCGTAAATATCTGTGCCCTTGTACATGATATGCGAGCCACACTGGGGCAGTGCATCTACAAATGTCAGCCATTCTTGATGTGCCCTCTGGGCTTCAAGTGGGGCATTGCGGGCGCTGTTTTTCACTATGTCAGGGTCAACCGGTCTTGGCTGAGGCATCACAAACTCAGGTAGCGTGATAAAGCGCGTTTTGTCTTCACTTTTAAACCACTTCCAGTACAGCACGGGCCAAATAAGAATATAAGTACCGGCCCGCAGCAGCATGAGGCTCGGTGATGCAGGGCGTTCCACCCTGTCTTTATAAAGCCACCAAAACCCGACAAATGCTAAAGCAGAAAACATCCCAATCAAGAAATAGAAATTGAAGAAATACACAGTATTGTTACTCCTTTAACGTACTGAAAATCCTGAGATTAGTATTCTTTATACAGTTTCTTACCCACCTAGTTGGAAATAATCAAACAATTTAGATGGTAAAGGCTTATGAAGCTTCCAAGTTACATTCATGGGGGCCTCACCTTGATGCGTTTGATAATCTAATTTACCAAGATAATAAAATGGTGATGCGGTCCCTGCTGTTAGTTTATTTTTTCTAACAAAAAGATGAACGTTCGAGTGCCTTTGGATTGCAAGACCTTTAGTGCTTTCACTGCGGGTACGGCCTTGACTTTGCCAATGGAACGTTGATGGATCGACAAAATAGTCATGGTATTGGTGTTCAGCTGCTTTACCTTGTTTATTGAGTGTGACCAATAAAAATTGTTCCTCACACCCTTTAGGTCTTATATGGCCTGCTTCCCATAAGCCTTTGTTGAATTCTAAACCAAATATGGGAGGAATACTTTGGCGCATAAACTCACGGTGAATAAATATATCGGCAGGGTCAATTACTGATTTAAGGAACGCTAATGGCTTCATTTCCTCATTTGCAGCCATGGGCTCATAATCTGGGTTTTGAGCAATAAGCTGATATTGTTGATCGCTTGATTTAGATATGTTTCTTAATAAATACTGATCGTCACCTGTCATGTCATAACGTTCAATTGCAACTGTTTTTCCACTTATGCTGCCAGCGTGTTCGGGACTAAAGAGTTCCAGTAACAGTAAATCCCCGTGCTTAATCGGGTGTTTTCCACCATTCATTGAGTCGCCAGTCGCATTCGCTACGAAATGCTTAGTGGGATCTAACTTACCATATGATTCAGGCACATCAACGGTTTCAATAATTTCGTGCTCGCTACTTTTAAAGTGACCGCACGCAATTTTTAAATCAGTAAAATAGGGAATCGATTGTTGCGAAGATACGTCGAGCTCAAATATATTTGGAGCACTTCTCTCAGACGCTTGTGTCTTAGCACTCAAGCGTTGCTCGTACTGTAGGAAACGATAATTCACTAGTTCTTGTATCATTACTGAAAACACAGCCTGCGTATTTGCAGCTATTTCAAATAATGTTTGGAATTCGTTATCTTCAACTGCGAAAAAGGATACGGTGGAATTACTATTCCCTCCGATCCAAGCGTTTACTGGGTTATTTCTCCAATAACGCGCCCACTTAACCCCATCAATTTCAGTTTTATTCCTGAATTCATCTGGGATATCTACTTGCAAAAGAGGGTGACGTTTAAATATCTGGAATGAGCGTACAGCCAAAGAATCCAATGGCGTTGGATTCGTAAAACCTTCTAACTCGAGCATTGCTTCAAGTAGAACAAGCTTAAATGATTTGGTTAGTCTAGTTGTTTCTACTTCCAATAGGAATGGTTGAAGGCTACTGAAAATAAGCCCCTCAGTATGCGTCAAGTCTTCTTGGTGTTGAACAAATGCAAACCAGCTCCCGTGCTCATTGCGCACACGATCAACAGCTCCGCCTGCATGGTAAAACTCAGATAAAGATGGCCTTCTGCCTAAGGATTCTTTAAGGCCTAGGTATACATCAATTTGAGTGTCAAAATTGTTATCTATTAATTGCTGTAAAACGTCTATCGCGGATAGCTCTATGTTAACAAAGCAGCCTCTTGGTAACTGTAATGCGCCACTCTTCAAAGTGGAAATAAATGCTTTTCGAGCATCGTTTGTGCTCCCTAATTTGAAAAGTGAGTCAATTTTTCGGAAAAAACTGATGTGGTTCCCGATTAAATCTAAAATAACTAAATGTTCTTTATTTGTTTCGTTAGATTTACGTAATCCCCTTCCTAATTGCTGTAAAAAAATAATTTTTGAATCGGTAGGGCGTAACATCATTACGGTATCAATTGAAGGGAGGTCTACTCCCTCATTAAATAAATCAACTGAAAAAATTATATCTATCACACCAGCTTTAAGCTGGTCGAGTGCGACATTTCTAGGCATTTTAGAGTTACTGTGCACCGAAACAGCTTTCACACCATTTTGTATGAAGTAGGCGGCCATAAAGTCGGCATGCTTAGTCGAAATACAAAAACCTAGCGTTCTACTCTGTTTGTGTTTTTTCCAATATTTTAAACTGTGTTTTGCACGGCCGGTAGTAGCTAATTTGTTCTCAAGTTGTTCTGGATCAAACTTCCCATTGCGCCAGCTGATTTCTTTGTAATCAACAATATCTTTAATGCCTCTATAATCGAATGGACATAGAACTTCGGATTCAATTCCTTTAAATAAATCGTA
Organism: Paraglaciecola sp. G1-13; assembly: GCF_055809255.1. Classification (NCBI taxonomy): domain Bacteria; kingdom Pseudomonadati; phylum Pseudomonadota; class Gammaproteobacteria; order Alteromonadales; family Alteromonadaceae; genus Paraglaciecola; species Paraglaciecola sp. G1-13. Next base: position 4,459,235 of record NZ_CM147903.1, on the reverse strand, counting down.
TTCAAATACAAGATTATCATCGCAAAGTGAGTATATATCTGACTGGTCCGTTCGCTCAGGAGTTGCGGTTAACCCGAGCATAAAGTGAGGGGTAAAATATGACAGTAATTTCTGGTAGCTATTCGCAGAAGCATGATGGAATTCGTCGATAACAATATAATCAAAATCATCTGGGAGAAATACTTGCAAATGCTGCTTTTTACCTAGGGTTTGAATTGACGCAAACAATAGATCGACGTTTTTTTCTTTGGACGTTCCAGAGTATCGGCCAATTCTCCGATTTGGGAACATTTTATTAAATGTTTTCTCAGCTTGATCTAATATTTCTTCTCGATGTGCAACAAACAAAATTCGTTTTGCACTTATCTGTTGAGCGTCGAATGCTGATAACCAAGTTTTACCCGTTCCAGTAGCCATTACGACCAAACCACGTTGGTATCCATTTGCTCTTGTTTCGTGAAGAGCAGTTAAAGCTTGTAGCTGAATTAAATTTGGTTCTGGAGTCGCCTCAAATTCTTCATTCTCAGAATCAGCGATCAATTTGACTGGGAGTGTTTTCGGGATCCGGTCTTCATATTTATCAATCCAATCATGACTTAATTGTACGCAGCGAGGTTCAACGAATAGATTTTCATATTGCATTTGAACCGCCTTAAACTTCGCAGGTTCAGCGCTTAGAGCAATACTGAGGTTCCACTCGAGTCCATCTTGTAAGGCCGATTTTGATATATTACTCGAGCCTACAAAGGCACAACCTTCAATATCTGGAGTATTAGTATTTTCCAAAAAAATGTAGGCTTTCATATGAAAGCTTTGTTTTGCTTTAGATTCAAAAACCTTAATTTGAGCGCCACGGGATTGAAGTAATGTTAACTGACGCAGCGCTCTTGGTTCAGTAATCCCCATGTAGTCACCGGTTAAGACCCGCACGTCCGAACCACGCAAGAGTGCATCCTCTAACGCTGAAAAGATTAGGTTCAAACCAGATTGGCGAATAAATGCAGCTGCAATACTAATAGAGGAAGCATAATTAATCGCTTGCAATAAGCTTGGTAGGAAAGGGTCATTCCCCCCTACGGTGATATGCCTATCTGGAAATGCGCTCATATCAAGCCTCAACCTTACGACATAAAATATTTACCCAGACTTGAACTGAACTTCGAAGTGGTTTTGTTTCTTCCCAACACTCGATGACCTCAAAACCATCGTGGTTTTCAATTAGAGATACCAAGTTGGAGGTTGTGTAGTTATTAAAGAAGCGCCCTTTAGAATCGGTAGATTCGCTATCTCCGTGTTTGAAGGAGGCATATAGAATTCCGTGGTTCACAAGTGAACGATGAACGTTAGTTAATACATTTGATATTTGGGTTTTGGGGCAGTGCAGCAAACTAGCGCATGCCCATACTCCATCAAATAGGTTATGAAAATCAAGATCTTGAAATAGCTTGACCTGTACCGGTTGGTTTATACGTTTTTCTGCAATTTCCGCTAGGCTAGGACTTCCATCAACAGCCGTTACGATAAAACCTAAATCTATGAAGTTGGCAGAGTCACGCCCTGCTCCACAACCTAAATCCAATATATGCGCGTTTGCAGGAAGTAAATTGAGGAAATTTGAATATAAATTACTTACGTCTATATCTTGGGTTTCATTGGCATAGGGCTGAGCAAATTGCTCGTAATACTCAGTAAGACTAACGATTGATTTGTACGCTTGGACAAGTGGGATATCAGCCTCCGCCCAATCGAGAAAATCTAATTCAACAATTGAAAGCCACTTAATTTGGTCATGATCGTTGAGTTGTATTTGACCACTTACATGCTCTACTTGATAAGCCATAAGGTGAATAGTTTTACTTCCGTAAGAATGATAATTATCGCCTACGTAGTTAACAATACGTGTATCTATTCCGAATTCTTCTTTGAGTTCTCTAACTAAGCAGCTTTCAGGAGTTTCGTTTGGCTCGACTTTTCCCCCCGGGAATTCCCACAGACCAGCCAGATGAAGCCCCGGCTTCCTGCGTGCGGCAAGAACTCTGTTATTTTTAACTATTATTCCGGCAGAAACTTCAATAGTAGATGGCATGAAAAAACCGTTGTCCTTAACTTTAATTTCTTTCCTCCAGGTTAACTTATTTCATTTTTTGTTGCTAATACAATGAGTTCAATAATTTTCACACTTACTAAGTGGATTCAAAAAATGGTTTGCTACTCCACTACGAGAGGAAAGTTGCGCTTAAAATTTACTAATATTCAAACTATTCTAGAGATATACCAATCGTCTCAATTGCATACTTAATTTACCGTGATGAACATTGATGCTGACTCTAATGCTCTGACATAATCGATGCTCTCAATGTTGTTTTACAGGATGTATTTGAGTGAGAATACTAATTTTGATCGCTTTTTTTGTTGCGAGCGCTAGCGTAAATGCAAAATGTGATTACGAGAAAGAGCGAGCCGATTACTGGAATGAGCAACTCAAAGAAAAAGTGACGGAGAGAAGAAGGGAACGACATCGCGAGGCTAAAAACGAATTTTTAGCCTGTTTGCGTGTTGATAAGAGTGACAAGTCAGCTAGCAGTAATGCTAGCTCGAGTTACTTTACTAATAACGGTCAGACTTCAATGTATAAAACATCAAACAACTATCGCCAAAAAAGCTATCCCAAGGCAATGAATGTACAAGTTTCCAATTACGTTAATTTTGAAGGGAAGAAAAAATTGGCGTGGCAGCAATACTTTAAAGAATCACCTCAGTGCTTGTACAACAGCGGCGACATGAAGGTGTTTGTCGCTTGCTCGAAAATTCGCAAGCGAGAACTGAACACATTCAACGCTAGATGGAATGATAAGACAGGCCAATTAAGACCAGTGGAGTAGCTTCATACTTCAATGTATACAAAAACAACCTCAACCCAAAACACGCTGGCATAGAATAATACCTGCGATCAACGCGATTGCTGCGGAGCCGGGTGTGACTATTAGGCGTTGCCAGTTGGGGTGATTGCGCCATCTTGCGACTAATACAAATGCGACGAGTATGATCGCCAGTTGGGCGAGCTCAACACCAATATTGAAGCTGACGAGGGCTAACGCTAAACCTTGTGAGGGGAGCCCGAGTTGGCTTAAGGCTGAGGCGAAACCTAGGCCGTGTATCAAGCCAAACACGATAACGATAATGAGCCGCCACCACGGGCTGGGACGCCAAAATATGTTTTCAACCGCTACCCAAAGTATTGATAAGGCGATGATAGGCTCGATGATACTGGCCGGGATCGCGATAGCGCCAAACGCTGCTAAGCCAAGAGTTACCGTGTGGGCAATGGTAAAGCCGGTGATCCAAATCAGCAGATAACGCACTTGGGTGATCCCCAAAAATAAACCGAGTACGAATAGGGCGTGGTCCCAGCCTTGGGGGATAATATGAATAATGCCTTGCCACACATAATGTAGCCATTCGCTGGCGTTTTCACTTTGCTGGGTGCGTTGTTGTGGTTTTAGATTCTCTGGGTGTAAGGCGAACGTTGGGCTTTGTTGGTCGCGCACCAGCCAGCGGTTTAAGCTTCGGCCGCTTGATGTTTGTTTGATACTGATAGCGATGGGCTCTTCAAAACTAAACTTGCCGGTGAATTTGGCGCGTAGCTGTGCCGCTGAGCCCTTTGGTACGCTGGGTAGGGTTGCGGTAAATACAAACTGGGTCATAGGCCAGCTGAGATCAGACATAAATTCATCTTGTGAAATGTCGCTAGGCAAGTCTATTTGGGTGAGTTGCCAATTCAGCGGTTGGCCTTCGAGGGTGATGTCACTCGCGGAGATTAACTTTTGTGCCAAGGCGTGAATATTAGGTGCGTTTAAGGGCGCTGTGCTGCGGGATAATTGGTAGTAGGCTTCACTGCTGCCGGTTTCTTTGGTTAGATCGACTGTGACATCAAGGGATGCGTTGTGTTCGTCAACTTGGCTTAAGGTGACGCGGGTCATGTTGAGTAAATGCGCCTGCGCCATTGGCGCAACTAAGGCTGCTAACAATAAAAGTGTTATGAGCCCTGTTTGCCAGATGAGCCCTGCTTTCCCGTTTAGCCCTTTTAGCTGGCACAGTGCACTGTTGCTGGGTGTGTGGCGCTGCATCATCACCAAATAACGGGGTGAGTTTCGCCAGTCGTGACGTTCACTAAGCCGCTTGGGTTACCTTCGTAAGGGGCAACGAGCTGCCACTTCCACGGTGCGGCAGTTAAGAATGCAAAGCGCATACGTTCGGGTAGGCCGGGCATGCCAATCCATTCCATGTTGTCGGCTTGTTGTTGTAGGTGCTCCATTTCTGCTGCGACTTCGGTGACTGGTCTTGAGGTCATCAAACCTGCAATGTCTAATTTTACCGTGGCAACGACTTTGCCTTCTTTGACCAGTGCCCAACCTCCGCCAAGTTCGGCGACGGTATTGGCGGCCAGTGCCATGGCTGCGTCGTTATTGCCGACACTCCATATATTGTGTAAGTCGTGAGATTGAGAGCTGGCGAGTGCTGAGTTAGGTGTTTTTGGCCCAGCATTTTGCCAAATCATTTTGGATACTGCGGCGGTGCCATGGTAGCGGTCTACCACGGCGACTTTTATAAGGTTATTGGCGGTATCTGCATCTATTGTACCTTGCGCCGAAACGGGCAGGGTTTTGGTGATGAAATCAGGCTTAAACCAGAAAGGCTGCAACACCGCAGCTTGCACGCTTTCTTTGCCTTGTGGGGCGTGAATGGCGAAGTCTTCTGGGGTTAAGGCGCGGCCTACATTCATGGTTTCGGTTAGCCACTGGGGGTAATCAATGTCAGCGATAGGCAGTTGGTATTCATCCTTGATGCCTGCTAATAGGCCATTGGCATACACTCGCTCAATGGCAACGGTTTCTGGATTGCTCAGTAACACGATATCGGCATAGCGACCGGGGGCGATTGAGCCTACCAAATGGTCAACATTAAAGTGGCGCGCTGTGTTGTAGCTGCCAAGTTGGTAGGCAATTTCGGTGGGTACGCCGCGCTGAATAACGTTGCGAATGTTGTAATCCATCGAGCCTAGCTGCAAGGTGGCGAACACATCTCTATCGTCTGTGGTGACAGAGACATTGCTCCAATCTTGTAGGTTCATTTCGAGCAGTTTGGGGATCAAGGTATCGAATGCGGCGTGTTTCACTTCTAAAAATATACCCCGGCGCAGCTTTTCAATGCCTTCTTCGGCTAGCCTGACTTCATGGTCAGAGGCTAGGCCAGCGGCGGCAAAGGCGCTGATATCAGTTTGCGAGGTTAGGTTCATGCCGTGGCCTTCTACTACGCCGCGGTTATCGTAGGTGGCTTGGATCATCTCCCAAATACGTTGGTGACCACCGTTATCGGCGTTGATAATCGCTGACCAGTCCATGACTTCACCTAAAGCAACCACGCGTAAGTCTTGTTGCATAAAGTCACTCATTTCTTGGTAGCCGTAATAGCCACCGCCTGACTCATACACGGTAGGTGGTGTGGCAGAGCCAATGGCCGGGAATATTTTTAACGGGCTGCCTGCTTGCTCGGCGGCTAGCCAAAAATCGACATTGCGGGTGCCAATGACATTCGATACTTCATGGGAGCCTTCTACTGTCCACGTATTCCCTTGAGGAATGACCAAGGCGGCTTCGTATTCAGGGGTTAAGTAAGAACTTTCAATGTGTTTATGTGACTCGCCAAAGCCAGGTACGGCCCATAGTCCGTTAGCATCATATTGCTCTGTTACTTGGCCTTGCCATGTGCCGGTATCGCCAACCCAAGCGATGCGGCCTTTGGCAATAACAATATCTTGCATGGGTAGCCATTCTTGGGTGAATACGTTTAACAGAGTGGTGTTGCTGATGAGCAAATCTGCTGGCTCGCGCCCTAGTGCTACTTGGGTGAGAAATTGACGAGTTTTAATTTCAGGGCTGAATTCAATATCACTTTGGGTTTTATCTTGTATTTCGTTCGCCGTTTTATTGGTGGGAGTTGAAGGGGAGCACGCGGTGAACAACAAACAGCCTAAGCCGAAGAGGCTCGCGGTAAAAACCAAACGAAGAGTAGGGGTCACGGTTATCTCCTGAAATAAAACGCACTAACAACGGACTGAGGTGGCGAATATGCACCATAGATGCCAGAAGTTGACTATTTGGACAGGTTCCCATAGGGCGGGGGATGCAGCGGGGAAGACTTCGAAACACGGCCGATTAAACAGTCAATAACACCTAACCTGCTCGACTAGGCTAGCGGTAATTGCACTAAATTAAGGCGAAGGATGACGTGTTATCGAACACGGACTGGATTTTCAAAGTGGAATTACAAAGAGAATTACAAAGAGAATTACAAAGACACCCATGACAACGACACTGTACTTTTTGGATTGCATCTGTCCCTCAACTGATAGCTTTTCGTTAATTTGATGAGGTGGTAATTCTTATAAACAACCCTGTGGAATTACAAAGAGAATTACAAAGACACCCATGATAGCGACCCTGTGCTTTTGATTAGTCTCTGGCCTCAAACGGGTGTTTCTCGTTAATTTGATGCGGTGGTAATTCTTATAATCAACCCTGTACTGGTTACACTTTAACCTCGATAAGGGCCTTTTAATAAGCCATATATCAATAACTTAGATTGGGCACTAAGCTTGCAAACACGACTGCTGTCATACTCATAAATCTATAAAGGGAAAGTCACCATGATCGATCTTACCTATTCGTCTTATACGGCGTTTTACTTCTATTTAGTGATGCTACTAGTGCAGTGGGCGGTCGCGACGTTTAGTAAGGCTAAGCAGCCAAATGCGATCCCTGGCAAGATAGATGAAAACTTATCTCACGACAGTTTTGTGTTCAGAGCGCATCGTACTTTCCAAAATACCTTAGAGAACAGCGCCCTGTTTGTCGGCACGGTACTTTTCGCGTTTCTTCTTAATGTGCAAAGCCCGGTATTTGCTATTTGTGTGTGGGTGTATCTAGCCGCTAGGGTGGTGCATATGGCGTTGTACTACGTGATTTCGACAGAGAAAAACCCAAGTCCACGTACTTACTTCTTCGTGATTGGCCTGTTGGCAAATGTGGTGATGTTGGTCTTGTTAGGGTTAAGGCTCATTTAGCGACAGCGCGTTAACGAAGCTCTCACGATAACGCCCGTTATCGTGACATACATGGGCGTAATGACAGTAAGAGCATAGATTAAGCGAGGTGTGAGTGTTCAAGGGCCAGAGGGTAAAAAACTGCTCTTTGTGTTTCACCAGACACTTTATTTCTGCCGGTCTCTTTCGAGTTATAAAGGGCTAGATCGGCTCTTTCTAGTGCCTCCCCCCAAGAGTTATCCGCTTGTGCAGATAAGGTAAAACCTACACTGACTGTTACTTTGATTGTAACGTCATTTGACCTAAACGTTGTTTGTGCAACAGTTCTACGGATACGTTCGGCAATTGTGTGCAGCTCGTGATCGTTTGTGTCACTTACTAGTATTGCGAATTCTTCACCACCTAATCGAAAGCAGTGATCAAAGTCCCTCATTAAACCCTTAGTGACGTTACTTATTTTTACTAATACTTGGCCCGTATTACATGGAAAGCTTTACCCCTAGCATTGCCGAAAGCCGCTACAAGAAGATGTGGCTGGATAGCCAAGACAATATTTCGTTTATTCAGATGGTGACATCGACCGCAGCGACGGCCGCATTTTCACCCGGTGGTAGTATGTTTCAGCTGGGTAAAGACGCGGTGAAATTAGCGGTGATCCCGCCGGTGAGTATTGCGGCAAGCTTGGTGGCGATCTTCTTGTTGTTTATCAAGCTGGGCATGTATTTGTGGACGCGCAGTAAAGTGTATTTCGTGGTAGCCATGGGGCTAGGCGTATTTGCGTTCGGCATGCCTGTGGGTAAATCGGTGATGGGCGAGAATTCGTATCACGGCATGATGGTCGCGTTTGCTAATGAGTTTAGCGATGTGGATACCTTCGATAAAACCTTCACTGTTGGTTTTGGTTATGTACTGGATTTAGAGAATGGTATTTTCAAAACCTATCGAGATTTAGACGTGGTTAATGCCGTAGCAAGCGTGGTGTATCAGAAACGACCACGTGATGAAAACGGCCAACCGATAGCGCTACCAGAGCCAAGCGATTTTTCACTGCGCGCCTACGATAACTTTGCCTATTCCATTTTAGATTTCACCCCTGACATGTTGGGTTTAGGGGAGGTGACTTCGCCGTTTAACAGCAATATCACCGTTTTAAAGCAAGACATGAACGTGGGCGCTTATTTGGGTGTGCGTTTAGAAGATAAAAAAGTGGCAGAAGTACGCATGCCTAACTTTATGCAAGGCACCGACATCGGCCTGCTGGCCGAGCAGCGATTGTTTTATCAGCCGGATTGGCAGGCGTTGGCGCTGGAATATATTTCAAACGTGGACGACCCATCATATTGGTTGCAATTGGCCCAAGGGGATGTAGCAAAAGAAACCTTGATGCAACGCTTAGAGCGCAACATGGCTACATACCTGAACAACACACCAAGCACACTGGCATTGCTAAATAACTTAAATGAGAAAGGCCAGAGTAACTTAATTTTGCTAGAGCTTGAGCGTAGCAAAAAGTACCGCTGTTTTGTGCTGGGCACGGTGACCGCGCAGATGATCAGTAAATCAATTGAAAGCAATCATATTGCCTATGAAGAACTACCGAATTGTAAGGCCAAAATATGAAAAATAAGGTTACGGGTTTCCTAAAAGAATGGATAGCAGACAACTTGATACTGCTGGTATTGATGATAGCGATGTTTGCGGGCATGCAATATTTATATTACCAAGAAAGCCAAGCCCTGGGCAAAACTGCTCAGCAGGTTGAAGTACTTAAATTGAAAATATCATTGACGATGGAACAATAAAAATGACCGAGCCAACCAAAACCCCTTTTATTTCATTCAAGTTCGACGTAATGACATTCATCGCCTTGTGCGGCGCTATGTACTTAGCGTACACGGCTCACAGCGCGAACATGGAAAACACCGCAAAACTCAGCTCATTGTTAAGCAAGTACGAGCAAACACTCGACGCCGCTATCGCGGGTGATGAAGTCACGCTGAAACGCTATCGCAGTAACATCAAAAAGACGCTGGACTCACTGTCGCCCAAAGAGCGCGAACTGATGCTGGCACTGTTAAAGGTGGATGCCCAAAGTAAAGGCTAAGAGACTAAAGGCTAAGACGAAAGCTAACAACGGGGCGAGATAACCGGTTCAGAACGGCGATTAGTTGTGAGGACTTTCGAGTGTGCTTTCGGTTGGGCGGGCGAGTGTGTTTTCGGGGGGACGGTCGCGTGAATTTTCATTTGGATTTTCACATTACTGCAGACCATAAATAGCAGCCATAAAAATACCCCAGCATCGAGGATGCTGGGGTATGTGCATTATTGCTAATTTAAAACAGCAAGGATGATGTTTTAAGCGGTACTTTTCTGTAAAGCGCGCATCTGATCATGGTTACGCTTCATGTCAGTTAATACTTTATTTAGCGCCATGGTACATGCTGCAGGTTGGTCTTCTTTAAGCGCCTCGCGCAGCTCAGCAAGTATTTTGTCTTCCACTTCTTCAAGTTGACTCACGAATGTGTGGTCACTGTTAGAAGTGAGTGAGCTGATGACTTTGGTGTACATATTTCTAATATCTACAGCGACCGCGCTATCGTCTTCGTAATCGCCATTTTCAGCTACGGCGAAGGGCTGCAGGGTAGTAATAGCAGCTTGCTTGTCATTAATCATTTGCTGGAAAACAGTTTTGATACTTTGAGATTCCACTTTCTCTGTGGCGTCTGAATAGAACTCGATGCCGCCGTTTAGTACTTTGATAATAGAGGAAACTTTTTCAACATGATTTGGATTAGACATAGAATACTCCTTTATGAATTAACGTTTTGTGACCACAAAATTAGTTTTGCGTCACCTTGTTACTCTCTATATTTATGTTGCAACGCCCATACCACGTCGCAGTGCTTTTTACGTTAAGGCTAAAATATGTTGAATTTATTTTTTGTTGTTTAAAATCAGTGCTTTATAAGTTATTTTTGAGTGGGTGTTGCGTGCTGTAGTGCGAAGGGTTAATCAATTTTTAGGTATTGTTTTTATACCAAGTAAAGATTGCATTTACGGTTGAATAAAGTACTCGTGTATTTGCTTTTATCGCTTGGGTGTTAACTGCTTAAGTGTTAGCTGCTTAAATTTTAAAGTGTTCGGCGTGCTGAAGCGTGTTTACGCCCCTGAAATGAAAAAGGCACTTTAGCGTTATGCTAACGTGCCTTTAATTGATAGAGAGCCTTTCGTTGTATGTGGCTAGCGCTTAATTTTGCGCGCTTTGCCCGTCACTATCGGATGGAGCATCTGCTTTGGAAGAGGCGTTTTTATCAAAGTTTTGTTGCTTTGAATTTGCCTGCGTACTTTCGCCGTTTTGATTGCCCTCATTACCTTTGTTAGCTGCGTTGCCCTTGGTCATATTCTGCTGACTCGCCAGCATCGAATCGAGTTTTTCACCGCCTTTTGCACCAAAATCCAAAGTACGGATAGGGAAGGGAATAAGGAAGTCGGCTTCTTCTAAGGTTTTCTTGATCAAAATTACCGCTTCGTGACGTGCCACCATAAAACCGGTATCGCCTGGGTAGTCTATCCAAAACCACACCAGCATATTAATACTGCTATCGCCAAAGCTCTCTACGTAAACGGCGGTTTCTTCCTTTTTGATGACGAAGTCACATTCATTGATTTTATCTGTGAGTAATTTTGCCGCTGCCGCGGGGTCGTCGCCATAAGAGATGCCAACCGGGATCTCTAGCCTGCGAACGCCAAGCGTGGAGTAGTTAGTGAGTATATTGCGAAACAAGATTTTGTTAGGGATAACTTCAATTTGACCGAAAAAGGTTTCGACGATGGTGTTGCGCAAATTAATGGCGCGTACGTTGCCAAACACGCCCTCTGCTTGCACTACATCGCCTAATTCAAAGGGTTTTCTGATTCCCATTGCAATACCTGCAATCAGGTTTTCTGTCATATCTTGGAACGCAAAGCCGATGGCTAAGCCCACAATGCCTGCACCGGCTAGAAGTGAGGTTACTGTGCCGGAAAGACCTAAAAACTCCAGCGCAATAAATAAGCCCGTACACATCACAATGGCTTTAAATATCGACGCGAGGAGATCGGCGATTTGCCGTGATTCCAATGCTCGGTGTAAACCTTTCCTAAGCATTTTACTGAGTACTCTGGCGAGTATTGAGAAAACAATGGTGATCACAATAGCGACCACAAAATTAGGTAGGTGTGCGATGGTTTGTTCTAACCAGCTTTGAAGCTTGTCATTTATCAAAGAGGAGAAATCGCCGAGCGCTTTGAATTCCATGAGTTGATCCTAGGGTGGGTTAAAAGAAAAAAGCGAGTACCACAAGGTACTCGCAAAGGGAACGCACTGTGGATGTAAGACAGTGCAGCAGCAGTAATTCTAATGAGCCGGTCGTAGGTTTTGAGCTAACTTCTTGGCGTCAAATACGGTTAATGGTGTTTCAGGCTCGCCTTTGCCCATAGTGATAAGTAGCGACGACATAATGTTTTCTTTCACTTGTTTGGTGGTCACTTCGCCGCCAGCATAGTTTGGTGAAGAAGGCGTGGCACAGCCTAATAAACCGCAGGTGGTTTCACCTTGCATGGGCTTTGTTGTGCTTGGTCCCACGCGGGTGACATCTTTGGTTTCGATGTCAGTATCGCTGTCTACGATGGTGAACCAGCTGTAACCATTTGCGCTGGTGAGCTCAGCGGCGTGAAGTAGGGCGAAATTGGTGGCTTCTTCTTCGTCAGTATTTTTGTTGCCTTTGAAGACGACGCGATATTGATTTTCACTTAACTGAATATGGCTGTAGCCTTCGTCTCCGTTTTGCATCGCTGCCTGATATTGAGTCGGGGTGACTGAACTACAGCCAAATAAGCATAGGCAAATCATGCATAAGGTCAGGGTTGGCTTTAGTAAAATGTAATCAGGCAGTATATTCATAAGGCATACTCTTTAAGGGTTTGGCTGATAAAGTGTCAGCATTCTTAATGTTATATGTATGACTTAATTCAATACTGATGCCAATGTTGCAACCCTTTAAAAATAAGGGGTGTAGGCTATGGTGATATTTATGGGTAGCAACATTTACTGGTTGAAGCGTAAAAAATGCGCACGGTGGGCTTTGCTCTGACAAGGGAAATGGATAAGCCAAAAGGACAAAGGAAAGCGCTGGCTTTCCCTTTTTCACTCTACCGCGAAAGTTTGTGTTTGTACTTGTACTTGTACTCGCGCTTGCACCTGCACCTAACTTAGCGCCCGAGCTGTGGTATAAGAATTAATAGAACGAGAACGTTGCGTTACTAATCCCCCTAACCAAGACTATAACTGGCGGCTGAGGCTAAGGCTCAGGGGCGATAAGCATGGTCAGTGATGCCGGGTTTACCTCGATGAATAATTCATCGTCTTGATAGGTTTCACCGTCAATCACATAGTTAAGCGGGCCGGCGCCCTTGATATGAATTTTTGTGATGCGCTGGTGACGCACGTTTTTCTCTTCTACTGAGTTGAATAAGCCCGGGGCAATTAATTCAGACAAACTGAACATATGATCCCCGAATGTGGCATCACCGGGTAACCAGGTTAAATCCAAGAAGCCATCTCGCACATTCGGTTCGCCGCCACCTTGGGCTAATACCGTGGTAAATGGCGCAGCATTAGCCACCACTAAACTGCACACTGACAGCTGCTGTGTGGGGGCGTCGTCGATGGTCACGTCGAGCTGCAAAGATTCATTCACATTAACGGCTTCCCACAGGGCTCTGATATAAGCCATTTGGCCGCCTTCGTTTTTCTCCTCACGGTCTGCGTTTTCAATCATTTTCTGTTCAAAGCCGACGGCGGTCACCAGCAACGCAAGTTTATCGTTACAGCTAGCGGTATCAATTTTGGTCGCTATGCCATTTTCAATATGTTCACAAGCGACCTCTACCGGCATGACTTTGGTTTTGCTGCCAAATAATGCGTGGGCTAAGGCGTTTGCCGTTCCCATGGGGATAATGGCAAATTGGGTTTGAGTATTCACCACAGCCGATGCGACCTCGGTTAATGTACCGTCGCCGCCACACGCAATCACAGTCGTGGCGCCAGCTTCAATCGCTTGTTGTGCTAGGTCATAGGCGCTAATGTCTGGTGAGGTTTCTACCACTTTTAGCTGCATAGACGCACTGAGTCTTTGTACGATAAATTCACGATTCTCGGGCCATTTACCGGCACCGGATACTGGGTTTGCAATTAACCATGTTGGGGCTTTTGGCGTGAGCACACCTTTATCAAAAATTTTGCAAAGCGCCCTAAGCTGGTGGGAGTTGAGACGCGCGGTTTCACGCACATCTTGAATTTTTTCAATGGCTTGGCGTACGCTTAATGTGCGGTCTTTACTCAGCAAATACGCAGCCATTACTAATACCGAGCGGCCACGACCTAGGGCGCAATGCACAACCACACCGCGTCCCGCGCGACGATGATTCTCAATCCAGTTTACTGCGCTAACTAAATCCTCTTCCGAAGGGCTTTGGTGGTCAAGCACAGGAACATTTAAGTAGGCCAAGTCTTCTGAGGTGGCTGTCCAATCTAGCCCGTCAAATTCGGCGGTAACATCTAAAATAGCTTTGACGTTGAGCTCTTGAAGGTAAGCAACATCGCTTGGAAATAAGCGGCACGCTAAAAATAAATCATCATCTATTTTTTGAATGGCGGGCACTTTATCGTTTTTACGCGCCCAACTGTTGTAAAGCTGAACGCCAAGTAGGAAGGGTATAAATAACCAGCGCACATAAAAGGGAATTGAACCGTCTTGCTTCTTTCTAAAAATGGCCGGCTTTTGTAATAAGTATGCTGCACCCACAGCAAGCAGAGATAGGCTTATCCAAACCAGAGGAACGCTGACAAATAGAGTTGGGCTGAAGTATGCCAAGGCTAGTGCAGCCAGCGCACCTGCTAAATAATACTTAACGATAAACATGATGCTAATCCTCTATATAAATGGCTACGACCGGCTATGTTTGCGCAATGCGCTCTGATTTTCGCAGTGACAAGGCGTAGTGTCGATTCCCCTTACTATTCCCACGCTAGCATAGGCTGTAGGTTAGATGCGCTGTGATACAAAGATGCTACTCGCCTTAAACCCGCACTTTGCTACGTTGAAAGCAAAGTGGGTTAAAGGAAAGTAGCATAGGTCGTTATTGGCACATAAACATGGCCTAATTTAGAACGATTTAGTCCCTCGGATGGGGTAGTCGTTCTTGCGCGTGTAGCCTAAACCCGAGACCAACATATTCAGGTCTGGGCGCACAAATGGGCTGTTAGCAATCTCTAATACTTGTACTTTGTTGTCGCTGTTAACGACAAATAAGCCAGGCTCAGGGAAATCGTGATCGGTTTCGGCTTCAGAAGTCGGCTGTGATAGGTACAACCCAAGTGCGCTCATGTGCTCTTTGGTTAAACCTGCATATACGGGGAATTCGACCGATACATCGTCAAGCTTGGTGTTAAGTTGCTCAACCGAATCAGCGGACACGGCCACGATATCAACTTTAATGTCTTGAAATTGAGAGCGCATTTCTTGCAGTTGGGTGAGGTACTTACTGCAAATTGGGCAGTGCACTCCGCGATAAACCACAACCATAGTCCAATGCTCAGCGTCTGTTGGACTGACTAAGCTTTGGGTATTGCCTTTCGTGTCTAGTACCTGAATTTCAGGGAAAGTAACGCCTGGGGTGAGTTTTTCAGAATTCATTGTCGTCCTCCTTAAGGATTGGTTAATGAGATTGGATGAGCAGCTGTGCATTGCGCTCCATCGCAATGCGGATGTCTACCTAGACAGATTGCTGTTCGCGCATTTCTTCGCGGTAACTGTTGGCCAAACGACTCTTTTGCGTTTCATTCAGTACTTTGCCGGCCATTTGGAAGAACTGCTGCTCTTCATCATCCAAATGGTGCAATACCAAATGCTGAAGACTTTTCATGTGCGCCAACCATGCTGAGGTGCTCATGTCTGTGTCTTCAAGTTTCTCAATGAGCTCATCAATTTCATGGTGCTCAGCGATGGCATGACGAGACTGATCCGCCATGTCGTCTGATTCCATCAGGGGCGCGTAAAAATAACGCTCTTCGGCTAAGGCGTGACTCTCTAGTGCCTCTTTTAGCGCTTTAAATGCATGAATACGTTCGTCGCTTTTACCTGACGTGTTAAGTAGTTTGTCCATTAAGTCGCGTTGAACGTCATGATCTTTACGCAATGCTTCGAAAATTTTCATTATCTTATTCCTTTTAATTTTGCTTTGTTGTTCGTTTACTTAATGTTCTTCCTTGCGAGCTTTGTACCAACAGGATTAACTTTGTAATTAATTGAAAATCATAAGATTTATCTGGGAGACTCGTATTTTAATAAAGCTTAACGTGGTAAAAGTTACACGTTAGCAGTAGTTATTTCTGTGTCTTTGGTGTGCGTTGCTGGCGCGCTTTTATGTCGCAATGAATCGATTCTGGGCGTATTTCGTAATAGCTGTAAGTGGTAGTTGCTAGCGGTTTATGCGCACTGCAGAGCGTGACAGTGGCAACACACGGAAGGCTTTGTAAGAGCACCAATCAAAGAGCGAATAGCGCGTGTCAATAATTGTGGTCAATGAGGAGGAAATATGAAACAAGCGGTTAAGGCGTACATAGGTTCGTTACTGGGTTTTTTGTTATTAGATGCGATATGGCTAGGCTTGGTGGCTAAAAATAGCTACATACAGGCGATGCAAGGGCTTATGCGAGAAGATGTGCACGTTTGGCCTTGGGTAGTGTTTTATAGCCTGTACTGCATGGCCATCGTGTATTTGGTTGTTTTACCACGCAAAGAGAATGGCCATGGACGTCATGTACTTGCGGCTGGTGCGGTACTCGGTGCAGCGGCTTATGGTGCGTATAATATGACGAATTACGCTTTATTAGCCGGCTGGCCTTTGGGCATCAGCTTGCAGGATTGGGCTTGGGGCACAGTGGTAACTAGCTTAAGCAGTTATTGTGGCTGGCGCTTAGCACGTCGCTGAGTCTAACCAAGGGTGAGTGAAAAATAGTGAGTGTTACGTAGTGGCGGCAGAGTCACCGCGACAGTGAATACTGTCGCGGTTCAGAGGTTATTTATTCAGCTTACGTATGTGGCTGTAGTTCAGTAATGCAACGAATACCGAGCCGCCAATCGCATTGCCTAACAATACAACAGAGAGCGCTTTTAGCATCTCAAGCAACGACAATTGATCAGACGTGAAATAGCCCACGAGTAGCTCTACTGAGCCAGCGATAGAGTGATGTAAGCCACCTAGCCCGATGATGAAAGTCACAATATAAATACACAATATTTGGCTGGTGGTGGAATGCGTTGACAGTATTGTCCACGCGCCTAAGGCCATTAACCAACCAGCAAGGGTGGCGCTGGTTAGCAGTGTAAGGGGGGAATAGGACAAAATATGCTCAGCGATAATGAAGTAGCCTTCGCTGGCGTGAATCACTTCGTCGCTCACGGCGAGTAAGCCTGCGCTTATTACACCGCCCAACATGTTCCCCGCGATAACAATCCCCCATAAGCGGAACATACGAACAATTTTGATGCGCCTGTCCAATATTGGGTAGAAAGCTGTCGCTGTGTGTTCTGTAAAAAGCTGAGTACGGCTCAAAATACACATTACGAAACCCAGCGGATACACCAAGGCGACCAAAACACGGTTAAACCCGGTAGAGAGATCGCCCACTATGGTGGTCATCACACCTACTGCCAATACGGTGAAACAAATAATCATGCCAGCGGCCAGTGCAGACATAAATAGTGACATGGCGGGCCGAGCTAATTGCTCAACGCCTTCATCGATGGCTTTTTCAAGTATGTCGTCTGGGTGGCGGAACGTTTCATCGACACGCTTCACTATGACGGAAGCATATTCCTGGCTTTCACGAGTACGCTCTTTGGTTCGCTCTTTAGCGCTTTCGTTAAACAAGAGGTCTCCTGAGGTGGAAACGATGCGGGCTTCGTGATCGTGCTCGCCGTGCTCTAAGTCATCTGACATGTGTTTTTCCTTGCTAGTGTTTTATCCACCAAATAACGGCGACCAATATGGTTAAGCCAATGGCTGTGGGGAGCTTATATTTTTTAAACAACGCCTCAGCGTGGTTACCCGTTAGCTTCACTAACAAGGCTAATCCGAAATAGCGTAGCGACCGTGCAATTAAAGTGGCTAACAGAAACATGCCGATGGGATATTTCACTGCGCCAGCGGCTAGCATCGCAATCTGAAATGGCACGGGAATGATACCGATGGACAATACGTACCAAAAGCCCTGCTGTTGCATCTGCGCTTTTACGTTCTCTAATTGCTGAGGATCAGAAAACCAACTGGCAATTTGTTCAGCGAATTGGTCGAAAAGGAAATACCCAACACCGTAGCCAATAACCGCCCCGAAGATGCAACCTACAGTGGCAAGCGTTGCCAACAACCAAATTTTCTCACGCTTGGCCTGCATCAATGGAATGAGCACGGCTTCTAGCGGGATCGGCACGATAATAGATTCTAAAAATGAAGCCATGACTAACACTGCATACATGTTTTTAGATTCAATGAACTGTTTTGTTTTGCTTTTGAAGTAAGCGACCATTTGCGTCCTGTCTTACACCTTGAGGTTGAGTGGATCCACGTGGGGAAATGAAACAAGTAGACCTACTTTGCAGGATGTATACCAAAGGACGGCGCGGCATGAGTGAGCGACGGGCGCATTAGCCAAGTCTTGCAGCGAATATTGCGTTAAGCCTTATAGCATAAGGTGTGTCACGCCAAGAAAGTGCATGAGATTGTGCGCATTTACTCGTAAATGGAATGCAACTACGCTGGCTTAAACAGCAAAAATTTACCCACTATGAGCTGATTTAGGCGGATTTTTTGCAATATTTACTTACCTTCGCCTTAAGCCACAGCCGATGGCCATCGCCGATAGCGAGAACCGTCAGAGCAGAGCCGTAACTTTAACGTGAGGTTACTCTGATGTGGGTTTTGAGGCGTGCTGCTTTGCGAACTGGCGTAGGGTTAACATACCGGAAATAGACGAGACAAAGTAAGGCACGATAAACGTTAAGATTAAATTCCCCCACTGAATGGGTGCTTGACCAAATATGCCATCATACTGGTTGATCACATTTAATATTGCGCCAACGATTAATGCCGTGAAAACGGAGCGCTTTACCAAAGTAGGGTTAAAAAGTTGATTTAATAGCCCAATATTTCTGTTTATCACTTGCGTTACCTTATGGATTTTGTTGATAAAACAAGACCGGAATTGGTATGAATTATTTCAGTGTATACAAAAAATCGTAGGCAAGCCTAACAGCGCCCGTTGCTTTTACAGGGCAGTTAATTCACACTCCTGCGCTTGATAGATAAAGGGGCTTGAAATGAATGATAAAGCGGTGAAATCGGGCGTCTTATTTGCGATAGCGGCATATACCATGTGGGGAATTGCCCCAATGTATTTCAAGTTGCTAGGCCAAGTGCCAGCGATGGAAATATTGATGCATCGCATTATCTGGTCGGTGATTGTACTCACGTTGCTTGTAGTCGTTACCGGCAAAGTGGACAAAGTCAAGCAGGCGATCCTTAACCCCAAGGTGATGCAGGTCCTCTTAATTTCAGGGGTATTACTGGCCGCCAACTGGTTTATCTTTATCTGGGCGATTAACAATAACCACCTGCTTGATGCCAGTTTAGGCTATTACATCAACCCATTGCTGAACGTGTTTCTTGGTCGCTTGTTTTTGGGCGAACGTTTGCGCCGTTTGCAAAAAGTCGCGGTTGGGTTGGCGCTCTCAGGTGTGGTGTATTTTATCATCGGTTACGGCCAGTTACCTTGGGTGGCTCTTGCACTCGCTGGCACATTTGGTATCTATGGTTTATTGCGCAAACAGGTCGCGGTGGATTCATTGCCAGGCTTGCTTATTGAAAGTGTATTTTTACTGCTTCCTGCGATTGCATATTGGATTTGGTTCGCTGGCGAATACAGCAACATGGTGACCAATGACATGGCACTTAACATTACCCTGATTTGCGCCGGTATCGTGACCACAGCGCCTTTATTATGTTTTACCGCAGCGGCTAAACGCATCATGTTTTCGACATTAGGCTTTTTTCAATATATTGGCCCAAGTTTGATGTTTGTATTGGCGGCGGTGGTCTACGATGAGCCGTTAGATGACAATAAAATCGTGATGTTTGCTTTCGTATGGCTGGCTCTGGGTTTGTTTAGTTATGATTCACTGCGCCAGTATCGTAAGGTCAGAAAAGCGTTAAAGCAGTCTAACACCAATGCCAATGAATGATTAACCACTTAGCGGAAAGTTAAACCACTTCTTCTACAGGGTCGTGTACCACTTGGTTGCGACCGCCAGCCTTGGCTTGGTAGAGGTATTCATCCGCTTTTCGCAGCATACTATTAACCCCACCTGTAGCGATGGCTGTTAGCCCAATACTCACAGTGCAGTGAAACGTTTTGCCTTCAAATTTGAAGGTGAGCTGGGCTAATGCCTCACGAAACGATTCGAAGAGTTGTACAGCGCTGGGCAGATCAACATTTGGTAAAAACACACAAAACTCTTCGCCGCCAAAGCGTGCAGGAATGTGCGGCGCAAATGTTGATGAAACCAGTTTGGCGATTTCTCGTAAGGTGTAGTCGCCGCAATCATGGCCATAGGTATCGTTCACTGATTTGAATAGGTCGATGTCAATCAGTGCTAAAGTTTGGCATTTCGGTACGAGCTGGGTCGCCGCTGCGGCCCGTTCGAAGAAGTGTCGCCGATTCGGTAAGCCAGTAAGAAAATCAGAATTGGCAGCCCTACGTATCAGTTCAATGTTTTCGGTATATTCGATGTTTTGCATGATCCGGCATAAGAATTCTTCTTGGCCATAGGGCTGGGCAAGATAATCGTTGGCTCCGCTTTTAATAAACCGAGCTGAAACCCCGGTGTCACTGTGATCTGACAAGCCTATTACCGCGATATCGTCTTTTGAGGCGCGCTTACGAATTTCATTGAGCAGTGCAATGCCGGTCATGTCAGGCAATTTATTAGCAACAATCACTAACTTTATATGGCTGTAGCGAGTGAGCGCCTCGAGACCTTGTTGTCCGGTGGTGGCCTCATGAGTCATAAAGTTGTGGCGTTGTAACAGCGAAATGCTGCGCTGACGGCTGACTCTTGCGTTATCGACAACTAATACACCTTCACTCTTATTCTTGTGCAAACGGCTGAGCAACACGCTTAAATACTCATAGACCTGCTCGTTTTCTTTCAGAATGTAGTCAATGACGTTTTTATTCAAGATACCGGCTCTGGTTTCTGGATCTAAGAATTCGGTGGTTACTATGGTCGGTAAAAATGAGGCTAGGGTGAAGTCAATCGCTTGACCGATAGGGGCGTCTGGCAGGCGATAATCAACGATGGCACATAAAAAATCTTCAGGTGCTGAGTGCGAGAATATATGTTGCGCCGCAGTCAGGCTAGTCGCTTTAACTGGGGTTAACTGTGCTTTGAGTATCAAGCTGGCAATGACGTCTACGCTTTGTTCGTTATCGTCAATTATCAAGACTTTTGGGCGCATAAAGCCATTTTACCTTTCCGCTGATACTAAGGAGCACTTAAATGTATCGCTACCTTATAGCACCTCGCAGAAAGGGTAAACTTAAGGCGTTAAATTTTATCTAGTTTTGCAAATGACAGCACTAACCATTTACTGCCAACATTATCAAAATTCACCTGCACTCTGGCGTGCTCGCCACTGCCTTCGTAGTTAAGCACAGTGCCTTCCCCGAATTTACGATGAGTCACTCGCTCCCCGAGTTTAAAGCCCGTAGAGTCAAACGCGGTATGACTTGCTGAAGACTGAAAGCGACTTTGCATTGGGCGTGACACTGTCGCTTTGGTGCGCAGACGAACTTCTTCAATAAATTCTGTGGGTATTTCTTTGATAAAGCGAGATGGCGTATGGTATTTGTCTTGACCATAAACACGACGACTTTCAGCGTAGGTGAGATAGAGTTTTTGCATTGCGCGAGTCATGCCCACGTAGCATAGGCGGCGCTCTTCCTCTATTTTGCCGGGTTCGTCATTGCTCATTTGGCTTGGGAACATGCCCTCTTCCACACCCACTAACAATACCATAGGGAATTCTAGCCCTTTGGCTGTGTGTATGGTCATCATCTGCACGGCATCTTGATGCTTATCGGCCTGGGCGTCACCAGCTTCAAGCGAAGCATGGGCAAGAAACGCTGACATGGGGCTCATGTTTTCGGCTTCTTCTGGGGGCGCGAATTGCTTACACGCGGTAACGAGTTCTTCTAAGTTCTCAATACGTGCTTGGGCTTTTTCGCCTTTCTCTGCTTTGTACATGGCGTACAAACCAGAATTTTTGATGACGTGATCAGCGTGTTGCTCTAAGGGTAAATCCGTGGTGTCTTTTTGCAGCTTTAAGACTAAATCTACAAAGGCTTGTAACGCATTGGCTGCACGGCCTGACAAGCGTTTTTCACGCAGTAGCTGTAAGCTCGCTTGCCACATAGACAAGTCATGCTCTTTGGCTTGCTCACGCACCTGGGACAAGGTTTTATCGCCAATGCCACGCGTTGGGGTATTCACGACGCGCTCAAATGCGGCATCGTCAATTTGTTGGTTGATAATACGCAGATAACCTAAAGCATCACGGATTTCCTGACGCTCGAAGAATCGCAAGCCACCGTATATACGATAGGCCACAGACTCTTGCAATAACGCTTCTTCGAGTACGCGTGATTGGGCGTTGTTGCGATACAAAATAGCGCAATCGCTGAGGGCATAACCTTGAGTCTGCCAGTCTTTTATGCGCGATACCGCAAAGCGTGCTTCATCTAACTCGTTAAAGCCGGCATACAAAGAAATAGGTTCGCCGTCTACACCGTCGGTCCATAACTCTTTGCCTAAACGGCCTTGGTTATTATCGATGACGGCATTGGCCGCTTTTAAGATATTGCCCGTGGAGCGATAGTTCTGCTCTAAGCGTATGGTTTTTGCTTGAGGGTAATCACGCAAGAAGTGTTGAATATTCTGCACATTTGCCCCGCGCCAACCGTAAATTGATTGGTCGTCATCGCCAACAATAATCATATTGTTGGTAGGCGCGGCTAATAGGCGCAGCCAAGCGTATTGGATGTTGTTAGTGTCTTGAAACTCGTCCACAAGCACTGCGCGAAAGCGGGTTTGATAATGTTTAAGTAGCTCAGGATTTTCTACCCACAGTTGATGGGCGCGTAGTAATAACTCGGCGAAATCTACCAGGCCAGCCCGTTCACAGGTTTGCTGGTAAACCTGATAAATTTCACATAACTTTTTCTGATTATAGTCACCGTGAGTATCTATGTGCTCAGGTCTTAAGCCTTCGTCTTTATTGCCATTGATGTACCACTGAACGTGTTTCGGCGCCCATTGCTTTTCATCTAGGTTCATACTCTTGATGACACGGCGCACTAGGCGATATTGGTCGTCTGAATCGAGTATTTGGAAGTTTTCGGGTAACTTAGCTTCAGCGTAATGGGTGCGCAATAGTCTGTGAGCGATACCGTGAAAGGTGCCTATCCACATATTGCTTAGTGCACTGCCTTGCAACTCTTCGATACGCCCGCGCATTTCGCGAGCGGCCTTGTTGGTAAAAGTAACGGCGAGAATACCCCAAGGGGCAATGCCTTCTACTTCCATTAACCAGGCAATGCGATGCACCAACACTCGGGTCTTACCGCTGCCAGCGCCGGCCAGAATAAGCATGTCAGCAGCAGGCGAGGCAACTGCATCACGTTGTTTATCATTGAGTTGTTCTAAGAGTCGAGATACATCCATGGGGGAAAAAATGCTGTAGAATTATGAACGCATTATAACAGTTATACTGTGTTTTTATACAATTAATGAATTTGTTCTTAGTCATTATTAGGCTTTAAAATAACAACTGATTACACTGCCGACTGATGCAGACATAAGGTAGATACTCGTGGACAATAATTTTTGGCAAACGCTTCGTAATGAAGCACAGGTGATGACTGAAAAAGAACCCTTGCTTGCCACTTATGTAGATGAATGCATTTTAAAGCAAGATGACTTCGCAGGTGCGCTGAGCTTTATTTTGTCCAATAAGTTATCTGACAAAGTGATGTCGGCTAAGGCTTTACGCACCATGCTTGACCAAGCTTATCGCGACCAGCCCTTGTTAGTAGAGGCGACTGTGTTTGATATTGAAGCAACCTTTGAGCGCGACCCTGCGGTGAAATCGTATTTAACCGTGCTGCTTTACTTTAAAGGGTTTCATGCCATTCAGGTGCATCGTTTTGCGCATATGTTGTGGTTAATGGGCCGCCATGAATTGGCGTTATTTATTCAAAGTCGCAGCTCTGAAGTGTTGTCAGTGGATATTCATCCTGCGGCATATATAGGCCAAGGCGTGATGTTTGATCATGCTACAGGTATCGTTGTCGGTGAAACGGCGGTGATTGAAGATAACGTATCGATTATGCAATCTGTGACCCTTGGCGGTACAGGGAATGAAGTTGGCGACAGGCATCCTAAAGTGCGCCATGGGGTGATGATAGGCGCGGGTGCCAAAATATTAGGTAATATTGAAATTGGCCCAGGTGCTAAGGTCGGCGCTGGTAGTGTGGTATTAGCGGATGTGCCATCACACGTTACGGTTGCAGGTGTGCCAGCTAAAATTGTGGGCAAGCCAAGTTGCCAAAATCCCTGTCAAACTATGCGCCAGAACGTTTTAGAAGATTAGTTTAGCGAAAAGATTAATCGGCAACCCGCCTGATGAGGCGTTGCCGTTATCGAGCGAGTATTGTGTTGACGCAGAGCTTAGTTTATATCGCACAGCTCGCTTAAATGTTTCAGTTGAATATCCGGTAACACGGTAACGTCTTCGTTATTAAGTGACATCGGGCGATTATCTGCATACCAGGCACTCATGAATCCGGCTTTCTTGGCACCTAAAACGTCCTTTTCTAGGTTATCCCCCACGTGCAATATGGATTCACCGGGCAGGTTTAACAGCTTCTTAGCTGCATCGAACATAGCGCTGTTGGGCTTCATGGGAAACGCTAAACTGGCATGAAAGCTCTTTTGAAAGTAATCCGCGATACCGATTTGCTCTAAGTTTACATTGCCATTGGTGATAGCGACTAATGGCCAGCGCTCCCCTAGCTTGCTCAGAATATCAGTGACTTCACTACTCACTTGAAAATTGCTGCGTTCAAAATAGAAAAAGTCGAAGGCTTCATCCACCGCGCTCTTAAGCGCATGGCCGCTGTGACCGAATGCTCGAATGCCGCTGGTAAGTACTTCTCGGCGCAACATGCCCATGTCACTGTGAAGCTCAGGCTTTTGTTTTAATGTGGTGCGTCTATGGTCGCGCCAATAGGCTGGATGGCTGTGTGATGGGTCATCTGCAAAGCTACCCAAAAACTCAATCAAGGCGTGTTCAGCGCGGATGATGTAAGGGTAATTGTCGTAAAGGGTGTCATCGAGATCGAACGTCATGGCCTTAATTTGGCCGATATTACGGTAATAAATCATGTTGTCGATTCTGTCCTCTTTTCTTGCATTAATGATCCGCCGAAATGCTATTTTCGACGCTTGGCTCTGGGGTGCGCTGTATCGTATACGCTAGCCAAATGCTGAAAGTTCAGATGAGTATACACTTGCGTAGTGGATAAATTCGCATGGCCGAGTAGTTCTTGCACTCCGCGTAAATCACCGCTTGATTCTAAAATGTGGGTGGCGAATGAATGGCGTAATTTGTGTGGGTTGATATCTTGATCTAAATGCTGCTGCTTGGCCCACAACTGCATCCGTTTCGCAATTTGCCTATGACTAATGCGTCTTCTGTGTTTGCTTAAAAACAATGCCGGCTCATCACCGTCAGCTAAAACACCGCGCACTTTCAACCATTCGCCAAGGCATTTTAACGCCGTTTTACCAATGGGCAGTATGCGCTCTTTACTGCCTTTACCCATGACCCTTAATTGGCCGTCGTCTTGTAGGCTTTTCAGGTTTAAATCGGCCAGCTCAGCTAAACGTAAGCCGCAGCTGTAGGTTAGCTCGAGCATGGCTTTATCTCGAACCCCAAGGAGAGAGTCATCATCGAAGTTTAGCAGCTGATGCATTTCATCTACATTAAGCTGTTTAGGTAATGGACTGCTTTGTTTAGGCGCTTGTACCGCCTTGGCTGGGTTACTAGATAACACTTCGAGCTCAACCAGATAAGCGCAATAGCCACGCAGTGCAGATAGTCGAAGGGCGATACTGCGTGGGCTCAACCCTTGACGACGAGCCTGATTCAGCACTTGGCGCACATGATCGACCGTTAGCTGTGGCCATGCGGTAATGGTGAGGGCTTGGCAGATGCTGGCGAGTTGACGCTGATAATTTTCAATGGATTTAGCGGCCAGATTACGTTCGTACTTAAGATAATCAAAGTACTTGCCGAGTAAGGGTTGCAGACTTGGCTGTTCGCTCATTCGTCAGCCAGGATGTCAGTAAGCCAGTAATTTAGGCAGTAGAATGCTTAAAAACTGTTGTAACTGAGTGATAAGCAAGGTGTCCATGTCAGGGTTAAAGTGCCCAGGATCGTTGCTGCCAATGGCTAAAATACCCAGCTCGCCATTATCACCTAAGCGCAATAAGGCAACAGATTCAGCTTGTTGGTCATTAAATAACAGCTTTTTTTCGTGCTCGCTCAAGCGGCCGAAGAAAAACGCCTCGTCTTTAAAGCGCTTTTCGGCAAATAATTTGCGCTGAATTTCTGGTAATGCAAAGGCACCCTTGTAAGGTTTCAAAGCGACAGATGAAAGGTTTAACTGCTCTTGCATCACGTCTTCGAGCACATATTGCACTGAACTTATGTCAGAGCATTTCAATACGCGTAGGTTTAGATCGGCATAAATACGGTATATGGCTTCGTTTTGTTTAGCGATGCTGATCAGCTGAGTCAGTTTGGAATTGAGTAAGCGTACTTTTTGGCGTAGCTGTTCACTTTGGCGCTCGACCAGAGAGACACTGCCTTTTTGGGCATGGGGCAATTGCAGTTGCTCAAGTAACGCTGGGTGTTTAACGAAGAACTCAGGGTGCTTGGCAAGATAGATAGCCACCTGCTGTTCAGTTAACCCATCCGGTTCAGCAAAGGAAGCGGTGTCGTCTAATGGACTTTTTTGCTGACCAGATGCTTCATTCATAACGTGATATTTCCATCAAAGACATGTTCCGCTGTCCCTGTCATTTTTAAGATTGATCCTGGCCCTTGCCAACGAATTTTCAAGGTACCACCTGGTAAATCGACAGTGACTTCCTTGTTTAACTTTTTCTGCATTTGCCCTACGGCGACGGCTGCACACGCGCCGCTACCACATGCGAGGGTTTCACCCACGCCGCGCTCATAAACACGAAGTTTAATATGACCGCTGTTTAAAATCTGCATAAAGCCGATGTTGGCACCCTCAGGAAAGCGTTCGTGGGCAACTAACGTTTTACCTATGCCTTCTACATCAGCTGTTTCGACATCATCCACTAATAATACACAATGGGGGTTACCCATGGAAACTGCACCGCAAAAGAAGGTGTGGTCGTTCTCGCGGATGATATAAATGTTTTCTTGCTTGTTGGCCTTTAACGGGATTTTAGCCGGTTCAAAAATAGGCTCGCCCATGTTGACGGTAATTTGCCCGTCACGCTCATGGTATAACACGATGCGACCAGCCTTGGTGCTTACCACGATTTTGTTGCGGTTGGTTAGGCCTTTCATCTTAACAAAGCGAGCGAAACAACGAGCACCGTTGCCGCACTGGGAAACTTCGGAGCCGTCTGAGTTAAAAATACGATAATGAAAGTCTTGTTCCGGGTCGTACGGAGGCTCTACGACCAATAATTGGTCGAAGCCGATACCGAAATTGCGATCCGCCAACTGGGAAATTTTTTCTTTACTGAAAAAAACGTTTTGGGTTACGTTGTCAATAACGACAAAGTCATTGCCTAAACCGTGCATCTTTGAAAACTGAACTTGCATGTTTGCCACTTACGTAAAAATCACTTAATCAGACGACGATCGCCCTTGTATCAAGTACCTATAATGATGGTTATATCATTTCAAAGCACGGCTGACTATGGGTTTGCATCGTCTTGGCTAAGGGACGATGCAACTTACAGTGCATTCTATTGTGCAATAGGTAACGCTATAGGTAGTGCGATACTTTTACAGTACGCTTTCACCACGCCACAAGTCTTCAAGGGTTTCTCGTTCACGAACAACCATTACCTGGTCTTTGTCGACCATGATTTCAGCGGCCTTACAGCGACTGTTGTAATTGGACGCCATGACAAACCCATAAGCACCCGCGCTGCGTACCGCGAGGTAATCGCCCGCATCGATCGCCAATTCACGCTCTTTTCCAATGAAATCGCCTGTCTCGCAAATGGGCCCAACAACATCATAAACCGCACTGTCACGCGTCAAAGACGTATCAAGTGGAATGATGCTTTGCCAAGCTGAGTATAATGCCGGGCGAATTAAATCGTTCATAGCGGCATCAACGATCGCAAAGTTCTTTTCAGCCCCTTGTTTTAAGAACTCAACCTTGGTCAGTAGCACACCGGCATTAGCCATAATGGCCCGGCCCGGTTCAAAGATGAGCTGTAAATCTTCACGCCCTTGCATGCGCTGCGCGATTGCCTGGGTGTACTCATCAGGATGAGGAGGCGTTTCATCTTTATACGTTACGCCTAAGCCACCGCCTACATCTAAATGCGCCAATGTAATGCCATTTTCGGCAAGCTCATCAATAAGAACCAACAGTTTATCCAGGGCATCAACAAAGGGGGCAATTTCAGTTAATTGCGAGCCTATGTGGCAATCTATTCCTTTGATCTCAAGATTCGGTAAGGACGCAGCGTGGCGATACACTTCTACTGCTTGCTCACGCTCAATACCGAACTTATTGGCTTTCAAGCCGGTAGAAATATATGGATGGGTTTTCGCGTCAACATCTGGGTTTACGCGGATTGAAATCGGTGCAATTTTGTTTTCAGCAACAGCCACTTGGCTGATGCGCTCTAGCTCTGCAGGGGATTCAACATTAAAACACTTGATGTTGTGCTGTAAGCCTAACGCAATCTCTTCAGGCGTTTTGCCCACACCTGAAAACACCACTTTGGTTGGGTCACCGCCTGCTTTAAGTACGCGTAAAAGTTCGCCACCGGATACAATATCAAAGCCAGAGCCGAGCTTAGCAAGCACGCTTAACACGCCTAAATTTGAGTTGGCTTTCACTGCATAGCAAACCAAATGTGGGTGGGCACCAGCGGCTTTATCAAATGCTAACCAGTGACGCTCTATCGTCGCTTTTGAATAAACATAACATGGGGTGCCGTGAGTTTGGGCTATGTCGTGCAGCGATACATCTTCTGCATAGAGTTTTTCATTGTTGTAGCCAAAAAAATCCATATTACTGCTTACCTTCTTGGGAATCTTGAGATGGGGTAGGGGTTGTCTGAGATGACGTATTCTGTTGTGGGTTTTCTGGCAGGGTCAAGGGTTTCTTTTGCCCACAGCCTTGCAGCGTTAACAGAGTAAACGCGCTTATCAGCGCTAACAAAAAAGTAGTTTTACGTCGCATCTCAGGCCTCAACTGATAGTGTAGCCGCGTATGATGGCACTCCCAGCGTAAAATGCAACGTGTTAACAGTGCTTTAAGCGTTATATTCTATATTCATTTTAACCAAGGCTTATCAGCCCCACCGCTGTGAAAAAAAACGTGTGATCGACCATGTCTTGTGAGGTTAGCGACTGGCTTTTGGCAGTTTATCTAACTGAGTAAGGACTGACTGGGGGAAGCGTACTTTACTCCAGAGTTGTTCGCACAACGTGTTAACGGCTTGCCAGTCACGTTTGACCAACCAATTAATAAGAATATCGGGGTTTTGCGGGTAGGCGATACGCTCGATAGCAGGCTTAGTTAACCATTCCTCTACGATGTCGCTGTCAAGCGTTGGCATGCTTTGAGCTAAACTGAGTTGCACAAGCGTTTTGGCATTGGATAGTTGTTCAAATTGACCGCTAAGAGGTTTGATCAACAGTTTCTTGCCGAAATGGAGACATTCACTGGCCAGTTCGAAACCCGCGTTAGCTATCACCCCTGAGCAGCTTTGTAAAATACGCACAAAATCGACTTTAGATGGGCGACGCCACTGAATATTCCCTAGGTGTTTGTCTTGCTCTATTTTAGGGTGAAAGCAGATAAAATCATGCTCTGAGAAAGGATCAAGCAAAGCATTAATGTCGTCTATTTCTTCAAAGGGCAAATACACCAAATAGGTGCGCGAAGGTGGCGATTGGCTGTCGTCTGCTTCGATGAAAGGCGGCATGATCGGATGGCCAAAATGATACCAGTGCACACCTAGGTGCAAATCGGTGGGGGCAAAGTGGCGGGTGATGAATTTGTCGAACAGGGTGCCTGGCTGTTGAGGCACGGGGTGCATGAATGCCGCCTGATGACTGATAGATATAGACGGGATGTTATTGAGTTTGGCCGCCCATGCGCTAATTGGCTCAAAATCATTGATCACTAAATCGTAATCCTTAGCGCGAATACTTTTGATGTCTTGGTGTAATTCACGCAACTTGGCTGATTTGAAAGTCGCAGATTTACTGATTTTTCCACCCTTGGTTTCAAACGTTAAGCCGCGATAACTGGCAAAGTCGCCGAAAACGTCCATATCAAAGTATTTGTCTTTGTCTCGACCAGAAAATAGGTAGTCGACTTGAATATCGCTGCGCTGATTGAAGGCTTTTGCCATGACTCGGGCGCGCGTAGTATGCCCATTACCGGTGCCTTGTACACCGTACAATATCTTCAAAGGTGAGTACTCTCTTAGGTTAAGACAAGTGTTTTGGTTAAGGTAAACCTTTAGTCAAAGTAAATTACTTCAAGTAAGGGCTATTTATAGTAAAGACAAACTAAAATAAGACATGCTTAGGCCTAATGCGGCGCCAGCTAGAATATCACTGGGATAATGAACACCTAATAACACGCGAGATAAACCAATGATGCTCGCCCAGCAATAAACCAAAATCAGCATGGATGGATAAAAACTGGCGATCAACGATGCCATTAAAAATGCGGCTGCTGTATGACCCGAGGGTAAGCTGAATTTGTCTGATGGGGTAATATGGGCGCTGAAATTCTGCAATAAGTCGCAGGGACGTTGTCGGCGTAGGAATTTTTTCAAAATTAAATACACTGGCAATTCAAGGCTGTAGGCGAGTAATGCGCTGTATAGAAACAATGCACCATGCTCTGCTTCAAATAACCAAAGGAATAAGCCTAAGATGAGATACAGGTGACCGTCACCAGTGCGAGACATCCAGATTATCCAGCGACAGTCTCGCTTAGCGGTCAGTCCAAAAAGCCAATGAAAAAGCTGGGTATCTGTCTGAGTCAGTGTTTTCATCGTGACACTCCATCAACTCGCATTCTATTCAGTGTTGATGATGTTATTTTTTCTGTGTGAAGCTTAGGTGACAGATTAAAGAACAGTTTATGAAATAAATTTCCCATACTAGGTTTCATCAAAAAACCGTGTAAAAGCTTGATTAGTGGTAGCATTGCCACTACCTAGCAGTATACTGGTGGTAATTCGTCTGAAGGGGATTAGCAATGGAATATAATACGTCTGCATTATGTGATTTATTTGCTGACAGTGTTGATGTGGTAGAACCCATGTTTGTTAGCTTTGGTGGCCGCGCTTCTTTTGGAGGTGAAATTACCACCATCAAATGTTTCGAAGACAAAGGCGTTATTCTCAAAGCGCTGGAAAAGCCAGGGCTAGGAAAAGTATTGCTAATCGACGGCGGTGGCTCTATGCGCCGAGCGTTGATAGATTCTGCCGCAGCGCAAATCGCTTTAGATAACGGCTGGGAAGGTATTATTTGTTATGGCAGTGTGCGCGAGGTCGATGATTTAGAAGAGATCAACGTGGGTGTGCATGCTATCGCCTCTATACCGGTCAGTGCTGACGACCAAGGCGTGGGTGAAGTTGATGTTGCGGTGAATTTTGGTGGCGTGACGTTTTTGCCAGAAGATCATGTGTATGCCGACCGCACAGGGATTATTCTCTCCCCTGAACCTTTAGACGTCGAGTAAGCTCTGAGCGGTCTTATACCAATTCCTTTAAATTTTCGCTAAGTGGCTAATTAGTTAATGGCGTTGGTATTAACTGCAAGTTTAAAAAGCAACAGACATAAAAAAAGCCATCATATGATGGCTTTTTTCGTATTTGATGCAGTCGTTAGTAACGAATAAGTTACTTACCTACTAAAACAGAAACGTTGGCGATGCCAGCTTCTTTAGCTTGGTTAATGACTTCAGTTACAACACCGTGCTTCGCTTTAGGGTGAGCTTGAACAGCAGCAGAATCTGTGTTGTTCTCAGCTAAGAAGCTTTGAATGTTCGCTACGATACGGCGGATATCCACTTCACGACTGTTCATCATGATAGTGCCATCTTCGTTAACGCGGATAGCTAGAGATTTAACATTCGTTTTCGGCGGCGGTGAATTTGAGTCTTTTGGACGCAAAACATCTAAACCTTTTTCTTTTACGAAAGAGGTGGTAACAATGAAGAAAATCAACATGATGAACACGATGTCCAACATGGGGGTCATATCTATTGCTGCTTCGTCATCAGAAGAGCCGTGCTTCTTTCTTTTCATCTGTACTTGTCGCCAAATTGTTGAAATTGAATTCGCCTAGTATAAAGGCACTTTTAGTTGAGAGCATCCACTAATTACATAAATTTATGCAATTGTATTAACGAAATTGTATTGTTTTTCACATTAGCGGTATAAAAAACACCCTTAAAGATTCATCAGCTGACAAACCAAAAGAGGTGAATGGCGTTTTTCATACAACAAACTGTTTATTCAACAAACCGTTTGCTCTCTTTATTGACATATTCCCACGACCAAAACCAAGATAAGAGTGACTCAGATCAACCTGAGGATCTCGCAGATCATTTTTCGGCACGCGCACTATTTGTATCGTAGAACGCTATGTTTTGCAAACCTAGTGCATTTTTTGAGCGCTTGAGGAAATCATAACATTGACTGCTAAGTACTTTTATTCTCTAGCGCTTGACCGAGATAAACAAAGTAATCTAAGAAATGATCCTGCACGTTTTGACGATGTTGGTCCTTAGGGTACACCCCTAACAGTGCTTCTGGACTCTTCTTGGTGCCTTGCACTAGGAATGCGTTACGTATGCCATGATCTTGGATGATCGCTTCAAATGCTCGCGCCGCTAATTCTTGAGGGCGAGCGAAATAATACAATTTCATTTCTTTATCCACTAGGGCGCTGGCCAGTACATATTGATTAGGCTCTTCTTTATCAGGCGATAAAAAAATACTCTCGAAGCACAGGCTCAGCTTTTTGTTCAGCGGGTGGGGATGCATCTCATGATCATCTAACCACAGTTCCGAGGCGAAATTATGCGGCTGACAAACAACAAAAAGTTTGTCGCAAATATAATGGTCGAAGGCGTGAAACCATTCGTGAGCCAAGGACCCGCCACCTGCATTTTTGGCTAATGCAAGGCGTTTAGTTTGGGACTCATAATGGGCGCAACTGTGTTTTCGCCCGCCCGTACCAAACGCTAATGACAAGGTGCCATTTAATGAAATAACCGACTCTGGCACCTGCAAAATATCCATTAAGTCGCAAAAGGCATCAAAAAATAGGTTAGCGGCGATTTGCTGTTCTTCCGGGGTGACCCATTTGCCAATGTTTACGGTGCGAAAACCGAAGATTTTTACGATGTCTTGGAAGCTGACGTCGGCGCCGCCTCGATGTTCATCACCATTGCGATAATACGGTCGATGCAGTCTTGATTGGCCAGCTGTGGGGATCACTGATCGTCGTTATCCAGTTCTAGTAGTAATTGTTCTGCCCAGCTATCGATACGCTGCTCGGTTTTATCGTACTGGTTTTCATCATCTAGGGATAACCCAACAAAATGTGAGCCATCTTCGGTTAACCCTTTTGATTCAGTGAATTCATAGCCTTCATTTGGCCAATAACCGATCATTTTGCAGCCTAGTATAATGAGCTCATCGTGAAGCATACCAAGGGCATCTTGGAACCACTGGGCGTAACCAAGCTGATCACCGAGGCCAAACAGAGCCACTGTTTTGTTTTCTAGGTTGAGTTGACTGATGTCTTGCCAGCAGGATTCCCAGTCTTCTTGTAGTTCCCCAAAATCCCATGTGGAAATTCCAAAAATAAGCACATCGAACTGTTCTGCTTGGCTAAGCGGTACCTCTTTTATATTGAAAATATCCACTACATGAGCATCAAACAACCGGTTAAACGCGGTTTGAATTTTCTCTGCGGCCATTTCGGTGTAGCAAGTAGTTGAACCGTAAAATAAACCAATTTTAAAAGCCGTATCTGACATGGGTACCTTTTAATGCCGCTATTAAGTTGCGCTATTGTCCTTGTTTGCCGTGCAATGGTCTAGGCTTGATGAACTTTCTTCATGCACTTTGACTGCTCTACACCTTTACTGCTTTAACTGGGGGCGTTTTAACACTCAGCCGCTGCATAATAGGTGATACTTGCAATCAAGCCATCGGCTAATTGATAAATAGACATAGCGCATTGAGAGGTTGTTATTTCACCGCGAACAATAAATGCTTCTTCTACGACTGCCACGGTGTTACCTAATTCTATGCTGTTCTTAATGCGTGAGCGGGCATTTGGTTGTGCCTCAAAATGCGCCAGCATCGCCTGCTGCAATTGCTTTTTATCTGCTGTCTCTACGACTAGCTGGTTGTTAGCCACACCCAGCCATTTTACATCGTCTTTCATATTCAACAGCATGCCATCTATATCATGCTCATTGTAAGCAGCCATAAAACTAGCGATGCGGTCAATGTTAGCTGACTGTTGTTGTGCGATGGTTTGCGCGGTAAACACGCTGAGACAAGAAAATAGGACAATGCCGGAGACGAATAAAGAGGTTATCTTGCGTATTCTAGATTTCATATTGATCGCCCTCAAAGGAATTTCGCTAAATACTGAGTCGCAGTATTTCACTGTTTGACCTTTTAGAGCAAGATGTGGAGCAAGGCGATTTAATTGCGCAAATGGGTCGTTAATGTAATGTTTAATATGTAGTATTAATATGATTTTATTCTGTTGGGTGATGTCTTGTTAGGGCATGCCTATACGCGCAGCTTCAACTACTGAGGCATACCCATGAATGCGCTGATAACACAGTTTTTTAAATTTCCGTTAAGTAACTATCTTTGAGCGTTTGATATTGGAGCCGCTTTTATGACATATCCTCAATCTTCTACTGTGCCTGATTGGCAAAACCCCGAAGTATTCGCCATTAACAAAGAGCCAGCGCGTAGCTCATTTTATGGCTTTTCAGATGACCCACAGGGGTACGTAGATTCGCCGTTTATGTCTCAAGACTATTTGAGTCTTAATGGTGAGTGGGATTTTCATTGGGTGAAGGCCCCAAACTTGCGACCATTAGACTTTTACACTCTTAAATTTGACTCCAGTCAGTGGGATAAAATAGCCGTCCCGGGTAATTGGCAGTTGTTGGGCTATGGTGCGGCGAACTACATCAATACAGCGGTGGATTTCGCTAAGCACCCGATTGCAGGTGATGTGCCTGAGGACAATAACCCAGTAGGCTCTTATCGGCGTCACTTTGCCTTGCCTGATAATTGGCAAGATAAGCACGTTTTCGTCTATTTAGGGGCAGTGAAATCGGCGTTTTATATTTGGGTAAATGGCCATAAAGTCGGTTACTCACAAGATTCCAAAACCCCTGCAGAATTTGATATTACCCAGTACGTGCAAGCGGGTGATAACGTGATTGCACTGGAGGTGTACCGCTGGTCTGACGGCACTTATCTAGAATTACAAGATATGTGGCGTTTATCGGGCATTGAGCGTGACGTGTATGTATATAGTACACCTAAGGTACGCATACGCGACTTTCATGCTTTGAGCACCCTTGATAACCAATACCTGCATGGGGAGTTTTCATTAGCAGTCAATATACATTCGCATGTAGGGGGCCAAGAAAGTGCGGGAAAAGACTATCAGTTACAGGCGCACTTATTTGACTCTGATTTAACTCCCGTTTTTGAGCAAACCGTTACATTAGAGAATTGGGAGTCACAATGTACTGACTTGCTTTTGACCGGTAAGATAAAAAATGTGGCCAAGTGGAGCGCCGAAACACCGCACTTATATCAACTAAAACTGACCTTGCTTAACGAAAAGCGTGAACCTTTGCAGTACATATACTCCCGCGTTGGTTTTCGAACTAGTGAGTTGAAAAATGGCAATGTGTTGATCAACGGTCAACCCGTGCTATTCAAAGGGGTTAACCGCCATGATCACGACCCTGTTACAGGACACGTGATAAGTCGCGATTCCATGCGCCGAGATATGCAACTGCTCAAGCAATTTAATATTAATGCGGTACGTACTTCTCATTACCCAAATGATCCTTATTGGTATGCGCTAGCGGACGAATATGGAATGTATCTGGTGGATGAAGCCAATATTGAGTCCCATGGCATAGGCGCAGCGAACCAAGCGATAT
This sequence comes from Paraglaciecola sp. G1-13, assembly GCF_055809255.1. Lineage (NCBI taxonomy): Bacteria > Pseudomonadati > Pseudomonadota > Gammaproteobacteria > Alteromonadales > Alteromonadaceae > Paraglaciecola > Paraglaciecola sp. G1-13. The sequence goes on along the minus strand of NZ_CM147903.1, from coordinate 4,423,428 downwards.
CGTACGAGCCTAAAGACCATATGGGTAACATGCCTAACTGGAAGGGCGCGTATCTTGATCGAGTCTCCAATATGTACGAGCGAGACAAGAATCACCCGAGTATTGTTATTTGGTCAATCGGCAATGAAACGGGCGATGGGCCGAATATGGAAGCGTTATATGATTGGCTGAAAACCAAAACCAGCATGCCCGTGATGTCAGAGCAAGCCCAATTGCGTCGCCATACAGATATGTATAGCCAGATGTATGCGCCCATCCCTGTGCTTGAGCACTACGCGGAGCTCGGCGAAACCCGCCCGCTCATTTTATGCGAGTACGAGCACGCTATGGGTAACTCCATGGGCAACTTAGCTGATTATTGGCGGGTGATTGAGCACTATCCTCTTTTGCAAGGGGGATTTATATGGGATTGGGTAGACCAAACCTTTGCACTGACGTCAGAAGACGGCACGCCGTACTGGGGATACGGTGGTGACATGGAAGAGCCGGGTATGTATCACGATGGTAACTTCAGTGCTAATGGGGTGATGGCGGCAGACAGAACTCCTAACCCTCATGCATTTGAAGTTCAAGCGGTTTACCAGCACATGAATGTTGAGCGGGTTGATTTCGAAAAGCAAACCATTGCCGTCAAAAATAAGCGCTACTTTACTGATTTATCTGACGTCTCGCTGCATTGGCGCATCGAGGAAAACGGCCATGTTGTCCGAAGTGGGGTGATTGAGGAATTGGAGATTCCAGCACAATCCACTCGTGAGCTTTCTTTGAGTGTGGCTGTAAAACCAACAGCGGGTGCTGAGTACTTCGCTAACTTTGAGTTTGTTAGTCGGTTTGGCAACGACATGATCCCTGCTGGGTTTACTGTGGCACGCAGTCAAATCCCGTTGACGCATTTATCTGAAGCCGTGCATAAATCACAAGACATCACAAAAGAAGCTTGTGCAAAGCACGATACGTTCAGGGCTAATGAAACTGATGCCCAACTGCAATGCAGCGGAGATGATTTCTCGATTCAATTTGATTTAGTAACAGGGCTGTTATGTGCTTACCAATTGCAAAACGAATCAATGTTGCTTGAAGCAATCCGCCCTGAATTTTGGCGAGCGCCTACGGATAATGACTTTGGTGAAGGCTTTCCTGAGAAAGCCAAAGATTGGCAGTACGGCGGGCAACATATCGAATTAAGCGCATTTAATTGGCAATTACTAAAGGATGATCGAGGGCAAATTCAGGCTATTGAGGTTTCCACAGAGCATTATTTAACAGACGTACAAAGCCGTTATTTAAGCAAGTACACCATTGATGCTGATGGCTGTGTCACCTTTGATATTTGGCTCTATGCTGCACCTCATCAATTTCACAGTGCCTTACCGCGAATAGGAAGTTTGCTACAAATGCCTAACCAGTTCGACCAAGTAAGTTGGTTTGGACGCGGCCCGCACGAAAACTATTGGGACCGCAAGACTTCGGCTTTTGTAGGGCGCTACGCTAAATCGGTTGATGAATTGTATTTCCCTTATGTTCGGCCGCAAGAAAATGGTTATCGCAGTGATGTGCGTAGCGTGACCTTCAGTAATGACAATGGACTAGGTTTGACCTTTGATGGATTACCGCAAATCGGTTTTGGCGCACAACGGTATGACGTGCACGAATATGATCAATTCGACAAGCGCGGTTTGCACCCACATGAACTTACAAAACACGATCGCCTGTTTATCAATATTGATTACAAACAGCGCGGTGTGGCAGGTACTGATTCTTGGGGAACTGCGCCATTGTTTAAATACACTTTGCCATGGCGTGATTATCACTATGGATTTGTCATGAAGCCGTGTCGAGCATAAAAGACAAAGCTAGCTTAGAGTGGAGGAGGTCAGCATGTTGGCTGATTTTCAACCAATCACTTGTTTTTATTATGAGAACTATTGACCGAGACCCTTTATCTACTTATAAAACATAGCAAAACGGTGAATTCGGAATGTGCATAATGCTTAAGCGTATGGTTTTGGGCCTGGTCATAATGATGTTGGCCGGCTGTGATCAAATACAGCAGGCCCCAGATGTGACGCCTGTTGTACTAGGTAAAAATGCTGGGATCGCCGGTGGAACCATGACCGTAAAAGGGCAATGGATCACTGAGGTCAATGGGGACGTCATGCTTGATCCGCAAACTTCTGGCTTAACGGTATGGAATGACAAACTCATCTCGTTAAGCGACAGAAGTGCAGATGTATCACAGCGTATGCAATTACATGTTATTTCGCCGGAAACGGCTCAGCTTGCACCCGACACGATGGCGTTTTCGTTAAGTGACAATTTAAAAGACAGTTGCTTTGCCGCCTATATTCAAGGTAATCCTGATTTAGAAGCGCTGGTGGCGGTTCCTGATGAGTCAGGCGTGTTTTTGACCATTACCGAAGATGCCAGTGATCACAAGGGGCTTAGTGGGAAATGCGCCGCACGATTTGGTGAGTCAGGCTCAGTGAAATATCCCTTTGTGCTTATTCGCCTAGAGGTGCAAGACGATAACTCAGTGACAATGACCCATGCTCGACCTTTAACGTTTGCCACTTCGTTTAATTTGGGTAATTTTCCTAATGACGGCATTGAAGGCTTAGCACTTAGCCGCGATGGACAACTGTATTTCGGTCTTGAAAAAGATGCCGCGGGTCAGGCACGTATTTTTACTACAAGGATTACTGCCGAAACTTGGTTGCAAGAGGGGTTTATCGCTGTCGAAGATACTCAGGTTAAACTGCCTCTCTTTAAACACGGTAATCACCCTATCAATGCACTGGCGATATATGAGCGCGAAGGCAAGGAATATCTATTTGCTGCAGCGCGAAACGATGAGCAGCTCTGGTTAGTCGATCCTGCCGGTCAACTCGAAACGCTGATCATAGACCTAGGCTTTTATGCGCCAGTGGCGCAGCCTGACGAAAAATGCCCGCCGTGGGAGCCTATGGATAATGGTTCAATCGAGGGACTGGCCATCATTGACGAAACATTGTGGATGGTGAATGACCCTTGGAAGAAGGTGTATTTAAACAATATAAGCTGTGATCAAAATAGCGCCAAATTCGAAAAGATGGCGCCTTTACTGTTTAGTTTACCCATTCAAGATGCATGGTTTACCCAAGGCAGGGAAGCCCACTAAACGCTTTTTAAGCGGCTGGCGAATGTTTTCTTAAATTTCGCGAGTTTGGGGGCAACCACCATATTACAATACTGATTTTGCGGATTATTGCTGAAGTAATCTTGATGATAATCCTCTGCTTGATGGTAGTTATTTAGCTCGATAACTTCGGTCACAACTGGGTCGGGCCAAATTTTCTCGTCGCTAATCTCTTGCAATATTTGTTCTGCAGCCTGTTTTTGTTGCTCATCATGATAGAAAATTGCGCTGCGATATTGAGTACCCACATCATTACCTTGGCGATTTAGTTGCGTAGGGTTATGCAAAGCGAAGAAAATTTCTAACACTTCACGATAGCTTAATTTGTCAGCATCAAAATTGACACGCACCACTTCGGCATGGCCGGTTTCGCCACTACATACAGACTCATAGGTCGGGTTCTGGCTTTGGCCTCCAGCGTAGGCACTGACTGCCAGTTCAACGCCCTCGACTGTATTAAATGCTGATTCTAAACACCAGAAACAGCCGCCGCCTAATGTAGCTTGTTGAATGTTCGCCATGACTTATCTCACTTAATTTTGTAGATCATCTTTATTAATCATTAATGTGGTTACATTGTTCTGCGTGTTCAAGGTCTACTGAGTAAACTATTTTTTTACGGCGCGCGTAATAGAACGTATGCATGGCAAAACATAGCCCACAGGTAATTATTAATAGTAGAGGTGAGCATGGCAATTCGTATTTTCTATGATGGCTTTTGTCCTTTGTGCTTAGCCGAAATGAATAAGCTAAAAGCTTATGACGAAGGGCATAATATTCAGTTTGTAGACATACAGATGGCGAGTTTTTCCAAGGACTATCCAAACGTAAACTGGCATGATTTGAATGCGCGTATACATGTACAAAAAATGAATGGCGAAATGGTGACAGGACTAGATGCAACTTATCTGGCATGGGATACGATTGGCAAAGGTTGGTTGTATGGCTGGATGCGCTGGCCGATTATTCGATGGTTTGCTGATGGGTTCTACGCATTCTTTGCCCGTCATCGGTACACTATCTCCTATCTGCTTACCGGTAAGAAGCGGTGCGAGACCTGTACTGTTCCGGCAACTGTGAGAGACGATTTAAAGGGTAAAGGCGAAGATAAATGACAGAAAGATGCAATGCATTGGTTATTGGTGCGTCGGGCGGGTTGGGTCGTGAGGTCTTCAGGCAACTACTGGCGTCAGGTAAATACGACACCGTGTACGGCGTTTCGCGTCAGATAACCCAAAAGCCCGATGCTGATATTTCACATTTTGTGAAAGGCGCCAAATTAATCCAGCTCGATTACACCAAAGAGTCAGCGGTGGCTGATTTTTGTCACGGTCTTGCACAACAAGGGCAGTTTACGAGAGTTATTTGTTGTAGCGGGGTGCTACATGGCGTGAGTGATAACGATGTTAGCCTGCACCCAGAGAAACGATTAGAAGAGTTATCAGCCGATACATTAAGTGCTTATTTTTCCACAAACACAGTGCTTCCTGCACTGTGGCTGCGATACCTTTTGCCTTTATTTAGAGGTCCGTTGTCTGTCGATGTGAGTTTTTTCAGCGCGCGGGTAGGCAGTATTAAAGATAATAACTTAGGTGGCTGGTACGGTTATCGCGCGAGTAAAGCAGCGCTTAACATGTTGATAAAAACTGCTCAGGTAGAATATCAACGGCGTGCAAAAAATGTCACGCTGGTCTGTTATCACCCTGGAACGGTCGACACGCCCTTATCTAAGCCTTTTCAAAGCAACGTTAGACCGGAAAAACTGTTCACCAGCGAATTCAGCGTATCTCGCTTGTTGATGCATTTATCTACTGTTCAACCAGATAAGGGCCCTTATTTCATCGATTGGGACGGCAAAGAGATCCCGTGGTGAGCAGGGCAATTACCTACTTGTAAATATTTTGTGCACCTCAGACGTTTTGCGAATACATCTGAGCGAAGACTTTTCAATTATCTGCTGTTAACATCCGTGCATTATTATAAAAACATATAACAACAATAAAGGATGTCTTTATGGGCGCACCTCGCGAACAGTTTGGCTCTCGTTTAGGTTTTATTCTCGCGGCTGCAGGCTCTGCAGTTGGTATCGGAAATATGGTTGGTTTTCCGGTTGCGGCAACAAAAAACGGTGGTGGTGCTTTTTTGCTAATGTACGCCATTTTCGTCGCATTTATTTGTTTACCTGTGATGTTAGCCGAGATGTCGGTAGGCCGAGCTAGCCGCAAAGATCCGCTTGGGGCCTACAATGTGTTATCGGGCGGTCAGCGTCACTGGAAGATAGCAGGCTGGCTAGCCACAATTACTCCTTTTATGATTGCCATATTCTACTTGGTCCTCACGGTGTGGATTTTCGGCTATCTGGTGCAGTGCCTATTGGGTAACCTTGATGTATTGGCTGACCCTAGCACTTTCGGGGTATTCATTAACGGCTACGAGCTGTTTTATTACATGATCGGTGTGCTGATTATTGTGTACATGATCTTACAGGGTGGGGTGAAACAGGGCATTGAGAAAGCCGCTAAGTTAATGATGCCGACTTTGTTTGTGATGTTAATTGGCTTGGTGGTCTTTGTTTTAACCCTAGACAACGCATTTGAGGGAGTGAAGTACTACCTTATCCCTGACTTCAACAAAATTGATGCTGCTGTGGTCAGTGCTGCTTTATCTCAAGCGTTCTTTTCGCTATCGCTGGGGATGGGAATAATGCTGACGTACGGCTCATATCTTGATAAACACGCCGACGTGCCGGGCTCTGCAAAGCTTGTTGCTTTAATGGATACCGCAGTGGCGTTTATTGCTGGTTTATTGATTTTACCGGCTGTGTTTTCATTTAATCCCAACACCGATACACAAAGTTTAAGCGATTCATCCGTGGGCATGATTTTTACTTTCCTACCGAAAATCTTCTTGGCCTTACAAGGCACTATTGGCTACGCAGGCGCGAGTATTGTCGCTAGCTTGTTTTTCTTGTTAGTGTTTTTTGCTGCAATTACGTCTTTGGTCTCTATTTTTGAAGTGCCGGTTTCAGCCTTGATGGAAGATAAAGGCTATAGCCGTAAAAAGTCACTGGCGATCTTAGGCGGATTACTTGTGGTGATGTCGATTGCAGCCGCCACGTCTTTCGGTATTTCTACTTTCTTCACAGAGTTTCTGAACTACGCAGGCCAAACTAAATCTGTGTTTGATGTGATCATTGATGTGTTCTACGACACGATATTGCCGTTTAATGGTCTGTTAGTGTGCCTGTTTGTAATTTACCGCTGGAAGAAAAGTAACTTGAACACTGAGTTAGATTTAGGTGCGCCACAATTCGCCAATAGCTGGTTCGAAAAATACGTTAACTTTTCTTTGGGTACCTTTATTCCGGTTATTCTGCTCTTGGTCTTTATTAATACCGTGGCGCTTAAATATTTTGGCAATGCGTTAATCGGTTAAGCAAGGCAGCTAAACACGTACTCAATATTTCACTCTTTAAAAGCTATAGCACTCGCCGATTGCGAGTGTTATAGCATGTCGTAAGGACTAGGATAGTTCAGCTGCATATCGAGTTTTCGCAGAGTATATTCTGGGTTGAGTCGCTTTCCTGAGCATGCTTTTTGTTCCTCTGAAAACACCGGTGGTGTTAGCGCTAGCTGCTTTGAAGCCCAGCTGTAATACTCTTTTCGGGTGGGGTGTGCTTGCGCTGACAGATGCAGTATCTCTCCCCATATCTCACGATTAATGATGTGCTCAATAGCGTGGATCACGTCGTGCTGATGGACCAGATTTACTACTTGGCTTGCTCCGCTTAAATCTAATTTACCCGCTAAAAACTTGGCTGGATGCCGTTTTGGGCCAACCAATCCTGCTAGGCGTAATATAGTCGCGGCTTGAGGTATGTTTTGTTGTATAAATTGCTCTATCGCGCAATGGGCGCGCGCCGATTCAGTACTCGGGTTTAGCTGGCTGTTTTCCGTTATTTCCCCTTCAACATCGCCGTAAACAGCACTGGTGCTAATGAAAATAAGCTTAGCGCTTTGTTCAATGCAGGTTTGACGGATGAGGGTAGACATGTCGCTGACAAACTGTTCGCTGGCTTGTGGATTGTTCGCTAGATTTCTGCGCCCAGGAGGAATGTTTATTACGACTATATCACTATGAAGTAGAGGGCTGCCGGCAGCTTTATCTTGTAAAGAGCCGCCTAGAATAAACTGACGGGCTTGAAGACCTTGGGCGCGGATGGTTGCCATGGATGCTTCGCTGCGACAGGTAACTTGAACCTCAGGAGCAGTTTCGTTGGCATTTGCAGAATTTTTGCTTAGCGCGACAGCGAGCGGCTGGCCTAGCCAACCGCCACCAAAAATGGTTATTTTCATAGTGCTCTTTGTTCTTCGTTTTTGTGTTTGCCTTTGCGGCCTAGCCTATACGAATTCGTCTCGAAATATATACCAACTTGGTAAATTTACATTGCGTAGCCTCTTACCTGAAGTACGTCCATGTCTGCAAGTTGCGGTACTTCATTTTGCAGTTTTTCTTCCAAGCGGTCGATGTTGGCTAAACTAGCACAAAGTATCTCGGTGCGAGCTTCTAATGCTTCACCATCTTTATCAAACTTGTTCTCGATATTGTGTGCAAAACTTTCCATGCGTTGCTCAAAGTCATCGACATCGCCACCATTGAACATTAACTCACTGCCAATTGTGATCATGATTTGGCCTATCGAGTGGGCAACAATGGTTTCTATCGCTTGCTCAAACTTTTCTTCAAACCCCTCGCTTAAAAACTGGCCATCGTTAAAGTGGGCTGAATTTAAACGTACTGAACCATCATCGGCATAAAAGCTTTGGTCGAGTTCATGCTTTAGCGCGTCGAGTTGTGCGGTAATGTCCGCTACAACGGAGTTGTTCTCACCGAGTAACTGGGTGAATGTCTCGTTAAGGGCGTAACTTGCTAGCTCGATAGCATCTGATGCGATATTGGCGGCCATGGGAACGGCGGATGCAATGCCGTCGTAAAATTCGTCCAACTGCTGTTGTTGGTCGTCAGAAAGGTGGGTTTGCGTGCCATTGACATAAAGCTGCTTGCTTTGATTGATGACTATCGTATTTTCTTGCTCAGTGGTTAATGTCAGCACTTGGTTTTCTAACTGTAAACCACCGTTAAACTCAACATCACACTGTTGCTCTGCAGCAACCGCACTACCGCCAACCAACATTGCTGTACAAAAAATAAGATTACGCATCGCTTTATTCCTTTTATTTACATTCGGCTTTTTTAAATGGATTGATTAGCATCCTTCTTGGCATCGATACAGCAAAGGCCGCGCCAATTTATAAAATACTAATTTAAACAATTAGTTATGTAATTCACCGAACTCTTACTTGCTTGGCATTTGTTATTTTATAAGTGAAAGCACTAATAGTTAGGCAATTTCACCAGCCTATGTTTTCTGTCGTAATTTGGTATATAATTCCGCCATTATTGGTGTGGGCTTTTAGATTGATTTTATTATTTTGAGGAAGAGTAATGGGTAATTGGACTGATGCAATCTTGTTTGGTTTTGGTTTGGTGGCGTTTGTATTGGGTGTTACCAGTATTATTATGGGCTTTATTGCCCAGCCAGTTGACCAAGGTGATGTGATGAAATCACGTGTTGAATATGGTTTTTTCGGTGTATCTGGTGTGGTGTTGTTCTTACTATTCTTATACGCATTGACCGTAGGTTAATTACCTACAGTCAATGTAGATTGATACCTAAGGTCAACTTAGGTAAACACGAAAACTTAGTGAGGCCTATCACTTATACGCTGATAGGCTCTTAATCCAAAGACTGGCAGCATCGCCAGTGCATGATCAAATATATCCCCTTGAATACCTTCGTAGGCTATCCAATCTTTGTTAGCGCTAAAGCAATATATCTCTAGTGGTAAACCTAATTCAGTGGGCGGCAATTGACGCACCATTAATGTCATATCCTGATTAACGCTAGGGTGATGGCGTAAGTAGGAAACCAAATAAGCGCGCAAGGTACCTATATTGGTTAAACGACGGCTGTTTAATAAGTCTTGAATATCAATTTTTTGCTCTTGATTATAGGCGTCTAATTCGGCACGTTTCTTTTCTATATACTGATTGATGTAGCGAATTTTACGGAAGTCGTCGAGCATTTCTTGATCGCAAAATTTAATGCTGTTTACGTCTATGTATATGGAGCGTTTGATCCTGCGACCTGCAGACTCTGACATGCCGCGCCAGTTCTTCATTGAATCTGTTATCAAACTGTAAGTCGGGACGGTGGAGATTGTCTTGTCCCAGTTTTGTACCTTTACTGTAGTAAGGCCGACCTGTAAAACCGTTCCGTCAGCACCATATTTAGGCAGTTCTACCCAGTCTCCGTTATTTACCATGCGGTTGGCCGCAATCTGAATACCCGCTACAAAGCCTAAAATGGTGTCTTTAAATAACAGCAACAGGATCGCGGTGACAGCACCTAAACCGGAAAGCAGTAATAGCGGTGACTTATCCAGCAAGTTAGAGATAATAAGCAAACCGGCAACAATAACCACGAACAACTTACCTACCTGAATAAAACCGGTAACAGGAGCTCGCTTTGCTAATTCAGAGGCGTTGTAGATGTCTTCAACTGTGTTAAGTAATGCACTGCTCGCCGCTACGGCTGCAATAAGCATATAAATAATAGCGATTTTTTGTAACGCAGAAAACAGAATGGGATCTTCTACCAACATGCTGCTGCATAAGTAAATCACCATGGCTGGTACGATATGGGCGATACGTCTGAACACACCGTGTTCGTGAAGCTCATCGTCAATAGTATTTTTGCTGTTGAAAACCAAGCGCGTTAACCGACCTGTTAAGGCTATACGTACTAATCTGAAACTGAGCCAAGCTAAACACATCAACAGTGTGACTGCGGTAATCGCAAATATCGCACCATCGTTTTTCACAGAAAGGCCAAGATATTGATAACCTTGAATGATGTATTCACTTAATTGCGCGCTTCTCTCCACTTACTTACCTCCAGATAACAGGTTTATTTGTGTGTCTTTGTGCGTCCATCGTGCATTCAACCAGGTTTGAAAACCTTGCTTAAAGTCTTCATCATTGAAGTAGTCGCCGATAATGTCTGCTTGTACGGGAGCAACAGTTACGCGAAGTATTACTCTTCCTAGGCGCCCGGTGAGCATGTCGAGCATGGGCTTTTGGGGATTATCCGGGTACATAAGCGTGACATCTAAAATCCCGGTAAATAACTCCCCCATAGCGGCAAGAGTAAAAGCGATCCCTCCGGCTTTTGGCGGTAACAGATGGGTGAAAGGACTTTTTCGGTACAGGTGCTTTTGTTGAGTAAAGCGACTGCCCTCTACAAAATTAATCACAGTGGTGGGGCAGCTTCTGAATTTCTCACATGAACGCTTAGTCGTTTGAATGTCTTTGCCTTTTAGGTGCGGGTTTTTCTCCACAAATTCTCGACTGTATCTTTGCATAAAGGGCATGTCTAACGCCCACGCGCCTAAGCCGACAAAAGGTAACCAAATTAATTCTTTCTTCAGGAAAAATTTAGGGGCAGGGATTTTGTCCGCGGCGAAGTCGACCAGTAAGATAATATCTAGCCAACTTAAGTGATTTGGCATCATTAAATACCAATGCTCTTTACTTAGCTCTCCGTCGATTTGGACATCGAATTGTACAGGATTGAATAAGCGGATTAGGCGCACACTGATAACGCCAAAGGCGCATAACATGAAATCGAGCACAGGATTAAAAGCGCGTGATATGAATGCAAATGGTAAAATAAATTTGAGCAGTCCTAAGCAGATGATCAGTATCGCCCAGAAAGACAAATTAATAAGCTGAAGGCTAAGGTGAAGCGGAAAAACAAGCATTCCGCGCAGTATAGAAAACATCCTTTACTGCTCCGTCGATAATTGTTCGATTCGTTTGTCTTTTTCTATCCACACACTGTTAAGCCAGCGCTGAAATATGACGCGTTGCGCGGGATTGTCAAAATAGTCTTGTGCGAACGCGTCACTTTGCAATAAGTCGCTTATAGGGGTAACTGAAACGTGAACCTTGATGGTTTTAACCTTGCCGCTCACAAAGTCCCAAAACGTTGGGATGCCTTGGGGGTAGTAAATAGTGACGTCTAACAGTTTGTGTAGTTGGCTGCCCATAGCGCTTAACACGAATGCCATTCCACCCGCTTTTGGCTTCAATAAATGTTGAAACGAGGGAGACTGGCGCTGGTATTTCTGTGGGGTGAAGCGTGTACCTTCAACGAAGTTCATGATACTGACAGGCTTAGTGCGAAATTTTTCACAGGCTTTTTGTGTGGTTTCTAGATCTTTCCCTTTAAGGTGAGGGTTTTTCGCTAGAAATGATTTGGTGTAACGACGCATAAAGGGAAAATCGAGCGCCCACCAAGCAATCCCTAGAAAGGGTACCCAGATTAATTCTTGCTTCAAAAAGAATTTAAGAAACGGGATTTTTCGGTTGAATACCCTTTGCAGAATGAGAATATCCACCCATGACTGATGGTTCGCTATGACTAGGTACCAGTCATTTCGAGTAAGGGTTTCAACACCGGACACTTCGACTTTGGTACGACTGAATATGTTTTGGTTAACATTGTTGATTGTGATCCAAGATGTGGCACAACCATCGAGCAGATAAGAAAGCCCAGTGCGCCATATTCTGATTGGGATCAGCTTTAGAAATGACAGCAATACAATGGGAATAACCCAAAATACTGTGTTGATAAAATACAAAATAACCGACAGGACACCCATCAAATTGCCAAACAACAACGTCACAACCTTTACTCCAACCCAACGCAATATCAAACAAAGGAGTAGTGTAAACTAAAGTAGAAGTAACCTAATAGTGAAGTATCACTATTTTGCTTAATTTGTGCCTTAAGTCTGGCTAAACAAGCGCTATTTCGCTGTTATCTGTCGTTTCCCATGCGCGGTTTTTTGAAAAGTGACTGCCCAGAAAAGCCATTTGGTCGGTCAGAATGCGTCGGTTCATCAGGTAGAATCGCTCATATATATTTGGTGTAAAGGGCACGGCGATAAGAGAAAGCCCGGCCTCTTCTGGGGTACGATCCGCCTTGAAACAATTACAGCGATTACAGGCTGAAGCGCAATTGGTCCAAATGTCACGACCGCCTTTTGAGCGAGGAATAATGTGATCACGCGTGAGTTCAGGTATACGAAATTTTTGTCCGCAGTACATGCACAAGTTATTGTCTCGGCGAAATAAGTAGCGATTATTCAGGGGCACCTTACCGGAAGGAGGGGTGACTTTTCCGTCGCAGCCAATAATTGAAGACAAGGTTAAGCGGCTCTGCAGGCCATGCTTATTCCAGCCACCGCGCAGCACTCGCTTGCTATCACCTAACTCAAATAAAACGCGATCTTGGGTATAGTACTTAGCCGCTTCTTCTAAAGTGATCCATGCCTGAGGTAGGCCAGATTTGTTCAATCTTAATACCAACATACACTTGCCTCGCTAAAGGTAGAGATAATAGATTTTACTGGGTAACCCTATATGGGCAGCGTTAACCCATAGAAATCTATCCTACAGCTCTACTGTGTACTTATTTTGACCAACTGTCATTAATTGTTGATTTTTTGACTAATCCCCTTGAAACATGCTTGCTCAACTTTGGCAGGTCGTTTTTACGGTACAGCAGCCTCTGCTTGCCAATTTTCGCTAGCGTCTAGGTGGTAAATAACACGTAAGTGAGGCAGGGGAGCAAGGCGTAAATAATCCACTCGGGTGATGTGTAGGATCAGCAAAACAAAATTCTCATCAGGTTGGGCAATATCATAGTTTGGCCCATAACTTTCTCGTAGCGCGTCACTCAGCTTTTGCCAATGCGCAAGACGTAAATGCTGGGCTTTTGGCGAACCGCTCGTCGTTTCTGACTTTTCGCTTTGGCCGATACACTCTATGTGACCGCTGAAGCGAAACTGTTCTCGGGTTTCGCTAAAGTACCAACACGCTTCTACATGTTTTTGTATCTCAAGTTGCGACATTTTCTCGCTTCGATTATCTGTGTGCAGATACAACTGATTTTTATCTTGGTTTAAGCCTCTAAAAACCAGGGTACGACAACGTGGGTTGCCTTGGTTATCAACCGTGGCAAGCTGTAAGTAGCGACTCGCTGGTATTTTTTCATGCGCTGACAGCGACTGATAAAATATGGCGTGCCAGGGTGAGTGATGCTCCATTAACGCTCCTCATTTATTGAGTGATGTGAACTAGGTTCGACCCGAGTAACCCGACCATAGCACAACTGGATACTCACAATCTGATTGAATATTTACGACTCGAACACCTTAGGTGAACAACACTAGCGCCAGCAAGTAGGACAAGTATTCGATGATGCTATTTCGAGGATGGACGTAACAGTTAAGCTATTTTTGAACAGTCGTTCATATTTAACTTGAACGATCGTTCATGATGATATACATTGCTTTCACTGACTTAGAAAAGTCACCACATCAATCCTAATATCTGGAGAACATTCGATGACAGATTTTACCTTCCACACAGTAGAAACAGCGCCAGAAAAAAGTAAGTCGATTCTAGAAAAGTCACTAAAGACCAATGGCATGATCCCTAACTTGCATGCTGTGATGGCCGAAGCGCCAGGATTGCTTGAAGGTTACCAAGTGCTTCATAAGTTATTCATGGATTCTTCATTCGACGCTGAAGAGCTAACGGTTGTATGGCAAACGATTAACGTTGAGCACAATTGTACTTATTGTGTACCCGCTCACACCGCAATTGCCAATTCAATGAAAGTGTCAGCTGAGCTAACAGAAGCACTGCGTAATAGAGAAGCTATGCCAACCGAAAAACTACAAGTGTTACACGATACAACGCTAGCTATGGTGCGCGAGCGCGGTGCAGTGTCTGATGATGTAATACAAAATTTCTTTGCAGCTGGTTACGGGCAAAGACAACTGCTTGAAATCATTCTAGGTTTGTCGCAAAAAGTGATGAGTAACTACACTAACCATGTAGCGAATACACCCGTTGATGAGCCGTTTAAAACGTTTGCTTGGAAGTAAATAAAAGCATTTACACTGACTTAGTTCACGTCATCAAGGGCCGTTAAATAAGCGGCCTTTTTCTGATCATCAACCTGACGTTTATCGACGCGCGCACTAATGCTATAATTCGCTGCTTATTTATGCTCTCAGTCTCGAAGGGGCATATTGATAATTACCAGTGGCTGGTTGTTATTAAAAAATTTTAACTATCAAAGGTTTTCAGTGAATAATCCGTCTGTACCCCTCAACCGCACCATCTCCGTCGCGCCAATGCTCGATTGGACCGATAAGCATTGTCGATATTTTTTGCGTCAAATTTCCAAACATTCCCTGCTATATACAGAGATGGTTACCACGGGGGCTATTATCTTCGGTAAAGGGGATTACCTTGCTTTTAACGACGCTGAGCACCCTGTTGCACTGCAGTTAGGCGGGTCTGATCCGGTGGATATGGCGCGTTGTGCCGTCCTAGCCCAAGAGCGGGGCTATGACGAAGTCAATATTAATGTTGGTTGCCCATCTGATAGAGTACAAAATGGGCGTTTCGGCGCATGCTTGATGGCAGAACCCGAAACCGTAGCGGCTTGTATTCAGGCGATGCAAAAAGAAGTCGATATCCCTGTTACGGTGAAATCCCGTATTGGAATTGATGATATGGACGAATACAAAGACTTAACCGATTTTATTCAGATTGTTGCTGATGCTGGGTGCGACATATTCACGGTGCATGCTCGTAAAGCTTGGTTGAAAGGTCTCAGCCCAAAAGAGAATCGTGATATTCCTCCTTTGATGTATGACCGCGTTTATGCGCTAAAAGAAGAGTTTCCACAGTTAAACCTGAGTCTCAATGGTGGAGTGAAAACGCTGGATGATGCAGCCATGCATCTAGAGAAGCTTGACGGTGTAATGATAGGGCGTGAGGTCTACAGTAATCCTTATATTCTGGCTGACGTGGACAAGCTTTTTTATCAAGATGACCGCCCAGTACCAAGCCGAGAAGAGATAGTACACGCTATGCTGCCTTATGTTGAAGCTCAGATGGCAAGTGGTGCGCGAGCATGGAATATAGCTCGTCATATGTTGGGTTTATTTCAAGGTCAACCTGGGGGGCGTATTTGGCGACGTTATTTGAGCCAGCATGGCACTGGGCAAAGTAAGAATGGTTTGCAGGTCGGCCCAGAACTACTTATTAACGCATTGGCAGCGGTTGAAGAAGCGCGCGCCACCGCTAAAGCGTATCAAGATAGTAGGGTTAGCTAATTTAACCATTTAAGTGGTGGTTTTTACTAACCTGTTGCATTTTTAACCTATTTTGATTTTCATGATCACATTGACTTTTAAATTAATCTTTATAAATCAATTTCTTATAAAATATTTTGCACTTGGCACAACTCTCGCAATATTTCACTCGACTTAACTAAAGTGTTCAAAAAAAATCAAAACACTTAATAATTTAACGAAAAGAGGAAATATTATGTTTACTAAATCAACTATCGCAGCGATCGCCTTAACGTCTACCTTTGCATTTAGCTCACATGCATCAGCAGCCGAAGTGAACTTAGAGCAATTTGTTAGCGGCATGATGGTGAAAACCATAGAGACAACTAAAACTGAACTTCAGTATGGTATTCAAGAAGCAGTACTGACAGCTAGCAACATGTTTAGTATTAATAGTAATGAGCCTGTATATGCAAGCAAAGTCACTATTACTGATTTAAATGTAGATGAAGAAGATAAAAACCAAGCAGAATAAGGAGATGATTATGTTCGACCATAACACTCTTATCACGCTCTTGTTTGCACCAGTTGTCGCGTACATCGCGGGTGCTATTTTGTTTTCCGTCATCGTATCGTTGCAGGAAAACGTAGGTACACCTTCTAACCTTAATAGCTCAAGCATAAACAGCGGTCACTCTTTGTAGTATTGATCGCTGTAGAGATTTTAAGGTTTAGCCAGCTTTGGCACAAACTGCGTTATTTTTTCCCATCCCCACTTTTTAATCGAGTCCACTTTTATCCATTTGTGTAGTAATTCAGACAGCCAAGATAGCCCGATGTACATGATAAGAACAATACACAATCGTTTTGGCCAACCACTGGGAAATACGAGCCGGACAATAGGTTCAAGAACGAAGTAAAGCGGCATATGACCTATAAAAACAATAATGGTATTACGCGAGAAGAATCGCACTATCCGACCGGCCTTAATACGACTGAATACAGCAATACTAAATAAGGTATTGGCTAGATATACGACTGAGACGATGCTTGAAGTGGTTAACGCGTTGATGAGCTGAGAGCTAATTTCAATACTTTTAAAAGGGAAACGATTCGAAACATCGAAATTATTTAGGGTAATAGCCCAAACTATGAGAAATCCCGCCCAACCTAAAACCCTTAACATCAATCCACTAGAACTAGAATGATCCTTCTGCTGGCACATGTACATCCCTAGCAAAAATAGTGTCAACCAGTTTGGTAACGACATGTAAGCAATAAAAATAGAATTATCGTTAATGAAGTAACTACGAAATACAATTTCGAAAATCATGCTTAAAAAAAGCACTATCGGAGTAATCTTAATATGACGAAAAACAAACACCCAGAGAAGGATTATGTGTAAATAAGTGCCAATGAACCATGTTGTAGGATTTGCAGGAAAGAAATTAAATACGACATTTATCCCGAAAAAGAGAGGAGCGTAATTACTTTCCGCTATATCTTGTATAGCAAAAAAGCTTACCATACTGATGAACATCGCGATAATGCCTCCCCAAAAGAACATAGGAAAGATTCTGTTATAACTCACTTGATAGTGTGTACTACTCGCTTTGCCTAACCCCCACCCCATAATAAAAACAAACATGGCCACACCTAATTGTTTTGGGTAGACAGGTTGCGTAAATTGATTAAACGGGTCGCCAAAAAAATGTCCAAATACAATTAAAAACATGCCTACTGCTTTCATCCAGTCTACAAAATCGCTACGTATTTTATCCATTTGTAATCACACCTCAGGTTGAGACTTCAGAATTTCATCGCTTACCTTTACTTTGGTGGTTGTTTTATTCGCGCTTGGCTCAAAGCTCTTAACGAATCTTGCAGGATTGCCTGCAACAATAATATTTGCTTTTACATTGGTATTAACGACAGCACCGGCGGCTACCAAAGAGCCTCTGCCTATATTGGCAAGTATAATGGCGCCTTCGCCTACCCAAACATTTTCTGAGATTTCGATTCGATTGATGTTGTCTTTCGAAAATGGCATCCATTCACCATTTTCCTCGTTACGCTGGTGTTGGGTGTTTCCGCTTAACAAACTGGCATGACTGCCGATTAAGCAGTTCTTTTTTAAATATGCAGAGCCTATTGAACAATAAATTCCAGTATAGACATTGTCTTCTACGATGGTGCCTCGGTGAGCGAAAATAGTGCCAAAACCAATGTGACTATTAAGAGAACATTTTTCTAAGGTCAGTGAATAGAATGCTCTTCGTAAAAATACGCCTGGCAGTCCGGGAAATATTGAAACGATGTGCGTCCAAAACGCAAAAACGGCTTCAGAACGCTGGCTTAATTTGGTTTCTAACCAGCAAGTGATAGCCAGAGGTAAAACAATAAGTTGGCAAATACGGTTTATAATTAATTTGATAGTGCTATACATGGTCAATATCCTTGTTGGGTCGTAATATCGTCATTGAATATCAATTATTACGATCGTTTACGCATCCTTTTAAAGCGTGCATTGTGAGTATAGTTATCAATTAAAGTTATTTTTCTAGGGATTTTGTATTGCTGTAAGCTAGCAGAGCAATATTTACGCATTCTGACTTTAAATTCTGATAATGTTTCTTCCGTGCTCAGCTTCACCTCGATAGCGACGAGCATTCCTGTTATCGCGTGAGGAATAGAATACACTGCTGCATCTTCCACGCCGTCCATTTCTAAAACGACACTTTCGACTTCGGCGGGATAGACCTTCTCACCGCCTACGTTAATGATTTCACTCTGCCTGCCTAATATTTTTATCCACTCACCATCTTGCTCAACTTGGTCGCCAGTGTCTAAAAAGCCCTCTTCATCAAAAGGCGAGGGGGCATTAAGGTAGCCTAGCATGGCGGATTCTGATTTTATCCAAAGGCGCCCGTCTAGGATTTTGGTCTCAAATTCAGCACCGCCCACTTTGACCCACAGGGATTTCGAATCTCGAGATTTAGAGCGCAGAATACCGACTTCGGACAGACCATAGGTTTGCAGTAGCTTCGTCTCAGGAAATCTTGCGGTAATTGCTGCGAGTGTACTATCAGGCATGGTTTCAGTGCCGTAAGTAATCAGTTTAAGTGAGCTAAGGTCAGCGTCATCTGCCGCGCCAGAGAGCAACAATAAATTAATAAAGGTAGGCGAAGTAGGCAACACTTCCACTTGATGAGTATCGATGGCTTCACACACGGATTCTGGGGTTCGTTTAGCAGGCACAACTGCCGTACCGCCATTTGCCAAGGTATAAAGTAACGTATTCACCCCTCCAATATGATCAAATTGCAAAAAGGCCAGTGTGCGCATCATTTTCCGCGGTACGGTAAACTTATTGAGGAGCTGTGATAAATCGTGAAATATTGCTTTGCTTTTTCCGGTTGAGCCTGAGGAGAATAATACCAAACCGGGTTGATTTCTTTTGTGCAGAACCTGGTATAACTCGTGGTTTGGTTGATTATTGGTTCTAACTAACGTAACAGGGCCATTGCCGAGGATGATATCGTACTGGTTTTGAGCAATATCACAGAAGGTATCAAAATGGGCCTTTGAGTCATTCGATAGCGGCACAATAATATTGCGATTATGCGTCAATGCCAAAAACAGAGAAATACTATCAGCGCTATAGTCCGACTTGATACTAACGACCGCTCCGGGCTGTATTTGTTCTTCTTTTATCCACTTGAGCCAAGCATGATATTTGGTTAGTAACTCTGCATATGTAATAACATTGCTGCCAACTGCGACGGCTTGTTGGTTTTCGAGTTCTGCCATTTTGTCCAATAAAAATTGTACTGTCATGATATCCCTCCTAGATAAATTATCTGACCTGTAATCATTTTACTCTGTGGCTTGATGAAAAAGTCGATTAAGTTGAGTACATCTTCCGGCTGCGCCATTTTCTGTATCGCTTGTTGCTTGACTAAGCGTGCTATTTTTTCTTCACCCACGCCGCGTATTAAGTCTGTGGCTATTGGCGAAGGTCCGATTGCGTTGCAGGTTATATTGAAGCAGCTTAGCTCTTTGGCGAGTACACGTGTTAAGGATTCCACCGCACTTTTAGACGCAGCATAAGCCGCTTCCCCCTCTAGGTTCATCGGCACTGCGACGGTACTCATATTGACGATACGAGGGTTTGCTGATTTTCTGAGTAGACGGATTGCTTTTTGGCAGCACATAAAAGTACCCGCATAATTCACGTCTATGGTCTCGCGCATATTTTTAACAGGAGTCAGGGCGAACGCGTTCATTCGTGCGACTCCCGCGTTATTAATTAACACGTCGATGTACTTAATCGACTTTCTTATTTGAATAAATAAGTTGCTGACGTCTTCTTCCCTCGAAACATCCGCTTTAAAGTGATGATAATTCTTGTGTGAAAAAGTGCTCTCACCACGAGCGCATCCAAATACGATATTCCCTTGCGCTAATAAATGTTCAACCATTGATAACCCAAGGCCACGACTCGCACCAGTAACAAGTATGTGTTGCATCGGGTTATTTCCCTGATAAAAGTTTGTCGATATGATCAACGAGAGAACTGACGTTTTTAAAAGGACTATTGGCGGCCGACATGGCGCGTTCGTCACTTAAAGACACTTGAATATCTTGGTCGAGCAACATGTCTTCTATATCGATGAGCAATGCGACTAGCCCCATAGAGTCTAGGTGACCTTGCTTACCGAAAAGAGCTGTGTCGGGAGATATGGGGACTTGCGCGTCGTCTTCGCGAGATTGATTTGTGAGTTCAAGTGCTGCAAAAACGAGAGATTGAATTTCGTCGTGGGTCATATGCTTATTCCTTAGCGTAAAGATAGCCATCGAACAAATGTGGTCAATAAATAACCAAGTACAGTCATCATACGCGCAGAAAATATCAATCTGCAAACTCTAAATAGCCCTCTTTTAGAAAAATAACGAGTTTCACAATCGTTAATCTCACTAACTCATTGGTCAAAATAACCACTTGTTATCAAAGGTAGGATCCTACTCGATTGTTACAAGAATAAATAAGCTATAAATTTCATAAGGTTAAGTCTTATTCTTCATGTGGCACAACACTTGTAACAGGCTAGTAAATAGATAACGGTTGGTTGCATAACATGTACAACCAATAAACCTAACCAAGTGGAGATTTATCATGGGTTTACTTTCAAGAATGTCAGATATCGTGCAATCAAACATTAATGCATTATTGGATAAGGCAGAAGATCCGGAAAAAATGATTAAGCACCTCATTTTAGAGATGCAGGATACATTAGTTGAGGTACGTTCCGTGGCCGCGACGGTGTTGGCTGATAAGAAGCAGATTGAGCGTCGTATCAGTAAACTTGAAATTGAAAGTGCGAATTGGCAGAACAAAGCGCAGATCGCTTTACAAAAAGAGCGTGAAGATCTTGCCCGAGCAGCGCTAGGTGAAAAACAGCGAGTAGATCAGGCTTTAGATAGTCTGCACGAACAACTAAACGAAGTTCAAGAGTCTATTAATAAACTACAAAGTGATAGTAGCCAGTTAAATGACAAGCTAAGTGAAGCTAAAGCGAAACAAAAAACGTTACTGATAAGACAACGTACTCAAAGTTCACGCTTAAAGCTAAGACATTCAGATGCATATAACAAAGTCGACACCGCTATCGTGAAGTTTGATCAATACGAGCGCCGTATCGATGACCTAGAAGCGCAAGTTGATGCCTTTGACTTGGTCAGTGAAACAAAAAGCCTGAATGCTGAATTAGCCGAATTAGAAGCAAGCGAAGAAATAGAAAAACAGCTTGCTGAGCTGCGAAAAAAAGTCGCATAAGCACAGAGAACCGATTGAGTAGTTAGAGGTGTAAGCAGAAACGGAAAGTTGCTCACCTCAAATTTGGAGAATGACATGAGAGATTACATAAATATAAACAGGCTTCACAGAGATGCATTGCACGCTAAAATTTCAGGTGTATGCGCAGGATTAGCAAAACATTGGGATCAGCCGCGCTGGGCAATACGTATTGCAGCAATTTTGAGCCTGTTGTTGTTACCGGTTCCCACAGCCGTTGCATATGGTATGGCAGTACTTTTATTGCCTACACGCCCATGAATGTACTCAAGAACCTAGCGCTGGCAGTGTTAATTGCTATCTTGATAACTTACAGCCTTGGATATGCAGCGTCAGATTTGCTCGATATTCGTCTGCAACTCGACAGTGATTTTGTAGAGCCGGTAACGTCGTTAATTTTGTTAGTGATTGTGGGGGTTGTATTAGTGATGATTGGATTTGCTGTTGCGCTCAGTGTTGTTGCAGCTATTGGCTTCACCGTATTTGCTATATTGGGCGCACTGATATTTGCAGGTTTGAGTAGTATCTGGCCAATATTGCTAGGTGCAATCATCATAATATGGTTGCTAAAAGATAAAAAAAGCAACGATAGTTATTCGTGATTCTCGGTTAATCTTTCCCGTGTAAACGTGGGACATGGACGCCCATCTACTGGAATGGGTAGCATCTTGTTGAAATTTACTGAATAATTCTGTTTTCACTTAAACGGAAGAGTAGATGCCAGTGAATATAGTAAAATTAACGGCTATGGTTCTGATTTTTTTAGCGAATGCTGCCTTTGCCGAAGTAGAAATTTCTGATGCCACGATAAGATTGTTACCGCCGAGCGTACCTAATACATCTGCTTATTTTACCGTATCCAATACCAGTGACCAGGATATATCTTTAGTCGGTGGTTCAGCCGAGATTGCTAAAAAAATAGAACTGCATAATCACATTATGCAAGGTGAAGTCATGCGTATGGAGAAACAA
Source organism: Paraglaciecola sp. G1-13 (assembly GCF_055809255.1). NCBI lineage: Bacteria > Pseudomonadati > Pseudomonadota > Gammaproteobacteria > Alteromonadales > Alteromonadaceae > Paraglaciecola > Paraglaciecola sp. G1-13. The sequence continues at coordinate 4,401,146 of NZ_CM147903.1, read as the reverse complement.
GATGCTGTTATTATTCCTGCCGGAAGAACAGTTAAGTTTGCGCCCGGAGGCCTACACATGATGCTCTTCGGCTTGAAGCAGCCTTTGAAAAAAGAGCAAATCGTACCCTTAGCGTTAATCACAAATGACGGTCAGCAGATCAATTTTAACGCAGTTGTCGTATCACCCAATCAACATCGTCATCACTAGGAGGTGAGCATGCAAAAGTACCTAACCCCAAAATGGTTGCTGAGTATTGCAGCAATACTGTTTTTAATTTTTTGGCTCATTGCGATTTATTGGAGCTTTGAACCTGCCACGTTTGATCCTAAGCAAACCGCTCAAGAATACGCCCAGCAACATAACGAAAAACTAGTCCCCGGATATACCTTGACGACTAGCTTGATTACCGTAACAGAGACCCTGTTGAATAAATCTGGTGGATACTTGTCCAATGATGTTATGCCGCCAGGATTGTTTATGGACAACATGCCAAGTTGGGAGTTTGGCGCGTTAGAGATGACGCGAGACTTGGCTTTATCCATGCGTAAAGATATTAGCCGCTCTCAATCACAATCTAGCGAAAATCCATTTTTGACCGATGCACAGCCAAAACTAAATATTGATCACCGCAGTTGGCTTTTACCTTCTGCTGAATCTCAATATCAAGATGCTATCGATAAGCTGTATCAGTACCGCGCAAGTTTATCTACTAGCCGCCAGGGTACGGCACAATTTTATGCGCGCGCTGATAACTTGCGTGATTGGGTAAAACAAGTTGAAAAAAGACTAGGCAACTTGTCACAAAAATTAAGTGTCAGCGTAGGGCAGGACAGGCTTGATACAAGCTTTGCGGGTGACAGTAGTGCAGGAGCTATCCCTGCTGAAGAACTGCGTGAGCAAACAAGCTGGTTTCAGTTAGACAACAATTTCTATGAGGCGCGCGGCGCAAGTTGGGCATTAATTCATTTTTTAAAAGCGGTTGAAGTTGATTTCGCAGATGTATTAGACAAGAAGAATGCGCGAGTCAGCGTCCAGCAGATTATTCGTGAGCTTGAATCTACCCAAGAGTCTATTTTCAGCCCCATGATCTTAAATGGCAGTGGCTTTGGCATGCTAGCAAATCACTCGTTAGTGATGGCGAACTATATTTCCCGCGCGAATGCTGCTCTAATTGAACTTTCAGAACTACTAAATCAAGGATAACGAATGAACAAATCACTCTGTGCTGGTGCACTGGTATTGGCCTTTTCAAGTTTTTCGAGCCAAGCCGACACTCTTTTAGGCGTATATGCGGGAGCGCAAGCATGGGATATGGAGACAACCGGTGGGTTTTCTGATAGCAATAATAACGTTGATTTTAATTTTGAAGATGAAACCAAGGGCAGCTTTTATGTTGCGCTTGAGCACCCAGTGCCATTCGTACCAAATATTAAATTACAACGTACAGGGCTAGATACCAATGGGGAAACCGTGCTGTCCTCTAGCATGACCTACGGTTCAGAGTTGTTTTCAGCGAACACCACGGTCAATACTTCACTTGATTTAATCAGCACTGATTATATTGCTTATTATGAGTTGTTTGATAATGACCTAATAAGTTTTGACTTAGGTATCAACGCTAAGCATGTTGACGGCGATATTTATGTAGAAGAACAAGGTGATGCAACACAGAATGCCTCACAAGACTTCTCTGGATTTGTGCCAATGCTTTATTCTCGCGTTGCTGTAGGTGTACCATTTACAGGGTTGGGTGCATATGTAGAAGGGAGTTTTTTAGCGTTCGACGATAACACCATTTCAGATTATCAAGCGGCGATCACTTACGGTTTGCTCGATAATATCGCTATTGACGCTACAGTACAGCTTGGCTATCGCGAGTTAAAGATGGAATTAGATGACTTAGACGGTATTTATACCGACTTTGAATTCAGTGGCGCGTTTGTTGGCGTTGAAGTGCATTTTTAAACTATTTTGGCTGTAGCGATTTGTTGACTTTTCGCTCAGTCCATTAAGTAATAAAAAATTAGTATTTATTCTTTCCGGTTATGAAGATAGATCGCTAACCTAGTGCCATAGCATTCGAGGTTAGCGATATTATGTCATCAAATACACAGCAAAATTTAGGTTCTACTACCGCATTAAGTGATACCCAATGGGCGCAGCTTAATCAATTGACGCCGTCACTCACACCATCTCAGTTAGGTTGGTTAAGTGGTTATCTGGCTGGGCTAGCTCAGACTCAGGTCGGTGCAACGATCCCTCAAGCAAACCCAGCAGTTGGCGAGGCAGCGGGTGCGGATAAATTCATTACCATTCTTTACGGCTCTCAAACGGGTAACGCTAAGGCATTGGCCCAAGGCTACAAAGCCAAGCTCGATGCAGCAGGCATTGCAGCCAAGTTGGTCAATATGGCTGACTACAAAGCGAAACAACTGAAGAATGAATCACATGTCGTGGTCATTGTTAGCACCCATGGTGAAGGGGATGCGCCAGATGATGCCATTGAGTTGCATGATTTTCTTTCAAGTAAAAAAGCCCCTAAATTACCAAATTTGAGCTTCTCAGTTTTAGGCCTAGGAGACAGCAGCTATGAATTTTTCTGCCAGACCGCCAAAGACTTTGACAAAAAGCTTGATGAATTAGGTGCCAAGCGTATTGCCGACCGCGTTGACTGTGATGTGGATTACGATGACGCTGCGCAAGCCTGGGGTGAACAAGTTTTAAATAAAGTTCAAGATGAGCTGAAAGCTAAAAGCAATTCACATGTGGTAGCCATGCCTCATGTTGGTAAGCCCAGCCTGTCAGTGGCCACGGCTCAGTATTCTAAGAAAAACCCTTTTACAGCGAGTTTGTTAGAAAGCCAAAAAGTAACTGGCCGTGATTCAGTCAAAGACATCAGGCACATTGAAATTTCACTTGAAGACTCAGGCATTCAATATCGCCCAGGTGATGCATTAGGTGTTTGGTTCAAAAATGACCCTAGCATGGTAGACGAGTTACTTAGCTTGCTTGGCGTTGAAGGTGAGGCGGAAGTTGCCTTAAGCGGTGAAGCTATTGTCCTGCGTGATGCACTGATTGAAAAGCGTGAGTTAACCCAGAGCTATCCGTCATTTGTGACCGCGTATGCTGAGATTGCGAATAATCCTGAATTGAATGCCTTACTCGAAGACAAAGCAGGCTTACGGGCTTTCCTAGGCGAACGTCAAATTATTGATATTGTGCGCCAATATCCAGCAAAAGTAGATGCTCAAGCGTTAGTTGATATGCTGCGGGGTATGACTCCGCGTCTCTATTCTATTGCTTCGAGCCAAGCTGAAGTAGAAGACGAGGTGCATTTAACAGTGGCATTAGTTGAATACGATGCACATGGCCAGATTCATCAAGGCGGCGCGTCAAGTTACCTCGCTCAACGCTTAGAAGAAGGCGGTGAAGTACAAGTTTTTGTTGAAAAGAATGACAACTTCCGTTTGCCTGAAAGTTCAGATACCCCTGTCATCATGGTTGGGCCAGGCACCGGCATAGCCCCTTTTAGAGCATTTATGCAAGAACGTGAGGCGCAAGAAGCTGAGGGTAAAAACTGGTTGTTCTTTGGCAACCCAAATTACACCCAAGACTTTTTATATCAAACAGAGTGGCAGCGTTTCGTAAAAGACGGCGTGCTCAGTAAAGTCAGCTTGGCGTTTTCACGCGATCAAGAAGATAAAATATATGTTCAGCATCGATTATTAGAGCAAGGCGCAGAAGTATTTGCATGGCTTGAACAGGGTGCGCATTTTTATGTGTGCGGTGATGCGAATCATATGGCTAAAGACGTGCATGCCGCACTGGTCGAAATCGTACAAAAGCACGGTGCTAAGAGTGCTGAAGCTGCCGAAGAATATTTAACTGCATTGCGCAGAGCAAAACGTTATCAGAAGGACGTTTATTAATGACGACAGACAATAAATTCGTTGTAGAGGGCAAGCTTGCCGACAACGAACGCCTTAAAGGCGAAAGCAATTTTTTACGTGGCACTATTGCTGAAGATTTAAAAGATGATTTAACCGGTGCATTTGTGGGTGACAATTTCCAGTTAATTCGTTTTCACGGTATGTATCAACAAGACGATCGTGACTTGCGCGCCGAACGCGCTAAGCAAAAGCTTGAGCCATTACAAAATGTCATGTTACGTGCGCGTTTGCCTGGAGGCATTATTAAGCCTCAGCAATGGTTAGCAATTGATAAATTCGCCGAAGAAAAATCACTGTACGGCAGTATTCGTTTAACGACGCGCCAAACATTTCAATTTCACGGTGTACTTAAACCCAATATCAAATTGATGCATCAAACGCTTAACCAAGTCGGTATTGATTCAATTGCCACTGCTGGTGATGTTAATCGAAATGTGTTGTGTACCTCGAATCCTATTGAGTCGGCAGTGCATCAAGAAGCCTATGAATGGGCCACTAAAATCAGTGAACATTTACTGCCTAAAACGCGTGCTTACGCGGAAATATGGCTTGATGGCGAGAAAAAAGAAACCACAGATCATGAACCGATTTTGGGCGCCAACTACTTGCCGCGTAAATTTAAGACAACGGTGGCCATTCCCCCTTTAAACGATGTGGATGTGCACGCTAACGATCTTAACTTTATTGCCATTTCTAAAGACGGAAAGTTAGTCGGGTTTAATGTGTTAGTCGGTGGTGGTCTTGCTATGACCCACGGCGACCACGCTACATTCCCCCGTAAGGCAAGCGACTTTGGTTTTATTAAAGTGGAAGACACCTTAGCGATTGCTGAAGCCGTTGTCAGCACGCAGCGTGACTGGGGTAACCGAGTTAACCGTAAAAACGCAAAAACCAAATATACCCTTGAACGAGTAGGGGTAGAAAACTTTAAAGCCGAGGTCGAAAAGCGTTCAGGCGTAACGTTTGGTGAAAGTCAGGCATATGAGTTTACTGAGCGTGGAGACCGCATTGGTTGGGTTGAAGGTATTGACGGTAAGCATCATTTAACCCTATTTATTGAAAATGGCCGAATTTTAGATTACCCAGGTAAGCCTTTGAAAACAGGCTGTGCTGAAATCGCCAAGATACACGATGGTGATTTCCGTTTAACCGCTAATCAAAACCTAATTGTGGCGGGCGTCAGCGAACAAAACAAAGCGAAAGTGGAAGAAATAGCCAGAGCTCATGGTTTGATCGAAGATGATTTGTCAGCTCAGCGCAAAGATTCCATGGCTTGCGTTGCTTTGCCTACTTGTCCTTTGGCAATGGCAGAGGCTGAGCGCTATTTGCCTGAAGCCGTTACTCAGTTAGAGGGCATATTAGCGAAACACGAAATTGCGCAAAAGAGCATAATTTACCGCGTTACTGGCTGCCCGAATGGTTGTGGACGTTCCATGCTGGCTGAAATCGGTTTAGTGGGTAAAGGGCCGGGCAAATACAATTTGCACTTAGGCGGAAACCGTCAGGGCACAAGAATTCCGAAAATGTACAAAGAGAACATCGGTGAGCAGCAAATCATGGACGAGCTAGATGTATTGATCGGCCAGTGGGCAAAAGAAGCTCAAAGTGATGAATCATTTGGTGACTTTGTTATTCGCACAGGTGTTATCGCAGAAGTGGTGAATTCCGCTGAGGATTTTTATGCGTAATGTAACGTTGCAGTCGTCGCAAAATGCCGAGCCAAACGACGGTACACCTAAGATTTTAACGCAGGTTTCGTTAGAAGAGCTGAACCAGCAGTTGGAAGCGAAAAGTGCGGTTCAGCGCGTGACCTGGGCACTGGAAAATCTGGAGCCAACTTTTATGTTGTCTTCAAGTTTCGGTGCTCAAGCTGCAGTAATGTTACATATGTTGACTCAGCAATTCCCTGATATTCCAGTGGTATTGACGGATACAGGCTACCTATTTCCTGAAACCTATCAATTTATTGATGAGCTAACTGAGCGTTTGAACCTCAACCTGCAAGTGTACCGAGCGCCTATGTCAGGCGCGTGGCAAGAAGCACGCTTTGGCAAATTGTGGGAAAACGGTGCCGACGGCATTGAGCAGTACAATAAGCTGAATAAAGTGCAACCCATGCAGCAAGCGCTTGCTGAGTTAGATGTAAAAACGTGGTTCGCAGGGTTGCGCCGCAGTCAGTCGGAAATGCGTGAATCGCTATCAATATTGCAAAAGTTGACGCGACAAGTGAAAGTCTATCCTATCCTGGATTGGAGTAATAAAGATGTTCACTATTACTTAAAAGAGCATGACATGCCCTACCATCCGTTATGGGAACAGGGCTATGTTTCGATCGGCGATTGGCACACTACACGCTCCTTGCAAGAAGGAATGGACGAGAAAGATACTCGCTTCTTTGGCTTGAAACGTGAGTGCGGCCTACATGAATTTGGTGATGGTGATGGTATTTAGTCGACGACAAATGCGTTGAGCAAAATATGTTTCAACGCTTCTATATAGTTTGCTTGCTTGTTAACTCCCACCAAAGTAAAAAGTTCCGCCCCTGAGGTGGTAAACTTATAATACTTTAAAGTGGTACCAGGTTTTCTTGCGCTCAATTGGAAAACTTGGCCATTACTCCTCCATTCCACCACTGAATTAACTGGCCATTCACCTGATTCTATTTCAGTTTGGTGTATCAGCCCTAAATCCATCAAAGAGAGCAAATCGGGATAGCTAAGGCCAAAGGTCGCAAGATTGAGTTGTTGCTCTTTGCGCAACCTAAACATAGCGAGTATGGAAGGCTGCTGATAAAACCCTGTGAGTAATTTAGGTGTTGTGTCACCTTTTCGTCTGCTCGACAAAGCGACTGCGCGGCGAAATGTCTGGGCATCTTTTTGTGTTAATTGTTTTAGAATGAGCAGTGTGCGAAGCGAGAAACTGCCTGGGCGGTTTGTTTCTACTGCAAAAATTTTCCCCCATAATTCCTGCATGGCCGGCGAATGTATTTCCTCTGCCATATTGGCAAAGTTATAAAACCAATCGGGGTCGAGACGCTCATTCTCCCCTTCCTCAATACAGTATTTTAGCGCCTTTTCGAGCACACTTTCTATATTACTTAGCTTACGTTGGGCTGCTATTTTCTGCCGCCTTTGTACTCTGGTTTCTATGCTATTAGCACGCATACCTTGATAAGGCAGTGATACACCAATTTGTGCAAACCATTGTGTCATCCGTGCTGCAGTGCCCTTAACATCTTGAGGCCCCTTGTCTGGGGTCTCAGCGTTAGGGCTCACCTGAGTCGAGGGCTTACTTTTGACCTTTTTAATAGGCGCCGGGGACGGTGTATGTTGGTTGTCTATTTTCATAGGGTATTTATACAAATATCTTATCTAGTAAATATTATTTACCATAGTATGCTTGTTCCTAGTAGCATGGCGTCTGGTAATATATTGAGCGAACTAATTTTGATTTAGTCAGGATTTAGCTAAACTTAAGAAATACTGCTGTAGTGGTCAGGTAAACTCAAGAGAAATGTAAATTAAATGTGTCCAATGGAATATGAGAATGATGAGCTAATTTTTCTCTCTGAGGAGAACACGGCTGACAACACTGAATTCGCAGGAAGCTGGAATATACTGGTGGTTGATGACGATGAGGAAATCCACTCGGTAACACGGTTGGCCCTTTCTGATTTAGTGCTTAATGACCGAAACTTGACCTTTTATCACGCCTATTCCAAGGCTGAAGCCCTTGAAATTATACAGTCTCTAGGCTCTACTTTAGCGATTATTTTGCTAGATGTCGTTATGGAAACGGACGACGCAGGCCTGCAAGTGGCCCAAACTATGCGAAATGAACTGAAGTTGACAGAGCCCAGAATCATTTTGCGTACAGGGCAACCGGGTTATGCTCCTGAAGAAAGTGTAATCAAAGAATACGACATCAATGACTACAAGACGAAAACAGAGTTAACGCGTAGCAAACTTGTCACGACCATTATCGCCTCGTTACGCTCATATCAACAGATTCTAACGATCAATCAAAGTCGTATTGGTTTAGAAAAAATCATCCATTCGGCCGCAAATTTACTTGAAGAGCACTCAGTCAATCGATTTTGTGAAGGTGTGGTGACCCAAATAAGCTCGCTTATTGGTTTGGACTCCTCAGGGGTTGTATGTGCCAGAGCTGGATCCGTTATCGATAAAGATGAAAATGCGGTCTACGTATTGGGTGCTGCAGGAGAGTTCGCAAGTTATATCAATAAAAAAATTGATAAACTGCACGATGAAAAGATAGTGCAATCGGTTAATCAGTGTCTTCAACAACAGCATCACATATACGGCGATAACTTCACCGTGCTTTATTTGAAAAGCTCTGAATATGACGCAGCTGTGTTCTTAAAAATTGGTCGACAAATATCGGAAGCTTATGAGCAGCTGATCGAGGTGTTTTTAGCAAGTATTTCAGTGGGTTATGAGAATGTTAATTTATTCCATCAACTACACACTGCCGCGTTTAAAGATTGGCTAACCAAGCTGCCAAATAGAATCGAATTTATTAACCGCCTAGACGATATCAGTAATGATGCAGAGCACGCTAATGATGTGGTTGCTTTGATTGATATTAATCATTTCGCCGATATCAATGACGGGCTAGGCCAGGATACTGGTAACGACACCTTATTGGCCTTAGCTCAACGTATTGAATCCACTTTTCCGACAGCGGCAGCGCTGGGGCGAATCGGCTCGGACGTATTCGCCGTTGTCGGTACAGAGCGAGAAGTCAATCCTGCTACGCTTCAGGGTTTGTTTAATAATGCATTTGAGGCTGGCGACCATATGCTACCGCTGAGCGCGGCATTTGGTTTTTGTCGGTTTAATGGTAAAAAAAATACGGGTATCAATATACTCAAGCACGCCAACATAGCGTTAAATAGGGCGAAAAAAAGTCTAAAAACGAATTTTGAGTATTACGCCCCAGAAATGGAAGAGCAAACGACGTGGCGCTTAGAGATGATCCGTCAGTTGCGTACAGACTTCGCTGAGCGAAAATTGCAATTGTGGTATCAGCCGCAAATTGACTTAGTGACTCAAGATATCATTGGTATGGAAGCGCTACTTCGTTGGCCTTCTTCTGATGGGGGATTCGTCTCTCCCGCGGTATTTGTACCACTGGCAGAATACTCAGGCTTAATCATAGATATTGGTGCGTGGGTTATGCAAGAGTCATGTGAAAAGCTGCGTTTGCTAACAGAAGCAGGATTCAAAGGCTTGCGCATGGCAGTCAATATATCTATGCCTCAATTTCGTGATCCTGCGTTTATAAACTTGGTTAAAAAAGCAATTATAAACAATGATTTAGAGCCTGATTGCATAGAGTTAGAAATCACTGAAAGCATTGTGATGGATGAACCCCAATTGGTGGTTGAAGCACTGAATGAACTCAAAGAGTTTGGCGTTAAGGTAGCCCTTGATGATTTTGGTACAGGCTTTTCGTCAATGAGTTATTTACAACAGCTACCGCTTGATCGCTTGAAAGTTGATAGAGCGTTTGTTAGTGAAATAAGCCCCAATAAATCGGCCTTTATTGCTGAAACCATCGTCACACTTGGGACAAAACTCGGTCTGAGGACGATTGCTGAAGGTATTGAAAAGCCAGAGCAAGCCAACTATTTACTCAAGCTTGGTTGTGATGAAGCCCAAGGCTTTATGTATGCTAAACCAATGCCTTTTGGTGAATTGCTGACATTTATAGGGCAACGCAAAAGGGGCCAATCCCTGTAGACACTAGATAATCTTAGCGATGGCGTGCTGCATCGCTGATACTACTTGCTGCTCAAACCAAGGGTTTTTCTTCAACCATATGTTATTCCTTGGAGACGGATGGGGCAAAACGAAAAACCTTGGTTGGTACGCCTGCCAATCTTTTACTCTCTCCGTCAACGATCGCTTATCCTGTAAGTAATAGTTTTGAGCATATTGACCAACCAATAAAACATGTTTGATTTGCATGGAGTTTATGAGGCGCTCATGCCAAAGGGGCGCGCATTCTTTACGCGGCGGCTTGTCACCACTTGACGCTTTTCCAGGATAACAAAATGCCATCGGCAGAATTGCAATATTGTCTGGATTGTAAAACTGCTGAACGTCTAGATTCAGCCATTTCCTCAAGCGTTCGCCCGAAGCATCATTCCAAGGCTTGTTCGTTTCGTGTGCTTTGATACCAGGAGCCTGACCTACGATAAGTATCTTTGAGCGCTGATTTCCTTGAATGATTGGACGAGGGCTCAGGGGCAAATGTGCTTTGCATACTTGGCATTTTTTAGCGTCGTCAAAGTCGGTGATTTAATATTCCTTCCAAAAAATACAGTTTTGTCATATTATTGTCATAATCCTGTGGTTTAAGAGTCGATTTGTTTCCACGTTGGATTGCGATGCTTAGCGCTTTGTTAAGCGATTTATCGAGGAAATCATTATGTTAAGAATCAAATCATTTATCATTGTCGGCATTTTAAGCGCATTCGGTGCGGCATCAGCGCAAGCTGAAACTCAGAACAACAGATTATTTGACTGCATGGAATCAACCACATTTGCTATTGACGGTTCATGTATCGCTAGCAAAATTCAACAAAATGTTAAGTTTCGTGAAATGCAGTCAGACATCACTCAAAGAACGCAAGTGCAAGACGCCAATGCAATCGCGACAATCCAATTTTTTGAAAAAGACATGCGTATCAATGTCATTGCCCACAAAGATGCATTAGCTGAGTCAGAGTTATTAGTGCTCAACGTCGCTGAGTAATAAGGCTGTGTTAGGTTAACCAAATACCTGAATCGTTCAATGTAGTGATAAGTTCACATTGAACGGTTATTTTTAGCCTTTAACTTACTGTTTGGCTAAGTCAATTTTTTAATACTTCAGTTATTCCACTTCTTATAAAACCACTTTATCTATCATACAAAAAAGCCCCCTTGTGGGAGCTTTAGAATACTAAGCCATTTGATATTTTACTTGATACAGCTGCAGCCATTTTTGCTTTCGTAACTCTAAATTGTATTTGAGTTCGCGGTATTTAAAATCTAGTTCTAGTTTCTCGTAATTACGCTTCAATTTATGTTTGCGAATTTCCATTAAGCGTTTTTTAGTGGCGTACATTTCGCCCATTTTATGCAAGATTGCATCATATTCCTGCTGTAAACTATGTAATATCTCATCGGCATTTGGAAGCACAGATAACTTCTGTTGTGCGCGCTGCAATTGCATCGCCATCTTCGCTTTCTCAATACGTTCTTCTGGGCAGCGGCGTAAGTTTTTGGTCCAGCCTATAAACGACAGCCCTCGTATTAGCCATTTAGTTGGATCAAACTGCCACCATTTAATGCCATTGCGGTAATCATATTCAAATATGTGGTGGTAATTATGGTACCCCTCACCAAAAGTGAAAAAAGCTAAAATGTCATTATCGCGGGCTGTATTTTTATCTGTATAAGGTTGACGTCCCCAAATATGGGCAAGAGAATTAATAAAAAACGTCACATGATGGACAACCACTAGGCGGAAAAAACCAGCAAGCAACACCATACCAAGCACATCACCATTCAACCAACCTAATGCCATTGGAATGCCAAAGTTAGAAATAAGCATGATGGGAAGGTAGTACTTATGCTGCCATACAACGACCTTGTCTTTTTGAAGGTCTTTACAATTACTATAATCAGAATAGCGGTGTATCTGATATTCGCGAAGCATCCAACCCATGTGTGAATACCAAAAGCCACGCTTGGCCGAATACGGGTCTTTATCGTTGTCGTCCACATGCCTGTGGTGGATCCTGTGATCAGAAACCCAATGTAATATGCTGTTTTGAAGGGCCATTGCTCCGCCAATAGCCAGTACGACTCTGACAAAGGTATTCGCTTCATAGGCTTTATGCGCCCACAGCCTGTGGTACCCAGCGGTGATAGACATCCCTGAGAAGTAAATAAGAATAATACACGCAGCGATCTCTGCGCCATCAAACCCTTGGGTTAGAGCAACGTAAGGCACAAGAAAGAGTGCGACTAGTCCAGTAATCACAAAGACTAAAACATTAGTGAGAATTAAACGGGGTTTTTCCATTACAAAAAGCAGTACTTTATTCAGCTTACACTTGTACGCTAATTTATCTAGCAAACGCGTATTTAGCAAGCTATTTCTTGTATTGAACCTTATTACTTCGTGCTGATTCGCGTTAAATATGGATAATATAAAGGAATTAATATTCAAAAGGGGCGTAACGTGAGTCGTCAAGAACAAAAGCTTAAGACGAGACGAACCATTATAGATGCAGCTTTTAGTTTACTGGACGAGCAAAGAAGTTTGTCTAGTATCAGCTTGCGTGAAGTAGCTCGCGCCGCTGGCATCGCACCGACCTCATTTTATCGACATTTCAAAGACATTGACGAGCTTGGTTTAACATTAGTCGATGAGGCTGGCTTAAACTTAAGGCAGTTGATGCGTCAGGCTCGATTGCGGATTGCCTCAGGTGGGGGAGTGATAAACACGTCGGTGGATACGTTTATGGAGTTCATTTGCGCCCATAGCAATGTTTTCCGGTTGCTGCTTCGTGAGCATACCGGAACGTCTTTGGCATTTCGTGCCGCTGTATTACGGGAAATTCAGCACTTTATTGTTGAGCTAACAGATTACACTATGAGCACAACAGGGTTGCCCTATCAGTATGCGAACTTACAAGCAGAAGCTATGGTTAAACTTGTTTTTAGTGCGGGCGCAGAAGCGTTGGATTCAGGCGCTGAACAACAAGCAGTGTTGGCTCAGCGCGTTAAGTTGCAGTTGCGATTTATCGCTAATGGGGCGAAAGAGGCCGCCGGCGTTTAGCGCTTTTGCAAGTAAACTCCTGATTCCACATGATGTGTATATGGAAATTGATCGAAAAGAGCAAATCGGACTACATTATGTGTTTCGCTCAATACTGCCAAATTATTATTGAGTGTCTCAGGATTACACGAAATATACACAATGTTTTGATACTCTTTGATCATGTCTAGCGTGTCGTCATCAAGGCCAGAGCGCGGGGGATCCACTAAGACTGTTTGGCAATCGTAATCCTGCAAATTGATACCTTCTAAACGCCTAAAGCTGCGTTCATTGTTTAGTGCTTGCACAAATTCTTCGCTCGACATCCTTAAGATAGTCACGTTTTCTATGTTGTTTAAACGGATATTATCTTGCGCAGCAGCAACCGAAGATTTAGATATTTCGGTTGCTAATACTTGTCGAAAATTTTGTGCCAGAGGAAGACTGAAATTCCCTGCACCACAATACAATTCGAGTAAATCGCCTTGGCAATCTTGAGTAACATCTAACGCCCACTCAAGCATTTTGCTGTTTACCCCAGCATTTGGTTGCGTGAAGCTATTTTCAATTTGTTTAAACGTGTAGAGTCGGTCATTCACTGGTAGCGTTTCTATCACATAATCTTTGTCTAACAGCACTTTTTGCTTTTTCGCGCGGCCAATTATGTCGATTTTAAATTCATCTCTTAACAATGCGCGTAATGCTTTTGCTTCTTTTAGCCACTCATCTTCTAAAGGTTTGTGATACACCAAGGTGACTAATATTTCATTGGTTAGGGTACTCAGATAATCGATTTGGAATAACTTTCTACGTAATACTTCGTTCTTTTTTACTAATGACAATAACTTCACCATCACTTCATTGATAACGATACTGGCAGGGGGAAACTGATTTACTGCATACTTTTGCTTTGTTGATTGGTCAAACATGACATGATCTAAGTTATCTCCGTCGTGCCACATCCTGAATTCCGCACGCATCCTATAATTCAGAGGTGCTGATGAAAACGCCTCTAATGCTGGCATCGAAAATGTTTTGAAAGCCTGTTGCACGCTATTAACTTTTTGAGCGAGTTGTTGTTCATAGTCCGCAGGGTTAATTTCGGTTGGGCGCACGGCAATTCTCCAGATGATGTTATTAACGAGCGCGGGATTGTAAGTGTTTTCAGCGCTTGTGCAATATTAGTTTTTGATTGCGATGAATTGTACTAAATTTAGCCAGCATGCGGCCGATAACCTAGTTGAGGAAAGTGAGGTGGCACAAATGAATATTAATGAAATTAAGGCTTTCATGCGTGAAAAGCCGGCGCACTTGGGGGAGGCAAATAGCTTTCAGAACCAATTGCGTGATTCAGGTCTTGAGCAAGCAAGCACACTGGCGGGTGATAAGGCGTCCTTGAGCGGCGCATTATCATCTCATAGTTTTTTTGCAGGCCAAGTATTAACTAATTCCATGAACCACAGTGTATCGGTTGGGGCAAGCAAACTTCAGCTTAGAGTACCCCAGCAAGCTGACGAGGAAGAGACGAATAAAAGTTTATTCGACTTTGAAGAGGTCGCTCGCAATGTGTTGAATTTTGTCGGTGGTGCAATCAAAAATGCTCAGGGAAAAGGCGCTGACGACGATGCTTTGAATGCTCTTTTTGAGCAAGCTCGTTCGGGGGTATTAAAAGGCATTGGCATGGCTGAAAAAGATCTCGCCGGAGTGATGAATGATGACATCAAAAATGGGATTAGCCGAAGCCAAGAATTAATAGATACGGGATTGCAAAAGCTAAGAGATTCGATTTTCTTAGAAACTCAAGAAGCGAGCGATGTCGGCACGTCTAACGTTTCGTTGGAGAATCAAGTGAACTATCAACGCCGTGACACGGGTGAGTTACGTATTCGTACGTTGGATGGTGACGAAGTTAACATTCGCTTTGAAGACTTGGAAAGCTTTGAGTTAAACCAAAAGTTGCTGGTAAAAGTTGAAGAAGAACAAGTGTTTCAGCAGCCAGTAGAGCCATCGAAACCTCAATCGGTAAACAATGCGCAAGATATAGCCGAAAACGACGTGGCTGATGAGCCGAGCCTTGATAGCGCTGAGCAAAAGGGCGTAACGCAATCTTTACTACAAGAAAGCGATGATGCAAGTAACAACGTGACAGCTAAAGTCACCTCAACGCAACGCTATGAGCACATTAGCAGTAATGCACTGTCTTTCACTGTGCAGGGGGAGTTAGACGAAGACGAATTAAAGGCGATAGGTACATTAGTTGCTGACGCCAGCGATTTAGCTGATGAATTCTTCAACGGTGATATTGAGTCAGCATTCAATCAAGCATTAAAGCTGGGATATGATGAAAAAGAGCTAACCGGTTTTGCTTTACAATTAACTAGACAAGAGCAAACCCAATCTATTCAGGCGTATGAATCGGTTTCTCATTTCAGTGAAGATGACCCTAGAGGAGACCCTAATAAGACGGTTAAACCGGTCGCGCATTATCTAGATAAAATGTTGGATGTTTTTGAGCAATCGAGGCAAAAGCTTGAAAGCGGTGAACAGTATGACGATTTGATTAATGGATTGATTAATCAAATGGGCGATGTTCACACACCAGATTTAATTTCTGCAATTCAACGTTTTCATAGTTTTAATCAAAAGCTATTGAATGGTTTACCGTTAAACTTCTCAGGAACTAACCAGAGTGAATAACTCGCTGGAGCGATAAAAGTTCGGAACAAGATAACGTTAGTCACTAAAGGTGACTAACGTTATTTAGAGGTGGGGACTAATCTTCTAAATTTAGCTTTTTAAGCAGCAATACTGCTTGAGTTCGAGTATTAACTTCTAGTTTTCTAAATACTGCACTGATATGCGCCTTAACGGTCGCTTCAGTGACATTTAATTCGTGAGCAATTTGTTTATTTAATAAACCATCATGGATTAGCTTTAACACCTGAAATTGCTTAGGTGTTAATTCTGCAATTCGTTGCGCTAAATTGAGTTCTTCACCATCAATTTGGGCAATCTGTGCTTTTAACTCTTCAGTTAACCAAATTTCACCGCTCATGATTGTTTTCAAGGCATCAGCAATCATCAAAGTAGGGCTGGACTTAGGTACAAAACCTTTTGCGCCGAAGCTCATCACGTACGAAACAACTTCAATAGAGTCACTAGCCGAGACTACTGCGACAGGAATTTCAGGATAATCCTGAGTGACTCGAATTAGACCATAGAAATTCTCACATCCAGGCATGTGCAGATCGAGTAATATTAAATCGATATCTGGGTTTTCATGGAGCGTCATCAATGTAGAGTCGAGCGAGTCGGATTGCAAAATCTCAATATCTTCAAACAGTGGACTTAGTGCACCCACTAAAGCTTCGCGAAATAGCGGATGATCATCTGCAATTAAAAACTTTGCCATTTATTTGCCTTCAATAAATAATTCAATATTAAGTAACAAGACTAATACTTTAGTCTTGATTAATGAAGGGATTAATTAACTTCCCTGCAATTTATGTGACACATTCTATCAGAAGGCGTAAGTATGATGTAACAAATACCTCATGCAGTTTGTTTATATCAGAAAAATTTTTACGATCCTCTTAATCCATGGTGCAAATAGACAAGAGAATTGCGTGGTTTAGTGGCTGCGGGTAGAATTACGCTAATTTTCCACAATCATTATCAATTACATGCAATCAAGCAAAGACGCCATTTATTCACAACCTCAACAGGTAAGTGATTTCCGCTTCGATGATACCGTAGCAGAGGTTTTTCCAGATATGATCCAGCGCTCTGTGCCGGGTTATAACACCATCGTCGATGCAATTGGGCAATTGGCTGGACGCTACGCTACAAACAATTCCAATATATACGATCTCGGTTGCTCCCTCGGCGCAGTTAGCTTAGCAGCGGCAAAATACGTAGTGGCTGATAACTGTAGTATCATTGCAGTGGATAACTCTGAAGCTATGGCTCAGCGGTGTGCCCGGCACGTAAAAGCGTATAAAGCGAATACTCCCATAGAGGTGATTTGCGATGATTTACAAAATATCCACATCGAAAATGCATCAAGCGTGGTAATGAACTTCACATTGCAATTTATCGACCCCACTCAGCGTGATCAGATTATTCAGAGCATATACGATGGCTTAGCACCGGGTGGAATTTTCATACTTTCAGAGAAGCTTCGCCACGCATCAGAGCAAGGGAATGAGTTACTAATTGACCTTCATCATGAGTTTAAAAGACGCAATGGTTATAGCGAGCTAGAGATAAGTCAAAAGCGTGAATCAATTGAAAACATTTTGCGGGCTGAAACGTTTGAGGCGCATCAAACCAGACTAAAAAATGCTGGTTTTGACGATGTCGTATTGTGGTTTCAGTGTTTTAACTTTGCCTCCATTGTCGCGATCAAAAGCTAACACTTTTTTATTTATTTACTTTACAGGCGCCGTTCATGTCAGTCCCTTGGTTCAACCAGTTTTATAAAGAAATTGCCGACTCCCCGCTAAGTGCTTGGTTAGAGCTACTTCCCGGGCAGATTTCTACCTGGCAAAAAGAGCAGCTACACGGTGATTTCAACAAGTGGGTAAAGCTGCTTGGCAAGCTGCCTCAGACTCATCCTAGTGAAATTGAGCTCAAAGAGAGGGTTGAATTTGGGCTGCAAAGCGAGATAAACGAGTATACGCAGAAGCAAATTATAGGCTTACTTAAGCAGTTTATGCCATGGCGTAAAGGGCCATTTCATATTCATGGTATTCATATTGATACAGAGTGGCGGTCCGACTGGAAATGGGAAAGAGTACAACCGCATATACAGTCGTTAGAAAATCGTTATGTTCTTGATGTTGGTTGCGGCAGTGGCTACCACATGTGGCGTATGCTAGGAGAAAACGCCAAAATGGTGGTGGGCGCGGACCCTTCTCAGTTATTTTTGATGCAGTTCCAAGCCATTAAGCATTTTAACCCCGACCCACGCATTCATTTATTGCCCGTAGGTGTTGAGCAGCTACCTGAAAAAAACGCCTTTGATACGGTTTTTTCAATGGGGGTACTGTATCACCGAAAAAGTCCACTCGATTTTTTACAACAGCTAAAAAATCAGTTGCGACCCGGTGGCGAGCTCATTCTGGAGACACTTGTTGTGGAGGGAGATGAAAATACTGTATTGATGGCCGGGGACAGGTACGCTCAAATGCGCAACGTATGGTTTTTGCCTAGTACAGATGCCTTGTGTTTATGGATGAAACGACTGGGCTTTAAAAATGTGCGCGTGGTAGATTTAGCAAAAACCACGATTGAAGAGCAGCGCGCAACGCAGTGGATGGACAGTCAATCTTTGGTTGATTTTCTTGATCCGAATGATTACTCAAAAACCATTGAAGGCTATCCTGCGCCCTTGCGCGCCGTTGTTGTGGCTGAGCGATAGCATATGCGCTCAATTTACTCGTTAATAAATACCCGTTTGGCGCGCGTTGGCATTCGGGTGACTAATTCATAGCCTAACGTATCCGCCCAAGCGGCCACGTCATTAACCGGTATATTCTTGCCCCAAAGCTCGACTGGGCTGCCTTCACTTATATCGGTTAATTGAGTGACGTCAACGCATAACATGTCCATCGAAACACGACCCGCTAACGGCGCTATCTGGCCATTGACCATAACAGGGGTGCCAGATTTAGCCGTTCGAGGGTAACCATCACCATAACCTGCCGCCACAGTGGCGATAATGCTTGGTCGCTTCGCTGTCCATATTGCGCCGTACCCTACTGACTCGCCAGTCGCGACGTGTCTCAATGCAATCACTTTTGAGCTAAAAGTCATCGCCGGAATGAGTGGTAGAACGTTGATATCACTTTGATTGAAGGGACTAATACCATACAGCATGATCCCTGGGCGGTTCCAAGTGCTGATGCTTTTCGGTGTAGCAAGTAGGGCAGCTGAATTGGCTAAGCTACAACCTGCGTATGACGGCTCCGCCGATACTTTTTCAGCAAGCTTTTGTATTGACTGTATTTGACTCAGCAGTAAAGGGTGCTCGGGGTGATCAGATGTAGCAAAGTGCGTCATAAGCATAACCGAGCACACATTCTTGCTGGATGCGAGTTGAGTATAAGCCTTCAATGCATCTGAGACAGGTATGCCTAGGCGATGCATACCAGTATCAACTTTCAACCATACTTTTATGGGCTTCGTTAATACTTGGGCCAGCAGATCTTCAATTTGCTTTTGGTTGTGAATAACAATTTGTAGGTTTAATTCATTTACAACACTCAATTCACTAGGACAAAAGCAGCCTTCAAGCAATAAAATGGGCGTTTTTATATGGTGTTGGCGCAAACTTACGGCTTCTTCAATACTCGACACCGCAAGCAGAGCAGCTTGGCCATCAAGAGCGCGCGCTGTTGCTACTGCGCCGTGGCCGTAGGCATCAGCTTTGATGACCGCAAGAGTATTGCTCTGACGGTCGTTGGTGGAACTTTCAAAGGCGTTAACACCCAGAGCATTTGCATATGCGAAGTTTTGACGGATAGCATCCAGATCTACCGTAATCGAAATAGGGCGTGGCATTAACGGCCTTTAATATTGATATTTATATTGGCTAAACAAGGCTTGTGCTTGCAGCCATACATCACCGACAGAACCGTTACCCACCGGAGTACCATCAAGCGTTACAATAGGAGCCACTTCTTTGGATGAGCTGGTCAGCCATAATTCATCCGCATCACGTACCTCGTCCATCGTGATAACACGCTCTTCAACCTTAAATGAGCTGTGCTTACGTAAAATGGCTAACAGCAACTTTCTAGTAACACCTGGTAGCAGTTGGTTATCCAAAGCGGGAGTAGCGATCACGTTATTTTTGACCATAAATACGTTGCATGAGCTTGCTTCGGTAAGTTCCTGTTGTTGATTAAACAGTATGGTTTCTTGCATACCAAGATCTTGGCTTTGTTGATAATGCATAACATTGCCGAGTAACGAGGTCGATTTAATATTGCATCGCTTCCAGCGCAAATCTTCACTGCTGGTAACATTGAACGCTTTTACACCATCTTTGTCTGGTGTCGGCGCAGGCGGTATCTCGAATGAAAAGGCAAATACCGTTGGCTCGACGCCTGTCGGATATGCATGAGCTCGTTTGGTGTCTGTGCCGCGACTAACATGAAGATAAATTCCGCGGTTACCGGACTCGTTCTTTGCGATCAACGTGTGAATGATTTTTTGCCAGTCTTCTACTGTGTAATCAAGTTGAATGCCGATAGACGCCAAACCCGATTGCATGCGTTCAATATGAGGCATAAAGCCAACAGCTTCACCTTGATAGGTAGGTACCACTTCATAAATACCGTCGCCGAATAAAAACCCGCGGTCCATAGGTGAAATTTTAGCTTGTTCTTGGGGGAGATATTCCCCATTTAAAAATACGATGCTCATAGTTAAGACTCAAAAAAATAGCATTGGAAGAAGGGCTGTTGAATGCGGATTATGCCACGAATTTTTATAATGAATTAAGCTACTTTGTTAGCAAATTTGAATTTTTACCGTGAATATCCTTCATATCAGGTACAATAAGGTTCGCTTCTATTGCTCAACACAGACAGGTTTTATGCTGCAAATTGGTAAGTTCAACTCATTAAACGTAATTAAACAGGTACCCTTCGGATTTTACCTTGATGGTGGAGACGATGGTGAGGTTCTGCTCCCCACGAAGTTTGCTGCCGAAGATTGTAAGATTGGTGATACCTGCCACGTCTTTATTTATCACGATAGCGACAGTCGCTTGATCGCCACCACGCAAACACCTTTGGCTGAAGTAGATGAATGCGCCTTCTTAAAGGTGGTGAGCGTAAATAATGTAGGCGCGTTTTTAGATTGGGGTATCGATAAAGACATTCTGGTGCCCTACAGCGAGCAAGACTTCCCGATGGCAGAGGGCGTGTCTTACGTGGTATTTGTGTATTTTGATGATGAAACAGGCAAAGTCGCTGCATCCACGCGTTTACGTGACTTTTTATTTGAAGAAGGCCAGAACTTTGCGCCTAAACAAGAAGTCGATTTATTGATTTGCGGTCGCACCGATATGGGATACAAAGCGGTGATAAATGGCAGTCACCTAGGTTTGATATTCAAAGATGAAGTGTTTAAACCTTTGCGTATAGGTGAGCGCACGACAGGCTTTATTAAACGTATCCGTGAAGACAACAAAATCGATCTGTGTTTTCAGTTTCACGATGATGGCGCACGCAAAGATTTAGCAGAACAAATTATTGACGATCTCGAGGCCCATGGCGGTATATCAACCTTAACGGATAAAAGCTCAGCACAAGAAATATCAAAGCGCTTCAATGTCAGTAAAAATGTATACAAGAAGGCGCTAGGCGCTTTATACAAGCAAAAACGCATATTGCTTGATAAGAGCAAAATCACCTTAATTAAATAGAATGTAAGCAGTAGTTATTTGCATTGGAGTAAAAAATGAAAGCGACCGTTAGTTGGCAGTCAGATATGAAATTCGTTGGTGAAACTGACACAGGAAAAACCATCGAAATGGACGGTGATGGCAGTCAGGCGACCCCTATGGAAGCCGTATTATTGGCCGTTGGCGCGTGCTCATCTATTGATGTAGTAGAAATTCTTAAAAAATCACGCCAAAGGATTACCGGCTGCGAATGTCAACTCGATGCTCAGCGAGCAGATGAAGCCCCAAGAGTGTTTACTGAGATTCATGCCCATTATGTTGTCAGTGGCGAAAACCTAAGTGAGAAGCACATTCAACGTGCCGTTCAACTGTCAGCTGAAAAATACTGCTCAGTCATGTTGATGTTAGAAGGAAAAGTTAAGATCACGACCAGTTTTAGTATACAGCCCTAGTTAAAAATCCGAGTACCGTAAACGAGTTGAACAAGGTCGCTACGTTCAACTCGTCATTTATTCATCTCACCAATAAAGTCAGCGGAGACTTACACCAGTGCGGTAAAGGCTTGCTCGAAGTCCGCAACGATATCGTCTACATCTTCAATACCAATCGAAAAACGCAGCATATTATCATTAATACCCATATCGGCTCTTTGCTCGGCAGTGTTCTCAAAGTAAATAGTTTGGGCGACGGGTAAACCTAATGTACGGGTGTCCCCTAAATGTGTTGCGCACAACACTAACTTAAGCTCATTTAAAAATGCGAGCGGGTCGATATGCTCAGCTAGGTCGATACTGACTATTCCCCCATAACCTGTGAATAGCTCTCGCGCTATATAATGTTGTGGGTGGTCCGCTATACCCGGATAGTAAACGTGCTGAACGTGTTCATGACCATGTAAGTACGTCGCCAGACGCAGCGCATTTTGGCAAATTCTCTCTACCCTCAAAGCCAGCGTTTCAATACCTATGGATATGCTGTGGGCCGCATCAGGAGATAACGTTGCCCCCATGTCTCTAAGGCCGCGTTTCTTAATTTGCGTCAGTCCCCATTGCTGGGTATCCGCTGTGCGGTAAATAGGTAATATGTTGTTAAACCCACTCCAGTCGAATAAACCAGTGTCGACAACGACACCGCCCAGCACATTACCGTGCCCTGATACATACTTAGTTAATGAAGCGATAGTCAGTGAAGCCTTGACGCTTTTGGGATCAAAAATATTGGCAGGCGTCATGGTGTTATCAACGATAAACAGCAATTTTTGTTCGTTACATAACTGACCTATGGCACTTAAATCAGATACTTGGGTGGCAGGGTTGGCTATGGTTTCGGCATACACTAATTTGGTATTTGGCTTTATAGCTGCAATCACGTTTTGCACATCTGTTGCGTCAACGAAGCTGATCTCTATACCCAGTCCTTGTAATGTGCTGGCAAGGCTGCTGGTATTGCCAAACAAGAATTGGCTCATAATGATGTGGTCGCCAGCGCGAAGCAAACTTAAAAACGTTGCACTGATGGCTGCCATTCCCGTAGAAAAGGTAATGGCACCCACGCCACCTTCTAATTCATTAAGAATATTTTGCAATGACACACTTGATGCAGAGGATGAGCGTGAATATACGTGACCTGCTGCTTTGCCTTGAAATACATCGACTAGGTCTTGCGCGTTATCAAATGCAAACAAAACGGAATTATTTGTTGCTTGATGCACCGCTCCGTTTTGCGGTTTATTGATTACTCTATCTGCGTGTACTAAACGGGTGGTAAAACCTTTGTCTTTCAATCTTTGTCTCCGCTTGGGGGCGTTAAGTTGGTCGCTACTTTATCAGGGAATTTAGCATGCACAGTGTGATAATGCTGATAAATGCGTTGTAGTTCTAATGGTATATTTTCACTTATTGTTAGCACAGGGCCTAATTCAATTCGCTTTTTCTTATAATCAAATGCGACTAAGAACACGGGCATGTCAGCTTTATAAGCGATGTGTAAAAAGCCTGTTTTCCAATTTTCGCGTTTACCGCGCGTCCCTTCAGGGGCGAGGCACAGAATCATGTTATCTGCTTGGCGAGCTTCTTCCGACATTTGTTCTACCATGCCATGTGCTTTTTGGCGCTTTATAGGTAGCCCA
The DNA here is from genome assembly GCF_055809255.1 of Paraglaciecola sp. G1-13. Classification (NCBI taxonomy): domain Bacteria; kingdom Pseudomonadati; phylum Pseudomonadota; class Gammaproteobacteria; order Alteromonadales; family Alteromonadaceae; genus Paraglaciecola; species Paraglaciecola sp. G1-13. The sequence continues at coordinate 4,377,832 of NZ_CM147903.1, read as the reverse complement.
CCCCAGCGACGGAGTAACACCGAAAATGGTGGAATAAATAAGCTGCTTTTCGCGAAGAAAGTAATTTTAAGCTTGAGTGTAAACGCGACGGCTATTCCGATCACGAAATCCCAGTTCGAAGTATGTGGAGCCACGGCGATTATCATCTTTTTGTGTTTGGGAAATTCACCACTAAATTGCCAACCCATAAGTTTAAGTGTTGCTCTGCCGATCGAACAACTAAAGGCGTTACCAATGCGCGGTAAATCTTCACTTAACTCAGGAGTATTTAATTTGTTAGCCATTTCTTTCTTAGCTGTACCACTTTACACTAGATGAATGATCCGTCATGTCATCGGCATTGTCGAGTGCCAATCCTACTTATGCACTCCTGCGGCTCCAAGATATAATAAAAAAGGAATATAGAATTTTGAGATATATGTTTTTCGCGCTGGCCTTATACAGCGCAATGGGCTTTGCTCAGCAGACGGCGCAAAATCTTTTTAGCCATTACCAAAGTGCACTATATCAAATTCGAATTATTGAATTGGGTTCAGGTAACAAGTCTTCAATTGGCTCTGGGTTTCAAATAAATGACTCAGGTGTGCTGGTAACGAATTACCACGTTGTCTCTGAATTCGTTTATTTTCCTGAAAAATATCGTATTGAGTATCTCGCTGCTGATGGCTCTGTTGGTGATTTGTCGCTGGTTAACATTGATGTGGTTAATGATCTTGCGTTAGTGCAGGTCAAAAGTGGAAGTAGCAGCGCGGATTTCTTCTCATTATCTGCCTCATTACCCGAGCAGGGTAGCAGTATATACTCACTTGGTAACCCGCATGACTTAGGCATGATTGTGGTACCAGGTACCTTCAATGGTATTAAAAAGAACAGTTTCTATCAGCGTATTCATTTCACTGGCTCGATTAACCCAGGCATGAGCGGCGGTCCTGTTGTGAACCCTGAAGGCCAAGTTGTTGGTGTCAATGTCGCAACAGCGGGTAACCAAATCGGCTTTCTAGTGCCCTTGACTAAAATCCAAACATTAATTGACGCAGACGATTTCACCCCGTTAGCGCCAGACGATTACAAGAAGGTTATTGCCTCTCAGCTAATGGTGAATCAACAACGTTTGTTTGAACGCCTTGAACGGGGTGTATGGAAATCAAATGAATTAGGCGGCGCGAAAATACCCACCCTAGAAGGCGCATTACTTTCTTGTTGGGGAGATTCAAACAGCGCGGATCAAGAAGCGTTATATTTGTCAGTAGAAAATAGATGCAGTTTAGATGAAGAAATATTCCTTCATGGCGGTCTTCGTACTGGCGGTATAGAAATAGAATTTGAATGGCTTGAAAGTGGCGAATTTGGTGCACACCGCTTTTATGACTTCTTTAGTGGCAGCATTTCAGGTGCTGGTGCGGGTAATCAAGCTAGCAAAAATGATGTGAGCAACTATCAATGCAAACAGGATATTGTAGCCAATACTCACGATGTTAAAACCAAAAGTATTTTATGTTTAAGGGCATATAAAGAATTCGCACATTTGTACGATGTTTTATATATAGGAGCCACATTGAACCACGAGTCCCAAGGGTTGATAAGCCACTTTACCCTAGCTGGGGTGAGTCAGGAATCGGCTACGCGGTTTACTAAGCAATTTGTGGGAGCAATAGCATGGCAATAGTGCTTGAGTTGCTTTCACGTAAAGACCAAACATTAAAATACTTTAAATTTAATAAGTCAGAGATTTTGGTGGGTCGTGATCATCATTGTGATTTGCGTTTGGAAGACCCTTATATTAGTGCCGAGCATGTGCGCATAACGCAAGACAGCCAAGATCAATCTATCTTCTTTGAAGATTGCCAAACGATAAACGGCACGTTGGTAAATAAGCAGTTAATGACGAGCGGTAAACTGCACGGTAACGATATTTTAAAACTGGGTCGTACACGCTTAAAAGTCGTCAATACGAATCAGCCAGTGTCAGCCGCTTTACCATTGAGCCAGTTAGAAGAGAGTTTGAATTGGTTGTCCAGTAGTGCAGTGGCGATTTTGCTTACGTTAGCTTATTTAGTGTTGTCCATGGTGTTTGAGTTCACCAATAGCGTTGAAGCCTACAATGTATTTGACATGTTACCTAAAGAGATGGGGCAAATGGCTTTGTTAAGTGCTTGGCCTATCGGCTTCGCTGTAATGGGCAAGGTTTTTAACAAAGAAAGCAGAGTAGTGAGTCAGTTTTCTATTCTCTGGCTTACATTGTTTATATTTTACGGCTTATATTTGTTAGGGAAATTACTTTCTTTTAACTTTAATGCACCTGAAGCATTGGTATGGGTTGAGCTAATTGTGTATTCACTGGTGTTGTTTGGTTTTATTTGGTTGTCTTTGTTTTTTGCTTTTCACCAAACCAATACACGGCGCAATCTCGTGGGTTCAATGATGACCTTAGTAATAGTAGTACCAGTGGTCAGTATAGGTATGTTAGGTAGCAGCGACTTTAGCGCTAAGCCTGATTACAACAGTATCATGTTGCCACCTATCTATCAGCTGCGCCCAGCATCAGATGTAACGACATTCGTTGAAAATTCACGGACCTTGTTTACGGAACTTGATGAACGTATCGAACGTGAAGGCCTAGCTGAGCAAAGCGCCAATGATTAGCACATCAAACAAGTAGTGTATTTTTATGTGTATTTTATTTATTGCTGTAAATCAGCACCCTGATTATCCTCTTATTGTTGCAGCGAATCGGGATGAGTTCTTTGAGCGACCAACACGCGAGTCGTGTTTTTGGGAAGGGCAGCCGAACATTCTAGCTGGGAAAGATCTGCGTGCTGGTGGTACTTGGATGGGTATTAATACCCAAGGTAAACTTGCAGCACTAACCAATATTCGCGATCCCAAGCGTAATCTAGCTAATGCAGTGAGTAGGGGGGAATTGGTTAGCCAGTATCTGCAACACTCTCCTAGAAGCGACGTTTACCTTTCCAAGATGTTAGCGGATGCCGAGAACTATAATGGCTTTAATTTATTATATGGTGATTGGAATAACTTATATGTATTTAACAACCATACGCTTCAATCTGAGAAATTAACAACGGGAGTTTACGGCTTATCCAACGCAAAGTTAAACACCCCTTGGCCAAAAACTTTACATGGCATGGCACAGTTAACCGAATATTGCCAAAACCCTCATACGTTAGAAGTTGAAAGCTTATTTGCTTTACTTAAAAACCAGACCAAAGCCCAGGATGATATATTGCCGCAAACCGGTGTGCCTCTCGAGTGGGAGCGTAAGTTATCCTCGATTTTTATACAAAGCCCAGAGTATGGCACTCGTTCATCCACGCTACTTTTAGTGGATAAGCAGCAGCGTGTATCATGGCAAGAACGAACCTTTAATCATGAGGCTCAATGTATTGCTGAAAATAGCTATCATTTCGATATAAATTAGCAGTATTTTAAGTTCGAAAAATCATCAGTCGGTGGCATAATGTCTGCCGTTTAGCCTATCCAACATAAATTTAGAGGAACATCATGTTTGAAGTATTGCCCCAGTTACCCGCCGATCCTATTTTGGGATTATCAACTGCATATAAAGCGGACCCTAATCCACTGAAAATTGACTTGGGCGTAGGCGTTTATAAGGACGAGCAAGGGCATACACCTATTTTATCTTCTGTAGCCAAGGCTCAGCAGATATTACTAGCCAAAGAAGACTCTAAAACCTATATCACACCTCAAGGGGTGCCAGGGTATATTGACGGTATGCTGCAATTGTTACTAGGCAAGGGCAGCAAGGTGATGCTTGAAGATCGCGTAGCTGCGGTTCAGGCGCCTGGTGGTTGTGGTGCACTGCGTATTCTGGCTGAGCTTATCAAACGCTGTGACAGTGAACTCACTGTTTGGGTAAGCGATCCAACTTGGGCAAACCATATTCCGCTCATTGGTAATGCAGGCCTTAAAATTGAGACTTACCCCTACTTCAATAAAGCGGATGCGAGCATCAATTTTGACGGTATGGTCGAAACTTTAGCGCAAGTGAAGTCAGGTGATGTAGTGTTATTACATGGATGCTGTCACAACCCAACGGGTGCCGACTTAACACCAGAGCAATGGAAAACTGTATTAGAGCTCGCACAAAAAACCGGTTTCATCCCATTTGTAGATGTTGCCTATCAGGGATTCGGCGATGGTCTTGAGCAAGATGCTTATGGACTTCGTTTACTAGTCGAAAATTTACCAGAAGTGATAATCGCCGCTTCATGTTCTAAAAACTTCGGTTTATATAGAGAGCGTGTAGGTTTAGCTGCGATGATTACGGCCAACACACAAACGCGTAAAGCGATTCAAACTCAAATTCAGTCAATTGCTCGTGGTATATACTCTATGCCACCTTCATACGGTGGGGCACTAGTTGATATCATATTGAGCGACGAATCTTTGCGCACAGAATGGCAAGCAGAAGTAGAAGCAATGCGCACGCGAATGAAAACACTACGTGGCTTATTGGTAGACAAGCTCAAAGAGAAAGGTGCCCAGAGAGACTTTAGCTTTGTGAATCAACAAAAGGGCATGTTCTCTTATTTATGTATTACTCCTGAGCAAGTTCAAGAGATGCGTAATAAACATAGTGTTTATTTCGTTGATTCAAGCCGCGTGAATATTGCAGGTATCAGTAAAGGTAACGTTGACGCATTAGCCACTGCATTAGTATCAGTACTATAATTATCGATAGTCAGTTACGTCAAAACACAAAAAAGCCGATGCATGCATCGGCTTTTTTATTATCTACGTATTATAGCAGTGGCTTATTCTTCGACTTTGTCTTTAGCCATGCGTACTTTCAACGTTCTTTCTTGAAACTCAGAATCATTCAAGTTTTGAATCGCTTTCTCAGCACCAGCAGCTGTCATTTCTACAAAACCATAGCCCTTGCGTTTACCTGTGCGGCGATCTTTCATCAAACGAACGGAGTGAACCTGTCCTTGCAATTCAAAATGTTGTTGAACAGCTTGTTCATTCGCACGATAAGGCAAGTTGCCAACATATAGTGTTTTACTATTTTCTTCATCGGCCTGTTGTGCAACAGAAGAAGTACCAGAAAATTGGCTACCAATGATGGGGACGAGAATACCGCCAAGCAATAAACCAATAGCTAGCGCGAGGCTAGGATCAAGGTTAGCCGCCATGACAGGTAGTAGTAAATAGCCTGCAACAGCAAGAACGACGGAAAGAATTATATTTATTATAGTGGGTGAGTTCATGTATCTACCTAAAAGATTGTGTGTTTGTAAGAATATAAGGCTTAGCTATGTTAACCATTTATTACAAAATCGCCAACTAATAAGCCTTTACATTTATCCATATAGAGTTAAATACCATCATATAGGCCTAAAGTTAGTCAGTTCGTTTGTTAAATCAGCAGTTGAACATTTTTTTGAAATAAACACTTGCGATCAAAAAAGGGATCTCTATAATGCGCCTCTCGCTTCGGGACAGCCGCTAAAACAGCTGCACTGACACTGGTTTTCACCAGGTGAATTAAGCCTTTTATAAAGACTTTAATCAGCGTGATGTAAGGCGGTTTAGTTTGGTTTTTCAGTTTGTGATTCACGTCATAAATTGATTTGAAATTAAATAAAAATAACGCCTTGACATCGAAACTTGAGAGCGTATTATACGCCTCCCGCTTAAGAGGGTCCACGGACAGCATCTTAAGCCGCTTCTAAGGAAGCACGCTACTTCGGTAGCACTGTTCTTTAACAATTAATAACAAGACAATCTGTGTGGGCACTCACTTGATGAGTGTCTACCAAAAAAAATTCATGTTCGATAAATATTTAATTGAAGAGTTTGATCATGGCTCAGATTGAACGCTGGCGGCAGGCCTAACACATGCAAGTCGAACGGTAACATTTTTAGCTTGCTAGAAGATGACGAGTGGCGGACGGGTGAGTAATACTTAGGAATATGCCTTTGTGTGGGGGATAACTATTGGAAACGATAGCTAATACCGCATAACGTCTTCGGACCAAAGGGGGCTCCGGCTCCCGCGCAAAGAGTAGCCTAAGCGAGATTAGCTTGTTGGTGAGGTAAAGGCTCACCAAGGCGACGATCTCTAGCTGTTCTGAGAGGAAGATCAGCCACACTGGAACTGAGACACGGTCCAGACTCCTACGGGAGGCAGCAGTGGGGAATATTGCACAATGGGGGAAACCCTGATGCAGCCATGCCGCGTGTGTGAAGAAGGCCTTCGGGTTGTAAAGCACTTTCAGTTGTGAGGAAAGGTTAACGGTTAATACCCGTTAGCTGTGACGTTAGCAACAGAAGAAGGACCGGCTAACTCCGTGCCAGCAGCCGCGGTAATACGGAGGGTCCGAGCGTTAATCGGAATTACTGGGCGTAAAGCGCACGCAGGCGGTTTGTTAAGCTAGATGTGAAAGCCCTGGGCTCAACCTGGGAATTGCATTTAGAACTGGCAGGCTAGAGTTTTGGAGAGGGGAGTGGAATTCCAGGTGTAGCGGTGAAATGCGTAGATATCTGGAGGAACATCAGTGGCGAAGGCGACTCCCTGGTCAGTAACTGACGCTCATGTGCGAAAGTGTGGGTAGCGAACAGGATTAGATACCCTGGTAGTCCACACCGTAAACGCTGTCTACTAGCTGTTTGTGGATTTAATCCGTGAGTAGCGAAGCTAACGCGATAAGTAGACCGCCTGGGGAGTACGGCCGCAAGGTTAAAACTCAAATGAATTGACGGGGGCCCGCACAAGCGGTGGAGCATGTGGTTTAATTCGATGCAACGCGAAGAACCTTACCTACTCTTGACATACTAGAAACTTTTCAGAGATGAATTGGTGCCTTCGGGAATCTAGATACAGGTGCTGCATGGCTGTCGTCAGCTCGTGTCGTGAGATGTTGGGTTAAGTCCCGCAACGAGCGCAACCCCTGTCCTTAGTTGCCAGCCTTAAGTTGGGCACTCTAAGGAGACTGCCGGTGACAAACCGGAGGAAGGTGGGGACGACGTCAAGTCATCATGGCCCTTACGAGTAGGGCTACACACGTGCTACAATGGCGAGTACAGAGGGAAGCAAACTTGCGAGAGTAAGCGGATCCCTTAAAGCTCGTCGTAGTCCGGATTGGAGTCTGCAACTCGACTCCATGAAGTCGGAATCGCTAGTAATCGCAAATCAGAATGTTGCGGTGAATACGTTCCCGGGCCTTGTACACACCGCCCGTCACACCATGGGAGTGGGTTGCAAAAGAAGTAGCTAGTTTAACCTTCGGGAGGACGGTTACCACTTTGTGATTCATGACTGGGGTGAAGTCGTAACAAGGTAACCCTAGGGGAACCTGGGGTTGGATCACCTCCTTACTATTAGGTTAGGCCTCATCAGGCTGAGTGTTCACACAGATTGTTTTGTTGTTAGTAAAGAAGAGCAAAAAAGAAGTGCTTGGGATATTCAAGCAACTTGTCGCAATGTTCGAAAGAAGATTGCGAAGTGGATTTGTTATTGAGGCAACGCCGCGAAGAATTTGTCGCCGGGAGTTAACGTCTGTTAATGACCAAGCAAATTCTGCAGCAAGGCAGTATCAATGACAAAGACCGAGCAAGAGGCTTGTAGCTCAGCTGGTTAGAGCGCACCCCTGATAAGGGTGAGGTCGGCAGTTCAAGTCTGCCCAAGCCTACCATTTCGCATTTATGCGGTGTTGGACACCTCGTCGTTTAGCAGGCTAAACGTCCTCGGTATCCGCCTAGCCTAAATACGAACTGGCCAAAAAATAAAATCCTCAATGATTTTTGAGGGGCTATAGCTCAGCTGGGAGAGCGCCTGCCTTGCACGCAGGAGGTCAGCAGTTCGATCCTGCTTAGCTCCACCACTTTCTAAGAAAGTGATTTTTGCTCAAAAAGATTAAGTAGCCTTAATCAATACGCATTACATTAAATGTTTATTGATTAAGGTTTTTTAAACCTTAATTGTGCGTACTTCGGTATCACAATGTTCTTTAACAATATGGAAAGCTGATAAAAGTAATCAAAACTAAGAGAACTCTTTAAGAGCTTACTCTATCTGATTTGAAAATGAATACTTGTCACGCATACACAGTAGATACGCTGATAACTTCGGTTATGAGTAACGTCTATACGTCAAATATTGAAGGTTATTTGGGGTTGTATGGTTAAGTGACTAAGCGTATACGGTGGATGCCTAGGCAGTTAGAGGCGATGAAGGACGTGTAAGTCTGCGAAAAGTTGTGGGGAGCCGACAAAATGCTTTGATCCACAAATGTCCGAATGGGGAAACCCACCGCTTCGGCGGTATCATACAGTGAATACATAGCTGTATGAGGCAAACGAGGGGAACTGAAACATCTAAGTACCCTTAGGAAAAGAAATCAACCGAGATTCCCCTAGTAGCGGCGAGCGAACGGGGATTAGCCCTTAAGCTAATAATAAGCGAGTGGAAGGTGTTGGAAAGCACAGCGATACAAGGTGATAGCCCTGTACACGAACGCGAATTTTAAGTGAAATCGAGTAGGTCGGGACACGTGTTATCTTGACTGAACATGGGGGGACCATCCTCCAAGGCTAAATACTCCTAACTGACCGATAGTGAACTAGTACCGTGAGGGAAAGGCGAAAAGAACCCCTGTGAGGGGAGTGAAATAGAACCTGAAACCGTATACGTACAAGCAGTGGGAGCAGACTTGTTCTGTGACTGCGTACCTTTTGTATAATGGGTCAGCGACTTATATTTTGTAGCAAGGTTAACCGAATAGGGGAGCCGTAGCGAAAGCGAGTGTTAACTGCGCGTTTTAGTTGCAAGGTATAGACCCGAAACCCGGTGATCTAGCCATGGGCAGGTTGAAGGTTGAGTAACATCAACTGGAGGACCGAACCGACTAACGTTGAAAAGTTAGCGGATGACTTGTGGCTGGGGGTGAAAGGCCAATCAAACCGGGAGATAGCTGGTTCTCCCCGAAAGCTATTTAGGTAGCGCCTCGGACGAATACCACTGGGGGTAGAGCACTGTTAAGGCTAGGGGGTCATCCCGACTTACCAACCCTTTGCAAACTCCGAATACCAGTGAGTACTATCCGGGAGACACACGGCGGGTGCTAACGTCCGTCGTGAAGAGGGAAACAACCCAGACCGCCAGCTAAGGTCCCAAAATTATTGCTAAGTGGGAAACGATGTGGGAAGGCTAAGACAGCTAGGAGGTTGGCTTAGAAGCAGCCACCCTTTAAAGAAAGCGTAATAGCTCACTAGTCGAGTCGGCCTGCGCGGAAGATGTAACGGGGCTAAGCAATATACCGAAGCTGCGGACGCAAAGTTTACTTTGCGTGGTAGGGGAGCGTTGTGTAAGTGGCTGAAGGTGAACTGAGAGGTTTGCTGGACATATCACAAGTGCGAATGCTGACATGAGTAACGATAATGCGGGTGAAAAACCCGCACGCCGGAAGACCAAGGTTTCCTGTCCCATGCTAATCAGGGCAGGGTAAGTCGGCCCCTAAGGCGAGGCAGAAATGCGTAGTCGATGGGAAACGGATTAATATTTCCGTACTTGGTATATCAGTGATGGGGGGACGGAGAAGGTTATGCAAGCATAGCGTTGGTTGTCTATGTGAAAGTGTGTAGGGTTGAATCTTAGGTAAATCCGGGATTCTACATGCCTGAGACACGAGACGAGATTCTACGGAATTGAAGTTGCAAATACCCTGCTTCCAGGAAAAGCCTCTAAACTTATGATATATCGAACCGTACCCCAAACCGACACAGGTGGTCAGGTAGAGAATACTAAGGCGCTTGAGAGAACTCGGGTGAAGGAACTCGGCAAAATCGTACCGTAACTTCGGGAGAAGGTACGCCCCTGTTTGTGATGAGACTTGCTCTTTGAGCGAATGGGGGCCGCAGTGAAAAGGTGGCTGGGACTGTTTATTAAAAACACAGCACTGTGCTAAATCGAAAGATGACGTATACGGTGTGACACCTGCCCGGTGCCGGAAGGTTAATTGATGGGGTTAGCGCAAGCGAAGCTCTTGATCGAAGCCCCGGTAAACGGCGGCCGTAACTATAACGGTCCTAAGGTAGCGAAATTCCTTGTCGGGTAAGTTCCGACCTGCACGAATGGTGTAACCATGGCCACGCTGTCTCCACCCGAGACTCAGTGAAATTGAAATCGCAGTGAAGATGCTGTGTACCCGCACCTAGACGGAAAGACCCCGTGAACCTTTACTATAGCTTGGCACTGAACATTGACCCTACATGTGTAGGATAGGTGGGAGACTTCGAAGCGTGAACGCCAGTTTGCGTGGAGTCAACCTTGAAATACCACCCTTGTACGTTTGATGTTCTAACGTTGTTCCCTTATCGGGAATGCGGACAGTGCCTGGTGGGTAGTTTGACTGGGGCGGTCTCCTCCCAAAGAGTAACGGAGGAGCACGAAGGTTGGCTAATCCTGGTCGGACATCAGGAGGTTAGTGCAATGGCATAAGCCAGCTTAACTGCGAGACAGACACGTCGAGCAGGTACGAAAGTAGGTCATAGTGATCCGGTGGTTCTGTATGGAAGGGCCATCGCTCAACGGATAAAAGGTACTCCGGGGATAACAGGCTGATACCGCCCAAGAGTTCATATCGACGGCGGTGTTTGGCACCTCGATGTCGGCTCATCACATCCTGGGGCTGAAGTCGGTCCCAAGGGTATGGCTGTTCGCCATTTAAAGTGGTACGCGAGCTGGGTTTAGAACGTCGTGAGACAGTTCGGTCCCTATCTGGTGTGGGCGTTGGATGATTGAGGGGAGCTGCTCCTAGTACGAGAGGACCGGAGTGGACGAACCGCTGGTGTTCGGGTTGTTTTGCCAAAAGCATTGCCCGGTAGCTACGTTCGGAATCGATAACCGCTGAAAGCATCTAAGCGGGAAGCGAGCCCCAAGATGAGTCATCCCTGGCAGTTTAACTGTCCTAAAGGGTTGTTGAAGACTACGACGTTGATAGGCAGGATGTGGAAGCGTTGCAAGGCGTTAAGCTAACCTGTACTAATTGCCCGTGAGGCTTAACCATACAACGCCCAAATGACTTTGGATGTTGTTTGTATGACAAGTATTAAAATCAAGAGTAAGACTAAAGAGATTTAGCGATGATTACAGCCAGACCTTAACAGGAACGGCATCAGCTTTTACATATTGATTTATTGAGCTACGGCTTGATAAATAACAGTTTATGTCTGGCGGCCATAGCGATGCGGCCCCACCTGATCCCATCTCGAACTCAGAAGTGAAACGCATTAGCGGCGATGGTAGTATGGGGTTTCCCCATGCGAGAGTAGCACACTGCCAGACTCCCATTTAGAATGAAGCCACCTAATCGGGTGGCTTTTTTCGTTTCTGCTATAGAAAAATCAACTGTAGTCGAAATCGCATTTTAAAGCTTGTTAACGAAGTAGACGCCTAGGTGTCATACTTCCCTGTAGTTCAGTCCAGCCCGACATCCATGTCGGTCGTTCAAACGGCTGGAGCGGTGCTCCACAGAGCCGCGTTTTCATCCATCAAGGGCTTTCAACTCTAGTGCTTTGCATGAAAGCTGAAGAACAACCCATCCCTGGTGTTGCGCACCAGCCACGCCATCCATGGCGTGTCGTTCAGTCGCGCAAAGCTGCGCTTCGCAAAAGCCTCCGCCTTCGCCCCCATGCGAGAGTAGCACACTGCCAGACTCCCATTACACGAAAAGCCCTGACCAAAAAAACGGTCAGGGCTTTTTCGTATATGCGCTTCGCGCAAAAGCGACTCAGCAACAAACCTTCAGGGGTGTATCAACTACGATATAAACACGTCCATGATGAAGCATTCCCCGCAACAAAGTGGCAGCCACGCCTTCCTTGGTGTGTCGTGCGGCTGGACGTTGCTGTGCAACTAAAGATACCAGCCTTACCCAGACTCCCATTTAGAATGAAGCCACCTTAATAGGGTGGCTTTTTTCGTTTCTGCGACACAGAAAATACCAAAGGCAACCGAGACTACACCTCCAAGGTGACTTCATTCTAAGCGCTGTCGCGCAACGCTACCCACACATGGATAAACCAAATCCCTCGAATGTCATGCGGGGCATCCCATGCAATAGCTGAGAAAATATTAAGCTACTCGTTGCCACCCATCCATGGGGCTACCTCCAGTGCAGCATCCATGCTACCCGTTCAAGCTGTAGGAACTACGCTCCTAAAAGCCCCGCTTTCACCCCCATGCGCGGCATCCGATGCGCCAACCGCGTTGCGCTTGCATTCCAACAACTGCACTGTGCAATCAGCGTTGCAGATCACTTGATGCGGGGAAACAAATTCGCGAGGGACGAGATTTTCGCACAGAAAGCATCAAAGCCCGTTTTTCAATTCGTCTGATAGTATGTATGTCAGAGAGTATGAACCTCAACCACGTGGCTCAGTCGGGCTTTTATGATCCGTCTGAAACGATCAGCAAGTTCTCGAAAGAACACTCGTGACGGTGAAGTGTTTCGCCAAGCGAGGGCGTGTTGGCGTAAAATAGGCTTGTTTTTTATTTCACATACGTGAAGTGATTCGGGTACGTGCATTTCTGAGTGTACATACAAACCCGGTAGAAAAGCTGCCCCCATACCCATAACCACCATTTGCCTTAGGGTATCTAGACTGGTTCCTTCATAATCACGTTGAAGCTCGGCACCCAATTCATTGCAAATATCTAATACCTGATGATGAAAGTGATGTTTATCTTCAAGCGTTAAGATCCTCTGTCCTCGCAGATGCTTGGGTTCAATAAGTACATCCTTGCTCATGGGGTGCTCACTCGAAAGCACTAGTTTTAGCGGCTCTGTAAATAAAGGCTCCACGATGAAGTCGTTTGGCATGCCTGCAAGGGGAGAAATAATTAAGTCGTAATCCCCCTTATATAAACCTGTGTGCAATTCGCTAGGGGCTGATTCTCTTACATAGAATTTTAATTTGTCGTATAGCTGATGCAATTGCGGTAACACGAAGGGTAATAAATAAGGCCCTAAAGTGGGAGGAATGCCTAGTTTGAAGGTCGTTTTGGGACCTTGAGCGAGCTCTCTAGCAATACTTTGGAACTCTGTCATCGTTTGCAGAATATGCTCTGCGTGATTTAACAGCTCACGACCATCAGGCGAGAGCATAGTGCCATTTCGTGATCGTTCAAACAGGGTTAGCCCTAAACTTTCTTCGAGCTTAACGATCTGATTCGTCAATGTGGGTTGACTGATATGCAATTGATAAGACGCTCGTCTAAAATTCAGTGTGTGGGCGACTGCGACAAAGTACTTCAGCTGTTTCAAGGAAGGCTGTAGATGAGAATTCGGCATAATCAGGATGTCCAAATGTGTCTTTGATAGAAATAGGCTATCACGAGCCTATATATTTTTCTATAAAGCTATCAGGCAATATGGCCTGTATATATTGTGATAACGGGTTTTACCGAATTTTAACATTAGGAGTTGGTTATGGATCATGTGATCTCAGGTGTAGCGAAGTTTCAACGTGATGTTTTTCCAAAAAACAAAGAAGTCTTTCAGAAACTAGCGACGAGTCAGAATCCAGAAGTTTTATTCATTACTTGCTCTGATTCACGTATTGACCCGAACATGGTCACGCAAACAGGTCCCGGGGATTTATTTATCTGCAGAAATGCGGGTAATGTAGTGCCCCCTCACAGCAATCAAACTGGTGGCATGACCGCCTCAATTGAATTTGCTGTGGCTGCATTGGGCGTTGAGCATATTGTTATTTGTGGTCACACAGACTGCGGAGCGATGAAGGGGGCTTTAGCGCCAGAAGCATTAGATGAATTGCCACATGTAAAAGAATGGTTGGGTCATTGCCGTGGTGCAACTGAAGTCGTTAAACACAAGCATGGCAGTGTGGGCAGTGAGCATCTCGACGAAGTCACCAAAGAAAACGTCTTGTTGCAGATACAACATCTTAAGACACACCCCTCTGTTGCAGGGCGACTAGCGTGTAAGGAAGTGCAAATTCACGGGTGGGTCTATAGTATCGAAACGGGAGAAGTCCTCTGTTACGACAATAAATCAGAAAGCTTCAAGCCTATGGTTGAATGTTACGCTAGCGAAACAGCGTTTAAATCGGCCATTGGTCTTTAGTAAACTGCAGGATATTTAAATAGATGAAATTCGATTTATCAAATTTACGAGGTGATGTAACGGGTGGTATCACCGCCGGTATCGTTGCTTTACCGTTGGCTTTAGCGCTAGGTGTTGCTTCAGGATTAGGTCCTTTGGCAGGCTTGTACGGCGCTATCGCAGTGGGTTTCTTTGCGGCCCTATTTGGAGGTACACCTTCACAAATTTCTGGCCCTACAGGGCCGATGATTGTTGTGCTTGCAGGACTATTTGCAAGCTTGTCTGGTAATGTTGAGCTTATATTTACCGCGGTGATGTTGGCCGGTGTTTTACAGGTGCTATTTGGGTTCTTAGGCGTAGGTCAATATATTCGCTTGGTACCCTACCCAGTGATATCTGGTTTCATGTCAGGTATCGGTGCGATCATTATCATTTTACAGTTCGGTCGTTTACTTGGTCATGAGCCTCCTGGTGGCACATTAGGAGCATTATCATACTTGCCGCACGCGCTTGCCAACACCAACTTTGTCACGCTAGCACTGGGTGGCCTTACACTGGCTATAGCATATTATTGGCCAGCTAAATTAGGTAAGTATTTGCCTGGCGCACTTGCCGCGTTGATCATTGGCACGCTTGTGAGTTTAGCAGTAGCCAGCGTACCAGTTCTAGGTGCAATACCAAGCGGGCTTCCTAGTTTACACCTGCCGGTGTTTGAGCAAAGCCATTTTTGGCTAGTGCTGGAAGCCGCGTTTATTCTTGCCGTATTAGGCGCGATTGATAGCTTGTTGACGTCTTTGGTGGCTGACAACATGACGCGTACACGCCACGACAGTAGCAAAGAGCTAATTGGCCAAGGTATTGGTAATACGATTGCTGGCTTGTTTGGTGGTATTGCAGGTGCTGGCGCTACCATGCGCACGGTAGTAAATATACGTTCAGGAGGTAAAACGAAGATATCGGGCATGGTACATGCGCTAGTGCTTCTTGCTGTGGTACTAGGGTTGAGCCCACTTGCAGCTAATATACCTCACGCTGTATTAGCAGGTATTTTGGTGAAAGTAGGTCTGGATATTATTGATTGGCGTTACATCAAGCGCGCGCACAACGGTCCGCGTTGGGATTTCGCATTAATGATATTAGTACTGGGTTTGACAGTCTTTGTTGACCTAATAACGGCTGTTGGGGTCGGTGTTGTACTCGCTGCGCTAGCGTATGTACGCCAGATAGCACAGATTCAAATTACTGAATTACGCGCATTGCCTGAAGCTTCTAACAAGCCAGAAGAAAAAGCGTTGCTGGAAGAAGGGCATGGCAGAGTCAATGTGTTCAACTTCTCTGGCCCATTAAGCTTTGGCGCTGCTGCTGACTTAGGGCATCACGTTCGTCAGCATGTCGAACCTGGGTCTGAAGTTCTAATACTCGACTTCTCTAGAGTGCCGGCAATGGACGTATCTGCGGCGATGGCCGTGGACACTATCGCATCAGATAGTCATGCTGCGGGTAAATTACTGTATATTTGCGGTATGAATGAGGAGGTCAAAGAGGTGTTAATTGCAATTAA
The DNA here is from genome assembly GCF_055809255.1 of Paraglaciecola sp. G1-13. Taxonomy (NCBI): domain Bacteria; kingdom Pseudomonadati; phylum Pseudomonadota; class Gammaproteobacteria; order Alteromonadales; family Alteromonadaceae; genus Paraglaciecola; species Paraglaciecola sp. G1-13. Next base: position 4,362,163 of record NZ_CM147903.1, on the reverse strand, counting down.
TGGTAGTACCCTTGCTGACTTCGAAAGTGATACCTTGATTGATGCACTTAATACTGCGCTCAAAGCGATAGAAAAATAGCCTCTGTAAATGGTCAATAAAGCGTCGAATATGCTTATAAATTGATCATCCTAGCCGTCTCCTTCGAGGCGGCTTTTTTCATTTTATAACCCACATATTTAGAGCATTTAATGCAATATACTCGTCCGGTTAGTATATTATACATATGTATTTCATATAGTTACGACTAAAGTTTAGTAACGCCTCTGTTTTTTGTAAGTGTATTATATCTGTACAATAATAAAAAAAGTCTAATACCAATGAAAACTATCACCTTAATAGCACTTTGCCTTTATTTGTCTATTGGCCAAGCTCAAGCTGGATTAATTCAATGGGATGCTTTCAACGCTGGTGACGAGTTGGCGGTGAAAGATGAATCAACTGGCATTGTTTGGTTAGACTTAACTCTGACAGCAGGCAGGCATCACGACACTGTTAGTTCGCTTTATGAAGGATGGGAGCTGCCAAGCTTTAATATTGTTGAAGAGTTACTAGTGACTGCTTTCTCAACAATCAACATAAGTGGTTCGTTGGGTGAAAGAAACAAGTTTGAACAAGAGTGTTCAAATACGAGTGTCTGCTTTAATAACGCAGAAATATGGCAAGGTTTATTTGGTTCAATATCGGGCGTGAACCGAAGCTATCAGCAATATTCTTACGGATTATATTCAGACAGCGAGAATGTATTAAGAATGGGCGGCACATTCAAAAACGGCAGTGGTAGTGCCAACCTCTACAGCACTGAATTCAACGTGGGTTATAGCTCAGACTATGAAAGCAAGTACGCTAATGGCGATTTCAACTATTTCGGTTTTTTCTTAGTCAAGAGTGAGCCCAACCTTAGCGCTCAGCCTAAATTACTGCCTATCAATGAAGCATCTGCGCCAACTACATCTTCACTCTTTCTTGGGTTGAGTGGATTGCTAATATTGCTGACGAGAAACGTGAGAGCTAAATTTTTCAGTCAACGATGACAGTTAAGTACGCATTTTTAAGTGCTAAATAGCCCGAATACCATGATATTGTAAGCCTCACTGTGTTTCCTCTAGTAGATCAAATTAACGTTAATCTACCGCGTACCACGTCGTTTTTAACAACGTTTACCAAAAGTAGCGGTTTGAACGAACAGTCATCTCATTTGATTAAGAAGTTTATGGTCACCTTTCTTTTATACTAATCCAATTAATAAGCTGTAGCTCATTAACGTGGAATGGTTTTAACGCCTTATAAGTCTGCGAAAATTACGCTCTATAGCAAAGTAAATTGCAGCTTTTAGAGATCGATATTCGACACTTAGTTGGCGACCAAACTTACATATAAGCACATGTCTATACTACTTAAGTAGATTTGCTTTGAATTAGCTATTCGAGCATGATGGAAAAATAATAATAAGAAGAAAAATATCAGTAGTCGTATGTCATCCAGTTTGGCAAAAAATTCGAGCCTAACGCTTTTAGCTAATTTGTCGTTCTCGCTAACGAATTGGTTGCTGTTAGTGGTGATTGCCAAAGTTTATGATGCCGCATTCTTAGGGCAATTTGTACTTGCTCTATCTATCGTCTCCCCCGTTTTCTTATTGTCTAGCCTAAAATTACGCACCCTCATAGTTGTAGATGTCGATAAGGAATATAGCCTCGAGCAGTATTTAGGCACTAGGTTATTACTTAGCTCTATCGGTTTGACACTTTCAATACTCTTAGGGATTAGCTTTTTTGATAATGTGCCCTTTTTGCTAATGTTACTAATCGGAATATATAAATGGTGCGATAGTTGGTGCGAATTATTTTATGCTTATTACCATCGAACTGGTCGGTTCGATACAGCGACCTTTTCACAATGTGGGCGCTCAGTGCTCAGTATCTCCGTCGTTATTATTATCGCGCTGCTAAGCGAGTCTGCCATTTTAATGGTGAGCGGTTGGGTAGCGACAACGGTTATATTTAGCGTTGTCGATACAGTGGTTTTCACAAACCTTCGACGAAGAAGCGAAACCATAAGTACCAATTGGATTTCGCTTTTATCGGTGCAATATGCAGTGCGCACCCCGCTACGTATTCTGAAAAAGTATTACACCCTGAGTTTATCTCTTGTGGTCGGTGCTTTATTCGTCTACATACCCAATTTTGTGATAGAGAAATATTCGGGCGTAGAGGCTGCAGGGGAGTTTGCTGCCGTGAGCTACTTTCTTATTGCAGGAGGTCTTCTCATTCACAGTGTATCGCAAGCGAGCTCACCTCGACTTGCAGTTTTTGCGAAGCAAGGAAACGGGAAAGAACTCATTAACCTTACATTTAAGATGTGCCTTATTGGGGCCGCTATCGGTGTATCTGGTGTGATCGTGGCGTTGGTTGCTGGTGAGTTTTTCCTCGAATTATTTTATAACCCTAAAATAGCTCTTTTATCTGAGGAGCTAACTTGGGTGTTGGTCGCCGCTGCAATTCGATATATCTATATATTCATTGGTACCGCAATGAACGCACTAAAACAATTTCATACGCAAACATATATTTATGCGGTTGGTACTCTATGCGTATTAGTCGCCTGCTTATTTTGGGTGCCCGAATACGGCTCATTAGGGGCGGCAAAAGCAATGGTATTCGCTACCTGCATAGAATGCGTTTTGTTCGGTTTTTTCTTTTGGAGAAACGTGAGAATAAAGGGAAAAACTCATGACTAAAAAAGTATTGCACGTGTTTGGCATTATGAATCGTGGCGGTGCTGAGCTTAGGACCTTATCTACGCTAGAAAAAATGCGCAAGCTGGGCGTTGAATACGAGTTCCTAGTGCTAAGTGGTCAGAAAGGTGTACTTGACCAAGAAATTACTGAACGAGGTAGCAAGGTTCACTATTGCCCTTTAAGTCTCACTTTCTTTTTTCAGTTCATGTCTATTTTAAAAGCGGGAAAGTATGACGTTGTGCATTCTCATGTTTCACTCGTCTCGGGAGTTATATTGTTTATCTCGTGGTTAGGCGGAATAAAAAGGCGCGTTGCACATTTTAGAAGTACTCATGATGTAGAGAATCCAAGTGTATTAAGGCGTATAAGGGACAAGCTTCTTAGGAGATTACTGCTGACTTTCTCGCACTATATTGCTGGTGTATGTGAAGCAACGTTAGATGCATTCTGGCATGTTGACTGGAGAGCAGATAGCCGTTTTAAAGTGATCTATAACGGCTTTGAGCAGCATAATGTCGTGCACCGAGAGAATTTTTGGCAGGATGATTTAGGTATCAGCGCTGATAATAAAATTATTATCAATGTGTCTCGGATGCATGAGCAAAAAAATCATCCTCGGTTAGTCGAAATTTTTTGCGAATACTGCCAAAAAAATAATGACGCCGTTCTAGTCTTGGTAGGAAAAGAAGACCCAGAGATAAAACAGCAACTACAAAGAATGAGTGCTTTAAATAACGTAGACGAGCGCATTTTTTATTTAGGCGAAAAAGCTCAAGTATTACCATTTATGAAGCACGCAGACATAATGCTTTTTCCGTCGAAATGGGAGGGATTGCCAGGTGCGGTATTAGAAGCGGCTAGTTTAGGTGTTCCTGTTTTAGCATCAGACATCCCGGGAGTACTAGAGATCGCACAGCAGCTTGATGTGGTGCATTACTTCCCGTTAGCACAAAGCGATCAGAGCTGGGCGCAGCAGGTTACACAGTTGTTGTCACAACCTGTGGATCACGAGGTAGGACGACAGACCTTTAAAAGTAGTGTGTTCCAGTTAGATAACAACGTTAAACAACTGCATGCACTTTACGCTTGATACGGGATTAATTAAAAAAATAATCGGGATTTGGGTTCTCGCCATGGGCAGCGTGTTTGTGTTCGCTGGGTACATTGACGTTTTTGAGACACCTCGGGCCGAGTTGGAGTCTTTTACCACTTTTACATGGTTGTTAGTGTCAATCATTTTGGCAAATACTTTGCCTAAAGGTATTTGGTCTATTTGCTATATATATTTCATTGTCTTTGGCATTTTTCACGGAGGCTTAATATTAGTTAACTCAGTTAACTTGATTACCGATCACGATACGCTTTATCAAATTAGTTTCTGGTTCAATAGTAACCAAACTGAAAATGCTATTCATATGATAAATCTAGCTTTTTTGGGATTTGGCATTGGCGCAATGGTGTTTTCTAAGGTGGTTAGAACTGAGCAAAATGTTAGCCCAGGGGACGAAGAGTATAACCGTCGTTTGTATCATATCGGTGGGGGCATATTAGTTGTTTTTATTGTTCTGTTTTTTCTCGTCGCTATCGCAACAGGGGCGATATATTCATATGGCGCTTATCTTCGGGTGGTAGACAGCAACCCACTGGTTGGAATTATCTTCACTTACATTTATGTGTTCATATCTTTGGCCTTAGTTTTAGTGGCAGTGGCGCATGACAAAGCGTTTGGTTATCTATATTTTGCTTTTTTTGGTGTATGGGCCTTGTTCGCATTCAAACTGGGCTTACGTGGTGAAGTCATGTTCCCCAGTGCCGTAACAGCATGCATGTTAGGCAGAAAAGGTCGTGTAATGAATGGTTTTTTGTTGCTAGCAATGATTGTCGTATTTTTAGTTGCAGCAGGTATTGTTAAGAACGCTCGTGTCTCAGGAAGTTATGAAGGAGGTGCGGATTTTAATCCTCTAAACGCTGTTGCAGAAATGGGCTCAAGTTTACGGGCCGTACAAGAAGTGATTAGCTGGCGTGAAAAAGGAGATGATCTATTACTTGGTGCAAGTTACTGGGCGCCTATTGAAAGGCAACTTGCACTCGTTATTCCGCAATTAGATAGAGTAAAAGCTGAAGATGATGATCGGCTTCTAAATGTCAAAGTCATCAAAGTGGCTGGACCGATCGGCTTTTCACCCGTAGCGGAAGCCTATCTCAATTTTGGCGAAAAAGGGGTACTGATTATATTCTTCTTGTTTGGCGGTTTGATGGCCAAGTTAGACAATATGCCCTCTAGTACTAAAACTGATATATTGATTGGTGTTGGCTTGGCGCCGCTATTTATCATGATTAGAAATAGTTTCGCTCATGTACCAGTGCAGATAATATTTGGCTGTGCATTTGCAATGTTTTTTATGTTTTTAGCCCACAAAAGAAAAGAATAATAATAATGGAAGTAGTGGTGACTTGTGAGTTTCGTTTTTATCGAACACCTGATCAAAAGGTTTGGACGAGCAGCGCGTTTTTATATCATTTTTGGCAGAGATACTTAGCTACGTTCAAAAAAGTGATTGTGGTTGCACGTATTCAAAATGTTGACGCTCCTCAGCAAAGTTGGCACTTATCCAGTGGGCTTGACGTTACCTTTGTAGGGCTACCCTACTATGTAGGTTTTGCCGGGTTACTAAGAAACTTTCGCAAAATTCGAATGACAATTAACGCTGTTGTCACTCCTCAAAGAGCTGTTATCTATCGAGTACCCTCTCAGTCAGCAATGTTAGCGAGCTTTGGAACCGCTGCCAAACAAAGGTTTGCATTAGAAGTCGTTGGTGACCCTCTTGACGTATTCAATGCTGGTATAACAAATGGCCCATTAGACAAAATCTTAGGTTGGGTTAGCTACATTGGCCTCAGGTATATGGCAAAAAACTCACTTGCCGCTTGCTATGTGACGAAGGAATACTTGCAACGTCGCTACCCAGTATCAAATGGTGCTCTGAGTGTTGGCTGTTCGGATATAGAGTTACCAGCTGCTAGTTATGTCACCCAAGCTAGGGTGTTTAATACTCCAGGAAAACAGTTAGTTTTCGTGGGTTCTTTTTCGCAAATGTACAAAGGGCCCGACCTTCTCATCCACGCTATTTCGCATCTTAAAAAGCAGGGGCTGACCTATAACGTCACTATGCTAGGTGGCGGGATTTTTTTGCAAGAAATGCAAGCTTTGGCGGAAAAGCTCGAATGTAGCGAACTCATACATTTTGCCGGCGAAGTGGGGCATGCCGACGTTATTCAATATTTGGATAATGCAGATGCCTTTGTGATGCCATCTCGCACTGAAGGCTTACCAAGAGCCTTAATTGAAGCAATGGCTCGTGGCTTGCCTTGCATCGCCTCAAATGTCGGTGGGATCCCCGAGTTACTCGATAACGCCTCTTTGGTTGAAAATAACAACTGGTCGCAACTAGCTGAAAAGATTCAAGGATTACTATCATCGCCAGAATCAATGTCTCAAGCTTCTCAGCGGAATTTGGAATGTGCAAGACGTTATGAAATGGAATTATTAGCTAAAAGACGGGGGGACTTTTATCAATCATATTTTGATTTGAAGTCTAATTACTCATGAAAGTTCTGCATTTATTAAAAACTGCAGTGGGCGCTAGTTGGGCCTTACGCCAAACTTCCGAGTTGGTAAAGCTAGGTATTGAAGTACACCTTGTTTTACCAGAGGGACCGATGGTTGGGCGTTATAAAGACGCTGGGGTCGTGGTGCATATATTCGATCCTTCGATAGTGCTTAAACAGCCATGGAAAAATATCGCAAGGGCTAAAAAACTGCGCCAAATAGTCGAGGAGGTTAAGCCTGATATCATTCATAGTCACTTTGTCGCTACTACGCTACTGATGCGTTTAGCGCTTCGAGGCTACGCTATTCCGCGTATTTTTCATGTACCGGGGCCGTTGCACCTTGAGCATTGGGGCTTTCGCCAAGCCGAGTTAGCCACTGCCAATAGTGATGACTATTGGTTGGCATCCTGCCTTTGGACAAAAAATGCCTATAAGTCATACGGCATTGATTCACAACGGGTAGGATTAGCGTATTACGGTGTAAACGCGGATGATTTTTCATTTACCTCGCCAGCTAATGACAACCTCGCATCTCAATTAGGGTTGGCACAAGATACCTTTATAGTCGGGATGGTGGCTTATTTTTACGGACCTAAAGCGTACCTTGGGCAAAAACGTGGGTTAAAAGGGCATGAAGACTTAATTGATGCTATCGCCATTGTTCGAAAGCGTTATCCGAATGTGAAATGCCTATTTGTTGGTGGTCCATGGGCAGGTGCTGACAAATACTTCACGCAAGTGCAACAGTATGCACACCAGCAAGCTCCTGATAGCTGCGTATTCATGGGCTTACGAAACGATGTGCCTAAGCTGTATCCGCAATTTGATTTAGCGGTTCATCCCTCGCATTCTGAAAACGTCGGCGGTGCAGTAGAGTCAATGTACGCTGGGGTAGCAACGCTGACTTCAAATGTTGGTGGCTTTCCTGATTTAGTTGAAGATGGCGTTACTGGTTATATGGCACCAGCAAAAGCACCTGAACTGCTTGCACAGAAAATAATACAGGCCATTGAGCACCCTGAGGAGCGAAAAAGACTGACTGCAAATGCCAGTATTCGTGTCGCTAATATTATGAATGTGCAGCTTAACGCTAAGCAGATCACTGAGTTTTATCAACAAGTATTGTCTCAAAGAACTGAGCCTGTGGTATTGCCTGAGCGGGGCGACCGAAATGCTTAAACGATTGCTAGATGTACTGCTGGTGTGCATGGCTTTACTGCTGCTTTGGCCTGTTATTCTGACCACTGCTTTACTCGTGCGTGTACTTTTAGGCGGTCCTGTGTTCTTTAGGCAACCACGACCCGGGCGCGACGATCGTGTGTTCAATATGATTAAATTTCGCAGCATGACCAATGAAACCGATGCGAATGGCCAATGGTTACCCGATGAAGTCAGGTTAACGTCGTTCGGACGATTTTTGCGCCGTAGCAGTTTAGATGAGCTCCCCGGATTACTAAATGTACTTCGTGGGGACATGAGTTTGGTCGGCCCTCGGCCACTGCTCGTTGAATATTTACCGCTCTATAATGCAGAGCAAAAGCGTCGCCATGACGTGCGTCCAGGCATTACTGGTTGGGCGCAGGTCAATGGGCGTAATAATTTATCTTGGGAAGATAAGTTCACACTCGATGTGTGGTACGTGCAAAATCGCAGTGTTGCACTGGATATTAAAATTCTATTTTTAACCATTCTTAAGGTCCTACAAAGGGCTGATATAGAACAAGATGGGCACGTAACCATGGCCAAATTTACTGGCTCTGGAAATACTAGGGGCGAGCAACATGATCAATAAACTCATTATTATAGGAGCAAGCGGTCATGGCAAAGTCGCGGCTGACTGCGCTGAAGTGAGCCGCCGATTTAGCGATATCCGCTTTCTAGATCAAGCCTACCCGCAGCAGCAAGCGAATGCCCACTGGAACGTGGTAGGGCATGCGGATGACGCCGCGAAATATGTGGCAAGCGATACGTTATTTTTTGTGGCCATTGGCAATAATGCCATCCGTGCGAAAGTAACGGCCGAATTGCTAGCGCAGCATTGCTCTTTTGCCACGCTGGTACACCCAAGTGCGCACGTCAGCCGGCACAGTGAAATTGGCTTGGGTTCGCTTATCTGCGCCAATGCGACAGTCAATATCGCCAGTAAAGTAGGTCAAGGGTGCATTATTAATACAGCGGCCAGTATTGACCACGACTGCGTGTTAGGTGACTTCGTGCATGTTGCCCCTGGCTCACGGCTGGCGGGCAATGTGACTGTAGATGAGCAAAGTTTTATCGGCATAGGTAGTGCCGTTATTCAAGGTTGCACTATTGGCCAACGCAGTATAGTGGGAGCCGGCTCCACTGTGCTTTCAAATGTTTCTGACCACACGGTTGTAGCTGGTAGTCCAGCTAAGAAAATTAATAATAATAATTAAGCATCTTAGATGATGCGAGGTAACACTATGTTAAACGGACCTTTTTCCCCTTGGCCGAACTACGATGAAGCTGAGAAGTCAGCGGTGTTGTCAGTCCTTGACTCTAATAAGGTAAATTACTGGACGGGGCAGCAGTGCAGAGAATTTGAGAAAGCATTTGCGCATTATACTCATTGTGAATATGCGGTCGCAGTGGCAAATGGGACCGTCGCATTAGATTTAGCATGGCAGGCGCTGGATATGCCAAAAGACAGCGAAGTCATTGTTACCTCACGCACGTTTATTGCGTCTATTTCATCCATTGTTTTGGCCGGTTTAGTGCCTGTTTTCGCAGATATAGAGCTTGACTCTCAAAATATCAGCGCCGAGACCATACGTCAGAAAATTACTCGCAACACCAAAGCTATTCTGTGTGTACATCTGGCTGGTTGGCCTTGCGAAATGGACGATATTTTAGCCTTAGCGAATGAGCATGACCTCTATGTGGTAGAAGACTGCGCCCAAGCGCACGGCGCGACCTACAAAGGCAAGCCGGTAGGCAGTATCGGTGATATCGGCGCGTGGTCTTTTTGTCAGGATAAAATCATGACGACGGCCGGTGAAGGTGGCATGGTAACGACCAACAATAAGTCACTCTGGGAAAAAGTCTGGGCATTTAAAGATCATGGCAAATCTTGGTCAGCGGTATATGAAAAAGAGCATCAACCTGGCTTTCGTTGGTTACATGAAAGCTTTGGTACTAACTGGCGAATGACTGAAATTCAGGGGGCTGTAGGCTTACAACAACTGAAAAAAATGCCAACTTGGATGCAGCAGCGCCAAGCGTACGCTAAACAAATTTTTGCAACCGCCGGAAAGTCTGATGCCTTGTATGTTCCGCAAATTCCCGCGTATATCGAACACGCGTTTTATAAGTGCTATGTGTACGTGCGACCTGAAAGTCTCAAACCCGAGTGGAGCCGTGATCGTATTATCGATGCAATTAACAAGCTCAATGTGCCGTGTTTCTCCGGCTCCTGCTCAGAAGTTTATCTAGAAAAGGCCTTTGATGATTCAGGCTATCGCCCAGCACAGCCTTTAGTCAATGCAGTCACTTTGGGTCAGAACTCGTTAATGTTTCTGGTGCATCCCACATTAACCGACGATGAGATTTCGCGCACTTGCCAAGCCATTGAGCAAGTGATGGACGAGGCTACCCAATCATGAAACTCGATAGGCTGTTTTCACTGAGCTCTCGAGCTAAATTTTCACTGTCTGTTGGATGGGACTTAGGCGCATTGTTTGCAAGTATTTTGGTGGCATATTGGTTACGAATCGGCATCGAAGACTGGCATTTTGCTGCAAGTGAGTGGTTGGTCATCATTTTGAATTGTATTTTCGCCTTGAGTCTTATGACGTTTTTCGGCCATTATCAACAAATGGTGCGTTACATCGACTTACGCGCGATTTACCTTATTTTTATCGCGCTGAGTTTATCCGCCTTGTATTTATTTGCGGCGCGCTATGCCTTTCAGGCTTTTGTTCCCACCACGGTACCTTTCATCTATTTGACCTTGGCGATGTTCTTAATTGTCGCTCCACGGTTGCTGATACAAACCACTGTTCAAACACAAAATTATAAAATTCGTGAAAAATGTATTATCTTCGGCGCCTCTCAAGCAGGGCGCTCTTTAGCCCAAACGCTGCGTACGGGTAATGATTTGTTGCCCGTTGCATTTGTCGATGACAAGAAGCTTTTTCAAGGGAAGCAGGTGATGGGGTTGCAGGTGTATGCTCGAGAAGATATCCCCGAGCTGGTTCGAAAGTATGGCGTCAACAAGATGTTACTAGCCGTAAATAACTCATCCCATGGGCGCCGAAAAGAGCTTATCGCCGAGTTAGAACCCTTTGCCATTGAGCTGTTGAGTATCCCAAATATTCAAGATATTTTGTCGGGCAAACGAAAAATCGATGAGCTGCGGGAAATCAAGATTGAAGAACTGTTGGGACGCGAGCCTGTGCCACCGATCGTTGAGTTACTGGATACCAATATCCGTCGCAAGCGGGTTATGGTGACCGGGGCTGGTGGGTCTATTGGCAGTGAACTGTGCCGACAAATCGCTATGTCTAACCCCGAGTCTTTAATATTATTTGAGTTATCAGAATTCAACTTATACCAAATTGAAGGTGAGCTTTCTAAGCTTTACCCTGATATTAAGATTGTTCCTATTTTGGCCAGTATTCAAGACAACGAAATACTACGAAGCGCCATTGACGCCCATAAAATACAAACTATCTACCACGCGGCAGCGTATAAACATGTGCCTATGGTGGAGTCGAATCCTTTGGCTGGGCTGCGTAACAACGTATTTGGCACCGCGAATGTAGCGCTAGCAGCCATAGAGTTTGATGTGGAAAAATTCGTACTGATTTCAACGGACAAAGCGGTGCGCCCCACCAATGTAATGGGCGCCACTAAGCGCTTTGCGGAATTGATCGTACAAGGTATTGCCGATCTCGAGTCTTCCACTCAGTTCGCCATCGTCAGATTCGGTAATGTCCTTGGCTCATCAGGCTCGGTTGTGCCCTTATTCACTCGGCAGATACAAGCAGGCGGTCCTATCACCGTTACCCACCCGGATATTATTCGCTTTTTTATGACCATTCCAGAAGCCGCTCAACTGGTGATCCAAGCTGGGGCAATGGGCAAAAAAGGCGAAGTGTTTGTGTTGGATATGGGCGACCCAGTGAAAATAGTCGATTTAGCGCAAAAAATGGCGCATTTGATGGGACATACGCTGAAGACTGAAACGCAGCCAGATGGAAATATAGAGCTTAAATTTTCCGGTTTACGACCAGGTGAGAAGCTCTATGAAGAGTTACTAATTGACGATGCTGATACCACTACAAAGCACCCCAGAATTATGGGCGCCGATGAGAGTAAATTGCCTTTCGAGGAAGTAGTGATGCTGCTAGATGAGTTGAATTATGAGTTGACCCAGCAAAATGAAGCTAAAGCGAAGGAAATCTTAATTGATGCGCCACTTGCTTATGCGCCAGCGGCGCATTAATTGTCATGTATGTCGTTCTATGGTCGATACAATCAGGATGTGCTCATTATCTCACTGCTAAGGCCTAGATTTTTGCGAATACGTATTTTATTCATAATCATGCTGTGTATCTCAACGCTCTCGCAGGCTCAGGAAAGTACGTTTTTCATGGGCACTGGAGACGTTATCGTGATTAACATTTATGGTGAGCCAGATTTGAATCAACGTGTGCGCATTGATAAAACGGGTGACATACGTATGCCTTTTATCGGAATGGTAAATGCCATCGGTAAAACCGCCAGTCAACTCGCCGCTGAAATAGAGGCTGCCTATCTCGATGGTTACCTTGTTGAGCCAAATGTGAATGTGGTAATCGAGCGTTTTCGCCCTTTCTTTATCAAAGGAGCGGTAAAAAACGTGGGTGCTTACGATTTTCAGTTTGACCTCAGTATTGATGAAGCAATTGCTGTTGCGGGTGGCCTTAAAGAGCGAGCGTCTAAAAGTAAATGGTTCATTATCCGCGGCGCAGATAAAAAACGTATCCCCGTACAAGCAGAGAAAATGGTGCACCCAGGTGACATTATTATTATCGAAGAAAGCCTATTTTAACCATGGATGCCAATCGAGACTTTACCTTAAAGCAGGAACGTTCATTAGATATCTTCGATATCTTGACTTTCTTGTGGCGTAAAAAGTTTCGAATCATCATCACAGCTGGGCTGCTGGCATCGTTAGGTGCTTACTACGTCATCCATCTACCAAAAATTTACGTTGCCAGCAGCATCCTGCTATTGAGCGCCAAAGACAGTGGATTGACCTTACCCTCAAGCCTATCTGCCATTACCAGTGGTGAAGACACTCGCCAAGATACCTACATTGAATTCATGCGCTCTCGCCAATTCGTGCAAACTGTTGTGGATGATTTAGCTCTGTACAATTTGCATGAATATCAACAGTCGACCGACGGCGGCTACGTCTCAGAGAAAGACTATGCGACTACCAAGTTACTTAAACAATTCAGCGTTTCAAAACTAAGCAATACTGATATGTTGAAGATCACGGTTGAGTCGTTAACACCCAGCAGTGCCGCTGAGATTGCTAATCACATAGGGCCAGCCTTTTTTGCTTATTATGCGCTTATCAATCGTCAAAAAGCAGACTCGAAATCCCAATGGTTAAATGACCAATTAAATGAATTAAAAACCAGTTTAAGTCAGTCAGAAGAAAGGCTACTGACGTTCTTGCGCGATAATGAATTGGTTGATGTAGAGAGCCAGGTGGACCTGGCAAAAAGTGAGATTGCAGGGCTCATCTCTCAGAAAATTCATATTGATAGAGCGGTCGCTGAATCACAAGGCAGTATGGTGCAATTAGCGACTATCTCGGGAGGGCAACAAGATTATTTGCAGATACCCGCTATTCAAAACAACGCTCTCATCCGTGATTTGCGTATTCGCCGAGGGCAACAGCAATTACTCATGGAAGGGGTAACGAAACGGTATTTACACAAACACCCTAAATATATTGCCGCAAAAGCCGGGCTAGAGGCGATTGATACTGAATTTACTATGCTGATAAACCAATTGGTTAACGGTTTACGCAATAGCAATGAAACACTCAGAGCGCGGCAACGCGACATACTCGCGCAAATTCAAAAAACCAAAGAGCGCCACGCCAATTTAGGTAAGCATTCCATGCAGATATCTCGCATGCAGCGTGAAATCGAGTCAACACAGCATTTATATGAAATGTTTCTGTCGCGCTTGCAAGAAACTGAAATTCTAAAAGATCTAGATGACGGCGATGACTTTGCCATTGTCGACTCCGCATCGGAGCCAACGTTTCCCGCTAAGCCAAAAGTGGTTATGGGTATCGCACTGTCAGTTATATTTTCATGTGTATTTAGTTTTGGCTTTTGGCTTATTTTGCACTTGATCAGTGACAAATATACGCGTTTCAAAAGTATGTTATCTAACTTGGATGTGCCCATTTTGAGTATGGTGCCAAGAATTAAGCAGACCAAAGCTAATAAAGGTAAACCATTTGCACTGTCAATGCATTCAGAGGGGGAGCGCAATTATCAATATTTCGAAGCTATACGCTCATTGCGTACTGGACTGCTGGTAAAAAATAATCAGCATAAAAATGCGGTTATTGCCGTGACAAGCATTGGTGAGCGAGACGGCAAAAGTGAAATATCGACCAGCTTGGCTGATTCATTCAGCAGGATGGAAAAAACTTTGTTAATTGATGTGGACTTACGAAAGCCTAAAATTGCTGAAATGTTTGACATTGATGCTAATTTACCCGGGCTTACCAGCTTTTTGGGAAATAAAAGTAGCTTCAGCAAATGTATTCATGCCGTTCACAGTAGCCCATTGATGTTAATGCCTAGTGGCCCTCTACCACCAGATCCATTAGCCTACATCTCTAAACCCCGATTTGCGGCATTTTTACGTAAACTAAGAGGGTATTATGAGCGCGTGGTAATAGAAACGCCGCCAATTAACACTGTCAGCGATGCAATCGCTGTCGGTAAGTTTGTCGATGGTGTCATTATTGTTTGTGACGCGGAAAGGAATGAGGGGGCCGATTTATTATTAGCCTTGCAAAGAGTCCACGAAGCCGAATTGCCTTTACTAGGGGTGGTGTTTAATCGAGTAAAAGACTTGCGTTCGAACATGAATAAGCGGCAAGGTCTTGTTAGCCGGCTAAAACGTGCTTTTGGCATACGCTAGTGGCATAAATTAGCGAACTGGATCACGCCTTTGTTTTTTGCTCGCCCTTGGCTAAAATAGCGCAAAATCGCCAATCGGTTGTTATATTGAAATCTCTGCAACAGCTCCACACCTTTGGGTTACCCGCACACTGTACTGACTTTGTCAGTATTAAAAGTGTGCACAGTGCACACACCTTTATCGCTCAACACCAAAAACAGCCCTTTTACCTGTTAGGACAGGGCAGCAATACCGCCTTTGTGGCTGATTATAAAGGCACGGTGGCAGAAGTAGCGCTTAAGGGAATTTGCGTGCAAGAGAATGAATCGCACTACATCATTAAGGCAGCCGCGGGGGAAAGTTGGCATGAACTGGTCGTTTATTGCCTGAAACACACCATGTATGGATTTGAAAATTTAGCACTTATCCCAGGTACTGTCGGCGCAGCGCCAATTCAGAATATTGGTGCTTACGGTGTTGAAGTTGAGCGCTTTATTCAATCTGTTCAATATATCGACTTGAAGACGAATCAAGTTCACAGTATTGCAGCAAAAGATTGCGAGTTTGGTTATCGAGACAGTATTTTCAAGCATGCCCTATGGCAAAAGGCCATGATTGTGGGGGTAACCTTCTTATTGCCAAAAGCGTGGCAGCCCGTTGTTACTTATGGTGAATTAGCTGCTTTACATGCCCCAAGTGCACAGGACATATTTAACAAGGTAGTAGAAGTACGCCAAGCAAAATTGCCCGATCCTAATGTATTGGGCAATGCTGGTAGTTTCTTCAAAAATCCCATTATCAGTTGCGATAACCTTGCAGCATTGCACCAGCAGTTCCCATCAATGCCTTTCTATCCCTTAGATACTAGGACAGTAAAAATACCCGCCGCATGGCTAATCGATCAGCTAGGTTTTAAAGGGCAGTTTGAAGGCGGGATTCGTTGTCATCCCAAACAAGCGCTCGTATTAACAAATGCCGAGCAAGGCACAGGCGAGCAACTTTTATCGCTAGCTAGGCGGATTAAAAATGCTGTTGCAGAGCAGTTCAGCATTGACTTAGAGCACGAAGTACAACTTATTGGCGCCAAGGGAAGGATTTTATTATGAAGCAGGGCATGAGCAAACAGTCAGATATCTTTCGTAATCATATAGTCCAGGCATTGGCAAATGGGCAGTTCTGCTCAGGGGAATTGTTGGGAGAGCAGCTTGGCATATCCAGAGCGGCGGTATCTAAATATATAAAATCTCTCACAGAACTTGGATTAAACATTTTTAGCGTCACGGGTAAAGGATATCGACTCGCGGAGCCAATTCAGTTGCTTGATGAAGCGTTAATCAGCAAACATTGTGAGCACTTTGCTCCTACTCAACTAACGCTGTTAAACGTGGTCGACTCCACTAATCAATACCTAAAGGAGCGTATTGGGTCCTTACATAATGGTGATGTGTGCTTGGCGGAAGCGCAAACCGCAGGGAGGGGAAGGCGAGGTCGCACTTGGGTTTCCCCTTATGGAGCGAGTTTGTATTTATCGCAGTTTTGGCAGTTTGCTGGTGGTTATCAATCGATTGGAGGTTTGAGCTTGGCAGTCGGCGTGGCCATCACTCAAGCATTAGAAACCGCAGGCTACCAAGATGTGCAGTTGAAATGGCCTAACGATATTTATGCCCAAGGCAAAAAATTAGCGGGGGTATTAATTGAAGTGGAAGGGCAAATGGGCAGCGCTTGTGATTGCATCATCGGTGTTGGACTTAATATGGCACTTGATATGGGCTGTGAGCGCATAGACCAACCTTGGATTGATTTAGCCACTCTAAACCCAGACGGCTTTGATCGTAATCGAGTCAGTGCGCTGCTATTAGATGAACTTACCCGCTGTGCTGACCTCTTTAGCCAAGCTGGGCTAGAGCCTTTCCTTGAAAAGTGGCGAAACAGAAACGTGTACCAGGATAAACCCGTTTATTTAATAATCGGTAACAAAACCGTGCATGGCATTTGTAAAGGTATTGATAAAACCGGGGCACTTTTATTAGAGCAAGAAGACGGCATTCAAGCGTACAGTGGTGGAGAAATAAGTGTCAGAGCAAGCTAACGCGCTTTTATTAGATATAGGCAACAGCTTTATTAAAAGCGCTCACGTCAAAATCAGTGAGCGGGTATTTGAGCAGCCGCTTATTGTCACTCGGTGCAATGAGGTGAGCAAACTTCGCGAGCAGATTAAAGCAAGTCAGCGGGTCGTTGCTGCAGCCGTCGGTCAGGGTCAACAAGTCAAATTACTGGAATCGCTGTGCGCCGAGCTTCATGTGCCTCTGACCTTAGCTAAATCCCAAGCTCAGGCTTTTTCGATGCGGTGTGCATATCGCAATTTTTCGACATTAGGTGTGGACCGATGGCTAGCGGTAATTGCAGGGCGGCGAATAAGTAACACAGATGCGTATTGTGTTATTGACTTAGGCACCGCAAATACCTGCGATGTAGTGATTGGGCATCAACATCTCGGTGGCTGGATTGCTCCTGGTTTTAGCTTAATGCGCGATAGCCTGATTAAAAATACTGAATTGGTGTTCGCCAACGATGACTTTCCAAATAATTTAACCCTAGGTGAGCAAACAGTCGATTGTGTGAATATGGGGTGTGCCGCAGCCGTAAATGGATTTATTTACGCCGCTGAACAAAAAATGCGTGAGAGAAAAAGCGAATATACAGTGATCATCACAGGCGGCGGCCAAGAGCTAATCAAAAAAAACGCACCTAAACATTACTATTTTCATAAAAATTTAGTTTTATTGGGCTTACTCGAATATTTATTTACCTAAATATCGCTTATTTATCTGCTGTAAAAACAAACAAAAAGGCCTTATAAAGGCAAATTAGCTGCAATTTTAGCCAAACGATACAAAAAAAGTAATTTTTTAATAATTGCCTCTTGCGTGATCGGAAATGTTGCTCTAATATCCGCACCCACTTGATGACGTGCCGACTTAGCTCAGTTGGTAGAGCAACTGACTTGTAATCAGTAGGTCACCAGTTCGACTCCGGTAGTCGGCACCATCAATCTGGAGGGGTACCCAAGCGGTCAACGGGATCAGACTGTAAATCTGACGGCTCAGCCTTCGCAGGTTCGAATCCTGCCCCCTCCACCACTTTTTCAAAAGTGAAGTGGCTAGAGAGAATGTGATGTGCGGACATCGTATAAAGGCTATTACCTCAGCCTTCCAAGCTGATGATGAGGGTTCGATTCCCTCTGTCCGCTCCAATCAGTGCTGATATGGCTCAGTTGGTAGAGCGCACCCTTGGTAAGGGTGAGGTCGGCAGTTCGAATCTGCCTATCAGCACCACTTTCTCTCCCCAGTTCAAAAAGTAAACACAATTTCTTATCACAATTTGCTGGGGAATAGACAATGGCAAAAGCAAAGTTTGAACGCACTAAACCGCATGTAAACGTCGGTACAATCGGCCACGTTGACCACGGTAAAACCACTCTAACAGCAGCAATTACTACTGTACTAGCAAAAACGTACGGTGGTGCAGCATCTGCATTCGATCAAATCGATAACGCTCCTGAAGAGCGCGAGCGTGGTATCACAATTTCAACGTCTCACGTTGAATACGATACGCCTACTCGTCACTACGCACACGTTGACTGTCCTGGACACGCCGATTATGTAAAAAACATGATCACTGGTGCTGCTCAAATGGATGGCGCGATTCTAGTAGTAGCAGCGACCGATGGTCCTATGCCACAAACACGTGAGCACATCTTGTTAGGCCGTCAGGTTGGCGTACCTTTCATGGTTGTTTTCATGAACAAATGTGACATGGTTGACGACGAAGAATTGTTAGAATTGGTAGAGATGGAAGTACGTGAATTGCTTTCAGAATATGAATTCCCTGGCGACGACTTACCAGTAATCCAAGGTTCAGCGCTTAAAGCCCTAGAAGGCGAAGAGCAATGGGAAGCAAAAATCATTGAGCTTGCAGAAGCTCTTGATAGCTACATCCCAGAGCCAGAGCGTGACATCGACAAGCCTTTCCTACTTCCAATTGAAGATGTATTCTCAATTTCAGGTCGTGGTACGGTTGTAACAGGTCGTGTTGAGCGTGGTATCGTAAACACAGGTGATGCAGTAGAAATCGTTGGTATGAAAGATACAACGACTTCAACGGTAACTGGTGTTGAAATGTTCCGTAAATTGCTTGACGAAGGTCGTGCTGGTGAGAACATCGGTGCATTGCTTCGTGGTACTAAGCGTGAAGATGTTGAGCGTGGTCAAGTACTAGCTAAGCCTGGTTCAATCAACCCACACACTCAATTCGAAGCTGAAGTATACGTACTAAGCAAAGACGAAGGTGGCCGTCATACTCCATTCTTCAAAGGTTACCGTCCACAGTTCTACTTCCGTACAACTGACGTAACAGGTGCTGTAGAGCTTCCTGAAGGCGTAGAAATGGTAATGCCTGGTGACAACTTGAAATTCGTAGTTGAATTGATTGCTCCTATCGCGATGGACGAAGGTTTACGCTTCGCAATCCGTGAAGGTGGCCGCACAGTAGGTGCAGGCGTTGTTGCAAAAATCATTGCTTAATTACTAGCAAATTGATTTGAAAAAAAGGTCACTTCGGTGGCCTTTTTTTATGTCTATACAAAATGGGGTTTAATCCGTCCATGGTGATGCGGCCAGCCCGATATCCGTATCGGTCGTTCAACCGGCTGGCGCAGTGCGCCAGAAAGCCTCCTGTTTCACCCTTTTTTGTGCCTGCACGTATAGTGTGGCTCCAAGCGGATTATTCCGTGACAAAATCGTCGGGAACGATTTTGAACATGCGAAGCATGGCCCGTAGGGCGTAGGGCAGGATGCCCGGAGTAACGTGGCCGCACAGTAGGTGCAGGCGTTGTTGCAAAAATCATTGCTTAATAGCTAGCAAATTGATTTGAAAGAAAGGTCACTTCGGTGGCCTTTTTTATGTCTATACAAAACGGGGTTGAACCCGTCCATGGTGATGCAACTAGATGTCACTGCGCACAAAGCGGGGGTAATCCTTCCTCAGTGGTGGGGCCCGCTTTTAGAGTGATGTAGCTATATGTAGCTGTGTACAAAATGCGGTTTAACCCTTCTCTGGCCACGCGGTCCAGGGCACACAATCCTGTCTGCCCGTTCAATCAGGCGGCGCAATGCGCCTAAATAAACTGATTTCACCCATGCCAGTCGTTCAACCGGCTAGTGCCGCGCGCCAGAAAGCCTCTGATTTCATCCTTTTTGGTGTTTGTCATAAAGTTAAATGTAGAGGTTGGCGCCTTCCAGATTGATAATTTGCCTGTACTTTGAAGTGGTGTTAAGTATTATCCGATAAGTAACACTAAGTGGCAGACGTGATGATAAAGCAGGTAATGGTAGTTCTCTTTTTAAGCTTGCTATCACTTATCATATTGGCAAAAGCCACCCAGCAAAATATTACTCTGCGCGTTGGCGTCCCTGCGGTACCTCCTTTCGCTTATATAGATGAAGACCAACAGCTCGTTGGCTCTGTTGTCGGCTTAGATGATAACCTACAAATGATAGGTAAAGATTTCAGTGATTTTGGAGAGCGATTTGAATTAATCGAGCAAGAAACTTGCTTGCATTTCTCTAAGCAATCACAATCTAGAAGTACCATTAGTAAACTTGAAGCAGCAATAAAAGCTCATTACAAATCAGACCGTCTGTACGATATTTATGCGGGAGCGTATCCATTAAATAGGTATGGTGGTTCACTAGTTATGATAGATAATGAAAGTACTCATTGCTGACTGCTTTAAAATGCCATGTCATGGCAAATGTGAAAACCAAATAAGGAATTTAGATGAATTATTCAGCGTTAGGTCGCAGTGGCCTATCCGTTTCCCGCGTGTGCTTAGGATCAATGACATGGGGTGTACAAAACACCCAACAAGATGCAGATGAGCAGATTGAATATGCGCTATCTCAAGGTGTAAATTTTATTGATACCGCCGAGCTGTATCCTGTGCCGCCATCAGGAGACAAGTACGGTCATACAGAAATGATCATCGGGGATTGGTTAAAGCGTAATCCATCGAAGCGTAAGGACATTATTTTAGCGTCTAAAATTGTTGGCCCAGGTCTGAGTTATATTCGTAGCGGTAGCAAAATATCTGCGGAGTCAGTTGTTCAAGCTGTTGATGCATCCTTGAAGCGCTTAAACACTGATTATATTGACCTTTATCAGTTGCATTGGCCGAATCGTATCTCTCCACATTTTGCTAAACATGCTGTGGGTCGCGTGCGGTTTTCTGATACAGACAAAGCCGCTGAAACCGCGCAGATGCTCGCTATCCTAGAAGCACTTAACACCTGTATTAAACAAGGAAAAATCCGCTATTGTGGCCTTTCAAATGAAACGCCATGGGGCTTGCAGCAGTACCTGAATTTAAGCAAAGAACACGATTTGCCGCGCATGGTTTCCATGCAAAATGAATTTAGTTTATTACACGCTAAAGATTGGCCATACCTGATTGAAAGTTGCGTGGCAGAGGATATAGCGTATTTGCCTTGGTCACCTTTGGCTGGAGGTGCACTAAGTGGTAAATATTTAAATAACCAGCGCCCCGAAGGCAGCCGTTGGACGTTCGAACAACGCAACGGTATTTTCAGAGACACCAAAGGTACAGAAGCCGCTATTCGTGGTTATGTTGAGGTGGCCAAAGCCCATGGCTTAACCCCCTGTGAATTGGCCTTAGCTTGGTGTGACAATGTGGAAGGTATTACATCAACTATCATTGGTGCAACGAGTATGTCTCAGTTAAAAGAAAACATTGCAGCCTTCGCCAAGCCTTTAAATGAACAAGCATTAAAGGATACCAGCGATGTCCTTAGGCAATACCCTGCGCCCTTCTAGTCGTTGTAATCGTTCCGCAGCGCTAGCGACATGGCTTTTAATAAGCAAAAATTAACGAGGTACTATGAGCAGACAAGCGACCCCTATTTTTAACTGGCAAGATCCGCTTGCGCTGAACTCACTTCTGCATGAAGACGAAAAGCTGATTGCAGATGCAGCGCATGAGTACTGCCAGCAAAAACTCATGCCCAGAATATTGCATGGTAATCGTGGTGAATACTTCGATCGTGACATTATGTATGAAATGGGCGAGTTGGGTTTGCTAGGAAGTACTTTGCCTCAAAAATATGGCTGCGCTGAGGTAAACCATGTGAGTTATGGCTTGATAGCCAGAGAAGTCGAGCGAGTCGACAGCGGTTATCGTAGTGCCATGAGCGTGCAATCTTCTTTGGTGATGTTTCCTATCTACGCTTTTGGTAGCGAAGCGCAGAAGCAGCGCTATCTGCCAAAACTAGCTAGCGGTGAATGGGTGGGCTGCTTTGGTTTGACTGAGCCGAATTCTGGTTCTGATCCCGCAAGTATGTTGACGCAAGCTAAGGAGGTCGATGGTGGATATTGTCTCAATGGCAGTAAAATGTGGATCACTAACTCACCGATCGCTGATGTGTTTGTCATTTGGGGCAAGCTCAATGGCGCGATCCGGGGCTTCATATTAGAGAAAAATATGCAGGGTTTGAGTGCACCAAAAATAGAAGGTAAGTTTTCATTGAGGGCGTCTGTGACCGGTGAGGTTGTGATGCAGGATGTGTTTGTTCCCGTTGAGAACATTTTGCCAGACGTGGAAGGCCTCAAAGGGCCGTTCAGCTGCCTAAATAAGGCACGATATGGCATTGCGTGGGGCAGTTTAGGAGCAGCTGAATTCTGTTGGCATCAAGCAAGGCAATATTGTTTGGACAGAGAGCAATTCTCGCGCCCATTGGCGGCTAACCAACTGATACAAAAAAAACTGGCTGATATGCAAACAGAAATATCAATTGGTCTCTTGGCGTGCTTGCAGGCTGGCCGGTTAATGGACACAAACGCCTTACCCCCTGAAGCGATTTCATTAATCAAACGCAACTCGTGTGGTAAGGCATTAGATATTGCACGTACGTCAAGAGATATGCACGGGGCTAATGGCATTTCTGATGAGTTTCACATTATTCGCCATGTACTCAACCTTGAAGCGGTGAATACCTACGAGGGGACTCACGATGTGCATGCGCTTATTCTGGGAAGGGCGCAGACGGGGTTATCAGCTTTTGTGTAGGGCTGGCACTTAGGTACTCACAAAATTGCGCAAAGGGTAACGGGCGGCTGAACAAATAGCCCTGGGCAAGATTACAGTGATTGAGCTGCAAAAAGTTACGTTGCAGCTCAGTTTCAACACCTTCGGCAATAACATTCAACTTCAAGCTATGGGCCATGGCGATAATCGCTAAAATAATGGCTTTGTCGTTTTCGTCACTAACCAAATCCTGCACGAATGAGCGATCAATTTTTATATGATCAATAGGCAGCTTTTTAAGATAGGAAAGTGAACTATAGCCAGTGCCAAAATCATCTATCGACACGCTGACACCGAGTTTTCTTACCTCGGTTAGTAAGTACTGCACCTTGTCGTAATTATCAACTAATACACCTTCTGTTAACTCTAGCTCCAATTGATTTGGCAGGATATGACTGTTCTGGATCGAGCCTCGAATAAACTCTAATAAATGACGATCACTGATTTGCCGAGGCGACAAATTCACGGATAACTTACAGCTGTAACCCCTATGGTTTAGGGTGCTTATCATTTCACATGCCCGAGAGATCACCCATTTACCAATAGGCACAATGAGACCCGTTTGCTCTGCAATCGGGATAAACTCATCAGGCCCGATGCGCTCGCCGTCTAAACGGTTCCAGCGTAGCAATGCTTCTGCTTTTAGAATGGTGCCGCTTGTTAGGTCCAACATAGGTTGCAAAAATAGCTCGAACTCATGATTAGTGATGGCGCTTTGCAAAGCGTTCTCTAATTCAATGATGCGCTGAGAGGCTTCTTTCAATTCTTGAGAATAAAATTGAACGCTGCTTTTAGAGGCTTTTTTAGCGTTGAAAACCGCAAGATCAGCAAACTTCATCAAGGTTTCAGCGTCATCAGCGTCTCGGGGGAAGCTAGCAGCACCAATGTTTAAACCGATTTCACAATGTGTTCCGTTAGGCAAAAAGAAAGGCTGAACAGCGGCGTCAATCAGCTTGTGACCAAGATCAATACATTGCTGTTCAGTAACAGTTTTTTGCCTAATAATCGCAAACTCGCCTCCGCCGATACGGGCAAACATGTCACCTTCGCTAATATGCGGCGTAATGCGCTCAACCAATTCTTTAATAATTTGGTCACCTCGGGAGTGACCGTGAATTTCATTAATACGCTTAAAGTTTTTTATGTCCAAATACAGGACATAGAAAGGCATTGCATTATTAACTGACTGCTCCAATTGCATCCAAAAATATTGGCGATTCGGAATATCGGTCAGGGCATCATAATAGGTTAGCTTCTCGTTATTCTGCAGAAGATGCTTCACCTGAGAAATGTCACTCAGCATAAACACCCAGTGGGTAATTTGTTGAAAGTCGGCTTTTACTGGGTAAATGGATAACTTAATCCATTTGCCTGTGCCCGGTGGTTTTAACCAAAATAGCTCGCCGCTCCAGCGGCTGCCTGTACTAATGACCCTTTCAAACTCGGGGTATTGCTTCTCGAATAGCTGCAAAATAATTTCGTAAGGCTGAGTTTCTGGCTGCGTTATATGAGTATCAAAGAGACTGTATAAAGCAGGATTTTGGCTTATAGGTTGCAAATTGGGTGATAATATTGCGACCCCTATATCGGTTTTTTCGATCACTTCATTGATCGGTTGCTGAATGCTTTTTAGATCAGAAGACTGATTCAGCATGTCATCCAAACGTTGATGAACATATTCTTGCTGGGCGACAATTTTATCATTTGACAGGAGGAGTTCACGGGCTGACTGAAGTGTTTGTTGGCGCTGCTGAAATTGCTCAATCACATTATGAATTACGATATAGCAATCACCCTTGTCCATGCTCGCGTAGGCATTGAGCTTAAGCTCGTTATCTTCTATTTCTTCGTTCCAAATGCCTGATTCAATTTTTCCATAATCAGCGTACTCCCAAAACTCTTCTGCTTGCATCAAAAAATCGTCTAAAAAGGGGCTGTCAGTAGGTGTGGTGAATGCTTTGTTATCTCTTGCACCTGGAAGCAGTAAATCTATCCATGCATTTTCTGCGTAAACGGTTTCGAAATGTTGTGCGTCGATACGTTTAAAAATACAACAATCGATAATTCCAAGTGCTTTCAAAAGAGATAATTTCATTGTTCAGCCTCACTTAGTAACTGTTGAGCCAACGTTGAAAATAGAAGCTCTACATTGTCTCCCGTCTTCGCGCTTGTCCGGAATGTATGACTGAACGGGCTTGATAACTCTGCTAACTCATCTTCTTCCCAATGCCACGCAGTACTTAAATCCGCTTTGTTAATGGCCAAAATGGCCGGTATGTTGGCGACGTCTTTTGCTAAATTGTAGATTTCTATGCCTTCAATCAGTGATTGCGAGCGCGTATGATCGACCACAATGATGATAGCGGCTGCGCCTCTGAGATACTTAGGCTGAAAGCCGCAATAGCGGTCGATTCCTTCAATGTCCCACAGCATGAACTGAACTGTGTTGCTTTCGCATTGGACTTGCTTCTTGTCTATCTTGACGCCAATCGAAGTGAGGTATT
Organism: Paraglaciecola sp. G1-13; assembly: GCF_055809255.1. Lineage (NCBI taxonomy): Bacteria > Pseudomonadati > Pseudomonadota > Gammaproteobacteria > Alteromonadales > Alteromonadaceae > Paraglaciecola > Paraglaciecola sp. G1-13. Next base: position 4,336,991 of record NZ_CM147903.1, on the reverse strand, counting down.
TTTCAGAAAAAATACCCTCAACGTATTGTTTTATGAGGCTAGTTTTCCCCACTCCAGAGGCACCGAGTACACATATTTTTTTTTGGATCATAATTGTCTAGCTGTCCATTACGGCTGTGTGGCATGAGTTTTTATAACATTAAACAGCACCTTACGAGCACCATTGCCTGCTGCGGGCACGTCAACAATGCCAATACCGATAGCATTTAACTTATCGGCTGGGATCCCACGCATCTGCAATGCATTTTTTACTGTCTGGGCACGTTTGATGCTCAACACTTCATTATAGGACCGTGAACCTTGTGCGTCACTGGCGCCAATAACGATGAAGCTCATTTCTTGCTCCGTTTGCTTGGCAAGATTCAATAGTGTTTTACCAATCTCTGCGACAGTGCTGATACCATCTTTCGCTTCAGGTGTCAGTTGTGAGCTATTGATGGCAAACTCAATCGAAGCACCGTTAAATTGGTTAATTTTGAGGTCGATAAGCGTCTGGATGCTCTCAACGTCATCCATTTGTAGCGTGAGTGGGTCGGTAACACTAATTTGCCCTAGCACACTCTCGCTATCCAGCATCCCCGGCAACTGCTGAACACGATTTCGTAAGTCAAAATACTGCTGTTGATCAAGCTCACCACTGATTGAATTGTTCGCTAAAGTTAAGCTCGGATATTGCACCAATACGTTACTAAGGCGACTTTGCATGATGGGCTCTTCAAGAGACAGATAAGGCTTTTCAGTCACACGCACCATCTCCTGTGGAATATTTTGCTCAGCCAACCAACTGTTGATTTTTTCGGCGTTAGGGTCTCGCAGTATATCTATTGATATGTCTTTAATGCCGTTCCGTTGGGCCTGTACGAGCATGATCCCAGCCTCTTGATTGATACTAGATATTTTCTGTACGTAGTTTTGTATTTGCCACAGTTTGTAACTGTAATAGCCAGCCCCAATCGCGATAAAAAGCAATATCCCCCATGCCATCCAAGGTTTTGACTCTTTTGCTTTCTCGCTGTCTTTTAACTCAGAGACCAAGCAGTCAGCAAGTTGTTGGTCGCAATCGGCAAAGGCCGACGCATCGCCCTTGAATTCCCTCAACTGAGGCTCATATAGCGTATGAATTTCTTCAATCGTTTGCTGTAATTGGTTCGCTACTTTTTGCGGCATATTTCCCGTTACCGCAGCAACTAAAATGGCACTTGGCCCTGCTTTGAGAACTAAGGTGAAATCGTCGGTTTTGACAATATCTAAGCCTTGCTCTTGACCGTCTTTATTTGGCCTGAAGGAGTCTGAAACGAAATCATTAATGGCCGTCAGCATGGACGATATCAAGTCTGCATCAGCTGACGATTGCTGATTGTAGGCAAGGGTATTAAGCAGTAAACCAGTTTCCCTATGGATTAAAAAGACCTGCTCTACACGGTAGTTAAATGTTTGACTGGCAATATAAGTGGCGTAGGGTATCCCTGCTTGTCGAGCTTGGAAGCGCCATGTGAGCCCTTTGATAGTTAGACTGTTTTCAAGTAGTTGGTTGGTTCGTTCGATAAACTCGGTCAAAAATGCCGTAACGGATTTTCTTACTACACTGCCAACTATGGGGTACAGATAACCGACAAATTGCTCTTTACGATTGGATACAGAGTACTCAACTGATTTGTCGACTAACGGCGCCATCACTTTTTTTACACTACCGTCTTTGTCTTGGCGATCTTTGAAGGCTTCTGAAAAGACCTCACTGACAATCGTTCTAGCATTTTGACGAAGGGCTTGGGTGATGTGTTGATTATCTCTACCAAACAGAATTCTCCGCAGCTCTTGAAGTTGCGGGTCGTGTTCAGACTCGTTACTACTTCCCTGAGTCGACATGATAAAGGTTACTCATCATCGCCAGTTTCTAAGTTTGAAGCTACAGTAGACAGTAATTTAGCCAAGGTTTTGCGATCTGTTTTGCTGGCATTGAGCTCATTTGAGACTTGAGTAAGCTGAGCCAAAGCTTGTTTGAGTTGCTCAGAGAACTTATTCGACAATGTCGCTAAGTCGTGATCGATACGCTTATGTATTTCATCTGTTTCTTGTTTGTTGGCTGCCTCTGCCATTTCCAATTCACTAGAGAGATTCTTGTTCAGTGTGAACAACTCGCTTGCTTTGGCATCTTGGTCTTTATCCGCGTTGAGGAGTTTATCTTCCAACTGATGAACATGCTTTTCTAAAGCAGCTTGAAGTTGCGAAAATTGACGGGAGGTTTGTTGTTCTAGGTGTTTTAGTTGGGCTTGTAAGCTTTGTCCTAACTGGTCGATTTTTTGCTCTAAGTCCTGTTGAGCATCACCAAAAACGATTTGCCGAAGTTGCGCTAATTCAGTTGTAGGATTTTGCTTATCAGTTTTGTCTTGGGACTGCTTATTTGTCATCTGAATTTCCTTGTGGCAGCAACAATAAAAAGTCTAATTTTTTATACAACAATAAAGCGTTCTGTCTGATATACAAACACTTTTTTATCAAAAAGTAGACGTTGTGGCTAATAAAACAACAGTAAATGACTGCCTTTGCCTGAACTCTAACGTTTGTTTAGCGAATTAGGTACTATATGCGTGTAACTGTGAAAGCAGATAAGAATAATTAAGGAGTCGGTTTGCAAAACGCTAACGATCAGAAAAAACAAACAAGCCAAGAGAACCCGACAGGGTGGTTTTCGAGGTTTCTCGCAACAGTAGAATGGCTTGGAAATCTACTGCCACACCCTATTACACTGTTCGCTTTACTTGCTACAGCGATTGTCATTATCAGTGGTGTTTTAGGCTACTTTGACGTCAGTGTAGTCGACCCTCGCCCGCTTGATGCGAAAGGGCGTGCACCGGATGGCATGATAGAAGTGGTATCGCTGCTTAACGCAGAAGGTTTGCAAAGAATAGTCACACATTTAGTCACCAACTTTACAGGCTTTGCCCCGTTAGGAACGGTGTTAGTGGCCTTGCTAGGGGTGTCCGTTGCTGAACATTCAGGCTTATTGTCAACCGCAATGCGTGCCATGGTCATGAATGCCTCTAAGCGCATGGTAACCGTGGTTATTGTACTGGCGGGTATTTTGTCAAACACGGCTTCAGAGTTGGGTTATGTGGTGTTGATACCGCTGGCGGCAATGATATTTCATTCTTTGGGGCGTCACCCTCTTGCTGGCCTTGCGGCTGCATTTGCTGGTGTGTCTGGTGGTTATAGCGCCAATCTATTACTCGGTACGGTCGACCCCCTCTTGTCAGGTATCACTGAAGCGGCAGCCCATATGATTGATCAAGATTATGTGGTGGGCCCAGAAGTGAATTGGTACTTTATGTTTATCAGTACTTTCTTAGTGGCGGGCCTAGGGGCATTTGTAACGGAGAAAATCGTAGAGCCGCGTTTAGGCCAGTACGACCCAAGTGAAGCCTCAATCGAGTTGGGCAAACAAGAAATGAGTGCTCCAACAGCCCTAGAGAAAAAAGCGTTGCGCTGGGCAGGTGTAAGTTTTGCGCTACTGTGTGGTGTGTTGGCGCTGACCATAGTTCCAGAAAATGGCATTTTAAGACACCCTGAAACTGGTGCCGTTGCTGGCTCGCCATTTTTAAAAGGGATTGTTGCTTTTATTTTTATTACCTTTGCTGTACCTGGATTCGTGTATGGGAAAATCGCTGGTACCATGAATAATGATAAAGACGTCATCAATGCGATGTCTAAAAGTATGGGAGCGATGGGGCTGTACATCACCTTAGTATTTTTTGCCGCGCAGTTTGTGGCTTTCTTCAATTGGACAAATTTGGGGACTGTACTTGCCGTCAAAGGTGCTGAGTTAATTCAAACGATTGGCCTTGACGGCCCTGGCGTATTTATCTTCTTTATCTTGATGTGTGGCATGGTGAACTTGTCCCTTGGCAGTGCTTCGGCCCAATGGGCGGTTACTGCTCCTATTTTCGTTCCCATGTTGATGCTGGTGGGTTTTGCTCCAGAGGTAATTCAAGCGGCGTACCGGATAGGAGATTCAGTGACGAATGTGATTTCACCCATGATGAGTTACTTTGGGTTGATATTAGCTATCGCCGCTCAGTATAAAAAAGACTTAGGCATGGGTACGTTAATTGCCACCATGTTGCCTTACAGTCTTGTATTCATGGTGGGTTGGACCTTGTTATTTTATGTGTGGGTATTTCTTTTAGGCATGCCGGTAGGGCCTGGGGCAGAGACTTATTACACTGGGTAAGTGGCATTTATGTCGCGGTAATAATTACAGCGCATTAAGTCTAATTTGGTGCTTGCAACGTACTTGATGCATTGACGTCTTTAACACAAGTAGAGTGAAGAAATGAAATACCGTTCTAATGAAACGTTTACCCATAAGCAGGCTGATAAAATTGGTGTACTGATCACTAATTTAGGTACACCAGAAGCGCCCGAAAAAGGCGCTTTGAAACGCTATTTGCGCGAGTTTTTATCAGACCCAAGAGTGGTTGAAGTGCCTAAACTAATTTGGTGGATGATTCTTAACTTAGTGATCCTAAACATTCGGCCTAAGCGATCGGCCCATGCTTATAGCACTGTATGGACCGATCGCGGCTCGCCGCTTATGTTTCATACGCAAGATCAAACCAATGCGCTTGCCACAAGTATGCAGCAAAAGTACGGCGACAAAGTAGTGGTAGATTTTGCTATGCGCTATGGTTCGCCGTCGATTGAATCAGTCACTCAGAACATGCTTGAAAAGGGGGTGCGTCAATTGCTGGTGCTGCCGCTTTATCCTCAGTATAGCGGGGCAACGAATGGTTCGACTTTTGATGCCTTGGGCGAGGTATTGCGCAAAACTCGTTGGATACCAGACGTTAGGTTCATCAGTCACTATCATGATTTTACGCCTTATATCGACGCAGTAGCAGGCAGCATTACCGAACACTGGGCCACTCATGGACGAGCCGATAAACTCATATTTACCTATCATGGGATCCCAAAACGGTATCTGACCGCTGGCGACCCGTACCACTGTGAGTGTTATAAAACCTCGCGTTTAGTGGCGGAAAAGCTTGGTCTTGGTAAACATGAGTATATGGTGACGTTTCAATCTCGCTTTGGTCGAGAAGAGTGGTTGCAACCTTATACCGATCATACCCTTAAGTCTTTGCCAGAGCAGGGTGTCAAGTCAGTGCAAATGATTTGCCCTGGTTTCTCCGCTGATTGTTTAGAAACGATTGAGGAAATCGGCATTGAGAACAGAGACTATTTTCTGGAAGCTGGTGGGCAGCGCTACGAATACATCGCTGCGCTCAATGCCCAGCCACAACACATTGCCGCGCTTGAGAGCTTGATTGAAAAGAACCTAGGGGGCTGGGAGTGCCCAGACCGAAACAGTCAATTAAGCGCTGACTTAGCCACCGCCATGGGGAGTGATAAATAATGACTACCCCACAAACACTTAAAGCGCCAGCCGCCTTACGTAAAGCACAAAAAATGGCACATTTGCTTGATACTGCTGTGGGCATACCCTTCACTAAAATCCGTTTCGGCTTAGACAGTATTTTAGGACTCGTACCTGGTATGGGGGATTTAGCAACTGCGGCGATGTCTGCACACATTATTCATTTGGCTGGGCAAATGGGTGCGCCCAAAACACTTCGTATAGCCATGGTGCGCAATGCCATCTTCGATTTCCTGATTGGTTTAATTCCATTTGTTGGGGATATTAGTGATATCTTTTATAAAGCGAACCGCAAGAATATCCGCCTGTTAGAAAACTGGTGGGTTCAAACCCATCATCAGACACTTAAATCCCAAGCTGCTGAGCACCTAAGTCGCTGGGAGAACGAGTCAAACTGATGTAAATACGACTAAAGTTAGCGTTAAACCGCTTTTGTAGTGTAAAAAATCGTCTTTTGTCTAATGTGCAAAATCGGTTAAAGTATTTAGCATTAGTAAGTATTATTTGCGGTTTTGTAGGGATGAATTAGCAGCGCGGCGCTGTATATCTTTGAAGCCCTTTACAACTTGCTTGAGCTGGACATGTATTTATATGAGTAACATCATTAACATCCTATGGGGAGTTTTATTCTTTCTTAGCTTTTCGGCGATTGCTCAAGCACAGCAGGTACTGTCTGTAGCGGTTTTGACCACAAACGAACGTCAAAGTCATATATACCGCGGGGCGTTCAACGACTTTTCATCCCAATCTAGCCAATACGATGTCAAGGTAACCTTCTTTAGCGATAAAGAATTCAAACGCTTATTACCTCGGTGGCTTGAAACGGGTGAATTCGACTTACTCTATTGGCAGGCAGGAGAGCGCCTTCGCTCGCTGATTGCACAAGATGTGATACAGCCAATAGACTCTTTACTGCCAAGGAAAGAGTTACAAAGGTCTATTCAACCCGCGGTATTGCACAGTGTCACGCAGCAAAGCGTCTCCAATGAAGACGCTGCAACTTACGCGCTTCCTATCGCACAATACGGCTGGGGTTTTTACTACAACAAAGCCGTTTTTCAGGAACTCAACGTAAAACCACCCAATAACTGGGAAGAATTCATAGCCCTTTGCCAGCGCATAAAAGAGCAAGGTGCAAATCCATTGGTCCAAGCAGTGCAAGAAGGCTGGCCCGCCCTTGCGTGGTTAGATTATTTGTCGTTAGACGCGGGCGGACTCGAATTTCGTCAGCAAGTCATTGATGGGCAAGCATTGGCAGGCCCAACGACAGAAACGTTTTTAAAACAATTTGAGCAGTTACTTTCAAAGGAATGGTTTTTTGCGCCGCAGCACCACTGGACTTGGCAACAAGTAATGAAAGTAGTCGAAGCTAAGCAAGCAGCAATGACGTTAATGGGACAATTTGCAGAAGGGACTATCGACCCCTTGCGGAACAAAGATATCGGCTTTTTCTCGTTCCCTAAGGCTAATCAAATGAACCAAGCCGAGGTCGCTCCGCTGGAGATATGGGTGGTGCCCCGCTCAGCTAAAAACAAGGCTCACTTGGCGCCATTGCTACGATTTCTGTTGGCCAATAACAAAGAAATGGCCATGGGGTTTGATTCACTGCCTGTGGTAAATACTCAATTTACTCAAGATTTGCCCAGCGACCGAGTTAAGACTGCGGCCAATTCAATAGCAAACTCAAGTACATTGGTGCAGTTTTTTGATCGTGAAGCCAAGGATGATATTGCGAAAAATGCTGCGAGAAGTATCGCTAAAAGTATTTACGAAGATAACTCAGCCCCCTTGCGTGAGGGAATATTGAAGCGCACTCATGTCGATTATGAGATGAATACTTATGCGCAAGCCGCTGAACTTCCTCAACTATATTTTGCTTCAGTCACTGGATTGAAAGAGTCGTTTTTTGCCTCAAACTTGATGCAAGATATTTATCAGCAATTGGGCTATGGCATATCAGTCACGCGGTTTGGCTCCCTTGAAGCGTCTCTTAACGCTTATCGATTTGGCGGGGATGGAGAGTTAATCCGAGTTGACGGTTACAAACATCTTGCTCCTTCTTTGCAGCAAATACCGGAACCTTTAGCCAATGTATCGTTTTACTTGGTATGTAAAGATCTCGATATGTGTGCCACTAGCCTGCCAAAAGCGAGTGAAGTATCCGTTATTAATGATTTACTGGTCGTTAATAACTGGGCCAACGAGAATCAGGTTAAGCTCAAAAAGTACGATACGGTCGAGACCTTATTTCGTGCGTTCAATGACAATGAACAAGGGTTAATGGTGCTCGGTGCCAGCGAGATTATCGACAACAAATTGCTCATCAGTAACAGCACCTACAGAACAATTATTACTGTACCCCTTTATCACTATGTGCATAATAAACATAAGGAATTAATTCCTTTGATTGACAGTGCACTAAAAGAATATAAAAAAACTGAGCAATACCAAACGCTGAAAAACCGATATTGGTTACAGCATAACTAATTACATGTGTTCATTGCCCAGTGCAGCAACTGACACTGGAGCCGTGAAATGAAAATATACGAAACGCAAACCGCACCTACGCCCCGTCGAGTGCGTTTTTTTCTGGCCGAAAAAAACCTTCCCATGGAGTACGTTCAAGTCGACATACAAGGCGGTGAAAATTTAAGCCCTGCTATGCGCGCCCGTAATCCCATGGCTAAAGTGCCTGTGCTGGAACTAGACGACGGCACGTGCATCTATGAATCTGTCTCAATTTGTCGCTACTTCGAAGAGCTGCATCCAGAAAGCCCCCTAATGGGCAGCACGCCATTAGAAAAAGCACAAATCGACATGTGGCAGCGCCAGTGTGAATTCGGCCTTTTCATGCAAATCGGCATGTGTTTTCAACACTCTACGGGATATTTCAAAGATCGTATGACGCCTGTGCCTGAGTATGGAAAAGTCGCCGGGCAAGACGCCGCTAAGTTTCTCGACATTTTAAACAATCGGTTAGCTGAGCATGAATTTATCGCGGGCGATAGATTCAGTATTGCGGATATCACAGCGGTATGTTCAATCGATTTCGGTCGAGTGGTTAATGTGCGGATTTCACCAGAGCAAACACACTTACAACGTTGGTACGATGCCGTTAACGCACGCCCAGCCGCTAAAGCATAAAAAGGATACTTCATGTTTGATTTGTATACCTCGTCTACTCCTAATGGCTGGAAAGCCTCTGTCGCACTTGAAGAAATGCAGTTGCCTTACCAAGTGCACAACATCAACTTAATGGAGCAAGAACAGAAAACTCCTGCATTCCTAGCACGTAACCCCAATGGAAGAATCCCGGTGCTGGTGGACAAAGATGAAGATCATTTCGCCGTGTTCGAGTCCGGCGCGATCATGCTGTATTTAGCTGAAAAAACGGGGCAGTTCATCCCCAGAGATGCCAAAGGCCGTTCGCAAGTTATCCAGTGGTTAATGTTTCAAATGGGCGGGGTAGGGCCAATGATGGGTCAAGCCAACGTGTTTTATCGTTATTTCCCTGAAAAAATTCAACCGGCTATCGAGCGTTACCAAAAAGAAGGCCGACGTCTGTTCGAAGTATTAGACGGACAATTAGCGAAGCATGAATTCCTCGCAGGGGATTACAGCATTGCCGATATGGCAAATTGGTGCTGGGTACGCACGTACGAATGGTCAGGCATCGATATTTCAGGCCTGGATAATTTAGTACGTTGGAAGAACAGCATCGAAGCCAGACCATTGGCCCGTAAAGGCACCCAAGTACCGGATAAAATTGACAAAGAAAATTTGGTCAAAGGGGCACAAACCATTGTCACTCGGTAATTCCTCTGACGTAGAACAATGCTTATATCAAAGAAAGCACGAGGGACAGCGTAATGTCTAAATTACGCTCGTCTTTTGATATCACCAGTTATGGCATATACAAGCACTGGGGTGAACATGACAAAGCCTTGCCCAAGATAAAAACCTTCACCACGGACATTCCAGCCGAACTGGATATAGAATTCGGTTTTATTATTAACTGTAAAAAAGCCAAGGGCAAAAAGCTTACGTACTGGATTTATCATCCAGATATTCCTGACGACAAAGGAAACATCATGCCCCCGTTCCAAGGCGAGGTGTACGTAGACAACAACGACTGGGACTTCTATCTAGGGGACACCATCTGGCCGCCTATAGAAAATAAAGTGGGAGACTGGCGAATGGTGATAGAACTAAATGGCAAAGTATTAGCAGAAAAAACCTTCAGCGTACTAATAGAACACGGTGATGGCGAAATTCAATTCTGGAAACGTCGGGGGTATTGAAGAAGAAAAATAAAGCCGTATTTACCCAGAGAGTATTTCTGAGATTCCCTCCTATAGACCTCACTTTTTTTCTAGACGATGGAGCATTGTCCTAATTCGCTGTTTGCGCATAGTTAATTCGCCCTTTTACGGCCAATTGTTTAGGTGAATGTGACAGCCGCTTGATATAGCACGATTTTCTTCTTCGGTTACGTTTTCGGATATAAGGCACCACAATAAGTAAGCAGCAAAGCTGTGCGCCGTGGGCAAAGGCGATAGGTGTCCGCAGGACATAAAAAACAAGCATAAAAAAAGCGCCAAATTGGCGCTTTTCACGTTCTTTTCAAAGAGCCTTCTACACAGCTCTTATAAACAAGATCAATTTTTGCCTGTTTCGTTCTTCATGTACTTAAAGAAGTCACTGTCAGGCTCAAGCACGATAACGTCTTGCTTGTTGCTGAAGCTGTTCTTGTATGCATCCATACTACGTAGGAAGTTATAAAACTCAGCGTCTTTGGTATAGGTTTTAGCGTAAATTTCAGCGGCTTTTGCATCCCCTTCACCACGTAATTTACGAGCGTTACGTTCTGCGTCAGCAAGCATTACGGTCACTTTTGCGTCCATATTTGCTTTGATGAATTCAGCTTTCTCTTTACCTTCAGAGCGATGCTCACGGGCAACCGCGTCACGTTCAGTACGCATACGTTGGAAAATGTAGTTACGTACTTCCAGCGGTAAGTTGATTTGCTTAACACGTACGTCAACAATTTCGATACCGAGTTCATCTGAGCTATCTGATGCTTGCGCCATCGCTTCGTCCATCAACTCTGAGCGCTCACCAGATACGATTTGCGAAATGGTACGAGTACCAAATTCAGAACGTAGTCCGTTGTTTACTTTTTGTTGTAAAAGGATTTCAGCGTTGTCTTTAAAGCCACCTGTTGCCAAGTAGTATTTAGCAAAGTCTTTGATTTTCCATTTGACGTATAAATCAACGATTAAGTCCTTTTTCTCTGACGTAACAAAACGGTCAGCTACTTCATCCAATGTTTGAATACGTGCGTCTAGGGTTACAACGCGGTCAATTAGCGGTAGCTTAAAGTGTAAGCCGGGCTCGAAAACCACGGTTTCACCGCTGTCGCTATCACGTTGAACTTTACCGAATTGAATCACGATGGCCTTTTCACCTTCGTCCACGACAAACAGTGAGCTAAGGACCAATGCACCTAGTGCGATAATGATGACGATTAAGAAATTTTTCATCGCTTAGTTTCTCCCACTACGTGAACTGCCACTACGAATGCCGTTATCTTGTGAGCCACTATTTGATACTGGATCTTGATTACGTAAACCTTCTAGCGTTCTACGGTTTGTTGATGGCGATGTGCTGGAGGCTTGTTTTTCCAGGATTTTGTCTAGTGGTAGATAAAGCATGTTGCCACTACCTTTGGTGTCTACCATGATTTTGCTGGTGTTAGCGTACACTTCTTCCAACGTTTCCAAGTAAATACGGCTACGCGTCACTTCAGGGGCTGCTTTATATTGAGGAAGCAACTCTTCGAAACGTGCAACTTCACCTTGCGCCTGCAGGATAGATTGCTCTTTATATGCTTGCGCTTCTTCCGCCATACGATTGACTTGACCACGAGCACGAGGCTCGATTTCACGAGAATAAGCTTCTGCTTCATTGATAAAGCGTTGCTCATCTTCTTGGGCGGCAATAGCGTCATCAAATGCGGCTTTCACCTCTTCTGGAGGGCGGGCATCTTTAAAGTTCATATCAACTATTGAGATCCCCATATCGTAGGGTTCTAAAATTGCTTGAAGTTCGTCACGTACATTTTGACGTGCCACTTCACGGCCGCTGGTGAGGATGTCATCCATTTTTGAATGACCCACTACGTAGCGAATGGCACTGTCAAACGCTTGGCTCAAGCTTGTTTCTGGGCTAGTCACCGAGAAGCTGTACTTATACGGTTCAAGAATACGGTATTGTACTTCCATCTCAACCCGCACCACGTTTTCATCTTCGGTCAGCATAGAGCCAGAAGAAGGCAGTGAACGTACCGTTTGCACGTCAACGGGTAACACACTATCAACGAACGTCGGTTTCCAGCGTAGGCCAGGCTCAACAAAGTGGCTGAACTCACCGAAACGCAATACCACACCGCGCTCAGCTTCACGTATGGTGTAAAAACCACTGATGAACCAAACGATAACTAAAAGGCCAACAACCAAACCAAGACCCAAACCGAAGCCTTTGCCGTCAGAAGAGCCGCCTTTTCCACCACCGAACTTTCCGAATTTATTTAAAATATTTTTAAATACTTCGTCTAAATCAGGTGGACCTTGATCGCGACCACCGCGGTTCTTCCACGGATCGTTATTGTTACCACCGGGCTCATTCCAAGCCATCTTTACTCTCCAAATAGTTAATCATATATATTTTGTTTATAAATTCTACGTACCGGATAACCGCTATGCTTCAGTGCTTTTCACAATAAGGGCTGCTAAATCAGCATCAGAGTGTTTTGCCAAACGCTGCCAATCTGCAAGAGGCATATGTATCTCTACTAACCAGTCACCATTATCGGCATAAGATTCTTTAGAGATGCAGTTTAAATTAAACAAATCACCTCGTAGTTTACCTTCTTGCGGTGGAATGCGTAACTGATGCCGCACCATATTCTGTGCTAGACAATCGCTCAGTGCTTCGAACAATAATTCAGTTCCTAAGCCTTGCTGTGCCGACATCCAGACGCGAGTTGGTACGCCGTTTTCATCTCGATCGATCCGTGGCTCAACGCCGTCCATGCGATCAATCTTGTTACAAATCATTAATTGGGGTATTTCGTCAGAGTCAATCTCGTCCAATACCTCATTAACCTGATCGATATTCTCACGAAATTGGTCATCGGAATAGTCAACCACGTGGAGTAATAAATCTGCCTGCTGCGTTTCTTGAAGTGTTGCCTTGAAAGCGGCGACCAAATCATGAGGAAGATGGCGAATAAATCCAACCGTGTCAGCCAATATTGCTGGGCCAACGTCCTGTAACTCAATTCGTCTCAATGTTGGGTCTAACGTGGCAAATAGTTGATCCGCTGCGTATACCTCAGACTGAGTGATCGTATTGAACAAGGTCGACTTACCAGCATTGGTATAACCCACAAGCGCTAGGGTCGGGATTTCAGCCCGCACTCGCGCGCGCCTGCCTTGTTCACGCTGTTTTTGTACTTTGCGTAACCGCCCCTGAATACTTTTAATACGCGCACGCAGCAAACGTCTGTCGGTTTCTAATTGTGTTTCGCCTGGACCACGCAAGCCTATCCCGCCTTTTTGACGCTCAAGGTGAGTCCAGCCGCGGATAAGACGTGTAGAAATATGTTTAAGTTGGGCGAGCTCTACTTGTAACTTACCTTCGTGGGTACGTGCACGTTGCGCAAAAATATCTAAAATCAATCCGGTGCGATCCAGCACACGGCATTTACATAATTGCTCTAAGTTACGTTCTTGAGATGGCGATAAACTGTGATTAAAAATAACCACATCAGCTTCAGATGCTCTAACGGTGTTCGCTATTTCTTCTGCTTTGCCACTGCCGACAAAATAGCGCGTATGAGGAGCATTACGGCTGCCAGTAACGACATCAACCGCGTTTACTCCCGCAGATGTGGCCAACAACTGAAGTTCTAGTAGATCTTCTTTGCTGTTGTCATCAGAAAAATCTATATGTACTAATACAGCCTGTTCGCCTGCTTCATAACGGTCAAACAAGCCGTTCTCCTGGGACCTTCACTAACTATTGGTTCTCGTCAGCATCCGCATGAGGATTAGTAGCAGCAACCGGTAACGCCCGTGAAGGAACGACGGTAGAAATTGCATGCTTATATACCATTTGGCTGACGGTGTTTTTTAGCAAAATGACAAATTGGTCAAATGACTCAACTTGACCCTGCAATTTAATCCCGTTGACAAGATAAATTGATACAGGAATACGCTCTTTGCGTAGCGCATTTAAAAATGGGTCTTGTAAAGACTGCCCTTTAGCCATCATCTATCCTTTCTTTTTATTATCAAACTCGCCTTTTTGCCCAGTATACAGAATTTAAAAAGGCTGTATAGCTCGCGGCTCACGTACGAATTCTGCTGAGTTTCATCACATTAGTCAAATTGTCTTTTGAAAAGGTATCTAACCAATGTAGGTTTTGCCAACTGCGTAACCACGTTAGTTGGCGTTTAGCCAGTTGTCTGGTGGCTGCCAAGCCTTTTTCGCGCATTTCTTGGTAACTATTTTCACCGTCTAAATACTGCCACATTTGTCGATAACCCACACAGCGCATAGACGGTAAATCTAAATGTAAATCTGCTCGAGATTTTAATTTTATAACTTCATCTTCAAAACCAGAATTCAGCATAATATCAAAGCGTTGTGCGATTCTATCGTGCAAAATATGTCTGTCTGATGGCGCTATAGCAAATTGTGAAAATTGATATGGGGCCGAAGGTTGTTTATTCAAACTTAATTCGGTCATAGATTTACCACTGATGCGATAAATCTCTAAAGCACGGCTCAAACGCTGCGGATCATTAGGGTGAATACGCTGTGCTGAAACCGGGTCTATGCCTTGTAATTCCTGATGTAGCGCTTGCCAGCCATTTTTCTCGGCTTGCTTTTCAATTTCTGCTCTGACCAGTGGATTTGCTTGAGGTAAAGTGGATAAACCGTCGGTTAATGCCTTGTAATACATCATGGTGCCACCGACCAACAATGGAATACGCCCGCGCTGAGCAATATCTTGCATGGCTGCTAAAGCATCGCGTCTAAATTCAGCCACAGAATAACTTTGTACTGGGTCGAGTATGTCGATGAGTCGATGGGGGGCTTGAGCAAGCTCTTCGGCCGTGGGCTTGGCGGTACCAATATCCATCCCTTTATAAATTAACGCTGAATCAACACTGATTATTTCACAGGGAAGGGCCTGACAAAGCGCAATGGCCAGTGCGGTTTTACCGGAAGCCGTAGGCCCCATGAGTAAAATAGCAGGTGGAAGCTGTTGATTGTCAGTGTGTTGATTCAATATGGGCGCTTACTAAAGTTGCCAGCGGTAATAACACCGCTGTATTCATCAAAGTTTCAAACGTACGTGGGTAAGCAATGAGTGCTGTCCACGTTTCATGCATCTGAAGTGGGGTAAGTTTTGGTGAATGCAATGCGATGCAATTAAATAAATGTGTTTTAACCTCGTTTTCATCTGAAACGGCGTTATCAAGCAACTCGGGCAGTATGTTTGCCCAAGGTAGATGGCGCATACCAGATGGTACCTTTTTCAAGATAACGCGCTTTTGACTCCAACCGATTTCTACACGGTTATTCAGTAGCGCTTCATACATGGCTTGTGCTCGCTGAAGCGCGGGCTGGTCAGCGACAATTGAAACTGGCATCAGTAATGGTTGTGACACACAGTTATCTGTATCAAAGGTGGTACTGATGTGCGCCGCCACAAGGGCGCGGATAGTTAACACATAGTGCTGAGCTTCAAACAGCACCAATAGTCTTTCTTCGTCCACCGGCACGCATAAGTGCTCATTCTGGGCGGAGTGTGTCACGTCACTGTTAAGCACATGCTGGGTGCTCATGAGTTGTTGGTAACCTTTTACCGCCTGTGCCGATAAACTATTGCCAGAGCCAGAGCCAGAGCCAGAGCCAGAGCCAGGAGCTTGAGCGCGCCCAGCTGTATTGTTGAGTGAGTGGTTTTCAGACGTTAATGACTCGCTACTTAGGGCCGACGAATAATCTGGCAATGAAGAATGCATCTGGGAAGCTGGCGCCCCTTCAGCAACACCGGTAGTTGATTGCTGGGCCGATTGAAGAGGGGCAATGTAATCGTGTTGCAGCGTCACCTCTGCCAACTGGCTGGGCCCAGATTGCGCTGGTGTGTTGCTAAAGTATTGATGGATGCCATCAGCAAGCGCACGAAAGATAAAATCATGGACTAAACGAGCTTGATGAAAGCGTACTTCATGTTTGGCTGGGTGCACATTTACATCCACTTCATGGTGCGCAATGTTTAAGTACAGCACGTAATTTGGCGATGAATCAGGGCTGATAACGCCTTCAAACGCTTGGCGAATGGCGTGGTTAATCAACTTATCGCGCATCATGCGACCGTTTACGTAGAAATACTGCACATCGGATTGCTGGGTCGTTGCATCAGGCGGGGCTATCCAGCCGGTTAATTGCATATCTTGATAGTGGCTGTCTAAAGCGATGGCCGTATTGGCAAAATCCTTATTACAAATCGCCCCTAAGCGTTTAAGGTGATCGGTTTGCTCAGTAAGCGCAGGGTATTTGCGCAGTAATTTACCATTGTGCTTTAAGCTAAAGCTGACATCGAAGCGACTTAACGAAATACGCCTGATGACCTCATCAATATGATTGAACTCAGTTTTTTCAGCCCGTAAAAATTTACGCCGAGCAGGGGTGTTAAAGAATAAATCAATCACCTCAACACTGCTGCCATCAGGATGAGCCACAGGGTTTAATTGCACCTGCATGTCGCGTCCTTCTGCGTGGGCTTGCCATGCCTGTGGCTGATTTATGGGTTTTGAGGTCAATGTTAAGCGTGCCACTGAGCTAATACTGGCTAAAGCTTCTCCGCGAAAGCCCAAACTGTGAATGTGCTCTAAGTCGTCTAGGGAGCTAATTTTACTGGTGGCGTGGCGACTTAAAGCAAGTGCCAGCTGGTCTTTTTCGATACCACCGCCATTGTCGCGAATACAAATGCGCTTATGCCCACCTTTGTCTATTTCGATATCAATTTGACTCGCCCCAGAGTCGAGACTGTTTTCGACTAACTCTTTAACAACAGACGCAGGTCTTTCCACCACTTCACCTGCGGCGATTTGGTTAGCAAGTTGAGCGGGTAAAATACGTATCGTTGCACTGGTGGCTGACAAAAAAAGACCTTAAAAAGATAATTGAGCTGTGGCGTTATTGTATAACGGACTAAGTGCGAGGAATAGTCAGCACTTGTCCTATGCGTACTACATCGGAGCTTAAGTTATTCGCGGCTTTAATATCACCTACGCCTACATTGTAGCGCTGGGCAAGTAACGATAGGCTTTCGCCGCTGCGCACTCTGTGAGTACGATTACGGCGTTTCTGTTTTGCCCATAGTGAATCATCAGGCGGGGAGTCTAAAAAGTGGGTTTTCACCGCGGTAAAGATTGAATCGGCCAGTTGCTGACGGAATTTGGACCAATTCAAATTCTTCTCTTCGCTTGGGTTTGAGATAAAACCCGTTTCAACCAAAATGGACGGAATATCAGGCGCGGTTAATACCGCTAAGCTAGCCGCCTGGGGGATTTTTTTGTGCATTCTGGTGATGCCCCGCAACTTGCCTATGACCTTACGGCTTAAATCGTAACTGGTGGTGAGAGAGTGATCCATAGACATATCTAACAAGGCTTGTGTTAAGTAGCGCTCGCTTGCGGTGTCTTGAATGACCTCTGCAGCCCCTCCAAGTAGCTCAGAGTGGCGTTCTGATTTTTCCATCCAACGGCCTAACTCTGAATTAGCGCGGCGCATAGATAATACCCACACCGAAGCCCCTCGCGGTTGAGGTGTAGTAAAGGCGTCAGCGTGTATTGATATCAGCAAGTCTGCTTTGTGCTTGCGGGCGATGTCGGGGCGTTTATTAGGGGAAATATAATAATCGCCTGAGCGCGTCATAACCGCTTTCATTCCGGGTTCGGCATCGATCAGTTTGGCTAAGCGCTGGGCGACATTCAGGGTGATATTTTTTTCAAATGTGCCGCCGCGGCCAATAGACCCAGGGTCTTCACCGCCATGGCCAGCATCTAACACGATCACAATGTCGCGTGATTGTTGAGAATTATTGTGTTTGACAACAGTAGGGGCAGTTTGAGGGGCGTTTTTATCATCTAAATCTATTACTAAACGATTTCGATAGGGCTCGGTCGGTGGCAAGGCAAATAGCGTGCTTTCGAGCTTTTTCTTTAACTCAATGACAACCCGTATGCTGCCTTTTTCTTTGGCTGAGCTATAGCGAACCTTTTTAACTAAAGGACTCTTATTCGCGAGTTTAGCAAAGTCGAAATTTTTCTCAGTGTCCGCTAAATCAATGACTAAGCGATCAGGGTTACCTAAGGTGAAATAGCTATATTCTGGTGTGTCTTCAAGATCAAATACGATCCGCGTGCTGCCGGGGGAGGGCCAAATTCGGACACTATCAATGGCATTTTTGGCGAAACTGGCAGGAACGACCAAGAGCAGCATAATGCTGAAAATTCCCGCTGTTATTTTTTGCCAAAGATACTTCATTTTTGGGCCAATTCGCTCAGTAGTGTTTGTCCATATTCGTTATTTGCTTGCACAGTTAACGAGCGACTATTTTCAATAAATTCAATACTAATGTGTAAATCTGCCGCTGCCAAGAGGCCTTCGCCTTTATCTGCCCATTCGATTAAGCATATGCAGTCGTCGTCAAAATAATCACGGATCCCGATAAACTCTAGCTCTTCAGGATCAGATAGACGATATAAGTCAAAGTGAAATATGCGCCAGTCATTTATTTCGTATGGCTCCACCAGTGTATAGGTGGGGCTTTTAACTCGCCCTTTGTAGCCTAAAGCGTGAATAAAACCGCGGCAAAAAGAGGTCTTCCCTGCACCGAGATCTCCTTCCAGATAAATGACCGTAGCGCGGCTGCAGAGATTGGCAAGCTGCCCAGCTAATTCAGTTGTGGCCTGCTCATCCGCTAAATAAAAAGAATGCTTCATGTGGGATTAACTAATACTCGTAAAGGTTCAAAAAGATCGCTGGCAAGCATACCACGTTGACCATATTGGTGGGCAACGTTATCCGCAGCGTTTGCGTGCAAACATACCCCATATAAAGCCGCTTGCGTGGCCGTCATCTTTTGGGCAAGAAGCCCAGCAATTATCCCCGTGAGTGTATCGCCCATCCCGGCGGTTGCCATACCAGGATTGCCGTCAGTGCAAATCCAGCTTTGTTCACCATTGCTAATGATGCTGCCAGCTCCTTTAAGTACCGCTATGGTATTATATTTGTTCGCCAGAGCCTGGGCTGCTTTTATACGGTCTTGCTCGATTTCGGCAACGCTGCTACCCAGCAAACGCGCTGCTTCTCCTGGGTGAGGGGTGATCACACTGCGCTCTTTTGACAACGCGCTTTGGTGTGAAGCACTACCGTCTGCCAGCAAATTGAGTCCATCGGCGTCAATAACGCAGGGTTTTTGCGTCGAATGTAAATGGTTCATTACCTCATTAAATAAGGACACAGCCCATTCGTCAGTGCCTAAACCTGGTCCCATAGCGATGCAGGAAGACCAATCAAGTTGTGATGAAAGTTGGTCGCTGGCTAACATTAACTCTGGGCGACCCATGGAGATAGGCAATCGGCTGTCGCTATGGCAATAAGCTCGCACTAGCGCTGCGCCTGTGCGAAGCGCGGCTTCACTCGTCAAACGTAACGAGCCTGGCATGCCTGTATTGGCACCCAGCGTCAGCAAACGGCCAAAGTGGCCTTTGTGGGCATTGGCTTCACGTTTATTCAGTGTGGGTAAGTGGGCATAATTGACCAAGTAAGCATGAGGCGTGGCAATCGCATTGAAAGCATCTGCTATATCTAAATCATCATAGATGAGCTTGCCGCAATATGATTTGCCTTGTCCTGTCAGCAAGCCCGCTTTTAGGGCAACTACCGTGACGGTACAATCGGCTTGTACGCAGGCACCAAGTGGAACGCCCGTATCAGAATTTAGCCCTGAAGGTACATCAATGCTCAATATTGGCAGGTTCGACGCGTTGACAGCATTGATGAGATCAAGGGCGTCATCTCTAACTTGGCCATTTAATCCTGTGCCGAGAATGCCATCGACGACAACGTCATAAATTGAAAAATCTGCATCTCGCCATGGAATAATCTCTCCGCCTTCTGATAACCAAGTCTGCTGCGCAGTATAGGCATCACCGTGCAGTGGTTTATCCGGAACAAGGGCGGCCACTGTCACTTGCCAGCCAAAAAATTTAGCCAAGGTGGCAACCACATAGCCGTCACCCGCATTGTTGCCGGCACCTACTACTACTAGTAAATTATGCACATAGGGAAAGATGACTTTGAGATGGCGGAATACACCTTGCCCCGCACGCTGCATTAACGCGTACATCTGATAGCCGCTGGCTGCCGCGGCGGCTTTTTCCTGTTGACGTACCTGCTGCGCGAGAAAAACTTTCTGTGATAAACTGCTCGGCGCCCAATTTTCCGTCAAGGTTGTTAATGTCTTTTGCACAATATGATCTCCATCAATTAGCCCAAAATATCAAGGCTTGGGGCGAAGCGCTAGGCTTTCAACAAGTTGGTATTGCTGATATTGATTTATCTACTCATGAAGACAAGCTGCAATCGTGGTTGGACAGTGGCTATCATGGGCAAATGAACTTTATGGCTGAGCATGGCATGAAGCGCGCGAGGCCAGCTGAGTTGTTGCCCGGTACCCTGCGCGTTATTAGCGTGCGTATGGATTACTTACCCCCAGATGCCAAATTTGCTCACACGTTAAAAAATAAAGAGTCAGCTTATATAAGCCGTTACGCATTGGGCCGTGACTACCACAAATTATTGCGTAATAGATTGAAAAAACTGGGCGAAAAAATTCGCACAGAATGTACAACCGTTAACTTTAGGCCGTTCGTAGACTCCGCCCCTGTGCTAGAACATGCGCTGGCGGAAAAAGCCGGTATCGGCTGGACGGGTAAGCACTCGCTTACGTTGAATCAACAAGGCGGGTCATGGTTTTTCTTAGGGGAGTTGTTTATCGATATTCCGCTACCGGTTGATGCGCCAGTTGAAGAACAATGCGGCAGCTGCAATGCGTGTATTACCATTTGCCCTACCCAGGCGATCGTCGCACCTTATGTAGTAGATGCTAAACGCTGTATTTCCTACTTAACCATAGAATTAAAAGGGGCTATTCCAGAAGCGTTTCGCCGTGCCTTGGGCAATCGCATTTATGGTTGCGATGATTGCCAACTGATTTGCCCGTGGAATCGCTACGCGAAAATTACCAATGAAACTGATTTTCACCCTAGAGACGTTTTACAAGGTAGAACATTAGCCGAGTTGGCGATGTGGGACGAGAGCACGTTTTTAAAAAATACCGAAGGGTCCGCTATTCGTCGCATAGGGCATGAACGTTGGCAACGCAATATCTCGATTGCCTTAGGCAATGCACCTTATTCGACGCATACCTATGAGGCAATCACAGCGTTAGCTGCTCACGGTACAGATTTGGTGAAAGAGCATGCTCGCTGGGCGCTAAATGAGCAGGACTTAAAGAAAGCACAAAGCATCTCAGTCGTGGCCGTTGACGATATTACGCCTCGAGACGATTCGTTATTGGCCCCGCAAGAAAAACGCTTAAATCAGCGGTTAATTCGCAGCATCGAGAAAGGCCTGGCACGAGACGCTTAACACGTTCGCATACACGATTATCTCGCATGTGAAATGCCATATCTATCCCGAATAACCGTTCGTTAGTCACTCATCATCAGATGAAATACTGGACAATCCTAGGAACACTTTCGTGATCCATGGGCAGAGTGAACTCATACCCTTCACTGTCGGTGGGAAATCCATACAAACCAAAGCGATTTCCTCTGGCCACACTGACAATGGCCACGAAGTTAGCGTGGTCTTGTAAGTCGTCTTCAAGTGGATCCAGAATAGGCAAGGTGTAGCGGCCAAATTCCATGATGGCAATTTGCCTGTGATGACGTTGTACGAAGCAGGTGAAAGTCGGGTTGGGCACACAAGCATACAAGGCAAATTTAGGAATTTGCAGACCGACGCCATGCCAATGAAACTCCAACACGTGTAAGCGGTCAGTCAAAGATGAAACGGAGTTTGGTAGCGGTACAGCACGCATAGTAACCTCCTGAAGATAAGCAAACGGACTCTTTTTCGTTCGCTTATCTTCACATTAGGTAATTTTCACTCAACTATCTAGCGTTTTTTGTCGCATTTATGCGCAAGCTCTAACTAAAAATTTAAGTAATAGTCTTTGCAAAGTGCTTTATATTGGTCTGAATATTGGTGACTTTGTGTATAAATAGTCAAGGTGTCACGGGTCGGTGGCTCAGGGGTAGTAAGGGCACGACTAATGGTGTCGCGTATACAGGAAGGGTCATTAAAGCGAAAGGCAAGTAGTTCTCGAAGGGCATTTGTATCGGGTTTAGAAAACACCGTTAACTGCTTTATTAAACTTAACCCTAACGGGTCTGCCAATTCAATAAATGCTTGGCTAACATCGCTGGGTAAAACACAGTAAAACACACCTGAGGGGGCAAGCAATCGCACCACATTATTGAGTAGCGTGTGATGTGTTAGCTCACTGGTTTGCCTCGCGGCCACGCGTTTCTGGGCCTGTTTATCATGCGTTAGAATCGGGCTGTTAAAATACGGTGGATTACTGATGATAAGGGCAAATTTGGGGTTACCACGGTTTTGTGTGAATGATTGCACACTGGCTTGCTGCGCATCGAGTCTATGCGACCAAGGGCTGTTGGCCATATTACGTGTGGCCTGACCAATAGCATCCTTATCGATATCAATTCCGCTAATATGGGTTTGTTCACTGCTTTTTTGGGCCAGCATAATAGCTAACAAGCCGCTACCCGTTCCTATGTCTAGAAATCTTTGTGTCTCTGAGGCATTTATTAAATCACCCTCGGTCACCCAACTGCCGAGCATGATGCTGTCGGTTCCGACTTTCATGGCGCAATCTTGGTGCTCAATAAAGAACTGTTTAAATTGAAACCCTTGGCGCTTCATTGAACGTCCTTTTTAGCGCTGTTTTCAAAGCGTGTTTTAGCGCTCATTAAGCCCTCCCATTAGGGAAGAAGTCTTGCAGGGTTATCATATGCGCGGCCACTTGCCTTGCGCTCACAGGCTTATATTTCGCCCAACGACCAAACAACAATGGGGAAATAAGCTTGGCAAATACAATTCCTATGCGCTCGGCGAAGCGTGTTTCTGAGCGTTCCCCAAGCAATAGTGATGGGCGCACTGCACTGGGTTGCTGTAAACCTGACAGGTTCAATATGGCGTTTTCTAATTCACCTTTCACGCGTAAATAAAAGCTCTTACTTTTGGCGTTGGCTCCCACCGAAGATATCCACACAAAGCTTTGTGCTTTTTGTGCCCGGGCAAGCTGCGCTGCAATGTGCACGTACTCAAAATCGACTTTACGAAAGGCGGCTTTGCTTTTCGCTTGCTTAATAGTGGTTCCTAAGCACACGTAAATATGGTCAGCGTTAAAATACCCTTGGTAGTCTTGCAGTGCATCGAAGTTGATAACGATGGGCTCTAATATGCCCCTTGGGTCGGGATAGTCACTGTGTTTCAGCGGCTTTCGTACCAGACACGTTACTTTGCCATAACGCGAGTCTACGAGTAGTTGTGTCACTAAAGCTTTACCTACTAAACCTGTTGCGCCTAAAACGAGTGCCGTATTTCTGTTCTTCATGTTTTACCTATGCGGATCAAGTCATTACAATACGCAGCTTATGGTTAAAGGATACTGATAATAATGAAAAATCTCATTTGGATCTTGTTATGTTCACTGGTGGTACCGGCAATGGCAACTGAAAATCTAACGATAGAACGCATTTTTGACTCTCCCGCCTTAGAAGGCAGCTCACCGAATAGCGTTAAAGTCTCCCCAGACGGCAAGCGTGTGACCTTTTTACAGGGGAAAACCACAGATTACGAGCGTTACGACCTGTGGGAATACAACATAGCGACGGGGAAAACCCAAATGTTGTTCAACTCAGACGACTTACATAGCGGCCCTGAAACCTTATCTGATGAGGAAAAAGCTCGCCGTGAGCGTATGCGCCTTAGTGGCTCAGGCATAGTGAATTACTTTTGGTCAGACGATGGCAAGGCTTTATTGTTTCCGTTAGCGGGAGATGCCTACTATTTCCGTTTAGGGGATGACAAAGCGCAAAAGATTTTGGACACAGACGCATTTGAAACCGATATTCGTTTTTCACCCAAAGCGAACTTTATCTCTTATGTACGTGAGCAAAATCTGTTCATCAAAGACATCAAGACTCAAGTAGAAACCCAGCTAACGTTTGATGGCAAAGGTCCAATCAAAAATGCCATGGCGGAGTTTGTCGCTCAAGAAGAAATGGGCCGCATGACTGGCTACTGGTGGTCACCAGATGAAAGCAAAATCGCTTTTACTCAAGTGGATGAGTCGCCGGTTGACGAAATTACTCGTAGCGAAATTTACGCGGACTCTATCAAAATGATCAATCAGCGTTACCCAAGTGCGGGTACGCCGAATGTTACGGTAAAGCTTGCGGTAAAAGACCTTGCTAGCGGCGACACCCAATGGGTTGACTTAGGTGAAGAACAAGACATTTACCTTGCTCGGGTAAATTGGATGAAAGACAGCCAAACGTTAACCTACCAATGGCAAAGCCGTAACCAACAAGCACTTGAGCTACGCGCGTTTGACAGCAAAACAGCCAAGCAAAGCGTATTGCTGGCAGAGTCGAGCAACACTTGGGTTAATTTAAATGACGACCTGCACTTTTTAAATGACCATAAGCATTTTATTTGGGCATCAGAGAAAAGCGGATACAAACACCTTTACCTATATAAAACCGACGGCACCTTGGTACGTCAGTTGACGAAAGGCGATTGGGTGGTGGATGAAATTGAAGCCATTAATGAAAAGCAAGGCCTAGTGTATTTTACTGGCCGCGCTGACACGCCTCTTGAGCAACACATTTACTCAGTCGCTATTGCTGGTGGCGATATCAAAAAAATAAGCCATCGCAGTGGTGCCCACGCGCCTAGCTTCAGCGACGATGCTTCTGTTTATGTGGATAAATTCTCGACAGCTAATACGCCGTGGCAGGTCAGCTTGCATCAGGCCGATGGTACGCACATGGCTTGGTTAAGTGAAAATGCGATTAAAGCAGGTCACCCATTAGCGGCATTGCAAAGGGATTGGGTTGAGCCAACGCTCGATAGCTTTGTTACTGAAGATGGCACAGAGCTTTATTATCGTTTGTACACACCGAAAAAAATTCAAGGTAAACACCCTGTTATTGTTTACGTATACGGTGGCCCTCATGCACAAGTGGTGACAAATAGCTGGGGCGGCAATCGTGGCTTGCTAATGCAGTATTGGGCAAATAAAGGCTATGTGGTGTTTTCAGTGGACAATCGCGGCTCGAACTACCGGGGTAAAGGCTTTGAAGATCCCCTCTATAAGAAAATGGGCAGCACAGAAGTAGATGACCAAATAGCGGGGGTAAAATTCTTGCGTAAATTGCCTTATGTCGACCCAGAACGTATTGGTATTTATGGCCACAGTTACGGCGGTTATATGTCACTGATGAGCATGTTTAAAGCCGGTGAATACTTTAAAGCCGGTGTTGCTGGTGCGCCCGTCACAGACTGGGGGTTATACGATACCCATTACACCGAGCGTTACATGGGTAACCCAAAAGAAGATGAAGATGCTTACATCGCTTCTTCTGTCTTCCCTTATGCAAAGAATCTGACCGGTGATTTGATGATTTACCATGGCATGGCAGACGATAACGTATTGTTTACTAACAGCACCAAGCTATATAAACATTTACAAGATTTGGCTATCCCGTTTGAAAGCATGGATTACCCAGGCAAGAAACACAGTATACGTGGCAAGCAAACAGGTATTCATTTGTTTCACACTATTACTAACTTCTTTAATCGTCATTTCGATATGAAGTAATAGCATTAATATTCAAGTGTAAATGAATATTGAAACGAAAAAGGCGACTGTTCAGTCGCCTTTTTCGTACTTGCTCAAATGAGGCGTCCGTTAAGCAAACATGTGTGTCGCTAGGGTTTGCTGAATGCCAACCACTGTGTCTTTCTTAAGTTCTTTTTCAATTGGCTGGTCTTGCCCCGACACCCAAATTTTCAGCTCGGCGTCTAAATCAAAATGCCCGGCGGTTTCAATTTTAAATTGGGTGATGGCTCGATAAGGAATGGAATGATAATCCACCTTGCGGCCGGTCAAGCCTTGTTTGTCAATCAGCAACAAGCGCTTATTGGTGAATACGTACATATCGCGTACCACTTTAAACACTTGCTGAACCTCTTCTGTGGCACCGATAATCGGTGCTAGTTCTTCGCTCACATCACTGACATCGATTTCAGATGCGTTGCCCATGATGGCGTCAAGTAATCCCATGTTGTTCTCCTTTTTAGATTTTGCTTAGTAAAACCGATTTTGTGTAAAAAGAGAACTAATAACGGGTGTTTGCTCATGCTAAAGTGTTTATCGGCTTTATTTATCAAGGAGTTGTTATTACATGCCTAGTGTGAACTTTGCTGATATCAGTGCGGCTAGATTACGTATTTCGCGTTATGTGCGTACGAGTGAACTGATGACATCTGCATTACTCAATCGTTGGCTGGGGCACGAGATTTTGTTCAAAACTGAATGCTTACAGCGCACTGGTGCATTTAAGTTGCGCGGCGCATTGAATACCCTGCTGCATGCGAAAGAGAAAGGTGTTCCCATTAAACGAGTGGTAGCCAGCAGTTCGGGCAATCACGCCCAAGCGGTGGCTTATGCTGCATCTTTGTTTGATATTCCTGCGACTATATTTAGCGCACAAAACATCTCAAAAATTAAAGCCGCTGCCACTCGCGCTTACGGGGCTGAGTTGCGCTTATTCCCCTTACGAGATGAAGCGGACAATGCAGTAGCACAAGCAGCAAATGAGCCCGGCACGTTGTGGATCCCGCCTTTTAACCATCCGGATGTCATTGCGGGGCAGGGTACAGTAACGGCTGAAATTCTAGAGCAAACCGCTGACGTGAATGGCATATTCATGCCTTGTGGCGGAGGTGGTTTAGCCTCAGGTAGCATGCTAGCCGCACGCGCGTTAAGCCCCCAGACTAAAGTCATCGCGAGTGAACCACTGGCGGGTAACGATGCAGCGCAATCTTTGCGCTTGGGCAGTATTCAGCGCTTAATAACACCGGCTAAAACACTCGCGGATGGCGCCGCAACGCCAGCGGTAGGCGAATATACCTATCCACTAATACAACAGCTAGACGGTTTTTACGAGGTGGATGAAACGCAAATCGCCTACTGGACGCAGTGGCTACAGCATTTATTAAAGTTGCATGTTGAGCCCACAAGCGCCATGAGTATGCATGGTGTGGTCAACTATTTGGCCAAGCAAAGCGCACCGCAAAAAGTGGTGGTGATTTTGTCTGGGGGAAATATCGATGCACAAAAAATGCAGCAGATTTGGCAACAAGACCATTTAATCAATCAACCAAGTTTACCCAGTGTGCCGCTGGCCTCAGTAATGTAGCTCTTCTTGGTTCCGTCTACATTCTTTTTGAACTTGCCCATTAAAAAAGCCCTAATGACCTAGTCAGTGGGGCTTTATTTTATGCACTATGCTCATTAGCTGTTATCTAGTGAGTGCTAGGGTCTTTAGTCGCGCCAGCGCTTAGTCATATCTTCGTAGGCGTCGATACGACGATCGCGGAAGTATGGCCAAATGCGCTTCACTTGTTCCGTGCGGGCTAAATCTAATTCAACCATCAAGTTTTGTTCGCTGTCAGCATCGGCTTGGGCGAGGATCTCTCCTTGTGGGCCTGCAATAAAACTTTGCCCCCAAAACTGAATGCCATTGTCACCTTCTACTGGCGATGCTTCAAAGCCTGTGCGGTTTGCCACTACCACAGGCACTGAATTCGCCACTGCGTGAGAGCGCTGAATGGTTTGCCAGGCACCGAATTGTCTTTGTTGCTCGTCTACTGTGTCAGCTGGATCCCAACCAATTGCAGTG
Organism: Paraglaciecola sp. G1-13; assembly: GCF_055809255.1. NCBI lineage: Bacteria > Pseudomonadati > Pseudomonadota > Gammaproteobacteria > Alteromonadales > Alteromonadaceae > Paraglaciecola > Paraglaciecola sp. G1-13. The sequence continues at coordinate 4,309,349 of NZ_CM147903.1, read as the reverse complement.
GGATAGAACAACATATCTGCGCCGCGCATGGCCATCAAACGAGCTGCTTCTGGATACCATTGATCCCAACATACTAGTACGCCCAATTTACCCACACTGGTTTGGATTGGCTCAAAGCCCATGTCGCCAGGGGTGAAGTAAAACTTTTCGTAAAAACCAGGGTCATCAGGAATGTGCATCTTGCGATATTTGCCGACCATGCCTAATTGGCGATCGAACACCACTGCGGTGTTGTGGTATAAACCTGAGCCACGTTTTTCAAACAAAGACGTAATTAACACAATATCTAACTTGGCGGCTAGCTCGGAAAAGTAGTCCGTTGCGGGACCTGGAATGGGTTCCGCTAAATCAAAAAAGTCTGTGTTTTCCTGCTGGCAGAAGTACAAGGTGCTGTGCAATTCTTGTAGCATAACTAATTCGCAACCTTGTTCGGCGAGTTTTGTGACTTGTTCAGCGCTACGCTGCCAGCTGAGTTGCTTGTCATTATTGGCAACCGCTTGTTGAACGACTCCTACCTTTAGGGTTTTGGCGGTTTGTGGGGTGCGGCTCATAACTGACTGACTCCTGTTGCTAGTTTCTTGCTAATGTCGAACGTTAATGTACTCACCGGAACTTGCATACTAATACAATGCAAGCTGCCGAATTGCTGAACCAAGGGTAAGCAATTTATTGGCACGATTGTATATTCAGGATAAGCCTTTGCCATTATATCCATGGCAAGTTGGTCTTGTGGCTGCTGATATACAGGACATAAGATCTGTTTATTATTTATCAAGTAGTTGGCATAAGAAGCAGGCAAGCGTTCGCCTTGCTGGTTAAACACTTGGGGCAAGGGGAGTTCGAAGATTTGATGTTCGGGCATAGCAGCTTTGCACTCGTCGACCAGGGCTGCTAAGCCGGCATAGTGAGTGTCATCGGGTACATTAAATGCTGACTGCACGACTAGGCCATCGTGAGGGGTAAACCGAACTAGGGTGTCAATGTGGCCGTCTGTGTCATCACCTTCTAAATGCCCTTGTTGGAATATATGCACACTCTTCGCGCCTAAGGCGACTTTGAATGCCCCGCGATATTGAGACATCGTCATGTCACCATTACGCTCAGGGTTCGATAAACAAAACTCAGTAGAGAGCAACACACCTGCATCGTCTATTTCTAGCGCACCGCCTTCAGCGACAATATCGAAACTCTGCAACGGTAAACGGCATAAGCCTGCTAACACTTGCTGGTTTATCTGATTGTCTTTGTTCGCGTCGAATTTATTGCCCCAGCCGTTAAAGTTAAACTCGATAGGCTGCATGCCACCTGAACTATGGCAGGTTAAAAAGCCATAATCTCGTACCCAAGTGTCGTTATAATCGGCGTGTACTAATAGCACGCGATCAATGGGCTGTTTAAAATCTTGGCTCAAGGTTTTAAAGGCAGGGATTTCTTGGTCGCGAATAAGCAGTATGACACCAGTACCAGCTTGGTTAAGGTTAGCCATAATCGTCAAATAGACTTGGCGAACGTCTACAAGCCAAGGTTGCCAATCTGTTTTTTGGTCAGGCCACGCGAGAATAATGGCTTCTTGAGGCGCCCATTCAGGGAGTAATCGCATAAAATTTACCGTCACACATTAAAGTTGCTCAATATTCGCGGAGTATAATGATAACCATCAGGCGGGTCTTGTGAATTTTGCCTGTTTAGCGCTAAATTTGATATCCATGTAATGCGCTTGTCTCAATCCACATAAAAATTACCCGATAAAATTCTGTAATAAAACCTACATATTTTGTAATTTAACAACGTTTTAACGTGCCATTAAGGCTGAAAATCTAAAAAATGGTTAAATTTTGCGCTGTTTCTGTTTTTTAGCTGACATGACTTTCAGTTTTAAACAGATGTTTTTGGAATAAATAGGAATATTCATTTCAATTATGAGTATATATAAATAAAAAATATTGTTTAAATTCAACAATTTACAAATGTTATTTTTGTGTAACCCCCTGTTTTACATGCTTTTTACTACTTTCGTACAATAAAACCACAGACATGATCATCAAATTCATGGATATTTCAGTGGCAGGCAGAACCTGCTGAACACTTAAATAGCTAACCAATATTTGGAGCACACAATGAAAAAAGTACTTATATCTCTCGTCGCGTTGACAGCCTTTAATGCAAGCGCTGGTATGGAATCTAGTAGTAAAGTGCGTTTCGCAGGTGACAGCGAATACTCAAGCTTCTGTAAAGCAGTAGTAAATGATGATCTTGGTATGCTTAAGCGCAGCCTACGTAGCAAAGTGGGTCAAGTTGCGGCAAGCTCTAACGATGTTCTTCGCAAGCTTGTATCGGCTGAAGGCATGAAGTGTAACGGTGTTGATTTGATTCAATTCTCAGAACAGCGTGAAGCATCACAAGTTAGTGCTTACCTAAAGACCAAAAACAATGCGTAAGAGGTCGCTCGATACCTCATTCAGCATAGGCAAATAGCCTGCCCAGCAGGCTATTTTAGCTTCTTTTTCTCCTAAAGAGCTACACGCTGTACTATATTTCCTCTAAGGTTCTACCCTACTTGCATTAAACTTCCCTGAATGTGTCTTAGTCTGTCTAATTGACTGTTTCGTCACCCTAGATGGTGTTCTGTACTGCTTGTTTTGTGATGCCCTTTTGACGGCTTTCGCTGGCTTAGAAACGTATCGGTTTTTACTGTTGTTTCTGTCGGCACTTTGACGCTGAATGCGCTGACTTTTTATCGCACGCTGAGGCTTTGTTCTTATCTGCTCTACCTTTTGTCTACCTTGTTCACTTTTGTAAGACTGTCCGTTTACTTGAGATAAACGTTTTGAAACCGTCTTGCCGTTACTTTGTTTGCTTTGCTTAAAATGCGTGTTCTGTTTGCGATGAGCATTCTGCTCTCGCTTATACTGCCCATGATTGCGGGCGCTTTGTTGGCGCTTCAAGCGCGAGACGACCTTATCCCTATGTATACGACTTTTCTGTATTTCAACGTTACGGCTGGTAACGGCACGCTTATGGGTACCGTTATACCCACGATGGTATTTTACTGTGCGTCTGTGGTGATTATTATGTTGCCATCTTGGGTAGTTGCGCACTTTACTATAGGTATATCTGTGATTCGAACGGCGGTAACGATAGTCGTTATTGATCACCACGTAATTATTACGCCAGTGAAAACCACCGAAGAAGAACCCAGCGCTGATATGAAATCGCGGACTCCAATGAAATCCTGAGTGATAGGTGTAATGACGAGGCGAGCGCCAAAAAATGGGCTGGTGGACGGTCCACCACCAATCACCATATACCACGCGAGTGTCATAGTAAGGCACGTAAACGGTTTCATGTTCAACACTGTGGATCACTATTTTATCTTGCTCACGTTCAACATTTTGGTATTGGTTGTCTTGCAAATTCCCTTTGGCATACGCCCGGCTTCGCAGTGTTTGCACGCTCTCTAGCACTTGCGCTTCATTCGCTAAAAATGCATCGCCTAAATCCTGCAGCCAGTTCAGGTCTTTGCTCATACGTTCAAGCAATTCAGTAAAGGGAGTCAGGGCAATGACGCTAGGATCCCAATCCTGTTGTTCGGCAAGATCCAGTGCTTGTTGTTCTGACAGGTTAGCGTGCTCTTCACGCCAGCGAGCGGCTTGCACTACTTCGAGGGGATACGTTGCTCCAATCAAGATATGGGATAACAAAGAATCTGGGTACAAGGCGATAGGAGCCAACATTTGGTCTAATTTTGCTTGATGTAGCTCGACAGGTGGTTCAGCTTGGGTTTCTGCATGGGCCAATTGCAGCGCGACGCTAATCAACAGGCTTATGGCAGCTACATAAATGATGATGTACTTAGTGTTTCTGCCCATAGGACACCTCAGTTGTTTTACCTTTACACGATAGGTAAAGGGTATACGGTGACTGTAGTGTGGGCGATTAAGGCTTAATCTAAACTGAATCGAGGCTTAAGTGAGTGAATTATATCTTGCGGGTGCCAGTGCCGGAAAAGTTAAGGCCGCGTAAACGGCCTAACAATAATGATTACTTGAGTAGGTGCGGGTCAAACACATGGCCCAATTTTTCCGTTTTAGTGCGAATATAATGGCGGTTGTCATCTGTAATGCCGTGGTCAATTGGCGTGCGGCTGACCACTTCAATGCCCATCGCTTCTAGCGCTTTACGCTTTTTAGGATTATTGGTCATCAAATTCACCCGTTGCACATTGAGGGTATCAAGCATTAACTTGCACATATCGTATTCTCGCAAGTCAGCGTCAAAGCCTAAATGCTCGTTTGCTTCAACCGTATCTAAGCCTTGGTCTTGCAAATTATACGCTCGAATTTTGTTTAACAAGCCAATGCCACGCCCTTCTTGACGTAAATAAAGCAGCACACCTTTGCCTTGCTCTACAATATTTTGTAGCGCCTTTTCTAACTGTGCGCCGCAGTCACAACGGGTACTGAATAATGCGTCTCCGGTTAAGCATTCAGAATGAATTCTCATGGGTACCACATCACCAGATTGCCATTGTCCGAAAGTTAAGGCGACATGTTCTTGTTCGGTAGCGGTTTCAACGAACCCGTGTATGGTGAACTGGCCCCAGCGCGTGGGAAGGGAGGCTGAGCTCACGAATTCGTACTTCTGATGTTGTTTCATAATTTTGCTTGCTGACTTGTAAAAGTTATTTAATGGGCTGTCACACTGGATGAAAATATGGGTGCGGAATATTTAAATACAAGTGCCTCTACAGCCCCGCTTCTGAATTAAAGACACTGTTCTGGTCTGTCATCGTGCTTAGCGAGATGGGTTTGTTCACGCCAAATCCTTGAACAAAATCAACGCCAATTTTACCTAATTCCACCATGATCTCTTTTGATTCTACATATTCCGCTACGGTTTGTATTTTCATCGCGCTGGCGATGTCTTTGATGGAATTAACCATTGCCATATCCACGGGATCAATAAGAATATTTTTGACGAATTCGCCGTCAATTTTGACTTGGTCCACAGGGAGATTTTTTAGGTAATTGTATGATGAAAAGCCGCTGCCAAAGTCATCTAGAGCGAATGTACAGCCAAGGGCTTTGAATGTATCAATAAACTCAATAGTTTCGTCGAGTTTTAAGATAGCCATGCTTTCCGTTATCTCGAAACAAATCTTATTGTGAGGTACTTGGTATTTCTCAAACGCGCTCAAAATAAACAGTTTAAGATCCTGTTCACCCAGGGAATGGCCACTTAAGTTGATATTACAACGCATTAGATCTGCTTTGTGCTGCGGGTTTTGTGCTAACCAAGCAAAATAAGTGTCGATAACCCAACGGTCAATTTTGGCACTGAGGTTATAACGCTCAGCTGCGGGTAAGAATTCACTGGGCAGTATGCGCTGGTCGTGTTCATCCACTAAGCGCAACAATATTTCGTAGTGGTGCCCCTTAGCAATAGAGGTCATTGGCATATACGGTTGGCAATGAAGTTCAAAACCGTTGTGGCTCAGTGCGTGTTGTATACGGGGTAGCCAACTCAATTGAGATTCGTATTTGGCAATTTGCTTGTCTGTTGAGGAGTAAGTGTGAAGTCGGTTCCGGCCGTGCTTTTTCGCCATATAACAGGCCGAATCGGCCATACTGAGCAGCTGCTCTGAGCTTGATATTGTGTCATTCCATGGTACTTGGCCAATGCTGACCCCAAGGGTCAAAGGGCGTTCTTCCCATGTAAACTCATGTACTTGTACGGCATTCAATAGTTTATTGGCGAGCATAAAACTGTTCTGGGCATTATTGCCAACCAGTAAAATACCAAATTCATCTCCGCCTAAGCGACCTATCATGCCATCATCGCTGACAATCTTTTTCATTAACTGCGAAAGCTGCCTAAGTACCGCATCGCCGGCTTTATGGCCATGTGTATCGTTGATCGCTTTAAATTGATCAATGTTTACGTGCAATAAGGTCAATTCTTCTTGCTGCTGTTTAGCGAAGAGTATCGCTTCATGTAGGCTTTTCTCGAACGCTTGGCGCTGATAAAAGCCGGTTAACGTATCGTGGCTGGCCATGTACTCAATGCTTTGGTGGTCAGACTTTCGCGCGCTAATGTCTACTACTGAGCCACAAATTAGTTTTTCATCAGTGTCGCCATTTTTGCTTAATTGAGCTGACACAGATAGCCAAAGATCCTGATTTTGCCGTGTTCTACCGCGTAATTCTTTACTTAACGTGGATTGGTTTTTATGGAGTTCACCTAGCAGCAGCTCTCGTTCATTTGGCTCTGCATACAAGGCAGACATTGTGGGCAAGTGGGCTTTCATTTGCGCTACGTCTTCATAGCCAAATATCTTCGCCATGGCTAGATTAGCGCGTAACAATTGACCATCGAGGCTGGAGATAAAGCGCCCTTCTGGGGCTTCTTCAAACATATCGACGAACTGTTGTAAGGCGCGAATCGAAGTTTGTTGCTCGTTGTAATGCCTAAATGCGATGACTTTTTCATGGGCGGCGATGGCAACGGCAATCAATACAATACCGATAACGATTAACGTGCTAAGCGTGAGTGACAGTTGTTCGGGAAAAGCCAACCAGTTCAGATAAAGTCCAATGTGTGCCACCGTCGTCAGGCTAATAAGCGTTAAACCCAAAGCAAACACGCGATTACTGATGGTGTGTCCTTTGTAACGATAAAATATCGCTAACACGGCGATAACCACAATGGATGATATAGAAGCGCCAGACACCAATAAAATCTGTTGGTAGCTATTAAGTACAAACGCCGATGCAGCACTTAACCAACCCATGGCATATAGGAAATAGCGGTAGTAGGTAGGCAGTGGGCGAAATATAGTGAAGGTTATTTTCGCTAATGAAAACAGCAACAGGGCACACAGAATAGTGCTTAGGTTGTCTATGTATTGATTGAAACCAGTGACATGACTCACCACACCTTGGCTATTTAAAAACAGCAGTAAATAAGCCGTACTGGCTACCGAAAACCAAAAGCGCACCGGGCTGCGCAATAACGTATAGGTGATCAAAAAGTACAGCACCATCATGGTCAATGCGCCGCTGAACAAGGAGAAAATCGTGCTGTTTCGTTGTTCTTTTTGAATCAGTGCTGTCTCTGATTTTACATCAAAAGCGAACACCAGCGGGCCTTCATCGCGGATCTTAATATAGATGTTTCGCGGCTGAGCATAAGGAATATCTACCGGAACCACGAATAACCTATGCTCAAAAGGGCGGTTATCATGAGGTCGTGTTGTACCTAGGCGATATGAGTTAATGATCCTGTCTCTTTCATCTAACACGTAGATATCCAACGCGTCGATACGTGGATTATCAATACTAATAAAAAAAGGTCGATGATTACTATCAGTGCTCAGGGTAACTCTACCCCATAGGCTTTGATTATCATTCAGAGGTTGCGGAGAGAAGGTATCACGCCACGTTTTCAGTTCCTGCACGTCAGACAGCTGCACTTTATTATCGGCTACAAGCCAATGGCTAGAGGTGATTAAATTAACGGAAGGCGTTGAGTCATTAATATTAACGCTGGTTTGCGTGGTTTGCGTGGTTTGCGCCTTAAGCACCAGCCCAAGTTGCATGATAAGCAGCAACATAAGGCACAGCGAGGAAGTAAAGTAAGATGAGCGGCGCATTTTCACAGTTTAAGAAACCAGAGCAAAGTTGGCTGCAGGCACGGTGTGCAACCTCGAGTTGTAATATGAAGCGTAGCCTAACATCGGATATTCCCTTTCAACAAAGAGTTTATTCTTATACATAAGGATTAACTGCTGCATGATATTTCCATGTGTTTACCCCAGTTAGGGGGTGGTTTAGCAAATTCGGCATACTCTGGTTTGCTATCAAATGGGTGTTGCAGCACATGTAATAACTTTCTAAAACGTGAAAAATCTCCGTTTTGTGCCGCATCAATTGCCAGTTGTGCTTGGTAGTTCCGCAGTACATATTCGGGGTTAATATTGCGCATGTTTGCTTGGCGTTCTTGCCTCTTCACACCTTGAGTAATCAGTGCGTGTTGATAATGTTCTAACCAAGTTTTAGCCGTGTCGCGTTGCATGAAGTGATCAACAAGTGGCTGATTTTCACTATGTTCATCAACTTCGCACAATAATCGAAAGCTAATGTGGTAATCACGCTTGTCTTGATAAATTAGGTCGAGCCAACGATTCACTAGTTCGGCGGTGTTTTGGGTATTTTCGTACAGCCCAAGCTTTTGGCGCATAAGTTGTGAAAATTCAGCCATTAAGCTTGGTTCATATTGACTTAGTGCCCCCTTGATTTGTTCGACACTCAAGTAGGGGGTGAATGCGTGCGCAAGGGCATTTAGGTTCCACAAACCCACGCTAGGCTGTTGCTCAAATGCATATCGCCCTCGATGATCAGAATGGTTACAGACAAATTTAGGATTAAAATCATCTAAAAAAGCATAAGGGCCAAAATCGAAGGTAATTCCGTGAATCGACATATTGTCAGTATTCATTACGCCATGGTTAAAACCGTATGCTTGCCATTTTGCAATTAGGGTGGCGCTATCCGTGACTATTTTTTCTAGCATGGCTAAATGGGGGGATTCACTGTGCAAACATGCAGAAAAATGATGTTCAAAGCAGTAGTCAAATAACCGCTTGAGTTTGTCCAGTTCACCGTTGTGGTAAAAGTATTCAAAATGGCCGAAGCGAATATGACTCTGGCTGACTCGGATCATCATAGCGGCTTTTTCTTGTTTTTCTCGGTACACGGGTTCGTCACTGGTAATTAAGCAAAGTGCCCTTGAGGTAGGAATACCCATATGGTGCAATGCTTCACTTGCGAGGTATTCGCGCAGCGTTGAGCGCAATACAGCTCGCCCGTCCGCGAAGCGTGAATAGGGCGTAGGACCAGCGCCTTTAAGATGCAAATCCCATGATTTTCCGAATTTGTCTTTCGCTTCTCCAAGCAATACACCACGTCCATCACCTAAGTCTGGATTCCATCCACCAAACTGATGACCACCGTACTTTTGTGCAAAAGAATGTGTCGTAAGTGAACTTGTATTGCCAAAAAGCATCGACATTATGCTAGATTGCGTAAACCATGATGCTGGTAGTTGCAGTGCGTCGCGTAAGGTGTGGTTAACCTCAACAAGTTGAGGGTTTGCCACACGCAAAGGCTTAGTTAAGGCGCCTAAATCACCTAAATGCGTTGCATATGAATGATCTAAATTCATTGTCTGCCTCTATTTTATTACTCGTAGAATGGTTTACGTAAACCGACGTTATCTTAAGGACCAATTATGAATCTAATCTCAAAAGCATGTGTTGTGGCGAGTATTTCAACAATCGCCATGTTATCAACTAACGTTTTCGCTGGCGACATTGCGGCGGGTAAATCTAAATCAGCGACCTGCATGGCATGTCACGGCGCGAATGGAATTTCGCAAATTCCCATGTATCCAAACTTGGCTGGCCAGAAAGAACAATACTTGGCAATCCAGTTAAAGGCGTTTCGCGCAGGTGAGCGTAAAAATATGGTGATGGCACCTATGGTTGCAGGTCTGAGTGATGCTGACATAGAAAATTTAGCCGCATATTACGCGAGTTTAGATCCGTCAGGAAAATAACCGCTACCCTGCACATCAATGCGTAAATACCTTAAAGGCTGAAGATAACTTCAGCCTTTTTGCATTAATAGAGATATATTAATATTTTTGATGAGCCAGTTTGCGACTTTGCGCGTAAGTTACTCTCAATCAAATATATTAAAATAAGGTACCTCATGCTCACACTTCATCATCTTAATAACTCTCGCTCTCAACGCATTTTATGGATGTTAGAAGAGTTGGGTGTGGAATATGACATTCAGCGTTATCAAAGAGATAGCCAAACGAATTTGGCGCCTGAGTCATTAAAGAAGGTGCACCAGTTAGGTAAGTCACCCGTTATCACAGATGATGAAGTGACTGTGGCAGAGTCGGGGGCGATTATCGACTATTTAGCGCGTAAATACCCTGATAAGGCCTTAATACCTGAGCCAGGTACAGAAGCGTACCGTCAATATACCTATTGGCTACATTTCGCCGAAGGAACCCTGATGCCTCCCATGGTTGCCAAGTTGGTATTTGATAAAGTCAGACAAAACGCTAAACCGTTTTTTGTCAAAATCATCGCCAATAAAATTGCCGATAAAGTCATGGACGGGTACTACGGGTTGAATTTGGTCGCTAACCTTAAGTTTGTTGAACAATATTTAGCGGATAATGAGTGGTTCGCTGGTGATGCGTTATCTGGGGCAGATATACAGATGAGTTTTCCGCTAGAAGCGATGGCCTCACGCAATGTGCCGGGAGAATACCCTAATATTGCTGCCTTCGTAAAACGTATTCATGCGCGCCCGGCTTATCAACAAGGTTTGTCCCGCGGGGGCCAGTACGACTACGCTTAAATGCTGACTTTCTTTAACAAGGGCGGCTTAGGCGGGCCATTTAGGGTGTTTTGATGGAGAGGTCTAATTGATTAGACCTAGTTGAGTAGCCCAACAGACTGGGGCTATTCTTCTGAATCGATATCGATGCCCATTTCTTGCATGATGCGCAATGCATCGCTAGGGATACGATTGTCATTGTCTTTTTGTAAGTCATTGTCATTCGGCAATGGCTGCCCAGTGAAGGCATGTAAAAATGCTTCACACAACAACTCTGAGTTCGTTGCATGACGCAGGTTATTCACCTGGCGACGTGTACGTTCATCTGTTAACACCTTGAGCACTTTTAAAGGAATAGAGACGGTGACTTTTTTCACTTGCTCGCTCTTTTTCCCATGCTCGGCGTAGGGATGAATGTATTTCCCATTCCATTTTGTCGTTTTAGCCATCGTTTACTCGCTTTTTTCTTTCTTATAAGGGGAAATTCTAACCATAAACGAATAAAGGTCAACGATAGACTGCTAAACATCTTGACGGCTTTACGTACAAAGTTTAGTTTAGACGTCTAAACGTCCAGATAATCACGGAGCTTTTCATGGTCTCTTATGCACAAGGTATCGATGCCCTCAACCAGTCACTGTCAGAAGTGAAAGGGATCAATGTATCATTTGAATTTTTTCCACCTAAAACTGAAACGATGGAAAAGACACTATGGAAATCGGTGGAGCGCTTAGCGCCGTTAAAGCCCAAATATATGTCTGTGACTTACGGTGCGAATAGCGGTGAGCGTGATCGTACCCACGAAATCGTAAAACGTATTCAGAGCGAAACAGGGATTGCCGCTGCGCCGCACCTAACATGCGTAGATGCTAGCCGTGACGAATTAAAGCAAATCGCCAAAGATTATTGGGCCAGTGGTATTCGGAAAATTGTAGCTTTGCGTGGTGATTTACCCGAAGGCTATACCGAGCATGTATCTTACGCGTCTGATTTAGTGGCATTACTGCGTGATGTGGCTGATTTTGACATCGCCGTTGCAGCATACCCAGAGAAACACCCTGAAGCGCCGAACAGTCAATTTGACTTATTAAACCTAAAACGCAAGGCCGATGCAGGCGCGAACCAAGCAATTAGCCAGTTCTTTTTCGATGCTGAAGTGTTTTTACGTTTCAGGGATAGGGCAGCAGCAGCGGGTATTGAGATGGATATCGTACCGGGTATTTTGCCTGTGACGAACTATCAAACCCTGCAGCGTTTTGCAGGCTTTACCAACGTACACGTACCGAACTGGCTGCACAAAATGTATGACGGCCTAGATAAGGACGACCAAACTACTCGTAACTTAATGGGCGCTAGCATTGCCATGGACATGGTCAAAGTCTTAGCAAAAGAAGGCATTCGTGATTTTCATTTCTATACTCTGAATCGCTGTGAATTGAGTTATGCTATTTGCCATATGTTGGGCGTTAGAGCAGACTAAGAGGATTGAATTCTCAGCCTGGAGTAAAGGAAAAGTATGGAGTCCAAGGTTATTTGGTCGGATGTATTAAGGAGCTGGTTACCTAAAGCGAATATTTTTGTTCGTATGTTTGTAAACCATTGCCAACGAGATGGGATCACGGTGTCAGCAGGGCATTTAGCCTATGTATCCTTATTATCTCTAGTGCCATTTATCATGGTGTTCTTCACCATATTGTCGGCCTTTCCTGCTTTTTCTGAGGTGCGAGGTGATATCGAAGCCCTGATCTTCGGTAATTTTATTCCGACTTCTGGAGACCAAATTCAAGGCTACGTCGCCGAGTTCGTGGGTAACGCATCAAAAATGGGTGCGATCGGGATTTTATCTTTGGTGGTAGTGGCCTTGTTGCTCATTTCGAATATAGACAAAACCTTGAACCGCATCTGGCAGGCAAAAAGCGAGCGCCCGATCATTTTTACGTTTGCGATTTATTGGATGATCCTCACGCTAGGCCCCTTGTTAATTGGCCTAAGCGTCATCATGAGTTCTTATTTGGTTGCTTTTGCCAATTCGGCTGAGGCCTACACCATGGGCGCAACCACCGCCATGCTCAAAATTGTGCCTTTTATCGCGTCCGTCTGCGCTTTCTTTATTCTGTATATGATTGTCCCTAATAAGCGGATTAATCCTCGCCATGCCCTCGTTGGTGCGTTCATGGGGGCGCTACTGTTTGAGTTATCGAAGAAAGGATTCTCGTTTTACATAACGCATTTCCCGTCTTATCAAATGATTTACGGCGCTATGGCCGTTATTCCTATTTTATTCGTTTGGGTGTACTTGTCGTGGATAGTGGTGTTGCTTGGGGCGGAACTAACCCATGTGATTGAAGTGTTTTTTCACGAAGAATCTAAAGAGAATTTTACGCAGGTCGATGAGGATGACCCCCAATCGCCTGCGTAGGATTTAATGCTAATTAATCTCGCATACTGGAGATAAACGCATTTGATTCTTTGATGGCGTTATTCATTTCAGCAATAAGCTGATTGATGTCATTTTTAACGCCGTTAAACTCACTTTGTAAGGCGCCGATTGCAGTCGCATTCAAGTTATGTTTTAGATACAGCACGTTGTCTTGTAGTGCAGATAAAACAGGATCCATTTTTGCCTCTGCTTTGCGCATGCTTTTAACCAGGCTGGCATAGCGGCGCTGGGTATCTTTAAGCTTGCTCGCACTTTCACGGCGTAAACCGTCATTAGTATACTTATCTAATTCAGTTTCCCACTCGTCAAATAACGCATCAGCTACGCTTTCTACTTTATTAATGCGCTTAGTCACTTCTGCTGCCGCTTGGTTACTTTCTTCGTACTGGTCTTTTAACTCCTCGTATACGTCTTGCAGTTCACCACCGTCGTAATTCATTAAATGGGTAAATTGTTCTAGTGCATCGCTAAATTGTTGTTGGGCGTCTTCCTGCGATTCTTTTGCATCTTCAACGCGGTCAACCATGATATCGCGCTTTTCAACGCCGACTTTTTCCCATGCTGCATAATAGGCGCTTTGGCAACCTGTTAGCAGGGTGAATAAAAAGACTGTTGGTATTATTTTCTTCATCAAAACCTCTTTAGTGTTAATTAACCACGGTATTTAGCGGCATCAATAATCGACCATACTTGGAAGATGAAGCCGAACACTGCCATAAAAAACAGAATACCTGTGGCTGCTAGGGCGTAATTAGTCCATACCAGAACAAAAAATATGATTGCTGCTAGTATCCGTCCTTGAACTAATTGCCCCAATCCTGGAAAAAACAAGTTACATATTGCTGCAATTACATTTCCACCTGAACCTTGTCCTGCCATTTGTTGCCCCTAAGTTATTAATTCATTATTGTTGATACACTTTAACAAACTACTGTAATCGGTTGGAAGAAATAATGTCAAAGTGGCTGCCTATATGAGTGAACTCTATCCTGCAATTAAACCGTTTTTCAGCGAAATGCTAGCGGTTAGCGACGATCATTCGTTATATCTGGAACAAAGTGGTAACCCAAAAGGAATACCTGTGCTGTTTCTACACGGGGGGCCAGGGGCAGGACTGTTTGCTAATTATCGTCGCTTCTTCGATCCCGATAAGTACTGGATTATTGGCTTTGACCAAAGGGGAAGCGGGCAATCCACTCCATTCGGTAGCATAAAGAACAATACTACCCAAGATTTACTAAGTGATATTACCCAGATCAGAAAGCACCTGGGTGTCCAGCAGTGGATCTTATTTGGTGGTTCTTGGGGGGCAACATTGGCACTACTTGCTGCCATTGAGCATCCTGAAACGGTGAAAGGGCTGATCTTAAGAGGCAGTTTCCTGGCGCGAGAAGAAGATTTCGATTGGTACCTGGATAAAAAAGGCGGAGCTGCGCAGCTGTTCCCAGACTACTATCAAGATTTCATCCTCCCTGTGGCAGATAAGTCCCTTACGACGTCGTTAGTTGACGCGTACTATGAACTGTTTACTGGCAGCGATGAAGTGCACAAAATGGCAGCCATTAAAGCATGGTGTTTGTGGGAAGCCAGGATCAGTAAATTGCACTGTAAATTACATGAAGATGAGTTGGTCCCGGATGTACACAGGGGCATTAGTTTGGCTATTTTAGAGTGCCATTACATAAAGCATCTTTGTTTTATTGAGCCAAATTACATATTAAAAAATATACACAAAATCAGTCATATACCGGCAACTCTCATTCATGGTCGCTATGACTGTGTGTGCAAAATACAAGGTGCCTATTTACTTAACGAAGCTTGGTCTGCAAGTCAGCTTACCATAGTGCCCGAGTCTGGCCACAGCGCCAATGAACCCAAAATTACTGCCGCTCTTTGTTTGGCTTCGACCGCTATGGCTGATTTTATTAAGGAGCAGGAATGATTGGTTTGATTCAACGAGTCAGCGAAGCCAGTGTCTGTGTTGGCAATGAGGTCATTGGAGAGATTAATCAAGGGATTTTGCTGCTGCTTGGAGTGGAAAAAGATGACAACGAGGAAAAGGCCAAAAAACTGTTTCAGCGCGTGTTGAATTACCGCATTTTTAGCGATCCAGACAGTAAAATGAACCTGAATCTTCAGCAAGTCGGCGGCGGATTACTCGTGGTCTCTCAGTTCACTTTGGTGGCGCAGACAAACAAAGGAAATCGGCCTGGGTTTTCTCAAGGTGCATCGCCAGAATTGGGCGAAACTTTGTATAATTACTTTGTTGAACTAGGGAGAAGCAGTGAAATACTCTGTGAGTCAGGTAAATTCGGTGCAGATATGCAAGTTAGATTAATAAATGATGGCCCCGTGACGTTCTCCTTAAACGTCTGATTTGCTACCAAGCAGTGAATAATATCTAATGGTGGACTGGCTGATATAATTTGGCCTCAGGTTATCGATATCTCCATAAGGATAAATGCATAATAATGTATAAGATTGAAACCCCAGAAACAGATGCGGAGTTTGCAGCATATTTTGAATTTCGCTGGTTAATGCTGCGAAAGCCTTGGAATTATCCTCAAGGCTCTGAAAAAGACGAATACGAGCAAGTCAGTGAACATCGCATGATCCGTAATAATAAAGGTGAAGTGATCGCCATTGGCCGGATACATATGAACAGCGCTGAGGAAGCTCAGGTCCGCCATATAGCTGTCGCTAATGATGCACAGGGGCGTGGCTTAGCCAAAATGATCATGTCTTCACTTGAAGCGGTAGCGCGGCAAGAAGGCGCAGTGCGCATCGTCACTAATAGCCGAGAGCTTTCTACTCCGTTTTTCGAGAGTTGTGGGTTTGAAGTAGAAAAAGAAGCCTCGACTGAGTTAGGGAAGTTAAAACGCCAACAAATGGTCAAGCGTCTGTTGGCCCACAACACGATTTTGTTGCACCCAAAATGGTGTAAAAAGTTACAGGATACATGGCACGATACTATCCCCATTAGCGAGCAGATGGGGATCAAGCTGTACCAGTATTCTGGTAAAACATTAGAGAATCGAGCTTCGCTAAATAAAAATATCAATTTGCACGGGACTATGTTCGCCGGCAGTATTTTTTCCTTAGCCACTTTGACAGGTTGGGGCATGATTTTTTTGCAATTAAAGGAGAAGAATCTTGCAGGGGAGATAGTGTTAGGAGATGGTAATATTCACTATCACAAACCCATCACTATGCAGCCAAGAGCCTTATGTCACATCGAAAGTCTGAGCGGCAAGTTCGAGCCATTAGCGAAAGACAAGAAATGCCAAATTAAATTACAAGTCGATATTCTTGATGGGGACACTGCCGTTGCCGAGTTTAAGGGAGTTTATTGGATTTTACCCCCTGAGACTGAAGAACAAGACGCCGAAAGCGCGTAGTTTGCAATAAGTAAGCAGTGATTGTTTTTAAGGCAATAAAAAAGCGCGTTTATAACGCGCTTTTTTGTGTCTGAATTACTAAGTTATGCCATAGCGCTCTGTAATTTTTTCATAGCGTTCTTTTCGATTTGACGAACACGCTCGGCAGATACTTGGTATTTATCTGCTAAATCTTGTAGCGTTGTTTTGTCGTCACTTAACCAGCGCGTCTGAATGATATGCTGGCTACGCTCATCAAGGGTTTTAATCGCTGAATATAGCTTCTGTGAAGCCGTTGCGTCCCAATCTGCGTTAACAACGTCAGTTTCAACATCTGCGCTTTTGTCTTCTAAAAACTGTACCGGCGCGAAGCTTCCGCTTTCATCATCATCTGCAGATAAATCAAAAGCTTGGTCATGGCTGCTCATACGAGCTTCCATTTGTAATACTTCTTTTTCACTTACTCCCAGGTCACTTGCCACCTTCTGCACTTCTGCATGAGTAAACCAACCTAAACGCTTTTTATTTTTACGTAGATTAAAGAAAAGCTTACGTTGTGCCTTTGTGGTGGCAACTTTCACTATGCGCCAGTTACGCAACACAAATTCGTGAATTTCAGCTTTAATCCAATGTACAGCGAACGACACCAATCTGACCCCTACAGTAGGGTCAAAGCGTCTAACCGCTTTCATTAAACCGATGTTGCCTTCTTGAATCAAATCGGCTTGAGGAAGTCCGTAACCAGAATAAGATTTTGCAATATGCACAACGAAACGCAGGTGTGACATGATTAGCTTTCTTGCCGCTAATAAGTCGTCTTCCTGTTGTAAACGTTCTGCTAGACCACGTTCTTCTTCGGCTGTGAGCATATTAATGCTGCTAACAGCTTGCACGTAAGTTTCGATGCTACCGGTCTGTGGAACGGTTAATGTTAGTGCACGCATATCTGTTGTCATAATCACCTCGTGTAACATTGTGTCCTTGGAACCATGCAATGACTTTGCCAACCAAGAACCGCATTGAGTTTTACATTTGCTGTAATAGACCACTCAAACGCGAAAAAATTTCATGTAGCGGCTGATCTATCAGTAAGATATTATACAAATATAAGCTCTAGTTGATCGAGATCAATTGAAAAGTTATTAAAGCGCTACTTTTGGGGGTTGCTCGAATATCATGAACAACGAATGGTGCCACCATAATAACAGTTACCATTGTACGCAAGCACTATCTTTGCAATATTAATATTCTATTACATATGCTGGAAGTTCTTCACGTATCACGAGCAAAATTGATCTTATTTGTTTTATGGATGTAAAAACAACGATTTGTCTTATTTACAAGGTTTAATTTTGTCTGTTAGTCTGACTTTGTTCAACAAAAAAGACGAAAGTACATCTACGTACTAAAAATTTATTTGCAGCGCTTCCCGTGCGTTGCGTCTTTAAGCTTAATGACCTTACTCAAACGATTTCATAGGGAAGTAAATGTTCGCCTTTATTGCTCGCCAGCCTATCTTAGATCGCCAACGTGATGTGTTTGCCTACGAGTTACTCTTTCGTGACGGTAAGAACAACTGCTATCCAGATACGGCAAGAGACGAACGTACCGAAAAACTGATTGCTAAGCATTACCTTACCCTCGGATTAGACGAGATCTCTTGCAATAAAAAATCATTTATTAACTTTCAAAAAGAAACCTTAATCAATGGTTTACCCTCTGTTCTAGATCCCTCCAACGTCGTCGTTGAATTATCCGATGCTGTATTGCCACACGATACCTTGCTAGAAGTCTGCCAGCAAGTGAAGAGCTCAGGTTTTACTATCGCTTTGGACGATCATAACTTGGATCCCAAATGGAATGATTTTCTGCCATTTGTTGACATCGTTAAAGTGAACGTGATGCAAAGCGATTACGATGGTGTGGCGAAGAGTATGCCCAGGTTATTAGATGCCAATGTAAAGTTGGTGGCTGAACAGATTGATAGCCAGCAAGATTTCGAAATATATCGAGACATGGGATTTGATTACTTCCAAGGTTACTTTTTTGCTAAGCCCGAGGCGATTAAGCAACAAAATTTGCCCACCTCTAAGTTAACGTTAGTGGAACTTATGGGTGTCAGCTCTAGCGAAACCTTTGACATCGAGCGTGTGAATTCTGTTATTGAGCATGATGTTGGCTTGTCTTATATGCTGTTGCGCTTTGTCAACAACCCTATGGTGAATAAGCGCTACAGGATCACGTCATTGCGCCACGCAATAACTTATATGGGTGAAGTCGAGCTTAAGAAGTTCGTGGCCCTGTTAGCGTTGGCCAATCTAAATGATGATAAGCCGATTGAGTTGCTGCACTTGTCGCTTGTAAGGGCGAAATTTTGCGACTTAGTTGCCCGAGAAGCCAAAAAAGGGGATAACCCACCAGTGGGCTTTTTGGTTGGTTTGTTCTCTTTGCTTGATGCAATACTAGACCAAGATATGGGCACACTGCTGAATCAGTTACCCATTGATGATGAAGTGAAATTTGCTCTAAGCGGTGGCCAGAACGACTTGTCTATTTATTTAGTTCTGGCGAGGGCGTTTGAAAGTGCGAATTGGTTGAAAGTGATACGTATCGCTGGGTTATTGAAAATTGACCAGAAACGTCTGCACAGTATGTTCAATGAAGCCATTATGTGGGGGAACGGTCTACGTCAGTCTGTTTCACCACACTTTCCAGAATCAAGAGCGTAAACGCTGGCCGATAGAAGGTATTCGTACTAAACGCAGTGGGTGAGACCTCTCTAGTACGCCTAAGACAGCTTCACTTTGGCTCGATAGCACTCACATGTCGTTTTACTGAAATCATCGAGCCAACTAGCCCTAGCAGCACAGAAGTTGACAGCATAATAAGCAAGGTGCTGAAGTCGACACCGGTAATATTGAATTGCTTTTGATAAAGGGCGCTCACGGCCTCAACGCTGGCGCTCATCCACCACAATAAGCCAACTACCGTAAACCAGGCTAATAGGCCGCCTAATAAACCATACCAGAAGCCAGTGTACATAAAGGGCCGTTGAATAAAGGCATCGGTGGCACCCACTAATTTCATCACTAGTATTTCATCTTTTTTGCTTAGAATGTTGAGCCTGATCGTATTACCGATAATCAAAATAACTGCCAAAAATAGCAGTAGCGCAATGATCGTCACTAACTCTTTGGCTACTGTTAAGAGTGCATCTAGGCGCTGTAACCACTCCAGATCCAGTTTTCCTATGTCGACTTCGCGCTCTTTGCGCAGCTTATCAAGCAACAGACGAGCCGCTACAGGGCCAGCATGTTTCTCGCTAGGCGCCACAAGCACAACTGGTGGCAATGGGTTTTTATCTAAATACGCGATAGCATCGCCGAATCCCGACAACGCTTTAAACTCATTTAGCGCGTCATCCGCAGGGATATAAGTCACCTTACTCACTTCAGGCCAAGAATTTATACGGGTCAGAAGTTGGTCTATGTGTTGTTTTGATGTTTCAGCTTTTAGAAATAAGGATATTTCAGAGGCTTGATCCCACCCCGAACTCACTTGTTCAATATTTTTCACTAGGATATATAAGGTGCTAGGCAGTGTGATGCTCAACCCCAACACGCCTATGGTCATCAGTGAAGCCGCGCCAGAGCGCCACAATTCCCCCAAACTGCCTAATGCTTGGCGAACATGACTGAGAAAAAACATTTGAATGCGTTGAATGATAGAAACCTGACTTAGCTGGGCGCCCTGGGCTCGCCCTTTAAATAATAAACTCATTCTTCAAACTCACTTATAAATGTGTCGCTAGCCATTACAGAACCAGACTGTTGTTTCTGCGTTTTTGTTAAAAATCTTGGGATAGGCCATCGGTGATCATTTGCCCATTTTTGAGGGTCAGAGTTCGATATTTCATGCGCGCGATCAAACCCAAGTCGTGGGTTGCGATAAACACGGATACGCGCGCCTGGTTGAAATCTTCAAACAATCGAATAATTTCCATGGACAACTTCGGATCCAAATTACCCGTGGGCTCATCAGCCAACAATAGTGGCGGCTTATTCACAACTGCGCGAGCAATGCCTACGCGTTGTTGCTCACCGCCTGATAGCATAATGGGAAGATTTTTTGCTTTGTCTCTAAGGCCAACCATTTCAAGCGCTGCATGCACTCGTTTGGTGGTTTCTTTGTGTGAATAACCCTCAATAATGAGTGGCAGTGCGACATTGTCGAATACGCTTTTGTCCATCAATAGTTGATGGCTTTGAAAAATCATGCCTATGTCACGACGAATATAGGCAATTTGGCGACGACTAATACTATTTAAGTCATGCCCATTAATTAATACCTGACCCACAGTGGGGCGTTCCATCAAACTGATTAATTTCAGCAAAGTACTTTTACCGGCACCTGAATGACCCGTTAAAAATGCCATTTCTCCGGGCTCTACATGAAAGTCTACCTTGCGCAGCGCTTGTTGCCCGCCAGGGTAGGTTTTACTTACTTGCTGAAATTTGATCATTGAATCACTCTTCGCTTAATCAGGCTGTTAGCGGCATCGTTTGTTATTGCAAACTCTGCTTAAGTCTCGTTTTAGGTCGTGCTTTCAGCGCTATTTTCAACGCCGTTTTCAGCGAAGAGTGCCTCAACAAATTCGTCACTGGCAAACGGACGTAAATCGTCGATGCCTTCACCTACACCGATATAACGAATAGGGATTTTAAATTGATCCGCTAAAGCAAAAATCACCCCACCTTTTGCGGTGCCATCTAGCTTGGTTAATGTGATTCCAGTTAGTCCAACCGCTTGGTTGAATAACTTGGTTTGGCTGACGGCATTCTGGCCTGTGGCCGCATCGAGTGTCAGCATAACTTCATGAGGCGCATTTGGGTTAATTTTGCGCATCACCCGTACCACTTTTTTCAGCTCTTCCATTAAGTGATCTTTATTTTGCAATCGCCCCGCGGTATCGGCGATTAGCACATCCACATTACGCGCTTTGGCAGACTCTAATGCATCGTAAATAACAGATGCGCTGTCTGAACCGGTTTTCTGCGCTATCACAGGAATGTTATTACGCTCACCCCATACTTGCAGTTGTTCAACTGCTGCGGCTCTGAATGTATCACCGGCAGCCAACATGACTTTTTTGCCTTGAGATTGGAACTGTTTCGCCATTTTACCGATGGTGGTTGTTTTACCTACGCCGTTTACTCCCACCATTAAGATAACAAATGGGCCATCTTCGCTTTTCGGTTCAAGGGGCTGGCTGACTTCTTGTAATATGTTGCTCATTTGCTGTTTCAGCAATTGATACAACGCCTCACCGTCTTTTAGCTGATTGCGTTTAGCGCCGTCTGTTAGCCTAGAGATAATTTTGCTGGTGGTATCGATTCCTACATCGGCGACCAACAATTGAGTTTCTAATTCTTCGAATAAATCATCATCGATGGCTTTACCGCGAAACAGGCTAATAAAGCCGCTGCCGAGGTTTTCTTTCGTACGTGAGAGGCTTTGTCTTAACTTGGCAAACAGCCCCATTTTGACTGGTTTTTCAGGTTCTTCTTCAGGCTTCGCCTTTGACTCTGGCACCAGCTCAGGCTGGGATTCTAGCTCATGTTCAACAACAGGTTGAAGCTCTGCCTCAGACATTTCTGTCGTGGCCTCAAATACTTCAGACGGTTCAGTTGATGCAGCAACTGACACAGGCTCCACGTTGCTGGTGATAGCGTCTTCACTGGCGTCAATAACCGAGGCTGGGGTTTCAACTTGAATAATGTTTTGGTCGTGCTCAGTATCAGCACGCTCTTCCAAGGTATGCTCAACTTCCACTGCAGGTTGCCCGTGAGAAGGGCTTTCTACTTCTGTGGCAGCATAATCATCAATTTTTTGCAGTTTTGCGTGCTCATCCGCTTGCTCAAGAAGGCGCTCATCGCTGTTATCGTCGATTTGTGATTGTGCCTCTTGGGCTTCTTCTGGTGTGCTCTTTGGGGGATTTTGTGGCTCTGACTTAGGCTTGTCTTTTTTGAGCCAACCGAAAAACTTGGACATATTAGATAGAAATCCTTGGAAAATCGTTGAATTAATTGAGTACACTTACGTATCTTTGCAGCAATGATAACATTCCTACTATAAATGAAGCGAGACGTAAAAAAGACTCAAGCCACCAATGGTGCAATTCGTATTATCAGCGGGCAATGGCGCGGGCGAAAATTGCCTGTCATGGATGTTCAAGGGCTGCGCCCCACAACAGACAGAAACAAAGAAACATTATTCAACTGGCTAATGGCGCATACCCAAGACAGTCATTGCTTAGATGCATTTGCAGGCAGCGGTGGCCTAGGTTTCGAAGCGCTTTCTCGGTATGCCAAGCGTGTGACGTTTATTGAGTTAGACAAAAAAGTCGCTAGAAGTTTGCAGCAAAATCTCGACACGCTCAAAGCATCTAAAGAGAGTGCACAGGTGCTATGCGGCGATTCCCTAGGTTACCTGAGTCAGCTAAACGACAAATTTGATTTGATTTTTTTAGACCCGCCTTTTAACAAAAGCTTAATTCCTAAAGCGATCGATGGTATCGAGCAGAACAGTTTGTTGGCCAAAGAGGGCTTGGTTTATATCGAATGCGAAACGCAAAATGCTCAGTATAAAGTGCCGCCTAGTTGGCGCTTATTGAAAGAAAATCAGACTAGCCAAGTTACCGCGAGACTGTATCAAGGCTAGTGCTTCAGATAATTTCGTTGGGGCATTTACAACCTTAAAGAACCTACTATGGGGTAATATCAATGCCGATATTACTCATGCCCTCACCAATGGAGATGTCTTTAAGGGCTTTACAGGTATCGCCATTTTTTGGGCTGTTGGCCAAAAACGTGAGTAATTCTTGTTGGATTTCAATTTCCCATTGCATCAGTGGGTGTTGCTTTATCTCTTCGACACTTATTTCTGCTTCAGAAGTTGCTTCGACAAAAGCTTCTACCGTGCCTTGAGCAAGTTTGCTGACCACAACGGCGCCTTGCAGGTCTTCTTCCATCAATAGCAGAATAAGCGCTGACATTGACATAGCGGTATCAATGGCAGGATATACCCCAATACTGTCGTAATCGTTTGGGTCAGGCACGCTTGCTTCAACTTTTTCAAGTTGTGCGGCAAAATTAATTTTGGTTTTGGGGTGAGCGAGCCATTCCCAAATCACGTTCAAACTGTTGCGGTATGGACTTGGGTCGGCAAATTCAGTGGCTTCGCAAAAAAGCTGGTAGTTGGGTAGCATGCGTTCTAGCAATGCTGCTGAGAAAGCAACAGATTGCCACGTTTCTAAATCTCTAACTTGTTGGAAAATAGTTAGTTTATTGTCTTTCATTTTTACCTCTTTGATTCGCCGATTACACCAGCGAATAGAATTTTCCGATGCCATCTAGCAGCATTTGAATTGAAATCATAATTAAGATCATGCCCATCAAACGCTCAATAGCGATAAGTCCGCGCTCGCCCAATACGCGATGAAATACACTCGAAAACATCAATATCACCGCACTGACGGACCAAGCAGCTAAAAGTGCTAAAGACCAATCCAGCATGCGGCTGTGATCTTGATTGGCCAACAAAATTAAGGCTGCGAGAATGGACGGTCCAGCGACCATAGGAATGGCTAAAGGGACAATAAAAGGCTCTTCACCTGCCGGCAGTCCTGTTACCCCACCTGGTTGAGGGAATATCATTTTCAAGGCAATCAAAAATAAAATAATACCACCAGCGATGCTCACCGTTTCTTGTTTGACGCTTAGAAAATCTAATACAGCCTGACCGCTGAATAAAAATCCCAACATGATCAACAGCGAAAAAATCAATTCGCGGATCAAAACGATACGGCGTCGCTTGGGCTCAATCGTTTTTAGCACAGACATGAACACAGGAAGGTTACCAAGTGGGTCCATAATCAAAAATAATGTAATGGCCGCAGACCAAGTATCCATAATGCTACTCTATTGGTAGGTAATTTCACAAAGGGGTGATAGCGCAAGTGTATAACAACTATGCTGCTCAGCCCATCTGATTGAAAGATTTATCTATTTTTATTATTTTAAGTTGCCAAAGATCAACAGCTCAAGGGTAAATTCTTTGCTATGGTTGACTAACAGAACTTTGCTAACGAGAAGTACCCATGCCAGTATTTGGCGTTTTAATTGAAAGAAGGATCAAAAAATGAGTGTGATGACAGTGGATGAAGTAGCGAATTTTTTGGGCGTCGAAGTGATACGTGTTGAGCGGCTAGAGCGTGAAAGTTTGTTGATTGCCGTTGATAAAGACGAACAGGGAAAACCGCTGTTTAATTCTGCCGACGTAGAGAAATACAAAGTGTTGGCTGAGCGCTTAGGTGGGCTGTGAACGTCTTGATATCTAAAGTGCTATTTCAGTAACCTTAGGTACGACCAGCGTACCTAAGTCTGTTTTGCATCTGCTAATAAAGTCTAAAAATAAGGGCGATTATTCAGACAATAGTGCTTTGGCTATGGTTCTAATACCCAAGCCAGACGCGCCAGCGGGTGTGTAAGCATCAGCGCTGTCATTAAATGCGGCGGCTAAATCCATATGTAACCAACCTTGTCCCTTATTACCCACAAACCGAGACAAAAATCCCGCCGCGTTTGATGCGCCGCCCGCGCCACCCCCTTTTTGTGCACGGCTATTGGCAGTATCTGCATAATTTGATGGACACTTTTCTTGATGCCATAGCTCAAGAGGCAAAGGCCAGGCGGGTTCATTTTCCTCACTGGCGTAACCTAGCACGCGTTGCATCAAGTTTTTATCCAAGGCAAATAGCGCATTGTAATCACGACCTAACGCAGCACTTGCAGCACCGGTTAAGGTCGCAGCATCAATAATCAAGGGGGCCTGAGTTTCACTGGCTGCCATCAGACCGTCAGCTAGCACTAAACGACCTTCTGCATCGGTATTGACGATTTCTACTGTCGTGCCATTTTTATAGGTGATGATGTCGCCTAATTTGTAAGCGTGACCGCTTATAAGGTTCTCAGCACAGCACAAATATAGTTTCACTCGTTTATTTAGACCTTGCATAATCGCTAAGCCTAAGCCGCCTGTTACCATAGCCGCCCCGCCCATATCACATTTCATGTGCAGCATACCTTCACTGCTTTTAATGCTATAACCGCCGCTGTCAAAGGTGATGCCTTTGCCAACCAACGCAGCACTAACAGGCGCAAGAGGATCGTCAGTAGGGTTGAAATCTACTTCAAGCATGACCGGCGGGCGCTGGCTACCTCGGCCCACATTGTACAAGCCATGCCATTGTTGCTCGACAAGTTCTTCGCCCACCCATTGTTTTGCAGTGACGTGACTTGGACTTAGGCTGGTTAGCCACTCAACACTGGTGCTCGCTAGCTTTTCAGGGGAGAGGTCTTCAGGGGTGGCATTTGTTTGATTACGGGTAAAAACCAAGGCTTGGTAGCGCTGCGTTAGCGTGTCGCTATTCTCATCATCAACCCATTGAATATGGTGTTGTTTTTTGGTGTTCGTGAAACTGTAAGCAAACGCCCATTGCTGTTCGATATGCCACTTACCGCATAAAGTCACGAAATCTAAATTTAAACCGTCTAAAATGCGCGCTGCCCGGCGAATGGTTCGGTTTTGAGGATCATCTGATAATAAATGGATTGTAGCGCTTTCATTGTCGAACGAGAGTACAGCGTTTTTACCCCAGTGGGCAGGTGCTGGCGCGTTAGACAGTTGGATAGAAAGTCGAGACATAAAACACTCCTAAGAAAAGTAAGCCGATATCATAACAACTTTGTAACGATAAACAGTATGGTGATGAATGCAATTTTATAACAGTTTGATTGAAGGGATATTGGTTAAACGTTACAAACGATTTTTAACCGACGTTACGTTGTTAAACGGTGAAGAGGTCGTTGCGCACTGTCCTAACACCGGAGCAATGACCGGATGTGCTGAACCCGGGATGCAGGTTTGGCTCTCCCCAAGTAATAACCCTAAGCGCAAACTGGGCTATACTTGGGAGTTAGGAGTAACGCATCAAGGCCATTGGATTGGCATCAATACCAATAACGCAAACAAAATAGTTGCAGAGGCATTGGCAACACACGCTATTCAAGAGTTGCAGGGATATGAAACCGTTCGTCCTGAAGTGCGTTTTGGGCATGAAAACAGCAGAATTGATTTTCTTCTAAGTAGTAGCGATAAGAAAGATTGCTATGTTGAAGTCAAATCGGTGACCTTATTGGAAGAGGGGCAGGGGTACTTTCCGGACGCGAAAACGGTACGCGGTCAAAAGCATTTGCGTGAGCTTGCCGCTATGGTCGAACAGGGGTATCGCGCTGTTTTACTCTTTTGTGTGCAGCACAGTGGCATTCAAAGCGTTAAAATTGCAGAACATATTGATCCAAAATATGCGCAAATGTTTAAGCATGCTGTTGACGTTGGGGTAGAAGTGTTAGCTTACTCGTGTGCGATTAACGAACAAAATATTACGCTAAATCAACGACTACCCATGATTGTATGAAAATATAAGTTGCTTTTTTCGCCGACATCGCCATATTGCCCGTCGGAATTTGGTTTTTAGCATGAATAGCAGGTCAGTGCGTGGAATTGCCAGCGGTATTTCTTTCTGTTATACATACCCGCTTGCACAAAACCGTCCTGTGCTCGTAGTTAAGGAGAATTGGCTGATGCCAACAGGAAATACGAATAAAACACTCGGATTATTAGCCCTAGCTGGTCTTACTCCCTATCAGGAGAAAGCAGGCGAGGAATACATGAATGAAAAACAAATGGAGCATTTCCGTTTGTTGCTAAAAGCATGGCGCGACCAATTACGCCAAGAAGTAGATCGTACTGTGCATCATATGCAAGACGAAGCGGCTAACTTCCCTGACCCAGTCGATCGGGCAGCACAGGAAGAAGAGTTCAGTATTGAACTTAGAACCCGTGACCGTGAGCGCAAATTGATCAAAAAAATCGAGAAAACCCTTAAGCGTATCGAAGAAGACGATTTTGGCTTCTGTGATACCTGTGGTATCGAAATTGGTGTTAGGCGTTTAGAAGCCCGTCCTACCGCTGATATGTGTATCGATTGTAAGACCCTAGCTGAAATTAAAGAAAAGCAGCTACAAGGTTAATACTGATAAATAAAGAAAAGCTGCTCAATGCAGCTTTTTTTATGTTTACACGTTACTTAGGTTAATGAATTTACCTTTCGTTGCACAGCGCCGTAATCAAGATACCTCTTATGTAGGTCGGTTTGCGCCATCCCCCTCTGGACCATTGCACTTAGGTTCCCTCGTGGCCGCTTTAGGCAGTTATATACGTGCGCGGCAAATGGACGGGAAATGGTTACTACGCATAGAAGATATTGATCCCCCACGAGCGCTCGCTGGTGCAGATGATCTCATAAAAGAGTCACTCGTTCGTCACGGGCTGTTATGGGACGACGAAGTAACTTATCAACATGACAGTCACGAACGATATGAGCAAGCACTCAATTGGCTGCAGGCAAATGGTCATAGTTATTGTTGCCAATGTAATAGAAAGCAACGACTCGCCAACCCTAAAGGGCAACCTTGCCCCTGCGCGCAGTTAGCCTTGGCAAAAGATGAATGTGCCACTGTCCTGAGGAATACTTTGGGGGGGCAGCATATTCAAGATTTAGCATTAGGGGCGGTTTCGTTTGCAAAAGGTGCCTGTGATGATTTTATCTTGCGCCGCAAAGATGGGTTATATGCCTATCAATTAGCTGTGGTCGTGGATGATATATACGCTGGCGTGACCGAAGTAGTGCGAGGTGCAGATATTCTGCCCTCTACCGCATATCAGCTAGCTTTATATCAACTGTTTGACCAACTACCCCCCGCATACCTGCATTTACCACTTGTGATGGGAGATAACGGTCAAAAACTGAGTAAGCAAAACCATGCCCTAGGGTTAAATGATGCTGTTGCCAATAGCAATTTATGCAGGGCTCTTGAGGTCTTAGGTTTGCCGGTTCCTAGGTCGCTGAATAATGCCACGGTGAACGATATTTTAGAATTCGCACTGAACAACTGGCACATAGCACTTATCGCAAACGATGCGAGTGCGTTTGACAATAGAATTGACGCGTAAGACAGGTTATGATCCCACGCGTTAAAAAACCTGTTTTGGGTAATCCTTTATATTGGAGCTGAACTTATTATTTCTCGCGTAATCAACAAGGTTAAAGAGGCGTTTAAAAGTACGCCGAGCACAGCTAAAACCACTCTTGTTGCCAACATTATTCCCCGTGCTGAACATCCGGTATCCCGCAGTGACATTAGCGATAACGCGCTAAAGGTGCTGTACCGTCTGCATAATAACGGTTATCAAGCTTTTTTAGTTGGTGGCTGCGTGCGCGATATTCTATTGGGTAAAAAACCCAAAGATTTTGACGTCACTACAGACGCGACTCCTGAACAGGTCAAAGAATTGTTCAGAAACTGCCGCCTAATTGGCCGTCGGTTTCGTTTAGCGCACGTGGTGTTTGGTCGAGAAGTTATCGAAGTTGCCACTTTTCGTGGTCATCACCCTGTTGAAGACGAAAATGCCAAAGAGCAGAATTTGAGCAAGCAAAGCGATCATGGCCAGTTGCTTCGTGACAACGTGTTTGGCAGCATAGAAGAAGACGCAGAGCGTCGTGACTTCACCGTTAATGCGATGTATTACAACATCGCTGATTACAGTATTCATGATTTTGCCAACGGCATGGAAGCAGTTAAAAAGCGTCAAATCACTATGATTGGCGACCCTGCTACTCGTTACCGTGAAGATCCGGTGCGTATGTTACGTGCGGTGCGTTTTGCTGTGAAATTGGGTATGAAAATAAGCCCTGAAACCGCCAAGCCGATGTACGAACTCGCCCCATTAATGGCGAATATTCCTCCAGCGCGTTTGTTTGAAGAAGTACTAAAGCTACTGTTATCGGGCCAAGGACTAGAAACCTACAAGTTACTCAACGAATTCGGTTTATTTGAACAGTTGTTCCCTCAGCTTACCCCTTTACTAAAATCTCAAAATAGTCGTGAACTTGCGTTTATTGAGCAAGTGCTGATGAATACGGATAACCGTATTAACTCGGATATGAAAGTGACCCCAGCGTTCATTTTTGCAGCCTTGTTATGGTATCCATTAGAAGAGCGTTGTCAGCAACATATGGTGGAAGGTGGCCTAAACCACTTTGACGCGTTTAATTTAGCCTTGAGTGATGTGCTGCATCGTCAAATTCAACGCATTATGATCCCCAAACGTTTTACCATCACAGTGCGCGAGATTTGGCAGTTGCAACAACGTCTTCCTAAGCGATACGGACGCAGAGCGTTTCAAATGCTTGAACACCCTAAATTTAGGGCTGCCTATGATTTCTTGCTTATTCGTGGGCAGATCGAAGGCGGTGAGCTACTCACATTAGCTCAGTGGTGGACAGATTTTCAAAACGTTAATCCTGAGCAGCGCCAAGGGATGTTAAAAACGCTACGCGAGAAAGAAGGCGGCGGTGCACCTAAGCGCAGAAGCCGCTACAGAGGCAAGAAGAAAGCCGCCCAATGAGCCAAGTTTATGTTGGGCTAGGGAGCAATTTGGCCCAGCCTCAACAACAAATAAGCCAAGCATTACGGGCAATTGAGTTATTGCCTGCTTCACATATATCGGCCACCTCGAGCTTGTATATCAGTCGCCCTATGGGACCACAAGACCAACCTAGCTATGTTAATGCGGTGGTTGAAGTGCAAACAAAAATGCAAGCTCTCGAATTTCTCCATTGCTTACAAAAAATTGAGCTTGAGCATGGTCGTGTGCGTAAAGCAGAGCGTTGGGGGCCGCGTACTTTAGATTTAGATATTCTTATTTTTGGTACTCAAATTATTGATTCAGTTGAACTTACTGTGCCACATTACGGTATGAAAGAGCGAGAGTTCGTTTTGTATCCTTTGCATGAAATTGCCCCCGAATTACAACTACCAAACGGCACTAAATTGACCGAATTGCTCATTAACTGCCCCCTCAATGGGTTGGAAAAATTACCCTATAAATGAGTGTGATAGAAATCCGCTAAAAAATCCGTATAGTGCCTGATTTACTCAAGCTCTATTTAGTGTTCATCGTACTGGAGTGATTCAAAATGAAAAAAGTCACAACTTCCACGTTGTTGAAAATGAAGCAACAAAGCGAAAAAATTAGTGCGCTTACCGCATATGATGCGAGCTTCTCAAAATTGTTTGATGAGCAAGGGATAGACGTACTGCTGATTGGTGACTCGTTGGGCATGGTTTTGCAAGGCTGTGACGATACATTAGGCGTCAGCATTGATGATGTGGCCTATCACACTCGGGCTGTGCGTAAAGGCGTTGAGCGCGCATTTGTTATCGCAGATATGCCGTTTATGTCTTATTCCACCCCAGAGCAAACCTACTTGAACGCGGCAAAGCTAATGGCTGCTGGTGCAAGTATGGTCAAACTTGAAGGCGGTCGCTGGTTACTTGAGAGCATTCAAGGTTTAAATGAGCGTGGTGTCCCTGTTTGCGGTCATTTAGGCTTAACACCTCAGTCAGTACACGTTTTCGGGGGCTTTAAGGTACAAGGCCGCGATGATCTGCAAGCAGAGCAAATGCTCGAACAGGCCAAAGAAATGGCAGCGGCGGGTATACAGTTGTTGGTACTTGAGTGCGTACCGACAGAACTGGCAGGTGCGATATCTCAAGCAGTTGATATTCCGGTTATAGGAATTGGCGCGGGTCCAGAAACCGACGGACAAATTTTAGTGATGCACGACATGTTTGGTATCAGCGCCAATTACATGCCAAAATTTTCAAAAAACTACCTTCAAGAGACTGGCGATATGCGCACAGCGGTGAGTCAGTATATAGAAGAAGTGAAAGACGGTTCTTTCCCGTCTGAAGCCCATAGTTTCAGTAAGTGAGTCAAGTATGCGAGTGATCAGTAATATTGCTAGCTTGCGCGATGTGCGCCGCAGCTGGCAGGCAGATTCCAAAGTGATAGCTTTTGTTCCCACCATGGGCAACTTACATCAAGGTCACCTTAATTTGGTTAAAGAAGCTAAATTAAAGGCTGATATTGTGGTGGTATCGATCTTTGTCAACCCATTACAATTCGGACCAGATGAAGATTTAGAAGCGTACCCGCGCACATTAGAGAACGATCGTAATGTGCTTAGCGAGATGGGGGTAGATGTACTCTTTACTCCGCAAGTGAAGGATATTTACTCTCGTGGCTTGGAGCAGCAAACGTTCGTAGAAGTGCCGGGTATTTCCTACATGATTTGCGGTGCGAGTCGTCCTGGGCATTTCCGCGGTGTGGCAACGATAGTGTGTAAGCTGTTCAACATGGTTCAGCCGAATATGGCGTTCTTTGGTGAAAAAGACTTTCAGCAACTACAAGTCATTAAAGCCATGGTCACCGACCTGTCGATGAACTTAACCGTGCATGGTGTAAAGACTACTCGTGAAACTGATGGTTTGGCCATGAGCTCGCGTAACCAGTATCTAAATGCTGAGCAGCGTGCGCTTGCCCCCACTTTGTATACGCGCTTACAAGAGATGCAGCAAAAGATTGAATCAGGTCGTCGTGATTTTTCACGTATTACCAGTGAGTGCTGTGAGCAGCTTGCCGAAGCGGGCTTTAGTATCGATTACATTGAAATTCGTTCAGCCGATACGCTTTTACAGCCTGGGCATGAAGAAACTAACGTCGTTATCTTGGCAGCCGCTTTTTTAGGCCGTACCCGCTTAATCGACAATTTGCAGGTTTCGTTGGCCTAACAGCCATTACTGTCACCTTCATTAGCAAAAAGGCCGTTAGTGTGAACTAACGGCCTTTTTAGTGGGGTCCGACAAAGCCAACTAGATTACCTTTTCGGTTAACTCAGCCCAGTTTTGGCTTTTGCTGGCAATCGCGATTTGCTCATCCAGGATGTTTTGTAAATCATTTTCAGTGGTTAACGGATTTGCTAATACCACACGAAACACTGTCATGGTTTGATCGCCGTAAGTTTGAGTCTGTAAGCGGGTACGCGACACAAAAGACTTACCCGCCTCACGTTGCTGCTTTTGTACATATACGGTGAGTTTATCGAGTTTTTCATTAAATTTTACGTTTAACGAAGAGTCGGCTTTGACCTGTTGCTGCACCTCTTGGGGATTCACTCGATAAGTAAGTAACGACAAAGTAGGGTGCGTAATCAACTCGAAATCTGGGTGAGACTGGATCATTCGAGCGAAAACTTTCGCTTTCTCGATACTTTGATCAATCAACAATTCGTAACCTTGGCGACCAAATATATGCAAAGACGCATATACCATCATGGCCATACCGTTACGCGAGCCTTCTAATGTCGTGGCTCCCAAGTCTTTTGAGCCAGCTCGTAGTATGTAGTTTGCATGGTGACGTACTGCATTGCTGTCGTTAGGATCTTTAAACAACACCATACCCGCGCCCATAGGCACATACATTTGCTTGTGCGCATCTATGGTAACTGAATCTGCGCGTTCAATTCCCTTTAGGATCTTTCTATGGGTGCTTGAGAATAACGTAGCACCGCCCCAGGCCGCGTCCACATGAAAGTGGCAACCTAACTCTTGGGCAACGTCAGCCAGTTCATCTAATGGATCTACATGGCCTGTTTCTGTGGTGCCAGCAACGCCAACTATGCTAAGAATTTTATTGCCTTGTTCTGCGTATTCTTTACCGAAGGCAAGTGCCTTTTCAGGCGACAAACGCTGTGTAGGGCAGTCTAGCGTGATGAGTTGTTCACGGCCTAACCCGAGTATATCTACAGATTTTGACAGAGAGTAATGACCGCGGCGAGATGACAAAATTGCCATTTTCTTATAGCCATAATGAGCTAAACCTGCCGCTAAGCCTTCACGGGCCACCCCTTTAAATACACCATCGGCGGCTAAAGCTTTGTTGCGTGCAACCCACAAGGCGGTTACGTTCGCTATCGTGCCGCCAGAGCAAAATGCACCAAGCGCGTGATTAGCGTTATGTAGATAGGTGTTATAAAAGTCACTTTTTTGGGCATACACCAGTTCATGCATCATGCCCAATACTTGACGCTCCAAAGGCGTAAAGGCTTTAGAGGTTTCGATTTTGACCAAATTTTGATTTAAGCCAACTAATAATTTAGCTAACGATAAATGAAAATAAGGTAAGGCAGAGGTCATGTGCCCGATAAACGTTGGCGAATAGGTGTTAACAGAATTAGCGACTAACTTCTCGAGTAAATTAGCGGCGTGCTCCGAGACAAACTCTGGGTGTTCAGGCACATTAAATTCAGCGAAACTTTGTTCGATTTGCTCAAGTGACGTGACCTTGGTCACCACGTGTTGAGACAAAAAATCAGCCAAGTTATCTGACAGATGCTGCTCAATTTGAGCCAATTTAGAATCTTTACCTTCGGGCATGGTAAACACTCTAAACAAATGCTCTAAACTGACTTCAGCTACGGCCACTCTTGACACCTCATATGAAAACTTTCAGGTCGCGAACTTTACATGAATTTTTCATCTAGACCAACATAAACACCGCGTTTATAAGGGGAGAAAGTCGCTTTTTAAGGACTCCTTTTACGTAACAGAGTGTGTGGCGACCAGAAATATTCGAAAATGTGTACAAAAGTTGCGCTATCAACCCTAGCCTTGGGGCGCTAACTTGCTATAGTATAAAGAAAAAATGCTGTCTATTATGAAAGTTTCTACAGTCACAGAAAGCTTCAACCTCGACAATGTCGTGCCCTTCTTCCAACCGATTATGGATTTATCCACTAATCAGGTTTGGCGCTATGAATGCTTAGCCCGTTTAATTACCTTAGGTGAACATCCGTTTATTCCCACTGAGTTCCTGTACTTGGTTGACCGACAAGAGAGTCGCTCGCAATTGACAGAAACGATTTTTAATCGCAGTGCACAGTATTTTCGCGAGCGAGACATGCCGTGGAATATCAACATTAGCCTAGCCGATATGCAAGACGAGGGCATTCATAGGTTTTTAAGCAATCAAGCTCAGAGCTACCCCAACCCTCAGCGGGTGGCATTAGAAGTGACTGCGCAAAACGTGTTGGCAGACACAGACACCTTTGAAACGTTTTCCTTGTTATGTAAAAAGCTGGGCTTGAGCTTGTTCGTTGATAATCTAGAGCCAGATGTAGGGCAGGTAGAGCATTTACTCGCTTTACCGATCAGTGGGGTGAAAATTTCAGGCCCAGTGTTGGCAGATTTAGCCAAAAATGAAAAAGCACAAACCGTGATCAAGGCACTGTGCGAACAGGGGCGACGTAAAAATATTGATTTAGTCGCTCAACACCTTGAAAGTGAAGCACAATTAAACCTGCTTAAACATCTTAATGTGCGTTACGCCCAAGGCTTTTATTTCAGCCAACCGAAGGCGCAAGCACACTAAAGAGCGTTAGATAAACTGCAGTGACAACTGTGTATCAAACCGCGATTACAACTGGCTAATCACTCGCCAACTCTGTTGGCCGCTAGCCCAATATTTGCGTTCAAATGGGGTGATAGCTTGCGCATGGTGATATTGCTTCATGTCTGCGCTAAACCCTGCTAGCTCAAGGGCCAAAGCAAATTCCTGAATGTAAATTTGCCAGTTGCTACGCACTTCAAGTTGCCCGCCCAATTTAACGATTTCTGCAAATGCTGGGCTGCCGTGCCAACGTCTTTGCACATGCGCTGCTTTAGGATAAGGATTAGGGTAGAGCAAAAAGTGTTTACTCAAACGCCATTCGGCTTTCACCGCCAAACGCCAGAAGTCATTTAGATCCGCTCTGAGTATCAAGGCATTATCCTGCTTTAGACTGTAATGCTCATGTTTGCCCACGCGCAGCGCTGACTTGTCGACCCCTATGACTTTGGCCTCTGGGTGCTGATTGGCAATGTGTGCGGTGCTTTCGCCTACACCACAGCATGCATCTAAAATCAGCGGCCCTTGCCAATCACCTAGCCAGTCTTGCGCTTGGGAAAATGCTTGTAAGGTATGTTCCGTCAATGGGCGCTGGCTGGCGTGTTGCAAGTGACGAGCAACCAAATCTGGGAGCTTTTCATGCACCCCAGTTTGATTGCTATCGATATGCCGAGAATTGCCTTCGGGCGCAGAATAGTTATGACTCACGTTTGTTATTTCACCTAGCTTCTAATGCCAACGCCGCGATTAATCAGTGAATACGCAAAACCTAGCAACACCACATTAAATACCACTAACAAACCCAATGAGTACATGTAATCCACGTCAGACACCCCTAAAAACCCATAGCGGAAGCCATTCACCATGTACACGATAGGGTTGATTTTACTGACCCATTGCCAGAATTCAGGCAACAATGTTAACGAATAAAACACCCCGCCTAAGTAGGTCAATGGCGTCAACACGAAGGTAGGTACCACGCTGATATCATCGAACGACTTAGCAAATATGGCGTTAATTAAGCCTGCGGTAGCAAACAAAATCGACGTTAATAGCAAGGTAATGATAATAATGGGAATACTGTGCAGGCTTATATCGACAAACAACATGGATACACATGTCACGATAATACCAATGAGTATCGCCCGTGCGACCCCGCCGCCCACAAAACCCGCTATGATCACCCAGTTTGGAATGGGTGCCACTAACAATTCTTCAATGTTGTGCTGAAACTTAGCACTGTAAAAAGAGGAGGATACATTTGAATATGAATTGGTGATCACTGCCATCATAATCAGCCCAGGTACAATAAACTCCATGTAGCTAAAGCCGCCCATTTGGCCGATGCGACTGCCAATTAAGTTACCGAATATCACAAAGTACAAGGACATCGTAATCGCTGGTGGCACAAGCGTTTGTATCCAAATACGCAAGAAGCGAGTGCACTCTTTTATCCACAGTGTTTGCAGCGCAATCATGGTGCGATTACCCATTCGCTAACTCCTTCTTTTTTTGTTCGCTATTCGCTAGCTCTTCGCGGCCCGATTCTACTAAGCGTACAAATAACTCCTCTAAGCGGTTCGATTTATTGCGCATGCTCAATACTTGTATTTGCTGGCTTGATAGCTGCTCAAAAACGTTGTTTAAACTCTCTTCTTTGGCCACGTCCACTTCTAACGTGTGGGCATCCAATAAACGATATTCAAAGCCTGATAGTGCAATATTCTGATGCTCACCTGCTAAATCAAAGATGAATGTTTCAATATTTAAGGTGGCAAGCAATGATTTCATACTGGTGTTCTGCACGATCACACCCTTGTCGATAATCGCAATATTGCGGCACAACATTTCGGCTTCTTCAAGGTAGTGGGTGGTCAGTATGATGGTGATCCCTTGCTCGTTAATCTCTTTTAGGAAAGTCCACATTGAGCGGCGTATTTCGATGTCCACCCCTGCGGTAGGCTCATCTAAAATTAACATTCTAGGTTCGTGCATTAAGGCCCGCGCAATCATGAGGCGACGCTTCATACCACCGGATAAATTGCGCGCAGGCTGGTTACGCTTTTCCCATAAGTCCAATTGCTTAAGGTATTTTTCGGCACGCTCTTTGGCGACATTGCGCGGTACACCGTAGTAACCCGCCTGATTAACCACGATCTGGGTCAACGTTTCAAACTGGTTAAAGTTGAATTCTTGTGGCACCAAGCCAATGCAAGATTTGGCTTCAACGGGTTGTGCGTCTAACGAGTATTCGAAAATGTCTGCACTGCCACTGGTTTTATTTACCAGAGAACTGATAATGCCAATTGTGGTTGATTTGCCAGCGCCGTTTGGGCCGAGTAGGGCGAAGAAATCCCCCTGTTTCACTGCTAAGTTAATCCCATTAAGGGCTCGGGTTCCACCTTTATATACTTTGGTTAGCCCTTTGATATTCAATGCATTCATGCTTTATTCCGCGTGATTTTCAGGATGTTGGATAATCTGTTTTAACGATGACTGCCAACTTAGAGAGACAAAATGAAAAAGCACAAAGTTGTTGGCTGGATGTACTCACACCGAAAAGTATGCATTATACCATGGCGATGACTGAATAGAACATGATGGGCACTGAATAAAATGTAAGGTTTTTAGTTTGTTAGTCCCAAAAGAAGTTCGGTGTATATAAGCTGCCATGCGCACATCGAAATTAATATACCAACAATAACAAGAGAGGAAAATCCATGGCCCATATGCAGCCTTTACCCAAAGAAACCACACCTGAATTAGCAGAAGACTTCGCAATCTTTGAACAAATTTTAGGTTTTGTACCCAATAGTTTGCTAACGATGCAGCGCCGACCAGACATCGTACGCGGTTTTGGTGTACTAACCAAAGCGGTGATGGCAAAAGACGGCACGGTTGATTTAGGTTTCAAACGTCTATTGGCACACTTTTCAAGCCGGGCTGCAGGTTGCCAATACTGTGAAGCGCACTCCTTAATAGCCGCTAAAATTCACGGTATTTCTGATGAAAAGGTCGCCGCAGTGTGGGAATACCAAACCAGCCCACTTTATTCAGATGCAGAGCGCGTAGCCCTTGATTATGCACTTGCCGCAGGTTCAGTGCCGAACGCGGTGGATGAGCCACTTATGGCCCGCATGCGAGCCTATTGGGAAGAAGATGAAATCGTCGAAATTCTAGGCGCTATTTGTTTATATGGTTTTTTAAACCGCTGGAATGATTCCATGGCCACAGATTTAGAAGCCACGCCCAAAGCGCTAGGTGAAGACGTGCTCGCCCAAGGCGGCTGGACAGGCGGCAAACACGTGTAGAAGTGCTAAATAATCGCGCTTAATTGAGGGCTAAAACTCATGCTTGCCGTATATCCAGTCGAGCCCTTGTATGGACGTGGTTGGAAATGCGGTAGCGTGTGTGGCGCCATCAATAATCTTAAAATTGAGTTTTACATTCTCTGATGCGCCAGCCGTTATTTTTTCAGCGAGCAATTGAGCGCCCTTCACCATGTCTTCACGCTCCCCGAATTTCGGTGTCTCTAAGCCACCGACACTAAGATACACCTTGGTTTTATGTTCTGGGCCTTGCATAGCCAGCGACAGTAAGTAGTCATTATCGAACCATACTGAAGGGCTGCCCAGCACATACGCTGAGAATGTTTCTGGGGCCGTAGATAACACATAGGCGCCAAATAGTCCGCCAAGGGAGTTGCCTACATATGTTCTGTTTTCAGCATGGGCGCGGTAATTTGACTCGATATATGGGAACACTATGTCTTGAATAA
Source organism: Paraglaciecola sp. G1-13 (assembly GCF_055809255.1). Classification (NCBI taxonomy): domain Bacteria; kingdom Pseudomonadati; phylum Pseudomonadota; class Gammaproteobacteria; order Alteromonadales; family Alteromonadaceae; genus Paraglaciecola; species Paraglaciecola sp. G1-13. The sequence continues at coordinate 4,270,868 of NZ_CM147903.1, read as the reverse complement.
AAGTCAAGTGGGCTTTTGCGCCGCCTGTTTCTAGTTTCCAATCGCTGGCTTTTGCAGGGGTAAAGTCTCTGATTCTGCTTGATGCGCCTTTCGACCCTTTAGCGTATGAAATGCCTACAATGATTGCTTCTTCCATTGTGCCACTGTTCATGGGGAATCGAGTAGCGCCAGAGACCAGTGGAAAACTGTAGGGTGCGTCAGTGAGATAGATCACTGGATAATGCTTACTTTTATTGGTGCGGTAAGAGCGAGGAAGCTTGATGAAAAGCGGATAAACTCTTTTTGATATAGGCTCTTCCAGTTCAACTACCTCACTTCTGGGGACGCTATAAGCCGCTTTTTCGGGTGCTTTGTTTAACCATTTTTTAAGTGGTTCAACCCACGCGTTATGTGGCCGGTAGAAAGCGCCATGTGCTAGCCCTGTAGAAATTGAAACTTCTTCAAATGACGTCACTTTATTACCACTGCGCTGTATGACGTTTTTACAGGAGCCAACAGTATCTGAAGTCTCATAAATTGAGAGGATATTACCCTGCAAAGTCACATCATTATGAGTGGCAAGGCTGCTGGTGCAAGCAGCTAAAATCACATAATTAATATCACTATTAACTAGGTAGCTTGAGGTGATAGCGGTGATAAAACCGCCGCGAGAAAACCCCACTAGCGTTATATTACTGGGGGATACGCCCTTTTTAATTAAGTACTGAACTTGATGTTGGAGTTTCTTGGCATGCTCAAAAGGGTCAGTATTTTTCGCCCTGTGCTCAGCTATAATGAAGGCGTTTAGCGTTGAAAAGGTCTTAAGTATTGCAGGGAAATCATAAGGGCCCCAAGACGGATGTTCTGGCGTTGTGTCAACGCCTTCGACAATCAAACCATGAGAATAAAAAACATAACGCGCATTTGAATCGATAGATGCGGGTACTTCGCTGTAAATAACGCTCGCCACAGCATTGGCGCAATGAAGAACAAAAATAAATAAGATAGCGAGCTTCATGCTTTTCCTTGCTTAACCCCATAATGGTAGTGAGTAAAATGTGTTGGTAAGTGATATACAGCGGCGCAAATTACCCTAAACCCACTTCAAATTCCATATTACGGTTTAGAGAAGAGGCCATATGATGGTACTCAAGCTTCTCTATTTTGGCTGCTATCGCCTGACAAGTCTTGTATCGTTTGCAACATTTCAAGCACGCTCGCTCTTAGTTTTGCGTCTTTGCTATGGATTGTGCCTAGGGACTGATCAAACGCCGTTGACTGCTTGGCTAGGGCAATGGTGTCGTATTTCTCATCGGGATCAAAATTTCGACTAGGGGGTGCCATTAAGGCTAAGCTCTCTTGGGATGTTATTAATCCATTTTCGAGCAGCTCTGTACCCATGTTGACCAGTTCATCATAAGACATATTGTTTGGATTATACTTGGCGGCAATCTCCTGCAATTTACTCTCGGCATTTAACCCTGCGTCACTGAGCGTTACCTTATCTATCGTTCGATTTTTATTAGCCGCATTAAAATCTGTAGCGACCGAAGTAGCGGTATCGCTCACTTGGTAAATACGACTGACTTGATCAGGGCTATTTATATACATAACATCCTCAGCTGAAAATAAAGTGCAAAAGAACGCTTAGGCCACAAGATTGGCCGAGCGTTAAATTTGACTACCTAATCAATCTCAAATTGCAATAAATAAGCCAAAAAAATCAGACCAATATACAAGCCAAGAGCTACTTTTGCCCTCAGTGATAGGGCGTTCTTAGGAAGGCTTTTGCCGCCTAAAACAACCGAACGGCAATCGCTGGTTATCGCACGCGTTCAGCACTGACCACATAGCGCATAGTCGGGTTGGGTGTCATTGCGTTAAACGGGTAGCAGGTGATTAATGTGAGTTGATCTGCGCCTTGTGACTCGATGATGTGAGTTTGGCTTTGATGCACAATGAAGGTCGATGTGACACGGTACTGCCCTTGCGCTTCGAGAGTTTGCACGTCTATGGAATCTCCCTTGTTCAGGTATTGCAGGGCGGCGAAGTGAGTATCTCTGTGACCCGTGATGACACTATTGCCGCCCTCAAATGGGAGTGGAGTCGCACTCATATGCCCAGGCCCAAATGCCATGGTGCGCCCTGATGCCCCTGCTAAAACGTATAAGGGCTCTCCCGATAACGAGCCTAATGGCTTACTCGGTAACGTTAGTTTGGCCACAGGATAGGTATCAGCCCATGGCCAAGGTTTGGTTTTTATGGCTTGCGCTTCGAGTGTTTGATTAGCGCTATGGGAAGGGATGTTAGCTTCAGCGGCATGCACGCTATGTTTCCAAGCGCTGGCGATAAGCACTTGCGCAAATTGTGCCTTCGCCCACACGTACGCTCCGTTTGAAACCAATAGCCCGCCGCCAACTAAGCATGTGAGCCAGATCGGGCCTAACAGAGCACTTTTTAGACTATCTCGGCTAAACCACACAGCCCACTTTGCCTCGTTATCGCGCACGTTAGTGCCTAGTTCAGCGCCTGAAATCATGACAACCGTTTTTGGCGCGCGCACAATGCAATTCCCAAAAGTAGCAGCCCTAAGGTGATATGCTGCGGTGCATTGGTGGCCGTTTGCGGTAATTGGCCAACCCTTTGTAACCCAGTCATTTGTGACCTCGCCATAGCAAACCCAACAGGCGCGTTGTGGTTAATGGGTGTGTTTTTGCTGTTCTCGTGCTCTGGTTTAACGTCTTGGGGGATAAGCGGCTTTTCATCCACGGCAATAAGGCTAGTGAACTGGCTTACAATATGATGCTCAAGGGCAATATTTGTAATGCTGTCTTGCCATTTTTTACGCATCATTGGGCGCATTTCGCTGTCGCGTTCTCGGCGCAAGGTATGACTGAGTTGTGTGATTTTCTCTCTCGCCCAAGCAACGCCTAAGCCGGCGCGTTTGGCTGTGGGGCTAAGGGGCATGCGGATTGACCAAGGTTTGCTTGATACTGCTCGTGCTGACTGCCAACCCGTCACCTTGAGTGCATTGTCGGGTTGTTGCAGTTGCATGCCATTTTCAAGGTGTGTCACCGGCACTCGGTAATGAATAACCAAAGGCTGGGCGGCATATAAGTCAGGAATAACACTGGGGTAAAACTCGGTCTCTCGGGCAAATTCAATATGTATATCTTGCATCACAGGGCGAGTCAGTTTGTTAAACAATGCCGTCATCTTGTGTTGCACCTGTTGAATGTCGCCAATGTAGGTAAAGGTGCCCCGGCCAGCTTGTGCGGCCTGGGTCATAAAGTAACTGTTGGGCGCCGAACCAATGCCGATAGTAAACAAACGGCTGTCCGCCAACTTATTTTCAATCAGGCTCATTAAGGCATCTTCATTGCTCACACTGCCATCGGTGATAAAGACCACTTGGCGAAGCTTATGGGAGCCAAGTAAATCGCTTTCATCCCTATGGAGTGAGGGTTTGTTTAACGCTAATGTTAGCGCGGGTGCCATTTCAGTGCCGCCATCTGCGTGTAAGCTGGCCACCCAATTTCGTGCGCGCTGAATATGTTTGGCTGTGGCAGGCATGGCACGTTTCCATAACGCTTGGGGGGCGTCGTTAAATTGAATAATATTGACATTATCCTCTGGGCGCAGCTGCGTTAAGGCAAAGTCTACAGCGCGCTTAGCTTGCACAATCGATTCCCCCGCCATAGAGCCTGAGGTATCGAGTAAGAACAGCAATTCTCTTGAGGGCATCTGTTGGGCGACGGCTCCGCCAGTGGAATGAGATGCATCTTGCACAGGTGGAGTAAGCATCACTAGCCCATAACGATACTTGCCTTGGGTTTCGCTAAAGTGTGCTGCACTGGGAGCATCGCTTGAGGCGGGTTGCCACGTTAGAGCGAAGTCTTGGTTGGCGATATGCTCTTGAGCCAATTCAATGTGATAGCCACTGTTTTTCTCTCCTTGTTGGCTGATGTTGATAGGGTGATGTTCGCTAATAATATCGTCAGCGGTCAGTGCAAAGCCACTGTCTAATTCAACGCTGATGCGAATTGGGTTGGCCGGCTCATCAGCTGTTTTTATTTGCTGGCTTATTGCTGTCACGCTTTGCCCCCATCCCTGAGTATTGACCGTGGCGACTGTACTCTTGTTAGTCGCATTATTGGGTGAATATCGCGGTGTTATTGTCATGGGAAAGCGCAAACTGAATGTTTGTTCGTCAAACCCAACCACCTGTTGATATTCAATCGTGATGCTGACGGATTCATTTGGGCCAATGTTGGCAATAGTATTAGTGAAAAGGTTGGGGCGATGTTGTTCAATTAAGCTGGCTTTTCTACCTTGAGTTTTAGCTTGCTCGAAATGCGCCTTGGCTTGTGCTTTGGGCATGATTTTGCCTTTGATTCTCCGCTCACCTATGTGCATATCGAGATGATCGACGGCGGCATTTTCAGGTAAAGGAAAGGCGTAAATTCCATTTACCCAATCTTGACTAGGGTTATGAAAACGCTGAGTAACCTTGGTTCTGGCTATCATGCCTGTAATGTCGATTTTTACATCGGTACTTAACAGCGGACTAAGCTGATAACGGCGTTTTTGATGAAGTTGACTGGGATCATCATTGTTGTTTTCATTAGGGGGATCGCCCATTTTGCTTTCATTTACGTTCGCGCGCGAGCGTGCTTCTGAAGCGTCACGTAAGTAAAATAGACTGCCTTGGGCGACGTCATTAATAGAGTCGACATACACGATGGGAGTACTGTCGTCCCGGGTTTGTGGGCGACTAATACGGCCATTAAAACCAGCCCTATGTTGTTCGTTTTGCATTTTGCTTTCCTCAACGTCGGGCTGAATAAGGTATTGAGAAGCGGCGCTGTGCAACACGCCTATGGTGCTAACAATCAACAGCAGCCCGCTGAATTTAAGTAATAGGGACATTCCTGTTCTCCGGTTTAGGTCTATTTACGTGGCGAAGCAGCCATAAGCGATGTATGAGACGCGGGCTGGATAGATAACGTGACCTTACGGGCGAAAAACCAACTCTCTGGCTCGCTTTTATCACTCGCCACGACGGACTCGCCAAAAGACTCAGTGTGCAATTGCGCGCCAGGCACGTGCTGCTTTGTTAAGTAACGTTTAACGCTGATAGCCCTTTGCTGAGAAAGCGCTTGGTTATAATGAGAACTGCCGCGCTCGTCGGCGTAGCCCGCTAAGGTTATTTGTAGATCGGGGGACTGACGCACAAGCGCAGCAATTAAATCTAACTGCCTGTGATAATGGGATTCAACAGCATGAGAGCCGGTGCGAAATTGAATATTCGTTTCAATTGGCGTTATAGAGTACGACTCAGTTGTTTGTTCTGTGCTTTGCTGCGCTGTGCCGTGATGCGCTGTAACGTTATGGCTCTCTAAGCTCGCGGTGAGTAAGGTATTATTGTCGGGATTTTCTTGCTGATACATACGCTGCTGAGCGAGGCGTAAGGCAACCAACTGCTGCTCTTTTTGCCTCAGTCCAGACTGAGCTTGGGCTAATGCATTGTCGTTGTTTATATCATTTGAAATAAACAGGCCCATTATACCGCCAATTACGCCGCCTACTGGCCCACCGACTGCAGTGCCTAATAATGCGCCTGAGCCAAAGCCAACGAGATCATTCTGGGTGTTTGACTGGGCAGATTTCTCCTTCGTGGTTTGGGCATGTGGCGTTGTTTGCGCGTAAGTCAGTGGGGCAACAGCGTGGTTGATGAGCAGTGCGAGGGTAAGTGCAATTGCGCTATATTTCATGATAGTTCCTTTACTTTTTTTGAAGGTTGGCGTTTTTGATTGCACTATTACACAGCGAATTTGCGGCGATTTAATGCGTGAAAAATGGCAATCTTTGGGGCAATTGTGGCGAAAAAATGGAAATTTACTGTTGTCAGCAAAATGTCTGATTTTTAGGATATAGTGACGTCACCAAATAAAGCGGCGACCTATTAAAGTGCAGTCGCCGAGTAAAGTGCGTCACTGAATAATATGAGTGTGGTTATGTCTCAACGTATTGCGCTAGTGGAAGACGATCTCGCTATTCGAGAAAACTATACCGCAGCCCTCAAAAAACAAGGATACGAGGTTATCTGTTACGCCAATCGCCGGCAGGCTGAGCAAGGTTTTGCTCAGCGCCTGCCTGACTTGGCGATCATTGATATTGGATTACAGGACGAGATCGATGGCGGCTTTATGGTTTGCCAGCAATTACGCAGTTTATCCAAAACCTTGCCAATCATTTTCTTCACTGCCAGAGATAACGACTACGACACCATTTGCGGTTTGCGCATGGGGGCAGACGACTACCTAACAAAAGACATTAGTTTGCCTCATTTGTTGGCGCGCATCGCTGCCTTGTTTCGCCGTGTGGCGCTGTTGAATCAACCCCAATTGTCAGAGGACGTCATACAGACTGGTGAATTAAGTATCGACAGCAAGCGCATGACCGTCAGTTGGCAAACACAAGGCATTGAGCTAACAGTGACTGAATTTTGGATGCTACACGCCATTGCCAAGTATGCAGGGCATGTTAAAAGCCGCCAACAGTTGATGGATGAGTCAAAAATGGTGGTAGACGACAGTACTATTACGTCGCACATCAAACGTATTCGTAAGAAATTCCAGCAAGTTGACAGTCAGTTTGATCGTATTGAAACGGTTTATGGCATGGGTTATCGCTGGAAAAATGGCATGAGCCATTAACCTTGATGAGTCGCTATACCAGTCTAGCTAAAAGTCGCAAAGTGAATCATGTTTACAACAAGGGACGGTTTCGATTTCGCTTTGGTATACGCTTAAAATTGCTCGCTTTGTCGATATTTTTGTTTGCCATTCCTTGGCTTGGGTATCAATACGTGTGGGAGCTAGAAAGCTATCTACGTATTGGGCAAGAGCAAACCATGGTTGGCACTGCGCGTGCAGTTGCAACCGCCTTGCATGAGCGGCCCGCTTTATTTGATACCCAAAGCGCTTACCTGACCGATGTAAAACCTGGGACCGACTTATACGCCCATAAAATTCACGACCCAATCCGCTTAGATGGCAAGCTGGATGATTGGTTGGATTATCAGCATTTAAGCCTTGAGTATGGGCGTGCGCATCTACTTGATTACCTTAATGACAGCGACGATTATCAGCCCAGCAGTTTGCATTTCCGGCATATGGTGGGGCAATTTGGTGAGTACCTATACGCCATGTTCGAAGTTACCGATGAGAGGGTATTGCTAAGGGCTAAAAACAGTCTGCGGGTGGACCGCAATGACTATCTGCAAATAGCCATGACCGGCCCTGACGGTAGCTTTAAACGCTATGTTGTGGCACCGCAAGAAGCAGGCTGGGTTAACGCGTATTTGCTATCTGAATCTGTGGACTCTATGCGCCCTGTTTCACTTGAAACGCAAATTCAAGGCCGATGGTTAAACACTGCTAAGGGCTACAACGTAGAGCTGCGATTCCCTTTGGCCATGATGAGCAGCAAAATCGCCTTTGCCATTACAGATGTTGACGACCCACAAACCCGGAAAATACGCTATCGCATAGGTACCGCCAACCCGAACAAGAGCGATACTCTTGGCACGGTATTGGTGCCATCACCGGAGATAGAGAACATTCTCAAAGGGTTAAAATACTCAAACGCAAGGGTATGGGTCATTGATAAACACAAACGGGTACTGGCTCGCTCTGGCAATATTCATAAATCGGTTGGTTTAAGCAGCAGCGCTTATTCATCAAACAAGGATCAGCAAGCTAGCTGGTGGCAAAGCATAGAGCAGAAATGGTTATTACCCCTGTACTATCAAATTCTGACCAAGCCCCCAGCGGATTTTATTGATGACTTACAAGATGCGTATGCGTTGCAAGGACAAGATATTAATCAAGCGCTAATGGGGACACCGGCCTCTTTATGGCGCCTAAGCCCAGATAACAAAGCGGTTATTCTGTCGGCGGCGCACCCCATTTTCATAGATGAGAATGTGATGGGGGCTGTGGTCGTTGAGCAAACCACCAACGGTATTCGCACGCTAAGAAACCTCGCCCTCGAAAAACTATTTCATGTGATATTAGCCGTGATGGGGTTAGGGACCTTGGCGCTTTTTTTATTCGCCTCTAGGATGTCGTTTCGCATCCGTAAGCTTAGAAATCAAACAGAGGCGGCGATTGACCAGCACGGTAAAATCATTGGCACAATTCCCAGTGCCACCGCGGGAGATGAAATTGGTGATTTAGCGAACACGTTTAATATCGTGCTGAGTAAACTTGGGCAGTACAACACTTATTTGCAAAATATGTCAGCCCGTTTATCCCATGAGTTGCGCACCCCTGTGGCAATAGTGAAATCGTCCTTAGAAAATCTGCAATTAAGTCAGCAGACAGATGAAGATGCCCAGTACATTGAACGAGCGCAACTTGGGATTAAACGCCTCAGCACGATTTTAAATAATATGAGTGAAGCGACCAGATTGGAGCAGGCAGTACAAAGTAACGAGCGAGAGGACTTTGATATGAACGCCTTGCTCAGCGGCTATGTTGAAGGTTATCGAATGACCTACGCTAGTCATAAGTTTGCTTACGTAAACGAGGCAGGGGATGTGCTGCTGCTCGGCTCAGGTGATTTATTTGGCCAAATGCTGGATAAGATCATTGCCAACGCCCTTGAGTTTAGTCCTGAGCATTCCCTTATTTTTATCCGACTTAGCCTGAAAGAAAGTAAGTATTTACTTACCATTGAAAATGATGGCCCACCGTTACCGAATGATATGGAGGATAAGCTATTTGATTCCATGGTATCGGTACGCCCTGAGCATGCTACTTCACAGCCGCACCTTGGGTTGGGGCTATTTATTGCTAAGGCAATTGCACAATTTCACGGTGGTGATATTCAGATAGAAAACCGCACTTTAGAAACGGGTGAGCATCTGGGTGTGCGGGTGTCTTTGCTTTTTTAAAGAAACAAGTTGTCTATTATTTGCCAAGACACGCTATTGCCCATAGCTGTTATCAATTTTTAACAGGATACAGTTCAGGGTGTAAAAATGGTGCCATTGCCAACACCATTGCATGAGTGTAATTGCCTTCTCGGGTGGCATTTCCATTGGTCAGCAACCCTATTGCCCCACCTTTTTGTTTCACGTTTTGGGTGTTAAATAGTTCATCCATTAATGGGCCTAGCTCTTCGCCACTGGCTAAGGCTTGATAGACAGATTCAGGAATAGGCATAATGGCGCCCCGGCCAATCGACTCGCGCTGGTGGTTAGCGATAACGACATAAGCAAACGTAGCTGGGCCGTATTCGAATTTATCGACGCCGCCTTCCATCGCCACATAAAAATCTGCTTTTGCATTCGCTTGGCAATAACTCACCCGATTAATAGCACCTATGCGTGTTTCTTCACTGGTCATGGGCTGCTCAGCCACGCCAGAGGGGGCATGCATGCCTTCGCACGTTATTTCATGATCAGGGTAAAGCATACTGATAGCGTTTTTTGCGGCGTTTACTTTCACTGGATTTTTAGAGCCGACGACTACGTGCAGCGTTGTAGGTCTTTGAGATTGATGCAAGGTAGCTTCCTTAAAACAAACGAGGATAAACGTCATGATAAACGTACATATTGTACAAAGAGGAGAAGGGTAGCACAGTAAAATAGCTGAAGATTCTACACTGGGGATGAAATATTCTCTGATATGAGTGTTTGAAAATGGGTCGTATACTCTATGCAGCCCTTGTGAAACTGAGTTTATATCTTTTTATTTTACTTAACTATTTACAACAAAAAGTTCGATTTTACTGGCATGACCAGTATGCTAGTTGTTGCGCAATATTAAGCTAAAAGAGCAGTTAGAGCTATGAAGTTACATCACTTACAGGGTTATATTCAGTCAATATATTTAGTCGAATACCCAGACCGACTTATGTTGCTGGACGGCTGTACCCGTGCCGACGTCGACACCCTACGAGATTTTATTACTCAAGAATTGAACCGTCCTTTTAGTGATTTAAAAGCGGTAGTGGTTACTCATATGCATCCGGATCACGCTGGCGCAGCGCACACGTTAAGAAAACTGGTTGGTTGCACAATCATCTCTAGTGACGTTGAGCACTCTTGGTATAAAGGCATAACAGGTTGGCTTATGTTCGTCACCGACTTAATGCTTGCACGTTGGGTTGCCAACCGAATGGGGCGTGAACGTAGAAGTATGTGGTACGCCAAAACGCTTAAACCAGACATCAAACTTATTGATAAGCAGACGATACCGGGCTTTGATGAATGGTGTGTGTACGAAACACCAGGGCATACAGACCGTGATTTATCAGTTATGCATATGCCAAGTCAGCGCATGTACGTGGCTGATTTGGTGGTTAAAGTGAAGAGTCGTTTTATTCCGCCTTTTCCAGTGTTTTTCCCTGAAGTGTACGGCAACTCAATTGATCGGCTCATGGCAATGCGGCCAAAATCTATTTTGCTCGCTCACGGCGGTGAAGTGCAATTGAACGATGCTGATTACCAGCATTTACAGGCCAGTCTACCTAGGGGGCCGCAAACGCCTTGGCGAGTGATTAAAGCAAAAGGCAGGCGGGCGTTAGGTTTGAAGAAATCAGCACGAACGTAAAGGTTATTCTAGTCATGAGTACTGGCTTTAGGTATCTAACATTTGTTCACCAAAGTTAGACCGGCTCAAGTAAAATTAGTGGTATATTTCTAGTATTAGATGAATTTTACTCATAGGTTTTACCCTTATGCTGGAGCGCCATCATTTAGCCATTATCCACGCTGTTGACAAACATGGCACATTAACCGAAGCCGCCAATGCCCTGCATTTGACGCAATCTGCTTTGAGTCACGGTATTAAAAAGCTAGAAGGCCACTTAGGTGCGCCTGTGTGGCAAAAAGACGGTCGTCGCTTGCGCTTAACTCAAGCAGGGCAAGGGTTACTCAATTTAGCCAATCGAGTGTTACCGCAATTTGAACACAGTGAACAAGTGATCCAGCAGATTGCTCAAGGTCAACGCGGCGCACTGCGCATCGGTATGGAATGCCACCCTTGTTATCAGTGGTTATTAAAAGTCGTCTCCCCATTTTTGCAGCAATATCCTGACGTAGACGTTGATGTACGCCAAGCGTTTCAATTCGGTGGGTTAGGGGCGTTGCTGGGTTACGATATTGATATGCTGGTCACCCCAGACCCATTATTTCAAAAAGGTTTAGAGTACTTACCGGTATTTGAATACGAGCACGTATTAGTTGTGCCTGAATCGCACCCTGTTGCGGGGCAGTCGTGGGTGCAGCCACAGGAACTTAGTGATGACGTGCTAATTACCTACCCAGTAGAGGCAAGTCGCTTGGACATATTTAGCCAATTTCTGACCCCAGCAGGCGCGAGCGTTAAGCGACATAGAACCATTGAAACAACAGAAATTATGTTGCAAATGGTCAGTGCAGGGCGAGGGGTTTCGGCACTACCCAAGTGGCTGGTGGAACAGCATCAAAAAGATTTACCCATTGTACCTGTTAGGTTGGGGACAAAAGGAATTTTTAAAAATATTCACTTAGGGTTTAGGGCCGGTGAAACTCGTCCTGAATACCAGAACACCTTTATTGACATTGCTAAGAAAACCGACCATTTAATCTAGTACGGATCCACGTTAATAAGTGCTCACTTATAAGCGTGGATTAGAATAATACTCGATTCAACAAATTAACTATGCTTTTTGAGTAAGGCGCAAAATACACTGAACAATTTGGTCTCGGTCGTAAGGCTTACCTAGATGTTCGTTCATTCCAGCATGTATGTACTGTTGTTTATCTTGCTCGAATATATTGGCCGTAAGGGCAACAATCGGTAAATCGGCCATGCCTAATTCCCCGCGGATCACTTTTAACGCAGCAAGGCCGTTCATGACGGGCATGTTGATATCCATCAATACAATATCCACTTTTTCTGCGCGTTTGAGCTCATCTATGCAGTGTTGACCATCGTTCGAAAGAAGCACTTCAGCCCCTTCCTGTTGCAGAAGTTCACTAATGATCTCTTGGTTAATCATATTGTCTTCGGCGACTAGCACGGTTAATCCATCTAATGGGCTCTCGTCTTCATCGCTCGCTATCATTTCCGTCTTTTCAATGATGTGAAACAGCTCTTCATTACGACAGGGTTTACTCAAAATACGCTCAACTGCAAATTGCTGCGTCATGCGCGAAATACTTTTTGCATCGTAGGCGGTTAAGACCAGTATTCGGCTGGTGATCTGTACTTTTGATTGTTGTAGTCGAGATAGAAATGCTAAGCCGCCTATTTGTGGCATCACCCAATCAAGTAAAATAATGTCAGGTTGCTCATTCTCTATTAAGGCCTCAAGCGCATCACTGGCAAATTGAAAGGTCGCTACTTTGGCGCCCATCGTAGTGAGTGCATGTTCTAACATGGTTAGAGAAATAGGGTTGTCATCGATGACGACGATGCGTTGCGGCGTCGATAGCTGCATGACTTCTTCTGGTGAGGTAATGATCAGGTTATTGAGCTTCAACTTAACGCTGGCAGTAAAACAGCTGCCGATGCCAAGCTGACTCGATACAACAATTTCACCGCCCATCAACTGGCACAATTGTTGGCTTATGGTTAAGCCTAGTCTGCCACCAGCATTGTGATTCTGCTTTAACGGTTGACCCTGGCTAAAGAGTTGGTTGATATCTTCTTGACTAATGCCAGCCCCTGTATCAGTAACCATGATGTTTAACGTATAGTCACTCTCATGTGTGAGTGAGTCTTGGTCTGTTTGTTGGTTGTCTGTGCTGATGACTAAATGAATATGGCCACTGCTAGTTTGCTCAATAGCATTAGCGCATAGATTCAGCATAATTTCGCTTAATCGTCTACGATCTCCAATGAGATCGCAGTGCACGGTGTGGGGCAACGTGATATTAAACACTAACCCTTTATCTTGTGCCTCTTTAGACAACATGGCGTACAAACTATCTACAATTTCATGCAATGAGAACGGCTGTTCAGCAAGTTGTAGTTCGCCAGATTCCAACAACGCGAAATCAGATAAATCCCCCAATACTGAATTAAGATGTTCAGCCGAAGCAGTAATTTTACGTAGGTAGTCTTGTTGCTTTAGGCTTAACTCAGTTTGCATGCACAAATCGGTCATACCTAAAATACCGTTTACAGGAGTGCGGATTTGATGGCTCAATGTGGTCATGAATTGCGTTCGACCGCTGACTGCCCAGGCTGCCGTTTTTTCACTGGCTGCTAACGCTATTTCAGTGTCTTTTAGGGAATGAGTAACGCGTTTAACCTCCCGTGATTGTCGCAGGAGTTGTAGGTAAAGTCCCCTGTGTTGTTGTAATGCATAGCGCAATAAAAAACCGGCCATAAAGCTACCGACGATAGATAAAGTCAAATACACGTAATAAATAAAATCAATCGGTTTAACATGTTGTGTTGGCGGATATACCCAGAGCTGCCACTGATTGCCAAGTATATTAAGCGGTACATTTAAGTCTGGAATGTCAGTACGTTTTGCATCAATACTAGGCGTACTGTCGAACATTTTGTTATCAGGGAACACATAGTAGTTTTGCTCATGATCGGCCAAAATATAGGCGAAGTTTTCACGACCCGCTTCTTTAGGCAGCGCACCTGTCAGGGATGCCACTTGATGAACGGTGATCAAAAAAGTTGCTGCTGTTTGAGCTGTCTCTTCTTCAGCGATAGGATTTACCACAACAATTATTGGAGCTTTAACCGCTGAATTGTGTGCGGTGATGATAGGCGAAATTTGGGTTGTCCCCAGTTTGCCTGCGGCCTTAAGGTAAGGTTGAATATAGGGAGCTAATTCGTCAACGAGCTGACTGAGTCCGGTATCGGGAGAATAGTGAAAGCGCGGCAGGGCAGCATTATTGCTAAACAGGTAAATTTCCGCGACATCATTGGCTTTGGGATAAACCAAATGAATAAATTGACTTAGTTGGGCTGTTTTTAAGGGGCTATTGAGATGTACCGCATCAGCCAATTTATTATTGCGTTCAACGGTTTGTTGCAGGGCCACATCATATCGGGCGACAAATTGCTGTAAGTGCTGTTGAGCATGGTTCAGCTCTTGGGTACGGTAAGACGATACCCCTTGATTGAACAGCAATAGTCCGATGGCACTACCCACCACGAAGGTTAACCAAAAAACGACATTAGCCATTTTACCACTAGCAAGATACTTCATTCCATGTCATCCGTTTAAGTGCTTCTTGAGGCAGGTATGGGCAATTCATTTGCCACTAAATACCACACTCTGCACCGTACTCCTCGGATGACTAAATTTCAATATTTGCAGCTCAAATATTTGTAATTAGTGCCCTATTGACACTTTTTAGAAAGGAGATAAGAGAAAATGGCAGATATTTCATTTTGAAATATCTGCCACAAATGTGACACCAAGCCAGGACCAGTGAAACTCAGTATCAAACAGGCAGGATTAATTTAATCTAAATGAGAATCATTTTCAAGTGTGTTTTGTGGTTTTATTTAAAAAGATGTGAGGATGCAAAACGTTGAAGGAAACGAGTCAGTTCTTACCCGTTTGGCTAAAAAGCACTCGCTTATTTAGACTAATGGCTAGCCCGTGGGACAGTGTTTTTCACTATAATAGCTCATATTTTAAATTTATTTACTGAGACACGTGGGCCATTGAGTAATTAAGGGGCGTTATCAGCGTAGTTTTATTGAGGGAACGACGAACATGTATGTAATTCAATTCTGTCGAGTTTTACGTCTTGTTCTATGGAGTTGGTTTTTTGGTTCAGCTTGTTATGGTCAAGAACAAGAAATGAACGTGTTAGTTATTCATTCTTACGATGAGCAGCATGAATGGACCAAAGCCTTAACCGAAGGTCTCGAAACGGGTGTTTTGAATGCTCCTGGAGTACGGATATTACACGAACACCTTGATGCAAAGCGCTTTCCGACACTGTTTTTTAAGGACGTGTTTTTAGATTACCTAGCAAATAAATATCAGACTACCCAATTTAGCGCAATCGTCACTACAGACGACGACGCGCTGCAGTTTATACTCGCAACACACGATTTACATTTTCACGATGTGCCGGTTGTTTTTGTTGGCGTGAATAAACATCTAGAAAAAAACACCTATACATCATGGTTAACTGGGGTGTACGAATATCGTGATATTGAAGGGTTACTGCGATTAATCCGTCTTCAAAGTAAAAGCGATGAGTTAATTGTTCTTACCGATAGTACTCGTTCAGGTACAGCGAACTTAAGTAAAGTAAAAAGGTATTCCGAGTTTACGAAGTTACATGTTTTAACGGATGTACACGCCGAAAGTGTCAAAGAGGCCTTCGAGCCGTTTGCTACCGACACGCCTATCTTGGTTGTTGGTCAGTTGTTTTATCCACACTTGCAAGCGTATGCAGGTTGGATTGAAAGCGCTGATTTACTCACGGAAAACAGCGCTAACCCCTATTATTCCATCGCATCTATTACGATTGATCATGGAATATTAGGGGTTCGTTATTTAGATGGATTTGTTCACGCTCAGCAGGCAGCAAAAATGGTTGCTCGTATTTTATCTGGTACTCCGGTGTCTGATATCCCCAAAATTGTAAAAGCGGAGAACCTTTGGATATTCGATGCTCAACTACTAGAGCGTTATCAATTTGCGCGCTCTGAATTACCACAAGGCAGTATTTTGCGTAATGAGCAACTGTCTTTTTATGAGCAATACAAGTTAATTGTGTGGGGCGTGGTGAGTGCGTTTTTTGTCGCCCTAGTGATCATTTTACTACTCGTGGCTGTTATCAGGCGAAACGCTCTGGTGAAGAGGGAAACAGAGTTAAATGCCTCTAGATACAGAGATCTTGCCGACGCGGGCGCAAGCATATTCTGGGAGTGTGATTCTGACCTTAATTATACTCACCTCAGTGGCGATGTTGCCTCTTTGTTTGATTACAAACCTGAAGAATTAATTGGGCTCCCTCATTTAGAAATCCTTAAAAACATTGATATTACTGATTTCCCCACCGTGCGTTATAAACAGAGGATCAGTCGAAAAGAGTCATTGAGTAACTTCATTCTTAAAGCGAAAAAGCATACAGGTGAGCAACTTGTTTTGCTCATTAATGCCAAGCCCATAATGGAATTTGAAAACAAGTTCCTAGGTTATCGGGGTATTTTAAAAGACATCACCAAGGAACATGATTTATCACAAATGGTGAGCTATCAAGCTAATTACGACGCACTTACTGGCTTGGTGAATCGCCGTCATTTCGTAAGTTTGCTTAAGCGATATTTCGCAGAAAAAAACAACAATGTAGCGCCTTCTTATTTATGTTGTATTGATGTTGATAACTTTAAATTAGTGAATGATAGTTTAGGACATCAAATTGGCGATGGCGTATTAACAGAGGTTGCCGAGGTGTTGAGTCACCTAGTTAATTCTAACGACACGTTAGGGCGTTTGGGGGGAGACGAATTTGCACTGCTATTAGTGGATAGGTCGTTGGAAGAATCTACAAGTTTGTGCAAAAACCTGATTCAAAGTGTGTCTGAGCACGCCTTTTATTGGGGGGGGCGGCAAATTAATATCGGAATTAGTATCGGTATGGTCACTTTAGAGCGGGACTTAAGTGATGTCGAGCTATTGAGCAAGGCGGGGTTATCTCGCGATAAAGCAAAAGAATTAGGCCGTGGGCGTTTGTTTTTTGCCGAGGCAGGGTGCACTGATATGCTAAGAGATCAAGCGCATATAGGGTATATAGCAAACATATCTCATGATCTTAAGCTGGGCCGCTTTAGCTTGGTGAAACAGCCCATTGTTGGCCTGAAAAATACAAATCAACACATATTGCACTATGAAATTCTTATTCGATATCATAATGAAAATGGGCAGTTTGTATCTCCCGGAGTATTCATTCCGGTTGCTGAAAAGCACGGCGTTATCAGCTTAATCGACAGCTGGGTCGTTAAAACGACATTGGCGAATTATGCGACCTATTTCCCTGAAGGTAACGTGACGGTGTCGATCAATTTATCGGGCGTGAGTGTGAGTAACGATGACTTTAGCCGTCAGGTTATCAACTTAATCAAGACATCGAGAATAGCGCCACAAAATATTTGTTTTGAGATTACAGAGACTGCCGTTATTTCGCGGATCGGCCAAGCTTTGGACTTTATCCATGAGCTTAAAGCCATAGGGGTTAAATTTGCTTTAGATGATTTTGGAAGTGGCACTTCATCTTTCGGTTATTTGAAGCAGATACCGGTCGACTATTTGAAAATTGATGGAAGCTTAGTGAAGGATATCCATAATCAACCAACAGATCGCGCTATTGTGGAATCAGTGCATAACATTGCTAAAATGATGGGAATGAAAACCGTTGCAGAATTTGTTGAGAATGATGAGATATGTCGGGTTCTGCAGGATATAGGTATTGATTATGGCCAAGGCTACGGTTTAGGAAAGCCGCAAAGCTGCTAGGTTCTCTGTTTGCGGCCTTGGAAAACCGAGTTAGGCGTTATGAAGCGACTAAAATCGTTACTAAACCGATAAGGCCACCAAAAACACCACCCCATACAACCAACCAACCTAAATGTTTCTTGATCATGGCTTGAATAATATCTTTGACCATTTTAGGGGTAAGTTCATCTAAGCGCTGCTCAACAATCGATTCAATTTTCTGTTGCACGTCATGCATCACATTTGGCTGTTCAAACTGATTGCTTAACGTCTCTAGAAAACGCTCATCTTGGCTTATTTCAATCAGGGAGGTTTTCATTTTCTCCACAAAGGGCTGTTTCAACGGTGTAAGGGCTTCTGCGCCACCGAACATACCTAGCATACTGCCAAATGAAGACGCATTAATAACTTCGACCAATGAGTCAAACGTAGGCTCTAAATCGACCTTTTCTAACACTGGGGCTAAATCAATCTTAAGTTGCTGATTATCACTGTTTAGGAAGCGTGCAATGTTTTGCTCAGTGAAAAACTGCGTCATCATCAGTTCTCGTATTCCTGCTTTAAACTCTTCAAAACGTGACGGAATAACACCTGAACCGTATAAAAGCGGCACTTTTTCAAACAACATGTGTATCGCCAGCCAATTGGTGATTGCACCAGACAAAGCAAAGATACCGACAGTAGTAATAATCAGATTTTCTAACACCAAACCCAGAATAAGTAACAACAGGGCAACTACATTGGTTAGGATACTTTTGTTCAAAATCGCTCCTTAATAAATGGGTGTAAACAACGTGCGGACAAGCGCTGTTGTCACAAATTGGCGCTATGCTAGCAGGGTAGCGGGTAGGGTGACAACAGGATTTGCAAACGAATGAACTTCATTGGTTGGCAAAGATAAGTTAGAACAAACGTAGTTAGGAAATGAGCGGACGGCGTTTGCCCTCTCAGCAACTTTCAACTGGGGAAAGTGACCTCGTCGTGCTGAAAACCGCCGCCATTTCTCGGTATGTGGTCGTCAAATATAACCGTTTAATTTTCGAGAATGCCCCGCTGTATGATTTCATCAAAAGGCACGCTAGCGGGAAGCGTACCGAATGCTAGTCCCTGCTGTTTGTCCAATCGCGCTGAGCAAAATGTTTCTGCCATGGCTTTGTCATTCGCAGTTAAAAGCAAGGCACCTTGCAGTGCAAGTGCCATTTGTTCCACCACCAAACGACTGCGTATTTCAAGGGTGTCTTGATCATCAAAGGCTGCTTTAAGGGTTTTGACATGGCAATCATAAGCGTTATTTTTGCCCGCGGCCCTTTGCAACTCAGCAAACAGCGCATTAATGGCCTCAGGCTCTTTGCGTAGCGCCCGAAGCACATCGAGACATTGTACATTGGCGCTGCCCTCCCATATCGAGTTCAACGGCGCTTGGCGATATAAACGCGGCAGAATGTTTTCTTCCACATAGCCAATGCCCCCTAAACATTCTTGCGCTTCATTTACAAAGGCGGGAGTACGTTTGCAGATCCAATATTTTCCAATGGCAGTGGCAATGCGTGAAAGATGCGCCTCGTGCTGATTGGTGTTAGCCAAATCAACGGCGCGAGCAACGCGCATGGTTAAGGCTAAACTGGCGGCGACTTCTAAGGTCAAATCCGCCAGTACGTTCTTCATCAATGGTTGGTCTATAAGTTTTGCGCCAAAGGCCTCTCGGTGCTGAGTGTGATGCAGCGCTTGCACTAATGCTTGGCGCATTAAAGACGTTGAGCCAATCATGCAGTCAAGGCGAGTAAGGGATACCATATCAATAATAACGGGCACGCCTCGGCCTTCTTCCCCTACTAGATATGCAGTAGCACCTTGAAACTCGACCTCTGAGGAAGCATTGCTCCAATCCCCTAATTTGTCCTTTAAACGCTGAATTCTGACGTGATTTAGCGAGCCGTCTTCTAAAATGCGAGGTAGCAGAAAGCAACTTAAGCCTTTTGTACTCTGCGCTAAAATTAGGTGGGCATCGCACATGGGCGCCGAAAAGAAAAACTTATGCCCAGTGATTCGGTAGCTTCCGTCAGCTTGAATGTCTGCGCGAGTGGTATTACGCCGTACATCAGAGCCGCCTTGTTTTTCTGTCATACCCATGCCCAAGGTGATACCACGCTTTTGACTTGCTGGTATTGAGCGAGGGTCATATTCGCCACTGATGACTTTATCTGTCCAGTAGTGTGGCAAATCCGGCGCATTTTTCAGGGCAGCCACACCTGCATGGGTCATGGTAAGTGGGCAAGTAGTCCCCGCATCCGCTTGGCTGTGCATAAATAGCAAAGCAGCCCTAATCACATGTGAACCTGATGTAGATTCGTTTTTCCATGAATAAGCATGTACTTGGGCAGCCATCGCCTCGCCCATTAATTCGTGATAAGCCGGGTGAAACTCAACGTTGTCAATTCTGCGCCCATAGCCATCGAATGGCTGAAATTGTGGTTTGTTTTTATTCGCTAACTCGCCAGCATTCATGAGCTGGTCACCGGCAATATTGCCAAAGTCCGTTAATGTATTTGTAGGTAAGTCACTGTGGTTCTGCTGCACCGCATGCATCAACATTCGATCAGCAGACCAAAGATTATAAGGTGAAAGTACCTGAGGCTGGTTTTCAACCGTGTGAGTCGCATAGAGATCAAAATCTGACATAGCGCTTTCCAGTGTATGAGAATAATACAAAATTACATATATTATTTTAATGTGTCAATAATTGTAATGTTTGTTTGATCTCGTTTATGGTGGGCTAAATACATATGTTTTTCCGAATGTTAATGGGCATTTATGACTGTATCTTAGAATCACTCACAAGCGATTCATTTCGAAGAGTAAAATTGTTTTCGAGCCGATTGCGTATTAACCTGTGCGCTCACTCGTCAGCGTTTAGTCATCCGTTTTGATCGGCTTTTACATAGAAGTGAAAGCTTAAATTATTAACTAAACTTTGAATTTACTTGTATCCAGAATAATCAGAGTGCTGTGCATTTATGTTGCCTCAATCGAAACCCACAAAGCCAATAAAAACCAGGCCTAGATCACTTTTACTGAATTTAATTGGCTCTAGGGGCAACGTAAAAATGAATGCCGCTAATGCAGTTCGGGTGGGAGCGTTGTTTGGTATTTCTGAAAACAATATTCGCGTCACACTCACTAGGTTAGTGTCTAATCATTTACTAAAAATCGTCGAGCGAGGCGATTATCAGCTTGGTTTGAAAGGTCAGCAGTTAGCCGCACACGTCAACGCGTGGCGAGAAGCAGAATCCAGCTTATGTGATTGGCAAGGTGATTGGGTTGTAGCCACAACCAACGGTTTAGGAAAAACCAATCGCAGTGCTTTGCGAATACGCCAGCGAGCATTGCACATGATGGGCATGCAGCAGCTTATAAACGATCTGTATGTACGGCCAAGTAATTTTGCGCAAGGGCTTGATTCTGTGCGTTCGAGGTTACTGGATCTCGGATTAGAGCCCACTGCACCAGTATTTCGCGCCAGCGACTTTGCATCAGACTTGCAACAAAAAGCGAAAACCCTGTGGGATGCGAACGCCCTTGAAGCCGGCTATCGCCAAGGTTTGCAGAAGCTAGAGGATTCTTTGAATCGTCTGACCACACTAGCATTAGATGAGGCAGCTAAAGAGTCTTATTTAGTGGGTGACAACGCACTGCAGCAACTTGTATTTGATCCGCTGCTTCCTGCACCGCTTATTGATGTGACACTTCGTCAGCGATTTAGAAACAAAGTGCGTGAGTATGATGAAGTGGGTGAACGTATTTGGTTTCGGTTTTTGGGCCAGTAAACATTATTTACAGTAGCAAAGCTCATGAGATTGTACAGGCACAAACAAATTGTTCTAAATCAAATGGGAAGAGATATTTTTAGCTAAGCTCAATGGGTGCGTTCATCTCATAAGAGCATTTATGGGCTGTCAGTCTATTGTCCGGTCACGCTATTTACCGGTTACACCATTATTCGGTCACGCCACAATCCGGTCACGACGCTTCGCGAACATGATATTAAGCTTTGGCTCATAGTAAAAGGAAATCACATGACGACATTAATCAAGTTTATCCCTACCTTTATCCTTGCGTTGCCGATTTGCCTCAGTGCGTTCACTGTTAACGCAAGCACCGTTAACGCTGAGGCATCGGATCGAGAGAGTGGGGTAAAAGAAGCGCGTTTACTGATTAAAGAATTCAGTGAAACGCTCAAAAGCACGCTGTCTGCCGCCATTGAACAAGGCGGATTAATTAATGCGCTGGATGCGTGTCATATTGAAGCCCCTGCTATCTCATCTCGGCTTGCAGCGCAGTCAGGCTGGACGGTTCAACGTACCTCGTTAAAACCCCGCAATGTACTCAATAGTCCTGACAACTGGGAGTTAGCCAATCTACAACGCTTTGAGCAACGTAAAGAAGCGGGCGAGCCGGTAGACAATATCGATACTTTTTCAACGATACAGGAAAAAGGGAAAACGGTTTTTCGCTATATGAAAGCCATTCCAACCGGTGGGCTGTGTTTAAATTGTCATGGCAACAGCGTAGCGCCCAGTGTGAAAGAAAAAATTGATGCGTTGTACCCTTATGATGAAGCACTGGGTTTCACTGTGGGCGATATTCGCGGCGCATTCACGTTGAAAAAGGTGGAGTGAGATAGTCATGGACTACCTTTTTCGGCGCAATATCGATAGCTTTGATTTTTGAACCTTAGTTAATCATTACATGTGAATATTCATATGCGTGTAAGCTAATTTAAGGTGAAACTGAAAACGCCTAAATCTCACGATATTGTGAAGGTGAGTTTTTAATCTTCACACAGTTTAAAGCTCATTAGCGCTATGCATGACTTATCCATGAACGTAATGAGGCTACGTTAGATAATCGAGTGAAAATGATTAAGTAGGTGATTTAAATTCTGCGGCCCTCAGCTTTATTTGGCAAAGGGAAAAGATGAATAAATTGGGAATAAGTATTCACCAAATTATGCAGATTGAAATTACATAAGTAAGAAAGTAGCCAGTTATATAACTGGCTTGTATTCAGCCGCTCAGCGTAAATATGTTACTGATAATAAAGACGCTCGCTGATTAGGACGATAGTCTCCCTCAACAATCAGACTCTTAAAAATAATTTGCTACTAAAATAGAGCCATGAAAACGCTTATCTGAGGCTTATTTTTGTACTTCTGCAGCGACTTTATCACCGTAGCGAATAGATATTTTTTTCATGTTTTGTGTGTAATGTGTTCCAGACCATCCTTTAGGGATAAACAAGAACTCCCCCGGTCCAGCTTCCGTTACGTTGCCATCAGTATCAATGATTTTCATTCCGCCTTCGATAAAATACATGGTTTCGTCTATTGGGTAATCATCAAACTTTATGACAGCGGTTTTGGCAGATTTTACTGTCCAACTAAATGCACCGAAAGCGAGCTTTCCATCTGCTGTTCTAAATACTTGCTGCATCTGAGCTTGATTTCCATAGAACTCTTTTGTTGGAAGTCCTTCGAAGATATTCCCCGATAATTGATCTTCTGTCAGCACTTGTGCTCTAGGACTATCTGCAAGGCTGTGATGACTGAAAATGGCTAGTGTCGTAAACATAAGTAAAATGGTTTTTTTCATTAAATTATCCTTAAATTTTAATTTTTAATTCCGAAGAATTGTGTGGAAAAGATACTTTTGATTAATTTAGGCTAGAAAAGTAAGCGGCTAGGTTATTGATATCTTCATTTGAAAGTGGTTTAGCCATGCCTGACATCACCGGGTCGCTACGTTTACCGGTTTTAAAATCATGTAGTTGCTTGACGAGGTAGTCTTTATTTTGCCCAGCTAGGTGAGGCCATAAAGAGTTGGTGCTCACACCGCGTGCTCCGTGACATGCAGCGCAGGCTGCTGATTTAGCTTTGCCTTTTGTAATATCTGGACTTTTTTGTGCTGCGCTAGTAACACCTATTAATGCGTATAGTAAGGCTAAATTTAGTACAGAAAACTTAACTATTTTATTCATGAATCAGTCCTTAAAAGTGTCAAATTTATTGAGTTATTTTAATATGCTAAGTACGTATGGAACCGTTTATTAGGGTCGTACTTATTACGTAACATCGATATGTACTCCCACTTCTCTGAAGTGAAACTATTTTTAACTCGTTCAGGGAACTCATGATTAACTTCATTTATATAATGGCTATTAGCATAGGGCTGCATTAGTGCATTGAAACGAGCAAACCATTTTGTTGCTACAGGATCATCTGCTGCGTTTTTCCAATGCATAATTGCCGAAATTTTGTGTTTGCCTAAAGCTGAGTAGCTGGCATCTTTGAGTCGCTCATGATTAAAACTGTTGTAGGACAAATCTAAAATCAAAAAACCAGGGGTAGGTCGATCTTTAAACAGTTTTGCAATAGCGACGAATGCGTGGGCATTGTCGGTCGTGAAATTGTCTTGGTTTGAGCGGTCAGCGGGATTGGTGCTAAATTTCATCTTTTCAATCTGAACATGTACGTTTTCAGATTTATCAAACGCATCCCCTGCAAATGTACTTTTAGCATAAGGGACAAGTAATGCCTTAGCGGTTGCTGTAGGATCTTGTGCACTGTCAATGAAGGCTGTTACGCCTAATTTGACTATCATTTCTCCCGCAATACTAGGGTGATTGTGCACAGATATCCCCACTGAGACGCGCTCGTCTTGAGTGTGCTGTTTTGAGAATCTATCTAATGATTTAATTACTTTGGGTAATTGGTCAATCGGATATGAGTAAGTGTTTTTAAGTATGGCTTTAATGCTTGGAAATACCTGAAGCTTAAAGCGCGTGACTATGCCAAAAAAACCCGGACCAATTCCTCTAATCGCCCAATAAATGTCCTCATTTTGCTCTTTACTCGCGGTGATCTTCTTACCATCGGCTAAAATGACATCTGCACTTATTATGGAATAGCATGCAGGGCCTTTAGCCCAGTATCTGGTATTTGCACCTATCCCTCCGCCAAGAAGGTAACCCCCCAATGACACTGTTTGGCAGCTAGCAGTGGGGAAGTCTAATCCATGCTTTCTCAGTTCTTCATTTAAATGGATCATTTTAACGCTAGGCTGTACGTAAGCGAACTTATGTTGGGCATCTACTGTTAGTTCATTTAGAGCGGATATGTCTAATAACATTCCCCCATTACGTAATACAGAGGAAGAGGCATTATGACCACTTGTACGGCATACAACTTGTAAATCGTTTTTTTGAGCAAACTTCAGTGCTTGAGTAATTTCCTGCTCGGATTTAGCTTGGATAATGACGTCAGGATATCGATCTGGAGCGTTTGACTTCCATAACATGGAGCGCCGCCAATCATCATAATCTGGGTCATCACGGTATATTATTCTACTTTCAGAGTTAGCTAAGCCACGTGAATATGCTAATGGCGAAACGGCAAGGGAAGTCACGCCTAACGCTACTAGCTTTTTCAACAAATCACGACGGGATGGATTAACGTATATTGATTCAAATATGGGCATATTCTTCATTCATGTTATTAAAATCTATTCTCATAATTACTCTGGAAATCAGCCCGAGTAATGAACTTGAAGTAGCTACTTGGTAATTGCCTCAAAGCGTAAATATGGTGCTTACAACACTATTTAACTGAGCAATGAAAAAATAAATATATGTAAAGTTGACTCTAGTGTCAACTTTTTAGAGGGATAATTCCAAATACTTATCGGAGTAAATTTTTTCAAGGCAAAACCAATTACAGATATTACGTTTGTTCTAAATTATTCAGGCAATGCTCGATTTAATTGCATTACACACTCAGTAGAACGGTAAGGTGTAAGGGGTAATAAACATCTCGCTAGTCTTACATTAGTGATAAATAGGTATCTGTCTTGCGAAAGATTTGCTCTGGAGGAAGGGCACAAGCAAAGCGTTTAATACCCATTCCATTAAATAATTAGTCGCCCAAAGGGAATGCTTCAGCGAATTTAGCATTGCGTTTTTGTTATTTGAAAGTGAACAACCATTACTTTACAACGACGCCGTGCTCTAAACCCGCTAGACGTATTCTGAGTGGTCAATTGTTAAATGGATTTGGTATATATTTTTTGCTGTTCTAGCAGCATTGAGCGTTGGCTGAAAGTATCACTTTAGGTTTTCTAACTCGCGACAGGTATTCGGGGGCACGCTGAACTTTGTTGAATACAACCAAAGAACTGAAACCGATTTATTTTATTGTTATCTCTTCGATACGGCTTCGAAATCGAGGGGGGTTGCCATCATATCTCATCTCCGTTTTAGTCGATTTGAAAACATGACAACCCATTACTGATGTTTTTTATGAAGAAGAAGGTAATCTTGCCATACCTAATAGATATCTCTATCGTTTGCGATGATGACTTCGCCAGTAAAAGATGAGCGCACCTCATTTGCGATGTTCTCGGCATCATCTCCCATGAATAATATATGATAAAGAACTAACTTTTTGACGTTGGATTCTTGAGCTATTTTGCCCAGTTCAATACCTGAAGTATGGTTGTTGCTATGATAATTTTGCCAAAATTTGGATAAGCTCTTCTTTCCCTCATCTGAGTAAACTTCATGGATTAAAATATCTGCATTTTTACTGTATTTTATGCTGTTACCATCCGGAGCTTTATCACCTGAAACAACAATGACCCTGTCGGGTGTTGTAAACCTATACCCAAAGGCATCGGGCCACGAGCCATGTTTGACTGGAAAGGCTTCAACGGTGACGTTTTCGTCTTTATACACGACACCCTCTTTAACTGCGTGCGCATTGACTCGCCATCCTTGATTATTTGCAGGCTGCAAACCATAAAGGCGATATTTGATATCCTGGTCATAGGCTTTCAAAAGGTTTTTAGACATGTCTACAACTCCCTCAGGACCATAGATCTCTAAGGGAGACTTTCTTCCCATAGCCCAAGGGGTCAATACCAAATCTGCAAGCCCAGCGGTGTGATCTGAGTGCATGTGGGTTAAAAATGCACGATTCAGTTTAGTTATCTTTAGCCCGTCTATAGGTCCACCATATACTGGCGACATAGATGCGGCCCGACGAACAACCCCTGGGCCAAAATCCACGAGGTAAGGCGTATCATTGACCACAATTGCTACGCTAGGCCCTGAGCGTTGAGGGGATGGGTGTGGCGTCCCTGTACCTAACATAACGACTTTAGTTATATCTGATTTTTCTAATGTTGCTGCGACAATTTGTTGTGAACCTAATAAACCCAACAATAAGAATGAAATGGTCACGGCTATTTTTTTCATCTTTATCTCCCTTTAAAAGTTATAAAATTTATCTGAAGTGCTAATTCAAGAAGTTTTTTTCAGGTTCGATGCATACAAGTTTTGACGTGTAATGACCCATACCGGATAAATTGGTGCAAATTTGTTATCGAAATTCATGCGTAAGTAATGTGCAGCGAAGGCGATTTATTTACGACGGAACAGCGTTAATATAATTGTATATTTGCTTAAAACGTAAAGCTGCTTAAGTCAGTGTTCTAAAAGCCTTTCTAGGCTGTTATAAGCTAGCGATATGAATAAAGGTGGTTAACGATAACGAGCGAATTTGAATTTACTTTTTTCTGTCACTAGTGTCAACTTTTTGGTCCGATTAACTTTCAACCTGCAGCAGATGGGCATACAAGATAAGGGAGAAAGATACTTCGATGGTGTAATTTGGGTTTATTTAACTGCGCAGTAAATTTTTAATCTTACGTTACCACTAGGCTTGGCAGTATTAGATTACATATATCCATGCTGATAAGTTCTATATCTGACTCTTGAAATTTAGTGCGATTTTCAAAGTAAAGAGCCTGCTCTTTGTTAACCGAATACCAAGACGTCATCGACCAGATAGCAAACAATAGCCGTATAGGATTCGTGTCACGTATTAACCCTTTTTCGATCCAATGTTCGATGGCCGAAACGAGTGAGTCGATCTGCTCTTTGGCTTCTTTATTGTGACTAAAAAATGCGTTGGATTTATTCGTGATGTTATCTAATACCGCAATTTTAGAGAATTCAGGGCAATGAAATGCCAATCTCACTTGTTGATGTATATATTTTTGTAGTGTGTTGAAAGGGTCTGCGTCGAAGTTTATTACTGTGGTGGCATCAGCCCACTTTTCGGATATATATTGCAATGTTGATTGGTAAACTTCTTCTTTATCATTGAAATAGTAATGAACTTTAGGGCGCGTCATTCCTGCAGATTTTGCGATAGACTTCATGCTTGTCCCGTCATATCCCTTGTTACTGAACTCATTGGCTGCAGCTTTAATGATTTGCTCTATATTATCTCTGCGGATTTGCCCCTTTTTGTAAGTGTTATCGGTTGCCGATTTCATAATTACCTTTGCTCTTCATTAGACGTTGAATTATATACGCTTTAGTATAAATCTCATCAGTATCATTGACGTTCATAGCACTATTCGTAATTCACAGGATTAACTTATAAGTCAATACTCAAGTTTACATGAAAACGTCATCGTTTCGCATAATAGCCATTTAGCGTAGACACAGACCGCTGGCTTGTAAGCGCTTTGCGCATATGGAGGAATATATACGAATCGTCATGACAACTCTAATACCGTACGGAAAAAGTAAATACGGGTGGTCAAACTCTCGGGATCAGGCCTGATCTCAGAAAGTCATTACGACTTAGTTTTGAGGGAGCTGCGGAGTATTTCGCAACTTAGTTTTCAAGTTATTACCGCCATGGTCTCAAAAGTAGCGGCGTCAGGCATAAATAATCTGTCGCGTTCTGTAACTACTATCCTTGAATTTAAATCACAAGTATTTTTGAACGTAAAAAGTCTGAGCAGAAAATATCTTGACACTAGTGTTAGCTTTTTATATAACAAACCTGACTTTTGTGACAGGTTTTCATTGATTCTCATAGTAGCTGTAATCAATTGATAGTATATCTACATCATTTTTTTGAAACTTTTTTTGGGGATACCCCTAGCAAATAGTTTCAATAATTTAATACAAATCTTTTCAATGCAGTACACCATTAATAGAAGAAGAACGTGTATTCAAGTCACAAAATACCGTTGGAAGCTACTCTGATTTAGTCAACGTGTTCGAATAATATTTAAACCACTTTAAGCAACGATTAACCAAATTTATATAATAATTCAATAAGGGAAAGTCATGACACACACTCGAACATCATTCTTAGCGCAGTCAATAAACATGGTACTTTTCGCTAGTGCATTGGGGGCGTCAACACATCTCGTCGCCGCTGAAGAGGAGCAAGAAAGAAAAGGTATTGAAGTCATTAATATCACGGCCCAGAAGCGAGTCGAAAACTTACAGGAAGTTCCAATGTCAATGACCGCTTTCTCTGCAGAAGCGATCGAAAAAAATCAGTTAACCGATATAGGTGACATTGCTGCGGTAACGCCGAATTTTAGCTTTTCTACTACGGGAAGTGGTCGCCCAGAATTTACCATTCGCGGAATTGGTACATCAGGTGTCGTGCGAGCTGGTTTGGATAACGCGGTCAATACCTTTGTTGATGATGTATACATTTCGCGTTCGAGTTCTTCTATTTTTGAATTATTTGATTTGGAGTCAATCTCTGTTTTACGAGGCCCACAAGGCACGCTTTTTGGTAAAAATGTAGTTGGTGGAGCTATCAGCATTAACACCAAGAAGCCGACAGAAGACTTAGAAATGAAAATAAAGGGGGGAGTTGGTAGCGAGGGCCTAAGAACAGTACAAGCCTATATAAATGGCGGATTAACAGATGAGTTAGCCGGTAAGCTAACGGTTTCAACTAATCAACGCGATGGTCTTGGATATGATACTGCATCAGGACAAGAATTAGCTGACCGTGATTCTAAAAGTGTTCGGGGACAACTTTATTTTGATAATGGTGATTTCACGACATTATTTACCGCTGATTATTCTAGGGATAAAAACAACGGCCAAATTATCAGCGAGAGAGGGTTGGGTAGCCTAGCAGCGACCGATAATGACAGGTTTACTTCGTCCCATGGTATTCCCCAAAGCGTAGATTCGAAGATATATGGCTTTTCACTAAAAGCGGAAACGGAAATAGACAGCGGCCTAATCACGTCTGTCAGTGCTATTCGAAAAAACTCGCTGGCAACAGTTGAGTCATTTACTGCAGAGCAATTAAATGTCGACAATGGTAATCGCACTGGCACGCAAAAAATACCAGGCCTTGCAGACATATTTGATAACAGCGAAAGTTCCACTCAAATCACACAAGAGTTTCGCTTTACCTCTAACACCGATACAGATTTAGCTTGGGTGTCAGGAGTCTTTTTCATTAAAGAGGAAATTAATCGTATTGAGTGTGAAGAAGTTTATGTTAACGGCACACAACCCGTTTTCATAGGAGGCGGGGCAGCTGGCAAATCTCGTCCTTGTTGGGATAACACAAATGATACCACTGGTTTAGCTTTTTTCTGGGATGGTAGTTACGATCTAACAGATAGTGTAAAGATTCGAGTGGGTGCACGATATACGCAAGAAGAGAAAGAAAATTATATTGAGGCGACATATAACGAAACATTACTTGATCAATATGTCCCTGGTGCGGAGAACTTGCCTGACGCACAGTTAACCTTTCCTTTATCTGAGGCTTATACTGCTAAAGCCAATAAATCATTTAGTGGTTTCACGCCACGCTTCGTCATTGAATGGACCCCATCTGATGATTTATTGACATACTTTAACGTTTCTAAAGGATTCAAATCTGGCGGATTTGACGGAAAAGTAAACAGTAATAATCTAACTGCAGAAGGTATTGGCAAAGCAGAAAGGCCTTTTGATGAAGAGACCGCTATTAACTATGAACTCGGTCTTAAATCTCAATGGTTTGATGACAGGTTGAGAGTCAATACCGCATTATTTCAAAGTAATTTTGACGATATGCAACGCTTGATCATTGTTCCTGCAGGTGGTCTAGCAGTCGTGAATGCTGCCAGTGCGACCTCAAAGGGGCTGGAACTAGATGGGGTGGCGTTACTGACAGATGATTGGGAGTTGAATTTTGGATATGGTTTTTTAAGAGCAACTTTTGATGAATTCGTTATCAATGCTAATGACGATCGTAGCGGGCAAGTATTACCCAATGCTCCTAAACATAAGTTTAATTTAGGTTCTACCTATACTCATACCCTTGAAAATGATGGGACGGTTACTTTCTATGCGTCTTACGGTTTTACGGCTAGCCAGCATTTTAATCGCGCTCCCATCGCTAACTTAGAAACTCAAGGTGCGTACAACGTTTACAACGCCAATATTTCGTATACTACACCAGATGAAAATTGGAAATTTACTCTGTGGGGCAAGAACATTACTGATACGGAGTACAGTAATAAGTTGGGGCAATTTATTGAGAGTACTAAAGAAAACCCAGCAGACCCTGCTACATATGGTATTTCAGTGACATACAATTACTTTTAGGCATTATAATTTAGAAAATATCTTTATGGCATTGTATGTGCTAGTTGCAATGCCATAAACTGTAATTGATAAGCAACGTAAGGTCATGATTTTGTTTAAGTATATTTTTATCTCAGTGTTATTTTTCTTGGCAACTCAGGTGCAAGCTGATGTGCAAGATGCACAAGAAAAGAGCAAGCCAAATATCATCGTAATTATGACCGATGACCAAGGGCAATGGACCTTGGGAGCTTATGAAAAACATATGAAAACGCCGAACATTGATTATTTGGCCGATCAAGGCGTCTTGTTTAACAATGCAATGACACCCGCGCCAGTTTGTTCCGCGGCTAGAGCGAGTTTCCATACGGGAAAAATGCCCTCTCAACACGGAGTATATGATTTTTTATCTGAAGGAAACGGTTTTGATGACAAATGGTTGCAGGGAGAGACTTTCTTAGGTGAACGTATGCAACAAAGTGGTTATCGAACCGGGCTTTTTGGAAAATGGCATGTAAAGGAGCCGAGCCTCGAACCAGCAGGTGGTTTTGACCGATGGATAAGCCATGATGCGTTCAAGGCGGGTTGGAGAAATCAGTATCAGCATCGCGGTAAAGTTGCTTTTTCTAAAGATGGTGAAGCCTTCGAGCATACGGGAGTCCAAGCTAGATTTTTAACCGAAAAAGCGATTGAGTTTATTGACGAAAGTACAGACAAACCGTTTTTTATAAATATTAATTATGTGGAGCCACACTTCCCTTTTGAAGGACTACCAGAACGTTTAGTTAGTCAGTATCGTCCTGTGGCACGAAAACTACTGCGGGATGGGGGGAACTCGTCTTTAGCATTGGCAAGTAAAGATACCGCGGTGCCTAAAGATCATGAAGAAAAACTATCTCAGTATTTGGCGGCTATTAGCCTGATTGACGACCAAGTAGGACAAATCATGGATGCGTTAGAAGGCCGTGGGCTGCTTGACAATACGATCATCGCTTTTGTGTCGGATCATGGAATGCTGATGGGGCAATATGGTTTGTATGGAAAAACCAATGCATCGTTTCCGTATAATTTTTATGAAGAAACAGTCCGAATACCATTCATTATTTATGGACCGAAATCCCTTGTTCAAGGCAGACAATCCAGAGATGAATTCGTAGATTTACTTGATTTACACAATACCATTTTAGATTTCGCAGGCGACAAAACATTTACTGAACAGGACGGGCCTGGACGTACTATTCGACCTCTTTTGAATGCGGAACGTGTTCAAGATTGGAAACGTTACCAAATTGCAGAACGTGGCAATGGTCGAATGATTACCGATGGAAAATGGAAGTTAGTGCGTTACTACAAAAAGGATGGGCAGCCAATAGATTATTGGTACGACTTGACTCATCCAATGAAAGAGCGTTACCTCGCTGAGCCCCCACGCTCAGCAGTAAAAACGAAAATGGTTGCAGCTTTAGATGAGTTTTTCGCGATATACGAAACTCCAGAACACTCAGGTAAAGATATTTGGCACCAACCTCGGCCAAACTTCAATAGTGAAAAACTACTGAATAAACCTTTGTGGCAATAACCGATAAGAAGAATTTTAAGGATAGAAACTAAAGTAACTTAGGGCCCTTAGATAATGCTAACGGGTTATATGCCAGCAGAGTTGAGCCAGCAGAGTTGAGCCAGCATAGTCATCGAACGTCTTGGTCGTAAACGGAATGCTAGCCAGTTATTAAACTGGCTATGCTTTGAGATACATTATTGCAAAGCGGGAAATCCACTAATTACCGGTATTGTGTTACTCATATTATTTCTTTAGTTATATAACATACTTCGCCAGTGTCGATATCAACACAGTGTGCTTCGGTTAGGCTCATCTCAACCTCGTGTTGTTCAAGCTGGCTATGCTCAGCTGCTGTTCACCCGCCAGCTCTTAGGTTTCGTATGCTAGGGCGTATTGAACTGCAGAACTGTCAGGTTCTCGGTAAAGCATTTCTTGCTGGTGTTACTACATTTAATACCGTGCTTTGATTCTGAGTGTTTAAGCGGTGGATCAATCAGATGCCGCTTTTCCCTAAGTTTGAGAAATAGTCGTATCACGTACCTTTGAATCTAAGACTGCCAGAGTGGTGGGGGAAATACGTGTTAGACGTGTTTCCGCATTCGCTAATCCTTTATTTTCGTTGAGTTAATGAAGACGATCTTACTGCTTTGGAGTTGTAGCTCAGACCTGAGTAAACCATTCCCTTCATTATTCGCGTAGCGGTGACCGCGACGTTGTTGAATTTACAAAGCATGAATACTCAATGTTGCAAGATATCCTTAGTCCCTTGTTTTTTAAGCTTCAGTTTGGCCTTGTTCGAAAATAGATACTGCCTGCTTTTCTAAATAATTTGGTAATGTAGTGGGGGAGGGCTTATATCGAGTTGTCAGATACTCTAGATAACCGCATGATGATTTTATCTTGCGATTATCTAGGACTTTTTCGTGACTATATTATTAATATACGTCCAGATCGTTTGCTAAAACGACTTCGCCATTAAACGACGAACGCACTTCATCTACTATCTCACTGCCTTTTTCTCGCATAAAAAGAATGTGATAAAGAACTAACTTTTTAACATTTGCTTCTTGAGCAATTTTACCCAATTCTACGCCCGAAGTATGATTATTACTGTGGTAATTTTGCCAAAATAAGGGAAGTTTGCTTTTGCCTTCATCTGAATAAACTTCATGGATCAGAATATCTGCATTTTTACTGTACTTTACGCTATTGCCGTCAGGTGCTTTATCACCCGATATAACAATGATTCTGTCAGGTGTAGTGAATCTATAACCAAAAGCATCGGGCCAAGAACCATGTTTTACTGGAAATGCTTCCACGGTTACATTTTCATCTTTGTAGATTACGCCTTCTTTAACCGCATGAGCATTGATACGCCATCCATTGTTGTTCGCAGGTTGCAAACCATATAGTCGGTACTTTATGTCTTCGTCGTAAGCTTTTAATAAATATTTAGACATATCGACAATCCCCTCTGGGCCGTATACCTCCAAAGGCGTATCTCGCCCTTGTACCCATGGAGTGAGCATTAAATCAGGCAGCCCTGCGGTATGATCTGAATGCATGTGAGTTAAAAATGCCCTATTAAGTTTGGTAACCGCTAACCCTTTTAAGGGGCCTCCAAATTTAGGAGACATAGACGCGGCTCTGCGAACCACTCCGGGCCCAAAATCTACTAAATATGGTGTGTCGTTTACTATTATCGCTACACTCGGGCCTGATCGCTCTGGAGATGGGTGGGGCGTACCCGTTCCCAACATGACCACTTTGGTTATTTCTGATTCTGCCAGCTCGGCGGCATTTGCGGACTGCAAACTCAAAGAGCTTAATAGCAAAAGTAGTACTACAGTCATTTTCGATTTCATGTTAATCATCTCTAAGTCACTCACTTAAAAGGTTAAACCGAAAGACAAGCCAAAAGTTCGTGTGCTCGCACGCGTGACAACACATCTCACGTTATATCCTAGGGAGCCCGGAGAAATACCATCTGCATATATTTTGTTTCCGTCTGACGTGCCTAGGCTCGCACAGAAGTGCTCATCAGTTAGATTATTGCCGTAAAGAGACACTGCATATTGCAAGTCATCGCCAAAACTGTATTTCACATTCATGTTCACCAACGTAAATGCTTCTTGGGTGAGCAAGTCCTTGAGTTCACTGCTGCCGCGGGTAATTGAGCCTTTGGTCTCATCGTCCGTGTAATTCACATTTCCCATAAGCGTGAGTAGTGTTCCGTTCTGAAATTCGATTTCTTGTTTAGCGACCATCGAAAGTGAATATTTCGGGGTGTTCCCCAACTCGGTTCCTTCAATAAATAGCTCGTCTTCGCCAGCGTCAGTTATTTCAGAATCAATTAGTGCTAAACCAAAATCTAGAAAAAGGCCGTAGTCATTGGCGTATTTTACGTTGGCATCTAAACCTTTAATTTCAGATTTAGGAGCGTTTGCTAACGTAGGGATACCGCCGGCCGTCACAAACTGTTGTTTGTTAAAGTAGGTGTAGTAAAAAACAGCGGCATCGAGTTGGATGCTATTTTTTAGGAACGAACTCTTGTAACCAACCTCCCACGCTTTAAGTGATTCAGGTTCAAGCCGAGCATCTTCTAAGCCGGTCAATATATTGGCTGGCGGCACTAATGCATATGCTGTGCGAATATCAGCCGCGCCGCCTTTGAATCCCTTTGATAAACTGGCATAGAGCAATGCGTCTTCAGTGGCTTTCCAATCGAGCTTAACTGTGTATCCAATGTCTTCGTTTGATAGATTCTGACGAACTTGACGCCGTATATCATAACCATCTACATCAAGGTTAGGGTTTTCAACATTGTTTTGTGAGCGGACTAACTCATCGATATCGTTTGAAAATAAAGGTATTTTATTGTCAAAAGCTTGAGCGTTAGGTGATGAAGGTAAATAGTCTGCGACTATTTTTTCGTCTGACCAGCGAAGGCCAGAGGTGATGGTGATATCGTCGGTTAAGTCGTACTCGGCTTGAGTATAGATCCCCAAGTTTTCTTTGCTATGAGCCAGCTGTACATTTGGTATTATATTACCACCTCCGATCCCAGGGGAGCGAATTCCAGTAAATGACTCTGCATCCTGATCAAGATAGTAAATACCTGCTATCCATCTGAACGCATCTAAACCGTCAGAGACGAAGCGAAGCTCATGCTGATAAGTATCGCGGTCATCCTCTTGCGTTAAATGGGCACCTAAAGTTGCACTGCCATCGACATCTGTGGCCACTTTAAAATCTAAGTTATCAAATGAACTTATCAAACTGAGGGTGCCGATATCGAAATCGTAGTCAAAGGCGAGATAGTACCCTTTCGTTTTGATATCTTCTAACCCAAAGTTAGTGGATATGGTATCCCAACTGCCAGTTGATGGATCCGTCGGTTGTTCCCCTGTGGCACCACCGTCGCGCCCTACACAGTCGGTATTGCGCTCAAAATCTAGATTGCCACGGTTGAATTCGGCGCACACGTCACCTGAGCCATCTGGTGCTCTGCTACCTAACAATTCAGATGCAGTAGAGTTGTTCTCACTCTGCATCGTGTTTACGTTAAATAGTAGGCTTGCGTCATCAACTGGTGCCCAAAGCACGCCAAGGCGGACAGCTTTCATGTCATCGTCACCATAATCGCGACCATCGCTTAGTGATGTAAATGGGCCATCATTTTTGTTCGTCATCACGGCCAGCCGCGCAGCTACCGAATCGCTAATATCAAAACCAATTGCTGACTCAGTATTAATCAACGAGTCACTGCCGATCTTTACTTTAACGCTCCCATTTGTACCACCATCAATTTCAGGCTTGTTAGTAATATAGTTTATGGCCCCACCGGTCGTATTGAGACCAAACAAGGTGTTTTGTGGGCCTTTTAGAACTTCTACGCGCTGCATATCAAATAACGCCGCACGTGCTTGGAACCCACTTGTTAAGGTAATGCCATCATAATATTGGCCGACGGCAGGAGAGGCCGTAAGATGAAAATCACCGGTGCCGATACCGCGTAAAAAATAATTTCTATTTGAACCACCCTGTGCTGATGAGGTTAACCCTGGTGTCACAGCCACTAAATCACTGGCATCGGTAATGCCTAACGCTTCCATCGTTGCGCCAGTAAAAGCAGTTATGGCAACCGGCACATCTTGCAATGGTTCACTGCGCTTTTGTGCAGTAACAACAATTTTCTCTACTTCCGCCAAACCTGTAATAGGTAAGGCCAGCATAATTGCTGCGGATAATGTGGTTTTAATAAATTTTTTATGGTGCTTCATGTTGCCGCCTTCTATCTAATTTTATTTGTGATTGGCTTTGGGCGAAAATTTGTAAAACACTTCATATTGCCCAAATGTTACATTGCTACACTGTGTTAACAACAAGTGTGCCAGAGGTTTTTTCAGCCAATAATAAAAGCCCAAACTATTGTTTATTATAGGTATTTTCTTCGATTTGCACTTTATTTCAGACAAGGGAGTAGTCTTATGCATAACTTTTTATTAACAAAATTGAGGTGGCAAATAGCTTAGAAACTTCACTTGTAACAATTTTGTGAAGTTCAAGGTGCGTGAAGACGTTCGAGATGTAATGGCTTGAGGCGGAAGGCGCTATTGACTCAGTCTCCGTATAAGGAATTGAAAGTCGGTAAGCGTTAGGTTTGTTGACTACGTTCTTTATTTGTAAAGGGGCATTGCTTATCAACCGACGTGAACATCTCTACTTATTACGTTATAGAGCGGTTGGTTACGAATGTGATTTGATATCAGAGAGCTTGAGCCATTGGCCTTTAATAGGGTAACAATCATTATTTGACATTATTAAGAAGATTGAAAAAGCACAGGTCAGGCACGTTGTCCTGTGCTTTAGGTGGTAGGGGATTATTAGAAGCCTTGGCGAGCTCCTGTGACTGCGGGCCCAGAATAATGTACATGGACGATTTTCCATCCATCTTGTTCCCTTTTATATACCTGTGTTTCCCTTCCCTCAGTCGTAATTTTGTGACCATCTTTAGCGAACACAGCATTAAAATCCCAGTAAAATTCTGCCCAAGCAGTATTTTCATCAAGCATGTTGATAGAGATATTTTTTAAGGTTAATTCACGCGTCGAAAAATTTGCCATTGCGCCAAGATAAAAGTTATTTTTTATTTGTTTCCAGCCTTTTTGATGACCCCGAGGCTGTATGAAAGACAGCCCCTCTTTCTGGCTCCAAATTGACTGGGCCAAATCCATGTCCAACGTATCTACTGACTTTGCATACTTGTTCAACAAGCTTTTTATTTCAGCATCGTTTGCAAGGGTCGCACTAGAAATTAATAGTAACGGGACAGCGATAAGCGCTTTTAGGTTCTTTTTCATAATTGCTCCATTTTTGTAGTGCCACGTTAACTTGTGGCGGCTAAGGTTAATTTAAACCAAATTTTAAAATTGAACGTTGATGCTCTTGTAGTGCAAGTGTGACAAGTTACTCAGCACTAATTCGAAGCACAGGCTTAACGACTTCACCTGTTTCAGTTGCTTTGATCGCTTCATTAATGTCATTAAACTCAAAGTAACCAATGAGTTTCTCAAATGGGAAGACCCCTTCAACATGGTAATTAATGAGCTCTTCTATAAAGCCATTCAAGTCGCTATCGCCCCCTAAAATACCTTTTACTGTGCGCCCCAGAGACATGAATTCCAATTCGTTAAATTCAAGGGTTTCTTCGGGTCCAGATGCGCCAACAATCCCCAGGATCCCATTAAATGAAAGTAAACTAAAAGCATCTTGAATAATGGACTTGAAGCCAGTGGTATCAAAGCCATAAGCTATGCCATCAGGGCACAGCGCTTTAATTT
Source organism: Paraglaciecola sp. G1-13 (assembly GCF_055809255.1). Taxonomy (NCBI): domain Bacteria; kingdom Pseudomonadati; phylum Pseudomonadota; class Gammaproteobacteria; order Alteromonadales; family Alteromonadaceae; genus Paraglaciecola; species Paraglaciecola sp. G1-13. The sequence goes on along the minus strand of NZ_CM147903.1, from coordinate 4,232,531 downwards.
TCTCTATGGCATTTTCTTTGCCATTAAAGGCATGTGTGGCGCCAAGTTCCTTGGCGAGAGCGAGTCTCTCTTCATTGATATCAACTGCTACGATCGGATTGGCGCCTGCAATCTTGGCCGCCATGATAGCTGCCATACCCACGGTACCTATTCCAAAAATAGCAATGGGCATATTGGCTCTGACATTCAAGCTGCGCAGCACTGCGCCTGCACCTGTCATCAGGCCACATCCTATTGGTGCTAAACGCTCTAACGGAATGTTGTTAGCAGATTCAGGCACTTTAATCACATTTCTTTGGTTTGCAATGGCGTGGGTGGCAAAGCTAGATTGCCCAAAGAAACTAGCATGAATAGGCTGATCATTCTTAAACATGGTATGAGTACCGTCTACTCGAGCGCCTGCCCAGTTATACGGGAAAAATTGATAGCAGTATGTGGGAGATTTTACTGAGCAACTTGGACACTCGCCGCAACTATTAAAGCTCATCACTATACGGTCTCCTGGCTTAGCGACGGTGACCTCGCTGCCTATTTCCTCAACAATACCGGCACCTTCATGGCCTAATACTCCAGGCAGTGGAACAGGCAGGTGACCATCACGTACAGCAAGGTCTGTATGGCAGATCCCACTTGCCACCATTCTGATTTTCAATTCATTGGGTTGCAATGCATCAAGTACAACATCTTCGATAACGAAAGGATGTTCATTCCCACTGCAAATGGCAGCGCGAGCTTTTGTAGACATACTTATTCTCCTGATTCAGCATTTTATACTGTTGATGGTCATATTTACTTCAGACGCATATTCTGCGGCTACAAAATTTCTTTGGCATAGGCTCGCGATTAATGCCTACGAGGGTCTTTACTATGTTCTTTAAAGCGCCCTTGTCACCAATATTCACTTATGCATTAAGCTTTACTCGATATTACTTTTGTTGACCATTAGTTAACAAAAGAGAGTGGATAGCGCATATTCACCCATTTCATAAAGAGTGAAGAATCGTCTGTAGTCATATCGTTGCTTTACTCAGTACTTAGCAGCGCCTATGCCAAGTTTAAATTATGGCGAGGTTACTCTTGTTTCTTAATTTAAGTGTCTGATTATAAAGAGTTATATTTAGTGTTTTGTTTTCAGCTATAAACTCCGAGAAATCAGCATTAGTATGCTGTTAACAAATTTGTAATGATAATCTCGATAAAATATTCCATTGCAGGTTTTTGGTTAACAAATTTGTCAATTTGAGGATTTTAGTGTGGACACAACAGATAAAAGTGCCCTAGGCAATAGTGAAGATGAAGCTATTTTGCAGCCGTTCAATCTTATAAATGAAAAGGATAAAGTACTTCCTGAGTTTCAGGATTTAAGTGACAGGCTGCGTTTTATTCCCGAGGAAGGCCGAGTGGTGTTGGGCGATAATCGCTTGTTAATCGCCAATTTGGCTTTTTTCTCAGTCATGCGTCAAGAGCACCTGAATAGTTTTGGTGTTGAAAAATCACGAGGAATTTTGACGAGAATGGGTTACTCAGCAGGTTATCAAGACGCTGAAGAAGTCGCGACTCACTTTCGCTCTCAAGGAAATGCCTACGAAGTTTTGACCGCTGGCCCCACCTTGCATGCACTTATGGGGTGGGCGTTAGTCGAGCCAATAGAATTAGAAATAGATGTAGCAAATGGGCACTACTATGCAGAATTCATGTGGAAAGGCTCTGCTGAGGTCGCGCTACACCTTAAAAATAATGATATAAGTTTAGATCCCGTATGTTGGATGCAAATTGGTTATGCCTCAGGATATGCTAGCCGTTTTATGGGTAAGCGGATTCTTTACAAAGAAGTTATGTGCAGCGGCATGGGAGATAGTAAGTGTAAGATTATTGGCCGCCCAGTTGAAAAGTGGGATGTGCCTACTCCCGATATTTATTATATGTATCCAGAGGACCTAAAAAGTACTGTCGATCTTCGACCCACGCATCATATTCCGCTCGCTGATACTCCCAAAGCAGATAACGTAACATCGTATGCTGGGCTAATTGGGGCTTCTCCCGCATTTATTAATACGCTGAATCTGTTAAAGCGCGTTACAAAAACAAACGCTACCGTATTGTTTCTAGGAGAAACCGGTGTTGGCAAGGAGCGCTTTGCTCGCGCATTGCACGCGACCAGTAAGCGAGCAGACGGCCCGTTCATTGCGGTCAATTGCGCTGCTATACCGGTAGAACTTATTGAGGCTGAGTTATTTGGTGTTGTGAAGGGCGCTTTTAGTGGTGCAACAAATTCTAGGTTAGGACGTTTCGAGCGAGCGGACGGTGGGACCATTTTTCTCGACGAAGTAGGGACACTGGATCTCGCTTCTCAAGCCAAATTACTCAGAGTGCTTCAGGAGCGTGAGTTTGAACGGGTCGGTGACGAGCATGTTAGAAAGGTCGATATCCGCGTGATTGCGGCAACTAATGCAGACTTGAAAATAGATGTTAGAGAAGGTCGTTTTCGAGACGACCTTTGGTACCGCTTAAATGTATTTCCGATTGAAATCCCACCTCTTAGAGACCGAAGGGAAGATGTTCCTTTGCTTTTAGAATACTTCTTAAACACCTTCAATACGTTGCATGAGCGTTCGGTCAAAGGTTATACGGAGCGCGCACTTGATGCATTAATCTATTACCAATACCCAGGCAATATTCGGGAGTTAGAGAACATGGTTGAGCGCGCAATTATTTTGGCTGAAAATGATTCCGCACTCGATATCCCAATGCTATTCACTGCAGAGAAACGTTCAAACATATCCTTACCTTTAAGCATGACCAAACACGGACACTTGCGGGCGTCAAAGTTAGAAGAACAAAATGATGGCCAAATTGAACAGCTTTATGAATCTGTTTTGTCGCAAGGAAAAACTATGTCTGAAGTAGAATCAGCTATTGTTTTGATGGCAGTAGAACAAGCCGAAGGTAATCTCGCTGAAGCAGCAAGAAAATTAGGGATGACTAGGCGCCAAATTGAATATAAATACAGCAAACTAAAATTGTAGTTATCCTCACCATGACCTTCCCTTAACTCTGCAAACACTTTTTACTGACTTCACTATGTGTCTCGTTTGGGCTTGAATCACCCTTATAGTGATATGGCCTAATCTGGCTGTAATAGTCAACAATATAATCCGTTATGTGCTGATTAACCTCTGTAAAATTCCGGTAGCCCGTCTTTGCAGTTGTGAAGGATATTATTCGTAATATTGAAACTCAATGTTCGTTGACCGAGTCCGCCACTTGTCTGAGTTTGTCGAGGAATAGCTGCGCTGCAGGCGAGGGCTCTGTTCGTCTGCGCATAGTGATCCCTATTGGACGATAAGTTTCCCCAATATCCACTGGTAGCACGTCAAGTAATTCATGATTTCTATCATAGTAAATTTGATGTTTAGACAGCAGGGTCACGCGGTCACTGCCCATTAACAAGCCCCTAACCATGGATAACGAGCTTGTATGGATTGAATGAGTAGGAATAGGGAGCCCGTGCGCTTTCATTAATTCAAGAAAAAGCCTACCTGAAGGTGTGTGTAATTCAGGCAATACCCAGCCATAATCAGACAAATCCCCTAAAGACAAATTTTCGCGACCCATCAATGGATGATTTGAGCGAGCAATAACTGACAATTTATCCTCGAGCAGAATTTCGGTGTTCAAGTCGCTGTCTTTTTCGGATGGACGAATTGCCCCAATGATGAAGTCGATGTCCCCATTTCGTAAGGAAACTTCCAGTAAATTATATGGACCTTCGCGAGTGGAAACGTCCAAGTTATGATGCTCATCTAATAATAAATTAATTGCCTGAGGAGTGAGATATGTGCGGGTGTAGGGCAAAGTACCTATTTTAACTGAGCCACTGGTAACGCCATCTAAATTAGCCAAATCTTCTAATGCGTAACGTATCTCGGAAAATGCCAGTTTTAGGTGTTGCGCTAACACGTTGCAATACGGTGTGGGAACGACACCTTGAGGTTCACTTTCGAATAAGAAGATACCCAGCCACACTTCAAGCTGCCTTACAGAGCTGTATATTGCCGCTTTAGTGACGTTCAACTGGTCAGCGGCACTGTGAACGTTTTTACAGTGATATAAAGAAATGAATGCGGCCAAGCGTTTATAACTTACATCCATGGAAAATATGGGGTTGTTCTCAGAGTTCATGTGCAATTTGGAGTAGCTTGCAAAGCTCTGACTTGCTTTCTGGAATTCATCTATGGCACGTTGCGTGCGCGTTGCAAATGCTTCTCCGTAGGCGTTAGCAATCATACCGGTAGCTACGCGGTCGAATAAGCTGACATTCAATGACTTCTCCAAATCGGTAATCGATTTGGTGATAGCGGTTTGAGAACGATTCAGTTCATTTGCTGCTTTTGTCACACTTTTTAATTTATACACACTCATAAAGAAACGCAGCTGACGCAAGCTGAGCTCTGGTATGCCATTGGGATCAAGATTTATCATTTAGGCTTTCACTTCAAAATTTTTAACAACATATTTAATTGTCCTTGTAAACACAACGGCAATCTTAGATTGATAGTTTCACATAGTATAAATAACTTTTTTGTTTCACTTATCAAATGCTTTTATCGTTAAGTGAAACGAATTGTTACTTTTCGGCTTAACATCAGCAGGCGTGGCGGCGATATGCGGATTGTTAACGACTTCGTTAGATAGCGTCCGCTCTATTTCTTTCCATTTCAACGAACACAAAATACTCACCAGAAGCCTCACTCTGTCTCTTAACAAATAAGATTCAATTTTTTCACATGCGTTATCAACCAATTCACATTGGTTGTCGATGGGGGGGCCCAATACACTTTGCTTAACTGATAAAAGCGCTTTAAGTTTTAAAACGTCAATTACGCTACCTGCTTAAAGCCACTCATAGGAGTTTAACTACATGCAGTCATATCCACTATTTATTGACGGTGAATACCAACAAGCAACGTCAGGTAAAGAAGATACCAGTTATAACCCAGCGACGAGTGAGCCGTATGCTGTAGTGCAATTGGCAAGTGTACAAGATGCTACTGACGCCATAGCTTCTGCGCATCAAGCATTTCAGACTTGGAAAGATGTGCTTCCTTCTGTTCGAGAAAAAATTCTACTAGACATTGCTGATGCTTTTGAGCGCCGGGCGGATGAGTTTAAAGATTTGCTCATTGATGAAGCTGGCTCAAGCATGCTTAAAGCCGGCTATGAAACACATCACGCACCTAGCTTCCTGCGTGGAATGGCGGGTGAATGTCGCCGCGTAAAAGGCGAGACATATCAATCTGATTATCCTGGACTGAAGTCGTATTCTATTCGCCGTCCGCTAGGTGTTGTGCTTTCCATTGCACCCTTTAATTTCCCATTACTGTTGGCTATCCGAAAAATTGGTTGGGCGTTAGCTGCCGGAAATACAGTTGTACTTAAGCCTTCTGAAGTGACTCCCGTTATTGCCCTAAAGCTAGCGGAAGTTATGACTGAAGGGGGCCTGCCCAAAGGGGTTTTGAATGTCATCCCTGCTAATGGTGCAGAGTTAGGTGATGTGTTGATTGCTGATGAACGAGTACGCAAGGTAACGTTTACAGGTTCAACTCGCGTAGGTAAGTCTATCGCGCTGGCTTGTGCTAAGTACCATAAGCCGATTACGTTAGAAATGGGCGGAAAAAACCCGTTTATTGTATTAGCTGATGCAGATGTGGATTACGCCGTAGATGCAGCGACATTCAGTAACTTTATGCATCAAGGTCAAGTGTGTATGACAGGCTCTAGAGTCATTGTTGAGGATGCGGTATATGACGAGTTTGTTAGAAAATTCACCGCCAAAGTCAGCGCATTAGGGTATGGCAATCCGCGTGATCCGGGCGTTATCGTTGGGCCGTTAATTCGCCCGACACAGACAGAGTTTATTAAGAAACAGGTGGAGAAAGCTGTCGAGCAAGGCGCGAAGATTAACGTCGGTGGCCATTACGAGGGTAACGTATTTCAGCCTACGGTTATTAGCGATGTGACATCGGATATGTCCATTTTCCATACTGAATGTTTTGGACCCGTGGCAAGTGTTATTAAAGCGTCTGATTATTTACATGCCTTGGCTCTAGCAAACGACAGTGAATACGGCCTAACTAGCGCTGTTATTACCAACGATCTGCAAATGAGTATTTTCTTCTCCGAGAATCTTGAGAGCGGCATGGTTCATATTAATGGGCCGAGTATCCGCGATGAAGCCGTCGTCCCTTTTGGCGGTGTTAAAAACAGTGGAATGGGACGAGAAGGCGGCACTTTCGCCATGGACGAATTCACAGAATTAAAGTGGATCACCGTGCAAATGGGTCAGCAGAAATTCCCTTTTTAAGGTCGTTTTAACCTAGTCATAATATCGGAGAGTCTCGTGATAGAAGCTCAGTCAATACAAGAAAAACAATCGAGCCCAATACTGATTGGTGTTTGCGCCACATTGTTAGTGCTAGCGATTTCTGCACTTATCATTGCAGGATTCACTCAGGTTTTTGGCTTGCCGTTCTTTTTGGAGTGGGTCGGAACATTTTTGCTTTGTGCCACCCCATTTCAAGTCATGATGGCCGTTGTTTGGCAACACAGAGTGCCGAGTAAGATAGCCGAAATGTCTCAACCTCTTAAAGGTGTAATACTGACTTCGATGGTATTACTCGCTGGAAGCATTATCACTCCGATATTATATTTTACCGTTGGGCAAGGCGTGATGAGCCCAATTTTAATACACTTTGCTATTCAATCAGTTGGTGTCAGTTTATTAGTCATATTGATATTTGGTGGTTGGCCAATTAACAAATTAACTGATAACCCGTTATGGCAAGGCATTGCAATACTGATTTATTGCTATCTGCTGAACTACGTACTTTTTAAACTATTCTACGACTACAGCTTTTTCTCTGGTTTACCTTTTTACTCCCCTGAACTCGAGCCTGGAGGGATGTTCAATGGTATTAGTGCGCTGTCATTTGCGGTGACCGTTGTGGCAATGGTGATGGTAGCGACCATGTTTGAGTTATGGCCAATAACGAAAATGGGTAAAGACATTAACCAACCATTGATGGGGTTATTAAGTGCAGGGTTGATAGTATGTGTATCCGGGGTTGTGTATTACATTTTTGTTGGTTTACTGAAAATGGAACCAATGGACTTTATGGTTAAAGGCCCCGTCTGTATTATTTTCGGTACTTTCTTGGTGGAAAATATGATGCAGTTCCAGCTTTTTAGTCAATGCGTGCAACCGCTTAAAGGGCTGTTAAAAGTTGTATTATGCTTAATTGGCGCCTTCGTTATGTATCACCTTTATTCCTATGCGTTGCCTTTTTTTGCGGGAACGGATCTCGTCCCTGGTCCAGAAATGGGCTACGCTCGCGAAGCTTGGATAGGCACCGCCACTCTGGGCGTGACTTTTCCTGTTATCAATATCATTGCCGGTGCATTTGAGCTTTGGCCCGTAAAACGAAATTAACCAATTTCAATTTAGATTGAATTCGGTGCTACCAAGCTTGTTCGGCACCGAGTTCTGCTATTTATCACTTTTAAACCTCTGCAAATATCCCTTCAATTGCACTGAAATTCGCGATGAATCCTTACAAACGCTTTATTTCTTATTTATGCCAACTCCAGTGAATATTTAACCACTTCGCGAAAATTCAAAAGGGCTTAATCAAGGCGCTTGAATGATAGCCTTTTATAAAAAAACAACCTGGGCACTTTCAGGTTCGAGCAACACAGAGTAAGCCCTTTAAATTCGCTCGAAGGAAATCCCTAGTGGGTTTTGTGCTACGTCCTCGGTATATGAAAGGGAACCATCATTCTTGTGCATCCACGCCTTGTTCACCATCCGCTGGATGAATTATAAGAGCGCAATTATTAACTGGAATGGGTGGAGTGTAACCAGCGCATTGGCACTACTACTTAACATTCTGAGTGGTGTTTTTCCGCTGGGTTATAGAATAACGCGCCCTACTAGCGATACTATTTTTGACCAATCCCTGTTGAACATGGTTTTTTAAACGACCCTAGTATGCAAATATTATATTTCAACAGAAGATGAAGATTGATACGAAAGGTGGTCGTTTGGCTGACCAAGAAGACTGAGATAAAGAGTAATGTACACGTGCAATTTGATATGGCTTTGAGCGGTGATGGGCGCGGTGCCAAACGAGCGTTATTTACTTCGTTTGAAAACTAGCCTGTCGGTTTTAGCGTTAACAGGCTAGTAGGGTAATTATTGAAAACCGGCTTTATACGTCGGAATATGGCATGCCAACGTACTGAGTTGCGATCACCTGTTGACCTTCTTCATGTGACAGGTAGAAGTCCAGCTCAGATGCCATAAAGCGCTCAAATGTTTTATTGTCCATGTTATTAGCATCACCGCCACAATCAGTAAATTCATGAAGCATATTGCTCATCCACCACGAGAAACGTTCGGCGTGCCAGACTCGGCGCAAGGCTATTTCTGAATATTGTTGGGAAGCATTAGTCGCACCTTCGTTGTACTCTTTTGTTAGCAAACGGTACAAGGTCGATACATCTGACGCTGCTAAATTTAGTCCTTTTGCACCCGTTGGGGGCACAATATGTGCTGCATCACCAACCAAAAATAGCTTACCTAGCTGCATCGGCTCACACACAAAGCTGCGTAACGGGGCTATGCTCTTTTCGAGGCTTGGCCCGGTAATAAGGTTACTCGCTGCTTCTTGAGGCAAGCGTTTTCTCAACTCATCCCAAAACCTTTCATCACTCCACTGCTCAACTTTGTCAGTTAAGGGTACTTGTAGGTAATAGCGAGAGCGTGACGATGAACGCATACTGGCCAGGGCGAATCCACGTTCCGTTTTGCAATAGATAAGCTCATCGCTGACAGGCGGAGTGTCGCTAAGTAAGCCTAACCAGCCAAAGGGATATACCCGTTCAAATTCGTTACGCTTTTCCTCTGGGATACTTTTGCGGGATACGCCATGAAAACCATCGCAACCAGCAATATAATCGCATTCTAGTGTGTAATTAACACCATCTTGGCTAAAGGTAACTGTTGGATGAGCACTTTCGATATCGTGTAAGGAAACATCGCTGGCGCTGTAGTATGTGGTTAATGCTTTCGTTTCTCGGGCTTGCATGAGGTCACGTGTGACCTCGGTTTGTCCATAACACATGACGGTTTTACCATCCGTGAGCTTGTTTAAATCAATTCGATAAGGGGTGCCATAGTAACTAATTTCAAATCCATCGTGCACATGCCCTTCACCATCCATTCGCTCATTGACGTTTGCTTCTCGGAGCAAATCCACTAAGCCTTGTTCCAAAATCCCGGCGCGTATTCGGCCTAGCACGTACTCACCCGATACGCGTTCAACGATGATGTTGTCGATCCCCTGTTTCGCCAAAAGTTGGCCTAATAATAATCCTGATGGTCCTGCGCCGATAATGGCGACTTTTGTTTTAACGGTCTGCATTATGTTCACTCTTTGACTAACTCAGTGACTTAATCATCGAATAGTTAAACAAATTTTATAATTCAACTCTGTTGCATATTATTGTACTTTTGCGTCATGTTAATTTAATGTCATTACACGTTAAATTATGATTAATAGATATGTCGGCAAGTATTCCTTTCTACGATTTATATGGTGAATCCTTTATTCGCAAGGATGTTGGTTTGGCTCATGTAGAGGACATTGCTTTTCGAAGCCGTGGGTTAGGATGGGAAATTGAGCCTCACAGACATGACAAACTCACCCAAATAATTTGTACTTTTGATGACTCATGGGTTGTCCAACTTGATGATAAACGATATGAGCTAAGCGGAAACTGGTTGGTTTTAATCCCTGCTGGTGTGGTGCATGGCTTCGTATTTGAACCGAATATTCAGGGCTATGTCGTATCGCTAAACCAGGATGTTCTAGAGGGGACTTGCGATGCCGACCCTCAATCGACTTTACCAGAACTTTTGTGGGTGCCTTCGGTGATTGAGTTTCGTGACAGGCAGCAAATTGAGCGCTTCATGACTTATATTAAATTGCTCAAAGATGAACTGGTTAGCGCAGAAGCTGAGCAGGGATTAGCAATCAATCGACTGGTACAAATGATATTACTCACCGTTAAACGACAACAACATTTGCAAGCGGTGAGTGCAGGCTCAAGCGGACGGGAGTCAAAGGTTTTGCTCGCGTTTCGGCACTTAATCGAACAGAACTATACAAAGCATCTATCAGTACAAGATTACGCCAAACAACTGCATGTCTCTGTGTCGACCCTTAATCGATTATGTCAAGGGCAACTAAATGAATCACCTAAATCAATTATTCATCAAAGGTTAATTAGCGAAGCGAAACGACGGCTGATATATACGCGTCAGAGTGTCGAGGAAATAGCATATACTTTGGGTTACAAAGAGCCTGGCTATTTCAGTCGATTTTTTAAATTAGGTGTGGGTATGAGTGCTGGAATGTACCGTAAAACCAGTGTGATCTCATAGATGGCTTATCTCATCAAACCGTAGCGGTTTGTTCATAGTGAGATTCAATGATTTCTAAGAACCGACGTTGAATATGAGTCGCTTGCCAATTTTTCCGCATACTCAAGCCTATTTCGCGGTTTGTGTCTGCCAATGGCATAGGGCATACCGCCAATAAACCATTTTTAACTTCGACGTCGACTTGTCTGGCTGGTAATAAGGCGGCTCTTTCACTGTTAAGCAGTAATCCACGTATGGCGACCATGGCGCTACACTCTATTATTTGCTCGGGCGGCACTAAGCCTCGGCTGTTAAACAATTCATCAAATACTAGGCGAGCGGGGACACCTTTTCCTGGTACCACCCATTTCAGGCTTTGCAATTCTGTGTTTGACAAGGTTGCACGCTTTGCAAATTTGTGGCCCGCTTTAACCACCATACTCAAGGGATCATCAAATAGTTTATGTTGCTTTATATCATTATGGGGGAGGGGATATCGTAACGCACCGACGATCACGTGTAACTGGCCATGCAATAGGTAATTGACTTGTTCTTCATAAGGCCCATCAATGATACTGACCTGCGCTAGCGGAAATTCATCTAGCAATTGCAGAACGCAGCGAGGCACAATTTCAGTGCGGGCCAAAGGGAGGCTGCCAATGCGAATTGAACCATTCATGCGACCGTTAACCTCGCCAATTTCTTCAAGACCTTGAGATAGTTCAGCGAAAAATAAGCTCGCATAACGTGTTAGCTGACGAGCTCGCCATGTGGGCTCTACTCCGGTGGGAGAGCGCTGGAATAAGCACTGCTCACATAGGGTTTCTAAATCTTTAATAGAGCGGTGCAGGGTCGGCTGAGTTAATCCCATCTGTATAGCCGCAGCAGTATAGCTTTGTAATTCAGTGATGGTAATGAGGGCTTTTAGCTGCCGGCTACTGACTGAGCGCACAAAGGAGTGCATTTTCGGCTTATCAGCGTTAAACAACATAGCGCCTGCATACTGTAAATGCTTGAAAGCGCGATCTGCTCGGTTTAAGAAGCGAGCACCGTTTTCGGTACAATACATACCTGAGTTAGTACGACTGAAAAGTGTTAGTCCAAGAGTTGCTTCAAGTTTATTAATACCCTGAGTTAGCGCAGATTGGGTTAAATGAATCTGTTTTGCTGCTGCACTAATGGTGCCTGAGTTCTGTATTTCTAACGCGCAAAGCAAATGCCTAAGATTAAATTTCATATCTATTTAACTAGCTTGTTTTTTATTCATTATAGAAAAAACTAATGGTGAGTGTCATCTTTTTAAACAGTTTTTTAACGAACTGTACGCCATACTCATTTCGCAATTTTATTTTAATAGGTGAAGCCATGGCAATCTGTGTAACTGATACTCCTCGTCCTGATAAAGCTCTCGTGGCTAAATACCAAGGGTTTGAAGTCGCCACCGTGCATGAAGCACAAGGTCGTAAAGGTTTACTTGCTGACTATATGCGTCCGATTTACAAACCCGCTAAAGTAGCAGGCCCAGCAGTGACTTGCGAAGTGGCACCAGGAGACAATTGGATGATCCATGTTGCGGTTGAACAATGTCAACCGGGTGACGTGTTAGTGGTCAAGCCGACAAGTCCAAGTGTGGATGGTTTTTTTGGTGATTTACTGGCTACTTCACTTAAAGCGCGCGGTGTACTCGGGCTGATCATTGAAGGAGGGGTACGTGATACCGCTACCTTAACGGCAATGAATTTTCCGGTGTGGTCAAAATCGATATTCTCACAAGGTTGTGTGAAAGAAACTATTGCCAACGTTAACGTACCCGTCATGTGTGCAGGTGCTTATATTCGCCCAGGTGACATGATAGTGGCAGACGAAGACGGTGTTGTGGTCGTAGCGCTCGAAGAAGCTGATAATGTGCAAACCAAAGTAGAGCAACGCATGGAAAATGAAGAATCTAAGCGTGTCCGTTTTGAAAACGGCGAGCTAGGGCTTGATATTTACAATATGCGCGAGCGACTTGCAGCTAAAGGCTTGGTTTACGTTAAGTACAACGAGCAATAAGCATGTCTGAAACGCATCTTCAAAAAGCAATTCCGTGTTACATCATGCGTGGCGGCACCTCTAAGGGATTATATTTTCTGGCAGAGGACTTGCCAGCTGATCCCATTGAGCGTGATGACGTGTTGCTAAGATTAATGGGCTCCCCCGATGAACGCCAAATCGACGGTTTAGGCGGCGCACATCCGTTGACGAGTAAAGTGGCTATTGTGAGTCAATCAAGCCGTGATGACGCTGATGTTGATTACTTGTTTTTACAGGTGTCTGTGGATAAAGCACAAGTCAGTGACACGCAAAACTGTGGGAATTTACTCGCAGGTGTTGGCCCTTTCGCCATTGAAAAAAAACTGCTTGCAGCCTCTGAACCTTACACCGATGTGCGCATTCATATGCTCAATACTGGGGCTAATGCGGTGACGCGAGTTGACACTGCGCACGGTATCGTTAATTACTCAGGCGAAGCTGCGATCGACGGCGTACCGGGTACTGCAGCACCAGTCTTAATCGATTTTTTGGACATTGCAGGCTCAAGCTGCGGAACACTTTTCCCTACTGGGAACGCCCAGGATGTCATTTTAGATTTTCCCGTCACATGTATTGATAATGGGATGCCTGTGGTACTGCTAAATGCAGAGTCATTTGATTTGAGCGGGGCTGAAACCCCCACTGAATTAGAGGCGAATCAATCACTTAAAGACAGGATTGAGGCCATTAGGCTTGAAGCTGGTAAATTAATGAATCTGGGCGATGTAAGCAAGAAAACCGTACCCAAAATGTCTCTGATATCCCCAGCCTTGAAAGGCGGGGTTTTGAATACCCGGACCTTTATCCCACATCGAGTACATGAAGCGATAGGTGTTTTAGGTTCGGTAAGTGTTGCTACTGCCTGTGTTTTAGAGGGCACCGTGGCCAGTGATTTGATTCAACAAGCATTTGACGACGGCACGATTAGCATTGAAATTGAGCATCCCACTGGGCAGTTTACTGTCGAAATGGAAGTGGTGGGCAGTGTCAGTATTACCGAGTTTACCGTGCAACGGGCAGCGCTTTTACGCACAGCTCGATTGTTGATGCGCGGCGAAGCTATGCTACCAAGCCAATAATCTGGCTGATTAAAACATGTTGTTTTTAGCTCAGACACTCTAGACCCGCAGAATTGAGGAGAGAAATATGATCATCGATTGCCATGGCCACTATACTACCGCGCCAGAGCCTTTACAGTTGTTTCGCCAAGCGCAGATCAAGGCTTATCAGGAAGGTGTAGCCCTACCGGAAGTCCCACATATTAGCGATGATGAAATTCGCGAGAGCATTGAAAAAAATCAAATAAAATTACTAGATGAACGTGGTCTTGATATGACGATTTTTTCTCCACGTGCCTCAGCAATGGCTCATCATGTGGGCGATGAAGCCGTATCGAAACAATGGACTAGTGCCTGCAACGATTTGATTGCTAGGGTTGTCGAGTTATACCCAGAGCGTTTCATTGGCGTGTGCCAGTTACCCCAATCGGTCGGTGCGCCGATTAAAAACTCAATTGAAGAGTTAGAGCGCTGCGTAAAAGAAAAAGGTTTTGTTGGTTGTAACCTGAATCCAGACCCTTCGGGTGGACACTGGAATTCGGCACCATTAACCGACGCTAGTTGGTATCCCTTCTACGAAAAAATGATTGAGCTAGATGTGCCGGCCATGATCCACGTGTCAGGCTCGTGCAACCCTAATTTCCATGCTACGGGTGCCCACTACATGAACGCCGATACCACGGCTTTCATGCAGTTTTTAGAAGGAAATTTGTTTAAAGATTTCCCTAATTTACGTTTTATTATTCCACATGGCGGCGGGGCAGTACCTTATCACTGGGGGCGCTATCGTGGTTTGGCGGATATGATGAAACAGCCACCACTGCGTGAGCATGTAATGAAAAATGTGTATTTTGATACTTGTGTTTATCATCAGCCCGGTATCGATTTGCTGTTTAATGTTATCGATATTGAAAACATACTTTTTGGATCTGAAATGATTGGTGCGGTGCGTGGAATAGACCCAGAAACGGGCCACTATTTCGACGATACAAAGCGCTATGTGGACAGTCTAAATTTGACGGATACAGAGCGTAGTAAAATATATTCGGGCAACGCGCGTCGGGTTTATCCAGGTCTAGATAGAAAATTAAAAGGCATGGGGTTATGAGCGCATTTAACAAAGATGCTGATTGGCTAGATTGGCATCCGTCCCCCTCCAAACCAAAATTTGTTGTGCCTAATGGCGCGGTGGATGCCCATTGCCATGTATTTGGTCCTGGTGCTGAATTTCCGTTTGCTCCTAAGCGCAAATACACCCCTTGCGATGCGTCCAAAAAACAATTATGGGCATTACGAGACTACTTGGGTTTTAGTCGTAACGTAGTCGTCCAAGCGACGTGCCACGGGGCAGACAATAGAGCACTCGTCGATGCACTGCTGGCTTCCAATGGTCTAGCTAG
Organism: Paraglaciecola sp. G1-13; assembly: GCF_055809255.1. NCBI lineage: Bacteria > Pseudomonadati > Pseudomonadota > Gammaproteobacteria > Alteromonadales > Alteromonadaceae > Paraglaciecola > Paraglaciecola sp. G1-13. The sequence goes on along the minus strand of NZ_CM147903.1, from coordinate 4,217,517 downwards.
AGGTGTGGCCACTGTTTCGGAAGACGTGACAGATACAGAGCTTGACGCACTTCACCAAGCCGGCGTAAGAGGCGTGCGATTTAACTTTGTTAAGCGTTTAGTTGATGCTTTACCTTTTGATTCCTTAAAGCGCATTGCTGCGAGAATTAAGGAGCTAAATTGGCACATTGTTATTTATTTTGAAGGTCAGGAACTGCCAGAGCTTTATGACTTCTTTACGAGTTTACCAACTACTGTGGTAGTCGATCATATGGGACGGCCTGACGTTACTAAGCCTCTGGATGGTCCTGAATTTTCGTTGTTTCTAAAATTGATGCGTGAAAACGAAAATTTTTGGTCAAAAGTCAGTTGTCCAGAGCGTATATCAGTTGCCGGACCATCAAAGCATTATATGGATGTTATCCCATTCGCCCGCACCGTAGTGGAGCAGTTTTCACAGCGCGTATTGTGGGGGACTGATTGGCCGCATCCAAATATGAAAACGCACATGCCAGATGATGGTCAATTAGTCGACATTATTCCGCTTATTGCCCCGACAACTGAATTGCAACAGAAGTTGCTTATCAGTAACCCAATGCGCCTTTACTGGCCTGAACAGAGCATTAAATCTTAAGGAATAAAAATGTCTTTAGATAAGCCTTATCAAAAAATCCCTGGTACTACCGTATTTGATGCGGAAATGGGGCGGCGTGGTTATCACCTAAATCAATTTTGTATGTCGTTAATGAAAGCTGAAAATCGGGCTTTATTTAAAGCAGACGAGCGTGCCTATTTAGATAAATGGGATATGACAGAAGAACAAAAGCAAGGTGTCCTTTCTCGTGATTACAATCGCATGATGGCAAGCGGCGGGAACATCTATTTCTTGGCTAAAATATTCTCCAGCGATGGGCTTAGTTTTCAGTTTGCAGCGGCTACCATGACAGGCATGAGTCAACCTGATTATGCACAAATGATGCTTGATGGTGGGCGCGCCCCCGAAGGCAACATGTTCGAAGGAGATAAATAATGGCAAAGATTACAGCTGGTGTGGCTACTTCACACGTGCCCGCTATAGGTGCTGCCATCGATAATGGCAAAACAACTGAACCTTATTGGCAGCCTTTGTTTGCCGGATACGATTTTGCTAAAGAATGGATTAAGCAAGAGAAACCCGATGTAGTGATTTTGGTTTATAACGACCATGCCTCTGCGTTTGACATGAATATTATTCCAACTTTTGCGTTAGGCTGCGCACCGTCGTTTTCCCCTGCCGATGAAGGATGGGGGCCACGGCCTGTGCCTGATGTTGTTGGTTACCCTGAACTTGCAGCACATATTGCCCAATCTGTGATTCAGCAAGATTTCGACTTAACCATAGTGAATAAGATGGATGTGGATCACGGCTTAACGGTGCCACTATCATTGATGTTTGGTCAGCCCGAGGCTTGGCCATGTAAGGTGATACCGCTGGCCGTTAACGTGGTGTTGTATCCAGCACCATCGGGTAAACGATGTTATGCCTTAGGTAAAGCCATTCGTAATGCGGTTGAAAGTTTCGATGAAGATGTAAATGTACAAATCTGGGGCACGGGTGGCATGAGCCATCAGTTGCAAGGCCCTCGAGCAGGCTTGATTAATCAAGAATTTGATAATGCCTTCTTGGATCGTATTGTTGACGATAGCGACAACTTATCCGAGATGCCGCATTTTGATTATTTGAATCAAGCGGGTTCTGAAGGTGTTGAGTTGGTCATGTGGCTAGTGATGCGCGGAGCATTGAATGACAAGGTAAAACTTAAAAAGCGTTTTTACCATGTACCTGCGTCAAACACCGCTGTCGGCCATCTCGTTTTAGAAAATGATTAGGAGTGAATAATGAAAGTAATAATTGTAGGCCCTGGCGCTTTTGGAATTAAACACTTAGATGGCATTAAGAATATTAACGATGTTGAAGTGGTCGCCTTAGTCGGACGTTCCGCTGAAAAAACACAAAAAGTGGCGGATGAATATGGCATCCCACACATTTTTACAGATTTAGCCGAAGCGCTGAAAATCGACGCTGACGCCGTTATTTTATGTACACCGACCCAGCAGCATGCTGAGCAATCAATTCAATGTATGCAAGCTGGCAAACATGTACAGGTTGAAATCCCTTTAGCGGACTCGTGGGCGGATTCTCAAGCGGTAGTTAAAGTACAGGAAGAGACAGGCAAGGTCTGTATGGTCGGTCATACGCGACGCTTTAACCCCTCTCACCAATGGGTTAATCAGCGCATCACGGCTGGCGAACTGAATATTCAACAGATGGACGTGCAAACTTATTTCTTCCGTCGTAAAAATATTAATGCGAAGGGGGAAGCTCGTTCATGGACTGACCATTTATTGTGGCACCATGCTGCCCACACAGTTGATTTATTCGCCTATCAAGCGGGCAGTAAAATAGTTAAAGCCAACGCAGTGCAGGGGCCGATTCACCCTGAACTGGGGATTGCATTGGATATGTCAATTCAGTTACAAGCGGAAAACGGCGCTATTTGCACCTTGTCATTGTCATTTAATAACGATGGTCCTCTTGGTACTTTCTTCCGCTACATCTGTGACAATGGCACTTATATCGCACGTTATGATGACTTATTTGACGGCAAAGAGAACAAAATAGATGTGTCGAATGTCGCTGTGTCAATGAATGGTATAGAGCTACAGGACAGGGAATTCTTTACTGCTATTAAAGAAAATCGAGAACCCAACTCGAGCATTGGTCAAGTATTGGCTTGCTATAAAGTTCTGCACGACCTTGAACAGCAACTTGTATAACAAGGTAATTTAATATCAGGGGATAAAAGTGAAGCAACGTATTATTGCGCAACAACAGGTATCAGAAGTTGGTTTAGGGTGCATGAATTTAAGCCATGCCTATGGGCACCCATTAAGCGAGTCGGAAGCGGCCCGGGTTGTCGCTGAAGCCCTAGAATGTGGCATAACTCATTTCGATACCGCGGCGTTATACGGCTTTGGCAAAAACGAAATTTTGTTAGGAAAATTGCTTAAGCCACATCGAAAGAACCTCTTTCTAGCGAGCAAATGTGGCATGACTGGTGTTAGCGGTAAGCGCGTTATCGATGGTCGCCCTGAGACATTGCGTCAAACCCTAGAGACGTCACTGACTAGCCTACAAACTGATGTTATAGACTTGTACTATTTGCATCGCTGGGACAAAAGCGTTCCTATTGAAGACAGTGTTGGCGAGCTATCTCGAATGGTTGACGAGGGCAAAATAAGAGCGGTTGGGCTCAGCGAGGTATCATCGAAAACCTTGCGTAAAGCCCACGCTGTTCACCCCATTGCTGCGCTTCAAACCGAATATTCGTTGTGGAGCAGAAACGCAGAAATTTCTGTACTCGATACCTGCGTCGAACTTGGCACGGCATTCGTGGCATTTTCACCATTGGCTCGTGGGTTTCTTAGTGGAAAGGTAACTGACATAAACGCATTGGTGGACGGTGATATACGCAAAAACATGCCTCGATTTCAGGCTTATCATATGCAACAGAATCTACCCTTGTTGACTGAACTTCGTTCGATGAGTACAGAGCTGAACTGCAGCATGGCACAATTGAGCCTTGCCTGGTTACTGCATCAAAGCGATCACATACTTCCCATACCAGGTACCACGCAGATTTCACATTTACGGGACAACATCGCAGCGTCTGATATATCACTTTCACATTTTCAGATAGAAAAATTAGCTCAACTATTCGATCATCAAAATATCAGTGGCCCTCGGTATCCTGCTAACACTCAGCTTGAAATAGACACAGAAGAGTTCTAAGTAACACCGAGACCAATGAATGAGCACGCCCCAATTGCGCGTCTTTTGCGCTTTTCTAGCGATTGTTAGTTTCACAAGCATAGCTCAGCAGCCCATAGACGTTCAGTTAGGTGGGCATTTAATGGTCGATTATGACCACTTTGATGCAAATTTTGTCGATGTGGCAAACGCAGCTAATAGTCATTTAGAATTGCGACGTGTTCGTTTGGCACTTGCTTCTCAATTATCGAAAAGCTTGAGTGCGAACTACTCTGTTGAACTTACACAAGACCTCGATGTTAAAGCCGCCTTTATCAAATACACAGGTTGGGACATCGCCAATATCACCATAGGAAGGCAGAAGGAGGGTTTTGGATTTGAAAGGCTAATGGGGGCCAGAAACTTTATTATGATTGAGCGGGCTATGGCGACCACAGTGATTTCGCCCGGTCTTTCGTATGGTGTTAACTTTGCTGGTAGTCGCGGAGAATTAAGTTGGCAATTAGGTTATTTCCAGAAAAACGATGCTGACAACGGTGAGTCGGTCACGGGGAGACTGGCATGGACACCTTGGCACACAGACAATGGCTTGATACATGTAGGGATCGCATCCAGCCAACGCCGTATGCACGGCGATACATATAGCATAAATAGAAAAGTGGAGGTCGGTAGTGCTGATCCAATCATCAAAAGTCGCAAGATTGTAGCGGATTCTGTATCACAGACCGGCTTCGAGTTTATGTGGCAAAACAATGGCTTTCTCAACATTACGGAATGGCAAACATCAACAGTAAGTGCAGTTGATGGTAGCGAATATCTGTATCAGGGAGGGTATAGTCTTATGGCTTATAGCTTATCTGGGAAAAACAGAAAATTTGAAGAAGGCATTCTTGGAGGGATCGATAGCAGCCATTGGGAAGTGACAATGCGATATAGTCAGATGGCGCTGGTGAAAGAAAATGACCAAGTTAATACAATATCGATTGGACTCAATTACGTTGTAAAAAATGACCTCAAGTTCATGGTTAACTTTATTAAGGCACGCATTACAGAGGATGGTGCGCAGCGTAAATCTGGAGAGGCAATTTCACTGCGAGTACAGTACCACTTTTGACTTTTTTAGCGCGAAGTTCACACTGTTCGAATCTGTCAAATGAGTCTGGGAAAGGTTCATTTACCAAGCTGCTCATCTGTGTTTAGTACCACTAAATCAACTAAATTCGTAAAAATGAAGATTTTTGAAAATTGATGTAATGAAATATTCAGCAATGACATCGTCACTGACGATAGTGGTTTCGTACTGACAACTTCTGCCTAAATAGTCTTCTTAAAAAAGGAAAACATCGGAGCATTTGTCGAAATGCTTTAAAACCAGCTCATTCGAGCCGGTTTCAAACTTTAATTCCAAGTTTCAAACTTTAATTCGAACCCACAAAATAAACATTTTGAATCAATGGCTTACTCGACCGTGACACTTTTCGCGAGGTTTCGAGGTTGGTCTACATCTGTGCCTTTGATAATCGCTACGTAGTAGGACAGTAGCTGTAATGGCAGGGTGTAGATAATTGGGGCGATGGCCGCTTCACAGTGTGGTACGTTGATCACGCGCATGGTGTTGTCACTCTTGAAGTGGGCTTCTTTATCGGCGAATACATACATGATGCCGCCGCGGGCACGCACTTCTTCTACGTTTGATTTTAGCTTTTCTAACAGCTCATTATTGGGAGCGACTACGATGACCGGCATTTCATCATCGATTAAAGCGAGTGGACCATGCTTTAATTCGCCAGATGCGTAGGCTTCTGCGTGAATGTAGGAAATTTCTTTGAGCTTAAGCGCGCCTTCCATAGCGATCGGGTATTGATCGCCACGACCTAGAAATAAGCTGTGCTGTTTATCGGCGAACTCTTCGGCTAAATCCTTGATGCCTTGGGTGAGGCTTAGGGTTTCTTCCAGTTTGCTTGGCAAGCTATGTAAACCATCAACTATGGCTTTGTGATCGGCCTCTGTCATGCCGTTATGTTTGCCTAATGCTAACGTCAACATTAAGAAACCGGTTAACTGGGTGGTAAACGCTTTGGTCGACGCCACGCCGATTTCTGCCCCTGCAAGGGTCATAAAAGCGAGGTCAGATTCACGCACGAGTGATGAGCCTGGTACGTTACATATGGTTAAGCTTGAGGTGTAGCCTAAGCTTTTTGCTAGGCGCAAAGCGGCTAGGGTATCAGCCGTTTCACCTGACTGAGAAATGGTGACTAGCAAGCTGTTGGGGTGAACGAATGATTTGCGGTAGCGAAACTCAGAAGCGATTTCAACGTTACATGACACATTGGCGTATTCTTCTAACCAATATTTGGCGGTCATGCCTGAGTGGTAGCTGGTACCACAGGCAACAATTTGTACGTGCTTGATCTTGGCAAGCACTTCGTCCGCATCTTGACCAAAAATATTCGGGCTGATGTCATGTTCACCCAAACGGCCCTGCAAACAGTTGCGCACGACTGAAGGCTGCTCATGAATTTCTTTAAGCATGTAATGGCGATAGCCTGCTTTATCGCCAGCATCGTGTTCTACATCTGATTCAACAATATCGCGCTCGACGACTTGACCGCTTTGATCGTACACGGTGACGCTGGTGCGGGTCACTTGGGCTACATCGCCTTCTTCAAGGTACATAAAGCGACGAGTGACAGGCAGCAATGCCATTTGGTCTGAGGCTATAAAGTTTTCACCGATACCAAAACCAATCACGAGTGGGCTACCTGAACGGGCAACAATCATGCGCTCTGGATCGTGCTTATCAACAATAACCGTGCCATACGCCCCATCAAATTTACTCACAGCCATTTGCACCGCTTGCAGTAAATCTACCCCCTGATCTAGTTCATAATGCACCTGATGCGCAATGGATTCGGTGTCAGTGTCAGACGTGAAACCATAGCCTTTGGCTGATAGTTCAGCACGCAGGTGTTGGTAGTTTTCGATGATACCGTTATGCACGACCGCAATGCGCTCACTTGAAAAATGTGGGTGAGCATTGGCTTCGGTCACTCCGCCATGAGTAGCCCAGCGCGTGTGGGCAATACCTACACTGCCTTTGGCTGGATTGTTATGTAAGGCGTCGGCCAGCTCTTTTACTTTACCAATGCGACGAGTGCGGGTTAAGTTACCCTCGTTATCGAGTAAGGCAACACCAGCAGAATCGTATCCGCGATATTCAAGGCGTTTTAGCCCTTCAAGTAAAATTTCTACTACGTTACGTTCGGCTATTGCGCCAACAATCCCACACATACGTTATGCTCCAAATGACTTAGTTGTTGCGCAAATAACCTTCACGCCCTGTTGTTCAATATGTTGTTTATCGCTTTGAGCAATTAAATCATCGGTAACCAGTACCGATATCGCCTGCCAAGGCAATTCAACATTAGGTATTTTTCGTTGTAGTTTTTCTGATTCAGCCATGACTACGACCTCGCTAGAGACTTCAGCCATAACTTGGGTTAGTTGGGTCAATTCGTTGAACGTGGTTGAGCCCTTTTGTAAATCGAGACCTGCTGCGCCGATAAAGGCCTGGTCGAAATTGTATGCACGCAGCACTTGTTCAGCCATTTTGCCTTGAAATGCATGTGATTGAGGATCCCACGTGCCACCTGTCATCAACACCTTTGGCTCGTTTTCGGTTTCCAGCAGTGAATTGGCTACATGCAGTGAGTTTGTCATGACGACCAAACCTAGCTTACTTGCCAGCTCAGGAATTAGGGCCGCTGTGGTGCTGCCACTATCAATGATGATGCGGTTATGATCTTTAATTAAGGTGGCGGCGGCTTTCGCAATCGCTATTTTACGCGCAGACAATTTTTCACTGGATAATTCAGAGGAGTCTTGCGGCAGCGGCACTGCTCCGCCAAATTTGCGCAATAAAAGACCGTTGTTTTCAAGCTCAGTGAGATCTTTACGGATAGTGACCTCAGAGGTAGAGAAAAGCTTCGCCAGTTCATCCACCATCACTTCGCGATGTGAGTGAAGACGGTCGACAATCGCTCGACGTCGTTGTTGTGTGTTTCGTTTTTGCATATTTCGAAATATATATGTTTCGAAATGAAAGATAAAGCCTTTCTTTTGCATCTTATACTAAGGTGTTAGATACAAAAAAACCTCCAAGGGGTTGGAGGTTTCACTTATTCTACCTTCAACATTTATTCTGGCTTTGTAGGACGTTGCCAACCACTGACGTTTCGCTGTTTTGCTCGAGCAATCGCTAACTCTTGATCGGCGACCGTTTTCGTTACCACCGAGCCCGCACCAACGGTAGCCATATTACCAATCTGAACAGGGGCAACTAAGGCACTGTTAGAACCAATAAATGCGCCGTCGCCAATAATGGTTTTAGACTTGTTTACACCATCGTAGTTACAGGTGATGGTACCTGCGCCGATGTTGGCGCCTATTCCGACGGTAGTATCACCTAAGTAAGTTAAATGATTGGCTTTTGAGCCTTTGCCTAGTGTGGTTTTTTTCATCTCGACAAAGTTGCCAACGCGTGCATTTTCGTGCATCACCGCACCTGGGCGTAAGCGTGCATATGGGCCAACCGAGCAGTTTTCACCGACTATGGCTTGATCGAGCATGCTGTTGGCTTCGATAGACGCGCCATCTGCAATTTCACAGTCTTTAAGTATGCAGTTGGGGCCTATAGTGACATTGGAGCCAATTTTGACGGTGCCTTCGATAACCACATTCACGTCTATGCTGATGTCTTGGCCCACTATGATGTCGCCCCTCAAGTCAAAACGGTGGGGGTCAAGTAAACTAACACCTTGCATCATCAGCTCTTGAGCTTGTTCAAATTGAAATGCGCGCTCGATAGCGGCCAATTGCTTGCGGTTATTGATGCCTTCGACCTCAATTTCACTGTTTGGCTGAGCCGCTTTAATGACTTTTCCTTCATTGGCTGCCATTTCAATGACATCGGTAAGGTAGAATTCACCTTGGGCATTGTTGCTATTTAAATTCGCAAGCCAGCGCTTTAAATCTTTGCCATTAAGTACCATCATACCTGTGTTTATTTCACAGATTTGACGCTGGGCGTCGCTGGCATCTTTATGCTCAACAATCGCGGTAACATTGTCGCCTTGGCGAATAATACGCCCCATGCCTGTTGGGTCAGCAACGTTGACAGTCAGTAATGCGACATCGGCATTGTTTTTTACTTGCAACAAATTATGCAGGGTATTGGCTTTGATAAGGGGAGCATCGCCAACAAGAATAAGCACATCTTCATCATCAGAAATATGTGGCACCGCTTGCTGCACAGCGTGGCCAGTGCCCAACTGTTCTGCTTGTAAGCACCAATTGAGCGCATTGTGACCCAATGCTTGTTGTAGTTGCTCTGCCTGATGGCCGTATACTAAATTGATAGAATGGGCACCCAATTGATTTACGGTGTCAATGATGCGCTGCACCATAGGTTTTGCGCCAATAGGGTGTAAAACCTTCGGCATGGAAGACTTCATGCGAGTTCCCTTACCTGCTGCGAGTATTACCACTGAAAATGCCATTTAGTATCCTGAGTCATTTAAATTCCAAGGTATTTTACTGATGCAAGCAAAAACTACCAGCGCTTGATCTCTGTTAGGCTTCAAGACGTATCTTTTTTATTGGCTAACGAACCAAACTAAGATTTTGCAACCAAAGTACAATGGGTTTACTTTTGATGCTTGCGTATAGTGTTCTCATTGGGGTAACTTTACCTACCTTTTTGCTTTGACCGATAGGTTATATGGTAATAGATGTGTTTTACTGCATAAATGTGTTGCCAATTTTTAATTTAGTTGGTTAAACACATGTGTTTAGTTTAACGTGAACAAATAATCAGTAATGCTACAGTTAATGAATAACAGGGCAGGCTGATAAGCAGTTTTTTGGTTTATTTTATACAGGGTAGTTTGTGAATATCTTTCGAACATTACATCGCAGTATTTTGCTGCTCTTCGTCGTTGTGGTTGTATCCATCGTTACCTTGGTGCACTTCAGCGTGTCTAAAATCGTCGCGGAGCAAAGCCGTGCTCAGCAGCAGTCTCATTCTCCAGCCGTAGAGCTCATTGTGCAGCAACTAATGAAGCCGCTGCATATTTCTGAAACCCTTGTTAAAGCAAAAGAATTGCAAGATCTCATGGGCGCACAGAGCGTTGATGAAGACGCGGTGTTTGCTAGCCTTAAACGCTTGCACCGTGAATTTGGAATGAATTTCTTTATCGCCAGTGAAAAGAGTCGTCGGCAATACTATTCCGATGGTACAACCACGGAATTGGTTGAAGGGGACGTGAGTTGGTATTTTAAATATAAAGAGTCAGCTCAGAATGAAATAGCCGATATTGGTAAGTGGGAAGACACTCACTTTTATATCGATTTAAAAGTCTTTGATGAAGATCAGAATTTTCTTGGATTTTTCGGTGTAGGTAAAAGCCTAAGAAGCTTTTTGGATATTTTCGCGCGTTACAAAGAAACCTATGGTTATGATTTTATCTTTGCGGACCAAGACAGAAACATCACCTTGTCGTCTGATCCCAAATTAGTCGCGGCTAATTCAAAGTTTACCAATTTAACGGAATTGCCTTGGTTTAAAGATTTGTCGGAAGACGAGCAAGCGGGTTCGCTTAATAATTTATTGGTTAAAATAAACGGCTATGATTTTTTAATCGCTGAATTAAATATTCAACCTTTTGATTGGACGCTGTATTTAATGACGCCCCTTGAGTCGCGTCAAACAGAGATAAGCCGAGGCTTTATTTTCAGTATAGTGACCTTGTTGGTGCTTATTTTTGGCCTATTTTTGATCATATATAACCTGTTGTATTACTTCAAAAAAGACATGCAAAAGACCCGTCAAATAGACGTGTTAACTGAATTGCCCAATCGCGCTAGCATGTCCCTTAAGTTCGATGGCTTGATGTACGAGAAATCTTCTGTCAGCTTGGTGCTTATTAATCTCGATAATTTTAAATCTGTGAATGAAACCCATGGGCGTAAGGCAGGGGATATTGTGTTACGCCAAATCGCGTCAATGTTGCAGTTAGAGCTTAGAGAGCAAGATATTATTGGGCGATGGGGTGGTGAAGAGTTCTTGTTGCTACTGCCCAATACCGGCCCTCATGAGGCGGTAGATGTAGCAGAAACCGTACGTAATCGCCTAGCCAATATGACGATAACAACAGGTAGCATGTCTATTCAAATGACGGCCAGTTTTGGTGTGTCGTTTACGGCTATCCCTCGGGCCATAAATGAAGTGATTGCCGCTGCCGACGATGCGCTTTTTGCCGCTAAGCGGGAAGGACGAAACGTGGTGCGCCTGCAATTGATTGAGGAGCATTAATTCTTCAATCTGCATTGCAAGGTTGAGTGCCTGGTGCGTTATATATGGCTATGCAGATATATGTTAGTTTGCATAGCCAATAAGGCATTACACCGCAGGTTTGGCTTTTAACTTACGTTTTGCTATCACGCGGCTTGCCACTCCGGTGACGAGTAACACACCGCATATCACTAATATCACGCCTACCCACATCGAAGGTGTTAAGGTCTCATTTAATAGGACAATCCCCCACAGAATACCGAAGGCTGGAATTAGGTAAGCCACGGTTAGGGCATTGCTTGGGCCGACTTTGGCGATTAATCTGAAGTACATCAAATAAGCTAATGCAGTGCAAAGTGCACCAAGAGCAATGGCATCAACCCAACTGCTTGGCGAAGGAAGCGTGCTAGGCATAAACCAAATATTCAGTGGTAACAGACACAGTGTTGCTGCAAACAAACTGCCTGCGGCTAGCGCCATTGGACCCACGGCGCTGAGGTGTTGCTTAGTAAAGCAGCCAGCATAGCCGTATAGGGCGGTGGCAACTAAAGTCGCTAAAGTGGGCAAAATGGAAATGCCGTCAAATGCGGCGGCCTGCGCAGCACTAAGCACTGCCACCCCAAGAAAACCAATCAACAACCCCAGTACTGCAACGCTAGGTATGCGCTGCTTTAACCACAACCAGCCAATCATTGCCCCAAACATAGGGGCTGTAGCGTTCATCACAGAAGCATATCCAGCTCCTATGTGTAATAAACTGTAGCTAAATAAACAAAATGGTATGGCAGTATTGGTTAACCCGACTATTAAAATACCGCGCCAATGCTCGGTTATTTGTCTGATTGCGACGCGATTGCACACAAATGGCAGCAAAATGAGGCTGGCAATACTTGCTCGCATGGTGATTAAGCTTATTGGACCAAATTCAGGCGTGGCGGTGCGAGTGAAAATAAATGCGGCCCCCCAAATGCTTGCAAGCAAGACTAGCTCGATAAAATCGCGTAATTGCATTTAACCTCCCTGTACTATTCAGCTAATTTTTGCTGGTGATGCGTTGAATTGTGGGTTCTCTAGACTCAGTAAAGTGGCTTTGCGTGTTAAGCCGCCGGCGTATCCCGTCAGTGTGCCGTTGGCCCCAATCACTCTATGGCAAGGCACGATAATCGAGATAGGATTCTTGCCATTAGCGCTGCCCACCGCCCGCACGGCGTTAGGGTTGTTTAATTGCTTTGCTATATCGCCATAGCTACATGTAACACCGTAAGGTATGGCGCGTAACTGTTGCCAAACATTCTTCTGAAAATCAGTACCTATGGGGGCTAGGGGCAAATCAAACGCTTCACGGTCGCGGTCAAAATATTCTTTGAGTTGCTGTCTCGCTTGCTTCAATAACGCATTGCTGGTGGCAGCTGTATCTGGATGCTCTACAAAGGTAATAGCGATGATAGCGTCATTACTCGCACTTATTTTTAGTAGGCCACATGGCGTGGGTAAATAGGTACACAGCGGTGTAAACGATGTACGGCTTTCCATTACGCGAGACTCCATAAAGTAAATGTTAAATAACTACGCCAAGGGCTGACTTTGTCAGCATCTATGTCATGTAAAAGTAGCTGTTTTTTGATGACTAAATCTGAGTTAAGCCAAATATCCGCTTGGGATAACCCTCGCAAATTAGCATAAGCAACTGTCCATGGACCAATGCCTTTAATTGATAACCAATCATCGGGTGGAGTATCAGGGTGCTGAGCATAAAAAGCAGCAAAACGGCGCAGGGTCTCACGACGACTGTTGGGCATGCCTAAAAAACTGAGGTCACTGTTTGCAACTGCATCAGGCGCCGGAAAATAACGATTAAGTTCAGGCACTGGCGCCTGATCATCAAGAACAGGCTCTCCGAGCGTTGCCACGAGCTTAGTGACAAGATTAATAGCCGCGGTCACTGATATTTGCTGACCAAGAATAGCTCTGCACCCAGCTTCAAAGGTATTCCATATACCGGGAATGCGGATACCAGGGGTAATGATTTGCTTGGATAAGCCACTTAATTCGATTCTGTTGTCAATCGTCGCGCTATCCGCATCAACATCCAATATGCGCCGAACGTTACTCAAACAGTGCTTGAGTTGCCGCAAATCATCAATTGCTAAGGTAACGAGAAAGCGGTATTTATCTGGTTGATGCTGGGCCTGAAAATAACCTTTGCTGGTTCCGAAGGTAAAATTACGTGCGTAACTATCTTGGCTCACCCATTCGCTACCTGATATTGCTCGGCGCGCCAGAAAGTCACGCAAGTGGGGCCAGTTGTACGGCGGGCGGTAGGCTAAAGGAATAACGATAGGTTGTATTTGGTTACTGGGTTTTATACGTAATTCCTTTGGAGTACGGTGCATGACGCGTTGCATATTATATTGTAAGCGTCTGGCGTCTTTAAAGCCCGCGGCATCCGCAACATGTTCGATAGGTAATTGGGTGTGCTGCAATAATTGTTTGGCAAACAGAATTTGTTCATAGACTTGATATTGTTTCGGGCTAAGACCAATGTGTTGAATAAAAAGTTGGCGTAAATAGCGGTCGCTTATACCGAGTTTTTCTGCAATTGCGGTCATACTTAGGTGTAGGTTTTCGCCAAGTATCCGCAGCGCTCGGTTGACTGTAGTATCAACTCCGTTCCATGCGTGGGAATGCGGCGCACTGTCTGGACGACAGCGTAAACAGGGGCGATATCCCGCAAGCATGGCCTGCTGTGCTAAGGTGTAGTATTCGACGTTTTCTTCATGTGGTAGCTTTGCTGGGCAAATCGGCCGGCAAAAAATCCCTGTCGATTTGACCGCTATAAAAAAACGCCCATCGAAACGAGGATCGCGGGTAAGTCTCGCTTGTTGATAATCTTGTATCGTCAGCATGAGGGAACCGAATGTGTTAAGCCATGGACTAATGGTAATCCGGTGAGTGGCTATTATGCGTCGAAAACGGAACTCAAAGCAAAAATGTTGTTCTTTGATTAGCTCGCAAAAGTTAACCCGGCAAAGTTTTGCGAAAGTAGTATGCAGCGCTAGCAGTATTCAGATTCTGCTCTGGCAGTTTCGGCTTTCGTAATTGCTTGTTGAATTTGATAGGGAATAAAGCAGATAATACGCGGCCGTTTTCTGTGCGTTGAAAAGGGATGTAATCTTGATAACCGATATTTTGGAGTGGCTGTTTTCACGTGTTTAAGTCTTTCTTATTGATAAGCCTCGTTTTTTCAAACTTAGTTTGCTCGCAAGCCATGGGTGAGGAATGGCTCGACGACTTTGCTAGTCGAGTGAAAGCTAAAACGGCTAAGCAGCGCGTGCCAGGTTATTTGTTCGCTTTTGTAGAAGAGGGCAAGCCAGCCAAGATGGTGGTGTCGGGCAAAACAGCCAACAACGGTACGGCTATCTCTCCGCAAACGGTTTTTCGCTTAGCGTCAGTGTCGAAAACATTTACCTCTATTTTAATGGCAAAAATGGTCGATGAGGATAAATTAAGTTGGCAAACCCCTGTGAAAAAAATGACCAACGAATACAGTTTTGATAACAGCAAAAACTTACAGCTCAGTCATATTGTTGGTCAATCGAGTGGGTTCTCGCCCAATGCGTATGACAATCTCATTGAAGCAAATTACCCGGTCAAACGAGTACTTAGCATGCTGACCGATTTAAAGCCTTTATGTACGCCGGGTGAATGCTACACCTACCAAAATACCCTGTTTGGGGTTATCGAAGAGTATTTTCAAGAAAATAACACGTCGTACGGACAACAATTAGAAGCTGAAGTATTGCGCCCGTTAAATATGAAAGGTGCCAGTGTAGGGCGTGAAGGCTTACAAGCGTCGAATTCATGGGCCAAACCTCATGTAGCGATCGCGAAAAATAAATGGCGCAGTGTGAAGGTTAACGAAGACTATTATCGCTTTTCACCCGCCGCAGGGGTGAACGCTAGCGGAGCTGATATGGTTAAGTGGGTTGGGGCGCTGCTTGGCGAACAACCTAATGTGATTGGGCCGCAAATTATTGATCAAGTGACACAACCTCGAGTCAAAACCAAACGCGAAATGCACCGCCGCTTATGGCAACGTTACTTGAAAGACGCGCATTATGGTTTAGGTTGGCGTGTATACGACTTTGATGGGCATAAATTGAATTACCACGGTGGCTGGGTCAAAGGTTATCGTGCAGCGGTTGCGTTCGCGCCGGATCAAAAAGTGGGCTATTTCATGCTCATGAATGCAGAATCAAATTTGATTAATGATTTTACGGCTGATTTTTGGGCCAGTTATTTTGAACATTATGATGCCCAGCAAAAACTAATCAGCGCGGCCCCATAATTGGTTTTTAAATGAAATAAAAAAGCCCAGAATTGAAAAACAAGACTGGGCTTTTTTAGTGATTTAGTAAATGCTTAATTGGTTTTTAAATAGGTATAACCTTTTAGGCAATCTTCGTAAAAGTCAGTCCATTTTACCGCTTCGCGGGGCTTCATTGCGCCACTTGAAATATGCTGATCAATCATACGTTTAACCGATTGGGCCATTGCATCTGGGTTGTACTGCATAATAGATAACACGTCTTGTACAGATGAGCCTTTAACCATTTCTTCAATGTAGAAGTCTTCTGGGTCATCATCATCACCAAAAATATGCACTTCGTTCAACCGGCCGAACAAATTATGCATGTCGCCCATTACATCTTGATATGCGCCGGTGAGGAACAACCCTAAGTAATACTCTTCCCCTTTTTTAAGTGGCGGCATTGGCAGCACGTCTGAGATACCGTGCTCAACCACGAATTGGTCAAGCTTACCGTCACTATCACAGGTGATGTCGACGAGTGAACAATTCACGGTGGGTTTCTCGTTCATGCGAGCAATGGGTACGACCGGTAATACTTGGTCTATCGCCCACGTGTCCGCTGCGGATTGGAAAACAGAGAAATTACACAAGTATTGTGACGACAAGTTGTAGTCAAGTTCTTGTAATTCTTCTGGTACAAACTCAGCATCTTTCAGGCGATGCTGCAATTTGACCATAATCTGCCAATACAAAGTTTCAATTTTGCCTAATTCTTCTAATGAAATAACGCGCAGTTTAAATGCGTTAATTGCGTGCTCCTTCCATTGAGATGCATCATTGAAAATTTCTTGAAGGTTGTCTTGCGAGTCTACACTTTCAGCCAATTCGCGAATGTTATTCAATAAAACGTGATCGTTGGGCAATTTATCTGTGGGAAGCTCGGCGCTATTCGCGCGAATTTCACCAACAACTTGCGCCACAACGCAGCTATGGTGAGCGGTAATAGCACGGCCACTTTCGCTAACAAGCGTAGGATGAGGAACGCCTTCTAAGTCACACACTTCACGCATACCGTAAACGACGTCGGCTACGTATTCTTCCATGGTGTAGTTACGTGATGAGTCATTAGTTGATTTGCTGCCATCATAATCGATACCTAACCCGCCGCCCACATCAACGTACTCTAATTTAAAGCCCATGCGGTGTAATTCTGCGTAAATACGACCGCCTTCACTGATGGCCTCTTTGACTGCGCGTATGTCAGTTAATTGGCTACCAATATGGAAATGCAGTAATTTCAAACATTCGCCCATGCCCTCGCTTTCTAGATAGCGAGCGGCGCAAATCATTTCACTGGTAGTGAGGCCGAATTTAGCACGGTCACCGCCTGAACTTTCCCATTTGCCACGGCCTTTTACAGTCATTTTTGATCGAAGGCCAATGATAGGCATCACATCTAATTGTTTAGCGGCGTTCACAAGCAGGCTTAGCTCTGAGTATTTCTCAATTACCACTATCATCTTGCGGCCAAGTTTGCGACCTAACAAGGCTAAACGCATAAACTCGGCGTCTTTGTATCCGTTTAAGATCGTCAACGAGTCGATATTGGTATTGTAAGCCATAACCGTAATAAGCTCGGCTTTAGAGCCTGCTTCTAGGCCATAGTTAAACGGAGCGCCAGCGTCTACTATTTCTTCGACCACTTCGCGCATCTGGTTTACTTTAACCGGATAAACACCCATGTACTTGCCCTGATACTGGGCTTCTTCGATGGTGTTGATAAAGGTTTGATTTAAGCACGCAACCTGAGAGCGTAAAATATCGTGAAAGCGCACAACAACGGGAAATTGAATGCCTTCTTCTTTAATTTCTTCGATGACGGATTGGAAGTCGATACGCATATTTTTATTTGAAAGATCTGGAGTGATCTTAAGATTGCCGTTTGATCCGATTTCGAAGTAACCAGCACCCCAACGTTTAACGCCATATACGCGCTCCGCATCGTCGATTGTCCAATCTGCTTGCTCTGCCATTACCATTAATACCTAGTTGCGGGACTGTAAAGTCGCGCATTATAGTGAACAAATTTCTTCAACGCTATGACACTGAAGACACTTTATTAAAAACTTCAATCGCTCAAGGAATAACCACTTTACTCGTCGCTGACTAAGTAGGTGATAGAAGCATACAAACTACGCTGTGAAGTAGGATAAAACCATTATTTTCTACGCTATCTTCACACGCATATACACATGACTTTGGCCAAGTAAACGAGCCTATTAGCCAAGCTAATGCAAGTTATTAACCAATAAGTTGAATTAGGTTAGCCAAAAGAGCGCAATACCGCGGGATGGCTCACTAATTGCTGTCCTCAATATTTGCTTCGTCATGTAATGCAACGTCAGTTTATTCAACTACTCGACCCATTGGGTCAAGAATAGTTGAAGAGTGGGTAAAACAGATGTCTCGAATTGCCGCTAGATGATAAACATTGCTTGACGAAACCTCCATGCTGGTACAGGTTGTATCTCGTGACCAATCCCTATTATAACGGAGCCTCTCGGTACGCTTATGCACGACAATAATTGCTCAACTCCCTCGATGGATGATCCAGAACATATTTTGGAATTGCGCCATTTAACCATAGATGATTATGCCGACGTAAAAGAGCTTATGGACATCGTCTATTCTCAAGTTGGTGGGGCCTGGCCTTTGAAAAATTTTCAATCGCAGTTGAATGTTTTTCCTGAAGGGCAAATCTGTATTGAAGATAAAGGCAAGGTTGTCGCTGCCGCCATTTCAGTGATAATCGATTACGATAAATTTGGTGATAAACATACCTATGAAGACATTACCGGTGACGCATATATGTCTACCCACGATCCAAAGGGTGATGTGCTTTATGGCGTAGACCTTTTTGTGTCTCCTGAGTATCGAGGCTTGCGATTAGGGCGACGCTTGTATGAAGCACGCAAAGAAGTGTGCCGGAATCTAAACTTAAAATCGATTGTGGCTGGTGGGCGGATTCCTAACTACACCAAGTATGCAGCGCAGATGTCACCATATGAATATGTTGAGTTAGTCAAATCAAAAGACATTCACGATCCAATTTTAACCTTCCAATTGTCCAATGGCTTCGAAGTAAAACAATTACTTAAAGCGTATTTCCCTGAGGATAAAGCGTCTCGTGGTTACGCTACGCTGCTTCAATGGCACAATATTTACTATGACCCTGAAGAGCCTGAGTTGTTGGGTAGCCAGCGCAACTCAGCGCGTATCGGATGTATTCAATGGCAAATGCGTTATTTCAATGATGTGCCTGAGTTGCTCCAGCAAGTTGAATATTTCGTGGATGCCTTGTCAGATTACAAATGTGACGTCGCACTTTTCCCTGAATTTTTTAACGCTCCATTAATGGGGATTAAGCAGGCTGATACATCTATCGATGCGATTTGGAATTTAGCCACTTACACGGATGAAATCCTCACCGAAATTTCACGTTTAGCTGTCTCGTATAATATAAATGTTATTGCCGGGTCGGTGCCGGTTATCGAAGAAAATGAACTATATAATGTGAGCTATTTTTGCCACCGAGATGGACGTGTTGAAAGCCAATATAAATTGCATCCGACACCGCATGAGAAAAAAGATTGGATCATGCAAGGGGGGAATCAATTACAAGCATTCGATACTGATTTTGGTAAAGTCGGCATACTGATTTGTTACGATGTTGAGTTCCCTGAATTGGGCCGTTTATTGGCAGAGCAAGATATTCAAATCTTATTCGTTCCGTTTTGGACTGACACCAAAAATGGCTACCTGCGTGTACGTCGTTGCTCTCAAGCTAGGGCGATAGAAAACGAATGTTACGTAGCAATTGCTGGCAGTGTGGGTAACCTTCCTAAGGTTGATAACGTGGACATTCAATACGGTCAAACAGCTGTGTTTTCCCCATCGGATTTCGCATTTCCCCATGATGCAATAGTGTCAGAAACGACGCCGAATACTGAAATGACGCTGATCGTTGACTTAGATTTTGATAAGTTAAAACAACTTAAAAATGAAGGGTCTGTGAGAAACTACTTAGATCGCCGCCGAGACTTATATGAAGTGAAGTGGAAGGGCCCAAAGTAAGTAAGCATTAACTAACTTTAATTGATTTACTCTCGTTAGTTAAACTGACAGCACAGAATAAGGTTACTTTCTTGCTGTCAGTTAGATAAAAACAACGCTTCGTTATAAATGGCTTAAGCAAAGATTAGTGCACACTAACCTTTGCTTTTTTTTACCCTTCGTATTGAAAAACTTCTTCTAGCGACTGACCAAATACTTCGGCAATTTTGAAGGCAACCTCTAAGGTTGGTGAATACTTACTTTTTTCGATTGCCATGATCGTTTGGCGGGTCACCCCGACCAATTCTGCCAACTCTTTTTGGGTCATTTCATCAGCAAAAAAACGTAACTCTCGGATCTTATTTTTGATTGGAACATTTGCCACTTTAGGCACCTTTTCTATAGAAAAATACTTGGCTCGAATAGCGTGCCACTTCGGAAATAATAAAACTGAAAAATAAAATATATGCGCTTAAAAGCGGAAAAGTAGCGACTGCATTTTGGCTTTTAAATTCAGGAATAAACGATCCTAATAATATATGACCTAAGGTCAACATAACACCCAAAATAAGTATGCGATAGCCAACGCTGTTCGCTCTCATTTTGTACAATTTATCTCGTTCATCAGCAGGCTGTTGCGCATCGCTTGGGTTACATATCGCAATGACACTATGCAGAATAATTTCTACTACTACTGTTGTGACAACCGCTTGAAATAATAGCTGAACCGCAGCACTGTTTGCCTGCTCTGAGGGCATCGAGCCTAGGCTCAAAACACTGATAAAATAATAACCAAAAATACATACTGTAGATATCAGCGATACCCAAATGCTTTTCTCTGTATATGACATATCCGCTCACCTTGTAACATTGTAGGGGATAGAATATATGTTAAATCAAACTTTGTGTAAAATATTTTTAACTTGAAGTCTTTTTTTTTACTCTCAATGGAGATTTCGGAGGCTCATTCGCCGATATCTTCGTTCCACAGTTCGGGCTTATCACGAATGAAATCATTCATCAGGCTGATGCATTCCTGATTATGCAGTACCTGAGTGTTCACCCCGCGGGAGGTCAAAAGAGACTCTTCGCCCATAAACGTTTGATTTTCTCCAATCACTACTTTTGGGATACCGTAAAGTAGAATGGTGCCGCTGCACATGCTGCAAGGTGATAATGTGGTGTAGAGCGTCGATTCTTTATAAACGCGTGCTGATTGGCGCCCCGCATTTTCAAGCGCATCCATCTCACCGTGCAATATTGGGCTGCCACTTTGCACGCGCTTGTTGTGACCTCGTCCGATAATTTTATTATTGTGTACAAGTACTGAACCAATGGGGATCCCGCCTTCTGCTAAGCCCAATTTTGCTTCGTCAATCGCCGCCTGCATAAATTTGTCCATGAGAACCTCTGTGATAATGTGCATAGTGTTAAAAAAATGAGTGATTAAATAGCTTAAAAATATTCCGCTGCTCGTTGATATTTCTTCGTTTTATCGCGTGCGCCGGTAAGCAGGTTACTTCATTAGTCTCAAGCAAGCTCTGTCACAAAGCATAAGCGAGCGGAAATATCTAGACACGCTTCAAGCATAAGCAAATTAAGTCGCTATGGTAATATAGTCTGCTAATTGAGGATTATGGTTTCGCCTCAATGTGACTTTCAAATATCACCATTGGGAGATCCAATAGGCATAACCATATTGCCATTTTCTTTAGATATTTTAAGAAAAATGTCATTGATAGCCGCTATCATAAATTAAAACTCAGGAGGAAAAAATGACGTTATTGGTTGATACGCACTCGCATACGGTCGCCAGCACACATGCGTATAGCACTGTGCATGAGTACGCTGTGCAGGCCAAACTTAAAGGGATGCAAATGTTCTCACTCACTGAACATGGCCCGTCGATGCCTGACTCTCCTCATCCGTGGCATTTCGGTAACCGCCATGTTCTGCCGCGTTTTGTCGATGGCGTTGCGATATTACGCGCAATCGAAGCGAATATTATGCCGGTCAATGGTGGCCATGATATTCCAAACGGTCTTCATCCCTTTCTCGATTTTGCCATCGCGAGTTTCCATGAGCCCGTTTTTACGCCAGCAGGTAAAGCGCAAAATACGCAAGCCATGATAACCACTATAGAAACGGGTGACATACAGATTATTGGCCATCCTGGGAACCCTAATTTTCCCATTGATATAGGTGAAGTGATCCGAGCCGCAAAAGATAACAATGTGGTTTTAGAAGTGAATAACAGCTCATTTAAAGGCTCGCGTTCTGGCAGCGGCCCTATTTGCAAACAGGTACTTGAGATGACAGACCAGCTCGATTGGAAGGTGGTGTTTTCAAGTGATGCACATGTGGCATACGATATTGGGAATGATGCTTCAAGTAGCGCGTGTGCTGAGGAAGTTGGTTTTCCCCTAGAGCGAATTGTGAATCGCGACGCACATCATTTTGTGGCGTTTTTGGCCCAGCATAATAAGTCTGTTGCTACCGAGTTGCAGGACTGGTTAGGCGCACTGTGATTCGCTGACCGTTGCCTGTGATCAGCTAAATGATGACTTAGCGGCTTCGCTTAGCCACAACATTTTTTATATTTTTTAGCGCTTCCGCAGGTGCAGGGGTCGTTTCTATTTGGGGTTTTAACGAACGTCTGTGTACCTGGTAATTTGAGTAAGGTATCGAGTTGAATCGTATTTTCAGGCTTATCAGCATCTACGGTGATTTCAGCATGCAGATTATGCTCAGCTAGAACAGATTTTAGCTCGACTTCCCTTTCGTGGGTTTGCACCGAGATGTGTAGCGGTGCATTTTCACTGCCCACCTTGGTTTTTCGCTGAGTGTTGTAGCCAAATCTCTGGTACTTTTCCCGGGGATCTATTCGGCCTTTGAAGAAAAACTTAGACATGTTTGTTCCTTGACGCGTTAAAAAAAGGGCGCAGATACTAGCAGGCTTTCCCGCAAGTCCCTATTAATTATTTTACTGGGACGGGTATGACGGTACAAAAGGTTTCAAAAGTAAAAACGGCTCTTTTGTGAGCCGTCTGATAATTCAAAAATACTATTCAATATTTTTATTCGTCGTCTAATGAAGCACCAGTGATAGGCTCTAAGAAGATTTGGACATAAGACGCGTATATACTCACTAAAATTACCGGTAGGACAATAAGTAGACCTAAACCAAGGGTAAACATACCAAAAAGAAACATCGGAATTAAAATTAGCCCGTACCAGAAAAAGGGTAGGGTGTTTAGGAAGCAGGCGACGAAGCTGAGTCTTAGTGCTGCAAACACAGATAAATCATGACGAATAATCAGTACCGGAGCAAACCACAGACCCATCATCAATGGAATGAGCAGTAAGGTCGCGATTAAAGCAGAGATAGCCAAACTATTAACGTCAAAATCAGCAGGTAGCGTATCTACGTCGCCACTGAGCATGGCAACATACATGTCTCCTAACGTTATCCACATAATAAGGCCTGAAAGCACCATGCTCACAAAACCTAACCCAACTAATTTAGAAAGATTGTGTTTAAAGCCCGCAAACATATATTGACTCGTAAATTCTTTGCCTTGACTGGCTTCATAACAACCAAGCATAAGCCCCGCAATGAACACGTAATTTAATAACCCGCCCGCTATTTGCCCTACAATAGGGATGACCGACATTACCAAGGAAAAAACAAACCAAATCAAAATACAGGTAACCCAAGCGCCGGGGTTTCGCTTGAATTGGTGTTTTCCTTCGCGTAACCATGAAATAACATCCTTAGCTTTGCATACTTTGGGGAAAACTAAGCGGTACGTTGAGCCATCGTGTGATGAAGGAGAGGTTTGCATAGAAAAAATTCTCTTAGTTGAGTAAGACGTTTAAACATGGGTTATATATCCTGTCAAAGTGACTTCATAAGAACAAGATGTAATGTAGCTGTATGTGTAACTCTGTGTTGCCAATATCCCACATTTACACATCATTAGCATCCTATAACGCTTAATACCTTCTACTTTTCAATATCTTATGTTCTGGCATGAAACTAGCATTGAAGTGAATATAGATAAACTAAGTAGCGATGAGGTAACAGGAAAAGCGGCTTGCAGTTTTCACTTTTCAGTTAATAAATTGTTTGCTAAAAATTACAGGAGACAACCATGTATTTCTTCGTCATCATAGTATGTGCTTTGACCGCACTAGTAACATTGCGAAATGTAGCTATGTTAGAAGGAGTCGTGCACGGTCTTGTAAAGGTAGTTTGTTACTTAGGGTTAATCACTTTCATCGTGAGCACCCTAGTAAGAGTCATACTAAATCGCTTGAATTTTCGAGCAGCGTAAATATAAGGAACTAGAATGAAAAATACATTTACCAAAACAGCTATGGTGATCTTTGTTGCGTCATTATCTCTTGCAGCTTGTAGCGAGAAGAAGGAAGCGACAACAGGTGATAAGATGGACTCAGCTGTACAAACCAGCAAAGAGAAAATGGAAGCCGCTGGCGAGAAATCTAAAGACGCTTACGAAGAAGCTAAAGATACAGCATCTGATGCTTATGAAGATGCTAAGGGAGAGGCTTCTGACGCTTACGAAGACGCGAAAGACGCCTCTTCTGAAGCCTACGAAGATAGCAAGGAAAAAGCGTCTGAGTGGATGGAAAAAGGCAAAGACAAAGCAAGTGAGATGAAAACTGATGCAGCTAATGCAATGGAAGACACTTGTGAAGATGCTAAATCTAAAATGAATGCAGACGACACCGACTGCTAATTTCGCGCCTCCCGTTTAACTCGGGCATATCGCGTAAAAAATGCCGCTTCTTGATAGAGCGGCATTTTTTATTTAGGAGCATTTTTTTTAGGCTAATTGATTAAACAATGATTCCAAGCTTAATCCCTTGTGACCAAGCATATCCTTGAGTCTTCGCAGAGCTTCTACCTGAATTTGGCGAACTCGCTCACGTGTTAACCCTATTTCTACACCAACATCCTCTAGCGTTGAAGGTTCGTACCCTAACAGCCCAAATCGTCTGGCTAATACTTCTCTTTGTTTAGGATTTAAATCTTCTAACCAGCCAACGATACTTAATTTGACGTTTTTGTCCTGCAAATCTTCTTCAGGATCGTGACCGTTATCGTCAGCAATGATATCCAGTAAAACGTTGTCGTTCTCACTGCCGATGGGTGTATCGACCGAGGTAATACGCTCATTTAAACGCAGCATCTTAGTGACATCTGCAACGGGTTTTTGAACCGCCTCAGCTATTTCCTCTGCTGTGGGTTCATGATCTAACTTCTGCGCCAATTCGCGAGAGGTACGTAGGTATACGTTAAGTTCTTTTACGACATGAATAGGTAAGCGAATTGTGCGGGTTTGATTCATAATAGCCCGTTCAATCGTCTGGCGTATCCACCACGTCGCATAGGTAGAAAAACGAAATCCTCGTTCAGGATCAAACTTTTCAACTGCGCGGATAAGGCCGAGATTACCTTCTTCGACTAAGTCAAGTAAGGCCAAACCTCTGTTGTTATAACGTCGCGCGATCTTTACCACTAATCGTAAGTTACTGACGATCATACGTTGTCGTGAGGCTTCATCGCCTTTTAGGGCTCGGCGCGAAAAATACACTTCTTCTTCTGCAGACAGAAGGGGGGAAAAGCCTATTTCGCCTAAATATAATTGGGTGGCATCGAGATTTTTACTAGGGGCTTCTTTGCTAGAGACGATATCTTTGAATTTATCTTCAGAATCTTTCTCTGCCTTCACTAATTCTTTTTCTACGGCTTCTTCAATGTCGTCGACTAAATCTAACTCTATGGTAGCGCTATTTTGATGACTCATGGTGACTCCTTAGCTAATACTAATTCCTAAACATCTCCTGATAGTTTTATAATTATTTATTGTTATTATCGTTTAGGCAGATAGCGTAGCGGGTCTATAGACTGGCCCTTGTAGCGCACTTCAAAATGAAGTTTAACTGTGTCGGAACCACTTTTTCCCATAGTCGCAATTTTTTGACCTGCTCTAACCCACTGTTGCTCTTTCACTAGAATACTATCGTTATGGGCATAAGCGCTCAAAAATGAATCTGAGTGTTTCACTATAACTAGCTTTCCATATCCACGCAGGGCATCCCCTGTGTAAACAACTTTGCCAGCAGCGGTCGCCAAAATAGGTGAACCTAAGTTTCCGTTAAAATCTAAGCCTTTATTGCCGTGTTCCGTGTTAGAAAAACCACGTGTAACGGTGTTTTTAGTTGGCCATAGCCATGCTGCGATTTTACTTGGAAACTCACTGCCGGAAGAGGTAGTTACCTCTTTTGTAACAGTGGCGTTAGATTTACCATACGCCTGCTTTTTTGGGGGGTCAACTACTTGATTTGATTTTGAATTTGAACTCAGACCAGTGCCATTGTTAGACCTTTTAACTATTGACCCTGATGATTTTTTGAGCGTTAAACGTTGGCCTGGGAAGATATTATACGGAGGTCGAATACCGTTTAATTTTGCAATATCTCGATAATCTTGTCCACTTTTCCAGGAAATGGTGTAGAGCGTATCGCCCTTTTCCACTGTGTAAGAATGAGCATTATAGGACGACTTTTTAACATCCCGAAAGGTTTTGCCTTGATAAATCTCAACAATAGGCGCAGGCGCCTTGCGACTTGAACAAGCCGTAAGACAAATGCAAAAAGAAAAAATAAGCAAACCAGACGATTTTTTCATCTGTTGATACAGCCAACGTGGATAAGTAAGGTTAACAAGCTTATTCCCGAGGGGCAGAGCCTACTTTTTCTAAAAGTAATACTGCGCCAGCACCGAATAGACTCAATGCGATGGCATACCATAGATAAGAAGGCTGACTTGTTAATACCTCGAATGTGCCGGGTAATATATTTTCTTGCACTAGGGGGATCGTTTTACCGTGACTGTTTACTGTTGATTCTATAGTCAGCTTCCAGGGCCATACTTTGTTCAGCGAACCCAACATAAAACCGCCCAGTAGCGCTAACGTGAGTGTTTTATGGGAATTAAACATCCAGTTCAATACGCGAGAAAAGCTTAATAACCCAAATACGCAACCGATGGCAAACAGAGCCAATGTCACTATATCGAGCTCTTTCACCGCAGTTAGAATATGCGTATACATACCGAGTAAAAGCAAAATAAAGCTGCCTGAAATACCGGGTAAAATCATGGCGCAAATGGCAAGCATTCCGGATAAAAAGATAAATAACTTAGTCGGTTCAATCGCACTAGGGGGGATCATTGTAATCAGATACGCGGCAAGCGTGCCCATGACAAAGAAAGCGATAGTTTTTACATCCCAAGATTCAATATGCCGTACTAGGGACCAAATTGCTGCCAATATTAAGCCAAAGAAGAAAGACCACAACATCACTGGGTAGGCATCAAGCCAGTATAAGACCAACCGTGATATGGTGAAGATGCTTAGCATAATGCCCATGAGTAACGTCAGTAAAAAAGCGCCATTAATATGCTTCCACATCGCTGCAAAGCCTTGGCGAAAAAGAACGTTTAACGCCTCTGGCCCGCATTGCTTTAACGAGTAAATGAGCTCTTCGTAAATACCCGTGATAAATGCAATTGTGCCACCAGATACGCCAGGTACTGCATCTGCTGCACCCATTACCATTCCTTTTGCGGCTAAGGCCAGATGGTCTCGCCATGATCGTTTATTTTGCATTATTTTTTGTCTATCCCTGAGGTTGCTCAGTCATTAATTCAGTTTTTAGGCAGCGAGTTATTCTTTACATAACGCTACGAGCTAACGAATCCCCTCATAATTATGAGCAGAAACAATAATATAGACACGCATAGCGCCATTTGATCTAATAAATTTCGCCAAAAACCAACTAGATAACAACACCATGCGTGATATTCATATCTTACACGATTTGCTTAAAAAACAATGCCCTAATCTACATGCCAAACGTCTTTCCTCTTTGATGGTTGCCACCCAATCTTTGCTAGATGGTCAGCAACTGTCGTTGACCGAATTAGGACGCAATATCTCAGGCTCCGTGGCCCCGAAACACAACATTAAACGCATCGACAGGCTGCTTGGTAATAACAACCTACATAATGAACGGCTCGACATCTATCGTTGGCACGCAAAGCTACTTTGCGGCGCTAACCCCATGCCGGTTGTTCTTGTGGATTGGTCTGATGTGCGTGAGCAGCTCAGGCATTTAACCTTACGTGCATCGGTCAGTGTTCAGGGGCGCTCTGTCACGCTTTATGAGCGCGTATTTTCATTCGGTGAATACAATTCACCTGTTAGTCATAATCCGTTTTTACGGGAGTTGGCGAGTATCCTGCCGTCGGGTTGTTGCCCGTTGATTGTGACCGATGCAGGCTATCGTAACCCTTGGTTTCGAGAAGTCGAAAAGCATGGATGGTTCTGGCTAGGCCGAGTGCGCGGAGATGTGGGATTTAAGCGTGATGGGCAAGCATCATGGCAAAGTAATAAGTCGTTTTACCCCAGTGCAAATTCTCGCGCCAAATACCTTGGCTGCGGTGAGTTGGGGCGTAAAAGCCCGCTTCATGCACACCTGCATTTGTACAAAGCAAAGGCCAAACATCGAAAGGATAAACGCTCTTCAAAGGCAGGTCGAAACCACACCGCCCAGCAAAGCTATCGTGCGGGTAGCAAAGAGCCTTGGCTACTCGCCACTAATCTTCCCGAGAACGATAAACTTAACTCAAAACAGCTGGTTTCCCTTTATGCAAGACGGATGCAAATAGAAGAAACCTTCCGTGATATTAAAAGCCCTCAATACGGAATGGGTCTTCGTCACAGCAACAGTCGCTGTACCAAACGATTCGACATATTACTGCTGATTGCGATGCTCGCAGAATGGCTATTACGGTTACTCGGTATCATCGCCGTGAAGCAAAACTGGGAAAGAGAGTTTCAAGCTAACACGACTCGACATCGGCGCGTGTTATCTATCATTAGACTAGGCAGAGAAGTCAGGAAAAGGGCAAAAGATTACAGGATGAACTCAGCCCAAATGACATGGGCTATCGCCCAATACATTACCTGGGTTCACAAAGAAGGAAGACCAATTCTATGAGGGGATCCCCCAGCGCTACGAGTTAAGCCACTTGCTAAATACGAAGGCAATCAAATAATGTCACCCGCTACAAGAGGCACAAAGCGTACCGCTTCAATTATCTGTTCGTTAAACCCTTCACCCACGCGAGTAATGCAATGTAGTTGCTGGCTTTGTTCCCCTACAGGGATAATAAGCCGACCACCATCATTCAGTTGTTCAACCAATTTAGCAGGTACTTGGCTTGCCGCTGCGGTCACGATAATGGCATCAAACGGCCCTTTACTAGACCAACCTTGCCAACCGTCACCGTGCTTCATAGAGACATTATGTAAATCCAATTGGTTCATTCTGCGTTTAGCTTGAAATTGCAAACTTTTGATGCGCTCAACACTGAACACTTTATCAAACAGCTGAGCCAAAATAGCGGTTTGATAACCTGAGCCAGTGCCAATTTCCAGTACCGCCTTTGGTGCATTGCTTGAGGCCAACAATAACTCTGTCATTTTCGCTACAATATAAGGCTGAGAAATGGTTTGACCTTGACCAATCGGTAAAGCGGTATTTTGATATGCTTTATGGCGTAACGCGTCAGGCAAAAATAATTCTCTGGGCGTACAAGCCACCGCATTTAGGACTGAAGCATTGACTATGCCTTCTTGTTTTAACAGATGGGCTAGGCTTTCCCCTTTGCGTGAAGAAACTCTCATGTAACTGTCTATCCAATGTGTGTGTGATTAATACCAAATGCTGAACAGCGATAATGACGATAAACCCTCATCATGCTGTTTCTAATCATTATATTTTTGTAATCCATTGTCGCACATCTTCAAGAGATTGATGAGCGGTCATATCTACTGATAAGGGAGTGACAGAGCAAAAGCCTTCACTTATGGCGTGAAAGTCAGTCCCTGGCCCTGCATCTTGTTCTTCGCCCACAGGGCCATACCAAAAGATGGTTTTCCCTCTTGGGTCGGTGTCCTTTATCATCGTCTTTGCTCTGTGGCGTCTTCCTTGGCGGGTTACTTTTATGCCTTTTATCTCGCCATAGGGTAAATCAGGAATATTAACGTTTAAAATTTGGTCCGCTGGCAAGGGATGTGCTTGCAAGTGGGTAACTATACGGCGCACAAATTTCGCTGCGCTAACAAAGTTATCACTGGTGTGGGCACATAGCGATACCGCAATGGCGGGCAACCCCATGTACCTTCCTTCAGTGGCGGCGGCTACCGTACCAGAATAAATAACGTCGTCACCCAAATTAGCACCATGATTGATACCAGAGATAACTAACTCCGGGTCCTGCTGTAAAAAGCTATTCACACCAACATGCACGCAATCTGAGGGAGTACCATTGACCGCATAAAAACCACTTTGCATTTGTTCCATACGCAAAGGTTGTTGAAGCGATAATGCATTGCTTGCGCCGCTGCAGTTACGATCAGGGGCAATGACCGTAATTTCATGGTCTTCTTTTAGCTCCTTATATAACTCAGCTAAGCCTTGAGCAAAAACGCCATCATCGTTACTGAGTAAAATTCTCATTCGCTGGGCCCCGTATCGACAGATTCGACATTTAAAATTTCTCGCAAAACTGACGTGGCAAATGTGCCAGCAGGTAATTCAAACGCAATGCGCAGATTATTTTGCTCCCACGCCCATGTCAGGTTGCTTGGGTATAAAACAATAGGACGTCTTTCTTGCTCCAAGCCTAGACTGGCTAACGTTTGCGTTATCTTGGGGTGTTTCATGACAACGCTTTTTTCAAATGCTAATGCTGAGCCGGTGGACGCAAGCTCGCCTTTACCCCACAAAGGTGCAGATATGGTTATGTCTCGTGTGGCTAAGCGTTGCTTGATGGTATCGTCGATATCATCGCTAACAAAATAGCTTGCGTTGCCCGCTAAAGACATTACATCGCCTTCTAAGGGCTGGGCAAAATCCCCTGCATTGATACGTTCGCTCAGTACCTCGTTAAATAACCAAGAACGTAATGCCGAGATAGCCATTGAGCGCTTATTACGGTTGCGAATAACTTCACCGTTAATCATTTTTTCAGCAAGCACCAAATTACTGCCCTTGGGATCATAGCGGCTATCACCAAATCTTTGGGGGCCATAGTAATTAGGGGCACCTGACAGGCTCACTTGCGCAATGCGTTGTGCTAAGTCGTCGCTGGGGGTAACGTCGCGCATCAAAATAGTAAACTTATTACCTTTTAATACACCAGTTCGCAGCTTTTTATTGTGACGAATAGCTTTGAGTACGGTGGCACCAGGTACATTCAGCGCCGACCAATCATATTCTGCTTTACCGGGTTTGTGCACACCAAACCATTGCTCGCTAACTGAGTGTTTGTCTTTGCGCCCAGCGTAGGTAACGGCGCGCAGTGGTAGCTGAGCAAACTTGGCGATCTGCTCCGCCAAATAAGCGGTATTTAAACCTTCTTTTCGTACCCACAGATAAATATGTTCGCCTTCCCCGACAGGCTCATAACCGAGAATTTCTTGCACCACAAAATCATCAGGTTGCTGTTTGAATATGCCAGTTGATTCGGGCTTGCTACTTAGGTACCGCCAATGGTTAATTTGCATTCAATTATGCCGCTATGCTTTTGTTCAATAGCACCACCGCATAGCACGCGATCCCTTCTTTTCGCCCGGCAAAGCCAAGCTTTTCAGTGGTAGTGGCTTTTACATTCACTTGGTTTAATTGCGCGTTTACGTCTTGGCGGATGTTTTCACGCATGGCTTGAATATGCGGCGCCATTTTGGGCGCTTGAGCGACTATGGTTAAATCAAGGTTGCCTATCTCGTAACCATGCTCATTAACGAGCGTCATTACGTGGCGTAATAATGCACGGCTATCTGCACCTTTAAACTGTGCATCAGTATCGGGGAAGTGACCACCAATATCGCCTAAGGCTAACGCGCCCAACAGTGCATCACATAGCGCGTGTAGGGCGACGTCTCCGTCAGAATGAGCCAGTAAGCCTTGCTCGTAATCAATCTTCACACCGCAAATCGTGATGGGGCCGCTATCACCAAATTTATGCACGTCGTAACCGTGACCTATACGTAAGTTCATAAAGTTGCCTTGTGTTGTAGATAAAATTCGGCCAAATGTAAGTCCTCTGGTTGGGTAACTTTAATGTTACTGCTTCGCCCTTCAACTAAATGTACCTTACCTTGCATCCATTCTATGGCAGAGGCTTCATCGGTAATTTCTATGCCTTGAGCCATTGCTTGGCCCAAAGCGCTACGCAGCGCATCTAACGGAAAAAACTGCGGTGTTAAAGCGTGCCATAGATTGTCACGGCTCTCAGTGTGCAATATATCGTGCGACGAATTTCCGCGTTTCATCGTGTCTCGCACACGGCAGGCGAGGATCGCGCCATGCTCTGAATGCTCGGCCGTGGCCAATAGTTTGCTTAAGTCGTCTTGGGCGAGGCAAGGGCGCGCGGCATCATGCACGAGTACCCAATCAGCGTTTTGAATGCTGTTTAGGCCTGCTAAAACTGAGTCTGCGCGTTCACCGCCACCATCAACCCGCTTTACCCAGGTTTTGCTAGCAATGGGCAAGCTGTCAAAGTATTGATCTAATGGGTTTATCGCGACAATGATTTGTTCAATTTGAGGGTGAGCGTACAGGTTCTCTAGGGTGTGCTCCAAAATGGTCTTGCCGGCTATGGTCAAATATTGTTTGGGCCTGTCGGCTTGCATACGTTGACCTATTCCTGCAGCGGGCACAACAACGGTGTACAGGGGAGCAGTTGACATAGTTTTCTATTCTTCGCTTGGGAGTATTCGATAGAAGGTTTCGCCCTGCTTAATGAGGCCAAGTTCGTTTCTTGCTCGCTCTTCAACCGCCTCCAGACCTACTTTTAGGTCTTGAATGTCAGCTTTGAGCAAATTATTACGCTGCAATAGCTCAGTGTTTTGCTCGGCTTGCTCTGCCACTGATTTTTCCATGGCGACGTACTCTGGAATACTGTTTTTACCAAACCATAAGCGATATTGCAGCGCAGCCAACAGAACGAAAAGGAGTATGGGGACTACTTTCATTATGCTTAGCTCCTTTTATGGTTTAGTTGTTAGGGAATAACGGTTCAGCGCGTATTATGCCGAGGTTTTTTCATCGCGGCTAGTATAAGCCCCTAAGGTTAGCCACTCAGCTAAGCCTTAAGGGCTTTTATTCAACTAATTCATCAGCTTAGTTAAACAGCTTTCCTTTTAACTTATCTTTTAGCTTGTCGGTTAGCTCTTCTTTTTTCTTATCAACCACGCTGTTCAACTTACTATCAAGCATGCTTTGCATACTGCTTAAGTCACCATCTGCGAGTTTTTCCCAATCCAGCCACTGGCTCATTTCTGAATCGGTTGCGCCCAAGGGGCCTTCAATTTTGGCGTTGAGTTTCTGTTTAAGCTCACCCAGTTTACTGCTTTGGTCGCCCGTTAAGTTATTGAGCATGACCTTGGCCAATTGTTTGTCTAAATCAGAACTAAAGCTGAGATCCATATCGCCAAGAATACCGCCGATATCAGCGTTAATTGTTAAATTGCTTAAGCCTGACAAGGTTTCAGCGATAACGTTTGTTAGGTTGTTACTGCCAGTGGCAGATAAATCCAACTGACTTATTGCCGCATTGCCAGTACCTGAAATAACGTTTTTATCAATGCTGGCTTTACCTGAGCTAGATAGCAAACCTTCAAGCAAGGTGGAAGAGAGCTTTTCTTGGTTTAACAGTGAAACATCTGATAACGCTAAGCCACGCAAATTCCAATCTTGATTGGCCTTTACTCCAGCCTCATTTAGCCAGAAATCACCATTTAACTTCAGTGATTGCCATAACGAACTTGCGCTTGAGTCCACTTTGAAGGTAGTAGGGCGACCAATTTTGTCATGCTCATTGGTGATATCGTGCCACACGCTGAGCACACTTTCATTGCGCCAAGTAACAGATACATCCGCATTTCGGACTAAAAAATCAGGTAATGCAGCGGTATCATCGAATGCCACCCAGCGACCATTGTAGGCTTCTTCTTCGGCTTGTTCTTCTTTGCTTTTTGCTAACATTGGAGCCGCTAAATCATAGGCGCTCAATACATATTGACTGAATTCACCAGCCTTTTCGCCAAACACCATAGTGGTAACGTCTTTAATTGCGCCCTCATCGCCGGCAATTAACCCTTGCAACTGAGCGTAATCGTCACCTGGGGCTGCCTTGAGTTCAGCAAGGCGTGGAGCCATATCGTTTTTTGCATCACTTACAGCATCTTTAAACTCGGTGATCTTAGCTTTGTCCGCTTTAATCTCTGCACGCAAAGCATCAAACTCTTCTTTGGCTTTCGCTAATTCAAGGGGGTTTTTATAGTCCGTATCGGTAATGACTTCAACGCGCTTTTTGTAGTTTTCTAACGCGTCTTTGCTTGGAAGTTGTGCATACTTTTGTTTCAATATTTCGCTGTGCTTTTTATAAGCGGCTTGAGTTTCTTCCACTGCTTTCGTGGTTTTTAAAGGCGACTTCGCTAGTATTTCATCGACACTGGGTAAATTTTTAGGATCGAATGCTTCTTGTAACTCTTCCTTAATCGCCGCCTTGGCGGTGCGATACACGGCCCCTTCTGAGTCCCTAGGTTGTGCAAACTGCACCCCACTGACCGTTAAATCATCGATGATAACCTTACGCAGAAGTAGAGGTGCTAGCTCGATTTGTGCGGTGATTTCATCTGCCTGGACTTGATTCTGGCTAGGCGTAGCCGGATCCGTTAATTGAACCCCCGTGAGGCTCACGCCAAATGGTGAGAAGGTATGACTCACTTGAGCTATATTAACTTCCGCCCCGGTGGTTGATTCCAAGCTCTTGATGGCTGCAAGTTTTATCCACAAATCGAGGAATACGATGAGAATGGCAGCAATAAGGCCGGTGACAACAAAGAAGGCGATAAGCCCAGGCCAACGAATAAGTTTCTGCATGTTATTCTCCTAGCGTCTGATAAATTTGGTATATACGACTGCTTTTGAGGAACTGCACCAGTTTTAGTTTGTTCACCCATTGCATGAAACGCACGCGATATTGCACGACTAACATCTTACTGATAACCAAAATGAACGGCGCTAAAATTAGACTGAACAATAAGCTTCCCAAGGTAAGTGTGTGGTAAAACTGGGTAATTTGACCAAATGTGGAGTTATATAAGCTGGTCCACATAGAGGTTAAATTAGCTGAGGTCAGTAGGGATTCGCCAATACTTGCCATCATGGGGTTGAGCATTAATGTAAGCCCGGAAAACAGCGCATAAGCGAGTAAGAAAGTACTAAGGTTAACTCTTAGAAAAAGTACAATGAATAAAATAATGATGCTGTGTAAGCCTAAGAATGGAGTGAGCCCCATTATCATCCCTAACATGACGCCAAAAGCCAACTGCCAAGGACTATCGTCCGAGTTTAGGGCTTTCAGTAATTTTGCTAAAAGTTGCATTAGTAAGTCCTTATATTAAAAATTCAGTGTAGTCATGAAGTTAGTCCCGTATTAGTAGTTCATCTATCGCAATATAACTTCCTAACGATAAAAGGAGCCCACCACTAAGCCGGTTCTGCCATACCTCGAATGCGGGATGCTGGTTAAGCCACGAACCCAATTTGCCAGCTAGCATTGCCACGCAAATGTCACACATAAAAGCGATAAGTGCGTACATGCCACCTAATATGGCAAACTGCAAAATGACTGAGCCAGCATCGTGTTGAATAAATTGTGGTAAAAACGCGATGAAAAACAATGCGGTTTTAGGATTAGTCAATTCGACGATGATGCTTTGCATAAAAATGCGTGGAATAGTCATGATGGTTACTCTAGGTTTGCTTTCATCACTGTGCTTAGTGCTGAACAAATAAACCCAGCCTAAGTAAAGCAAGTAGGCAGCTCCAGCTAGTTTCAATAGCATAAATGCCAGAGGAAAATAGATAAAGATTGCCGCTAGGCCAAAAGCCGTTGCTAACACATATACCAGCGAGCCAACCGCCATTCCGCCTGCAGCCGCGATACCCGCAACATGCCCTTGGCTAATGCTGCGCGCCATTATGTACAAATTAGACGGCCCAGGAGAAAGGCTGAGTAACAATGCAGCAAGGGCAAAAGAGAGCAATATGTCCGCGGAGGGCATGACGAATTCCTTAAGTGGGTACTCTATTCGGTATAACGCAAAAAAGCCGCCCATTGGCGGCTTCCATTAGCTGATTATAAACTACATCCAAGTATCACTTTTGCGTCGTTTCTTGGGCAAATAAGCGACTATAACCCCTAGAATTAAGCTGATAAGCGCCACGATACCGCCACGGGTAAACCACTGCATTTTTTCAGTTTGGTCGGCCGCATCCAATTTCTGACTAAAATCAGCGTTTTGCTGTTCCAAGGTTTTAAGTTGTTTCGTCAGTCTGTCATTTTGCGACTGCAACTCAGAAAATTGCTGTCGTAAACTGTCGTTCTCATCTTGTTGAGCGTTATTGCTCTGTGTGGCATCGGCAAGTTGTTGCTGCAAGCCAGGGACGAGTTCACGCAAACTTTTTTGAGGACTAACAAATTCACCGTCGACCCAACCTGTCCGGTCTTTATCATCGACGATCTCTACATAATTACTGTCACTGTCTGTTTGTAACACTGTGACTTCAGAGCCCGCCACAACTGAGCCTAGAATACGGTAGTTTCTACCTGGACCTGAATGTAAAAAAGTGAATAAATCGTCTGAAATATACTGGGTTTCGCCCTGAGATTGTTGAGCACTTGCCTGTATGGAAGGCAACAAAAATAAGGCGCAGGTAACACTGAACAAAAATCGCTTTAGCATAATAAATATATAGTCTCTGAATGTCTGGCTCGATCTTATGGCCTAGCTATAGGAAAGGCAATAGGTGAACCTGATTAGTCTTATACCTCCCGTTCACCGTTGTACTGCATAAAAGGGAAAGGTAAGGTACTTTTTTAAAATTAAATGACAGTCACTATGGACCTAGAAATTGAATTAAAGTTGCTTGCAACACCAAGCGCACAGCAAGATATTTCATCTTGGTTGACGCAAAGCCAACTAAATTACACGGTTTTAGCTCAGAAGCAACTGCGTAATGACTACTTCGAAACCCCGCAGCGCACTTTGCGCAAGCATGATATCGGTCTTCGGATTCGGGGGCATAACGGCGAGTATGAGCAAACGGTGAAAACCAAAGGGCGTGTCATCGCGGGTATGCATCAACGCCCTGAATATAATGTCTCGTTGCCCAGTCCTGTTCTGCAATTAGCCTTGTTTGATGAGGATATTTGGCCACAATCTATTGATCTGAGAGTCTTGGAAGAAGACCTTTACTTGATGTTCTCAACGGATTTTATGCGCCACACGTATCTCATTACGCTTGGTAGCGGCACACAAGTGGAATTAGTGTTTGACCAAGGGGCTATTTCAGCGAATGACAGGACTGTCGATATCTGTGAAATCGAGCTCGAGCTTAAAGGAGGCGAACCCAGTGAGCTTTTTGAACTGGCCCAGCAGCTTGTTGATATAACCCCCTTACGTGTAGGCCTGCACTCTAAAGCGGCTAGAGGCTATCGCCTAGCAGACAACCTTGCAGAGCCAACTTATACGCCAGCGCCTTATTTTAGTACTTCATTAGAATACTCCCCCATCCAACATGGGGTATCAATGCTTGAGCAAGCACTTGAGGTATGGCAGCAAGGAGAAGCTGCGTTTTATCAAAGCCAACGCGTGAATGACTGGCGTAACATGCGCGCAGGAATCATTCTAGTACAGGAGATTTTAGCTATATACCAGCACGCGTTTGAGTCACAGGCGACAATTGCTGACAGTGGCTCTGCTGGCTTATTGGCATCATCAGTCGTTCAAACATTGCAGGGCAAGCTTGATACTTTATCTGTGCAATACCAAGAAGCAGATTTGATGCTTGATGCTATGCATTTGCACACCAGCGATTTTCTGACTCAGCATAAGGCCCCTTATCACGGACAGGTTAATTGTAAACTGGCCGAATTCAATAAAACTGCTAACGTGCTAACTAGATTACGTTCTGTGTTAGCTAAACCACATAGTATGCACGTGCAATTGTCGCTAGGAGCGCTGTGTTTGACCGCAACGAATGAGAATGCAATACGAAAAGACTCACCTGCACGTCAGGATGATGCAGCCAAAAAAGTGACAATGCCGCAACTTATTCACGACACAATGAGCGCGAAGGACATAGGATTACCATCCAAGCGCAATAAACTTGCAGCATGCAAGGTCATATGGGGTGCCTTGGGTGCAATAAATGCGTATGACGCACATCAGGGGAGCAGCAATCCTTGGGGCGTGCTACGCGGTGAAGACGATAAAAGCATGCGCGATGCGCTGAATATTTTACTCGAGCGTCACCTGTTATCAGTTGAGCCTAATGTGAAAGCAGAATTAACGGCATGGTGCGCTAATAATTAATCGATTTAAGTAATCGGTTTTTAGAACTTTAATCTTTTTTGAACACTGTCATGCTAGGTGTTTTAAAGGCGTTCGTGTGTGTCACGTGCACTAGCAAGATGTGATTGATTAAGATGATTACCTACGTACTGAGTGCGTTCAATAGCAAAGCGGAGATGAAATGAAAGCGTCAGATTTATTTGTTAAAGCCCTAGAGGCAGAAGGTGTTGAGTATATTTTTGGTATCCCAGGTGAAGAAAACTTAGATTTGCTTGAATCGTTACGAGACTCAGACATCAAATTAATCTTAACCCGCCATGAGCAAGGTGCAGGTTTTATGGCGGCCACCTATGGTCGATTAACCGGAAAAGTGGGTGTGTGTTTATCGACACTTGGCCCCGGCGCAACTAACTTGGTGACTCCCGGTGCATACGCTCAATTAGGTGCAATGCCCATGTTGATGATCACTGGCCAAAAACCGGTGAAAACCAGCAAGCAGGGGCGCTTTCAGGTCATTGATGTTGTGGACATGATGCGTTCGATTACTAAGTACACCACACAGGTGGTCAGTGGTGATCGCATTCCATCTGTGGTGCGTGAAGCATTTCGTCTTGCTCATGAAGAACGCCCTGGTGCAACGCATATCGAATTACCAGAAGATATTGCGGCAGAAACCACCCAAGCTCAGTTACTTAAACCTAGCATTTCTCGCCGCCCCATCGCTGAATACAAAGCGATTAATAAGGCAATTGAAATGATAGAGGGCGCACGCTCTCCATTATTGCTTATTGGCGCGGCAGCAAACCGCAAACTCACCTCCAAAATGCTCAAAGAATTCGTTGAAAAAACCGGTATTCCTTATGTCACTACCCAAATGGGTAAAGGCGTATTAGATGAATCACATGAATTGTTTATGGGTAACACAGCGCTTTCTTCTGGCGATTTTGTACACCGAGTGATCGATAGTTCAGACTTAATCATCAACGTTGGCCAC
The DNA here is from genome assembly GCF_055809255.1 of Paraglaciecola sp. G1-13. Lineage (NCBI taxonomy): Bacteria > Pseudomonadati > Pseudomonadota > Gammaproteobacteria > Alteromonadales > Alteromonadaceae > Paraglaciecola > Paraglaciecola sp. G1-13. Next base: position 4,178,430 of record NZ_CM147903.1, on the reverse strand, counting down.
GATGTCGTTGAAAAACCGCCGTTTTTTATGCAGCACGGTGGCCGTGAGGTGATTCATATTAACTTTGAGCCCGCTGCGGTTGACCCTGTGTATTTCCCGCAGTTAGAAGTAGTGGGTGATATTGCTAACAGTATCTGGCAAATAAAAGAGCAAATTCAGCAGCAAAGTAATTGGGAGTTTAGTTTCTTCAAAAAAGTGCATCAGGCGTATCTCGATCATAAAGCGGAAAGCGAAAATGACGATCGTTTCCCTGTTTTACCTGAACGGTTTGTTAAAGACATCCGCGAAGCCATGCCACGTGATGGCATCGTCACTCTGGATAACGGCGTGTACAAAATCTGGTTTGCGCGCAACTACCCCGCGGCACTGACCAACACCTTACTGCTTGATAACGCATTGGCCACAATGGGCGCAGGGCTGCCCTCAGCGATGGCAGCGAAAATGGTTCATCCTGATAAACCTGTGCTGACAGTGTGTGGTGACGGCGGATTTATGATGAACAGCCAAGAGTTAGAAACGGCCGTAAGGTTGAATTTGCACATAGTCGTCATCATTCTAAGAGATGACGCTTATGGCATGATCAAGTGGAAGCAAGCCAACATGCAGTTTGCTAACTACGGTTTGGATTATGGCAACCCTGATTTTGTGAAATATGCAGAAAGCTACGGTGCGAAAGGCTGGAGAGTAGAAGCGGCGGATCAAATATTACCGCTGGTGAAATCATGTTTATCTGAGCCTGGCGTGCATGTCATTGATGTGCCCGTTGATTATAGCCTTAATGACCAAACGTTGAACGAAACTCTCCGTGAACGTAGTCAACAACTATAAGGAATACAGAATGTTAGCGAAAGAATATCCCTATTATCTTGCGAGCAAAGCGGTGTATGCCAATCGCGATCTGAAAATCACCAATAAGTACACGGGCGAGGTAGCCACGTATGCTGCATTGGCTGATGCCGAGGTGATTGATAAAGCAATAGATGCCGCCGAGAAAGCTCAGCCCCTGCTAAACAAAATGGCACCTTATGAGCGTCAGGCTATTTTAAATCACTGCGTTAAACGCTTTGAAGAGCGCTTTGATGAACTGGCGCATGCCTTGTGTATTGAAGCGGGTAAGCCAATTAAAGATGCCCGCGGTGAAGTGACTCGGTTAATCGATACCTTTAGAATTGCCGCCGAAGAATCAGTGCGCATGAAAGGTGAAGTGCTTAATCTAGAAATCACCCCTCGAGCGAAAGGTTACCAAGGCCAGTATAAGCATGTGCCGATTGGGCCATGCTCGTTTATCTCGCCGTTTAATTTTCCGTTGAATTTAGCGGCGCATAAAATAGCCCCTGCGCTAGCAGTAGGGTGTGCCTTTGTGATGAAACCAGCGAGCCGTACACCTCTTGGGGCCATTATCATAGGTGAAATTTTAGCGGAAACGGATTTACCAGAAGGGGCGTTTTCGATACTACCGTGCAGCCGTGACGGCGCTGACTTATTTACCACCGACGAGCGCTTTAAATTGCTTAGCTTTACCGGTTCACCTCAAGTGGGGTGGGAGCTAAAAGCCAAAGCCGGTAAAAAGCCCGTCATTTTGGAACTAGGCGGTAATGCTGCTTGCGTGGTCGATGAAGACACAGACCTTGACGATGCCATCGAACGCATTATTTTTGGTGCCTATTATCAGTCAGGGCAAAGCTGTATCAGCGTGCAACGTATATTGGTGCATGAAAAACTGTATAGCGAGTTTAAGCAGCGCTATACGGAAAAAGTGGCTAATTTGGTTCACGGCGATCCCCTTGATGAAGATACCTTCATCGGGCCTATGATTTCTGAATCTGAAGCTGAGCGTTTAGATGATTGGATCCAAGAAGCGGTGAAAAGTGGCGCGACCGTATTGGCCGGCGGTAAACGCGATGGTGCTATGTTGCAAGCTACTTTGCTCGAAGGCGTGGCGCACGATGCAACGGTTAATTCAGAGGAAGCATTTGGTCCTGTATCTATCATTAGTTCGTTCAGTGATTTTGATGAAGCATTAAAAGAAGTGAACAACAGCCAATTTGGTTTACAAGCCGGTATTTTCACACGTGACATCTACAAGGCGCACAAAGCGTGGGATGAGTTAGATGTTGGCGGCGTGGTGATTGGGGATGTGCCAAGCTGGCGTGTGGATAACATGCCCTATGGCGGCGTGAAGGAGTCAGGGCTAGGACGTGAAGGTATTACCTATGCCATGGACGACATGACTGAAATACGTTTGATGGTACTCAGAACCCCTCAGTAGCACGGATTACGAGTTATAAAGGCGTCTTTGGACGCCTTTTTCGTACCTGAACGCTTTACATTTAGGGGATTGTCACGAGAAGTAGTCATGTAAAATTTTACGGGTGAATTCTTTTCTTAAATAGAATCCTCTAGGGCGGGTTTGAATGATTTGGCCATTTTTCCCTATAGCATCGGTTAAGACGCTGCCGTTCGCAGCTTTAGGGCGTAACTGCATATATTCACCATAGCGCGCGGTTACCTTTTCAATATCCCCCATAGCAATCATATCCATTATTTCCTCCCAATCTTGGCGCAAATACGCTTCTTGTTGACCTTGTAGGGACCATAAAAATGGTGTGCCTATAACGCGCTCGCTTGGGGGGATGTCGCGCCTGCCATCTATGGGAACCCACAAGACTTTATTTAGCTTATTGCGCACGCTACTGGTGGCCCAGTGAATACCAGCCACATCAACTAAATGCGCATAACAAACATAAGTCGTTTCAAGAGGATACCCGTTTACGTCAATGGGGATAGTTTTGAGTTCAACGCCGATATTGGCAAAATCTTGCTGCGCTTTTGAGCCCGCTTCAGCGCCTAGAGCCAGCTCAAGTAGCTGACCACTCCAGCCTTTTTCACGCTTAAAATCGTTGGGAACACGAATCTTCTTGCTTTGTGCTAACTCGCCTAAGGTCAGCCCTGCCAGTGATCCAGCGCGTTCAAGCAATTCGTCAATACTGTTTGGTGGGGCTTTAATTTGTGATGGATTATTAGACAAACTCGTTCCCCCTTGGCACTTTTACGAATTGAATGCAGCCCTTCACGATAAAAAATTGCGCCGCGTAATAGGTACTCATGACAAGTACGCTTTGCAAAGGTAACGGCGTGATAAAGGCATTAATGGCCAATAAACTATCAGATACCACAAACAACAATGCGCCTAAGCGTAATGCATATCCCTGCGTATTCGCTGCAAGCGCACTGATAAACATTACACTTATGGCAACAAAATAGCCTATTACCGGCAGTTGAAGCGAGCCGACTGCAGGTAGCAGCAGAAATAGCATGGCCACTAAATACGCCGAAAATAAACTGACGGTGAGTAAATTTAGACGGTCAAGGTTTCGCCAACGAAACAAGAATATCGAGTATAAAATGTGTGCTAAGGCAAATGCACTAAGGCCCAGTATGAAACTGTGCTTGAGAGGCAAGGCAAGTAGCATATCGCCCGCGGCGCTGGACAATATGCCCGCTATTAACCACCATCTTGCTGGCAAATCTGTTTGTTTTCCCGCGATGACGCCTAGCAGTAATATCGGGGCCGCTTTATGTAGGAAGCTCCACGAATAGGTCGTTGTTAGCGTACTTGTTATGTAGCTTAGGGCTAAGAGCCAGTAAATTGTTGTGATTATTCTATGCATAGTCAGTAGTTTATGGAAGAATGCCAATCAATAAAAGAATTGAATTCTCGGGAGTCTAAGTGATTGATGCCGAAGGATTCCGCGCCAACGTTGGCATAGTGATTTGCAATAGCTTAGGTCAGGTCTTTTGGGCCCGCCGCTATGGTCAACATTCTTGGCAGTTTCCGCAAGGCGGAATCGATGAAGGTGAAACTGCTGAACAAACCATGTACCGCGAACTTTATGAGGAAGTTGGCCTAAAACCAGAACACGTAAAAATTTTAGCGGTAACCAAAAATTGGTTGCGATACAAATTACCAAAGCGCTTGATCCGTCAGGGCAGCGCTCCTGTTTGTATTGGGCAAAAGCAAAAATGGTTTTTGTTACAACTGACCTGCAAAGAGCAAGACGTTGATTTGCTGCAATCTGGTCATCCTGAATTTGATGACTGGCGCTGGGTTAGTTTTTGGTATCCAGTACGTAATGTGGTGTCTTTCAAACGTGAAGTGTACCGCAGAGCAATGAAAGAGTTTGCGCCTACGGCAATGGCACTGAGCAGTAAACCGGCCCAAGGCCAAAGAAGTAAACGTAGACGCAAAAACTAAAGGGTTAATATGTTAACCAAGCTAAAACGCATCGTTAAAGAGGTCAATCAAACTCCCGTCCTAGATGATGCGCTTAGCGGTGTGGCAAAGAGTCTTAAAGAGGCCATCAAGGTCGACTCTGTCAGCATATATTTAGCCAACTACGAAAAGCAGCACTTTACGCTGCGAGCCACAGAAGGCCTGGCGAAATCTGCTATTGGAAATGTATCGATAGGGTTTTCTGAAGGGCTGATCGGCTTAATTGGCCAGCGCGAAGAGCCAATCAACATTAGTAATGCGCAAACCCACCCCAGATTTAAACATTATCCTGAAGTACAAGAAGAGCAATATCACGCCTTTTTAGGTGCGCCTATTATTCATCAACGAAAAGTATTGGGCGTGCTGACACTACAACAGCAACGAAAGCGTCTTTTTAGCCAAGATGAAGAAGCGTTCCTAGTGACACTCGCAATGCAGTTGGCCGTTGAAATTGTTAATGCTGAAGCCCGTGGCCGATTTAGCTTGAGCGATGACCACCCTGAACAAAATGAGATCAAAAGTGTCAAGGGTGTGCCGGGCTCTTCGGGTTTAGCGGCCGGAGTTGGCGTGGTACAAAATTTACTGGTTAATCTACGTAACCACGTACCAAAACGCGGTGGCGATCGGGAAACCCAAATACAGAATTATCGCTCTGCGGTTATGCAAACTCGGGAGCAAGTTGAGGTCTTATCTCAGCGAATTCAAGGTGAGGTGCCCGATGACGTGCAAGCTATTTTCACCCTTTACCACCATCTACTGGATGCGAACAGCTTAGGCCGTGAAGTAGAGCAGAAAATAACACTTGGATGGGATGCTGCAACGTCTTTAAAAATGGTGGTTGAAAACTATATCACTCAGTTCCAAGGCATGAGCGATGCCTATATGCGTGAACGCGCAGTGGATGTAGAAGATCTTTCCAATCGCATTTTAGCAAATCTCCTTAATCTTGATACCAGCCGTTTAACGCGTGAAGAGCTGCCAGAAAAATGTATTTTGGTAGCAGAAGAGCTGACGGCGACCATGCTTGCTGAATTCCCTAAAGGTAAGCTCTGCGGCCTGATTTCGATTCGTGGCTCTAGTAACTCTCATGCAGCAATAATGGCTAGAGCATTGGGTGTTCCCGCGGTTATGGGGGTGACAGGTGTTCCACTATCCCTACTCGATAACAAAGACATTTTACTGGATGGTTACACCGGCGGGATTATTGTTTCGCCTAATCAGACCATTGAACGAGAATTCCAGCAGCTTATACATGAAGAAAAGCTGTTAAGTGATAAAATTCTTGCACAAGACGACCTGCCAGCCGTAACGAAAGATAATTGCTTGCTGAGCCTATTGGTAAATGCAGGGCTGTCGGCCGATATCGAAAATACCTACTCTAGTTACGCCGATGGTGTGGGGCTATTTCGTACTGAAATTCCCTTTATGATGCGTCAGCGTTTCCCTACCGAAAAAGAGCAAGTTGAACTTTATAGAGCAATGTTAAGCGCTGAGCCAGACAAACCTTTCACCATGCGTACGTTAGATGTAGGCGGTGACAAGCCTTTGCCGTATTTCCCTATGACTGAGGAAAACCCTTTTCTGGGCTGGCGAGGTATCCGCTTAACACTTGACCATCCAGAGGTGTTTTTGGTGCAAATTCGCGCCATGTTACGCGCCAGCATCGGGTTGCAAAACTTGCAAATTATGTTGCCTATGATCACATCGGTAAGTGAAGTGCTAGAAGCCAAGAGGTTAATAAGTCAGGCCTTTTTCGAAGTGCAAGAAGAGGCGAAAGTTCAAGATGGTACGCTGTATCATCCTAAAATCGGTGTGATGCTTGAAGTGCCGGCGGTTATTTATCAACTGCCTCAGTTAGCAAAAATTGTCGACTTCTTTTCAGTGGGCAGCAATGATTTAACCCAGTATTTGCTGGCAGTCGATAGAAATAACGCGCGGGTTTCTGAGCTGTATGATAGCTATCATCCGGCTGTGTTAGCTGCGCTGTACAATATTGCGCAGCAAGCCAACGACTTAAACGTACCCATTACTTTATGTGGTGAATTGGCCGGGGAGCCCGGCGGAACAATCCTATTAATGGCGATGGGATACCGAAAACTAAGTATGAACAGTCATAGCTTACTCAAAATAAAATGGGTTGCCCGCAGCGCTAATTTGAATGATGCGAAAACATTACTTAATGAAGTGTTAACCATGAGCGACCCGAAAGACGTGCGCGAACGGGTAAACCTTTATCTTGAATCGATTGGTCTTGGCGGCTTGATCCGCGCGGGTATTTAGCGGGAGTAATAAAAGTGGATCCTGCATTACTTATATTCTTGGTATGTACCTTATTAGGTGCGTTCGTTGGCTTATTCGCTGGGCTGTTGGGCATAGGCGGAGGGCTCATTATCGTGCCTTCTTTGCTGTATCTGCTTACCGAATACGTACACCTACCGTTAAAAGTTGCCATGCCAATGGCGATCGCTACGTCCTTGTCTACTATCGTGTTAACTGCTATTTCTTCATCAAGGGCACACTATAAGTTAGGTAACTTGCGCCAGTTCTATTTGCTTTGGACAGGCTTGGGTATTTCAGTAGGAGCGATAATCGGCCCTCAGTTTGCTACCGTCATTTCAGCACAATCATTAAAAACGTTATTTGCCACCTTGGTGCTGCTTATTGCAGTGCAAATGGTGTTCTTGGGCAACAAAAATGCGAAACGAGACGTGACGAAACAACTGTTGCTATTGATTGGTGTCATAACTGGTTGCATTTCCTCAGTTATGGGAATCGGTGGGGGTGCTATCATGGTGCCCGCGTTATTGTGGTGTCGGGTTGATGTGCGAGCAGCAATTGGTTGTGCTGCATTTAGTGGCTTAGTCATCGCGTTGTTCGGTTCCGCCAGTTTTATCGTTGCAGGCTGGAATAACGAACATTTACCCCAGTGGTCTGTGGGCTTCATTTATTTGCCTGCCACCTTTGGGATAGTGTTGACGTCAGTGTTTACTGCCAACATAGGGGCGAAATTAGGCCGCTCATTGGACACGAAACTTTTAAAGAAAATTTTTGCCGGCTTTTTAGTCATTGTTAGTCTACGAATGTTATTAGGATAAAAATTCAACATGGTAAGTAGTTATTTTACATTTCCACAAATAGACCCAATCATCTTTAGCATTGGGCCCTTAAGCTTGCGCTGGTACGGCTTAATGTATTTGGTGGGATTTGCCGCTGCGTTTTGGTTGGCTGGCGTGCGTTTATCACGCACTAATTGGACAAAAGAGCAACTAAGCGATTTATTATTCTGGGGCTTTTTAGGCGTTATTTTAGGAGGGCGAATTGGCTACGTACTCTTTTATCAATTCGAGTTATTCCTCTCTGATCCCTTATATTTATTTAAAATTTGGACTGGGGGCATGTCTTTCCATGGCGGCTTGTTGGGTGTTATTGCTGCACTTTGGTGGTTCTCGCGCAAAGCAAAATGTACTTTTTTACAAGTGGGTGATTTTATCGCGCCCTTAGTGCCCATTGGTTTAGGGGCTGGGCGTATCGGTAACTTCATAAACGCCGAGCTATGGGGGCGTACTACGGATGTGTCCTGGGGCGTTATTTTCCCTGGAGCGGGGCCCTTACCTCGCCACCCTTCACAATTGTACGAATTCGCTCTTGAAGGCGTCGTTTTGTTCTTAATACTATGGCTTTATTCCCGCAAGCCTCGGCCTATTGGCGCGGTAAGTGGTTTATTCTTATTAGGGTACGGCAGCTTTCGGTTTTTTGTGGAGTTCTTCCGAGAGCCGGACCAGCACATAGGTTTGTACGAAGGGGCATTCTCTCTGGGAATTTCACAGGGGCAAATATTATCAGCACCTATGATCATAGGTGGAATTGCGCTGATGGTGTGGGCTGTGCGCCGTAATAAAATGGCAGAGACTGGGGTACCTAAGTCATCAAAAGCCGCTAAAGCTTAATTATTTCTATTTACTGGCTCGCACTCTGTGAGCCAGTTCTTTTGGCCACAGAGCCTACCGCGTTAAACCTATACTTAATTATCACCTCAAAAAATAATCTGCCCAGCTGCTTCTTGTTAGTCTAAATCATCGATGGTCGATTTCTGTTCAGGAGAAAATGATGTTAGATAATTTATTTTCAATGCAAGGCAAGGTATGCGTAGTCACCGGTGGCTCACGGGGTTTAGGGGCTTTTATGGCGCAGGGCTTTTTAGAAGCAGGTGCTAAACGGGTGTATATTACTGCGCGTAAAGCACAAGCGTGTTTAGATGCCGCCGAAGAGCTTAGACAATTTGGCGACTGTGTGGCACTCGTGGGTGATGTTGCAACCAGCGAAGGTGTGATGGATTTGGTCAAGCAGCTAAATGACCGCGAGCAGCATATTGATGTGTTGGTGAACAATGCGGGCACGGCTTGGGGGGCACCATTTGGCCAATTCCCTGAAAAGGGCTGGGACAAGGTGATGGATTTAAACGTGAAAAGCCCATTCTTTTTAACCCAAGCGTTAACGCCATTGCTTGAAAAGAATGCGAGCAAGGACAATACGTCTGCCGTGATTAATATCGGCTCTATCGCGGGGATTGTAGGCAACGGGCTTGATAATTACAGCTATGCTGTTTCTAAATCTGCAATTCATCAGCTAACCCGGGTTTTAGCCAAAGAGTTAGTTGATAAACATATTCGAGTAAACGCCATCGCACCTGGTCGTTTCTATTCAAAGATGACCGAATTTCTGAGTGAAGATAAAGAAGCGTTTGAAGAAGAACTCCAGTCTATACCTATGCGTCGCTGGGGCGAAGCATCTGATATTGCTGGTGTCGCTTTGATGTTAGCAAGCAAAGCGGGAGGCTTCATGACGGGACAAATACTGCCCGTAGACGGAGGCACAACGTTAGTCAATTAACCAATTAAGCTGACAATAAAAAGGGCTAGTAATCTAGCCCTTTTTATTAAATGCGTGAGTGCTAAAAATGCAACTCCGTTTTGCTAATATTACTTACGAGTCGCGCGTAACATCCAAGATGTTTTCTCATGAATTCGCATGCGATCAGACACTAGGGCAGCTGTTGATTCGTCTTCAGCATCTTGAGCCAGTTTCAATACTTCACGAGACGTTCTCACGACTTGCTCATGACCTTTAGTGAGTAAATCAATCATCTCTGATGCTTCAGGTACACCATCCACTTCTTTAATAGAGCTTAGCTTGGCAAATTCTTTATATGTGCCAGGGGCTGCGACATCCAGTGTACGAATACGCTCGGCGATATCATCGACAGCTGTTGCTAATTCTGTGTATTGCTCTTCGAACATCAAATGTAGCTCGCGAAACTGAGGGCCTGTGACGTTCCAGTGAAAATTATGAGTTTGTAGATACAGAGTGTAAGAATCTGCTAATAAAGCCTTTAGTCCATCAGCAATTTTTATTCTGTTTGTTTCATTGATACCAATATCGATCGTTGTCATGCCTAACTCCCTAGGTTCAAAAATAAAAGGAACGGTAATTTAAAAATTCTGAATACCCTAATTATATGCGTCGTTAAGCTCATGTTTACAAGGGGCAATGCAGAAAAATAGCGCAAAAAATATAGCGCTAAAAAGTGAGCTGCCCTCATGGGTCTTTATATAGGGTGCATGTGTAAAGGTTATAAATTATACCAATGGTTAACCTATTTATATGACATTTTCATGAACAAATAATCGTCACTAATTGTATAATAAACCATCTAGGAGCTTATATATGCAATTGTTACGTTGGTCTGAGCTGACTGTCTTGTTTTTATGTACCCCACTGTTAATTCTGTTTCTTGTCTCTGACTACGATACTTGGTTAATGCCATTACTCATTTTAATGGGCGGTTATTGCTTACTTTTACTGTGGAAGGACGTTAATTTCAAGCGCTTCCGCTTGTGGCACACCGATGATTTTTGGCGACATCTAGGGGCTACGTTAAAGGTATTCATTCCTGCAGCCATCCTTTTGGCGTGTGTTGTCTATTATTTTGCGCCGCACATTTTGTTCAAGTTACCCAGAGAAGACATGCAGTTTTGGCTTATTACGTTAGCGATTTACCCTATCGTTTCAGTGATCCCTCAAGAGCTCATTTTTAGAACCTTCTTTTTTCATCGATACAAACGGATCATTCCGTCAAAAAACACCCGATGGGCGCTCAGTACCGCGAGCTTTTCACTGGCTCACGTCGTGTACGGGAACTGGATTGCAGTGGGCCTGTCTTGTATTGGCGGAGCATTATTCGGTTATCGCTATATGCAGTCCCGGTCTACTTTGGTGGTCGTGATAGAACATTCTCTTTGGGGATCTTATTTGTTTACGCTGGGCGTTGGCGTCTTTTTGCTTACCCAAAACATCTAACTCTGCTGGCTTGATAGCAATGAGGGTAAACCCGCGCATGCTGCGCCATCACTACGCGTTGTTAATAATATGTTTGTAAAATGCTCATTCTGCGTTAATAAATAAGCTTTTTAAAATGCTGTATATGGCTTTTGTACGATTTTACCGCAAAGAACAAGTATTTTATCGACTAATACTGACATTTTCTTAACAAACGCTATATCATCCGCATCCTAATTTTTTGCCTCTCTCACCGAATACCTAGAGTGAGATGAGTTGATTCGTAATGAGATCCTATGAACGTAAATAAAATTCTTTTGGCGGTGGGTTTAAGCACCTTATCTTTAAATACCATGGCGGCGGCTTTTCAATTGTCTGAGCACAGCGCATCAGGACTTGGGCGCGCTTTCGCGGGTGACGCAGCGATCGCCGAAAATGCTTCAGTTGTGGCGCGCAATCCAGCTTTAATGTCGCAATTTAGCGAGAGTCAGTTATCGGTAGTGGGTACTTATATTGTTCCAGATGTGAGCTTGACGGGCGAGAGTGCGCCAGCTTATTCCAGCGCTGATGCATTGAATGACGACAGCATTGCTCCCGAGGCATTTGTACCTGCAACTTATTATGTCATGCCGCTTGATGACAAGTTTGCATTAGGCTTTGGTTTGTTCTCAAACTTTGGTTTAGCAACTGACTTCGCCGAAGATTACGCCGCAGGCCAGTTGGCGGGCAAGACCGAAATCCTAACGGTTAATTTTAATACAAGCTTGTCATATAAGATAAACGAACAGTTGACTGTTGCTGGTGGGCTGAATGTTGTGTACGCCGATGCCACTATTACTCGTCATTTAGGCGATTTAAGTAATGCTCTATCTGCCCAAGGATTAGTTATTCCGTCGAGCACGACGGGACTAGATTTGGAAGGCGATGACTACGGTTTTGGCTATAACCTAGGCGTAGCCTACGATTTTGATGAAAATTCGCGCTTTGGTTTTCATTATCGCAGTAAGGTCGACATTACCTTTGACGGGACTTATAGCAACGACTTACCACTTATTCCTGGGGTGTTTGACAATGGCCAATCAGGTGCTGTTCAACCTGGCAGCGTGGATTTAGAACTGCCAGCAATCGCGGAGTTTTCAGGTAGTCACCAGTTAGATGATAAATGGGGTGTGCACTACAGCGTGTTGTGGACAAACTGGAGCAGCTTCGAGCGTTTAGAGGCGTATGTCCCTAGCCAGGATGAGCCAGTTTTTGAAAAGGAAGAGAACTTTTCAAATAGTTTCCGTTACGCCATTGGTGCAGATTACCGGTTGAACGCAAAAGTGATGTTACGAGCTGGTATTGCTTACGATGAAACCCCAACTGACTCTCAGTTGTTGTCGATCTCTATTCCTGACACCAATCGTCTATGGATAAGTGCGGGCGCAAACTATTTACTTGATGACAACTCATCTATTGATTTGGGGGTGAGTATCATTCGCGGCCAAGACCGGACCTTCACTGAAGAAGATGATGCTGGTGGTGAATGGGAATTCAATAGTGAAGGGCATGCGTTTATCGTGTCTGCCCAGTATAACTATGCATTCTAATATGCTGTTTTAGCATTCGCTAATGTTGATAAAAGCCGGTTCGGAATTTATTCCCTACCGGCTTTTTCGTTAGGCGAGTATGACCAGCACTGCACCAACCAGAATTAACCCAAGGCCCCACTTGTCAGAGCGCTGTAATCGCTCCTTAAACCATTTCGCAGATATCAGTAAGGTAAAGAATATCTCAATCTGGCCTAGGGTTTTAACCAAGGCTACGGTTTCTAAACTCATAGCGGTGAACCAGCCAATTGAGCCGACAAAGCTACAAAAACTGATAACAAAAACTAATTTAGGCTTTAGGCACAAGGCGCGCAAAGTTTGTGGGCTACGAATGAGTAGCCAAAGCAATAGAATGAGGGTTTGTATCAGCAAAACCCAAAATAAGACATATGCTGCGCTTTGTAAAAACGGTAGCTGCGTCATTAGGCTTGCTTCTCGTACCCATAAGGTGGTCAACGCAAAGCACAGTCCGCTGGCTAAGCCGATAAGCAGTGTAGGCCAAGATATATCCCGCATGCCTTTAGGCACACTCATTAACCATACGGCAATGCCGCCTATTATCACGCCACACCAAGCCATTGCTGACAAAGGGGCAGCAAAAAGCAGCGCACCTAAAATGGCAGCAATGACGGCCTCGCTCTTGGCTAACCCCACACCCATTGCATAATTTCGTAAGCGGAAAAGTTTGACCATTAACGCAGTGGCAAAAATTTGCGATATAGCAGCTAGTACTATGGCGAGATAGAACTTGGCATTCATTTGTGGGACGGCGCTATCCTCAATAGAGAAAAGGATATATGCGTAGAGGGCAGCCATGGGGACGGCAAGAATAAAGCGAGCAAGGGTGACACCTAACGTGTCTACGTCAGCACTGAGGCGCTTTTGAAATGCATTTCGCCATGATTGCATGAACGCAGCCATCACGGTAAACGGGATCCACAAACTCATGTTATCGCCTTTAAGTTTTGCACGGGCAATGCCGAGTTCACGGTAATCAACTCATCTCAATTGAGGATGAATCGAAGCACAGGACGCCAGCAAAAAGAGCTAGCGCCACATGAGTAGGTTAATATGTTTATACTGAAAACGGGTATTTAATTGCTGGATGGTGAGCATAACCCTCAATGCTAAAGTCATCCATAGTGACCCACGTTTCTAAGTCTTCTAATGACTTAATGTCCGGGTTGATGATCAATTTAGGCATACCTAGAGGTTCACGCTTCAACTGCACGTCACGCATCAACTCTAATTGGTCTTCGTAGATATGGGCGTTGACTATTTTGTGGTACGCCATACCCGCTTTTTTACCGGTGATCTGCGCCACAATCGCCAGCAAGAAGTAAACCTGAACCATATTGAAATTTAGCCCAAGGGGCACATCACAACTACGCTGTGTGCTGTTTAAATACAAAGTATCATCAAGCAAGGAAAAATGATGACTGTACATGCAAGGGCGAAGGCAGCCCATGTGAAATGCACCGGGATGATAAAAAGTGAATATTTCGCCTCTGTCATCAATGCCATTTTTTAAGTCATGAATAATTTTAGCGAGTAGGTCGATGCTTCCACCATCAGGCTTGGGAAAATTACGCCCAATTTTGCCGTAAATTAATCCGCAATCGTCTTCGCCTTTGCGATGAGGGTTGTCTAACCAAGCTTGGTTCTGGTTCGCATTTGCATCCCAAGTTGACGTTCCTATTTTGCGGAAGTCGGCGGCATTGTCATAGCCACGAATATAGCCAATCATTTCCGCAATGGCTGATTTATAAAAACTCTTGCGCGTAGTCACTAAAGGGAATTCACCGTTACCCACGTTGTAGGTGAGATCTGCGTTGATAACGGTAAGGCATTTTTTACCGGTTCTTTCGTTATTCACCCATTTGCCATCGTCAACTATACGTTGGCACAGATCGAGATATTGCTTCATTTTATTTAACGGCTACTCTATTTGAAATGCTAGGGGGATATTATCAGAAATGTGAGGACTTTTTTAACGAAAAATAATAACTCAGTATCTGTTTTTCGGGAGCCTTTATACGACTGATGTCGCCTTGTGGATTGTATTTATTCACTCTAAAATTCATATCTTAGTGTCGTGCTCCAAGGCGTAAAAGATGATGATTCATGCGTTTTCCTCGATTCCCGTTCTAACAATGGAATAAATATCTATATGACAATGTCAGTCCTTATTTGTGATGACTCCGGTTTTGCTCGCCGTCAAATGGCTCGTGCGATACCAGATGGTTGGGATGTGGACATTTACTTTGCCGAAAATGGTAAAGAAGCGCTCAGTGCCATCAAGCAAGGACAAGCTGACGTCATGTTTCTCGATTTGAACATGCCGGTAATGGATGGTTATCAGACTATGCAGGTCGTAAAAGAGCAGGACCTGCCTACTCTGGTGATCGTAGTCTCGGGAGATGTTCAACCTGAAGCCCATAAAAAAATGCTGGGCCTTGGTGCTATAGCTTTTATTCCCAAGCCTATCGATAATCAAAAGTTGGGCGAAATACTACGCCAGTACGGCGTGTATTCAGGTGACATGACCTGTAAGGGGCGTTCTGAAAAAGTTGCTATTGTTGAGCCACATAGCCAGGGCGCAGAGCTTGACGCCTACCGTGAGATGGCAAACGTAGCTATGGGAAGAGCCGGCGAGAACGTTGCTAAGCTGCTTGGGGAGTTTATTCAACTGCCTATCCCTAATGTAAATCTAATTACTAACAACGAATTACACATGGCGATGTCTGACGTGAAAACTAGCGACAGCATATCTGCTGTTTCCCATGGCTTTATCGGCGCTGGAATTAACGGTGAAGCATTGGTGATTTTCAATGATGCCAACATCGCAAATATGGGCAAGTTGTTGAACTACAAACATAATAGCACTGAAGAAGAATCCGAGTTAGAAGTGCTGATGGATATCTCCAATATTATTGTGGGCGCCTGCATCAATGCATTGTCAGAACAACTACATGTCACCTTTAGTCACAATCATCCGATAATTTTAGGGCGCCATTGTGACATTGATCAAGTGCTTGAGAGCAATCATCAGCGCTGGGATAAAATTCTCGCAATTGAAATAGCCTATGCGATTAAATCCCACGATATTCAGTTTGATTTGTTGTTGCTGTTTCCTGGCAATGCAATGGAATTGGTTTACGCAAAACTTGTTACGGTTACCCAATAGGAGTTGCATCAGTGCAAGATATGAAAGAGTTAGCTGAAATGCATTGGAAGCACGATTTACTTGGCTCCATTGAAGTAGGCATAGTGGTGGTTGACAGGGAATATCTGGTAATGGTGTGGAACTTGTTTATGGAGAACCACAGCAATATCGCGCCGAGTACGATCCGAGGTACATCTCTATTTAAGCATTTTCCTGAAATCGACGAAACTTGGCTAAGGGCCAAGGTCGAACCTGTTTTTTCCATGAAAAGCCCGGTTTTTGTTATCTGGGAACAGCGCCCTTTTCTTTTTCGGTTTGGGGCTAATCGACCTATTACTTCACCCTCTAAGTTTATGTACCAAAACATCACCATATTTCCATTGGCCTCTTTATCGGGGCAAGTAGAACAAGTGTGTATCGTGGTGTATGACGTAACCGATCAGGCTGTAAGTAAGCAGGCAGTTGATGAACTCAACAGTGAGTTGCAGCGATTAAGCCGAATAGATGGTCTAACAGGCATTTTTAACCGCCGCTATTGGGAAGAGCAATTTAGTCGCGAATTTAAACGAAATTTGCGTAAGCCGAGTCAGTCGTCAGTCATCATGTTAGACATCGATAATTTTAAAAAAATCAATGATAACTACGGTCACCCTGCGGGCGATGAAGTGATACGCCAGCTCGCCAAGCTGATCGAGGATGTTACAAGAGAAACAGATATCTGTGGCCGTTATGGCGGTGAAGAATTTACAATTTTATTACCCGATACTGCCTCACAAAATGTCATGGTTCTTGCGCAACGTATCAGAGATACTGTGGAAAATCTCAAAATTGAGTATGAACAGCAGACTATTTCCTTTACAGTCAGCTTAGGAATAGCGCAATTTTCCCCTGTATTTGAACAACATATACAATGGTTAGAAAGTGCTGATAAAGCCCTATATCAAGCGAAAATTAGCGGCCGTAATCGGGTGGTTATTGCTTAAAGTAAACGCTTAAGTCAGAGTATAATTAAAAGAATATCTAGTTGTTATGAATAATAAAACGTTACGCCAGGCGTTGTTAAATAAGCGCATGCTTATTTGTATTTGCACTGGTTTTTCCTCCGGTCTTCCCCTTTATTTATTGATTCAATTTGTGCCAGCTTGGCTTCGCTCAGCTGATATTGATTTGTCTACCATTGGCTTGATTAATCTCGTCCTGTTTCCTTACACATGGAAATTTATCTGGTCCCCAGTCATGGATCGCTTCGTGGTACCTATGCTCGGCAGGCGACGAGGCTGGATGTTCATTACCCAAGTGGCGCTGATTGTGTTGATGAGTATGTTGTCTTTTTATGACCCTGCAACAGACATCAGTCATATTATAGTGATTGTCGCGGCTATCGCTTTTTTCAGCGCCAGCCAAGATATTGTTATTGATGCCTATCGCCGAGAATTACTACCGGACGATGAATTGGGAGCTGGGAACGGCTTTTATGCTCAGGCGTATCGCATCTCTTCATTTGTACCCGGTTCGTTAGCGATGATTTTAGCGGGCTTCTATCCTTGGTCAGTGGCGCATATGAGCATTGCTGTATTTATGTTGGTCGGTCTAGTGACCACGCTAATGATTAACGAAACATCCAAAGCAGGGGACGAACCACAGACACTGCGCTCAGCGGTGGTAGAGCCTTTTGTGGAGTTTTTCCAGCGTCAAGGTTGGCAGCAAGCGGTACTTATCTTACTGTTTATCATGTTTTATAAACTAGGCGACAGTATGGCCACCGCCCTAGAAACACCATTCTTTCTAGATATGGGGTTTTCCACGGTAGAAATAGGCTCAATTGCGAAAATAGCCAAAACTATTGGAGCAACAGCGGGGACAATTCTTGGCGGGGTAGCCATGATCAAACTGGGTATCAATCGAAGCTTGTGGGTGTTTGGCGTCTTTCAATTGATATCTATTTTGGGTTACGTCATGTTGTCCATGGTGGGGTATAACCATCTTGTGTTGGCGATTGCTAGTGGCTTTGAATATTTTGGCGTTGGGCTGGGCTCCGTAGCGCTTATCGCGTTTATGGCTAAATCGACTAATCGCCATTTTACTGCTACACAGTTCGCTTTGTTTTCAAGTATTGCGGCGGTGCCACGCACATTTGTAAGCGCCACGACAGGTTATGTTATCGAAGCGGTGGGTTACACCCAGTTTTTTATTATCTGTTTTGTGTGCGCTATTCCAGGAATGTTAATGCTGCTAAAAATAGCACCATGGAATGCAATTAAAAGCGAGGAAACACAACCATAACGATAATCCGTTAAGGTCGTGAGCCTAAATATTCATAAGGAAATGGATACTCATCTTCGCTTTCTAAGAAGTTAACGCATAAGTCTAAATCACTGCGTAAATTGGAGTCTTCTCGTAAGGTTTTTTCTGGCCAAAAATGTAACTGGTGAAGCACATACCAAAACACGCGCTCCTGCTGCGAACTTGGTTGATCCGCTAAATGGCTGACTTGAGACCATTCCTCCATCGTATCCCAGAAATACAAGTCTAATTCTTTGTAAACTATGCGGTTGTTCCAGAAGGCTCGAACAAAATATGCGAGTTGCTGAGACTTAACATTTAAAAACTTTTGTACACTTATCACTGCCTAATACCCTCGTATCAATAAGTCGAACTAGACAAAAGTATAGTGTTTTATAGTGATTATGTTTGGTCTTTACCCAAAAAATGCGGCAGATTTAAGCTATCTTTTTGAAATAAAGAATGTTTTATCCGAGTACTACAATGTATTTCTCGCCTCACCAGCCTAAATAATGCAACCAGCCGTATATTTCTTTACTCAAAAACGCGCTGTCTGAAAAGGTGTTAAATGTGTTGGTGAGTTGTCGCTGTCGATAGTCCAGTTTTAGATTTTTGCTGGCATCAATTCCGCGTTGAGTTGCACTCATTAAACTCCAATTATTATCTTGAGGACTATAAATATCGAGTAATGGCATTTCTGTCACTGCTGTGTAATTCGCAATGAGCGCATTCAAGTTGCGCTGGGGCCAAAAAGGACTAATTGTCACTAGGGCATCAGGGCTGGGAATTTGTTTTTCAGCATATATCTTTATCAACCAAGCGGCGCTAGTGCCTTGGGCGATAATGAGTCTAAAACCAGAGTAACTCTGAGCCCTAGCCATTGCCGCCTGCATCAATCCACGTAGCTCTTGTTCATGTTGCAAGAAGTGTCCATTGCTTATCTGGTGTAACTGATACTGAGGGGATGCAGGCGAGCTATTAGCTGGGGTAGGCGTTTCCTGTGCGGCCTCTGTTTCATCATTTGCTGTATTATCTTGCGATTCGTCAGTCGCCGACGCTTGAGATTGAGAATCTGGTGCGGTCGTTTTTTCATCGGCCAAATCGGGCTCAAACCCAATTGTTGGCGGCGTTATTTGCATAGTCACCCAACCCAAATCATTGAGATATTGGGTAAGCATGGCTAAGTTTTGCTGACTCGAAGGAGGGCGGCCTGTTTCGCCAACTAATATGGCTACGCCATTTAAATTGGATGTGGTGTTTTGTGACTCAATGATTACCGTAGGCTTGTTATTCGCTTGTAGAATTTTAGCCTTGTCGGGGAACAATTGACGTTGTACATCTGTCAGGGTGCTGGCGCTTGTCATGCTTGGTACAAGCAGCATGCAACCCAACGCAACGTTGTGCATGAAAGCGTGAAGGGCAGGTATGCAGATGTCATCCAAAAATATCTTGGATCTGTTAAAAAATGAGATGTTCATAGAAACCAAATTTCCCTCGCCATAGCCTGTTATCGGGCGCGAAATAGAGGAACTTTAGTAAAGGCGACATTAAAAAGGAACTGGGGCGTGAAAATCCACTGACGCGTTCGTCGCAGGGTGGGTAAAACCCAAGGTTTGAGCGTGCAATTGTAGTCTGTTAGCCATGGCCAACGCGTCAGAGTGAGCATACAGACGATCCCCTAAAATAGGATGCCCTAAGCTCAACATGTGTACTCTTAGTTGATGGGAGCGCCCTGTTACTGGCGTTAATTCCATTCGCGTCGTGTGGTCATTTCGCTCTAAAACGCGCCAATGAGTTAATGACGGTTTGCCTCTTTGTTGACAGACCATTTGTTTAGGCCTGTTCGGCCAATCACATATTAGCGGCAAATCGACACTACCCCGTTCGCCATTGACTTGACCAAATACTCTGGCGATATAGGTTTTACGTGTTTGACGCAGTTCAAACTGCTTTGATAGTTGACGGTGAGTGTCTTTATCAAGGGCCATGACTAATAAACCTGATGTGGCCATGTCTAAACGATGCACAATACGGGCAGTAGGATAAACCCGCTGCACCCGCAATTCTAAGCTGTCTTTATGCTCTAGGGCCTTGCCCGGTACAGTCAATAAGCCACTTGGTTTATTGAGTACCAACACATATTCATCCTTAAACACAATCTGTAAATATGGCCGCGTGAGCGGCGCATAATTGACTATGGCCATAAACTCGATTCTTCCTAGGGGTTGTTCACTATCAGTCTAATGGCTTCAAGATTCACCCGTGCTTCGCTAATAACCAGTTTCAAGTCGTCGATTTGTTGCTGCAGGTGAGCAATTTCTTCATCGCGAATTGACGGGTTCACTTTCTGTAAGCTTTGCATACGTTTTAGCTCACCGCCCAGCAAGGATTTCATTTGCTTTTGACACTGCTTGCGGACTTTTTCCGCGTCGGCTTCACCTTGACTTTGCGCTACAGCTAAAGCTTTGGTTAATTGAGGCGTCAACGCTTTAATCAATTGATTACCCATTTTACCGCGTACTTTGTCCAGCTTAGTAAACGGTTTTTCAACCACACTGTTAGTGGTATCAACACAAATTTTGATAGGCGTGGGGGGCAAGAAGCGATCAAGTTGCAATGATTTTTCAGCTTTACCCGATAACACAAACAAGCACTCTAGCCAGTATGCGCCAGCGGGTAAGGATTTATCCTCTCCCAATGCTACCGAGCTCTTACCTGTGATCTCTGTAGTGACGGTCTCCATGGCATGTTGCACCATGGGGTGGTCCCAGCTAAAGAAGTTCACATGCTCCAAACGGGTCGCGGTGGTGCGTTCGTAGGTAATGGTCATGCCTTCTTCATCTAGGCCGGGTAAGGTCGCTACCATGGTTTCAGTGGGCCGAAGGATATAACAACTTTCGTCTTTATCCTCTTGGGCAAGGCCAAGGGTGTCAAATAAGCGTGTCATAAACAGCTCAAGGGTGGGTGAGTCTTCTGCGGCGAGTATTTCTTTTTGCAGCTTTTCCACTCGGCCTTTACCTGACGAGTTAAGCTCAAGCAGTTTGTCACGCCCTTGTTCTAACCGCTCTTTGAGTTGTCTGTGCAAACTTGCGGTTTGGTTAATTAAGTTCTCGCTCGCTGCAAAGTCGGTTGGGAACATCAAGCAGCTATGCAGTAACTCTTGGGTTTCCTCGTACACCGTCATGCCTGTAGGGCAAGTATGCTCAAACGCATTCAGACCCTGGTGATACCAGTCAAGTAGTACTTGTTGGGCGCTCATATCAAAATAAGGCACATGAATGCACACATCGTGGGTTTGACCGATACGATCAAGACGACCGATACGCTGCTCAAGCAAATCTGGTACTTGGGGTAAATCAAATAACACCAAGTGGTGAGCAAATTGAAAGTTACGCCCTTCACTGCCGATTTCACTGCAAATTAACACCTGCGCGCCTTCTTCGGTTTGTGCAAAGTAATTTGCGGCTTTGTCGCGCTCTACTATGCCCATGCCTTCATGGAACACTGTTGCCCGAGTACCGGCTTTTACCCGCAGTACCTCAGCTAACTGCAATGCGGTCCCTGCGTTGGCACAAATAGTGAGAACTTTCTCGCCTTTAAGCTCTTGTAGTTTATCAATAAACCAGTCCACTCTTGGGTCGATATTGAACCAGCTGTTGACCATATCTGGGTTGCGCTCTGGTGTTAAATGCAACGACAAGTTGGTTGGATCTTCATCTTGAGCGGCAATATACTCTTCTGGCTGTTCTAGGCTGTAGCTATACAATTTACGATCAGGGAAGCCACTGACGCCAGCGCGGCTGTTTCTGAAAAGCAAACGGCCTGTACCGTGTCTGTCGAGTAAATTATGTAGTAACTGCGTTTTTTGCCTAGCAGACATAGCATTGATGTCACCTAGATCTTCGTCTTTAGCGAAGGCTTCAATAGCGGCAATGTTATCCGCGCTTAAGGCATCACCTGACATCAAAGGAGAAATAGCTTGAGCTAAAGTACTGTATTGCTGCTCTTCTTTTACGAAGCTGTGGTAATCGTGAAAGCGAGCTGGGTCGAGCAAGCGCAGCCGTGCAAAGTGACTTTCATGGCCAAGTTGGTCAGGCGTGGCGGTTAACAGTAACACCCCTTTGGTGACTTGGGCTAAACCTTGCACCACTTGGTACTCTTGAGACGGCTGGCCTTCACTCCAAATCAGGTGATGGGCTTCATCAACCACCATTAAATCCCATGGAGCTTGCATGGCTAACTCGTAATAGCTGCTGTTGTGGGTTAAAAAGTCTAAACTACAAATAACCAGCTGCTCAGATTCGAACGGGTTACCACTTTCACCAGCCATGGCGCTGCAGCGCTCTTCATCGAAAATGGAAAACGCGAGGTTCACCCGGCGCAGCATCTCGACCAACCATTGATGCACCAAGCTTGAAGGCACTACAATTAACACGCGTTCAGCACGGGCAGTTAGCAATTGCTGATGGATAATCAACGCAGCTTCAATGGTTTTACCTAGACCTACTTCATCAGCAAGTAACACTCGAGGTGCAAAACGACGGCCCACTTCTGCTGCTATGTGCAATTGGTGAGGGATCAAGTCAACCCGGGCCCCCACAAAGCCCAATAATGATGACGTACTGTGGCTATATTGGTGATTCAAACATTGCTCGCGTAAATCAAACCACTTGGGGTGGTCAAATTGTCCTGCAAACAAGCGTTTTTCTGGCTGGTTTAGCTGAAAATGATGATCAATAAAAGTTTCTTTCAACAACACTTCTTCTTCGGTGTCATGGCGAATACCGGTATAGGTCAACATTTCGTTATGTTCAGTAACGTTAGTGATCTTCATATCCCAACCTTCGTGGCTGGTAATGTTGTCGCCCTCACCAAATGTAATGCGGGTTAGTGGAGCACTTTGCTTGGCATACACTCGACTGTCTCCCGTGGCAGGGAATAACAAACTGACAGCGCGATTATCAACGGATACCACAGTCCCTAAGCCGAGTTCTGTTTGGGTATCGCTTAACCAACGTTGACCAAGTGCGAATGAGTGTTTTTGCGCCATAGAGTGTCTCCCAACAGTGTATGCATAACTGAACTTTTGATGCGGGCGGAATAATTTCGGCGCGCATTGTATACCAATAGAGCCTAGGGATGGAGGTCAATCCACCTTGATATAAACATATTGTGCATAAAAGTCGTTAACTCAAGCCCATTCCTAATAATCTATGTTCCTGCGGGCGGGTTTTAAACTAAGTGATGGCATAAACGCCATATAATAAAAGTAGATGAATAAGGAACAAAAGTGGTTTATTGTTTCACTAACAGATGGCCAATAGCAGCTGAGTGATATACCTGATTGGCTGTTTATGGGTGATTTGTTTTGCAGTGCCTTTTATTCAAATGGAGTGACGAATGCCAGAAAAAAAAGCGTTAGACACAAGAATTTACGTACTCGATACCAATATCCTCCTACACGAACCCCTCGCATTTCTATCTTTCAAAGAGCATGACGTAGTCGTCCCGATGACTGTCCTCGAAGAGCTCGATTACATCAAAGACAGCAAAAAAGATGTCGCCCGTGATGCTCGAGTGTCCATTCGCGCAATGGAAGACTTACTTCACGACGCCACACCAGAGCAGTTAATGGCAGGCGTTAGCATGCAAGGAATTGGCGTAGGTGATAATGCACCAACAGGCAGTTTGTCGATCTTTGTCGACCACGCATTGCCAGCGGATCAGCACGTGTTCACCAGTGATGAAAACGACAATCGTATTATTAACACTGCACTGCATCTACAGGGGCAATGTAGCCCTAGGCTTGTTACCTTGGTGACAAAAGATATCAACATGCGCTTAAAAGCTAAAGGAGCAGGTCTAGCTCATGTTGAAGACTACCGAACGGATCAATTAGTTAGTGATATAAAATATTTATCTAAAGGTTTTCATCGTTTTAACGGGGATTTCTGGAACGAAGTTACCGCAGTAGATAGCCGTTCAGAAGGTCGTGATACCATTCACACTCTCGCCCGAGAGGTCTTGCCAGAGGCCTATGTGAACGAGTATTTACTGGATGATACTGAACACTTCGCAGGTTTGGTTGAATCCGTGTCAGAAACAGAAATTGACGTACTCGATTTGGGCTACGAACGTTTGATGGGCCGAAGAGCGTGGGGAATTACCCCAAAGAATATCGGCCAAGCCATGGCGTTTCACTCTTTGTTGGACCCACATATAGATTTGGTGATCTTAACTGGGCCTGCAGGTAGCGGTAAAACCTTGCTAGCACTGGCCGCCGCCCTTGAAATGGTAGTTGAGAAGAACATGTATGATAAGATCATTGTTACTCGCAGCACACCGGAGATAGCCGAATCTATAGGCTTTTTACCAGGCACGGAAGAGGAAAAAATGGCCCCTTGGTTAGCGGCCATTACGGACTCTTTAGAAGTGCTACACAAGAACGATGAAAACGTCAAAGGCTCCATGAGTTACATCATGGAAAAAGCCAATATTCAGTTTAAATCGGTTAACTTTATGCGTGGGCGAAGCATCCAAAACGCCATTGTTATTTTAGATGAATCGCAAAACTTAACAGCCTCACAGCTTAAAACCATTATCACCCGTTGCGGAGAGGGCACTAAGCTCATTTGCAGTGGTAACTTAGCGCAAATTGACAGCAACTATTTAAGCGCGGTCACCTCTGGTTTGACCTACATAGTTGAGAAGTTTAAAAACTTCTCAGGTAGTGCCACGATTAACTTAGACGGAGTAGTACGTAGTCGCTTAGCAGAGTTCGCAGAAGAGCAGCTCTAGAAAAATCCAGTCACTGAAAAAAAAAACCGCCAGTCAATCGGCGGTTTTTTTACGCTTGAGATTGGCAGGATTGGTGTTAACCCATAAAGGGTTTTGCTATTCCTACGTAAGCCTCAAATATAAGCACTAGCCATATTGTGACCACCCAAGGTTTAACCCTTCTAAGGCTACGAACCATTTGCAGATTGTCTGCATCATCGTGGGAGTCTTGCAACATTTTAGCGTAGGTGATTGAGAACTCTTTTAGATTGATACGTATCATTAGTCCGCAAAAAATTAAAAACGCGAAACCCAGTAACTTAATGATTATCCAAGGGTTGTCAGCTAAACGCCCTGTGTTATAGGCGTATATGCTTGAGGTCACTAACGCCGCAATCATGGCCCAACGAAATAAGTAATCCACTTTGGTTAGCAAGGGAATATAGTTAGCATTGTGCTTGTAGTGCAGCACTAACACCATGCTCAGCCATAAGGGACCAAGCAAAATGATTCCTATTAACTGCCAAAGTTCATGCTCGATGCCTAAGTAATGAGCAAGTATGCCCCCCACCGTGAGCATCAAACTCATACATATTTTAGGGATTAAATCGCAACCAAGCATGATTTTGGCCGCAGTCAGACGCGTTTCTCTGCTGAGTTTGCTGTCGACGACAAATTGGCTCGAGTAAAAAACCCCGACGTCACCGCCCAGCCAGTAGCAAAAAAGTAAAATATGGATCAAAAGAGCGATATCGTATGGGGTCATAAAGGCTTACTCATTTATTAACATAGTGATGCAGGTTAGATATAACCCACAGATGCAGCTAAGCACATGGCAATTATCAAATGTTAGGTTATTCATGTAAACATCGGGATTTATCGTATTAGCGTCAGTATAAGCCTAAGGAATGACTTCATAACTATACATACCTGTATCGAGAAAGCGCTGGCTACTTGGGGCGGTTTCATTTAACGAAAATAGCGCTGGGCCCGTTGGCTCCATTAATAAATATGCCTCATCGTTTATTTGCATGCTTCTTTCATCCTTTTTAGCGGGAACACCTATGCCTAATAACGCATGGTTGGGTAAGTACAGCATCACTAACTCGATTTTTGGAAACAGAGCGCGTATCACGCTCGCCATCAACACAGATTTGCTGTCGCAGTCGCCACGATTATGACTTAGTAACGTTAGCGGGGGTGAAAACCCAGCGCCATTGGAAGAAACGCGGCTTTCTAAATCATCATAAGGAATACTCTGTAACCAACCTAACAGTAAGTTCAAAAAAGCCCGCGTATCTCCGCGTTCAGACGCTTCAGCATACATAGCTTCGGCAAATGGCTTTAGTACTTCCTGATTTTCCTTGATGTAACGCAAATGGTCCGGTTTGATGCCCTCCTGACTAAGGTAATCACTGAACCGCGCATAGTAGTGATCCGTTAAATATTGCTCGAATGCGTCATCCTTTACTTGCAGCAATTGTTTTTGATACTTTTTTGCTGATTCTTCAGAGCGGCTTCTCACACTGATCTGCAGCGTTTCCCCTATGCGCTTTATGTCAATACGTGCTTCTTTGGCGTCGATTTTGTTGCGCTCTTTAAGCATGGCAATTTGCTGATAGCGAGTGACCTGCTCAGGTACAAAGCGTTTGTGATGCGAAGTGTTGATGTCGTCTAGGGGCAAAGTGAACGAAAACTGATGTTTCTCTTGGTCCTTATCGCGCCATTTGTAGCTCAATTGGATATCGTTTTCGAGGGTGTTTTTACTAAAGCTTATTTGCTCGCCGTGGGCAAAGTGAATAGGACTGACAGATAACACGGTTATCGACATGAAAAAGGCCAATAGGCATTTTACATGCCTAGCCACAAAGCGGTTGGCTAAACCGCTTTTACGTGCGCGCGCAGTAAACTTCCTAGCTAAGAAGTTTTTTATGCAAGAAGCCATTACGCTCTACTGCGTCAACTAAAGGGATAAAACCCGCTGGGGTTGAGAGGTTGATATACCCTGTTTGACGCTCAAGTAAAATGTCATTGAATTGTGTCGGACGGCTCACAACAGGTGTGCAAGAGATATCAGTTGCGTCACCATTAGCAAAATGGCTAGGCCCGCCAGAGGCGGCAAACGCGATATCCAATTCGCTATGCTCGACACGAGTCGCGAATCGATACTGACTCAAATTTTTCATGACGAGCTGCATCAAGTCGCGTTCATTGTCTATGGTGTGTAATTTACGTCGTAAAGAGTCTGACGCATGGAAAATATCAATCAAAGTAGAACTCCGTATTAAAAAACAGGCTATTCGCTGTCGGTTCGGGCGTGAATAATGAAGTCGTTATCACTGTCTTGGGTAATGAGGATTTCTATAGGACTACAACACACCTGACAATCTACGATTTGCTGTTGATTAACATCGTTGTCTTGATCAATTTCTATATCATTGATTTCCATGCAGTATGGACAGCTGAATTCGGCATTTGATGTAAGGCTCATCGTTGTACTCCTATATGAGCCTTATATGGTAAAGGAAGATTGGGTAATCTTCCTACCGTTTATCACGCTTTATTTTTGAAAACTTGTTACATATTCCACAAACGCTTTATTTGCGACTTTGCGGTCTGCCGCAATTTTCTGCACTTCGGGTAATTCGTTCAGTTTAGCCATTAGGTTCTTAGCGCCTTGTGAGCCATCAAATAAATCAATGTCGAATAATTTGTAAGCGACACCAGAGGCTAAGTCCACGCTGTATAAGAACATAATATCCGCAGCGCTAAATTCATCACCTGCCACATAAGGCGAGAAAGAGGCAAGTCTGTTTAAACCTGTCATGCCTCTGAAAAGGGCGCGCTTCACTTCTTTGCGTGTTTCATCGCTGACTTTGCCACCAAAAAAGGCTTCAGGGTGACAGCGGCGGGCAGGTAGCTCTAAATATAGCTCTATAAATTTGACCAACTCCTTTACTCTGGCTTGAGCGAAAGGATCTGCTGGGTAGAGCGGTTTATCAGGATACTTAGCATCGAGATATTCCAAAATGATATTGGTTTCAACAATGATGCCGTCTTCAGTTTCTAGCGCAGGGACTTTACCCATGGGGCTTTTGGCTAAAAATTCAGGCTCTTGGTTGGGGTAAACGGTAACCACTTCGTAATCTAATTCTTTGTGGGCAAGGGCCAATTTGATCATATTGAAGTAGTTACTGACGTCGAATCCATATAATTTAAGCATGCGTATTCTCATTGTTGCGTATGAGTCTCTAGCTTGCTTCACCTCCTAGCAAGGAGCAATGTTATTTTCTTTATAGAAGAGTATAAGTAAAGGAGGGGGTATAATGTTGAAGCGGCTGCTAAGTCGAAATCAATGGTCAGTAAAGACCTGAATAAACCCACATAGTGAGGTATCAACGTATGTGGGTTTGATCAAATATTCAGGACTACTTGGCTTGTTGCGCCGTGAGGTTGTCCAGACTGATGTGCTCGATTAAGGCTTGTCCATCGGCTGCAAACGTAATTTCATTGTACGGCGTTGACGGGAAAGCAAGCGCTGTCATCGACAACTCTCCGTCATTAACGAACAGTTCGATTGATGCCTTGTCATAAATGATATCGAACGAGTAGGTGTCTAATCCGGCACGAATTACACCCACTTGTTGGTTAACAAAATGTTCTTCAAATTCTGTCTCACCAGATTTTGCACGATCGATCGTTACAGTACCGGCGTTTACATCAAGGCGTATTGAAAGCAGTTCGTCGTTATTTTTGTAATCTAACGACATTGTATTCGCGCCTTGCCTTTTCACCTTCATAGTGACGCGGTGCGATTCCTCTATTGGACCGAGTAATGCAGATAAATCTGTGTCGCTGCTTACTTCAACATTATCAAGCTGTGCGACTTGGTGGCTTATATTGTGAAGTTCAGTGATGGGTTGAGAGAAAAGAAGTGGGCCTTGTGCCGTCTCTTGTAACACTAGGTTACGCGGAGTTGTCATACTGCCACGCCATGCTTCGGTAGGGACGTCTCTTGCGTAAAGCCAGTTGTTCATCCAACCCATAAATAACGTGCGTCCATCCGTATCTGGCACATTAGAGAATGTGACGCCGGCATAGTTGTCTGTGCCGTAATCAAGCCATATAGCTTCTTTTTGCTCTAAACGCTCAGAGAATTCAGGATCAACGGTGAATTTACTCCCGTCAAAGTCACCCACAAAATATTGAGTACCTGAACCTCCGTTGGGTGCCCCTGGGACTAAGCTCACCAGTAATACGTGCTTTGTTTCACCCGTACTGGCAATTGTCATCTCCAACAAATCAGGGCATTCCCATACGCCGCCATGGGCTCCTATTTTTTCGCCAAATGTACTTTCAGCTTGCCAGTCGATCAGATTTTTCGATGAGTGAAAGCCAATATTATCCCCTTGCGCCAATGCCATAATCCATTTTTTCTGTGGGGCGTACCAAGATACTTTCGGGTCACGGTAATCCTTTAAACCAGGGTTTTTCATCACTGGATTTTGACTATATTTGGTCCATGTTCTGCCTTTGTCCAAACTATACGCTAGCCCTTGGGTTTGAAAGTCGAGCGTTCCTGCTTGTTCTCCTGCAACATCATGGTAGGTGAATAGCGCAACCATAGGAGGGTTGTCTTTTGTGCCCAATCCGGATGTGTTTTCCCAGTCAACCACTACGCTACCTGAAAAAATAGTGCCTAATTCGTCTGGATATAATGCAACTGGAAGGTGCTGCCAATTCAGCATGTCTTTGCTAACCGCATGTCCCCAGTGCATGGGGCCCCAAATAGTTGACCCCGGGTGGTACTGGTAAAATAAGTGATATTCGCCCGCGTAATACACCATGCCATTCGGGTCGTTCATCCAGTTGGCGGGGGGCGTAAAATGAAAGTTTGGTCGGTGTTTTTCGTTACTTTGCATACTGCTATCCGAATTGACACGTTCAGATGCTGGATTTGTGGATGACTGGCCTGAACATCCGAGTAATACGCTAGCCATTAGGCCTAACATAACCGTCTTCATTGTTGACTCTCCTTTGTTGACTTAGTGAGTATCGCTGAAAGTGCTTCTAGGGATTTCCCCTTCGTTTCAGGCATTAATATAAATACAAATATGAGTTGTAGAACCATCATAAAAGTGAAAAACGCGAATACAGTACTTGGAGCATATTCTGATAGAAAATATGGCATAAACAGGGTGATTAAGGCTGCAAAAATCCAGTGCGTACCACTGCCAAGTGACTGTCCTTTTGAGCGTACCTTGTTGGGAAATATTTCAGCAATAAATACCCAGATTACGGCGCCTTGACCAATTGCATGGGAGGCAATAAAGGTAAATACGAAAAACACAACCATCATCCCGCCTTGCTCTGAATAAAACGCCCACGTCACCACTGCAAGTGACATGATGTAACCTAACGAGCCTGCATACATAAGTGTTTTTCGACCTACTCGATCAATCAAGTAAATCCCAACAAAGGTAAAAAGTAGGTTTATCACACCAATCCCTGTGCCCGACAGCAGCGAGGCGCTTGTGTCTAGCCCGGCTAGCTCAAAAACTCTGGGCGCGTAGTAAATAATAAAATTGATGCCTGATAATTGATTAAACGCCGCAAGCAAGAACGCCAACACAATAGGAAAACGATATGAGGTGCTAAATAAACGTCCTGAACGTTTATGTTGATTCTCATTAACAACCTCATTAACAATGCTTTCACTGTTCGTTTCACCCAGTGATATAAGGACTTGCTGGGCTTTAACCGAATCGTTTCCATGCAAAATTAACCAACGAGGACTTTCAGGGGCTTTCAATATCAACAGCAAGTAAGCCAACGCGGGTATGGCTTCCACACCAAGCATCATGCGCCAATCAAAGTCTAATAGACCAGACAGAACGTAGTTAGAAAGAAAGGCAATTAAAATACCAAACACAATTTGAAATTGATAAATCGCGACTAAACGGCCTCGATGAGATGCCGGTGCTATTTCAGAAATATAAGCGGGTACCGCAATAGACGAAATGCCCACCCCAATGCCGCCAATAAAGCGTAATATCGCAAAGGTGTATGGGTCTGTAGCAAGGGCAGAACCCAAGGCAGAGACTAAATACAATATACCAATAGCTACTAGGGTGGGTTTGCGACCGTATTTATCGCAGGGATAGTTACCGCCTAGTGCGCCTATTACTGTCCCCCATAATGCTGCCGACATGATAAACAAACCGTGGAAGAGTGGTGACGTATTCCATAAGGTTTGAATTGGCTTATCTGCACCAGAAATTACCGCGGTGTCGAACCCAAACAGAAACCCTGCGACGGCGACCGTCATTGCCCAAAACGTGATTTTATTCACTGTACGTCCCTCTATCTTTGATTGCCTAAGCTAACGTTTACTGCGTTTATCATGCTATTTGAAAATTCTCTCTCACTGTCGCCGACATCCAAGGTATATAGCCCTTGCTCAAGTATTTGAAGTCAGCCAGAACAGCATCTTAAACGTTTAAGAATAATTTATAGTAACCCGCTGTCTTTTTATTGTAAATATTTTATAACAACTAAATAACACGCTATGGTCTGGACTTCGTCGTTGTGATTTTCATAGCCTTGTTCATTAAAAGAGTTCATTAAATAAGTTCATTAATGGATTGAAATTGGTTATTTTGTAGCGCGCCATAGGCTCCAGGATGGGTTTGTTGGCATGGAGCCTGAAGTAAATACTAGAAAAAAGAGACCGCCTTTGCCTCGTTTGGACTTTTTATTCATCTGCATCAACTGAAATAACGCTATGCTCTTAAGGGTAAAATCATCAAAAAAAAACTTAATCTGAAACAAGTATCACAGCAACTCGGGGTATCTACCGCGACTGTGTCTAACGCGTTTAATCGCCCGGATCAGTTATCCGCTAAATTGCGGGAGCGCATCCTTCGCGAGTCAGCGGAACTGGGTTATCACGGCCCTAACTTTGCTGCTCGCTCATTGCGTAAAGGCCGGTCAGATGTCATTGCTGTTGTACTTGCTGATTCCATTAGTTATAGCCTGTCAGACCCGGTCGCCAGTCAGTTGCTACAGGGGGTTGCGGAGGTGTTGGGTGAAAACAAAAAACAACTCTTATTGCTCTCCAGTGAATCAGACGGGCTAGAGCACAGCAGTGCTGAGTCGTTGCCTGATGGCTTCATTTTTTATGGCACACCCAGTGGCGATATTTTTGCCCGAGTGAAACGCTCTGGTAAGCCAATTATTGCTGTAGACTTTGAAACCCACGAAGCTGAATCTGTCAATATTAACAATGAAGATGGCGCGTTCATCGTGGCGAATCATGCTTTAATTAATGAACCAAAAAACGTGGCTGTATTAGGTTTGCGTTTGGTGGATTCACAACGTATCTGTCGCCTCACGGACCAAGATATGCATGTTAAATCAAAAGAAATCTCTCGCAGTCGATTAAAGGGGTATCTGCGTGCATTTGATGAGAAGCAACTCACTATTTCCCCTAGCCAAATTTGGCACATTCCTCTAAATACCCCAGAGATGGCAGAAATAGCTGCGAAGGAAGCGCTGACCCTTAGCCCGTTACCTGAGGTCATTTTATGCATGAGTGATGTTATTGCGCTCGGCGTGCTAAGAGTGGCTAATGAGTTGAATATTGCAATACCAGAACAAGTGCAAGTGACTGGTTTTGACGATATACCTGAGGCGAACCGAAGTAAGCCTGGTCTCACCACTGTGTGTCAGCAAAGCTTAGAAAAGGGCAGGGTCGCTACCCGTTTACTCCTCGACAAAGATCACAATGACAGCGTCGTACTTGAAACGCGACTTGTGATTAGAGCGAGTTGTGCATAAGTTAGCAACTCGCTGCTCAGTTCTATTAAACAGGTTGAGCATTAAGTAGCCACATCACCTGATAAGGTGCAAGTTCAAGCTCTTGGGGGGCCGGAGAAACCCGTACCTCAGAAAGCAAATCGTGCCAAACATCACCACTACCTAAACCCAGAGTAGTACTTGATATCTGTTGCTTATGCTCGCTGAAATTGCAAATAGCTAACAATCTGGTGCCATCTTTTGCTGAGCGTTGATAGGCGAATAGTGCGCTTTGATGAGTATCGATAATACCCGTGGCGGCTTGACCAAATACGTTGTGGCGTTTACGCAACGCTATGAGGTTTTGCAAACCATTAGTCACCCGGTTTTGCGGTGTGTCTTTTTTCTTACTGGCTTGAATGTCCGCGTCCGTCACGGCAATTCTTTGCACCCAACGCTCATCGTGTTTTTTGCTTTCGTCTTGTTCGTAGCTGTAATCATTCAGTAAGGCCAACTCATCCCCAGAATAAATAAGCGGAATGCCACCGATGCTTAAGATAATGCTGTGAACCAATAGTATTCTCGCGATAGCATGGTTAATCAGTGTATCGTTATTTTTTTGTAGGCCTTGCTCCAACCCGGCAAGCGAAGCCAAAGAGCCGCAAACACGGCAGTCACCGTTGCTGGGATTTTCGCCAAAGGCAACGCCCGTGGCAAACGTGCCATCGAAGCGCCCGGTGTAGAATTGATTTAGGAAGCGACGATGGTCATAACCGTTTACGCCTTGTTGTTGGGCTACCGCATCGTCAAATGTCCAGCCAATATCGTCATGGCAACGAACATAATTCACCCAGGCGCAGTCAGGAGATATTTCAAAGCTTTTCTGCATAGATTCAGTCAATAAATGCGTGTCTCTGGTGGCCAGCGTGTTCCAGATAAGTGCCATAAGTAAGGGGTTGTAAGACAGCTGGCATTCTTGTTTGTCGATGTACTTCAAGACTTCATCAGGATGTACTATGGCTTCAGACTTAAAGACCACTGCAGGAGCAGCGATTTGCAAACAACTGTTGAATGCTTGGATCAAGCTGTGCGCTTTATCTTGATTCTCACAGTTGGTACCCATTTCTTTCCAGATAAATGCTAACGCATCTAAGCGCAGCGCTTCGCATCCAAGATTGGCTAGGTAGAGCATCTCGTCAGTGATGGCATTAAATACAGCGGGGTTAGTGTAGTTTAGATCCCATTGAAAATTGTTGAATGTCGTCCAAACCCACTTATGGGCATCTGAATTCCAACTGAAATTGCCTCGACGAACTTGAGGAAATATTTCTCTTAGATGTTGCTCATACTCGTCAGGAATACGTTTGTCATCAAACATATAATAGTAATCTTGGAAGTGTTCGTCTCCTGACTTGGCCGCGACTGCCCATTTATGTTCATCCGAGGTGTGATTAAACACAAAATCCAATACGAGGCTGATGCCGGCATCAGCGAGTGCTATCGATAATGCTTCAAGATCGTTATTTGTGCCAAGTGACTTATTGACCTTTCGATAATCTGATACGGCATAGCCACCATCACTATCTCCCTTGGGAGAATCGTATAGAGGCATTAAATGCAAATACGTGATGCCGGTCTCAACTAAGTAAGGGATCTTCTGTTTGAGTCCTTTAAGGTCGCCCGCGAACAAGTCTACATAACACGCCATACCCAACATCTTTTTATCTTGATACCAATGAGGATCGGCCAATCTAGCTTGATCTTTTGCCTTTTGCGCCTTCGAGCGCTTACTAAAGCCGTTGGCCAAGGTTTGTGTCAGCTGTTGCAGGTAGTAGAAAAAATCATACCTGTGACCGTAAATATCAATGAGTAGCGAGAATAGTCGAGGAAACTGCTCATTCATTCGGCTGATAAATATAGCTTGGTCATGTTTGGGCATAGCGCTTAAATCTAAGCCGTCTAAAATACGCGTTAAGGTGCGTTTACTTTCAAGTTTTATATCCATGGTACTCAAACTGTCTAAAACGATTAAGTTAAAATGTTATGTGATTAATAGTACGTTTGTCACCCAGTGTAAATGATTTTCGCTTTATTTTTTACAGAGTGTTTACAAAATTAAATTTATTTGTTAATTTCGTTTTACATCATCTTAAACGATTAAGTTGTTGTTTGCTAATCAACGTTAACATTTGCGGTTATTTATTGTTAATGGGCTAAGGTAAAAGCATATTGGCGACTTATTCACAAGCGTGTCTCTAGAGGCAAACGTTTTACTTTAAAGGAAATAAGCAGTGAAAAATGTTTCAAATTCAAGCAATGCTTCGCTTATTCGCTGGCTCACCTACTTGATGTTCATGATGTTTGCTATGACGTCTGACTCGGTGGGAGAGATCATTAAAGAAGTAAAACGAGAATTTGACGTCTCAAATACAGAGGCGAGTTTGATGCATTCGTTGTTCATGATTGGTATCGCATTCTCGGGGTTGTTTTTGGGTTTCTTGGCTGACAAGTTTGGCAGAAAGAGAACCATCATATTGGGTTTGTCCTTATTTGCTTTATCGTGTTACTTATTTCTAGTCGGTAATAGCTTCGAATTTATTTTAGGTCTCATTACTCTGTCTGGCTTAGCGGTTGGTGTTTTCAAAACAGCAGCCTTGGCACTTATTGGCGATATTTCTCGCTCTACAAAAGAGCACACTGGCACCATGAACGGCGCTGAAGCGTTTTTCGGTGTTGGGGCGATTATTGGGCCGCTGATTGTTGCCTGGATGGTCCGAGAAGGAGTTGACTGGAAATTACTTTATGTTCTTGCTGGTGGTTTGTGTACTTTGCTTATTTTAATGGCGTGGAAAGTCGATTATCCGGAGCATGTGCCTGCTGCTAAAACCCACAAGCCGGTTAATTTCATGAGTAGTCTGAAATTGCTTAAAAACCCGTACGCTATGGGGTTTTCTATCGGAGCCTTTTTGTATGTCGCCGCTGAGAGCGCCATCTACGTTTGGATGCCAAGTTACCTAGTATGTGACGCGGTCAATATCTCAGATGCATTTTCTTGTTACACCAGCGGTCCCGAAAAAATGCTTGCTGTGTATGCAGTGTCTGTTTTCTTTTCACTGCGAGCCGTCGGCCGGTTTGTGGGCATTTGGATGATGCAGCACTTTAACTGGGCCCTAGTGTTGATGTTATTTAGCCTGGCGATCACCCTGTGCTTCATGGGCGGCTTGTTGGGCGGTAAGAGCGTCGCTTTGTATCTTTTTCCTCTGACCGGTATTTTCATGTCGGTAATTTATCCAACCTTCAATTCAAAAGGAATTTGTTGTTTTGCTAAAAACGAACATGGCACCGTTGCGGGCGTCATCTTGTTTTTCACTGCTGCCGGTGCTGCTGCTGGGCCTTTCATTATGGGCATGGTCAGTGATGCTAACGGAGGGGACGCAAAATACGGGTTTATTGTTGCAACAGGTTTTTCCTGCATATTGTTTATCGGCTTATTACTCAACTTCATTTTCAATCCGACAGAAGGCCGTTTAGCCACGGTTGAAGAAGCAGAATATGGCGCTAAGCCATAGCCATATTGCAGCTAACTGAAACGTTATTTAGAAAACTGAGCCGCTTTATCGCTTGGTAATGAATAAGCATCGAATTTCGATGTGGTATTAAAAGTTCAACAAATATTAGGCAACCAGCGAGCTGGTCGGCTTTTAACCGTATTACAGCGTCTATTCAACCATGCTTTGATTGAGTGCGTTGTAAAACAAAATAATGGGGTAACACATGAAGAACACACACTTTTTTAAACCAGCCTTGTTGTCTATCGCTGTCTCAACGGCTATGTATTCCAACGTCTCTTTTGCACAGGAAGCTGCGCAAGCTGAGGATGTAGAAGTCATCTCAGTCTCAGGTATTCGAGGTTCGCTTATCCGCGCTCAAGCGGTAAAGATGGAGAATACTTCAATCGTAGAAGCCATTTCAGCTGAGGACATTGGTAAATTACCAGACTCCTCTATCGCAGAGTCATTAGCGCGTTTGCCAGGTATGTCTGGTGAAAGAGTCGGTGGGCGTACCTCTGGTATCTCTATCCGTGGTTTTAAAGAAGATTTCACTGGTACCTCATTAAATGGCCGCGAGTTAATCGGCATTGGCGACAACCGCGGTGTAGAATACGACTTGTATCCGTCAGAGATCATGACAGGTGCTACCGTTTATAAAACAACAGATGCGGCGTTGATGGTGCAAGGCATTGGCGGTACAGTTGATTTACAAACTGTGCGTCCTCTTCAAGCTCAAGAAACTTTAACGGTTAATGGTGTTTATGAGCTTGCTGGCCGTGACTCAGACAACCCTGAATTTGATAATAAAGGCCATCGTTTATCACTATCATTCGTTGAAAAATTTGCCGACGATACTATTGGTTTAGCGGTGGCATTGGCGACCACTGAATCACCTAATAACCAGCGTAAATTTGGTGTGTGGGGATACAACCCACCTAATGAAGATGGCCATATATTACCATCAGGCTTGGATACCAATGTGCAAAGCCAAGTGCTCGACCGTGACACTGTTTCTGCCGTGTTGCAGTTCCAACCTAATGATAGCTTAAATATCGTTATTGATGCGTTGGATATCAGCTTCTCTGACTCAGGTATTATTCGCGGTTTTGTCGAACCTTTTGAAGCCACAAACGTAACAGGTACAGGCTTCAACACCACAGGTACGCAGATTAACGCAAACTCTGTATTGATTAACAATCCTAAGCAGAAAGACGGGGATTTATCTGTTTATGGTTTAAACGTGGAATATCACGTAAACGACAACTGGTCGGTTAAACTTGATGTAGCAAGAAGTGAATCAACAAAGCGCGACCTACAAGGGGAGTCATATTCTGGCCTTGCTCGTAATGGTGCATTAGACGCTACTGACCCATCTCAATTTGGTACACGTGAATTCGAGATGAGCCAAGACGGCATCTACTTTACCGGTTCGACGGGCTTAGAGGCATTCTCAGACCCAAGCGCTCTTCAATTAACTGGGCCGCAAGCTTGGGGCGGCGGTTTGAAAAACCTTGCAGATAATTTTGCAACAACAGAATTGATGGCTAATGGTGACCCATACAGTTATGTTCAAGCCCAAGATGGCTTTTTAAATTATGCTGATTTCGAAGAAGAGTTAACCACCTACAAGTTTGAAGTGGTTGGCTTACTCGACGGCGATATTTTCCATACCGTCACCGCGGGTATTAATTACAGCGACCGCTATAAGAGCAAAGACAACAAAGGCTTTTTCGTAACGGCCTCTTCATATCCTTTCTCTGATGCCATTCCTTCTCAATATGTGTACAACGGATTAGCCGACTTAACGTGGGCTGGCTTAGGTGAAGTTGTTGCATACGACGGTTTTGCTCCATACAACGATGGTGAGTATCAATATAATGATGCAGGTTTACTTGAACCAGACCGTTTAGGCGACACCTATGTAGTAGAGGAAGAAGTTACCACTATTTACGCGAAAGTCGATTTTAATACCGAGATTGCTGACTTCCCGGTAATGGGTAACGTGGGTCTGCAATACGTACAAACGGATCAGTCCTCTACCGGTTATAACGGTATTGTTGGGGCTAACTTTGCAGTGTGTGACGACGATAACGATCAACAGATTGATGAATCATGCGTTGTTTCTGGGGGAGATGAGTACAGCCATGTACTGCCTAGCTTAAACGTCAGTGTGGAGGTTGGTGACAATCAATTCGTTCGTTTTGCTGCGAACAAAGCGATTAGCCGAGCGCGTATAGATCAAATGAAAGCATCAAGCTTCGTGAAGTTTGACCAAAACATTACGCTTATCGCTATTCCTAACACAATTGAGGCGGTCAATGACTACGGTTCACCTTGGTCTAAATTTGCTGGTAACCCTGAGTTGCGCCCACTAGAATCCAACAACTTTGATTTGTCGTTCGAGCATTACTTCGAAGATGAAGGGTACTTATCAGCAGTTCTTTTCTACAAAGATCTTGTTAATCTAACCCAAGAAAGCAGTGGTGATAGCTCACTGATTAACTTCAGAAACGACGAAACAAACGACGGTGCTGATTACTACATTCCTGGTTTCCACGACAGATTAGCTGTGTTCACGGGTGAGCATGATCCTGCCGGGGTTTTCTACAATGAAGGCGATTTAATCACTCCGCCTGATTACGGCACCTATTCATTCTTTGAAGATGGCCTCAAAGGAGAAGTAAAGGGTATTGAATTGACAGGTAATGTACCATTCAACATTTTCAGTGACAGCCTAGATGGCTTTGGTGTTGCGGCATCGGCTATTTTCATTGATGCAGAACTAGATGATGGTTCACCGCTTGTTGGTCAATCTGATCGCACTTATTCATTGACTGCCTACTATGCCATGGACGGTTTTGAAATACGTGTCGCCGGTACCGATCGCTCTGATTACTCTACGTATCAACGTGGTGGCTCAAATAAAATTGAAACGGCCCAGCGTAACGGCGTAACCCTAGTCGATGCACAAATTAGCTACGACTTCGAAAACTCCGATATTGATTATCTCAAGGGGCTACGTGTTTCATTG
Organism: Paraglaciecola sp. G1-13; assembly: GCF_055809255.1. NCBI lineage: Bacteria > Pseudomonadati > Pseudomonadota > Gammaproteobacteria > Alteromonadales > Alteromonadaceae > Paraglaciecola > Paraglaciecola sp. G1-13. The sequence continues at coordinate 4,139,627 of NZ_CM147903.1, read as the reverse complement.
CAAGGCACCAACTTGACTGACGTGGATGAGGAAACAGTTGATACCAACGGTATCGTAACGGCTCGTCGTCAATTTGGCCCATCTTATATGGTTAACGTTAACTACGCGTTTTATTAATTAAAACACTGCTACTCGGCCCCTCAGTTTGCTAACTGTTGGGGCCTTTTTTATGCGTCAGATTGTGCATTTAATGCATAAACATGAGTATGATACCAATTCTTTTAAACTCTCGCTGAGTGCTCACTTATTAACGTGGAATGGTATGATAAGTCACTGTAAATTTATAGGGTGTGGAATATGGCAGCGCCAATACGCAAAGTAGTCATAGCAGGTGGTGGTACGGCAGGTTGGATGACCGCTGCCATGCTCAGTAAGGTTTTAAAAGAGCAGGTGGAGGTTGTATTAGTTGAATCCGAAGAGATTGGCATCATAGGGGTTGGCGAAGCGACAATTCCTCCCATACACACATTTAACACTTATTTAGGTTTAGACGAAAAAGAGTTTTTACGAGAAACGAAAGCGACAATCAAACTGGCGATAAAATTCGAAAACTGGCGAGTCAAAGATGAGAGCTATTACCATACGTTTGGTGCGCCAGGTACGAACATGGGGTTTTGCAGTTTTCAACATTATTGGCTGCGCGCCAAGCAAGCAGGCATGACAACACCTCTGTGGAATTTCGATTTAAATTATCTGTGCTGTGAACAGCAAAAATTCAATAAAATCAATACCCAAAACCCAGTATACGAAATGCAATATGCCTATCATTTTGACTCTGGTTTGTATGGTCAGTACTTGCGCAAACTATCCGAAAATGCGGGGGTAACCCGAATAGAAGGGAAAATAGAGCATGTGCAGCGTGACGAGCAGTCGGGTTTCATTACCGGCTTGCAGTTACATAGCGGCCAACAAATAGAGGGCGATTTATTCATTGATTGCACCGGCCAAAGAGGCTTGCTAATCAAAGGAGCGATGGGGGTCGAATTTGAAAGCTGGAAAGACTATTTACCAGCGGATACGGCATTAGCTGTACCCAGCGAACGCTTTGAGCGCACATTACCTTACACTCGCAGTATTGCCCATGCGTCAGGTTGGCAGTGGCGTATTCCGCTAACGCACAGAAACGGCAACGGCATTGTATACAGTTCGTCGTATTTATCCGATGAAGATGCCCATCAAACCTTGATGAGTAATTTAGACAGCAAACCCTTGGATGAAGCACGCAAAATACAGTTTCAAACCGGAAGAACAACTCAGCAATGGCACAAAAATGTTGTCTCAGTTGGTCTCTCAAGTGGCTTTTTAGAGCCATTAGAATCTACCAGTATTCACCTTATTCAATCTGCTATTGTGCGATTATTAAAAATGTTTCCGAACGAGACGATCGAGCAAAGTGTGATCGATGCTTACAATGAAGAGTCCAAGGCCGAATTTGCCACTATCGCTGACTTTATTATTTTGCATTATCATGTAAATGAACGAAATGATTCAGATTTTTGGAAAGACAGGCGGGAAATGCCCATACCAGAGCGGTTAAAACAAAAAATCGCTCTATTCAAAAGTTCAGGGGCTATCTTTAACGAGCCTCTCGATATATTCAGAGATGCTTCTTGGTTACAAGTCATGCTAGGTCAAGGCATTGAGCCTCAGGGGTATCACCCCGCGGCTAACGTGCCTAGCAAAAAAGAATTACTCGCAGTCATGCAGAAAATACAAACAGCCAAACAACAACCCTTAGGGCAAATGTTATCTCATGATGAATTTTTAGCGCGTTATACCAAACAGGGTTAACGAGCCTTAATTTTGCGTTATACTGCGCCGGTCTTAATAAGTTGGGTGATATATGAAAGTTTGTGGTGTTGAATTAAACAGTAATGATGTAAATGTGTGTTTGTTGTCTTTGGCGGATGAGGTGTTCCAACTGCCGGATTTTCGTAGCCGTCGACTCACATTAACCAACATTAATAGCGCCAGTGATTTGCGCTATTTTCAGCAGACCTTCGCTAAGCTAATGGCTGATTACCAAGTGGACAAAGTGGTTATTCGCCAGCGCCCCATGAAAGGCAAATTTGCTGGTGGTGCAGTGGGTTTCAAATTGGAAGCGGCGATTGAACTTATCCCTGATTTAGACGTGGTGATCATGTCACCCACGGATATCAAAGAATCTTTACGACGTAACCCTGTACACATCCCGTATGCTGAGACTGGCCTAAAAGTATTTCAAGAAACTGCGTTTAATACCGCGTTTGCTTATTTGATGAAAGACAAGTACGCCCCGAAAGACGAGTAACTTGTTGCTATATCATTTAGTTTTTAAAAAAGGCGCTTAGCGCCTTTTTTTGTGCACGTAAGATAGCGCGCTACACGCATGTCGTTATCACATCACAGACAGTGATTTTAGAACCAAGCGTACGCCTAACCCCAGCGACACTAAAAATACGATTACGCCCAAACTATTGGCCACAATGCCATTGGTGTATTTACCCAAAAGTGCCTTGTTATTCATGGTGTAAAGTAAGAAGGCAGCAATGATGGGGAGCAACAAACCATTGGCAAACTGAGCCCCAATAATGATATTGATTGGTTTAGCCCCACTTAGCGCAAAGACCATTCCCACTGCCAGCACACTTAAGCTGATACCGCGAAATATTTTTTCTTTCATTTTGGCGTTTGGGTTAACGATTTCAGTGATGGCATAGGCTGTTGCCAATGGGGCGGTCAGTGAACTGCTCAGGCCCGCAGCTAATAATCCAGCACCCAATAGATACTTAGAAAAGCTGCCAAACAAAGGCTCCAGCTGAATCGCCATATCCGCTGCACTATTCGCCCCTAAACCGCGAGAGAATAAACTCGCAGCGGCCGTAGATACTATGAACATTGCCACCAAGCCACCTAAACCGATAGAGACCACTGAATCAGCGCGGGCAGCAGGCAAATCCGCTTCACCTTGCCAGCGCGCCTTTGCTGCAGAGGCGTGTAAAAATAAGTTGTATGGCACAACGGTCGTGCCGATTAAGGCGACCACAGTAATTAAACTATCATCCGGCAGGGTCGGGGTGAACATACCATGGAAAAAGGCGCCTAAATCAGGCTGGCTGACAATAAACGTGCTGATAAATGCCACGCCCATAAAAAGCACTAACACCATAAGCAAGCGCTCTACCTGTTTGTAACTGCCTCGCCAAAGTACTAACGCTGCGACAAGCGTGATAAGAACGATGGTCCAAGTAAACATAGTGTCGTTTGGCTCATCCAATATCGCACTCACTCCAAGCGCCGCCCCGGATAAATTGCCCGCCTCGTATGCGGCATTGCCACCGTAAAGCGCCATGGCAATCAGGGCAAACAGAGGCCATTTCCACATCGAATATTGCAAGCTATCGCGTAGCGCTTCACCCAGTCCCTTTTGCGCTATGGTGCCCAAGCGCCCAGACATTTCTTGGAAAATAATGGTTGAGACAGTGGCGAACAGTAATGCCCACAACAAGGTATATCCAAAATTCGCTCCGGCTAATGTGCACACAGTGACCGTGCCCGGGCCTATAAAGGCAGCGGCGACTAAGGCGCCGGGCCCGACATTCTTAAAAAAATTTAATGACGGCATATCAGGTATTTCCTATGTGCTCGCTTCAGCGAATCTAATTAAATTAAGCATTTTCAATGGTAGACGAGCTTACCCATTAGCTTTGTTGCTGTGTCAACTTAGCAACATAAAAAACCCTTATCAACAATATATCTACAAAATATTGATAAATTATCATTGTGTGGTTAGATTGACGTTAAGTACATTTCTACTTCGTTTCGCAAAGGAATTAAAAAATATGACGCGCACTGCCAGTGAGCAATCGATACCTAACCTTCATTCTTCATCTGATACAAATGGCTCAGACGCCAAGCGCTGGGATTTTTGGATCGACAGGGGCGGTACGTTCACTGACATCGTAGCGAAAACACCCCAAGGTCAGTTTCTAACAAGAAAGCTGCTGTCTGAAAATCCAACGGCTTACGAAGACGCTGCTTTGCAAGGTATTCGTGATTTTCTAAATGTTGAGCCCACTGCGCCTATCCCGAATCAATTAATTAGCAGCGTGAAAATGGGCACAACCGTGGCTACCAATGCGTTGCTAGAGCGCAAGGGCGAGCCCACCGTGCTTATTATCACTGCAGGTTTACGGGATGTGCTCGAAATAGGCTATCAAGTGCGTCCAAAAACCTTCGCCTTAAACATTGAAAAACCTGAAGTGTTGTATCAAGACGTTATCGAAGTGTCTGAGCGTTTCGACGATCAGGGAAACGAGCTAGTCGCACTATGCGAGGAGACTGTGCGCCAAGAACTTCAGCAGCGCTATGAGGCAGGGTTTCGTTCGGTCGCCATAGTATTAATGCATGCGTATAAATTTCCCGAGCATGAATTACGAATTGCGACGATTGCCAAAGAAATTGGTTTTAGCCAAATCAGTACCAGTCACGATGTAAGCCCCATGGTGCGTATTGTACCAAGAGGCGATACCACAGTGGTTGATGCCTATTTATCGCCTATTTTACGTCGTTATGTGCAACGAGTTGGGGCAGCAATTGGCGCTGAGACAGGCGCAGACACAAGTTCAAAAACAAGTGCTGGTACCGATGAAAGCACTGCTATGGTTGAAGCAAAATCGGTGAGTAGTGATAGCAAGCGCTTGCAGTTTATGCGCTCATCCGGCGGTTTAACCGTAGCGAGTAAATTTCAGGGCCGGGACGCGATTTTATCTGGCCCTGCTGGTGGCATTATCGGGGCCGTGCGCACTAGCGAATTAGCCGGTTTTAATAAAATCATCGGTTTTGATATGGGCGGCACCTCTACGGATGTCTCTCATTATGCAGGGGATTTTGAACGCGCCTTTGAAACCCAAGTGGCTGGTGTGCGCATGAGTGTACCCATGATGAGCGTGCATACGGTAGCCGCAGGCGGTGGTTCAATATTACACGTTGATGAGCAACGCTTTCGCGTAGGACCGGAATCAGCGGGTGCATTTCCTGGCCCCATGTCTTATCGAAATGGCGGGCCGTTAACCGTGACCGATGCCAACGTGTGCTTGGGCAAAGTTGACCCGCGCTTCTTCCCTAAATTATTTGGGCCCCAGCACAACCAAGCTATTGATGATGCGGCCGTTAAAGCTGCCTTTGCAGAGATTGCCCAACAACAAAGCACGCAAAGCAGCCCAGAACAAGTGGCTGAAGGCTTTTTGACCATAGCCATTGAACATATGGCGCAAGCGATCAAAAAGATTTCCATTGAGCGTGGCTACGACGTGCAGCAATACGCCTTAACCTGTTTTGGCGGCGCAGGCGGCCAGCATGCGTGTTTAGTAGCAGACCGCTTGGGCATGCAAACTATCTTTATTCATCCTTTTTCTAGTATTTTGTCGGCTTATGGTATGGGTCTGGCGGATATCCGCAGTCAACGCACGGAAACCTTTCAAAAAGTGATGGATCCCAGCGGCCTTGAGGCGCTCAATGCTGCCTTTGCTCGTTTAAAAGCGCACACCAGTAAGGAGCTTAAAGATCAAGGAATTGATGATGCCGAGCAAAGCCATAGCGCCACGGTATTTTTACGTTATCAGGGCACCGATACGACTCTGCCAATAAGCCAAGCCGCTATTGATCAAATGCAGCAAGACTTCGAAGCTCAACACGCAGCTCAATATGGCTTCATCTCCCCTGATAAAGCCATCATCGTTGAGTCTATCTCTATGGAGTCTGCGGGTGGGGGGCAATATATTAATGAGCCTGTTTATCCTCTTGCTGAATCAGCCGTGCCTGATGCCCAGTACACGACCCAAGTATTTTCAGGAGGAGCGTGGCACAACACGCCTATTTATTCGCTAGCTGAGTTGCTGCCAGGTCATCAAGTGCAAGGCCCGGCGATTATTATAGAGGACAATGGCACCGTTATTGTGGAGCCAAATTGGCTTGCAAGCATGACCGAGCACAAGCATTTGGTGTTGAAAAAGAGTGCAGTCGACGCCTTGGAAAACAGCGACACCCAAAATACACCAGCGGTTAGTCATGAGAAAAGCGATCCTGTGCTGGTGGAAATCTTCAATAACCAGTTTATGTCGATAGCGGAGCAAATGGGTATAGTGCTGCGCAATACGTCATCTTCGGTCAACATCAAGGAGCGATTGGACTTTTCCTGCGCCGTGTTTGACGTGCAGGGTCAGCTAATTGCTAATGCGCCACATATTCCGGTGCATTTGGGGTCGATGGATGCCACGGTGAAAGTGCTTATTCAGAGCGGCCTGAGTATTGAAGTAGGTGATGTGTTTATTCACAACGATCCTTTTAACGGCGGCTCTCACTTACCTGATGTGACGGTAATCACCCCTATCTTTGATCAGCAGAAAGAAAACGTAGTGTTCTTTGTGGCCAGCCGCGCGCATCACGCAGATATAGGTGGTATCGCACCAGGCTCTATGTCACCGAAGGCTAAAACTATTATTGAAGAAGGCGTGGTGATCCCGTGCATGAAGTTGGTCTCAAAGGGGCGCTTTCTGCATGACGAGCTGCAAGCATTGATGCAAGGTGCGACTTATCCGGTACGTAATTTCAACCAGAATGTGGCCGACTTACAGGCTCAAATCGGCGCTAATCGCCGAGGTTATCAAGAGTTACTTAAACTAGTCGATGAACACACCTTGGGTGTAGTGAACACCTACACCCAACATATTATGGATAATGCTGAAGAAAGCGTAAGGCGCACCATAGACACTCTACAAGGCGGCGAGTACCGCTACGAAATGGATGGCGGCTTACATATTTGCGTGAAAGTAGCAGTGGATCACGCTAATCGCAGTGCCAGCATCGATTTTACTGGCACGAGTCCCCAGCAGCCGAATAATTTCAATGCGCCTGGGGCGATTACGCAAGCCGTTGTGCTTTACGTATTTCGCTGCCTGGTCGACAGTGACATTCCGTTAAATGCAGGCTGCATGCGTCCACTCAGCATTATTGTGCCAGAGGGGTCAATGCTTAACCCCGTTTACCCCGCGGCAGTGGTTGCCGGTAACGTAGAAGTCAGCCAAGCGGCGACTAACGCATTGTTCGGGGCTTTGGGTGTGCTCGGCATGAGCCAAGGCACTATGAATAACCTGACGTTCGGTAATGCGAAATATCAATATTATGAAACCATTTGCTCTGGCGCCCCTGCTGGTCCTGGTTTTGATGGCGCAGCGGCAGTGCATACCCACATGACAAACTCACGCTTGACGGATCCTGAGATTCTAGAGTCTCGTTACCCCGTATTGTTGGACAAGTTTATCGTACGCAGAGGTTCGGGCGGCAAAGGCCAATGGGATGCGGGTGACGGTATCGAAAGACGCATTCGCTTTTTAGCGCAGATGCAGTGTGCAATATTGTCTGGCCATCGGGAAGTCCCGCTAGCCGGTGTTAATGGGGGGGATTCAGGTGAACTTGGGTATAACTGGATTGAGCGTAACGGCCAGAAATGGTTAGATTTGACCGGCAACGGTGAAACCCAAGTACAAGTAAATGATGTGGTGGTTATTCAAACACCTACTGGCGGCGGGTTTGGCAGCGTTTTTGATAAAACGACTGATAAAAAAACGGTAGACGAAAAGATAGAAGACAAAAAGAGAGAAGCCAAAAAGAGAGCAGACAAAAAGACGCAAGGTAAAAAGGCAGATACCACTGGGCAAGGAGAGTAACGATGAGCGATAAAGATGAAACGACTAAGGGCACAGCTGAAGCTGCTGATCGCGAACGAACTGACGTCGAGCGCTCTGATACCCAAAGCACGGATAACCAGAGAAAAATCGTCTCCTCTGAGCATTTGGCCAGTGATGGAAATTGGCCATTATCTGAAGTCGAATATGGTATGACGGTGGTGTACAACGCGTTTTCACAGTGGATGGTGCGCTGCGCTAATGCAGCCGGTATTGGTGAGTTGGCGGTGCTAGATATTTTGATACTGCACAATATCAATCATCGAGGGCGCGAAAAGCGCTTGAACGACATAGCCTTTATGCTGAATATCATTGATACCCACACAGTGAATTACGCGCTTAAAAAGTTGCTAAAGCTTGAGTTAGTCATCGGCACTAAGCGTGGTAAAGAGATTTTTTACGCCACGTCTGACAAGGGTAAACTGGCTTGTGAGGAGTATGGTCGCGTTCGTGAGCGATGTTTACTTGATGGGCTAGGTATGCTCGATATCGACCAACAAGAATTAGCTAAACTGGCGTCTACATTGCGTTCAATGTCAGGTTTATACGATCAAGCATCGCGCGCAGCGGCATCTTTGTAACAGCATGTATAGATTAAGCCGTATTTAGGATGAAAGGCGGCTCAAAAATGCTGTTAAACTCTTTCTTAGTAGCATATTAACACTTCTATAACATCTGAATATGGTCCTCCATAGCTAGATTCAATTTACCTTTTTGCTAACTTGGTGGCATGGTTCATGTCATTCGTGCCATCCCTATCCACCGCGTTCTTCCGCGGTAACGATAGGGAGGCGCTGTGAAGATACTAAACCAGCCATTTCGAGTAGAGAGCAAATATTGTGTCCGAAGCCTTATCTGTCACCACTTCTATCCACGGCAGCGTTGCCGTCATTTGCTTTAATCGCCCCGATAAACTAAATGCTTTTGATGATAGTCAGCGTAAATCCTTTCGTGAAGCCGCGAACAAGGTCAATGCCGACGATAGCATACGAGCTGTGGTGCTGATGGGGGAAGGCAGAGCCTTCAGTGCAGGCGCCGATTTAAATGAAGTCATGCCTGATGAGCTAGATGTAGAGCAGGGCTTGATACAAGAATATAAACCCGCTTTGATGGCGATAACGCAGGCACCAAAACCTTGGATTAGCGCCGTCAATGGCGCAGCTGCAGGCATTGGTAGCGCGTTCGCTATGGCATGCGATTTAACTGTCATGGCCGAGAATGCCTATATTTATCAAGCTTTTAGCGCCATTGGTTTAATACCTGATGGTGGCGCTACTTGGCATCTTGCGCAAACGGTGGGGCGCAAACGCGCTTATGAGCTGATCGCGCTGGGTACCAAATTAAGTGCAACGGAGTGCTTACAACTAGGACTGTGTAATCGTGTTGTACCAAACGCTGCACTACTCGATGAAACTATGGCACTGGCTAACGAACTCAGTACTAAAGCGCCATTAGCATTGCGTTACGCTAAAGAGGCGTTACATGTTGCTACGCAAAGTAACTTGAGTGATACGTTTGACCATGAAGCCAAATTACAAAAAATATGTGCCAACAGTGAAGATGCCAAAGAGGGCAGTAGTGCATTTTTAGCTAAGCGTAAAGCGAAATTCACCGGTCGGTAGTCGTACTAACATGAGGACGTGGCGGCATATTTTGGGTAATGCGCCGTAGGTTCTAAATTATTGATATAGGAGTAGTTAATGGACAATACAACGGTACTGCATAGCTTATTTGCAGGTAACGAAGCGCACCCTGATAAGCCCATGTTCCATCAACCAATCGACCGCCAATGGCATACCTACACATGGGCCGAAGTGACTGAGCAGGCCAAGCGCATTGCTCAAGGCTTACGCGCTCAAGGTTTCGAAAAAGGCGATCGTATTGTCATTATGTCGAAAAACTGTGCTGAGTGGATCATCGCTGACTTCGCCATTGCTATGGCGGGGATGGTCAGTGTGCCGATTTATGCCACCGCTGGGGTGAATATTATCGAGCACGTGATTAATCACAGCGGCGCAAAAGCGATATTCGTGGGAAAATTGGATAATCTCGATGCAGCCAAAGCGGCTATTCCTAGTACGTTATTGAGTATATCTTTTCCTTACCCCACGGTTGAATGCCATGAAAAGTGGAATGATTGGCTAACAGCATTTGAACCTATTGAGGATCCATATCTGCCAAGTCATGACGATTTGGCGACGATTTCTTACACGTCGGGCACCACGTCTTTGCCAAAAGGGGTGGTATTGAGTCATAAAAACTTCTCTTCTGCGGCGGACAACGTCATCAAGCTCTTTGAGATTAGAGACGGTGATCGCTCAATCAGTTATTTGCCTTTGGCGCATATTACCGAGCGCAGCTTAGTGGCGGTATTTGTGCGCTGTAAAGTCGAGGTGTATTTTACTGAAAACCTACAAACATTCGTGGCTGATATTCAGCACGCGAGCCCTACAGGGTTCTCGTCGGTGCCACGCTTATGGTCGGTATTTCAGGCTCAGGTCATCAGCCAAGTAGGCGCTGAAAAGCTAGATAAAATGCTCAAATTGCCAATTATTGGCAAATTGGTCGCCAGTAAAATTCGCAAAAAACTCGGGTTACACAAGGCCCGTACCTTTGGCTCAGGTGCTGCGCCTATGTCTGAATCTGTTTTGGCCTGGTATCACCGTTTGGGTATTCCAATCAACGAAGGGTGGGGTATGACGGAAACTACAGGTCTTGCCAGCGGCAATATGCCTTTTAGTCATGAAGACTTGGGCACAATTGGAAAACCTATGCCCAATATTGAAATGACCCTCTCTCCTGACAGTGAAATTCTTATCCGTGGTGATTTGGTGTTTAACGAATACTATAACGACCCAGAAGCCACAGCAGAGAACTTCGTTGACGGTTGGTTTAGAACGGGCGATGTGGCGACCATTACAGAGACAGGTGCCTACAAAATCACGGGGCGCATTAAAGAGCAGTTTAAGACAGCAAAAGGCAAGTATGTGATGCCAGTGCCTATTGAAAGCCTGCTTTTTGCTAACTTAAATGTGGAGCAAGCGTGTGTGCTTGGAGCGGGACAAAAGCAACCAGTGGCCATGGTGGTGCTTAATCAGTCGTGCAAGCGTAAATCAAGTGAAGTGATTAAATCTCTGCAAGACACGCTAGCGAAAGTGAATAGTCAGTTAGAAAGTCATCAAAAACTCGATTTCATTATGGTGTGTAGCCATGGTTGGACAGTAGAGAACGATTTACTGACAGCCACCACTAAGGTTAAGCGCAGTGATGTAGAGTGCCACTATAGTTGGTTATTTGATGAAGACCGTGGTGAGGGCATACTATGGGAAGAAGACTTGCACTAGGGGCTGTTGAACGTTGGACTATGTTTTTTGACTTAGCTCACTAGGCCTACAAAGTATCGTCGCCTTAAGACCTTTAAGGCGTCGCAATGTAAGGCTTTTCTGGAGAGACGATGCAAACATTTAGCGTTACTGGTAGTGATGGTCTGCCACTGAGTTGTTATCAGTGGCTGCCCACTAGCGTTTCGGCTGCCAGTGCTAAGCCAGTAGGAAGCGAGCCTGCAGACAGTGAACCTGTCAGTAACGTGCGGGCAGTGATACACATTGCTCACGGTTTGAGTGAACATGCCCTGCGATACGAGCGGTTTGCGTTGGCGCTGAATGAAGCAGGTTTCGCTGTGATAGCGAACGATCACCGAGGGCATGGCCGGTCAGTTTTAAAGGATCGCGAACTGGGGCACATGGCGGATGAAGACGGTTGGCATAAAGCGGTGAATGATTTAGCCGTGGTTAATCAACACATTCAACGGCGCCTACCTAATACTCCGATTATCTTACTCGGTCATTCCATGGGCTCATTTATGACCCAGGATTATATGGTGCGTTATGGTGATACGATTTCTGCCGCGGCCCTATCGGCAACCAATGGGCCAGTGGGCGCATTGCTTAAGGTGGGGCAGATGTTAGCGCGATTTGAGCGGCGCAGGCTAGGGGCTACTGGGCATAGCCCCGTCATTTTGAGCATGGTATTTGGTGCATACAATAAAGCGTTCAAACCCAATCGGACTGAATTTGACTGGCTCTCTAGAGATGAGGCTGAAGTCGACAAATATATCGTTGACCCTCAGTGTGGTTTTGAATGTTCTACCCAAACTTGGAACGACATGTTTACCGCATTAGGCACGATAGCGTCTGAGCACGCCCTCAAAAAAATAAATAAGACCCTGCCGATTTATGTGTTTTCAGGCACTGATGATCCCGTCGGTGAAAAAGGCAAAGGCGTTCAGCGATTACTAAACGCCTATCAAAAACAGGGGTTAACCCAGGTCACACATCAATTCTACCAAGACGGACGCCACGAATTGTTAAGCGAAATCAATCGCCATCAAGTCACCGCCGACTTTATTCAATGGGCAAAAAGCGTCTTCAACTAACGCATTAATACTTTCATCGCTTTTCAATCCTAGTTTCCTGCTTCCTGCTTCCTGCTTCCTGCTTCCTGCTTCTTAGCGCTAACGTGCGGTAATGATTGCTTTACGCTAAAAGTGAGTAGTTCTTGCGTCTTAGCTTTACCACGAACAACTTTCAATCGTCTTTGGTTTTTGGCAGGCACTTTGCTTAGGGTGGCTTAAGCCAGTATTTCTTGCCATCCCATGCATTAATTTGCGGTGGGCGCTGGTGCGAAAAAGACAAAAAACTGAGAGGAATACATGTTGCACCGAGCACTTAAGCGTAGACATTTTTTACAAGGTCTGGGGGCCGGAGCGGTCGCTGCTTCGCTAACCGGTTGTACGCAAACACCGGCAAACAAAGGCTTTGAGCGTCCATTCTCTCGAAAACCCATGGTGGCACCGAGAATATCTGCCAATAATATTATCACTGAAATTGTTGGCCATAGACCTTACAGAGCCGAAGGCTTTGTGGTTACAAGCGAACCTTTCGGTGATAAAACCCTGGTGCACAATTATGGACATGGTGGCGGTGGCGTTACCCTATCTTGGGGCTCTTCTGCATTAGCGGTCAGTGAAGTCAAAAACACTTACGTGGGTAACGCTAAGAGTAAAAAAGCAGCCATCATTGGTGGCGGTGTTATGGGGCTCACTACAGCCAGATTATTGCAAGAAGCAGGCTGGGGCGTAACCATTTATACCAAAGAAATGGCACGGCACACCACATCGCAAGTCGCAGGTGGTGAATGGGGCCCGTTCAGCGTGCATGACCCGATGGTATCTTCGGCTGCATTTAAATTGCAATTGCAACTTGCAGCGCAAATATCCCATGAAACCTTTGCTCGTATGGTCGGCGACGACTACGCGATAAAATGGACAGAGTTATATACTGCAAGCGACACCCTCCCGACGGCGGATAGTCCATTTAGTCAGTTTTACCCCTATAGACAGACCTATGGCCCTGGTGAGCATCCTTTTACTACAAATTACTGTACTGTATCAGCTACTATGTTGGTGGAGACTGGGACTTTCTTGCGTCGCTTGATTCAAGACGTCAGAGTTGCTGGTGGTGTATTTGTGATCCGTGACTTTAAAGATCAAGACGAAATACATGGGTTACAAGAGCCCGTCGTATTCAACTGCACCGGTTTAGGTTCACGCGCCTTGTTCGGTGATGAAGGGATTACCCCTGCAAAAGGCCAGTTGATATTGCTCCCACCAGACCCAGCTGTAGATTTTCTTACTGTAGGCGGTGGCAGTGGCAAGGGCCCGCTGTATATGTTTTCGCGTAACGACTACATGATCTTAGGCGGTACTTTCAAACCAGGAGATTGGTCGACGCAACCTGAGCCGCAAGAAACAGAGCGTATTTTAACTGAGAGCCAAGCGTTTTTTGCCGGGTTGTCTAAATCTTAACGCACTCAATAAAGTCTTAACGCACTCAATATAGCGGGAAAAGCACTGAACAAGTCAGCGCGCCAAGTTGGTTTTCTTACTGCGCGCTGACGGACCGTTGTTGTGATAGCACGCTGAGATTAGTTTACCCACAATGCACGATTCACCACCCAAAACCTGCTGCACATTGCCTAAAGCCCGCACCAGATCCCTTATAAGTCACGATCATATCGATTAAAATTCAAGCGAATTAATTTTTTAGTAGTGGCTGAGTCTTGCGTCATGTTTTAATCAGCGGTAAACCTAGTTAGACTCAATATGATAGGCAGTAAGTTGATACGTTTTATCCTAAGATCCGCTATTTTTTCTATTTCTTCTTCGTATCAGCGCTAAATGGAATCGTGCAATGCCCTTTAACAAAGTTGATTATATTCCCACTATGCCAAACGGTGGTTACGACCCTATCGCTGCGCAAGAGCAACAAAAAATCCAAACCAAGCGATGGCAAGTACTCGTAGGTACGTTTCTTTGTGTGATGATCTTGGCCAATCTCTTTATTTGGACCAGAGCGCCTGAGTATCAAAGCCAGGCGATTATGCATTTTGCTTACACCTCGCAAAATGCTGAAGAGCTTGATTATATAGCCCAGCAGCAACTTAGCCTTAACCAGAAACGTTTGACCAGCAACAGCACTTTACAGGCGTTATCAACTAAGCTGCGAGAAGACCATTTAATTGATCTTAATGTTCAGCAGTTACGAAATATGCTTAGTGCGACGGCTAGTGAAACAGGCAAGATAATCACCTTGCAAACCACAGGGCCGACTCCTGATTTACTGGAGGATGTTTTGCAACAATGGTTGTCGTTGTATACCTCATTATTAGAGCGGGAAAAACTGAGTAACGGCTCTGACGAAGAACGGCAGTACCAACAGCAGTTGGCGGTATTAGAGCAAAAAATCACTGAACAGAAGCACGTAGTAGAGGCGTTTTCTGAGGCCAATAATATTATCTCTTTAGAGCGTAATGAAAATATTATTCCTAACAAAATCAAAGGATTGAGCAATTCTTTAGACGAGGCTGAAGCGCAAAAAGCGCAGGCGCTAGCAGAGCTAGACAGTCTTAACGCGTCATTGGCAAGTGGTCAGCAAGTTGAGCGCCCCACGGATCGCCCAAGTATCGATGCGAACCGAGCTGTACTGCAAGCGCTAGAGGGAGAGCTGTCAGCACTGTCAGAGCGATACACACAGCAATACCTGCAACGTGATCCTGAGGTAGTAGCCAAACAACAAAAAGCGAAAGCCTTGAAAGAAGAGTTAGCAAACCAAATAGCCGACAGCCAGCTTTTATACTTGCAGGATTCTCAGCGAAATTTAGCCGCTTCAGTGGGCAAAGTGAAGAGTTTACAAGCGCAATTAGCAGACTTTCAAAATCAAGCGCAGCAATTTAATCAAAAATTAGCTGAGTATCGACGGTTAGATGATGCCCTCAAAGACCTACAATTACAGGCGAAAACGTTAAATAATCAGCTGGTTGAACAAGAAGTATCTAAGCCGTTTGATGCCAAAATAAGCATACTCGAACCGCCCTTTACTCCAGAGTTTCCTGTGGGTCCTAACTATTGGCAAGACACTTTAATCAGCATCATTGCCGCCATTGTATGTGCTATAGCGGCATTATTATTATTTAGCTTTATTGTGCGTAGGAGTTCACCCAATTTAGGCAGCACCAATTTTGTGGTTTTGCCCGGTGAGCAACGCGACCAGTCTTATGCAGAATTGCAGGGAGCTCATCAGGCGCAGTTAGAGGCCAAGGCACAAGCGTTGCGCCTAGGCGAGCAGCAGCGTCATCAACCGCAAGAGAGTCATCAACGCCAGCAAGAAAACATCCGTTTACTCACAACCGACGAGTGTCAGGCCTTGTACGGGGTTGCAAATAAGCAAGCTAAGGCCGTTATCGGTTTAATGTTAAGCGGTGTCAATGCCACTGAACTGCGCCAAATTACCAAAGCTGATTGTATGATAGGTAAAACGAAGCTGAATATAACGGGTGCATATGCGCGGCAAATACCACTCGCTGGTCAATTAATCACTGTCCTTGAACAGCTTTGCGAAGGGCTAAAGGAAGATGATTTATTATGGTTAAACCCGCTTTCAATTGAAGATTTTAATCAACTCATTATCAACGCCGCGCATGATGCTGAGCTACCTTACCCAGAACAGCTCTCTGGTGAGGTATTAAGGCATACTTATTTAACGTACTTGGTCAGCCAAGGGGTTCGATTAAACGATTTAGAGCAACTTGCTGGCTATCTCAAACCAGCCAAGTTAGGGAAATACCGGACCGTCAATCGCCACGGCAAATCAGTGGATATCGAGCAAGCAAATACGATGTTTCCCTACTTTTGAATATGCTATTTAAGTGCTATGCAAAGCAACAATGATTGGCATGATGCCCGCCCCCTGCGCAAATCCCTGTCGCGTAATATTTGCGTTAGGTAGGTTACCACTTTTCTTTTTTAGTTGTTATTTGTTACCTAATTATCTGAATTGCTTATTAAATATGCTGTTGTCGCCCTTGTGCGATGAAAGCGTTGCTCACTTGTAACAAACATGTAAGTATCGCTCGCGCGAGGAAAATAACTATAAAAAATGGAAACAGTAAAATGAAAAAAATTATTGGTGCCGCAGCACTTTTATTACTAACTACTACATCAGTTCAAGCCGATGAAGAGAAGCTCAACCCTTGGCAACAATGTGGTATTGGCGCGATGATATTCCCTGAAAACGGTGTAGCTGCCGCTATTTCAAACATCATTTGGGATCTAGGGACAACCGCGGTGACGTCTGCGAGTGCATCAGAAGACAGCTGTGATGGTGCGCGCACCAAGACTGCTATGTTCATAAATGAAACGTATAGCCAACTTGAAGATGAAATAGTTCAAGGTGAAGGCGCTCATTTGACCGCAATGATGACAATGATGAGCTGTGATGCTACTGCTGCGAGCGAAATTCGTTCAGAAGTAGCGACGAACGTATTATCAAGTGTGGCAAGTGATTCAGCGAAAGCAGAACAATTGTTCAATATTGCAGAAACGGCTTGTTCAGCTAGCTAAATCATATTCATCCTCGTTAACGGGTATCATAGATGCCCGTTTCAAAGTGCCCCATGAAACTTGCCTTATCTATTTTAACTTTTTGCCTTTTTTTTACCGTTAGCGTAAACGCCCAAGAGCCTTGGCAATCGCGTACGTGGCAGAAACTCGTTCACTATTCTGCAAGCAGCCATATTAGTGAAATAAAGAACGCTGATTTTTTCCTAAGTACTCAGGGGAAAAATAACCCCGAGGCCGAATTTGTGGCCAGCTTAGCGCTATTAACGCCATCTAACAGAATATTCGATGAGCGAGTATGCCGCTATCCAGCCAGAGCACTTTACTTGCGTTCCTTGGGCTATGATGTAGTTCATGTACCTTCTTTGTGTGACAATTTTAAACAGTGGCAAGGAGATCTCTCGAAGCAGCAGGTGAGTATTGTTTACGCCGATGGTTACCTGGGTAATCCAGCCTCATTTTATGGTCACTTGTTGTTTAAATTGAAAAGTGAAGCGTTCTCAGTAGATCTATTGAGCAATAGCTTGAATTTTGGTGCGAAAGTACCTGATAACGAAAACCCAGTAGCTTATATCTTAAAGGGGTTAGTGGGGGGATATGACGCCAAGTACAGCAGCAACCACTATTACCGCTACAATATTAACTACGCCGAAGTTGAAATGCGTGACCTTTGGCAATATACCTTAAACTTAACGTCTGACGAAAAGACAATATTGATTGCCCATGCTTGGGAGTTGCTTTTCACAGAGTATCGATATTATTTTACCCACCGCAATTGCGCGTATCATATTGCCAAAATGCTCGAGCTAGTATTAGAGCAAGACTTGATATCAAATAGGCGGCCTTTCGTATTACCCATCAGCGTATTTTCGGCTCTTGAGCAAGCAACAACGATCTCAGGTCACCCCGCCGTGCAAAAGGTAGAGCACACTCTTTCTCGCCAAGCTCGGTTCAGACAACATTTTGCTGAATTAGATGTGACGATGCAGGAGACACTAAGCGACATTGTTAATAACGCAGGCACGCTGGTGGAAGTCCAAAATTATCTTGATGCCTTGTCATTGAAACAACAGCTGATGTTACTCGACGTTTTGCTCGACTATGTCAATTTCAGCCTAGAATTAAATAAAGATGATATCAAACTGCAGTCACTTAAAAGGAATGTTCAGCGCGCACGTATCGTTTTACCAGCCAAAAAAGTGCAGTGGAGCACACATACTGAAGTATTGCCGCACACAGGACAGAACCCCACGACGGTGCGAACTACATTAGGGCACAATAATGGCCACGGAGGCTTCGCAGAGATTATGTTTCGCCCTGCTTACTACGACATGCTAGCCCGTGGCGGTGGTATTTTACCAAACTCAGCATTATCAATGGCGGCGCTGTCAGTACGTTTAACGGATGACAACTTGGCGCTGAGTAAACTCGATCTGCTAAATATAGAAACGGTCGACACCGGTGCGACTGGTTTACCTGGTGATATAGGCATTGCGTGGCAGCTGCGCTTGGGTAACGAACGTGACTATTTAGGGCCAGCAGATGTCAGCAATGAATTTTTCCTAGAAAGTGGCTTCGGTAAAGGAATTGCGATGGGGGATACTACGCTTTATGCATTGGCCGTTGGCAGAATGCAAACACCTGACTCACTGGATACACGCTTTATGATATTACCGATCTTGGGTGTTCTATGGCAAACGGATGCGTACAAAGGCTTGTGTAAAATCGTGTTTCCGATCCGCATAGATAGCAATGCTTATCGCAAAAGAATAAAAAGTACCTGTGAGGTCAGTACGTTTGCATCCAAGACAACCGATATTCGTTTCGGTATCAGTCATCATAACAATACAGAGCTTTCCTTAAGCGGCAGTTGGTATTTCTAAGCTAGACAACAAATGAGTGCTCGCTTCCTCCTGCATAGGTCTTTACCATTGTCACTTTAGTCTATTTTTTAGTGTGTAAGCATGTATGGAAATATCTGGACAGGCGTTGATACTAATTGAGTTTACGCGAGGTTATCTTGCCGTTTTCTTTACCTTTGTCGCACTTTTTTATGCCGTAAAGATCACCGTAGCAAAGTACAAAAGCGGTAACGAACAAGTGTTTGCGGGAGAGCGGTTTTGCACTTCTTGGTGGAATCACACACTTTTTCGTTTATTTCGAGTCATTATTTGGATGGTTTGCTTATTCAGGTGGGGTTTTCCCGCACTTGATTACTACTTAGGCATATTCTCATTTTTGCTTGTCCCTTGCGTGTTACTGACAGGCAATATTTTACTGACCCTTGGATTTACTGTAACCATTATAGTGCATTTGAGCATGGGCGAATATTGGCGCTCAGGTGTTGACCCAACAGGACCTAGAACACTCCTTACACGGGGGTTCTTCCGCTTTTCACGCAATCCTATGTTTACTGCTATTGCGGTGGCTCAATTAGGCTTTTTTCTGGCTCTGCCCAGTGTTTTTTCGCTAATTTGCCTGCTCGTTGGTGTACTTTCATTGGTCCGCCAAATCCGAGTTGAAGAAGCGCATTTGTCTCAAGCCTATCCTGTGGCATACACCGACTATTTACTCAACGTTAGGCGTTGGCTTTAGCAACTGATGCGCCATAACGGGTAAATTAAATAATCATAAAGTATCAAAATAGCGTTAATCAGTAACTAAATATTGCCAATCTAAATGATATTAATTACCATTCGCGGCCTTTGAAGTTGTCATCATTTATTAGGGCCCACCATGTATTCCAAAAGCACACACCACTGGCCAATATCAACGGCTGTTGCCACCATATTGACCGCCGCTTCTATTCCTACCTTAGCGAACGAAAACAGTGCTTCGGATAATAAGGCTGCAGTGACAGTTAGCGATGTAGAAAAGATCACTGTTTATGGTAAACATAACCAGTTGATTATGGACTCAGGCACAGCGACTAAATCGAATATGAGTTTGATGCAAACACCTGCAGCAGTCGTAGTGGTTGATAAGCTCTTAATCAACGAGCAAGCAGGTACTACCTTGCAAGAAGCGCTGCGAAATGTCAGTGGTTTATCTCAAGATGGTAATAACTACGGTGTGGGCGATAACCTTGCCATTCGCGGTTTAGGTGTTAATTATGCCTATGATGGAATGTATGGTGGTGCAGATTTAGAAAACAGCTACAACCCAACGCGTACCATGACCAATGTTGAAAGCATCGAGGTACTCAAAGGCCCTGCAACCGGTCTTTACGGCATGGGCGCTGCCGGTGGCGTGATCAACCTGATTGAGAAAAAGCCACAACAAAAAGAAGCCTATGAAATGCGCTTTGTCGTTGGTCAGTGGGACAACTACGGTGTGATGTTTGACGCAACTGGAGGCTTAGCAAAAGATACGGCTTACCGCTTAGTGGCAAATTATGAAACATCGGATGGTTATCGCGGGTTAAGTTCAGAACGTAGCGAATTATACGCGTCATTGAGTCATGAATTCTCTGCCGATAACTCGGTGCTTTTTTCAGCGGCGTACATCGATGATGCTGTGCAGATTGACTCGATTGGCCATCCTGTACGTTTGATCGATTTGAGTTTAATCGACTCCGACCCGGGTAGCATTACCGCTGACGACCTAGCCAATGGCGACGTTGCTGACGGTGGCTTACAGCTAACGGAAGAGCAACGCCAGACTCTTGCTGATTCTCTTAGTGCAACAGACGGCTGGCAGCCAATTGACCTTGGTGACACAGGATTAATTTCGCCATTGTCGACTCCTAATGAGGGCGAAGAGCTTAGGTTAAAAGTGCGTCAAGATTTGGAATTTGCTAACAATTGGCGTCTAACCCATCAATTTCAATATAGGAATTACACTACTGACTATATTCGTCAAACCTCTGCCTATAACTATATTTATCACAACCGAAGCGGGGTGATTAATCTTGACCCGAGAGCGCCGTTGATCATTGATGATGTGCTGTACCCGTTTGCTGCGCGCCGCCAAGAGTACCGTAATATCTCTGCTGAGGAATCGACGTGGCAATATTTCGCTGATATATCGAAAACTTGGAGTGCAGGCAGTTTACGTGGTGAACACTTAATAAGCGCTAATTACGAATATCGTGATATGACGTATACCCAATATTCAATTTGGGATGCAGACGATACTCGCAGCGATCCCGTACCATATATATTAGATATACGTGAACCTAATTGGCCTACTGGTGAGTTTGATGATTATAACCCGTCGCTTCGCAGCAAATATGACAAATCAGCAAAAGCTTGGGGATTGAGCCTACAAGAGGTTTTATATATTACAAACTCACTGACAGCGCGAGTAGGTGGCGCCTACAGTGGTATCAAGCAGACATACCAAAACCAGTTCAGTGATGGCAATCCTGAATTTGATGCCGACGATAATGGTTTTACCTACAATGTGGGGCTGAACTACAAGGTAACTGAGCAATTTGCCGCTTTCGTGAATCAATCTAAAGGTCGCACTGCTTACAGTGTGTTAGGTAGTTTGACGGGAAATGACGACCGTCCTGACTCAGAATCTGAATCCTTTGATTTAGGCACAAGGTTTACGGCCTTTGATGAAGAACTATTAGCATCCTTAGTCTGGTTTAAAACCAGTAGAACTAACCTACGTTATTCGAACCCGCTTTTCGAAGATGATCCAGAAGATGCCTTTTATAACATTGACGTACCTGAATATTATTATGACGAACGTGATGAAACACAAGGTGTCGAGTTAGACGTCAACCTAATGCTGAATGACCAGTGGTCGATGAATTTTAATGCAACCTATCAAGATGCAGTCACCAACCCCGGCAGTCATGCATTAAGCCAAGTAGAAGAACAAACCAAGGGGATTGCACAAAAATTTGCCAGTCTATGGACAAGTTACAGCCACCAGTTTGACGGTCTTTCTTATCCAGTCAAATTCAGCATTGGGGTGAATTATGAAGATGAACGCTCAATTGCGGCATCTGCATTTGGTATTAACTATGCGATTGTTGACGCCTACGCCGTATTGGGTGGTGCAGTAACTTACGTCGGCGAGAAGTGGAACATTCAGCTTAACCTAAACAATCTTACCGACGAAACTTACTACAGTAAGGCTCTGTACTTAGGTGGTTTACCAGGTGAAAGTCGCAACGCCAAATTAACCGCATCATATCGTTTCTAACAGACTGGTTGCGACCCTACTGATGAAACATCAACTGGATGTGTCACTTCGCATGATAGTCGCCATTATTGGCGGCTACCTTGCTTCAGTGGCCTTTAGTTTTGCGTGTGTGCCGCTGTTAGTGTTGAGTCACCTATGTGACAAAAATGAAGCGGTAATGGTTAGCACTATGCTGAGCTACTTGTTTTATTTTGCGTTGATTATCATCAGTTTTTGTCGCAAGAGTAGTGTCTTACTGTGCCGCGATGTGTGTTTAATATTAAGTGTGTGCGGCGTCATCATATACGCCCTAGGTGATGTATGAAGCCTGATTTTAGAAAGTCGATGATATGGCTACATACATACTCTGGTTTAGTCTTAGGTTGGCTGTTATTTACCATTTTTTTAACGGGTACCTTAAGTTACTTTAATCCGGAAATAACCCAGTGGATGCAGCCTGAACTGCAGCACGTTGCGACCAGTAAAAATACCATTAATCGTTCACTGACAATGTTGCACGACAAAGGCGAAAACGCCGACAGATGGCGAATCTATTTGCCGAATGAACGCACTCAGAAGTGGAGCATACAATGGAGCGAAGGGCCTGATAGACATAGCCTGGATTTAGGCGCGCAAGTTGGATCTGTCATTTCCCCTCGAGAAACTGCTGGGGGTAACTTCTTTCGAGTATTTCACTATACGCTGCATCTACGAGGCTATGGCGGCCGTTACATAGCGGGTGTTGCGGCTATGTTCATGTTGGTGGCCGTGTTCAGTGGCATTTTTACCCACAGACGCTTCTTTCGCGATTTTTTCACCTTGCGTACTAACAAGTTGCAAAAGACCTTAACGGATTTTCACGCTCTTGCGGGGATTGTCACAATACCCTTTTGCATCATGATTTGCGCCAGCGGTATCATGATATATGTGATCATGTACATGCCTTGGGCCGCAGAGCATTACGCTGGTGGTGAAAGGCAGCTCAGCCGTGCGCTTAGCCCTGGTTTAAGCCCAGTTTCTGCTGTTCGAACCGCCCCAGAGTCATCCGCATCTGGGTCACAGTCGTCATTAACTTCCACTTCTGATCTGGGGTCAAGTTTTCAGCCATTGCGAGATTTTTCAGCGATACAAGCCCAGGTAAATCAACAATGGGCTGGGCAACATCAAATTGACGTTATTACCTTTGAGCAACCTTATAACGAAAATGGCCGAGTCATTGTTCAGCGCGTTAATGAACATACTCTGTCTTATCAGACTGAGCGCTTGGTTTTTTCAGCCCTCACGGGTCATGCTTTAACCGGCTACCCGCCGGTCAGCACCGCGGCCAGTGTACGAAGAGTATTTTTCGGTCTGCATGAAGCGCACTTTGCAGGCATTGGTTTGCGCTGGCTATTATTCCTGCTCGGTCTTCTATCTACTGCGCTTATTGGCACTGGTTTGGTCATTTGGCTAAATAAGCGTCTAGCCAAGATAAAAACACGTCATGCTGGGCATGCCATCGTCGAGCGGCTCAATATTGCCACGCTCTGCGGACTGCCGTTAGCTATCAGTGCCTATTTTCTTGGTAATCGGCTCATTCCTATTGCTATCGAAAATCGAGCCGCCCTTGAGGTACAGGTTTTTCTTTGGGTCTGGTTGGGGTGCTTGCTACACAGTTTCATACGCGACTCACTAAGGGCGTGGGAGGAGCAACTGTTTACCATCGCTTTCTTGTGCTTGTTATTGCCTTTGGTCGATGTGTATCAAGAGCATACGCGCTTACTTGAAGCCTTAATGAATGGCAATATCATCTACATAGGGTTTTGTTTGTGCACACTTACCTGTGGCGCTATTTCACTTAGAACAGCATGTTGGTTACGTGCAAAGACGCGTTTGAGTGCAACCACCTTAGGTCAGAAAACATGTTGTTAGCCTTTGCTTTACAGTTATTTTCATTGCTGTGCTTGTCATTCGATATGGACAAACATGCGAAGCCTGTGTGGGTGAAAAAAATTAAAAAGCACGGGAAATATCGACTGTCAGTTCTAGGGTGGGTGAGTATGCTTTGCTCGCTTAGCTGGGTATTTTTCATCCAAAACAATCTTCCTATTAATGTAGTAAATTGGCTGGCCTATCTGTCGCTTAATGTACTCTTAACTGCTTTATTACATGCCTATTTAGCAAAACGTGTAGCGCATTAACGTTTTACATACTTACTTACATTTAACCTTGCTCTAGGCCCTGTATTTCCTGCCACTTAGGGCGTTTCATTGGTGTAGGTTAACCCTATCTTAACCCTCTGTTTGTTATTATTTTGGCCATTATAGGCAGTGACGACATTCAATGGTTATCCATCGATGGAACGTTTGTCTTTTGCCTCACGTTTTTAATTTATCACGAGGAACGCTTTACCATGAAATACTTAACGTGCATTGGGGGACTGTTATTAGCCTCTGTCTTGCTAAGTGGATGCCAGCAAGAAACAACTCAGCCCCAGCCTCAGGGTGGGCGTGTCACTGAAGTTGCTTATCTCACCGTGACCCCTACCGAGTATAAAATTGACACCCAAATGCAAGGTAGAGTGGTGGCCTCGTTGACGGCTGAAGTGCGTCCCCAGGTTGGCGGTATTATGCAAGAGCGCCTATTTACTGAGGGCGAGTTCGTAGAAGAAGGTGACGTTCTGTACCAAATCGAGCCTGCGACCTTTCAAGCTGCCGTCAATGAAGCTAAGGCAAATTTAAACAGTGCTAAAGCAACCGTTGCAACCGCCAAGCTCAAAGATCAGCGTTTCGCTGACCTTTTGAAATTTGAAGGTGTGTCGCAACAAGATGCAGACGATGCTCATGCAACGTATTTAGAAGCAAAAGCAGATATTGAACGTTTTGAAGCTGCTTTAGAAACAGCGCGCATCAACCTTGAGTTTAGCAAAGTAAAAGCGCCTATCTCAGGGCGGATTGGTATCTCAAACGTTACCCCTGGTGCATTAGTCACGGCATCACAAACGACCGCCCTTTCGACCATTCGCACCTTAGATCCAATTTATGTGGATATGATCAAAAGCAGTACAGAGATCTTGAAATTACGTCAATTGTTAGCCAAAGCAGATATCAAAAAAGGCTCGACTGATGTTTCTCTGCTTCTTGAAGATGGCAGTGAATACGAGCTAAAAGGCCAGCTGAAAATGCAAGAAGTAGCGGTTGACGCTTCAACAGGTGCCGTGACGCTAAGAGCTGAATTCCCTAACCCTGACGGTGTGTTATTGCCAGGTATGTTTGTGCGTACTCGCGTTAATGAAGCGGTTGACGACAACGCTATTCTCGTGCCCCAGCAAGGTGTTTACCATAACCCAGCAGGTGAAGCTTATGCTTACGTCATTGACGAGGACAACAAGGTACAGTCGCGCGTGGTGGAAACCATCAGTGCAGTTGGTAACAAATGGTTTATCAGCTCAGGTTTGAAGGCGGGCGACAAACTATTGGTAGAAGGCTCAAGCAAGGTTGGCCCCGGCAGTGAAGTGAAAACGGTAGAAGTGCAAATGCAAAGTAACGGTAAGATGGTTGCTGTTGCAGCTCAATCAGGAAATTCGTCCGCTGCGCCGTCTTCTGCACCTTCTGCTGTAAAAGGGGGCGTGTAAAACATGTTTGCACGTTTCTTTATTGACCGCCCAGTTTTTGCCTGGGTTATTTCGATTATCATCATGCTTACGGGTATCGCGTCGATTATGTCGCTGCCTATTGCACAATATCCTACTGTAGCCCCCCCCGTGATTTCGGTAAGTACGACTTACACTGGGGCGGATGCTGAAACTGTTGAAAACAGTGTGACGCAAATTTTAGAGCAGCAATTAACAGGATTAGATGGGCTGCTATATTTTTCATCTTCGAGTACATCTGATGGCTCTGCGTCAGTAAATGTCACGTTTGAAGAGGGCACAGATGCTGATTTTGCCCAAGTTCAGGTACAGAATAAGGTGCAACAAGTGACCTCGCGCTTGCCCGAATCGGTGCAGTCTCAAGGGGTAACAGTAACCAAGTCCAATACAGATTTCTTGTTGGTTACAGCGGTATACGACACCACTGACAAAGCCTCAGCGTTTGATATCTCTGATTATATTTCTTCTAGTATGGAAGATTCGTTGGCACGAATAGATGGCGTAGGAGACACCCGTGTATTTGGCTCACAGTACGCCATGCGTATCTGGCTAGATCCAACTAAATTGGCTGCCTATGAATTGATGCCCTCGGATATTACCACTGCACTTGCAGCGCAAAACATACAAGTGCCCGCGGGTAAAATTGGCGCAGTCCCATCCCTTGATAATCAAGAGCTAAACGCCACGGTAACTGCGCAATCAATGTTAGAAACGCCTGACCAATTTCGCGATATTATTTTAAAATCAGATCCCAGCGGCGCCAGTGTGCGCTTAGGTGACGTAGCACGTGTTGAGATTGGCAGTGAAAGTTACGATGCCATACCGCGCTTAAACGGTCACCCAGCATCAGGTATCGCTGTAATGCTAACACCCGGTGCGAATGCACTTGATACCGCCACACGCGTCAAAGACAAAGTCGCCGAGCTTGCTCTAAATTTACCTGAAGGGTATGAGGTTACTTTCCCCCGGGACAGTACGGATTTCATAAAAATCTCTATCAGTGAAGTGGTGCAAACATTGGCCGAAGCCGTGGTATTGGTGGTACTGGTAATGTGGTTGTTCCTACAAAACTGGCGCGCCACGTTGATCCCCGCCATTGCAGTGCCGGTGGTGTTATTGGGCACGTTTGGCGTGTTAGCGGCGTTTGGCTTTTCAATTAACACCTTAACCATGTTTGGTATTGTGCTCTCTATTGGCTTGCTGGTAGATGATGCCATAGTGGTGGTGGAAAACGTTGAGCGTCTAATGCGTGAGAAAAACCTTTCGCCCCGAGACGCGACCATCGAATCTATGTCTGAAATTAGCGGTGCTTTGATTGGGATCGCGGTGGTATTGTCAGCGGTATTCTTACCCATGGCCTTTTTTGGCGGCTCAACAGGGGTCATTTACAAGCAATTCTCCATCGCGATAGTGTCATCTATGACCCTGTCAGTAATTGTGGCCTTGACCTTGAGCCCTACGTTGTGTGCCAGTTTCCTGACTCATAAAGAGCATAGTTCTAAAGGTAAAGGCTTCTTTGCGCGCTTCAATCGTATGTTCGACAAGTTAACGGCGTCGTATACCAGCCAGGTAGGAAAAATAATTACCCGTAAAGTGCGCTGGGTATTAGGGTATGGCGTTATTATCGTGGTGTTAGGGTTATTAGTGGTACGTATGCCGACAGGATTCTTACCCCAAGAAGACCAAGGCAGCATAATGTTCCAAGTGAACATGCCTGTTGGCGCATCAATATCCAGAACGCGGGATGTCTCTGAGCAGGTAGAGCAATACTTGCTTGAAAATGAGTCTGAGGACATTCAACGGGTCTTTAGTATTTCTGGTTTTAACTTCTCCGGTAGTGGCCAAAATGCCGGCATGGGCTTTGTGTCGTTAACACCATGGGATGATAGAACTGAAGACGACCAAAGTGCTGATGCGCTGATTGGGCGCATGAATAAGAATTTATCCACAATACGTGATGCAAGTATATTTGCTTTGTCGCAGCCTGTTATTCAAGGCTTAGGACAAAGTAATGGTTTTACCTTTGAATTGCAGGCGGCTCCTGGCACAAGTCGAGATGAACTCACGACCTTGAAAGACCAATTCATGGCCGCTGCAAGGCAAAGTGAGCTGCTAATGGGGGTGCGCGAAGGGGCACTGAGTAACACCCCTCAACTAAAAATAGACATAGATTACGGCAAAGCGACGTCCCTTGGATTATCGCTGGCGGATGTGTCTAACACCCTGACTGCTGCGTGGGCGGGCTCCTACGTAAATGATTTTATCGATGATGGCCGAGTGAAAAAGGTGTATATCGAAAGTGATGCGCAGTACCGCTCTAAACCAGAAGATTTGAATGACTGGTATGTGCGAGGGCAAAACGCGGATGGTGATACCACCATGACGTCATTTTCAGCCTTTAGCACTTCGTCTTGGTCTAGTGCACCACAAAGTTTGTCACGTTTTAACGGTATTGCTTCGTATCAAATACAAGGCTCAGCCGCCAGCGGCGTAAGCTCAGGTCAGGCAATGACTGAATTAGAGCGACTAGTTCAAGAAGTGGGACAAGGGAAGTTAAGCTTCGCTTGGAGTGGTTTGTCTTATCAAGAAAAGCTCTCAAGCGGTCAGTCCACTATGTTATATGCGATATCGATTTTGGTGGTGTTCTTAGCCCTTGCTGCACTCTATGAAAGCTGGTCTGTGCCTTTATCAGTCATATTGGTTATTCCACTTGGGGTGGTGGGTGCTGCGCTGGCTTCAACCCTGCGCGGGCTTGAAAACGATATTTACTTTCAAGTGGCCTTGTTGACCACCATAGGGTTGGCCTCTAAAAACGCCATACTTATAGTTGAGTTTGCTGAAGCGTCTTATCAAAAAGGTATGTCGTTAGTTGGTTCTGCTGTTGAAGCCGCTAAGCTTCGCTTACGCCCGATCATCATGACTTCGCTGGCCTTTATGTTTGGTATTTTGCCGTTGGCAATTTCATCTGGTGCTGGCGCGAACAGTCGAATTTCAATCGGTACCGGTATTTTAGGCGGCACGCTTACGGCGACGATTTTCGGGATTTTCTTTGTCCCTTTATTCTTTGTGATCATTCGCGGGATCTTCTCAAAAAGACGCCCTGTTTATCATGATGAGGCTAAAAAAATGGAGAATGCCCGTGATTAAGTTAACCTCTGGCACTATACGCCCAGCATTATTATCAGTGGTGTGTGCCATCGCATTGGCAGGGTGTAGCTCGATGGCACCAGACTACGAACGCTCGGAATTACCCATAGCGAGCGACTGGGCGCAACAGCAAAACAAAACACTGGAGCAAACGTCAGGGTTAACATCGCAAAAAGCGGCTGAGTTACCTTGGAGGCAATTTATTCACGAGCCTCGCTTAACCCAAGTGATAGAGCTGGCGCTTAGCAGCAACAGAAGTTTACGTGAAACTTTGTCTGACGTTGAATCAGCTCGCGCTACCTATCGTATTCAAAAAGCAGATCTATACCCGCAGATAACTGCAGGATTAAGTGGTACACGAGCGAAATTATCTGATGGTGACATTTCAACCTTGTATCAGGCAGAAGCGGGTCTGAGTGGTTACGAGATTGACTTATTCGGTAAAAACCGCAGCTTGAGCGAAGCGGATATGCAAAGTTACTTAGCCAGTGCTGAAACCGCTAAGGCAGCACAGATTGCCTTAATTGGGGAAGTGGCGAATGCTTGGTTGACGCTTGCATCTGACAGCAGTTTACTCAGTCTTGCAAAAGAAACAGCGGCCAACGCGCAAAAAACAATGGAGATCACCCAAAAACGCTTGGAGCTAGGGGTTGATTCTAAGATTGATTTGGCCAGTGCACAGACCGTATATCATACAGCTCGCTCTGATATTGCCAGTTTCAACACCCAAGTAGAACAAGATATCAATGCTTTGCGCTTATTGGTTGGTCAGCAAATTGATGCCACAGTGTTGCCCAGTGCGTTACCGAATGATGCTGATTTCGTGAGTAATGTTCCAGCTGGGCTATCGTCTGATGTGCTATTACAACGACCCGATGTGCTTTCAGCAGAGCACGATTTGAAATCAGCAAATGCAGATATCGGTGCCGCTAGAGCCGCATTTTTCCCGTCTTTATCGTTAACAGCTACAGGTGGGTTAGCAAGCTCGGTGTTAGCGGATATCTTCAGTGGTGGGGCAAGCTCAATCTGGACATTGGCGCCGAGTTTGAACATTCCTATTTTCACTGGCGGTGCGAACGATGCCCAATTGGCGTTTACTCAGGCTCAAAAACAGAAATTCTTAGCGGCTTATGAATATACGATTCAAAGTGCGTTTTCAGAAGTGGCTGATGCCTTAGCGCGTAAAGCGACCATTCAGGAGCAACTCGATGCACAAGAGGCATTGGTTGCAGCGGCAACACGCAGCTATGACTTATCACTTGCGCGGTATAAAGGTGGCGTGGACAGTTTTCAAAATGCACTAGAGGCGCAGCGTACTATGTACAGTGCGAGTCAAACATTGATTAGTACTCGCCAAACAGATCTCGTCAACAGGGTTACTCTATATCGCGTATTAGGTGGTGGCTTAGCTGATACTGGCAACGCTGATGTTGTGGCCAATAACGCGGATTATAATCCTTAAAGTAAATAGGCTTAATCTAGCTTGGTGTGGCAAAGTATGATGGCGACCCAGTCTTTTTTGCTGAGTTCGGGGAAGTTAACAACCCGGATTTGGCGATTAAGACAAATTAAATATTCTAATTTTTTAAATTTATTTATATTTTTTACTTAAATATCGACTACATTACTCTGATATAAGACGCGCTAATAAGCGCGTCATTCGGTGAATCTAATCGCCAACTCGTCTCAATACCATTTCGCTACTAGGAACCAGCAGTGTTGTATCTTTTCTCTGTGTTGATGATTGCTTGTGGCTGCGTGTTTCTGCTGATCAGTGTTCGCCCTGTTAATCACATCTACAAAACGGATAGCAATTTAGGATGGCTAGTGCTGCGCAGCTTGGTCGTATTTTTTGTATTCGGTTACTTTGGCGTTTTTTATTATTTCGTGCAAAAAATGACGATTAATACCGCGGATGTGATTGTCTCAGCGATCATGATGGCGGGTGGTTTTTTTGTATTTCTGGTGACACGTCTTAGTTTAAAAAGCATGGTGAAATTGAATCAACTTGCTGCCCAAGAACGCAGTAATTTGTTACACGATCCCCTAACGGGTTTGGCGAATCGAGCGTATTTGATGCAAGACATGCAGGCGCTTATTGCAAATGAAGAGCAATTTGACTTATTGATCCTCGACTTAAATCAGTTCAAGCAAATTAACGATGCGTTAGGCCATTATTTCGGTGATGTACTGCTTTGTCAGGTTGGACTAAAAATTGGCCAAACTCTGCCAAATACGTGTACTTTGTATCGTTTAGGGGGGGATGAATTTGCCATAGTATCGACAGCAATGGTAAACAAAAATACAAGCCAAAAGGAAAATGAATCAGCAAACAGAATCGATGATATCGCACGATTGATTCACAGCACTATGGACGAAAATTTCGAGATAGAAAGCTACGAGCTAAGTGTTAGCGCATGTATTGGAGGTACGGGGTTTCCTGAGCTTGGCCGTTCTGCCGAAATACTGCTTGGCCAAGCGAATTTGGCTTTGTATGAATGTAAGAAAAACACCAGCTCTTTTAGCCATTATTCATCAGCATTTGAAACGGGTGCCGCTGATAACTTAAGTATTGCGACGCGTTTAAAGCAAGCTGTTGCTTTGGAAGAGTTTGAACTTTGGTATCAACCTATTATCGACTTATCCGATGGCAGCGTGAATGGGGCTGAGGCGTTAATTCGCTGGCCTCAATTAGATGGAAGTTATATTGCGCCAGATAAATTCATAAAAATCGCAGAACAAAGCCTGCTGATAACCCAAATAACCCAACGGGTGATGAATATCGTCAAAGAAGATATTCAGTTATTCAATCAATCAAAATTGAGCTTATGCGTGCACCTCAACTTGTCTGTTAAGGACCTGCAAAGTCCTCACTTGGTAGATAATATTAACTCGATATTCAGTCAATGCGATTGGAGTAAGCATGCTCTGATGCTAGAAGTCACAGAAAGCGCGATGATGACAGATGTCGCTAGGGTCAAAACTACCATGGCACAGATTGCAAACACAGGGTTGGCCTTTAGTATTGATGACTTTGGCACAGGCTATTCTTCCTTAGCGTTATTGCGCGACCTACCTGTGAATCAGATAAAAATAGACCGCTCTTTTGTGAGTAATATTCTAAAAAGTGAAGATGATTTGGCAATCGTTAAGTCAACCATTTATCTGGCGAAACATTTAGGCTGTAACATTGTCGCTGAGGGGGTGGAGGATGCTCAAACCGGTCAGCTTCTTAAATCTCTGGGCTGTGATCACGCCCAAGGTTACTATTACAGCAAGCCATTAAAAATAGAATCTTTCATTCAATTTGCTGAGTCACATAGGCCCATTACTCAATAAGATATAACAGTCAACATCAGCCGAAATACTCACCATGTAATTAAGTGTAATAAAATTCCCTTATCTATTTAGGCCGAGCATGAAACCTGGTTATTCCAACAGTGATAAGGCACTAACCTACTGAAAAATGAGAAGTGATTGGTATGACAAGCTGACTAATCGCGCTGATTGATAGACATTTAACTCAGACTTACTACTATAAAGTGAAGAGCTAGGATGCTGTGTTTCTTATACCTCGTATATTGAATCTTTTCTTTCTTGAAGAACTCAAAAAAACGACGATATAAACTGACCAAGTAAAGTTAGGTAAGCAAGGTTCATCACTCCACTTTCATCGTGTCAGCTAATTATCATTTGATCTCAATATTGGTTAGATTCGAACTGGGTAGTTGAGTGCGTATGAACGGAAAACATCACTGTCACTTTAAATCCTTTGTTAAGCAGCCCCGCCAAACAAAGACATCATCAGGTTACGCAGCACACTTTTTAAATAAAATACTTCTTTTCCTCATTGTTGTTTTTTTGCCAGCAATCCTCATCACTGCCAACGGTCAAAACAGCCAGACCCCTAGCACGATGACATACAGCCAGTTAGGGGCGTCTTGGTACAGTAAAGGCGAATATGACAAAGCAATAGAAGCTTTTCGGCAAGCTCTTGAAGATGACATTAATCACTTTGGCGAAGCACATCTTAATGTGGCGACAGCACACAATAATCTAGCGCTCGCGTACAAAGCAAAAGGTCAATACGACAAGGCAATCTCTTATTATCAGTTGGCACTTGCTAGCAGCATAGAAAACTACGGTGATGGGCATCAGGAAATCGCTTCTGTGCGTAGCAATTTGGGATTAGTTTGGTATGCCAAAGGGCAATACGACAAAGCCCTCGAGTACTATGAATTAGCGCTGGCCAGTAGCGTTAAAAACTTGCACAAGGACTCCGCTTTTATTGCAACGTTAAGAAGCAATATCGGATTAGTATTTCAAGCCAAAGGCGCCTACGACGAGGCTATTCGATATTACACGCAGGCACTGGAAAACGGCATTGCCACTTTGGGTGACGACCACCCCTCGGTGGCAATTCGG
This sequence comes from Paraglaciecola sp. G1-13, assembly GCF_055809255.1. Taxonomy (NCBI): domain Bacteria; kingdom Pseudomonadati; phylum Pseudomonadota; class Gammaproteobacteria; order Alteromonadales; family Alteromonadaceae; genus Paraglaciecola; species Paraglaciecola sp. G1-13. Next base: position 4,106,605 of record NZ_CM147903.1, on the reverse strand, counting down.
CGCAGTAATCTAGGCAGTGCATGGGAAGCAAAAGGACAGTATAAAAAAGCGGTAGCGCTTTACGAATTAGCCTTAGAAAGTGGCATACGTCAACTGGGTGAAAATCATCCTACTGTGGCTACTAGACGCAATAAACTGGGTAATGTTTGGCAAATTCAAGGGCATTACGGTAAAGCGATTGAATACTACACGCTTGCCTTAACAAGCAGTTTAAATTCAGTTGGAAAAGACCACCCTTTTGTAGCGGTGATGCTGAACAGTTTAGGTAGCGCTTGGGAAGCCAAAGGTCGATACACAAAAGCGATCGAGCAATATGAAAAAGCGCTGCAAATCAACATACTAATCTTTGGTGAAAGCCACCCTGACGTTGCTAGCACGCGCAGGCAATTGGGCAGCGCGTGGCATAAAAAGGGTCAATATGACAAATCGTTGGTGTATTACAAACAAGCGTTGGCGAGTGACATTAAGACATTCGGAGGTGACCATCCCAGTGTTGCGGACACGCGCAAGCGTTTGGGCAGTCTTTTACAAGCCAGAGGTCAGTTTGATGAAGCAACAAAACTGTATGAGCTCGCGCTTACCAGTAGTTTGGCGATTTTTAGCACCAGCCATCCAGAAGTTGCCAGTATTTATCGTCAACTAGGGAGCGTATGGCAAGCCAAAGGCCAATACACGAAGTCGCAAAATTACTATGAGCAAGCGTTAGAAAGCGAGATAAATACATTTGGTGAAGATCACCCAAATGTGGCGTTAACCCATGCACTACTTGGCAGCCTATGGGAGGCAAAGGGGCAATATGACAAGGCAATCGGCTTTTATGATTTAGCCTATCAGAGCCATCTGCTCAAATTTGGTGAGAGTCACCCAAGCGTGGCCAAAACTCGGCGTCAGCTCGGCCGGGTTTGGCAGGAGAAAGGGCAATACGACAAAGCCTTAGGGTTTTTCGAGTTGGCGTTAACCAGTGATATAAAAACCTTTGGTGACGAGCACCCAGATGTGGCCGTTACACATCGCCTGTTAGGCGGTCTATGGCAAGCTAAAGGTCGATACGATAAGGCTATCAAGTACTATCAACTTGCTCTTAGCAGTAGCTTGTTAACTTTTACTGAGAGTCATCCCGAAGTAGCTGATACGCGCAGGCAGCTTGGCAGTGTGTGGCAGGAGAAAGGTCAGTACGACAAAGCAATGGAGTTTTATGCCTCGGCGCTTGCCAGTGATACAAAAACCTTTGGGGATAACCACCCTAACGTCGCCGTTACGCGCAGGCTTTTAGGAAGCCTGTGGCAAATTCAAGGTGATTACGACAAGGCAATTGAATATTACGAATTGGCCCTGCAACACACGCTTAAAAAATACGGCAACGCACACCCAGAAGTCGCTAAAACATACAATCAATTAGGCAGTGCATGGCAAGCGCAAGGGCAGTTTGATAAGGCCAATGAATATTATCAACTGGCCTTAATGGGGGGGCAGCAATCTCTCGGTGAACAGCATCCTGTGGTGGCTACAACGCAAAGCCATATGGGCAGTCTCTGGCTGGCTAAGGGCCAGTACGACAAAGCTTTAGGCTTATATGAGCTGGCCTTGGCTAGCACGATTAAAAGCTTGGGGGAAGAGCATCCAGATGTTGCCGAGATACGCAGTAGTTTGGGCAGAATATTCAAGGGAAAAGGCCAATACGACCGAGCAATAGAATATTACGAACTGGCCCTTAATAGCGGTATTGCAACCTTCAAAGAAGACCATCCGTCGGTGGCTATAAGGTGGAGTAATTTAGGCAGTTTGTGGTCAGCGAAGGGACAACATGAAAAGGCGATTAAATACTATCAATTGGCATTTAACAGTGGGATCAACACCTTTGGTCAAGACCACCCTGCGGTGGCCATCAGACAAAGTAATCTAGGCAGTGCTTGGGAATCGTTGGGAGACTACGACAAAGCGATACAATATTATGAGTTAGCACTACAAGGGGGGATTAAACACTTTGGTGAAGATCACCCAGCAGTGGCCAAAAGGCGCAGTAATTTAGGGAGCGTTTTTAAAGCACTTAAGCAATATGACAAAGCGATTAGTTACTATGAATTAGCACTGAAAAGCGGGATCCGCGTGTTGGGGGAAAACCATCCGTCAGTCGCGATCCGCCAAAACAGTTTAGCCAGTTGCTGGCAAGCAAAAGGGCAATACGACAAAGCTATCGCGTATTATGAGAAGGCGCTGTCGATCTACGTGCAAACCCTGGGCGAAAATCATCCGAATGTGGCCGCGACGCGAAGCAACCTTGGTAGCGCATGGTACGCGAAAGCAGAGTTTAAAAAGGCGATTGAATATTATGAATTGGCGTTAGCCACGGGACTAGCAATTTACAACAAAGACCACCCATTCGTTAGCGCCATGCGCAGTAATATAGACAATGCTAGGGATGCTCGTTGGCAATAAAAGAAACCGGCATTTACCGGTTTCTTTGCTTATACCAATTACCGTGGAACGGTATTAGGTATTGTCCTTAAAAGCGCTTTCTCAGTGTGATGCCAAATGTAGCAGGGTCAGAAATATAAGCGTTAAATTTACCCTCTTGCAGAGGCGTATTAAAATTCACATGGTTAATATATTCTTCATCCAACACATTGCGACCCCAGAAAACCAAATCCATATCGTATTTCGCGAAATTCATAAAGAAACGCAAGTTAAGCAAGTTGTATGAGTCTTGCACGGCGAACGGGTCATTACTGCCATCTAAAACGACATCCCCCGTGTAAGAGTATTCAGCTACGATATGGGCATCGACGCCATCACTAATGGTGAAATCCTTTTTCACTCTTAACATGGCATAGTCTTCTGGCTCGCCAGTTGGGCGGTCACCAGAGCGATCGCAATAAGGGTTTGGCGCACCCGATTCCGAAACTTCCTGACCAGGATCGGTAATACCTGTGTGCCACGTGTAGGCTATCCAACAATTGCCGCGCATAAAGTTGTCATACTCTGCGTTGACTCTGGCATATACAAAACCGACTTCAATGGTATCTGTTGGCAGCCACGTTAGCTCTACTTCTAAACCAGAGGTTTTGTAATCCCCTGCATTTTGTAGATTAAAACCTGTGCCGGTAAATGTATTCGCTTGAATGTCATCAACGTTGGTTGAGTGTACTGCGGCGTTAACCCTAAGATCTTGTTCCGGAAAGTCTTTCTTAATACCAATTTCCAGTGATCTGGATTTCTCAGCAGCGAATATAGGGTCGAAACCTTCTGTAATTCGATCAGTGTTGGTCCCCCCAGACTTATAACCAGTACCGTATGAAACATACATGAGCGTGTCTCTATTTGGGGTGTAGCTGAGTTTCAGCGTGCCGGTTATTTGGTCATCATCTAAGGTATCAGAAATATCTGAGCGAGCAGCGGTAATGGCGCCAAGAGGATTGAACCCCCAACCCAGCGTTTGAAACGGGGCCAGAGCAGCCAGTGCTGCCTGGCCGTTAGCCGTTGTAATATCAATCGTATTGGCTTGAATGCCCGCCAAGACGTTACCGGCTAAACCTGCACCGTAAAGTAGTGACCCAGGCACGATTGACTCAGGGTCTGCTGGATCACCAAGCGAGGTAAAGAAGGTTGGAAAGACCGAGTCTGCGGGTAACACTTCACTAAAAATAGTCGAGAGATCTTTACTTTCATCGGTATAACGTAAACCTGTGGTTAGGGTGAGCGTTTCGGAAAGTTGGTAGTCGATTTGACCAAAAATAGCGTAGCTTTCATGTTTTTGCTCTGCGCGGTGATCAAAGCTGGTCGATGCAGGGGCGGGTGATGCCGACGCTGACACAAGGCCATTGGTTGCAATGCTCAAGGCATCAATGCCAGCGAGCAGATCATTAAATGCTCCTTGTGCGAAGCCTGCCAGAAAAAAGTCATTGAATTGTTCGCCCGTGTACAAGCTGTAATCGAGATCCAAGTCTTGCCTAAAATAGTAAGCACCGAGTATCCCTGTGACGTGGTCACTGGTGTAATCGATTCGTAATTCTTGGGAGAACGAATTTTGCTGTGAGTCATTTCGGGTACCAAACAAATGAGCATCCGTAAAGTCACTGTCTATGTTGTCATAGGAGTCGAAATTACGATAAGCGGAAATAGACACCAAGGTAAATTGCTCATTGATATTCCAATTCAACTCAGCTGACAACCCGCTATCTTCTACCTGTGACTCAGGTAAGAATGACAGCGCGACTTTGTGATCAAAAAAGTCACTGCCATCAAATATAGTGGCATTAAACGGCGCTTGAGATAGGAGACTATCAGTGCCAAATTTACCTTCTATACCAGTGGCTTGAGCATTACTGACTTGTACTGGGGCGGCGCAGCAAATTTCATCAATTTTTGCATAGTCAGCAATAATGCGCAGAGTGACATCGTCACTCGGGGTATATAAGGCTTGAAGTCTCGCACCCCAGCGGTCTCGATCATTTAGGACGTCACTTCCTGAGTTGACTTCGCTAACGAAACCATCACGTTGACTACCAAAACCTGTCACGCGCAATGCCAGTACATTGTCAATCGCAGACAGGGACGCCGCAGCGGAATAATTAATTAAACCGTAATTTCCGACTGTACCTTCGATAAAATTATTCGCGCCATCATGGCTTGGTGCAACAGAACGGATCAGTATTGCGCCTGAAGGCGTATTTTTTCCAAACAGTGTCCCTTGAGGGCCGCGAAGAACTTCCACAGCTTCAATATCCACTAAATTGTTGACCATAGAGCTTTGGCGCGCGCGATAAATACCATCAACGTAAAGCCCCACCGATGGGTCCAAACCAAAATTTTGTGACGAGGTGCCTATACCGCGTATCGAGAAGCTGGTGTTGGTCACATTCTGGGTTTGAAATGCAGAGGAGGCAGGCACCATACTAGCGACATCAAAAATATCTTTGAGCACAGCTTGGTTAAGTTGCTTACCGGAAAAGGCGCTAACTGAAACAGGCACCGTCTGCATACTTTGACGACGCTTTTGCGCTTCAACAGTAATGGTTTCTAGGCGAAGTGTTTCTACTTCTTCTTCGATTTCTTGTGCGCTAACGATGGGAATGGGAAAACCCAAGGTGAGCGAAATTAAGAGTGCGATGGGGTTCTTTTTAAGCTGGCAGGTGTTAGTTTTATCCATATGTGCGTGTCCTTTTGTTCGTCGATTTTATCCATGTTTGGTGAACATTTTTTCTGGTTAACAGGTGCACAACTAGAGATTTGCTGACCAGTATTTCGTTATCGTTTTTATTGGAAACCCCGCTTTATAATCATGGGGATAGAGCAACTATAGTTGTCGAAAAATAGCATCGCCAATCGATTTTTACCTGTCATGATTTGACACATTAAATATGAATATTTTTTATGAGTGTTTAACTTACCCATTGATATAGTTAATGTTCCAATTTTATTGGGCTGCGTGACGTTTGTGCGTGAGGGTCTTTGCTCTTCAATCAATCATCTGGTTGCTCTGCCTCTCAACAGGCGCAGATTAATGTGTCATTATGGCGCTATAAATATGCCAAACACGGATGTTCAGGCGACATTTGAACTGACATTGTGAATTATGTAGGCATCACAGCAAGCTGTTGTTATTTGTTCTGATTAATGATCAGCAAAGCAAATAACCTTACTTAGCCATTAGATGTACAGTAGAGCAGCACTACCTCAAACCCATTAACGAAGTTAGTGACACATGATATATTGCCTTTTCTTGATATATGACCCCGTTAATTTAGAAAAATCGCTATTACGTCTCCATCGGTTTCTCACCTCAAGCGGAACAAAAGCCAAAATTCTGGTCATCAATAATGGCGAGCAGATACATAGCTCATCGTTAAATAATATTGAATTTATTCCTGGGGATAACCGCTATTTTGAGTTCTCTGGCTGGCAAGCCGGTAAGCAATATTTAGAAGAGAATTATACCTTGCAAGATGGCGATCTATTTTGCTTCGCAAATGACACCTTCGACAAAAACCACTATTTTTCTCCCTTAACAGCATGGCTGTATAATTTAAAATCGAAACAGGCTGCAAAGCGCCAAAGGGGATTCATTTTAGGGCGGGTTGATAGCCGTAATATAGAATATAAAGTGGATAAGTTACCCTTATCTAAATGGATTTCATCTTACTTTTTCGTGTTGGATTATACTGCGTTCCAAGCGCTGGTTTTTCTCAATACACGGCTGTGCACCGCAGTGAAAGAAGTCACTGATGAATCGATTTATTTTGATCAAACCGTTGTTGATACTCCCATGCAAGAACATATCAATAGTTGGCTCAGGCCAACAGGAAAAGGCTGGTATCGTGCTCATTCAAGTGATAACGATGTCATTCGAAATAAAAGTGTCGCCATTTTGCATGAGAAATATTTAAGTGCGGTGTTAATGGCTAGAAATGTTGAGCTTATTCACGTGTATAGCGGGCGCATTGGTCGGATAGTGCACAAATTTGATAAACGGGTGCAGAAATTTCGCTTGCGATATCTTCAGTCCAGTAAGGCGTAAGATAGTTAGTTCACGGGACGTATTTTTTAGGGTACCTGCAAAGCATTAATTTGAATTAAGTTGGGCCTAAGCCGTTGTTTTATTTCGTGTAAAAAAGTGTCATGTAGTGAACCACTGTTGTATTGTCGATGAACATTAATACTGCAAGACGTATCCATGATTGATTTTTCTAAAAAGCTAACGAGTCATCGACTTCACAATACGAGAAACAGAGAGTCCATCAAATCGATTCTGTTCGATTTTGAAAGTGATCGCGGGCGTATTATCAATTCGGCAGCGGTGCGCAGGTTGCAGCAGAAGACCCAAGTATTCCCCCTAGAACGAAACGCCGCGGTGAGAAGCCGGCTGACTCATTCATTAGAAGTGCAGCAAGTTGGGCGATTTATTGTTCAAAGCATATTCAATAAATTAGATAGCGCTAAGCAGACGGAATACAACCTAGCCGAATTCGAGCGACATTTAGAAAGCGTGGTGGAAATGGCGTGTCTCATGCACGACATAGGCAACCCGCCGTTCGGCCATTTCGGTGAGCAGGCAATTAATGACTGGTTTGCTCTCAAGCTGAAAGATTCATTTCCCACAAACAGCGACGGTGAATTCACGTTTAATCCGGCCTTACAGCGAGACATTTGTAACTTTGAAGGTAACGCTCAAGCGATAAGGCTTATACACTCGCTATTACAATTGAATCTCACTTTTAGTCAAGTGGCAGGCATACTCAAATACACCCGCTGCGGTACTGATGTAAAACCTGATAAAAGCGATAAGCTTGGCTATTTACAAAAAAAGGTCGGCTTTTATTTCAGTGAAAAAGAGTATGTCGAAACCCTGTGTGACACCTTAGGCATAAAGGTTGGGCATCGTCACCCTGCGTCATACATCATGGAAGCTGCCGATGATATCTCCTACTGTATCGCTGACCTTGAAGATGCCGTTGAAAAAGGCATCTTGGGTATTGAACAGTTGCAAGCGTCTTTGTGTGAAGAATTTCTGTTACTGCTGACCGAATTCGGCTTGGATACCAGCAAAAATACCATGCAAAGTTTAACCTCAAAAGCCTATAAAGCCGCGAAGGCGGATGATATATCAAAAGACAGTCAGTTCTTTATTTCTTTAAGAGTGGGCGTACTTCACCCCTTAGTGACTCATGCTGTTGAACGCTTTATCAATAATATCGACGGCATATTTCATGGGTCGTTTAATCAAGCGCTGTTAGAAGATAGAAGTACAGCCCATGCGCTATCTGAAGCATTTAAAAAAGTCGCTCTAAAGTACGCGTTTTGCAACAAAGAGGTTGAAGCAAGGGAGTTGCAAGGTTACAAAATCATTAGTGGTTTGCTTGATTGCTATCAGCCATTATTGAGGCTGTCGAAAGCACAATTTTCTAGGGTATATCAGCAAGAAAAAGACGCACCACTGTTAGCAAAAAGGTTAGTGAAAAAGCTGCCAGGTAAGCATTTGCGTGCCTATTTGCACGCCATCCATCATGATGCCAGTGAGGAGCTAGAGTTTTACTACCGTTGCCGATTGTTACAAGACTATATTAGCGGCATGACAGACCAATATGCGTATGATGAGTACCGCGCACTCATGGTGGTGGATTAAGCACAGCGGCGAGTTGTATCCTTGCTATCTGTTTAATAGCCAAGATATAACCAAGCTTAGGTAAAACACAGTCTTTTGGAGCGAAGTCTAAGTAATGCGCAGTTTATTTGAAGCGCACCTTACCACCGATTATTTTCAGTGCGGGTGTGCCACGTACTAACGTATCTCTGGCAAAAATGGTTTCACACTTGGGGCATGTCCCTTCAACGCTGGTGAAATCTTTGCTTATTCTTTCTTTAAAGCATTTTATTAAGGCCCCTTTACCGCCCTTTTTATAGCGAAAAAGTTGCTGCTGACAGCTAGCACAAAAAATATCGACGCTTTTACTGGGGGCTTTTGAATTTGGTTTTGCCATTAATATCTTACGTTTTGTGAGTATGGTTAAGCCTATTGCCGACAGTATATTGCCAGCAATAAGATAAACAAACACGCTAGTACCTAATGAATAAAATCAATGCTAATAAATAAATTAACCACTTCGCAAAAATTTAAAACACTAAAATCAAATGCCTGATGAATTCGTTACATTTGGCCTTTGGTTTCAAAGTTATGATGCCAGCTTAATGCCTCATCTAAATTATGCGGCGTGTGCATACCGCGTTTTGTCGCACAGGCCCGCTCATAGTAATCATGCAGTCGGTCTTTAAACTGCGGGTGAGCACATTTTTCAATGACGACTTTCGCCCGTTGTCTTGGCGACAAGCCCCTCAAATCGGCAAGGCCTTGCTCGGTCACAATGACTTTCACATCATGTTCAGTATGATCAACATGGGATACCATAGGCACAATGGCAGAAATTGCCCCGCCTTTGGCGATAGAGGGCGTCATAAATATCGATAAGTAACCATTACGCGCAAAATCCCCCGACCCGCCAATACCGTTCATAATGCGTGAACCCATTACATGCGTCGAATTCACATTGCCATATATGTCTGCTTCGATTAAACCATTCATGGCGATAATACCGAGTCGCCTAGCGATTTCAGGGTGGTTACTAATGTCTTGTTGCCTTAGGATAATTTTGTCGCGATAGAAGTCAATATTGTCATTAAATTCATCCAGTGCCTGGGGGCTAAGTGAAAATGCCGTGGCGGACACTACAGACAATGAGCCAGATTTCAGCATTCCTAGCATGCCATCTTGAATAACCTCAGTGTAGGCGGTTAAATTGCGATAACCGCCTTGCTCTAGTCCGCTCAACACCGCATTTGGGATATTGCCCACACCCGATTGAATAGGAAGTAATTCCTTGGGTAGGCGACCTTTTTTAATCTCATGGGAGAAGAAATCAAGAATGTGTTCAGCGATTTGGTTCGAGACCTTATCCGGCGGGGTAAAAGGACTATTACGATCTGGTGCTGAAGTTTCAACGATGGCGACAATTTTTTCCACAGGGATCGACAAGTACTTTTCGCCAATGCGGTCAGACGGAGAATTCAAATCAATAGGCTTGCGGTGAGGTGGTAACGCTGTGCCATAGTATATATCGTGCATTCCTTCTAACTTCATGTTTTGCTGAGTGTTGACCTCTAAAATTACCTTATCTGCTTGCTCGACCCAGGTTTTATTATTGCCAACCGAAGATGAAGGAACAATCCGCCCATCTGCTAATATGCCGGCAACTTCAATAACGGCGACATCCATCTTGCCTAAAAAGCCTGACCAAGCGTACTGAGATACTTCAGATAAATGAATATCAACGTAATCCATTATGCCGTCGTTAATTTGTTGACGGCAAATAGGATCAGATTGATAGGGTAGCCGCATATTGATGCCGTCTACGGCTGCGAGTACACCGTCAAGTTCAGGGGCAGTAGATGCACCCGTCCACAAATTAATTTTGAAGGGCTGGCCGTTGCTGTGCAATGCTTTGGCTTTTTCTGCCAACGAAGCGGGGATCGACTTGGGGTAGCCAGCGCCGGTAAAACCACTCATGCCGATGGTTTGCTGGTCTTCGATAAAAGAAACAGCTTCTTCAGCCGACATGATTTTTTTGCGTAAAATGGGACACTCAACACGTGATAAAGGCAACATGCGCACTCCTAAAAACAGCATAAAACGATAGTTAACTCGTACTTTACTGACGTAAAAAGAAGTGGATATAAGACCTGGGTCTTAGATGAGCTGTAAAATGTAACGGCTGGTAATTTTTGATAACACTATGTTTTTCATATGTTTAATTAAGGTTAAATTTTAATTCTTATTGAGTTAAGTTGATGAATGCTAGCTAATGTAAATCGTTATTCACTGCCGAAAATGAGTTGCCAGATATTGGGGCTTCGCTCTTTATGATAACGCTTTCTCAGTTCTGCCACTTTTTCCAATTGAGCTTTGGCAGCCGTGATATCGTTGTGCGTCAAACTGTTATGAACCAGACTCAGCTGTGACTGCACCTCACTCAAGCCTTGCTGCAAAATGGCTTGGCGTTTTTTATCAAATTCAACTAATTGTACTGATGCCACTAAGCGTTGTAGTTCACTCACGTTGCCGAGCATGGAGTCTGACTCAGTTGCGCGCATAGCTTGCTTGTAGTTCAAAGACATCGACTTCATTGTTGCTTCTACATCTTTGCTCTGCGTAACTGCTTTTATGGGCTCTTGGGCAACCGCTTGTTTGGCCAGCAACAAAGGGCCACTCAAAACGAATAGCGTTAGGCTTAGGTGCTTTAACATCATCATTTCTACTCAATAAAATAAAATCGAGCGCAGTCTAGCACAGATGGGCAGGGCTTTAGTTTTGACTTAAAAGGAATTGAAAGTGAGCGGTAAGTGTAAACCTATCAGGTACCAGATTGATTTACTGGGGCTGGGTTAAGCCAAACGGAATAACTCCGCTGCGGGTAACAGGAATGTTTCCCCATAATCCCTTGCTAGTGAATATTTTAGCGTTGATCTCGTAGGCCAATGCTTGAGGCTTAGAATTCATAATATCAAGTATTACCCGACCGGAATTGAATAGGCTAGCGCTTACGTCAACATCAAAGGTATTGTCGCTTAAAGGCTCAAGTACAAACTTTTTATCACTCACACCTGTAGCAACCTGCAAACCACGCAAACTCAGTTTAAAGTTCATGCCGTCTACCGGGAAAGAAATATTATTCGGATTGGTCACTCGAAACGTCAGACGAAATCGCTGCTCTAGCCCCTGAGCCGGCAGCATACTCAAGTTGGTTAACTGCAATTCAGGCTTCTCAAAATCAGGGGTAAGGGCGGCGCAAGATGACAGCAGCATGGTGATGAATATTAGCTTGACGATATGCCGTGTAAGTACCACTGCACGTCCTTGAAGGTTTGGCTGCATATTCTAGAAGCTCCTTTTTAACCCCATTTTTAGAAGAAGGCACATCATCGCCGCAGTGGGTAGGGGAGTCAAATGTTATGCGCCGCTCAGTTATGCACAGCTTAGTTAAACACATTGTGCATAGGGTGGGCGATTCGCTTACCAGTATCCCCGCTTATATAGCTGACCATTCACGTCAGGCGGTCACTTCTAACAAAAGATACGTTAAGGGTCAGTGTTTAGAAATGACATGATAAGCCTGTTGCTCTTAATGTATATCAGGCTGAAAAATGATGGGGATCAATATGTTTAACAAGCATCTGGCTAATATGGGATTAAGCTTTAACAACCTAGGATATTTATGCAAGAACTTGAGAAACACTCATTGGTAAAAGATCTTCCTGAGCATCATCACACCATTCGTCACCTTAAAATGAATGATAGTCATTTTGCTAAGTTATTCACTGCATATCATGCACTGGAAAGCGAAGTACATGATCTGGAAAGTCGAAATACCCCAGTGAAAGATGACTATATTGAGTCACTCAAAGTAAAACGTGTTCATCTCAAAGATGAATTGCTGAATATTATCCAAAAAACAGAGCAAGCGCTGTAGTTGAAACGTCGAGTTGAATAAGGAAGCTACCTCTATGAAGAAGCTATGCCAATGAAACGATTATCAGTGACATTAAGTAAACTAGTCAGCGTCTTGACGATATGTACTATTGCGTTGGTAGGGTGTAGTAGTCAATTCAACTCGAACCTGCGCAAAGTGACCTACCCGCCAGAATTCAAATATACTGAGAAAGCGGATTTGAGTTCTGATATGCATCGTCTCGCAGCGCAGATGGCTTTGCTCGAAGTCGCCCTCGATATGCCGAGTGCAGGGGCTGAAAGTGCGCCTGAATTGCAACGGGAAAAGGTGCTCAAGGCGCTAGGCAATATGAGCAAAATAGCGTCGAATTTAAAAGCAGGTGACATGGGCGCCAATCACCCGTTTATGCAAGACTATATGCAAGGTTTCGTCAGCCAGATAGACGAAGCCAGAATTGCCGCATCGTTAGAGCAACCTCGCTATTTTGCCGCAGGGAAAGTGTCAGGCGGGTGCACGAACTGCCACAAGATCAACAGATAATAGGTTTTTTTTGTCAACTAACGGGTTGGGTTAAGCACTGAGCTCAAGTGGATAAGGGTGTGGAAGATAAATGGTAAACGGCGGCAATAAAACAACAGATTTGGGTTGGTTGCTGCTGCTCATATTGGTGTTTATCGCCGTATGGACTAATTCAATCATTGGTACCACCGACGTTGCAAATTGGCTTATTGAAAATACGCTGACGGTTATTTCGCTGCTATTCTTAATCATTACCTACAGAAAATACAAGTTCAGTATTGTGAGTTATTTTTTACTCTGTGTGTTTTTATGCTTGCATGTATATGGTTCAAAATATACTTATGCCGAGAACCCTTTAGGGTTTTATTTTCAAGATATTTTTCATTCACCTAGAAACCAATATGATCGTCTCGTTCATTTTAGCTTCGGCCTTTTGCTCTACTATCCCATGAAAGAGTGCTTTTCAGTATGGATAAAATACCCACCGCGAATTGCCTTCTTTTTGCCCATCACTCTTATACTTTCAGTCAGTGCCCTTTATGAAATTTTAGAGTGGCTGGTTGCCGACATTTTCTTCCCTGCAGAGGGTGATTCCTATTTGGGCACGCAGGGAGACATATGGGATGCGCAAAAAGATATGGGTATTGCGTTTGTTGGGTCGTGCATAGCCGCTTTGTTTTTCTATCTATTTAGGTTATTCCGCCAGCCGAACGTCAAAGGGCGATAGCAAGTAAAAACAGTTAATACCAATTCCAATAAACTGTCGCTGAGTGGTTAATTATTTACTGGAGTTAGTATTTCTCGACCATAGGCTTTACTGTAGTCAAGGGGTAACCACCTGCTTTATGCCACTTCAAAGCTCATTTTTCGAGCGCGTATATCAACGTTTTTTAACACGACCGTTAAATGATCGCCTATGCGGTGAGTGTTCTGTCCGTTGGCGACTTGCTGTTTTTGGGCATCAAACGTATATGTCTCGCCTAGTAGACTCATCATACTGACTAAACCTTCTGCTCCTGTATTTTCAAGCGTCACAAACAAACCAGCATTATTCATTCCTGATATAGAGGCACCAAAAGTGTCACCGATAAAAGGTTGCATGTATTTACACATAAGTGCACTTTCGACTTCTCGGCTAACCGTATCAGCTAAACGTGATTGCCCAGAACAATGGTGACTTAAAAGCGCTACCTCTTCAGCCGTGTAGGGGTATGCATTATTCGGCACAGCCTTGCTGGTTGATACGTTGAGCTTTAATTGACGCAATAACCGTTTGAAACCGGATTCAGACTTGCTGGCGTCATTAGCGAATTTATTGCTTCGTAGCGTTGCTCTTATCGCGCGATGGGTTAACAAATCTGGGTAGCGTCTTATGGGCGAGGTGAAATGTGCATACGCCTCATAGGCTAAACCAAAGTGTCCTTGATTCTCGGGGGAGTATTCCGCCTGGCTTTGCGAGCGTAGTAACAACATTTGAATAAGTTTTGCATCAGCCCTGTGGTTCACTTTTTTCAACAAGTCATTGTAATGTTGCGGGCTTGGACTATCTCCGCCGCCAAGGGTTAAGCCTTTCTCAGTCAAAAATGCACGTAATGCCGTGAGTTTCTTTTGCTGTGGACCTAAGTGCACTCTAAATAAACTAGGAATTTTATGACGTTGTAAAAATTGTGCCGTAGCGACATTCGCGCATAACATAAATTCTTCAATCATGCGGTGAGCGTCATTTCGCTTTACGGGAGAAATACTCGCAATATTTTTGTGTTTGTTCAGCTTGAGTGCAAGTTCTCGCGTTTCAAAATCAATCGCACCGCGTTGCTTACGCTGCTTAATTAGCACCTGAAAAAGAGCATGTAAATCCTTAACATGGGGAACGATGGCTGGGCTAGAAGCGGCGGTGGTTTTGCCAAGCTTACTGTTTGGCTGAGTGACGAGCGCATTCGCTTGATTGTAGGTTAGTCGTGCATGAGATTGAATCACGCCTTCGCTAAAAGCTGCTTGAGTAACGAGCCCTGTTGCGTTGATAGTCATCTCACACATCATCACCAAGCGGTCTTCATGCGGATTCAACGAGCACAAGCCGTTAGACAATGCCTCGGGCAGCATTGGGACAACTTGATCTGGCAGATAAATCGATGTGGCGCGCGCTTGCGCTTCAATATCCAATGCGTCATTGGGTAATACATAATGCGACACATCAGCTATTGCTACCAATAAACGCCAATTTCCTGCTTGAGTTTTTTCACAATAAACGGCGTCATCAAAGTCCTTCGCATCAGCCCCATCGATAGTGACAAACGGCAAACTGCGATAATCTGTGCGCTGTGCTTTGTCCGCTTGTGATACTCGCGTGCCATGTGTATTTGCCTTGTCGAGCAATGTTTTATCCCACTGGTCAGAAATACCGTGGCGATAAAGCGCCAATGTGCTTTCTATGCCAGCATCGGTTGCATTGCCTAATACTTCAGTAATTTCAACTTGTGTTTCTTGGCGAAAGTCAGGGTAGTGGGTAATTTTGCCACTCACATATTGGCCGACGCGCGCTTGGTTTAAGGCGCTGTGTTCAACATGAATTGTGTGTGAAACTTTAACGTCATCGGGCAGTAAAAAGTAATGCTTACCTTTGCGTTGCAACATACCCACAACGTGGGTGGTATTGCGCTTTTGTACTTTAATCAGGTTACTGTAGGCACGTTTTGCGTTTTTCCCAGGCTCTACTAGCACCTGTACCACATCACCATCAAATACATGGTTCAGTTGGCTCTTTGGCAGAAACAAGTCTCTTTCGACATCGCTATAGGTAACAAAACCAAAACCCTCAGGGTGAATACTGATAGGGCCGCTAACCAGCGAATCAGGATCAATTAATTGATAACCCTTGCGTTGAAATGATAGTTGCCCGTCACGCTCCATTGCACGCAAACGTCTTCTAAGCGCTTCTTTTTCTTGAGGGGAATTGAGAGCTAAAGCATCTGCTATTTGTTCGCGATTTAAATGTTTTTTTAGGCTACTAAAAAGACTAAGAATGAACTCGCGGCCAGGGATGGGGTTGTCATACGTACGGATGGTGGATAATTGTGCGGTTTGATTCAAATTAATAAAATTCTCTTTGAGCCGCCGGTTGCTTTGTACTGGGTATTTTCAAATTAGGGATATAAAATTCTTAATGTAGGAAAAGGAATACGGGTTGAAGCATAAGGCGGGATGACTCGGAGTATGAGCCGGAATAGAAAAACGAGGTTTGTTTAAACTCGTTTGACGGGGTATTCAATAGTTGTTTGAGATAAACATAATATTTGTTCCACTCATCACTGAGTATGAGTGAAACGATAGCGCAGCATTTAACTGCGCAGCTTAACAAGGTTTAGATACAAACGATGTTTTCAGCTTGAGGGCCTTTTTGGCCTTGAGTCACGGTAAACTCTACACGTTGGCCTTCAGCCAATGTTTTAAAGCCTTCGCTAACGATTGCGCTGAAATGAGCGAAAACGTCAGGACCAGATTCTTGCTCGATAAAGCCAAAACCTTTATCTTCGTTGAACCATTTTACAGAACCAGTAGTTTTAGTAGACATAATAGATATCCTAGAAATAATTAATAAGTGCGCCAAAAAATTGCGGCGATAAAGCATGTGAGGAAAACGAATATTTTACTGAGGATAACGCGAAGAATTACAAATAAACTAATAACTAGAGTACTACAAATAACTAACATCGTGGGATTCAAAAAATAAGCTTCTTCTCAAGCTCGGCGCAAAGATACTCCTGATTCTTAGTATAAGTCAAGCAAATATTGAAGTCATTAAGGTTTAAATCAAACGCTCTCATCGGGGCGCTTGCAAAACTTGATTGCATGAGAAGTGCAGAATAAAAGTCGTGGTACCGTTATTTTTTTTGAAAAAATGGCGGCAATGTTTAAATTTATATTTGTTTATATTTTGCACGTCACTCGCTCAAAAGTGCGTTTCAAAAACTAAGAGTGATACACCTCTATAATTCACTTTTATAAAGTCGCTTTTAAACACCTTAAATTTTAAAAATATCAATAATTTCATATTCTTGAAGCGATTTAGTTGGCCATTTACACTTTGTTTACATATTATATTTTGACTGATTTTTTTGGGTTTCTACCCTGCAATACTCATGTCGTGAATGGTTAATAAAACACGGCAGATTTCACTCAAATTTAAGGAAGTAAATATGTCGACTGAAGATTTAAACGATTTGCGTATGTCAGAAGATGTGCGTCCACTTTACCTCGCTGTAAAGAAACACATTGAAGAGAATGTTATCCCGATCCAAGAAGAGTTTTATTCAATTGGTGAGAAGCTTGCTGATCGTTGGAGTTACTCTGATCGTCAAATGGAGTTATTAGAAGGGGCCAAAAATAAAGCCAAAGAGGCTGGTCTTTGGAATTTCTTTCTGCCTGATGCGGAAACAGGGCAAGGCCTAACGAATTTGGATTATGCCTATATTGCGGTTGAACTGGGTAAAGCTCCACTCGCCTCTGAAACGTTAAACTGTTCAGCGCCTGACACGGGAAATATGGAAGTGTTAGAGCGTGTCGGTACACCTGAGCAAAAAGAAAAATGGTTAAAGCCATTGCTACGAGGTGAAATACGCTCTTGCTTTGGTATGACAGAGCCTAATGTTGCCTCTTCTGATGCGAAAAACATTTCAACATTGGCGGTTGAAGATGGCGATGACTGGGTCATCAACGGTGAGAAGTACTATATCTCTGGTGCCGGTGACCCGCGTTGTAAAGTCATGATCTGCATGGTGAAAAGCAGCCCTGATGCCCCTGCACACAAACAACAATCACAAATTCTTGTGCCACTAGACACCCCAGGTGTAACAATTGTTGGCCCAATGCATGTCTTTGGTCATGACCATGCTCCTCATGGGCATATGCATATTAAGCTAGAAGATGTACGCGTACCCAAAACCAATATGTTGCTAGGTGAGGGCCGTGGTTTTGAAATATCTCAAGTACGTTTAGGCCCAGGTCGTATTCACCATTGCATGCGTTCAATTGGCCAAGCTGAAGAAGCATTGCAACTTGCCTTAGAGCGCTCAACATCAAGAGAAGCCTTCGGTAAAAAGATATATCAATTGGGCAAAAATGTTGAAGTCATCTCGAAGATGCGAATCGACATTGAAGCCATGCGTATGATGGTACTTAAAGCCGCTAAAGCCATGGATGTATTGGGTAACCAAGAAGCCCGTATTTGGATCCACATGATCAAAGCGATGGTACCTGAGCGTGTATGTGAAATTATCGACCAATCCATGCAAATGCATGGGGCTACTGGTATTTCGCAGTGGTCACCGCTTTCTGCCATGTACGCAGGCCAGCGGACCTTGCGTTACGCTGACGGCCCAGATGAGGTACATCATATGGTGGTGGGGCGAAATGAAGTACGTGAATATGAACGTAATAAGGGTTAACTAAAACCATTTTTTTAAGAGCGCAACATCAACAAGGGTCGGTGATTCTGGCCCTTATCTTTTTCATTCGAGGGCTTTTTTTAAGGAGAGCCAAAATGAGTAAATACAGTATTGCCAAACAATGTATAGCCGATGCATTAGCAGCAGCGAGCGAGGAAAACATTAACGACAGCGACGCATTAGAAGCGTTGATCATTAGTGCTATAGCTCAGATAACCAACACTGCTGGAGCAAAGCGCACAGCCGAGATAATTGATTACGAGCTACGTAATATATCAGGCGCGCTGGACAAAGACTTTTTAAGGGCGAGATAGAAATTATCGGAAGCCACAAGCTATAGGCATTTACCCGGTATTTAATAAGTTGTTGGCGAAACGCTGCGAAGAGGCATCGCCGCCTTTGCTTATCACAAATGAAAGTATTTCCGTTCACAAACGTCATTTTTCATGTGTGAACTCAGGTTTACGTGATCCGTTTTTTTAGTCTTCATCAGTTTCACCTTGCAGCATTTTTACATCATCAATGTAGTAAGTCCCTAGGCCAGATGAGTCATCTTGGGGATCGGTTGGGGAGTAACTTAAATACAGGCTTAAGCGTTCAATAGTGGTATCGGAGGGCAGGTCGCCAGTCGCAGAAAGGCCGCCAAAGAAGAGACTGTATGTTTGAGTGTCAAGATTTATCACAACCACTCCAGAGTGAGGCAAGTTCTCGCGGATATACCCTATCCGTCTTTCTGGACCATTTTGGTCTAATACATTCACGCTTGTCCAACCCTCGCCAGGTCCATCAGGTGTGCGATAAATACGCAAACCGACGAGAGAATAGGCATGCCATTGAGCGGTCTTATAAACGGCAATGAAAAGTGCTTGAGATGACCGATTACCTGGGTACTCAATGACACCGTCCCAAAAAACGTTATAAATACCGTTTGGCTCCGTAGTTGGTCGTGCATGAAAGCCTAAGTGAGGGCCAATCGCTTGTACACTCGTTGCGTGAAACAGGCGCAAGATGTTGTCGCCAGCTTCGCCATTAACGTCTGCAATGACTTTTAACGGAGCCAGCGATGCTGAGCTATTAGCGGTACTACCAGACCACGTGATTTCATCACCAGTAGGATCGCCAGTAAGCGCTAGGTCGGGGAGGTTGCCTGTAGCGTCATTGTCAAAATCAGCTAACAATATCGGTTGTGAAGAGCAGCCTGATAGCAATAACAAAAGCAAGATATTCGAAAGTAAAAAGGTGATAACAGTTGGGTTTTTCATATGATTCTTCCTTGTACGCGTGGCCAAATAAGCAATATTGACATCCATTAATATCGCATCTGTGTACAATTAAGATTAATAAGTAATCTCAATTTCGCAAAGTATTGAGTAAAAAATTACCACGTGTTTCGTCCGAACTAGCTTCGCAACATGGGTTTAATTAAAGGTGTATACGGACTACCGCGCTGTATCAATAGCAGCGAAAAATCCAAAACGAAAAAAGGATTTCGTGGCTTTTACTATCAGCTGCTAAATTACAAGAAAAGGAGTGACCTAGCCAAGACATAAGCCATTGAGCCCCACTGATGCCCCACACATAATCAACATAACTAGGCTCATATTCTGCGCTGACCCTATTACGAACCGCTAAGGTAATGCTGTTTGCCAAGCGTGCTTTAACTAGCGCATTAACCTAGCAATAGTATCTTGCATGGCGTCTGCCCAAACTTGGTATTGTTCGCTGGTTAAATGTAAAAAATCCGGCATGACGGTGTCTAATACTGTTCCATCTTCGGTTAAAAAGACATGGCCTATGTCTAACCAGAATGTGTTTTTATTGTCGGTGAGGTGTTTCACTACATCATTGATGGCATTCACTCTTTTTCGCATGGGCGCATTTTTACTTTTGCTGCGAGGGAAGGTGGCTAATAAAAGTATTTTGCTCTTAGGTAATCGGCTCTGTACCTCATTTAGAATAGCCTTGACCCCAGCGGCGGTGTCTTGGGCTGATTCCACTCTATGCCCGGCGTTATTGGTGCCAATTAATATCACAGTGAGTTTAGGCGTTAGGTTGTCGATTTCACCGTTTTGTAAGCGCCATAGCAAATGCTCAGTACAGTCGCCCGAATAACCTAAATTTAAAGGCTTTAAATGGGTGTAATGTTTGTTCCAAGTGGCCGCGCCAGTGTCCTCCCAAGAGTGGGTAATGGAATCACCTAAGAACAACAAATCCACATCGTCATTTAAGGCTTTTTTCTCATCCATTTTTTGTAAGTGACGCTCCTGCCACCACGGTTCAGTGCGTGCGACTGGCGTAATTGATAGCGCCTTTTCCGAATCAGTCATTTTTGGTTTTCCATGATGGGTAGAAGTGACAAAGGGAGGTAGGGATATTCATCGATGATAAACCAAGTTAACAGCTAACTTCCAATGAGAATCAAGGGACTGTAAGTTCACTATAGTTATCTTGGGGGCTGAATAATTTTATTTCAATTGCTGTAATCTCCCAGTTTCGGCCAACAAGGGTAAATTGGAGCGAGTCAAACTGTATGTAATGCTCGCCATGCGGCTGCTAAATACCCTGTTTTTGAATGTTTGCTTGGTGCTGTATCACTGTGGTTCTTTGCAATGAATATGGCGATCGTGTAACTAGACAGCGCTGCGATTTCCATAACGCACTTCTCTCAAGGGGTAAAAGTAACTGGCTGCAAATGTCCAGATTAACTGCATGCAGCCTTAATAGTTAAAGTGCGCTGATAAAAGCTTTTATAGAGAGTGCAAGCTCTTTGTCTTTTTCAGTACTTAGTTTTCCGTCTACCCAGTGATCATAAAAACTGCCTAAGCTAAATGAACTTCTGACATCAGCGCCCCAAAATGGCATTAACTGCGTTAATGTTTGGATGTTACTTGAACCTCCTCTTGGCCCTGGTGAAGTGCTAAGCAGAAACACAGGCTTATTCGTAGCAAACATTGGATTTTGTAAATCGCCTAAACGTGAAACCCAATCGATTAAATTTTTAAACTCTGCAGGTATTGACCCATTATGCTCCGGAGAAGAAATGATAAATGCATCATATTCAGCGAACAGCGCGCGTACTTGCTTGGCTGTTTCGGGATGTCCTTCGCTTTCCTCTCTATCTAGACTGAAAAAAGGCATTGGATAGTCTCGAATATCTAACATGGCAACTTCATACCCTTCAATTTTGCTTGAAGCCACCTCCAATAACGTCCTATTGATAGAGTGTTTACTATTACTTGCTGACACGGTCAGTATTTTTTTCATAATTAAAATTCCAATGTTTTGTGGGTTTGTTAACAAAATTGAAGGCGAACCTTCGACCATTTTTACAGCGGGTGTATTCTTCGCTAGATTGAGCGCTGTTCATTAGCTGTATTCAAATAAATAAGTGATAAATGAACGTCATCACTCAGCGCGGTAAAATCTAAGTCTTCATCACGGACTAAATAACCATCTTTTACTTCAACACCATTTAGGATCCCTTCACCACCAGTGATATAAGCGATGAACTCGCCCTCTTGAGTCACATTCTTATTTTTACTGAGCAAACCAACTTCAATAATCGTGGGGCTATCAAGTGTGACGTTTTGCGATTTATTGCCACCATAAACACGTACCATTTCATCTTTTTTAAGATCATAAAATTTGTAACTTGCCGGTTCACCTGCTGTTTCGGGTAAAGCCCAAATTTGCAGCATTCTGTTTTCATCAAGGTCTGGATTAATTTCATTGTGAACAAAACCTTCTCCACCAGCACGCTGTGCCTGTACTTGATTGGCCTGCATAGACTTGCCGTTTTCCATTGAGCCCTGATGCTCTATTCTGCCTTCCAACATGACCGTAATAACATCAAGTTCTCTATGGGGATGCATGCGCGTTTCGCCTTGAGGTAAAAAGCGCGCATCAGCCAAATAAATAAAATTACCAAGTCCATTCCATGTATCGTTTTTGCCGCCAATTTTGTTATCAACAATTAAACGGGTTTCTCTTAATCCCGCGAATCCACCTCTGTGTAGTGAATCTTTACGTAATATTTGCATTCTGATGTCCTCTCTCGTTGTGAAGGGGTAAAAATTATTAATTGTTTTGTTTTTTCGAACTGTGCAGCTATCATATTTCTTTTATTTTCGATTAAAAACCAAGTAATACTGACAAATATGTTCGAAAAAACTGAACATTAATGCTAGTGAGGTACGAGTGAAATTATCTTTGGAAGCTTGTGAAGTTTTAGATGCGATAGACAGAAAAGGTAGCTTTGCCGCTGCGGCAGCTGCTTTGTATCGCGTACCATCCACCATTACTTATACGGTACAAAAATTAGAAGAAGATTTAGGGCTCATCATTTATCGCCGAGAAGGCCGAAGATCTATTTTAACGCCTGCTGGTAAAGTATTACTTGAACAAGGGCGAGAATTGCTTAAAGCCGCGCAAAGTATCGTAGAAACAGCGAAGCAAGTGGACAGCGGCTGGGAGTCGCATATCAATATAGCACTGGATACCATTTATGATATTGATGCGTTATATGAAGTGGTTGAGGAGTTTTATGAGCTTAAAACGGGCGTCGAAGTCAACATCACTGAAGAAGTGTTAGCCGGAAGTTGGGAAGCCATTGTTGAACGTAGAGCAGACTTAGTTATCGGTGCCCCACACCCAGAAATAAATACGCAAGGGATTAAATTTGAACAAATCGACGTAGCGAATTGGCAATTTGTCGTAGGGAAGAATCATCCTTTGCGAGAATACGCTCTCCCTTTATCAGAAGAAGATACAAAACCATTTCATTCAATTATTATTCGGGATTCTTCGAAAAAATCTCCTGCTATGACGCATAGAATATTTGAGAAACAAAGCGTTCTGCGCGTTGCCTCGATGGAGCAAAAAATAGCGGCTCAAGTTAGAGGGCTAGGTATTGGTTTTTTGCCAACACATCGCATTATGAATCAACTTAGAACGGGTGAGTTAGTAGCCCTACCCATTTCTAAAGATGCAGCGTTAACGCCGCTATTCATTGGTTGGAGAATCAATAACAAAGGTAGAGCTATCAGGTGGTTTATCGATAAATTTCGTGAGCGTAATCAATAACACAAGACAGGCTGCATCATTTTTATCATGAGTGTCTCTTGATCATCGATTCAGCGTTCCGGTAGTTGTCTCTCTTAACTAAGTTACTTTCATAAAAAATCCGGCTAAATTAGCCGGATTTTTTCTGTGCTTGCTATAACTTTCTATTTTGTCTAAATCATATCTTCAAAAGGGTTTTTCATTCTTAAGTCGATAGGGTTAGCAAATCCAGCAATCCGAATTTCTTGCTCGGTCATTTGAATGTCATCCTCTTTGATAAGATCCTGACCAAAATGATAAATAGTGTCAAAGTTGCCTTGGTTGGCAGATAGGTCATAAGCCATGGCTTTTTCACGTACTTGTTCACGGCGAGACTCATAAGCGGCGATATCTTCACTGCTGTATCGCTTAGCGAGCATGCTATCAACAACGTGAGGCGATAATAACGTCGCAGTGGCATTGTTACCGCCAAATCCTTTGGAGTTCAAAAAGGCGACGTCGATATTTCCTGCACCTTTATCGATATCTGTTATTGAGATATTTAAGCGCTCATCAAACACGTCATCAGCCACTTTATCAATGGTTTTAATACCCGGGATAAATCCATGTTTAAACACCCCAAGACTCACCACTAACTGTTCGGCACTTGCGGGTGACAACGGATGGCCTAAATAGGCTTTTGCCGCAGTCACTGGCCAGTTTTGAATATCAAAAATCTTAGCGACATCATGAAAAATACGTGATTCTGTGGTGCGATTAGCTGGCGTACTTGAACCGTGAGCTTGTATAAACGAGCGCTCACGAACAGACTCATCACCCACAATCGCACGGGCCGCAGCGACAGCCTTAGCCATGGTGATATAGTTACCTGGACCGGGTGCTGATATGGATTTTTTATAACCGTCAGCGTTAATAAATACATCGCTTACTGCGCCATGAATATCCGCCCCTAGCTCTAACGCCAATGCATCGTCCATCAACACCACGTATTGGGTTGATTCTGCTATGGTGAAACCACAATTTTCGCCAAAAGGACGACTAGCGCGGCGATGGTCAACGGTATCAGATTGATCTAAACGTTTTAAATTGTCTTCGCTGGCAAGTGCGCCCATGGTGGCATAACCATCAATGACCTCTGGCAATATAGGGGCTTCGGCATTCCCAACGACGGCCACCCGGCGCTTACCACTTTTTATATCTTCAATGGCCGCACTGAGGTTATAAAGGAAACTGGCACAGGCCCCAACAATTGCACTCGTATGACCTACATTCCCTAATACATAAGCATTCACAAAGTCAGCAGGCATAGTGTTTAAACCTAATGGGCACTGCTTAGTACTGACCCGGCCGCCTTTCAAGCGAGATTGCAGCATGCCACCAAAACCATTTTCATCCAGTTGTGACATAGCATTACTGGCGTATACACCTATTTCGTCTGGTTTGACCGCATCGGCGATTGTTTTCCATTCCATGCCTAATGATCGAATGGCATCTGATGCACCCATAATTGCCATTTGTAAGGCGCGAGGATGAAAGCGGGCATTGTAGTGATCTTCGGGGTTAAATCCGCTGGGTAATTGCCCTGCAACTTTTACTGGGCATTCACGATAAGTGTCTACTTTGAAATCGACTTCGCCGATTATGTTAACCTTCACTCGGTCTTTATCAATATCAGTTAACTGCCAATTTGATGGTATTGGCTCAGGTAATTGTTTACGCGTTAGTTCAAAACAGATACCGGCTTTGTCTGCTGAGTGCATAGTGACGTTTTTTTGCCAATGCACGGCATTAACATCGAAATGGCTTTTTTCGATGGTACGAATCAGCGTCGAATTTAAAATT
This sequence comes from Paraglaciecola sp. G1-13, assembly GCF_055809255.1. Classification (NCBI taxonomy): domain Bacteria; kingdom Pseudomonadati; phylum Pseudomonadota; class Gammaproteobacteria; order Alteromonadales; family Alteromonadaceae; genus Paraglaciecola; species Paraglaciecola sp. G1-13. The sequence continues at coordinate 4,081,746 of NZ_CM147903.1, read as the reverse complement.
TGCTCTGAGAAACGCTCAACGATTTCTTCTGGTGTTAAAGTTTGTTGATTATTCTCACGCGCGTTATCAAAAAAGCGCCCGTTTTCAAAACGCACCAACTTCATCATTGTGGCCAAACCAAGCAGGGTTTCTTCTTGTTCACTCGCAGGCAAGCTTTCTATCACCATTCTTTTATAAGCATGATGAAACGAACTGCGACCAGCGGCATTAAAACCACCAAATCCAACGATGACCGGTAATGAAGACATATTTAAGCTACCAATTGTTTGAGTGCCAGCAGTTTACTGCCTAGGTTTAGCTTCTGGCAGGGTCATATTAGCCATAAATCGTGGTGTTTAGGCCACTTGTTCGCTATCTTTGCCAATATCCACAAAATTGAATAAGCCTACTTATGCATAAAATTACCTTTTTACTTTGCGATAATATGCTGGCCACTAGCGCTACTTTGCCTTTTGAAATGTTGCGTGCCGCCGAAAGTGCTGCTCGGGCAAAGGAAGGTAGCCAAGTTGAACCCGTGCTCATTCAAACAACGTCGATAGACAAATTGCCGATTAAAACCAGTATTGGTTTTTCATTGTTACCCGATACCGAACTGGCAGATGTGGGTGACAGCGATATTATTTATTTACCTGCTTTGTGGCGAAACCCCCGGCCAATTGTAAAAAAACATCCCGAAATTTTAGCCTGGTTACGCAAGGCTTATGAAAATGGTGCGATGCTCTCTGCGGTAGGCACAGGCTGTTGCTTCTTGGCTGAAGCAGGATTGCTAAATGACAAACCAGCTACCACTCACTGGCATTATTTTGATCAGTTTCAACGAGACTACCCAAGGGTCAAATTAAAGCGTCAATACTTTATTACCCAAGCTAGCAATCTGTATTGTTCGGCTAGCGTGAATGCAATGGCCGATCTTACCGTGCATTTTGTAAAACGACTCTATGGCGAAGTAATAGCCAGTGTGGTTGAGCGAAATTTTTCCCATGAAATTCGCCGTCCATACGAGAAAACCAGTTATTTTGAAGGCAGCACAAAACAGCACCCTGATGAGGAAATAGTACAAGCGCAAATTTGGCTGCAAGACAATTACAACCGACAGATTAGCCTGAGCGAGGTAGCAGGGCGCTTTGAAATGAGCGTACGCACATTTAATCGCCGTTTTAAAAATGCCACTGGCCAAACACCGCTGCAGTATTTACAAAAAATCCGGATTGAAATCGCCAAAGATTTACTACAAACAAGTAATTTAAACGTAAGCGAAGTAGCAGATAAAATTGGCTATCAAGATGTGGGCTATTTTACCTCTTTATTTGTGAAGCTACTGGCCACCTCACCAAGAGAATACCGAGCAACCGTTCGCGCTAAGTTATTTACTGCTGATTGAAACAGCTTTGTTGTTAACGCTGTGTGCTTTTGTCAGTAAGGCGTAAAAATACCGTTGAGAAAAAGAAGATAAGCGAACATGGTGAACTCGCTAACCTCACAATTTGAGACAAAACAATAAGTAAGCTATCACTGCTCATTTTAAACAATGTCAGTGCTATCATCGCCTGCATGACACATTCATTAAGTATTTAATAGGTCGCTCGACTATGCTTTTTGTCAGCGCCTAGCAATAGGAGAAAAAATGGGGACTTTTGAAACCAGCACTGAAGCCAGTACTGAAACCAGCACCGCAGCGGGCATCGCCACGCAAACATCCGAGCAGGCATTAGCTACATTAAGTGATATGACTCAACACCTTGTGCCTATTCAGTCTGAGGAATACTTACAGCGCATCGCTAAAGCCCAAGCGTATATGCGAGCCCATAATATTGACGCGATTTATCTGAATGCAGGTACAAATCTAACGTATTTTACCGGCATGAAATGGTATGCCAGTGAGCGCATGGTCGGGGCCATTTTGCCAGCAAACGGCGCTGTGCAATATATCGCGCCGCACTTTGAAATTGGCAGTCTAAATGGTTTTAAAGTCATAGACGGCCCCATTCATGGTTGGCAAGAGCACGAGAACCCTTATCGCTTATTTGTTGATGTATTAGAGCAATTAAACATAGCGACTACCGCAACTGTTGGCATAGATGAAAGCGCGCAGTTTTTTATATTCGACGGCATCAATAAAGCCCAAACGGGCTTAACCCTCATTAATGCCCAAGAGGTGACTGCCCACTGTAGAATGCACAAGTCTGATAATGAGTTGGCGTTGATGCAAGGGGCCATGAATATGACACTGGCTGTGCATCAAGCAACCGCAAGTATGTTGCGCCCAGGAATAAGCACTACAGAGGTGGAAGCCTTCATTGAAAAAGCACACCAAAAGGTCGGTGCGCCGGGCAATTATTTTTGTATCGTGTTGTTTGGCGTTGCAACGTCATTCCCACATGGTGTTAAGGATCCGCAAATTCTCAAGGCAGGGGATGTCGTGTTAATCGATACCGGGTGCAAAGTGCACGACTATATATCCGACATTACCCGAACGTATGTATTTGGTGAACCAACGCGTCGCCAGCGACAGTACTGGAACGATGAAAAAGCCGCACAACTTGCTGCCTTTAATGCCGCCCAAATCGGTGCGCCATGTGAAGAGGTCGATGCCGCGGCGCGTCACTATTTAGCCTCACAAGGTTTAGGCCCAGAGTACCAAACACCAGGTTGCCCACATCGCACCGGCCATGGCATTGGTTTAGATATACACGAGTGGCCTTACTTAGTTGGCGGCAATAAAACGCCTTTGGCCAGAGGTATGTGTTTTAGCAATGAGCCAATGCTAGTGATACCCGATGAATTTGGCATTCGCTTAGAAGATCATTTTTACATGACAGACGATGGCCCACGCTGGTTTACCGAGCCAAGCGAGAGTATAGATAACCCGTTTGGGCTGAGAGAAACGGCGGCGAAATAACTCCAGCGTGTTCTATCAAGCAACAAAAAGCCCGCAGACCTTTGGATCTGCGGGCTTTTTTTTAGGCATTCAGAATAGTTCGAACTGGCAGCGCGACGGGTAAACTTACTTCGATTTACCCGAGGTGAATGACCAATTAACTATCACAATACTAGAAGTGGTATGAGGCAGACACTCTAAAACTACGGGGAGTACCCGGTTGTACCCAAGCGTCTGCAAATGAGTTGGTGTAATAATCTTTATCAAATAAATTATCAACTTCAGCGCGTAACGAAATCGACTTTGTTATGTCATAAGCGACGAACGCTCTGGCAGTGGTATAGCTAGGTAGGGTGAAATCGGTACCAAAGTAACCATTTCTTTTGTCTACGTACACTAAGCCACCACCGACTTCGAGGTCTTTACCATCTAGTTCAAGCAATTGAACCAGTTGCAGACTGAGTTGCTGCTCAGGCACATTGAGTAAGTCTGTTCCGGCTTCAATGGTGTAACCAAAATTGCCATCAAAGAAAGCGTTTTTGGTTTTCGCGTCCACATAAGCATAAGAGGCCCAAAGGGTTAACCCGTCAGCTATTTCACCGTTGATGTCTATTTCTATGCCTTGACTTTCGGCTTCGCCAATCGCTGCGTAAGTAAAACTAGTCGGGTCGTCAACCACGAGCAGATTGTCTTGTTCGACTTTGAATATGGAGACCGTTCCAAACAACGCACCATCATTTAGCGTGAACTTAATACCCGCCTCGGCAGAGGTCGACTGGTTTGGCTCAAAGCCGTCACCATTGCTGTCGGTGCCAGATAATGGGCGGAAGTTTTCGCCATAAGCGGCGTACAATGAAAGCGTAACTGATGCTTCATACACTATCCCAAATTGAGGGCTAACCCGTGATTCTGTTTGTTTTGACTGACTTTCAGATAAGCGGTTATTCATTGTTTGTTGATAGTCGTCAAACCGTGCGCCGATACGCACATCAAGCTTGTCGGTTATGCTGATTTGATCTTGTATAAACACACCAAGGGATTCTTGTGTTTCAACGCGATCAATTTGAGTAGAAAAGTCATCTGCTAACGCATTTGCAGCAGTATAAACCGGGGCAAATACGTTGATGTATTGCTCTGTGGTACGGTCACGTAGAGCAAATTGGTCATTCTCAAACTTGTCTGAATCAACACCCACGATTAAACGGTGCTCTACACCTGCTATTTCTAAATTACCGGTTAGCTCAGCGCGAAAGACTTGGTATTTGGCATCATAGTCACGGTAACGGCGAAAACGATTTACTTCATCGTCAACAACGCCAGAAAAACCTGTTTCCGTCGCGAAGCCCTCTAATGAGGTATCACGGTAGTTAGCGCCGAGTAATACACTCCAGTTATCGTCGAAGTCGTGTTGAAACTCTACCTGATGCCCCAGCGTATCAGTTTCAATCGGGCCGTCGGCGGGCTCACCGAGAAAGCGGCTTTGTGGAATGACCCCAAGCTTGTTGTCTATCGCTAACACACCTCGGTCAAAAGGTACTTCTTGATGAGCGTATTCTAATTCGTAAACAAGCGTGCTTTGCTCGCTAATTTCCCACGCAATTGATGGGCTAAAGCCTTCTTTCTTGCTTTTTATCGTGTCACGAAAGCTGCCAGCATCTTCATAGAAGCCGACAAAACGCACCGCTACTTCGTCTGCTAATGGGGTGGTGTAATCTATATCTGCTCGGTATGTATCGTAGCTTCCTGCCGATACCTTTATTTCTCCTGCAGTATCAAAAGTTGGGCGCTTAGTAACAAGGTTAACCGTGCCCCCTGGCTCTCCGCGACCAAATAGTGCGGCACGTGGGCCTTTTAACACTTCAACTGATTCGATACCTGATAAATCGCGAGAGCCGCCAAAGCCTCTGCCTGCATTAAAGCCATTTACCAAATAGTTACTGGGTAGGTTTTCATCACCCACAAATCCCCGCAACGCAAAGCTGTTCCACAGTCCTCCAAAATTATTTTGACGGGCAACAGAGGCCGACAAATCTAATGCTTGGTTTAAATCAATTGCCCCTGCATTTGTTAATGCCTCAGAATTTATTTTCAGTTCTGATTGCGGGGTTTCTAAAGGACTAAAGTTGCCTTGATACGCTTGTCGTGACCCAACAATACTTAAGGTTTCGATAGCATTATCTTGGTCGATGTTTTGTGGCGCAACTTGTTCATCTGCTACAACGCTGTGATGAATAAACAGGCTAGCTAAGCAAGCACTGATATGAGTGAGCTTTAGCCCGTGTGTTACAGGGTTCATGGTAAAACCTTCTTTATAGTTTGAGTGTTATTTATTGGTTGATTGAACGCTATCTGTATTGCGATCGTCTTGTTGTTCAGTAATGAATTTTTCAAAACTTGGCATGTTAATGAGTTCCCTTTTGTCAAACTCGCCTTGAGTAAACAGGAACGGGTAGTGAAACAAACGAAGCTCTTGGTGAAAGTCCCGTACGTGTTGCTCGTATTTAAACGCGGCAACGGCGTCGGTTTCAGCAAGGCGAGTTAACAGGCGTTGCAATAACAAAGGCGGCGAAAGTAAAGATGCATACCCTGCTAATTCATATTTTTTCTTTGCCGCAGCGCGATACTCTTGCGACATTGGAGCTGCGATCTGGTCACCGACTTGTTGAAAGGCGTAATACCATTTCCATTCAAACATGCTTTGCATGGCGACATGGTCTTTCCATTCAGGATAGGTAGCGGTGAACGCATCCATAGTGACTTCTTTAGGCAGATCCCACGCATCATTAACGGCTTCTCGCTGGGTAAACACGATATCGCCACCTTTAGGAGAGTGAACAAGTTTATTAATGCTTAAGTCACCTAAAATTGGAGTAATAAAAGCGAACAATACCCAAATGCCTATTAACCCAGATGCCACTTTTGGGGCGCTGCTTGCGTTCCTGCCCCAGTAAACGCTTAATAACGCCCAAAACACTAAGTAGATAAAGCAGTAGAACGAAACTAACCCTATTGCAGCCAGTGACGTGCCACTGACCCAAGCGCCGACATAAAACGGCAGCATTAAGCACAAGAAAATAGCTATGAAACGTATCGCGCCCCGCGCTCCCCACAACGCCCACGGGGATTTTGCCGTGGTGACGAGTAGGTCGTGCCTACCGCTACTGCGTTCATTGGCGAATAAGTCATGGAACAACAGGATAATAATCAGCGGCGAAAGCGCACTGATCACAAACAGAAAATCAATTTTACCCGCTTGGGTCAGCTCCGCATTTTGGGTATCGCTTTCGTATATTTGCCCTTCGATGGCGAGCATTTTAATACGGTGCTTCCAAGGGTAAATATCGCGCTCCCCCAAGGCCGCAAAGGCTAAATTCGAAGGGGCTGAATAAGTAAGATGGAAGGTGTAATAGGCTAACATCCCAATTTCATCATGCTTATGCTGTGCGTCTGTACGGTCAGCCGCATCGGCTGCTGTTAAGCGCTCAATGGTTTGCTGCTGTTGCTCAATCTCATTTAAGCCACTTTGGACTGAAAACCCAGAGATCAAGATAGCGCAGCCCAGTAGCACCAGTAAGTACTTCTGGCGCAGCATAAATCGCCATTCACGGCTAAGTTGTTTAAACATATAACTCATACTAAGCGTTTCCCTACCCAACGAATGACTATAATGAGCGCTGCTACCCAGGCCAGCAGTTGTAAAAATGCAGGTGCACTGCGTTGTAATCGAAGGCTAGGCTTATCAACAGCGAACGAGAAATCGTCTAACACTTGCCAGTTTGTTGCTGCAACTCGAGCTTTGTCTGACGCATCAAGGTCTTTGTTGCGATTCATGTCATCTTGGTACGTTAGTCGCTCTGCATGCACTTTATTTAAGCTTTGAACAAAGTTAAATCTGAGGTCCTCAGCTTCACGTAAAAACTTATGATGGGTTTCTATGCTTGTACCGGCTGTAAGCATTGATAGTGAGCGAATGGCAACCATAGGTGATAACCAACCGAAATATCTAGATACCTGGGTTTGGTTTACCTCAGTTTGCATGCGTTGCTCGGCAAACTCGTTTAACACCTCTGTTAATTTTGCTTCTGATGTCATGGCGATGACACCTCTATAATTAACTGGCAGTTGCTCAATTGAGTCCACATTGTATTTTTCTAGCAAAGAGGCCTTTATTTGCGCAAATGCAGGGTCGTTGGCGTTGTGACCATCACCTAATTTTCGCAGCTCGGCGATAACAGCAAAATCTGTTTCTAGTTTTCCTGCCGCAGGCACTGTTGTGATTGCCGTTGAGCTAGCAACTCGCGGCATAACCACACACAGTAAAATCCAAGTGAGCGCTAAAGCGGTGAAGCTTTCACTGTTTTTTGAAAGCGCGCTAGAAAATAGCAAAACCAACAAGGCCCATACTGTTAGATAAAGGGCATAACCCAGAATGAAGCCTAAAATAGCGGTGATGCTTTCCCCTTCATGCAGGCTAAAAAGCGCTGAAATGGTTAGCGGCACTAAAATAAGGCCAATGACCGACATTAACGCCAAGCCCTTGCCAGCAATGAGGGTAAACCCTGATGTGCCTTGTGATAACAGATAGGTAAGTGTGTGTGACTCGCGCTCACGACTGACCGAACTATACCCAATAAGAATGAGGAGTAGTGGGGCTAAGGTTTGTACGATAAATGCAGGTGTCAGACTACCCAGCTGAGTTAATGCTGTACCTTGTTTTTGGTCAGCGAACATGGCGCTGTTTTGTCGGTGTCCTTCCAGAAAGATAGAATTTCCAGTGTAGGCATCAACCCCAGGGTCTAACACACTCAGTGGCGATGGAGCTCTAAAAGCATAGTGCCCATAATGCACCATTCTGTGAGGGTGTCTGTCGGGTTGGTCAACAAAAGTTTGATCTGCATCGTTTTGTAATTCATGGCGCGTATGGGTCAACTCCATGGTATTAATGGCGGTAACGATCACAGAAGATAATGTGAGCAATAAGCCGATGGCCAACACGGATATGGCCAATTTAGAGCGCAACCAATATCGCCACTCGTCTTTGGCGACAATCATCATTTTTGCAAGAGGTGCCATTGAAGATGAATGGCCGCTCACGCTGCGCCTCGTTGGGCAAACGCCGCGTGTACTTGTTCGGTTTCAATCTGCCCGCCTTGCGGGGCCGAAAACTCCCCAACAAGTTCACCATCGCGCAATAGGCCGATGCGATCTGCAACTTGGCAAGCACCGTAAACGTCGTGAGTCACCATTAATATGGTGGCGCCGCCAGAGGCAAGCTCACGCACCAGTTGGTTAAATTCATCGATAGCCACAGGGTCGAGGCCCGAAGTGGGTTCATCTAATAAAAAAATGGGGGCTTCGCGCAGCAAGGCCAGCGCGATGGCCGTTTTTTGTCGCATGCCTTTTGAGTAGGTTTGCATGTGACGATCCCGCGCGTTCGTTTGTAAAGCAACGCGATCAAACGCTTGCTCAATCTCTGCATCTGTTTTTTCAATATCTGCTAATGATAAGAAATAATTGACGTTTTCTCTTGCGGTGAGGTGAGTGTATAAGGTCGCAGATTCTGGTAAGTAAGCGGTTTTTTCGCGTACATGGTTCAGGGCTTTCACCACCTCTTTACCATCTACTTTTACCGAGCCACTGCTTGGGGCGTTAAACCCTAAAAGCGTCTTCAGTGTGGTTGATTTACCCGCCCCATTGCCACCAAGCAAAGCGTATATTTCACCCGCTTTAACCTGGAAGTTTAAATTTTTCAAAATAGGGTTATTTTTTATGTTGACGCAAAGCGAACTTGCTTCAATGACAGCCTTAGCCTGGTCTATTTCTATCACACAGAATCCGTATCGTTATAATATAACATAATAAAGATGGCTATGTTATATTATAACGATAAGCATTTGCAACTGACAAATGAGGGCAAGTGAACAATTCTAGCTCATTAATTGGAAACCCCTTAGGTTTGTGCAAAGTGGTCTCGCATCACAATCCAACGAACTGATGGCATGACAAAATTTCACAAACCATTAAATTTGTGGACTTTTTGAAAGCCTCATTTCTTGAAGCTAAAAACCTTTAAATGAGTAGCTCAATGTTTTTGTATTTCTTGAAGCGCATGTAGTCGGTTTATTCAAAAAAGGTTTAAAGACGGAATTTGAATCAGCTTCAGCTATTTTACACTGATCCGTTTCACCCCCCATAAATTCTCACCCATCTTTTTATGTTCAAAATTTGACCAGTAAATCAATTGTGTTTAAATTTGAGTTGAACTCAACTCAGTAGAATGGATTCAAGGGGACTTATGTCAACGCTTAAAACAAAGAATATCGATAACGCATATGCTGCAGGGGACAATGCTGGTAAATATCGACAGACCCAGAGTGAGAAGGTCAAGTTGATACCGGAACATGTGACACGAGCTGATCTAAAACAGGTGGAAGAACACGGCTATATTGTCATCGAGAACGTGTTGTCGAGTGACGAAATTACGACGGTTAAAAATGCAATTTTACCTTTGCTAAATGAAACTGGCAGGAATTCATTTGAAGGATACAAAACACAAAGATTGTACGGCGTTCTGAACAAAACCAGAGCACTGGACCGCTTAGTTGACCACCCGCGCATTCTTGCCTTACTCGACAAATTATTTATGCCAAATTATCTTTTGTCCCAATTGCAGGTCATAAATTTGTTGCCGGGCGAATCTGGGCAGCCATTGCACTTTGATGATGGCTTCTACCCTATCCCTCGGCCTAGGGCACCGCTGGGCGCGGCTACCATTTGGGCAATTGATGACTTTACACAGTCCAATGGGGCAACTGTGATCGTGCCAAATAGCCACACATGGGACGACAACCAAAAGCCCACAGCAGAACAAGCGAAATCAGCAGTCATGAAAGCAGGGTCTGTACTCTTTTATCCCGGAACGTTTTGGCATGGTGGTGGTGCAAACCAGTCAAGTGGTAACCGCCTTGCGGTTACTTGCCAATACTGTGAGCCATGGTTGCGCACTCAGGAAAACTACTTTTTGGGCACACCATTAAACGTTGTTGCGGATTTGTCAGAGGACATACGCAGAATGTTAGGGTTTTCCATTCACCCCCCGTTTATTGGAATGGTCAATGGCATGCACCCCAAAAGACTGTTAGAGAATATGTGATGGAAGGCAAAGCAGCGAAAAAGTCCACTAGAATGCGCTTATTAGAAGCGGCTAGGGTTGAAATTGTTATCGGCAATGGGGATTTAGACGTTGCGAATGTAGCCAAACGGGCAGGGGTCTCTGACGGACTGACATACTACCATTTCGGTAACAAAGCTGGGCTTATCAACGCCATCGTAAATGAATTTTACCACGATTTTGACGACAAAGTTGCAGGCGTCCCCTTTGATGGTGACACATGGAAAGAGAGGGAAAAAGCACGGGTTCATGCCATGGTCTCGTTATTTTATGATGATCCCGTTGCAATGATTGCAGCAACGCGGCTACGAACCGACCCTGCGTTTACCAAAGAAGAATGGCAGCGCAATGACAGGCTAGAGCAATTAGGCGCAAGAAACATCGCCGATGCCCAGCGCAAAGGCGAAATCGATGAAACGTTCAACCCATTAATGTTAGCGTCAATGCTGCTCTCTGGTGTGATGTCAGGTGTTAGAATTGCACTCACCACCAAACCCCCTCTGCCAGTTGCTACAGCCCAACAATCGGTATGGGGATTTGTCGAACGAGCCGCGGGCCTCAAGGGATAGATTTATAATATGAGTAAGCGCATGACACTCAATTGAGTATCAGCAAAAAAAGACGTAGTAGCGCTATCAATAGAGTAGATTGCTGGGTTAATAATTAACTGCATTATTTCATGTACAAACAATAAAGCCTCCGAAATGAAAGTCTTCTTTTACATTTAGCTGCTTTTACAAACACCGAGCAAGCGATTGACCCTGCGCAGCTTAAAACTCGCCGCGTTTACGACCCCGCAAACCCCAGCACACCATCACCAAAGGCTTTGTGGTAAGCATTTTTATCATGGGTGTCCATGTAATTTTTTAATGTAATTATTTTCGGAGCCAGACAATGCGATTGTTAAGCGGCATGCAGGTCTATGGGCCGAACGTTATCGAGATTGATGTTTTGCTTAGCTTGCCAAAGCTCATAGTTATCTTGCATGCTAAGCCAACTCTCAGGGCTTCGACCTAGTACCTTAGATAGTCGCAGTGCCATTTCAGGCGATACTGCACTTTTACCTTTTACCACACGATTAAGCGTAGAAGCTGCAACGCCAAGATGGGTAGCAAGTGTTCTGCAACTGATGCCATGTGGCTCCATGTAGATGGATTCAATAAATTCACCAGGATGGGGTGGGTTGTGCATATTCATTAGTGATAATCCTCGTAATTTAAGATGTAAGCATTCCCGTCCTTGAACTCGAACGTCACTCTCCAATTACCGTTAACTGATATAGACCAAATGTTGGCCCTTTCCCCTTTCAGTTGGTGAAGTGAAAAGCTAGGAAGATTAACGTCATCTATGTCTTGTGCGGTATTGGTAGCAGCTATCTGCATACGAAGCTTCTTCGCGTGCTTTGCTTGAATGCCTGATGTTTTCCCTTTCTCGAAAAACAACTACAGCCCTTATGTTTAAATGACTTAATCATCACCCAAGTGTGGCGCATTGCGCAACACGCTTCAACTGCCCCAACCTAATTAGTTAAATGATAAGTGAAGCACAAACTTTGAGGACATAGTCGCTGTTTTACGTTTTTTACGACTCATACACTCCCAATAACGACTGCGATTTGTCTAATGACAATAAAAGACCGAAATAAAGGACTTCTTTTAGACCTACATACGCATGCGAACCTTTTATAAAGCTGGGGCAGATTACATCACACCGTGTGAACAACCTTGCAAGCCCTAAAATACCTTCTCCAAGGAAATTATGGCTGAGAATTTTGTTATGGGTGTCTTTGTAATTGTTCATGAGTTAGGGAAAACGATGTTTTATGGGGGCTGCTTGAAAGGGCATAAGCTAATTCAACTAAAGAATGTTGTAGATAAAGCAATCAACTGTGTATAATCCTGCGCCATGTTATTAAGCTTGTAAAATTTATTAACTGTAGTGTAAGTTAGTAAGTGATCGATAACTTCAAGGACGATTATGAATAATGTAAACGGCTCGGTTGATACTTTTTTAGGGCTCAAAATCGGGCAGATTCAGAAGAATCATTTTCCTAGGCATGATATTTTGGTCTATTACGGCCCTATCGAGTTTTGGTCTAAGAATCCATTCCGTAATCAACTCGAGGGTTGTGCGTCTGATGAAAATAAGAATGACAGATTACTGATAATTTTACAGACTGGCGGAGGCTCTGCTGAGACAGTTGAAAAGATGGTCGAGATGTCTCGAAATTTTTATGACTGCGTCGATTTTCTTGTACCAGACGTAGCGATGTCTGCTGGAACAATTTGGTGTATGTCTGGCGATAAGATTTATATGGATTATTCATCGTCGCTCGGCCCAATAGATCCTCAAGTTCAAAATAACGAGGGGAAATGGGTACCCGCACTAGGTTATTTGGATAAGTGCAACGAGTTAATTCAAAAAAGTATTGGCCATCCACTCAGTAATGCAGAACTTGTCATGCTAAATAGTTTAGACCTAGCATCGTTGAGACATTATGAACAAGCTCGAGACCTTTCTACTTCACTTCTCAAGAAGTGGTTAGTTGAATTTAAGTTCAAAGACTGGAAGGTGCATCGCACTTCCCCAGACAAGATTGGACAACCTGTGACGGATGATGAGAAAAGGGCTAGGGCAGAAGAAATCGCGACTATACTCAGCAATAATAATAGATGGCATAGCCACAGCAGAATGATAAGCCTCAAAACTCTACAAGAAGAGTTAAGGCTCGAAATTGATGATTACTCCGATGACAAAGATTTGAGAGGGTCAATAAATTTACTGCACGATTTTTGCAATGACTATTTGCACAAAATGGGAAAAGCCGTTTTAGTCGGCTCTAAACACAGCGTTATTTAGTAGGAAGGTTTAACTATGAGTGATTTAGCATTAGAACTTGAAAAAATAATTGAAGCAAAAAAGCAACAGAGCAGTGATATTCGACAGCAATTAGACTTTCTCAAGAAAGCACAGGACAGTGGATTAATCAAAAAACCTGAGTTCAATCTCGCCAGCGTTGTTAACGTAGCTACTGCTATGTGAAAAGCTTAAATTTACTAAAGAGCGTCTCAGCGACGGGGCGTCTTTTAGTTAAATTCAGAGAGAGTAGTTCGCCAATGAAGCTTACGTAGATACCCTTCTTAAAAATTAAATAAATAATTTTCCAGTTTTAAGAAAAAATATCTACAAGAATAGTGAGTGTTTTATCAGAATAATTGTGGATTTTTGCTTGAATACTGAACGTTAAAGAAGGATATGCGCTTGACATCATTCATCAGTTTCTCCGGACCTTCGGCATAGTAGAAGTGTTTTTAAAACTCAGTGGTTCACTGTATCCATTAAGTGCTAACGCCCCCTAATTTTTCCAAAATCGGGCTTAATTTATTATTGTCTTATCCTCACGAATACAGGGCTTTGTTGTAGTCTATGTGCCACACCAACCCTTCATCACTTACTTGATAGAACACAATATGCTTTTCTACAGGAAAGCTTTTTGCTCCATGATAAACATCATCTCTTTCTCGACCAAAATCTGGATATTGAGCTAGTTTCGATAATGCGGATTCAATGGTTTGGGCATACATCTTTGCCTGCAGACTTCCCCAAGCCTCAATCGTTGTTGATATTATTTTAAATAGATCATTTTCGGCTAGAGGGGATAGTTTATAGCTCGGCGTTGTCATTATTGTTCGCTGACTTACTAGCTACCGAGTGAGAAGCTTGTTCAAATATATCCATTACACTGCTATTTGATGATTCGCCAGCAGCTAGCTGCTCGAAGCCCCTAGCGACTTCTTCGCGTAATATTTTCAGTTGCTGGTCTTTAGCAACGTCTTTTTCAAATAACAGCCTCAGACCATCACGGATCACTTCACTTGCGGAGGTATACAGACCATCAGATACTTTTTCAGTGATCCTTCTTTCAAACTCTTTACCTAACGTAATATTCATCACTAACACTCCAATCATTGATGCTCACATTGTGCGCACGATATGCACCTGATTCAAGTTTTCGTAGAATAAAGCGACTAGTAAATGTGTATTCTTTGGCGACGAAGTCGCTGCTTTTGCCTTTCTGCGACTCATACTTTCCCGGTGACGATAGCGACTTGTCAGATGGCCAGACAGGGACGTCTGGACAAGGCGTGTTGCTTTACAGGGATGTTTCCTCACGCCGTTTTGACAATAAAGGCGCTCTTGTTAGCGGATCAGAAAGTGTGCTGGAGCCGGCTTCTTTCTGGTGACTCTTTCTTAGCTGTTGAAGAAAGAGTTACTCGAGCCGCGGGACGCGGTTTGAAAATACGTCATGGATGACGTGGGCGAAGCGCATAAGGTGAGCGAAGCCCATAAGGTGAGCGCAGCTCATAAGGTGCACGTAGTGCATAAAGTAGCTGAAAGCCATAAATAAGCGAAGCGCATAAAGTTCGCGAAGCGAATGCCCCGCACGCGCAGCGTGTAAAGGTGGCCGAAGGCCATAACGTGAGCGCAGCTCATAAGTAAGCAACGCGCATAGTGTGCGCAGCACATAAGTAAGCAAAGCGCATAGTGTGCGCAGCATGTAAAGGTGGCCGCAGGCCATAAAAAACAAGCAATAAAAAACCCGCCGAGGCGGGTTTTCTAAGATTTCAAAGCGGAGCTTTGAGAAACATGATTTACATCATGCCGCCCATTCCACCCATACCACCCATGCCGCCCATATCAGGCATTGCAGGTGCATCATCTTTCGGTGCTTCAGCGATCATCGCTTCAGTTGTGATCATCAAGCTTGCGATTGATGCTGCGAACTGTAGTGCAGAACGCGTTACTTTAGTTGGGTCAAGGATACCCATCTCTAGCATATCGCCGTATGTGTCGTTACCAGCGTTGTAACCGTAGTTGTCAGCGCCATTTTTAACAGCGTTTGTGACGACTGATGCTTCTGCACCGGCGTTAGCGGCGATTTGACGCATTGGCGATTCCATTGCGCGAAGTAGCAATTTAATGCCGTGTGTTTGGTCTTCGTTGTCGCCTTGAAGGTCAACAATTTTAGACGCGGCACGTACTAGTGCAACACCACCACCGGCTACTACGCCTTCTTCAACCGCTGCGCGAGTTGCGTGTAGTGCATCTTCAACGCGGTCTTTCTTCTCTTTCATTTCAACTTCAGTGGCTGCGCCAACTTTGATAACCGCAACACCGCCAGCTAGTTTAGCTAGACGCTCTTGAAGCTTCTCTTTGTCGTAGTCTGAGCTTGATTCTTCGATTTGAGCGCGTATTTGAGCAACACGGCCTTGGATCGCTTCTTCTTCGCCAGCACCGTCAACCACTGTGGTGTTGTCTTTGTTGATAACAACACGCTTAGCTGTGCCTAAATCTTCTAGGGTCACTTTTTCAAGCTCTAGACCGATTTCTTCAGAAATCACAGTACCGCCTGTTAAGGTGGCAAGATCTTGAAGCATGGCTTTACGCCGGTCACCGAAACCTGGTGCTTTAACAGCAGCCACTTTAACGATACCGCGCATGTTGTTCACAACTAGCGTAGCAAGTGCTTCACCTTCAACGTCTTCAGCGATGATTAACAAAGGCTTAGAGGCTTTTGCTACTGCTTCAAGAGTCGGTAGTAATTCACGAATGTTAGATACTTTTTTGTCAACCAATAGGATGAACGGGCTGTCAAGTTCTACAGTGCCGTTTTCTTGGTTGTTCATGAAGTATGGAGATAGGTAACCACGGTCGAACTGCATACCTTCTACCACTTCTAGTTCGTTTTGTAGAGATTGGCCTTCTTCAACTGTGATAACGCCTTCTTTGCCTACTTTGTCCATTGCTTCAGCGATAAGGTCGCCTACTTCAGTGTCAGAGTTAGCAGAGATAGTACCTACTTGGGCAATTGCTTTGCTGTCTGCACATGGAACAGAAAGGGTTTTAAGCTGTTCAACCGCAGCAATAACTGCTTTGTCGATACCACGCTTAAGATCCATTGGGTTCATACCTGCTGCAACGGCTTTTAGGCCTTCAGTCACGATAGACTGTGCAAGTACGGTTGCGGTAGTTGTTCCGTCACCGGCTTCGTCATTGGCTTTAGAAGCAACTTCTTTCACCATTTGAGCGCCCATGTTTTCGAATTTATCTTCTAATTCGATTTCTTTGGCTACTGATACACCATCTTTAGTGATGGTAGGTGCGCCGAATGACTTGTCTAACACTACGTTACGGCCTTTAGGACCTAGGGTAACTTTTACTGCGTTAGCTAGAATGTTAACGCCTGCTAGCATTTTTACGCGAGCGTCATCAGAAAAACGTACTTCTTTTGCTGCCATGATATTAATTCCTCTAAATTTGGTTAACGGTTGATTATTCGACTACTGCTAGGATGTCGTTTTCGCTAAGGATCAATACTTCTTCGCCGTCTAGCTTCTCTGTTTTCACGCCGTAACCGTCGTTAAAAATAACGATGTCGCCGATTTTAACGTCAACAGCTTTCACTTCGCCGTTATCAAGTGTGCGACCATTGCCGACAGCGATAACTTCACCGCGAGTTGATTTTTCTGCTGCTGAGCCCGTTAATACGATGCCGCCGGCAGATTTGCTTTCTTGTTCGTGACGCTTAACGATAACGCGATCGTTTAAAGGACGAATTGCCATTTTCAAATCTCCTGAAAATTCCAATGTTAATAAAGGTTTAAGTTGCCGATTACTCGGACGGTTAAAATGAGCATGGTTTTCACCTTACTCAGAAATTTGTTCTGCGGTCATAAATGGGGTTAGGGGAAATTATCTCAAGTTAAATCGTCAAAAATTTCGTGTTTTTTTACGAAAAGTGCATTTTTTTTTCATTTACCACGGTCTTGCTACTTAGCCCGCTAAGATTCATCGGCATTTTGATGGGCTGATGCTTGCGCCTACATGCCTTTATCTTTGTGAATGCGACCGAATGATTGACTGGCTTTAAAAATGTGTTTTTGGTTGTTGCGCTTGAATATCAGCAAAGCAAGACCAATCTAATGGTTATTAAACGGCAACACGCTACTGTGTTTTGCTGAGCAATTAGGAGTTAAATTATGGCTACCCCCCTTAAAATAGATATCGTTTCTGACGTGTCGTGCCCATGGTGCATCATAGGTTATAAAGCCTTGGATGAAGCACTAGGCAAACTTGACGGTAAAGTTGCAGCGGATATCACTTGGCAGCCGTTCGAATTGAATCCGAACATGCCCCCAGAGGGCCAAGAAATTGTTGAGCATATCACCGAGAAATACGGCATCAGTGTTGAACAAAGTGAGCAGAACCGCGAAATGATTAAGCAGCGCGGCCTAGATGTGGGTTACGAGTTTGGTAATCGAGGCGGTGGTCGTATTTACAATACCTTCGATGCGCACAGGTTGTTGCACTGGGCAGAAGAGGCAGGCAAACAAACAGAGCTTAAGTTGGCCTTGTTCGATTTGTACTTCAAAGAAAGTGGTGACCCAAGTAACCACGAGCAATTGCTCGCTGTGGTTGAGCGTGTTGGGCTTGATAAAGTCGCTGCCCAAGAAGTATTGACCTCGGGTAAGTACACCCAAGAGGTGCGCGAAGCACAGCACTTATACCAATCTAATGGGATTAGTTCAGTCCCTGCGGTTATCGTGAACAACAAACATTTGATCAGTGGCGGTCAGCCTGCTTCCGTGTTTGAGCAAGCATTAACGCAGATTGCCCAAGAAGTGGAAGCTGATAATGTAAACGCCTAACACTCGCTAGCGCGATTGCTGAGTCGATACGTCGGTAATAGATGAGTAAGTAATTAATAAATCAGCAATAAAGAAAAAAGGAGCCTAGGCTCCTTTTTTGTTGGGTACTTTTCTAACGATAACGACAAAGGTAACGATCAAGGTTGCCGCAGCTGCCTATTTACTATCCCAAGCGGTTTTATACAGCGCGATGATTTCATCTTTACTTGCCAAGCGTGGGTTGTTGTTCGGCGAGCCCGAGGCAAGGGCTTGTTCAGCCATTAACGCCAAGGTGTTATTGAACATATCTTTTTGTACGCCAAACTCTGCTAACGTTGGAACCTTCAATGTCGTATTAATAAGCCTGAGTTGGCTAAGCAGTGCTTGGTGCGCTTGGTTTTCATCTGCAAAGTCATTCACCAATCCCATATACAGTGCGCACTGGGCATAGCGTGTAGGGGCGCTGCTGATGGAGTATTCCGTGACGGTGGGCAGCAACATGGCGTTACTTAGCCCATGGGGGACATGAAAATGCACCCCCAATGGGCGGCTCATACCATGCACTAAGGCAACAGAGGCGTTTGAAAAGGCGACACCAGCAAGGGTCGCCCCGAGCATAACGGCTTCCCGGGCTTGCAAATCTGTCGGGTCTTGACAGGTGCGCAGTAAATTCTGCCCAATGAGTTTCATGGCGGCGATGGCCTGCTGATCGCTAAACAGATTCGCTTTGCGACTCACGTACGCTTCTATTGCATGGGTGAGGGCATCAATGCCTGTATCAGCAGCGATGCGCATGGGCAAGCTCAGGGTGAGTTCGTAATCCACTATGGCAGCCATGGGCATTAAGCCTGGCCCCATGCATAGCATTTTCTCGTCTGTGCTGGCATCGGTAATGATGGTGGCTTGGGTCGCTTCTGAGCCGGTGCCTGCGGTGGTAGGAATAGCAATCACTGGCATGCTACGCATATGAACCGTGCGGGGCATTTTGTAATCGCGCATGGTGCCGCCGTGGGTCGCTAATAATGCAATCGCTTTGGCAGTATCAATGGCGCTGCCGCCCCCTAATGCTAGCAAGCAATCGTATTTTTCCTGACGAACCAAATGGACCGCAGGCAGGATGGAATCTTCACTTGGCTCAGCCATGGTCTCGCTAAATAGGCCGTAATCTATGTTTTGCGCTTTTAGTAAGGTAGTGATCTTATCGGTATAGCCAAGGGTGACCATAGTGGCGTCGGTGATGATGCACGGGTATTGGCAGCCAAGGCTTTCAAGGATCGCGGGTAGAGCGTTAATGGCGCCTGCGCCAATTTGCATGATGTTGGGTAGAGTAATCGTGGTCGTCATAGCGCTAATACCTCAATAAGTCATGTGTTTACGCTAACCCATGATCATCAGTAGCGCCATATACAAATATTGTATTGGGTATTTTTTAGGCTAATGGACTAAGTGTGAGTTTTACTGATAAGTGGCAAAGTGAATAGGGTATCGCGCGGTGCCCAAATGACGAAAAAGAGCCACAAAAAAAGGAGCCTAAGCTCCTTTTTATTCAGTGTGGTACGTCAGTAGACTTCGGGCCGCTTACACGCCCATGTAGTCGAGCATACCTTCTGCGGCTTCGCGGCCTTCGAAAATAGCAGTAACGACTAGATCAGAGCCTCGCACCATATCGCCACCAGAGAAGATCTTAGGATTAGACGTTTGAAATGCATACTTTCCTTTAGCAGGAGCGCGTACACGACCCTTTTCATCCAGGATAATACCGTAGTCACCAAACCAGCCCGCAGGGCTAGGCTGAAAGCCAAACGCGATGATGACTGCGTCAGCTTCAATGACATGTTCTGAGCCTTCGATGACAACAGGACGACGACGGCCTTCTGCATCCGGCTCGCCCATTTCGGTTTTCACGCAGCGTACGCCACACGCATTACCATTGGCGTCAAGTTCGATATCCAGCGGTTGTACGTTAAAGGTGAATTCAACACCTTCTTCTTTGGCGTTAACTACTTCACGGCGTGAACCAGGCATGCTGTCTTCATCACGACGATAGGCACAGATAACATCTGTGGCACCTTGGCGAATAGATGTGCGTACGCAATCCATAGTGGTATCACCACCGCCCAACACCACGACCTTTTTGCCTTTCATATCAACGAATTCATCCGCTGATTTTTCAAAGTTAAGGTGACGGTTAATGTTGGCAATCAAGAAGGGCAGGGCTTCGTAAACACCCGGTGCGCCTTCATTCGCAAAACCACCTTGCATTGGCTTGTACGTCCCCATGCCTAAGAACACGGAATCGTATTCATCAAGCAAGGTTTGAAAGTCGATGTCTTTGCCGATTTCAGTGTTGAGTACAAACTCGACGCCCATTTCAGTGAAAATTTCACGACGACGGGTGATCACGTCTTTCTCAAGCTTAAAGGCCGGAATACCAAAGGTCAGCAAGCCGCCGATTTCTGGGTATTTATCATACACAACGGGTTTAACGCCATTACGTACTAGAATATCCGCACAGGCAAGGCCAGCAGGCCCAGCACCGACAATGGCGACTTTCTTGTTGGTGGCTACAACACCTGACATGTCAGGACGCCAGCCCATCTGAAAGGCGGTATCAGTAATGTATTTTTCAATACTGCCAATGGTGACGGCACCAAAGTCATCGTTTAAGGTACACGCGCCTTCACATAAACGGTCTTGTGGACAAACGCGGCCACAGACTTCAGGCAAACTGTTGGTTTTGTGAGAAAGCTCAGCCGCTTCTAAAATTTTCCCTTGGTTGGCTAATTCGAGCCACTGAGGGATAAAGTTATGCACTGGGCATTTCCATTCACAATACGGGTTACCGCAATCTAAACAGCGGTCAGCTTGACCCTCTGTTTGCGATTGGGTCAAAGGCTGATAGATTTCAGCGAATTCTGCTTTACGAACAACGATCGGCTTTTTCGGCGGGTCGATACGTTCTACGTCAACAAATTGGTATACGTTTTTAGACATATGATTCTCGTCCTGCTACTTATTGGGCCTGAATGCTAAGTTCTGATGATGAGCGACTAATGTGCCCCAACAGATTTTTCACATTACTGGTCTTAGGCTTAATTAAGCGGAATTTAGACAACACTTCATTGAAGTTGTTGAGCAAGCCCATGGCGTACTCGCTGCCTGTTTCTTCGTAGTGTTGATTGATGAGGCCACGCAAGTGCTCAGACAAAATAACCTTGTCTTCAATGCCCATAATCTCCACTAGTTCAGGGTTGATACGATGTTCAATATCGTCTAATTCATCCAGAATGTAGGCAAAACCACCTGTCATACCGGCACCAAAGTTAACGCCAACGGCGCCAAGGACCGCAACAATGCCGCCTGTCATGTATTCACACGCGTTGTCACCTGTACCTTCTACAACCGCGACAGCACCTGAGTTACGGACACCGAAGCGCTCACCTGCACGTCCCGCAGCGAACAATTTGCCGCCTGTTGCACCGTACAAACAAGTGTTACCCATTATCGCGCTAACATGTGGGTCAAAGCTGATGTTGGTTGGGTTACTGATAACCAATTTACCACCTGTCATGCCTTTGCCTACATAATCGTTGGCATCGCCCACTAGGTGCATTTCAAGGCCACCCGCGTTCCATACACCAAAGCTTTGACCGACTGTACCGGTAAGCTGAATGTGAATAGGCGCGTCGTGCATGCCTTGGTTACCATGTACTTTAGCAATAGCACCAGAGAGCATGGCACCCACTGAACGGTCAGTGTTGCGAACGTTGTACTTTAATGATGCACCGCGCAATGAAGCGACGGCACCTTGAGCGTCATTTAAAATTTGTACGTTCAAGTCGCCTTTATCCAGAGGGTTATTGGCAATTTCTGAACAGAACAACTTGGTATGCGTACCCGCTTTAGGCTTAGCCAAAATAGGGCTTAAGTCCAAATGGCTTTGCTTGGCGGTTACACCAGGCAGTATTTCAAGCAATTCAGTACGTCCAATCAAGTCATCAAGCTTGGTTACACCAATTGATGCCATGATTTCACGCACTTCTTCGGCAATAAACTTGAAGTAGTTCATTACCATTTCGGGTAAACCAATGAAGTAGTTCTCCCGTAGTTTTTCGTCTTGGGTTGCTACGCCTGTCGCACAGTTGTTCAGGTGGCAAATTCTTAGGTATTTACAGCCTAGCGCTACCATTGGGCCAGTACCAAAGCCGAAGCTTTCAGCCCCCAAAATGGCGCCTTTTATTACATCTAGACCGGTTTTAAGGCCGCCGTCGGTTTGTACGCGTACTTTATGGCGTAAACCGTTTTCAACCAGCGCTTGTTGGGTTTCAGCAAGGCCAAGCTCAAACGGACTACCAGCATACTTAACAGACGTTAGTGGGCTCGCACCTGTGCCGCCGTCATAACCTGAAATGGTAATCAAATCGGCATAGGCTTTAGCAACACCGGTAGCGATGGTTCCCACGCCCGGCTCAGATACTAATTTCACTGAAATTTGCGCAGTCGGGTTAACTTGTTTCAAGTCAAAAATTAACTGAGCTAAATCTTCGATAGAGTAAATATCGTGATGAGGCGGCGGTGAAATAAGCGTCACGCCTGGCACGGCAAAGCGTAGCTCTGCGATGTAGCTGTTGACCTTGTCACCCGGTAACTGACCACCTTCACCTGGCTTGGCACCTTGGGCGACTTTGATTTGAATCACTTCAGCATTGACTAAGTAATGCGGCGTGACCCCAAAGCGACCGGATGCAACTTGCTTGATCTTGGAGTTTTTCTCAGTGTTGAAACGCGCTGGATCTTCACCGCCCTCACCTGAGTTTGATTTGCCACCTAAGCGGTTCATCGCAATCGCCAAGGCTTCGTGAGCCTCAGGGCTCAGTGCTCCGATTGACATAGCAGCGGTATCGAAACGCTTGAATAAGTTTTCAGCCGGTTCAACTTCGCTAATATCAATTGCTGGACTTTGCGCTTTAAGGGCAAGCAAATCACGGAAGTGACTGGGGGAGCGTTCATTCACCAGAGTACTAAACACGCGATAATCGTCGTACTTACCACTGACAACCGCTTTTTGTAAGCTGGTGACAACGTCTGGGTTGTAAGCGTGATACTCACCGCCATGCACGTATTTTAATAAACCACCGTGATCGACAGGCTTGCGTTTTAACCAAGCCACACGGCTTAAGTTAATTTGGTCTTGTTCGAAGTCTTCAAAACCAGCGCCTTGTAAACGACTTGGCACGCCTTGGAAGCACATCTTGGTGACGTCAGCATTGATACCAATGGCTTCGAATAACTTTGAGCTACGGTAGCTGGCAATGGTGCTGATCCCCATTTTAGACATGATCTTGTACAGACCTTTATTAATGCCTTTACGGTAGTTCAACACGCCTTGCATAGCGCTGACACCAAGTTCACCTTTATCTGCCATTTGCTCGATAGATTCATACGCTAAGAACGGATAAATCGCAGTAGCACCTAAGCCTAGCAATACGGCAAAGTGGTGTGGGTCACGAGCCGATGCGGTTTCAACGACTATGTTGGCGTCACAACGAAGTGATTTGTCGATTAAGCGACGTTGCACCGCACCAACAGCCATGGCTGCAGGGATGGTTAAGCGGTTCGCTTTGACATTGCGGTCAGACAAGATAACAAACGCAGCACGTTTAGTTTTGACCAAATATTCGACTTCATTACAAATGCGAGAGATGGCTTTTTTCAGACCTTCTTCCGGCTTGTAGTTTAGGTCAACCACTTCAGAATAATAATGCTCAGCATTGTATTCGCGCAGTTGCTTTAAGTCGGTATAAATTAATACGGGTGAGTCAAACAATACACGATGAGCGTAACCTGAGGTTTCACTAAAGACGTTTTGTTCACGGCCAATACACGTGGCTAACGACATAACGTGATTTTCGCGTAATGGATCGATAGGCGGGTTAGTGACTTGGGCAAATTGCTGACGGAAATAATCGTAAATGGTGCGCTGTTTTGATGAAAGCACGGCCATTGGGGTGTCATCACCCATAGAACCCACTGCTTCTTGACCATCTTTCGCAAGCACTTTAACAATTTGCTGAAGCTCTTCGTAGCTGTAGGCGAACAGCTTGTGGTACGTGGCCATCATGTTGTCGTCAAACACGCGTTGACCAATCAATGACGCATCGCATTGCTCCACAGGCGTTAAGCGACGAATGTTTTCGTCGATCCATTCGCGATAAGGATGGCGGCTTTTGAGCTCTTCATCAATTTCGTTAGAACGCCAAATTTTGCCGTTGTAGGTATCAACCGCCAGCATTTCACCTGGGCCTACACGGCCTTTCTCGACCACGTCTTCAGGTTTGTAATCCCATATACCAATTTCAGAGGCAAGGGTAATCAAACCATCTTTGGTGATGACATAACGTGCAGGACGCAGACCGTTACGGTCCAAGTTGCAGGCAACGTGACGACCATTGGTCAATACGATACCGGCGGGGCCGTCCCATGGCTCCATGTGCATGGAGTTAAACTCGTAAAACGCGCGTAACTCGTCGTCCATGGTGCTGTTATTTTGATATGCAGGTGGCACAAGTAAACGCATGGCGCGGAATAAATCCATACCGCCAGCGAGGAACAGCTCAAGCATGTTATCTAATGAAGACGAATCTGAGCCTTCAGTATTCACAAAGGGGGCTGCATCGGCTAAATCAGGCAACAACGGGGTAACGAATTTGCTGCTTCGGGCTTGCGCCCAATCACGGTTACCACGAATAGTGTTAATTTCACCATTATGAGCTAAGAAGCGGAAAGGCTGCGCCAATGGCCACTTAGGCAAAGTATTAGTGGAGAAGCGTTGGTGGAATACACAAATCGCCGATTGCATGCGCTCATCTGCCAAGTCTAAATAGAACTTTGGCAAATCTTTTGGCATAACAAGGCCTTTATACACAGTCACAAGCGTGGATAAGCAAGCGATGTAAAATTCGCTGTCTTCGCTCATGCGCTTTTCAGCGCGGCGACGTGCCATAAATAAGCGGCGTTCTAAGTCTCGTTTGCGCCATCCAGAAGGCGCATTAACAAAAACGTGCTCAATTTGTGGAACACCTGAAGCGGCTAAATCACCTAGTACAGAGTGATCTGTCGGGACCACACGCCAGCCAGCAACGCTCAATGTTTCGCGTTCTAGCTCTTCGTTCAAAATTTCACGGCCACGGGCCGCTAAGGTGTCGTCCTGATTGAGGAAAATAACCCCTACACCGTATTTTTTACTTAATTTCCAACCGTTTTCAGCGGCTATTTCTTTAAAGAACGCATCCGGTTTTTGAAGTAGCAAGCCGCAACCATCCCCGGTCTTACCGTCGGCGGCGATACCACCACGGTGCTGCATGCGATCCAATCCTTCAATTGCAGTGATGACAAGCTTGTGGCTGGCTTCGCCTTGGGTATGGGCGATTAGACCAAATCCACAGTTGTCTTTGGAATCATTAGGATTATATAAACTCATTGACGTAACTCCTTCAACCGACGACTGGTCAGGGTTGTGTTTTAGGTTGCTGCTGTATTTTTCTATAGCGCTCACGGGTAAACTTTGGCACACAAAAAAAGTGGCCTAATTGCGCCATGTCACGCTATGTATTCTTGTCGTTTTTATTATTGGGGATACCAGTCGAGTATCGAATATTTATACTAAGCAGGCCGTACAAAATACCGAGTTAAAATATATAAATCAATTGAGAAGTGCGAACTTGCTTGAAAAATCCTTACATTAAGTTGGGTTTTACTTATTAACTTCATGCTAAACAGTAGGTTAAGCCTATTCCATTTACTTGGTTATATCCTATGAAATAAAGGTAGTGTTTGCTGTAAAGTGTTAATAAATAGTTAATTTCAGCCTCCGCAAACACCCAGTTCTCCATTGTGATTAGAATAGTTATCCAAAAAAACTGCATAAAAAGTACGCGTATCGATGTGGGAACACTGCTAGAACCTGCCAACAGCGGTGAGATATCTCATTTACACACAGAATAAGCCTACTTGGATTGCCATCGGCCACCAACGATTATCAGTTGACCCTGTGGTCGAACTTGCTAGCATGTCGCGCTTACAGCCTTACATTTAGATTTGAGAGCGATACATGCAGCGAGAAGAATCAGTAGAACCTTGGGCCCTTCGATTCGCCCAGTTTATCAACCGTTTTGGCACCCTGCGTGTCAGCGTACTGTTCGTTATTCTGACCCTAGTGTTTACCATGACCGGTACGTACTTTTTGCGCATTTACATCATTGGTGATGTAAAGCTCGAAGACTTTATGAGTGCGATTATTCTGACTATAGTCAGTGCCCCATGGGTGTTATTTTTCTTCAGTGAGTTGGTTAAGCAGCTTGAGCGCTCCAGAGAGCACCTATCGGACGCAGTGACACAACTTGAACGGCTTCGCGAAGAAGATATTTTGCTTAGCCGAGAGCTACAAAACAATATTAAACAGTTAAATTACGAAATTGAGCAGCGCAAAAATGCACAAGAAGAACGTGAAAATGTATTTGTAGAACTAGAGAACGAAATTAAAGACAGGGCCGAAAAAGAAGAACAGGCTCTGCGTTTATCGACGTTATTACGCTCCATTATCGATGCCTCGCCTGATTTAATTTACTACCGCAATGAAGAAGGACAATTTGCCGGTTGCAACCGCGTCGCCGAGCAAATGACCGGACTGACTGAAGCTGAATTAATTGGTTTAACGCCGCACGAGGTGTGGGAAGAAGAGTTGGCTCGCCAAGTGGCGGCGAGTGACCAAGAAGTCTTAGAGAACGATGTCAGTATTACCGAAGAGATTTGGCTGCGCTTCGCCGATGGTCGCCGTGGGTATTTTGAAATGCGCAAGGTACCTTTTTACGACAAAGACAATAAACGCTTGGGATTATTAGCGTTTGGACGTGATATTACTGAGCGTAAACAAGCTGAGAATATTGTGGCTAAGGCGAGTAAAGATAAAACTAAATTTATCGCCACGATCAGTCATGAATTGCGTACGCCTTTAAACGGCATCGTCGGTTTAAGTCGCATGCTGCGTGACACCAAGCTGGATAAAGAACAATTTGCTTGGGTCAGTACGATTTATGCTAGCGGTATTACGTTAGGTAACATTTTCAATGACATTATTGATATTGACCGCATGGGACGTGACAAGCTTGAGCTGTCTCTAAAAACCGTATCTATCAAAGATTTTACAGAAGAATTGAGCAGCATTATTAAGTTACTTGCGGCAGATAAAGGCCTTGCTTTTGATACCGAGATAAGAGAGCCGCTTCCTGATTTTGTCGAAGTTGATGGCACTCGGTTACGTCAAATTCTGTGGAACTTACTGTTCAATGCGGTCAAGTTCACGCAAAAAGGCAAGGTCAGCCTGAGTGTGGAAGCGCAAACCTCAGGCGATGGTATCAGCCATGTGACCTTCCGTGTGGGCGATACCGGCGTGGGTATTCCGCAAACTGAGCTCGATAAAATATTCGCCATGTATTACCAAGTGAACTTGCCTGAGCATCAAAGTGCCACGGGCACAGGAATAGGTTTGGCTATCTGTCAGCAAATGGTGTCGCTGATGAACGGTGACATTAAAGTCAGCAGTGAAATAGGTAAAGGTACGTGCTTCTCGGTGGAGTTACCCTTGCCGATTAGTAATCGTCCGATGCAAGTGGAAGAGTTGCAAGTACGTGGCCTGAATATCTTGTTGGTAGAGGATATAGAGCTCAATGTAATGGTCGCAAAAGCGCTTTTAGAAAAACTTGATCAGCATGTTGATGTGGCGATGACAGGTGGCGAAGCGATTAAAATGGTACGCGATAAACAATACGATTTGATTCTGCTTGATATTCAACTACCAGACATGACGGGCTTTGATGTTGCAGCTACGTTGCATGAAGAAAGCTTGGTGGAGCAAACCAGTATCGTCGCTTTGACAGCGAATGTGATTAAGCGTCGTCAAGAATACCTTGATAGCGGTATGGATGATGTTATTGCTAAGCCGGTTAAAAAGAGCCGAATCATTGAAGTCTTTAATTCACTCTTTAGTGAACAGCCGTATGAGTCCCACAAACCCAAAGATGAAGAGCCTGATAAAGAGTTAGACGCAATATTGGATTTGGATTTACTGCAAATGTTGGTGGATACCATTGGCCATGAAATGGTCAGCACCAGTGTTAAAGTGTTCGAAGAGAATATGCCTGTTTATTTAGATATTTTGCAGCTCAGCTTAAGTGCCAGTGAAAAAGATGAAGTGTGCTCCCAAGCCCATAAGATAAAAGGCGCAGCTGGGTCTGTTGGCTTGGCTAGGGTGCAGAAAATTGCCAACCAAATACAGCAGGGCGATCACCCCGCATGGTGGGAAAATGTGCATGATTGGGTTGAAGAACTGACCTTTGCCGCCGAAGAAGATATGAAAAAACTTGGTGACTGGCTAACTAAGCAAGATATAGACGATTAAGGGAGAGAGCCGCGAAGTTAGGTGAGTCACTTTATTTAAATCGTCTCTATTTATCTAAACATCCCGTTTTATAGGGCATAAGCATAAATATAGCTTGTGCCCTTCGACCAGTTTATATACAATTCGCGCCGCTTAAAACAGTCACCTTAATTTTAGTTCCTTGTCTCCATACAGTTTGACTGTGCTGTCGAGGCTACAACCGTGAGGAGCAATATGATGCGTCATTACGAAATCGTATTCATGGTTCACCCTGACCAGAGTGAACAAGTTCCTGGTATGATCGAGCGTTATACCGGAATTCTTACCCAGAATGGTGGCACAATCCACCGCATGGAAGATTGGGGCCGTCGTCAATTGGCTTACCCTATCGACAAATTACATAAAGCACACTACGTACTTATCAACGCTGAAGCTTCTGCTGAAGCAGTTGAAGAGCTAGAGACTGCTTTCCGTTTCAACGACGTTGTATTGCGTAACCTTGTTATGCGTACAAAAGATGCTGAAACTGAGCAATCGCCAATGGCTAAAGAAGAGCGTCGTGAAAAGCGTGACGAAAGACCGTCTTCTGAAGACAAGTCTGCAGAACCAGAAGCAGCTACTGCTTCTGACGAACAAGAATAAGGAGACAAAAAATGGCTCGTTTTTTTAGACGTCGTAAATTCTGCCGTTTCTCAGCTGATGGTGTTGTTCAGATCGATTATAAAGACATCGCTATGTTGAAAAACTATGTCACTGAAAGTGGTAAAATCGTACCTAGCCGTATCACTGGAACTAGCGCTAAATATCAGCGTCAGTTGTCAACTGCTATCAAGCGCGCGCGCTTCCTAGCATTGCTTCCATATACTGATTCTCACAAGTAACCCTAGCGAAATTAAGAGGTAGCAAGATGGAAATCATACTACTAAACAAAGTCGCCAACCTGGGCGGCTTGGGTGACAATGTCACTGTAAAATCAGGCTATGCACGTAACTTCTTGTTCCCTCAAGGACAAGCTGTTCCTGCTACTAAAGCAAACGTAGAAAAATTTGAAGCACGTCGTGC
Source organism: Paraglaciecola sp. G1-13 (assembly GCF_055809255.1). Taxonomy (NCBI): domain Bacteria; kingdom Pseudomonadati; phylum Pseudomonadota; class Gammaproteobacteria; order Alteromonadales; family Alteromonadaceae; genus Paraglaciecola; species Paraglaciecola sp. G1-13. Next base: position 4,052,512 of record NZ_CM147903.1, on the reverse strand, counting down.
AGAGCTTGAAGCAAAAATTGCTGAGCAGCTTGCAGCGGCAGAAGCTCGTGCAGCGAAAGTTGCTGAGTTGGCTGAAGTGACTATCGCTTCACCTGCTGGTGACGAAGGTAAATTGTTCGGATCTGTCGGTACTCGCGACATCGCATTGGCAATTACTGCCGCTGGTGTTGAGATTGCTAAATCTGAAGTTAAATTGCCTACTGGTACTTTACGTGAAACTGGCGAGTTCGAAATCGACCTACAGTTGCACTCAGAAGTAACGGCTACAATCAAATTGGTTATTATTCAAGAAGCTTAATTTAAGCCTGTTTGGATACTAAAAACACTGCCTAGTTGCATTGCACTAAGCGGTGTTTTTTTATGCCTGCAGTTTATTGATTATCGATACGGCGTAGTAGTTTTTGTTGCCATTCTGAGTCTAAGCCTATCGCATTGCTTATTTGGCGTAGTGAATCCGCTGACGTGTTTTGGTCAAAGTGCTGTTGAACAAAAGATGCCACTGATAAAGTTGCATTGGGACGCTCGACAAGTGTGATGCTGTCTCCTAATGTAACTACCCCGTTTTCAAGCACGCGATAGTACCAACCTGTGATCTGCCGGTTTTTAATGAGCTCGACTAAGCCTTTTTGATTCAGTTTTTCTTCAATCTTCCAGCAGGGAATGCGCGGGGAAGTCACCTGCACTGTAATTTCGCCAACGCGATATATATCGCCAATGTTGACGTTTTTATCATGCATATCGGTGCTTGCAAGGTTTTCACCAATGGAGCCCATTACCGCGGTCCTGTGCATCAAAGGGTGGCGCTTTATTATCGTTTCGTAACCACGCAGAGAATATTGGTGTAAAGCGCGCTCAGGGCCACCGTGGTAGCGTTTATCAACCTGAACGTCACCGACAATACCAAGGTGATTTACCTCTGCGCGCTTGACTGGTCGCTTATCAATGCCTGACGGGGCGTGTTTGGGGCCGATGGGGCGGGTAACACCTGTAAATAAACCTAGTACTTTCATATCGCTCTCGTTTTCATTGTCGCTAAACCCGTTGTACTCATTCGCATTTCTTTTTTGTAGCTTTAAACCTTTGTGAGGTAACCTGCGACTCACTTAGTAACCTAGCCAACGAAGATAGAAGATTGACTGAGTATTCGAACGTTGTTGCTGCTAAACATAAGTTTGCCACCGATGAAGAGCGGCAGCTACTGCTAGCAGTAAAAAATGGAAACCGACAGGCATATCATCAGCTGTACCATCAATATATTGGTCAGGTATATGCTTTGTGCTACCGGCTAACGGGAGATAAGGCGTTGGCAGAGGATGCATCGCAAGAGGTCTTTATTCAATTATGGCGGAAAATAGGGGATTACTCAGAGCAAAGCAAGTTCTCGACATGGCTGCATACCGTGACATCCCATATTACGATTTCGTATATTCGTAAGCAGCGTGGCTGGGTTCAGCGCATGTTTAATATAGAAGACTCAAGCGCCGCAAACGATGTTGCTGAACCTTCTGCCGGGGAAGTGGATATTGAAAAGTACGTGACCCGCTTACCTGAGCGCGCTCGTATCGTTTTTGTGTTGCACGCCATTGAGGGTTATCGCCATGAAGAAATCGCGCAAATGACCAATATGGCAGTAGGAACAAGTAAGGCTCAATTCCATCGAGCAAAGCAGTTATTAGAGGAGTGGATGGGGTATGCATAAGCCAGATTTTGAGCAGGTCTTGCAGGGAAAACTCGCCCAGCTAGACACACAAAAGCAACCTGAACGTGATTTATGGCCGGGCATAGAGTTGGCGTTAGTTAAGCAAGAAGACGAAGCGGGTAATGTATTCGACCTAAGCGAGAAGAATGCTCGGGCTAATAGCAATAATCGTTATTGGGCCAAGGCATCAGTGTTGGCAGCGGCTGTCGCTATGCTTGCCTTGGTAAGCTGGAAAGGACTGCTACCTAGTGATGATATGATGAGCGGAGATGAATTAGTGGCCGCTTTAAGCGCTCAGCACGCAGAGCAGAAAAATGCGCTTTTAGTGCAGTTTGAAGGGGAAGTCGCACTCACTAACAATTGGCAGCAGCAATTAACTGAGCTTGATAGTGCCGCTGAGGCGATTAAGAAAGCACTGCAGAACGAACCGAATAACATGGCGTTGTTGAAAATGCTGCAAAGCGTACATCAGCAACAGATCAACTTAATAGAGCGTGTGCATTCACCTAAGTGGTCACAGATCTAGTCAGAATGTTAGGAGTGAAAAATGAAACTAATGATGCTTAAAGGGGCGTTCACAGTAATCGGTATCATGACTGTGTTAAGTGTTTCTGCGGGCGAACAGATCGATCGCACCGTTGAAGCAAACCCTAAGGGATATGTGGAAATAGAACACGTTAATGGACAGGCTGAAATACAGGGTTGGGACAAGCCTCAAGTACAAGTGAAAGGAACGCTGGGCGAGCAAACAGAGCGGTTTGTGTTTGAACGCAGAGGCAACGAAGTGTTAATCAAAGTGAAAGTTAAAAACAGCCGCAAGCACAGCAGTCGCTGGGACCAGGATGACGAAGATCAGCTCGTGATTTTTGTACCGCGCCAAAGCCGCCTAAATTACACAGCCGTGAATGCAGATGTATTGCTCAGCGCTGTTAAAGGAGGTGTTAGCGCAGAAACGGTTAACGGTGACATTAAGGCCAAGCAGCTGGCTGGACGCTTGCGTCTTGAATCGGTCAATGGCGACATTAACGCCAGCGAACTCCAAGGAGATGTGGCTATTCAAACGGTCAATGGTGATATTCGCTCAAGCAGCACCCAAGGCAGTGAAGATAGATATGAAACGGTTAACGGCGACGTGAACGCAGAATCCAGTAGTGAAGAAGTACGGGCTACCACTGTCAACGGTGACGTAAAACTAATGATGCAGACCGTTAAATATGCCAAATTAGAGACCGTTAACGGTGAGCTCAAAATCGCACTAGCACTGGCTGAAGGGGGAGAGCTTAACGCCACTTCGGTGGGCGGAGAAATTGATTTGAATTTTAGGGAAGGGGTTTCTGCGTTGTTTGACATTCGAGCCCACGCAGGCGGAAAAATCACTAACCGTTTAACCCAAGACACAGTACAAAAAGAAAAATACGGTCCCAGTAGCTGGTTAGCCACAAGTACAGGACAAGGCCAAGGTAAGGTATCTGTGTCAACCGTGAATGGTCGAGTGAGTATTTCGAAGGATTGATTCAACTGCCGCCCGAGAGGACAAGCTCGGGCAAAAATACATCGTTTAATATTTTGAATGATTAAGCTACGCGCTCAACCGAAATATGGGCTAGGCCAATTAGCGCTTCTTTATAGACTGACTCTTCAATCGGGGATAAAGCATCGATGGCTTGTTGGGAGGCTTTTAGAGCTTGTTGTTTGGTGTAAGTTAATGCTCCTGTTTGTTCCATAGTCTCTAAAATCGGAGCTAGGTTATCCATGCCGTTACCTGTTTCAATGGCCTCGCGAATAATCGCGGTTTGCTGCTCATTACCATGCCACATAGCATATAGAAGCGGGAGGGTGGGTTTGCCCTCAGCTAGATCGTCCCCCATGTTTTTGCCCATCTCTTCACTGTCAGAAGCGTAGTCCATAATGTCGTCAACAAGCTGAAATGCGGTGCCTAAATACTTACCATAGTCTTGCATAGCGTTTTCAATCGCTTCACTTTGCTTAGTCAGTACTCCAGCTAACAAGGTGGCAGCCTCGAACAAGCGAGCGGTTTTACTATAAATAACCTCCATGTAACTCTCTTCTGTGGTGTCAGGGTCATTACAGTTCATGAGCTGCAGCACTTCCCCTTCGGCAATCACATTGGTCGCATCAGACAATATTTGCATGACGCGCATGCTATCGAGGGTCACCATCATTTGGAATGAACGGGTATAAAGGAAGTCACCGACTAACACGCTGGCTTGATTACCAAACACTTCATTAGCGGTTTCGCGGCCCCTACGCATGGTTGATTCATCAACGACATCGTCATGCAGTAATGTCGCAGTATGAATAAACTCAATGATCGCGGCTAGTGTGTGGTGCTGCTCGGTCTGAATATTCAAAGCCCTTGCCGCTAAGACTGTTAACAGCGGGCGAAGTCGTTTGCCGCCGCTATTAACTATATAAAAGCCAAGTTGATTGATCAGCGAGACATCTGAATTCACCTGCTTTTGGATCAGTTGATTGACTGCGAGCATATCTGGCTCAGCGAGTGAAAGGATGTGGTCTAAATCCATACTTAAAATTCAACTCTGACGATAAGGTATTAATTAGCGTGCGATTTTACAGAAATTACACAGGGTATCCAGCAGACATTATGTAACAATTGCCCGCAAAGACGCGTAGAATATGTGTTGCTGCATATTTGAACAAATAAATTCAATTTGGTACTTGCGACGACTGCACGGTTCACGTACAATTCGCGCCCTGTTTTTGAATATATAGCGCTAAGATTAAGCGCAGAGCGGAGTTAATTATGTACGCGGTTTTCCAAAGTGGTGGCAAACAACACCGTGTGGCTGAAGGCCAAACCGTTCGTCTAGAGAAGATCGAAGTGGCTCCAGGTGAGTCAGTAGAATTCGGTGATATCTTGATGGTGAGCAATGGTGAAGATGTTAAGATCGGTACGCCTTTTGTAAGTGGCGGAAAAGTTACTGCTGAAGTAGTAACACATGGTCGTGGCGAGAAAGTTAAGATTGTTAAGTTTCGTCGACGCAAGCATTCACGTACCCAAATGGGTCACCGTCAGTGGTTCACGGAAGTGAAAATCACTGGTATAAGCGCTTAATAGGAGTTCGAACTAATGGCACATAAAAAGGCTGGTGGTAGTACTAATAACGGTCGCGACTCAGAAAGTAAACGTTTAGGTGTTAAACGTTACGGCGGTGAGTCAGTTTTAGCGGGTAACATTATTGTTCGTCAACGTGGTACTCGTTTCCACGCTGGTAACAATATGGGTATCGGCAAAGATCACACTTTGTTTGCTTTATCAGATGGTAAAGTTCAATTCGAAGTTAAAGGTCCTAAAAACCGTAAATTTGTAAGTATCGTTGCTGAATAATTAGCAATTTTACACAGTTTTAAAGACCCCGCTTGTGCGGGGTTTTTTGTTTGAGACGTCTTATTTATCATTTTGCTTGAATAAGACAAATAAGCACAGTTGTGGTGTAACACCGCAGTAAATGCGAAGTAGTATAAACTCTTTATACTCTTTACTTGAAAGTTGAGTTAACGATGAAATTTGTAGATGAAGCTGAGATCCGCGTAGAAGCGGGTGATGGCGGAGCCGGTACGGTTAGTTTTCGCCGAGAGAAATATGTTCCTGATGGCGGCCCGGACGGCGGCGATGGTGGTGACGGTGGAAGCGTCTACTTAGTTGCAGATGAAAACCTAAACACGCTTATCGATTATCGCTTTGAGAGATTTCATCGTGCTGAGCGCGGTAAAAATGGTCAAAGCGCTGATTGTACTGGCCGTAAAGGAGCTGACCTAGAAGTCAAAGTACCAGTAGGTACTCGTGCAACGGATACCGAGACAGGTGAGCTATTGGGGGATTTGACCAAGCATGGTCAGCGCCTAAAAGCAGCGCAAGGCGGCTATCACGGTTTAGGTAATGCACGCTTTAAAACCAGTACTAATCGCGCCCCACGTCAAAAAACACTAGGTACACCAGGCGATGTACGTATGCTTAAGCTAGAGCTTATGTTACTGGCTGACGTAGGTTTGCTGGGCATGCCAAATGCCGGTAAGTCTACTTTTATACGTAGCGTCTCTGCCGCCAAGCCAAAAGTAGCGGATTATCCGTTTACCACACTTGTGCCTAATTTAGGTGTTGTGCGTTTAGATGCCATGAGCAGTTTCGTGATTGCTGATATTCCTGGTTTGATTGAAGGTGCGTCTGAGGGGGCTGGTTTAGGGATTCAATTCCTTAAACATCTTGAGCGCTGTCGGGTGTTGTTACACCTTATTGACTTGATGCCTGCCGATGGTTCAGACCCAGTGGATAACGCCAAAGCGATAGTGACTGAGTTAGAAAAATACAGTCCTAAGTTGGCCGCTAAACCACGTTGGTTGGTGTTTAACAAAGTCGACTTGATGTTTGAAGACGAAGCACAAGACCTGTGTAAAAAAATCGCGGATGCCATGCACTGGGAAGGTGAATATCACAGTATTTCCGCAGTGCAGGGCAAAAACACTAAAGAGTTATGCATCAAGGTAATGGACTTTATCGAAAGTTTACCCGAAGACGCTATTGAAGAATCTGATGAAGAAGAAGTTGGCTTTAAATGGGATACTTACCATAAAGAGACAGTGGAAAATTATGAAGACGACGATGATTTTGATGACGACGATGATGATGACTTCGATGGAGACGACGATTTCGAAGTGATTTACCAAAAGTAAGCCGCATATGGGTTAGCTGTGAGTGCTCTGTAAAGAGTGCCATGTTAAAAGAGCTCAGCTAACCTAGGTTTACCGAGTGAATAGCAAGTAATGTAGTTGAAAAGTAAGGTGTTCTAGCATGGCAAAGATAGCTATGGTTGCTGCAATGGCAAACCAACGAGTCATTGGTCTTAATAATCAGATGCCTTGGCATATGCCTGCAGATCTAAAACACTTTAAACGTATCACCTTAGGCAAGCCAATTGTGATGGGGCGAAAAACGTACGAATCAATTGGTAGGGCTTTACCCGGTCGCCTCAATATTGTTATCACTAGCGATCAGAATTATCAACTGGCAGATGCGAGCATTGTACATAGTTGTGAGCAAGCAATTGCTGTAGCCACGTCACATATGCGAAATGACGGAATGCCAGAGCACGAGCAAGAAGTGATGGTCATTGGCGGGGGGACGGTTTATCAGCATTTTTTGCCCCACGCTAATCGTTTATATTTGACCTTTATTGATCTAGATACCCCAGGGGACACTTACTTTCCAAATTACTCGGATGGTGCATGGCAAGAGATTGAAAGTGAATCTAACGACCCTGATGAGAAAAACCCCCATTCATATCGCTTTGTTACCTTAGCTAGGTAACCTCTTTGCCTGTTTAGCATCGTTGACTGAGCGTCCTACAAATGTAAACCAATACATATAACCATATGTTCATCTGGAAGTGATGCTAGGTATCAGCGTCAAAAGTGGGGTGGGGGCGTGATTAAAGCCATTGACGCCCAGCGCTAGATTGCCTCACATGGCAATCGGGATAAATGGCACAAACGATGCTCCGAATATTTTCGCTGACACTTTGCCACAGCTTTTATCTCGCCACATAAAAGTAATTATAAGACCTCGCCATTGTTTTCTTTCTTTCGTCCCCCATTTTAATATCTTCAGAACATACATTATTAATCAAAGAAAGTTGGAGAACATATGAGCACAGTGACTTTAAAAGGCAATCCATTTAATACCGTCGGCGCTTTACCAAGTGTTGGTGAAAGTGCGGCTGATTTTCGTTTAGTGAAAACAGATCTATCTGAAACGACCTTAGCTGATTATAAGGGTTCACGCTTAGTTCTGAATATCTTCCCCTCAGTCGATACCCCGACTTGTGCCATGTCTGTTCGTAAATTCAATGAGCAAGTGGGTAAGTTAGAGAACACCAAAGTGTTATGTGTCTCTGCGGATTTACCTTTTGCGGCCGCACGTTTCTGTGGTGCTGAAGGTATCGAAAACGTTGCTACAGGTTCAAGTTTCAGAGGTACATTTGGCACTGACTATGGCGTTGAGTTTGTTGATGGGCCATTAACTGGCTTGTTGTCACGTAGTGTGGTGGTACTTGATGAAAACGGAAAGGTTATTTATACCGAGCAAGTAACTGAAACGGCTGATGAGCCTGACTATGATGCGGCGATTGCTGCGTTGTAATTAATAATTACCTACTAAATTGGTTTTCATTGATATGACTATTTTTTGAAGCCTAAAAAGAAACGAGCCGCTATGCGGCTCGTCTTAGGCGATTACTAACGTAAGTCTGTAATTAAACAGGAACTACGTTGTTCGCACATGGGCCCTTAGGGCTCTGACCAACTTCAAACTCAACCGCTTGGCCGTCGTTCAAAGTTGCATATCCACCACCGCTTTTAATTTCTGAGTGATGAACAAATAAATCTTTTCCGCCGTCTTCTGGAGTAATGAAACCGAAACCTTTGTCCGCATTAAACCACTTAACTGTACCTTGACTCATAATCTACTCTACTTTGTTTAAAATATTGTTTGCAGAAAACCTGCGTTGACCATTGTATAGGTTATTTTTCAGTAAATCCGCTCAATTCCACGTTTACTTCATTTTTTTGCTCGCCAATTTTTCAGACTCCTTGGTTTTCATCAGCTGGCGTGTATTTTGCTCACAGCCCTAGTAGGTCATTAATTTACGAGGTAAAGGCGTCTAAAACGGTAGCGAGAACTAGTCGCAACCTTAGGCATCACGTGCACTAGCTAATTTAACATCGTCTTCTTTAGACTGTGAAAATTTATACACACGCTATGTGTAAATCTTATAAACCTCCATCAATTTTCGCTCGAGTACGCATAGGTATTTAGAGCGAATTAAACTAAAAGGGAACATTATGTCTTATAACGCTTCGTCTTTATTCAAAGAAAATGAAAATTGCTGGCAAACCAGTCAAGCGGCTCATGCTACCCCTTTAATTGACGGAGCTAACTATTATCGGGCCTTACATAAAGCGATTTGTAATGCTAAACGCAGCATTTTCATTGTTGGATGGGACATTGATAGCCGCATTCGCTTATTGCGCGGCGACGAGGAAAAAAACGCCAGCGCCCCATCAGTGATAAGTGAGCTATTAAAATGGAAGGCAGAGCAAAACGAAAATATCAAAATATATTTACTGCGCTGGGACTCATCCCTAGCGTTTTTTAGCCAACGAGAGATGTGGGCAAAAGAAGTGTGGGACAACAAAACCCCAGACAATGTTAAAACCACTCTGGACAGCACGATCCCTATGGGGGGAAGCCAGCATCAAAAGATAGTCGTTATTGATGATGAAATTGCTTTTTCCGGAGGTATGGATGTGTCGACTAATCGCTGGGACACCCGGGAACACCTGATCGATCAACCCGAACGAGTAGGGCCCGACGGTCCTCATGGGCCACTGCATGACGTGCAAGTGCTTACCAGTGGGCCCATTGTTGAAAGTTTCGCTCAGCTTGTCAGGTGGCGCTGGGACAGGATAAACGAGCAAAAAGCGATCCCTTTCTCTCCTGTCAAAAACACTGGCCGCGAGTTACCTGCGTCATGGCCGGACAATTTTCCACCTACCATGGGGGATTTGCCGTGTGCTGTGGCGCGTACGATACCGTTTATGGATGGGGTTGAGCCTGTACAAGAAGTGCGTCGCCTATTGCTCGACCTTATTGCGCAAGCTAAGCGCTTCATCTTCATTGAAAATCAGTTCACCACGCGCCAAGAAGTAGCGGAGGCACTTAATGCTCGTTTAAAGGCGTGTCCAGAATTACAAGTGATAATCGTTAGTTCCTACGAGCCAAAAGGAAAGTTCGAGAGTGAAGCATATTGGGCAAGTAGGATTGATTTCAAACGTATTTTAGAAAACGGGATAGATGAGAATCGCGTTAAAGTGACGTATTCGACGCTGACCAATGAAGCAGGTGAGAGTATCCAAAAGCGGGTGCACTCAAAGGTCATGAGTATTGATGAGCGTTATTTAGTGATTGGCTCATCCAATATTAGCAACCGCTCTATGAGTCTTGATACTGAAGTCGATTTAGTGTTTGCTGGAGACACAAGCCAGAACCAGCAAGATATTATACGCGTTCGTCATGACTTACTTGCCGAGCATACCGGTCGCACCATTGAGCAAGTGGAGCAGATTTTTGAATCGCCAGACCCATTGAATAACCTTTTAAATGACCAAGCGCCTCACGGATACCAACTCGCTGAAGTCCGCGATGATCAATTCACCAACAAGGCGTGGCAACCCGTTTTTAGTTCGTTATCAGATCCAGAAAAACCATTGATTGCACCAATTCAAATGTCCAACGGCAAAGTGGTTGGCGTCGGCAACCCCAAACAAAAAACCATCGTTTTCATGCTGATTGCATTACTGGTACTCGTGCTGGGCGGCTTGATTTTCTGGGCCGGCCATTCCATTCCTTGGCTAACCGCCGATAATTTAGAGCAGTTTTTACAAGACACAAGGGGCACAATGTGGGTCATTCCGACCATTTGTGTCATCTATATCATCGCTGGATTAGTGTTTTTCCCAGTGACGGTTCTATCCCTCGCGGTGGCGGCAGTCTACGGGCCAATATGGGGTCCAGTTTATGGCATGCTCGGCGCTTTGCTTAGCTCAGCAACACTGTTTGGCTTGGGCCATATCATGGGAATTAAAGGGCTGCGCAAAATGGGCGGAGCTAAAGTGCAAGCCGTAGATGATAAGTTTAAAGACAGCGGTGTGGTGGGAGTGGCTGTTATCAGGCTGATTCCTATTGCTCCCTTTAGTCTCGTTAATCTTGTCGCGGGTATTTCATCTATTGGGCTCGTGCAATTTCTGGCAGGTACATTCTTAGGCATGTTTCCTCCAATGATTGCCAAAGGCTTGGTAGGGGATTCATTAGGTAAGATTTTTACAAATCCTTCTCCTGAAACCATAGGTTATTTGGTAGCGGGTATCGCCTTCTGGGCGCTTATGATTTACGTATGCCAAAAGTTAGCACGCATTTATCAGTTGAAAAAAGCAGACGCGAGCTAAGATTTATGCGGATTGTAACTTACAATATTCACAGCGGCGTTGGGGTTGATAAAGTGCAAAGCTACGCACGTATAGGGCAGTTTTTGGCGAGTCAGTGTGTGGATATTGCGCTAATCCAAGAAATGGACACGCGGCCGCCCGAGCGCAGCATTAAGGACGATGTTGAACAATTATGTGCAGGGCACTTTACTCAGCTTATCTCGTCACCCGCTTTGCAAGAATCCAGCGGTTGGTATGGAAATGCTGTCCTGAGCCGTTATCCGGTACTATCCAAAAGAACTTTGGATGTCAGTCAAAGCGGGTTTCAGCCGCGTAATATTCAAGAGGTGGTCTTGGACACAAGTTTAGGCCCCCTTAGAGTCATAAACACCCACAAGGGACTGAAGAAACAAGAAAGACGCAAGCAATTTGCCTTGCTTGCTGAGTACCTACGGGAAAAGATGGCGGGCTCAAAAATACCCATTGTGTTAGGGGGAGACTTTAACGAATGGCAATTTATGACCAAGGCGTTCAAAGATATTAACCAAGTCTTAAATGAAAACCCCGTTCGAGCGACTTTCCCCGTCGCGTGGCCGCTGTTTAGGTTAGACCGGTTGTGGACATCCTTTGATTTAAGCCTCATGAAGAAGCGGGATGCTAACATCAGTAGTATCAGCGCAAGCGTGCTCAAAACGCCACAGACACGTCAGTTTTCAGATCACTATCCGATTTTGCTAGACATAGCACAAAGGCAATAGCGCGTTACTTAAAATCGATAAAGATGTTTGCCGTCAAACGCCCTTGCGCTGGATTGCTACTGATATCGGTTACTGGATTGATTAAGCCCGAGTGCAAAAGATTGCCAGGATAGATGATTAATCGATTTGGTCGATACTCAACTTTGTCATAAAGAGTAAACTGTTCGGTGGAATCGGTAATGTAACCCGCTGCAGGCTCTTCCATACGATTGATGAAGTGTTCGGCAAATTTTAAATAAGTCCGCTCTCTTTCTTCTGAGATACGCTCGAACTGAGTTGCATTGTCCCTAAAAAAGCCTGTTCCACCATGATGGCTGGGACTGATGTAATAAAGCAAGGCAAAATAATAAGGCTGCACGGCATCAAAGTGAGGAATGCGTTGCAAAGTACTTAGATACTTTTCGGGTGTCGCAACCAAAGAGTAGTAGCCTGCTTGGGGTTTAAGTTGCAATGCTTTTGGTATGGCAAAAACTTGCGCTATTTGCCGGTATGTCGCTCGCAGTATCTCAATGATGTAATCTCTGGGCAGCTCTGTGCGAGTTCCTGGGTAATAACCGCTCTTAGCACTGCTAAAGCCGACATCGCCGCAGGCATTTACTTCAATATCTTCTGGGTTTAGCAATAGTTCATCAATAACAATAACCGGCGTTTTTTCAATACCGATGTATTTAACACTAACGCTTCTATTTGGGTTAAGCCTTAATGACGATGCCATTAGCTGGCTATTTTGGTTTGGCAATAGTGACGGATAAAGTCGTTAACATCTGGCCAATTCGACACTTTGCGCTTCACATTATTTTTAATATTATCCAAAAAGCGTTGTAACTCATCGTCACTCATCATGTCTACTATGGGATGGTATTGTTTGGGCATGATGCCTTGGCCTAGCATAACTTGTATCCATGATGTTTCACCAAATAACTCTTCGGCTTTTTTAAAGACTTTTCCGGTACCTTCGAATAATTGCATGCGATGGGATAGCGTATTGGGTATCGGCATGCTTTTGCAATAACGCCAAAACGGCGCGTCTGTGCGCTCTGTTTGATGATAGTGCAAAATAATAAAGTCTTTAATATCTTCCACATCGGCGCGGCTCTGGGTGTTAAATTCATCTACATCGGCTTGTTCTATACCGTTTGAGGGAAACGTCAGCATCAAGCGCACTATGGCGCGCTGAAAAAGATGAATACCGGTGGACTCTAACGGCTCAATAAAGCCAGACGACAACCCTACTGCAATACAGTTTTTGTTCCAATGTTTACGCCGCGTACCGGTTTTATATTTTATAACTCTAGGCTCATTCAGGGTCTCCCCTTCAACATTGGCTAACAAAACCGCTTTGGCTTGCTCATCACTCATGTATTTGCTGCAAAACACTAAACCATTGCCTGTGCGATTCTGTAGCGGTATGCGCCATTGCCACCCTGCTTCACGAGCGATTGAGCGGGTATAAGGTACAGGATTTGGCTTGGCGGTAGTTTGTACCGCGACTGCGCTGTCGCACGGTAACCAGTGGCTCCAATCTTCAAAGCCTGTGTGCAACGCTTGCTCAATCAAAAGGGCACGAAATCCCGTGCAGTCGATGAATAAATCACCTTCTACTACCTCACCAGAGGCGAGTGTGAGCGAACTGATGTCGCCTGAGTTTTCATTTAGATTAACCGTTTGAATTTTACCTTCGATACGCTTACAGCCATGCTGCTCGGCCATTTTTCGTAAAAACTGTGCGTATAACCCTGCATCCAAATGATACGCGTGGTTTTGCTCTTGATTGGCTAACACTGCAAAGCGGCCCTCACGGGAGGCGAGATGCTCTGGCACATAATCGCCAATTTGTGTGACCATGCCTTTTTGTTTGCCTTTAAGCCAAAAATGTTGGAAACCTGCGGCCCAACACCCCTGGCCTAGAAATCCAAACGAGTGAATGTAGTCTTCGCCTTGGGCTTTCCAGTTTTCAAATTTAATGCCCAATTTGAACGTGGCATTGGTGGCCGCCATAAACTCTTGTTCATTTATGCCAAGTAAGCGATGAAAAATATGCAAAGTCGGTATAGTCGCTTCACCGACCCCCACTGTGGGGATGTCGTCAGATTCAATCAGAGAAACCGTTAAATTCTTACCCAGTAACTTAGAGAGTGCAGCCGCAGCCATCCAGCCTGCAGTGCCACCGCCAGCAATGACGACACGTTTAATCGGTTGTTTATCCATCTGTTTATCCTGTTTGTGCGACACGTCGCTCAGTTTATACTTTTAATTTATTCAGCAAACCCGCGCGGATTTTTTTAGCGTTGGGCAAGTCCAGCGGTAGGGTTAGCATGCCTTTGGCATCTGCCGGTATATGCGCATCTTTTAATGAGTCAGGCTCGAATACGTAATGCTCGAACAAGTTCTGCCACGCTTTTCGCTGAGCGTCTGGCAGGCTGCGTAAACTCAATATGGCCAATTCAAGAGCTGCCTCGGGGCGCCCCAAATAAGCGGGGGTATCCCGCCACCAATGTGTAATTAATGCGTTGAACGACTCAAGCCCCGCCACATGGTGCCACCACATACTGGGGATGAATAACGCATCTCCAGGGGCGAGCTCCGTTGTAAGGGATGCATCCAGCGCTTGTTGAAATTTGGGGTAGGTATCAAAGTCAGGATTGTCTAAATCTACCAGACTGATGTCTTGCCCGCCTGGGGATAACTCCATTGGGCCAATATACAGATTTGCCACCTGCTCGGGTGGGAATAACGTAAAGCGCCTGCGCCCTGCAATGCAGCACGCTAGGTTATGGGGGAAGTCATAATGGGCTGCAATCTTGGTTTGGTTGCCTAACCAGATGCTAGTCAGTGGATTAAGCGGGTCTAAGCCTGCATTATTTAAACTGTTAAACTCTGGTAATACACTATTGATTTCAGTGGAGGCGACATAAAAGGTTGGCGGATTTTGCTGGGCCGCTTGTTCGAATAACTTGTCTAGCACTAGGTTCAAATCGACTTTTGAGCCTTGAAAGTTAAAGCCAGTCATTTGTTCATTGTAAAATACGCGGCCGTTATTCTCCGGCGGGCCATAACAGGCAAATACGGGGTTGCCTCGGTATAACCCTCGCAAGTAATCGGCGGCGTGTTTACTGGATTTTCGGGCTTCTTTTACCACTGGCCAATCAGCTGCAAAGTCACGCAGCACTAGAGGTTCGTTCGAGCTAAATACAAAATCAGGAATATTGCCGGGATGGCAATTGGCGATCTCTTTAATGCTTGCTTGTTGACTCATACAAACTGACCCATGTTCGCTAATATAATGATGAGATTAGCGCCTTACATTGCGCTTTGTTTGGCATTTTTGCGATTCAATAGATGGCGTATATTGCCATGAGATGCAATCTGCATATAAATCGCCTGCAAGTAACCTTTTGCATGCAGCTTACTTAGGACGTCTGCACTGAGTTCGCTTAGCTTGTCTTCGTTAATGGTGTAAAAGCCTATCATCTGATGACTAGAGCCATCATTTAGGCCCACCTCAAGGGTAAAGGACTCAAGTAGCTCGTGGGCTAATAATGCATCGATAAAATCCTTGGAGTCGTTTACACCGTGGTGAATGACCTCAAGCATATTGGCAACACTATCTAAATATGGGGTATTACCCCCGTATTCTAGAAACAAGGCTTCTCCGTGCTCGGTGTTGACTCTTGGGTTGTCTAAGTCGATATGCAATACGCGCTGAGTTTTCTCTTGCCCCTCTTCTACAAAGGTTTGATTACCGATAAGAAATGGCTGGCGAGCAACGGTTAATGGAATATAAGCAGCGTCCCACTTTCCATCCTGTAGAAAGAGGTTTTCCTGTTGTTCAAAGCCAAACAAGACTACCGGGAAAAACGCTCCCGTGTTTGCATCTTTATTGAAAAAGATAGGGTAGTAAGTTTGCAAACTTTTAAATTCACTGGGAAAGGTGAGGGCGTACCACACATTGTCACCGTAATCGGCTGAACGCTCAGTGATAACCTTAATATTTTGATGCTCAATACTGTTGAGTAATACGTTATTGGCCATGTTAAACCTCGATTATTGAAAACACAGAGGCCGCTTTTAGCAAGATGCATCCAAGCGGCCTTTATTCGTTATGTGCGTTTTTTATCTTTTACGTAAGACAATATAACGGGAAAATGTCTAACGGTTAGAAGGTATAACGTGCACCTACGCTGTACCGAGCACCGGTTTGGGTAACATCTAGCACGTCAATCTGAGTACGCCCAGAGTTACGGCTGTATTCATTGGTAATATTAATACCTTGAATAAACACGTTTAATCCTTTTATCTGAGGTACGTCATAGCCGATATTGAAATCAATCTGGCTATACTCTTCAGTGTAAACAGGCGCTGGACCCACATCCCCTTGAAAGCCAGATACATAGAACTTATCACGCCAGTTGTATGCAATCCGCGCTGAGAAACCATTCGCTTCATAGAAGGCCACAAAGTTGGCGGTATCACTGATCCCTTGCTCGGCTACTTGATCACCAATAACGAAATTATCATATTCATTCTCGGTATTCACTAAGGTGTAGTTAGTGAACAAACCAAAACCTGTGTCACCAATCAAGTGTTGCAGCGTAAATTCCCAGCCATCAAAGGTACGCTCTTCTGAATCATTCACTGGGGTGAATATATCAAAGTTCATTGCAGCATCAGTGTCTGGGTTGCCAACAATGATAATGTTGCCACTGTCATCTTTGTACACATTAGGGTCAGTTGCGCCGTAAGTGGCAAAGATGTATTCGCGCTGGGCTAAGCCGTCGTTACCGACTGCCGCGAGTGCTTCAGTTTGATACGGGCCATCAGCAGGATTGACAATGTCAAACGTAGTTGAAATCGGTGCAGTAGAAATAAAGTTAGTCACGTCTTTGGTGAAGTAACCCACTGATGCATAGCTGCCTTCTGCGTAATACCACTCGGCGGATAAATCGATGTTGTTTGACTCAAGTGGCTTCAAGCCTGGGTCACCGGTATTACCTGTGCCGCCAGTAATACGTGCGCCTTGGTTCAATGTTTGCCCGCCAATCATGTCACCATAACTTGGGCGACCAATGGTTTCGCTATATGCCGCACGCAGCATGACATCTTCCACCACTTCAATATTGAAGTTAATGCTAGGCAGGGTATGCGTATAACTGCCTGTTCGGGTTTGAAATTCTTGAATGCCGCTGGCCAGAAGGGTGACTTCTGTTGTGCCTTCCCAGCGCGAGCCGTTGTATTCTGGCACGGCAGAGGTGGCGGTAATGTCCGTTTCTTCGTAACGTAGACCAACGTGAACATCGTATGGCATATCGCCAATTTCACCTTGGTAGTTGTATTGAAGATACACAGCGGTCATTTCTTCTTCGGTTAACTGATCCGTCGCTGCTGCGTAGTCACTAGACGGGCAGAATAACGAGCCGCAATCGCCGACTAAGGTGCCATCGGCGAATGATGCCGGTGTAAATAAAGCCTCAGCAGCTGAACGAATACCTTCAAAGTCAAAGGCAAAGTAGGTATTTAAAATGTCGTAGTTTTCAGGGCCGAAGTCGTTAAAGTTGCCACCGTCTACGTCGTCAAATTTGTCGTGAATGGTTTCACGAGGGAATAAAGCATCGTCAAACTGACCTGCAGTCCCTTCGCCGCCCCAGTTATTGCGCTGAACGTTAACTTCTTGGCTATGATTGCTGGCGTCGGTTAACGACACACCGAAATCGATACTGCCGCCATTATCGAACACATATTCACCGCGAAGTTGGGTTTGTTCGATTTCAGCTGTGTTGCGCTCATTGGTAAATACGCTGCCGGTGACAATCATGTCAGACGGTTGTATCGCGTTACCGCCACCTACTGCTAATACAGGGTAATCACCGGTAAAATCTGTTGCTGCTGAAGTACGCACAAAGCCCGCCATGGCCAACTGGTTGCTAGAACCAAGCGGGTTGTTTGGTGTGTTCTTAGCTTCTGAATTATGGTAGTCCAGCTCTAGGCTTAGGCTGTCGTTGACTTGCCAATCTAGATTGACACCGATTGAATCTGTTCTGTCTCGCGTGCCAGCGTCAGACGCACCCATTGAAAGGTCAGTTGGCGTGGCATAGGTTTCTGAGTATAAAAGAGGTGACGCGATAGGGCCGTCAGACCAGACGTTTTCAGATGCGCCAAAGCCATACCATGCTGATACGTTGTTCCATTGGGTATCAATATCACGATTAACATAGGTGTAATCGACAGTCGCAGTAAAGTCATCAACAGGGCTGTATTGCAAGACTAACTGGGCGTTAGTTCGGGTACGTTGTTGCTCTTCAAATTGGTAAATAGTCGTTTGTGGAACGGAGTAAATATCATCATCACCCGGACGGTTCGTTTGGGTATCGTCTTTTGCTACGCCGCCCCATGCCGCATTGCTACCTGACCAGTCATTATCAGCAATACCAGGGAAGCTACGCCAGCCTGTTCCCACACTGGCTTTTTGGCTGCCACTTTCACGCTCTGAGTAACTGGCTGAAATAGCGACACCAAATTTTCCATCGTCAGACGTGTTTGAATATAGGCCAGACAATTCTGGCGTAACAGAGCCACTTTGCGTCGAGGTGTCATCAAGTGCCTGAGCACTGATAGTGGCATGCATACCTGGGTTATTAAGCGGGCGCAACGTAGTAATGTTAATCGTTGCACCGATACCACCGGTGGGCACATGTGCTTGAGACGTTTTGTATACCTCCACGCCGCTAACGCTTTCTGCCGCTAAGTTAGCGAAGTCAAATGAACGTTCACCTGTGGTTGTTGGCAGTTGGCGTCCATTCAACGTCACTAGGTTACGGGTCGGACCAAAGCCGCGCACCGTCACCTGGCTACCTTCGCCATTGTTACGGTCGATTGCGACACCAGAGATGCGTTGTAACGACTCCGCTAAGTTACTGTCCGGGAACTTACCAATATCTTCGGCGTTGATCGCATCAACAATACCTGTTGATGAGCGTTTAACGTCTAAAGACTTGATCATGCTGCCACGTATACCCGTAACGTTAATCACTTCAACGTCGCTTTCGCTCGCTTCTTGAGCTACAGCAGGTGCTAGCATAGTGGCACCTAACAGCACTGATATGCTGCTCGCGAGTCGTGTTTTATAAAATGTTTTAGCTTTCATGTGTGTTCCCGGTTGTCGATGAACGAGTTAGTTGTAAGCGCTTTCATTTACAATTTTAAAAAATGCACTTATGTAAGCGCTTTCATTTAGGTTAAGTTATTTGTTAATCCAGATCAACAAATAATTAACATCAAGCGTGATAACTTTTCGAAAATGCGGCAAGTTATCACCATTTTTTTTAAATAAAGCGGTCTGAAATAGTCATAATGCACTGATTATTGATAACTATTTTGCCGCTTGCCTTGTTTGCGTCACAAGACCTCGCATTTCGAAGTGCGAGGCCTTGTGTTACCTAGACTGTGGGCTGTAATCCGAGTGATTTAATTACTTAGCAGGGCAGCTTATGTCAGCATCACTGGCAGAGTCCGGTACTATGCGGATGTCAGACAGGGAAAGACTCATCGGGCCTTCTGAGCTGAGCGCAAAAGGGATCCCAACCTTGGAAAAGTCTATTGCGCTTAGGGTAAAACACGCTAAATCTACGCTCATGGTTTGCCATGTTTGTTTTTGTTTTAGGTTTGAGCTCAAATCTATGTCGCTAGCGCATGCTCCAGCGCAGTTAAGTTGTAACCATACAGGGGCGTTGATGGCAGAATTCACTTTGTAGTCAAACTGCATCACACTGCTTGCTTCGGTGTAGCTGCGCAAATCCTGTAGGAAGTCATGATAGATGCGCACCTGACCGGCATTTGGCTGTAACCAGTCTATTTTGAATGCATCTTCTTGAACGCGTCTGTCTATGGTTCTGAATTTAAGCCCACCATTTTCTAACATGCTACTGGCTACCGTTGCGCTTTTTTCTGCTGTCACCAGCGCCATTTTCCATGGGGCTTGAACACTTCTATCGTATATCGCAAGAGGTGTTAAGGCTTGGGCATTATCGTTTGCAACTTGCTCAGGAAGTGCCATATCCAAGGTGCTTTTGTCGCCATAATGCAAACCGAATCCGTAGGGTAGTAATGGCGAATCATTTGTATCGAAACGATTAATGTTGGTTTGGGTAGGGCTATTCGGCCATGAGAAAGACAGCTGACCGCTGAAGTCATGCTGAATGTCGCCGTTCGCTGAAGTGAATAATACATCTGCGACACCAGCGCCCTCTGTACCTGGCAACCAAGCAACCACGAACGCATCAGAGGCATTCAATTCAGGGTTAACCCACAGCGGGCGCCCGGTTAAAAACACCGAAACTACCGGTATACCTTGGGCTTTCAGTGATTTAAGTAAGGCTAAATCTGTTTTATTGCCGCGTTGATATTCTAGGTTGTCTAGGTCGCCATTGCCTTCTGCATAGGGCTGTTCGCCAAATACCACTATCGCCACATCAGGTTGCTGAGTGAATTTGCCATCAACTGCAAGCTCGACGTTACCATTTGCTTGAGTAACAGCTTGCTCAATGCCTTGATAAATTGAGGTACCGCCCGGGAAATCCTGGTTGGTGTTACCCGTGCCTTGCCATGTAATGCTCCAGCCGCCTGATTGTTGGCCGATATTATCCGCTCCCCCACCTGCTACGAGCACATTGGCACTAGGAGAAAGTGGTAAAACTTGCTGGTGGTTCTTCAATAACACAAGTGACTCACGCACAGCTTGACGGGCAACGGCTCGATGTTTAGGTGAGCCGATGATGTTTTTATTGCCTGATAAAACCCGTTCCGCTGGAGCAGGTTTATCGAACAAGCCAGCGCGAAGCTTAACCCGTAAAATGCGAGTGACAGCATCGTCGAGACGAGCTTGGCTGATCTCCCCTGATTTTACCTGAGCGATGGTGTTTTCCAGCAACGGTTTCCATGCGCCTGTTGGCACCATGTATACGTCAAGGCCGGCATTCATTGCCTGAGGGCAGCTTTCGTTACTGCAACCAGGAATCTGCCCATGGCCATTCCAGTCACCCACCACGAAGCCGTCAAAGCCCATGCGTTCTTTTAGCACTGAGGTCAGTAGGTAACGATTACCGTGAACCTTATCGCCATTCCAGCTATTAAACGATGCCATTACGGTTTGCGCACCAGCGGTTAAACCGCCCACGTATCCTTGGGCATGAATATCAAACAGGGTTTGCTCATCAGCAATATTGTTACCTTGATCGTCACCGCCCACCGTACCGCCATCACCAATGAAATGTTTAACGGTTGAGATAACCTGACGATCGCCAAGGAAGTTGCTGTTTGCACTGCCTTGTAAGCCTTTTACGATAGAGGCTGAGTAGTCTCTGACGATTTCAGGGTCTTCAGAATAGCCTTCGTATGTTCTGCCCCAACGGTCATCACGAACCGTGGCGACCGTGGGCGCGAAAATCCAATCTATGCCTGTGGCGAGCACTTCTTCTGCGGTGGCTTTGGCAATTTCTTCAATGAGTGCGGGGTTATGAGTCGCGCCCAACCCAATGTTGTGGGGGAAGAGTGTTGCGCCAATAACATTGTTGTGGCCATGTACTGCATCTGTGCCCCACATGGTGGGGATGGTTGAGCCATCTACGCTGTCATCAATGGATGCTTGATACATTTCCTCTGCTAAGCCAACCCAGTCACTGGGGTTAGCGTGTTTGTCGCCATTAGGGAATGCACCGCCGCCATTAAGATAAGAGCCAAACCCGTAGGTACGCATGTCTTCTAGCGTAATGTCACGGATTTCAGGTTGAATCGTTTGCGCCACTTTTTGCGCTAGTGTCATGGTGTTGAGAATATCCGCGACACGCTGTTCAATTTTATCGTCACGTTTAACCGCTATGTCTAACGTGGGCCAAATTTCGATGACGTTTGCGTTGTCTGTGCTGTCAGCTATTTTTGCCGTTGATGTGGTCACGTTTTCTGAAGTAGATTGGCTACAGCCGGCTAACAGCAGGCTCAGGGAGGTGGCCCCCAACATCAGCGCGTGATTAAATTTTAGGTTCATAATGGAAATCTCGTTAAAAAGTTAGACTGATGTTGATGGAGTTGGTTTTGAGCCTTGCACACCATAAAAAGCGATATACAAGTAACAAACCAGTGGCAATACAAAGGATAATTGCAGGCCAATACTGTCAGCTAATATGCCTTGCAGTACTGGCACAATCGCACCGCCGACAATGGCTAAACATAAAACGCCTGAGCCGCGACTGGTTAAATCGCCAAGGCCCGCTAAGGCTAAGCTGAAAATCGTTGGAAACATGATGGAGTTGAATAAGCCCACCATTAATATTGCCCACATAGCCAGCGAACCACTTGATGATATAGCTAAAGCAATAAGGCCCATGGCGCAAACACTGTTGAATGCGAGTAACTTGCCCGCTGGAATTTTTTGCATCACGGCGGCACCAATGAAGCGACCCACCATGGCACCGCCCCAGTAATAACTTAGGTAAGTCGCTGCGGTTGATTCGGCTAAACCTGCAACGTGTTGCTCGCCTAAGAAATTAACAATGAAACTACCGATAGACACCTCTGCACCCACGTAAATAAAAATACACACAGCGCCCAATGTAAGATGGCGATGTTGTAGTGGGCTGCCTGTCGTCGTGCTCTGGCTATTAGCTGTATCGACTGTTTCGGCAGGACTGGTGTCGGGCAGGGTTATTTTTAAAAAAATAATAGCGAGAAAAAACAGCACAGCGGCCAACATGACGTAGGGCAAAATAACACTGTCTGCCGTCATGTTACTTTCATCTATCACCGAGAAAATCAATATTCCGCCAATGATAGGGGCCAAAGTCGTACCCAAAGAGTTGAATGCTTGTGTCAAGGTGAGTCGGCTTGATGCTGTTTCTGGTTTTCCCAGTAGGGTGACAATCGGATTCGCCGCCACTTGCAAAATAGTGATGCCAGAGGCCAGCACAAATAAGGCGCTTAGGAATATCCAGTAGGCGTGGCTGGTGGCTGCAGGCACAAACAGTAAACACCCTATGCAAGCCACAAGCAAGCCAGCGCTAATACCTCGTTGAAAACCTATACGTTTAACTAACCAGCCAGCGGGTACAGACACCAAGAAGTAGGCACCGAAAAAGCAGAATTGAATTAACATAGCTTGGGTGTAACTGAGTGAAAATACACCCTTCAAGTGAGGAATAAGCACATCGTTCATGGCAGTAATAAAACCCCACATAAAAAACAACGAGGTTAAGGAGGTTAACGCAAAACGATAGTTGGGCGTCGCCGCGCCGTTTACTGACTGAGCGGGCACTGCGGTGGTTGGGTTTATCATGTTTTTTACCTGTCAGGTTAAGGTCAATTTAGCAAGTTGAGCTTGTTTTGTTGACCTAAGCGTAACAAAGGAATAACATAAATGTAAGCGCTTTCATTTGGTTTTTTATCTTTGCGTCAAATCAAATAAAGGTTTTGGTAACATCAGATGCGCAATCTGTATTCTTGTAATCTTATATTTACCCTAGGCAACGATTAAGTTAATTATGAAAATATCCCTCGCAGAATCTTCTCCACTCAACCAAGCCGACTTTACCTATGGTGTCGCTACCGCAGCCTTTCAAATTGAGGGGGCTGCCGATTCACGCAGACCGTGTATTTGGGATATCTTTTGTGCCACGCCAGACAAGATCAAAGACGGTTCTGATGGGCTAGTGGCATGTGATCATTTCAATCTTTGGCAACAGGATTTAGCGCTAATTGAGTCTCTTGAAGTAGACGCATATCGTTTTTCAATTTCTTGGCCGCGAGTGATAACACAAAGCGGTGAGTTAGACCCACAAGGCGTGGCGTTTTATATCCAGTTATTGGATGCCCTAAATCAGAAAAATATTAAGCCCTATGTGACGCTATATCACTGGGACTTGCCTCAACACCTAGAAGACAAAGGTGGGTGGCTGAATCGTGAGACGGCTTATCACTTTCGTGATTATGTAGATTTAATCACTCAAGCATTTGGGGATAGAGTTTTTTCATACTCCACCTTGAATGAACCCTTTTGCAGCGCGTATTTAGGATATGAACTGGGCATTCATGCTCCAGGTTTAAAAAGCAAAGCCTACGGCAAGCAAGCTGCGCATCACCTGTTGCTTGCGCATGGGTTGGGTATGCAAATACTTGCTAAAAACAGCCCAAACACCCTAAATGGTATCGTTTTAAATGTGAGCCCGTGCTACCCCAAAACCGATAGCGAGAAAGATAAAAATGCGGCATGGGCGGCGGATCAAAACCTGAACCATTGGTATGCCATGCCCGTGCTTGAAGGGCGTTACCCTGAGTCAATCAACACATTATCTAAAGAAGAACTACCGCCAGTGAAAGAAGGCGATATGGAGCTTATTTGTCAGCCGCTAGATTACCTCGGGCTTAACTATTATACCCGCGAGGTATATGAGGGGGTTGGTAGCAACGATAGGCATAAATGGGTTGACGAATCTCTGCCTTTTACCGAGATGGGCTGGGAGGTTTACCCACAGGGTTTGACTGACATCCTGTTGCAACTAAACAAACAATATACGCTTCCACCTGTGTACATCACTGAGAATGGCGCCGCCATGGCAGATACCTTCGTTGATGGGCAGGTACAAGATACCGATCGTATTGAGTATTTCCAAGGTCATCTGCAAGCCGTAAGCGATGCAGCCGAGCAGGGCGTCGATATTCGAGGCTATTTCGCTTGGAGTTTAATGGACAATTTTGAATGGGCCGAAGGGTACGAGAAACGTTTCGGAATTGTCTACGTAGATTATGATACACAGCAGCGCACCATCAAGGCCAGCGGGTTGGCATATCGAGATTTTATCAGTCGTCGCCACTTAGCTAAAAGCGCTTAGTCGCAAAGGAGTCAGCATGGTTAGCGTTAAAGAAAAAATTGCTTATGGGCTAGGGGATACTGCCAGTAACATTGTCTTTCAAACCGTGATGCTGTTTCTGTCATTTTTCTATACCGACATTTTTGGTATCTCACCGGCGGTGGTGGGCACGCTGTTTTTAGTGGTGCGTATTTTCGATGCAGTGACAGACCCTTTGATGGGGGCTATGACGGATCGCACGGAAACAAAATACGGTAAATTTCGCCCTTATTTACTGTGGTTAGCGTTGCCGTTTGGGGTGATAAGTGTCATGGCGTTCACCACACCTGACTTCAGTGAGCAGGGCAAGATGGTCTATGCCTTTGCCACATACGCATTGTTAATGATTGCCTACACCGCAATCAACATTCCTTACTCTGCACTGGGCGGCGT
This sequence comes from Paraglaciecola sp. G1-13, assembly GCF_055809255.1. Classification (NCBI taxonomy): domain Bacteria; kingdom Pseudomonadati; phylum Pseudomonadota; class Gammaproteobacteria; order Alteromonadales; family Alteromonadaceae; genus Paraglaciecola; species Paraglaciecola sp. G1-13. The sequence goes on along the minus strand of NZ_CM147903.1, from coordinate 4,027,751 downwards.
GATCACCGGGGACCCCAAAGAGCGCGTCTCTGTTCAGTCTTACCGATTCGTTTTTGGCATGCTTGGAGGCTTAATTGTCACGGCCTGCACGCTTCCTTTAGTGGAATGGTTTGGCGCGGGGGATAAAGCCAAAGGGTATCAGTTAACAATTGCCGCGATGAGTGCTGTTGGCGTACTGATGTTTTTAGTTTGTTTTGCCGGTACCAAAGAGCGTGTCGCTGCGCCGAAACAAGATTCTACATTTAAGCAAGACATGGCGTCGTTGTGGAAGAACGATCAGTGGCGAATTTTATCCGGCGTGGCCTTTTTTGTGTTGATTGGCATGGTAATGCGTAACACCTTAGCGATTTACTACGTTAAATACTTCTTACTACGGGAAGACTTAATTACCGCCTTTATTACCCTAGGCATGATTGGCAATATTATTGGTTGCGCGGTTGCCCCTAGCGTGGTCAAACGTCTGTGCAAAATCAAGGTGTACACTGGGGTATTGTTTATCGCAGCAGTCATTTGTGTAGGGAGTTATTGGGTCCAACCTGATCAGTTAATTTTAGCCTTTGTAGTTTATTTTATTGGTAATGTATTTCTGCAAATGGGCACGCCTTTGTTATGGGCTAAAATCGCGGATACGGTGGATTACGGTCAGTTCAAAACGGGTATTCGTATCACAGGTATGACGTACTCTTCGGTGGTGTTTTTCATCAAGCTTGGCCTTGCTGTAGGTGGCGCAATAGTAGGTTGGTTGTTGGCGTATTATGGTTACCAAGCTGATACAACCCAAAGCGCTGAAGCGGTTCAGGGCATACTATTGTCTTTTACTATTTTCCCTGCAGTGGCTTTTATCATTGTATCTTGGGTCATGAGTCGTTATAAACTTGACGATATTAGAGTGACGGAAATTCAACGGAGCATAGTCAAAGAGGCCGTTTGATATTTTCGAGCAAGGTATATTTGAGGTGAAAACAACAGGTTATGGCGACAATTTATCAAGTGTCAGAACTCGCGGGGGTGTCTTTAGCGACGGTATCTAGGGTGATGAATGGTGGTACCCGGGTCAGTGAAAAAACCCGAGAGAAAGTCACCAAAGCCATGGAGGCGCTAAACTATCGCCCTAGTTCTATTGCGCGCTCGTTGGCGTCAAATTGTTCTAATAGCGTGGGGATTTTAGTCTCTGAATTACATGGCCCTATTTACGGCGCCATGATGAGCGGCATAGAAAAGCAACTTCGCACGGCGGGCAAGCACGTTATTATCGCTGCTGGGCACAGTGATGCAGAAAGTGAAAAAGACGGTATCGAGTTTTTGATAGACCGTAACTGCGACGCACTTATTTTGCACGTTGAAGCAGTCAGTGACGAATACCTCATCGAGCTAGCTAAAACTCAACACGCCTTTATTCTAATTAACCGTTACATCCCGCAAATTGCTGATAACTGTATCAGTCTCAATAATCGTCGTGGGGGCTACTTAGCCACCAAGGCCTTGCTAGAAAATGGTCACCGTGACATTGCCTATATTTCAGGACCGTTATGGAAAATGGATGCCAGCAACCGTTACTTGGGGCATCAAGAAGCGCTCTCTGAGTTTGGCATTACCTGTAACGACGCGTTGCTGAGTGAAGGTAACTTCCAAGAGGAAGGGGGCAATGAATGCATGCTGGCGCTACTGAATAAAAATATCCCGTTTAGTGCCGTGGTGTGCGCCAACGATGAGATGGCCGCCGGTGCAATGCAGGCAGCGCGGGACAAAGGCATGGCCGTGCCTAACGATATATCGGTCATGGGGTTCGATAACGTATTGTTAGCCCAGTACATGTACCCGAAGTTGTCTACTGTAAATTACCCTGTGCAGGACATGGGGAAAATGGCTGCAAGTTGGATCTTAAAGAATATTTATCAGGCTAATCAACCCAACATCAGCCACGTGTTTGAGCCTGAGCTGGTTTGGCGTGACTCGGTTATTTCGCTTTAGAAGAGCATTGAGCGCTAGCTTGCGAATATAAAAAGAAAAAACGGCCATTCATGGCCGTTTTTTCATGTTTTGGCGTGTACTTTGTCGCGAAAGACTATTGCACACTCACTTTGGTCAAATAAGCTTTTTGCGCTTGTTGTATTTCACTAATTTCGCCAGTAATTTCAAATGTGTCTTCTAAACGTACATCATCTGAAGCACTGCCGATCATCAGCTTTATTTCACCTGGCTCGACCACAAAACGCATCTGTGCATCGTAAAACGCCAATAGATTGACCGGTAATTCGAATGTGACCTTCTTGCTCTCACCTGCTTTAAGTGCTACTCGCTTGAAGCCTTTTAGCTCTTTCACAGGGCGAGTCACACTGGAAAACACATCGCGAATATACAGCTGAGCTACTTCTTCGCCGTCAACATTGCCGCTGTTGGTTAGTGTAAAGCTTGCGCTTACAGTGCCGTTCGCTGTGGCATTTACGGCATCAATGGACAAATCACCATAGTCAAACGTGGTGTAACTCAACCCATGGCCAAAGGCGAATGCAGGAGCGGTGTCACCAAAAATATAACCACGCTTGGCGGATGGTTTGTGGTTGTAAAACACAGGTAGCTGACCAATCGTTTTCGGCAGGGTTAAGGGCAATTTACCACTAGGGTTTACGTCACCAAAGAGTACATTTGCTACTGCGGTACCCGTTTCTTGCCCTAAATACCAAGCTTCAATAATTGCAGGAGCGTCTTGATACAGGTTACCTAATGTAAGGGGGCGACCATTTGACAGGATCAGCACAGTCGGTGTGCCCGTGGCTAAAATCGCTTCAACCAGTTCGTGCTGTGTACCCAATAAATGCAATGAATCACGATCCCCTAAGTGATTTTCAGCCCAGGCTTCACGGGAGCTCCCTTCATTTGAGCCCACCACGACCACGGCGACATCGCTGCGCTTGGCCAGGGCAACTGCATCATCAATAAGTGCTTGAGCGTTGCTCAAATCGGCAAGCTTCATGTTCTCTTTGTTCCAGCGCTCTTTAGCGTAGCTTTGCGCTTTTACTGACGCGGGTGATGGGTCTTCAATGTCTTGTGTAATAAGGGCACCACGAGAAAACGCGACCTTGACGTTTTTACCTAATTTGTTACGCAATCCGTCTAGAATGGTCACCGTTTGACGTGGAATATCGCTGTAGCCTCCTAATAAGGTTTCATCAGCATGGGGGCCAATGACCGCCACGCTTTTTATTTTGGTTTTATCTAACGGAAGTACCCCATCATTTTTTAACAGCACCATGGCTTTTTCAGCTGTGGTCTGCGCTAAGTCACGGTGCGCTTGGCTGCCAACAATAGCGTTGACTGCGCTTTCATCTGTATAAGGGTTTTCGAATAAGCCTAATTTGAATTTCTCACGCAGAATGCGCGCCACCGCAGTATCGATTTTTTGCATGGATACTTTTTTGTCATTCACCAGTTTTTCAAGCAGAGGAAAGGCATCTCGGTCTGGCATTTCCACATCGACACCGGCATTCAGTGCCATGATAGCGGCATTTTCTTTGGTGCCCGCTAATCCGTGACGGGTGATAAGCTCATTGATCGCATAGTAATCACTGACTAGTAGGCCATCAAAGCCCCATTCATCGCGCAGAATATCGGTTAACAACATTTTATTTGCGTGAGAGGGAACGCCATCTATCTCGTTGTAAGACGCCATCACACTGCCTACGTGGGCTAATGTTACTGCTGCTTCAAAGGGAAATAAAAATACTTCGCGAAGGGCGCGTTCGCCAATTGGCGCGGGGGCGATATTTAAGCCGCCTGTCGGTTGGCCGTGTCCGGCAAGGTGCTTAAGCGTCGCCATAACACGATTTTCAGGAATATTTTGCTCATCACCTTGAAAGCCTTTTACAGCGGAAACACCTAACTCACCGATTAAATATGGGTCTTCGCCCATGGTTTCCTCTATCCGGCCCCAACGAGGGTCGCGAGCAACATCGAGAATTGGGGTCAGGGCTTGGTTGCCACCGCGGGCGCGCACTTCTTGCGCACTGGCTTGATATATATCGTAAATTAACTGTGGGTCCCATGTGCTGGCCATAGCAATTGCTTGTGGGAAACTCGTGGCCTCACTGGCGGCATGGCCATGTAACGCTTCTTCATGAAAAATTGCCGGAATGGATAAACGGGTGTTATTGATTAACCACTTCTGAATCGCATTGGTGTATTTAACGGTATCCGCGGGTGATAGATCTTCACTGGGACGAGCAATGTGGCCTATGCCCAATGGCAGTATTTTTTCGGCCTTGCTGGTCCTAAATGCACCATTTGGTCCTTTTAGTTCACGACCTTCGTGCCACACGGTTTGTAGCTGGGCGACTTTTTCTTGCAGGGTCATTTGACGCAATAAATCACTTACCCTTTGTTCGGTGGGCAAACTGGCGTCTTGGTAACCGCTGGCTGCAAGGCTATTAAATGCTAAGGAGGCCAAGCCCACAGCAAGCACGCTTTTGATCGAACACATTCTCATATTAAATCCCTATTTGGCACTGAAAGTAATGGGGGACGACGTTGGCACTCTTTGGTTGCCGGAATATCCCACGCTATTGACTAGTGTAACGAGATGAAATCATAATGGTCATTGTGACAATTTGTAAATCAATTATTATATTTTAGTAAAAATGCATTTTTTGTCTAAAAAACAAACAGAGGGCTGTTTGTTTACTGATTGTTAATAGAATGATTTTGTTTAAGATGCACTTTGATGTGTCTATCAATGTGTTTATTGGAAAATGTTAGAGCTTGGGGGAAAGCAATTGGATAAAAAAAACAATGACTCATCTAAGCCTCATATGATTGAAGCCTTGTCAGTAGATAATGTGGTTTTGGGAATTGAAAACGGCCGATTGATGGTGTTAACCGCAAAATATAACGCAGGATTAGCCCAAGGTCAGTGGGGATTATTAGGTGGATGGGTCTCGTACGATGAATCAATCGATAATGCGGCTAAGCGCATTTTGAAAATGATTACTGGCGTGGACGACATGTACCTAGAGCAATTTCGTGCATTCGGTGAGGTTCAGCGTTACCCAGCGGAGCGCGTTGTCACTATTGCTTATTATGCGTTGGTGCGCCCTGATTTATATAAGATGATGCCTGGCGGCACCGCGTCGCATGTTGAATGGTGTGATGTACATAATCTACCGACCTTGATTTACGATCACAGCACTATCGTTAAAGCTGTTTTATCTCACCTTAAAAACAAAGTTCGTCACGAACCTGTTGGCTTCAACCTATTGCCAGAAAAATTCACGTTATTACAGTTACAAGAAGTGTACGAGGCGATCCTAGACGTAAAACTCGATAAGCCGAATTTCAGACGAAAAATTTTGAAGATGAATCTTTTAATTGATTGTGAAGAAAAACAGCAGGGCGTGATGCACCGTGCTGCCAGCCTATATCGATTTGATATGGTGGTGTATCAAAAGCTCTGTGAGCACGGATTTAACTTTGAATTTTGATCAGAGCCAGATTGCGCTTTTTAATTCAGGCTTTACTATTTTTGTCATATAAGGGTATTTGAATGGGGTGTGCTAGACAGGGTTTGTCACATATGGTTAACATGACTATAACCAATTTATAGTAGGACATTACAGTGCACACACGTTATTTAACTCTATTGGCTTTAAGTGCCGCAATGCTTTCAGGTTGTTCAGAACAATCTAGCCACAAAGAAGCCGCAAGCGATACGTTGCAAACTACTGCGAGCTCGAACGCGCCTGCAACACATCAACAAAAAACGGCAAAGGTAGAGCACAAAGGCTTGGATGAGTATGGTTCTAAATCTTTACCTTTAGTCAGCAATATATATACCGCAGACCCTTCTGCACATGTGTTTGACGGTAAGTTGTATATCTACCCGTCACACGATTACGAGGCGGGCATCCCACAAAATGATAACGGTGATCATTTCGCCATGCGTGATTACCATATCCTGTCCATGAATGAAGTCGGCGGGGAAGTGACTGAACATGGCGTAGCGCTATCTGTTGATGATGTGCCTTGGGCGGGTCGTCAAATGTGGGCGCCTGATGCTGCCAGCAAAAACGGCCAGTATTACCTCTATTTTCCGTTAAAAGACCAACAAGATATTTTTCGTATCGGTGTGGCTACAAGTGATTCACCTGTTGGCCCGTTTACGCCTGAAGCAGAGCCAATGGCCGGTAGCTTTAGCATGGATCCCGCCGTATTTGAGGATGATGACCAACAGCACTATTTGTTCTTTGGTGGCATTTGGGGAGGCCAATTGCAGCGCTGGACAAAAGGTGAATACAGTTCCCAAGATGACTACCCTGCAGATGATGCACCAGCCCTGATGCCCAAGGCCGTGAAGCTAGCAGATAACATGGTGTCTATGGATGGTGAGCCACAAGACATCATGATTTTAGATGAAAGCGGCAAGCCCATTAAACAGGGGGATTTAGAGCGCCGGTTCTTTGAAGCCGCTTGGGTACATAAGTATCAAGGAAATTACTATCTGTCTTACTCGACTGGCGATACGCACAAAATTGTTTATGCCATGAGTGAGAACCTCATGGGGCCATATACCTTTAAGGGGGTGGTACTTGACCCCGTTATCGGTTGGACGAATCATCATTCTATCGCTGAGTTTCAAGGCAAATGGTATTTGTTCTATCACGATAGCACGTTATCAAAAGGGCAAACCCACTTACGGAGTGTGAAGATGGCAGAGCTGAAATATAACGAGGATGGCACGATTGTCCCTTACCAAGCTTATTATCAATAACGATATTTTTGCCTGAACCTGTGTTCAGGCTTTTTACTTAGTAACGCCCAATTCAAGCTTATAAGTTACCAATAAATAAAGCTTTAATCAGGCGTTATCCACCAGAGATATGAAAGAGGAATAGGTTTTGTCTCAAAATAACGAAAATACACTGATGATCATTCTTGTCAGTTGCGTTGCAACGATAGGGGGGTTCCTATTTGGCTTCGACAGCGGCGTCATAAATGGTACGGTTGATGGATTGCAAGGTGCATTTAATTCCGATAATGCAGGTACTGGCTTCAATGTATCAAGCATGCTGCTAGGTTGCGCTGTTGGCGCATTTAGTGCCGGGCGCTTAGCGGATAGATTTGGACGTCGCCCTTTGCTCATTACAGCAGCCATATTCTTTATTATCAGCGCTTGGGGCTCGGGTGTTTCAACGTCATCGATGGAATTTGTGGTTTATCGTATTCTGGGTGGTTTAGCCGTAGGTGCAGCGTCAGTCATGGCACCTGCCTATATCAGTGAAATTGCGCCGGCGCGTTTTCGTGGCACGTTGTCATCAGTGCAACAAGTGGCCATCATCTTCGGTCTATTTTCTGCTTTTGTGAGTAATTACTTTCTCGCGAATATTGCTGGCTCATCCACTGCCGAGTTTTGGATGGGCTATCAAGCATGGCGCTGGATGTTCTGGATCGAGCTAATTCCCGCAACGCTTTTTCTTGTGGCGTTAATGTTTATTCCAGAAAGCCCGCGTTATTTGGTAATGAGTAAAAACACTGAAAAAGCCAAGCGGGTGTTAAATGCCTTGTACGGCGATGCTCAAGGGCAAACCAAATTGCAAGAAATTGAAGCATCTCGTGAAACGCAAGGATCTAAGCCGAAGCTGACTGACTTGATTGACAAGGTGAGCGGTAAAATACGCCCTATTATGTGGGTCGGTATAGGTCTGGCTGTATTTCAGCAGTTAGTCGGTATTAACGTGGTGTTCTATTACGGCGCTGTTTTATGGCAGGCAGCTGGGTTCTCAGAGTCCGATGCGTTAATGATCAACGTGATAAGTGGTGCAGTGAGCATTGCAGCCGTATTTGTGACTATGTTCCTGATTGATAAAGTCGGGCGCAAACCCTTCTTGTTGATTGGTTCTGTGGGCATGACATTTGCTCTTGGCACCATGGTGTACATTTTTGCTAACTCCGGCCTTGATGCTAATGGCAACTTGAGTTTGGGAGATCAAGGCGTAATTGCACTTATTGCCGCAAATGCTTATGTGTTTTTCTTTAACCTGTCTTGGGGCCCTGTCATGTGGGTGATGTTAGGGGAAATGTTCCCTAATCAAATCCGTGGTTCCGGTTTGGCCGTGGCAGGCTTTGCTCAGTGGGGCGCTAACTTTATAGTGACCTTCACCTTCCCTATATTTTTGGCTTCTATCGGGCTAGCAGGTGCGTACAGCATATACGCACTCGGCGCTTTGATATCCATTGTCTTTGTGTTCAAGCTAGTACAGGAAACGCGAGGCAAAGAGCTGGAAGAAATGCAAGGCTAACCCGTACTGATTTACGCTTAAGAAAGCCGCTGCCTACAGCGGCTTTCTTTTATACGAACTATGTGTCTGGGGTTATTTCACCCACCGCTTTATCCAATACCCCCGCTTTATCCAATACACCCGCTGTATCGCGCAGCACAACACTTTCAACACTGCGCTTTTGCCATCAGCTATGCCCTGACCAATAACAATAATTATCTGCATAATTGAAGCGGGATAGGTGGGTACAGATGAACATGCATAGGCTTCTCTATTCGCTCTGGAATTCTTCGTTGACTCTAGGCAGTAACACTCTGTATCTAAGGAACTCTAGTTAAGTGAGTGCTTTGTACTAGCGACTTAAATGAATAGCGCATCGGTCGAGCAGCTCACTTTCGTGTGCTAATACGCAATCGAATTGATAGCAGGCAAAAAAATAGCCTAACGGGGGTTAGGCTAGTAGGGGGAGCGTATAAACAGGACACTGCTCAGGGGCGAGTCAAAGGCGTGGGAGTGGCCACGTCCTTGATTCAGCTACCCGTCATTAGGTTTTTTAGCCGTATAAAACGTTATTAACCTTGTTCTCTAATAACTCTTGCTGGCCACTGACGTGCTTAGGTTGTAGGTTCTTATCTACGCAGAGGTTAGCGAGTGACTCAAGGTTGAAATCGCCTCCTTGAATACCTTTACCTAGCTCGCCGTTCCAACCTGCGTAGCGATTGCTGACAGCTTGACCAAGGAAGTCATTTTCAATCATCAGCGCGGCTTTTTTCAAGCCCATTGCTAAGTGATCCATGCCGCCGATGTGGGCGATGAACATATCTTGTGGATCTGAGCTTTGACGACGCAACTTAGTATCAAAGTTAAAGCCACCAGATGTAAAACCACCCGCTTTAAGAATTTCATAAATAACCAATGACAATTCTTCAACGCTATTCGGAAATTGGTCGGTATCCCAACCTAGTTGAGGGTCACCTCGGTTGGCATCGATGCTACCAAATAAGCCAAGTGATATAGCCGTAGCGACTTCATGCTGGAACGAGTGGCCGGCCAAGGTGGCGTGGTTAGCTTCAATGTTCACTTTAAATTCGTTTTCTAAACCGTATTGCTTCAAGAAGCCATAAACAGTTGCGGTGTCGTAATCGTATTGGTGCTTAGTCGGCTCTTGAGGCTTAGGTTCGATTAGCAATAATCCTTTAAAGCCAATTTTATGCTTATGCTCAACAACCATGTTCATGAAACGACCGAGTTGCTCACGCTCTTGGCGTAAATCGGTATTTAGCAAGGTTTCGTAACCTTCACGACCACCCCAAAGCACGTAGTTTTCACCGCCTAATCGCTTAGTCGCATTCATAGCGTGCATTACTTGAGTCGCGCCATAAGTGAATACTTCAGGGTTCGGGCTAGATGCAGCACCGCTAGCATAACGTGGGTTACTGAACAAGTTTGCGGTGCCCCACAACAACTTAAGACCCGTTTCTTCTTGTTTGGCTTCTAGTACGTCAGTCATCTGAGCAAAGTTGTTAATGTATTCTTTAATTGAGTTGCCCTCAGGGGAAACATCAACATCGTGGAAGCAGTAATAAGGAATATTCAGCTTTGAGAAAAACTCAAATGCGACGTCAGCTTTTTCTTTTGCGCGCTGCATGGCATCACCTGCTTGCAGCCAAGGGCGATTAAACGTACCTGCGCCAAATACATCAGCGCCGTCCCAACAGAAGTTGTGCCAGTAACACGCCGCTAGGCGTAAATGTTCTTTCATGCTCTTGCCTAGCACCAGCTCTTCTGGGTTGTAATGGCGAAATGCTAATGGGTTATCTGAACTGGTACCTTCAAATTTTACTTTAGGGATATCTTTAAAATATTCAGCCATGAGGCTCTCCTGATTAATGCTGTTGACGTCTCATTGATACACCTCATCATCACAACTGATGGAGTGCGCCACAATTACGTTTTTTAGATTAACTTTTGTGTTTTGTTGGTTTTTAAAATGTCATTGAGCGCGATTTTTCCGTTACTCAATGGGCTAAAAAAATTCTTGGGTTGCCTTGTACAAAGCCGAGAACTTAGCTCGGCGTTGGGCATAAGACTGTGCCTTTTCAAGGTTAGGTTGATACACAGAATCAAGCGTGGGTTGCGGGCAAATCTGTTCGATTGGTTTCTCTGGTTGCATAGCCAATTGCGCTAAGCGAGCGGCACCTAAACCTGGGCCCACATCGCCGCCTTGGCGATAGGTTACTGGGCGCTGCAAAACATCAGCAATAAGTTGTCGCCAATAGGCGCTTTTGGCGCCACCACCAATCAAGGTAATTTCATCCACCTGTACCCCTGACGCATGCAATGCATCTACACCATCGGCGAGGCCAAACGTTACACCCTCTAATACACTGTGGGTCAAAGCCGCTTGTGAGCTCGAGTGGGTCAATCCGAAAAAGGCTCCAGTTGCGTTGGGGTTATTATGAGGAGTACGCTCACCACTTAAGTAAGGTAAAAACAACGGCCCGTTTTGGGTGCTGTCTTGCGTGTTAGTGGTTTGATTTTTGGTGGTTTGCTCCAGTTCTGCTAGCAGCACAGATACTTCTTTTTTAACGACTTGCTCGGCGTACCACTGCAAACAACTGGCAGCACTTAGCATAACGGACATCAAATGCCAGGTCTGGGGCAGGGCGTGACAAAAGCTGTGTACCGCTGACTCAGGATTACTGCGAAAGCCTTCACTTACGGCAAAATACACACCAGAAGTACCAAGTGACAGCATCGCCTGGCCTGGTTTGACAATGCCGACACCAATGGCGCCTGCGGCATTATCGCCAGCACCAGCAACCAGCGGTACGCTTTTCATGTTCCAGCGTTTAGCCACGTCATCAGACAAGGTGCCGGTAATGGCATTGCCTTCAAACAGAGCTGGCATATGAGATTCGTTTAAACCACATACGTTAAGTATGTCAGCATGCCAGCATCGTTTATCTACATCTAACCACATGGTGCCTGCCGCATCTGACATATCCGAGGCAAAATCACCACTGAGTAGCAAGCGTAAATAATCTTTAGGCAGTAGCACTTTATCGATTTTTGCGAACAGTTCTGGCTCATGCTGTTTTACCCATAATATCTTGGGTGCAGTAAAGCCAGGCATAATAATGTTGCCCGTAATCTTCTGTGCATTGGGAACCCGCTGTTCAATTTCTGCGCACTGGGCTTCGCAGCGTCCATCATTCCAAAGTATCGCAGGACGAAGCACCTGTTGGTGTTCATCAAGTAGGGTTGCGCCGTGCATTTGACCTGCAAAACCAATTGCTAGTACATCAGACAGGTCGTGCTGCGCGTGAAGTTTGTCCATAGCAGCGCAGAATCCGTCCCACCAGTCTTGTGGGTTTTGCTCTGACCACAAGGGCTTGGGCCTTGATACTTCAAATGCGCAGGACGCGCTATCTACTATTGCACCGCTGTTGTCGGTTAACACCAACTTGATACCAGATGTGCCTAAATCAACACCTAAAAACATGGGAGTACCTGCCTAATAATGAGTTTGCCAGATACTAGCAGAACGATTAAATTAAACTGCAATGCAGGTAATAACGAAATTTAATAACGAAATTTCGTAATACTCTTAACGAGTAAGGTAGTAGTTACGTGATACAGGCTAATGCACTATACGACCGGACATTGAGAGAGATTAGGTGATTTATGTTTCAAGCGAAGCACAGTATTAGTTTGCTATTTAACGCTAACAAAGTGTATGACCGTCAAGTAATTGAAGGGATTGGCCACTACTTGCAATCTTCGAAAGTGGATTGGGATGTGTACTTAGAAGAGGACTTTCTAATCCGCTTAGAGCACGTCGAAGACTGGGGCGGGGACGGTATTATTGCTGATTTTGACGACCCCTCAATTCAGAGAATGCTCGTGAACAGCAAAATTCCAGTCGTTGGGGTCGGGGGCTCTTATTCTAAAGAAGAGGATTACCCTGATGTGCCTTATGTGGCCACTGATAATTTCGCTGTAGTGCAAGCCGCATACGAACACTTAAAAAAGAAAGGCTTAGAGCGTTTTGCGTTTTATGGCTTGCCCAGTGATAACGATCACCGCTGGGCGGTAGAGCGTGAACAGGCGATCGTTAAATTGTGCCAAGCAGATGGTTACGAATGCTCAATTTATCGAGGACACCCCACGCGACCAGAAACGTGGCAATACACTATGAATCGCTTATCTGACTGGATCCAAGGCTTGCCAAATCCGGTGGGAATAATCAGTGTGACCGATGCTAGAGCGAGGCATTTACTCCAAGCTTGTGAACAGATAGGCAAGTTAGTGCCAGACAACATATCTATTGTAGGCATTGATGATGACGACATTGCACGTTATTTAAGTCGCATTAGCCTGAGTTCGGTGACCCAAGGGTGCTTTGAAATGGGGTTTCAAGCCGCCAAATTACTGCATAGACGATTAGAAAACAGCAACTTGAAGAACAAACGGGTATTGGTGCCACCTGCAGGCGTTTCTGAGCGTCAATCCACCGACTTCAAAGCGCTAAAAGACCCCTACGTGATTCAAGCTATGCACTTCATAAGACAAAATGCCGCCAGAGGCATAAAAGTCGAACAAGTACTGGATTACGTTGGTGTGTCGCGCTCGAACCTTGAGCAGCGTTTCAAGGACGAAAGAGGCCATAGTATCCACACAGAAATTCACAATGAAAAACTCGAAAAAGCCTGTGATATGTTAGTAAAAGGCAGTGCTTCTACAACGGAAATCGCCACATTATGCGGTTACCCTTCATTGCAGTACATGTATGCAGTGTTTAAAAAACATTATGGCAAAACACCTAGGGAATATAGAGAGAAGCACTTAGAGGAGTAATCATCTGTTGGCCTGCTTTGGGTGGCATAAGCAGGCTCTATTTCGCACCTTATTTTCGTTTCCTATTCGTTTTCTGTTTGTGCTTTTACCATTATTTTAGCAGGTAGATACTTACTGAGCATGTCTTCTAAGGCGACTAACTTTAACGGCTTGGTCAGATACTCGTTCATGCCCACTTCTTTGGCTTGTACAAAATCTTCTTTCATTGCGTTCGCGGATAATCCACATATGACCAGGTCAAGAAGACCTTGTTGACGTATTTCAATGGTGGCCTGATAGCCGTCCATGACTGGCATTTGTATGTCCATTAACACCACGTCATAATGCGCGGAATTAATCACTTTTGTGACCGCTTGCTGGCCATTTTCAGCAATATCGAACGTGATGCCAAGCACGCGCAGCATTTCTCCGGTCACAACCTGGTTAATGCTATTGTCTTCTACCAGCAAAATATGACCGTCGTACTCCACTTGCTCATTGAACTGCGGGCTAGGGATATCAGATACGAACTGCTCTTCATTCAGCAGTGAATGAATAAACGAGACCAAGTGACCAGGTGTAAAAGGGTGGGTTAAACAAGGGAAGCTCCAAATATTAATCAGCTTCTGTGGCAAATTACTCGGTTGAGTATCAGTAATAAAGCCAACATTTCTACCATCATCTTTCAGTTTCTGTATCGACGGACCTATGGCTTTGTGTTCAGCTAAGTCCGCCACGTCTATGATAACAATGTCATTCTCTGTTATTTCAGGCAACATCTTCTCAAGCTGCATATGCGGGAAGTGATGATAATCCATTTCGACATTGTTGAAATACTGCTGTTCAATCAAGCCTTTGGGCGTCTTACTGAAATAATACATTTTGCGCTGAGGCTGAGGCGCAATATGAAAAATATTCTGCTCATCAGATTGGACGATTACAGTGAATGTGACCTCAAATGTACTGCCAACATTGAGCTCTGATTGTGCGGTGACATTGCCCCCCATAAGATGCACCAGCTGCTTCACTATCGTTAAGCCCAAACCTGTACCACCAAAATCACGGCTGGTGGTGCCATCGGCTTGGGTAAATGACTCAAAGACTTTTCCTAGCTGCTCTTTAGACATGCCAATGCCTGTATCCTTCACACGAGCCTTGAGCAATACCTTGTCACTGTTGGGTATAACATCATGGGTTATAAATATGGTAATTGAACCATTACGAGTGAATTTGACGGCATTACTGGTTAAGTTCAGTAACACTTGGCTGATGCGCAAAGGGTCGCCAATTAGCGTTGGGGGAATATTGGGATCACATATAAATCGCACATTGAGATTTTTCTCTTGTGCCCGAGCAGAAATATTCGTCAATAAGTTAGCAAACACAGAATTGAGGGAGAACTCCACTTGCTCAATATCTAGTTTGCCCGCTTCAACTTTTGAAAAGTCTAAAATATCGTTGATCAGGCTCATTAATATCTGGCTTGAGTACACTACTTTATTCAAATGCTGGCGCTGGGTGGGTGTTAAATCACTTTTCATAACGACATCTAACAAACCGATTATGCCATTCATTGGGGTGCGTATTTCGTGACTCATATTCGCCAAGAACATACTTTTAGATACCGTGGCTTGTTCCGCTTTGTGTTTTGACTCAACTAATTCCGCATTTAGCATTTCTTGCTCGCTGTTAAGACGCTGGGCCTGAGCGAGTAAGGCGGATGTCTGCTTGTTTTTCTCGTGGAATACATCTGCTGCGTTGGCTAATTGACCGATTTCGTTGTGCCTAGTGATCCCTGGAATGGCATCAACGTCTTCACCTTTGGCAAGCTTTTTAAATACCTCCGTAATGGTGTTGATGGGGATCATGATCCGAGACGCTAAAAAGTAAGCTGTGATACAGGCAAGGAAAATCCCGATAATAGAAAATAAATCACTGCTTATTTGATTCTTTTCAATGTTACTTTTTACTTGCTCATTGGTGTCGCCCAATTTTGAGGTCACAAGGCGATTGAGCTCTCTGGCCATAAATAGAAATTCGTTAGCTGAGCCCGCCATAACCACGTTAACTAAAAACAAATACCCACTTGTGACATTGGTGAGTTGTAAAAACTCACCGTCTACTTTGTCTAGCTTTGTGATTAAGGCAGATGTCATTTCGTCCGGTAAAGCACTTTGTAGTAAGCTCTCCTTCGCTTGACTTAACTCACCTCTGAAACTTTCTACCAATTGGTAATCTGGGTTAAGCAAATATTGATAGGTGACGTTTTCCGCCCGAGTGATATGGTATTTAGTGCGTGATAAACTGAGAGAGGTAGAACTATCCCCTTGGGATAAAGACGCTAATATGTCATTGATATCAACTGTCAGATCTTTCTCAAAGAGCTTGTCACGCTTACTGCGCCCAGTAATTACGTTTGAAAAATTATCTTTGTATTCGGCTATATGATTACGCATTCTAGAAATAAAGCCGTGATAGATATCAGCTTGTTCTTCTTTGCTGGTTAGCGACTCTAGTGTTGCCAGATTATCAATTGAACTTTGAATTAATGAATTGAAACGTGCAATAGCAGATTTACTGGCCGAATCCTTATATATTAATACATTCCGTTGTAAGTCTAATACATCTCGCTCAAGCTCTCGCACCAAGCTTACTTTTATAACGGCTTGATGGGTTAGATCTAAACTGTTTACAAAGGTGCTATGATTGCTGCGAGTAACAAATACTTGTGATACCAGTAAAAGAATTAATATTACCGAAACAAGCAGTATCTGGGCTTTCAGGGTTCTAAACACGTGTTATTTTCTCAGCCATTTCATGAGCTTATAAATTCATACCATTTTTGTAAGGTATAGTCGTAAGTCGGCATAGCCGTATTCCAAACCGCCACATTACTAAAACGGTCAGTATAACTGCCACCTGAGCGCACCTCTCCTCGCATCACAGAGGTGTTTCCATCCGGACCTTTAAGAGGTTGGCTGGCAGGCTTCCCATCATACCAGTAGTCCCATTCGCTTTGCTCAAGGTAATTAGCTGAGCGCTGTGCGTTGGAGATATAATACCCTTGACGAGCGATAAACGCGCCTGGCCAGCCCGACATCCACCAATTCATATATTCGTATGCTACATCTTTTGTGCGCCCTTGGGCATGAGAAGATAAGCACATTACTCCATGCCAGCCGCGATAACCTTCTTTAGGGGCAGCGAATGTGACTGGAATATTTTTTCCATTTAACGTAGATACCGCAGGGGAGAACATGCTTTCAATGTGTACCCGTCCTGCTTCCATGAAATCAATCGACTCTGGCACTGAGTTCCAAAAGCCGCCAAAAAAGTTTTGGTGTTTCAAATCAATCAAAATATCAAACAGGCGATCTAATTCATCGGCAGTAATATTACCTATGTCGGCAAACTTCATTGTGCCGCTCGCATCAGCCGCTAACGCTAGATCAAACAAGCCTATAGTGGGGTCGTTAATAATACCCACCTTTCCACTGTGTTTTTTATCCAGAAGCCAGCCCCAACTTTCTGTTTTGTAGGCTATGCCTTTTTCGATTTCATTGGTGTTATAGCCAAATGAATCGACATTATGAACGTAGGGCAAGAAACTAACTTGGCCAGTCTGTTCAACGCCCAGTGAGCCGTTTGCTTGTACATTGACTATTTTAAAGGGGGCATCTCCGGCACCGTACTTGGCTTTTGGCGTGAGTTTCCCAGTTTTGCATAGCGAATTGATTTCATCCCAATGGGTAATGCGCTTGGTCTCAATTGCTTGGATCGATCGATTTCGCCACAGCGGACGAATACTATTGGACCATTGTTCATAAATATCAAAACTTTCAGGAGAAAGTAACCCACGCTGTAAAACGCCAGGGCTTCCTTTTGCCTCAAACTGAATATCTATCCCCAGGTCACTCATTGCACGCTGCCTGAGTGGCTCTTGCAATGTCACGTGCGTGCCTAATACGCGCAAAGTGTGTTTCTGGCGGGCAAAAACGTAAGGGGCTTTGATGATAGAAGTACCGAGCAGCACACCTTTGCCAATCGTTTCTAACGTGGTTCGTTTGGACTTATCGACAGATGAAGCGCTCACGAGTGATTCCGTTTTACACTGTTTATGCATGTTAGCCTCCAATTGGAGACTAAACAGTATGTGAGAACGGGCGGTGACGCAATATTATCTGACGATAACTTTGGTCTAATTTTTTCCTATTCTACGTAAAATTTATGTTGAAAGTTAAGGACTTGCTGTTCTAAGCCGTCATTTATCTGAACTGAAATACGAAACGTTTCTTGGTCGCTAAAAGGTAACACAGCAAGGTAGTAGATAGCTTCGCCTTCACTCACTTCTTTGAACGTGAGTTTCTTGCTCACACCGAGTAAATTACGTGCGGTTCCCGATAGTACCGCGGACTGTGCCACCTGGTCGGCTTTATCAAGCACTGAAATATTAATGACGCCATTATATTTACTGCGAACAATGCCGTAATGCTTAGCGATATCGGGCGTAATGAAGGTACTGTTAAAAGCAATATAATGTACGTCCCAATTGCCCAGTGTCTCTTTTTGCTCAGAAAGCGCCGCTCCTGAGAAAAACAAGTTTGCCAGCAGCATCACGCTGCCAGCTAAAAACGCACGTTTAGAAATAGCCAAAGACATCACCTAGTAGCTTTTGCAAAAAGATAATCACCAAAATCACCACCATCACTGACAAGTCTAAACCACCTAAATTAGGAAGACGTCGTCTTATGGGGGCCAGCAAAGGCTCAGTCAGCTGACCAAGTACCATATCCATGGGGTTGTAACCTTGGCTTACCCAGCTCATGATGGCGCGAATAATCAATACCCACATCATTAACGACAGCGCTTCTTTGACCACTAAATAGAAAGAGCCAATCACCAAGCCCAAAGGATTGATATTGGTGTTCCCTGCTATTAAATTAAGAACGACTATTTTAAGGCCCGCCACCAGCAGTGCTAGCACTAATGTTGCGGTATCCATTCTACCTATTGATGGTAAAACTCTGCGCAGGGGGCCGACAATTGGGTGTGTGGCTTTCACCACAAACTGACTAAAAGGATTGTAAAAATCCGCTCTAGCCAATTGCAACCAAAAGCGCAGCAGCACTACCATTAAATACAATTCAAACAGGGTATTAACTAAAAACTGCATCGCGCTCATAGATATGTATCTTCCTAAAGACTAATTAAAATAATTTGGCCATTTCTTCGGCTCGAGTGACTGCTGCCTGCATTGCACCAGACACTAAAGTGTCTATACCGTTGTTTTGAAAATGCTCAACGGCTTTGGCAGTAGTGCCACCTTTTGAAGTAACTTGGGCGCGCAATTCACTGATTTCAAGTTGAGGATTGTGACAAACCATTTCTGCAGCCCCCAACATAGCCTGTTGAACAAGTAATCGTGCGGTTTGATGATCAAATCCTTGGCTTTGTGCTTCTTTTTGCATGGCCTCTAAAAAGGCATAGAAATACGCAGGGCTGCTGCCTGCTGCTGCAATGACTCCATTGATCATTGATTCTTTTTCAACCCAAGCAACTTCACCCACTTGCGCCATTAAGTCGCCAGCGTAATCTTTGTCTTCTTGACTAACCTGGGTCGGAGCAAACAAACCAGTCATGCCTTTACCTAGAGAGCTTGGGGTATTTGGCATAGTGCGAACAATATTTGACTGACCGCCAAGCATTTCACTTAAGCGTGAGGTTTCAATGCCCGCAGCGATAGAGATAAACAGTTTGCCGTTTAACGAGACGTTGTCTTTTAAGGTTGAACACATCTGTTCCATCAGTTGAGGTTTCACGGCAAGTACAATCACATCTGCATCTTGAACCGCTTGCTCATTCTGCTGCGTTATTTGGATAGAAAAATCACTTTCTAGGGCGGTTAATTTAGGCATAGATGGATTGCTAGCAATAATTTTATCAGCTGGGTAGCCACTGTTACACATGCCACTGATGATGCTTCTGCTCATGTTTCCTGCGCCGATAAAGGCGATATGTCTATGTTGCATAATTATCCTATGTTGTGGTTTTCGAAGAATGAAAATCGACACCTTTTTTTAAATTTACTAAATTCTATATGCATACTCTATTAACAAATCCTATGGATCTTGCTATTAACGAAAGTAATTGTATTGAGGCTCGATTTTACTGACGGGAACCGAAAATAGCGCTGCCGATCCTTACCATGGTTGAACCGCATTCGATAGCAAGTTGCATATCGTTTGACATTCCCATGCTTAGGGTATCAATTTGCGGATATTTTGTCTGTAGTTGTAAGAATAGCTCGTTCATCACCAACAGACTTTTACGCTGCATACCATCATTTTGTTGTGCCTTTGGGATCGTCATCAGCCCGCGTAACGCTAAATTAGGCATGACACTGATTTGCTCAGCCAACGCACTGACTTCATCCACTGCCACACCCGCCTTACTACTCTCATTATCAACATTAACTTGAATACACACGTTTAGTTTTTTATGAGCACTGCGCTGATCGTTTAATCGCTGGGCGATTTTCAAGCGGTCGATGCTGTGCACCCAATCGAAGTTTTCAGCCACAGGGCGAGTCTTGTTTGATTGCAAAGGGCCGATAAAATGCCATTCAATATCGCTTAATTCCCTGAGCTGCTGAATCTTGTCGACACCTTCTTGTACATAATTTTCACCAAATAAACGGTGTCCCGCTTCATACGCTTGCACGATATCTGATACGGGTTTGGTTTTGGTTACGGCTAGTAATTTGACTGAATTTGCTGGACGATTAGCATTACAAACACTCTGAGTGATTGTTTTCAGTGCGATTTTAAGTCGTTCTGCTATTGTTCCCATATTGCAACTTGTTAACGGAGAATAGGTTTTGGATATTACCGAACTTTTAGCCTTTAGTGTCAAAAATAACGCATCAGATTTACACCTGTCAGCAGGCCTACCGCCAATTATTCGCGTTGATGGAGAGATGCGTCGGCTAAATGTTCCCGCCTTAGATCACAAGCAAGTTCATGCCCTGATATACGAAATCATGAACGATAACCAACGCAAAGAGTATGAAGAAAATTTAGAGACCGATTTCTCATTTGAAGTGAAAGACTTATCGCGTTTTCGAGTTAATGCGTTCGTGCAAAATCGAGGTGCAGCTGCTGTACTGAGAACCATTCCAAGCAAAATTTTAAGCCTAGATGATTTAGGTGCACCGCATATATTCAAGGACATTATTAATCAGCCTACTGGCATTGTATTGGTCACTGGAGCGACTGGCTCGGGTAAAAGTACTACGCTTGCGGCCATGGTTGATCATATAAACCGGCACAAGCGGGAGCATATCCTGACCATTGAGGATCCTATCGAGTTCGTGCATGAAAATAAGCTGTGCGTGATGAATCAACGTGAAGTGCATCGCGATACACACAGTTTCAGTAATGCGCTGCGCTCGGCTTTGCGTGAAGATCCAGATGTGATCCTTGTTGGCGAGCTGCGCGACCTTGAGACTATACGGCTAGCAATATCAGCTGCTGAAACAGGTCATTTAGTGTTTGGTACGTTGCATACCAACTCAGCACCAAAAACCATCGACAGACTGATTGACGTATTCCCCGCAGAAGAGAAGTCCATGGTGCGCTCTATGTTGTCAGAATCATTACGGGCGGTTATTTCACAAACCTTATTGAAAAAAGTAGGCGGTGGACGTGTTGCCGCCCATGAAATCATGCTTGGTATACCCGCTATACGTAACCTTATTCGTGAAGATAAAGTGCCGCAAATGTACTCTGTTATGCAAACCAGCCAAGCTTATGGCATGCAAACTATGGATCAGTGCTTACAAAAAATGGTCGCTCAAGGTTTGATTACCAATGAGGATGCCGCTTCATTATCAATTGATAAAAAGCCGGGCATGAATTTTTAACGCATGCAACAACGCACTTACCAGAGACAACTATGGACTTAACTCCTTACTTGCAAGAAATGACTGATTTAGATGCGTCTGATTTGTTTATCACGGTAGGCATGCCAATCAGCGCGAAAATTAATGGTCAACTCACGCCAATAGGCGGCAGTAAATTGGATGAAGACGGTGCTTGGGGGTTAGTGCAAGATGCTATGACCGATGCGCAAAAAGAGCAATTTGTGCAAACCAAAGAGTGCAATTTTGCGATTGCCAGAGAGGGGATCGGGCGTTTTCGGTGTAGCGCATTTTGGCAACGTGATATGCCGGGCATGGTTATTAGGCGAATAGTGACCGACATTCCTAAAGCAGATGATTTAGGCCTGCCTCCTGTGCTCAAAGATATTATTATGAGTAAACGCGGTTTGGTGTTGTTTGTTGGTGCCACTGGTACCGGTAAGTCTACGTCCTTGGCGGCCTTAATTGGCCATCGCAATCATCATTCCCGAGGGCATATTCTCACCATTGAAGACCCAATTGAATTTGTTCACGAACATCAAAACTGTGTTGTGACCCAAAGAGAAGTGGGTATTGATACCCAATCTTTTGATGACGCATTAAAAAGCTCTTTGCGCCAAGCCCCAGATGTTATCTTGATCGGTGAAATCCGCTCCATGGAAACCATGGAATATGCAATGTCATTTGCCGATACCGGGCATTTATGTGTGGCTACGCTACATGCTAATAACGCCAATCAAGCCATTGAGCGTATTATGCATTTGGCACCACCAGAGCAGCATGAAAAACTGCGTTTTGATTTGAGCTTGAATATGCGTGCGGTCATAGCACAGCAATTGGTACCAACGGTCGATGGCAAAGGACGCGTGGCCGCCATTGAAATATTGCTAAATTCCCCTCTGGTGACTGACTTGATTCAGCGAAACGAAATTGGCGGCTTAAAAGAGGCCATGCGTAAAGGTAAAGAAATGGGCATGCAAAGTTTTGATATGGCACTTTATACCTTGTACCAAGAACAAAAAATCAGCTTGGAACAAGCAATACACCATGCCGATTCACCAAATGACCTGCGCCTGATGATTAAACTTGATTCTGATCAAGGTGACGCATTAGGTTCGTTGTCAAATGTATCTATCGATATGGATTAAGCCAATTTATAGCCACCCCAGCCAATAATTAACCACTGAGCAATTATTCATTGGAATTGCTATTACTATTACTCACGTAGTTTTGAGACATGATGAGAATTTACACAAATAACGACCGCTTCATGGTGTGGCAAGTCAAACAGCTTCTTGATGAGCATAAGATCCCTTGCTTTATCAAAAACGAATTCGCCAGCGGTGCCATGGGAGAGTTATCTCCGTTAGATTGTCAGCCAGAAGTGTGGCTAAACGATGGTAGCTGGCAGGCGCGAGCAGAGATTCTTATCGAACAAATGGAGAACCACACTGCCGTCGAATGGGTATGTTCTGGTTGTGGCGAAACCAATGGTGGAAATTTTGAGGTCTGCTGGCAATGTGGGCAGGAAACACACATTGACCAGTAAGCTTGATAACCATGAGATAATTGAACAATTCTTAGATACGATTTGGTTAGAAAAAGGGTTGAGTGAAAACACCTTAGATGCCTATCGCAGTGACCTGACTAAATTCAGCGACTTCTTAAAGGCGCAATCCTCTGTCGTTAATTTGCTTGATATTCAAACTGAGGATATTAATCAGTACATGGCCGAGCGTTTTGACAATGGTTTGTCTGAGCGCAGTAGCGCTCGTTGTTTAAGTAGTTTACGGCGTTTTTCAGGCTATATGTTGGCACACGGGTTACGTGAAGATGATCCCGTCAGTCGTATGCAAAACCCTAAGCTCAGTAAACCCCTGCCTAAAACGCTTTCAGAACAGCAAGTGGATGATTTACTCAATGCACCACAAACCGATGACCCTATTCAATTGCGCGACAAAGCCATGCTTGAGGTTCTGTACGCTACGGGCCTGCGGGTCACTGAGTTAGTCACATTACGCATCGGGCAATTGAGTATTTCACAAGGAGTGGTCAGAGTAACTGGCAAAGGTAATAAGGAACGCCTGGTACCGCTAGGGGAAGAAGCATTGGATTGGCTCACTACTTACATGAAAGAGGCGAGAGGAGCACTGCTGCGAAATGAAAGCGACGTGTTGTTTCCCAGCAATCGCGGCACGATCATGACGCGACAGACGTTCTGGCATCGTATTAAATTTCACGCCACGCAAGCCAACATCACCAGTGATTTATCGCCACATACCTTACGCCATGCTTTTGCTACCCATCTGTTGAATCACGGTGCTGATTTACGTGTCGTGCAAATGTTATTAGGTCACAGTGATTTATCCACCACGCAAATTTACACCCACGTGGCCACTGCTCGTTTACAGGAATTGGTTGCAGCACATCACCCTAGAGGATAGTGCTCCTACATAGCCGTTAATAGTGTGAGTAATTGTGTCGTGCTCTTGGTATCAAGGGCATTAGCAGTTACTATGTTTGTCCATAAAAATGAAATTATTTTTCCCTACTAGGGTCTTATCTTTATCTGTTCAAGTTGGAATTTATATGAAATATCGTGCGTTATTTGTGGCTGCTTTTGCCTTTTTATCGGTCAGCCTGAGTGTTAGTGCTGCATCAGGTAGCAGTCAAAACCTTGATAGTGTTAAGCAAAAAATTCAAATGTCATTAGGCATGCAAGTCACGTCTATTGGCGATGCGCCGGTTCCAGGCTTATTACAAGTACAAACTGATAAAGGCTTGTTTTACACCAGTGATGATGGCAAATATTTCCTTCAAGCCCGTATATTTAATCTAGATGAAGGCATGCGCAACGAGACAGAAACAACATTGACTAAAATGCGTGTTGATGGGGTGGAGCACTTCAAAAATTCTGTGATTGAATACAAAGCAGAGAAAGAAAAGTACGTGGTGAATGTGTTTACTGATATTACCTGTGGATATTGCCGTAAGTTGCATAATCAAATGGATGAATACAATGATTTAGGCATTACCGTTCGTTATCTAGCCTTTCCTCGCGCTGGCTTAAACAGCAAGCCTTATCAAGATATGGTGTCAGTTTGGTGTTCAGCTAATCCGCAAAAAGCGTTAAATGAAGCGAAAGGCGGCGAAAACGTCGCTAAAGCAAGTTGTTCAAATCAAGTCGCTGAGCAGTATAATTTTGGTCAGAGTGTAGGTGTAAATGGTACGCCTAATATTATTTTACCTGATGGCAGCGTGGTGCCTGGCTACCAACCACCGATGCAATTATTGCAAGCTATTCAAGACGCCTCATAGTATGTTAAGCAGGAGTAAATGCTCCTGCTTTCTGCTTTACCGTTTACCCCTATTTATTGTTATCAACTTAGAGTAAGTTTGTGCAAATA
Source organism: Paraglaciecola sp. G1-13 (assembly GCF_055809255.1). Lineage (NCBI taxonomy): Bacteria > Pseudomonadati > Pseudomonadota > Gammaproteobacteria > Alteromonadales > Alteromonadaceae > Paraglaciecola > Paraglaciecola sp. G1-13. The sequence continues at coordinate 4,003,320 of NZ_CM147903.1, read as the reverse complement.
CGCCGCCGTTCCCCTGTTTCCGATGAGCATCTACCTGACTCCATCAACCCTACCTTAAAACAAATATACGCCTCTCGCGGCATTACTTCTGAGCAACAACTTGAGCGAAGCGCCAAAGCGCTATTGCATTACAAAGACATGTCAGGCGTTGATACAGCCGTGAGTATATTGGCTGATGCATTAGCCAAGGGTAGGCGGATAATCATTGTTGGGGATTTCGACGCCGATGGGGCAACGAGTACGGCGCTGAGCATGCTGGCGCTGGGCATGATGGGCAGTAAAAATCATGACTATCTAGTGCCAAATCGCTTTAACTTTGGCTACGGACTGAGTCCGCAAATTGTTGATGTGGCACACGAGCAAGGTGCTCAGGTGATCATGACAGTGGATAACGGCATTGCGTGCTTTGCTGGGGTCGAACGCGCCAAGGAACTAGGTATAACCGTGTTGATAACGGATCATCACTTAGCTGCAGAATCACTACCTGTTGCAGATGCCATTGTTAACCCGAATCAACCAAACTGCTCATTTATGTCAAAGAACTTGGCTGGGGTAGGCGTTGCATTTTATTTGATGCTCGCGCTGAGAGCGCATTTGCGCCAAATTGATTGGTTCGCACAGAACAATCTTGCAGTGCCAAATCTAGCAGACTTATTGGATATAGTCGCGTTAGGTACTGTAGCCGATGTGGTGCCTTTGGATGAAAACAACCGCATTTTAGTGCATCAGGGGCTATTGCGTATTCGTAGTGACAAGTGCCGCCCGGGTATTCAAGCCTTGGTAGATGTCGCAGGGCGAGATAAACGTAAAATGGTAGCCTCTGATTTGGGATTTGTTATCGGACCTAGGCTAAACGCCGCTGGACGATTAGACGATATGTCCATGGGGATTGAATGTTTATTGACGGATTCAGATTACAAAGCCAAACAGATTGCCGTTGAGCTAGACAGTTTAAACCGTGAACGTCGTGAAATTGAACAATCTATGCAGCAAGAAGCGGTAACGACCCTCGAAAATTTACAATTATCAGAGCAAGACATGCCCCTCGGCTTGGTATTGTACCAAGCTGACTTTCATCAAGGCGTGATTGGTATTTTGGCTGGGCGTATTAAAGAAAAGTACTTTAGGCCCACCATTGCTTTTGCTCATCAAGATGATGAAATACTTAAGGGGTCAGCGCGCTCCATTCCAGGGGTGCATATTCGTGACCTATTAGAAGAGCTCAGCACTCGCTACCCTGGTGTTATCATCAAATTTGGTGGCCACGCTATGGCAGCGGGTTTGAGCATCGAAGCGCGTAAATTAGACGAATTTAAGTTGCGATTTACCCAACTGGCTGAAGAGCATTTGGCAGGTAAACCGCTGGCTGGCGAGCTTATTTCAGACGGTGAAATACCCGCCAGCTCGTTGACTTTAGAATTCAGCCAATTACTGAAAGACGCCGGTCCTTGGGGACAAGGATTCCCTGAGCCACTTTTTGATGGCGAATTTGAATTGGTTGAACAGCGCATTGTCGGCCAAAAGCATTTAAAAATGATGCTGCGTATGCCGTCGGGAAAATTAATCGATGCAATCGCATTTAACGTTGATACCCAAATATGGCCTAACGAGCAATGCAAACACGTGGAGTTGGCCTACAAATTAGATATTAACGAATTTCGCGGTCGGACTTCTTTGCAGTTTTTAGTCGAGGGATTAAATCCACTTTGATTACCCTGAAATAGGGACGTTAACCATGAGCAGACTGGATATCGTTTTGTCTTCGCTGTGGTGCTATTATATCTACTCTTAGGCAAACAGGGCGCAATGATGGCAAAAAAATCGGAAATCGATAAGCTGCTTAGTAAGCATGATGAGTTGACCCATTCTGAAGATATGAGCGTAGAATCTCACGTGCAACGTAATGAAGATCAATGGTTTGTAAATACCTTGATGATTAAAGGCTACGACGTTCCGTTTCGCTTTCGCCGTAAAAAACAATATAAAAATCTTGAAGGTGCGCGGGTCAATTTAACCTACTATCCCATCACTGAAGATGTCGCCGGGTTTCCTTTTGAAGCTATGAAAGTCGTTAGGATAAAGGTTTCTTAATACTATTTAAAATCCGGTTATTTTCTCCTGCAATTGAAGAGCATCTTGTGGCAGCTGAACAACTCAATGGCTATGTATTGCATCGACGTGCATATCGCGAAACAAGCTTTCTGGTTAACATTTTCACCTTAGAAAACGGTAAAGTGTCTGCTGTTGTGAAAGGTGTTCGCGGTAGCAAAAGCGACAAAAAGAGCCTTCTTCAACCATTTCAGTCGCTGTTGATTGGGGTGTCAGGGCGCTCCGAATTAAAAAACTTACAACAGGTAGAGTCCACCGGCGCAATGATACGCTTGGCCGGGCAAGCTTTGTATTGCGCCTTGTATTTGAACGAAGTTTTGAATCGTGTACTGGCGGATGAGATCCCCCACCCCGAGATTTTCGTATTGTATCAACAAAGTATGCATGCCTTGGTAGCCCAAACAAACTTTGAACCCGTTTTGCGTAGCTTTGAGCTAGGCCTGCTCGATGCATTAGGCTACGGAATTGATCTTACTCATGATGCCGATACAGGCCAGCCTGTTGCTGATAATGGATATTACCGGATAGTGCCTGAGCTTGGCTGCGTATATCAAGGTGACATACGTTTGTCAGGCTGTTATTCAGGCCAAAGTTTATTGAATGTGGCCAGCGAAAACTGGGACAAAGACAGTTTATTAGCCGCTAAGCACATCACTCGAACCACGCTCGGGGAGTTGTTAGGCAGTAAACCGCTAATGAGCAGAGAGTTATTTAAACAAACCCATTTTAAATCGAGAGGGAGAGAGCTTTGAGAGACATTCTTTTAGGGGTCAACGTCGACCATATCGCCACATTACGTAACGCTCGAGGCACGAGTTACCCGGATCCTGTTCACGCTGCTGACATTGCTGAGCGCGCAGGGGCAGATGGTATCACGGTACACTTACGCGAAGACCGACGACATATTATGGACCGAGACGTCGCCCTGCTGCGTCAAACGATCAACACCCGGTTAAATTTAGAAATGGCCGTGACTGATGAAATGGTGGAAATAGCCCTTAATACTCAACCCGAATTCTGTTGTTTAGTCCCTGAAAAGCGTGAAGAGCTGACCACTGAAGGCGGATTGGACGTGGTGGGTAATCAACAGAAAATAGCAGATGCGTGTAAGCAACTTGGTGATGCCGGCATTTTGGTTTCATTATTTATTGACGCTGATTTTGCCCAAATTGATGCTGCGGTAGCGTGCAATGCGCCTTATATCGAAATTCACACCGGCCAATACGCTGAAGCTAAAAATGAAACCGAGCAAGAAGCCGAACTAGCAAAATTAGTGGCTGGCATCGAATATGCTGACGCCAAAGGACTGAAGGTCAATGCTGGGCATGGTTTGCACTATCATAACGTTAAACCTATTGCAGCCATTAAGCAGATCATCGAGTTGAACATTGGCCACGCCATTATTGCTCGCGCAGCATTTGATGGTTTAGACAAAGCTGTGTCAGACATGCGCAGTTTAATGTTAGAAGCGCGCAGTGGGCACTAAATGGGAGAGTCGCAATGGCGGTGATGGGATTAGGCACAGACATAATTGAAATCGGGCGTATCGAGAAGCAATTGACGCGCTCTCATCGTTTAGCACAGCGCGTATTGACCGCTACTGAACTGGCTATTTTTGACGAGCACTCGTTTCCAGCCCGCTATTTGGCTAAGCGTTTTGCCGCTAAAGAAGCTGCAGTCAAGGCATTAGGAATTGGCATAGGTAACGGCATTAGCTTTCAAGATGTTGAAGTGCACAATTTACCCTCAGGACAACCTTTTCTGAAGTTCTACGCAAAGTTTGCCCAACTATGTGAGCAGCGTAATATTACCTCAAGCCATATCTCGATTTCAGATGAGCAGCATTACGCAATTGCCACTGTCATTTTAGAGTCCCCCTAAGACTTAATGCTATGTTTTGGTGCGCGAGTGAAATAGGGCGCACCAAAAATGCAGTATTTACATTAATGAGAGTATATTTTTGCTAGTATTAGGCATCGTTGTCGGCAATTTTCAACTGCGCACCGGCAGTAATGCAGCGAATACGATAAGTTCGCCCCAGTTATCATAGGACTTTCCCGGTTCGGTAAAGTTGGCGCATTTACTGTATATATTTATCATTTTTTCAGCCTAGGCACGCGCGTGGGTGTTAACGTTACTGAATACAAGGATACGTTATGGTTGCTATCCGTAAAGTTCATGAGTCCAAACGGCCCCCTTTCGATGAATGGTTAGATTCACTGTCCCTTTCTGATGTGTGTAAGCATAAATTACGGGAAGTGTCCGACACCCCAGAGATATTGCTTGTGGGTCAAGAAATGGTGGAAATTCTGCATGAATTACACATGGATGATGAGACGCTTCAAGCGTCGCTTGTCTACCCCTATTGCCAAACTCATGAATTAACTGAAGAGCAAATTGAAGAGCGTTTCGGTACGGGCATTCAAAAGCTCATTACTGGCGTTAGGCGTATGGACGCCATCAAGTCTTTACATACTAGAGCCAACAGCGCTCGTAAAAATGATGAAGAGCAAATAGATAACGTACGACGCATGCTGCTGGCTATGGTCGAAGATGTGAGAGCCGTCGTCATTAAACTGGCTGAGCGAATTTGCGCCTTACAACAAGTTAAAAATGAGGACGAAGAAACTCGGGTTCTAGTCGCTCGTGAATGCTCCAATATTTACGCACCACTGGCCAACCGATTGGGGATAGGACAATTGAAATGGGAGCTTGAAGACCTCTCGTTTCGGTATCTGCGCCCAGAAACATACATGCAAATAGCCAATTTATTGGATGAGCGACGCACAGACCGTCAACAATATATTGAAGATTTCGTAGAAGAATTGCAGGCAGTGTTAGATGCACAGCATATCAAGGCGAAAGTGTACGGGCGACCTAAGCATATCTATAGCATCTGGAAAAAGATGCAGAAAAAGCACCTTAGCTTTGAGCAGTTATTTGATATTCGTGCCGTGCGGGTGATCGCCGATCGGTTACAAGACTGTTACGGGGCGTTAGGTGTAGTGCACTCCAATTGGCAGCATATACCCCGTGAATTTGACGATTATATCGCAACGCCAAAACCCAATGGTTATCAATCGATTCACACCGTGGCGCTAGGTAAAGAAGATAAGACCATTGAGATACAAATTCGCACAGCGCAAATGCATCAAGACGCAGAGCTAGGTGTTGCTGCTCACTGGCGCTACAAAGAGGGTACAAGTAGCAGCCGCTCAGGTTATGAAGAGCGTATCAACTGGTTGCGTAAAATCCTGTTATGGCAAGAAGAAGTAGCTGAATCCGGCGACTTAGTCGAGGAATTGCGTAGTCAGGTATTCGATGATCGTGTTTATGTTTTTACGCCCAAAGGCGATGTTGTCGATTTACCACTTGGTTCTACCCCATTAGATTTTGCTTATTATATTCACAGCAATGTGGGGCACAGGTGTATTGGGGCGAAAGTGGGTGGGCGTATAGTGCCATTTACCTACGAATTACGTACGGGTGATCAGGTCGATATTTTGACCGGTAAGCAGCTCAACCCCAGCCGCGACTGGATGCACCCTGGACTTGGTTACGTTCATTCATCCCGTGCCAGGGCGAAAATTCATACCTATTTTAAGAAGCAAGACAGGGATAAAAACTTAGCCGCGGGTAAAGAAATATTTGAGCGAGAATTGCAAAAAGCCGGTATCGACAGCAAAGACATTGCACAGGCATGTACCCGCTATAACATGCATACAGTAGACGATTTGTATGCAGCAATTGGTGCGGGAGATATTCGCTTAATGCAAGTGGTGCATTATCTGCAGCAACTGCATGTGCCACCAACCGAAATTGATCCACGGATTAAACCTAAAAAACCTCAGTCGAGTAAGTTCAAAAAAGATACCGTTGTGGTGGAAGGGGTAGGAAATCTGATGACGCAGATTGCTGGTTGTTGCCAGCCCTTACCGGGGGAAACCATTCAAGGTTATATCACTCAGGGCCGCGGCGTCAGTGTACATAGAGAAGATTGCGAACAACTCAGTCACTTATTAGAGCAACATCCTGAACGAGAGATTGATGTGGACTGGGCAAGTAATATTAATGCCTCTTTCCAGACTTATATTCAGGTGTTTTGCAGTGACAGAGACGGTTTATTACGGGATATCACGACTGTACTGGCCAACGAAAAAGCTGGGTTACTAGGGGTCAATAGTGCAAGCGATGTGAAATTCGGCCTCGCACGGATTTCCCTAAGATTAGAGCTTAAAGACCTGCAGGGGCTGTCACGAGTCATAAGTCGTATTGAAGGGATAAAAGGTGTGTCAATGGTTCAGCGAACAGACAACTAATGAAACCCGAATCAGCGCCAGAGATAAACAATCAACAGGACAAGGGCAGCAATGCGAATGAATGCGCGTTAAGCGAACTGTTAAGCATTATGCGAACCTTGCGTGACCCGACTAATGGTTGCGATTGGGATAAGCAACAGACCTTTGCCAGTATTGCACCTTACACGATTGAAGAAGCATACGAAGTCGCCGATGCCATCGATAAAGGTGATATGGCAGATATTCGTGATGAACTGGGAGATTTACTCTTTCAAGTGGTGTTTTATGCCCAGATTGCACAAGAGCAAGATGCGTTTGCTTTCGAGGATATAGCACGAGGAATATCCGCTAAGTTACGCCGTCGTCATCCGCACATTTTCGCCGATGAAAACGGCAACGTCACGCTAGCAGAAAAAGGCCAATGGGAGAGTATTAAAGCTCAAGAGCGCATCGCCGCGGGTAAAACGGCAGACAACAGTATTCTAGCCAACGTACCTGCAGGCATGTCGCCGTTACTCCGCGCCCAAAAGCTACAACAAAAGTGCGCGAAATTTGGTTTTGATTGGCCTGAGCTGGCGCCGGTCTTCGATAAACTTCAAGAAGAAATTGATGAAGTGATAGTGGAAGTAAATGCGCCAACGCCTGATCAATCAGCGATTGAAGATGAAATAGGTGACGTTCTCTTTTCGGTGGTGAATTTAGCACGCCACGTCAAAGTGGATGCCCAAACGGCATTACGAAAGGCGTCTAATAAGTTTGAGCAGCGCTTTCGGCAAGTTGAGCTTATTGCGCAGGAGCAAGGGAAAGCTATTAGTGACACATCACTGGATGAGCTAGAAGTATATTGGCAGCAGGCGAAAGAACTTTCTAAATAATCTGTTGCCTTAACTTTATGTAGACCGTTGTGCAATCTGCTTAAAGACAATCGATGTTGCTCTTTGTTACAAACTTTGATTTCACTTTTTACATACTCGGTGTAGATTTAAATTTAATCTTATAAAATTCTTATTTTCAAGAGGTGTTGGGTTTAATCAACCGCGTTAGATTATGAATAAGTTACTTGTCCTGTTATTTCCTTTGTTGTTCTCGTTACTCAGTGTTGAGGGACGAGCGGCGAGCAGTGGCAACGTAAATATCGAACGCAGTGCGTTGCTGTCAGACGTATTAGACTCACAATCTTTGCAGTTATCCCAAGAAGCGGATGACCGCGAAGAACATCTCCATATCGGATTCAAACATCCAACACTGCGCATTAAGGCCAAGCAAACACGTTTTTCAGTGGGAGCACAGGCGTCTATTGGGCAAACCGTTGGTTCAACTAGTATTCGCGCCCCGCCTTCCATTCTTTAATTTATCCATATCCAGTTCGCGCATTGTACTTAGCAATGCAGTGACATAAATTAATTGAATTAACACCCCAGCATTAGGTTACCCAACGCTGGGGGAGGAAGAAAATCATGAAAAACATCGCCCTTTACGAATTAAACCAATTAGATGAATTAGCTTGGCCTGAAACGTTTCAAGGGGTTTCCCTTGATTCCCCCGCCACGTCAGTGTTTACTGATTTCAAAAAAACAAAACCAATTGTTATTCAAGCTGATACGCCTATTTCTGAAGTAGAGCAACGTATGATCGAAGAGAAAGTACGCTTGAAAATTGTGCTTGATAGCGCCTACAAGTTTATCGGCGTGATTAGCCTTGACGACTTGAACGATCAAGAAAAAATAAAGCGCATTGCCTCTGGTATTGAGCGCCCAGACTTATGCGTTCGTCACTTTATGCGTACCAAAGCAGATCTAAAAGTGATTTTATTGCGAGAGTTGAAACGCTCTAGTGTCGGTGATTTGGTCGAAATGCTCAAAGCCAACGGTCTGCAGCATTGTTTAGTTGTTGACAGCGAAGCGCATCAGATCCGTGGCATCGTATCAGCCAGCGACTTAGCAAAAGGCTTAGGAATTGCGATGAACTTGAGTGTTAGCCCAACCTTTTTTGACATCTTTAATGAAGTTTATAGTGAAGCGCCATTGTTTAAAGCCTACGGTTAAGAGCCCAAGACTTTTTATAATAGCAATACGAGGAATTTGCTGTGTGGCAAATTCCTCGTATTGCCAGTTGTCACTGACAAATTGAGATAATTTTTCTTGCTATACCCAGCCAAAAATGCGCAATTTCTGCTCGCGTTTCGTAAAAACATCTGTATAATTCGCGCCCTGCCCAGTTACACCCACTTTGGGAAAGTGGAAGAATCGTACGACTCGAAGGGGTCAGTGTATTGATTTTAGCGGTTTCTGAGGTTGCAAACTTCGGTTTGAAATAGCAGAAACAACGTAACATTTAGACATATATTTTTTGGGTAATATTAGATGAAAACTTTTGTTGCAAAGCCAGAAACGGTAAAACGTGAATGGTATGTGGTAGACGCCGCAGACAAAACACTAGGTCGTTTAGCGACTGAAATTGCTAGCCGTTTACGCGGAAAGCATAAGCCTGAGTACACACCTCATGTGGACACAGGGGATTACATTGTTGTGATCAACGCAGAGAAAGTAGTTGTTACCGGCAACAAAGCCAAAGGTAAAATGTACTACTCTCACACTGGTTACCCAGGCGGTCTTAAAGAGACTAACTTTGAGAAGTTACAAGCCTTCAAACCAGAGATGATCATTGAAAAAGCGGTTAAAGGTATGTTGCCAAAAGGTCCTCTTGGACGCGATATGTTCCGCAAAATGAAAGTCTTCGCTGGTCCTGAGCATAAACACGCTGCTCAACAGCCTCAAGTCTTAGACATTTAAGGAGCATAGAAAATGGCAGATACTCAATACTACGGCACTGGTCGCCGCAAAAGCTCTACCGCTCGTGTTTTCCTTCGTGCAGGTAGTGGTAACATCGTTGTTAACAAACGTCCTCTAGATGAATTCTTCGGTCGTGAAACGGCACGAATGATTGTTCGTCAACCACTTGAATTGGTTGAGATGACTGAAAAATTCGATCTATACGTCACAGTTGCTGGCGGCGGAATTAGCGGCCAAGCTGGCGCAATTCGTCACGGTATCACTCGTGCATTGATGGAATTTGATGAGACACTTCGTCCTTCTCTACGTAAAGCTGGTTTCGTAACCCGTGATGCACGTAAAGTTGAGCGTAAGAAAGTGGGTCTACATAAAGCGCGTAAGCGTCCACAGTTCTCAAAACGTTAATCGTTTTTATGAATTCGAAACCCGGCTATTTGCCGGGTTTTTTTTGGTCTATTTTTGGCTAAAATGCCGTCTTGTACAAATTTCCCTCTTAAGTCTCGGTATTTCTTCGTTTTATTGACGAATTCCTTGTATTTATTGTGGGTTTTCTTTTATCATTTTCGGTTAATGACAAAACTATAACTTCTTTTAGTTCGTAAGGTATTGAAAGCCTTTTTTGCAAAGAAGTGTGAGCAAATTCAACCCTCGGAGATTATTGGATGAGCAATGTATCATTAGATGCGAATGATTCGTCTGTTACCGAAAACCAACCGCAAGACAACAATCGACGTCGCTTTTTGACTGTCGCTACGTCCGTTGTGGGTGGTGTCGGTGTCGCAGGTGCTGCTATACCTTTCATCGGTTCATGGAACCCCAGTGTGAAAGCGCGAGCAGCCGGTGCTGATGTAGAAGCAGATATAAGTAAAATCGAGCCTGGACAGCTTATTCGCGTTATTTGGCGTAGTAAGCCAGTTTGGATCACCAGACGTACACCAGAATTGCTTGAATCGTTGACCAAAATTGATGATTTATTGAAAGATCCAAATTCTGAAGAGGATCAACAACCTGAATTCGCTCGTAATTCATATCGTTCCATTAAAGCTGAATACTCAGTGTTGGTTGGGATCTGTACTCACCTAGGTTGCTCTCCTCAACATCTAAAAGATGGCGCTTTTGAAGAGTACGTTGAAGGCGTTCCTGAAGGCTTCCATTGCCCATGTCATGGTTCTAAATTTGATATGGCTGGTCGCGTATTCAATAACGTTCCTGCACCACTTAACTTGGTTGTTCCGCCGTATATGTACTTGGACGACAACACCATTTTGATTGGTTCCGAAGAAGGGGCTGCATAATATGTTTAAAAATTTAATGGATTGGATTGAATACCGCTTACCAATTATGCGTGTGGCAAACATGCATGCGATTCAATATCCTGCACCGCGTAATATGAACTTTTGGTACGTGTTTGGCTTTCTAGCTACCATCGTACTCGTCAACCAAATCGTGACTGGTGTTTGGTTAACCATGAGTTTTGAGCCTTCAGCCGAGCGCGCATTCGCGTCAGTGGAATACATCATGCGTGATGTAGAATATGGCTGGATCTTACGTTATATGCACAGTACCGGTGCTTCTGCGTTCTTTATCGTGGTGTATTTGCACATGTTCCGCGGCATGATTTATGGTTCCTACCAGAAACCACGTGAGTTGCTATGGTTGTTCGGAATGTTCATCTACTTGGCGCTGATGGCGGAAGCGTTCATGGGGTATGTATTACCTTGGGGGCAAATGTCTTACTGGGGAGCGCAGGTTATCGTATCCTTGTTCAGTGCTATTCCTGTTATTGGCCCAGACCTAGTGATTTGGATCCAAGGTGACTATGTTATCTCGGGAGCAACGCTGAACCGATTCTTTGCTTTGCACGTCATCGCGTTACCGCTGGTTATCGTTATTCTCGTGTTTTTGCATATTGTTGCGCTTCACGAAGTGGGTTCGAACAACCCTGATGGAACCGACGTTAAACGTAAAAAAGGCTCACTCACAGAAGCCGAGAAAACTAAATATAAGATGCATGAGTACTACACAGATAAGTACGACATCATTGATGATATCGTACCTTTCTTCCCGCATATTGTGCTTAAAGACTTGGTGGCGTTCAGCCTGTTTTTAATCGCTTTTTGCTATGTCATGTTCTTCAACCCAGGAATGGGCGGCTATTTCTTAGAGCATCCTAACTTTGAAATTGCTAACCCGCTTAAAACACCTGAGCACATTTTCCCTGTTTGGTATTTCACGCCTTTCTATGCAATTTTGAAAGCCGTACCGCATAAACTGGGTGGTGTAATTTGTATGTTCGCAGCGATCGTTGCATTGGCGCTATTGCCTTGGATTGACCGCGGACGAGTTAAGTCTTGGCGTTACCGCTGTGGCTTGCACCGTTGGAACCTGCTCGTATTTGCCGGCGTGTTTATCTTCCTAGGCTACCTAGGTGGTACACCTCAAGAAGCGTGGAAAATTATTGCTTCGCAAATTTTGACCATAATGTATTTCGGCTTTTTCTTCTTATTGTGGATATACAGTAAAAACGAAAGAACCAAGCCAGTTCCAGCGAGGATTACAGGATGAAGAAGTTAATACTCGTTTTAGCATTTTTATTGCCAAATGCAGTATTCGCAGCAGGCGGCGGTGCTCACTTAGACACCGCTGACTACGACTTAACAGACAAGGCATCGTTGCAAAACGGCGCCAAGATCTTTCAGAACTACTGTTTGGGTTGTCACCAAATGCAGTACCAACGTTATCAGCGTGCGTTCGAAGATTTAGGTATCCCTGTTGAGCTTGGTCAAGAGAACTTACAGTTCACAGGCGAAAAGCCCGGCGAGTATATTAAAAATGGTATGCCTGCTGATGCTGCAGCTAAGTGGTTCGGTGCGCCGCCTCCAGATTTGACTCTGGTAGCTCGTGTACGTGGTGCTGATTGGTTGTATACCTATCTACGTACGTTCTACGTCGACGAGAGTCGTCCGTTTGGTGTGAATAACCTAGTGTTCCCTGAAGTGGGTATGCCACATGTATTGCAAGAGTTGCAAGGTGTTCCTCGCAAGACGACTGAAGAGCATATGGTCGACGGCGAAATGGTCGAACGCTATGTAGGTATCAAATCTGATGGTTCTGGGGAATTGAGCCCAGAAGAATATGACAGTGCCGTTTTGGACTTAGTGAACTACCTGGTTTACACCGGTGAGCCTTCACGCTTAGAGTCTGAGAGTATCGGTCGCTGGGTCTTAATATTCTTGTTGGTGTTCTTCGTACTTATTTACTTATTGAAGAAAGATTATTGGAGAGATGTGCATTAATTCTACAAAAGTTAATGTATAATCCGCAAAATTTTAAGGGGCCCCGTGCCCCTTTCTTATCACTGGTAGATTAATTTACCGTTTTGCTGTTAATGCAGCCTCAAGCAGGGTGCAAAAACAGTAATATTGGATATTTCAGCAAGCTTTATTGTAAATATAAACAGCTGGGTATCTGAATTTAGGAGGAAGCTTAATGGCTGTAGCCACAAATAAACGTTCTATCATGACGTTGTTCTCAGACACCATTGATATCTATAGTCATCAAGTGCGTATCGTACTTGCTGAAAAAGGTGTTGGAGTAGAAATCAGCTATATCGAGAAAAACAACTTGTCTGAAGATTTAATTGATTTAAATCCTTATGGCACGGTACCAACCTTGGTTGACAGAGAATTGGTACTTTATAATTCTCATATCATCATGGAATATTTGGACGAGCGTTTTCCTCACCCTCCATTGATGCCTGTATATCCTGTATCTCGTGGCCAAAGCCGCTTGACTATGCACCGTATTCAGAATGATTGGTATGTACTTGCTGAGCAAATTCTAGCGGGTAAAGGCGATGTAGCCGCTGCACGTAATGAATTGCGTGAAGCGTTGTTGAGCTTGGCACCATTGTTCGCAGAGACGCCGTTCTTTATGAGTGAAGAATTCAGTCTTGTAGATTGTTATCTTGCTCCATTATTGTGGCGTTTGCCGTCTCTTGGTATTGAATTGACGGGCACTGGCGCAAAAGATGTACGCACTTATATGAATCGCATTTTCGAAAGAAGTTCGTTCAAAGCATCTTTGACGGACCAAGAACGCGAAATTCATAACCCTCTTTAGTGGGAAATGACAATATGACATCAAATCAGCCTTATTTACTCCGTGCATTCTACGAATGGATTGTGGATAACAATTTGACGCCTTATATCGTGGTTGATGCACATGTTTCAGGTACATTAGTGCCACAAGAACATGTTCGTGATGGTCAGATAGTACTTAATGTTTCTCCCGCCTCTTGTGGTAAGTTGTTACTAGGCAACGACGAGATTACCTTTGATGCTCGTTTCGGCGGTGTGCCACGTAATATCGTTGTTCCATGTAAGGCGGTTTTGGCGATTTACGCCAAAGAAAATGGTGCAGGTACGGTGTTTACACCTGAAGACGATTTTGAGGGCGACGGCAGTGATTTAACGCCAACACCCGTTCAATCATCAGATTCACCGGAAAAGGCGCCAGCCCCAAGTAAAAAGGGTAAGCCCAATTTAACCATTGTTAAGTAAAGTGTTACACATTAAAAAAAGGTGCCAAAAGGCACCTTTTTTTGTGTCTATTGTTCGACAGCTGGCATGCCAGTGCTCTTGCTTGAACACATGAGAGCCCAATACTAATTCCAGTGAACAATTCACTTCTCCGGGAAAAACTTAAAAGGACTTAGTCAAGGCGCTTGAATGACGTAACAGTAAAGGTTTAAAAAATAGCTACGAAACAAAGTAAAAAGTACCTTATGAGGCCGATGTAAAGCGCTCCATGGATTTATCAGGCAGCGCTTTTAATGTAGCCGTTATGTACTGCTAGAGGTATTCAAATGCTTTAATGACTTGTTTCACGCCATCAATACTACGCGCCACTGTGGCTGCTATTTCTGCTTCTTTAGTGCTAACCAAACCCATTAGGAAAACCTCGGAGTTTTCAACCGCCACATGAATGTGGAAGCCGTCTATCCGTTTGTCTGCCACTAGGTTGGCTTTGATTTTAGAGGTTAGCCATACGTCATGGGTGGTGGTGCTGGCTGAAACTGGCGAGCCCAGTCGAATTTGATTGTGCAATTTTTCTATATTTTTCACAGATGTCGCGGCCACTTGGGCTTGATTGATCAAGGCTTCATTCGGTGCTTGTCCGACTAACAAGACGGATCCGTTAAAAACGTGAACATGGATATTCGCTTGCTCGTCAATAGCTTTATTGTCAGACAAGGCGATAGAGATACGACTTGAAACGGTTTTATCGTCAAGCTGAGTGCCTAATGAACGACGATCGTGGGCAGCAGAAGCCGCACCGACCCCAGCGCCTACCACTAATGCAGCGCAGCCTTGTAGAAGGCTAAGGGCTAACAATGTACTGATAAGTAATTTAGGATGATAATTTAACACGTCATTATTCCTGTGAAGTTTCTGGGAAAAGACAATCGTCTACCCCTTCGCATAAGTTATGGATAACCAATAAATGTACTTCGTGAATACGCACGGCGCGACTTGATGGAACACGGATTTCCACGTCATTCGGGCCAAGTAACCCTGCCATTTCACCGCCATCCAGCCCAGTTAACGCAACAATGGTCATATCGCGACTCAAAGCGGCCTCCATGGCGCTAATAACGCTTCTAGAGGCGCCATTAGGTGATATGGCCAGTAGTATATCGCCTGTTTGCCCTAGGGCGCGTACCTGTTTAGAAAACACTTCGTCATAGCTGTAGTCATTGGCAATAGACGTCATAGTTGAGGTGTCTGTGCTTAGCGCAATGGCGGGTAAGCTAGGTCTCTCTCGCTCGTATCGATTCAGCATTTGAGAAGCAAAACTTTGGGCATGGGCTGCTGAACCACCGTTACCGCAAGACAGTATTTTATTTCCGTTGATAAGTGCATTAACCATCATTTGCGTGGCAAGTGCAATGGGCTCAGGTAGTTCTTCTAACGAAGCAATCATAGTTTGAATGCTCTCGGTAAAATTGGCTTTAACACTCTCTAACATTCATGCTCCAGTGCGCGTTGTTGTTATACATACTTTAACCAACTGATTTTATCATTGTTGTTACTTAATACATCTATGCCGACTATATCAATTCTATGGGCGATTAACGAAGGATTCAGCTTATTGTCTAGCATGTAATGCTGTATAGCAGACTCGAATTTACGTCGTTTGTGGGGATGAAAAAACTCCACTGCGCTGCCAAACTGTTGTCCGCTACGGTATTTGACCTCAACGAAGACCAGTTCTTGATGGTCGCGCATGATGATATCAATTTCGCCGCTTCGGCAGCGGTAATTTTGCGTCACTAACGTAAGCCCTTGCTGCTTTAAATAAGCTAATGCCTGGGCTTCGCCTTGCGCGCCCTTCATTAAAGAGCGCAACGGGTTAGTCCATGGCAATGGGGATGACCCGGTCTTGCGCTACTTTCGCCCAGGGCAATACGCGGTGAACTTCCCCATCCGCACTGATACTTAACTCGCCACTTAAGCCTTTTACCGAAGTGATCGGCAGGAGTTTCAAATGGCGCAGCTTAGGCACTAGGTTATAGGCATCGTAACCAAGAGCAAATAGACGTAACAAACTATCTTGGGTTTGAGGCCATAAGGCCTGGGTATCATTTGCTAAGTCTTGCCATGGGTTATTGGGCATCATCCATGGCATATCAATAAAGGTTAAATTGCGTAAATCTCGAATACTGTTTTTGTTTAATTCCAGGGTGTAACTTCTTGATGAGGCGAAAACGGAGATTTCGCGAGCGGCGAAAGGACTCAAGCTCGACTCAATAATAGGGTTAAGTAATTCAGTCTGTTCCGGGTTGGCAAACAAAATTATCGCATCTACATCCCGGCGATTGCGCTCTACTGCGTACACTTCACTGGTGGTAAGTAGTTCTATTTGTTTCACGCGCTGGCGGCTTTGGGCTACATCTAATAACTCAGACACCAACTTGCGCATATTTTTACTATCGGTAAAGGTGCCTGTTGCGGGGACAACGTAATCTTGTTGTTGGTCATTCTGTTGCCATTGTTGAATGAAAGCCTCAGACATGCGCTGGGTGGTACTGGTGTCAGCCGCTAATACTATGGGGTGACGCAGGCCTAGGTCATGGATGTGCTTAGCCAATTGAATGGCTTCATCTTCAGGAGCTAGTGAAAAGTAAAACACTTCTGGCGATGCTGCGGGAAGTGTTTCAAACGCGTTATCAACATCTGGCAGTGTTATGTATTCTGCCGGCACTGCTTGATCCACAATGACGTTATTGACTAGTGCATTGTCCGTCGTTTTATTTTCGATAATAGAGTCAATACGATTTAGCGCTAATACCGATTTATTGGCTGGTAACAACGCTATTAATTGAGCAATCTTCTCTTTTAGTAGCGGCCCAATAATCGTATCGTAGTCAGTGACCTGTTCACTCAACTCCTCGGGTGTTTTTAAGGCTGAATCAAAAAACTGTAATTCAATGTTCTGGGTTGAAGCTTGGCTGTTTGACGTTGACGCGCTATTCAAATGCGCTAGGTACGCTGCAATAATTCCGTCTTTAATTGCGTTCCCTTGGCTAGAAAGCCTACCTGTTAGCGGTAGCAATACCGCCACTCGCTTAGGCGTTATAGTGTCTTGCTCCATGGCGTTGACTAACGCCTCAGGGAGTACCTCAGATAAGGGGTGGGATGAATGCTTATTTTGCCACTGATTGACCTGAACTTTTAGTCTTTGAGGCTGCGTGCCTAGCTGTTGAATAATCGTTTTAAGTTCAACCCATGACTTGAGCCTGGGCTCATCTATCACGGCTTGCTTTTCTTGCTTGTTGGTTAGATTGCCAATCGCCCGCCATAATCTAAGGCTATTTTCTTGATTGAGGTTGCCAGCGGCTAATAAATTTTCACTCGCGGCTAACCAAGCATGTTGCTGTTCGTCAATAAGGGCCTGTAATTCACTGAGCTGAGCTGACTCATGTTTGCTTTTAAGCAATTTATTTACAAGCTTTTGTGCTTGGGATACCGCGGGGGTAGGCAGCTGCATATAACACTGTGCCAACAGCAATTGAGCTTCAGATTGAAGGTCAGGGTGAATAAGTTCAGGCGTAAGGATATTAAGCAACTTTATACTGGCATTGCAATTATCTTCTTGCTGTAAAACAGACGCGGCTTGCAATATCAATCTATTACGCTGAGTAGTGTCACCCGTCTCGGCAAACTGACGTTGCGCTTGGTTTAGGTAATATTGACTGTTAAGCTCACGGTCTGGTTGCACTACCTTGATATCTGGTCGTTTTACCGTGTTTTTTTTGTTCGGCGTATCTGCACAGGAGGCCATAAAAACGACTAGGCTAACAACCACTACCGACCTGATTAATTTCATTTACAGTGCACTCACTTAACATCTTGATAATTCGCCCGTTAGTTTATACCAACGCTGATAAATATCTACCTACTCAGAGCTTAGAGAAATGGGACGTTACAAGGTAAAATAGCGGCATCAATGTCCAACGACATATTTAAAAGGCATACAAAGTGGCAAATTTCGGAAAGCTCTTCATCGTTCCTACTCCTATCGGTAATTTAGAAGATATTACTCTGCGCGCAATTCGTACCTTAAATGAGGTGGATTTGATTGCGGCAGAAGATACGCGTCATAGCCAAAAACTCATGCAGCACTTTGATATATCCACACGCTTAATTTCATTACATGATCACAACGAAACTCAGCGGGCGGCACAATTAATTGAAAAGTTGCAACAAGGTTTAAATATTGCGCTTATCTCTGATGCGGGCACGCCGCTAATTAGCGATCCGGGTTACGGATTGGTGAATCAATGTAGGGCAAACCGTGTTGATGTAATCCCTTTACCTGGTGCATGCGCGGCAATCACAGCATTAAGTGGGGCAGGACTCGCTACCGACAGATTTCGTTTCGAAGGCTTTTTGCCGGCCAAGCAACAAGCAAAAATTCAAGCGCTAGAGTCGATAGAGCGTGAAACTGCTACCAGCGTATTTTATGAATCCCCGCGCAGAATTGCTGATACCGTACAGGCTGTTGTTGATGTGCTAAGGGCTGAACGCAAGGTGGTGGTAGCCAAAGAGCTGAGTAAGACCTTCGAGACCTTCTATTCAGGTACGGCAGGTGAAGCCCTTGAGTGGTTGCATGCGGATTCGAATCATCAACGAGGTGAGTTTGTGCTGATGATTGCGGGACATAAATCTGATGTAAGTGATATTCCAGAAGAGGCATTGAAGTTGCTTAAGTTATTGATGGCTGAATTGCCACCCAAGAAAGCGGCTGCCATTGTTGCCCAGCAATATGGCTTAAAAAAGAATACCTTGTATCAAATTGGTTTAGAGTTTGGCAGTGAGTCATAACGTTATTGTACAAAAACTCTTAGCATGGAAGTGGCGTTGGAAGGTATGAATGGAGGAGTCTAAATTTAGTGCGCAGTAGTATGATTTCACCTATCATCCTCGACATTGAGGCAAGCGGATTTGGTGCCAGTAGTTATCCTATTGAAGTGGGCGTTGCACTGGACCCAGATACACGCTTCTGCCGACTTATTCGCCCGCAGAATGACTGGCAACATTGGAGCAAAGAGGCACAAGGGCTACATGGCATCAGTCGGAGTATGTTGCTTGAAAAAGGTGCGCCTGTACATCAAGTATGTATCGAACTTAATCAACTGCTGAATGGACTCACTGTTTATTCCGATGGGTGGGTGGTAGATAGTCCATGGTTATCGCGCTTATATGAGAGTGCAGGCATGAGCATGTCTTTCGAATTAAGTCAGCTTGAAATGATATTAAATGAACATCAAATGGATAATTGGCATTTGGCAAAGTCCCGAATTTTATCTGAAACGGGAGAGCAACGTCATCGCGCGAGTTTTGATGCTTCTATCATTTTACAAACCTATTTAGCCACACGTAACATTTAATTTAACTGCCAATACTGGCGCGCTCGCAAGAGTGTAACCCTCGGCCTTTCAGCCATCCATTAGGATTCCAAATACATGCAAACACATGAAGCCGGTTGCTTAAATGAGCAAGTGATCGTGTATATCTGTGAGCAGCTTACCATTTCAGGTTACTGCGTCGTTTCTGACTTTTTACCAGAGCTGGTGATAAATGCACTTTATCTTGAAGCGAGTAGTGATGTGCGCCTCAACTTTAAGCAAGCAGCCATCGGCCGTGAGCAACTTCAACAAGTGAATACCGGTGTGCGCAGTGACAGTATTGCGTGGATTAACAGTCAAAGTGAATCTCAAGGCTTATTTTTAAAGTTGATGGAAAACCTGAGAATAGAGATAAATCGGCGTTTATTTTTAGGATTATTCGATTACGAAAGCCATTATGCTCATTACGGCCCAGGTGATTTTTATAGACGTCATGTGGATGCTTTTAAAGGAAACAGTAATCGTCTGCTTAGCAGTGTTGTGTATTTAAACGCTGATTGGGTTAAAGCTGATGGAGGGGAATTACTTATGTTTCATGATGATCAAGTATCACCTTTTTTGATAGTAGAGCCTACTTTTAACCAATGTATTATTTTTTTGAGTGAGCAATTTCCCCATGAAGTCCGCGCGGCTAAAAGGGATCGTTACAGTATTGCGGGATGGTTTCGCACCAACAATAGCATCGGTGGACAAATCGATCCTCCGCGCTAAACATATTTGAATACAAGATCTGTGTTGCTTTAAATATTACAAATAATATAAATTTCATAATAAGCCAATGAGCGTGACAATAATTCGAAAAAAGACATAAATAAGAGAAAAAAATGAAGATATTTAATCCTACTGCACTCCTTACAGCACTGACCATGATATCGGTAAGTTGCCTCGTTCAAGCGGACGAACAGCTATACACTGTCCAGCCATCTATTACACCGGAACTTGCATTTGCAGGGCAATACACAGTTGGTGTGCAAACGCTCAACGTAACCCACGAAAAGCAACTTGATACACAGTCGTTTACATCACGTAAAGACCGCCCACTGACCTTAGAGGTGTGGTATCCAGCCGATCCTAAAGCGACTGCAGCCTCAACTGCTACTTATGAAAACGTCACCCGTCTGCACAAACCCTTTAGCTTAATAGGTACGGCTCATCGAAACGCTGCTCCTCAATCATCAGGTCAATTTCCTTTAGTTGTGCTGTCTCATGGTTATACTGGCTATCGAACGATCATGTATTATCTTGGTGAACATTTAGCCAGTCATGGCTATATCGTTGTAGGTATTGACCATACAGACTCGACCACTGGGGATGTAGATTTCGTAAATTCAGGTTTCTCTGGTTTTCCTAGCACTTTAATAAACCGGGCGCGGGACCAGCAATTTGTGCTCGATTATTTTAGCCAAGACAGTTCAGACATCGCTAAGATCGCTGATACCGACGATGCAGCAGTCATTGGCTATTCCATGGGCGGCTTTGGTGCAATCAATACTATTGGTGCTTGCTACGACTTTCATCAAGAGGGGTTACAACGTCTGGGTTTCCCTGAAGATGCGGCCAAACAACTATTGCCGGTATTTAATAGTTGCAATGGGGGACGGGAGTCAGTGGACCCTCGCTGGAAAGCGATGATTGCTTTCGCACCTTGGGGCGGTGAAACCTCTGTACACGATGCGAAATCGATGGCGAATATTACGGTTCCAAGTCTTTATGTATCAGGGGATCAGGATGATGTATCCGGCTATGAAGACGGCGTTAAAAAACTTTTTGAACAAACCGGTAGTGATAACAAGTATCTGATGGTGTTTGAAAATGCACGGCATAACATTGCGCCACATCCAGCACCTAAAGTGGCATATGAAACTGACGCTGACCTGGGCCATTACATTGAGGCTAGTTGGGACAACGAGCAGCTTAACCGCATCAATGAACACATGAGTTTGGCATTTTTAGATTGTTTCGTGAAAAATGACCAGAGCAAATGCGCCTACTTACCCACGCGCGACAATGCTACTCAGATGAAAGATAGTGACGGTAAACTTAGCGAGGCATGGCCAGGGTTCGCTGATCGCTGGGCAACAGGAATTCGCTTTTACCGCGGCAAAAACGCCAAGTAGGGTTAGGGTATTGAGTCAGACAATATTGGATTGAATAAAAGCTAATTCATTACAAAGCCCGTTCAGCGAGTCGTAAACGGGCTTTTTATTATGCATAAGTTAATTAATGCTGTTCTGCGTAAGTTTCCACTGCTTGCCAAACACGTAAGAAATTACCACTTAGTATTTTCTTGATATCCGCTTGTGAGTAATCTCGATCCATTAAACCTTGTACCAAATTGGGATAGGTAGACACGTCCTTCAAGCCTTCTGGCAATGAGTCACCTACACCGTCATAATCTGAACCAATACCCACATGGTCAATGCCGATAAGTTCGACTACGTGGTCAATGTGATCTAGCACGGTATCCACGTTGGCGAACGGGAAGGGGTTTTTAGCCGTGTATTCTTCATCAAAATCAGTGACTAATGGACTGTCTTTACCTTCTTTTTCCACAAGCGCTTTACGCTTAGCCGTCATCTGATTACGCCAGTTTTGTGAAATTTTGCTGACAAAAGTAGAGCCAAAGTTGATTTGAATGACACCGCCGTTATCACCTAGGGCTTTGATCATGTCATCGTCCATATTACGTTCGAAGCCTGGGGTGAACTTACGTAATGAAGAGTGAGAAGCGATAACAGGCACCTTGCTCACTTCGATAGCTTGATAGAATGCTTTATCAGATACGTGCGAAATATCTACCATTACGCCTATGTTGTTCATTTCTTCGACCAAGGTTTTACCAAAAGGGCTCAAGCCCTTCCATTTACGACGGATATCGTAAGATGAGTCAGCAATATGGTTGCTTTGGGAATGAGCGAGGGTGATATAGCGAATACCGCGCTCATGAAATGTTTTAAGATTATCCAAGTCACCTTGAATAGGAGAGCCATTCTCCATCCCCATGGGCAGTGAAATCAAACCTTGTTTAAACTGCTCTCTTACATCCGCAACGCTCTTCGCAATCGCAAATTTATCCGGTGCACGCCCGACAATCGCCTCTACATAATCAATCAGTTTATGGGCAAGCGCAGTGGACTCATCAGAATCATCAAGGCTGGCTGGCACATAAATAGACATAAAAGGCGCATTTAAGCCACCTGCTTTTGCTCGTGGATAGTCAAAATCGCCGCCATCAGTGGCCTGTGTAACATCGACCCATTTTTCACTGACGCGATAGGGCACATCTATATGCGAATCTATCAGAATGGTGTCTTGGGCTAGCTGAGTTGCCTTTTCTGACGCCTGGTAGGCTGCGCTCACCGGGCTCGAAAAAGCCAGTGTGCAGGCAATAAATAATGCAGTTCTATGTAAGGTGTTCATGTCGTTCCTTTGTTTGAATTTTTATTTAGTGTGTTTTTATTGCTTTTGCACTTACTCGCGCAGGCGATTTACCCGCTAGGCATATCCCCTGATACGCTTTATACATTTCAGCGTATTCAGTGATGGTATAAAGGAAGCTAGGGTAATGTAAAGCATGAGGTAATACGTGGGCGTGTATATCTCAGCGTGAAAATAACAGAGCGAATTTACTAAATTGGAAAAATAGCATACTAGCGTAGAGGAAGTTAGAGTCAGAAGGAAACAGAAACCGCGCTAGCCAAATCAGCAAGCGCGGCACAAATCTAATGCGTTACACTTTTGTAAGATGGAACAGCAAACTGCTTTGTGGCGTCAACAATGGCATTTGCATACCCAATTGCATCAATAATTCACCACTAAAGACGTGACCATCAACTGCACCAAGGTGATTAGCGAAACCAAACAGACCAGATTTTGGCCATTTGTCAGTGTTCTTTATTGGCCAAATGATATCGAGCTTGTATTGGCTGTTCTTGTCTAAACCTGCAAACTTATATTGATCGGGTAAGGTGGCCGAGCTGCATGCCACCAAACTGTACGAGAACAGTGCTTGTGACTTGTCTTTGGCAACGATACCTAGCCCATTCATATAAGCCGGAAGCTCTAAGCGGAACAAATCGCCGCTGTGCACTAATGCACGATGTTGTTTGTATAAGTCGGTCATAGCTTTGAGCTCGACTTTCTCGGCATCTGTTAGCTCACGTAAATCCATTTCCATGCCCATGTGGCCGAACAAGGTCACTGAAGCGCGCATTTCCATTGAAACAGTGCGGTGGGTAATGTGACACTCTCTTGGGCCTACGTGTGAGCCCATTAGCTCTGAAGGCAAGAAATACGAGAAACCATTTTGAATTTTTAGGCGCTCAAGTGCGTCGTTAGAATCTGAAGTCCATACGCGGTCAGTGCGCGCCAGTACGCCATAGTCAGCACGACCGCCACCCGATGCACAGCTTTCAACTTCCACTTGCGGATGGGCTTCACGAATTTTATCCAATAAGCGATACACCGCATGTATTTGATTATGGCCACCTGGCTTACCGCTATGGTTGCCTTGATGGTTCAAATCACGGTTCATGTCCCATTTTACGTAGCTAATATCGTATTCTGATAACAAAGAGTCTAAACGCTCGAACAAATATTCGAATACTTCTGGGCGAGATAAATCGAGCACCAATTGATTACGGCAGTCTATCTGCTTGGCGACTTCGTTGCCTAACACCCACTCAGGGTGCTGGCGGTATAGGTCACTATCTGGGTTGACCATTTCTGGCTCGAACCACAAGCCAAATTCTAAGCCTTGGGCTTTGACATGATCAATAACAGGCGTTAACCCTTCTGGGTAAAACGCTTTGTCCACGTACCAGTCTCCTAATCCTGCTGTGTCATCGTTACGGCCAATAAACCAACCATCATCTAATACAAAACGCTCGGCGCCCATTTCTGCGGCTCTTTCGGCCAAGTCTTTCAGTGTGTCTACGTCGTGGTTGAAGTAGATGCCTTCCCAAGTGTTGTAATGCACCGGTCGAGGTTTGTCGTGCACGCTTTGGCGAATGATATGCGTGCGCACATATTGATGAAACTGCTGAGATAAAGCTGATAAGCCTTGGTCTGTGTAACTGGCAAACAGAGTCGGCGTCTGGTAACTCTGATTTTTACTTAACACTATTTCACCTGGAAATAACAACTCGCCCATCTGCACATAAGAGCGACCATCAGCCATTTTTTCAGCGACGATTTTGTGATTACCACTCCAACCTAAATGAAAACCATAGGCTTCACCTTGAGCTTGATTGGTGGTTTTAGGGTGCAACAATAGGGCTGGATAGCTGTCGTGTGAGGTTTTGCCACGACGATTTTCGCGCACGTATGAGCCAAAGAATTTATCCAGCGAGTGTTGTTGAAACTCACCCGCCCAATGGCCTTCAAAGCCGATAATTTGATCAAAGTCCGCTGGGGTTGGAATAGTGGCTGCTGCGCACCAGTCAAGCGTGATGGTTTGCTCAGTGATGTTATTTAAAGCGGTATCAAATGTCAGTACATCTGTGTCTGGGTCTAGTTTTATGGTGACAACGACTTCAACACCGCGAGCGGCATCTATGCTGGTAAGCGTGACGCTGTATTCATTATTCTGTGTCACTTTCTTTAACATAGGGTTGGCAGCCCACTGGTCGCTGCTGCCATGCAAACTTAGCCCAGGTAACCCAGTAAAGCCTTGGCCAGATGTAGGTGTGATGCATAGGTCAAGTTCAACAATAGGGGAGACTGGCGCTTCTTGACGTAAGCGAAGCGCGCGCATCATATCGCCAGTGGATTGTTCTGACAGCTTAGCGCGCCAGTAAATTATTTGTGGTGTTTCATACCCGACGTCTAAAACTAGGCTGCTCTTTTGCCCATGAAGGGCAATGAATTGTGCTGCATGTTGCGTCATATAGGGTCCTTAAATAAAGTAAATTTGTTCAGAATAAAGTGAATAGGACATTTTACTCGGTTTTAAAAGCATATAAATAGTATTATTTAACTTTCGGTAACATTCCGTGAAGCTTATTTGATATTTTTAATGTGCATAGTCAGCGTCAGAGCACACTAAATTCAAGGATCACGTAAATTTTACTTTTAATTAACCCAAGCCAAAAGCGTTCTAATAATTAGTGACTATGCTGTTAAAAATTGTTTTTGATTGAGTACATTAATGTCGTCTTTATTTTTCCTCAACCAGATGAAAAACAACAAGTTTATAGCTGCTTTCCAACCATTTTTATTTTTTACGATAAATAGTATTTTACACCTTAACCATGTTGCACATATGTTGACAAATTGTATTAATACTATTTAACATACATATCAGTAGGAAAGCTGAGTGGCATGATCCTATAGTTATGCGAGTAGTTTGAGTGGAACGGTAAACTTGCAAAGCGCCAAAAAAACAAAGAACACATCATATTAACAGGACACAAACGGGGCACATCCCATGAAAAAATCATACATCTGGTCGGCAGTAAAAACCGCCCTATTAGTACCTACTGTTGCTGGTTTAGCTATGCAAGCATCAGCACAAGAAGCAAGCGACGATAGTAACCTTGAAGTGATTCAAGTACGTGGAATCGTCAGCAGTTTAAAACGCGCCATGTCAGATAAAAAAGAATCATTAATCGTATCTGATGGCATCGCAGCCGAAGATTTGGGCAAATTCCCAGATTTGAACGTGGCTGAATCTTTACAGCGTATTACGGGGGTTTCAATTGACCGTAGTGGCGGTGAAGGGCAGTTCGTTACAGTTCGCGGTTTCGGCCCTCAATTTAACAATGTATTGGTTAATGGCCGTCAACTTGCGACTGAAAACCCGGGCCGTGAGTTCAGTTTTGATGTGCTAGCAGCTGAAATTATTACTGGCGCTAATGTTTATAAAAGTACAAATGCGACACTTCAAGAAGGGGGCATTGGTGCAACGATCAACGTTAGTACTGCAAGGCCATTTGATTATGATGGTTTTAGAATGGCTGGCTCACTTAAGGGGACTTACGAAGATTTAAATGAAAAAACATCTCCAAGTGCATCTTTCCTTGTAAGCAATACTTTTGCTGATGACAAAATGGGTGTGTTACTAGCCTTATCTCACCAAAAACGTGATGTCGATATTAACTCAATCGGCACCAGTGGCTGGCGTCCAGGGATTACGGTTTCTAATACCGCAGGTGATGTATTAGCCAGTAATATTTATATTCCACGTAACGTTGATCATATTTCTGATGTCCAAGAACGTACACGGACTAATGCTTCACTGGTGTTGCAATACGCGCCAACAGAAGAAGTATCTATTACCTTTGACGGCTTCCTATCTGAATTCGAAGTTGACTCTTTGCAACATGATTTAGCCGCTTGGTATGAACCAACGCGTGTTGGCGCAGTTGAATTTGACGAAGCTACTCGTACAGCGACTTATATTGATCAAGTAGGCGGAAATGCAGCAACTGATTTCGTCGAAAGTACCGGCAACAGTCGCGATGTATCAATCGAAGCATTTGGTCTAAATGTTGAGTGGGATATTCGTGATAATCTTAAAGCCAATTTTGATGTATCTACTTCTACTGCAGAGAATGATACGTCTAACGGCGATACTTTTTTCACCGTTATCGGTATCGTAAATAATTATCAAACTACCCTAGAAAATGGTAGCTTTTTGACTCAGCATGACGGCATTTCTTCAGCCGGACTGCCATCATCTGATCTAGGTCGTGCTCACGTATATGGTAAGAGTGGCGATAATGACAAAGATGAAATCACCGAACTAAAAGCTGACTTCGTCTATACGCCTGATAGTGATACGTTCACCCGCATGACGTTTGGTGCTTATTATCAAGACCGTGAAAAATCTATTCAAAACTATTCTCAAACTAATGAACTAGGCCAAATGTTTGGTTTGTTCGGTGGTTACCGGGTACCGGTTCCTGCGGGAACGTTAACACCTTATACGGCTAATAATTTCTTTAGCGGCGTAACGGACACTTGGTACACCTATGATGCCGCAGGCTTTTTTGATGTCTTAGCATCTAACACCGAGATGCAAGCTTCGAATGATGCAAGTGCAGGCCTAGCGCCAGGTACTACTGCAGCAATTATTGCTGCAAACAATGCTTGGGCTCCTGA
Source organism: Paraglaciecola sp. G1-13 (assembly GCF_055809255.1). Lineage (NCBI taxonomy): Bacteria > Pseudomonadati > Pseudomonadota > Gammaproteobacteria > Alteromonadales > Alteromonadaceae > Paraglaciecola > Paraglaciecola sp. G1-13. The sequence goes on along the minus strand of NZ_CM147903.1, from coordinate 3,976,045 downwards.
GCGTCTTGATGATTTCTCAATTATTAGCGAAGAAGTTACCAGTTTGTATATGGATTTCGTATTTCAAGGCGATTTGGCTGATATGCCTTGGACGGTAAACGTAGGTGCTCGTTACAGTGAAACCACAACATCCGTTGACGGTGTTGAGCGTATTTTAGCTGACGTGATTGCGACCAGTGATACCACTTTGTTCGCGAATGTGTTCAGTGAAGCCACGTCACCCATTACAAAAGGTGGCAGCTACGCAAACTTACTACCTAGCGTTAACTTCAAGCTAGATGTGCAAGACGATATGGTATTGCGTTTCTCTATATACGATTCTTTGACTCGCCCTACCTTGTCTCAATTGTCTCCTGCTACGACTATCGGCGAACCTCGTTTACAAAACTTAACGGCTTCCGGTGGTAACCCCGCCCTGAAACCATTTAAGTCTGAAAACTGGGATCTGTCTTTTGAATGGTACTTTGCTGATGCGAGTTCATTAACGTTTGCTTATTTCAATAAAGAAGTCGATGACTTTATTGTCACTTTACGTGGGGATGAAACGTTTGTACTAGGCGATCGAGCTAACACGCTAGGTAATATTTGTGGAAACTGTGCCGCGGACGATCTTCCTCCAGGTGCCGTTGTTGCCGATGAGCTTCAAGGTATATCTGAAGACTTCTTAGTGAGCCGTCCACAAAATGGCGAGACAGCTGAAGTCAATGGCTTCGAAGTAGCTATTACTCATGTTTGGGACAATGGCTTTGGTTTCACAGCTAATGCCACGGTTGTTAACAGTAATGCAGCTATTGATACCAGTGTTTCTCAAACTTTCGCACTAGAAGGTTTAGGTGATTCTCAAAACTTGATCCTGTTCTACGAGCAAGACGCTTGGCAAGCTCGTATTGCTTTCAATAACCGTGAAGCGTTCTTACAAACTCTGGCTGCTGGTACAGGAGAACCTGAGTTTGTTGATACCTATGGTCAGTGGGATGCGAGTGCAAGTTATGATATCAACGAGAACGTAACAGTGTTCTTTGAAGGAATTAACTTAACTGGTGAAGAAACGGTTAAGCACGGTCGCTTTGCAAATCAGATAACACAAATTCAAGATACTGGAACACGATATGCCGTTGGTGTACGCGCTAGTTTCTAAGTTTGCTGAAAATAAGCGCAACGCGTGGATACGTGATGCGCTTATCTGATAACAACATCATGGCTCGCCAGTATTAAGCGGGCCATTTTTCCTATAAAATAACACGTTAAATAAATTACCTCATAAAGGATGTCAGGCTTTATTAGGTAGGCCATTTAATGGCGATTTAAGTATTAAACCCTTACTTAGATTGAAGCAATGCTGGAGTGCAACACGCAATGCTCCACACTCGTTACTACGCGGATTAATTCATTCATGTCAAAGGCTGTTAAGAAAATTGTCATCGTTGGTGGCGGCACAGCAGGCTGGTTAACGGCTGCTATTGTTGCTGCGCAGCATAGAACAGATGATAACAACGGGTTACAGATCCTATTAGTTGAATCTTCTGATATTCCCACAGTGGGAGTCGGCGAAGGCACTTGGCCCACCATGAAGAATACCCTGCAGCAAATAGGGTTAAAAGAAAGCGAGGTTTTTGCTCGCTGTCATGCTGGGTTTAAGCAAGGGGGGAAATTTGTGGATTGGGTCCACGGTAATGGAGATTTTTACTATCATCCTTTTACTGTTCCTCTTGGTTACGGCCGAATAGATCTTGCTCCATATGTAGAAAACATCGAAAATTATGCCGTAGAATCCAACTTTCAACATCATGTTTGCGAAGCCGGTTTAGCGCCGCGTTCAATGGCTGAGGCCGAATACAAGGGGCAGTGTAATTACGCGTATCACCTTGATGCGGGGGAGTTTGCTGAAGTACTTAAAGAACACTGTAAAAACGCCTTAAATGTGACTCAAATCATAGGCACAGTTGATAAGGTCAATTTAACCGAAGATGGCGCTATTGGCTCAATTACGTTGACTAACCATAAGCAGATCGACGGTGATTTATTCGTAGATTGCACTGGCTTTGCTTCTTTACTCTTAGGCCAAGCATTAGATGTCCCCTTCATTTCAGCAGACAAAGTCTTATTTAACGACTCAGCATTAGCTTTGCATATGCCATACGAAGACCCGACCAGCCCGATTGCCAGCCATACCATAGCAACAGGGCAAAATGCGGGATGGATATGGGACATTGGCTTAACGCATAGGCGTGGCGTGGGTCATGTGTATTCTAGCCAGTATTTATCAGATGATGAAGCTGAAGCAAATTTGCGCCGTTATCTAGGCCCAAGATCTGACGATATTCCAGTACGTAAAATTAGTTTTAAATCTGGACATCGCGCGCAAGTATGGAAGAAAAATTGCGTAGCTGTGGGCATGGCCGCGGGTTTCGTTGAGCCTTTAGAGGCCACTGCCATTATGTTAGTTGAAATCTCGGCTCGGTTTATTGCCGATAATATCCCGCCTGATACCCGTTTGACCCCAATAATCGAAAAGCGATTTAATCAACAAATGGCCTATCGTTGGTCGCGAATTATCGACTTTCTTAAATTGCACTACATGCTAACTAAGCGCCCTGAACCTTATTGGCAGGCGCATACCGATCCCGATTCTATACCAGAGTCATTGCAAGAAGATTTAGCCCTATGGAAGTTTCGAGGACCGATTACGGCCGACTTTGACGCTGCTGTAGAGTTATTCCCCGCTGCCAGTTATCAATATGTACTGTATGGCATGGGCTTCAAGCCAGATTTTAGTCGTCAACCTCATTTGTATAATGAGCAAGGGAACGCGCAGAAAATTATTCATCGTAATCAGCAGCTTACTCAGCAGTTGTTGCAAACGCTTCCTCCACACAGAGAATACATAGAGCGGTGGTTAAGCACCCAACGTATGAGATAACCATGAGCACACTTGTCGAATTAAGTAATACCGTACACAAAGATTTAAAGCTTAAAGAAAATAGCCTAGCGCAGTTTGCCGCCAGCCAGCAAATTATGCGTCTTCGGGTGCCTGAGGTAGGCAAGGCTGCCACTAATTTTCCGCTGTTTTTTTCACGTAATCAGCAAGATGGCAGTTGGGTGTTAACAGCACTTAGCAGTTTTGAGCCGATGCAAAATTTGTTTGTTGATGAAGGGCGTTGGAATGCGATTTATCAACCCATCAGTTTACAAACGTTTCCGTTTTATTTAATGCAATCTCCCAAAGTAGAAAATAGCTACACCATAGGGATATTGGAGAGCAGTGACGCTTTCTCTACTGAAGCGGGTGAAGCCATATTCGATAGTGCCGGTAGAGCATCATTGTATCTCACTAAAGCAAAGAATTTATTAGAAGCAGGCATTAAACAGGACATAGACACCCATCGCTTTATGCAAGAAACAGAATCGTTAGGTTTGATAAAAGCCATTGATCTGCAATTGGTGTTTGAAGATGGTAATACACAGAATATCGCAGGTTTGTGCACAATCGATGAGGACAAACTGCATAGTCTAGCCGCTGAGAAAATAACGGTACTAAATGACAGCGGTTACCTAATCGCTATTCATGCCATGTTGCTGTCGATTTATCAGTTAAATCTGTTACTTCGAAAGCACAATGAACGGAATACCCACAATAAGATCACTCAACTTAAAATCGAAGTAGCAAAAGACAGAGTGGCGTCTTAACCCTTAAAATTTGTTTCGTGTTTGCCACATTTCTGGGTGGTATACAGCGGATTATCAAGCACATAAATAGTAATCAATGTACACACAGCATGATTACAGAGGAAATATCAGATGTCAGAAAATATGGTTCAAGCGGCAGTATTCGCACTGGTTACGGGCATAATTGGCTTGTTAACGTATTTGAAGTGCCGTGGACATGGACATAACCAGCAAAGCCAAAATAAGGAGTACTTTCTAGCTGGTGGTGGTTTAACGTGGATGTTTGTTGCGGGCTCTATCACTTTAACTAACTTGAGTACCGACCAACTTGTTGGCATGAACGGTAACCAAATGGCTTTGCTAGCATGGTGGGAATTTGCCGCGGTTATTGGTTTGATTATTTTGGCTAAAGTGTTTATCCCCATTTATTACAAATACAATTGTACAACGACCACAGAACTGTTGGAAAAACGATATAAAAACAAACATATACGTGCAGTGATTGGGATGTTGTTTTTCCTAGGTAATGCATTGATATACATGCCTGCGGTCATTTATTCTGGCTCGCTGTTTATGCAAACCATGTTCAATGTTGATATTCCACTCATGTATATTGCTATTGCGTTTGCTGCGCTGGGTGCGGTGTACGCTATTTTCGGCGGTTTACGTGCGGTAGCAGTGTCTGATACTTATTCAGGTGTATTATTACTGACCATGGCAGTGTTAGTGGTGTTCTTATCTCTTGCTGCTATCGACTTCGACTTTACAGGCATTCCTGCAGAGCGTTTAACTCTAGTGGGCGGCCCTGACTCACCGTTACCTTGGCCAACACTGCTTACCGGCATGATATTCATCCAAATGTATTACTGGGGCACCAACCAAACAATTACCCAGCGCGCTATGGCTGCACCTAATGTCAAAGAGGCGCAAAAAGGTGTGTTCGCAGCAGCTGCAATTCGTATCCTTATTGTTCCGGCAATTATCGTTCTACCAGGTATTGTGTCGTTCAAACTGTATGGCGATATCGGTGATGCTGCATACGGTCGTATCGTTGGCGATGTTATGCCATTGTGGCTAACTGGTGTGTTTGCAGCGGCGATGGCTGCGGCCGTACTTTCAACCTACAACAGTTTATTGAACTCAGCGACGGCTTTATACGTATGTGATATTCATGAGGCATACGTTAACGATAACCCTAACGTAGTGCGCTTAAGTGGCTGGGTAACGGCTATGTTGACAATATTGTCCTTGGTACTGGTACCTATTTACCAGCAAGCCGACAGTATCATTAACTTGTTGCAACAGTTAAATGGTTTATTAAGCATGCCAATATTGTCAATATTCGTAGTTGGATTGGTGTTCAAAGATGTGGATGCACGAGCGGGTATTGCCGCTGTGATTTTCGGCGTATTGCTTTACGGCTCACTGACTTTCGATTTCTCGCCTGTGTATACGACGTTGCACTACATCCATCTTATGCCAATCACTTTAGTGTCATGCATCAGCTTCGCATTGTTCATTAATCGTTTTGTATTAGGACAACGAGCAAAATTAGCCTGGGGCAGTAACGACGGCCTCGAAGCAGCAAAATAACGCATAAATTAAATTTAATTATCGGAAGAGAAATGAACAACCTGAGAAAGAGTAACATCCGTAAATTGCCGAAAGGGACATTTGACACATTGATCATTGGCGGCGGCATTAATGGCGCCGTGGCCGCGGCGGCACTCGCTGCTAAAGGTGTGAAGGTCGCGTTGATTGATAAAGGTGATTTCGCGGGCTTTACCAGTTCTAACTCTTCAAATTTAGCCTGGGGTGGCATTAAATATCTTGAAAGTTACGAATATGGTTTGGTCAACAAGTTATGTAAAAGTCGTAATCATTTAATGCGCAGTTACCCGTCTACAGTGAAAGAAATCCGTTTCTTGACCAGTATTCAAAAAGGCTTTCGTTTTCCACCTGCCTTCATATACATGGGCACCTTACTGTACTGGGTAATGGGCCGACTGTTTACTAAAATGCCTAACTACCTCACGGGCGGTAAAATCAAGTCGCTAGAAAGCGTGATCAATACCCAAAATGTCACCGGTGGCTTTGAATACTCTGATGCCTATCTGCAAGACAATGATGCACGTTTTGTATTCAATTTTATTCGCTCAAGTATGAGTTATGGATGTATTGCGGCAAACTATGTTGAGTCACTTGGGTCAACTCGCGAAAATGATATGTGGGTAACAAAAGCAAAAGATGGCATCACTGGCGAAGAGTTTGAGATAACGTCTAAGGTCCTAATCAACGCAGCAGGGCCGTTCGTTGACCCGTTAAATGAATTGAATGAAGAAAAGACGGATCATCATCATGTCTTCTCAAAAGGTATTCACTTAATAGTGGATAAAGTAACCGACAGCAACAAGGTACTTACCTTCTTTGCCGATGATGGGCGCTTGTTTTTCGTTATCCCTATGGGGCCAAAGACCTGTATAGGTACCACGGATACGCAGGTAGACAACCCTTATGCACATGTCACAGAGGCTGACCGCCAATTTGTACTCGACAACGTTAATAAGCTTCTAGCGCTTGATAAGCCATTAACCAAAGATGATGTTATTGCCGAGCGTTGTGGTGTGCGTCCATTAGCGATTAAAGGCTCTGGCGGAAAAGCTGATTGGGTACAATTGTCACGCAAACATGCGATTGACCAAAACGCTCAGCACAAATACATGTCTATTTTCGGTGGCAAACTCACTGATTGCATCAATGTGGGCGATGAAGTAGCCGGCATTGTAAAAGAGTTTGGTATCGATCTGCCCTATGCCGATTTCAAATGGTATGGCGAGCCAGATGATACTGTGCGCGATGAATTCTTTCACCGTGCCAAGTTAATGAACTTTGATGCTTTAACACCTGCAACTTCTTCTGAGCCGCTAACGTCGCGCTTTTGGCGCCGTTATGGGCGAAACGCCATCAACATGCTTGAAGCGATTCGGGAGAATCCACATAAGGCAGAGCTACTGATTGAAAACTCAGAGTATTTACGGGTTGAAATAGAGCACGCTGCCCAGCGTGAAATGGTCACTAAACTTGAAGATTTTCTGCGTCGACGTTCGAAAATTTCTTTGGTGGTGCGACAAGAAGATATTCTTAATGCGCCGGGCTTACGTGAGGCCTGTGAAATATTATTCGGTGATGAAGCAGAGGCTAAATTGCAGGAATATATTAGCAGTGTACGTAAAGATGTTAGTCCCGCCGCAGATGTGATAGCTTAAGCTTATTCGAGGCGCTTCATCATCTGTGGCGCCTTGTTTCAGCAAGATAAAGAGCATATTGCCTGCTTTTGTAGCGGCTTTGACAAGTGTATGAACAATTTAACTATATTTCATTTACATTCGTGACATCACTCAATAAATAAAAGATACTTGCTGTTGTGACATTAGCATTAGGGACTGCATATATAATGGCCTTGAGCCATTTTTTTGTACCTGTATAGCAGAATTTACCGAATCAGTCGGTTTGCTAATTGGCTATTAAAAGCAACCAGTTTTGAACATTAAAGTAAGAGATATCCTCTATGACAATCAGCTACATCCCTCTTGATAAAGAGAAACATAAAGATCTAAAAATCAACCTTCAGCACGACTTCGGCTATGCAAAAGAAGCCCATATTGCTGCGGCATCAATCCGTGAATACGCTCAACTAGCTAGCGTAATGCCGGTTGTTTTTGTAAAAGATCCAAATTCTGAGAACTTCCATTCTGTGGCTATGTTGGGAACTGAAAAAGGCTCAAACCTTTTCGTTCATGAAGGTAAATGGCAAGTACATTGTCTGCCTATGAATATTCAACGTTACCCGTTTGACGTGCGTCCTGATGGTGAGAAGTTAGGCGTATTCTTCGACGAAAACAGCGCACTTATTACAGACGACGGTGAGCCAGTTTTCACCGCTGAAGGCGAGCCGAGCCCGTTTTTAGAAAACCGCCAGCAGTTGCTTTCTGAATTAGCAAACAGCGAAATGGCAACACAACGTTTCATTAAAAAATTGGTTGAGCTAGATTTACTCGATCCAATCGAATTATTAGTTAACTACGCTAATGGCGAAAAGCGCAATATTACTGGCATGTTCAGTGTGAGCGAAAAACGTCTGCAAGATCTTAGTGAAGAGCAAGTGGTTGAGCTACATAAAAGTGGTTTCCTAGGGGCAGCGTATGCAGTCCTTATGTCACTTGGTCAGCTTAATCGTTTGGTTCACTTGTCGAACAATACGGACAAGGCGATTCAAAACTTACAGTTGCGCGTAGGTGATGCCATCACTAAAGAGCAAGCGGCAGAGCAACCTGCAAACGCTTAGTGTTTCTATCGTCCTTCTAAACCCGCTTCTCGCGGGTTTTTTTATGCCCTAAATTCAGATGTTGTTACATCTTTTGTTCCATAAGGTACAAAAACCCATTAGGCTAACGCTTGGTTTTACACTGTCAGTCCCAATTAACTATTGAGACTCATCAAAACAGCCGAGGAAACTCAAATTATGTCTGATCCTACGTATACCCCTCCAAAAATATGGTCTTTTGACGCTGAGAATGGCGGGAAATTTGCCAATATTAATCGACCTAGTGCAGGCGCTCGTTTTGATAAGACGCTTCCTCGAGGCAAGCATCCTTTTCAGCTGCATTCGATGGCTACGCCGAACGGTGTGAAAGTCACGGTCATGTTTGAAGAGCTACTTGAAGCAGGCCACAGCGGCGCTGAGTACGATGCGTATCCGGTTAATATCGGTGATGGCGATCAATTTGGCAGTGGCTTCGTAGACATCAATCCAAATTCAAAGATCCCGGCATTAATTGACACCACTACGACTCCAGAGACCAGAATATTTGAGTCAGGCTCTATTCTGCTTTATTTGGCGGAAAAATTCGGCGCGTTCATACCCAAAGATCCAGCGGGACGCACCGAATGTATGAATTGGCTATTTTGGCAGATGGGCAGCGCGCCATTTTTAGGTGGGGGCTTTGGACACTTCTATGCCTATGCTCCAGAAAAATATCAATACCCCATTGACCGTTATGCGATGGAAGTAAAACGTCAGTTAGATGTACTTGATAAGCAATTAGCCCACAACAAGTTTATTGCGGGCGATGAATACACGATCGCTGATATGGCAATTTGGCCTTGGTATGGTGCGCTAGTACGTAACGTGGTTTACGAAGCGGCTGAGTTTTTACAAACCCATAAATATACTCATCTCGTTCGCTGGGCGAATGAAATAGCTGAGCGTCCGGCTGTTAAACGTGGATTGATGGTAAATCGCACTTGGGGTGAGCCTGAAACACAAGTGCCTGAGCGCCACTGTGCAGCAGATTTTGACGGAAAAATTTAACGCTTAACGTGCTTAAATTGAATGGATTAAAGCCACTTTAAAGTGGCTTTTTTACACTCATTGATAAATCTTCTTAAGCGAGACTAATACCAATTCCAGAAAGTAATTTACCACTGGGCAATCATGTATGGAATTGCTGTAACGCATCACAGCATATTAATAGGTTGTCGATGCTTTCTTGGTTAAGAGACCCAACCTTACACTACACTTTAACTACCCGTTTGATGCATGATCTAAGCGCTTAGATTGACGTAAACAAGATATACCGGGTAGTAGGACCAACACATTAATATTAATCAAACAGGTATTCATCATGATTGAATTTTCATTAAACGGAAAAAAAATCACAACCGATGCTGAGGCTGATACGCCTTTGCTTTGGGTTATACGAGACGAGTTCGGCTTAAAAGGCACCAAGTTTGGTTGCGGGATCGCGATGTGCGGAGCATGTACTGTGCATTTCAACGGTTCACCCGTTCGTTCCTGTTCACTGCCCATTAGTGCAATTGCTAATGCTGAAATACGTACCATTGAAGGCTTGGAAGACCAGCACCCACTGCAAAAAGCGTGGGTAGAGCATCAAGTGCCTCAGTGTGGTTACTGTCAATCTGGGCAAATCATGCAAGCCGCAGGTTTACTTGCGACCAATGCTGACCCCAGTGAAGAAGAAATAGAGGCTTACATGAGCGGTAACTTATGCCGTTGCATGACCTACGCCCGCATCAAAGAAGCCATCCAAGACGTTGCGTCACAATCAGATTCCGTGGTGCAGATATACAACCCTAAACGCGAAGCGCAGGGAGTAAGCTAATATGACCCGATTACGTAAAGATAAGGTTGAGCATAGCCGTCGTAGTTTTTTGATTGGCTCAGTTGGTAGCGGCTTACTTATGGCCTTTGCACCCAGTATTAATGCCCTTGAAGTCGCCACTGGCGGAGCCTCAAAGCAATTAGCAGCGAAATCATTTAGCCCGACAGTATGGTTTGAAATAAACACTGATGGCCAAATTCTGGTGAATATTGCCCGAGCTGAAATGGGCCAGCATGTTGGCACAGCAATAGCCCGTATCGTCGCTGATGAGCTAGGGGCTGATTGGGACAATGTTGAAATTAAGCATGTGGATACGGATCCCAAATGGGGATACATGGTCACCGGCGGTTCTTGGTCAGTATTTCAAACGTATGTTCCCATGTCGCAAGCAGGTGCAGCAGGGCGTACAGTACTCATCGAGGCGGGGGCGACATTATTGGGCGTTAAACCGCAAGATTGTACAACCAAAAACAGTCAAGTCGTGGCGGGTGATAAGTCGATAAGTTTCGCCGACGTAGTCAAAAATGGCAATATTGAGCGTACCTTTAGTGCTGATGAACTCGCAGAGTTCAAACCTAAGAGCCCTGCTAGTCGTCAGTTAATTGCGAAATCCAGCCAGGCGTTGGATATCCCAGCCAAAACCAATGGCACAGCACAATACGGTATCGATATTGAACTCGAAGGCATGGTTTATGCGCGCCCGGTCATTCCACCGACCCGTCACGGCAGCAAGGTGAAGAGTGTCGACGACAGTTTGGCTAAATCGGTAAAAGGGTATCAAGGCTATGAAATACTCCAAGACCCAAGCGATACGGTTCAGGGCTGGGTAACAGTACTAGCAGACACCTATTTCGGTGCAGTTAAAGCGGGCAATGCGATTAAGGTTGAATATGATGTCGGCGAGACAGCAAACGTCAATGAGCAGGACATCATCAGTCAAGGGGAAGCATTAGCTAAAGATAAAACCTCGGGCACGCTGGTGGTGGATAAAGGGGACATTGCTAGCGCCGCAAAAGATGCGAAGACATCCCATGAGTCAGTTTACAAAACGTCCTCTGTGCTGCATTTTACTATGGAACCAGTCAACGCCGCAGTAGAGTTTAAAGACGGTATCTGCCATGTGCATTGTGGTAACCAGTGGCAGTCGTTATTTTTACCCGTTGTTGCAAAAGCCGTTGGTAATACTGATGACAACGTTATTATTCATCAGTATTACCTCGGAGGGGGATTCGGTCGTCGCCTTGCTGGGGATTATATGGTTCCTGCGGCGCTTACGGCAAAAGCGCTTGGTAAACCAGTGAAATTGGTTTTTACCCGCGAAGACGATACACGTTTTGACTGCGTGCGTTCACCGTCTGTGCAACAAATGAATGCATACTGGGATGCCGACGATAAACTGCTCGGTATTGAGCATGGCGCAGCTGCTGGCTGGCCGACGCTTGCCATGGCGCCTGGGTTCATGCCTGAAGGCGTGGATAAAAAAGGCAAATTTGACCCATTTTCAATTGCAGGTGCTGATCACTGGTATACCCTGAAAAATCACCGAGTACGTGCGATCAATAACCCATTAGCACAAAAAACCTTTGTGCCAGGCTGGCTGCGCGCGGTAGGTCCCGGCTGGACAGGTTGGGCGGTAGAGTCGTTTATGGATGAAATAGCCCACAAGCAAAATGTGGATCCCATCGATTTTCGCTTATCTATGCTTGATGCCAGCGGAAAAAATGCCGGAGAAGCACCCGTATCTGTTGGTGGCGCAAAGCGTTTAGCCAAAGTATTAACAGATATTCGTGGCAAGGCGAATTGGGGACAGACATTACCTAAAAATCAAGGAATGGGGATAGCGATATCATCAGGGCAAGAGCGAGATATGCCCACGTGGGGAGCGTGTGTTGCTCATGTAGAGGTTGACGTTGAATCAGGTGCAGTAAAAGTGCATAAATTAACTGGCATACTTGATTGCGGCACAGTTGTTCACCCTGATGGGGCGCTGGCACAGACCCAAGGCTCTATGCTATGGGGATTGAGCTTAGCGCTGTTCGAAGGAACCGCTTTTGAAAACGGCCAAGTGAAGGATACCAACCTTAATACCTACTCACCGCTTAGAATGAATAACCTACCTGAACTGGATATTAGTTTCGTGCAGAATACCGAGTTTCCAACGGGCTTAGGTGAACCTGGGCTAATTGCTGTTGCACCAGCAATTGCAAATGCGATATTTAATGCGGTGGGTGCTCGGGTGAGAGATTTACCTATACGCCCTGAAGCGGTGTTAGCTGCGATGCCAAGCTAAACTAAACTATAACCCTCAAAACCTTAATATGGCGTGTATCAGCCGATGCGCGCCGCTTTATCCCCCCTGGACTGTACACATTTAGTGTGATAGACGGTCCTCATCCGGCCTTGTTTCGTACGTATCTCATGTACTTGGCTTAACAATGATCTTTCAAGCATTTAACATTCTTGCAAATTCCCCCCAGCTTTAGTAGTTTGCTGTTCACTCAATCAAAAATAACAATAATAAGAGATGTACTATGTCAGTCGACACTATCTATAAGGTAATCCTTTATCCCTTCATTAATGAATCTCTCGCTAGCCTGAAGGCTATGACCAACCTGACGGGTACTGCTGGCGAGCCTTTCATGGATAGCGTGGAAGATTTTCGTTTCAAAGGATATGCCGTTTGTTCTGAGGTAACAGGGAACTTAGACGGGGTAATCATGATGCATCATTATCCAGAAACGGCTATCTCTATCGGAAACTCCGTTTGCCAGAGTATGTTCGACGAGAAATATGACCACCAAGAAATGACTGACGATCTTCGTAACGCTTTGGCTGAATGGGGGAATACCATAGTCGGCCGTTCTACCGATTTACATAGCCGTTATAGCTTAGAGTATGGATTTTCCAGCCCTTATTTTGTTGAAGACTTAAGTCAGATGGACAAGTATCTCAAAGGTGTTCAACAAGTGGTCACCGTACCTATTTCCATTGAGGGAGTGGGGCGATATTATTTTAATTTATTGGTACGAAGTGTCGATTATCGCGAAGGCGGTATTAAACGTGAAGAAAGTGTGGGGATCGAAAACCCCCATGATGTTGACTTAGCCAAAGACAGTCGTATCTTACTGGTGGACGACAGCGCCATGATCCGCAAAGCGCTTTCACGCTTCTTACATGAATTGGGCTACACCAATGTCGTTGAGGCAGATGATGGTAAGGGCGCGGTTGAAATGGTAAAAAGTAACCCGCCTGATTTCATTTTCATGGATGTGGTGATGAATGAGCTCAATGGAGATCAAGCCTTAGCTGAAATCCGCCGCTTGGGTTCTGATGTGCCAATCGTAATGCTTTCCTCTGTTACCGATCAATTATTAGTGAAATCTTGCCAAGCCCATGGTATTTCAGGTTTTATTTTCAAACCTATTCATGCCAACAATGGCAGTGAAACAATTCAACGTTATTTAAAAGTGGCTGCGTAATATTTTCGGGGGCGTTACACATAAGCATTTCATGGCGTTAATAATTCCTTAAGAATTAAACAATACACTTAGTTATTGATTAATTTGGGCATGCCCGAACTGCCATCGATGAGATAGCGTTTCATCTGACGTGAACTCTACTTTGGCGGCTTATATTTGGTAGTGTAAAATGGAATTGTCTGTTGTTATTCCTGCAAAAAATGAGGCGCAAAATGTTGCGCCACTTATCCATGAAATTATCGATGTACTTGGCGGTGTGGCTGAATTCGAAATTGTCTATGTAGATGATGGAAGTGACGATCGCACGATAAATGAATTGTATAGAATCATTGATGCGGGTTTTGATTGCATTCAACCGGTAAGACACAAAGTTAGTGTGGGACAAAGTACAGCCATTATGAGTGGGGTGAAAGCCGCCTGTGGTGAGCTTATCGTGACCATGGATGCAGATGGCCAGAATGATCCAGCGGATATTCCAACGTTATTAAGCGCTGCACGAAGTGTTGTTCAAGGCTCCGATTATTGTGTCGCGGGGTATCGCCGCAAACGCAAAGACACCCCATGGAAACGTTTTCAATCTAAAGTGGCCAATGGTGTGCGTGCTCGCCTATTAGGGGATGGCACGCCTGATACTGGCTGCGGTTTGAAAATCATACCCAAACACACCTTCATGAAACTACCGTACTTTGATCATATGCACCGCTATATTCCGGCTTTAGTGAAGCGTATACATGGCCAAGTGATTGTGATTGAAGTTAATCATCGAGACCGTCAAGCCGGAGAATCGAAGTACAATATGTTGGGACGTCTTCAAGTAGGGATCGTCGATATCTTTGGAGTACTATGGCTACAACGTAGGGTCAAAGTACCAGAATATTTGGATTAGTTGATGTACCAAAAAATATGCTCACTGTTTGCTTCGAAAGCACTGCAAAAAGGATTACTGTTTCTACTAGTTTGCGCCACTTTAGGCGGCCTAATCAGCACCTTGCCCTTGTTTGACAGCTTTAATCGACAATGGATTGACTCAGCCATTCGTAACAATGGCGCATTAGGTGTAGGGTATTTCATCATTTTCAGCGCTGGTGCAATGGCGATTGGTTGCCCCCGTCAAGTGATGGCATTTTTAGGCGGCTACGCTTTTGGCTTTATGCAAGGCACACTGCTATCCGTCGCGGGCGCAGTAATTGGCTGCACGCTGTGTTTTTTTATCTCTCGCTTTTTACTTAGGCCGTTTATCAAACGCCGTTATGCACAGCGGATTTTTCGCGTAAACGATTTCTTAAAAGACAAACCAATGACCAAAACCATCGTCATTAGGCTGTTACCCGCGGGCAATAATCTATTAACGAATATACTCGCTGGTGTGACTGACGTAAAAGCACGTCACTTTCTAATGGGCTCGGCAATTGGTTATATTCCGCAAATGGCTATTTTCGCCTTAATGGGCAAGGGCATAGTGGTGTTGTCTATCTGGAAAATCGGCTTGAGTGTGCTGCTATTTTGCATATCAACTGCGTTAAGTGTGCGTTTGTATAAGCAATACAAGCACTCAAAACTTATTCAAGTAAAAGCGGCTTCACCGGATAGTGAGCCGGTTCGTGCTTAAGCTATTCGCTGAGAGATTAACCGTATGATAAGTGCTTTCCCTAGGTTATTTAGCCGGCAGAATTTCATTTCAGGTCAGGACCGTACTTTTAATCTTATTTGGTTACTGACCATTTCCTGTTCTTTGATCTTAGTCGGCTTGGGTTTGCGAGATCCCTGGCCTGCGGATGAACCACGCTTTGCGTTAATAGCCAAAGAGATGGTCGACTCAGGTCAATGGTTTTTCCCCATGCGTGGCGGTGAGCTTTACCCAGACAAACCACCGATATTCATGTGGTGTATCGCCCTATTTTACGCGCTGTTAGGCTCGGTGAAACTGGCTTTCCTGTTACCCAGTGCGATCGCTGGGATAGTGACGGTTTTACTGACCTACGATATTGGTCGCAGGCTGTGGTCTGAGCAAATTGGTTGGTATGCAGGTTTGTTGTTGCTTGCTACATTGCAATTCACCCTACAAGCGAAAACAGCTCAAATTGATGCTTTGGTTTGCTGCTTTATTACCATGGGGTGTTATGGTTTATTACGTTTTTTGCTGCTCAACGGTAGCTGGTCTTGGTATTTTCTAGCGTGGTGCTTTATGGGCTTGGGGATTATTACTAAGGGGGTAGGGTTTTTACCACTGCTCATGCTGATACCATTTACCGCGCTTCGGTTTAGTCAGCAAACATATAGGTCAAGCCCTGTAAGGGGATGGACATGGCATTGGCTGCTAGGGCCTGTGGTGATGTTAGGGTGCATCGGGCTATGGGTCTTACCCATGCTTTATTGGGTAGATGTTCAACAGAACCCGCTTTTCGATGCCTATCGAGACAATATTCTATTCAAGCAAACGGTTACCCGCTACGCGGATTCTTGGCACCACTTAAAGCCATTTTGGTATTACCTAACCAATGTTATTCCAGTTTTTTGGTTACCTTTATGTCTCTTTTTTCCATGGCTTATCACGCCTTGGGTGAGGGCGATAAAAGAGGGGGACTGGCGGATTACTTTGATACTGGGTTGGGTCGTATTGTTATTGATTTTTTTCAGTATAAGTCCAGGCAAACGTGGCGTGTACATCTTGCCTGCCTTGCCTATGCTCGCGTTAATCACTGCGCCATACTTACCCCAGATTATGCGCAGTAAAATCGTAAATGGTCTTGTTTATTCGGTTGTTTTGTTATTGTCACTGGCGCTATTAACCTTTGGTTTAGCAGGACTTTTTGATGCAACATTTACCAGCAAACTCAGCATTAAATACTCAATTGAGCCTTGGGGGTTTTTGCTCACCATGGGCATAGTAGGCGTACTGATATGCACTTTTCTGTTGATGGTAAGGAAGTATCGGGTGAGTTTATCGTGCAGTTGGTTGCTGTTTATACCTGTGCTATGGATGGGTTATTCCACATGGGGATATACGCTCTTGAATGACGTTAAAACGCCCAAAAGTGTTTTTGCGAAAATGGAGTTGTTGGCACCTAAAAGTAGACCTCTGGCGCTAGTGAATTTCTCCGAGCAATTTATTCTTTTTTCACCCTATAATGTGACTCATTTTGGCTATCACATGCCAACTGAACTTCAAGTACAGGCAGCGTGGCGCTGGCAAAAATCTCACCCAAATGGACTCATTTTGCTTGATGCACAGACACCCACTGATTGTTTTAATATGACGCAGGGGCACCCTGTAGGCTTGGCTCACCGAGTAAATTGGCTGTTACTTGATAGTTCTGCTAGGCAAGCATCGTGCCCAAAGCCGAGCATTAGGGTCAATGTTTACCATGCAGCTGCATTAGGCACTCATTGATACTTCACTTGGTGACTGATTAAAATGGCGTTTGAATTCGCGGCTAAACTGAGAGGCGCTGGTGTAACCGACTTGAAATGCCGCTTCGTTAGCGCGACTGCCATTGGCAGTGATCAAATCTTTTGCTTTGACTAGACGCACTTTCTTTAAATATTGCAAAGGTGACTCAAACGTCACTTGTTTAAACGCTCGGTGAAAGGCCGATACACTCATGTTGACGTCATCAGCTAGGGTTTCTACCGTTATAGGACTGGCGTAATTAGCGTGTAAAGACGCTAGCGCTCTTGCGACTCTCGCGTAGTGGCCATCGTGCTGAGCGAGACCAAATAGGGTCTTTCCTTGTGGACCACATAACACTCTGTATACCAATTCTTTGACCACATCTGCCCCAAAAATATCAGTTTCAACAGGATTTGCCAGTACCGCCAGTAAGCGCTGAATTGTGTGCTCCAAGGGTGCGTCTACTTTAGCCGCTTGGGCGCAACTTATTTGGCTACATGGCTCGCTTTGGGTATATCGTTG
Source organism: Paraglaciecola sp. G1-13 (assembly GCF_055809255.1). Classification (NCBI taxonomy): domain Bacteria; kingdom Pseudomonadati; phylum Pseudomonadota; class Gammaproteobacteria; order Alteromonadales; family Alteromonadaceae; genus Paraglaciecola; species Paraglaciecola sp. G1-13. The sequence continues at coordinate 3,958,805 of NZ_CM147903.1, read as the reverse complement.
GTGCTGCTGCATATGATTAACTAGTTGATGTAATAACGCGGGCTTAACATCTATAGATAACCCCATGATAGGCAGACCATTGTCCACAAAGGCTTCACATTCCAATGGCATTGGCACCCCGAGTACTAGGTAGTCGCCCGCACCATATTGAATGTGGTGATCTGGAAAATGGATCACCTTTCTACCTTGCACCACTATGATAATGCCAGACTGATAAACCAGTGGTTGCCTCGGACTCCCCTTACTCGCGCGAAAGAAACGCACTCCAGACAGTGCTGTTTCAACGTGCCCCTCAAGGTTGAGTAATCCGGCTTTTTCCGCGAAAACGTGGATCGCATCGACCAAAATGCTCATATTTTTCTCTCTAAACTCGTTAAGAGTTTAAATTATACCACTTGATAGTTTTAGGCAAGCTTTTGGCGTTATTTGCTCTTTTATACTGGATGTTCTGTCTATATTATACATTTACTGCCTGGTGAGAGAGCCACCGATATTGGCTAAGAACGTTAGCCAAATTAATCACAAAGATGAGGAAAATACGATGAAATTTAGTTATGTAAACCCAACCAAAATTCAATTCGGTCAAGGACAAATTGCGTCTTTGGGTGCACTTATCCCAAAAGCGCAAAAAGTGCTGGTGGTATATGGTGGCGGCTCAATTAAAAACAATGGCGTATACGATCAGGTTGTTGCAGCCCTTGAGGAGCACGATTGGCTAGAGTTTTCAGGAGTGGGTGCTAACCCGACAATTGAAGTGCTTGATAAAGCCGTTGCAATCGCTAAAGAACAGAACGTTGATTTCGTACTCGGCGTTGGTGGTGGCTCTGTTATTGATGGAGTTAAATATATCGCAGCGGCTGCAATTTATGACGGCGAAGGTTGGGATATTCTTCAAGGAAAGCATAAAGTCACCTCAGCGTTACCCTTAGGTGCAGTGCTGACTTTGCCTGCTACTGGGTCTGAGTCAAATTCAGGCTCGGTTGTCAGTAAAGCTGCCACCCAAGAGAAGCTTGCGTTTATGGCACCTGCAGTTCAACCAAAATTCGCGGTAATGGACCCAGACGTAATGAAAACATTACCTCAGCGCCAGTTAGTTAATGGTTTAGTCGATGCATGGGTTCATACTTGTGAGCAATATCTGACCTTCAATGCGGGAGCGCTGGTACAAGATGGCTACGCTGAAGCATTGCTTAAAGCCTTGAAAACTCTGGGCGATAATTTTGATAAACAGGACGATGCATGGCGTGCCAATTTAATGTGGTCAGCTAATCAAGCATTGAACGGTTTAATTGGCTCTGGTGTCGCTCAAGATTGGGCTACACACATGATTGGTCATGAGTTGACCGCTTTGTACGGCGTAGATCACGCACGTTCATTGGCCATTGTTCAGCCATCATTATTGCGTAACCAATTGGGTGCGAAAAAAGCGAAATTAGAGCAAATGGGTAGAAATGTGTTTGGTCTGACTGAATCAGATGATCTAGCAGAACGCACCATTTCAGCTATCGAAGCCTTCTATCATAACTTGGACGTGGCTACTCAACTGACCGAGCACAATGGTGACAAAGCACAGGCAGTAGAAGCTGTTGTGTCACAACTTGAAGCTCACGGTATGAAAGCGTTAGGCGAAAACCAAGCAATTACGCTGACTGAAAGTCGCGCAATACTGGAACAAGCGGTTGCCTAATTTGCGGTGGGTAACATTACTTTCAATGTTACTTTCAATGTCACCTACAAAATAGTTTTGTGTGTTGTCGCTACGCCTTCTTTCTATGGCGTTAGCGGCCTTTTTATTTAGCAAAACAAAAAGGGTTACACAAATGTGTAACCCTTTTTTATGTGCTGTTTTTGTTCAGCATCCAGTCTAACTTTTTGGCTAATAATACCTGTTAACTGTTTTCTTGAATGATATGCACATCTCGCTGAGGGAATGGAATGGTTAAGCCCACTTCTTCTACAGCAGATTTAAGCATCGGGCGTATATCAAAAAACAGTGACCAGTAGTCATCCGTTTTAACGAATGCACGCACTAAGAAGTCAACCGAACTCGATCCTAAGTCGACCACAGCGACCACATTGCCTTCTTCTTTGAGAACGCGGGGGTCGTTCATGATGGCTTGTTCCATCGCTTCTTTACCTTTGGCGATATCGTCTGAATATGAGATACCGATAGATATTTCCACTGCTCTTATGCTGCTAGCGGTGTAATTAGTAATATTGCCATTGGCTAAAGGCCCATTTGGTACAATGATGATACGCTTATCAAACGTTTCAAATGTGGTAACAAAAATGCCGATATCTAAAATAACCCCTTCAACGTCTTGCGCACCAACATAATCCGCTACTTTGAAAGGACGGAAGATGAGGATCATCACGCCGCCTGCGAAGTTAGATAAACTGCCTTGCAGAGCGAAGCCGACTGCCAAACCTGCGGCACCCAATATCGCCACAAATGAAGTGGTTTCGATACCCACCATTGATGCCACACTAATGACAAGAAGTACTTTGAGAACGACCTCAAATATATTAGTCAAAAATTGGGCGAGAGTTTCATCAGGTAGCCCTTTAACTGCGTGGCGCCTAACGGCATTACTGACTTTACCGATTACCCACAGGCCAACCACTAAAACAACGATGGCTAATATAAGTTGGCCGCCGTACTCGGTGCCAAGCGTGATCGCTTTATCGTAGAAAGTTTGCAACTGATTTTCGAATGAGTCCATGGAACATCCCTTTTATCTATTTCGAGCGAACGACGACTTGTGTTCGCTTTGTGTTTTGCAGTGCACCTTGCGCGCTACAGTGTTTGCCATTAGCAATGATTACTATTTTGGCCAAGGTAAAACTTTACGAAGGATGGGCCGTAAGTGCTATTAGACAATAGTGGACTGTTGCAGTGTAAATGAGGGTGAAAGTGACGTTAAAGCACAAAAAATAAAGACAAAATGAAAGAATATAGCGTTAAACGAACGCAAATCCCTGCACTGAGCTGGACTCACTCAGTGCCTAAGGCAAAATACAATGTCAGTGTATAGGATGGGGGAGCTGCTGAAAAAGCTGCTCAATTTGCTGCTCCACAACTTGAGTGTCTCTTGTCGCTTTGAGATAAGAACGCCAACCGATAATGCTTATCTGCAGAGTTCTGGCCGTTGCGACGACATCGGTGTTAGCTGGTAATTGACCTTGCTCTTTTGCTTTAGTAAACACGACTGCAAACTTGGCCTCGACTTGATTGAGTAAAGTGCGTACCAAACTCAATATTTCACGATGGCTTTCATCGAGCTCTGCCAGCGTTTTAGCCAGCATGCACATTTCGCTCGGTCTAGTGCTATTTGGGCATAACACCAGGTCGTGGATCAGTTGCTGGAACGCTTGTAGAGCGTTCGCATTGTTCATCACTTGCGTGTTCAGTTGTTCTGTCAGTGCTTGTGCGTAATGATTGAGTACGCTAGCGAATAAATCGGCTTTGCTGCCAAATGCGGCATAAATACTGCCGGGTCGCATATCAAGCGCACTTTGTAATTCACGGGTCGAGGTGCCTACATAGCCCCTCTCCCAGAATAACTGAGTGGCTTTTTCAAGCACGTCTGTCCTATTGAATTTTGAAACATTAGCCATGCTTACCTCTCGTTCGCATAATCTCTTTTCGACCCGCTGACAAACTTGATGGATAGCGCATATGGATTTTCAGCGAAATAAAATAGCTGATTAAGTATTGCCTGAGCCGCACAAGGATTGTACTTTATCTTTTGAACGAATGTTCAAGTAATAAAAGGTTACTCGTGGGTCTCGTTTATGTCAAATCGACGCGTGAAGAACCCACGACAATATTTGCTGCCCATTAGATGGATTTCAATATCAACAGCCCAAGCTGTGAGTCTTAATCTTCAGATTTAAACTAAAGGCCAAGAGGAGCGTTTTTCACTATTGTTTTCCGTAGTGTAATGTTACGCCACCACACCAATAAGGTGGCCAATTTTACTGCTAAATGCCGTCAACATGTGCGATTACACTTTTAATCATGCTTACTTGGGTTAATGGATATAAATACTTTAATGTCAATGTAACTTTAGTATATAGTTACGCCGCAAATACGCAATAAAATCAATTAGTAATGCTTGCAATCGCATAGTGCAGTCGGTTTACTATAATCATGTAAACAACTAAATCTATTTCTTCGTACGTCTATCTTCACAGTGAGTCAAATGCTTAAAAACGCTGAAAAAGCGCGAATATTAATAGTCGATGATGAACCGATCAATATTCATGTTTTATCGAACACATTAACGGATACATACAACGTCTTTGCGGTCACCTCTGGGCGAGAAGCGATCGCGTTTTGCATGACGCACGCCCCCGATTTGGTGTTAATGGATATGGATATGCCTGACATCAACGGCGTAGAAGCCTGTAAAACGTTAAAAGAAAAAAGTGAAACACATGATATCCCTATCGTATTTGTGACAGGGCACGGTGATTCAGATGCGGAAGACAAATGTTGGGAAGCAGGCGGCGTTGATTTTTTAACCAAGCCGGTAAACGCTAATACCTTAAATCATCGTATTAAGTCGCATCTCGCGTTAAAAGAGTTAACGGATGAGCTGCGTCGTATGGCCTACCAAGATGGATTAACCCAAGTCAGTAATCGGCGTTATTTCGATGAGTACCTGTTGCGCCAACAAAAGTTGAGCCAACGCAGTGGAAGTTTTTTCGCTCTGTTGATGTTCGATATCGACTTTTTCAAGTATTACAATGATCACTATGGCCATTTAGCCGGTGATGACTGTTTGCGCTTGGTGGCTAAGGTATTAAAGCAGTCTGTAGAGCGCCCTGGGGACTTCGTTGCTCGGTTCGGTGGGGAGGAATTCGCAGTTGTACTGCCTGAAACCGGCATAGCAGGTGCAATTCTGGTGGCTACAAAGCTGCTAACGAGTGTGCGTGAGCTGGGAATTAAACACAAAGGTTCACCCTTTGGTGTGGTCACAGGAAGTATCGGTATAGCAGCTAGTGACGGTGGCAAAAAGACCCTGCAAGAATTAATTGATACGGCGGATCAGCGTTTGTATCTCGCTAAAACCAACGGACGGGATCAATTCGCTTCTCAATAAGGTCGGTTTACATCACCTTGGCGTATCTATCATTTCCATCTGATGAGTTAACATTGTTGTTTGCTCATCAGAATGATTTTGCGTATGCGATGTTCAAAAAGTCCATTCCAGGATTCTTACTCCCTAGACCGCCGTTAGAATAATGCATATATCGTAGCGCCAAGGACGAAGTGTTATTCTGTCCAAATTCGACTTTTACCCCCAATCTATCTTCGAATTGGTAGTGAGAGCCAATGTCTTTTCCGGCAAATTTTCTATCTTTCACTAGACTCACGCCGATACCTGCTTCCCACTTTACTGGGTATTGGTCCCACAACGTAGTAAATTGCTTCGATATAACCGGTGACAGAGATATCGCGTAATTTGTTTGGTGGCTATTTTGCTCTCCGTACTCCCAGAAATTGGCGCTGACTTCCCAATATAAATCCACCTTACCCAGCCAAGGTATTTCGGCCACCTGATGCGTGAAGGGTCGGTATGCCAAACGGATCCCCTGCGTGCTCCCTTCACCATTTAGAAAGTCAATGGCGTACCCTTGCTCTCTAGCGTGAACAGCTCCTGAGAGTATGACCAAGAAAAGTGATAACCCAAAAATATACGACTTGCGCATGATACTCCAACAACAATGGTTAATGATTTGCTGTCTCGGGAGCAGAATAAATGCCATCTCAAATGCTAGTTTAAATAGAATTTAAAAATCAATAAGTTAGTTCATATTTCGGGTGGTGTAGCAAGGTAGGGGATAATGCTATTTTGCAAAATTTCAAATCGAAGAAAGTAAATTTTTCTTATGGTTGGCGTTACTTTCATACAAAATAGCGCCAACTAATGAACATAAACGCTGTTTCGTCTATGTCGATAAATACACTGATTTAATTCACTGAACCCGCGCTAAGTTCATATTCAAGTGAAGGGTCAACGAGGAACTTTCCGGCCATTGCTTCGCGCCCGAGCAACATCAAATAGGTCATTTCAGAGCGATCTGTGAGGGTCAATTGAATGTCCCATGTTAAATCGGCCATTTGGATTTCAGTTTTAATGGTATAGCGTTTTTCAAGGGTGGCGGTTGAGCTTTTGACTCGCTTGATGGCTTCTACTTTTGCTTCGCGGCGAACAATGTCAGCCACATTGTGGATATTCGGATGAATGTCGAAGCTGACCCAAGTATTACCACCACGTTCAAACTCTTCAATATTGTCTACGTGCAGAGATGAGGTCGTAGCGCCTGTATCAACCCTAACGTTTAACGACTGGATCGTCAGTTCTGGTAAGTCACACAACTCAAGGGTGCCGACTATGGGTTTATTTAAATATCTATGCATCGTTGTATCTCTTAAAAGATGGGCGCACTGGCAGGCTTTAAACAAAGCGCGCCTACGGTGGACCGTGGCGTCTAGCCTTTGCCTCGGGTCTTGGTATTATTTGGCTTGGCATTTTTTACAATAAATTCGATGATCATGCTAGCAACATCTTTGCCTGTCGCCGTTTCAATTCCTTCGAGGCCTGGGGATGAATTCACTTCCATCACGACCGGTCCATTGTTTGAACGAAGAATATCCACACCGCACATGTTAAGACCCATGGTTTTTGCTGCATCAATAGCCGTTTTACGTTCTTGTGGCGAAAGGCGTACTAAGCTGGCTGAGCCCCCTCGGTGTAAATTTGAACGAAATTCCCCTGCCGCAGCTTGGCGCTTCATTGCAGCAACAACTTTACCGCCTACGACTAAGCAGCGAATATCCGCTCCGCCGGCCTCTTTGATATATTCCTGCACTAATATATTTGCGTTCAAGCCCATGAACGCTTCAATGATAGATTCTGCGGCTTTCTGCGTATCGGCTAGCACTACGCCTATGCCTTGAGTGCCTTCTAATAATTTAATAACAACTGGGGCGCCTCCTACGTTTTTTATCAAATCATCGATACGGTCAGGCTGACGAGCGAAGCCTGTACGTGGCATTCCAATACCTTTGCGCGACAATAGCTGCATTGAGCGCAATTTGTCGCGAGAACGGCTAATGGCCACAGACTCGTTAATACTAAAAGTACCCATCATTTCAAATTGACGAACCACGGCTGTTCCATAAAACGTCACAGATGCACCAATGCGCGGAATTATGGCGTCGTAATAGGGCAGTGCTTCCCCTTTAAAGCGAACGGCCGGGCGATTGCTGCTGATGTCCATGTAGCAATGAAGGGTGTCAATAACATCGACTTCATGGCCCAAGCTCTCACCTGCTTCTTTGAGGCGTTTGGTGGAATATAGATTTTGGTTACGCGATAAAATAGCTATTTTCATGTGGATCTCTTGAAAATCAATGAATGTATACTGAGCCTAAACCCTGAGGGTGAATGAAACAAACCCACGATTAATGGAGCTTATTGACAGGATTTGAAGTCACTGTTACTAGTCGTTTGTGAAGTGACGACCGAATCTGTGTAGTGTACACCTTTTAAGATTTTTTAAACCTTGAGACGGTAAAAAACAAGTTTGCATACACAAAAAGGTGCTTTATATTCGCCACACTTATCGTCCGGTGGGAGCGACACCATGCAGCATCAGCAAGAACAGAACTCAAATCAACGCGATAGCTTTTTATGGGCGTATTATTTTACGGACGGCTCGGCCAGCCCTGTCGATTTAGCAGGGCTGAAAGCGACAGAGAATAAACCGGGCTTTTCTTGGGTGCATTTGCAGTCGGACTCGATTGACGCAGAGCAAACAATGCATGACCTAGGGTTATCGAAAAACGTTGCTGACTCCCTGATCGCCCTAGAGACGCGGCCTAAAACCTTAAGTATTGATGGTGGTTTAGTCGTTTACTTACGCGGTATTAATACTAACCCTGATGCTGATCCAGAAGACATGGTGTCGTTGCGCTTGTGGCTAACCGAAAAAGGCATTGTGTCAGCCAGGCGTAAAGATAGAAAATTATATTCAGTACAAGACGTTAAAAATGATATTGACCAAGGTACTAAAATAACCAGTGCTGGTGATTTGCTGCTAGAAGTGATTGAGCGAGTGGTCGTCCATATAAGCGAAATGGTTGATATTTTAGATGAAGAGCTAGTCGATTTTGAAACATCAGAATCTATGGATAGCAAAGCGCGTCAACGTTTGTCCACTGTGCGTCGACAAGCTGCCTCAATACGCCGCTACTTGGCACCGCAACGCGACGCTCTGGATACATTGTACCGCAGCAACCAGTTTTTAAACTCCGAGCAAGCATTTACGTTAAGAGAGCTAAGCGACAGAGCCACGCGCTATGTAGAAGATTTAGATCTCGCCCGTGAACGTGCAATCGTATTGCAAGACGAAGTACGCAACCGAATTGCCGATCGCCAAGGCATGGTGATGTACGTTTTGTCGCTAGTTACGGCGATTTTCTTGCCTCTGTCATTTCTGACCGGCGTTTTTGGCATGAACGTGGGCGGATTACCCGGTATTGATAACCCGCATGCGTTCAATGTTTTAACCTTCTCTATGTTGGGGCTTGTTGCCTTATTAGGCGGCTTTATGGTGTGGAAAAAGTGGTTCTGATGGTTGTTTATTTATTCACACCGCCAGCAATACAAATATCATCGTACACACTAGAAACAATCCGCCAAAGCCAGGGCCGGATAATAAAATGCAATTAACGACAAACTTTTTCGGTCCTTAACCGTAATGACCAGTCATAGTTTTCATCATTACCGTTGTGAAGAGGGTATTAGCTAAAGTGAAAGGGCCGCGGTGCAAAAGGTAGCAGTATCATCTCAGAGTCAGCAAGTCAGCCAGCAAGTGCTTCGTCAATTGTTGCAATGCTTTGCCGACTTAGGGCTAACGCCTTTGGTGCATGTGGAGCTAGAAGGGGTCTATGAAACCGCGTCAGCGAAGCATTCTTTAGACTTTGCGAGAGTAAACCAGTCATTGCTGGATTTGGGCATCAACGGTGCCTTGAAAACAGAATTTTGGCATCAGCAATGGGAATACGTTTCCTTGTTTAACGGTCAATCTCCCCTCAAAGAGGCGCAAGATTTAGCCAGTGCAATGCAATTGCTACCGACTATTATGCGGCGCTTTGGCGCCAGCAATGTCTTGCTAAAGCCCGTCGCTTGGGCAGCTGACAAAGGGCGATATGTACCAGGTTCTGGCGCAATATTTTCAACGGACACTCGCTCTGTTCATATTCCTAATGCAATTCAAATGAATGTAAGTGTGGCCGATAACACAGGCAGTAACCTGATACCGCATTCAAATTTAGGTGAGTGGATACAACACCATCTGCTGACCAATAGTTTTCACTGCTGTTTGTTATTTTTACCCGAAGAGGACGCCTTCAAACGCCTCTCCCTGCGCAGCGACTACGGCCTTGATGCTGAATTGAGTTCTCCGTTTATGTTGTCTGGCGGTCATCAGGGAAGTATCGCCTTGTATAAAAAGGTGGGCAAGCACAACCAACCTATGGGGCAAGAGCCGTTATTCTACGGAGCCAATAATCAGGTACTGAGTTATAGCCATAACTGGCAAAAGACGGCGCGAGTAGAGCACCGAGTTGGGGCAACGAGCTCTGCTTATGATCCCTATCTGAATATGATCTTTATCCTATTAAATGTATTACAAGCCATTCAGAGTTGGCAGCGTAAAGATGAATTACCCCCGGCCTTTTCTAGCCGAGCATTTCCACCTTCCTTGCATGATAGTCAAAAGAGCGATGGGTCGGTGGTATCAGGAGCATTGGCGCTATTTTCTCAGCAGAGCTGGTTTGCTCAGCAAGTGGATTATTATTGCCAACAGGCCTTTTATGGGCAATTTGAATCAGTAGGCACCTGGCTACAAACACAATTTTTGCGACGTTATTCGCCAAAATTGATCACATAATTAAAGAAGTTAATCATATGCATGCACAACGACTAAACACAATCGCTGAACCAGAAGTAGAGCAACTGCCTAGGCTGAACAAACCTCCCTTGCTCAGTGGAACCGATGTTGCTGTTAAGCGCAGTGAATTGAAACGTTACTTCCTACAAAATTGGGCACTGTATGAGTCACTGTTTGACTTGATTAATGACGACTCGGCATTCTATTTAAGGCCGGAGTCTCTGCGACATCCACTTATATTTTATTTTGGTCACACAGCTGTTTTTTACGTTAACAAGCTAATGTTGGGGAATTTTATCGACGAGCGAGTCGACACGCATATAGAGTCTACGTGTGCGGTGGGTGTGGATGAAATGTCGTGGGACGATTTATCCCCTGATAATTACCAGTGGCCGACAGTCAGCGCTGTACGCGACTACCGACATAAAGTAAGAGCCATGGTCAGTCAGTTTATCGATGACATGCCGCTGACATTGCCAATCACCCAGAACTCACCAGCATGGATTATTCTGATGGGGTGTGAGCATGAAGGTATTCACATTGAAACCTCTTCGGTCATTTTGCGTATGCTCGACACAAAATACCTGACTGATAATGGCCAATGGCCGGCTTGCCCTGATTTCGAATTTGTTGAACCGCAAAACCAAAAAAATCGGTTAGTAACTATTCCACCTCAAGACATTCGATTGGGTAAACCTAGCAGCAATGACACCTATGGCTGGGATAACGAATATGGAATTTCAGATATTTCAGTGGATACATTTCAGGCAAGCCAAACCTTAGTGTCTAATCAAGAATTTTTGCAATTTGTTGATGCCGGTGGTTATCAAACACCTGAATTATGGACCGAAGAGGGCAGGGCTTGGTTGAATTATACCCAAGCGACTATGCCACGCTTTTGGTTGTTACGAGAGGGGACTTATTACCAGCGCAATCTTATCCACGAGGTCCCGTTGCCAGCAAGCTGGCCGGTTGAAGTCAATTACCTCGAAGCCAAAGCGTTTTGTAATTGGAAAACACAATCGTCACAAGGCTTCGTGCGCCTGCCAACCGAAGCCGAGTGGCAAGTACTAAGAGATACCGTAGAGGGCGATTTACCTTATTGGGACACTGCGCCAGGTAATATCAATCTTGAGCATTTCGCGTCCTCATGTCCCGTGGACTTGTACCCTCAAGGCGGTTTTTTTGATGTGATAGGGAACGTATGGCAATGGACCGAAAGCCCGATGGACGGTTTTGAAGGCTTTGCGGTGCACCCTCTTTACGATGACTTTTCGACTCCAACATTTGACGGTCAGCATAATCTAATTAAGGGCGGCTCTTGGATTTCTACTGGCAATGAGGCGACAAGAGATTCGCGCTATGCCTTTAGAAGGCACTTCTTCCAGCATGCTGGGTTTAGGTACGTTGAGTCAAACAAGAACGATATTCCCATTACCGCGGTCAATCCCTACGAAAGCCAAATTGATATCAGTCGAATGCTGCATCATCAATATGGCGTTAACAGTGGTAACGAAGACCATGATATTCAGCAGGTGCTATCTCACTGCCAAACGTTGTTAAGCAGCGCAACATGCAACAATACTAAAGCGTTAGATATTGGCTGTGGCACTGGGCGCTTAAGTTTCGAGTTGAGTCATATATTCAAGCAGGTGGATGGCATAGATTTTACCGCGCGCCATATTCAGCATGCTTTGCAACTGAAAAAGCGTGGTCAGCTACGTTATGCATTACCTAGTGAGGGGGAACTGCAGCAATTTGTAGAAGTCGGTTTGCAAGACGTCAATCTGAACGCGTGCTATGACAATCTGCACTTTACTCAAGGAGATGGGCACAACTTGAAGGCGCATTTTGATGGTTACGATCTGATCGTTGCTCATCGCGTGCTTGATGTACTTTACGATCCGCAACTATTCATTAATCAAATGTTAGGCCGCCTGAATCAAGATGGGATCTTACTGCTCTCTAGCGCGTATCAGTGGTTAGAAACGCTGACCCCTAAGCAGAAATGGCTAGGTGGCTTCAAAGCTAACGGTGAAAATCAAACCAGCGAGACACATTTAAAGCAAATATTAGCAGTGCACTGTGAATTGCTTACGGAATCTGACGTTATGAGTGATGTTCAGTTAGATAATAGAAGTAGCCAGCGACAGCGAAATCATTTAACGGTGTGGAAAAAATACTAAGCGCGTTCTAAAGCATTAAGATGAAACGCATTAAAACGCGGTATTTTACGGCGTTTTATGCTCTTAATGCTGATAAACTTTGCACACAGGTTAAGCACCGCGAAGCTACCCGTGAAACTATTCGCCCGAAAACTATTCGCGAATTTACAGTGCGATGGGCGAATTTATAGTGCGATAAAATGGTGAACATGCTTTATGCCTAAAAAAGTGATTATCGCTGGTGGCGGTATTGGCGGTTTAAGCGCAGCACTTGCGCTAAACCTCCAAGGTTTTGACGTACATGTTTTTGAGCAAAGTGATGCATTAAAAGAAGTCGGGGCGGGTATACAGCTGAGCCCTAATGCCATGCACGCGCTAACGGCGTTAGGTGTGCAGGATCAGATCATAGCAATCGGTTTTTTGCCGCAAAATGCCACGATGCGTCATTATCAAACAGCAAAAACGTATTTACAGATGCCATTAGGCGCTGCGATTGAGCAAAAATATGGTGCCCCCTATGTCCATATTCATCGCGCTGACCTACACAAAATCCTTTACCAAAGCGCTTTAGAGCGCGGCGTAAAGATAATATTAAATACACGCGTAATATCTTATCAGCATGTTAATACAAGCAATGCACAGCGAGTAAACGTTGAATTGGCCGATGGGGGTGAATTGCACTGCGATGTATTAATTGGTGCTGATGGCATTCGCTCGTCAATAAAAAAGTGCATGTTGCCCCAATCCGAAATCCATTTTACTGGGCAAGTGGCATGGCGGGGGACTATAAAAACTAAGAACGTCCCCAAGACACTGGTGAAGCCTGAGGCTAACTTATGGGTTGGCCCAGGAGCGCACGTGGTGAGTTACTACGTGCGAGGTGGCGATGAAATTAACGTTATTGCCGTGCAAGAGCGTGAACAGTGGAACGATGAACGCTGGAACGTTGATGGCGATATTACAGCCTTGCGCGCTTTGTTTTCGAATTGGCACCCTGATGTGCAGCAACTTCTGAGTAAAATGGATGACTGCTTCTTATGGGGCTTATTCGGCAGCGCACCATTAGAAACCTGGGTAGACGGCCAGGTTGCCCTTTTAGGCGATGCCTGCCATCCCATGTTGCCATTTGTGGCACAAGGTGCTGCGATGGCGATTGAAGATGGGGCGTGTTTAGCTAAAGCGCTATTAAGTGAACCACGAATAAATCATGCTCTTTTGAATTACCAATCTCAGCGCATCGCTCGAGTGACTAAAATACAAACTATGGCCGCTAACAATGCGGCTTTATATCATATGCATGGCGTGAGTAATAAAGTGAAACTACAGGCTTTGAAGCTCTTAAACATGATTTCTGCAGACCTTGCTTCGCTCCCTATGTCATTTATTTATCGCTATAACCAATAGCGTTAATCTAATAAACGACAAAGCTAATTGGTCAAGCTAGTTTGCGGGGCAGTGTCTCAAGCATACGCCGATTTTTCTTCCTTCGCTTATGACCGAAGAACGTATTCATACTCACTAACCGCCACATTTATTGGCACTACACTGAGCAGTGAGAAAATAGCGACGAATAAACTTTTTTAACAAAAAAGCTAAAAAAACAACAATTGGTAAAGCCAAAGTCAATTAATTGGTTGACAATGAGTGCGGTAATTAGTTAGTTTAGCTTTGTAGACTTGGATTGGTAATGTACTTAGGCGGGCTGTGCGGTGCTCCTTGGGGAACTGATTGAAAGTTTATGTATATACTAATTTGAAAACCCAGTGGAGAATATTATGACAATGAAAGGCAAAGTAGCCATAGTGGCAGGTGGTGGGCGTGATATTGGCCGCGCTTGTGCATTAGAATTGGCCGGCCGTGGTGCAGATGTGGTGATTACTTATCTTGCCAGCGAAGCTACCGCACAGAGTGCAGTTGAAGAAATAGAAAAACTTGGTGTTCGTGCTGTCGCAATCAAAGCTGACTTGACACAACAGCAAGATGTTGATGCATGTGTGCAAAGCACTGTTGATAAATTTGGCAAAGTCGATTGCCTAGTGCATGTTTCAGGTGGATTGGTTGAGCGTGTTAAAGTAGCAGACATGAGTCTTAGCCACTTCCATAAAGTGATGGACTTAAACCTAACGTCACTTTTCATGATGACTCACGCATGTATACCTCACATGCCTAAAGGCAGCAGCATAGTGACATTAGCATCTCAAGCTGGTCGTGATGGCGGCGGTGGTGGTGCAGCGATTTATGCTACTTCTAAAGGCGCGGTAATGACATTTACACGTGGTCTAGCAAAAGAGCTTGGTCCTGACATTCGTGTTAACGGCGTTTGCCCAGGCATGATCAGCACAGGCTTCCACGATACTTTCACCCCTGACGCAGTGCGTGAGAAAGTTGCTGGCTCTACAGCGTTGCAACGTGAAGGTAACTCTGAAGAAGTGGCTAAATTGGTTGCCTTCTTGGCATCTGACGAAGCATCTTATATGACAGGTACTAACGTTGATATCAACGGTGGTATGTTGTTCTCATAATCGACTTATCGTTTATGTAAAAAAAGCCAACGTATGTTGGCTTTTTTATTGGCTGGAATTCATCACAATGAACGAGGGCTCTTAAAGCTAACGTACGCCTATGCTTGTTTAATGACGTGCGACAGTGAATATAAGCCTCTGGTCTCAATCGTTTGACGGCGCACTTCTTCTAACGCTTGCGCTTCTTTAGCTTCGAATAATGCGTTTATCAATCGATTAAAATGCTGGTGCATAGCAGCGCGAGCGGCTTGGTTATCACGCTTCTTAAGAGCTTGATATATGACCGTATGCTCGTGTAATCGTTTTGAACTACTTTGGCTACAAACACCTTTATAAGCTGCCTTGACCTCGGCATTGGTATCACGTACTTGCCACAAGTTCTCAACGGCAAGCAATATGGCATTATTACGTGTCGCACGAGAAATAATCATATGAAAATCACGATCAGCGTGTTCTGGGTTTTCTTCTTTTTCCATTGCGTCGAGTGTGCTTTTTAAATCACGTAATTCATCATCAGTGATGGTTGTAGCTGCAAGTGCTGCAGCTTCGCCCTCAACTAAAGCACGGGCTTGAGTGAGCTCAAAGGCACTAATGTTATTCAACGGCTTTGGAGCATGTTTGCTGGCCAACACGTAAACACCAGAGCCTGTTTTTACTTCAACTCGTTCCCTTACTTCCAAAGCAATAATCGCTTCACGAATGGTAGGACGGCTGACGTCGAAGGTTTCTGCTAACTCGCGTTCTGGGGGTAAGCGGCTTCCTGGCTGGTATAAACCGGACTCAATAAGCTGTTCTATTTTTTCGACTATATTCCAGAATAATCGACGACTCTTCATTTTAGACATCCCGCTCTGTTTCTTATCTATCTACTACTTGCTGGCATTCTACCACAATTGCAGATTATGCAAGCGCTTTAGAAATAGGTATAGCATATTTTAACAACTATGTAGCAAATACTTAACTATCATTATTACCAATGATGGTTTTATTGGTAATAACATATTTGTTAAATTGGTTAATATTAGTTTGACATTTAATTCGACTATTGGTTACATTGGAGGTGTGGTATACGGATAATATTGCCAGCGCATATTAAAGTGATGCACGAGCAAAAGAATAAAAAGGCGTATGCAACATATAACGGGTTAGATCGCCAATTTACACAAACCCTCTGTACCCTACATTTATTGTGTACTTTGGCGATTTTTTTCGACCCTGCTGTCATTTTTAAAGTGCGCTTTACATCCGCACATGTAAAGCGCACTTACTATTTGTGCTAAGGCGGCAGACATGCAGCAATCAAGATGGTAAGCATCAGATTGTTCGTTAATTTTCATAACAGAATTGGGCACTCATTTTATGCGCGCGAATTTTCACTTTATTTCTTTGGCTCGTCCGGCTCTGCTGTCGATTGTATTCATCGCGTGTCAAAACGCCTTGGCAGCAGATACTTTAGTCAAAACGCCTGAAGCCTATAAAGATGCGCTAAAAAGCGTTCAACCTGGTGACGCCATCATTTTGGCTAACGGTACATGGCAAAACTTTGAAATTTTGCTCGATGCCAAAGGCACCAAAGAGCATCCCATAACCCTACGTGGCGAAACACCCGGTAAAGTATTTCTTACTGGGCAGTCAAACTTGCGTTTAGCCGGTGAGCATCTTGTGGTCAGTGGACTAGTGTTTAAAGATGGTTATACACCCACTGGTGAAGTTATCGCGTTTCGCCGTAATAAAGACAAGCTCGCTAACCACAGTCGCGTAACCCAAGTCGTCATTGATAATTACAGTAATCCTGAGAAGTTCGAACAAGACAGCTGGGTGATGGTATATGGCCGACATAATCGGTTTGACCATAATCACTTAGTAGGTAAGCGCAATAAAGGTGTGACGATGGCAGTGCGTTTGACTAGCGAGTCTAGCCAGCAAAATTATCATCGCATTGACCATAATTACTTCGGCCCGCGTCCTATTCTAGGCTCTAATGGTGGCGAAACGTTGCGTATTGGTACCAGTCATCATTCGTTAACGAATTCTTTTACCACCATCGAAAATAACTTTTTTGACCGCTGTAACGGCGAAGTGGAAATCATCTCTAATAAGTCGGGCAAAAACAGTATCCGTAACAACGTATTTTTCGAATCTCGAGGCACGTTAACCTTACGCCACGGTAACGGTAATATTGTTGAAAATAACGTGTTCTTCGGTAATGGCGTTGACCATACGGGGGGCATACGAGTTATCAATCGTGATCAAACTATTCGAAATAACTACCTTGAAGGTCTAACTGGCTACCGCTTCGGCAGTGGCTTAACAGTGATGAACGGCGTACCGAATTCAAAAATTAATCGCTACCATCAAGTCGACAATGCCCTGATCGAAAACAACACTCTGGTTGATGTAAAGCATATTCAATTTGCCGCAGGCAGTGACAAAGAGCGTTCGGCAACGCCAGTCAACTCATTAGTGAGAAACAACTTGATCCTGAGTGAGCAGGGCACTGACGGAATAACGGTGTTTGATGATATCAGTGGCATTACGTTTGAAGACAATTTGCTTAATCAAGATACCAAAGCGACCCTTGAGGAAGGATTCAAGCAGGCCGAGATTACCATGAAGCGGGCGGATAACGGCCTATTGTATCCAGCAGATGAAGCACAGCGTAAGTTTGGTGTGAGCTCTGATATAAAACCGATTGCTAAAAATGACGTCGGAGTGAGTTGGTATCCAAAAGTGGAGCCAGACGTCGCCTTCGGTTCAGGGACAACGATCCCTGTGGCGCCAGGAGATAATACCTTGTTCGATGCGATCGCTTCCGCGCAGTCAGGTGACGTTTTAATTCTACAAGGTGGAGAGTATAGGGTTTCAAAAATTCTAAAGTTGGACAAAACTCTCACTATCCGTGCACAAGATAATGCTGCTGCGGTGATTTATCCTCAACGCTCGACGCTCATTGAAATCAATAATATGGGTAACTTAACATTGGACGGCGTGCGGGTTGATGCTAAAAATGCCCCGGATGCGGCAGGGAACACGCTTATTCGCACCACCCGTTTACCTATGCAACGTAATTACCGGGTGGCGATAAAAAATAGCACTTTCGATAACCTCAATATTAACCACTCCTATCACTTTTTTGATGTAGGCAATCGCAGTTTTGCAGACTACATTCAAGTGACTAATAGCCATTTCTCTCATATTACCGGTGACTTATTCCGCCTAGACAAGGAGACGGATGATCTGGGTATTTACAATGTTGAATATCTCACCATTGAGGATTCCACGGTAACGGATCTTGATGGAGCGATAGCAAAGGTTTATCGCGGTGGAACAGATGAAAGCACCTTTGGCCCTCATGTTGTGCTAAACAACAACACATTTAGTGAAATTGGCAAAGGTAAGCGTAATAAAAGTAAAGCGAGTTTGGTATTGCACGGTACTCAGGTGAATAAGGTAACGGCGAATAAGTTTATTAATACAGCTCCTGTAATCTTTGAACTTACCGTTGGTGAGCCGAAAACTTGGATAACCGATAACGTATTTGAAGGGACATCAGAACCCATCGTCAAAGACCTATTTCCACTTAGCGGTGTAACAACAATTATCAGCGGAAACAAAACGCTATAGTGCCCTAATGTGTTTTTTAGCCTAATAATAACGTTAGGCAAACAAGAGTATAAAAATATGAAAATGAAAAATTTGCGTTGGTGGGTAGTGTCTCTGGTTGCCTTAGCAACCGTGATTAACTACATAGATCGTTCTGCATTAAGCGTACTTTGGCCAGATATCGTGCAAGATCTCTTTCCAGATAAATCAGATTTAGAACGTAAACAGATATACGCAAATATTTCGATTGTATTCATTTTATCTTATGCCTTTGGCCAAGCGATATTCGGTAAAATATTCGATTGGGTAGGTACTCGATTAGGCTTCGTTTTGTCTATTGGCGTGTGGTCTTTGGCAACTGCTGCTCATGCCTTCGCTCAGGGCGTACTAAGTTTCAGTATTTTTCGCGCCATTCTTGGGGTTGCAGAAGCAGGTAACTGGCCAGGCGCCGCTAAAAGTAATGCTGATTGGTTCCCCAGTAAAGAACGTGCGCTTGCCCAAGGTATTTTTAATTCAGGCGCCGCTATAGGCGGCATCATAGCTATCCCTCTTATTGCCTATCTGACCGTGTTCTTCAATTGGCAGATGGTCTTTGTGGTGATCGGTTTGGTGGGCTTACTGTGGCTTGTTCCTTGGATTATTCTGGTAAAGGCTCCGCCCAAATCTCATCCATGGATCACGGAAGAAGAGCGTGCCTACATTTTAAGCGGTCAGCGCACAGTAGAGTCAGATACCACTAGTGAAGAAGACGAGTACAACCCAACTACAAAGGAGTTGCTGTCGCGCAAACAAAGCTGGGGCGTGATTATTGCCTCTGCTGCGATTGATCCCATCTGGTGGTTATTTGTTTTTTGGATCCCTATTTACTTGAACGAAGTGTACCAAATGGATGTAAAAGCGATTGGTATTTACGGTTGGGTACCTTATGTAGGGGCTATGATTGGCGCGTGGTTTGGTGGTTTGTTGGCGCAAAATCGCATCAAAGCGGGTTGGAATGTGGACAAAACCCGCAAGCTCACCATTACATTAGGTTGCCTGATCATGTTGCCCGCTTTATTAGCTATGGCTGACCCAGGCGGCCCAACGACTGCGGTTATTATCATGGCTGTTATTTTGTTTGGCTTCCAAACTGCGATAGGTAACGTGCAAACGCTACCCAGTGACCTTTATGGTAAAAAAGCGGTGGGTACTTTATCTGGCTTTTCAGGTATGGCAGCAAAATTAGGTGCTTTGGGGTTAACTGCATTAGTGCCGATTTTAACGGCAGACGGCAACTATACCCCGGCCTTCGTTATCGGAGCTTCACTGGCTGTAATTGCGATGCTGGCGATTTGGGTATTGATCCCGAAAGTAGAGCCATTAAAAAGTCAAAAGTAACTCGTTTAACCAATATTAATGAAGTTCATAGCGCTTCATTAATCACTTATACCCAGGGTGTGTTATGCAAAAAGTTGTGTTGATAGGCGAGTGCATGTTGGAACTGCGCGAAGGTAAAGATGGTGTTATGCATCAGTCATTTGCAGGGGATGCATATAATACTGCGGTTTATCAGAAGCGTGGTTTTGCGGAGCAAAATGTATGCTTCATGAGCGCAATTGGCCAAGATGTGGTCAGTGATAAATTACTCCAGCACTGTGAGAAGGCATCTCTGAACACCCAGTACTTGTCACGCAAAAGTGAACAAAACCCTGGGGTTTACATGGTGCAAACCGACGAACATGGCGAGCGTTCATTCCTCTATTGGCGAGAGAACTCAGCCGCTCGCCAACTTATGCGCTTCGTCGACAGTGAAATGGTCAATTCTATGCTCGACAGTGATTTGGTTTTTTTCTCAGGCATTTCATTGGCTGTGATACACCCAGATGACCGTCCCGCATTTTGGGCAATGCTTAAAAAATTAAAAGAGAATGGGGTCAAATTGGCTTTTGATCCTAACTACCGCCCAAGACTGTGGGCCTCGCCAGAAGAAGCGCAACAGCAATTTCATTACGCTTATCAGCTGACCGATATTCTTTTACCCGGGATTGATGACTTCGCTCAGTTGTATGACCTAACGCAACTCAGTGAAATTCTAGAGTTTTGCCAGCCTTATGACATTCACGAATTAGTCATAAAAAATGGTGCTAATAGCGTTTACTGTCAGTTGGGCAGCAATCTTATCCACCTCCCCATCGCACCTGTAGAGCACGTTGTCGACACCACCTCAGCGGGGGACTCGTTTAACGGTGTTTATCTTGGAGCCAGATTAGCAGGTAAAGAGATAGAGCATGCTGTGAGCCTAGCATCTAAGGCTGCTGCAATCGTTATTCAGTATCCCGGCGCCATCACGCCTGAGTCAGAATTTATTGAGCGTCTTAATCAATAATAGTTGACATTCATCACTGCAATTAATGTAAGTCTACGTTTTTATAACGATTTTTACATATTCTATATAACTAAACTGAATTATTAACTTGCACTCGAGCAGTGCATAGTTTGTGCACTGTTGTGAGTCAAATTGTAACAAAACTTGGAGGGCCTATGCCTATTATTGCATTTCCGGCTGAAATGAAAGCAGGTGAAAAACGCTGTGCGCTTTTACCTGTTAACGTAAAGGCATACAAATTACTGGGTGCTGATGTGCTGATTGAATCTGGCTTAGGTCAGCACATTAATGTTACTGATAATGAATACGTAGAGGCGGGAGCGAGCGTTGCTACCAGCCGCGCAGAGTTGTTGAGCAAAGGTGACATTGTTCTGAGTTTACATAAGCTCAGTGCAAACGAAGTTTCGTTGTTAAAGCAAGACGCGCTTGTGGTGAGCTATTTGGACCCTTTCAATGAGCCCGCGTTCGTGGATACGCTATGCCAAAAGGGTGTAACCAGTATCAGCATGGAAATGATCCCGCGTATTAGCCGTTGTCAAAAGATGGATGCGCTAAGCTCCCAGGCCAGTTTGGCGGGCTATGTGATGGTCATGCAAGCCGTAAATACGTTGCCGACTGTACTGCCTATGATGATGACGCCCGCGGGTACATTAAAGCCAGCTAAGGTATTTATTATCGGTGCTGGTGTCGCTGGATTACAAGCAATCGCCACCGCGAAACGCTTAGGGGCAAGTGTAACTGCATTCGATACTCGTACCGTGGTAGCCGAGCAAGTACGGTCGTTAGGCGCTAAGTTTTTGGACATTGATTTGGGTGAAACGGGCGAAACCGGACAAGGTTATGCCCAAGCACTGACACCTGAGCAAATGCAAATTCAACAACGTGAGCAAGCCAAATGTATTTCTGATTCAGATATTGTGATCACCACAGCACAACTGTTCGGACGTAAGCCTCCAGTACTGATTAACCAAGAAACAATAGCCTCTATGCGCCCTGGCAGTGTGATTGTTGATATGGCTGCTGAGACTGGCGGTAACGTGCAAGGCAGCGTATCAGGGGAAACAGTTGATATTCATGGTGTGAATGTTATCGGCACAGGCGCATGGGCGAATGGCGTAGCAAAACACGCTACTCAGATGTATGCCGCTAACTTATATAACTTGATCAGCGAGTTTTGGTCGAAAGACGATAACCGCTTCGCTTTGGATATCGAAGATGAAGTGCAATCAGGTTGTATTATCACTTATCAAGGAAAAGTGGTGAATACCATGATCAGTGATTTTTATGCGTCTCAAAAACAAACTACAAAAGACGGGGTAGCGTAATGGAAGCCATTTATTTGCTATTTATTTTATTGCTGTCGATTTTCGTCGGCTTCGAATTAATTCAAAAAGTGCCTGCTACTTTGCATACACCCTTGATGTCAGGGGCGAATGCGATTTCTGGGATCACAGTAGTGGGTGCTCTGGCCTTAGCTGGAGATGAAACCTTGGGCGAATATGCCATGTACTTGGGTGCGTTTGCCGTATTTTTGGCGACGATTAACGTTGTGGGTGGGTATTTAGTCACCGATAGAATGTTAGCCATGTTCAAGAAAAAGCAGTAGGTGGAACAAGATATGACATCAAATATAGATTTAGTGATCAATTTCACTTATGTAATTTCTGCAGCCTTATTCATATTCGGCTTAAAACTTCTTGGTCACCCATCAAGCGCGCGTAAGGGCAACCTTGTTTCTGCTGTCGCTATGTTATTAGCAATAGTCGTGACCTTACTTGATAACAATATTGTGAATTTCCAATGGATTGCCATCGCCATGCTTGCTGGTGGTGTTGTTGGGTTCTTTGCCGCGCGTCTAGTGGCCATGACAGACATGCCTGAAATGGTGTCTTTGTTAAACGGTGTGGGCGGCTTAGCCAGTGTATTTGTTGCTTGGGCGACCATTCAAAGTGGTGCTGGGTTAACCGCCTTTATTTTAATCGTTACCTTTTTAGCTTTGCTGATTGGTGGCGTGACATTCTCAGGTAGTATCGTGGCTTGGGCCAAGTTGAGTGAGCGTATCACGGGCCGTGCGGTAACGTTTAGCGGCCAAGCCATTGTTAACGTGATTATCGTTTTGGCGATAGTTGCCACGGGGTACGCCTTTGTTGCACAACCCGATTTTGCCTTATCGTCAGCAGAGGTTTTGTATGTTGCTTTAGCGTTGTCCCTGCTATTTGGCATCATGCTTGTTTTGCCTATCGGCGGCGCCGATATGCCCGTGGTTATCTCATTGCTTAACAGTTATTCAGGTTTAGCGGCTTGTGCAGCCGGTTTTGCACTGCAAAACAATATCCTAATTGTTGCGGGTTCACTGGTCGGGGCAAGCGGTATAATTTTGACCAACATTATGTGTAAAGCAATGAATCGTTCGTTGAGTAACGTACTGTTCTCAGGTTTTATGGCCGTGCATAAATCAGACATGGTTATCGAAGGCGAAGTGAAACCTCTTTCTGCTGACGATGCCTTCTATGTGTTAGAAGCAGCGCAGTCAGTAGTGGTTATTCCTGGCTACGGTATGGCGGTTGCACAAGCACAACACGTAATGAAAGAGTTGCAAATTCAGCTTGAAGAAAACGATTGTGAAGTAGCTTACGCTATTCACCCTGTTGCTGGGCGTATGCCTGGGCACATGAACGTACTACTTGCTGAAGCTGACGTTTCTTATGAGCATCTGTTCGAGATGGACGATATTAATAAGCGCATTGAAAACTTCGATGTGGCTATGGTTATCGGTGCGAATGACGTGGTTAATCCTGCCGCTCGTGAAATGAAAGGCAGTCCTATATATGGCATGCCAGTTATTAATGCTGATTTAGCCAAGAACGTATTTGTACTTAAACGTGGTATGGCGTCGGGCTTTGCAGGGATTGATAACCCGTTATTCTTTAAACCCAATACACGCATGATATTTGGTGATGCAAAAGAAACACTGAGCAGTATCGTTAGGCAGTTTAATGATTAATCTGCCTGTGTTTGGATGACGTAAATTCACTCCAAACAACGAAAAGCCCTCTTGGCATCAGTATGCCAAGAGGGCTTTTTTATGTGGGTTTGAGACCAACTCAATTAAATATTTGGCCACTCAGCGAAAATGTAGTGGAATTGATATGAGTGTTTATCGACTTTCGAAATTTGCTAGCTTTTCGCGGTACGGCGTGCACCCTTCATAAGCTTCTTTATAATGCCACTGCTCAATGATTTTTTTCTTATCTGTGATGACGGTTAACGCACACTCAACATTGACTTGTGAAGGCTGCATCATGTCTTTGGCGATAAGGGGATCTTGGCCTTCTAAACCGTTTGCTTGCTCTGTCTCGGTCACTAAACCAATGTGATTACGTTCAATGTGAAAGGTATGAATGATTTTATTATCAATCAATTCTATATCATCAGGGAAACCAATTACACTAAAAAGCTGATTAACAGGCTGCCCCTTGAATGGCGTTAAGCCATCTTCTAGCGGTATCAATGTGGCGCATCCAAATAATGCCACAGGAGCAAGTATTAA
Organism: Paraglaciecola sp. G1-13; assembly: GCF_055809255.1. Taxonomy (NCBI): domain Bacteria; kingdom Pseudomonadati; phylum Pseudomonadota; class Gammaproteobacteria; order Alteromonadales; family Alteromonadaceae; genus Paraglaciecola; species Paraglaciecola sp. G1-13. The sequence continues at coordinate 3,934,631 of NZ_CM147903.1, read as the reverse complement.
GGAAAAGTAGTGTTTCATAAAGCGGCGTATTCTCAATGGATAAAGGCTGTTTAAAAGACAGAGTTTGCACGCTCAAGTTCAATTTATGCAAGCGTGCTAGCGCAATAAAGCTAAACATTTACACTTTGCATACTTTGCATACTTTGCATACTTTGCTAGAGGAAATGAAAGACAATGAGATTTGTGATAGTTATATCGCAACGTTAGAAATTGGATCCATCACTCAGATCATGACTCAAGTAAAAGAATCACAGCATGCGCATACTCATACTGAGCAAGGACATCCAGAACATGGGCATGCTCACCATGGTCACTCTCATCACGGACACCATCACTTCGACCCTTCATCAGATCGTATTGGCTGGGCATTTTTGCTCAATGTCACCTTTACTATTATTGAGTTCATTGGCGGCTGGTTAACCAACAGTACCGCGATCATGGCGGATGCCGTACATGATTTAGGCGATAGTCTGTCCATTGGCACCGCTTGGTTTTTACAGCGCGCGGGCAATAAACAAGCGACAGCTCGATTTTCCTACGGCTTTAAGCGACTGTCATTGTTGGCTGCCATGCTTAACGGCGTGGTACTGGTGTGCGGGTCGATATGGGTACTGATTGAAAGCATACCGCGCTTGTTTGCCCCAGAAATGCCCCACACTGAGGGAATGTTTTTACTTGCCTTACTAGGCGTTGGCGTAAATGGGTTTGCTGCTTACAAATTAAGTGCAGGAAATACGCTGAATGAGCGCGTGCTAAATTGGCACTTAATTGAAGATGTTATGGGTTGGGTAGCGGTGCTGATAGTGTCAGTGGTGTTGATGTTTGTTAATTTGCCCATTCTGGATCCGTTACTTTCTATCGCGTTTACCTTATTCATTTTGTATAACGTGGTGCGCAACATTAACCTGACCCTTGGGCTATTTTTACAAGGCGCACCCGATGAACAGGTTCAACTGCAAATTAAACAAAGGTTACAACAAATAGCGTTTGTTGACGGTATACACCATCTGCATTTTTGGTCATTAGACGGTGAACAGCACGTGTTAACTGCGCATCTGGTGTTGAAGCAATTACTGCAGCCCGAGCAACTCGTGGCGATTAAATGTGAAGTGGCAGAGTGCTTAAGCGAATACAAGCTTTCCCATACCACTATCGAATTTGAGTTTCCTGAGGAAGCATGCAGAGATGACTAATCTTGCCTAATCATTAATACATTCGCTGTGCTTGGCCAATAAAAGAAAAAGGGTGATTGCCTGTTAGTGGTAATCACCCTTTTTTGACTGTTGGCTCGTTAAAAAACAAAAACTAACTCAGCAAACGCAGGTATATAATTAAGACCCTGTATAGAAATAGGGGCCAGTCCAGCTGAATACCTTACCGTTCACCTTAAGTTTGTGTTGTTTGCTTTTCGTGGCGTCTTTGTTCGCTAGAATAAATACGCTTTTAACGCCTTTAAGGCTTTCAATCGATACAGCGGTATATGCGTCATCATCATGCACCACGCTCAGCTCGGCAATACTACTGTCAGAGTTAACCGACAACTCAGACACCGGGCTATAGCTGCCATGGGGTTCAACAACTGAAGCAAAAGTGGTATTGCCGCTGTCTTTCCTGCGCAGCATGAATGCGGCATCTCTACGTAAATTGAAATCTGGATCATTCGCTCCTAACCGAGTCAGTAACAACTCGTCAGACTCCTCTGTGGCTGAGGTCAAAGTGTAGTATTTACCATCACCTAACCAAGAAAACTGCGTGGTGTTTGAAGACGGTTTGCCTTTTCCCTCTAAATACAGATGTTGATAACCATTTTGGTCACCTAATGGGTTTAAGGAGGTAGGCGAGTCATACTCAAAATTGTCGCTCAATACCTGACCCATATAATAAAATGGTAGGTCGTACTGGTTTTTGCTATCAGATTTGACCTTCATAATATCCAGTAGAAACGGCTTTTCGAAACCCTCATTTTTAATAATGGCCATAGTACGGTGCATCTTTGTACCTGGATAAGCGTTACTCTCTGTTGCACTAACAACTTTTACATCATCCTTTGTATCATCATAAAAATAGAGATCAGAGTGATGCTCACTGGCAATTTCGTATTTACCACTGAAATGCATTTTTTCGTTTATCGACAAGGTGTTGTGAGCAATGGTTGTTTTAGCCCAGGTTTTATTTTCTTTTAAATAGTTACCGCCACCTTTCTGACCTATGTTAACAAAGCGCGCTAGGCCATAATCTTGCAGCACTTCATCGCCACTTTCATAAAGGGAAAACGAAAGTTTGTCATAATGACCGTGACTAAGCCCTTGTGCGGCATATTTGAATACTAAGGTAAGCTCTTCATTGCCATAGCGTAATACACTCACGCCTCCTTGATCACCTTCTTGGCCGTCACTGAGGTTAATAGAATTTTTCACAAACGGTTGGGCTTTTCCATCTCGAATCCCCATGGCGACGGCCAAACCAGACTGGTCTAGCAGTACTTGGTTTTGCTTTTCAGCAATACTTAATAATTGCGGATTTTGTTCACCGTATTGATAGGCAATATCAACTGCTGTTACCAAAGCTGGAGTGTAGTAAGACATGCCTTTTTGGCCGTCATTAAGCGGGAAGAACTCGCCATCAGCGTCGGTTAAATTTAGCAATGCGTCGACACCTTTAAGCAGCACGTTATCTTTGTGGGAAAACACCTTCATTTCAGGTTTAACATGATTCATGGCCAAACCGAAAATGAGGAAAGGATACATGGCGTAGCGCTGATAATAGGGGCCTTCGGTATAATAACCGTCGGGTGAAAAGGGGTCCTCCAAATTCGCTAAGAAACCGGCTTTCTGACCAGCCACTTTAATAAAGCCGCCGTCATTATCACGGCCACCCAACTCAAGGCCGTCGTCTTCGATGCCGTATAGCGCTCTGTCTAGCAGTTCTTCATCGTTCATCACAAGAGCGATCATACCTACTGCTGCGTTTCCCCACGTGCTGTGGTTGTGTACTCGGTTGTAAAATTGCGGATTCTCAACCGAGATGAAATCTGCGAAGGGGCGAAAAAGATTGTTTTCGAGTTTGTCTCGCTCTTGTGCTGAAAGGGTATCGTAAATGGCATCATAAGCTTGAGCCATATACACCAGCCAGTTACTGTCATTCAGACATTGCCAAAATAGCTTGCCGCGAGCGTAAGAGCGTTCTTGTGGATGAACAGGCAAATCTTTATACATAGCTTCGTATTGAAATAACATGTCACGAATATATTTCGCGTATTTATCGTCCTGCAATATTTGATACAGCGCGCCGGCTTTCTGCGCCGTTAGAAAGTTGAGCTTGTGTCTTTGATGAGTGTAACCACCGGAAAAGTCTTTTGGGATGGGGGTGTCTATGCCTAACGCAATTTCAGCGTCCACTTCATTCTTTACACTTTGTACTGAGGCATCAAATAAAGGCACATTGCCTAAGTTCTGTCTGACTTTTTCAATACCAGATTTGGTCATAATCAGATTTGGATGCTCCTGCGCCTGCAATGCCAAAGGCGCATTGAGTGCAGCTGCCACTAACAGTAGGGCAGTCATTTTCATTTTTTTCATCGCTATTTTCTCCGATTAAGTACACGTTATAGAAGGAGTAATGGTTTAATTCAGCGGATTAACGGATGCATATCCGAGCAGGTTAGTGTGTGGTAGTCGGTACGTATTTATGTACTTTCTTCACAACGGGATGCTTTATTGTGCAACTGCAAGATCTGAAAAAACTATATTAAATAGTTGAGTCGTAAATAACAGCTAACCCCAGCACTGCGCTGGGGTTGGCTTTTACTTTTACTTGCGTATCACTGTGTCTGTTTGAGCTCTCGCTCTAACAATTTAGAAGCGATAACTTGCACCAAAGGTAATCCGACGGTCTGTTATACCCTGAGCACACAGTAAAGCATCTTCGTTCACGCAAGACTGAGTAATATCAGACTCGGTCAAGTTGACGGCTTCAACACCCAAGTTTAACTGATCGTTCACATCATAACTGATACTGGCATTAAGCTGTCCTCTGTCATGTGTTACAACTGGGAAACCTAACGTTGAGTTCAAGCTCGCACCCGCTGCTGTATCCTCGGTGCGGAATGCTTCACGCCATGTATAGCGCACGCGAGCTGATAAACCATACTTTTCATAATACAAAGTAAAGTTGTAGGCATTCTCGGAAAAGTCGAGTAAGCCTCGCTCGGACGTCACTTTTACAAATTGACTGTCATCGTAAACACCGTTTATTGCATTGAATACATCAGTACCGCGGGTGGCTGAGGTGTAGAAAGCTGAACCGCCGTCAAATTCTTGCACAGTGTAGTTAGCTAGAATACCGAAGCCTGACGCCCAACCTAGATCATCCTCAAAGCTAGAAAGGTCATACTGAAATGCCATTTCTACACCTGATTGAGTGGTTGTAGCTGAGTCATTAAAGAACGTTTCAACGTCAACACATAAGCCTGTTGTGTTTGGGTCACCTAACACGTTTGGTTGAACAGCAGGGTTGTAGATACCGCCACCTGAACAAGCAGGGTTGCTATCTCGTAACCCGTTAGCATCAAGGGTTGCACTTTCTAAGTTAGTCACAAATAAGTTGGTACGATCTTTCTTGAAATAACCGATGCTGACAACCGCAGCTTCAGCAAAATACCATTCAGCTGACAAGTCAAAAGAGGTTACTTCTTCTGGTTCAAGCCCTGCATTACCAATTTCAACAGACTGGTTCTCGTTGGTGCCAAACGATACAGATGTGTTTAAGTCACCGAAGTTAGGACGCAAAATATCTTTACCCCAACCAAGACGCAACACAACGTCTTCGGCAACATCTGCAACAAGGTTTAAACGAGGGAGTGTATAACTATAATCGCCTTTGTTTGTTACTGCAGAGACAACACCATTTATTTCAGTGTTACCTATAGATTCAATATCTGTTTCTATATGGCGAACCCCGATGTTACCGCGGAGCATTTCGTACTCAAAGTTAGCTTGTGCATACAAAGCATGAGTTTTCTCTTCGATGCTAAAAATCTCAGAAGAATCAGGTACTAAGTTTGCTAAATCTTGATTACCGCCGTGGGCAATAATAGCCGACTCCAGTATCTCCAAAGTTCCATCTCGATCACTGAAAGCACGGTCTGGGTCGACAATCAAGAAATTACGAAAAGCTAATTCTCTACCATCAGCATCCCCAAAATGATCCGGGCCTTCAACTAATAACTCTGAGAACAATGAGCCATTAGGGCTATCTACTAACTTACTGAATCCTCCAATACGGTCTGAAATGCTGACTGCGCTGTGTTCAGTTTTATTGTAGCGATAACCAAAATCTACAGAAGTAACAATGGAATCATCTATGAAATAAGTAAAATCGGTGCGAAAGGCATCTTCTGAGTTTTCAGTTGTACTGCGCGTCAAATCGACCTGATCAAGCACTACGTTGTTAGGATTTAATAAATCGGCTACGGTGGGTGCAAATGGTGAAGCGAAATCTATGCCAAACGCCAATGAATCACCGGTTAGATCATAAATAAATGGCACACTATTGTCGTTGCTGGTGTCAGCGGTTGGGTTACCGTCTTCATCGAGATTGTCCAGCGGTGTAAGCGGATTCGGATTAATAAAGTTCAACTGAGTATTAAGTGAAGGAGTTTCAGTATCAGAGCTCGCGCTTGAAAACTCAAAACTTGCGAACAAGTTTTCACCTTGCCATTCACCACCTAATCTAAATATTTCAGTGTCTGTGATCCGTGCTCCAGTATCACTGTTAAAGCGAAGATTAGGATCATCATCGTCAACACCCAAATTAGGCTGAATTGTGCCTCTCACTGCAGCTTGAATACTGCCTAAATTCACGCCATCAAGAGAGCCAAAATTAACGGTCTCAAACTCAGTTGGCAAACTATAGTTCAATACGCTGCCTACTCCAGACGCCTGTACACGAGTGCTATCTTGACGACGCTCTTGGTCAGTAATGACCGCATCGAAGAAAAATTTCATGTTGTCGTTCGGTGCAAATTCAAATGTAGTCGCGATGTTGGTCGTTTCATACTCGAAGTTTTCCAATTCTTGGTTCAAGAATTGAATACCAAGAAAATCGAACGATTGGGCTATAGGTCTATCTGCAGCTTGATCCTCTAACTCCCCGCTTCGAATAACATCTGCGTTAACATTTTCAACTAAGCTGCCATCACGATCGAGGCGTGGACGAAATGAAGTCGCTTCTTGTTTGGTATAGCTACCACTGATAACAAAACCAAATCTACCAGAGTCAAGTTCCCAGTTATCGCCATATGCACCTGAAACCCTTGGCTGCACGCCATCAGTTGTCAAGCTACTGTCTTCACCTTGCAAGCGGATAGAGCCCAAAGTCTCCGTTAATTCAAGAGGACGAATAGTACGTAGATTGATCGTGCCGCCTATAGAACCTTCGGTGGTTTTTGCTTCCGGCGCTTTGGTTATTTCAACTCCTGCAATGATCGCCGCAGACAAATCCTCAAAATTCATTCCGCTACGACCAGAACCTGAACCTACCGTTGAGGCCCCGTTAATTTCAACTCGGTTAGCATTGCTGCCTCGAATCTGCACGCCGGTACCGATACCTGCTGTTCTCGTAATTTGAATACCTGTTACGTTTTCCAGTACCTCAGCCAAGTTTTGGTCTGGTAACTTGCCGATGTCTACCGCTTCAATGACTTCGATCAGGTTATTTGTTTCACGCTTTTCTAGAAGAGCACTCGTAAGTGAACTACGTATTCCTGATACAGCGATGACTTCGACGTCTCTCTCTTCAACTGGCTGAGCTTCTTGAGCAAGTGCGGATGAAGCGAAACTTAACGAAGTAGCTGATAACACCGCTAAGGTAATTTTAGATAGTTTGTGTCCCATTTGTGTCTCCTAGTGCAGCGAATAAAGGATTGAGTGGACCCTTTCACACCACATTGTTAATTTTTAGTTTTTGCACCTTGCAACATCAAGATTACATAAGGCCTGCAAAACGCTAACAAGGTTGTTACAAAAGTATTCCATAAAAACAAATTGGTCAACCCTTAATCAGGGTGATAAGACTAAAGTAGGTTTATTTTGGTAAGGCCAATATGATCGGCTATATATTACCTGTCATCATGACTAGCTAATGGGTGGGGCTTAATATCATCTGAATCAATAGGTTATGTTGATTTTCATAGTGAGCGTCAGTTCTTGATTTGCTCAGAGCCTAGTATAAAACTAGGCTATTTAATTTTTGGTTATATCCTATGCACTAGACTTTAGTTTTGAAATGGTCATAATGGTTTTGTTAACATTTAAGTTTTCGCTCGTCTTATTGGTAATAATGTAAAGTTCCAGTAAATTATAGTCGCAGGGTGGTGTTGGGGCGACTTTTTTACCGCTTTTTTAACTATCGATTCGTTAAGCCATGTAAATAGGACGAATGTTACGAAAGTGATACAGAACTCTAACTGAAATGAGTCTATGAAAGAGCGGGCACTCAAACGTTCTAGTTAAGTGCTTTTTACGCAAAGACTATATTATGTAATCTGAGAATGAGAATTGATGAACATAGAACGACTAAGCATTTCTTCCATGCTAAATGTGGCCGACACCGTTCAGAAGCCTAACTATGCCCTAGGTGCTGTTTTGCCTAGTATTGTCCATTTTGGTGCAGGTAATTTTCATCGAGCTCATCAAGCCGCATATTGCGACGCACTGCTCAATCAAGGTGAAACGCGTTGGGGAATAACAGGTGTATCTCTTCGCTCAGCAAAAATGCGTGACAACCTTGCCCCCCAGAACTGTTTGTATACGCTGGCGATTTTAGGTGAAAAAGAGACTCGTTTTCGTGTCGTTGGCGCGATTCAAAATATGTTGGTGGGGCCTGAAAATCCACAAGCGGTAATTGATTTACTGGCGAGTGAACCAACCCAGTTAGTTACGACGACTATCACCGAAAAAGGCTATTACCTTAAAAACGGTGTTATTGATCTTGAAAGTACCGATGTAGCCAACGATCTAGCATCGCTTACAGCACCCAAAACTACCTATGGTTATCTGGCCGCAGGCCTAATTAAAAGGGCCTCCAAGGGGGATAGCCCAATAACGCTACTGTGTTGCGACAACATGAATGCTGGTGGTGAGCGCCTACGGGATGGGGTGCATATGTTACTGGCGAAGCACAGCCCAGAAACGGTGAGTTGGGTAAATGAAAATGTCGCTTTTAGCGCGTCGATGGTAGATAGAGTCACCCCAGCGACCGACGAGCTATTAAAAACTGAAGTCGCCCAAGAGCTAGGCGTTCAAGATGCCGCGCCCGTCGCCGCAGAACCCTTCACCCAGTGGATTATCGAAGATAATTTTGCAGGCGACCGCCCGCCATTTGATAAGGTGGGTGCGCTTTTTGTTGACGATATAGCGCCTTTTGAACGGGTTAAATTACGCTTTCTCAATGCGGGGCATTCCATGCTTGCAGCGCTTGGGTATTTAGTTGGGGACCGCTTTATTCATGAAGCGCTAAAACGTCCAACACTTGCCCAATTCACCGAGCAAGCACTCAAACTAAATGTAATGCCTGTGACCAGCGTGCCTGATGGCCTTCAAGCTGAGCACTATATAGCCCAGGTGTTTGCTCGTTTTCGAAATGGCAACCTTCCTTACGCCGCCTTACAAGTGGGAACAGATAGCTCACAAAAAATCCAACAACGCTGGTTCCCCAGTATCGATGATGCACTCAAGCAAAGTGTTGATACCCGCTATTTAGCTTTCGCTGTTGCCGCTTGGGTATGTTTTATTCATAAAGCGTTGGTAAGAGGCGACCTTAACGACCCGTTAATCGATGAGTTCACGAACTCTTCATCAACCGGTGCTGCGTCTGATGTGCTGGCATTTCTTACCTTGGCGGGGGCAAACAAGTTTAGCTTTTTCAGTGACACGGGCTTTATGGCGTCAGTACACGGATACCATGATTATATCAATGGCATGGGAGTCGAAGAAGCAATCGTGCATTGTTTTGCATAACAAACTTGAAAACCAATTTACATTACTGAACTGAGAATAATTATGCGTGAATCCTGGAGATGGTTTGGGCCGAGTGACCCCGTGACCATAGACGAAATAAGACAAACTGGCGCTACAGATGTGGTGAGTGCGCTGCATACTATTCCTACCGGTGAGGTTTGGAGCATTGAGGCTATACGCCAACATCAAGCGTTGATTGAAGAGTGCGAGCAAGGTCTAGCGCCGTTAACGTGGAGTGTGGTTGAAAGTATTCCTGTTCACGAAGACATCAAATTGGCGCGACCAGGCCATGAAAAATACATAGAAAACTGGATCCTCTCTATGGAGAATCTGGCAAAGTGTGGCATTAAAACGATCTGCTACAACTTTATGCCCGTCATTGATTGGACGCGCACAGACCTTAATTTTAAGCTGCCAACAGGTGCTTATGCTTTGCGTTTTGATCAGAAAAAGTTTGCCGCTTTTGATTTGTTTATTTTACAGCGCGAAAACGCAGAAGCTGAATACAGTGCAGAAGAACTCAAAGAAGCCAAGCACGTTTTTGATGAAATGTCAGAGCAAGAAAAAAACAAACTGACCAATAACATCATTGCGGGTTTACCTGGGCGAATGACAGACAGTTATGGAATAGACGATTTTCGCGCCATGCTTGCCAATTACAAAGACGTTAGCAGTGATGTGCTGCGCAGTCACTTGTTTGCATTTCTATCTAAAGTACTGCCTCGGGCTGAAGCCATGGGCGTCAAGCTTGCCATCCATCCAGACGATCCCCCTCGAGACATGCTAGGCCTGCCACGGATCATCTGTACCGCTGATGATTTAGAGCTGCTGTTTGCGGCGCTGCCTAGTGAATCAAATGGCATTACCTTGTGCGTGGGCACTTACAGCAGTAGGCCTGATAACGATTTACCTGCAATGGCTAAACAGTTTGGCCCGCGTATCCATTTTTCACATTTGCGTGGGGTGAGTCGTGACCCAGATGAACAGCGTTCGTTTTATGAAGCCAGTCACCTTGATAGCGACATCGACATGGTGCAGGTCGTTAAAGAGTTGCTGAATGAAGAAACGCGTCGTTCAAAAGAAAGTGCTGACAGCTTAGGCATTTTCATTCGCCCAGATCACGGCCATCAAATGATGGGAGATATTGGCAAAACCGTTAACCCTGGATATTCAGGCATAGGCCGCATGAAAGGCTTAGCTGAAGTGCGCGGCGTTATTCGTGCTTTATCAGTGCTGCAATAGCGGTTTTGTATAATTGGCGGGCTGTAAATTAACTGGCGTCCCGTCAAAAAAGACGAATCATGTCGGTCGTGGTAAAGATTAAATTCGTCTCTTTTTATCGTCCCCTAACAATAATACGAAATGGTACGAACTAATATGAGCAACATGAAGACGTTTTTTAAATCGCTACTGCCCGGCATATTTTTGTTTGGGTTCACTGTGGGCACGGGCAGCGTTACTGCCATGGCAAAAGCAGGTGCTGATTATGGCATGTCACTTTTATGGACCATCTTTATCTCCTGCGCCATTACCTACTTTCTTATTCAACTGTTTGGCAAGTTTACCCTCGTCACCGGTTTAACCGCGTTGCAGTCCTTCAAAAGACATATACATCCAGCGGTCAGTATTTTCTTTATTGTGGCCCTTACCACTCAAATTTGCGGAAGCGTAATAGGCGTAATGGGTATTCTTGCTGACGTGTGTTACGAATGGTCAAAGAACTTCGTTGGAGGGGGGATTTCTCAGCTGTACTTTGCACTGTTTTTTATCGCCTTTGTGTATGTGATTTTTCTAATTGGTAAAACGGAAGTATTCGAAAAGGTACTGGCTCTGTTCGTAGGCATCATGGCGTTATGCTTTTTAATTAACTTCGCTATCCTAATGCCCCCCGCAATCGAAATACTCCAAGGGATGGTACCAAACGTACCGGATACTGCGCCCGGCAAAAGCTCATTTCTGGTTATAGCATCTATGGTGGGTACTACGGTTTTCTCAGGGCTGTTCATTCTGCGTACCATACTGGTAAAAGAGGCGGGTTGGACTTTGGCAGATCTGAAAACTCAAAATCGTGATGCGCTGTTCTCAGCTTTTTTAATGTTTATTGTAAGCACATCAATAATGGCAGCGGCAGCAGGCTCTTTGTATGTACAAGGGATTACCTTGGTTCATGTTACCCAAATGATAAATCTGCTAGAGCCTTTGGCGGGCTCTGCAGCGGTGGCCATATTCACTATCGGGCTGATTGCCGCTGGCGTATCGTCGCAGTTTCCTAATGTGGCTTTACTGCCTTGGTTGTTAGATGATTTTCATGAGCGTAAGCCGGACTTAAAAAGACCAAGCTATCGCATTATGGCGCTTGTGATCTCTTGCTTGGGATTAATTGTGCCGATTTTTAATGCTAAGCCCATTGCGGTAATGGTCAGCTCTCAAGCATTTGGCGCCTTAGTGTTACCGGCGACAGTGGGTTGTATTTTTTACATCGGCAATAAGAAAGCGTTAATGGGCAAACATCAGTTTTCCACTATAACCAATGTTTTCTTATCGCTGATCTTTGTCTTTGCGTTGGTCATGAGTTACATGAGCTACAACGGCATTCTTTCTACCCTGCAAGCGATGTAAATTCACAACGCTCTGGGCGCCTATTGACTGTGTTAATTGAGTAACAGCACTCACTTAAAGACTTTTATTCTGTAGTTATTAGAGCTGTATTTTTCGAATTTTCGGCTGATGAGGTCAACTCTCATTTCCGATACTAGTCATGGAAATAATCTTATGAGTCAGATTTTTAAATTCAATGCCAATCGTGTGTGGCGTACCTATCAAGGCGGTAAGCTGCTAGATACTATCGAAGGAAAAGAGACCCCCGAAGATTCTAGCTTTCCAGAAGACTGGATTGGCTCCACGGTTGAAGCGCGAAACGTCGGCCGCGAGCACATTTCTGAAGGGCTAGCCATGGTCACTGGTGACGACGGGCAGACGGTACCTTTTCGAGATTTACTGACCCAAAAAAAGGACTATTTTTTGGGTAAAACGAATGACACTGAGCGTACGCTTGAGGATATTCCGCTGGTTAAGTACCTCGATAGCGCCACGCGATTGCATTTTCAGGCGCACCCCACACGACAATTTGCCCAAGAGCGTTTGGGTTTACCAAGGGGCAAAACAGAGGCTTACGTTATTCTACAAACCCGCGAAGATGTCAGTGAGCCTTATATTTACGCGGGCTTTCAGCGGCCGCCTAGTCGCGCTCAGTTAAAAGAGTGGATAGAAAACCAAGATATTAAATCAATTGAAAGCTGTTTCGATCCCATTCCCGTCAAGCCGGGGGATGTGTTTTTGCTCCCCGGAGGCCGCCCGCATGCGCTGGGCGAGGGCATTCTGATGTTGGAGATAATGGAGCCTTCTGATCTGGCGGTCAGATTTGAGTTTGAGCGCTGCGGATATGTTATCCCCGAGCAAGCGAGGTTCATGGATCGGGGAATTGAGACCGCATTAGATGTGTTTAATTTTAGCCCAGTACCAGCTGAGCAAGTTGATGCTGAATTTCGTTGTCACCCCAAGGTGCTTAGCTCTGATGAGCAAGGTAATACGTTAGAAGAGCTGATCGGTGCTAAGGATACCTCTTGTTTTACCGTTAGGCGTGCCACCGTGAAAAGTACGTTCAAGCGCAATGAAGAGGCTTTTTTCTATGGCGTGGTAACACAAGGCGCGGGTACGTTGCGTATTGGTGATGACGTAACAAAGTTAAAACAGTGGGAGCGCTTTTTCTGCCCTGCGGGAGTGACGGAGTTTGAGTACGAATCGACATCAGGTTTGTCGATTTTAGAGTGCTATCCCGGTAACACATAGCCTGCTAACGCTTAGATTCGTCGCATTTCACTAGAAAATAGCTAGCAAGCGCTGCTTGTTTAGCTCGCTTATAGTTATAGTGTTATCACAACGCAAAAAGCCATCAAACTAGCGTACTTAATAACGGCTGATTTGATGGCTTTTTTGCTGTTTGATTTCTCTGTGCTCTTTTATTTTTGCGGTTCTTTAGCAGGTCCAACTATTAAACGCGAGAATGTCACTTGAGCATAGTCGCCATTTTTCTTATCTGTTTGCCAATCACCCGTGCCTAAACATGCTGGGTACCACATCCCTGGGTCGTCTTTAATACTGCACTGATCGTATGCTCCGGCCTTGAAGAAATTCGCATCACCAGAGTAACCGTTCGGGTGGTCAAGCTTATCTACTTGCCCATTGGCATCGATGTTATTGGCTAGGTTTATCTCAAATTCCTTTGTACCAAGACGCTCACTAGTGAACGTTAAATACATGGTATTGTGATATACGTTCACTTCATAACTAAAGGATTCATCAAGGGCGATACCTTGCTCACCTGGGTCTGTTGGTTCATCCCACGGGGTGCCCCAAACCGAATAGCTTATATCTTGGCGGTCTGGGTTTTCTTTGGCGAGATTACGCTCGTAATTCCAAAAAACCGAACCGTACTTATGTTTTGGCCATTTTTTATAGTAGATTTTCAACGGCTCGTTGCCATAACCATAGCCCTTACCTTCAGCGACTCTTTCTTTGTCCTTGGTGGCATGAATCTGGCCCACAACAACAGAGAACGCAGGTGGCTTATTCGGGTACTTAGCGCGTTTCGCCACATGGTTGACTGCAAGGCTAGCTTGTAAGTTACCGCCTATTTGACCGTACTGCTGTGCGTCTTTGTTATTTTGCAAAGCAAAGTTATCCGCGAATTTATCACTCTTGGCATCCATGTCAGCAACGACTTGATGTAACTCACTGCGAGTGTTGCTGGAGTTGGGTGTAGTAAAAGCTTTGTTCGGAACGGCGAAAACCATATTGCCGTCACCATTAAGATAAAAGAAGTCAGGATGCTGGAAGGTTTGTATTTTCGCCGCGCTTATCCCGTCGACTTTCCCGTCATGGTTGTTATCCGTGGGGATGGTAATTTTCCAATGGGTTAGATCAAATTTTTCGGCGGGCACTACTGGCGTTTTTGCACTTTCGTTATTGGTCGTATTACACCCAGCCAGTGTTAGCAGGCTCAAGGCTATCACGCCTATCGTTTTAGTCTTCATAATGGGTACTCCTTTAATTTCTGATTCAACTTAGCGTTTACAGCCTATTTGCTGGGTCCTCAAAACAGGACTTAAGAGTCAGCTAAGCGTGCCACGATTGATTGCACTATATTTTCTGGTGGGGCTTGTATATCCACTACAGACACATCATTGGGTAGCTCTAATGTTGTGAGCTGCGATTCGAGTAATTTAGGCTCGAAAAAGTGCCCTTTACGCGCGCCTAAGCGCTCAGTAAGTAGGGCTTTTGAGCCATGTAGGATAATCCACTCGATAGGGCCGGCGCATTTTGCCGCCAGTGTTTCTCGGTATGCCGCTTTTAATGCAGAGCAAGCAAGTACGGCCCCTTTTTTATGCTCCCAATTAGCTAACTCAGTAGCAAGGTCTTCAAGCCACGGTTGCCGGTCCTCGTCATTTAACGGCCTGCCACTTTGCATTTTTTGTACATTAGCCTCAGGGTGAAAGTCATCGGCGTCATAAAAGGGGAGTGCTAGGGCGTCAGCTAGCATCTTACCTATGGTTGACTTTCCTGTTCCTGAAACGCCGCAAACAATTACAATCATGATGTACCCTTATTTTTCTTCATTACTCTAATAAGCCAAGAATACCGTTAAATGAAATCAAAATTGAAAACATAAACGCTAAGCCTAATACGATGTTGAGTAAGTATCCCGCGGCATGCTCACCCATCATCTTCTTCTTATTGATCATTAAAATGATACCTAGAATAACCAATGGCAGAACAAATACATTAAAGACTTGGGTTAATAACTGTCCTTTAACAGGGTTAAAACCAAATACCGGGATCGTGAGGGCAAATAACGCAGCGAGACCTGTGATGATACGAAACTGCGTAGATTGTGTGTCTAATTTACCCGAGCGGTAATCTTCAATTAACAGCGGGGCAATCAACATACAAGGGAACACTGACGACAAACCCGCTGCGAGCGTACCGAAAAAGAAAACCGTCAGGGCAAATTTACCTGCTATGGGTTCAAGGGCATTCACCATATCCAGCACGTCTGTCACTGGTTTTCCTTCATGAAACAAGGCCCCTGCGGCGACGGCCATAACTGAGCCGCTAATAATAAACACCAGTACTGCGGCAACAATCGCATCTTTCTTTTGTTGTGCTCTGTCAGCAATACCCCAGCCCTTGCCTTGAATAAATAAAGGTCTAGACAAAAACGTCGCCGAGGCCATGGTGGTTCCTACAAATGCAGCCACCATCATTTTTCCGCCGACGACATCAGGTATAACGGGGATAAGTCCGCGTACGACTTCTGCGGGCATGGGGTGCACAACAAACAGCGACAATATGAAAGATAGCCCCATGCAAGACACAAAAATCACTAGTATCTTTTCAAATAATGAGTACTTACCTATGAGTAATATTGCATACATAATGCTGATAACGAGCACAGCAATTGTTACTACTACAGCATACTTGTGCGGAACTACTGCGGGGAAGTACAAGGCGATCATTTCAAATAAAATATTGGAAGAAATCCCTAATATACCGGTCAGGGAATTCCACTGACCAAAGGACACGCCTATGATGATGAGGATCGCAATCACCTTACCGAATTTAAGGTGTTTCTTAAAACTATAAAGCGCGGTTTCTCCTGTAACTAAGGCAAAATTACCGTAGGCGTAAATAAGCACCCCTGAAAATAAGCAGCTTAACAATAAAACCCATAACAGCTGCATGCCAAAGGTACTGCCTGCGACAATCATTGCCGTCACACTGCCAGTGCCAATGGTGTAGCCAATGGCTAAAAACGCTGGACCAAAACTCAGAATAGCTCTAATGAATGCTGACACTATTATTCCTCAAAAATGAACGTAAATATTATTATTTGTAGGCTTTCATAGCCTGCTTTAGGTGCTTCTATTGTGCTTTGTTGTTCTTTAGCGTAATCGATTAAAAACGACTCTCTTCTGCCATTTTTACGACACCAACCGTCAATATCAGGTTGGCAAATCGGCGTTGTTCACCGGTTTGAATAATCAAGGTGGTGGCTGGGTCACGGATTTTGTCGTAGAACGCCCAGCGCTCCATGGCTTTCCAAGTCACATCACCTAATAGAGCTTGGTATGCCGTGTGAATTTCGGCATTTGCCTCAGGAGGCTTTTCCATCACGATAGCCCCTTGAATCGGGCATACTTCAAGAATGCCCTCGAGTACGCTTAATGCATCTAACATTCCTGGGCGAAAGTTTAAGTGCACTAAGGTTGAGTTTGGTCCGGTCATGGCAGCCACAGGCAAATTACCATCAGCGATAACAACTTGCGCGAAGTGACCCGAGCGCCCAAGCGCCTCTAAAATACTAGGATGTATTACTGCTGTTTTAAGCATGTGTTTACTCGTTTAAAAATGCCCATAAGGCGCTTACATGTTGTAAACGCCACCGTTAATATCCAGCGTCGCCCCTGTGATGAAGCCATCATATTCTGAGGCCAAATAGACCACAGCTCGCGCTACGTCATCGGCGTTGCCTGCTCGTTGGATAGGAATTCCGGCGATGGTTTGATCAGCCGATTCTTTAGTGGTGTGGGTATTGTGAAATGAGGTACCTAAAATCAGCCCAGGTGCGACCGCATTAACGCGCGTTCCTTGTGGTCCTAACTCCGCGCTTAGTGCGCGGGTCAGAGTTAAAATAGCCCCTTTGCTGGTGGAATAAACTAAAGAGCCGGCGTGGCCACCTTTACGACCTGCAAGAGACGCTAAATTGACGATACTGCTATTTTCATTTTTTGCTAAGTAAGGCGCAGCAGCGCGGGTCACAAACATCATGGAGGTTAGGTTTATATCCATGACTTTGTGCCAAAACTCGGCATCCATATCGTTGAGCGAGCGCCTTGCCACCAAAGAGCCCGCATTATTAATCAATATATTGATGCCCCCGAGGGCCTCTACTGTTTTTTCGATAAGGCTATTGGCTTCGGCTTCATCGGTTAGATCGCCCTTGATCGCAACGGCTTTTACCCCTTTACTCGTTGCATATTCAAGTAATTCATTAGCCGTATCACTGCTAGAAAAATAATGAATAGCCACGTTTGCACCGTTATCAATCAGGTGCTTGCTGATCGCTTCGCCGATACCTTGTGCACCTGCAGTAATAAGTACGTTTTTTCCAACAAGTTTTGTCATGTCTAGTCTTCCTGAATCTATAATTTTTTGCTGCTATTGACCTTGCTTCTGCTCGCGGCGTGGGCAGGGGCATTAGGCGAAAATGCATTCAACCTGATGCTGACTCCTGCCATTCTCTACTTAACCGGACACGCTAGTCGTAGGTCACATTTGAGCTTTCATATTCGTCATTATTTGCGCGGATTTTATCGGTGTTCTTCATCTCAACATTGTCAATCACTGTGATGGGGCCACCATTGGTCAAGAACAGTTCCAGTGGTGCGCTGTTATCCCATTTTGTGTCAGAGATATTGAGTTTTTGCACACCGTGAAAATACATAGACGCGCCTGATCTGTGTGTAGAGCCTTTGCCTACATTGTTCAGAGTGTTGTTGGTGATGGTTACCATCGGGCCAAAGGTACTTTCATCGGTACCACCGCGATATACGGTGACCACTTCTTCTTTTACATTGGTGAAGGTGTTGCCCGAAATCACAAGGTTTTCAACGCTGTACACACCTAAATCGTCGACTTCACGGTTTAATTGCAGAATGGCACCCGTAATGTTGCTAAATTCTGAATCGATGATTTCAATGGAGTCAGCAAAGGTGCCTGCGTTGGCTTTAAAGAAGTAAAAATAACCATTCACATCCAAGTCGGTCACTTTCACGTTACGCACTGACAAGTTGTAGTTAATATTCATCGAGTAGCCACTGGTGCCTATGATGGTGTTCCCTTTGTAATCAGGAGATTCAGCGCCATCAAACCACAGATTTTCAACTTCTAAGGCACCGCCATTTTCGATATTGATGAAGTTAGGCTTTTGTGAGCGAATAACCGGTTTTTTGCCTTCTTTAGCCATGATTGTCACTGGGTGGTGTACTTCGGCAAACTTGGTGAGCAGGTAATCAGCGCCGTTTTCGAGCACCAGCACGTCTCCACCTTGGCTCGTTGCCAGAGCGCTGGTCAGAGTATCTGTACCTGCTTTTACGTGGATGGTTTTACCGCTTTGAAATGCCACCAAAGCCTCATTTTTAGGATAAAAATCAGCGCCTACTTCTTCTTTTGTTACTGGCAGCTTCACTTCGCCAAAACCAATTTCTTCGAGTAATGCTTTATCGGGAGATTTTAAGCCGTATTGGTTGGTCGTAACTGAATAAGGCGTGCTAGCAAAACCTGTTTTAATGGGGGTACTGGCTTCGTCGTTTAGGTAATTACCCTCGAAATTAATCCCTGACATATCGTCGTACAACGTAAAAGGTTCAAGATTAGACTTACCCAGTATGATGTTGCCTTTAAATTCAGAAGTGCTAGGCGCAGCAGAGCGCTCGGCATCGGCACCTGCGCCGAGTTCAATGTGGTCGCTGTTGATAACAATGTTGTTGTTCATAGCCGAATCAATAACGGGATCGTAGCGGTTCGGTGGTGAGTTAGGTACGCCGTTCATGATCACTAACGCACCACGCAAGCGTTTACCGGTTAACCCGTACATATAGTTGTTACTCACGGTTTGGCTTTCGTTAATAATGCGAATGCCGCCGGTATTGGGTTTACGGTTACCTAAAAAGTAATTGCCTTCCACCTTAGTGAAATGGCCGTGGCGCATGGTTAACGTGCCTTGGGTTTCAAAAAAGACATTTTTGATAAGTGAATTGCCGCTGGACTTATTGGAGATGATTTCGTGCTCGCCGTTTGTGCGGTCAAAGTAATTGTACTGGGCTGTGGTGTTCGAGTACTCGCGAGAAAAATGACTGGTGCCGATACGCAGGGTTTCACCGCCGTTGGCGCCGAGTATTTGTCTAGGGCCAAAGTAATTGTACTCAATGATGTGATGATTTTTGCGACTGGCTTCAGAGTTCATTCGCACGGCAACTGTTACGCCGCGGTTACGTTTGTTCACTAAGGAGTTGTGGTCAAGGCGATTATGCTTGCCGTACATGGCCACCCATAAATCAGACATTTGACGTAAATCGGTGCTGAAGTTGTCAATCACGGTATTGGTCACACGTGAGTGATTTGCGACGTCTTCGTTTGATGTGCGAAACGAGATGACTTCGCCTGTTGGTGTTGCACCGTCTTTAAACACTAAGCCAGAGATCACAATATACTCGCCAGAGAACGCCAAATTAGATTGCCCTGTGATAATGACTTTGCCCGGCGTTTGCGCTTTTAACGTAATGGGTTTGTCTGGCAAACCTTTACCTTTTAGCACGAGCTCTACATCATTCCATGAGCCATTTGCGAGGACGATTTCGTCCCCTGGCTTAACGGACGATACAGCGTCATTGAACTGTTTGATGTTTTCAACTAATGCAGCGTGACTCAATTGAGAAAACGTCAGCAGTGGCAACGCCAGCGCGAGTGCTGGTAGTCTTACAGATCGTATTAAAATGGATGATAAACGGCTTTTAGGCACTTTGGACATGTTGCTTATACTCCTGATTTTCTTTTGTACCCCTTGCAAACGAAAAGGCATGGCAAGTAATGAGTTCAGTTCTGTTTTTATGGTCACTTAAGTGCTCCAGTAGTGCCTTGAGCAGGCGTTGCAGGGCTAACCTTTAATGAAGAAAATGTGACTTGGGTATAGTCACCGTTGGCTCGGTCTGTTTTCCAATCGCCAGTACCGGAACAACCTGGGTAGCGAAAGCTAGGGTCGTTTTGCTTAGTACTGCACTGGTTATACGCTCCCGCTTTGAAATACAGCGTTTCGTCTTGGTAAGCCAAAGGATAATCCGCTTCGTCAATATTGCCATTGGCGTCGATGTTATCCGCTAAGTTAATGTGTTGATGAACTGTGCCGTGTTCGGTACTGGTGAAAACCAAGTGCATGACATTTTCAACGATGTTTACTTCATAGCTGAACTCTTCACCCAGTGCGATGCCCTTGTCACTCGGGTCGCTAGGGTCATCCCAATTACTGCCCCAAACAGGGTAAGCAATATCAATGCGGTTAGGATCGTTGGTGGCTAAGTTTCTCTCATAGGTCCAAAATACCGACCCTGTTGAGTGGTTTGGCCATTTTTTATAAGAAATTTTTAGAGGTTCATTACCCCAACCAAATCCTGCTTTTTGCTGCTCATCATCCAATTGGAAGGCATGCACTTGGCCGATGACAACGGAATAAGCGGGCGGCTTATTTGGGTATTGCGCATTTGTGGCTACGTGGTCAACGTGTAAGGTTGCCTCTAACTTCCCGCCAATAGCGGCAAACTGCTGAGCATTTTTATGTGCCGCTAAAGCGAAGTTGTTGCCAGGAGCGCCCTCAGGAATGGACGTGTCTTCACCCCGAAGCATGTAGCGTAATTCGCTGCGCGTATTGGTTGATGTGCGCTCTGTGGCCGCTCGATTTGGTGTAGCGAACACCATATTATTTTGCTCATCAAGGTAGAAAAAATCTGGATGAGAGAATCTCTGCAAATCCGCCACATCATATATGTCAGACACTTGGTCGCCGTCCTCATCAAGCGGAACGGTGAGATACCAATGGCTTAAATCAAACGAACTGCCAGGGGCTTTTTGTGATTCTATCGAACTGGTTAGTTGAGCTTGAGTAGAAGAAGTTGTGTGCGTACCACCACAACCGATTAGCGACATACACGTCAGTGATGTAGCAAGTACAACGCTTTTATTGGTCATATATTATCCCGTATTTATCGACTCGCTTTAATGGCCTTTGGGTCAAGCCGCGCTTACATAAGACTGTATTTGAATCAACTGTACTCGAATAAAAAGAAGAGCCTATTGCATGAATAGGCTCTATGTTCTTTGTGAGTAATGGGTACTCAGTTACGCGCGATTAACTAACGCATTGAGCCTAATTAGAACTTGGCTCTTACACCCACAGTCATTCGACGATCTGCTTCGCTGTATTGCCAAATGCTACCCAGCTCAGTGACCTGACGAATAGGCTCGCCTGTCAGGTTTACAGCGTTTGCTACTAGCGTTATGTTTTCGTTTACATCGTAACTCGCTGAGAAGTCGAATTGGCCACGCGCATCCCGGTAATTATTGCCCAGTGTTGGGTCGTAGAATTCAGCATTAGGATCCGTTCGGTTATAGATACCCGTTGCAAGGGCGCCTACTGGGCGAACACGTTTTTCGTCTTGAGTATCGAGGTACTCGTCACGCCAGTTGTAAGCTAAGCGCACCTGCCATCCTTCGTATTCCCAATACACTTGAGCATTGACCGTGTTGTTAGAAATATCTAATAGTGGGTTACCATCTGGTTGCTCACTATCGGCGTAAGTGTAGTTGGTGCTAATGCCTAGGCCAGACCATGCCCCTGGTAACGAGCTAAATTGTTGTTGGTAGGCTAATTCAATACCAACGATTTTACCGCTACCGCCATTTACGTCAGTGTTGATAACAATACCGGTTAGGCCTGCATCGCGTTGGCCTTCGACATAGGCGAGGTCTTGATCACTTGAAGCGTAGTTAACATTGGTTTGGCTCACGCCCGCAGTATCGAGCAGACACACGTTGACGTATTCAGTCACGTTTTGTCCTTCAATAGTGTCTGCGCTTGCTTGGCACGAACTGCTGCTAACCGTAAATGATTCTACGTCTTTATAGAAAATAGCCGCCGACATTAAGCCGCCTTGACCAAAGTAATGCTCCGCAGATAAATCGTATTGTGTAACGCGGTAAGGGTCCAATTTATAGGAGCCTTGAGTGCCCGTTACAATCGAATTATCCACGTTTAATGCAGGACTCAGCTCACCAAATTCAGCACGGCGCATCACTTTAGCTGCAGCAAAGCGTAGAATCGTTTCTTCAGTAAGATTGTACGTCGCGTTGATGCTGGGTAAGAAGTCTGAATAGTCGTGTTCAGCGGTCTCATTAAATGTGCTCGAGGTTAAATCTGTGGTCACATAACGCGCCCCAATGATTGCGGTTAAACGATCAAAGTCCAAATTGAACTGGGTATATACGGCTTTGGTTTCTTCTTCAATTTTCGCGTAAGAACCTGTGTTGCGAGCCATGTTCTCGTCTAACGTGCCAGTCAACTCTAGGTTACTGCCGGCGAGCATTTGCTTCACTCGGTCGTAGGTACCATTAATGTCATACGCTAACGCTGCACCGTCATACACAAAGTAATTGGTTAATGCGTTATTGCCTGAAATACCGGCTTGATCGAATGAGTTTGAGTGGTTAATGGCTTTAAACCCACCGAAGGCATCATTGAAATCACCTATCCAAGTTGGGGTAACAACACCGTCATACGATACGCTGGTTTGCAAGTTTTTAAGCTCACTGCCGTTGTTGCGTAAGTCGTATCTGTCTAGTTCATACTCGCTATCAGTGGTGCGCACACCGGCCTTGATAGAGCGAAGGAAGTCCAAACCGGCAAACGGTTCAATGTATTCCACGTCGAAACGAATAGCGGTTTCTTCGTTGTCCTCTGAGTAGCGTTGATGTGTGAACTGACGAATAGCTAAGTTATCTGGGTCAAGCAGGGCATCTTGGTCTGAAAATGCAAGCCCCGGTACTTGGTCACCGTCTTGGGTCATGGTGATGGTGAATAAATGCTCAGTGATGGTGCCGTCGGCATCATATTGTTCGCGAGAAATAGGGCGCAAGTTAAATTCAGAGTTTCTACGTTTTGCCTCAGACTTTGCGTACGAAATTTCGCCAGATACTTTTATCTGATCCGTTAGCTGAAATTCACCGCCCAATGCATTGGAGATTGATTCATTAGTGGTAAAGTCAGACCAGGTTTTAGGCTGTACAAATACACTGCCTGAACCGAAGTTATGCAGTTGCCCTTGACTGTCGCCGTATGCGTTATCAAGCACTAAATCGCCATAGTCTTTACTGTCGTTCAGCACTGAGTAAGCTTCTTGGCCGCCGTCGAGTTCTGTGGTGTTAATGTCTAAATAAATAAAACCGTCAGTGTCTTTAGGTGCCCATTGTAAGGACAATCCTAATGCCGTACGTTCACGCTTCTCAGTTTTCTGCTCAACCGTGTTTTGGCTTCTGACAAGGTAATTGCCACTAGCTGTGTTGGCTTGGTCGCTCGTGCCGTCACCATCTAAATCAAGCTCGGTGGGTGTGACGAGGTTGATGAATTCGTCTCGGCGTAACTCGCGATCCTGATATGCCACCACAAACGAAGCACCGAATGTACCTGCATCGCCTAAGTCCCAGTTCATGCCTGCTGCGGCATTGACCATAGGTGCCCAATTCTCAGTTTTGTCAGCGTACTCGCCATCTAAAGTGAGAGCGATAAGCGGCTCTTCCAACTCTAAAGGACGCACTGTTGTCATGTTGATTGTGCCGCCTAGCGCGCCTTCAATCATTTCAGGCGTAGGGGATTTAATCACTTCGACGGTTTTTAAGAAGCTAGAAGGAAAGTCGTCTAAGCTAATACCGCCACGTCCACTACCTGAGGTGGAGCGGCCGTTTAATTCAACGCGGTTTTGAGAAATACCACGAATAGTGACAGATTCACCCACACCAAAATCGGTACTTATCGACACACCAGTGATTCTTTGTAGTGCCTCTGCAATGTTGTTGTCAGGCAATTTACCAATATCTTCAGCAACGATGGCGTCGACGATGCGAGAATCAAAGCGCTTTTGTCGTGCTGACTCCGCTAAACTGCCGGCGATACCTTTTACTTGAATCACTTCTAAATCTTCATTGGCTGAGACGTCTTCGCCTTGCGTTTGCGCTGCTAGAGAAGGCGCGATAAGCATAGCCGATAATGCTGTGCCGAAAATCGCAATATTACTGGCGGTTATTCTGGCTTTGTTGAATATGGCACTGACTTGATTGAGTTTCATGGTTGAGCGTTGCATTGTGGTGTCCTTGTCCTGATTGGTATGACCAAAACTGTGTTTTCAGTAAAGCTTGGTTACGTAATTGGTATTCAAAACGGTAAGCGCATTTATATCTCATTAACCGTAGGTTTACAATTATGTATTACCAATTAGTCTAAATTTTGTAATATATGTAGCTAAGTTGTTAGTTATATTGAATATTTATTTTTGTGGCATGCCAAGGGAGATAATCAGAGTGTCTTTTGGCTGAAATTTCATTTTATTTTTTATTCAATTTTTGATTCGCGTGTACCCTTTTAAGCCTATGAATTTAAAAGAGTAATGTGTTATTTTCGTTTAGTGCTCTATGATTCAGTGGGTTGTGATTCTCTTTACTGGTGAGGTGGTTAAGGGAAATCGAGTAGATACCTGCTGCGTTAAATATTTACATTTTGCGGCGGTACGAAGGATGACACTATCAACGAAATTAAGATGCTTTCAACACTTCTACTTATGTTATTGGTAATACAATTGTATTTATTTGGTTAATAGGTTCCTGAGCATGCTGTTCACGTTTAGGGAGAAGGGTATTTAATATAATTCCGTGCAGGAGAGCAGGAGAGCAGGAGAGCAGGAGTGAAGGGAAGTAAGCGGATTAGTTTGAAATAACGGAAAACGCCCAGCAGCTCTCTTACGAGTAAGGGAGCTGCTGGGTTGCTTAAACGTTGCTGGTAAAGGCTAAAACGCTAACTGATAACCGAGTGTAAGCATGTTATCCATGTCCATTTGTACGCCATTAGCGTGATAATTAATGGGTACCTGATATTCCAAACCAATTCTATGCTTGTTCATCAACACGGTATTCACCCCAATGGCGGCTTGTAAATTGTAACCGCCGTAATTAGCTGGATTTGCTGTGGTGACTGGGGCCATTATTTGGTTGTCTTGACCCTTGATGTCTTCACTGTGATTGTAAATCAATCGTAGTGACACACTCGTTGATTGGGGCAGTTGATATGCTAGCCAGCTGGACATGTGGTATTTGTCACCCACTGTGTAGCCTTCATCATTACGCTCAAGGGGGGTGGTGGTGAGCATTTGCGCACCCCAGCTTAATTGCTCGTTTTTACCCGTGTATGTCAGGCCGAACTCGGCTTGATCGCTGCCCGCACCCAGTTGCATAGAATAGGGTAAGCGCATGGTCATTCGCATGTTCATAGGGGTAAGAACATCATCGGTTTCATCCGTCGAGCCGTTTGCGATAACCCAAGCTAAGTTAAAATGCAGGTGGTGATTACCTTCATCATATAGGCGGTAGAGCAGGCCTAGTTTACTGTCAGCCAAACCGGACACCTCAGTGGAAAACTGCCCTAGTGCTGTGTCTCCCATCATGCCCTGAAACGTAGTTAAATCCATGTCACGCTCTATGTAATTGAGCATGGCCATCAAGGTAATGTCATCGTTGGGGGCATACATAAAGCCCAACATATGCATATTGGTGGTCATGTTTTTTGGCACTACGCGCACTGTGGCTGGTGGGGCAAAAGGATTAGCCACGCTGGTGGCAATATCACTGGCTGAAATACTGTTGTTGCCTTGTATCATGTCTGACATATTCATGCGCATAAACCGATAGGAAAACATGAATTCACCTGCAGCATGCATGTGATCCCCCATGACGCCGATGGGCGCATGATCATCTGGGCGCAATGGGTTGTGGTTGCTGCCTGAGTCGGCGAAAGCTATAGGGCAAGAAAGTGCTGCAAAACACGCACTTAGAATAGTTAATTTGTTCATGTGTTTACTCTTATTCGCAATAGTTAACGTGTGCCATTTGGGCACATTTTATTTTTGGTATCTTATTTTTAGTATCGATCGTTGCGTTTAAGAAAAAACAGGGGGAGCGCGGGTACTGGCTAAAGAATATGGATGGGTTTTTACAAAAGAAAGTTTAGGTAAAAAAAGACTATTTTGAATCAGTGGGGCAGCACCAACAACGTTTGTTGCGACAAGCGCTTTATCATTGTGGCAATCGGCTAGGTAGGCAAAAGTACACTTAATTCCATGGGCATTGTCGGGGGCGTCTTCTGGAGGCTGGATAAATTCTAATGTGCCCGTTTGCTCAAACGTGCTGAGTGAAATCCATTTAAATTGATGACCAGTACAAATCAGCACTGCATCGTCGTTGGCAAACGTTTGGGCTTGATTAACGATGCTATTTGACGCAAATAAAGCACCTGTGGCATTGAACAACAAAGCGCACAACAAAGCGCAAAACAGGAA
The DNA here is from genome assembly GCF_055809255.1 of Paraglaciecola sp. G1-13. Taxonomy (NCBI): domain Bacteria; kingdom Pseudomonadati; phylum Pseudomonadota; class Gammaproteobacteria; order Alteromonadales; family Alteromonadaceae; genus Paraglaciecola; species Paraglaciecola sp. G1-13. The sequence goes on along the minus strand of NZ_CM147903.1, from coordinate 3,908,347 downwards.
CATTTGCGCGAAATGCTTCAGCCAACCCAGTCTCTTGTTGTACTTTATTGTGCGAATAAAATTGCCACGTTATGTCCGTTAACTTAGCGTTAGTCTACTGTTTTAAAAAGGGAACTTCTAGCTGTGATGATTGAAATAACAGCAATAAAAAAGGGGCCTTTCGGCCCCTAAAATTGTTGTTTACGTCATTATTCACATAGTGAGTGTTTGATTACATTTCAAATTCTTTCTTGAAACGTAAACCAAACTCACGTCTGTCGTTACTGCGTACAATACCTACAAAACCATTTTGCTGTAAGCGGCCTTGGTCGTAAATTTCATCCGTTACGTTTTCGCCGTAAAGGCTTAATGACCAGTCCCCATTGACCGAGGTGTAGTTGATATCAAAACCAAGAATACTGCGAGAATCGATCGTTTCGTTCGGGTTAAATACTGACTGGCCTTGCATCTCATCACGGAACGAGTAATCCGCTTTAAATGCCAGTGTAGCGCCGCTGTCTAAGTCCATGTAGTAAGAAGGCGCTATCATGAGCGTCCATTCTGGTGTTAGGGCGGGTGAATCACCTACGCCAACGCCGTTTACATTTTCGTCTACTTGAGTGATTTCAGCATCTAAGAAACCAACCGCAGCGCGAACAGAGAAGTTATCAGTTACGTCAACCGTGGCTTCAAGCTCGATACCTTTGGCTTCAGATTTACCCGCATTTTCTGTGATAGTCACAAAACCACCACCCGCTGTAGGGTCAGAGAAAGGCAATGCTAAGTCGTCGTATTTAGTGATAAATATAGCGGCAAGCAAAGAGACATTTTCAGCAACCTTACCTTTTAAACCGGTTTCGTAATTGACAGATGTGGTTTCATCAAACTGAACGAACTGGTCAGAACCACCAAATGGACGCGGCGGGAAACCACCTGTTTGATAGCCTTTTTGTACTTGAGCGTATACGTTCAAACCGTTATCAAACTGGTATGCCGCGTTTACATCCCAAGTGACTTCGCTGAATTCGGCACTACGATAGGCGCGCTCAGCAAACGACGGGAACAATGCGTCTGCGTCCTTTTTATCTTTCGAGTAACGTAAACCACCGCCCACGGTCAGCTTTTCTGACACATCATATGAAGCGTTAGCGTAAATCGCGAAAGCGTCTGTTTCTTGATGTAAATCGAAGAAACCATAATCGCCACCGAACCCAGTTGGCGTGCCATCATTATTCAATGCGCCTGGCGTATTGAACGGGCTAAATACCCAAGGGCCTGATGAAGTTGAGCCTTCTTCGTTGAAGAAGTACACACCTGATACAAAGTCGTAGTTATCAAAGGTACCATTCACTTGCAGCTCTACCGAGTACTGATCGGCTTCACCTGTTTCTGGGAATTCAGACAGGTTAAGCGGTGAGGCATCATCATCAAGGCCGCCTTCATAATCAGAGCTGCGGAAGCTCGAGATCAACTTAGTGGCATAGTTCTCGTTGATATCCCAATTGGCGGTGATTGACGCGCCCCAACCAGCAGACGCGGTAGACTCAAGGCCAGGTACTGTGGTGCCTAAATCATCGGGATCTGAAGGGATTAAATCAGGCGTTAATAGGGGGAAGTCACCGTTAAAGACATCTGTCGGATCAGGGCTTGGGTCAGTAAATTCGATGGTATACGGCGATTGGCCACTTTCGTTATCGTAGCCATCTACGGCGAATAATAGTGAGAAGCTATTGCTGACGTTCCAGTTAGCAGATAAGCGGCCACTGAATTCTTGCTCTTCACCGATTTCTTTTTCAGGGTTGGCTAAGTTAACAGCCTTGCCTACACCGTCGCGTTTTTTGAATGAGCCACTGGCAGCAATGCTGACATCGTCGTTAATGTCACCATTGATGTATAAATCAGCGGCTACACGACCTAGGGTGCCGACCTTGGCAGCCACACTGGCCATGGACTCATCGCCTGGTTTTTTAGTAATAATGTTAACCGCGCCACCTAGGGTGTTTCGACCATATAATGTGCCTTGTGGACCACGTAATACTTCAACGCTTGCGATGTTAGGCAGGCTTAGGTTAGCGCCCATTTGACGACCTAAATATACGCCATCAACATACACGCCCACGCCGGGATCGGTAGTGATGATGTGATCCTGCAAGCCAATACCACGAATAAAGATAGATGCGTGGGCAGAGTTACCACCACCATAACGACTGACGTTTAAATTGGGCACGTATTTGCCCACGTCATCTAAGTTACTGATGTTGGCATCTTCCATGAAGCTGTCACTTAAAGATGTGATCGCAGTAGGGGATTCAAACAAGCTTTCTGTACGTTTACGGGCAGTGACTGTGATGTTCTCGAAGTCGTCGTTCGATGCTTGCTCGGTTTCTGTAGTCTGTGCGCTAACATGACCGGCTAATGCTAACGAAATAGCTGCGCCAAGTAAGCTAATGTTGCATGAACGTGTGTGTGTGTTCTGTTGTGGGCCCAAGGGTGCTCTCCAAGTTGTTCTGACGCGCAGCAAAGCAAGAAGCTAATGGATTAACTGCTTGGGATGATTACGTCATTAGAATTATGCTTCTTTGTTACTCAGCATCGTGGCTATCATTACCAGCAAATCACATGAGTAAAAAAAGGATATCGAGAAGGGTCTCTTAGGCGAATAGTATAAACTAATGTGCTATTTAAGTTTACGTTTTATTACACTTTTTAAATGCCACAGTTTGGTGATTTATCCTTCTGGGGGCTGGCATAAAGGTTTATTTTTTAACACGGGCGCTACTGCATACCTTTGCTGGCTCGGTTAACGTACAATGCATTCTTTGAACACGCGAGAGAGCAGGGTTATATGTCGATTCATTGGTATCCTGGGCACATGCACAAAGCCCAGAAGGAAATAAAAGAATTATTGCCGCAAGTAGATTTACTGATAGAAGTGCTTGATGCGCGAATTCCTTATTCCAGTGAAAATCCAGCCATTGCCGCTATTCGTGGTGACACGCCTTGCATCAAGGTGTTGAGTAAATCTGATTTAGCTGACCCTGATGTAACCGCAATGTGGCAAGCGCATCTTGAACAAGAGCGCGGAGTGAAAACATTCACTACCACCACAGAACAACCGCAAAAAATGAAGCAGATCATCGATTTGTGCCGCAAAATGTTGCCTGAAAAAGACGCCAGCATTAAGACCATTAATACCATGATTTGCGGTATTCCTAACGTGGGCAAGTCTACCCTTATCAATATATTGGCAGAGCGCATCATAGCCAAAACAGGGAATGAACCGGCGGTGACAAAAGCTCAACAAAGGATCAACCTAGGCAGCGGGATTATTCTTTTTGATACGCCAGGTATTTTATGGCCTAAGGTGGAAAACCCGCAAAGTAGTTATCGTTTAGCCACAACCGGTGCAATTAAAGATACCGCGATGGAATATGACGACGTGGGCTTTTTTGCAGCAGATTACTTAATCAAAGCTTACCCAGATTTACTTAAAGAGCGCTACAAGCTTGAACATATTCCTGATACGGAAATAGAATTTCTAGAAATGGCCGCAGCTCAGCGCGGCGCATTGCGCGCAGGCGGGCGAGTGAATTTGCATAAAATATGCGAAGTCTTGGTTAACGAATTTCGCTCAGGCAAGTTAGGTCGCATTAGTCTTGAAACCCCTGACATGATTGTGAAGGAAGAGGCTGAAATGGCCGCTGCTGAAGCAAAGAAAGCAGAAGAAAAAGCGCTGCGTAAAGAGCGCTTTAAAACTGGCTCGCTGACGCGTGATAAAAAAGCCCAGAAAGAGCACCGTATTGAGCGCGTGCAACGGCGCAGCAAAGAGAAGCAAGCGCGCAAAAAATAACGGCTTATCGTACGGCGATCCCTTGCAGAATACTGTGCATTTGATGCTGCAAAGCTAAGCTGGTGGATAAAGGCATTAACTTGGCTTCTTTTTCACCCGCTAAAATACTTTTACTGGCAGCGTCTATTTCGAACTCGAAACCAAAACCAGCTCTTTTGTGCTGAAAATCATCTATTTTTTCATCCAGTTGAAATAAGCTACAACGGTCAGCACGCCAAAAGTCAGGGATTTCGATGTAACCATTTTCACCTATGATGTGCGCTGAATTTTGTAATCTTGCTCTAAAGGAGCAGGCTAATGTAGTGGTAACGTCAGGATATTGCGTGACAATCGTTACATCATCTTCTACCCCGGTTTTAGCCCGCCTGTGACTATAAATACTGCGTTCGGACTGCTGGCTAATCAAGTGCTGGCTAATCAAGTGCTGGCTAATAGACTGCTGGCTAATAGAGTGCTGACGAGTAAACATCTGCGCTATGGCTAAGGTATAAATTCCCATATCCAATAGGCAGCCCCCAGCAAGCGCTGGGTTATACATGCGATCCCCTTCAACATACTTTACCGGGTAACCAAAATCGGCTTTGATGTGAACGATTTTTCCAATGCGTCCCATATCTACCCATTCTTTTGCCTTGATAATAGCGGGCAAAAAATAGCTCCACATGCCTTCCATAAGAAAACAGTCGTTGTGCCGTGCGATATCGATTAACTGTTGGCATTGCTCAGGTGTCACGGTAATTGGTTTTTCACACAGCACATGTTTGCCTGCATTAAGCGCTGCGCTTGCTTGCTCAAAATGGAAATTATGCGGTGTGGCAATATAGATAGCATCTATGTCTGAGTGTTGGTACAAGGCTTGATAGCCCTGCAACGCATTAGGGATATTATAGCTTTTTGCAAAGTGCTGGGCATCTTTAAGGTTACGAGAAGCGACAGCGGTTAACGCAGCAAATTGTGTATGCTGAATGTCTTTACAAAATGTTTGGGCAATACGCCCTGCGCCTAAAACGCCCCAGCGGATTTTTTTGTTTTTTCGTAGCGCTTGTATACTTGGGCCTTTCTCTGTCAGTTTTTGCTCTCTCATTGCAAACTCATCTTCATCTTCAATAAGCCGTAAACTTACTCGCTAAGGGAACGCTTTGCATTTGCGATTTTTTAAATTACCCAAATCTAAATAGACAGAAAACGAAATTTGACCCGTTATAAGGTATTAGGTGGCATACCTAAGTATCGCCTTATAGATTTTACCATTGGCGAGATTGGGTTTTAATTGCCTCAACGAAACGAGATAACCCATTGAACCAACCGAGGAATTGACCATGTTGAAAATAGTTAAAACTTCTATCGCTATCGCCGCCACTTCATTATTTATGTCGGGTGCAGCACAAGCTGACGTAGCAGAAGCATTACAGAATATTTGTACCATAGTAAAAGCAGACGACAAAGGTGAGCTTCGTAAGAAAATGAAGCGTGTACAGTCTGACTATCGTTTGAAATTGCAAGATTACTACTCAGGTATTTCTTGTGGTGGCAACAGCTTAATTCGCACCGCGATGTTAAGTGATGCTGTTGAAGCTGGCACCTTATTAGTAAAGAAAATGCCTAAAAGTGAATTATCTACCCCTGAGCAAGACGGCAAAACCGTTATCGCCTGGGCATCTGAAAATGGTTTGAATGCTTCACCTATTATGAGTGTGCTTAACGACCGCATCTAATTTTTATCACTGTTATCGTCACACTTAGGCGAACAGTGGTATCGATTTCAACATGGTAAGCAAGTAGCGCTACTTGCTCCTTAAGAAATGGCCCCTTTTGGGGCTATTTTTTTATCTGGCTTTATCTCCTTCCACGTTAATAAGTCATGACTTAGCGAGAGTTTAAAAGGGGGTTGTATATCCGATATCAGCTATTCAAGTGACGTTGAGTTACTCAGTGTGATCTTTATTCAACGGCCGGATGAAATTAACTCCCTCTTGATAAATATACACTCCCACTTGTCAAATATGTTTGCACAGGGCATTTAGCACCAGCTAACTCAAGGGAAAGTAATCACTCACAATTTCACGAACTTATTTGAAAAAATTGAGTCTGCTTAATTATATTTGTACCTAGTCTTTCAGATAATTTATATGCTATTTTGAGATGATATTTTTGGGGCTCAGCTGACAGAGGATAGCGATTGATCAAGGTTATATGGATTTGTACTGTATTGATTTTTTGGGTGCCGGTGAAAGCGTTTGCGGCCCAAGCTGTGGTGTATAGCTTTTCAGATGAATACCAATCCCTCACGTCAAGATTAACCACCGCGCCTCAACAAGTCTTAACACAGTTAATAAATTCAGCGCCGCAACATGACGCAAGTAACGTGGTTAAAGCTGAGTACTATGCCATTTTAAGTGACACTTACTACGCGCTAACGTATCCGCAAAAAGCAATTGAGAGCGCGCAACAAGGTCTGAGTTTTATCACCGAAGAATCAGAACCTTGGTTGTACCATAATTTGAAATTAATCGAAGCGACGGCGATAGAGATGGCGGGTGAGCCCATTGATGCGTTGTTGGCTGTCAATAAAGCAGTGGCGTGGGCAAAAGATAACCACAGCGAAGCAACATACATACTCGGTTTATATGTTAGAGGCTTGTTATTTACCTCGTTAAATGAGTATAGCGGCGCTGCAGAGAACTTCTTAGAAGCCTACAGTTTGTCTACCCAATATACCGGTAAAATTTCCAAGGCTAATATTGCTGGCATGATTGGGGTTATGTACGAAAATCGCGGTGATTATAAACTGGCGATCCCTTATTACGCCGAAGCTGTTGCCCACGCACGTAAAAATAACGAACCCCTGAATTTAAGCATCGTATTGTTTGGTCTCGGCTCAGCTAATTTTCGCGCAGGTAATATTGATTTAGGCGAAACGCAACTTATTGAATCCGCGGATATTGCACGCTCATTGGATGACTCCCAAGGGGTTGGGTATGCGCTCAAGCAGTTAGCAAAAATCAGTATAAAGAAACAAGACTACGCATTGGCCGAAAAGCGCTTGAAAAGAGCGGCTGACATTTTTGCTGAGAGCGAAAATAGACCGATAGATTTTCAGATTTCAAAAAGTTTGTTTGAAGTGGCTTTAGCGACAGGGGAACTCGAAAAAGCCGAGCGACATCGTGATAGCGCAAAAGAATATTTAAATCCTGCCACCATGCCTAGCGACACCATAGAGATAGAGCAACTCGAAGCTGAGTTAGCAGCTGCCCAGGGGGATCTAGCCGCGGCTTATGCACACATGCAGCAAGCCCTAACCTTGAGTAGTGAATATCATGCGACCAGAAACTCTGAACAACTTCATCGTTTGCGAGCCATTTATCGCGTGCGCGCCTCAGAACAGGAGAACAAGATACTAGAGCATCAAAATCGCTTGCAGCGTTTTGCGCTTAGTGCTCAAGAGCAGCGCAATATTTATTTGTGGGCGTTTCTGGGTATTGTATTGGTAGTGTGTTGTTTATTAGCTGTGATGGTTTATCGGGTCAAGGCGCAAAGTAGGGCACTTACTAAACTTGCGATCACAGATGATCTAACCGGCTTGTACAACAGGCGTCACATTATCGAGCAGCTTGAGCGACAAGTACATGCAGCGAACCGCTACAAGTATGATTTGTGTGTCGCGATTATCGATTTAGATTTCTTCAAGAAGATCAACGACAGCTATGGCCACGCAGTGGGCGATCGTGTGTTAATTGAATTCAGTGATATATGCAGTAAAAATCTACGGCAGTCCGATATTATCGGGCGCATCGGTGGTGAAGAATTTTTGGTCATTTTACCGCACACCAATTTGCAAGATGGGTATAATGCACTAGACGGTTTACGCCATAAAATATCTATGGTGAATAATGTGGTTGATATCAAGGATTTATCCATCAGTGCTTCAATTGGTTTGACCTTCAATACCGATAGCCGAGAGAGCATGCAATTAATGGCCGATGCCGATACCGCACTTTATCAAGCCAAAACCCAAGGACGCGATCAGGTCGTGATCCATCCACAGAGCACGCCAGTTAATTCGTAAGCAGGTTCACCAATCAATGATGGGAAACACTAATCGAGGATTTATTCTTACCTCGGATCAGCGCGATATTGGCGCAAAGACCTGTCTTGAATTTTGGTTGTTGAGCGACAAAGGGCCAATCAAAGTCACTACTGAAGCTCAGCAGTCGGTTTTCTTTATCAGTCAGCAAGATACACAGAAAGTATCCGATATTCTGGCCTCAAGTGAAATCCGCTTTACCCTTAAAGCCTTGCCCTTAAAGCGTTTTGACCAACAGTTGGTTAGTGCAATTTACTTTGCTAGAACGAAGCAAGCTTATGCCGCTAAAGAGCGTTTAAGAGTGCACGAGGTAGCGTTTTACGAAGCCGATATACGCTTAGCTGACAGATATTTAATGGAGCGCTTTATCTATGCAAGCGCCGATATCAGAGGTGTTCAACAAGGAACATCGCCTTATGTCACGTATACTCAAAGCCACTTAAAACCGGCCCAATACACCCCCTCTTTTTCAGTGCTCTCAATTGATATTGAGTGCAGTGAAAAAGGGGAGCTGTATTCAATTGGCCTAGCGCAGAGTCACTACCAAACAGTATTTATGATTGGTAAAGCCGAAGAAGGCCCAAAGTGGTTGCAATGGGTTAATAATGAAGAGGCGCTAATTCGGTCTCTTATTACTGAGGTTAATCGTATTGACCCAGACATTATCATTGGCTGGAATGTGGTCAATTTTGATTTTCGGCTGCTTATTGAGCGGGCCCAGCTGTATAGGCTAAAGCTTACATTAGGCCGAGGTGGCGAAGCCGTTTACTGGCGCGACGCCCCAAATGAAGTGAATCAAGGCTATATCAGCATGCCTGGCCGGGTGGTGATAGACGGTATAGATGCGCTTAAAACCGCAACGTATCAATTTAGCAGTTTCAGCTTGGAGTTTGTTGCCCAAACGCTGTTGGGTAAAGGCAAACTCACGGATGACGTTGATGACAGGCTAGCCAAAATTAAGCACGACTTTTTATATAACAAAGTCAAACTAGCTGAATATAATCTGCAAGACTGCCAACTCGTACTAGAGATTTTTGAGCATACAAAAATGTTGGACTTTCTGACATTGCGCAGTCAATTAACGGGCCTTGAATTAAATCGCGTGGGTGGCTCTGTAGCCGCTTTTGTTAATCTGTACTTACCAAAACTGCATCGCGCTGGGTATATATCGCCGAACCGCCCTATTGACGGCGGCTTAGCCAGCCCAGGTGGATATGTCATGACCTCACAGCCGGGTCTGTATCGTAATGTACTGGTGCTCGATTTTAAGAGCTTGTATCCATCAATTATTCGCACATTTAAGATAGACCCCCTTGGTTTGGTAGAAGGCCTGCGGCATCCGGAGGCCGGCATACAAGGGTTTAAAAACGCTGTTTTCTCTCGAGAGCAGCACTTCTTACCAGACATCATTACCTCTTTATGGCAACAAAGGGATACGGCCAAACGCGATCAAGATGCGGCGCGCTCTCAAGCGATTAAAATACTAATGAACTCGTTTTATGGGGTGCTTGGCTCAGGCGGCTGCCCCTTTTACGACACGCGTTTGGCCAGTTCAATCACCTTGCGCGGTCATGAAATCATGCAAACTACAGCCACTTGGGTTGAAAGCATGGGCTATAAGGTAATTTATGGCGATACCGATTCCATTTTCGTTTGGTTGGGTGATGATATTACCGCTGATGAAGGGCATAACATCGGGCAGCAATTGCAGGGTGAAATTAATCAGCGTTGGACTCAATCCATCACCGAACAACATCAATTACAGAGTTATTTGGAAATTGAATTTGAAACCCAGTTTGAGCGCTTTCTTATGCCAACGATACGTGGCTCTGAGCTGGGTAGTAAGAAGCGCTACGCTGGCCTGAAGCGGCAAATAGGAGGGCAAGCTGAACTTGTCTTCAAAGGGTTAGAGTCGGTACGTTCTGACTGGACGCCTATGGCGAAGTCGTTCCAATTGGCTTTGTACGAGCGGGTATTTGCGGATCAAGACGTGAAAGAATATGTGCTGCGCGTCGTAGAGCAAACACGAAATGGTGAATTGGATGAACAACTGGTATATCGCAAGAGGATCAGGCGTCCCTTGGTGCAGTATATTAAAAATGTCCCGCCTCACGTCAAGGCCGCGCGCCTAGCAGACGAACAGAATCAACAACTGGGCAAACCTCTGCGCTATCAACATAAAGGGCAAATTGCTTATGTGATTACCTTAAACGGCGCGCAGCCTGTTGAGTATCAAAACAGTGCGTTAGATTACGAGCATTATATTGATAAACAAATACGACCTATTGCTGAGAGTATTTTGCCCTTTATCGGGCTATCTTTTACTGAGATAACCAGTGCTCAATTGGGTTTATTTTAGTAAGCTAAGTGACTCACCTTGGTTTCAGTTGTAGTCAATTTTAAGGAGAAAATGTGCACGATGTAAATGTAATGATAATTGATGATGATGATATTACGCTAACATTGCTTGAGCACATTGTGGAGGAATTGGTCAGTGGTGAAATACTCGCTTTTTCAAGCAGTATTAAAGCCCATGCTTTTTTATTGACCGAAGATGCACAACGTATCAACTTAGTGATTTGTGACTGGCAAATGCCCAGTGTCAGCGGTATTAAAATACTAGAAACCTTGCGTGTGAAGTTGGAAAATTGCCCATTTTTAATGGTAACGGCAATGCCTACCCGAGATTTAGTAATGAGCGCCAAACGCCTTGGTGTGACAGATTTCATCGCTAAGCCCTTCAGTTCTGATGAGCTTACTCAGAAGCTTTCAACACTACTTGAGAAAATTAGTCCAGCTTAAAGAAGAGATGTATTGAATTATGCAGTTTGACAAAATTATTGATAGAACCCCCTCAAATGCCTACAAATGGGAACGCTACAAAGGTCGAGATATTCTCCCTATGTGGATTGCCGACACAGAATTTCGCTGTGCAGAGCCTATTCTTGATGCATTAAAAGCCCGTGCTGAACATGGATTACTTGGCTACACCTTGCCTAATCACGCGGCTGGCGCAATTCAAGCTGTGGTTGATTGGATGGCCAAGCAATATGATTGGAAAATTGAGCCTCAGTGGCTGGTATGGACTCCAGGGGTCGTGCCTGGCTTTAACATGGCGTGCCAAGCTTTCTGCCAACCCGGCGACAAGGTTATTGTGCAAACTCCAAATTACCCACCTATGTTAGCGGCCCCAAAACTGAATGGATTAGCGCGTGCTGATGTACCCACGGTGGAAGTGGACGGTAAGTGGATGCTTGATTTTGATGTGCTAGAGCAGCACGCTAAAGATCCAAAATGCACCTTATTTATTTTGTGCAACCCAATGAATCCAGTAGGCAGTGTGTTAGACGAGGCACAACTTACCCGCGTGGCAGAGATATGCGCGGCTAACAATGTAATGCTATGTTCTGATGAAATTCACTGCGATCTGATTCTTGATAAAGAAGCGAAGCATATTCCTGTAGGTAAGCTCGCCGATGCAGAAAATAACTCAGTCACCCTAATGGCAGCCAGTAAAACCTTTAACGTGGCAGGTTTGGGTACGTCATTTGCGATTATTCCTGATGCTAAAGTGCGTCAGCGTTTTACTCAAGCGGGGCAAGGTTTAGTGCCTTGGGTGAACGTAATGGGCCTAGCGGCGACAGAAGCGGCGTTTACTCAATGTGATGATTGGTTGGCTGCCCAGTTAGATTACTTGCGCGCTAATCGTGACTACCTAGTGGAGCAAATTAACCAAATCGACGGCTTACGCGTTATTGCCCCACAAGCGACTTTCCTCGCTTGGATCGACGCTAGCGGCTTAGGCGTGGAAAATCCTCAAACATATTTTGAAGAAAAAGGTGTCGGGCCATCACCCGGTATCGATTTTGGAGATAAACAGTTTGTGCGCATAAATTTCGGTTGCCCCCGTTCACAACTAGAGCAAGCGATTAACTGTCTTAAAGCCTAACCTTTTCTTAGAGAAACACGAAAAAGGCGCTCAACCCGTGCAGGTTTAGCGCCTTTTTTATTGAATTAATACCCATTCCAATACCAATACCAATACCAATAAATTTTCGCTGAGTGGCTAATTATTTAATGGCGTTGGTATAAGACCCGCTTAGAAGTTAACTCGAGCACCCAGAACAAAAGAGCGACCAGGTAGTGGTGCCACATCTTTTAAGAAAGAAGAATGCACCCGTGCAACCCTGTCAGTCAGGTTATTGCCTTTAACAAACAAGGTCACATCTGAATCAGCCACTGTGGTGTAGTAATTCATCGAGGCTGACACCAAGGTGTAACCCTCAGTTTGGGTTTCATACGATGCAAAATGACTCTGTTTGGCATAATGAGTCGCTCCTAGCTCCGCATGCCAATCGTCGGTTTCCCAATGAAACTCCATCCCTAGGCGCATTGCAGGTATGCGCGGTACGTTACGGTTACCTTCCTCGCTGGCGGCTTCATCTAACTTGGCGCGAGTGTAATCGGCAAAGCTCTCGATTCGCAGGTTATCATTTAAGTGCCAGTCTAGCTGGGCTTCAAAACCATATAAAACCGCGTCTTGCTGACGGAAGATAAACACTGGCGTAACCTCTTCTTCATGATCGTGCTCATCTTCTAATTCTTCTTCTTCGTCGTGTCCGTGCAGTTGCTCACTGTCTAGTCCCGTGTCTTGCTCATACAGGTAATTAGCGATGTCGTTGTAGAAAAAGCTTACATCAGCCGTGATCGTATCCCCGTGATAGCGGTAACTTAAGTCGACGTTGTTTGACACTTCGTTCTCAACACTTCTGGTGGACTGGACTAATTCATAGCCGTCTTCGTCCAACTCAATATCAAACCCCGCACCGACTTCGAAGGTACCTGTGCTGATATGAAGGCCGTTAGAAAATATTTCGGACGCTGAAGGTGCACGCTCAGAGCGGGCATAGTTGAAGGCCAATGAGCTTCTATCATTCAAGGTGTACACAAGACCCGCTGAGAAACTATTAGCGTTAAAAGACCCATCAGAGAAGTTGATCTCGCCGTGCTCTTCTTCGTGTTCCTCTTCCTCTTCGTGATGTTCTTCTTCAGCGAAAAAGGTGTTATCTGGCTGATGTTTGGTATGCTCGAAGCGTGCCCCGAGTTGCCATAAGAACGCGCCTGTTTGCTTCTCTTCTAATATAAATAGCGCACTAGAGGTGGTTTTAGTACTGGGTGTGAATGCCTCATCCCCCAGAGCAGAAAAGTCAGATGAGGTGTAATGAATACCTACCACGCCTTCCCATCCACTTAGTGGTGCATGCTTTGCCCATAAACGAGACTCTTTTGCTTCATTGCTGAACGTTGTACCCACTGCGCCATCTTCAATTTCACTGTGCTCATAATCTGTATATGCATTGAGCCAATGTACCTGAGTAAATGGCCCGTCAATGTTTTGCCAATCGACTCTAGATTGATAACGGTTTTGCTTTAAGCGTGCAAATACGCTTTCTTCTTCATGCTCATCAGCATGCTCGTCGTCATGATCGTCCTCATCATGGTCTTCTTCGTCGTGCTCGTCTTCCTCATGGGCATGCTCATGACCCGGTATGCCATATTCGTTATCCAAACGGGCATATGAAAAGGCTACATTGACGTCGTCACCTATCCAGCCAATACCCAAGGTGCCACCAGTGGCATCAATGGCTGAGTTTTCTAATTTACCTATGCTGTCAGAATCTGCATCACTGGCTTCATTAGGGATGTCGTAGTCATCGCTGTCACGGGTAAAACCGTCAGCATGAAAAGCAAAATTGCCCACGCCACCGTTGATATCACCTGACAACATCTTTTCGTTCGACACGGTATCGTAAGATGTGGCCACTTCACCGTTAATGTCTTCTTGACGCTCGCGAGGTAAACGATTATCTACCACGTTGACCACACCGCCAATTGCACCACTGCCATAAAGTAAGGTGGCAGGGCCACGTAATACTTCAATTTGAGTGGCCGTTGAGGCCTCAACCGTGGTGACATGATCAGGGCCGACGCGAGACGCATCAGAAGCGTCTAATCCATTTTGCAATACTTTAACTCGTGGACCATCTAAACCGCGAATAATTGGGCTACTAGCGACAGGACCAAAGTAGGTGCTGTTCACGCCGGGCAGACCTTTGAGGGTTTCACCTAACGTAGCCGCTTGAGAATTATCTAATGCTTCGCCGCCTAAAATCGTTACAGGGGTAGCGGATTCAAGCACCGAACGGCCAATGGGGTTGGCAGTGATAACTAAGGTCTCAATACTTTGTTCATCTTTTTGGATTGGTTTTTCTGCGGCATAAACGCCTGCACTGATAAGCGCGCTGCATAACGCGGATAGTTTTAACACTGACATGTGAGGACCTTACTGCATCTTATAATTGGCTGGTGATGTTATAATATAACACCAGAAAAGGCGGTTTTCGTCAATTATTTATTCAGTTTTTTACGCTTGGCAATAATAGGTGTGAGTTTCTGGGTATGTTTAGACCCGAAAATCCTAAGTTAATGACTCGTTTTGCATTCAGATATTCCCTGCTGCCTACGCAGTAGCATTGACACTGGGTTCTATTCCATCCAAGCCGTTTATTTTCTTTACTCCCGCTATTCTTTCTCATCCAAAGTTTGCGCTAGGTGCCTACGCATTTCGAGCGTGGGCACAACGACTATCGTTGATTTGGTGATGGCGTCCGTCACCGCTCTTTCTCAGAGCCGTTATTCAGCAGGATGATGTAAAGCACTATGTGTTAAATGTTTCAAATTATTAGTTAGCTTGCTAAGTAATTTTTAGCCTCTATAATGCTTAGCATGCTAAGTAAATAGTCTGCATTCCCTTGATAAAGAAGGCAGAAGAAATGTGAGGTCGAAATGGCGGGTGAAAACAGTGAATACAGAAAGCTTAATAATCCAGCTTTGGGTTGGTTGTTAGGGCGTGTATTTCGCCTGTGGCGAAGTGCTATATCCCATTCGGTTAGGCCAATGGGAATGACCGAAGCGCGCTGGTCGGTGATGATGACTTTAAGAAACCTAGGCGAGGGCGTATCTCAGCATACGCTGGCGAGTGAGCTTGGAATCGAACTGCCGTCTCTAAATCGCACAGTGAACCAGCTAGTGGAACGCAATCTGGTTGAGCGACGTGCGCATCCGAGTGATAAGCGCTGCAAATGTTTGTGGTTTACTGACGCGGGTAATGAACAACTGCAAACACTGGAAAGTTGCGTAGGGAAAGTGCGTAGTCAGTTAACCGACGGGATCACCGAGGAAGAGCTTGATAGCATGTTTAATGTATTGAAAAAAATTGAAAGTAATGCCTGTGCTTTGCTGGATAAGCCAACAGAGGGAGGACAATAACCATGGCACCTGATCAAATGTTTAAGCGTTGGGTACACATTGCTCTTGCTGTGTTTGCTTTGTCGTTTGCCTACTTTTTAGCGGCAGATTTATGGATGCCCGTTAGCACTCAGGCTAGGGTGCTGCACCCTGTGGTGAATATTTCTTCCAAGGTTAGCGGGCAGGTTAGTGATGTGTTGGTTGAAAATAATCAGCTAGTCGAAGCCGGACAGGTGTTATTTAGTCTAGATAAACGTCCTTACGAAATTGCGGTGGACAAGGCTAAATTGGCGGTTGAAAGCGCCAGCCAAACTAATCTACAACTTGACGCATCTATTGCTGCAGCTGAGGCACAGGCTTTAGCGTCAAAGGCCGACGTGGAAGAGCTGAAGCTGGAAGTAGAGCGTGTGGAAAGCTTGATTAAATCCAACACGGTTTCACGTCAACTATACGACCAAACCAAGGCCAACTACCGGGTTGCACAAGCCCAAGTCGAGGCTGCGCAGGCAGACGTCGTCAAGTATCGCGCTCAACGGGGTAAAGATGGCCATGACAACTTATTGCTTCGCCAAGCCGAAAATACGCTGCAAAATGCGCAATTGCAGCTAAATTACGCCGATGTGCGCTCACAAGTAACAGGGCGGGTGACAAACCTACAACTGCAACCAGGGAATTACGCTCAAGCCGGCTCAAGTGTTGCCGCAGTCGTGGTCGAGAAAGGTGACATTGTCGCTGATTTTAGAGAAAAATCGTTAAGCCATGTGCAAATTGGCGATCTCGCCTCCATTGTATTTGATGCTCACCCTGGGCGTGTTTTTGACGGCCAAGTATCAGCTATTGATGCCGGGGTAAAAGATGGTCAGATAAGCGCTGATGGCTCATTGGCTAATCCTGAAAACTCAGATCGTTGGGTACGTGATGCCCAGTACATGCGCACGCATATTACGTTACTTGAAGCGCCTGATCTGCTGAAGTCATTGCCCTCTGGCGCACGGGCGACCGTACAGCTTCATCCTGTGGGTGGCTTAGCCAGTTGGTTAGGAGCAGTGCAAGCCCACGTGATCAGCATCATTCACTACATATATTAGGTTGAACTGATGTCTAAATCGTTACTGAGATTACCGTTTATTCGTAAAGGGAGCGTCAGTAGGCCTGCGCACCGAGCGTTGACGGCCAACGAAGTGCGCCAATGTTTGCGCGTGGCTTTTGGCGCGACACTTGGCTTTACCATCAGCAAAATAATGGGCTGGAATTACGGTACGTTTTTTACGGTGTATCCCATGCTGCTTCTGGGTTTAGTACCGATTTTAAACAGTCACATTATTCGCCAGTTTCTGGCAAATGCCGTCTTGGTCACTACCTTTGTATTTGTGGTGCAAGGTATGTTTGGCGATCAACCTATTCCCATGACGATTACGGTTGTGATGATCTTCGCTTTTATGTTTCGCTGCATGTCTAACGGGGCAAATTTTTTGTTTGGCGCCGTGGGCATGGTGGGCTTATCAATGCAGCTACACTTCGCCAGTTACAGCAGTGCATCGGTAAGCGATTTGGTGATGTCGAATGTGGCCGCCACAGTGCTCACTGTATTCGTCGCCATGTTAATGCATTTACTGATCCCTGATGTAGAGGCCAGACCAAAGCCCCCAGTGATAAACAAACCTGACAGCAACCGCCGACATGAGGTTATTTTAGCCACTACCGTGGCGACGTTATCCTACATCGTGTTTCAAGTGCTGGATTTACAAGGCTCGCTATCGGCTCAGGTGTCATCTGTGTTGATTCTGTTTCCGTTAAATTGGCATGGGGCAGGACGCGCAGCGGTAAATCGCGCGATAGGCACATTGGTGGGCTGTAACATTGGTTTGGCTTGGCAGTTTATTTTGCTCGACCATAGTGGGATCTTGTGGTTTGTGAGTATCGCCCTGTGGATCAGTGTGATGCTGTTTGCTCGCTATCATATGTTAGAAGGCGGCGGCTCGGGTGCAGGTTTTGGCGCGATGACGACCATGGGAATATTGTTCGGCCAGTATTTATCGCCTCAACAAGACCTGGTATACAATGCCCTTTATCGTTTTACCTCTGTCACCGTGTCGGTGGTATTAACGCTTCTAGCTGTGTATGGCATGCATAGGTTACTGAATAAATTCGCTAATACGCGCTTTATTCTAGATAGCGGGTCTACATAAAATGCTAGTCTATATAAGCACCTAACATCGGTAGTAAAAAAAACAGCAAAAAAAAGAGACCCTAGGGTCTCTTTTTTAGTGGTATTTGCAAATACGCATTAGCTATTGGCTTGCCTAAAGCGCGCAATCAAGGCGTTCGTTGAGCTATCAAAACTGAGGGCTGCATCCGTGTTAACAATTTTATCTAACACTTGGTTGCCAAGTTCTTTGCCTAATTCAACGCCCCATTGGTCAAACGAGTTAACACCCCATATTGCCCCTTGCACAAATACCTTGTGCTCGTACATGGCCACAAGAGAACCCAAGGTTTTCGGATCCATCTGCTCAAACAACAAAGTATTGCTTGGTTTGTTGCCTGGCATAGTTTTATGGGTGGCTAATTTAACTCGCTCGGCCTCATCAAGGCCCTTACCTTCAAGGTCTGCATAACACTCATCAAACGTTTTACCCTGCATCAATGCTTGGGTTTGACCAAAGCAGTTTGACGCCAGCATAGCGTGATGGGTGTTATCTTGGTTCGGCACATTCAATGGCAACATAAAGTCCGCGGGGATCAACAAGGTACCTTGATGAATAAGCTGGTGGAATGAGTGTTGGCCATTCGTCCCTTCGCTGCCCCAAATAATTGGACCAGTGGCGTAATCTACGGCTGTGGTGTCGCCGCTGATATTCTTACCATTACTTTCCATGTCTAACTGTTGAACGTACGCAGGGAAACCACGTAAATAGTGGTAATAAGGTAAAAGAACGTGACTTTGGGCACCAAAGAAATTGATATACCACACACCTAACAATGCAGTCAGCATGGGTAAGTTTTGCTCTGCAGGAGCCGTTTTGAAATGCTCATCCATTTCAAAGGCGCCTTGAAGCAATTGACGGTAATTGTCATAACCTAATGTTAGGGCAATCGGTAAACCGATAGCAGACCATAAAGAGTAGCGCCCGCCAACCCAGTCCCACATAGGGAATATGTTGTCTTCAGCCATACCAAAGTCTGTGGCAGCCTTGATATTAGAAGACACAGCGATAAAGTGTTTGGCGATATCTTGCTGGGTGCCCCCAGCGTTTAAGAACCAGTCTTTAGCCGTTAGGGTATTCTGCAAGGTTTCTTGGGTGGTGAAAGACTTCGACGACATCACGACCAAGGTTTCTTCGTGATCTAGGTTCGCGAGTACATCTTGAATATGGCAGCCATCTACGTTAGCCACAAAATGCACTTTAACGCCATCAAACCAATAAGGTTTAAGAGCTTCAGACATAATTTTAGGACCTAAGAATGAACCGCCAATCCCTATGCTTACGATCTGTTTTAGGGCTTTGCCTGTGTAACCTTTACGCTCGCCGCTGTGAATACTGGCAACAAAATCTTTGATTTTGTCTTGGCAAGCAAGTACTTCAGGCATGACGTCTTGACCATCAACATAAACGGGCTCACCTGAGAAGTTACGTAATGCAGTATGTAAAACCGCACGTTTTTCAGTGTGGTTAATGATGTCGCCTTTAAACATCGCGTCGCGTTTCTGCGAGACTTGGCTTTCATCGGCTAAAGCGAACAAAGCTTTTAGTACATCATCAGTGATCAGGTTTTTAGAAAAGTCTAGTTCAATCCCGCAAGCCGTTTGCTGGTATTTACTGGCACGAGAGGTATCGCTGGCGAACCAGTCGCGCATGTGTTGCTGTTTAACATCTTCAGCTAATGAGGCAAGCGTTTGCCAAGTAGGGGTGTCAGTCAGCGCAGTCATGCAGGACTCCTTTGGGTGTTAATTTGATTTTATAAAGTAAAAAAAAGCGCCTAAACAGACGCTCTTTTGATGCTGTTTCTATTACACGTAGCTTTTAAGTAGCGTTTCAAGTTTCACTTGGTCTGCCGCAAAGTTACGAATACCTTCAGACAACTTCTCAGTTGCCATGGCATCTTGGTTCATTTCCCAGCGGAATGCAGCTTCATCAAGTGGCGTACCAGGGGTCGTTGTTGCTCCCGTGTCTTTCAGCTTCACTTCAAGTGGGGCATCGCTGTTGGATAACTCTTCCAACAAACCCGGGCTGATGGTTAAGCGGTCACAGCCAGCAAGTTCGGTAATTTCACCGATATTACGGAAGCTTGCGCCCATAACGACGGTTTTATAGCCGTGCTCTTTGTAGTAATTGTAGATCTTAGTCACTGATTGCACACCAGGATCTTCACTGGCTGCATATTCTGTTTTACCGGTTTTGGCTTTATACCAATCAAGTATACGGCCAACGAAGGGTGAAATTAGGTAAGCACCGGCTTCAGCACAGGCTTGGGCTTGGGCGAAACTAAACAACAAGGTTAAGTTACAATTGATACCTTCTTTTTCAAGGTGTTCTGCGGCTTTAATACCTTCCCATGTTGACGCTAATTTGATTAAGATGCGGCTTTTATCTATGCCTGCTTCTTTATACAAAGCGATAAGCTTGTGCGCTTTTTCGATGCTGGCTTGCGTGTCAAACGATAAACGGGCATCTACTTCTGTAGAAATACGACCAGGAACGATATTCACAATATCGGTCCCTATGGTCACCGCTAGCTTGTCACCAGCATCAATGATCTGCTGGTCAGCGTCATCAGATTGCTCTTTTGCCCAAGCAACCGCATTTTCAAGATGCGAGCGATATTGCTCCATCTCAGCCGCTTTAAGCAACAATGAAGGGTTGGTCGTCGCATCAACGGGTTGATACTTTTTGATCGCTTCTATGTCGCCAGTATCGGCAACAACAGTGGTGATATCGCGTAGTGCTTGTAATTGATTGGACATGCTAACCTCGAATTCATTATGTTGTAAAATTACAACATTTTAATCAACAAATGTATATGTTCTCAAATTTCCTAAGTTAATAGTGGGGCGTGATCGCGTCACTATCAATACTGCCGGCGAATTAAATCTTTATGACGGTATGTGAAGAATAACCAAGATCAGGAGAAAACAAACAGGTAGCATAGAATATAACCCTTGGCCTGCATACGCGAGTAAAACACCTTCAATGTCAGCAAAAATAACCCTATTACAAGAAGACATAAACCAACTGCCTGTAGATGCCTTAGTGCGATGCCAATATTCACAGGGAGATTCTCTCTATCAATCTCATCACGACCAAGACGAGCTTAAGCAAGGTGAGCTTGAACAACCTGAGCTTGGGCAACCTGAGCTCGGACAAAGAGCTGTCATCAAGATTACTCGACCCGCTGATGCGCAGTGGGTAGCCGATGATATGTTGTTGCTAAAAGCCAACTGGGATTCAGCCGCTTCCCAGGAAAAAGCATCGCTTATTGATACTGCGTATCACCAGGTACTTGAGTTTGCGGATACCTCAAACATTCGAAGTGTGGCATTCAATGTATTAGGCGCTGAGAGTGAAATTGATGACGCGACCCTAGCGCAGTTATGTGAGCTGGCCGTAAAACGTGTCAGTGAAGCATCGATTACCTGCAGCAACCTTAGAAAAATTATAGTGTGCGCGCGCAATGAGCAAGAATATCGATACTTAGTCAGTGCATTACAAACCTTGCAACTGCATTAGTATATTCTTAGGCGGAATCGGCTTTGCGACTTAAATTGAATTAACCCTGCTGCTGAGAATAAATCCACCATTTACAAACTCATTATTAAGATGGGTTGATCCATACGGGCAAGAGCCTCACTGTTAATAGAAATTAATAATCAAACTCATCTATTTTAATCGGTTGTACCTAGCGTAGCTGTTGGTATCATAATGCCATCTGATTAAGAGTAAGGAATTTACATGCTACTTGTTGTATCACCAGCCAAAAATCTCGATTTTGAGAAGCACAGCAATGCACCTTCGTCGAGCCAGCCTGAGTTGCTAGAGCACAGTCAGCAGCTGATTGATCGCAGCCGTAAGTTGAGCCCAGCGCAAATTGGCTCACTGATGAAAATAAGCGATAAACTCGCCGGCCTAAATGCCGACCGCTTCGCTGCATGGCACACGCCTTTCACCGATGAGAATGCCAAGCAAGCGGTATTAGCATTCAACGGTGACGTGTACGGTGGTTTAGATGCCGCCAGTTTTAGTGAGCAAGACTTTTCATATGCACAAAAGCATATGCGTATCTTGTCGGGGTTGTATGGTTTATTGAAACCACTGGATTTGATGCAAGCTTATCGCTTAGAGATGGGCACCAAGCTAGACACTGAGCGAGGCACTAACTTGTATCAATTTTGGGGGAACATCATCACCGAAAAGCTCAATCAGGCATTGGCAGAGCAGGGTGATAACGTGTTGGTCAATTTGGCCTCTAGCGAGTATTTCACTGCGGTTAAACCAAAAGCATTAGACGGCGAAATTATCGAGCCGGTATTTAAAGATTTTAAGAACGGCCAATATAAAATTATCAGCTTCTACGCTAAAAAAGCCCGGGGCCTGATGGCACGTTATATCATTCAAAATAAAGTCAGTGAGGTTGCCAAGCTTAGAGATTTTGACACGGCAGGGTATCACTTTAGCGAAGAGCAAAGCGCAGGCAATAAGCTGGTGTTCTTGCGCGACGAACAATAACCCCCACCGAGATAGTCATTTGAGGTAAATCGCTAGCAGCTCTAGCTGAATGACCAATACTGCTAGTGATTTCATCTTTGTTGTGTGGGAGTTACATAGGTGTCTTCGAATCTTAGCTTTTATTAAGTGGGCTTTCACGAGATAGATTTTCTCGACGCAGGTTTTCAAACAGCGAAGGCTCCCACGGGCGCATGGCCATTAGTAAACCAAAGTGCTGGCGTTTACTCAATGGCAAACTGGCATCTTCTTGGTTTAGTACCGCAGCCTCTTTGGTTAGTTGATTAAGTTTTCGCTGGATAATATCCACTGATGTCTGTGAGTAACGCCCACGCAGGTAAAATCGAAAAGTCCATGGCTCTTCCTTCTTAGGTGCCATAAATTTCACCATGACCTCTCGCTCCATAAATCGCTCTAATGGCCCGCCGGGTATCCATCTGAAATCTTGTGCAATCAGAGACTTGTAGTGATTGTTAGGCAGTAAATCGATAATTTTAATGCGATCTAACTTAGCCAGTAACTGCACACATTCATGAGTGTCGATAGCGTAATGCCCAACGATTTCATCGAAGGTCCAAGCATCGCGCACGCACACGGCAACGAGTAACAATTTAGTGTCAGCCAATAATTCATTTTCTTGTTCTTCGGTGAGCTGAGTCAGTTGCTGGGTTTGCTTTTGGGCGATGATGAATAAGTCAGAAAGGCTCATCTGCAAAATCTCACAAATTTGCTCTAAGCGGTCCAAGGCAAAGCTGTTCGTTGAGAAGATGCGTTTTACGTTTGCTTCGCTCATGTCGAGTTTTTCGGCAATGTATTTATACGTTATCTGATGCTGACGTAGCAACTGCTTTAAGGTGTTGCTGATTTGGCTAATCTGACTCATAAATCCCTTTAAGTAGCGTATTAATATACTTTTGGTTGCGACTGAGTATACATAAACGGTCATTGTTTACACAGGTAATACTGGTGCTTAATCTGTGTCTCGTCTCTTGGCAGCGCCATTAGGCAACAAACAATATCTACTGATAACAATGAAAAAGGATGACCGATGAAACTTATCAATACGCTACTTACCGCGACATTTATACTTGGCACCACTGTTATTGGCGCTGGCAAGGCCAACGCTGCGGGCTCAGTACAGCATAGTGCTCAAGCGAGCAAGTATTCTGCATTAGCGGTAACAGAAGGCGTCGCATCCACTGCCAAAGTGGCCAGTGTTGCCGTGGCAGCCCCACTGATCGTTGCTGGTGGGGTGAGTTTGGTTACCGGCAGCGTTATTGTCGAAGCCGCTGATAGCATCAAAAGTAGTCATAGCAGCAACAGCCATGCTGATAAAAATACGCAGCTTGAGCCATTAGTCATAAGTGATGCAACTGTCACCGCTGACCCTGCGCCAAACCAGGTCATCGTTATTCAAAACAACAACACGCAAGGTCAATAATGATGACTATGTCTTCTAAACAATGGCTAACAGCGTTAGTCCTTACATTAACCTTTTCTTTCACTGCGACAGCGGGCAGCCAAGCGAATAAAGTGGCAACACATGAGCCAGAGCAGATCGTTCGCTTTGCTAAAAATGTGGAGAAGTACGCGGCCAACCAAGGAGCAAGAGCATTTATTATTGCTAGAGTGGGCCGACCGCAAAAAGATCTGCCCAAAGGGATACGCTTCACTCATACGGCGGTGGCTGTATATTCAGATATCACCCTAGATGACGGTGAACTGGTCAAGGGTTACGCGATTTATAATCTGTATCAAAAAAGCGGCGAGTTAGACAAAAGCCAGTTAGTCACCGATTACCCAGTTGATTTTTTTTGGGGCGCTGCACAGCTAAGCGCAGGAGTGATTATACCCACGCCTGATATGCAAACGCGTTTAATTGACATCATTAGCACAGGTAAAAATGCGCAGTTGCATAACGAAAACTATTCGGTGATTGCTAACCCCATGAACAGGCAACTGCAAAACTGCACCGAGCATACGTTGGACATGCTCAATGCCGCGATTTATCAAACGACAGATATAGATAAATTAAAAGCCAATACCCAAGCATATTTTACGCCCCAGCGTGTGCATACCAGCCGTTTTAAGCTGATGTTTGGTGCAATGCTGCAAGATGATGTGACCACGAAAGATCATACTGGCAAAGTGTCCACCACGACCTTTACATCTATTGCCCAGTATTTAGCTAAATACGATTTGGCCAGTCAGAGCGTTATTTTAGGCAGTGACGGACAAGCAGTAGAAATTATGTCTGGTTCGAAATTTGTGGCCAGTGCAGCGAATTCATCAATATAAGACAAAGCTGGGTTCAGACTGTTCGGCAAATGAAGTTAAGAGAAATGAAAAATAAAAGCACTAAAGTATCGTAATAATAAACTTTCGGTGTAGCTATGCTCAACAAGCATCAATAGGGTTTATTTAGTCTGAACTAAAAGGCATATTCGTCTCACCCCAGCAAGACGCAGGGGTGCAAACAACTAATCAAAGAAGGACAAACACATGACAATTCAAGCACCGACGAAATCATATACATTGGCATCATTAGCGGCATTACTGATTGGCACGGTTGCCTACAGTATCGGCTTGTTCAATGCACAGATGGCGCTAAATGAAAAAGGTTACTATTTGATCATCATGCTCTACGGTTTGTTCTCAATGGTATCCCTGCAAAAAACAATCCGTGATAAAGCCGAAGGCATTAAAACCTCAAGCATGTATCAAACGTTATCATGGGCATCATCTGGTTTTGCTATCGCGTTATTAGCAATCGGCTTATACAACGCAGAATTAGCATTAAGTGAAAAAGGCTTTTACGCCATGGCGTATGTGCTGAGTTTGTTTGCCGCTGTGACAGTACAAAAGAATGTACGTGATAAAGACGCATTGGCCGGAAAACAAAAGGAAGTGCAGCAAGCTGAGTTCGCTACAGAGCAAGTGAGCTAATAAAGAAACTAAAAAAATAGCGCTGAGTTAAAAAGCCGAGGGAAGCATATGCTTCCCTCGGCTTTTTTTGGTATTTCTGATTCAGTCGCTTAACGTTATGTGATTAACGCAATAGCATGCAACTCAAGCCTACAATTTACTCGGAAGTTTGCTCCCGGCCTAACAAGGCGAGAGCCGCTTCTTTCGCGGGTTTACCTTGGTACAGCACTTGGTATATTTGCTCGCAAATGGGCATTTCAACTTGGTGCCTTGCAGCCAACTGGTGCACCTCCTTGGTGTTGCGGTAACCTTCAACCACTTGGCCAATTTCTGCAATCGCATCGTCTATGCTTTTGCCTGCGCCTAAGGCCAGCCCGAAGCGTCGATTACGTGATTGATTATCCGTGCAAGTCAATACCAGATCGCCTAAACCAGCCATACCCATGAAAGTTTCTGGTTGTGCGCCTAAGGTGATGCCTAAGCGGGTTAACTCTGCCAAACCTCGGGTAATCAACGCGGTTCTGGCATTGGAGCCAAAGCCTAATCCATCAGCTAATCCAGCGCCGATGGCAATCACGTTTTTCACTGCACCGCCGAGTTGAACACCCACAAAATCATTGTTTTTGTAAACGCGGAAAGAACGAGAGCAGTGCAGCATGTTGGCAAAATCAGTAGCCAACTGTTCATCGGTAGAAGACACAGAAATGGCAGTGGGTAGACCTGCGACCATTTCTTTGGCAAATGTAGGGCCTGAAACAACCGCAAGGGGAATAGCGTCGCCGAGTATTTCTCGGGCCACATCTTGCAACAATCGACCGTTTTCTGGGTCGAGCCCTTTGGTGGCCCAAATGATTCTATGTGCCGGAGTGAGCATGGGTTTGATTTGGCGCAGCAGTGCCGAAAAACCATGACTTGGCGTCACGATAAGCAAATCATTGTTAAGGTTAACCGCTTTGAGCAAGTCAGCTTCAATCACTAATGGATCGGGAAATGTAGCACCGGGTAGGTATTTTTGATTGCATCTGGCTGTAGCCATATCTTGCATTTGCTTTGGGTCTCGCCCCCACAATGTAGTGGCAACGCCATTTCTGGCCAGACAAAAAGCAAGGGCGGTGCCATACGACCCCGCCCCTAACACTGAAACTGTTTGTTTCATTGGCTAAGTACTTACGCGTCTAACTGCGTAGGTGCTTGTTCTTGCGCCTGCTGAGCCGCACGTTTTTGCATGTATGCTGCAAAAATAGCGTCAAAGTTTACCGGCGCAAGGTTAAGAGGAGGGAAAGTACCACGATTGACTAAATTAGAAATCGTTTCGCGTGCATAAGGGAAAAGCGTGTTCGGGCAGAAAGAGCCCAACATATGCGCTTTATTTTGCTCAGGCATTTCGCCAATCGCGAAGATACCCGCCTGCTGTACTTCACACAAAAAGGCTGTTTCTTCACCTAACATAGCCGTTACAGTGACAGCCAAAACGATCTCGTAGACATTTTCTTCGATCAGCGCACTACGGGTGTCCAAATCTAGTTGAACTTCAGGTTTCCATTCTTTTTGAAAAATCGCCGGTGAATTAGGCGTTTCAAAAGAAATGTCCTTGGTGTAAATGCGTTGAATTGCGAATTGAGGTCCCTGAGCGGCTTGTGCTGCGTCAGCTGGGGTTGTTTGGTTTTCTTCAGCCATTATGCTTCCTTAAATTTTCTGCTTATGCAGAAAGTAATGTATCTAATTTATTTTGTGATTCTAGTGCGAACATTTCGTCACAACCACCTACATGATGCTCACCGATAAATATCTGTGGCACGGTTGAACCACCATTAGCACGGTTGATCATCTCTGGGCGAAGCTCAGGTTGAACATCCACTTTAAATTCGGTGTACGTCACGCCTTTTTGCTCCAACAGGGCTTTAGCTCGGTGACAGTAAGGACAATGCCCTTTGGTGTAAATTTCGACTTTACTCATGTTAAAAATACCTTTTGTTTATTTGCTAATCGGAAGACTCGCGCCTTGCCAGGCGTTCATCCCACCTTTAAGAACGGATACCTGCTCAAAACCTTCCTTCAGCATTTGGTTTGCGGTACGTTTACATGTCATTCCCATTGCACACACAACAATAATGGGTTTGTCTTTTTGTTTTTCAAGGCCGGTAAAATCGCCTTTGGTTACCTGCTCAGGTTTGATCTGTTTCGCGCCTAAGATGTGGCCCTTTTTAAATTCAGCGACAGGGCGAATATCCAGCACCATAGCATCATCTTTATTCATTAGAAGAGTGGCTTCATGGGTGCTTAGCTCTTTTAGTTTTGAAAATGAACTCGCCACTGTGGAGTAAAGTAAAGCTACTAACAAAGCGACGAATAAACCCGCTAAAATGTAGTGATTTGTAGCAAACTCAATCACTTGTTCCATAATTATTGCGCCTCATAGATGCAGTCAGGGTAAAAAAATGAGTGCAAAGTATATAGAAATTATCGCCTAAAACCAGTGGCAGGGCGCATCCTTGGCATAACTTATAAAATAAGCTTTTGTAAACCTACGATTTTTCCATTAATTGGCCGTGACGCGCCACCACACACAGGATAATATGGCGCCTGCGGTGGTAAAGTGCTTACTTGCACTTTGTATTCTATCTATCTGCCCCCAAGTTAACTTTTACAATCTTATTTAGCGGAGACAAACATGAGCCAAAGCAAAAAAACGGTAGCCCTCATTATTATGGATGGATGGGGTCACAGAGAAGACACCACCAACAACGCTATCGCCCATGCCAAGACTCCCGTGCTTGACCGCTTAACCAAAGAAACCACCAATACCTTGATATCCGCATCCGGTATGGATGTAGGTTTGCCAGGTGGGCAGATGGGGAACTCGGAAGTGGGTCACGTTAATTTAGGCGCAGGTCGCGTGGTTTATCAAGATTTTACGCGCGTAACGAAAGCCATTGAAGACGGGGATTTTTTCGAAAACGAGGTTTTGGTGAGTAACGTCGACAAAGCCATCAAGCAAGACAAAGCCGTGCACATCATGGGGCTTCTTTCGCCGGGTGGCGTTCACAGTCACCAAGACCATATTTTCGCCATGATTAAACTGGCTGCCAAGCGCGGCGCGAAGAAAATTTTCTTGCATGCCTTCTTAGATGGCCGCGACACCCCTCCGCGCAGCGCCAAAGCACCACTTGAAGCTGCCGACAAAGTATTCGAAGAATTGGGCGTGGGTAAAACCGCCACTCTGGTTGGCCGTTACTACGCTATGGATCGTGATTCACGTTGGGATCGCGTCGAAAAAGCATACAAGGTTATCGCTAAAGGTGAAGGCGCGTTCAACGTAGCCAGCGCTATTGAAGGGTTAGAAAATTCTTACAGCCGCGATGAAAACGATGAGTTTATGCAACCTACTGTTATTGGTGATGCTGCGCCAATTGAAGATGGTGATGCGTTAGTCTTCATGAACTTCAGAGCGGATCGCGCCCGTGAAATTAGCCGTCCATTTGTGGAAAAAGATTTCAGCGATTTCGAGAAAGGCGAGCACATCGATTTAAGTGCATTTGTGATGCTCACTCAGTATGCCGAAAGTATTGACGCACCAGCAGCATATCCGCCGGTTGCTTTGGTAAATGTAATGGGTGAATGGTTGGCTAATCACGGCAAGACCCAGTTACGTATTTCTGAAACTGAAAAGTTTGCCCATGTAACGTTTTTCTACAGTGGGGGCAAAGAGGATTTATACGAAGGTGAAGAGCGTATATTGATCCCGTCACCAAAAGTCGCGACATATGACTTACAACCTGAAATGAACTCAACTGAACTGACTGACAAACTGGTTGAAGCTATTGAATCTGGCAAGTTTGATGCAATCATTTGTAATTACCCTAACGGTGATATGGTGGGGCACACAGGTAACTTCGACGCTGCGGTTAAAGCATGTGAAGCCGTTGATACCTGCATTGGCCGAGTAGTTGAAGCCATCAAAAAAGTCGGTGGCGACTGCTTAATCACAGCTGACCATGGTAATGCCGAGAAAATGGCGGATGAAACCACTGGCCAAGCGCACACGGCGCATACCAGTGAGCTCGTACCGTTTTGGCATGTAGGGCAGGAAACCACAGCCCGTTCAGGCGGCACCTTAAGTGATGTTGCACCCACCATGTTGCATTTGATGGGCATGGAACAACCCGCAGAAATGACCGGCAAGCCTATAGTTACTCTGGTTAAGTAATTCCTTTGCTACCATTGTTGTTATGGTTGAAACAAACAAAAGCACCATGCTTATGGTGCTTTTTGTTTGTTTGCTTGTTACCCATTTATGCCAACGGCCAGTCCAAAGATGAACTACAAGCATTGCAAAAACAGATAAAGCAAAAGCAGCAACACGTTGCCCAGCAGTTAGCAAAAGCGAAAAGTTTACAATCTGATTTAAAGCAAATTGAACTGAAGATCGCCAAAGCGGCGACGGCACTCAATGCCACTGAGCAAGAGCTTAAGGACAATCAGGAAGAGCAAAAAAGGCTTAAAAAACGCCAAAGTGATATTCAGCAAAAATTAGCCCAGCAACAAGATGTGCTATCCAGGCAAATTCGTAGCGCGTTTATGACAGGCAACCATGACTACGCCAAGATGCTACTTAACCAAGAAAACCCAGGCAAGTTCGAGCGCACCATCACCTATTATCAATACCTGAATGAGGCGCGTCGTGAATTAATTGACGAGTTTTTGCTACTGGGTAAAGAGCTGACACAGGTCAATCTAACCTTGATTGAAAAGCAAGACAGCCTACAAAATCTGCTCGATCGCCAGCAAGCGCAACAAGCCACGCTAAATCAAGGGCAAAAGAGCCGTAAGCAGACGTTAAGCAAATTACAGTCTGCCATTGAAAGCGATGCGGCCAAAATTGAAGAACTGCAAGCAAATGAGCAAAATCTACGAAAAGCCATCGCTGAAGCGGAGCGCTTGGCAGCCCAAAAACCGACCAGCTTCGACGGTTTAGCCAAACTAAAAGGCAAATTGTTGAAACCAGCAGATGGCCGAGTGCGCAAATTATTTGGTACAAAACGTGAGGGGCAGATACGCTGGAAAGGCATTATTGTTGAGGGAAATGCAGGCAGTAATGTTATCGCGATCCACCATGGTAAAGTTCTGTACGCTGATTGGTTGCGGGGCTTTGGTCTGGTCACTGTGCTCGATCACGGTAATGGCTACATGAGCTTGTATGGCCACAATCAAGCTTTACTGCATCAGGCCGGTGATACCGTGGCCGCTGGTGAGCCTATTGCGCTTGTTGGTCAAAGTGGCGGGCAAACCTCCCCTAATTTATATTTTGAAATTCGCTACAAGGGCGACCCTGTTAACCCCACGCAATGGATTAAGCTTTAATGGGCGCTCTGGTCATATGTTGAACTTTTCATTCCGCCTCTGGTGCATATCGCTCTTGCTGACTTTGCTCCCGACTTCGGCGGCGCTAAGCGCGCAGATCGCTATTATCATTGATGACGTTGGCAACAACAGTCATCGAGATGCAGCAGCCTTGGGGTTGCCCATTAACGTTGCTATTTCGATTTTGCCTCACAAGCATCTAAGCCAAAAATACGCCCTGATGGCGCACGAGCAGCACCGAGAATTCCTACTGCACATGCCGATGGAGTCGATGGCGGGTACCAAGCAAGAGTCAAACGTGTTGTTGGCTAGTATGAGTGATAAGCGGATTGTGCAAACCTTAAATGATGCGTTTGCCAGTGTGCCCAATGCACTGGGATTGAATAATCATATGGGGAGTCGTTTAACACAGTTAGAAACCCCGATGCGCACCACCATGAGCTACTTACATAGTCACGGCCTCATTTTTGTCGACAGTCGCACAACGGCATTGACCCGAGCAGAAGCTATTGCTAAGCAAACGAAGGTACCTGCACTGCGGCGACATGTATTCTTGGATAACGACTTATCCGAAGCAAAAATAGAGCGCCAGTTTAATATATTGGTCAAAAGAGCGCGTAAATACGGGCGCTCTCTGGCGATTGGTCACCCTCATATGCAGACGATTGCCTACCTGAAAAAAAGGCTACCAACGTTAGCCCAAGACGATGTACAGTTAATTCCCCTCAGTGCTATGTTGACTCCTCAAGTGGATAACGCTAAACCGCTGCATATAGGTGATTAGCGCAGTAAATTTACACTGAACTTTTTTTTCGATTTATATTTAGGAGCCAAGCATGGCCGCTGCAAACCTACTCGCATTGATTGATGACATTGCTACCATTCTTGATGATGTAGCCGTGTTATCAAAAGTGGCTGCCAAGAAAACAGCCGGTGTGTTAGGCGACGACTTAGCCTTAAATGCCGAGCAAGTATCCGGAGTAAAAGCTGAACGTGAGCTTCCGGTTGTATGGGCTGTGGCGAAGGGCTCGTTCTTAAATAAGTTAATTTTGGTACCCTCAGCCTTACTGATAAGCGCGTTTCTTCCTTGGCTTATTGTTGTGTTGCTGGTGATTGGTGGTTTGTATTTATGTTTTGAAGGGTTCGAAAAAGTTGCTCACAAATGGCTGCACAGTGAAGAAGAACGGGAAGCAGAGCATCAGGCCCAATTAAATGCGATTGCCGATCCTAAAGTCGATTTGGTCGCTCTTGAGAAAGATAAGATTAAAGGGGCCATTCGAACAGATTTTATCCTATCCGCAGAAATTGTAGTGATCGTCTTAGGCACGGTACAAGACCAACCGCTCACAACGCAAATCGCAGTGGTCTCGGCACTTGCGATTGCTATAACGATTGGGGTTTACGGTTTGGTTGCAGGGATCGTAAAACTTGACGATGCGGGTTTGTACATGCTGAGAAAATCGGTCTCCGGCTCGTTTAATACAATTCAGCGTTTCATCGGCCGAAGCTTGCTAATTATTGCACCTATGTTGATGAAAAGCTTAGCTATTATTGGTACTGCAGCCATGTTTCTTGTTGGAGGGGGCATTGTGGTGCACAGCGTGCCTTTCATCCATCACATTGTTGGGGATATGTTGTATCCAGCTACTGAGAACGGCGGTGCGCTTGCAGGTATTTTACCTGTAGTAGCAGACGGCGTCGTGGGAATTATTGCTGGTGGTTTAGTGTTACTGGTGGTCACGCTAGCAAGCAAGGTCATCAATGCTGTTCGTGGCAAATAATCCTTTGTAAATTTTGCTACTCTGTTGTGCTATTTACTTAAGTATTAGGAGAGAATGTTAGCAGGGTTTCTTGTGATATCTTAACGTCACATCTCGCATAATCACTATTGGTAGGCGTCGCGACCCGCCATTGTAAATGACCAAATTATCGGAATCCTTTTTGCTTTATTCACGTTTTCAATTGTGACGAAAAGAAGGATCATCCCATGCCATACGATTCACATAAAGACCTCCCCGAAAGTGTACAAAATGTGTTGCCCCCTCATGCCCAAGATATTTATCTCGCTGCTTTCAATAATGCCTGGGACGAATACAAAGACCCAGATGATAGACGTGGCAAGCAAGGTCGTGAAGAAGTCTCCCATAAGGTGGCTTGGTCAGCTGTGAAGCAGTCTTTTCACAAAAATGATGATGGCATGTGGGTCAAAAGCAGCTAGGCCATACATAATCAGGAAATGCGCTCGCTGCTGATAAATTTATGTCAGCGTAATACATTTGTCGTGGTGATGGTGTTTCATTGGTATCTCTGATGATTTGTCACATTAGTATGATATATCCTATAGTTCTCAATCGACGCACTATATAAAAACAGGTCATACATGAAAAAAACCAATCAATTTTTACTCGCCTGCGTTGCCAGTACTTTACTGGCAACCAATGCATTTGCCGACATCCGCACTACTAACCCTGAGAAAGTCGGTATGTCAGAAGCGCGTTTAGAACGTATCGAGCCCGTGATGCAAGCGTTTGTGGACGAGCAAAAGCTTGCCGGCACACTCACCTTGGTCGCGCGAAAAGGCAAAGTGGTTCACCTTGAAGGTGTGGGCTTTAGGGATCGTGAGGCTAAAACGCCTATGACAGAAGACACGATTTTTCGTATTTACTCCATGACAAAACCTATTACCGCTGTTGCCGCATTGACCTTGTGGGAGCAAGGTAAATTTCAGATGAACGATCCGGTCAGTAAGTACTTACCAGAGTTGGCAAACCTGAAGGTGTTCGCTGGAATGGATGGTGAGAATATGATCCTTGAATATACCAACAAGGTGATGACCATCAAGCAGCTGTTCACCCATTCTGCTGGTTTCAGCTATGGCTTTAGTCAAAGCCCAGTGGACAAGTTATACCAACAGTCGGCACTTTTTTCCGGTGAAACAAAGCGTGAAGACCTGCTGAAAGAGGTCGCAAAGTTACCGCTTAATCATCAACCCGGAACGAAGTGGAATTACAGCATAGGTACCGACATTATAGGTGTATTAGTGGAACGCTTGTCGGGGCAAACCTTGGGAGAATACTTCGAACAGCATATCTTCAAACCGCTCAAAATGAGTGACACGGGGTTTTATGTGCCGAAAAGTAAGCAAGATCGCTTAGCACAAATTTATGTCATCAATCAGCAAGGTCAAACCGTTCCTATGGAGAATGAACCCCTAGGTGATTACTTGTCTGCCCCTGAAATCGAATCAGGTGGCGGTGGTTTAGTGTCAACCATCGCAGATTACTATACATTCACTCAAATGCTGTTAAATGGCGGGGAATACAAAGGAAAGCGTATTCTGGGTCGTAAAACCGTAGCGTACATGCGCACTAACCACTTACCAGCGAGTCTGATCCCGTTTGAACCCTCTTCGACAGGTGAAGGTTATGGACTTGCTATGTCTGTTACGGTTGACGAACAGGGCGCAAATACGATGGGTTCTAAAGGCGACTATGGTTGGGCTGGTGCGGCTTCAACTTACTTTAGAATTGATCCAAAAGAGCAAATGATCGTCATCGCTATGACCCAATTAATGCCCTCGAGTTTCTTCTCGTACAATAAGGACTTCAAAAATATGGCTTATCAGGCGCTGGTTGATTAGTGCATTGCTAAGCTGAGAGTCACATTATGCAAACTTGTAAGCCACTGTTTTTTCCAGTGGCTTTTTTGTATCACTCGGTGAGTGACTTTTTCGTTGCACTGTCCCATTTTTACGTTGATCACACACTACAAATGATCCAGTAGTACGTTAAAAAATTTGTGACTAATATATTGATAAAGCTCAATTTTGCCCGCATGACTACAGGTATGGTGCGTTTGTAGGCGTGGGTGCAAACATTTTATGGGTATGTGTTTATCCATTTTAATTGGGCGTAATTATTGCAAACCTCGTATGTTAAGAATGCAAATACCCTGAATAAGCAACGAAAGGCGGCAACATGAAAAACGAAATGGACAGTAAATTTATTCTATCAATATTCGAAAAGATCCGTGAAAACGGAGAAAAGAAAGGAGATGGCTACTTTCTGGGTGGCGTCACCGCATTTAGTGACTACGATGGCTACACCATCTTTATGGAAGATCAGCAAGTGAAGCTGCGCTTCGGTTTTCATAACCAGTATCACTTTGATTATGAAAAAGAAGAGCACATGCAGCAATTCGAGAAAAAATTAAACGCCATAGCCAATGATTATTAAGCGATAGCGCATACTGGTGCTTGTTAAGCTAACCACTTGATGAGCTCAGCCCTCAACTCAGTTAACACGATTGGCTTAGTCAAATAAGCATTCATGCCAGCAGCTAAGCAGGCTTCTTTATCTCCCTTCATGGCATTGGCGGTCAATGCGATGAT
Source organism: Paraglaciecola sp. G1-13 (assembly GCF_055809255.1). Classification (NCBI taxonomy): domain Bacteria; kingdom Pseudomonadati; phylum Pseudomonadota; class Gammaproteobacteria; order Alteromonadales; family Alteromonadaceae; genus Paraglaciecola; species Paraglaciecola sp. G1-13. The sequence goes on along the minus strand of NZ_CM147903.1, from coordinate 3,873,728 downwards.
AGGCAACGTTGATGCGTAATTACTATGCTGACTTTTGCGAATGGTACGGCTCGCCTCGTAGCCGTCCATGATGGGCATTTGGCAATCCATCAATATCGCATCAAATTTCGCTTCTGATTCTTGCAAAGTATGAATTGCTTCTTGGCCATTCTCAGCCACCTGTACGCTGCAGTGCAGCTTTTTAAGCATCTCAATAACCACTTGTTGATTAATAAAGTTATCTTCTACCAATAAAATATGTGGCGCTTGGCGATATTTGTTGAGTAGTTTGGTCTCGGGTAGGGCGGTAATGAGCTTGGTGTTATCGCCGTTTTCCAATGCTCCAGTAAACGCTCCTTTGAGTGTCTCTGGCTTAACCGGTTTCGCTATATAACTAACAGGGTCAGCTAGTTGGCTTGACGTACCTTTCTCAAGCCAGTCGTGGGGCGTCATCAATATGATGTGTAACTTGGCAAAGAGGTCGTTGCTGCGGATCGCTTTGGTGAGTTCAATTCCATTAATGCCAGCCAAATTACTATCAATTAATGCGACGTCTATTTTCGTCGTTTTTAAATGCGACTGTCTGAGTGCTTTTAGCGCACTTGATGCACTCTCAGCGTGTTGTACCACCATGTTATTTGATGTGAGCCATTTACCTAAAACTGTGCTTAACGTGGGGTTGTCGTCTACCAATAAGACCTGCAGCGGCGCTTCGCGCTCAGGAAACAACGGACTAAATTGTATTTGGTTTTCGTTCAACGCTTCAGGCGCTATGGTAAACCAAAAAGTAGAGCCTTGTTGCCACTGACTAGATACGCCGACTGTGCCACCTAAAAGTTCACTCAGTTGTTTGCTGATGGCCAACCCGAGCCCTGTGCCACCGAAGTGGCGTGTGGTTGATGAATCAACCTGCATAAATTTAGAGAACAACGCTTTTTGATTATCTTCGTGAATGCCAATCCCAGTATCTTGCACGAAGAATTTAAGTTGATTATCCCCCTCTAGTGCAACCCGCATAATGACTTCACCGTGATGAGTAAACTTGATGGCATTACCTAATAGGTTGTTCAAAATTTGCCGTATACGACCGGGATCGCTTGTTATCCATTGGGGCACATCCATCTGTAAATCGAACACGAGCTCAAGCCCTTTTTGTTGGGCGCGACTAGCAAATGTATCAATAATATTGCCCAACAAAAGATGTAGATCAAAGTAGATAGACTCAATACTTAATTTGCCTGCCTCGATTTTAGAAAAATCTAGGATATCGTTGATCAGTAACAATAAAGATTCACTACTACTGTGCACTAATTCAGCAAAATGACGCTGTTTGTCGGTTAATTCAGTGGCTAGTAATAAGTCGTTCATGCCAACGATCCCATTGATAGGAGTACGTATTTCATGGCTCATGTTAGCCAAAAATTCGCTTTTCGCGCGGCTCGCTTCTTTGGCTTGCTCTTCGGCTTTTTTCATTTCGGTGATATCTTGAAAAGCGCCTCTCAATACAACAGGTCGACCGTTTTGATATTCTGCATAGCCAACAGCTCGGACCCAAATATGTTTACCTTTGGCCGTAATAAAAGGAACCTGCAGATCCCACTTTTTGCCGGCAGCTATGGAGCTATCAATGGCTTTTTGCACTAATGGGCGAACATCCTCAGGATAAAACTTCATCGCGCTGGAGAGGTCTACATCTGAACCGACCGGTAATTCATGAATCCGGTAAACTTGGTCTGACCAAGTGACTTCATCGGTCTCGAGATTTAATGCCCAACCTCCCAGATTAGCCATTTCGCCTGTGGTTTCTAGTAAATCTTGTTGGTGGCGGCGCTCTTTTTCAAATTGCTTAATTTGGCTGATATCTCGGCCAACGAGTAAGTAGCGTTCTACCTGATTATCGGGTGACATGACCCCGGTAACCGTGACCTCCATAGGAACTTGAACATTGTTTTTGGTTACGAATGTCCACTGATTTTCATCCACTTGCCCTTGAGAGGCTAGATAGAAGAAGGCGTCGAGTGATGAACCTTGTCGCTGGGTGCTGACTTGCATGAAATCAATCAGCTCATTTTGCATCATAAACTGCTGAATATTGCCGCTTTGTTTTAGTTCTGCTTTGGTATAGCCCAATGCTTTTTCTACAGTTTGATTGCAGGTCAGTATTTTGCCTTGCGCATCACATGAAATCATTAACAGGTGAGCACTATCAAGTATGGCTTTTTGAATCTTATTGGCTTTAAGCAGAGCTAACTCTGCATTTTTCTGCTCGGTGATATCACTTTGGATGGCAATGAAACCGTTAAACTTGCCGCCTAGGTACATAGGGTGACTATTGATTTTCAACCAAATATGCTCGCCGTCTTTGCGATAGTTGAGAATTTCCACATTGAATCGTTCTCGTTTTTCAACGGCTCTGCGCATAATAGCTATTTTGTCAGGGTTGCTTTGTGAACCTTGCAGCACGTGGCCAGGGTTTTTACCTAAGATTTCCTCAAGGTAATAACCTGTGATACGAGTGAAGCCCGGGTTGACCCATTTTATTTTGACGTTCTCGTCCGTGATGATGACAGCGTTGTCAGTTTCTCGTAAAACTTTAATAAACAGTTCGTTGCTTTGCAGCCCATTTTCCAACCATTGCTGGTGTTGCTTCTGTGCACCAATGTCGTAATTCACTCCGATAATCTTCGCCACATTGCCCGTTGGGCTGCGCAATGGCCTAGCAAAGGCGCGCATATGCCGAGTTTCGCCACAGGGAGTAACAATACGAAAGGCAATATCAAGTTTAGCAATCTTCGTTAAAGAATGATTTAAGGCACTCAGCGCTTCTTCTTTATCGTCAGGGTGAAGCAAATCACTCCACTGACTTAATTCACCACTAACGACCTTGGGGTTGCAACCATATAGCGTATACATTTGCTCGTCCCATATGAGTTTTTGCTCATCAAGGTTGAACTCCCAAATGCCAATTTGCGCCACGGTAGTGGCTACGTTAATGCGGTGAATGATGTCGTAAATTTCATTGCCCGAAGGAGGGCGAACATTGTCTGGGTCAATTGTGACGACGTATGAGGAGTCATCATCAAGCCAATCAACAGATTTAACACTGGCTTGTGCTATGAGGTATTCGCCGCTTGCAAGTGTGCATTTGAATATGCCCTCAAGCAGCTTGTTGCCCTTGGCTTCTGAGTAGAACAGATTATTATTCAATGCATGATCATTGCTAGAGTAAAAATTCTCCAATAACCGCTCGACCGGTATATTAATTAACGATTTGCTGTCTAGCCCAAACAACTCGCAAGCAGCTTCATTCGCAAACAATACAATTTGATCTTTGGTTATGTGCAGTGTCGCGCTACTTACGGCTTCTAATCCACAGTAGTACGCGTCTAGCAGGTTTAGTCGTGGCATATATGTTCCGAATAATTAAGATTCTACCGTTTTGTTCGAGCTTGGACGTATTTCTTAACGGTACAGGCAAGCGCCAAAAAAAATCCATTTCAATATATATAGAGTAAAGTAAATGAAAATATATACCCAGTTAAATAGGCGCTGTTTAACGTTGGTGTACGAAATTTGGACTATATGGAGTATTTTAAACACGAAACGGTCACTAGCAATCAGTCTTTAGTCGATTACAATAGCCGACACTTTTGATCCACCGGAGCCGACCTTGAGTCCGTCTTTCGTTCAAGCCCCCACGTTTACGCTTGCATTTTTTCATCCTCGGTTTTGGCTAACCTGGGTGGGGATCGTTTTATTGTATGCAATATCTTGGTTACCCTATCGTCTACAAACCTATGTTGGCAAAGGGCTAGGAAAGCTGTTGTTGGTATTTGCAAAGAAACGCGTAAACATTGCTAAACGAAATTTAGCATTGTGTTTTCCAGATTACACACCGGCGGCACGTCAAAAAATACTTGATGCCAATCTTGATAACGCAGGCATGGCGATCCTTGAGGCCAGCATGGGGTGGTGGTGGCCGACTTGGCGTATCGAAAAAATGAGTGAGTTTGAGGGATACGAACATATCGACGCTATCTTGGCTAAAGGTAAAGGCGTGTTGGCGTATGCGATCCATAATATGAACTTAGAGTTTGCCGTGCGTGTGGCAGGGCTTCGAAACCCCTCTGTGGCTTTTTATCGCAGACACAACAACCCGCTAATGGAGTACATGCAATACCACGGCAGAAACCGCTCAAACAAATATATGATACACAAGCGAGATGTACGCGGGCTCATTCAAGCGTTGAACGAGGGGGAAGTGTGCTTTTACCTACCTGACCAAGATTACGGCCGCACTAAATGTGAATTTGCCCCCTTTTTTGCGGTAGAACACACCGCCACCACAACCGGCTCTTTGTTATTTGCAAAAGAAGCGAATTGTGAGACCGTATTTCTTGCGCCGATTAAAACGGCCAGCGGTTACAAAATTAAAGTGGTCCCAGGGCTGGAGAATTTTCCCTCTGGTGACGATAAAGAAGATGTAGCGCGAATGAATAAAATGGTTGAATCACTCGTTTTAGAAGCGCCCGAGCAATATTTGTGGATGCACAAACGGTTTAAGACGCGTCCCAACAAGAGCGACCCGTCGCTTTATGACTAATATCCCGCTGGGTGCGTTGCGGTTTAATTTCAGCGTACATTTAATCAAGTGCAGTTTTGATAAGTAGGCAATGTGAGTAACAAGGTTTCCATGAAATACAATCCCAGTGAATCTCAGTCATTTGTATGGTGGCGCCACGCGTTATTAGCGCTGGCGCTCATATTAATTGCTGTGTTTGTGATTGTGCTGCAACAAATAAATGTGAATGCGCCCATTCCTGAAGGAGGAGAAGGCCCTAAATCCGTGTCGCAAAACATGACTGATTTTTACGCTGAGTACCGCTTGTCGTCTCGCCACCCCAGAGAAGAGAACATCGGCGATTTCGTGAATGTGGTGAATATATCCGATACGCCCCTGGCTGAACGTTTGAAAAGAATGGAAAGCCTGCAAAAGCCATTACCTGCGAACTGGGTTGGGGAATACAAACATCGTTCTTTTAAAGCCGGCAGTACCCTGCGAGACAGCATCATTACTTATGCGCAATCAGAAGGGATGCAAGTGATTTGGGAGCTTAACCGGGATTTTATTATCAAACACCCCTTTCAAATTGATAACTCAATTGTAGGTAGCCTAGACGAGATCGGCCGGGCGATTGATAGCAATTTTGACGGAACCGTCAAAACCTATGTGTGCCCAAAGCAGCGCTCTTTGGTGATTACCGCCGTCAACAGCAAGTATCTGCAACAGAACTGCAAAGTCGTAAGTTAATATCTCAAACCTATGTTTGTTTCACAAAGACCTGCTGCCAAATTCGATTCACACCATCGCGTAAATCACTAAACTCGCTGGCATCTGGTGCTTGGTCAGCTTGTTGAAGTACTAACCTGTGATTAGTATTACGGTAGGTTAAATAGGCATCATTGAGTAGCTGGGTGTCTTCAACGCTTAATAACCCACTTGATTGCAGTTGTTGCAAAATTCTTACGTTGTCTGGCCATTTGGTCAGCCCAGGAAATTCACAGGCATAAGCCAACACATAATATTGCACGATAAATTCAATGTCGGCGATCCCGCCGAAATCCTGCTTTAAATCAAATCCTGACTTAGTTGATGAGCCCAAATGCTTGCGCATTTTCTCACGCATACTAGCAACGCTCTCTCGCAGTGGTCCAAGGTCACGTTTTTGGGCGAGTATTTGATGGCGCACCACCGAAAATTCTTGGGCAAGGCTAGGGCTGCCCACAATAAAGCGAGCGCGAGTAAGCGCTTGGTGCTCCCACGTCCATGCTGTTTGAGTTTGGTATTCGCTAAACCCATCGATATGGCAAACCAGCAATCCTGCATTACCAGAGGGGCGCAATCGCATATCAACTTCATACAACTGACCCGACGCGGTCTTAGTGTTGAATAAGTGTAAGATCCGTTGTGCAAGTTTAAGATAAAACAACCCAGATTCTATGGCTTTCGGGCCGTTGGTTGGCGCTCTGCTGGTGCAATTATGCAGAAAAACCAGATCGAGATCAGAACCATATCCCAGCTCATACCCCCCTAACTTACCGTAACCAATAACAGCAAAGCCGCGACTGAGCATATCGTGTTGCTCGTTGGGCAGATCTGCGTAATCGGGTTCACCGTATTTTTCGGTCATTTGTTGCCATGCCAAATTAACCACTTGCCTGACAATACTTTGGGCTAGGTAGGTAAGGTGGTCACTCACCTTCATCACAGGTAGTGCCCCTGTAATATCGGCGGCGGCAATTTTCAGCTGCTGGCACAGTTTAAATTGGCGCAAGGCTTCCATTTGCTGTTCAAGGTCTGTTTCATCAATGCGCAACATGGCCAATCTAAGTTCAGCGCTATATTCGGTCAGCTGCGTCGGGTTAACCAACTGAGCAGGATTAAGCAATTCATCCAGAAGCAGCGGAAAGCGGCTGATCTGCTCAGTTACCCACGGGCTAGCAGAACATAAGCTCACCAATTGCTTTAACGCCCCTTGGTTTTCAAACAGCAAATCTAAGTAGGCTGTGCGCCCATAAATAGCGCGAAAAACCTGTAAGCAACGATTTAGGCTATGACTTGCTGCGTCTGGTGCTTGTTGCAAAATAATCAGCAACAACTGAGGTATCAGTTTGTTTAAAATGTTTTCGCCGCGCTGACCAATGCGACTCGCACTTAAGTTATTACCAAAAGCCACAAGTGATGAATTAAACAGTTCAGCTTGCTCGGGGGAGAGCCATGCACTGAGTATTTCCAATTGTTCTTCAGGTGCTAATGGTAATAACCATAAGTCTTCTAGGGGGGAAAGGATGTCATCGTCTTTGACAAGTTCAGGGGCGGCATCTTCACCAATTAACAGTAGGAATTGTTCATGAATAAGGTGTGTATGTTCCCTTAGCTGCTCCGTAAAGTGTGAATAATCTTTTAGCCCGAGTATGGTGATTAAGCGCAATTCATCGATATCGTTGTCGGGAAGGACTTGGGTTTGCTTGTCGTCAAATTGCTGTAAACAGTGCTCTACCTTGCGCAGCCATAAATAGCTATTTTTCAATGCACTGGCGTCGTCCTCAGGTAATATATCCATATCAATCAGGACCTGCAGATTATGCAGCAACCCTTGTTCTTGCAGCGCAGGCTCACGACCGCCACGAATAAGCTGCAAACTTTGCACAACAAATTCGGCTTCACGAATACCGCCTTGGCCAAGCTTAATGTTGTTACTAAGCTGACGTCTGCGTACTTCTTTTTTAATCATCGCTTTCATCTTGCGAAGCGAATCTAGCGCACTGTAATCCAAGTAACGGCGATAGATAAACGGCCTCAGTATGTTGGCAATTTCTGGGTAGTAAGTGGCGTCAGGGTTGAGTATTCGGCCTTTCACCATGGCGTAGCGTTCCCACTCGCGACCTTGTTCTTGGTAGTAGTCCTCCATAGCGGCAAAATGCATCACCAGAGGGCCACTTTCGCCAAAAGGACGCAGGCGCATATCGACCCGATACACTTGGCCATCTACGGTGATTTGATGCAATGCTGTGATCAGTTTTTGCGCTAGTTTAGTAAAAAACTGCTGGTGCTCAATAGACTTGCGCCCACCTTGGGTCACGCCTTGTTCTGGATAGGTGAAAATCAAATCGATGTCTGATGAAAAGTTAAGTTCACGGCCACCGAGTTTACCCATGCCGATGATGTACATAGGTTGCTCGCCCAAATTCCCCATGGGCAAACCAAAGCGTTTAGATAAGTCATTTTTCAGCCATAAGCTGGCGTGTACGATAAGCGCTTGAGATAATGCAGACACGCGTTTAAGTGATTCTTCAATCGTTTGGGTGTTGGTCACGTCGGCCCATGTGATAAGCGCCATATGTAAATGGCGAAACAAGCGCAACGTTTTATGTAGCTGATCTTCAGTGGTAACGTGTTCTAACGCAGCATCCAGTAAAGCGGGGTAATCTGGTTGCTGGTTATTGTCTTCGAGTAATGAAAGTAGCTCTCCCACGAAGCGCGGGTGCTGAATACATTGACGCGCCACGAAGTCGCTCAAACCGAACACTCGACATAGTTGCGCTTTATGCACTTGCCATTGGGCCTCAAATAAATCGTGCTCTGACAGCGCCTGCCAATGGCGCTCCCCTATAACTAACAGTGCTTGAGGGAAAGGGGACATTTGTTGAAGGTTTTGCATACAGAAGGCCTATTTGGGGAGTCGTAATGACGACATTACTTTTCGGCTAATATAAACGCTAACACTCAGTCTTATCAACGGTCGCGAGTGGCGCAGTGTCAGTCTCAAACGGGCTAACCAGCCTACCACTGACTAACTGTACTTTTTTCGCTTTCGTGAGTTTTTTTACCCACAGTTCCATTTTTAATGCATCAGAGTGATCAACTAACTCAACGGCGTAAATCATCTTCAATGGGCCTTTACCTCGCAAGGCTTTTGCGCACAGCGGGCCGCTACTATTATGCTGAGCAAAACGCTTGCTCAAGTCCTTACAAATGCCAGTGTAATAATGCTGATATTTGTTTTCAATGATGTACAGAAACCAAGGTTGCACGTCGCGTATGACATCCTGAATATGAAAACGGTAAAGTTTCACATATAAACGCCAACCATAAAACAAAAAAACAAATCGTGTCGCCCAAAGTCCAAAGTCCAAAGTCCAAAGTCCAAAGTCCAAGGCGCAGGGCAATGTAAATTAACGTAAAGTCTCACGCGATGGCTGTGAATTTAACCTCGCCTTAACCCATGGCTGATTACCCTTCGCGCATTCGATGACGTCAATACGGTTAAATCATGTACCTCTACAAGCCTATGGCGATGCTATTAATCGCCGTTACCTGCGGGTTGGCCGCGTGCAGTAGTCAACCTAGCTACAAAGCCAAAGATACTGAGCAACTGCTTAAACAGCACGAGCAGTGGCAATACACTCAGCAAAATGCACAGCAGGTTACTTATCTAACCGATCTGGTTAGCATTGACGAGCTTAAGCCGATTATTGCCCAAGCATTGGCGAATAACCCATCTTATAACCAAATGCGGGTGGCCTTGAAATTGGCTTATGCACAACGTCAAGTCACGGCGGCGAACCAATGGTTTAATGTGAATGCAGATGTTAACGCTCAGCGCAGCGAAGAAGAAGGTACGCAATATTCATCATCGTTAGGTGTGAGCTGGGAAGCCGACGTGTGGCAAAAAAATGCTGACAGCGTCTCGGCTCAAGACATGACTATTGCAAGTACTCAAGCGGATTATCAAGGTGCGCGCGATACGCTGGTGGCCAGTGTCATACGCACTTATCTGAACATCATTTTACGCCAAGACCTACTCGATATTGAACAGCAGCGCTTAGTGATGCTCGAAAACAACGAGCAAAGCATAATCGAGCGTTATCAACTTGGGTTAGGTGATTTAGAAGCGCTTGATACGGCGCGCACCAGCACGGCTTCAACGAGGGCAACCATCGCTGATTACGTTGAGCAAATTGCTCAGTCGAAACGCGCTATCGAAGTGCTATTGGGGGTTGATACGTTGAACGATCTCTTCGTCTCATCAGCAATGCCTAATGTGCTGCAACCCTTGGCTAACCTCCCCGTACAGGATTTGTCTCGTCGTCCTGATCTACAAAGTGCGTTTTATCAAATTGAAGCAAAGCGATATTTGGTGGAGGTATCTTATAAAGCGCTATTACCGTCAGTTACTTTATCGGCATCACTGAGCGATTTAGCCAATACACCCAGCGAAGCCTTACTGAAGAGTCCGTTGTGGACGTTATTGGGTAATTTAAGCGCACCGTTATTTCAAGGGGGCGCACTTCGTGCTCAAATTGATATTGCAAAACTCAATGCCGAACAGGCATTTTGGAACTATCAAGACACACTATTAACGGCCGTTAACGAAGTAGAAAATGCCTTAGGGCAAGAGCAATCCCTTAAGACCCAGCAAGCGCAAATAAACAGTGCATTGCAAAGCGCCCAGCGCAGCTTCAGTAACTATCAAAGCAAATACCAGCAAGGTTTAGTCAACATTTTAGACTTACTCACAGTGCAACAAACTGTGTATGACCTGCAAGCTCAACTAGCACAACTTAATTACACCCTACAAACCAATCGCATTGATTTAGGCCTCGCACTGGGCCTTGGAGTATCTTCATGAAAATTTCGCCAACCCCAATCCTGGTCACTGTTGTTGCAGTCGTGTGTATTGGTTTAGCTATTATGTATAACGGCTACAAAATGGCCGAGAGCGCTAATGCGCCGCGCCCAGCAGAGACGAAGGTTAGCGCACCAAACGTATCCGTGGTGCTCGCCACCCCCGGTCATTATCAGGCCTATGTCACCGGGCACGGTGAAGCTCAAGCTCACTGGGCACTCACGCTAAAAGCGCAGGTGCAAGGCGAAGTGATTGACATGAGTTCACAGTTCGCCACAGGCAATATCGTCGAAAAAGGCACCGTGTTAGCTACGCTTGACAGCACCCAATACGCCCAAGCGCTGGCTAGTGCGAAAGCCACACTGGCAGAGGCGGAACTTGCTTTACAGGAAGAAAAAGATTTAGGGACACAAGCCAAACGTGAATGGCAGCGTTCAGGTGTTACCCAAGCGCCAAGTTCACCCTTGGTATATCGCACGTTACAACTAGAGGCAGCCCAGGCCAATGCTGATAACGCTTTATTTGCATTAAAAACGGCCCAGCGAGATGAAAGAAATACGCGTATATCAGCCGCCTTTGACGGCGTTATTTTAAGCCGAGATATCGATTTAGGCAGCTACGTAAATATTGGCGATACCATCGCCACACTTAACAGCACGGATAAAGTGGAAATAGCCGTGCCTTTATCTTTAACCCAGTGGCAAAATTTAGGCGGTGAATTGGCTGCGCCTGTCACTTTGCAAGATGTGACCACGGGCACACGTTGGATAGGCTATATTGCCCGTTTCGAACAGCATTTAGATGCTAACTCCCGTCAGCGCAACGTGATCGTGGCCCTAGACAAGCCCTTTGAACAGGCGACCCCCTTGCTGCCTGGAACGTTTTTATCAGCTGAAATTACAGGTAAAAAACTGAGTAACGTGTTGAAGTTGCCTGCTTCTGCGGTCTCTCAAAATGGACAAGTCTGGTTTGTAAATGAGCAAAATATTTTAGTTAATGTGGTGGCTGATAAAGTTTTCGAGCGGGGTGAATACGTCTACATCAAGCCTATTGATGGCGTTAGCGAAGCCAAGGTGGTGACTCGCCCGTTGGTAAGCTATCTAGCCGGCATGCAGGTCACGCCTTTGGTTGAGCCTTCAGCGGCGGTAGAACGCAAGCCTTCAGCGGTGAACAAGGAGCAGACGTTATGAGTCAGCATCAATCGCCTTTGTCATCGGGTTATAACAATCCGTTGCACGGCATTATCGCTTGGTTTGCTAATAACTCAGTGGCGGCTAACTTGTTATTGGTCAGTGTGATTGTGATGGGGGTTATGTCTCTTTCAACTTTACGCAAAGAGGCTTTTCCCAGTCTTGAACCAGACAAAATATCAGTCTCTGTGAAGTACGACAGCGGTGATGCATTGCAGGCCGAAGAAGGCATAGCGCTAAAAATAGAAGAGGCGCTGGAAACCGTGCCGGGTATTAAGCGCATTACCTCAACCTCTGACGCCACAGGTAGTCACGTGAGTATCGAGAAGAAAACTGATTATTCGCTCGATGAATTACTCACAGACGTTAAAAACCAGGTGGATGCCATCAATAACTTCCCTGCAGATGCAGAGCAGCCGGTCATCGATAAATCCAGACGCCAAGATCACGCCTTAACGATACAGTTATATGGCGATAGAGACCGCCATACTTTGCAAACCCTAGGGGAACTACTTAAAGCGGATTTACTCGCTCAGTCCGGCATCAGCGATGTTGAACAAAAGGGTGTGCTAGACCCCATGATGTCAGTGGAGATAAACGAAGGGAAATTGCAGGCGTATGGCCTAACCATCAGTGACATTAGTGATGTGATCAATCAAGAATCTTCAAGCCCGTTGTCAACGAGCTTGCGTGACAGTAGCAAAATTATTCGCTTGAAAGCCGCTAATCAGGCTTATTGGCAAAGCGACTTTGCCAATATTGTATTGTTAACCACACCAAGCGGCGCGCAAATAAAAATGGGTGACGTCGCTAAGGTGACGGATACCTTTGCTGAAGACGCAAACTCACTAGGGCGATACAACCAACAAAACGCTGTGGCCATTGAAATATTAATGGACGACAACAGCGATATTACCGCCATTGTTGAGCAAGCGCACAGCGTGATCGACAATTGGCACGAGCGCGGGTTATTGCCACAAAACGTTGAACTCACTAGTTGGTACGACAAAAGCACCATGATCACCGAGCGCCTGTCGCTGCTGACCAAAAATGCGGTTACAGGCATCATAATGGTATTCGTTATTTTGGCCATATTTTTGAACGTACGAGTGGCACTTTGGGTAGCAGGTGGCTTGCCGTTTGTATTTTTCGGCACCTTGTATTTTATGACTGACACCTACGCTGGGCTGACCATCAATGAAATGACCACCTTTGGCTTCATTATGGCATTAGGCATAGTGGTCGACGATGCTGTTGTGGTTGGTGAGAGTGTGTACAGCACGCGCAGGCAGCACGGCGACAGTCTCAACAACACCATTTTAGGCACAATGAAAGTAGCCGTACCGACCATATTTGGTGTGCTCACCACGGTAGCTGCCTTCATGGCGTTATCGAATGTGTCAGGGCCGTTAGGGCAAATTTACGCTCAGTTTGCCACCGTGGTGACGATCTGTTTGCTGCTTTCAGTGGTCGAGTCGAAACTCATCTTGCCTTCGCACTTAGCTCACATTGATACCCAGCGCCAAGTAAAAGCAGGCCTCAGTGGTTTGTGGTCTAAAGTGCAGCACGGTGCTGATTACGGTTTAAATTGGTTTAGTGACAATATTTATCGCAAGGTCATCGAGTATTCATTGCGTTTTCGCTATGCCGTGGTGGCAGGGTTTATTGCCTTTTTGATTTTGGTGATTGGCATGCCGATGACAGGGGTTGTTAAAGTCGGCTTCTTTCCAAGTATTCCTGGGGACACAGTCAGCGCCGATTTAGTCATGCAAAATGATGCAGCGTTTGGTCAAACCAACACTAATTTGTTTATGCTTGAACAAACGGCGCTACAAGCCGAGAAAAACCTGATGGCTAAACTTGATAGCCAAGAAAGCGAAATCACTAGCTTGCAGGTCGTTAGCAGCGGTGATACCAGTGGTAGTGTAACGGTTGAATTGATCAGTGGCGGCGCATTTAGCGCCAGTGAGTTCGCCAAAGAGTGGCAGCGTTTATCTGGCACTCCGCAGGGCAGCAAAAAGCTGCAAATTCTAGCCACCCGCAAGATGGTTGATAACTTTAAGGTTGAGCTCAAAGCGTGGGATGACGAGACCGTTATGGCGGCAGGTGCATTATTCAAAGAGCGCCTTGAAAACACCCCAGGGGTGAATGGCATTGACGATAACTTCAATCCCGGTCAGCCACAGTTAAAGTTCACTCTGAATGCGCAAGGCCGCGCACTAGGCATGGACACCGCCAGCTTGTCTCAGCAGGTATTGCAAGCCTTCGGTGGTGCGATAGTACAGCGTTACCAACGTGATAAAGATGAAGTGAAGGTGAGGGTGCGTTACCCAGAGAATGCTCGTCAAACCCCAGCCGACATCATGCAGTCGCGCATTCGTTTACCGGATGGCACTGTTGTGCCCTTAGTGAATGTCGCCACCATAAGCAGTGAATATCAGCAGGACGAAATTACCCGCATCGACGGTTTACGGGCTATTTATTTAAGCGCCCAAGTGGACAAGAATGTCATCGCATCGAATGTGTTAGTGGATAACTTACGCCGTGATTTAGTACCGGAATTAACAGCTCAATTCCCAAACTTAAACGTGTATTTTGCCGGTGAAGCAGAGCAGCAAAGCGAAACTACAAGTTCCATGAGTACTATGTTCATTGCGGCATTGTTGGTCATTTATGTGCTTTTGGCGATACCGCTCAAATCGTATATTCAACCCATGCTGATCATGGTGGCGATCCCTTTTGGTATTGTAGGGGCGATACTCGGTCATTGGTGGAATGACTTAACCATTAGCATATTGTCACTAAACGGTATTCTTGCCTTGAGCGGGGTGGTGGTGAACGACAGCTTGCTGCTGGTCTCGCGCTTTAACGAATTGGTTAAAGAAGAAGGCTTAAGCGTGCATGATGCAATTGTAGCGTCTTGCACTAGCCGTTTACGAGCCGTGCTACTCACCTCGGTGACGACCTACGCCGGTTTGGTGCCTTTGTTGGGGGAAACATCCATGCAGGCGCAATTTTTGATTCCGGCCGCGGCTTCGCTCGGTTACGGGATTTTGTTTGCCACTGTCATTACCCTTATCTTGATCCCTGGTTTGCTGATGATTCAAATAGACGCTAAGCGAGGCATCATTAACCTACTGACCTTATTAGGGCTTAGGGCCAAACCCGATACTGAATCAGCATCTACCCCCGCACATTCCTAATCCGATTCGAGTGGACACCCCTAGGTCGCAGCAAGCTGCGCGCCTAGGGGCTTGTTTTCTGTTAGGTCTTAAATTCTACGGCTTCTTTACAACCGATTTAAAATAAACCATATTGTGGGCACACTACATTCAGTTTGAAGACATATGCTAGAACAACTTGGTTTTGCCCAAAAACAACGACTTGCTTACATCGATTTTTGTTTACTTTTTAAAGGCGCGATATATCGCCAAGATCTCATAAGCCGATTCGAAGTGGGTTTGTCAGCAGGTTCTCGGGATTTCAATATTTATAAAGAACTTGCCCCTAAGAATATGCGCTACCACAGTATTGAAAAACGCTATGTGCAAACCGAACAGTTTCAGCCGGTATTTGAACATGACGCCACGCGAACGTTAGTGAAAATGGCTAACAACATATCCGATGGGTTTGATGGAATAGGGGATGTGCACTACCCAGTAGAGTCGCCATCAAACCTCAATGTACCCAATATCTTTATTGTTGCGCGTTTGGTGCAAGCCATTTTGAACAAAAAAGCAGTCAGTGTGATTTATACCTCACTTTCAAGTGGCTCAGGTGCCAGAGAGTTAGTACCACACTCTATTGTCGATAATGGCCTGCGCTGGCATGTACGCGCCTTTGATCGTAAAAGCCAAAGTTTTCGAGACTTTGTGTTAACCCGTATCAGTAAAGTAACGATAAAAGAAGCCGGTAAAGAGGACGAGCAGGCATTGGCTGACCAAGAATGGCAGCGCCTCATTCCGCTGCAACTTGTGCCTCACCCCAAGAACGTTAAATATGCCACGGCGATTGAAATGGATTACGGCATGGAAAACAGCCAACTATTGATCAATGTACGGGCCGCAATGGCCGGGTATCTGCTTAGGCGCTGGAACGTTGATTGCACTGAGCGTGGTGTACTTGAAGGCGCAGAATATCAGTTGTGGTTACAGAATCGTTTTACCTTAAACAAAGTCGATAATTTGGCCATCGCGCCAGGATATTTGAACTAAATGACACCTAACAGACTCTTCAGTGTACAAGTGTTCGCTGAAACACTACTATTGTTTGGTCATTTAACGCTTGAGGTTTTTGCATGCAACAACAGGTGCCACCCACAATTCATCTAAAGCCGTACACAATAGTGGAGGAGTGGCTAAATGCGCTCAGCCATGGCATAGGATGTATCGCGTCTATCGTTGGCTTGGTGTTCTTATTATCTCGCGCCGCTGATACCTTGGCGCAAGTGGCTGCGTTAATTTATGGGGCATCGATGATAGCGATGTTTCTCTCTTCTACTTTGTATCACGCATTTTCAAACCCCAAAGCGAAGTCCGTGTTAAAAGTGATTGATCACAGTGCTATTTACTTATTGATTGCAGGCACCTATACACCCTTTATGTTGCTTGCTGTTGGTGGCTGGGTGGGGGTTATTGGTATCTCGCTCATATGGGCCTTAGCCGCTATTGGTGTTGGCTTTAAGTGTTTAGCCGCAGGGCGATTTCCAAAAATATCTGTCGCAACCTATTTATTAATGGGCTGGTTAGCAGTCTTCTTTATTTACCCTTTGTATATGTCGCTGCCCACTGAAGGGCTTTGGCTACTGATTGCGGGCGGCCTTTGTTATAGCATTGGGGTGATATTTTACGTGGCGAAGAAAATTCGTTATACCCATCCGATATGGCATGTGTTTGTGACGGCTGGGTGTATTTGCCACTTTTTCTCGATTTATTATTACGTGGTGTAGCAACCGTGTTTAACAACCGTGTGCTGACTGTATTGGCAGGCACACTTTTCATACCAGGCGCATAACTTTCTAAGCCTTTATCTGTATAGGCGTTGCTAAGTCTTACCCTGATAGCTTAAGCTTAGATGATATTTGCTAGTGCGATTTGCCCAACGGACCCAGCGCTTTTATGTACGAAAATTATTACGGATTAAATTCAAAGCCTTTTCAGCTCACGCCTGACCCTAGCTTCTTTTTTGCTAGTAAATGGCATAAGCGAGCTATGTCATATCTACAGTACGGTTTGTCACAAGCTGAAGGGTTTATCGTTATCACAGGTGACATTGGCACAGGTAAAACCACTATTGCCAATAGCTTACTGGATGCCATGGAAGCCGGCATCGTAGCAGCGCAAATTGTGACGCCCAAATTGACCCCTGACGAACTAGTGAAAATGGTCGCCAGTAAGTTTGAAATCCCCGTTAAAGGCAGCACTAAATCCGACATTTTAGGGGACTTAGAACTCTTCCTTACCCAGTTGCACCAACAAGGAAAACGCGCCTTATTGCTGGTGGACGAAGCGCAAAACTTGCCCTTAGAAACCATCGAAGAATTACGCATGTTGTCGAATTATCAAAAGAACGGTAAGCCGCTGCTGCAAAGTTTCTTATTGGGCCAAGAAGAATTACAACCCATATTGCGCGCGCCGAATATGGAGCAGTTTCGTCAGCGTATTGTGGCCTCTTGTCATTTATCCCCGTTAACAGAAGACGAGTGCCAAGCCTATATAGAGTATCGATTGCATCACGCTGGCTATAGCGGCAAAACGTTATTCTCAAGCGATGCCTACAGCAAAATCTTTGTGTTCACCCGTGGGGTGCCTCGTAAAATTAATACCCTGATGGACCGCATCCTACTGTATGGATTCCTTGAAGAGCTCGAAACGTTTGACGAAGATGCCGTAGAAGCGGTAGTGAAAGAAGTCGCCGATGAAATGTTTCTACCAGAGAACAAGGTGCCAGAAGAACAAGCCCCAGAGCAGGCGCCAAGTGATGGCCAGCCCGCTGCGGCACCATCAACATCCGCCTCAGGCGAAACCAGACCTGATGTGCTAAAAGATGTGACGTATTACAAGACCATGCTCACTGAATTAACTGATGCATTAGATGACGCCATTAGTCACAAGATCAAATTGACCCGTTACATAGATAAACTGCTAAAAAAGAAATACAGAACTTATGTGCGTTTAAAGTCTGACGATTAATGGCAACTCCGTTTCGTATGGTAAATGCCAGCTAAAACAGCCATTGCTTAGTCCGTTTTAGAACTATTCATCACGTTAAGTTGTTAATATTTCGTAAAAAAAGATGAAATTGAACTAAAAGGGTATTATATTATCCAATATACATAGATTGATATATTTTCGGTTTGACGGTTTGTTTTTTTACCATAACGCCGATAAATATATTATGAGCAGATAATGCAGAGGATAATAGAATGAAGCACGGTATGTACGATAGAAAGTCAGAGCATGACGAATCGGGTGTATATCAGGCATTAAAAGATCGCCGTAAAGCTTATTACCATGGAAAATATAACCGCGAGGTTTTTTCAGTCGTGTTGTTAGTCGCCTGTGTTGGTATGTTTTTATTGCGCTCTGGGGCGTAAACGTTTTTATATCATCCTAAACGTTTCGCCTCTGGTTTTAACCGGCTGACTTAAAGCTCGGTAGCTCTCCTTTTTAGATAATCTCTTTTACACAAAGCCCTCTTTTAAACGCGCATTTGCCATTTAACGAGCACTTGCCGTCAATAATCCCATTTTCTTCAGCTACTAGGTCAGGCTCTTTGCCAATATAACCTCCATACGTTTCGTTGCTCGTTCATGTATTTAACTTCTTTTAAACCTAAACCTAGACCTAACCCCAAACCTAAACTTGGCCTCTAGCCCCAGTATTTTCCCTGATTACATTTCGCCTAAACGCGACTTTATAAACTCAGCCAATTTATCGCTTGCTTGCCAATAGCGTTGTGCTTGATTGAACAGCGCAATACGAATTTTGCCTAAATCGGGGAGAATTTCATGGCGAATAATATTCAACTCTTTCGGCACACTACTTCGCGCGAGCGCGGTTATGCCCAAACCTTGGTTTATCGCAGCGGTAATACCGGCTAAATCTGCGTTAGTGTAGGTAATACGCCACTGAGTAGTTTGCTGTTTTAGCGCTTGAATAACGCGACTTCGATACATGCAGCCATCAGGCGCGAGCACCAAACTCAAGGTGTTATTGGTAAAGTTTTGGTTTCGATTGCCAACCCACACCAAGTCATCATCCAGCAGTAATTCGCCATCAACCGTTTGGTTATGAGGCAACAATGCCATGATCAAATCAAAGTCTTGGCGCTGATTTTCACTGAGTAACGACTTGCTTAACGCTGAAGTCACCTCTAACGACACATCTGGGTATAATTTACTGAATTCACCCACAATGCTGGGAAGTAGTGTGGTCGCAAACTCGCTTGGTATCCCCAAACGCAGTCGTCCGCGAATCGATGCGGGTTCAAATTGGCGGAATATTTCATCGTTAATCGCCAACATGTTCTTCGCTTGATGGTACAAATTCAGCCCGTCATGATTCACTTCGTGGCGCTGCCCCGCTTTACTGAACAAGCGTTTATTAAGCTGTGATTCCAAACGCTTTATTTGCAGGCTAATGGCGGGTTGCGAGCGCCCAAGGTACTCACCGGCTTTGGCGTAACCGCCTAAATCAATCACGGTCACAAAAGTGCGTAAGTTATCCAACGAAAGTTGTTTCATTATTCACCACATAGATTAGCTAACCTGATGAAACTAATTGTATAGATAAGGAATGTTAATGTAAGCATTAATATTTTCAATTTGTTGTGACCAAACCAGCTACCTATACTGGCAATCACGTTAATCAAAAAGATAAGTCACATGCCAAATAAAACGGTTTTGCACAGTAAGCACTTGGAATCAGGCGCTAAGATGGTTGATTTTCACGGCTGGGAAATGCCGATCAACTACGGCTCACAAATAGAAGAGCATCACGCTGTGCGCCGCACTGCCGGTATGTTTGACGTATCTCACATGACCATTGTTGATGTGGTTGGCGAGCAAGCTCAAGACTACCTTCGTCACTTATTAGCTAACGACGTAGCGAAATTGAAAGAGCGTGGCAAGGCCCTTTACAGCGGTATGCTTAACGAAGAAGGCGGCGTGGTAGATGACTTGATTGTGTATCACTTTGAAACCACCAACTACCGCTTAGTCGTTAACTCAGCCACGCGCCAAAAAGACATGGATTGGTTGAACGCGCAAGCAGAAGGCTTTGACGTCACTATTACCGAACGCCCAGAGTTCGCCATGATCGCCGTACAAGGCCCCCAAGCCAAAGAGAAAGCCGCAACCTTGTTTTCATCAGCTCAAAATGAAGCCGTTGCAGGCATGAAGCCGTTTTTTGGTGTGCAGGCTGAAGATTTGTTCATTGCGACCACAGGTTACACAGGCGAAGCAGGTTACGAAATAATGGTGCCTAACGAGCAAGCCGCTGACTTTTGGCAAAAGCTATTAGATGCAGGCGTTGCTCCTTGTGGTTTAGGCGCGCGCGATACCCTGCGCTTAGAAGCAGGCATGAACCTTTATGGCCAAGATATGGATGAAACCATTTCACCCCTTGCAGCCAACATGGGCTGGACCATCACATGGGAGCCAGCAGAGCGTAACTTTGTCGGCCGTAAAGCCTTAGAAGCACAAAAAGCCGCCGGTACCGACAAACTAGTGGGCTTAGTGCTCACTGAAAAAGGCGTACTTCGTCACGGCCAAGCCGTACAAGTGGAAGGCGGCGAGGGCATTATCACCTCAGGTACGTTCTCACCCACATTAGGGCACAGTATTGCCATGGCGCGTGTACCTGCTTCAGTAGGTGATACCGCACAGGTGGAAATGCGCAAAAAGTGGGTTACAGTAAATGTGGTTAAACCCAGCTTTGTGCGAAATGGCAAAAGCGTTTTATAAGAAATCAACTGGTGCGGCAGTACTTTGT
Source organism: Paraglaciecola sp. G1-13 (assembly GCF_055809255.1). Taxonomy (NCBI): domain Bacteria; kingdom Pseudomonadati; phylum Pseudomonadota; class Gammaproteobacteria; order Alteromonadales; family Alteromonadaceae; genus Paraglaciecola; species Paraglaciecola sp. G1-13. The sequence goes on along the minus strand of NZ_CM147903.1, from coordinate 3,853,376 downwards.
TGCTGCCGAGCTTGAGCTAACGACTTCAATATTTAGGAACAACTATGAGCAATATCCCTTCAGATCTACGTTATGCCACTACTCACGAATGGGTTCGCCCTGAAGGCGACGGTACGTTTACTGTCGGTATCAGCGAGCATGCCCAAGAGCTTTTGGGCGATATGGTATTTGTTGAATTACCTGACGTTGGCGCGACCGTCAGTGCGGGCGACGACATCGCTGTTGCGGAATCAGTAAAAGCGGCATCAGACGTTTACGCGCCAATTGGCGGCGAAATTGTTGGCGTAAATGAAGACCTAGAAGACAGCCCAGAGCTAGTTAACTCTGACCCATACGGCGACGGTTGGTTGTTCCGCATCAAAGCAGACGATGCAGACGAAGTTGAAGGCCTGCTTGACGCTGAAGGTTACGAAAACAGCATCGAAGAAGAATAAGTATTCGTTAATACAAAGAGCAACCTAGTGTTGCTCTTTGTTGTTTTAACGACGGTTGTTTTTCATGTTTCTAAGCAGAGTTAGTGCCTTGCCAACGGCAACATAGGCTAACACTGCCCCTTGTATCACCAAATATATTACTTAAATCAAAGTTGTTTGCTTTGATTTAGGCCACTCACGTTTTAAGGAATCGGTAAGCCAGTTATGCCACATGCTAATTTTTCCCTTTCGCAGTTAGAGCAAACGCAAGATTTTATTCGCCGCCATATTGGCCCAAGTGAAGCTGAAATGGCTGACATGTTGGAATGTGTTGGTGCCGACTCGTTGAACGATTTAATGCAGCAAACCGTACCTGAAGGTATTCGTTTGGCAGAAAGCCTAAACGTGGGTGAAAGCCAAACTGAGGCACAAGCCTTGGCCTACTTGAAAACCGTGGCCAGCAAGAACCAAGTAAACCGTTCTTACATTGGTATGGGTTACAGCGATACCCTAACCCCGAACGTTATTTTACGTAACGTGCTAGAAAACCCAGGTTGGTACACAGCGTACACGCCCTATCAGCCGGAAATCGCCCAAGGGCGTTTGCAAGCGCTGCTTAACTTTCAGCAAGTGACCATTGATTTAACTGGAATGGAGCTTGCCTCTGCTTCATTGCTAGATGAAGCTACCGCTGCAGCTGAGGCCATGGGCCTTGCTAAACGCGTATCGAAAAACAAAAAATCAAATCTGTTCTTTGTGGCCGACGATGTACACCCGCAAACCTTTGATGTGATTCAAACCCGTGCGGATATGTTCGGTTTTGACGTCGTTGTGGGCAAAGCGGCAGATGCAGCCAGGCATGATGTATTCGGTGCCTTATTACAATACCCAGGCACCACAGGGGCAGTAAATGACCTAACCGACATCATCGCTCAAGTACAGGCAAACAAAGGCATAGTCGCGGTATCGGCTGATATCATGAGTTTGGTGCTACTTAAAGCGCCAAGTGAAATGGGTGCAGACGTGGTGCTGGGCTCTGCTCAACGTTTTGGTGTACCTATGGGATACGGTGGGCCACACGCTGCGTTTTTCGCCACGCGAGATGCCTACAAGCGCTCTTTACCTGGGCGTATTATTGGTGTGTCAAAAGACACGCGTGGTCGCCCAGCCTTGCGGATGGCACTGCAAACGCGTGAGCAACATATCCGCCGTGAAAAGGCCAACTCAAACATTTGTACTGCTCAGGTGTTACTGGCCAACATGGCATCGTTCTACGCTGTGTACCACGGCCCAGATGGTTTAAAAACCATTGCGTCACGTATTCACCGCTTTGCAGACATTCTTGCTGCCGGTATTACTCAACATGCCGACAAAGGCGTGAGCTTAGCCAACAGCACGTGGTTCGACACCATTACCGTGAATGTTGGCGACAAAAAAGACGCGATAGTCGCTGCAGCTCATGCCGCGCAAATGAATTTACGTAGTGATTTATACGGCGCTGTGGGTATCAGCCTTGATGAAACCACCACCCGGGATGACCTACAAAACCTGTTCAACGTGTTGTTAGGCGACGATCACGGCTTAGACATTAACCAACTTGATCAGCAAATTGTGGCGAAAGGCAGTCAGTCCCTTCCGGCTGATTTAGTGCGCACCAGCGACATTTTGACCCACGAAGTGTTCAACAGCTATCAGTCAGAAACTGAAATGCTGCGTTACATCAAATCATTAGAAGACAAAGACTTAGCGCTTAATCACTCGATGATAAGCTTAGGTTCGTGCACCATGAAACTGAACGCCACCGCTGAAATGATCCCAGTAACGTGGCCTGAGTTTGGTAAATTGCACCCGTTCGCGCCTATCGAACAAGCACAAGGCTACAGCCAAATGCTCAGCGAATTAAGCGAATGGTTGCTAGATATCACAGGTTACGATGCGCTTTCAATGCAGCCCAACTCAGGTGCACAGGGCGAATACGCTGGTCTTATCGCTATTCAGCGTTACCACGAAAGCCGCAACGAAGGGCATCGTAATATTTGCCTCATCCCAAGCTCTGCTCACGGTACTAACCCTGCGTCAGCGCAAATGGTTAGCTTGAAAGTGGTGGTGGTAAATTGTGATAAAAATGGCAACGTCGACTTAGCCGATTTACGCAAAAAAGCCGAAGAAGTAGCAGACAACCTGTCTTGCGCCATGATCACCTACCCATCTACCCACGGTGTGTACGAAGAAACCATCAAAGAAATGTGCGACATAGTGCACGAGTTTGGTGGTCAGGTGTATCTTGATGGTGCCAACATGAACGCACAGGTAGGCATTACTTCACCTGGCTACATTGGCTCTGATGTATCGCACTTGAACTTGCACAAAACCTTCTGCATTCCACACGGTGGCGGCGGCCCAGGTATGGGGCCAATCGGGGTTAAATCCCATTTAGCGCCGTTCTTGCCAAACCATAAAGTGATCGACACCGGCAACACCAGTGCCGGCAATGGCGCGGTATCCGCAGCGCCTTGGGGCAGTGCATCTATTTTGCCCATCAGCTACATGTACATCAAAATGATGGGCAGTGCAGGGCTTAAAAAAGCCACTGAAGTGGCGATTTTAAACGCCAACTACATCGCCAATAAGCTAGACGGCCACTACAACGTCTTGTATCGCGGGCGAAATGGCCGCGTAGCACACGAATGTATTATCGACTTACGCCCTATCAAAGAAGCATCAGGCGTCACCGAAGTCGACATCGCCAAGCGCCTAAACGATTACGGCTTCCACGCACCGACCATGAGCTTCCCAGTAGCGGGTACGCTGATGATCGAGCCAACGGAATCAGAAGCCAAAGTCGAGCTAGACCGCTTCATCGAAGCCATGGTATGCATTCGTGCAGAAGCGGCAAAAGTAGAGTCAGGTGAGTGGAGCGCAACTGACAACCCACTGCACAACGCACCTCACACCCTAGATGATATCTGCGACGCCAACTGGGATCGCAGCTACGATCGCCACACAGCGGCCTACCCAGTCGCCAGCGTAGCGAAAAACAAATTCTGGCCTTCGGTTAACCGCATCGATGATGTGTTCGGGGACCGTAATTTGATCTGCTCTTGCCCAAGTATTGAGACGTACATGGAAGAGTAGGATTTGGAATTTTGCTCATAAAAAGCGAATCGTTTGGTTCGCTTTTTTATATCTATTGATTTTATAAGCACTGCTAGACAGCTGCTTTCACGCCTTATTTCAAATATTTTCTAGTTCGGTCGCATAGCGGATTCGGCATATTTTTCGCCTACGGCACTTCCTAAGAAAAATGATGCTCTGTAGATTCGATGCAGTTGCTGAAATTATAGGTTTTTATTATGAGTGTCTTTGTAAGTATCATGAGAAGCTATATATAATAAGCTTTTTCGCTTAATAACTTAGTACTCGATACAAGGATGTATACGTTGAATCTTATTACCTTAACAAACTTTAAAAAATTTGAAGAAATTGAAGTCGATCTAAAAGAAGAAGGTGTAACTCTAGTATCTGGAGTCAACAACTCTGGAAAAACTAGTTTATTACATGCTTTAGCTGTGTGGGAGTATGCAAAGATTCTTCTAATTAATTATCGCGGTACTCAGTCACTTCTTCAAGATTACAATGTAGAAGGTAAAGGTCTTGGAATCGCTCCAGAATCCTTTTCTCCTATTAGCATCCCTTCTTTAAAATATCTTTGGAAAGACCAGAAAGCAAATGGGGCTTATCGACTTAAAATAAAAGTTGGTTGGAAGAATAGTGACGGTAACTCACTTTTTCTTGAGTTGGCATACACGCTAAACGGCAACAACTTCGCTATAAAAATGTCCGATTCGAACCTCTCTGGCTTCGATAAAATCCCAACTATCGCATACCTCCCTCCTTTTGGGGGAATGAGTGAAAGTGAAAGTTGGCTTTCAGTAGCAGATAGGAGGAAGCTTATTGGCAAAGGTCAAGCAGGCGCTGTAATTCGGAACTTGCTGCTTGATTTGCATAAAGATCACGAAGCCGTTATCGACAAAAAGAGAAAGGAGCTTTATCCGAAAAAAAAGAGGCTAACAAAAGCAGATCAAGAAGTTCTTTGGAAAGTAGATACAGAATGGCGACAGTTAAAAAAAATATTATCTGAAGTTTTTCACGTGCAACTTTATGTACATGATTTTGACAGCCAGTTTCATAACTTTGTAACTGTTGACGTAATAGATTTGATTAAAAATCCAAATACTTTAGAAAAGGAAAAACAAGCTACTAGTAAGCGAGACTTGATGGTTGAGGGAAGTGGCTTTCTTCAATGGTTAAGTGTCTTTGCGCTAGCTTTAGATAAAAACAATGACATTCTTTTGCTAGATGAACCCGACGCTCATTTACATTCCTCTCTTCAAGCACTTTTAATAGAAAAGTTAGAGAAGATTTGTGAGCAAAATAACAAACAAATTCTTATGGTAAGCCATAGTTCTGACTTGATTAAAATCATGAATTATCAAAAAGTGCTACATGTAGATGACTCAAGGGCCTGTTATCTAAAAAACAATGAGCAAAAAGTTTTGGTCCTAGAAGGGCTTGGTAGCAAGTATTTTCCACTACTTGATTCTATTGTAGAGTATAAAAGAATACTGCTAGTTGAAAATCATAGCGATGCTCGTATTCTTCAATCGGTATGCCGAAGTTTAGGAAATAATTGGCCACAAAACTTGGTAGTGTGGGTTACTAATAAAAAACATAAAGAAAGAAAAACATTAATCATAGAACTAAATCAAAAAATACTTCATGAAACTGGTCAGCCTATTTGCGCTTATAGCCTTCGTGACTTGGATGATCAGAATTACTCGACTACCTCTGCGCAATTGCATGAAAATGGAAATAATGCTCAATATGATGACTCTAAAAAGCATATTATTATGAGATATAGAACTCTGAGAAGAAGAGAAATCGAGAACTACCTTGTTATACCGGAGGCTATAAGTCGCTACATTACCAGTAAATGTAAAAATCCAGAAATAACCAAAGATGTTGACGACGTAAATCAATACCTTATAGAAAAGCACGGTTTGGTTGTACCAGAAAATTATAAAAACTCAGATAGAGAAGGAAATACGCAGGCTCTCTTTAGTAATGATGTTAAGCCTGTTTTCGAGCAGATTAAGCGCCACTTTAAAGTGAAGTTCGACAAAGAGGAGTATATTCAGACTATTGCTGAAGATGAGGTCTGTGATGATCTTAGGACAATAGTCGGTGAGATAATCACTATGTGTGAAGAATAGACTTCAAACAGTAGGAGTTACAGAGAAAGTTACAGAGAAGTTGCAGAGACATCCATCTTTAAAATAACCTACTATTTTTTCCTACTTCAAGGTGGAACTCCCTACAAGAAAAGTTGATGCACTTTAAGTCAGACCGATTAATGATTTTCAATGGAGTATTGAGCGTTGAGGAAGGAAACGGCGTTTAAGGTCAGTTTTTAGACAAGCGTCAACGCTACAAGATATGCATGATTGTACTGTTCGAAATTGATTTAGGCGCGCTTTAACAGCTCCTTCGCTTTCGTCATTCCTCGCAGCCGTTGATGATGGGTGTGGCGCTTGAACGCATTCATCATTTGCTTCGCACCTGAGGCGTAGCATAAGTGTTTTTCAAACTTAGTGGCTAATGTTGAACATTGAGCAGAATCTAATCCTAATCTTTGTAGAATAGGGCTGTGAATGTTATCTATATGACCCGCCTTATCATCACGAATGCATCAGCCTGTCGTGTCTACTAATTCACAATAGTCTTTGAGTGAATACGCAATACCTCGAGGCATATTTTTACGAGGATTCCCCAAAAAGGGCATTAAAACGCTGGTTGTGACCGTTGCTTTTTAATGGTGTGAATCCGTTTCTTGATACTAGTGTGCTTTGATGTTTCAGGGATTATTATCATAGGTGATTTTTATATTTATCATGGGCTTGAGTGGCCTTAACTTAGAAAGTAAAAACTTCAGACACCCATTTCCTATGTAATCAGCCCTAAGAAAATTTGACTATTTTTTAATCTATACGTTTAATAAACACGAGGATTGTGTTCAATTTAAAAAGGAGTTTTAAATGTCTAGCCAAGCTTTCTATCGACCGAAAATCCCACAGAACGGTCACTTCACTAACAAGTTGCCAGTTATAAACTCGCTTATCAATGTATAACCTCAATGTCTACTTGGCCAATAGTTACCAAAGGAATATATGTTCATGCCTGCTATTCGTTGTTTTATTGAATACTTCAGGGTGCGCGGTAAGTTTCGTAAATGACGAAGGAAAAAAGCGCGTTATTGGATTTGTAGATTTAACCCTTGATATCGATGAGGGCGACGAAGACACCGGAGGCCAATTGGCTGAATTATCGAACGTTGGAATTCTTTTCAGTACTAACCCTATAAGCACTGGTATTGGTCTAGGCTACACAAAAGAAACAACGATAAAGATAAAAAACGACGTCTTGATCTTAATGGACAATATAAAGGAAAGTCAAAATGAGATTCCTGAGAATCAATAAGCTTACAGCAATTCTAATTTTGTTAGGGACGGTAGTAGCATGTACATCAACAGAAGAAGTTGTCTTTATAACTAAAACATCACTCAGTATTGCGGAAATAGAAACAACGCCAGCAGAGGTTAATGTCGGCTATAGCAGAGTTGAGGGGTATTTAGCACCAGCCTATGAGAATGGTGCGCTACCTCCTGTAGTTTCATCAATTAGAACTGATGGAGGTTTATTCTCTCCGCAAGTCCAACAGCTCTATGCCACAGGAGTTGCGGCAAACTTAGTTACATCTCGTGCTACAAATTACAACTACACCACCGATGAATCTGAAGAACTAAAAGGTGAAAAAGAGGGGATGTTTTTTGGAACTAGCACTAACCTCGGCTTTAAAATAGGGATAACACAAGATAATCCATCAATAAATATCGGATATAAACGTATAGAAGCATCCTACATTCCTTTAGGTTCGAGTGGCGATGGAGATGAGGAAGTTGACGTTTACCCCTCAGTGATTGCCAGTATAGATACTACTATTCCAGCAGGAACTGCAATAGACCCTAACCCCGCGGGCCTCAAAGTTGGTCAATATTTTGCTACTGGCACCGCGGCCAAAATTATGGCAACAAAAGGCTTTATTCAAAGTGGATTTGAGGATAAAGCTCAAAACTCGATTGCAAAATATCGGGAAGAGTTAGCAAGACAAAATCAATCAGCGCTACACACATTAAAATGTGCATCTTTTCTCGCCGATGAAAAATGGCCGCAAGTCATAGAAGCTGCCTCTGCTGCAAATCTTTTGAATGGTTTGGAAAGCGAAATAAACGAAAAGTGGCAGACCTATGAATCGGATAAAACATCAGCCAACAGGCAAGAGGCATTAAAGCTGTATTTCGCAGGCATAGCTAACGTTGATGGTAGTAAAAACACCTATTCAGCTGTGCTTGAAGCACATCGCTCTTTAGTTTGTGGCCTCACTTAAGGAAGATAAAATGGAGTATACAAAAGACATACCCTGTGAAAGGTGTGAAGAGGAGAAACGCGAACTCGAAGAAGTAGGAATTTGGGAGGTTCTTGGTTGTGAGTCGATACCTGATAAAGTAGGCTGGTGCCGAATTCGTTACCAGCGAGCAAACTAACAACTTGCTAACTGAAATTGACATCCATAATTAAAATTTCGTAATAATTCACTCCTCTTAGAGGTGGAGTTTCCTACAAGAAGGGTTGATATACTCTAAGTCAGAGCGATTGAGGATTTTTACTGAAGACTATTGAGACAGGCATAATTGGCCGGTTAAAAACGTATTTCTGGGCTAGTACACTGAGCAAAGAAACATGCCTGTCTTGGTTAGATGCATCTTGTAAGTGCCTGTACCTTAAAGGCTAAGGGTTTCATCGCGTTATTTTGACTGGCGTTTGTCGATTACATATTGAACCGCCATTCTAGCAAGACCAGCACCAATGCCTGACACTACTGCCCACGTTACAGCCTCTTTAAGGTCAGTGTTTTCACTTTCCTTGTCTTTCGGGGTGGGTTCGTTAGTCACCTTTTCCCACGATTTTTGTAGTGTTTTTCTTGCTAGAATCCCTGCCGATGCGGCGGCAAGTCCAATACCTACGTTCGTGATAAATTGTTTGTTGCTCATAATGTACCCCTTCAGATTGTGAGTTAATATTTCAGTGCAAACCATAGACCTACTTTGTCAATTTCTGACGTTATTGTTCGAGTTGCAGTTGTAATACAGCTTGTAGGCTGATTACAACGAAAAAGAAAAATGTGTTTTTGCGTCATCACAATCGCTTTAGCAAAAATTCGCTAACTATCTTACGGGTAATATTGTAAATATTTCTCAAGTAAAGGACTCTCTTCTTTTGATCAACTGACAGAGACACCCATAGTTAAAACGACTTATTAAATCTCACCTACTTCAAGGTGGAGTTTCCTACAAGAAGAGTTGAGGACTTTAAGTCAGGTCAATTGAGGATTTTTACTGGAATACTGTGCTTTGAGGAAAAAATGGCGTTTAAGGTCAGCCTTTAGGTAAGAAGCTAGGCTACAAGATGTGTAGGGAATGTGTTCGTTATGAGACATAAATCGAGTGTCGTTTAGGCTTAAAATTGACCATCCTTATTATGGCGTCTTTATATCACCTCTCTTTATATCACGTCATTATATCGCCCGAAATCCAACGCTATCGAAGAACTCAAATTGTTATACATATCATCGAACTTAGCGTTTATTCCCATCTGTTATCATCTTGCGAGCTCTTGCATCTGAATTTCGAATCATATCGTCAATTAGTGCTGTTTCAGGCATATTCTTCCAGTACTTTTTGGGCATTGAGCTTAGCATCGCGCTCTTTTTGATACGGGCGGGGTTAAATATATTAGTGTAATAAGTGAGCCAATATTTTTCGATACGGTCTTCATCAGGACACACACTCGGGTCGGGATTATCTTCTAACACTAACTTTTCAGTGTCCCAATGAGCAGCCCGATAAGGCGTCAGTATCGACCAGCGCATATTTTTAAAGCGAGTTTGGAAGAAGTCGAGTTTAACCTCTAAGCTGAAATGCTCGGGTTCATACCAAGCGATAAAATGCTCTTGTCCGTCAAGCGCAACTTCTCTAAATCTTAAAAAAGCACTCATTTTGTACGCATCACGTTTTACCGCTTTGGCTAAGGTAACAAGCTGCATTATATCTTCGTCAGTTTTTAGCTGAATAAGGTTTTTGTTCTCGAAAATAACGCGCCATAAAACCCGATAACACAGTGCAAAGCGGCTTGCATCTCGATGACACAGCGCATATTTAAAAAGCATTAGTATTGACTTGGGAATAGTGTGTTTCATCTGCCCTTTAGGGGCCGCAATACTCTCTTCAGGATGCCCAAACAAGTCGTCCTGTATTGACTCTGACGTTTGCCAAATAATGTTTTCAGGGGAGATAGCTTGCGCTAAACATTCTCTTGATGCTTTGCGCCACTCGTTATAGCCGGGCACGGAAGTGATGGTAATTGTTTTCATGTTGAGGCTACTTTATTTAGGCGCCGAAGAGCTCAAACTGTTTCGGCTGTTTGAACTGCAGCTCAAAATTATTGCTATCGAGTAAGTGAATTGCAGGTGAGTAATCATTCACAGTAATAAAAGGTTTTAGCTTTTGTAATGGCAGACGCATTTTAGTGAGATCCATCCAGTTAAGTTTTGTATAACGGCGGATCGCTACAATTTTTTGTACGGTGCGCGCACCAAGACCAGGTACTCGTAACAACATTAGTTTGTCGGCTTTATTCAAATCAATTGGGAATACATGACGATTGCGCAATGCCCACGCGAGTTTAGGGTCATGGTCCATATCAAGCATGTCATCGTGCAAGATTTCATCAAGATTAAAGCCATAAAAACGCAATAGCCAATCAGCCTGATAAAGACGGTGCTCGCGGATCAAAGGCGCTGGCTTGAGCGGTAAAACCTCAGACGCATCTGGTATTGGCGAGAAGGCAGAGTAATAAACGCGGCGTAGCTTCTGTTGGCTATAAAGTTTAACACTCGTTCCCAAAATGACTTTATCGTTTGAGCCATCGGCCCCTATGATCATTTGAGTAGACTGTCCGCCAGGGGCAAAGCGAGGAGGACGTTTACCGGTATGCGTTTTGTCTACTTTATGCTCGGCTATTTTGTCTTTTAGAGTATTCATCGAACTATGGATAGCGCCGAGATCTTTTTCTGGCGCGTATTTATTTAATGAAGGCTGGGTCGGCATTTCTACATTAATGCTTAGCCTGTCGGCATATAAACCCGCTTCAGCCTGTAGTTCCGGCGAGGCATTGGGAATTGTTTTAAGGTGTATATACCCCTTGAACCCGTGATCGATACGTAACGACTTTGCAATACGTACCATGCTTTCCATTGTAAGGTCTGGGGAACCGACGATACCTGAGCTAAGAAACAAGCCTTCGATGTAGTTGCGCTTATAAAAATTCAGTGTCAAATCTACCGTTTCTTTCACAGTGAAACGAGCACGTTGAACACTGCTTGATACTCTATTGATACAATAGTGACAATCGTAAATACAGTAGTTCGTCATTAGTATCTTTAGTAAAGAGACACAGCGCCCATCAGGGGTAAAACTGTGGCATATTCCTGTACCGCCAGTAAGCGAACCAATGCCCGTTTTATCAGTTTTCCCAGCCTTGCGTTTACCAGCCGTACCGCTTGCACATGATGCATCGTACTTAGCTGCATCTGAGAGGATTTCGAGTTTTTGAATCAGTTTGTCATGCATCGCAGATTATTACTTTCTCTTAGCAAATACACAAAAGCGGTCGATTCTGTCAGAAATGATGAAACAACACGTGTGTATCAGTTATTTAGTTTTCAAATTATCTTAGTGTTTATATCATGTATAAATATACAGTACAATTTGCATTCTAAATTAAAAGGATTATTAATAAAAAGGGGCATAATGCTTTTTAATAGGCGAGACGGTTGCCGCAAAAAGTACTCAGACCCTATCACTGCTTACCCCATCACAGCCCTTAACCTAAAGGGCCTGTTATACACATTCTTTTTCAACACCTTTGCAACCGAACTCACTTTCAACAAAGTTACAAATACATCCGTATTTAAAATCTCGTAATAGCTCAGACCGACTTCAAGGTGGATATTCCAACAACAAGAATTTAAGTACTTTAAATCAGGCTGATTGGGGGTTTTGACAGGAATATTGAGCGCTGAGAAGGCAGGGGCGCGCTAAGTCAGTTGTTAGGCAAGCGCCTAGGTTTAGGTAGTTATGAAATGTGTTTGTTAGGGGAGCTTCAAGCGCATTTTAATAGCGACGTTATCCCTTTTTGGCTATCGCTCTGCTAGTTTCAAAGATAGGGTAGGGCGCAGTGTCACCTATCGAGTTTACAGTGTTTCTTTTAGGCTCGTGTTTATAGCGTTGATTGGATACGTTTTATATTGGTGTTGCTTACGCCGTGTCGTTTTGAAAGCGTTAGCTAGGTCGCTTGAATTTTCTCTCGTGCTTTGAGCAGGTTTTCTCTTAGTTTTATCTGGGAGTCAAAATGGCATTCCAGTGTAATACATGGGGGCGGCACGATATGCCTTTATCAAGTCGTATTGGGCAGGGCTGATGACAGCCCTATTCAAGATTTGTTAGTCGTTTTAACAGGTGAGTTAATAAAAAGCAGAAAAAACAACAGACGCGCTAGACATCATCATTCACTAACCTTCAAGCGCATTCATGCCAATAGTTGCCTGAAACGTGAACGTCGTTCTGCTGTCGTCTGAGCAAACGGATAATGTACCGTCATGAGCAGAGGTGATTTGGGAAGCAATGAACAAACCCAAACCTAGGCCGCCGGTTTGCTTGTTGCTTTCATTGCGCCAAAAAGGTTGAAACAGTTTATCAATCACCTCTGGTTTTATTGGCTCGCCGCCATTACTCACGCTCAGTGAGAATAGTCCGCTCTCTATCTGTGATGTCACCTCAATAGCTTGCTGTGGATCGCCATGCACAATGGCGTTGATTAACAGGTTAGATAGCAACTGGGCGATTCGCTCAGGGTCGCAGTTAACCGAGCCCTTAATATCAATGTGAGTCTGTATTTCACGCTGGGGGTGCAGCCCAGAGAGCTCATCAACGGTATGGGTAAGAATATCTTCTAGGTTGTTCACCGTCTTAACGTTTAACTGCATGCCGTTACCCATTTTACCTCGGGTTAGGTCCATCACATCGCTAATCAAGCGTTTCATTCTTGTTGCGCTGCTGTCCATGCGTGCGAGTATTTTTTGAGAGGTGGCGTCCGTTACTTGATCTTTTAAAAAACTGACCCCCATAGTCAAAGCAGATAATGGCGTTCTTAAGTCGTGCCCTAGAATGGCAATGTACTGCTCTTGAAGTTTGGCCGCTGCTTTCTCGTTGAATAACTCGGATTGGGCAGTGATAAGCTGTTCGTCAACTTCAATCTGGCGAGAAATCAACTCAGCGAATGACTTAATTTGTTGTTGAATCTCAACCGTTTTCAACTTTATCGGTAGGGGATCTAAACCGCACAGCGTGCCGAAAAAATCACCGTCTTTATTGTAAATGGGAAACGAAAAGTAGCTTTCAAACCCATACATGATTGGAATTTCGCTTTTGCTGTAGTGATCATCTTTTAAAGCATGTTCAATAACAATCGGCTGAGTTGACCTTTTTACCTGAATGCAAAAGGTGGTTGATATATCAAGCTCGTCACCAGGAAGAAGGTTGAAGTTAACTTGATCGAATACCGCGCAGGTCGTCCACTTCTCATCTGTAACCCGTGCAATACAAATGAAGCGCAATCCGGTGGCATCTGACAGCATCTTCATTATATGCGGCACAGCTTCTATAGACTGGATAGTCTGAATGTCTTTTTCAATTAACGCGTTCATTACGTACTCTTTGCTTTTCGCTCTTTTGGCTTATGACTGTTTACGACCTGTATATATTGTCATTCTATGGTCGATAAATCACTGAAGATTTTTAGTCATAAATGTCGGCGGTTTAACCGCTCTGCCACTTCGGCGGGATATTTAGTAAAACCAAATGACTTCTTAAATGACATTAAACCGTTTACTTCATCTCAAGTCTCTCTTTGAGAGAAAAAATTGTTGATATTGTCAGTTAGCGTTTATATGTATGGCCACTTTACCAAGTCTGTTCGCAAGTTCATTTTTCAAGGTATTTGACACAAGTTTCGCAAACATATTGCATTAAGACATTACTTAAATTTCATGGGGCAGGTCAGGGTTTTAGGTGGCGGCACTCGGTATATTGGCTCTGGGTGAAGCAGTGTTACTTATACATTTATTTTCAGGCAAAGCCCAACGCTTAGTACTAAAAGGTAACGTTTTATCAAAAACGGTCTCAATTTATGCTCGCTGCTTATCCCCTTATCCCCTTATCCCCTTAATCCCCTTCCATCCTTCCATCCTTCCAATCTAATCATTCATCCTGTGTTTTTATAATGATTTACAAGCGCTCAATAAAACAACAATGAATATTGATCTGGATCAAGATGAGGATCAATAAAATCGAGTTTAATTTTATGAGCTGATAGGCGATGTCGTGTTAGCAAGCTTATCAGCCAACCCCATTCAAATTTTTGATAGGAGATTGATGATGAGTAATATCAACTTAACGAATCGTTCTACTGACAAAAAACCTTCCGGCCAGTTTCCTCATTTGTTTGGCCAACATTTTCTGGATGATTTTGTGCAAAACTTCAGTTCGCATTTTCCGTTCGTACGAGAGACACCAGCAAAGGGCGAAAGCAAACTAGATTTTGTGGATCCAAAGGTTGATATCACTGAGAACAAAAAAGCGTATACCTTAACCGCCGAGTTGCCCGGCCTTGATAATGACGACATTACCTTAGATTTATCCGACGGCATCTTGACTTTAAGCGGTCAGAAGAATTACGAAAATGAAGCTGACAAGGACGACAACATTCACATTATGGAGCGCAGCTACGGTAGCTTTCAACGCAGTTTCAGTTTACCGGTAAGCGTTGACCAAGATGCAATAAAAGCCGAGTTCAAAAAAGGCTTGCTCAAGGTGACTTTACCGAAATCGGTAAAAGCTCAAGAGCTGCAACGAAAAATCGAAATTTCTGGTTAAGGTTCGCTAAGTGACTCATTTACTAAGCGTTAGCGCTTAACGAACAGTACAACACTTGGTCAGGGACGACCTTTATCGGAGCTTGTTATGAATGTGGAAGCAGATATGCAAACGGTAGTAAAAGACACCTTGGTATTAGTGCTTGCTGGCGGTCAGGGTTCGCGCCTTGATGGGCTAACGGAGATGCGTGCTAAACCCGTATTAGAGTTTGGCAGTCATTGTCGAATTATTGATTTTCCTCTGTCTAATTGTGTGAACTCAGGGTTGAATCAAATTGCCGTGCTGACACAATATAAATCGCAATGCTTAATACGTCACTTGATGAACCATTGGGGACGCTTGAACAGCAATGTCGGCGGTTGTTTTGATGTGCTGCCTGCTTCCCAGCAAAATGACCAGAGTTGGTATCAAGGTACTGCAGATGCTTGCTTTCAAAATATCGCCTACATCAAGGGGAAAGCGCCTAAGTATGTGATGATCCTCTCGGGTGATCACGTTTATCAAATGGACTACCGTAAACTGTTAGCTACCCATGTGAATAACAACGCAGATATGACGGTGTCTTGCATCGAAGTGCCCACTAAAAATGCTGCCAAACAACTCGGGGTACTCAGTGCTGCGCGTGATGGCCGCATTACGGCATTTGCTGAGAAACCTGATACACCTCACGCGTTAATTGATGCACCAGATTACTGCTTAGCGTCGATGGGCAATTATGTTGTAAATGCTGATGTGTTGTATTCATTGTTAGAAAAAGACGCGAAAGTCGCTGATTCTGCACATGACTTTGGCAAGAATGTGATCCCTAGCATTATTCAGCAGCATCGCGTTTTCGCTCATCGTTTTCGCGATCCTAGCGGCGATCAAATACCTTATTGGCGAGATGTTGGCACCTTAGACAGCTATTGGCGTGCCCACTTAGATTTACTCAATAACCGCGACATGCTTAATTTTACCGACCCTGCCTGGCCGATATGGGGCAGTGCGTTCGCAAATTCCCCAGTGGAGATCACAAACAGCTCTGACTTGGCTAAGTGTGATATTAAGCAAGTACTCATCGGCTCGGGTTGTCGTCTAGACAGCTGCAGTGTCAAACAATCGGTATTGTCTACTAACTGCAAAATCGACCCTTGCGCTGTAATAGAAAGATGCGTGTTGCTGCCTGACGTCACAGTCGGCTTTGGCGCTAAACTAGAAAACGTGATTGTGGATAAGGGGGTAAATATACCGGCTGAGTTTGTTCTGAATGACAAAGACATAGCTCAACAACAAGGCTTTACCGTCACCCCAAAAGGGATTGTACTAGTAACGCAAAAAGTGCTGGATACCCTTATAGATAATGAACAACCCGATGTGATGCCCAAGCACATACTTAAATTGTGCGGTGACGAATGGCTAACCGCAGGTGGAAAGACGAACCAACCGCTTGCAGAAGTGCCCGAGAAGGAAACAGGTCGTCGCTCTGCGTCTTAACGCTAGATTTTATTCAGAGCATAAAAATAGAAAGAATGGGCGCGTGGTTTATTACAAGCGCTGTGGCCATAGGAAAACGGTAAAGTTAAAAAAAACTCGCTAGTTATAGGTTATAGGTTATAGGTTATAGGTTATAGCTATCGCGCGTGAAGTGGAAATACTCCAATTAAGTGACACCTAGTAGGTAATACCCCGTTAACAAGGCCTATATAAATAGGCTGTGTTAACGATACTATTTGCTAAATAAGCAGCAACAAAAACACGCGCGAACCTCATTCAAGCTATTATTTTCCTGCCTGTAACAAATAAAGCGGTTATGAATTTTACCGATTATCCACGCTTTCACACGCTTATTAGCCCCAATTAATCATTAAGTGTATGATTTTATTAAGTAACAACTAAATCTTCCGTTATTTCTTTAGATCTAATCTGTGGATAAAAAATATCAAAACAAGACGTCTAGACGGTTGACATATAGACGTCTATACGGCAAATTGAGCTCCATGAACGTAGATTCGAAAATAATAACAAGCACCACCGGCATGATTATGATTATTACCTCTTTGAGGTGATCGCTGGCTTGTGCACATAAAACAGACATAAAGCCCGCAAATATAGCGGGCTTTTTTGTTATTTAGCGCAGCAAAAAGTTAATTAATGGTTGTTTCGACGCGGTGAAAGCCCTGCGTAAACAACCACCAGAGGAGCAAAATAAATGAAGGTGTTGAAGTTTGGCGGTTCGTCATTAGCTGATGCAGAGCGTTATTTACGGGTTAAAGATATCTGTTTGGATACCCACGCAAGCAACGGCGCAGCTGTTGTGTTATCAGCCCCTAAAGGCGTAACCAATGCGCTATCTCTGTTATGTGAAGAAGCGGGTAGTGGTAAAGATTACGGCGAGTTGTTCGCTAAGCTGAACATGGTGCTTTTCGGTATTTTAGATGATTTAAAAGATACCCTACCTGAATTCGATGACAGTGAACTTGCCCCTTACATTCAACGCATTTTGAATGAGCTGAATCAACACCTTGAAGGTTTTGCGTTATTACGCTGCGCGCCTGAATCTGTGGTCGCTAAGATTTTGAGCATTGGCGAGTACATGAGCGTTAATATCTTCAGCCAGATACTGACCACCCTTGGCACCAAAAACCAAATTATCGACCCAGCTGAATTGATTTTAGCAGAAGGCGATTACCTCGATAGCATCGCCGATGTGGCCGTGAGCAAAGCACGTTTTAGTGACGTTGATAGCTCAGGCGACGTAGTGCTTATTATGCCAGGCTTTGTGGCCGTAAATGCCGAAGGTGAGAAAGTCACGCTAGGGCGCAATGGCTCTGATTATTCAGCCGCTATTCTAGCTGCGTGTATCGATGCCGAATGTTGTGAGATTTGGACCGACGTTGACGGTGTTTATAATGCCGATCCTAACCAGGTTGATGGTGCGGTATTGCTCGACAAACTGACCTATCAAGAAGCCATGGAGCTTTCTTATTTCGGGGCGAAAGTACTTCACCCGAAAACCATCGGGCCGATTGCCCAGCACCACATTCCTTGCCTTATTCGTAATACGCTTAACCCAGCGGCTCCTGGCACGCTTATCAGCAACGAAAAGAGCACCAAATGGACGAGCGTTAAAGGTATTTCGCATCTGGATGACATGACCATGTTTAATGTGGCGGGCCCAGGTATGAAAGGCATGGTTGGTATGGCCAGCCGTGTATTTGAAGTGATGTCGAATGCGAATATCTCGATCAGCCTTATTACGCAATCTTCTTCTGAGTACAGCATCAGTTTTTGTATTCACAGTAAAGATGCCACCCGCGCTCAAGACTTGTTAGAAGACTCGTTTGCATTAGAGTTAGCGAATAACTTACTCGACCCAATTGAAGTACGTCATGATTTAGCGATTGTGACCTTGGTGGGTGACGGTATGCGCCATTCACAAGGCTTGGCGGCTAAGTTCTTTAGCTCATTAGCGCAAGCGCGGGTAAACAACGTGGCGATTGCTCAGGGCTCGTCTGAGCGTTCAATTTCAACGGTAATTGAAAGCAGCAAAGCGAAAAAAGCAGTGAAAGTGGTTCACCAGAATTTCTTTTCAAATTTACACGCGATTGATGTGTTCTTAGTGGGCTGTGGTACGGTCGGCAAAGAGTTGCTCGGGCAAATTGCTCGCCAGCAAGCGGTGTTACTCGAACGTGGCATAAGCTTGAAAATTTATGGTATTGCCAACAGCCGCAAACTTTTATTAGAAGCGGGCGGAGTGGACTTAAGCGCCGATTGGACAAGCCAGCTAAATGCTAGCGAGCAGTCGCTTTCTGTTGATGCTTTGCAAAACTTTGTGATGCGCAACAGCTTGGTAAACCCGGTGGTGATTGACTGCACTAGCAGCACAGTGATTGCTGAGCTGTACGTTGAGTTAATGAATAGCGGCTTCCATGTCGTTACGCCTAACAAGAAAGCCAATACTGCGTCTTACGCATATTACCAGCAATTGCGTGAAACAGCGCAAAATACCAATCGCCAGTTCTTGTATGAAACCACAGTAGGCGCGGGTTTACCGGTAATCGATAACTTGCAAAAATTGATTTACGCCGGGGATGAACTTCAGCGCTTTGAAGGCATTTTGTCAGGTTCATTGTCATTTGTCTTTGGCAAGTTAGATGAAGGTCTAACGCTTTCTCAAGCCACTGAAATTGCTAAAAAGAACGGCTTTACTGAGCCAGACCCGCGTGATGATTTAAGCGGCACGGATGTGGCCCGTAAATTATTAATTATGGCTCGCGAGGCTGACTTAGGGCTTGAACTTGAAGACATTCAAATTGAGCCTGTGTTGCCATCGCACTTTGACGATAGCGGCAGCATCGACGAGTTCATGGCAAAGCTACCTGAATTAGATGCCCTGTACACAGATAAAGTTAACGCGGCCAAAGAAGAAGGCAAAGTACTGCGTTACGTAGGCTCTATCAGCAAAGGTAAATGCGTAGTCTCGATACAGGCGGTGGGTGAAGATCACCCTCTGTTTGTGATCAAAGAAGGCGAAAATGCGTTGGCGATCCACAGTAATTATTATCAGCCTATTCCTTACGTAATACGTGGTTATGGGGCGGGCGCTGCGGTAACAGCTGCAGGTGTTTTTGCTGATGTACTTAGAACCATGCCATGGAAGCAAGACGTGTAATGAGCGAATTAAATGACATGATGGGTAAAACGCTTCGCGCTTTTGCCCCAGCTTCAACAGGTAATGTTAGCTTAGGCTTTGATTTGCTAGGTGCTGCGTTGAAGCCCGTTGACGGCACAGTGCTTGGGGATGAAGTTGACCTTGAATTGGCTGACGAGTTTAGCCTTGCGGTAGAAGGTGCTTTTGCTCATAAATTACCAGCGGATCCTGACACCAACATAGTGACCCGTTGCTATCAACACTTTGTAAAAGTGATGAGCGAAAAGGGCGTCGAGCTGCCGCCAGTCAAAATGACCTTACATAAACATCTGCCTATTGGCAGTGGTTTAGGGTCAAGTGCGGCATCGGTTGTGGCCGCACTGCATGGTTTAAATGAATTTTACGGCCAGTTATTGGGCGAGGTGCCATTTAACCAACATGATTTGCTGCTGATTATGGGCGAATTGGAAGGTCAGATCAGTGGCAGTGTGCATTATGATAATGTCGCACCCTGTTACTTAGGTGGCTTGACCTTAATGGCAGAACAAGCCGATACGCTTGCCTTACAATTGCCAACGTTCAAACATTGGTATTGGGTGGCGTGTTATTCAGGTATTACGGTATCAACCGCAGCGGCAAGAGATATTTTGCCGAAGCAGGTGTCTATGCCAAATACGTTGAAATTTGGCCGTCAGTTGGCTGTTTTTGTGGATGCGCTTTATCGCCAAGACGAGAAGCTCGCGGTGAGTATGATGACGGATGTTATCGCAGAACCGTATCGCAAATCTTTATTGCCGCACTTTGATGAGTCACGTGAGTTTGCGATGCAAAATGGCGCTATGGCGTTTGGTATTTCAGGATCTGGGCCAACCGTATTTGCCGTGTGCGACAACCTTGAACAGGCGCAAACCATCAGTACGTGGTTGCAAGAGAATTATATCCAAAATGACACCGGCTTTAGCCATGTGTGTCAGCTTGATGAACAAGGTGCTGTGGCAAAAGACATCAGCGCCTAGCATAATATTAAAATACGCTTAGTTGAATAAGCACATAAGGTAAGAAACGTGGAACTAGTTAATTTAAAAGACCCTTCGGACAAAGTCAGCTTTGCACAAGCGGTTAAAAAAGGGTTAGGCAAAAACCAAGGGTTATATTTCCCTACTAGTTTGCCAAAATTTGATGATATCGATGCCATTCTTGATATGCCATTTGTTGAACGCTCGGTTGAAATTTTAAGCCAGCTGATTGGTGATGAAATCCCTAGAGATCGTTTACAGGGCATCGTTGAGCGCGCTTTCGCATTTGACGCGCCATTGGCAAAAGTAACAGATAATATTTACAGCCTTGAGTTATTCCACGGTCCGACACTGGCGTTTAAAGATTTCGGCGGCCGCTTTATGGCTCAATGTTTAACCGAAATTGCCGCTGGCGAAAAAATCACGATTTTGACTGCTACCTCTGGTGATACTGGCGCTGCCGTTGCTCATGCATTCCATGGTTTAGATAACATCAATGTGGTTATCTTATTCCCGAAAGGCAAAATTAGCCCACTGCAAGAGAAGCTATTCACCACCTTAGGTGACAACATTCACACTGTCTCGATTGAAGATGACTTTGATGCTTGTCAGCAAATGGTGAAAAGTGCGTTTGATGACGTTGAAGTGCGTGAAGGTTTGCACCTTAACTCTGCTAACTCCATTAACATTAGCCGTTTAGTCGCGCAGGTTTGTTACTACTTTGAAGCCGTTTCTCAGCTAAGCAAAGAGCAGCGTGATGATTTGGTTATCTCAGTGCCTAGTGGCAACTTCGGTAACTTGACCGCAGGCATGATTGCGAAAACCATGGGCTTACCTGTTAAGCACTTTGTGGCTGCTACTAACTTGAATGATACCGTGCCGCGTTATTTGAAAACCGGTGAGTGGGATCCCAAGGATACAGTAGCGACCATGTCTAACGCGATGGATGTTAGCCAACCAAATAACTGGCCGCGTATTGAAGCCATCATCGAGCAAGGTTATTTGTCACGTGAAATACTGTCAGGTGACATGGTCGACGAAGACTATACCCAAGTGGCTATGCGTCAACTTGCGCAGTTAGGCTATGTGACAGAGCCTCACGCGGCGATTGCTTACAAAGCATTGCTTCGCCATATGGATGAAGGCGATACAGGGATATTCCTTGGTACGGCGCACCCTGCTAAGTTCCGCGAAACGGTCGAAAACGTATTGGGGCAACCGATTAGTTTACCGCAACCTCTGGTTGACTGTTCTACCAAAGAAAGCTTCGCTGTGGATTTACCAAGCGATTATGACGTGTTGAAAAAGCACTTGTTTAGCCTACTAGGCTAAGCGGTTATATAAGGCTGGGTAAATGACGCAAGCCGCAACATGGCACACGCTACTCGGTGAAGAAAAGCAGAAAGCTTACTTCACCGACATGATGAACTTTATCGCGAGCGAACGAGCGAACGGTAAAGTGGTTTATCCCGGCGCTAAAGACGTATTTAATGCCTTTAGTTGCACCGAGTTTAATCAAATCAAAGTGGTTATTCTTGGGCAAGACCCTTACCACGGGCCTAATCAGGCCCATGGTTTGAGCTTTTCAGTACAAAAAGGCGTGAAAACACCCCCTTCTTTGAAAAACATGTACAAAGCACTGCAGCACGATTTTCCTGATTTTGTTGTGCCTGAGCATGGCTGTTTGCAAGCTTGGGCTGAGCAAGGTGTATTTTTGCTTAATACCGTGCTCACCGTTGAGCAAGGTAAAGCCCATTCGCATGCCAAGATTGGCTGGGAGAGATTCACCGACAAAGTGATTGCACTTATCAATGAGCATGCTCAAGACGTGGTATTTCTGTTGTGGGGCAGTCATGCCCAGAAAAAGGCAGGGCTTATTGATGCATCAAAGCACCATATTTTAACCGCTGCGCACCCATCCCCATTATCTGCTTATCGTGGCTTTTTCGAATGTGGGCATTTCGCTCAAACCAATCAAATCTTGCTCGACAGCGGACGTACGCCTATCAACTGGCAGATTTAAGCTCCACTCCATCTTCATTAACGACTGTATTTCGACCTCTTTGTTTGGCTTTATACAACGCGCTATCGGCTACGTTAAATAGCTCTGTGAAGTTCTGATTGCGTTTAAGCTGTGCGACACCAAAACTACATTCTATCGGCTGACCCGGAGCGACTTCGGCGGCGTTAACATTGCTCAAAATCCGCTGTGCTACTTGCTGAGCATCGTTAATGGTTGAATCTGGCAGTAGCGCCACGAACTCATCGCCGCCGAAACGCCCTAGTAAGTCTGTGGGGCGCAAGGACAGTTGCGCCGCCCGGCAAACCTTCTGCAAGGCCTTGTCGCCAGCACTATGGCCAAAGGTGTCATTCACTTTTTTGAAGTTATCCATGTCAAACATGATAAGTGACAACGGCACCTCGTCATTTTGGCTGCGATTTACTGCTCGTTCAGCTTGTTGCATAAAATGTTGACGCGACGCAGCTTGGGTTAGTGCATCAGTGGTGACGATAGCTTGCAGTTTTTCGTTGTGTGCCATCAATGCGGGTACAGCAATACCGAATAGGGCATTGGAAGCAACGATCACAATGGCAAATTGATAGATTAAGGCGAATTCATTTAGTCCAAAAATGTTGACGAATAGCGCGATGATAACGCAGCTGTAAGTTAAGCTGAGTAGGTTGAACAGTGCGCTTTCCGTGCATGCTATCCACATATGCGGCAGCACGAGCAGGAAAATAGCAAAGGCACTCGCTTGTTGACCTGAGTACTGATTGAGCAAAGTGGTTAATATGACGAGTAAGGTGACGACGATAATTTTATGCGGGTACTCGGAGCTGGTTGTAGTTTGATTTGGGCTTAGATATTGTTCGAGATCAAAGCGCTCATGTGAGAAATATCGACTAAGTAAAGCACCAAAAAGCGGCGCTAATACCAACACACCCACATAATCTCCGATCCAAAAGGGTAACCATGCTTGGCCTATTTCAGACGCAGTCATCATATTGCTGTATATCAAGCTGAAGATCACCAGCATAGTCGTAACAAGTGACCCTACGCCGGTGTGAATGATATACAGGATAATCAGCCCAGGTGTACTGAGTTTGTCTTGACGGGCTACCCAAGCAAATAGATATGCACTCAACCAGTAAGGTAAAATATGGGCCAAACCGAACAAAAGACCCGCTTGTATCATCTGGGGGGGATTTAGCGGGAGGGAATACTGGATGCAAGTCAGTATGGTCACTATCACTGCGCACAGCATAAGCGGTATAATTGCCCTGATACCGATAATTAATAGAGCTGCGTAGGTTAAGCCTGACACGGGAAACCACACACTTGCGTGGGCGGTGTATTCCATCAATTGTGCTAGCAGCCAAACAATTAACCATAACGCGACAAACGCGACAGCACGATACCAACGAGAAGGTAGAACGTTATCTGACGCATACTCAGGCATAAATGGTTTACCTTCGGCTTTCAGTGGAATGAATAATTCAACCTAACCTAATCAGGGTTTGTAAAGTACTGACCGATACATAGTGAATATCGCACAGCGAATTTCAAAGCGCACAAGTAGTATTATATTGACACAATGAGGTTCCCTGTCACCCTTTTTTAAAAGGGAAATACCGCTCAACGCTAAGCATAGCACTGTGTAAGGTGTTTTAATTTACCGGTTTGAAATGAGAATTCACGTTAATAAATGGTCATAAAAAAAAGCCCCTAAAACAGCAAGTGCTTTTGGGGCTTTTTAGTCAGCATGCGCTGACAAGATTATGTCGTGAGAATTATTTTTGTTTCGACAACCAGACAATCAAATTAACAATGTCGTCGTTGTTCATATCACGGGTAAACTTAGCTTGGTATTTACCGTTAACGATGAAGTTAGGTACCCCACGCAGGTGACTGCGGTATTCCTGAACGAGCTTATTGTTCTTTTTCAACATGCTGTTGACGCCAAAGCTACTCACAAGCTTATCGAAATCCGCTTCTTCTACACCGTTTACCATAAAGATATTTTTTAAATCTTTGATGTTGGTGATAGGTGATTTCTGTACATGAATGTAACGGAAAATAGCGGTACTTAGAGAATCTTCTTTCTTCAATGCGCGAGCAACCATAAGGGCACGACTGGCATCGTCTTGGGTTTCACCGCTGGTAAAGCCCATGAAGTTCACGTGTACTTTTTCGAATTTCACATCGTCACCCATTTTCTCTTGGATCTTTTTAGCGATGGGTTCGAACTGAAAACAATGTGGACACCAGTAAGAGAAGAATTCATTGATGACAGGTTTGTCAGTGGCGGTTTCGTTGATGATGGTGTAATGCTCACCTTCTTTCCACGTTTCTTGGGCGCATGCTTGAAGCGGCACTAATACCGCAATAAAAAAAGCAAGTATGATTTTTTTCATTGTTAATTCATCTCTTTAGTAAAAATAACTCGGGGCAGATTAGCATAGCTAACATAAAATGCCGACTGCACTTTGTAACCAGTTATACCAATTCCATTAAATTTTCGCTGAGTGGCTAATTATTTTACGGAGTTGGTATTAAAAGAAAATTTATCTTATTGCGCTGGCGATTAACAGAATCTGAATAAGCTTAAATACGAAGTTCAGTTTCCTGCAAAGCGGAGAACTGCTCTTTAAGCGCGAGTATTTGTTGTTCCCAATACTTGGGCTCAGCGAACCAAGCAAACGCTTGAGGAAACGCAGGGTCTTGCCAACGTCTATGCAACCACGCCATGTAATGCACCATACGCATAGCACGTAGAGGTTCAATTAGGCTTAACTGTCTGGGGTTAAACTCACAAAACTCATCGTAGGCCTCGACTATGGTGCTTAACTGAAGCGATTGAGCTTGACGATCGCCTGATAGCATCATCCACAAATCTTGTACAGCTGGGCCATTACGGCAATCGTCTAAATCCACAAAGGTAGGTCCATCGCGCCACAGGATATTACCTGGATGACAATCACCATGTAAACGCATCATGTCGCTTGTGTGGTAACGCTCACTAGTCAGCGCGACCACTTGCTCTAAAATAGTGAAAAACGCTTCGTGTAAGCTTGATGGAATAAGCTGACTATTTTGTAACTCAGCCACTGACTTCACCAAATAATCATCAATACTAATGGTTGGTCTGTGGGTGAATAAACGTGATTTAGCCACTTGGTGAATACGCCCAATAAAACGGCCCATCCACTCAAGCTGATCCAAATTATCAACTTCAAATTGACGCCCACCGACGGAGGGGAAAAGTGCAAAATGATAGTCTTGGTATAAATGTAGGCTCTTGCCGTTGATCACGAGGGGCGCGACGACAGGCACTTCATGTTCAGCGAGTTCTAACGAGAAGCTATGCTCTTCGTTTAGTTGTGCTTCACTCCAGCGCTGGGGCCGATAAAACTTTGCCACGTAACGCTTACTATCTTGGCCAACAAACTGATAAACGCGATTTTCATAGCTGTTGAGAGCGAGCAAACCGGATTCTACTAATACGCCTTCAGATTCGATGGCATCTAAGATAAGGTCTGGCGTTAGCTCGCTAAAATTAAATGTACTCATCAACGATACAAGAACTTAGAGGTTTGCTCGATAACGGCGTCCTCGTCTTCTTGAGCACGAATGGTAAAGCTAAAGGCCGTCACAGGATCTTCTAATTGGTACGGGTCGATTGCAATACTGATTGGCAGGTTATATACCTCACCGCCCATTACCGTGACACTTTGTTCCCCTATATATCTGTGGCCTTCAAGACCATTCACTGCAATATCAAAATGTTGAGTATGCTGTGATTTATTGAGTATTTTAAGGGTGTATACGTTTTCTATTAGGCCGTCGTTAGTTTCACGATAAAGTGCGTTACGATCTCGAATAATGTCGACTTCCAATGGTACTCGGCTTAACAGTTCAAAGACCAGTAAGGCACTCATTAAGACTAAAACAACGGCATAACCCATGAGTTTCGGGCGAAATATTTTAGTTTGACCGCCCGCTAACTGAGTTTCAGACGTAAAACTGATAAGCCCTTTCGGGTAATTCATTTTGTCCATTACACCGTTACAAGCGTCAACACAGGCGCCACAGTTGATGCACTCGTATTGCAGACCGTTACGGATATCGATACCTGTGGGGCACACTTGCACACACAAGTTACAATCAACACAGTCACCTAAGCCTTTGGCAGCATTTTGCTCACGAGTGGCCTTGCGCGAACGTGGGCCGCGTTGTTCCCCGCGCTGTGCATCATAAGCCACTGTGAAGGTGTCTTTGTCGAACATGGCGCTTTGAAAACGTGCGTAAGGGCAAATGTGGGTACACATGATTTCACGCATGTATGCGGCGTTACCATAGGTACAAACTGCGAAAAATAGCACACATACGGTTGCCCAAAAGCTTGAGGAAAAAGTAAAGAAGTCGACGAATAAGGCGTCGATAGGCGTAAAATAGCCAACGAAAGTGAGGGATGTAAGCAGCGCAACACTCACCCAAGCAATGTGCTTCAAGGTTTTGCGGATAAACTTGTCTGTGTCCATCTTGCGCTCATCTAATTTGATGCGCTTGTTACGACTGCCTTCAATTTTTTCTTCAAACCAAATATAGATGAAGGTCCATGTGGTTTGCGGGCACATAAAGCCACACCATACACGACCAGCAAACGTCGTAACGAAAAACAAGGCGAATGCGGCAACAATGAATATCCAGGCTAGCAGCGTTAAGTCTTGTGGCCATAGGGTTAAGCCAAATATTTGAAAACGCTGAGCGCCGATATCAAGCAAAATGGCTTGGCTACCTTCAAATTGCAACCACGGCAGAATGGCAAAAATAGATAGAAACACTAAACCAAAGAAGCGCCTGAAGTTTTCTAGGGCACCTTTAACCGCTCTCACATAGATTCGATTGCGAGGTGTGTACTGATCATTGTGTTTGCTTTTGTCAGGGCGATGCACCTGAACCGGGGAAATATCTTTTACGGGAATGCGGTCACTCATTGCTGCTCCTTGACTGAACCGAGATGCTTAAGGCACATAATCGCGGCGCATATTAGCATTTTTTTGCTGTCATTACGCTAGTTTGCGTTATCGATTATGTTAAAGGTTGATACAGATCAGGATGTTGTGCTGCTGATAATAGAGAAACGTAAGGTCGTGTTAGGGCGTTGGTGATTGGCGGTCGTGGCGGGGGTAGCGCAATACAAATGCAGCGCCGCCCAGCGCTGAATTGTGTACTTGGCAGTCCCCTTGGTGCCACTGCTGAATACGCCGTACAATGGCTAAGCCCAGTCCCGCACCGCCCGACGCACGCGTGCGCGCTTCATCTGGGCGATAAAATGCATCAAATATCTTTTCTTGGACGTCTTTTGGAATACCTGGCCCGTCGTCTTCTATGCTGAGCAAAACATGGTCTGGGTCTTGGGTGACATTGATTGAAATGCGCGACTTTGCATATCGACTGGCATTCACCAGTAGGTTTTCTAGCGCCCTTTGTACGAAATGATCATCTGCGAGTAGCAGTATGTTCTCTCCAGAAATACATACCTGATGATCTTTCAAATGCAGAGTTTGCAGATGGGCAACCACTTGCTCTACAAGCTCCTTCAACGGGATTTCAGCTAAGTTAAGCTCAGGAATATGCACATCACTACCGGCGTAATCGAGCATCTCTTGCACGAGTCTTTCCAGCTCTTCCACATCCAGAGACATGGCATTCCATTTTTCAGAATTGCTCGCGGGTCGTGCTTCAAGCGCGAATTTTAAACGCGCTAGCGGCGTGCGAAACTCATGAGCCACAGCCCCAGATAGCTCTCGTTGCGATTGCAGCAAACTCTTTACCTTTAGGCTCATGTTGTTAAGCGCTTGGGCAATGGGGGCGATGTGTGATGTGCTAGCAATGTGGTTATCCACTAGGCTGCCATCGTCTTGAACATGACTCACGCTGCGTTTTAGGGCACTTAAATCACGCCACAATGGCCATAGCCAAAGGGCGATTAACGCCCCTAAACACACGAAGAATATGCCGCTGTACACCATGAGCGTTTGGCTGTTGGTTTGCGGGCGTGTGATATTGAGCTCTAACAAGTCGTTTTCATTAAGGGCGATATACAGCTGTTCACCCATTTGCTCGTCGTACAATAAAACGCTTTTATTATTTTTGAGCTGAGCCGCGCTTTGTGCGCTCCAACCAATACTGTTGTAGGGCACAACTGTGTGGGGCAGTGCGGTACTTTGGGCCAACGCAAGTAAGTTGTCATGATTGTTTTTGGCCGCGTCCAACAAGGTCATTATCGTCGTAACATGGCCTGTTGGGCCTTGGGGGGGATGGCTGAAAAGGCGTTCTAACCCTGCACTTAGGCCAATCATGGCTAACACAATAAAAAGGTACAAACTGATAAACAATCTAGCCATACTGAAAGATTATTCCCACGCGTCAGCGACGAAATAAAACCCTTTTCCCCAGATGGTTTTAATACGATAAGGGTGACGAGGGTCATCCTGCAGTTTTTTACGCAGACGCGAAATGCGCACATCCGCTGAGCGGTCTAAACCATCATATTCTCTGCCGATAAGCTCGCGGTACAGTGTGTTGCGATCCACTAGCTGGGACGCATTTGCGGCTAACTTCCAGAGCATATCGAATTCATGACTGGTTAGGGGCACATCTTCGTTTTTAAGGGTCACCTTGCGTGCTAGATAATCAAGCGTTAGCTGACCAAAACGCAGTTGGGTCGCTCTCTCAATTGGGGCTTTAATAGTATTACTTCGTCTCAGCAGCGCTTGAATACGCGCTAACAGCACCCGGGGTTCGACCGGTTTCATAACGTAATCATCTGCGCCAATCTCAAGGCCGAGTACATGATCAAAATCGCTATTTTTTGCCGTCATAAATAACAGCGGCCCTTGATATTCAGGGCGAATTTTTTTGCACAACGTAAAGCCATTATCCCCCGGTAGCATAACGTCAAGCACAACCAAATCTGGCGAATGTTGTTTAATCTCATCAAGCAAACCCGTGCCGTCACTTAAACTGGTCACAGTGAAATCATGTTGATTCAAGTATTCACTCACAAGCTGGCTGAGTCGCGCGTCATCCTCAACAAGTAATATGTGCGGCATTAGAAAAGGCTCCAAGGATTGTTGACCCGAAAACGGGTACTGCGCCGGGTCGACTTCACCCTTAACGGTTGTTGAAGAAGGGTTTCACCCAATGCGTCTTTTAATAATAAACGTGTGTTGTCATCTATGGTCAGGGTTAAGTCTTTTTGCACAACCGTTTCGCTGGAGCAAAATAGCCGTTGTGGTGACAGTTTAACCACATACACACAGTATTCCTGCTGGTATTCGTTTTGTACCTGAACTGAGAGCGTAAACTGGCACTGTGTGCCAACGCGCTGAGTGACGCACACTATCGGCTGAATTTGCCAGTTAACGTCATGCTCTACAGCGTGTACTTTGTCCCCTAAAACTATGCTTAAACAGGCTAACAGCACTCTCAAATTATGCGTGCTCCAACGAATGAGTTGAAACTATCTGCGTCATCTGAATACGTACCCAAGACCAATAAATACCGTACTTGTGTATTTTTTATCTACTAGTGGGCTGTTAGTCATCCCTGAATGAAGCCAAGTCACACTGGTTCGGATAAGCCATTGCCATTGTTGGTTTATCTTCTTGTTGGCGCTGAGCGCTAAGCTGGGTTGCCAACCCGCTGAAGCGTCGTAATAAAGATCACGGAGCACGTTATCTTGCTGATCCACACCGTAATAGTAATCAACTAATTTGCTGCTCTTCCAAATCACAGTTGGCGCTAAGCTAACTTGCCACTCGTTTAGCGGCCAATGGTGTTGGTAGCTAATTTCAAATTGATGCCCGTGATGCACGTTTGAGGCATCTGTTTTGAACGCGATGCGCCACTGGGAGTGGGCGCTGCGTTTATGCCAGCGTACGCCTGCATCTATCGCCCATTTTCGACTTTTTACTTCGTCGACTGAGACTTGGCGATCATCAAAAGGAGACGCATTTGATGGCCCAATAGCGTTACTCAAAAAATGACCAGAAGCGCCAAGTACATTGCTGGGGTGCCAAAAGGTGAAAAAGGCTTTTTCGGTGTTAACGCTGAAAAAGGTGTCTAGCGCAAAAGTCGGGGTTTGTATCCATTGATAGCCGACTTCGGCGTTATCTAAATAAACGTTATCACCGTAGTAGGCTATATCGGGGATGAGCACGAGAGGGATAGCATCGCCGCCAACGAGTGGATTGGTCTTTGCGCCAGCGCCGAGGGCTATTCCCACTCGCCATTTCTCAGTTTCGATGCATTGGGCCGAGTTGCAGTCTGCGTACGCGTATTTTGCGAGGGTAAAAAAGCATAGCAAAATGCACTTTGCGCCTAGCTTTTTTATACTGTTTGTACCCATTTACCACACCCACACTTCGAAACAACGTTGATCATAAGATAATTATCAAAAGTTCATAAAAACTGCGAACTTTTCTATTGATGCATCCTAGCAAACCCGCGGGTAAAGCTCACCACAGGGTTACAATTATTCACAAATCCTCGCAATTAAGATCGAGACACCTCACGCAGTGTGATTAGGATATTAAGCCAACACGATAGGCCCGAATTAAGACGGGCGACATTGGCTCATAACATCAAGGAAATGCACCATGTTAGGTACTGGTTTACGCGGTTTATTCATCTTCATTCTCACTTGGCAACTCGGCGCATGTGGGGGCTCTGATGATAAAGAAGACAGCAAAAAATATGACAAGCCTTACTTGCAGTTTTACAACGGCTCTGGGGGAAGTGGCTCTGTTTTTCTCAGTATTGATGAGAGCAGTAGCGCCGGCTCTGCCGTATACGGTGATGCGACTAGTGTACTCACACTTGAAGATAATGACGTTGATTTGACCTTTACTGAAAAAGACAATGATGGTACTACGCATACCCTAGAAGAGTTATCTGTAAAAGTGAGCACGGGTCATAAAATGCTGGTGGTGCTTAGCGCAAAAGACAGTGCGGCGATATTTAATACCTATGAAATTGAACGTACAGAACTGGATAAACGTTTTCGTTTATTTGCTACATCAGTACTGACGAGCGACCAAGACTATGATGTGTACTTAGGTGAGAATGGCAGCTCATTTGCGAATGCACATTTGTTGGCGACCGTGTCAACAGACGAACTTGAGCAATTTGACTCATGGCAAACCGAAGATACGAGTTCGTTTAACCAGGGAGAATATCAGGTGTATTTAACCCTGCCCGGTGAAGATACCCCTGTGTTTGAAAGTTCAGCCATTGCATTTAGTTACGCCACTGAATACACAATGATCATTCGTGCCAGCTCTGGAGCGATAAAGAATAATATCGAAATGGACTTAGTCATCAACTCTTCTTCCGTAAATAAATACACCTCAACAGATGAGGCTGCGCAATATCGCATTTACAATAGTCTTGAAGAAAAAGACGTGATCGTAGATGTAAAGGGTGGCCAGGATAATCAGCAACAAGTGTCTGTGGCTGCCAATGGTTTGAGTGATTTTCGAGGCATCGCTTTTGGTGATTATCAATTGTCGGGTCAGGTCAGTGACGATGATAATCTTGCATTCTCAAATCGTTTGCTAAGCCTGAGCCAAGGCAGAAGCAATGCGATCGTGATATACCAAGATGAGGAGCAACAGTTAGTCACACTGACGTTTGAAGAAAGTAACTTGCCGCAAAGTGTCGAACACGACATCCAAGTGGTGAATGTGAACCCAGATTATGATGACCTTGATGTCTTCTTTGTACGCCAAAATGAAACCATTAGTACGGCGAAATATCGCACCCAAAATTTAGCCTTTGAACACTCTGCGCGCTTAACTATAAAAAGTGATCAGTACGAGATTGTGATGGTGCATAACGATGAGAATAATAGCCCGTTATTACTCGCACGAAGTGAAATGCTGGAGATTGATCAAGACGTTAATTACATTGTTAGCCTTCAAGCATCAACGTTATCACCCAGCGGCTATAAAATCGTGCTACTGCACTAATACATGAGCGGTGGTTAGGCAATAGCGCTATTTGGTAATTGAAGTCGTGTTATCTGCCTTTGGAAGCTAGCAATGGGGACAATAGCCAGAAGTCTAAATATTTTGATAGCACGCGGCTGATGTACTGCGAATTTATTCGCCGCAATACGGTCTATTTAATATAAGCCAAGATGAAATAGCGCTTTTGGCCCTAATGTTATTGTTAATGCATGTTACTTTTAAAGGCTTAGATTAGAGAGAGCGCTCTCATGAGTTGTTCTTATGAGTAGCCGATATAAGTCGCTTAAAGGTGTTAAATAAAGGTGTGAAATAGTGTTCAGGCCGTATTCAGCGCGTTTGCGGTAGACTTTGATTAAATGCGATATGCTATATACAACATGGCTCAAGCGCATCTTAAATTTGCACATAAAAGGTGAATGAATATGAAAAATCTAGCTGTCGTCCTGTTATCGGGCGTTACGTTAATGTTATCTGGGCAGGCCTACAGCCAAGCCAAAGTGGATGTGACGTGGCAAGACCCAGAGAAATACACAGATGTGCGCCCTTCAAATGAGTCGCGTACCCGCTTTAAAGAGCGCACGTTTAAACAATTAGACGAATATATTACAGAGCTCGCTGAAACCTTGCCTGAAGGCCAGACCCTGAAGATGAACGTAACGAACTTAGATTTAGCAGGGCAGGTTTGGCCCGCTTCGTTTGTGGGTATGGGCAGTGGGGCAAACGATGTGCGCCTGATTAAAAGTATTGATATTCCGCGTATCGCGTTTAGCTTTGAGTTGCTTGGGGCCGATGGCGCTGTGATTCAGCAAGGTGAGCAAAACTTGAAAGACATGTCTTTTCAAAATCGCCACAATCCGTTTTTTGCGTCTGAGAACTTACGTTATGAGAAAAACATGATACGAATGTGGTTCGATGAGCAATTTCCCCAGGAAGTCGCAAAAAAGAATACTCACTAATTTATAACGTCGCATGATTTGCGACGTTTTTTGCGCGATACTACGAGGTGATAATATCCGAATAATGCACCATCCGGTCGCGGCCACTTTGTTTGGCTGAATAAAGTGCGTGATCCGCTAAACGTTGAACATAGTCTGCGTCTTTCGGATCTTGCGGTTGACAGGTTGACACGCCGATACTGATGGTCAAATGTTCTTCTTTGGGACTGTATTTATGCTCAAGGTTTGCATCACGCACGGCTTCTAGTAGCGCCGTGGCAACGCTTATCGCACCATCTTTATCTGTATTAGGCAAAATAAATACGAATTCTTCACCGCCGTATCTGGCGGCAAAGTCACCACTGCGTTGGGCGAACCTTTCGAGCAATTGCGCAATCGCCACCAAAGCTGTGTCGCCTGCTGCATGACCATAATTGTCATTGTAAAGTTTGAAATAATCCACATCAATCATGAGTAACGACAGGGACCATTTTTCTCGGTTCGCTAGCCTTAGTTCACGCTCTAATCGTTCATCTAACGCTCTGCGATTGGGGATACCCGTTAATCCATCTAACAGTGATAGTTCTTGTAAGGCGAGCTTTTGCTGCTCGATGGTTGTGGCAAAATAGTCGATGGTATCGGCAATGTCAGATATTTCATCATTGCCTGAGATATGCGTAGTATTGCTAAAGCCGTTGGCCCTGTCTTGAACCACCATATTAAGCTGAACTAAGCGTCTAACCACGCGATTTTGAATAAAGAATACAATGACTAACAGTAAAATGAGTGCGCCAATGACGTACAGCCCCACATTGTCTATTTGTTCTTTGATTCGGCTAGAGGTTCTGCTTGTTTGAGTGATAAGGGAATCACTCAATTGATAAGACTTAAAGTTGAGTAAACGTGCGTAATCGGTGATCAAACTATGCACAAAGTTGCCGCGCCCGGTCACCCGGCCTGATATGCGCAACAGGTTAATTTGTAACGGAAATATTCCCTGATCATGTAGGGCGATATGGGTGAATTCATCGACGATCTTAATTAATCTAGGGCGCAAGGAAATAGGCAACGCATTGGCGTTTTTATACAAAGTATCAGTGATGGTTTGAGCCGCAAAGGACGATTGGCGGATGGCTTGTAATCGAGTCAAATTGGCGGCATTGCTAGATAGGGCAACAGCTTCATACAATGCGGCACGCCAATCTTGCAAACCTTGAATATCCTTCTTCGACAATGATGGGGCAGTCGTGATTTTAACCACTTTATTATTGAGCGCATACAAGGCTTTTTGCTGCACAGCAAGTTGCTTGGCAAGCTTAATCCTGTGTAGCGCGATGGTTTTTAACTCTAGAATTTCACTTTCAATCGCATTCAAGTGAAACTCAAGGTACTGGGTGCCTCCTTGACGCTCAGCAACAGTTCTAATCTGCTCCATCTTGTCATTAACATTCCGTTCAGCAATACGCAGTGCTGCCTCAGAATTGGCATAACTCAGGCCATCACTGATGGCTGAAAGGGCAGTGATGTGGTTGTTTATTTGCTCTGAAAATACTACGTTGGGCAACGATTTATTCGCAAGGTTATCGAGGATTTCACGAAAATCACTCAGGCGTGAATGGGCTAATATAGTCACACTGATAAAAATGGCGAAAACACTAACGAACGCTATTGCAAATACGCTGCTAAGAGGTACACGCGCCTTTAACGTTTTACCCGGTTTGCTGGTAGCTGGGAGTTGTTTACTCATGAATATCTACCAGTCGCTCATCTAAATTTGGTCCTAACTCTTTGCTGTTTCTCATGCTTTCCATAAACACGTCAACCACCATTGGCGGCTCCATATATCCCAGCGTAATCTGAGGGCAAGCACTGAGTACTTGATAGCCATCCCCGCCCTGTGCCATGTAGTCTGTGGTGGCTAATTTGTAGGCTCGGGTTGGCACAATCGCTTTACCATCAAGCGTGATAGACACAACCCGTTCCCCCGCTTTTTGACTTGAATCGTATTTAACCTCGATACCTGAAATCTGCGGAAAACGGCCGCGTACATTTTCAATCTCACTTAACCCATTTTCAATCGCAGCTCTCAACTGCAAACCCGTCACTGTTAATACAGCCAATTTGCTGCGAAAGGGTAATTCTTCAGCGATTTCACGGCGTGTGAGTTGTTGCCCCTTGGTGTATGAGCGATTTCCACGAATGATGCCACCGTTGAGCAGTGCCATATCGGCATTGGCAAAGGATTTCAATGCATCAGCCACGGCGTTAGCAAAGGCATTCTCTTCGGTGCGTACACTGCTTCTTTTGGTTTGAAAAGCTTGTGTAACGTTAGCGATGGGTTGATCGAGTAGGCGGTTTAAGCGAGATGTATAGCCCTTTACTTGCCCAGCAACTATGGGTTCTTTGGAAAATTCCGATAGGTTTTTGCTAACCCAGCTTATGTCGAGCTTAGGTTTCTTGCCGGTATGCACATTTAAGTTTATTTCAGCTAAGTGATTCAGGTAATTCAATACAACGGCGTGAGGATGTTGAGGTAATACTTCATCAGGTATGATCGTGGACTCAGGTGTTGTTGTTACTGATATGTCGATAATCTGCTTGTTCAATAGCTGATCTATAAACGCAAAGCTGTAGGAATACATTAAGATGACAATGTCAGCGCCTTTTTCTCGCAACGTTCTGGATGTTTCAGTAATGATTTGCTGTGGGTCGCGAATGACAATCTGCTTTAATAAATAGTCAGTGATAGCGCTATCATCTAGCACAGAAATAACGCCGAGCTTTACCCCTTTTTGCTCGACTATGACGTAATCGAGTAGTCCGTCTACATTGGCTTTACTGCGTTTGTCATAAACATTACTGGATATCAGCGGAAAAGCCGCCTCGTAGGAGCGTAATGACAATTCGTCTTCAAAATAGCTAAATTCACGCTTAGTGACAGACATTACGTCGGGCTCTAGGCTATTAAGAATATCAATGATATGTGTGCCGCGGTCTAGGGATGAAAGCGGACTAGGCGCCAGACTGTTGCCACCGAATAAAAAAAACGTGCTGGTATCTTTTTGATTGCGATACGATTGCAGCGCGTTAGAGAGCTCAGGATAACCTCCGACATGTTTTAAGCCTATAACCGGCATGTCAGATGCGTAGATGATTGTCACATTCTCACTTTTAGGCACGTCAGCGGTGACTTTATAAGAAAAACACGTCAGCATGCTGATGCACAAAAGTACAAATTGTATCCGATTGATGTTGCAGTCCCCTAGATCAAAAAAGCGTGTAACTAGCTGAAATGTATCAAGCAAGTATTACATATTGACGTTATTCAATAGTCAGCTATTAGTCTAATTTATACCAAATGTTTTCGTTTATTGTCGTAAATCTCTTTTCTTAATTAATTTTTGTTACAAGAGGCTTTTCACACCGTACTTTTCACACTGCACTTTTCACACCAGGCTTGGCGACAAATTCACCCGCACTGATTTTACAAGGTGTGCGAGTTAAATGACGTGTACTGCTCGTATAGATATCGATGGCAATAAACTGCGCAGGCAAGTAGGCCTGCGCAGGGGGGACTACTTACAAATTTTCAATGGTTTGTTTCTGCTCTTTCAACTTCGTCATTTGCATAGTGAAGTCATCAAGCTTGGCTTTTTCTTTATCAATGACCGCTGGTGGTGCATTGCTAACGAATTTTTCGTTGCTCAATTTACCTTGAGTACGGCCAAAGTCAGCTTCAATTTTTGCTAACGCACGGTTAATCCGGGCCAGTTCTGCGTCTTTATCTATTAGCCCAGCCATAGGAATAAGAATCTCCATCTCACCTACTAGCGCGGTAGCACTGGCAGGGGCTTCCTCTTCTGGCTGCAACAATTCAACGCTTTCAAGTTTGGCTAGCGCCCCTAAAAACTCACGGCTGCTTTGCAAACGTTGCCAATCTTGAGCACTGGCGTTACGAAGCAACACATTTAACGGTTTATTAGGTGAGATATCCATTTCACCGCGAATATTACGAATGCCCACAATCACGCTTTTGATCCACTCCATTTCGGCTAGTGTGTCTTCGTCGCGCAGCGCTTCGCTTTGCGCTGGGAATGGCTGAGTCATGATGCTGTCGGCTTGAATGCCACATAGCGGCGCCAACCTCTGCCATATCTCTTCTGTGATAAACGGCATAATCGGATGCGCTAAACGCAAAATGCTTTCAAGTACATTGACCAATGTATGGCGGGTACCGCGTTTTTGCGCGTCAGTGCTCACTTCAGAGTTAAGTACCGGCTTCGATAGCTCTAAGTACCAATCACAGAATTGATTCCAAGTGAACTCGTACACCAAGTTCGCTGCAATATCGAAACGATAACCCGTTAAGGCATCTTCAAAGTCTTTTAAGGTTTGCTGGAAGCGCGCCAAAATCCACTTATCTGCTAGGCTAAGCTCCATGTCGCCGCCATTTGCGCCAGTGTCTTGGTCTTCAGCGTTCATCATCACAAAACGCGATGCGTTCCATAACTTGTTACAGAAGTTGCGATAGCCTTCAACTCGCTTCACATCAAAGCTGATGTCGCGACTGGTAGACGCCATCGCAGCAAACGTAAAGCGCAATGCATCGGTGCCATAAGCAGCAAAGCCTTCTGGGTAGCTCTTGCGGGTATTCTTTTCGATTTTAGCGGCTAGTTTAGGTTGCATCATGCCTGAGGTGCGCTTGGCGACTAAGTCATCAATACTGATACCGTCAATCAAATCGATAGGGTCGATAACATTGCCTTTCGATTTAGACATTTTATCGCCTTGCTCGTCGCGGATAAGGCCGGTGATATAAATTTCTTTAAACGGAATCTGCCCAGTGAATTTTTTGGTCATCATGATCATTCTGGCTACCCAGAAGAAAATAATATCAAAACCGGTGACCAATACGGCGCTAGGTACAAAAGTATCAAGCTCTGGGGTTTTCTTTGGCCAGCCCATAGTAGCAAATGGCCATAGGGCAGAAGAGAACCACGTATCTAACACGTCTTCGTCTTGGCGCAATGTGACGCTGGCATCAAGGCCGTTCTTTTCGCGTACTTCAGCTTCTGTGCGGCCAACGTAGATTTTGCCATTTTCGTCATACCAAGCAGGGATGCGATGACCCCACCAAAGTTGGCGTGAAATGCACCAGTCTTGAATGTTGTTCATCCACTGGTAATAGGTTTTGTCCCAGTTTTCAGGAACGAATTTAATCTCACCACTTTTCACGGCATCAATTGCGGGTTTCGCTAGCTCTTGAACTGCCACATACCACTGATCGGTTAAATAAGGTTCGATAACCGAGCCAGAGCGATCGCCTCGGGGCACTTTTAATTTGTGGTCTTCAATCTTAACCAATACGCCTGCAGCGTCTAAATCAGCGACGATTTGCTTACGTGCATCAAAGCGGTCAAGGCCACGGTATTGCTCAGGGGCAACATCGTTAATTTTGGCGTCATCGGTGAGAATGTTTATCATCTCTAGGTTATGACGTTTACCCATGTCGTAATCGTTGAAATCATGGGCAGGGGTAATTTTTACGCAGCCAGTACCGAAGTCTTGCTCAACGTAGTCATCTGCGATGATCGGAATAAGACGGCCTGTAATCGGCAGCTTGATTTGCTTACCGATAAAGCCTTGGTAACGCTCATCATCAGGGTGAACCGCAACGGCTGTGTCACCCAGCATGGTTTCGGGGCGCGTGGTGGCGACAATCAGCTCACCTGTGCCATCGGCTAATGGGTAGCGCATATGCCACATGAAGCCATTTTCTTCTTCGCTAAGTACTTCTAAATCTGATACCGCAGTGTGCAATACCGGATCCC
This sequence comes from Paraglaciecola sp. G1-13, assembly GCF_055809255.1. Taxonomy (NCBI): domain Bacteria; kingdom Pseudomonadati; phylum Pseudomonadota; class Gammaproteobacteria; order Alteromonadales; family Alteromonadaceae; genus Paraglaciecola; species Paraglaciecola sp. G1-13. Next base: position 3,814,344 of record NZ_CM147903.1, on the reverse strand, counting down.
AGTTGACTAAGCGTTTGCCGCGGTAAATCAGGCCTTCTTCGTGCAAGCGAACAAATACTTCGTTCACGGCTTCCGATAAGTCGTCATCCATGGTGAATACTTCACGATCCCAATCGGGTGACGTACCTAAACGGCGCATCTGTTGGGTTATGTTGCCACCAGATTCTTTCTTCCAGTCCCAAATTTTTTCAACGAACGCTTCACGACCTAAGTCGTGACGGGTTTTACCTTGGGCGTTTAACTGACGTTCTACCACCATCTGCGTGGCAATACCCGCGTGATCGGTACCGCATTGCCATAAGGTATTGTCACCCTTCATACGGTGATAACGAGTTAGCGTATCCATGATGGTTTGTTGAAAACCATGGCCCATGTGTAAGCTGCCAGTCACGTTGGGGGGCGGTAGTAATATGCAGTAAGGTTGGCCTTCGCCGCTGGCTTTAAAATAGCCTTTATCTTCCCACGCTTGGTAGCATTGCTGTTCAATGTTTTGTGGGCTAAATGTTTTATCCATGGTGTTGGGTCTCGTTATTGCGATGACTAATGACCAGCGAGTGAGTTGAGTAACTCAGTGCTGGGTAACGTATCTAGTTGATGGCCGGCGGCGCGATAATGCTTATAGCGCTCACGTGCTTGCTGCTTTAGCGCATCTGCGGCGGGTACAAAATCATAAATTCGACTAAATTTGCCATGAAAATCAGGCATGTTGTCAGCCAAATTAATCAGCACTGGCTTATTAAATTGGCTTGGGCGTTGCCAGCAAATTTCAACAGGTGTGCCCGCCTGCGGGCCTTCACCAGTGAGGTTGTGGGGCACAAAACGATCGTTAGGCAGTTGCCATAATAGCTCATCGAATTGCTCTGCTTGTGCCTGACTTTGGCACATCACCACACAGCGCTGTTTATTGCTAAAACACTGGGCCGCCAATTGACAAGCCAGCGCAAGGTGCGCTGGCTGTTGGCTGGTTGCTTCTGCTTCTTGCTCAAGCAGGTAAAACGTGACCTTTGACATCAGGTTATCCGTTTATTATTGGCTGACTAATCTTCTGACTCAATGCCTGCTCGGTTCATTAAGAACTGAGATAGCATAGGTACAGGGCGACCAGTAGAGCCTTTTTCTTTACCGCCAACCCAAGCTGTACCTGCGATGTCCATGTGCGCCCAGTTGTACTTACGCGTGAAGCGCGACAAGAAACAAGCAGCGGTAATTGAGCCCGCTGGGCGACCGCCTAAGTTGGTCATATCAGCGAATGGGCTTTCAAGTTGGTCTTGGTATTCATCCCACAGCGGCATGCGCCATGCTTTGTCGCCACTTTGCTCTGATGCATTTACTAACTCATGAGCAAGAGGGTTGTGATTACTGAATACACCCGTTGCATGATGACCAAGGGCGATAACGCAGGCACCGGTTAAGGTGGCTACATCAATAACCAGTTCTGGGTCGAAGCGTTCAACATAAGTTAAAGCATCGCACAGTACCAAACGGCCTTCGGCATCAGTATTTAGCACTTCAACGGTTTGACCTGACATGGTGGTTAAAATGTCACCAGGACGATACGCGTTGGCATCAGGCATGTTTTCACAGCCAGCTAATATGCCTACGACGTTTATCGGCAAGTTAAGTGCGCTGATGGTATGCATGGCACCTAAAACACCCGCTGCGCCGCCCATGTCGTATTTCATTTCGTCCATGGCTTCGCCTGGCTTGATAGAAATACCACCTGAGTCAAAGGTCAAACCTTTACCGACGAGCACAATAGGGGCTTGATCAGCAGGGCCGCCTTTATGCTCCATGATGGTCATAATGGATTCATTCACTGAGCCACGCCCTACCGCAAGGTAAGAGTGCATGCCTAGGGCATCCATTTGCTTTTCGTTGACAGAATCAACGTGCAAATTTTCATACTCAGCTTCAAGGGCTTTGGCTTGCTCGAAAAGGTACATAGGGTTACAGATGTTGGGTGGCATGTTGGCTACGTCACGGGTGGTCTTGCTACCCAATGATACGGCCAAACCGTGTTCAACTGCGCGCTCGCCAATAGTCAGCTCGCGGCGTGTCGGTACATTAAACACCATTTTACGTAATGGTCTGCGCGGCTCGCCTTTTTTGGTTTTCAACTGCAAGAAGGTGTACAAAGAGTCTTGCGTCGCTTCAACCGCTTGGCGTACACGCCAGTAGGTATCACGGCCTTTAACGTGAAGCTCTGATAAGAAACATACGGCTTCCATTGAACCCGTTTCATTTAAGGTTTTAATGGTTTTAGAGATGATTTGCTTGTATTGGCGTTCGTCTAACTCGCGCTCTTTACCACAACCGACCAACAATACACGCTCGCTCAGTACGTTAGGTACATGGTGTAACAATAACATTTGGCCCGGTTTACCTTCCAGATCTCCACGGCGCAATAGGTTGCTAAGGTAGCCACCACTGATTTCGTCTAGTTGTTCGGCCACTGAGGTTAAGCGGCGTGGTTCAAATACACCGACTACGATACAGGCACTACGTTGTTTTTCTGGGCTTCCACTTTTTACACTAAATTCCACGGGGCATCCTCGTCACGAAACTGTTAATCTGTCATTACATACTGGTTGTAACACTGAGCTTTTTGAATTTGTTATTGTGATGTTGTGCAAAGCGCTACGGCGTTATCTTTATAAACAGCGTTTCATTGCAATTGCAAGAAGAGCTCAAGCCAGACATAATCTGTAGATTACGTGCGGGCAAGCGCTTTAAAATGGCACACATTGCAAATGAAACGTGTGAAAACGTTAAGTTTACTTAAAATTTTGTAGCTTGCCACTAAAATTACCACTTTTGTGTTGGATATTGCGTGCTGATATTTCGTTATTTAGTTAAAGAAACCGTCAAATCCCAAACTGCCGTTTTTCTGGTTTTGATGGCCATTTTTATTACCAATAAATTTGTTAGGGTGCTCTCTGAAGCCTCAAACGGTGACATACCTGCTAGCCTAGTTCTGGGTTTCTTAGCCTTGAGTATGCCAGTATTGGCCTCGCTTATTTTACCTCTGAGCTTATTTTTGGGGATCATGCTTGCTCATGGCCGTTTGTACGTAGACAGCGAAATGACTGTGATGCGGGCGTGCGGTATCAGTGAATGGTACGTGACTCGCGTTATGCTAGTGCTCGCTGTGATCATGGCCTTGATAACAGGAGCCATGACATTATGGTTAGCGCCCCTGTCAGTAGAGCGAGAATATCAACTTGAAGAACAAGCGGGTGCAGATACAGGTTTAACCACATTAATTCCTGGGCGTTTTCAACAAACCGCCAATGAAAAAGCAGTGATTTTTGTACATGAAATCGGTAACGACAGTGAACCGCTCAAACGCGTGTTTATGGCACAACACGATACCACCACCGATAGCCAAAATGTACACTTGGTTTACGCTAAACAAGGCGGCTTGCGTGAACTGCCTGATGGCTCTGAAACGCTAGTGCTTGGCGATGGTATTCAGTACGAAGGTACGCTCGGTGAAAAGGATTACCGCGTAGTCGAATTTGGTGAGTATCAAATTCAAATTGCAGAGCAAGAAGCAGAGCAAAAACGGCGTAAACTATCCGCATACACCACCATGCAATTGTTTGAAGACTCATCCATCGATGCTATAGCCGAATTGCAGTGGCGTTTTGCTATTCCATTATCCTTATTTTTCTTGGTGATTATTGCTGTGCCCTTAAGCGCTGCTGACCCGCGACAAGGGCGCTTTGGTAAAATGTTCCCAGCACTCATGCTGTATCTTGGTTACTTCTTATTGTTGCTTGCCGGGCGTAAAGTGCTCGAAGATGGCAAAATACCGCCGATGCTTGGTTTATGGTGGGTGCACGCTGTCATAGGTATCATTGGTATGACGCTGATCTTTAAAGGGCGGCCAGTGGGCGTGCGAATACGAGCACGATTGCGGGGGAACAAAGCATGATTAAAATCCTCGACTGGTACATCGCTCGTACGCTACTCAGCACCACAGCCATGAGCTTAGGTGTATTGGTTGGCCTAAGCGCATTGATCAAATTCATCGAACAGATGAAAAGTGTTGGCAGAGGCAGTTACGATATGACTGTTGCCGCGGTTTACGTCTTCTTAAGTTTACCCCGTGAGCTTGAGCAGTTTTTCCCTATGGCTACTTTGATTGGTGGCTTAATTGGCATGGGTATTCTAGCCAGCAACAGCGAATTGGTAGTGATGCAATCGGCAGGGCAAAGTCGCTGGAACATTATTATATCCGCCATGAAGTCGGCCATTTTAATGGTGTTATTTGTAATGGTGATTGGCGAGTGGGTTGCCCCGGTCAGTGAGACCAAAGCCAAAGAAATTCGCACCCAAGCAATATCGGGCGGTAGTTTGTTCTCATCTGACAGATTAGTGTGGGCTAAAGATGGTGATAACTTCGTGAGTATCGGCGAAGTGGTTGATAAAGATACTCTGCGGGATGTGAGTATTTACGAGTTCGATAACGAATTGTATTTGCGCCAAATTACCACCGCAGAAAGCGCTACGTATCAAGACAAAACATGGGAGTTGAGCCATGTTCAATCTACTGAGTTTTCGGATAACCGCATTCAAGTACAAGATGCCGCTGACGGGGCGTGGGCTTCGTCATTAACGCCAGATAAATTAGGTGTGGTCACAGTGAAGCCTGAAGCACTGTCCATCCGTGGGTTGATTGATTATGTGAATTACTTAGAGAACAACAGCCAAAACTCTGAGCGATACCGTTTGGCATTATGGCGTAAAGTGCTGCAACCGATTTCGGTTGGGGTCATGTTATTGATGGCCTTGTCGTTTATTTTTGGGCCACTGCGCAGTGTGACCATGGGAGCCAGAGTGATAATGGGGGTGCTGACGGGATTTGGCTTTTTCGTCAGTAATGAAGTGTTCGGTTCATTAAGTACTGTGTACCACATACCACCTTTTATCGGTGCTATTTTGCCAAGTGTGGTATTTACCGGTATATCGATCCATCTTTTGCGCCGCTAGAGGCGCTTTCAGTCAGCATGACTAAATAGCTAATTCAGATGACGCCAACTGCGATGGTGGTTGGCCTCTTTCGTTAAGCAAATCACTTCGGTACCCGCAATGCGATCTTGCAGCGATTGCTTATGTTTATAGTCGAGTAATACCAACAAGGTACCCAAACCTAAGAATGACGTCACCATGCGTAAAAATGCGCGGGGATAAGTTAACGGGTTTTCATTCGTGCTCACAATACGCAGACGCCAAGCGCGCATACCAATCGTTTGGCCGCCGTTGCGCCAAAACCATAAAAAGAACGCGATAACCCAAGCACCAACCCAACCTTGTAATACGTATTGATAAACAGGCGCATGCTGAATCAAATCACTGAAATGCTCGTAGCCGTGGTTGTCCAGCACGTTGTTTTCAACCAATAACAACATAGCCACCAACATCACCATAGCGGCGCACATACCCACAGCAACAGCGACTAAAATATCGTAAATAATCGCGGCTAAGCGACGAAAAAAACCAGCGCGGTAATAATGCTCAGAAGTCAAAAGGGCGTTCTCTCAGGTGAAGCGAAATTCAGCATACAAAAAAGTAAGCGTTTTAAGGCAATAGTTACTTACTTATAGTTTCGCATAGTTAATGAGGGTTAGGGTAGGGACGATAGCAAAAATGGTAAAGTTGATGATAAGTTGAGCAATTAAAACAGTAAGGCAAAAAATCACTTGCGCGCGTCAGGTAAATCGCTATAATGCGGCGCTCTTAAAGGTTGCAGGCAACCTGAAAGCACCTTTGCCAGTGTGATGGAATTGGTAGACATGACGGATTCAAAAGTCAACGTGTCTAGCAGCAACTATCCGGCAAGTCATTGAAAGGTAAGTACCTTTTGACTTTAACAAGCTAAAAATTGCTTGCAAAGATTTGCAAAGTTTTTTGAACTAAGTAAATTCTTTAATCAATGCCAGTGTGATGGAATTGGTAGACATGACGGATTCAAAAGTCAACGTGTCTAGCAGCAACTATCCGGCAAGTCATTGAAAGGTAAGTACCTTTTGACTTTAACAAGCTAAAAATTGCTTGCAAAGATTTGCAAAGTTTTTTGAACTAAGTAAATTCTTTAATCAATGCCAGTGTGATGGAATTGGTAGACATGACGGATTCAAAATCCGTTGCTGAATAAGCGTGGCGGTTCGAGTCCGCCCACTGGTACCATCTCTTTGTTGTCTACGCGAAGAGATACACAAGCCGACCTTGAGTCGGTTTTTTTGTGTCTGAACTCCACGAAGTCGCCGAGCTAAAGTGTTTGCCAAAGTTCGATGTCAGCGATCTCGCACTAATACTACTTATCCACTGTCCAATTACAGAGATACATAAGTCGACTTTAAGTAGCTTTTTTGTTTGCTGAAAGTATTAACTTCGTAGCTTCAATATGCTACACATGGAATAATGTAAAAATTTTCTACATGAATTCGTGTTTTTCTTTATCGACAGTATCTCATCAGGCTCGCCTCAAAATGGATTTAAATCAGTACTACACAAATAAGTATTTGAGTGATTTACTTATAGCCAATTTAAGTATCGAGGCTCCCAATATCGCACTTGATATTGGCTTTGGAAATGGTGATCTGTTGCATGCAGCAAAACGTCGTTGGAACGATATTTCTCTGGTTGGAATTGATCTCGATCAAAGAAACGTTACAACCGCTTTGAGTAAAAACAGAATTGAAGCCCATAATTTTGATGGCTTTAACCCAGATCTCCCTCCTCTTTTAATTGAGAAGTATGGGAAAATCGATCTATTAATAAGTAATCCTCCATATTTCTCCACTGACTTTAACTATAAGGTTAATTCAATACTTAAATGTGCGGGAATCTCAGATGCTATTTCTAAAAAAGTATCTTCCATTCCTACAGAGCTGGTTTTCTTAGCCCAAAACCTGCGTCTAATGAACACTGGTGACGAAATGGGAATAATTCTACCAGCAGGTCTGATAAGTGGAGAAAGATGGAATCATCTTAGAGAGTTACTTGCTGAAAATTATGTAATTAAAAAGGTAATTCAACTTCCTGAAAATAGTTTCAAAAAGACAGACGCACAAACATTCATTTTGATCATTTCCAAAGTAACTTGTATATATGAATCAGCTAATATATCGCTTCTTAGTGCCGAAAAAGAGTGTGATAATGAAATAATAATTAGTAAAGAGGAGTTTGTACGAAGAGCTGACTTTAATTATTATGAAAGTCTTAATAATAACGGACAGGCAATAAATAATAGAAATATAAACGCCACACTTTTTAGAGGTAATATCTCATACAAAGAGCTCTGTTATATAACTCCTCACTTTATTCATACGACCGTGATGCCCAAAAATTCTGAAATTATTAATTGCCTATCGAGGCCAATCGAAGGCCTTAAGCATGCTAAAAAGGGAGATATTATAGTCGCGAGAGTTGGAAGGCGGTGTGTTGGGAGAGTAGCGATGATTAATAATGGTGTTTTACCTGTGAGTGATTGCGTTATTGTGATAAGGCCAAATTCGCTGGAGGATGGTTGTAGTATTTGGAAACGTTTGTCATTGGAGAGCTCAAGATATTTACTTCGTAGCAGAGCCTTAGGAGTAGGTGCTAAATACATTACCCATAACTTATTGAAAGATGTGTTAGCAATGATATAGGAAGATCATGGATAGAATAATTATTCCTTCAAATTTAGATGCGTTTAAAATTTTAGTTCTAGGGAAAGTAAAAACATATTGCAAAGCAGGTATTTGGCCTTGGCGATTTGACGTGTTCGCCGCATGGCTCTCAAACTTCGATGCTGGAGAAGATGAGTACATAGCCTTACAGTTAATTGACTCTCTCATTGTCCGGAGTGAAGGAATGGCAATAGCGGCATTTTCCAAACTACTTACGACTGATTTACTAGAGTATTTGATCGAAAGAAATGTTGTATCACCTAAAATGGACATTAGGGCATGGCGTAAACAGCTTAAGGACGGCAGGTGTACCAACATACAGTTTCTCCCTATTCGATTGGACGGTGACGAAGGTGAATCTGGAGGTGCGATATTTAGGCAACTTTCTACATTGATAAACACTAATAAATTGTCAAGAGACCGAGGAAATATAGAAGCAGTAATCCTCATAGATGACTTCTTAGGAAGTGGTAGCCAGTTGAATGAATTCATCTCATCAGCCAAACCACAAATAATTAATTGTAACAATGTTGTCTATTGTCCGCTAATGGCTACATCATACGGTTTGTCAAATACCTCCAAGGACCAACCCGGTATTAAAGTTATACCCGCAGAAATTATTAGTGAAGATCAGTCATTATTCCCACCTAATTGTGATGATGATTATTTTAAGAATGATCGAGAAAATAAGGTAATTACGGTAAGAAAGCACTACGACAACATGAAAGAGAAATATGCTAGTAGAGGTATGATGTACTGGGACGGGCGAGATGAAAAGTATCTGCCTATTGCCTTTGAATGGGGGTGCCCAAACCAAACACCTGCTATTTTTTGGATGGAGCACACACCCAAGAGCTCATCTTGGCAGCAACTTTTTTGCAGGAGAGCCTAATGAAACTTGTAGATATCTTAAATAAGCTCTCCGTAGCGAGAACAGAGTACCAGTCGGTTGACAATAGTGTTTATAATAAATTCGTCGTTCCATTTTTTATTGATAATTTAGACCTTAGAAAAATCTCTCACTCACTTGAGCTTGTCGGTAGTAGAGGTTCTGGGAAAAGCACTTATATCCAATATTTTTCACATTCAACTAGGTTTGATAGCAAAAAAAAATATGTGAGTGATGATGAATTCGAGTGTATTGTTTTATATTGGAAACCTGATACTGCATTTTGTCAAGGTTTGAAAGAAACCTGGTTGGGAGAAAATGCTAGCATATTCTTTCAAGCGCACGCGGCCTATTCTCTTCTTCAAGAGCTTGTCTTAATGGTTACTAATGTTAGCCATCACTTTCCTAGCGCTTTAGAATCATTGGGTAAAGAAAGTAACTTTATTAAGCGAGTAGGAAATGTTCTTAAAAGAGATTTAACTTCACTTGAAGATATTTCAACTTCACTTTCTGATCTCAAATATGAGCTTGCCACCCGTATCAACCCTATCAATATAGAAGGGCTCGTGTCTTTTGACGTGCAAAAAATGATGGAGTACTTAGTTGAAGCGCTTATCTCAGATGTTGATAATTTCAAAGATACAACGTTTAAAATATTTGTTGATGAATTCGAATTACTGTCTAAATCACAGCAAAAATTTATAAATACGTGTAGGAAAGAATCTTCAAAAAAATTGAATTGGAATGTTGCTTTTAAAGCAAACGCTAGGCCTACAAAAGAGACTTTGAGTGATCAATGGTTACAGACTCCCGATGACTTTAGAGCTGAGGATTTAGATCAACGTATTTCCACAGATTATAAAATTTTTGCGGCTGAAGTGTTCTTACTTACTTTGCAAAATGCTGGCTTAGAAACATCAGCGATGATTAGTCCCGAGTTCTTGGGTGATCGTAATAATATTGACCAGCGAAGAACCTCTAGTTATCAGGAAAAAACGCTCAACTTAGTAAAGAAAATTCTACCATCACCTACGATAGGTGAGCTATCTGAACTTGCAATGATGTCAAAAGCTGTCAAAAACAAGGTCAGTGACGCTATAAAATCGATTGGATTCGAGAAAAGTCAGAGCGAAAGGATCATGAATGACCCCAGCATTGCTATAACATTACTTGGAACATATAAACAAAGAAGCTTTAACAAAGAAATTTATGCTAAGGCGTTAATTGATCAAAAACGCAGTCCCAAATTGGTCGATAAAATTCATACGTATGAATTTAATACGCTATTGAGTTTAAATCTTCAAATCAGTTCTGTACAAATTCCTGTATATGCTGGATTTGAGCGATTTATAACTATGACAACCCCAAATGTTAGACACTTCAAAGAACTATGCTTCAATTCATTGAAACAGCATAACGAAAGCCGTAACTCTGAAGATTTTAATTATATTGAAGAAATGTCAGTGGTTTCAGAGAAAGACTCTCATGCGGCTGCGATTTTAACAAGTACCTTTTTAGTTAAAGAAGTAATCAGTCTCCCACCGCACGGAAATAAACTATCTCAATTAGTCAATCGTATTGGAGAGCTATTCAAAATATCTCAGAAGAGCTCATATCAGACCGAGCCCGAGAGGGATATATTTACAATAGAATATGATTTTGCAGGTCATGATGAAGAGCTTGAAAATATAATAGACTCTGCTAAATCTTGGAGAATTTTGATTGTTGACGATTCAAAGAGAATTAAAGATGATACTCAAATAACTTCACAAGAGTTTCAATTAAATCCTATTTTTTCTCCTCGGTTCGGTATTTCTTATAGAAAAAAGAGAGGAATTAAATTAACAGTCGATCAGTTCAAAACTTTATTAGCTGGCCAATACTCTGATTATGAAATAATCAAGAAAAAATATCAGCAGCAATGGAGAGCAGAAGAGTATGACGATAATCAAGGTTCACTGTTGTGATTGAAGTGAAACGATGGCGAACCACTTCTGCCGACGAAATCAATATTAAAAATTCAAAACAAATCTACTCAGTGGGTTTTTTTTCGTCCTCTACAACAGTGGATGCTCGGACGAGCTGGTCAGAAGACTATATTCGAACGATTAGCTCTTCTGTAATAGACGTCGAATACTTTAGAGAAAACGCAACTCTTTGCTTTGATGATATTCAATACGCATTTACTGAGCTAGCAAGTATTGAGCTACCAGATGGAAAAATTCTTATAGATGCTACATCTTTGCAAGTTCCTGAATTACTTCATCTCTTGCGCATGTTATCTGAAATTAAGAGACCTTTTGATATTTTATATGCACAGCCGACGGAATATACCAAGGAAGAGAGAAAGCCTCAGATAGACGAGGTTTCACAGTTTGACCTTTCAGATGATGGCACAGGGGCTGAGTTTCTCCCACCACATATTGCTTATGGGTTGAACTCTACATTGTTTGTTTGCCTCGGTTTCGAGGGACATCGGTTTGGGGCGCTAATGAACTCAGAGTCCTTTAGTAGAAACAATGTGATTGGCCTGCTTGGTGTACCACCATTTTCTGTTGGTATGGAAAATAAAGCTCTCTCTTCTAATTACACTTATATGGCTGATTCTATGATGGGTAACGAGTCCTCTTTTATAGTCGCCGCAGCTAATGATCCGCTTTATACTTACAATCTTATTGAAAAATCTTTCAAATCCTGCGAGTACACTCAAAGGTCATTTTGTATTGCTCCAATAGGAACAAAACCAGCTGCCTTAGGAGCGATCCTTTTTGCTGTCAACAACCCAAGAGCAGGTTTAGTTTACGATTACGTTAAGAAAAAAAAGGGGAGGACATCAGGCACTGAAATAATCCATTTATGGTGTTGTATCATTGCTGACGATATCTAGTCTTTGTTACTAATGACAAAAAATCTAACCTTATTAATGACTACAAAATTATTAGTAGTTAATACATCGATATTGAATATGATAATTATAATACGAACCAGGTTGGGCTAAATTGAAAAAAATTGAACGCATAAATGAACAAATGACATTGGCGGATGCAGCAGCGTATATCGATAATATTGCTGATGTTTTAGATAAAATTTATCAGGCAAAAAAAGCTCCTAGTGGTAAAGCTGGAGTAATTTGGCGAACAATCTGGGGCTCGCCTAGAAAAATTAGCCCATTGGTTTATTTTTTGGCTGAAAAGCATGTAGAGCAAATTCTCAATGGTGAAGTCGATAGAAAACAAAGTGTTAAGCGAGCCAGTGAAAAAGCAAAAAAAAATCTACTTATAGTAAAGTCCGCTGCGGATAAAGAGCATAATGAGTTATTGGCAATGCGCTCTAGTTACAAATTATTAGATACAGAATTGAAAAAGTCAGATGTTTTTAAAGAAGCCTATTTGAGTGGCCATCCTAGTGATATGAAAAAAGATATAGCGTTTTTATTGGAAATTTGCAAAAAGGCAGGCTCACCTGTTAATTATGACAGATTAAAGTCCTACCGCGCAGGCAATAAGAATAAATGAGACTTGAATTAGTCCATTGAAAGTAAAATGTTAAATACGTCTATATCGTTACAACTGTGCAAAAAGTTGCCTTCCCATATTTGATACATTTCGAATGCCTGCTCTATAGGGTAAATACCTAAAAAGTTTTGAAAAACGCCTGCTTGAAAATCAAAGTCTAATTCTTTAGCCAGTTCAGCCATACCACCCATGCCCACATACGCGAAGTCCGTGATGTAGCAGAAATGCCATATTGTATCTCTTTTTTCTAATCTTATTTCTACTGGGTGAAAACCTCCGCCTTCGGGTGAGTAGGTAGGGTCGCGAAAGTTGATGGTTATCACATCGTTGTCGACGTTTTTAGGGATGATGCTAACTAACGCATCTGCGAGTGCCTTAGAGACAGGCAGAGCCATTCCCTCATATTGAATGTGCATAGTGATTTCTCTTTTGAGGTTTGGGGAAATGAGTCAACGCATGCTCAAGTGTGTATTGCTTAATTTAGGAATGGCGCGCTGAATACTAATTTAACGGTACACAACTAAGCGGAGTATGCCGTGTCCTTTCAATTCGATTTTTCTAACTTATCTTGTGAGCTATTACCGGAATGTACTCACATCCTGAGTTCACTTTTTGACCGTCATAATCATGGTGCTGGTGAGACGGAAATACAGTTGTTCCCTCCTGGTTTTGCGGGAGTGAATGATGAGAGCATTACTATTTGTTTCAGTGAGCCAGATGGAATGTGGGTACACATTACAGGTATCGTTATCTTGACTTACACCCATCATGTTCCTTCTATATGCGCTCTGGCGAGTACGGCCTTTAATGAACAAGCGGTGCTAGAGATTCACGTGAATGAGCGAAACCAATCATTAGCTGAGCTCATTCAATATGTTCAGCAATTCATTATTTTTCATAGCGACAAAGACGAGGCCAACGACACTCTAGACCAACCTAATAACGCTATCGATTTACCGATATTCTTTATTGAGGATGCACTGGATGAATTACTGTTAAAGCGCAACGGGAAACCCAAAAAGGCTCTGTTTTTTTTAGAGCCTAATAATGAGGTTTAGCGCCACTTAGCTTTTACCGGATGTTTTATTAGCAATGGACTTCGCCTGCGGCGCTTTCTTCGCAGGAGTGATTTTGGCTAAGATGAAGGTATCTAGCTCGCCTTTTTCAACAGCCTGAATAACGGTTTCGATAGTTTTTGGCAGGTCGGCTTTGTCACCCACATCGATGGCCGGCTTGCCTGCTTGGATATCAATCGGCTTGTTATTCACTTTCACTTCTAAGAAGTAATGCCCGTCGCTGTCGTAATACCACGGTTTAACTGAAACAGCGCGGCGCTGCTTGTTGCGCTCTCCTGTGACGGGGTCTTTCACCGTTTTCTCTCGATAGGCTTCAAAGGGTTTGCTTTCAAGCATGCAGGTTGCCATCTCTTGCTGTTGTTCTAACTTCTCGATGAGTTTCATGCGTTTGCCAATAATAGGAAGCTTTGGCTCAATTGTCGGGCGAGCAGTTACCTTGAGCGAGCTCAATACTGATGTAGTCATGTTGTTTACCTTTTAGGTTAGTGTGGTTTCGAAACGAAACCGATAGGGTGGTTGGGTTGCTTGTGACGGTTCTCTTCGATTAACAAAGCCAATGCCTGTTGACGAAAATCACCATCGGGTTGAAACCGCATACGACGCGCAACGATTGCGAAGTCCCCTGCGGTTAATTGGGTCAGAATAGATAGTTGCTGTTGTTCGAACTGGGTTAACTGCTCAAGTGACAGCACACGCTTGAATAAAGTGATGCGCTGCTCGTGTGTTAGGCATAGAGTCTCTAGTTTGAAATCAAAGCGCCGTAGTACCGCCTTATCCAATAGCGTTGCGTGATTGGTTGCAGCGAACACGGGCTGCTCGAAGCACTCAATTTGTGTTAATAGCTCATTAATAAGCTGTATGTTGTGTTGCTCAGTCACGCGCTCACGTGATACCAAAATGCTATCTACTTCATCCAGTAATAACGCGTTGCCGTGCTGCTGTGCGTCATGAAATATATTGGCTATGTTAGTTTCACTTTCCCCAATATATTTGCTTAAAATGTCAGAGCAGCGCACTGACACAAGCTCTAAGTCATATAGCTGTGACAAGTAATGTGCGTACGCTGTTTTACCTGTACCAGGCTCACCAGATAGCAGTATGCGAACAGGTGCATGGTTCGTAAGAGCTGCGCCAATTTGTTTGACCGTCTCTTTACCCTGCTTGATGTTTAACAGGCTCACATCAAACGGCATTTCAGATTGATAACGGAGCGGGGCGTCTAATAGCGATGCTGCCTTAAGGGTGTCTTGAATAACACCTGACACGACGAGCTCTGCAGATTGCCCCGTGCGCCCCATCGTTTTAGCTACATGGGCAGCATTGCCAATATGTGAGGGGGTAATGTTAGACGTGGTGAGCAAGTTATCGATATAGGGTTGTTTCAGGCGCAATCCTTTAAACGCCTGCTTCGCTAACGGCTGAATGTATTTCCCTTCGATGGCACCAACTTCTTGCACAATTTTGAATCGCCTGATAAAGCTAGATTCAAGGCACATCACATGGTTGGTTATCCAAATGCACGGCACGGGGTTACTTTCCATTAAGCGGTGCAGGGTATCCTTTGCGAAGTACTGGTCGCTGTCCAAAAAAATGGACTCACACTCATCGACTACAAACATCGAAGTGGGGTGGTTAGCTAACATTCCTTGCATAGAAGACAGGTACTGTAAACGTAGTCTGCTATTACCTTCCTCGTCGTATCGCTCCTCTATCTGTTTATTGTTGGTGTTCGTAGTTCTGGTTTCATACAAGGACATAGATAACGCGTGGGCGAGGGTTCTAGCTAGCTCAGTTTTACCTGTTCCTGCATCGCCGTAGATAAGAATGTTAACGCCGCTTACGCGCTGTTTAATCGCTTCGCGCAGGTAATCATGTAACGTTTCTATGTCTAAATGCGAGAAGTCCTTTAGTGTAAATGTGGCTGATGGGCTTTCCTTCAATAATCTGTCTAAATAGGCCTCTATGGTTTTAAGCTTAGTTCGCGTAAGTAGACGAACCTGCTCTTCTGATAGCGCTATGTCCCCTGTGTCGATTAAAGAGGGGGATTGTATGAAGCCTCTATTGGTCAATAATCTAAGATATGAAAAGCAAACATCTTCTTCGATACCAAATAGCGTTAACAACGAACGATGAATATCGTCTGTTAGCTCGCATAGATGAAGCTCATCAACTAAGTTCCGTAATGCACTGGATGCGCCTAGTGTGATGAGGTACTCAATGACTTTTACTCCATTTAAAGGCACCTGATAGATGCCACATAGTAAACGTGCATTATGCGAAATGGTTTCGTTTACGCTTGTTTGCGCCACCTTAGCCAATTCGATGCGTGTCTGTGCAAGTGACAACGGCTTCTTATTGGGCGCGGTTGCATCCGTTAATTCCGCCAGAACGTCGGTGTCCAAGTGTTTAAACTGTCGTTCGGTTAAGCCATGCGTCAGCAGAGCATTTACATAAGTGGCTGCAAGGGCGCCGTTGATACCTTTCATGACTCTGCCTCATTCGTTGCGTGATAACTCAGGGCAGATGCCGCTTGTTGCATGATCTTGTTGTCTCGCTTGTCATATACAACCGTCGTGCTGATATCTTCGTGTCCCGCCATGAGACGCACCGTATTCAAATCGATGTTTTGCTCAAGTAAGCGAGTAATATAGGTGCGGCGCAAATCATGGGGCGATACATTACCTAATCCCACATGCTTCGCGGTATTACGTACTAACAAGTAAACACTTTCGGTGGTGATATCACGCGTTAGGTTGATGCGGTTAGACTTGTTAACAGGGTTAAACAGATAACCTGCATCATGTCCACGCAGCATAAGCCATGTATGGACATGCTCGATGCACCATTTAGGAAGAAATGCAGTGCGGCGTTTGTTGCCTTTGCCTTTTTGTACGACCAAATGGCTTTCGTTTAAGGCTAGGTCATTGAGCTTGAGCGAGACCAATTCACTGCGACGAAGGCCTGCGCCAAGTAACAAGGCAAAAATCGCCTGATTACGTATATCGATGATACTGGCGCATTCAGCAAGGTGGCTGAAGAGCACACTTACTTGCGTTGCATTTAAAGGGTTACCCTGATGTTGTGAGGTCTTTTCTAGCTTGATGGCACTGAGCTGTATGAGCTGGTTCTCAGGCACTAAGCCCATGATAACGCCGACTTTCACGACATTACGTATGGCTGACATAGCACGATTAACTGACTTTGCAGATGAGCCGTGCTGAATAAGTTCTACTTTGATTTGGCATGCAGTTTGATAATCAACTTGGTGAAACATCTCGTCGCGTTTATCCGGCGGCCATTCCATTATCTCAGCAACTTTGTATAACTGTGATTTGATTGAGCGCCGACTGTTAGGCGCAAGTCTCCCTAAATACAGGGCGAGTGGACTCGCTGTAGTCATATGAACTCCAGTTTTGATGTGTAATTTGATTGGTTTTTCGTGAAAGAGGCGTGCTAGCAGTAACTGCTATGTATATGCTAGCAAGCCTTTTGGGGGAGGAATAGAGCTGTTTTTGACCTAGTTAATAAGCTATTTAATCGAGTCTATGCCATCTATTCATCATGTCTATTCGGTCAAAGTGATGATTAATTCGAATATGAACTAGCTTTGAATTTGCGGATAATAGAAGTTCTTTTTCTTTATAGTTAAACCCTACTCGGTAAACATCTAGGTTTTCAGTGCACACTTCTGTGCATGTGATGTATGCAAAACTATGCAGTCTATTGAGTATCTCTATTAGTTGAACAGGTGCCATATTCATTTTTTTATCATTTGCTTTGTCAAGTAAGCTTTGTTTTTCTGCAACAACATATTGTATATCTACATCGGTCATTGAACGAAAATTGATGTGCCCATCCTCACCAACACTGTTCATATGGAAGCGCTCTGAGACTACAAATACTGGATCATTAAAATCCATTTCTAGCAGTTCAAATAGTAGCCAACCAATTCGAACTTCATTAATAGATATGAAGGGGTTCCATAAAAGGTTTGACCAATAAAGGTCGGTGTTATTTTTCGGTGCTTTTATTTGATTAAGCCCAACAACAACATCCACGTCACAATCAACGTTAGAATGCTTATCAAGAAGTATCCGCTTTGTATTATCTGCTACTAATCTGATCACCGCTGCATCCGATCCTAATTTGGCCATCCTCAATACTCCGTAATTTACAATGTTTTCGAAATCAGCCTCAAAAAAATTAAGACTATGATATATAAGCGCTTTTCGTAACGGGAAAGTTGTTTTTTATCTAAACGTTTTACATTATTCAAAATTAACACTCAAAGCACTCGTTTTTTATCCGTGAATCAAAATAAGTGTATGATATATAAGGTTTTATTGTTTTTTCATGCGAAGCGTTAAAAAACGGTTTTTCTATTGAGTACTGGTTAAAAAATTCTCTTTATATTGGTTATGTTCTTCGGCACAAACCCTAACAATAATTAAAGAGAAAAACATGTATACCAAACAAAATGTTCTAAATGTAGTTATCGATAATGTAGAAAAAATTTGTTCCAGTTTTCAGGGAGCTTCAATAACTTTGATCGCTAGAAAAAATGGAGTCGTGAAGCGCTCAGGGGACTTGAGTGTCTCACCAAAAGAAGCGGCTAAGAAAGCCGTCTTTTATTTTAAAAAGGGATACTCAATAGATGTCGAGGTTGAGTCAAGAAGAGAAGACGATGTTTTCATAGCAGGTCAATTCTCTAAACTTACGACCAGTCCTAGGAGTATTAAATCAGGAACTATTCCAAGCTTAGTAATTAAAATGTCTCAAAGTTACTTCGTCGTTTGGACAGTAGATGTTGAGAACAACGCCACTAATAAAAAATGGCTTTCAGGGCTTGATACGATGCCAGAAAGTAACCTCAGTAGCATTGGAAGTAAAATCACGTTTCCAATGCTGGATGAAAATAGTCCTCTTTCAAAAATTTGTTACAGTAATGAAACCGTAACAAATATATATAGTTTTATTAATTTGCAAGGTCTAAATGTTTGGCTTAACCCGAAAGCCATCCGTGAATCATACGCCAGTGCAAAGTTCCCAATTGAAGCGTTACCTAGCTTCTTTAAGAAGATCACATTAGATTTAACCAGGCATTTTGAGTGTCCAATTGACTATGTCATTGCTCCTCTACTCTGTATTACAGGAGGTCTTATTGGTCACAAGTTACATGTTCATCATATCGGCAATAACGATTTCATCATACCGCCAAATCTTTGGGGAATGGGTATTGGTGAGTCTGGGACTGGTAAAAGTCCAGTTTTTGATTGCATTCGAAATGTTATTACTCCTTTAACTGATAGAGCTGAAGGGAAGTTTAAGACTGATGTTCAGTTGGATAAAGCGAAAAAAATTGTTAAGAAGGAACTTGATTCGATTGAGATAAAAGGGATTAGAGAACAGCTTAGAATGGCTAATGAAATATCTGATGAGGATGGGCGAGAACGAGAAATTGAGCGCATAACTAAAGGTCTATCGGAAAGCTTTGATATAGAATGCAAACCCGTACTAAAGCGACTTTTTACAAACAAAGCCACATATGCTGCGTTACATAAAATGTTATCCGAGAATCCTGACGGAATAATTTTGCTTTTGGATGAACTTAATAGTTTGCTTAAATTGTTAGCTCGACCAGCAAACGCGGAATATCGCGCTTTCAGTTTGGAATGTTTTAACGGCTTTGGGCAGTACGATAATGATAGAATGCACAATAGTACAACAGCTAAAAATATGTTGCTGTCTATATACGGTACAATCCAGCCTTCAGTGCTGCTTCCATATCAAAGAGCAACGCTTGAGGGAACATCACAAGATGATGGCTATCTAAACCGGTTTCAAATAATCGTAAATCCTCGTCCGATCAAGAGGTCTGGTATCGTACAGGAGCCACTAGACCCAAAATTGCAGAGCGACCTCAAGGCATTCTTCGAATTAGCCGGATTCGATAATTTTGGGTTCGATGAAACTGTCGAGCTTAAGCAAAGAGCAGTTCCATTTTCTAATGGTGCTGAGGAAATTTTTCTTTCTTGGTGGAAAGATATTACTAAGTCATGCGAGGATAAATCGCTTCCAGAGCCATTAAGACGTTACCTACGTAAGTATCAAACGTTTTTACCAAAGTTAGCTCTTATTCTTCAGGTTGTTTCATCATTTGATTCAACTAAGGAAGAACTCAAAACTACTACTCAGGTCGGTAAAGCTGCCACATTATCAGCTGTCAAATTGGCTCGGTACTTTGAATCTCATGCCAGATACTTGTTTGCTCCGAATAGAAATATCGTTGCAGAAGATGCCGAAATAATTATGACGAGATTGGACAGGTTAGGCGCGGAGTTTACGGTTCGAGATATAATGCAAAAGAACTGGAAGAACTTACCACGTAAAAACGAAACTACAAAAGTCAAAGTTATCAATGCTTTGGAGTTTCTTGAGAAACTGCATGTTGTTAGGCGCGTAGTAGGAAGCCTTAGAAAGTGGGAGCAAAATCCCAAACTAAATTAGTTAGAGGTAAATCGGTTGTTCTTATTTGGTTCAGCCGAGATTTTTAATGATTTTACATTCATTTTTACTTTTAACACTCAATACACTCAATTTTTATATACGCGAAATAGAATTTCACTATAAGCCTCGAAAATCATAAAAACTGAGTGTGATTGTATTTATGTTTCTGAGGTGTCTAACTATGAAAAAACGATCAAAAAGTGAATATTCACAAATTTGTGATAATACATGGAATAACAAATTTAATGCTGATAATTACTCTTTTATTAACAAGAAATTAAATAGTAAGTTCATAGACTATTTTTATAACGTAAAAGATTTTCATTACAAACAAAAACCTCGGGCTCTGATAAATACATTGTCGAGTAAAAAAGTACAGGTTTATCAGTCAGAGATGCTTCGAAATTATCTGACAGAGCCAGGTAAATACTTAATACCAGACTGCGATCATTTAAGCTTCTTTGTCGATTGCAATAAATCTAAAACGGTCGAGGCTATCCAAGCTAAATCAGGTGGTTTCGAGCATTTCAGGACAAAAGCTCTAGCATCAATTTTAAGTATTAATTATTCAAAACATGTAGGTGAGGTGAACAAGGGTCTGATTAACGGTGAGTACCAATATACTGGTGTATATACGATCCACTTGTTTTCAGATAATAGAAAATTCTTTAAACTTTATATTGCCAATAATGAAAATAAAAGTATACGACTAGATTTTATTCCAAGTAGATTTAGCGACATTGAGTTAAACATCTTTTTTGGGCATTTATGTTCTGTGCTATCTCGCTCTTCCTATAAGCAGTTAGCAGCAAAAGCACGTTACAGACGTGTAGATATAGCTTTCAATATGCCTGGAGTATTTCAACCTGCAGTGTTCTTTCATCACCAATTACACAGCCAGCTTTCTAGTGGTGAATGTTGGCCACCAAAGATGCTTGCAGAGACGACGTATCTGGGTAATAAAGACACTAGTGACCACTATATTGTTTATGACAAAATCTTAAAAGAAGCGAGTTCTCATTGTAAAAATAATGTACTTGCCATGGATGAGAGAAAGTCATTGATCGGTCAACTTGCTGCAGTGACAAGGGTTGAGCGAAGACATTTTGTTAAACGTGCAAAGAAACCGGCAGTGGCACTCGATAGACTTCCAAACATAGTAACGAAGCTTGATAAATTGTTCTTTTTCGATCCGATATTTTTATGCGAGTTGTCCAAAGAAAATCTGAAGGCTCTACTCAATGATAAAAGCGAGAATTACACAAAACCCACTAAGAATTTTTTCGCTTTAAATCAGTTATATAAAAAGTATGGTAATGAATGTGTTATTCAACTTAACGATAAGGAATACGAGCCTTTGCAACGTGAGATGCTCGGAAAATTGCTCAATATAATCGTTAAACCAAAGCAAGTGGAGGCAAATGCACTTAGACGAATTGTTCAAGACCATAATTTTGACCACGGCCAACAGGTGAATGAGCTGCCAATCAAAAGCTATACTCGCGAGTGCATGGCTTATCTCTCTATGTCTACTCATACCTTTGTCGAGGCAGGTGCAGGTACCGGCAAAACAAGTCAAATAGTTAAACGTATCGAAGAAATTACTTTAAACCGTAATGTACAAGGCTCACAAATAACCGTATTGGCTTATACGAATCAAGCAGTTAATGAGATGGAAAGTCGGATTAGTCATTTAAATGATAATGAAATAACTATTTCAACCTTTACGGCATGGTGTGGTTCGGTCTTGAAGCGATTTAAATCGAAAGAATATGCAGACTACCGATATTCCTACCAAGATGGTGGTTCAGTAAACAACAGTAATACGATCAATATATTAGATAATATCATTAGCGGTTGCGGTTACTCAGTAGAATCAGAAGTAGTATTGAAGGCTTTAACTTTATCTATAAACAAAAAAATCAAAGTAAGCACAGCTATCTCGAAAGCAACGTCAGATGTGCACTGCGATGAGATCAAAAATGTCATTAAAAAGTATCATAGGTATAAGACGGAACACAAAATATGGGATTTCGAGGATGTTCTTTTTCAATTTAATAAAGCTCTAAAAGATAGGAAGTTTGCTCGGCGCGTAACAAAGAGAAATAAGCACATTTTGATGGATGAGATGCAAGATGCGAATAAATTACAGTGGTCTATTCTCGAACGTTTGGCAAATGCGGGTTCGCACCTTTTTGTCGTTGGTGATACTACTCAAGCTATTTTTCGTTTCCGGGGTGCTGATCCTGACTTGATTCACTCAGTTAAGACACGTCTCGACGATACGCGAACATATCACGCGAAAACTAATTATCGTTCATCAGCAAGCTTACTGGCTTTAACAAATGTCGCGAGACGTCTCGCAGCACCTAACTCTAAGCTTCTTTACACTAATAATGCCGAAGTTGGCGACAAACCAATATTGCTCAATGCCGGAGATCAGAAAGACTTACTTATTAAATTTAAATCAGCTATACGTTTACTGAACCAAAAAGGCTTTAGCAATAATTCAATCCTGGTTATAAGCAGAACCAATAAACTAAGTGATATCTTCGGAAACTGTAGCGAGCTAAATAGGAATGAGGTGATGCCTAAATTATCTACAATGCATAAAGCAAAAGGTATAGAATCTGATGCATGCATTGTGATAGATCCAAGATTTCATAATAGACCTATTGATACACAACAGGACTATTTGAATTTAATGTATGTTGCTCTAACGAGAGCGAAGCAATGCTTAATCATTATTCGTAAATCAGGAGCTTCAAGTTTATATAAGTATGGCAATGCGGACGATATAAATGTGCTTGATATTCTGGCTAACATTGAACATCTTTTCTTAGATGAAAGTTAACTTTTCTGTTTTAGATAGCCCAAAATACCCTTAATCTTCATTAGTATGAGTGACTTTTGATGTAATATTGGGCTCAGTTTTTGTTAACATGTAATAACGAACATACCATTTTTAGTGCACCCAAATGTTCTTGTTCAACATTCAAGAGAAACTATAAAGCTCCCAATGAGCACTTTGGAACTTCATTTGCGTGTGCAGTTGAAATAAAGGAATGAGTAAAAAAACCTCTTATTGTCCTAGCTAGCCTTGATATTGACGGCTCAACCAAACTACTTACTTTTTCATTTAACTCGTCAATTGACACCTCATCATTTTCTATAGCAGCTCTAAGGGACACAATAATATTAGAAATTTCTCGGGGTGTGTATCCGTCTAAGCCCATTACGACAACATCATTACTTGAATAATTGGAGTCTGAGTCAGGTGTATCTAAAATTCCTCTCGACTTAATTACTGGGAATGTTGTACCGATGATTGCAATCTTTTCAGTGAGCAAATCATCTCCAACAATATTTCTGAGTAAACGACTAATGTATCTAGCAGTATCAATACTATAACTCTTTTGTAGAAACTCGACTTTATTGGTTGGAAGGTTTAGCTTCTCTGACGTTTCATCATTATGTATGTTAGCGACAATACTATTTATTGGAGCATAAAATGGGATTGTAGAAATGTTCTTATAAATGTCACTATTGTCTTCTCGTCGACGATTAAAATTACATAAATAGGCTCTTAATGTGGCCTCTATATCATTTGTGTTTGAAATGGGGTCATTGATAATAAGGTACAAATAGAAATCAGCTTCACTTTCTTCTTGTATTAAATAATCCCGACTTATAACGTACATTTTTGACAATTTAGTGCCAAATGCATAAGCATCCCCAAGATTACTATAAGGCATATACCTGATATTGATAACACCATCTCTAGCAAAAGGTGTTTTCTTCATTGAACGGTCTGTTGATACGCATCCAGACAGTAAAATTAACATTAGACAGTAGTAAGGAATTCTATGGTTAATCATTGGATTCATTCCTTGCCGTTCCTTTGCGAGTTCGTAGCTTAAACATTAACAAGTGTCCGAAATAAACGATTATAAAAAGTGATAAAACCAGCTCGGTTCCAATAGAAGGTCCAGGTGTAGAAACCCAGTACCAAACACTTGATAGTATGACGGTACAACAAGAAGCAGATATGACGTACCGTAGAGGCAGAATTGGCAAATATTGTGGTAGCTCCATATCAATTCCATTTTTATGATTCCAATTTTAAATTAGCTGAAATTGAAAAAAACACAATATATCCTCCTTAATGATCACGATTTTCAGTGAGCGCAACTATCTTGAGTCGTACCGAAGTGCAATTTTCTATAAATTTGAGCCTATTCAGAGGGAATGAACTTGATTAACTAACATATTAATGTGCGTTAATGTCTAAATTGACAGGGTAATTAAGTCAAGACCGAGTGTCCGCAACGGGCGTTAGTCGTCCTTAGCAAGCTAGAAAGCAATGTCCGAAAATGGCACTTTTCAGCCCTTAAGCTTCAATGACTCCATCAGACAAAAACCGGAAGTTCAAAGGTATTTTATTTGACTTAGGTTTTATTATATTTTCTAAACGCGAGGGTTTCTATCCATCAACACTAAACCATCATTCACTCTCAGAACATTTTAACTCACAGCCGTTCTACCGTTCTTGAAGCGCAGAAATAGAGGTTTAATGCACTTGTGTGACAACAACGAGATTGGGGCGAACATCAATACACCGACAAATGGGATAGCAGGACCAAACACAAAGGTTGAGCCGATAACATGCCCAAGAATGCATTCCATTCTGTAAAGCGGTACAAATAAAGCTGAAACTAAAACGCCCAGAGCCAAATACATTGTTACGCTTGGAAAGCCATTTACAAAGACAATTGATTGAACTGTGCTTACCAGCAGCATGCCAAAGAAACCCAGTAATATTGACGGAGAAAGTGTTTTTGCATCTGACTTAGTTGATATTCTTTTTCGGATTACTGCAGCGGATAGCCACACCAGAAGTGGCAAAATCAGCAGTCCCCACCAATTAGACAATCCGGGAAGATCAGCACGCATGAAAAGGTGATGGGTAATTACTCCGCCGTTACAGTATTCCCATGTTAAGTGACACACTTCAAAAAGTATTACTGCCAGTAACAGGCCATTTCTTATTTTATTGAATTGCTTCTCTTCCATTTCATTTTACCCTAGATCGATCACAATATGCGTGTATCTTGCAACCGCCGTATCACAGATGAAAAGCAAGTAAAATCAATGGATTACAACTTAGGCTTATTCTGAGCGTAGTTTGTTTGCTCAGATATTAGTGTTATTAGCTAATTTTGCGTATTCAAGTAACACGTTCGCACAATCTAACCAGACTAAATGGCGAGGTTTGATATGTCCTAGACACTCTTGAGCATCTTTTCTGAATAAAAGGACTTCACTATGCGTCATGTACTTTGTCTCCTTGCAGCATAGTTATTGTTGAGCGGTTACGCTGATAACACTTTCTTGTTGAAGGGGCCGAAAAAGACAAGCAGGAGACGGTCAGGCTTGTGGCAATGGATTTTTTCCATGTGCCAATTGCAGCCGTTGAGAAGAAGTTCTCTGGAAGGCAGATGTGAACCTAAGCGGACAGGCGAGCGTTAAACCTGCGGAAGATGTTTTGTCATTCGCTGATCTTTATTCGACCTTGATTGAATTAGTGGCAATTGTAGCAGCCCGAACAATCAGTTCCTTAATGGTGAATACACTATCCAGTAATCATTTTCAGTTATTTTGAATTTCCTGACGAAGAGCACCGTATCTTCTTAAATACGGTGCTTAACAATCACACTTTGGTTGATTTCGAATGCATTACCCGATACAAAATAGGCAAAACGACCAATGTTAGAATGGTCGATGAGATGATCCCACCAATCACAACCGTCGCCAGCGGACGTTGCACTTCAGCGCCCGTCCCGACATTGAGTGCCATGGGAATAAAACCTAAACTTGCTACCAATGCAGTCATCAAAACCGGACGCAATCTTGTGATAGCTCCGTCAACGATTGAGTTAATTAAGTCACCTGTTTCTAGTACTCGCTGTTTAATAAATGACAACATCACTAAGCCGTTTAGTACCGCAATACCAGAGAGCGCAATAAACCCGACTCCGGCAGATATAGACAGTGGCATGTCACGCATCCAGAGCGCGAAGACACCTCCCGTTAAGGCTAAAGGCACGCCAGTGAAGATGATCAAGGCATCACGAAATGAGCCAAACACCACCACTAGTAACACAAGTATTAGAAAAAGCGTGGCAGGCACCACGATAGACAGTCGCTGACTGGCACTTTCAAGCTGCTCAAACGTGCCGCCATAATCCAGCCAGTAACCTGCGGGCAGTGCAACCTGTTCGGTTATTTTGATTTTTGCTTCGTCAACAAAACTCCCTAAGTCGCGTTCTCTGACATTGGCGGTAACCACGACTCTGCGCTTACCGTTTTCTCGACTGATTTGATTGGGAATAGACGAGTAACCCAGCGTAGCGACTTCTGATAACGGTACAAATTCCCCATCGGATGTAATAATAGGAGTGCTGCCAATGGTATCTAAATTGGTGCGAATACCTTCATCAAATCGCACAAGCAACTCGAATCGTCTATCTCCCTCAAAAATTAACCCTGCCGTGTTTCCACCGATGACTGACGCAAGCCACTCCTGCAAATCAGCCACATCCAATCCATAACGTGCCAATTCAACAGGTTTCGGATTTATGGTAAAGATAGGGATATCATCAACTTGTTCAAGCCTTGCATCCGCGACGCCATCGATTGATTGCAATACTGATAGAATTTCGTTGGCAGAGGCGACCAAAGCGGTTAAATCATCTCCAAAGACTTTAATGCCAAGATCAGCTCTTACCCCACTGATCAATTCGTTAAAACGCATTTGGATCGGTTGAGTGAACTCATAGTTGTTGCCAGTTACCGCTTGCAGATCTTGCTCAAGGGTTTCAACAAAATCCGCTTTTGACAGTGTTGGATCTGGCCACTGCGCACGTGGCTTAAGCATCACAAAAGTATCGGTCACATTGGGAGGCATTGCATCCGTAGCAACTTCCGCAGTGCCGGTTTTAGCAAATACGGTCAACACTTGTTCATATTCCATCAAGGTAGATTCAAGCGTCTTTTGCATGGCGACGGCTTGTTCTATACCAGTGCCAGGAATACGCATGGCGTGCAGCGCAATGTCACCTTCGTCAAGCTGGGGAACAAACTCAGAGCCTAGTCGCGTTGCCAGCCATAAGCTGCCTACTACTAGCACGACTGAGCCGACAAGCACTATCCAGCGCAATTTCAGTGCAATATGAATGATGGGGCGATAGGCGGATTTGGCTGCAACAATAATGAAGCTTTCTTTTTCACTGACTTTTCCGCCCATGAACATCGCGACTGCCGCTGGTACAATGGTAATGGAGAACAGCATCGCTGCTATCAGCGCCATAATGACCGTTGCCGCCATTGGCTGAAACATCTTGCCCTCAACGCCTGTCAATGAGAACAGGGGGATATACACCACAGTAATAATCAATACACCGAACAAGCTAGGACGAATGACTTCGTTGGTCGCTTGAAAAACCAGTTCTAGCCGCTCTTTTAGTGGCAAGACTCCACTTGTGCGCTTCTGAGATTCGGATAACCGCCTGATACAGTTCTCTACGATGATCACCGCACCATCGACAATTAATCCAAAATCCAATGCACCAAGGCTCATCAGATTGGCAGACACACCGGTATTAACCATCCCTGTGATGGTCGCCAACATCGCTAGCGGAATAACTGCCGCTGTGATAAATGCCGCACGAATATTGCCCAATAATATGAACAAAATAACGATGACTAATAGAGCGCCTTCGACTAAGTTCTTTTGAACAGTTTTGATCGCTTTATCTACTAGTTGGGTGCGGTCATAGACTGATTCAATCAGAATTCCGTCGGGTAAGCTCGATTGAATTTCCTTCACCTTTAGCGCAACGGATTGGGCAACAGCACGTGAGTTTTCGCCGACTAGCATCATTGCGGTACCTAAAACGGTCTCTTCACCTTCCTGTGTTGCAGCGCCTGTTCTCAGCTCTTTGCCAATAGCCACAGTACCAATATCCTTTACCGCAATGGGGATAGTATCGATACGCTTGATCACAACATTTTCGATATCACTTAGCGTCTGAAGCTGACCTTGCGAGCGTACTAATATTTGTTGTCCATTTCGTTCAACAAATCCAGCACCTTGATTCGCATTATTGCGCTCTAGTGCACGCTGGATATCACTTAAACTGACGTCGAAATTCAACATTTTGAGTGGTTCAGGATTCACATGATATTGCTTTACGTAACCACCAATGGCGTTTACTTCTGTGATCCCTTTCACAAGTGCAAGCTGGGGCTTAACAATCCAATCATGAATTTCCCTAAGAGCCATTGCGTCATATGGCTCACCATTTTTTTGCACGGCACTTTGATCAGCTCGTAAGGTATACATATAGATTTCGCCCAATCCCGTAGCGATAGGACCCATTTCTGGCTCTAAACCTTGAGGCAGCTGACTTTTAATCGCTCCAAGTCGAGCATTGATGAGGTTACGTGCAAAATACAGATCTGTACCTTCATCAAAAACGGCTGTAACTTGAGATAGTCCGTAGCGTGAAAGCGAGCGGGTGTAAGACAAGCCTGGCAATCCGGCTAGCGCAGTTTCAACCACAAAGGTGATCCGTTGCTCGGTTTCTAATGGAGAATACCCTGACGCCTGCGTGTTGATTTGTACTTGAACGTTAGTGATGTCGGGTACGGCATCAATAGGCAACTTTTGATAGCTTAATACTCCCATGCCAAACACTAAGAATATCAACATCAACATCAAACCACGTCGCTTTATGGATAACCGCAATATGGATTCAATCATGAGTTCGCCTCCCAAAATCAAAGACGACAACCCAAACAGATGGCATGGTGTGATTAATGCTCATGACCGGCCTCCGACTTCTCTAAATCAGCTTTAATTAAATAACTGTTCTGGCTGACAATCTCATCTTCAATACTTAGTCCTAACAGCACTTCGATATTAGTATTGTCTTGTTGACCAAGTTCCACGGGCACAGGATGATATTCCTCCCCTTTTTTGACAAACACCACTGAAGCCCCTTCAAATTCTTGAATAGCAGCTTTGGGTAACATCATGGCCACATCTAAAGTATTTGTAACGACCAGACCTTTGATAGCTGCACCAACAGGCCACCGACCTGACGTGTTGGTAATTTTTGCGTAAGCCAAGACGTAAGGCTTTTCATCGGGTGATGGTAAAATATGCTGAATAGTTGTGTTTAACTTTGCCTCTGACAAACTAAGCTGAACGGGATGCTGCTCTGCAATATCTGATAGCTGTTGAGGGAAGACTTTAAGCTGTGCCCACACATCCTCGTAGTTGGCGATTGAAAATAGCACTTGTCCATTAGACAATTCTCCTTCATTTGCATGTCTTGCTATCACGATGCCTGAAAACGGTGCGGTAACAGGGTAACTTTTCAAGCTCTC
Source organism: Paraglaciecola sp. G1-13 (assembly GCF_055809255.1). Classification (NCBI taxonomy): domain Bacteria; kingdom Pseudomonadati; phylum Pseudomonadota; class Gammaproteobacteria; order Alteromonadales; family Alteromonadaceae; genus Paraglaciecola; species Paraglaciecola sp. G1-13. Next base: position 3,785,225 of record NZ_CM147903.1, on the reverse strand, counting down.
ATTGGATTCGACGACTGCCAGTGTCTCGCCTTTTTTGACTTTGTAACCCAGATTTGCGTTGACCTTAGTCACCATACCGTCGAACCGGGCGCGGACATGACTTAAAGAAGCCGGGTCGGTCACCACATTTCCGTAAACGGTAGTGGTTATATTGAGTTGTCCTGCACTCACTTTTTGTGTCACCACACCCATTTTTTGCGCCATATTGTCAGATATATGCACAAATTCAGCGTTGCGGGTATCTTCATCCCTATGTTCGCTTTCAGAAGCGTATATTGGACTACTAGCAAGCACTGCAAATATACAGCAGGCTATGAAAATTAACGGGGTATTATGTTTCTTGATTACTGTTTTAATATTCATTTAATTTCGCTCGAAATAGAAGTTCGGTGTGCATTAAAAAGCGGCTGACCTGTGAGAGCTTCAATATCCGCCCCCCGCTGATGTGCTTGTTTGGCAGACTGAATTAAGGCTTGCTTGGCATTAAGTAGTTCTTGACGGGTACTGACCCACTCAAAATAACTAAAACGCCCATTGATATAGGCTTGTTCTACCAATTCCAGCGCTTGAACTAACGGCGGGATAATCGAGTCTTGTAGTGTCTGTACATTGAGCAGCGCATTATTTCTCGCTACTAGCGCCATATTTAGTTGATGGTAAAGGTTTTGGGTTGCAGACTGTTTTTGTTGTTCCAATTGCCCTTGAACAGCCCGTTGTTTTTCATACTCACCAATATTTCGATTTCCCGCAAACAACGGCATGCTGACACCTGCTACGAAAGCGGTATCATCAATCCCATTAATACGTCTTATTCCTGCTGTCCAGCTTAAATCTGATTGATTAGCTGCTTGAGTAAGGCGGACTTGAGATGCCTGCAATCTCGATTCTTTCGTATAGACCTCAAGATTGGGACTGTCCAATAGTGTGTTGAAAAGCGAGGTTAATGAAGGAGATGATTGCAGTGTAAATAAGTCACCCTCAACACCAGTAAAAGTAGGATTTTTTTCCCCCCACATAATAGCCAGACTTTTTATCATAGCTTGCTTAGTCTGCTGTGCCGTCACCACATCCAGTCTAGCTCTTGCCAGTGCAGCTTCAGCACGTTGCTGTTCAAATACTGGAGATGCTCCCGCATCCACACGCTTTGTGACCGCTTGGTAGGTATATCGGGCAAGAGTTTCTGTCTCTTGTTGCGCGTCAATTAGCGCTTGTTGCGCTAAGACATCGATGTAGCGACGTGTCACTTCAGCTAAAACATCCAAGGTTTGCACTTGTTTTTGTGCTTCGACTAAGGTGGATTGCGCCTTAGTAAACTCCTTACGTGAGTTGAGTTTATTGCCCAATTCAATGACCGACGACAATGTGAGAGTCATCTCGGTGTCCTTAGTTCCTGAGACATCTCCTGTACCTAAGAAGTTTTCTAGTTCAATACCGGCTGTAACCTCAGGTTTGAGAGACGCCGTTTTAATTTCCCCCTCAACTGCTTGTTGCCTATATGTGAACTCATGCAATTCTGGCGAATTAGTTAATGTACGCTGTATGGCGCTTTGCAACGTCATTTCTCGATTGGTGGTACTGTTTGTTTGTGCTACTACCACGGTGTGTGTTGTCAAAAGGACAATCATCATGGAAACCACCCAAGCGTGCACACGCACAGGACTACTCAATGAAAATTTCATCATTGTTTTATTCCTAAATTATCAAAAATATATATCGCCAAGTTGTTGGCGAACGGTGTTTGATTAGTTCAGGGTTATGCTTTAGGTGGGCGTAACAATTGTGTGACGGGTCCTTCTATTACTTTCGTTAAGTAATAGAAACCGTGATGGGTGGTAACAGAATCGAGTTCGATGCCATTGCTGTTTCCAAGCCAGTGAGCATGGGTTCCGTGACAATGACCACAGTGGTGGCAATCAGCGGGATTATGAGAAATATCTACGGTGATTTTATCAGCATTGGATTGTTCGTTAGATTGCTGTTGAACAAGCGTTTTCGCAGAAACAGTGTTATCTCCCGCCTGATGTTCGTGTATTTCGCTTAGATGTTGCGAGTCGATAGAATGAAAATCCAAGGAATTGGCGACAGCCGAAAACGACTGAAACAAAATCAGCGAAATCAACAGGTAACTCGCCACCCTTACACTAAACATATCTATCTTCTCTCATCATATCTATGTTAACAGCTTATCGAACTAAGACCAATCGACCAACCAAAACAAAGTATTTCAACCATTACATTACTTATCACGGCAATCTTCATTGGCAAATTCAATTTCAATGGTAGTGTGTACAAAGTCAAACTCACCAAGGTCGTGACGAAATTCGTCTTTGAGTGTTCTCAATTGAGAAATCGAAACATCTTGTTTCAACACCACATGTGCCGTCATGACGCTATGTTCACCGTCCAAAGACCAGATATGAAAATGATGTATATCCGCCACATCAGCGTTTGACATGAGCACTTTACGCACTTTCACCATCTGCGTCGTATCTGGCGTGCCTTGCAAGAATAACAATAAGGTTTCTTTTAGATTTCTGACGACATTGAATAAAATGAATAATGTAAAGCCAATAGATAAAATGGGATCCAAAATTGCCCATGGCTTGAACATCAGCACAATCGATACGATCAGCACTGCCACCCAACCCAATACATCTTCAAGTAAGTGCCAGTTTAAGATACGCTCGTTTAAGGAGTTCCCTTCGCTAAGTTTATACGCGGCAAAACCATTTACCGCGATACCAAATATCGAAAGCAATAGCATACCTTCCACTTGTGGCATTTCAGGTGCTGAAAGCCTAGGTATGGCCTCGAATAAAATCCATATTGAGCCTATAGTTAAAACAACTCCGTTGATCAAAGCGCCTAACAGCGAGAATCGTTTATAACCATATGAAAATGTGGTATTCGCGTCTTTATCGCTTAGCTTGTTCAATCCCCATGCAGTGCCAATAGATAAACTATCGCCCAAATCATGTACTGCGTCAGCCATTATGGCCGTGCTGTTTGTCAGCCATCCGCCTATAAATTCAATGATAGTGAATACGACATTCAAGAAAAATGCCCAGCCAATGCGTTTTGAAGCGCTGTTATCACTGTGACTGTGGTTATGATTATGCATGATTGATTTTGTCCAATATCGCTTGATTTTCAACACTTACCGGTAGTCGTTTGAATGGACTGATATTAGTGCCACCTGTGTTCCCTTTGGGTACAAGGCCGATAACGGTTTTAGTTGCAGCACCAATTATTCTTATTAATTGTCCCAAAACGGCTCTCCAATCTTTGTTTAGAAGACCATGTCGCAGCATTTTATAATGGATTAAACAATGAAAATAAGTAGAGTGCTGACCAATTACATGCGCATCCTCCAGCGCTGCAAATGCCTGCCTCTCATTATTGTTAGACATTGCATCTGAGTAATCTGTCAATTTGGAATCGATATGCGGCTTAACGGCTTTATTGTATGTCATAGTGAATCACCCACTTTACCTTTCTGTACTTCCTTATTAAGTACTTCCTGCTCGGCGTCTTTCAGGATCATCCACGCTCCGCGCAGCACGACTATTGACACTATACAGCCGATAACCAGATCCGGTACTCTGCTATCAAGCCATACCACTAGAACACCGGCGATGATGACACCCATGTTGGCAATGACATCGTTAGCTGAAAAAATCCAGCTGGCTCGCATATGTACTTCGTCGTTTTTATGATTACGAATAATCACCAAGCAAGCGACGTTTGCAATGAGTGCAATGAACCCCATTCCTATCATTAATGATGAGATAGGCTCACTGCCCAAGAATAATCTTCTGGTAATATCAATGAGAATGATCACGCCCAGCAACAGCTGAAAGTAACCACTGATTTGCGCAGCTTTGGCTTTGTAAAGTATAGATTGACCCACAGCATAAATACCTATGCCGTACACAATTGCATCTGCCAGCATGTCCAGCGAGTCTGCTATCAAAGCGGTGGAATCAGCCAAAATACCTATAGTTATCTCAATAAGAAACATCGTCGCATTGATGCCTAGGAGCCAATACAAAATGCGCTTTTGTGACGAATTCTTGATTTCTACTTCGCAACCGCAACCACTCATTGTTTAACTCTTATTCCAAATACCGTAGCCACAGTGTAAAGTCTATACCAAGTATAGAGTCAACAGCACAAAGGCATGTTTATGAAAATAGGTGAACTATCAAAAAAGAGTGGGTGTACTATCCAGACGATCCGCTTTTATGAAAAACAGGATTTGTTGGAAGCTTGCAATCGCAGTGACGGCAACTACAGAATTTACGACGCCTCATCGTTAAGGACATTGCAATTCATTAAACAGTGCCGTTCCTTAGGATTGACTATAATTGAAATTAAGCAGTTATTGGATACAAAAAATAATCCCGATAAAAGTTGTTCTAGTGTGAACAATTTGATCCACCAACATATGATTGACGTCACTCATCGCATTGCAGAGCTTGAGGAGCTAAAACTTACACTATCTGAGATGGCTTCGGCATGCACCGATAATAGAAAAGTTAAAGAATGTGGGGTATTGCAGTTACTTGAAGAGTGACACTTACATCAACAAGTCTTGTAGTTTTACGTTTGTCTATTTTCGTAACACAGCCGATCGTCATAAATGACAAATTGATGACCCTCAATTCGCTCGCAGCTGACAATAGACAATGAAAAGATGCATCCGCTACTTCGGACATAGTGGCCAGACGACCCAGATCGTTTGAATGTCCGTTGATCGCTCATTGACGTCAGTCAATTTTTCTAGTACCAACTTCCGTTTTACGTACACAACAGCCATTCAAACTTTCCAGCTTGAGCGGCTGCAAATGGCACATTTTAGTCAGTAAAATAACATGCAACTATATGTTTGAATTAGCCAATTTCAGTGCTAAAAACTGGCAGTAAACCAAAAAATAGAGCCAACTTTTGTTAATGGTTATTAACAAAAACAATTTCCTGAATTTTATAAGGACAAGTTGAATAAGCCTTTAACCACCAGCGCCGTTTCAATTGCTACATCAGAAAAGATAAAACCACGACCACGGCGATCATGATGTTCAGTACAACGCCAAGACTTGATAGCGTATTCATCAATCCTGAAGGTCAGCGAGCCTCGGTCAACTAAAGCTTTGTAATAATGTGACCAATTAGTGATTTTACGCCTGGATTTGTTCATTATGATGTTCGCCCAAAGTAAGATTGGGAGATCTGATCATTTAAAGCTAAGAAGGCTCATTCGATTTACGAAACAACACCTACCATAGCAGAACTGAGAATAGGTGCCCTTGTGATCACTTTAAAGTATAGCTGGGTGGGAATAGAATCTTTGGCTTCAGCAACGGTTAACGTCATTTCAAGAGTGAAATGTCGTCCAATGCGGCGATTAGGATAAAATTGGCAAAATCAGTTTGGATAAGGGGCTTTTTTACGGCGTATTACTTTTGGGAATGCGAGCTTTATTAATGTTACTTTGAAATCGGTGTGTTAACAGGATATAAATGCCTCAATAAATCTGGGGAAAACTATGTACCGTTCTGTCACTTTAGCGTTGTGTTTTGTGTATTTGCTGGTTGTTGGCGGGGTGTCTTATACTCAGGTCGTGCGTGCCGTAAAACAGGAAGCCGAGCAAAAAATTCAGGATGTGGCCAGTCGATTAGAAATTCAGTTGGACAAATACCGTACCTTGCCCCGAGTGTTGGTTTTACATCCGGCCATTAGTGAACTGCTGGCAAATCCGGTGGAAGATAATGTACGCAGCGTCAACCGCTTGCTCTCTACCTATAATCAATCACTTTCTAGCGATGCGGTGTATCTGATGTCGCGCGAAGGCGTGACGTTGGCAGCGAGCAACTGGCAACAGTCTGACAGTTTTGTTGGTAGTAACTATGGTTTTAGACCGTATTTTCAGCAGGCGGTGAATGGTGACGAGGGTAGCTACTTTGCGCTGGGAACAGTGTCACGCAAACGGGGGTACTATTTTTCGTTTCCCGTACGACGTGATAGTGATATCACTGGTGTACTGGTAGTAAAGGTGGCACTGTCGGTGATTGAGGAATATAACGCCGAAGCTAATGCACCATTCATTGTAACCGACGACCACGGTGCCGTGTTCTACAGCTCTCACCCCGAATGGAACTATACGTCATTGGTCGCTTTGCCCAACGCGGTAAAAGCTGAAATTATCCATCAGCGACAGTATGGTACCGGTTCATTGCTTAAACTCACCGACAAAACTGCCTTGCAAGATGTGCTCATCGCTGAATCTCTTACACTGGAATATAAAAATAAGCTGCGTACTTACTTGATTGCAGAGAAAACCCTGCCGGAAGTTGGCTGGCATCTGATTGTTCTGACCCCCATTATTAAAGTGTATGTGTTGGTGACCAGCATACTTTTCGGCGCGCTGGTGTTATTCATTCTGGTGGCTTTGCTTAGCATGATATGGCGGCGAAACAACATTGCTCAACGTCAGTTGGCCGCTGTGAATGAACAGTTGGAACATCGGGTTGAGCAGCGTACGGCGCAGTTACAGGAAACTAATACGACGCTAATGGACACTATAGACATTCAACGAGAAACTGAACAACGACTGAAGGAAACCCAGAACGAGCTGATTCAGGCTGGCAAGCTGGCGTTACTGGGGGAAATGTCGGCTAGCATCAACCACGAGCTAAACCAGCCATTAACCGCCATGCTGACGTACAGTGAAACCCTAAAGCTGATGATTACGCGGGGCAAAACCGAAGGTATTGGCGAAACCACCGACGAAATTATCGCGCTGATCCGGAAAATGGCCACCATGGTGGCGCAGTACAAGCTGTTTGCCAGGAAGTCGGCGGGTAAAATTGGCCCCGTTCTGGTGGCAGATACACTCAGTGCATCCCTGTCAATTCTGGAAACGAAAATCAGTAAAATGGCGGCGGAAGTTCACATTCAGCCTTACGACACTACTTTGCTGGTGCTGGCGGAAGCCGTACCGCTCGAACAGGTGTTGGTGAACCTGCTGAATAATGCTTTGCAGGCGCAGGAAGCGGTCAGCCAGCCACGCATCGACATCAGCGTTACCGACAAAAAAGCGAATGCTGTGATTGCCGTGAAAGATTGCGGGCAGGGCTTTTCCGAGGAACAATTACAGAAAGTTTTTGAGCCGTTTTACACCACCAAAGGTAAAGGATTAGGGCTGGGGTTAACGATCTCTAAGCGTATTATGGCATCCTTCGGTGGTACCATCGCGGCGACAAATCACCCTCAGGGTGGTGCCGTGTTCACCTTAATTTTACCGATTAAACAAGAGCCAGAAGTATGAGTATTCCGATTTATATCATCGACGACGAACCGGCAATTTTAAAGGCGCTAAAGCAACTTCTTTCCATCGAAGGTTACGAGGCTGAAGTATTCAGTGATGCCCGCGAGGCGTTGAAAAAGCTTGATCGCGATTGGCCTGGCGTGGTGCTTTCAGATATTAATATGCCGGGTATCGACGGGGTGGAATTTCTCCGTGAGGTGCTCAAGGTTGATTCCGAGTTTTCGGTGGTAATGCTCACGGGGCACGGTGACATTTCCACCGCCGTTGAATCTATGCGCCTGGGCGCTTACGACTTCATTGAAAAGCCGTTCTCCAACGAACACATTCTGGATGTGCTGAATCGCGCGGGTGAAAAACGTGCATTAGTCTTGGAGAACCGTGAACTGAAAGATGAGCTGGACGCGCAGACCGGAGCGGGCCCTCGTCTATTGGGGAACACTCACAAAATAAAAGTGCTGCGGCGCTTACTCGTGCAGATTAAAGATATTCCCGCTGATGTGCTGATTCGAGGCGAAACCGGCTCAGGAAAAGATTTGGTCGCCCGCTTTTTGCATTACAACAGCCATCGTAAGAACGAAAATTTCGTGGCAATTAACTGCGGCGCCATTCCGGAAACCATGATTGAAAGTGAATTGTTCGGCTTTGAAGCCGGTGCTTTTACCAGCGCGCAGAAGAAACGAGTAGGTAAGATTGAACATGCCAATGGCGGCACGTTTTTTCTTGATGAAATTGAAAGTATGCCTATGGCTTTACAAATCAAGTTACTGCGTGTGTTGGAAGATCGTCGTATTGAGCCACTTGGCAGCAATCGCCATGTGGATTTGGATATCCGAGTTATTGCCGCGGCCAAAATTGATTTGCTGGAACTGGTGGGAAAAGGTGAATTTCGCGAGGATTTATTCTATCGCCTGAATGTGATTAACGTTGAAATTCCGCCGCTGCGTGAACGGAGAGAGGATATCTCGCTATTGTTCCAGCATTACGCAGCGCTGGCCAGTTCACGTTTTCACACCGACGCACCGCGGCTGACCAATGACCAACTGGCGCGCCTGCAACAACATAACTGGCCGGGCAATATTCGGGAGCTACGCAATGTAGCTGAGCGCTTCGTGTTAATGGGCGGGCAAACGGTGTTCGATGAACCTGCGGGTGGCGACATAGACGATGCCACGACGCTGGCAGAGAAGGTGGGGCAATACGAACGCGATGTTCTGGAAGCGGCGTTACGTGAACACGATGGCAGGCTTATCGATGTGCAGCAGCAACTCGGCCTACCGCGCAAAACCCTGTACGACAAAATGCGCAAATACGGGCTGGTAAAAGCCGATTTCAAGTTGTCCTGAGCTCAATTCAAGAAAATGGGTGGATTCCCACCCACCACCTCGTATTCCACGAGTGACATCCCGCCGATTTTACTAAACTTGTAACATGCACATTATTACTAAAACTCATTAACCATCTGAAAATTATGGATTTTATATTTTAGCTGTCGGTGTGGCAAGGTCCTTGCTTTATGTTGCATTGATGTAACAGTTGTTGCTGAATTTTTAATCTTTTAACAATTGTGCATCTTTTAGACTGAGGACACATTTAAACACTCTGTAAGGTAAAACAATGATTAATAAGATTACCCAAGTGATTCGCGCACGGCGCAGCCTGGTAGCGCCTGCTTGCATGCTGGCAGTGGCATCATCTCTGACAGCCTACGCACAAGCCCAAACTACGCCAACAGAGGATTCTGACATTGAGAAAATTTCTGTTGTTGGTTCCCAGATTAAGGGCGCTGAAATCAGTGAAGCGTTAGCTGTATCGCAACTGGACGCCGAAGATATAGCCACAATGGGCATCGATTCCGGCGATGACTTGCTGCAACTGATCCCAGAAAACGGTCAGAACTTTTTTAATGAAGCCGGCAACATCAGTGGTGGCGTCAACGCTGCTCGAGGAGATGTCGGGGCGTTCAACTTACGCAACATCGGCACCGGTAACACGCTAGTGCTGATCAACGGTCGTCGTATGGTGAATTCGGCGTCGTACCAAACTGAGGAAGTAGGCGGTAGCTTCGTTCCGGTTAACTCAGTGAACTCCCAACTTATTCCTGTTTACGGTGCTAAACGTGTAGAAGTATTACGTGATGGTGCATCAGCGATTTACGGGTCTGATGCTGTGGCTGGGGTAGTGAACACAGTGACATCGACCAATTTCCAAGGTTTTGATATCCGCGTTAAATGGCAGGAATATGAACATTTGCCGCGTGATGACCAAACACTGTCGATGCACTGGGGCAAAACCTTTAACGGCGGTAAAACCAATATCGGTGTGATCGCTAATTATTACCAGCGTGACCGGGTCAATTCTCAGGACGATCCTCGCTGGACCAACGCAGACCTTACCGACCGCCTGCCCACTGATTCGCCGTGGTACGGTCATTCAGAATGGGACTCAACCAGCGCTAACTCACTGTACGGCCAGTTCGATATGGTTGACCGCGTGACGTCAAGCAATCCATTACGTGCAGATGGATTAGTGGATAACAGCGGTGAGTTTGAAACCTATCCGGCAGGTGATGATCGCTGTGCCTGGGATCTAGGCAACGGCTTATGTGCAGCGCCGGATGGTCAGGGTACCGTGCGCTTCAACATGAACCAGGATCGCGACCTGACTTCTAAGCTGGATCGTACCAATCTGTTTATCAACCTGAACCATACTTTTGAAAATGGGTGGGAAGCGTTCTCTGAGTTTCTTGGCTACCGCTCCAATACCAACTTACGCCGTCATCCTACCGCGTCATTTTCATCATCAAAACTGGTGGTTGCGGCAGACAACTACTACAACCCTTTTGGCCCGTGTGGCTCGCCTAACCGCGTGGATAACGCCGCAGTAGAGGCGGGGGTTTCGTGTGACGGCGCCGCACTGACCATCGACAACTACCGCTTTGCCGAATATCCACGTATTGTTGAGAATAGCGGCGAAACCTTCCGTCTTCTGCAAGGCCTGCGCGGATACTGGGGAGAGTGGGATTGGGAAACGGCGGTCTCGTGGTCAAAGGACACCAAGGACGACGTAACACATAACCGTGTATCCAATACACTGATGCAGGAAGCGTTAAACGACACGAGCGCTGCCGCTTACAACCCGTTTTCTGCTGGTGTGAATTCAAACATAGAACGTGCGTTAATTGACGTATACCGCAAGAGCGAATCAGAGCTGAAAACCTTTGATATTAAGTTTTCTAACCCAGGCATTTATGAATTACCTGCGGGTTTCGTTGGCTTTGTAGCAGGCATGGAATATCGGCATGAGTCGTTCAAAGACGACCGTGATCCGAGGCTTGATGGTACCATTCAGTTTACCGATGCAGATGGAGATACCTATCCGTTTGTGTCAGACGTGGTGAATTCCAGCCCGACGCCGGATAATTCAGGTCATCGTGCAGTAAGTTCGGCGTTCGCGGAGCTACAGGTGCCGGTACTGGAAAACCTCGATGTGCAGGTGGCAGTTCGTTACGAAGATTTCTCTGACGTCGGTGACACCACTGTAGGCAAAGTTGCATTCGGTTATCGCCCAATTAAACCTGTATTACTACGTGGTTCATGGTCGCAGGCATTCCGCGCGCCGAACCTAGTAACTATTAATGAGGAAATCGTCGCCCGTACGCAAACTCGTACCGATTACGCGTGTTTGTATGGGGCGGTAAATGGTGGTGACCCAGATCAGGATACACTGGATTGCTCCTACTCACTACAGCGTATCGCGCAGGGCAGTCAGGAGCTGAAACCCGAAGAATCTGACAATACCTCCATTGGTATTGTGGTGGAGCCGCTGGAAGGCCTTGCTATCACCCTAGATTATTGGTCTATCGAGAAGAAAAACACCATTGGTCTGTTCGGTGAAGAAAATCACTCGTTGCTGGACTTGTTGTACCGCCTTGAGCAGGGCACTGAAAACTGCGATAGCGCCACCTTTAATAACAGCCTCAACCGGGGAGATATCGACCCGGATGAAGCTGCATACTACAGCGCAGCAGGCATCTGCCCAGCAGGCCAAATCAACTACATTGATGACCGGTATGCCAATCTCGATAAGCGTACTGTAAGTGGTCATGATTTGGGCATTTACTACAACATCAAAACTGATTATGGTCGCTTTAAAATTGACTATAACGGTTCCTTCCTCGATAAGTTCGAGCAGGAAGCCGGTGGTTTGGCAACGCAGTTAGTGGCTGCCAGCGAGAGTGGTGTATTACCTGCCAGCTTCCCCGTTACCGGATTTGCAGATCTGATTGGTCGCAACGGTAACCAGAAAGAGAAACACAGTCTGCGATTAATGTGGCGTGGTGATGTGTTCGGTGCGTCGCTGTCGGGCTATCGTATCGGCAGTTTCTATCAAAGTGAACTGACACTGGAAGATGGCACCCGTTTTGTGATTCCAGCAATGACCACCGTTGATGCGACGTTTGACTATAAAACTCAGATCCAGGAAGTGGATACCCGGTTCCGTCTGGGTGTAAAAAACTTGACTGACAAACGCGCACCACTGGCAGCCGCGAGCTTCGGTTTCTTTAACGATGCGCACCGAGACTATGGTCGTTATTTCTATATGGATGTAAGCGCAAGCTTCTGATTTTTCTAACCCGGCGGCACCCTGCCGCCATATATTAAGTTGGTTATTATGATAAAAAATATTTTCCTTGCCGTTTGGTTTTGTTTGCTGGCAGTCACCCAAACCGCCTGCGCTGCTTCCACACTGTGGCAAGATAACGCAGTAGGTAGCTACACCTTCACCAAGTGGGCGGGTGGCAAAATTGATGTGGAATACATCGTGCCAAAAGGCTCGGATGCAGACACAAAAATTTTGCTGGTCGTGCCTGGCGCCCGCAGAAATGCAGATGACTACCGTGACCAGTGGTTATCTCTGGCGCAGAAGAATCAGTTTATTGTATTGGCGATTGGTTGCAGCCTTCAGGTATGTGAAGACGAATATCAATACAATTTAGGAGGAATTACTACGCCTCTGGGAGCAACGCGTCCGGAATCGGTACAGTTCTATAACGTACCAGAGAAGGTGTTTCACGACTTTGTGAGCCGTTTTGGTTCCACTCAGGAGACCTTTGCCCTTTACGGTCATTCTGCCGGTGGTGGTTTTGTGCATACCTTCATGCTGGCAAAACCTCACGCCCCGGTGTCCCATGCGGTCTCGGCCAATGCGGCGTTTTTTACCTATCCTGATCCTTCGCAATCATACCCTTTCGGTCTGGAGAACAGCCCGTACAGCGACAGAGATGTGGATACCTGGTTACAAAAGCCAATGACTATAATACTGGCGGATCAGGACATGGGGCCTCGTACGAAAACAATCAGTAACAGCCCGGCAGCGAATAAGCAGGGACGTAACGTATTCGCCCGTGGTCTGGCGTTCTATGCGAAAGCGATGAATGTAGCGGTAGATAAAGATATCAAGCCTGCATGGCAGATTGAAGTAGTGCGTGGCGTGGGTCATAACAGCACCAAAATTGTACCATTTGCCTTCAAATATCTGTTCCCTGAATTCGCTGATGGTCACAGGGGAAATAAACAGTGAGTGATTCTATTTCCACGCAATCCGCGCCCAGAAACGAAGTAATACATCGCCCGACACATCAGAAAATAGGCCTCATTCTGGGGCCACTGGCCTGTTCGCTGCTGATGTTGATGCCTGCCCCTGAGTCACTTAACCCAGTGGCATGGTCAGCGGCAGCCGTTGGGATCTGGATGGCTATCTGGTGGTCAACTGAGGCGGTACATGTAGCGGTGACCGCCTTGTTGCCATTGGTACTGTTTCCGCAGTTGGGCATTCTGGATATCAAGTCTGCGTCTGCACCGTACGCCAATCCGACGATTTATCTATTTCTGGGCGGCTTTATGCTGGCGCTGGCGCTACAGAAGGCCAATCTGCACAAGCGCATTGCGTACTTTATTTTAAGTTATGCCAGCAGTTCGGCGCGCTCCATTGTGTTGGGATTTATGGTTGTGAGTGCCATCCTGAGTATGTGGATGACCAATACCTCGACCACCATGATGTTGCTGCCCGTCGCCTTGTCAATTCTGTCTACGATGGAAGGTGAGCACTCGCACTTTAATCCTACACAACGGAAAAATTTCCAGCTTTCATTGTTGTTAGGCATTGCCTATGCTGCCACCATTGGTGGTATGTCGACGCTGGTCGGTACACCTCCAAATGCCTTTTTGGTAGGCTTCATGAACGACACCTACAATGTGCAACTGGATTTTGCCAAATGGATGCTTATTGGCATTCCTTTAAGCGTTACCTTGCTGCCGGTGGCATGGCTGTCGCTGACCCGCTGGATCTACCCAGTGGATTTCTCAACGCCTGAGGCGGCGAAAATGCAATTGGCCGATCAACGTAAAGCGTTAGGTCCTGTGCGCAAGGAAGAGTGGCGTGTCGGTTTACTTTTTCTTGGGGTTGCCGCCGCATGGATGACTAGACCATTGCTAGCCAAATGGCTGTCGCTTGACGGACTGTCTGATGCTGGAATTGCCATGACTGCGGCAGTGCTGCTGTTCATTATTTCCAATGGTAAAGGTACTGACAGTAAAGAAGGAGCTTTACTCGCCTGGGATGATATGAAAGCAATTCCCTGGGGCATTCTGGTCCTTTTCGGTGGTGGTTTAAGTTTGGCCGCAGCAGTGTCCAATACCGGTCTAGCGCAATGGCTGGGTGAAGGCCTAGTGAATATCGATGCATTCGGCATGTTGTTTCTGGTGCTGGCAGCTACTACGCTAGTGATATTCCTTACTGAGCTAACCAGTAATCTGGCGACTGCTGCCACCTTTCTGCCGGTTGTGGCGGTAATTGCGCTGGAAATGGGCGGTGAGCCGATGACGCTGATCCTGCCGGTTACTTTGGCGGCTAGTTGTGCCTTTATGCTGCCGGTAGCCACACCGCCAAATGCCATAGTGTTTTCATCAGGCTATATCAGCATCGCGCAAATGGCACGAGCGGGATTTGCGCTGAATATCCTCAGTGTATTACTGGTGACTGCTATCTCGGTATGGCTGGCGCCTCTGGTGTTCTAAGTCAGTACGTCCACCGTTTTTTCCAATAACAACAATCATTACAATGCCTGGTGAAAAGCCGGGCATCGGCTAATAATCATTATGAATCAGAAACAAAATAAACCTCTGTACCTTTATCACGCTGGCCCCAAACTGCTCGACATGCCGCTACTCAATAAAAGTAGTGCATTTAGCGAACAGGAGCGAATCGCTTTTAATCTGGAAGGTCTGTTGCCGCCACGTTACGAAACCATTGATCAGCAGCGGGAGAGGGCGTATATGCAATATCAGGCCTGTACCTCGGATATGGCCAAGCACATTTTTCTGCGAGATATTCAAGATACCAATGAAACCTTGTTTTTCCGTTTAATCAATGAACATATCGAAGAGATGATGCCAATAATCTACACGCCCACGGTGGGTGAGGCCTGCGAAAAGTTCTCTGATATTTACCGCAGTGCCCGTGGTCTGTTTATCTCCCATCACCTGCAGGATCGCATTGATACCATTTTGCATAATGCCACCAAGCGTAACATCAAGGTCATCGTAGTGACTGACGGAGAGCGCATACTTGGATTAGGTGATCAGGGCGTGGGGGGCATGGGTATTCCGATTGGAAAGTTGTCGCTGTACACCGTGTGTGGCGGTATCAGTCCGGCCAATACACTACCCATTATGCTGGATGTCGGCACCAATAATCCGGCTTTGTTGGAAGATCCAATGTACATGGGCTGCCGTCACCCGCGTATCAACCAGGCTGAATATGACGTATTTGTCGACAAGTTCATGCAGGCCGTGCGTCGTCGCTGGCCTAAAGCATTAATTCAGTTTGAGGATTTCGCTCAAACCAATGCCACGCCAATCCTAAGCCGTTACCGTGAAAGCTACTGCTGCTTTAATGATGATATTCAGGGAACGGCCGCGGTTGCAGTGGCAACCATGCTGGCAGCCTGTAAAGCCAAAGCGGTAGCAGCGTCTACCCAGCCGTTAGTTATTGTGGGTGGGGGCTCGGCAGGTTGTGGCATTGCCGCACAGTGGATGCGAAGTATACAGGCCGAAGGCCTGTCAGAGGAAGCCGCGAGAGCCAAGGTGTATGTGATTGACCGTGATGGCCTGATCACTACCCGGGCAACGAATCTCCCGGACTTTCAGCACGCGGTGGCACAGGATTTAGCAAACTTTGACGGATGGGAAGGCGATTATGCGCCCGGGCTACTCGAGGTTATTAACACAGTAAAACCGGGAATTCTATTGGGTGTGTCGGGCTGCGCGGGCTTGTTCTCGGAAGAGGTAGTGAAGGCGATGCATCAGCATACAGCGCAACCGGTGATTTTACCGCTCAGTAATCCGTCGCGTTGTGCAGAATCTACGCCAGAGGATATATATACCTGGACTAACGGCGAGGCGATTGTCGCTTGCGGTAGCCCGTTTGCTGATGTTGAACTTAATGGTCGCACATTGCCCGTCAGTCAGTGCAATAACAGTTATATTTTCCCTGGCATCGGTTTGGCAGTGGTAAGTTGTAACGCCAGACGGGTGACCAATAACATGCTGATGGCGTCAAGCCTGGCATTGGCAGAGGCTTCACCACTGGCCATTCACGGTGAAGGGGCATTATTGCCACCATTGAGCGGGATTAAATTATTGTCTGTAGAAATTGCCAAAAGAGTAGCTATGGCGGCGATTGCTGATGGAGTTGCACCTGTGCGTACTGAAGAAGAAATACAGATGTGTATTGAGGCGACACAGTGGCAGCCGGAATATCGTGAATATCGGCGCGTGGCCAGCTGATCGATCCTGTTCGCTCTGTCAAGTAGTTCTAAGTTCGGCCGAGGATACCTTAAGTTTGTAAGCTGTCCTTTCCGTACGAAGGGAAATTAAGTTCTAAGGTGATAACTATCGCGCAATAAATTACTACAATTACCATCTTAGTAGGACAGGGTGCAAGTTTACATGGGGATATTACGTTTAGGCGAATTGTCATTCATGACCTTCAATACCTGTTGTCTGACTACCGAAAAGGGCTGATCATTATCGATGTTCTCATCCGCAAACAGGTGCAGTAACTCTGCGGCTTTGGTGACATTCTCCGCAACTGACTGCCACGACTGGAATACTGCCTGCTGAGCAAATGTATTGGCGGCTTCCTCTTGTCTTCGGATATGGAAAATGAACTCGTCGGTCAGACATTCCAGTGCCAGCTGTATGCGCTCTGTCAGGTGACATAGCAACCAAAGGTGTTGCAGTGAGCGTTTGAATCGTTTGAGTTTACTATCATAATAGACGATGAGTTCAACGAAGGGTTGGCGATTTTTCAGATCCAGGTTAAGTCCATCGATAACCTCTCTTGTTTAGCGAGTTAAGAATACCACCAAAAGGCAGTTGTTTGTCTATGCCCAGTTAACCATGAGTGGTGCACTTATTATCTGAATTCCGGTATACAATTTTGTGTAGTTATAAGTTTTAAATACAACCTCTCTGCCGATAATTCGCAGCCCATTCTTTAGCTTTACTTGCGAAAATCTCCTTTGTTTCATCAGGCACATCAAATCTATCTTTAATTTCTTTAATCTCAACAGGCATATCAACACCTGATAATTGGTTACTATACATCTTAGGAACAACGTGGCTGTAGTGTTGTTCTATCATCTGAATGCTGGTGCCGCATTGTCTTGAAAGTACATCGATAGAGACGCTTTGGGCTATCAACTCCCAAGTTATATATGTATGCCTAAGTGAATACATAGTGCGAGTACCAGCGGGAGAGTCTTTCAACTCTGACTCTTTAAGGAGTCTAGCGAATGCAGGGCCTATTTCTTTAGTAGTTTCGCCGTTAGGTAGGCGGAATATAAGGTCAGATGCTTTTCTACTCTTGTGAATTAATGTCATGAGTTGGATAACATCAAATATAGCTTGCTTACAAACGACTTGGCGAGTACCAGTATGTTTCGTAGTTTTACCTTTCCTTACCGTGATAAAGAAGCGGCTTTTGTGGCCGTGGGATTCGACCTGAATATCTCCCCAAGTCAAATTATCTAGCTCCGTTCCTGGCCTCAATCCAGTATTTATCGCAAACTCCATATAGAAATAAAGTAGTTGCCTGATATCAGCAGTTATTTGCTTTCTGCTGTTCTTAATCATTGCGGCGTTTTTATTTAAAAGGCGATCATATTCTTCAGGGGTAAATGATGCCCGTCTGGTTCCTTGAGTGCCTTTGTTTGATAATACCGGTACTTGTATTGGAAGTATCCACTGATTTTCGATTGCTTGCTTAAAGACCATTTGCAGTGCTGCGTTATGATTTAGGATTGTAGACTTAGCGAGTACACGTCCCGCTTCTTTGATACGCCATAGATCAAAATCTCGAAGTTTCTGCTGATCTATCGATGTGATATAAGTTCGGGCGAAGTAGGGGATATGATACTTGTTTAGTGCATTAATATAGTCTTTATAAATGACCTTACCACCTCCATGTGCAAGCTCATTCTTCATATCAGATATAGCCTTTTCAGCGACATCCCGAAAGCGCTTACTTTTGGTTAAAGTACCTTGCTCAGCCTTAATGCGGCTCTCAATCATGATGTAATGTGCTTTGGCAATAGCTTGGTCTTTGTTATCTGCTTTCTCTTTCGTAGATTTGCAGTACCACTTGCCAAAGAGTTGGAATCTAGCGTACCAATATGGACTATTATCTTGCATGAAAATATAAAGCGTATGATCTATATTGTGTCTTTGCAGTTGAGTTGTCATCATTTTCCTAACAGGTAGCATTTGCAAAGAATTTGCAAAGTGCCTAATGAGTATTTTAACTCATTGTTTTAAAATGACAATTATATGCATGATCTTTTCAAAATCCGTTGCTGAATAAGCGTGGCGGTTCGAGTCCGCCCACTGGTACCATCTCTTTGTTGTCTACACAAAGAGATACACAAGCCGACTTCAAGTCGGTTTTTTTGTATCTGGGATTTGGGTTCTTGAATTGTTGGTTGTATTGAGTACAGCGTTAACACATCCCTGATGAAGTTCCCCCAGCTCAGACGTCCATGTCTGGTCGTTCATCGGGGCGCTGCTGCGCAGTCATAAAATCCCGCTTCACCCCTGATGATTGGGACCCAGCCACCGCATCCATGCGGCGTCGTTCAGCTCGGCGGAGCTTTGTTCCTAAAATTACGAGCTTCATCCCTGATGATAGGCTCCCAGGCAATGCTTCCTTGCTGTATTTCTTCCCAATTCAGGTGATTTAGTTTTCTCTCACCCTGACGGATTTACCTAGCAAAACAGGATAACCAAAAAGGGATTTGTTAATGAGGATTAGTTTTACTTGGAATCAGTATCAAAGATTGCTGCGGTGACGTTAAAAATTCAGCACCATCTTTTGTAATAACAACCATTTCCTCTACTGAAATTGTTTTAGTCTTTTGTTCGTTACTACCTGGGTAATACCAACTATAGAAACCGTCATAGGCAAATGTCATACCTACATCAAGTTTTTGATTGGACGTAGCTCGAATACCAAGGTTAGGGCCTGTGTCATGTGCTACATAACCTACAGGATGACCGGTGCTCCACATTACAGGCAATGAACCGGATGCCTCCATCACAACTTGCTGAGCTTTGTGAACACTCCTACCGGTTATGCCTGGTTTCATCGCTGCAAACGCAGCTTTGCTGCCTGCTAAGGCGCTATCCCAAGCATGCTGCATATCTAGAGGCGCTGCACTTTCACCTTCTTTTAATACGTATGCAAAGCGCTGGATATCTGTAACCCATTGGTCAAATACTCTGATCCCAAAATCTATTTGAATAATATCACCTGGTTGAATCACTCTATTTGTAGGGTGAGAATGTCCACGGTCTGGGCCTGAGTTAACTGCAGGATTCTGATCAGGTGACCATCCATCCTTCACACCAGCGTCCGCTATCTTTTGTTTCAGAAATGATGCAATGTCTTTATCTGTTGTAACTCCTGGTACTACGCTTTGGTAAGCCTCATATTCCCAACTTGAAGTAACTGATGCAGCTTTTTTCATTATCGCTACTTCTTCAGGTAGTTTTCGGGCTAACCAATAATTTATCAAAGGTTCTGCCGAGACTAATTGGATGTCAGTACCTTTTAACGCTTTTATGACTAAAATATACTGTGAATGGCTTAAGCCATCAGATTGTGGGTTTTCACTGAAGCTATTTACCGCAATCTCGCCTTGCATACTTTGGGTTTTTAACCATTGAGCAGCAGCGTGTATGGCACTGTCTGTTTTCCCAACATCAATAACTTCATCAAAGGTGTTTAATTCCTTAAGTGACGTGGATTCACTCACAGGGGAAAATGCTCGAGAAAACACGCCAGATTTAGTTCGACTGAATAACACCACAGCAGTTCCTCCGGCGTTTTCACAACCCACATGTATTGCTAAGGGATCGTTATCATTTTCACGACAAACAATTAACCAATTACTTATTTTAGTCATGTCCATTGCTGTAGGGAGTAGTTCGGCCACTCGTTTTTTGCGTACATCTGACCAAGGAGATACTTCTTTAGCCGTCAATTCCGCCAAATCTTTTTCAATACCCTTACTAGTGAATTCATCTGCGTGACCGTTGAAAGCAGATATTCCAGCACCTAGTAAGACAACTAATAAGGAGGGAGACATAAATCTCATAATGGTTTCTCTTTTTAATAAATTTTGATAGGGAAGGTCAGCTTTTAAGCGTTCGACTTTGGAGGCATCACTGTTCTTTCATAAGAGACAGCAATGCTTCCAAATGGAGGATTTTCATAAATGATGTTTAGCTATTTCATTTAATTAGAAGAAATTAAATAGAATTTCTTTTGCCTATCATCAATGTAGCTTACGCTTTTACCGTTAAAAAATGCATCTTCTTCAAGCATGATACGAATTTCCTTGTCCCACTCCGGAATGTAGCTAGCTGAATTTAATTCAATGGAATATGCCGTGTTTTCATACATGGGATAATCACCTTTAACTGGCAACCCCTCCTGAGCATCCCACATGCCGATGGTCGGGCCGGCAGCGTGACCGTGAAAACCCAATGGGTGAGTGTATATTGACGGTTTAATGCCTTCTTGAATTGCCTGCTCTCTGGACAACCTTAAAATTTCATTTCCACTGCGGCCTTGCTTGAAGTTTCCTGTCAGAATGTCTTGCAATCGGTTACTGGTAGCTAACGCTTTAACGAGCCCCGCGGGTGCCTCAACTTCTCCAGGCTTAAGTACATAAGCATGTTGCTGCTGATCGGTGTTTAAACGCAAATACGTTATCCCAAAATCAACATGTAGTAAGTCACCTGGTTGAATTATGTTCTCACCTGGGCGTTTACTAAAAGCTTTAATTTGGTCGAATTTTTCGTTATCTGCACGTTGAATGGAAACGGTAGGATGAAACCAGTTTTCAACGCCAATTGCTTTACTCTGATCTCTGAACCACCAAACTACATCGTCAGTTGTTGTCTCACCAGGAGTCACAACTTCGTTTGAAAAAGCGGTGGAAATCAGTTTGTGCCCTATTTTAGCTAGCGTTGGATAGTACTCCATTTCTAGTTTGCTACGTGTTTCTAACCATCCTATTGCAAGTTTCTCTGCAGAAACGACTCTTGAACGAAATTTTTCAGACAGTGCAGCTAAAAATTTATCGTTCTCAGTACTACTCATGCCGTCAGATAATGCGAAAGCCTCTGATACATTTATACCGATTCGTTTAGGCGCTCGCGCTTCTATTACTTTAGCCAATGCTGCCCATTGATTTGGTTGCGCGTCTTTATCCCACGCTTTTTTGAAGGTATCACCTACTGCGTATCGTGCTACGGCCAATTTTTCAAGGGGCTTACCTTCACCTGGATCGAAGATCACTAGCATTGTATGTCTTCTGGCAGAAATCCACGTTGATGGCAGCATCGTTTTAATGACGGGATCTTCGTTGTATTCTCGAGACATAATAACCCACATATCGATGTTTGTTCGGCGCATTAAACCGGGTAAAACGTCCTCAAAACGCTGCTTTAAAATACTGTCTATCACTTCAGCTCTTTCTTTCATACCTGCGACTTCTGCCGCTGAAGTTGGTAAGCATGTCAAAATAAGAATAAATATTAAAATACGACGCATATCTTCAGATCCTTTTACTTAAAAATTATATTTGTTATTAGTTTATGTTCAGCTAGCGATTTATCTTGGAATTAAGAGTAATTCCGTTTGTCTACCATCGATGTAATAAAAGCTATCACCAGTGAAATAGCCGTCTACCTCCAACATAAAACGCACTTTTTGATCATTCCACTCAGGAACAGCCTCAATTGCGTTCAACTCAATGGAATAAGCTGTATTAGCGCGCATGCGATAGTCGCCTGTTCCTTTTGAACCATTTTGCTGTTCCCATGAACCTATTGAGGGCCCGGCACCGTGGCCATGATAACCAATAGGATGAGTGTATATCGTTGGTGTTAAGCCGTTATTCACTGCCTCTTTTCTCGCAGCAAATAGAATTTCATTTCCGCTACGACCCGTTTTAAAATTATTGGTTAGCGCATCTTGTACTTTATTTGCCGCATAGAGTCCTTCGCGTAATCCTTTAGGCGCAGACATTTCATTAGGTCGACGAACATAAGCCATCTGTTGAGTGTCCGTTTTTAAACCCATGTAGCTCATACAAAAATCCACATGAACTAAATCCCCCGGGAGAATGATATTTCCATTCTCTAACACCATCTTTTCAATATCGAAGGTGGACATGCCAGCACGTTGCACACTGACGCTAGGTTGGCACCAAGGGGAAACTTTTAGCTGCGCGAGCGTTTCGCGATACCACCATACAACATCGTCTGTTGTCGTCACTCCGGGTGTGATTACCTCCTCAGAAAGTCCGCGTTCAACAATACGGTGTGCGACTCGCATAATGCTTTGATACGTTGCCATTTCTGCTGGAATACGCGTTTCCAACCAGCCTATAGCGAGTGAATCCTTCGAAACTAAACGCTCTTCAAGACTTTTACCTAATGCGTTTTTTAATTGTCGGTATTGGCTAACAGATAATCCATCGGCCAATGGGAACGTATCAGAGATGTTTACCGCTATGCTTAAAGGATTTTTTTCTTTTACTATTTCAGCCACTCGCGCCCATTGATCAGGCTGAACATCAGGATCCCAAGCAGATGGGAATAGATCTCCTACCGGATAACGAGCAACCGCTAGGCGTTCGACTCCTTTGTTTTTACCTTGATCGTGAAATATAAGAACCATTCGTCTTCTAGCTGACATCCAAGTGGAGGGCAACATAGTCTCTAATACAGGATCTTCATTATATTCCCTGGCGATAATAAGCCACATGTCTACACCAGCTTCTCGCATCAATTCTGGTATAAGGAGATCTAAACGTTGCTTAAGCCAATTATTTTGGACCGTCGCTCGCTGTTGCAAGCTAGGTAATCCAGGCATGGTAGGAGCAAAAACGGGCATACTTTTAACTAATTCATTTGGAGCAGAATTAGCTGCACTAACAAATGTACCTAAGTAAAACATAACAGCTATAAGTACGACTGCGTTCTGCTTAAATTTTTTAATATTCATTTTTTTCTCGGGTATTTAATCAGCCAATCGGCTGTTCGATAGAAGAGGGAGGGTGAGAGAACCATTTGGGCCCATCGCTTGTTATATAAAGACAGTCTTCTAAACGGACCCCATAACTCCCAGGCACATATAATCCAGGCTCATTAGACAAACACATTCCGGGCGCTAAGGGAGTCTTCTCATTGCGTACAAAATTAATGGGTTCATGAATGTCCAAGCCTATTCCGTGGCCGGTGCGATGAGACAAACCAGGGAGTCGATAATCGGGCCCGTAACCCACTTTCTGGTAATATTTTCGTACGGCTATATCTACCTCGCCGGCAGGTGTGCCAACCTGAGCAGCTGTGAATGCAATCTGTTGCCCTTTGTGAACATGATTCCACAGTTTCTCCTGATCAGGAGTTGCATCACCGAAGACGAATGTACGAGATATGTCTGAACGATAACCGCCTACAGAACAGCTAAAATCCATCAATATTATTGACCCGCTATCAATATACTCTGGTTCCTTCGAGCCGTGCGGCAAAGCACTACCCTTGCCAATTTGAGCACCTCCTGCTGGGTTTTCACCTCCGAGCTTAGATTGAGCGAGATACATTAGACTTATAACGTCTTCTCTTCCCATACCTTTCTCTATTAGTGGATGAACTGTTCTATAAGCTTGCATTGTTACATCGCTAGCTTTTTGCATCAGTGCTATCTCTGTTGAAGACTTGATCATACGGCAATTATTTACTTCTATACGCGCTGATGTAATTGATAAATTCGGGGACATTGTTGCTAATTGATGCGCTACGAAATGTCTGACCGATTCATCAAGACCTAGAGTCAGCTCTGAGATTTTCTGGCTTTTGAACCAAGACGCGATAAGTTGAAAAGGGTCCTCATCTTCTTCCCAAGTCAGAATATCAGCCGGCATATCAATCAACTCTCTCAAACGACTCTCTTCGAACGCAGGGGTAATAAACATTAAATTACCATCCGCAGGGATTATAACGGCGGTAATACGTTCACTAATCCACCATTTCACACCGGTAAAGTACTCTAAGGTTGAACCAGGTTCGATTAAAACCGCTGCATGGCCTTGTTTTTTCATTCCAAGACGAAGCTTATCTCTACGAGCTTTTCTCTCAACGGATGTAATCAGTTCTGCTTTTGCAGTGATTGAATGCAAATTGCCAAGCCCACTTTTTGTCGTATTTAAGTTCGACAAAGAACTGTTACCAAAAACACCGGCCGAAGTTGAAGCCAGAGTTAGGGCACTGCTAACCTTTAGAAATTCTCTTCTATTAAAGCCTTTCATTCGCTTTTATCGCCTCCCACACGGCGAATAACATAGTCCCAGTAATCCATTTCTTTTAGAAACGATTTAATTGGAATCCGTTCATCAGTTCCATGTGCTCGGCTATCATCAGGCCGCACTAAAGCTAGACTACCTGCGCCATATGTTGGAATTCCCGCACTTCGATACTCGCGACCTTCAGTACCCCCTGAAGACATGGTAGGTTGAATAGTGATGTTGGGATAATTTATGGCCACGCCAGCTTGGAGAATAGCGGTGATGTCTTCTCTTATTGGAGACGCTGGACTTTCTACAGATTGGCCTTGCTGTTCAATTGAAACGTTTTCATTACCAATTGCTTTAGATAATTCGTTTCGAACATGTTCAACACCACCTGTGTCTGGAAGGATGCGACAATTTACCGTTGCTTTTGCATCTTGAGGGAGGGCGTTTTCTGCATGACCTGCTTTAAGCATAGTAGCGACACAAGTCGTCCACATCATATTTGAGAATTGAGGGTATTGCTCCATTACAGCAATTGCCTCTTTATTTTTCGGATCATTTAATAACGTTTCTAATGCATTTGATACGTCGCCCCCTTCTCGCTCAGCGACCGATTGAGCCATAGACTTGGTAATTTCATTAAACTGAACAGGGAATTCCAAAGCTTCTACTTTTAAAAGTGCGCGAGAAAGATCATATATTGCATTTTCAGGTCGAGGGACCGAACTGTGTCCTCCAGAATTTTTAGTAGAAACGATAAACGTTGCAAATGTTTTTTCTGCGGCTTGCATTGAAAAAGCAACGGCTGTTCCATCACGTGTCATTGTGCCGCCGCCAGCGTCAGAGTTGAGTGCGTACTCAGCGTCTCTGACAAAAGGATGTTCAAGTATTTTACGGGTTGTTAGCATACCAGTCTCTTCATCTCCAGCGAATGCTAAGACAAGATCACGCTCTGGTTGGTAACCTGCGGCTTTCAAATTGGCAAAAGTAGAAACTAATAATGCGACACCAAATTTATTGTCTTGCGTTCCGCGGCCATAAAGGTAGCCGTCAATCATTTCGGGGGTATAGGGATCTGTTTCCCAATTTTCCGCCAACGCATCTACTACATCCATGTGCGCTAAAAAAGCGACTGGCGTCAAATTGCTGCTAGATTTTCCCGCGTATCGCACGATTAATCCATTAACAGACTCTCCATCTATGTTTATGGGAACGCGAACAATATCTTTTTCTGTAAAGCCTGCTTCAACTAGCTTATTTACTAAGACATCAGTCATTGCAGAAACCTGCCCATACCCTTTAGCCGTTCGATAAGGAATGAGTTTTTGAAGAAGACTTTCTGCATCCGCTTTTTGTTGCGAGGTTACTGCAGCATGACCGTTACCTGATATTGAAAGGATAGAAGCTGCAACAAGTAATTTTGCAGTTTTGGAAATAGTTCTAAATTGCATAAATGCACCTATTAATATTTTGAATATGGAAAACAGGATGCGAAGTGTTTGGCACACTTCACATCCTTAACCGTTAAGAAAAACTTAGATTTGGTAAGTGAAACCCATAAATATGGTACGCCCAACCGCATCGTAGAATTGAGGGTAAGTGTTACCGTTGCCACCATCTTCAATTGCAGAAGATGTAGTCAAAGGTGGATCGCGGTCTAAAATATTATTAATGCCGAGCCTAATTGAGGCTTCGTCGTTCAATACATAACCAGCAGATAGATCAAAGTAGCTTCTTGCGCCGAGTGTTTTGTTTACCTGTGCAAAACTACCAACTAAGGCCTCCTGTGAACTGGTTTGAGCAATATCAACAGCTGAAACGTAACGCCAAGTCAAGCTCAATGATAAATCGTAGGGAGTTGCCCAACTCATTAGCATTTTATGGCGCCATTCCGGACGTGGACGGCCACATAATCCTGCATACAGCCCTTTACAGTCGTAGACTTCAGAGCTAGTAGAGTCAGGCAGAGGAGTTGATTTAAATTCATCTAAATAAGTACCAACGAAGTTAACTTTAACGTCACCCATATCGCCTACTTCAAAGGCGTAGTCAGTAGTCAGGTCGAAGCCTTTAGTCTCAAGTGAGCCGGTATTAATATTAAATCGCTCAAAATAACCATCCTCGAAAAGATAAAGCGAACTACCTTGTCCACGCTTGATAAGGTCGCAGAAATAGTCATTTCCGGTTGCCAAACAATTGCCCATCGCTAAATTAGGATTAACGCTGCCGACTAAGTCCTCTACTTCTATATCAAAGTAATCAACTGAGACGGTTAAACCTGATAATAACTCTGGGCTAAAGACCAACCCAAAAGAATATGTATTGGCTGTTTCAGGTTTTAATGCTTCGCTACCGCCAACTAAGGTATTGAACTGTCCAGCTGGGTTATCTTGTATATTTCCATATTCAGCAGCAGTAACACCTGTTCTAGCGCATTGCTCTAATGTAGCGAAAGGAGTTTCGCCTGAGCAAGGATCAAATGAACCATCAACATTTTGAGTCAAATCAACCTCAAATCGTTGTTGACTAGAAAATAATTCAACGACATTAGGAGCTCGCACCGCTTTTTGAAAACTTCCGCGAAAGCGCAGATTTTCAATCGGCGACCAGTTTAGACCCAATTTGTAGGTATTAGTCTCGAAGTCGCTACTGTAATCAGAGTAACGGTATGCTGCTTCGATGCCCAAGCTTTGCATCATTGGTTTATCATTAACTAGCGGAATATTAAACTCCGCAAATACCTCCTTAACAGACACGTCTCCGCTTATAGGTAATTCAGGCGTCACAGCCGTTCGGTATATTTCATCAGGAACATATTCTAATGTATTTTCACGATATTCCAGACCGCCAGCTACACCAACTGCATAGTCGGCCCAGGGCGATTTAATACCCCAGTCATCTAAGTCCGCGTTAACCGAAAATACGATATTCTTCAAGCCAGTGTCACCTGTAATTCCTTTACTTTCTAAAACATAAGCGGTTGCTTCAGGTGAAGCACCGTTTGGTCCAAAATAGTCCAGAGGTGAGCAGTCTATAGCGTCATTAGTGGGATCGGCATCTGCATTAATAGCGCAAACGGGTTGACCAAATGTTGAGGAGCCATCCCGTTGATCGGTGACAACATTCAACGCATTTCCCAGGCGATTTCTATTAGCATCACCTTCGAATCTACTGCGATAAGAGACATTGGCATAGGATGCAAATAAATCATATTCGAACGGACCCGCTAAATGTCCCTCTGTGCCGATGACGATACGAAAGCTTTCGTGGCGTATTTCATCTTGTCTAGGTCCACCTTCAACATTACGCCGGCGGATTAATACCCCTTCAGCAACAGCGTCAGGGCCTAAATAGTTGCCTGAAGCATCGTAATTTCCATTGGTGGATAAGCCCCCTGCACCACATAAAAAGTCAGCTTGTTGAGCACTCATTAGTGGGTTATCACAGTTTATTCCACCTATACTGCCAAAAATCCCACCGGATACTGTACCTGGGGCAATTTGAGCTGTGGAGCTATCATCCATGTAACTCATTTCTAAATAGGGAGCGAAATGGTCGTTAACTTCCATATGAGCTAAGGCCCCTACCGAATAGCGTTGGTCAGGACGTTGATAGTAATTAAAAGGCGCATAGTTGAAAACTGAACTACCTTCAGCAAACTCTCCGTTATCTACTCGAAATCCAGTTGGTACACCATTGATGCCACTCGTATTAGATAAATTGGCTGGATACGAATAGCCTGACCCGCCGCAAGCGAAACGTTCGCCTCTGTCACCATCTGCTGCTAAAGCACAGGCAGAAAAATCGCGTTCACTTTGTAGGATAGGCTCTACTTCACGATAATTAGCATAAACAGTTATATTTCCTCGATCATCTTCAAAATTTGTGCCCATTACCATTGAATACTCTTGCCCGAAGCCATCCCAAACAGAACTGCTAGGTTTAGGGAACTCATTTTCGTCCAAGAGATTCTGCAAATTGTCATTATCATTGTTGTGCTGTGCAGTGGTTAATGTTGTTGTAAATTTCATCCCTTCAAAATCATCAATTAGTTTGAAGTTCACAACGCCCGCTATGGCGTCAGAACCATAAACAGCAGATGCACCACCGGTAAGTACTTCGACCGACTTTATTAAAGAGGAGGGAATTTGATTTAAATCTGAAGGCACAGAAATAGGAGAGCCATATGGTAAGCGCCGCCCATTAACCAATACTAAAGTGCGATCTGCAGATAATCCCCTCAGATCTACCTGAGCAGTACCCGTCGCTTCGTTGGATGCGCTAGAGCCTTGAGCTGCAAATACTTGAGGTAAAGCATTTACTAAGTCTTCCGTGCGGATTACACCGCGAGACAGAAACTCCTCAGCGTCTACTGTTGTAATTGGACTGACACTTTCAGCATTTGCTGATCGTATTCGAGAACCAGTTACAATAACTTGTTCAATAGCACCGTCGGCATCATTATTTGCTTCTTGCGCAATGACTGGCATTGAAGAGAGCGAACTAAAAAGCGTCGTCGCTGCTAAAGCAGTTACGATTTTTGTGTGTTTCATAGGATCCCCTAGGCTATTTTAATATGCAGCACGTCATGTGCTGCGGTTGGTTTTTTGTTTTTATTTAATGGAGCTTATTGATATTTCCAGCTTTCTAGATCTGCACTTTTTGGCGCTGCATCTTGAATTCGCTTTAATATTTGAGGTACATAGAAACTGTTGTACCTTAGGCGTGAAATCGCATTTGAATTTTCGTGGTCACCGTTCCAACAGTGTTCATCCCGGTCGCCATAATCAACTACACCTTCGTATGCAGGTTTGGCATTTTCTAAGAATTTTTCGGTAAGATAGACGGCGTTGTTCAGGTAATAATTATCCATATCACCAGTGTATATATGTATTTTTCCTTGAAGTTTGGGACCTAGCTCAGCCCAATCCCGCTGCATAATGTATCGTAGGTCAAAATTGTCACGCCAATACATTGCAACATCTTTGTCAATTTTGCCTGTTTCTTTATCCCATATGCGCTTCGGATATCCGTCTTCGCCATTAGGTGAAAATACTGCTTCCCAAATATCCCATTGTTGGCCTGAGCGAGATTTGTCACCGAGTACCAATTCCCAGCGATTCTCCATTTCCATATATCTAGATATGTGACCGAGGTAATTACGATGTGATGGACGTTCTATACTGGAGAAGGGACCCTTACGATAGTAAGCGTTTTCATCTTCGTATAAGTTCACCGTCATGAATTGGCGAAAGTCGATAGGGTCTGGGCATGCTGCAAAAGCGCCATTGTATTCATCAGGATACTTGATCTGAACTCCCAAGGCTTCCCAGCCACCGGTTGATCCCCCATACAAAAATCTCGCCCAACCTTCACCAATACCACGAAATTCCTTCTCAATTGCAGGAATCAACTCATAAGTTATTGCGTCGCCATACGGACCAAGATTTTCAGAATTAACCGCGTAGCTATCATCGTAATATGGATTACTATGATCAATTTCTGTAATCAACATTCTTGGAGTATCTTCAGCAATCCAATACTTATAAAAGTCATAAGATTCTTGTGCTTCAATTTTATTATAACAATCTAGGTCAAAACGTTTGCTATACACACATTCAGCATTTGGATCTGGTGGCGTTTCACTAAAACCACCAAAATCTGCAGGAAAGTGTCCGTGAAATATCGATAAGGGAAATCGCGATTCAGGGTGTTTGTCAAAATCTCGAGGTACAAGCACGTGGGCTCTCAAAAATACGTCGGTACCCCAAAAATCAGATAACAATTTACTTCGGATTTTAATATGGCGAATAAACTCACTATCTACTGGCTCATCAATTTTAGGATTAACTTCACTCAGTTCGATTTTAATCGTGTCTTTACTAGCTGGATCGAAGTTAACTTTAACGGGTTTGCTTAAGAGGTTACCCGGCTCTTTTCTCCAATTTTGTCCTGCTCCCCTAGCTGCTGGAAGCTTTACGGTCTTACCATTAGACAAATTAAAGGTTTCATATTTATGCAATACCGCTTGAACGTAATACTCTCCTTTCGAAATTGTACTAAGACTCTTTGCTGGGAAGCCGAGGACTTCGTTACCAATACTTATAGATTCCCCTGGTTCCAATTTATTGACGTTCACTCCAAAAATCTGTGCCGCATCAAAGTCAGCACTAACTTGATTAATCGGACTCTTCTCATCGTTTGCGGCCAAGACCAAAATCATACGGCCGTCATATGTTTCTTGTGGTGTAGTTTCGGGTAAATTTAACTCAAACGTTTCAGCTCTTGATTGAGCTGTAATGGCGATAAGGCTTGTAACTAATAATGACTTTAGAAAAGCTCGTTTAGTAATCATGCTGTCTCCCTATTTATTATTTTTATGTCTAACTCTGTCGCGAATCCACAGTACTCCTTACGGGAAAGGGACAAACCTCGCCAGAACTGCTTAATTTCATATAAGCATGCAAGGGTATTTACCGTCAATCTGATTTTAAATGTATAAAATCATATGGTTAGAGTATTAATATAATAATATGGAGAGTATTTAAGTTACCTTTTTTGTAAGTGTTACAATGTAATGTTATGTAAAGAACGTGCCGGTATTGTACGTAAAGCAATCTATAACTGTGCATTAATTGTGCATCGATCACGCGCAAACTAATACTTTAGTATAATGACTTTTTGTACAGCGAATTTTCTAAGGTATGAATCTTGACGTGTTTCTAAATATGTACACAATTTACAATTGCTAACATTTTTAATTGAGATACCGAAATTTTATTTGGCTATTAATAACAAATTTTGTAATTGACTAGATTTATTCTGAGACTCAATTTTCGGGTTGTAATGAAGTGGGGGTAACATCTAAGTGAGGGGAGGAATGTGACTAAACTTATGAAGCAAGCTTTGAAAAATAAAGGGTGTTCAGCTTTATATCTCTAAAAACAGCCTCTCTGTCTATAATTCGTAGCTCATTCTTTAGCTTTACTTGCGAAAAATCTCTTTCCTTTCATCTGGCACATCAAATTTAACTTTAATTTCTTTAATCTCAACAGGTATATCAATACCTGATAATTGATTACTATACATCTTGGGAACAACGTGGCTGTAATGTTGCTCTATCATCTTAATGCTGGTGCCACATTGTCTTGCAAATACTTCGAGAGAGCCAGTTTTGGCTATCATCCCCCACGCTGTATATGTATGTAATTAGCTGAATATATAGCGTGAGTACCCGCAGGAGAGTCTTTTAACTCCGACTTATTAAGCTGTCTAGCGAATGTTGGGCCTATTATTCGTTAGTTTTAAGTGATATTTCCCTAACTTTGCTTACCCTTTTTTTCTAATACCGAGTGGAAATAGAAATAGTAGAGGTAATCAAATTTACTTTAGATAACTGCCTGTTATCGCATTTTAAAGGCAAAATACTGACAAATTTAGGCAGTTTTTTACGCGTTAAACTGATGCTACAGCTTTGGATTTGTACAATCACTATGTGTGTTGTTGTTAGTATTTTCCTCTTCTTTCACCATTTTTAAATAGGTTGCTAGGCTCTTGTCTTTTTCGTCTTGGTAACGGGTGTTGAGTTTTGTGAATTCGGATATTCGGTCGAGGCGAAAGTTTCTATAAGCACCGCGCAGTTCGCACCAGCCGGCGAGTAGCCAAATAGGACTAAAAGAAATTAACGCCAGAGGCCGGATAGTACGCTGACTTTGCTGGTCGCTTAAATCTGTATAGGTAAAGCTTACAAGGTGCTTGCGCCTTATGCATTCTCGCACTTCGGTGAAGTTCACCTGCCATGGGATTTTATAGCGACTGGGGGCTGAAAACGTGCTGATTTGATGAAGCTCGTTGATGAGCGGGGCGGGCAGAGTTGCTTGTATTTTGCGATAAGCACTTTGCGCTTTTTCAGCGAACTTTTCGTCAGTCCAGTTACTCACCATACCAATGCCCAAGGCGATTGCTTCTAGTTCGTCGGCATCGAACATGATGGGAGGTAAATGGTACTTTTTATCAATCACGTACCCTACGCCCGCTTCACCCAAAATTGGCACGCCGGAATCAATCAGGTCTTGTATATCGCGATAAATGGTTCTGTGACTTACTTCTAATGTTTCAGCTAAGGTTTGCGCCGTCACTGCTTGGTGCATTCTGCGTAAGTGATGAACAATATCGTTGAGTCTTTCGGCTTTGCGCATATTTGATTGCTTTGGCGTTGTGATTACCTGACGTTATGTTATTCAAACACTACTGACATTAGCTGTCAGTAGTCAATGGCTACTATGAAGTTGCGTTAATTAATAACTTACAGGAGAGCGCAATGATTGGTTACGTAACGGTTGGAACAGCTGACTTGGCGAAGTCAGGTGCATTTTATGATGCGTTGTTAGGAACGATAGGGGCGACGCGATTTATGGAAGAGCCTAACTACTTTATTGCATGGGCCAAAGCCCAAGGAGAGGCATCTCTTGGGGTGGCATTGCCTTTTAATAAAGAGCCCGCCACTGTGGGTAATGGCACTATGGTGGCGATTGCACTAGAAACCCCAGAACAAGTGGATGCGTTTTACCTAAAGGCATTAGAGTTAGGTGCCACCACTGAAGGCGATGTTGGCTTTCGCCCTGCGGATGCCAAATCGGGTTTTTATGCAGGATATTTCAGGGATCTAGATGGCAATAAGCTCAATGCTTTTTGCATCGTGAGCTAGGCCTATTAGTAAATTTGCTTTCATCAGTCTGTTGACTGAGTAAGCAAAGCTGAGCAAATCATGCTGAGCTGAAACAGCAGTCAATCCCGTGATGCTTGTGTGCAACTCTATGCCCTGAAGTGCAGTAATTCAGGGCTTTTTTTGTTACTTTCGACCCTTGAAGTGTAAAGACAACCTTTACACTCTGGTTGGAGTAAACCGCTGTAATCTGCGTTAATATATACCGTTTAATGACACTTCACTTTATTAACCGAAATTTATCAACAGAGCGGTATTAACCGAACGGGCAAAATCGAACTTTATACACATATCGCATTCTAAAACGAGCATGAAGGGGAGCGGGTGCCTATTTACGTCGCGTTTCTAGTGGTATGTGACATGTATTCAGCCCAAATACTCACTCTATTGAACAATTTAAGGATTTATATATATGAAAAGCAGTATGAAAAGCAGCATGAAAAGCAGCACGAAACTATCTTCTATTTTACTTATTACCACGTTGAGCTTGTCGTCACAGGCGTTTGCGAATGACACAGTAGATAAATTGAAAGGTTTGCTAGGTAAATCCGGCAACACTGAGTCAGTCCAAACAACGCAGAGTGACGCTTCAGAGGCATCTGAATCATTAGATATAGCAAGCTTGGTTAGCATGGTGTCTGATAATTTAGGGGTGAGTGAAGAGCAGTCTCAAGGCGGTGTTGCATCCATTTTTGATTATGCTAAAGAGAACCTATCGGGTGGTGATTACACCCAGCTTGCTTCGAGTATTCCTGGCTTAGATGGTCTAATGGATTACGTTCCAGACGTGTCTTCTGACTCATCGTCGAAAAGCTCTGCCATGTCAGGCTTGTTAGACAAGGCTTCTGAATATAGCTCTTCGTTAAGCAGCATTAACGAATTGAAGAAGCAATTTGAAGCCCTTGGCTTAGATTCTGACATGATCAGTAGTTTTGTGACCCAAATCAACGCTTACTTAAGCGGTGACAGCGACACCCAAGCATTGCTTCAATCTGGGTTAGGTAAGTTAACCTCTTTACTTTAATCATCGTTTGGCGGGCTTATTGTCTATCTGTGGTCGGCTCGCCAGCCTATAATACTCTTCTCGTTTTAACATCAAGCCTGCCATGTCATTCAAAAATTTAGCTTCAACGTTCAGCAAGCAAGCAAAGTGGGTACGTATTGCTACTTATCTGGTTATTGCTTATCTCCTTTATGCACTGATTTTAGGTGTTATCACGCCGCTGGTGTTGCAATCTCAGTTGCCCAGTGTGCTAAGTGAAAAAACAGGGCGTGATGTAAACATCGAAAAAATACGCATTAATCCCTTTTTATTGCGCGTCCGGGTAACGAATATTCAAATTAACGAACAAGCTAGCAATGAGCCTTTTTTGCACGTTGCGCGATTAGAGCTAGATGCAGGATTTTGGCAATCGTTATTACACCTGACACCAGCGGTTAAACATGTGTTTATAGAAAAGCCATATGCTCACGTAGCACGCACAGCGGGTGGCGATAATACTCGTTTTAATTTCACTGGTATGATTGAAGCGCTTTCTCAAAATGGCGATAAGCAACCGCAGGAGGATGAAGCGACTAGCGAAATCCCACATATTCGCCTTGGATTATTCCGACTTTCAAACGGCCACGTGATGCTGTCAGACAAGGTGACAGGCACTCAAATCAATTACCCAGAGTTAGGGTTCGAATTAACCGACCTAGATACACTCGCGTCAATCACGGTACCTGCCACAAAGAGGGATGCCCTTCTACCCGAAAATCACTATGCGTTTACCTTACTAACCGATGAGGGCGGGGCGGTTCATCTTGACGGGCAATTTCAATTGTCGCCCGTTGACGTTAAAGGGAAAATCGAATTAGAGAGTATTGCCCTGCCGCCACTGTGGCCACTGTCGAATGAACTGATCGAAGCAAAGCTTACAAGTGGAGTGTTAGATTTCAATTTACACTATGGCGTAACACAGCATGATACGGGTGTGCGCGTACAAGTTAACCGTGCGCAACTGGGCGTTACGGATTTGACCATCAGTGATGCTAGTAATCAGCCTAAAATCAATATTGCAGGTATACACATTACTGGCGTTGAACTTGATACTGCTAAGCAGCAGATTGATATTAATAGTATTCGAATCGATGAACCGTGGTTTGAAGCGAGCGTCGATAAAAGCGGCGTGGATCTGGTTGCTTTACTGACGCCGAAATCAGAAACATCTTCTGCTTCGAACGCTGAATTCAATACAGAATCGATAGCTGAACCTAAAACGAAGCCACAATCAGAGCCTGAGCCAGAGGCTAAAACTGCTCAGGGCACAGAGCCACAAAACGAGTCTCGAACGGAATCACAGGCTGCATCTGTTTCACCCAAGCCCGCCGAGCTCGCATGGCGTGTTATCCTGCAATCATTTGCGTTGAACAATGGTGGCGTCGATCTAATTGAAAGTATGATGGCTGACGGCGTTCACTGGCGGGTGTTTGATATCAATGCCTCAACAGGGGTAATCGATACGCGTTTTGAAAGCCCTATTGATTATACATTACAGCTCGGGATAGGAAGCAATGCTACTAAGCGCCCAACGAGTGCATCAGGCAAATTTGCGACTAACGGTAAGGTTATGGTTGCGGAGCAAAAACTGTCCGGTTCGGTAGATTTTAGCCAGTTCGCCTTGTCGCAATTACAGCCTTATATCTCACAGTATTTGAACGTCAACATGCAAGAGGGTGAGGCTGGCGTATCGGGTACATTTGCTGCTGGCGTCAATAGCCCTATTCGCTTTACTGGGCAGGCTGGCGTGAGTGCGCTTGTGATCACCGATGGGCCCAAACAAGAGCCGCTGCTTAAATGGCAAGATATGCAAGTGGCTGGCATTCAATACGACTCACAGAAACGCGCATTCTCACTGCAAAAGATCGCCTTTGATAAGCCTTTCGCCAAACTAGTGATTGATAAAGATAAAAATACCAATATCAGTGATTTGGTTGTACAGCAAGCTGCAAATGATGGGAGCACTGAGCATGCACCAGCAACTGATGACAGTAGTGATACAGCACGTCAATCTGACCAGCAAGCGTCATCAGAAATGGCACCTGCAATGGCGATTAATATCGGTGAAATTAGCCTGCTCGATGGCAAGGCTTACTTTGAAGATAATTCATTAAGACCGCGTTTTGCATCCAGTATCGAGGCGCTCAATGGGAGTATTGCTGGGTTGTCGTCTAGTGCTGATAAAACAGCGGATGTCGATATTGCTGGCAAAATTGATGGCTATGCGCCTGTTGCATTAAATGGGGCGATTAACCCTCTGCTTGAAGATATGTTTCTCGATTTGAATTTTTCAGTCAGTGGCGCAGAGCTGACCTCGGTTAACCCCTATTCAGGCACATACATGGGGCACTTTATTGATAAAGGATTGTTGTCTCTGGATGTGAAATATTCCCTGCAGAACAATCAGTTACGAGGTGACAACCATGTGGTGATTGACCAGCTAACCTTGGGTAGAAAAACAGATTCAGATCAGGCGCTTAGCCTGCCATTGGGGCTCGCTATTGCGTTATTACAAGACTCAGATGGGGTGATTGACTTAGGCATGGAAGTGTCAGGTGATTTGAATAACCCTAGCTTCGGTTTTGGCTCTATCATATTAAAAGCACTAGGCAACATAATTACCAAAGCCGTCACCGCGCCTTTTTCCTTATTGGCTAATTTAGTCGGCAGTGACGACGAGTTGAACGAAGTTACGTTTTCCTCTGGCTCTGCTGCGCTGAATGACGATATATCTGAAAAATTGAATACATTAGCTGAAGCTTTGGCTAAGCGCCCAGGCCTTCGAGTTAACATTGAGGGTACAGTGAACGAGGTGCCAGATGCGTTCGAATTGGCCGAACAAAAATTGCAGCAACAGTTACTTGATGTGTCTGGGGAGGCTGCTCTTCCTGTTGATTTATCTTCAAGTACGTTAGCACTAGCCAGTCCGTTTGGAAGTGCATTAACCACTATGTTTACTAGCGCGACGAATAAACAAGTGGATGAAGAAAGACTCACAGTAAAAGCCCAATTGTTGCAAGACCAACCTGATGCAGTTGATGGCCAAAGCACTATCACTCAAGAGCAGCTGGACCAAGCCCTAGTTATTGCCATGTACAATCAGGTGAGAAACAGTATTGATATTCCTCCGCATGCCCTAGGGAAACTGGCCGATACGCGGGCTAAAGCAGTTAAAACCTTCTTAGTTAACTCTGCCAATGTTGATACCAATCGTCTATTTTTACTCAATAGTCGCCAGCATTTACAGCGAGATAAGAGCGGTGTGACGCTCACTCTGGAAGCTAACTAGCAAGCTGACGAGCACGTAGTCATGTTAGTGATAAATACAAAAATGCCGCTCAGCTCTTCTACTTAAAAGAACTGAGCGGTATTGTCTTGTTTTAGACGTTCATTGCTATGTGCGTAGCAATTGACGCCTTGCAGTTAGTATTTAACGCTGACACCTGCGAATAAACGAGGGCCATAGTCGTTTACTTCTCCCAAGTTGCCTTGCACATAGTAGTCCTGAGATTTCGGTGCGCTAAATAGGTTAATCGCCTCTACTTTCACCCGTATATTGCTATTGATTTTATACGATGCGCGGGCTTCCCACACTCCTACTTCATCAACATAACGAAGACGTGTGCCGTTGCTGGTATAAGGCTGGAAATATTCGCTACGATACTTATAAATAAGCGCAGTGTCTAAATCACCAATTTGATAGTACAGCTGACTGCTAAATACATGCTCTGAAAAGCCAGGTACGGAGCCAGGTGGAACAATTCCGGCTTTAAGTTGGGTGGTGTTACCGTCTAAATCGGTGATAAATGTATTACCGTACAAGCTGTCTTCGAATTCAAAGTCGGTATCAGCATAGTTGTAGCCTATTTTGATACCAATGCCGCTGTCCCAGCGATAGGCGATTGACGTCTCAATACCAAATAGATCCGCTTCGTCGTCTGTGGTAACCGAATTGGTGACCGGCAGTGCAAAGGTTTCTCCGTCGATTTCGAAGTTTTCTAATACAGTTTGTTGTTGGAATCCGCCTTGGAATTGCTTGTAGTAAAAGCCGAATGCAAAGATAGAATCCTCGTTTGGATACCATTCAAACGCCACATCGTAGTTCCAAGACATCAAAGGCTGTATATTCGGGTTGCCCGAGCCGTTTACACCGACAAGTAAGTCCGACAAAGACGTTGGTGCAATATCATCATCTGTTTGGAATGTGCGGCTGTAGCCCATATCAGACGGATCAGCGCGGGACATACCACGGTAAATCCCGCCACGAATTAATATGTCGTCGCTGTAATTAACCACCAAGTTAAAGCTCGGTAACACTTCAGTGTAATCACCGCCGCCTTCGATTCTTTCTAAAGAGTCACCGGGCACAAGACTGAGCACGCCTAGCTCGTCGGTGACTACATCAAATGTATTTCTAAAGCCGATGGATGTGACGTCTGTATCAACTACGCGAACACCAAAGTTACCGCGGATCAACTTACCAAACATTTCAGTGTCATAACTTGTCATAACGTAAGCTGAGTTGGTTTTTTCAGTGACATCTATGGTGCCACTGTTTTCATACTCTAGTTCAGGGTAACTAAAATCGGCCCCACGAGATGCGGCAACCGCCTCAGAGAAGCATAAGTTATCATAGGTTGCCCAAGACGAGCCTGTTCCGCTATCAACTACATTGCCTTCACTATCTACATGGGTAACTATATTGCCGTCAGACACTTCAGATAAAAAGCCGCTCTCTGGGAAGTCTTTTTGACAGCTATCGAGTACCTCTAGGGCGGTTGTTTCACTCGTGTCTAGGGTGTATTCATTTCTTGAGCCGTTACCTTGACTGCCGCCGTACTGAATGAAGCTCAACTCAGATGTTCTAAGGCCTGCTTGCACACTGGTGAACACCTCTCCATCTAAGGCATAATCAAAATCTATGCGTGCTGATTTGATCTCATTGTCACGGGTATTTTCTCTATCGATACGGGTGCGTAAGCTGTCGGTAAAATTACTGATATCAGTCACATCTAAATCGGTGACTGTGAAGTGCGGAATTTCTTTGCCCATATCCCAGCTAAAGAACTGTCTGTCTGGTGTGCGACCTCTATTCGATACTTGCAATTCTTCACGCTCAGTTTTTGAGTAAGACACATCCACGTTAATGGTCAGCGCGTCTGTAGCGTAATGCTCTACGTTTAATCCATAACCGCGGTATTTTTCTTCCCGAGAAAACTGCTCACCTGCAGACTCAATCCTGTCTTGACCTTCCCAGTGCAATATACCGCCCACACTATTGGTTACTAGCGTTGGACCGGTTAAACCTGGGATCGCGCGTTTTTGTAAAAAGATTAAGTCGTGACGGGATTCTTGTTGGGTGCGATCAGATACTTGTGCATCGAAGTTGATATCCCACGCGTCGGACGGTTGAAATTGCAATGCTAGGAACAGAGCGTCTCGTTCATCCGAGGTCTCATTTTGGCGGTAGCTACGGCTACTGCCTGTCCACGCATAGGGGATTCCATCACTTTCGGCTACGCCAGTTTCTGGGTCAATATTGGCTTGATAACCTTGGTTGTTGCTGCCACTGATTTGGTCCTCACAATCCCCAGCACTGCTGCGATAAAAGCCTTCATTAGTGATTGTAGGGTCGTTTAAGCACGGCCACAAAGAAGAGCCCGTAGGGCTAGAGCTTCTGTACTCAGCTTCTGGTTGGCTAATGTCTTGACGCTGCACACCAAAAGACACCCCAAGTGCTTGGCCGTTATCAAACTCAAATTGGTCAACATAACTAAAGGTACCGCGAAACCCTAAATCCCCTTGCAAGGAGTTGTCGACATTGCCTTCATCAGGGTTGTAGTTGGCTTTGACTTCACCTTGAAAGCGTTGCTTGCCAAAATCCAGCGGTTGGACCGTTTCTAAAGAAATCACCCCAGCCACACCACCTTCAATCATGGAAGCATCTTGGGTTTTGTAGATAGCGACTTTTTTAACCAATTCTGACGGGAACTGCGAGAAGTTAACCGAGCGGTCACCACTGCCATTCGTCGCTTGACGTCCGTTAATGTGAGTCGCACTTAAAAACGGGCCAAGACCACGAATGGTAATTTCCGTCGCGCCGCCGTTCTCTCGGTGTGATGCCGCGCCAGTAATAGATTCCAGCGCTTCACCAATAGAAAGGGCAGGCAAATCACCAATATCTTCAGAAGAAAGTCCGTCAACCACAGTGGTGGACTCACGCTTGATGGCAATTTGATCTTGAATTGTGCGTCGGGTGCCGACCACGTCAATGATTTCCAATTCAGCATCATTTTCGTCAGTTAATTGCTGTGCTTCTTGTGCCTGCAAGGCAAAGGCCGTTGTGCTGGCTAAACTTGCGAAAATGGCTGTTTTTATCCATTTAGCCGCTGGGCTCAGTCTAAATTTTCTATTCTCCGTGCTAATCGGATATGCGGTATTCTTCTGCAGTGTGGTCAACGACATTTCGAGATCTCCGTTGTGTCTTTTCATGCTTTCTTTCATGCTTGTGTCGCGGCGAATGGTAGTTTCAGTGTGTAAAGGCGCTCGGCGTTGATTATTCATCGCTTGCCACCCAAGTTGAACCAACGCCCACTTCCGTCGCTAATATGTAGTGAAGGCCTTTAGCGCCTGCTATTGCTTGTGCGCCAGCAGGATCGGTTTCGGTCAGCGTGTTGCTGGCCGTCACTAATTCAGGTGCTTCTTTGCCGTTATCCGCGGGGTTTTGGTCAATTGCTCCATCTGCATCAAATTCACCATTGCCATTTAGGCCTCTGATATCAACCCAGTCATCGTCTTCTACATCCCCTGAGGCATAGCTGTCGCTAAAGCCAAAGCTATTGGAAAACAGCGATTCGGCGTGGTTAATTAAATCGCAGTCATATTCAAACGAATGGTCACTGCTGCTGTCATCAAAGGCTAAAAAGAGCCCTTGGGTATTCGCATTGTCGTTTAAACCATTTGCAATTAAGTTGGCGTCAAAGTTAATCACGAAGAAATTTTTAGTAAGGGCGTATAGTTCTGGGTTGTTTGCTGCGGTGAGTTCATCACAATCACCCACGGGGGCTTTCGAGCCAATCTCGGTACTAAAGACAATAGGTTGTATTGCGTTGAGTACCGTATTGCTAGCCACTGTCAGCGTTAAGTCACCTGAGCCATCAAGTACTGCTTGGTTGCCTGAATTTGGCACGCCGCCATCGGCTTGTGAAAACGGGTTGGCGGTGAATACAATGCCGCCCGCTTCTTTGTTGGTGGAGCGAATACCTGCGATATAGTTATTGCTGATGGTATGGCCTAGTGGTGTAACCAATACGCCACTAGGTCGGTCATCAGAGCCCGCTATATCTGTGGTGCGCAAAATGATGTTGTCGCTAACGGTATTGAAGCCACCGTCCTCTAATGAGATACCGCCATTGGCATTGATAATGGTATTACCCTTTATCGTGGCGCCGGAGGTTTGCACCCGCATTAAACGCCGACCGGTGACGAAGTTTTCAACTCGGTTGTACTGTATGGTGAAGTTGGCGTCGTCAGCTGCATCACTTCCCGTTGTGCTTCCAAGATTGAGGAGCAACAAGCTTGAGTTGTCAAAATTAGGGTTGTTGCTGTCGCTGAACAAATTGTACTGAATGACGTGATTAGCACTAGATGATGCTAATTTGATTACAGAGCCTTCTTGCGTGATTTCACGGCCTTTAAAGGTATTGCGCTCAATTAATGCACTGTCACCTTTTAGCATAAGCCAATGGTAAGCTTCATCTGGATAATTCAGGACTGTGTCTTCACCATCCATAATATTGTGTGAAAAGACAAAGTTATCCCCTTCAGAGTAGATAATCGCTTCTTCGCCACTGTCGCAAGTTGAGCCGGATAGCGTATCTACATCGTTGAACGTTATTCCAGTGACCGCTGCGCCATCGACGCCACTTGCTACGTGTATGCAGAACTCGCCGGTGAATGTTGGGGATTGGCCTTCTAGCGCTCGCAAGGTAATGGCACTGGTAAGTGCTAACTCGGCCATTCCCGTGTAGTTGTTGGTGCTTAGTCCTAGCACATCGCCGTCTGCCAAACTGCCAATGGAGGCTTCTAGTGCCGTGGCATCCGCTACAGTTTGTGTATAAACCAACGTTTCGAGCGCGTCAGTGACGGTCGCTGAAAACATATCGTTATCCGTATATGAAGCGCTAACGGATATGATTGACCCGGCTTCAGCTGTTGGAGTGAATGTTTTGCTGTTGCTATCAGTAATTTCAATACCGTCGGCGGACCAAGTATAAACCACATTGCTTTGTTCAACGCCGTTATTGTCGGTAATTTCTGCGCTCAGGGGGGCGCTGGCAAGATAAGGTGACGTGCCCACTATCTCAATACTACCGGCTTGGTCCACCGCAACGCTAGTGACTGCAATAGTAGGATCTGAGATGTAGTTTTCATCAAAGCCATTATCGTCGACATACATTAGCTCGACTGTAATGACACTGCCTACGATAGAAGCATCAACCACATAGCTATTATTAGTTGCACCGGCAATGGCGCTATCATCAGCGTACCATTGATAACTTACCGTACCTGAAACACCGTCAGGGTCAGCTATTTCTATCATCAAGGTATTCCCGACCGTTGGGGTACCTTGTATCTCGACAGCTCCGGCCGAGTTGACTCGAGATACGCTATTCGTTCCGCTTGAGGTCG
The DNA here is from genome assembly GCF_055809255.1 of Paraglaciecola sp. G1-13. Classification (NCBI taxonomy): domain Bacteria; kingdom Pseudomonadati; phylum Pseudomonadota; class Gammaproteobacteria; order Alteromonadales; family Alteromonadaceae; genus Paraglaciecola; species Paraglaciecola sp. G1-13. Next base: position 3,742,519 of record NZ_CM147903.1, on the reverse strand, counting down.
GAGACTCACTAAAGCCCCGGTCATCTTCAAACGCCGCCGCAACAGTAATGACCGTTCCGAACTCATTCTCACCTAGGGTTAACTCTGATGTAACTTCACCGTCGATGACTGCATCATCAGCAAACCAGGTATAAATAACTGTTGCGCCTTCGATACCGTTTTGATCTGCCACTGAAGCGCTTAGCGTAGAGCCCACCAAAGCATCACCACTTATGGTAACTGAAGCTGGAAAGGCAATAGCCGATACGTCCGAGGTCGGGTCACTAATGTGAGACTCATTGATATTGCCATCGTCTGTGTATAGCGCTTGAACCGTTATGGGAAATCCAATTTGTTCATCAGTGAGTGTCAATGTTGATGAGTTCGCGTCCCCAATGGCTACGCCGTCAGCATACCAATAATAAGTAATCGCGCTTGAGATCCCGTCGGGATCATTTACAGATGCACTTAAGGTTTCACCAGATAAGGCTGTGCCTGACAGTGAAATAGAGCCCAATGTGTTGGGGTTATTGTTCGAGTCTGTACCGCAGCCTGTTATTGCCGCTGCAATCGCACAAAGTGCAAATGTTTTAAGCTTCATGATGGCTCTATTCTCCATGTTATTGGTTTTTAGTTATGCCTTTGTGGTTACCAAATGGTGGTTTATTGGATTACCAAAAGTTATTTTATTAATACCAAATTGTTAACCTGTTGGTTATATAAACACATACACGAAACATCTTTCAATGGTTATATGATAATTATTTACATTAAGTTTACATTTGGGGTCGAATTGCTTTCGAGTATTTTTTGTCACGTTAAGTGACGCAAAATTGAAATTATGAGACGTGATTTCTCAGCTGAAAAATGAGCAGGATCCACTACGGCCAATGAAGCGCTCTCAATGGATGATATAACAGAGATGTCAAACGATGCGTCTGTACGTCTGATTGAAAAATAAACACCAGATGCATTGGTAATTGAAGGATTCGTGGCGCGTAGGGCCACCATTTCTACTGAAGATTAATCTCGATAGCCAGCATGTTGATTTTTGAGATGATAAAATGTGGCTTGAACATAGTCTTTTGGATCGCCGCCGTTGTTTTGATTGTAAACACCGGCTTTGAAATACATGTATTGATTACTTTTACCATAGCCACTGTTAGTCATATCAAACGTCTTTGTTATGTTCGGCTTTGATTGGCGTATCAGCGTGACAAACAGCACATTATTCTCGACACTGATTTTATAGCTAAATTTTTCATTCAATCTGATGCCATCAGTAGGGTCTGGCAATGTATGTGAGCGAGAGCCAATAAGGTTTACCCAAGTGTCATCACCATCATTCTCTTCATGAGCGAAGTAAATTGAGCCGAATTGATTGTTAGGTAACTTACGATAATACAGCCGAATAGGCTCATCATCAGTAGCATGTATTTGACCTATAATGACCCGACCTAGCATTTTTTCATCACCCGTAGTTGAAACACGATTAACCGCTAACGTTGCTTCTAGACTGCCTTCAACGGCCGCTGCTTTTCTTTTAACAGAGCCGTGAGCACTGGCAAAAACCCAATTGTTCTTGGTAATGCCTTGGGTTTTAACGCGCATGTTGCCACGCCTAAGCATTTCGCGAAGTTCGGTGCGAGCATACTTGGTATTTTTGGACGTTTTTGCTCCCACATTGGGGCAGGCGAATACCATGCCGCCGTCATCTGCGGTGTAGAAAAGGGGTTTTAATTCGAACCCACTACTTAGCGGTTTCTCATAAATGGTGTCTGCTTTTAGGTCTTTGTTAAGATCTGTCGGTAGGGTTAAGCTCCAATCTAACAAGTCAAAATTATCGCTGGGAGGTTTGTCTGCGCCGAGACGGTTTGCCTCACCTAATAATAGGCCATCGGGGAGTGAGCTATGTGATTCAGATAACGTATTGGGAGTATCGTTGACCTTGGCCACGGCGGTTGCCGAATGCATGACAATAGTGATAAATAGCAGAGCTTGTACTGTATTTAGAATACTTTTTACTATTGATCTCATATCACTTCTCGTCGGACTCTTTTGCTGGATTTTTAGTAAACATTTTTAAGTAAATTGCTTCAAGTACAATGTCTTGAATAGAGTGCACCAACCCAGCGATGAACCAGGTTGTTCCGCTTAACTTTTCAGGCCTGATTCGGTTAATTCCGTGTCAAACACCTACGCTAAATCGACATTGCAATCATTCATAATGTAAACAAAGTGTTGCTAATAAGTCAATTCTGCACTTGCCAATTTTAGGTGATTGGTTTGTTGTATTGGTCTTACCGTTAGCTCCCGTTGTTTTCGTTACAGCATGGACCGCGATGCCAAATTTACTATTGCGCCGTTTTATACATGTAAGCTTTGTGATTACTTCATCGGTGCGTTGAATTGCGTTATCCCACAATTCTTGCTCATTTAAAGTGCGCGTAAATTTGAGGGGCATTTTAAATTTTAGGATTGATTGGGCAATCACGAAGGGAAGGCAACTAATGCTAGGAAAAAATGGCACTAAATACTTTGGCTTCTCAGTATTTAATGATTCTGCTGGGAGCGTTGACAGCGTCGTTGTTTATAAAATGCTTATTTTACCAAGACATTTTAATTTACTTGACTAAAGTTAATGGGTGGACGACTGTAAATCATTGATAATAAGAAATTAAAGCCTTTAAAACCGCACCCATAGAGATACCAATGAAAATCTCCAGTAAACTCCTGCTTATCGTTGTGTTGACCATTTTCGAAATAACGCTCACGCTATTTTCGATACTTGAGATCTCCAAAGGAGCCAAGTTTCATCAGTTGAACTCCTTGCATCTTAAGTACACCGTTCAATTTTCAACATATATTTCGACGTTGGAAGAAGACCAAGTAGATGAAAGAGAAAGTGACCTAGAGCAGTTGCGGATGGCAGTCAAAAATGTTCGCCAGCAACCCACTGAATGCTTAGATACCGTGGATTTTGTCAACGGTTTTATCATGCGCCAAATAGGTACTTTCCACGCAGTAGAAATATGTAAAAAAGATATCAATGACGCCAATTTTGCATTGAGCGTTATCGATAACTACGCTCAAGGTTTGATAGAGCGTGACACCTTTATTACTGATCTGAGAGACGTTGCACTGAGATTTAATCAAAACTCTGCGGATTTTGAGAAGCCAGTTGCAGATACTGTATCTTTTGTTATGCGCACTATGATTCCTTTTGTTATCTGTATTTCCTTGTTTAATATCCTCTTTATTAGTTACATGTCGAAAACGATTTCTTCTTCTATCCGGAACACAATTAAATTACTAAGACGCACTGACGATACGCAAATTCTGTTTGAGCAGATAGAAAAACGTACAACAGGAGAGCTGAAAACACTGTTAAAGGTCGCTAAAAAACGTATTGCTAATGAAATGCTGACTGCCCAGATTAACCAGAAGCTCGAACGTCTAGTAGAAGAACGCACAAACAGCCTTTTACGAGCAAATGATGAGTTAGCACAATTTGCATATCGGGCTTCTCACGATCTTAAAGCACCGCTCACCTCATCAAAGATGCTGACCCAGTTTATTGTCGAAGACATTGAAAATGGCAACTATGCCAATGCCATCAATGATACCAATAAAATTCATGATCAAATGGAGCGTCTTGAGGCTTTGGTAATCGGTATTTTGTCGTTGACTTCAGCGGATGCGGAAAATGGTCACTACTCTAATATCTCATTGGATGCGGTCATAGAATCAATAGAGCAGAGACTTTTTGGACCTGAAAATATCTCCAAGGGATTTGTTCACTTAAAAGACGACATGACCCAGCCGCTATTCAGTGACGAAGTGCGTATTGTGCAGATATTAGAGAATTTGATATCAAATGCGTGGAAGTATCGAGATGACTCTAAAGAGACTGAGCCATATGTGAAGGTATCGTCACGCTGCGTAAACGGTGAATACCAGATAGTGGTTGAAGATAACGGTTTAGGTATTCCAAGCGCTCGAAAAGATGAAATTTTTCAGATGTTCAAACGTTTTCACCCCAAGGTAAGTTCAGGTTCAGGCTTGGGCCTAGCGATTGTGAAGAAGCATGTGGAAATTTTAAAGGGAACCATATCGGTAGAGTCATCAGAGCGTGGCACCTCTTTTGCTATTACATTGCCTAAACAGGTGTAAATATGAAAACAGTAAAAGTACTTATCGTAGATGACAGTGAGCTCGACCGATATATTCTACGCCGTCAGTTAAGGGTGTTAGGTGTTGATAAAGTGGAAGAAAAGGACGATGGCTCAACCGCTCTTGAATACCTGCGAGATTACGAACGGAATCTACGGTTACACCCCGACAAATATCCGCCCATAGTCATCTTTTTAGATATAAATATGCCTAAAGTAAACGGGTTCGATTTTTTGAAAGAGTTTGCCATTCTTCGTACGCAATTAGCCATATTGTCTTGTGTGGTCGTGATGTATTCATCTTCTGAGCGACGTGAAGATAAAGAGCAGGCTTTGAAGTATGAGTTCGTTCAACGTTATTTAGTTAAAGGTGAATTAAACCAAGGAGTGCTTGATGAAACGATTCAAGCGCTCGGCTAAAAATGATGGATAGCTGAGAAGGAAGGCAAATGCTAGAGATTGAACATTACATCGGAAGACCTAATCTGGCTGCAGAAGATTCAGAATGGCAGCTGAATTTAGATCCCTCCTTACTGGTCAACCTCAATAATATCTGCGAACTTGTTTTGCTAACGCTCGAGCCACTTTACTGCAGATTGGCATGTCACTATCAAAATATCGCTATTCCCGTCGCCCACAGCGGAAATGCCACAGCGCAAATGCTCGCAGATACCCATTCTTTTCGACAGTCGTTGTATTATCGAGATCAGGTAAACACCACAGAGTTAACAGACGCGAACTGGGTTTGTATTGACGACGATTATCATCGCGTAAGTATGCCAATCGTTCTTGGTGACGCCGCTGGTGGCAAGGTACCCTTTGGTTATTTAGAGTTATATTACAGTCAAAAACGAGAATTTCTGCCCAAGGATATATCTACCTTAAATGTGTTAGTACGCGGCATTACTAGCCATCTTGAGCAGCACAAACATATTATCGAATCTCACCAAGCACGCGAACTTGACCAGCTTGTCTCTGAATATAATAAGGATTGGATCTACGTTAAGGACGCCAAATTTAGGTTCATTTACGCCAATCAAGCGTTCATGTCACTTTTCCCTAAAGATAGACAGCAAGAGGTTATTGGCAATACCAATGTCAAAGAGCCTAGTGGCCAAGAGGCTAAGGATATACTCATCCAAGACAAAAAAGCGTTCAAAGATGGCCAGTGTGTCAGTATACAAGAGGCGTACTCTTCAGCAGGTCAAAGGATGGTATATGAGACGATAAAAAGGCGATTTTACAACGCTAGCGGAAAGCCTCATATTTTATGTATTTGCAGAGATATCACAGATCGCGAAAATCTGATTCGGCAGTTGAAAAACGCTAATGATGATTTAGATGATTTTACCCATATCGCTTCTCATGACTTAAAAGCCCCTTTAAATGCCATACGTCGACTCCTTGGTTGGATTGAGGAAGATTGCCACAATATTCTGCCAACGGAATCGCAAGAGAATCTTCGCTTAGTTGTCAATCGTGCCAATAGGATGTATCAGCTTTTAGACGACTTACTTTCATTTGCCAAAATTGGTCGTAAAGATACAACCACAAAGCGCATTGTGTTGGAAACTCTGGTAGCAGATTTAACGCCACTCTTAGACGCCCCAGAAGAGTTTACTATCAATGTTGACCCTGCAGAGCTAACGGTCGCCCCCGTTCCGTTTAAAACGATCATGCTAAATTTATTGGGAAATGCAGTTAAGCACAACGATAAATCAAGCCCACAAATCAATGTTAGCTTTCGCGAAATGCAACATTTTTACGTCGTAGGTATTGAAGATAATGGCCCAGGTATAGACCCAAAACACTTTGAGCGTATCTTTCAACTTTTTCAAACGTTGAAATCCAGAGATGAAGTAGAAGGCAGTGGGATAGGACTCTCTGTTGTGCTCAAGCACCTGAACCAGTACGGTGGCAAAATAGAAGTTGACTCTGATGGCGAAAATGGAACTACATTTACTGTGTATTGGCCAAAACCTAAACATGGAGTAGAGCAGGGATGAGAACATGTTTCAGTTATAACGTAAGACGCTATGCATCCATTGGGGGTGGCGTATGAAGGTACTCATTGTTGACGATGATGCTGTTGACAGGCGTGTTGTAAGAAGAACGCTTAGCGCGTCGGGTGATACCTATCATGAAGTGCAAGAGGCTAGTTCTGTTGCAGAAGGACTTGAGCTACTTGATGGCAATCAATTTGATGTCATCTTACTTGATTGTCGTATGCCGGAGGTGGATGGCATTGAAATGGTCACTGATATGCATGCCAAGCCAGATATGGGAAATACTGCGGTCGTTATGATAAGTGCCTCAGACGATCCCGCTTTGGCGCTGCAATGTATCGAAGCGGGTGCTCAAGATTATATTTCTAAAAATGAGATCACGTTAGCCAAGTTAGAGCGTGCAATTTTGCATGCTAATAAGCGCTTCGAAATCGAGCAGCGCATGCACATGAGTTATTTAGAAGTGAAAAAAATGGCGGAAATGGACCCCCTAACAGGTCTGTCAAATCGCTACCATTTTGAAGAAACCTTAAAAGTGATGATTGCTAGCAATAAACGAGACGGCAGCAATGTTGCCCTTTTAGCATTGGACTTGGACAACTTTAAGCACGTGAATGACACCATGGGACACGAAGCCGGTGACAGTGTGCTTAAGCAGTCTGTAAAGAGAATACGCAGTTGTTTGCGCAATAATGAAGGGTTCGCACGCCTAGGAGGAGACGAGTTCGCCATTATTCTGGGGGACATCGCTCGTGTCGAGGATGTAAACAACATTAGCAATCGTGTGCTCAATTCATTTAAGCAGCCCTTTAATATTCAAGGAAAAGAATTTGTATGCGGCGTTAGCATAGGTGTAGCGCTATGCCCAGTGGATTCAGATGATTCTCAAGCACTGTTGAAATGTGCAGATATTGCTATGTATCGCGCTAAGCAAGATGGCAAAAACGGCATTAGGTTTTATGAGCCTCATTACCAAATAGAATTTAACCAACGGTTTATTATTCATAATGCCTTGACGAATGTGCTCGAAAATGACTCGTTCAGGTTATTCTACCAACCTATTTTCTGTGCTAAAAGTGACAAACTCCTAGGCTTTGAGGCACTGATCCGCTGGCCAGAAGCAGAAATATGCTACACGCCAGATGTGTTTATTCCCGTGGCAGAACAAAGTAAATTAATTAATCAAATTGGACGGTGGGTCATTGAAACCGCAATCGCACAGCTTTCGACCTGGCATCAACGGTTTGATGCAAACTTGACCCTGTCGATTAATATCTCCCCAGTACAGTTGCAAAATGACGGGCTACTGAGCGAGTTTCAGCGCACGCTTGAAGCGCATAACGTGTCAGCAAATAACATCATATTAGAGATAACTGAAACCGCATTGATTAAAGATAACAGTAAGGTAACGCACTCTTTGAATATCTTGTCTGAAAATGGTTTCAAAATTGCGCTAGATGATTTTGGTATGGGGTTCTCGTCGGTCGCGCACTTGATGGATTACCCCATTGACATTGTTAAATTAGATAAGAGTATGCAAGCCACTATGCAAATCACAGATAAACGCTTAAGAGTTTTTGAAGCGTTAGCACTGATGCTTAAAAAATTGGACTTCATTGTGGTTGCTGAGGGGGTAGAAACACAGAATCAAGTAAGCCTATGCCAAAAGTTCGAATTAGATAGGCTACAAGGGTATTTACTCGGCATGCCAATGGACGTCACTAAATGTAGTGCGTTTCTCGCTAAGAGGTATCAGGAGTAGTGCAATAAAGCTAACTCCCTAGATGGTTTTCAATTCATTACACATGTATTTTCAGTGTTTTTATCCTACCTAGTGGATCGGCACTAGCGTTATAACTCCCTGTTACCTATCCAATTGTTGGAAAGTCTCCCCGCTTGAGTTAGGCTGAAGTATTATCTTAGTAGTATTGATGTATTTATGTTCAAAAACGGAATGATTTGGGTTGTACTATCCGTCTTTTTTAGTACAGGTTTGCAAGGAAGTGAAAAGCCATTTTTTAGTTTTAACCCTGCTGATTTTAGCAAGCATTTATCTCAAAAAACGGTTCGCCAAGTTTACCAAGATAGCACCGGCTATTTGTGGTTCGTGACTCAAGAGGGTGTGAGCCGATACGACGGTTACCAGCTGTTAAATTTCGTACACGATCCAAGTCAAATCAATTCCATTAGTTCTGATAACGTTCGCGCTATTGTCGAAGACAATCAAAAACGCTTGTGGATTGCGACAGATGGCGGCGGGTTAAATTTATTTAATCCGCTGGATCATAGTTTTACGCAATGGCCATCAGGTAGTGATGTTCGTAAGTCTCCCATGTCTGATAAGATCCGTAGTTTATTTTTAGCACGAGATGGGACCATTTGGCTTGGTTACAACAATGGCAACTTCAGTCAGTTTGATCCTGATTACAATACTTTCACACACTTTGAAACCCGAAATTTACTTCCAAGTATCGGACAAGATGCGTTTATTACATCCATTACAGAAAATGCTGAAAATATTTACCTAGCGACAGATGGCAATGGATTATTGATCCTAAATAAAAATCATCGTTCTCTCACTCGTATTCATATGAATGACGAAGAGCCGCTATTTAGTGACCGACTCGCAAAGGTATTTGTTGATTCACAAGAACGTCTTTGGCTTGCAAGCTACGATGCGGGCCTAGGCCTTTTGGATTTTGACGCGAACAAGTTCAAGTCGTGGCGACACGAGAAGAACCAAGTAAGCAGCTTAGCTTCTAATTTAGTTCATACGATCTTTCAAGACCAAAAACAGCGGATATGGTTGGGAACAGAAGAGGGTCTTAGCTTATGGGATGTTCAAAATAAATTTATAAATTTCAGTGAAAAAAATGGAGTCAGCAATAACAAAATACTGTCTATATTACAGGACCCATCAGGTTTGATGTGGGTTGGCACATATGGCGGGATTACCAGAGGTGTCGAAGTGCCATTCGAGTTAATCGATAAAGGTTTGGCGAGTAATACAGTGTTGGGATTTGCTGAAACTCGTTCAGCATCCGGCAATAGATCTATATGGGTTGCGAGTTATGAAGGCTTATCACAATTAAACAGTGATGGAGCTGTTGTGCAAGTGCTTAACACAGAAAGCTCACCAGCCCTTGAAGATCCTCGCATAATGACAGTTCGTGGCGATGACAATATTTTGTGGTTCGGCACCCGTGGCGGTGGATTGGGCCGGCTAAATGTTGATACGCAAGCAATAGACTATTTTCAACATGCGCCAAACGATTCAAGCAGCATTAGTTTCGACGGTATCTCCAGTATATTACCCGATAAACAGGGGAATCTGTGGATTGGAACATTCGGTGGAGGCTTGAATTTTTTGCCCGCCAATAGCAAGAAATTCAAACACTTTCGCAATGAAGCTAACAATCCAAGTAGTCTAAACAGTGATCGCGTGGTAGCGCTCTCTCGACTAAAGGACGATACGTTAGTCGTTGGCACCGTTTCAGGTTTGAATGTGTTCGATCCAATTACATCGACTTTCAAGCGTATTGAACACCAACAAGATAAGTTTGAGAGCTTATCGGCGCCTACTGCGTGGACATTTTATCAAGACAATAATGAAAACCTATGGGTTGGTAGCCAAGGAGGCGGCTTAAATCAATGGCGCAAAGAGGATATCAGAACATTAGAAAACCGCTTTACTCATTTTGATAAGCGTAATGGACTACCTAGCAGCCATATTTATTCCATTCAGGCCGACGAACGAGGTGCATTGTGGCTCAGTAGTACCGCTGGTATTACGCGTTTTAATCCAAATAACGGCACTATGCGTCACTTCGATTCGTCCCAAGGTATAGAGGACAGCGAGTTTAATTTTGGCGCAGGTTTTACCGATAGTCAGGGAGTCATGTATTTTGGTGGCAACTCGGGTTTTGTCCGATTTCATCCAAATGATATTAAAGAAAGTAAAAAAGTTCCTCCTGTGGTCTTAGTTAGAATAAAGAAGCTGAATGAAAAAGTAGGCATTGATTTACAGTATCAAGAGCAGAGTGAGATTGTCTTACACTATTTGGATTACTATATTTCTTTCGAATTCGCAGCGTTAGATTTTAATGCGCCTGAGCTCAACCAGTATCGCTACAAGTTGGAAGGATTAGATCCTAAATGGGTCGAATTGGATCACAGCCGCCAAGCAACCTTTACCAATTTACCAGCTGGTCGGTATGAACTGAAAGTACAAGCCAGTAATCACTTAGGCTTGTGGAATGCACACGGCGTCTCCTTGCCAATCACAGTACAACCCCCGCCTTGGAAGACAGTGTGGGCTTACTGTTTTTACGTGTTCTTGTGCATTGTTATTCTATTGAACGCTATGCGCAGATACCGTCTAAAGCGTTTACGACGAGCTCAGCATCTTATTGATTTAGAAGATAAAGTGAAAGAGCGTACCGCAGATCTTAGATTAGCCAATGATAAATTAGAGCAGATTAGTTTCACTGATCCGCTAACTGGCCTCAAAAACCGCCGTTACTTGAGCCAACACCTAACCGCAGATATAGATTTCGTGCTTGCAAGACATGAAGAAAATCTGGCTACTGGTGCTGCACAAGCGACAAAAGATACTGACTTAGTCTTCTTTTTAGTTGACCTAGATCATTTTAAACAGGTCAACGATCAACATGGTCATAGCGCTGGTGATATTGTTTTGGTCGAAGTGAAATCAATCTTAGAAAGTGTATTTCGTGAGACTGACTATTTGTTGCGCTGGGGTGGTGAAGAATTTCTTATCGTTGCGCGCTTTGTCAATCGAAGCAGAGCAGCCATACTGGCCGAACGTTTACGTCGTTCAATTCAAGAGCACTCATTCAAGATTGAAAAAGACATTGCGCTAAATGTCACCTGTTCAATTGGTTTCAGCGTGTTTCCATTGTTATCGAGCAATCCCACTTCACTTAATTGGGAGCGCACTATTGATGTAGCCGACTTGTGTTTATATGCCGCTAAAAAGTCAAACAGAAACACGTGGATAGGCTTTACTGACTTGACGTGCGATGAACAGGACGTGTTCAGTGCTGTAATCGCTGAGACTGAATCGTTGATCCGTTCGGGGCAACTAATGCTAGCGAGTTCTATTGATGAAGTGGATAAGATTCAATGGCGATGAACTCGTTCTCTTACATACGTATCTGAGTCTCATATGCGATGGTGGGTGACAATCATTAACGGATGTAGATTCGTCTCAGTACAGCCCTACAAACGTTCGTGGTACCCTAGCTACATCATACTTTGGACCTTTGGTAAGCCCCCACCTCGCTATTGGCGGCTTTCTGCACTTTTTCACGCTTAGGTGACTCTTCGAATTCACCTCATATACTCCCATACCTTGCTTATATAGGGCTTATTGACGGGTGTTGATCTACCAGTATGTGCCTTGTTTAACAATAAATTGAAATAAATGAATGCAACCAAAAGTCTAATTGCCATCATTTTATTCATTCAATAATTTCATTTTAGTCCGTTCGTTATTTTCACATCAAAATAAATTACTTTAAAATCAGAGCTTTGCAAATTGGCATGCTGCTTGCTTTTTACCGTTAGAGCGATAGTGCTAACTGAATTTACTTCGAACTCGGCGAGTGGATTTGAAAAGGAAAATATAATGAAACCAAAATTTAATAAGCAGCGAGCAGTACTGCTAGCGGGAATGGTGTGCTTTAGCGCTTTCGCAACAGCGGGCTTAAAAGTTAGCAGCTTAGTTAACGACATCAAATCTACTGTTGAGCCAGGTTCACTCGGAACTTCACAATTAGTTAAAACCGTTAATAGTTTAGTGGGTCTGAATAATGAAGTGATTATTCAGGGGGCTGAAATCAGTATCTTAACTGAAGTGATTAATACGCTTGGCGGCGTGATAACACATGAATTGCCCCTCATAAACGGGATTGGCGTTCGGGTAAGTGACGCACAGCTAGTTTTGCTGAATCAGTTGACTGACATTATTACTATCAAAAAGAACGAAGCCGTTTATACATCCAGTGCATTGGATCACTGTTTAGTATATGGAAGTCACGTAGCAGAGCTAACCAATAGAAGTATTCGCTGGAACCTGTATAACGCCCGTGACATGGAAGCTAACATGCAAAGCATGTCTTTCAAATGGCCTGAAGAGCTGGGACATATCTACTCTGTTAAAGTGAACGGTGCCACTGTGTATTGGCGCTTGTACAGTAAGAAGACGGGTGAATTGTCGATCGATATTAAGCGACTCAAACGTTTTGCCAAATTAGATTCGTTCGAAGGCGTAACGGTTGAAGTGTCTTTTGCCAAAAAAGGCGTTAAAAATTACCAACAACGTGATTTTTCTTTGGATGTTCAATTCAAAGAGGGTTGTGATCGCAGCCTAGTGAAGGGGTACGACACCCAAGCAAATGAAGGTGATAGCAACAGTTATTATGTGAATAACATTGGTGCTGACGAACTACATGATCGTGGCATTACAGGTAAAGACGTTACCGTTGCTGTTATCGACAGCGGCCTATGGGCTGCGCATAGCGCGTTAGGGAATGACACGGCGAATAATACACGTATTAAAGCGGCATATGATGCTTTAGAAGATACGGAACTGAACGTGAGTAATCTTACTGATGAAAACAGCCACGGAACTCACATTACAGGCATCATTGCCAATAGTGACCGTGCGGTCGTAGACGGCCAAATGCGCAGTTATTATCAAGGTGTTGCACCGGATGCAAACCTAGTGGTCGTAAAAGCCTTTTACGAAGACGGTCATAGTACTTACTTAGACGCATTACGCGGCCTACAGTACATAGCTGATAACCATGAAGCGTTAAATATAAGGGTAGTAAACCTTTCCTTTGGTGCGCCGCCTCGTTCAAATTACTGGGATGATCCCATTAACCAAGCGGTAATGGCATTATGGGAAAAAGACGTCATTGTGGTGACATCAGCGGGCAATACAGGCCCAAGTGCAATGACCATTGGCGTACCTGCAAACGTACCTTACGTAATAAGCGTGGGGGCAATCAGCGATAATTACACTCAGGACAATGCAAATGATGACACCTTGCTTTCGTTCTCATCTCAAGGCCCAACTCACGAGGCCTTTATAAAGCCTGATATGGTGGCACCTGGCGGCCATATGTTTAGCTTAGCGAACGAAGACATGTATGTGCCTGCTAAATACCCTCAGTATATGGTTGGTAAAGACCGCTTTATCATGTCCGGTACGTCACAAGCTTCAGGTGTGGTCAGTGGCGTAGTCGCGTTAATGTTACAAGACGATCCAAGTCTCAGTGCGAACGATGTGAAATGTCGCTTGATGACCAGTACGACTATGGCTCAAGTGAATGGCAAACTGGCTTACAGCCCATTTCAACAGGGCTCAGGCAGTGTTAATGCAATAAAAGCCGTAGATTCCAATGAATCAGGTTGTGCGAATAATGGCATGGACATAGCGGCCGATATTAGTGGCGACCAACATTATATGGGCGCAGCTCGAAAAGATGAAAACGGCAACTACTACATTCAAGGGTTTGAGTTTGAAGTTTGGGAAGAAGCTTTCATGTGGGAAGAAGCCTTCATGTGGGAAGAAGCTTTCATGTGGGAAGAAGCTTTCATGTGGGAAGAAGCTTTCATGTGGGAAGAAGCTTTCATGTGGGAAGAAGCTTTCATGTGGGAAGAAGCCTTCATGTGGGAAGAAGCCTTCATGTGGGAAGAAGCACACATGAACCAAGAAAACTTCATGCTGCAAGAATAACGACCTAGTTCCCCAGAGGTATGCGGTAAGCCTCTTATCACTTTGAGCCTAGGTTCATAGCGATAAGAGGCTTTTCTATTTTTAATAATTAAAAATGCAACATTCTTTCCTTTCTGCTTAAAGCGTAATTCTTGAGCTTAATTGAACCGATAACTGCGGATTATGGCGCTATGAGAGGTTGCCAAGCTGCTGTATCTGTTGGCAATTCTACAGCGATGGGGTAGTCTGTTTTTTAAAAAATAATAAGTCACTGCACGCATATGGTCATGAGTAAGGTATTTGGCGTTCTGTTTTTCTTCACGTTCGCTATGGGTATTCACGCTTCTGAAAGCCCTAATTTCAGTTTTACGTCCGCTGAATTAAACAAAGAATTATCGCAAAAAACCGTACGCCAGATTTATCAGGACAGTACCGGATACCTGTGGATCGTCACGCAAGAAGGCCTCAGTCGGTACGATGGTTATCAGCTCCTTAGTTTTGTACACGATCCGCGGCAACCGAACTCCCTCGGTTCAGATAATGTACGCGCAATATTAGAAGATGAGCAAAAAAGACTATGGATTGCGACTGATGGTGGGGGACTGAATCTTTTTGATTCAGCCAAGCAGACCTTCACCGTCTGGCAAGATGCTAAAGACTCTGGCCAGTCACCATTATCAAACAGACAGCAATCTCTTTATCACGACGCAGAAAATTACATCTGGATAGGTTATCGCGACGGTAACTTTAGTCGGTTCAATCCCCAAGATATGACATTTGAACATTTTGACACCCGTGCTCTGTTGCCTGAGTTGGACAAAGACGCCGCGGTCATGTCGCTAGTGGAAGATGGCAACTGTATTTGGTTGGCGACCGACGGCAATGGCCTACTCAAATTAGATAAAAAAACCAGAACGCTGACGCGTATTCATGCAGGCTCAAACGAACCACTGTTCAGTGACAAATTAACGCAAGTTTTCATTGATGTTCAGCAACGCTTGTGGATAGCCAGTCACGATGCAGGGGTAAGTATGTTGGACCCTCAGCGCACTAGGTTTACCACTTGGCAACATGAAAACGAGCAGGCAGGTAGCCTTGCGGCAAATCTAGTACATAGTATTTATCAGGATCAACGTCAGCGAGTGTGGTTGGGTACTGAGTCCGGTGCAAGCTTGTGGAACGGGCGTAACATGTTTACTACCTACACCACAGAAAACGGATTGAACGACAATAAAGTGCTGTCGATATTGCAAGATCCTTCTGGGTTAATGTGGTTTGGAACGTTCAACGGGATCACCAAAAATATAGAAGTGCCCTTTGAGCATATTACTAAGGGCTTGGCCAATAATGTTGTACTGGGATTTGCGGAAACGCAGTCATCAAAAGGGGAGCGTGCTATTTGGGTGGCGACTTATGGTGGCTTATCGCGATTAAACGCCCAAGGCGAAGTGCAAGATGTTATTAATAAAGACAGCACCCCTGCATTACGTGATGCCAGAGTGATGACAGTGCGTGGTGATAACAACATGCTGTGGTTTGGTACCCGAGGTGGTGGACTGGGGCGTCTCAATGTCGATACTCAGCACATTGATTATTATGTGCATGATCCTCAAAATCCGAAAAGCCTGAGTTTTAATGGTGTCACCAGTGTCTTTCCTGACAGTGCCGGCAATATTTGGGTCGGGACCTTCGGCGGCGGGCTTAATTACTTGGCGGCAGGCAGTGAAGAATTTGTGCACTATCGCTACGACGAAAATGACCCACGCAGCCTCAATAGCGATCGTGTGCTCGCTATCTACCAACTTCTTGATGGAACCATAGTGGTCGGCACGGTTGCGGGCATTAATATGCTTGATCCGGTATCGCTGAATTTTGATCATATAGAGCATCAACCGAACGACTTCGATAGTCTATCTGCACCTATGGCGTGGGCTTTTTACCAGGATTCAAAAGCACAACTTTGGGTCGGTACTCAAGGCGGCGGCTTAAACAAGTGGTCTGCGAGTGATATTGGACAATTACGAAATCACTTTACTCGTTTCGACGGTTTCAGTGGGCTACCCAGTAGTCATATTTACGCTATTTTGAATGATAAAAATGACAACTTATGGCTGAGCAGCACGGCGGGTTTAACGCGGTTGAATCCAGAAAGCGGCAAGGTTCGCCATTTCGACACCTCACAAGGGCTCAAAAATAGCGAGTTTAATTTCGGCGCAGGGTTCAAAGACAGTCAAGGCGTAATGTATTTCGGTGGCAATGAAGGCGTTGTGCGTTTTCACCCTGATGATATAAAAGACAACGATGTCGTGCCGCCTGTGGTATTGGTGCGCATTAAAAAGCTCAATGAGCAAGTGTGGTTCGATGTCCCTTACCAGCGTCTACAAAATCTGGAGTTGGATTACACTGATTATTTCATCTCGTTTGAATTTGCTGCTTTAGATTATAACGCGCCTGGCCTAAACCAATATAGATACAAGTTAGAGGGACTTGATCCTAGTTGGATTGAACTGGAGCACAGACGCTTGGCTACCTTTACTAATTTGCCACCAGGTGAATACGTTTTAAAAGTACAGGCGAGCAACAACCAAGGCTTGTGGAATACCCAAGGGGTTGAATTGCCCATATCTGTGTTGCCACCGCCATGGAAAACCCTTTGGGCTTACAGTTTGTATTGCTTGATAGCGCTGCTGATTATCCTCAACGTTATATGGCGATATCGTAGAAAACGGCAAAAAGAACTGCAACAACTCATAGAGTTGGAAGAAAAGGTTGCCGAGCGTACCAAGGAGTTAAGTCATGCTAATAGCCAGCTTGAGCAAGCAGTAGTAGAGACCGAAAAAGCTCGTAGACTCGCTGAACAAGCCAGTAAAGAGAAGAGTGACTTTTTAGCTATTATGAGCCACGAAATTCGTACTCCAATGAATGGAGTCTTGGGTATGACCGAGGTCTTATTAAGCTCAGATCTGAAACCAAAACAGCAGCACTTTGCCCAGCTGGTGTACCGATCTGGCAGGCTATTGTTGGATTTACTTAATAACATTTTGGACTTTTCAAAATTGGAGGCGGGTAAAGCGACGTTGGAGTCAGTGCCTGTTGACCTAGAAGCACTGATAGAGGAAGTGTGCGATCTGTTTAGTGAGGCTGCGTACAACAAAGGTCTCAACATTAACGCCATTTTATCCCCTGAGCCTTTGCCACAAGTCTACGGCGATCCTGCTCGCTTGCGCCAGATCATCGCCAATTTAACCAGTAACGCGATCAAATTTACCGAGCGTGGAGAAGTCAATGTCAGTATCAGGCGAGTCGCCTGTCATGATACTGAACATGAGGGTAACAACAAGTACAGCGGATTTGTATTTTGCGTACAGGATACCGGCATTGGTATGGCACCAGATCGCCAGCAAAAGGTCTTTGAAATGTTCACGCAAGCAGATGCGTCTACCACACGTAAATACGGCGGAACAGGTCTAGGCTTGGCTATCTGTAAGCAGCTTACTGTGCTTATGGGGGGGCAAATAGGCGTGCAATCCAACATTGGGGAAGGCAGTCGCTTCAGTGTTAAGATTGATTTACCGCTTTCGGACACCTCATTGATCCAACCTGCGCCAATATTAGCCTGTCCGACTGTGTACTTAGTTAATTTAAACGGTGGGTTGGGGCATGCGATAGAAACCATGCTGAGTAAATTAGATATCAACTTCGTGCACGTGCAACGGGTTAAATCTGAACTTGCCTCCGCCAAACAGGGCTTATGGATAAGCCAAGGTGAATACCAGTCGTCTATCCAAGAAGCGGGCATTCCTTTGGATAACTGGATTTGTCTGGTGCCGACTTCCCAATGGCAGGAGAACGACACGCGCAATGTTTTGCCTCTTCCGGTGCATTTTAGAGGCTTGCATAAGAGTTTAAATAGAGCGCTGGGCATTGAAAACATCCCGTCAAGTCGAGCTGATGACGAACATCGCAATCATCAGCATTTTTCTGCCAATATTTTAGTGGCAGAAGACAGTTTGACCAATCAAGAAGTCGCCAAAAGTATGCTCGGGCTATTGGGGTGTGAAGCCTGGTTAGCTGACAATGGTGCCGAAGCAGTAGAGCAAGTGAACTTGCAACAACCTGATTTGGTGTTGATGGACTGTCAAATGCCCGTCATGGATGGTTACGCTGCGACTAAAGCTATTCGCCAGAATTGGCCGAATATTCCTATTATAGCGCTGACCGCAGGCATGGGCGATAACCTGAGGCAACAGTGTTTGGACTCCGGCATGAACGATGTCATGTCTAAACCGTATTCATTGCAAGAATTAGAGCAAACCTTATCGCGCTTCTTGGAAACGCCTGTTGCTAAAGATGGGCTAACCATGGATGAAGAGCCACCTCACGATGCACTTAAAGAGACTGATGAGAGCCAAGAGCAACTCGCGCTGTTAGACATGTCGACTGTGGATACGTTACTCAATATTTCTCGAGATACCGGTAAACCAGTGTTTGCGAAAGTACTTGATGCCTTTACCCAAGAGGCGGAAAAACTGGTTGAGCAATTGGCCCAACTATCACAAACAGCGCCGTTAGATCTAGCCGTTACCGAGGAAATCGCCCATGCACTTAAATCGATGTCCGGTAACTCTGGCGCGAAGGCCTTATACGAATTGTGTAGGGAGTTAGAGAGCAAAGTAAAGAATAATGAAGTACAGGAAGTGCTTTCGTTAGCTCAGCGTATTCAAGCGACTTTTATCATCAGCTGCGAAAAATTGGAGACGTTCAGACATGTCGATTGAGGGAAAGGTTAAGATTCTAGTCAGTGATGATGATCTCACTGCACGGATCTTAATGAGGGAAACACTCGCCAGTGACACCATTGAAGTGCTGGAAGCTGAAAATGGTAAACGCGCGATAGAGCAATTTGAAGAGCATAATCCTGCCTTGCTGTTGCTTGATGTTTCCATGCCTGAAATGAACGGTTTTGACGTCTGTGAATATATTCGTACGCATAAAAATGGTAAGCACATCCCCATCATTATGGTGACGGGCTCAGATGATATTGATTCAATCCATAAATCCTATGCGGTGGGCGCCACAGACTTTATCGCCAAGCCGATTAAATGGCCCATTTTGGGGGAGCGAGTTAAGTATATTTTACGCGCTAGTCAAGCGTTCGCTGATTTAGTCACTCAACAACAAGAATTGCATCAGCTAGCGTTTTATGACTCGTTGACAGGGTTGCCCAATCGTCAATATTTGATGCAAGATTTAAAGCGCTTTTTAGCTATGGCCAAGCGCAACGAGTATCAAGCCGCGATGCTGTTTATAGATTTAGACCGCTTTAAGCGAATTAACGATACCATGGGTCACAGCTATGGTGACAAGCTGTTACGCAAGGTCGCACATCGCTTACAAGCTAATTTACGAGACAGTGATACATTTGCGCGCGTTGCCGCTGAAAAAAACAAGGAAGCCCCTCAATTATCTAGCTTTGGTGGTGACGAATTCACTATTTTCCTTAGCCGTTTGAATGATCCAAATGAAGCCATGCTGGTGGCGGAGCGGGTTATTCGTAGTTTCAGTACGCCATTTCAGTTAGAGCAATACGAAGTGGTGGTAACCCCCAGTATTGGCATTTCGACATTTCCTAATGACGGTGAAGATGCTGAAACACTGCTGAAAAATGCTGATACTGCTATGTATTTTGCCAAGCAATCTGGCCGCTGCTGTTACAAATTTTACCAAGACTCCATGAACTCTAAAGCCGCGGCACGCCTGCAATTAGAGCAAGATCTTCGACAAGCACTGAAAAGTAACGAAATCGTACCCTTTTATCAGCCACAAGTGTGTGCCAAAACGGGGCGCATTGTTGGGGTTGAGGCGCTTGTTCGTTGGTTACCGTTAAAGGGAGGGATTATTCCTCCTGATGAGTTTATTCCTATTGCTGAAGAAACAGGCCTTATCAATGAACTGGGAAGACTCGTGCTTGAGCAAGGGTGCTATCAAGCCAAGCAATGGTTAGATTCAGGTCACTCAGTGCGTATGGCCATCAATGTATCTGCGCATCAATTTAGGCAGCTCGATTTTACCCAAACGGTTGCAAAGGTTTTAGCCCAGAGTCAGCTTCCTCCCTCGTTATTAGAATTGGAGTTGACAGAGTCGGTGATCATGAGTGACGCCGAGGAAAACATCGCCCGTCTGGTTGAGCTTAAATCCCTTGGGGTTTCGCTTGCCGTAGACGATTTTGGGACAGGGTACTCTTCGTTGAGTTATCTCAAGCGTTTTCCAATCGATATTCTCAAAATAGATCGCTCTTTTATGTGTGATGTAAATTCGGCCCCAGATGATGTGGCGATAGTGGAAGCCATTTTGGCGCTGGCTGAGAGCTTAACACTCGGGGTTATCGCCGAAGGTATAGAGTACAGCAGTCAAATTACCATCCTCAAAAACACCAGTAATTTACTGTTACAAGGCTATCTATTTTCTAGGCCTGTGGCGGCAGATTATATTGGTCCTTTGCTTAGCCAAGACTTTACGTATCTGATGTCAGAATTATGATGAAAATGTCTCCCGCCTTCGCCCAGCTAGCAGATGAATTTGAGCGTATCCAATTGTTCGTGGATAAACCAAATACAATACATATTCGAGAGCTAAAAAAGCACACTGCCAATACTGAATTTATGTTTGATATTGCGCCACTTAGCCTAGCCGTCACCGCGATTAAAAGTGATCAATCAGCACCTTTGTTAGTGGCATGTGATAGTGAAGATCATGCAATCGCATTAACTGATAAATACGAACTGCTCGAGCAAGACGTTTATTGGCTAACCGCTGACACCGCGGCTTTGCAAGATACCCAGCCCGTTCCTGGACATATATTCGTTGATTGGCGAGCAAGTGGTGTATTAGCGATGATGCTTTCACTGTTGAGACAACAAGCCAGCATTAACCAAGATAAAGTGTATGTTGAGCATAAACTAAACCTGTTGTCAGATTGTTTAGGAGATCTGTCGTTAACCTTAAATGCCAGTGGGGAAATTAAAGATATTAACCCTGAGTTATTGTCTATGCTGGGAACCAAAGGGTTATCAGCGATAGGGCAAAATTGGCTTAGCAGCTTGCATATTCCCTCTTCTACAGCGAAAAAGCGCCTGCAGCATATATTGTCTGACTTAGGGCTTACGCATTCCATGACGCGTCTACCGCCATTTCCCATTCAATTAGACAAAACCGTATTGATGGTAGATGGGTTTGTCGGGCCGTTACCCAATGATGAAACCTTGCTCATTTTGCGCGAAGTGGCTCAGTGGCAAAGCCAAGAATGGGTTGCTCAGTTGAGTGAGCAAAGTACCCCTGTCACCTTGCTGCTGATTAATCCTGACGAATTTGCAGAGCTTAATCGTGTTCATGGGCGTGAAATTGGCGACGAGGTGCTCAAAGAAGTGATGCAGTCTATTTCGGCTGTATTGAGAGGCAATGATTTTGCCAGTCGTTACAGTGGGGCTGTGTTTGCCGCGCATTTACCTGAAACAAACGAAAAGCAGGGCCAGATCCTCGCCACGAGGATGTTACAGAGCCTGCGCTCTATGTCATTTACACGTAAAAAGCTGAAACTAGAATTTAGCCTAGGCTTAGCGTCGTTAGATTCAGAAGAGCAGTTAGGAGAACAGTCACCGCTGGAATTATTTCGTCGAGCGAACGCAGCGCTACAAGCTGCGCGTAGCATAGGGGGCGGTAAACTTGTCAGTTGGCAACCACAGTTTGACGCTAATATTTTAGCCAATCTTGACCGTATGAGCGGTAAGTTCTCACAAGCACCCAGCGATGATTTCAGATTGATGAACTTGCAGTGGGATATTATTCGCCTTATTGGTAATACCCATTCTTTAAAAGATTTTTCATCCCAAGTCTGTCAATTACTGGCCAGCGGATTACAGAGCATGTTTGCTGGTCTGTATATCCAACAAGGTGAAGCCTTGTCATGTTTATCTCATAGCGCAGCCATTGCGGACATCGAGGTTCAGCGAATACACCAGTGGGTAAATAGTAATATAACGAATTCTTCTACGCATGAGCGTTTAGCGCAATCAATAACAGATTTATCTGAATTTCAATGCGCTGTTATCCCATTGGAAACCAGAGCCCAATGCTTGGGCTTTTTAGTGGTTTGCTGGACGCCAAATGGAAAGGAAAACGCACACAAATGCGCTGAGCAGTTAGCGCAAGTCACTCCTAACTTAGCGGCTGCTATTGACCGTATTATGCTACTTGAACAAGATGAGAATCGCCGCGTTGTAGCAGACAAAGATCCATCCCCAGAGCATGAATTGCTGTTTGAATCAGCAGCAATGCGTACCTTAATGCAGCAAGTACAACTAGTCGCTCCCACTGACGCGTCTGTGCTAATCATTGGGGAGTCTGGAACAGGAAAAGAGGTCATTGCTCAGCAGTTGCATAATCACAGCCTGCACCCTGATAAGCCGTTTATCACGGTTGATTGCTCCACCATAGTCGAGCATTTAATTGAAAGTGAGCTATTTGGTCATAGAAAAGGCGCCTTCACTGGGGCAACAACTGACCAACCAGGCAAGATTGCCCAAGCAGATGGCGGTACTCTTTTCTTGGATGAAGTGGGTGAACTACCGCTGGACATCCAATCAAAATTACTGCGTTTTGTTCAGGAAAAAACCTTTGTTGCGGTAGGTGACCAACGTGTCAGAAAGGTTGACGTGCGCTTAGTATTGGCCACAAATCGCAATTTGCCAGACGAAGTAGCACAAGGCCGCTTTAGAGCAGATCTTTATTACCGTATTAATGTATTCACCCTTAACTTGCCAGCATTGAACGACAGAGGGGATGATCCTCTGCTCTTGTGTCGGCATTTTTTGCGTAAGTTTAGCCGGCAATACCACAAAGATATCTTGGATTTTTCTACCACTGCCATAGACAAGCTGAGCGCATATACATGGCCGGGTAACGTGCGAGAGTTACGTAATTGTATGATGCGTGCGGTCATACTTTGCGCCGGTGCATATGTGGAGCCTGAGCATTTAATTTTGCAGGAACAGGGAGACGACGTCTCGTTAAAAAGCAGTGCCAGTTCATCTGCTCAGATGCCAGATTTACTCACCGCAGGGACTAAACCTGATAGCGCGAAATTAGAGCAGATTTCGGCGCTGCTAACACAAACAATTGCCTTTGCATGTCAACAAAATCAACTGTTCTCAATCAGTGGTTGGTTGGAAAAGCAGTGGTTGAATCAGTGCGTAGTAAAGTGGGGCAGTTTATACCAGGTCGCTTTGCAGCTTGATCAATCAGAATCGACCATCAGGCGGCGCTATGCCAAGCTAAACAAACAGGATTTTGATCATCTCGATCTCGCTGAGTTAACTCTGCTATGCAGTCGAATTTTCACCGAGATACTTGAGCATAAGCCGCACAGTGCTTCGTGGCCAGTAATTGAATTTTCATTGCAGCAACTGGTGTTACAGCAAGATTTGAGTCAGCAACATAAAGCCAAGCTGCTGGACGTCACTCAGCCCACGTTACGCAAAATCATTCAGCAGATCCAAACGGCTGGATGATCTGAAAAGAAGTAATTTGAAAAGAAGCAATCTGAAATGAAAGTAAAGTGCAACCATGGCGCACTTATAGGCATTGCATTTTCATAGCACTTTCATAAGAAAACGCTCGCACATGCTCATCGGTCATGTGCATATAGCATGGCTATGCGCCTTGAACTTACTACATCAGGCCTTTCAACTAATTCTCGGCGTGAAATTTGCTAAAGCCCTTCCTATTGAAAACCAGCTAACGAATAACAGACAGCGACGGATAGTTGCTTAGGGGATCGTATTCTGACATTCGTTAGTCGCTACGCGCTATTTAGTGCGTGTAAGCACCCCGTCGATGTTCATTCTATGCTCGGTCAATACACACAATATCTACTTAACAACCTTAAATGGAATGCCGAGTGTATCTACTTGGCTACACGCTCAAGAGGAGTGAAAAGCATGATCAGCCTGCGGGAGATCAAATTTTTAGTTAGCGGTCGCTTAAAGGCGTTTGCTGCGGTTTTGTTGATCGCGACTGTGACCACAACAGCTCAGGCCGCGCAACGCGCTAGCGAAGCGTCGACAGCAAGATTAACTGCTCAATTATCTACCCAGTTAACGGCGCAACTAATCGATGGCGAAAGTGTACCTGCTTACAAAGCCATTGCTCTGAAAGGTCTGGGGCCTGAAGGTGGCACAGTCGATGTTAAACTGCTCAAAGACGGCACGACGGTAACTATGGCCAGAGCGCACATAAACACCCAAGGGCAGTGGCAAGTATCACTTGCTCAGCAACCTCCTGGAGGGCCTTATCAGTTCCTTATTAGTGACGGTGAACAGACCCAGTATCTGCATGATATATACGTGGGTAATGCTGAGCCTAGTATGCGAAATCCAAAGGGGGACATTATTCTATCCACCCGCTTAAACGATAATATGTTACTTCAACCCGGTGAAAAAATTAACGTTGGTGGCCTTGCCGAACCAGGGCGAACCGTTGATATAAAGCTGATTAAAGAACAAGAAACCTACACGATGGCCAGGGTGCAAGCAGGCAGCAATGGTCTGTGGCATGTGATTATGCCGGGACAGAAAGCTGGCGGCCCATTTAAGTTGACTGTTACTGATAGCACACACTTTAAGACCGTAAACGGTATTATTATTGGCTATGCAGATGTGAAGAAAGTCACACCTGTTAAGCCAGACGTTGCCGTGGCCAAGGCAGACGCTAAAAACAACGTTATTTTAAGAGCTACTCCAAGAGCTACTGCAGATAAAGCGCCAACTCAGGGGATTGAAAAAGTGTCTCTGGATAATGCTAGTACCACGGGCGAACCCGCTGCAACCGTGTCAGATGGGGCATTGGCGAACAAACCCAAGCGCCCAGTAGAGCCACTTCAATCCGTCGCTATGGACAAAGAAGAAGCCAAACCTGTGCTACCTTCAACTTCTACGCCTGTGAAGAGTGAATGGCTGCAACCTCAGTTTGATGATTCCCAGTGGCCGCTCATGAATCTAGCGTCTATGGAAGGGGCTGCTACAGGTGAAACTCTGATCGCTCGAAAGCACGTGCACTTCGCAATTGACCCAGAAGTGGTGAGTTTAAGTGTCGGAAAGGCAAATCAAATCAAGCAGATTTACATCAACGGAAAGGCACTCAATAGCCAAGATTGGCAGCATAATCCGTCAAAGATTGCTATACCCAGTGAGCTATTTCGGTCAGGCGACAATGTTATCGCCTTGGTGTCTCACCAACAATGGGACAACACTCAGTTTATTGGTAAATCTGCTCGCTTTAACCTCAGTATTGACCAATTCAGTCTAGAGCTGTCCAGCAACTGGAGCATATTTCAAGCGGGGAAATAAGCAGGGCTGTACCCTATCTTAAGTGCCGTTTTCATCATCGCTGAACACTTCAACGGCGCTTATGGCTCAGTCACATATTATGTAATGCTATTGTTGGCTCACCTTTTAATGTGCCTAGGTGTAAATTAATTTAACCCCTTTTGGCGTTGTGCGTCGTTACTCCATTAAACAATAGGAGAAAAGCGATGCACACAACCCTTGATTCAGTTTCACCTCAATTAACACATCCTTCCCTTCAAGTTGTGGCGCGTGTAGCGGGCAGCCTGTTAATAGCCAGCACCGTAACTTTTGGGTTATTTGTGGCGATGCAAAAACTAATCGAAAACAACGCAACCGGCGTGACGTCAGTGGAGGCTTTGCCGATAATTAATCTTTATCAACAGTTTGAAGAAAATCCAGTCATTGAAAAAGTAAGACCTTTACCTAAACCGAAGCCTGTTCCTATTCCCACAGAGCAAACCAAGCCTCAAGAAGAAGCGCCTGATAAATCCGCGCTAATCTCTAAGTACGTGCCTGATATCACTATTGCTGGGCCATCAGGCCCAATTGACACACAAATAACGCTGGATGAAGGTGAAGCGCGTCCAGTGGTACGAATAGAGCCTAAATATCCACCTCAAGCCGCTCGCGATGGTATCGAAGGGTGGGTGAAATTGACGTTCTCTATCGGTACGCAAGGGCAAGTTATAGATGTGCAAGTGATTGATGCCCAGCCCAAAAGAACATTTGATCGCGAAGCCAGAAGAGCATTGGGGAAATGGAAGTACAAACCGCAAATCGTAGCGGGCAAACCACAGCAACAAAATGGCTTAACGGTGGTACTCGATTTCAAACTATCCCATTAGCGCACGCTCTGGCATAGTAAAAGTGATATACGACCGTTGAAAGAACGTATTTAGAGGGAACGCTATTGACGATTAACTTAGCGCTGAAATCTTGGTTTAGTCAATCAAACAGTAATGAATATTTGATGCGACGATATGCCGTTTCAGGTGACCAAGGCGTATTAACCAAACTCTATGATGCTTGTGGAGACGATTTATATCACTTTCTGCTGACATTATCGGACAGCACCTTGGCAAGAGATATTAGTCAAAAGACGTGGCTCAAGGTTATTGAGAAAAGACATTTATATCAGGACACAGGGCTTTTTAAAGCCTGGTTATTTACCTTGGCGCGAAACCTGTTGATTGACGAGTATCGCGAAACAAAACGTTTGGTGTACGAAAGTGCGCCAATCGATAGGGCAGCTGCTCCTGCTATCACATCATGCTCACTGCTAGGGCGCTTTGATGGAGCGTTGAATTCGTTAGCGTTTGTGCAGCGAGAAGCTTTTTGTTTACAACAAGAAGGGTTCAGCATGCAAGAAATTGCGCAAATCACCCACTGCGGTCAGGAAACCGTTAAGAGTCGACTGCGTTATGCCAAAGCATCGCTGCGCGAGCAATTGAAAGAGGGGTTAGGACACAAGCATGTCTGAGCAAAAAGAGAAACACAATCAAAATGAATTAAACGATTCGTCACTAGCGAGTTTATACCAAGCGCGCAAAGCACAGATCAAAGCGCCACCAGCAATTAAGCGCTCTACGCTTAACGCCCAGCGCTCTGGATTGCAGAATAGGCACGTTTGGCAACGCCTCGGAAATGTTGCGTTAGCTGCGAGTACACTGCTTCTAGTGCTGATCACGTTCTGGCACCACAGCGCATGGGATGATTCATCACAGGTATTTGCTAATAAAACATATACCCAGGTCACGTTGCATTCATTAGCTTCAACTAAACAGTCGGAGGCGATTTCAGAGCGTTTTGCCACGCATTACGCTGACTATTTAGCACAGCGAGAAGTATTGGTTATGCACCACCAAAAGCATGCTGTGTTAGCCCAAGTAAGCGACGGCTGGCAACTGCAAACCTGCGACGCGCAAATAGTCAGAGTTTCTCAACGTTTAATCGATGCTCTTCGTAACATTCAGCAGATTGAAGGTCGGTTTCATCAGGGGGACTTTGTCGACGTACGGTTCGGCAAAAACGGGATTATTCTCGGTATTGAACGCAGCATGCAGAGCATGCACTGCTGAGTGCCGCATTTCGTTATCAAATTTTCATTGAAAGTCTTTCTGCATTCTGCTGGTTTTTCAATATAGCAATGAAAGATAGTATTTCATCACTGACTGAGGCAGACCTGTTGCGGCAACATGAAGTGACAGACGCTGCCTTTAAACCCAATGAAATATTTCAATAGAAAGGACATGACCATGCTCACTCTGATCGTAAAATTTGATGTAAAGCCCGAACAACTCGAAACGTTCAAACAGGTTTTAAACAATAATAAACTAGGTTCACAGAACGAGCCGGGGATGCTGGAAATGCGTTTCTTTGAGGGTAAGGATTCACCAACGACCATTTTTGCTTACGAGCGCTGGGCAAGTGCTGAAGCTCACCAAACGCATGCGAATCAACCGTACGCAAAAGCGCTATTTGAGCTGGCTGAAACGGCCCTTGCGTCGCCCTTAGAAGTGCTAAATTTAAAGGATACTCATCCAGCGCCATTGCATGAAAGCAACCCTAAGCAGGTGCAGCCCCAAGATGAAGTCTTCAGTATCTTTTTTATATTTAAGATTAAGCTTGAGTATCGAGAGCAGCTGCTTAAACAATTTTCCAGTCACATTGTGCATACGAGAAGTGAAGAGCCAGGAAACTTAGTGTTTGACTTATATACTATCGAGGGGCAAGACGACACCCTAGTCGTATATGAGCATTGGCGTACAGAGTCTGACGTTTGGGATATTCATTTTAATCAGCCTTATGCCATCGATACCGGCAAGCTGTTAGAGCAAGCCATAGTGGGCGACATGAAACAATACATGAATTTCGTCAAGGAGTTTTAGGGTTATCAAGTAGGCTCTAACCCCGAATCTGCAGTACAAAGTTGTGTGTCATCGAGTGTGACTTCCTATTGGCCATAGCCGAGTTATTTAACTCTCTATGGTCTTTTTTGTGCTTAATCTTTATGCCATGAAAATTGGACTAGGTCTTCGGGCTCTGATATAAAAAGCTTACGGATCAGTGAGCTAGGTATCTGCGATGGGTAGGCTAGGGATCATGAAAAGCCGATTATTTTAATAGGGATATTATGCAATTATTAGTTAGAGTGTTTTGTACTTTGCTGTTTATCGCAACGATGAACGCACGTGCTCAAGACGCCGTACCCAGTCAGCAATCAAGCGAGTTGGCTCAACAAGAGCTAGATCAACAAGCGCTAAGCCCCCAAGATATAGAACAGCAAGAATACATAAAGTGGGCCAATGCGTTATGGGACGCTATGGAGCCGCAAACAGGTAATATATCGCTACCAGGGGATGTCGCAGAGCTAAACGTGCCAGATACATTCTATTTTTTAAACGCTGCTGATTCCCGTAAGGTATTGGAAGATATATGGGGCAATCCACCAGGCAGTGCAGAGACCATGTTAGGGATGCTTTTTCCAACAGGCGCGACTCCGTTTGAAACAAGCTCTTGGGGCGTCACTATTGAGTATGAACAAGATGGTTATGTCACAGACGACGATGCCGACGACATCAATTACGATGACTTGCTGACTCAAATGAAAGAAGATACCTCACTCAACAGTGAAGAGCGCGTTGCACAAGGTTACGACGCTATATCATTAGTAGGCTGGGCTGCGAAGCCCTACTACGATAAAGCGTCGAATAAGTTGCACTGGGCCAAAGAGATTAAATTTGGTGATGCGCCGGTAAATACGCTTAATTACAATATTCGTGTGCTAGGCCGAAAGGGGGTTCTAGTATTGAACTTTATTGCGGGCATGGATCAATTGCCGCTGATCAATCAAAACCTCGATAGTGTGCTGGCTATCGCTGACTTTAAAGAGGGGTCAAAATACGCTGACTTTAACCCAGATATAGACGATGTGGCAGCATATGGGATTGGTGCGCTGGTGGCTGGCAAAGTGCTTGCAAAAACGGGGCTAATCGCGGCTGCATTGATATTTTTGAAGAAGTTTGGGGTGATCATCGTTCTCGGGCTCGGGGCGTTTATACGGAAATTGTATAAAGTCCGTAAATCAAAAGCACAAGAAAGCTCTGATTCCTCCGCCGAAAGTTGAGTAAGCTTTAATTAAAAAAACGCTGCCAAATGGCAGCGTTTTTTGTTTATACCTTTGTGGATAAGATACTTTGCAAACTATCTACGAAAAGGATAAACGATATTCGGTCACCGAGTAATGCTCTTCATTGGCCTTAAGCGTGGCGCTGGGGAAATGACTTTGATTAGGTGAGTCTGGGTAGAACTGCGTTTCAAAGCAGTATGCTTGTTTACCTTGATACTCTGTTGCGCCTTTTCCAATGGGCTCTGGCCCAACGTAATTTGCTGTGTACAGCTGCATGCCAGGCATAGTGGTCAAAACACTCATAGTGCGCCGACTTTTTGGCTCGAAAGCCTTAGCGACCAGCTCTGGCGCATTCATCTTGGCTTGGTAAGCATCTAAGCACCAGTTGTGATCAAAGCCATTACCAAGTTTTATCTGCTTATGGCTGGACTGCAATGGGCTCTTAAGTGTCGTCATTTCACGCAAGTCAAACGGCGTGTTATTTACATCAACTAATTCCCCCGTGGGGATAGCGTGCTCATCGGTTGGGGTGTAATGACTGGCCAAAATTTGTACTTGATGATCTTCAATGGAGCCGCTGTTATGTCCGGCTAAGTTAAAGTAACTGTGTTGGGTAGGATTGAACACCGTGTCTTGCGCTGCTTTTGCGCGGTAGGTTATTTTCAAACCCGTTTCATGCAAAGTGTAAGTCACATTGACTTCTAATCGACCGGGAAAGCCTTGATCGCCATCTTCACTGGTAAGCGTTAGCATCAAGGAGGCTTCAGCGTCATTATCTAGTGTTTGCGCTTGCCAAACTCGGCGATTAAACCCTTCAAAACCGCCATGTAAGCTGTTACCACCTTGATTCACATCTAACTGATAATTTACATCGTTTAACGCGAAATGTCCTTTGGCGATACGGTTTGCGTAGCGTCCAACAAGTGCTCCTACGTAAGCTTGGTCAGCGATATAATCTTCGAGAGTATCGAAGCCAAGCACGATATCCACTGGTGCCTGCGGCGCATCTGATTTTAACGGTTCTGCATCTGGCACTAACCAGCGACGAATGATGCCGCCCAAATCAAGAATATCTACCTGCATTCCGACTTTATTTCGCAAGCTGTATTCAGTGACTTTCTGTCCGTCAGGCAGCGTCCCAAAAAGACGATGTTTGATCATTTCGTATAACCTAATGTGCTTTGTACCGCGTTTTCCCAGCCCGCAATTAATTTTCGGCGCTGAGAAGAAGGCATTTCAGCGTCAAAGCTGCTTTCTACTTCGTTCATACTGGCTAGCTGCTCACATGACGCGTAGATGCCCGCTTTAAGACCGGCAAGATAAGCCGCGCCTAGGGCTGTGGTTTCCATGATTTTAGGCCGCTCTACTGTGACATCTAAAATGCCAGCCAAGAATTGGCATAACCAGTTATTGCCAACCATACCGCCATCGACGCGAATTTTATCCAGTGATACGCCATCTTCTGCCATGGCATGCAGCAAATCTGAGGTTTGATAACACACTGACTCAAGGGCCGCGCGCACAAAGTGTGCATTAGTGGTGCCTCGTGTTAAACCGAATACGGCACCGCGAGCATCTGGCGCCCAATGTGGCGCGCCTAGTCCTGCAAAGGCCGGCACCATGTATACACCATGATCGTCATCCAATGACTTGGCTAAGTCTTCAGTTTCTGAAGCACTTTTAATGACGCCTAAACCATCACGCAGCCATTGAATGGCAGCGCCCGCAATAAAAATTGAGCCTTCAAGGGCATAATGGGTTTCACCTTTAATGGTGTAAGCCACGGTCGTGAGCAGTTTATTTTTAGAGTTAAAGGCTTTGGTGCCTGTATTTAGCATGACAAAACAGCCAGTACCATAGGTGCTCTTTATCGCGCCTTCTTTGAAGCAACATTGCCCAATGCTGGCGGCCTGTTGGTCTCCTGCAACACCTAGGATTGGCAAGGAAAAGCCGAATAAATCTTCGGTAGTATGGCCAAAATCATCAGCGCATTCTTTGACCACGGGTAACACTGATTTAGGGACGTTGAAGACCTCTAGCAGTTTTGGATCCCATGCCATGTCATGGATATTGAATAAGTTGGTGCGACTGGCGTTGGTCACATCAGTGGCGTGCACCTGTCCGTCAGTTAACCGCCAGATCAAAAACGAATCAATCGTACCGAAAGCCAAGTCTCCGGCGTCTGCTTTTTCACGAGCCCCTTCAACATTATCTAAAATCCATGCGACCTTTGAGGCGGAAAAATATGGGTCAAGCAATAAACCTGTGCGTGAATTCACCACGTCAAACAAGCCTTTATCTTGCATTTCTCGGCACGTTTTTGCGGTGCGCCTATCTTGCCATACAATCGCGTTGTAAATAGCTTGGCCTGTGTTTCTATCCCACACGACCGTAGTTTCACGTTGATTCGTAACGCCAATCGCTGCGATACGGGCACCTTTTGCTATTGCTTCTGAAATAGCTTGGCGACATACCACAACGGTTGATGACCAAATATCTTCTGGGTCATGTTCTACCCAACCATCATTTGGGTAATGCTGAGTGAATTCTTGTTGGGCTACGGCAATAATGCTCGAATCGGGCGCAAAAATAATGGCTCGTGTTGAAGTAGTACCTTGGTCAATAGCTAATATACAATCTTTGATCCGCATCGCAATTTCGGTCCTTTTACAGGTTAACTTTTTATAGGTTAACTTTGTTGAGATTTTCTGTTCTTTTCATCGTCTAGCGCTTTATTGAGAAGGGTTTTTGCTTCTAACAATAGGCTACGCATTTGGTTCTCAGCGGACTGATGATCACCCGCTAAAATATAATCTAGGATCTCTTGATGATCTTCCACACTTGCACGGTCTACGCCTTTGTGGCGGTTGGTAATACGAATACTGAAACGTAGCGCAACCTCAATGGTATGACGCATATTCCAAAAAAAACGATTTCCGCTGGCTTCTAAAATGCCAACATGAAAAGCAATGTCAGCATCAAGATGATCGTCTTCTCCCCTTGCTGCTGCTTCCATACGCTCAATGGCAGCGTTCAGGGTTTGCCGGTTTTCTTCCGTTAAATTTTGCGCCGCCAACCCTGCCGCTGCAGGCTCAATGGCTAAGCGCATATCGGCGAATTCTGAAATAATTGGCAGTGAGCCTTTTCGATCCAGTAGCCAATTTAAAATATCAGGGTCTGACAAGTTCCACTGTGACTCTGGTAACACTATGGTGCCCCGGCGAGGGCGGGCATCTAACATGCCTTTCGCGGTTAGCATTTTTACTGCTTCACGCAATACCGTGCGACTTGCATCAAACGATTCGCACAGCGCAGCTTCTGCCATAAGCGGCTCCCCTTGTGGGTACTCACCTAAAGCAATTGCTTTGCCCAACGATTGCACTATGTGACGGGTAAAATTCCCGCTAAACATTCTACTTGCCATGATTTTTTCCGCGTTTCATTGTTATTTTAATTAATGAGCTGACAGTGCCAGTTTCGCCGAGACGGTGTTATTGCCGCCGAGGCACTGTACATATTGGCTCCGCTATTCCCTTAAACGGTGTGTGATAAATCATTACCGCCCCATTGTGCTTATAGATTTCATCATCCTCACGAGATAGCCCCTCACGTGCGGATGTAATAATTAGATGATTAAGGTCTGGGCCGCCAAAGCTTACGCATGACGGCTGTTGGCAATCAACGGGTAGGGTGAAATCTAGTGTTCCTGATGGGGAGTATCGTTTTACACAAGCGCTTCCCCACTGAGCATTCCAAAGGTAACCCTGATTGTCAATGCACGAGCCATCTGGAAATGCGTTGCCTGTCGTAGCAAAAAAATGCTCCAATTGACTTGGCGTGCCACATTCAGACTCAAAATCACTGCGCCATACTTGTTGCTTAGCTGAATCAGCGAAATACATTGTTTTACTGTCGGCGCTGAACGCCAGCCCATTAGCGATGGAAATGCCATCTAACATAGTGCGCGCTTGGCCATTGGCGTCTAAGCGATAAAGTTTGGCTTGTTGGTCGTTTGCAAGTCTGGAGACATCCACACTGTCATCTTCGATGACGGAGC
This sequence comes from Paraglaciecola sp. G1-13, assembly GCF_055809255.1. NCBI lineage: Bacteria > Pseudomonadati > Pseudomonadota > Gammaproteobacteria > Alteromonadales > Alteromonadaceae > Paraglaciecola > Paraglaciecola sp. G1-13. Next base: position 3,709,027 of record NZ_CM147903.1, on the reverse strand, counting down.
CGGCCCAAAAACGCCCTTGACGGTCAACTTTGCCGTCATTCATACGAGTGTAAGGTAAATCGGCTTCTATTTTGCTTATCCATTGGATGTCTTGTTCAATCGGATTAAAAAATGCAAAACCCGTTTCAAACGCAGCGATAAACCAATCTGGCTCAGGGGTTAAGCCAAAAGAACATAATCTTTCAGGGCAGGGGTATTGAGTCACCTTGTTATCAAAATCCCAGCGATAGAATTGTTTGCCTAGTATGTCTGTCCAAAAGGCACATTGTTGCCTGGGATCCCAAATGACGCCTTCGCCTAATTCGTTTTCCACTGCTAAGCAGCGATATAAACTCACGTCTTTTGACTGATTTATTGGCTTCACGTTACGATTGCTCGCTTGGTGTATTAGCGGCGAGGTCGCGCCATTTTACTGAAGCTAGGGTTTGTAGGCCTAATAAGGTCGCATCTTCGTTGCTGAAGTGTTCAGTGCTGATCCCCATATACTCTAGTGCCTCAACATACAAACCGCAGATATGGTCCGAGCCAATGACTGCCACATGCGAGAAAATATCAAAATCTTGCATAGCCGCTTTTACATCTGAACCAATCAGTAAGCCTGACAAATAACCAGCAGCTTCTGCGTTGGTGCGTTTGTCGATGATCTGATACGCCCGGGTAGCAAACAAGGTATGCAGTAAGTTACTCGATTGATGCATGCCTACCCGTAATCCATTGGTAAAACTGCTTTTACACCAGCTGGGTACAGAAGCAGGGCTAAGCAGTACACTATGTTGACTCAGCACTTCATAAAGTTCTCCCACTGGACTGGTCACAAAAGAAGTAATGCTTTCACCTTCACATAATGCCCATTTGGTATGGGTACCAGGCAGGCAAATCAAGCGTTTATCGGAGATGTTAAGCACTTGAGACAAAAAGCCGAATACTTGGGTTTCTTCACCGCGCATAATATCAGGCAGATGATGGCGGTTCTGACAAGACACACCGGGTAAAATGGTGATGTTCAAGCCGCGAGCTGAAAAACTTTTACTCAACGCCAATAAGTTGTTCTTATCTGTGGGACAAGGCACATAGCTGGTTTGTTTCCAGCCGGTGTCAGAGCCGACGGCACCAATTAAAAATACCGGCACATTTCCGTATAATTCTATCCAAGGTTGGCATAACTCAAAAAATCGAGACTCAGGGTTATTAATATATTTGATGCCCATGCCCTTGGTGCGTGCCAAAACGGTGAGCTCTTGTTGATGAAAGCGGCACAAGTAGAGACGGCATACGCTTGTGCCCCAATCACCCAAAATAATAATATCAGACTGCATGTTCATCAGGTTCGCCCTGCGTCAATGACAAACTGCTGACCAGTAATCATTGCGCTGTCCTCTGCTGCTAAAAATAGCGCCATATTAGCCACGTGTATGGGTTCGAGGCTGCCACGCAGGGCAACGGATTTTTGCCATTCCTTATCTGCTTCTGGTGTCAACCAAAGAGCGAGCTGACGGTCAGTGGCCACCCAGCCGGGTAATATAGTATTAACTCGTATGCCATATTCGCCGTATTGATTGGCCAAGGATTTACTCAAACCGTTTAACGCCGATTTAGCCGCTACGTAACCGGGCATTTGTTTTGGTCCAATCAGCACATTGATAGAGCTCATATTAATAATATTGCCGGCACGTTTGTCGCGCATTAGGCGGATCGCGCTTTGACAAGCAAAAAACGTCGAGTCGAGGTTCACAGCCATACAGTCGCGCCAACCTTGCTGGTCGATATCAAGAGGAGAGTGGCGTGTGTCATTGGCGACATTATTAATTAACACGTCTAACCGCCCGTGACTGTGTCCAATTGAGCTTATAAAGGCCTGTAGTTCGTCTATATGCGTTGTATCTAAGTTCTTAAAAATGGGGGCTGCACCCAGCTCTGCATGCAATTTGCTGCACAATGCATGAGCAGCTTCTTCTTGCACATCAACAAAAAGGACTCGGGCTTGTTGGCGCATAAACGCTTCTACCATAACCGCACCGATACCAGTAGCACCGCCGGTTATAAGAATAACTTTGCCTTTCAGGCTTGGGTAAGTAGCGTAATTGGACATAACTAACTCATTGATATTGATAGGGCTGTCATTATAAGCAAACACGTGGTTCAATCACCAACGTCGGACAGTTTCTTATGTACATATATATTATAATATTATTTATTTTCAAATTTAACCCATTTTATTTACATTTTTACCCCCTTTTGTGTGTGACTTCCTTCCCTGACTGATTAAAAATCCGCCGTCTTAGCTGCCTTCGCAAACGAGTAGTGAGATTTACATGCCTTCGGTGATGCCAAAATGCGTCACTTTTAGTAATTCCTTTCACATATCAGTCACTTCAGCCAACGCCTTGATTTCTCTGGCTTGAGGCATCGTCAAATTGCCTGTTTTATCCCTTGACATGATGGACATGAGGTACCTAAACTGTGCATCGTGGGTAAAAGTGGCAAAAAGTGGATCAAAAACTCATATTTAGTGAGAAATGGTTCTAAATCAGTAACGAATTATAAAAAAGGCTAGGAAATGTTCCGCGGCGCTAACGCAATCAATCTTGACGTAAAAGGACGGGTAACGATACCAACGAAGTATCGTCAGTCTTTGCTGGATGATTGTCAGGGGCAACTGGTGTGTACTATTGACACCCAGCAACCTTGCTTGCTGCTTTACCCACTTCCTGAATGGGAAGAAATTGAGCTTAAACTTTCGCGCCTATCCAGTATGAATCCCCATGAGCGCAGATTACAGCGTTTACTGCTCGGTTATGCAACCGAAGGGGAGATGGATAAGAGCGGTCGCTTTCTATTGACTGCGCCGCTGCGCGAGCATGCTCATTTAGATAAACAAATTATGTTGGTAGGCCAATTGAACAAATTCGAAATTTGGGATCACAGTGTCTGGCAACAACAAATACAACAAGATGTTGCGACTGAGCAAGAAGCAGCCTTTGAATTAACTGAGCGCTTGCAGGATTTCTCACTCTAATGACTACGCAACCATCACACCTATCTGTACTGCTGCAAGAATCCATTGACGGGTTAGCGATTAAACCCGACGGCGTCTATCTGGATGCCACATTTGGGCGTGGTGGTCACACTAAGCAGATATTATCTCAGTTATCGTCAAACGGTCGCTTGATTGCCCTTGACCGTGACCCTTCAGCGATTGAAGCGGCTAAAGCGCTGGCGGATGATGCACGTTTCAGTATACATCATTGTAACTTTTCAGAAATGGAAGAGGTGCTTACCTCTCTTGAACTGCACGGCAAAGTAGACGGTATCTTGATGGATTTGGGCGTGTCTTCACCCCAGCTAGATGAGCCAGAGCGTGGCTTTAGTTTTATGCGTGAAGGGCCATTAGACATGCGCATGAATCCAACTAAAGGGCAAAGTGCTGCCCAGTGGTTAGCCCATGCTGAAGAGCAAGATATTGCACAAGTCATCAAAGAATTTGGTGAAGAAAAATTTGGTAAACGTATTGCTCACGGTATTGTTAACGCGCGTCAAGAAGCACCAATAACCACCACGGCGCAATTGGCCGAAATTATCGATTTGGCGGTCCCCGTTAAAGACAAGTTCAAGCATCCAGCAACGCGCAGCTTTCAAGGTATTCGTATCTATATCAACAGTGAACTGGATGAAATTCGCACGGGTTTGAAAGCCGCGTTAAATAGCTTGAATTCTGGTGGACGCTTGTCTGTGATCAGCTTTCATTCATTGGAAGACAGACTAGTAAAACGCTTTATTCGAGAGCAAAGTCGCGGTCTTCAAGTTCCCCATGGTTTACCCATTATGCAGGCTGAAATAGATTCTCATAAAGCCATGAAAGCCATAGGCAAAGCCATAAAACCCTCAAGTGATGAGTTGTCTCGAAATGTCCGTGCCCGTAGTTCGGTTCTCAGGGTTGCCGAAAAATTATGAGTACCCAAGAAACTAACTTCAAACTCGTCGGCTTTCTGCTTGCTGACCTAGCCCGCCATCCCGTGCGGGTTTTGTTGTTTTTGTCACTGTTAGTTAGCGCGGGTGCCGTTATCTTGAGTGCACACCATAATCGCCAGGCGTCGATTGCGCTTGAGCGCCTGATGCAAAAGAAAGATCAGCTAGATGTCCAATGGCGAAATCTGATTTTAGAACAAAGCGCGTTAACCGAACATAATCGTATTGAGAACCTGGTGTCTAAGCAATTAGGCATGCGCCGCCCGCAAGCTGATGAAGAAGTGGTGGTGAGAATAAAATGAGCCGAGTTAGCACCAACAAAAAACGTAATCAGCAAGCGAAGCAAAATGTCGCCCCTACTGCTTTGCAGTGGCGCTATTTGCTCGTGATAGGCGTGATTATGTTGGTGTTTGTTGGGCTATCAGCTCGGGCAGTTTACATTCAAGTTATCGACCCTGACTTGCTGATTAAGCAAGGGGATAACCGCACATTACGCACGCAAAATATGCCGGTGCACCGAGGTTTGATAACCGACAGAAATGGCCAGAATTTGGCGGTAAGTGTGCCAGTAAGAGCCATTTGGGCTGACCCGAAAACCATCGTTGAAAACGGTTCATTAAATGATAAGCGCCGCTGGCAGGCGCTCGCTGACGTGTTAGGTCAAGATTACACCAAGCTCGTTTCACGCGTGAAAAATCCGAAAAAGCGTTTTGTGTACATTCAACGTCAAGTTTCACCTGCGATGGCTGATTATGTGGATCAGCTTTCCATAAGTGGGGTGTATTTGCGAGACGAGTCCCGTCGCTATTATCCAACAGGAGAAGTGTCTGCGCAGCTAATTGGTTTCACCAATGTTGACGATCAGGGCATCGAGGGTATCGAAAAGTTATATAACGAATGGCTGAAGGGAGCCCCCGGCAGTCGTAAGATTCGTCGTGACGGCAAAGGCCGTCAGGTGGAAATTTTAGAGCAAGAAGCCGGTGAAGAGCCAAAAGATATTCAGTTAACGATTGACCAGCGTATTCAGGCCTTTGCCTACAAAGAATTGAAAAAAGCCGTGCAGTATTACAAAGCCACGTCCGCTTCAGCCGTTGTGGTTGATGTGCAAACCGGCGAGATACTGGCCATGGTTAATAACCCGTCTTATAACCCGAATAATCGTAGCGGTGTTTCTGGTCACAGGATTCGTAATCGCGCGATTACAGATGCTTTTGAGCCCGGCTCATCGATTAAGCCTATTGCGGTGCTTAGCGCATTGGAATTTGGCTCAGTAGAAATGGACAGCGTTATTGATACCTCACCTGGTTGGATGCGCGTAGGCGGTAGCATGGTGCGAGATTCTCGTAACTACGGTGAGTTGGATTTAACCGGGATCATTCGTAAATCGAGTAATATGGGCACCTCAAAGTTGGCTTTATCTGTGCCAAAGCAATTCTTGATAGATCAGTATTACAACATGGGGTTAATGAGCGACACAGGCTCGAATCTTATTGGTGAAAGTAGCGGTATATTTCACGATCGCAGCCGCTGGTCAGAGTTTGAATTATCCACCTTATCATTTGGTTATGGCTTGTCGGTGACCACAGCCCAGCTAGCCAGAATGTATAGCGTATTGGGCAGTGGCGGCATTAAACGCCCGCTTAGCGTGATAAAGAGTGAGCAAAAAGCGCCGGAAGAGCGAGTACTCAGCGAGGACATCGCTCATGAAGTACTGACCATGATGGAAAGTGTTGTCAATGAAGGCGGCTCAGGCACGAAAGCGCGTGTTCCTGGTTATCGTGTAGCAGGCAAAACGGGCACCAGTAGAAAAGCGGTCGCTGGTGGTTACGGCGAAGAGTACGTCAGTATCTTCGCTGGTGTGGCGCCTGTATCTGACCCGCAACTTGCGGTAGTGGTACTGATCAACGAACCCCGCGGTGACTTATATTATGCGGGTGATACCGCAGCGCCTGTGTTCTCAAAAATCATGTCTAATAGTTTGCAAATGTTAAACGTTCCCCCCGATGACAAGTCAGTGTCTTCACTGGCCTCAATTACGGGAGCGTCTCATGCTGGATAGCAAACAAGTGCAAACTAACCAAGCTCAATTAAAGCGAGCTCATTCAAAAACAGCGCAGAGTATAAAACCGCTACTGTTAGAATTTGGTATTCAGGCCGGGGACATTACGATTGAATCTTTGGTGCTTGATAGCCGTGATGTGGCTATTCACAGTGCATTTATTGCGCTCAAAGGCCATGTACGTGACGGGCGAGATTTTATTCCTCAAGCGATCAGCCTAGGCGCAAAGGTCATCATAGCCGAGTGCGAAACCCAAGCAGAGCACGGGCATACGAGCATGCGCGAGCAATCGTTAATCATCAGCTTTTATGACTTATCTGCTCAGTTATCCGCACTTGCGGCTGCATTTTATGGTTACCCAGCCAAGTCCTTACAAGTGATTGGCGTGACGGGCACCAACGGCAAGACATCGACAGTACAATTGACCAGTCAATTGGCAGCGCTACTTAATAAGCGCGCCGCGTCAATTGGCACATTAGGCTCAGGTGTGATTGACCAATCAGGGGTATGCGCATCGCATAGTGAAACGGCGAACACCACGCCAGACGCTATCAGCATGCATAAATTGATGGCGCAATTTGCACAAGATCAGGTTAAACAAGTCGCCCTTGAAGTGTCTTCTCATGCATTAGTACAACAACGCGTTGCTGCGCTTAAAACAGATGTGGCTGTGTTGACGAACTTAACACGAGACCACCTTGATTATCACGGCACTATGCAAGCCTACGCCCAAGCTAAACGCGAGTTGTTGAAGCAACCTGAGCTCAGATTCGCGGTACTCAACGGGAATGAAATTGAGAGCAAGCGTTGGTTGGCGCAGTTACCTTCAGCGGTAACGCCTGTTATTTACGGGATCGCTGACGAGAGCTTAATGCTAACGGACGCTGAGCATCAATGTTTAGCCAAGGATGTCGTGTATTCGAACCAAGGGTGCCGATTTAAATTGGTGAGCTCATGGGGTGAATGTGACATTCAATTATCTTTACTAGGGCGCTTTAACATTTTTAACGCACTGGCTGCAATAGCGAGTCAGTTATGTCTAGGTGAATCGCTAAATGATATCGCTAAGCATGCGCATTTGTTGGTGCCGGTCACCGGTCGCATGGAGCGTTTTGGTGGGAATAACTCGCCTACCGTTGTAGTAGATTACGCCCATACGCCAGATGCCTTAAAGCAAGCGTTAGTGGCGCTTCGCCAACATAGCCAAGGGCGTTTGTCGGTTATTTTTGGTTGCGGTGGCGACAGAGACACAGGTAAACGCTCTTTAATGGGAGAGGTCGCTGAAACCTACGCAGATGACATGACCATTACCAATGACAACAGTCGTTCGGAAGATCCCACCGCGATTGCTAACGATATTCTAAGTGGCTGTGTACACCCAGAAAAAGTGCAGGTGGTACTTGACCGCAAGGCGGCTATTGAACAAGCCGTATCGAACGCGACAGCGAATGACATCATTTTAGTGGCAGGTAAAGGCCACGAAGATTACCAAATTATTGGCAACCAAACGGTTGCTTACGACGAGCGTGAATACGTACAACAAATGTTTGAGAGGAACATCACATGATCCCGGTTTCATTGGCGTGGATTGCGCAGCAAGTGCAGGGCGAAATTATTCGCAGCGAAAACAGTATTGCTGAAGACGCCATAATTCAGGGTGTCAGCACTGACACGCGTCATATAAATTCAAATGATTTATTTATTGCCTTGAGCGGACCAAATTTCGATGGCCATAAGTTTATCGAACAGGCTCAAACAAGTGGAGCAATAGCGGTAGTTGTTAGCCGTCAAGTGGATACCCCGTTAGCCCAAATATTAGTTAGCGATACCAAAGCCGCTCTGGGACTATTGGGACAGGCAGTAAAGCGTGAGGTAGCACCAAAGACGGTGGCTATCACCGGTAGCAGTGGCAAAACCACAGTCAAAGAAATGGTTGCTGCTATTTTATCTCGACGCGGTAAAGTGCTCGCCACTAAGGGCAACTTCAACAACGATATTGGTGTGCCTCTTACCTTATTGCGTCTTGAAGCGCAGCACGAGTTCGCCGTAGTTGAGTTAGGTGCTAACCATCTTGGGGAAATTGCTTATACCACTGAGTTGGTAAAGCCAGATGTGGCTACGATCGTTAACGCTGCTGCTGCTCACCTTGAAGGGTTCGGCAGCTTATTAGGTGTGGCACGCGCTAAAAGTGAAATTTTCAAAGGGTTAGGAAAAGACGGGCTAGCTATTTTCAACGCCGACAGCCAATTCTACGCGTTCTGGCACGGTAAGTATGAACATCTACGTAATCAGCGTTTTTCGACCCAAGGTGAAGCCGATTATTACGCACAGGATGTCGTACTTGGTTTAAGTGGTTGCGCAGACTTTCTGATGGTCACGCCCATCGGTAAGGTGTCTATCACTTTGCCTTTGCCTGGTATTCATAACGTCAGCAATGCCTTAGTTTCTGCTGCATTAGCGATAGAAGTAGGTGCTAACTTACAGGATGTGCAAGCTGGGTTGCAGTACATGGCACAAGTAAGTGGTCGCTTACAAGTTAAGCAGTTAAGTGGTCAGGTTAAAGTACTTGATGACACATACAACGCTAACGTGGCCTCTGTAAACGCAGCCATTGATTTACTTGGCAGCTTTGCTGGGCGCAAAATTTTAGTGTTAGGCGATATGGCTGAACTAGGAGAGCGAGCACGCTTTTATCATCAGCAAGTAGGGGAATATGCCAAAGAAAAGGGCATAGACGACTTGTACACTCTTGGCGTACTCAGTCAAAGCGCCAGCGATGTGTATCAAAAGAGCGGTTACCATTTTAGTGATAAAGACAAATTAGTCGCGGCATTAGCCGAGCATTTAGCAGCGGAGAAACGAGATATCAGCATTTTAGTAAAGGGCTCCCGTAGTGCGCGTATGGAGTTGGTAGTGGAAGCTTTGGAGGCATCCCCCGTGGGAAAGTTTGAACGCTTTAGGGAGCTAATGGCATGTTGATGCTACTGGCCGATTGGCTACAACAGTTTGAGCCAAGCTTTCGGGTCTTCTCTTATCTGACGCTTCGTGCCATTTTGAGCACGCTAACGGCCCTGTTAATTGCCGTTTTAATTGGCCCGCGGATGATCCGTTGGTTGCAAACCATGCAAATTGGCCAAACGGTGCGTGATGACGGCCCTCAATCCCATCTGGCCAAATCAGGCACACCTACTATGGGTGGCTTACTGATTTTGGCGGCGATTGTGGTAAGCGTACTGTTATGGGCAGACTTAACCAATCGCTATGTTTGGGTCACGTTAAGTGTCGTTGTCGGTTACGGCATTATCGGCTTTATTGATGACTACCGTAAGGTCGTGCGTAAAGACCCGAAAGGCTTGATTGCGCGCTGGAAGTACTTTTGGCAGTCGGTTATTGCTATTGGTGTCGCCTTGTATTTATACGCCAGCCAGCAAGACCCGGCTGAAACCGCCTTGCTCGTGCCATTTTTCAAAGATGTGATGCCGCAAATGGGCATGTTCTTCATCGTGATGACTTATTTTGTGATTGTCGGGACCAGTAATGCGGTCAATCTAACGGACGGTTTAGATGGCTTAGCTATCGTGCCTACTGTTCTAGTGGCTGGTGCATTCGCGATTTTTGCTTACACCACAGGCAACATTAACTTTTCCGCTTACCTGAATATTCCGTATTTACCCTTGACCAGTGAACTGGTGATTGTATGCACAGCCATTGTCGGCGCGGGCCTCGGCTTTTTGTGGTTCAACACTTACCCAGCCATGGTGTTCATGGGCGATGTTGGCTCACTGGCACTTGGCGGCACGCTAGGGATCATCGCTGTGTTAGTGCGTCAAGAAATCGTACTGGTGATCATGGGTGGCGTATTTGTGGTGGAAACGCTCTCGGTTATTTTGCAGGTGGGATCATTTAAATTGCGCGGCCAACGGATTTTCAGAATGGCGCCAATCCACCACCACTATGAATTAAAAGGCTGGCCAGAGCCTCGCGTTATCGTGCGATTCTGGATCATCTCCATCATTTTAGTCTTGGTTGGCTTAGCCACCTTGAAATTACGTTAAAGGATATTGCGTTAAATGGCTGCTAATCCATTAGCAAATAAAAATATCATCGTAGTTGGACTCGGTTTAACCGGTTTGTCCTGCGTGAGATTTTTAGTCGCTAAAGGTGCCAATGTGAGCGCAGTGGATACCCGTGCAGATTTGGATGTCAGTGTATCCGTTCCTGTGTTTCTCGGTGAACTGGATAGCGCCCGTTTGTGCGCAGCAGACATGCTGGTAGTCAGCCCAGGTTTGAGTTTGAAAACACCGGCCATCAATGCCGCCATTGACGCGGGCGTGCAGGTGATTGGCGACATCGAACTGTTCGCCATGTTCAACAATACACCTGTATTAGCGGTTACCGGCTCTAATGGTAAATCGACGGTGGCAACACTCGCCTACGAGATGTGTTTAGCGGCAGGAAAAAAAGCGTTATTAGGGGGGAATATCGGTATTCCTGCTCTGGAATTGTTAGAAAATGACGCTGACATTATTGTTTTAGAGCTATCGAGCTTTCAGCTGGAAACCACCTATACCTTGCGCCCTCACGTGGCTTGCATGTTAAATCTCAGTGATGATCATTTGGACCGCCACGGAGATATGCTGAGCTATCAGCGCGCAAAACTGCGGATATTTCGCGATGCACGTTTCAGCGTGTGCAACCGCGATGACGCTGCCACATGGCCTATGACGATTAATCCTGATGTCATGTTTGGTTTGAGTAGCAGCGAACGTGGCCTGAGCTGGAATAAAGAGACCGCGCATATCTTACTGGACGGTAAAGACTTCCTTGATAGCCATGCCTGCATGTTGGTAGGCGAGCATAATATGCTCAATATTCAAGCTGCCACTGCCATGGCGATGTTGGCGGGTATTGATCTTAGTGCCATTAAGCATGCAGCCACCAGCTTTGCAGGTCTGGCACATCGCTGTCAAACCGTGGCGGTGAGTCATCATGTGCGTTGGATAAATGACTCCAAAGCGACCAACGTTGGCGCCACTATTGCCGCCATAGATGGCCTAGCACCGACCTGTAAAGGCAAATTGATCCTTATCGCGGGTGGCGACGGGAAAGGAGCTGATTTCTCGCCACTGGAAGAGCGGTTCAACGCACAAGTAAATGAGTTAATTACCCTAGGTAAAGATGGTCCTAAGTTGGCTGAATTAAAGGCAAACAGCCATCAGGTTGCAACCTTAGACGATGCAGTGCAATTGGCTGCTACGTTAGCAGAGGGCGACGCGACCGTGTTGCTGTCACCTGCTTGCGCTAGCTTGGATATGTTTAAAAACTATCAGCAACGCGGCGACTTATTCGTAAAAGCGGTAAACACTCTGGTAGCTGAGCAAGGAGGTCAGCGATGAACACATCGACTTTCGCGACGCCTCTTCGCGCTATGTTTGCTCAGCGACATGATGCTGCCCCAGCGGTGGTTCGCCCTTACGATGTGAGCTTGATTTTGCTGGCGCTGTCGTTAATGGCGATTGGCTTGGTTATTGTGACGTCTGCGTCTATGCCGGTGGCGTCTCGTTTGTTTGACAACCCGTTTCATTTTGCTATCCGCCATGGCATCTATATCGTATTGGCGATTGGTGCGGCCTTGACCGTGATGCAGATCCCGATGCAGTGGTGGCGCACCAGTAATGCTTGGTTATTACTGTTAGGTCTGGTGCTGTTGATTGCCGTCTTATTAGTAGGGCGCAGTGTCAATGGCAGTACTCGATGGCTAGCGATAGGACCCATTACTATTCAAGCGGCCGAACCTGCTAAGTTATTCTTTTTCTGCTATCTAGCGGGGTACTTGGTTAGGCGTTATGAGGAAGTGACTGAAAACATTAAGGGCTTTGCGAAGCCGTTAGTGGTGTTCTTTGCCTTTGCTGTACTGCTGCTACTTCAACCTGATTTAGGTACCGTTGTGGTCATGCTATGCACCACTATTGGGTTACTGTTTTTGGCGGGGGCTAAACTGTGGCAGTTCTTTGGCTTGGCGTTTACCGGCGGCGCAGCAGTGACCTTCTTGATCATGTTCGAAGAATATCGCATGAAACGAATTACCTCCTTTTTAGATCCTTGGGCCGACCCATTTGGCAGCGGTTACCAGTTAACTCAGTCCCTGATGGCGTATGGACGTGGCGATGTATTTGGACAAGGCCTAGGTAACAGTTTGCAAAAGTTGGAATACTTACCCGAAGCACACACCGATTTTATCATGGCTATCTTAGCAGAAGAGCTTGGTTTCGCTGGAGTGCTAACGGTGCTGGCACTTATGCTATGCATAGTGCTCAAAGCCATGAAAATGGGTAGCAAAGCACTGCAAAATGAACGTCCTTTTGATGCCTATCTTGCGTACTCCATTGGTATTTGGTTTAGCTTTCAAACCGCAGTGAACGTGGGCGCGAGTGCCGGTATTTTGCCCACTAAAGGCCTTACGTTCCCGCTATTAAGTTATGGCGGCTCTAGTTTGATTATTATGGCTGCAGCAGTGGGTTTATTGGTGCGTATCGATTTTGAAATGCGCGTTGAAGGTATTCAAGCTATCGACCGAGGCGGCAAAGCGAAAGCGTCTACATCGAGCAGCATAAAAAACAAACCGAAAACAGCCAGTAGTGCAGGTAAGAAAAAAGTCTCTACTGTGCTTGATGATGTGGCTTACGCCGTCGTCGATGACGTGCAAGACGAAGAACAAGATATCGATTCTATCATGGATGACTTTGCCCAAGACGAATCTGCGCAAACACTAAGCCATCAAACCAAACGTGCTAGTAAAAACAACAGCAAAACCCCGCGAGGCAAGGACGAAGAGCAGGAGGATGGCTATGTCTAATCGAATTGCATCTGACTGTGCTATGACGCATACCTTGCTTGTGATGGCTGGTGGTACCGGGGGGCATGTCTTTCCTGGTCTGGCTGTGGCACAGGCGCTCAAAGAACAGAATTGGCATATCCATTGGCTTGGCACCGCACAGCGAATGGAAGCAGAACTAGTGCCCAAGGCTGGGTTTGAAATCAGTTTTATTGATATCGCCGGTGTGCGTGGTAACGGATTAGTGCGCTTGCTAGCGGCGCCGTTCAAAATCATCAAAGCGGTTATCCAAGCAAGGGGCGTTATCAAACAGGTTAAGCCTGATGTTGTGATCGGTATGGGCGGTTTTGCCAGTGGCCCGGGCGGCGTAGCAGCATGGCTAATGGGCAAACCTTTGGTCTTACATGAGCAAAACGCAGCGCCAGGTATGACCAATAGATTACTCGCCCGAATCGCGAATAAAGTACTGACAGGATTTGCTGGTACATTCGATGCGCAAAAAACAGCAGACCGTCAGGGGCAAGACGTGAGTGATTCCGCAAAATATCAATGGGTAGGGAATCCAGTGCGCGCGGGCTTTGCCACAATTATGCCCAAGCAAATATCCGGTATTAGCCGCGCTACAAATATCCTTATTCTCGGTGGAAGCTTAGGGGCAAAAGCGTTGAATGAGAATGTCCCTCTAGCGTTAGCGAAGCAGAATGAAATCAAAGTACGTCACCAATGTGGAAAAGGTCATTTAGACTCAGTCACCCAGTTGTACCAAAATCAATTAGGCGACAGCGGTGATTGGCAGGTGGATGAATTTGTAGAGGATATGCCACAGGCCTATCAATGGGCTGATTTGGTGATATGCCGAGCTGGCGCTTTGACCGTGGCTGAAGTAGCGGCATCCGGTGTGGCAGCTATTTTCGTGCCTTTGCCCCATGCTGTGGACGATCATCAAACTAAAAACGCGCAAACGTTAGTCGAGCATGAAGCAGGCTATTTGTTGGCGCAAAATGAATTAGTACAAGGCGGGTTAACTTCATTGTTAGAAGACTGTCTTGCACAACCAAACATGCTAGTGGAAATGGGTAACAAGGCCCGAAAGTTAGCGAAATTAGATGCAGTACAACGAGTCACTCATTGCTGCCAGTTGTTAGTGGAGAAAGCGCAATGATCGCACCCGATAAAGTTCATTACCATGTGCCAGAGATGCGCCGAATTAAAAATATTCACTTTGTGGGTATCGGCGGTGCTGGCATGGGTGGTATTGCTGAAGTGTTATTAAACGAAGGTTACCAGGTATCCGGCTCTGACCGTCAAGCCAATGGAATGACAGATCGCTTGTCAGGCCTTGGGGCAACTATTTTCTTTGGACATCAAGCGAGTAATGTTGAGAAAGCCAATGTGGTAGTGGTGTCCAGTGCGATTGACCCAACTAATCCAGAAGTTAACGCCGCCAACGAAATGCGTATTCCTGTTATTCGCCGAGCAGAAATGCTAGCGGAATTAATGCGTTTTAGACATGGCATAGCCATCGCGGGAACGCACGGCAAAACAACGACGACTAGCTTGATAGCGACTATTTTTGCTCAAGCAGAGCTTGATCCTACCTTTGTTATTGGTGGCTTACTTAATAGTGCAGGCACGAATGCTAGATTGGGTTCGAGTCAGTACCTTATTGCAGAAGCTGACGAAAGTGATGCGTCCTTCGTGCATCTTCAACCCATGGTGTCAGTGGTCACGAATATTGAGCCTGATCACATGGAAACTTACCAAGGTGACTTCCAAAAGATGCAAGACACCTACATTGACTTTCTTCACAACCTACCTTTTTACGGTTTAGCCGTGTTGTGCATTGATGATCCGGTGATCACGCAATTACTCCCTCGCATAAAACGTAAATACCTGACCTATGGCTACAGCGAAGTCGCGGATGTGCGTGCGACTAACGTTAAGCACACATTTAATCAAAGTGAATTCACTTTAAAGCGCAAAGATCATCAAGACATACAAGTTGTGGTCAATGCACCAGGCAAGCACAACGTACTTAACGCTCTTGCTGCTATTGCCGTGGCGACGGATGAAAATATTGAAGATGCTGCAATCACTGCCGCGTTAGCGAATTTCTCTGGCATAGGCCGTCGCTTTGAAATGTTGGGCGAATTTGCCACAGGCGAGGGCGACGTGCTGCTGGTTGATGATTACGGTCATCATCCCACGGAAGTTGAAGCGACCATAGCGGTAGCGCGTAATAATTGGCCTGACAGACGACTCGTTATGGCTTATCAGCCTCATCGCTATTCACGAACCCGTGATCTGTACGAAGATTTTGTGCGCGTATTATCGCAAGTAGACGTGCTGTTGCTCCTTGATGTGTATTCCGCTGGTGAAGAAAAAATAGAAGGGGCAGACAGTAAATCCCTGTGCCGTTCTATGCGTCAACGTGGTCAGCTTGAACCCATTTATGTAGCAGACAAAAACGAATTACCTAAGTTATTGGCAGACAACCTAAAAGACCAAGATATTTTGTTGACCCAAGGTGCTGGCAATATTGGCCAAATTGCCAAAGAGCTACAAGAAATGAAGTTAGACAAGGGCGCGTTGCGTACCGGGTGGTCAAAGTGACACTGGCGAACGCAACACACACTAGCGCAATAGATATCGCACGCTTTGGAAAGGTCGCCGTGATGTTTGGCGGGCGCTCTGCCGAGCGTGAAGTATCCCTGCGCTCAGGGCAAGCTGTGCTTAGCGCATTGATCAGCGCTGGTGTAAACGCCCATGGCTTTGATCCTGCTGAGTCTGAGCTACATCAACTTGTGGAACAGAAATTTGATCGCGTGTTGATCATGCTTCATGGCCGTGGCGGTGAAGACGGCTCGCTCCAAGGCGCATTACAGCAAATGAACATGCCTTATACCGGTACGGGCGTCTTAGGTTCTGCCTTATGCATGGATAAAATACGCAGTAAACAGGTGTGGCAGAGTCTGGGACTCCCAACAGCCAATTATGAAATTGCGGATAAAAGAGACTTTAATGCCGAGAACTGCAGCGATATAATGTCCCGCTTAGGAGATCTGGTTATGGTCAAGCCTGCTCAAGAAGGTTCGAGTATCGGCATGGCCAAAGTGTCAAATGCGCAACAACTCGCCGCAGCGATCCAACAGGCTTTTGAATATGACGATAAAGTGTTGTTGGAGCAATTCATCCAAGGTTCAGAGTACACCGTTAGCCTATTAAATGGCGAAGCGCTGCCCTCGATCAGTATGTCGACCCCACGAGACTTTTATGACTATGAGGCTAAGTACCAGTCTAATACGACTGAGTATTTTTGCCCCAGCGGTTTGCCTGCGGAACAAGAAGGGCTGTTAGCGCGTCTTGCGTTGGACGCATTCGATGCCGTCGCAGGCTCAGGTTGGGGAAGAGTCGATTTTATGCAGGATATGTTGGGGCAGTTTTATTTACTAGAAGCGAACACAGTACCGGGTATGACGGAAAAGAGTTTAGTGCCTTTAGCGGCCAAGCAAGCAGGATTGAGCTTTGAGCAACTTTCCTTAGCTGTATTGGCAACGGCAGGTTAATTGCTATGACCAGCGAAGCGAAGGTAACGACTGAGCAACCCAACTACCGATTTATCGGTGGAATGCTGTTCTTGTTGTTATTGCTCGCTGGCATTGTATACGGCGCTTGGGCCATAAAAGTGTGGGCCGAGGACGAGCAAAAAGCGCCAGTGCGCGATATTGCCTTGTCGGGTGATTTACGCTTTGTTAAACAAAGCGAGATTGAGAGCTTAATACGTAAAACCCAGCCGGGCAGTTTTTTTGAACTAGACGTAGAGCAAGCGCACCAAGATATTGAGAATTTGCCATGGGTTTACCGAGCATCAATCCGTAAACGCTGGCCAAATAGTTTGAAAATATATGTGCTGGAACAAACCCCAGCAGCGAAATGGAACAACGACTTGGTGTTGAATCAATACGGTGATGTATTTGCTGGGGAGCTCGCCAAGGCCACGACGCCGCCTCAGTTACCAAGTTTGTTTGGGCCTGGCGGCAGCGAACATACCGCGCTTGAAGGGTACAACTCTATGCAAGCGTTACTAGCAAGTGCTGGTATGAACATTGATGAATTGTTTTTAAGTGAGCGTTTCGCCTGGCATTTGCGCTTAGTCAATGGCATCAATCTGAATTTAGGACGCAACGAATACATAGCGAGATTGCAACGTTTTATCGACTTGTATCCCTTGCTGAAGAAGAACGAAAGAGCCGTAGATTATGTTGATTTACGCTATGACACAGGTTTAGCTGTGGGATGGAAGTCCCCTGAAAAACCTACACAAGAGAGCTAATGAAAGTGAGAGCAGCACGATATGTCTAAAGTTACAGATAGAAAGCTAATTGTAGGCTTAGACATTGGTACCAGCATGGTAAAAGCCGTCGTCGGTGAGCTACTTGACGATGGTGGGATCAGCGTTATTGGTGTCGGTAGTCATCCATCTAAAGGGATGGATAAAGGTGGCGTAAACGATTTGAACCTAGTGGTTCAGTCGGTACAGCGTGCCATGAGCGAAATGGAATTAATGGCTGATTGCCGAGTGTCGTCAGTGTTTATGTCGATCTCTGGGCGTCATGTGCAGTGCCAAAATGAAAGTGGCATGGTCCCCATTAATAACAAAGAAGTGACCCAAGAAGACGTTGATAATGTGATCCACGCCGCCCGCTCAGTGCCTATCGCCGCTGAACGTCGTTTGCTTCACGTATTGCCACAAGAATTTACGATTGACGTACAAGAAGGGATAAAAAACCCAATTGGCATGTCAGGAGTGCGTATGGAAGCTCAAGCGCACATTATTACTTGCGCTGACGACATGGCTAAAAACTTAGTGAAATGTGTAGAGCGTTGCGACTTAACGACAGACCAGTTGATTTTCTCATCGTTAGCCTCGAGTTATGCGGTACTAACCGATGATGAAAAAGAGTTAGGTGTGTGCGTGGTTGATATCGGCGGTGGCACTATCGATATTGTGATTTATACAGACGGCGCCATTAGGCATACCGCTGTCGTTCCCGCTGCAGGTAATCAAATTACCAGTGATATTGCGAAAATATTCCGCACGCCTATCAGTCATGCAGAAGACATTAAAATTAATTATGCCTGTGCCCTAAAAGACATGGTTAGCATGGAAGAGAACATCGAAGTGCATAGTGTCGGTGGTAGACCGTCTCGCGCTATGTCTCGTCATACCTTGGCAGAGGTTATTGAACCAAGGTATCAAGAGCTGTTCGAATTGGTGCAGAAAGAAATACGTAATAGCGGCTTTGAAGAGCAGATAGCCGCAGGGATCGTGTTAACAGGCGGTACTGCCAAAATGGAAGGGGCGATTGAATTTGCCGAAGAAATTTTTCAAATGCCTGTACGTGTGGGTGAGCCATTATCTATCAAAGGTTTGTCGGAATACGTGGAAGACCCAACATTTGCCACGGCGATTGGGTTGCTTCAGTACGGAAAAGAACACATTACGGCCAAAACAGCGGCCAAAACGAAAGCGTCAGAAGGCGTTTGGGAACGAATTCAAAGTTGGTTTAAGGGCGAGTTTTAGACCTGCTTTTAAATGAACTTAAAAAACTATAGGCCGCAAACTATTTTGTTTGCATGTCTTAGCGCAAAAACCGGAGAGTAAATATGTTTGAATTAATGGATAGTCATAGCGAAGAAGCCGTCATTAAAGTTATTGGTGTCGGTGGAGGTGGCGGAAACGCTATCGAACACATGGTGTCACAATGTATTGAAGGTGTTGAATTCATCGCCATCAATACCGATGCGCAAGTTTTACGTAGCTCAGCGGCTAACGTGACTCTGCAAATCGGTTCTGGTGTTACCAAAGGCTTGGGTGCAGGTGCAAACCCTAACATAGGCCGTGAAGCAGCTGAAGAAGACCGCGAGACCATTCGCCAATCGCTGGAAGGTGCCGATATGGTATTTATCACAGCTGGTATGGGTGGTGGTACCGGTACAGGTGCAGCACCTGAAGTGGCTAAAATCGCTAAAGAGTTGGGTATTTTGACTGTAGCGGTTGTCACTAAGCCTTTCCCTTTTGAAGGCCGTAAGCGTACTGATTTCGCTGAACAAGGTATCGAAGAGTTATCAAAATACGTTGATTCACTGATCACCATCCCGAACGAAAAATTACTGAAAGTCATGGGTAAAGGTACGCCTTTACTGCAAGCGTTCAGTGCTGCGAATGATATTTTAAGCGGAGCGGTACAAGGTATAGCTGAGCTTATTACACGTCCTGGTTTGATCAACGTGGATTTCGCCGATGTAAGAACCGTTATGTCAGAAATGGGTACGGCCATGATGGGGAGTGGCAGTGCTTCTGGTGAAGATCGCGCTGAAGAAGCTTCAGAAGGTGCAATTGCGTGTCCATTATTAGAAGACATCGACTTGTCTGGCGCCCGTGGTATTTTGGTTAACATCACAGCTGGCCCCGACTTCTCAATTGATGAATTCGAAATCGTGGGTAATGCTGTTAAGGCGTTCGCATCTGAAAACGCAACTGTGGTTGTGGGCACGGTTATCGACATGGAAATGTCTGATGAGCTGCGCGTGACCGTTGTGGCGACAGGTATTGGTGCAGAGCGTAAGCCTGACATCTCTTTGGTATCAAACCGCACTTCAGCACGTGTACCGAGTGAACAGCAAGAAGTTCGTATTCAAGCCAACGGTACTGACAATGTACAAACCAGTGTGACCACTGAAAGTAGCCGTACAGTGGTGAATGAAGAAAGAACTGACTCAGGTAATGATCTTGAATATTTAGATATTCCTGCGTTTTTACGCAAGCAAGCTGATTAAAATCGGGTCTATGAATTATTAGACTAATGCGTTGTCTTATCACTTCAGATCAAACAACAGATTATCCTGTTGTATGGACTTGAAAAGGGTGAATATGACACTATTTTGACAATAGACGCATTAATTCATATAATACGTGCCGCTTTTTATTAGGTTAACTAGAGCCAAGAAATAAAATGATTAAACAACGTACCATTAAACAATCTGTTCAAGAGACTGGAATTGGTCTGCACAAAGGTGACAAGGTCACTATGACTCTCCGGCCTGCGCCGGCGAATACAGGTATTGTATTTCGCCGCGTTGACCTTGAGCCTCATGCGGATATTCCAGCTCGCGCCGAAGCGGTGGGTGACACGATGTTGTGTACGTGTATAACCAACGCTGACGGTGTGTCTATTTCCACCGTTGAGCACTTGGCTTCAGCGCTTGCCGGCTTAGGCATCGACAATATTATTGTTGAAGTTGATAGTGACGAATTGCCGATCATGGACGGTAGCGCTAGCCCGTTCATCTTCTTATTGCAATCTGTTGGTATTGAGGAGCTTAACGCCCCTAAACAATTCATTAAGATCAAAAAAGCGATTAAAGTGAAAGACGGCGACAAGTGGGCAGAGTTGCGCCCGCATGACGGTTTCCGTGTGGATTTTCGCATCGACTTTGATCACCCTGCGATCAGTCAGACACGCCAACACATGGTGTTAGACTTTGATTCATCTTCCTATGTTGATGAAGTGAGTCGTGCTCGCACGTTTGGTTTTATGAAAGATCTAGAATACATGAACGCCAACAACCTTGCGCTTGGTGGCAGCATGGCGAACGCCGTGGCTTTAGACGAATACCGCGTGCTTAACCCTGAAGGGTTGCGTTATAGCGATGAGTTCCTAAAGCATAAAATTCTAGATGCCATTGGTGATTTATATTTAGGTGGCCACAGTATTATCGGTGAGTTAGTTGCCTATAAAACCGGTCACGGATTGAATAACAAATTGCTTAATGCGTTGCTGCAGAACCAAGCTTGTTGGGAATTTGTCAGCTATGACAATAGCGAAGAGCTACCTATTAGATTCGCATCACCTATTTTAGCGAACTAAATTGAATTACGACTAAAATGCCGCTTTAAGCGGCATTTTTTGTTTAAGACGAATTGATTTTGTATATCAAGAACCCTTTGTTAAACTGCATCTCACAAGAGATGTAAAGCATCCAAACTTTTGGGAAATCGTTCAATAATGAGTCTGACACTACTGTATCGCAGTAAAAAATCACGTTTTGTTTATCGGCCTACTAAGCGCCAGATATTGCCGTGCTTTATTGCCATATGCGGTTTATTTCTTATTTCCAGTCGCTCCACAGATTTACCCAATGAAAACTTGGCTCGGTTGTCGTTAGCGCAATCTGGTTTACAACAGCAACAGACCCAGCTAGACGACCTTAAAACCACCACTGAGCAACGTTTAGCAGCGGTGCTGCAAAAATTAGCTGAAGCAGAAAGCCGCTTAGTTAAAGTGAATGCATTAGGCGCAAGGCTAGTAGAGCAGGCTCAATTAAACCCTGATGAATTTAGTTTTTCAGTGAGTGGCGAAGAAGCGCAAGTATTGCCTGATACGCCAGTTGACGTGAGCCAATACAATATGGTTTCCCGTATCGAAATCATGCTTGATGAGTTAGCAGATAAAGAGAAGCAATTGGGTGCGCTTGAATCTATCTTCATGAGTCACCATATAATCGAAGAAAGCGCATTGGCGGGCCGCCCGATTGAGGCTGGTTGGCTATCATCGTACTACGGTATCAGAACCGACCCATTTTCCGGTAAACCTACCATGCACAAAGGGTTAGATTTCGCCGGAGCAGAAGGGGAGCCCGTATTAGCCACTGGCGCAGGCATAGTAACGTGGGCGGCAACGCGATATGGTTACGGTGAATTAGTAGAAATTGACCATGGTAATGGCTTGGTCACACGATACGGGCACAATAAGTCCGTAGAGGTAAAGATGGGTGATGTAGTGACCAAAGGTCAATCAATTGCCTTGATGGGTAATACTGGTCGTTCAACCGGTGCTCATGTACATTATGAAGTTATAAAACAAGGGCAACCACAAGACCCATTACCCTTTGTATATCGCAACTAGCTGTTAAAGCGTCGGCTTAAGCAAGGGTAGTCTGTTTGATATCGCCCAACGAAACATTTTTCGTTATTTATTGGCAATCGGCTCTTTAAAAGCGATTTGTCTTACTTTAGTCATGATTTTTATGCCTTCGAGGCTGTAAGGTCATTCATTTATTAGATTGGAAGCTGTAAATCCATGTTTTCGAGTATTCTGACCAAGGTTTTTGGTAGCCGTAATGACCGAACTTTAAAAAAATTAAATAAAATTACTGAGCAAGTTAACCAGTTAGAAGCACAGTATGAGGCGCTAAGTGATGAGCAACTCAAAGCTAAGACGGGTGAGTTTCAAAAGCGTTTGCAAGACGGTGAAGACACAGACAATTTATTGCCTGAAGCGTTCGCTGTTGTACGTGAAGCCAGTAAGCGTGTGTTTTCAATGCGTCATTTCGATGTACAGATGCTTGGTGGTCAGGTGTTGCACACAGGTCAAATCGCTGAAATGCGTACCGGTGAAGGTAAAACCCTTACCTCTACACTACCTGCCTACTTAAACGCTTTAAGTGGTAAGGGTGTGCATGTGATTACCGTCAACGATTATTTGGCGAGTCGTGATGCTGAGGGCAGCCGTCCACTATTTGAATTCTTAGGGTTGAGTGTTGGCTGTAATATCCCTGGCATGAACCATGCCCAGAAAAAAGAAGCCTACGCTGCTGATATTACTTACGGCACTAACAATGAATTCGGTTTTGATTACCTGCGTGACAACATGGCCTTTAGCCCTGGTGATCGTGTTCAACGCGAACTGCATTACGCCATCATTGATGAAGTGGATTCAATCCTCATCGATGAAGCCAGAACGCCGCTGATTATTTCCGGTCAAGCGGAAGACAGCTCTGAGCTATATCGTAAAATTAATGCCATTATTCCTCAGCTTGAACAGCAAGAAAAAGAAGACGAAGAAGGCAAAAATGGCGACGGTGACTACACTATCGACGAAAAAGGTAAACAGGTACATTTGACTGAAAAAGGTCAAATTCATGTTGAAGAGATCCTTAAAACCAGCGGTATCCTCGGGGAAGATGAATCTCTTTTCGCTGCAGCTAATATTTCGTTGTTGCACCATGTGAATGCGGCACTACGTGCGCATAAATTGTTTAGCCGTGACGTTGATTACATCGTTAAAGGTGATGACGTGGTTATCGTTGATGAGCACACTGGCCGCACAATGGAAGGTCGTCGTTGGTCTGAAGGTTTACACCAGGCAGTAGAAGCCAAAGAAGGTGTAAATATTCAAAACGAGAACCAAACACTCGCGTCAATCACCTTCCAAAATTACTTTCGTTTGTATGACAAGCTTGCAGGTATGACAGGTACAGCGGATACCGAAGCGTTTGAATTTCAAAGTATTTACGGCTTAGATACCGTAGTTATTCCAACGAATAAGCCTATGGTCCGTAAAGATAAAGCCGACTTAATATACTTAACCGCCCAAGAGAAATACGAAGCGATTGTTGAAGATATTAAAGATTGCGTTAAGCGTGGCCAGCCGACATTAGTCGGTACAGTATCTATTGAAAACTCTGAGCTTATTTCCAATATATTGAAAAAAGCAAAAATTCCTCACAAGGTATTGAACGCGAAATTCCATGAGCAGGAAGCTGACATCGTTGCGCAAGCGGGTAAGCCCGGTGCCGTGACGATTGCTACTAACATGGCTGGTCGTGGTACGGATATTGTTCTTGGTGGTAACTGGCAAGTAGCCGTTGATGGTATTAACGATCCTAAGCCTGGCACCGTGGAGAAAATCAAAGAGCAATGGCAAAAAGATCACGATGCGGTAATTGAGGCCGGTGGTTTACACATCATAGGCACAGAGCGTCACGAATCTCGCCGTATCGATAACCAGCTTCGTGGTCGTTCAGGCCGTCAAGGTGATGCGGGGTCTTCGCGTTTTTACTTGTCACTCGATGATGCCTTAATGCGTATCTTTGCCTCTGAAAAAATGGGCAACATGATGAAGCGTTTAGGTATGGAGCGCGGTGAAGCTATTGAGCATCCTTGGGTTACGCGTGCAATCGAAAATGCACAACGTAAAGTGGAAGGTCGTAACTTCGACATGCGTAAGCAGTTACTTGAGTTTGATGATGTGGCAAACGATCAGCGTAAGGTCATTTACGAGCAGCGTAATGAGCTACTTGATGAAGGCGATATTTATTCGACCATCGAAGCCATTCGCATCGATGTAGTAGATAGCATTATTAGCCAATACATTCCGCCGCAATCACTGAGCGAAATGTGGAATGTTAGCGGATTAGAAGAGCACTTTAAAAGTGAGTTTTTATTGGATATTCCATTACAAAAATGGATCGATGAAGACGACAAATTATACGAAGAGAAAATCCGCGAGCGCATTTTAGAAGAAGTGAATAACGCTTATAAAGCGAAAGAAGACATTGTTGGCCCAGACGTGCTTCGCCAGTTTGAAAAAGCGGTGATGTTGCAAAACTTGGACAGTCATTGGAAAGAGCATTTGGCGGCAATGGATCATTTACGCCAAGGCATTCATTTGCGTGGTTATGCTCAGAAAAATCCGAAGCAAGAATATAAGCGCGAATCATTCGAACTGTTTACTGAAATGTTAGAAGCATTGAAAGTAGAAGTGGTTACTGTACTAAGTAAAGTACAAGTGAAAGCGGAATCTGATGTTGAAGCCGTTGAAGAGCAGCGTCGTCAAGCGGACGAACAACCTAAACAGTACGAGCATGAAACTGCTAGTGCGACTCAGGCGCCTGAACAAGCACCAGAAGCAGCGCCTGCTGCACGTCCGGGCAATGCACTGCGCGATGGCCCCAAAGTAGGTCGTAATGATCCGTGTCCATGTGGTTCAGGGCTTAAATATAAACAATGCCATGGTAAATTAAGCTAGTTACTGCGTTTTTAGCTTAATGTCATAGGCAGTAAGAGCGGGCTATTCCTTTGGGAGCAGCCCGTTTTTTTTGAATAAAAATGAGGTATAGCGGTGAAAGTGATTGATGTTGCAGTTGGGGTAATAAAACGCGAACAAGAGATATATATCAGCAAGCGAGCGGACGACCTGCATCAAGGTGGTAAGTGGGAATTCCCAGGTGGCAAACAAGAAAGTGGTGAGACTCCAGCTCAAGCGTTAACACGAGAACTAAAAGAAGAAGTCGGTATTCACGTTACGCACCTACAAGACTATATGTTGATAGAGCACGACTATGGCGACAAATGCGTTCGCTTACATATTCAACTCGTCGATGAATTTAGCGGCGAACCAATACATTTAGAAGGGCAAATTAGTCGCTGGGTGAATATTGCCCAATTGACCGATTTTGATTTTCCGGCTGCTAATGTCGCTATCGTTAATAGGCTGCAGCAGGAATTCCTTTAGTGCGTCTTATTTAGCCGGTAATAGTTGCTCTGTGTTCTTGCTTTAAGCGACTGATTTCCTCTTGCGCTGATCGTAGTTCCCGCTCCATTTGCCGACGAGAGTCGATCATTTCATTGGCGATGGTGGCGAGATATTTAAACTCTGAGAAGCCCATGTTTTTCTCATCCATATGCTGGTATTCGCGCTTACAGCGATAGAAAAACATCACAAAATTGCTAAACGCCCGTTGCAACGTCAAAAAGCTACGTACAAGTAAAACGATCAGTACAACCGAGGTGATAAGCAAGATGATGATGCTCGTTATTTCTACGTGTTGCTGAGCTTTACTGACTTGGTGCTGTAGCTGCTGATCTAAATTAATAAAGTTTTGCTCTACCAAATGCGCTTGATTACGAAAGCGTCCCTGAAGCCCGCTGTCATGATCGAGTCCGACATGGCGATAAGCATCCACTAATTGCATGAATTGTTGCTGATATCGAGTCAGAAGAGGCATGAGTTGGGCATACATAGATGCGGGCTGGGTTTCAATTCGTTGTCTTAGGGAAGAGTACAAGTTCAGTTCTTTATCCACATAGCCCATGTCTTTACGAAGTAGAAAATCTTTTTCGGCTCTGCGTATTTGTAACAGCAATTGGTGCATATATTGCAAATTTGCTTGGGCTATTTTGGCTTCCAAGGCGTGGGTCGCTTCTCGAAAGGCACCTTGGTATCCGCTATTTTCATCAAGCCCCATAGCCACTCGCATCTCTACTAAGGTGTTAAATTGTTGCTGGTACAAAGGCAGACTAGCCAGTAACTGGGTAAAAATGGCTTGATTGGCCCTAGAGTGCTCATCTGCTTTTTGTATCGCGACTAACTGGGCGAGGAATTGATCCGTTTGCTGATTAAATTTATCTACATAGGTGGTATCGAGGCGCAGTAAAAAGTCTTTTTCATGTCTTCTTAATTGCAAGAAATCTTGGCCGAGGCGCAGAAGAGATTTATTTTTCTCATTTAAATCAACGAGTTTTTGGGTGTAATAAATTTGGCTTCCTACCAATAGCAGCATGCCTAAAACACACACTGTAATAATTAACACGAGGCGAGTTTTTATCGAATCTAAATGAATGGACACAACGAGATACTACAGTTGACTAAGTTATTGGTCAGTTTGCCATTGTTATATGACGATTTTGTGTACACTTGGGTGTCTATTAAATGCATGCGAGCCGCTAAAGAGCGGCTCTACTTGAATTGGCTAAATTAAGCGTTACTCGTTTACTTGAACACCGCTCTCGCTGCCTGTGAGCACTACATCGGCCCCTCGGATTGCAAACAAGCCGTTAGTGACAACACCAACAATGTTGTTTAACTGTCGCTCTAGCTCTACAGGATTCAGTATTTTCAGATTATGTACGTCTAGGATGACGTTACCATTGTCGGTCACCACACCTTGGCGATACACTGGATCGCCACCGAGCTTTACAATCTCCCTAGCGACGTATGAGCGCGCCATAGGGATAACTTCAACGGGGAGTGGAAAGGCGCCTAATACGCCCACGTTTTTGGTATCGTCGATGATACAGACGAACTTCTGTGCTACCGCTGCAACAATTTTCTCACGAGTTAAAGCCGCACCCCCGCCTTTAATCATATGCCGGTGTTCAGTGATTTCATCCGCGCCATCAACATACACTGATAATTGATCAACCGAGTTCAAATCAAACACTTCAATACCTAACGCTTTTAAACGTTCTGTTGATGCTTCTGAGCTGGAAACCGCACCGACTATATCGTTCTTGATTGGCGCTAAGGCCTCAATGAAGTAATTGACAGTAGAGCCAGTACCAACGCCTATTATGGAGTCTTGCTCTACATATCGTACCGCTGCTTGAGCGACTGCTTTCTTCTTATCGTCTTGATTCATTATGTTCTTCTTTGGGTCGTTTGATGTGTAAAGTATACCCAAGGTAGTGTTAGAAGCCAGAACCTAATGAGCATTGAGAACACAAAGGTAAGGGCAGACCCTTAACCGTTTAAAAAGACAAAAACTAAGCGTAATACGCGGTTAAGCGTGGCTATAGATATGCGATGGCGTCATTATCTTGTGCATGGGAATATCCCACTTTTCAGTTTTTAAGCCGCTGCTTACTTTCTGGCAGTCGTGGGCCACCCCGTATATCTGCAAAGGTATTTCATGGCGTGTCACTGGGGCCAGTGTACGATCATAAAACCCCCCTCCCATGCCCAATCGTTGGGCAGTGTGATCGAAGGCAACTAACGGAGTAAAAATAACGTCAAGTTTTGCAATGGGGACAATGTCACAGGCGTTAAGCTTAGGCTCGAGAATGCCAAAGCTATTGGTCTGCATTTCACTGTTTTGTCGGTAGCGCACGAAAACTAAATGTCCTTTGCAAAAAGGGTGCAGCACGGGCAAGCAAACGGTTTTGCCCTTCAACCAAGCATCGTTAATTAATGGGGTCAATGCGATTTCGCCATCTTGCGCTAAATAACAAGCCACAACGTGGGCATTTTGATATTCAGTCAGAGCACTGCACTGCATCAAAAGTTGCTCGCTAGCAAAAGTCTGTTGTGCTTCGCTGAGGTTATTACGCGCTTGGCGAAAGTGTCGTCGTAATTGATTACGCTTATCAGGTACTGGCATGCTAATAAAAACTGGGGTGACGAGTAGGGAACATCATATTCAATCATCGCGCTTTTTGTCGGAGTTTTTGCTGTTTTATTGGTTTTCGTATGAGTTTATTAACGACAGAGAAACTGCACCTGTGTGAGTGCAGTTTCATCAAAACAGCCTGAGGCTTAGTAGGTGTCTAAATAAAGCTTGGTTAGACGCTCTTTATCTACTTTGACTGCCACATCAATCTGCTGCGCTTCAAGCCAATGAGGGCTTGCAGTGGTATTTTTAGGAGCAACAGTCGTTTGCCCTATGTTCAAAGGGTCGGTAGACACACGGGCGTGGCCACGAACAATTTCGAATAAGCTTGGGTCAACCAAATGTGCAATAGGCATAGCATCATGGAAGAAACACACACGCTTTTCACGGTTTTGCGAGTAAAAGTCCATGTAGAACTGCGCCGCGTCGTGAACAAATCCACCTAATTTAGCATTGTTATCACGTAAACCTTCTAAAAATGCAGGATCAAAGGGCAGTGTCATTGTCACATCTAAACCGAACATGGTGAGGTTCCAGTCAGCAGCAAATACGATCTCTGCTGCGTACGCATCGTTCCAAATGTTGGCTTCAGCAACCGGTGTAACATTTCCTGGCACAAAAGCAGCGCCGCCCATAATAGACACACCTTTTAACAGCTTAGGCAGTTCAGGCTCTAAACGAAGCGCCAATGCCAAGTTGCCTAGTGGACCAATGGCAACGACGGTGATTTCACCTGGGTGCTGGCGTGCCATATCAACAATAAATTGCGCTGAGCTACGAGGGTCTAACGGGCGTTTTGACGGTTCTGGGCAAACGTTACCGAAGCCATCATCGCCATGAACGAAATGTGCATAAGTAGACTGAGGGCCAACCCATGGCATACCCACGCCTTTACATACTGGAATATCAACTCCGGCCATTTCGCACAAAGTAAGTGCGTTTTGGGCAGCCATTTCAACGGGTACATTGCCATAAACGGTCGTTAAACCAAGTACGTCAATATCTGGAGATTGAAAAGCGAAAAAGATCGCCATTGCATCGTCGATACCCGGATCGGTATCAAGAATAATTTTATGACTCATACAGTCCTCGTTGAATGTAATTTAACTATGGTGTTTGGCAAGAAAACGATTTACTTGGTCTTCATCCGGTATGGATTGCGCCGCCCCAACTTGGGTTACTGCTATGGCTGATGCTGCACATGCTCTGGTTAATGCAACTTTCGCTTCAGTATGCTCACTGTAAGCAGAAAGAAAGAACCCAATAAAGGTATCTCCAGCGGCCGTGGTGTCAACAGCGTCAACCACAAACGCATCAACTTCAATTCTGCGTCCGTTTTTGAGCATGCATACGCCCGCTTTACCTAATGTAATAATCACTTCACAGTCAGGCCAATTGGCTGCGAAATACTGCTCCATAGCATCAATGTCGCTATGTCCGGTAATTTCTTGGGCCTCTACCTCATTAACGATAAGCAAATCGATACAGTTAACAGGTAGCTGTTTGACGGATTCCGTCATAGGGGCGGGGTTAAACGCTACTTTTAAGCCCGCTTCTTTGGCTTGTTTAAGTACTTCGTCAATCGAACTGGTTTCATTTTGAGTTAACACCCAGTCACTTGATTTGGCGCCATCGAGTGCGAGCATCACATCCTTTGCGGTTATTTCATGATTTGCTCCGCCGAACAATACGATTGCGTTTTCACCTGATGGAGTAACTTGGATGATGGCATGGCCTGAAGGAGCTTCTGTGCACGCAACATACTTACAGTTGATGTTGTGCTTGATCATGATTTGCTTGAAGTTGGCATCCGATTCGTTAATGCGGCCAACGTGGCGCACATCTGCTCCAGCCTTCGCTAATGCAATAGATTGATTTGCACCTTTGCCGCCCAGTAAGCATTGATAATGCGTTGAGGCTAGGGTTTCACCAGGTTGCACGAAGTGCTCGACCTGATAAACATGGTCCACATTAATAGAACCAAAGTTAATAACAGCCATATAGCGTAATTCCGAAAGTTAATATCATTTTGGCGGTATTCTAACCGAGAAAATGCGTATATGTCCTAAATAAGTAACAAAATACGAGCCTTTTTTACTTTAGGAAGGCGAAAATTCGTTTCAACAGCGGCCTTTTTGAAACAAATGGTTCTTGGCTAACCATAAACAAGCGAACTGATACTGTTGCCCCATGTCCCCAAGGCCACCAAGCGAGCATAACATCTGGGCGTTCAGTTTCTTCAGAGTAATACAGCCGCTGTTTTTTGCTTAAAACAGCGTATTTACCCGCCAAGTGTTTCATTAGCATCGGCGCTTGTTTGATGTTCTTCGCATGCCACTCAACCGCATAGTGTTTCTTGACGATTGCATTGACTTGGTCTGCTTTGTCCGCAGAAAATTCAGCTAAAAGTGCGCGATTGAAGTCATCGTATTTCCATTTCACCACGCCGTTAAGTGCATCAACTATAACGGCACCTCGTTGGCGTATTACTGATTCTTGATTCATGAGAGCCACTTATAATCGCAATTGATGTAACACGTAATAATCTGCATATTTTTTCATCCTTGAATTCGAAATGCATTAGGGTAATGAAAATAAATATTCACTAAAAAATATTTATTTAATAAATATTCATAAAAAAGTGCAGGGAAGGGTGTCTCCCAAAATGCCGCTGTTCGGTGTTCGCCCGTGAACCGAAAGTTCAGGGCGGAAGTATCATCATTGCCGTAGGCGTCTCGATACGAGCCGAGCTTGCGCAATAGCGATGGAATCAACTTCCTAGGTAAAAAGCATCGGCCAGGGACATTACTGAACTGGCAAACATTCCAGGAGACATAGCACACACTCATAGTTGAGCATGTTTTGAACCAAAATCGTCAGCTTTTACCGCAAAAGCAGTAGTAACCGCGATTTCGGCGCCATTATAGTATGGGACGGGGGGCAGTTGTCCAATTTCATTTCAGCAAATGCTGAATTACTCCTGTGCTTAGCATGACCTGATTTGACCATGATGTTAGAATTACACCAATAACCAAATGGGATAACGCTTTGAATACTGAAGAACAAAAATACGAACAGATTACTGCCGCGCTTCAGCGCAACAATATTTTGGCCAGCGCCGCAGAAGTACAAGGCGTGTTTTGCGGCATGCTAGGCGGTGGAATGCCGTTAGAATCCCAAGATTGGGTTGAAGCCATTGCCGATTTTGTCAATCAGGGCGAGTCTTTGGCAAAGGACGTACAGTCATTACTCAACGAGTTGTACAACGAGACCTGTCAGCAACTGGTAGAAAGCGACTTTTCTTTGGTGCTGTGCTTACCTGATGACGCCGCCCCCATTAACGAACGTGGACAGGCACTATTAGAGTGGGTTCAAGGGTTTATGCTTGGCTTTGGTTTACATCAAGACGATTTAACTAAATGCTCACCGGACGTTAAAGAAGCGTTAGAAGATTTCGCCGAAATCGCGCGTATGGACGAAGAAATGGCTGAAGGTGAAGAGTTCGAGCAGGCTCTATTTGAAGTGGTTGAATATGTGCGTGTCAGTGCAATGTTGTGCTTTAACGAACTGGGTAAGTCACCTGAAGAGCAGCAAAGCCAACCTAAGACGGTGCATTAAGCTTACGTGCCTATGATAGAGTTTGATAAAAACGAGTTTGCCCAGCGCCGACTGAAGCTGCTTAATAAGATGCTGCCCAATAGCATCTGTGTGGTGCCAAGTAGTGCTTTAGTGACGCGCAGCCGTGACACTGAGTTCCCGTTTCGACAAGATAGTTACTTCGCGTATTTGAGCGGCTTCCCGGAGCCTGAAGCCTATCTAGTACTCACCAACTCCTGTGATTATCCGAACGGCTTAAGTGTACTTTTTTGCCAAGGTAAAGATCCCAGCGTAGAAATGTGGCAGGGCAAACGCATCGGGCCGCGAAAAGCCAAGCGCGATTTTGGTTTTGATATTGCTTTTGACAACGAAGAGTTAGATGAGCGCCTACTTGAATTAATAAATGGCCACGAACAGTTGTATTTTGCCTTAGGTGCTAATCAAGAATGTGAAGAGCGCCTTTTAGAGTGCGTTGAACAGCTTCGTAATGCGCCAAAGCAAAGCCAGATGGCGCCTTCGAGTATTGTTGACCCTCGTGCGATTTTAGACGAGATGCGTTTATTTAAATCCCTGTACGAGCAAAGGATTATGCGCACGGCAGGGCAAATTAGCGCTCAAGCGCATATTCGTGCCATGAGGTTTGCTAACCCCGAGCGCTTTGAATACCAATTAGAAGCTGAACTTCACCACGAATTTGCTATGCAGGGGGCTAAGCACCCAGCGTATAGCACTATAGTGGGCAGTGGCGAAAACGCCTGTATTCTGCATTACACTGAAAACAGCGCTGAACTAAAAGAAGGTGAGCTCGTACTGATTGATGCAGGCTGTGAATTAAACGGATATGCCGCAGATATCACTCGTACCTTTCCAGTGTCAGGGCGTTTTTCACAGGCGCAGCGCCAATTATATCAACTGGTGCTTGACGCTCAGTTAGCCGCCCTTGAATGCATCAAACCTGGGCGCACTATCAGTGAAGCAAGCGCGGCCGCAATAGAAGTTATAACAGCCGGATTACTCGACTTGGGTTTACTTAAAGGTAGCTTGGCAGACAATATAATGGGCCAGCACTACCGCCCCTTTTTTATGCACGGTTTGAGTCATTGGCTTGGACTTGATGTACATGACGTGGGTAATTACAAAGTCGCCGATAGAGATAGGCCGTTCGAAGCAGGAATGGTGCTAACGGTAGAGCCAGGCGTTTATGTAGCAAGTGATGCGCCTGTAGCCGAACATTGGCGCGGGATCGGCATCCGAATTGAAGATAATGTACTGATCACGGTTACTGGGCACGAGATATTAACCAAAGATGTGCCCAAAGGAATCTCAGAAATAGAAACGCTAATGGCTACTAAAACTGTTAGCTAATCCTTTTGGCGTTACGTTCACTTTTTAGGACAGCAATGAATGCAAAGTTATGATGTGGTTATCGTCGGTGGCGGAATAGTCGGTTTAACCGTTGCGCTCACATTGGCGAGCGGTGAGCTTAACGTAGCGATTATTGATGCGCAATCAGGTGACACCGCACTTGGCGATAAACCTGAGCTACGAGTCAGCACTTTTACCCTAGCGACCCAAACCGTAATGCAAAATTTAGGCGTTTGGCCTTTACTGGCGCAAGAGCGGCTGTGCGCTTATGAGCACATGTCGGTGTGGGATCAAGACAGTTTCGCCCATATTGGTTTTTCCCATAGCGAGGTAAAACAAGATTATCTTGGTCATGTAGTAGAAAATCAAAATTTAGCGCTAGCGCTGTGGGCGAAGGCAGAGCAAAGCCCTTGCATCACGATTTTTGCGCCAAACAAAGTCAGTAAAATGGTATTTGGCCAACAAGAAAGCTTCTTAACCCTAGATGATGACACCATGCTAACGGCTAGGCTGGTGGTCGGTGCTGATGGTGCTAACTCAATGGTACGGCAAAAAGCCAATTTGCCGTTAACATTTTGGGATTACGAACATCATTCGATTGTTGCCACAATTAAAACCGAATTGCCTCACGATAATACTGCTAGGCAGGTGTTTACCCCGAAAGGACCGTTAGCCTTTTTACCTTTGTGGGATGCGCATCATTGTTCAATTGTTTGGTCTCAGCAGGAGCCTGCCGCCACCGCATTACTCGCGTTAGATGATGCCGCCTTTGAAAAAGCGCTTATGGCTGCGTTTGATATGCGTTTAGGCATATGTGAATTAGTCAGTGAGCGCAAAAGCTTCCCGTTAAAAATGCGGTACGCGCGCCAATGGGTAAGCGATAGAGTGGCATTGGTTGGCGATGCCGCACACACTATTCACCCCTTAGCGGGTCAAGGTGCGAACCTAGGGATAATGGATGGGGTGGCCTTAGCCGAACAGGTGATCAAAATAGCTGAGCAAGGTAAGGATATTGGTTTAACCAAAAACTTACGTGAATATGAGCGCTGGCGCAAAACTGAAGCGGTGAAAATGATTGCTACCATGGAGTCATTCAAACGCTTATTTGATGGGGCAAACCCAGTGCAAAAGTGGGTGCGTGACGTCGGCCTCAGCACCATGAACCACTTGCCCAAAGCAAAACAGAAAATTGTTCAGCACGCGGTTGGACTCGGTGGTGAACTGCCCCACCTAGCGCAGAATAAACTGACAAGGAAGGCGTCTTAGGTTGAACACTCAGTAACAAGGAAGGTGCATTTATGACCCCAGCAATTAATTTACTCATTAAGCAAAAAGTGGCCCATGAAGTGTTGCAATATGAACATGACGCCAGTGCAGAATCTTTCGGTTTAGAAGCCGCCGAAAAGCTCAACCTTGCGCCTAATTTGGTCTACAAAACACTCGTTGTAAAGCTAGACTCGCAAACCTTGTGCGTCGCTATTTTACCTGTGGAGCGTATGTTGAGTATGAAGCTTCTGGCCAAAGCTGCTGGGGCGAAAAAAGCCCAAATGGCAGATAAAACCGAAGTCGAGCGAGTAACAGGCTATGTGCTTGGCGGAGTCAGTCCGTTAGGCCAAAAGAAGCGATTGACGACAATGATCGATGAATCCGCTAAAGGGTTAACAAATATGTACGTCAGTGCGGGTAAACGTGGCCTAGAGATTAATATAGCACCTCAAGCTCTTACCCAACTGCTATCCGCTCGGTTTGCTGCGCTGTGTCAGTAATGTGCACCGCTGCGTCAGTAATGCGCTGCGCTGTCAGTAACTAGCATTGTCAGTAAAAAGTCCTCAAGGCGTGAACATGAAAATTGAATATGAGGAAGGCAGCCTCAGTGACATTTTGCTGGTGAATGCTCAAATCCCTGAGTTTGATAGGCATATCACTCAGGCTAAATTACAGCTAAGGCTGAATGATAGGGCGCATTTGCTATTAGTGGCGAAAGTAAATGGTGGTGCGGTTGGTTATAAACTTGGTTATGCATTATCTTCAAGGGGGTTTTATAGCTGGTTAGGCGCGGTTGTACCCGCCTATCGTAAAATGGGTATTGCGTCTTCATTACGCCAGCAGCAAGAAGGCTGGGCACTTAAGTCAGGTTATGAACATATTGAAGTTAAATCCATGAATCGTTACCCCGCGATGCTGCAATTACTTATCGGCAGTGGATACCAAATCGTCGGTTATGAAAAAAGCGGTGATGAAAAAAACGATGATGAAAATAACAGTAAAATTTGCTTCCGCAAGATATTGTGTAATTTATGAGGTGAAGGAGCTGTGCTCGATATCATCGATAGTGAAGATAATGAGATACTCTCATATACGAAGATCACGTCTTTTCATCGCTTATAGCCGATACTTCAATACAGCTAGATACATTACCTCACACTTTTTCACTCGCGCGCTAGGCATGTGGCATGCTACCTTAGACGGGTGAAATTTTAGCTAATGGTATTCTTTCTTAGAGGATAAATATTCATAGTGTGATCTTTTTGTAACACCCTCCAAACACGTTGGGTTAATATTTAACCCTAACTCCATGACTTTTCTTTTGTAGGAGCCATATGAGCGAATTAATCCCAGTTTTTATTTTCTTTTTTGCCGTTATCGATCCCATTGGTAGTGTTCCCGTCTTTATTGCAACCACCACAGGTTTTGATGCCAAAGCCAAACGCCATATTGCTTTTAAGGCAATCATTGCAGCGACGGGGATATTGCTCTTTTTTATCGTCGCAGGTGAATACATCTTATCCGCTATGGGGATCCCACTCTCGGCATTTGAAATCGCGGGAGGGATTGTATTGTTCTTGTTCGCACTGACGATGATTTTCGGCGAAGGTAAAGCAAGTAATGAGTTACGCATGGCCAAGTCGATGACTGAAACGGCTATTTTCCCCCTAGCGGTGCCGTCTATTGCCAGCCCGGGCGCTATGTTAGCGGCGGTAATGCTGACTGAAAATGATCGATACACCTTGGCCGAGCAGGCAACGACCACAGGGGTGATGCTAACCGTGCTCGTCATTACCTTAATTTTACTGATAGCAGCAGCGCCTATTCATCGTGTTATCGGTAATGGTGGCGCGAATATCGTCAGCCGCGTTATGGGACTCATTTTGGCATCGCTGGCAACGGCCAGTATCTTAGAAGGAATTAATACGTACTTCTCTTTGTAGTTGAGCCACCCACTTTATTTTACCTAAATGACGCGTTCCGCCGTTTACTAAGATGACCTCTAGTTAGATTAACGTAAACGGCGTATTAGCCATAGTGCACTGAGCAGAAGAACCAACATAGCGAACGGTGCGCCTTTATTCAGTGTGACGTTACGGGGGCGCAAATTTGTTTTTGCCGAAGCGTCTGCCACCCCATGACTCGCCCAGTGCTTAGCTGCTTGCTGGGCTGCAAGCCATGAATCTATTGAATGCACATATCGGTATTGCTGTGCGGTAATAGCATTACTTACTCCTCTTGTAATCTTGGTGCTATTAGGCTGACTATCCTGTGGTGTTGAAGCCGATATACGATGCCAACCCGACGATTCAGGCCAATAATGGGCGCACGCGATGTTAGGTTGCTCAGGGCGTTGGTTTAAAATCAAAGGTTGCTGCTCAAGCTCGTTACTTGGCCTTTGAATGTAATCCATTGAGACTTCAAAATTGTGGTTCTTACTCGCGATACGCAAACACGCGTCGCCGTGGCTTCGCTCAAATACCGGCCCTGAAGTGGGCTCGTTTAGCCAATAATTCGCGCTTGAATTGCGCGCAATGTGTTCTATGAGGTAATGCCACAGCCGCTCATATTCTCCGTTTGTTTGATTTAACTTCCACTCATAGGTGCGGGGCAATAAGGTAATAGCAACTTGGCCTAACCCCTGGGAATGACGCTTGACTAGCGATCGACCGTTTGGCGCTACCAGTAATGTTTCAGCTTCTTCATCATCAAATCTGAATGCCCCAACACGCAAGGTTAAATCAGTCGGTGCGGGCAGGGCTTGCGCTGCTCGAAGCGCAATTTGCTTAGGGTAGACGATCGTAAACTCATCGGCAGCTTGTTTATCTTCGCGCAATACTGGTAAATTCAAGCGCTTTGTTAGGTCTTTTGTATCCTCTGAAACCAAATTACTATCTGCGAACAGGAAGAGGCCTAGGCCGCCCTCTACCGCTTGCTGTAAACGCAGCGTTTGGTCTTTTGACAAGTTGTTCAAACCTCGGCCATCCATAAACAGAATGTCAATGTCAGCTAACGTCTCTGCTGGGTAAAAATGGTCATCCTGTTGAATTGGGGTAACTGTGCTAGCGTCTGGCGTAGGTTGGTTAATATATTGGCGTAGATAAGCGTCTTGGCTTATTTGAGTGGTGACAGTAACGGCGTTACCGGACGCACTAATCCATTCCTTTAAGTGTTTGGTTTCAAAAGAGGGGGCTGATTGCCAAATCGCTGTGCGCAGCGCAGTGTTGATTTGTGCAGAGCTCAATGGTGCGCTCAGTGAGTCATTCTGGCTAACCGATAGAGCAATATCGTTTTCTTCTAACAAGGCATTGCTGCTTTTATCACGCAGCCGTAAAGGGTAGCGCCATTGGCCAGCAGCTTTAGGGTGAGTCACCAAGCTAAACGCTTCGCCCCGTCTTAACGATATTTCTTGTTCAACTTCGCCGCTTGGACTGACTAGTTGCAAAATATAGGATTTTACGCCGCTTGGCGCTTCATCATCCTCACTTGCCTCGCTGTCGCTTTCACCAGATAGCGAACCGCGAATGTGTAATGCCTGCCCAATTTGTAGCTGTTTCTGCCAAGATATATTCACTATGCCTAGGGTTTCAGCGCTTGGCATAAACGTGACTCCCACCTTGCTGTTTTCAGGCGTACCCCAGTTATCCGTTGCTAAAAATAATGTTTGCCACTGAGCTGGGCTAAGCCCGTCCCCGAGTACGACTAGTTCAGTCATATCTCCAATGGCATGTGCCAATAAAGAAGGGGAAGGTATGTGCTGGGCATCATCAAGCTGTAGCTCACTTTTTAAATCGAGCCAACGATGTGTATATTTTCCATATGAATGCTGCTGGATCTGGTTTTCAAACGTTGCAAGCATCTCTGGGGTAGTGCCTTTTGTCACTAAAACTGCGCGCTCAATGTGCGTGGTACTGTTTTTAATATCGAGCACAGTGGCGAGCAACGCCGCAAACGCCAATGTATTAATGCAAACTAAAGCTATTGCCATAGGTGCGCTGGCACGCGCTGCTTGGCTATTCAAACTTAGGGAGCCCCGGAGCATCAAAACGCTACTGGTTAGCCAAGCCGTGATTAACACGACACCGAGCACAACACATAAAAGCAATGGCATACCCTGAGGTGTGGCAAGGGTGTAGGTGCCTACTTGGGCTAATGTCCAGCTCATTGGGTTTGCTGCTCCAATCTAAATTGGGTGAACTGCTTTATCGCAGGTTGTGTGTTTGTGTATGGTTTAGCTGGCGGTTGGGCTTGATAACGGGCTGGCGGTAACACACGCCAGAGCTGTGCGATTACGGTATCTACACACGAGTGGCATTGACGAGGCATTCTTTGGTTACTGCGCTGAATTTGCGCCAAAGCACTAAGCGCTTCAATCACTTCTGGGTTGCTATCTAGCAGGGTATTTAGCAGAGCATCGACTTTGAGCAGTGTTTCTTGTTCCTCTGGGGTGAATGCAATATTGGGTTTTAATGTGGCGTTTAACATCAAGATTGCCTTGTTTATTATTAGCACGTCCGTTTCATCTTCAATGATAGGTGTGTGCAATACGTTGTTTTCGATGTCTGTTAGCTCACCTTGGTAGCGGCGTTTTTCAGTCACTGGAGGCGGCTCAAACCCAAGACGTTTGACATAAATGCGTTCGGCTTTTTTAGCCCGATTTAGCCAAATTAAAGCTTGTTCTTCATAGGGTAACGCATCTTGTGGGCGGTTTAAGCGTAACTGACTTTCCGCTTGCCACATATGCCCGATAGCTCGCTTCATCATCACTCTTGGGTTTTGCTCAATTCCCCCTTGGGTTTTGAAAATCGCGACATCGGTTTCACCATGAGCATGGCCAAATTGTTCAATAGCCGCTTGATAGCCTGATTTATCTTCCGTGCTGTCATTCTCACCTTCGTGTTGATGTCCAGCATGCTCCTCAGAAGCGTGTTCATCGTCCTCGTCGTGGTGTTCAAGGTGTTCATGTTCTTCACTTGAAGCGTGCTCGTCATGCTTTTCATCGTGTTTTTGGCTGTCACCATCTTCCATTGAGCGCGTGATCCCACTGACTTCATCCCCAACAAACTGACCGTATTTGTGTTTCAAATCAGCCTGTGCCACTCCTAATGCTTGTGAGGTGTGATTAAACTGTTGCTCGGTTACTTCAGACTGTTGTGCAATAAGCGCTTTGGTGTCGATAATAATTTGTCGCTGGCTTTTAAAATAGGCGGGCATGTTACTAATCACAGTGCCTTCACTGAACACTGTGGCTACGTCTTCATCTAACCAGCGAATAATTTTTGTCGAAGACTGTGTGAGTTGGGGCTGACCTTCGCGGTTATCCCACGCTTTGACGCTGAAATACAGTTCGTCACCTGACTCCATGCCCAGTGCAGACAAATTCCACTCTTTGCTATACATCTGCGTACCGTCAACGTTATCAGTGTTATCCACGCTGCTGACCGTATCGAAGCTAAACACGCTATCGCGAAATTTAACCGCCTCCCCAGAGCCTTTCGCTACCGAAGCTAAAATCTCCACTTTACTTAACCCAAAATCATCACTGATTTCAACTTGGGTGCGAAGCGTCGGTTCAAAGCTTTCGGTTGATGTTTGAATTTCAGTAATGGTTGCTTGAGGCGTTAAAAAGACGATTTCAGGGGGAGTATCTGCAATCACTTCAATGCTATGCAGTGCAATAATACGTTGCAGGTGATCCAAAACTTGATAAATTGATGAGCGGTGGATCACTTTGCTAAGCGTGTAGCGGCCATCAGGCATAAGGGTTAAAGGTAAATTCTCGTCGTTCAATTGCAGTGAATAGTGCTGACTTTCTGGGGGATTTTGAGACGAAAACGTCAATTGCCAACTCACCTCGCTACCTGCAAGTATCTGCGCATCTAAGGGCTGAGGTTGTTTGCTTTGGTAACCATGAAGACCAATTGCATAGGCGGGCGGGTCTACTGTGACGTTTGCATCAATGAGTTGAGCCACAGCTGGCGGGCGATGTTCATCGATTTTATCCATTATGTTCGGGATGCTTGCGTTTGGCGCCGTTTGTATTTGTTTAACATCCCACAGAAAGTACCAAATAGATAAGCAAAACAGCGCTGTGATCACATTGGCCATTAAGGCGGGTTTCAAAGGATAGTGGGGTACCAGATCTACCTGCGTATTTTCATGCAATTGGACCAATGCTCGTGCCGTACGCAGATATTGTAATCGTCGCAGCACTGTCGGGGCTTCCTGATTGCTTTCAAGTAATAGCTCGCAGCTTTCCTCGAGTGAAGGGTAGCGGCGGTTAAGATCCTTCGCTAAATTGCTCAGTGTGATTGCGCGATATGACGGGCGATAGAAAGCATATACCGCACATACACTAACAGTCATTAATATGATCAAAATGGCTGTCGCAGGTCGCACGGCAGATGGCTCGGAAAATACTACTGCTAGGAGCACTGCTATCAACATGAGAAGGGGGCTGCATTGCAACAGATGTTGAAGCAGTTTTCGCCTTTTGCTTCTATTCAAAAGGGCTTGCAGCGTGCTTTTTCCCTGTGCTGGTGTTTCTTGGTCGAATACGTCTGTTGATTGCGCCATCAGCTGGTTGCACCTTTGGGTAACGACCTCCCACGGTATTCGCTCAATACGCGCTCAAGGCAAAAAGCGCAGACAAGTAAGCTCAGCAACCAATAATAAATGTGCTGGTCTCGTTGAGGGTTTAGCGGTGAAGTTAACTGTTGACCGGATAAGTGTTGACCGGATAAGTGTTGACCGGATAAGTGTTGACTGGCCGTACTTGACGCATCCTGCGAGGCTATCTGAGCTTTAACCACTGTCCCTTGTGTGATGTATTGTTGCTGATAAAGCGCCTGATTCAACACTTTATCCAAGGTGTAGGGGAAGTCCGCTTGTGTTACCCAATTCGTCCAGTTTGGTTCAAACCGACTATAAAACGTCAAAATTTGACCGCCTTTATCCTCATTATTTAAGGTGTCTTTTTGCTGTGTTTCGGCTCTGCTTAAGAGGGTCTGCTTATCAGCTGTTTGCCATACTACTTTAATTTCACCGTTGTTCATTTTGCTGGCTAGAAATGCAGGCTGACCTACTTTTTTTATAAACACATTGTCGCTTTCAGAGTTAGGTAAAAAATAACGGCCCCTGCTTACTATCTGCTTTGTAGCGGTTATAAACAGCTGACCGCCTTCTTGAACATATTGTTCCATCGCCTTTGCTAAGTTCGCGCTTGGGGCGGTGTCACCTAGGTAAAATATCCATGCGTACTGTTTAAGTTGAGCCGGTTTAATCGTTGATGTTGTTAATGATGTATCTACTGCAATTTCACGGTTTTTTTCAGTGTTTAAGGCGTCAAATGCCGCTCTTAGGTATTGTGTTTGTATTTGGTTTTTTGCGGAAGATAGCAGTAATACACTGGATTTTAGTGGCGTGTTCTCGCTGTTTTTAATCTGTACTATGTGCCAATCCACTGAGTCATACATGGCAGGTTTATCACCATTAAATTGGGATAATCGGTCAGTGGTAAATACATGCACGTTATTTGGCGTTATCGATGGATGTAAAAACATGAAGTCAGCCACTTTTTGCCAAATCGATAAAGGGGCTTTTGCTTCCGTGTCTTTTTGTGTGCCGTTGCCATTTGCTGAAACGAGTTTGTTTAGTAAACCTGCTGTTAAGAGGGCTTTGTCGTCTAACGCCTCGTTTTGTCTTTGACTCAATAGGATTAATCGATTGGAGGTATTGCTCTGCGCTTGGTTAAAGGCGTCTAACAAGGTTTGTTTATCATTGTCTTGAGCTGATAGTAGCCAATCTTGACTGACTAAAAAGTAGTGCGTTTCACTGTCATCTTCTGTTTGCTTGATGCACTGAGCTAACAACAAACTCAGTAGCACTAAAATGGCCATCCGTAACAACAGCAATAACCATTGGCTGAGGCGCAGGGCATTAGGCACGGAGCTTTGCCTGACGGGAATAAGCGCGTATTGGGCAAAAGAAATGAGCGGCGCTTTGCTTTTGCTGAAAAAATGAATGCCGATAGGGATCGCCAAAGTTAGCATGCCTAATAACCACAAAGGGGATAGCAACGTATTGCTCAGTGCGCTAAATATGCCCTCCATGCTCATTTAACCCGTGAACGAGACGTTAGGTAGGCGTACACGCTTTTGTCTAATGGCTCGTCGATATTAGCCCTAAAAAGCGCGATGTTTTGCTGCGTCAGTCGCTCTTTTAAGTCAGATTGATATTGCTTATACGCTGCTAAATATTGCGTCTTTACTTCTGAGCTCGATACCAGACGCTGTTCCTGCGTTTCTGGGTTTTCGACTCTTATAGGCCCTTTATAAGGGAAGATAAGCTCATCATCGCAGACGAGTTGCATAGCTACCACTTCATTGTGGCCGTAATTCAATGGTTGAATGAACTCTAAAATTTCTTGGTTGTGTTGTATAAAATCACTGAGCACAAAGATCAAACCCTGAGGGTGCACCTTGCCGAGCTGGCGCTCAAGACTCGCTCTGCTGGGAAATTGCTTACCAACCGTTAATTGGCTTAGGGTTAGCATTAATTTGTGCCAATGTTGCTGGCCTGTACCACAGGGCAAAAAGTCGATGTGTTGATCTGATAACCCGATGAGCCCCACGGAGTCACCTTGCTGCTGTGCAATATAAGCAATGGTGGCCAGAAAGTAGCGGGCGTAATCTAGCTTGTGCCAGCCATTTTTCGCTTTGCTGGCGGCAGATTGTTGCAGCATAGACAGGCTGGCATCCAGTACTAACCAAATCTGGGTATCACTTTCACGTTCAGCTTCACGAACAAAATATTTGTCTGAGCGTGCGAATAGTTTCCAATCCACTTTGCCCAGTTCATCCCCGGGCTCATAGCTGCGATATTGACTGAATTCGATGCCCGATCCCTTTTGTACACTGGTGTGCTGGCCATGCAATACGCCATCGGCCACGGTTTTTGCGACTAAGGGCATATCTTTCACGCGAGAAAGCGTAAGCGGGTCAATCCATTGTTGCATGTTTAACCCACGCGACTTGATGAAGCATTCGATGTTAACGGGCTTTTAGGGCGCGGGGTATTCTTGAGCAAATTGTCTATGACCCCGTCAGTGTCCATATTTTGCGCCTGAGCTTGGAAGTTAAGCAGTATGCGATGACGGAGCACACCGTGGGCAACCTTGTGAATATCGTCTAAGGTCACGGCAAATCGCTCATTGAGCAAAGCATTCGCTTTGGCGCACAACACCAAAGCTTGACCCGCGCGGGGGCCAGCACCCCATCGCACAAAGTCTTTAACACTTTGGTTGCTTGTGCTGTCTGGGCGGGTATTGCGCGTAAGCTCACTGATGTATGTTAATAATTCGCCAGAGATATCCACTTGGCGCACTAAGCCCTGTAAGGTCAGAATATCTTGGGTATGCAGTACCTCATTTAACGTGACCTGTTGAGTGCCAGTGGTGCGCGCTAAAATTTCGACTTCTTCTTCAGCGCTTGGGTAACCTACTCGCACAAACATTAAGAAACGATCAAGCTGAGCTTCCGGCAAGGCATACGTGCCAGACTGTTCTACTGGATTTTGCGTGGCCAATACGAAAAAGGGCTTCGGCAGCGGGTAAATACTCCCCGCGTAGCTGATGGTGCGTTCTTGCATGGCTTCAAGCAATGCAGCCTGAGTTTTTGGCGGTGTACGGTTAATTTCATCTGCCAATAAAATATTGGTAAATACAGGGCCTTGCTTAAACTTAAAAAAACGCTCGCCGCTGT
Organism: Paraglaciecola sp. G1-13; assembly: GCF_055809255.1. Taxonomy (NCBI): domain Bacteria; kingdom Pseudomonadati; phylum Pseudomonadota; class Gammaproteobacteria; order Alteromonadales; family Alteromonadaceae; genus Paraglaciecola; species Paraglaciecola sp. G1-13. The sequence continues at coordinate 3,665,166 of NZ_CM147903.1, read as the reverse complement.
CGTGGTCGGTCTCCAGTATTTCCGTGCCTATGATGTCGCTGGGCATTAAATCAGGCGTGAATTGAATACGCTTGTAATCTAGCTCTAAGGTTTTCGCTAATGAACTGACCATCAACGTTTTGGCTAAACCAGGCGCGCCTTCGAGCAAGCAATGACCTCCGGCTAACATGGCAACCAGCAATTGCTGCACGACCTCTCGTTGGCCGACAATGACCCGGGCGAGTTCATCGCTGACATCAGCAAGCTTGCTCAGTAACTGTAAAACCTCTTGCTCAGATGGTCCGTGGTCCTGCTGATAAGGGAAACTGTTTGTGGTGCTCATGGTCATATTGCCTTTATTCTTATGGATAGTTTGGGCGCTCTATTGTCTTGATGGTTTACGCTGTCATAGCGTACAACACGATATTCACCGCAAATTTTGTGTTGTCCTCTTTAAGCCATCGCTTGTTACGAAAATCGTAATCCCACTCGCAGCCTAAGTCTTTGTTGCTGTATAGCACCGCTATTTTTCCGTTAACGATAATGGCTTTAAGGTAGTTGTGAACCAGATCATCACCCCAGCCGTTGAGCTCGATAGAGGTGCGCGGCGGGCCATCAAAAGCAAAAAAGGCGCTGTAAATTGGGTGATCGTTAGGTATTTTTTGTAACGCTTCTTCCCCAAACAGACTGACCATTTGTGCTTCAAAGGTTTTAGCGAACATGCCGTCTATATCGTGGTTGCAATCATCTACGAAAACGAAGCCGCCATTTTCCACGTAACGCTTAAAGTTTTGTGCTTCAGCGTCACTAAATTGCACTAATCTGTGGCCCGCCATATAGCAAAAAGGCGCGTTTAGCATGGCAGGGTCTGATAAAGGCACAATGCGCTCTTTAATGTCTACCCGCAGGCTGGTGTATTCAATCAATGAGTTGAGCACGTTGGCGGGCATACGCTCGTCTACTTCCCAATCACCTGATTCGTAACTTAAGCGGGTGAAATAGAAATCGTAGTCGCTGCTTTGGGCCCATGAATACGTACCACGAAATAACGCCTGTGCAGCAAACGCCACACACGCGTTTTTAATAAATTTTCGACGATACAATTTCATGACTTACCACGCAACTTACTAAACAATAGAGGTCGTTAATGAAGAACTCAGGCTCATAAGAGCCTGAGTCTAAAACCAAAAATCAACGACTTATACAGCGTCAGACAAACTGCTGAAGGTGAAGTCGCGAATTTTCATGGGCGGTATCATGCTACCTTCAATTCGCTGTGGTTTACCTAATGCTTCTATGTTGTTGAGCATAATGATCGGGCTTTCATTGAAACGGAAGTTCTTGATCGGATATTTGATCTTGCCGTTTTCAATGTAAAACGTGCCATCACGCGTTAAACCAGTGTACAACAAGGTTTGTGGGTCGAGGCCCCGTATATACCACAGGCGGGTAACAAGCACACCGCGGCGAGTATTTTTGATCATGTCCTCTAATGATTGATCGCCACCACTCATCAAAATGTTGCGATTACTCGGTATGTATTCGCTTTTGGTGTGTTTCGCCCAGTAGGGGGAATTAGGCATATTTTTAATCGTACCGTCTTTTATCCAATCGATTTTATTCAATGGATAACCATTCCCAGCAAAAGGTGCACTAGGAGCAATAGCATGTTGAGGATCAGAATAAATGTGCACGCGCTCGTCGAACATCTTTTGGCCCAGTTTATTTTTCGGGGCATCTTCACCTGTTGCAGACTTGTTACTCAAAAAGCTGCGACCTTCATCTGCAGAGCGTTGATCAAACGCACGCATCATATTTTGAATAAGGCCAATACTCGCCGCGGGCTCAAGAATTACCGTGTATTTTCCTGGCTCCATTTCCTTAGCATCAGCAGAGCCTTTCGATTTTTGAATAGCAATAGAAGACAATTTAGCCGTATCTAGCAGTTTTACGTCGCTGTAGTTGCCTGATGCCCAGCCTGAACCCTTGCCATCTTCGGTACGAATAGTCACCGAGAAATCGACATTGGTAGAGGTGTTGTAGGCGAATAAGCCTTTGCTGTTCATAATGGCGCTCATCTCCACTGCATCTTCTAAAAAGCCTGCGGCAATAAGCTTGTTCTTTTTAGATGGCTCAATGCTATCAAAAGCGGCTTGAGCGCGATCCTCAGGGGTAACGTTGGCGGTGGAGTCAAAATAGGTATTCGCTTTGGCGTATGTTTGTTTACCAAATATCGGCATGAACTCTTCGTTTTCAGGTGCCAGTTTGGCCAGCTCTTCTGAGCGTCGAACGACCTTTTCAAGTGAAGCGTTGTCAAACTCATTGATGGTGGCTGTGCCTGTACGTTTACCAAAGGTAGATTGTACGATAAGGATCAGATCACTTTCTTCACCTGAGGTGGAAACGGTATTGCGTGCGTAACGAATATTGCCGCCCACTTTGCTTTCTAAATTGCATTCGCATTCATCGGCTTTTGAGAATTTAAGGACCTTGCTCAGCAGCTCTTTTGCGTGTTGTTGGGTAATAATTGTCATGGTGGTATTCCTTCTAAGTGAGCTGCTTAAACGTTGCGCGCTGTGTTAATCACGTTAATGTTGTCGAACCTCGTGGTAGGGCAACCATGAGAAACTGCGCTCACTTGTGAAGGCTGGCCTTTGCCATCAAAGAACGAACCGCCCACTCTGTAATCTGATTTGCCAGCTAACTGACTGCAGCTATTCCAAAATTCTTGGGTGTTAGATTGATAAGCCACATCTTCAATTTGATCGACAATCTTGCCGTCTTTAATTTCGTAAAATAATTGCCCGCCAAACTGGAAGTTATAACGTTGCTGGTCGATAGAGTAAGAGCCGCGCCCAGCAATATAAATGCCTTTTTCAACGTCTTTAATTACGTCGTCAGCTGATAAGTCTTTCTCATTTGGACGTAGCGATACATTCGACATACGTTGGAACTGCACATCGCGCCAGCTTTGTGAATAACTGCAACCGTGGGACTCTTTTTGCCCGAGCATATGTACTTGGTCGCGTGTGGCTTGATAGTTCACTAACACACCATCTTTGATCAAATCCCATTCTTTGGTTTTAACGCCTTCATCATCAAACGCCACATTACCTAGAGTGTGCGGCTGGTTTTTATCAGCATACAAATTAACGATGTCTGAGCCGTACTGGAAGTTGCCGCTTTTCCATTTATCCAATGTCGCGAAACTAGTGCCTGCGTAGTTCGCTTCATAGCCCAGCACGCGGTCAAGTTCTAACGGGTGACCAACCGATTCATGAATGGTTAGCATTAAATGCGCAGGGTCTAGCACTAGGTCGTACTTACCTGGCTCTACGGATTTTGCTTTTAGTTTGGCTTGCAGCTGTTTACCAGCGGCTGCGGCATCTTCAACCATATCGTAGGAATTATGGTAGCCAACATTTGCGCCTTGAATGCGCACTTTGTCTTTTTCTAAACCGTCTAGGTATTCATACCCCATACCGACAGGATTACCTAATGCTGAGCGTTGTTTGAAACCATCTTTACCTACCGCTGTGGCAGTAAAAGGTGCCCATAAGCGATGAATGTCTTGGTCGATATATGAGCCATCAGTGGAGGCAAAATATTTTTGTTCGTTTACTAAGAATAAACGTGAGCTAATAAAGCTTGCGCCATTTTTCATGGCGGCATCGTTCACTGACAACAGTAAATCCACTTTGTCTTGAATGGGCACTTCCATGGCATTTTTAACGATGGGGGTTTGCCAACTGACGTCACCCACACCTTTTACAGGGGCAAGTTGTACCGGCGTAGTTTGAAATTTAGAGTTAGCCATGGCAACGGCAACCGCTTGTTCAGCGGTTTTAGCGACGCTATCTGGTGTCATGTTTGACGTAGACGCAAAGCCCCATGTGCCGTTCGCAATAACACGCACACCTATACCAGCTGATTCTGTGTTAACGATATTATCGACACGGGTTTCGCGGGTAGTCACAAATTGATTTAAATAGCGGCCAATGCGGGCATCGGCGTATGTGGCGCCTTTTGCTTTGGCAGCATTTAAAGCGATATCGGCAAGCTTCTTTTTATAGGCTACGTCCATCGGTTTATCGAGAAGTTGATCGGCTGAAATCGCCGCCCCCGATATAGGTAGCATTAGGGTGCCCATACCGGCACTGCCTAGTTTAATAAAGTCGCGTCTTTCCATTTGCTCTGTCCCCTGGGTTAGGTGTTGTATTGATTATGTTTTTAAACTTTCTAAGAAGTCTTTTTGTATTTAGGTGTTTATGTACCGATTAGGCTCAGCGTTAACGTGAGGGCTTAGTTTAGGGGAATACGTAAACCTCTCAATAGAGGGGGTTACGTATTCGTTGCTTATTTGTAAGCTCAAAGCCATTAAAGCGTAACAAATCGTGACGAGCAGTTACTCATCGCGTTTTAGCTGCGTTTCAATCCATTGGTTCACGCTGTCTTCAAGTACGGCCATGGGCAACGAGCCTTGGCCGATAATCACGTCATGGAATTGACGAATGTCGAATTTTTCTTTCAAGCTGGCCTCTGCTTTGCTGCGTAATTCGCGGATTTTAAGCTCGCCAATTTTGTAAGACAGCGCTTGACCAGGCCAAGAGATATAACGATCGATTTGATCCGCAGTGGCTTTTTCGGTCAAAGCCGTGCGCGAGCCCAAATAATCAATCGCTTGCTGGCGGCTCCAGCCAAAGGCGTGAATGCCTGTATCCACCACGAGTCGCACTGCGCGCCACATTTCGTAGCCTAAGCGGCCAAAATCTGAATAAGGGTCTTGGTAAAAACCAGCTTCTTTGCCTAAACGCTCAGAGTACAAGCCCCAACCTTCAGAGAAGGCGGAATGATTAAGTGTGCGGCGAAACTCAGGCACCTCTAATTCCATAGCAATCGCATTTTGCAAATGATGACCAGGAACTGCTTCATGTAAGCTCAGTGCTTCTAGGTTGTACAGTGGTTGCTGGGCGGGATCAGACGTTAAAAAGTAAGTGCCGGGAGTGCGATTATCTGGCGGTGGCATGTAAAACGCGCCGCGTGTCGCTGAGCCTTTAATGGTGAAGGTGTTACGTGGCAAGGTAGCGAAAAAACTGGGTAATTTGCCGTACATTTTTTGCGTGATAAAAGCGGTTTTTTCCATCACGTCTTGACGGTCTTGAGCATAAAATTGCGGATCGGTAGCTAAAAACTGAAGAAACTCTGCGTAACTTCCTTCAAAACCCACTTGTTGAATAATGGCTTCCATTTCCTTACTGATGCGAGCAACTTCGTCCAAACCGAGCTGGTGGATTTGCTTGGGCGTTAAGTCTGTGGTGGTGTAATAATTCGCGGTGTAAGCATAGTATTCCGCCCCTCCTTTGACACTAGAAATACCCGGCTCTTGGCGACAGTGAGCCATGTAGTCATTCACAAAGTAATCGTTGAAATGCGCATAGGCAGGTACAACTGAATCTTTGATAAGAGCGGCACCTTTAGCGGCATATTGTGTTTTTTGCTTTTCGCTAAACTGACTAGGGAAGCGCGTGAACGGGTCGTACAGTGCGCTGTCTTGTGGATTTTCAACAATATGATCAGTAATAGACTGCTGGTAATTTTTGAAGGTTTCACAGTGCTGTACAAAGCCCTTTTCAACGCCCTGTGCAAGCAAATCGATATTTTCTTGGTTAAAGCGTGGGTAGTCTTCAAGGCTAACTAAGTATTGGTCGTAATCTTGTGCCGTTAAAAATGCCATATTGGCAGGGGCCTGGACAAAATAGGTGTGCCAGCCACTTAAAAAGTTAATGGGGAAATAGCGATCTTGAAATTGATAGCTTTTGGCTTCGGTTTCACGCTCGTACTGGAATAAGCGGTAGCTAACTTGCTCGCCCGGGCTGAGCTGCGCCACATCAATTTTAGCCAACTGTTCAAGCATTTTCTGATTGAAGTCTTCTCGGCGCTCAAACCCTTGTGGGCTAAAATCTGCTAATTTTCCTTGGGGCTTCCATGCATCTGGGTCAGTGCGAAAGAATATTTTCTCTTTTTGTGCTTCTTGCCAGTGGGTTTGCAGTAAATGCTTAAAGTCTTGAGTAGCATCGGCCCAAGCGCTTGCTGAAATCGCTAAAAGGCTTAGCGTGCCAAGGGTAGTGCGCAGTCTGCGTGAGGTTTTTATTGTGGTTTGGTTCATGAATGAGTTCTTATTTTATTGGGATAATGATTCTGTGGGGGATACAGATTCTAAGTGGGATAACGAGTCTAAGGGAGATAACGCAGCAAGAGTACCGAGGGGTGACTCAAGGCTATCAGGCGGGGTAGTGAACCAGCGCGGCCCTTTGTCAGTCATGTAAATACAGTCCTCAAGGCGTACGCCAAATTCACCGGGTAGGTAGATGCCCGGCTCATCTGAAAAGCACATGCCAGTTTGCAGTGGTGTTTGCTCTTGATGCACAAAATTAACCGGTTCGTGACCTTCCATGCCTATGCCGTGACCGGTACGGTGGGAAAGCCCAGGTAATTGATATTCAGGACCTAACCCTTGGGATTGGTAATAAGCACGAACAGCATCATCTACCGCACCCGCTGGTGAGCCGATTTGTGCCTTTTCAAATGCAACTTGTTGGCCTTTACGCACGGTTTGCCAAATTTGTTGCTGCTTTTTATTCGGCTCACCAAACACAAACGTGCGGCTAATGTCTGACTGGTACCCGTGCACCGCACAGCCACAGTCCATTAACACGATTGAGCCATTCTTAATGGTTTGCGCTTGTTTGCTACCATGAGGGTACGCGCTGGCTTCATTAAACAATGCCATGGTCCAAATCCCGCGGCCACCGAGCTGTGCCTGAGCACGGCTCATGAGTTGATTCACATCTTGTTGGCTCATGCCCAAGGCTAGGTTAGCGTATACATGTTGATACGCCCTAAGGGTAATTTCATTGGCTTTGTGCATAAGTGCAATTTCGTGGGCGCTCTTAAACATGCGGCAGCCCTGAGTAATAGGGTCGGCAGAGGTATGGCGCATATTACCCATTAGGCTCATTACCCCATCGAGCACGAAGTAACGCACTGAGTGTTCAAAGGCTAATTGGCCTTTATCCACGCCGCGATCGGTCAAAATCTGTTTAACTAACGCGAATGGGCTTTCATGCTCTTGCCAGACGCGCACATCGTCACCCACTTTAAGGGATTCACGGATACTCGGCTCTTCAAAAAAGGGGCATAAAACAGCAATGTCACCTTCACGAGGAATCACCACAGCGGTTAAGCGCTCGCTTCGCCACCACTGAATGCCGGTAAAATAATCCATCGCTGCACCGGGCTCTAGAATCATGGCGGCTATGTTTGCTTTTGCCATCAGTGATTGCGCTTTTTGTATGCGGGTTTTGCGTTCATTTAGGCTAATAGGCTGACTGGAGTCTGTGATATCGGATAACGTTGCTACATTATCTTCTACTAAGGCGACTGGCTTATTTGCTGCAAATACCGATTGGGAAAGGGGAAGGGAGGCAACGGCTGCTGCGCTGGCTTTGATAAAAGCTCTTTTGGTTATTTTCATCAGGTTCATTCCATATGACACTTGGCCACAACATTATTACAAAAAGCAAAAGAGTTATAGCCAAGGGGGGGAATTCAGCAATGCTTAGTGTAAGGAATTTAAGCCAATGCAGGCAAAACCGTTTGCAGGGGAGGTATTTCGCTGGGACCGCATTTCGTGGGACAATTAAGCTGATAGTACCCTAGACGAACACCTAGACTCAGTTTCTCTTTTTAGACCTCTATTTTTAACCTTTATTTAACGCAAGTAGCCATCCACCACATGTCACATATTCATCCGTCAGATCCTAATCTTGCCTATCGGTTTGAGCAGCTTACGCAATTGTTAGCTGAGCACAGAGGTTTATGGCAGTTTGCTACCTTTGACCAAACTGATTTACCTTGGCGCGAAGATTACCCAGAGCTTTGCGATTGGTTAGATTTGCGATCCGTGAGTGATTTAGCGCAGGCAGGTCCCCTTACCAGTATGGCGGCCTATTTACCCTTTTTAAGTGATATAAGCGCGTTGATTGAAGTTGACTCTTTTATTAATGAAGGGGCTAATGTACCCGCTACAAACGCGTCCCTAGGAATGCCGAAGGTAGAGGGTGTGCCGGTGCATTTTAGCCATGGTATTGGCGGGCGAAAGTGGCAGCAGATCACTGCTTTCTATTTTGCACTTGGGGCAGCGCAACAGGCCAATAGCTTTCTTGAGTGGTGTGCAGGTATGGGGCATCTTGGACGTTTACTGGCGTTAACGACCTCTTCGCCAGTAGACAGTGTTGAGTGGCAACAGGCGTTATGTGATAAAGGTCTAACACTCGCGCAAAAAGCCAATGTGCAGCAACGTTTTGTGTGTGGTGATGCGCTCGCTGCCCAAAGTGCAGCGCATTTAACAGATAAAGATTGTGCAGTGGCTTTACATGCCTGTGGCGATTTACACATCAGTTTATTAAAAAGTGCAGCGAAAGCACATACGCCACACGTGGTCATATCTCCTTGCTGCTACCACCTCACGCAAGATGCGCTTTATTCCGGTTTGTCTCATCAAGGGCGAGCGTCACTGCACCTTCACGGGCTGTCTATCAGCAAAGACGACCTAAAATTGGCCGTTAAACAAGTTGCCACCGCAGGCGCTCGCGAGCAAGGTTTGCGCGAGCGCGAGCTGACTTATCGTTTGGGTTTTGATACATGGCTGCGAGATACACTTGATGCCGAGCATTACATACCTTTGCCATCAGTGAAAAAAAGCCAACTGGCCAATGGGTTTAGTGACTTTTGCCAATGGGCTGCACAGCAGAAACAGCAGACATTCGACGCCAATGCTGAGCAAGTAGCGCATTATTTAGCAATAGGCGAACAGCGCCGCGTATTGCTTGCCCGACTCGAAGCGGTGCGTAGCTGCTTTCGCCGTGCGATGGAATTGTGGTTAGTGCTTGACCGAGCGCTCTTCATGCACGAGCAGGGTTATCAAATAGAAGTAGGCACATTTTGTTCAGGGCAATTAACTCCGCGTAATTTTATGCTGCGGGCTAACCGTAAACAAAAAAACAGGGTTCAATGATTTCAGTTTTATACGTATTTATGGAAAGAAAGACGCTGCAAAAATCAGCATAAGTTAGTGCAATTTTGATCAATATTTATTGCAAATCAGCTTGAAAATGTTTGGCATAATCTCATTGATGTTATATTATAACGTTCAACTTATTGAGGATTGACCAGAAATGCAAGCAACAGAAAACAAATCGCTATTAGACAGACTAGGCATATGGGCCTCTAGTCTATGTGCGGTGCATTGTTTGGCCTTGCCTATTCTTATCCCTTTGCTGCCTTTGATTGGCGCGAGCTTTTTTGCGCAAGATTGGTTTGAGCGTACTATTTTGTCTCTGTCTATGATCGTAGGATTTTGGGCATTATTGTCTGGATTCTATCGTTATCACCGCCAAATTTACCCTTTGTATAGTTTAATGCTTGGCGGGATTATTTATTGGAATAAAGACATGTTTGGCGAAACCTATGAGCCATTTACCATTGCCATTGGCGCAATGTTGATTGTTGGTGCTCATGTGGTGAACCTAAAATTATGCCAAAGCTGTCATAGCTGCGAGTCTGAAAGCAGTTGCTCCACTGACTGATATCTTCTTTAACGCGGCAATGAGTGCAGCGTTAATATAAACCGCTAAGTCAATGTAACGCCCTGTTATGACTTAGCGAAACTCCCACCAAGTGTGACTAAATCGGTAATGAACATTTTTGCTTTACCTGGACCGTTACTAAACACACCATCTACATCCCAGCTTACCAGTTGTGCTAAATCTGCTGGTTGATCAACCGTATACACAAAAAATTTCAAGCCTCTGCGTTTGGCGTCCAATACGAATGCCTCGTCCACGAAGGTAACATCAGCATTGATCGAATATGCCCCTAGAGCTTGCGCAAAACCTGCATAATCGATAGGTTTACTTGCGGTCAATGCACCAATCTTTAAATCAGGCTTATGCTGTTTAATACTGCGCAGTAAATGATGATCAAAAGATGAAACAATGAAATGATCTAACGTGAAATTAAGTTCATGTATGGCTTTTTCAATATTGTCCAAAACCAGCTGAACATCGCTTACGCCTTTTATTTCAATGTTCAGTATGCAACGCCCCGCAATTAGCGCCATGGCTTGCCAAAGAGTCGGGATGCGCTCGCCTAATCCTGCATCAAGCTGCTGCAGAGCTTCAAAACTATGCTCACTAAGCTGGCCTGTGCCACTGGTAGTGCGATGCAACCAATGGTCATGGATTAATAACAGCCTATCGCCATGTTGATGAACGTCTATCTCAATACCATCGCAGCCCTGTTCAAGTGCTTTGTTGATAGCAAGCAAGGTGTTTTCGGGGGCGTCGGCGCTGGCCCCGCGATGAGCAAAAACAAGCATAGAATCGACCTATTTCTTGTGTAATTTCTGAGTGTTAACAGTTTCGTACAAAGCAGCAGATATCACCAATAATCCGCCCACATAAGTTTGCCAGCTGGGTTGCTCGTCGAGCACTAATATGGCCAAGATCACGCCGTACAGGGGCTGCATACACGCGACCAATGAGAAGGTCTTTGCGCGTAAATGCTGTAAGCTGGTGGCAATTAGTGCGTGAGGCACAGCAGTAAAAAACGTACCTAACAATGCCAAATAAATATACGTTTGGCCGCTCGCGTTTAGCAATTCTGGAGTAATAAAAAAGCTTAGACAAAAGAAGATCACTAAGGTTTGGTACGCCATAGCCAGCGAACCACTGTAGTGAGAAAAGTATTTCCTGTGACATAAATTGCGAAAGGCATACAGCACGGCTGACAAGATACCAACCAAAATACCTAACGTGACATCGTTCTCTAAAGACACCTCAGGCACAATCAAAAATATGCCAATAAACACCACTAGCGCGCTTAATATATCTTGCCAAACTAGGCGAATACCCTCGAAGAAGGGCTCAATTAAAACCGTTATAACAGGGAACGTGAATAAGGCTATCATGCCAACAGACACACTCGAATACTGCATAGCAGCAAAATAGCTAACCCAATGGGCAGCCATCAAAATCCCCAAACCAATGCCGATGAAGTAATCTTTTTTACGGGCAAGGGACAGCTTACCGCCAGTCATTTTGACTAACGAAAATAACACGACGCAAGCAATTATGGAGCGACCGAAGGTGATATCAGTCGCTGACAGGGGGATCACTTTTGAGAAAAGTGCCGTTGCCCCCAACAAGATAACAGTGAGGTGTAGAGACCACAGGCTCTTTTTAACCGGGTCCACGACTATTGAGTCAGAGTAGCGAAAACATCACCGAGGCGAGTGTCATCTCCAGCGCTATAATCTGCGAACTCCACCATGTCAGGCTCAAAACACGCCACTATGGTTGAACCTAATTTGAAGCGACCTAACTCGTCACCTTTTTTAAGAAAAACAGCGTCTTCACCTTCGCTTGGGTACTGCCAATGAACAACATTCTTACCTACCGGTGGTGACACTGTGCCTGCCCAAACGGTTTCAATGCTGGCAACAATGGTGGCTCCCACCAACACCATGGCCATCTTGCCTTTAGGGGTATCGAAAATAGCCACGACGCGCTCATTACGGGCGAATAAACCTGGTACGCGCTCAGCGGTTAACGGGCTAACAGAAAAAAGTTCACCAGGCACATACACCATGTCAGTTAGCTGGCCGTCCATGGGCATATGAATGCGGTGATAATCTTTCGGCGATAAATACACAGTGGCAAATTTACCGTTTTTGAAAGCTGTCGCTAATTCAGGTTTACCGCCTAACAAAGTCGTTAGGCTGTAATCATGGCCTTTTGCTTGAAATATACTGTCGTGCTTGATGTCGCCTAACTGACTTACTGCGCCATCTACTGGCATCGCTAAGTCTTGCTCGTTAGGGCAAATAACGCGGGCGTCATCTTTTAAAGCGCGGGTGAAAAACTCATTGAACGAAGCGTAATCAGCGGGGTTTTCACGCTCTGCTTCGGCCATGTTCACCTTATATTGTTTAATAAATAGCTTAATTAACCCAGTGGTTAAGCCACCCGCTTTAGCGGCGGCGAGTTTACCTACTAAGCGTGAAATCAGATGCTTAGGTGTAATGTATTGCAATGCAATTTTTATCGAATCGAACAAAATGAGAATCCTAAAACGAAAAGTTTTTTACCGCCAACGATTGTACAGCAATAATTTATTGAGTGGGAAGGATGATAAGCACGAACTGCTATATGCTAGTTAATAATGGTGAGAAATTTTGACGCCTTTGTCGTACGTCGCCAGAATCCTCACCGTATTGTTATACCTTACTGTGCGAAGGACGCTGCTCATCTAAATTTGACAGTATTTTGTGGTAGCTCTCATAGCGTAACATGCTGATATCGCCTTTTTCTGCAGCAGCTCGAATGATACAACCTGGGTCGTCAGCATGCGTACAATCGCGGAATTTGCACCCACCTATGTAATCTCTAAATTCTTTAAAGCCCCAGGTCAGGCGTTCCATGGGCATGTGCCATAAGGCAAATTCGCGCACACCAGGTGAATCAATCAAATCACCGCCTTGTGGGAAGTGCAGTAATTTGGCTGTGGTCGTGGTGTGCTGGCCTAAGCCAGAGTTATCCGATACTTCATTGGTAATCTCTTCGGCTTCAGGTAGTAATTCGTTGACCAAGCTTGATTTACCTACACCTGATTGACCGACAAATACACTAACCTTGTCTTTCAAACACAGAGCGAGATCGCTGATCCCCGTGCGGGTTTTACAACTTGTGTACACCACGCGGTAGCCAATATTTCGATAAATTTGTAATTGTTCTTCAACATGTTCACGTTCAGCTGCACTTAACAGTTCTACTTTGTTGAGCAAGATAACGGGTTCTATTCCAACGTCTTCTGAGGCCACTAAGTAGCGATCGATAATGTTTAAAGACAGGGCCGGTATGACCGAACTCACGATTATGATTTGATCAATGTTGGCGGCCACGGGTTTTACGCCGTCGTAAAAATCGGGGCGCGTGAGCACCGATTTACGGTCTTGCACTATTTCAATTACGCCACTGATGCTTTCAGTGCCGTCTTTGCCTGGGCGAAATAGCACATCGTCGCCACACACTACACTTAGCACGGTGCGGCGGATGTGACAGCGCTGAATATTGCCGTCCTTGTCTTCCACGTCGGCATGCTTACCGAAACGGCCGATCACTCGACCGGATTGCTGATCTTCTAATTGATCGTCGGTGGGGGTGGTTGCCGGCTCAGCTAACCGCTTTGTGCGATTATGTGAGACTTGTCGACGTTGTTTATGGGTAAGTTTTGGTTTTTTCGCCACAGGTGAATATCTGCATTTGCTTCTAATATCTAGTATTATGGTAACGTTAGCTCGATCGGAATTATAGCAATTCCGTACAACAACTTAATTTAGCGCGATTTTAGGAGAAACCATGGCGGTGGATGCACAAAACCTTGTTTGGATTGATATGGAAATGACGGGATTGCATCCTGAAGTAGATGTGGTGCTGGAAATAGCCACTATCGTGACGGACGCCAACTTAAATATATTGGCTGAAGGGCCGGTACTTGCGATCCACCAATCTGACGACGTGCTCAACAACATGAACCAATGGTGTATCGACACCCACGGCAAATCGGGATTAACCGAGCGCTGCCGTAAAAGTACGGTAGACGAGCAGACCGCAGTGGCCGAGACCATCCGCTTTCTCGAAAAATACGTGCCTAAGGGGGCTTCGCCATTATGCGGTAATACCATAGGTCAAGACCGCCGCTTTATGGTGAAGTATATGCCGGAGCTTGAAGACTACTTCCACTATCGCAATATTGATGTAAGCACCCTAAAAGAATTAGTTAAGCGCTGGAAACCAGAAGTACTAGAAGGTTTCAGCAAGAAAGGCGTGCATTTAGCACTAGATGACATTCGCGAGTCGATTGCAGAGCTCGTGTTTTATCGTCAACACATATTCAATATTTAAAGTGAAAATACCCGCTTTGCCCTTTTCTTCAGCGTAATGCCGATAAACTGAGCACTCAAGCTAAACAATTTCGTATAAATGCAATTTAGGGCTTGCGTCCCACGCTAGTTTTTGTAAAATGCGCACCCGCTGTTGATGACAGCGGATGATTTTGTCACAAATCATGATGCGATGCGGGAATAGCTCAGTGGTAGAGCACAACCTTGCCAAGGTTGGGGTCGCGAGTTCGAATCTCGTTTCCCGCTCCAAATTTGAACGTGTTAGAAGTAACGGACAATTGTTACTTAGTATGCGACCCCAAGGGTCACGACTACGCGGTTGCCGTAACCCGGTTATCGGATACGAATCTCGTTTCCCGTAACGCGGTTAGCGCTCCAAATTTGTAAGTGATAAAGTCAAAAATACATACCAAGCACAACATCAGTATGCGGGAATAGCTCAGTGGTAGAGCACAACCTTGCCAAGGTTGGGGTCGCGAGTTCGAATCTCGTTTCCCGCTCCAAATTTGAACGTGTTAGAAGTAACGGACAATTGTTACTTAGTATGCGACCCCAAGGGGTCACGACAACGCGGTTATCGGATACGAATCTCGTTTCCCGCTCCAAATTTAAGAAATATCTCAACGGTCTGTACGGCTTAACCTTTCCAGGGTTGAGGTCACGATCGAGCGTCGACCGCAACGCAGTTGCCGTAACGCGGTTAGCGCTCCAATTTCAAGAAATATCTCAACGGTCTGTACGGCTTAACCTTTCCAAGGTTGAGATCACGATCGAGCGTCGACCGCAACGCAGTTGCCGTAACGCGGTTAGCGGTTACGAATCTCGTTTCCCATAACGCGGTTAGCGCTCCAATTTCAAGAAATATCTCAACGTTCTGTACGGCTTAACCTTTCCAAGGTTGAGGTCACGATCGAGCGTCGACCGCAAAGCGGTTAGCTGATATGAGTCTCGTTTCCCGTAACGCGGTTATCGCACTAATTTCAAGAAATATCTCGACGTTCTGCACGGCTTAACCTTTCCAAGGTTGAGGTCACCATCGAGCGTCGAACGCAACGCGGTTATTCAAACCTACGATTTCACCATGACCTTTTTAAGCTCTGTATATTATCAATTTCCCTGAAAACCTGTGCACACATAAATAGCGCGTCAATAATCCGTACTTCAAAATCTGTACTCCGAAATGTAGTCCGTCAAAATGTAGTGCGCCAAAATGTAGCGCTGGCTGTCTCTTGCGCGTTATCTGTGCACCATGGTGAATCATCTAGGTTTAAGGTAGATGAGATAAATCACTGAAAGTATTATATTTATTATTTTGGCATAAGATTTGTAAAGAGCTTAGCGAGTTCGGGTGATTTTGCCCTCTCAAACAAATTAATTCTGACGACGGCGTCTAGTGTTTCTACTTTTTAGTGGAAAGACTGACGCCGTTTTTTTGTTTGTTTGAAAGGTCAAAATTAACGAAATACCCGAACCATTTTAATCACTGGCTAAACACATACACTTAAACGGGGTTCAAAATGGCTTATTTATTACCATCAGAGTTTGCCACCAAAATGGTAGACGCAGGGGAAGCAAAGATATTCATGTCAACACGGGATACCCTCATTCGTGCTTACATGGCGGGCGCTATATTGGCATTGGCAGCAGTATTTGCCATCACTATTGCGGTACAAACAGGGGTGTTTTTGATCGGTGCAATCTTGTTCCCGGTGGGTTTTTGTATGCTTTATCTTATGGGCTTTGACTTACTAACAGGTGTATTTGTCTTGACGCCACTGGCACTGCTCGATAAACGGCCCGGCGTCACCATTCAAGGTGTATTGCGCAACTGGGGATTAGTCTTTATCGGTAATTTCTGCGGTGCGTTAACCGTTGCTATTATGATGGCGTTTATTTTTACGTATGGTTTTAACACTGACCCAGGTGCTATTGGTAAGAAAGTCGCATCAATCGGCGAAGCGCGTACCTTAGGTTACGCTGAGTTTGGTACTGCTGGTTGGTTCACTATTTTCATTCGCGGTATGCTGTGTAACTGGATGGTGTCATTAGGCGTGGTGGGTGCAATGATCTCAACTCACGTAAGCGGTAAAGTTATCGCCATGTGGATGCCTATCTTTTTGTTCTTCTTTATGGGCTTTGAGCATTCAGTGGTTAACATGTTCTTATTCCCTTTCAGCATCATCTTAGGTGGCGATTTCTCGGTGATGGATTACCTAGTATGGAATGAAATTCCAACGGCCCTTGGTAACTTAGTCGGTGGTTTAGCCTTTACCGGATTAACCTTGTATAGCACGCACGTGCGTACCGGTAAAAAACGTGATTTGCCTTATAGCAAACGTTCTGACGTAGCTGCAAGCTCAGTCGCTGAGCATGCATCTCGCTAAGTTAACAGTCGGCCAGCAGTCTATTGCTGGCCTTAAATCTGTTAATCAAGATTACTGTGGTAGTCACAGTGCGAGTGATGCCCAAGGTCGATTAAAAGGCCAAGTATTAGCCATGGCCGATGGCATCGGTAGCAGCAGCGTTAGTCAAGTGGCGAGTAAAGCTGCAGTGAACAGTTTTTTACAAGACTACTATGCAACCTCTGAAGCCTGGTCTGTTGAAACGTCTGCTAAGCGGGTCTTGCAATCGATTAACGCTTGGCTGCACGGTTACACCAAGCAAAGCGAATTTCGCTACGATATAGAGAAGGGCTATGTTTGCACCTTCAGTGCCATCATCTTTAAAGAGCGTACGGCGCACATTTTTCACGTGGGTGATGCCCGCGTCTACTTATTACGTAACGGTGTGCTGGAACAACTGTCGAATGACCACCGCCAGTATGCTGCTCAAGGGCAAAGCTATTTGAGTCGAGCACTGGGCATGCATAGCCAGTTAGACATCGATTATACGAGTGTGGCACTTTGCCAAGAAGATGTATTCATTCTCTGTACTGACGGGGTGCATGAGTTTCTTCCCCCACAAGATTTATTAACCTCTCTTGCATCAATTCAAACGCTAGCTGATCCAGAGTCAATTAATGCGTTAGCAGGCGCTTTGGTTCAAACCGCGCTCGATAAGGGCAGTGACGACAACCTTTCTTTGCAGCTCGCCTATATTAGTGAATTAAGCCAAACCCAAGACAAGCCAATAACTGAAGGGATGCTCGCCTTGCCCTTACCGTCTGTACTACATGTCGGTGAGCAGTTGGATGGCTATAGAGTAGTGCGTTCATTGCATGTGTCTGCTCGTAGTCACGTGTATTTAGTTGAAGACGAGAGAACGCATAAGCAGTGGGTTTTAAAAACACCCTCTGTCGATTTGTCCGATAGCGATGAGTACTTAGAGCGCTTTTGCCTTGAAGAGTGGATAGGTAGGCGTATTCATAACGCACACGTGTTGCACGTACCTCCTGCAGAGCACCCCAAACAGTATATTTACTGCGTCGCTGAATATGTTGAGGGTCAGTCTCTGAGCCAGTGGTTAACGGACAACCCTAAACCTGATTTAGAAGTCGTGAGAGGCATTATCGAGCAGGTGGCCAAAGGGCTACAGGCATTTCATCGTCTGGACATGCTGCATCAAGATATTCGACCTGAAAACATCATGATCGACAGAAAAGGCACGGTGAAAATTATCGACTTTGGCTCAACCACCGTCGCAGGCTTGCAAGAAATCGGTCAAGGTTGTGGTAACAGTGAACTACTTGGCACCGCACTTTACATGGCGCCTGAATATTTTTTGGGTGACGTAGGGACATCACGTTCAGATATTTTTTCGTTGGCAGTATTGGCGTATCACATGTTAAGTGGGCGTTTTCCTTATGCTACTCATGTCGCCAAAACTCGTACCCGAGCACAGCAAAACCGCCTTATTTATCAGTCTGTGCGTGACGAAAACAGCCCGGTACCGGCGTGGTTGGATGCAACGCTCGCTAAAGCGTTAAAAGTGGACCCTTTCAAGCGGTATGCCGAGCTTTCAGAGTTTATACACGACTTACGTCGCCCCAATGCCGATTTTGTGCGCCAATCGAAGCCGCCCATTATGCAGCGAAACCCGGTGGCATTTTGGCAAGGTACGGCATGTGCGTTACTTATCAGTAACCTTTACTTTATTTATCTATATTTACAGTAATTTATAACTTAACCAACAACTTAAGAAACAAGTTAAGAAACAAGTTAGATTCTTATTTAGGAGAGAAACAATGCAAAGCAGAGAGCAAGTTACCCAAGCCATATTGGTCGCAAAAGTACAAAAAGGTATTACGTGGCAAGACGTCGCAGAAGCTGTGGGTCAGTCAAAAGAATGGACCACCGCAGGGTGCTTAGGGCAAATGACATTTAATTCAGAGCAAGCCGGGGTCGTGGCCAAGTTATTTGATTTAGACGAAAACGCTGAGGCGTGGTTACAGGTAGTGCCTTACAAAGGCACTTTCACGGAGGCGGTGCCTAGTGATCCGTTGCTTTATCGGCTATATGAGATGATCAACGTATATGGTTCGACCATTAAATCCCTGATCCACGAAGAATTCGGCGATGGCATTATGAGTGCAATTGATTTCTCAATGGATATTCAGCGAGAAGAAAATAGCGCTGGTGACAGAGTCAGCATTGGCTTATCAGGTAAATTCTTGCCCTATAAATCTTACTAATTGAAGCTGCCCCTTGGGTGCATAGCACCCAGGGCGCTTGTTCAGCTCTCACTTCGTAACTGATCTACTGTTTCACTGACGTATTTCGCCCCTGTTAGCACTTCTTCGATGATCGTCGCTGCTTCTTCTACTTGCTTGGCACTTTGCAAAGACTGCTGATGAATGTCGCCGATGCTGTCTTTCGCTTTTTGAGTCAGGGCACTGTTGTTTGTTACCAGTTGCTCAATACCTGCAGTTGAACTCACAGTGCGCGCTGCCAGCGTGCGTACTTCATCTGCCACCACCGCAAAACCTCTACCGTATTCGCCTGCTCTAGCTGCTTCGATAGCCGCATTAAGAGCCAGTAGGTTGGTTTGATCAGCGATTGAACTAATGGTCGTTACTATTTTTGATATTTCCTCTGAGCGTTTATTTAATTGCTCAATTAAATCAGTGGAAGTCAATGTACTGGTTACGATGGCATTCGATGTATCAACTGTGCGTTGCAAGATCACTGCGCCATCTTTGGATATCTTAGCGGTCTGCATGGATGTGCTGTAGGCTATCTCTGCGGCTTCCTGTGTCGCCAGTTGCTTTTGAATGCGAGAAGTGATGTCGGATGCAATCTTAACTACCTTAATGACTTGACCTTGCGCATTCAACACAGGGTTGTAAGTGGCTTCTAGCCATATAGTGCTGCCATCACGTGT
Organism: Paraglaciecola sp. G1-13; assembly: GCF_055809255.1. NCBI lineage: Bacteria > Pseudomonadati > Pseudomonadota > Gammaproteobacteria > Alteromonadales > Alteromonadaceae > Paraglaciecola > Paraglaciecola sp. G1-13. The sequence goes on along the minus strand of NZ_CM147903.1, from coordinate 3,645,845 downwards.
TAGGCGATTAAACTGCCCACCTTTAAATGTACCTTGTTCTAGCTCGCGCCAAAAGTTGGGATTTTCTTGGTAGAAGTCTTCTGTACAAAACATGCGGTGATGTTTACCTACAATGTCTTTTACACTTGCGTAACCCATGGTGTGAATAAAGTTTTCATTCGCGCTGATGATCTCGCCTTGTGGCGTGAACTCAATTAAGGCACTGGAGCGGTTGAGGGCTTCAAAAATAGCGGTCTGACTATTTAAGTGCTCTTTTTCAACCGTGATGTCATTGGCTATTTTGACAATACGTACTATTTTCCCGTTTTGTTCGACTGGGAAATACGTGGCTTCAAGCCATATATCTGCGCCGTCCTTGCGCTTGCGTAAAAATGTGCCGCTTGCACTTTCCCCTTGTGCAAGATTTGCCCAAAACGAGCGATACTCAGGCGAACCCGATTCCATCGCACTACAAAACATGCGGTGATGTTGCCCTTTAATTTCGGCTAAAGAATAGCCAACTGTGCTTAAAAAAAGCGAATTTGCATCTAGGATCATGCCATCTGTATTAAACGAAATTGTGGCGCAATGGCGCTCCAAAGAATGGATAAAACAAGATTCGAAACTCTCTGGAATGGGAGTGTCTGCTTTTGCTGTTGAACGGGAAAAAAACATAGTCACCAACCTCTATTACATCATTAAATATTATGGAAAAATACTTACCCATCACTACTGGTGATGCTAAATGTTATAGTATATTAATACGCCTACTTTTAGCGCGTGTATTTCACCTAAATGCAGTTAAAACGGGGAGGTAAACCGATTTTGGTTATTTTCACTACTTTCCAAGGTTTGTGCAGTTTTTATACTTATAGAACGCTCATTTCAGAGGATTTGCCACGGAGTTGGCCCATTAATACACCAGATCTCCCTCTTCTAGAGCAGAAATAAAGCTGATAATGTGTAAAAACTCATCAAGTGAAGGATGTATACATCATGAAAATTATGAAATTCTCCCGTTATCTAGTTTTAGCCTCTGGCTTGCTATTACCTTTTAGTGCTTTTAATCAAGCAGTTGCACAACAAAATTCGGTTGATAAATTTGCCCCAGGTTTCTATCGCACTCAGCTTGGTCAGTTCGATATTATCGCCCTTAATGATGGCACCGTTGATTTGCCTATGGATGCATTACTGCATCAAGACAGCAGTACGACAAAACAACAATTAGAAGCGGCATTTTTATCCGTACCAACGGAAACCTCAGTCAACGGTTATTTGATTGATACGGGTGATGAACTTGTACTCATCGATGCAGGTGCGGGTAACTTGTTTGGCCCTACATTGGGAAACATTATAAAAAGCCTAGGTGCAGCGGGATACTCCCCGAGCGATGTTGACCACATATTGATCACTCACTTACATCCTGACCATGTTGGTGGTTTATCAAAAGACGGTCAGCGAGTGTTTCCCAATGCCACGGTTCATGCGAACCAGCGGGACATTGATTTTTGGTTAAGCGATAAGGAAATGAGTAAGGCGCCAGAGGCGAATAAAGGTTTTTTCCAAGGCGCGATGGCGTCTTTAAACCCTTACGTGAAAGCCAATAAGATCAGTGCATTTGACGCTAGCGAACAAATTGTAAAAGGGATTAAGACCGATGCGACTCACGGTCACACGCCAGGGCACACATCTTATCTTGTGCAAAATGATGGTGAGGAAATGTGGGTTATTGGCGATCTTATTCATGCTGGGGCAGTACAATTTCCACATCCAGAGGTCACCATTGATTTCGACTCAGCTCCTGATCAGGCTAAAAATCAGCGTGAACGCATTTTTTCTCTCGTTGCTAAGAGTAAAGCGCTGATGGCGGGGGCGCATTTGCAATTCCCGGGATTGGGTCATGTGCGTGAAACGAAAAGCGGTTTTGAATGGGTACCTGCGAATTATCGCCGCTTACATTAGTTGTGTGCCAGCCTTGGTGAACGTTCGTAATCAAGGCTGGCTGATTAAAACACATGATCAAAATGCTTGATTGTTCACGTTTTTCTGCACGTGTACGCCCAGCCGCTTTGCCAATCGTGCAAGGTTGGCCCTGTCCATCTCTAATTGTCTAGCGGCCAACGTCCAATTGCCTTGATGCTCACTCAAAGTGCGGCTGATCATCTGAGCTTGAAAAGCTTCTGTCATTGTTTTAAGACTCTGTGCTTCGCCACTGCCTAATACTTCGCTCTCTTGGATTGGTTGATTAAGGTTGATATTTGGCGGCATTCCACGCTCAAAGTCTAAATCTTCTGTGCTAAGTGAGATAATGTTGTGTTGATTCTTACTGCGCGTTGCCTTCAAAGAGGCACGACTGATGACGTGTTCTAATTCCCTTACATTGCCAGGCCAAGAATAGGCAATTAGGGCCTGTTGTACGTCGTTTGGGATTTTTAGTTGGCGAATACCTAGCTTGCGAGCGGTCACTTCTAAGAAATAACCTGCGAGTAACAATACATCATCTCCGCGCTCTTTCAGTTCCGGCACGTTGATAGGGTACACGGAGAGGCGATGATAAAGATCAGCTCTAAAACGCCCAGTTTTAACTTCTTGTGCTAAGTCTCGGTTAGTCGCGGCTACTACGCGTACGTTGACTGTTGATACTTGATCCTTTCCTACAGGCTGAATTTCGCCACTTTGCAACACGCGTAATAATTTGCTTTGCACGCTTAAGGGCAATTCACCAATTTCATCTAAAAATATCGTGCCTCCATCGGCTAGTTGGAATTTGCCGGCGCGCTCTTTTTCGGCACCGCTGAACGCGCCTTTTCCGTGACCAAATAATTCACTTTCCGCCAAGGTTTCCGGAATCGAGGCACAGTTAACGTGCACCAAAGGCTGGGTCCCTCGATTTGACCGTTGATGTAATGTTCGGGCAACCAATTCTTTACCCACGCCTGTTTTGCCCAATATCAGCACAGTGTAGTCAGAGCCCGCGACCAACTGAATATCACTTTTAAGGGCGAGCATACTAGGACTATTGCCTATTAACTCGCCACCATCTCGTGTTAGTGCTTCGTTCGTAAGTTCTTGCACTAAATCGTGTGCTTGTTGTGCGCGCTGTTCCAACCCACTCAGTTGCATAGCCGTTTTCAATGTGGCGGCTGACAGCGCAGTGATTAGCTGCAATGTTCGCTCGGGGATTTCTGAAAAGGCTTCAGGGCTGAGACTATCAAGGGTCACGACGCCCATCAGTTGATTGTCGCTATACAAGGGCAAACCCATACACGAATGCACGGGTAAGTCGCCTTCTTTTGCGAGCAACAAGCCATCGTAAGGATCAGGTAATGGGGAATCTGATGCAAAGCGCACCGGCTGACTTCCTGAACAAATGAGCGAAAGGCGAGGGTGATCGCTGAGGTTAAAACGCCGCCCAAGAGTATCGGTTGCCAGCCCTTGTATTGCCAATGGTTTAAGTTGTTCGCCTTGGTAGACCAACAATACAACTGCATCGCAATTAATTGCTTTTCTAATCGAGGATAGCAATCTGTCGAACCTATCTTCATTGGTGATGCTGTTGGCGAGATCTAATGCCACTTCTAACAGAAGCGTTGAATTAAGTTCCATCATAGGGGCTCCACTGGACAATGCTGATGTGCAGATGACAATAATGCCATTAAATGTATCAAGTCATAAAGACTTTTTAGAGTCTTTATGACTCATAATCAATAGAGTCAATATGACTCTTTATGACAGGGTTAATATTTAAGTAATTGATAATATTATAGTTATTAATTGGCATTAAAGGTGCTATCTAAAGTGTATCTCTGCTGACGCAGAACCAAAACAGGTTTTGAGCAGCGCACTCTGGGGGCACTGATGAATAACGTTATCGCAAATGACATGACTAATACCCAAATGACCAACATAGGCATGACCGACATAGCCACTTGTTACATGGACGTTGTCAATAACGAGAGTGTATCTAAGCGCTTTGGCGCATTGTTCACGTTTGCGAATATAACCTTATCGGTGTCTCTGGCATTGCTCATGGTATGTATCGCGGTGAGTTACCCCTTATCGCACTTTTTTTCAATGCCAATTCAGGTGGCAAGCCATCTTATGATCATTGTTAGCGCTAGCGTGCTGAAAGTCGCTTACGTGGTGCGGTGTATCGCGCAATATGAACAACATAAGCGGGTGCTCTAGATGACGAAAACAGCAGTATCGAAGAAGCGCGCATTGAGTCAATCAGCCATCCAATTTGCCCAACCCCCTGAGCCCTTGAGCAAAAAAGAAACCGCACTGGGGTTGCCTCAGGCTGCTGTATGGTCACTCGCCTTTCGGCCATTCTTCTTGCTAGGGGCACTTTGGGCTGTCATTGCCTTGATAGTATGGGCATTGTGGTTTAGCGGGCATTGGCCACATTCTTTCGTATTGCCACCTTCTTTATGGCATGCCCATGAGATGATATTTGGTTTTGCCGCAATGATTGCCGTAGGCTTTCTGCTGACCGCTGTGCAAACCTGGACAGGGCTTCGCAGTGCTCATGGTGTATGGCTAATCATGCTAAGTGGACTATGGATTGTCGCACGGATAAGTGGGTTATCCAGCACCGCGCCGTGGGGCCTAGGCCTTTTCATATGCAGCCAATTACTATGGTGGTTGGGTGTGATTGGATGCTTCAGTTATCTGGTCATTAAAGCAAGAAATACCTCTAATTACATACTCATCGCCTTATTGGGCGGTCTGTTTAGCCTGAACCTCATCTTTTTTGCGCTCGTGAATGAGCAGGCCTATGTAATGGCGTCGCAGTTGGTACAAAGTGCGGTGCTCTTATTCTGTGTGTTAATCACGGTTATTGGTGGTCGAGTGATCCCTTTTTTCACTGCCAGAGCCTTAAACCGCCCGCAGGTAAAACACCCTAGATTCGATTTAGTGCTGCTGGTTTTTTCTCTGCTGGCGGTTGCACTTTTTATCATTCAATTTTTTACTCCTGTTTCTACTCTTACTGCAATCGTTTTGATTGTACTTGGTGTAGGACATCTTTGGCGCTTGGGACAATGGTTTGCCCAGGGCGTTTGGGCGGTCTCATTGTTATGGTCACTGCACTTTGCATACCTTGCCATGGCTATCGGCTTGTTTCTGGTGGGGATAAGTTTACTGACTTCCTGCTTACCCTTAAAAGACAGCTTGCACTTAATCAGTATCAGCGCTATTTCGGCCATGATCTTAAGCATGATGTCGCGAGTGTCACTGGGACATACAGGGAGGGCGTTAGTCGTATCCCGCGGTATAAGTGCTGCATTTGCTTTACTTTTAGTCGCAGGTTTCGTACGTGTATTCGCATCGCTTAGCGAGCAGGTACTCCTTTTTTGGCAACTTAGTGCATGGCTCTGGTCAACAGCCTTTATTCTGTTTTTTGTGTATTACTGGCCCGTGTTAACCAAGGCCAGAGTCGATGGAAAACCAGGCTGAAAAGGCTATCTAGACCGGTATACAACGACGTTTACTGACCACCATATTTTATTGTTTTTACTCACATCAACATCATTCACAGCAAGAGGTTTTATATGTTATCCGCTCAAACTATCGCCACTGTTAAAAGTACTATTCCCCTTTTGGAGTCCGCCGGCGTAGCCATTACCGATCATTTTTATCAACGTATGTTCCGTTTAAATCCTGAGCTGAAAAACATATTCAATATGGCGAATCAGGCCAATGGCCGTCAGCAATTTGCATTATTTAATGCGATCGCCGCTTACGCAAAAAATATCGATAACTTGAGCGCGTTAAGTGAGGTTGTTGAGCGGGTGGCGCACAAACACACCAGCTTTTTTATTCAACCTGAGCACTACGATATTGTGGGCCACCACCTTATCGAAACGCTGCGGGAATTAGCCCCTGAAGCCTTTACCCCTGATGTAGAGCAAGCTTGGGTTGAGGCTTACGGCGCGTTGGCAGGAATATTTATCAACCGGGAAGAAGATTTGTATAACCTAACTGAAAAAGCGCACGGAGGCTGGTTAGGAACGCGACAATTTACAGTGCTAAGCAAAACGCCGGAATCGGCGTTGGTCACCAGTTTTGTATTATCGCCGGTGGATGGCAAACCTGTTGTAGGTTATAAACCTGGTCAATATTTGGGGGTCAAAGTACAACCGAAACACGTTGAGTTCTGTGAAATGCGTCAGTACTCGTTATCAGACAAACCTAATGGTGAAACATACCGTATCAGTGTTAAGCGGGAGCAGGGGGAAGTTAAGGGTTTAGTTTCAAATCATTTGCATGACTCTGTTGAGCAAGGTGACGTGATTGATATATTGCCACCAGCAGGCGACTTTTTTCAGCAGAACCAACATTTGCCTACTGTACTTATTTCAGCAGGCGTAGGCTTAACGCCGATGATGTCGATGCTGGAAGCGACAGTTGAGAGCCACCCAACGACGCCAATACATTTTTTGCATGCGTGTGAAAACCCAGAGCAACACTCCTTCATCAAGCGAGTTGCTGAACTTGAAAAAAATACACCACAACTTAGCACGCATACTTGGTATGCAAGCCAAGCACCTAAGGCTGACAGCGTCACTACTGGCTTAATGTCACTAGCGCCCCTTGGGGATGATTTGCCTATCAGTAGCGGTCATTTTTATGTTTGCGGCCCCACTGGCTTTATGGCATTTGTTAAAAAACAATTGCTCGAGTTGGGTGTTAAAGACGCACAGATCCACTACGAAGTATTTGGTCCACATAGCGATTTATAATGGAAAGTGCAGATAGCAGCGTATACGTAAAATTGCGTTGCTGTCTTTTTTGGTTCAGCGCTGTATCGATTGTCATTTACGTAGCTTCACGCCCAGAGTAACTGGTAAAAGCAAATAGGCGCTGAAACCGTTTAGCGGCTAGCTTGATACTGTGTTAGTTAAGCTTTGGCTGCATATCCCTGTAGTGAAGGTATCGGTTTACCGCGTAAAACTGCTGCTTTTCATACCTCTGATTCATAAAAAACTGAATATTTATGCACGATTAACCACTTATATTTGGTGCGTATTCCAGTTTAATCCACTTTATTCGTAGCTAAACCTCAATATTTGCAAAGATTAGTTGAGTTTCATTACACAATGCATCATTAAGGTGCGCTTTAAATTTATCGCTATAGAAAACCACAATTAGTGCATAAATATCTGCATAACGCAGATTTTCGGCACTTTTTTCACTCGGACTATGCACTAACGTATCAGAAAAGCAGGCATGAAACCTGCTGTGCTAGCTGGGATTAACATCGAATTACGCAACTGTTCACAATTAAAACCGTTCACTACAAAAAAGAGAAACACATACATGGCGATCACTAAACGCTTCCTAACAAAACACACATCAATTGCTTTGGCAGTTTCAGCCACGTTTGCACCAATCCCATCGGTTATGGCGCAAAGCGCAGAGAATGGAATTGAAACTATCGAAGTCACAGCGACACGCCGCGCTGGTTCATTGCAGGAAGCACCGTTGAACATTACCGCCCTGACTTCTGATACCTTGGCTGAGCAAAATATCGCCGACTTAGACGATGTAGCCCGCTGGGTTCCGGGTTTAACCATTACTGATCAGGGCGGGCGTAATGACTCTCCTATTATCGTACGTGGGTTAAATACCAACTCTTCAGGCCCAAGTTCAGACGGCGGCACCGTATCAACTTATGTGGGTGAAATTCCCCTATTCATTAATATGCGCTTGAACGATATTCAGCGCGTTGAAGTATTAATCGGTCCACAAGGTACCCTCTACGGCGCCGGCACCCTAGGCGGAGCCATTCGTTATTTGCCTAATAAGGTAGAATTAGATGTCACCTCTGGTGAAGTCACAGGCAATGTGTTTAGCGTAAATGAAAGCGATAGTGTCGGTGCAGAGGGGGGCTTTGTTTTCAATACCCCTTTGATTGAAGACGTGCTTGGCGTACGTATGTCGCTAAACAAATTCCATGATCCCGGGTTTGTTGATTATAACTACCTAGTGCGTGAAGGTGGGGTTTCCATTGCTGATCCTGATTGGACAGATGCAAGCGATGTAGACAGCAATCTGCGCTCGAAAAAAGATGCTAACGGCGAAGATACCCTTTCAGGCCGCGTTGCCCTGCGCTGGACACCCACCGAAAACATTGACGCCACACTGACTTATATGTATCAAAAGCAAGAAGTGGAAGGGCGCTCTATTGTTCATTACAACGGATTATCGCCAGATAATGGTTTGAATGACATCATCGGAAAGTACGAATCAGCTTATCGCTACGAAGAGCCCCGTGAAAAAGAAGACGACTTGCTCAGTTTAGAGCTCTCCGTTGATTTGGGGTTTGCTGAGTTGGTCTCCGCAACAGGCAAATCCACGTTCGAAGCGGTTGGTCAACGAGATCAAACCGATTTATTGATCCGCCTTGCCTATAGCTATGAAGAGTTTCCTGCGTTTTCGAGTTACACCAGAGAAGAAGATAATCGAGATATCTTCACTCAAGAGCTACGTTTGGTATCTAAAAATGATTCTGACCTAAGTTGGATCGCGGGTGTTTTTTATAACAAGATTGAAAGCGACGGCAGAAGCTTAGAGTTCACGCCGAACTTCGATGAATATGCGATAGAGACGTGGGAAACAGGAGGCAATTTACGTACTGATGATCTCGAATACATATCGTTTGATGAAACAGAAGTAACTGAAAAAGCCCTGTATGGGGAAGTAAGTTATGCGGTCACTGAGCAATTAGATATCACCTTAGGGGCTCGTTTTTATCAATACGATTTAGAAACCGCATCTGACGTTGATTTACCTTTGTTGTATACCTCTATTTCGGTTGAAGAAGGTGCAGAAGACTTTAGGCAAGGGGATGAAATTATCTTGATCCCCCTTGAAAATGAAGCCGACGACAGTGGGAGTTTGTTTAAGTTTAACGCCAGTTATCAAATTACGTCTGATGTGATGGGGTACGTTACGGTCAGTGAAGGCTTTCGTATTGGTGGTTCAAACGGTGTGGGGGCTTGTCCTCCTGACTTATCAGGGGATACACAAGAAGTCTGCGCTTTGCCCAACGAGCAAATTTACGCACCTGATACCACAACCAATTACGAACTTGGCTTGAAAAGCACATGGCTAAAAAACAGATTCCATTTCAATATGGCGTTGTTCAACGTGGATTGGGATGACGCTCAAGTCACGGGCACCACGGAAAATGGTCAGCAGACTATTTTGGTTAATGCCGGCAAAGCTAATTCTAAAGGCGTTGAGATGATGTCACGCGCAATTTTTAGCGATGAATTCAGTGCCTATGCCACTTATGCTTACACCAAAGCTGAATTGACCGAAGATGTAGCTCAGTTGTTCGATGACTCTGACGGCCTTGATGGCGATCGCCTACCAGGCTCGCCGGAGCACCAATTCTCCCTTGGAGTTAAATACTCTACAGAAGTGTTTGGCGATAAATTATTAGATGTGACCTACGGCCTAACTGCGCAAAGCGATATTTACTCTAAAATAGGCCTGCACGAATCTGGCGAAGTGATATCGGGATATGCGCTAAGTAATTTAAGCGCGTCTTTGTCTGACGAAGATTGGTCGGTCACCCTTTACGTGGACAACCTCTTTGACAAATACGCCGTGAGCTCATCACGAAATGATTTGGGTGATATTGGTTTGGCGGTAGCCCCTGATACTAACTCGAACCGAGGTGATATATTGCGTTACTATGGTCATTACTTAGAGAGACCGCGCACAGTTGGGCTTAAATTTAACTATCAATTTGAGATGTAGTTTAGGCTAAAATTCTTAATGCATAAAAAGGGCACTGAGTGCCCTTTTTTATAAGTGAGCAAAGCAGCCCAGTTCCATATAAAGTGACAAGAAACCTATGCTAGACATTAAGCAATTGCATCAACAAGCCATTTATGCGCTTAATCAGCGTGATTTTGCTAAAGCCCATAGCGTGTGCGTACAGATCGTGAAACAGGATCCATTCGATCACGATGGTTATTTTTTATTGGCTATGATCAACCTCGAAGTCGGTCAAATTGCCAAGGCGATTAAGTTAATTGAAAAAGCGAATGCCATCGCGCCGCAAGCTGAATACTTTGCCTATTTAGCCAAATGCCATTCATTGCGCGGTGAATCACAATCTGTACTTGATGCCACAGCCAATGCGCCTCTTGAACAGCTCTGCAAGCCCCTTGCGCTTGATACACTAGGCGTAGCACTTAGCCGAGTTGGCCAGCATGAAAAAGCATTGGGGTATTTCAGTAAGGCGTTGTCGCTAGATAACCAAAATGCGCACTTTTACTATAACGCTGGGGTATCGAGTAAATTCGCAGGTAAGTTTGAGGATGCTAGAGCACATTTTGAGCGAGCCATTAGCATCGCTCCAGATTATCACCAAGCGCACTTTGCTTTGGCAGACTTAGGTGGCATCAGTGCTGATAACAATCATATTCCACGCCTTCGAGCCGCTGCGAAACGCACCAAAACGGTTGATGGTGCCATGCATATTGCCCACGCACTGGCTAAAGAATACGAAGGACCAAAAGATTACACTAGCGCATTTGATGTACTTGAAAATGCCAAAAGCGCGAAGCTGGCGAGTATCGGTTATGAATTTGCCGACGATGCCGCGTTTTTCGATTGCGTAGAGCAAACCCAGCTCAAGGATTTAGACCGCGATTATTCTCAAGCGGGTGATTATGCTAAAGCGGGTGATAGCTCGCACCAGCCCATTTTTGTGATGGGTATGCCTCGTTCTGGCACCACCTTAGTTGAGCGTATCCTAAGTAATCATAGTGAGGTGTTATCAGCGGGAGAACTACAAGATTTTGGCGTGGCAGTGAAAGAGTTAGCCAAAACGCCATCACCCACGGTGTTAGACGTAGAAACATTGCGCAAAGCCATGCAAATTGAGCCTGCAAAAATAGGCCAGCGGTATATTCAACGCACGCAAGCCATAGTGGGAGATACTCCCCATTTTGTGGATAAACTACCGTTTAACTTTTTCTACATTGGCCTTATTCGTCGCGCTTTACCTAATGCAAAGATCATTTGTTTACTACGAGACCCAATGGATACCAGTGTCGGTAATTATCGCCAGTTGTTTTCACTGAATAGCCCGTACTATGCTTACGCCTACAATTTGCAGAATATCGGGCGCTTTTATAGTCGCTTTCACACGCTGGTACATCAATGGCAGGCCACGGGCATGGATAACTTCAAGCTGCTTAATTATCAAGATTTGGTGCGCAATCCTGAGACCAATATTCGTGATTTACTGTCATTTTGTGGTTTGTCATGGCAACAAGAGTGTTTGCATGTAGAGCGCAATCAAGCCCCTGTGTCGACGGCCAGCAAAGTCCAAGTGCGACAACCGATCAATCAATCCTCAATCGGCCGCTGGAAGCATTATCGACAACACACTCAGGCGCTTGAAACCTTCTTTAAGCAACAGCAGATCCCATTTGAATCCTAAATCGCCTCTGTTTTAGCCACCGTACTTTTGGGTACTCGCCTTATATGACATACTTTGCGCCCCTGAGCATGCTAGTACGTGTGCTGTGAATCTATCAATGTTCGTATTTCATCCTTGGAGCCCTATGCCCGCCCTTAAACGTCTTGACCAGCTACTGAGTAATTTAGGCTATTGCAGCCGCAAAGAAGCCCGATACTTACTCAAAGACAAACGCGTTACCGTCAAAGGTGAATTCGCTAAATCTCCCGCGTTAAAAGTTGATTCTGCCACCGTACGGGTAGACGGCGAAGCCCTTGATGCTCCTGGTGGCATTCTCGTGATGCTGAATAAGCCCTTAGGTTATGTGTGCAGTCATGACAATAACGAGGGCATGCGTATTTACGATTTGCTGCCTGAGCGCTGGGAATTTCGAAACCCAAAAATAGTCAGCGTCGGCCGATTAGATAAAGACACCAGCGGACTTATTCTAGTGACCGATGACACCAAATTAGTACATCAGCTTACATCCCCTAAGCACCACGTAGACAAGGTGTATCAAGTGAGCGTAGATAGCCCGTTGCAAAGTGACATCATTGATTCATTCGCTAAAGGCGTGGTATTGGGTGAAGGGGCTGAGCAGTGCTTGCCCGCGAAAATAGAAATAATCAGTGAAAATGTAGCTAACGTGACGTTAAATGAAGGAAAATATCATCAAGTGAGGCGTATGTTTGCCGCTTGCGGTTATCACGTTGAAGCCTTGCATCGCAGTCAATTTGGTCAATATAGGCTGCAAGATTTAGCCCAAGGCGAGTGGCAAACGGTTGCTCCTCCAAGTGTAATTTAACGGCGTAATCATGCCTTTTCTCATATGAAACGCGTATTGATATTAAAGCCAATTTAACGAGCGAGATACTCGTAAAATGGGCTCCTTATATCTGAATTAGGCCGATTTATTTAAGCTGAGCGAAATGCTTACTCACTGCGCATTCGTACGCTTGATCAATCCCTGCGTACGCAGGACCGAATACCGAAAGACCTTTCTCGCCAGTGAACTCCTTCGGCGCAGGTAAAATGACTACTGCCAAATTAGCACCGACTTTGTGATAAGGATTAGTCACAGGTACATTGTTATCCACGTCCAGTACACAAATCAGATCAGGAATGGTTACATCTACTACGCCATTTAAACGCGCTGCCATGTTTTCATTCTTTACATCAATAGCATACGTCGAGCCTTGGTACTGGCTGTGGCCTTGAATGTCGATAGTGCCTAAGGTGAATCCATCTTTGGTCTCAAAATGAAACTGGCTAACGTTGCCGCGAAACGCCACATAGCCACCGGCGCAATCGGCGATGGCATCGGCAATGTCATCTTGTTCTTGAACCGCTAAGCGAATAGCTTGACCGACGTTTAAGGCTTTGCTGATGGTGCCAGGAATCACTGCACCGCGAAGCTGTTCCACAGGTAAAGCGTGATCTATCGCTGCAATGTCATTGCGACTCACCATAGCAAGGGCGCGCACAACACGCTCAGCGCGTTGGTCATCTGCAACGTTTTCACAGATAAAGCACTCACCAAACTCATTGGCCGTCACGATAGGCGCGGCAGGCAAACCATTGAAATAATAGGTTGAGTGAGTGATTTCAGGCACGGCGCGCCCAGCGGGGTCGGCATCGATAATGTAACCGTCTGTCATGGCGGCTAGATAAAATGAGATAGCCGTATTAGAGCCACCAAGCTCACAGCAAATAGTGCCGTAATAATCATCACCCGTCAGGGCTTTTAGGCGCTCATAGGCTGTTAACATGGGAATACCGCTTGCTCTTGGCAGAGCGGCATATTCTTGCTCTTCTTCCCCAGAAATAGCGGTTAGCGCACCTAGCATATAAGGTGTACATAGCTTTTCACCGTCTGGGACTTCATCGATGTCTACCAAGGTGAAGGTTTTACCCTCAGCAAAGGCGGCTTCAATATAGCGAAAACCTTCGCTGAGCTCACCACCGCCACCGGTGCCAAGTACTGCGCAGCCATGTAATATGTCTGATATGTCTAACCGGGTTAACTGTTTCATGTTTAATCCTCTTTTGCGCTGGGGAAGCATTTACCCAGAGCAATCTGGTGTTTTTTTTAGCTGCATAAATATTAGTGATGTGGCGCAATGTATTTGTTGGTAAATGGTTGGTTTACCCGCACAACTTGTTCGATTGTGTACGGGTAAACAAAATAATATTTCGTTTATTGCGGGTGTGATTCCGTTAACTTGCTGCGTGCTCTGATTTCGCTACGTGATAATAAGTAGTAGGCAGGCAGCGTGAGTAACACGGCATCAAAAACCTCAATCGTGGTGATAGTTATCCAGCCTTGATTTGACGCCATTGAGGTAGAAACGCCAATAAGCCATGCGATGATGGCACGTATATTCAAGCTTTGGTTGTGGGTAAGGTGTTGCAGGGTGTATTTTTCACCGCGCCTAACGATGAAAAAATCCACCACGTAAATGGCGGCGACTGGAGTGAATATGATGGATAAACCAAACAAGAAATTGGTGAAGTTGTCCAGTAGATCAAATGACGCGACCACGGTGCCCAAGACGCCTGCGGCGACGATGCATTGCCACTCTTTACATTTAGGGAACACGGCAATAATGCCTAGGCCACAACTGTAAAGGTTGATTACATTGGTGACGCAGCAAGAAATAAGCAATAAAAAGAATGCCAAACCGCCTAAACCCAGCACCAGCATCACAGATAGAATGTCGCTATCGGCCACAACAATGCCCGCAAAAGCCGCAACAACGTATACAAAAGAGTTGATCAGCAAGAAAGGCAGAAAAGATGCGTAAACGGTATCGATGGGTTTAGCGGCATAGCGGCTGAAATCTGGCATAAGTACCACACTCACAATAAAGCTACCGACGACCGCGGAAACCCCTTCGCCAAAGGTCAGTGAGCCGCTCATTATTTCGGGGGTAGGGTTGGTTTGGGCATAGCCAAAGCTCTGTACCAATAAATACACCACAATCGCAAATAAAATAGGCACCAATAGATTGGTGATGCGCTCTATGGTTTTAAAACCCCATATGGTTATCACTGTTATCAGCACACCAAATAGCGTTTCAAGCTGCCATGCCTCTGGGGCAGAATCAGTGTATTTAAGTAAAAGCTGCTGGCTAACTTGGCTGAATAAATCGACATTAATGCCATACCAACCGAGCAAAGACACCACAAACGCAAAGTTAATGACGTTCGCCCCGGATGTACCAAACACAAATTTAATCGTCATGCAGGATGAAAAACGATTATGCATGCCAACAAGCCCAGTGACTGTGCCTAAAATAGCCAGTGCTAAACCACCTAGCAGAAAGGCGAAAATCGATTGCGCTAACCCCAATGCATCTCCCAGTTGTATACCTGTGATAAGCCCCGGCACGGCAAACGCCAGCCCGCCATTTATCGTGCCTATCCCAATGCCACTGACTGTCTCGCTTTGGGGCACTGGCGTTGTAGCATAATCGTTCAAAGAGGTTGCAGTTGCAGCGCTGTGTTTATCTGTCATGTTTGAGTAACCTATAAAAGACAGCCCCTGATTGGGGCTGTTAAAAATGTTTAGCTGTGGCTCTAGGGATGCTAAACAGGTTTGCGCTAAAAGCGGTATGCAGCTTCAATCCCGTAAGTGCGAGGTTTATTAGGCTGGCGAGCAAACTCTGTAACACCATCGTCTAATATAAAAATGTCCTCGATCGCACGTTCATCGGTTAAGTTATTCACAAACAATTGAATTGTCCATTGTTCGCTGCGTAATCCTAGGTTGGCATTGATGAAGCGGTACTGAGACGAACGAATTTGCGGCTGGGTAATGTCGAATGACTTAGGCCCTTCCACTTGCAGCGACGCGCTTGAGGTGAGTGACCAAGTATCATTTAGCTCAGTCAGGTAGTTGGCCGACAATGCTAAGTTGTAGTCAGGCACCCACACCATGGTTTCTCCCTCAAGCGAAGGCTGGCGTGAGAATGCTTTAATTTCAGAATCAATCAGGCCAGCGCTGAAGCGAATATCCAAGTTCTGTGTCGCTGCCACGCCAAGTTCAAGTTCAACTCCGCGGGTCTCAACACGTTCAATGGCGAGGTTTTCAAGTGTAAAAGTGCGTACATTGAATTGGGTGACTTGCGCATCATCTTGGTCGATCGCAAACGCAGCACCGTTTAAGGTCACCGAGTTTTCAAACAAGGTGGCTTTAAAGCCCGCTTCAACGCTGTCTGATACTTCTTTGTTGAATGTGCGACTTATGCCTTCTGCTGGCTCATTGAATCCACCGCTGCGAAAGCCTTTAGAGTAACTTGAATAAACCAAAAAATTTGGCATTGCTTGGTAAGCAAGGGTGACCTTTGGCTGCGACTGGCTAAAGGTTTTTTGCGCGAAGGTGTCATCAGCAAAATTAGGATCAAACGACTCGCGTTTGTCTTGATCAAAACGTAAGGCAGTGGTCAATTCCAGTTTGTCGGTAATGTCATAGTTTACTTGGCCAGAAATAGCCCACGCTTTGCTGCTGTTGTTGTCGGCAATAACTAAGTACTTCTCTTCGTCAGTGAAGTCGCTGCGGTTACGGGGAGCGTCGCCGGCAAAATCATCAAAAAAGCTCACAACTGTGTCCCGTTGCCTGTCTTGATAAAACAAAGATACCGCCCAGCGTAAACGTTGCTCATTTTGCGAGGTGAAGCGGCTTTCAACCGTAAATGATTCTACGTCTGACTCACCCGCAGTGCCAAAAGGAGCGCGAAATAAGTCCGCTTCATCGATAAAAGTGGCATCAGCAGAGTAGTCGCCGTCGTAGAAATGATCGTTCTTGGATTGACTGTAAGCTGTGATGAAATCAAAGGTACCCAATGTGTAATCCTGTGACAGTTTGGCACTTATCTCGAACACATCGCGCTCGTCGCGGTTTGCTATGTTTTGCGAGGTGTCGATGGAAAAATCTTCGATGGTGTCAGCGGTCACACCTTGATAATACGCAAATCCAGCCGTGCTGGTGGTGTATCTGCTTTTAATGTTTAAGCGGGTGTCATCGAAAATATCAAATTGCAATTGTCCAAAGACTGAGTCCTCAACTAAGGCATCGGCCTCCTCGTCTAAAAACGCGTTATCGATTAAGCCGTCACTGCTTTTGGTATAACCGCCTACTCTAAAGTAGGCGCTGTCTTCTTCGTTCAACGAACCGGATAATACACCGCTTAGATGATAGGCATTCCCATTACTGTAGGACCCTTTCACACTGCCTTCTAAGTCTTCAATGGGTTGTTTTGTGGTGATTAACACTGCACCGCCCACGGCTCCGCGACCATATAAAGCACCTTGGGCGCCGCGCATCACTTCAATGCGCTCAACGTCTACTAAATCTTGGTTGATAAATTCAATATCAGATGCGGTGACGCCATCCACCACGAAAGCAAGAGGGGGATCGCCCACTTGAGGTGTGATCAAGCCACGAATAGTGATGCGCGATAGACCAGGGCGGAAATTATCTAACTGCGTTAGGTTAGGTGTTAGGTTTGCTACATCTCTGAAATTAGCAATTCGTGCGCTTTGTATCATATCGGATGAAAACGCGGTAACTGAATCAGGCACCGATTGAATGGACTCTGTTCGACCACGAGCAGAAATAGAGATAATTTCTAGATCATTTGTTTGAGCTTGTATCGAGGCGCGGGTGTCAGTAACTTGAGCGTAAGCATGGGGAACAAGCGATAGACTAACGCATAGGGCAAGGGTAGATTGCATGAAGGGCTTTACTTTTTTGTGCATATTAACGCCTCAGTGGGAGTTCATTTTTTATATTGAGCCGTTCCAACGCTGCTCAAATTTTGAGTCGTTTAAGTTTCCACAATTGGAACAAAATAATATTTTGTTGTGCGTGCTCGTTTCAGGCATTATTTTTTGAACCCTTGACCATAAACGCTAGATTTTGTTTGAACAGCCTTTATCAGCCAGGATAAAAGGCAACCATCAGGTAGTGAAATGAAAAAAACGATTAAAATCGATAGTTACAACCGAAAAATTCTAGCAACACTGCATCTGCAAGCTGATTTAACCAATATAGAGTTATCAGAAATCGTTAACTTATCGCCAAGTGCCTGTTTTCAAAGAGTGAAGGCTCTCAAAGATGCCGGCTATTTTAGAGCTGCTCATGCTGACGTGAACTTAGATCAGTTATGTGAGCATGTGTTGGCCTATATTGAATTCACCTTTGACAATAACACTGCTGCCACTCGCAGACGCTTCGCCGCCGTCATCGAGAACATGCCTCACATTATGGATTGCATGCAGCTCAGTGGTGACGTGGATTATATTTCTTTGAGTTGTTTCCCGGATATTAAAGCGCTCAACGCAGCGTGCACCGAATTAAGTGATAACCCTGAATTGTCGATCAAACACATTAAAACCCGCATCGTATTAGACAGAGCCAAGTGGTTTTTGGGGTATCCATTGGCGCACCTTAAATGGATTGATGAAAGCCCTGAGTTTTAGCGGGAGCGTGTGATGGAATTTACGCACTCATCAAATCATTAATAATGACGATATATAGTGAAAGATGAAAATAGTTTGTACTGGGGTAAACTCAGCGCAAACAATAATAATATTGAATAAGCATAGACTAAGTGGAATAACCTTTGGCTATAAAAACAGGGCAAGACGTTGGTTAATATAAAAAAACTCAGTTCAAAAGTAATGGGTGTATTGATGGTTTTTGTGGCTGTACTCGGCCTTATCGCTGCACTGACTATCAACAATCTTAG
Source organism: Paraglaciecola sp. G1-13 (assembly GCF_055809255.1). NCBI lineage: Bacteria > Pseudomonadati > Pseudomonadota > Gammaproteobacteria > Alteromonadales > Alteromonadaceae > Paraglaciecola > Paraglaciecola sp. G1-13. Next base: position 3,627,629 of record NZ_CM147903.1, on the reverse strand, counting down.
TTCTCATGTAGATCAATATAGTGACTTACTGGAGCGAGAAGTAAAAGCAGCGCTGTTAATTGATACGGTGAATCTCACTTTTAAACGACAAGTGCAAGAGTGGAAAAACGTACTTCTGAGGGGGAAAGATAGCCAAAAACGTGAAAAATATTGGAATAGCTTCAGTGCACGGCACAAAGAAATTGAGCAGCAGCTGAATACCTTAAAGAGCATAGATGTCAGTCCACAAGTGCGCGAGCAGCTAAACGACTTTGCTTCAGTGCATTCAACCCTATACGACAAATACCAGCTGGGCTATCAAGCCTTTATTAATGCAGGTTATGACCCATACGTTGGCGATAAAGCTGTGGCAGGTATTGACCGAGCACCGACTAAATTGCTTGAAACCCTCAGTGCGCAAATAAGCAGCCAAGTAATATCGCAAAACCAATCCAAGAATAGCCAAGTTAGGCGCTCTTTATGGTGGGGAAGTGTCAGTTTAATTTCAACCATAGTGCTTGGCTTCGCCCTACTGTTGTGGAGTTTAAAAGCACTAGTGACTTCGCCTTTACGTAAATTAAGTGAGCATATTCATGATGTTAGTCAAGGCCGGCTTGCATCTCCTTTAATGTTTGAACGCCAAGATGAAATTGGCCAAATGGCTCAGTCAGTAGAAACACTGCGCGTAGACCTGTTAGAGATCCATTCAGGGCTTGGCGCAACACAACAAGATTTAGACAGAGTCTGTTTTAGTTTAGTCGACAGCGCTGGCGCCATCAGCCAGGGGGTTACGGAGCAAAATCACGGCACGGCCAGTGTTCAACAAGCGGTGGATCAACTGTCGCAAGTGGCGCAAGTTATTGAGCAGCATGTTCATCATGCCGCAGATTCAGCGACAACAGCGAGTCGCTCAGCGGTCACCAGTATTGATGTTATGCAGCAAACCATTGAGACCATTTCTGGCTCGTCTAAGCAGATTGAAGACACCGCAAAAGTGATTTCAGCGTTAAACGAAGACGCGCGAAAAATAGGTACCGTATTAGACGTTATTCAAGGCATTGCTGAGCAAACCAACTTATTAGCACTCAATGCTGCCATAGAAGCAGCACGAGCCGGGGAGCATGGTCGTGGCTTCGCTGTCGTGGCCGATGAGGTCCGTACACTTGCGGCTAAAACTCAGCAATCTACAGAAGAAATTCAGCAGATGATCGCAAATGTGCAACAAGGCACCAGTGATGCGGTAAATGCGATTAGCCAAGGGCAAGACCAAACAAAATTCAGTGTTGATAAGGTGCTTGAAGCCGATGGAAATTTGAAAGGAGTGACCAACGCAATTGAAGATATTGCAGCAGTGAATCAACATATCGTTGAGGCGATTGCCCAACAAAGCATCGTGACACAAGACATACTGCGCCATTTGAATGAGCTAAGCCAAATAGCGAAACTCAATGGTGAGCATGCCCAATCGTGCGACGAAGATAACCTGACCTTGATGGATGTCAAAGATCGGATGGCTGGCATCATTAAGAAGTTCGTTCAATAGCCCTAAGCTTAAAAGCAGCCCTAAGCTCAAAATCAGCCCTAAGCTTATAAGTCGCCCTAAGCTTAAAAGCAGCCTTGAGCTGATAAACAGCCTTGAGCCAATACACAGCCTTGAGCCGATAAATCATGAGGGAATGCCCCAGCGACTTTGCTCTGCGTTCTCACTATTTGAAAGGGGACAACCATTACGACATAGCGACGCCTTAATAAAAACCGCTGGACGCATTCTGAGACGGGCACTTATTAATGCGGATGGGTATTATTACCTCGAAATGCAATTGGTGGTTGATCCTCTATCCACTTTAAAAACGTGATAAAATTTAAGTAAATCAAATAACGCATGCAGCTTTTATATTACCCTAGGCTGCTTCATTTTCTTCTCGAGACCCACTTATGCTCAAAAAAATTATGCTACTGGTCGTCCAAGGCTTGTTAGCTGTGGTGCCTATTACGTTGACTGTTTATGCATTGTATTGGCTGGTAACAACCGTGGAGTTGGCGTTAACGCCGATCATACCTGCTCAATGGTACTTCCCAGGTATGGGGTTAGTGACAGGCATCGTGTTGTTGTTTTTTGCAGGGTTATTAGTCAACGCTTATGTGGTTAAAGTACTACTGCATTGGGGCGAGCGTGTTTTCGAGCGCATTCCATTAGTAAAAACTTTTTATGGCGCCATTCAAGATGCCGTAAACCTAATCAATGTGGGTAAGCAACAAAAGATGCAAAGCGTTGTGTCGGTACAAATTAGCGACAGTATTGATTTAATTGGTTTTGTGACCAATGCCGAAGGTGGAAAAACCTTATTTAACGATGCGCAAAAAGTCGGCGTTTACATTCCTCTTAGTTACCAAATAGGTGGCTATACCTTATATATAGACAAAACTAAAGTAACCCCACTGGATATAGACGTAGAAACTGCTATGCGTATTGCGCTCACGGGTGGCAGCCAATCCAAGAACGAAAACGGATTTAAAAAGCAAAAACTCCCTCAATAATGATATCTCTACTGGTTAGTTTTTGTACTAAAGGTTTGGGTGGTTAACGGAGTGTCTGTAAAAGCAGGCATTTCATGTCAATTTTAGCCATTTTTAGGTAAATAAACCTCTCTACTTCCAGCCCCCGTAAGAATTGCACACCCGATGCAATAATTTCCCACAGTTCTGAAAGGCGCGGCTGCGCTGGTGATGCACCATTTATTGTAACTCATTGGCATATATGGTTTTTCTTATTATTTACCGCGCTGGCACAGCCATTGCTTTTACCTGGTCAAGGATGCAAATAAACACCTATGCATTTGCGAGAACCTTCTCATTGGATTTAGGCACAGCGCAAAACGTTAACCTAAACCCAAAGGTGTGAACTTAGCCACTCGGTTAAACGACCTAACAACGTAAGGGGAAAATCATGGAAAATGCAAAAACAACGACAGCGAATACTAACTCAAAAACGGATTCGCCAGTTTCGAAAAAAGCGCAAGAAGCATTGCACGACTCTGTAGATGCAGTAGCAGATAAAGCGTCTAAAGCGGAACGTTCTGTGCGTGACACAGCGCAGCGCTCTGCAGAATCTCTGGGTGAAGCGCAAGAGAAAATGGTCAAGCAGTGGAACGGTTCACAAGTGCGTAAATTCGCTACTGAAAACCCAATTGCCACCGTAGGCATTGCGTTTACCGCCGGTATGCTAATCACTTCGCTGTTGCGTAAGCGCTAAGCGAATGGACATGCCTAACCCGGATAAGCCTCGCACTGCTGAAGAAGACAGCCAACAGCACGGTGAACTTATAAAGGAAATTATCGGGGCCGCTACGGATGCAGGCAAACGCTACCAGCGACAGCTATCGTTAGCCAAGACCTTAGCCGGGCGTGAGTGGAAACTCTCCGCCCGAGCCATGGTGTTGGTGTTGATTGGTGTGCTGCTACTAACGGCAGTCAGTGCAACTTTGTGGATCACTTTAAACGCTATGTTGGCGCTGGGGCTTATCCAACTCAATGTGCATTGGGTGTGGGTGGGCAGCGGCGTGATTCTACTCAATGCCGCGGTAGCCTTTGGCATAGTAATGACCATTAAAGCGCTGCTTAAGCACGTGAGTTTATCCCGGGCATGGGACGCATTGACATTGTCAGGCACGAAGGCTTCAAAGGCTAAGTCAGATGACAGTAAAGCGGCTCAAAGTATGAATACTAAGCACCATTTTCAGCATTAATCGCGACCTAGATAGGGACGCTCAAGGAGGCAGATGATGTCAACTGACAGTAATTTTGGTCACTCTATCAGCCGACTCTTATTAGGTCGACGGTTAACCGATGTTGAAAGAGCAACGTCAGATGCGTTTGAAAATCAGCAGATGATTTTAGCGCGAAAGGAACAGGTTGCTAGTGCGACCAAAGAATTTTGTAGATTGCCACTAACACCTGTAGGGGCATTTGCTGCAGGTGCTGCAGTGGGCATAACAGGCTCTAAGCCCGCATCGGTGCCACTGATAATGCGCATCGTTAGCCTAGTCAATTTGGCTTAAAAACAGTTTTTTAGGAGTCACTCAACTCACCTAAGGCAATATTCCTCTGCCGCTTTTCGGTGACTCCTTTTTTATTCCTTGTGTGAGCTGGCTTGCCATCACGATTAGTGAGCGAGCCAGCTCCAACGTAGAACAATTCACCTCCAACATTGTAAACCGTTGACGGTCAAGCGCACGGCCGGATTGGAATCCATACCATGATAGATAACATCACTTCCTATCTAAAAAGCTAACCTGACTAGACTTCTGTGTTTGGGGCTAGAGCAGCTAATGGCATGCGAAGCTTGAAAGCGTTAAACGAAAACGGCGGCTCAAATTGGCCGCCGTTTTTTATATGAAAGTTCTGCTTACTCGTTTTAGAGTGAGCCGATTACGCCTTCTCTGCGCTTATCTGCTGCACCTTCTAGGCTGCCATCAGGCTGGCGCATAATCACACTTAAACCTGAATTCTCACCTTTTGATGCATCAACATCGAAGCCCATGTCTTTCATCGCTGAGATGAGTGAATCGGGCGCAACGTCTTTTTCTAAACGCACGGTTTTGCCTCTGGCAACCATGTTTGGTAAGTCAACTGCGGCTTGTGGACTTAGGTCCCACTCGAACACGCCAACCAAGGTTTTCACTGTGTAAGCGATAATGTTGTTGCCGCCAGGAGAGCCGGTTGCTAACAAAAACTCGCCGTTCTTGTCCAGCACGATGGAAGGTGACATAGATGAGCGCGGGCGTTTATTTGCCGCTACAGCATTGACGATAGCATTGCCGTTCTTATCATGGTGCTGAAACGAGAAATCCGTTAACTGATTGTTTAAAAACATACCGCCTACCATGCGCGTGGTACCGAAGATACTTTCAACGGTTGCCGTCATAGACACCACATCGCCTTTAGTATCCACAATGACAAAGTGGGTCGTGCCGTGCACATCTCGGGTCGCGTCAATACCGGCTGTTGTATTTCTGGGTGTGTCGTTATACGCCCAAGGGTCGCCTACTGCGTAAGTCTCAGGGGTTGCCTTATCAGAGATCAAGGTGGCTCGTTTTGCCAAATACGCTTTATTCAACATGCCGGTTATGGGCATATCGATAAAGTTAGGGTCGGCAATAAATTGGTCTCTGTCGGCATAGGCCAACTGTTGAGCTTGAGCCAAAACAGCCCAATTTTTCGGATCTGTGGGGCCGGCAGCACTCGGGCGCGGGCCGTTTTCTAAAATACCCATGATCATGCCTACAGCCAACCATGAAGACGGTGGCGGTGCGCCACAAATTTGCGTATCACGGTAATCCTGACACAACGCGGTGCGCTTAACCGGCTGATAAGCTGCGATATCTTCAGCCGTTAACGAGCCCGCTCTTGGCTGCTGCTGCACCATGGCAGCAATCTTTTTAGCAATATCACCGTGGTAAAAGTCGCTTGGGTCATTAGCGATGATCGCTAGTGTTTTCGCGTACTCAGGGTTTTTTAATAAATAACCCGTTGGATGAGGCTGGCCGGCGTCATCAAAAAAATAATTGTGCGCATCTAACGGGCCTTGGTCACGGGAGCTGGGGATATATTTACCAAATCGTTCGAGCATGCCGTGCAATCGAGGAGATATTTCAAAACCATCGGTAGCGAGTTTACTGGCATAGCTGAACAAGCTACTCCATTCTAAGGTACCTTGGTCTTTATGGGCCATGGATAACATGGCGACGATGCCAGGTACGCCGGTGGATAAGCCGCTAGTTTTAGCATCGATATACGACATTGAATCGCCGTTTTCGAGCATGAACATATCAGGCTTAGCACCACTTGGTGCACTCTCACGGCCATCGTAAACTGCGATTGATTTTGTTTCGTTGTCGTAATGCACCATAAATGCACCGCCAGCTAAGCCAGAGCTTTGCGGCTCAACAAGACTCAATACTGATTCAATGGCGATAGCCGCGTCGACCGCTGAACCACCAGCGCGCAATACTTCTAATCCTGCGGCTGTAGCGTGGGGGTTAGCAGTGACCACCATGGCCTGCTGTTGAGGCAGTGCTGCTTTTAATTCTGTTTGGTTCTCCGCTGAACTACAACCCCAAAGGCTGACGGATAACACCCCGAAGGCGAGTATATGAAACTTCATTGATTGTTCCCGATAGTTAAAATTTGATAGACAAATGATAGTGAAATTAAAGAGGCGAGAATCACTTTTGAAACGTTTCAAAATGCGCAGTACACCCAAAAAGGCGATACTCATAAGATGTATCACCCAGTATTTTTCTATCACAAAAAAGCCCTTGCTGACAATGGGCTTACAAAAATCAAACCTAATTAATCCCTGAACACACAAATTAGCGTTTAATTTCGGACATGAGCAGCAAAAAACGCCTTTCGCATTGTCGATTTGTCTTATGCTGGAGTTCAGGATAATGTCAGCTCATTTAGACTTAAGGAATCATTTTATTATGTCGATTATGCACTTATATATTTACGACCATTGCCCATACTGTGTTATGGCACGTATGCCTTTTGCTATGAAAAATATATCTGTTGAACTAACCGTGTTACCTAGCGACGATGAAGCAACACCGATAGCCATGATAGGCGTTAAAGCATGCCCAATTTTGAAAAAGCCTGATGGTAGCTTTATGCCTGAAAGCATGGATATAGTCAGCTATATTGACCAACTTGACGGCAGCCCGATATTTTCACCTTCAGCGAATCGAGCAGACCTATCGGCTTGGTTGAAAGACGTCAACTTATTAATGAAGCAACTACTTTACCCAAGGTGGGTAACCTCACCAGTGAAGGAGTTTCAAACACAAAGTGCGATAGATTATTTCACTCACAAAAAAAACAAGGAACTTGGCTCTTTTGCTGAGGCATTGGCCAATAGCAAATCACTCATCAAAGCATTTGAAGATAAGTTAGGGGAGTTGGCGCCCATGTTACACAGCGAAACAGGTGTGAATGAGCAGCTTTCTATTGACGATATAACTTTATTTGGCCGATTACGGGGCATCACCTTAATTAAAGGGCTAACAATACCGCCAAAAGTAGGCGCCTATCTAGATTACTTTTCAACAACCTGTAAAATTCCTCTGTTTTACGATGTCGCGCAATAAAAGAACGTAATAGCGCGGCGCACTAACAAAGCGCCATACAACATCTAGCTCAGCGCTTCTGATACTTCATATAAAAACCTTATTGGTAAGAGGATTATTTTTTGCATCATGTAATATCCAAGGCCGCGCTGTTCGCACTGAGTCTTTTGGCTTTGAGTAGCTGCTTCAATATGCCAATGGCCTCCCCAAAAAATATCTGTCACATCATCTACGATGCCGGTAGTAGCGGCACGCGTTTGTTTGTATACGAAGAATCAGGTACAAATTTAATTGCCCATAGTGGCCCAAAAGTGCGGGCTATTGCCGACCCATTGCGCGGCATTAACGAAAGCCAAGTGACGGATATCGATAGCATTGTGAGTGACGTTATCAGTACATTAGATTTAATCAAAAGTGATGGCGACCTACATAAAGGAAAACCCCGATGGGTAGGATTCGACTGGGTGAATCAATGTAATGTTGTATCAGCAAGAATATATGCCACGGCTGGTATGCGCATTGCGGAACAATCCAATCCCGAAGGTAGCCTCATCATGTGGCAAACCTTAACGCAAAAGTTAGCTGAAAAATTTGGCTCAGAGGTGTTAATTGAAACGAAAACAGTCACTGGATTCGAAGAGGGATTGTTTGCTTGGTTAAGTGTGCAAGACACATATATCGCAACCGATTTTGGGATTGTTGATATGGGCGGCGCCTCATCACAGGTGACGTTTGCGTGCCCAGATTGCTCACTTGCTGATGATGCGGTTAAGAAAGTGAGGTTAAATGGCAAACCCATACAGATATACAGTTATTCTTATCTGGGCTTGGGTCAAGATGAAGCCCCTAAGTCACTGACCTCTCCGGTTATTGATCCTGTGCCTAAAAATTGTGCTTTTGGGATAGGGGCAGCGCAAAAAGAGTGGAGTGTCGCGGATTGTGCTGATGATATTTTACTTACTATTGACGGTACTCGCTCAGAGATAAAAGACCCATATAATTACTCATTGCCTAGAAAAAAAGGGACAACAAGGTCAAAAGGAGCAACGAATACACTACCGGAACCTCAGAAAAACATCCCTAAATGGACGTTAACCGGAGCATTTAACTATAAAAAAGAAACAGACATCAACCAATGCTGTTTCAATAAAAGTCATGCATGCTATAAAGCGCAAACAGCCTGTTTTATCCCGATTTATTTAGATAAATATTTGCAGACCCTTAATATTTCGCCAGCTCAAACCACTACAAAAGATGTGAGCTGGACACGAGGCGCTGTATTGTGTGAAATCGAAAACTGCTTAGCGGATGTGGCGACGCCGCCGGTATGTCGCTGGATGGCGTCTGGCTGCTTAGGTCACTGATAAAGCATAAACCATGCGCCGCACCTTCTTTATTTTTGATAGGATCCATCGCAACCTAGACTCGATTTTCAAATTTGATGAGCCAAGCATTCATATTACGTGATTACCAAACGCAAGCGGTTGATGCCGCCCTAGCGCATTTTCGGCAAAGCGATGACCCCGCCGTGATTGTATTGCCGACGGGGGCAGGCAAAAGTTTGGTTATTGCCGAGTTGAGTCGATTAGCAAAAGGCCGTGTTATCTGCCTTGCTCATGTCAAAGAGTTAGTGGAGCAAAATCACGCTAAGTTTCTTGCTACCGGCTCGCCGGCAGGACTCTTTTCAGCTGGCTTAGGCCAAAAAGACAGCAACCTAAAAACGACCTTCGCTAGTATTCAGTCGCTGTCTGCAAACTTAGAGGCTTTTGACGCTCCTGCTAGCTTAATGATTATTGATGAATGTCACCGAGTAGGGCTAGAAGACAGCGCTCAGTACAATAAAACCCTGGAACATTTTCGCCGTTTAAATCCAAAGGTAAAAATGCTTGGCTTAACCGCTACTCCTTACCGGTTAGGCAGTGGTTGGATTTATCAGCATCACTACCATGGTTATACACGGCCCGCAGCCCAATCTTTTTTCAAAAAATGTATTTTTGAGCTTCCTTTGCAATACATGGTCAAAAACCATTATTTAACGCCGCCCATTCATTATGATGCCGCCGTTGCTCATTATGATTTTAGTTTGCTAACAGAAAGTTTGGACGGCGAGCAAAATACCGATGATATCGCCTTAAATGAACTCATTGGTAAACACCCGAGAGTGACTAAGGCCGTGACCGAGCAAATACTACAGCTTAGTCAGGACCGCCAAGGCGTCATGATTTTTGCCGCCACTATCGATCACGCAAAAGAAATTTGCGGTTATTTACCCCCACAGCAAACCGCCTTAATCACCGGCACCACAAAAATAAAGCAACGAGACACGCTCATCGCTGCCTTTAAAGCTAAACACATTAAGTACTTAGTGAATGTATCTGTATTAACCACAGGCTTTGATGCGCCCCACGTAGACGTGATTGCCATTTTGCGGCCCACACAATCGATCAGTTTATTTCAACAAATTGTCGGGCGCGGCTTGCGCCTAAGCCCAGGCAAAAAGGACTGCTTAGTGTTGGATTACACCAATAATGGTTACGATATTTTTCAGCCTGAAATTGGCGAAAAAAAGCCCACGCCAGATTCTGTTGCCGTGCAAGTACATTGCCCACAATGTGGTTTTGCTAATGCATTTTGGGGGAGAAAAGACGCAGAGGGTCACATACTTGAGCATTTTGGTCGCCGCTGCCAAGGCTTGATTGAAAGCCCTGACACCCTTGATAGCCCAAACACCGTCGATGGCCCACAACTCACATTGCAATGCAGCTATCGCTTTCGCTTTAAACACTGCCCCTATTGCAATCAGGAGAACGACATTGCTGCCAGACAATGCCATCACTGCAATGAGAAGCTCATCGACCCTGACGACATATTAAGAAAGGCGTTAAATTTATATAATAATAAAGTGCTACGCTGCGCCGCCATAACACCTGTGATCAACCAGGCGGACAAGAGCATAAAAATCACCTACCACGATGAAGATGGTCTAACACTATCAGAAACCTTTCGCTTCAATTATACAAAAGCGCGACAACGCTTTAATGATGTATTCGCCCGAAGATTAGCCAGCGCCACCCAGTCAATTCATTTCGAATCCATTGAAGAGTTGCAACCGTTTTTGCCCTATCTACCAACACCTGACTTTGTGATCGCCAAAAAGCAAAAACACCACTGGCAAGTCACCGAACGATTATTTGATTACCAAGGGCCATATCGCAAGGCCAATGCCCTTGGCTAGCGCACTTTTTGCGCTAGCCACAGGGGCTAGCATTTAAACTGAAGCAGGTTCCTTCGGCGATGGTTTAGCCGCTTCATGGGCTGATAACGCGGAGCCGCTGCGAATGTATTGCACTACTGCCAGCAAAATCACCAAACTAGAGAAAACCAATGCATAACGCAGTGATTCACTACCGTATTCAGGGGCAAAATAGTCGCTGACTACGCCAGTGACAACAGGGCCACAACCCAAACCGACAATGTTGAGAATAAAGAACAAAATTGCCGAGGTTGTTGCACGCATCGACGGTTTGACCAAATGATGGGAAATCGCAATCGTTGGGCCAAGGTAACAAGAGCCAAATACATTGCTGATAAAGATGCACACCAACACCAAGGTCAACGAGTCCAGGCTCAATGCCAGTAGACTAAAGGGCACAGAAAGCAGCACGCCAATGGCAGGGACCCACATGTACCAACGCAAATTCATCTTGCCGAATTTGTCAGCTAGAAAACCGCCGCTGAGGGCGCCAATGACGCCAGAGAAACCAATAATAAGACCAAGAGAAACGCCCACTTCCGCGATGCTCATACCGTGACTACGAATTAAGAACGAAGGGATAAAGGTTAAGGTAGAGTAACCGGTAAACGCACAGAAACCGGCAGCAAAGGCCGCTTTACGAAACGGTTTAGACTTCCACAAGAACCCCAACGTTTGCTTAAAGGTGTATTTTTCGCCCACATTCGGGTCAGAGACCATGCCTGAACCGCCTCGGGGGGGCTCTTTTAAGGTTAAGCGCACGACAACGGCCATTAATATACCGGGCAAGCCCACGGCAAAAAACGCCATACGCCATCCGATTTTATCTGCCAACCAGCCGCCTAACAGCAAGCCCACCAAAATCCCCAGATACAAGCCCATGCTGTAAATAGACATGGCCGCACCACGCTCTTCAGGCGCATAGTAATCTGAAATCATTGAATGAGAAGGCGGGCTCGCACCAGCTTCGCCAATGCCGACCCCAATGCGGGCCAGTAGTAATTGGGTATAGTTTTGCGCCAAGCCTGATACCGCGGTCATACCGCTCCATACGACTAGGGCTAAGCTGACAATATTGCGCCGATTACCCACATCAGCCCAGCGAGCGATAGGAATACCCACCACCACATAGAACAAAGCAAACGCAAAACCAGTTAATAGACCTAGCTGGGTATCAGATAACCCCAGCTCCGCTTTAATCGGCTCTTGCAGGATGACCAAAATTTGGCGATCAACAAAATTGAAGATATAAACCAAGGTAAGAATAAACAGGACATAGCGTCGATAACTGCGTGTTTCCGCATTCATAGAACATTCTCAAAAGAGTATTGGCTAATAGGAAAATCGAGTATGCCGACTAAATATTATCCGCTCAAGCATCAGCAATGGGCGTGAAAGGGCTCACTGGGCATCAGACTAAACACTAAATTGTTTACAAGTCAGTAACAATGCGGTTACCGGGTGGTTACAACTTGAAGCCTCAGCATCTATTTTTATTATGAATAAACAATTATACCCAGGGGGTTTTGTTTTTAAGGAGCATGCACTTCGTTTATTTATGCGCTGTGCGCACTGAGTATGCGCGTCGCTTATTTATGCGCTGTGCGCACTGAGCATGCGCGTTGCTTACTTATGCGCTGTGCGCACTGAGCATGCGCGTTGCTTACTTATGCGCTGCGCTTATTTATGGCCTTCGGCCACACAGCACAGCTTCGCTGTTTACACACTGCGTGTGCTAAGCAATCGCTTCGCTCACTTATGTGCTGCGCACACCAAGCATTCGCGTTGCTCACCATGCGCTTCGCTTATCGTCATCCATGACGAGTATGACTCTCGTCCCTACGAGCCAGTAACTTCTTTTCAACAGCCAAAATAAGTCACCAAGAAAGGCCGATCTCCAGCCAATTTTTTGATCCATATTTTTGATTGGCTTCAATGCCAGAGCGGCGAAAGGAAACATCCATGTAAAGCGCTTCGCCTTGTCCAGACGTCCATGTCTGGACATCTGACAAGCCAATTAAAAAGATGGAAAATTGGAGTCGTGGAAAAGCCAAAGCATGCGCTTCGCTTATTTATGTGCAAAGAAAAACATAAAGTTGGAAAAAATTTAACCTGTACAACAAGTTACGGTGTATGCTAAAAAAGACACATAGGGAAAGGCGGAAACATGCCGTGATTAATACGCGGATGCAAGCACGGAATTTTGCAAAATATTAATATTGTTAGCATTCTTCAGTGAAATTTCGAAGTAAAAGGAAGTTATGAAATCAATACAAATAAAATTATCCTACAATGGCGGGGATGCAGATTTACACAGACTTGATATGTATGATGCCTCTGTTTCTCTTCATGGTTTTGCGCGAGCTATAGCAATTACTACTCATGCGTTATTGAACGATGGGGATGTAAAAAGAAAGGGCAATAGAGCAACAGGTGCAAAAATATTTGTTAGTCCTCCTCAGAAGGGAAGCTATGAGCAAGTATTGACTTTATTTATTGATAACAAAGAAGCTATCGGCGCTAGTGTTGTGGCTGCTGCATTTTGGGATATTTTGAAATGGACTTGGTCAAAAACTTTAGATCAGGTATTCGAACCTGAAACATCTACCGTAAGAAAATTAGGGGAACGTGTAGAGCCATTCATAAGCGATATTGAGGAAGTTTTAGAGTCAGCCCTAGAAGAAGCACATCGGCCAATAAAAAATAATCCAGATATAACCATTACAGTAGCAAGGCCACGAGTTGGTAATGTTATTGACATGAATTCGGAAACTCTAAAAAGCGTATCAATCAAAACCGAAAATCAAGTTATAACTGGAATTTATGGAAACGTTACAAAGTATAATATTCTTTCTGGTATCGGTAGATTTTACGAAGATCAGAAAGGGCGTACAGTGTCTTTTAAAGTGCCTGACAAAGCTACAGAAACAATGCGCAAAAGAGTCACTTGGTCTATGCATTATGCTCAAGGTGGTGAAGGTGAAGGTAAAATTGAGTTTCATGCGAGAAGAGTTACATCCGCGAAAGGTGTATTGAAGCGGTATCTTGTTGAAAACGTCATAATGAAAAAGAATGCTAACAAAAAAAATCAGTCGGACGCGTAGATGCGACGCGGTTTTGAGCGTTATACAAACATGGAGAGTTTCGGTGAAAGTTGACCTAGAGTTTTACAAGTCCCTTTTTTCGGCATTTCTAGAATCAGAAAGTGCACATATTACTTATGAAGATCTCATTGAATCTGGTGTTGAAGTTGGTATTGAAGATAACCTGAATGAGAACTTCATTTTTCATATGCAGCTTTGCATCGATAATGATCTTATTACAAATGAAAAACAAGAGTGTTATAACCTCGAATCTCTTGGAATAGGCAGTAATAATAGTAACAGATACATCATTGATGTCCCTATGAGGCTCAGCCAAAAAGGACATGACTTTGCCGCCACTCTTAATAACAAAGAAGTATTTGATAAACTAAAATCCGAATTCAAAGATATGCCATTTAAAACCATATTTGATGGTGGTCAAAAGCTATTGAATCACTTTTTAAAAAAGAAAATGGATACTCTACTGTCAGAGTAGCGTTATATTGTTAATAGGAAGTTTTTATTTTGCAAGGACTAGAGCATTTAGAAAACCAGCTAGATAAAGTCGAGTACCTTCAGAACTTACTAGTTGCCAAAGCTACCGGTGGTGATGCAAATGATGGGCACTATCAAATCATCAGACAGGAAATATTAGATTCTCCGGTTGTTTCGGAGATGATGCCTCGTTGGATAAAGACAAACAGAAACTTGTCTCAGTTCTGGGAGTTTATAAAGGCAAAGTTTCCTAGTTACGCAGAGCGTAGGCGCTTCATATGGGATGCTTTTAATCCTATATTAGAATTTGTCGAAAGCGGCTTAGACCATCCAGCAAAGAAAACTATTGATGAAGTTCTAAGTAATTTCGATTCAGAGAGTATTCATTTCTCGTGGGCAAAGGCTCTTGAACGAAAAGCATCAGATCCTGAGGGGGCAATTACTATCTCAAGGTCAATGTTAGAAAGTGTTTGTAAGCACATTCTTGATGATAAAGGAATCAGCTATAACTCTTCTTCAATTGAATTGTCTGAACTTTACAAGATGACGGCTAAAGAATTAAACCTAGCCCCCGAACAGCATACTGAACAAATATTCAAACAGATTCTTGGGGGGTGCTCTGGTATCGTTAATGGTCTCGGAACACTTAGAAATAAACTGGGCGACGCTCACGGACAAGGTAAATTACCAGTAAAACCGCAAGCTCGTCATGCAGAGCTGGCTGTAAATTTAGCAGGTTCAATGGCACTATTCCTAATCTCAACGTATTCCAGTACCAAAATATAACAAACCACTTATTGCCCCTTAGTGAGAGGTTATGGCTGCAAGGCGAATTAACAGGACAGCCATGTTAATTCATTTTAAATCCGCACTTGAAAACGCCGCTTTCTTAGCGGCGTAGCCGTTGCTTTTTTTCTTTTTCCACCGACTCAAGTCACCCCGAGCATTGAAGACTCACTCTGGATTAATGACATGGATGTCATTTAAGTGAAAGCCGCGTCGGGAACGCGTTTTCACGGCCAGTGTTAGGCGAGAAGCGCAGGCGACCAACATGGATGTTGGAAGGTAGAGCAACGCAGGGAGCAGTTGCCGAGAAAAGTGACTTGCTGGAGAGCGGCTTCTTTTGCTTACTTTTCTTAGCTGTTGAAGAAAAGTCAGTTGGACGAAATGGATTTCGTTTGAAAAAAGGCATGGACGCCAGTGAGCAACGCGAATGCTTAGCACACGCAGTGTGTGAACAGCGAAGCTGTGCTGTGTGGCCGAAGGCCATAAATAAGCAAAGCGCATAGTGAGCAACGCGATTGCTTGGTGCGCACAGCGCATGCCCTACGCGCAGCGTAATCTGAGTGAGCAACGCGATTGCTTGGCACGCACAGTGTGTATGCAGCGAAGATGTGCTTCGTGGCCGAAGGCCACAAATAAGGGCCGGGGTGTCTGAAATTCCTTTGCCTAATACTTAAACGGCTCTGGTTTGACGCCACATAATTTACTACATACAAAAACATCGGCACATACGCTATGTACCGATGTTTATTGTTTCTTTAAAAAGACTTTTAGTGGTTAGGCAGTAAGCCTTAATCTTCCTTACGGTAAAGACTTATCAAGCATATCGCTAAAAGTAACGTTGCTACTACACCTGAACCACCAGCAACGCCTGAGGGAAGAAAGCCATCACGGCTAAAGGTAATTAATATGCCATTAGCAAACATGGCAACTACACCCGCTAACGCTGTAACGCCGCCTATCACTTTGCCGCCTTTAGCGATACTTGCCATACCAAAAACAAGTGCTGCTAAGCCCAATAATACTTTCGCGGCATAGTAAATCATGAAAGACAAAGCCACCACGCCACCAATTAACGGTTGTGCCCCTTCTACGCTACCCGCAACTTTGCCAAATGTTGAAAACAAAGTCAGACCTATACTCACCTGCACAATGTTAATCGCAGCACTAAATGCAATAGCCGACCATCCTAGTTGACAGTTTTTTGCCTGCACCATAGATGCACCGGCAAAAGCAACAAGAACAGTAAATATTAATGCTTCTAGCCCCCATAAAACTTGCCTTGAAAAGCCAACTTCAGCAACATAAAGGGTAGTATAAATAATCTGTGTTATCGCCACCAATAATACTAAAGATGCTGTAATTAGCATGGTGCGTTTGTTCGTAAACTCCATTGTGTACCTCTTATCATTTTAAATTTAACGCCTTCTCATAGCTTTATGTCACTAGATTAGCCTTGTCTGTTTGATGGCTCACCACAAATGAGTAGCGAATGACCGTATCTTGTTACCCGCCTGATACATAACGTATCGATGCTATTATCATCGATGCTATTATCAGTGTGCAAATCGCTAACATTGTTAGGTGATCTATACGGGGTAGGTTTTTGAAGCAAGATGCTTCATTTACAATATGAAACCTACGAAATCACAGTGATATACAGAGCTGTTATCGTGATATAACACCTTAAAAAAGCGCTTTATGGGCGTAGTAGCTTTGCATACATCCAATAGATGAGAACTTCTAAGAAGTAGGTTTTATATTGGAAAACATAAGACAGGTAAAGTTACTCAATTCTTTCACCTTACGAGTTTAAAAGGTGGCGAGTTAACAGGGCCCTCATGTTAAATCGTTTCAACCCGAGCTCGAAAACGCAGCTTCCTTAGTGGCGTAGCCATTTCTGTTGGCGACGCTGTCGCTGCTTTTTTTTCCCGACTCAAGTCACCCCGAGCATCTCAGATTTTAGTGCGCGCAGCGCATGCTTTGGCTTTTCCACGACTCCAATTTTCCATCTTTTAAATTGGCTTGTCAGATGTCCAGACAGGGGTGAGCCCGAGGCTTTTAGGAGCAACGCTCCTATCGTGTGAACGATTCGCCATGGATGGCGAAGCTGGGTGAGGCACCAGGGACGGGTTTAAACTCCGTTTTGAATTATAAGTTTTCGAAGAGCTTAGTTAGAGAAGTGCTCTACAGGGACGTTACCTTTCGCCGTTCTGACATTAAAGTCGATTAAAAATATGGATCAAAAAATTGGCTGGAAGGCGGCTTCTTTTGCGTACTTTTCTTAGCTGTTGAAGAAAAGTATGTCGGGTCTCATGGATGAGGCTTGAAAAACGTCATGGATGACGGTGAGCGAAGCGATTGCTTAGCACACGCAGTGTGTGAACAGCGAAGCTGTGCTGTGTGGCCGAAGGCCATAAATTAGCGAAGCGCATAGTGAGCAACGCGATTGCTTGGCGCACGCAGTGCGTAACGCAGCGAAGCTGTGCCCTGTGCCCTGTGCCCTGTGGCCGAAGGCCATAATTAAGCGCAGCGTAATCTCAGTGTGCGCAGCACATAAACAAGCAACGCGTTTGCTTAACGCACAGCGTAACGCTTATCAAGCTCACTCACCCCTAATCCACTTTTCTTGGTCACTGCCAATTGCGCTACGATGCGCTCTTTCATGGCTTCAACATGACTGATAACCCCAATCATTTTTCCCGAGGCGTGCAGGTTATCCAGTGCATCCAAGGCAATATCCAGTGTTTCACTGTCTAGGGTGCCAAAACCTTCGTCTAAAAACAGGGAGTCGATGCTGGTCTTGTGACTGACCAGTTCTGATAGCGCCAGTGCCAGTGCTAGGCTGACCAAGAAGCTTTCGCCGCCGCTGAGGGTCTTAGTGTCGCGCTGAATATCCCCTTGCCAGGTATCAATCACGCTAAGGGCTAAACTGGCATCGGCTTTGCGCTTGAGTAAATACCGGCCGTGCAAGCGCTCTAGTTGTTTATTGGCCAGGTACATCAAATTATCAAGGGTGAGGCCTTGGGCAAACGTACGAAACTTATCCCCTTTTTGCGAGCCAATTAACGAGTGCAGGTAATGAATATGTTCAAATTCATTTCGCTGTAATTCAATTTGACTAAATAGATTTTGTTGCTCGCTGCTGCGCTGTTTATCGAAATTCAACGCTTGGCTGATTTCACCTTCACGCTTGTTCCCCTTGTGTTGCTCTTCGGTCAGGGCATTTAAGGCTTCAATAACCGCATCGCGTGTTTGTAGTTGCCACTGGGTGGCATTGTTGTGTGCCAACAGCGTTTTGACTTGGGTGTTAGCTTGCTCAAGCAAAGCCTGAGATTTTGCTAGGTTGTCATCCAAGGTTTGTTTGAGTGTTTGTAATGTCGCACGGGTGGCTTCATCAAGTAAGGCGGCTTCAAAGGCTTGCTGGTCGGCAAAGGGGCTGGCTAGGAGCTTGGTTTGCCATTCGTTTTGCCGCGTTTGCAGGCGGGTTTGGTTTTGTTGCAACTGGGTTTGGGCGTTTTGTACGTTAGCCAAATGGGTATTGTGTTCCTGCTCTTTTTGGCGCATTTGCTGCTGAGCGTGTTCGTGGCGCGCTTCTAATGTGCGCAGCTTTTCGCTTAATGTCTCGCGCTCTGTTTTAACCGATTTATCAGCAAACAAGCCAAAGCGTTTAGTACTTAGGCTCTCAAGTTGTGCGCGTAACGTTTGGCGTTGCTGCTCAATAGCGGTTAGCTGACTCTTGATGTCGCCTGATAGGCTGAGCTGATGTTGCTGGGCGCTGGTGAGTTTGTCTATTTGCACCGTCGCCTCATTGCGCTGATTGGCGTGGTGTTCCCATTGCTTGGCGTCTTGTTCTTTGCTTGTTAGCCATTGGAGCAGATTATCCGCTTCGGGCGGGGTATAGCCGTGTTGCTGAATATGCGCTAACAGGCTTTGGCTCAATGAAGTTAAGGTCTCATTGGCCAATTGCTGGTCGTTGCTACGATTGTGCACACTGCTTTCTAAGTTTTTCGCTGACTGCTGGGCTAGTAATAAGGCTGAACTGGCGCTTTGACTCTGACTTTGACTGTGTTGCCATTTTTCCTTACTGGCTAACAATGTGCGAGCTTGGGTTTTTAATTGATTTATCTGCTTTTGTAACTGCTGAATTTGTTGGTTGAATTGATTTTCAATGGCCATAAGCGAGTCAGCATTATCAATAGTAAGTTGTTGGTTAGTTTGTTGATCAAGTAACGGGCTTAGGGCTTGGCACATCTCAGGCCATGCTTGGCTTAATTGTGCTTGTTGGGTACTGAGCCAATCGATACGTTGCTTCAGCTCGGTTTCACCGCGCGAGAAAGCATCCAGTTTCGCGCGTATTTCTTTGCCTTGCTCTTCTAACTGCGCCAGTTCGCTTTCCTGTTGTTGTTTTTGCGTGACGGTATCAGGAATATCCACCGCCGCTGCAGAGGCAAGCGGGTGCTCTTTAGCGCCGCACAAAGGGCAGGGGTGTTCATCTTGTAGAGCTGCACGAAAGTGAATCAGTTGCTCTTCTTGGCTGATAAGTTGGCTAAGCAGTTTTACTTGCTGGCTTTTTGCCAAATACTGACGTTTTATGGCTTCTCGTTCATTGCTCAGTTTTTTTTGTTGCGCTAGGTTATCAGCGAGCTGAGTCTGTTTTTCGGTTAGCTCTTGGGTTTGCTGTTGCCACTGTTGCTGATTGTTTTTTAACGCCAATAGTGACGGCGTTAAGCCTTGTAATGTATTGAGCTGCTGCTCTTGGGCGTCAAGCACACCATGCTCTTCAAGCTTAGTTAGCAGCTCGGCTTGTTGCTGATATGCGTTTTCCAATTCGTGGGTTTGTTGATTAATTTTTTCATGTTGCTGCTGGTTAAGCTGAGCGTCTTGTTGGGCTAGGTGTAATTGCTTTTGTTCTTGTTTACACTTTTCAGCCAGTTGCTGATAACTCGTTTGTTCTTTTTTGATTTGTTGCGCTTGCAACTGCCACTGACCTAAATACTGTTTCAGTGCTTCATCAGAGGGACGAGCGGTTAAGTAGTCATTGGCTTGTTTTAACGATTGCTGCTGACTATTAATCCCCGCCTGGGTGTTTTCAACATCTTGCACAAGCTGTGCATGTTTTGTACTCAACTGAGCATGTTGCGCGTTGGTTTGGGTGAGCTGGTCTTGGTGTTGACGTATTTCGTTATCTAGGGGAATAACCTCTTCGTTGAGCAAGGTTTCTTGTGCGTGGTATGTCGCTTTGATTGCCTGAAATTCATTACTCACTGCCACACTTACGGTTTTACTTTGCGCTAAGCTAGCGTCACTTGTTTGCAGTTGCTGCTGGCTTTGATTCAAGGCCTTTTCGTCGTTAATGCACTGGGCTTGAGCGTCGGTTAATAACTCAAACGGCGCTCGCAGCGCTTCACTCGGGTGGCTGTTGGCCAGTCGTTGTAAGGCCTCTTTTTGCTGCTCTTTTTCGTGTTGAGCTTGGGTCAGCTGCAGTGTGGCTTGCTGTTGTGCACTTTGAGCGGAGTCAAGTTGTTGCCACCAGTTCATATGATCTTGTTTAGCACTTATGTGTATTTGGCGCTCTTTTTGCTGCCCTTGTAAGTCTTGCTGTTCATCCATTAAGGCTTGCTTTTGATCTTCGCTGAGCAACTGTACCCCTTTGGCTTGGGCTTCAAGCTCGGCTAACTGTTGTTTCGCTTGGCTGTAATGTTGGTGTACGCGTTCAGAGATCAAGCCGTAAATTTCAGTGCCTGTGAGTTCTTCTAATAGCTCGGCGCGCTGCTTTTCATCGGCATTTAAAAACGCCGCAAACTCCCCTTGAGAGAGCATCATGGATTTAGTAAAGCGACCGAAATCAAGCCCGGTGATTTGCTCTATCAGCTCTGACTTTTTCTTAATTTGGCTAGCCAGCACTTTTTCTGAGGCAACGTCCCCTAGCTCCACCACCGCCGCTTGCAGCTTACCGTCTGGCTTGCCGTGTGAGCGGCGCATACTCCAAAAGGCGCGATAGGCCATGCCTTTTACTTCAAATTCCACTTCGGCACTGCACTCGGCTGTGCCTCGGGTCATGATCTCGTTGTTATTGGCCGATAGCGCCCCTAAGCGCGGGGTTTCATGGTAAAGCGCTAAGCAGATGGCATCCAGCAAGGTGGTTTTGCCTGCCCCAGTAGGGCCCGTGATAGCAAACACACCGTTATCGGCAAAAGGCGCTTGGCGAAAGTCTATTTTCCATTGGCCTTTTAATGAGTTGAGGTTGCTAAATTGCAGGCTAAGTATCTTCATTATTTAGCCTCCTGATGGCGAACTTCTTCCACTATTTCACCAAAGGTATGGCGAATTTTCGTTAAGCGGGTTTGGTCTTGCTCTCCTTCAAAATGTTCAAGGGCGAGGCGCTTTTCAAACACATCGAAGGGGGTTAGCTCTGCCAGTGTTTCGTTGTTAGCTTGGTTTAACCCTTGGCTTGCTTTGGTGCGGGTACGACGTAATTGAAGCACTTCCACATTGCGCCCCTCGGTCAAGGTTTGAATGCTTTGCTGTAAATCGCTTAAGTAGTCTTGCACGTCAACATGAATGCACAGCCAAGTGGGCTTTGCTGAGGTGGGCACTTGCGGTTGGCTGAGATTGTTAGCTTGGCCGTCATCCTCAGTGCGAGTTGCTTCAGGGCGAGTTATTTCAGTGCTAGTTTTTTCCGTGAGAAGGGGAAATGCTGTCAGTTGCGTTTTTATGCTCTCCAAATCCCCTTTGAGCATGGCCATAGGTTGAAACATCGGAATATCCAACGGGGCGATACTGCGCTGACCTTGCTGGTCAAACGCTACGATCACCACTTGTTTCTGTGATTTAAGCTCGTCAAAACTCAGGGGGATAGGCGAGCCGCTGTAACGGATGTGCTCAGATTTAGCGACCATTTGCGGTCGGTGAATATGGCCAAGAGCAATATAATCCGCTGGGGGGAAACCATCAGCCGCAAAGCCGTCTAATGTGCCGATGTAAATCTCTCGCACGGATTCCGATTGACTTACCCCTAATGCCGTTAAATGCCCAGTGGCAATAATAGGAATATGGACGCTCGTGCTGCTGACGTTGCGATTACCTTGAGCCGCATTGCCATTGCCGTTATCGGCAAGTTGACTACGACGTTCAACGGCAAGCTGAAAAATGCTGGCGTAATGGGCTTTTATGGCATCGCTTAGGGCAAGCTTTTTGTCTTCGCTGGTTTCACCTGCTCGGCTTTGTAGCACGTCCCGAGGGCGAATAAACGGAATAGCGCACAATATAGCGCCTACACGGCCTGTAGCGTCAGTTAGTTCGATAACTTGTTGCTCCAAGTTATCCGTGGTGTTGGCTATAACATGGGTGTGCAGGCAGGCGAGTAACTGCTTAGATTCATTTAGGGTTGATACAGAATCGTGATTGCCCCCTAAGACCACTAAGGTGCAGCTGAGCTTGCTTAGTTCAACCACAAACTGATTGTACATTTGACGGGCATAGCTTGGCGGCGTGCCGGTATCAAAAATATCCCCCGCGACAATAACAGCATTAATTTTTTGTACTTGGATAACGTTAAGTAACCAGTCTAAAAAGGCTTGATGTTCGTCTTTGCGGCTTTTAGTGAAAAAGTTTTGCCCTAGGTGCCAATCAGAGGTGTGTAGAATTTTGATATGCCAAGTCCTTTGTGGTTTTACGAATGACAAATTGCAGCGCGTCAGATTACTGCAGCAGTTTACTGATACCGCCCACTGATACACAGTGCGGGATAAAGCTTTGATATGCGATATGCGATATGCGATATCCGATATCCGATATAAGTGTACTGCATCAGTGCTTAGCTAGGTAGATGTTCACACCAGATGAGTAGGAAAGAGAGCAAGAAAAAAAGCAGGAAAACTTTTCTTTCGCACAGCGCTGCCATTCTGTGAGCGCCGACACGATTGATGACAAGACTAAAAATAAAACCTGTTTACAGCAGGTGTTGGTATTTGGCCGACGTTCGGGGTGTTTGATAGCTATTTTACTTCTTTTCAAAGACGTTAAGTCTTTGATTCTGATGCTTAGTTTATCAACATTTTTCTCTAAATTTGTAACCAAGTATGTGGAAGTGCGCCGCGGAATGATTTTCGTGTTAATAGTGTTGCAGCCTAGGTAACTGGGCAACCACATCACCTGTGATAAAAACAATAATAAATCGTACTTCTGGCCGGACAGAAAGCAATAACAGAAGACGGTGCAGTGTTGATTACTCCACATTGACATTGGGACATGCAACACAATGAAAAAAACACATACCTTCAAAGCCAAAGATCAGTGGTTAAAAGTCGCATTAATGATGAGTGCATCATCTGCAATTTTGAGCGGAGCAAACGCTTACGCTCAGGAGCAAGCGACTGAAGCTGCAGATGATTTAGAAACAATCAGTGTTATCGGTTCACGTCGATTAGGGCGCACGGTTGAAGATAGCCCAGTGCCTATCGACATCATTGGTGCCGATTCACTTAGCACTACTGGGCAAACTGAAACCAATATGATTCTGGGCAACTTGTTGCCAAGTTTTAACTTTCCTCAACCGTCTTTGACCGATGGCACCGACCACGTTCGACCTGCACAACTGCGCGGTTTAGCGCCGGATCACACGCTAGTATTGGTAAACGGTAAGCGTCGCCATTCAAACGCGCTGCTTAACCTTAATGGCTCCACCGGGCGTGGTTCGTCAGCGGTCGACTTAAATGCGATCCCTGCTAACGCCATTGAGCGTATCGAAGTATTACGCGATGGCGCAGCAGCGCAATATGGCTCTGATGCGATTGCAGGGGTTATCAACATTGTATTGAAAAGTGCCAGCAGCGGTGGCTCGGCGTCAGTCACGTACGGTGCGAACGTAACGACCATGGATGGTGTGTCTGATTTAAAAGACGTCGGCATTGATGATAACGGCGAACTTGCCTTTACCGAAGGTGGCGATCGCGCATTAACCGATGGTCAAACCGCTACCATGCGTGCCAACATGGGGTTTGCACTAGGGGATGATGGTTTCTTTAACCTGTCAGCTGAATTTCGTGATCGCAGCGCCAGTAATCGCTCTGATTATGATCAACGAGAAAACTATTCGCGTTTAGAAGATGGCTCGTTAGATCCCCGCGAACTCACATGGGATCGCTACAATCATAACTTTGGCAATGGCGATGTTGAAGACATGGCGGTGTTTTATAACGCGGGCTTTGAGCTAAACGAGAACGCAGAAATATATTCATTTGGTTCGTACAGCACCCGTGAAGGAGAAGGTGGAGGTTTTTATCGCCGTGCCCAAGACAGCCGCAACATCGAAGCGATTTACCCCGATGGCTTCTTACCTATTATAACCTCTGACATTAATGATTATTCATTTGCCACGGGTGTAAAAGGGTTTATGAGTGATTGGAATTACGACCTCTCTGCCGTATACGGTGAAGATGAGTTTGAGTTCGGCGTGAAAAACAGCTTAAACACCTCACTAGGGCCAACGAGCCAAACGGTGTTTGATGCTGGTACGCTGATTTACGACCAACTGACCATTAACCTAGACCTTAGCCGCGAAATTGATGTGTCTGGCCTAGCCAGTGGCGTCAACGTGGCGGTAGGTGCTGAATATCGCCGTGAAGGCTACGAAATTGAAGCCGGTGAAGAAGCGTCTTATGTTCAAGGTACCTTTGGTGGCTCTGCGGGCTCACAGGTATTTCCTGGCTTTACCCCCGAATCAGCCGGTGACAACAGTCGTCACAACGTCAGTTTATACGTGGATTTAGAAGCCTATATCACGGACAACTGGAATGTGACTGTAGCTGCTCGTTATGAAGATTATTCTGACTTTGGCTCAACGGTAAACGGCAAGTTTGCCACCCGTTACACGCTGACAGAAGAAATAGCTCTGCGGGCGTCAGTGTCCACTGGCTTTAGAGCGCCATCGTTGCAGCAGCAGTATTTCACTTCTATCGCGACGGTATTTGTAGACGGTGAACCAACTGAAACTGGCACGTTTGCACCCAACAGTGATGTGGCAAAAGCGTTAGGCTCACCTGGATTGGATGCTGAAGAGGCGGTGAACTACGGCGCGGGTATTACCTGGTCACCAGATTCAAACTTCAGTGTGTCAGTGGATTACTACAATATCAAAATTGACGATCGTATTGTGTTGTCCAATAACTTGTCCGGTGAGGGGATTGAAACCTTACTAGCAGGTACGGGGGCAAACCGTGCGCGCTTCTTCTTGAATGCCATTGACAGCGAAACATCAGGGGTTGATGTGGTGGCGTCGTACAATACTGACATTCAAAACTGGGGTGATGTGGCCTTTAATGCGGGCTTTAACTACAACAAAAATGAAGTGACTGACATCATCGACCCACCTGCGGTACTTGCTGGTGCTGGCGTGGATCAAGGCAACTTGTTCTCGGATGTTGAATTGCGTCGTTTTGAAGTAGGCTCACCAAAAACCAAGCTCAACTTAAGTGCAGTGTGGACCATGGATGAGTGGCACGCAACCCTTCGCACAACGCGCTACGGTGAAACGCAAGAGCCATCAAGTGACCCAGCTACCAACGAAGTATTGCCCGAAAAATGGGTCACAGATTTGGACGTTGGTTATGACGTAACAGACAACCTAACGCTAACATTAGGGGCGAACAACTTATTTGATGTTTACCCTGATACTACCCGTGAATTGGTGGAAGATGTGGGTACGTTCTCACGCTTATTCCCTTATTCAGGGTTTTCACCGTTTGGTTTCTCAGGCCGTTTTGTTTACGGTAAGGTATCTGTCACGTTCTAATATTGCGCTGTAGAAGCGACCTTAGCCTGGAAACAAGCACTTAGGGCTCGCAATAATGAAGTAGACTATTTGTATCGGGCTCAGTGCAAACTGCGCCCGATTTTTTATGTCATTTAAACGCTTGGCTAAGGTTTTAAAGCGCCGTGTTTAATGCGGTTACTCAGGGGTTTCAACACTTAGGTGGTAACCGGAATACTTACGCATGTTGATCACGCGATCCCCATCTAACATCCAGTATTGGCCTTTGATGCCTTGTAGTACGCCAGTGAAAGACAGTTCTTTGTCTAGATTGATGGACTTTACTTTTTCTGGATATTGGTCCACTGGGTAATGAATATCAACCGCGGGTAAATCAAGAATATCGATGGCTTGAAAACCATACTCTTCGGTAATTTCGTCTAATTGATCTTCTATTTCGGTGATGAGATCTTCTTTTAATTGCTGCAAATCGGCAGTGTCAGGTTGGCTTTTAAGCATGGTGCGCCAATTGGTTTTATCCGCAATAAACTCTTTCATGGCAGTTTCGACTAAACCACTTGTTAGGCGGTTTTGCACTCTCATGATGGCCATCGCCTGAGTGGCACCTTGGTCGAGCCAGCGACTTGATACTGCATCGCTGACATGACGAGTAATCCCCACTTTAATCGTCCCCGTATTGGCGAGATATACGTAATGATCTGACAGGCAATTTGCTTCGCCCCAGCTAGGTTCACGGCAGGTGCCGGCGTCATAATGGCAAAGTTCAGGCTTGATAATACAGGTGTCGCACTGTGCCAACGTCGTTAGGCAGCGGTAACAGTAGCCTTGATTGAAGCTTTTCTTGGTTTTTGCTTGGCAATGCACGCAGTTGATCTGGTTATCGAAACTGACGTTAAGCGCTTTACCGATCAGCGGGTTCATATCAATGAATTGTTCGCCTATGGGCAATTGATATTGGGCAAGATGTTCAGCATCGGTGGATACGCGCATTTTGCGAATATTACCTTGGTAAATGGTCATGTTGTTCTGGTCCTGTGTACGAAATTGACGCCGAATAACGGTAGGGCGTTAACAGCTCGCTATTGTGACAGCCTAAAGCCTTGATTGCCAAAGTAACCATAGGGCAAAATGAGGATCTATCTTGTTTCACCGTGTTACTTGTTAGCAAGGCGCCCATGCAAACTCAATTATTGACTAGATTACGCGAGTACTTTGACGACCCTAAGCTTGAAAAACGCGAGCTACTGCAAAATTTGTGGAGCGAGTACGGTGAGATTGCCCGTTACGATAGCCCTAAGCTAGGCAAGAGCGTGATTGTGAAGCATGTCGCGCCGCCCTCCAAGGTGCACCATCCTCGAGGGTGGCACAGTGAGGTGGGGCACCAACGTAAAGTGCGCTCCTACCAAGTAGAAGCCGAGTTTTACCAATTTTTCGCTGGGCGTTGCGATGAGACGTGTTATGTACCGCAGTTTATCGGGTTGATTAAATCAACGAACCACCCAGAGACGCAAACCTTGATCATGGAGGACCTGAAAAGTAGTGGTTTTGATTTGGTATATGCACGGGCTACAGAAACGCAAATTAAAACAGTGCTGAGTTGGTTAGCGCATTTTCACGCGCGTTTTATCAACATAGACACATCGACATTGTGGCCCGTTGGTTGTTACTGGTATTTGGCTACTCGCCAAGCTGAGTTTGGCGTAATGCCCCAGGGCGAGCTCAAGGACAATGCCCAGCGTATTGATGAGGCACTGAACAATGCGCGTTTTCAAACACTGTTGCATGGCGATGCAAAACTAGCGAACATTTGCTTTAGCGCTAGTGAAACCGTTGCCGCAGTGGACTTTCAGTACGTAGGCAGGGGAATTGGCATCAAGGATGTGATGTATTTCTTAGGCAGTTGTTTGACTGGCCCTGTGCTATTCAAAAAACACGATAGTTATATTGATTATTATTTTGCGCAGTTTAGAGCGGCGATTTTTTCTTCAGATACGCAAGGGGTCCAAAAACGCTGGGTTGAAGAGCTAGAGCAAGAGTGGCGAGGGTTGATACCACTTGTATGGGCTGACTTTCATCGTTTTTTGCTCGGCTGGAGCCCGGATCATGTGAAAATAAACGAATTTATGCAAGGGCAGACGGCAAAGGCATTGAATAGGTGTACGTGAGCAGCCGCGCTATTCCGCTATTTTGGCGTAGCCAAACGGTTTGCTACTTCCAAGTGATAGGGCTTAAGTTTGCTTTTTGCGCTAACAGGCTTACGGAATTGATGATTAAGATTGTACGTTAGGGCTAATCATTACAGTATTGAACATCGTGAATTTACGTTAGCACGTCCCGCTGGGATAGATGACGTTAACATCCGCATTTTTAGCATAGTTACCATGCATACTTGAGACATTTATTTTTTATGAGTCATTCTCTTTTGGTTTCGAACATCCGCCGAGCATTAAAACTAAACTTCATCCCTGCCATGTGTTTACAGTTGATTGCATTAGGCATTGGTTTAAGCTTTTTCTATTGGCCTGCAAGCGAACCTGTGTTTAATTTTTTCGCCGATCTCAAATCGCACTATGGTGTGGTTTACGCTGTGATGTCTACTGCGGTGTTCGGCGGCTTACTGCCTTTTATGTACTTAAGCTTATCCGGTCAAATTCACTTTAAACCTGCCCGGCAGTTAGTATTTTATTGTTTACTTTGGGCCTTCATGGGTTGGTTAGTAGATGCATTCTATGGTTTGCAAATTACCTTGTTTGGCAATGGTACTGATGCCGTTACCCTGATCCAAAAAATCGCTTTTGACCAGTTTGTGTTTAGTGCGTTGTTCACATGCCCACTACTGACGATTTGTTATCAATTCAAAGATGCGCATTTCAATGTACGTCGTACCATGCAGCTATTGGATAAACGACTATTATTACTCTACTTACCCACTACGATAGTGACGAATTGGTTAGTATGGATACCCTCTGTCTTGCTGATTTATTTGATGCCGCCAGCGTTGCAACTTCCACTGTTTAACTTGGTGCTGTGCTTCTTTGTGTTGGTGCTTGCTATATTGAATAGCGAACCTCCTGAGGCCCCTCATCCAGTGCCCGAGTCCGTGCAGCCCGGCCGATAGTTTATGCCCTAAGTTTGCGTTAATAATTCTCTGATACCCTTTGGGGTGTTAATCATTATACAGGCCGTTATCTCTGTGCGTGTTGCTTCTATCGTGTATTTTTGTGTCCCGTTGTTCTTGATATTCGCTTGTCAGTACGGTGGTATTGACCAGTATTTATCCGCAAAATTTTATGTTTACAGCGATGGTTGGCAAACAAAAAATAGCTGGTGGTTAGATACGGTCGCTCATAAAGGCGGGCGCTACCTAGTGATCATATTGATTCTGTTAATGCTTAGCCTAACCTTTGTGAGTTATTGGAGAGGCTTTGGTTACGCTTGGCAGCGTAAAGTCGGAGTGTATTTATGTGTTTCTACTTTAGCGGCCATTAGCACGGTTTCCTTGCTAAAAGGAGTCACTACTTTGCCATGCCCATGGGATATTAAAGGCCTGGGGGGACAAGGGGAGTATGTGTATTTAACTGACATATTTAGCACTCAATTAGGTATTGGTCATTGTTTCCCCGCAGGACACGCGTCAGGAGGCTATGCATTTTTTAGTCTTTATTTCGCCGCCAAAGTTTGGCGCGCAAAGACGCCCTGTAGGGGCAAAGCTAATCTATGGTTTCTGCCTGGCATGCTACTTGGTCTGTGTTTTGGGCTTGCCCAGCAATTGCGCGGTGCACACTTTATGTCTCATGATATTGCTAGTGCTTTAGTTTGTTGGTGTGTTTGCGCTTTCATTCTTAAGCTGTTTTTCGATCATAAAAAACGTTCAGTACTGGGCGAAACTGGATAATGATTATGACTCATTCATTCGGGAAAACATTCCCATCTTTACTGTTAGGTATGTATGCATATTCCATCAAATAAATTGAACGGCACCGGTCTGAGACGCATAGTAAAAGCCGCTGAATGTTCTTTTAAAGGACTCAAGGCGGCGTGGTTGTATGAATCAGCGTTTCGCCAAGAATTATTACTATGCGCATTTCTCGTTCCTTGTTCGTTTCTGTTGAAACAATCTTCGTTGCACTGGTTAGCCCTGACGATCAGTTTACTGTTCTTATTATTTTCTGAAATTGTCAATTCTGCACTAGAAGCATTGGCTGACAGTATTTCTCTTGAACATCATCCACTCATTGGGAGAGCGAAGGACATGGGGTCTGCTGGAGTGTTTATTGCTATGACCATAGTTGGTCTGATTTGGGGGGAAGCGCTTTGGCGTTACATCGCGTAAGGCTTGAGACCTTTTGTGGCCAACATCTGAGTATAAAAATACGCCAATTTAGTATTGACCGTAAATCAGTATTAACACGTCGAGCGTTATCCGGTTTGTTATAAATCGAGCTTCTGCTATTTAATTATCATACTTATTCAAAATTAGACCACTTTAGTTATCCTTTGAGCTTGGGAATTACTGTATACTTTTTGGTAATTTAACTTCTCCTTTATTCATGAGGGTTTCAGTTGCATTTGAAGCGGAGACTCAATTCTTCTTTGCTAAATTGCGCAGTTCAACTTTAGCGTTTATTCTTCATATAAGAGTTCAGGCGCTGTCTTCATGCCCGCACTGTTGCTCATAGGCGCGATATTGATTATTAAAGATAGGCAAAGCTTATCTACACTAACCAAGAGGCAGTCAATTTAGTACTATGATAGTCCATCAAGAAGCCATAAAAGACGCTGTGTATCAGTTGTTTGACGAGGTAGATGCTCTTTCTGTTCAAGGATACGATGAAGAGCGGAATGTGATTTACTGGAATTTGGGCAGCGAGTTACTTTATGGCTATAGCGAAGAAGAAGCGTTAGGTAAGAAACTCGAAGATCTCATTTTTCCCGACTTTATGCGTGAACCCGTTATTGCCGCCCACACTGATTGGATCAATAAAGGCATTAAAATTCCTGCTGAAGAACTGACATTGCGCCATAAAAATGGTGGCGATGTTAACGTATTTTCGAGCCATGTTTTGTTCACAAATGAACACAATAAGCACGAAATGTACTGCATTGATATCGATCTCGCCGACGTACGACAAGCCCAAGCGCAAGCAAAATTTAAAGACAACATGCTTGAAGCGGTCTTTGAGGCCACCCCTGATTTGTTCTTCTTGATGGAAGAAGACGGCACCATCATTGATTCTCATGGGGGGGATGACAAATATCTCGGTGCATCGCCAAGTGAATGCGTCGGACGCACCATTACAGATTTGTTTCCACGCAAGGTGGCACGCAAGTATACGCTATTTAATAAAAGGGTGGTTGAGCAAGAGGGTATTTCTACCTTTGAATATGAACTCACTTTGCCAGACGGTATTCGCTACTTCGAAGCAAGACTGAGCCATGTTAAGGCGTACAACCAAATAGTAGTGATCGTTCGCGATATCACTGAGCAGCATAAGGCGGCTCAAACGATACGCCATCACGCTTATTACGATAGTTTGACCTTGCTGCCGAATCGCTTCTTGTCTCTGGATCGTTTATCGCAAATGCTTAAAGAGGCGCAAAGAAACAAAGAAAAAGCCGCTCTGCTATTTCTAGATCTAGACGACTTTAAGAAAGTGAATGACTCATTAGGCCACGAAGTAGGCGACAAACTCCTAGTTGAGGCGGCTAACAAGCTAACCTTAGCCTTGCGAAAGGCGGACACGGTAGGGCGCTTAGGGGGGGACGAATTTATCGTGTTGTTACGGGCACTTGCTGGTGATAACGATGCAAAGGAGGTGGCCGAAAACCTACTTCGGGTATTCAGAGACCCGTTTCTAATTGATGGTAAGGAGCTGATCCTGACCTTGAGTATTGGTATTGTAACGTATCCTGAAAACGGCAGCAGTGCCTCTGATTTGTTACGCCATGCTGATGCTGCCATGTACCAATCTAAATTATCAGGACGAAATACGTATTCATTTTTCACAAAAGAAATGAACGCCATTATGTTGCGCCGTTTCGAAATCGAAGGGCAGCTCAATCAAGCGCTTCAGCGTAAAGAATTTGAGGTGTTTTACCAACCCAAATTTAGTGTGCAAAATAGAAATGTAATCGGTGCTGAAGCATTAATTCGTTGGCGTAATCCGATATTGGGTCATGTGCCGCCTGACGAATTTATCCCCATTGCTGAACATACCGGGTTAATTGTGCCCATTGGTAAATATGTTATTGAACAAGCTCTAGAGTTTTTGCGGGAGTGGGCGTGTATTCATAACAAAAACTATACCATTGCGGTCAATTTATCGCCGCGGCAATTTAGGGACAAAGAGCTAATTAACTTTATTTTATCGGCATTGAGCAAAGAGGAAATCTCGCCGCAAAATTTGGAGTTTGAAATAACGGAGGGGGTATTAATGGTTGGTAATGCCTATGTGGAAGAGGCGCTGGAAGAGCTTCACCAGTTAGGTGTGAAATTATCGATGGACGATTTTGGTACAGGGTACTCTTCGTTGAGTTATTTGCGTCGCTATTCATTTGATATTTTAAAGATAGACCGCAGCTTTATTGATGGCATCACTGTGAATAAGGAGGACTTTGATTTAGTCAAAGCAACCATCGCAATGGCGCATAGTTTAGACCTAGAGGTCGTCGCTGAAGGAGTTGAAACTCATGAGCAACTTATGTTGTTAGATAAGCTCGGCTGCGACTTAGTTCAAGGCTACTATTTTAGTAAACCGGTACCAGCTCAAGCCTTAATCGATTATAGATATCCGGCAAGCTAAACATTCTGA
The DNA here is from genome assembly GCF_055809255.1 of Paraglaciecola sp. G1-13. Lineage (NCBI taxonomy): Bacteria > Pseudomonadati > Pseudomonadota > Gammaproteobacteria > Alteromonadales > Alteromonadaceae > Paraglaciecola > Paraglaciecola sp. G1-13. Next base: position 3,595,326 of record NZ_CM147903.1, on the reverse strand, counting down.
TAGTGAATAACCCAATATGAACGCGGCGTTGGTAGGATATTAGCTGCGCTAACAGCATTAAATTGACAGCTTCTAGCTCAAATAGAAAGCCCTCTGACGAGGGCTTTCTGCTGGAGTGGTATTAAGGGAGCATTTTCCGTCTTGTGCGTACCAGCGTCAACATGCCAAAACCAAAAAGCGCCAGTAAGGCGGGCTCAGGTACTGCTAAAGCGGCGAGTGCGGCAGAGGCAATAAGTTGGTGACCAACGGCAGTAGGGTGAACTGAGTCCCAAAGTAAATACTCATCAGGATTCGTACACACGGTCATATTTGCCGAGTCAACGCAGGGAGCTGATACGTTCGTTAGATCATAATCACCGGGGTTCATTGATATATCTAAAAATGTGCTGAACACATCAAGTTGGGTGATGCTTAACCCGCTACTGATGCCATCTAAGCCGTTTGCTAACGCGGCATTAAATTCAAATGCCCAAGGTGCTGCAATGGGTAAATTCGGCACTAGAAAGTTCATCGCCCCCGCCATTGCTAAAGTGGTCACACTGTCAACAATGTTTTGCGCTGCATCGCCCGGGGTATAGGTGCCGACGGGATCATTTTGCAAAAAATCATTGCCACCTGCCCAGATCACGTAGAGTGCATCGGTATCTGCCATGTCACTAGCGGCCCGGAGATAATTGTTTATTTGACCATCTAGTACTTGGTCACTGCGCTGGCCGCCTATGGCCCAATTTGTGCCGCCTGTATAAGCAGTACTTGCGGATACACCTAAGTCACTAGCCAAATGCTCAACCCATACTGGGCCATTAGAAAATCGGCAATCAAAATAGGGGGCGGTAGGACACGCTGCAGGGAGGAGTGTTTTTAATGCGCCAGTATCCGATAGCGAATCACCGAACACATACATATCACTGATAGGCGTGGCGGATGCTGTTGAACTGACAAACATCAGTAGTGATGCTCCAGATACACACAGTGTTCTTCTAGTTTTTTTAAGTAAATAATTGAATCCACAGGACAGTGGCAGAGTCAGTTTGTTCATTGTTTCACCTCAGGGCGCTTCTATACTGCACAACGCCAATTATAATTTATTGTTGTTAGTATCCCGAGCGGGATAAGCATCAGCATAGAACATCCCAAAAGTGCATAGACGTTTTCATGCCGAAAAACGATTATGCATATTTCGAGCCCCTTATTAAAATCAAAGGGTTAGCTATTTTTTGTTTGAAAAGTAGCCACAAGTGCAAAAAATACTGACACTGATAAAAATGGTCTGGTCCGCATTGGCTTAGTAGCTCCTTTTAGTCATCCGATTTCATTATTAACAACGGGGGTATAGGGGGGAGATTTACGTCTGAATCAACTTCCATGCTTAGTAAAATGGCTTGAGCCAATGCATCATGGGAATTAGGTGAATCTTTTAACTCACGGGTTTTTTCAATATCAATATCCGAAGATGCACCCGCCCACACTATTATCGGCACATGCGTTTGCGCTTTGGGTGCGAACATATAGGGTAAACCGTGCAAATAGACCTTGTTTTCACCTAAAGATTCACCATGATCGCTGACGTAAATCATGGCTGTTTCGTAACGGGGAGTGTTGCGTTTTAACAACCCAATGACTTTTGCTAAAAAGTAATCTGTGTAGAGGATGGTATTGTCATAAGCATTGATAATTTCTTCGTCGCTGCACATTGATAGTTCACTGGTTTGACATGCTGGCGTGAATTTTTCAAATGCTGACGGGTAGCGCTTACTATATGCAGGGCCGTGGCTGCCCATTTGATGTAGTACAATGAGTATGTCTTGCTCTTGTCCGTTAATAAATTCTTGTAGCCCATCAAGCATACCTTCATCACGACACTCTCTATATTTTTGCTCTTTGGGTTGCCGCTTTTCATCACAAACTGGGTTCGTTTCGCTAGTTTTGTAACTTATATAGGGAATGCGCTCTGCGACCCCTTTTGAATCAGAATTATTGTCCCGCCATTGCACGCTAATATTGGCTTTAGCCACAATATCTAGCACATTTTCTGTGGTTTTGCTGTTGTCTGCATCAAAGTCATCACGACCCAGAATGGAAAACATACAAGGTACTGAAACTGCGGTGGATGTGCCGCAACTACTGATTTGGCTGAAAGAGACTAAATCAGTTTCTTTGGCTAACAAAGGGGTGGTTTCACGCTCGTAGCCATTGACTGAGAAGTGATCAGCGCGAGCTGTTTCACCGACAACCACAATCACGAGCTCTCGATGCAAATCTGTGTCTGGAATGGCAGCTCGGGACGTTTGGAATACGAATTGCCTGGAAGCAGCAGAGCGAACCTTTTGCGTCAGAAATGCGACCAATGAATACATAGGTTGTATTGGATTCGTGTAATAACGCACGGATTTGTGTTCACGAAAAAAGCTCGCGTACTGACCACTAAAAGCAAATAAACTGCCGCCGATAACGCTTATGCCAATCACTAAGGTAAACCCCGTCATCAAAAAGCGGCGTTTAATGTCTTTTAATCTGGGTTGTTTATTCAGTGGCAACAGATTAAAAAAAACTATCGGGATCGCTCCAAATAACAAGACGTGACTAAGCAAACCAAAGTTGAGTATATCGGCCGCTTCGCCGGTGTCAGTGGCAAACATATTACGCATCATGTTGATATCAAAGATAACGCCAAAACCATCGGTAAAATAGCTGCATATTGCCCCCGTAATAAGGACGATGGATAACGCTAATTTTACCGGCATAAACCAATTTAATACGATTGTCACAATAGATGTCAATGCCCATAAAATAGCGCCAACTGAGCAGATGAATAATGCATTATTTTGCCAAGAGTAAATTGTCTCAAGATGGCCGAAAAAGGTGTGATTGCCCGTTAGCGTGACAAATAGCGCTGCGAGCAGCATGACAAGTTGAGGGGGAATTTTAAAAGCCCGTAACCATTCGCTTCGTGTTGGTGTTTGGGCGGCCGCTTTATTCATCTCAGATTAATACCTAGGTTCACGATGGCAGAGAATCTTATGGATGGTGGCTTAACACAATATTAAGGCGTGATTTAAAAGAGCTGATTTAAAATGAAGCAATGTGCCCCAACATCCTAATAATCTGTATCAGTCGAATGTGAAATATATTGTTGAGTCACTCTTATTTTGCGTTGGCAACATTATTAGGACACCTGTGAAAGCTGTAAAAACTCTTACCCTAATGCGCTGGTTATTTGGCCAACTCGCACCCTATAAAACAAAGGTAATGTGTGCCATAAGCGCGCTTATTGTTGGTTCAGGCTCTTGGTTGTTACTGGGCCAAGGTGTAAAGGTCGTGGTCGATGAAGGCTTTGTCGCAAATAACGCTACCATGTTAAATCAAATGATGCTGGTGGTGGTGGCTATTGCGCTACTGGGCAGTATTGCAGCGTACTTTCGATTTTACCTAATGATTTGGCTAGGAGAGCGCGTCAGCGCAGATATTCGCCAATCTGTGTACTCTCACCTGCTAACGTTACCCCCCGCATTTTTTGAAAGAACACGTACCGGCGAGGTCATTTCACGCTTTACCAGTGACACTACCGTGCTGCAGTCGGTGGTGGGTATGGGGCTGTCAATGGCACTGCGCGCAGGCATTACTTTTATTGGTGCATTATTGCTGATGTTAATCACCAGCCCCATGTTGACCCTGTACGTATTGATTGCTGTGCCGATTGTATTATTGCCAATTCGTTTCTTTGGCGCCAAAGTGCGTTTGCATGCCAGAAACAGTCAAGACCGAGTGGCAGATTTAGGTGCTTACGTGGATGAGTCACTGCATGAAATTCACACCGTTCAAGCGTATTCTCATGAGGATCTTGACAGAAGTAAGTTTGCCGGTCGGGTAGAAGATGTGATGACAGCGGCCAATAGCCGCATTCGCTTTCGTGCTTTGATGATGGCCACGATTATGGGTATCAGCATGACCGCCATTACCTTAGTCGCTTGGTTAGGGGCGCAGCAGGTGTTAACTGCCAGTATTAGCGCCGGTGAGCTTACCGCGTTTATGTTCTATGCCGTTATGGCAGGCGGCGCGGTCGCCACGCTAAGCGAGGTCATAGGGGAAGTTCAAAAAGCTGCCGGAGCCAGCGAGCGTTTAATGGAGTTATTGCATACCGAGAGTGAAGTGCTTGAACCTGAAACGCCCCAATTGTTAGCAAAAAAGGTGCAAGGCAACTTAACCTTAACGGATGTGAATTTTAGCTATCCCAGTGCTGTTGACAGCCCTGCATTACAGCATATCTCTCTTGACATAAAAGCTGGCGAGCGTATTGCTTTAGTCGGCCCAAGCGGCGCTGGCAAATCGAGTTTATTCCAACTCTTGCTGCGGTTTTACGATATTCAATCGGGGGAAATTAGTTTAGAAGGGGTGAATATAGCTGAGCTCGAGCTAGAGTCTTTACGCCAACAATATGCCCTCGTACCTCAAGAGTCAGTGATTTTTGCTAGCAGTGTTGCCGAAAACATTCGCTACGGACGACCGGATGCCAGTGATGAAGACGTGCAAGCCGCTGCTAAAGCCGCCAGAGCCGATGAGTTTATTGAGCAGTTGCCGGAAGGCTATCAAACTTATTTGGGCGAGCGAGGCGTACGTTTATCTGGTGGGCAAAAACAGCGAATCTCTATCGCTAGAGCAATCCTCGCTGATCGACCTATTTTGTTGCTGGACGAAGCAACCAGTTCACTGGATGCAGCCAATGAGCAGTTTATCAAGCTGGCTCTGGACGAACTAATGCGCGAAAAGACCACTTTAATTATTGCCCACCGGTTAGCCACAGTAATCAATGCGGATCGCATAGTCGTGATGGATAAAGGCCAGATAGTGGCAATAGGTAATCACCAAGAATTAATCGCCAGTAATGCGCTTTATCGGGAATTCGCCGAGTTGCAGTTGGTCAGTTAATTTATGAAAAGAATAAGATAAATAACATGATGAAAATTGCACAAGTGGGTGAAGTTATCTTGCGCACGCCAGCCAAATCAGTCTCCCAGACAGATATTGAAACCGGTGCGTTTCAGGAGTTTGTTGATGCCTTACTCGCGACCATGCAAGAGGCCAATGGGGTCGGTATTGCAGCACCGCAAGTATTTGATGAGCGTGCAGTCATGATCATTGCATCACGGCCCAGCCCTAGATACCCAAATGCACCTGACATGGAACCTTTGGTGTTAATTAACCCCAAAGTGATACAAAGTAGCGAGGAAACAGTAAAGGACTGGGAAGGCTGTTTGTCTGTGCCTGGTTTACGTGGTTTTATTCGCCGGGCGACTTGGGTTGAGATAGAGTATCTGCAACGCGATGGAACACCGACCACTCAGCGCTTAGATGGGTTTGTGGCACGCATTTTCCTACACGAATTTGATCATCTGATTGGTAAAACGTGGCTTGACCATGTTGAACTTAACACCGATATTATGGCTGAATCCGTATGGCGCAGAAAAATAGCAGGCATTGATGACCGACAAGGCGAAATCAAAAACGACGATAATCGTTAAGCGGTGTTGCGTTTAGAACTGCTAAGAGCTGCCCATTCTGGCATGAGCTTATCTCAACAATTGAATAGGCGTATTTAATTATTTGTGCGAAGGGCAAAGGCTAATCTAAGCGATACTCAGTCAAAGCTATGATTTATTACCATAGGTGTAACATAAGGTGACTTATGTGATTACCCATTTTTTATTAGTAAGGATATCCGTTGCAAACTGCGTTAAAGAAATTATCTGCCATAGTATGTTGCTCATTGCTAAGCGGCATCAGTGTGGCTGCTCAACAAGATGCCACTGACATGAATGTGTCAGGTGATCAGGATGTTGCAAGTGAGGCCCAAGAGGTGGCGAGCCCACAAGCCTTATTTGCACAATGTGTTGTTGACTTGCAGGGGCAAGCTAAAACAGCCGGTGTCTCTAAGCGTGTTACCGATGAAGTGCTTGGCGGGGCCAGATACAAAGAAAAAATTATCTCGCTGGATCGGAATCAACCTGAGTTTGTTCAAACCTTTACTGATTACTTTGAAAAACGGGTGAATACCTGGCGCATTGAAAAAGGCCAGCAAATGATGGCCAAGCACCGTGCTTTTCTGGGGGAGTTAAATAAAGAATACGGTGTGCCAGCTCAGTACCTTTTAGCTTTTTGGGGCTTAGAAACGAATTTTGGCTCTTACAAGGGAAAAAGCCCGGTTATTGATTCGCTAGTCACTTTGGCGTGTGACAATCGCCGTAGCCGTTATTTTTCCAGTGAATTAATGCAAGCTCTGTTGCTCATTGATCGTGAAAAACTAGACGACAAAAAAATGGTTGGGTCTTGGGCCGGTGCCATGGGGCACACACAGTTTATGCCCTCTGCCTATATGAAATACGCAGTTGACGGAGATAAAGACGGCCAAATCAATCTTTGGGACAGCGAGCAAGATGCGCTGGCTTCGGCGGCTAACTTTTTGAAAAATTTAGGTTGGCAATCAGGTTACAAATGGGGCAGAGAGGTGAGCCTGCCTGACTCATTCGATTATACCTTAGCGGGCAAGAATGATCCCAAAGCGCTTTCTGTATGGAACGGCGCTGGCGTCACCCGTACTGACGGCCATGCCATCGGTAACGCTGATATCAAAGGTGCGCTTCTGGTGCCTGCGGGTCATGCAGGGCCGGCATTTTTAGCCTATAAAAACTTTAATGTAATATTGCGCTGGAATAACTCAGAGTATTACGGCATCGCTGTGGGGCACTTAGCGGATCGTATTGCTGGTTTGAGTACCTTGTCTAAAACGCTGCCTGAGCTGCCGGATTACACGGTAGATGAAATGCGTCAGCTACAGGATAAGCTCAATGGTTTGGGCTTTGATGTGGGCAAGGCCGACGGTATTTTGGGACCGGGTACACGAAGCGGTATTCGCCAATTTCAATTATCAAAAGACATGATTGCAGATGGTTACCCAGCACGTGACGTGTTCGATGCCTTAATGGAGCAGCCTCTGCCAAGCAACTCATAAGCACTATGTAATATATTGCTTTGTTACAGCGTTAAACTGCCCATTAATCTTATGGGCAGTGTCTGCTATTCCCCACGGTAATTATTTGCCTTTTTTGCGGTCTTTACTGGGCTAAAAAGTACTTTAGGTATATACTCCCGCGGTCAAATTTTAAGCGCTTTTCGCATTTCCATCTTGAGCGCTTTTTTAATACTTTTTATTTTTTGTGGAGTTGTATGTCCAACCTGAGTCAACCTGTCGCTAAATCGCCTGTTAAACGCCAGCCTGCTGAGCGTATGAAAGCCGAGCGCGGTCTTTTTTCTTATCCCAAATATTGGGCTGAGTGTTTTGGCCCTGCGCCATTTTTACCCATGTCACGCAAAGAAATGGAAATCTTAGGTTGGGATAGCTGCGATATCATTATTGTTACGGGGGATGCCTACGTGGATCACCCCAGCTTTGGCATGGCGGTGATTGGCCGCGTGCTTGAGTCACAAGGTTTCCGAGTAGGGATTATTTCTCAGCCGGATTGGACGAACAAAAACGACTTTATGCAGTTAGGTGAGCCGAACTTATTCTTCGGCGTGACCGCAGGTAACATGGACTCCATGATCAATCGTTATACAGCAGAGCGAAAACTGCGTCACGATGATGCCTACACTGCTAATAATGAAGGGGGCAAGCGCCCAGATCGTGCAGTCACGGTATACACTCAGCGATGCAAAGAGGCCTATAAAAAACCAGTAGTGATTGGTGGTATAGAAGCCAGTTTGCGTCGTATAGCTCACTATGATTACTGGTCAGATAAAGTGCGCCGCTCTGTGTTGTTTGATTCAAAAGCTGACATGTTGATGTTCGGTAATGCTGAACGTCCATTAATTGAAATGGCCCATCGTTTTGCTGCGGGTGAAAGCATTGAGCAAATGCAAGATATTCGCGGCACAGCCGTTATCCGTAAAGAGCCGTTGCCTGGTTGGCAAGGTGTAGACTCAACACATTTAGACACCATAGGTAAAATTGACCCTGTTATTAGCCCCTACGAAATCATCGAAGATAAATGCGCGGTTTCTTCTGAGGCAGATAAACAAGCGGCCATTGGAGAGCAAAAGGCCCAGCCGATTGTGGTACAGCCTTTTACCTCAAAAACCAAACGTCGCAAGCCGTGGGATAAAACCTATGTGATGCTGCCAGCTTACGATGTGGTGCGTGCTGAGAAAACGCATTACGCGCATACCTCGCGTATATTGCACAAAGAAACCAACCCAGGGTGTGCTCGTGCGCTTGCACAGCGCCATGGCGATAGAATCATTTGGATTAATCCACCTGCTTACCCGCTTGAAACTGAAGAAATGGATGCCGTGTTTGATTTACCTTATGCACGTGTTCCGCATCCTAGCTACGGTAAAGCAAAAATACCTGCTTACGACATGATTAAAACCTCGGTGAATATCATGCGTGGTTGTTTTGGCGGCTGCACTTTCTGTTCTATTACAGAGCACGAAGGGCGCGTTATTCAAAGCCGCTCTGAAGAATCGATCATTCGTGAAATTGAACAGATCCGCGACAAGGTTCCGGGTTTTACTGGGGTCATCTCTGATCTAGGTGGCCCAACCGCCAATATGTATAAATTGCGTTGCAAGAGTCCGAAAGCGGAACAAGCGTGTCGTCGTTTATCGTGCGTATGGCCAGAAATTTGCGGTCATTTAGATACTGACCAAACGCCTACCGTCGAGTTATATCGCAAAGCGCGTAATGTGGAAGGCGTGAAGAAAGTCCTTATTGCATCGGGTGTGAGGTACGATTTGGCGATTGAAGATCCCAATTATGTACGCGAGTTGGTCACCCATCACGTGGGCGGCTATTTGAAGATTGCGCCTGAGCATACAGAGAAAGCCCCGCTGGATAAAATGATGAAACCGGGGATGGGCACCTACGATAGATTTAAAGAATTGTTCGACAAGTACACCATGGAAGCGGGCAAAGAGCAGTATTTGATCCCGTATTTTATCTCTGCTCATCCAGGGACTGAAGACGAAGACATGCTGAACTTGGCGCTGTGGCTAAAAGAGCGCAACTTCAAACTCGACCAAGTACAGAACTTCTATCCGTCACCTATGGCGAACGCGACAACTATGTATCACACGGGGAAAAACCCGATACATAAAGTGAATCACAAAAGTGAAGCTGTGACCGTGGCCAAGGGTGAAATTCGCCGCCGGTTGCACCGTGCTTTTCTGCGTTATCACGATCCTGCTAACTGGCCAATGTTGCGTAAAGCGTTAACCGACATGGGGAAAGGCTATCTTATTGGCAATGGCGCTAAATGCTTGATACCTGCTGAGAGCCGTAATGAGTTAAAAGGGCGTGAGCAAAAAGAGTATGCAAAGCGCTCTGCAAATAAAGCGTATGCGAAAGGCAAAGGAAATGGCCAAGCTCAGCAAACAGCGAAGGGTAAAAAAGCCCAACAGGGCTTAACTCGCTTCAGTGACAATCAGCCACACAATAAGGCAGGTGGTACTGGAAACTCGGCCGGTACAAACACTGATAACCGACGTAAAAACAGTAGTAATAAAAAAAGAAAGCCACATTAATGTGGCTTTTTGCTATTTGAATTCAATGTACTGAAACTCAGCTTTATTGTGCTTGAGGGTTAGTCTCTCAGGGCTTTGATGATTTGCTCACTAAATGCGGGCAAGTCATCTGGGTTACGACTCGTGATGATTTGGCCATCGATCAGCACCTGTGCATCTTGCCAATTTGCCCCTGCGTTACGTAAATCAGTTTGAATGCTCGGATAAGAGGTTAAGTTACGCCCTTTTACGATACCTGCTTCAATAAGTAGCCAAGGGCCATGGCATACCGCTGCGACAGGACGTTGTTTTTCATCGGCAAAGAAATCTTTAATGAACGCGATGGCAGCATTGCTGGTACGTAAGGTGTCAGGGTTGAATAATCCGCCAGGTAGTACCAGAGCGTCATAGTTTTCGCTTTTCGCTTCTTGAAGTGTCAAATCGACCTTAATCGACTCCCCCCAATTATCTTCATCCCAACCTTTAATTGACCCTTTCTCAAGAGAAATGATATCCACTTTTACGCTGGCTTCTTTTAACGCATTCAATGGGTGAAATAACTCGCTTTGCTCAAAACCATCAGTGGCCAAAATGGCAACACGTTTATGTGCTAGTGACGTAGTCATAATTTTTCCTTCATCTTTTAAGCTCAATATTGTGAATGAAGAAATGCTAATGCCGTGCCACAGATCCTGAGAGCTCCAATGTCTCGCAAAGCCTCGCCAGTTGTGACGGTTTCGATTTAACGATAAAAGGGGAGGGTTTTTATCATACTTTAAGCCTGACAAAATTTTAGAGACAAGAGAAATTTTTACAGAGGCCGGTGTCGGCTCGCACCGACCCAACTACTCACGTCATCTGATGGGGTTAAGGTCACCGTAAAAAGCTAAAAGCTAAAAGCAAAAACCTAAATCCAATTTCTGTATCCTCTGCAGGCTGAGATGGGATGATTAACAGAGAGTATCCAGATCAACAGGTTACCTTTCTTAAAGCGGCTTTTTACCGACGGCGTTAGCCGTAAGACTACTGATATATAAAGCGTCAGCCGTTTCTAGCACGCCTGTAGTAAAGGGATACGCACCACTAGGGTCTTGTAAGTTCATCAGTACCTCACCATTTTCGGCAATTTTAATGACATGGCCATAATTTTTGCCTGCTGGTTGCAAAAAGCTGGGCAGACGCTGAATCATTTTCCTTAGAAAGGGTGATTCAGATAAGTCATCTATGCTTTTGGCGCGAGGGGAGGCAAACCCGAGCCAATATCCACCGCTAGGAGAGCGGGCGATGTTATCAGGGAATCCCGGTAGGTTATCAATAAGGGTCTCAACTTTGCCGGCCTTTGGGCCTTTCAGCCAATAGCGTAATACACGGTAACTGCCGGTTTCATTGATTAGCACCGAGCGTTGATCGTGACTCACCGCGACGCCATTGGCAAAGGTTAAGCCTTCCAGTAATACCCTAGTTTCGGCAGTGGCTGGATTGTATTGCAAGAGGCGTCCATTGCCTTTGTGTTCCATTATTTCCAGCAGACTTGCGGGTAATGTGCCGCCGAATTGCAAGGCAGAAAACTTGTTTGTGGCATCGCTGAAATAGACCATACCATTTTGTGCGATGTCTACATCGTCCGCGTATACAATATCCGTATCGTCTACCTGATTTGTGACAAGGCTGATATCACCATTGGGGGTTATGGATATTAATCCTTTCATCGCGTCGGCAACCAATAGATTCCCTTGTAGGTCATACTCGATTCCCAGTGGGCGACCGCCTGTATTAACCCAAGTTTTAAATTCGTTGGTATTGGGTGCCAGTAGCATAATGTCACCCGAATGGGTAGCTGTGGCGATAACACCGTCATCTCGAAGGGCAAAATCTTCTGGCCCATGATGGTCACCTAACGACAATAGATCTAAGTCGGCTAATGCATTGTTTGATGCCCATGGGCCAACATACCCTGTGGCTGTGGGCGCTTGCCAAGCGACTGGATCAATAGCGACAGGCCATAGCAGCAAATACGCGCCAAGGGTAAAAATAGCGAGTAGGGTAAATTTAACCAATTTCATAATATCTCCCTGATATGTAAAGGATAAACATTTCAACAAGATATAGCATGATGATATTGTTAGGTTAAATTGTGATTCGTTATTTGGGTGTATTTATCAACCTAATTATGAAGCGAGCTTGTCATTGAAGTGCAATTGCTGCTCCGTAAGTTATAGGGAAGTACAAAGTGTATTCTGTGACAGTAGACTTGCCCCTAGATAAAAACAGAAATAATGAAAAAGGGTATTTTAACGTCATAAAAAACGATTATCGCGTCACTTAACATCCTATTAACCCCTATTTTTGTAGGGAATAGCCAGTATAAGGCTATAAACATACAGGTTATTTTTATTTTGGCTGTATAAGCCTTATACTTGCTCGGTTTTATAGACATACTCAAGAACGTCCGGTGTTCTTTGAGTCAACCAAGAGGTCCTAATTGTGTTAGAAGCATATCGTAAACATGTTGAAGAACGTTCTGCCGAAGGTATCCCACCTAAACCATTAAATGCCGAGCAAGTTGCTGGTTTGGTTGAGTTATTAAAAGCGCCGCCTGCAGGCGAAGGTGACTTTTTACTTGAGTTGTTATCAGAGCGTGTTCCACCGGGCGTAGATGAAGCGGCTTATGTTAAAGCTGGTTTCTTAAATGCTATCGTTATCGGTGAAGCATCATCTCCTTTGATCAGCAAAGACGCTGCGATCCAATTGTTGGGTAACATGCACGGTGGTTACAACATCGTGACACTAGTTGATGCACTTGATAACAATGATTTGGCTGAGCTTGCTGCTGAAGAATTGAAGCACACTTTGCTGATGTTTGACGCTTTCCATGACGTGGAAGAAAAAGCCCGCGCAGGAAACGGGTTCGCCAAAGACGTATTACAATCTTGGGCTGACGCCGAGTGGTTCACTTCACGCCCTGAAATGCCTGAGAAAATCACTTACTCAGTATTCAAAGTGACCGGTGAAACAAACACCGATGACTTATCACCTGCACCTGATGCATGGTCACGTCCTGATATTCCATTGCACGCACGTGCAGCGTATAAGATGACCCGTGACGGCTTAACGCCTGAAGTACATGGAGAAATTGGACCACTTAAACAAATCGACGAAATTAAAGCAAAAGGTCACCCTGTTGCGTTCGTGGGTGACGTTGTAGGTACCGGTTCATCACGTAAGTCAGCGACTAACTCAGTCCTTTGGTTCTTCGGTGAAGACTTACCTGGCGTACCAAACAAACGTGGCGGCGGTGTATGTATCGGCGGTAAAGTTGCGCCAATTTTCTACAACACTATGGAAGATGCTGGTGCGTTAGTATTTGAAGCTGACGTAGACAATATGAACATGGGCGACGTGATTGACATCTTCCCACTTGAAGGTCGTATTACTAACGCTGAAACAGGCGCTGAACTGGCTAAATATGAGTATAAGTCTGACGTATTGCTAGACGAAGTACGCGCTGGTGGCCGTATTAACTTAATCATTGGTCGTGGTTTGACCGAAAAAGCGCGCGAGTCTTTAGGCCTTGGTGCTTCTGACTTGTTCCGTAAGCCAGACCAACCCGCTGATACTGGCAAAGGGTATACCTTAGCTCAGAAGATGGTGGGTAAAGCATGTGGTGTTGAGGGTATTCGCCCAGGCACTTACTGCGAGCCTAAAATGACTACTGTGGGTTCACAAGATACCACTGGGCCAATGACCCGTGATGAGCTTAAAGATCTAGCCTGTTTAGGTTTCTCTGCAGATTTAACCATGCAGTCGTTCTGTCACACAGCGGCGTACCCTAAACCAGTTGATATTGATACTCAGCATACATTGCCTGATTTCATTATGAACCGTGGCGGTGTCTCACTTCGCCCAGGTGACGGTATTATCCACTCTTGGTTAAACCGTATGTTATTGCCTGATACCGTGGGTACTGGTGGTGATTCTCATACGCGTTTCCCAATGGGTATTTCATTCCCTGCAGGCTCTGGTTTGGTTGCATTCGCAGCTGCAACAGGCGTAATGCCGCTTGATATGCCTGAGTCGGTATTGGTGCGCTTTAAAGGTAAAATGAAGCCAGGCATCACGTTGCGTGATTTGGTGCATGCCATTCCATTGTACGGTATCAAGCAAGGTCTTTTGACTGTAGCTAAGAAAGGTAAAGTCAATGCTTTCTCTGGTCGTATTCTTGAAATAGAAGGTTTGAACGATTTGACCGTTGAGCAAGCGTTTGAATTGTCAGATGCCTCTGCAGAGCGTTCAGCAGCAGGTTGTACTATTAAGTTGTCTGAAGCGTCTATCGCAGAGTACCTAACGTCTAACATCACTATGTTACGTTGGATGATCAACGAAGGTTACGGCGACCCTCGTACGCTTGAGCGTCGTGCTCGTAAAATGGAAGAGTGGTTGGCTAACCCAGAGCTAATGCAAGCGGATAAAGACGCTGAGTACGTTGAAACCATTGAGATTGACCTTGATGATATCAACGAACCTATTCTTTGTTGCCCGAACGATCCAGATGATGCGAAAACTTTGTCTGACGTTGCTGGCGAGAAAATTGATGAAGTGTTCATCGGTTCTTGTATGACGAATATTGGTCACTTCCGTGCTGCAGGTAAACTACTTGAGCAATACAACAAGACCTTGCCAACGCGTTTGTGGATCTCTCCACCGACTAAGATGGACAAAGCCGTATTGATGGAAGAAGGCTACTACAACATCTACGGTCGTGTGGGTGTGCGTACTGAAATGCCTGGTTGTTCATTGTGTATGGGTAACCAAGCACGCGTATTAGCTAACTCAACAGTATTGTCTACTTCTACTCGTAACTTCCCTAACCGTTTAGGCGATGGTGCTGATGTTTACTTGTGTTCTGCTGAACTTGCGGCTGTTGGTGCGATTGTTGGTCGTATCCCTACTACAGCTGAGTACATGGAATATGCGAACAAGATCGAGTCTATGTCTGGTGATGTTTTCCGTTACTTGAACTTCGACCGTATCGATGAGTTCAAGCAAGCAGAAGCTGCTGCGAAAGAGAAGATTATTCCTGCTCTTAACATTGCTTAATCACTGATTTATATAACTAAATCAGAATAAAATACTGTAAGCCGAACAGGTGAATGCCTAGTTCGGCTTTTTTTATTGCTAAACCCGTATTTGCTACAATCTGTGTCCTCGAGCTATTCCTTTCTGTTTTCCGGTAAAGTAGACTTTAGTCTGATAAATAAACTAACCCATTGTTTTTAAGTTTGTTTTAACCGAATTAATAATAAAACTCCGTTATTGCTCACACGCTACGTGCCAGCTGGCTTCGAGGGTTTTATCTAAATTATTGGAATACACATGTTGATTAAACCCCTTCGCTTGTTCACGTCTGTTTTGCTTGCAGGCTTTTTTAGTTTAAGTGTGATGCTAGGGGCAAGTGCCCAAGAAAACGAGTCATATCAGACGTTACCTTTGGTTAGCATTACTATTGGTCAGCAGCCTCTTGAGGTGGAATATGCTTATACCTTTGAGCAAAGAGCAAAAGGCTTAATGTTTCGTAAAACGCTGTGTAGCCAATGTGGAATGTTGTTCAAGTTCTCAGGCGCCAAAAAAGCCAGTATGTGGATGCAGAACACATTTTTAGCGCTTGATGTTGCCTTTATCACCAGTGACGGTGTGATCACCGATATTAAACCGATGCAACCCCACGACTTAACCTCAGTTGGGGCATCTCAAGCGGTACTTTACGCACTTGAGATGAATCAAGGCTGGTTTGCTAAAAACGGTGTAAAAGTAGGCGACACATTAGTGATAAAAGACTAACCAATTGAATTGGGTGATAAAGGCGGCATTTTAGCCGCTCTTATCAAGTTCACTTTGGTGTGCTTCAATGCCGATGGGCACTGGTATTACAGTCAAAATTTGCTCGTCTAATACGCTAAAACAACAGCGGAGTGATACGCGCATGAGTTGCTTGCTCAAACCCATAAGCCGCCTCAATCAGCAAACCTTCACTCTTTGCTCCACCAATAAAGCTCATATTAACAGGCATGCCGTACACTTCTCCCATTGGAACAGTAATGTGCGGGTAGCCGGCGACTGCCGCCGCGCCGCTGGCTGAGCCAAGAAAGTGATCACCATCGATATGGTCTATTTTCCACGCAGGTGCCGTTGTGGGGGCAATCAGTAGATCTACATTGTATTTTGCGAGTGTGGCATCTATGCCGTCTTTGCCTGCTTTTTGTTTAGCGCTGTGTAACGCATCGAGGTAGCGTTTATCCGTTAACTCAGGCGCTTCTTGGGCGCTAATGAATATCTCCTGTCCAAAGATAGGCATAGTGCGCTCTTTTGCTTCCTCATTTTTATCTATCGCCTCTTGTAAGCTTTTTATTGGTGCATTGCTCTTTGTTAAATAGTGATTTAAATCCGCTTTAAACTCAGCCAGCAACACGCTGTACTCGTCTTCATTCCAGCTGCCTTTATCGTCGATATCGGCATTGTCTATGATGATAGCGCCCGCTTTTTCTAATATAGATAACTGAGCTTCAAAGACGTCGTCAAGTTGTGGATGATAGCCCATCATGTTGCGCACCACGCCTATCCGCTTGCCTTTAAGTCCGTCGGCTTTTAAATACTCAACTAAGCGTATAGGGGCAATGCTGCTCGCATCGTTGTTGTCCTCACCCATCATGGCTTCAAGCATAACGACCGCATCAGCAACCGAGCGCGCCATTGGGCCTGCTGTGTCTTGTGAGTGGGCGATGGGAATGATGCCGCTGCGGCTAATAAGGCCTAGTGTGGGTTTGATGCCCACAATACCGTTAACAGCAGCGGGGCAGGTAACGGAGCCATCTGTTTCTGTACCTACCGCTAATAACGTAAAATCTGCGGCGACAGCCACACCTGATCCTGAACTAGAGCCACACGGAGAGCGCGTTACATCATGAGGATTGAGGGTTTGCCCGTGCAAACTACTCCAGCCGCTTGATGACATAGTGGAGCGAAAGTTTGCCCATTCAGACAAATTGGTTTTACCCAGAATAATCGCGTCCTGTGCTTTTAACTTTTCAACCAAGTAGGCGTCTTTACTAGGAACGTGTTCTCGCATCAGCCAAGACCCTGCAGTGTTTGGCATACCTGTGGCGTCAATATTGTCCTTGAGTAGCACCATGGCGCCGAATAGTGTGCCCATTGGCGCGTCACTCTTAAGTTTCATATCTAACGCTGCCACCTGTTCAGCAAGCTGCTGATTAAGCGTGACGATGGCATTGAGCGTAGGGCCGTTATCGTCGAATTTCTCGATTCGCTGTAAATAGTAATCACTCAATTGGGTGACGGTGATGGTGTTATTACGCAATAATGTTTGTGTTTCATGAAGGGTGAGTTCGTGTAACGGCCTAGCGATGGTTTCACTGGCTCGTGCAGCAAAACTATTGGTTGCGAGCAAAGCAATGATGACCCCGCTCGTTAATGAACTGCTGATGGTTTTGCATCGGAGCATGTCTATGTTTCCTTAACTGACTGTATTTTCACCATTAATTTGACTGGATTTGGCGATTTTTATTATTAAATGATAAAGGGCGAGACGTCCTTTGAAATACTCAAATAGTACGCCCGGTATCACTATCGCATAGGCTATTCCAAAAAGTGTACAGAAAGAGGCAAAATGTGCTTTATCTGCGCTAAAAAGCTGGTAATTTATGGCATCTTTTTTGTACATATTCTAATTAGGAAAAACATTGAGTGACTCTTCGATAAACGTAGCTAAATTTGGCGGAACCAGTGTCGCAACCTACGCCACCATGCTTAATTGCGCCAAGGTGGTAAAAGGCAACCCTGCTACTAAAGTGGTGGTGGTAAGTGCATCAGCTGGGGTAACTAACATTCTGGTAGAGCTGGCACACAAGGCCCTGACCAAAGATGAAATTTCGGCTTACATTGAGCAAATACAAGCCATTGAATTCGCTATATTAAATGACTTAGGCGCGCCGACTTTGGTGGCCGATAAGTTGTTGGAGTTACTCGAGTCATTGAAACAATTGGCGTTTCATGAAGAAATACTCCACCGTCCTGATTTAAAAGACAGTTTGCTGTCGCACGGTGAACGCATGGCATCGCTGCTGTTTTCCGAGGTATTGACGCAGCAAGGTCTGCCAGCGGATAACTTTGATGTGCGTAATGTCCTTCTGACCGACAGCGAGTTTGGTCAGGCGGCTCCGCAACTGGATGGCATAAAGCAGCGCGCGGCAAAGCTAATGGCACCTGAAATAGCTAAAACCGTTCTGGTTACCCAAGGGTTTATTGGCTCTGACGAAGCAGGCAATACCACTACCCTTGGACGTGGAGGCTCTGATTTTACTGCCGCTTTATTAGCTGAAGCCTTAGGCGCACAAAGCTGTGAAATCTGGACGGATGTGATTGGTGTTTATACCACGGACCCGCGCATTACTGATGCAGCAAGACCTTTGCCTGAGCTAAGCTTTGAAGAAGCCGCAGAAATGGCTACATTTGGTGCTAAGGTGTTACACCCAGCGACCATGGAGCCGGCGCTTCGTCAAAATATAAAGGTATTTGTTGGCTCAAGTAAGGAGCCTGAAAAAGGCGGTACTTGGATTGTTCGTGATTGTGAACATGAACCTTCTTACCGCGCCATTACTCGCCGTAAAGACCAAGTTATGGTGACAGTGAAAACGCCTAAGATGATGTACGCTCAGGGGTTCTTGCAGAATGTATTTACCATTATCGCCAAGCACAACTTAAGTGTTGATTTGGTGACGACATCTGAAATCTGTGTCTCGTTCACTCTGGATAACCCGCCTAATTCAGTATTGCAGCGTTTGAACCGTGAGACGATCGAAGAGCTTAGCCAAATTTGTGAAGTTGAGCTTGAAGAGCATTTTGATTTGGTGACTGTGGTAGGCAATAACATGCACAGTGCAGCTGGTGTATCGAGCCGTATTTTCGCTGCAGTGTCTGACTTTAACCTGAGAATGATTTGTTTCGGTGCCAACGTGCATAATATGTCTATGTTAGTGAGCGAAAAGGACAGTTCAAATGTGGTGAAAGCCCTGCATAAGAGCTTGTTTGAAGCTGAATAATTAACGCATTTTAGTCATAAAAAAACCGCTATCGAAAAGTAGCGGTTTTTTTTGCGCTACAAGTAAGCGCAATATAGGCTAATTAGACCTTAAACTGCTGTACAGAACTTTGTAGCTCTTCGGCAAGCTTGGCCACCTCGTGACTTGATTCAGACGTTTGATGCGCGCCTACAGAGGTTTCTTCGGCGATATTCACGATATTCTCTAGCTTCTCGCTGATTTCTTGCGACACCACATTTTGTTCTTTCGCTGCTTGAGCGATTTGCGAACTAACATCGTACGCTTTATGAACGGCATCAGAAATGAGCTGCAAGGCTTTGGTTGAGGCTTCGGTTTTCTCAACACAAACGGTTGTTTGCTCTTTGCCTTGGTTCATTACTGCTACGGCTTTTTCAGCACCCGCTTGAAGCACTTCAATCATCGAGTTAATTTCTTGAGTCGATTTTTGTGTGCGACTGGCAAGGGTACGTACTTCATCTGCTACTACGGCAAAGCCTCTACCATGCTCACCTGCGCGCGCCGCTTCAATGGCCGCGTTTAATGCGAGTAAGTTAGTTTGGTCAGCCACGCCACGAATAACATCCAAAATACCGCCGATGCTGGCACTGTCTTGATGAAGCTTGTTAATAACCTCGGCCGCTTCTTCAACGTCACGGGCGAGCACTTCAATGGTGCGAATGTTTTCTTCCGAGATAGCTTTAACCTTCTCGGCTTCTTCATCAGCATGTTGAATTTGACGCAATGTATCTTCAGCGCTTTGACTGACAACCAAGGACGTACTGTGCATTTCTGTTGTTGCGGTAGCAACTTGTGCGATCTGTGATTTTTGCTCTTGAATCGATGTCGTGGTTTGCATGGTCACCGCAGAGGTCTCTTCTGATGCCGCAGCTAACTGAGCAGAGCGAGAGCCTATACCTGAAATCAATGACTTTAAGCTGTCAACCAAGTTATTACAGTTTTTCGCCAAAGTGCCAAATTCATCATCGGAAGAGTCGTCTAAACGTTGAGTAAGATCCCCTGATGAAACAATGTTCAGCATCTCATTAACTCTGTTAAGCGGCTTGATAATAGCTCGCACACCAAAGAAGGCAATTACGCTGGCAATTAAGACCGAGATAATAACAATAAATGTGGTTCGTAGATTGCCAGAGCTAATTGAGCTTTTGACCGATTCATTGGCTATCGATGCTTTATCATCGGCAAGTTTAGAAAGGGTATTAAGTTTGGTAATGGCTAACTCGATGTTGGCATCTGAGGCCCTGTAAGCGGCAGTGGCTTCATTCTGTTTGTTGATCTTCTTTACTTGGTTTTGTAGCACACCCGTTGACGAGCTTACCAAGTCTAGGACTGACCCCGTCATTTGATAGATTTCGGACAAGGTACCACTAGGGTCGTTGCCACCCGCTGCGTTTTGAATGCCACTCAAAGACTCACGAATTTGGTTTACAACCAGTTCTACCTCGTTGCCTAGGGTGTCAGCCCTGACCAAATTTTGGGTTTTAATATATTCTGAGCTCACTGTGATAAGTGACATTAAATTGGTTTCAAGGCGATTGGCTAATTCTGAAGCCTTGGCAAGTTGGGCATTATTTTGAACTTCGTCAAGGTCAGAGAAATCTAAGATCAGTGAGGAGGTGTCATCGGCGTTATCTTCAATATCGCCAATTTGACCACGCAGTGTATCGCGCATAGCAAGGTCAGCTTTACGGCTATCAAACAGCTTTAATACATTGACCTTATAGTCTTCGTAAATGCCATCCACTTCTGCTAAAGAGGCTTTTAAATCAGACTCTTGGCTGACTACCTGCTTAAGTGTATTGAATTCGTTTTCAAAGTTGCTTTGGCTATTGTTAAAGGCTTCGCTTTTTTCATCAAGGCTGTCTAAACCGTCACCGTAGTAGGCTTCTGCCGTTAGGCGCCCCATGTTTAAGAATGACACTTTGAGTTGACTACTGCCGCTGACCGTCGGAAAAGCGAGATTACTTACGTCTTCGGTAGCGTCATCTATATCATCTAAGGTAGCGAGTGAAAATATTCCCATGACGATAAGCAGCGAAGTAATAATGGCGAACCCACCTACAACGCGCAGTGCTACAGTCAATTTCATGTGTGCTCTCCAAATAAATCTATTTATTATAGGTGTTAGGGCGATTATTTTATTGTGTGATGAATGCAAACAGCAATGCAGCTAAATTACATATTTTAATCTCTTACAGGCCAGTTTCACACAATAACAAAGGCAATCATACCTGCGTTACTTATGTCCCTAACACAATGCTTATCAAATTCGATAACCACTACAATCTGCTTAGATTTACCCTACGAAAGTAGTATCGACTTAAAAGCGGTTAACATTAGCTAACTTTTTAATTTTACTTGAGATAATAACGAAATGCTTCGCATTCAGCACATTTAGCAGTTACTAATATAATACAAAACTGAAGACGTTTTATGACAAAATGCGGAAATTATGAATAGGGAAGTGTTTGAATATGGTCTCGTTTTAGCTTTGCACTCGCAACCAGTCATCTGCACGAAGCAAGGTCATACGCCCTCCCCAAACAAATCCTGTATCTAAGGCAATAAAGTGACTGTTTTGAGTCTCGCCATTCAAAGCCGCCCAATGCCCGAAAACGACTCTTTGCTGAGTTGTTAATTCTGGGTTGTTGACGCTAAACCACGGAGTGAGGGACTTAGGCGCATCTTGCGGTGGGGTTTTACATTCAAACTCAAGGCGCTGGTCTTTTTCCAAGAAACGCATTCTAGTAAATGCATTAATGATAAAACGTTGCCTTAACTCGCCTGTCAAGTCATCAGCCCAGCGGTTGGGCTTGTCACCATACATGTTTTGTACTAATTGCTGCCAGTGAGGTCCTTGTAGCGCTGTGCTAATTTCATCGCTCAAGCCCAATGCTTTATCAAAACTCCACATAGGATATAAGCCCGCGTGGGTCAGCAATGTATTTTCTCCAAGGCTTAGAGCAAGTGGCTTTTGGCGTAGCCAATGGCAATATTTTGCGAACCTGTCAGAAGCAATGACGCTGTCAAGCTTGTCACCCTTTTTTGCGCGCCTAACACCGCAGAATATTGCTAGTAAATTTAAGTCATGGTTACCTAACACGGTGTGAAAACTATCACCTAATCCGTGCAAATAAGCGAGGGTTTCTAAAGATTCAGGGCCACGACCAATAAGATCGCCAACCGCATATAGTGTGTCTTTACCCGGTGCAAAGTCTACTTTGTTTAAAACGACTTTAAGGCCACTCAAGCAACCCTGTATATCACCCACGATATAATCAGCCATGTGTACACTCTGAACTAGTTGATTTGATGAGGGACGGCTAGGCGGAAAATATCAATGGGTACACGAAAGAGTGCGCCATCTTTATCCTGCATTTCGTAATAACCTTGCATTGAGCCTACGGGGGTATCAAGTACCGCGCCGCTAGTATATTGAAAGCTATCGCCACTTTCGATGTGTGGCTGCTGACCAACAACGCCAGCGCCTTCTACTTCAGATTGTTTGCCATTGCCGTCAATGATGAGCCAATAACGGTTGATAAGCTGCACACTTTCGTCACTGTTATTGGCAATGTTAATTCCATAAGCAAAAGCGTATTTGTCCGCCTCATTGGCGGTATGCTCTGGTAAATGTTGGGTGTGTACAACAACCTTAATTTTATCACTTAGCTCGTGACCCGTACTTAATGAACTTGTCATTTAATCCTCCTGAGTACTAAACGCAAGATCGGCAATCTGTCCAAATTGAGCCAGTGATAAGTTTTCCGCTCGTAATTCAGGGTTAATATCCAACGAGATAAGTTGCGCTTCGCTAAGGCTTTCTTTCAAGCTATTGCGAATGGTTTTACGGCGTTGATTAAACGCTTGAGCACATACGCGGTTAAGTGCTTCTTCGCTTTTTACCTCTACCGGCCTAACCTTGTGGGGAATAAGACGCACCACAGCTGAATCGACTTTAGGCGGTGGGTTAAAGGCCCCTGGCGGGACATGAATAACCGGCATTATGTGGCAGTGATACTGCGCCATCACAGACAAGCGGCCATAGTTCTTGTTACCCGGTGATGCAGCCAGCCTGTTTACCACTTCTTTTTGCAGCATAAAATGCATGTCTTGCACTTTGTGCGCGAACGAAAACAAATGGAACATCAAAGGGGTTGAAATATTATATGGTAAGTTACCGAATACTCTTAACGGATGCTCTTCACTGAACAACTCAGAAAAATCAAACTTTAGGGCGTCCTTTTCTACGATGTTCAGCTTACTGGCAATGAACGGGTGCGTACGCAAACGCTGGGCAAGGTCGCGGTCTAACTCGACTACGGTTAGCTTATCAATCAGTTCGCAAACCGGTTCGGTAAGTGCGCCTAAACCCGGGCCTATTTCTACCACGTTTTGTCCCACTTGTGGGTTAATGGCAGATACGATTTGATCAATAATATAAGGGTCGTGCAGAAAGTTCTGACCGAAACGTTTTCTGGCTGTGTGGCCTAAATGTTGTTTGCTCATTGTGTACTTTTTGCCAATGAAATGGCTTCCTTGATAGCGATGCTAAAACTGCCAACATCGGCTTGGCCGGTAGCGGCTAAATCGAGTGCGGTTCCGTGGTCCACGGAGGTGCGAATAAAGGGTAATCCCAAAGTGATGTTTACCGCTTGACCAAAGCCCTTGTATTTTAACACAGGTAGCCCTTGATCATGATACATAGCAAGCACGGTATCGGCTTGTTGCAAATACTTTGGATTAAAAATAGTGTCAGCCGGTAATGGCCCGGTAAGCGTTATGCCCTCTTGGCGCAGAGCATTAAGGGCAGGAATGATCGTATCTATCTCCTCACGGCCAATATGCCCGTCTTCACCTGCATGAGGATTGAGCCCACATACAAAAATATGCGGCTTAGCAATGCCGAACTTAGTTCTTAGATCATGATCTATGATACGGATCACGTTACCCAGCTTGGGCTGAGTAATAGCAGCAGATACCGCTGTCACTGGAATATGCGTCGTAGCGAGTGTTACGCGCAAGCCTTCGGTGGCCAGCATCATCACAACTTCAGGGGTGTTCGACTGCTGGGCAAAAAATTCAGTGTGGCCACTAAAGGGAATGCCTGCCTCGTTTATCACGCCTTTATGCACAGGACCTGTCACCAGAGCCTGAAATTCGCCATTGAGATTCATCTGGCAAGCTTGGTGCAGTGTATCTAATACGTATTGGCTGTTCGTTGGATTTAGTTTTCCAGCAATGACTTCATCCTGCAGCGGTATATCAACAATATAAAGCGACCCGGCAGGTTGAATGTCCGTGCGGCTTGCATCGTATGGTAATAACGTCAATGGGATATTCAGTGCATTTGCACGGGTACGCATTAGCTCAGCATTGGCAAATACCACTAACATGGCCTGCCATTGCTGCTGCGCTAAGGTGATGATTAAATCTGGGCCAACCCCTGCTGGTTCGCCCGGTGTTATGGCAAGCTTAATGGTCATGAATTAACTATTGTCTTTTTCATCAAGTAATTCGACATAAGCGCTGTCACGCATTTCTTTCAACCATGCTTCAGTTTCTTCAGCAAACTTACGCTGGAACAACAACTGATATGCTTTGTCTTCTTTGCGTTTTTCTGTGGCGTCTTGTACACGTTTATCCATCAATTGCATTAAATGCCAGCCGTGGGTAGAGCGAACAGGTTGGCTGATTTCGCCTACTTCTAAGCTCTGCAGTGTATCCCTGAAGGCCGGTACATAAACGTTAGGGTCAGCCCAACCTAAATCACCGCCGCGCAAAGCTGAACCAGGATCAGCTGAGTGCTCTTTAGCTAATTCAGCGAAGTCTGCTTCACCTGCCAACAGTTCTTTTCTAAATTCGGTTAGCATCTTTTCTGCTTTCTCATCGCTTAAAATAACCGAGGGTTTGATCAAAATGTGACGAGACTTAAGCTCTGCAACTTCGACTTTTTCAATGCCACGAATATCAATAATTTTCAATACGTGAAAACCTGCACCACTGCGGATAGGGCCGATTAAGTCATCTTTACTGGTGCCTTGTACAGCCTCTGCAAAGAGTGTTGGCATAGAGTTAATGTTCATCCAACCTAAATCACCGCCTTCAAGCGCTTTAGAGCCAGAAGAAGAAGCCGTAGCGATTTTGGCAAATTCAGAGCCGTTGTTTAATAGTTCTAATACTTTCTCTGCTGTGTCTTTGGCTTTGCTGACGTCTTCGTCAGTTGGCTCAGGTGGAAAACCAATCAAAATATGACCTAAATGATACTCAGCTTGTTGTCCGCCTTGTTCATCGATAAGCGTCACTAAGTTGCTTATTTCTTGAGGCGTAATGTATATACGGCGACGCACGTTGGCGCGGCGCACTTCGCCAGTGACCAACTCTTTGCGCACTTGCTCACGATATACCTCAAAGCTGACCCCTTCAGAGGCAAGGTTTTTACGCAAGTCTTCAACTGTTGTGCCGTCTTCTCTGGCGATGTTGTCTATGGTTTGATCTAATTGCGGGTCGCTAATTTGAATGCCCATACGCTCAGCCATTTGATTTTGCAAACTATCCACAATCAAGCGCTCAATCGCTTGGGTGCGCAAGACGCGATCTGAGGGTAAGGTTTGATTGTTGGTTAATGCGTTACGTTTTACGGTATTAACTAATTCTTCAATTTGGCTTTCAAGAACCACGCCTTGATCGACAATGACTGCTACGTTGTCCAAGCGGACTTGCTTGGCGAACGTGTTAAACGAGATAAATGCCAAAAGGGCAAAAGTGACTACAGTTAATTTCATATTTATGGTTACTTATTAATTAAAATTTACACCTGAGTGTATGGGTTATTTTTTATGGTACTTGGCGCTAATCTAACAGATAAGGCTGTCGATAGCCGAACAATCCATCTCTTAACATATCGCGCCCGGAGCTATCGCCGCCAATTCCTTTAAATAGGAATTGAATCGCGATACCTGAATCAAATTCATCAGTACTTTGTAGGCCATCATCATCAAAACGACTGGTTAATTGACGTTGAGCTACGATGCGCAATGCCCAGCAACACGATTCGTATTGTAATCCTGTGTAGCTCTCGATGGTACGGTGACGATCGATATCTCGATACCAACGCCCAACCCAGTACCAGTCTTGGGCGATGGGCCAACTGGCTGTTAAGCCTAGTTGACTGATCTGTTCGCCAGATAAATCACGCACAAATCGATGGTTGATTTGCAGCATTTTGTCTCTAGCAAGCCGATACTCAAGGCCAACACTACTTCGTTCAACTTTGTCAGTTTGGGTGGATACTTGCACTTCACTGTGGGCTAACCACTTACTGCCGATGCGCCAGTCCAACTCTGCTGCTAAGGCTGAGCGGTCATCTTCTTTACTCGCTGCGGTGACCTTGTTGTCTTCAAGATAGAAAATCTGACCTAAGCTAAGTTTAAATTGTTCCCTATTATCTTCATCTATTATGCGAGAGGTTACTCCTAGGGTCACTTGATTCTTATCGCTGATGCGGTCTAAGCCAGTGAATTCCTGCCCTCGAAACAATCCAGCAAAATCGTTAAACAAGCGTGTTGTGTCATACAAACCGATATCTGATTGGTCTTCATAACTGGTGTAAAGGTACTGGGCTCTGGGTTCTAGCGTTTGAGTGACGTTATCCCCAAACCAATGAGCTTGACGCTCAAAGACTAAGGCCCCGTATAGTTTTGCTTGGCCTAAGGTGCGTGACACGTCACGAGACAGGTCAGTGCCCTCGATATCCTCTTGGCGATACACCGTATGCATTATTGAGGTTTCCGCTAAGAATTCCCCCCAACTGTTTTCTAAAGGTAAGCTGAGCGTCGGGGCGATATGTGCGCGGGTGGCCTTAGGGCTAGTACCATTAGCATTGTCGAAACGGGCTAGCTCAGAGTGAATATCAAATTTAAAGCCAGCGGGTAAATCGGTAACATAATCGAGTTTTAATTCGGGCAGCGCGCGGTAGGTGTCATCGTGATCACCTAAAATTTCAAAATCTCTAAGTTGCAAACTGACATTCAGTGCGTCGGAGTAATAATGCAAACCTAGGGTTCTAAACAGGTGAGTATCGGCAGAGTTGTAATAATCAGAGCCCAAATCGACAATATAGTTGTCATCGCTTAAGCCGTTAAAATCTACATTCACTTCCCAATCGTCTGATAACGCACCTTTATGAGTGAAGCGATAAAAATAGCGATCCTCATTGGTCGTTGAATCGGAATCGTTGGGCAAGTACTCAATATCAATCTGGCCGCTGTTGTTCTCAGTCAAATAACGAAATTCTGTCTTTAGCTGCAAACCACGCTTAGTCATATATCTAGGGGTAATAGTCGCATCGTACTGCGGGTCTAGATTCAAATAATAAGGTTGTTCATATGCAAAACCTGTGCTGCTACTACTGCCGACTTGGGGGAACAATAAACCGGTTTCACGGGCATCGGTCACTGGAAACGAGTAGTAAGGTAAATAAAATATGGGAATATCTTGCACATAGAAGAACGCATTGCGCGCGACACCACGGGTTTCATCTGGTTTCACTGTGATGCTATCCGCGTGTACCAACCAATCTTCTTGACCTGTGGGGCAAGTGGAGAACGTGACACCGTTTAACTCCAAGCCCTGGGTTTGGTCCACCACTAATAACTCTGCTTGTCCACGAGCATTGAGGGTGGTCAATTCATATTGCGTATCGGCAATTTCCATGCGGTTATTCTGGGTATTAAGAAGCACTTTTTGGCTGGTCACGCTCAATTGAGGGTTTTGATAGCTCACATCCCCAGTGGCAATTAATTGCTGAGTAGTGCGATCAATTTGCGCCTTATTGGCAATAATTTGTGAATCTTTGTTGGTTATTTCCACGTCTCCCTCAAATTCTGCGAAATTATCTTGCTGAATAGAGGTCATATTAGATATAACTTGAATTTGTCCGTTTGGCAGACGCTTCTCTACCACGAAAGTATTTGCAGGTGCTGGACATGTTTCTTGGGCTACAGCGCTAAGCGAGCACACAGAGAAACAGAGCACGTGAAGAGGTTGCTTAATTTTCATACGGTAGGGTAAAAAGGCAGCCTGATAATGGTTAAAGTCACGGGGGTTAAGCTCCAATTTTAAGGGTTTCACGCAGATTTGCTAGTAAACTTGCAAAAAAAGCGATATTTCGCCATTCTTCGCTGTCAATTTTTACCCCAACAAGAGGTCCTAAGTGAGCCCATTGGCACAAAGACAAGCACAACTGATGGATTGGATTAATCATTCCACACCTTATTTGTGTCAACAATTACACATGGTTTACGGTGATGCCAGCTTTAGGCGTTACTTTCGCTTCACCTTTGATGGTCGCAGCATTATTGCTGTTGATGCCCCACCTAAATTTGAAGATAGTCGTAAATTTGCATTAGTCGCTGAGCTCTTTGCTGCTAACGGATTATGCGTGCCCGATATATTGGTCGCTGATCATGACTTAGGTTTTTATTGTCTCAATGATTTCGGTGATGAGCAATTGGCGCATCAATTAAACGAGCAAAGTTGCCATCAACTATATCCCAAGGCGTTAGCGCTGCTGCCAAAGGTACAGCAATGTACAACGACTACTCAAGCATCTTTGCCAGCCTATGATCACAAACTTTTTTCTCGTGAGTTTGAAATATTCACCCAGTGGTTATTAGATGTGCATTTGAGTTACCAAACCACGACCGAGCAACAAACGATGTTGAACGACACATTCAACGTGTTAGCGGATAGCTTTTTTGAGCAACCCAAGGTTGGCGTACATCGAGATTTCCATTCGCGCAACCTGATGATGCTTGAAAGCGGTGATATCGGCGTGATTGATTTTCAAGATGCAGTGATTGGCCCCATTACTTATGACGCGGTGTCATTATTGCGCGACTGTTATCGGCGCTGGCCGGATGAATGGGTCAGCCATTGGCTAGAGGCATTTCAACAGCAGTTTTACCCGCAATACTCCCTTGCTAAATTTACCCGTTGGTTTGATTTAACCGGTATGCAACGACATGTGAAAGCCAGCGGCATATTCGCACGCCTTCATCACAGAGATGGCAAAAGTGACTATTTAGGCGATATTCCCCGCACCTTGGGTTACTTAGTTGATATTGGCAAAGGTTATCCTGAGCTCTATGGATTTGCTAAGTTTGTTGAAGATGAAGTTTTACCTAGTGTATTGGCAATAGAAGATGCTGGAAAAGGTAAAGTGGTCTCACTCGCTCGCAGCAAAGGCTAGTAAAGTCGAACGTTAAAAAGCTTGGATATGATAACGCGAGGTTATGACGAACAGTGGTTGTCACTAATAAAAGAATAAATACCGCGATGATTTTGGCGGCTGGGCGGGGTGAGCGCATGCGTCCATTAACAGATACCCTCCCAAAACCCTTGTTAGAAGTGCGCGGTAAGCCTTTGATTGAATACCACCTAGAACGTTTAGCCACAGCGGGTATCAAGCACGTTGTGATCAATCACGCTTGGTTGGGCGATAAAATAGTACAACGGCTCGGTGATGGTTCGCGCTTTAATCTAGAAATAATGTATTCAAAGGAAGAAACGGCACTTGAAACAGCAGGTGGCATAAAGCAAGCATTGCCACTGCTTAGTCAAGATAACCCGTCAGATGCATTTTTAGTGGTCAATGGTGACGTTTTCACTGACTTTTCTTTTGTGAACATGCTTGATGAATTGTCGGCAAAATCTGCTCTGCTTGCTAATGAGTTCCCCTTGGCCCACTTGATATTAGTGCCAAACCCCCCACACAATCCTGATGGCGATTTTTACCTACAGGGTGGTCGTGTGAGCAAAGTGCTACAGCAAGTCCCCCTGAATGAAACACCAACCTGCGACGGCCAGTGGGGGAAATACACTTTTAGCGGTATTGGAGTATACCGAAAGGCGTTGTTCGACAGCCTCACTCCAACGAGTTTGCGTTTAGCGCCGGTATTGGTCGATGCGATGGCCAATGAGCTAGTCAGTGGGTCCCTATTTGAAGGCCTGTGGATTGATATAGGCACGCCTGAGCGTTTGGCTCAATTAAATGCACAAGATTGAACGACTGAGTTCAAGAACTTAATTTTATGACAGGGTAAATAATGATTGGCAAGATTTTAGGTACCATTTTTGGTTTTATGTTTGGGCGGATCCCCGGTGCCATATTGGGTTTTATTGTTGGGCATATGTTCGACAAAGGCTATAGCCAAGACTTCAATCAAATGGGCGGCTTCAGTGGTTTTTTTACCAGCCAAGATGACTTTAAAAAGCAGGCAATCTTTTTTCATGCCCTGTTTTCAGTCATGGGACACATTGCCAAAGCAGACGGTAAAGTCAGCGATGTAGAGATCAAAATGGCCAGCGCCTTGATGGATCAAATGGGGCTGGAGGGAGATACCCGTAAAGAAGCCCAGCAGGCCTTTCGCGAAGGTAAAGAAGCAGACTTCGCCCTAAAAGACATCATTGTTGAATTGAAAGAGTCTTGCCATGGGCGCAGAGACATACTGCAAGTCTTTTTAGAGATTTTGATCCAAGCAGCCTACGTTGACGGTAAGCTCGATAAAGCAGAACAAAAAGTCCTTGAAACTGCAGCTTTACATCTTGAGTTCAAACAAAACGAGCTATTGTATTTACTCTCTGTTTACGAAGCGGAAATACGTTTTCGTCAGCGTGGTGGTCAGCGAGATGGGCGATCGTCACACAGAGCACATCAGGGCAGCCAGTCGACTTATTCTACTCAGCAATCGTTGAATGATGCTTATCAAATATTGGGCGTGAGTGAGTCGGATGATGATAAAGCAGTTAAAAAAGCCTATCGCAAGCTTATGAGCGAAAACCACCCTGACAAACTGGTCTCCAAAGGCTTGCCGAAGCAGGCCTTAGAACTAGCAAAGAACAAAGCGCAAGATATACAAGCGGCGTATGAAATGATCAAAGAAAAGCGCGGCATGCGCTGATCGCTATAACCTTAAATCTCAACCTTTTGCTCTGAGCCACGATTCTTTTCGATGTTACGGTAGTTGCATCTATTGCATCTATTGCAGCTACCGCTGACAAACCTGCCGTTTTCTGTGCACCATCATTGATAGCACTGGTAGGTGTGTATCAAATCACCGTATAAATGTAACAAATGTAAAAGTGCTAGGCTTTTACATGAAACTTAATGAGAATGCTTCTTATTTGAAATCACAATAATCAATAGGGAGCTTTTCTTGAAAAAACGAGTATTCATAGGTGCAATATGCTCATTAGCCAGCGTGGGTGCACTAACCAGCACATTGGCATATGCAGATACTGATACAACAGAAACCGAAAGTACATCGGCCGTAGAGAAAATATCAGTTGTAGGGGCCGCCACCAATCTCAGCATTACTGCCGAAGATATAGAGCAATATCAAGCGAGTGATCTGGCGGATATCTTCCGTTATTCACCTTCTGTCAGTGTGGGTGGCTCAGTGGGCGTAGCGCAAAAGATTTATATTCGCGGTTTAGAAGATGCGTTTTTGAATGTCACGGTCGATGGGGCGCAGCAAACCTCTACCTTGTTTCACCATATTGGTCGGGTGACGATTGACCCAGACCTTTTACAACAAATTGATGTGCAGGCGGGGGCAGGGGAGGCCACCAGTGGTCCTGGTGCTATTGGAGGCTCAATTCGCTTTAAAACCAAAGATGCGCAAGACATGTTAAAGCCAGAAGAGCAATTTGGAGGCCGCGTTAAGGCAAACTACTTTTCAAATGACGGTACTCGCTACAGTGGCAGTCTTTACGGCAAATTAAGCGATTCTTGGGGAGTATTGGGTTATTACAGCACCATTGACCGAGACAACATGGAAGATGGTAACGGCAATGAGATATACGGTACCGCCGCAGATCAAGACATGGCGTTTTTGAAAGTTAGTGGTGATATCGCAGAAAATCAATTCTTGTCGTTAAGCGTTGAACAACGTGATGAAGAAGGCGAGTTTTCAGCGCGGCCTAATTGGGCTGTGCAAGAAGGTGATGCCCTTTATTCAAGTGAAGCTCAGCGTGACACCTACGT
This sequence comes from Paraglaciecola sp. G1-13, assembly GCF_055809255.1. NCBI lineage: Bacteria > Pseudomonadati > Pseudomonadota > Gammaproteobacteria > Alteromonadales > Alteromonadaceae > Paraglaciecola > Paraglaciecola sp. G1-13. The sequence continues at coordinate 3,563,592 of NZ_CM147903.1, read as the reverse complement.
GGCTAACTACCGTTTTGCACACAGTGCGTTGGTTCACATCGAAGCAACCGCATACCAAACAGACTCTTCTTTTCGCGGTGGCCGCTTTGATTGGTTAGCAGAAATTGACACCTATGGTTTCGATCTGCGCAATACCAGTGAAACTGGGCAGCATAAATTTGTTTACGGTATTGATTATCGTCACGATGAAGTGACCAGTGGATCAGCCCAAGGCGCGACTGAAAACGCCGAAGAAGGGAGTGTGTTTGGGATTTACGCTCAAGGTTACACTGATCTCACCCCAGAGTTATTGCTAAGTTACGGTGTTCGTTACGACGACTATGATTTTGAGCAAAACATCTTGATTGATGAATACTATGGTGAACCCGTCACCGACGTCGCATCGACATTGGATGACTCTGAAGTCAGTTTTAATGTGGGGCTCGCCTATGACTTAACCCAAGAGTGGACTGTCGGGTTAGGCTACGCTCAGGCCGCTAGAGGCAAGCAGATAGGTGATGGCTTTACCATAGACGGCTATCTCTATGATGGCTCAGATATACCGGTTGTTGCCAATGACCTAGTACCTGAAACCGTAGAAAATATCGAAGCGTCTGTTGAATACAATACTCATAATCTGAACGCAAAGCTTAGTGTTTATCACTCTTCTTTGGATGACGTTATTTTTGAAGGATATGAAGGTAATGCTGTGTTTAACAATATCGGCACACTCGATACAAGTGGTGTTGAGTTTGATGTGGCATATCGTGTAAACGGAATCGATTTATTCCTTGGATTCTCCAGTGCAGATACTGAATTAAAGCCAAGAGAGGACTTATACAGTGTCAGCTACTCATCAATTGATATTAACGGCTATGAATTTGTCGGCTTAGGAAACAGCCGAGGAAATACTTGGGTGGCGGGAGCGGACTACGACATCAACCCAGATATTAGCGTTGGTGTGAGTGTCGCTAAAGTGGACTCTATTGATATTGACACCCTGCATCAAGCTGTAGATTTAGGTTGGACAGATGCCTTATATCGCTTAAATAAACCCAGTTACACCACAGTGGATATTTACGGAAAATGGCATATCACCAATAACTTGATGGTTAATTTAGCGGTCAGCAACTTATTCGATAAATTATATATCGACCACTCAAGTGTGGGGGACTATAGCGAGGTATTTGCTACGGTTATTGGCCCATATGAAGCAGGTCGTGACGTTCGCTTGTCTGTCTCTTACGATTTTTAATCACCTAGTATTATCAATTTATGAGCAGTAATGTAATCAAGAGGTGGGTCTTTTGGGCCCATCTAGTGACGGGGCTGGTGGCAGGTCTGTTTGTCTTTTGTATGTCGTTTACTGGTGTGTTATTGACCTACGAGCGGCAAATTATTGAATTCAGCGAAATGCAATATGCCGTCGAGCCTGACACATCAGCTAGGCGTATCAGCACCGATGAGGTTGTTGATATCTTGCACCAACTCCATCCCAATGAGCATCATATATTTATCCGCTGGGTGAACAAAGAGGGTGCCGCTATACCTGCCTGGTCCGGTAAGAGCAGTTATTTACTGCACCCTTATACGGGAGAGGTGTTGCGAGACGGTGAGGGCGTGACGGCTGAGTTTTTCCACCAGGTGACCAACTTGCATCGCTATTTATTGCTTGCGGGAGATTCTCGCGCTATCGGCAAAAACATTACCGCTTACGCGAACCTAGTCTTTTTATTTTTACTGCTCAGCGGTCTGTATTTATGGCTACCGAAACGTTTTAATCGCACCGCTTTAAAACATGCATTTAGGTTACCAAAGCGTTATTCAAATACTCAGCATCGCTATCGACAATGGCACTTGGTTTTTGGAATTTGGTGCTTGCCCGCACTGTTTGTTATTGCGCTAACAGCCACCCTTTTTCATTTCACGTGGGCAAATCAAGCGCTCTATGGTGTGTTTGGGGAAAGTGTACCGCAACGAGAAACTCACCAAGCACCCACAAGTTTAGCGGCGGATGTTGTGCCTTACGAGACCTTGTTTCAATTTGCTATTGGCCACGCAAATGACAATGACTACGCTGATTGGCATTCCATGTGGTTGGAAATAGGAGAGGAGGAAAATGAGGCCCGCTTCTATATCGACAAAAGCATTGGTCACAGACAAGAGCTGGCGTATTCATTGTATTTTGATACTTCCAGCGGCGATATCAGTAAGGTACTGCGAAAATCAGATTGGTCCCGCGGAGGTCAAGCGTGGGGCACAGCTCGGTTTTTACACACAGGGGAATACTTCGGCGTAATAGGCCAGACTATTGCTGGCTTGGTGTCTTTAATGGCTTGCATTTTGGTGTACACAGGTATTTTACTGGCATGGCGACGATTGATAACAGCGCCTCGACAAAGAAATACACCTACATAGATCAAGGTGACTCGTCACGAGAGCTTGAGCAAGGAAGCTCAACGCTGATTTCTAAGCCCAGTGGCGAGCCCTGTTCGTTACCGTCGTTTTTACTGTAACAGTTTGAGGCTTTTATGCTACCGCCTACTGCTGCAATCTGTCTGTGGGCTAACGCCAGTCCTAGGCCGAATCCACTAGGGTTGACAGTTCTATCTGATGGAGTATCTACCGATCTTGCTTTATCGACCCGGAAAAATGGCTTAAATATATCTGACAACATGCTTTGGGGGACACCTGGGCCTTGATCTCTAACGATCAAGAGGTAGCCGTCGTCACGCTGGCTCAAGGAGACCTTTACCTCGCTGCCTTTTGGCGTGTAACGCAAAGCATTGCGTATGATGTTTTCGATAGCTTGGCCTAAGGCTGTTTGGCTACTGTGGGACATTTTGCTTTGCGCGGGTAAGTCTGTTGTTAACAGGCGATCCGGATACTCAAAGCGAGCATCTTCACAAATCACTTCTAATAACTCGACTAAGTCAAAATCATCCGTGTCGAGTCGTGGCGATTCATTATTCAGCCAAGCTAATGTGAGCGTGTCCTCTACCAAATTGCGCATGGTAGCTGCTTCGTATCTTAAGCGTTCTAAGGCTTGTTTGGGGTTTATATTTTGCTCTACAAAATCCACCGCCATGTCGATTCGGGTCAAAGGAGTGCGTAATTCATGGGATAAGTCAGCGAGCAACTGCCTTTGATTGTAAATGAGCTTACTTATGCGCTGTGCCATATGATCGAATGTGGCAGCAAGGCGTGTTAACTCGTCGTCTCGATGGGATAAATAAGGTGAGACTCTTACATCGAGCTCTCCGCTACTGAACGCCTTAGTGGCATTTTCTAATTTTCGTAGCGGTGACATAACATGTTGATAAAGCACAAAGCTCAAAAGGCTGAGTAATAGTAAGGGTAGAGCAATTTGTAAAATGACTTTTGCGTAAATCAGAAATGCCCCAGGGCGCATGCGTTGTGGGAGTCGAATCAAAAAGTGGCTTGAGGCATCTGAAAAGGGGATCTCCATGGTGGGGTTGTCTTCAAAGTACAGGTGAATTTTCCACTCAACGCTTCGCCCCATTTGAAACCGATCAAGGTACTGGCTTTCTATGGTTGAACCAGCAAAAGGGGTGATATTTGTTCGCACCACAGCAGCCCAGGTATGCTCTTTTTGCTGCAACGCGCGTAGCCAACTTGCTAAGGCCGCTTCACCGTCGCGGCGTAAAATTTCTTCTGCCTCTTTACCATATTCAAGTAGCTGTTGTTGATGCTCAGGCGCGATGAAACTCATGCTGGTTTCAGTGTGATTTGTTAACCAACTCAATGCCCAAAAAAGTAACACTGTGCCCAACGCAATAAATGCGCAAAGACGCCAGAAAAGGGAGTTTTTCATGTAAATCGATAACCCTTACCGTGCATCGTCAGCAAGCGTTCCGGCGACATGCCCGCCTCGACCAACTTTTTACGCACTCGGCTCAAGTGCATATCTAAACTTCTGTCATAACGACTAAAGGGCCTATCTAGCACACTGTGATAGAGAAATGCCTTGCTCATGATTTCATTTCTGTTTTCGATTAACACCCATAGTAATCGGAATTGGATTGGCGTCAGTTCAACGTCACAATCTGCAAAAAAAACCTGCTGTTTTATCCGATTAAGACGAAGTTTATCAATTTTCAATTCTGTCGTTTTCGTGATTGGCTCTACGCTGTGTTGACTGCGGCGCAGCAATGCTTCAATGCGCAGCATCATTTCGGTGAAATTAAACGGCTTGGGTAGGTAATCATCTGCGCCTTTTCGATAGCCTTCGATTCTCTCTTGTTCGGCACCACAGGCCGTGATCATCATAACCGGCGTTTGCTTGCTGCGACGTATTTGATTCAACACATTAAAACCATTGAGAGAGGGGAGCAAAACGTCGAGTAAAATGAGATCGAAGCTTTCCTGTAATGCACAGAGTAACCCCTTCTGCCCGTCTAAGCATTGGTGGGTATTGAAGCCTTTTTCTTCGAGTAATCTTGCGACTTGACCACTTAAGGTGGCATCGTCTTCGATAATCAAAATGCGCTGAGAGGACATGGCAGTACAGGGTAATGGTTCAGTGCTTAGATGTTATTGATAATGATTCCTGTTTTCAAGTGTAATTCGTTGGCTATTTTTTAGCTTAGAGGAAAGTTTAGCTTTCAGTTGCTGTAAAACGGTCACATCTCAAAGACCGGTGAAGCATAGTGTGGCGTTGTTTTTGAAGTTTTTTTTAGCATTAAGTTAGGTAATTCAGTGGTTTGACCCGTCACAATATCGTCATATTTTTGCACTCAAATTGTAACGAGAAACGGTCACATTGTTGCGGTCTTTATAATCCTAAGAGAATACACACACATGAAAACAACCGCTAAAACACACTTAGCACTTTGCGTTGCTATGGCCATAGGTAGCCAATCTTTTATTAGCTCAGCAATTGCTCAAGAAACACCAGACGATGCTGCGATTGAAGAAATCACGGTTGTGGGTAAAAGTGTTTCTTACGCAAACAACCAAACGTCTGATGAGATGGCAAAGCAGCAAAGCTCGTTGACCAGTGCCCTTGCGGTGATTGATAACCTACCGGGCGTGCTGATCAACGAAGGGGATACCTTTGGCTCAGATGATTGGTCTACCACTGTGTCTATTCGCGGTTTTCAATTAAGCCTAGATGAGCAGCAAATCGGTATCACCATTGATGGTATTGCTAACGGTAACTCAAACTATGGCGGCGGTGCTAAGGCTAACCGTTACATCGACACCGAAAACTTGGGCCGAGTTGAGGTATCTCAAGGGACCGGTGATATTGCATCGCGTTCTAACGAGGCCTTAGGCGGTACGCTTAACTTCACCACCATTGACCCTGGCATGGAAGAGTCCATGGTGGTGAGTATTTCTGGTGGTAGTTTTGATGCGCAGAAGTACTTCGTGCGCTACGAAACAGGCGAAATAGCACCTGATACCTACGCATGGTTCAGTGCGTCTAGCAGCGAAAACACTGATTGGGTAACCCAAACCGCTGAGAATAAGCGTGACCATTTAGCGGCTAAGTTTATGACGGTAGTGAGCGACGTTGATATCAAAGGGAATTTCTCGTGGGATGATGTGCACGAAGATAACTACCAGCGCGTCAGTCTAGCCCAGTTTGAACAAAACCCTGAGTCAGATGGTTTGTCGGGTGAGTGGGTGGGCATTCCTTATGTGGATCAGGTTTTTCGTCAGGCTTGGTCAAGCTTACGTGAAAACATGTTTGCCTATTTAAGTGCTGATTATAAAGCGGATAACGTTGAGATATCGGGCAATGTTTATTATCACGACAACGAAGGCCGTGGTGATTGGGCTCCTCAGTACATTGTTGATGTAAAAGAGGACGGTGATGGCGTGGCGCATTCAGAGCTTTCATCGGGTAATACCGTTTACGGTGGTAGTGCGATCCGCGAGCTTTTGTTTGTTAACGCCAGCGGATTAGCCGTTAGCCCCATTGCCGGATGTGAAAGCACGATCACCGCGCCGTATGGCGGTGCAGGCCCAGAATATGACCCAGGTTGTTATGCACAAGGTGCAATCCCCGTTGGTTCATACCGCCACACTCATTACGAGAAAGAGCGTTTCGGTTTTGACGCAGATTTTGCGTGGTACACACAAATAAATAATATGGATAACACCTTGCGTGGTGGCATTTGGTACGAAGATTACAACCGTAAAGAATCACGTGATTGGCACAAAATCCTGGATTCTCGCTCAAGCTTTGAATTCGACCACACGCCTTATTGGGTGCAGTACGAACGTGAGTTCCCAGTAGAAACCTTAATGGTTTACGCAGAAGATGAGCTAGACATGGGTTGGGCCAGTATTCGCTTAGGCATGAAGCGCTTCTTCGTTGATTTAGAGCGCCAAGATAACTTTGACGCTGCTAACAAAGCAGAGCTCAATTCTGACTCAGACACACTATTCTCTGGTGGTATTGTGGCGCAAACGCCAATTGATGGCTTAGAAGTCTTCGCCGGTTACGCTGAGAATTTTGCCGCGATTAAAGACACAGTGCTTGAGCGCGACGCTTCAACGTTGACCCAAGTTGAACCTGAAACCGCTGAAAATGTGGATGTGGGTTTACGTTACGTATCACAAAATATCAATGCGAGCTTAACCTACTACAGCATCAAGTTTGATAACCGCTTAACCTTTATCGCCCCTGATTCGCCAGATGGTATTGATTACCTAATCGGTACTAACGGTAGCTACGTTAACGTGGGCGGCATCGAGTCTTCAGGTTTTGAAGCGTCATTATCATTCAATGTGACCGATGAATTGTCAGTGTATAGCTCATATACCTTCAACGATTCAGAGTACACAGATGGTTCAATCGACTTCCCTGAAGGTAGCACCGTATTTGGTTCACCTGAGAATATGGCAGTTGTGTCACTTGATTGGACACGGGGAAACTACTTCATAGGTTCGTCAACCAAATGGGTAGATGACCGTTTCATTGATGCTGCTAATACCCAAGTGGCAGAGGCGTATTTAGTCACTGATTTTTATGCCGGAGTCAGCCTTGATGCACCTATTCAAGGTATTGATTCAATCGATTTACGCTTCACCGTAAATAATATGTTTGACGAAAGTTACTTGGGGGGTATTGCAGATCAATCAGCTTGGATTGGCGCACCGCGCACCGCTGCATTTAACGCACAAGCACGTTTCTAAGTGTACAGCTAGGTTGTACTCGTGCAATCAATAGAAATGGCGAGCTTCGGCTCGCCTTTTTCGTATATTAAGACGAGTCGCGAAACGAGTGTCGAAACAAATATCGAAACGAGCAAGCAGTAACAAATAACGAGCAAACAGAGTCTCAGCATCGCTTTAAGGAACGTTTATGTCATTCAATCAACCTGTTAAATCCATCATGAAAATAGTCATTTTATGTCAGGCCTTGTTTATCTTAACGCTCAGCGCACCTGTTCGGGCTGCGGATAATCTCCTTATCATCAGTATCGACGGTTTACGCTGGCAAGAGGTCTTTCGCGGCTATGACGCTAATCTGTTAGCTCAGCCTGAATTTGAAAAGCACAGAAAATCTATCCGCCACGATCTAGGTGCAAAAACAGCAAGCGAGAGGCGTGACAAATTAATGCCGTTTTTGTGGAATGTTATGGAAAAGCAAGGAGTAGTGATAGGTAATAGAGATAAGCAATCGGCTATGGAGGTCAGCAACACGTGGTGGTTTTCGTATCCTGGTTACAACGAAATACTGACCGGCAAAGCGGACGAGCGCATTGATTCAAACAACCCCTTAGCAAACCCAAATATGACTATTTTAGAGTGGCTTAATCAGCAAGAAAGCCATCAAAACAATGTGGCTGCATTTGGCAGTTGGGATGTGTTTCCTGCCATCATCAATCAAGAGCGCAGCAAACTGCCGATAAATGCCGGCTTTATGCCAGCCGACTGGAGCGGGCTAAGCGCCAAAGCGAAATGGTTGAATGAGCTACAAAAAGACATTCCCAGCCCATGGCATAACGTGCGCCTTGATGCATTCACCGTGGGTTTTGCCCAAGAGTATATTCAAGCCAAACAACCAAGCGTGATTTATGTGGCACTCGGTGAGACAGATGACTTCGCCCACGACGGAGATTACCCAGCATACTTGCGCTCTGCACATCAAAGCGATGTGTTTATTGAACGCTTATGGGGTATGTTGCAAACCATACCTAAATACCAAGGTAACACTAATTTACTGGTAACCGTTGATCACGGTCGTGGGGATAGCATCGAAACGTGGCAACACCACGCAAGTCCAAAAGCAACTCAGGGGTATTTGAGCGGTCTAGCCAAGCATAAAGAAGGCATAGCAGGTTCGAACCAAGTGTGGATGGCTGCTTTAGGGCCTGATATCCAGCCAACGGGAGAGGTGATCAACAGTGAAACCTACGGGCTAAATCAAATCGCTGCGACGGCGTTAATATTGTTAGACCAAAACCCTGATGAATATGCCAAAATCAATGGCGAGCCAATAGGTGAAGCCTTGCCTATTTTGAAACCCAAACAAGCTCACAATGAAACTATTAAAAATTGATTATAAATATATGAAAAGCCGAATTCAGATGATACCTCTCATGTCACTTATTGCGACGCTTGCCCTAGTTAGCCTAAGTGCGTTAGCTGAGCAAAAAACGTCACCACAAATGAACCCCAGTCGCCAGAGCTTTAAAGTGGTCGTTGGCTCGTGCTTGCATCAAGACAAAGTCCAGCCAATTTGGCAGCCTATGCTACAAGAGCATGCCGACCTATTTATGCTCCTCGGTGACAATATTTACGGTGATACTGAAGACATGGCTGAACTAGAAGCAAAGTATAAAAAACAATGGTCAACGCCTGGCATGCAAAAAATGCTGGCGAGCACGCCAACCATTGGTATATGGGATGATCATGATTTTGGTGAAAATGATGCAGGCAAAGCATATCCACAAAAAGAGGCTTCTCGGCAGATTATGCTCGACTATTTTAATGAGCCAAAAGACAGTATTAGGCGCCGCCGAGATGACGGTATTTATACCAGTTACTTTTATGGTGACACTCCCCATCGCGTGCAAGTCATCATGCCAGATTTACGCTGGAATCGAGACGATTTAAAACACGTGACTCGCGTAGAATATATGCTGAAGAAGAAACCGAACAACCAGGGGCCTTATGTGCCGCATACTGATCCTAGCCACAAAATGCTGGGTGATAAGCAGTGGGCATGGTTAGAGGAGGAATTACAAAAAACAGCTGATGTGCGCATTTTAGCTTCAAGTTTGCAGCTTTTACCCGAATTTAGTGGCTGGGAGTCTTGGGCTAACTTTCCCCAAGAGCGCCAGCGCTTACTCAGCATGTTAGATTCTTTGGAGATTAACAATTTAGTGATTGTCAGTGGCGATACGCATTGGAGCGAACTGAGCCAAGTTAAGCGAAAAAGTGGCACATCGTTATGGGAGATGACCTCGTCAGGCTTAACAGAAGAGTGGAAACAAGTTAGCCCGAATAAACACCGTGTGGGTAGCAGTTTTTCAAAAGCAAACTACGGCGTATTGGACATCCAATTTGACGAAAAGGCAGTGCGCGTCACCATGAGTGTAAAAGACGATACTGGCGAAGTGAAAATGCAGCAGGTGCTGTCACTGCATTAACCAAAGTCCATACTCCATATTGTTGGCTCGACGGCTCATTGGGATAACTGAGCCAGTGGCAATTGCAGTGTTAATCGAGTTCGTCAGCCTAATATGTTGGCTAAATCACTAAGCTATAAACCAGTCATACATCATTCTGCCGGGGGTAAAGGTAAAGCCCCCGGCAATCAAAATTGCCCCCACATAAAGCAGGATCATACTGCGTTTATGCTTCGCAATATTCCCTTTTCGTACAGCGAAATAGGCACTCGGTACGGCGTATAGTACTAGCAGGCTAAACAGGTGTACGTATCCAAAGTGGCCAATCAGTACGGGGCCCACCACAGCGGCCATAAAAAGCGTGATAATGGCAGTAACGAGCATCAAGCTCATATATATTTTACCCAGCAGACGATGGGTTGGTGTGCCCTTGCGATTGGCCAATAAATAGGTGCCAATCAAAAAGGCCGGTACTACAGTGGCGAGGTGAAAGTAGGCAAGTTGTACATACGTCATGTTGTTCCTGTTCCTTGGACAATGGGGGTGCTTTCTAGGGGACTTAAATTCGAAGCAGAATCATAATGACATCTACTTAAAAACAAAAGCCTAAATACAAAAAAGCCCACTGTTTTGTGATTGAAAACAATGGGCTAGTGCACAAAAAGCTGACGTTAAACTGCGTCGAACGCCTGCTTTAGGTCAGCTTGTATATCATCAATGTGCTCAATACCTATGCACAAGCGCAGCATTTCTGGGCTCACGCCAGCGCTTTTTAGCTCATCTTCATTTAGCTGGCGATGGGTGGTTGAGGCTGGGTGACAAGCCAGTGTTTTCGTGTCGCCGATGTTTACCAAACGCTTAATCAATTTAAGGGCATCGTAAAACTTAACGCCTGCTTCAAAACCGCCTTTAATACCAAACGTCATTAACGATGAAGGACGACCGTTAAAATACTTTTTGGCCATCGGATAATACTTATCGCCCTCAAGGCCTGCATAACTCACCCATTCTACTTTCGGATGGGCTTTTAAGTACTCGGCTACGGCTATGGCGTTGTCGCAGTGACGCTCCATCCGCAGGGGCAGTGTTTCCATGCCTTGCATTAACATAAAAGCGTTCATCGGGGAGAGAGCAGCGCCTGTATTGCGAAGGGGCACAGTACGTGCTCGCGCTACAAACGCCGCGGCACCAAACTCCCGGGTATATACTACGCCGTGATAAGCAGGCTCAGGCTCGTTAAGCATAGGGAAGCGCTCTTTGTGCTCAGCCCATGGAAATTTACCTGAATCAACAATGATACCGCCCAACGAATTGCCGTGGCCGCCCATGTATTTCGTCAACGAATGCAACACAATATCTGCACCGTATTCAATCGGGTTTAAAAGTGCCGGTGTGGCCACAGTGTTATCCACCATCAAGGGAACGCCGTGCTCATGTGCCATATTGGCAATAGGTTCGATATCGACGATATTGCCCGCTGGGTTACCTATGGTTTCGCAAAATACCGCTTTGGTTTTGTCGTCCATTAATTTCGCTAAATCTTCGGCTTTATCAGATTCTGCGAAACGTACTTCGATGCCTTGCTTGGGCAGTAAATGGGCAAATAACGTGTAGGTTCCACCATAAAGCTGCGGGGTGGCCACTATGTTATCGCCCGCTTCAGCGATGGTTAAAATAGCGTAGTTAATAGCAGCACTGCCTGCTGAAACGACCAGCGCTGCAACGCCACCTTCGAGCGCAGCAACACGTTTTTCAAGCACGTCCCACGTGGGGTTCATAATGCGCGTGTAGATATTGCCAGGCACGGCCAAATCGAATAAGTCTGCGCCGTGTTGGGCATCATCAAACTCATAGGCAACGGTTTGATAAATGGGTACCGCACAGGCTTTTGTTGTGGGATCGGTTTCGTACCCTTCGTGGATACAGATAGTTTCCTTTTTCATGCTCAATCTCCTCTTCTAAAGTCGCTTGCTAAATTACGTTATCAATTCATTCACATTACCAAATGTTTCTCCAAAAATGACACCTTTATCAGAATTTTCTGCGCTAAATTAGAACCGCGATAGTGATTGTTGTTCCTAACGTCATCGAATGATGTAAAACTGGGTTATTGTTAGGGATAAGAAGTACCCCACGCGTCTATCCCTGAAGTCCTAACTCAAGAGCAACGCTGAATAACAAGCGTCAACACGAGGTGAAATTTGAAGTTTATTATTAGTTTAATCCTGTTTCTTAGTGTGAGCTGCACTCAAGCGCAGGCTTATACGCATGAGTTTACCGAGGCTGAGCTGCAAGAGATGGTGAGTTCTATCATGCCGATGACCAGAACTAAGTTTTTCGTCACTATGACCTTATCAGAGCCGCGCCTGAACTTGCTAGATGAGACCAATGAAATTGGCCTTGGGGCGAATATTAAAGCCAGTGCCTTGGGCACATATAGTGGCTCAGGCAGCTCATATATTACCGGTAGCCTAGCGTATAATCAGGAGCAAGGCGCACTGTATTTTACCAACGCCAAATTGGTGGAGCTAAACCTGAACAAAGTGTCAGACAAGCAGCAAAACGACATCAGAAAATTACTGCAATCTGTGGTCGGTACCATATTAGCGTCGCGACCTATTTACGTGTTGGATGATGGCGACTTGAAGCAAAAATTAGCCAAAGCGACGTTAGAATCACTCGAGGTGAAAGACAAAAAGCTGATCATCACCTTAAGTGCTTTTTAATGCACGGTGAGTGCTTTTTACCGGACGGTGAGGCCTCTTACTGCAAAGCGGCAGCGCTGTCATCATTCGAACACATGCATAGTCAATTTACCTATGCGTGTAGCTTTGGCTGTAAAGCGTACATCGAATGTTAAAATCTACTGGAGAATCACGAATGTCATTCGCATTTTTACCTTTTTATAGCTTATCTAAGCAAAGCTTGTGCTCCGTTAGTGTGCTCGCTTTTGCTTTGGGGTTGTGTGCTCCTGTTTCTGCACAAACTCCCCCAAGCGAGCGCACAGGTCTACAACCAGAATCGACTAAGTCCCAGTGGGGAATAGGGGGCGGCGCCTTTAGCCAACAGTTAGGCATAAAAGACATCGACAGAAACACCAATGTTATCCCATTTATCAGCTATGAAAATCGCTATATCCGTTGGTTTGGACCGAACCTAGACGTTAAGCTACCTAGCCTGCAAATAAATGATGCGCAACGCATCGCTTTTGCCTTATCAGCTGGCTATGACTTTAGCGGATATGATGATGACGATATTGAAGATACGCCAATTCTGCAGGGCATGGACGAACGTGATGGTGGCTTTGTGATTGGCGCCAGAGCCCAGTGGCAAACCCCTGTTGTTAATGTTAGCGCTAAATGGACGAGTGACGTTTCAGGCGACCGAGATGGTAGTACCTTTAGCTTGGGGCTCGATAAAAGATGGATGCTCGGCCAGCAAGTCATGTTATCACCGAGAATTGTTGCCACCTGGCTAGATGAACGCTACGTGGATTACCAATACGGCGTGCGTGCCAATGAAGCGACCTCAGAGCGACAAGCGTATAGTGGCGATTCAACGATAAACATTGAACTAGGCCTACGCACAGCATACTTGTTTAGCAGACAGAGTTCGATTTTCATTGATGCCAGTATTATCAGTCTTGGTGATGAAATTAAAGACAGCCCGTTAGTGGACAGCTCCACTGAAAACAGGCTGATGTTCGCTTATTTATATAAGTTCTGAGCAATCAGGCTTGAGCATTTGAATACCGCGAACGCTTAGCTTATTTGATTGTGTAATCGTTCATGATGCAGTAAAGGCCAGCGTTATTTTGAGCGTACCACTTTAGCTTGCTAAGTATTGCTCGGTATTGCCTTTAGGCTTTACTGAGCGAGTTGTCAGCCTTAAAAAGTAACTGGGCGTGTGTTTTCGCCAGTGAGGCAAAGCCGGGCATCCGAGAAGCTAGCATCTGGGGATTAATAGCCTTTGGCTAAGTGTTGAGATGAAATTTCGACGATGTTTCTCGCCTAGTTTTTAGAAAGCATCTATTTGTTACCCGTCGCAATACACTCATAATTATCACGAAAGTATGTGACTTATCACTATTGGTTAACATTGGCCGTCACGCCCTTTTGTTTGAAAAATAACCTGTCTAAACTGACTTGGTTCATTACTAAACAGGCGACTAACTTCAATGAAAGCACTACTCATAATCCCTATTTCCGCGTTAGTACTGTCTGGTTGTGCTTCAGCAGTTAAGCGCCATGAATTGGCTGCAGAGCATTTAAATAAAGCAGTAGATTGCGAGGAAGCGCACGGGCATATCGCCTCACTTGAATCCCATAAAACAACCGCTAGTGAAAAACTAGTTAATGGGGTGGCGTCTGTGCTGCCAACCTCCATTTTATTAAACGTGATTCTGGGGGAGTTCACTAGCCGAGCGGCCATTGCGACCGGTGCGTTTGATTCAAAAGTTGACACTAAAATTAGTGACATAGAGCGTGACTGTATGCTCAGTGATAAAGGAACAAAAGTGATGTTGGTAAAACAATAATAGGGATTAGCTTGAAAATAATAGGTGCTCAGAGCTATTCATGCTCTTGAGCCGATACTTATGAGTTTAAGTCACTCAAGTGTTATGTCTTATCCACAATTGTCTTTATATCGGTTTTATATACTGGTTTTGTTGTTTGGTTTTACAGTAGGATAAAGCGAACAATAAAAATAAAAGGCAGACAGCATGAAAAAATCACTTAGTTGGGCAAATTCTTTAGATTGGTTTTTGGCGCTGTTGGCTTTATTGGCGGGCTTAGCGGTACTGCAAACATTCGTGATTGGTAAGCATTACATCATCCCTAGCGTATTATTGGTGGTCACTGTACTTCTAGGTAACTTGGCTTGGTATGGGTTAACGCAAACAAATTGGGCAAAAAGGGTGAATTTTTGGTGTGGCTTTTTGCTTACTTCACATGGCTTATTCGCTTTGTTTTGGTCTAAGAAATATCGTGAAGTATTGGGCGATCAGTTTGAGTTAGTGTGCGGCGCAGTCACTTTAGTATTTCTCCTATTGACTTGGATGTATGCCAAGCGCAACAGCTTGTTTATTAAGGACTAAGCAGCGTTTATTTTACTTTGCGTTGGGGTTAATCATTTCAGCTTTTGCTACCAAAAATGTGTTAGCTTCTTCTGATAAGGCTCTGGCGGAAAGATAGTTTTTGCCACCTTTGTGGTGCAGCAACCAACCGTTGTCGGTGGCTTCAATGTTGGTGATATCAGCCCACAGGAGCGTGCTTTTAATATGTATTGATTCGCTACTGACACCTTCTTCGTTTACCGTTAATGTAAGTTGTGTATTGGCTGCCTTACTGATTAATTGCCTGCCCAACCACCAGGCTTTTTTATAGCGCACGCTGAAAGCTTCAAGCCCTCCTAAGGCAACAATAAACCAAGCGACAAATGGATCTACCGGCGTTAGCATAAGCAGCATTAGCCCTGCTAGGCCTAATAAAACCGCGATGGTGTACGCTTTTTTCGGGGAGACTGACGGAGCTGATGCATCGTAAGTTTCTATGAAATGGCTTTTATCTAATACGTAGCTTGTTGAGTAACTAAAGGGCGCAGTCATTGGCTTTTATAAATCAATCTAAAAAAGTAGTGTATCGGGATGTGGCTTACCTTGATACTTGTTTTCATTGGCTTTCACACTGGAAGGCGAACGAATATACGTATGTGCTCTATACACGATCCAATATGCAACGCTTGAGTCTATTTACCGATGGCAGTGTGAATACCCAAACTCGGGTGGGTTATGGTGCGTATCTTCTTTCCTCGCTTGAGCATTCACCTCTAAAAGAATTACAAAAGCAGATAAAGGTTCAGCGTTTCGAGCAGACCAGTTCGACTCAGCTAGAGTTACAAACCTTACTATGGGCGCTCGGTGAAATCACTGAACTTGGTTGCACCAAAGACATAGAGTTAACTGTGTATACGGATTCGCAGAACATCATAGGTTTACCTAAACGTCGCACGCGCCTTGAAAAGAACGATTATTATTCGAGTAAAAATAAACGTTTATCTCACTACCTACTTTACCAAGCGCTTTATCGGTTCACGGACAACATTAAATGTGATTTTGTAAAAGTGGCTGGGCATCAGCCTTCTCGGGATAAAGACGAAATCGCTCAGCGCTTTACTCTAGTCGATAAGGCCGCTAGGCGTTCACTGCGAGATGCGCTTCGTTAGTGGTGGATTAGTCATCCTCCGGTACGTCTACGACATCTTTGATTTCGGCCAATTTCTGTTTAAGTTGGTCAATACTCTTTTCTATCGCTTGACGTTGGTCTTTCTCGGCATGGGTGAGTTGCTCTTCTAAGCTTTTTATTTTTGCTAATGTCTCAATTTTATCATTGGCTTGTTGCTGAGCTTGCTCGGCTTTATCAAATGCGATGTCTTCTGCGGTAGACTCTGTTTGTACTTGGTTAAATGCGGGTGAGTGGGCGATTTTTCGCTCCACATCTGGGCCCGCATGTTGGCTAACAAAATTTGGCGACATAATTTCAATGTCATTGTCGTGAAGGCAATCAAGTACATGGCGATGTAAGTTTGAGCGAGCCGTCAGTAGGTTTTTCACTTCTACTAACAGGCCGCTAACACGATAACTGACCGAAAAATCACCCAATTGAGTGACATGCACAAATGGGTCTTCTAGTCCGGCTTGTTTTGCGGCTTGCAATAGTAGCTCATCAATTTTGCTGTGATGCAGGTCGTAGCCCAATGACAACTCAACACTTATAATGGTGCCAGAGCGGCGGATCACGCTAACGGGTTTATTGATCAGCAAGCTGTTTGGAATCGATACCAACTCTCGGTTTTGCGTTTGAATTTCGCAATCAAATAACCCCAGCTCAGTCACTCGGCCAAAATTACTGTCAAAACTAATAAAATCCCCAGTGCGAAAGGGTTGAGTGAAGCGCAATAACGCCCCCGCCATTAAATTGCTGAACAAGGTGGTAGAGGAGAAGGCGAGTAAACCAGAAAGCAATAAGCCGATTAAGCTTAAAATCTGTAGTTCTAAACTTTCGGATATAGGAAGCATAATCACCACGGTGACAAGGCCAATCAACATCAGCATTAACATACCAAGCTGACGGGCGAAAATATTTTCGTCCCCTGTGTGTTTGAGTTTATTGAACAGGAAGACTTGAGCCAGCCAGGTCAGCAAACCAAAGAAAACTAAGGTCAATACAACTGGTAGCCAATCGCTGATGAAGGTGTCACTTAAAGGCATGGCGGGTCCGAAATAATCTGAGTTATCGAAAGTTCATATCTTGTTATACCTTGATTTTACGACTGATTTCCAGTGGATTCACTTTTACAGTCCTATCAAGTTATCACCAAAGTACGCCGGCGCCCCTAATCACTTCAATAATGCCGTGGCTTTTCTTGGGTTAAATCGAAAAATAGTCAATTGACATTCGACAAAACATATATATGATTTGTCGAATATTAAAAAGCGGAGCGTTTTTATGTCTACCCCTATTTTGTCACCCTTGTCGTTTTACAAATGTTTGTCAGATGACACGCGCCTTAAAGCACTGATGTTGATCTATCTTGAAAAAGAATTGTGCGTGTGCGACCTCATTACGGCGCTAGAGTTGAGCCAACCTAAGGTGTCACGCCATCTCGCTGATTTGCGTAAATGTCATATTCTGCTTGATGAGCGTCGAGGAAAATGGGTGTACTACTCGGTTAACCCTAAATTGCCAGAATGGGCGATGAAAGTCCTTGAACTGACCGCGCACAACACAGAAGCCTTTTTGAATGACAACATCACCAATTTGAACATGGCCAAGCAAAGCGAGTGTTGTTAGCTGCGAATAACGAGATTAGTTCATAAAAAGAATCGAATCTTATTCATAACAAAAAGTTGCGGTGCTTTAAGAAATAGCTCTGCTGACAACGGCATTTTGTTTGAATGATGTGTTTACCCTAAAAGCAAAGCGAGGATCACCTTGAAAGTCTTTTTTATATGTACCCACAACCGTTGCCGTAGCATTTTATCAGAAGCGATCACTAACCATGCTAGCCAAGGCAAGATTGAGGCGCAAAGCGCTGGCAGCCAACCGGTAGGTGAGGTACACCCATTATCTATTAAATACTTACAAGAAGCGGGTATCAGCACCGAAGGATTGATCAGTCAATCATGGGACGAGTTTGAAGATTTTGCTCCTGATGTGGTGATCACCGTTTGTGACAACGCAGCGGGCGAGACGTGCCCGCTTTGGTTTGGCAAAAGTGTCAAAGTACACTGGGGCTTAGCTGATCCGTCTAAATTATCCGGTAGCGAAGATGAAATAGCGCAGGCATTTCGCGTCACCATTGATGAAATTACTCAGCGCGTAAATGCCATGCTCAATGTCGATGTTGATACCCAAGACCAAGAAGCGTTACGCGAAGCATTTCAAGCGTTGGGAGCTCAGTAATGACTGATATCAAAATAGTAAACTCAGGTACCTTACCTGAAAACGTGCAAGCCGAGGCATTCAGTGCTCCAAATTTTGCGCAATTTAACACTGAGTCGTCTGCCCACAAGCCACGTATTTTGTTGTTGTATGGCTCATTGCGCGAGCGCTCGTTCAGCAGACTCGTAGTAGAAGAAAGCGCCAGAATTTTACAAGCCATGGGGGCTGAAACACGTATATTTAATCCCACCGGCTTGCCATTGCCAGATGGTGATGATGCGACCAATCCTAAGGTGGTTGAGCTGCGCGACTTAATGATGTGGTCAGAAGGGCAAGTGTGGTGCTCACCTGAGCGTCACGGCTCAATGACTGGCATTCTAAAAAGCCAAATTGATTGGGTGCCACTATCGGTAGGAGCCGTTCGCCCAACACAAGGTAAAACCTTGGCCGTTATGCAGGTCAGCGGTGGGTCTCAATCGTTTAATGCAGTGAATCAAATGCGCGTGCTAGGCCGCTGGATGCGCATGTTGACTATCCCGAACCAGTCTTCTGTGGCAAAAGCTTTTATGGAGTTTGACGATGACAACCGCATGAAGCCGTCATCCTATTACAATCGGATTGTAGACGTATTAGAAGAGCTGATGAAGTTCACCTTGTTGACGCGGGATAATAAAGATCATTTGGTTGATCGTTATTCAGAGCGAGTCGAAAATGCAGAGCAATTAAGTCAGCGCGTTAACCAACGTTCTATTTAAGGGAGGCAAAAAAATGGGTTTATTCGAACGTTATTTATCTGTTTGGGTTGCACTAAGCATTGCCGCCGGGGTTGTGCTGGGAAGCGTATTTCCTGATCTCTTCGCCGTGGTGGCAGGGCTTGAATACGCCCACGTCAATCTGGTCGTGGCGGTGCTGATCTGGTTGATGATTTACCCTATGATGATCCAAATCGACTTCTCGTCGATCAAAGACGTGGGGCGCAAACCCAAAGGGATCGTACTGACATTAGTGATCAACTGGCTCATTAAGCCATTTACTATGGCGGCCCTAGGCTGGTTGTTTTTCAAAGGTGTTTTTGCGGATTGGGTTGACCCGCAAACCGCAAATGAATATATCGCAGGCATGATTTTACTTGGCGTAGCACCATGTACGGCTATGGTGTTTGTGTGGAGCCAACTGACGAAAGGAGATGCTAACTACACCTTGGTTCAGGTGTCGGTAAACGACATTATCATGATTTTTGCGTTTGCTCCCATCAGCGCATTACTGCTGGGTATGAGTGATATTCAAGTTCCTTGGGAAACCTTGATTATCTCAGTGGTCTTATACGTGTTACTGCCATTGGTGGCCGGTGCGATGACCCGCTCTTGGCTGAATAAAAGCCACGATGATACCGCTGATATTACACAAGGCGCAGTACAAGACGGTGACGTGCGCATAGCGAAATTTGTTGGCGCGTTAAAGCCTTGGTCAATTATTGGGTTGTTAGCGACTGTGGTGCTGCTGTTTGGTTTTCAAGCGCAAACCATATTAGACAAACCACAAATGATTGTGCTGATTGCGATTCCGTTATTGCTGCAAACCTACGGTATTTTTGCCATTACTTACTATGCAGCCAAGCAAATGCGCTTGCCTCACAATGTGGCAGCGCCAGCGAGTATGATTGGCTCATCTAACTTCTTTGAATTGGCCGTTGCGGTAGCAATATCTTTATTCGGCCTGCATTCCGGGGCTGCGCTGGCGACCGTGGTGGGGGTGTTGGTAGAAGTTCCTGTGATGCTATCGTTGGTGTATTTTGCGAATCGCACCCGTGAGTGGTTTGCTTGATAGCGTGTTTTGTAAGTGAAATAAACGGTTACGTACAAAAAAGCCAGCTGATATCAGCTGGCTTTTTTTTTCTGCCGCCCAGTTAAAGAGCTACCGTTGAAGAGCCATGCAATGAAGTGTGCTCATTAGATTGGGCTACAAACGTTTAGTCGTTGCTATGCAAGCTGGCGTTTAGTCCGCCCCACTTAGCGGGATCAGCGACAATGGCTTCCACTGCACCATTTTGGCTGTTGCGGCGGAACAATAAGCCGTTCATACCGGATAACTCACGAGCAGCCACTACTTTGCCATCTGGTGTGGTGACCTTCGTGCCAGCTGTGACATACAAGCCCGCTTCGACGATGCAGTCGTCACCTAATGAAATACCGATACCAGCGTTCGCCCCAACCATGCTGTTTTTACCAATTGCATTGATGGTTTTGCCGCCGCCAGACAACGTGCCCATCGTCGATGCGCCGCCGCCGATATCAGAGCCATCGCCGACTACTACGCCTTGTGAAATACGCCCTTCAACCATAGAGCTGCCCAAGGTACCTGCATTGAAGTTAACGAATCCTTCATGCATGACCGTTGAACCAGAAGCTAAATGTGCACCTAAACGAACGCGATCAGCATCACCAATACGCACACCTTCAGGAATAACGTAGTCGGTCATACGTGGGAATTTATCAATTGAGCTGACAGTTAAATGATGATGTTCACTGGCAATCGCGGCACGTAACTCATCAACTTTAGTGGGTAATACAGGGCCTGCAGACGTCCAAGCGACATTAGTCAGTAAACCAAAAATGCCTGTTAAGTTGATGTTATTAGGTGTTACTGCGCCTTCTGACAATAAATGTAAACGCAGGTAAGCGTCTTCGATGTTTTGTGGTGCGCCGTCGATTTCAAGTTCAACTTCAACGAAATCGCTGTTGATCACGCCAACCTTTTGCGCAAGACAGCTACGTGCAATTTGGGTGTTCGCGCGGGGAAACCACACATCTAACGTTTTACCACTGGCGGCATCAATGTAGCGATGACCAATACGTTTTACAGTCATTTATCTTTCCTAGTGTCGATAGTTTAAAAATTGAGGGCGAATTATGGCGTGAAACGACGTAATTGACAGCCCCCTTTTGCTTATAAATTATAATTTACAGAGGATTCTTGCCCTGTTTAGACCCGTCATCGTTTATAAACTGAGTGATAGTGTGTTTTTGATTTTTTCTGTCGCAGCAATTTTTTTCTGCACGGCAAAATCGACTAGTTGTAACTCAACGCCTCGGTTGGCCGAGTTGGCTGCATTGGGTGGGAAGAAACACAAGGTGAGTATTTCGTTGTAGCTGTCTGTTTGCCAAAGATAACAACGGTTAAAACCAGTTTGTAACAGTGCGCGACCAGCGTCGTCAGCCACAAATTTGGCACTGCGTGATACCCGTAAGTCTTCAAAGAATGCGATGACGTCGTTTTTTACATCTTCTCTTGGGGCAAGGGTCTTAATAAAGTTGCTAAGCGGCACCTCATCTTGCGTCAGGTTGGTTTGCGTGCGCGCATCGGCAAGGCTAATGGGCTCACCATACTTAGTAACCGCTGAGGCCAACACGTCTTTGAGTACGTCTTTGATGCCCACATAAGCACTTTCAACGGTATACACGCTATTGATTTGAGTAATAAAGCCATTGAATTTATTAAAATGTAGCGCTAGGCGCTGTTCTAAACGGGAGTTTTGATAGGGCTGATAAAAACTCAAACGTACTTTGTCACTGCGGCTGCTGCCGGCGATGTGATGTAATTTAGCGCCTTGGTCATAAAGCGATATTGCACTGGCAAGGGCGTTGTCACCAACATGCATCTGTTTTATGTCAACTGTGCTGCGGCTATCCGCTCCGGATAGACGGTGCGACGCGTCGAAGCGCTTAAGGCCTGTGGTTTGTTCCAATACATGAGGGGAGGAGACTTGTGCCAAACTAAAACAAGTAAATGACACACTACTAATAAACATTAAACGACGTAACCAGGGTAATTTCATTGGGTTCCTAATGGCGTAAACAACTGAGCCGAGTATGCAGCATAGCACTTAGTGCACGCGGGCAACACTCAAAGGGCTCTTGGGCGTAAATGACGCTAAAATGAAAAATGACAACCTTTACACTGATATACGATTGTGCGCGAAAAGCGCTCGTTAAATCAGTTTGTTAGATACAGGTATAACGTTTTTAAGGGGAGAAGATTTAAGCACTTGAATTTGCAACATTAGCAGATTAATCTATCCGTCGTAAGGTGTGTTTTATGTTGTTTTCAGGCTTAAATTACGTTGAAAAAATACGGTAAACAAACGCGATAAAACACAGTGTTGAGCGTCGTCGAACATCCGTTCGCAATCCATATCAAATTTCTTGTCTAAGGTGTTTCATTGAGTAAATGTATGTCAAATTTTTGCTGCTATTCCAAGCAAGCCTTAACTGCTGTATAACGGCGCCATGAAAATACCTAAAAGAATACAACCTCTGGTTGATGACGGCCTCGTTGATGAGGTGCTTTATCAGCTAATGAGCGGTAAAGAAGCCACCGTTTATGCTGTGCGCTGTGGTAACGAAATCCGCTGCGCCAAAGTGTATAAAGAAGCGATGAAGCGCAGTTTTAAAAAAGCGGCGCAATATCAAGAAGGGCGTAAAGTGCGCAACACCCGCCGTGCCCGTGCCATGGAAAAGGGCTCGAAATTCGGTCGTAAGCAGCAAGAAGACGCTTGGCAGAACACTGAGGTAGATGCCTTATTTACGTTGGCTAAAGCCGGGGTTCGTGTGCCTGAGCCTTACGGCTGTTATGACGGTGTATTGCTAATGGAGTTGATCACCGATGACGAAGGCGATGTGGCGCCTCGTTTAAATGATGTGACTATGCCTGCTGAACAAGCCATAGAAGATCACGCCATTGTGATGGTGTATGTGATGCGCATGTTATTAGCCGGTTTGGTGCATGGTGACTTGTCAGAATTTAATGTTTTGGTCGATGCTTACGGCCCCGTGATCATCGATTTGCCCCAAGTGGTTGATGCGGCAGCCAATAACAATGCGTTTAGCATGTTACAGCGCGACGTGCGCAATATGACTGAGTACTACGCACAATATGCCCCAGAGCTTAAAAACAGCCATTACGCCGAAGAAATGTGGGCTTTGTTTGAAGCAGGTGAGCTTGAAGCAGATACCCAGTTAACTGGGCATTTCGATTTCCCAGATGATGAAGCGGATGTCGATACTGTTTTAGAAGAAATCAAAGCCGCGTTTGAAGAAGAACAAGAGCGTAAAGCACGCATCGCAGGCCCTAGTGACGAAGATTAGGGATCCTTACCCATTTCCCGTCAGATAACTGACAACAGCTTTTAACCTCATTAATATAAATAGCACAGCTTACTATCTTCAGCAGCGGCGCTTAAGGAAAGGCGCCTATTGCAGATGCAGCAGGGCATTTTTTTGATCTATTCTAAAATCAAACTCTCGTAAAAAATTCATTCCTAATAAGCCATCGCTGTGACCTAGCTCATCGAGTGGCAATACCATCACGTTGATGTTTTTTACTTTCGCCTTTGCAATTTCCAGGCTAGCGAATTGGTACATAGGGGAGCGTACGGTGCCATTGGCAGTTTGCACGTTAAATTGGCCAACAAATTTAGTGGCGACTGATTTAAATAGTGTTTTGAATTTTTGTCTTGAAATGGTGGTAGTGGATGCGCCCGTATCAATTAAAAAGTGGACTTGATTGCCGCTTAAGCGGCTTTCAACTACGTACTGATCGCCATATTTTCGTAATCCTATTGACGTAACACCTGCGGGGACATTTTTACGTGGATTGTCGTTAGCTGCTTTGGTGGCTCTATCGCTTTGTGCGTTCACCTCGTCATCGTATTGTTGAATAATTCCGCGTATCTGCATGGCTTGAGGGTCTTCATAGCGAATAGAGGCTAAGGTGTTTTCCATTAACCCCGCTTGCTGCTGGTGTGCGTATGCTGTGGCTAACGCTAATACTAATTCACGGCTGGTGGGACTTACTTGTAATAAGGGCTCAACAAATTGCGCCAATATATCCCATGAGTAGGCTTGTTTTAACTGGTTGATAGTTTCATTGGTTAAGCGTGAAATGGTGTTTTGCACCTGAGTTTGCTGTGCATGACTCAAGGGTAAACTGAGCATGCCGTGGTAATGAATGATGGCATCACTGAGCAAATGTGTATGTGCAATATATTCGGCTTCTAGCAACAAAAACTCAACATCTTGCGGGTATTGGCGTAGATATAGCGGGAAAAAGGCATCTAATTTGGCGTACTCCTGCGCCGCAAGCCAGCGCCGAGTCTGGGCCAAATAGGCTACACGCCTATCTGGTTTGAAGCGTGTCGTGTTTGGTACTCCGCGTTGCATTTCAGCGCTTGCTGGTGTGGTTGGTTTCTTTGTTACTCTTGAGTCGGTTTCAATGCTTGGTTCATGGATGTTGGGTGTTTGAGAAAAGTGAGGTTGAGTGTCTTGATTTAGCTGCTCAATTAGCTGTTCATTTAGCTGCTGGGTGTCTTTACTTTGCTGATGCGCTAGCGCATCAGATCGGCGTGATTCAATTTGACTCTGTTCTGACTGGGGCACGGGTACTTGTTCGTGGCCGTTTAGGTACTGATAAACGTTAGCAAAAATTGAAGCCAATAAAGCCAAGAGCAGTGCGCTATTGAGTTTAGTCATGACATTGATGCCTTCACTCTGTTTGAGACGCCAGCATGGCATTAAAGTAGGTATCACAGAATACCTTGGGCATGCGCTTTGGCTTACCGGAACTTAATGCTATGCACACAAATTCGGTGCGTGCATTGAGCATGGTTAAACCGTCACTTAGGCGAATAAACTGGAACTGCCTAGCGAGTTTTAATTTGTTATCACAGGCGACAATCCATGTGGCACAAGCTAGCGTATCGCCCAATACGGCCGCTGCCAGATAATCAATCTCATGGCGGCTAATGGCCATACCTCTGTCTAGCTCTTGGTATTGTTCGATACTCAGACCTAGTGCATTTGAATGGGCCCAGGCGGTGCGCTCTAATTGACTGACATAGGCCACATTATTGACATGGTTGTAATGGTCAATTTGTTCAGGGCTTATCTGCCAT
Organism: Paraglaciecola sp. G1-13; assembly: GCF_055809255.1. NCBI lineage: Bacteria > Pseudomonadati > Pseudomonadota > Gammaproteobacteria > Alteromonadales > Alteromonadaceae > Paraglaciecola > Paraglaciecola sp. G1-13. Next base: position 3,538,612 of record NZ_CM147903.1, on the reverse strand, counting down.
TGGCACACAAAAGGCTTTGGGTAATGCCACGGAAGGAGATCTAGGGAGTCTGACATGATCGATTAGCTCTTAAGTAAAATTTCAATACTGGGAATACAAGGTAATGGGTTAGTACCTTGTTGGGAAAGCTGCTGTTTAGTAAGCACTTCCTTGGGAAACACCTCCTTAGTACACTTCTCCTTAGTACACTCCTCCTTAGTAAACAACAACGCAACAAGATGTGCTTCTTTGCTGATAATTTCGCGCATAAAGGTCTGACTGTTAGGGATCTTTTTAAATGCTTTGTAACCGTCTTGTAAAAATAAATGCAATGTTTGCAAGCCTTTCATACGAGCAGGGTGCTTTGACAGGGCCAACATCATAGCAACGCCTTTAATCGCTACCGCGTCACTTAAGTTGTTACCAAGCTCCTTAAGCAAACTTATTTGCTCTTGGCGTAAATGCCCATTGTGCCCACTGACAAAAGCCGCCGCATACGTTTGCTGATTAATTATGATGCGCTTATTGGCGTCAGTTTGATTAGGTGTGACGAATTGGCGGTTAGCGGCTGTTACATGCTTTTTGAGTTCGAGCGCCAAGACGTAGTCCAACTCATAAGATAATGCGTGTAAACGCAAAGCGCTTTCCAATGAGAGCAACGCTTTGCTGGGCATGTATTTGTGCATTTTTGGTACCACGCGTTTTATATCCGCATCTCGCTGGCTGAAATCCTTTGGGCCATATATTTGTTCAACAAAAAAAGCCAGTGCAGGCGCCGTATCAGGATTGTTGATGTGCGCTTGATGGGTGCTTTGCATACGCAGAGTTTGCCATGCCTGTACCCCTTGGATGAGGGGTAACAGTTTCGCGTCTAACGCCATTTCTTGCAGCGTTTGCACGGCGTGTAAATGACGCGAAACCTGAGCCACTAAATCAGGCATTAGATAACACAATCAATGAGTCAATCTTGACGCGCGTCTTTTTAACAAGCGCTGAATTACGAGAAGACATTATTTTTTCAATGTGATTTTACCGAAGACGTCAGCGGTGATAAAACCCAAGTTTTTGCTACCGTTTTGCTCAGCAAAATCATGAGACCCCATAAAATGCTCACGTACTTCGCTGCCATCGTTATCACAGTAAGCCAACATAAAGCCCATCACATCGCCGCTCTTCAGGGGAATTGCCGCTTTAGGGTTGGCATCAGTGTAGTTGTTGGGATAACGCTTGATGGCCACTTCCCACAATATTGTGTTGGGCGCATCTAATTGGCGCTTCCAGGTGCTGTTTACATGCTCGTTATACAAATGCGCCTTTTCATCGTCGCCAATATCTGCTGCTTGGTTATCAAGGCCGATGTGGTAGGCCAATGCGCTGTGATTAAAGCGGTGATTACCGCCTGATGCGTCACCATCAATAAATATTTCTAGTGCGTCATCATCCCAGTATTGTACCAAGGGATCAGCATGGGTGTCGATCAGCAGGTCGTCGGTAATCTCGGCTTGTAGGTACAAGTAGTTTTCATCCCATAGCAGACGGTAGCGGCCGGAAAAATCTGCTTTTTCTGGTAACGTGCCGTCCATTAAATAAGGCATATCGTGCCATTGTGCTTGTTGCCAAACATTGTCTGAATGCCCATCAATAATAGGCGCTTGTGGGGTGTACTTTACGTCGAATGCATGGGCAGAAAGCGATAGTCCGCCAAATGTTGAGGCCATCAGCAGTGATTTTACTAGGCGTGAAAACATGGTAAGTCCTTGTTCGTGATATGAAAAAACAGAAAATAGAAAACAATAAACATATGCTTAGGTTAGCTTGACGTAAAGTACGAGTTAACACAATAGGGCGTTTCGCCGCTTGAGTTTATGGTCATGGGTTAGGTAGAATGCGCCCCCTATGAATACCGCTAACGCCTGCATACATTCCAACGATGTCAATGAACCGAGTTGTCGTCATATCAGCGCAGAAATACATCGATACCAAGATGTCATTGCGCTATTTGATGCTGCCTTCAATCAAAGCGAAAATACCCGCTTGATCAAAGGCGCTGGCGAGCCTGAATATATCCCTGCCAATGAGCAGTGCAATTACCATCAAGTGATTTTTGCCCATGGGTATTTCGCCAGTGCGCTGCACGAAATTGCCCACTGGTGTATTGCCGGAAAAAAGCGTCGTATGTTAAACGATTATGGTTACTGGTATTGCCCGGATGGGCGAACAGAAGCCGAGCAGAAAAAATTCGAGCAGGTAGAAATTAAACCTCAAGCTATCGAATGGGCGTTTTCAGTGGCAGCTAATAAAGCGTTTCGTGTCAGTACTGATAACTTAAATGGTGCTGAGCCCGATACCAAAGCGTTCACCTTAAATGTGCAGCAACAAGTATTAGAATATTTACGAGATGGATTCCCCCCGCGAGCGTCCTTATTTATTGATGCGCTTGCAGCATTCTATGCTACCGAGGCATTAACGCCAGCTAAGTTTAGTTTGCCCAAAGAGTGGCGTGTCACTGTGACTGAGGCTGCGGTGTAATGACAATGACGCATTTTAAGCTTGGTTTAGTGATCAATCCCTTTGCAGGCATTGGCGGCAGCGTCGCATTAAAAGGTAGCGACGGGGCACAAACTCGAGACAAAGCACTCGCCCTAGGTGCGACCAAATTGGCAAATAGCCGAACTCGATTAGCATTACAAGAACTGCTGGGGGTTAGAGATTATGTGCATATCTATACCGCCGGGGGTGAAATGGGCGAAGCGCTCGTGGCCGATATGGGGTTCGAACACACGGTGGTGTATCAACAAGCAGCCGTTCAAAGCGAACCGGAAGATACCGAGCGCTGCGTGCACGTCTTACAGCAACAAGGCGTGGATTTGCTCCTGTTTGCAGGAGGCGATGGTACAGCGCGCAATGTGTGCCATATTGTCGGTGAGTCAATACCCGTGCTGGGTGTGCCTGCAGGCTGCAAAATTCACTCAGGGGTATACGCTGTCACGCCGCAGGCGGCAGGTCGTGTGGTAGCTATGATGGTCAACGGCGAAATTGTCACCTTGCAAGACGCTGATGTCATGGACATAGACGAAACACTCTTTCGCCAAGGCAGAGTCAATGCCCGTCAGTATGGTGAAATGCGTGTGCCCAGTGAACTTCACTATATCCAAGCGGTGAAAATGGGCGGCAAGGAATCTGACGAGTTAGTGTTGGCTGATATCGCCGCGCATGTGATTGAATTCATGGACGAGCACCCAGAGCGTCTATTTGTGATGGGCTCAGGTTCAACTGTTGATTTCATTATGCAGGAGTTAGGTTTAGAGAACACCTTACTTGGCGTAGATATTGTGCAAAATCAGCAGGTTGTTGCCCATGATGTGACTGCCAGTACTTTGCTCGAATACGTTTCACATGTACCCGTCACCTTAGTTATCACCTTAATTGGTGGCCAAGGACATATCTTCGGCCGAGGTAATCAGCAGCTTAGCCCTGAGGTGCTCAAAAAAATTGGTCGTGACAACCTGTTGCTCGTGGCGACCAAAAGCAAATTACAAGGCCTAAAGGGTAAGCCTTTAATCGCAGACACTGGGGATATCACGCTTGATGCTCAGTTGGCGGGCGTGATCAGCGTGACTACAGGTTACAAAGATCAGGTGTTATACCCCATCGCTAAATTTTAATGACTAGCTAACGACAGGACTTGAACAGATTATATGAGTGGATCAGTAAACAGTGATGCAGCAAAACAAAGATTCGATGAATTTGTCGATTCAACGCAAATCTACCTTGATGGTGTGGTCGTTGATGGCAGCGACCAAGAGTTGTTTATTGCCAGCTACTTGACGGGACACTTCTCCCTAGTAACGAGTAATGCATTAGCATTAGATGACTATTCGCTAAACGCGATTGATACCTATATGCAAACCAGTTTAGAAAAAGCCTACGCCAACAATGAAGTCGAAGGCCAAGACCAAGTTCAAGTCTCGGCGTTATGGGAAAGCCTATTTGCAAAAGCGAGTCGCTGAATAATCACTAAGGGCGCTCGCTTAAACTTCTCGGCGGATCAGCTGGCGAATTAAAAAACGATTCGGGTTTAGGGTGTTTAGTAAATCATTTGCCATTGGCAGTGGCTGTCCGCTGATTTGGCTGGCGAGTACTTCAGCCATTAACGGCGCCGTAGTTAACCCACGAGAGCCTAGCCCTGTTAGCATAAACACATTATTAATATCGCTGCCTTTTGGGTAATAGCTTAAGGGCAGGGCTTTGTACAAATCGCTTAATTCTTTCTTTTGCTTCTCAATATCTGCTAATGCCCCCACCAAAGGTAAGTGATCCGGTGAACTGCAACGCACTGCTGCTCGGCCTTGTGCGTTCCCCACCACTTCTTGCGCCCATTGGCAGTCTGACAGTGATTGATAATGGGTGGCTAAATTTTTGTCTTGCTCGCTTAGGCGGTAATCAGTGCTTAAATCATTTTTCACATAGGTTGAGCCTAGCGCATGCTGGCCGTTATATTCCGGGGTTAAATAGCCTTTATGACATAGCACGGTATTTAATTTACTAAGCGCCGTTTGAGCCGGCACCGCTTCAACTTGGCCTCGCACCATGCGCAGAGGAAAATCCGCGAGCGCTGCTATGTCATGACTTTGTGCACCGGTGGCATAAATCACAATGTCAGCCTGGGCTAAGCTAGTATTTTTATTCTTTCCAGAAGTGGCCTCTGACGCTTCAAAATGTAATTGCCAGCGTGTGTTCTCTTGCGCGGTAATTGAGACATTTTTTTGCTCTATGCCGTTGAGTGCATGATGGCTATATAACCTCACCTGACTCAATTTCGCTGCAGCATCGAATAGGGCATCGACCAGTTGTGCTGGATCTATCCAACCGCCGAGTGGCATAAACAAACCACTGTATGGCATCTCGCAGTTGGCTAATTGTGCGGCTTCGCTAGGCTTAACATACCTTACTAGCTCACCGGGCCATAATTGGCTTTCGGTCAGTTTTGCATAACGCTCTGCTAGCGCAGGCTTAAAACCCAATTGCAACACACCGCACCATTGGTGCGCGAAGTGAAAACCTTGAGACTGAAGCTGTCGATATTGGTTGGCGGCATACACAAAACTGTGAGCATTAATCTGACTGGCATGGCTCGCATCCACATTGAGTTGTGGATAAAACCCGGCTTGAGGATTTCCCGATGCGCCTTGTGCAGGGGCCGCATCGTTAAAATAAATATCACAGTCATAGCCTTTTTTCGCCATGGCGTAGGCCATGCTAGCCCCTGCAATACCGGCTCCGATAATCGCGACTTTGGACTTACTCGCTAAAGCCGTTTGCGCGTAATTTTCTGCACAGCGAGTATTTACAGACGTAGGATTCACATAAGCGCCGCGTTGATAATAACGGGCTTGCTGACGATTGACTTTCGTTTCAGGCTCTCTGGCGATAATGCCTGCAAGCATTTCTCGCTTGCGGCCGTGTCCTTTGCGTTTCTCTACTTTAAAGCCTGCATCACGTAAGCCACGCTTAACAAAACCAGCAGCGGTAAAGGTAGCGAAGGTGCAGTCGTCACTGGCTAAGCGGGCCATTTGTTCAAACAGCTGGGGGGACCACATTTGTGGGTTTTTGCTGGGGGCAAACCCATCTAAATACCAGGCGTCCACTAAACCGTTTTCATTGGTGTGCCATTGGGGTAATGAGTCATGTATATCACCTAGCCATAGATCGACAATGACGCGGTTGTTTAGAAAAGACATACGATGGCAACCATCGAGTGGCATAGGATATTGAGCAATTAATGCCTTAGCGTCATCTTCAAATTGAACAAAAGCATTAAGCGCTTGGACTAAGTCTGTATGGGTGAGGGGGAATTTTTCCGTACTGATATAGTGCAAGGTAAATGTACTGGCAGGGTGTTGAGCCAAATGCTGTTTAAATGCAGCCAGTGTCACTAATAAGTTAAGCCCAGTACCGAAGCCTGTTTCAGCAATAACAAAGTTAGGCTTTGACCATTGCTGCCAACGCTGAGGCAACAGATTATTGCGTAAAAAAACATATTCGGTTTCTGCGGCGCCGTCAAAAGATGAAAAATACACGTCATCAAAATTCGTGGCGATTGGCGTGCCATCAGCGTTAAACTGAATATCTGCTGTTTTAATGGTCAATCGTTTGGGTCTCCACGTATGCTTGGGCTAGTCTTCAAAAGCACGATAGTTTAAGGTAACTGCTTGGACAATCCAAACGGTCTATACAAACCAAACAGTGTTAAGTAAATAGGGATGCTATTTATAACCGGTAATGATTTGTAGTACGCAGGCTGAGATGCGCGATTTTTATACGCTAAAGAGCAGACCAGTTGCATCGCGAAAATCGTTACCATATGCGGCAATTTTAAAAGCAGCAATTTTTTGCTTGAAGGGTTTATCATGAGAAGAGCGGTTATCACCGGGCTAGGCATTGTTTCTAGTATTGGTAACAACAAAACTGAAGTCACGAAATCTCTTAGAGAAGGGCGTTCTGGCATCACTTATTCTGAACAATTTGCCGAAAATGGCATGCGCAGTCATGTTTGGGGCAAAGTTGATATCAACTTAGCTGACCACATTGACCGTAAAACATTGCGTTTTATGGGGGATGCCGCAGGTTACGCCTATATTGCGATGCAGCAAGCTGTTGAAGATTCAGGTTTGACCCCAGAGATGGTATCAAACGTACGAACGGGCATTATTGCGGGATCTGGCGGTGCGTCTTCTCAACATCAAGTGGAAGCCGTAGACATATTGCGCGAAAAAGGCTTACGCCGCGTAGGGCCATACATGGTAACGCGATGCATGGGCAGCACTGTATCCGCCTGCTTAGCTACTCCCTTTAAAATCAAAGGTGTTAACTATTCGATTAGTTCAGCATGTTCCACCAGTGCCCACTGTATTGGTAACGCCCTAGAGCAAATTCAGTTAGGCAAGCAAGATATTATTTTTGCTGGTGGCGGTGAAGAGCTGCACTGGACGCTATCAATGGAATTTGACGCCATGGGCGCACTTTCTACTAAATACAACGATGAGCCAAGCAAGGCGTCACGTACCTATGATGCCAACCGCGATGGTTTCGTTGGTGCTGGTGGCGGCGGTATGGTTGTAGTTGAAGAGCTAGAGCATGCACTGGCACGCGGCGCTAAAATCTACGGCGAAATCGTGGGTTACGGCGCGACATCAGACGGCGCCGATATGGTAGCACCATCAGGCGAAGGTGCTATTCGTTGCATGCAGCAAGCGATGAACGGTATTGATGAGCCAATTGATTATATTAATACTCATGGTACCTCTACCCCAGTGGGCGATGTCAAAGAGCTATGGGCTATCGGTGAAGTGTTCGGCGATAAAGTACCACCACTGAGCGCTACAAAAGCGATGACCGGCCATGCACTGGGAGCCGCTGGCGTTAACGAAGCGATTTACAGCTTGTTGATGATGGAAAACGATTTTATTGCGCCTTCTATCAACATCGAAACGTTAGATGAAGCGGCGAACGGGATGGATGTAGTGACTCAAACCCGTGACGCTAAACTAAATACGGTGATGTCAAACAGCTTCGGCTTTGGCGGTACAAACTGTACTTTGGTGATGCAGCGCTACAAAGGCTAGTAGTTCAGCGCATCAATCATGAAAAGGCCCGCTATTTAGCGGGCTTTTTTATAAGTGAGTTTTTTTGCTCAACGTGTCCTGAGCGTGTGCATATTTTTACTGCCACGGTGAATGGAATTGCTATAACGGTTTTCTTGGCAGGCTGAGCATATTGATGTTATGTAAGGTTTGTAATGTTGGTGTTAGCAGTATTTTAGCTGTGCATTAATAGTCGGAAAATTAGCCTCGTTAGTGAAAAAGGTGATTGCAGTTTCTTGCGGTAACTGTTTTGCTATTAGGCACTTTACCCTGAGTCTATTGTTCTAAGATTCCAGTCACCACATTTTATCTGCATCAAATTATTTCTTTGGAGTATATATGGATCGCCGCGCAGCTACGTCTGTCATCTTTGCTGGGTTTTTCTTTCTTGGCATGGTGTTTATTTTATGGGGAGTATTGTTGCCAGACTTGGCTGAGAGTCTGGCGATGAGCGAGGTGATAAGTGGTGCCTTTTTTACCTTAATCTCTATCGGTATGATCCTCGGTGCTATCTTGGGTGGTAAATACGCGCAGAAGTTTGATTTTATGTCGCTCTTTGCCGTATTACTCGTGTGCGTTTTGGTACTACTGATTGCTATCTCATTTGTGCAGCATTGGTTCTGGTTGTTAATAGGAGCGCTAGTGCTGGGCATGTTTGCTTCGAGTCTATTTACCATAGGTCATACTGTTATTGCTCGCTTACATGCTCATAAGCGCTCAGCGATGATGGGCTTTATGGACTTCATGTTTAGCCTAGGCACATTGGCCGCACCATTTTATGTCTCTGGCTTGTACTTAATAGAACACGATTGGCGCTGGCCACTACGTATTCTAGCTGCTGGTTTACTTTTGTTAGCCGGATATACCTGGCGCGTAGCACATCAAGGCAAAAAACTGGTGGCGCCTGAAGAGGCTAAAAAGAATCGCAAAAGCCTGTCTTATGGCGACATTATTCGTCGCCCCGTCTTTATATTTCTAGCCCTTGCTGCATTTGGCTATGGCATGGTGGAGTTTGGTAACGCTAATTGGTTTGTAAGTTACGCACAGAATGGCCATGGCTTTAGCGGTGAGCAATCACGTTTAGTGTTCGCTTTTTTTACCGCGGGTATGGTGGTGAGCCGCCTTGTATTTGCGCTGTTACTAAAGTGGTTAACCTCACACAGATTGATGCTGATTTTGGCGACTATCATGGTCGCTGGCTGCTTTATGATTAAGCTCGCGGTTGACCCTGTAGTGATGTCGTGGGGGAATTTCATGCTGGGATTAGGTCTAGGTGGTTTATTCCCGCTTATGCTGTCCGCTGCAATGGATGTGGACAGCGATAAAGGGCCGATTATTTCAGGTTTATGCGTTATTGGCTCCTCTATTGGCGTACAGGTAGCATCTTTCAGTACAGGCTTGTGGGCACATTTCGCCCCTTTAACCACCGCCTTTTGGGTTATCCCTATCGGTGGTGCTTGGCTATGGTGTATGGCGTGGGCTTATAGCCGTTTCATAAAAAGACATATCGCATCAAGCAAGGTTGATGTTAATTAATCGCGGGGCTTAATGAGTCTCAAGCGCAGCGTAAATTCTGCTACACTGCGCTTTTTTATTATCCGGAATACGCCATGTGGATTTGCCCTGCCTGTCAGTCGCCTTTACTTTTATCTGAACGCACCTATAAATGCGCCGCGGGGCATACTTATGATGTGGCTAAAGAAGGTTACGTTAATTTACTGCTCGCTCATCATAAAAACAGTAAAGAGCCCGGTGACAACAAACAGATGGTCAATGCTAGGCGCTCCTTTTTGGAGCAAGGGTATTACCAACCACTGGCCACTAGAATGGCTGATTTGTTGAGTGAGTATGTTCGCTCACAGCAGCAAAATGACGAAGCCGATGCAAGCTCAAATGTATTCGATGCAGGTTGTGGTGAAGGTTACTATTTACATCGTATTTTAACGATAATGAATGAACAGTCCCAAAGTACTAAAGTCATTGGCGCGGGTTTAGATATTTCAAAAATTGCGGTGCAAAAGGCTGCTAAAAAATACCCTGAGAGCGAATTCTGCGTTGCCAGCAGCTTTGCTATTCCTGTACCCGATGCGAGTCAACAAGGCGTGATCCAAGTATTTGCCCCGAGTAGCGAGCAAGAAATTTTGCGTATTTTGGATGAAGCCGGGATCTGGTTACAAGTGAACCCGGCTCCTGAACACTTAGCTGAGCTAAAGGCTTGTGTATACGCAGCCCCCGCAGAGCACAAAGCGTCGCCGCCCGTGCCACAGGGATTCGAATTGGCGCATGAAGAAACGCTGGCTTTTGATTTTGAGCTAACCCAGCCTGAGATGCGCATGAACTTGCTAATGATGACGCCCTACTATTGGTCTACGTCGGTAGAAAACACGCAGCGGATCAAAGAATTATTAACTCACGTCAGTGCGCATTTCTCATTACGATTGCTGCGTAAAGCTGACTAGCGGGCACAAAAAAGCCTGCAGAAGCAGGCTTTATGATCTTTCGATATTCAATTTAACGTGGCGCGGCGAAACTGCTGAGACGTTTAATTGCTTGGCTGAGCAAGCGTGTATCAGCGTCATCCGGTAACTCTTTAGCAGTTAATAAGTTATACACTTTACTGTTACCGTTACTGGAGACCTCAATGCGCTTGTTATCTTGCATCACAATAACCATACGCTCTTGGGTGGTTACTAACCAGTCACGCCCTGGCTTGCTCAAGTCCCGCCCGGTACTGTAATTTTGCGTAGGGGCGTTACAACCCAACAAATTCAGTATGGTAGGCGCTAAGTCTTCACTGCTGGCAAAGTCAGCGAAAAGCGTGTTAGTGCTATACAGAGCATATTCGCCAGCTTCAGTTGTGTTCACAACTAATACTTGGTAATCCTGCATCACTTGCGAGGTAGCGAGTATGTCACTGAGTTGCTCATTGCTGACAAAGCCTATGGCAAGGTTCGTCTTGGCGGAGGTAACGCCTTGCTCGAAATCAGACCATTGTTGGCTGAATTTCTGTGTTTGTTTACCAGCCTCAAGTTCATTCGCAAAAATACCCACCTGTAATCCTAAAGCGGCAGGTAACTCCAGCAAAATAGGCGTTTTCTTGCTAAGCGCTGAATGATATAGCTCAGGTAGACCAAACAGGTAACTGCGCTGGCTATCGCTTGCTGATGATTGATCAGCGTATAGCGGAATGTGATGGCTTAAGGTTGTTTCAAGCGTGCTCGCCTGTGTGTCCGTATTGACCAATAATAACACTTTCTTCTGTACAGACACCGAGCAATACAAAGGCGACAAAGGATAGTTAATTTGGCTGATCCGATCATCAAATTGCAGCTCAAGACGTTGCTCATAGTTGTCTCTGTCAAGCAGGTCATAACGAGACATCAAGGTTTTCGCCGTGGCTGGGTAAGATAACGGAAATAAATCATCTTGCTGCACAATAGGGTGATACAAGTTCGCGTCAGCCCATATATGAAGAGCATGGCTAGACACAAAACAAACCACAAAAAAACTGCTGATTGGCAAGGCCAATTTACGTTTTTGCAAGCGCGCAACACGCTTCCAAAGCGCATTAGCGATGACTAATTGAGCAGACAACCAGAATATAAAGATGAGAAAGAAAAAAGCCCACCTTTGCCAACCAAACAACGACATACTGGTGTTGGCTTCACTTCTTAGCATTTCAGCGGTAGAAAAGCTCAGATGCACACCGTATTTGTTATACAGCAATGCATCAAACCCGAGCATGGCGAGTGCCACCGCAGCTAAAACAGCGCTCACCACTTTGACCGTTCGCGCGTTAGGTACTAGATAGCACAAGGGTAATATCAGAATGATAAACCCGAAGAAAGTCAGAAACCCTATATGACTGATCCAGTTAGTCAGTAAATAAGTGATCCCCAATGGTGTTTCAGGGGCGGGTGAGCTAAAAATATAGACACTGGCAATCGCGATGGCCAGGATCATATTTGAAAGCGCAAACCAATGGCCCCAAGTAACTAACTGCGTGACTAATTTGCGTCTAGGCGTTTCTGTTAAAATCATGAATTTATCTATTTAGCATTGATACTTTTTAAAAGTACTTGTGTAAACTTATCAGCCATTTCACTTCGCTGACTTTCATTGACCTGTTGCATAAAAATATTAGTGATGACATTACCCAACGCCATCAATGATAAATCTCGACTGGCTTGATGCTTTTCCAGTGCGATGATGATGTCGTGCATAACGTTTTCGAATTGGGTGTCCGAATATTTAGAATTTTGAGGCATGTTTTTTCTCTCAATAGTGATGGCGAGATAGTAACAATGGTCTGCTCAAAATGCGAGTAATGCGCACTGTAGGCAGATAAATAGTCGGCGAAAAGGGCGTTAGTTGTCTAGTTATTCGTCCAACAAGATCCATTTTAGGTTTGTGCTGTAACAGCGTAAACCATTAACAATACTAAAGGAGCCAACGTGAGCGCACTCATTCGTCACTTTGTGGTACATCAATTAGCGATAAATGATCAGCAACAACTGACACTTGTTCCACGCGATAGCTGTTTTTCAGTTACCCCTGAGATTGAAGATCTCGCCCAGCAGATTAATCATGCGTTTAATACAAAGCCAGGTAAAGGGGTGGGTGGGTTCCTTGAGCAAGGCTCAGCGCCTCCCCAAGATGAAGATGGTGAAGAGGTACCGGTGAGTCAGTTCCAAGACAAACTGAATGCGATGCTTGGCGACCCTGAACAGTTCGTCGATTTCAGTATTCAGAGCAGCGAGATGTTGAAAAAGACCATGGCGGACATGGCGAGTATTGAAACGGGGTTTGTGGTGTTCAGCCATTATGAATTTCTGGCTACTGAATATTTAATGATCGCGATATTAAACACCAAGCAGCACGTGGAAATTAATCGTGAATTAGAACTAAGCAGCAGCGATCATTTAGATTTAGCCAAAATGCAACTTGCGGTACGCATTGATATTACTCAGCTTTCAACTACACCGGAGCAGAATCGCTATATCAGCTTTATTAAAGGCAGAATGGGCCGCAAGGTCTCTGACTTCTTCATGCACTTTTTGGGCTGTGAAGAATTGGTCGATATCAAGCAGCAAAATAAGCAATTACTCAGCTCAGTCGATGATTATTTAGCGTCAGAACAAATGGATGCCAGTGAGAAGCAAGCGACCCGTAAAACTGTTTCCGAGTATTACAAAGAAAAACTCGATGCAGGTGAGGATATTCAGTTAAAAGAATTGGCGGATAAACTACCTAAAGAGCCTGAAGGCGAAGACTTCTATCAGTTCGTAGCTAAGAGTGAAACGCCTATTGAAGAAAACTTTCAAGCAGACCGTAGCGCTTTGAAAACCTTGGCAAAATTTAGCGGTCAAGGCGGCGGTATAAGCTTAAGTTTTGAGCGTAATTTGTACGGTGAACGCGTGCATTATGATGCGGGTTCTGACACGCTGATGATCAAGGGCATTCCGCCGAATTTGAAAGATCAGTTGCTCAAGGCTCAAAAGTAACGGTGATATAGCGATTAAAGCGCACCAGTCTGATGATTCAGGCTGGTGTAAACACATGATAAAGTTGCAAACCCGCGATATACTGCGCTCGTAATATACTAACCATTGCCCCAAAATTATGCTCTCAACAAAGGTATTCAGTCTGTTTTATGCAATTATTCGTTAACGATTTAACCGTTATGGATTTCTCGTATTTGTGCCCCAAGCGCGGCATGGTTGGAGAAAGTTGGATAGTCGATGTCGTGTTAGACGGCGATTTGAATGAAGAGAGCATGGTGCTCGATTTCTCTAAGGTTAAAAAGCAGCTCAAGCATTTGATCGATGAATATGTCGACCATAAATTGCTGATCCCCGTTGAACATGAATACAGCCATATATGGCGGGATGAAAAGAACGACAGAGTAAGCGTGGACTTTATGCGCCCAGAAGGTCGCTCTATCCATCTTAACTGCCCCTCTGAGGCGTATGCTTTCGTGTACTCTAAGCATGTAACTATGTCATCGGTTAGCCAATATTTAAAGCAGGTGATCGCAACGCATTTACCTGACAACGTGGCAGGACTAGAGCTAACCTTGCGCGCTGAAGTGATCAATACCCCGTATTACCACTATACCCATGGTTTGAAAAAGCACGACGGTAACTGTCAGCGCATCGCACATGGGCATCGCTCAAAAATTACCATTGTTGAAAACCAACATGAAAGCCTGGAGTGGCAGCAGTATTGGGCCGAGCGCTGGTGCGATATTTATGTAGGCTCTAACGAAGATTTAGTGAGCGCTGATAAGGTGAACTTCGTAAAAAAACAAACGGATTTCACTGAACATTATTTGTTTGGCTACGAATCGTCACAGGGTTGGTTTGAATTGGCCATTCCCAAGGCTGAAACAGAAATGGTTGATACAGATACCACAGTAGAGTGCCTAGCGCAGTACATTGCTGATGAGCAAAAGCGCTTAGTACCTGAGAGCGAATTTAAAATATTTGCTTTTGAAGGTGTCGGCAAAGGCGCTATCGCTTATGCATAAACTTATTTTTGGGGCGTTTATCAATTTACTGTTTATGGTGGGGGCCCACGCCGAGATGCTCGAGCTGCGAGGAGAGCTAACTCAAGGCAGTTTGCTGCGGGGCAGCGTGCCAGCGGGCAGTGAAATTTGGCTTGATGATAAGTCTATTTTAGTGGGCAATGATGGCAAATTTGCTTTTGGTTTTAGCAGAGACGATACGTTGGAGCATCAACTGACATGGCGCGACCCTGAAGGTAAAACACATGAAAAGCGTATCACGTTAACCTCGCGAGAATACGACATTCAGCGTATTGAAGGCCTGCCCAGTAAAATGGTCTCTCCTCCACAGGAGGTGCTAGATAAAATCCGTCAGGATAACGTGCAAGTGGCTGCAGCTCGCGCACGTCGTGATGAGCGCACCGACTTCGCTCAAGATTTTGTATGGCCGGCAGAAGGCCCAATAAGCGGTGTTTACGGTAGCCAGCGGGTACTTAATGGTCAGCCTAAACGCCCTCACTATGGTGTGGATGTCGCAGCGCCTACGGGCGCTCCTGTTTATGCGCCAGCTGATGGTGTAGTCACGCTATTTGTCCCTGATATGTATTACTCGGGGGGCACTATGATTATCGATCACGGGCTTGGTGTGTCATCTACGTTCTTGCACTTAAGTAAGGGATTAGCGAAAGCGGGTGATGAAGTGAAGCAAGGTCAATTGGTTGCTGAAATTGGTGCCACAGGGCGGGTGACTGGTGCGCACCTTGACTGGCGAATGAATTGGATGAACGTGCGCATTGATCCCGCGTTACTTGTACCTATACGATAACTCTTAAGTCTGCTCGTGGGCGCCTATTTTGAATGCCGGCGTTCGTGGCCAAGCTAACTCTGCTGCTAATTTTACCAAGCAAACTCTCAAGCTTCAGTCTATTCGAGCGATAACCTAGTTAATCAATTATTTTACTATCTACCGTTTTTCGAACGATATTTATTGGTGAGCTAGGCTTGCAGGAAACTCAATCCGCACAACATAATCAAACGGTCAATAAGGCTGCGCAGGATCTTGAATTCGGCGGGTCGCTTAATCGCGCGTCAAGCCAAGGAGCGAAATTTGCCCTGTTGTTATCGATGCTGCAACAAGACGTATTGGCTCGCCCCCACATTGGCGCCCCAAACGAAGCTGTCACGCAGCAAGCTTATGGCGTTCAATCTGATTACCCCGAAGCTCCATTGCAAGCAATTGCCCAAGACTGGCCGTTAGCGGATACAACCTCGCAATTACTTCACAGCGATGGTATTCGCAGTGCTCAGCTATGGTTGGCAATGCACCCACAACCTCTATCATTGCACAATGATGCTTTTCATATTGATGAAGATATTTTCGAGAATTGCGATATACACACCCAAAGCCGTTATGCACAACATGTTGCTGGCAGCCAAGACGCCATGGCAGACAATGGTTCGGTTAATGAAATTAAAGTGGATGAGACCGGTATCTTTGATTTACTGGAAGAAATAGGCCTGCAAATGCAGGCCTGAAAAACGCTGAATCAACATAAACGTGCTTATTAAGCTAATGTAGTTTAGCCGTCTTGATTAATCTTCTGGGTGATTTCTTGCAATACCGCTTCGGCTTGCTCGGTGGCAATTTGGCAGGTACCTGCATTTTCATGGCCGCCGCCCCTATGTTTCAAGCACACTTCACCAATATTAGTATTAGACGACTTATTCAGAATGGATTTACCAATAGCGAGCACCACATTCTGTTTCTGAAAGCCCCACATTTTATGAATAGAGATATTGCATTGGGGAAACAAGGCATAAATCATAAAACGATTGGTGGCATAGATGGGATCTTCATCCTTTAAATCTAAAATCACTAAGTTGTCTTTGATTGTGGCGCAGCGTTTAATTTGTTCAATCGCTAGCGGGCGGTGCTCTTGATAGATTTTGATCCTTTCTTGTACGTCGGGAAGCTGAATAATTTCATCTACGCTGAGATCTAAACAGCAATCGATAAGCTTCATCATTAAATTGTAGTTTGAGATAGTAAACTCACGGAACCGGCCTAATCCAGTGCGTGCGTCCATCAAGAAATTCATTAAATCCCATCCCTGTGGGTCGAGGACTTCTTGTTGATTAAAATTGGCTGAATCACCTTTATCTACGGCATCCATTAGCTCGTCAGAGATTTTAGGGAATTTGCTTTTGCCACCATAATAATCGTAAACCACTCGCGCGGCAGAAGGGGCAGATGGGTCGATAACGTGATTATCGTGCGCTTTGTTACGCATGGTTTCACTGTGATGGTGGTCGAAGCACATATGACAGCCTTCGACATAAGGTAAGTTAGTTAAAATATCTTGCGGCCCTACCTCAATTTTTCCATCTTGCATGTCTTTAGGATGAACAAACTTAATGTCGTCAATCATGTTCATGTTTTTAAGCAAAGCTGCACAGACTAAGCCGTCGAAGTCGCTGCGGGTGATAAGTCGAAAAGTACTGTTTGACATAATGCTCTCTTGGTTGTGGATTGAAACTCAAACGTTTTTAGTGCTCTGAATAGGAAAAATCAAGCTAACCATTATCGCCGAGTGTTAATTGAGTCTAAAACGTAACAAAGTATTATTCAAAAAGTAAATCTCTGATAAGTATTGATATTTAGTCTAAGCACAATATGCTCAGTTATATTTTTGAGTAAAAATAGTACCGTATACTACCTAAGGTATAAGACACACAGGAAAAAAAGAAATTTTTATTTTTTTCTTCATTAAACTTTTTACCTGTATTTGGCGACTAACTTAATGACAGCGTAGTGAACTGTCGTAGTATCCCTGGGCCGCTTCATGTTTCATGTTGCGGCTTTTTAATGGCCGTCACACCGGCGCAGCGAGGTCCCCCCCCCCTAAACAAGAGCGTAAGGATGGCAAAAATAATAACCTTGCCCGTAATCCACACCGAGCTTCTTCAGTGCTTCCATCGTTTTTTTATCTTCAACACATTCAGCGATAACGTCCTGTTTTGCCGCTTTAGCAATATCACAAATAGATTTAACCGCTGTGTAATCAAGAGGGTTTTCCATCATGCATGAAACGAAAGAGCCGTCGATTTTAATTTTTTCGGTGGGAAGTTCCCTTACGTAGGTATAAGAAGTGTGTCCGCTGCCGAAATCATCCAGAGCAAAACTGCACCCAAGTGCCTTGATGTTATCCATAAACAATCTTGCTCGCTTAACATTAGCGATTGCGACCGTTTCTGTTATTTCAAAACATATTTTTGTCGCTGGGATAAGCCCGCTTTTTACTTTAGTCATAATAAACTGCTCTAACTCTCTGTCATTCATTGAGTGACCTGACAGATTAATTGAAATCGTATGGATACTGTCGAGCAGCTTTTTGTTATCGGCGTAATGGGTAAATAAAGCGTTAATCACCCAGCGATCTATCTTGCTGGTAAGGCGGTAACGCTCAGCAATGGGGAAAAAACGTGCAGGGCTGATAATGGTGTCATCTGGGCCCTTCATGCGCAGCAAGACCTCAAAATGCTGATCCTGCTGAGTATGTTGTAGCGGTATAATGTCTTGCCTATATAGGACAAAAAGATCGTTTTTGAGGGCGTTGTTGATTTGATGAACGGATAATATGTCTTGGCGCTTGTTGACGCCCGTTTCATTGCTCACATCGTATAAATGCACCGTATTACGCCCAGTATTTTTTGCTATCCCGCAAGCAACGTCAGCTGAATTGAGCAGCTCAGTGGTCGTACTACCATGCACTTTAGGTGCTACGCCGATACTGGCGCTGAGGTGAAAGGTTTCACCTTCCCAGTAATATGTTAAGCCCCGAATATTCTCCTTTATATTATTGGCAATTTGCAATGCGTTATCAAACGGACAGTCTTTAATTAAAATTGAAAACTCATCGCCTCCTAAGCGCGCCACTATGTCGTTGCTTCTCACATTGGCTTTTAAAATACGGGCGACCTTAACCAGAATTTCGTCCCCAGCAGCATGACCGCATGTATCATTGATCGTCTTAAAGTAATCTAGGTCTATAAAACACAAAAAGTAGCTAAGCCTTCTGTCATCCATTATCTCATGGAGATTACGCTCAAACGCCCTTCGGTTTTGTAGCTCGGTGAGAGGGTCGTGAGACGCTTGATGAAACAGCGTCTCGGTTAAATGCTTAAAGTCGTTGCTCAGCTCTAAAATTTCTGTAGGTGCCTTTTTAGAAGCTTCAAAATCATGACCTGAAAGGGCGCGGTGCGATGAATAAATTAGGCCGTTCAGGGGTTTACAGATGCGATTGTTAGCCCACCACCATAGACCGATTATTAGCAGAAGAAAGCCAATGCGCGTTACCCAGCTTACTTCTACCATACGCTGTTTTTCGTTTTCTAACTGTACTGCCTCTAGTTTAATCAGTTCGGCGGTTTTTTGGGTTAAAAACTGAATGTTGCGGGATAGCGTCAAGCTCACGGGGTCATATTGATTGAGCAATTTACTCAAGCTCAGTTGTAAATTACTCGGCGGAAGATCTGAAACTATATCCAGTGTACCGATAATATTTTTAACAAAAGATTGAGATTCATATATTTTGGAAGTGAGCTCAGGGAATCGCACATCGGATTGCATTCCCTCTAGCTCATCTACGAGGTACTGCCCCATGTTTTTGGCGCCGAATATAAGGTAGGTATTGCCGGAGCCAATCACTAAATCAGATGACACTAAAAACTGCGAGGCGGTGCTTTCAATTCGCTGTAAATCTTTCTCCCAAAGTAGGCTTTTACTGTGCTCTTCGGCTAGGGTCTGTACATTGTTAAAACGATAAGCGAGCACCTGCTCTAAAACATATGCACCCAGCAAGCAGGCACAAACAAGTAAAGCCAGGTAACTGCGTATTCTCATTAACTTCCTTAGTCTCGCTGAGTGATATTGTGGATTTCGTGCTGCCAACTAATATCGGTAATCGCCAGTGTTTTTAACGCTGAATGCAAGGTCAGAAGGGCTAAATTAGGGGCAATAGGGAAGGCCGCTTCACCAGCAGCAGACAAGGCGTTTCCATCGTTACTGAGTAGGCTTTTTAAATCAGAAAAGTGCTTTCCTTTCAACGCCTCAGATATACTTGCTACAACGGTGTCATTGCATTGGGGGCTTCGGCAACGCTGAAAATAAAACCCTTTTATACTTCTATCTAGATTCATTGCCCAAGCAATTTCCACCAGTCCCCATTTCGCCCATTCAGAGCGAGCCTGTAAGAACCCCAGAGGTATTTCGCCGTCGTACACGACGTACAAGGTGTGCTTGGCCACTTCACTTTGATGTATTGTAAATGGCAGTAATTGTTTAAGTTGCTCTCTGTCTTTGTGTGTCACATCGGTGACCACGGAGCGAAATTGATTATCTTCATCGAACAAGGTTTGAATAGCTGAAATTGGGTCTCGTAACGAACAAAAAGCCGCGTAGGCGGTTGGTGCTACTAAGGCTAAAACGAGCAAACCTAAGCGTATGGTGGGGGCGATGAAACGTGGGTATTTGTTCTTCATTATAATCTATACCTTACTTGCAGGCTTAAATTTGGCGCTGTCTCAATTGTAGACGCTGAATGAAGATCGTGTTTAAACTGGGCACTTAAATCGAAGCCATCGTTATTTTGCCATCTTAGACCGAATATCCAATAGCTTGCAAAGTCGTTCCTTCGTTCAACGTCAATATCTTGATAAACCAATTGAAGGTAACTTTTCCAGTGCTCTTGAGGGCTCATCCAGGCAACCTCGGCAAAGCTATGACGTGTGTCATTGTCTTGTGTTTCACCCCAAGATGATTCAAGCATAAACTGCCACTGGTAATAGAAGTACGACACGTCAATACCATATCTTTCTTGCTCTACCACGCCATCTCTGGTCAGAACGTCACCTTTAAACCACGAAATACCAGTGATCAGGTTACGCTGGCTCCGTGAACCAATTCGACCTGAAATTACATGAGGGTTGCCAGCGCTTTTTATCTCGTTCCCTGAGCCCCGCGTAAAGGCCACTTCATATTCTAGGTAGGGTAAAATTCCATTAAGAGAAATACCCCAATCTGCTTTTATGCCACGATCACTGGCCGTCATTTGTCGCAATGTACCATTGGTGTCTTCGGCATACTCTAAGCCATAGGGTATTTCAAAGTGTCCTAGCCGAACATTGAATTTACCTTGCGCTAACGCGGTGTAGTTAAAATTTGCAATTCGCCAGGTCAGTTCCGTGTCATCTCCATCATCAAACGTAAATGGGGGGCGACCTACATTATTGATTTTTACTAAGTAAGGTTGAAAGGTAAGGGTGCCGATATCGTGAGTGTCATCGCTAAATACTTTGTGAAAATCCACTCCTAGCGCATAGCTTTGTGCATTTTTTTGGGTGTCGGTATTGCGATTGACCTGCGCGGAAGCGTCGATTGTCCAGCGGCTGTTTTGTATTAGCCATTGGCTGTTTAGGGGGACTGCATTTACAAAAAAAGTTGATGAACATGCGCTTAGGGCGATTAACGTTCGTTTCTGCGAGTAAACATTTTTCATGCTATTTAGCTGTCCCTGTTAGACCTTACTTCATCAGTATCGTTGCTTCATACGTGTTTGCTTGCGTAACTTAAAGGTGGCTACATGGGTGTCTTTAGGCATTTTATATCTTTGGGTATCAATCCAAGCGAGTTTAACGGGCGACAACATGAATGATATTAGACATAAATGTATATTTTTGTGGCATTCGAATATTAAAAAAGCGTGTTTGATTAAAGCCATGCTGTTTAGTATTGGATTTCATTTGGAATTTTCAGCGGGCGTATGGCTAATCATATTCAATGAAGTTGGTTTCATCCGTATTAGCATATGCACATTAGCATCACATTATTTTTATATTTGTCGTTTATTGTTTTAGCGCGCCATATTGGTATTAACTTTTGCTTGGTGAAAATTTCTGCAACTTTCGTTGTAAGGTTCTTCTGTGCATACCCAGAGCATGGGCAGTCACACTAATATTGCCATTGTGGCTGAGTAAAATTCGCTGTATGTGTTCCCATTCAACTTGAGCAGGCGTCATAGGTTTTGCTTGAGGAGGCTCCTTCAAACTGGGGATTTCTTGGAAGCGCAGTACAAGCTCTTGAAAGCTAATCGGTTTGGTAATGTAGTCAGTTGCACCACGGCGCATGGCCTCCACAGAAGTCGCTATGCTGGCATAGCCAGTAAGCATAATGAGATGGGTAGGATGAAAATGTCGTTTTAATGCCTCGATGCTGTCTAATCCTGAATCGGAGCCGAGCATCATATCGAGTAATATTCCGTGAGTTGGTGAAACAGGTTGCAGTAAGGCTTCGCTAACACTGGTGTGAGTGGTGACGGTAAATAAGCCTGTTTGCAGAAATCGTCGCTTAATGACGGTTAGGAATGCCTCATCATCGTCAATCAGTATTAGGCTACGCATGCGTATTGTCCAAAGGCAAATAAATCGTGGTTATCATGGTGTCGTTTTTGAACTGCCAATTTACTTTCCCTGCAAATTTTTCGATGGTCGCGTTAGTCAAAACTGCACCAATGCCGTGGCCTTCGTGACTAGGGAAAAACCGCCTACCCAATGATGCGATAGCCTCCTCTGGCATGGCTCTCCCTTCGTTCTCTATTTGCAAATGCCAACCGCTTTTGCTTATGTTAGTGCTCACCAATACACGCTGGTTATGGCTTTTGAGTGCCGCTTCACATGCATTGATGATGACACTTGTAAGCGCTGGCAGTAGCGTTCGATCTGCCAATATAAACTGCTGCTTATCATTGCGTTGTGACTGCCACTGGATTTCTGCTTCTGGCCTAGATATTTGCATTAGCTGACGTAATGAATCGGTTAATTCATCCAACTTGTATCTATGCATCCGCTGTTCTCTTACATCATCGGCAACCACTCGCCAATTGCGCAACTGTTGTTCGATACGCTGGAATTGTTGCTCTAACGCATGTAACCATCCTGTTGAACGTTGTTGCTCGGCGCCTTCTTCTAATAATAAACGTATAGATTGAGCTGGCGTCGCTACATCGTGTGTTAATTGCGCTGCAGCGGTTCCAATCGCCAGTAGTTGCTCGTCTCGCAGTTGGCGCTCTCGTAGTTTCTGTAAGATACGTTCACGATCCGCAATTTGATAACGGAAGTAACACACTACGATGGCAATAAGTAAACTGGTTAAAACAAAACTTCCAACCATGGCATATGAGTGCTCTTGCATCATGCCTTGATGATGGACATGTTCGGGTAGCAATAGCACTTGAAAAAATTGCGCAATGATACTCAATATTAACAAGCCCCCTGCATGCGCTAAGGGGAGTAACATAAAGGCCAATACTAATGGAACCAGCAGTATCGCGTTAAATGGATTACTTGCGGCACCATTAAGCGCTATTAAGGTATTAATGCTAATGACTTCCAGCATCAACAAACACAGCATTAACCAGGGGATTAGGCGTATTTGACGTTTAGACGCCATTGCCATCAGTAACAACATTTGCTATTTGCTCTTAACTAAAGCGCACAAGAATACTAGAACGCGTAACTCAGGCCAATATTAACAGACCGCCCCGCACCCGCTAATTGGCTGAAGCCTTGACTGGTATCCATTTTATACTCGGCGATGCTTACACCACCCATAGGTAACGCATAGTAAGTGTCAAATAAGTTATCAACTGCAAATGATAGGGTAACGTCTTGCCAAGTTAATTTACTGCTCACGTTAACGAGATGATAGCTTTTGGTGCTATTTTCTAAACGTCGTTCATCTGTATCTTTCTTACTTGCTACCCATTGCCATTCAATTGCGTTTTGCCAGTTCCCCATTTTTTGCTCGACTTTCAATTCGGATTTAAGTGGCACTATTTGATACAAATCACCTTTGTTGTTATCCCTCTTGCCGCGAGTGGTGGATAGATTAGCGTTCAGTTGCCATAGCCCCCATTTTTCAGAATCTAAGAACTGAATTGACCCATTCAACTTAACCCCATATAAGGTTGCATCTAAATTTGTGAATTGCAGAATATTCCTGTTGCCAGCACCGGACGAGGCATGATTAAAGGAACTCACTATTTCAGCATCAATGTAATCTTTTACAGACGTATACCAAGCATTGGCACTAAATTTCCATTCATTATTCACTGGCGAATCGCTATAGTTGACGCTCAAAGTGTGGGCGGTTTCTGGTGCTAGGTTGGGGTTGCCTATATAACCGTTACCGTCACCGAACCAACCTATCATTGTGGTCGCCATGGTACTGACGCCCCAGCTGTAACGTTCGTATAAATTGGGTGCTCGACTTTTACGGGCAATAGCCAATTCTATTTGCTGGCTGGCATCAAATAAGTAGCGCGTACTGAGCGTCGCATCTATTAACGTATTGCTACGTTTTCTGTTCATTGCGTTGAAAATATCTGCAGCATCGTTATTGTTTAACGCACTGATAGACATGCTGGGCTCCATTGACATATGCATTGAGCTCATGTCCATCAATGTGTCATTGGTATAAGGCTGAACCTCACCGGTATTGGTCGTTACCTGCTCAAGGCGTATACCAGCAGATAGCCACCAATTGGTATTGAGTGACTGAGATGTTTCAGCAAAAACAGCTATTCGCTGACGCTTACCGTCATTAATATTGATGTAATTGTTTGGCCCCATCATCATAGAGTCTTCAACTGCAGGCCACCAATCATCTAGATGATACTCAAAGTACTCATGTCCAAAATTGACGGTATTGTTTGTGCTGGTAATAAATTGCCAGTTCAAACTATAACTATAATCATCTGCCGACGTTTTCATGGGCATCATGCCGGTTTTTTCATCACTGAAAAATCCCATCTCATGCTTAACACCGTGCCAATTTACTTGAACTTCAACGTTTCCCTCATCAAGCTGACGCCGATACAAGCTAGTCATGCCATAACTCTTGTTGTCAGTCATATCCATATATTGATTAGGGAATCCCTGAAATGGGATATTCTGGTGGGTAAGTTTAACAGCGAGCTGTTGTTTATCGTCTTTTACAGCGACAGTTAATGCGTGGTTTTGTGCCCTGTATAACGTGTCTAATACTGTGTTGCCATGACCGTCTTCGTAACTTTTTGCATCCTCAAAAGCCCCTTGGTAATCAAGACTAAAATTTTGGCTTGCCACACGGGCCCCTAGCCCTATTGATTTTGCTTGATTATTACTGTTGTATTGCACTGAGTCGTAACCTGAATGCCAACGCACATCGTTACCTTCCAAGTACAGTGGAGCGATCTCATTGACGCTAATAACGCCGGCAATATTATCACCACCTGCGCTGACAGGGCTTATCCCAGCAACAACGTTCAGTACCTGAACTTGGTTGGCCGATACATATGATAAAGGCGGATTCATGTGATTAGCGCAAGAGGCGGTAATATCAGCACCATCAATTAACACTTTTACCCTGTCGCCCATCATGCCATTCAAAACCGGTAAGCTCGACATGCCGCCTGCAGCAGAAAAATCGACACCTTGACGCTTTAACAATTCGTCAACGGAACCTAGTTGACTCGCATTATTTTGTTGATGACCATTGATTTCGACTATTTCAATGGTTTCTTCAGCATGTATTGCAAAAGAGAAAGTACTGCTGATGGCCAAAGCGACGGGGGATAAACACCATATATAGGATGAGCGAGGAGATGACGGTTTCATTATCTATCTTATATGACTTGATTAGAGCACCATTATATAAAGGGCGATAGGCGCTGAAAACGCGACAAATTGTCGCACCAAGCATGTCTGCACAACCGTATGGGTGTTAAGTATTTAGTGCGGGTGTAGCAAGCGCTAAATCTGGCATAGGGTTTTAAGCATGGTGTGCTGCACAATGGTTATTTTCCCATAGTGGACTTTAATAACGCCTTGCTGCTGTAATTCTTGCAGTAGCTTATTCACCGTTTGCCTTGAGCTGTGCAGCATCAAGGCCAGAGACTCTTGAGAAATGCACAAGCTCGAGCCGTTTTCGATAGGAGCTTGATGCTCTAAGCCTTCAGCGAGCAGTAAAATGCGGCCGCATAATTTTCCTTTTAAAGACAAGCTTCCGGTTTCATCGATGAACGAAAATGTGGTGCGAATGCGCTGACACAGCAAACGCATGAAATGTGGGTAAAGCGTGGGGCGCTCAATCAGCAAGGCTTTAAAATCCTGACTCGATATTTTCAGTAACTCACAGGGCTCATCTGCATGAGCATCGTGAGCCCGAGGCAATCCGTCAAACAGTGAAATCTCCCCAAACCAATTACCGGGTTGCATCCAGGTTAAAATGAGCTCCTTTCCTTCGAGT
The DNA here is from genome assembly GCF_055809255.1 of Paraglaciecola sp. G1-13. NCBI lineage: Bacteria > Pseudomonadati > Pseudomonadota > Gammaproteobacteria > Alteromonadales > Alteromonadaceae > Paraglaciecola > Paraglaciecola sp. G1-13. The sequence goes on along the minus strand of NZ_CM147903.1, from coordinate 3,513,141 downwards.
GTGACATTGCTTAAACGCACCTTGCCTGACATAACGCAATACAAGCCGTCGCCTAAATCATGTTTTTGATAGACCAATTGACCTGTGTCTAGGCGCTTTAATTTTGCCGCAGTGACAAGCTGTTCAATCGCGTCTTGAGGAAGTGATTTGAACCAAGAGCTTTGACTAAGAATGGGCCTGATCGAGTCTAATAACATGGGATTTATCTTTGATTGTCGTATAGGCGACAGTTTGAATGGTATCGGTAGATTAAGTTGTGAACACAAATTTAACAATCGAAAAGAAGTAAATAAATGTCATCAGTAAAGCAACATGTCAGTGAACAAGAATGGAAAGCCAGAGTCGACTTGGCGGCTGCATACCGTATGGTCGCTCATTATGGTTGGGATGATTTGGTCTTTACCCATATATCAGCGCGAGTGCCTGGGCCTGAGCATCACTTTTTGATCAATCCATACGGCATGATGTTTGACGAAGTGACCGCATCGAGTTTAGTGAAAGTTAACTTACAGGGCGAAAAGGTGATGGCGTCTGATTACAACATCAACCCAGCCGGTTTTGTTATTCACAGTGCTGTGCATGAAGCTCGCGAGGATGCCCAGTGTGTGATGCATTTGCACACGACTGCCGGCATTGCAGTCTCTACTCAAAAAGAAGGGCTACAGCCTCTGAGCCAACAGTCTTTATTTGCATTATCCTCTATGTCTTATCACGAGTATGAAGGGGTTGCGTTAAACCCAGAGGAGAAAAAACGATTGGTGGCCGACCTTGGCAACACCAACTTTATGATTTTGCGTAACCATGGCTTGTTAACCTGCGCAGACTCTATCGCGGATGCATTTTTGGGGATGTTCTTGTTGCAACGCTCTTGTGAGATCCAGCTGCAAGCGCAAGCATCAGGACAAGGACTTATTTCCATTTCAGAGCAAATTTTGGCCGGTATCAGAGCGCAAGCACAACAAGTGACACGCTCAGCAGGTGGTGCTCTCGCTTGGCCGGGTATTTTACGTAAACTTGATCGCACCAATCCAGGCTACGACGAATAATGCGTGATTTTCCTAGTCTTGCGCAATACCAATCAAGTGCGAGTTACGCACAAATTGGTGAGCACCAAATTGCCTACTGGACAGCACAAGACAAGGAAGCTGTAGCAAATGACGCACCGTGGATCTTACTGATCCATGGCTTTCCCAGCGCAGCTTGGGATTGGCACTATCAATGGCAGGTTTTACGTCAAAAATACCGGTTAGTGTGTTTGGACTTACTGGGTCTTGGGTTATCAGATAAGCCGCACAAATACGATTATAGTTTGCTCGAGCAAGCGGATATTGTTGAAAAACTGATGACCTATTTGCAAATTGGCCAATGCCATATTCTTGCTCATGATTATGGAGACTCAGTTGCCCAAGAGTTATTGGCTCGCCAACATGAAAAAAGAATGGGCTTGAACATCAAAAGCCTTTGTTATTTAAATGGAGGGTTGTTTGCGGATCATCATCGCCCGTTGCTCACACAAACGTTACTTAAAAGCCCTTTAGGATCGTTGGTGGCAAGATTCATGAGCTTAGGAAGTTTGCACAACAGCTTTGCGAAAATCTTTGGCCCGCGAAGCCAGCCTGAAGTACAGCACGTTGCAATTTTGTATGAGTTACTTGAATGGAAGCAAGGAAAACGAGTACTGCCAAGCTTATTGGGCTATATAGATGAGCGCAAAGTGCATGGGGCTCGATGGCTAACTGCCATGCAGCATACACCCGTTGCCCAGTGCTTTGTGAACGGCATACACGATCCCATATCGGGTCAGCACATGTTACATCAATTTGAAAAATTACTGCCTGGCGCTCAAACCTATAAACTGGATGTGGGTCACTATCCTCAACTTGAAGCGCCCCAGCAAGTCACAGAATTATATCAAGCATTTGTGGCTCTACATTGCTAATGACACCGCTGATAGATCAATAACCTGGGTTGCTTTGATAAACCTATAGGGTGTGCATCTATTGAATCGCGGGTTTGGTCTACTTTCAGAGACGCAAGTGATTAGACCATTGCCTAAACACCTTAGAAAATCCCTTGTGGGCATTTAGCTTATTGATTCAGCGTGGCATACTTGCGCTCTTTTTTCAGGCGTAGCGGAAATTCGCTGGCGTGCTATGAGGTCTCATTAGTTGAAAATTTATTATGAAGACAGTCTGCCCTATGCTGCTGAATTTTTTGCAGGGTTAGGTGACAGCCAGGTTTTTTCCCACAAAGACGTTAATGGTGAGCTTGTCGCAGATGCCGACGTGTTATTGGTGCGATCGACGACTAAGGTCAATGCTGAGCTTCTTAAAGCTAATCAAAACATCAAATATGTGGGTACTGCTACCGCAGGCACTAATCATCTCGATAAAGATTACTTGCGCAGCCGCGGATTAGATATTCACTCTGCAGCGGGCTGCAATGCCGTAGCCGTTGCCGAATATGTCCTTAGTGCATTGTTCGTTATGGCTGAAAAGCTTGATTGGCAGTTAACGACTAAAACGGTTGGTATTGTCGGGGCGGGCCATGTAGGCACTCGATTAACTGAGAAACTGACAGCGCTGGGTATTCGCTACCATCTGTGCGATCCCCCGTTGGCCGATGCTGGCGACACCAGAGATTTTGTCGATATGGATACCATCATGCAGTGCGATATCATTAGCTTGCATGTGCCTTTAATTGAAGGCGGTCAATACAATACAGGGCATATGTTTGATGCAAAACGTATTGGACAATTGCGTGAAGACCAACTTTTGATTAACGCCTGTCGCGGTGAAGTCATTGATAATAAAGCGTTGCTAAAGAGTTTTGAATCAGGGTACAAGCTAAATGTTGTGTTAGATGTGTGGGAAAACGAACCAGATATCGACCAAGCGCTCGTACCCTATATCGCATTAGCTACGGCACACATCGCTGGGCACACTGTTGAGGGAAAGGCGCGCGGTACTGAAATGCTTTATCAGCAAGTGTGCGAACAATTTGGCTTTAATGCGACAAAAAAGCTTAGCGATTATTTGCCGGCACCCCAGCTAAGCAGTATTACGCTTGATGAAACACTAAGCGGGCAAGCGCAACTAAGTGCGTTAGTGCTTAGTGTGTACGACATTCGAAAGGACTCTAAGCAGTTTAAGGAGACCATTGAACAGCCGGATCAGTTTAGATATATCCGAAAAAACTATTCTATTCGAAGAGAATTCGCTGCACTTAGCGTAAATACTGGAAATTATAGCGGATCAGAGGCAATCTACGCCCTCGGATTCAACCGTAAATAAGTTACTTAAATAAACAATCACATTTTAGGAGTTATGCTACATGTCTCGGTCTTTTGATGTCGCCGTGTTGGGTGCTACTGGTTTAGTAGGACAACACATGATTGAAATTCTTGAACAAAGAGGATTTCCAGTCAATAAACTTTACCCATTGGCAAGTTCACGTTCTGCTGGTGGTACGGTGACGTTTAAGGGTGAAGAAGTAACTGTGCTAGACGCAGATACTTTTGATTGGAGCCTAGTGCAATTAGGTTTCTTTTCAGCAGGCGGCAGTGTTTCTGAGAAATTTGCACCTATCGCTGCAGAAGCAGGTTGCGTGGTTATCGATAATACATCGCACTACCGTTATGAACCGGATATCCCTCTAGTGGTGCCGGAAGTGAATGCTCATGCATTGGCTGATTTTCGTAACCGCAACATCATCGCTAACCCTAACTGTTCAACCATCCAAATGATGGTAGCACTTAAACCAATCCACGACGCAGTGGGTATTGAGCGCATTAACGTGTGCACTTACCAGTCTGTATCAGGTGGCGGGAAAGAATCTATGGATGAACTGGCGAAGCAAACCGCCGCGCTCCTAAACGGGCAAGAAGCAAAGCCTGAAGCGTTTAGTCGTCAAATCGCCTTTAACGTAATTCCGCAAATAGATGTGTTTTTAGATAACGATTACACCAAAGAAGAAATGAAGATGGTGTGGGAAACCCAGAAAATCTTGGGTGACGAAAGCATTCGTGTGAATGCCACCGCAGTGCGTGTTCCGGTATTTTATGGCCACGGTGAAGCGATACACATAGAAACGCGTACTCCGATTGATGCACAAGATGCGAAAAACTTATTGGCTGAAGCGCCGGGTATTGTTTTAAAAGCAGACCCAGCCGACTTTCCTACTCAAGTAAGTGATGCGAGCGGAAACGATGATGTTCACGTTGGGCGCGTTCGTAACGATATTAGCCACCCCAACGGCCTGAATATGTGGGTTGTTTCTGACAACGTGCGCAAGGGCGCTGCTACTAATAGTGTTCAAATAGCAGAGGTGCTTATTCGCGATTACATGTAATCACCGAATAGACTAATGTTGACCCACGGTGCGTACTTCACGGCCGTGGGTTAATTATTTGTGCAGCCGATAGTGCTAATATTCGCTTATAGTTTGATGGTTTATATATTCATATTTTTACTGCATGTGTCGATAATAAAACGTAGCCTTATCATAAATCATGTGATGTTTGAGTTGTTCCGTTCTTAGATGAATTGATAAGAAAGTGGCGACTAGGCCATTCTAGATCATCTGAATCTTCTGGTTTATAGTAAGACGTGAAGATGTAATCCACTTAGTTTATGAATTTGTGGAATATTTTTTGCTGTGATTCGTTGTATGCAAGTACGCGTATCGATAATAATAAATGATATTGTAAATAACCAGATGGCGGCTTATTTACCCTAATTTCGAGGCATAAAGGATCAATGAATTTGCGAACGCTAGCCCTCTTATTTGTAGCGAGCCTCACCTTAAACTTCTCTATTGGTTTACACGCAGCCGATTTTCAGCAAATCCGTATTAAAGGTCCCAAAAGCAGCGATTCCGATTATTCAGGTCAAACATATGGCCCAATAACGGCCGCTGACACACTTTGGCGTATTGCAAGCGATGCAAGACAGAATACCAATCACTCCATATATCAAGTGATGCTCGCGACCTACGAGCTTAACCCCGATGCTTTTGAACGCAATAACATAAACCTGATGAGAGACGGGGCGATTTTACGCCTACCAGCGTCTCAGTATGTGAATAGGGTAAACGAAGCTCAGGCTATTTCAAAAGTGCGCTACGACAATCAGCTACTTAATTTAGGTGGCGAAACTCTTGGCGATGGCGCAACAGGTAACGTCAATAAAAAATTAGCCAGTAAAGACGATTTAGACGAAACCAAAGACATAATTGAAAAACGTTTAGGTGCTATCGATGAGGAACAAAATCGTCAATTTCAAGAAATTCGGCAACAATTTGCCGAGTCTATTCTCAGCGTTCAAACTATTCTCAATGAAAACCAGCGCGTTTTCGAAAGCCTTGATTCGGTTAACAAAGACTTAGCAGAAATTCGCAATCAAGAAGAAATCCGAGACGAACAAATGTCGCAAATGGGCAAGAGCATTGAAGAGCTTCTCGCTAAATCACGTGATGCTGAGGCCAAAGCGTTGGCACAGCAGCAAGAAGGCGGTTTCACAGATTGGCTGATGAAACCACTGACCTTGATTATCTCCTCTATCTTAATTTCTTTGCTTATTTTAGGTGGTTTTGCTTTCTGGCTAGTAAAGCGTAAAAAGCCGCAGGAGATGGATCTAGACTTATTGGCGACAAAAGATGAGCCGGCTGATACTTACGTGGCCAGTGAGATGGATGATCTGTCTGATGCATTGAGCGAAGAATTAACTTCGGAATTAGATGACGATAATTTATTTGGCGAACAAGATGCTCCCGACGATGTATTAGCAGAAGAGCTGAAAGACTCATTTGACGACACGCAAGAGTTAGATGACACATCAGAACTTGCTGGAAAGGAAGAATTCGATGATCTTGGCGATGATATGTTGGTGCCAGATAACGAACTCAACCCGACAGAAGAGTTTGAAGCAGGGAGTGACGAACTTGACCAAGATGATTTAGACAACCTATTCGAAGATGAAGACGATCTGTTGGCTGAAATTGATGAAGAAATGGATAACATCAGCCTGTCTGATGAAGATAAGGAAGAAATTCAGGCTGACGCGCAAGAAGCCGAAACTGAGAAGGTCGAAATAGACGACACGCAAGCACAAACTCCTGAACCTGAAAACACAGAGGAGTCGAGCGCCTCAGACGACGAAGAGTTTGACTTTGATATAGATCTCGACGAGTCGGCGAAAGTAGAAAGCGCAACCGAAGCCGAAATTGTTGAAGAGCTAGGGGATGAAGACTTAGATTTAGACGATAACGAGTCGGATGACCCGGACGTCGAAGCCACTGATGATGCATCTAACGAGCTATTACAGGAAACATCAAGCGAGGATAGTGCAGTCTCCCAGGTAGATGACAGTGATGAGCAACCTGAGATCAGTATTGATGATTTACTCGTTGAGCCTAAACCTGAGTTACCAGAATCATCTGAAGTAAATGCAGATGATCCCATCAATGAAGATATGCTCGAGCAACTCGATAAAGAGATTGCATCGCAAAGTGAAGAGCTAGACAACATCACCAGCAACTTGATTGATGAACTTGAACAAGTCGAGATGATGCAGGATATGCTCCCCGACGAAGAGGATGCATCCGAGCCAGAATTTACCGGTACGCCGCAACATGATATTCAGGAATTAGACAAGATTACAGAAGGGCTAGGCGATATTTTTGCTGAAGCTGATAGCCATGAGTCTGAAAAAATTGAACATGATGTTGAAAATCTGTCAGTAGAAGATTTGACGACAGCAGATGAAGAGCTTGAGACAGAAGTTGAAGAGCCAACGCTGACCGCTGAGCAGGCCGACGAGTTCGAAACAGAAGAATCAGAGCTCTCAGAAGAGGAAACATTACCAGAGGAATCACAGCCTCTAGAAGAGGATTTAACCCCAGAGGCGGCAAACACTGACGAATCAGAAGATGAAGAGTCAACGCTGACAGCTGAGCAGGCTGACGAGTTTGTAACAGAGGGATCACAGCCTTTAGAAGAAGGTCTAACCCCAGAAGTAGCAGACGCTAACGAGTCAGTAGACGACTCCGTAGATGACTCCATAGATGAAAAACGGACAACAGAAGACGCGCCGCTTGAAGAGACTGGGACAGACCATAAAGAATCAACGCAGACGGTTGAGGAGGTCGACGAGTTTGTAACAGAGGGATCACAGCCTCTAGAAGAAGATTTAACCCCAGAAGTAGCAGACGCTAACGAGTCAGTAGACGACTCAGTAGATGAAAAACGGACAACAGAAGACGAGCCGCTTGAAGAGACTGGGACAGACCATAAAGAATCAACGCAGACGGTTGAGGAGGTCGACGAGTTTGTAACAGAGGGATCACAGCTTCCAGAAGAAGATTTAACCCCAGAAGCAGCAGATGTTGACCAGTTAGTAGATGACTCAGTAGATGAAAAGCCGGCGACAGAGGATGAGCCGCTTGAAGAGCTTACAGCAGATAAATCAGAGTTGTTAGAAGAGGGCACATTGCCTGAGGCAGCAATTGCTGACGAATTAATAGACGAACCTGCAGAAGAAGAGCCTGGCAAAGGCGATGAAGCATCAACACCGATAGCTGAGCAGGCCGACGAGTTTGTGACAGAGGAATCACAGCCGTTAACAGAGGAAACCGCATCTAAGGCGACAGCCGCTGACGAATCAGTCGACGAGGCAGAAGATGAAGAGCTGGAATTAGATACTGCATCAGATGTTCTCGATGAAGATAATGCGTTAGAGCAAGCACTTGCTGATTTCGATGAATCGACAGCTGAGGCAAATGACGAACCCTCTCAAGCGGGTGAAAGCGACACCTTGTCTGATCCTATGGATTTGGATGATATAGATGGCTTGAGTGATTTCGATGACGGTGAATTAGAAAAAGCACTTGCAGATTTTGACGACGATGGGCCTGAAACCAGTGTAGTGCCATCTCAGTCTGAGGAAAGTGAGCTGTCATCTGATGCAATGGATTTAGACGACATAGATGCCATAGGTGATTTTGATGATGATGAGTTAGAGCGTGCGCTAGATAACTTTGTTCTAGACGATAACTCTAGCAATAGCGCAGCGTTATCTGATAACGAATCATTAGCACCGTCCTTTGATAAAGACAGTGAAGAGTTAGATGAATTCCCTGAACTAGGGGACTGGTTAAACGAAGTAGATGAAGACGACAAAGGGGCCATCGAGAACCTAGAATCCGCCTCATTCGATGACATGTTGCAAAGTTTAGATGAAGATTTGGGCGACGCCATTTCTGCAACGACCGAAAACACGCCGTCACCCAGCAATACCAATCAAGCCGGACAGGATATTGACGACGCGGTGGACATCGCAACCTTACTGGAAGAAAGCGATCCCCATGAACAAGAGCGCGATTTTCTGGACGTTGACGACTTGCTTAATGACAGTATCACGGCGGATCCCTCACCGGAAAAAGCGCTAGATCTAGAGTCTGTGATGGGGGAGTTTTCAGGGGCACAAGGCGACGTTGATCATATTGACGTGGACAGTGACGACGGCTTTGGCGCTAAGCTTGATTTGGCGCATGCCTATATCGAAATAGGTGAGACAGAATCAGCTACGGAGCTACTTGAAGAAATCATCGAAAACGGACACCCCCCGCAATCAGATGAAGCTAAGCGTGTGCTGGCTAGCCTATCCGAAAATGACTAAGTAAGAAACTATGACAAAGACGACGTGATTTCGTTGTCTTAGCCCCATTAAATGTCGTAAAAAAGCGTCTTTATATAATACATCAACAAAAAATAAGTTAGTATTATTCAAAAAATTGAGGCGGCTGTGACCAGGTTCATTCTCTTTCTATTGCTAATCATGGCAAATTCAGTCAGTTTTGCTGGCAACATTGCGGTTACCCTTTTGGATAATCAGCAAAAACCATTGGCGAATGCTGTGGTTTATCTTATACCGAAAACGGTATCTGTCGAGCCTGTTGAAAACATGGCGATCATGGATCAAGTCGACACCCAGTTTTACCCGCATATTCTTGCTGTTCAGCGTAACACTCAAGTGAGTTTTCCTAATTCTGACTCGATTCAGCATCACGTATACTCGTTCTCTAGCGCCAAGGTGTTTGAGTTAGAGTTATATAAGGGCTTACGGGCGGATCCGTTATTGTTCGACAACCTTGGAGTGGTGGAAATGGGGTGTAACGTGCATGACTGGATGCTGGGTTACATCTATGTAGTGGATACACCGTATTTTAAAAAATCGGACCACGCAGGCGAGGTGACAATCAGCGTGCCTGACGGTGAATATACTCTTAAAGCATGGCATCCACGTATTAGCGATAGCCCAGAGTCATTTCAAATGATGTTATCAATACAAGGTGATACTCACGTGAGTATGAGTGTGCCTTCTGCTCTGTTACCTGATGTAAATGCTTTTGAAGATGCGGCAGATGAATTCGGTGAATATGAGTAACAAAAGCGTATTGATTAAACCATCTTTGCAAATGCGGATGTCTTTCATATTTTTGCTTTTGCTCAGTATTATCGTCGTGGTAACCATTTATTTCGTACAGCAAGCCACGTTCAAACACGCTAGTGCTCAACTAATGAATCATATTCAAACTTCTGCTGCGGTCGTTCAGGACAATGTGGAGGGACGAGCCAGTGCGCTAGATAACGGAATGGCCACACTCGCCAAAGATTTCAGCATGAAGCAACTCATAGCAACAGCTAAAAATGATCAACGCTCATTAAGCTCCGCTATGTCAAACTACCAAAGCCGTTTAGGAGCAGATATCTACTGGGTTTTGAGTAAAGACTTCACACCACTTATTGAAGCGCAATCGCCGTTTGAAAATAGCAAGCAAGTCGTTCCTGCTTTCTCCAAAGCAGCGTTACATTGGTTTACTTACCAAGGGCGTAACTACCTTATGCGCTCAACACCAGTACGCTTTGTCGAAACGTCAGGCCATATCAATGCTTGGGTCGTGATGGGGATTGATGCAAAGAAATTGTTCACACCACATCTGGTGGATTTAACCGATATGCAAATATCACTGTTCGGTGGCAATGCCAGTGTGCTGTTGGGAGCGACCCCTGAAGCGCATTTCGTCGCGGGCCAAAAGCAAGGCGAAATCGCTAAATCGCAAGGGCTTCACAGGTTACCATTAAATTCTACCAACATCATTTACAGTGCTTTTAAGCTTGGCACTTGGCAAGGGGAATCGGCTTTTATTGTATTGTCGATGGACGAAGATGATGCGTTTCTTTCTAATGAAAGTTTAATTGGTCAATTAATCTTCATTTTGTTGGCCGCTGCCGCGCTGGGTTTGTTAGGTGCGACACTGCTATCACGCGAAATCACCAAGCCATTGAAGCAATTGATAGATGCCGCGCGCAGAATGCGTGCCGGTGAGAATGTTGATAGTTTTCCTAGTGCAAATACTCGAGAAGTAGAAACGCTTTCCAGCGCTTTTAGTGATATGCAACTAGGTATCCAAGATCGTGAAGCGCAAATTCACCAACTGGCATATTTTGACGAGCTAACTCATATCCCAAACCGCATCCAGTTTTCTAACCATATCAGCGACATGATCAGGCAAGCACCAGAATGCGAGTTGATCGTGTTGATGATAGATGTAGACCGATTCAAAGAGATAAACGATACCCTAGGTCATGATTTAGGCGACGAACTGCTTATTGCCATCGCCAAGCGTTTGCATAGTCATACGCAAAACAAGGGTTTCTGTGCGCGATTAGGGGGAGATGAATATGCTTGGGTCGGCCTTCAAGAGGCCAATACACGCCCGCAAGATGTGGCTCAAAATCTCCTGAGCGTGTTCGAGCAGCCCTTTAAGATAGAAAATCTAGTACTAGATGTGGACTGCTCAATGGGGATTGCCCTTTATCCACAGCACGCTTCGTCGCTGCAAGGACTTATGCAATGTGCTGATATTGCGATGTACAGTTGTAAAGATCAGCATAATCCATTCGCCCTTTATAATGATGCACTTAATAAGCACTCAGTGGTTCGGTTGAGCCTGATGTCACAGCTTAAAGGCGCGTTAGGCGAGGGACAATTAGAGCTGCATTACCAACCGAAGTTAACCATCGCGAGCGACAAAATAGAGACGCTGGAATGCCTGATACGCTGGTTTCACCCTGAACATGGTTTCGTTCCCCCTGATGATTTTATTCCACTAGCCGAGCAAACAGGCGCTATTCGCCACGTTACCCAGTGGGCATTGAGAACAGCGTGTGAGCAAGTCAAACGATGGCGTGATAAGAACATATGTTTTTCCGTGGCAGTGAATATTTCAGCGATCGATTTGGTTGATTTATCGTTACCAGCGAGCATTGAATCTTTGCTCAATGAGTTTGATTTACCCCCCAGTGCATTGACAATGGAAGTGACTGAAAGCGCGGTTATGGGCGATCCAGAAAATGCCCTTAAGGCATTAAACCTGCTCCGAGATATGGGGGTTACCTTGTCTATCGATGACTTTGGTACGGGGTATTCTTCGATGGCTCAATTGAAAAAAATGCCGGTAGATGAACTCAAAATTGATAAGGCATTTGTACTTGCGCTAGCCACAAACCAAGAAGACAGAGTGATGGTGAAAACGCTAGTCAGCTTAGCGCAAAATTTAGGGCTTACAACCGTAGCTGAGGGAGTTGAAGACCTTGAAACGTTAGAATTTTTAAGAGAAGTCGGTTGCACCAAGGCGCAAGGCTACTATATGACTAAGGCATTGCGTGCTGATGAATTAATCTCTTGGTATGAAATGTTTACCGAGCAGGGATTGGCTTCGTGCTCACAATGAGGTTATCGCGTTTCGCGCCTGTAATGTTACTCGGCTTTTATGTAATAGTCGGTTGGCAAATCCCCGTCAGTGCCCAGCAACTCAGCGGCCTCATTCAGGTGAATATTGTGCACGGTGATGAGCATGCACCGTGGCTTGATAAAGGAACCGGTATTCTTGCGTATGAAGATAATGCAGTGCATTTACAGCAAGGCGTATTGAGAATAACGGATCGGCTATCATCGAGTTTTTCCTATGATGTCAGTGCTAACCTGTATCAGTTAGGTGAACAGCGCTTGGGTATCTCACAAGCCACCATACACTATAAGCCTTTGTCTCATCGCCAGGTCCGGTTTAAAGGGCGAGCAGGTTTTTTTTACCCGCGTTTGTCTCTTGAGAATGTTGATTTAGGATGGCTATCGCCTTATACCTATACGCAATCTGCTATCAACAGTTGGATTGGTGAAGAACTCAGGGTTGCGGGTATCGAGGGATCGTTATTTAGTTCCGGGCGCAGTCGTCGCAGTCCATTGACCTGGGAAGTAACAGCAGGGGCATTTAAAGGCAACGATACCTTGGGTACCGTGCTTAGCTGGCGAGGCTTTGCAATGCACGATAGACAAAGCTTGCACAATGATAGAGTTGTTTTCGCTAATTACCCTACGGTTGTGGATCCTAACGGAATTTTTCATCCGTCTTATGTGGAGCCATTTCATGAGCTTGATAGCAGAGTGGGGTATTACCTAGGTGCACACCTGAATTACTATCACAGAAGCAAAGTCCGTTATTATTTCTACGACAATCAAGCCAATCCAAACGTCGTGAATTCTCAGCGTTTATACGCTTGGCGTACTAAGTTTCATTCGTTAGCGTTCTCACATGACGTCACGCCAAATGGACGATTCATTGCCCAATGGTTAACAGGCAGCAGCCACATGGGGCAGCGGTTCGTATACATTAATTTCGATGCATACTATGTGATGTACAGCCACAAAGTCGGCTCACATCGATTCAGCGCTCGCTACGATGACTTTGAGGTGAGGGAAGATGACATATTCCCAGATGATCCAAACAACAGCGACGGGCAGGCTATGACCTTGGCATGGCGCTATACTATTGATAAAAATTGGCAAGTGGGGCTAGAGCAACATTTTAATCGTAATCGCGCTGATATTCGTTCGACGCTCGGCGAACAACAAAGACAAAATCAGCAACAAACCCTTGCCGTGGCGCAGTACAGATGGCGCTAGCAGTATAAATATATAGATACAAAAACGGCAACCCATGGTTGCCGTTTCTTTTTAAGCTTGACCGTTGTTTAGAAGAAAGTGTAAACGATGGTTGCTGCTGTTTGCGTATCTAGCTTTTCTATTCCTTCAGACACACTTGAGTTGTGATCGAACGTTAAGGTTAGTTTCATTGATAATGAACTGTTTATTTTGGCTGAGATAGAGCTAATGGACTTAGACTTAGTGTTATCTTCACCGACTTCCGTACTCATTGTTTGTTTGAACGTTGCGGTATCAGAAATTTTCCAATTGAAGCCCAATGCGCCACGAACGATGAAGCTATCAGCGTCTTCGCCTTCAGAGGTTTCAGCAAAAGAGTAACCAGGACCCACACTGTATTCAAACTTGGTGGTTTCGTTGTCCCACAACTTTTGGCTCCAACCCGCGGCAACGGTTGATTGATAATTAAAGCTGCTGAAACGGTCATCTTCGTATGAACCGAACGCGAATAAACGGTGATCAGGGTTGGCTAACTTGTAGTTACCTTGACCAGAGATAAAGAATTTCTGCGCTGTAGTTTGGCTTTCACTAGTATCATCATCAAGGGTGACATCATCTTTCTTATATAAACCCTCGAATAAGAAATCATTACTCCATTGCTCTAACTCTTGATGAGCAGATAACTTAGCATTCAAAGACGTGGTTTCTGTGTTACCTGAGGTAGCGATAAAGCCCAGCTCGCCATCCATAGAAAATGGTTTAACTTCTTCTTGGGCGAAGGCATTTCCCGCAAGGAGTAATCCAGTGGCGATAAGCGTTTTTTTCATTTAAAAATATCCTTAAGTTGAAAAGTAAATTTGTTAGGGCGATGGCGCATCAGAAAAATTGATAAACAAGCGTAACAGCGGTTTCCGTATCTAGGCTCTCTTGGCTCACTTCGGCGTTGCTGTTGTGTTCCATAATGAAGGACAGCTTCATGGCTAATGAACCAAATATTTTAGTGGAAAGTGACGTTTCTGATTTTGTTTTGGTGTATTCGGGATCGGTTTCTGTGCTGATAAACTGGCGAAACTGCGCTGATTTAGATATTTCTAAGGTGTATTCCAAAGCAGTACGTAGAATGACGCCTTGTAAGTCATCATTTTCTTCGTCGTTTTTGGCTTCAGCGATAGCATAACCCGGTCCTACACTGTATTTGAACTCGCTAAACTCGTCACGCCAAAGGCGTTCGCTCCAACCGCTGGCGACTAAAGTTTGGTAGTCATAAATATCGAACCGATCATTTTCATATTCGGCGTAAATAAAGATCCGTTCATCCGGCGAGGCGAGCTTAAAGTCTATTTGGGTGGAGATAAAGTTCTTCTGCGCCGTAGTGACATCATATTCATCCCCCCCATCATCTGCTTCCTTTGAGGTCTTATACCGAGTGTTGGCAATCGCTTGATAGCTCCATTTCTCGAGTTCGTGACTGATATTAAATTTAGCATTGACACTGGAAGAGTTGGTATTGCCCTTGTTATACAGTAAACCTAATTCACCGGTGGCCGTGATGTTGCTTCCAGAGGCTGGAAGGTTTCCACCGCTGTCGGACATGTAGAGTGAGCGCATAATGTTTATTTGAGCATGGCAGGGGAAACATAGTGCCAGCAAGATGAGGTATCTAAGCATTATTCTTCGAAACATGATAGGTAGCTAAAAGACAATGCCGTGCAGTATAGCTAAACGGGATAGTAAATGCATCCATAAACATGGCTGAAGCCTTCTACTTTAGGCTACTACTAGAACATTAGGGGCTAAGAAGTTCAATCATAGTTTGTGCTTCCATGTGTGCGAATTTTATACCGTCCGTTATGTCTTGTTCTTCTAAACCCGCTTTGCGCAAAATCATCGGGTGAATCACACTCATAGCACTAAACTTATCAGGATAAACCATAGCAACAGCTACGCGGCAAATTATAAACATTAGGCTTGTTTCACGGCTCGAGTTTGCGGCCGTTTCATTGTTTGCATCTGGCAACACTTGGTACAAATGCCCAGGGAGTCCCCATTGTTTTAACAACGCATGAGTACAATCCGTATAATAGAATCCCAGTACTGACTTTTGGCGTTTCCAAGGTGGTACATGTTGGTCGTAATCGTTACAGGCAATTGCCAATTCAGGGGTTTGTACAGCCACGATGAGTTCACCAATATTGTGCAATAAGCCGATAACAAAATACCGAGCACTGGTGCGGGTTTGCGTCATCTTTGCTAAATGTTTAGCCACCAATGCAGCGTAGATACTCTGTAACCAGAAACGCTTTAAATCAATGACGTCGTTGCTGAAATGTTCAAACGCAGAGCCAGCCGTCTCGGCCATCACTAAGTTATACAGCGCTTCACCGCCCACCACATTAACGGCTTTATTAATGTTATCCACCTGAGATTCAAAACGAAACAAGGCACTGTTGGCCAGCTTCAGAAGTTTGGAGCTAAGGGCAGGGTCGGTAGAGACAAGTCTGGCGATATCGTCCGTGCTGGCATTGTTGCTGTCCAGCAGCGTGCGAATTTGTATACAAATTTTAGGTAAAGCGAATGACTCAGTGGCACGGTTTGCGTATTCATCAGCAGTGAACATAAGCTGGCTCTTTGATTTTTATTATTATTAGTCGCTCAGTATAGCCCTCATTGTTGCAATATTGACATTGAACTAAAGGCGCTTTTACAGGCCAAAACGGAGTGTCTTCATTTAGGTCCTTATTTATGCCCCATGCTCTACCTGTAGAATTGAGAAATCACGCCGGCGCTGTTCGCCTTGCTTTTGATGCTTTTGGTAAGCGCGAAAACCCCTCAATCATGCTGATTATGGGGCTAGGGGCTCAGCGCATTTTCTGGGAAGATGGGTTCTGTAACATGCTCGCCGAACAAGGCTTCTGGGTGATCCGCTTCGATAATCGAGATGTGGGAGAGAGCACAGTACTGGCTGATAGCTTGCCTCCGAATTTATTGCAGTTGGCGGCAAGTGGATTGTTTGACGCAACGGTTTCTACCCCATATTCATTAAAAGATATGGCAGATGATGTGGTCAGTTTGATGGCGCAATTAGGGATCACTAAAGCCCATATAGTGGGCGCATCAATGGGAGGAATGATAGCTCAGCTATTGGCCATACATCATCCGCAAAACGTCCTGAGCTTGACATCTATTATGTCTAGTACCGGTGATAAAAACCTGTATAAGCCTGACAAAATGGTATTACTTAAGCTGTTGAAACCGATGCCTAAAGAGCGTGAAAAATGCATCGAAAGTGGTGTTGGATTTTGGCGATTACTGCATGGTCATTTTTATACCTTCGACTTACCTCGAACGCAAAATCTAGTGCGGCGAGCTTATGAAATAGGGGTTAGCACAGATGGAGTACTACGCCAGTTTGCTGCTATTTTAACGGCTAAGGATCGCACCAGCGACCTGAATCGCTTATCTCTACCAACATTGGTTATTCACGGTGAGGGTGACCCCTTGCTTCCAGTGAATAACGGCCAAGCAACCGCGAGCGCAATTGATAACGCGATATTGAAAATTTATGCTGGAATGGGGCATACGTTGCCCATTGAATTGTGGCAGTCTATCGTCAGCGATATAGCAAACATCGCACACAGTGCAGATTTAAGAAAGGTCAGTGAGCGACTAAAAGCCGCGGTTTAGTCTAGTAAGTCGCCCTGAATAGGCGGGTGTGGGGGAGGTGCGTCTTGGCTGCGCTTTCGCGCAAAAGCACGTTTTTTACGCAGAGCACAAGCCTTCACAATCTTACTTTTTACTTGATCGTCTAAGTTGATCCAGTGCAACCGTTCTTCTCTAGAGCGATAACATCCTAAGCAATATCCACGTGGGCCTGCTTGGCAAACGCCAATACAAGGACTTTCAATGTGGAATATTTCAAGTTGCTGCAACAGGACGTTCCTATTTGAGGGCTAACATAAAGTTTACGTCGAGCGAGGGACAATTGGTACTGTTTAGGTGACACAAACCGGTTGGCAAAATACTAGAAAGCCAACTAGGGTGCGAAACCCTAGTTGGCTTTTTTATATCAGATTGTGTAGAACTGAGATGTTTGACCTACCAGATTTTTACACGATCTTCCGGTTTCAAATACATATTGTCGCCTTCTTTCACGTCAAACGCTTTATAGAATGCATCCACATTGCTAACGATACCATTCACGCGGTACTCACCAGGTGAGTGGGGATCGCTAAGCAAACGTGCGCGAAGAGCATCTTCACGCATCTTGCTGCGCCAGACTTGGGCGTAACCCATAAAGAAGCGTTGATCGCCCGTTAAGCCATCAATTATTTTGCCCTCTTTATCACCTAATGACATGTGATATGCCTTGTAACCTATGGTTACACCGGCTAAATCACCAATGTTTTCGCCAAGGGTCAACTCGCCGTTAACGTTCTGACCAGGGATAGGCTCGAAAGCATCAAATTGGGCAACAAGTTTTTTGCCAAGCACATCGAAAGCGACGCGATCTTCGTCGCTCCACCAACTACGTAGATTGCCTTCACCATCGTACTTTGAGCCTTGATCATCAAAGCCATGGCCGATTTCGTGACCAATGACTGCACCGATTGCGCCATAGTTGACGGCATCGTCAGCGGTCATATCAAAAAACGGTGATTGCAAAATACCCGCTGGAAAGACGATCTCATTACGCACTGGGCTGTAGTAAGCGTTGATTGTTTGCGGTGTCATGCCCCAATCAGCTTTATCGACAGGTTTGCCAATTTTAGCGACATCTACGGCGTGATCAAATTCGAAATAACGCAGATAATTGCCAACCAAGTCGTCTGCGGCAATGGTTAAATCATCGTAATTCAACCATTTATCCGGATATCCGATTTTAGGCGTAAATTTTGCGAGTTTTTCACGTGCTGCTTTCTTAGTCTCAGGCGTCATCCACTCGAGCTGATCAATGCTTTCACCGTACGCTTTAGTCAAGTTTTTAACTAACTCATCCATTTTTGCTTTCGCTTCAGGGGTAAAGTGACGCTCAACATATTGTTGGCCTAGTACTTCACCTAATACGCCACTGGTTGCGGCGACAGCGCGTTTCCAACGAGGTTGCTGCTCAGGGATCCCATTGAGAGTTTTCGAGTGGAAATCAAAATGCAGGTTTACCAGCTCTTCATCTAAACGTGTGGCATAGGCATCGATCAAATTATAAGTCAGGTAGTTCTTCCAAACTTGTACGTCATGGTTAGCGTATATCTCGCCTACTGCTTCAAAATAAGGCATGTTGCGCACGATGACCTCATCTACACTGCCTATACCGCTAGCATCAGCATAAGCCTGCCAGTCAAAGCTACTGCCCATTAGGTTGGTTACTTCTTGCGCGCTGCGTTTGTTGTAATTTTTTTCCGCATCGCGGCTTTCTACGCGCGAGATATGCTTGGAAGCTATGTCTTTTTCTAAATCCATTAACTCTGAAGCGGCTTGTTCAGGGTTACTTACGCCAGCTTTTTCTAGTAGAGCTGCCATGTATGTTTGTGTTGCATTACGAAAGTTAACGAATTTTTCTTCGTCTTTACTGTAATAGTCACGATCAGGCAGGGTCAAGCCGCCTTGCACTAAGTACATACCAACAACTTCAGGTTTCTTAGCATCAGGTGACACATAGAAGTTGAAGATCCCGCCAATACCTTTAGTGTAAAGCTCACCAAATTTAGCCGATATTTGCTTCATATCACTGATATTGTTAATACTATCAAGTTCAGCTTTAAGTGGTGAAAGGCCTAACGAGTTGGCTAATTCAACGTTCATGTAACTGTTATACATGTCGCCTAATTTTTGCGTATTGGTGCCTTTCTTGGCGTTGCTGTCAGCAGCTTCTTGGATGATGGTTTTAAGATGATCTTGGGTATCATCATATAACACGTTGAATACACCGTAACGAGACTTATCTCCTGGAATCTCTGTGGTTTCAAGCCATGTACCATTTACGTAACGAAACAAGTCGTCTTGAGGACGAACGGTTTTATCAATTGCCGTTAAGTCGATACCTGATAATTCAGGGGCCTTTTTCTCAGCGACTTTTGTGATTTCTTGTTTTTTTTCTGACTCTTTTTCAGGGCTAGGACTACACGCGCTCAAACCCAATGCAATGCATACACTCATTGCTACTAAAGATAGCTTTTTCATATTTTTCCTTGTGAAGTGATGTTACACCATTATGCCTAAAGTTCGTGATACGTCACGAGAACGGGCAGTGCACTCACTTTTATTCTGTCGTTTAGGCAGCGAGCAGTCTAATGTCAACAACCGTTAAGTGCAAAATCCTTAACTCTAAGAATCGCATAATAAGTGTGATAATTTGTAACACACTGCATTTAGCTGAATTTCAGATAATTCCAGCGTATTTCACGTTATAAGGGGTATTCAGCGAGTCATCGCTGTTGGAAATAAGAGCCAGAGCATATTGGGATCAATAAAAAAGGGCCCTGAGGCCCTTTTAAAATCTAACGTGCAAGCGGTTAAAAAATATTACTTTTTCTTTTTCGCTTTCGGGTTAGGCAAATCTGTAATGCTACCTTCGTACATTTCAGCAGCCAGACCAATAGACTCATTCAAGGTAGGGTGAGCATGGATAGTCAATGCGATGTCTTCAGCATCAGCTCCCATCTCGATCGCTAGACCGATTTCGCCTAGCATTTCGCCTGCGTTGGTACCCACAATGGCACCACCGATGATACGGTGAGTGTCTTTATCGAAAATAAGCTTAGTCATACCGTTGGTAGCAGCAGAAGCGATTGCTCGACCGGAAGCTGCCCAAGGGAAGTTAGCCGTTTCAAAGCTTATACCTTGCTCTTTTGCTTCTTTTTCAGTTAACCCCACCCATGCCATTTCTGGCTCAGTGTAGGCAACAGAAGGAATGCATTTCGGGTCAAAGTAATGCTTCATACCAGAAATAACTTCAGCCGCTACATGGCCTTCATGTACGGCTTTATGAGCAAGCATAGGTTGTCCTACTAGGTCACCGATAGCAAAAATGCTGCCAACGTTGGTGCGCATTTGCTTATCAACATTGATAAACCCGCGCTCATCAACGGTTACACCAGCTTTGTCAGCGTCAACTAACTTACCGTTAGGACGACGACCCACTGCAACCAATACTTTGTCGTATTTAACCGGTTCTGCCGGTGCTTGTTTGCCTTCAAACGTCACGTACAAACCGTCATCTTTCGCTTCAACCGCAGTCACTTTGGTTTCAAGCATGATGTTGAATTTGTCTTTAACGGTTTTTTGGTAAATCTTAACGATGTCTTTATCAGCTGCTGGCACCAATTGATCCAAGAACTCAACCACGTCAATTTGTGAACCTAACGCACTGTATACCGTACCCATTTCAAGACCGATGATACCACCGCCTAGAACTAGCATTTTACCAGGGATGTCTTTCATCTCTAGGGCGCCAGTTGAGTCGATTACCCGAGGGTCATCTTGAGGGATAAATGGCAAGCTAACAGGCTCAGAGCCGGCGGCAATAATAGCGTTGTCAAAAGAAATTGTGGTCGTGCCGTCGTCGCCTTTCACTTCAAGGGTGTTACTGCCTGTGAATTTGCCGTAACCTTGCACGTGCTTCACTTTACGCATTTTAGACATGCCAGCGAGACCACCAGTGAGCTTGTCAACTACACTGTCTTTCCAGTCACGAATTTTGTCTAAATCAAATTTTGGCGCGCCAAAATCGACACCATGAGCCGATAACGCTTTAGCTTCTTCGATTACCTTTGCTACATGAAGCAGAGCTTTTGAAGGGATACACCCTACGTTTAAGCACACACCACCTAGCTTGCTGTTTACGTCAACAATTACTGTTTCGATTCCTAAGTCAGCAGCACGGAAAGCCGCGGAATAACCACCAGGGCCCGCACCAAGCACTACCAACTGAGTTTTAATTTCACTCATTTTGACCTCAATCTATTGATTTTCTTCCAGACTCTAGGAAATTCTACCTAGCCGATGTCTGGTTAGCAAAGAAAAGGCGATAACTTTTTGTACATTATCGCCTAGCTGTTCGTTACAGTAACATTTCGCGCAAGTCACCTAGGACTTTGCCCAAGTGTACAGCGAAGCGTGCGGCAACTGCGCCATCAATGACTCGGTGATCGTAAGACAAAGATAAAGGCAACATTAGCCTTGGTTCGAAGTCTTTACCGTTCCATTTCGGCTTCATTTCACTTTTAGACACACCTAATATGGCGACATCTGGCGCGTTTACAATAGGGGTAAACGCGGTTCCGCCAATTCCGCCTAGGCTGGAAATGGTAAAACAACTACCTTGCATGTCAGCCGCTTTCAGTTTGCCGTCTCGCGCCTTGATGCTTATATCCATCAATTCTTTCGATAGCTCGTAAATGCCTTTCTTATCAACATCACGTACCACAGGTACAACTAAACCGTTTGGTGTTTCTACCGCAATACCCACGTGGAAATACTTCTTCTGGATCAAGCTTTCACCTGACTCAGACAAAGAAGAATTAAACACGGGATATGCTTGAAGGGCATCCGCTACGGCTTTCATCATGAAGACCAATGGCGTTATTTTAAAGCCAAGCTTTTTCTTCTCAGCAACCACATTTTGCTGCTTACGGAATGCTTCTAAGTCTGTGATATCAGCTTCTTCAAACTGAGTGACGTGTGGGATAGTGACCCAGTTGCGATGCAAGTTCGGTCCAGAAATCTTCTGGATACGAGTCAATGGAATTTCTTCTATTTCGCCGAATTTGCTGAAATCAACTTTAGGTGGCGCGAGCACTTGTAAACCGCCACCGCCAGCATTAACCGAAGAACCTGAGGTCATCTTAGGACGAGACAATTCATACTTAACGTAAGATTGAACATCTTCTTTTAACACACGGTTTTTAGGGCCAGTGCCTTTGACTTGGGTTAAATCAACACCAAATTCACGAGCTACACGACGTACCGAAGGTGAGGCATGTACTTTCCCTGCTTTACCGCGCTCACCCGCTGACGGATGATGAGGGACAGGGGCTGATTTAGGGGCTTGTTGCGCAGGCGCTGATGTTTGTGATGCTTGTGGCTCAGGTGCTTTAGGTGCAGCCTTAGGCGCTGCTTTCACAGCGCTACCAGCGACTTCAAGCAGAAGCACGACTGAACCTTCTGAAACCTTATCACCAACGTTGATTTTAAGCTCTTTAACCACACCCGCTTTAGGTGCGGGGACGTCCATGGTCGCTTTGTCTGTTTCAAGTGTGATTAAACCGGTTTCTTCTTCGATTTCATCACCAACGGCAACTAAGACTTCAATGACATCGACATCAGTGTCGCCACCGATATCCGGTACAGTCACTTCAATCGTTTCAGGTTCGCCAGAGGTTTGTTCTTCTTGTGCTGCAGGGGCACTTTCGGCTTGAGTTTGCTTTTGAGCCGGCGCTGCTTGTGCTTGAGGTGCAGAGTCAGCTTGCGCTGGCGCACTACCTGCGACTTCAAGCAAAATCACTAATGAGCCTTCAGATACTTTATCACCAGTACTGAGCTTCACTTCTTTAACAACACCTGCTTTAGGTGAAGGAACGTCCATAGTGGCTTTGTCTGTTTCAAGGGTGACAAGGCCTGTTTCTTCTTCGATGCTATCGCCGGCGGCGACAAGGATTTCAATGACCTCAACATCGGTGTCACCACCAATGTCGGGTACGGTTACTTCAATCACTTGTGCTGCTGAAGAAGCCGCTGGTGCTTCTTCTTTCGCAGGGCTGGCAGCTTCAGTCTTAGCAGGCTCAGGGGCTTGCTCTTGAGACTCTTGAGCTGCGGGTGCGCTGTCACCACTGGACATTTTCATGATCAGTTGGTCTTGGCTGATTTTGTCACCGACCTTGACCGAAATATCACTGATTTTACCAGCGAAAGGGGCAGGGATATCCATGCTCGCTTTATCGCTTTCTACCGTGATAAGGGATGCTTCTGCGTCAACGTCGTCGCCAACAGCAACAAGTACTTCAATGACTTCTACTTCGTCGCCACCCACATCGGGTACCAATACATCTTTTATATCTGACATTTTGATTTAATCCTCAATGGTTATGCGTAAAGCGGGTTAATTTTATTTTGATCAATGCCATATTCTGCAATCGCATCTACCAATACTTTCTTATCGATGTTACCCGCTGTAACTAATTCACGAAGGGCAGCAATGACCACGAATTTAGCATCTACTTCAAAATGATGACGCAAGTTAGCGCGGCTATCTGAGCGGCCGAAACCGTCTGTGCCTAGCACTTTGTATTGACCTGGAACAAACGCACGTACTTGGTCTACATAAGTTTTGATGTAATCCGTTGCTGCGATAGTTGGGCCATCAAAACCGTCGTTTAACACTGTTGTGATGTAAGGAACGCGTTGCTCTTTTTCAGGATTCAACAAGTTAAAGTGCTCGCAATCCAAGCCGTCACGACCCAACTCATTGAATGAGGTCACGCTGTAGACTTCTGATGCAACAGAGTACTTGTCATGCAAAATCTTAGCAGCTTCACGCACTTGCTCTAAGATGGTGCCAGAGCCAAGCAGTTTAACTTTGGTCTTGTTGCTGGCGTTACCTTGATGCTCAAGTTTATAAATACCTTTGACGATACCTTCGCTAACGTTGTCAGGCATAGCTGGTTGAACGTAGTTTTCATTCATTACGGTCAGGTAATAGAACACGTTCTCTTGCTCTTCAAACATGCGGCGCATACCGTCTTGAACGATAACGGCTATTTCGTAACCATAGGTTGGGTCATAAGACACACAGTTAGGAATTAAGCCAGCTTGAATGTGGCTGTGACCATCTTGGTGCTGTAAACCTTCGCCGTTGAGGGTTGTTCTACCCGCTGTACCGCCGACTAAGAAACCGCGTGTTTGACTGTCACCCGCTGCCCACGCCATGTCACCAACACGTTGGAAACCGAACATTGAGTAGTAAATGTAAACAGGGATCATAGGTAGATCGTTGGTTGAATATGACGTACCAGCCGCAACAAACGAGGCCATTGCGCCTAGCTCGTTAATACCTTCTTGCAGTACTTGGCCCTTTTCGTCTTCACGATAGTAAGCCACTTGATCTTTATCTTGAGGGACGTACTTTTGACCGCCATTGGAATAGATACCAACTTGACGGAATAAGCCTTCCATACCAAACGTACGAGCTTCATCAGGAATGATCGGCACGACGCGAGAACCGACTTTTTTGTCTTTCAACATAACGGTGAGTACGCGAACGAAGGCCATAGTGGTCGAGATTTCACGATCACCCGATCCTTTAGTAATTGCTTCAAACGCTTTAAGAGGAGGAGCAGGTAAGTCTTCAGTGCTTTTTGCAAGACGTACTGGCATATAACCATGTAGCGACTCACGGCGGGCACGCATGTATTTCATTTCCTCGCTGTCTTCAGCAAATTTGAAATACGGCAAGTTTGCAATATCTTCATCTGCAACAGGAATATTAAAACGGTCACGGTATTCACGTACCGAATCCACGTCCATTTTCTTCACGTTGTGAGCGATATTTTTACCTTCACCTGCTGAGCCCATACCGTAACCTTTAACGGTTTTGGCTAGGATAACCTGTGGACGACCTTTGGTTTCAGTTGCGCGCTTGTACGCAGCGTAAACTTTAACCGGATCGTGACCGCCACGGTTCAAGCGCCAAATGTCATCGTCTGACATATTTGACACCATTTCTTTTAGCTCAGGGTATTTGCCAAAGAAGTTCTCACGTGTGTAAGCACCGCCTTTCGCTTTGTAGTTTTGGTATTCACCATCAACCGTTTCGTTCATCACATCAAGCAATTTGCCTGATGAGTCGCGGGCCAATAGTGGATCCCAGTAACGACCCCAAATAACTTTCAATACTTCCCAGCCTGCGCCGCGGAACGTGCCTTCTAGTTCCTGGATAATCTTACCATTACCACGTACCGGGCCATCTAGGCGCTGTAGGTTACAGTTAATGACAAATGTTAGGTTATCTAGGCCTTCGCGTGATGCAAGACCAATAGCCCCCAAGCTTTCTGGCTCATCGACTTCACCGTCACCCATAAAGCACCATACGCGTTGATCTGAACAGTCTTTCAGGCCTCGGCTGGTCAGGTATTTTAAGAAGCGCGCCAAGTAAATCGCCTGCATCGGGCCTAAGCCCATAGATACAGTTGGGAACTGCCAGAAATCAGGCATTAATTTAGGGTGCGGATAAGATGAAACACCTTTGCCGTCTACTTCCTGACGGAAGCCGTCAAGTTGGTCTTCGCTTAGACGCCCTTCAATAAATGCACGTGAGTATATTCCAGGTGACACGTGACCTTGTACGAACAAGTAATCACCGCCATCTTTCTCGTTAGGTGCGCGGAAAAAGTGGTTAAAGCCTACATCGTACAACATGGCAGAAGAGGCAAAACTTGAAATATGGCCGCCTAGCTCTAAGTCTTTCTTAGAGCCGCGAAGCACCATCATCATCGCGTTCCAGCGAATGGCTCTGCGGATGTTGGCTTCAATGGTTTGGTCACCTGGCATGGTAGGCTCTTGGCCTGCAGGGATCGTATTGATATATGCTGTGGTCGCATCATAAGGCAAATACGCACCATTGCGACGGGCTTTTTCTACTAAGCTTTCTAGCAAATAATGCGCACGGTCAATGCCTTCTTCTTCTAATACTGCGTCTAAGGCATCTAACCATTCTTGCGTTTCTTGTGGATCCACATCCGGATGCATCATATCAGCCATGGTGCTCTCCTATATTTAAAGTTGTTTATCAAATTTACTTTTATTTCAGTAGCACTTATGTAGTGCATACCGGTCATAAAAGCGATTCATTGTTTACTTAAAACGACTACTCTTTTACTTCTATTCTTCGCAACGCTCTTTGTATACGCATGTCTTGACGATTAATATCTAACAAGGTTTTTTCTATGTATCCAAGGTGTTCGTTACTTGCCTCGCGAGCCAATTCAGGGTCACGGTTAATAATGGCTTGTACAATATTTTTACGTTGAGAATTAATCATCAGCTGAGCGTCAGGGTAGGCAGATAAAAAAACTAAATTTCGATAAATATTATCTTTTAAAAGGGCTTCGAAGCTGCGCATAACATGTAATAACACCACGTTATGGGCTGCAATAGCCATTGTCAGATAAAATTCAACCAATGCTTCGGCTTCTTTATTGTGATCACTTTGCTGCGTTGCACTGGGTAAGTTTGACAGTGCATTTTGCAAGGTGTCGTAATCACTCTGTTGTCCCCGTAACGCAGCGTAATAAGCTGCCATTCCTTCGAGCGCGTGGCGAAATTCTAATAAATCAAATTGCGTTTCAGGCCGCGTGGTTAACAAGGCCATTAACGGGTCGGTGAGCAACGTGTTCATCCGACGTTTTACAAATGTTCCGCCGCCTTGCTTGCGTTCAACTAATCCTTTGGCTTCCAATTTTTGTATTGCTTCACGAACGGAAGGGCGAGACACCGCAAACTTTAATGCCAGCTCACGTTCAGACGGCATTTTTTGTCCAGAAAGAAAAGTGCCGTCAATCAACATGGATTCAATTCGCTCCATTATTTCATCGGACAATTTTTTTGTACGAACATGCTGCATGTCGTGTAACCACTCCTGTCTTTTAAAATCGCACGCTCGGGACGTAAAACATGCAAATTGGACAATTGGTAAGACCAATTAACCCAATAGCTTAGAGCAGTATCGCCATTGGGTAAATGTCTATTTGCTTAAAAGGAGCTGAATAAAGTAAAAAAAAGTGAACAGATAACCCAAATTGCGGGAGATTAAGGGGATTTAGCCCGGCTGGTCTGATGTGTCAACTGAGCCAACCACCAAGGGTTAATCCAGCGATAACGGCCATTAAGAATAGAATATTTCGTTTTGCTAGCTTGACGAGAGTACAAGGCTCTTCAGTGCAATTGCGTTCATTTGGCTCGATATCTTCTGCCGCTCTAGACACATCCACCAGTAATTTCTTAGCGGAAATACTCGGCGTGAGAAAGTGTCCCAGCCAAATAGGTAGCGCACGAGAGAAATGCCCAACCAACAAAAAGCCTAAAGAGGTAATGCGTACAGGCAACCAATCAAGAACATGCATGAGTTGATTGGCGGTTTTATTCTCAAAGGCCATTTGAGATTGAACCGCCCGCGCCAATACGTAAAAAACAGCGCCTGGTGCGCCAAGTAGTACAAAGAATAAAATGACAGCGGCATAGTGGCGATAATTTTGCCAGACTAAATTTTGCCCGAATGTGGCCGAGATCTGTTCGCTCTCACAGATTTGGTCTTCGTATAAGCTACACGCTTCCATGTCACCGCGATTAGCGGCCTGTAAATAGCATTTGTAGGTTGCACGAACGCTAGGGCAGCCCATGCACACCATGAGTATGGTCGTGCTGATGATAAACGCGATAATCTGACCAACAGCAAAGCTTAAAAAACAAAAAATAATCACAGGGGGAATGACAATCGCTACAAGTAAAAATAGCAATGACGTGTCACTCGATAACCCATCGCGCTTTTGCCACGCAGCTAAGTATTTAGTGCTATAAAAGTCGGCCTGCCAGTATCTGGATTTAGTCGTCACGCGCTCCACAAAAAGCACTAGTAATAAACTGATCAAGGTCATGTCTTATTCCTCACTTTTATTATTTTTATCATTATTTTTATATTTTGTTAAAGACACAAACCTTGTCTTAGGCGTTGCCAGTTAAATGACCTTCCTGGGTCCGTTTTTCGGCCAGGGGCAATATCATTATGCCCTACTATTCGCCCAAGTGTGATTTTTGGGTAAGCCAGCATGATAGCCTTGGCGAGTTGCTCTAATGCGTCATACTGCTTTGTCGTATAGTCGCTGTCATCAGTTCCCTCAAGCTCAATGCCGATGGAATAGTCGTTACAACGCTCACGTCCTTGAAAACTGGACACCCCAGCGTGCCAAGCTCGTTCATCAAAGGGCACAAACTGAATGACTTCACCCTCACGCTTAATCACGCAATGGGCTGACACACGCATTTGGTGGATCTCTTCAAAGAAAGGGTGTGCAGCTGGGTCGAGCTTGCCGACAAAGAAGTCTTCAATGTAGCTATTATCGAACTGATTTGGCGGCAGCGATATATTATGGATAACCAAAACGGAAATATCTTGTGGGTCTGGGCGTTCATCTTTGTGAGTCGTTGTGATGTGCCGCGCTTGCACAACGCTATGCTGCTTGATGGTTAATCGAGTGGAAATATCAGATGGTGATAATGAGGACAACACAGCAACCCTGTTAAATCTCAGTGAGGTTGGTATTATTTAACGTCACAAGATAAAAGTCGAATCGAATATGCCAAAAGATGGGCCATTGCAGGCCGCACAGACTGACCAAAGCCCAATGGGTAAATGGATGCTAATATTGGCTTGGGCCGCAGGGTTGGGCCTTTTGACCTTATTGTTTCATAAACAACTTGCTCAGCAACTTAATCCTAATACGACGCCACAAAGCCAAACCCGAGGTGAGCGTATCGAGGTACAACTGCAGCAAAATCGATACGGGCATTACGTCACTAGTGGTTTAATCAATGCTCAGCCGGTTGTATTTATGTTGGACACTGGCGCGACTAATGTGTCAATCCCCAGCGCGCTCGGTCCGTCGCTTGGGCTAACGCCCGGTCGTCAAGCTTGGGTGCAAACAGCCAATGGGCGTTTACGCGTCTCACAAACCAGTATTGATGAACTGCAAATTGGCGGTATTGTTTTACGCAATGTCACGGCGCATTTGAATCCCGGTATGATGGGCAATGAGATATTGCTTGGGATGAGCGCCTTGAAACAAGTAGAATTCGCGCAAAGAGGCGACCAGCTAATACTGCGAAGCGATTAACGCTTTGCTCATCGTTAAATTTTCCTATTCATAAATAAAGAGTCAACATGTTACAACACGCAATTCAAGAGGCCGTTAAAGCCGCATTACTCGAAGATTTAGGAGGCCCAGACTGCACCATGGGCGACATTACTGCCAACCTCATCCCTGAACCCCAGCAAATCGTGGTGAACATTATCACCCGTGAAGATTGCGTGCTTGCGGGTAAGGAATGGGTGAATGCGACATTCATGCAGTTGGACGACAATATCGACATCAATTGGCATGTAGAGGATGCGCAGCACGTTAAAGCAGATACCGTATTGTGTCAGATCAGCGGTAACGCCCGGGTGATTTTGACCGGTGAGCGAACAGCGTTGAACTTCTTACAAACCTTGTCTGGTACTGCCACCGTTGTAGCTGATTATGTACAAGCTTTAGGGGACAGTAACACCAAGCTGCTGGATACCCGCAAAACCCTTCCAGGCATGCGCCTAGCGCAAAAATATGCCGTGACCTGTGGCGGTGGCAAAAACCATCGTATCGGTTTGTTTGATGCATATTTGATTAAAGAGAACCACATTTTGGCCTGTGGCTCTATCGCTAATGCGATAGGAAAAGCGCGTGAAATGCACCCTGATATTCCTGTTGAGGTGGAAGTAGAAAACCTAGAAGAACTCAAACAGGCATTAGATGCGAAAGCGGATATTATTATGCTGGATAATTTCTCATTACAGGACACGCGTCAAGCCGTCGCATTGACCCAAGGTGCGAGTAAATTGGAAGTGTCCGGTAATATCACCAAAGAGCGTATTGCTGAACTTGCACAAGTGGGAGTGGATTACATTTCAAGTGGTGCACTCACCAAACATGTGCAAGCCATTGATTTATCATTGCGCGTAGTCGGTTAATTTTTGATACTGCCTTATTTTTCAATAGGATCTGGTTGGTAATGAGTTAAGTTACTAATTTCATAAACCTAGGTATAGCCCTGCATACTTGTCAGTTGGTCGGGGCGTTCTATACTGAACTGGAATTAACAACACGCCTTGTTACAAAATCGTGACTAGGGCCCAACTTACAAAACATGCACCGAGCAAGTGCAGGAGAGCTCCATGAACACAACTGACATCAATACAGTCGCGACAAAAAAACAAAGCGGTTTTACCTTAATCGAATTAATGATCGTGGTGGCTATCATCGGCATCTTAGCCATGATAGCTCTACCTGCCTATCAAACTTACACCGCAAAAGCCGGCTTCAGTGAAGTGGTGTCAGCCGCTGGCCCAGCGAAAACGGCTGTTGAAATCTGTGTGCAAACCGGTATCCCAGCAAACTGTGATGATCTTGCCGATCAAGCTGGCTGGGCGTCAGGTGATCTAGTAAACACCGTGGTGATCTCAGGAACAGAAGCAGCTGGATACGTCGTAACTGTCACTCCTAACGCTGATGTGCAATCTGGTGTTTCCGCCGCTCAAACTTATGTTTTAACCGGTACCGTTGCTGCTGGCTCGGTCAACTGGGCTACTTCAGGTGGTTGTATTGCTGCTAACTTATGTTAATTAGCTAACAAAACGAATTTCTGCCCAGCCTCTTGCTGGGCTTTTTCATTTAAGAGAGCGCCCTATGCCAAAAGCCACCACTACCTTTGTATGGAGCGGAGCCAACCGTAAAGGTCAAACCGTGAAAGGGGAGATCAGTGCGGTGTCGGTATTAGAGGCAAAAAACCTGTTACGTCGCCAAGGCGTCTCGGCCAAAAAAGTCAAAAAGCTCTCAAAGCCTTTCTTTGGTGCTCAGAAAATCAAACCCGTGGACATCAGTATTATCTCTCGGCAAATCGCGACGATGTTAAGCGCTGGGGTCACCTTAATTCAAACCATAGATATGATAGCGGGTGGGCATAACAACCCGAATATGCGCAAAATGCTGGGTGAAATAGGCGGCGAAGTAAAAGCGGGTAATCCTTTTTCAAGTGCGCTGCGCAAACATCCAGAGCAATTTGATGATTTGTATTGCGATTTAGTGTCGACCGGGGAGCAATCGGGTGCCCTTGAAACCATTTATGACAGGATCGCCACGTACAAAGAAAAGGCTGAAGCGTTAAAATCAAAAATTAAAAAAGCCATGTTTTACCCAGTGGCCGTTATTGTAGTGGCCTTTATTGTCACCACCATATTGCTCATATTCGTGGTACCGCAATTTGAAGAAATCTTCAGTAGCTTTGGTGCTGAGTTGCCGGCATTTACTCAGTTTGTGTTGGCTATTTCCCGCTTTTTGCAAGACTACGGTCTGTTCGTGGGGGCGGGCTTAGTGGTAGCGAGTATTGTATTCAGTAAGACTTATAAAAAATCAAAACGATTACGGGACAGCCTAGATGGCAAAATGCTTAAAATCCCTGTGATTGGAGAAATATTAAAAAAAGCCGCGGTGGCGCGCTTTAGTCGCACCTTAGCCACGACTTTTGCTGCGGGCGTTCCCTTAATCGGTGCCCTTGATTCTGCCGCAGGAGCGTCGGGTAATGCGGTGTTTCGGGATGCTATTTTATTCGTTAAAAAAGAAGTCGCTGGCGGTACGCAAATGAATACGGCCATGCGCGCCACGGCTGTATTTCCTGATATGGTGACACAAATGGTTGCTATTGGTGAAGAGGCCGGCGCAGTAGATGATATGCTGAGTAAAATCGCGACGATATACGAAGCTGAAGTCGACGATATGGTGGATGGTCTAACAAGCTTACTAGAGCCTATGATAATGGCCGTGCTTGGGGTGGTGATTGGTGGTTTGATTGTTGCCATGTATTTACCGATATTCGAAATGGGTAATGTTGTTTAAGGAGTAAAAAGGCTGCAACAGCCGTACAATCTATCCTGAGGCCTAGTTTCGCCTTGCCTTTTCTGGCAAGCTAGCGACCATTAATCGCCTTTAAAAGCTCTGTACAATGGATGCAATTTTTCAGCTGATGGCTGACTCTCTCATTTTTTTCCTCGGTTTTGTTTTTATCATTAGCTTGATGATAGGTAGCTTCTTGAATGTGGTTATTTATCGCTTACCCATTATGATGGAGCGCAGCTGGAAAGCGGATTTTCACGCGCACTTTGATACTGACACAGCGCTCGAAAATACGCCTAGCAAGGCACCTACTGAGCCTGCAAATTTTAACCTTGTGAAACCTGATTCGACCTGTCCAAACTGCCAGCATAAAATCCGGGCGTGGGAAAATATCCCGGTGTTAAGCTGGTTGTTGCTTAGAGGGAAATGCAGCCAATGTAAAAATGCTATTTCAGTTCGTTACCCTCTTGTTGAGCTAGGCACTGCATTTTGCTCTGTGTGGATAGCCTGGCATTTTGGTTATTCTTGGTCAGCGCTTGCAGCCGTGGTGCTGACTTGGGTCTTGGTTGCGCTGATTTTTATCGATATTGATACCATGTTGTTGCCTGACCAGCTCACGCTACCGTTACTGTGGATGGGATTACTGTTCAGTATTATTAACCCTGACGTAACACCCACAGATTCGATCATAGGGGCGACCACAGGCTATTTAAGTCTTTGGTCTGTGTATTGGGCATTCAAGTTACTCACAGGTAAGGAAGGCATGGGGTATGGAGACTTCAAACTACTGGCTGCGCTTGGTGCTTGGTTGGGATGGCAGTATTTGCCTATCGTTATCCTCATGTCTTCATTGGTTGGCGCTGTTATTGGAATTAGCATATTGACAATTCAGGGCAAGGACAAAGGTCAAGCGATTCCCTTTGGACCGTATTTGGCCATTGCTGGTTGGCTAACCTTGTTATACGGAGATTGGATTTCTGACTATTACTGGCAGTGGGTAGGCATACGATGAGCAACATCATGATAAAAAGATACGAGAAAGCGCTATGAGTAACTATGTTGTTGGGATCAGCGGGGGAATTGGCAGTGGTAAAACGACTGTTACCAACGAGTTCGCCAAGTTAGACGTTGATATTATTGATGCGGATGTGATTGCCAGAGATGTGGTAGCCCCGGGTACCAAAGGTTTGCGCGCCATCATTACTAAATTTGGTACAGGGATTTTAGATCAAGGGCAATGCCTTAATCGGCGTGCACTACGGGAGATAATTTTCAGTGATGAGCAGGCTAAAGCGTGGCTCAATGCGTTACTACACCCTCTAATAAGACAAGAAACCTTGCGTCAAACAATCGAAGCGACGTCAGCCTACTGTATGTTAAGCGTCCCGCTACTGGTTGAAAACGGTAGTTACAAAACTGTCGATAGGGTTCTGATCGTCGATGTGCCCGAGGAAATGCAATTGCAGCGAAGCATGGCGCGGGATAAAGCAGATGAGACGTTGATCAAGTCCATTATGGCGTCTCAGGCGACTAGGCAACAACGGCTTGAGGTTGCTGATGACGTGATAGATAATAGTGGCAACGAAATCGCGCTGGTAAAACAGGTTGCTAATCTTCATCATAGCTACCTTAAGTACGCTGGCGCTATCGACCAGTCTTGATTTAAGCTGATTATCGACGTTGTATAGCTGTGTCGATGCATTAAATCGAATGATAAACAAATTGGACTTTTTGCTGTCCAACTGTTTACGCTTTTTTTCATACCTACATTCACATAACTTTGAGAGAGTAATGCCCCAAGCCATTTACGAATTTCCGCTCAATGAAAAGGTCAGAACTTATCTGCGCCTAGAGCAACTTTTTCAACAATTAAATCAAGTGAAAGAAGCCACCAAGAGTTGGCAATATATTCAGTTTCTATCTTCATTATTCACTTTGTTAGATTTACTTGAGCGTTTGGATCTTCGCACAGACGTGCTAAAAGATATTGAAGTACAAGAAAAAAACCTTGTTCTATGGTCACAACACCCCAACATTGATAACGACGCTTTACAGTCTGCTTTGCAGCAGATATTGCGTTTGCGTGAAGAGCTTAAAAGTGCCAAAAAATTCGGTTCAGATTTAAAAGAAGACCGCTTTCTTGCAGCGATACGTCAACGTTTTTCCATACCTGGAGGCACCTGCAGTTTCGATTTGCCAAGCCTACATTATTGGCTGCAACAGCCTTTTGAGCGAATTCAAGGAGATATCAAAGGATGGATGTCTGACATCGATCTAATCGATCGCGGCTTACAAGTCATTCTGGCATTTTTGCGCGAACGAGGCCGATTTGTACCAATAGAAGCGGCGAAAGGTTTTTACCAAGGCATTGCGGATGATAAAAATGAGCTTATCCGGGTTATCAGTGCAACTGATCAAGGTTACTACCCCATGTTAAGCGGCAATAAATATCGCTATGCGATCCGGTTTATGTTGTTCACACCGAATATGCAGGGCTCAACAACAGTCGACGAACACGTAACGTGCAAGTTGGCCTGTTGTTGACCAGCAACGATTTACGATTTGAAAGAGGAGCCGGTCATGAAGGTGAATTGTCCGTCATGTAAGACATCGGTCGAGTGGCATGAAAGTAGTCCATTTCGACCCTTTTGCAGTAAGAAGTGTCAGCTAATTGATTTAGGTGAATGGGCAGACGAGCAAAAAGCGATACCCTGCGGCCCGTCAAAAGACGCAGAAACGTCACAATTACCTGATATAGAAGAGATTGAGGCGATGCTGAGTCAGCAAGGAGACGACTTTTTCAAAGCGTGAGTTTCAACGCAGGGGCATTTAGGCAGAGCCTTTTTCTTTAATCGATTAATTAGATTTAGCTGATAGATTTTAATTGTTTTTTATGTTCTTGGTAGTGGGCTATAGTAGCTATATCAAATTGATTAACCCAATAACTAACTGGAGATATTATGTCTAATCCAAATTTTGCAGATAAAACAGGCCAACGTGTTCCTGATGTGACTTTCCCTGTACGTGTGAACGACGAATGGGAAAAACGTACTACAGATGAAATATTCTCAGGAAAAACCGTCGTTGTGTTCTCTTTACCTGGTGCATTTACGCCGACTTGTTCATCTACTCACTTACCGCGTTACAACGAACTGGCGAAAGTGTTTAAAGCCAACGGTGTAGATGAAATAGTATGTGTTTCTGTAAACGATACATTCGTGATGAACGCATGGGCGCAAGACCAAGAAGCGCAAAACATCAGCTTGTTACCAGATGGTAACTGTGAATTTACTGACGGCATGGGCTTGCTTGTTGATAAAGCAGACCTTGGGTTTGGCAAACGCAGCTGGCGTTACTCTATGCTGGTAAAAGACGGTGTGGTAGACAAGATGTTCATCGAACCGGATTTACCAGGCGACCCGTTTGAAGTATCTGATGCTGACACCATGCTTGAGTATATTGCTCCAAATGCGGCTAAACCCGCTCCTGCAGCAATTTTCACTAAACCTGGTTGTCCTTTCTGTACCAAAGCAAAAGCTTTGTTAACAGAAAAAGGTTACGAGTTTGAAGAACTTGTGATGGGCAAAGAAATTACGTTCACTGGTATGAAAGCTATTTCAGGTAACGATACTTGGCCGCAGGTATTCATCAATGGTCAGCACATCGGTGGTAGCGATGAATTGGCAGAATTTTTTAATAAATAAACTCATCGCAATATAAATACTGTAAGGGCTAACCATGTTAGCCCTTTTTTATGGGCGAGAAAAATGCCACCCGTGGTAATCGATGGCACTGCCAGCTATGATAAGGTCAAAATTTATTAGACAGACACCTATTTTATGTCATTTAAGCGACTGGTATTTAGACCATTATTAACTCTCACTCTTATATTACTAACTGCATCGCAAGCTAACGCAACCGTCACCGCTGGTTTAGCCAAGTTTGATCAGCTTTATCAAAACCAACTAGGCCAGATAATATCTTGTTCAAGTCAGCCATTGCATCGTCATAAGGTGTGCTCTTCGCTGCTAAAAAATGAAGGTAACGCCCCGTTTGTTTTGCATCATGGTGACAAAACCCAAAAGGTGTTTGTGCTTTTTCACGGACTCAGTGATTCACCTTTTTTCTTAACGACGATTGCCCAGTCGCTATACGATCAGGGCTACAACGTGTTGGTTGCTCTACTGCCTGGTCATGGTAAAAAAGAGGCTGATGCAGACATGCAAGATCCTGAATTGGCGGCGCGTTGGCATGATAATGTACAAAATATGATTGGCTTAGCGCCGGAGTTTGGCACTGATTTATATATCGGCGGATTTTCTACTGGTGGTGCGCTGGCTGCGCAATATGTGCTGGAAAACCCAAATGAAGCAACAGGGTTACTGCTGTTTTCTGGGGCGTTAGCGCTAGATCCAAGTGTTGAGACCATGGCCAATATCTGGGGCATAAAGTGGTTGGCCAAAACGTTAGATGGTGATTATCAAAGCGTTGGGCCGAATCCTTTTAAATACCCTAGTGTGGCTCGTTATTCGGCGTTTCAGTTAACGGACGTTATATTCTCAGTTCGCGACTTAATAGAACAACAAAAGCCGCTGGATATTGCTCTTTTTGCGGCGCACTCCGAGGCGGATAACACCACGCCCATCTCCGGCGTGAAAGACCTGATAGCATACAATAAAGGTGAGAGCATTTTATTTTCCATTGAGAATAATTTAGATGTTTGTCACGCGGATTTGGTGGTAAATAACGAGCAAATCCAGCAAATGGACTTTGATGAAAGCCAAGTGACTGAAATTCTGCCGTGCAGTGTGCCAAAAGCAAATCCGAAACACCAAAAAATGCTAGGAGCCCTTCAAGCGTTCATAAGCAAACAATAGCGCAGTGTAGGCCTTATGGATAATGAGGCCTGAAAGCCGCTAGCAAAATAAATTGATAGCTTTCGCGCGCTTATATCCCAATATCAATGAACAAAATGATCCGCCAGCACACTGCGTATTAATCTAAGCACAGGTTTTACTTGCGGATATCTTATTATGTACACCTTATATGGTTCAGAAGTCTCATTGTATACGGGCAAAATTCGCGCGTATCTTAAATTTAAGCAATTACCTTTTACCGAAGAGCTATCCACCGTCAAGGTGTATAAAAATATCATTCGCCCTCAGACAAAAGTGGCGTATATTCCTGTTGTGAAAACACCGCAAGGGCAGTACTTACAAGATACCGCACGTATTATCGATCATCTAGAGGGGCAGCATAGCGAGCGTTCTATTACACCTACAGCACCAAAGCAGCACTTGGTCAGTGAGTTGTTCGCGTTGTGGGGAGATGATTGGTTAGTGATCCCAGCTATGCATTATCGTTGGAATAAAGACAACTTTCCTTTTATTTACCAAGAGTTCGGGCGGGTCGTTGCTCCTAAAGCCCCTGGCTTCATTAGAGCGTATTTCGGTAAAAAACTGGCTAAAAAGTTCAGTGGTTTTGTGCCGGTTCTGGGAATTACACCTCATTCTATTCCCAGTATCGAAGCGTGGTATGAAAAAACAGTGTTGCATCATTTGAATGAGCATTTCGCCACGCATAAATACCTGCTCGGCTCTCGCCCATGTGTGGGAGATTTTGGGTTGATGGGGCCATTATATGCCCACTTATATCGCGACCCAGCCCCAGGTAAATTAATGAGAAAAATTGCACCGAATGTGGCCGCATGGGTAGAGCGAATGAACAAACCAGACGTAGAGCTTGGTGAGTTTCTGCCGGATGATGACATTCCTGAAACCTTGCTGCCCCTGATCCAGAACATGTTTGAACAACAGTGGCCTGTACTTAAGAGCACGGTTTCAGCACTCAGTGAATGGCGAGAGGCTAACCCCCATGAGCATTTTATTCCGCGCAGTATTGGTCAACATAGTTTTTCAATTAACCAAGTGTCGGAAAGCCGTGCGATATCAAGTTTTCATCAATACAAGTTACAAAGAGTGCTAAACATATACCAGCAGTTAAGCGCTTCGGAAAAAGAAAACGTCAGCGTTTTTTTAGCGAGTGTAAAAGCCGATAACTATCTGCAGATGACAGTAAAAGACATGGTGACGATGGAGCATAATAAGTTGGTTTTTGCCTAAGATTGAGTGAGCTGTACAAGTCTAATGATAGGTTGCTGGGCTGTTTTTTAGCTATAGTCATAAACTGGCACAGCCCTGAGTCAATTTAGCGTTATATAGGAATAGTTAATTCAAAGCGCACGCCGCCGTTGACACTGGTGTGGCAATCGATTGTCCCTTTTAAAAACTTGACGACTAAGTTATAGCAAATATGCATGCCAAGGCCGTTTTCACTATTTTTATCAACAAGGCTGAAATAGGGCTTGTATAAATTGCTAACGCTCGTTGGCTCCATGCCCTGACCGTCATCAATGTAGACAATATGCAAGCATGGCCGATCCTCGATATATGTGTTGCTCGCATGAATGGTAATCTTTCCAGCCTGATTATCTGTATAAGCATGTTCCACTGAGTTGATAATGAGGTGGGTCAGTACTTGCCCAATTGCGCCGGCATGACAAACAACAGACAAATCACTCGGTATATCCAAACATACTCTGTGGCGGGTGGTTTTTAATCTGGGCTTGAGTGATAGCAATACTTCAGTCAAATAATGACAAAAGTTGATTTCACGCTTACTGCGTTGGTGCTGGTCTTGCACCAATTGGGTAAAATTCCCCATCAGTTGGTCAGCTCGCAGTACATTGCGCTTGAGGATAGCGAGTGCGGTGTGCGTGTCTTGATGAAACTGCTTTAGCTCAGATTTTTTCAGTAAATTGTTTGCTAATTTCTGCTCACAACGCTCATTGCCCGTTTCCACATGCGATGCGGCCGTCAAAGCAGCGCCTAAAGGCGTGTTCATTTCATGAGCGAGGCTTGAAAGCATAGTGGTCAACGCAGTCGCGCTCTCCATTTCGACGAGTTGCTCTTGAACATGATCCCGTTGATACAGCGCTTTTTGTAGCACGAGCTTCGATTCATCTATCTCTTGTTGTTGCTGAGCAATTTGCATGGCTTGGTTTTTTTTAAGTGAGCGTAGCTGGCGTGTATTGGCTTCATTGTGCATAAGCTGGCAAAGCGCTGAGCAGAGTATATCTATGCGCGCTTGTTGCATTTTCGACACTGTTGTATTGGCAATATTAAATGCACTCACCACAGCTAAGAGTTCATTTGAATGGGTGACAACTGGAAGGGCAATGCAATTATCGATTGATAGCTTCTGTGTATCCTGATGCAAGGCTGCCCAATTCGCATCTGCACTTATATTAGCAATGAGTTCTGTCTGCACGTGGGACAATACGCTGTGGGGCAAGCTTTTAGCTTGGGTACCATTTAGGGCTAATATGGCATTTAATAACGTATCAGGTGTGGACAAGTTCAACGCCACAGACACGCTGTTGTTCAGCTCTGTGCGCCACAGAACTAGATATTGGCTGTTCAAGGTTTCTTGAAATAACGTCCCCAGGGTATGTACAGCACTTGATGTTTCACCAAGCAACGCTGCTAGTACATTTGACTTAAAGCTATCAATGCTCAAGCGTGTGCGCTCTGCAAAATGTGCTGTCATGCACTGGGTCATACCTCGACGTTTGGGCTTTTTATCGCACACCTTCAATTTAATGTTGGCGGCTTAAGCCTCTTTATTATGGGGGAACAATCACGTTAACTTCTGCTTAGCCTCAAGCTTCAGTCAATATTTGCTTAACTGAGATGCTCAAAATAGCAACAAAAGTTGGCCAAGTATATATAGTTATCAGGTTTATAGATCGCCGTAAATTGCTTGTAAGGCACTGATAGCAGTGATTGCGGCGGTTTCAGTACGCAGTACCCTTGGGCCTAATTGAACGGTTTGAAACCCGCCTTGTTCGGTCTGATAAAGCTCCTGATCGGAAAACCCACCTTCCGGACCTATCAGCAAACGTACGCCATCTTTGCCAACGCTGGTATGACGAAAGCTTTTCTCGGCCCTAGGGTGCAGGGTTAAGCGCAATGCTTGCGTAGATTGATTAACCCAGCTTTGAAAATCCACCGGCATATGCAAAACGGGCAAGACGTTACGGCCGCACTGTTCACACGCCGCAATAATAATTTTTTGCCACTGTGCATGTTTCTTCTGCCAACGTTGCTCATCGAGCTTCACACCGCAGCGCTCTGTGATGAGCGGTGTTATTTCAGTGACACCTAACTCAACCGATTTTTGCAGCACCCAATCCATTCTGTCGCCACGTGATACGCCTTGGCCTAAGTGAATGCTTAAAGGTGATTCAAGACTCATGCTGAGCTTAGCGTCGATTTGTACACGCACCTTACGCTTGGAAACATCGATAAATTCACCGCTGTACTCATTGCCATCACCGTTAAACAGAACGACAGGCTGGCCAACCTTGGAACGCAATACATTGGCGACATGATTACTGGCGTCAGGGGTTAATGACAATTCTTGGTCTGGATGAAGGGTATCAGGATGAAAAATTCTGGAGATTCGCATAGTTCAAACAATTAGTCGGTTTGCAGCTATGGTATCAAGGTCTCTTGGAATTAGGAAAGTGTATTAGAAACGTGAACTAGAAGAGGGAAACACAAATGTGAAGTAAAGTTAGTTTGGGGTCATTAAATCGTGTCTAACATATAGAACAATACTCGATAGGGGGTTCAAGCCTATCGAGTATTAGATTTAGTTTACTTCTGCTACCTTACCAGTATCTATTGATGACGCCTGAGCTATGGCGTTAGCCCCCTTGCGTGCATATTTAGTATTCTTACCCGTGTCTTTAAATAACGAATAAGCAAATAGAACTGCTACGATAGTCGCGAGTATTACGAGTAGCAACATTTTCAATTCCTTTAAAAATATTATGCCAAATCGATTAAGTCGACGAGGCCAGTATACCACCAACAGCAAAGTGTGTTCAAAGAATAAACTTTTCCCCTTCATGTCTTACAACTAAAGGGTAGTAGCCGAAAGTTGTAAGCAAAAACAATATATTTATTAAAAATTACAGGTATATTAAGCCAGCGTAAAAAAGCACTGGCTTTGTATTATTTAATCAATATGTAATATTAAATAGTACCTGCACAGATATGCTGGGCGTGATGGTAGAGGATTCGGAGTAACCATCGAAAAATAATGAAATAAATGGAGAAATACATGTTTGAATTCGACTCAGAACAAATGTCACAAATGATGGACACTTACGTTATTCCTTGGGGAATTAATATCGTAATGGCTATCTTGATCTACATCGTTGGTAAAATAGTTGTTGGCATCATCGTTAACTTGTTTGGCAAGGTAATGAAGCGCTCTAAATACGACGATATGTTAGTAAATTTCATCAAAGCGATATTGAACGCCATTCTGATGTTGTTCGTTATCATCGCATCATTGAACGAACTAGGTGTTGATACTACCTCGCTTGTCGCGATTTTAGGTGCTGCTGGTTTAGCCATTGGTTTATCTTTACAAGGTTCACTACAAAACTTTGCTGCAGGCGTAATGTTACTTGTATTTCGTCCATTTAAAGCGGGTGACTTTGTTGAAGCGGGTGGAGCTGCAGGTGTGGTTAAGAGCATCAGTATTTTCACTACCATCATGACCAGTGGTGATAACAAAGAAATTATCGTACCTAACGGCCAAATATACAGTGGCACCATCACTAACTACTCTGCAAAAGAAACGCGCCGTGTAGATATGGTTGTTGGTATCGGCTATGACGCTGACCTTAAGCGCGCTAAAGAAGTATTGAAAGAGCTAGCAGCTGCTGACCCACGCATTCTTCAAGATCCAGCGCCGACTATTGCTGTCGCTGAACTTGCTGATAGCAGCGTTAACTTTGTGGTACGTCCTTGGGTGAAATCTGCTGATTTCTGGGGTGTTAAATTCGATTTTACCGAAGCGGTTAAATTACGTTTCGACCAAGAAGGTATTTCAATTCCATTCCCACAAATGGATGTACACCTTCACAAAGACGCAGAATAATTTCTAAAGTCTTACAAAAATGCCGCTTTAAAGCGGCATTTTTTTGTCTGTTATTTGTATGACTAAGTTGATTACGTCTTACATTGGGGACGGTCTTTAGCCTGCTGATATAACGCAAGGGCCGGTCCCATATTTTCACCTAACTTTTCGATTCTGCTTTGCGGGGCAGGGTGGGTAGACAGCATCTCTGCCTGACGATTATCACCACTCGCTTTATCCATGTTCTGCCATAGGTTAACCGATTGCTTTGGGTCAAAGCCTGATTGTGCCATTAGCTGTAAGCCAATTAAGTCCGCTTCGGTTTCATGTGTGCGGCTAAAAGGCAGTTGTACGCCTACTTGCACGCCCATACCGATAGCGGCCATTATCATATTGTTATTGGCGATTTGATTGGCTTGCAATAATTGATTGGTTGCTTCCATGCCAATACCTATCAAGGTACTGCTCGACATCCGCTCATTACCATGGTCAGCGATAACGTGTCCCACTTCATGGCCAATTACCGCAGCTAACTGATCTTGATTCTCTGCGACATCAAGTAATCCTGTGTACACGCCAATCTTGCCCCCTGGAAGCGCGAATGCGTTGACTTGCGGGTCATCGAAAACCACCAATTCCCATTCACCAGAGAACACTGATTTCGGTACATGCTTGGTGATGGCATCCGCTACGCAAGACACAAATTTATTGGTGACTTGGGTATTAGAGACTTTCTGCTCTGATTTCATGCCATCAAATGTCTGCTGGCCCATGTTAGCTAGCTGATCAGAGGAATAAAGCTTAAGTTGGTTGCGCCCTAATGGTGATTTAGCACAGCTCGTCAATAGTAACGAGGATACACAGACGGCGGTGAACACTTTGCTAAGTGAAAATGTCATGGCGTACTTCCTGTAAAGTAATGTAAAGGGAATAGGGTGATACTACCTTGTTATATCGACAGGGTTAATAGATGTCCCTAGTTTAGGGTCGACGATAGCCAAAAAAAAACGTATCAAGCACTTGCCGATACGTTTTTTGTGTCACTGGATTAGTACTCAAGATGCTAATCAGCACCTGATCTTTTCAATTATAGGTTTGCAGCAGCGCGCAAAGCGTTCGCTTTATCTGTTTTCTCCCAAGGGAACTCTTCACGGCCAAAGTGACCGTAGGCGGCGGTGGCTTGATAAATTGGACGTTCCAAATCAAGCATTTTAATTAAGCCGTATGGGCGAAGTTCAAAGTGTTCGCGCACCAAGGAGGTTAACACTTCATCAGAGACCTGCCCTGTTCCAAAGGTTTCAACATTAATGGATGTTGGCTCGGCAACACCGATTGCGTAAGAAATTTGAATTTCACAACGCTTTGCTAAACCAGCCGCCACTATGTTTTTAGCCACGTAGCGCCCGGCGTATGCAGCACTGCGGTCAACTTTTGACGGATCTTTACCAGAGAACGCACCGCCACCGTGACGTGCCATACCGCCGTAGGTATCAACGATAATTTTACGTCCTGTTAGCCCACAATCACCCATTGGGCCGCCAATCACAAAACGGCCTGTTGGGTTAATAAAGTATTTAGTTTGCGCTGTTAACCATTTAGCAGGTAAAACTGGCTTAATGATCTCTTCCATCACCGCTTCACGTAATTGCTCAGTGGTCACGGAATCACAGTGCTGGGTTGATAGCACAACGGCATCTATGCCCACGGGGACGTTATCTTCGTACACGAAAGTAACTTGGCTTTTTGCATCAGGGCGTAGCCAATCCAATTGGCCGCTTTTACGAATTTCAGCTTGGCGTTTCACTAAACGATGAGCGTAAGTGACTGGGGCTGGCATCAGTACGTCAGTTTCATCACTGGCGTAACCAAACATAAGTCCTTGGTCGCCAGCGCCTTGATCTTCTGGGCGAATGCGGTCAACACCTTGATTAATATCAGGTGATTGTTTACCAATAGCGTTCAATACTGCACATGAGTCGGCGTCAAAACCCATATCCGAATGGGTGTAGCCTATTTCACGAACGGTATTGCGTGTTAGCTCTTCAATATCCACCCAAGCATTAGTGGTGACTTCACCGCCCACCATGACCATGCCGGTTTTTACGTAGGTTTCACAGGCTACGCGAGCCTTCGGGTCTTGCTTTAGAATTGCATCGAGTACCGCGTCAGAGATTTGATCCGCGATTTTATCTGGGTGCCCTTCGGAAACCGACTCGGAGGTAAAAAGATGCTTAGCCATGTTGGATCCTTATCAAATGAAAATGGTTTAACGAATATAGTGACATTTTACTGATTAAGATCAAAAATACCAGTCTTTACTTCTAGACGTCCAAACGGCTGGGCGTAAACGAACCGTTCCAGTAAAAAAAGTCAACCGCAAATGGAGTTTCGTTAGGTTTTGTCGTTGCAGTTAGGCGAGGCGTAAGCCAGAATGTAGCGCTATATCGGTCGCTATTTTACATTTTCGATGAGTTTTTAACAGCGAGCGTCAACCAGTCATTAATAATCAGGAGACCACATGCCTTCACGTCAACAACTCGCTAACGCAATACGTGCGCTTAGTATGGATGCAGTACAACAGGCTAATTCAGGACACCCAGGCGCCCCAATGGGCATGGCGGATATAGCCGAAGTATTGTGGAACGATTTTTTAAAGCACAATCCGGCGAATCCAAACTGGGCTAACCGCGATCGCTTTATTATGTCTAACGGCCACGGTTCGATGTTAGTTTACTCATTGTTGCATTTGACCGGTTATGAGTTACCCATTGAAGAGTTGAAAAACTTCCGTCAATTGCATTCTAAAACACCAGGCCACCCAGAGTATGGCTACGCGCCAGGCGTTGAAACAACCACTGGCCCACTAGGCCAAGGCATCAGTAATGCAGTCGGTATGGCGATTGCTGAGAAAATGTTGGCAGCGCAATTCAACCAAGAAAAATTCGATATCGTTGATCATTTCACTTATTGCTTCCTAGGTGATGGCTGTTTGATGGAAGGTATTTCTCATGAAGCCTGCTCACTTGCTGGAACATTAGGTCTTGGCAAGTTAGTGGCATTTTGGGATGACAACGGTATTTCTATCGATGGTCACGTAGAGGGTTGGTTCACTGATAATACCCCTGCACGTTTTGAAGCTTATGGTTGGCATGTTATTGCCGATGTTGATGGCCACGACCCACAAGCGATTAAAGCGGCAGTTGAAACGGCGAAAGCCAATACC
Organism: Paraglaciecola sp. G1-13; assembly: GCF_055809255.1. Taxonomy (NCBI): domain Bacteria; kingdom Pseudomonadati; phylum Pseudomonadota; class Gammaproteobacteria; order Alteromonadales; family Alteromonadaceae; genus Paraglaciecola; species Paraglaciecola sp. G1-13. Next base: position 3,468,235 of record NZ_CM147903.1, on the reverse strand, counting down.
ACTCAACCGACGTTGATTTGCTGTAAAACCGTTATCGGTTTCGGTTCTCCAAATAAATCAGGTAGCCATGATTCACACGGCTCACCATTAGGTGCAGATGAAATCACTGCGACCCGCGAATTCTTAAAATGGCCATATGGGGCATTTGAAATTCCGGCAGACATCTACGCAGGTTGGGATGCAAAAGCGTCAGGTTCTGATTTAGAGCAAGCATGGAATGAAAAATTCGCTGCTTACGGGAAAGCCCATCCTGAATTAGCCGCTGAATTAACACGTCGTCTAAACGGTGATTTACCAGCTGATTTCGCTGAAAAAGCCCAAGCATTCGTTGAGCAATCTCAAGAGAAAGCTGAAAACGTAGCGAGTCGTAAGTCGTCACAAAACTCTATCGAAGCATTCGCAGGGATCATGCCTGAAATTTTAGGTGGCTCGGCAGATTTGGCTGGTTCAAATCTAACGCTTTGGTCAAAATCTAAAGGCGTCACAGCTGACGATGCCAGCGGTAACTATTTATACTACGGTGTACGCGAATTCGGTATGAGCGGCATCATGAATGGTATTGGTTTGCACGGTGGTTTCCGTCCGTTTGGTGCCACCTTCCTGATGTTTATGGAATATGCACGCAATGCAGTGCGTATGGCTTCTTTGATGGGGATTCCAAATATCTTTGTTTATACCCATGACTCTATTGGTCAGGGCGAAGATGGCCCAACTCACCAGCCTATCGAGCAATTAGCAAACTTGCGTTTAACGCCTAATTTAGCCACATGGCGCCCTTGTGACGGTGCTGAAACAGCCGTTGCATGGAAATCTGCGCTAGAGCGTAAAGATGGCCCAAGTGCATTGGTGTTTAGCCGTCAAGGTTTGCCTGGTCAAACGCGTAACGCTGAACAACTCGCTAACGTAGCTAAAGGGGGTTACATCCTCAAAGATAGCGATGGCGAACCTCAAGTCATTTTGATTGGTACCGGTTCTGAAGTCGGTGTTGCTATGGATGCAGCTGAGCAATTAGCTGCCAAAGGCGTTGCTGTGCGCGTTGTGTCTATGCCAAGTACCTCGGTGTTTGACCAACAAGATGCAGCTTATCGCGAATCTGTATTGCCGCGCGCAGTGACTGCACGTGTAGCCGTTGAAGCTGCTCACGTCGATTACTGGAGCAAGTATGTTGGTCTTGATGGTGCAGTCGTCGGAATGTCTACTTTTGGTGAGTCTGCACCGGGTGGCGTACTGCTCAAGCACTTCGGTATCACAGCTGATGCCGTGGCTGAGAAAGCACAAGGTTTATTGAATTCTTAGGAAATGGCTTCCAGTTGAAACAATAAAACTATAATCTAAGGCGCTTTCGAGCGCCTTAGCTATTTTAGTGACGCACTTTTTACGTTTTAAATTGCGTTTTAAATCATGTTGCAAATAGTGTTTTAAATTTCAGTAAGAGCCAAATGATACGAGTAGCAATTAACGGTTTTGGTCGTGTTGGTCGCAACGTATTACGTGCGTTATACGAAACAGGGCAAAACAAGCAAATACAAATTGTGGCGATCAATGAACTCGCCGAGCCTGAGGGCGTAGCACATCTATTAAAATATGATACTGCGCATGGGCGTTTCCGTTTTCCTGTGGTGCTAGACAACCAACAGCTTGTGGTTGCTGGTGACCATATCACTTTATTGCAGCAAGAAAATATTCACGACCTGCCTTGGGCGCAACTTGATATTGATGTGGTTCTGGAGTGTACCGGTGTCAATAATGAGCGGGTTCACGGCGAACAACATATCGCTCAAGGGGCGAAAAAAGTGTTGTTTTCTCAGCCCTGTGGCCCAGATGTTGATGCAACGATTATTATGGGGATCAACGAGGAATCTCTTAAAGCTAGCGATAGCATAGTATCTGCGGGCTCATGTACGACCAACTGCATCGTCCCTGTCATTCAAGTACTCGATGAAGCATTTTCAGTTTCAAGTGGCACCATCACGACTATCCATTCATCCATGCACGATCAACAAGTCATAGATGCTTACCACCCAGATTTACGTCGAACTCGTGCCGCTAGCCAATCAATTATCCCAGTGGACACCAAATTAGCCCGGGGAATAGAGCGGGTTTTACCTAAGTTTGCAGGCAAATTCGAAGCCATCGCTGTGCGCGTGCCGACTATTAATGTTTCTGCAATGGATTTAAGCGTAACCCTTGATGCCAAAGTGACTATCGATGACGTGAACCAAGCGTTAAAAACGGTAAAAAATGGGCGTTTGAATGGTATTTTAGATTTTACTGAAGAGCCTTTGGTGTCAGTGGATTTCAACCACGACGCACATTCTTGCATCGTGGATGGCACACAAACGCGAGTGAGCCACAAGCAACTGGTTAAATTACTGGTGTGGTGTGATAACGAATGGGGGTTTTCAAACCGAATGATTGATATTGTACTCGCCATGAACACCTTATCGCTGGGCAAGACGGGCAAATGATTTTGGTCGCGGCAATTGAGAGTGCATTTTTGCACCTAGCACGCGTAACCCGGTACACAACGAGTTTACAGATTACATTTTTTAATTAGCAATTCACGTTTAACACGTCAAATGGGGAAAATATGTCAATAATTAACATGACTGATTTAGATTTAGCAGGAAAGCGCGTACTTATTCGTCAGGATCTGAACGTACCTGTCAAGGGCGGAAAAGTCACTTCCGATGCGCGTATTAAGGCGTCTTTAGGCACACTTAAACATGCACTTGAAGCCGGTGCCAAGGTCATGGTTATGTCTCATTTAGGTCGCCCCACAGAAGGTGAGTACGACAGTGCATTCTCATTGCAGCCCGTGGTTGATTATCTTAATGACGTTCTAGAGTGCTCAGTAAGCCTAGCGACTGATTATTTAAACGGTGTTGATGTGAAAGCCGGCGAACTGGTCGTTCTTGAAAATGTACGTTTCAACGTAGGCGAAAAGAAAGACGACGAAGCGCTTTCTAAGCAATACGCCGCGTTATGTGATGTATACGTAATGGACGCTTTTGGCACTGCGCACCGTGCACAAGCCTCAACTCATGGCGCGGGCAAATTCGCACCTGTTGCCTGCGCTGGCCCGCTACTGGCGGGTGAACTAGAAGCACTAGGTAAAGCATTGCACAATCCTGCGCGTCCAATGCTGGCGATTGTTGGCGGCTCTAAAGTGTCAACCAAGTTAACCGTACTTGAATCTTTATCTAATAAAGTGGACCAGCTTATTGTGGGTGGCGGCATTGCCAATACCTTTATTGCCGCCACTGGCAACAACGTGGGTAAATCCTTGTATGAAGCTGATTTAATCCCTGAAGCGAATCGTTTATTAGCGGCGGCAAAAGATGCTGGTGGGAATATCCCTGTGCCTGTTGATGTTGTCACGGGCAAGGAGTTCTCAGAGCAAGCACAAGCAACACTTAAGGCCGTTAGTGACGTAGCAGACGATGATATGATTTTTGATATCGGGCCAAAGACTGCCACTGAGCTGGCAGAGTTGATCAAAAACGCCGGAACAATCGTCTGGAATGGCCCTGTAGGGGTATTCGAATTTGACCAGTTTGGAGAGGGCACAAAAGCCATTGCTATGGCAATTGCACAAAGTAATGCATTTTCTATTGCTGGCGGTGGTGATACGTTAGCAGCAGTAGACAAATATGGTATCGAAGATAAGATATCGTATATCTCTACCGGTGGTGGCGCATTTTTAGAATTTTTAGAAGGTAAAGCGCTACCGGCTGTGACTATGTTAGAAGCGCGCGGCGCGTAATTTACTTGATAATTTGATCAGCGCGTAAACAAAGAGCGCGAACAAGAAATTTAAGAGCAAGAAATTCAATAATAAGAAAAGCAAAAGCTTTCATTAACCTTTGTAACCTACTAGCCGGTTTACCCCCGGCTCACAACACAATTAAGGAGTGTTGCTCATGGCATCACAAGCACAATTGGATATGCTAAAAAAAATAAAAAGCGACAATGGATTTATCGCGGCCCTTGACCAAAGTGGAGGCAGTACGCCTAAAGCTTTGCGTTTATATGGTGTTGAAGAAACTGAATATAGCAATGATGATGAGATGTTCACTCAAGTTCACTTGATGCGAACTCGCATAGTCACGAGCCCTGCCTTTAATGGTAAGCGTGTACTGGGCGCTATATTATTTGAAAATACATTAGATCGTGAAATTGACGGTAAATCATCTGCGCATTTTTTATGGCAGGAAAAGAACGTTGTTCCGTTTTTGAAAGTAGATAAAGGCTTACTGGATGAAGAGAACGGCGTTCAGTTAATGAAGCCTATCGCTGATTTAGACAACTTGTTGGCTAAAGCAAATGCACAAGATGTGTTTGGCACCAAAATGCGCTCAGTGGTCAAGCTGGCTAACAAAGCAGGTATTGATGCCATTGTTGCTCAACAGTTTGAAGTGGGTAAGCAAATTTTAGCTGCCGGGTTAATGCCGATAATCGAACCAGAAGTTGATATTAACAGCCCAGAAAAAGCACAAGCAGAAGCATTGTTGAAAGCGGCTATCTTAGCCGAACTTGATGGCTTGAATGCCGATCAAACTGTGATGCTCAAGCTGACTCTACCTGAAGAAACTAATTTTTACAGTGAGCTAGTTGAGCACCCTAAAGTGTTGAAAGTGGTAGCCCTCTCAGGTGGTTACAATCGTCAAGAAGCCAACCGTCGTTTGTCAGAGAATAAAGGCATTATTGCTAGCTTCTCGCGCGCACTAACAGAAGGCGTGAGTGCTAAGCAATCAGACGAAGAGTTTAACGCGACGCTAGATGACGCTATTGAAGGTATTTATCAAGCATCAGTTAGCTGATAACGTGCTGAATGTGTTCATGAAAACCAAGCTTAGTGCTTGGTTTTTTTGTATTTGAATTGTTTCTATATAGCAAAATAGTGTCTATACCTTTGCCTAGTAGATTTACCCTCTACACTTGCTATTATATGGGTAGCCTATCTTCGTTTTGTTAATTAAAGATAAAATTATGTTTATCAACCGCTTACAGAAAATGGTGCGCGTTATATGCAAGTAACGTTGCCTCTGCCATTATATAAAAAATTGTCAGTTACATTCAGGGTAGAGCCTGGTTGTTTAGGGCCTGATGGGGTTGAGCATATTGAGGGTTTTTGTCAGTTTGCTAAGCAGCAAGTGGCTAAATTGCATAGTGACTTTGTGCGCTGGCGTATCATACCTCGATACGACAAAAGTTTGCCTGAAACCGAATATAAAACCAATAATAAGCGTCTTGATCACAAAAAAGCGACCCAATATTTACGGGTTTTTGAGCAAGAGTTAGAGACGTTTGAAGAGCACTTTCACGACAAACTAGCCGAGTTGATTGATCAATATTTGGGGCGTTAAGCGTCCAGTAACCACTGTTTTTCCACCGCTATATCCACTTGGCTTAATACATACTCCCATAGCTTAGGCGCAATATCTTGCAAATAGGTATTTCGTTTAAGCACTTGGCTTTTCTTAACGTGATTTACCTTCCAACTGCCACCTTGATTACTCATGTTCTGCAACACAGGCAAGACTCTGTCCATGCCTTTGGCGAATCTTGCATCTGCGGTGCGGGCTTGCTCAAATTCGAGCCACATATCTAACATGCTTTGCCCTATATGCTTGGGTAACAGGCCGAAGATACGTTTGGCAGCTTCCAGTTCTTTTTGTTCTTGCGCTTGATGATCTTGCTCGTCTGCAAAGGCAAATAAATCCCCAGCGTCTATTTCAACAATATCGTGAATAAGCAGCATTTTAGTCACGCGTAATATATCTACGGGCTCGTCCGCGTATTCCACCATAACGTTTGCTAACAGTGCAATGTGCCAGCTGTGCTCGGCGCTATTTTCTTGACGATTATCGTCGGCTTCAACAACCGTCTTGCGATACACGGCTTTAAGTTTGTCTATTTCGAGCATAAAAGAGATTTGTGCAGAAAGGTCGTGCATGTTTTGGGAGATCCTAAATATGGAAAGCGGCAACAGCGAAATGCGTGTTGCCTTGTTGGTACTTACAGTTCGCTGGTGTCGTTTCGATCTGCGATTTTTTTCAAGTTTTCGTGAATTTTAAACAGCACGATCAGTAGTTCGCACCAGATTCGGGCACCCACTGCGCCCGCGATGAGTATCCCAGCACCAGCGAAAAAACCACCGCCGTAAGAATTAAACATGGTGCCTACGCCTGATACTACAGCTGCAAGCAGCATCAACCAGTAAACAACGGTGATGATTTTTGGGGTGAGCATCGAGTCGAAGAAAAAAAGATCTTTCATTGTATAGCTTCCTTGTTATGTATATTAGAAACGCAGTTCAACTGCGAAGTTCCACATTGCTCACACAATGTGACGGCAATACTATAAGATATTTTTATTAACTAATACAATAGGTTATGCCTGATGGGTCAGCATCTTACCTAAACCACTGATATTCAAGCAGGTGTTATTCGTAGCGCAGTTGTAGGTCTACTGCGTGTAGATAGCGCTCTTCGGTTGCCAGATCCGCACTAAAAATAGGCTTATTCTCAAGCCAACCTTCGGGGAAGGTTAGCCGTATGCTGTTTGCTTTCACTTTTACGTTAATGGGGGGAAGTATGTCGTCTTGACGCTTAATGTTTAGCAGCACTGCTAAGCGTAAAATGGCGATTAATTTGTGCACTTGCTCTGCTGGATGTTGGGTGAAATCTGCAATCTCGCTTGGGCGAATTTTTTTACGGTAGTAACGCACTAATGTGGCTATTAATGTTTGTTGCTCTTGATTAAAGCCAGGTAGGTCTATGTGCTGCAAAATATAGGCAGAATGGCGCTGGGTACCGTGAGTGTTGATTTGCAGGCCCACTTCGTGAAGCAGTGCCGACCAACCTAACATGCTTTTGAGCTCTTTGGTTGCAATATTCCAGCTGTCTTTACATTGTTGGTAAATGTCCATAGTGACACTGTGAACTCGTCTAGCTTGTTCAATATCTACATCGTAACGCGTCGCAAGACTCTCAGCAGAACGCTGGCGTACGTCAGGGTGGGTCAACTGGGTTTCCATTTCATATAAGACCCCTTCGCGCAATGCCGCTGAAGAGAACACCATATGGTCTATATTCAAGCTCTTGAAGATGGCAATCAAGATTGCCAAACCCGCCGCGAAAACAGGCTTACGATCTTCACTCATTTGGCTGATGTTAAGCTTATCTAGCGTGCCGGCATCACAGCTGATTTTCACTAAACGGGTAAGTTGTGACAAGGTGACTTTACCTTCGGTGGATTTCACACTGTCATTTTGCGCGATCTGAATGATGTTGCGGATGGTGCCAGAGGTGCCAATACAGCTTTTCCAGCCCGCGCGTAAGTACGCTTTGTCGATCATTTCTAGTTCTTGTTGAGCGGCGGTGATAGCACGCTCGAAAGACTTGTTTTTCAGCTCATTGTTTTTGAAGAACTTCTTAGTGTAACTGACACAGCCCATTTGTAAGCTGCGCAACATTTTAGGCTCAAACCCTTGGCCAATAATAAATTCAGTTGAGCCGCCACCGATATCGACCACTAACCGTTGACCGTTGTCGTGGTTAGTATGAGCGACGCCCAAATAAATTAAGCGAGCCTCTTCGGCGCCTCCTATGACTTCAATCGGGTAGGGAAGAATATTACGTGCTGCGCGGATAAATGTTTTGGCGTTGCTGGCTTTGCGTAAGGTATAGGTGGCGACGATACGCACATTCTCTGGTGGAAAGTCTTGCAGGCTTTCTGCTACGACATTGAGGGCATCTAAGCCTCGTTGTTGGGCCTCGTCATCAAGGTGATAATCACTGCTTAAGCCTTGAGCTAAACGCACTTTTTGTTTAACTCTGTGCAGGATCTGAACTGATCCTGCGACTACCCGGGCGACCACTAAATGAAAGCTGTTAGAGCCAATGTCTAATGCGGCAATTTTGCTGGTGTCTCTTACTTCTACACCATCAAATGGCGCATTGTCATTGGGCATCGTTCTTTTTTTCCTGCTGTTTAATGTACTCATAGGTCTCTATTTGAGAGCGCAGCTTTTTGCGATTACCACGACGTACGTATTTGTTCGATTGATGTTGGTCAATAATACGGGCTTTAAGGGTATCTTGAAATTGAATTTCGAGAATATCCAAAATTTGCTTGATGAGCTTGGGTTCGTATATGGGGCAACCCACTTCGATACGAAAATCCATGTTGCGGGTCATCCAATCCGCGGATGAGATAAACACGCGTTTCTCGCCGGCATTCTCAAATACCATCACCCGAGGATGCTCCAAGAATCGATCGACGATGCTGATCACCGATATATTTTCGCTCAACCCTTTTACGCCAGGAACCAGTGAGCACATCCCGCGAATGATTAAACGTACTTCTACCCCTGCCTGACTGGCTTTATACAGGTCGTCGATAAGCAGTTGGTCATCCAAGTTATTCAGTTTAAGGGTAATGCCTGCACTTAAGCCTTCTTTGACGTTTTGTATTTCTTGCCTGATCAACAGTTGTATTTTGGTACGTGCGTTAATTGGCGAGATCTGTAAATGTTGAAACTTTTGGCGTCGATAGGGTTGCTGAATAAAGTTAAAAACGTTTTCTGCCTCTAGGGCAAGCTCTTGATTACGGGTAAACAAACTAAAATCGGTATAGATTTTTGCGGTTTTCTCGTTGAAGTTACCTGTACCGAAATGTGCATAATGAATTAATTCACCTTTCTCTTCACGGCTAACCAAACACAGTTTGCTGTGAATTTTCAGCGCATGCATACCAAATACGACTTTAATACCCGCATCGGTCATGGTTTTTGACCAGCCAATGTTGGCTTCTTCGTCAAAACGCGCTCTTAACTCAACCACCACAGTGACTTTTTTTCCGTTATCGACTGCATCAATAAGCGAGTCTATGATGCGCGAGTTCTTTGCTACTCGATAGATATTGAGCTTTATCTGTTTCACCTTGGGATCGAATGCAGCTTGGCGTACAAACTCAGTCACATGCAAGAAGCGATGGTAAGGATAGTAAAGCAGAATGTCCTTTTCGCTGATCGCATCAAACACCGTGTTGTGGCGGGCGAAATCGCTCGAGGTTATGGCCGGTAGTTTTGGATTTTCTAAGTAGTCACGGCCGACATTTGGAAAGCCAATAAAATCTTTAAAGTTTCGGTAAGTACCGCCAGCAATGAGGCTATCGTAAGACGATATCTTTAAGCGTTTCTTCAGGTTACGTACCATGTCACTGGGCATCTGCTCGTCATACACCACGCGCACCGGCTCGGCAATCAAACGTTGTTTCATGCTTTCTGACATTTTTTCAACGTAACTTTCTTCAATTTCATCATTTATAGAGTATTCAGAATCTCGAGTCATTTTGAAGGAGTAGGCTTCACCTGATTCAAAATCAACAAAACCTTTAAAAATGCTTTCAAGATTGAGCCGTATAATGTCATCGAGCAATATGATGTATTTCTTTTTACGGCTATTCTCAGGAGGGATCACCACAAAACGTGACAGCGCCTTGCTGGGCACTTCAATTGTGGCGTACTGAGTATTCTTGCCGCTATTGTTAATCGCTACATATAAATAGGTGGCTGAGTCATTTAAGCGAGATACAAGGTTTACTTTGCCATGTAATAAAATGGGGGCAATGTGACGTAATACTTTATTTTTGAAGTAGTTTTTTAGCCAAGTGGTTTGGTAGTCGGACAACTTTTCATTTTCAAGTAAGAAAATATTATAGCGAGCGAGTCGGGCCACAACGTCTTCACGCACACGTTCAAAGTCTTCTGTCATGCCTAAGACTTTCTCTTGGATCTGCTCCATGAGTATTTTAGTTTGCTCAGCCTTTTCATTATCACCTTCGTCCAAGTGAATATAGATTTTACGTTTAACATCAGCGACACGAACGCGATAGAACTCGTCCATATTACTTGAGTAAATACCTAGAAATCGAATTCGTTCAACGATAGGATTTTTGCGATCTGCTGCTTCTTGAAGAACGCGTTGATTAAACGCCAGCCAACTGATTTCACGAGAAAAGTAGATATTGGGTTGAGAAGTCATTACGTCTTAATTGTCAAAATAAACAAAATTTGAGCGATATAGTGTCAATTGTGTATGACGAATTTATGACAGCTATATCGCAGCCTTGTACGCCTTGCTCATCGTAGACTTAGGCTTTACAAAACAGCCAAGCCCGATGTAAATCTATTTTGTTGGTGTTGAGCTGATATCAACCACCAAGTCGTCGGCGATGGACTCTAATGCATCACTCAACTCATCCAAATCGAAACCCTCTTCTATGGCAACTAATGCGTTAGCTTTAAACAGTAAACCACCCCAATTAGGAGCGCTGTCGCAGGTGGAGTCAAATTTAACAATGTTGAGGTTAAAGCGATTCAAAATCGTTGTAAGCTCTTGCACGATCCCAGGCTTGTCATTGCCCATTATGTCTATTTGAACTGTTTGAGTGTGGGCGGCAAGGTTGTTATCCCCTTCGACCAAATTGATAGAGAGATCCGGATGGGTAGAGAATTGCTCTATTAATGCCGCTTTTTTCTCCTCAGGCAATTGAATTTCAACAAAGCCAGCGAAGTGACCTGCCATGTACGACAAGTTACTGCCAAGCCAATTTCCGCCCAATTTGAACACTGATTGAGCAAGTGAGTCGACTAAGCCACGCTTATCCTTACCAACAAGTGTAAAAATCAATGATTTCATATTAATGAACCTCGCGTTAAAGTGATGCTCTAGGTATTGAGATTCAGCATAGCGTAGAATCATGGTGAATGTGTGTAATTTTTCCTTAATAATCAATTGATAGTATAATATAGACCTTCCAAATTTAGCTCTGATTGCCGAGCAAATGTGACAGTTTATTGAAATGCCAATTGAGCGCTATTATTACCATGTGTTGTAAAACTGATACGAAAAGCACGTCACTGTCATGTTACTGTCATTTTTCTTCAGGTATCATGCGCGACGATTAAATTCGAATTGTAGTATTTAAACCATAGAGATACTTAACGTATGCCAACAAACACATTTCTTGGGGTTTTCGCAAAATCTCCCCTGAAGCCGCTTGAAGATCACATTAAAGTGGTGAACAAATGTAGCCAAGGGCTGCTTCCATTTTTTAATTCTGTTTTCGCCGGCGATTGGGAAAAAGCAGCACTATTTCAGAAAGAAATTTCTAATTTAGAAAAGCAAGCTGACACGCTTAAGCGAGATCTTCGCATCAGTTTGCCCCGCGGTATTTTTATGCCCATTCAGCGTCAAGACGTTCTTGAGTTGTTAACCCAGCAGGACAAAATTGCCAATAAAGCGAAAGATATTTCTGGTCGCGTGTTAGGTCGACACATGGATATTCCAGTGATCATGCGTGAAAGCTTCATGGCTTACTTGGAGCGTTGCCTAGATGCAACGAAACAAGCAAAACGTGTGATAAACGAGCTAGAGGATTTACTTGAAACTGGGTTTCGTGGACGTGAAGTGCGCCTAGTGGAAGATATGATCGTCGATCTAGATAAAATTGAAGATGATACCGACGTCATGCAAGTTGCTGTACGTAGGGAGTTATTGGAATTAGAGTCACAGCTTAACCCGATTGATGTCATGTTTTTATACAGCATCATCGAATGGGTTGGGGAGTTGGCTGATATTTCAGAGCGAGTTGGTTCAAGACTCGAACTCATGTTAGCCAATTAAGAGAAAGCATTAATGGATATTTTACAAACATACGGCTTCACACTCATTGTTGTAGCTGCTTTGGTCGGTTTCCTCATGGCATGGGGTATTGGTGCAAATGATGTAGCAAATGCCATGGGCACATCTGTTGGCTCTAAAGCTTTGACTATCAAGCAAGCGATTTTGATTGCTATGGTATTTGAGTTTGCCGGGGCTTATTTGGCGGGCGGTGAGGTAACGTCCACCATTCGTAAAGGTATTTTAGATTCGTCCTACTTTATTGAAAGTCCCGAGTTATTAGTATACGGAATGATATCCGCGTTACTTGCGGCTGGTATTTGGTTGGGCTTTGCTTCTTATCTAGGCTGGCCGGTGTCAACTACACACTCAATTGTGGGCGCACTAGTGGGCTTCGCCGCTGTAGGAGTAAGTGCTGATGCTGTTGCTTGGAATAAAGTCGGTGGCATAGTGGGGAGTTGGGTGATAACCCCTGCTATATCGGGTTTCATTGCTTTCCTTATTTTCCAAAGTGCGCAAAAACTCATTTTTGATACTGATAAGCCATTTAACAACGCTAAACGTTATGTGCCTTTTTACATGGCCGCAGCGGGCTTTGTAATGTCGTTGGTGACGATCAAAAAAGGCTTGAAGCATATTGGTTTTGAAATTGGAGCCGCAGAGGGATATTACGTCTCTATCGCCATCGCTATTTTGGTAGGGATTGTCGGTAAGTACGCAATAAATCGCATTAAATACGATGAGAAAGCAGACAAGCGTACCCATTTCGCTAACGTTGAAAAAGTGTTTGCTATTCTGATGGTCGTGACGGCATGCTGCATGGCATTTGCCCATGGTTCAAACGATGTAGCCAATGCGATTGGGCCGCTGGCTGCCGTCGTTAGTATCATTCACAATGATGGTGAAATAACCAGCAAAGCCGGGTTGGTCTGGTGGATTTTACCGTTAGGTGGCTTAGGTATTGTTGCAGGTTTAGCGCTTTTCGGTCACCGAGTTATCGCTACCATAGGAAATGGTATTACTCACCTTACTCCTAGTCGTGGTTTTGCGGCAGAGCTTGCTGCAGCATGTACCGTGGTAATAGCGTCTGGTACTGGCTTGCCTATTTCAACCACGCAAACCTTAGTGGGGGCCGTATTAGGTGTCGGCATGGCGCGTGGTATCGCCGCGATTAACTTAGGTGTAGTGCGCAACATAGTGGTGTCTTGGGTGGTAACCTTGCCCGCAGGCGCTGGCTTGTCAATATTGTTCTTCTTTGTCCTTAAAGGTATTTTCGCTCCATAGGGACACATGTTGGCGGACAGCCGCCAAATAAAAACAGAACCCGTGTACTCTCAGCCTTAGGGCTAGGTACAGGTTCTGTTTTTTTATACGTGAAATTCACCTAATGGCGTTGGTATCGAAGAAAATTTAGCCCTTTGGCGCGACTGTAATATAACCGTTATAAAACTGTCATATTATGGGCAGCTAATTTGAGTCTCTTATGAAAATAGTTGAATGAAACCAAGTACTTTATCGATAATTTGTGCATGTGTGTGGACGCTAATCAGCGCTCCAGCAAACGCTATGCGCGACTATATCGATGTTGTCGGCTCTTCAACTGTGTATGCCTTCTCAACGGTCGTGGCTGAACGTTTCGGCAAAACCTCACCGTTTCATACACCCAAAATTGAATCGACAGGCTCTGGTGGAGGGTTGAAATTATTCTGCCAAGGTGTGGGAATGAAGTTTCCTGATATTGCCAATTCATCTCGGCGGATCAAACCATCAGAAATTGATCTATGCCAGCGAAACGGTGTTCACGAGGTGATTGAAATCTTGATCGGCTTTGATGGGATCGTGCTTGCACAAAGTAAATTGGCTGAAAGTATCCCGCTAACACGCCGCGAACTTTACTTAGCATTGGCTAAAAGCGTGCCAAATCCAGATGGTAGTGCAACCACCATCGATAATCCGTTCATAACGTGGCAAGACATCAACCCTAGATTGCCGAACATCGAAATCCAAGTGTTTGGTCCTCCCCCGACTTCAGGCACAAGAGATGCTTTTTCTGAATTGGTACTCGATTATGGTTGCCATACCTTTGCTTGGTTAGCTCAGATGAGTGAGCCACAAAGCCAGGCACAGGCAACGTCAAAAGAAGCCAGAATCCGAAAAAGCCAGCAAAGACGCTTATGCCGGATGTTACGGGAAGACGGCGCTTACATTGATGCGGGGGAGAATGATAATCTGGTTGTGCAAAAATTAAATGCCAATCCAAATGCGCTGGGTTTATTGGGCTTCAGCTTTCTTGATCAGAATAGAGACCGCATTAAAAGCGCTAAAATCGATGGATTTCTTCCGAGCTTTAGCTCTATTGCCAATGGTGATTACCCTATTTCAAGGCCACTCTACTTTTATGTTAAAAAAGCACATATTGGCATGATCCCAGGAATAGAGGCGTTTATACGCGAATTTATCAGTGATAATGCGTCCGGCGAAAGTGGCTATTTGCCGCGCAAGGGTATGATCCCACTGACCAAATCAGAACGCCAAGCCATCGAATATCGAATCAACGCCTTGCACCCAACTATGCATCAATAGATAAGATATACGCGCTATGAAAACCCCGACACTCATCATTCTGACCCTTCTATGTGCTGCAGGCGCTTATATTTTAGTGCGTAATCGTGCGTCTGATATCGCCTATCGAGCTGGCAAAAAGCCTGCGCTCCACTCGTTACCTTATTACTACGGCATGCTTAGCGCGCTTTGGTGCGCCTTGCCTTGCTTGTTGATCGTGTTTGCTTGGACTGTCCTCGATGATTACGCAGTTCACGCCGCTATTGTGAACTTGTTACCAGAATCGGTGCAAGCCTTGCCCGCAAGCGAAATTGATTTGATGGTCAATACCGTGATTAATCTAGCCTTGTATCCTAATGCGTTACTGAGCAGCAGCACGCCAGATTACCTCATTCAAGCAGGGCAAGATTACTTGCGATGGCAGCAACTTAGCCAGCTTAGTCTATCGGTCGTGGTGTTGGTTACTTTGTTTTTGGCTTTTTCGTTATGTTGGGCGCGAATAAAACCCAAAGTGAAGGCGCGTCAACAAGTAGAGCGCATATTCAAATGGACACTCCTACTGTGCGCTAGCATCGCTATTTTGACGACTATCGGTATTGTGGTGTCGGTATTATTTGAATCCTTGCGATTTTTCCAATCTGTGGGCTTTTTTGAATTTATATTCGGCACACATTGGAGCCCTCAGACGGCATTGCGTGTTGATCAAGTAGGCGCCTCCGGTGCTTTTGGGGCGGTTCCCTTGTTTGTAGGAACACTGCTTATTTCCTTTATTGCCATGCTGATTGCCGTACCAGTGGGGTTGATGTCAGCGATTTATCTATCAGAATACGCTACCCCAAGATTGCGCGCCATCGTCAAACCTATGCTTGAAATTTTGGCGGGTATACCCTCGGTTGTGTATGGTTTTTTCGCGGCACTGACCGTGGCACCGTTTATTCGTCAATCCGGCGGCTTTCTCGGCTTAGAGGTATCCTCTGAAAGTGCGCTGGCTGCAGGCTTAGTGATGGGCGTGATGATCATCCCATTTGTCTCATCTTTATCCGATGATGTTTTAAAAGCGGTGCCTCAGTCACTACGTGATGGGTCATTAGGATTAGGGGCAACACAGTCTGAGACCATCAAGCGGGTGGTGATTCCCGCGGCGTTGCCGGGTATCGTCAGTGGGGTGTTATTGGCGGCATCACGGGCGATTGGTGAAACCATGATAGTCGTAATGGCTGCTGGTTTGGCCGCGCATCTTACGGCAAATCCACTTGAGTCAGTGACTACTATTACCGTGCAAATCGTCACGCTATTAGTAGGCGATCAAGAATTTGATAGCCCTAAAACCTTGTCTGCATTTGCTTTGGGCTTAATGCTGTTTACCGTGACGTTAGCCCTCAACTATGTGGCCTTGTACGTGGTGCGCCAATATCGTGAAGAGTACGAATAATCATGGGTAAAGCCAGTCACAAATTGCCCTTTACTAAGGTACCTAGCACCATCGACTTAGTTAACCGGAATCTTGCTAAACGTAAGCGCGCTGAATGGCGTTTTCGTGTGTACGGCATCGGGGCCATCCTATTTGGCTTTGCCTGTTTGCTCATTCTGTTTAGCGATATTATCAGCAAAGGACATGGTGCTTTTTTTAAGACCCAGATTCATTTACAGGTTCATTTTACCCCCCAGCGTTTGCAGGTATCACAGCCCGGTGCTATCGAGCAATTCAATAATGCTAACTACGATAATATTGTTCAGGACGCGCTATTTGCAGACAATGCACGTATATCGCCCGCATCATTGAGTGCTGTGGATAAGCGACAATTGCTGAGTTTGATCAGTACCGGGGCGGTGTACAGCCTGAGGGAAATCTTGACTGATTCACCTAGCGTATTTAACCAATCCGTGGGGATATGGCTAACGGTCGATGATGATGTGGATAATTACGTCAAAAGTCTTGCCCATGGCGGAAAGGGGTACACTGGCCGTTTGAGTCAGCAGCAGCAAAGCTGGGTAAACCGCTGGATTGAAAACGGGCAAGTAAGGCAAAGGTTCAATACCACTTTTTTTACGTCAGGTGATTCCCGAGAGCCAGAGCAAGCGGGTATTCGCAGCGCACTAATGGGCTCTTTATATATGTTGCTGGTCACCATTGGCTTGTCGTTTCCCATAGGTATTGCCGCTGCGGTGTACCTAGAGGAATACGCGCCTAAAAATAGAGCCACTGATTTCATTGAAGTGAATATCAACAACTTAGCCGCAGTGCCCTCAATTATTTTTGGGCTGTTGGGGTTAGCCATTTTCATCGGGTTTTTCGATATGCCGCGCTCAGTTCCATTGGTGGGCGGATTGGTATTGACCTTGATGACCTTGCCAACCATTATTATTTCAAGTCGCGCGGCGATTAAAGCGGTACCCTCCTCTATAAGAGATGCAGCTTATGGACTTGGCGCATCGAAAATGCAGGTTGTGCTGCATCATGTTTTACCGCTTGCGATGCCCGGCGTGTTAACCGGCGCTATTATTGGTTTCGCCCAAGCATTAGGTGAAACGGCCCCATTACTCATGATAGGCATGGTGGCATTTATTGTGGATGTGCCCGCGGATTTAATGGATCCGTCTAGTGCTTTACCCGTACAGATTTTTCTTTGGTCAGATAGCCCAGAGCGTGCCTTTGTTGAGCGTACCTCAGCGGCAATCATGGTGTTACTCGCTTTTTTAATTTCGATGAATGGCTTAGCGGTTTGGTTGCGCCATCGTCTTGGTCGCAGTCATCAATAGTAGGAATAGGTAGTGAATTCAAAGTCAGGATACAACCGTTTGTTTGACCCTATGGCTGAGACAGGCCAGGCCTTAGATTTTTCTCAGCATGGCCTGGGGCAAAAAACCGTCGGTAACTCTTTTTCAGCGAAGGCTAAAATGTCGGTGCGTAATTTGAATGTGTATTACGATGACAAGCAGGCCATCCACGACGTGAGTTTAGATATTAATCGCAATGAAGTGATGGCGATGATTGGCCCATCAGGTTGCGGTAAATCCACTTTTTTGCGCTGCCTTAATCGCATGAATGACACCATAGAAAACTGCAGTGTTAATGGTGAAGTCACGCTTGATGAACAGGATATTTATCATAAAAAGCAAGATGTTGTACCGCTGCGTGCGAGAGTCGGTATTGTGTTTCAAAAGCCCAATCCGTTTCCTAAATCGATATACGAAAATGTGGCCTACGGGCCAAAAGTGCACGGATTGGTTTCACGACGTGCCCAGTTAGATGAGATTGTCGAAGACAGTTTGCGTAAAGCTAGCCTGTGGGATGAGGTAAAAGACCGCTTGTTTTCTCCTGGCACCGGCCTATCCGGCGGGCAACAACAACGTTTGTGTATTGCTCGTACAATAGCGGTAAGCCCAGAAGTTATTTTAATGGACGAGCCCTGTTCAGCGCTTGACCCCATTGCAACGGCTAGAATAGAAGAGCTGATGGCGGAATTAAGCCAAAACTTTACCATCGCCATAGTCACGCACTCTATGCAACAAGCCGCTAGGGTGTCGAGTCGAACGGCTTATTTCCACATGGGGCGGCTTATCGAAGTAAACGACACACGCCGCGTATTTACCAATCCAGAGCATGAGCTTACCGAAGCCTACATTACCGGCCGATTCGGTTAACCTAAGGAGCATAATATGGAACGCCATATTTCTCAGCGCTTTGACTCTGATTTAGAAGCACTGAAAAGCCAAGTCCTAGAAATGGGCGGCATAGTTGAGCAACAGATTATCGATTCAGTCAAAGCCATAGAATCTGTTAATAGGCCGCTAGCCGAACACGTTCTGGAAGTGGAAGACGATGTCGATCGCCGTGAGGTACTACTCGATGAGAATTGCACCATGATCTTAGCGTGTCGCCAACCCGCAGCGTCAGATCTACGCATGGTGCTATCGGTCACCAAAATGACCCGTGATTTAGAAAGAATGGGAGACGAAGCGCAAAAAATCGCTCAAATGGCCATTGCGTTAAGTGATGATGGTGCAGCGCCAGGTGGTTACGAAGAAATTCGTCACATGGGCGCATTAGTACAAAAAATGGTGAATTCAGTGCTGGATGCGTTTGCTCGTTTTGATGCGGACAAAGCCTTAGATGTCGCTCGGGCCGATACCCAAGTAGACAGAGAATATAAATCCGCTATGCGTGAAATTGTCACCTATATGATGGAAGACCCACGCTCGATTGGCCGCGTTATGAATATTTTATGGGCGCTTCGCTCAATTGAGCGAATTGGCGATCATGCGCGTAATATCGCTGAACACATTATATATCTGGTCAAAGGGTATGACGTGCGTCACACCAGTGTGCATGAAATAGAAAAGAGACTAAACAAGTCTTAATCCCTATTATCGTGGCTGAAACGCGCGCCTGAAACGCGTTTTTCAGTGGTTCTACCTTGTTTCTGTCTTTCGTTCGCTGGAGTCGCTTTCTCCACACGCTGCCAACTTTTCATAAATTATTCACATAACTGTCATTTTGTCATTCAATCGTCACAAAAGTGTCATACATTGCGCGCAATTCAGTACAATGCCCCATATACTGAACATGCGAACAAATATCGTATGTTTTTTGGCATTGATAAAGCACAGTAAGTCGTAATCTCGATACCCATAGTGTTAGCCAATGGCAGGTTGCAATCAGGGACAATCAGACAAGAAGTCATTAATAATTTGATTGCTAGATACCATTGCCCTTTGCATAAGGTTACGGCTGTATAATTGGAATTCGTTTATATGAAGATTAAATCTCCCCTAATTGCCTATTTTTCGTTAGTCGCCTTATTGCCCATTAGTGCCGATGCACAAACTATTAGTGACGAAGATTTAGCCTCGCTCATTAAACGCATCAATCAGTTAGAGCAGAAAGTGCGGTCATTGCGCAGCGAACTGGACTCTGTTGGCTCCGAGCCGGTTGACTCCAAGCAGGTTGGCTCCGAGCAGGGTGGCTTAGCGCAAAAAGGACAGAAACAAGACCAGAATACTAGTGTGGTTGCTAATGAAGATGCAGCACCTGTCTCTATTAAGTGGAAAGGTGCCCCTGAGATTAAAGGCGATGGCGGGTGGAGTGTTAAACCCAAGGGGCGCGTGCTTTATGATTTCAATACCCTTTCGTCTGTGCCTTCAAGCATTGATATACCAGGAGAAGGTTTTTCCAGTGAAGCTAGGCGTCTTCGATTTGGGATTCAGGGTACGATGCCAGGGGGCTTCGGTTACAAACTTATCGCTGATTATCTAGATGGCGTAAAGCTAACGGATGCCTACTTTACCTATGAAGATGGTCCTTTAAAGCTTACGCTCGGTCAGCACAATACCTTCCAAGGGCTTGAAGAGTTATCAAGCAGTAATGATACGAGTTTTGTAGAGCGTGCAGCTTACACAGATGCCTTCGGTTTTGAACGTCGAGTGGGCCTTTCTGCTACTTATAAGCTCAACGACTTTCTCCTCGAAGGTGGCGTGTTTACTGATAACATTGATGATTTAAACGATGGTAATAATTCGTTCAGCGTGGATGGTCGAGTTGGATACACTACCGTTGTCGACGATACTTTTATTCACTTGGGTAGCTCAGTACATGTGCGAGACTTAGGCAATGAAATTGACAGTATTCGATACCGTCAGCGTCCGTTTGTTCACAGTGTTGATACCCGTTTTATTAATACAGATGACATTTCTGGCGCAACGGATGAATTCAGTTATGGTCTTGAAGCGGCGGTCATTGCTGGGCGTCTTCATGTCGTAGCTGAAACTCATTGGGCTCAAGTAACTCGTTCAGAATTTGCTGACCCGACCTTTTTTGGTGGCTCTATAGAGGCTGGCTACTATTTAACCCAAGACACGCGCGAATACAAAGGCGGCGTGTTTAAAGGTGTGAAAGTAAACGACCCTGTTAGCAATGGTGGAACAGGGGCGTGGCAGATTAACATTCGCTTTGACCGACTCGACTTGGTTGATGCAGGTATAGTGGGCGGTGCACAGGATGCCTACATGGCATCGCTGATTTGGACCCCCATAAATGAAGTACGCTTCCTATTTAATTATGCTCATCTCTCCTACACAGATGCCCTTAATATTGCAGAAGGGGCACCAAACGACTTTTCTGTAAATGTTATTGGCTTAAGAGGACAACTAGGGTTTTAAGCCGGTACGGACATCGCTTATTGTCATCTGTGACGCTAGATAGCACTCGCGAAATGCCTGCGACTTGTCGAATTAACGTCAACGAACGCGGGCAATACTGTTGTCAGGAGCGGCTTTAGCATTTACCGCCTCACTTTCACTTTTGAGCAATAAAAAAGAATGCAAAATCAACAAGAAACGCCTGCATATTTGATTTAAACTTGGCTTATCAATCGTTTTTATTAATGAGTCTCACATGAAGTGGCCTAATCTTAAACACCTGCATTATCTTGTTACCTTGCACCAAGAGCAGCATTTTCACCGAGCTGCTGATCATTGCCATGTAAGCCAATCCACATTAAGCACTGCCATTCAGAATTTAGAAGAGCAGTTTGGCTGTCAATTACTTGAGCGTGAACACAAAACCTTTGTTTTTACGCCTTTTGGATTGGAGCTAGTTGAGCGCAGCCGCCGGTTGTTAAATGAAGCCAATGAGCTGGTAGATTTCGCCCAAACGGCCGGGGATTGGCAATCTGGTAACTTGAAAATAGGCGTGATCCCTACCATTGCGCCGTTTTTTTTCGAGGGTTTGATCAGTGCAGTGCAACAAAACTTACCTGGTATCACGTTGCAGCTTCAGGAAGACACCACCACTAATTTACTCAGCCAGTTAAATGAAGGTATTTTGGACTTACTGATTTTAGCCTTGCCCATGGAAACCCCAGGCTGCAAACAGTTGGTGATTGGCCATGATCCGTTTCATCTGATTGCCCATTCTGATTTAGTGGATACTTTGCCAATGCCTATGGATGTTTCTGCATTGCCAGCCAAAAGTGTCTTTTTGCTGCAGCAAGAGCATTGTATGACCGGTCACGCGGTAAGTGCGTGCAACTTACGCCATAAAGAGCAAGTCAATACACTTGCCGCCAGCAGTTTGTACACCCTAGTGCAGCTTGCCAACAGTAAGCTGGGCTTTACCTTTATGCCTGAATTAGCCATACAGAATCATATTCTGAGTACTTCAAAATTGGTCTCGCTACCGGCAGAAGACAGTGCATATCGTGAAATTGGCCTTGTGTGGCGCAATGCAACCACACGTGTTCGCTTGTTTCGCTATTTAGCTGAATTGCTAGCGCCTTTGACACCAATCCCCACCTTGAAAAAATAAATTTTCTTTTATTCAAACTTTTCAAACCGGCCTTTCGACTTTATTTATAGTCAACACAATAGGGAATCGATTTGGTGTTTGAGAAGAGTGACGAACAGTTAATAGAGAAAGCACTGAAAGGACATAAAAAATCCTGGTTTAGTCTACTCAAACGCTACGAAAAGCCTGTTTATCATTACGGGCTGCGCATGACCGGGAATAACGCTGACGCGCTGGATCTGCTGCAAGATGTGTTTATTTCGGTATTTCGCAATCTTGCCACTTACCGGGGCGATGGGAGTTTTAAAGGCTGGTTATTTAGAATTGCTCACTATCGTTGCATCGAGTTTTATCGCCGTAAGCGCCCGATGCAAGGGCTTGATGATGCACCGGACATACCCTGCGACACCGCACCCGTTGACCAATATATAGAGAACACACAGCGTAATGCGCAATTGGTCAGTGCGATGCAGCAATTGCCTTTGGCACAAAAATCAGTGATAGAGCTGAAATTTTTTGGGCATTTTACCTTTGAAGAAATCGCTGAACAAACGGGCATGTCGGTTAATACGGCAAAGTCTCGTTTGTACAGCGCGTTATCTAAAATGAAAACCTTAATGGAGGTGGATTATGTCGAACTATGACAACGCCGAACTTCTGGCCTTGTGGCTAGAGGGCAAACTGACCCCAAAACAACGGGACGAATTTGAACAGCGCTGTATCCAAGATAGTCAATTTGCTGAGCAGGTAGATGCGGCCGCTATGGTTAAAATAGGGGCTGATGATTACTCCTCGTCTGAGGTTCCACAGTGGAATAAAGGCGCTACCTTCGAGCCCCAGCAAGCCAATAACAGTGGGTCCTGGTTATCCGGTGTATCTTTGGTGACGTCAGCGCTGGCTATTGTGCTGGTGTTAACGGGTACGCAAGTCACCACTTCTGAGGGGGAACTGCGTATTCGCTTCGGTTCAGGACAGACAGAACAGGCATTAGTGAAATTAGTTGATAGCAAGTTAGATGCGTTTAAACAAAATCAACAAGACGCATTTACCTTGTATGCACAAACGTTGCAGCAACAGCAGTTAGAAAGCGCAAGCCAACTGACAAACTATTTGTTGAGTTCAAGTCGCAAGGAGCGCCGCGAAGACTTTGCCGAACTGATTAAGTTTGTTAATCAGCAGCGCAGCGATGATCAACTCTTTTATGCGCGCCAACTCAATCAATTACAACAAGACGTTTATCATGATGCGACTGGCGTCGCATTAGAAAGTATTCAACAGTAGAGGTAGCCCTATGAACATGTCTAAACGTATTTTCGCTCTCAGCACAGTGCTTGTCGCCATGTGGTCATCCCCCGTTTTAGCTGACACGAATAAGCAGGATTTGACCGGCGAGCTGGAAATAATGAGCAGTATTTTGCAAACCGCACTCAAGCAAGATAACCAAAGAGGAAGTTTGAGTATACGAGATATCGGCTATACCTATCTGCAAAATCAAGGCGTGGTATTTAAACTGGATTTAAATCGCTACGGTAGCAGGCAAGTGTTCTTTACTGATGGTCACCCGTCAGTGCCTGTCGCGCCGCTTGCGCCTAACGTTTTTGACATGCAAGACCTCGATATCGACATTCACATGGACGAAGATGAAATTGAGGATGCAGTAGAAGACGCCATGGAGCGAGCTAAGTATTTATCCCGGGAGTCCAGCAGTAAATTGCGGTCTCTCGGTGAAAAACTGCGGGAGTTTTCACGGGAACAGCGCGAATATGAACGCCGTAGCCGAGATCTTGAGTTTGAAAAAAGCAACAGTAACAGCGAACGTAAAGCTCGCATCGAAGAGCAGTTAGGCGAGTTAAACGCTGAGCTCAAAAAGCTTCAAACAAAACGCACAGAAGTGGAAAGATACAAAACTAAAATCGAGACTGAGCGCCAAGCGCAATTACAACAACGAAAAGAGGCCGCCGAACAAGAACGTAAGCGCTTTTTAGCCAACTTCGAACAGAATTTAGGCCAGGTGTTATGCCGCTATGGTGCTGGGCTTAACGCCCTTGATGATAAAGAGCATGTAAATTTTGTACTTAGCAATTTTGCTTCATCGACCAGCAACAGTAATCAAGACCGAGTCTACGTCTTCAAGCACAGCGACATTCAGGCTTGTGTAAAAGATAAAATCAATCACGAGGCACTGCTGAACAATAGCCAAGTGTATGCTTTTTAGGTTTAGTATCATCACTAGAGCGTTATTGTATTTCGCTCATTTTCATCAGTAATCAAATGTTTACAAAGAGGCGGCTATAACCTAAATTTAGCGGCCTCTTTGTGTAGATAGCTAAAAATACAACCGCCATTTTCTTTAAATAGCTTTCTTTAAATAGTTTTCTGTAAACAGCTTTATATAATCTTTTTATCTCAATCCCTATATAACCCTTTATCACCGACACTTATTGGTAATTGTCCTGCTCGTTTCATAAATTGTTGTTCGTTTATAGCTGTCGATGCTTTCAAGCATGATGGAGCCTTGATTTTCGCCAGCCGCTAATGTGGTTATTAATTCGAGCATAAGTATTAATTTGAAAAGGGTATCAAGATGAATATTGCAAACATGACGGGTCTTGAAATGATGCAGGCCGTTGCCAGGGGCGATTTGCCGCATCCCAATATGGCGAGCACTATCCCAATGAAATTTATTTCGGTGGAAAAGGGCGTGGCCATTTTTGAGGCTACCGCCGATGATAGACATATTAATCCATTAGGTGGCGTTCATGGCGGCTTCGCTGCGACAGTAATGGATTCGGTTACCGGATGTGCCGTGCATAGTATGTTGGACGTGGGCGTCGGTTACGGGACAATTGATTTGAATGTGAAAATGCTCAAGGCCGTGCCTAAAGACACACCGTTAAAAGCAGAAGGCAGGGTCATCAGTATGTCAAATTCACTCGGCGTATCACAAGGTAAGCTAATTGATGAATCGGGGAAAGTTTATGCTTATGCGTCCGCGACTTGTATGATTATGCGACCTAGGGCGTCCTAGCCAGTTTTTTCTTTTTGTAGATGCTTTGCACAGCAGCATGCTAATTGTCTGCAAAGTGTCATTTTTTGTGGGCATAATCGCCTTTTTATTTTTTGGAGTAGGTAATGGGTTTTAAGGGTGTAACTAGTCACTTGGCGAAAAATATATGGCTCAAAGGTGCCGTCGTCGTATTAGCGTTAGGGGTAAATGTAACTGCATTTGCCGAAAATAGAATTGATACCCAGCGCCCTGATGCCCCTGAGCTTGCTGCTTATGGTGAGCACAGCATTGGCGTACGCCAGCTTGAAGTGGCGAACCCGAATCAGATTGAGATGCTAAAACTCGACCCCACTAAACCAGAGCCCGCAACGTTGCCCCGTTACGATCGGCCGCTTACATTAGAAGTTTGGTACCCAGCGCAAAAAGGCAGTACGGGCAATACTACTCTTAAGGCTTATATACGTGATGGTAAAACCGAAGTGGATTTACAGGGTAAGGCTGTGCGAGATGCTAAGCCTGAAATGACTGACAGCGCTTTTCCGTTGGTGCTTATTTCACATGGATACCCGGGGAATCGTTTTTTGCTCGCGCACTTAGCTGAAAATATTGCTTCGAAGGGTTATGTAGTGGTGTCTATCGATCACACCGACTCAACTTATCGCACTAAAGCGGCGTTTTCTTCGACTTTAGTTAATCGCCCAGTGGATCAGCTTTTCGTGTTATCACAAATAGAGGGCATGGCGAAAGACAAAGATTCATTTTTGTACGGTTTAGTTGATACCTCTGACACCGGTCTAATCGGGTATTCAATGGGAGGCTACGGCGCGGTGATTAACGCCGGGGCTGGGGTAACTGAACAAGTGGTAGCGAGCAAGCAAAGCCCGCCGTTTGGTACGCTCAAACGTCATCAGTCAGGCATTAAGTCAGGGGCAGACAAGCGTTTAAAGACCGTTATAGCGTTTGCGCCATGGGGTATGAATTACCACATGTTTAGTAATGATACCCTTAAAGAAATCAGTGTGCCTATGTTGCTCATTGCAGGCTCTCAGGACGACGTATCGGGTTATGAGAACGGCGTTCGTGCCATTTGGCAGGGGGCTAGCAACGTGAATCGCTCACTTCTGACCTATGATAATGCCAATCATAATGCGGGTGCGGTGATGCCGGCACCAGAAGAGTCCTATATGTTTGATAAGGAATTAGGGTTTAATATCAGTGAGCATTATATCGATGCTGTTTGGGACAATGCACGCATGAACAATATTGCACAGCATTTTGTGACCGCATGGCTAGATAAATACTTGAAAAACGATACGTCTAAAGAAGCGTATTTGGATATTGTGCCCGATTCAAACGGCGGTGTTTACGCCCTCGACGAAGAAGGTGAGCCGAAACCAGAACATACTTATTGGAAAGGCTTTGGAAACCGCACGGCCAAAGGACTGCACTTCGAGACCTTAGCGCCTAAAAAATAACAACGATAGTAACTCCCTTAGGCTATGGATTGGTAAGTGGGATGGTAGATTTGTTTTGCCATTGTAAACACGGCGCTGTGTTTACAATGGTGGTTCCGCGTTTACTGTAAACGCTATTTTTTTCAGCTTCTTATCTACCGCTTTCATCTGCTTCTTCGTTTTTCTCATTTTCTACTCTCATCTTTCTTGATTCACTTGTCATGGGAACACACATGGTTAAATAATACGGTTAAATATCACGGTAAAATTTACACAGCCTCCTACCTATTCGCTTGATTGACGCCTTCTTTTTTTCATAAGCTCATGATTTTTAATTAATATTTATCTGGCGCTGCTTTTGCTTTGCTCTCTACTACAAACGCTTTACTACACAGTAATACGCTTCTTTGAAATACAAGGCGTTGCAATGTAAAGCATTAAACAGCAAGCATTTATACACAAAGCAGGGCATTAAAATGGATATTATTCCTGAGCATCTTATTAATTTTGAAATCGATCTTCAATTGGTGGTGTATCACCTGTTCCAGCTAGGCCTGGCATTTCTGTTTGCGTTGCCCATTGCCTTGAACCGAGAAAGTGGTTCAAAAGGCGCGGGGCTGCGTACCTTTCCTCTGGTGGCACTAGCGTCGTGCGCGTTTATGCTCATTGCTATGAATGCTTATGCTGAAGGTGACGGCGAGGCAGAAGCAAGAGTGATGTATGGTATCGTCACGGGGATCGGCTTTATTGGTGGTGGCGCTATTTTTAAGCAAGAAAATGGCGCCAGTGGCACAGCAACCGCAGCGGGCATATGGAATACTGGGGCGATAGGTGTGGCAGTGGCCTATCAAAACTACGAAATTGCGCTGATTTTATCCTTGATGAATTTCTGCATTTTCCGGTTCGCCCGTAGCGTCAAGGTTCAAAGAGCGAAGCACCTAGACGATTAAGCCCGTTGGAACGCAGAGTGTTGAAGCTTAAAACCGCAAGGGGTTTTGGATCGGCGAAACGAGCTACAGGAGCGTGCATGATTGAGGTCGTTTGAAACAACACAATTGATTTCAGCTTCTGGGGGAGCACGTTTTTGTTGTTCACTGGATGTTATACTCAGTTTCACGCTGGTTTTTGCATTTTACAAAACACCAACCAAAACGGTAAATAGAAAGGCGAAAAAACGAAAACTACAAGGTAAAGTAATTCATAACGTCGCGTGCAATACATCAAACTAAACCATCAGGCAATCATGAGACGCTGGGTGGCTCCGGCCAAAAGAGGGACACAAAAATGAAAACGAATATAGTGCTATTACTCACTGCGATTCTGCTAGGTGGCTGTGAAAGTCAGCCTGACTATCGTGAAGCGACCAAAGGGGGTTTTGGCTATACCGAAAGCAAATTTACTGACACTCAATATCGCGTGAACTTTAAAGGCCGAGGCACGGACAAATCAAAAGCAATGGATTACGCCATGTTGCGCGCCGCGGAACTGACCTTAGAGCAAGGTTACGACTGGTTCGTAGTCACAGACAGGGAAACCTTAGTGGATAAAGAAAACGTGCAACTTAGCCCGCAGGTTGGTTTTAGCCGCCGCTACGCCACAGTAACCGACTGTGGGGCGTTGACCTGCCGGACCTCTCGCTTTCCCCGCAGTCAATTCGAGACAGGCGTGTTTATTGGCGGCTCTGAGCAAAGTGAAATTGAGAGTATATTAAATATTGAGATGGGTAAGGGGGCACAACCTAATTCAGGTACCAGTTTTGACGCGACGCAAGTGACAGAAAATTTAGGGCCGAAGAAAGACACATTACAGGAGTAATATACTCAACTGCCGAGTTTGACTTCGAGGCTGTAATTTACCTGAAAATAGCTCAACGCCAACAACGTTGAGCTATTTTATTTTTGCTAGTCACAGAGTACGAATTAGTAAGCGACGCTAATGCGCTGATTTACATGCTCAGCATTTTCTGCTTCATCCACTAAGGCTTTGGCGTAATCAGTGACCGATATTTTACTCTCACCGTCACTGTTGGTGAAAAATGCATCACCGCCAATACGAAATTGTCCCTCGCTATCACCTGGGTAGAGCACAGCCGCAGGGCTAACGAAGGTCCAGGGTGTTTTCGATTTAGTGCTGCGAAATACATCGAGGGCTTCACCTTGGGCGATGGCCTCATCTTTATATTCAGCAGGGAAGTCAGGTGAGGTAACAAGCGCTACACCCGGCGCTATTTCTAAACTACCGGCGCCGCCTACCCATATTAAACGTTTACTGCTGTTGGCAAGAGATGCCAGTAGGCGCTCAGCTGCTTTTGCGACTATTTCATGGTTACCTGCTGCGCGCCCACTAACAGACGCGATAACTACATCCGCATCGGCAACGACAGGCGCGAAATCTGCAGTGCTTTGTAAATCATAAACCCGGGAGGTAACGTCTTGAGCGTTTAACTTTGCAGCATCACGTACGATTGCCACTACTTCATGTCCTCGACTTTTCGCTTCTGTTACTACTGTGCTACCAACCCAACCTGTTGCACCTAAAACTGCGATTTTCATATTGTTTCTCCAATTGTTCACTGTGTTGCATTAAGAAAGTGAAGCCAGTTTACTTGTGTTGAAAAAAGTGATAAATACAGGTTAATGATTAATATTGTTTCACTTTGAGATGCTAATGGACCGGATCACATCATTGCAAAGCTTTATGGAAGTGGCGCGTTGTAGCAGCTTTACTAAGGCGGCAGATAGTATTGGATTAAGTCGTTTGCAAGTGACTCGCCACGTTCAAGATATTGAACAATGGTTAGGTTTACGCTTGTTTCATCGCACAACACGTAAAGTGAGTTTGACTATACAAGGCGAAGAAGCGTTGGGGTTTGCTAAGCAAATACTCAGTTCGGTTTCGGATCTGGAAAGCCGTGCTCATAGTCACAACCACGAACTCGTTGGGACCATTCGAGTTGCGACCCCAATTGGCCTTGGTCAAAATATGCTGTTTGATGCCATTCAAGCGTTTGTGGCTATTCACCCCAAAACCCATATTCAAATGGTGTTATCTGATGGGCTGTCGCAGCTAGTGGATGAGCGAGTCGATATTGCGCTACGCTACATTGATCAACCACATCAGCAGTTAATCGCTAGAAGGCTAATGCACATCGATAGCGTTCTGTGTGCAACTCCTGGCTATATTGCGGAGCACGCCAAATTGAATCAACCCAGTGATTTGCTCGCGCATAATTGTCTTGTTCACAGTAGTAACCCTCATTGGCGGGTGGTCAGTGCAACAAGCGACGAAAAAGTCCCTGTATCAGGCAACATACAAGCCAATGAAATGGGCGTTATTTTAAAGGCGGCGCTGCGCGGGTTAGGCATTGCGTGTTTACCAAGTGATTTGGCCAATCATTATTTGCTGAACCGTGAACTGGTTCAAGTGCTGCCTGATTACAACACACCTGGCAGTAATCTGTGGGCGGTGTATTTGTCTCGTGACCACCAGCAAAATGTGGTGCGGGCTTTTATTGATTTTCTCGTCGAGCGTTGGCAAGCGGATATAGTGCGGGTTACAAATTGATGAATATTGAAATATGAACTTTTATAGGATTGAGTATATCAATAGATAGAATTCTTTAAAATTTATCAAAAAAGGCTTTATATGCTCACTCATAAGAAGAATACATCGCGCTATTTACCTCAGGTGACAGTGTCAGTTGCGATATTGATGATGATATCTGCCTGTACGAATAAGCAACTCTACAAAGCAGGGCAGTCTTATCAGAAGAGTGAATGCGAGCGTTCAGCACTTTCTGACGTACAATTCAGAGAGTGTGAAAATGTGGAGGCCAAGCGTTTTGAAGAGTATGAACGTGAGCGCCAAGAGACGCTTGAAACCAGTAAACCTTAAAGTGGCGCGCGGTGAAGTATTTGTACTTTAGTTCAGGATGAGTATATTTTGACCCAGTGCTATTTCACTGCTTTTCAAACTATAAATAGTGATTTATGTTAATTTTCTGTCAAATTAATTTACATTTGCCTGCCGTTCGTATTTTGTGATTTTTTAAATGTCTGATACATAAGTTAAAATTAAAGTGGTGTTGTTCTTGCTGGTAAGGCTGTGATTTTACTAAAAGGAATGTCACATGCAGAAGAATAATAGCAAAAAAATACGTTCTAACTTGATCACTAAGATGGCCAAACTGCTGAGTTTAACCGCTGTACTCAGTTTGTCTTTTAATGCTTTAGCGACACCCATCAATGGTACAGGCAATATTACGCCTGACGTCATTTTTGGCGATGGTAATGCAAACGGCTCGTGGACAGGGGAAGCATTGAATGGCGTTGAAGTAGCCCTGCGAGGAAAGCTAAGATATAACGCTTCCGGAAGTCCTGAAAATACCTTTAACTACGACGGCGATCGTACTTATACATTTGACCCTACCTTAAGCTTATTACCTGCAAATCGTTCAGTATTTAATTTCGAGTACGCGGTGAATGTTGACGCGGGCGCTAACGCATCGGGCGCGATGTTAGATGATTTTACTTATCTGTTTGAGTTTGATGTAGACCCCACAGCCGGCACTGACTTTGTCAGTTTCGATATCATTACCTTAAAGACTGACAACGAACTGGGCGATAGCGGCACTGCGAATGGTGATGGGTTAGTGGATGTTGCTAACTACGCCTCTAATTTAAGTAATTATAGTGTTGCGCAGAATTCTCAGAATCGCGGCTTTGGCTATTCTGGCCTGCTTGATGCGGCTACTGAGGGCATGTTTACTTATAACTTGACGGTACTAGATGCAAATGGTGGAGAATTGGCCACCAGTTCAATTGATATTGTGGTTGGAAGTGTCCCGGTGTCAGCACCATCGACTTTTGCATGCTTATTTACAGGTGTATTTGCGCTTAGTTTCGCAGGGTTGCGCAAACGTAGAAAACAAAATAGATAACGGCTAAAGAGTCACTAAAAAGCTAATTAAAAGGGCTGCTACCTCAATGAGATGATTGAGGTAGCAGCCCTTATTCCTTAATTTAATCTCTAACGGTTTTCTAATCGATTGTAATCCAGCAGTCCACCTTCGATCGGGTTGTGCTCCATGAAGGTTTGATTGAGTTTATCGCTGAATGCCCAAAAATCTTTGGTTGTGCGCCTTACCGCAAATAGATCCAAGAAGGCTTCATAATCTTGTTCGTTTTCAATTTGCTGAGCTTTCGCCACTAATTTGGCCAGATCTGCTTCTTTTACCCGCCAGAATACATCGGGATAACTACCAAGTAACCCATGTACTAACGTTACGTCATCATTGGCATGGTCGCGATTAGCATCTTCAGAAAACAAGCTGTTCACATTGAAATGCGCACTGTTTCTGACCAAGGTGAAAATCTCTGGTTTATCACTGTTTGTGGGCTCGATCATGATCATGCTCAGCTCGGGCAATATTGAGGCGCTTTGGCCTTTGATGTTGGCTAATTGTCCGAGCAGGGCTTTGCTATTTTGACCTAATTCGCTGTCTTGTAATCGGTAACGGCTGGGTTGCACGTCTTTCACATGTTCAGCAAAAATATCATATAGTTCTTTCTTGTGGTGCTGGGTTTTAAACTGCATACCACTAGGTTGGTCGAACGGGTTGATTTTACCCTCAACAAATTCGGTTAGCTCTGGCCCAGCTTTTTGATACCAAGAAGCCAACTCTTCGTGACGCGTTTCAGGCGGTAAAAAGGCCAAAAAGTTTGATTCACCTTCCATGCGCAGAAAGTCCATGTACAGGCGCGTCATCAATTGATGGCCATAATTGCCATACACATCAAACCCAGCGACTAACAGGTAGTGAATACGCTCTAGTAATGCGTAGTCGATAACCCAAGCGGTTTTGGGAGGCTTACCCACTAAGCCTTTAATGACGGTGGCATTGTCAAAGTGACGAAACACCGTCAGCGTGGCGTTGTCATTTTCACCGTCACCATCCCATATATCGTTAGCAGTGAAATGCTGGCCATCTTCCAAGGCGGTTGCCATGAAATCATGCCGTGCACGCATGTAATCACCTTGTCGTGAGGCATATTCAAGCCAAGTTACCGCAAATGCGGTGCTCTCGTGTTCCGCAGGGAGGCGAAGGTTGTCTTTTTGTGATTCGTAGAAGGCGTGTATCTTGGGTGAATCTGCCACTTCTGGTTTTACAAAGTAAACCCAGAAACGATCATTGATGACATTCAACGCCACCTGACCACGACAAACGGGCCCTTTGATGTAACCCATAATGGTGTTCTGTGCACGCTCGAGCATAAAGCGGTAGCGCGCGTTTTCCGGTAATTGAGTGAAAGCCGTTAGCGGGTTTGCCGCTACTTTTGGCTGATAGCTAGGTAACTCGGTCACTGTGTAGTCAGCGTCTACAAACCACTTCTGCCATTTGTCGGTGAGTGCTTTGTGAATAGCATAAGGCTGGTGTGTTTTGTTGACTATGGTCGACATAACAGGCTGCAAGCGGTAATAAACGCGCTTTACCCCTGGCTCATCAAAAGGGCGGCGACTCGGAATGACATCAATAGCTTGCCCTGATGGCGTTCTTGAACGCACAAGATTAAAAAACTGTGGCTGGGTATTAGGCGCGGTTATCTCACTAAAGTACAAATGAGAGCTAAACAAGTGTTCATAAATGTAGCGAGCACTTAACTGCATTTTCAAATCGTCAGCATTTAAAAAGTCTTCTAACGAGTTTATCGCTGTCTCTTGGGCTTCAGACAGTGGTGCGCGAGCAGGCATATAAGCGCCGCTCTCTATCCAACTCATGAGTATATTGTGCTCCTCACCGGTTAATTCTGGGAGAGCGTAGGGCATTCCACCAAAGGCTTGGCTTGTGGCATAGCCATCAAATTCCGAAATGGTAGGACATTGTTGGCTGCGATCGATAGAGACATCGAAGCGTTCGTCTAATAATTTGTCGTCAGGTAAAGGGTGTTGCTGTTTAAGCTTCAGCATTTTTGCTAAAACTGACGCCTGCGTGTTGGCATTAGGGGTTTGTTCTCGCTCATTTAGCACAGGATAAAAGCCACGCTCGCGCCAGTCGGGAGAATCTAATGCGTCTAAAAACAATCGATTTGGCGTGGCGGCAAGTATACGCGAGCCATGGTAGACAACTTCTTTACTCGCGCCGCGATCTATTCCTTCTGGCGAGCTCATCTTAAGCTGGCAAGGGGCGTCGTAGCAGGCATGGCACACAACACAACGCCCTTCAATTACGGGTGCTACTTTGGTTTGGTAGAATGCGGTGGCAGGGCTTTCTAATAACGCTTGCGTGACACTGGCTGGTGCGCGGTTCACTGGGGCTTCGTGGCCATAAAGCTTGTTGAAATCAAGATTGGCAATGGTCGTGCAACCCGAACAGACGAGAATGACGGCGATGAATATTTTAATCCATCTGGAATGTGTATTTTGCATAAAGAGTCCAACTAAGGCAGTCACTCTGTGTTTATTTAAAACCGAGCGGTGTGGGGTAGCGTGTGTGTTTGCCGCGCAGTTTACCCTTTAGCGGATACCGACTCAACTGAGAATCACTCAATTTGAGTGCTTTGAGGTTTATTTATCTCTGCGCCAGTCGCGCATTATAAGGGGGCAATTATGTACTTACTTGACAGTGATACACAAAGCAGGAACCCTACCGTGAACTCTTTGACAGACATTCGATAATTTATGCAGCGCGACGAAAAGGTGACATCGGTATTCGGTCATATCCTCATTATTATACTGGCGGGAGAGTTGATTTTCGCTTTACCTTTTCATCTAGCACGCTTTTTTCGACCAACGTTCCTACAAGCGTTCGAGCTAACAAACACCCAATTAGGCGATATTTTCGCTGTCTATGGCGTTGTGGCTATGCTGTCATATTTCCCCGGAGGCATAGTTGCTGACAAGTACCCCCCAAATCGCCTTATGAGCATTTCACTGTTGGCGACAGCGGCGGGGGGCTTATATTTACTCAGCAGGCCGAGTCATTTGGGACTTACACTGCTTTTTGCTTATTGGGGCGCAACCACTGTTTTGGTTTTTTGGGCGGCGATGATTAAAGCCACTCGGCTTTCGGCTCCGCCCCATCGTCAAGGGTTCGCATTTGGTTTGCTCGATGGGGGGCGTGGGTTAGCGGCAAGTCTGTTTGCCAGTGTAGGCATATTGTTATTGAGCCTTGGGACATTCAGCTCGCAAGGCGATTTCAACAGCTCAACTGAAGCGTTCGATGCTATGGGCATGCTGATTATCTACTACAGCACGTTAACAGCATTAGCAGCTGGGTTAACTTGGTTTTTTGTCAGTTCTCAAGCTGATAATCCATCTGACACGTACGCTCAACAGCAGCAACAAGCACCTGGTTTGTCATTCGCTTCGACGCTTATTAATCCCTTGGTATGGCTGCAAGGGGGGATCGTTATTTGCGCTTATTGTGGCTATAAAGCGCTGGACAATTACAGCCTTTTCGTCGTGCAGCACTATGGTTGGTCACAAGTGGAAGGTGCCAAGTTTATTACGTTTGCCAGTTATATGCGCCCCGTTGCCGCGATTGGGGCAGGGTTACTCGCCGATCGCTTGCGTACGAGTAAAATGACTTACTTATTGTTTGCCGCACTGGGGGCGGTCTTTGCGGCGATTGCGTGGATGACGCATTTCAATGCAGGAGTAACACTGGTGTTAGCCATGTTGCTGTTTACCTTTTTTGCAGTATTCGCTTTGCGTGGAATTTACTTCGCGCTGGTAGACGAGAGTCAAATTCGTATGGGGGCGACCGGCACTGCTGTCGGGATCATATCAGTACTGGGGTTTACGCCTGATATTTTCTTTGCATCGATCTCCGGTCGTATGCTGGATGCCGGACATAATGGCTTTGCGTATTATTTTTTATTTATTGCCGCGATTATGTTTGTTGGCTGTTTTTGCGCTTTACTATTGGCTAAAAAGGTCAAGAAATTGCGCTCGGCATCGGCTGCAAGCCCTAAAAATTAAGACCCGACGTCAACATTATGAAGGCGCTATTGAGGTCGTCGAAATGTTGCTGTGTCGCTAAGGGACGTCAAAATGTCATATTCGCAACATA
This sequence comes from Paraglaciecola sp. G1-13, assembly GCF_055809255.1. Classification (NCBI taxonomy): domain Bacteria; kingdom Pseudomonadati; phylum Pseudomonadota; class Gammaproteobacteria; order Alteromonadales; family Alteromonadaceae; genus Paraglaciecola; species Paraglaciecola sp. G1-13. Next base: position 3,433,164 of record NZ_CM147903.1, on the reverse strand, counting down.
TCATTAACGCTTAACATCTGTTTTAATTAGCAAAATTATAAGTAAAAAGTAAATCTATGTTTGGTATTTTTAAACCTGCTTCACACCAACCTCGACTCCCCAAAGAAGAAATAGACAAAGAATACAAAGCCCTGCGTTGGCAAGTGTTTATCGGTATTTTTGTGGGCTACGCTGGTTATTATTTAGTGCGCAAAAACTTTTCTTTGGCAATGCCTTTTCTGATTGAAGAACAAGGTTTTACCAAGGGCCAGTTAGGGATTGCATTATCGGCGGTCTCTATTGCTTATGGCCTGAGCAAATTTTTAATGGGCAGTGTGTCTGACCGCAGTAACCCCCGTTATTTTTTGATGACAGGATTACTAGTATCCTCCGGCGTAATGTTTCTATTTGGTTTCGCCGACTGGGCTACCCAAAGTGTTGCTAGTATCTTTGTGTTGCTGTTTATCAATGGTTGGGCACAAGGCATGGGATGGCCAGCATGTGGGCGGACCATGGTTCACTGGTATTCAGGAAATGAACGAGGCCGAACGGTCTCGTTTTGGAATATTGCGCACAATGTTGGCGGTGGCTTGATTGGTCCAATATTTATTTTAGGTATGGCGTGGTTCAATGACTGGCACAGTGCCTTTTATATGCCGGCTGCTGCAGCAAGCTTAATTGCCGTGTTTATTTATTTTGTAATGCGCGATACACCCCAGTCATGTGGTTTGCCGCCAATAGAAGAGTATCGAAACGATTACCCTGCTCAGTATTCTCAAAGCCATGAAGAAGAACTAACGGCAAAGCAAATATTTATGCAGTTTGTACTGAATAACAAATTGTTGTGGTTCATCGCTGTGGCGAATGCGTTTGTCTATTTAATACGTTACGGCGTGCTTGATTGGGCGCCTACCTACTTGTATGAAGTAAAAGACTTTTCATTTGATAAAAGCTCATGGGCTTACTTTCTTTACGAGTGGGCAGGTATTCCCGGCACCCTATTATGTGGCTGGATAAGCGACCGATGGTTTAAAGGTCGACGAGCACCTGCGGCCATATTGTATATGTTATTGGTCTTGGTGGCAGTTGTGGTTTACTGGTTGAACCCGGCAGGTAATCCGACCATCGATATCGCTGCTCTAATGGCAATTGGCTTCTTGATTTATGGGCCTGTCATGCTGATCGGTTTATTCGCTCTTGAGCTGGTACCTAAAAAAGCTGCTGGCACTGCCGCTGGCTTAACCGGGTTATTTGGCTATTTAGGTGGAGCAGTTGTAGCCAATATTGCGCTTGGCTATACGGTTGACCATTTCGGCTGGGACGGTGGCTTTGTATTATTGGTTGGCGGTTGCATAGGCGCTATTTTACTTATCGCGTTAACCTTAAAACACGAAGTCGCACATGAAAGCCATCAGCGGGAAGAAGGCGCTCAACTCCAAGAAAGTCAATAGTAAGAGCCTTAGACCATCAGCGTTAGGCTTAAGCCGTTAGTTGGGTGCTAGCCTTTAGCACTCAACTTATAGCTTCTACAAACTCAGAGTCTGCCCCTCTCTGTTTCACCCCTGTTGAGACTAGAGATGGGAGAGCTTTGCAGGCAGCTCTCGCGCAGCGTGAACTTACTTAGCATACAACAAGACTAGGCACTTCCTTTAAGATCCAAAAAACCTAATATCGTCAGTTCGTTGTCGATAATTGTTACAGAACTTCTGTGTTCTCTTTACCTTCTAGAGCCCCTAATCTAAGGGCGATGGGCGCTTACAAATCTATTTATGGGCTGATTATATGCATGATAGAAGAGGTAAACGTTTGAACGCTCATGACATTTCCTCGCCAAAGCGATAAGCTAAGGAGATATTTCAAGTGGAAAAACAAACATGACAAATTCTGTAGTGATCAGTGGTTCAGGATTATGGAATCCACCACATAGCATCTCAAACGAAGAGTTAGTAGATGCGTACAATGCGTATGCTCAGCAGTTTAATGAGCAAAATGCCGATGAGATTGAATCAGGTGCGATAACAGCGAAACCTTTCTCTAGTGCTGAATTTATTCAAAAAGCATCCGGTATACGCAGCCGTTATTGCTATATGAAAGATGGCGTACTGGATATTAACCGTATGCGTCCCATCATTCCTGAGCGCGGTGAAGAAGAATTATCTGATCAGGCCGAAATGGCGATCAATGCGGCTAAACTGGCCCTTGAAGCGGCAAATAAAACCGCTGAAGATATCGACGTAGTGATTGTATCTTGTGCATATACGCAGCGCTCTTATCCCGCGTTAGCCATCGAAGTGCAAGGCGCTTTGGGGATCAAAGGTTTTGGTTTTGATATGCTGGTGGCGTGTTCAGCAGCAACATTCGCTTTGCATCGTGCTTATGAAATGATCAGTGCCGGAACGGCAAAGGGGGTATTAGTGATAAACCCTGAATTGACTTCACCACAAGTCAATTATTGTGACCGTGACAGCCACTTTATCTTCGGAGACGTGGCAACCGCTATGGTGGTGGAGCATGCAGATACCGCGACGTCTGAGCACGTGTTTGATATTTTAAGTACCAAAGCGATTACTCAATATTCAAATAATATTCGCTCAAACTTTGGTTATGTTAGCCGGGCTAACGATGTTGACCCCTATGGAGCAGATAAGCTGTTTCATCAAGAAGGACGTAAAGTTTTTAAAGAGGTGTGCCCTATGGCGGCTGAGCATATTAGCGAGCACTTAGAGCGACATCAGTTAACCAGTGCTGATGTGAAGCGTTGGTGGTTACACCAAGCAAACATCAACATGAACACGCTTATCAGTAAAAGACTACTAGGCCGTGAAGCGACTGTTGAAGAAGCACCGATTGTATTAGACAGGTACGCCAATACGGCATCTGCTGGCTCAATCATTGCGTTCAATCTACACCACAAAGACTTACAGGCCGGGGATTACGGTTTACTGTGTTCATTTGGCGCAGGATATTCAATCGGCAGTTTGTTAGTCAGAAAAAGGTAACCTTGTTACGCTAAGGCGCTTGAAAAACACAATAGCAATCACGTCAGGGACAACACCATTATGCTAGCAGTTTGGGGATATGCAGCCAGTGCTTTGGGTTACGCACTGTTGCTGCTGTTATTGTTAACATCGCGCAAGTCGGGCTTAGCTAAATATTTATTAATATTGGCCACAGCTGCTACGTGTGTGTGGTCCCTTTCACCTTTTTTTATTGGCGAATTGACCGTAGAGCGTCTCATCGTTTTTGATAACGTCAAACAATTGTTCTGGCTGCTATTTCTGGCGGCGTGTTTAAAAGACAACTTTACCAGCTTGGTGGGCGTGCTTAAGCGCCCTGAAACATGGTTAATTCTGGCGTTGCCAATTACTGGCATAATTATTCCTCTGTTTCTAGATGTTAACGACAGTTGGTTGTTTTTACTTCAAACCATTCTGGCACTACAAGTGTTGGTTTTATTAGAGATTATCTATCGCCAATCAGGTGAAAACCGTTGGGCGTTTAAACCGCTAATTTTATACTTAGGCGCCACAAACCTGTTTGAATTTGTCACCTTCGCCAACGCGCTTATGGTCGAGCAAATCGACTTGACGTATATCGCCGCCAGAGGCTTTATTTACACCGCTATGATCCCGCTACTGGTGCTTGCTATACGCCGTGTACAGCATTGGGGCGTTGACATATTTGTTAGTCGTGAGGTGGTGTTGCACAGCTCTTTGCTACTGGTGGCAGGGTGTTATTTGTTTGTCATGTCGCTTATCGGCTATGTGGTGAAATACTACGGGGGAGAGTGGAGTACTTCAATCCAAGTCGCGCTCATATTCCTGTCGTTGGCGTTGCTTGCCACGGTATTTTTGTCAACGAGCTTTCGCACCAAGGTCAAAGTGTTTATTACCAAACACTTTTTTGCCAATCAGTTTGACTATCGTTATGAGTGGGTCAAGTTAACCAAATCGTTAGAAAGTAATCAGTCTGGGCAGGCTGTTTATCAAACTGTGCTAAACGCTTTTTTGCAGGCGATGGATTACCAATCTGGCTTGCTACTTAAGCGAGTCGATAGCAAAGTAGAATACCTAGCAGATGTAGACGCTGAACCTTTATGCGAAGAGCAGCTCGAAGTGATGAGGCAATTTTTTGCGTTTTTTGAGCAGAAAAACTGGATCATCGATATGGCGGAGCTGCGCACCAAGCCCTATGTGTACGAGGGCTTAAAAGTGAATCACGGGACCTTGAATAAAATTGCATTCCAATTGGTTATCCCTATCTATCGAGGCGATACGCTGTGGGGGTTAGTGTTGATGGGCAACACCAATGACACATCGCGCAGTTTAAATTGGGAATTACGTGACTACCTTACTGCGGTGACCGCGCAAATCACTAACTTTTTATTTCATCATGAGGCCGCAAAAGAAGTGGCTGAAAATGCTCAGTTCGCTGCATTCACCCGTATGTCGGCTTTCGTGTTGCACGATTTGAAAAATGTTTTGGCACAAATTGACTTAATTTTGTGTAATGCTGAGCAGCATAAGGATAACCCCGAATTTATCGAGGATACCTTTGAAACGCTGCATCACACCAAGGCTCGCATGGATAAAATGTTACGCCAGTTGTCAGAGAAGAATGCAGAGCCAGCGAGTCAGCACAGGTTAGTCAATTTGTCGGGGTGTATCGAAAACGTCATTGAACAGCGCTGTGCAACATACTTGCCCAAGCCAGAATTGAGAATCGATAGTGAAATAGATGTTGTGCTTGACCAAGAAAAGTTCGCCAATGTGATGTATCACTTGATCAGCAACGCGCAACAAGCCACCGCCGACGATGGTTTTGTGCGGGTAGATGTCTGCCATGCCCCACAAAACGAAAATATGGTGGTGACTATTTCAGATAATGGCTCGGGTATGAGCAAGAGTTTTATTCAGCAGCGCTTATTTACGCCTTTTGATACCACTAAAGGCAATGCCGGTATGGGCATAGGTGCTTATGATGCTAAAACGTTTTTAGAGAAAATAGGTGGTTTTTTACATGTTCAAAGTGAAGAGAATGTTGGTACAGTCTTTACGTTGAACATACCAGCGAACTAATAGAATAGCTTGCAAGGATAAAGGCATGGAAAAGATTTTAGTCGTTGATGACGACTTAGGTATTCAAAAGCAGTTGAAGTGGAGCTTCTCGGGCTATGATGTGGTGTTTGCAGATGATCGCACCTCTGCGATCACTCAGTTACGCCGGCATGAGCCTAAAGTGATTACCCTTGATTTAGGGTTGCCGCCAGATCCTGCCAATGCCACTGAGGGCCTAGCTGCGCTTCAAGAAATACTTGCGTTATCCCCTAACACCAAAGTGATTGTGGTAACTGGCAACAACGACAAAGTGAATGCCCTAAAAGCGATTGAGCTTGGTGCGTATGATTTTTATCAGAAACCCATTGACTCAGATACGATTCAAGTATTGGTCAGCAGAGCAGCACAGCTCTACGATTTAGAGCAAGAAAATCGTCACTTGTCTGCGGTGGCGCCCTCAATGGATCGTATTATAGGCAACAGTGAACAGATTTTAGCGGTCAGTAAAAAAGCTGAACGCATTGCCCAAACTGATATCAGTACGCTGTTATTAGGGGAGAGTGGCACGGGTAAAGAAGTGTTTGCGCGCAGCATTCACGAACACAGCTTACGCAAAAACAAAGCTTTCGTTGCTATTAACTGTGCCTCGATCCCAGAAAATTTGCTCGAAAGTGAACTGTTTGGTTATGAGAAAGGCGCGTTTACAGGCGCAAATAAAACCACACCGGGCAAAATTGAAAGTGCTCAAGGCGGTACACTTTTTCTAGATGAAATCGGTGATATGCCTGTAGGCTTACAAGCTAAGATGCTGCGTTTTTTACAAGAGCGTGTTATCGAGCGAGTCGGCGGGCGTACTGAGATCCCAGTCGATATTCGTGTTATTTGTGCGACCCATCGTGATTTAAATAGCATGGTCGCACAAGAGACCTTTCGCGAAGATTTGTATTACCGGATAGGGGAAATCAACATCGTGATACCGCCACTGCGTGAGCGTGGTAACGATGTGATTTTGCTGGGTAAAACCTTTTTAAATCAATACAACGAAGACTTCAAAACAAAAGTGAAGGGCTTCAGTGACAGCGCAGCACAAGCCATGTTGCAGCATCGCTGGCCGGGTAATATTCGTGAATTACAGAACAAGCTTAAATCTGCGGTGATCATGGCTGAGTCCGCTTATATTCAACCTGATGATTTAGGTTTGCAGGTAAATGAAGAACTCAACACCATGCGCACACTTAACCTGCGTGAAGTGCGCGAGGAAGCTGAGAGCAAAGCTATTCGTTATGCGTTTCAAGTGGCCGAGCGCAATATGTCGCGCACTGCTGAATTACTTGGGGTGACACGCCCTACGCTTTATTCGCTGATTGATAAGTACCATCTAGAGGACATTAAAACTGGTTCCTAATGTGAACAACGTGTGTGAAGGGTTACCCGACGTTCGGCTAAGCCTTGTGTTTGAGCATATATAAATGCGGTGGCTCAAATACACATTAGCTTTGTTGTCGTTGGTTGGCTTATGGTTTGTAGGGTTAGGCCTAAGCACATTTATACCCTTGCCTGCATCTTTATTAGGTTTGTTAGTATTGCTAATGGGTTTGATGTGGCTTAAGCGCGTTCCTTCTGCTTTGCTCAAAGTGTCGCAGTTTGTGCTTGGGCATATGCTGGTGCTCTTTGTGCCAGCGACCATGGGGGTGCTGCTTTACGCTGAAAAGTTAGCGGATAATCTATTGTGGCTAATATTGAGTATTGTTGTCAGCACCGTGCTCAGTCTTGGAATAACCGCATGGATTTGCCAACGCTTATGGCAACCGACCAACCAACACCCGTCTACGCCTGATGAAGATTGACATCTCAGCCAAGGCTAAACAAATGCAATTGATAGTGACATCATGCTAAACACTTACAGCGAGCAATACCCTCTCGTCTCTGCGTTGATGTGGACGACCATTACCGTGGGCGTGTATTTGCTTTCATTGACCGTTTTTCGCCTACTAGGCCGACGCCCGGCATTTCATCCAATGATCTTTTGTATTGCCATGCTCGCGGTTGTGCTCTTCTATGCTGGCGTCACTGTTGAATCATACCAAGGAGATACGAGCCTGCTGACGTGGTTATTAGGCCCAGCGACAGTGGCGTTGGCCGTTCCTCTCTACAGCCAAATAAGAAGTCTTCGCGGAAATGGCCTAGGCATTATGCTGCCGATTTTGATTGGTGGTGCCATTGCGCCTATTTTGGCTCTGGCCGGTTTGTATTTTGTGCCTTTGGACAGCGACGTAAAGTTAAGCTTGTTGACCAAGTCGATTACAAGTCCATTGGCGATTGAGACCAGTCAACATATTGGCGGTATTCCTGGGCTTGCTGTCGTGATTGTTATTTTTACCGGCATAGTGGGGGCTGTATTTGGCTCCATAACGTATCGCATATTTCGCGTCACGTCCCCCCAAGCGCAAGGACTTGCTTTAGGTACTGTCGCCCACGCAATAGGTACTGCTCAAGGATTTCAGATGAGTCAGAAAATAGGTGCATTTGCCACCATAGGCTTGTGCATAAATGGGGTACTAACGGCCATTATTCTGCCGATTATTTTTTTCCTTATCAGCTAATGGTACGAATACTGCAAACTTTCCGCTAAGTTAGCAACGCCCCATGATAATTATAATGGGGCGGTACACACGGGTTATTATATTTATGCGTAAAGTAGCGGGCGATTCTATTCACATTTGGTTATTCGTGTTCTTCACGAGTGTGGTGCTAACAGCATGCGGCGGTGGGGGCTCTTCAGACTCAGACTCTGATAACACGCCTGATGTCATTGTGAATGCGGGACCAAGCTCTACGGTTAATGAGGGGACGACAGTCAACTTGCAAGGTGATGCGCTAGGCACCACCGATGCCTTGACCTACGCTTGGTCTGCCTCGCCGGCATTAACGATTACCCATGACGATACCACCACGGGTGTGGCATCGTTTGTGGCGCCAACCACCAGCGATACATTGACTTATCAGCTAACCCTTCAGGCAACTGATGGCAATGGCAACGTTGGCTCTGACAGTCTAGAAGTGACCGTTTTGCCGTTAAACACTGCGCCAAGCGCGATCATTTCCTATCAACCGATTGACGGTTTTTCTAATAATATCTTTCCAGCTGGCACAGACGTTACCTTAAATGGCGACACCAGCACAGACGCCGATACAACGGATGCAGATAACCCTATTGCCGCATATCAATGGCAACAACTTGCCGGAGTTGATGTGCTTTCTGGGGTCAGTAGAGATGCAAGTAACATTACCTTTACCACACCGATTGTCGATGAAGACAACACGTTAACCTTCGAGTTGTCCGTCACTGATCAAGAAGGCGCAACGGACACCGAAGAGCTGACTATCACCATATTAAGTGCAAGTAATAATGTGCCCACTGTTGATGCTGGTGTCGATCATCAAGTGTTTTCTGGAGAGAGCATTTTACTTTCAGGAACGGCCGATACTGCTATTCCCTCTGCAAAGCCATTAACCTACTTGTGGTTAACTGACTCTACCTTAGAGCCACAAATTAATAACGCCAATGTGTTACAAACGTACGCTGTGGCGCCTATGGTCACCACGAGCCAGGTGTTGACCTTCACCTTAGAGGTTAATGATGCCAACGGTAATGAGGTGGACGACAGCATTTCGGTAACAGTAAAACCGTTTCCTCGTAGTTTAATAAACGATACGGGGGTGATGCGCCAAGGCAGTGTGAACGCAGTGAACAGCTCGCATCAAGGCGATTACCCTGCGCAAGACGGGCAACGGGGGCGAGACGTTATTGCGACTAACAATATGCTTACCAAGGCCGGGCGGGGTGAAGGTGGCTTTGACTTTACCCGCCTAGATGACATAGGCGATGAAGTGGACGATACCAGCCAGCCATGGCGCTGTGTACGCGATAATGTGACCGGTTTAGTGTGGGAAATTAAAACCACCAATGGTGACTTACATGGCCGACGCCATACCTACAGCTGGTATTCAGAAGAGAACAATGGTGGATATAGTGGTCCGTTGAATCCAGCCACTCCTAGCTGTTCGCTGGGCGACTGCAATACGCAGGATTTTGTTGAAGCCGTCAATGCCCAGGGCCTGTGTGGATTTTACGATTGGAAGCTACCCAGTCATAACGAACTTCTTTCAATTATGCATTTTGGCAAATCTACCAGCCCTATGCTAGATACCGATTATTTTCCCTACGCAGATAACGGGCAAACCAGCAATATATGGTACTGGACATCACAAACCAGCGTCGATGGTACCAACGAGGAAGCGCAAAATGCATGGGCGATCGATTTCTCTAGCGGGAATGACAACTTTCTAAATAAATCCACAGCGGCTAACGTTCGTTTAGTCAGAGCAGGACGATAATATGAAAAAGATATTGTTTTTGGCGTTACTTAGTTTTAATAGCCTTGCCCAAACGTGCCTAGGGGACGTAACTGAAACGGCCAACGAAGAACAATTTACGGTCAACACCGATGGCACTGCAACGCATATCAGCAGTGGTTTGATGTGGATGCGCTGTAGCATCGGGCAAACCTATAGCGCTGGTAGTTGTGTGGGTGAAGCCGACGAATTGAATTGGCAACAAGCGTTAAGTGAAGCCCACGGTTTCACATATGCAGGATACAGCGGTTGGAGAGTACCGAATTTAAAAGAATTGGCGACGTTAACAGAGCGCGCTTGCGTGCGACCAGCCATAGATGAAAGTGTATTTCCTGATACCTTGTCTGATGATTACTGGACTTCTACCCCTTCTGTCGTCGATGCGGATCGTGCCTGGGTGGTAGCGTTTTTCAACAGCAGTAATGCGTTGAAAGAAAAAAGTTTATTCGTATACACGCGGCTGGTCAGAACAGTCGATTAACGTATATTTTAATTCGATTATCGTATCGAGCTTTTAAATTACCCGTTAACTGGTCAGAATGTGTTGGTCTTTTTAAGCTAGCGATCCGATATGCGTTTTTTGTGGTTATTTTTTCTGGGTTTTTACGCCGCGAATGTGAAAGCCGATTATAAGTGTGATGTAGAGCTAAACTACGGTTTGGTCGTGACGAACGATCAGATACGTATTATCGATAATAGCCGTACTGTTTACCAAATTAATAACGACGATCAGCTTATTGTTCAGGGGCAATGGATATCCTTGTCTGTGCAGCAAGAAGCTGAATTAAAAGAGCTGGCCGACGGTGTGCATCACGTCGTACCTAAAATGATTTTACTGGCCAGTGAAGGTGTTGAACTGGCGATAGAAACTGTGGAACACGTGTATATTGGCTTAGTCGGTGAAGAGCACGAAAGTTACGAGAAATTGCGTTCGTCGTTAGCCAGAGTGCAGGCCAGAGTCAAAGAAAAATTCATTCATGCGGGCAGTAATTTCTATATGGGCCCTGGCACATTAGAGAACGTCGACGACTTAGTTGACCGTGAATTAGAAGCGCAAATTGAAGAGGCCATGAATACCTCATTAGGTGGCATTCTATCGGCCATAGGCGGCTTAGTGTCAGAAAGCACCAGCACAGAAGAAAAAATCGCAAAACTGGCTGAGAAAATTGACAACATCGGGAATACCGTTGACGCCGTCATCAGCCCGAAAAGCCAAACCCTGCAACAAAAAGCCCACTGGTTTTGTAATGAGTTTAAACGCTTAGATCGGGTCGAAGACCGCTTACGCCGTGATATACCCCAACTCACGAAATATAATGTAGTCACCAGTGAGCAAGGCCACAGCCATTAAGTTGCTGGTTTAGCCAATGTTTTACGATTAAGATAGCCGCCGTTTTTTCAGTCCTAAGAAATCCCCCATGCGTTTATTCCAGCAAGATGCCGTTGAATGGTTGCAGAGCTTACCAGCCAACAGCGTTGATTTGGTCATTACCGACCCGCCTTATGAATCGTTAGAAAAGCATAGAGCAAAAGGCACAACTACTCGTTTAAAACACAGTAAATCTTCAAGCAACGAGTGGTTTGCCATTTTTCCGAATACGCGCTTCATTGAGCTGGTGGCAGAGATTTATCGCGTTCTAAAGCACAACAGCCATTTTTATTTGTTCTGCGACCAAGAAACGATGTTTGTGATCAAGCCGCTAGCAGAAGCAGCAGGGTTCAAGTTCTGGAAACCCTTAGTGTGGGACAAGTGCGCCATTGGTATGGGGTATCACTACCGCGCCCGTTACGAGTTCATTCTTTTTTTTGAAAAAGGCAAACGCAAGCTACAGGATTTAGGCATGCCTGATGTGCTGCAAGAAAAGCGCGTATGGCGAGGCTATCCTACAGAAAAGCCCGTGCCCTTGATTGAAAAGCTGATTGTACAAAGCTCGAGTGAAGGTGATTTGGTTATCGACCCTTTCTTTGGCTCAGGAGCGACCCTAGTGGCTGCTCAAAATTGTAATCGAGAGTGGCAAGGTGCCGACTTATCACCTTCGGCACATGAGCACGCGGTTAAACGTTTAGGATGCTAGGGCAATAGAGCTGATGGCAACACGGGCAAAAGGACAAAGTGTCGCCATTTTGCGGATATTACACCAACATTTCTAACAATGAGTTAAGGTAGCGCCTGCCAAGTGGTGTGACTTGCCAATGGGTGTCTGATTCGGCAAGTAAGCCCTTGTTCACTGCACTGGCCAGGTTTTCTTTTAGGTCTGTTTGCTCATCAAAGACTAAACCAGTGAAAGCGCTAAAGTCTTGTTTTGGGCAAGGCTCAAGTAAGCGTAATCGATTCATGAAAAACTCGAACGGTAACTCCTCATCTTGCACAGTATGTTGTTGGTGCATGTATGAGCGCGTGAGATCCATATAGCCCTTAGGGTGTTTCACTTTAACCGTGCGTAAAATCTGGCCCGAGTCTTTCAGTGTGATTTTACCGTGGGCACCACAGCCAATCCCTAAATAATCACCAAAGCGCCAATAATTAAGATTGTGCTGACATTGTTGGCCGGCCAAGCTGTAGCCCGATATTTCGTACTGCTCATAACCTGCTGCTGTCAATATGTCATGGCCTTGCTCTTGAATGTCCCACAATATGTCATCTTCTGGCAACGTTGGCGGCTTAGAATGAAACTGAGTATTGGGTTCAATCGTCAGTTGATACCAAGAAAGATGCGGCGGCTGCTGGGCAATGCCTTGGCGCAAATCAAACAAGGCATCGTCAATGGACTGCTCAGGCAAGCCATGCATCAAATCAAGGTTAAAGCTATTCAGGCCAGCACTGCGCGCGTAACCGGCAGCATTTAACGCTTGTTGCTCATCGTGGATACGCCCGAGTCTTTCTAACTTTTCTTGTTGAAAGCTTTGCACGCCAATTGATATACGGTTTACCCCAGCTTGGGCAAAGCCATTAAAACGCTCGCTTTCCACTGTGCCAGGGTTAGCTTCAAGGGTTATTTCGGCATCGACTGCTAAATTGACGCGCTCACGCACCCCTGTTAATAAACGCCCTATGGCATCGGGCGAAAACAGACTTGGGGTGCCGCCACCGATGAAAATACTGTGCACGGGACGATCGCCAATCAGGTTGGCGTCTTGGGCTAAATCATCTAGTAAATGACTGACATACTCAGCTTCTGGCAACGAGTCCTGCTTTTGACCATGGGAGTTAAAGTCACAATAGGGGCACTTTTGCACGCACCAAGGAATATGAATATACAAGGCAACAGGGGGGAGCTGCAGAGTTTTGACTGGGGGGAGCGTTGTGTTCGTTTCATCGGCGTCATTCATATCGCACGTGTGTGCCATTACGCTATTCACCTGCTTTTTCAAAATCTGCGCCCAGTTTTACTAATAGCTGTTGTAACGCTTGGCCGCGATGACTTAGGGCGTTCTTTTGCTCTTTTGTTAGTTGTGCAGAAGTACACTTTTTTTGTTCTACCCAGAACACAGGATCGTAACCAAAGCCACTTTCACCACTACGCTCGAGGGTTATTTCGCCATGCCATTCGCCTTGGCAAATGATGGGGGTGGGGTCTTCACTGCTGCGCATATACACCAACACACATAAGAAGCGCCCTTGGCGTTTTGCCGGCTCAACGTCACTTAGTGAGTGAAGCAACTTATCAATATTATCACTATCTGTGGCATGGCTACCGGCATAGCGCGCTGAATATACACCAGGTGCTCCGCCTAAGGCATCTACCGCTAAACCAGAATCGTCAGCGATAGCGGGTAAGCCTGTGATTTTGGCTGCGTGACGCGCTTTGATGATGGCGTTTTCGACAAAAGTGGTGCCTGTTTCGGCCACCTCAGGTACGTCAAACTCACTTTGTGGAATGATGTTGATGTGTAGTGGGCTGAGCAACTGACTAAGCTCAGCCACTTTACCTTTGTTGCCTGTGGCTAATACGATTTTACGTGACAAGGGGAAACTCATGCATTGGTCTATTATCGGCAAATTTTACCTGTTTAGAGATGTAATTGATATTGCGCTTTCGCCTCTTTTGTCGATATGGGGGCTACCCAGAACAAATACGCCTTGCTGTGGCTGGGTAAATTATTTAGTCTTAATGCTATCTATTGAATATCGGAAGTTGTTCGCAACGTTATTCCTTTCAATATTGTCTTTTTCCAAACTTAACCGCTTAGTAGCGCAAGGATGCTTTATGACATTTACCGCCAAATTACTCCTCATTAGTAGTGCAAGTTTAATCACTGGTAATGCGGCTGCTATCAATAAGCCTCAAACGGAAGCACAGGCCCACCCCATCGCAATCAGCGAACCAAGCACTGTGCTTTTGGAGTCCGCTAAGCTCCCGGAACCTATTGAACGTGTAGCACCTAAATATCCAGTGAGCATGGCACGAAAAGGCGCTGAGGGCTGGGTGCAATTGAATTTTGTGGTGGGTACTGACGGCAGCGTCAACGATATCGTTGTGGTTGATTCAAGTGGTATGAAAGCCTTTGAAAGCGCAGCAATAAAAGCAATGAAAAACTGGCAATACAGCCCGGCTTTTGTTGATGGCAAACCAATTGAGCAATGCCACAACAAAGTACAAATGGACTTTAAGTTAGACGGGGGGGAAAGAGGGGTTAGGCGCAAGTTTAAACGCAATTATGAGAGTGTGCGTGCTGCACTAAGCAGCAATGATATTGCCTTAGCGCGTGAGCTGAGTGACAACATGAAAGACAAAGGCTTGCTCAATAGCATAGAGTTTAGCTTTTATTCGTTGCTACGTGCTGACTTGGCAAAGGCTGAAGCGGATGAGGTGGCTGAGCTTAAGCACGTTCAACATATATTGAATACTGATAGCAAAGGCGAGTACTTGGGCAGCGAAGCGCATCGATTATTGTTAAGCCGTAAGTTTGTGCTGCAAATAAATCAGTCGCAATACCTTGACGCCTTAGATACGTTTCAGCGCGTTGAGACGCAAGAAAATAACGACGAAAACATCGCCATGCTCAAACCTTATGTGACCCAAATACTCAATGTGCTCAAAAGCGACCAAGTCATAGCTATTCCAGGGAAAGTCAAACAAGACGGTGATTGGTGGCATGCCCTGAGCAGGCGCGCCTTTAGTTTACATGACGTGAACGGCACCCTAAATACAGTGGAACTGCGTTGTCACAATAAAAGCGAGTTATACACAGCGACCACAGACAGCACATGGAATATACCCGCTAGTTGGGGACGTTGCAGCGTAAGGGTGGTAGGAGATACCGACAGCCAATTCACCTTGCTAGAAATACCCACCAAGAGTGAGCAGAGTTGATTTCAGTCTGTCTGCATATGTGGCAACGAGTATAAACAAATAGGCTGGAATAGAAGGGTGCTTTGGGTTTCACCCTTATGTTTGTAAATATATGGCGGCAATGGAACTTTAATGTTGTGTGCTCGCCAGAATCTAGGACTTAACATGTACAGCACTTTGAAAGCTCGCAAACCAATATCACTGATTGCTATTATTCTTATGTTTTTTTGTATGAATGCAGGCGCTTCAGATTTGGGCGTTGAGAAAATTCAAACGTTAATATCGGGTAACGCCCTAAAAATAACCAATAGGTTTGGTGCAAGCATTATATATTTTGATCCTGATGGCTCTTTTGAACACCTTGCAGAGCAAGGTCAAACGAGTAAAGGGGAGTGGCGAGTAACGACTGATAGTATGTGTGTCACCATCTTTGCACAACCAAATGACCCGCCAAAAGAGTATTGTCTTAATCTAATAAACCGTAAATTAGGAGAAAGTTGGACCGAGCAGGATGCTAGAAATGGCGAATTAAAAAGAACACTGCTTGAGGGTCATCCAGCATGGTAAGCGTGAGGGGATTTGTATTGAGTTACAACATTTAAAGTACTCACCGAGACCGAGCCCACCAGTACGAACTAACACCACACTTAACTAACACAAAAAAACCTGCAAATTTGCAGGTTTTTTGTGCGTTACATTCAGCTTAGCTAGACGTATTAAATGTGAAAATTGGCGTCAAACCGGCTGGCTAAAACGACACGCTTTAACCGCGATTCTTTTTCTTTTTAGCTTTCTTCTTCAATGGTATTCCAGCGGCTTTTTTCGCTCTGTTGCTGATCTTTCTTTTGGCAGGCGGCTTGGCTTCTTTATTTTTCGGGCGTAACTCGTCGATTACCCGGCGTTTAAGCGGCTGCTCGGTGTAGCGTTCGATTTTGGGCACTATGCCAATGTCGTGTGCTTCAACCAAAGAAATGGCCGTACCCTTGTTGCCAGCGCGACCTGTACGACCGATACGGTGTACATAAACGTCTGCGGTACGCGGCATATCATAGTTGATAACATGACTGATGTTTTCAACATCAATACCACGGGCGGCAACGTCGGTGGCAATCAATATTTTGACTTCACCAGAGCGGAATTTGGCCATGGACAAGTTACGTTTGTCTTGGGGCATTTCGCCCTGTAGCCAGCACACGGTAAAGCCGTCGCGCTCCAGAATTTGCTTTAACTCATTCAGGCGGTCGCGGGTTTTCACGAACACCACGGCAGATTCCACTTGATGGGTCAGAATATGTTTTAGCAGAGCATATTTATGCTTTGCATCATCGGCGATATGTAGCCATTGATGAATTTTACCTTGCTCTTTGCGACTTGATGCAGCTTCTAACTCAACGGGGTCGTTGAGTATGTCTTTGGCGAAACGACTAATACCAGTGCCTTCTAGGGTGGCAGAAAATAACATGCTTTGCTTGCGCCAGCGGGCTTCAGCCGATATTTGATTAACGATTGATGAGAAGCCCATGTCGAGCATACGGTCAGCTTCATCTAAAATCAGGCACTCGATGTCACGACAATCAAAGCTTTCTTGTTCGATGTGCTCGAACAAGCGCCCTGGAGTGGCCACCAATATATCGAGGTTTTTCTCAAAAGTATCGCGATCGGTGCCGTAGTTGATGCCACCTGTGATCACGCCGCACACTATGTCTGTGTAGCGACTTAACTCAAGTGCTTGGTTATAAACCTGCTGAGCTAATTCTCGGGTTGGGGTTAAAATCAAAATACGGGTCGAGCCAGGATGGCGGCGCGGGTAATCTAATAAAAATTGGCATACGGGCAATAGAAACGCCGCCGTTTTACCTGTGCCGGTTGGGGCGGATGCGAGTATGTCTTTACCTTCCATCGCCGCTGGAATGACCAACTGTTGAATGCTGGTGGGTTCGCTGTAACCTAAATCGGCGACTGCGCGGCAAAGTTCATCATCTAATTCTAATTGCTCAAACATGGCGTTTATATGCTTCTTAACGTTGTACTTAATATTATGGTGGCTACAAAATTGTTGAGCCTCCGAGATGTTATTTTCACTGCGTGTTTAAGCAGTGGGATAGCGCTGTTGTAAACCTTGATACACTTGGTCGCTGTAATCTGGTAAGGCAATATCTAAGGCGTTTAACACATCAACCAAGTGCTCGTTATCTTCACGGCCATTCCATAATTTATGGTAGCTGCCTTCTTTGTAACCGTTGTCTTGACGGAAGAAGTTTAGAACATTTTTGCCCACATATTGACGATAAAGCTCGTCGGCGTTCATTTCAGCCTGCTCAACGATTTTGATGAACAAAGGTACGTCAAAACGATTAGCGGCGCACAGGCCAGCCATTAATTGCAAATTGTCGAGTATATCTAAATTGGTAAAGTCATAGGATTTACCATCAAACGTCACACTGCTGGTATTTGATGCAAGTTGCTGAGCAATAGTGCTAGATGATTGGGCAATGTCACCGTCAAACTGAATAATGATTGACGATAGCGCGAAATGCCAAATATCGACCAACTCCATCTGTAGCTGAGGCAAGTCTTTTTGTTGGGCTTTCCACCATTTCCAGCCGTGATGCTCAATACCTTCAACCGACTCGATCATAGCGGCGCGTAAATAGGCGTAATTCGCGCTAAGCCATTGTGGGTTAACTTTTCGGTTCATGCCGTCTTGCAGTGTCAGCATGGTGTTTAATTGAGTGGTGGATAACATGGTAAGCCTTGTGTGTTCTGTTTATCGTTCGGATGCTAAAAAAGCGGACTACTATTATGCCACGTTTGTGGCGATAGCATGAATGCGTTTTTGTCTGAGTTGTTGTTTTATTTCTGCGCCTTTATAACCTGCTTGCACTATTTCTTGTACGT
Source organism: Paraglaciecola sp. G1-13 (assembly GCF_055809255.1). Lineage (NCBI taxonomy): Bacteria > Pseudomonadati > Pseudomonadota > Gammaproteobacteria > Alteromonadales > Alteromonadaceae > Paraglaciecola > Paraglaciecola sp. G1-13. Next base: position 3,415,520 of record NZ_CM147903.1, on the reverse strand, counting down.
TGACCTCTTTGGCGAGCAAATAGGCTTGCCAAATATAATCTGCGTTGGGGTAGGGGCGCTCTTCAAATCCCGTTCGCCCTTTCGCATCGGCGGTACAGGCCAGCAATAAATCAGCAAAGCGCTCAGGCTTTCGCCATACGTCACATTTGTCTAAGAAATCATTAATCGTGGCGGCTTTGAGCTTAAACGCATGATGCACATGACTATGAAATTCACTCATTAATAACGCTAAATCACGACAGTCATTGGGGACTTTTAGCCGCTCACAGAGGGTGTTAATGGGCGCAAGGCCACGTTTTTCATGCCCGCGATGTGACGGCCATTCTTCTGGTGGTGTTAAACCCTTGCCTAAGTCATGCACTAAAGCGGCAAAACGTACGCTGAGCTTATGAGATACCCGCACAGATTGTTCCAGTACCATCATGCTGTGGATCCCTGTGTCAATTTCGGGATGCCATTTGGCTGGATTAGGAATGCCCCATAAGCAATCAAGCTCAGCAAACCACACTTTTAAGGCGCCGCATTCGCGCAGGGTTTCAAAATATATTTGGGGGGTATCTTCAAGTAAGCTCTTTGCGGTTTCGACCCACACACGCTCAGCGCTTAAATGACTGAGCTCCCCCGATTGGGTTATGTTAGCCATTAAGGTTTTGGTTTCATCCGCTATGCTAAAGCCATAACTCGCGTAGCGCGCTGCAAACCGTGCAACGCGTAATACGCGCAGCGGGTCTTCCTCAAACGCGTCAGACACATGGCGTAAAACGCGATTTTTAAGGTCTTTTTGGCCATTGAAGGGATCGATAATGTTGCCGTTGTCATCCATTGCCATGGCGTTCACGGTTAGGTCCCGGCGCAGTAAGTCCTGCTCGAGCGTGACATTGGTAGAGGTGTCGCACTCAAACCCGGCATAGCCTTGGCCTATTTTACGCTCGGTGCGGGCTAGGGCATATTCTTGCTGGGTTTTAGGGTGTAAAAATACTGGAAAGTCTTTACCCACTTGCTGAAAGCCCTTGGCCAGCATATCGGCTTCGCTAACACCCACGACAACCCAGTCCTTATCTTTTACGGGTCGCTCGAGTAGCTTATCCCGTACAGCCCCACCTACTAAATATACTTGCATAGTCACCTTAAATTTGAGAATCGTCTTATTATGCCTGATTTATCCGATGAGCAAAAATACGCATAAGAATAAGCGATTAATAATGTGTATCGCCTGTGAAAGTCGCTTAGCCGTTGAATTTACTCGAATTGGCGGGGGCGAAATTGCAGTGCTAAAACTGTAAACATCAGCTTTATGCATAACGCGTCTTACCTTTGACAAGCTTGGATGAAGCCGTTAGTTTATCTTCCGCTTATCCTCAATCGGCCACTAGAACCGCAGCTATGTATCTTAATTATTTCGGACTTTCAGATAATCCGTTTTCTATCGCACCTAATCCCGCGTACCTATATATGAGTCCAAGACACAAAGAAGCCCTTGCTCATTTGACCTTTGGGTTACGGGAAAGTGGCGGTTTTGTGATGTTAACAGGCGAAGTCGGAACGGGGAAAACCACCGTGTCGCGTAAGTTATTGCAGCAGCTGCCTGATAATACTCAGGTCGCCATGGTGCTTAACCCAACGCTCTCGGCCATTGAGTTACTCGCCACCATTTGTGACGAGCTAAGCATAGATTATCAACACGAACGAGCGAGCCTAAAATACTTTACGGATTTGATCCTCAACAAGCTGGTGATTAATCACAACGCAGGCTTGAACACGATATTGATTGTGGATGAAGCCCAGCATTTGTTGCCAGAGGTGCTTGAGCAGTTACGTTTGTTGACCAACCTTGAGACCAACCGGGAAAAGCTGCTCAAAGTGGTGTTAATCGGTCAGCCAGAATTGCAGCAATTGTTGAAACGTAACGAGCTGCGTCAATTAGCCCAGCGCATCACCGCCCGTTACCACTTGCTACCGCTCACTTCTGGTGAAGTAAAAGCCTATATTCATCACCGATTAGGGGTAGCAAATGGCGATAGCAGTGTTTTTAGTGCAGGCGCACTGGGCGCTGTGTATCAGGTCACTGGCGGTATACCGAGGGTGATTAATTTATTATGTGATAGGGCGTTAACGTTAACGTTTACTAAACAAGCTCCCGTGGTACATACCCATATATTTTATGCTGCCGCAGAGCAAATCTTGGGCGCTGATGTGGTGGCTCAGCGCAGAGGAAAACAGCGTACCCTAATACTCGCAGGCTTGTTTGTACTGGCCTTCGGGTTAGGCTTTATGGGAGGCCATTGGTATGGATAACCTTATCAATATTGATGCCTTACTGCCTGGCATGGTGATAGTAAAGATTACGCAGCAAAACGGCCCAATTAAAATACGTAAGTCCGGTTTAGTGACCAGCATGGAAATGGTCACAGGGTTAGGGGAAATGGGCGTACAGCAGGTGGAAATTGATCCTGCCCAAACCGTGGAGATTGACCGCCCTAAAGTACAAAAATCACAAACGCAGAAATTACTCGAAAGTGAGCGCGTCGCTGGGGCTAGAGCTCTGCATGGCGCTGATGCGGCGGTGTCAGATCAATTCAATCGCAGTTTGTTTTTACCGTCAATCCAGGCGTTACCTTCTCGCTGGCAATACTATACCAAGCCGCTATTGCAAGGCGTGGTGGTGGTATTTATTGGATTTGCAATGGGGTGGGGCGTAGCTATCGCCCCGTCATTGTTAGCCAAGCTCACCAGTCCAGCGGCACAAGATGACGCCGCCATTGTTGAAGGTTTCGCTGGAGGCAGTCGAGAAAATGCGAGTTCTGCGATAGACACAAATGGAACCCTTGCTGATAATTTGCGCGCGAGCGAAAAGGATCCTGGGGGAGACAAACCTTCTGCGAATAACAACGAAAAAGTCTTAATGGTAAAATCGAACGAGCCAGATGTTGCTCAAACACGCGGCAATCAAAATGCAGTTAATGAGTCTGTCGCAATGGCCGTTAACCAGCCGCATAGTAATACTCAACTTAAGACAACGCCTCCCTTTGAACAGCAAGTCAGCCCCAGACCTGAAGCAGAGCCAGAGCCAAGCCCCAGAATATCGTCTGACTTATTAAAGCGCTTTGAGAAGGCGATCACAGAATTGGACAAAGAGCCCGAACAGCCATTCGAAGCCACGCAAACAAAAAGTGAAGATACACCGCGCATTGATCAGTTGCCTGCATGGGTGTTAACACAACTGCCCCCCATGGTTTTTACCACGCACATGTATGCATCTTCAGCGCAAGATAGATGGGTAAAGGTGAATAATAGGACGCTGAATGAAGGGGATATGATTGCAGATAAAGTGCGTATCGAGCATATAGAGCCACAACATGTGATCCTGAACTATCAGGGGCAAACTTTCAGCATGTCGGCACTTAGCGAGTGGTAAAATTATCACTCGCCAGTGGGCTACACAACCGACCACCTTTATAGTGACCATGATTATGTAGAACTGCAGCAAGTAATATGCATAATGCGTTTATTACTTGCTCGTTTACCGCAAATAGGAATATCAACCAGACATGGCTGCCAAGGAACCGCACTTTTGTTTGCTGCACTTTACCTTCGCCTCGAAGGCCTGCTTACTCTTCTTGGTAATTAGTATTCTGAACGTGGTAAATGCATCAGACAGTCCAAGCCTCCCTCACGCTAATCAAGACGATTTGCATCAGCCTAATGATGCTCGCGTCATATATACGGATGACCAGAGCGCTGCCCCTAAAGCTTTTGAAGCGGTGAATAAGCGGATACGCTTAACAACGGGCCAAAGCTACTTCCCTTTTATATCCGCCAAGATGCCCCACGGTGGCTGGTCTCAAGCGCTTGTAACACGTACGTTTGCAGAGATGGGGCTCAATGTTGATATACACATTTTGCCATGGAGTAGGGGAGAAAGATGGACTACAGAGCAACGTTTCCTGGGGACATTCCCTTATGTCTATTCTGCTCAGCGGGCTAAGAAATACTATTTTTCTAAGCCTATCAATTTTATCCCAGTACGTTTCTATGTCAGTAAGGCATCGAATTTTACTGATGTACAACAATTGAAGGATAAACGCTTATGCTTACCTTACGGCTATTCGGCCGAATTTGTGAAAGGTGGTGTAGTGGAAAGTCTCAATTTGAAGATTAATCGCGTGGTTGATGGCGCCGCATGCATAGGACATGTGCAGCGGGGGTGGAGTGACGCTGGCCTGACAAATGACTATGTTTCTGTGAATGAGGTCAATAATGACCGCTTAACAGACAGTAAGCTGGTTGTGCTTAAAAAGTATGTAGAGCAAGTGCCTTTGCATTTCATCATTTCAACGTCTTACCCCGAAGCGAAAATGTGGATGGATAAGTTCGATCGCGCGTTTCAACGTTTGATTAAAAGCGGTGCGAAAGCGGAAATAGATAACAAGTTTATTCGACTACTCGACTCAAATTCATCCTAGGTATATCAACCCTCAACCCCTTATATCTCCTATTTCATAACACTTTCAAACCGCTACATCTACAAAGTTCATCTGAAAACGTTTTCTGTAGAGCATACAGCGCGAGTTAACATGTTTTAGCGTATTGCATCATAAGTGGGTGGGACTTATAAATATGCCGATCCCTCAAATGTAGAAACAGTGTCGACTTTTTCGGCAGATTTTCACCAAAGATAGTTACGCTGCATTTCACTCATTTACTAATGCATATTATCTTGACTCGATGGAATTTGCAGACACTAGCGCTATTTTTGTGACCCATTAAGCTTCATCCTGAATGGTCATTATGCACACAGTGGCGACGTTGCAGCTTGATATAAGCCAATTATTAGTAACAGTCTGCCTGATAGGTGCAGCAGTATCATCGTATACGATACGTACTGTAAATGTTTTCGTTTTCATCAATTTTCATTCGCTATGCTTTGGATCTCAATATTTTCAGGTTACTTTGTTAACCTATATCTCATTGTTCTTGTATTTAATGCACGACTTCTTGTCGTTATTTGCGCATGTTGCACAGTGCTTCACATATAATTTTAACGCTTATTTATCTACTTTTATTAACATTTTAACGTTTTAGGTATAGGCAAACATATAATTATTAATATTTTCATTGTCCATTTTCTCCCTTTGTTTATAAGGCCTTTGTTAAGTTATAGCTATCTTAACGCCGAATTTGTCATATTAGTCACCGATTTTGTGATACCCACACTGGTCGAGTTTGTATTAATGTATTTGTAACATTTCATTAGCTTGATAGTGATGTTTGAAATTAAATGGCTTATCGACTAAAAATGTTGACGAATTGTTAAAATAAACCTAGCATTATGAAAACGTTTACATTGGTGGTTGGACGAGACTCAATTGGGTAAACGCAAAACATGTATTTATGCCCTGAGGGTATTGATGTTACAGCGACCGCGCAACGTATTTGGGAAGACCGGCTTTCATTAATGAAAAATAAAAAAGTGGTCAAGAGCAGTAGCTGACTTCCAATTTGTATGGTTTAGGTTAATTCTACTAATAGAAACACAAAGGACGCACAAAAATGAACACATATGCGAAATTTAATAAGTCACTACTGACCAAGAGTATTTCAATACTGCTTGGTACGACAGTACTTGCTCCTGTGGTTGCCGTTGCTCAAGAAAGCGCGAATGACTTGGAGGTAATCCAAGTACGAGGCATGCGCTCGAGTATTCAAGAATCTATGGGGATTAAACGTGATTCTGCTGGTGTGGTTGATGCCATTTCTGCAGAAGACATAGGTAAGTTTCCTGATACTAACTTAGCGGAATCTTTGCAACGCATCACGGGTATTTCTATTAGTCGGAGTAACGGTGAGGGAAGCCAGATTACGGCTCGAGGCTTTGGACCTGATTTTAATATGGTGACGCTAAATGGTCGTGCCATGCCAGGTGCTGCTATTCCTGGCGGTGGTGGCACGCCAAATTCACGGGCTTTTGATTTTGCCGATTTAGCCTCTGAAAGCGTGCGTGGTGTGGAAGTTTACAAAACTGGTCGTGCTAGCATAGCAACGGGCGGTATCGGGGCAACCGTTAACATTAAGACGGCGCGCCCATTAGACGCACTGGAAAGCGGCTTTACCGGCTCTGTTGGCGCAAAAGCATTGATGGACACCACTAACCGTGTGGGGGATGACGTAACGCCTGAAGTATCAGGGTTCTTTAACTTTGTTGATGACGACGGCATTTTTGGTGTGTCTTTATCTGCCAGTGTACAAGAGCGTGACAGCTCAGCAGTGGGTGCATTTGTTAATGAATGGCGTGTTAACCCATACGAGGGCAGCATTCCACAATCACCTAACCAAACCGATCCTAATTTACCTGGCTTTAATGGGCCAGCGGTGGTGGTAAACAATGGTCCAGCAGACGGTCAACTGTTTGCCATCCCAGCTGATTTACGTTACTCAATTGCTGATCGTGAACGTAAACGTACTAATGCGCAGCTTACTTTTCAATATGCCCCATCAGAAGATTTAACCGCAACCCTGGATTACACCTATTCAAAACAGGACCTATACGAGGCTCGCGCAGAGCAATCCATCTGGATGGATGATGGCTACTTCTCAGAGCTTACCTTTGACGACGAAGTGGTTAAAACCCCTATATTGATTGAACAAGAACGCCGTGATTTACTGCCGCGGGATTTGGGGCTAGCCATTCAGGAGCTTAACCAAGTCAATGAAAACAAATCTGTTGGCTTTAATGTTGAGTACCACGTCAACGACAGCTTAGTCATGTTCTTCGATGTGCATGATTCATCAGCCGAAGGGCGCCCAGATGCACCTTATGGTACCTGGACTAACCTAGGGTTAGGGGCCAATGTTAACCGTGGGCAGGGGGCTGACTTCTCTGGTGATTTCCCTATCATGACGGTAGATTTTGATGACGCTGCGCGTGACAACTTAAACGGTAATGGCGTGCTTGACCAAGATGATGTAGGTACTGCAATTCTTGATATGAATTTTAATTCTCAGCGCACAGATATCACCCAATTCCGTTTGGATGGTGAGTACTCATTTGATGATGGCGGGATTAATTTCGGTGTTGAATCGCGCTCAATGGAAAGCACGTCACTGCAATCATTAACCAGACGTACCATGGGTAACTGGGGTATCGAAAACCCGGGTGAATTGCCAGCGGACTACTTAACGCCGTTTAGTTTTGCCGACGAGTTTGATGACTACAACACCAACGGCATTTTCAGCCAAGGTTTCACTGGTGATGTAGCACAGATTGGCGCATTTGCCGCGCAGGAATACGGCTTCGCATTTGCAGCCGATAACCCGTTCGCCACTAACCGCACAATTGAAGAAGACATATTTGCGGCTTATGTAGAGTTTGAATTAGACGGAGAGTTAGGTGGTCGTCCGTACAATATCCTTGCGGGTGTTCGTTACGAAAGCACTGATTCTACATCGGTCGCTAACATTAGCTTGCCCAGTGCAATAGCGTGGGAAGGTAATAACGATTTTAATGTGCGCTTTGGCTCTGAGACTCAAGACGTGGCTGTTGATTCTGACTACGACCATATTCTACCTAGTATTGATTTTGATATTGAAGTGATGGATGGCGTTAAGGCGCGTTTGTCTTACAGCAAGACCATTGCTCGCCCAACGTACAATAACTTGAGCGCGGCAGCATCCGTGGGCACGCCAAGCGGTCCAACGCTAATCACCCAAGGCGCAACTGCAACCGCTAGCTCAGGTAACCCCTCTTTGGTGCCACTTGAATCTGACAATATCGATTTATCCGTTGAATACTATTTTGAAGATACCAGTTATGTATCGTTAGGCTTCTACGATAAACGAGTGAAGAACTTTATTGGTAACGAGCAGGTGGAAGAAAGCGTATTCGGTCAACGTGATGCGACCGCTGGTCCACGTGCAGAGGCTGCGGCCGCTGAACTTGAACGTATTGGACAACCGTTAACCGATACTAATTTGTTTAACATGGTGGCAGCCATGGAAAACAACATCGCTTATGACTCGTTAACCATAGAGCAATTCGAAGCCCAGTATGATGTGTTACCTAATGAAGATGACCCATTCTTAACCTTTATTAATTCAAAACCAGTGAATAATAAGAACGCCAATATTTATGGCTTCGAGCTGGCTGCTCAGCACTTCTTCGGAGACACGGGCTTTGGTTTACAAGCTAACTACACCACAGTCAATGGTGATGTAAGTTACGATATCACTGCTAACCCATCGGTAACGCAATTCGCGTTAGTGGGCTTAAGTGATACGGCAAACTTGGTGGCCATGTATGAGAAAGATGGCTGGCAGGGGCGTATTGCTTACAACTGGCGTGATAAGTTTTTGGACACCACGAGTCAATACGTGAATGAACCGGGCTTTACCGAGTCTTACTCGCAAATCGATTTTAATGTGTCGTATCAAGTGAATGATGATTTATCTGTATTCCTTGAAGGGATAAACATTACGGATGAGAACAGTCGCCGTCACGGGCGTACGTCCGCTCAATTATGGAACTTGGAACAACTTGGCGCGCGCTACGCGCTAGGTGCCCGATATACGTTCTAATGTGTAACAAGTGTGTACCTGTAGGTCTGCCGAGTTAATCGGCATTTAAAGCCGCGATTTATCGCGGCTTGTTTTTTAGTTATATTGAAACAAGAGCTTTAGAAAAGAGCTTCAGCAAAGAGCTTTGAATCTAACGTATTCAACCTAATTATATGGATGGCGAGGTTAGTCTTGAACAACGAGAAAACGCAGAGCACCCAGAATGGGCAGAAACGACAAAGAGTACAAAAAGTGGTTATCGCTGGTGGTGGAACAGCAGGTTGGATGGCTGCTGCTTCGCTATCTAAATTACTGGGAAAATCACTCGATGTCACCTTGGTTGAGTCAGACGAGATTGGCACGGTAGGGGTAGGCGAAGCCACTATTCCGCCCATTCGAACACTACACAAACTGCTGAATATCGACGAGCAAGCATTTATGCGAGCCACCAATAGTACCTTCAAACTGGGGATTGAATTTAATAACTGGGGACAAAAAGATGACAGTTATATTCACTCCTTCGGTGTCACGGGAAAAGAGTGCTGGGCTGGGGAGTTCCATCATTTCTGGCTACGGGGAAAAGAGCTGGGAATAGACGTCCCTTTCGGGGACTACTGCTACGAGCTTCAGGCTTCAAAGCAAGGGAAGTTTGCCTTCTCTGCAAATGCGCCAATGAACTTTGCCTACCATTTAGATGCCACGCTATACGCTAAGTTTCTACGGAATTTTTGCGCCGATTCGGTGACTCGAATTGAAGGTAAAATTCAACAGGTTAATAAGCATCAAGAGAGTGGCTTCATTCAATCTTTAACACTTGAATCAGGTCAAGTTGTTGAGGGAGACTTTTTTATTGACTGCACCGGATTCAAAGGTCTGCTGATAGAAGAGGCCTTACATACCGGCTACGAGGATTGGTCACACTGGTTACCGTGCGACAGCGCAGTCGCGGTGCAAACTCAAGCCAATTCTGATCCTCTACCTTATACCCGTGCTACCGCCCATGAATCTGGTTGGCAGTGGCGAATTCCGTTACAGCATCGCGTAGGCAATGGCATGGTATTCTGTAGCCGATACACGAGTGACGACCAAGCAAAAACCACTTTACTCGCTAACCTGGATGGCGTCCCCATTAACGAACCCAGAGTGATTAAGTTCAAGACCGGCCGCAGACGCAAGGGCTGGAACAAAAACTGTGTGGCATTGGGATTAGCCAGTGGGTTTGTAGAGCCACTTGAGTCCACCAGCATTCATTTGATTATGACAGGCATCGTACGACTAATGCGCTTGTTCCCCTTCGATGGTGTGTGCCAATCCACCATTGATGAATACAATGAAAAACTCACCAGTGAACTGCACAGTATTCGTGATTTTATTGTATTGCACTATAAGGTTACCAATCGTGATGACTCACCGTTTTGGCAGCATTGCCAAAGCATGGAAGTGCCTGCATCTTTGGCCCACAAAATTCGCTTATTTAAAGAAACGGGGAGAGTCTTTTTAGATGATGGCGATATATTCCGCGTCGATTCTTGGACGCAAGTCATGTTGGGGCAAGGCCTAGCGCCAGAGCAGTATCACCATATCGTGAATGAAATGAATAAGGATGAGTTAACGCGCTTTTTAGCCGGCATGCGCAGCGCAATAGAGCAACGAGTTGCCCAATTGCCTAGTCATCAACAGTTTATTCAGCGCTATTGCAAAGCGTCATAAGCACTAGCAGGCAGAGTGACGGGTAGGCCGCGAATACGCAACAAAGGAAAACATAAAGGAGTTGTTGCGTGTCATCCACTTAGATGGGGTAGTATAAAGAGTATTGTGCCAAAGCGTCCGTAAATAGCATGTCATGTTTAACATGGGTAGTCACAAATGAGTAACCGCAGTATCAAAAATATCGTTGTCGTCGGTGGTGGCAGTGCAGGTTGGTTAACCGCTGGGATCATTGCCGCAGAGCACCAATGTGGCTCACAGCAAAGCAAAATTAGCGTCAGCCTAATTGAATCACCCGATGTGAATATTATTGGCGTGGGGGAGGGAACTTGGCCTTCAATGCGTAACTCTTTGCAGCGCATGGGGATTAGCGAAACTGAATTTATTCGCCACTGCGGCGCAGCGTTTAAACAGGGCTCAAAGTTTGTCGGCTGGAAAAACGGCGCAGACAATGACTTTTACTACCACCCTTTTGTGATCCCAAGCGGCTACGGCAAAGCAAATCAGTACAGCGCGTGGAAAACCTATGCCTCTGAGCATCCTTTTGCTGACGTGGTTTGTGCGCAAAGTCATATTTGTCAGGCAGGGTTAGCCCCAAAACAAAACGCTACCCCTGAATATGCAGGGGTGCTCAATTACGGTTACCACCTTGATGCAGGCAAATTTGGGCAGTTAATCCAGCAGCACTGCGTGGCTATGCTAGGCGTTCGCCATATTCAAGATCACGTTGAAGGAGTGATCAGTCACGATGATGGCGACATTAAAGCATTACAAACGCGTCAAAGTGGTGAGCTAACCGGCGACTTATTTATCGATTGCACAGGGGCGCGTTCGTTATTACTAGGGCAACATTTTAATGTGCCATTTATCGATAAAAGCGACGTGCTGTTTAACAACAGTGCTATGGCGCTGCACGTGCCATACACTAATGATGATGACCCTATCGTCTCGGCGACCGTATCAACTGCCCAAGAGGCCGGATGGATATGGGATATCGGCTTACAAGACCGACGAGGGGTGGGGTATACCTATTCTAGCAAGCATACTGACGATGAGCAGGCGCAGCGAACACTTAAAGCCTATGTGGCGCAGTCTATTGGGCCTGAACGTGCTGATGCGCTCAAAGCACGAAAGATCAATTTTGAACCTGGGCACCGTAGTCATTTTTGGCATAAAAACTGTGTCGCGGTTGGCTTGTCAGCGGGATTTTTAGAGCCCTTAGAGGCATCTGCATTAGCATTAGTTGAGCTCTCGGCTACCGCCATTGCTGAAAACCTGCCTGTAACAACAGAGCATATGAAGGTTACCCAGGATAACTTTAACCGACGATTCCTTTTGCACTGGGAAAACATAGTCGAATTTCTAAAGTTGCATTATGTTTTAAGCGCGCGCAGTGAGCCGTACTGGCATCAAATGCGTGCACCTGAGTCGATATCCCCACGGCTTAGATCATTACTCACGCAGTGGCGTTTTCAACCACCTAGTCGCAATGACTTTGTGCAAAATGAAATCATGTTTCCATCAGCTAGTTATCAATATGTTTTGTACGGTATGGGCTTTGAAACCTTGAATGATGTGTCATCAAGGGAATTTGACACGCCACAAAGTGCCGTCAAACACTTAAAGGAAAACCAGCAGCATGTGCGCAAACTCATGGCTGGGCTGAAAAGCAATCGTCAATTGCTCAATCACGTTGAGCAGTACGGTTTTCAAAAAGTGTAAGCGTTTGAACGGTGTTGCAGTGTACATAGGCCACTGCTTTAGTGCGCCTAGACTGTAACGACCAGTAAGACAAAAGCACCTTAGGCATACCAAAATTGGTCTAGTGTCGGGTCTAAATAGTTACCTTTCAATATTCTAATCTTCGCTCTAGCGTTCGAATGACTGCTCTATCTTAAGCGGCTTAAAGAAAAATATACAAAAGCCTTGAAAACGTTTTCATTTGCATTTAACGTTACGCTAACAATCACCTAAGACTAGGTTTATCACCACGTTAATCTTGTACTGTTGTTACAAAGACAGTCGCCCCAATAGCACTGGAATAGGAATAATAACTATGCTTCAACGCAGCCAGTATCCCGTCAACAGCACGCATCATTTATGAAAACCTTACCCTTATACGAAAAAATTGGCTACGCCATGGGGGACGCGGCTGCGAATTTGGTCTGGCGTGGCGCCTTAGCTTACTTAGCTGTGTTCTATACCGATACGTTTGGCTTGGCAGCGTCTGCTGCGGCTATTTTATTTTTGGTGGTGCGCCTGACAGATGGTGTAACAGACATCATCATGGGGATGATTGCTGATCGTACTCACACCGCTTGGGGTAAATTTCGACCTTGGATTTTGTGGTCTACCCCTTTTTTAGGGGCGTTTATGGTGCTGTGCTTCACCACACCAAACTTGAGTGACACAGGCAAATTAGTTTATGCCTATTTGACCTACATAGGTCTGACGCTGGCGTACACCGTTAATAACGTCCCTTATTCTGCTTTGATGGGGGTGATGACCGAAGATGATAAAGAGCGCACTAGCTTGTCTGGATTTCGTTTTGCTGGTGCCTTCGTGGGAGGCTTATTTGTGATGGGCTTTCTGCCAAGCCTAGTAGCTATGTTAGGGGCCGGTGACGACGTGCAAGGGTATCAGTACACCATGTATGTGTTCGCAGGCCTATTAATGGCTCTTATGGTGACATCCGTCGCGACGACAAAAGAGCGGGTTATTCCCATTGAACAAGTGCGCGGCAGCTTTCGCAGTGAGTTATGGGATTTAGCTAAGCAATCTCCTTTTGTACTTGTGCCACTGCTCTCAATGAGCCTATTTTTCTATTACCGCAATCTTGCGACTGGCGCTCTGTTTGTGCTGGTTTTCGCAACCGCTACCTGGTTGGTGCGCCGGATGTTAAATCGTCCTCGAGGAGATGTGTCTGGTACCCAGCAAGACATGCTCGATCTATTGACGAATCGCCCTTGGCTTATTCTACTTGGGATGGGCTTTCTTACTATGATGTTCAACGGTATTAAGTACAGCGTGATTGCATATTACTTCAAGTACTTTGTGGGCGATGAGTTACTCACAGGCCAGTATTTTATCGCCTTGTTGGTAGTGTCAATCATAGGTGCACTGTGCACTAGCTACTTAGCGAATAAGCTTGGTCGACGAAATTTGTTTATTGTTGCCCTGCTTCTTAGTAGTGCCCTAACGTGCGGGTTTTATTGGATACCAGGGGAAGACATTGGCTACATATTTATTCTCGGCTGTAGCGCGGAATTTTTTGCTGCAATGATGCCAACCTTATTCTTTAGCATGTTAGGTGATGCCGCTGATTACTCAGAATGGCGGAACGGTCGCCGGGCGACCGGCCTTGTATATTCCGCGGGGACCTTTGTGCAAAAAACCGGTAATGGTTTTGCAGGCGCGTTGGTGCTGGTTGTGTTGGCAGGCTATGGCTATGACGGTATGGATGCGAGCACGATTGAAGCCTCACTCCCTGGCATGCAACAGCTTATGAGCTTTATTCCCGCAGCTTTTGGGTTAGCCGGAGCATTGCTGATGCTGTTTTATCCATTAACGGATAAAAAGCAACAGCTAATGAACACCCAGCTTATTGAGCGCAGAAACGCCATTCAAACTAATCATCAATAGCGCTTTGGCTTTTAGGCCGCGTATTTACTTAGAGAGAGTTTTCCCATGATCGAGCCATCCACTGATGCCATGAACACCGAATTTGGCTATTTTGATGATCAGCAAAAAGAATACGTCATTTCCACGCCGTTTACGCCAACCCCATGGATAAATTACCTAGGTAACGATGGGTTTTACGGATTAATTTCGAATACTGCTGGTGGTTATAGTTTTTATCAAGATCCCAAGTTTCGCCGTTTAACGCGTTATCGCTATAACAGTGTGCCCGTCGATACGTCAGGCCGTTATTTCTACTTAAAATGTGATGATGAGATTTGGTCTGCCTCGGGCCGACCTGTGGCTAACCAACCCGAAAAATACCAATGCCGACATGGTATGGGTTACAGCCGTTTTCTAGTGAGTCACCAAGGGATCAATTCTGAACTTACTTGCTTTGTACCTTTAGGTGAAAAGGCTGAAGTGCATCGATTGACCCTTAAAAATACTGGCGCTAGGCACCGAAAAATCAGTTTGTTTTCTTATATCGAGTGGTGTTTGTGGAACGCCGAGGATGACGGCACTAATTTTCAACGGAATTTGTCCACTGGTGAAGTGGAAGTAGAAGACGGTGTTATTTATCACAAAACCGAATACCGCGAGCGCCGAGATCACTATGCATTTTACTCGGTTAATCAACCCATCAGCGGGTTTGATACCGACAGAGAGTGTTTTTTAGGGCCCTATCGAGGTGTTGAAAACCCCTTATGCGTTGAACAGGGCCAGTCTGCGAATTCTCATGCCCATGGCTGGTCGCCTATCGCTTCACATCATGTAGAAGTCGAGTTAGCGCCGGGTGAAGAGCGTACCCTAGTGTTTGTTTTGGGTTACTGTGAAGTGGAAAAAGCTCAAAAATGGCAATCTCCAGGGGTCATCAATAAAACGCCGGCGCAAGAACTGATCAAGCGCTACGCCGATAACCACAGTGTGCAACGGGCGTTAGATGATTTGGCGACACACTGGGACACCTTGTTGGGTAACTTTCAAATTAACAGCCCAAACAAAAAACTTAATCGCTCACTTAATATTTGGAATCAATATCAGAACATGGTGACTTTTAATTTGTCACGCAGCGCTTCATTTTATGAATCAGGGATAGGGCGCGGCATGGGCTTTCGTGATTCAAATCAAGATACCATTGGTTTTGCCCATATGGTGCCGGATAAGGTCAAAGAGCGAATTTTAGATCTCAGTGCGACGCAAAAATCAGACGGCTCGGCTTATCACCAATATCAGCCTCTGACTAAAAAAGGTAATGCCAACATAGGTGGCAACTTTAACGATGATCCCATGTGGATGGTGTTATCAACGGTTAATTATATTAAAGAGACGGGGGATTTTTCGATTCTCACTGAAAAGGTAGGGTTTGACGGTGATGAAACTGGTGAGCCAGACCATTTTGAACATTTGAAGCGTGCTTTTGAGCATGTGGTTAACAACCTTGGGCCCCATGGGTTACCGTTAATTGGCCGAGCAGACTGGAATGATTGCTTAAACCTTAATTGTTTTTCTGACGATCCAAACGAATCCTATCAAACCACCCAGCGCGGTAAGTCTGACGTTGCAGAGTCTTTGATGATCGCGGGTCAGTTTGTGCTTTACGGCCAAGATTTTGTACAACTCTGCTTGCAACTAGGTAAGGCTGAACTGGCCCATTATGCACAAAAGCAAGTCGATGCAATGCGCGATGCTGTGCTCAAGCATGGTTGGGATGGCGAATGGTTTTTGCGGGCCTACAATGCCAAGGGCGAAAAAATAGGCAGTCACGAAAATAAAGAAGGCCAAATATTCATAGAATCTCAAGGGTTCTGCGTGATGGCAGGAATTGGCATGCAAGATGGCAAGGCACGCCAAGCACTCGATTCTGTTGCAAAACGATTAGCCACGCCCCACGGCATCATGCTGAACCAACCAGCGTTTAGCGAGTACGATAAATATTTGGGGGAGATATCTTCATACCCGCCCGGTTATAAAGAGAACGCGGGCATATTTTGTCATAACAATCCGTGGATCATGGTGGCAGAGGCCATGCTAGGGCGGGGCGATAAAGCACTCGAATATTTTTCCAGTATTTCGCCTGCTTACTTGCAAGACGTTAAAAGCCTGCATAAAACAGAGCCCTATGTGTACAGCCAGATGATTGCTGGGACTGATGCTGCAACGCCGGGCCAAGCCAAAAACTCATGGTTAACGGGTACAGCGGCTTGGTGCTATTACGCGGCCAGCCAATATATATTGGGCATTAAACCGGACTATGCGGGCTTAACGATAGCGCCTTGCATTCCTGCTGACTGGCCTAGCTTTGCTGTGTCGCGCCGCTTCAGAGGTGCGCATTATAGTATTGAGGTACGTAATCCCGATGGCCTTGGGTCAGGCAAGGTGCAGCTAGAAATTGATGGTAAAAAAGTGCAGGGCAATCTTGTTGATTACAGTCAATTCAACGGTGAGCATCACGTGATCGCGACAATCGTCGGTTAAGCAGAGCACGCTAGCGGTCTGTTGAGGTGTGAATAACGCCCTCGCTGCATAAGCATCGTGGGCGTTTTATGACCTTTTAATTGCCTTTATTCGGTTAAGAGCCAGTATAGGTATTGAACGCTTTTGTTCCCCACAAGGGAACGGTCGAAAGACTATGTTTAAAGCTGCCTGATGTCTCTTTCGTGGAGTAAGAAACATACATTAGGGTTTGACTGCGGGCATCAAAAATTCGGCGTATTTTCATGCTTTTGAAAAATACACTTTTGGATTTTTTGAAGACCACATCTCCGGATTCTGACTTGTCGATTTGGGCAATCATTTCTGGGGTGATTTCCCCAGTTTGACGACAAGCGATAGAGCTGTCCGATGGATCGGAAAAACTAAGATCGGCCTCAATGCTCGCCACATGGCACGTTACACCACTGACAATGGGGTCTTGCAGTATATTTAGCTTAATGTCTTTGGTGGTGAATAAGCCTAAGCTCACATCACCCACTTCGTTTGAATCACATGCACTTAACAGAAATACACTGCTGATGACGACTAGTATTTTATTCATATCTCACTCACTAAGGGGATGTTTCCTTTAGTGTAATGGATTTTTGATGGGATAAATATCTTGTTAAGTATCGTCAGGCGCAGGGCCTGTACTTTGGCGAACGACTAACTCAAACGGCAATTCAACGTATCTTGCTCGATCAGATTTACCCGATAGTTGCTCTAGTAACAGCGCCATACATGCCTTGCCTATATCTTCCAAGGGCTGGTGGATAGTGGTCAGGGCTGGGGTCATTAACCTAGCGTAGCGAATATCATCAAACCCCATGATAGATATGTCTTGGGGAATGCGAAAACCATTCTCTTGCAAGACACTCATGGCGCCGATGGCCATATCATCACTGAAGCAAAACACTGCGGTGGGCCTAAGGCGTAATTTGAGTAACTGCTCCATGGCGCCGATGCCTGAATCTAAGCCGTAATCTCCGCGAATGATTAACTGCTCATCTACCTCGATGCCGGCGTTATAAAGTGCGGCTTGATAACCTTCTAAGCGCTCGAGCGTGCTAGGTGTGTCCCGCGGGCCCATGACGGCAGCAATACGCGTGTGACCAAGGCTTAAAAGGTGCTCAACTGCTGTACGAGCCCCAGCGTTATTATCAATCATGACTTTGCTAATGCCTTCGATAGGGATTGATTCACAAGAGTTGACGATAGGAGGCAGTTGTTTAGCCGCAGGTTGATTTTCATTGAGATTAAATGGCATGTGGAAGGTGAACAAGAGTACACCGTCTGCTTGGCCTGATTGCGCCATATTCGCATAGTGCTTTTCACGCTCTGCTAAGCCTTGGGTGTCACCCAGCAAAATAGAATAACCGGCTTTTTGCGCTTCACTTTCAATCGCGCGGATGATACCAGCATTAACTTGATTGGTGATGTCCGGCATGACAACGATAATATTGCCACTTTTTTGGGTGCGCAGATTGGCGCCGAACCGACTCGGGGTATATCCGCCTTCTTCGACTGCCTTCATGACTTTTTTGCGGGTTTCTTCACTGACAATATCGGGATTGCGCAGTGTCCGCGACACTGTGGCTGGGGATACCCCAGAAATAGCTGCAATGTCCTTAATGCCTAACTTAGCCAAAAAATTCTCTCTTGTTCGATAGCCGTGATTAAGCATAGGTTAGCCGCAGAAAAGCAACCTGTAAACGTTTTCAAATTGTCTTAACTGGAATGCAAAACTATCAGGTGAAAAAACTAATATGAATCAGAGTGTTATATTATTTTCGGCGTAAATGATGTTAGCGGGAAATGAAAGCAAAAAGACTTTTCATTTGTATGATAATTATGCACAGGGTGCGTAGCCACGCATTAACCATGGCTACACTGCGATTATTGATAGGCAGCGTGTCTAGTGCTGCCAAGCGGCTTGTTGGTCTTCAAATGCTTTAATTTTGGCATCAAGCTCTAAGGTTTGTCCAATAGCATCTAACCCCTTAATCAAGTTGTTTTTATGGTGAGGGGCAATATCAAAACCTATCACCTGATCATTAAAGCGCACTTGTTGTTGGGGTAAATCTACCACGACCTGACATGCTGGATCTTGTGCAACAGCGTCGAAGAGGGCGTCTATTTGTGCACTTTCAAGTTGTACCGGTAATAGACTGTTATTGATGCAGTTACCGTAAAAAATATCAGCAAAGCTGGTCGCGATAACCACTTTAAAGCCGTAATCATCGAGGGACCAAGGCGCATGTTCACGGCTTGAGCCACAACCAAAGTTTTCACGGGTCAGCAAAATACTGGCCCCTTGGTGCTCTGGTTTATTTAACACAAAATCAGGGTTTGGCTCTTGTTCGTGAAGATCCAAATAACGCCAATCATGGAACAAATGCTTTCCGTAACCGCTTTTCGTCACTGACGTTAAAAACTGCTTAGGAATGATTTGGTCAGTATCGACATTGGCTTGATTTAACGGCGCCACATGACCTGTATGAACGCTGATGCCAGCATTAGCTGGGCTAGATTGATTGCTCATGGTTATTCCTAATAATTAATCGTTGGCAATGAAGTCACGGGTATCGGCGAAACGCCCGGCTAACGCTGCTGCTGCGGCCATTGCAGGACTGACCAAGTGTGTACGAGCACCTCGGCCTTGGCGACCCTCAAAGTTACGGTTGCTGGTAGAGGCACAGCGATCACCTTGGCTTAGAATGTCATCATTCATGCCTAGGCACATTGAACAACCAGGTAAGCGCCACTCAAAGCCTGCATCGAGGAAGATTTTATCGAGTTGCTCGGCTTCTGCTTGTGCTTTAACTGCCACAGAACCTGGTACCACAATAGCGGTGACGTTCTCTGCGACTTTGCCTTGCTTAGCAATCGCGGCAGCCGCACGCATATCTTCAATACGGCCATTGGTACATGAGCCGATAAATACGTGATTTACGGTTAGATCTGCTAATTTTTGACCTGCTTGTATATCCATGTATTTCAACGCTTTAACGGCTGAGTCACGGTCGATAGGATCACTAAAGTCCTCTGGCGCAGGAATAGGCTGATTGACCCCAATCACTTGGCCTGGGTTGGTGCCCCAAGTCACTTGTGGTGCGATGTCTGTGGCGGCAAGTTCTACCACAATATCAAATTTAGCATCTGTATCTGATTTAAGGGTCTTCCAGTAGGCTACAGCGGCATCCCAGTCTGCGCCTTTTGGCGCGTATTCACGACCTGCAAGGTAGTCAAATGTGGTTTGGTCAGGGGCAATTAAGCCAGCCTTTGCACCGGCTTCAATGCTCATGTTACATACCGTCATGCGCTCTTCCATGCTCAAACCTTCAATGGTGTCACCGCAATATTCGATAACGCATCCTGTGGCTCCGGCATGACCAATTTTACCAATAATGGCTAAGATGATGTCTTTTGCCGTTACCCCAAGTGGGCGAGCGCCATTGACCTTAACTTGCATGCACTTACCTTTACTCTGCTTAAGAGTTTGGGTCGCGAATACGTGCTCAACTTGAGACGTTCCAATACCAAAGGCAAGTGCGCCGAAAGCACCGTGAGTGGCTGTGTGTGAATCGCCACAAACCACAGTCATTCCTGGTTTGATTAGGCCAAGTTCAGGGCCCATTACGTGTACAATACCTTGCTTTTGATGACCCACAGGGAACAACTGAATGCCGTTAGCTTCGCAATTGTCTGCTAGGGTTTGAAGCTGTAGTTTGTTCGCTGGGCCGCACGCATCAATGGCGAGAGAGCGCGTTGATATGCTGTGATCCATGGTGGCGAAGGTCAGATCAGGACGACGGACTTTACGTCCTTTTTGCGCCAAGCCATCGAACGCTTGCGGGGAGGTCACTTCATGGATTAAATGACGATCGATATACAATAATGCATCGTCGCCGATTTCATCGACAATATGGGCCTGAAATATTTTGTCGTATAAGGTGGTACTCATCTGGTCTTTCCTTTATGCGTTTGCGCTGGCGATAATATTCGCTATATAGTCGCCTACTTCACTGGTCGATTTGGCTTGGTCGTGGTTTTCTGGGCTCAGTAGCTCACCGGTTAATACGCCATCTGCCAGCGTTTTCAACACGGCGGCATCAATTGCATCTGCAGCGTCATTTAGATTTAAGCTGAATCGCAGTAGCATAGATGCTGATAAAATTTGCGCAATGGGGTTAGCAATGCCTTTGCCTGCGATGTCTGGTGCTGAGCCGCCTGCAGGCTCATATAAACCAAAGTTTTCGCTGTTTATGCTAGCTGATGGCAATAAACCCATTGAGCCTGTAATCATGGCGCACTCATCTGAGATAATGTCCCCGAACAAGTTTGAACATAGCATCACATCAAAATCGCCTGGGTAACGTAATAATTGCATGGTCGCGTTGTCAATGTAGATGTGCTCTAGCGTCACGTCTGGGTAGTCTTTAGCGACTTCTTCGGTGACTTCACGCCATAAACGACTGCACACTAATACGTTAGCTTTATCAACCGATGTGACTTTTTTGCCACGTTTTTGTGCGGCTTCAAAGGCACTGATGGCGATACGGCGAATTTCTTTTTTGCTGTAACGCATGGTGTCATAAGCGAATTGCTCTTCGCCTTCACCTTCGATGCCTTTTGGCTGGCCAAAATAAATACCACTGGTCAATTCGCGTACAACAAGGACATCAAAACCGCTAGCGGCAATATCTGCACGCAGAGGAGATAAAGACTCAAGACCCGGATAGATTTTCGCTGGGCGCAAGTTACTGAACAAATCAAAGTGACCGCGCAATGCCAATAGAGCTGCTCGTTCAGGGCGCTCCTCCAACGGTAGGCTGTCCCATTTTGGGCCGCCAATGGAGCCAAACAAAATGGCTTGAGCATCTTCACAGCCTTTCAGCGTTGCCTCAGGTAGGGCTTTACCGTGATTGTCGATGGCGATTCCGCCAACATCAAATTCATTCAGCGTAAACGTCAGATTAAATTTTTGCTCTACAACTGATAATACTTTCTTCGCTTCTTGCATGACCTCTGGGCCAATGCCATCTCCCGCTAATACGGCAATGTTATAATTCGACATGTGCTACTTAAACTCCGGCAGTTTGTGTTTGTTGCTTTTTTTGGTGATCAATTTGATCGGCTAAATGAGTGTTATTCAGTACGTGGATCAGGGCTTTGACGCCTGATTCAACGATATCTGTGGCTAGACCAATACCGTTAAAACGACGACCATTATATTCAACAATAACGCTAACTTGGGCGAGGGCATCAGCGCCTTCTCCTTTTGAATCAAGCTTGAAGTCGACTATTTCAAGTTGTTCATGGCCTAGTACTTTAATGATTGCTTTGTAGGCGGCATCTACTGGGCCGTTGCCGGTACAAGACTCGATGATTTCCTCTTCACCTACTTGTAACTTCACCGTCGCGCTCGGGATGATCTCTTTGCCCGAACTGGCTTGTAAATAAAGTAGCTTGTAGTGTTCGTCAGCAGGTTTTTGTTTATCGAAAAACAGCAAGGCTTCAAGGTCGTAATCGAACACTTGGCCTTTTTTATCCGCTAATTTTACAAATGAGGCATACAAAGTATCTAGGTCATAATCTTCGGCTTTATAGCCAAGCTCCTCAAGACGGTGCTTGATAACGTGACGACCCGAACGAGAGGTTAGGTTTAAGTTGTTTTTATTTATCCCGACACTTTCAGGGGTCATTATCTCATAAGTGTTTTGCGCTTTTAAGACGCCATCTTGGTGAATCCCCGAAGAATGACTAAAGGCATTGGCACCGACAATCGCTTTATTTGATTGTACCGGCATATTACATAGTTGGCTGACTAGTTTTGAGGTGCGAGATATCTCCTGACTACGAATGTTGGTGTTCAGACCTAACATGGCTTGACGGGTTTGCAAAATCATGGCGATTTCTTCTAGCGAGCAATTACCCGCACGCTCACCAATACCGTTAATAGTGCATTCGATTTGACGAGCGCCGTACTCAACTGCGACTAACGAGTTGGCAACCGCCAGTCCTAAATCGTTGTGACAATGCACAGAAATAGTCGCTTTATCGATATTGGGCACGCGATTAAATAAGTTTTGAATAATACCGCCAAACTCCGTGGGGGTGGTGTAGCCAACGGTGTCAGGAATGTTAACCGTCGTCGCGCCAGCGTTAATCGCTGACTCAACCATGCGGCATAAGTAATCAATCGGGGTTCGGCCCGCATCCTCACAAGAAAACTCAATGTCGTCAGTATAACGCCCTGCATGCTTAATGGCGTTAACGGCCATCTCGACGACTTCGTCTTGAGATTTACGCAATTTATTAGCGACATGAATATCTGAGGTGGCGATGAAGGTGTGTATTCTAAAATTGTCGGCAACACTTAATGCTTCGCCGCAGGCATCTATGTCTTTTTCTAAGGCGCGAGATAAGCCGCAGACTGTGGCATTTTTTACTTCTTGTGCGATGCTGCGAACTGAGCGAAAGTCGCCAGGGGAGGAAACCGGAAAGCCCGCCTCAATGATGTCCACACCAAGTCGTTCCAGCGCTAAGGCAATTTGTAGTTTTTCTTTCATACTCAAACTGGCTGCTAGCGCTTGTTCGCCATCACGTAATGTGGTGTCGAATATTTTGACTTGGTTGGACATGTGTTTTCCTCTTTGAATGATCAGCGCTTGTTTAGGCACTTAAACGAAAAAACCCGTGCTGCTAAGCACGGGTTTTTAGTTATTGTTTGCGTTTCGCTTACAACCTACCCGTGCAGTCTTGCTGCCAGCAGAAGTAGAGTTGATAGTAGTAATGATGTCATTATTATAAGCTCGAAACGTCAGTGCGGTATTTGTAACTCTTTGCGGCTTATGCGTCAACCTTAGTTAACAAATTGGCATAGAACAAAATTGCATATAAGTTTGATTTCTATAGGAATACAAGCTAATCCGACCAGATTATTAAAGGGACTTTGCCCCATGGCTTTTTTCAGCGGAAGTTTTTCCAGTTGATACTGCCAGATAAAAGTAACTCGCGCAGTGTTAGGGTGCGAGGTTGGCTGCGACCTTTGTGATTCCATGTGTGGCCACAGCAAGCGGCGCTAAATACGGCTTTACTGGGGCGCAATAGAAGCTGTTGACTGTTTGCAGTGTTCGGTGAATTTGTAGGGCTTTGAGACGCCGCAACGCTAGCTTGGTCTGTGTTTACGCGCGTTCCATCCATATTGAACCAACCACATTTATTACTATGTAAACGCTGGTTGTCGGTATCAATTTGATCAATGGAATCAAGCTCTAGGTGATCGCCATTCAAATCGCTTATATAAATAGCGACAGGCAGGCCAGAGCGGGCATATTGAGTAAACCACGATTCAGTTTTGCTAACGTCATGTTTTTTAGCAATGCAATTTGCGCTTTGTTTGGCTTGCCAACTGGCATTGTGTACATCCACTAATAGCGGGCCGTTATGGTGAATAAAGTGATAGGCGGCGCGTTTAATATGATGGCGTAAACCACCAAGCTTGCGCTGTAGTAAACTGATGTTAGTAAAAGGGTGTTGCGCTAAGGTCATTAGCTCACGCTCATAAAGCGCATTGCAAATTTCAGCAAAATGAGTCTGCTGATGTGAGTCAGTGAATATATTTACTTGGGGCTGCGCGGGAGGCGTGACCATAATAAATGAGGGGCAGCATGTGCTGCCCACTTACATCTAAAAGCCCTAATAAACACTAGGGCGCTTCAGATATAGGTCTTATTGACCCTTTATTTCTTTACGTCCACCGTATGTTGCAGCGTCACCTAGTGCTTCTTCAATACGCAATAGTTGATTGTACTTAGCAACACGGTCAGAACGACACAATGAACCTGTTTTGATTTGACCCGCCGCAGTACCCACCGCTAGGTCAGCGATAGTGGCATCTTCAGTTTCGCCACTACGGTGAGAAATAACCGCTGTGAAGCCTGCATCTTGCGCCATACGAATCGCTTCAAGTGTTTCCGTTAATGAACCGATTTGGTTGAACTTGATTAGAATCGAGTTCGCTACACCGTTATCGATACCGCGCTTAAGGATTTTGGTGTTAGTTACAAACAAGTCATCGCCAACAAGTTGTACTTTGTCGCCGATTTTCTTGGTCAAACTTGCCCAACCGTCCCAATCGCTTTCGTCAAGACCATCTTCGATTGAAATGATAGGGTATTTAGCTGCAAGGTCAGCTAAGTAGTCACCGAAGGTTTCTGAGTCAAACACTTTACCTTCGCCTTTAAGATCATATTTGCCATCTACATAAAACTCAGACGATGCACAATCTAGGGCAAGGGTTACGTCTTTATTCATTTCGTAGCCGGCATTTTCAACCGCTTGAATAATGACTTTCAGAGCTTCTTCGTTAGACGCTAGGTTAGGGGCAAAACCACCTTCATCGCCTACTGCGGTGCTTAAGCCTTTAGCAGATAATACTTTTTTCAAGCTATGAAATATTTCAGCACCCATACGCAATGCTTCACGGAAGTTAGGCGCGCCTACTGGCTGAACCATAAATTCTTGAATATCGACGTTGTTATCAGCATGCTCACCACCGTTGATGATGTTCATCATAGGGACTGGCATTGAATATTTGCCAGCTGTGCCGTTAAGCTCAGATATGTGCTGATACAAAGGAATTTGTTTATCAAGCGCAGCTGCTTTAGCCACAGCAAGTGATACTGCTAGGATCGCGTTGGCACCAAATTTTTCTTTGTTTTCAGTACCGTCTAAGTCGATCATGATTTGGTCGACTTTCTTCTGATCGAATGCACTGTTGCCTAACAAGGCTGGGGCGATATCTTCGTTGATCGCGGCGACTGCTTTTAGTACGCCTTTGCCTAAATAACGGCTTTTATCACCATCGCGTAATTCTAACGCTTCACGAGAGCCGGTAGATGCGCCAGATGGTGCAGTAGCTCTGCCCATTACGCCTGACTCTAAATATACATCTGCCTCTACAGTGGGATTGCCACGAGAGTCCATGATTTCACGACCAATGATTTTACTGATATTTGACATAGTTGTTGCCTTGTTTATAAAAATTTATCGTTTATCTGCGAGCAGATATTCTGAGTTTTCAATCGTTACTCTGCCTAGTTTTTACGCGGGGCACACGAGGCCCCAGTGTTAACTGGCTCTAATTATTATTTTTATAATATTCGCCCGCAGCTTTAACAAACCCTTCAAACAAAGGGTGACCGTCACGGGGTGTAGAGTTAAATTCAGGGTGGAACTGACCTGCTACGAACCAAGGATGATCGCCTAATTCAATTACTTCTACTAGACGTTTATCAGTAGACAGACCAGTTACTTTTAATCCTGATGCTTCTAATTTATCACGTAAATTGTTGTTTACTTCATAGCGGTGACGGTGGCGTTCGTATATTTCTGCTGAACCATACAAATCGTGCACTTTACTACCAGGAATGAGGTGGCAAAGTTGGCTACCTAAACGCATTGTGCCGCCTAAATCTGACGCCTCAGAGCGTTGTGCCGTGCTGCCATCTGCGTCTAACCATTCTGTTATCAAACCGACAACAGGATACGGTGTTTGTGGATCGAATTCAGAACTATTGGCGCTTTCCATGCCTGCAACATTTCGGGCGAATTCAATAATCGCCACTTGCATACCCAAACAGATCCCCAAATAAGGCACTTTTTGTTCACGAGCGTACTTGGCCGCAGCAATTTTACCTTCAATGCCGCGCTCTCCGAAACCACCTGGCACTAGGATAGCGTCAAGCCCACGAAGGATTTGCTCGCCTTTGCTTTCGATGTCTTGTGAATCGACATAGCGAATATTGACCGTTAAGCGATTTTTTAAGCCCGCGTGTTTTAAGGCTTCGTTGACTGATTTATACGCATCGGGTAACTCAACGTATTTGCCTACCATACCGATAGTGACTTCGCCGACAGGGTTCGATTCAGCGTATAGCACTTGTTCCCACTCGGTTAAATCCGCTTCTGGGCACTCTAAGCCGAAGCGCTGCACGACGAGTTCATCCATACCTTGTGCTTTTAATGCGGCAGGAATTTTATAAATACTGTTGGCATCTTTTAACGAGATAACGGCTTTATCTGCTACGTTAGTGAATAGGGCAATCTTAGAGCGCTCGTTAGACGGTAGCGCGTTTTCTGAGCGGCAAACCAAAATATCAGGCTGAATACCAATAGAGCGCAACTCTTTAACGGAGTGTTGAGTTGGTTTGGTTTTTACTTCGCCAGATACCGCTATATACGGAACCAATGTTAAATGCATGTACATGGCGTGGTCACGGCCAACTTCAGTACCCAGCTGGCGTATCGCTTCTAGGAACGGTTGCGACTCGATATCACCCACTGTACCGCCAATTTCAACGATGGCTACATCTACGCCTTCAGCGCCAGCAATAATGCGACGTTTTATTTCGTTAGTAATGTGTGGGATCACCTGAATGGTGGCGCCTAAGTAATCACCGCGACGTTCGCGTTTGATGACTTCTTCGTAAACGCGGCCAGTGGTGAAGTTATTCCGCTTAGTCATACGGGTACGAATAAAGCGCTCGTAGTGACCTAAGTCTAAGTCTGTTTCAGCGCCGTCGTCGGTGACAAACACTTCACCGTGCTGAATAGGACTCATGGTGCCAGGGTCGACGTTAATGTATGGGTCGAGCTTGAGCATGGTCACATTAAGACCACGTGCTTCAAGAATGGCAGCGAGCGATGCAGCAGCAATGCCTTTACCAAGTGATGATACGACACCACCTGTGACGAAAATATAGTTTGTCATGAGTACCCTAAGGCGTTGGAGTTGAATGAGATTTTTTAATACTGGAGTAGTCTAGCTGCCTTTAAATAGGCGTGACATTATTCAGTACCGGACGGCGCAATAGTATACTCAAACGCAGCCCTACAGACAATTGAAAACCGCTCCAGCTTTGCAAAAAATATACGGAAAATGAGATTTTATTGGTTTACACTACTGAGCAAATAGTAAAAGGATCCGCTTTATGGATAAATTGCGTCCCATTTTGGTTGTTGATGACGTTGAAGCCATCTGCACCTTTATATGCACTGTGTTACAAGGGAATGGATATGTGCATGTTGATACCGCTCACGATTCAGCAGAAGTCATGTCTAGAGTTTGTCGTAAAGATTACCAATTGATTCTGATGGATATCAAATTACCTAAAGTGGATGGCTTGGAATTACTAAGCATTCTTCACGATGAAATCCCTGACGCAAAAATAGTCATGTGCTCCGCTGATACGTCAGAAGAAACCGTTAATCTGGCATACGAAATTGGTGCAGTGGGTTTTTTGGAAAAACCTGTTACTCCCATGAGCTTATTGAGTTTAATGGAGCGGCTCTAGGGCGTGTTAAACATTGCTGTACGAATTTCGGTCTAAATGGAAGCGTTTTAATCGCAAAACAGTCCTGCGGGCCTAGCGGGTTAAGTTAATGGACTGTCACAACGAGTAAAAGACTTCCAAGAACCCTTCGGGTAGCGCCTATGTGCTGTTTATACCGCGTTGAATGCTTTTGATTTAGCGCACTAGACCTTCAACCATTCGCCTTGCCTAAACAACACACAGACCGCTACAAAAATGAACTGCAAAGTTCAGCACGTCTGAGGGGGGGGGGGGGAATAGTCATTTCCCCTCTAAAAGATATTTATTTATCGAACCAATTTTTTTAGTTGGTACAAGTAATCAAGGGCCTGCTTAGGCGTTAAATCATCGGGCTCAATACTGTGCAGTAAGTCTTCGGCTTCGCTTGTCTGACTGAGCAAGTCCAGCTGCGTCTCTACTTTTTCTGTTGCATAAACTGTATTGACTGGCGACGTCTCTTGTCGACCTTGTTTGGAAATATCACCCGTTTCAAGTTCATGTAATTTGCGTTTAGCCGCTTGTACCACTAATTTCGGTACGCCTGCGAGTTGAGCTACTTGCAAACCATAGCTTTTATTGGCTGCACCATCTTGCACTGCGTGCATAAAACGAATGCTTTCACCGTGCTCAACGGCATCTAGATGCACATTGGCTAACTCTGGCAATGCATCCGCTAGCCCTGTTAACTCGAAGTAATGGGTAGCAAATAAGGTGAAAGATTGCAGCTTGGTCGCTAAATACTCAGCGCAGGCCCACGCTAAAGAAAGGCCATCATAGGTACTGGTACCTCGGCCAATTTCGTCCATTAACACCAAGCTATTCGCCGTGGCGTTGTTCAAAATGTTAGCGGTTTCGGTCATTTCTACCATGAAGGTGGAACGGCCAGAGGCTAAATCGTCGGAAGCACCAATGCGGGTAAATATGCGGTCAATCGGGCCAATCTGAGCATCTTGCGCAGGTATATAGCTGCCGATATAAGCCATCAACACGATGAGGGCGGTTTGACGCATGTACGTTGATTTACCGCCCATGTTCGGGCCGGTGATCACCAACATTCTGCGATTTGGGTTAACGTTAATTGGGTTGGCGATAAAGGGCGCATCTGATACCTGCTCTACAACAGGGTGGCGACCTTGACTAAAGTGAATGCCGCTTTGAGGGCATAATTCTGGGCGGTGATAATCAAGGCTTTCAGCGCGCTCGGCTAAATTAGTGAGTACATCTAATTCTGCTAGTGCATCAGCACTTTGCATTAGTTGTGTTAATTGCGGTAAGAGTAAATCGAAAAGCTCATCGTATAAGCGCTTTTCAAGGGCTAATGAGCGACTTTGGCTGCTAAGCACATTGTCTTCGTGCTCTTTGAGTTCTGGGATGATGTAACGTTCGTTATTTTTCAGCGTTTGGCGACGAACATACTCTACAGGCACGAGGTCAGATTGACTGCGGCTGACTTCAATAAAGTAACCATGCACTCGGTTGTAGCCCACTTTGAGGCTTGCGATGCCAGTACGCTCTTTTTCGCGTAGCTCTAATTCTTCTAAATAGTCGGTCGCCCCTTTTGACAGCGCACGTAGGCGATCAAGCTCCTCGTTGTATCCTTCTTTTATGACTCCTCCATCGCGGATTAATACTGGGGGGGCTTCAATGACTGCGCGTTCTAATAAGTCTGCGAAGTCAGGGTATTGACTGATTTTTTCTGCCAAGTGAAGTAAATCGCTTGGCTGAGCGCTTTCGCTAGTGTGACTAATTTCGTGCTCAAGATAATGTTGAATATCTGGCAATAGTGCAAAGGCTTGACGCAGGCGGGCAAAATCCCGCGGACGAGCACTGCGCAGTGCAAGCCTTGCTAACACGCGCTGCATGTCACCTATTTTTTTCAGGGCACTTTGTAACTGGGTATAGGGTGACTCCATCAACCCTTGAATATTTCGTTGACGTTTTTTAAGCACGGTGACATCCGTTAACGGACGGTGGATCCATCGTTGCAACAAACGGCTGCCCATAGGTGTTGAAGTTTTATCAAGAATACTCGCGAGCGTGTTTTCAATACCACCAGATAAATTAAACGTTAGCTCTAAGTTACGCCGTGTGGCGGCGTCCATCACGACTGTGTCGTTGTGGGACTCAAGCACGATTCGGTCAATGTGGGGCAGGGCTGAGCGCTGGGTGTCTTTGATATATTGCATCACGCAACCTGCAGCACAAATACCGACGTGGTGGTTTTGCACGCCAAAACCAGATAGCTCATTGGTACCAAACTGGCTAGTAAGCTGGGTAGTGGCGGTTTGTAAATCGAACTCCCACTGCGGGCGACGACGTAAACCCTTTCGCTGATTGATAAGATGACTGTAGGCAAAATCGTCAGGGTATAAAAGCTCGACAGGATTCGTGCGTTGTAACTCGGCAGCGAGAGCTTCCTCACCACTGAGCTCACATAGCGTAAAGCGACCGCTGGTTACATCTAAGGTGGCATACCCGAATATCAATTCTTGATTTGCTTTTTGCGTGGGGCAAAAAACCGCGGCTAATATACTGTCTTGTTTATCATTAAGGAGTGCCTCGTCTGATACTGTACCTGGGGTAACAATACGTTGCACTTTTCGCTCAACAGGCCCTTTGCTGGTTGCGGGGTCACCCACCTGTTCGACGATAGCGACTGACTGGCCCATTTTCACTAGTCGAGCCAAATAATTTTCTACCGCATGATAAGGAACGCCTGCCATAGGGATGGCATTGCCGCCTGATTTTCCCCTGGCGGTTAGGGAGATATCGAGTAGTTCGGCGGCTTTTTTAGCATCGTCAAAGAACAATTCATAAAAATCTCCCATGCGATAAAACAATAGAATATCAGGATGTTCAGCTTTAATTTTCAAATACTGCTGCATCATAGGCGTATGCTGCTGCAAAGATGAGGGATTAGCGTTTGTTGACGCTGCTGATGAATTTGTTTTTGGCATTCGCTACGGCACTCTTATCGGGATCGCGATGTAATTTTAACGCTTTGTTTAGTGATCATTGTTTGGCATGCTTATAGTATTCGCTGAATATTTTTCAGCGCGTCAAATAACCCTGTATGGATGTAAATTATGACAAACAATTCAATTCAATTGGCACAACAACTTGGTGAACATCTGCAGCGACTAGGCTGGAGTGTTACCTGTGCTGAGTCATGCACTGGAGGGGGCATAGGATACGCCATCACAAGTACATCTGGAAGCTCAAGCTGGTTTAAAAGTGGTTATATCACTTATTCAAACGAAGCAAAGCAAGTTATGTTGGGCGTGAGCGAGCAAACCTTAAACGAGCATGGCGCTGTGTCTCAAGCGGTGGTGCAACAGATGGCGACGGGAGCGACTAAAGCGGCTGGAGCAAATGTAGCCGTATCGGTCAGTGGAATTGCCGGGCCTGATGGCGGAAGCGACGAGAAACCTGTTGGTACCGTTTGGTTCGGTTTTTCGGTAAATGGGGAGGTAACAACGTCTTGCCAGTGTTTTACGGGGGATCGGCATCAGGTGCGGGCCCGAGCTATTGAGTATGCATTGAATCAGTTAGTCATACATTGTAAAGCAGAGTCATTATCTTCGGGCGGGAAACGGTAAATTACACCCACAGTGGCAAAGGAAACGAGGATTTAACCTTTAGCTATTATATTCGATAAAAAGGCGCTCTTTAAGCGTTAGCAATATTCACATAAGGAGTTAATTTTGATCGCAACAGGCACTTTTGAGGTGGACTTAACACCACAAGAAGACGAAGCAGCGCCCGCTGGACGTATGGTAATTAATAAAACCTACCAAGGGGGCTTGGCAGGCAAAGGGCTAGGGCAAATGATCAGTAAGCGCACAGATAATGGTGTTGCAGTATATTTTGCAATTGAAGAGTTTGAAGGAACGCTCAAGGGCAGGGCTGGGACGTTTTCTTTATTGCATAATGGTAACATGTCACCTGAAACACAATCTCTGAATATTTCAGTGTTGGAAGGTTCGGCCAGCGGCGATTTGGCTGGGTTAAAGGGCGCGATGCGGATCATCCAGCAAGACGGAAAACATAGTTACGAATTAGATTTTGAACTGTAGCTCGTTTCCTTTATTTAAATTTATTCAAAAATAATTGATGAGAAGCTAATGAAGCAAGTATTAGGTAGCTGTTTGTGCAATCGCGTCACGTTTACATGCGAGAATGATTTTAGTCAATTCCATTTATGCCATTGTACGCAATGTCAAAAGGCAACTGGCTCGGCATATGCGGCCAACCTGTTTACAGACATTGACAATATTAAATGGCTCACTGGAGAGGCCCTCATCACGCGCTTTAACGTTGCTGGACGTAGCATTTCCAATGCCTTTTGTGGTGAATGTGGTAGCGCTGTACCTTATAAGTCTTTGTCTGGTAAAGCGTTGGTTGTGCCTGCTGGCAGCTTAGATTGTGAACCTAATATTCAACCTCAGAGTCAGATTTTTTATGCTGAACGAGCTCCATGGTTTGACTCAGTTACAGTATGCAAGAAGTTCGATTCGATGCCTAAGTAGCCGATTGTGCGGGCATTAATTAGCGCGTGAGAATTAGAGGTAGCTCAACCTTAGACAGCATTGCAATAAAGGAACTTGAACACTAAAATTCAACGACTCTGCGATTACGACCCTGATGCTGTCTCACAATGCTCGCAGCTTCTGTGCCTTGATAAGCTGTTTCTCTATAAGCCGTACCTTTATATAAAGGTAAACTCATCCTTTGTTAATATTTTCATAAAGTGACTTGTAACTGTATGGTTGTACAGTATACTACGCCCATATAATTTCAATTATCTGTGTCGATTTAGACTTTAACCAAGTGTAAGTGCACGGGCTGAACCATAGGACATACTGATGGACGATAACAAAACTCGCGCGCTAACCGCCGCTCTTGGTCAAATCGAAAAGCAATTCGGTAAAGGCGCAATCATGCGCTTGGGTGACAACCAAGCAATGGATATTGAAGCGATTTCTACTGGGTCTCTGACTATAGATATCGCTTTAGGCATAGGCGGCTTACCGTGTGGACGTGTGGTTGAAATATACGGACCTGAATCATCAGGTAAGACCACGCTTACATTACAAGCTATTGCTGAAGCGCAAAAAATGGGCAAAACTTGCGCGTTTGTTGATGCTGAGCATGCGCTTGATCCAATTTATGCTGGTAAGTTGGGTGTTAACATCGATGATTTGTTAGTGTCACAGCCGGACACTGGTGAACAAGCGTTAGAGATTTGTGACATGTTAGTTCGCTCAGGCGCAGTTGATGTGGTTGTAGTCGATTCTGTAGCGGCATTGACACCAAAAGCGGAAATCGAAGGCGACATGGGTGATTCACACGTTGGCTTGCAAGCCCGTTTGATGTCACAAGCCTTGCGTAAGCTAACGGGTAACATTAAGCGTTCGAACACCTTAGTAATATTTATTAACCAGATTCGTATGAAAATTGGTGTGATGTTTGGTTCACCAGAGACGACAACTGGTGGTAACGCACTTAAGTTCTACGCTTCAGTACGTTTAGATATTCGCCGTATCGGTGCGATTAAAGACGGTGATGAAGTAGTCGGTAATGAAACTCGGGTGAAAGTGGTTAAAAACAAAGTGGCTCCGCCATTTAAACAAGCTGAGTTCCAGATCATGTACGGTCAAGGGATCTGTAAAGAAGCCGAATTGATCGATTTAGGTGTTAAGCAGAAGCTTGTAGAGAAAGCGGGCGCTTGGTACAGCTACAATGGCGAACGCATCGGTCAGGGTAAAGCTAACGTGGTTAAATACCTTAAAGAGCATACCGAGATGTCTAACGACATTGAGCAAAAGCTGCGCGCTGAACTGCTATTAAAGAAAACCGTTAAAGCAGAAGAGCCTGCAAAAGCTGACGAAGAATAAAGCCTATTTCAGATGATTAGCTGATATTTTCTACGCTAAAATATAAACCGCCGAAAGGCGGTTTTTTGTTTTTGGTGCTAATTATTAAAGTGCTAACACTAGGAATGCTATAAGTACGTTTTACATTTATCGCTCACAACGCACTAGCAAGAAAGCTTCGTCCTAATCTCAGAGTTATATTATTCAGCTTTTTTTATCAGTACAGTGCGTTGGTTTTAGACGAAGTAGCGGCATAAGACGAAAAGTATCTACATATATGATAACTCTGCGCTATGGCTTCGCACGCTACAGCTGAACAAGTGTGTTTCACTATGCACTGCTACTCAAGGTAAGCGAACTAAGGTAGACATCAAGTGATAAGCTTTTTGAGAAGTAACTAGCAGCTAATTCCTATGTGGACTGTTCTAATCTAGATCGCATTTAGTATGCCCTTTTTATTAACCATACTTAACGAGTGTTCAAAGTGATTAAAATATGACAAATTTGCTGTCAACATAATTTACAAGATCACTTTTAACGAGTTAGCCAAATTTCATTACCTTATGATTAATATAGTTTTTTCATAATTGGCACGCTAAGTGCTTTTAATTCGCCAAGCAGGTAGTGTGATAAATCGCGAGCAGTATTATTTGCAATATTAAATTCGCTGGTACATTAATTCGTTTTTAAGGGATAAACATTATGAAAAACTTCTTCAGTTCAAAAAAATTCGTTTCAACAGCTGCGCTACTTGCAATCGTAGTCAGCTCACAAGCAAGCGCTGCAACTATTTCATTCGGTGGTCAAACCGCTACTGATGGTTCATTTCTTACAAGTAACAATGTTATAGACCCATCTCACGCTATTAACGACGGTTCAAACGGTTTCTTCGTTGAGACTTTCGATGCTGCAACTGGTGTTGATGGTGCTGCTGCAGGCTCTGTAGCGTTTAATGCTGCTGGAGCGGCAGGCACAGGTTGTGCGGTTAACAGTACTGGTAGTGGTATTCTAGTAACATCCAGTACAGATGGACTAGGTGTACGTTCAGGTAGCGTACCAAATGTTGCCGCTGCACCAGCGAATGACAGTACATGTTACGGTCATACGCCAGCTGAAGGTGGCGCTCTTCCAGCGTCAGTTGAAATAGACTACTCTGCATTCCTAGCCTCTCAAGGTGATGTCGGTATCACATATATCGGTTTCTATTGGGGTTCTATTGATGAGTACAACACATTCAGCTTCTATTCTGGTGACGATGAAGTTGTAGTAATAGATGGTGAAACTCTAACAAACGCTGCTAACGCAGGTAACCAATCGAGCCCAGTGACTAACCGTTATGTAAACATTGACTTCTCAATTGCTGATGCGTTTGACCGTGTTGTAATTTCAACTTCTGGCATCGCTGGCGAATTTGATAACATCGTTATTGGCTTGGCTAACCGCCCAGTTCCAGCTCCAGCTGGCTTAGCATTCCTAGGTTTGGGTTTACTAGGTCTTAGCTTTAGCAGAAAATTTAAAAAATAAGTATTAATTACTTAATGTAAAAAAAGCCGACATGTTCGGCTTTTTTTGTGCCTATTATAAATTGATAAGAAGTATCTTTATGATAGGCAGACTAAAAGTATTGTTACCTCTGTTTGGTAACAACAGTCATCGCTACCTTTCTAGGTTATGTGTGTTCTCCATAAAGGCTGTAGTCTGACCCAATTGAGAGAAACGGAGTGCGGTAATGCTCAATGTGTAACATGTAGAATAAACTAATGCATAAATAGATAGACGTTAAACCTGCTTAGACACCTTGTTATAGTCTTTCGCCCAGCTCTCTGGGAATTTGCCCTGCAGAACGTAGGAGAAGCTGATGAGTTCGGCAATCACGTGGTATAGCTCTTCTGGGATTTCTTGACCTAAATCTAAACTCGCTAAAAATTCACTTAAGTACGGATCTTCATGGATCAACACGCCGCTTTCTTTCGCCAGCGTTATGATTTCATCTGCTAAGTCGCCGAACCCTTTTGCAACTACCTGAGGCGCATTTTTTTTATCACCTTCATGGTGTTTCAGTGCGACAGCACTTCTGGCTTTCGAGTTGTCTTTATTTGTATTATCGGTCACGGGATACCTATTTAAATTCGAATTAGCGTGACTAAACTTTAGTCTGCAGTAGGTGATAAGGTCGTTGACGTAACGTGTCAGGAATTTTTCCTAATTGGCACTGAGTTTTGGTGACTTCTATTCCTAACGCAGTCAGGCGTTTATTAAATAGAGGTAAGTAATTCATTACTTGGTGTTTGGTTTGCTCATTAGAAGTATAAAAGTCTAACTCTAGTGTACCTTGACGCAATTTGGCCTTGGTCAACAATTCCCCTAAATCACCAGCACTTAATTTCATGGTCAAATGCCAAATTCGATTGTTGTCGTTTGCATCCTCTTTCCCGTCTTCTCTTGAATCACTCTCACGCCTGACTAATAACTCGATATCTTGCAACTTATTGCCAAACGCAGAGGGCAAGGTGTAGTAAAAACTGTCTTGACCTTGCAGGAGTTGCTCGGCATTGCCAATTTTACTACTTTGATGACCGGCAAATAAACGGCTTATTTCTCGCAAGATTTGATACTTCTGTTCTAGCTGAGCAAACTCATTCAACCCCTTTGAACTGACTGGTGCGCTACTATTCGTTTTGCCAGAACCCGCGCTCGATTCAGAACTAAAAAGAGAATTAATCCCTTGGGATAGTTTCTCGCTTTGGTGAGGTTGGTTGCGCGCAAAGCGTGATGCCAGAGATATTTGAATTAACGTTACTAAGCCGCTGAGCATGCCTTGCCCTGAAACAGGACTAACAATTTGCGTTGCACTTAAACTCAGTGCTTGGTTTGTTAATAGCTGACGTATTTGATTAGCGTCCTGCTCTTTACCTTGAGGTACATTTTGTTTTATTTGTTCCAGTACATGTTCTTTAAGACCTTTTACCCCTGGCTCTTCAATAAACTGCGTATCGTTTAGCGCACTGGCTATTCTGGTTAATGATTCACTGGGCTGCTCAGCTCTTGCTTGCACAACGCGCAATAACGAATGCAGCACTTCTATCGCTTGCGCTTTAACCTTCGCTGTCATTTGCGGGACGACAATATTCGCTTTATTAACCTGTTCATTGTTTACTGAAGTCTCAGCTTGTCTGCCAATTGGTGGAGTTTTAGCCGTTGTGCTATCAGTAGAGTGTATTGCTGTGGATTTTGAAACGCTATCAGGCTTACTGCTATTGGATAGAATGGTACTGGCTGTCGCAGAGTTTATCGCCTTTGCAGTAGCTTGCTGATCGCCCGTTATGTTGTTCAGAAACTGATTTATTCCATGGCGAAAGGATGAAGCAGCAGATCCTGCTAACTTTGAGATATGGCTTTGTGACCTATTTATTGGCTGGTGATTTGAAGGCAGCTCTGAATTTTTCCTATCTAGAGACTGATTCAACAAAGGCTCTATGATAGGAGCGGCTGACCTTTGCGCGCTGTTGCTCGCAATAAGTAGAAGTGCTCTGTGTGTTTGCGCGTCGACGGGGACATTTAGTGTTTTTAACAGTGTTGCAATGCTGTCGATATTTTTTCCAGTTATCTGTATCTGGGCTGACGGTTTCGTGGTGACTGAATTCAGCTCATCGATATTTTGAATAACCGCCCCACCATCTTTATTTATCGCCAAATGTAATTTTGTTGCGATAGAGCTTTGTAACGCCGTCATTAATAGAGGATTGTTTTTAATATTCTGGGAAGTACTCACATTCGACTGTGAAGTATTTGCGCCGATATTCGCGTCGCGTATCAGGGGGGCTGTCGATGTCAGAGCGCGACCCAATGCCTTGCTATCAATTACTATTTGAGGCGAGTTTTGATTAAAGAGGAGAGTATTCTGTCGAGGTTGTAACGTATTGCCTTGCACTGGCGTCTTTGAGGCTGCATCAACAAGCATTTGTTTAAGCAGCGGCGAGATCTGATCATTAGTGACGTTGGTGATAATGCTTTGAGAACCAGTGTTAAGACTATTAAGTAACATCTGCCACTGGTTGCCAACCGGTTTAAGCTGCACATTAAGTATTTCCCTATTTCTGAAAGGATTAGGGGCTGGGGAAGAGGTAGATAAACTTACACTGGAACTTTGCTGAGTAGCTGAGCTTGTAAACGTCAATGTTGTTAACTTAGCATCGATTGCGACGACTTGAGCTTGAGTGCTCAATAATGTCGGAGGAATGCGAGCAGCCTGTATTTGGCTAGGTGGTAAGCTTAAAACTCGTTCTAGTTGTTGACTGTTTATCGTTGCATTGGGTTGCTTGGCGCTAGTTGTTTGTGTGCTGGTAAATAGCAGAATTGGAGTGCTAGTCGCTTGTTGAGTGCCTACAGCGGCTCGAGTGCCTATAGCGGGTTGAGGCGCCGCTTTAGGCTGAGATTCGGTTGAGGGCTGAACTGATGACAATGAAGCTGCGGTGGATACTTGCGGCGTTGCCTTAGTAGAGGTTGCCGTGTTTGCAACATCAATGGTAACACTAACGTTATAGCGCAACTTCGGATCGAGTTGACCTTTAATCTCACTTGTTGCGAGCGCAACAGGCTGACCTTGCGCCGTCGAGCTGACCGTCACAAGGGCAGGTGATACTTGCTTGATGATAGCCTCAGAACTATGCCCACCGGTGCTTGGCGCGACCTTAGCTTGCTGAGTAGCTTGCGCCGTTAGCGTTGAGGAAATAGGAGGGCTATCTGACATATATCGTTTATCGGCTGTTAGCGAATAATATTAATCTAAATGTAGCATGCTCTTATACCAATCCGCATCAATAAGTGCCGCATCAGAATGCGTCCAGCGCTTTAGATTAAGGTGTCACTATGCAGTAATGGTTGTTCCCTTTCAAATAGTGAAAACACAGAGCAAAAGCTGCTGTAGCATTCCTTTTAGGCGAGTTTTAAAAGGACTCACACATGCGTTGCATGACGTCGAAAGAGAACGAGTTGTCTTTTAATAAAGAGCGGCCAGTCATGCGCCTTGTTTAAGCCTTTTACACTATCGCTGAGTGATCGCTTATTAACGTGTAATGGTATTAATCCAAAACTGTAGGCTTAGCACGTCTTTTAGTTTTGCAAGAGCACGGGAATTAACAGCGTTTTCTCATTATGAACACACTATGGCTGATGCGTACCACCTAGGGGGCGCATTACTGCCGTTCATATTGTTATCAAAGCTCTGGCATTTTTATAAG
The DNA here is from genome assembly GCF_055809255.1 of Paraglaciecola sp. G1-13. Lineage (NCBI taxonomy): Bacteria > Pseudomonadati > Pseudomonadota > Gammaproteobacteria > Alteromonadales > Alteromonadaceae > Paraglaciecola > Paraglaciecola sp. G1-13. Next base: position 3,376,616 of record NZ_CM147903.1, on the reverse strand, counting down.
AATCATTCTTTAGTACCCTAAAATGACAACTTTAGTACATGAATTGATACGACTTATTTGATTTTCTGAGTATTCCAGATTGTTGGGCTGTGGTATTATCGCGGCGTTTTTTTGTCTAACTATTTGTTTATCTAGGGACTGCTTTGCCGCTACTTTCTGCTCATCAATTATCTGTTTCAAAGCGCGATAGGTTGCTGTTTGATGAGATAAATATATCTGTTTCTGCGGGTGATTTGATGTATATCAAGGGGCCAAATGGTGCGGGCAAAACAAGTCTATTGAGAGTATTAACCGGATTAGTAAACGCTGACAGCGGGTCGGTTGCGTACCGCGGGCAAAACATTATGCAAAATCGCGAGGCTTACCAAAGTGACTTACTCTATTTTGGTCATGCTTTGGGCATAAACCGCAGTTTAAATCCACTCGAGAATTTAATGTATTGGTGTTGCCAACACAGTGTAATGACCAGTGAAAACGCAATATACAATGTATTGGGTGTACTAGGGTTAGTGGGTTTAGAAGATGTGCCGGTAAGTAATTTATCGGCAGGGCAGCAAAGGCGTGTTGCATTAGCGAGATTTTGGTTAAAAACCACTGCCACAGTATGGATATTAGATGAACCATTCACTGCACTAGACGTACAAGGGATTGCACTGTTAAACGCTCGAATTATTCAGCATTTGCAGCAAGATGGGTGTGTGGTCATGACTTCTCATCAAGCGTTAGATGTGGATTACCCAACAAAAGAGTTACAGTTGGAATATCGCATATGAGCATTGCATTAAAAGCGATATTCTCACGCGATTTGGCTTTAGCCTATCGCCAGCGTTCAGAGCTGATGCAGCCAATGATGTTTTTCATTTTGGTAATAAGTTTGTTTCCGTTAGGCATAGGGCCAAACCCAGCTACATTGCAAAAGGTTGGGCCTGGTGTGATATGGGTTGCAGCGATCTTGTCATCATTGCTGGGTATGGAGCGTTTGTTTAAAGATGATTATAATGATGGTTCACTTGAGCAAATAATGTTGTCGGCGACGCCGTTGCCGTTTGTGGTGCTGGTTAAAGTGTTTACCCATTGGCTCACCAGTATTGTACCGCTTTTGTTGTTATCACCTCTTTTGGCGCTTTTTTTAAATTTAACTGAACCTATGTATTGGGCGTTGTTAAGTACACTTTTATTGGGTACGCCTTTATTGAGTTTAGTGGGCGCCATTGCCGTCGGATTAACCCTAGGGCTTAATCGAGGAGGAGTGTTGTTAGCACTGCTGCTATTGCCGGTGTTTATTCCATTATTGATTTTTGCTACTGCAGCGGTAGAAGCTGCGTCATTACAATTACCGTATACGGCACAGTTAGCCATTATTGGCGCAATGTTATTAATCTCCTTGGCTTTGGCGCCCTTCGCTATTGCCTACGCATTACGAGTGAGTCAAAACTGATGTGGAAATGGTTACATCCTTATGCGAAAACCCAAAATGCTTACCAGCTATGTGAGCGCTTACTACCTTGGTTTGTCACTTCATCGCTTATCTCTTTTAGCGTTGGGATGATATGGGGCCTTGCTTTTGCTCCCTCTGATTACCAGCAAGGGGATTCCTTTCGCATAATCTATATTCACGTACCTAGCGCGATCTTATCTATGGGGGCATACAGTGCGATGGCGATTTCAGCTTTTATCGGTTTAGTCTGGCAGGTGCGCACCGCATTTATGGCCATGATAGCGCTCGCGCCAATTGGTGCAGTGGTAACCTTTATCGCATTGTTTACCGGCGCTGCTTGGGGGAAACCCATGTGGGGCACTTGGTGGGTGTGGGATGCGCGCTTAACCTCTGAGTTGATTTTGTTATTTTTGTACTTAGGCGTTATTTCCTTGTATGCCTCATTTGAGGATAAGCAGCAAGGAGGCAAAGCAGCAGGTGTGATGGCACTGGTAGGTGTGATTAATTTGCCGATTATTCATTTTTCCGTGGAATGGTGGAATACCTTACACCAGGGCGCGAGTATCACTAAATTCGATAAGCCATCGGTAGCGCCTGAAATGCTCTGGCCTTTGCTGATAAGCATTCTGGGACTGGCTTTGGTGATGGGCGCAATATTTATTCGACGTTTACAGAACGAGATATTACGTCGTGAGCTGCATCGCCCTTGGGTTCAAGCGCTAGTTACCCAAACGAAGAGGAAGTAAGGCATGCAGTTTGAAAGTGTCAGTGCATTTTTAGATATGGGCGGTTACGGATTCTACGTGTGGCTGTCTTTCGGCGTTAGTTTATTGGCTCTCGCTATTCTCGCTTTTGATGCCGTTCGCCAAAAAAAGCAATTGTTTAATGCCGTAGAAAAAGAGCAGGCCCGAAAAACACGTATTAAAGCGGCGAAGGCTGCTGCAGCAGCGCAAGCGTCGCTACAAAACGAGGAAGAAAAATGAATCCTAGACGTCAAAAACGCCTAATAGTGATATCCGCTATCGTAATGGTAATCGGCGCAGCAATTGGCTTAATGCTTTACGCCCTCAGTCAAAACATTGACTTGTTTTACACGCCTTCGGAAGTTATCGACGGTAAGCAAATAGGCCAAGTAAAAGAAGTTCCTCAAGTGGGGCAGCGTTTGCGCATCGGAGGCATGGTCGTTCCTGGCTCTGTTAAGCGTGACAACGAAAGTTTAGCGGTGAGTTTTGATTTAGTCGACACAGGTCCAATCGTGACAGTGAGCTACCAAGGCTTATTACCAGATTTATTCCGTGAAGGGCAGGGCATCGTCGCCACGGGCGTCTTAACAGCCGATAATCATATTGAAGCGCACGAAGTGCTGGCTAAGCACGACGAAGAATACATGCCACCCGAGTTAGCAGAAAAAATGAAAGGCATCAAACATGTGAAACCAGAGCAGGCTTACTCAACGCCAAAGGTGAGTGGCTGATATGGTGGCTGAATTAGGAAATATTTCACTGGTCTTAGCGTTACTCATGGCGATATCACTCGCTATTTATCCTTTGTGGGGCGCACAAAAAGATCATCTAAAACTGATGCAAATGGCCAAACCGCTGGCCATCGGTATGTTTGCGTTCACCCTAGTTGCATATATTTGCTTAACATGGGCGTTTGTACATGACGATTTCAGTTTGGCTTACGTGGCGAGCACCTCTAACAGTACCTTGCCGCTTGTGTATAAATACACTGCCGTATGGGGCGGGCATGAAGGCTCATTCTTGCTATGGGTGATGATCTTTTCGATTTGGACCGTCGCCGTCGCGTTGTTTAGTAAAGCGATAGAGTTGAAAATGGTGGCTCGAGTCTTATCCATTCTTGGCATGGTAGCGATTGGTTTTTACTTGTTTATGTTGCTTACATCGAATCCATTTGATGTATTACTTCCGTTTTACCCTGTTGATGGGCGTGATCTAAACCCGCTTCTTCAAGACTTCGGCATGATAATTCATCCGCCTATGCTGTACATGGGGTATGTTGGGTTTTCTGTGGCTTTCGCTTTTGCCTTAGCCGCATTGATTTCTGGTCAGTTAGATTCAACGTGGGCCAGATGGTCTCGTCCTTGGACAATTGCTGCATGGTCATTTCTCACCGTAGGGATCGCCCTAGGTAGTTGGTGGGCTTATTATGAACTTGGCTGGGGCGGTTGGTGGTTTTGGGATCCTGTTGAAAATGCCTCGTTTATGCCGTGGCTTGTAGGTACAGCATTAATGCACAGCTTAGCGGTAACCGAGAAGCGCAAAGTGTTTAAATCGTGGACTGTTTTACTGGCTATTGCTGCGTTCTCGTTAAGCCTACTTGGTACGTTTTTAGTGCGCTCGGGTATTTTGGTGTCTGTGCACTCTTTTGCCAGTGACCCAAGTCGAGGTCTTTTTATTTTAGGCTTACTTGTTGTGGTGATTGGCGGCTCTCTTTTACTGTTCGCAATCCGTGCACCACAACTTAAAGGTGCTGGCCGTTACCAATTATTTTCCCGTGAGGTGATGCTCGCTGGAAACAACGTATTTCTGACCGCGGCCTGTTTGGTGGTGTTATTAGGCACACTTTTACCACTAGTGCACAAAGAATTAGGCCTGGGGTCTATTTCAATTGGCGCTCCTTTCTTTAATCAAATGTTTAGCTATTTGATTGTGCCATTTGTATTACTGATGGGCATCGGGCCATTGTCACGCTGGAAGAATCAGGCACCCTCGGCGCTGTATAAGCAGTTGTTGATCGCGTTTGGACTGAGCTTGTCTGCTGCTATCTTGGTGACGGCGAATTTCGAGCAAACATCCTATATGGCGGCGTTAGGTATGGTTATGGGGTTCTGGATTGTGGTCACCACTATCATGGAAATACACCAGCGCATTAATGCCGATAAAAAACTGTCACAACAACCGATTTTCTCGGCCTTGGCTAAACTGACGCCTAGCCATTGGGGCATGGTGGTCGGCCACTTGGGCTTCGCTGTCAGTATTATTGGTATCACTTTGGTGAGTAACTACAACCAAGAAAAACACGTGCGCATGGCGTATGGCGAAACCGTTCAACTCATGGGTTATGACTTTACCTTTAAGGGGGTAAGTAACGTTAAAGGGCCGAATTATACGGGCTATCAAGCGCATGTAGTGGCGAAACAAGACGGTGAAGTAGTCGCTAACCTGGAAGCTGAAAAACGGATTTATACCGTGCAGCGCAATGTGATGACAGAGGCCGGGATTGATTCAAATATTCACCGCGACTTGTTCGTGGCACTTGGCGAGCAACTTGACGATGGCGATTGGGCTTTGCGCATCTACGTAAAACCGTTCGTAAACTGGATTTGGGCCGGCGCTTTCATCATGGGATTTGGTGGCATTTTGTCTATCTCAGATAAGCGTTATCGCATGCAGAAACTAGCTAGCAAGAAAGTTGCTAAAGACCAAACAAAACTGAACGCGCCGCAGGTGCCAGCTTCTCAAGATGCAGTGGAGTCTCGATCATGAGAAAGATTTCGTTATTCGTATTGCCTTTAATTCTGTTTGTGGGCTTAGCGATATTTTTATTTCAAGGGTTGTTTAGTAACCCAAGAGAGCACGAATCAACCTTGTTGAACAAACCCGTTCCGAGTTTTGTATTACCTGATCTAATGGATACCGATTTAACCTACACCACAGAAGTGTTTGTGGGCAAGGTCACCCTGCTGAACGTGTGGGGCGTGTGGTGCGTTACCTGCGCTGTGGAAATTCCGTTTTTAGAGCAGTTAAAAAACGAGGGTAAACACATAGTCGGTTTGTATTACGATCAGGACATCGACCCAGATTTTGGTATTAAAACCGTCGAAAGAGTGCAGCAAGAAGTTGAGCAGAAACTTGGTCAATTAGGTGACCCTTATGCTTACAATATTTTTGATGTAAAGCGTGACCTATCCTTAGATTTAGGTGTAACGGGTGCGCCCGAAACCTTTTTGATTGATAAGCAAGGCAAGGTGCGCTTGCATCATATTGGCGATATTAATCCTAGAGTGTGGCAGAACAAGTTCGAGTCTGTATATCAGGAGTTGATTGCAGAATGATACGTTTTAAATTTCTTATCTTGGCACTGTTCACTGTGCTAAGTACCTCAATCTTTGCCAGTGAAGAAACCTACCAGTTTGAAACAGATGCGCAAAGTGCGTTGTTCTTTGAATTAACTAAAGAGCTGCGCTGTCCTATGTGTCAAAACCAAAATATCGCCGATTCAGACGCCATGATTGCTGCTGACCTGCGCCGTAAGGTGTATCAGCTAGTCAATGAAGGGCAATCTCGCGAGCAAATTATTGATTATATGAAGCAGCGTTATGGCGACTTTGTTTATTATCAACCGCCTGTGAACGCAACTACGGTTTGGTTATGGTTATTGCCGGCGTTTTTTGTCTGTTTCGGCATTGTTTTTGTTGTGCGCAGTCGCCAGCAAAAGCCAGTAAGCCAAGATGAGAATAAGCTGCAAGCCGCGGAAAGGTTGCTGGAGGAAGATAAGTGAGCGTATTTTGGATAACGGGGATCGTTTTGTTACTCGTAGCGGCGGGTTTCGTTGTATTTCCCTGGTTAGTAGAAGGGCGAAAACGCCAAGATACATTGACTAATACCCGTTTAATTCGGCAACGCTTGATTGAGCTAGAACGGGAAGAGCACGAAGGCTTGCTAAGTCATCAAGACCGATTGGAAACAGAGAAAGATCTGAAAATTGCTTTGCTCGACGAGCAAGACTCACAGGCTCAGAATGCTAGCTCCGCTCGCGGTGTCTTGCTTATTGGCGGCTTGCTAAGTGTGGTCACAGTCGCTGTATTGTACTTTCAGGTGAACAATGTATCAGCATTGAATAACTGGCAAGATGCCAAAGCACAGCTACCGGAATTGGCTGAGCGCATTGTGACGCAAGGTGACGCCTCAGTCACCGAAGAAGATCTGCAGCAGTTCGCGCTGGGGTTAAGAACTAAGCTTACTAGCAGTGAAAATGATGCCATAGGTTGGACGCTACTTGGCCGCGTATATGTGGCTACTAATCGTGTTGAAAGCGCGATGGATGCCTTTGAGCGAGCACTTGTAATTGAACCTGACAATGTCGAAACGCTAGCCAGTTACAGCCAAATGCTATTAATGGTGAATCAAGAAAGTTATCTCGCACAGGCAAAAGTGTATTTGAATCGCATATTACAGTTGGATCCACAAAACACCGGGGCATTGGGTATGTTGGCGATGGCGGCTACCCAACAAGGTGACAAAGAACTAGCAATTGAAACCTGGCAGCGATTAAAAGCATTTGTGCCTAAAGAGGCGCCGATATATCAATCAATCGAAGCGCAAATAGCCCAGTTACAAGGGAATGCCGCAGTCACACCGGAATCGCTGATTAAACAAGAGCCTTTAGCGGGTGCAATGCCATCAGAAGATAAAAACTCTTCAGCAGCAGAGCCTGATAGCGCGTCTGTAATGGTGAGTGTTAACGTTACCTTAGATAAGTTATTGACTGGTAAAATACCACAAGACGGCTTTTTGTTTGTTTATGCCCAAGATGCAAATGGTGGCAGCAAAATGCCAGCAGCAGTAGTGAAAATGCCTATGGGCGAATTACCCATTACGGTGGAATTGTCAGATGCGAACGCTGTAATGCCTACGCTAACCTTGTCGCAATTATCAAAGGTGCGGTTAGTGGCTAAAATATCTCAGTCTGGCAATGTCATGAAAACAAGCGGTGATTTACAAGGAACGTTGGAGATAACACTTAATAAATCGAAAAACGAACAATACACGATATTAATCAATGAGGAATTACCGTGAATAAACTAAAAATAGGCTCGCTATTTTTTGTGTTATTGACCTTGGGTGGCTGTGCGTCAAGTAACAGCGCAGACGACCAAGCACAGGAATATAACGACCCGAAAGATCCGTTTGAATCCGTTAACCGCACCTTCTGGGATTTTAACTACGACATTCTTGATAACTATGTGCTACGGCCAGTAACCGTGGTTTATGTTGATTACACGCCGCAATTCGCTCGTACTGGGTTATTTAACGCGGCGCTGAATCTTGAAGAGCCTTCCAACTCTTTGAACAACTTATTGCAAGGCAAGCCTGATGGCATGTTGATCAGTATTGGTCGTTTCTTGTTAAATTCGACTGTAGGGCTTTTGGGTACGATAGATGTAGCAACCGAATTAGGTCTTGTTCGCAATGAAGAAGAGTTCGGTGAAACACTAGGTAAGTGGGGCGTTGGGACAGGCCCTTACTTGATGATACCTGCCTTAGGACCTAACGACATCCGAAGTGGAGTAGGGGACATTGTAGATACTTCCTATACCCCGTTAGATGCGCTTAACTTTTACTTTTCTGCTTTTAGAACGGGTATTAAAGTACTTGAGAGTCGTGCAACTTTGATGTCTCAAGAACAGCAGCTTGAGCAATCTGCCGATCCTTACAGCTTCGTTAAAAATGCATATTTCCAAAACTTAGAGTTTAAAGTAAAAGACGGCCAAGTGGAAAAAACACAAGAAGAAGAAGCCCTTGAAGATGATATTGATGCGTACTTGAATAGCCTTGAATAGTGGGTAATCCTAAGTAAATAGAATCGCTATGATAAGCATTAAAAAAAGCCCGATTAACTTAGGTTAATTGGGCTTTTTTTGTTTTTACAGGAATTGGTTTAGCTTCTACAACTGAATGCTGAAATTTACTTATAACCGTTCGGATTATTCGATTGCCAATTCCAAGAGTCGCGGCACATATCGGCCAAACCTTTTTCTGCCTTCCAGCCTAAAGCTTCGCTGGCAAGTTTTGGGTCCGCGTAGCAAGCTGCTACGTCACCTTCACGTCGAGGTACGAACTTATAAGCAATGGTTTGCCCGCTTTGCCTTTCAAACTCTTTCACCATGTCGACTACGCTGTAGCCTTGGCCTGTACCTAAGTTGTAGGTCACTAAGCCAACATCGCTTTGTAGCTTATCGAGGGCCTTGAGATGGCCAGCGGCTAAATCTTCAACGTGTATGTAGTCTCGCACACCTGTGCCATCTGGTGTGTCGTAGTCATTACCGAAAACTGACAGGAATTCGCGTTTCCCTGTGGCCACTTGGGTGATAAACGGCATTAAGTTGTTAGGAATACCGTTCGGATCTTCCCCTATACGCCCTGAAGGATGCGCCCCCGCTGGATTGAAGTAACGCAGTACAGCAATATTCCAGCTGTTGTCAGACTTATACAAATCCCGCAATACCAATTCCACCATTAACTTGGATTGACCGTATGGGTTCGTTGGTTGCCCAGTAGGAAGGCCTTCATGCAGAGGTAATTCAACGGGATCGCCATAAACCGTAGCAGAAGAGCTAAAGACCAAGCTTTTCACATTGTGCTTAGCCATAGATTCACATAACACCAGGGTACCGTAAACGTTGTTATCGTAATACATCAATGGCTTTTCAACTGATTCACCAACCGCTTTTAGCCCAGCAAAGTGTATAACCGAATCAATGCTGTGAGAGGTAAATAGCGTATCGAGCACATTGGCATCACGAATATCTCCCTCTACAAACGTTACTTGCTTGCCGGTTAGCTTTTCTACGCGAGCTAACGCCTCTTTTGAAGAGTTACATAGGTTATCGAGAACAACGACCTTGTCGTTATTTTCCAGCAATTGTAAAACCGTGTGGCTGCCAATGTAGCCAGCGCCGCCTGTTACTAAAATTGTTTGCATCGGGTTACTCTCCTTGGTGGTCAATTGGGGGAATGTATTTCGCGCACAGACTATATTGTATTGGTCTAAGCACTAAGGGGTAAAGGGCAGCTACCAGTGCCGCCCAAAGCAGTGAATACCAGCTTTCAGTGCTTCTAAATATTAGGATGAATATAGGCAAGAGCACCGCTAACTTTAAAACGTTGAGCAGAAGCTTTTCAGGTCCTGTTAGTTTGTTTTGAGCAATTTGAATGGCGGCTAACCGCTCAGTCAGCGGCAAATGGGCAATACTCGGAATGTCTCTAGACGAAAAATAGATTTTCATTTCACTCTTGCTTATCTAAAAGAAACGCCTAGCTGAAGTTAAACAGGTAGGCGCTATTTATAGTATTATATTATTAATCAATTCGCCACTGGCGAACCACGTTTGTTAGCTGGCTCGTTGACCAGCTCTGCATCCATTATGCTCGCTTGTTCTCAGCAAGCTTTTCCCATGCTTTGGTTTTAAAGCTCAGCAAGAAAATGACAATACCGATGGCAATGGTGAATAAACTAATTTGCAAATACAGGTTAGGCATATCTTCTACTTTATTCGGATCGAAGTTACCTGCCAACAGACCGGCTATGACGTTCCCGATTGAATAAGTTAATACGAAAACACCCATCATTTGACCAGCAAAACGTTTAGGAGAAAGCTTACTTACGGCTGCTAATGCAACAGGGCTTAAGCATAACTCACCTACCGTATGTAAGAAGTAAGTAGCGACTAACCAATAGGGTGCAACGCGCAAGCCCGTCGCAGCAGCTTGGGCTGCAAAGAACATGACCAAGAAACCCGTTGCCATAATAATTAAGCCGACAGCACATTTAAGGCCGTATGATGGCGTCAGCATGCGCTTGGCTAGGTTTATCCATAAAGCCGCGAAAAACGGTGATAAAATAATGATGAAGAAGGAGTTGGCTGATTGGAACCAAGCTGTCGGGATCTCGAAATCGCCTAACATACGCTCAGTATAATCACGGCCAAACAAGTTTAGCGACGAGCCTGCTTGCTCAAAGCCTGTCCAGAAAAAGATAGAGGCTAAGCACACCAAGAAAAGCGCACCTAAGCTGCGTTTCTCATTTGCGTCCAAATTACCAAAAAAGAACACACCGGCATAATAAGCCAAGAACACCACAGTAATTGCAATAGCCACGTACTGCGCCATGGTAACAGGGTCAAAACTAAGCTGACCGCTGATCATTAGATACGTTACAACGGCCAATCCGATCATGGCAACAGCAATGACTTGCCAAGAACGCTTAGTGGCGGTCGCAGACATCGCCACCATAGGTTGTGCACCTGCGCCGTCTAATTTGTGAATGGTCATGCGATATTGAATTAAGCCAATACCCATACCAATGGCTGCTGCACCGAAAGCCCAATGCCAGCCCATTTCAACTTGCAAATAACCACATACGATGTAACCAATGATTGAACCTAGGTTGATACCTAAATAATAAAGTGTGTACCCACTATCACGACGCTCGTCGTCATCTGCATACAGTTGACCCACCATAGCGCCGATATTTGGCTTAAGTAGACCTGTGCCTAACACCACTAGCACTAAGCCAACGAAGAAGGTTGAGTTGTTAGGAATCGCCAACACTATGTGACCACACATGATGATCACACCGCCGTACCAAACAGCTCGCTGTCCGCCAATTAGGCGATCGGCTATCCAGCCGCCGGGCAAACCCATAAAATAAACTGCGCCGGTGTATAAGCCGTAAATCGCAGTAGCGGATGCTACCGTAATCACTAAACCGCCTTCTTGAATACTCGCGGTCATGAAAAGTACTAATAATGCGCGCATGCCGTAGTAACTCATGCGCTCCCACATCTCAGTGAAGAATAGGGTAGAAAGGCCCCCTGGTTGGCCTAAAAAATCTTTTGTTTTTGTTGTCATAATACCTGCCGTAAACCCAGTTAGCGTCTTTATATTAAAAAAGAAACACGAATGAAGATGCTAAAAGTCTGGTTATGATTATTGTTTTTGCCGACTACTCTAACGGTAGTTAACGATTTTCAGCCACGTTTATACTAGAGCCAAGGGATGAAGACAAGAAAGGCAGTAAATTCTGCAAGAAAATCCAATCGGTTTAAGCTGCAAATGGGTACAAAATATATGCTGCATAAGGTTGCTACCTTTAAGAATTTCGCTTGAATTAACGGAATTGTGGCGCATTTTAGGGAGCTTAATTCGACATAAACGTTGAATTTACAGTGCCAAATTTGCGAGTACAAAATTTAACGTTTAAATGCTGGTAATACAGGTTATTGATTTGCTAATATACCGCTGCATTTCGTCAGTGGGTGTTGTAACTGTTCATATTAGTCAACCCCACTTTAGGTTAAGACTTATTTGCGCCTGATTCATATATGTTTGTGCAGGAAAGGTGTTGTTGAGGTTGAGATTGAAAAGTTTATTCGGCAATACTTTGAAAAGGATTATCAAGTAGTATGTTAGCTCATTTGGAATTTTTTCCGATATTTACGGCGGCCTTCGTCGCATTTATTCTACTTATTGTTATGACCCCTATGGCCCATCACCTTGGGCTTGTAGATGAACCTAATCAGCGGAAGCATCACAGTGACACTGTACCGTTAACCGGTGGGGTCGCTATTTTTATGGCTGTGCTCATTGCAAGCTTTGTGACCGACGTGTGGCTTAAAAACGGATCCTTATTCTTTACTGCTGCAGCGTTTATTGTGTTGCTTGGTATGTTAGATGACAAATTTGATCTAAGCCCTAAAGGGCGTCTGATTTGTCAGTTTGGTGTTGCCGCAATAATGGCATGGAGCGCTCAGAATCATATTAGTTCTGTTGGCGACATACTGGGTTCAGGTAGTTCAGAGCTTGGCATGTTTGGTTATTTTTTCACATTGATATGCGTAGTGGGGGTAATTAATGCCTTCAACATGATCGATGGAATTGACGGATTAGCCGGTGGGATGAGCTTAGTGGTGCTAAGTGGCGTCGTGTTTTTGCTAATATTCTCAAATAACAGCAGTGCTATTATGGGCCCAATGTTGATTATCGCTGCGATTGTTCCTTTTTTAGCGTTTAACCTCAGCTGGAAAGGGTTCAAAGGTAACAAGATTTTTATGGGTGACAGCGGAAGTATGTTCGTTGGACTAACCATCGTTTGGCTAATGGTTGATTATACACAAGGCAGTAGTCCTGCTATGCGCCCCATCACGGCCGCGTGGATTATTGGCCTACCTTTGATGGATATGGCGGCAATTATGTATCGCCGAGCTCGCAAAGGGCAATCAATGTTGCGCCCTGACCGTCAACACTTACACAATATTTTTATGCGAGCGGGACTTTCATCTCGTAGAGCGCTAGCGGCCATTTTATTGCTTGGTTGTGGTTACGCAGCGATAGGGATATTAGGCGAAATATTTAACGTGCGTGAGTCGATTATGTTTGGTGCCTTCATCGTACTGTTAGTTATTTATAGTTTTGTGATCCAAAATATATGGACAATTCTTCGCTTTATTCGCGATAAGCGAACTGCTTAAAATAAAGGCATTCGGTAGTTAAATTTATTCCCGAATGCCTCAAGTCGTTTTACTAATGCTTTGCTTCGCGTTAGTCTTCACCCACTGAATTTTAGACTCTATGTTGTGTATGAATAAATATTGTTATGTGCTGGCGAGCGTAATGCTTTTCCAAGGTTGTACAAGTATCAGCCAACCTACTGCCAGTAGGCCTCTCGTAGAACATGAATACGTTGTTTCCGCTCCAGTAGAAGACGATTCGATGCAACGCTCACTCTCGAATATAAGTACTGATGCTTCGATTTCGATCGATGCAAAAGCGGCCATTCTCGGTCCTAAATTTTTTTCGGCGAGTGGGGTTATTTGTCGCTCAGCTGAAACACAATATAACGGGCAGTATTTGTTTTGTCAGAATGCATTAAAACAGTGGTATCGAGTCAAGTCAGTGATCTCCACCTACAATGAAAACAACAGTGAGGTTACGCCGTAATGAATGTTAAACCCTTATTGTCCATAGTTTTCAGCACCTTATTAATCTTACTTTCTTCTGTTACTTATGCGCAGCAGAATGTTTCCCAAGAGCAGATGCGCCAAGCGCGTGAAGCTGCTGCTCAAAATCAGCAGGTAGATGTATCACAATACATTCAATCAAACGGCAATAGTACAGGGCGGGGCTCGAATGTAAACGTGCCCAATAGCAAAAACGCTAGGCCATTATCAGATGAAGAAGCTGGACTGCCCGCTCCGTTTGGGGCTAACTTATTTGACGGTGGGTTTGAGTCTGAGCGCAGTGACGGATTAAATAGCGCTTATTTAGTTGCTCCTGGCGACAAATTGTCTGTTCAAATGTGGGGAGCCGTTAATAGTGCTGACGTTGTAACAGTGGATAATCAAGGTAACGTATTTATTACTGATGTTGGTCCTATAAAAGTAAAAGATGTGCCTGCTAATCAAGTTAATAATGTAGTTACTCAAAAGATAAAGTCGATTTATACGAATAATGTCAATGTGTACGTAAACCTTCTCACGGCAACCCCCATCAGTGTTTTTGTTGCTGGCCCAGTAGAGCGCCCAGGGCAATATGCTGGCTTGGCATCTGATTCTTTATTATTTTTCCTTAAGCGTGCGGGAGGAATAGATCCTTTTCGTGGCAGTTACCGCGATATTCAAATCATGCGCCAAGGTAAAATCGTACTAGAGTACGATTTGTATGACTTTTTAAAAGAGGGACGACTCAAAGCTTTTTCATTTAAAGATGAAGACGTCATCTTAGTGAAAGAACAAGGTCCGATGGTGACGGTTGAAGGTGCCGCAAGATACCCTTTTAGGTTCGAATTAGAGGACATGCATTCTGCGGGTAAAGATCTAATGCATTATGCCCGCCCTCTCACTAAAACAAGCCATGTTGCCGTTACAGGCAATCGCGAAGGCGGTTTCATGTCAGTGTATTTGCCTTTGAATGATTTTACTGATTTCAATATGGTTGATGGCGATACGGTGTTATTTAACGATGATATTCGCCCGCAGGTGATCAGTGTTCAAATCTCCGGCAGTTATGAAGGGCCCTCTTTTTATACAGTTGAAAAAAACACACGCCTTTTAGATTTACTCAGTCACATCAAGGTAGACCCAGAACAATCTAATTATGGCGCTATTTATATTAAACGCGAAAGTGTGGTCGAAAAGCAAAAGGAGCTACTAGAAGAATCGTTACAGCGATTAGAGCGCAGTATCTTTACCGCCCCAGCTTCAAGTAGTGGTGAGGCATCTATAAGAGCGCAAGAAGCGGAGCTGGTGACTCAGTTTGTTGCAAGAGCTCGTCAAGTCGAGCCGCTGGGTAAAGTTATTGTTGCTGAAAATGGTAAAGTCGCAAATATCAGACTTGAGCAAGGGGATGAAATCGTTATTCCAGCGCAGACCGACTTAATTCAAGTCTCAGGTGAAGTGCTTATGCCACAAGCTATTGTGTACAATCCTGACGCTAAGTTAACAGACTATGTAGCTTGGTCAGGGGGCTTTAGTGACCGAGCAGATGACGAGCGAATTGCTATCGTTCACGCCAACGGACTGACCAGCTTCATGTCTAGCGATAATAATTTATGGTTTAGTAGTGAAAATGGTAGCGAGCTTGCTCCTGGGGACCAAATACTGGTCTTACCGAAAGTTGATACTAAGTTACTGCAATCGATCAAAGACATCACTCAAATAATTTATCAAATCGCGATTGCTGCAAACGTAGCAAGAGATTAGAAGTGGTCAGCTAAATTTAATGACGACAGTATTAAAACGTAATAAATGGCAAATATGGCGTGATGTTATATTTGCGCTATTTGCTCGTGAAATTCGAACTGGATTCAATGATAAATTAGGCTTAAGTTGGGCTATTTTTAATCCAGTTATTTTCATTTTCGTACTGTCATTCTTGCGCGGGCGCTTAGGAGGGGAAGAAACCCATACAATACCTACCTTTACGTTTATGGCCATTGGAATTTTGTTTATTCAAAGTTTCTTGCAAACTATGAACGGTTCGTCCCGAGCGATACTAAGAAATAAAGCATTATTTGCATTCAGGCAAGTTCAACCTATTAGCGCCGTGTTAGCGGGAGCGTTGTTCGAGTTATTGGTTAAGATTTTTGTTATTACAGGTATCGTAATAATCATGTACTTTATGGATATGGACCTAACGGTTTCAAATCCTTTATTGTTTCTAGCTTGTTTTTTTCAATTATGGCTTTTAGCTGTCTCATTGGGATTACTTTTTGGTGTCGCCGAAATGTTTATTCAAGAAATAAGCAAGGTAAAGGATTTGCTCACTCGCCCGTTATTTTTTATATCGGCAATATTTTTTTCCTTACAAGATTTTTCTCGTGAATACTGGCACTATTTAGATTGGAATCCTGTGCTGCATGCTATAGAGCTCGCTCGATATGCAGTTCATTCTACTTATGGAGATGAGGGGGTTAGCTTACAATATCTCAGCTGTAATGTATTAATATTCACTTTCGCGGCACTCGCTATTTATCATATTTCATGGAAACAGGCAATAAGTCGATGATACGGCTAGAAAACGTTACCAAATATTATCCTTCACGTTTAGGGAAACAGTATATTTTTAAAAACCTCACTTTTGATATTCCGTCTGGTCATAATATCGGTATTTTAGGCTCAAATGGCGCGGGTAAATCCACCCTATTTCGTTTACTAGCCGGAAGTGAATATCCTAACAGAGGCAAAATTATCACTGATCTAAGTCTGTCTTGGCCAGTAGCACTAACCACAGGTATACATCAACAGATGACAGGTCGCGAAAATACTCGGTTTATCGGTAAAGTAAATGGTGTCGCAGATTTAGATACTTACGTAAAGCGTGTAAGAGAATTCGCAGAATTAGGTGATAAGTTTGATTTGCCAGTGAGGAACTATTCAAGTGGTATGAAGCCACGCTTGGCATTCGCATGTTCAATAGCAATTGATTTCGATGTTTATCTAATTGATGAAGTAACATCTGTTGGCGATGCCAAATTTCGCAAAAAAGCAAAAGAGTCATTGTTGGAGCGCAGTGAAATAGCAAATGTGATAATGGTAAGCCATGAAATGGATGAAATCAGGCAGTTTTGTGACAGTGCAATTGTGCTGCATAAACGTGAATTAACTTTTTACAATGATCTCGAAGAAGGGATCAAACAATACCAGGCGTTATAATTATGACTCAACAGGCTCAACTGGAGTTAGAAGAGAGATTTAGGGTACTAAGAGCATCATTGTCAGCAGAGCAATGGTCAGACTGGCTGTTTTTATTAGCCAAAGTCGACGAGCTTGTAGAACTTGATATAGCCTTGGCATTTAGATTAATGCAAAGAGTGAAGAACCTTAAACCTACAGAGCAAAATCAAAAGCAACTCACCGAATTGAGAATGAGAGCGTTGAAAGAAACACCAGCACTAGCAACAACTTCTTCTCGCGAGTCGACAGGTACAAGATTTTTGAATAATGCGCAAACTCTCAAGGAACAAATAGTGGGGTTTTTTTTGCACCCTCAACTAGCTAAAGTCAGGCGCCCATTTACCGTATTTGTTCTTCTACCTTTTTTCATATTTGCCTGCTACGAAATTCTATTGGCTAGTCCGAGATACGAGAGTCAATCGCAATTAATAGTTAAAGAGCCTGATAGCATGACCACTCTTGATCCTACAATGGCGTTGATGTCTGGGATTGGCGTCAGTAGTGGTAGTTTAGATACTGAGTTAGTAAAGGCTTTCATTTATTCGAATGACATGCTTGTGTATCTAGATAAAATCATAGGGATTAAAGGTCACTATAGTAATGATGAGCATGACTTTTTTAGTCGGCTTGCCAAAGATGCAAGCAGAGAAAGCCTTTTTAGATATTACTCAAATACAGTAACCGTTGAGATTGATGATGAATCACAAGTTATCAGTATCTTTGTACAGGCATTTGAACCAGAGTTTGCGAAGTTAATAAGCACGAGTATTGTAGAGCGTGCGGAATGGTATATAAACGAAATAGGTAGAAATCTAGCCAAGAAGCAACTTGAATTTGTAAAACTAGAGCACCTGAAGGTCGAAGATAGACTTCAACAAGCCAAGAGCGCCTTGTTAGCTTTTCAGCGACGACATGACTTACTTGATCCAGAGGCTGAGGGGATAGCGTTACAAAAGATAACCTATCAGCTTGAAGGTGAAATTGCAGCTAAACGCACAGAACTGCGAGCTTTGAGAAGCAGCATGAGTGACAATGCGTCGCAAGTTATTCAAGCTCGTTCTCAGCTAGAAAGTATGCAGTTGCAACTCGAAAATGAGCGAGCTCGACTAACACAGCGTACACATGATGCTGATGTATTACCAGATGACGAAAAGGGGTTAAGTGTTAGTCAAATTGTAGCTAAATTTAGTGACTATAAGATCAATATGGAACTTGCATTACAAGCGTATACCTCATCTCAAATATCCTTGGAAAAATCGAGGATAGAAGCTTATAGACAGCTTAAATATTTAATCACAGTTGAGACGCCAACAATGCCTGAAGAAGCAAAATATCCTGAAGTGTTTTACAATATCGGCTTATTTTTAGCGGTGATCCTGATGATATTTGGCATAGGGCGCATATTGTTGGCGACAGTAGCTGAATTGAGATGAACCTAAGATAGAATTAAACACATCACTAACGAAAAAAGAAGACAATTATGGATAAAAATAAAGTAGCACTTATAACCGGAATTACAGGCCAAGACGCGGCATACTTAGCTGAATTATTGCTTAGTAAAGGTTACTCAGTTTATGGGACGTACCGCAGGACAAGTTCGGTCAACTTTTGGCGTATAGATGAATTAGGTTTGCAAGAGCATCCAAACTTGACGCTTGTTGAATATGATCTGACTGACCTATCGTCAAGTATTCGTTTACTTAGACAAACTAAAGCTACAGAAGTTTACAATCTAGCAGCTCAAAGCTTCGTAGGCGTTTCTTTTGACCAACCCTTGACTACAGCTGAAATTACAGGCCTAGGGCCTGTGAATTTGTTAGAGGCGATTCGTATAGTTGATTCCAGCATACGCTTCTATCAAGCATCAACGTCAGAAATGTTTGGCAAGGTTCAAGAAATTCCGCAGGTAGAGACCACCCCGTTTTACCCTCGTAGCCCTTATGGCGTAGCTAAGTTATACGCTCATTGGATGGTAATCAACTATCGCGAATCTTACAATATCTTTGCTACTAGCGGGATTCTGTTTAATCACGAGTCCCCACTGCGTGGTAGGGAGTTTGTTACTCGTAAGATCACTGATAGCGTCGCGAAGATTAAACTGGGACAACTTGAGGTTTTAGAATTGGGTAACATCGACGCCAAGCGAGACTGGGGATTTGCAAAGGATTATGTTGAAGGTATGTGGCGCATGTTGCAAGCAGATAAACCTGATACATATGTATTAGCTACAAATCGTACAGAAACGGTCCGCGATTTTGTGACAATGTCATTCAAAGCCGCCGGTATTAATATAGAATGGTCAGGTAAAGAAGAAAGTGAATTTGCAACAGATATTGCTTGTGGCAAAGTTGTAGTGAGAATTAATCCTAAATTCTATCGTCCTGCAGAAGTAGAACTACTTATTGGCAACCCAATTAAAGCTGAAAAGGACTTAGGATGGAAGCCGTCGACTAACTTGGAAGAGCTTTGTAATATGATGGTAGATGCTGATATTAGGAGAAATAAACTTGGATTCTCATTCTAAAATTACCGCTTTAATTACCGGTATAGACGGTTTTACAGGTGTATACCTCAAAGAGGCGCTTGAAAATATAGGGATATGTGTGGTTGGTACTACACACTCCCACAGCAATATTGAAAATAGCTATGTGATGGATATCACTGACTCTTTAGCTGTAAGTAAGGTAATAAATTTAGTTAAGCCTGATTACATTATCCACTTAGCCGCTATTTCTTTTGTCGCTCATGCAGATCCTACTGAGTTTTATCGTGTGAACGTTGTGGGCACCGAGTGCTTACTAAAAAGTATTGTAGAGTCAGGCCTTTCTTTAAGAAAAGTAATTATATCCAGTAGTGCTAATGTTTACGGAAATTCATCTGCAGAAAAGATATCCGAAAATATATCGCCAGAGCCTGTGAATCATTACGCTTGTAGTAAAATGGCGATGGAAAGAATAACGGCCAATTTTTTTGATAAACTGCCAATTATAATAACAAGACCTTTTAATTACACTGGGATTGGCCAAGCCGAACATTTTTTAGTGCCTAAAATAGTTGCGCACTTTAGGAATGGTGAGAGGAAAATTGAACTAGGTAATCTCGATGTTTGCAGGGATTTTTCTTCAGTCAAATTTGTAGTTGAAGCTTACGCCAGTTTGTTGAAGTCAGATGCGTCAAGTGAAATTGTTAATATTTGTAGTGGTCATAGCTATTCATTACAACAAGTAATTAACACTTTAGAGGAATTAGCTGGATATAAAATAGAAGTATTCGTGAATCCAGACTTTATTAGAGCTGACGAAGTTAAAAAGATCATGGGTGATAACAGTAAACTATTGTCTATTGTACCCGAGCTTCAGGTGACAAAGTTGAGCGAAATTTTGAAAGTAATGTATTTAAATGGATAGTAAAATGACAGACGGTAAAGATTATCAAGGTTTTTTGGATGCGGTAGAAGAGAATAGATTTGTAGGTTGGGCTCGAGAAATCAATACAAACTCAGCAGTTACAATCATTGTTTCAATTGGTGAACTTGTCATTAAGCAAGTGGTTGCAGATAATTTTAGGCGCGATCTGCTTGAGAGTGAAATTGGTGATGGGAAGCTAGGCTTTGACTTTTCTATAAGTAATGCAAGTTTGAAACTTGCTAAAGAATCTGATAAAGGAATATCTCTATATATAGAAAAACTTGATGGTATTTTAATTGCAGAAGTTAGGTTACATCAACATGTTTTAAGCAAAATTGCTCAACAATCCTACGCCGTCATGACTGAAGAATATATCTGTTCAATTGATGATGAATATTCAAAATTTGATAATCTTCGAGATATACCTAAACAGACATTTCAAGCTGGCATACTACCAAAAGCTACATCTTCACTGATGAACAAAATGTTCGTTAACTCGACAAGTACACCTGATTCGTCGGAATACTATACCTATCAGAAAAAGCCAACATTAAGCCCTTACTTAGAGTTTTGTCGTTTTAGATTTAGGGCTGACAAAATGTTTGATGTTGCCACAAATACAGTTGACATAGACAATTTTTATATGTGGTATGTAGAGTTCTATAACGGGGGGCAGCGAAGCCTTCTTAAACCTCCTTTTAGTAAAACAGATTTAGAATACTTAAATGAATTAATGATTTTCCCGGGATGTGCATATCAATTATCGAGGATTCATTTTTATTATATTTTGAAACATAACCCAGGTATTAATTTTAATTCTATCTTAAATAACTATGATCAGTATGCTTCAGAAGTTTTCGAATGGACATTAAAAATATCAGTAAAGCTTAACGTTGAAGATTGTTTAATCCCTAAGAGCTATATAGCCTTAATGACTTCGATTAAGACAAATTGGATGTCAAAGCCTATTCCGCTTACTATGATGTCAGAATTTTATTTCAATCGAGATGTTTCACTTCACTTTCTACATCTAGATAATGAGTTTGATAGAAAAATTTATTATAGTATATTGTTAATGCGAGCGGTGAATGAACCAGCGTTACTTTATGCTATCCCACAAAAAACGATATCTAATTACTTAACTCATAAAGATGGTGAAATTAATTTACTGCAGAAGCTAGTAATGGAAAACACGGGAAGTAATAGCGCTCATTATCCACCAGCAGTTAGTAATTTCTCAAAGGAAAGCTTCGATAAAAAACTTTTAGAAAAAGGTTTCAATTTAAATAATTTCCTATTCACCTCGATTGATACGCACGGTAATCGAGCGGAGGCTAATAAGTATATTGTTGATAATGAAAATCAGAATGAATTGTTCGATGTTCAATTGATTGGGCCTATCAATAAGGCTTCTGGTTTAGGACAAGCGACTAGGCTCAGTGCTGATATTCTTGCAAAAACTAATCTGAAGGTAAATTTAGTAGATTTTGCACTGGATAACCCTGCCAAAGAAGGATTTAATTCCACTCGATTACTAGGGAAGCTAGTCAAAGCTAAGGTAAATTTGATCCACCTAAACGCTGAGTCGTTGCCTACTTTAATAGCATTTTACCCTGATGTATTTTCAGACAGCTACAACATTGGCTATTTCTATTGGGAGCTTGATTCGCCTGCTGACTGTCATTCACTGGCTATGGAATTGATAGATGAAATATGGGTATCCACAGACTATGGAGTAGAGCAGTACCAACCTTTTTCTGATAAACCTGTTACTAACGTAGGCATGGCTTACGAGCCAAGTGAGACTATCAATAAGCAGAGTGCTAAGAGTTTCTTGTCTGAAAGATATTCAATTGAATCAAGTAGCACCGTTTTCTTAGTCACTTTCGATTCGTTTTCATTTCCCGAACGTAAAAATCCTATTGCCACTATAAAGGCATTTCAGCGAGCATTTCAATCGAACGAGAATGTTAGATTGATTTTAAAAACGCAGAATCGTGATTTTATAGTAGATAAAAAACAGATCGGTATTTGGGATCAAATTAACCACTTAACGTCAATTGATTCAAGAATCATTATTATTAATGAAACACTTAGTTATCCTGAGCTACTCAAGCTTAAAGCTGGTTGTGATTGTTATGTATCACTTCATCGTTCTGAGGGGTGGGGTTTTGGTATGATTGAAGCAATGGGATTAGGTGTCGCAGTTATCGCCACTAATTATTCAGGAAATTTAGAATTTTGTAATCAAGAAAATTCATGGTTGATCGATTATGAACTTAAATTTGCTGACACCGATGATTATGTATATGTAAAAGCTGGACAACGATGGGCCGAACCATCTATCAAAAGTGCTTCTAAGGCAATTCGAGAGGCTTATGATAATCCTAAACTTCGGTCAAATAAAGCTGTTGCTGGTAAAACAACAGCGACTAGTGATTTTAGCCTTACAACTATTTCTAAAAGATACTTAAGTAGATTAAATCAAGTTTTAAACTAACAACGTTAACATAACGGTAATTGGCTCTAATCTACGCGGAGTTTATGCAGAATTACCGATATAAATTGAGATTAATGATGATTAACGAAAATGATGTTAAAGAAGCATACAATTGGATTTTGGGTCGCCAACCAGAATCTAATGATGTTATTAAAATCTGGCTCGATAGAAATATAGATGCAATGGCACTCAGGATGATGTTATTACAGTCCCGTGAGTTTATAGACAGAAGAAGAGTTGAATCACAGAAGGTTGATAAAGTAGTAAGAAGAGTTTGTACAGATATCAAAACTATAAACGAGGAGCGACTAGTTTTTTTACATATCCCAAAGACTGGTGGCACCACTCTTCATGAGTTTTTATGTGGTTACTTTGATAAAGAGAAAATTTGTCCTGCAAGATATGACACGTTATGGGATTTTAAAGTTGGAGAGTTGGTCAATTATACTTTTTTTTCTGGTCATTATAGTCTACCTACTTGTGATTTAATTCCTGGTGTAAATAATAAAGTAATTACGTTTTTACGAGAACCGAAAGAGCGATTGATTTCCGCCTACTATTTTTGGCGCTCTCACGTAATTACTAATGAGTCACAGCAACTACCTATATTGTCAAATAGGTATTCTTTTTGTGATTTTTTAGAACTGGAAAATATACGAGATGGTGCTAATACGTTCAACCCTTATATTCAGTTACTTACCGGATGTGTACCTACAGGTGAATTTCGTAAATACGGCGATATCAGTGGATTAAATTCACATGACAAGGTTTTACTTGAAAAGGCAATAAATAAATTAGATTCACTTGAGTTCTTCGGTTTATTGGAAGAGTTTGATGAATCGGTAAAACGGTTATCAGAAAAATTAAATTTAAGCTTTGAAGGTCGAATAGAGAAAAAAATGGTACTGAAAGATCTTGTCAATCAAGGTTCAAGTGATTTTAAATCTGTAGTCAGGGAGAAACTGACAGAAAAGCATGATCTGCTTATTAAACGGAATACCTACTTAGATGAACTATTATTTAGATACGCTTTATCAAAGTTTAAAAATGAAGTTTGATAGTTATTTTGATGTAAATTTTAACATATTTTCCTGCAAACTTGGTCATGGTGTGTTACTTGTTAAAGGTACTAGAATAAAGAGTTCAATCGGGGGCTAATGTCAGGCTTCCCGAACTAGTATCGCTCTTCGATAGGCTTGGTGGCTTTGTTAATATCACTTGCTATTCTTTGGAGTCTAACATTATTAAATAATTTAGTTTGATTCCGAGTGTTAGGAAATGACAGCAATTAATTCGAATTATATAAATGTGAAGTCTATGCTTACAGATCATGAAATTAATATATGTTACCAAGCTGTATTAGGTAGACGGCCTGAAGACTCGCAACGTGTTGAAGCCTGTAAAGCCAAATTTCAAACAATTGAGGCTCTGAGGTCAATGCTTTTAAATTCAGAGGAGTTTGAGGAAATTAATAAAGCCCTCAAAGCGCCATTATTTGACCCTATCGCGCGGCGCAACTCAAGTGGTTCATCATGTTTGGTTTTTATGCATATCCCTAAATGTGCCGGCACCACACTTCATAATGCCCTGCTTGGGAATTTTTCTCGTTCACTAATTTGCGAGGAAAGACATAATGGTTTAGCAAATTTCTCGAGAAATACATTGTTAAAATATCATTTTTTTTCAGGACATTTCGACTATCAATCAATAATAGATCTACCCCATGAAAATAAAAATATAGTAACTATTTTGAGGGATCCTTATGATAGGCTAGTATCGTTATATAATTTTTTACGAAGTCATAAATTAGATTTTGCCGAAAAAAATCATATGGAGCTAGTCCATTTTTCACACAAATATAACATCTATGATTTTTTTAGTTTGCCTGAAATAAGAATGCATCACTCTATCCATAATGCTTATGTTCGAGCACTGACTACCAAATTACCGCTTGTTCGCTGGGAGTCCTATGACAGTGAAGTAATTAAATGTGTTCCCGACGAGAGAAAATTATTAGAGGATGACTCGTTCGCTCTAGCATTAAGTAGACTAGAAAAAATGAAAGTTATTACAATGTCTGGAAATTTTAGTAATAAACTTTCTACTTTATTATCTAATCTAAGTTTTCCCTCAATCGAAAAATTGGAAGTTAAACAGGTGTCGAGTGAAATAATGATGACTAATACAAACTTGAGAGAAATAGAGCAATCACGGTTGGATGAAAAACTAAGGGCGATCCTTAATCCTTTGATACAGATAGATCTTAATATTTATGAGCAAATTAACGCTAAGCCAATTATGCGGAGTTAAGTGACTTTTTCTTAGTATACCCAAATTCAGATAATAAGTGCACCACTCGCTAAATTAAGCTGCGCGGCGTAGCTCATTGAAGACAACTAAGGGTTGTCTGTACCCAAGACATTTTCTTGGCCTCAGGTTAAGTGCCCGTTGCGCGTCAGCGACCTGTTCGTTTGTAACGGTCCTTAAATCCGTGCCTTTTTTAATGTATTGGCTTAGCAAGCCGTTAAAATTCTCGTTCAATCCTCGCTCCCAAGATGAGTACGGGTGAGCGAATGTAATCGTCTTTCCAAAACAACTTAGTTATGTGTTAATTCGTATTAAATAGTAATTACAGCGAAATTAATTAGACCCATTAAAAATGGATTGAATCAAACATGAACAAAAAAACTTCTCTTTACGAATTTGGGCAAAACTTTCTTGGCCCCATTTGCAGTGAATATTTTTTCAACATCCGCTCCTACTGTTCGCAAAATAACATCGATTATCTAGGCTTTTTAGCCCGTGAAGGGTACTTATTTCAACGAATCTACGAGCGACTTGTAATCAAGTCTCTGATGGCTAAGTTAAACTCAAGTTATATCTACGCATCTCGTTCCTTTTTGTTTCGGCTTGGCATGGACGATTCATTTTCATTGGATTATTCGTTGTCTCATAGCTTTTCTGGTTCGCTTAAAGCTTTATTAATCAGGCGCTATGGCTTGACCGAACGAGAAGCCGAAAAGCTCTTTAATGAAGAAGCATTAGAGCGTAAATGGGGGCTACCTGACCAGAAGAATGATGTGAAAGCCTTGTTGCTTGGTGCATCGAATAATTTGGGCAGAGTAACACGCGAACCTCTTGAGCTTTATAAAGAATACCTGCAGTCAACGGGTTTGACCAAGGCCAAAAAGCCGCTTTTATTGGATGTGGGTTACTCGGGAACTATCCAAAAATTATTGACGAGTATTGTCGAAATAGATACTCAAGGGATGTATTTCATCGCGACTAAATCCGGAACTCAATCGATACGCAATAATACGGCGAGCATGAGTGGGGCTTTCAAATCGGGTGTTAAGATGGGGGAGGGGTACCTTATGTTAGACCGTTCTTTATTTCTCGAAGGCTTACTAACGGCTCCTCAAGGCCAATTCATCGATATACACAAGAGTAAAGTGGATGGTTCGTTCAAATTCACCTTCGCGAGAAAAGCCTATGCGCAGAATAATTTTCAAGAACTCTCGGCTATTTTTGAAGGGGCAATAGATTTTGTTGAATTTGCTTTTGAAAACAATATTCGTTATTCAACTGGCGAAATAGAAATGTTATTTACGCAATACGCGACTAAACGCAATATGTTGCCGAGTGCGACTTGGCCGATGTTTGATGTTGATGATGCTATTTCAGGTAATCCCAATGTTAACCCAGTAACTTTTTTTGGACTGTAGTAAGCAATGCTAGACAAGATAAAACGTAAAATTAGAAAGGCTCAATACAATTTCGAACTCCAAACGAAACGGCGCGTTAGTAAAGCGTTTAAACGGGCGACCAGAGAGGGGTTATTTAATCTTGAATGGTATGAGACGCATTACGGCAATTTCTCCCATCCTCTTAGAGCGTTTGAAGATTATTTGCACAAATCTAAATTTGCTAATGTAAACCCCTCAGCTTTATTTGATACTGAAACTTATCTCAGAGCAAACGTTGATATCTACCATGCAGGAATAAGCCCTTTGGTTCATTTTATGAACCACGGTCGCAACGAAGGGCGTATATCATCCCCTGCATTATCCCGTTGGAACCCGGTAGATGAGTTGATACCGGAGGAATCAGGTACTTGGCGTCAGCAAAAAGTCGCAATATGTTTGCATATATTCTATGCAGATTTTATAGAAAAATTTGCTGAATGCCTAAAGACATTCCCAATCAATATTGATGTTTTTGTTGCCGCTTCAACAGATGAGATCGCTCATAAGGCAAATGAGCATTTTTCTCAATTGGGCACAGTGAATAAATTGAAGGTAGTTGTAACCCCAAATAGAGGTCGAAATTTTGGTCCTATGCTTGTGGAGTTTGGCAAAGAGTTACTTGAGTATGATTTGATGTGCCATTTGCATTCTAAAAAGTCATTATATTCAGGTCGCGAACAAACACAGTGGTTTGACTATCTGAATCAGTATTTATTGAAAGACAAGCACACTGTTAAATCTATATTACGCTTATTTGCTAAAAACCCAGATTTTGGCATCTATTATCCGACCTCATTTTGGATGATGCCATCATGGGTAAATCACTGGACGTGCAACAAAGCTTTTGCCAGTGATTTTGTTGAACGTTGGGGCATCGATATATCGCAAGATTTTGTAAATTATCCTGTAGGTGGGATGTTTTGGGCTAGGCCTGATGCGCTAGCGCCTCTATTATCTCAATCTTTCACATACGATGACTTTCCTAAAGAGCCGTTGCCTAATGATGGCTCATGGTTACATGCGCTAGAGCGTTCGATAGGCTTGTTAAGTGAAAAGCAAGGATACAAGCAGTTCTTTTATTATCCTCCTGCTGGGCGTTTTACGTTAGATAAATCCCAGATATTCGCACAATATCATAAGCATCCCGAACAACTCTTAAATGAACTTAGCCATTTCGAGATAGTGTCATTTGATATTTTCGACACCATGCTACGTAGAGCTTTTACCGAGCCTGATTATGCCAAGTTGAAACTTGGAAAAATTCTTGCTGATAAAGGAGTATTTGACAGCCCTTATGCATTTATAGCCGCTCGCAACAGCGCGGAGTTGTTGCTCAGAGAGGCAAAATCATTTAAAGGTGATGTCTGCATTACCGAAGTATACGACGCATTAGCAGAAGACCTCAGTTGGAATGAAAATGATAAGTGCCAGTATCTAGACTTAGAATTTGAGTTAGATTTAGACATGATTAAGCCGAAAGATGAAATGGTCAATGTTGTTAATCGATTAAGCGATTCGGGCCGTGATATTTGGTTTATCACTGATATTTATTATACACATGCACAGGTAGAGCGAATGTTGCGAAAAATAGGTCTTAACATTCCTTTTAAACTTCTTGTTTCGAGCGATTTGGGAATGCGCAAAGACGCAGGTACGATGTGGCAATATGTTAAAGATAACGTCGCTGCATCAGGGAAATCACATATACATGTTGGTGACAGTGTACGTTCTGACGCGCAAATATGTGGTGATTTCGGTTTATCCAATATGCATATTCTTCATCCGAAAGACAAGTGGCAGGCAGCAGGCTATCCTGTTGTATTGACTAACACTCTGAATGAAAAAGAAATTTTAAAGTGGGGTGGATTGGTATCAAACTGCGGGCGCTATCCATTTTTTGGTGAATAGTTTTCACAATACTGACGATTAATTTTCTTTTATTTTTCGACCACATAGAACTTGCTGCACTACTTTATTATGATAAACATGCCAAGGTTACTTGTCGTTTAAGTAAAAAATATTCTTGAACTATATTTTAGTAAGTGGTTATATCATGATTTAAATACAATTATGCTCTATTAACGCAAGTTAATAGAGCATAATTCAATAAGCTTTCGCCCGACCTGTAATGCTATTTGATGATTGTTGTTGAGCCTTGGTGTTGAAAATCCACAAATTTTGCCGCTTTCAGCCAGTGAAGGCCTATATTTTTCCAAGTGTGATTTCACGTCATCACGCTTTTGGTTTAATTCGATAGACTCTTTTTTATTGTCGGTAATAAGAAATAGTCCATCGAACTGATGAGTTGTTGCAAACCATCCATTGATAGATGCTTGAGAGTTGTCTAAGTACCCGGTGATGGGTAGGTCAACACAGAAATCTAGTTTCTCACTAGATCTAACTGAATAGGTCAACGACACTTTTTTTGCACCAGGGGTTAGACGTGTTTTCAATAGCCTAGCTGGATTGCCACCAATTATGCTGAAGTCCTCGAAGGATTTCGTTACCACAGCTCCAGCTGCTACGATGCAGTTTGTGCCGATACTTACACCATCCAATATCGTAGCACCTGCACCTATCCATGTACCATCTCCAACATTAATACCTTGAGAGGTTATTGGCTGGTCTTTAATATACTTATCGATTCTTGAAAAGCCATGATTGAAACCGAAGATCTGTACTGAACTTGCTATACGAACAGCGTTACCGATATTGACTGTTCCAATTATATTTGTAAGTGGGTTTACTGAAACGTCGTTTCCTAATGTGATGTTCCCTCTAAGAGTCGCTAGAGATGCGATTTTAACTGAGTTACCCAGTGATGCTTTATCTGTAAAAAAATTGCAGTCAGGGGCTATATAGCAGTTCTTGCCTATTTTCGCATTTGCCATTTTTGCTAAAATCAGCTGAACCTGTACCTGCTCTGAATTCTGAAAGGTGCTGGCTGACCATGGTTCTATGTTGTATCTTTGCGCCAACCACTTCTCTTCACTCAAGTTATGCATATTTAACCTATTTATATGGATTAAGGGGAATTGAAACTAAAATTATCTAACAGTTTGCCGATAAACCTATAGAGGAAATTTCTTTTTCTAGCTTTTTCTAACGTTGATTTAAAAATCAATAACTTATGCTTGTCACTTTCTGATAGTTCACTACTGTTCTGTATCAGCTTAAAAAGACTCTTGGCGAATCCGACGTCTTTGCTTATTAGAAAGTTAAGTACCTTAATTAGGTGTTCGTCATATAGTTCTTGATGCATATAGACTGGACGTTTTGAATTATCGATATACTCAATTAAACTCTCATAGTTTTCGATAAAACAGGCATTATTTATATTAGATATTTTAACTCTGCTGTTTGATTTGTAATCGAGATATGTCTGATGAGGGAGTAAAGTGTAATCTTTGGTTCCACCAGTGTACGCCTGCAGCTTTTTATCAAGTGTATTATCCAAACTTTCTGTTAAAAATTTATTTGTCCATCGTTTGAATTCTAAACAATCGAAACTATAAGATGAGTTTATTATTGGTATACTGAGATCTTTTGTATGGGGATTTTGAAAATCGAAAATAGATAGGAAATCGATAATTATATTTTCATTAAAAAAGCTTCTTGCACCGTAAGCTCTCAGTAAAAAGTACTTGCTTCCATATTTCTCAATATATTCAATCAAAGTATCTAAATATGTGTATCTAATTTCTCGCCTCATTGCCATTGGCATATTCTGGCGATTTCTCTTTACTGATTGATTGTATATAGACTCAATGAATTCATACTCTGGGCGAATATAGGCAATAAATCTAATTTCGTATTCATCTGTGTAGGTTAAAAACTCAGGAATCTGATAAAAGAAATACTCTGAACTGAGTAGTAAAATGTTCAAGTCACTAGAATCGAATCGATTTAATAAATTTCGAAATTTTTCATGGGAAAAAATTGATTTTTTCCCGGGCGCCTTTTCCAAAAATATTTGATTATGACCTGAACTAACTTGATTTTCGTCAACTCCATGCATTGGATAACAAATCTTCGAAGAATCGCTGAGCTCTGTCGCGTGTTGACTTAACCAACTTTGTAATATCGATGTACCCGTTTTCGGTGGGCCGACGTGGATATATAACTGTTTCTTCATAATTGACTATTAACCTGCTTGGTCATTTGTAAAGAAATAATCAAACTCTCTATGTCTTTTTTGCATATCAAATTCATAATAAGCACATTCAGAGTCCAGATATGTTATGAGCGATGTATTGCTTGGAGCATCACTGATGCCTATTAAATCAGAGCGAAGCAGTTCAGCGGAAAAGCCTAAAGCGCTGCCATTTACATTTAGCAATTTGTTAACATCCCTGCGCTCTATCCTTTCAACAATTTCAAATTTGAGTCGTTTATTGTCTTTTAATTTTAAAAATATATGTTTTATCGGACGACTGTAATTTACGATGCCCCACCCTTTTATTTTTAGGTATTTACCTTCGAATGCGATATAATCTATTGAACCTCTAAATTTTGGTAACACCTTCTCAAAGCTATCGTCTTCTTCAGTAAACCCCAACTTTCTTCTAGCGTCTAAGATTGTATGAAAAAAAGGCCAATTCATATCTAATTGTTTTAGTTTATCGAATAGCGAGGTAGATTTTATATGATTTAAGGCGACTTGATTTTTTATATACTCTTCTTCTGTTTGCAAGAAAAATCTCACTAAATGAAAACCTTTCCCAGTATAGTTCTTTAATGATTCCAAGTTGAAATTATCGACCCTTCCGGTAAGTTTTTCCTTGGCATGAATCTTAGCAATTTCATACGGTTTGTTATGAAAGTGTACATGAATTAAATTAGTTCTAAGTTCTTTGTCTGAGGTCGTTACCTGACCGTGATGAAAACCTTGGTCAAGCTTTGAAATTGTATTCTTTTTGAAGAAGCACTTACGAAAGGGTTGCTTGTTAAACCAACACGGACTTATGCTGGAATTGTAATACTGACTGTCGATCATTAATAGTTCAGTATTATCCTGATATTTTAAAAGACTATATTCTAACGATAATGGGTCAAATGCTATATTTCCTTCTTCATCTACTACACCTAAGAACTCGTCGCAATCGATTACCATATAGAAATCATAACAACCTTTCTTATCTAGGTTTTTTATTTTATTACAGAAAATCGAGCCTCTTTCTTCATAGTCCGATTTGCTGTTAAAATCCCAAATCACGTTCACTTCACTGCTTTCAAGGATCTTTAATTGCTCAATAACACGCTCATTCTGGCTACCATTGTCATATATAAATAAATTTGAACTCCCTACTAAGTAAGAATGAAAAGCTACCCATTTTTCTAGTAGCTCACTCTCATTTTTTTGCATCATTAAAATAGCTATATTCATTAATTAAGTACCAAAACTGTAAAACTTGAATTTTTCATAAAGGTTATTTTCCGAATATATATGGAAAAATTTTCTTTGTTGAATTGTGTATAAGGCCTAAAATGATCAAAGGTGACTTTAATGCATTTTGGTTAAGCTCCCAAAATCTCAGTGCCTTGTCATTTAAGCTGTCTTCCTTATGAAAATAAAGCAAGGTAATGCGGTATGATTTTGCGGTTACCTTACACTCTTGCTCGTACGCTTTTTGCTACGAAGCTATACTGACAAACTTCGCTTAGACTAGCGGGGGCAAAACCTTATAGAGTATTTAATCTGTTCGCAATACCCAAATATACCCCAACGCTTGGTGGTTCTGGCTGCAAAGTAAATCGTTTTCATTTAAACTTGGTGAATCACTAGCGGTGAGTACACAAATAAGTGTCGGTTCCTAAGTTGTCATAATTTCAAGATAATTAGTTTATCGGTTATTAGTTAGAGTGTCAGCAGGTGGACGAAGTTTCTTGAAACTGAGATGGGCACTTGTTCACACGTAAAAGAGCTAACGATTGCATATCCAAATTTTACAGAAAGAAGTACCTTTGAAACAAAAAATTGTGAAACAAATCATGTTAGCTCTCAAATTATTTGTGGGCATATTTCCGATAAATATCAGAAAAAAGATGCGTCAAAACCTTTGGCTCTTTAATCTATACAGCCGCAGTTTGCAAAAATCTGGTCTGTTTTATGGTTTTCCGAGCCCTGAAAAGCTGCAAAAATTGTACATAAAAACGATCGCTAGGCAATCTAAAGAAATTGGAGCTATATGCGCGAAGGATGTTTCCGATGAGCAAGTCAACTGCCTAATAGCCTTAAGTGGCCAGCCCGAAAATGACCTTCATTCTATAAATAAGGCTTTGGAAAATACTAGCGTACACGGGATTTATCTCTGCGGTGAGGATGCTTTGGTGGAGCGCTTATTGACTCAGCTTCGTGACTCGTCAGACAAGTTCCTTGGAGCTAGCAAAGATCTGCTTGGTGAGGTTGTTTCACTGCCTTTGATTATCTTGCGAGGGGGGGACGTTCTTCATCCATCCGCAGTTAACGTATTTACTTATTATTTAAAAATATCCAACGCCGCTAGCGTATTTTATTGTGATATCGATACCGTTAGTGTTTCTGGCAAACGTCATCAAGCAGAATTTTTCCCTTCTTGGAATCCTGATCTTCAACTAACCACCGGCTACGTGAGGACGGGGGTGTTTTTGCAAGGGGCGAGTGCTATCGAACGGTTTGCTCACTTTGTAAATGAGAATCAAGGCTTGAGCTCAATTGCACGCTGGCTGGCTGATAGTTATCTTCAGGATCCTAATGTGGTGGTCAAACATATTCCTCTGTGTTTACTTCATCAAACTAACAATAAGCCGATGTATTGGCATAAAGAATTAGCAAAACTTAATCGAGGTGAATTCACTGTTACCAAAGGCGTGGAAAGCGCTGTAGCGAAACTCGATTGGCATAAAAATTCGCAACCACTCGTGACATTGGTTATTCCAACCAAAAACGCCAAAGAATTGGTGGAAACCTGCATTACCTCGATTCTGAGTAAAACAAGCTATCAAAATTTCGATATTTTATTGATCGACAATAATTCTGACGATCAAGATGCTTTAGCCTACTTTGATGAATTACAATGCTCTGAGCCTAAAGTCACCGTATTATCTTATCCTTATGAATTTAATTATTCGGCAATTAATAATTTCGCCGTTCGCCAAGCTAAGGGCGAGATCATTGGGTTGATTAATAATGATATAGAAGTCATAAGCGCTACTTGGCTAGGTGATATGGTGGGGCAAACGCTCCGTTCTGATATTGGATGTGTAGGCGCTAAATTATTGTATCCAGATACGCGTATTCAGCACGCAGGCGTAGTGATGGGGTATGGCGGAGGTGCAGGTCATGCACATAAGTACTTTCCTCGTTATCACTCTGGTTATCTTAATCGGCTAGTGGCAACACATAATTTTAGTGCAGTGACTGCTGCATGCTTACTTGTCAAAAAAGTGGACTATGAGGCGGTTGGTGGTCTGAATGAAAAGCAGCTCAGTGTTGCGTTTAACGATGTAGATTTTTGTCTTCGAATTTTAGCGTTAGGCCGTCGTAACCTGTTTTGTGCCGAAGCGGAGCTCTTTCATTATGAATCTATATCCAGAGGAGCCGATGATACCCTCGAAAAGCGTCAACGGTTTGAAAATGAACTGAATTATTTGCAACAAACATGGGCTGATATCATAAATAATGACCCTGCATATAATCCGAATTTAACGCTGCGGTTCGAAAATTTTTCGATCAAAGATTAGTCAATATTATTTATGTTTATTAATAACCCGAATGACTTAACAGACAATACCGTACTTAAGCCAGCAGAACTTTGTGAGTTGCACAACGCAACTGTTTTACCTATGGCGGCAGGCAGTAATCCTGATAATGTTAAAGGTGGTGTAATATCCACTACTCTCAAAGGTAATTTTCATCAATGTCGTTGGGGCCCAGTTCATAAGGCGCAATCTCAGTTAGAGATTGTAACGGATACTGAATTTTTACATTCCTGGTCTGGTAAATTATCGGTCAAGAAAGGTCGATATCTCTTCGGGGGACCAATATTCAAAAATTTTGGCCATTTCCTTGCTGAATGTATACACCGTACATGGGCTTACGACCTACATTCGCAAAAGAATAATGTAAGTTATGCAGGAGTAGTTTTTCTTCCCCAGTGTGCAAAAAAATTGAATTTCATCCAAAAATATACTTACAAGTTGCCACCTGTGTTTAATGAGGTATTAGGCTACTTAGGGATCCCCGAGAACAAACTCAAACTTCAGTTTTCGGCTTCGTCTTATGAGGCGCTTGATGTTCCGCAGCAAGCTAGCTATTTTCGTTCCCAGTTACCCATAAATAACAGTTATAAGTCATTTCTTATTAGATGCGAACGAAAAAACGGCGTTCGAACTAATGTTAGTTTGCATAAAAAAGTGTATGTAAGCCGGATTCATTTTTCTTTAAGAGGAGCATACGCAGGGGAATCTTACTTAGAAGCATTGTTCAAACGGAATGGTTTCCACATTTTCTACCCAGAAAAACATACCTTACTAGAGCAATTGCAAACCTATAAAGGTGCTGATGAGATCGTTTTTGCTGAAGGTGGAGCGTTGCATATATTGGAGTTACTTGGTGAGTTAGACGCAAGTATATATATCATAGCCAGACGCCCTAGTTGCCCCGGAGTATTTAATGCCATACTTGAAGCTAGAGTGAATAAGTTCTCTTTTTTTACCTCGGTGAAAACTTTGCCTTCTCTATTTTTGCCAAAACGAAGTCAGAAGACTGCGCACGGTTCAGCTTTAAGTGTTTTGGTGCATGGTGAGTTGTTCAAGTTTTTGCAGGATGAGTTGCATTTAATGTTTGATACCTCGGATGTTAAACAATTTAGAGATGCAGCTTTTAAAGACATAATCACATACTACGAGCATTATAATAATTTGGTTGTGGATGAAGAGTCGATCAAATCTGAAGCGATTAAGAGCTTCCTCAAACAGGTACAAAAACTTCCGGATTTTTCTCAATATCAATTCAAACGTTAATATTCGTAGCAATAGCAGAGCTCGGGAAAAGTGGCATTTAGCACTAAAGATCGCTTTAGTACTTATTTACATAAATTTGCTATACTCCGCCGTCAAAATTCTCCTTCACCAACGAGACGTCAACCCTAGTGGCTTGCAGTAAAATAAAAACACAAATTAAGGTCGCTTTCCAAGTTGAGTAATTCATTTAAAATTATTAGTGAAACAGTAAAGTATCGCTCCTGTGAGTCAATTGTGGGTATGGGCGTATATGCTGGAGACCGAATTGAGTGGGTCGAAGAAGCGATTAACAGTGTATTGCAACAGTCATATAAAGATTTCATTTATGTGATCGTCATCGACGGTGAAATACCATTGAAACTTCGCGCATTACTTTTCAAAAAGGCTAATGGGTGTGACAATATTCAAATGGTTCAGGCACAGCACAATGTTGGTTTAAGCCGATGTATGAATTTTGTGGTTGATTGGGCCGCGGTCAATGCGCCTTTAGCAAAGTTTTTCTTTCGCATGGACGCAGATGACATTTCTTTAAACAACAGACTAGAGAAACAAATAGCGTTTTTAGAAGCAAATCCTACTATCTCAGTTTTAGGCAGTGGCCTGACAGAGATAAACGAAGACGGCGAAAAAGTTGGCCAACGCAAGCTTCCTTTGAAACATCATGAAATTATGCGGTTTCTACCTAAGCGTTGTTCTATTAATCACCCGACAGTCGCTATTCGCTTTGATGTTTTTCAGAAAGGTTTTCGTTATCGTGGTGACTTAAAGAATACTCAAGATTACTTCTTCTGGGCTGAGCTTGCCGCGGCTGGATTTAAGTTTGCAAACTTGCCAGATAAGCTTTTAAAGTTTCGCCGTGTAAATGATTTTTACAAGCGCAGAGGTTACGGCAAGTCGTTAAACGAGTTTAAAGCGCGCTTTTACACAATGAAAGTGCTTAAGCGCTATGGTGTCGGGAATATTGTTTATGCATGTAGTGTATTAATATTACGGCTAATGCCAGCGAAACTTGTTAAACTAGCGTATAAAATAGACCGGTATCTTTTAAACAAGCGAGTTAAACACGAGTGATTGGCGCGACAATAATCCTTTACAAGCCTGAGTTGTCTCAGACACTTCCACTTTTATTAAGTGTGGTGGAGCAGGTAGATGTATTGAGTATTGTCGATAATTCCCCTATGCCCACTGAATTATCGCTCGATCATGACAACTTACACTATCATCATTTCCCGAACAACATAGGCATTGCCGCAGCGCATAATATTGGTTTACGCGATTTGAAAGCAGCCAATTGCGAATATGGTATTTTGCTCGATCAAGACAGCTCTATCGATAGTGACTTTGCTTTTCGTTTGTCTTCTTTGATGGTTGCGTCACGCGTTGAAAACAGACCTTTAGTGGCCATAGGTCCCCGCATTATTTGTTCTTTTACCGAGAAAACGGTTAAGCCTAGAGTGCAACGAGAGATATCGGTTTATGATGATTTAGTTTGTGTAACGCAGATTATCTCTTCTGGTATGATGATAGATTTATCTAAGCTTGAAACGATTGGCTTTAAAGACGAAGCTTTGTTTATCGATGGTGTCGATCACGAATGGTGCTGGCGTGCTAAGCAGCAGAACCAGATGGTTGCGATCGCCGAAAAGGTAGAAATGGTTCATCAACTCGGAGATGCCCGTCATAAATTTGCTGGTGTTACTTATAAAGTGGGTTCGCCGGTTCGTTTGTACTACCAATTCCGAAATATTCTTATTTTAAGCCGCAGAGGTTATGTGCCCTGGTATTGGAAGATGCGCAATCTTTTATGCATGCCAATCCGCTTTTTCGCGAATGCATTTTTGCAAACAGATCGCTGGCAACGGGTAAAATTTATGTGTTGTGGGATAATTGACGGATTATTAAAACGAGATGGTTCTTTTAGTCAGCACTGGTAAACACTTTTTAGAAACAATCTTTCAAAACAAGCCTAATTTCCAATAGTTTGCACTCCCTTTCGTATGCCCACATTTCTACCATTTAAGAACTGATATCAGCCTGAAAAATGTGGTTCTTCTTCCAGTTTCACTTGAATCTTTTATAAATTCTCCACAAAAAAAGACACATCTGGCGGGGGATCTCGCCAGATGTGTTTTATTCCGTTCTGAGTTACTATCGAGCGAAAGGAGAGCGTTCGTTCGTAACACCAAACAGCTCGATAGGGCGATTAAGTGCTTGACCACCATCTCGTGAAATTGGGATCCACGGTATTTTACCACTCCCTTTGGCTGGCTTGAGGGAGAACAAGTCGAATGGGATGGTAAGGTAGAAGCCTTTAGTAAAGCTACCTTCGCCGTATTCTTCAGAGCTTACATTGGTTATCGCTGCGTATGCTCCTACAACAATTCCACTGTCGAAGCGTTTGGCAAAGTCAATTGTAACGCCTTTATCTTTAGCCAAATATTGACCCACTTTGACCGTTAAAAGGGTATCAGGTAAGAATTCAGGTTGCCAAAAGACATTTGCATGGCCAGTAAGAACTTTATAGTCAAAGAAGTCTATGTCGTTTTCCCAAGACCGCTGTTGAACGTAGTTTATGTCGAAACCAAACGCTAGGTTGCTATCAACTGGGCGGTAAAGTAGTTCGCCGCCCACGCCGCCATACATGGTTTCTAAATAACCACCATAGACTTGGGCATATAAGTTGTCTGCTATTCTGTCATTCCAATGTAAGTATAAGTTTTCTAGGCTTATATCTCGGCCTGAAACATATTCCCGAACATTCGTTCTTACTCTAGGCAGTGTGCTAGGGGCACGATCGCGAGTGAAGTTAAACTTATCGAAATTCTGCAACAAGTTAGCCTTAATTGTGCCCACAACACTGGTTTTTCCATCGAAACTGTATCCACCATTTACCATAACACCGCCTTGATAAAGGTAAAACTCCTCCGGGTTTCCGAATGTTTGGATCCAAAATGCTTCTATGCCGGTAAAGAAACCACTAGTATTTTTAGGATTAAAATTGCTCACACTTTCGTCGCTGACGTCCATGCGCTGGTAACTACGTTTTAAATCTGGCTCCAATGTTTTATATCTCGCTTGGCGTTTAAACTCTGCTGCGTTAACGACGGTTTCAACCATTGGTACCGAACCTGAGGTATTGACTATTTTGTACGTATCTACTGTGTCAGGCAGTTCTGAAGCGAGGATTCGACCTACACGTTCGGTGGCTTCGTCTTCGTATCTGTAACTGGTTTGCTGACCATAAATAGTGACTGCGTCATCCGTTATATGGGAAGTGCTTAGTGCGAAGCCTGCTTGATAATACAAATCTTGCGTCATTCGTTGGCCATTGATGTTGCTGACTGAAAAATCGTTTCTTTCATCAGTGAGCGGGCGAGGTGGCTTATCGATTTTGATTTGTGAGATAGTGTGTAAATTGAAGTTATAACTTACGCCGAAACCGAGAGTATTACCGCGCTGATAGTTCACACTAAAATCAAAATTATTCCAGCGATAATTGGCACCAAAGTTCCAGTTACTATCTTGCTCCAGTGAGCCTGCACGATCATTGACGTAATTATTCCCTTCATACTCTACTGTCAGGCGCAGCGGCTCCCATGGGGTCTGGTACTCAATACCGCCAAAAATTGAAGCCGGACCTTTGAAGAAACGTTGATAGTCGATTTTACCGCCGTTACCAGTGAAACCGCCTGGGCGTTCACAAAAGCTGTCGGAGACATCGCAAAATGGGTTTGATACATTACCTGAGGTGCCAAGATATCCCCATCCCACATTAAGGTGGAAATCAAAACTCCCTGCTCGTTTGCTTAAGCCAATGAATTCACTTTCAAAAAAACCAGTTCCACCGAAATCTCTGAAGCCAACTGATAGCTCAGGTAGATAGTAGCTCTCGTTCAATAGGCGAAACTTAACGTCTATCCCTTTGTCTTTTAAGGTCTGATCTCCACTAAACCCTGGATAAGGACTATAAAGGCGGGTGCGCACGTCAGTGTATCGCACCGTCGTTTGCATCCAAGGGAACAACTGCAGTGTGCCTGACCAAAAACGATACTCATCGTTGTCGGTATAACTCACTCGTAAGTCGCCATCGGTTAACATCCGAGATGTAGGGGTTTGGATTAAACCCGTTCCACCATGCACCATCAAAGAGCTGCCGACAGGAGCAACGTTCCAATCTTCGATGTTAGACTGCGCGTTTACATTTGAGGTGAAGCTTAAAGCGGCGCTGACAGAGACAATACAAAAGCGTTTGCTATTTATTCTTTTCATGCGACTCATTTGGGTAGCCTGTTTTTGGCTAGCGCCACAACTAGTTGATTCAATTCTGCGTACTGAGGTGTAAACAATGATTCTTTAAATGGAACATAAATAATGCTGCCTGGCATAACTTCTTGGTGTTGTCGGTTCCAGTACGCTGTTGGGGCTTCTATTATTCGTCCATCTGCTTGAATGATCGTAACGGTGTCTTTATTTGCTAAAGATGAAGTATTTGCACTGTTTAGATATTCACTCACATCGGTGTGGGGTAGATGCTTTGTGTCTATGGTATTAGTTACAGCGCCAATTATTTCTACGGATCCTTGGCGCTCACTTAGACTTACAACATAATAGCCGTCATCAAATTGCGGGTTGTGGGCTGCAGATATACGCGCTAAATCATAATCAACCTTAACGGATAGACGATTGGCCAAACGCCAATGTTGAAGTTCATTAGTTAAATTTGCGAAGACTCTTTTTTGCTCGTAAGTATCATTTGGCAAACGACTAGCAAGAAGATTGAGGTTACTTAACGAGGACTGCCGCGCTCGTTCAAGAGCGACATCATTAGGGATAAATAAAGCAGCCGATGGCCAATAAATATTAGTGCATAGTTCTAATTTAGAAAGGACATCAGTCAAACGTACAGTGGAGTCGAAAGTATAGTCAACTTCATTCCATTTTACGGTTACGTTCGCGGTCGCCACACAGCTAAAGCTGGTCATCACTGCAAACAATATCGATTTATATTTCTTGATCATGTTTAAGGCTCAAATAATTAATATAAGCGCGCAATGCGGCTTAAGTACGTCATTTCAATCGGTTCTGATAACGGTGAGAGAGTCTGCTTGGATTTAATAAGCGTGCCGCTGCTTTTGTCATACCAGTAGTAATTATGCCATTCGTGCGTCGTTTGGATATATTCTGAAGGGGCTTTAAAGCGCAACGTTTCGGTAAATCGTATCGATTCAATTGATTTCGTCAATATCGTTAGCTCTTCTGATTTTGGCTGACTAAATACAGACGTAACGGGGTAACCGTATTCGTCATTTTCCCAATCTAGCGAAAATTGCCACTGACGGTTTGTTAATAAATGATTAGCATCTTTCAATGGGTCTTCCATGGTATTCATTGAGTGAATAAGGTCGTTATCTAGGCCGACAGTTTTCACGACTCTTCCTTTCTCGAGGACGAACATGATGTCGTCGCCTGATACCCATTTATGTTGGCCTTTCTCAAGGTAAGCTAATGCCATAATAGCAGTGGGTCTTTCGCCACGAGTAACAGACATAAGGTCTATAGCTGACTGGTTGACTTCTTCAAGGGTCATACTCGCATTTTGGGGTTCTTTAAGGGCAATTTTTAACGTGTCGTAGTAAGCGTGGTATGTGCCGCCACAACTGCAAATAGTAATAATGGAGATAAAAATAAAGATCAGTGGTTTAAAGTGCATGGTGAACGGCATTTCCGCTTATGGTAATTGTAATCATCCAATAAAAAAGCCGCCATTGTCGGCGGCTTTCAAAAACTTCATAAAAGCTTAGATAGTTGGTGCGTAGGTAAACGTTACCGGCACGGTAGTTGTGCTAGTCATTGTACCAGTACCTGTTACGGTAACAGTAGTTGTCGTACCAACACATACACCATCAACTAAAGCGTCATCGCCATTACAAGTTGGATCAGGGTCGCCGCCATCAACAACAGTAGACGAGCCACGGTTGTTAGACACAACTGCACCAGCGATAGCCAAACCAACAACACCAGCAGCAATAGTACCAACACCTACACCACCAACGGTAGCTGCAGAAGCTCCACTTCCACCGGCATTTTCTTGAGCGATTACTGGGTTACCAGCAAGTGCTAATGCTGCTGTTGCAGCCATAAGAATCTTTTTCATAATACATTCCCTTCATGTTAAGTAAAAATCAAGACTATCCCGATTCTAATGGAATAATTTACTGACCTCAATAGGTGTAGATAAAACAATCATTAAAATACTATTTAAGCAGTGTAAAAGCATTGCCTAACACCGAACAAAAGTATACTAGGGCTTGCCATTTACAGCAGGAACTGGTGCAAGATCAATCTTTTAGTACTTAATTTAGTACTTGATACTGCGATTAATTGGATTCTTTTTTTATTGCCATTCCCAATTGGCACCAATAAAGGGTAAAATGCCAAGTTAGTCGCGAAAAAAAGACAGTTTTTGGCTTGAAATAACCAGAAAATCCGGTGTGGCGTTCAGGCATTGTTTTTGCTTTAGCTGATAGGATCAAAAGTTTGTCATAATTAGGCGGTATGATTCGCCTGAATTTACATTTAAGGAATATTACTTCGATGAAAGTTACAGTATTTGGAATTGGGTATGTCGGTTTGGTGCAAGCAGCAGTAATGGCAGAAGTAGGTCATGATGTGGTTTGTGTTGATGTAGACCAGAATAAAGTCGACAAATTAAAGCAAGGCCATATACCAATTTATGAACCTGGTTTGACCCCTTTGGTGAAAAGTAACTACGAAGCAGGGCGAGTTGATTTTACAACCGATGCTGCTCGCGGCATCGCTCACGGCGAAGTTGTTTTTATTGCGGTAGGTACACCGCCGGATGAAGATGGCTCAGCTGATTTGAAATACGTTTTGTCTGTGGCAAAGACAATTGCTGAGCACATGGACTCGCATAAAATCATTATTAATAAATCAACTGTGCCAGTAGGCACTGCTGATAAAGTGAGTGCGAAAGTTTCAGAGACGCTGGAATCACTTGGTAAGAGCGTTACATTTGACGTGGTGTCTAACCCTGAGTTTTTGAAAGAAGGTGCTGCGGTAAATGATTGTATGCGCCCTGACCGAATTATCATCGGCACTGAAAGTGAGTCTGCAGAGAAGAAGCTACGCGAACTTTACTCACCGTTTAACCGTAATCACGACAAAATTATCGTGATGGATATTCGCAGTGCTGAGCTAACTAAGTATGCTGCGAACTGCATGTTAGCGACAAAAATTAGCTTCATGAATGAAATGTCTAATATCGCTGAGTTAATGGGCGCTGACATTGAGAACGTACGTCGTGGTATCGGCTCTGATCCACGTATCGGTTACCAATTCATTTACCCTGGCTGTGGTTATGGCGGTTCATGCTTCCCTAAAGATGTTCAAGCGCTTGTACGCAGTGCCACTGGTGTTGGCTATAGTGCGAAAGTGCTAGAAGCAGTTGAAGAAGTTAACTACGCACAAAAAGAGAAATTGTTCGAATATATCATGCGTCACTTCGGTGGTGATGTGAAAGGTAAAACAGTCGCGATTTGGGGCTTGTCTTTCAAACCAAATACCGACGATATGCGTGAAGCGTCAAGCCGCGTATTAATGGAAAACTTATGGAAAGCGGGCGCTAAAGTTAAAGCGTACGACCCTGAAGCGATGGAAGAAACCCAGCGTATTTACGGTAGCCGTGATGATTTAGACCTAGTGGGCACCAAAGAATCAGCTCTCAACGGTGCTGACTTCTTGGTTATTTGTACTGAGTGGCAGGCATTTCGCGCACCAGATTTTGAACTAATTAAAGAAAAACTTTCTTCTCCGCTAATTTTTGACGGACGGAATTTATTTGAACCCAACATGATGTTGGAATACGGCTTGCATTACTATGCAATAGGTCGTGGATTATCAGTAAAAGGACAGTAAAATGAGTCAAGTAAAGAAAGCCGTTATTCCAGTAGCTGGTCTTGGAACGCGTATGTTGCCAGCAACCAAGGCGATCCCAAAGGAAATGCTACCGGTTGTTGATAAGCCACTTATTCAATACGTTGTATCCGAATGTGTGAATGCAGGCATAAAAGAGATTATCTTAGTGACTCATGCGAGTAAAAATAGCATCGAGAACCATTTTGATACCAGTTTTGAGCTTGAAGCTACGCTAGAAAAGCGTGTAAAACGTCAGTTATTGGAAGCAGTTCAAGCAATCTGCCCCAAAGACGTTACTATCATGCACGTGCGTCAAGGTGTCGCTAAAGGCTTAGGTCACGCTGTATTGTGTGCTCGCCCTATGGTTGGTGATGCGCCTTTCGCTGTGGTTCTACCTGACGTTATTGTTGATGAAGGCACATGTAATCCCAAGAAGGATAACCTCGCAGACATGACGGCTAAATTTAATACCAGTCAAGTCAGCCAAATCATGGTGGAAAGTGTTCCTCAAGAAGATGTTAGCAAGTACGGTATCGTTGATTTAGACGGTGCAGAATTGTCACCTGGTGAATCAGCGAAGATGCACGGTATGGTAGAAAAACCTAACCTGTCAGATGCGCCATCAGATTTAGCTGTTGTTGGACGTTATGTCTTGTCTGAAAAAATCTGGGATCTTCTCGCTAAAACCACGCCTGGTGCAGGTGATGAAATCCAGCTAACAGACGCTATCGATTCTTTGATGCAAACCGAGCAAGTTGATGCTTATTATATGAAAGGCAAAAGCCATGATTGTGGCAGCAAGCTAGGCTACATGAAGGCGAACGTTGAATATGCGATGCGCCACCCCGAATTAGGTGCTGAGTTTAACGAGTTTTTACAGACGCTTGTGAAATAACTACATACTTAATTAAATGAAAAGCCCCGTGATGTTTTCTATCACGGGGCTTTTTTTATGCCTTACTCT
Source organism: Paraglaciecola sp. G1-13 (assembly GCF_055809255.1). Lineage (NCBI taxonomy): Bacteria > Pseudomonadati > Pseudomonadota > Gammaproteobacteria > Alteromonadales > Alteromonadaceae > Paraglaciecola > Paraglaciecola sp. G1-13. Next base: position 3,332,646 of record NZ_CM147903.1, on the reverse strand, counting down.
AACGTTAATCGTTATTTGACCTGTACGTGAGCAGCGAGTTTAGCCACCATTTTTTTACCTATACCTTTGACGTTAGTAAGATCGCTGATTTTAGCGAACTTACCACTTCTGTCTCGATAGGCGATGATGGCCGCTGCTTTTTTCTTACCAATACCTGGCAATGTGACTAACTGCTCGGCTGTTGCCGTATTCAAATTGATCTTCTGCGACTTCTTCTGTGTGACACTGCTTTTGTCTACTTTGGCTTCAGCAACAACGTTGCCAACATAACCAGACAATAAAACACCTGCAAAAAATAGGGTAGCGATAAACTTCTTCATAGTGAAACTCCTTGTTTAATTGATCCATTTCGGTGCAATTGCACAGCAGTAAGACTAGTCGCGCTTTTAAATAAGGTAAAGAAAAGGGGCTTATATAGTGCTAAGCGAAAAAAAGGGACTCAGTAGAGTCCCCTTTATAATAAATAGACTTGGGATTTATAAGCGTTCTAACATCGCTTGAGTGAAGTCACTTGTTCCGTGCTCTCCGCCTAAATCTCTTGTGGTGCGGTCGCCCGTTTCAATGACTTGTTTTAGTGCATAGCGGATTTTTTCAGCTTGCTCGCCCATGTTTAAGTATTCAAGCATTTGTATGGAAGCAAGAATAACCGACGTTGGGTTCGCAAGGTTTTTACCTGCAATATCGGGCGCTGAGCCATGCACGGCTTCAAAAATCGCGCAGTCTTGCCCGATGTTTGCGCCTGGCGCCATGCCCAAGCCGCCAACTAAACCAGCACAAAGGTCAGATAAAATATCACCGAACAAGTTCGTGGTAACAATGACATCAAACTGATGAGGGTTCATCACTAATTGCATGCAGCAGTTATCGACAATCATTTCAGTTGATTCGATTTGCGGATAACGTTGTGCCACCTCACGAGCCACTTTTAAGAACAAACCAGACGTTGACTTTAAAATATTCGCTTTGTGTACAGCTGTTACTTTTTTGCGACCATCACGAATTGCCATTTCATAGGCGTAGGTCAAAATACGTTCAGCACCTGTGCGCGTAATTTTGCTCATGGCTTCGGCTTCGTTTCCGTCCTCAGACACGACTTGACCAAGACCTGAGTACATTCCCTCTGTGTTTTCACGTACGGTTACTATGTCGATATCTTCATATCGCGCTTTCGTACCTTTAAACGATAATACAGGGCGCAGGTTGGCGTATAACTGGAATTTTTTACGTAAACTCACGTTGATTGACGTGAAGCCTTCACCAACGGGTGTGGTTAGTGGCCCTTTTAGGGTGACTTTATTTTTAGCGATTAAATCAAGCGTTTCTTGTGGTAACAGTTCCCCGTGGTTTTCTAGGGCAACTAAGCCTGCATCGGCAAAGTCATAATCAAAATCACAGCCTACTTTGTCTAAAATTTGTAGTGCAGAGTCAATAATATCTGGGCCGATACCATCTCCACGAATGACAGTAATGCGTTGCTTAGTCATAAACTAATCCTTAAAGTTAATTCTGACGGGGGGCCGTCAATTGTCGTCTGTCGAGCGCTGCTATGAATACAGCGATATGTGCTATGTTTATCAACACACAAGTCGTTATTTTTAGGGCGCGATTTATACCACAAAACCGCTATTAAAACCAGTTGTGATAAGCTGTAACGCGGAATTACAACGGTGAAAAACTATGACAGATGGCATAGGCTTCAGATTTGATAAGCGCTAATTCTTGCACATTTATACGTAAGGCTTTACAGGCGCTATTACAATATTGTTGGCTTTGCACACATCGTTTGGCATCACTAAAATAAAGTTCTCTCGCCAGCATCAAGCTGATCCCCAAAATAGCAGCCAATTCGACCTGAGGGCTTCGCTTATTCTCGGTTAGGTAATTCGCATCGTGGTAATTATTCAATGCGACAATCTCGTGACGCCGCTGCTGCCAAGCTTCAGCCATGGACACTGCATGACTGCGTAGCTGTTCCGGCTTTATGCAGCGCACCAATGTCGTCATATCATAGCTAGTACGGTTACTTTTTTGCCATTGGGTTTGAATTTTTAGTTGAACATGGGTAAATAAGCCGACGCAGGCAAAATATGCCAAGGTGCACGCTTGTTCGGGAATGCCAATATTTCCTATTTTCGCTAAGCTCGCTGCAATGTGGCCGCGTAACTGTACGAAGCTAATAAACGCTCGTTGCAAAGGGAAATGGTGTTGGTTTAATCTACTTAGCAGCGCTTGTTGCATAATAATGCTGCCAGAGCGCTCGAATCCATGCATCATCAAGCCGTGCTGAATGTCTTTAATAGGAAGTTTTTGTCGACTACTTTGGGATGCGGTCTTACGTAAGTGCTGGGCAAATGAAGGCTCCCGCGCAATGGCCAAGCTCAATTTGTTGATATCTTGAATCGGTTTATTTAGCTGACTTTGTATTGCTGTTAAGGTTGCAGGGGGGCGGCTCATTTTAAAACTTTGCATAAATGGCGACTCTGCTTTCGTGCTCGACTCTTGCTCAAATAACTGCCAATTATTTCCCCACCAAGTTGTGAGATTACTGAGTTTCTTTATTGCTTGCGTTGGGTAAGCGTGTTTGACGCGAACCCTGTCAACAGTAAAGTGAGAGGAGTGCATCGATGTATGTCGGGATGTGCTTTGCGGATAACAAACCAATTTATCACCTGCGATGCCGATAACCAAAGCCAGCGAGTCATCATCTAACATGACATAAGTGCCAGGCGGCGTGACACTTGGGTATGCCATCAGCGGCTCTAATAACTGTGCTTGCGCACTTGGCGAATTTTGAACAACTAATGCAAGGGTGCTTTGAAAGCTCTGTTTCGTCTTTTTTTGTGGATTGTGCATCATCAAAGTTAGCCGGATTGCCAAGGCCAAGACAGATGTGTCGATGCTCTCGTGCTGTAATCGGTTAAGGTGTTCTTTGAAGGTTTTATTAAGCCACGAGCTGTGGCGATATCCTTGTAGCCATAAGCCCTGTTGGTACTGGGTTAAGATGCGACTAAATGCTGTATCAGGGGATATTTTGGCCAGTGGTTCATGATGTGTCACTTTTGCTAAGCCGGACTGCTCACTTTGGTCAACATTAGATGCTTCTTCAGCTAACCCAAAAATACTTAGGGCCGCGCTCATGAGTTGAATCGTGGTTGTTTCGTTAAATCGATTGCGCACACATAACAGCGCTGTCATCAAAATAGCGCTGAAGGCTAAATTGTAATGACGCGGTAGCGACGCTTTATAAAGATGTATTTGTGCGAAGGTAAGATCTGGGTATTGTTTCGCTAATCCCAATAACCCGTTATTGAAATCAAGCGTTTTTTGAACCAAGTCTGGTTCCGGGGCAGGGCGGCGATAGAACGCCAGCAACTTATGTAAGCTCTGGTACTGCTGTTTAATTAAACTGTCAGGCACAGAGCGGGTAACCCTTATAAGGTTAAATAATCTTGGTAGGCACTGTCACCCCAAGCAATTAACTCGTCATTCTGCAAGAGAAGTGCTGTGCACTCGTCTTGCGTTGTGATGCCGTCTGATTTTACATGTTGCGTACGAAAGAACATGACTTGATACATCCCACCGTCGGTTTTTTTGGCTTCACTGATATCAGGGCCGCCGAGCAAGGCTAATATTTGTTGTTTGGTTTGCCCTAATTCAAGTTTAGCAACTTGAACCTTGTTGTACTCTTCACGATCTTTCCAGTCCATATCTTGAGCATTGTCAGGGTAAAACAGCAATACAGCTGCTACAAAAACACCATACAAAGCTACGCCAATGCCAATACGAGTGACTATTTTCTTATTCATTTTTGTCGTTCTGTCATGATTAAAATTTAAAAACTGAGCGGGTAATCTCTCACCATGCTTAAAAATACCACGCCCAGTTTTATTTTATTACATAATTTCGTAACAAGGCACGTATTCACTGCCCGGTAATTTCATTCGCTGCTGAACAACAAACGATTGTAGTAGTTCATCCATTAAGGTCATGAGCGCTCGGTCGCCATTGAGTTTAAATGGACCTTGCTCGCGGATCAGTTTGACGCCTTCTGCTTTTACGTTGCCGGTGACTATACCGGAAAATGCCTTGCGTAAATTTGCTGCCAGCTCTGCTTTGGGTTGATCAAAATGCAGGTTTAATGCTGTCATACTGGCATGGCTGGGAATGAAAGGTACTTGAAACTCCTCTTCGATTTTCAATGACCAGTTAAAGTCAAACGAGTCACCGCGGGCTTTACGATAGGCGCGTACATCTGCTCTTTTTTGATTTATGGTCTGAGCAACCAATGTGGGGTCATCAACTATGATCTGGTAAAGAGACTGCGCTTCTTTACCTAGGGTTGCCCCAATGAATTTGTCTATGGCGTGAAAGTATCCTTCACAGATTTTGGGGCCGGTAAGAATGATGGGTAACACTTGCTCTTTATTTTCTTCATTTAGCATGAGTCCTAGTAAATAAAGAAGCTCTTCTGCGGTTCCCGCTCCGCCAGGAAAAACGATAATCGCATGGGACATACGCACAAATGCTTCTAAACGTTTCTCTATATCGGGCATGATGACGAGCTCGTTCACGATCGCATTCGGTGGCTCAGCCGCAATAATACTGGGTTCGGTGATGCCTAAATAGCGGCGATTTTGGTAACGTTGTTTCGCGTGGCCAATTGTCGCACCTTTCATTGGGCCTTTCATTGCGCCTGGGCCACAACCCGTACAAATGTTCAGTTCGCGTAAGCCCAATTGATACCCTACCTCTTTGGTGTATTGGTATTCCGTTTCGCCAATTGAGTGCCCGCCCCAACAAACCACTAAGTTCAATTCAGCGGTATTTTTAATGGTTTGCGCATTACGCATCATATCGAATACTTTATGCGTGATATACGCTGATTCAGCCACCCCAGGGAACTCTGACGCATCAAAGCTATCCCTCATATGGAGCAGATCACGCAGCACAGAGAACAAGTGCTCGTGTACACCTTTAATTAATTTGTCATCCACAAAGGCGATAGCAGGAGGGTTAATTAATTCAATTTTTACCCCGCGCTCACGGCTGATTAATCGGATATCGAACTTGGCGTTCTCTTCAAATAGGTCTTCACAGTTATCTGTTTCAGCACCGCTATTTAATACGGCTAAGCAACAACTTCGAAACAAGTGGTAAAGCTGACTGTCAGCAGATTGGTTTAGTTTGTCGACTTCTAACTTGGACAATTGGCTCATAGCGCCAACGGGATTTAACTGAATACTTTTCATTGATTTCCTTAAATGAAAACAGCAAGGGTATGTGAAGAAAAATCAGTGGCTCACATGTGACTGATGCTGTTTTATTGGCGAGCTAATCTCAGCTCTGGATAAATACTCTCGAAATTACTTCTAAATGGATTAATGTCTAATCCGCCGCGACGGGTATAACGTGCATACACAGTCAGTTTCTGCGGCTCACAATATTGCATGATGTCACTGAAAATACGTTCTACGCACTGTTCATGAAACTCATTATGCTGTCGAAAAGATATTAAATAACGTAATACGCTTTCTTGGTCAATTTTACGGCCGTGATACCGGATCAACACACTGCCCCAATCGGGTTGATTGGTGATCAAACAATTAGATTTGAGTAAGTGACTACATAATGTTTCTTGCACCTGCTCTTCTTCAACCTGCAAAATGGATGGCTTTAAGTCGTAGTTGTCGACACTAATATCTAAATCGTCGATGCACTGAGCTTCGAGGGTGCCAAGCTGTAAGCCAGGAAACGTTTCTCGCGCAAAAAGCTGCACGTTTACTGGCAAGCCTGCACAGGCAGAAAGATCCTTGCTGATCATCTTTTGTACATGAAGAATAGATTCGATTTTGCTTTGGTTGAAGCTATTTAAATAAAGTTTAAACGATTTAGACTCGATTAAATTGACTGACTCGCAAGGTACTTCACAGCGCAAAATAGCCACTTCTGGCTTACCTTTTAGGTTGAGCCACGACAATTCGTAGCCGTTCCATCGATCAACCCCTTTAAACGGCAATGTGTCACCTAAATTGAGTTCATCACGGTTTAGGCTGCGAGGAACGCCTTGCAATAAATCCGGACTGTAGTGTTCTTTATACTGTGTCGCTTTGCCTAATGTTAAGGAGCTTAAGATATCTGTAGGAAGTGATTTATCTTGCATGTAAGAGCCTCTAGCTGATGACAGGTTAACGATATATTACATTAGGTTATGCCTTATTTTACCAGAAGATGAATCCAATTTAATGCTACATTATCCCGTATTTGAAACGAAGTACGGACTCACAATATGACTTCAACAGTAAATCAATCATTAGATGATTTTATGGGACGTTTCGCAGCCTTTGTTAAGGAGCATGCTGAAGCAGGGGCCATTGAGTATGACGAGGATTGGCCATCCCTTTGTTACGCTACAGACGTGACCCCTGAATCAGGCACATCAATTCCTTGGAAACCGGTATTGCGTGAGCAAACATCTGAATTTAAAGACCTATCAGAGGCGTTAGAATTAACACTGCATCCCGATGTAGCGCAATTTTATTCTCGCTACTGGAGCGACAACATAGTGGCGCAGCACCCAAGTGGTAAGTTACAGATATTACAGGCGTGGAACGAAGAAGATTTCGAACGACTTCAGCAAAATATCGTAGGACACATACTCATGAAACGCCGATTACGCCAGCCCGAGACTATCTTTGTTGCACTGACAGATGAAGATGATTTTGTGTTAAGCGTGGACAACCAAACGGGGGCGGTGATGTTAGAGCAAGTTGGTTTACAGCCCAAAGAGCAAATATCCCCCGACTTAGCGACTTTTTTGGATGAAATTGACCCGACGACTGACTAATTATTTATACATTCGCTCGTAAACTTGCTAACTGCTGGGTCAAATGGAGCACCTGCTTTTCAAGCTTAGCCACTCTATCTTCTAGCGTGGCAGGCTCAGCACTTGTTGTGTTTGCTTCTTTATTAGACTCCACTAACTGATCGGGTTGCGCTTGCCAGCTTTGAATGCCTTTTATGGCATCAGGTACTGATAATTTTCCCACTGCGCGGCTGCGCACTAATCCTACACTTGGTTTTTTCCCCTCTTTAGCTAGCGTTTGGCACAGTGCCACGATTTGGGATAAAGGTTTTGTCATGAGTTTGGTCAATTCAGCGAAATTTTAGCGGTAACGACTATTTAACCTGAGCTAAGGTATTTTGTAAATTTAAAATAGTCTTTTAAATCAAATAGATAAATATTGGCGTTGTTTTTGTATATTCATCATCAAGTGAATATCACGACGCACATAAATTGTTATTGAATAAAACTAAAAACAGGAGTTGTTTATGAAGCCATTCATTCTGGCGGGTACATTGGGGTTATCATTATTATTGTCGGGCTGCGTGATATCTGTGGACGGTGATGGCCATGACGGTTATCAATCTGATTGGCAGAAAAAAGAAAGAAGCAATCGCAAAGAAGTGGCGCGACTTCAGCCGAACTTAAGTACGGGGGAGGTGATGGATCGTATGGGCGTTGCTGATTTTAGCGAGTTCGTAAAGAAAGGTGATGATCAATATCACGTTTTATATTATCGCACACAGCGCAAAGAGGACGATGGTGTAACGACAAAAGACGAATGCACGCCTTTGGTGATAAAAAATGATCAGCTTGTGGGGTGGGGGGATTCTGCTTTAAATATGTTGAATCAGTAGACATCAAACACATCATGCTCTCTATGAGCATGATGTAAATTATTGTACGAGCATGATATAAATTATAAGAATGATTTAACGCAATCGCGTGTTCAATTGGTCAATTAACTCTGCCCACTCCGCATCTTCTAGCAATGCATTTCGAATAAACTCCGCTTGCGTTTTTGACCAAAACTCTGCGTCTTCTATGTGCACACCTTGGCGCAACCCTTTATGTTCCTCAATGAAAGCCTCAACATCACCTTCCTGATCCCCTAAACCCAACTGCTGAAAGAGGTCACCCATCGTCGTGTGATAATTTTCCATTGAATACTCCTGATATTTTAATGGTTTATGTTTGACTTAATTGTCGTTTTACAAAATATTAACATGTATTATGGAAATGTAATGAGAATTAAAACCTCCTAGGAGAGAGCAGCATGCCATTATCTCAAACCGTTGTCGCCCCAGATATGGATAACATCAAAGCGATATATTTAGCCGCGGAAGATTTAAAGATTGCCGCGTCAATTTTATATCAGGCATATCATGATGATCCTTTGTTCATGGACATATTCCAACACAACAAAGAAGGATATGAGTCTCGGTTGCGTTCAGCCATCCGAGAAGAGCTCAATGCTTTTTGGCAAGCTAGGCAACCTATGATAGGGCTATTTGACGGTACTCGTTTACTCGCCGTGGCCTGTTTGATTGGGCCGGATGCTGAATTTGGGCCAAGCCGATTTTGGCACTGGCGTCTTAAAATGCTATTGACTGCTGGTTACTTTGGCACCAAGCAGATGGTAGATAAAGAGCAGAAGGTGCGAGAGCATATTCCGGCTCAGCGCTACCATATGTTGTCGTTTATAGGTGTGCACCCTGACTACCAACACTACGGCTTAGGGCATATTTTGATGAGTGCCATTGATAGTGTGATGAAAGAAGATGCTGCCAGTGAAGGGATTGGTGTATACGTCACCTTACCTAAATGTTTATCTTTTTTTGAAGATGGGCAATATAAAATGCTCGAAGCATTAGAAACAGGACATATCACAGGCCATTTAATGTTTTGTGAGCGCCAGTAATTGTCAATTTTTGTACTTTTTTTTACAAATTTGCCGAATAAAAGTGGAACTTCTGTAAACCAAGCCTAATTTAATTACCCGCCCCACCGTTTAGCGTTAGGATATAAACTCCACCCCTTGTAAGAGATTTCGTACAAGGGTGTAGGATAAAGTCATTTTAAACGCCAGTATTTCTCTGTGTTATATTTTTAACTTATTGAAATTTATGTAATTTAATCCAAAATTTAGACTTTAGGCTAAGAGGCGTCACACAAGTGTCACGGATCTATGTCGAAAATGTTTTTGTTTGTTATATAGTTTGTTTCGTCACAGGGAAACACGACGAGTCAGGAAGACACAAGGATGACCTAGGACAAGCTTAGGACGAGCAATACAGTTTAAAGGATAAACTGTTATAAGGATTATCAGGAAAGGCTCAGTATGAGCACCCCATTTGGAAATGGTAATAAGGAAAAGGACACACTCAGGACGAGTGCCCATTCTGGATGAATGGAAAGGATGTCAAGGATACTTCAGGACGAAGTCGCGCGACAGCGCTATGGACAAGGACCCGCTCAGGACGAGCGTTCATTCGGGATGAATGGAACAGGGATGAAATGGATGCTTCAGGACGAAGTTGCTCGACAGAGCTAAAGGATATGGACTAACTCAGGATGAGTTGCTTATAGGGATGTAAGCGCATTGGACGCAAACAGGATCGCTGTTGGGAAGACAGCATTCACCTAGGAAGGTGATAAAAGGAAAAGGACACACTTGGGATAAGTGCCGCATTCAGGATGAATGACAGAAGGACAAGACAAGGATGGTGTGACGTAGTTGTTGCGAAGGAGCGCACAGAGGGACCTTCAATTTTTATGTAAAGGCGTGGCTTGAAATGATTCAGGCCGCGCCTTTGCAGTTTCTGGGCTCAATAAAGAAGCCGTGTCTAACTCAGCTTACATTTACTTTTCTAAACGATTAATCTACTCGATACGCAGGAGTATCAACGTTTAGAATGTGCTTTCCGGCCATAGTAAGCGTGCCTTGATAACTGTTTTCACCATTACCTGAAAATTCAAATACGAAGCAACTTTGCCAATCGAGCTTTCCTCTGTAACTACCCAAGCGGGTTTTATGCCGTGCATTGCTGATTAGTTGCAAGCCATGCTTATCACAATACTGAGCGAGATATTGGTTAGCCTTTTCAGTAATGGCTCGCATGCGCCAAAACTGAAATACCACCAATAAGATCACCAGAAATAAGGTCAAATCAAACAAGTTCATTTTTGTTGTCCACTGAATAAATGGCCGATCATTTGCGTTACTGCTGGGGTTTTATCTTGCCATCTGATGACACCGAGCATAGTAGGGCGAATACTTGGGATCTGCACTAAGTCGCTGTATAAATCGGCGCACAGTTCGATATCAATGTCGGCAAGTTGACTAATATACTGGCGCAAGATTTTTTCGTTTTGTAAACAGCGCCAATGTCTTGCTGCAATCAACAACATGATCTCTGGCGTTTTACTGTGCTGCGAATCAAGTACGCGCTGGATAAAGGTGTTAACGACAGTATTAGCAACACTTTGGCTTAACGCGCGTAAGGTCCACTGGATCTGCAGAGGCTCATCAAAACGCTGGTGCGCATGGTCAATTAAACACTGGCTAGTGTCTTTATCTAAAGTGTAATTCTCAAGTGATGACATTAACGCTTGCTGCACTTGAGGGGCTACCTTAGTAATATTTTCAGTAATCAACAGCGCGCCTTCTTTACGGCGTACGCTCGCGGCAATATCGGCAATACCTTGCAATGCGACATTCTGCCAGTCGTGGGCTTGAGGCTGAGCTAAGTAACGCACAGCAGGTGAATAATACTCACTGGGCGGTAGCCGTAATACATTGCGGCTCATGCTATTAAAATCGGCCAATTGCTGTTGGTTTGGAAGGAACGTATACGGATTTTCTGGTAACCGCCCTTGGGCCGCTTTGTTGTGTTCTAACTGGGCGCCTAAAGCATCAGTGATTATTTGTAAAAAATGATTGCGCGTAGCACTGATAACTAAGCCTTTTTCATCCAAAGGAAGTTTTACAAACCAAATGTAATGCTCTCGACTCAATTGCCGACTAAAGAAAATAAGACCAAACCATGCGTGTTGCTGGCGAGGATAGGGGGCGGCTTCACTGGCGTTTTCTATGTTTAAAAAAGTCTGGCTATCAATGCTGCGAATAGTCCGACCCATATCAAATACATGGTATTCAGTTTGAGCGTGAAGAAGAAATTCACTGATGGAGCTGATTTGATTCATGTTTACCTATAAACTGCCGCGCATTACGCGGGAACAACTTAATTTTGAGATGATTAAATATGAGCGGAAGCATGCCATGTAGCGCCTCAGAAGTCCAAGTAGAGAAGCTGCTATCGCAATTGGCCGAGGCACTAAAAACAGCTGAACAGTGGACTCCTTCCCCGCCATCACAGTGGGCAATGCAAAGTGAATTGCCTTTTGCTTGTGATCGTATGGGATTTGCTCAGTGGCTGCAATTTATCTTTATTCCCAAGATGAATGAACTTCTACAAGAAGAAAAGCCACTGCCCACACGAATGGCACTTATGCCAATGGCACAAGAGTGGGCTAAAGAATACACGACAGGGCAGCCAACGCGGGAACCTGTACTTGACGTGTTAGCGCAAATTGACCTCGCGTTTTGTGGAGCGGAATAATGACATTAACTATTTTGTATCAAGACGAATACTTAGTCGCTATTCACAAACCCGCTGGTTTATTAGTACACAGAAGCATGATTGACCGTCACGAAACCCAGTTTGCGATGCAGATGCTCAGAGACCAAATCGGTCAGCATGTGTTTCCGGTTCATCGTTTAGATCGCCCAACCTCCGGAGTGCTAGTGTTTGCTTTATCTGCAGATATTGCGCGCCTGCTGGGGGAGCAATTTGCTGGTAATACAATTGCAAAAACGTACTTCGCCATTGTGCGCGGCCATGTAAAAGAAGCGGGTTTGATTGATTATGCCCTTAAAGAAAAGCTCGATAAAATAGCAGATAAGCGTGCTAAACAAGATAAAGACGCCCAAGAAGCACAAACAGAATACGTGCCGCTACAGCAATTCGAGTTGCCTTTTGCTGTCAGTCGTTATCCCTCGGCTCGATACACGCTCGTGCGGCTGCACCCAAAGACGGGTCGCAAACATCAATTGCGTAGGCACATGTGCCATATTAATCATCCCATCGTGGGTGATACCACTCATGGTGATGGAAAACACAATAAATTTATGCGTGATCAGTTTTCATTTAATGGTTTGGCATTGACCTGCCAACAAATGCGCATGACACATCCAGTAAGTAACGAAAAATTGGCGATAGTGAATGATTTCGATCAAAGGATGTCTACATTGATGGTGCAATGGGGCTGGGAATTACCATCGTTAGATAGGTTAGATCTGCTTTCAAATAGTCGGTAAACTAATTTTGTTTTAGCAAAGGAAGAGTAAAAAATGAGTAAAGTAGGTATTTTCGTTGGTTCAGTTTACGGTAACGCCCAACATGTTGCAGAGCAAGTACAAGAGCTGCTCACCAGTAAACAAGTGGTTAGCGAAATATATGACGACCCAAGCATTGATGATTTTAAACGCTGTGATGGGTACATTTTTGTTTCTTCCACTACGGGGCAGGGGGATATTCCGCCGAATCTCGAGTTTTTTGTTGCAGATTTAAAGGACATGTTCCCTTTGATGGATCAGAAGCCGTTTGCTGTCATTGGCTTAGGTGATAGTAGTTACTGTGATTCGTACTGCGGGGCGGGCGAGCAAATACAAGCGCTATTACTTGAGTTACAAGGCAAGCCAGTTGCAGATATGCTTAAGATTGATGCTTGTGAAACTCTTGAGCCTGAAAAAGAAGCGTTGGCTTTTATAGAGCCATTGGCCGCTGAATTTGCATAAAGTTGTGACGTAAGTTGCCCTAACTTAAGCCATTAAAAAGGCGAGATGTCATGTCGACACCTCGCCTTTTTTTGTGTGAAATACGATACTGCGTTGACTTCACTAATGTGATTGTACCGGTTCTTTAGGTGCTGGGCGCGTCTCAATATCGCTATTTGCCATAAAATAAGCAAGCAACGCATAAGCGGCCTGGTTTTGCGCTAATGCTTTTGGATCAATCTTGTCTAAGGTGTCATTCGCCGTGTGATGGTAGTCAAAATAATAGGTGCCATCTTGTAGCAAAGAAATCACGGGCACTCCGTGCTTGGGGAGCATTGACACATCAGGGCCGCCGCCAGCTTGGTTATGGCCTTGTTTAATGCCTATTTTGGCAAGGGCGGCAAATAAGGGGGTAGCCGCCTCAACAGCATCCGGCGCAAAAAGGGTATCCATTTGATAAATTTCCCCCGCGCCAAAGTCAGACTCTGCTGCAACGATAATATTGCCTAATTCCTCTTTGTGCTTCCGGGTATATTCATGCGCGCCAGTTAAGCCGAATTCTTCAGACGCATAGAGTACTACCCTGATCGTCCGTTTGGGTTGGCCAGTTAGGGTTTTTATCAAGGTAGCTGCGCCGGTAACAATCCCGACACCTGCGCCATCATCCAACGCACCTGTGCCTTCGTCCCATGAATCTAAGTGAGCACCTATCAGCACAACCTCTTCAGGAGACTCCGTACCGGTAAATTCCCCAATAACATTATAAGACGTCTGCCAGCCGTGTTCTTTAGCACGCATGTCCACTGCTAATGTCACATCATTACCTGCGTCGATCATAGCTTGTAAGTTGTCAGCGTCAGCGTTTGATAACGCGCCTGCGGGTATTTTCTGTACATCGTCGGAATATTGCATAACACCGGTATGCGCAAAACGCGAATTATCGGTACCGACGGAGCGAATAAGGACCGCTTTGGCGCCTAATTTTGCCGCCTCAATAGCACCTTGTGAGCGCCCAATAACGACAGGGCCGTAGCCTTTACCAGCGCGATCACGTTGCATGCGTTGATTAATGAAAACGATTTTTCCATCTACTTGCGCTGCGTCAGCTTGTTTTAATGAAGCCAAAGAGTCGAACATAGCCACTTCAGTGGTAAGGCCGCCTTCAGGAGTGGCCACTGATCCACCTAATGCGGTGATAAATAATTTCTGTTGATAAGGGGCGATGGTTTTTGCATCTGCAATACCGCGAGACCAATTTCTTACGCGAACAGGCTCTTTGTAGACGTTATCAAATCCCAGTTCTTTAAATTTACTTTCCGCCCATTCAACCGCGCGCTTATCACCTTCACTGCCCGCTATTCGTGGTCCAACTTCTACTGTGAGTGATTTCACTATTTCGTAAGCGGTATCGCTATTCATCGCTTTCGAACTTAGTTCAGCAAGTTGAGTAGTCGCTGTGTCCGTTGGTTCAGTTGATGCACAAGCACTGAGCAGCAAGGTGCCGGTTAGTGCAAGCGAACGATACAAATGTATGCTTCTCATGTGATTTCCTTAAATGAATATTATTGTTTATTTATATCAATCCCAGTAAAAATAATTAACCACTGAGCAATTATTTACTGGAATGGTATTAGCTCAATTTAATGCAAGTTTGGATGAATAACTTAATTTAACTTAATTTAATTCAAGTTACTTTAATCTGGCTCAAAAAGGAGAGGGGCAGTGAGAAACGTAAATTTTAGGCACAAAAAAAGCGCCTAAGCGCTTTTTTGACAATAAAAATTCTGAACTGATATTAAGCTAATGCTTTAATCTGTGCAGACAAACGGCTCTTATGACGAGCAGCTTTGTTTTTATGGATAAGACCTTTAGTTGCCATGCGGTCAATCAAAGGTGTAGCAGCTGCAAATGCAGCTTGAGCAGATGCTTTGTCGCCAGAAGCGATTGCAGCAAGTACTTTCTTCAAAGATGTACGTGTCATCGAACGACGGCTAGCGTTGTGCTGGCGGCGTCTTTCTGATTGTAGTGCACGTTTCTTAGCAGACTTAATGTTAGCCAAGTGGAACTCCCAAAAAATTCTAGTCAAAATTCAAGGGTGCGGATTGTGCCTATCAGACCTGTGTTTGTCAAATGCTTTTGCGTATTTATTGTGCAAAACTGCAGTTAATTCTCAGGGTATCGTAATGCTGGATTTGAATCGTGTTCACAAGCAGCTAAATGGGCGATGTTAATAGGCATTCGCACCTGCCAGATAGTAGTTTACCTGAGTTCCGTGATTGAGCGAAGAGGCAATGCACTAAGAAGTTAAATTAACGCCACATTCTTCACCTTATTCCCGCTCACCCCATACTCGTTCGCCTTATCAAGGGCGGCCAACTCGGTACACCGAGTGAGAGTGTGCTTATACCTGTAGGTGATTGTTTTTCAGATGAATGCTTCTAACTAAATTACCCTTGGCGCATAATAGGCACTGTGTTTAAGCGCAGTGTTATTCGGGTTATCTAATTTTTAAAGGAAGTCGTGTGTCGAATCGTTTGTTGAAATCCGGATTGATTGTCAGTTGTATGACGTTTTTATCACGAGTCTTGGGTTTGGTCAGAGATGTTGTGGTGGCGAATTTAATGGGGGCTGGGGCGGCAGCTGATGTGTTTTTCTTTGCCAATAAAATTCCCAATTTTCTTCGTCGTTTATTTGCTGAAGGCGCATTTGCTCAAGCGTTTATCCCTGTGCTGACAGAAGTTAGCAATGAAAATGACAAAGATGCCATGAAGCAATTTATTGCCAAAGTGTCCGGTACGCTTGGGGTAATAGTGACCGTAGTAACGTTTCTCGGCGTCATCGGTTCTCCGATGGTCACTGCGCTGTTTGGCGCAGGCTGGTTTATGGAGTATCTCAATGATGAGCCCCAAGGGGCGAAATTCGAGCTGGCAGCCTTGATGTTGAAGATCACGTTTCCTTATTTAATGTTTATTTCGTTAGCAGGCTTAACCGGCGCCATTTTAAATACCTTGAACCAATTTGCTGTGTCCGCATTCACCCCAGTGCTGTTAAATGTAGCCATTATTAGCTGTGCTATTTTTATGGCGGATACCTTTGAAGAGCCAGGTTTTGCATTAGCGTGGGGAGTATTTATTGGTGGCATAGTGCAATTCGCATTTCAGTTACCTTTCTTGTATCGAGCTGGATTACTGGTAAAACCGCAATGGGGATGGTCAGACCCACAAGTAACCAAAGTGCGTAAATTGATGATACCAGCCTTGTTCGGGGTATCGGTTGGCCAGCTTAATTTGTTGTTTGATACCTTTATCGCAAGCTTCTTAGTCACAGGCTCCATTAGTTGGCTTTACTACTCTGACCGCTTACTGGAATTTCCTTTAGGATTATTTGGTATTGCTATCGCTACTGTCATACTGCCGACCTTGTCGCGTAATCATGTGACAAACGATGCCAAGGCGTTTAGTGCCAACATCGACTGGGCGCTGCGGATGGTAAGTTTACTAGGAATTCCCGCTGCAGCTGGTTTAATGATCTTAGCGGAGCCTATGTTGATCGTATTGTTTAAACGCGGTGAATTTACTGCATTAGACGCCACTCTCGCCTCGTACAGCTTAATCGCCTATGCCACTGGATTACTTAGCTTTATGTTAATTAAGGTACTTGCTCCGGGATTTTTCTCTCGTCAAGATACTAAAACACCGGTGAAGTACGGTATTTGGTGCATGGCGTCGAATATGGTGTTTAACTTAATTTTCGCTATTCCATTCGGGTACCTCGGATTGGCGATAGCCACTAGTTTGTCAGCCACCATGAACGCGGGCTTGTTATACAGCAAGTTGCATCGTTTAGGAGTCTACAAACTCTCTGCGAGTACTCTGTTGTTCTTAACAAAAGTCTTAATTTCGACCTTAATCATGGCTGCTGGGCTTATCTATTACCGACCGACGATTGCTAATTGGCTGATGTGGGAGCCGATGATGCAAATGACACAATTGGCCGTCATGATAGCGGGAGCTGGGGCGGTGTTTTTATTGAGTGGATTTGCCCTCGGGATACGCCCAAAACAGTTACTATCAAAAGCAATTCACGTTAATTGAACGAACTGCGCTATAACGGGCTGTATCTCTGCGCGTAGTTCGCTATAATCCGTCGCTTTGATTTTAGCCAAACAGTATTAAACATGAGATACATGCTCGGGCACCTTACGTGCTTGGGGTAGTTAATAAGCTCATGTATTGGCTTGATGACGTACTTAATAGATGACGTACTTAATATAAGAGGAACGAAGTGGAATTAGTCCGCGGTTTACATAATCTTCGAGATAAACATCGAGGATGCGTACTGACAATTGGAAAGTTTGACGGCGTTCATCTGGGGCATCAAGCCGTGTTAAGTCAAGTCGTTGTGAAGGCAAGGGAACTGGGCTTGCCTGCTACCGTTATGGTGTTTGAACCTCAGCCTGAGGAATTATTTACACCGGATAACGCACCCGCGCGACTCAGTTTATTACGTGATAAATATGTACAACTTAAAGCACTAGGTGTAGACCGTTTACTGTGTTTGAAGTTTGATAAACGTTTTGCCTCTTTTACCGCAGAGCAGTTTGTTGAGCAGCTATTAGTTAAAGACTTAGGTGTGCAATTTTTAGTCGTGGGCGATGACTTTCGCTTTGGCAAAGGGCGAGTAGGTAATTTCGCTATGCTGCAAGTTGAAGGGCGAAAATGCGGTTTTAGTGTGGTGAGTACGCAAAGCTTTCGCTTAGAAGATTGCCGTATTAGCTCTACCGAAGTCCGCAATGCACTGAGTGAAAACAACTTTTCGCTTGCTGAAAAGATGCTTGGTAGACCGTTTACGATTTCGGGCAAGGTACTGCATGGTGATAAAAAAGGCCGCACGATTGGCTTTCCTACTGCCAACCTATTGCTGAAACGCTGTAATGCCCCCATTAATGGTGTGTTTGCGGTTCAAGTTGACATAGCAGGTAAGGTATATAGTGGCGTGGCGAACATTGGCACGCGCCCGACGGTAAATGGGCAACGTTCTCAGTTAGAAGTGCATATTTTTCATTTTACCGGCAACCTATATGGTCACTTTATTTCTGTGGCCATAAAAGCAAAATTACGCAACGAAATTAAGTTCGATTCGTTCGAACAGTTGCACCAACAAATACAACGTGACGCCGAGCAAGCAAAACAATTGCTTGGGGTTAACTGAAATTTAATGACGAACAACGACGATTTTGGATTTAGCAATCAATGAGTGACTACAAACATACTTTGAATTTGCCTGAGACTGAGTTCCCAATGCGTGGGAATCTTGCTCAGCGCGAGCCTAAAATGCTGCAAGACTGGACGAATAAAGCGCTGTATCACAAAATTCGCGCTGCTAAAAAAGGCAAAACGCCTTTTATCTTGCATGATGGCCCTCCGTACGCCAATGGTGATATTCACATTGGCCACGCAGTGAATAAAATTCTTAAAGATGTGATTGTTAAATCAAAAACCTTATCAGATTTTGATTCTCCTTACGTACCCGGTTGGGATTGCCACGGCTTGCCAATCGAACTCATGGTTGAGAAAAAAGTCGGAAAACCTGGTAAGAAAGTCACTGCAGCAGAGTTTAGACAAAAGTGCCGAGACTATGCCGAAAAGCAAATTAATGGGCAAAAAGCTGACTTTATTCGTTTAGGCGTGCTTGGCGAATGGGACAAGCCCTACAAAACAATGGACTTCAGCTCTGAAGCGAACATTATCCGCGAGTTGGGTAACGTTGTACGCTCTGGTCACCTTGAAAAGGGCTTTAAGCCTGTTCATTGGTGTACAGATTGTGGCTCTGCCTTGGCTGAAGCCGAAGTGGAATACCAAGACAAAGTGTCGCCGTCTATCGATGTGCGTTTCAATATTGCCGATGAAGCCAGTTTCACCAAACAATTTACCGCAACAGGTGAAGGTTTAGGTGAAGGCACAATTTCAGTGGTTATCTGGACCACCACGCCTTGGACGTTGCCTGCAAACCGCGCAGTTTCATTGCACCCAGAATTAGAATATAGCCTGGTTCAAGTACAATCAGAAAGTGGTAACGAGCGCTTAGTTGTGGCAACAGACCTACTTGATGAGTGCGTTAAACGTTTCGGCTTTGAGAATACTCACGTGTTGGGTACTGCCTTAGGCCAAGCCCTAGAAAACATGCAGGTACAGCATCCGTTTTACGACTTCACTGTGCCACTTATTTTAGGTGAGCACGTAACGACAGATTCAGGTACTGGCTGCGTACATACTGCGCCAGGTCATGGTGTGGAAGATTTCAACGTCGGTCGCCAATATAACCTTGAAGTTGCTAACCCCGTCGGTGCTAACGGTGTTTATCTTGAAAACACACCGATATTTGCCGGAGAGCATGTCTTTAAGGCGAATGAACATGTGGTTGAAGTATTAGCAGAGCGCGGCGCGCTAGTGCATCACGTTAAATACACCCATAGTTACCCACATTGTTGGCGTCATAAAACGCCGTTAATTTTCCGTGCGACACCTCAGTGGTTTATTAGCATGGACAAGAATGGCCTACGTGCAGCGTCCATTAAAGAAATTCATAAAACTCAGTGGATCCCTGAGTGGGGCGAAAGCCGCATCGAAAGCATGGTAGCGGGTCGCCCAGATTGGTGTATATCACGTCAGCGTACGTGGGGCGTTCCTATCGCGTTATTCGTGCACAAAGACACAGGTGATTTGCACCCAAATACCGACGCCTTAATTGAACAAGTGGCTCAACGTGTTGAAAGCGAAGGCATACAAGCGTGGTGGGATATTGACCCCCAAGAAATGCTAGGGGATGATGCAGATACGTTCGTTAAGGTATTAGACACATTAGACGTTTGGTTTGATTCAGGTGTGAGTCACTACTTTGTGGTCGATAAGCGTGATGATATTCCTGCGTCAGCTGACTTGTACTTAGAGGGCTCTGACCAGCACCGAGGTTGGTTTATGTCATCACTGATGACCTCTGTTGCTACTAAAGGCCATGCACCTTATAAGCAGGTGCTTACTCACGGTTTTACTGTTGATGGTAAAGGTAAAAAGATGTCAAAGTCTTTGGGTAACACGGTTGCTCCTCAACAAGTTACCAATAAACTGGGTGCAGATATACTGCGCTTGTGGGTGGCATCAACTGATTATCGCAGTGAAATAGCGGTGTCAGATGAAATCCTTAAACGTTCGGCTGATGCCTATCGCCGTATTCGTAATACCTCACGCTTCTTGCTTGCTAATTTAACCGGTTTTAACCCAAAAACTGATTTGGTTCCGTTTGAAGAAATGGTGGAATTGGACAAGTGGGCCGTAAGCCGTGCCCACACCATGCAACGCGAGATCGTGAAAGCCTATGAAGCTTATGATTTGCTGGTGGTAACACAGAAATTGATGCAGTTCTGTTCGATTGAAATGGGTAGTTTCTATCTGGATATCATCAAAGATCGTCAGTACACCGCGAAGAGTGACAGCCACGCACGTCGCTCATGCCAGTCAGCTTTGTATCATATTGTTGAAGCGCTCGTGCGCTGGATGGCACCGATCACTAGCTTTACTGCTCAGGAAATCTGGCAAGAAATGCCATGGCAAGAAGACGAATTCGTTTTCACCGGTACATGGTATAAAGGGTTGACTGCTCAAGCGGACAATACCGAATTTAACGATGCATTCTGGCAGCAGGTGTTAGCGGTTAAAGATGAAGTTAATCGTACAATTGAGCTGGCTCGTAAAGAAGGCACTATTGGTGGCTCTTTAGAAGCAGAGGTGAAAATTTACGCTACCGCAGAGCTTGCTGAGTTGCTTAGCAAATTACAAGATGAAGCGCGCTTTGTGTTTATTACCTCGTCTGCAACAGTGGAAGCCGTTGGGAGCAAGCCTGCTGATGCCACAGAAACCGAAGTGCCTGGATTGTGGTTACATATCAGCGCATCAGAAGGCAAAAAATGTGCTCGTTGCTGGCATCACCGTGAAGATGTGGGTACAAATGAGTCGCATCCTGAGTTGTGTCAGCGCTGTGTCACTAACGTTGATGGCGAAGGTGAAACGCGCGCCTATGCTTAATTTATTTAGACAAAGCGGTCTGCGCTTTTTGTGGTTAGCCGTGGTGGTGTTTGTCATCGATCAGGTTACTAAGCACTGGATCGTGGCGAATTTAGAGCCGTACCAAGCGATTCAGTACACCTCTTTTTTTAACTTAACTCACGTGTACAACTACGGGGCAGCATTTAGCTTTTTAAGTGATGCTGGTGGTTGGCAACGTTGGTTATTCACAGGTATTGCTATCGCCGTATGTGGTTTAGTCACCTGGTGGTTAAAAGAAACCACCCGCCAACAGGTTATGTTGCCTGTGGCGTTTTGTTTGATAATTGGTGGCGCGCTCGGCAATGTGTTTGACCGTTTATTACACGGTTTTGTTATCGATTTCTTAGTGCTTTATTACCAAGATTGGTATTGGCCTGCGTTTAACGTAGCTGATAGCGCAATCTGCTTAGGCGCGTTTTTATTGGTCATCGATATGTTTAAAAATAAGGACAATGTAAATGAGTGATTCATCTGTAGTCATAACAGACAACAGTGAAGTGGTATTGCACTTTGACTTGAAATTATCTGATGGCTCAGCGGCGGACAGCACCCGAGTCAATAATAAGCCTGCTAAGCTTGTTATTGGCGATGGTAATTTGACCCCAGGCTTCGAAGCCTGTCTTTTGGGATTAAGCGCAGGCGATAAAAAGTCATTTACCCTTGAGCCTCAAGACGCGTTCGGTTTTCCAAACCCAGACAATATCTACCATCTTGATCGCAACAAATTCAGTGGCGAAACGCCAGCAGAAGAAGGCATGATCATGACCTTTTCTCAACCTGATGGCAGTGAGCTACCTGGCATTGTGCGCTCAGTCGCGGGGGCGTCAGTCACGGTTGATTTTAATCATCCTTTGGCTGGGCAAACGATTACCTTTGATGTCGAAATTATTTCAGTAGCGTAACTTACGCCACTGAGCTCAAAGCAAGAGTTAACACTAGGAAACATTATGCAAATTCATTTGGCTAACCCACGAGGCTTCTGCGCCGGTGTTGACCGAGCCATCACCATCGTTGAACGCGCGTTAGAAATTTTCTCACCGCCTATTTACGTGCGCCACGAAGTGGTACATAACAAATTCGTGGTGGATGGTCTTAAAGAGCGCGGGGCGGTCTTTGTTGATGAGCTGGTGGAAGTACCTGATGACAGCATAGTGATTTTCTCGGCCCACGGTGTGTCCCAAGCTGTGCGCAACGAAGCGAGTTCTCGTGGCTTGAAAGTGTTTGATGCAACTTGTCCACTTGTCACTAAAGTGCATATGGAAGTGATGCGCGCTAGCTCAAAAGGCACAGAGTGTGTACTTATTGGCCATCAGGGCCACCCCGAAGTGGAAGGCACCATGGGCCAGTACGACAATCAAGACGGCGGTATTTACTTGGTTGAGTCGGTCGATGACGTTGCTCGCCTCGAGGTAAAAAACCCATCCGCGTTGTACTACTGTAGTCAAACCACTTTATCTGTGGATGATACCGCTGACGTGATTGACGCGTTGCGCGCTAAGTTCCCGGCAATTGAAGGGCCACGTAAAGACGATATTTGTTACGCCACGCAAAATCGCCAAGATTCGGTACGCGAATTGTCAGCGGATTGCGATATATTGCTAGTGGTCGGCGCACAAAATAGCTCTAACTCAAATCGCTTACGAGAGTTAGCTGAAAAGATTGGGGCAAAAGCGCATTTGATAGCAGATGCTAATTGTATTCAAAAAGAATGGTTAGCGAACGCTAAACATATTGGTGTGACCGCAGGTGCATCGGCTCCAGAAGTATTAGTACAAGGTGTGGTCGACAGGTTAAAAGAATGGGGGGCAAGCAGTGCTACTGAGCGCCCTGGTCGCCTCGAAAACATCGAGTTTGCAGTGCCTAAAGAGTTACGAGTAAAACAAGTAAGCTAGATGCGCTGGGTTTGGTCGTATCCAAGATGTCAGCGCGTTAGAAAAACAAGTCGCTAAAAGAGCTTTTATTTCTCTCTAGCGACTTTTTTATATCTGCTGTCTCATTCTGAAATAGGTTAGTCATAAGCCTACACATCAATTATACCTATGGTCTAAAGTCGATAACTAACGTAGCGCGTTAGTGCGCTAAGCTTCAATATCATTATTACGCCTGTGGTTATCCGTTATTAAAGGTTCAAGTTTCATCGCCAAGCACACTCTGCACCCAGCTTCATTACTTACTATGAAGGGGGTCGGTATGGTTGAAATCCTAGTGACGTTATTTATTTTAACGGTGGGGTTGTTAGGTGTGGCATCGTTACAGTTCGTTAGTGCTTTTTCTAACGCAGATGCACTTCATCGCAGCCAAGCCGTATTAGTTGCTCAGCAATTCAGCGAGCGTTTGCGCGCTGCTGCTGCCCCTTCTGGTGAAGGGCTGACGGTAGATAATCAATATTTCGTGAATAATGCCTATAATTTTGCCAGCCTGTCTTGCGATTCATCTGCTTTACCTTATGAGTGCTTTTGCTTGGCGTTGCCAGCGAGTATTCCAAATTGCCTACAAAACCAATGTACAAGCCCGCAATTCGCCCAGTTTGATGCATACGAAATGTCCTGCGCGGTTACATCTGCTGCGCCAAGCTTATCGATTTCATTAACCTGTGATGACAACAATACATTAGATGCACATAGCTGCAGCGCGGGCTCCCGTCATCAGATTATGATCGCTTGGCCGGTAGAGAGCTGGCAAAACCAAGAGCGTATTTTAAACACTGAGTGCAACCTCAATCGAAGTGATGCTCATGATTGTGTCACGCTGGATTTAACGCTGTGAGGACTAAAAATGTTCTTTATGGCAAAACTCAAACGGGCTTTAGCCTAATAGAGTTAATGATTGCTTTAGCATTAGGCTTGATTATCTCTGGTGCCATTATTCAAGTCATGGTGAGTTTGCGGGTGACGCAAGGCGTGAATCAAGCCGTGACGTCAGTTCAAGAGAATGGCCGATTTGTGATTAGTCGTCTGCGCACAGAAATGCTCATGGCTGGGCGTTCAGATCTGCTCGCCGCAAGCCTTAACACAGCGGTAGATGTGATAGAAGAAGCTAGCTTTGTACAAAATCATCCCGTTATTTTGCCAGGCGATTTTGTTGCTATGCCTGCGCTTGGCGCAACCGATGGAATTGCAGGGGCAAATGATCAGGTGGTTATTGGTTTGCAAGGGAGTATTGACTGTCGTGGTAATCGTTTGGGCTATGCGGACGGGGAAGAATTCTTCGTAGTGAATCATTATTTTGTGCAGAACAATACGTTACGTTGCCGAGGCTTTGATGGGCGGGTGTTAAGGGCAATGCTGGCGAACAATGATGAGGTTGATAACAGCGCTGAAATCATTCTTGATGATGTGTTCAGCTTTCAAGCGCTTTATGGGATCACGAATACTATTTTGTCAGGGGATAGCTCGGGGCGTCCTATACGTTATGTTACAGCGGGGGAGCTCCCATTAGTATTAGCGAGCGGCAGTCAGGTGGTGGCACTGCGCTTAGGCGTGCTTTTGCGGGGGGAGGGTGAAGTGAAGGTCAGCGCTCAAAAAGCGTTTAAATTACTCAATGAAGCGCCCACCACACAAAGTGGTACTGGTTTATTTAAACCCTTTGAAACCACGGTCACGCTGCGTAATGTCAAAAATTACATGCGCAGTAGAAAGCTATGAAACAGACACTTTGTGGTGGCAATTTGGCGCGAGGACATAAGCAGAAAGGCTTAGTGATGGTCTTCGCATTGCTGGTACTGGTGAGCTTAACCGTACTGGGAATTGCGTCTGTCTCGAGCGGGTTATTGCAAAATAAAATGGCGGTATCGCTACAAACGCAAACACTTGCGTTTGATGCCGCAGAGGCGGCAATTGCGGGTGTGGTGTTTGAATCCGAAGACAGCGCGGTTATCAGTGATGTGAACATGATAGACCCATTAACCCAAGCACGACAAAACACGGCGCTGGACATACATAATGAGGCACTTCGCTGCCAAGATCCTGACACGTGGACTAACAGGCAGGTTACCAGTGCTGGGCTTTCTAAGGGAGCTTTGCATCAAGCACAGGGGCACTATGACACTAGCCCTGCTATTGACAGTTGGTCCCGTACGGCCTACGTGCGAGAGCAGGCTTGTTTGGGCTCGAGTAACGTTATCAGTGGCAGTCATATTACTTGTCATGTGTTTATTATTAAGGGGTGCGGCCAAATGCAAGGGAGTCGTTCGATTGTTGCCAATAGTTTAACAGCTGCTGTACTGGCGCCAGCGTCACAATGACCGGAGGTATGATGTCCCGTTTCAACATGCTAATACTATTATTGGGCTTGTGCCCATCGCTGGAAGCAGTAGCTGACGATCTGGAAATCTACTTTGGCGCGAGCACTGAGCAGGTCAAATACGACCCTAATGTGCTCTTTATCATGGATACTTCGGGCAGTATGACAGCCGATGACGACACCAATGAGTCGCGTATGCTTAGAGTACAGAATGCCCTTAAAGAGACCTTGCGTTCGGTGACCAACGTAAATGCCGGTTTAATGCGCTTTTCGGATTATGGCGGTCCCATACTTTACCCTGTGCGCCCCATAGATGACACGGTTTCACCGGAACTGATTGTGCCTATCGTTGTTGGGACTGACGATGCTACTGAGCGCAGCGGTGTGGTTAATCTTAACAATAGTAGTTTAACCCTATCTGCAGGAACCGACACTGTGTTTACGGGGCTTCGCTACCAGAGCTTGAACATTCCTCAAGGAGCAACCATCACAAGTGCGTACTTGCGCTTTACCTCCCGGGGTTTTGATGCTTCAGCAGCCCAAATTCAGATTAATGCGGAACTTACCCCCAATGCATTGACTTACACCAGTAACCAGCAAGACATCAGCCAACGCACCAAAACATCGAATTACGTGCTTTGGGAGCAAAATAACGATTGGCCCTCAGTTGGCGACACAGTTGCGAGCATTGATTTTAGTACAGTGGTACAAGAAGTTGTTGATCAAAGCGAGTGGTGTGGGGGCAATGATCTTAATATTATTCTGACGACCCAAGGCCTAAGTGCTGCCAGCAACCGGCTGGCTGAAAGCGTCGAACAAGGAGGAGGCCTCTCACCGCAACTAGTGGTGGTTTACGATGAAACTACCGCTACGGGGTGTGTTACTGGAGACTTGACGTATCAAATTGACAGTCAATCTAACAATGCTGAAGAGCGCGGCAATGGATATCAGTCAACGGGTAGTGAATTGACCTTCAATGCCAGCAGTAACGATTACATTGGTTTGCGCTTTCGTAATATCGCTTTACCTCAAGGCGCCGTGGTAAGCAACGCCTACCTTGAATTCACTGCTTATCAAAACAGCAGCAATAACAGCGCATCAATGACAATTCGAGCAGCGAATGAACCGGATCCAAACAGCTTTAATAACTACCCCCGATATTTGTTAAGAAATAAAGCCAAAACCGCATCGGTCGACTGGAGTGGCATTGAGCGATGGTATCGAAATCGAGATTATCAGAGCCCGTCAGTTGCGAGTATTATTAATCAGTTGGTAGAGCGCAATGATTGGCAGTTGGGCAATGACATGATGTTTATCTTGTCTGACTTTAGCAATACGCGGGGGGCCTATACGTATGCAGAGCGCCCTTCGGGAGCCGCCAAATTAGTCATCGAATTTCAAGGTCAAGCGACACCGGGCCAAACCTCAACTGTGCGCGAGCACTTAGTCAGCAAAGTGGATGAGCTCAGTGCCAGTGGTTATACCCCAATCGTGGATACTCTATACGAAGGTGTGATGTATTACGGCGGGCTTGATGTGAACTATGGCCTGGCGCGGGGCAATAATAGTGTATCGAATACCGTTAGGCGTAACACGCGTGTCAGTCACCGACTTTCATATTCAGGACAAGATGCCACGCTTCCCCCTGGCTGCGAAGAAGACAATTTAAGTTCATCTAACTGCATCACTCAACAAATTCCTCAAGGGGCTCGCTATATTTCGCCCATTTCAGATCGCCAATGCCAAGTGAATAATCATATCGTTTTACTCTCGGACGGCGAAGCGAACAACAACCACAGTGTTGATGAGATTGAGAGCTTACTTAGCGCATCGTGCACAGGCAGTGGCGGTGAAAAATGCGGCTTAAGTTTAGTTCGAAACGTAGCAGATTCTGAGGGATCCGTGATAGACAGCCGCATTATTACGCACACCATAGGTTTTGCAGCGAATACCGAAGCCAATAGTTTTTTGAATCAAATAGCCTTACAAGGGGGCGGAGGTTTTTATCAAGCGGATAACAGCCAAGAATTATTAGGTGCATTTCAATCGATTTTGAAAACCGTAAAAGATGTGAACGCGACATTTGTCTCCCCAGGGGTTGCGGTGAATCAATTAAATCGCTTAACCCATAAAGACGAGTTGTACTTTGCGTTATTTAAACCGTCAGAGGGAAGCAACTGGCCTGGAAACCTGAAGAAATACAAAATCGATGGGGATACTATTTTAGATAAAAACGGTTTGCCTGCTGTGGATGACGGCAATGGCTTTTTCTCTGAGCAAGCCCATAGCTATTGGTCAGTGTTAACTGATGGTAATGATGTTCGCCAAGGCGGGGCGGCGAGTAAAATGAGTTTGGCGCGTAATCTATTTACGTTTTCAGCACCAGGAGCGTTCGCTACCACTGATAACCGTATGCATGAAAGTAACAGTAATATCACTGAGCAAGCCCTATCCATTGATATGCTTGATGATGCGAGCACCGTACGTAGCAACTTACTGAAGTGGGTAAGAGGCGTTGACTTAAAAGATGACGATGGTGATGGTGATACATCTGACGTGCGCCTACAAATGGGAGATCCTATTCATTCTCAGCCCGTCATTGTTAATTACTCAGCGACTGACAGCGCTATATTTGTCGCGACTAATCAGGGATTCTTGCATTCATTTGACGCCCAAACGGGTAGTGAAAATTTTGCTGTCATTCCTCAAGAGCTACTCGGCAATTTATATGAATTTTACCGTGAAAACACTACGTCGAATCATATCTATGGTTTAGACGGCGATCTGGTTCTACGTCATTTTGATGACAAGGTTTATCTTTATGTGGGCATGCGCCGCGGCGGTCGAAATTACTACACTTTTGATATTTCCCGTAAATCAAATCCTACCTTAGTGCATCAGATTATCGGGGGAAGCACGGGGTTTGAAAAGCTTGGGCAATCATGGTCAAGGCCAACCGTCACCAAAATCAAAGTGGGCGAAACTATACGCAATGTACTTATTTTTGGTGGCGGTTATGATGCAGAGCAAGACAACAAAATAGCTCGCAGCGCTGACAATGTCGGTAACGCGGTGTTTATTGTAGATGCTGACAGCGGGGAGTTAATTTGGTCAGCCAGCAACAGCGCTGCGGACTTATTACTAAGCGACATGCAATACAGTATTCCTGCTCGTATATCGGTGATTGACCGGGACAATGATGGCTTAGCAGATCATATGTATGTGGCAGATTTAGGAGGACAACTGTTTCGCCTAGACATACATAATGGCTTGGGGCGTAGCGACTTAGTCAGCGGCGGTTTACTCGCTGATTTAGGGGGGGATTTGGCAGAAGACAATCGACGCTTTTACTATGCGCCTGATGTTGCTCAAATAAGTGCCGTTGATGAAAACTTTTATGCTGTGGCAATCGGTTCTGGTTATCGAGCACATCCATTGAATGCGCAGATTCAAGACAGTTTTTATATGTTGAAAGACTTTGGCATCTTCTCAACCGATGAACAAGGTCATTATGGCTTACCTGAAAATGCATTTACCCGTGATGACTTATATGATGCGACGGCCCATCTACTGACCTCATCAGATGAAACCGTGGTAGAGGAGCAAACTGCACTATTCGCCAGTAGGGCGGGTTGGCTGGTGGACCTTAGCACTGGAGGCGAGAAAGTATTAGCCTCGCCGTTAATATTAAATTATCAAGTGTTCTTCACTACCTATTTGCCTGCCACAGCAAACGACAGCCTATGCGCCCCTCCTAGTGGTAACAGCCGCGCATATTTAGTGGAATTAATTAACGGTAATGCGGTGGTGGATCTGAACAATGATAATCAAACGACCCATCAAGATCGATTTGCTGATCTCAAGCAAACGGGTATCGCGCCAGACACCAAAATCCTTATTGAGGATATTTTACAGCCTGTCGTGTGTTTAGGAACTGAGTGTGCGTCAGCGGTGATTGAAGTAGATGAGCAAGGTGATGAAGTCGTCTGTACTTCGGCCTTTGGCTGTTTAGCACAAAACATTTATGGTCGCTTCGAGCGGATCCAAAAGAGCAGTTGGAAAACGGAAATTGAAAGACAAGAAGATGAATAAAAGGCGTATGAACACCCCCTCGAGAATGGCGGCTAATGGCGGCTTCTCTTTGATGGAGTTGATGATCGCTGTTGCTATTGTGGGGATCGTTAGTACGGTTGCCTATCCAAGTTATCAAAGCTACATGGTAGACAGCAAACGCAATGTCGCCCAAGCTGACCTAATGACGTTTGCGGCGCAAATGGAGCGTCATAAGTTAGCTAACTTTAGTTATGCAGGTTCGGCAAATGAGGGAGCAGATACAGGAGAACCAGCTATTTTCGCCCATCATTCACCCGCCAGTGAATCAGCGGATAATAAAGCGTACAACTTGACGATTGATAGCCTGTCGGGTGGTGGTTCTGCCTATCGAATTAAGGCGCAGCCTTTGGTCGCTAGCCAAGGCGCACTTTACTATTATAGTGACGGGCGTAAAGCGTGGGATCAAAATGCAGACGGAGCCATTTCTGCTTCTGAGTTCTGTTGGCGATGCTAATTGAGTTTGGCACTCAATGGCAGTTTAAGAACAGCTTAAAGTCTCTCCGTTTCTGCCCTCATAAACCCCGTTGTTGTCACTGTCTCGACTAGTTTTTACTCTACCTTGTAAACTGATGAACAATGCCCGGTGAGATGACGTTTCTTCGCCGCAAAATAGGATGTCTGCATTATTATTAGCTCCGCCGTTTATAGTAAAAACAACGGGGTTTTGAGGACCTTGAACAGCAATGTTGTTCCTCTCAACACTTAAGGATGCAAGCAATGATTCGTTTGCGTTGCGTTCACCATCCCCGTTGGTATCAACAAAGACCATTTTGGCTAGCGCCCAATTATTAGAACAAGTTGCGTAATCTGATGTAGCACAAAAGGTTGTTTCAATTTGATTATCTATCGAGTGGCCTCTGGCATACTGGGCTAAAGCACTGATCTTATTCATCTGCGCTGCAATTGTGTTGTGGGAAATGGTCGCCTGTAAACTAGGTGCTACGCTCGCGGCGAGAATAACGGCAATACTGACGCTTATCATCAATTCGATAAGCGTCACACCGCGTTGCGCTGCGGGGTTTTCATTTTGGTAACGATAGACTTTTCTCATGCTCAAAGTGTAACGTTAATACTGGCAAGGTAACGTATGAGCCAAGTGGCTATGGTATTAAAAGCGTAGTGATGATTAAGCTTTTAATATCAGAATTATCGGGGCCAGCAATTTGCCGGAGACTGTGTCATAGATTGATTGATAGCTAGAGTTGTACAGCCAGTATCTGCCAGTTGCGTTGACAACGCTTCGGCCTGCAATATAAAACGAGTTGCAGATATGTTCGAAACACTAAATTCATATAAGTCATTTGTCGGTACCGCTAAGGCGACCTCGTCAGCATACGTGGTGTGGGAAATCCGGTAACGCTCTTGTTGTAAATGCCATTTCAATAAGGCGTTTTGCGCATCAACACGACGAGTCTGTACAATGTGATTTTGATAACTGGGCAGGGCGACCATGGCGAGTATCCCGATGATGGTCACCACAATCATCAGTTCAATCAAACTAAATCCAATATAGCGATTATACGTGAGGTGTTGGTGCACAGTTCTTCCTTGTTATTTTTCTTTTCGACATAGGCCTTACCTTCAGCCTAAAATTTTTCTCGATTTAGTCTATATTTATATGCTCAATTATTATTTTTCGCCACGCAAAATGCAGTCAAAGCTTTGTGTACTCGGGTTTGTTGCCCCCTGATTGATTACACTGCTCCTCGCTTGAGTTCGCGCGTTACTTTCATGTTGTAGCCCCATTTTCGGATCACGCATACTGATGAACATGTGCAAAGGAATGTCTCTATTAGAACTTATGTTGGTGATAGCTATTACCATGATATTAATGACGCTAGGCGTCCCCTCATTATTAGATTCAAAACAGCAGCTACATATTAAGCAAGCGGCACAAGAGAGCTATTTCTTTATGCAACACGCTCGCGCAAGTGCTATCGCGTCTGGGCAAAATATTTTCGTTACTATTCAAGACGGCCAAGCGTGGTGCCTTGGAATGAACCTATCCGAAGTATGTAATTGCCAAATCGAAGACAGTTGCTCAGTGTTGGGAGTGCAGTCGCGCATTCAACATAGTGATTTTTCCTCTGTGCAACTGACGCAATTGCGCTTTGGCCAGAATGATAGTGCGGTATTTGACGGCGCCAGAGGCATGGCCATGGGTGATTCAGGCTCGTTGATTTTTGGTGATACGACGGATGAACTCAAACTTATTGTGAGTAATATGGGACGGGTTCGTCTGTGCGTGAACGAAGGTGATATTGTGGCATACAGACAATGTTGAATTCGCGATTTCTTAGCAAAGGCAGTTCATTGATAGAGCTGATGATTGCCATGTCTTTGGGCGTATCAGCGTTGTCTGCATTTACCGCTTTTATCGGGTTTGGGGTCGGGGTAAATGCTAATTTGTTGACCTCCTCTCGTCTGAATGAAGAGTTTACCTTAGTCTCTCAGATGTTAGCCCGAGATATCGCCAGAGCGGGCTTTCACGCAGGTGCATCAGCACAAATTATCGACCCTATTAATGCGTTAAATCCTTTCGCAGATTCGTTAACCCTTAGCCAGTTTACTAATGAAATCGAAGATAGCTGTATTTTATTTGCTTACGATCGCAATGCTAATGGGGTTCTGGATACCCAAGATGGCAATGAAAATTATGGCTATCGCCTGCGCGGTAAAGCAATAGAGATGCGCACAACTGGAGCGCAATGTAACAGCAATGGCTGGCATGATGTAACAGACCCCAATGTTGTGCAGGTCACGCGTCTACATTTTACGTTAACAGAGTTTATCGTTGGACAGAGGGTATTGAC
Organism: Paraglaciecola sp. G1-13; assembly: GCF_055809255.1. Classification (NCBI taxonomy): domain Bacteria; kingdom Pseudomonadati; phylum Pseudomonadota; class Gammaproteobacteria; order Alteromonadales; family Alteromonadaceae; genus Paraglaciecola; species Paraglaciecola sp. G1-13. The sequence continues at coordinate 3,300,696 of NZ_CM147903.1, read as the reverse complement.
GCAAGTAGAGATGAATCTCGTGGCTAACTTGAAGGCTCAGCCAGATGTGTCACGCCAAGGCACAATACGCTTTTTAGTGAACAATGATGCTCAATAAGTATGACTATGGGCATCACCCAAGGCGCGAAAGCAAAGGCGCTATGATGCTTGTGTCGGTATCACTGTTGTTAGTGATTGCTAGTTTAGTCACCGTCCATACTGGGCGCGTGAAGTCCCTTGAGCATAAAATACTGCTCAACAGCCAAAACCAAGCATTGTCATCGGCTGCAGCGCAAGGCGGGTTAGCGCATGGTATGAGCCTTATGCAATCTGATGTTATCTGGCAAGGCGAAGAGCACAATATAACGTTCAGCAATAATGCGCGTGCGATTGTGAGTGCTCAATTCAATCCATTCCAACGTAACGGCTTGAATACACAGTGGGCTACCATCGAATCAGCTGGCTTATCTGCTGATGGGCAGAGTCGACATCAGGTGAGCGAGCAGGTACTTCGTTATCCTTTTCTTCACATTATCCCGCCAGTACCTTTGATCAGCGCCGTTGACATACCTAATGACTTACGTTTTGTCCTAGGGGCGAACCCGAATGCTGGTGGTAATGGGGTGCCGGTCTCTATATGGACGGATAAGACCCTTTCCGCTATTGATGTAGACAGTCGAACCTGTGCATTGCAGATATTTGATGAAAACAGATGTGCTTTAGATATGTATTCGAACAATACCAACTTAGGCATTGATACGCTGCAAGAGCACGAGGGGTTCCCGGCGGATGTATTGGAATACCTGTTCAATATACCTGTGCCTGACTGGCACATTTTAAAGAGTGAAGTGTCGCTTATCGCCGCGGATTGCGAGCCATTAACGATTGCGGATACACGTGTCATATGGATACAAGGTGAATGCCGTTTAGAAATAGGCCAACAGATTGGCAGTATCGATACCCCAATTATGTTAATTCTAGCGGACTCAGCTTTGCTGATGCCTGAGGATAGTCAAATTTTTGGTCTGGTTATTTATCTGAGCACGCAAAACCCACCTAACGCGAAAAGAATAGCCATGGCAGCGAGTGCACAGCTGAATGGCGCATTAGTGCTGCTCTCCCCCATTGATACAGCTTTGAGTCAATTGGCAATTCGATACCAGTTAAATGTATTAACGCAACTGCATCAAGATGCTGACATGCAACGTATCGGAAAAATCAGCGGAAGTTGGCGTGATTTTTAGATGAAGACACATTCTGGATTTAGCTTATTAGAAGTGCTGATTGCTACCGCCATTATGCTGTTCGGTGTCGCTGGTTATGTGCAGTTACAATCCCATTATATAAAACTCGACTATACGTTAAATTTGCGCCAGCAGGCACTCACACTGGCAAAGAAAAAGTTAAGTGACCTGCACAGTTTCAGTGTTGTGCATAGCAGTGCTGGGCAAAAAAGTTATCAAGATATACATTCTGACACAGGAGGGGATATCGCCGCAGGGGAAGTTGCAGTAAAGCTTTGGCAATCGCAAACCCAGACAATCCCCTTTGAATTACACTGGCAAGTGAAAAACATGTACTTCGTCGATACCGATAACGATTTACTGCCTGATACTTGGCTACCTGAAGGCAATGTTAATTTACCGCAAACCTTGCCTGTTGTTGCACCTAAAAAGATGTTGCAGATCACCGTTGGTTGGCAAGACCAATTTGGGGAGGCACTAACTGTCTCCTTGCACAGCCAATTAACGCCAGTACCTTTTACCCGGAGTCAGCATGTGGTGAGTGCCAACATAGGGAACAACCAGCCTTTACCGGTGACGTACATGCCTACGAGGGACAATATTGACGTTTTGCATCATATCGATAGTGATTTAGCGCTACAGGGCAGGGCGCCGATTATTGATGTTGTGGGGGATAATATCGCGATAAAAATTGAGCAAAATCGAGTTGAATTATTTGCCAATGAGTATGAGAAAACACGGTTAGAAAGCCAGCTTGTAGTTGGATGTGATTGCCGAGTAGCGCAAAATGGCTTAGGAAAAACGCCTGCAATGACGGTCATTCAAGGGGATAGATTGAGCACAACCCAAGGGCAAGAGGTGTTCAAAGCTAGAGGCGTTGCAGAGCCAGGACAACACGCCCGATGTGAGCAGTGCTGTAATGACCATCACGATACAAGTGCGATGGTCAATACTCAAAACTATTATCGACTCGAATCAGGTGATGCGCATAAGCACTACAATCGTATAGGTGACAATGTATTTGAAGAAGCTCTCGCTGAAGGGGATGAATATCAGGAAGTTTGTCGATTCAAGCGAGTAGATGGCTTTTATCATGTGGCGAGTGATCTTGTGCAGTTAGCGATCACCGAATTCGCTGCTCAGCATTTAGCGCAGCAAAATAACCGTGACGCCTATACCGCTTATATAAAACAAGTGTTGGCTGCGTATATTCAAAATACGGCGCTACCGCCACCGATGATAGGACGGGATATGACATTGCCCCTAGGGCAATTTCAACTAGCAGCCTATGGTGTCTATATAGAGCGCTTGTATGCCGAAGATTTAGCGTACTTGAACACACTTATTGCCAGCAATGATGACCGCTGGATTGCCCTAGCGCCTTTTTATGATGTTAATGTGACATTACTCGCAGATTGGCGCTCATCCGATACGCTAAGCGTAAATATACTGCAACAAGCGATACAAACTGTTGAGAATGTTGGACAAGATTATTATGCTAGCTACCAAAGAGGTGTCATAGAAAACCTATTGTTGGGCCAAAGCAGAATATATGCATCGATGAATGGCTCTAACAGTGGATTAGTTGGACATGCACCTTTATCACCCTATGAAGCATTGAATGTAAAAGAAGGAGATGGGCTAGAGGTTGTTATTCAGCCCTGATTTTTCAGCCTAATGGTTTCTGACTGAATTTATAGCGCAGGTGTCAGCTATCAGTGGGCCATTCTAATAATCAGTTTTACCAGCAGAGTGAGAGAAAAATGCACAAGCAAGCGGTGATTGACGAAATGCGTGTGAAACCGCAAATTGATGTTGAAAGCGAAGTACAGACCCGTGTTAATTTTATTAAATCCCATTTGGTTGCTTCGGGGTTAAAAACCCTCGTATTGGGGATCAGTGGTGGGATCGACTCTTGCACTTTAGGTCGATTAGCACAAATTGCGGTGAATCAATTGAATTCACCATCAAGCTCTGATTACCAATTTGTCGCTGTGCGGTTGCCTTACAAAGTTCAAGCCGATGAAGACGACGCCCAATTGTCGATTGATTTCATCCAACCGAGCCAGTCAATATCGGTGAACGTGCAGCCAGGTGCAGATGCGATTGATGAGCAAACGAGCAAAGCATTAAGTGATGCAGGGATATTGCCTGCTAGCGATACCAAACGTGATTTTGTTAAAGGCAATGTCAAAGCGAGAACACGCATGGTCGTGCAATACGAAATTGCAGGCATGCTTGACGGTTTAGTGTTAGGCACGGATCATTCTGCTGAGAATATCACTGGGTTCTATACTAAGTACGGTGATGGTGCTTGTGATTTGGCGCCAATGTTTGGCCTGAATAAACGTCAGGTTAGGCAGGTGGCAAGTTATTTGGGTGCACCCGATAATCTTGTGCATAAAGCGCCGACAGCTGATCTAGAGAGCTTAAGCCCGCAAAAAGCTGACGAGCAAGCATTGGGAATGAGTTATGATGACATTGACGATTTTCTTGAAGGGAAGCCTGTGCCACAACAAGTGACAGAGCGCCTATTGGAAATTTATAAAAAGACGCAACATAAACGTGTACCTATTCCCACAATTTATGATTAAGCACACCATCTGGAGAGAAGAAAAGTGAAGAAAGTCGAAGCGATTATTAAGCCGTTTAAAATGGATGATGTGCGAGAAGCACTTGCTGAAGTTGGCGTGAGTGGCATGACGGTAACCGAAGTTAAAGGCTTTGGACGTCAAAAAGGACACACGGAGTTATATCGTGGTGCCGAATACAATGTAGACTTTTTACCTAAAATGAAGCTAGAGGTCGTTATCCCAGACGGGCAAGTAGAACTTGCTATCGAAGCGATTATGAAAACAGCGCAAACCGGCAAAATCGGTGACGGGAAAATTTTCGTTTACGAAGTTGAGCGCGTTATTCGTATCCGTACAGGGGAGGAAAACGAAGACGCCGTTTAATTTAAGTGCTTGAGCACATGCTATAAAAAACGAGGCCATTTGGCCTCGTTTGTGTTTATTACCGGTTAGTCTTACCCGATTAATATTAGAATTAGAAACATCTACTAATGAGTGTGACCACATCCTTCAGCAGTATGAGGATGGCCGTGAGCTATTTCTTCTTCAGTTGCCGCGCGGACTTCTAATACCTCTACATCAAATGTAAGCGTCAAGCCAGACAACGGATGATTGCCATCAACTACAACCGTTTCGTCATCAACATCAAGGATCATCACAGATTGCTCACCTTCATCTGTGGTTGCTCTGAATGTCATGCCAGGCTCAATTTCCATACCTTCGAACATTGAACGTGGCACTTCTTGAACTAGGGTGTCGTGGCGCTCGCCATAGGCTTGTTCAGGCTCGATATCGATAACGAATTTCTCACCAACCTCTTTACCTTCCAAATGATCTTCTAAACCTTGGATCAGGTAATGACTACCTTGCAAGAAAACCATTGGTTCTGATTCTTTTGACGAGTCGATTTGTGTGCCATCTGGCGCACTTACAGTGAAGTGCATGGTAACGACTGTGTTGGTGGTTATATTCATTGGGTACCCATAAAAATTGGTGGTGAATACATGAAATATTCACCGATTAAAAATTAAGTATTCGCCTTTTATTCTAATGAATATGGCAGAGATTGCACGGTAAATACCGCATTAGGTCGATCTTTCAACCGCATTATCGAATTAATTTCAGTGTCGTTTGCCACAACGGCTAATAACCAAGTTTCTTTGTTTAGGGTTGCACTGCGTAATACTGTCCCCCCCTTTCGCCAGTTTTCGCCGACCGGAATTTCAAGGTTATCGCCGGGCAGCAGATTTACTGATTCGTCAGCTTTAAGGATGAAAGCCGCTCGTTTGTTTTTGCCCAAAAACTTAGTTCGAGCCACCACTTCTTGGCCCATGTAACAACCTTTGCTAAAACTGATGCCATCTAGTGCTTGTAAGTTCATCATTTGCGGCACAAATTCATTACTGGTGGCAGTGCGCAATTCAGCAACCCCCGCTTTTATATCAAGCACTTCCCATAGGGTCTTATCAGCATACGTTAGCGTTTCATGTGCAGCTAAATGAGCTTGGCCTTCAGGCGTAAGTACAAGCATGAAGCGTTTGTTTTCTGAGCCTAGCGCTAACACCACACCGTTAGCATTGCTAAGCGATTGCAAGTGTTCAGCCGGTGTACTACCGAATAATTGACTGATAACAGCCTCGAGCTGCTGCCCTTGTCCACCAAAACATGCCCACTGGGTTGGCTCATCGACGAAATCGACCTTAGCAAACACACCGTATTTTTTAAGTTCGGGCAATGACGCCGCGGCACTTTCTTTATGGCTTACGAAAAGCACAGAGTCATTGTGCTCTAGGGCGTAAAAAATGTTCCAAGTCTTGCCTTTAAAGTCACAGTGGCTGCCAAACAGAGCCTCATGGGCGCTAAGTTTTGTCATGTCAGCGGTGACTTGGCCTTGCAAGTATTTGATACGCTCTTCACCACTGATGTTCAATACATGCAAGTCGTCTAAGCGACAAATAAAATCTGCAGGGATGGTGTCCGCGGTATCAATGGTGTTTATCACAAGTGTTATCTCAGCTTAATTCGTAATGGGTAATTGATATGAGGTTAAAATGCTATTTAGCAAGGGGAAATATTGAGAAAGCAATGGCGTTTCAGATGAGGAATATACACGGTAAATTATGCTAAACTGCGCTCGAATAATCACAATAGGATGATCCATGTTTACCAAACAAAGATACGCGCGCCTGAAATGGGCATGTCGGCGCGGAATGTTAGAATTAGATGTTATCTTTATGCCGTTTGTTGAAGAGGGATTCAACGATTTATCTGAAGCGGATAAAGTTATTTTTGAGAGCCTGCTTACATGTGATGATCCCGATTTATACGCTTGGCTTATGGGCCATCAAGCGTGTAATAATCCCGATTACAAGCGCCTGATAGATCACATATTAAGTCGTGTCAAAGTATAGAGTTGAAGTAAAACCGTCGCGAATGCAAGCGTATATCGCCTGTTTGGTTTACGTTGTTTTATTGACAAGTGTTTTTGCTTGGCAGCCTCATAGCCTGCGTTATCAGCTCTTGCTGCAGTTCATATTAGGCAGTTTGATTACCGTATATTGCATAAGCATGTGGCGAAAAAGAGAGCATTCTAAGTTTGTGGTGCAGGTGAGCTACGAAGGTGAGTGGAATTATCTCGATGCCAGGCAAGATGCTAATTGGTGGATCGGTGAGCAATCTAAAATGCTTGGCAGTCTACTATGGGTGCAACGCATACCTCTGTTACAGCGACATCAACCCCAGAAAACTTCTATTCGTTGGAGTTGGATATTCAATGACAGCGTTAGTGAGAAAGACTATCGTCGATTGTGTCGCTGTATTATAGCAAGTCAGCAGCGCGCAAGAACCTGCTAAAAAAGCCAAAAATCAAAAAATTATGAAGACTCCATTAACGACGTTACCTCGTTTTGCTAACCTGATGTTTAAGGCTGCTCTTAAACGAGACAATATTACCCAATTGCCGCCTACGTTCGACGATCTACCCAAGCAGCCCTTGTCTTTTGCTCCGGCACGTTTATTAGATTCAAGTATCGAGCAGTTTCATGCCGTGACAGGATGGCGAGCGGAGCATCTTCATCCGTGTTATTTGCACGTGGTAAGTTTCCCAATGCATTTGATGTTGATGCTGCAAAAAGATTTTCCCTTCGCTTTGTTGGGCTTGGTGCACATTAATAATGAAATTATTCAATATCGCCCTGTGCAAGCGAGTGAAGCCTGTGTGTTTCGTTGCCACTTCAAAGATATGAAGTCCCATGCTAAAGGGATTGTATTTTCAATCGTTACAGATGTGCACGTCGATGGGGAGCTGTGCTGGTCATCCGTCAGCAGTAATTTGTATCGAAGTACTCGATTTAGTGCAATGAATAAAGGAAGTACCCCAGCGAATGAGGCCACAACTGGGCTTGAAGGGAGCGCACAGAGCAAGCAGATGTGGCAATTGCATCCTGGCCTAGGGCGTGATTATGCAAGAGCGTCAGGGGATTTTAACCCCATTCATTTATCTAAGCTAAGCGCCAGATTGTTCGGTTTTAAACACGCTATCGCTCATGGTATGTGGTCTAAATCTCGTTGTCTTTCTGCATTAGAGCAGATAGATCAGGATTTATTCATTCAGCCATTTAACACTCAGGTTCAATTCATTAAGCCAGCAATGTTGCCAAGTCGTGTCGTATTTTCACAGTGCGAGGCTACGCACAGTAAAGCTGGTGATGTTGGGGCTATTGATGAAGTGAATAGTAAAGAGGTTTCAGAGAATACCCAGGAGAGGGCGATGAAGTTTTCACTTAAAAACCAAGATACAGGCGCACCCCACCTGAGCGGAGAGATGCAGTCACTGTGACACTATTTGGTGATTTTCCCTGGGATAACCGACGGGCTCGGGTTTTCGAGCAAGCCAGGGTAGTCTAAGTTGTAGTGTAAGCCACGGCTTTCCTTGCGTTGCTGCGCACACTTCACGATAAGCTCAGCAACGGTCAGTAGGTTACGCAGTTCCAATAAATTATTGCTCACTCTGAAGTAAGAGTAGTACTCATCCACTTCTTGTTTTAACAGTTCGATTCTATGCTGCGCTCTTGCTAAGCGCTTGTCAGTGCGCACGATCCCCACGTAATCCCACATGAAAAGACGTAACTCATGCCAATTATGCTGAATAATAACTTCCTCGTCTGAGTCGCCCACTTGTGACTCATCCCAAGGCTGAATACCCTCATTTGAGTCCCCGTCAGTCAAGCGCTTGATAATGTGATCAGCGGCTGAGTGAGCAAACACTATGCATTCAAGCAACGAGTTACTGGCCATGCGATTTGCACCATGCAAACCGGTATATGCTACCTCACCTAGCGCGTACAGGTTATCTAAGTCGGTTTTTGCATTAAAGTCAGTCACCACACCGCCACAGCTATAATGTGCTGCTGGTACGACAGGAATGGGCTGTCTGGTGATATCGATGCCCAACGCGCGGCACTTACGATAGATGTTGGGGAAATGCTTTTTAATAAAATCAGCGGGTTTATGACTGATATCTAAATACATGCAATCGGCACCAAGGCGTTTCATTTCGAAATCAATGGCCCGTGCGACTATATCTCTTGGAGCCAAGTCACCACGCTCATCGAATTTTTGCATGAAAGGCGTGCCATCTGCGTGGCATAAAAAGGCGCCTTCACCGCGCAGAGCTTCACTGATCAAAAAGTTGCGTGCTTCAGGATGAAATAAACAGGTTGGGTGGAATTGATTAAACTCCATATTAGCAACACTGCAACCAGCACGCCACGCCATGGCTATTCCATCACCACTGGAAACATCTGGGTTGGAAGTATATTGATAAACTTTGCTGGCGCCACCAGTGGCAAGTGCGGTGAATTTGCTGCGGATCACTTCAACATGTTCATGTTTTCGGTTCCACACATAGGCGCCTAACAACTGATTTTGCTCATCCTTGCTTTTGATTAGATCAACCGCATTATAACGTTCAAATATATGGATATTCGGATGCTGTTTGACCGCTTCGATTAAAGTGACTTGAACGGCTTCCCCAGTCGCATCGGCTGCGTGCAGGATACGCCTGTGGCTGTGCCCACCTTCACGTGTAAGATGATAACGCTGTTCACCATCGTTGGTGTCGGTCATTTGATCGAACGGCATACCGAAGTCAATCAACCACTGCATGCAGGTTTTTGCTCTAGAAGCAGTAAAGTGAACCGCTTGTTCATCGCATAAGCCTGCACCTGCATTAAGCGTATCTTTTACGTGGGATTCGATTGAATCGTCTTCGTCGAATACAGCGGCGATACCGCCTTGGGCATATCGTGTCGACCCTTCCGCTAAACTACTTTTACTTAAAACGATAATTTGGCAATGCTCAGCCAATTTCAATGCTAGGCTAAGTCCGGCAGCGCCGCTGCCTATAATTAGTACGTCACAACGATGTTCAACAGTGGAGTGCATAGGGTAAACTACACCAATAATGCCAATAGAGGGTGGCAATACTAATTAATGTTGTAAAAAATACAATGATATTCAATTGGATCAGCCCTTATTAGCCCACGATAACAAAACTATATTTCGAATTTATTTCGTCCTTATTTCGAAAAAAATTCTTACAAAACGAACTTATTGCAAAAGGCATGGTCAATTATAGTGCTTGCATGAGCCAAAATAATATTTGTAGCAGGAGTATCGGCTCGAATGAGCGAGCAGTTAACAGATCAACAAATAGTTGAAAAAGTGCAACGAGGAGACAAAGACGCATTCGGATTGTTGGTGGTTAAGTACCAACACAAGGTGTCTTATTTGGTATCACGATATGTGAAGAACTCCGGTGACGTTGCTGACGTAGCACAAGAAGCCTTTATTAAAGCTTACCGTGCATTACCTAATTTTAGGGGCGATAGCGCATTTTACACTTGGTTATACCGTATAGCCGTAAACAGCGCTAAAAATTATTTAGTTTCGCAAGGTAGAAAGCCCCCTGCGAGCGATGTGGACGCAGAAGACGCGGATTTCTATGATGGCAGTGATGCCTTGAAAGAGAATAATTCGCCAGAAAAAAGTTTAATGTCGGATCAAATGGAAAAATTGCTGTTTGATACGATGGATAAATTACCCGAAGATTTGCGCATGGCCATTAGCCTGCGGGAATTAGAAGGGCTAAGTTATGAAGAGATTGCTAATGTGATGGATTGTCCTGTTGGGACTGTTCGATCACGAATATTCAGAGCTCGTGAAGCACTGGATAAGGTTATTCAACCTTTGCTGCAACGTTAGCAAAGGGATTAAGAACGGTGACTGTTGTAACAATGTCATGTTGACATGTTGCAGTTGCAAGTTAATTTGAGATAGATTTTTATTTCAAGTGACAGTTTATTTAAGCGTATATTCAGGAAGCTTGTTATATGACGCAAAAGATTGAAAATTTGTCTGCTCTAGTTGATGGTGAGTTACACGACGAACAATTACTAGATGCAATTAAAAATGATGCTGAGCTTGCCGACAAATGGCAAAGCTATCACTTAATACGCGACAGTTTGCGCAAAGAGATGACAGCACAAATCAATGTTGATATTGCTGCAAATGTAGCCGCTGCATTGGCATCAGAACCTGCCATTCTTGCACCGAAGAAAACATGGCGTGATCTACCTTTGGTTGGTTCTGTGGTACCCTTTGCTAAACAAGGTGGGCAAATGGCCATTGCAGCATCAGTTGCAGTAGCGATGATAATCGGTGTACAGCAGTACAACCAGACTGATGTAGAGCAACCATTTAATTCTGCTCCTGCATTGTTGGGTATCCAAGGTGGTTTATCGCCGGTCAGCTTAGAGCAGACGCGTACTCTACCTAGAGCTGATGCATCAGAGCAGCGCAGAGTCATTAACGCCTACTTGAATGACCATAAGCAGCAATTACGTTTTAAAGCCGCACCGGCCGAAGGCGAATCTGAAGTAGAGTTATATGATACTGAACAGTCAAACAACGTTGAAAGCATCTCACAAAAATAAATCTTTCCAATGCATTAGGCAGGTTACGCTTGCCTGCCTAGTGTCTTTATCTTTTTCTAGCATTGGTCAATCAGTCGAAGACGACAAAAATACAGTGTCTGTAGACCTTCCAGCGTCATCCCACAGTGAACCTGCTAAAGCTTTTCCGTCTGATAGCGCCCATGGCTGGCTCGAAAAGATGTCTTATGCCCACAGTAACCTGAACTACAGTATTTCATTTGTACTGCTCAAGCCCGGCGTTGACTCTCAACCCTACTTATGGCGTCACGGTGTAAGTGCTAACGGTGTCAAAATGGAGCAACTGAATTTACTCAATGGCCCGGGTAGGGAAGTCGTGCGAATCGACGATAAAGTAAGTTACTTTGAGCCAAATGTTCCACCATATAGTTTGCAATCAAGGGTTATCAACGGGCCATTTCCCAGTGAGTTTTTCCAACAGCCTGATGAAATCAAAGACAGCTACGATTTTGTTATGGTGGGTCGTAGCAGAGTATCTGGACGAGCCGCCCAGCAAATTCGCATTGTTAGTAAAGATAAATCTAGATTCGGCATGAATGTCTGGCTTGACCAAGAAACTGGCCTGATGCTTAAAATGAATTTAGTGGATTTAAATGGCCAGTTACTAGAACAAATACAAGTGACAGCATGTCACGTCACAGAGCAGCCTGATGATTTTTTTGAAAAAATTGAGCCTGCTATGTTACCAGAGGTATTAAAGTTAAGGCCGCAAACGCATACTAAAGCGATTTGGGATATTGCCTATATGCCTATTGGTATGGTTGAGGTTAAACGTGATATTCATCGTTTGCCAATCACAGGGCAATCTGTTGAATATGTTATGTTGAGCGATGGCCTCGTAGATGTATCCATATACATGCGTGAAAGTCAAAACGATGGAATAAACCAAGATATTTTGCTGCGCCACGAATCAGATACCTTACTTACCTTAAACCAAGGCAGGCTGAATGTGACTGTAGTGGGTAAGCTTCCCCCTGAAACAGCTAATCATATTGCCAGTTCGATCCACTTAGCCACTAATTGACATGATTGAAGAAGTTGGCACTGTCATTGACGTCCAAATGCGTCATGAACATCAATTTATTAAAATCGCTACTCAGGTAAAATCTACTTGTGGCAGTTGTCATGCAAAAGACAATTGCGGCACGGGTGTGATTGCCCGAGCGCTAGCTAATAAACGCGACGAGCTATGGTTACCTTGCGACGAATCAGTTGCTGTAGGGCAAGATGTTAAACTAGGCATTCCTGAATCTATGCTGCTAAGTGCTTCGTTGCTCGTTTATATGTTACCGCTTATGGCCATGATTGTCGTGGCAACCACTAGTACTTTATTGCTATCAAGCTACTCAATTGAGGGGGAAGGTTGGGTGATTTTATCTTCCATGGTCGCTGCCGCTGTCAGTTTTTTAGGCGTAAAACGCTATATCTCAGGCACTAAAACGCAGTTCGAACCCCAACTTTTAGCCGTCTTACCCAGCTTGAAAACCCGAGTAGACTGTATTGATGTAAACATCATTGAGCCTTAAACGCTATTTCGAGCATTAATTATGCATATCCGTTGAGTTCTTTATCGCAAATTGGCTGATAAAATTGTAAAATCCGCGTCTATTTAATTTAATTTGTTCCCCTAATTTCCTTGAGCACATATCTGCTGCTTGCAAAATTACGCTTAGGGCAGGCAAAACGTACTAGGTACATTTCAAAAGTCTATGCAACACAAGCACATACGTAACTTCTCGATCATCGCCCATATTGACCATGGTAAATCCACACTTTCGGATCGTTTAATCCAGCATTGTGGTGGTCTATCCGAACGCGAAATGTCAGCGCAAGTTCTCGATTCAATGGATATTGAGCGCGAACGGGGTATTACCATTAAGGCTCAGAGTGTCACGCTCAACTACAAAGCGAGAGATGGTGAAACTTACCAACTAAACTTCATTGATACACCGGGGCACGTGGATTTCTCCTATGAGGTGTCGCGTTCTTTAGCTGCCTGTGAGGGTGCGCTTTTGGTCGTAGATGCAGGCCAAGGTGTTGAGGCGCAAACTCTCGCTAACTGTTACACGGCCATCGATTTGAATATGGAAGTGGTGCCGATTCTAAATAAAATCGATTTACCTCAAGCGGAGCCTGACCGCGTAGCTGAAGAGATCGAAGACATTGTGGGTATTGACGCAATCGATGCCGTACGTTGCTCTGCTAAAACCGGTATTGGTATTGAAGATGTACTTGAAGTGATTGTACGCCAAATTCCGCCACCAGAAGGTGATATTGACGCCCCACTAAAGGCCCTTATCGTAGATTCTTGGTTCGATAACTACCAAGGTGTCGTGTCGTTGGTGCGTATCGTTCAGGGCGAGTTACGCAAGAATGATAAGATTAAAATTATGTCGACGGGTGTGGTGCATCAAGCCGATAAAGTCGGTATTTTCACGCCTAAAGCCACAGACACCGGTATATTACGTGCAGGCGAAGTAGGTTTTATCGTTGCGGGCATCAAAGAAATTCACGGTGCACCCGTGGGCGATACGATTACTCTTGCTCGCGCACCTGCGGATGCGGCGCTACCGGGTTTCAAAAAAGTGAAGCCTCAGGTTTACGCAGGGCTTTTCCCTATTAGCTCAGATGACTACGAAGATTTTCGGGATGCACTGGCTAAACTTAGTTTGAATGATGCGTCTTTGTTCTTTGAACCTGAAAGCTCATCAGCTCTGGGTTTTGGTTTCCGCATTGGTTTCCTTGGCATGTTGCACATGGAAATTATTCAAGAGCGCTTAGAGCGCGAGTACGATTTAGATTTGATCACCACTGCGCCAACGGTAGTTTACGAAGTTGTGACCACTGATGGTGAAACGCTTTACGTAGATAATCCTTCAAAGTTACCACCCGTTAACTCCATCGATGAAATCCACGAACCTATCGTAGAAGCCCACATCCTTGTGCCGCAAGAGTATTTAGGCAGCGTTATTACCTTGTGTGTAGATAAGCGTGGTGTACAAACCAGCATGACTTATCATGGCAAGCAAGTGGCGGTGACTTATGAACTGCCTATGGCTGAAGTCGTTATGGACTTTTTCGATAAGCTCAAATCCACAAGCCGTGGTTTTGCATCACTTGATTACAATTTCAAACACTTCCAAACAGCTGAAATGTCTAGACTGGATATTCTTATCAATGGCGAACGAGTGGATGCGCTTGCGATGATCACCCATAAGGACAATGCTCAATCTCGTGGGCGTGATTTGGTTGAAAAGTTGCGTGAGCTGATCCCGCGTCAAATGTTCGATATTGCTATTCAAGCTGCTATCGGCAACCAGATAGTAGCGCGTAGCACGATCAAGCAATTGCGGAAAAACGTAATCGCCAAATGTTACGGTGGTGATGTGAGTCGTAAGAAGAAACTTCTTCAGAAACAAAAAGACGGTAAGAAACGTATGAAGTCAGTGGGTAACGTTGAACTTCCTCAAGAAGCGTTCCTTGCTCTACTCAAGGTAGGTAAGTAAATGGCAAATTATTTTTCATTATTTTTAGTGGTACTTACCCTAGCATCAGGCCTCATTTGGCTTGCTGACTCTTTAATGTTCGCACCAAAACGTAAAGAACGAGCGGTGACAGGGGAAGACGGCTCCAGTGTGACCGGCGACCCAGAAGAGCAAACATTACCTTGGCTGGTGGATACGTCTCAACAAATTTTTCCCGTCATAGCGTTTGTATTGGTGTTACGTTCGTTTCTATATGAACCGTTTCAAATTCCATCAGGTTCGATGATGCCTACCTTGTTAGTGGGTGACTTTATTTTGGTTGAAAAATACGCCTACGGAGTAAAAGACCCTGTCTTCAGAAGTAAATTTTGGGACACAGGTGTGCCAGAGCGCGGAGATGTTGCGGTATTTAAGTACCCCAAAAATCCTAGCCAAGATTACATTAAGCGAGTGATTGGTTTACCAGGTGACACGGTTATTTACCGAAACAAGCAGCTATTTGTTAAGCCAGCGTGTAACTCAGCCAAAGACTGCTCAGCTATTGAACCGGTAGAATTAAACTTTGTTGATCGCGGTGAGGCTTATCAAAACTTTGTGCCTCTGGAAAAGTACCAAGAAAAACTAGGTGAAGTAACACATGATATCTTCCGTTTACCCAGTAATTTGAATCGTACGCAGGATTATTATCAGCAACCCGGCACACAAGCCGATGAGTGGATAGTCCCTGAAGGCCAGTATTTTATGATGGGTGACAACCGTGATAATAGCTTAGACGGTCGTTTCTGGGGATTCGTTCCGGATGCAAACCTAGTTGGCAAAGCCGTGGCGATTTGGATCAGTTTTGAGTTTGACCGTGCCCCTAGTAGCTGGGTACCAAGCTGGATCCCAACCGACGTACGTTTTAATCGAGTAGGTAGCATTATTTAGATGCAGTTGATAGACCCTTACAAACCTTTATACACCAAACTCGGTTATGAGTTTCAGGACCCAAAAAACCTAACGGTTGCTCTCACCCATAGAAGCGTGGGTGCGAATCATAACGAGCGTTTAGAATTTTTAGGTGATGCCGTACTGGGCCTTGTTATCGCAAAAGCACTTTTTGAGCGTTTTCCTAAACAGCCTGAGGGCAATTTAACGCGAATGCGTTCCAGTTTAGTCAAAGGTGATACTTTGGCAGAAGTGGCCAGAGAGTTTTCCTTAGGTGACTTGCTGTTACTTGGCCCAGGTGAGCTTAAGAGCGGCGGCCATCGTCGAGATTCAATATTGGCTGATGCTGTCGAAGCTATTATAGGTGCTATTTATCAAGAAGTGGGCATGCAGGGCTGCGAGCCATTAATTTTAGCTTGGTTTGCTAAGCGCATCGATGCACTCAACCCAGATGCAACGCCCAAAGATGATAAGACGCGGTTACAGGAATATTTGCAAGGTCGGCAGCTGCCTTTACCCGAATACGAAGTCATTGATATTAGCGGCAAGTCCCATGACCAGACTTTTACGGTGCAATGCACAGTATCAGGGTTGAGCAAACCTATTATTGGCCGTGGAAAAAGTAGACGTCGCGCCGAACAGCGCACAGCAAAGCAAGCACTCGAGAATTTAAAAAATGTCTGATATCACTTATTGTGGAATGATTGCCATCGTCGGCCGTCCTAATGTAGGTAAATCAACCCTACTCAATGCGCTTCTAGGCCAAAAAGTGAGTATTACCTCACGCAAACCGCAAACTACCCGCCATCGTATTATGGGCATCGACACGCATGAAAATCGCCAAGCCATATATGTAGATACCCCAGGTTTACATATTGAGGAGAAGCGTGCGATTAACCGTTTTATGAACCGTGCCGCATCAAGTTCTATTTCTGATGTTGGTTTGGTGCTATTCGTTGTCGAGGGCACAAAATGGAATGAAGACGATCAAATGGTATTAACCAAAATCATGCAAAGTAATGTGCCTTGCTGGTTGATCGTCAACAAGTCAGACAACGTAAAAGACAAAGAAATATTGCTGCCACATTTAAAGTGGTTAGGTGAACAACACGCCTTTGATAAAATCATGCCTATTTCAGCCAGAAACGGCAAAAACGTGAATGAATTACGCGATATGGTGAATGAAACACTTCCTGAAAGTGAGTTTTATTTCCCTGATGATTACATCACCGACCGCTCTAGCCGTTTTATGGCGGCTGAGATCATCCGTGAGAAATTGATGCGCTTCACAGGTGATGAATTACCTTATTCAATTACTGTCGAAATCGAGCAATTCATGATGGCTGAAAACGGTGTTTATCGTATCAATGGCTTGATATTGGTTGAGCGCGATAGTCAAAAAAGCATGGTCATTGGCAAAGGCGGACAACGCTTAAAAACAATTGGTGCAGAAGCTCGAAAAGACATGGAAAGCCTGTTTGATACCAAGGTATTTTTGGAACTTTGGGTAAAAGTAAAATCAGGTTGGGCCGATGACGAACGTGCGCTGCGTAGTCTGGGTTACGGGCAGGATAATTAATCTAAAGTTCGTGTAAGCACCTAGATTTGCGTGTTATAACCAACATTTATTGAATGGCGTTTTTGAGGGAGTAAAGCATGCAACCTTTGAGTCAAATAAGACGGGAATATAGCCAAGGGCATCTCACTGAAGCGTCATTGCTGACAGATCCCTACGCACAGTTCGATAAGTGGATGGCGGACGCAGTCGAGGCTGGCTTACCTGATCCAACTGCCATGACGGTAGCAACGGTTAATAGTCAGGGCCAGCCGTCACAACGTATCGTTTTATTGAAAGATGTTATGGACGGTTGCTTTGTCTTTTACACTAATTTGGGTAGTCGCAAAGCACAAGACCTACTCACTAATAGCAAAATCTCCCTGCACTTTCCTTGGCATATTTTAGAGCGCCAAGTGTTAGTCAGAGGAAGCGCTTCGCTATTACCTCGCCAAGACGTACAACACTATTTCTCGTCTCGTCCACTATCGAGTCAGCTTGCTGCTTGGACATCCAAACAAAGCCAACCGATTGAAAGCCGCGATGCATTACTTTCTCGCTTTGAAGACACCCAAATGAAGTTCTCTGACAAGAACATTCCTGCTCCAGAATTCTGGGGAGGCTTTAAAATCATACCTCAAGAGATTGAGTTCTGGCAGGGTGGGGAACATAGATTGCACGATCGCTTCTTGTTTAGCAGAGAAAACAGCTCGAATTGGTCAATCCAACGTTTGATGCCCTAACGAGTTAAGACTGTGATCGATAGTCACTGTCACTTAGATTTCCCCGCTTTTGATCTCGATCGCGACCAAGTGTTGCAAAAATGTGCTCAGCTCGGGGTTAATTCAATTGTCATTCCAGGCACTCAAGCAAGGCTGTGGCCACGGCAAGTTTCACTGTGCGAGTCGTACTCGCAGCTTAAGTTCGCGTTAGGTTTGCACCCCTACTTTTTGCACAATTACCGCAGTGAGCAATTACAACTGTTGGACCAACAGCTATCCTTGCACCAAGGTAAGGTCGTTGCCGTTGGAGAAATTGGTTTGGATTTCAGTCTGCCCACTGACGAAGTGCTGCAGGAGGGAGTGTTTAGTGAACAGCTTAATTTGGCTCACCAGCATCGGCTACCTGTCATTGTGCACCATAGGCAATCTCATAATGCGTTGATTAGGCTGCTAAAAAAAAGTAAGTTTTGTAATGGCGGCATTATTCATGCTTTTTCGGGTAGCCTTCAAGAAGCACGGACGTATATTGACCTAGGCTTTAAGTTAGGCATTGGCGGCACCATTACCTATCCTAGAGCGAAGAAAACACGCGCAGTGATCGCTCAAGTTCCCCTTTCGAGCTTGGTGTTAGAAACCGACGCTCCTGATATGCCTATTAATAGTAAACAAGGTGAACGTAACAGCCCGAGCTATTTACCGATTATCTTGAATGCACTTCAAGCTTTGAGAACGGAACCTGAAAACGACGTTAAGCAGGCATGTTGGCAAAACACCCTTGATATCTTGCCCAATATATTAAACTAATGAGTGACTTTTTCAGCGTCGCTGGGATGAATATAACGCCGGTAACGTACTTTATAGAAAATTCGCGTCATTAGCAGGGCTGCTAAGGCAGCTAAGATACCGAGTACTTGAGTCTGCTGACGCAGTTGGCTTTGATATTCACTGTGCAGTGCCATGACAGTCTGTTCGTTTAACAATAAGCGAACATATCCATAAATCTGCTTTTCTACTCGAATATCTCTAACAAATACTAAGGGCGTATTCTGTTCATTAGATTGGTATTGAGCGACGATAGAACTTTCAACACCTTGTTGCGCCACCTGTTGGCCGTATTGATCATAAACAGCAACCGCGTCTACGTGGGGATCGTTGAGTAATATTTTTAGCACTTGATCAATCCGCGCTTCATCTCTATCGATTAGAGGTTGGGCAATAATTTGGCTACTGATTAACCCTAAGCTATTACCTAATTGAGTACTTTGTTTACTCTGCCAATTCTGCGCATTATCGTTATCCACGAACCACAGGTTCACGAACAGTAATACCATCACGATAACAATGATCAGATTAATGATACGCTTGAATATTGAGTAGCGACTATGAATGTGTAAGTCGGCTGTATGTAGAAGTGATTTTGCCATGCTCATATTGCGAGACAATAAGGGAAGCGCGTCTCTTTGCCAAGAAATTTCGCGCGTAAAGCACAAAATTCGACTCCCTTTGGGGATCATTAACCGTTAAACTTGATGAAATTTACAGAATGGTTAATTAAGCGTAATTGATCCTTCTTTCTCTTAGGTGCAAGCGTTGAAAGAGACCTAGGAAGGCTATATCTTGATCACGCTGTCTTTAGATCATAATTAGGAAAACAATGATATCTGTTAAGAATTTGTCGAAATCGTTCGGTCATTTTTCTGCGGTCGAGGATCTCAACTTTGACGTCAAACCTGGAGACATAGTCGGTTTTTTGGGGCCAAACGGCGCCGGTAAGTCTACCACTATGAAAATGCTCACGGGTTTCTTGCAGCCGACTCACGGTAGTATTGATATTTTTGATATGTCTATCTCGCAGCATACGAAGGACATTCAGGAACGAATTGGTTATTTACCAGAAGGTGCACCAGCCTACGGCGATATGACGACTTATCAGTTTCTAAAATTTATTGCCGAGGTCCGAGGATTTAGGGGTAAAGAAAAGGAACAACGCATTCGAAACGTCATCGAAAAAATTGAGTTACAAGAGGTCGTCAATCGACCTATTGAGAACTTATCAAAGGGCTTTAAACGACGCGTTGGTCTTGCTCAGGCATTGATTCATGACCCGGATATATTGATCCTAGACGAGCCTACTGACGGTCTCGACCCGAATCAGAAACATCAAGTACGCGAGTTAATCACACAACTTGCCCAAGACAAAATAGTCATCATTTCCACTCACATTTTAGAAGAAGTCACGGCTGTGTGTAACCGTGTGATGATCATCGCTAAAGGAAAGCTGTTGTTTGATGATACGCCTTTAAGATTGCAGCAGCGGTCGCGTTATTATCAAGCGGTTACGATCCATTTAAGTTATCTAGCTGATATCTCTGGTTTAGCGGAGTTAGAAGGGGTAGCTGAAATGGAGGTCGAGCAAAAAACAGGTCACGTCACGCTTTTTCCTGAACCGGGACAACATATATTGCATGAGGTCACTGCTCATGTGCAGCGTGCGAAATTACCCGTGGATACTTTGTTTATTGAGCAAGGTCGTTTAGACCAAGTCTTTAGAGATTTGACAACGGAGGTTGCTTAGCTGTGGCACATATTTTTATTTTGTTTAAACGGGAGTTTGCAGGTTACTTTGCCTCACCTGTCGCCTACGTCTTTATCGGCATTTTCTTAGTGCTATCTTCGGTCTTTGCTTTCTTTATCGGCGGTTTTTATGAGCGAGGCCAAGCTGATTTATTGGCCTTCTTCAATTTTCATCCTTGGTTATATTTGTTCTTGGTACCCGCTATCGCCATGCGTAGTTGGGCCGAAGAGCGCAAAAGTGGCAGTATAGAATTATTAATGACCTTACCCGTGAGCACTTGGCAGGTAACATTAGGTAAATTTTTAGCAGCCTGGAGCGTTTTAGGATTAGCCTTAATTTTGACTTTTCCATTGTGGCTAACGGTTAATTATCTCGGACAGCCTGATAATGGCATCATTGTCGCGGCATACTTAGGGAGTTGGTTGATGGCGGGCGCTTTTTTGGCTATCGGCATGTGTATGTCTGCCTTGTCCAAGAATCAAATTATCGCCTTTATTCTGGCTATTGTGGTGTGTTTTTTGTTCGTCGTCAGTGGCAGTTCGATCGTATTGGATTCATTTAAAGGCTGGGCACCTTCGCTATTACTCGATACTGTGGCGTCATTTAGCTTCTTGACCCATTTTGAAGCGATGGCAAAAGGCGTGATAGCACTAAATGATTTGGGGTACTTCTTGCTCGTGACAATGGCTTGGCTGTACGCAGGTTTACTTATTATTGAACAAAAGAAGGCGGATTAACCATGTCTACTCGATTTATTACTTGGTTAAGCATGCTCTTTATCGCAATACTGTTTTGCGCCTTAGTTTTACTGAATAATCAGTTGCTTAGCGTATATCGTGTCGATTTAACTGAGAACAATGTTTATTCTTTGTCGCAAGGTAGTCAGCAAATTTTAACGGAAATTGATGAGCCGTTGAATCTGTACTTTTTCTTCTCCGACAAAGCATCAAAGAATATGACGACTTTGCGTAATTACGCGGTGCGGGTACAAAGTTTACTTGAAGAATATGCTGGGCGTTCCAACGGTAAAATTAAACTGCATATTCTTGACCCCGAACCTTTTTCTGAAAAAGAGGATAGGGCAGATCAGTTTGGACTCACAGGCGCAAACATCGGTACCGCCGGAGAAGCGATTTATTTAGGGTTGGGCGCAACAAATGCGCTAGATGACCAGCAAGTGATTGCGTTCTTTGATCCTCAGCAGGAGCGATTTTTAGAGTACGAAATCAGTAAATTGATTTATCAACTGGTTAATCCTAAGCAAGTTAAAGTGACGTTATTAACTGATTTGCCAGTGGCAGGCGGACAAAATCCGATGACGGGTGAGTTCGAACAACCGTGGACCTTTTATACACAGTTACAGCAACTATATGTCGTCGATAAAATCGGCAGCGATGCGACAGAGTTACCTAAAGGTACCGATGTGTTAATTGTCGCTCACCCAAAAAATTTAAGCGACGAGTTATTATACGCCATCGATCAATACACGATGAAAGGTGGAAGAGCCCTGATTTTTGTTGATCCGCATAATGAATCAGATCAAATGAGCATGCTTGTGGGGTCAGGCATGGGAGCGAACAGTTCGAACCTTTCTCGTTTGTTTAAAGCATGGGGCGTTAACTACGACGAGCAGCACGTCTTGCTCGATGCTTATGCAGGCTTAGATGTGCGCACCCAAAGCGGTGATGTTGCTAGGCACTTCGGTTTTGTGGGCTTTAGCGCCAATGAACTGAACGATAAAGACGTAACCACTTCAAATTTAGATTTGATTAATGGGGCGTCTTTTGGGGTTTTTAAAAAAGGCGCTAGTACAGGCCTGCGCTGGGCTACGCTTATTCATTCAACTCAAAATTCAGATCTGATCGATAGTGCATTATACGCACAGACAAGAGAGCCTTTAGCGTTAAGTCAGGAATATACAAGCAGTAATCAAGAGTATGTGTTGGCCACGAGGATCACAGGAAATGCAAAGTCGGCTTTCGAGTTGCCGCCAGAGGGCATTGAAAGCGAAGGAGCTTTATCCAGCACAAGAGACTTAAATGTAATGTTAGTGGGTGATACCGATTTACTATCAGACAGATTTTGGGTGCAGCAATCATCATTTTTTGGTCAAACCATTACCACGCCATTTGCCAACAACGGTGATTTCGTCACCAACGCGGTTGAGAATCTTGCAGGCAGTGATGCACTCATAAGCATTCGAAGTCGAGGCACTTTTGCACGGCCTTTTGATAAGGTTGAGCAGCTCAAATTGGTCGCGGAGCAAAAATTCCGAGAGCAGGAAAAAATACTTCAACAACAGTTGGAAGAGGCCGAGTTGCAGTTGGCGCAATTGCAAGAGCAGCAAGGTGAGGGGGGGGCGTTAGTCATTTCTTCGCAGCAGCAAAAAGCCATTGACGATTTTATGACTCAGAAAATTGAAATACGCAAATCCCTGCGAGAAGTGCGTCACCAGTTAGATAAGGATATTGAAACCTTGGGCAACCTTATTAAGTTCACCAACATTGTTATTGCTCCATTAGTGTTAGTGCTATTACTGATGGGGGTTAGGCGTTTGTCACGTAGTCGCTACAAGGCTAAAAATACGTCGCCCGTTGCAGGTGCTGGGGAGCCATCATGAATCGTTCTCTAATAGTATTAGGCGTACTTACTGTATTGGCGTGTGGGGCAGGTTATTGGCTTTTGCATCACGACCTTAGCTCTCAAGATGCAGCAGATATGGCACTTCCATCACTGAATGAAAATGCAGCTTTTGTAGATCGTATCACTTTGACAAATGCCACAGGTGTTTTACTTAATGCTCGGCGCGAGGGTGATCGTTGGCAGACAGAAGTCTATGCTGACAATGGTGTACAAGTGGGGATGTTTCCAGTAGACCGAGAGAAGCTGGCTACATTAGTGAATGCGCTTTCCCAAGCTGAGTTAATCGAACCAAAAACAGCCAAAGCGATTTATTATCACCATTTAGGCTTACAAGATATTTCAGCCGAAGACAGCTTAGCCACCTTAGTTTCGCTTGGCGGTAACGGTAAATCTTGGCAAGTATTAGTAGGCAATCAATCTTCAGTAGGCAATAGAAGTTACATGCGTATACCCAAGCAGTCGCAAGCGTGGCTAAGCGACCGCGGGATAAACTTGCCCATGACGAATAGTGAATGGTTACAGCAGCCTATCTTACCGTTTGATGAAACGGATTTATCCAGTATTTCCCGCGTCGATGGCGATACGTGGCAGATTGTGAGAGCCGGCCCAGATGAGTCATTTTTGTTAACTGGTCGAGGGCAGAATCAAGCGCTTAAGTACGCTGGGGTATTAGATGCCGTCGCTCTTAATCTTGCCGGCTTGCACTTCGAGCAGCTTTTGCCTTTATCAACACATCAATGGGAAACGTTAACGCCAATGTTAACGTTAGATGTGAACACGGCCTATGGACACGCGTTTCGAGTTGAACTTGCGCAAACGCAAGACAACGCGTATTTACGTGTTGCCAATGCGACTCCGACTGATTATTGGGCTGATTGGATTTATCAAATACCGAAATTCAATGCTGAACAATTGAATAAAAACCTAAATGACTTTTTACTTGAACAAGCGCAAGAAGAAGCACAAGAACCGATACGCTCTTATCCTATTGATGAAGGTGAATCACCTAAGTAAGTCGATAGAACTTAACAGCGTTAGCCAAATAAGGCAGTGTACTCTGACTTATTTAACAGGGTTCAGGCGCTGCATGACTTGTTGCCAATATTCGTTGCCTAACTGGCGTGCTTTGGCGATATTTCGTGTTGGGATATTTTCAGGATCAGGAAAGGTTTTTAACACCCGCTCAAGGCTACTCTCTCGCAGCACATGCAAAATAGGATAGGGAGCTCGATTCGTATAGTGGGACAAATCCTCTAGAGGCTCGCCCTCAAAACAATAATCCGGATGAAAGCTGGCAAGCTGAAACTCACCAGCGTATCCCCCTTTGTCGATGAGCGCTTGACTCATTTCAACCAAATTTAGGTAGTCATCGAAGGATTTGAAACCTGAGCTGAAAATAATCAAGCTGGTCTCAATGGTATTATTTTCTTCCAGTGTTTGAAGCTCAGCCAGAAATTGTTCCGTAGCATCTGCTAATGAATACGCGTCGCTTACCGTATACTTAATGCTATTGCGCTCAAATTCACGTTTCGCGAAAGGGCAAAAGTTATGGCCAATGATGATGTCACTCAACCAAGTGCGAATGGATTGAATGACATCAGGGTGGTGTGCACAGATATTCACGTGACGCAGGTATACCTTAGTTTGAGTGGTACTTAACGTAAGCTTCTAACGTATTTTCGATAAGGCTCGCGACTGTCATGGGGCCTACGCCTCCAGGAACCGGTGTTATCCAGCCTGCTCGTTGCTCCGCAGTCGCGTAATCCACATCGCCAATGAGTGTGCCATCTGTTTGACGATTAATACCTACATCGATCACAATTGCGCCTGGTTTAATCCATTCACCTGGTATAAATGCAGAAATACCCACGGCCACCACTATTAAGTCAGCCCGCTCAACATGAGACTGTAAATCTTTAGTGAATTTGTGGCAGCTAGTGACTGTGCAGCCCGCAAGTAATAATTCCATAAACATAGGTCGGCCAACAATATTTGAGGCACCTACGATAACCGCATCTAAACCTTTTATTGGACGTTTAGTCGACTCGATGAGAGTCATAATGCCTTTAGGGGTACAAGGGCGCAGTGCTGGGATACGCTGAGCCAAGCGGCCAATATTGTAAGGGTGGAAACCGTCTACATCTTTATGCGGTAATATCCGTTCAAGAACTTGTTCCTTGTCTAAGCCTGCGGGTAAAGGTAGTTGCACTAATATGCCGTCAATTTCCTCATCTGCATTTAAAGTATCGATAAGTTCGAGCAGCTTCTGTTGTGACGTCGTTGAAGGTAAGTCGTAGGATTTAGAAACAAAGCCTACTTCTTCGCAGGCTCTGCGCTTGTTGGTCACATAGACATGGGATGCCGCATCGCTACCTACTAAAACGACAGCTAAGCCGGGGGGGCGTTTACCCGAAGAAACAATAGATTCAACATGAGATTTTACGTGCTGACGCACCTGTTGAGCGATTAATTTACCATCAATTTTTTGAGCAGGCATAGTATAAAGTAACTGAAAGACTAGGGGGCTGTATTGTCACATACTGTACCAGATTCAACAATCGGACTTGTGCTAATTAGTAAATAGTATCGAATCTGCTTGCCCCTTTGCGGCTTCTAAACAAAGATATGCGTCTACGTAATTTAATCTCTTTATAAAGGTGTGTGGTTTGGAACTCTCTCCAGTAGAAATTTTTGGTTATTGTGCGTCAGCGGTAATTGCTTATTCTTTAACGCGCAGTTCGATTGTACGTCTGCGTTGGTTCAATTTAGCGGGAGCATCGTCATTTTGCTTATACGGTATTATTATCCAGGCTTACCCAGTGGCGATATTAAATGGCTTTATCACCCTGACGAATTTGTTTTTTCTGCGCAGGCTACTGTTTGATGTTGAGCGTCAATTTTCAGTCCTTGCTGTGAGTCGCCCATCAAATTACGTGGATTTCTTTCTGGATTACCACAAACAAGAAATCAAACACCTGTTTCCGCGCTTTATGAAAGTCTCAGCCGACCCGCGTCGCGCTTATTTTTTTCTTACTGAGCGAACCGAGGTCGTAGGTATGTTGTCAGGCTTTAGCGAAGAAGGTGGTCAGTTTGTGGTTGATTTTGATTTCGTGATCCCCGCTTATCGTGATTGTCACCTCGGTGAATACGTAATTGGTAAGGGGCAGCAACTCGCAAAACAGTTTGGATATACAGAAATAGTGGCACTGGCTGACAGTTATGAACATGAAAATTACTTAAATCGCATTGGGTTTAGTCCAAAAAAGAACGGCAGGTGGACATTTGATGGCGAAAAATAAGCTTGTTCTAGGATTGTTAGCATGGAATTTGAAGAAATGAGTGATGAGTAGCTATCATTCGATACGAAAGAATTGACGGCGTATCAGTGTGATTAATGCTCATTTTGTTTGATTCGCAGTCATATTGCTAAAAAAAGCAGCAGTCAGTAAATTTCTTTTAAAAAAGTGTTTGACGCCAGAAATACATCTGTTTACTATGCGCTCCCCGTTGAGAGACAGAGAATAACTCTTCGGGTTGTTAAGTCGGTGAGTAGCGCAGCTTGGTAGCGCACTTGGTTTGGGTCCAAGGGGTCGCAGGTTCGAATCCTGTCTCACCGACCACTTTCTCTAAAATTGTAACAGATTCGTAGAGCGCCCGTAGCTCAGCTGGATAGAGCACCCGCCTTCTAAGCGGGTGGTCGCAGGTTCGAATCCTGCCGGGCGCACCACGCGAACCTGGCAACAATGTTAGCTTTGGTGGGCGTAGCTCAGTTGGTAGAGCCCCGGATTGTGATTCCGGTTGTCGTGGGTTCGAGCCCCATCGTCCACCCCACTTGCGGAAGTGGTGAAATTGGTATACACGCTGGATTTAGGTTCCAGTGCCTTAGGGCGTGAGAGTTCAAGTCTCTCCTTCCGCACCATCTTTGTTATTTATATCTCAGTTACATTTCGTTTTACTCTCTTTATATCCTCTATTTCTGACTATACTTCTTCGTTAATTTTTTGAATTAAACTATTTCGCATTTCGGCTCGACTTAAAGTAGCTGTATCGCTATACTGCTGCGTCTTTTTTATCCGGATAGGCGAGAAGATAAATAGGTCAACTCGCGATTGCATGGGTGGATTAAGTTTACCTTGGTCGAATCCCACCGATAAAAAAACCCATCAAAAATTTTATAAATGCGCAGACGAGCGCAAAGTTGAGGTAGAAGAATGCAAGTTTCCGTTGAGACGACTCAAGGTTTAGAACGCCGTCTTACCATCACTGTTCCTGCAGAATCAATTGATTCACAGGTTAAGTCTCGCTTACAACAGTTAGCTAAGACCCAACGTATTAATGGTTTTCGCCCAGGTAAAGTTCCAGTAAGCGTTATTAAAAAACGTTATGGTCAAGCCGTACGTCAAGAGATTGCTGGCGAAGCTATGCAGCGCAACTTCTATGAAGCAATCGTTCAAGAAAAAATTACGCCAGCAGGCATGCCTAACTTCGAAATGAAGACAGACGTTGACGGACAAGACTTAGAGTTTGTTGCTGCGTTTGAAGTTTATCCTGAGGTGGAAGTCAAAGACGTTGAGAAAATCGAAGTAGAGAAACCAGTAGTAGAAATTACTGATGCTGATCTTGAAACGATGATGGAAACGTTGCGCAAACAGCACGCTACTTGGAAAGAAGTAAAGCGTAAATCTAAGAAAGATGACCGCGTGACGGTAGATTTCGTTGGTACTATCGACGGTGAAGAGTTTGAAGGCGGTAAAGCTGAAAACTTCGAACTCGAAATGGGCAAAGATCGTATGATCCCTGGTTTTGAAAAGCCAATTGTTGGCGCTAAAGCCGGCGAAGAAGTTGTTGCTGACGTGACCTTCCCTGAAGATTACCATGCAGAAGCACTTAAGGGTAAAGAAGCCCAATTCAAAATTACTGTTAACAAAGTAGAAGGTCTTAGCCTTCCTAAAGTTGACGAAGAGTTTGCTAAATTGTTTGGTGTAGAAGACGGCGACGTTGAAGCACTTAATGCTGAAGTACGCAAAAACATGCAACGTGAACTTGAGCAAACGTTGAAAGCTAACGTAAAAGAGCAAGTTATCGAAGGTTTGTTGGCAAACAACGAAATTGACTTGCCTAAAGCATTGGTTGATCAAGAAATTAACGCCCTACGTGAGCAAGCTAAGCAGCGCTTCAGCCAGCAACAAGGTGGTAATGTTGATAATCTTCCTGAGCTTCCAGCTGACTTGTTCCAAGAAAACGCTCGTAAGCGTGTTTCAATTGGCTTGTTGCTTGGCGAAATCATCAAAACTGAAGAGTTGAAAGTAGACTCTGCTAAGGTTGATGCATTGATCGAAACAGCGGCTTCAGCGTACGAAGATCCTCAAGAAGTGATTGAGTACTACAAAACTAATGACGAATTGATGCAGCAAATGCAAAATGTCGCGTTAGAAGAGCAAGCTGTTGAAGTGCTTCTTAGCAAAGCAAATGTGAAAGAAGTAAACAAAGCTTTTGATGAGATCATGAACAAACAGGCGTAATTTGCCCTTTGTTAATTGACTTATCTAGTCTGCAACTGCTTAAATGCTCGGTAAATACCGAGCATTTTTATTTGTGAAGAAATATATATGATGAATACACCGTTTGATCCTACAAATGCATTAGTACCTATGGTGGTTGAACAAACCGCTAAAGGCGAGCGCTCTTATGATATTTATTCACGCTTGCTAAAAGAGAACGTCATTTTCATGGTTGGCCAAGTCGAAGACCATATGGCTAACCTTATCGTCGCACAGATGTTATTTTTAGAAGCTGAAAATCCAGAAAAGGATATTTTCCTTTACATCAACTCTCCTGGCGGTTCAGTGACAGCCGGTATGGCGATTTACGACACCATGAACTTTATTAAACCTGATGTCAGCACAGTGTGCATCGGTCAGGCGGCTAGTATGGGCGCATTTTTGTTGTCTGGTGGTGCGAAAGGTAAGCGTTACTGTCTACCGAATGCCCGCGTTATGATCCATCAGCCGTTGGGCGGATTCCAAGGTCAGGCGTCTGATTTTGAAATTCATGCCAAAGAAATCCTGTCAATTAAAGAGAAAATGAATCGCTTGATGGCGGCTCATACGGGTCAAGACTACGATAAAGTAGCTCGTGATACCGACAGAGATAATTTCTTAAGCGCGCAGGAATCTGTGGATTACGGTTTAGTGGATCAAGTACTCGCTAACAGACCGGATGCTAGCAATAGCGACGCTAAGAAGTAATTAGTTATTGTTGATTTTGTTTAGTGCGCCCATTTGCAAGGAAAGAGCATTAAAGCGCACTAGGTCAACCAAATAAAGAAGAGATAATAGATGAGTGATAAGCAAAGCGGAGATGGCGATAACAAGCTACTTTATTGTTCTTTTTGTGGGAAAAGCCAGCATGAAGTGAGAAAGCTCATCGCTGGCCCGTCAGTTTTTGTATGCGATGAATGCGTTGAATTATGTAATGACATTATTCGCGAAGAGATCAAAGAAATCGCTCCGAAGCAAAAGCAAGACGAGCTTCCTACACCGAAAGAGATCCACAGTCATCTGGATGATTATGTCATCGGTCAAGAACACGCCAAGAAGGTGCTTTCCGTCGCAGTATATAACCACTATAAACGATTGCGTAATGGTGACGTGCATGACGGTGTTGAACTAGGTAAAAGTAATATTTTGCTAATGGGCCCAACAGGTAGTGGTAAAACCTTGCTCGCTGAAACACTAGCTCGTTTATTAGATGTTCCATTTACGATGGCCGATGCGACTACTCTGACCGAAGCGGGTTATGTTGGTGAAGATGTAGAGAATATCATTCAGAAGTTATTGCAAAAATGCGACTACGATGTTGAAAAGGCGCAGCGCGGAATCGTTTATATCGATGAAATCGACAAGATCTCTCGTAAGTCAGATAACCCATCGATTACACGAGATGTATCCGGTGAGGGCGTGCAGCAGGCTTTGCTTAAGCTGATTGAAGGCACCATTGCGTCTGTTCCGCCGCAAGGTGGACGTAAACATCCTCAACAAGAGTTTTTGCAAGTCGATACCTCTAAAATTCTGTTTATCTGTGGTGGGGCATTTGCGGGGCTTGATAAAGTCATTGAACAACGCGCGCATACAGGCACCGGTATTGGTTTTGGTACAGCAATTAAAGACAGCAGCAACAAGTCGAAAGAAGGCGAGTTGTTGAAAAAAGTTGAGCCGGAGGATTTGGTCAAATACGGTCTAATTCCTGAGTTTATCGGGCGTTTGCCTGTTCTGACCAGTCTTGAAGAGTTGAGTGAAGAAGCACTTATTCAAATTTTGCGTGAGCCGAAAAACTCTCTTACGAAACAATATGCGGCTTTATTCTCTTTAGAAGATACTGAGTTAGAGTTTAGAGAAGATGCTTTGCAAGCGATAGCTAAGAAAGCGATGTCACGTAAAACAGGTGCTCGTGGTCTGCGTTCAATTGTTGAGGCAGTGTTACTCGACACAATGTACGAGTTACCTTCTATGTCGAACGTAAGCAAAGTGGTAATCGATGAAACTGTCATTCGTGGGGAATCAAAACCGATTCTAATTTACGATAGTGCAGCGGATAAAAAATCCATTTCGGAATAACCAATGCGTTATAAATAGTAAAGGCTCCTAAGGGAGCCTTTTCATTTTCTATTATCAGATTTATCTCCAATCTTCCCCCTCATCTTCACGGATACACTTTTTTCGCTTCACTTTTTATGCTCTATTAGTGGTATAGAATGAACAGCTAATGAGGTTAGTTTCAGTTTTTCGTTTGAACTTTTTGTGCTAAGCCCCATATACAATTTCATTGCGAAGATTTTCCTTTTTATTACACGAGACAATATATGACCAAAGAGAATGTTGATTACACAGAAATGCCGGTCTTGGCATTACGTGATGTGGTGGTTTATCCGCATATGGTTATTCCCTTATTTGTCGGTCGCGAGAAGTCGATACGTTGCTTAGAAGCCGCGATGGATAAAGACAAACAAATATTTTTAGTCGCGCAAAAAGACGCCAGTACCGATGAGCCACAGCCTGATGATATTTTTACTGTCGGCACCATAGCGACCATTTTGCAGCTGTTAAAGTTACCAGACGGCACGGTGAAAGTGTTGGTAGAAGGTAATCAGCGTGCTCAAATTGCTGAATTTGTCAGCACCGATGATTTTTTCATCGCAAATATTTCGAATAAAGACGACCTTGAAGTCGAAGAGAATGAGCAAGAAGTCATTATTCGCTCAGCGATTTCTCAGTTTGAAGGGTATGTAAAACTTAATAAGAAGATCCCACCTGAAGTACTGACTTCGTTAAGCGGGATTGAGCAAGCTGCTCGCCTAGCCGATACCATGGCAGCGCATATGCCCCTTAAATTAGCTGAAAAGCAAAAAGTATTAGAAATGGATCAGGTTAACGATCGTCTTGAATACTTGATGGCATTGATGGAAAGTGAAATAGATTTGCTGCAGGTCGAGAAAAAAATTCGTACCCGCGTTAAGAAACAGATGGAGAAGAGTCAGCGCGAGTATTATTTGAATGAGCAAATGAAAGCCATCCAAAAAGAACTCGGTGAACTAGACGAAGCGCCTGACGAATTTGAAGCGCTAAGCAAAAAAATCGACGACGCTAAGATGCCAGAAGAAGCTAAGAAAAAAGCAACGACCGAACTTAGCAAATTAAAAATGATGTCACCTATGTCTGCCGAAGCCACCGTTGTGCGTAGCTACATCGATTGGCTAACCAATGTGCCTTGGACTAAACGCAGTGCAGTGAAGAAAGATTTAGCTGCCGCTGATAAGTTGCTTGATACGGAGCACTACGGGCTCGAAAAGGTCAAAGAACGTATTATTGAGTATCTAGCAGTTCAACAACGCGTTAGAAAGCTCAAGGGACCAATATTATGCTTAGTGGGCCCTCCAGGGGTGGGTAAAACCTCACTGGGACAGTCTATTGCCAAAGCAACAGGGCGCAAATACGTGCGCATGGCGTTAGGTGGTGTTCGTGATGAAGCAGAAATACGCGGCCACAGACGTACTTACATCGGCTCTATGCCGGGTAAGTTGATCCAGAAAATGGCAAAAGTGGGGGTGAAAAATCCACTGTTTTTACTTGATGAAATCGACAAAATGTCTTCTGACATGCGTGGAGATCCATCTTCAGCGTTATTAGAAGTGCTTGACCCTGAGCAAAACAGCACGTTTAGTGATCACTACTTAGAAGTTGATTATGATCTGTCTGACGTCATGTTTGTTGCTACGTCGAACAGTATGGACATTCCCGGACCGTTGTTGGACAGAATGGAAGTGATTCGTTTATCTGGCTACACAGAAGATGAAAAACTAAACATCGCCACACGCCACTTACTTGAGAAACAAATCAGTCGAAATGGTTTGAAGAGCAAAGAGTTAGTGATCGAAGAGTCCGCGATCATTGGTATGATCCGTCATTACACGCGTGAAGCGGGTGTGCGTAGCTTAGAGCGGGAAATATCCAAAGTGTGCCGCAAAGCGGTGAAGAATATTTTACTCAACAAAGACATAAAGTCCGTCACTGTCTCTCAAGATAATCTGTCTGAATATTTAGGTGTGCAACGCTTTGATTACGGAAAGGCAGAAAACAATAACCAGGTTGGCCAAGTAACAGGGTTGGCTTGGACTCAGGTCGGTGGGGAGCTATTGACCATTGAGGCGACATCGGTCGTGGGTAAAGGCAAGATGACCTCAACGGGCTCGTTGGGTGATGTTATGCAAGAGTCGATACAAACGGCGATGACGGTGGTGCGTAGCCGAGCTGAAAAGCTGCGTATCAACAGTGATTTTCATGAGAAGCGTGACATTCACGTGCACGTACCTGAAGGAGCAACCCCTAAAGATGGGCCGAGTGCTGGTATTGGCATGTGCACGGCATTGATTTCTGCACTTACGGGCAATCCTGTGCGCTGTGATGTGGCCATGACAGGTGAAATTACTTTACGGGGCGAAGTGCTTGCAATTGGCGGTTTGAAAGAGAAACTGCTGGCAGCACATAGAGGCGGAATAAAAACAGTTATCATTCCGAAAGAGAACGAACGCGATTTACAAGAGATCCCAGATAATGTAAAACAAGACCTGTCAATTCATCCTGTGCGCTGGATTGATGATGTTTTAGAGCTGGCATTACAAGAAAATCCCGAGCGTTTTAGCCTTGAAAAGCCAAGCAAGGGTAAAAAATAGCCACTTACGGCGAATTTTTTTGTTTTTTTTGGAAAATAGGGCTTCACAGAGCAATAAGTTGTGGTAGCCTTTATCCCAGTTTCGCTTTAGGCCTTGTCACAAAAGGGATTGCGGCGATATCTATAAAGTTAAAATTTTGTGAATATATGCTTGAAGTTCGAATTTAAGCTTGGTATAACGTTTGCCGCATTTTTGTTTTGCGGAAACTCAAATAATAACAATTGAAGGGGATCATATTGTGAATAAGTCTCAACTTATCGACCAAATCGCTGCAAGTGCAGACATTTCTAAAGCAGCTTCAGGACGTGCACTAGATGCATTGACTGATGCTATTACTGCAGCACTTAAGGAAGGTGATCAAGTTGCTCTTGTAGGTTTCGGTACATTCTCAGTACGTGAGCGTGCAGCTCGTAGTGGTCGTAATCCACAAACTGGCGAAACTATTCAAATCTCAGCAGCTAAAGTTCCGTCTTTCAAAGCGGGTAAAGCCCTTAAAGACGCTTGTAACTAAGCAAAGCTTTTCCAAAAAAAAGGCGATGATTTATCATCGCCTTTTGTTTATCTGCTGTTAATTATGATTACGTTTAATATATAATCCTGCCTCTTTAGGTCAACACGCCCTAATAACTAGTAAAAAAATTCAGCTTATCTAAAGCAACTCATTTGGAGTTAAAAACGAACATGTTGGAAAGAATCAGAGAGGGAACCCAGGGCACTTGGGCCATGGCTATCCTAGGATTGGTGATTTTAAGTTTTGTATTTGCCGGTGTCGGTAGCTATATCAATTCTTCTGCCGAAACTGCGGCAGCTAAAGTTAACGATGACACTATTTCTCAAGCCGATTTAGAACGCGCCTATCAAAACGAACGCGGACGCATGGAGTCACAATACGGTGAAGCATTTGCTGCATTGACCGCCGATAGTGCTTATTTGCAACAATTTAGGCAGGGTGTTTTAGACCGTTTAATCGGCGACAAACTTCTTGAGCAAGCAGCCATTGATATGGGCTTACGCGTCAGCGATGCACAAATCAAGCAAGCGATTGTCGCAATGCCAGAGTTTCAATTTGACGGCAAATTCGATAATGAGCGTTACACCGCCGTTTTACGTCAAGCTGGCTTTCAGCCAAACGAATTTCGCGATTATATGCGGGTTGACATGACTCGTCGTCAACTTTCAAATGCATTACTAGGCTCAGAGTTCACGTTAGCAGCTGAAACCACACAGGCTTATAAGCTTCAACAGCAAACGCGAGATGCGCGCTACTTAACCATACCTGCCGAATCCTTCAAAGATGGTATTAACGTATCTGACGATGACGTTGAGAACTATTATCAAGCCAACATCACTCAATTTGATACCGAGCAAAAAGTGAGCTTGGCCTATGTGGAATTGTCAGTAGACGACTTATTAACCGACATTGTTGTTTCAGATGATGAAGCACTGCAATACTACGAACAAAATATACAAGATTTTAGAACCCAAGAAGAACGCCGCGCTTCACACATTCTTATAGAATTCGACGATGATGAGCAAGGCGCTCGTCAGCAAGCCGAAGATGTCTTGTCTAAAATTAACGACGGTGGTGACTTTGCCGAACTCGCCAAAGAGTATTCTAGTGATACATTTAGTGCTGAGAATGGCGGCGATTTGGATTGGTTTAGCGCAGGTATGATGGATCCAGCATTTGAAGAAGCGACTTTCGCACTGGCCAATGTTGGTGATGTCTCTAGTGTGGTAGAAAGCGAATTTGGTTACCACATCATCAAACTAACAGATATAAAGCCTGAAGAGACAAGCCCATTCACAGACGTGAAAGAAGACGTGATCGCCAAGCTTAAATCTGAACGCGCTGAAGAAGAGTTCTATGCCAAGCAATTACGCATGGCTGAAGTCGCTTTTGAAACGCCTGATACACTTGATGAAGTGGCAGCTATCGCTGAGGTTGATGTCAACACAACCGTGATGTTTAGCCAAGACAGTGTTCCAGCAGCGGTTAATTATCCTAACGTTGTTGCTCAAGCATTCTCTGATGAGCTGATTAACGATCAAGTAAACAGCGATGTAATCGAGCTAGGCGACAATCACGTTATGTTCGTGCGCGTTGCTAATTACGAAGCTCAGCGTACTAAAGCCCTTGAAGAAGTATCACCTGAAATTAATGATATTTTATTGGCTGAGCAAGCACAGCAAGCAGCTAAAGAGTGGGCCGAAACTTTATTAGTTGATATTAAAGCTGAGCAGGACGTCAGCGAAAGCTTGCAAGCTAAAGCCGTTGAGTGGCAGGAGCAGGAAGCGGTTGCAAGAAGTGGCTCTCAGATTTCTCCAGCCTTAGTGACAGCTTTGTTCAAATTGACTGAGGACAAAGAATCAAACGCGCAAGTGGTTGAGCTGTTCAATGGCGATGTCGGTTTAGTTCAGCTAATGAAAGTTAATGATGGCGCTGAGTTACCAAGCACAGAGGTAGCAGCGTTACAAAATAGATTATCTACAATGCGAGCACAGTTCACCTATGGTGAGTTTGTTAATGCACTGCGCGAACAAGCAGATGTAGAAATTTACTAAGCGTTATCTGAAAGATAAAAAAGGAGCTTCGGCTCCTTTTTTGTTGTTTTCTTTTTCGTTTTTTTAATATTTTTTATGTGGCTGTTAACCACAGCATCACCGTATAGAAGGCCGCGATAATAGCGGAGAAAACCAAGATATAGATGAAGCCTTGTTTCCCCTGGCGCAATGAAAATCCTCGTAGTCTGAGGTAAGCAAACCATAACAAACATAAAATAAGTGGCAGTAAAAAAAGTAGGCGAAGCACCGTTTCTCCTTATTATTGGTTTTCCTGTAGATTGCTATCATAAACAGTTTGTCGCTTCGAATATACGTCAATCTAAAGTCCCTCGGGCATTGAACAACGAAGTTTTAATTCCTCGGCAGATTAATTTCGTGATTTGTTGGGCTTTTGCCAAGGAAACGCATATAATCCGCGCGAATTTTTAATCGCCCTTTTTTTATTTTGTAATCGGAGACCAATCATGGCCTTAGAACGTACTTTTTCAATTATCAAACCAGACGCAGTTGCTAAAAATGTAATCGGCGCAATCTACAACCGTTTCGAAAGCGCAGGTCTACGCATTGTTGCCTCTAAAATGCTTCACCTTAGTAAAGAACAAGCTGAAGGTTTCTATGCCGAGCATAGCGAACGTCCTTTCTTCGGCGCTTTGGTTGAATTCATGACTTCAGGTCCAGTAATGGTTCAGGTTTTAGAAGGCGAAAACGCTGTTCTTAAAAACCGTGAAATCATGGGTGCAACTAACCCTGCAGAAGCACTTGCTGGTACATTGCGTGCAGACTACGCTGCATCAATCGACGAAAATGCGTGTCACGGTTCAGATGCGCCTGAGTCAGCGGCACGTGAGATTGCATACTTCTTCTCTGACGAAGAAATCTGCCCACGCACTCGTTAATTTTATTAACGTTTGTATGTAAGGGAGCTTAGGCTCCCTTTTGCGATCTAAACGCGCTAGAACAACCAACAAAATGGTAGTTTTCGCATAAAAAATGTACACTAGTTTCTTTTATTTGAGGTACCCCGTTCCATGTCAGAAGTGATGTCAGCAAAACCGACTAAAATCAATTTACTCAACTTTAACCGAGCGGGTTTAAGAGAGTATTTTAGTTCGATTGGCGAAAAGCCATTTCGTGCCGACCAAATGATGAAATGGATTTATCAAGCTGGGGTGTCAGACTTTGATCAAATGACTAATTTGAACAAAGCGTTACGTGAAAAGCTAAAAGCGCAATGTGAAGTCAAAGCGCCAGAAATCGCTTATCAGCAAGGCGCAAGTGATGGCACGATTAAATTTGCGTTACGCCTAGAAGGCGGACAAGAAGTTGAAACTGTGTGGATCCCTGATGAAGACCGCGCGACCTTATGCGTGTCGTCACAAGTTGGCTGCGCCCTAGAATGCACTTTTTGCTCGACCGCTCAGCAAGGTTTTAACCGCAATTTAAGTGTGTCTGAAATTATCGGTCAGGTGTGGCGCGTAGCAACGACCATCGGTTTATCTAATGATAGTGCCAAACGTCCCATTACTAATGTGGTCATGATGGGGATGGGCGAGCCGCTGTTAAACTTGAAGAATGTGGTGCCGGCGATGGATTTAATGCTTGATGATCTCGCATTTGGTTTATCAAAACGCCGTGTGACCTTGAGTACTTCAGGAGTGGTGCCTGCACTTGATATGTTAGGCGATCAGATCGATGTAGCGCTGGCTATTTCGCTTCATGCCCCAGACGACAAGTTACGTGACGAGATTGTGCCAATCAACAAAAAATATCCTATTCAAGAATTTTTGGCTGGGGTGCGCCGTTATCTAGCAAAATCGAATGCTAACCAAGGTAAAGTGACAGTAGAGTATGTCATGCTCAACGGTATCAATGACAGTACCGACCAAGCCCATGAACTGGCGAAAGTATTGGCCGATACGCCATGTAAAATTAACTTGATTCCGTTTAATCCTTATCCGGGCTCTCCTTACAGTCGCTCAAGTAACTCACGCATTGATCGCTTCGCGAAAGTGCTTTCGAGTTACGGCTTGATGGTAGTCGTGCGTAAGACTCGAGGGGATGATATTGATGCAGCCTGTGGTCAACTTGTGGGCGACGTGGTTGATAGAACTAAACGAATGTTGAAAAAACAGATGAAGGGTGATGAAATTTCGGTAAAAATGGAACATTGAGTACTAACCGAATGATCCCTATGAAAGTTTTCCGTGTCTTCCGTGTTTTCCGAGTAATAAGTGTCATTTTTATTCTCGCCCTAAGCGCTTGTGCTAGCCAAAATGCTGGGACAGGCGCAGATGACTTCGATAAGCAAAAGGCCGCAAAGACGCGCTTATCTCTAGGGCTAACCTATCTAGAAAACGGTAATTTCAGCCAAGCTAAATTTAATCTGGATAAAGCACTGTCCTTTGCTCCAGAAATGGCAGATGTGCATTACGGTATGGCATATTATTTTCAGAACGTCGAAGAGTATGGATCTGCTTCAACGTCATATAAAAAAGCCATGGCGTTGGCGCCTAAAAATGCCGATATCGCCAATAGCTACGGCGCGTTTTTGTGCGCCCAAGGCGATTACGAACAAGCCAAAGTCTATTTCTTCAAAGCATTGAATAGTGATATTTATAATTCATCTGCAGAAACCTACGAGAACCTAGCGCTGTGTAGCCAAAGTCAAAATGCGTTAGATGATGCGATTGGATTTCTCGAAGACGCGCTAAATCATCAACCAGGCCGAGCCAAAAGTTTATTCTTGTTAGCGCAAATGCAATTACAGGCCAATCGTTTTGCTGCAGCGAGAGATAGCCTGCGTCGCTATGAAAAAGTGGCATCCGTTTCTGCTGATAGTTTGTGGTTGGCGGTAAAAATAGAGCAGGGCGCTGGTTCACCAAATCGAGCGAGTGATTATGCAAATATGCTGTTGAGTCTTTATCCAGACTTTCAGCCAGCCCGGGATTACATCAATGGTATTGAAGCTATAGATTCGCCTGTACAGTCTGTTAGTGTGCCAGCGGTAAAGCCTACAAAGGGATATGCGCAGCCAGATTTAAAAGCAACTCAATATCACGTTGTTACGGCGAAGGAGAATCTTTATCGCCTTTCTTTGCAATATAACGTTAAGATGAGCAAACTTATGGAATGGAACAACATTTCTGATCCTGCATCCATCTATATCGGGCAAAAATTGATCGTTGTTGAACCCAAATAGCCGTCCCTAATCATTATTAAGAGTAGCGTTAGTTAAATGAGTGAAGAAGTACAACATATGGAAGAGTCTCAAGTATTCGGTCCAGGACCTGTATTGAAGGCTGCGCGATTAGAAAAAGGTTTAACGGTAGAGCAAATTGCTGGCCTGATCCATTTAAAGCCGAGCTTAATTATCGCGTTAGAAAACGATGAATACGACCCTAGTATCTCGATGACTTTCATCAAGGGCTATCTTAAATTGTATGCTCGCCAGGTTGACGTGTCGGAAGCTCAAGTCCTCGACGGGTTAGATAATCTGGATACCCATAAAAAAGAACCCGCAAAATTACAGAGTTTCTCCCGTCGCGTAGCTCATCAAGCTAACGACGACAAGCTCATGTTAGTTACTTACCTGATTTTGGCGATAGTTGTTGCGCTTGTGGTTGTCTGGTGGTTTCAACAGGGTGACAACGAGACTGCAAGTACGTTAGATACCCCCACTGTACAAAGTGAAGCACAAAATAACGTAAAAAGTGAAAAGCCTGTCGATATCCAAAGTGATGTTGAAAACGACACTGCCGTTATCGCCACTGGGGATGTTAACGAGTCAGGTTTACGTTCTACCGATATGGCCCAAGAAACGACCGAATTCCCACGCGATGAATTAAACCAAAGCAACGAGATTCAGCCTGAGGTAAGTGGCAGCCTTGAGGATAGTAACAGTATTTTGCCCCCTGATAATGCGTCCACTCAAGACGGTGTTGCCCCAGCGGTAACCGTAAACAGTGAAAGTGCTTCTGCCCAACTCAACTCCCAAGTGTCCGCTAGCGCACAAACGGAGCAAACGGGTGAATTAGTTGATGTAGTTTTCACCTTCAACGACGATTGTTGGGTGAGCGTTATTGATGCGACTGGAGAAACCATTGCTGTTGGAGTTAAAGTTGCGGGCCGCGTTATGAGTATTTCCGGAGTCGCCCCCTTTGAAGTCATTTTAGGGGCACCAAGTGTGGTGCAAATACGGTACGCGGATGAAGATCTAGACATGTCATTTTTAGCACCAAACAGTACCGCAAAATTTACTTTACCTCGGTCGTAATAAAGCCATTAAGTAATATGTGCCGGGCGTAAGCCCTGAGCACACGTTTGACCTTATCAAATTGAGTTAGGAAACAGCATGTTTGCAGAGTCACCAATAAAGCGCAGAGAATCAACTAGGATCAATGTAGGTAGCGTTCCTATTGGCGGGGGAGCACCTATTGCGGTGCAATCTATGACCAATACGCTGACCACAGATGTTGAGGCGACCGTAGCGCAGATTAAACGCATTGTGGCCGTGGGCGGGGAAATCGTGCGTGTATCCGTACCCACCATGGATGCAGCTGAGGCGTTCAAATTAATTAAGCAGCAAGTTAATGTTCCACTTATTGCAGATATCCATTTCGATTATCGAATTGCTTTAAAAGTCGCTGAATACGGTGTTGATTGTCTACGCATCAACCCAGGAAATATCGGCAGTATGGAACGCGTGCGTTCAGTTGTAGATTGTGCCCGCGATAAAGGCATTCCTATTCGTATAGGTGTCAACGGCGGTTCACTAGAGAAAGACCTTCAAGAGAAGTACGGTGAGCCCACACCTGATGCATTGGTTGAGTCAGCCATGCGTCATGTTGATATTCTCGATAAACTCAATTTCGATCAGTTTAAAGTCAGCGTTAAAGCCTCAGACGTATTTTTAGCTGTAGGTGCCTATCGTGAATTAGCCAAAAAAATTGATCAACCGTTACATCTTGGTATCACCGAAGCGGGCGGCTTTCGTGCTGGTGCAGTGAAAAGTGCCGTTGGCCTTGGAATGTTACTTGCCGAAGGGATAGGCGATACCATCCGTATCTCGCTGGCGGCTGATCCAGTTGAAGAAATCAAAGTGGGTTTTGATATTCTAAAATCGCTTCGTATTCGCTCACGTGGTATCAATTTTATAGCCTGCCCAAGCTGCTCTCGCCAAGAGTTCGATGTAATAAGCACAGTAAATGCATTGGAGACACGCTTAGAAGATTTATTGACCCCTATGGATGTGTCGATTATTGGATGCGTGGTCAATGGACCTGGTGAGGCTGAAGTCTCAGATTTGGGCTTAACAGGCGCGCGCAATATGAGCGGCTATTACGTGGATGGCAAACGTCAAAAAGAGCGTTTGTCGAACGATGATCTGGTTGACCAATTGGAAAAGCGCATTAGAGCGAAAGCTGCATTGCTTGATAGCAGTAAGAAAATCGACATAAAGCATCTAGGATAATTGCCGACTTAGGCAAAAAAGCGTGATAAAGCGGAGTCTTCATTTACGTTTACCTACAACGCCCCTATAATACGGGGCTTTTTAATACTATCTAGTCAAAGAGAATCTCCTTAGTGTCTAAACAAATACAGGCAATACGAGGCATGAATGATTGCCTTCCTGAACAGTCAGGCTTATGGCAATGGGCTGAAAAAGCGATCCGTGAAGTCGTTGCCAGTTATGGTTACCAAGAAGTACGCACGCCCATCGTCGAAAGCACCGATTTATTTAAGCGCTCAATTGGCGAAGTGACAGATATTGTCGAAAAAGAAATGTATACCTTTGCAGACCGCAATGACGACAGCTTAACGTTGCGTCCAGAAGGCACGGCCAGTGTTGTCCGCGCTGGAAACGAACATGGTTTGTTGTACAACCAACAGCAGCGATTGTGGTATTTAGGGCCTATGTTTCGTCACGAGCGCCCACAAAAGGGTCGTTATCGACAGTTTCATCAGTTCGGTGTAGAAGTATTCGGCCTAGCCGGTCCAGATATTGACGCTGAAGTGATTGCGCTTAGCGCTCGATTATGGAAAAAATTTGGAATCTCTGAGCAGGTAACCCTGGAGCTTAACTCGCTCGGTTCAAATGAAGCGCGTGAAACCTACCGCAAAGCCCTAGTTGAGTTCTTGCTCGCGAGAAAAGAACACTTAGATGAAGACAGCCTACGCCGCTTAGAAAGTAACCCCTTGCGAGTGTTAGACAGTAAAAACCCACAAGTACAAGCGGCTATTACAGATGCGCCAAGCCTGATCGACTACTTAGATGCTGAATCTAAAGAACATTTTCACGCTTTATGTGAACGTTTAGACGCCTTAGGTATCCAATACCGAGTTAATCCGCGTTTGGTGCGAGGGCTTGACTACTACAACCGTACGGTTTTTGAATGGGTGACTGATAGTTTAGGGGCTCAAGGTACTGTGTGTGCAGGTGGCCGCTACGATGGTCTTGTTGAACAGCTCGGCGGTAAGTCCACTCAAGGCGTTGGGTTTGCTATCGGCATGGAGCGTTTAGTGTTAATGCTGCAAGCAAGCGGCGCAGAAGAGTTTGTCGCGTCCCCAGTGGATGTATACGTGACGGCTATGGGAGATGAGGTCGAGTTATATGCGCTTCAAATTGCAGAAAGTTTGCGTGATGTTATGCCAACCCTTAGAGTACAGACCCATTTTGGTGGTGGAAACTTTAAGAAGCAAATGAAACGTGCAGATAAAAGTGCCGCCCGAGTCGCCTTGGTGTTAGGTGAAACCGAGCAACAAGAAGAACAAGTCAGCATTAAGTTTTTACGAGAAGACAAACCTCAAAGTCGCATTGCTCGCTCAGAACTTGAGTCGACATTGGTTGAGTTGTTTTCGCTTTAATACGATTAAAATAGATAATTAGTCGCTGCTCATAGTTGAAGCGGTGGTGCAGTAAGAGGAAGTTGCGATGGAACATTACGAAACAGAAGAACAACAAGTTGAAGCGATTAAACGGTTTTGGAAAGAGAACGGTACCGCCATTATCGTTGGTGCAGTTCTTGGTTTAGGCGGCCTGTGGGGATGGCGTTATTACAACGATGAACAAATCGCTGCAAAAGAACAAGCATCAGCGGCATTTGAAACGCAAACCGCTGCTTTACAGGCACAGGACGCCAATTTTGGCCAAGCTAAAGCCTATATTGATGAAAACAGCGACACAGGTTACGCAGTGCTAATGGCGTTTCAACTTGCGCAACAAGCAATTGATCGCAAAGATCTGAACGAAGCAGAAAAACAACTTTCATTTGCCGCCGATAATAGTGAAAGCGACGCGGTGAATGCGTTAGCAAACTTACGTTTAGCGCGTGTGCAATTGGCTTTAGAGCAACCTGAAAAAGCGCTTGCTAGTGTGGATAAAGTAACCACAACGGCGTTTAACGCTCAGCAACAGGAAATTAAAGGCGACATTTACGTTAAGCAAGGAATGTTTGATAAAGCACGTAGTGCGTACAGTGCAGCAGTGGCGGCAAATAGTGCGAACAGCGTGGTTAAAATGAAGCTTGATAATTTGGCTCTTGCGGCGAATGGGTAAGGATTTAAACGTGAAAAAAGCATTACTGCCCTTAATTTTGATTAGTACCTTTGGTTTATCAGCTTGTAGCACGATTTCAGGATGGTTTACCGATGATGAAGAGTTAGAAATCCGTATCCTTAAACCGATTGATTCTGAGTTTACCCCTACAACATTATGGGATACCGAGTTGGGTGATGGCATAGACCATTACTTTTCTCGTCTAAAGCCTGCTGTTGCCTATGACATGGTATTCGCAGCAAATCGCCAAGGCAAAGTGGCTGCGTATAACAAAGAAACCGGTAACGAGGTCTGGACGAAAAACTACGCCGTCTACAATCATGAAGGTTTTACGTCTAGTATTACCAATTTGTGGTCAAGTGGCGCTTCTGCAAAAATCGCAGGTGGCTTAGCGGTTGCCTATGAAACCCTGTTTTTTGGTACAGAGAACGGCGATGTGAAAGCCCTTGATGTGCATACAGGCGAAGAAAAATGGTCTGTTACGGTCAAAGGCGAAGTATTAGCGGCTCCCGCGATTGATGAAGGTGTTGTCGTTATTAATACTGGCTCCGGCACCATGTTTGGTTTAGACGCCGAGTCAGGCGAACAGATATGGTCTTATGAGTCTGACGTTCCTCCTCTATCGTTACGTGGTATTGCAGCGCCAGTGGCGGCAAATGGTGGCGCCATTGTAGGGACAGCGTCGGGTAAATTAGCGGTGAACATTTTAGGTACAGGGCAAACCGCATGGGAGCAACCCATAGGCTCTGCAACAGGTGCGACTGAGCTTGACCGCATTGTAGATATCGACAGCAAACCATTAGTGGCTGGCGGCGTTATTTATGTTATTTCTTTCGATGGTAGCTTAGCGTCAGTAGAGCTTAGAAGTGGCCGTACGATATGGAAGCGTGAATACAAATCTTACCGTCGTTTAACCCAAGCCGGCAATACCTTGTTTGTAGTTGATTCAGACAGCAACGTGTATGCACTCGATGCTAGAAATGGTATTGAGAAGTGGAGTCAAAGCGCTCTTAAAAAGCGCTTGCTTACCGCTGCTGAACCCATTGGTGAATATTTGGTTTCGGGCGACAAGTGGGGCTTCTTACATTTCTTTAATCAAACTGACGGCAAAATTGTCTCTCGGGTTGATGTAGGGGGAGATGACGAAGATGAGAGTATTTATAGCGCCCCAGTGGTTGATGGCAATATGCTGTATACTCAAACTCGTGATGGCAAGTTAGTGGCTATTCAAGTGCCCTAATTTGACCCAAAGTGGCTTGTGTCACGTTGATAATATTAATCGGCTTGGGATGTTCCTGAGCCGTTTGCGTTTTAAGGATTGTGAAATATGTTACCCGTTGTCGCCTTAGTTGGCCGCCCTAATGTGGGTAAATCCACGTTGTTTAACCGCTTAACGCGTACTCGCGATGCGTTAGTTGCGGATTTTCCTGGATTAACCCGAGATCGTAAGTACGGTCAGGCTAACTATGAAGGCTTACAGTTCATCGTAGTAGATACCGGTGGTATCAGCGGTGATGAGC
The DNA here is from genome assembly GCF_055809255.1 of Paraglaciecola sp. G1-13. Lineage (NCBI taxonomy): Bacteria > Pseudomonadati > Pseudomonadota > Gammaproteobacteria > Alteromonadales > Alteromonadaceae > Paraglaciecola > Paraglaciecola sp. G1-13. The sequence continues at coordinate 3,256,112 of NZ_CM147903.1, read as the reverse complement.
AAGGTATTGATATGGCAATGGCCAACCAATCATTAATGGCCATTGATGAAGCTGACGTTGTCTTATTTTTAGTCGATGCACGTGCTGGCTTAACGGCGGCAGATCAAGGCATTGCTGAGCATCTACGTAAACAGAATAAATCTGTTTACGTCGTGGCCAATAAAGTTGATGGAATCGATGGTGACAGTGAAAGTGCTGACTTCTTTGCGTTAGGCTTAGGAGATGTTAATCAGATAGCTGCAGCCCACGGTCGGGGTGTTACGCAGTTATTAACCCATACTTTAATGCCGTTATCAGAACAATTCCCTGATATGCAAGTGCCAGAAGATGAAGAAGCCGATGAAGAAATCGACGCTGAAAAGCAACTTGAAAAGTTACTGGCATCCCCAATTAAGCTGGCCATTGTGGGGAAACCAAACGTAGGTAAGTCTACACTGACCAATCGTATCTTAGGTGAAGAGCGCGTTGTGGTGTATGACCAACCAGGCACAACCCGTGACAGTATTTTCATCCCTATGGAGCGCGACGATCGCGAATATGTACTGATCGACACGGCAGGTGTACGCCGTCGCCGCAGTATCTCAGAGGCCGTTGAGAAGTTCTCTATTGTTAAAACGTTACAAGCGATTGAAGAAGCAAACGTTGTGCTTTTAGTGATAGATGCCCAAGAGGGAGTGACAGATCAAGATTTGAGTTTGTTAGGCTTTGTGCTTAATTCTGGGCGTTCACTGGTGGTTGCAGTGAACAAGTGGGATGGCTTAGCAAAAGACGTAAAAGATGAAATTAAACGTGAACTCGATAGACGTTTAGGCTTTATCGACTTTGCCCGATTGCATTATATTTCAGCTCTGCACGGTACCAATGTTGGGCATTTATTTGAATCGGTTCAAGAAGCGTATAACAGCGCCACTAAGCGCATTAATACCTCAATGCTGACACGTATCATGGACATGGCACAAGCCGATCACCAGCCGCCAGTTGTGCGCGGTCGTCGCGTGAAAATGAAGTATGCTCATGCGGGGGGATATAACCCACCGATAATTGTTATTCACGGAAATCAGGTGAAAGACTTACCAGATTCGTACAAGCGTTATATGATGAACTACTTCCGTAAGTCATTAAAAGTCATGGGTACACCAATCAAGGTGGAATTCCGCGAAGGCGCTAATCCATTTGAAAGTAATACCAATACCATGACGGATTCACAACGCCGTAAACGTAAAATGCTGATGCGAATGCATAAAAACAATAAGTGATGGCAACCCATAGCGAATAAAGTAACAAGGTAACTAAGTTGCTTTGCAAAAAAAGCCCCCTTAATCGATTAACAAAGATTAAGGGGGCTTTTTCGTTTCTAGGGGCTCACTGTCAACACGCGCTAATTCACAGTACTTTTGGTTTCACCGTCAGCAAAGCGATTGGTGATCACATCGCCCTTTGCTAAATCTTTTTGGCTTTTCACTACTTTGTCATTTTTAAACGTGATGCTATACCCTCTAGCCAATGTTGATAGTGGGCTGACGGTATCAAGAAGGTGGCTGGCATTAGCGAGCTTTAAATGACGTTGCTCTACGCCGCGGCGCCACGTTTGAGTTAAACGCTGTGACAACAAGTTGTGGGTGCTCTGTTGTTCTTTCAATAATGCCTTGGGCGATAACTGTGACAATTTGCTGATACGGCTATCGCAGGTTTGCTTGGCGCGCATTAATCGAGTTGTCATATTATGGGTGATAGCGGTTAGTTGGTTATCCACCCGCTGCATGTGTTGGCGAAGTTGATTTTTAGGGTGATAAGTATTGAGTTCTTGTGTCAACGACTGCTGCTGATAGTGCAGCTCCTTGAGCAATGTACGGGTATTTTTGTATAACCTGTCACGTTTAGCCGTCAATGCGCTTAGCATCTCAATTTGTGACTGACTGACTAATTCTGCTGCTGCCGATGGGGTAGGGGCGCGTAAATCAGCCACAAAGTCAGCAATAGTAATATCCACTTCGTGGCCCACAGCGCTCACAATGGGCAGTACACTGTAATGGATAGCCCAAGCTACATTCTCTTCATTAAAACACCATAGATCTTCTAACGAGCCGCCGCCGCGCCCGACAATAAGTACGTCTACTTCATTACGCTGATTAGCGATTTCAATCGCTCGGCAAATTTGCCTACTGGCGTTAGCACCTTGTACTTGGGTAGGATAAATAATAACTTCGACAGCAGGGTTGCGACGTTTTAATACCGTGAGAATATCGTGTAGCGCCGCACCTGTCGCAGATGTGACTACACCAACTCGGCTAATGCTGTCAGGTAATGGTTGCTTGTTCTCATTAGCAAATAAGCCTTGTGCAGAAAGAGCGTGTTTTAGCGCTTCGAACTGTCGCTTAAGTTGACCTTCACCCTCAGGTTCAAGATGCTCAACTATCAGCTGATAATCTCCTCTTGGCTCATAAATACTCAAATTGGCCCGTACCAATACTTTGTCACCTTCTTTCGGGCGAGTTATGACTTTGCGATTAGCACCTTTGAACATCGCACTTTTGATTTGAGCGCGGTTGTCTTTGAGGGTGAAATACCAATGTCCTGAACTGGCAGCAACGAAATTTGATATTTCAGCACTGAGCCAAACTTGGCCGATTTCAGATTCTAAAACCGAGCGAGCGAGATGATTTAGCTTACTCACGGTGAAGATATTTCGGTTTGCGGGTGACGCACTAAACATAAGGCATAAAATCTTAAATAAATAACAGGATTGGAGTTTACCTGATAAGGTAAAGCCGCTACAATTGCGCCGCAATAAAAACCCATTTAACAGGTGTTGTTGCATGTTACGGATCGCTAAAGAAGCTCTTACGTTTGATGATGTGTTGTTAGTGCCCGGGCACTCAACCGTTCTCCCCCATACCGCTGATTTGAAAACCAAATTAACCCGCGGTGTGACGCTAAATATCCCACTTATTTCAGCTGCTATGGATACTGTATCCGAAGCACGGCTTGCTATTGCCTTAGCGCAAGAAGGCGGCATCGGCTTTATTCATAAAAATATGCCAGCTGAAACCCAAGCCGATCATGTTCGTATGGTGAAAAAATACGAAAGTGGTGTGGTATCAGACCCTGTTACCGTCTCGCCAAATGCCACCATAGGTGAAATTAACGCGTTAAGTAAGCACCATGGCTTCTCTGGTTTCCCTGTTGTGGATAAAGACAATGCCTTGGTAGGTATCGTTACCGGCCGCGATCTACGTTTTGAAAATCGTTTAGATCAACCCATTTCATCAGTGATGACTCGCAAAGACGATTTGGTGACGGTAAAAGAGGGGGCTGATTCAGACCAAGTGCTTGAGCTAATGCATGAACACCGTATCGAAAAAATCTTAGTGGTTGATGACGCATTTCGTTTAACCGGGTTGATTACGGTTAAAGATTTCCAAAAAGCGGAAAGCAAGCCTAACGCCTGTAAAGATGAATTAGGCCGTTTACGCGTTGGTGCTGCCGTGAGCGTTGGTGCAGGTACTGATGAGCGTATTAAGTTATTGGTTGAAGCTGGCGTTGACGTATTGCTGATTGATACTTCACATGGTCATTCTCAAGGCGTTATTGATCGCGTGAAAAAAGTCCGTGCTGACTTCCCTGATGTACAATTAATCGCAGGTAATGTAGCCACAGGTGCAGGTGCGAAAGCCTTAGCCGATGCAGGTGTTGATGCGGTGAAGGTCGGTATCGGCCCAGGCTCTATTTGTACTACGCGTATTGTTACTGGTTGCGGTGTACCGCAAATTACTGCGGTTTCTGACGCCGTTGAAGCGCTCAAAGACACTGATGTTCCGGTTATCGCTGATGGTGGTATTCGTTTCTCTGGTGACATTGCTAAGGCAATTGCCGCAGGTGCCAGCTCGGTAATGGTAGGGAGTATGCTAGCCGGGACTGAAGAAGCGCCTGGGGAAGTAGAATTATATCAAGGCCGTTATTACAAGTCGTACCGTGGCATGGGCTCACTTGGAGCGATGGATCAAAACAATGGTTCGTCAGATCGTTACTTCCAAGACAGCAACAGCGCTGAAAAATTGGTGCCAGAAGGTATTGAAGGTCGCGTCGCATATAAAGGCCCTATCTCAACCATCATTCACCAACAAATGGGCGGATTGCGCTCAGCAATGGGGTTAACGGGGTCAGCCACCATTGACGACATGCGTACCAAAGCTATGTTCGTTAAAGTGACGGCTGCCGGCATGGGTGAGTCTCATGTACACGATGTAAGCATTACCAAAGAAGCGCCAAACTACCGCTTAGGTTAATGATTTAAACTGACTACTGGGCTGGTTTTTAACCAGCCTTTTTTTATCGCCACTGCGCTAATAACACGAGTACCAAGATGACAACAAACATTCACGACCAACGCATACTCATTCTCGACTTCGGCTCTCAGTACACTCAACTTATCGCACGTAGAGTGCGCGAAATAGGGGTGTACTGTGAATTATGGGCATGGGATGTAACCGAAGAGCAAATTCGTGAATTTAATCCAAACGGTATTATTTTATCAGGTGGACCCGAATCTGTTCACGCAAAAGACTCGCCACGTGCGCCGCAATATGTATTTGATGCGGGCGTCCCCGTATTTGGTATTTGCTACGGCATGCAAACCATGGCCGAACAGTTAGGCGGTGCCGTATTAGGTTCAGATATGCGCGAATTTGGTTATGCTCAAGTGGAAGTGGTTGAGCAAATGGCGTTACTGAATAATATCGAAGACCATGTTAGTCCCAATGGTAATGCGTTGCTTGATGTATGGATGAGCCACGGTGATAAAGTGGCGGCGGTACCGGACGGATTTATTACCGCGGCGAAAACCGATAGTTGCCCATTTGCTGCGATCGTACACCCAGAAAAGCAATTCTACGGTGTGCAGTTTCATCCAGAAGTGACGCACACTCGTCAGGGGCAGCGTATGTTGTCGCATTTCGTGCTAGATATTTGTCAATGCGAAAAGCTCTGGACGCCTGGCGCAATCATCGAGGACGCGGTTGCGCGCATGAAGAAGCAAATCGGGGATGACGAAGTTATTCTAGGCTTGTCTGGTGGTGTTGACTCATCAGTTGTGGCGATGCTGTTGCACCGAGCAATTGGCAAAAACCTGACTTGTGTATTTGTGGATAACGGCTTATTGCGGTTAAACGAAGGCCAGCAAGTCATGGACATGTTCGGCGATCATTTTGGACTTAATATCATCAAAATTGATGCAGAAGAGCGCTTCTTATCTGCATTGGCCGGTACGGATGAGCCTGAAGCGAAACGTAAGATAATAGGCCGTGTGTTTGTTGAAGTGTTCGATGAAGAATCGAAAAAGCTCAAAAATGCTAAGTGGTTGGCACAAGGTACGATTTACCCAGATGTGATCGAGTCAGCTGGCTCTGCTACCGGTAAAGCTCACGTGATTAAATCACACCATAACGTTGGTGGTTTACCAGACGATATGGCGATGGGCTTGGTTGAGCCATTGCGTGAATTGTTTAAAGACGAAGTGCGCAAAATCGGCTTAGAGCTGGGTTTGCCTTATGATATGTTGTATCGCCATCCATTCCCGGGGCCGGGGTTAGGTGTTCGGGTGTTAGGTGAAGTGAAAAAAGAATACTGTGACTTGTTGCGCCGCGCTGATGCCATCTTTATTGATGAGTTACATAAGCACGACTTGTACAATAAAGTGAGTCAAGCCTTTACGGTTTTCCTGCCCGTGAAGTCAGTAGGGGTCATGGGCGATGCACGTAAATACGATTGGGTCGTTTCATTGCGTGCAGTAGAGACGATTGATTTTATGACCGCGCATTGGGCCCATTTACCTTACGAATTTTTGGGTAAAGTCTCCAACCGTATTATCAATGAAATCGATGGTATCTCGCGCGTGGTTTATGACATCTCAGGAAAGCCTCCAGCTACCATTGAGTGGGAGTAGCTTTTCTTGTGAATAAGGCCAGTATCGCTGGCCTTATTTATTTTGTATTCAATATCTTACTTTGAGTAACCATTATGGCGTTAAAGCCAACGATCTATAAATTCAAAATTTCTTTGTCTGATCTTAATCGCGACTATTACACCGCACTTAATTTGACTGTGGCTCAACATCCATCAGAAACGGTGGAACGCATGATGGCCAGAGTACTTGCGCATTGTCTAAACGCCGATGAGTTGTTGAGCTTTACCAAGGGACTTAGCTCCGTCGAAGAGCCGGACATTTGGTTGCGGGGTCTAGACGATCAATTACATTTATGGATTGACGTGGGCGAGCCTGCCAAGGAGCGGATCAAAAAAGCCAGTCGCATGGCCAAAAATACCAAAGTGTATAGTTTCAATAGCAAATCTGATACTTGGTGGCAACAGAGCCAATCGAGCTTTTCGGCGTTACCTGTACAAGTATATCAATTTCCTTGGGAGGATATTCAAGCGCTGGCTAAACTGGTTTCACGTACCAGTGATATGTCGTTCACGATTACAGGTGACTCGACATACATCACTACCCAAAATGGTGAAGTGGACATTATTTGTCGCGAACTTCAGGCGTAATACACTGTCATTTTTAGGGCATAACAACAGGTAGGAGCAGCGGCGTTGCTGCCGATATTAACCAAATTAGGTTTGCTGATTTGCTTGTTCGCAGGCAAAATGCTGGCCCGTTTATTATCCGTAAGTAGTTTTCCTTCATGAATGAAAAGTTTGACTCAATTCGTCCATTCAACGATTGCGATTTGCCCCAGGTACTGGAGCGGCTAATTCGTAATCGACAACTCATGGACAGTTTAGTTGCCTTTCGGTTTTCTACCTGGCCGTGCATTTGTTATCCGCTATTAAGAGCGGTGACTCGGTGGTATTTGTCTAAGCGGCGTAACAACATTAAAAGTCTTCGCGACTTTCAAGTCTTGGTCGAACCCTATATGGAGCGCATGATCGAGCAAACGACGGACAGTTTCAGCGTATCTGGTCTTGAAGCGTTGGATTTAAGCCAACCGTGTATTTTTGTTAGTAACCACCGTGATATCGCTTTAGATCCTGCCTTTGTCAATTGGTCACTACATTTAAGCGGTCAAGACACGGTTCGAATTGCCGTGGGGGATAATCTCCTTAAGCAAGATTGGGTAGCAGATCTAATCCGCTTGAATAAGTGCTTTATCGTACATCGCAGCGCTAAAGACAGGCGACAAAAGCTGGCTGATGCTAAGTTGCTCAGCGAATATATTTTTCATACCTTAAAAAATGATGCCCAACATATTTGGATTGCCCAAAGGGAAGGACGAGCAAAGGATGGTGTGGATGCAACGAATCCCGCTATTGTCTCTATGCTTAGTTTGAATAAACCTAAAGAGCAATCTTTAGCAGATTATGTCCGAAGCATGCGGATTGTACCTGTCTCCATCTCTTATGAATTCGATCCTTGTGATTTAAGTAAAGCCAAAGAGTTACTCACCACAGAAGTAGAAGGAAGTTACGACAAAGCCGATAGCGAAGATATTCGCAGCATAGTCGATGGAATAGTAGGTTTTAAAGGTAATGTGCATGTTGCATTTGGTAAGATTTTAGATGCTGAATTTGAAAGTGCTAAAGCCGTAGCAGAGCAAATTGATAGTCAGATAAAACAAAATTACCAACGTTTTGCGAGCGCTGATGCGGCTGTTGAATTGTTGGGAGAAGGTGACAGTGAGAATGACGGCTCGTTTACTCAGGCCGAAGTCGATGAAGCCAAATTACATTTATCTTCGCGTTTAAGTGAAGAGTCCGCAGAAATTAAACGCAAAGTCTTGTCTATGTATGCCGTGCCTATTACGCACAAATAGGTTCAGGATAACGACTCAACAAAAAAAGGGCCAACTCAATATGAGGTGGCCCTTTTTCGTTGAGCGGATTTTTTAGGTCTCAGGCAACTCTATCTTTCTTTAGATCATCGAACTGACGATGTAAGTCGTATTTTTCATCGGTTACAATTTTTTCTAATGTTTCAATGCGCTCTTTTAAACTGGACACTTGCTTCGCTAATTCAGCATCTTGTTCGAGTGCGGCTTTATTTTTTTTCTTGGTTTTTGTTCCATTAGTTAGTTCAACAATGGCCCAACAAACTATAGCAACGATCGCAACGGCAGTGATGTTCATGTCTATTCCTCAAATCTATGTGTTAAAATAGTATCCATATTTATATGGTACTAAGCAATTCGCTGACCAAAATTAAAAAACTAGTTTTATCAGTTGGTTAGCGATTTATAGCGAGCATCATTAGTGTCTTGATTGGTTAATTTGACGAAATATTTAATCTATTTAACCAACTTCATGTCCCTGCATACAATAAATTTAAGAGTAAGATGAGTTTAGAACAAGATCAACTTTGGATGCGACACGCGCTAAGTCTTGCAAGTAAAGCAGCACAGGCAGGAGAAATCCCCGTAGGTGCCGTGTTGGTTAAAGATCAGCAAATCGTTGGGGAAGGTTGGAATCAGTCTATCACGCTCAACGACCCATCAGCTCATGCAGAGATGCTGGCGATACGGCAAGCTGGCATCAATGTTAAAAACTATCGATTAATAGATACCACCCTATATGTGACGCTAGAACCATGCACTATGTGTGCGGGTTTATTAGTGCACAGTCGCATTAAGCGTTTAGTGTTTGGTGCTTATGATGCTAAGACGGGTGCCGCGGGTAGTATTATGGATGTGCTTAACGATACGCGTTTAAACCATCAAGTAGAGGTAGTAGGTGGTGTTTTAGGTGAGGAGTGCGGTGAAACAATATCGGCTTTTTTTCGTCAGCGCCGTGCGCAAATTAAAGCCAACAAACAAAAAAAGGCTTAGTTGGCTATCGCAGTTGCCCATTCTTCAGTCAATTCTGTCATTTGGTACTGCTGTCGGCGGCTGATGACTTTGCTGTGTACACGCTTTAATAATTGACGACGTCGGCTGGTATTTGCAACGCGACTGCGATTGTTGATAGTGGCTCTTTTTTTCATTCTTTTTTCCTTTCGTCTTTTCTTTTATCTTCTCTTCATTTAAACCAAGATTGACAGTGTTCTTGCGTTTCAACATGCAATATTTCTGTCACTAATGCTGTTTAACATTCTTTATAAGGTAGTAAGGTTAAACGTTTATGTTTCAGTGAATTTACGTTTCACACTGTGATTCTACTGTCAAAGTACCCAATTGGATCTTTCCTAACTAATGATAGACACGGGAAAGAGTATTAATGTTCACTAAAACATAATCTAACAGTTGATTGTGAATGAAAAATGACAGGTAAAAATAGGGGATGTAAGGTTGTAAAATAAAGTGTACTTAGATAGAGCAGAGCCTCGAGTTTTAGTCGATAAAAGCGTCTCCAGTACTAAACGTGGCAAGCGAGAAGGTAAACATTATAGGTCATTTTCTGTGTTGCCGGAGCCTTCAGCATTAATAGCGCCCTCAGCGCTGTTAATATCTTCAGTATCATCAACGTCCTCAGCGCCTTCTGTATCAGCGTTTTCATTTTTTGCTTCGTCAGTTGTTTCTATGATTTTTGCTTCAGTCTGTCCTACCTCGCTACGCTCACTCGACCCTCTTTCTGACGTTGAGTCATCGTCTAGCAGGGCTTCTATTGCCGTTTCATCGACTGTATCGCCGTCTAGTTCTGTGTCATCAAGCTCTTTCTCATCAAGAACTGTCTCATCAAGCTCCGTAGGTAGAAGCTCCGGTTGCTGCTCATTGAGCCAAACGAGGGTGTCATAGTAGCGACGAATATTATCCACATAAATAACGGCTTCGTTACCTCTAGCGTATCCATAGCGCGTAGTCTTGTAATAGCGCTTTTGCCTTAATTGGGGAAGGCGCTTTTTCACATCAACCCACATATCCGGGTTGCCCCCTTGGCGTTCGGTTAACACGCGAGCATCTTCTAAGTGCCCCAAGCCGACATTATAGGCGGCCAGCGCAAACCATAATCTATCAGGGTGTGGAATGCGGTCCGGAATGCGGGTAAGTAAGGTTGATAAATATTCTGAGCCACCGCGAATACTTTGTTCTGGATCGAGGCGTGACGTTACTCCCAAATCTTTCGCTGTATTCAAGGTGAGCATCATCAAGCCCCTAACACCTGTGACTGATTTTGCTTTGGGGTTCCAGTGGCTCTCTTGGTAGCTCAAAGCGGCTAACAAACGCCAGTCTAAATCATCGGCATATCGCTCAAATAAGGGCTGATATTTCGGTAGTTTCTTCGAGGCTGAGCGAATGAAATCACGGGTGTCTACGTAGTTGAATTGGCGAACATGGCCGAAATGTTTGTCTTCTAACGCGGCGAGGGTACCGTTTTGATGAATTTTCCCAAAATATTCAATCAAAGCTGCACGCAACGCATCGTCACTTTTTTGGCTGGTGGCCCAAGCAATCCCTTGTGATTGGCTCAAAGAAAACCCAATACTTAGCTCAGGGTACCGACGACGCATCAAAGCCAAAATGTTAGAATCGACCACTGTGTAGTCCAGCTCGTCCGCCAATACTGCTTCAAGTAGTTCCTCTGAATCTTTATCGTTGGTTTCTTGCCAGCTTAAATCTGGGTATTGCCCTTTAAAATTGCGCAAGGTTTCACTGTGGCCACTACCAGCAACGACCATGAAATCACCGGTTAGATCGTCTAATTCGCGAGGGCGCACGTCCCCTTGCTTGAAAACTAATTTCTGGCTGACATTCTGATAAGCAGGGCCAAAACGATATTGAGCGTAACGTTCTGGGCTAACGTTAATGCCTGCTGCAATCACATCTAAATGGGCATTATCGAGTTGAGGGAAAAGCTCATTGACTGTGTAATAAGGAAATATTTCTAGTTTTACCCCGAGGTACTCAGCGAAACCGGCTGCTAACTCATATTCAAACCCTTCAGGGCCATTAGGGCCATTGTAATAGGTCGTTAAGCCGTAAATCGTACCCACGCGTAACACGCCCGTGTCGAGCACGTGTTGTAAGCTATCTTGCTTTTTGGGTTCATCGCACGCGCTGAGTATCAGTGAAACAGCAAGCAGGAAACCATAACGAAAAGGTTGATAAAAAAAATGATGAAAAGAACAACGAAAAGAAATACGACACCCCTTAAAAAAACATCGATTGATATTGTGACCAAAAGTGATGAATTCATCCAGATATTTATCATTTAATAAAAGTCTTTATTCAAGGGGTTAATCGCTTATCAATTACACGAAAATCAGTATATAATCCTGCGCTTAAAATTTTCCCGAAAATCGGTTTGCCATCACGAAAGTGGGTGAGCCCTGCAACTTGGTGATTACCTTTATGCTTGTCCTTCGCGGCGCTCCAGCCCTTTCTGAATTTCGTACTAAAAAACTCATGCAGTCAATTGAGGCCCTCAACTTACCTGTTCACGCTTTGTTTGCTGAATTTGTGCATTTTGCTCAAGTCAGTGCGCCGCTAGAAGCGAACGACCAGCAGGTATTGGATAAACTTCTGACCTACGGCCCCAAAATTCAAGAGAAACAGCATAAAGGGCTGCTGTTATTGGTCATACCGCGAGCAGGAACGATTTCCCCTTGGTCATCAAAAGCCACCGATATCGCGCACAATTGTGGTCTTAATAACGTTGAGCGTTTAGAACGAGGCTGCGCATTTTACGTAGATGTTGACCCACTAAATGACACTCAACTTATTCAGCTAAAGAATGTTCTGCATGATCGCATGACTCAAAGCGTGGTCAGCGATTTACAAGACGCGAGTATCTTGTTTAAGCACGAAGCACCGAAGCCGTTAACGTCTATCGATGTGTTAGGCGGCGGGCGTGAAGAGTTAGTCAGTGCCAATGTGCGATTGGGTTTGGCTTTAGCCGAAGATGAAGTGGATTATTTGGTTAGCAGTTTCGAAAAGTTGGGACGTAACCCTAACGACATCGAACTCTACATGTTTGCTCAGGCAAACTCAGAACATTGCCGCCATAAAATTTTTAACGCTGATTGGACGATCGATGGGCAGACGCAGCCTAAATCATTGTTCAAAATGATTAAGAATACCTACGAAAAGTGTCCAGACTATGTGCATTCTGCTTACGCGGATAATGCCGCAGTAATGGAAGGCAGTTTCGCAGGGCGTTTCTTCCCGCAAGCAGACAACAACCAGTATCGCTATCACCATGAAGACATCGATATTCTAATGAAAGTCGAGACCCATAACCACCCAACTGCTATTGCCCCTTTCAGTGGTGCGGCAACAGGCTCTGGTGGTGAAATTCGAGATGAAGGTGCTACAGGTCGCGGCTCTAAACCAAAAGCAGGTTTAGTCGGGTTTTCTGTATCTAACTTGCGTATTCCAGGGTTTGAGCAACCTTGGGAGAACGATTATGGCAAGCCAGAGCGCATCGTGACGGCCTTCGATATTATGCAAAATGGCCCACTGGGCGGTGCAGCTTTCAACAACGAGTTTGGTCGCCCGAATATTCTTGGCTATTTCCGTACCTACGAGCAAAAAGTGACCAGCTTCAATGGGGAAGAAGTGCGCGGTTATCACAAACCCATCATGTTGGCGGGTGGGTTAGGCAATATTCGTAAGCAACATACTCAAAAAGGTGAAATCACCGTTGGGGCCAAGCTTATCGCTCTGGGTGGCCCGGCCATGAACATTGGTCTAGGCGGCGGGGCAGCATCGTCAATGGCATCGGGTGAGTCTAATGAAGATTTAGACTTTGCCTCGGTACAACGTGACAACCCTGAAATGGAGCGACGTTGTCAGGAAGTAATCGACAAATGTTGGCAACTAGGCGAAAACAATCCAATTCAGTTTATTCACGATGTGGGCGCTGGTGGTTTGTCCAATGCTTTCCCTGAATTGGTTAACGACGGTGGGCGTGGTGCAGTCTTTTCTTTGCGAAACGTACCAAACGATGAACCCGGTATGACCCCGCTAGAGGTATGGTGTAACGAGTCGCAAGAACGTTATGTGATGTCAGTGGCCCCTGAAAATTTAGCCACCTTTACCGATATTTGTGCCCGCGAACGTGCGCCGTTTGCTGTGGTCGGTGAGGCGACACAAGCCCGCCACTTGACCTTGGATGACAGCCATTTCAATAACAAACCGATTGATATGCCCCTTGATGTCTTGCTTGGTAAAGCGCCTAAAATGCATCGTGATGTACAATCAAAAGCGCTGACGGGCAACGCATTTGATGTTAGCAATATCGATTTAGATGAAGCCGCACTGCGCCTGTTACATTTGCCCGCGGTGGCAGAGAAAACCTTTTTGATCACCATAGGCGATCGTTCGGTAACGGGCTTGGTCAATCGTGACCAAATGGTTGGTCCTTGGCAGATCCCTGTGGCCGATGTCGCCGTCACTGCTGCTGCTTTTGATACATATCAAGGTGAGGCGATGTCTTTAGGCGAACGCACACCGGCTGCATTATTAAACTATGGTGCATCTGCGCGATTAGCGGTGGGCGAAGCCTTGACTAACATTGCCGCTGCCGATATTGGCGACCTAAAACGGATTAAATTATCAGCTAACTGGATGGCCGCAGCAGGCCACCCAGGTGAAGATGCCGGCCTTTACGAAGCGGTCAAAGCGGTTGGTGAAGAGTTATGCCCAGCCCTAGGATTGACTATTCCAGTGGGTAAAGACTCTATGTCTATGAAAACCCAGTGGCAAGATGCGCAAGGTGATAAGGCGGTTACTTCGCCTATGTCATTGGTGATCACCGCTTTTGGTGCGGTGAAAGATGTGCGTAGAACCTTGACCCCAGAATTGACAACAAAAGGTGATACGTGCCTGATGTTAATCGATTTGGGGGCAGGTCAAAATCGTTTGGGGGCATCCTGTTTAGCGCAGGTTTATCAACAGTTGGGCGATAAAACACCAGATGTCGATTCCCCTGAGTTGCTCAAAGGTTTCTTTTTAGCGATTCAACAGTTGGTGAATGAAAAAGCATTACATGCTTATCATGACCGTTCTGATGGTGGTTTGTTTACGACCTTAGTGGAAATGGCGTTTGCCGGTAATACTGGCTTAGATATTAAGCTAGACGCATTAACCGGTGACAATGCTAGCGCCTTGTTTAACGAAGAATTAGGTGCGGTTATTCAGTTTGATGCAGATAAACTGAATCAAGTCGACGCAATATTAGCTGCCAATGGCCTATCGGGCGTGAGTCATGTGATTGGAACGTTATCCGATGATGACCAAATCCGTTTTTCTCGCGAAGGTGAGCCTGTGCTACAAAATAGTCGCGGGGTGTATCGCAACGCATGGGCGCAAACTACGCATCATATGCAGCGTTTGCGTGACAACCCAGAATGCGCAGAGCAAGAACTGGCGAGCAAGAACGACCTAAATAACCCTGGTTTGCATGCTGCACTTTCTTTCGATGTCACTGAAGATGTTGCGGCGCCGTATATCGCAAAAGGTATCGCCCCTAAAATGGCGATATTGCGTGAACAGGGCGTGAACTCACATGTTGAAATGGCTGCTGCATTTGACCGCGCAGGCTTTGCTTCAGTGGATGTGCACATGAGTGACATACTCGCCGGTAGGGTGTCGCTTAGTGAATTCCAAGGTTTAGTGGCCTGTGGTGGGTTTTCTTATGGTGATGTACTAGGTGCTGGTGAAGGTTGGGCTAAGTCAATTTTGTTCAACGCCATGGCGCGTGATGAATTCTCAGCGTTCTTCGAGCGTAACGAAACCTTTAGCCTTGGTGTGTGTAACGGCTGTCAGATGTTATCAAATCTTAAGTCGCTAATCCCTGGGGCTGAACATTGGCCCCATTTCGTGACTAACCAATCCGAGCGTTTTGAAGCCCGTGTTGCCATGCTCGAGGTGAAAGACTCCCCGTCGATATTCTTCAAAGGCATGCAAGGTTCAAAAATGCCAATTGCGGTATCCCATGGCGAAGGGCGTGCTGAATTTGCTCAAGCTTCTGGCTTAGAAACTGCGCTAGATAGCAATACTATTGCCCTGCAATATGTTGATAACTACGGCAAGGTTACTGAGCAATATCCAGCGAACCCGAATGGCTCTCCTGCGGGAATTTCAGGTTTAACTTCAAAGGATGGGCGCGCAACCATCATGATGCCGCATCCTGAACGTGTGTTTAGAACGGTGGCAAACTCTTGGCATCCGGACGATTGGCAAGAAGATAGCCCGTGGATGCGAATGTTTAGAAACGCCCGTGTTTATTTGGGATAAGCCAAGGGAAGGCGTCCTTAGGTAAATATTACACCCGATAAAGAGAGCCCCAGATTTGGGGCTTTTTTGATTTTCTTTTATGGTATTAGAGGTTTACGACTTTTGTTTAGTTTCTATGTCGCAAAAAACAATCAATGTTTAAAAAATAAACAAAACGTTTTCGAAAGAGAAATTTTTTTTATTCTTTCAATTTACTGATTTTACTTAATAAAAACTTGTAACCTAAGTCAAAGCTGATTATTATTCGTTCGTTTCTTGACAGAACTTTGCAATTCTGCTTGTAAAAAGGATGTTAAGATATTAGGGCAGGATGCAAGTACCCCATAAAATAATAAGAGACTGATATGAATCGTTCATCTAAAGGTTTTGGTTTGGCAGGTGTGTTAGCAACTGTCGTATTTCTCATTGTAGCCGCTATATTTAGCGCTTCAGCAAAATCACAACCTGTGTCGACGAATGCAATACCGCATGATGTAAGCGCCCCAATATTAGCGGTAAAACAAGCGGAAAAATAAACGGACTGACAGTTTTCAGTTTTGCCGTGCTTGATCAACTGTGTTGAGCGTTACGAAGCAACCAGATAACGTACCTCTTTCATGCATGCATCTTACGCTTGAATATATTCATTCACAGCGGCTATTTTTTACGATGTAATTCCCTGTTGAGGTCTTTTTGCTGTTCGCTTTTCTTCAGCAATGCATAGACAGAGGCGCTTCCCCCATGGTGAATTTGTGCGCTGTGAAAGGCAATCACTTGGGGCAATTGCAACAACCAATGGTTAACGGCACTCTTTAAGTAACCTGCTATGGGTTTGCTTTTTTCACCACGGCCATGCTTGATGAGCATGCACCGCACGCCTTTAGCGTGGTTTGCCGTGATGGCATCGAACAACAACTGGCGAGACTTTTCGAAACTGCCAGTGTGCAGGTTCAACACATCATCAATCGGGTATTTACCCAATCGTAAATTTTTATACACTCCCTCTTGCACACCATCCTGCTTAAAGCTGAGCATGTCATCTGGCGCTACTATCTGGGTAATTTCAGAGGATAAAAAATTGTTCGCGCGATTGAGTTGCTGCTCTAATGCCTTGCGCCTCAATTGTTGGGCAAGGGTTTTCTCAGTTTGGGTTGTGCTGACTCTATCATCTGGGCCTAATGGTATGACGCCACTCATCGCCGATAAAAAATCATCTTCTAAGCATTCTTCGTCAAATGACATACTGCTCTCCATTCGATTATGCGTTGGGCACTTCGCGCACTTGCACGTACTAATATAAGGGTTAACAAAGAAATTTCAATTTACAAAATATTGACTGTTCAGCTGTGGGTTAACGGTTCTGTTTGGTGTCGGTATATGCCACAATTTATGGTGGACTCACCATCAGGAACAACAATGAAGTCAGCCATTTTAGCGACAACCATATCTGCCATTTTTGCATTAGGCGGATGTGCCGGACAAGGCAACACTAACCAAACCAGTCATCCTGCATCGTCGGATACTTTGACCAACGCCGCAGTGAATATTGAATCAGGTAAAGACTACCATTCATTTTCAAACCCAGAGCAAATCAGTGTGACCCACTTAGCATTAGACTTGGATGTTAACTTTGATAAAAAAGTTATCACAGGCGATGTGGAGTTAACGGTAAAACGTATGCAAGAAGGCAACAACACGCTGGTCTTAGATACGCGAGATTTAACCATTAAAGGGGTAACAGCAAACGGCATGCCGGTGCCTTACTTTTTGGGGAAAGAAGATTCTTTTTTAGGCGCTCCTCTGTCTATCACCGTGCCTGAAGGCGTCGATAAAGTCACAGTTTCATATCAAACCTCACCACAAGCATCAGGTGTACAATGGTTAACACCTGCGCAAACAGCAGGTAAGCAGCATCCGTTCTTGTTTACTCAGTCTCAAGCGATTCATGCGCGTAGCTTTATGCCATTACAAGACTCACCTCAGGTGCGTGTTACTTACAGCGCAACTGTGCATACACCAAAAGAGCTACTAGCTGTGATGAGCGCTTCGAATGACCCTGATACGGTTCGTGACGGTGTATACGAGTTTGATATGCCCCAGCCAATCCCAGCCTATTTGATTGCGTTGGCAGTGGGGGATTTAAAATTTAAACCTATGGGTAAGCGCACCGGTGTATATGCGGAGCCGGCGTTACTTGATGCAGCAGCTGACGAATTTGCTGACACGGAATCCATGCTTGAGGTGACCGAAAAGACGTACGGGCCTTACCGCTGGGATCGTTACGACTTATTAATATTGCCGCCTTCTTTCCCGTTTGGCGGCATGGAAAATCCCCGCTTGTCGTTCATAACGCCAACGGTGATTGCAGGTGATAAAAGCCTAGTGTCATTGATTGCGCATGAATTAGCACATTCATGGTCTGGCAACACAGTCACAAATGCGACGTGGCGTGACCTATGGTTGAACGAAGGATTCACTACGTATTTAACTTACCGCATCATGCAAATGGTGTATGGCGATGATAGATACAACATGGAAGCAGTATTAGGTCGCCAAGACTTACAAGCCGATATTGATAGCTTACCTGCAGATGATCAAATACTTGCTATCGATCTTCGAGGACGAGATCCCGATGCGGTGTTTAGCAATATTCCTTATGAAAAAGGCGCGTTGTTTTTAAGGGAGTTAGAGCAAAAAGTCGGACGCGATAATTTTGATCAATTTTTACTAAATTATTTCGAACATTTCGCGTTTCAAAGTATCACCACAGACCAGTTTATGGCCTATTTGAACGATACGTTGTTGAAAGACTATGCTGATAAATTGTCACCGGAACGTATTCATCAATGGATATTCGAACCGGGGATCCCGCAAGGCGCACCTGTGCCACATTCAAATGCGTTTAAAATTGTCGATGATGCCCGCAATCAGTGGCTCAGTGGCGAGTTAAAAGCCAAAGATATTGACGCAAAGAATTGGGTTGTTCATCAGTGGCTGTATTTTCTGAACAACATGCCTGACACGCTTAGCCAAAATAAATTAGCTGAATTGGATGCGGCATTTGATTTAACCCAAAGTAAGAACAATGAGATTGCCCATAGCTGGTTGTTAATGGCCGTGGAAAATTGGTATGAACCAGCACTGCCTCGGGTGCATAGTTATTTAGTGAGTATTGGCCGTAACAAGCTGGTGAAACCGATTTATAAGGCACTGTCGCAAACGCCTAAAGGTAAAGTGTTGGCGAAAAAAGCCTTCGCAGAAGCTAAACCTGGTTATCATCCGTTAACGGTAAAAGCCAATGAAGGTTTTGTTGAATAGTTATTTCGTTGAGTAGATAAGATAACGATCCAATTAAAAAAGGAGACCTAGGTCTCCTTTTTTAATATAAGTAAACATGAATCCATGTCAGGCGTTATTTCAGAGCAATTGTTAAGTGTTAGGGAGTTGCAGCAGCAGGTTGATTACTGGCCTTCAATTGCTGCTCAGCGTTTTTGCGCCATTTTTCTAGCTCAGCGATACGACCAGTTAAACCATTACTGGCTAATACAGTGGACATTAATTTTTCACGCAAACTGGTTACTTGCTGTTCAGTATCTATGCCGGTTTGCTCTACTTGGTTTAACAGCTGTGCTAAGCGATTAGCCGTATTGTTAGTGCTGTCTAACTGTTCTTGCAATAAGCCTACCGTTGTGGCGTTCACGTCAGTTTCACCTTTTACGGCACTGATACTCTGTTCAAGGGCTGATTTTTGAGATTTCATACTCGCTTCGAGATCTTTAATTTCAGACTGGTTTCTGCGCCAAGCGGAAGCCCAAAGCTTATCCATTTGTTCCCACAAATCTTGCGTTTTTTTGCTCAGCTCACCCACTTTAACTTGCAGAGCGACCGCTGATTGGTCCATCTCTTCACCAGTGGCGGAAAGCCGGTTTTCCAAATCGCCGATGCGCTTTTGCGCTTCGATGATCACTAGCTTTTGTTGCTCAATGGTGTAGGCCGTATAACCAATTCCCGCACCCAAAATAATAATAATAAAAGTTAACGCTAACCAAGAAGGGCCAGAGCCTTTCGCTTTTGGCGCTTTACTGGGAGTACCCGTGGGAGATGATTTTTCCTTTTTCGATGGAGCAGGGCCACGATTACGACGATAAGATTCCACATCGTCTTTATCCAAAACCATGGAGGGCA
Source organism: Paraglaciecola sp. G1-13 (assembly GCF_055809255.1). Lineage (NCBI taxonomy): Bacteria > Pseudomonadati > Pseudomonadota > Gammaproteobacteria > Alteromonadales > Alteromonadaceae > Paraglaciecola > Paraglaciecola sp. G1-13. The sequence continues at coordinate 3,236,778 of NZ_CM147903.1, read as the reverse complement.
TTTCATCTTTACTATTATCGTTCGACATAAACTCGTATACATCCTCTAGCGAATTACAACTGGCTCGATTATAACGTTGATTCAAGATAAATTACCAAGTCAGTATTGATTATGAGCTTGATTTAACGAAAATTTAGGCTCGATGACATGGTTAGCAACAAATTCTTGAGGCAAAGAACGATGCAGTTGATGCATTTGCACGCTCAAAAGGAAAGGGTGTGGCTATTTGAAGTGTTGGTAAGAACGTTGACGACAGAAAAATACTGGTCGTAAAGAATAAAACACCGCCTTAGATTTGATTGACTTCAAATGTAAGGCGATGTGCGATATAGCTTATGTTGATTAAATACGTTACTGCAAATTCCGATTAAAAGCTGTAAGTAACGCCTACAGAAGCCGTACGCGATTTGTTAGGGCGAGCACCATAAGGTTGACGGCTGACAATGTCTTCTTGGTCGGTTAGATTTTCAATACGAGCGAAAACACGTAAGTCGTTACTTACGTTGTACGAGCCAGATAGGTCAAGAATGAATGAACTGTCTGTCACCTCGAAACCGTCACACGAAGCACGAGTACAAACACCGTCTACGTACACGGCATTTAGGTAAGTCGTCCATTTATCGCCTTCTAACCCTATGGTTATTTGCCCTTGGTTTTCTGGAATATAAGGAATACTGTCGCCCGCATTAACGTCACCAAAAAAGTCAGTGCCTGAAATGTCCGTATCAAATTCACTGTCGATGTAGCTGTAGGTTATATTGAATGGAATGCGCACGCCGTTGAATTGGCCTAATTCAGTTTTCAGTAAGAATTCAATGCCTTGTACGGTGGCAGCATCCCCATTGAACGCGTCACCTATTTCACAATTACTGCCAGAAGATGCAGTACACACACCTACGATGTTGTCGTAGTCACTTAAAAAGTAGACTAGCTCTGCGTTCAAAGCGTTATTGTTGTAACGAAAGCCTAATTCGTAGTTAACCGCTTCTTCTTCTTTCGCACCTGGGGAGTTACTTGGTGCAGTGAATCCTTTATGAGCACCAGCAATCAAGTTTAGGTTGCCATCGACTTTGTACAGCACGCCTAAGCCAGGTAATAAGACAGTGGTGTCATTTTCTCTGTCGTCACGAAATACTCGTTCAGCGCCATTCGTGTAACGAGTGCGGCTTTGGCTGATATCTTCGAAGCGTAGACCTGGCGTGAAAACCCAATCACCGAGCTCAATCCGATCGTAAACGTGCAGCGCTAATGCATCTGCATCCTGTACTCGATTGCCCGCGTTGCCAAGCTCACCTAAATCACTTAATAACAATTGGCCGTCTACTTGCTGATACGTACTGTTACGCTGTAGGCGGTCCTCTTCATCTTCGTGTAGGCGCACACCCATCTCAATATGGTGCTTGGCTTCACCAAATTGCTTATTCCAGTTCAAACCAAACTGGATACCACGTGAAAAATACTCTCGGCTGTTAGAGCGCAATTGAATACTCCCGACTTCGGTGTCTATGCTGCCATCTAAAATACCTTGGAGCATAGCGACACTGGTATCACCAATTGATTCATTGTTATTGATAGCGTTGACGACATCTGACCAACTGGTACGCGAGAAGTCTTGGGCGTTTTCGCTACCGTCTAAGTCAATGCCTTCGGTTTTAAACCAATCACGTTCGTGGGTATTGTTGTAGGCAACTGCCGTGAAGTGTAAGTCTTTATTGATTTCAAACGCATAATTCAACATCACTTGTGTATGTTCTGTGCTGATGTTGTCTAGGGCCGATAAGCCGTAGCGACGCTGTGCATTGTTGGCAAAATCAGCATCCGTCAAACCTAAGTAGCTTTGCTCTGAATCTTGTTCTGTGTACTGCAGTTTAAGCTCTACACTATGGCGTGAATCTCTTGGTGTATAGGCAAGTTTCATGGTGACATCGGTCACATCTAAACCTGTGTCGTTGCTGCTGCGGTCAATATCTTGAAAACCATCGGATTGCCATTGGTGCGCTTCAAGTAAATAACCGAAGCCACTGTCATTCTGACCGCCTATTGTGGCATGGGCACGATAGGTCGCATCTTGACCTGCCTCCAATGTGACTTGTCCGCTTTGAGTGCTAGGGATAGGTGTTGAAATCATATTGATTGCCCCGCCTATAGTATAGGGCCCTTGGGTAATCGCCGCAGGGCCTTTAACAACTTCAAAAGCGCTCATTCTCCCAGCGGTAGGGAAGTAATACGCTGAAGGGGCAGAGTAGGGTGCAGGAGCAATCAAAACGTTGTCTTCTAATAACGTAATACGGCCACTTCGCTCAGTCGCTACACCGCGGATACTGATGTTTGGGCGTAAGCCGTAACCGTCTTCTACTTGCAAAGACACACCCGGCGCTTGCCTAATAATGCGTTGAATATCTGTGTAGGCGAACTTCTCTAAGTCTTGCTCACCAATGTACTGAGCCGCACCTGTGGCTTCTTGGACCTTAAGTTGATTGCCGTAAATAGTAACGGTGTCAATTGCATTATTGTTCTGTGTTTCTTGTGCAACTGAGGTAAACATTGTGGTTGCGACAGCGGTAGCGAGTAGCGTTCTTTTCATTTTAGTTTAGGTATCCGTTACTTTTGTGTTGATTGTGTGTCAAGCATGTTAAAAGGCGCGAAGATAATATGTAAAGAGAAAGGGTAATGCAAACTATTATCAATACTTGTAAGCGGGATGAGCAGCATCTGGTATGAGCGAATAGTGATATATATCGCAGAAACTTTACTGCTAAAGAGACGTGTTGTTTAAATGTTCAAATGAAGTGAATTAACTATGTTTCGTGATAATTTTGTGACGATTAAGATTATCATCCAGCACACTCAGTTTTCTTGCTTCAAGTTCAGTCGTTGAAATAACCGGCTCTGCCGGACACGCATCTACGCTTTACATCAATCGCAGTTATTTCTTTCCAAATAAGAAGGCCAGAGCCGCTTCCACTTATGTTGTTTTTAGCTATATTGCAAGATTTTGTCCGGGCGTGCCTAGGTTTGAATTGTCTATTTCGATATTAAATTAGCTGATTAGGAGCTTAATCTCTTGTTTGTTTCCCTCCCATTTGGGTAAGAAAATTCTATGCGGTTCGCGTCAATACTGAGCAGCGACTATGCTTATCGTAGTAATCATTTAGTAAAGGTTACTGATAAACATTAATTATTTTTAAAAGGAAATTCTAATGACTAATGGAAATGAAAAAGATGTTGAATCCCCCTTAGCCTACGATCAAGTGGCTAAATTTTTTGCTAGAAGTTCGAAAGGTAAAATTCCCAAGGAGCTGCAGTCGATGCTCCTGCCTGAGTTAAAGAGTTACAAACTGAAGAGCGTCGAGCATAAAAGTATCCAAGATGCTGACAATAAACCAACCATCCCAATGATACCTAAGTGGTTCGGCACCAGCCCAAAGCCTTGCAAAGCAAAGCTAGCTAAGCCCACGCGGGTATCTCTCAATGGCAAAGACTTATCGCCATTAACGGTTTTTAACGCAGAAGACCGCAGAATATACAATGACACGAGCTATCCATGGGGAACCATTTGTAAAGTCGTTACTTCAGCTGGGAGTGGGTCTGGCGTTATTGTAGGTCCTCGGCATGTGTTAACGGCAAGTCACGTAGTTGATTGGAGTTCAAATGGGGCTGGCACGGTTGAAGTACATAGGTCTGCCGGCTCTCTTAGAGCAAGCACATCTATATCAAGAGTTTGGTTTTACACCAAAATTACTGGACGTACTGTCAGTTGGTTTGAGGTTGATGAAGATTATGCCGTGTTAGTGACGAGTGATAGGATCGGTGATTTATTTGGTTGGATGGGAACTCGGACATACAACAGTTCATGGGATGGCGAACCCTATTGGTTCAACATCGGTTATCCTGGAAGTATAGGCGGTGCATTGCGCCCAACTTATCAAAGGGATAAGAAACTTGATGAGCCTTGGTATGATCTCGGCCCAGGTAGATCGATGAGCACCCACGCGGATTTAACACCGGGTAACTCGGGTGGGCCTATGTTTGCATTTTGGAACGATGGGCCATATGTCGTTGCCGTTGCATCAGCGGAAGCATCTGATGAAAACTGGTGCTCGGGAGGTTCTTGGATGACAAATCTCGTGCGTCACGCTAGAGAACAAGACGCATAAACGTCATGCTTAGGGGCACAAGCCCCTGGGCATATTTGAACAAAGTGGTCTGTTCGCTATTTACCCATCTAATTCAATTAACACATCGCCAGTTATGCTTCCCAAAACATGCTTATGGGCATACATCCAGTAAAAAGAAGGTTTCTAGGTAGATAAAGCCAGTTGTAAGATAAATGGGTTGCTATTTAGGACGCGAATTGTCGTGAGAAATTTTGGCGGCAAAAGTGATTCAATCTCAAACTAATTTGGTATCCCCACCTGGAATCGAACCAAGATCTAGCCCTTAGGAGGGGCTCGTTTTATCCATTAAACTACGGGGACGCCGTTCAAGTGCAGCTATTATTGCCCAGCACCACTCATAATGAAAGGGCTACTGACGTGCAACGAAATCGTTTGGCTGAATGTTAGCCAGTGGGGCACTTGAGGTCGACATTAGCACTGCGGTTTCATTGTATACTTGCATCACTTTTACTTGATTTGGATGAAGCTGTAATTGTTGATGAAGGTTACCGATAGCATCCACAAATTGGGCATGTTTGAAAAGGGTTAACTCATCACCAATCTGTACACCATCTTGTTTGCCAATGTTAATGGTGAGTTGCTCGTTACTGACCTGTAAAACACGAGCGTAAGTAGGTAGGCAGTCTAAGGCTTCATCTATTAATGATGCTTGTTCGGTGATGGTTGCTGTCACGGCTTGGCCAAATTGCGACTGCCATAACTGCCGACTGGATGGGCTGACCTGTTGGTGTAGTTCGAATTCCCACGGCGTGTTAATAGCCATGCGCTCTTGCTTGAGTAAAGAAGCGTTGTTGCCGTCGTATAGAGATAGCTCTAAACGAAAATTCCGAGACAATGGTGCGTCCTGCCAAAATAGCAGCGCGTTACGGGATGAGCGCTCTACGGATAACTCGGTGATTTCCCCAATCAATACATATTGATTATCAGTTTGACGAGCAAGCGTGATGATATCGCTTTGTATGTCAGGGCTTTGTGGTGATAAATAGTAAGGTTGGCGCTGAGTCATACGGGCGAAACGACTGGTCTGGTTAAACTGTTGTTCAAAGAGCTCACTGACCGTTTGGCCAAATTCTGTTAACCCGCCAGTGATACCTTGCTGGCGGTCTCGAATAGGGAACCAAGTGCTGACCAAGCGCTTTTTATACTGCGCTGCATCACATTGTGTTCTTTGAGCAAAGATGTCTGCGCGAATGACGATGGTCACATAATCATCGTGGTAAGTTTCACTGATCAAAGCTAAGTCATTGACCTCACCGCCACTGCGGATTTCGAATCGGTCATTTTCCAGTAAGCCATTTGACATTGCCTGTACACTGGTAATGGATGCGCCCGCGAACATTAAAGCCTGTTTGACGGCTTCTTGAGTGGCCTGTTTTTTGGCTAAGGCTTTATTACCGTTATTGATAACTGCTTGGCCCGTCGCCTCGAACCACGCTGCATTGGTTGGTATCGGCAAAGAGATGAGTACCAATAAAACCCAGATTAATAAGACGGTTAGCATGTCGCCTAGCTTTGGCATAGTGTGGCTCGCTTGTGATGATGGCTAAGGGGGTGCATTTACTCTTTGAAAAATGACGAAATAGAATATAGAACTGTCAATTTTCCCAATATATTTGAATAAAGCATTTTTCGTACCTAAATTAAGCAGTTTTGAAAAGTGTCATTGGTTATCTCTCTTTAGTCATACATTAGTAAATAAAGGTGTGGTTCTTGCTTGCTTTTGCTACTACTTATCAGGTTACAACTATGAATGACTATAAAAGCACTTACCTAGAGGTGCAGGTCCGTCATCACTGGAATGATTATGAAGAGATTAAGTATGACTTTATTGGGCTTGAGCCTAATGCTTGGTGGCTGCTCATCAGTCTTTGATAAACAAGTTGAATGGGAAGTGGTGGAGCCGCAAGATTACCCAGTGCTATTAGCCATTGGTTATGCGCCAATTAAAGGACAACGTGGCAATTCAGACTCCACAAAAATGTTAATGGCGATCAAGGCCTCGAAACTTGATGCCTACCGCGAGCTCACAGAGCAAGTGTATGGCCAAAAAGTTGACGGTAGCCAAACGTTATCCAATTTTTTGTTGTCAGATGAGCGCTTGTCGAGCTCAGTTCAAGGAGTTATTCGCGGTGCTCGCGTTATTAAAAGCTACCCGGTGGGTGACGATCTGTATGCAACAGAACTAGAGTTAGACTTTAAACGTGTTTATGACATTTACCTTTCAACGGCGCGGCCAAAACGAGTAAAGGATGTACATTACTATTAGAAGTAAGGTTAGCACTAAGGTACGGGTGCGACGAGCTACTTAAATTGGCTAGGCGGCAATAGGTTGCCGTGAATGAATGTTAGATGTGCAGTTTTTTAAGGTAAATTGCTTGATGACAAATTAGTTATATCAGAGTCTGACTCTTTTCGTTTTTACACTGTTATAAAACGGTGTAGAAGAAAAGAGCGTGTTAAAATCGTTATTGAAAGAGCTATTAATAAACCTTGTCTAGAGTAATTCTATAAAAAGCAGCGCTAACGAAGTTAATAACCGCGCTTAACTAAATGACGCGCAATTTAAGCGCTTATCCCTCTACCACTTTTGCCGCCTCGTGCTTTGCCGCTTTTATCGTAGGTCATAGATTCTTTGGCGCGAGACTCAAGTAGCAATGTGCGTAAATGTTCTAGTCGGAGTTGACCTTGTTCAACCGCTGTCTGATTTATTTTTGTGCGATATTCACATTCCGACACTAGCTGTTTTGCGCGCTCAAACATGGCTGTAATTTCTTCGCCAGTTCGTTCTTCTTCAGAGGTAACGTCAAAAGATCGACTGATAGCGTCGTCCTGCTCTTGAATATAAGTGAGCAAGTCTTCTTTTTTCTTGAGTAGATTGATGAGGGCTTCAGCGTCTCTGGTGCTAATGAGGTGTAGCTCAGAGTCAAGCACTTGAATGAGGTTTTCTAGATGGTCGAACTGTTTCGTTATTGCTTTTATTAACTCTGACATTCTTTTTGCCCTTTTTTAGTAGGCAATCATTATGCTGCCGATACTAGTTTCTGCCAAATATTTCTGATTCTTGCAATGCAATATTTTTCGCTAAACTATCAGGATTTACACTGTACTCGCCACTTTGAATCGCTTTCTTTAAACGATCAACTTTTTCCTGATTCACTGGCGCTTCGGCGCTTTTCTTCTGCACTTGGGCTAATTGCTGTGCAGATTGAGTTAACGAAACAGAATCTTGACGCACAGGTTGCGAAGACGTGCTCTTTACAGCAGCTTCATTCGCTTGTTGGTTTTGCGTTTGTTGTTGATTAACTTTTTGGTTATCAATAACTTGCTTTTGACCATTGTTGTTAATGTTGTTAATAGACATAATGACTACCTGACCTTTTTAAACTTTCCTCAAATATTGTATCGGCAGCCTAGGGCATATCTTTAGGATGACTTACACAATTTTTGCATTATTTACGCTCTTAAAACTTGCTGCATCGCTGCTTTGGTTTATATGCCGACAACGACTTCACTGGTACTCGCAACGCGTGCATTGATTTGCTTTTTCGAACGGCTATTCGTCACGCTTATGGTGTCACCAATATTGCCATCTTGCATCGCTACGCCCGTTGCTTTAACTTGCATCATGGAATTTGAAGCATTGATGATAATTGTATCACCCTTACACACGAAACATAAATTATTAGGTGTAATGGGTTGCCCGGGTCTAACGCGACGTTTGATGCGTGCACCCATCACATCATCCACATTTGAAAAAGTAGTGCGTCTAAGAAGCGCACGGTTCATGTTGATTAGCTCGATGTTACTTTGATTCAATATAGTGCCAGGACTGACAGCGTTAGAAATAACCACAACCGGCTGCATTTGTTTCACATTGACCATTAAATACATGTACCAATTAGTTGAACTGCACAGCGCTTTCACCGCTACATTGCTCTGTTGGAGTGATTCCAAACTGGCACTGTATACAATTGGAGTGGGGCACGATGGCAAGTTTACTCTTTGATCAATGTCGGCAGTGCTAATGTTAAGCTGGGTATTAGCCGATGAACTGATTTGGGACGATACATACTGTTCAGCGCCTTCAATCAGTTGTGCTGAACGTGCTTGATGGGTATTTGTACTCGCAAAGCCTGCAGTATGAATGAACGGCAGTATGGTAATGGCGGCAAACACCTTATAAATAACGTTATTATTCATTTTCACTTGAGACCAATTTGTCTATGCTTAGGCAAATACAGACTGTGCACAGCGTCAAAAAATAGACGATTTAGCACAATAAGCGAAGTACTTGCCGCGATATAGGGTTAAAAGCAACTATTACGCCGATTTTTATTTTTATGGAGTTTTACATGTCTGAAATAATGAATTCAGTTAACCAGCGAACCCAATTGGTTGGGCAAAATCGCTTAGAGTTATTGCTATTCAGATTAAATGGGCGGCAGAAATTTGGTATTAATGTGTTTAAAGTACGAGAAGTACTGCAATGCCCCAAATTAACCTCTATTCCAAAATTAAATTCCTACGTGCGCGGTATAGCGCACATTCGTGGGCAAACAATATCAGTCATTGATATGAGCATGGCCACTGGTGGCAAGCCAATCATTGACCTAAATTCTGCTTTTGTCGTTATCGCTGAATACAATAGCTCAGTGCAGGGCTTTTTAGTCGGCGCAGTAGAGCGCATCATTAATACCAATTGGGAGGCGATCATGCCGCCACCTAAAGGTAGCGGCCGCGCGAGTTACTTGACTGCGGTGACAGAGTTCGAAGAAGAGTTAATTGAGATCTTGGATGTTGAGAAAATTCTAAATGAAATTTCACCTATCAGTACTGACGTGAGCGATGACGTATCGAGTATTTCGGTTGAAAACAAACGTGAGAAGATTATTTTTATTGCTGATGATTCTTCTGTAGCGAGAAACCAGGTCAAAAAAGCTCTATCCACATTAGGATTAGAAATAGAAATGGCTAAAAACGGTTTAGAAGCTTTGAATCGTTTAAAAGAGCTGGCGGAGGAAACAGGCAACATCACAGACAAGGTGGGTATTTTAGTCTCTGATATTGAAATGCCTGAAATGGACGGCTATACCCTAACTGCTGAGATCAAAAACAATCCAGCTTTACAAGATTTGCACGTTGTATTGCATACATCTTTAAGCGGAGTGTTTAACCAGGCGATGGTGCAAAAGGTTGGAGCCGATGATTTTATCGCTAAGTTTCATCCCGACGAACTGGTGACCTCTGTGCAAAAATGGTTTGATAACAAATAACTGTCTAGGAAAGCGATTGACCAGTAATACACTTGATGCACAAGAATACAGTTTATTTTGCCGTTATTTGGAGAATCGATGTGGCATCGTGCTGGGGGATAACAAGCAATATCTGGTAAACAGTCGGTTGTCACCACTAGTTGCAAAATTTAAGCAAAAATCCCTGTCGGAACTGATCAAGCGGACCATCGCCAATCACGATGTGGCATTAACAAATGCAGTGATCAATGCCATGACCACAAATGAAACACTGTGGTTCCGCGATGGTTACCCCTTTGAAACGCTGCAAAATACCCTATTTCCCTCACTATCAAAGACCGGTAAACCGATTAAAATTTGGAGTGCAGCTTGCTCCTCTGGACAAGAGGCTTATTCAATCGCTATGGCTGTACGTGAATATCAAGCTAGGTATTCAAACGCGTTTTCGGCGGGTATAGATATCGTCGCAACCGATATTTCAAGTGATATGTTAACGTTAGCAAAAGCAGCACAATACGATAATTTATCACTGTCTCGAGGGTTGTCAGATGAACGTCGAGGGCGGTTTTTTGACGCATGCGTCGGTGGTAACAGCAGTGTTTTAAAGCAAAGTGTGCGCAGTTTAGTCACGTTTAAACCCATCAATTTACTGACTCCCTTCTCAAGCGTCACACGTTACGACGTTGTATTTTGCCGCAATGTACTGATTTACTTCTCGGCAAATGCCAAGGCGTCGATACTGCAAAAAATTGCCGCTTGCCTGCAACCACAAGGTGTTCTTTTTGTTGGCGCATCGGAGTCAATGTCGGGTATTTCCAATGATTTCGTTATGAATCGTAGCGGTAGCGGTTTGTATTACGTTAAAAAAAGTTAACAATTTCAATTTGTTAGCTATCCTTCCTCTAACTGTCAATTCTTTTATGGCATAGCTATTGCTTTACTCCTGACGAATGAGGAGTAAAGCGAATGGCAATCAGTTTAGATAAGTTAATGGGATTCACCCACAAGGCGGTTCAAGTACGTACTGAACGTATGGAAGTGCTGGCTGGCAACTTGGCCAATGCCAATACACCCGGTTACAAAGCGCGAGACATTAACTTTCAAGACGCTATGCGCAGCGCCCAAAATGGTCGTAATCAAAACCTTACCCGCACTCACGAAAATCATATTAAAGGCCATATGCAAGGATCAGGGGAGATGCAGTTCCGCATCAATAATCAACCTGATACCGGCGATGGCAATAACGTTGATGTACAAGTCGAACGGAATGCGTTTCTAGATAATGGTTTACGTTATCAGGCGAGTGTCGAGTTTCTCAACGGTAAAATTAAAGGCATGAAGAAAGCCATCGGCGGAGGTCAAAACTAATGAGTTTATTTAACGTAATGGATATTGCCAGCACAGGCATGAGTGCTCAAAGCGTTCGTTTAAACACGACGGCAAGTAATGTGGCAAATGCGAATTCCGTTAGTAGCAGCTATGACCAAACCTATAAGGCTCGTCACCCTGTATTTGCTGCCGAATTACAACGTGCATCTCAAGATCAGAATGCGGGTACAGGTGTGCAAGTTATGGGAATTGTAGAGAGCGATGCTCCCCTTCAAATCGAATACAGCCCAGGTCACCCGATGGCTGATGAAAATGGCTACATATATAAGCCAAATGTGAACATAGTGGAAGAAATGGCAGACATGATGTCAGCGTCTAAAGCTTATGAAACAAATGTTCAAGTAGCAGACACTACTAAACGTTTGTTCAGGAATGTGCTGCGCTTAGGCCAAGGCAGCTAATCGTTCGCGGACCGAATAATTTCGAGGAATTGACGTGGATACATTAATTAAGAACGGCTTAAACAGTGACCTTTATTGGCAACCTGAAACGGTTCCCGTCGCTGATGAAAGCAATCAAAATTTGTCACAAGAAGATTTTTTCTCCTTGCTGACTGAACAATTGGCCAACCAGGACCCTAGTAAGCCGGTTGACAATGATCAGATGGTGGCGCAGATGACAAGCTTCACTATGGCCGATGGTATCAGCCAGCTCAACGAGAAATTTGAAACCTTCGCCACGTCCATGACTTCAAACCAAGCATTGCAAGCGTCTAGCCTGATTGGTCAACAAGTACTATTGCAGGGTGATGTGGCACACATGGCCAGCGAAGGTCAGGGGGTATCCGGGGTTGTGATTAACGATTCCACTACACTTAATACCAAAATTACGATTGAGAACGAATCGGGTAGTATCGTCAAGACTCTTGATATCGGTACGCAGCCTGTTGGCAATATTCAATTCAACTGGGACGGAAAAGATGCTGCTGGCAATTTTATGCCTCCTGGCAATTATGTGGTCAAAGCGCAAGGTAATGTGTCGGGCGAGCCCCAGCAACTCGTTACAGCAGTCAATCGACACGTTGATAGCGTCAGCTTAGCTGGCAGTAGTCAAGGTGTCATATTAAATCTAGATGGTGATGTCAGCGTCAAGCTCGACGACGTCATTCAACTTGGTGGTTAACAGGAGAACTTAACATGTCTTTTAATATTGCATTGAGTGGCGTTTCCGCTGCGCAAAGAGACTTAGATACAACGGCAAACAACATTGCTAACGTGAATACGGTTGGTTTTAAAGAATCCCGAGCAGAGTTTGGCGATGTATATGCATCATCACTGTTAGCGGGCGGTAAAACTAAGGTAGGTGACGGCGTAATTACCCAGGAAGTCGCTCAGCAATTTTCCCAAGGTAGTCTGCAGTTTACTAATAACTCACTTGATTTAGCGGTGACAGGCAATGGCTTCTTTGCCACCATCCCAGAAATTGACTCTCGAGAGTTTTCATTTACGCGAGCTGGTATGTTCAAGCTGGATGCTGAAAACTTCGTAGTCAACTCCAATGGTGATAACTTGCTTGGTTTCCCTGTGAACCCTGATGGGACATCATCTTCAGTAGCATTAAGTACAACCCAAGCCGTTCGTATCCCTGACTCATCCGGCTCTCCGCAGCCTACGTCAGAAGTATCATTAAAGATGAATTTACCCGCAGGGGACGATGCTGTCGATTTAGATTTATTTAATCCTGACGATCCACTGACTTATAACGCGGCAACTTCAGTGACTGTGTTCGACTCATTGGGTGATAGTCATGTTATGACTTACTACTTCATGAAGGATCAAGCTGCCACCAATGAGTGGGTGGTTACTACTTATATGGATGATATTGCATTAAATACCGAAGGCGATACGCCAGGCGTTCCACCTATTACTGGGCCAAATGTAGTCGGAGAAACCACTGGCTCCCCGGTCGCTGGATATAGAATGACCTTTAGCGCTGGTGGTGATTTTACCAGTATTGCCAATGCCGATGGCACGAGTAGTGCTACGGGCGATATCACCTCTGTCGCATTAGGCGGAACAATTTTAGCTAATGGTTCTGACCCTTCGCAAACCATCACCACTAATTTTGCTTTCGACCCAGGTAATGCTACCCCTGATGAACCAACCCAGTTTGCTTCCGCGTTTGAAGTGACTTCACTCGAGCAGGATGGACTGGCAGTAGGCCGGTTGACTGGTATCGATATCGGTGCGGACGGTCTTGTTCGTGCAACCTATTCAAACGGTACATCTGAGCCAATCATTCGTGTTGCGCTAGTGCGTTTTGCTAATGACCAAGGTTTGACGCAGCAAAGTAATACCCAGTGGCAAGAAAGTATCCTATCCGGTGAAGCACTTGCCGGTGAGGCAACAACTGGTACTTTTGGTGACATCAACTCATCCGCATTAGAGCAGGCAAACGTGAACTTGACCACTGAGCTAATTGACTTGATTATCGCTCAACGGAACTTCCAAGCGAACTCTCGAGCGCTCGAAGTTAACAACCAGCTTAACCAGACTATCTTGAATATTCGTTAATAAATTCAATATATTAATACTAAAAGGCCGCAATTTGTGGCCTTTTTCATATCGAAGTAAAGCCCGCTATACACTTCTTCACAGCTTCAACTTTTGTCTATTTAAAACTTGTTCGTCGATGAATGGCATCTTATTTGCAGCGTTCTTATTAAGTTCACTTTTCGTCAAGAAGTTGTCATGGATAAATTGCTTTATATTGCAGCCAGTGGTGCTAAACAAGATCTTCTTGGTACCGCTGTTCGTGCAAATAACCTTGCTAATACGCAGACCACTGGTTTCCGCGCCCAGTTAGAGCAGGCGCGCAGCATGCCGGCATTTGGTGAAGGGCTACCAACTCGAGTATTTTCCATGACAGAGAACCCTGCCAATAATTTTGAAGGCGGGGCGATGATCCAAACAGAGCGTGAGTTGGATGTAGCGATCCAAGGAGAGGGCTGGTTATCGGTCCTCGATGCTAATGGAGCTGAAGCATACAGTCGCAACGGTAGCTTACAGATCAGTGCTGATGGTCAACTTCAGGATTCTTCTGGTAATTCTATTTTGGGAGAGTTTGGTCCCGTTTTTTTACCTATCCCTTTGTCGAATATTAACATTGCTGGTGACGGAACCATCTCTGTACGACCTCAAGGGGCGCCAGAAACCGTGCTTGAAGAAGTAGGGCGATTGAAATTGGTAAACCCAGCTTTAGACAATATTGAAAGGGGAAATGATGGCTTGTTTCGCCAGAAAGACGGTGAGTTGGCGCAGTTTGATCCAACGGTCAGTATACGCAACGGCATGTTAGAAGGCAGTAATGTGAACCCTGTAGAAGAAATGGTCGACATGATCAGCCTGCAGCGCCATTACGAGATGCAAATTAAATTCATGAAAGAAGCCAGTGATCTTGATTCAAGAGCGAATCAATTGCTGCGTATTATCTAATCATGATTGAAAACGACTTAGCGCTAGCGAGCTTAAGATAATTTTAAAGAGGAGGTGACCTATGCACCCAGCATTATGGATCAGCAAAACCGGACTCGACGCAGCACAAACTGATGTGGCTGTTATTTCGAACAACTTGGCCAACGCCAGTACCGTTGGTTTTAAGAAAGACAGGGCGATTTTCGAAGATTTGCTTTATCAAAATATTAACCAGCCTGGCGGTCGCTCATCAGCCGATACTGAACTGCCTTCGGGTTTGATGCTTGGCGCAGGTAGCAAAGTGGTTGCCACGCAAAAGGCCCATACTCAGGGAAATATGCTGACCACAGAAAATGCACTGGATATGTCGATTCAAGGGCGCGGCTTTTTCGAGATACAGCAGCCAGATGGCAGTATTGCTTATACCCGAAACGGTCAGTTTACACTTAATGATGAGGGGCAAATCGTCACCCCAGGGGCCGGTTTTTTACTCCAGCCTAATATCACTGTGCCCGAAGATGCTCAGCAAATTACGATTTCTCAAGACGGGGAGGTATCCGCTTCTATTCGTGGTCAGGCTGACCCACAAGTGCTAGGGCAAATCAGTCTTTCTGATTTCGTTAATATGACGGGCTTACAGCCTATCGGTCAGAATTTATATGTGGAAACGGCAACCAGCGGCGCGCCAATTCAAGGCGTGCCTGGCCTTGAAGGGTTAGGCACGGTTGTTCAGGGAGCACTGGAAACATCTAACGTTAACGTGACAGAAGAGCTGGTGAATTTGATTGAAAGCCAGCGCCTTTACGAGATGAACTCTAAAGTGATTTCGGCCGTGGATTCGATGTTAGGTCAGGTCATTCAACAACTTTAATGGTTAATATTATGAAAGCCTTATATGTCATTGGATTAAGTGGATTACTCGGCGCATGCCAGAGCACGCCCGAGCCGGATATCATGCCGAACGACCCTTACTATGCACCTATTACGGCTGATTTGCCGCGGCAGAAAATTGCCGAAGACGGCTCAATTTTTCAGGCTGACATGGCCAATAGTTTGTACTCTGACGTAAAAGCTCGTCGCGTAGGCGACATTATAACGGTAAGCCTAGAAGAGAATACCAGCGCAACTAAATCAGCAGGAACAACCACCTCTAAAGAGTCGGCTCTGGATGTAAACCCTATTGTTGGTTTAGGCGGGAACGCCGTTAATATTGGCTCTCAGTCAATTCAACTTGGTGTAGACAGCTCAAATGAATTTACTGGGGATGCGTCAGCGAACCAAAGTAATAACCTAAGCGGCGATATTTCTGTCACCGTGATGAAAGTTTTCCCCAATCAAAACTTATTAGTGCGCGGTGAAAAATGGTTAACGTTAAATAACGGTAACGAATATATCCGTCTAACAGGCGTCGTACGCCCAGCTGATATTAGTCCGACGAATGAAATAGTATCGACTAAAATTGCCAACGCTCGTATTCAGTACAGCGGCACAGGCACGTTTGCGTCAGCACAAAAAGAAGGTTGGCTGACCAAGTTCTTTTCTTCTGAGTACTGGCCTTTTTAGGCAGGAGCGGTATATGAAATTACTTCTATTCATTCTCATGGTATCGAGCATTATTATTGCTCCGGTGGGCCAGGCTCAACGCATAAAAGACTTAGCAAGTGTACAGGGCGTAAGAAGTAACCAACTGGTTGGATACGGTTTGGTGGTGGGTCTGCCTGGTACCGGTGAGCAAAGTCCGTTTACTGAACAAAGTTTTCGTACCATGTTGTCGAACTTCGGCATCAGCCTAGACAGCTCTCTAAAGCCTAAAATAAAGAACGTGGCTGCTGTGGCAGTTCACGCTGAATTGCCGCCTTTTTTAAAGCCAGGGCAAACGATTGACGTAACGGTGAGCTCTGTTGGTGAAGCGGCAAGTTTGCGCGGGGGGACATTACTGCAAACTTTTCTAAAAGGTCTTGATGGCAAAGTGTATGCCGTTGCCCAGGGAAGCATGGTAGTCAGTGGTTTTGGCGCTGAGGGAGCAGACGGTTCTAAAATTGTCGCCAACACGCCCACGGTTGGTCGTATCGCAAACGGTGCTCTGATAGAGCGCGCTGTGCCTAGCGGCTTCATGCAAAATGACTTTTTAACGCTCAATTTAAATTATCCGGATTTTTCAACAGCCAAGATCCTAGCCGATACCATTAATCAGCGTTTAGGCGCGGATCCCGATAAAGGATATGTGATTGCAACCCCTATTGATGCAGCATCGGTTCGCGTGTCAGCCCCCCGAGATGTAGGTCAGCGAGTGGGCTTTTTAGCTACTCTAGAAAACTTTGAATTTATGCCAGCTAAAGCACCCGCACGCATCGTTATTAACAGTCGCACAGGGACCATAGTGATTGGTCAAGACGTACGTCTGCTACCCGCGGCCATTACACACGGTGGGCTAACAGTGACGATCAGTGAAAATCAGCAGGTAACACAACCTAACCCCTTAGGGCAGGGAGATACAGTCGTTACAGACCAGTCCATTATTGATGTGAATCTAGACGACACTCGCATGTTTAAGTTTGATCCAGGCGTGACGTTGGACCAACTAGTGCGCGCAGTAAATGAAGTAGGTGCAGCCCCTGGGGATTTGATGGCAATACTTGAAGCACTAAGTGAGGCAGGTGCCTTACAAGGCGAGCTGGTCGTAATTTAGCGTGATTAACCGGGCCGAGGCATAGTCGATGGATAACATAGACAACAGCATAAAGTTTCAAGGTCAATTTGATATGTCGCGCAATGCGAATGACATTCAAGGCTTAGACAAACTGCGCAGAGCAGCACAAAGCGGCGATGATGCGGCTCTGCAAGAGGCCGCGAAGCAGTTCGAGGCTATTTTTGTGCAAATGATGCTCAAGTCTATGCGAAAAGCTCAAGATGTTATGGCAGACAAAGACAGCCCATTTAACTCTGAACAAGTTAAGTTTTATCGCGATATGCACGATCAGCAGTTAGCGACAGATATGTCGAATAACGGCAGTATCGGCTTGGCCGACATTATCGTAAAACAGTTAAGCAAAGGCGGGAATGGATTCACACCCTCAAGTGTTATTCGAAATGATGGCAACCTGTCAGATATTAATCGTCACAGTGCACAAAGCATTCATCAGGCGCAACAAATAGCGCTACCCGAACAACGCCTGCCTGAGACCGCAGCATCCAATGCAGGTTACAAAGATGCCGCTTTTAGTGATCAGAACGAATTTTTGGATGCGCTCTATCCTGTTGCTCAGCAAGTGGCAAAAGAACTAGGCATCGAGCCCAAAGCATTATTGGCCCAAGCAGCGGTGGAAACTGGCTGGGGACAATACATGATGCACACTGAGAAAGGCAATACCCACAACTTGTTTGGGATTAAAGCGGGCAATGGCTGGCAAGGTGACACTGTAAAGGTGAACACTATTGAGTTTGAACAAGGGCTTGCAGCGCCGAAAAAAGCCGAATTTAGAGCTTACAATTCCTTCGATGATGCGATGCAAGACTATGCGTCATTTGTAAAAGACAACCCGAGATACAAGCAAGCGCTGCAAAATACTGGCGATCCTAAACGCTACTTCGACGAATTGCAGCAAGCGGGTTATGCCACCGACCCAACGTATGCGCAGAAAGTTATTTCCGTTCTAAACAGCGGCTCACTGAATAATTATCAACCATGAACAACATCAGTTTGCGGAGTATAAATCATGATTAGAACGGCGGATCTGCTCTCTATCGCCCGCTCTGGTGTGGAGGCAAGTAATCAATTACTCAGTACCACAGGTAATAATATAGCCAATGTGAACACCGAAGGTTATGTTCGTGAGCGAACAAACTTCGTAGCTGAGTTAACCGGAGGTGTTGGCCAATTCACTACTGAGCGAGTAATGAACACGTTTGCTCAGAACCAGCTGCGCCGAGACACCACCAATCTTGCTGAGCATGAAGCTTATTGGAGTAAAACGGCTGTTTTAGATAATGTTTTCGCCAGCGAAGCAAATAGCATTTCAAGTAGTATGAGCCGTTTTTTTGCATCTCTGCAAACGGCTAATGATGATCCGACAAATATGTCTGCTCGACAATTGGTGTTGGGCGATGCCGAGTCAATGCTTGGCCAGATGGGCACATTATCGACCTTTATGGCTGAGAAAGAGAGGGAAGTTAATTTTGAGTTTACCTCCTCATTAAATAAAGTGAATTCTTTAGTCGAATCTATTGCCTCATTTAATGAGTCTATTCGAATCGCTCAAGCTAATAATCGTCACGATGAGCCTGGTGCGCTGATGAATCAAAGAGATAATGCGGTGCTGGAATTAAGCAGTCTGGTGTCGATTGAGACCCGAAACAGTTCAAACAATGATGGCTCCATCATGATTAACCTCACCTCAGGTGAGTCACTTGTAATGCAAGACGGCACGTTTAGTGTTTTTGAAGTGAGTAACAGTGCAGATTTGAACTATAAATCGTTACAGCTGACCAGTAATGGCAAACCAACCTCTTTAAACTTAGCGGAAACCGAGCTAGGAGGGACGATTGGTGGGTTATTTCGCTATCGTGACGAGGTATTGGAGCCTAGTCGCCGAGAGCTAGGGCAAATCGCTTTAGCGGTAACCGAAGCTGTGAATACGCAAAACCGGGCGGGTATGGATTATGACCAGCAATTGGGAGGCGAGATTTTTACACGCCCTATCACCACGGCGCTGAACTATCCAGGCAATGCTGATAGCACTTCTATCGTTAATGGCCGTATTTCAAAAGGCGGTGCCAGTGAAATTACCAGCGCTGATTACCGAGTTACCGTTGACGGAGTCACGGCGGGGGTGCCGCCAACTGTAGATGTCACCGTTGAATTACTGAACCTAGATGGCTCAGCTGTGACCGATGTGAACGGTGCGGCTCTTACTCAGACTTATACAGGGTTAACTGCACAAAGTGGCGAGTATAATGAAATCTTTGGGGGTATCGAGTTAGAGTTTTCAAAAGGCACTGGTTACACGGTAGGCGATCAGTTCTTATTGCAACCGACCAAAGATGTGGCAGACAAAATCGAAGTGTTCACCACACGCCCAGAAGACTTAGCGTTAGCAAGCCCGATTAGAATAGAAGCCGGCGAAGATAATTTAGGCGGCTCAGAGCTCGTTTCAACAACAGTGACAAATACCTTTGTAGACACCGCACCTTTTGATTCACGCTCATCGGGTTTTGACGGGGCCGGAGGTATTCATGCGCCTGGCGCTGCGCCCGGTGGTGGAGTCGGTGCACCTGCAGCGGTGCGGTTTAACTCTGCCACTGAATATGAAGTGCTTGATAGCGCAGGTACTGTTATCACGACTGTGAGTGGTATTTCATCGATGGATAACCTTTTAGAGCAAGCTTCTGGCACGCCAGGGTGGCCCGCAGCATTTAGTGCACTTGATAATTACCCAGGTTACGATTTTACGTTGCAAGGGGAGCCGAAAGCGGGAGATACATTCTCTATCGGTTTCAACCAAAATGGGCTTAATGATAACCGTAATGGCTTAATCATGGCTAACCTGCAGAACGAGAACGGCATGCAACTCAATAATGCGGGATCTGGTGATCCGGTTAGTTTCCATGAAGCGTATGCCAATATTGTTGGCGATATAGGGCAAAAAGCAGCCAATGCGGATATTGCGGTCAAAGCAGGCGAGGCGCTAAAGCTACAATCAAAAGATTGGTATGACTCAGTGTCAGGTGTGAGTTTAGATGAAGAGGCGGCCAATTTAGTGCGCTTTCAGCAATCTTATGCGGCTTCAGCTCGCTTATTAAACACTGCGCAAGAGATGTTCGATACCATTTTGAGTATGGTGAGATAATGAAACACGTGAGGGGTTTATAATGCGAATTTCCACTGGTCAGTTATATGATAGAAGCATTCGTGCTGTACTAGATAATCAAGATGATTTGTCGGATGTTCAGCAGCAGCTATCTACCGGTAAAAAATTACTTCGACCGTCGGATGATCCCGTTGGTTCTGCTCAGGTGATACGTTTAACAGAAGAAATTGATTTAATTGCGCAATACAACAAGAACAACAACTTGCTGACCAACAGTATTGAACAAGAAGAAACTATACTCGGAAACGTAACCGACAATATTCAAAGAGCAAGGCAGCTCATGATTCAAGCGGGTAATGGCATATTGGATGTTAATGACCGTAATGCAATAAGCATAGAGATTGGACAAATTCGAGATCAAATATTTGATGCTATGAATAGCCAAAGTGCAAATGGTGAATATATTTTTGCTGGTTACCAATCTTCTACCCCTGCATTCAGTTATACCGCCGGGGCAGCTGGTAATAAGTACGTCTTTGAGGGGGACGAAGGGTTAAACGATATTCGCATTTCAAATACCTTTTCTTTAGCGATGAATAACTCTGGTCAAACGGTATTCGAAGATGTG
Organism: Paraglaciecola sp. G1-13; assembly: GCF_055809255.1. NCBI lineage: Bacteria > Pseudomonadati > Pseudomonadota > Gammaproteobacteria > Alteromonadales > Alteromonadaceae > Paraglaciecola > Paraglaciecola sp. G1-13. The sequence goes on along the minus strand of NZ_CM147903.1, from coordinate 3,216,111 downwards.
TACGCAAGATTGGACAGCCAAATTACTTCCACAAGTGGTGTTGCATCGGCATCAACCAGAATAAGTGCTCAAAGCGAATTTGATCAGTTTCACAAACAAAATTACGACCCTGTTACCCCAGCGAATAATGAATATCAGATAAGTATTACGGGTGTCGATGAAGTGACTATTACCAATGTTGGTACTGGCACTGTGGTGGGCACGCAACCCTATACCAGTGGTGAGCCTTTCGAGTTTCAAGGGCAAGAGTTTACGATCGAAGGCGCTGTAGGCGATACCGTTAATTACACGCTACAAAAACCTGAAAAGAAAAATATTGCTGAAACTCTCAATGACTTTTACAACAGTCTCAGAGATGAAAATATTTCCGACGGAGATTATGAACAGGCAATTAGCGATGCCTTGATAGGTGTAGATAATAGCTTGACCAGTATCGCTGATTCAATATCGTTGCTCGGTGGGAAGCTCAATGTGGCGCAATCGGTATTTGCGTCAAACTTAGATCTCGAAATATCCAATAAAACGGCTAGAGCAAATATCGAAGATGTTGACTACGCAGAAGCGGTATCAGAACTAAGCAAACAAGAGACTGCTTTACAAGCGGCCCAAGCTACATTTGCAAAAGTGACAGGGTTATCGCTTTTCGATTACATCAGTTAAGCTCTAGTAGCTCAGGCCTGAACTGAAAGTTTTCGCATTCAGTTACAGCCTTAAAGTTTCAAACAGTGCTTTATCCGTTTAAAGCGCTATCTGAGCTAAATATATGTGCGCTTGTCGGTCTTGGTGTGATGAATAATAACTAACAAACACGGTATCTTTGCGTCTAACCATGCCGGGATAGCTATTATCCCCACTTGAAGGCAAAACCTTGAGCAGTGTGATTTTTGCGCTTTTAAGCTCTAGATTTAGTATCGCTGTCACGAATTTGCCTTTATATATTATCCTGCCTGCTAGTAGCGCATTGTGGTCATCGAGCTTTAGCATGTTAGGCCCACCTAAATAGAAGCCTAAATCAATCCAATGCCAATGTGCGTAAGGTGACTTACTTGTTCCAAACTGGGCACTATAAGTATCGCTGTCTCTACGTAAAACCACATAAGCAGTGCCATCTTCTGCAAAACACATATCGCTTTCGTTCGGGTAGCCTTTGTCGTGGGTTTGCAAACTAAAGGCATTGGTTTTGTCGCGGTGGAAGCTACGCTTTGGGTTACCCCCGTAAAAGTGTACCGCATTGGCTGAACGATTATATGCAAGCCCATATGCTTTTTGTTTGTGCCAGCGAAGTCGCCATAGCCACCAGTGTTTCTCACCGATATTCTTGGCGCTAGACCAACTTAGTCCATCCTGCGAAGTCCACACGACCGGGCTATGTGACCCCAACCCGCTAGTAGAGGCAGACGAACGTATTCGACGAGAGTACGCCAATAACATGAGCTCCCCCGAGGGTGTAATACTCAGCTTAGGGTCACGCAAATCACTAGAAGGCAGGCTGATATGCTGTTTATACGTTATTTTGCCATCATCGGTGAGGGTTAACACGTTAACGACACCATCGTCACTCACATGATTGCTCGCTACTCTAAAACAACAGTAAAGCGCCCCTTTAAACTCACATAAATCGCTAAATGCGTGATGTTTGTGCGCGTGAGTTACGCGTTTAATACTTTTTATTTGCATTATTTTTGACCGTGGCGCTTTTAATAAAACCATTGAAACTCAATTGTTTAGCAATTGCAAAGCGGCAATTCGTTGCCGTTTAACGAAAAAACGGCAAATTTTAGTTAAAGAGAATTATCCTACCGTCGATAACATTTCTGAGAGAGCCAGTAGTGATGATTTATTTAACGAATCATCATACTAATTAGTGTTATTTAACCACCGATTAAGATTTTCGGTTGCCAGTGAAAACTGGACTGAGAGTGTAGGAGAAAACCATGGGTTTATACGTAAATACCAACGTGTCGTCTTTGAACGCACAACGCCAATTATTTAATTCAGCTAACAGCTTGAATACTTCTTTCGAACGTCTTTCATCAGGCTTTCGAATCAACCGTGCAGCAGATGATGCCGCAGGTCTTCAAATTACTGACCGCTTGACCACTCAAGTACAAGGTCTTGATCAAGCCGCTAGAAACGCGAACGACGCGATTTCATTGACGCAAACAGCTGAAGGCGCATTAGGTGAAGTAACATCTTCATTACAGCGTATCCGTCAGCTTGCTGTTCAATCGCAAAACGGCATTAACTCTTCTGCAGACCGTGTAGCTTTGCAGAAAGAAGTTTCAGCCCTTAAATCTGAAATCACGCGTATTTCAACTGATTCTCAGTTTGGTACGACTGATATCCTTAAAGGAGATTTTTCGGCTAAGTTCTTGGTAGGTGCCAATGGTGGACAGAATATCTCTGTAAACTTGTCCCGTACCGATGGGTTCGGTGCAGCAGGCCTGAGCATTGATGATGTTAACGTAGATACCGTTGAGGGTGCATCTGCAGCGCTAACGGCTATCTCTGAAGCTATCTCTTCTGTAGGTGGCGTAAGAGCGGACTTGGGTGCGCTTCAAAACCGTTTCCAATCAACTATCCGTAACCTGTCTAATATCTCTGAAAACGTATCAGGTGCTCGTTCACGTATTCGTGATACTGACTTCGCATCTGAAACTGCAGAATTGACGCGTAACCAAATCATTCAGCAAGCGAGTTTAACCGTACTGAGTCAGGCGAATCAGCGTCCTCAGTCAGCTTTATCTTTACTAGGTTAATTGGTTAGTTAACCTAGGTTTCGAGACCCTACTGTTTGGGGCTTTGAAGCCAGGAGGTAGTGCACCAGGTTAAAAAGAACCAATCAGTTGAGAGTCTGCTCACTCTCTCCTAAAGTAAGAGCGTAAAGCCGAGGGGTATCCCTCGGCTTTTTTTGCGTTTATTTTTATCTGTAAGTGTTTGAATTTGAAGTAGAAAAATATTTAGTCAATTTTAATGCTAAAGGATTTTCTGTATCCGTTCGATAACTTAAACATAGTCGCTAGGTAACTCAAAAAAATAATAAGCCAGCACTAGAAACAGAGACCAATAATAATTAAAGCAAGGTCCTGTATTCACCACGATACAAAAAAATAATAGTCGGGTGAAAGTTTAAAAAATCGTTAGGAGAAAGAAAATGAGCTTATTCGTTAATACGAATGTGTCGTCGTTGAATGCTACTCGTCAGTTATTCACGTCGAACAATAATTTAAACACGGCATTTGAAAGATTATCATCTGGATTTCGCATTAATAGTGCCAAAGATGATGCGGCTGGATTGCAAATATCTAACCGACTTACGACCCAGGTTTTAGGCCTTAACATGGCCGTGCGAAACGCCAATGATGGCATTTCTTTAGCGCAAACCGCAGAAGGAGCGCTAGGGGAAGTCACCACCGCACTCCAACGTATTAGGGTTTTAGCCGTTCAGGCTCAAAACGGGATTAATGCATCAGCAGATAGACTGGCATTGCAAAAAGAAGTCGATGCGCTCAAATTTGAAATGAGCCGAATCGCTGCTACTTCTCAATTCGGTGGTGTAAATATCCTAAGTGGTGGGTTCTCATCTGCATTTCTTGTGGGAGCAAACCCGGGTCAGACAATCAGCGTCAATATATCTAGAGCAAATGGATATGGGCCAGAGGGTTTGTTCGAAGGAGAAATTATCTCCGTTGCCACAGAAGCCCAAGCATCAAGAGCGATGGTCGCTGTATTAGAAGCAATATCGGTTATTGATGCTAAGCGTGCTGATCTCGGTGCTATTCAAAATAGATTTCAGTCAACTATACGCAATCTGAGCAACATATCTGAAAACGTGTCAGCAGCCCGCAGTCGTATTCGAGATACTGACTTTGCAGTTGAAACGGCAGAATTGACTCGGTGGCAAATTATTCAACAGGCGAGTATTACTGTTTTAGGTCAAGCTAATCAGCGTCCACAATCAGCTCTGCAACTACTGCAAGGTTAATAATAGTGCCTAGATGAGTGGCAACTCGGATGATCAAAGGGATTTCAAAGAAAGTGAAATGGCTGACAGACAAGGAAGACGCCAGGAGGTAGTGAGGTTTTGAGGTTTAGGCCATCAAACCTGCCTGTCAGCTAGAGCTTGCGCTCGATACATTTTGTCGTGTGGTAACACAAACAAAATAGGCCAACCAGGGTACCAGTTGGCAAGCTAGATTAAGCACTTTATGTGCCAAAATAGCACTACTAAATTTTGAAATTAAGGCTGTTGAACATTGGCTATTAATAAAACGGGCTTCTAACTAAAGGCAAGGTAGCTAGACAAAGGCATTAATAGATGATGAAAGTGACCCAGACTGATAGGGCCTAGTGCTGAAAGTTAGTGTATCGACTGAGCCGATGAGTCATACCGTTAAAGTGCACCAAATGGTATGTATTGAGACATTACCTCTTCTGTATGAGGAAGGAAAATAACGTAAGTCGCGAATGAGTGTATTTACGCTGCAGGTGAAAGGATATTTAAAGTATCTGTATGCTGTAAAGCATGGTTACTTTTAGGGATAAGATAAGCGTTACCGAGTTTACATGTTCTCTGGGTTGACGGATATCCCTAGGGAGCCAAACTTGAATTAGCCGATAACGACTATAGTTTATCGGCAGGTAGCGGCAACAAAAGGTTATCAGTTTACAGGAATTGCCATTACAACGGCAGAAAAAGTCCGTTGCAAGAGGCGAAGTTACAAAAGATCCAGTTACAAAAGGCGCAGTTACAAGAGGTGAACAAAGCAACTCTCATTGCTGTTCAGTAACAAATATGCACGTGAAACAATGTTAGGTCATTGTTTCATGACTAAGATATTACTCAGAGGGTAGGAAGTGAGAGGCCGCCCGGTAGGCAACTAAGGAAAGTTGTTGGCATTATTCAGGGATGATGCGTGGTTTAACCCGCGCAAAACGCCGACCAACAGAACTGAGAGTGTAGAAGTTTGGTTGAGAGGCCAGTATTCATTCTCTGATCTGCTAGTCGGACAGAAACTCTTTTGCTCGTTCTCCTAACGTGAGCAATTCGGTCGGGTCATTTGGCCCGGCCTTTTTTATTTTCTCGCCAACTTCTTGGCGTTTCTCAATTCTTATTGCTTCACCATATTTAATAAGCACCTCGCGTGCCAACTTTTCGTTTCTGAAAGTTACTTTTGCTGTCGTCCTAAATACGTTCAAAATAAAAAATGAAATAAAAAACTAAAGTTGTTGAAGTCATGGTCGATAACATTAGTTGAGGGGTGATCTAATCGGTCATTTATAGTGTTATTGCGAAGTAGAGGTGCTGAGCAATAATGTAGTGAGGCGGTAACAATGAGGAGGCTCATTGCTACTGAATTTTGAGGCGGGCTTACCATGCGCAACGCGCTATTGGTGGGTTTCCAGGAGGTTTTATCATGGCATTATTCGTTAATACCAACGTGGCATCGTTGAATGCTCAGCGTCAGTTGTTCAATTCAGGCGCATCACTTAATACATCATTCGAACGTTTATCATCGGGCTTTCGCATCAATCGCGCAGCGGATGATGCGGCTGGGCTACAGATTTCTGATCGTTTAACGACACAGATACAGGGTTTAGACCAAGCTGCCAGAAATGCAAACGATGCAATCTCATTAGCGCAAACCGCAGAAGGTGCCTTAGGAGAAGTTACATCGTCATTGCAGCGCATTCGTCAATTAGCGGTACAGTCGCAAAACGGAATTAACTCGTCAGCAGATCGCGGAGCATTGCAAAAAGAAGTTTCGGCATTAAAGTCTGAAATAACCAGAATATCAACTGACACGCAATTTGGTACAACTGACATCCTTGATGGCACATTTTCAGCAAGCTTTTTAGTAGGTGCAAATGGTAATCAGAATATATCCGTTAATTTATCTCGTAATGATGGTTTCGGAGCAACAGGTCTGAGCATTGATAGCGTCGATGTAGCCACCGTTGATGGGGCATCTGCGGCATTAACCGCTATTTCTGAAGCAATTTCGGTGGTTGGAGGAGTTCGTGCTGATCTTGGGGCTGTGCAAAATCGCTTTCAATCTACCATTAGAAACTTAAGCAATATTTCTGAAAATATTTCTAGTGCACGTTCACGTATTCGCGACACAGATTTTGCGGCTGAAACGGCAGAACTGACTCGCAATCAAATCATTCAACAAGCATCTCTGTCGGTGTTAAGTCAGGCAAATCAAGCCCCCCAAACTGCATTGAGTTTATTGGGCTAGGTTATATTTAATGGATTAAAAAGTGGATTATACTGAATTGTATAATTCGGTTGGTTAGAAACTCGATAGGGAGCATTGGACATTATTAAGCCTTTGCTCCTTTCTTTGTTTGAGAGGTGAGTTATGGAAGTTAATCTTTCACAAGTTGGCAGGAATGTTGCTGAATTAACTAACAATGAAAATGTTCTCAATACGGATGTTAAAATACAAACGAATGTTCCCGTACCCGATGTTAAATATGCCAGTGATATAAACAATGAGGATACTAAAGGGTTTGCTGCGACAGCCGATAAACAAGTACAAGAAGATCGTGAGCTTTCAACGCAAGAGCTGGATGAAGCGCTTTTGGAAGTGAATGAATTTGTTCAGACCAGAAACAAGCAATTAAATTTTTCTGTGGACGAAGATAGTGGTAAACAAGTGGTTAAGGTAACGGACTCCGAAAGTGGGGACGTTATTAGACAAATCCCCACAGAAGAGGTACTCAGTTTATCGCGGCGGATACAGGATTTACAAATGGATGTAGGTTCGGCGGTAGGTATGTTTTTTAACAAGCAGGCCTAACTTAATTTTAGGTGAGAGGTAGTTATGTCAATTCAATCGCTAGGAGTAGGTTCAGGCCTTGATCTAGAGGCTTTAGTTAGCCAGTTATTGGAAGCTGAGCGCACGCCTAAGCAGGCGCGTCTTGATTCTCAAGAAGAATCTTATGATGCTGAAATATCCAGTATTGGTACGCTGAAGTCTAAAATGAAGGAATTTTTAGACAGCGTAGATGAACTGCGAAGCGATGCCAACCTAAAAGGCCGAGAGCCGACGATTAAAAACCCGAGCGAGAACATTGAACCGTTTACGGCTGAGGCATCAAACAGTGCTGTAGAGGCAGACTACGCAATCGCCGTCACGCAGTTAGCCAGTGGTAGTCGGATAGAAACGGATAATGCGGTCGATGGAGGCTTTTCAAGCACGTCTGACTCCGTTAGTGCTCAAGCTGGCAGTTTGACATTTAAAATCGGCGCGACCACTGATACCTTTTCCATCAACGTGACAGCTGGCATGACGCTCCAGCAATTGAGTTCTGCTATTAACAGCTCTGACGACAACTTCGGTGTTCGTTCGAGTATTATTGATACTGGCACTGCCTCGGGCGGTGCAAAGTTAGTATTTACCTCATCAGTTCAAGGTGAAGGTAACGATTTAATGATCGTTAACGATAACAACATTGCCGACTTAAACAGAGTCGCGACGACTGACTCAACGGAAACTGCTAGCTATTTAGACCCAGTCAAAAGTGCTCAGAACTCAAAAGCGACAATCGACGGTATATCGGTTGAGAGCAGTACCACGGAATTTGAAAATGTTATTGAGAACGTTTCCTTCACCGTGTCTCAGTTATCAGAATTAGATGAGGATGGCATAACGCCCAAGACATCGAATTTGAAAATAGGCTTTGATGCAGAGGGACTAGAAGGCAAAATACGCGACTTCGTTGATAACTTTAATGCGTTAAATACCCAAATTACCACATTAACTCGTTATGGCGCGTCAGATTTGGAAGAGGATGGCGCTCTTGCTGGTGACTCTATGATACGAGGGATTCAGCAAGGTCTTTCAAATATGATCAGTGCTAATGTTTCGTCGTCAGGGTTGGGGACGTTGTTCCAGTTGGGTATTGAATTTAATGAAGACGGTGACTTGGAGATAGGTTCATCGGATAAGTTTGGTTTTGGTAGTGGTGAAGATAGACTAAAAGACGCTCTAGAAGATAGCTTTGACGATATAGCGGCACTGTTTGCGGATAGCGAAAACGGTGTAGCTGTTCGAATGCACGATTATATAGAGCAGTATACAAATTACAGTGGCTTACTGACATCAAGAGAGAAATCAGTACAAGACCAGAAAGATCAGTTAGCGGATGAGAGAGAACAATTCGAATTGCGGATGGCCTCGACTGAACAAATCCTACGTGATAAATATTTAAATTTAGATCAGACTGTTGCACAGCTTAACCAAACGGGGTCAGCACTTCTGGCATCACTGGGTTCTGCATAGGTAGGATAGGAGAATACAGATGGCTTTAAAAGGTATCAATGCCTATAAGAAAGGCAACTTAAAACAAGAGATTGCCCAAGCAGATCCACATAAATTGACCTTGATGTTAATGCAAGGGGCACTTGATAGAATGGCGTATGCAAAAGGCTGTATGGAGCGTAAAGAATATGCTGAAAAAGCTCAGCATATCGGTCGATGCACAGCTATTTTAATCAATCTGCGTGATACGCTTGATTTGACTAATAATGCCGAAGTGGCGGAAAATTTATTCTCACTTTACGACTATATGGTTCAAAGGTTAACCGATGCGACAGTTCAGAACAATCTGCAGATCATGGATGAGGTCATTGGCTTAATGTTGCCTATCAAAACGGCCTGGTCACAAATTCCAGACGACGCTAAGCAAGATGCTTATGAAGCGCAGCGCCAAAAGCGACAAGCTGTAGTGTGAGAAGAATCGAACTAAATCACCCTTTCACACCCAGTGAATTGGTGAGTATTAATCAGAAACTTTCGTCTTTATTAGAAGATGAAGCGCTTGATGAAAAATCTTTTCATACGATATCAGTTCAGCGAGACAGATGTATTAAAGAATATTTAGATTCCTTGGGGCCTGCGCAAAAAACAGAATTTTGTGAAGCGGAGATCAAGGTCAATGATGCGCTAGTAGCGCTTGCGCAGCAGCTTTTTGATGCGTCTTTAAAGCAGTTAAGTGGTTTAATTCGTGGACGAAAGGCGGTTAAAAAATACTACTAAGGTTAGCTGAGAGGGTGTTGTGTATGTAAAGGAGTGTTCAATTATCTCTATTTTGCGAATATCCTTAAGATTCATAGTCATATACACTAGAATGAAACCAAAGAAAGCCTAACCCTTGGTGATGAACAATAATGTTTAATAATAAATCAATCCTTATTACTGGCGGTACCGGCTCATTTGGTAAGCGTTTCGTTTCCTTTATTTTAAATAACTACCAACCTCGAAAACTCATTATTTATTCTCGGGATGAATTAAAGCAGTTCGAAATGCAGCAAGTTTTTGATGCACCCTGCATGCGCTACTTTATCGGTGATGTACGTGACAAAGAACGTATGATTTCCGCCATGCGAGATGTTGATCTTGTGGTTCATGCAGCAGCGCTAAAACAGGTGCCAGCTGCTGAGTACAATCCCAATGAATGCATTAAAACGAATATAAACGGCGCACAAAACGTGATTGATGCGGCAATAGCAGCTAACGTAAGTCGTGTCATCGCTTTGTCCACTGACAAAGCAGCCAATCCAGTTAATTTGTATGGGGCAACTAAGTTAGCTTCAGACAAGTTGTTTGTGGCGGCAAATAATATTTCTGGCGCTAAGGGACCACGGTTCTCTGTGGTTCGTTATGGCAATGTTGTAGGATCTCGTGGCTCAGTAGTGCCGTTTTATCGCTCTTTATTGGAGCAAGGTAAATCTAATTTGCCTGTCACCCATGCAGAAATGACTCGCTTTTGGATTACTTTAGATGAGGGCGTTGAGTTCGTGGTAAAGAACTTTCAGCGAATGCAAGGGGGAGAAATTTTTGTTCCTAAAATTCCATCTGTCGCTATTCTGGACTTAGTGGAATCTATGAGCGGCACCCGTGAGCATGAGCTCGTTGGTATTCGCCCTGGTGAAAAGTTGCATGAAGTAATGGTGCCTGAGGAAATGGCGCATCATTCATTGGAGTTCGATGATCACTATGTGATTACACCTGCCATCGTTTTTTTCGAAAAAAATATTGACTATAAGTGCAACAAAATTGGTGAGATAGGTAAACCCGTTGAGGATAAATTTGAGTATCATTCCGGCACTAATCCTCATTTCTTATCTGTGGAAGAGCTACGCACACTAGATAGTACGACGGATTAGCATTGAACATGCTGCCATATGGTCGTCATACTGTTGATCAGGACGATATCGATGCTGTCGTCGATGTACTTCAAAATCAATTTTTAACGCAAGGGTCAACGGTCCCAGCTTTCGAACGTGCCCTTTGTCAATATACTCAGGCAAGCTATGCCTTAGCGGTAAACAGTGGTACATCGGGTTTACATGTGGCTTGTTTAGCGGCGGGCGTTGACTCGTCAGACGTCGTTTGGACGGTGCCCAACTCCTTTGTTGCTTCAGCCAACTGTGCTCGCTACTGCGGGGCCGACGTTGATTTTGTAGACATAGACCCGCTAACACGAAACATCTCTATTGAAGGCCTCAAAAATAAACTGGCTAACTGTAGTAAGTTCCCTAAGGTATTGATCGTGGTGCACTTTGCGGGGGAGTCTTGTGATATGCAAGCGATCTCTGCACTAACAAGCATGCACAATATTACGCTTATTGAAGATGCGGCGCACGCCTTAGGGGCAACCTATCAAGATAAGCCGGTTGGCAGTTGTCAGTTTAGTGATATGACGGTGTTAAGCTTTCACCCTGTTAAATCTATTACCTCGGCTGAAGGCGGAGCAATAACCACTAACGATGAAGAACTGCTAAAGCGACTTACGCTGTTCGCTAAACATGGAATCACTCGGGAGCTATCCACTTTTGAAACTCAAGAGCAAGGTGCTTGGTATTACGAGCAGCAAGCGCTTGGTTACAACTACCGTATGAGTGACATCCATGGTGCGTTGGGTTTATCGCAATTAAAGAAGTTAGATGCGTTTATTCAACACCGACGTGAAAAAGCGGCTGTGTATTTAACAGCACTACGTCCGTTACCTATTAAGTTGCCAAGTGAGGAAACGCTTGCCACCAGTGCATGGCACCTTTTTATGATTGAGCTTACAACGCATGACAGAAAGGCAGTGTTTGACGCGCTTAGAAGTCGGGGGATTGGTGTTAACGTACACTACATTCCCATTCATCTTCAGCCTTATTATCAAAAGCTTGGTTTCCAAAAAGGCGATTTTCCTTTTTCTGAGGCCTTTTATAAACATGCTATTACATTACCGTTGTTTCCTACAATGTCAGCTTCACAGCAGCAGCATGTGATTGATACACTCATTGATGTTTTACAGTGAAGTCTAATAAATGAACCTCGCTATTATTCCTGCCAGAGGAGGAAGCAAACGTATTCCTGGTAAGAACAGTAAAATGTTCTGTGGTAAACCGTTAATCGCTTACTCCATCGAAGCGGCCAAAAATTCTGGATTATTTGACAAGATTATTGTTTCTACAGACAGTCAACACATAGCGGATATTGCGATAAAGTGTGGCGCTGACGTTCCATTTATGAGGCCAGAAAATCTTTCTGGTGATTTCACCGGTACAGTGCCCGTTGTTAAGCACGCAATAAAGTTTGTTCAGGAGCAGGGCGAAGCGCCAAGTCATACTTGCTGCATATACGCTACAGCTCCCTTCCTCCAAGTGACTGCGTTAAAAGATGGGTTTAAAAGGTTAAAAGCGGATGTTTCTAAGCACTTTGCGTTTTCTGTTACCAGTTTTCCATTCCCCATTCAGCGGGCATTAAAAATGCAAAATGGGGGCGTGTATCCTTTTAGTCCACAAGACATCCCCAAGCGCTCACAAGACTTAGAAGAAGCTTATCATGACGCGGGGCAATTCTATTGGGGCAAAAGCGAAGCCTTTTTAAAAGGGACCCCCACATTTAGTGAAACGAGTATTCCAATTGTGTTACCTCGCCATTTAGTGCAAGACATTGATACACTTGAGGATTGGGAGCGCGCTGAGTTAATGTATAAAGCGTACATGCAATCACAAAAAGGGGGATAATATGCAGCAATCCACTTCACTGAATGCTGAGCGAATTCTGCTAATCCGAATGTTGAGTGTTAAAGACACAGCAACAATAGGGGTGGCAGCATTGCGGCATTTTCAAACTAAATTCCCTGACAGTCACATTGATTTTCTGACTTTTAGTGCTGGCGCCGATATTATTCATCTAGTCGACCCGAACGTGGGAACGATAACCTTGCCGGCCCACGCGTGGCCTAATGATTTATTAGTCGCGATTGAAGCTTTTTTGGGCTTAGCCGAAACAATAATTCCCAATGAATACACACAAATAGTCAACTTCGATACTGCTTTCATGCCTTGTTTTTTGGCGCGTTTTCTTCATGATGCAGGTGAGAATGTCGCTGGCAATATGTTAAACATCTCAGTCCAAACATTACTCAACCAATTCCAAGATCAAACGTTGCAACCCGATTTTGTTCAATCGACTGAGCGCTATATGCAAAGTACTTTTCACGGCATGACACGTTTGCATAGTCAATGGTGGAACACTCAACAGTTTGATGCGGGGTACACTGAGTTTTACTTGCGTGAATGTTGCGGTTTCACGGACATTGATATTGATGTGAGTTTGCCGATTGAGCGCATACACCGCAACATTTCACTTACTTCTGAGAATGTTTATTCTGAGTCAAGGTCTGAACAAACGACAGCGAAAAAAATCGCGTTGTGTCTAGCTGATGCTCATGATGGATATGCTTATCCATATATTTTTGAACTGAAAGAGGTGCTTGAACGCAAAGGGTTCCAGGTTTGGACTAATGGAGGTAAAAAAAGACCTTTAATAGAAACATTGAATAATGTGGCTGATGCAGATTTGGTTGTCACCAAGCCGGGAGAATCACAATGGTATGGCAAGGCAGTGGGTTGCTTAACACTGTTAATCAGCGCCAGCGAATCTCCTTTGATCAGTATGCCCGATTACGCCACCGACCAAACTGCTCGTTGCCCGGTACATTGCCCTTTTACCCAAAGTGAGCAATCTAAGTGCTGTTGTGATACACCTGAAGAGTTGGCCGATGGCATCGAATCAATTTTTGCTGAACAAAGTCGATAACCTAAAAGTTAAAACGTATACATGCTAAGAACGTATCTATGTCGATAAATAAACAATCCACGATTTTCATTGGTGACAGGCCTATTGGACCTCAGCATCCGCCTTTTATTATTGCCGAGCTGAGCGGTAACCATAATCAACAATTGTCGTTAGCTCTGAATATGGTTGAAGCCGCTGCTAAGGCAGGCGCCCACGCTATCAAATTGCAAACATTTACAGCCGATAGCATGACGCTGGATGTCAATACTGCCGATTTTGTTATCCAAGAAAAAGACAGTTTATGGCATGGTGCTTCTTTACACGGTTTATATGCAAAAGCTGCCACGCCGTACGAGTGGCACAGTGTGCTGTTTAATAGAGCTAAAGAGCTCGGTATGCTGGCTTTCAGTTCTCCCTTTGATGCTAACGCCGTCGATTTTCTTAGTGACCTAGCAGTGCCGTGTTACAAAATTGCCTCTTTTGAGCTAACAGATATTCCGCTTATTAGCAAAACGGCCTCTATGGGGAAGCCGATTATTATGTCAACTGGCATGGCATCATTAAGTGAAATTGAGGCTGCGGTAGTTGCAGCTAAAGCTGCGGGCTGCGACGATATCATACTGCTTAAATGCACCAGTACTTATCCAGCACAGGCGTCAAATACAAACTTGCACACTATTCCTCATCTGCGTGATGCGTTTAGTTGTCAGGTCGGGCTATCCGATCATACCGCTGGCGTTGGCGTGTCAGTTGCCTCGATTGCGTTAGGCGCAGCTGTTATTGAAAAACACTTCGTACTTGATAGGGGAGCAGGGGGGGTTGATGCCGCTTTTTCATTAGAGCCAAGTGAATTTAAAATGCTGGTGGATGAAACACAGCGGGCTTGGCAAGCGCTCGGCGAGGTAAAATACGGGGGCAGTGATGTTGAACAAAAGTCCAAACAGTATCGCCGCTCAATTTATGCTAGTGAAAATATTAAAGCAGGCGAGGCATTTACTGAGACGAATCTGCGCGTAGTCCGTCCAGCTTTTGGTTTAGCGCCCAAACACTGGGAAGACTTGCAAGGTAAGCAGGCGACACAAGACATAATGAAAGGCACAGCACTTAACTGGTCCCATGTTAGATAATACACGCAAACCGCAATGTATTATATTTCGAGTAGACGCGGGAGCGGATATCGGTTTAGGGCACGTGATGCGTTGCCTTGCATTAGCGCAAGGTTTACATAGTCGCAATGTAAAAGTGATCTTTGCTGTTAGTCAGAGTAGTTTGCGGCATTGCCAATCCCGCAGTGATTGGGTGGGGGAGTTGCACGTTATTACTGCTAGCTCACGTTATGATGAACATCACGAATTACAGCAACTGTGCATTAAAGAGCAAGCTGACTGGCTAATCCTAGACGGATACCAATTTGATTCCGATTATCGAAAATTACTGGGTTTAAATACCTGTAAACTGGCCATGTTTGACGATGGCCAGTTATTGGACGCGGGTATTAAAGATGAGCATTTATCTATGCTCATCAATTGGGCGAGTGGGGCAGATAAACTAAACTATAGCGACCTTGCACCAAATGCATTGTGCTGTGCGGGTGATAGCTATCGTGTTCTTAGGCAAGAATTTGGTCGGGTGCAAACACTCCCCTTAAATAAGCGTAACCGCTTGATCTTGATGTTCGGCGGTAGTGATTCAAGTCAGCTAACTCTGCCCTTGCTGAAACTTTTTTCTGAATCTTCTATTCGACTTCCGATCACTATCATTACAGGAAGTGGTTATCAGCATACTGATGAGCTAGAAAAGTTTATAAAACATAGCCACCTATCGATAGAACACTTTCACGACTGCCAGCAAGTAGCAGAAGTATTTCAACAGGGGCGTTTAGCTATTTCGGCTGCCGGCGCTAGTCAGTTTGAACTGTTACATTGTGCGACGCCTTCAATTTTAGTGGTCACGGCTAAGAATCAATTGTTCGCTAGTGAGCAGGCGAGAGGGCAGGGCTGGTGCTTCGTGAGTATTGAAAATGCTCTGCAAGATCAGCCAACATTTGAAATGAACGCCAAAGCATTATTGCTTGAGCAAATAGTACAAAAATCGATGGCACTGTGGCATCAACCAGAATTATTAAACCAAATGCATAGCAATGCATTATCTGCTCGTCAGCAAGCGGGATTTAATCGTATTTTTACTGCACTTTATTCAGGGCTGCCTAATGAACCACATGAGATTAACTTGCTATGAATGACGTTACCAGTGAGCATTGTTTTGTACCGATTAACGCATCCCATTTATCAGCTGTTTGGCATTGGCGCAATAGTGAAAGAGTGCGGGAAAATATGCATTGCGATAAACTTATTGCGTGGGATGAACATCAGCATTGGTTTGAAGCTTTAATGCAAGATATCAACCGTGAATGCTGGATTTACTGCCAACACTCTCGCCCTATTGGTGTGTTGAACGTTAGTGATACTCAACATTCCGTGATGCAGTGGGGGTGTTATCTGGGTGAGGTAAATTGCGCACCAGGTAGTGGATTAATACTTGAGTGGGCGGCACTTGAGTATGCTCAACAAAAGACAAACTGCACTGGTCTTGAGGCGCAAGTATTATCCTTTAATACTGCGGCTTTAAAACTACATAAGCTATTTGATTACGAACGAGTAAAAATTGAAAGTGGCGAGATGCGCCGAAGCAACGGTCAGTCAGGTATTAGCCATTACGACATCCATTCTTTCTATTATGCGATGCAAAAATGGCGGCAACACCGAGACGCTGTATTAGTTAAACTGCCCAAACCCATTCAAAGAGCGTGTCAGCAAGTGTTATTTTTAAACGAGGAACAAAGGTGAATATTGAACAAACTGTGAAACATGCGATGCAAGAAGTCGCTGAGCTAAGTGATTGCCAACTGATTGAGCCTATTACCTCAGATACCTTGTTGTTGCAGTCAGGACTCGATTCATTAGGCTACGCAATGTTAGTTGCTCAATTAGAAGAAGAGTTAGGTATCGATCCTTTCACAGAGTTAGCTATAAAAGTGTACCCTGCGACTTTCGCCGAGTTTGTTGCGATTTACGCCCAGGGGTTAGAGCAAACACGTGACTAATGAGTAGCTTAGCGTCGCTTTTACTAACAAAGGCTGTCACTCCTGTGATTGCGAATGCAAGCCAGTCGTTTTCATTAGAGCCGCTATTGACGCTAGCCAAGCTCTGGCGAGCTGAATATCAGTACCTAGAAAATAAACCTCTGGCGCTCATTTATACCGACAGCGCTTCTTTTTGTGTGGGGTTACTCGCATTTGATGGCTTGTGTAGTGATCTCTATTTATGCTCAACCGAGCTAGCTGAAAGTATTGAGAATAGCTGCTTGCGGCTCTCGGTAGATATTAACTCGCCGCCCAAGCAACTTTTCAGTCAGAACAAGAGCGCGGTAGAAGATCCTCACACTTTAGGCAAGTTGAAAGCACAATCTGATACACGAGAAGTGGTTACTCGCTGGTGGTTAGCCTCATCGGGTACATCTGGCCAACCTAAATGGTTTGCGCATACACTCGCTTCCTTAACCCTTAATACCAAATTTTCGAACACGCTCTCAGAATTGAAATGGGCAAATTGTTATCAAGCCTATCGATACGCCGGGTTACAAGTACTATTACAGGTGCTCATCAGCGGGGCAACACTGGTGGACGACGCCACGAACGACCTAATAGCAAGTCTGCAGCAATATGCAAACGCCAAGGTCAATGCTATATCCGCCACTCCAAGTATGTGGCGTCAAATGCTGATGACAAACCAGTTACAGCACGTGCCACTAAAGCGCATCACATTGGGAGGGGAGGTTGCGGACCAACATTTGCTCGATAAGCTCTCTGAACTTTATCCCCTCGCTAGTATTCGACACATATACGCCTCTACAGAAGCAGGAGTCGGGTTTGTAGTGAAAGATAAACTAGCCGGATTTCCTGTTAGTTGGTTACAGCAAGGGATGAGCAACGCGCAATTAGCAATCGATGAAAAACAACATTTACGCATAAAACCCAAGCATGAACTCGATGCGCAACTTGATACACTTATCGATGACGAGGGGTATCTAGATACGCAGGACATCGTGCAAGCAGACGGCGATAGAGTAATTTTTCTCGGACGGGCGTCGGGCGTTATTAATGTTGGCGGAAATAAAGTACCACCAGAAAAAGTCGAGTCAGTCATTTTATCGGTTGAAGGAGTGGCTCAGGCAAAAGTATATGGGCAGCCCAATAGCGTTTTAGGTAACCTTGTCGTGGCTGATATTGTTCTTGAGCCCAATCAAGACTGGGGGAATATCAGCCAAACTGTTCGCTCTCAGTGCAAATTACTTCTGCAACGCTTTGAAATTCCTGTAAAATTGCGCAAAATTGACAGGTTAGTAATGAGCCCTACAGGGAAGCTAAACAGGAGCGATGATCATGTCTGAGTACGTGATAGTAACGGGCGCGAGTAGAGGCTTAGGCCTAGCCATTTGCCGAGATCTTCTCGACTCTAGAGTGTCAGTGGTTGCACTTGCGCGTACCTACAGCCCTGAACTGCATAGTTTGAGCGACGCGTATCCTGATTGTTGTCATTTTATTGAAGCAGATTTAGCTGATTTAGATGCTTTGCCGGCGCTATGTAAGTCAATAGTCAAGCGCTTCGGGCGTCCTTACGGATTGGTGAATAATGCTGCTGTGGGGCATGACGGCGTACTGGCGACTATGCCAAACGGTGAAATAGATAATTTAATGCGCCTAAATGTGCAATCCCCCATGTTGTTGAGTAAGTACTTGCTACGCTCAATGCTACTTAATAGAAGGGGGCGAATTATTAATATCTCTTCAATTATCGCAAAAACAGGGTTTAATGGCCTAAGTGTATATGCCGCAAGTAAAGCTGCACTAGAAGGCTTTAGTAAATCGCTCGCCAGAGAAGTAGGTAAAGCTGGTATCACCGTAAATTGTGTGGCGCCAGGTTATATGCAAACTGATATGACAGGCGATTTACAAGGTGAAAAGCTAGCGTCAATTAAACGCAGAAGCCCCTTAGGTAGATTAGCCAGTGTTGAGGATGCCGCTGCCATGGTTAGCTTTTTATTAAGTGACAAAGGCTCAGCTATTACTGGGGCTGTAATGACGGTTGATGCGGGTAGTACGGCTTAGTTAAGTTTCGCTTAAAAAGGCCGATAAGATAAGTATAAAAATTAAAAGCTAATTCAGTGAATAGTCGTTTGAGGTATAACCTGTTATGAAACTTTCAGTTCTTGTTCCTGCATATAATTTACAAAATTTTATTGCTGAATGTTTACTTTCAGTACTTGAACAAGAGACTGATTTTGACTTTGAAGTCATTGTTTGTGATGACGCATCAACAGATAATACTCAAGCGGTTATAGCAACCCTTGAGACTTTGTTTCCAAACAAGTTAAACGCCATATACAAGACTCAAAACCAAGGCTTAGCGGCTAACATGGGCACCTTGCTTGCAGCGGCTAAAGGCGAATATATAGCCTATCTTGATGGGGACGATATTGCGTTGCCTTCAAAGTTACAGCGTCAAGTAGATTATTTAGATACACACGAAGATTGCCACATGGTCTATCACGAATCCGACATGTTTGATTCGGTCACGGACAAAACTATTAAGCTATATTCGGAAGATTTTTATAACTGGTCATATATCCCAGCGCGTTCCACAATTGAACATATGATTAAATATGGCACCTACATGCAAGCCAGTAGTGTAATGTTTAGAAATCATCAAAATCTGCAAATGACGATTTCAGCTAAATGCAAGATCATTTTTGATTATGCCTTTTATATTAATAATGCAGGTTATTTATCTGCAAATGTTGATTTTATTCCACAAGTGTTAGGCCGCTATCGTATTCATGAAAATAGTTTTGGGCAACAAACTAGCCGCTCTTATGCCAGACGCGAACAGTCATTGATGGATATTGAATTGGCCTGCCAACAAGCTGTACAGTTTGGTGTTAATCAAACAATCATCGATGCAGGTATCGCTCATCATAGGTTTGCTGCCGCCTTATATTTTCTGATCAGAGGTGCGAATGACCTTTTTATCAAGTACATCGAATTAGCTTCTAAAAAAGATTACTTTTTTAGTGAAAAACATCGTGCGGTGTTTGAAAGCAGACACGACGCTGAGCAACTAAACAAACTGTTAAGTGAAGCTGCTTAAATGTCTAGTTTTGATGTTATAGTCGTTGGTGCTGGTTTTTCTGGGGCCGTCATGGCTGAACGTTTTGCCAGTCAGCAAAATAAAAAGGTTTTAGTGTTAGAACAACGGTCTCATATTGCAGGTAATTGTTATGACTACACCGACGATTCGGGTATTACGGTGCATCAGTATGGGCCTCATTTGTTTCACACCGATAAAGAGCATGTGTGGCAATATCTGAGTCAGTTTACCCAGTGGACGCGCTACGAACATAAAGTACTGGGGTCTATTGATGGTAAATTGGTGCCCATCCCTTTTAATCTGAATACTTTGTATCAACTCTACCCTGATGAGCAAGCTCAGGGAATCGAAGCTTTATTAGTGCAGCAATATGGGGCAGGGGGCAAAGTGCCCATTCTGGAACTGAGAAAAAGTCAATTCGCTACACTGCAACAATTAGCGGAGTTGGTTTACGAAAAGTTTTTTGTAAATTATACGACTAAGCAATGGGGTTGTTCACCTGAAGACATTTCACCTGAGGTTACCGCTAGAGTGCCCATAATCGTCTCTAGAGATGACCGGTATTTTCATGATAAATATCAAGCAATTCCAAGCCAAGGTTATACTCAGCTTATCGCCAATTTATTAAACCACGACAATATAGAGGTACAACTCAGTAGCGACGCAAGTAGTCTAATTCGCTTAAATGACGCAACTAAGTCAGTGGAATTTAAGGGGCGAGCGTTTGACGGTAAATTGGTTTTTACTGGTATGCTTGACCAATTATTTGATTATTCAGACGGGGAGTTACCTTATCGGTCACTGCAATTTGATTTTCAAACCCTTAATATTAGAGAGTTTCAACCAAATACAACGGTTAATTACCCCAACGAACATGCGTATACTCGCATAACCGAATTCAAGCATATCCTAAAACAACAATCAGTCCAAACCGTCATTGTAAAAGAATACCCACAAGACTATGACCGCCACAATCCAAATAAAAACGTCCCGTATTACCCGATTTTTAATCAAGCTAACCAAGAGCGATTCGAGCAATACAAACAAAGGTTGCAAGCGTTTGAGAACGTGATCACGGCTGGTAGGTTAGCTGATTATAAGTATTACAATATGGATGATGCGGTAGGTAATGCGCTGAGTATTTTTAATCGGTTCACTGGGCAAGGATCTGCTTAAGATGTTGGCTAGTGAAGCAATTGCTGCAAACCAAAAGCGTATAATACGAAAAATTTCCGAGCTGGATAAGCAGGAATATTGTCTGGTTGGTGATGGTGCTTACGCTAAAGGTTTGTTGGCACAACTTTCCAAATTAAACCTCAGCCTCCCAACTATCTGGTGGGTAAGCAATATTCAAGCAGATTACCCGCATATAGAGCAACAAATTGAAGACGAACAAAGTCGTTTAGAGCTGTCGATAATTGTGCTGGGTACTGGGCACTTTCAACTTGAGATGATTCACAGGTTAGCCACTAAAACAGAGGTAAGTGCAGAGTTTTGGGATATGATGTTGTGCGCCCCTGCACATTCAACACAAGCCGAATTAGGCATTAGCGATAACACACTTCTCTATATCGATTTGTATGCCAGCATCAACCGCCCTGCCTATTTACAATGTTTTTTTGCCGCGCTAGAAGGCGCCGGCACGCGAGTTGATGTTCACCATCCGTTGCAACGTTTTAACGATGATTATCTTCAATCTGCTAAAAGTGTCATTGTTTGGAATGGCTCTACATCAGCATTTTTACCCATTATTGAAAAATTAAAGGCGTTAAAAGTAGAAGTAACCTTTGCTGAATGTGGTTTTTTTCCGCAGCAACAATACTTTTATTTTGACCGCCTTGGGGTCAATAACAATAGTCAGCTCTACTTTGATGATCTTAGCTGGGTGAATGAGCAAATGTTGCAAGACTTAAAGCTGTTACGTCAGCAGTTTTTATTGGCCTCGCAAGATGTTAAGCATAGCCAAGAGCGCTATATTTTTATCCCACTCCAAGTGCCTAGTGATTCTAATGTGCTTAACCACTCAAAATTCACCAAGGGTATGCAGCAGTTTATTGATTTTATTGAAGCCCAATATCCTAAGCAAAACCTAGTATTTAAACCTCATCCTAAAGATAGATTGAGTCACACTTACCTATATTCACATGGAAGGGTAAGCAGCGAAGATACAATACAACTTTGTGCTCATGCAGATAGAGTCCATGGCATCAACTCTTCGGTTTTGTATGAGGCGGCCTTGCTGGGTAAAAAAGTAGTCGTTGAAGGTGACTGTTTACTTAAAAAACATATTAGCCAAGTTGATCGGCTGTTGGCGGCTATGTGCTACCGCCAATTCACAGTGACTGATACTTATTTTGATTTAGGTAAATTACAAACCTTCAGTTTTATCTCGCCTTCACTTTTGAGCAAAAATAATAAAAAGCAAGGTTCGGTCAGTGAGCAAAATGACCACGTGCGACAGCAGGAGAAAGTAGTGTGAACAAATGCCAGCTAGTGCGCAAAGACCAGCAATATTGGCTGAAGCAAGCAAATAGCCAAACACCACTAACGAATGTGTGGGAAAGGTTCAGTGAAAAAAATCGCATCGAGCTCTTAACTGCCAGTAATATTTTACCGTATTTAACCAGTATGGAAGCGGATTTAGCGATGCTGACCTGGTTTGACAGCTTAGTTATAAATGGTGAAATAAAGCTCAGTGTGCCAAATACCGATTATTTTATACAGTTATGGCAAAGCGCTACTTGGGATAATCAAGATTTACTCAATGCCGACTCCAACGCGCGTAAAGCGTTTGCAGGGATATGGGGTAGGCAACACAACGGTAACCCTAGAAATGACAACTATGAATCTAATCAACAAGATATCTTTAAGTCTGGTTATAACCAAGCGAGGTTAAAGTTGTTACTGGAGCGTGCAGGGTTTTGTGAAATACAGATACATGTTGAAGGGG
The DNA here is from genome assembly GCF_055809255.1 of Paraglaciecola sp. G1-13. Classification (NCBI taxonomy): domain Bacteria; kingdom Pseudomonadati; phylum Pseudomonadota; class Gammaproteobacteria; order Alteromonadales; family Alteromonadaceae; genus Paraglaciecola; species Paraglaciecola sp. G1-13. The sequence continues at coordinate 3,193,864 of NZ_CM147903.1, read as the reverse complement.
CTCAAATCAACGCCAGTGCCACTAAAACCATGCACCGTGGTGAAAGACAAATATCAACTCACTTCGATCAAATTCGCCCAGACCATTTAAATAGGTACGAGTTTGCTTGTGAGCAATTAGTCACGCTACCCAGTAATGCTCAAGTTTTAGATTTGGCCTGTGGTATAGGCTACGGCACCTTAATGTTGGCTAAACACACGGGCGCTAAATTAACAGGCGTAGACATTGAACAAGCGGCTATAGCGCATGCTAAACAGCATTTTAGCAATGAAAATACGACTTTTTGTTGCCAAGATGCCAAGTTACTGGATATTGCAGCTAATACTCAAGATGCGGTGGTGTCGTTTGAAACCATAGAACATGTGGATTTTGATCAACAGTTATTAGATGTATTTTTTAAGGTGCTCAAACCCGGTGGACAACTTATCTGCTCCACGCCAAATCAAGATGTCATGCCCTTTGACCCGGTGAAATTTGAATTCCATTTAAAGCATTATACCAATAAAGAGTTGGTTGACTTATTGCTCACATCTGGATTTAGAGATGTACAACTCTACGCACAACACGATCCTGTCTCTGGTAGGGTGGTAGCTGGATCCGATGGGTGTTTTACTTTAGCCAAGGCGGTCAAACCTTAAATGAAAAAATTAAATCAAGAAAAACCAATAAATTTATATGTAGGTTGTGGGCCTGATGCTCGTGAAGGATTTATTCATTGTGATTTGAGGGAGTTACCCCACGTTGATTGTGTATGCAAAGCCTGGGAGGTTTCAAGACACTTTAGCGGTGTATCTCATATTTACTCTCGGCACATGCTTGAGCATTTAACTAACGCAGAAGCAATGTTAACCCTTGAAGATTGGTATAAAGCACTAGCATTGAATGCAACGGTTAGAATTATAGTGCCAAATATGGACTTTCATTGCCAACAATGGCTTCAAGCCGAATGGAATGAGGATACTTTTACTAAAGAGCGTTCTGATGCGTTATACAGCTCAGCTGGCTTTTGGGGGTGGCAAGCAGAGTGCGATCCTCTTGAGGCCAATTATAATAACAGTTACTGGGATGTCCATAAATCTGGTTACAATGTGCGAAAGATGAAATTTTTAATGGAAAAAATAGGATTTTCAGAAGTACATTGTGAAATAAAGGGTGACGTCCATTTAGTGACAACCGCGAAAAAGACTGCTCAATAGATGTCCTTCAAAGTTTCGGTTATTGTTCCAGTTTTCAACTCTGAACTATATCTAAATAGATGTTTCGAATCGCTTCGAGAACAAACTTTAACAGATATTGAAATCATATTTGTAGATGACGGTTCTACGGACAAAAGTGCAGACATTTTAAAAGGGTTAGTAAAAGCTGATAAACGTGTGAAACTTATAACCCAAAGTAATAAAGGTACAGGTACAGCAAGAAACGCAGGAATACGTTCGGCTAAAGGGGAATATATTACTTTCATGGATAGTGATGACACCGCTCATAAAGAAATGCTTAATTCTCTTTTCAATAAAGCCACATTTGAAAACGATATTGTAGTTTGTGGCCACCAAGAAATAAAATTAAATCAGACGATTAAGAAACACTCTTTTGAAACTAATTATAACGCCAAGGACTACTTTTCGGATATTGTTTCTTTAGATAAACCCTCCGCAGTTTGGGCAAAGATTTATCATCGTGATTTATTTCTTAATCCTAAGTGTATGTTTTCGGAAAGGACTCGAAATAATGAAGATAATGCTACCTTATTGAAGCTGCTTTACTTTTCAAAGTCGGTCACTTTCATTGCAGACGCCTTTTATAATTGGTTTCGTACCGAGGGGTCAAAAAGCCAAAGTATTAATATTTTGAGAATTACTGAAAGTATCAATGTCATGGGCTGGAGAAAAAATTTTTTGACCGAAAATGGAGCGGCTAAGGATTATGAGAAAGCATTTTTAAAAAGCGTATTGCGTACCATTACGGTTAGATTAAATAATATTTATAAGTTTACTACTGGAAATGAAAGTAACAGACTCTTATGTCACTTGTATCGAACTCTTTACCAATCGAAGCTGCTCAATGAGAATACTCTTAAAGACATTAAACAGAACTTCCCTTCAGAGTATTGGAATCTACTTTATCGTGCTTCAGAGCACTCAAAAATGATTGATGTCAACAGTTTCGTAAAGTTATTTCCAAAATTTGATGTTGATATTGCGAAATATAATAGCGAACTCGGAATAGACGCTAGAATTATTTCACTGGTGAAAAATATAGAGAAAGTCGGGGTGCTAGATTTATATATTTATGGAGTTGGTGAAACTTGGTTAATGCTTGAAAAGTACATTCCAAGCACACATTGTATCAAAGGTTTTATCGATAAAAAATTTGAAAAAAGTGCAACAAAGAAATCAAATGAATTTACCTTAAATGAAGCTTTTTCGGTAATGGAGGATCCCTGTACTATAGTCGTAGCAAGCTTTTCTCAAGTGGAGCAAATTACCGAACAAATTTTAATGGTTGCCAAAGGTTTAAATCGAACACCTAGGATAACTTGTTTTTTTGAAGCCGCCCCGAAATTGCAGGGAAGTGTCAATGGATAGTAAAACCTTTTTGCTAAACAAGCTTGTTGAAGACAGTATCGAATATTTTGGTTATGACAATATTGAAGTGACCAGAGAGCTTGCTAGAATCTGGCACGATGATTCTAAAAATTTAAACGGACGATGGAAAGAAGTTGAAAGTTTTGACGATCATAAAGGAAAAATTCTGGATATGGCCTGTGGAGTAGGGACATTTCTGTTTTATGGGTTGAATCAAGGTTATGACGTTTATGGTATTGAACCTGAAAAGTGGAAATTATCCTATATGGATATGAAAATCAAAGAGCTCAATTATCCGGAATATTATAGTGACAGAGTTATTGAGGGAATTGGTGAAAAAATCCCATTTGAAGATAACTATTTTGACTTTATCACTACCTATCAAACTTTAGAGCATGTACAAGACGTTGAACAAACGTTAAATGAACTAATCAGGGTGTTAAAAGTTGGAGGGAAATTAAAGATACAAGCCCCTGATTATAATAGCTTTTATGAGCCTCATTATGGACTTCCATTCCTACCCAGAATGAATAAAAAATTCGCTAAAATATATTTGAAAATTTTGAATAAGCCAACCAAAGGGTTAGATACACTAAACTGGACAACAAGCTATACCTTAAAAGAATCTTTAAGTAATTTTCCCAATGTTAAAATAGTTGATTTAGAGGAACTATACTTTGAGCGTTACAAAAACAAATGGTCTAAAAGCTCACGGCTGCCTAAATTCCTTTCAGATTTTATGGCGAAGGTCAGTTTTTATAAATCTGTTTTTTTACTACAAAAGGAAAAGCAGATTCGATTAGTAATCAGGAAAGAGGCTTAACTTTTTAGACGAGAAGAACAAGTGTTCCGCGAATTTAAATGGATATATAGCCATTTTAAAGGTTCTTACAATAAGGTCGATAAATAAACCAAGGCGCGGTAATTTAACGTATACATTAGGTGGTAATCAATGATTCCGTTTAATAAACCAGCAAGAACAGGACATGAAGATGCTTTCGTATTCGATGCTATGAATAGCTCTGCAATGTCCGGGAACAACAAATATACCCAACTCTGTGAAAAATGGTTTGAAGAAAAATTAGGCTGTAAAAGAGCTATGTTGGTGACTTCCTGTACACATGCCCTAGAAATGGCCGCAATACTGCTCAATATTCAAAATGGTGATGAAGTCATAGTGCCTTCGTACACCTTTGTTAGTTCCGCTAATGCGTTTGTTTTACGTGGTGCAAAAGTAGTGTTTGCTGAAATAGACCCTCAAACATTAAATATTGACGTTGAGTTATTAGAAAGTCTTATAACGTCAAAAACAAAAGCTATCGTTCCGGTGCATTATGCTGGTGTTAGCTGTGATATGCATAGACTGATGGACGTTGCTAAAAAATATAATATAAAAGTAGTTGAAGACGCTGCTCAGTGTATCGGCAGTAACTACGAAGGGAAGCCCGTTGGTGTGCATGGGCATATTGCAACCTTCAGTTTTCACGAAACCAAGAATATTACGGCAGGTGGTGAAGGTGGAATGCTAGTTATCAATGATCCTGATTTGGTCGACCGAGCTGAAATATTAAGAGAAAAGGGAACCAATAGGCGTCAATTTTCTGAAGGAAAAGTAGATAAATATACTTGGGTAGATGTGGGAAGTAGCTATTTGTTAGGAGAGTTAAGTGCAGCGTATTTGTATTCACAACTGTTGGACTTTCAACAAATCAAAGATGAACGATTGGCATCTTGGAATAAATATTTCGCACTTTTATCTGTAATAGAGTTATCAGGTCACATTCAACTTCCGACAATACCTGTTGATTGCGAGCATAACGGGCATATTTTTCATATTCGAGTGAAAGATGTAAGCTGCCGCGATAGTCTTATTAAATATCTGTACTCTAAAGGTGTCGTGAGTGTTTTTCATTATGTTCCATTGCATAGTTCCCCGATGGGGAGGAACGCCGGTATATGTCATTCCAAAATGCAAAGAACAACAAATGAATCACAACGATTGTTGAGGTTACCTATGTTTTTTGGATTGAAAAATGAAGAGATTGATGTAATAACTCATCATGTTTTTGATTATTTTGAATCTCAAAATAATCGTTTACTAGCGCATTGTTAAAAGTTTAGTGTAGTTGAAAAGATATTATTGTTTATATCTGAATAGCGCTAGAAATCACCGGATATAAAGTATGAGTTTAGAAAAGTTACGGATTGGTTTTATTGGCGGAGGAGAAAACTCTGCGGTAGGAACAACCCATCAAATCGCATCACAAATGGATGGGATGTGGAAGTTACAGGCGGGATGTTTTAGCACTCACCCAGAAGTGAATTTATCAACTGCTGACAGTTGGGGCGTTCCACTTGATCGTGTTTATAATGACTGGCAACAAATGTTGCTTAGTGAGAAGGGTAAACTTGATGCCATTGTTGTTTTAACTCCAACTCCGCTGCATGCCGATATCGTCGAAAAGGCCATTTTGTCGGGTTATGCTGTCATTTGTGAAAAAGCACTAGTAACTTCGTCACAAGAAGCTAAACGACTTAGAAGTGTAGTGGAAGATAGTGAGGGCTTTTTAGCTATTACTTATAATTACACTGGGTACCCAATGGTTAGAGAGTTGAGAAACTTAATTTCCACAGGAAAGCTAGGCACATTAAATCAAATTCAAATTGAAATGCCTCAAGAAGGATTTATGAGGTTGGATAAAGATGGTAATAAACCTCGTCCTCAAAAGTGGCGTACAATTGATCAAAAAATTCCCACAGCTTATTTAGATCTCGGTGTCCATTTACATCAAATGGTTTCATTTTTATCCGCTCAAAAGCCTGTTGAACTTGTTGCAATGAATAATAGCTATGGTTTGGTGCCGGATATAATCGACAACACGATGTGTTTAGCAAAATATACCAACAATTTGGATGTACAAGTTTGGTTCAGTAAATGTGCGATAGGTCACAGTAATGGTTTACGTGTGCGGGTGTACGGTACTTTAGGGGCTGCCGAATGGTTTCAGTTGCAGCCTGAGAGCATTACATTTACTGATAATTATAGCCATAAACAGATTATTGAACGTACATCAGTAGAGCTAAATGTTGCTAGTGAATTACGTTACAACCGATTTAAAGCAGGTCACCCAGCAGGATTTATTGAGGCATTTGCTAACCATTATTTTGATTTGGCTGAAAGCTTGAAAGAGTTTAAGCAAACCGCTAAAAGCACTTCACCATGGGTTTTTGGCGTTGATACAGCTATTGAAGGGTTAACATTTTTAGAGGCGATGGTTCGATCAGCAAAGAATAAAACCTGGGAACGGGTTGAGTCTTAATGAACTTAACGATAGCAGTAAGTCTGTTCAATCAAGTTTTGAGGTGCATATGAGCGCGTCATTTTCGATTATCATTCCGACTTATAATGCTAGTAAATTTATTAGCGATTGTTTAGATAGTATTGTTAGCCAAAACCTTTCTTCTTCAGATATCGAAGTGATTCTAGTCGATGATTTCTCTGCGGATAACACCTGTTCTATTGTTCAGCGTTATTACGATATTATTCCTAATTTAAAACTAGTTGAATTATCGACTAATACTGGCCCTGGAATAGCTAGAAACGAAGGTTTAAAAGTTGCTACTAACCAATGGGTTATATTTTTAGATAGTGACGATGAACTAAAAGATAATGGCATTCGAACTCTCCAGCAGTTTATTAATAATCAAAAATCACCATCATTAGACGTTGTCGGATTTGATTGGACAGAGAGTCAAAAGTCTGAAAAAAACTTAAAAAGTAGTCAACGTATAGGGCGTCGAGATAACGTTTATTTTTCACATCAGCATAAATTAATTGAAGCTTATTTATCCCATCGTATGGACGGATCAGTGATTTTTACAGCGATGAAAAGATCATTGTTAGTTGAGTCAAATATGAAATTTGACTCTGGTCTTCATGAAGATGTAGATTTTATTTTTAATGTTTATTTCAACGCCAGTGATATACGCTATTTTGATCACATTATTTATTTAAAAAGAAACCATCGAAATTCAATTATCAATACTATATCTAAAGCACATGTTGAAGGTTACTTACGTGCCTGGAATACAATACTCAATATTCTTAAAAATGCTAAATTAACGAGTGCGGTTAAAGATCGGTATCTAGCTGCATACCACTACGGCACTATTGGTGTTATCGCGACTAGAATACGAGAAATAGCTCGTCAAAGGAGTAGCGCAACAAATATACATCCGCTTTTTTCAGCCCTTTGGCTATTTAGTCAAGAAAAACGCAAAAGTAAAGAATTTGTAGAAACTCTCAAAAATTGTAAAACATTATATGGAAATTTATGTCGTTTATTTTTTGATAAGATGGATGAGAAAAGTTTGAGTGAAACAGAAAAAGTAGAAACAATTTGTACGCAGATTAGTCAGCTAGATGGTAAAAGTTGGAGTTGTACGGATTTACAGCATTCTGTATTTATGCGCTCCAATGAAGTTCGTACTTGTTGCAAACGTTTTTTCGTAGACGGTGAAATGCGCGGAGACGTGAAATTGTTTGATGTTACTGATGGCTCCGAGAAGTCTCTCGGTAGTAGGGAGATATTGGAAGCTAAACGGGAGTTACATCAAAAAATTAATGCTGGAATAAGTAATCCATGTGAAGGGTGTTCTTTTCTTGAATTTAAAAAGTGGGATACTCTCAATAAGCTAGATATCCATTATTTATCATTAGAGTATCATTCAGTATGTAATTTAAAATGTACCTATTGCAGTGATGAATATTACGGTGGTGAAAAGCAAAAATACGATATTGAAGGCAGTATCGAGAAATTTATAGAAGATGAGGCATTACAAAACTGCGCATTAGTTGTGTGGGGGGGGGGGGAGCCGGTTTTGGGTAAAGGCTTTGAGAAAATTACTGGAATGTTAGCTGAAAAAATTCCTAACGTGCAGCAACGAGTTCTGAGTAACTCGGTAAAACATAGCCCAGCAATAGATATATTACTGATAGAAAATCGTGGGCAACTAATAACAAGTATTGATGCTGGTACGACAGAGACCTTTGAAAATATTAGAGGACGGGATTATTTACACAGAGTATGTAGCAATCTCAAAGACTATTCAGAAGTTAACAACAAAAAAATAACCATTAAATATATTTTCACTGAAAATAATGACTCTGAAAATGAAGTTCGCTCTTTCGTAACTTTAATGAAAAGCTATTCGTTACAGAACTGTGTTTTTCAAATAAGCGGTGATTTTAAAAAAGAGCATGTGAGTATTGAATCAGCTACTTCTATGGTTTTAATGTTTGGATTGCTAAAACAGTTAGGCTGTTCTGCAATATACTTTGACGAGTTGTTATGGCATCGATTAGGAGATATTTTTGCATTAAATAGTCCTGATTATGTCAATAGGCTGCATAATCTAACTGGGTTCGAATTCATAGCTACGGCTAAAAAGTATCCTCGAGTAATCGTTTGGGGGGCAGGGCAACAAGCTAAATACCTCGTTTCCAAAAGCCACTTTTTTGAGCAAGCGGAAATTGCTTATTTTGTTGATGCTACACCGAATAAAATAGGCAGCGTTTATTTTGACAAAGAAGTAAAATGCCCTTCGGTTCTCAAGGAGTCTGACCTTCCTATTGTTATTGCAGCTGTTCAAGGTTATGCACTTATTGTAGAGCAATTTAATAAATTAGGGATTGACCAAAATAGGTTAGTTAATGAGTTAATCATTTAATCGAGAGTGGTAACGTAATCCATATATGAAAAAAAAATTATTGATTGCTGGTGGGGGCTATGCTGATATCCCGTTAGTTTTGGCCGCGCAAAAGCTAGGTTTTTATGTCATCACATCAGGAAACAATCCTCTTGATATGGCCCATGAATATTCTGACGAGACCTGTTTAGCAGATTTCTCAAACAATGAATTGATGCTTCAAGTTGCTATATCATTAAAAATAGATGCTATCTGCCCCTGTGCCAATGATTTTTCAGCAATAAGCTGTGCTTATGTGGCGGAAAGAATGAATTTACCGGGACATGACAGTTATTTATTGGCGCAAAAAATTCATCATAAGGATTCATATCGGGAGTTTGCGCTAAAGCATAGTATTCCTAGTCCTAATGCTATGGGTTTTATCGACCCAATCAAGGCCGTAGATAACCTGAAGCTCTTCCAGTTTCCTGTCATGGTCAAACCTGTAGATCTAACCGGTGGTAAAGGCATTCTGAAGGCTTCGTCTGAATTGGAAGCTAAGGAAGCTATCAAAATAGCTTTTGAAATGTCGAAAACAAAAAGGATTGTCATAGAAGATTTCATAGAAGGGACTAGGCATGGTTTTTCTGCTTTTATCGTAGATGGTAAAGTGGCGTTCAACTTCTTAGATAATGAGCATTACTTTCTTAATCAGTATATGGTTTCGGCGGCATCAACTCCGTCCATTGTTCCCTCAAATGTCATTGCAAAGTTAATTAGTTACTCAGAACAAATCGTACATTTAATGAAGCTCAAAGATGGAATATTTCATGTGCAGTTTATTCTTAAAGATGAGCAACCTATTATCATTGAGATATGTCGAAGACCTCCGGGAGATTTATACTTAAATTTAGTCAAGCTTGCCACTTCAGTAGACTATTCTAGCTACATTATTAAAGCCTTTACTGGGAGCGATTGTAGTGAACTCAATCAACGAAATAACGAGGGTTTTTATAGTCGCCATTGTATTATGGCAGATAAAGCAGGAACGATAGACACTGTCAGTATAGATACCACTGTGAAGAGCAATATAGTGAAACAATACTTATGGTGGCATAAAGGCGATGAAATTACAGAGCCATTAACTCACAAACTAGGAATCGTATTTTTAAAATTCAATTCACTCGATGAAATGTTAACCAAAACAAACGATATGCAAAATCTAATAAAGGTTAAAGTTAAATAACAAAAACATTGTGTTTACTCTTTCTCATAGCCTTGATTAGTCAACTTTTCAACCGTTTGGTAGATTAAATAAATACTGCCATTGGTGTACTAAAGATTGTTTGGAAAAGTGTTTTTTAATATTATTGATGTTCCTCTGTGCATGGTATTCAGTTAAAAATCCTTCGTCTAATTTAGCTATATCAAACAGTTTTATATCACAATCTTTCAGTGTATCCCATGTGGTAACAGACGGGCGAATGAACACTCTACAGCCATAACTTAATAGCGTAACTATAGTTCCCATTGCCTGTTGGCGATCATGATCAAATAAAGCTATGTCCACCTCTTTAAGTAAGTTTTTGTATTCATCAAATGGTAAAAACTCTGTCATTGGTATGAATTGGTCACCAAATAATTCATTGCCATATTTAATTACTTTTTTTATGTGTTCAGGATGGCCTTTATTGGCATAAGATAGAGGCGTGTAAACCTTGCCTATTCTGTGTTTGTATTTCGATATTTGTTCCAATAAAAATAAGTGATTGTTATTTGTTGCACCGGAATTACCTAGTAAGATATTTTTTGAAGTATGATTTTTTTGAGTATATTCAGTTGGTTGATATAAATTGCTAGGATAAGCAAAGTTTATAATAGCGTGTCCTTTTGCTCCATACCAAGTTCTAACAAACTGTATGTCACCAGCGGAATAAGAGACAAGGTGACCAATCGTCTCAATTATCTTTTTGTGTTCATCATTTTTACTATCAGGTTTGTAAAAGTCTGCTCCCCACATTACCCAATACGATTTCTGTAATAGGTCCGGAAAGGTAATTAGTAAATTATTAATTTTATCTCGCCATAGACCGTGAAGAATGATTTTTTCTGCTGCTTGTAAAATTTTTACTAAACATAAAAAGTCATCATCAGTATGAATAAATTTGACATTATGGGAAGGCGTCAGTCCAAATTGATATTTTTCACTGGTGATATAAATAAACTGGTGTTCAGAAACGTGAAAATTCTCTTGGATAAAGTCTATGTAGGGAGGCATAAACTTTTCAGAAATCATAATATGAACATATTTAATCAATTTTTTATCCCAGTTGAGGTGAATTTTAATATATATATATCTGATTTCGCTAATTTATTTTCTCGATAGCAAAACTTTGATTTTCCTTAATATCCATAGTGAGATATTTTAACCGCCATTTATGTGTCACGCAAAACTCATGTACTGCCTCAATAACACCATATTTAAACGATTTTTCCCAATTCCCCATACAATAGTCGTGGCCGGCTATTATCCCTCCAGGCTTTATTTTTTGGGCATATAGCTCTAGTTCTAACTTAGTTTGCAAATATTTATGTGTTGTATCTATATAGATCCAGTCAAAATAATTATCGGGAAAATCATGGACTGCTTCATGGGATAAGCTTCTATTAATAACTACGGATTTTAAGCGTATTTGTTGCTCAAATTTACTCTTTATTTTATCTAAAAGAGTTTGATTGAACCGTGTACTATCCCAGACATCAATCAAATGTAGTGTTTTGGGTTTGTTTTCTTTCAAAATCTGTGAAGAAAAACTTCCAGTGTCAACGCCGAGCTCTGCCGCGATGCCTTCTTGTGGTAGTTTTTGTAATAATTCTAATCGGTTAACAAGTAGTGTACAGTTTTTGATATGTGAATGCTGAAGAGGTATTTGGGGGATATTTTCAATGATATTACTTCTAAACTCTTCTTGAAGAGAAAAAATTTGAGCTGAATTTTTTTGTATTTCTTCAATGTCATTTGAATTTACATAGTTATCAATACCTACTGACTTTAAAGTGTTTGAAATATCAGTAAAAAAATCACTGCAAATAATGATTAGATCGAAATTTAAATTTTCTAAGTCTGAATAGTGATAGATTTTTAAACCTAACAGGATTTTTCCCTGTCGTTTTATATTACTATCTACAAAGCCAAGTACTTCATATTGTAAAGACAGTGCAGTTAATTCAGCGAGTGCTTTATTTGACGTTCCATAAATTAAAATTTTCTTCATTTTTTTTGCCTTTATTTCAACTGACAAGTTTCAGGGTTGTGTATATTTTCTTTTAGTTAGCTTTGAAAAATGGATGTTCTTTGGAGGTAATATTCGAGAGTAACGAACCTGAAGATATTTTCTACATGGTTAACTTTAAAGGAAGCTAAGTGTGGATTTAGGTATTGGGAGATAGGATCAATATTTGTAAATTTACTATATCTTGAACTTTCATAATGCAGCATATTAGTAATCTTACGAAGGACTTCTTCGTCTCTTATTCCTTTTGCGTAATTAATGTATCCGCGGCTTATTTTTGGGTATGATAGTAAATTTGATTCTTTACCTAGTAATGTTTTCCGTGTTTTTTGCCATGGTATACTTTCAAAAAAATCAGGGAAAAACTTAATCAACATATCAGCGTATAATTTATTATCTTTTCTATAATCATCGGGTAAAGAGTATACAAATTCAATTAGATTATTATCGAAAAACGGTTTTCTCTGAGTTATTTTATGAAGGCTATTAACACTGCCCATATTAGTAAAGCGCCTGACTCTATTCATTAAAAGGTGAGGTTCACATTTATCTATCGCATAAAAGTCTGAATCAAAATCTACTCTATCGGTTTGATTTTTGTAAAACTGTTTTAAGTCACTATTATTCGCTTGCTTATCTAGAGGTAGATGATTTAACCAGCCGCCACCACATACAACATCTCCAGCATAACCATTTAAGTTAAACGTGATTTTATTCGATACCTCTTCTAGAAATTCAATTCCGTGCATATGCATCATGCTTAGCATACCATCAGTTCGCCAAATAGAATTAAAACGAGATTCAAACCAGTTAGATTCAGAAAAGTTATATATTGTATGCTTCCACTTTGTTTTCTTTGCTACGATTTTAGCTATCTCTATATCGTCACAACCTTCTATTCCAAAGGTGTAGAGTTCTCCAATATAGTCGGGATACAAGGTGTTTACAGCAGCAATGATCGCTCTACTATCCAATCCCCCACTCAATGATACTCCCATTTTTTCATCCGGGCTAAATCGTTTTTTTACAGAGGCTAAAAATAGCGTCCCAAGTTGTTCAACAGCGCTATCAAAAGAAACATTTTGTAATTTAATTTCAGACCACTTCCAATAAGTGGTTTGTTCTAAATTACTTGATTTTAGATCATATGTAATAATTGTTGAAGGTGGGACTAGCTCGATATTTTTAAGTAGCGTCTCATTTTCAACTAAATAACCTAGTTCGAGAAAAGAATTTATAGCGTCTTCGTTTAAAGTGTAATCTGTTCTAGGTAGGGCAAGTAATCCTTTTACTTCAGCACTCCAAGCTAACTTATTATCCGCAGAGCAATAATACAATAAACTCATGCCGTACCTATCAGATATCAGGTGAACTTTTTTATTAATACTGTCATAAATTATCGCATGGAAGTAACCATCAATTTTACTCAATATATCTTTTAGTTTTTGATTGATGTATGACTCGTAAAGTAACTCCTCGAAAGTATTTTCAATATAATTATATTTTTCACCTTGTATTGATATGAAAATTCCATTTTTATTAAAGGTTTTTTTGTGGTTTTTAGTTGACTTTAAATGTATATGAGACATTTGTATTGAAGAGTCGTTAACTATATCGTCAATTATTAGGTCGTTTGAGTCAACTATTAAAGCAGTAGACATTAAATGAATGTTATCTTCATTTGATTCACTTTTTGTATATCCATAAATGCCTGGCATATTAATTCCTTTTAATTTTCGATTTCAGCCGGTGTATGTCTATATTCGCTCAACTTCTCTTTCGTCGTAAGAGTAAGTAATAAATGTTTCATCCGTATGTTTCCTAGCACCAATCTCCCCCTTGTTTTTACTTGTTCAGATATTAATTCAATTTTTTCTTTTCTATAGATAGAAATGAAATGAACAAAGTCTAAGGCAATATAATCGCCTGGTATTGTATATAAAACATCCTCATTGAATTTTGTTTTATCACAACCTAATAATTTAGGGATAATAAATGACGGTGAAGATAAGCTTAAACAACATCTTATTAGTAAAAAAGTTGTTGATACTAAGTTGTTCACTACAGATTCATCATTTATATTGGGTTTAGCAAGTAGCATCTCATTATTAAAAGGATTTTTCCGAACATCATTAGATGACGTTAGGCTAATAGTGTTTATGAGGCCTTTTTTACTTGAATTTTTCGAATTCTCTTCATAAATGACATAGTCGAAATCTTTCGTTTTGTATTCCTTGATTGGACTTTTAGTAAAGTAAATATTATTTATAAATGGAAAATGAACTTTTAAATTCCATTTGATGCTATTTTCAAAATTAGGATCTTTAGTAACGATTAATATTGACCTGCCGAATCCCACTTCTTCTAAGTATTTAGATTCTCTCTTCCAAACATTGAAGCCTGATGTATCAAAATATTTTGTATTTTGAGAGAAACACAAAAACTCTTTTAAATTCCTGAGTAAATTAGCCCATTTGGATGTGGCAGTAATGCAAAGTTCAACACTTTTAAATCTCTCTGAATGTTGAAGTGAAAGTTTTGTAAAAATCGCATTGGCATAATTTACCGTCCCATACATATAGTAAAACAGCAGAGAGTGGCCCGTCTGATAAGAATCAAACAGTAACTCTTTTTGAGCATTAATCAGCTTAGTTATATCGTCAGGTGTTGATAAGTGTTCCTCAACCAATTCTTGCAGTTGCTGCACTTCTTCAAGCATTAATTCATGTGAGAATTGCTTTTCATATTTTTCGATAAAGTGGGTACTGTGCTTGGTTGAGAAAACCTTTTTATGCAGTTTTTCCAAAGCATGGTCACGCTCATCATTGCTCGCCATGATGAGTAGATTATCGATCTCAAGTGGGGTTGTTCCTTTGATTCTCGCTCCGTCGCTACAATTGTAGAAGGTTTGTTCTTTTGGCTTTCGGTAAGTGACTTGCTCGATGATCTGCCGTGATACTTTAAACTCATGTTTAGTATTTACCTTAGGCCTAAAATTACCTGGTACAACAAGTGAGGTGATATTAGCGGTCGAGTAGTCGTAGGTTTCTTTACCATCTTCTTGGTAATAGCCAGAAGACTTCGAGTGATGATGGTTTACATCAACAAAACCTAAATCTACACCCATTAAATAAATATGGTTGAAGCCCAGTACACTAATAATGTTAGTTACAAAATTACTAACAGTAGGGAAGGATTGCTTAAGTACTTCGAAGTGCTGCTTTCCTAGTACACTTAATGCAGAAACTGTTGATGATTCCCCTTCTTTGAAAGCGATCAAAACATCTTTGTATAACTCGCATGTGTCTGGGTGAATCCCATTGCAGGAAATAAGCGTTATTTCTTTTAAATAGTCTAAATCACCTATCAACACCGGCCAATCGAAGGTGCTGCGGTTTTGCTCAATTTCGGCGTGGAAGTCTGGCGTGATGCCATTCTTATAAAGCGCCTGGAGGGCGGTACCACAGCTAATGACGATAGCTTGGTCACGCCATTCTTTGATTGCCTCAATCGACATATCTAACGAGGGCCCATTACCTACTATAAAAACCGGGACTTCCTTATCTTCATAACTTAGGAATTGCGATGGGGTATTCATGAGTACTGGATAATCGCGCCGGAACCCTTCTTTCATGTGCTCGATGCCGTAATAGGCATGATCGAAGTATTCTCCCATGGAGATAACCACCTGAAGCTGCTCCCTGAGCTGGGCAATGGCGCTATTGAGTGAAGCGTTATAGTAGCTTTGGTAAAAATAGGTATTATTTAAAATATAGGGACCAATCGAGTGGAATTGGTTTAGCAGGTCATTGAATAAGTGAGTGCCATCATCACCTACATTTAGATATATGCGTGCATCACTGGCTTCTACTTTTTCAAAGATGGCTTGCCAATCTATGGCGAACAAAGACGCGTAAAAAAAATCAGGATTTGGCTCGCAAACAAACAGTTTTTCCACCGTGTGTTCTTCCAGCAATTTTTCTAATTGGTAACCAATACCCAGCCCGAACATGATAATAGAAGCTATTGTCTCGGGTAATTCACCCACTTCTTCTTCTGCTTCTTTTAAAAGATCTTGAGTCTCGTTTACAAACTGATAGTGGATATAGTGCGCGAGTTTAGTGCCTTTATAACCAAGCACTAAACCATCTTTATTCGGTTGCTCGTTAAAATTCTCAAAATTTAAAATGCAGTCTTGCTTAGGTGAGTTACCGTACCAGGTATACAACCCCTCAGACTTTAGTACGTTAACCTCTTCAGACTGGTTTTTAATTGGCAACCAAATCTTGGGTTTGTAGTCTTTATATTGCTGATAAATATTTGGGAAGTATTTTTTAAATGCGCCTAGGTTCTGTTTGAATAACGCGCTCTGGGGTGACACTTGGCGGTGCGTATTTAAGTCTAGTTTAGGCGTCCAGAATGGTACGTATTCTAAATGACTTTTCTCGCGCGCGATGGTAAAGCCATTATTGCTAATTTCTTCCCAGCTACGCGTGCAGATATCCTGATGAATCGAATCGAACACCTGCTGATTATAGTGCTTATAAACATAAAAACGGGTTAAGGAAATGTGTTCCCTAAGTTCGTTTATATCCGACAGTAAGTCTCTGCCATCTTTCTCTATTTGAATGAACAGTGAAGTCCCTTTTGCTTTGGCTAAAGCAAAAATATCAGCCCAAGGCGTCGCCATTGTTGAGCATTGAAAGTACTGCACTTCAGGTTCATAAATAATGAGGTTTTTAATCGTTCGCGCTTCAAGTAATTGCTTTATGTGCAAACCGAGGCCACAGCCCAGTACCACTAAACATTCCACTTCATCTGGCATAGGACCCATGGCTTGCTCGGTCTTAAAGCTTTCCAGTTGGGTAAAATCTAATGGGTCTGTGAGCGTATCAGTATGCTTTGATTGTATTTTTGTTTTGTGAAACTCAACACTAGGGCAATGTTCAAGTGACTGCGCTACCTGCTGATTTATTTCTTCTTGAGGGTGAAAACCATAAAATGTTCTGCCTATTCCATAATCAACGATATTGGTCTCGCCCCACTTATTAATAAATAAAGATAGGTTTGAAAGCTTAGAATCTTTGATCAAGGGAAGAAGTGAAGGAATATTGCGCTGAAATGCATTAAAGCTATTGCTGCGTGTTTCAACAATGCTTTTAGCTAGAGCATCATCCAATGCGGCTTGTTTTTCTTCATCTTTCTCTAAGTGCAGGCGAATATTTTTTAACATGGTTCACTTATAGTCACGGTTGTTATGATTATCAGTAGCGACGGTTCAATTACTCAGTACTAAGCGTTTCAACCCATAGCGCTGGGATACTCGTCGAAACGTCATTGACACAAGGTCAATGGCAAAATCTGCAATAACTGGGCCGTTTTACTGCTAATTATTTGACACAAAGTCTACATAAGCATTTGATGAAAATACAGAAATCTAGAGCCGCATCATCAAACGCTACATTTTCACGCCAGAATTGGACTAACAAATAGACTTAATTGCACCTAAGTATTGCTCCCAATAGAGAGGTATCGTAAAACATACTTTTTCGCTGCTTACTTTTTAACCCATATTTTGCTAATCTTAATTCAGGTTTTAAGAAGTTGTAGAGGTACAATTTCTAGGAGAAAAATATGATTAATCTAAATACAGAGTCTAATTCATCTTTGTTGCAACAAGTTCAGCAAAGACAGGAGTCGATCTTTGAGAAGCTAGCTTCTGGAAAAAAGATCAACAGTGCCGCAGATGGAGCCGCTGCTCAGCAGATTATTGACAGGTTGACCTCTCAGGTTGAAGGCAACCGTCAGTCGGTAACTAACGCTTATGATGGCGTGTCGTTAACGCAAGTCGCAGAGAGTGGCTTATCTGGTATTAATGATGATGTAAGCCGAATTCGTGAATTGTCGGTACAGGCCGGTAATGGGATTTTGAGCGACTCAGATCGCCAAGCCATTCAAGCTGAAGTGTCTCAGTTACAAGAGAATATATCCCAAACGATTGAGCAAACTGAATTCGGCGGCAAGTCACTACTAAGTGATGCCGGCAATATTGATTTTCAAATTGGTGCCAATGCGGGGCAGAAAATCGGTGTGGCTACTCAAGATGTTGCCGCAAGTTTAACTGATGTGCTAAATGTAGACCTAAGCACAGCGCAAGGTGCCGAAGAAGCATTAGCGGTTGCAGATGAAGCGGCCGAGTTTGTTGGCGCCGCTAGAGCCGATTTGGGGGCTACGCAAAACCAATTTGAGAGTGCAGCGCGTAACTTAACTCAGTCAAATGTGAATGTTGCTGCAGCCCGCAGTCGTATTCAAGACACAGACTACGCGCAAGCAACGGCGGATAGCGCTGCAGCCAATATACTTGGCCAAGCGAGCATCTCTGTGCAGGCTCAAGCAAATCAACAGCAAGGACAAGTACTTAGTTTATTAAATGGTTAATAAACAAGCTGCGATAAACTAAAGGCCATTCAGGCCTTTTTTTATGCTGTTTTTTTGTGCGTTTTGAATCATGTTCCACCTAGCTTTTAGTCATAGATGATTTTTTTAACTCTTTGTTATACTTGGGATTTATTTTTAATTTTTATAACCTTTAAATTTAGCCCTCATTCCTCTATTGCTAATCACCAATGAATGGTTAAAATTAAAACCAGAAGTAAAACAGTTAATTAACACGAAAATATTGAGGGCTGCATGAGTAATATTCTGATTATCAGTGGGCGACCCACGCTCGGGCATAATCTGAACACCATATTGACCTTTCTCGGTGAAAGCAGTACTGCTATCGCATTCGAGCAAGCTGTCAGTACTCTCAAATCTCATCCTGTTTTTGATGCTGTATTGATTGATGCTCTGAATATTGATTTAGCGGGTGAGCTGTGTGATAAATTTCCCCAGCAACCTTTTATTCTAGTTGATAGTAAAGATCCAAATTTTAAGTCCGGTGCCAACCGAGTAGGCACCGTTGATGGGGCAGTGACTTACCCGTTACTGACGCAAATGTTACATCGATGCCAAGAGCATCGTCGGATGCAACCCAACCGCAACACCACACCGCAAAATAAAACAAAACTGTTTCGCAGTTTAGTGGGCAAAAGCAATCAAATTCAAAGTGTAAGGCACCTTATTGAGCAAGTCGCGCCGACTGACGCAAACGTACTTATTCTCGGTGAATCAGGAACCGGCAAGGAAGTCATTGCTCGTAACGTACATTATTTGTCGAAGCGTGGTACAAGCCCTTTCATTCCAGTTAATTGTGGGGCCATACCTGGCGAGTTGCTTGAAAGTGAACTGTTCGGTCATGAGAAAGGAGCATTTACGGGCGCCGTGAGTTCTCGCAAAGGCCGTTTTGAATTGGCCGAAGGCGGCACCCTATTTTTAGATGAAATCGGCGACATGCCTTTGCAAATGCAAGTGAAATTGTTACGTGTGCTGCAAGAACGCACTTATGAACGGGTAGGGGGAATGAAGCCTATTCGCTGTGACGTTCGGGTCGTTGCTGCAACACACAGAAATCTCGAAGAAATGATTGAGCAAGGGCGCTTTCGAGAGGATTTATATTATCGCTTGAACGTTTTTCCTATCGATAGCCCGGCACTGCGCGAGCGGCACGAAGATATTCCTCTTCTTTTACAGGAACTCGTTTCACGCATGGAGCGAGAAAACGCTCAGATCAAATTTACCGAAAATGCGATGAAATCGCTCATGGAGCATAGTTGGGCAGGTAACGTTAGAGAGCTATCTAACCTTGTTGAGCGCCTGATGATTTTATACCCCAACCAATTAATTGATGTCGGGGATTTACCACATAAATACCAGCATTTAGATGCTGATGATTATGAGCCTGACTACCCAGAAGAATTACTCGAGCGCGAAGCGCTTAACGCCTTGTTTTCAGCTGACGCAGAAAGTGACAGTGACGAAAACTACGACGAGAGCAATAATTCTACTGAATTACCTCCAGAGGGGATTAACCTCAAAGAGTATATTTCAGAGATGGAAGTCAGCTTAATCTCCCAAGCATTGGAGCAGCAGGACTGGGTCGTTGCTCGCTCAGCCGAAGTGCTAGGAATGCGCCGTACCACCTTAGTAGAAAAGATGCGGAAATACGATATTAGCAAAGCCTAGCTTCTCTTTTCGAATATTCGCAAACCCTCCTTCGACAAAAAAATGACACATTTTTTTCAGTAACTAATTGATATTTCACTATTATTTTATTGGCATAGGATGTGCTTACCTTACAGCTGTATTCAATCTGTCTAAGTTTTGACGTGAGGAACATATGGCATTAAGTAATTTACAGACCCAAAACACGACTCAGGCACCTTCTTCAAAAGGGGCTGTTATATCGTTCTCAAATTCTGTTGATGTAAATAGCACTTCCTCGCTTGGTCCAATTGACACCACGCAAGACATTCAGGCTCTGCGTCAACAAGCCACTAGGTTGGAACACTTATTACAAGTCATGCCTGCAGGTGTGGTAGTTATTGATGGTAAAGGCCATGTGAAGCAGGCCAATCATTTAGCTAAATCACTGTTGGGTGAGCCGTTGGAAGGGCAAGTGTGGCGTAATATCATCAAGCGCTCTTTTAAACCTCAAGCTGACGATGGGCATGAAGTGTCCTTGTTTGACGGTCGCAAAGTAAAATTGTCTATCACTCCCTTGGTAAACGAACCAGGTCAGCTCATTGTATTGACGGATTTGACCGAAACGCGCCAACTTCAACAGCGCATCGGCCACCTGCAAAAATTGTCTTCTTTAGGCAAAATGGTCGCCTCATTGGCTCATCAAATTCGCACGCCGTTATCTGCAGCTATGTTATATGCCGCTAACTTATCTAGCGGAGATTTGGCAAAGGAGTCTCGCCAGCGTTTCAGTGATAAATTGCTCTCTCGTTTACGTGATTTAGAAGGCCAAGTAAACGACATGCTACTGTTCGCCAAAAGTGGCAATGAACAAGTACTCGTGGATATCTCTCTTGAGGACATGATGCGTGAAGTGAAAGCTGGCAGTGAAGCCATGCTCAATAGGAGTGGCGGTATCTTAGATATCATATTACCCGAGCCAAATATTCATTTTATCGGCAACAAGACTGCTTTAAGCGGTGCGTTGCAAAACTTAATTCACAACGCGCTGATTGCCAAACCAAACGGTGCTCGCATTGTTTTTAGCGCTCAAAGAGATGACCTAAAGCCTGATTGCATGCGCTTAACAGTGACTGACAACGGCCCCGGTATCCCCAAAGACAAGATTGATCATATATTTGAACCGTTTTTTACCACTCGCAGCCAAGGTACAGGGCTGGGGTTAGCTGTCGTTAAAACCGTCGTGCAGTCTCATCAGGGCGAAGTCAGTGTTTCAAACTTAGCCTCTGGTGGCGCATGTTTTACTATCGTGCTGCCCATATTAACGCGAACCGCAGATGACGGCTTATCCGCTGGAGCAACAAACATTCACGCCCAACAGGCGAGGAGTTAATTTTATGTCTAAAACAACGATCCTTATTGTCGAAGATGATGCAGGTTTGCGTGAAGCTTTAGTCGACACGCTATTACTTGGCGGATATAACGTATTAGCTGCAGACTGCGCAGAGCGCGGTATGATGATGATGAATGAAGAAGCTATCGATCTGGTCGTGAGCGACATTCAAATGGGCGAAATGAGTGGATTATCGCTATTACGCAGCTTAAAAAACAAATATCCAAATGTTCCTGTGCTATTGATGACAGCCTATGCCACCATCGACGATGCAGTGACGGCTATGCGCGATGGCGCAACGGATTACTTATCAAAGCCCTTCGCGCCAGAAGTATTGCTGAATCTAGTAGGGCGTTATGCGCCTGCTCAAAAAGTTCTCTCATACGACCCCATTGTTGCTGACCCAAGTAGTGTCAAGTTACTGCAACTCGCCCAACGAGTCGCGCAATCTGATGCAACCGTTATGGTGCTTGGGCCAAGTGGTTCAGGCAAAGAGGTGTTAGCCCGGTACATTCACGATCAGTCTTCTCGGGCGGATCAGCCATTTGTGGCAATAAATTGCGCCGCTATTCCTGAAAATATGCTTGAAGCAACGTTGTTTGGTTACGATAAAGGTGCCTTTACTGGCGCTATTCAGGCGTGCCCAGGCAAGTTCGAACAAGCCCAAGGTGGCACCATTTTGCTTGATGAAATAAGTGAGATGGATTTAGGTTTGCAAGCTAAATTACTGCGCGTACTCCAAGAAAAAGAAGTAGAGCGCCTCGGTAGCCGTAAAATGATCCCACTGGATGTGCGTGTCGTGGCTACTAGTAACCGGAATATTCGCCAAACGGTGGACGAGGGTTTATTCCGTGAAGATTTGTATTATCGTCTTAACGTATTTCCGCTAACGTGGGCGCCCCTTGATAAACGCCCAGGGGACATAGTGCCATTAGCGGAGCATTTAGTGGCTCGTCATCGTAGTAAACAAGGTGCGAGCGCCCTCGGCTTTTCTTCTTCAGCGCGCAGTAAAATGTTACAGCATAGCTGGCCTGGCAACGTACGAGAATTAGAAAATGTTGTGCAGCGAGCGCTCATTTTATGCGATGGCGAAAAAATCGAAGCTGATGATCTTATGCTTGAATCGATTGAAAGTGAGTTAAACAATAACCACGAACAAATTATTGAAGAAGATGAAAGTAAATTAGGTTCGGAGCTTCGTCAGCAAGAGCATCAAATTATCTTGGACACCTTACAGTCTTGCCAAGGACGCAGGAAAGACGTAGCAGAACGATTGGGGATTAGCCCACGCACACTGCGTTATAAATTAGCTAAAATGCGCGAAGTAGGTATTGAGTTACCAGCCTAAACCGTTTTACAAATAATCAAAATGTAAGTGTTGGCACTGCACTACGGCTAACGTAATACCACCATTGACCGCCTAAACGATAGGCGGTTTTTTTACCCCTAAAGTAGACTTCTCATTCTTTTACTCCCGTTTACCGGTTCGTTACGATTGTTACTCACATAAATCAGTAAACTTTAGTTTTATGTCAATAAACCGTCATGTTTTCATATCGTGCTAAAATCAATGTAAAGCCTTGAAATACATGGTTTATTTTTATTGGCACTAACTTTGCTTTTAACTGGTTGAGACTGAATACCGTCATCTCATCAATTCGCCAGGAGCACATCATGGATATCAAGGCACAATCTCTTTATCAAGACATGCAAAGCATGGCTTTGCAAAGCAAAGCAGGATTAGGTGAAATCAATCCTGCCAGCTTGAATGGTATCCAGGTCAATCCATCAGGGGAAAACTTTGCCGATATGCTTGGCCAAGCGATTGAGTCAGTCAACTCTATGCAGTTAGACGCTAAAAGCCAAGCAGAGCGCTTTGAAATGGGAGATAAAAGTCTCAGTTTAGCGGATGTCATGGTAGCGAAAGAAAAGTCTAGTATAGCGTTTGAGGCCACTATTCAAGTACGTAACAAAGTACTCGAAGCCTACAAAACCATTATGAACATGCCGGTTTAGGAGCTAACTCGTGGCAGAAGCAACAGGTACAGAATTGGCAATGAGCAATGCCGGCGCGGATCCATATTCAAGTGGTTCAGAAGCAGAGCAAAAATCTGGTTTTATGGATTCACTTGGCTCCACCGACATGGTTCGTCAACTGACACTCGTTGTGGCTTTAGTCATATGTGTGGCGATAGCGGTATTTATTATGATTTGGGCACAGGAGCCTGATTATCGTCCGCTAGCGAAGATGCAAACCCAAGAGTTGATTGAAGCGTTAGATTATTTTGACCAGAACCAAGTGGATTACCGCCTTGAAGGTAATACTGTTTATGTCAGCGCTGATCAATATCAAAATATTAAGTTAGGTATGGCTCGCCAAGGCCTAAGCCAAGGCGTGTCTGAAGGCACCGACATCATCATGCAAGATATGGGATTCGGTGTGAGCCAACGTGTTGAAAAGGTACGTTTAAAGCATGCGCGTGAACAACAATTAGCGCGCACATTGGAAGAAATGAGCGCGGTAACGCGTGCGAAAGTATTACTGGCTTTGCCGAAAGAGAATGTATTTGCCCGCCGTGAGAAAAAAGCCAGCGCTACCGTCGTCGTAACCTCAAGACGCGGTGCGATAATGGGCAATGAAGAGGTGAGCTCTATCGTGGACATTGTTGCATCTGCGGTGCAGGGCTTAGAGCCTGAGCGTGTCACAGTAACCGACAGCAATGGGCGGCTTCTCAATTCAGGTTCACAAGACAGTGAAGCGGCGAGAAGTAAAAAAGAGTTTGAAATGGAGCGTAAGCGCGAGACTGAGTACTTGCAGAAAATTGATTCTATTTTGATCCCCGTTCTTGGTCTGGGTAACTATACCGCTCAAGCTGATGTGACCATGGACTTTACCGCTGTTGAGCAAACCAAACGCAGTTACAATCCTGACTTACCTGCTGTGCGCAGTGAAATGACAGTAGAAGACAACAGTGTTGGCGGCATGTTAGGTGGTATACCTGGTGCCTTGACCAATCAACCTCCGCTCGATTCGAATATCCCCGAAGAAGCTAGCGCAAGTAACACACAAACAACAGTACCAGGGCGTAATCACAAAGAAGAAACGAGAAATTACGAGCTAGATACCACCATCAGCCACACTAAGCAGCAAACTGGCGTCATTCGTCGCTTGAGTGTATCGGTAGCCCTTGATCATGTGTCGACAGTAGGTGAAGACGGCACAAGTACACTTGTTCCTCGTTCGCAGGCTGAATTACTTGATATCCGCCGTTTGTTACAAGGGGGCATAGGTTTTGATGTTACCCGCGGTGATTCACTGGAAGTTGTGAGCATTCCTTTTAGCCGGGAAGGTGAGGTCGCGTTAGAAGAACTGCCCATTTGGGAAGACCCTAAATTTATGCCTATCCTGAAGTTAGTGATTGGCGGTTTGGTAATAATCGTGTTGCTTTTGGCCGTGGTTCGTCCGATGCTACGTAAACTTATTTACCCTGAAGAGACCACCTCAAAAGATGAGTTCGATGCAGATGAGGGGTTAGACTTAGGTGATGAAACCATCAGTATGTTGTCGCAAGAGTTTGATGACTCACAGGTTGGTTTTGCCGCTGACGGTAGCTTTATGTTACCTGATTTGCACAAAGACGAAGATGTACTGAAGGCTGTTCGCGCATTGGTGGCTAACGAGCCAGAGTTGTCTTCGCAAGTGGTTAAAAACTGGTTGTTACAAGACGAATAATCTAAGCAGCGCGTATCTAAG
This sequence comes from Paraglaciecola sp. G1-13, assembly GCF_055809255.1. Lineage (NCBI taxonomy): Bacteria > Pseudomonadati > Pseudomonadota > Gammaproteobacteria > Alteromonadales > Alteromonadaceae > Paraglaciecola > Paraglaciecola sp. G1-13. The sequence continues at coordinate 3,169,069 of NZ_CM147903.1, read as the reverse complement.
TTACGAGTAAGAGATAAACATCATGCCAGATGAAAATACAGCACCAGCAACAACCGGAACTGCAGAAAGCGGTTATGACGTTGGAAAATTAGAAGGCGTTGAAAAAGCAGCTATCTTACTGCTCAGTTTGACGGAAGAAGATGCGGCCCAAATTCTTAAGCATCTTGAGCCCAAGCAGGTACAAAGGTTAGGTCAAGCGATGGCGCAAATTGATGATATGACTCAGCCCAAAATCACAGCTGTACATAAACACTTCATTGATGAAATTCAAAAATACAGCACCATCGGCTTCCAAAGCCAAGACTTTGTAAAACGCGCTTTGACCTCTGCCCTTGGTGAAGACAAAGCGGCGAACCTTATCGATCAAATTTTGATGGGGACCGGTGCCAAAGGCCTTGATTCTCTCAAGTGGATGGATTCAAAACAGGTTGCCAGTATTATTCGCAATGAGCACCCACAAATTCAAACGATTGTTATGTCTTATTTGGATGCTGAACAATCAGCTGAAATTCTTGCCCAATTCCCAGAGAAAGTGCGCTTAGATTTAATGATGCGCGTAGCCAATCTAGAAGAAGTCCAGCCTGCAGCGTTACAAGAATTAAACGAAATCATGGAGAAGCAGTTTGCTGGACAAGCGGGCACCCAGGCGGCAAAAATGGGCGGCTTGAAATCTGCAGCGGATATCATGAATTACCTTGATACCAACATTGAAGGCCAGTTGATGGATGCAATCCGTGAACAAGACGAAGAAATGAGTCAGCAAATTCAAGATCTTATGTTTGTATTCGACAACTTAGCAGAAGTAGACGACCGAGCCATTCAAGCTATCTTGCGTGAGGTTCAGCAAGACGCTCTACTCAAAGCGATTAAAGGGGCAGATGATGCCCTCAAAACTAAAATTACCGCCAACATGTCTAAGCGAGCCGCAGACATGTTGCTTGATGATTTAGAAGCCCTGGGTCCAGTGCGTTTAAGTGAAGTCGAAGCAGCGCAAAAAGAAATATTATCTGTGGCTCGTCGCTTAGCCGATGCGGGTGAAATTATGCTTGGAGGCGGAGGCGGTGATGAATTCTTATAAGACGCTAGCTAACAGCAAAGACATGCAATGAACGATTACGATGGTGAGCAAGACAAACACATTAGCGCTTGGGATTTGCCTTTCGTTGAAGATGAGCGTAAGGCAGTTGAAACCACGACTAATGCGTTAAATCGACGTTCGAACTGGAAATACGAACCCCCTGAAAATCAAGTAGAAGAAGAGGAGGAGTTCGCGCCCCCTACCGCTCAAGAAATCGAATCCATTCGAGAGGCTGCTCAAAGTGAAGGGTTTGAAGAAGGCAAAAAAGAGGGCTTAGAAAAGGGTCATCAAGAAGGGGTTGAACAAGGCAAAGAACAAGGCTTGGCGCAGGGACTTGAAGAAGGTAAAGCCCAAGGATTAGCCGAGGCTCAAGAAAGTGTTAATCAACAATTAGAGAGCTGGCGCAGCCTGTTAGACACCTTGCACAACCCGGTTGCGTTGGTAGAAGAAACACTGCAGAAAGAACTTGTTTCGTTGGCCGTATCCCTAGCGAAATCAGTGATTAGGGCCGAAATTAAAACTAACTCAGATATTATTTTTAATGCGATTAGTGAAGGGCTAAAAGCGCTACCGATCAATGAGCGCCAGTATCAAATTCACCTTCATCCAGATGATTTAGTGTTGGTGACTGAGCACTTTAGTGAGCAAGAAATTGAGAAACACGGATGGCAGTTAATTGAAGCGCCCAATTTATCTCAAGGTGGCTGCGACATCGTGACACAAAGCAATGCGGTAGATGTAAGCATAGAGCGTCGCGTTAAAGACGTGCTCGACAAGTTTCTGCTAGAGCAGGGCTTAGATACTATTAATGCTAGCGAAGACGAGTAGTTAGCTATGCCTCTGGATATCTTAGGGAATATTAAAGCACTGCAGCAACAAGTCCCTCAAGCTCCGGTCGTTGCAGCAGGCAAGTTGGTGCGTGGTATCGGGTTAACCCTCGAAGCGGTTGGGTGTCAAATGCCAGTGGGGAGCCAATGTTTAATACAAACTGTAGACGGTGAAATAGAAGCTGAAGTAGTGGGGTTTGCCGAACACATTACCTATTTAATGCCCACTCAAGCAGTGAAAGGCATAGTACCAGGCTCACGCGTTCAACCCCTTAATCGCGAACAAGGATTACCTGTTGGCATGTCGCTATTAGGCAGAGTGGTTGATGGAAACGGCCAACCTTTGGACGGTTTAGGTGCCATTAAAGCTGAGAAACGTGTGCCATTAACGCGCCCACCTATGAATCCCTTATCTAGGAAACCTATCAGAGAGCCTCTGGACGTAGGCGTGCGCGCCATAAATAGTATGATCACGGTTGGCAGTGGTCAGCGTATGGGCTTGTTTGCCGGCAGTGGCGTGGGTAAGAGCGTATTATTGGGTATGATGACCCGAGGAACAAGCGCCGACGTGGTTGTTGTTGGTTTGGTCGGTGAACGGGGCCGAGAAGTAAAAGAATTTATTCAAGATATACTAGGCGATGAAGAGCGCCAAAAATCCGTTGTGGTTGCTGCGCCAGCTGATACCTCGCCCCTGATGCGCTTAAAAGGGTGTGAAACCGCGGTGACTATCGCGGAGTATTTTCGCGACAAAGGTATGAATGTGTTGTTGCTAGTGGACTCACTGACGCGTTACGCCATGGCGCAGCGAGAAATAGCCCTTGCTGTTGGTGAGCCGCCAGCGACTAAAGGGTATCCGCCGTCAGTATTTGCACGTTTACCCGCATTAGTGGAACGTGCAGGAAATGGCGGTGAACACCAAGGTTCGATTACTGCGTTTTATACCGTGTTGACCGAAGGAGATGATTTACAAGATCCTATCGCCGATTCAGCTAGGGCTATTTTGGATGGGCATATTGTGCTTTCTCGTCAATTAGCTGACTCTGGGCACTACCCTGCTATAGATATCGAAGCCTCCATAAGTCGAGTGATGCCCATGGTCGTAAGCCCTGAACATGTTCAAGTGGCGCGGCGTATTCGCCAAGTCTACTCAACTTATCAGCAAAATCGTGACCTCATCAGTATTGGTGCTTATACCAGGGGTAACGATCCGCGCATTGATTTGTCCATTAAGGCTGAGCCTGCGATCAATGCTTTTTTACAACAAGGCATGCAGCAAATCTTACCCTTTGATGAGAGTGTAGAAACGATGGTTAAGTTGGGTACCGGGTTGGGGCCAGTATAATGCCTGTTTATTTAAAGAATATAAGTTGCTTAGCATTGATGACTTTTTTAATAAGGTTTTCCCCATATAGTCACGGAGCTCGAAATGCCGGTAAGTAAGCAATTGCAAATGGTCGCTGATTGGGAGCGACGAAAAGAACAAAAGATGGCGACCGATTATCAGTTGGCGCAGCAAAATGTGGTTGATAATCAAAACAAACTTAGTGGACTTGAGCAATATCGGGTAAATTATTTGAAAGAAGGGATCCGAAAAGGTCAGCTAGGGTTAGCCGCCAAAAATTACGGGCAGCACCAGTCATTTGTCGGCAAAATTGACGCGGCCTGTGAACAACAAACAAAACAAGTCAGTAATGCGCTGGTGGTGGCTGAGCAGCGTAAAACACAGTGGCTTGCCCAGCAAAGAAAGCGAAAAGCAGTCGAGATGCTACTGGATAAACAGGCCCTTAAGATACAACAAAAACAGGATCGAGCAGAGCAACAGATGCTTGACGAGCTCGCGTTACAAAAATTCATCCGTAGCAAATAATTGTATCTAAGCGACCATTAACGTCGCATTTCATTCGCATGTCTATCATTTCAGTTCGTTGCCTATACTAACCCCAGCAAATAATTAATCAGTCAGCAATTATTTACTGGAATAGGTATTACCTACCACCTAGCACCTACCAGCGTACGAAAATATCTCAGCATCTTTATGATTAGCGAAGTGCCTAGAGTTACTTTGGAATGAAGATTGCTGTGTCCCTTAGCAAGTACACAAAACAATGCATACTTAAGACGTGAAAATTGCCACATTTACTATTCAGTAATGCAGAATCATATTTTAAGGTATTGTTTTTAATAAAGTAAATTGTTATTCGTTTTTGAGTGTAGAGGATTTTAGATGCTGCAACATATTGCCACCGCAAAATCAGACGTTGCCGCTTATGCGGTTGATGTGAGTGACGAAAGCCTACCCAAGCTGCAAAACGCGGATGAATTTGCCTATATGCTGGCCAAGGAAAATAAGACTCAGCATTCGCCCAAAGAAACTACGCAACCGAAACTAAGCTCAGAGCCAAAAACCACGGCGAAAGATAAGCTGGCACCGGAAAAACATCTGGGCACTAAAGAAGAGTACTCTCACAAGAACCCTCCCGACAGTGCTAACACTGGCAAAGTGAGTGACAATAAAGAGACAAGAAAATCTGACTCGCCAGTCGATACCGCACCTGATGAAACTGGGTTAACGGCAAATGATAAACAGCAAATTGATACCTCAAAGGGCAATACTGAAAATTCACGAATCACGACGGGTAGCAAAAATGAAGCAGATGCTAATCACTGGCTTTCAATTATTGAACAACTTGCACTCAATAGTGAAGACGCTATTAGCGGCAAAGGGCAAGACAGCGCTCTTGCCAGTGCAAGCGGGACTGACGTTCCTGTCAACACGTTAAATGATAATAAACTGGCTGATAGCGCGAACGGCGACGAGGAAGCATTGCTTCTGGCTTTGTTAAATCACATTTTCGGAGAAAAGACTCAGGCGAATGCAGATAAGGCATTAGTACCTGGGCACGAAGTGGCTGATGAAGGAACAGAGCTCACCATTGATGATGACGTCGGTAAAATGATGGCGCTACTTCAGAATAACCCAGAATTGCTTAAAGAATTAGAATCACTGATTGTGGGTCAACAACAAGTAGATGGCAGCTCACGTTTATACGATTTAGGCACCTTCGACGCTAAAGGCGAAGGCGCGCTAGATAGTGACTCACTAAAAAATGAACTTGCTGCGCTGGATTTGGCACAAAAGCAATTACTCCAGCAAGATAAAGTCATAAGCGATGAAGCGCTAGCAGGTATTGCAGAAGCTGTGGTTAGCTTGATGAGCGTTACAACGCCAGCTAAGGGTGATGCCCTAAATAGCGTTCCAGAGACTGCGAACGCTGTGGCTGTCAGCACAGCTGATTTGCTTGAAGGCGCAGCATTAAGCGAGCAAAGTACTGGTCAAACCGAACCCTTGGCCTTAGAAAGTGACTTAACCCAGCAACAACTAGCAATGTTAGACAGTGCGCCTGAATTGAAAAAGCTATTACAGTTACCACCCGAGAAGCTTGAAAGTGCATTAGCGCTACTTGCCAAAGAATTACAAAAGGGAGGAACCGCTAGCACTGCAGGGGACGCAACAAGTAATGCCATGTTAAAAGGGGCGCTGCAAGCAGACGCCGAATTAAGCTCAACTGCTAATGTAAATTTGAACACCCTTATTAATAAAGTTGACGCTGATGGCAACCCCAGCGGCACGGCTGACTTTGTCGCTGCCCTTAAAACCGGTTTAGATGAAGTAAAAGCGCAGCTCGAAAAAGGGCGAGAGCCTGGCATCGATCTAAAAGCCTTGGTGAATGACGCCATAAAAGCGTCACCAGAGTTGGCAAGCAATATGCTTTCTAATAAGCAAGAACAGGTAGAATTGGCGACGCGCTCTGTGTCTCAAATATTGGACGTGGCGCAATTGATGAGCACCGCACTCGAGCAAGCCTCGCATCAGCAAACGGCAAATGCGACTTATCGAGAGCTAGGTATTAACATGGTCGAACACAACAAAGCCAATCAATTGCAGCAAGGACAATTCGACAAAGCCTTGAATTTGGCCAAACCAGAGGCCCATCAGCAATTGGCTGAAAAAGTACGCTTCATGGTGAATGCCAATCAGTTGGTTGCCGATATTCGCCTTGACCCAGCTGAATTGGGCTCGATGCATGTAAAAGTGTCAGTCAGCGGTGAATCAGCGAACGTGAGCTTTGTGGTGCAATCGATACATGCGAAAGAGGCGATTGATAACGCCGCGCCGAGATTAAAAGAGATGCTTGCAGAAAAAGGCATTGAGTTAGGTCAATCATCGGTTGAACAAGAATCCCAAGAACAAGAACAGCAAACGGCCGGTGGCGGCTCAGGTGATGCACCGGGACGCAGTTCAGAGCAGGGGAGTGCCGATGGTGAGGTGCCTGAGGGGATATTACAACAACCTATTGTCAATGGCTCTTTAGGGGGTATTGATTACTTTGTTTGACACTTAGGTATGGCTTATAGATTGCGATTTTCTGAGTAAGAACGATAATACCAGCAAAATATTATACAGGGTGTCGGCATGGCTGAAGAAGAATTACAAATGGAAGAGGGTGGCAAGAAAAGCAAACTCATGATGATTATCATCATAGTGGTTGTTTTACTGCTAGGTGGTGGTGGCGCAGCGTATTTTTTGCTTGGTGGTGAAGACGAGGTCGTTACAATGGAAGGTGAAGAGCAAGCCCAAATGGAGGGGGATGGTGGTGAAACGTCAGAGGCTGTAAAAACGGGAACCGCACTTTATGTGGCTATTCCTAATCCGATTACGTTTAACGTGCCAGGCGCAAATAGAGACCGTTTAGTCGAAATTAAAGTGCAGCTTATGGTTCGCGGCAGCAGTGCTGAAGAGCAAGTGAAAATGCACATACCGTCGATTCAAGGGGCATTGAACAGAGCATTTAGCCAAGCGAATGCTGATGATTTAATCACAGAAGCGGGCAAAGCTGCCATACGTGATAACGCTTTAAAGGAAGTTCAGAAAACCTTGAAAGACGTGTCAGGTAATGAATTGGTAGAGCAAGTATTGTTTACCGGTTTTGTGATGCAATAAGCAAAAGCGAGAAAGAGATTGAGCGACTTATTATCCCAAGATGAAATCGATGCGCTACTTCACGGAGTAGACGAAGTCGAAGAAGATGACGTAGAAGAAGTACAGGGCGATGGCACTGCGCTGGAGTATGACTTTTCTTCGCAAGATCGGATCGTCCGGGGAAGAATGCCGACACTGGAAATCGTCAACGAGCGATTTGCCAGACACATGCGGGTCAGCCTATTTAATATGATGCGCCGTTCGGCAGAAGTGTCTATTAATGGGATCCAAATGATTAAGTTTGGCGAGTATATCCACACCTTGTTTGTACCTACTAGTTTGAATATGGTTCGCTTCCGTCCACTTAAAGGCACTGGGCTAATCACCATGGAAGCGCGTTTAGTGTTTATTTTGGTAGATAACTTCTTCGGTGGTGATGGGCGCTATCATGCAAAAATCGAAGGCCGAGAGTTCACGCCGACAGAGCGACGTATCATTCAGATGCTGCTTAAACTGATTTTTGAGGATTATAAAGAGGCGTGGGCCCCCGTGATGGACGTGTCTTTCGAATATTTGGACTCAGAAGTTAACCCAGCGATGGCCAATATTGTTAGTCCCACGGAAGTGGTGGTAATCAGCTCTTTTCATATTGAACTCGATGGTGGTGGGGGGGACTTTCATGTGTCATTGCCCTACTCAATGTTAGAGCCAATTCGAGAACTTCTCGATGCAGGTGTGCAAAGTGATAAGGAAGACACTGACCTGCGTTGGAGCAAAGCACTACGTGATGAAATTATGGACGTGAAAGTCGAGCTTTCTACTCACATGATGGATTTGACGCTTAGCTTACAAAAGATCATGGACATGAAAGCCGGTGATATTATTCCTATCGACATGCCCGAGCACATCACTGTGATGATAGAAGAATTACCCACATTCAGAGCGAAGCTGGGCCGTTCACGAGACAACCTAGCACTTAAGATTACCGATAAAATTCCGCGACCTACGTCTGTCAAATCGGAATTACAATTATTAACCAAAGGCGGCCGCAGAATCGATAGCGACGCCGAGTTACAAACCCTTGAAGATGATTTGTAACCAATCAAGAGGCAAAGATTATGAGTGAAGAAGAAGGTTTAGATGATTGGGCAGCTGCCATGGCTGAACAAGCAGATGAAGAAAGCAAAGACGGTAACGCAACTGTTGCCGAATATGACGAGCTTGAAGAAGACAAAGATATATCCCCAGCGGAAAAGCGCAAGTTAGATACGATTTTGGATATTCCTGTGACTATTTCTATGGAAGTAGGACGTAGCCATATCAGTATTCGCAATTTATTGCAGTTGAACCAAGGTTCTGTCGTTGAGTTAGACCGTGTCGCAGGTGAGCCACTTGATGTGTTAGTAAATGGCACGTTGATTGCTCATGGTGAGGTAGTAGTCGTCAACGATAAATTTGGTATTCGCTTAACTGATGTTATTAGTCAACTGGAAAGAATCAAAAAGCTTCGCTAAACAAACCTCTTTTAAAACAAGGGTTTGGTTTGTACTGAGCCCTCTGTTTTTAGCTTCAAATACAGCATTTGCTGAAGCTAAAACCCTCTCTGATACCTCATCCATAGTGTCAATTTTTCTATCCCTACTGCTGGTGATCGCTGTAGTTTTCATGTTGGCGTTCATAATGCGACGGTTTAACGTCACTGGCGGCAGCACGGGGCAGTTAAAAGTGATAGCTTCTTTAGCGGCAGGCACTAAAGAGCGCGTGCTCGTCATAGAAGTGGGCGAAGAACAGCACCTCATTGGTGTGACGGCGCAGAATATTAATCACTTAGCAAAACTCGACACGCCTATTTCAAATGACAAATCGCCTGTTGGTGACAATTTCAAAGATAAACTGAATATGTTTATGGCTGGTAAGTTACAGCCTAACGCCAACACTGGCAGCAAAAAAAGTGCGGGAGTCCACGATGAATAAGATTTTTTTACTGCTATTGGCGACGGGACTATTAATGGTTCCTAGTTGGGTTCTTGCCGAGCCCGGTATCCCCGCGCTGACCATGACTGAAAACGCGGATGGCTCGCAAGATTACACCATGACATTGCAAGTTGTGGCGATCATGACTGCGCTGAGCTTGTTGCCTGCATTTATTATGATGATGACGTCTTTCACTCGTATCATCATTGTACTCTCTATTTTGCGTCAAGCGATTGGTTTGCAACAATCTCCTTCCAACCAAATATTGATAGGCGTGAGCTTATTCCTGTCTATGTTTATCATGGCGCCAGTGTTTGAAAAAATTAATGAAACAGCGCTACAGCCATACTTAAGTGAACAAATCACCTCGATACAAGCTTACGAACTAGCCAAAGAGCCATTGCGGGGTTTTATGCTGGCACAGACGAGAATAAAAGATTTAGAAACATTTGTGGAAATAGGCGGCTATGAAGACCAGTTTCAAGAGCCAGCCGATGTGCCAATGAATGTGTTGATACCCGCTTTTGTCACTAGCGAATTGAAAACCGCGTTTCAAATCGGTTTTATGTTGTTCATCCCATTCCTTATTTTGGACTTGGTGGTAGCGTCAATCCTCATGGCTATGGGGATGATGATGTTATCGCCTATGATCGTTTCGCTGCCCTTCAAACTAATGTTGTTCGTGCTGGTGGATGGTTGGAACCTTATTTTTGGCACCCTAGCAAACAGCTTTGGAATGGGGACTTAGTCATGGCACCAGAGGTCTTTGTTGACATATTGAAAGAAGCCTTGAACATGGTCATTTTGTTGGTGTCAGCCATCATCTTACCTAGCTTGTTTGTGGGGTTAATCGTCGCAGTATTTCAAGCCGCCACATCCATAAACGAACAAACAATGAGCTTTCTACCGCGCTTGATTGTCACTTTATTAGCCCTTAGCTGGGGTGGACATTGGCTAGTTCAGCAGTTAATGGACTTCACCTTCACTATGGTAGAGCGTATTCCGGAAGTGGTGGGTTAGCATGGCGTTTTCCGCCGACATTATCACTCAGTTCATGGGTGACATGTTACTGCCATTCATGCGTATATCGGGCATGTTGGCGACCATGGTTGGCTTGAGTGCGAAAACAGTTCCCACTACTGTACGCGCTTTATTGACGCTGTTTATTACTTTCATTATTTTGCCTGTTATACCACCTGTGCCGGTTGTAGAAATACTCTCAGTAAGTACTTTCGTGTTGGTGATCCAGCAACTTATTATCGGTATTTCCCTGGGGTTTATCTCAACCATGGTGCTGAATACCTTTGTATTGGCAGGGCAAGTCGTGGCGATGCAGACAGGGCTTGGATTTGCTTCCATCGTCGACCCGGTCAATGGCATCAATGTACCCGCGGTAGGTCAGTTCTACTTAATTCTAGCGACTTTGCTCTTTTGGGCGCTAGATGGCCATTTAGCCATGATCCGTATGGTGGTGATGAGCTTTACTGCATTTCCAGTAGGAGAAGCGTGGCTTCAGCCAGAGCAATTTAGAGAAATCGCCCATTGGGCTGGTTGGATGTTTATTTCCGCCGTGACCTTGTCTTTAGCGCCGATTGTATCTTTATTGATTGTTAACTTGGCGTTCGGTGTTATGACCAAGGCGGCGCCGCAATTGAACATTTTTAGTCTGGGTTTCAGTATCGCGCAAATCATGGGTTTGGTGATTATCTGGATCACCATGGATAATTTCACTTATCACTTTGAAGTACAGTGGGATAGAGCTCAGCAAATGATGTGTCAGCTTGTTAGAGTTTGTCCTTAAAGGAGGCGGTTTATGTCTGACGCTAATGAAAAAACAGAAGACCCCACATCCAAAAAGATCACCGACTCCAGAAAAAAGGGCCAAGTCGCGCGATCCAAAGAACTCTCGACGGCCCTTGTTTTAGTCTTTAGCGCTGCTGCGTTCATCATGATGGGAGGGCAAATTGCCAAGGCGATTTACCTAGTTACTCAGCGCACATTTACTCTATCGCGTGATGAAACCTATGACTTTACGCATATGTTTCAAGCATGGGGCTCAGCGATCGAAACAGTCGCTACGCCCGTTATGCTGTACATGGTCATCATTACCGCTGCGGGCATTTACGGCAATATTGCGCTTGGTGGCTACAATTTCACCTGGCAGGGTGCGGCACCTAAAGCCAATAAGCTCAATCCGCTCGCTGGCTTTAAGCGTATGTTTGGTATGAATGGTTTAGTTGAATTGCTTAAAGCGATAGCCAAAGTGATAGTGGTGATGGGCATGGCTTATGTCGCTATGTTGGTATTTAAGGATGAAGCTTTACACCTTGATTTAGAGCTGTATCCACAAAACTTATTTCATGCCATGGACTTAATATCATGGGCATTTCTCATGATGTGCTGTGCACTTATTCCTATCGCGGCGTTTGATGTGCCGTATCAAAGTTACAAGCACAACAAAGAAATGAAAATGTCGAAACAGGAAGTGAAAGACGAAAACAAAAACGCTGAAGGTGACCCACAGGTTAAAAACCGTATTCGTCGATTACAATTTCAAGCTGCTGCAAACCGTATGATGCAAGAAGTACCTACGGCCGATGTGGTGGTAACGAACCCGACGCATTATTCCATCGCCTTGAAATATGACCAACAAGGCACCCGAGCACCCGTGCTCGTTGCCAAAGGGGTCGATGAAATGGCGATGCATATACGTAAAATAGCCGACGCACATGAAGTGCCTATTGTCGCATCGCCCATGTTGGCTCGAGCGATTTATTACTCTACTGAAGTGGAGTCTGAGATCCCGGCTAAGCTATTCATGGCCGTGGCGCAAATTTTGGCTTATGTCTTTCAACTAAAAGCCTACAAAAATGGCAAGGGAAAACGTCCTAAGTCAGTACCCACAAACCTTCCTATCCCTTACGAATTGAGGCGCTAAAGTCTCACCAGCCTGCGGTTAGACTAAAGATTAATGCATGGCGTAGGGGTGTTTTACCTCATTTGGCGCGGTAGTTGCTTTATGAAGTAAAACGTCCGTCAGGTGTCAAAAAATACGCGCTATGCAACTAACAGCTTATCTTAATCGTTTCGACAAAAATCAATTTCAGTCTGTTATGTCTGGACTTGGTGCGCCTCTTGTATTGTTGGCCATCATGGGAATGGTTATTTTACCCATGCCAGCGTTTCTTCTCGACGTGCTGTTTAGCTTTAATATTGCTTTATCACTGGTCATTATCTTAGTGTCTGTTTTCACTAAGAAGCCCGTCGACTTCGGAATTTTCCCACTCGTTCTACTAATTGCCACTGTACTGCGCTTAGCCTTGAATGTGGCATCAACACGGATTGTTTTGCTGGAAGGGCACGAAGGCGGTGATGCGGCGGGGAAAGTGATCCAAGCATTTGGCGAAGTGGTTATTGGTGGTAACTACGCTGTGGGTATTGTGGTATTTGCCATTCTGTTGATTATTAACTTTAAAGTGGTGACCGCAGGTGCTGGACGTATCTCAGAAGTGAGCGCACGCTTTACGTTAGATGCAATGCCAGGTAAGCAAATGGCCATTGATGCTGATTTAAACGCAGGTTTTATCGACCAAGATGAAGCCCGTAAACGCCGGTTTGAAGTGACCAGTGAAGCCGACTTCTATGGCTCAATGGACGGTGCGTCTAAATTCGTAAAAGGGGATGCGGTTGCAGGGTTATTCATTATGCTGATCAACATAGTGGGCGGTTTATTCATTGGCATTTTTCAACACGACTTAGCCTTCGGGCAAGCCGTCGAGATTTATACATTGCTAACCATAGGTGATGGCCTAGTTGCACAAATTCCTTCGTTATTGTTGTCTGTAGCGACGGCGATAATCGTCACTCGTGAAAACGACTCTCAAGAAATGGGTCAAGAACTCACTCGTCAATTAGGTAATCGCCAAGCCTTATACATCACCAGTGGTATTTTGTTTGTCATGGGTATAGTGCCGGGCATGCCGCATGTGGCTTTCTTGGGGTTTAGTGCGTTAGTGGGCGGATATGCTTATTACCAGCACTGGAGCGAAAAGAAATTGGCCTCACAGCCGGAAGTATTGGCGCCTGAAAAAGAACGTGGCGCACCAAAACCTGCTGAAATCAAAGAACTAGGTTGGGATGACGTGCAACACGTTGACACCATTGGTTTAGAAGTAGGTTACCGCTTGATCCCGCTGGTAGATAAATCACAAGGCGGCGAGTTATTGACACGTATTAAAGGGGTTCGTAAGAAGTTGTCTCAAGAGCTTGGCTTTCTTATTCCCCCAGTTCATATTCGCGATAATTTAGATTTAAGTCCTAACAATTACACCATATCCATGTTGGGGGTCTCTGTTGGCGAAGCCGAAATCAGCCACGACGACGAACTGGCGATTAACCCAGGTCAGGTATTTGGCAAATTAGACGGAACCGTTACAAAAGATCCTGCATTTGGCTTAGATGCCGTTTGGATCCGCTCGAACCAACGTGAGCATGCACAAACGTTAGGTTACACCGTTGTGGATAGCGCCACGGTTGTCGCGACTCACCTAAGTCAACTTCTGACTAATAATGCCTATCAACTACTTGGTCATGAAGAGGTTCAGCAATTGCTGGACATGCTTGCCAAGCAAAGCCCTAAATTAGTCGAAGGTTTAGTGCCTGATATTTTGTCACTTAGTACCGTGGTTAAAGTGCTGCAAACGCTATTGTACGAAGGCGTGCCTATCCGTGATTTACGCACCATTGTACAAACCTTGTGTGAATATGGACCTAAGAGTCAAGATCCTGATGTATTAGTGTCGGCGCTGCGTATCTCGCTTAAGCGCCTAATCATTCAAGAGATCAATGGCGGACAAGCTGAGTTACCAGTCATAACTTTGGCGCCAGAGTTGGAACAGATGTTGCACCAGTCATTACAAGCCGGTGGAGGGGATGGCGCAGGAATAGAACCTGGTTTAGCTGAACGTTTACAAAAGTCACTAAATGATGCTTCTCAACAGCAAGAATTAGCGGGCGAACCTGCGGTGTTACTTACTTCAGGTATGTTGCGCCCTGTGTTATCAAGGTTCTTGAAACACGCAGTACAAGGTTTGCATGTGTTGTCATATCAAGAAATTCCAGATGACAAACAAATTAAAATAGTCAGTGCGGTGGGTCAATAGTCCGTCACCAGATGCAAGTAGCAAGGGGTAAATTGTGAAAATTAGACGCTTTTATGGCAAAGACATGCGCGAAGCTTTGAAACAAGTCAAAGACGAGTTAGGCGATGACGCAGTCATCATGTCCAACAAAAAGCTAAGCAATGGTGTGGAAATTGTCGCTGCATATGACAAAGAGCCAGCTGCAAGCCCTAAGCGCGCCGAGTCCAGTTTGACGTCTGCACCGAAGCCCAGAGCAGAATCCACTCCTACCCTCAGTGAAATCATCGGTGACAGCGGACCGGATAGCCTTAGAGCATTGCTTGAAAAACAAATTCAAGCAAAAGAGTCAGCTCATCAATTGAGTCAGCCTGTTGCTCAGCCTGCAAAGCCTCAAAATGTAACAAGTCAGCCGCAACGCCAAACGCAGGCGCAACCAGAAGTACCCAACGTACCGCATCAGCAAGACGCATTAAATGAAATGCGTCAAGAGCTAGCCTCTTTGCGTAATGTGCTTCAGTTCCAAGTGGCTGGTCTTTTGCAACAAGACAAAGGACGAAACCATCCTTTACACGGCTATTTAACCAACAAGTTACAAAAGATGGGTATCAGTGAAGCTCTGGCCAATGAAGTGGTTTCTTATACCCCGGCAGATACTGATGAGCGTCAGGCTTGGTTGTTTTTATTAAAACTGCTGGCTAATCGCATACAAACTGAAGAAAGTAACTTACTGACCAAAGGCGGCATCGCAGTTTTAATGGGCCCTACTGGGACGGGAAAGACAACGACTGTGGCAAAACTTGCCGCACAAGCTGCGCAAAAATACGGTGCTCAAAACGTCGGCTTGATCACCATTGACAGCTATCGAATCGCTGCTTACGAGCAAATTTCTACCTATGCCAGAATTATTGGTTGCTCGGTGAAAAAAGCGCAGAACGCTGAAGAGTTATCAGATCTGTTATTCCAGTTTAGGAATAAGCGACTTATACTTATTGATACTGCAGGGTTTGGGCAAAGAGATGTTAGACTGATCAAGCAGTTAGAAACGTTGAAGCAGAGTACAACGGCGAATATCAGCAGTTATTTGGTCATGCAAGCCAACAGTCAATATCAAGTTATGCAGCAAACCATTGCTGCTTACAAACAGATTTCTTTACAGGGTTGTATTTTCACCAAAATAGATGAATGCTACAGTCTTGGAGAGGCAATTAGTGCGGCCATCGAGCACAAATTGTCCGTGAGCTTTATTACCGATGGCCAAAAGGTTCCGGAAGACTTGAAAGTGGCAGATGCAAAATTTTTAATAACCAGCGCCGCTAAGCTTTATAAAAAGCACGTATTAATTCATACTAGTGGTAACTCACTAAATAACGCAGCAGTGGCAGTATGATTGAGGACCAAGCGAGTAGCTTAAGAAGAATGAATCAATCTCGATTAATTAAAGTGATCGCCGTTACCGGTGGTAAGGGCGGCGTGGGTAAAACCAACGTCACGTTAAATACCGCGATCTCTATGGCCCAGCAGGGTAAGAGAGTCATGGTATTAGACGCAGATTTAGGCTTAGCCAACGTGGATGTGTTACTTGGCTTACGTGTGGTGAAAAACCTTTCACATGTATTGTCAGGGGAATGCACTCTAGACGAAGTCCTTGTTGAAGGTCCCCACGGGATTAAAATTGCGCCAGCAACCTCTGGCAGTCAGTCAATGACTGAACTCACTCCAACCGAACATGCCGGCTTAATTAGAGCATTCAGTGAGCTGCGCTCGCAGATTGACGTATTAATCGTTGATACTGCGGCAGGTATTTCAGATATGGTTTTAAGTTTTTCACGTGCCTCGCAAGATATTCTAGTGGTAGTGTGTGATGAACCTACATCTCTCACAGATGCCTATGCATTGATCAAAATTTTGAATAAAGAGCACGGTGTTTTTCGTTTTAAAATTGTCGCCAATATGGTGCGCAATATGCGAGAAGGACAAGAGCTGTTCAATAAGTTAACAAAAGTCACCGACCGCTTTTTAGACGTGGCCTTGGAACTAGTCGCCACAGTACCGTTTGATGAAAATATTCGTAAGTCGGTTCGTAAGCAAAAAGCGATTGTTGAAGCATATCCAACTTCGCCAGCGGCTATCGCTATTAAAAAGCTAGCTCAACAGGCAGCAGGTTGGCCAGTGCCGTCTCAGCCAGGAGGGCATTTAGAGTTCTTCCTTGAGCAGTTGGTGGCCAAAAAAGCCGTGGGCGATATTCGGTGAACAGTAAGGCCGCTGCGTATCAGCAGTTAGATGACAGAAATGCACTGGTGGAGCGTCATGCTCCATTGGTAAAGCGCATTGCTCATCATCTTATTGCCCGCCTACCCGCCAGCGTATTGGTCGACGATCTCATTCAAGCCGGTATGATTGGTTTACTTGAAGCGTCTCGTAACTTCGATGGCACCAAAGGTGCGAGTTTTGAGACCTTTGCAGGTATTCGAATTCGCGGCTCTATGCTTGACGAAATTCGAAAAGGTGATTGGACACCACGCTCTGTGCATAAAAATGGCCGTGCGATAACGGATGCCATTAATAAAGTTGAGCGTGAGACAGGCCGTGACGCCAGAGATGTAGATATAGCCAAAAAACTTGAAGTGAGCATTGAGCAATATCACCAAATGCTCGGTGAAGTGAATGCAGGTAAAATTATTGGCATGGAAGATTTAGGGGTATCGGAAGATGTGGTGACAACAGAGCAAACTAAAGGCTCTGATACTCCGTTTGAAGATTTGCTCCAAGGCTCTTTTCAAAAAGCCTTAGCCCATGCCATTACAACCTTACCTGAGCGTGAAGCAATTGTATTATCATTGTACTATGACGAAGAATTGAATCTACGTGAAATAGGTGAAGTTCTAGACGTGAGTGAATCACGTGTTAGCCAAATACACAGCCAAGCTATGCTAAAACTAAAAAGTAAAATGCAGACTTGGCGTATTGAAGAATAAACAAATAACATATAAATGTTTTGATTTTGCCTCGAGCGGAGAAAGTTTTGGATAAGAATATGAAAATTTTGGTTGTTGATGATTTTTCGACAATGCGTCGCATCATCAAGAACCTATTGAAAGATCTAGGTTTTACTAATATTCAAGAAGCGGATGATGGCAGTACCGCATTGCCTATGCTTCAACAAGGTGATTTTGATTTTGTAGTGACTGACTGGAACATGCCAGGCATGCAAGGAATTGATTTATTGCGGGCAATCCGTGCTGATGAAAACCTTAAACACACACCAGTGTTAATGGTAACGGCAGAAGCCAAAAAAGAACAAATTGTAGCGGCGGCGCAGGCTGGTGTTAATGGGTATGTTATCAAACCATTTACTGCTGCGACCCTTAAAGAGAAGTTGGCCAAGATATTTGAACGCTTAGGTTAGTCAGGCTTTTCTCAACGATAAGGAAGGCCTTATGACCTCACATCCAGCCCCCATGAAGCTAGAAGATGCAAAGCAATTAGTCGCTTTACTTGAAAGTGGTAACAATCAAGGCGCTCAGCAGCTTCTCGATAGTGTCAATGACACCAATTCTGTCGAACTGTTCGAAGAGGTGGGTAAATTAACTCGCCAACTTCATGATTCTTTGAATAACTTTCAACTCGATGAACGTATTGCTAATTTAGCGAATGAAGAGATCCCTGACGCTAAAACACGGCTCACGTATGTTATTGAAACCACTGAGCAAGCCGCGAATCGCACGATGGACTTAGTCGATGATTGCATGCCCATTGCCGAAAAGCTCAATTCTGAAATGAACGAAATCATTCCTGAGTGGAAGAAGCTTTTTAATCGTCAGTTAGAGCTGGGCGAATTCAATGCCCTGTGCAGGCGCCTCGACACGTTTTTAGAAGAGGGGAAGGACGAGTCTGGAAAATTAAACGCATTATTAACCGAGATGCTACTAGCTCAAGGCTATCAGGACATCACAGGGCAAATTATTCGCCGGGTCATTGAACTAGTTAAAGAAGTAGAAGACAGCCTAGTGCATATGTTAACGATGTTCGGTGGATCAGAGTCAACGGAAATTCCTCATATATCTGATAAACAAGCCGATAGTGTTAAAGCGGAAGGCCCAATTCTCGATGCAGCTAACCGTGATGACGTCGCATCTAATCAAGATGATGTTGATGATTTACTGTCAAGTTTAGGATTTTAGAGGCGTTACAATATGGGGTTTGATGTTGACGAGGAGATCCTTCAGGATTTTTTAGTAGAAGCGGGTGAAATACTAGAGCAGCTTCAAGAACAGCTGGTTGAGTTGGAAAATAATCCGCAAGATTCGGATTTACTGAATGCGATTTTCAGAGGCTACCATACGGTTAAAGGTGGCGCGGGCTTTCTTTCGTTAACCGAATTAGTCGATATTTGTCACGGCGCTGAAAACGTATTCGATGTCATGCGTAATGGCCAACGTTCATTAACGCCAGAGTTAATGGATATTATTCTTCAAGCAACCGACGAAGTCGTCGCCATGTTTGAAGATGTAAAATCGAACAAACCCTTGGTAGCAGCAGAGCAATCGTTATTAGATACATTGCATCGCCTGAGTAAGCCAGAGGCGCAAGACCAAGTTGCTGCGCCTCCAATTATCGAAACTCCAGTAATCGAGGCGCCCAGTGAAGCGGCATCTCAGCCTAAAACAAATTCGGATGACTTTGACGAATCCGAGTTTGAGGCCTTGCTTGATGAACTTCACGGTGAAGGTAATCCCGTTGGAGGAGCATCGCAATCACCATCAAATAAGCCGCCACAATCCACAGAGTCTTCCAGTGGCGCTGATATGAGTAGTGATGGTGACGATATTAGTGACGATGAGTTTGAAGCGTTACTCGATCAGCTCCATGGAGAAGGGCAGTTTGGCGGCTCTCAAGACGCTCCCTCTGAATCGACTGACGCGCCCGTAGCAAGCACAAATTCTGAATCAGAAGATATCAGTGATGATGAATTCGAAGCGTTACTCGATCAGCTCCATGGTAAAGGGCAAGGGCCTGTTACCAAAAAAGAAGCTAACGGAGAAACAAGTAAAGCGCCAAACACTCCAGTAACGTCGGCAGTATCTGATAACACGCCGTCGCAATCCGCAAGTGAAAAAGCCACTGATAAAAGTAACGACACTAAGTCGAGTGCGCCCAGCATTGCCTCTAGCCAAGCCAATATACCTGCCAAAAGCCCTGGGGCGGCGGACAAGTCGGCTGTTTCTAAGCGTGAGGAAAAGCGTCCCGCAGCACCACAGCCGGAAACGACGGTTAGGGTGGATACTAAGCGCTTAGACCAAATCATGAATATGGTAGGTGAGTTGGTATTAGTGCGTAACAGGTTGCTTAGTTTAGGTTTATCCGTCAACGACGAAAGTATGTCAAAAGCGATTGCTAATTTAGACGTGGTCACCGGCGATTTGCAAGGCGCCGTGATGAAAACGCGCATGCAGCCCATCAAAAAAGTGTTTGGGCGTTTTCCTCGAGTCGTGCGTGACTTAGCGCGCACCTTGAAGAAAGAAATTACCCTTGAACTAGAGGGTGAAGAAACAGATTTAGACAAAAATTTAGTCGAGGCCCTTGCTGATCCTTTGGTGCATCTAGTACGAAATTCAGTGGATCATGGTATAGAAATGCCAGCGGATCGGGTCGCAGCGGGCAAGCCATCTTTAGGTACGGTAAAGCTATCAGCTTCTCAAGAAGGTGATCATATTTTGCTGAGCATAGTCGATGACGGTAAAGGCATGGACCCTGATAAGCTTAAAGAAATAGCTATTTCTCGAGGCGTATTAGATGCTGATGCCGCGGCTCGAATGACAGATGAAGAAGCATTCAATTTAATTTTCGCTCCGGGTTTCTCGACCAAAACTGAAATATCCGAAGTGTCAGGCCGCGGCGTTGGTATGGACGTGGTGAAAACCAAAATTAACCAGCTAAATGGTACGGTCAATATCGATTCTGTGCTGGGCAAAGGCACCACGCTAGAAATTAAAGTGCCACTGACTTTGGCAATATTACCGACTCTTATGATAGTGGTTGGCGATCAAACCTTCGCATTACCATTAGGCTCGGTAAACGAAATTATCAACATGGATATGAGTAAAACCAATACAGTTGATGGCCAATTAACAAAAATCGTTCGTTCCAAAGCGATCCCATTATTCTATTTACGCGAGTGGTTAGTACGCAAAAATGCTAAGCCAATCCCGCTAGATCGCGCTAAGGGACATGTTGTTGTCGTGCAAATTGGTACCCAGCAACTCGGTTTTGTGGTTGATGCGCTCATCGGTCAAGAAGAAGTGGTGATTAAGCCATTAGATGAATTGCTACAAGGTACTCCTGGCATGGCTGGCGCAACGATTACCAGTGATGGTGGGATTGCGTTGATCCTAGATGTTCCAGGCCTACTAAAGCATTATGCTAAGAAAAAAGCCGATGCCATTCGACAAGCGCGTTAAACACGAGGTTTTTACAAAATACACATGGCATACAAGATATTAGTTGTTGATGATTCGATTTTTTTTAGGCGCCGTGTAAAAGAAATTCTAGAGCAAGACCCCAGTTTACAAGTCATAGGTGAGGCCAGAAATGGTCAAGAAGCAATTGAGATGGTCGCTACGCTTAATCCTGATGTAGTCACTATGGACGTGGAGATGCCTATCATGGATGGGATCACTGCCGTCAAAAAAATAATGGCCCGTAAACCCGTCCCCATCATTATGTTTTCTTCATTGACACTTCAAGGTGCTAAAGCCACCTTGGACGCACTGGACTCAGGCGCAATGGACTTCTTACCCAAGAAGTTCGAAGATATCGCGGCAAATCGTCAAGATGCCGTTGCGCTTTTGCAATCTCGGGTCAAAAGCTTGTGTAGAAAGCAACACGGACTGCGCCCCGCTTCTGTGCGTGTGGCCCCTCCTAAAGCGATTTTGTTCAATAAGCCGGTTAGTCGAAATCCTGCTAAACGCTCAGTGCAAGCGACCAGTAGTATTCCGTTGGGAGCCCCACTTTATCATTCTTCGTCCAGTGGTATTCCGTCGGGTAAAAAGTATCGCTGCTTAGCGATTGGCACGTCCACAGGCGGGCCGGTTGCTCTACAAAAAGTGCTCACAGCTGTCCCAAAGAATTTTCCTTATCCTATCTTTATTGTGCAACACATGCCGGGCTCCTTTACTAAGGCATTTGCAGAGCGACTGAATCAGTTGTCGCAATTGACTGTAAAAGAAGCGATGAACGGTGAAGAAGTTAAAGCAGGCGTCGCGTATTTAGCACCTGGTGGCCGTCAAATGACCGTTCAGGGCGATAGTCAACGTGTTTCTTTTCGAATTTATGATGCACCAGACAGTGCCGATATACTGTATAAGCCCTGCGTTGATATTACGTTTGCGTCAATTGCGCATGTATATCACGGTGATGTCTTAGGGGTCATACTCACAGGGATGGGCTCTGACGGAAAACTTGGCGCCAGCAAGCTAAAAAGTAAAGGTGCAAAAATTTGGGTGCAGGATGAGCTAAGCTCAGTAGTATATGGCATGCCACAAGCTGTAATGAATGCAGGTATCGCTGAAAAAGAGTTTTCTATAGATGCGTTTGAAAGCCATATTTTAAAAGAGATGGCGTAGAAACTGACGTATTTTGACACTTTCGATAGAGAGTTAAAAAAACAGCAGGCGACTGAAAGGTATTTATCGTGAAAGTATGGACAGTAGCAAACCAAAAAGGGGGCGTTGGTAAAACTACGACAACAGTCACCCTAGGTGGTTTGCTTGCGCAGCGTGGAGCAAAGGTCGTCCTAATCGATACCGATCCCCATGCGTCCTTAAGTTACTATTTTGGTATTGACTCTGACGAATTATCACGCAGTTTATACGATATTTTTATTCACGAAGGGCCTTTAGACAAAGACGCTGTTTTAGATTGCTTATGCCCAACTAAACTTGACTCGCTGTTCATCTTGCCTGCTAGCATGGCGCTAGCCACATTAGATCGCAAGCTAGGGAATCAAAGTGGCATGGGGTTAACCCTTAAAAAAGCGCTCGGGTTGATCGAAGATGAGTTCGAGTACGCGTTAATTGATTGCCCGCCTGTGTTAGGTGTACTCATGGTCAATGCGTTGGCTGCGTCTACCCGAGTGATTATTCCAGTTCAAACCGAATTTTTAGCGCTCAAGGGGTTAGAGCGAATGCTTGGCTCGTTGCACATTATGCAGCAGTCATTACGTAAGGAGTTTCGCTATACCATAGTGCCGACCATGTTTGATAAACGCGTAAAAGCGGCAATAGGCGCCTATCACACATTACGGGAAACCCATGGTGATAACGTTTGGCAGGGATTAATTCCCATCGATACTAAGTTTAGAGACGCCAGTTCAAACCACGCGTTACCTTCAATTCACGCGCCTAAAGCACGAGGCGTGGCAGCGTACACAAGTTTGTTGCGTCATTTACGTTTGTTAGGGGCTGCGAAATGAATGCTAAACCGCCAGGCAAAAAAAGCGTAATGGAAGAATATCTGTCTTCTTTACTTACCGAAGATGTTGAGCAAGATGGGCCACTCACCGAAGAGATTGAGCAAAACGCGTCGTTGCAGCATGTCAGTCAGTTGCTCGACTCTGCCTCAGTGTTGCATACAGAACTGACTAGTTCAGTCTCCAGTGAAGTTGTGCTTGAGCCTGCAAAAATTGATAGCGATAACGTGCTGGCTAAACGTATCGACGAGCAACCTGCTAGCGATGAAGCATTTGAACACAGTCTAAAGGACGCCGAACTTCCCAGCCAAGTCCAACACGAGAGCGTGACGGTCAGCACGGTAGATAATGACGGTGCCGTTAATAAGCAAAGCCAAAACGCGGATAACCCTGTAGCTAAAGATACAGGTATTTATCATGAAGCATTTCAGGCACTTATATTCGAAGTGGCCGGGTTGTCTCTGGCACTGCCACTTACCGAGCTTGGCGGGATCCACCAGTTAGCTGATGTTACGCCTATTTTTGGTAAACCGAACTGGTTTAAAGGTGTGATGCTTCATCGTGATGAAAAAATGAAAGTTGTCGACACTGCAATGTGGGTTATGCCTGAAAAATGTAATGAAAAGCTGGCGGATTCAGCTAAAAATCAATATCTTATCATGCTAGATAGCAGCGGTTGGGGTTTGGCGTGTGAGCGTATTATTGACACCATCACCTTACAAGCTGAAGATGTTAAGTGGCGCAAGTTTGACGGAAAGCGCACTTGGCTTAGCGGTATGGTAAAGAAAAAGATGTGTGCCTTGGTAAACGTGAAACAATTAATTTCACTTTTGCAGCAGGGTATGAATAGTAAAGACAACTAGCAATTGCTGCTGGAGTATTAAAAATGAGTGATGACAAAACATCAAATAACGTACCATCTGATCGAAACGATGAAGTCTTGCAGTGGGTAACATATAAGCTAGGGGAAGAAACCTATGGCATCAATGTTATGCAGGTTCAAGAAGTATTACGTCACACCGAGATTGCCCCTGTTCCTGGCGCTCCAGATTACGTATTAGGTATCATAAACTTACGAGGTAATGTGGTAACGGTTATCGATACTCGTGCGCGCTTTGGCTTGGAGCCAACAGATTTAACGGACAACACACGTATCGTCATTATTGAGTCTGACGAGCAAGTAGTGGGCATTTTAGTAGACAGTGTTGCTGAGGTTGTTTATTTGCGCTCATCAGAAATAGACAGCGCGCCTAATGTAGGTACAGAAGAAAGTGCCAAATTTATTCAAGGTGTGAGCAATCGAGAAGGTGAGTTACTTATTTTAGTCGATCTGAATAAACTCTTAAGTGATGAAGAGTGGGAAGAGTTAACCAATATTTAATGCTCTGTTTCGTTATTAACTGATTTGGACGCAATTGTGGAAATAAGCCATCTGATTTACGTGGTTATTGTGGTCGCCATTTTATTATTTATCGGTGCTTTCGCCGTTTTGGCGAAACGTATTGCTTTATTGCAGCGTCAGAATGAGTGGCAACAAGAATCGTTGAGCGAACTACAAGAGCAATTGCTTGCTAACCAACAAGAGTTGCAGGAAGTGCGCGTGGGCAGCATTGGCATGGGAGACAAAATAAAAGCACTGGTTGCTACGGTAAGACAAACCGCTAGCCAACAAGAGGAACTCGCTAGTCAGGATCCCCAAAGTCGCCTGTACCAACAAGCGGCTAAATTGGTGGCCAGTGGTTACTCAGTTGAAGATTTGATGCACGAATGTGATATGCCAAAAGCTGAAGCTGAACTAATCTACAATCTACACAAACGCTAAAATTCAACTGAGCAAGTTACGCTGCAGGTGCTCATATCGTATTACCCCTAAGGTAAGGTTTGCGGTTTTTGCTTGGCGTTAACTTGCTTTTTTCCACGGTTATTCTCTTCTTAATCACTTAGTGCATCGATTTAATTATCTCGCAACGCAGCGCGTCTCTCCATAAAATGTTGAAATGATAAACACAGGAGCACTTGGTTATGCTCTTTCGAACTTAAGCAGTTTTTACGTTTAGACGTCTAGACGTAAAGATGTTGACATTTACGGCGTTTTGCTCCAGATTTAACCTATCTAAACACATCTTGGAGCCACTATGCCTATTCGAATTCCGACAGAATTACCTGCACAAAGCATTCTAAATAGTGAGAATATTTTTGTGATGGATACCGATCGTGCTGCCATGCAGGACATTCGTCCGTTGGAAGTCGGTATCTTGAATTTAATGCCCAACAAGATGGAAACAGAAGTGCAGTTCTTGCGTCTTTTATCGAATACGCCGTTACAAATCAATGTGGACTTGATACGCATCGACAATCAAGCGCCAAAGAACACCCCTGAATCTCATATGAAGGCGTTCTATCAAAACTTTGACGATGTGGCGGATAAGCAATACGACGGATTGATTGTCACTGGTGCGCCTTTGGCATTGTTGGATTATGACGACGTAAAATATTGGCAAAAAATGAAAGTGGTGTTGGAATGGGCTCAGCGCCATGTGCAATCCACTTTGTTTTCATGCTGGGCTGCACACGCAGCTTTATATCACTTCCACGGTAAAAACCGCAGGTTGCGTGACGAAAAGCTCAGTGGAATATTTGCTCATCAAGTGAAGGATGAACATAACGAACTAATGCGCGGCTTTGACCCCGTATTTCATGCCCCTCATTCGCGTTATGGTGAAATAAGCGTAGCAGACTACGAGTCGGTTGAAGGACTTAGTGTATTAGCTAGTTCAGAAAAGACGGGGGCATATATAGTCGCCTCAGACGACAAACGATTGGTCTTCGTCACGGGACACCCTGAATATGATCCTGATTCGTTGGACCAAGAATACAAGCGTGACCTAAAAGCGGGATTAACCCCCAACATGCCAGAAAATTACTATCCTGATGATGACCCGGCACAAGGGCCTTTAGTTACTTGGCGTGCTCACGGTAGTTTGCTGTTTACCAATTGGTTAAACTATTACGTGTATCAGAATACGCCTTATGATTTAGCATCATTGTCGAACAAAGATTAGACCTATTTATTATCAGTTTTAAAGGAAAAAATGTGTCAATGGTAACCTCAGAACAAGCATTACTAGACGCCGCACGATCACGGATCCTCGTTTTAGATGGCGCAATGGGCACTATGATCCAAGCGCATGACTTTCAAGAAGATGACTATCGTGGTGAACGATTCGCCGACTGGCATAGTGATGTTAAGGGCAATAATGACTTATTAACGCTTACCCAGCCTGACGCCATTTTTGATATTCATTGTGCATACCTAGCCGCAGGTGCGGATATCATCGAGACAAACACCTTTAACGCCACCACAATATCCATGTCTGATTACAACATGCAGTCATTGGCCAAAGAGATAAATATAGAATCGGCTAAATTGGCCCGCAAAGCCGCTGATAAATTCACAGCGCTGACACCTGACAAACCGCGCTTTGTGGCCGGAGTGTTAGGCCCAACAAGTCGCACCGCATCAATATCACCTAATGTGAACGACCCGGGTGAGCGAAATGTCACATTTGACGAGCTCGTTGAAGCATATGTAGAAGCGACGAATGGCTTAATAGAGGGGGGCGCCGATTTGATTATGGTGGAAACCATCTTTGATACGTTAAATGCAAAAGCAGCTTTATTCGCCGTAGACACCGTTTTTGAGTCATTAGGCATAACGTTACCAATAATGATTTCAGGCACGATCACTGACGCCTCAGGTCGAACTTTATCTGGGCAAACCGCAGAAGCTTTCTATTATTCAATGCGTCATACAAATCCTTTCTCGTTTGGTCTTAATTGTGCTTTGGGGCCAGATTTGTTGCGTCAGTATGTTGATGAAGTATCTACTGTGGCGGAATGTTTGGTATCCGCTCACCCCAACGCCGGTCTACCTAATGAATTTGGCGAGTATGACCTTGAGAGTGATGAAATGGCTGAGCATATTCGCGAGTGGGCGCAATCAGGCCTCGTCAATATCGTGGGAGGATGTTGCGGTTCTACTCCAGAGCACATCGCCGCTATCGCCAACGTGGTTAAAGAAGTTGCCCCGCGCGTCATCCCAAAACATGAAATTAAACTACGTCTTTCTGGGCTTGAGCCCTTTGTACACTAAATACGGATTGAAGTAGTGGTATTGAGCCATGACGAGTTTTGGCTTAGTGAAATGGCAAGTGAATGAAATTAAGTAAATTGAGTAACCTATGACCCAAGCAAGTGCATCTTTTATCAATGTTGGCGAACGTACTAACGTCACCGGATCCGCCATGTTTAAACGCCTTATTCTAGAAGGTGATTTTGAAAAAGCACTAGATGTTGCTCGTCAACAAGTGGAGAACGGCGCGCAAATCATTGATATCAATATGGATGAAGCCATGTTGGACTCAGAAGCAGCAATGACGCGCTTCTTGAATTTGATTGCCTCAGAGCCTGACATCTCTCGCGTACCGATTATGATTGATTCATCAAAATGGTCAGTAATCGAAGCAGGTTTAAAGTGTGTTCAAGGTAAGGCGATTGTTAACTCCATTAGTTTAAAAGAAGGCGAGGAAAACTTCTTACATCAAGCTAAATTACTGAAACGTTATGGTGCAGCCACCGTTGTGATGGCATTCGATGAGGCAGGGCAAGCGGATACCGAAGATAGAAAATTTGAAATTTGTCAGCGTAGTTATCTGTTATTAACAGAAAAAATAGGCTTTCCTCCAGAAGATATCATCTTCGACCCGAATATTTTTGCGGTTGCCACGGGGATTGAAGAGCACAACAATTATGCTGTGGACTTTATTAATGCCACGCGCAGAATCAGACAAGGTTTACCTCATGCCCACATATCTGGTGGGTTATCAAATGTGTCGTTTTCATTTCGCGGCAATAATCCAGTACGCGAAGCTATGCACTCAGTGTTTCTATTTCATGCCATAAAAGCGGGAATGGATATGGGCATAGTGAACGCGGGTCAGCTTGAGGTGTATGACCAGATCCCAGCCGAGCTGAAAGTCGCGGTTGAAGACGTTATTCTCAACCGTCATCCTGATGCCACTGACCGGCTTTTAGAACTTGCGCCCAAATATCAAGGCGATGGTAAAGCGCAAGTAAAAGAAAACCTCGAATGGCGCGACCTGCCAGTGAATAAGCGCCTAGAGCATGCACTTGTGCGCGGTATCACTGATTACATTGATGAAGATACCGAGCTAGCGCGTCAGCAAGCAGAAAAACCACTACACGTAATTGAAGGGCCATTAATGGATGGCATGAATGTAGTAGGGGATTTATTCGGTGAGGGTAAAATGTTCCTGCCTCAAGTGGTTAAATCTGCACGAGTCATGAAAAAAGCAGTGGCTTATTTAAATCCTTACATTGAAGCCACCAAGGAAGTTGGCAGCTCGAACGGTAAGATTTTGTTGGCGACGGTAAAAGGTGACGTTCACGATATCGGTAAAAACATTGTTGGGGTGGTTTTGCAGTGTAATAACTTCGATATTATCGACTTAGGCGTGATGGTGCCTTGCGCTAAGATCTTGCAAGTAGCCAAAGACGAAAACGTCGACATGATTGGTTTGTCTGGGCTTATTACCCCATCCCTTGATGAGATGGTATACGTGGCAAAAGAAATGCAACGTCTCGGTCTGGATTTGCCTTTGCTTATCGGCGGTGCAACCACATCAAAAGCGCATACCGCAGTCAAAATTGAACAGAATTACGATCAACCCGTGGTTTATGTGCCCAATGCCAGTCGTGCTGTTGGTGTCTGCCAAAAGCTGATATCAAAAGAGCATCGGCCTGCTTACGCCGAGCAAATTTCCAAAGAATATGACGTGGTTCGAGAGCAACATGCCCGTAAGAAGCCTCGCAGTCGTCCCGTCACCTTAGAGCAAGCCCGAGCTAACGCCTTTGACTTCGACTGGAGCCAGTACACACCGCCTGTACCTAAACAATTAGGTGTTCAAACCGTGTCTGTAGAGCTGACAGAGCTGCGCGCTTACATAGACTGGACACCGTTTTTCCTAACATGGTCATTGGCTGGCAAGTATCCTCGAATTTTACAAGATGACGTAGTCGGTAAAGAGGCACAGTCGTTATTCGATGATGCCAACGCTATGCTTGATGACTTGTGCGCAAACAAAAAGCTGCAAGCGAAAGGTGTCATGGGGATTTTCCCTGCAAATAGGGTTGAAGATGATATAGAAGTTTATACAGACGAAACGCGTACTCATGTTAGAGAAGTCTGTCATCACCTTCGTCAGCAAACAGAAAAGGCCAAAGGCTTTAATAACTGTTTAAGTGACTTTATTGCACCTAAGTCATCGCAAAAAGCGGATTTCATTGGTGCGTTTGCAGTGACCGCAGGTATAGGCGAAGACGAACTCGCTGAGGCCTACATCGCCGATGGTGACGACTACAACGGGATCATGGTTAAAGCCCTTGCAGATCGTCTTGCAGAAGGCTTTGCTGAGTATTTACACGAGAAAGTACGCAAAGAAATCTGGGGTTTTGCACCGGATGAATCTCTGAGTAACGAAGAGCTCATTCGTGAAAAATACCAAGGTATTCGCCCTGCACCAGGTTATGCGGCGTGTCCTGAGCATACTGAAAAACAAGCCATTTGGGACTTACTTGATGCCGAGAAGAACACAGGTATGAAATTGACCGAAAGTTACGCCATGTGGCCTGGGGCTGCCGTTTCGGGATGGTACTTCTCTCATCCCGATGCGCGTTACTTCGCTGTTGCACAGCTCCAAAAAGATCAGTTGCTCGATTACGCGACGCGTAAAAGTTGGACTGAGTTGGAAGCTGAGAAATGGTTAGGCCCGAATCTACATGCTTAGTACTGTATTCGATGTGCTTTTAGCCATTAGCCAATGCTATTGCAGTACAACCTGCACAAGGATATTCATAGTACGATGACTGAAAAACGTTATAGTCCCTCATGCGAAAATAACCGCCTACCGATCCTAGCGGTGTTAAAAAGCGCATTGAAAGATCGTCGTCATTTACTCGAAATTGGTTCTGGCACAGGCCAGCATGCCGTGTATTTTGCCCCAGAGTTACCCCACTTAAACTGGCAAACCAGTGATTTAGCCTATAACCACCCCAGTATTCAAGCCTGGCTCGATGACTTGCCGGCACCTAATCTATATCAACCAGTGGTGTTTCAAGTCGGGGCTGATAATTGGCCTGTCAGCCACGTTGATTGCGTATATACCGCGAACACCACTCACATTATGCAACCTCATGAAGCTGAGGTCATGATGCAGACAGTAGCTAAAGAGTTACCTTCAGGTGGTGTGTTTTGTCAGTACGGGCCGTTTACGATAAACGGGGAGTTCACTAGCCAAAGTAATCATGATTTCAACCAACACTTGTTGAATGAGGACTGTGGTGGCATACGCGATATAGCAGAGTTAACGCAGTGGGCTGGGGAGCTAGAGCTTGTAGAGCAAAAGCCTATGCCTGCTAATAATTTTATGCTCATTTGGCATAAACCTTAGTAAAATCCATCGCGCTCTATCGGCGAGCGTGATAATTCTGTGATACCAGTGACCTAGTCTTGCGTTGCTTTGAAAGGCAATAATTCTGTGGCGTTTTGCTTATATGATCGGATCCCCGCGTCTTCTTGCTGAAGGAAGCGTCTTACACCGTCATGAAATGCTGGCTCAGCTAACCAATGGTTTGAGTAGCAAAAAATGGGTTCAAAGCCGCGTAAAATCTTATGTTCACCTTGAGTGCCAGGATTAAATGTAGCGATATTTTGCTCAATGCAAAACTCGATGCCTTGATAGTAACAACATTCATAATGCAGGTTATTGATGTCTTCCATCGCTCCCCAGTATCGGCCATAGAGCTGCTTATCGTCATACAGGTAAAGGGCACTGGCGATAAGCTGATCGTCACGCGTGGCCATCACCAGCATAATATTGTCACGCATCGAGTGGTACAATCGGTTGAAAAAATCGCGATTAAGGTAACCCTGATGACCACTGCGTTTTAAGTAGGTTTGCTGATAACACTGATAGAAAAAGTCGATATGTTCAGGGGTCAGGTTTTTAGCAAATACTCTTTCGAGTTTTACCCCTTGATCTCGTACTTTTCTTCTTTCGTTTCTAATCGACTTTCGTCGCCTAGAGGTAAGCGTCGCGCAAAAATCGTCATAATGTTGGTAGTCTCGATTAAACCATTGAAATTGAACTGCCCTGCGCATCATGTGCTGATGTGTATTTAGCGCTGCGCTTAAATCCTCAGGCACAAACAACCAATGCATAGATGAAAGTCTATTTTGCGAAATGTAAGTTTGAATGGCTTTGCAGAGTTGGGGCAGCAATTGTGATTTATCCGTGCCGGTTTTTAACATTAACCTTGAACCTGGCACCGGAGTAAAGGGGATGGCACTGATCAATTTGGGATAGTAATTTAGACCGTACTCGCGATAGGTATTAGCCCAAGCAAAATCAAAAACGTACTCCCCGTAGCTATGATTCTTTGTGTACAAAGGTAGAATGCCTACCAAAGTGTCATTGTGATAAATTGTGAGGTGTTGCGGGTGCCAGCCTGTTTTGGCTTCCACAGATTTTGAAAGCTCCAGTGCTTCAATAAAAGCATATTGATGAAACGGGTCACTTTGCTCAGCAATCGCATTCCAACTCTCACTGTCTATTTGCTCTATGCTGCTTAGAAATTTAAAATCAAATATTTGGCGCATAACACTCTACAGGATCCCTTTGATGGGTGAATATATTACCTGATATGACAGATAACGACAGTAAGAACATTAAATATAGTATTACCAAATATTTATCGATGCGCGAGCATAGTTGTCACGAATTGTTGCAGAAATTGACAGCTAAGGGGTATGACAAGGGGTTATGCGAAGAGCGTATTGCTCAATTCAATAAAGCAGACGTTCAAAGCGAACTGCGTTATGCCGAGATGATTGTGCGCAGCCGAGTAGCAAAAGGTAAAGGTGAAAAAATCATACGTAGTGAGCTGAGTCAGCACGCTATTGCGCCTGAGCTCATCGACATTGCTATTACCGAGCAAGAGATCGATTGGGATGCGCTCGCTATTCAAGTAGCTGAAAAAAAGTTTGGCCATAAGCCCGCGAAGGATTGGCAGGAGCAACAAAAGCGTAATCGTTTTATGCAATACAGAGGCTTTAGCCACGAACAAATTCGGGCAGTGAAAAGCGTGCGCTAAGTGCCTTGAAGTCCTTAACAAGTTAGCGAAAAACATGCTATCTTTGCCGACTAATAAATAGTTAAAAATGGCCGTTTGAGGCCATTTTTACCCTCAAATCATTAAATGTTGTTTCAGGATCATCCATGAGTAAGAGCACAGCGCAAATTCGACAAGCCTTTTTAAACTTTTTTGCAGACAAAGGGCATCAAAAAGTTTCTAGTTCGTCTCTGGTTCCAAGCGACGATCCCACATTGTTATTTACCAACGCGGGTATGAACCAATTCAAAGATGTGTTTTTAGGCACTGAACAACGCAAGTACACCCGTGCAACCTCATCTCAGCGGTGTGTAAGAGCGGGTGGTAAACATAATGATTTAGAAAATGTAGGCTACACCGCGCGTCATCACACCTTTTTTGAAATGCTAGGTAACTTCAGTTTTGGTGATTATTTCAAGCACCAAGCTATTGGTTATGCATGGTCTTTTCTAACCGAAGTATTGAAACTGCCGAAAGACAAGTTATTAGTCACTGTTTATTCAGAGGACGACGAGGCATTTGACATTTGGCACAACGACATTGGCATTCCTAAAGAAAAAATTATTCGTATTGCCACCTCAGATAATTTCTGGTCAATGGGTGACACCGGGCCTTGTGGGCCTTGTTCTGAAATATTTTATGATCACGGTGAACACATTTGGGGGGGGCCTCCTGGCTCCCCAGAGGAAGATGGCGATCGTTTTATCGAAATCTGGAACTTGGTTTTCATGCAGTTCAATCGTCAAGCCAATGGTGACATGTTGCCTTTGCCTAAACCCTCTATCGATACCGGGATGGGGTTAGAACGTATTTCGGCTATTATACAAAATGTGCACAGCAACTATGAAATTGATATTTTCCAAAACTTGATAAAAGCCACTGCAAAGATTGTTGGGGTAACAAGCCTTGAAGATAAATCGTTGCGCGTGGTGGCGGATCACATTCGCTCCTGTAGTTTCCTTATTTCAGACGGCGTCATGCCATCGAATGAGGGGCGAGGGTATGTACTGCGTCGTATTATCCGCCGCGCGGTGCGCCACGGTAATAAGCTGGGTGCAAACGGCGTGTTTTTCTATAAATTAGTAGCAGCATTGGCCACAGAGATGGGCGACGCGTATCCAGAGCTAAACGAACAACGTGCAGTGATTGAAAAAGTGCTTCGAGTGGAAGAGGAGCAATTTTCTCGTACGCTTGAGCGCGGAATGCTAATTCTAAACGATGCATTGAACGAGCTTGAAGGTAAAGTGGTACCGGGTGATGTGGTCTTTAAGCTCTATGACACCTATGGCTTCCCGGCAGATTTGACCAATGATGTAGCCCGAGAGAAAGGTTTGAGCATTGATGAGGAAGGGTTTGAGCAGGCGATGGCTGAGCAGCGAAAACGAGCCCAAAAAGCCAGTAACTTTGACGTGGATTACAACGAGCAACTTCGCAGCGATTTAGAGTCAATCTTTGTGGGATATGAACATGAAGATAACACTACAACAATCACTGAGCTGTTTTTCAAAGGGCAATCAGTTAACGAATTAGCAGCAGGTGCTGAGGGCACAGTTATTTTAGATGAGAGTCCATTTTATGCCGAAGCGGGTGGTCAAGCTGGCGATACAGGTACGTTAGTCACTGACGAGGGTGGTTTCAGCGTAAAAGATACGGTTAAGTTAGGAAAAGCAATCGCCCATAAAGGCGCTGCCCTTAGCAAGCTAAGCGTGGGAGATAGCGTATTAGCAAAGATTAATGGTGTTCGTCGCCATGCTATTAAGCTAAACCACAGCGCGACGCATTTAATGCACGCAGCACTGAAATCGATTCTTGGTGAGCATGTAAACCAAAAAGGTTCGTTAGTACAAGCGGATCGCTTACGCTTTGATTTCTCGCATTTTGAAGCGATGAGTAAAGAGCAAGTGCTGGCTGTGGAAACCATGGTGAATGAGCAGATACTCGCCAATCACCCTTTGCAAACTCAACTAATGGGCTTAGAGCAAGCAAAAGAAGCTGGTGCAATGGCCTTGTTCGGTGAGAAATACGATGATGATGTGCGCGTGGTGTCCATGGGGAGTTTCTCGATGGAACTGTGCGGCGGTACACACGTTGAACGCACTGGTGATATTGGATTATTTAAAATCATCTCAGAAAGCGGTATCGCGTCAGGCGTGCGACGAATAGAAGCGGTAACAGGTTTGACTGCACTCCAACATGTACAGCAACAGACATTCGAACTAAGTTCTATTAGCGCAGTCTTAAAAACGGATGTTAATTCTGCGGGTGAGCGCGTTGTTCAACTTATCGAGCAGACCAAAACGCTCGAAAAAGAAGTCGCTAAACTTAAGCAGGAAATAGCTAATAGCGCGGGGAGTGATCTTTTATCCCAGATAAACGAAATAAATGGGGTAAAAGTATTGTCTTATCATGTACGAGGCATTGAAAGTGGGGCTTTACGCACCATGATAGATGATCTAAAGAATCAAATCGGCAGTGGCGTTATCCTTTTAGGGGTAGCAACTGGCGATAAGGTTAGTTTAATTGCTGGCGTCACGAAGGATTTAACCCAAAAGGTGAAAGCCGGCGAGTTAGTCAATTTTGTGGCTCAGCAAGTAGGTGGAAAAGGTGGCGGACGTCCTGATATGGCGCAAGCTGGTGGCTCTCAACCTGAGAACTTAGACACTGCGATTGCCTCTGTTTCAGAGTGGTTGCAAGAAAGGCTGTAAATGTAAAACCGACGAATTTTTGCCGTGACAACAAAAATAAGGAAGCGTCGAGTGTGTAATTCTTTGGTTATTTCAAAGGGATACGCTAGTTTTAAATTAGGGATTATTTTTTGTAAATGGATAAGGAGCTAAAAAATGCTAATTTTGACCCGTCGTGTTGGTGAAACCTTAATGGTCGGTGACGAAGTCACAGTAACGGTATTAGGGGTAAAAGGTAATCAGGTAAGAATTGGTGTTAACGCGCCTAAAGAAGTATCTGTGCACAGAGAGGAGATTTACATGCGAATTCAAGCTGAAAAAAATGGTCAGCTTGCAGGACATGACTCATCATCATCGGATGAAGATAATTAATTTTATTTTTTCTGATAAAAAAAAGCTGGTTTACCCAGCTTTTTTTATGCGAAAAAGCCGTGGTTAACTTAATGATATACGCATTTTAGCGATGAAATATCATACGTTTAAGACGCTTTTTGTACGAACAGCTTAAAATACCAGCAAGCAGTAAAAATCTTTATAAAAAGTGTTTGACTTACTCCTGTGTGTCGGTAAACTTCGGCTCCAGATTTAGGAGAGACACCAAACGGTGAAAGGCGCTTCCAACGCTACGGAAGTTAAGTAAATAAGGCCTTTGTAAGATGGTTTATGCTTTGGCATAATACTCAAACTAAGACTAAATCAGTAGCAACAATTTAGCGGTTTTCCGGAGAGGTGGGTGAGTGGCTGAAACCAGTTCCCTGCTAAGGAACCATACGTATTACTCGTATCGAGGGTTCGAATCCCTCCCTCTCCGCCATAACTTAAACGGTAATCATTAGATTGCTAAGAAGCTTAGACTAAAGGAAGTAAGCTTGAGTAAAACAAGGTAGAGTGCCTAATATGTTTTATTCGATAACGATTTTGCGCATGTAGCTCAGCTGGATAGAGTACCTGGCTACGAACCAGGCGGTCGGAGGTTCGAATCCTTCCATGCGCACCATTATTAAGTTTAATATAAATAGTCTAATATTAAATTGTCCTGTTTTTGCGCATGTAGCTCAGCTGGATAGAGTACCTGGCTACGAACCAGGTGGTCGGAGGTTCGAATCCTTCCATGCGCACCACATTAAAAACCCACTGATTTCAGTGGGTTTTTTTTTGCTCAGAATTTCGCTCTCCCATTCATCACACTCGTTTTTAGCGCTTCCTCACGATTTCGACGCGCTGCTTATCATCTACTATTAGACAATGTTAGCCTGATCTTTCTCTACAACATGTAGAGTAGGCAGGTGTAATAGCTATTTATTGGGTATTCATGCAAGAAAAGTGAATTATTCCTTATTTTTTATTCCTTTTTAAACCGCCTTAAAAGTTGTGTTATTTCAGTGCACATGGTACTTATCGGGTCGTTTTGTCAGTTACCGGAGAAATACTAACTATGCAACCTGATGTAATGTCGTTATTACTTGAAGCTGGAATGCTCCTCTTAGTGGGGATGTCAGTGGTTTTTCTATTTCTGACCTTATTAATTGGCGCTGTTAATTTGATTGCATGGGTGTGTGCTAAATTTCCCGAAGAAGAATTGTCCGTCCTCAACCAGACTCGCAACCGCGCAACGCCCGCAGCTAATCAGTCAGGCGTTTCCGCGCCCGTGGTTGCGGCTATTACCGCCGCTGTTGATCAGTACCGTCGCCAACGTTAATTTTTACTTATTGTTTAATAGGAACCCAAGATGTCAAAACCTCTAGCCATCACGGATGTAGTGCTGCGTGACGCACACCAATCATTACTTGCTACGCGAATGCGAATTGAAGATATGTTGCCCATTGCGGCAAAGCTTGATCAGGTCGGATACTGGTCTTTAGAAACATGGGGCGGCGCAACATTTGATTCCTGCATTCGTTACTTGGGCGAGGATCCATGGGAGCGTATTCGTTTGCTTAAAAAGGCCATGCCAAACACCAAGCAACAAATGCTTTTACGCGGACAAAACTTGTTAGGTTATCGACATTATGCTGATGATGTGGTCGAAAAGTTCGTTGAGCGAGCTCACACCAGTGGTGTAGATGTTTTTCGTATTTTTGACGCAATGAATGACATTCGTAACCTTAAAACGGCTCTTAGTGCAGCAATCAAAGTAGGGGCACATGCCCAAGGCACCATTTCATACACTGTAAGTCCCGTGCACTCATTGCCGCTGTGGCTTGATATGGCAAAGCAGTTAGAGGATTTGGGTGTACATTCTATCTGTATAAAAGATATGGCCGGATTGCTTAAGCCGTATGTATGTGAAGAGCTTATTACGCGCCTCAAAGAGACCGTGAGCGTGCCTATCGCCATGCAGTGTCATGCTACTACCGGTTTAAGCACAGCAACCTATCAGAAGGCGATTGACGCAGGGATCGACATGCTGGATACGTCAATCTCGTCTATGAGTATGACCTATGGCCATAGTGCGACAGAAACCATGGTGGCGATTGTTGAAGATACACCAAGAGACACAGGCCTTGATTTGCCCTTACTGGCTGAAATAGCAGCTTACTTTCGAGACGTTCGTAAAAAGTACGCTAAATTCGAAGGCAGTTTGAAAGGGGTAGATGCACGTATCCTATTAGCTCAAGTGCCCGGCGGTATGTTGACTAACATGGAATCGCAGCTAGTTGAGCAAGGCGCTCAGGACAAATTAGATGAAGTTCTTAAGGAAATTCCTCGGGTGCGTGAAGACCTAGGTTTTATTCCGCTTGTCACTCCCACCTCTCAAATCGTCGGTACTCAGTCTGTACTTAACGTGCTAACCGGCGAGCGTTATAAAAGTATTACCAAAGAAACGGCTGGTGTATTAAAAGGCGAGTATGGCGCCACCGCCGCACCAGTGAATGCTGAGCTACAAGCACGTGTATTGGATGGCAAAGAAGCAATAACCTGCCGACCAGCTGATTTATTGGATGATGAATTAGACACCTTAGAGCAAGATTTACTCAATCAAGCGAAAGAGCAAGGGATTACGCTCGCTGAGAATGCGATAGACGATGTACTCACTTATGCGCTATTCCCACAGATTGGCTTGAAATTTTTGAAGAATCGCCATAATCCCGATGCATTTGAACCCGTGCCCACCGCTGACAATATGGACGCTAGCGCAGCGGTGAGTGCGACACCAAATAAAGCCACAGAGTCCTACTCTGTACGAGTTGATGGCAAAGTCTACGCTGTTGAAGTGGCCCAAGGTGGGGAGCTGACAGATATTCAGGTAGCAGGCACCGCCCCTCAAAATAGTGCACCAGCTACATCTGCCCCGGTATCCGCTGCAGGTGAAGATGTTGTAGCACCGCTGGCAGGTAATGTTTTCAAGTTGCTCGTGCGCTCAGGTGATTCAATCAGCGAAGGCGATGTAATTGTCATCATGGAAGCGATGAAAATGGAAACCGAAATTCGCTCCACCGCTTCAGGTACCATCCAAGATATATTGGTTAAAGAAGGTGATGCAGTGCAGTCTGGCCAAACGATGCTGACGTTGGCGTAGGGATTATTTATGGATAAATTAACCTTACTTTGGCAAAGCACATCGTTAGCCCATTTCGAAATTGGTCAGATTGTCATGATGGCTGTTGGGTGTTTGTTGCTATTTTTGGCGATCGTAAAGAAGTTCGAGCCCTTACTACTCGTGCCTATTGGGTTTGGTGCCATTTTAACCAATATTCCATTGGCGGGGTTTAGCGATCCGGGCGGTCTGCTTTACTACATTTATTATGTAGGGATCGAAACTGGGGTGTTCCCACTACTCATATTTATGGGGGTGGGCGCTATGACCGATTTCAGCGCCTTAATCGCTAACCCGAGAATGCTGCTGCTGGGTGCAGCCGCTCAGTTTGGTATTTTTGGTACTTTGTTTGGCGCGATTGCATTGAATTTGGTTCCGGGGTTTGAATTTACTTTAAAAGATGCTTCGGCAATTGCCATCATCGGCGGAGCTGATGGACCAACTGCAATATTTTTAGCCTCGAAATTAGCGCCGGAATTATTAGGTGCCATTGCCGTTGCGGCATATTCATACATGGCGTTGGTGCCTATTATTCAGCCACCAATAATGCGCCTATTGACCACTGAAGACGAACGTAACATCAAGATGGCGCAACTGAGAGTGGTCTCTAAGCGTGAGAAAATTATCTTCCCGTTAGCGGTTTTATTGGCGACGATTTTGTTCTTACCTTCGGCAACCCCATTAGTTGGAATGTTCTGCCTTGGTAATTTGATGAAAGAGTCGGGGGTGGTTGACCGTTTAAGCAATACTGCTCAGAACGAATTGATTAATATCGTCACGATATTTCTTGGTTTAGCGGTTGGCTCTAAACTATCAGCAGATAAATTTTTGACAATCGAAACCTTGGGTATTTTGGGCTTAGGAGCAATAGCATTTTCAATTGGTACTGCTGCAGGTATTTTGATGGCTAAAGCCTTGGGTAAGCTTTCCAGTGAGAAAATTAATCCATTGATTGGCGCTGCTGGCGTATCGGCTGTGCCCATGGCCGCGCGAGTCGTCAATAAAGTAGGTCTTGAAACTAACCCGCATAATTTCTTGCTGATGCATGCTATGGGCCCGAACGTGGCCGGTGTACTTGGCTCGGCAGTGGCTGCAGGTATCTTATTAGCACTGGTGGGATAAGCCCGCTACAAAACTGCACACACCACTAAAAAGGGCTTAGCAACATACACTGCTAAGCCCTTTTTTATTGGATATCGTTTCTCGACCTTGGTGGAATGAGGATTAGCTTTGGCCATCAATTAGGGTTTGATGGGCGTGAACCAATTTTTTGGTGTAGTCATCTTTAGGCCAATGAAAAATCACTTCCGTTTTACCTGACTCAACGACCTTACCTTGTTTCATTACTAGCATTTTGTCACTTATGTGGCGCACTATGCCTAAATTATGAGAGATAAAAATAAAGCCAAGGCCCAGCTCTCGTTGCAGCTCCAGTAACAGATTGACAGTTTGAGAGCGCACCGAGGGATCGAGTGCCGCAAACGGCTCGTCAGCCACGATCACTTGAGGATTGAGAATGATCGCCCTTGCTAACGCAACACGCTGCCGCTGCCCATCAGAGAGCATATGGCGGTAAAAAAATCGATGTTCAGACAGCAATCCTACTTGTCTTAATGTTTGTTCTACTTTAGCGACTCGCGCTTGCGCACCTAGATTCGTATTTAGCTTTAAAGGCTCTTCCAAGATGGAGCCTAAAGTAATACCTGGGTTAAGTGATTCATTGCTGTTTTGAAACACCATACGAATATTCAGCACACGATGCTTGTTGTCATATTGCTCTAATTTTTTCTCATTCAGATAGATAGAGCCGCTATCAGGTTGCTCGAGGCCTACTAATAATTTAGCAAGCAGGGACTTGCCTGAGCCATTAGCCCCCACAATAGCCAAGGTCTCTCCCGCTTGAATGCTGAAATTAACCGGGCCTAGCGTAAATTTAGCTCCCTTTTTCTGCCATCGTTTGCCGTGACAGTTCTCAAAGGTTAAATTTTCAACTGAAAGTAAGTTGTTCACTTCTGGTCTCGATGCAAAGGAAAATGACAGCTGTAAGTATGTTCATGAATGCGCCGCACTTCGGGCACTTTCACGCATTCTCTGCGAGCCCTAGGACAGCGCGGCCCTAAACGACAGCCAATAGGTAAATGTTGAAATGAGGGAATCGTTCCTCCTAATGAGCTCAGGGGCGACTTAGGCGCTAAGTCCGTGCGAAAACTAGGGGCGCTTTCTAACAGTGCTTTTGTGTAAGGGTGCAAAGCACGCTTACGTAATTGCGACATGCGTCCGCTTTCCACCGTCTGGCCACAATAAAGTACCGTCATATGGTCAGCCATACTGGAGATGGCCAATAAGTCGTGACTCACAAAGAGAATGCTTAGTTTGCGTACCTTATTCACCCGACTTAGCAACTTCAAGATTTGGCTTTTGTCAGTTATTTCCATGCCACGGGTAGGATCATCTGCAATCACCAATTTAGGCTGTGAAGCAAGTGCCATGGCAATCATAAATTTCTGACAAACATCATTAGGGATTTGGTGAGGTAGGCTGCGCATATATACCTCATGATCTTTAATCCCCACGCGATGGAGTAGCTCAGAGGCATATTTCTTACGGGCTTTTGCGCGGTTCCAAAACATGCCTTTTTCTAAACGGGTGGCTAATATAACTTCTTTTAACTGGTCCCCTAAGGTCACTATGGGATCAAGCGAGCTTTTAGGGTTCTGAAAAATAACCGAAATATCCGAGCGGATAATTTTACGCCGCTCGCGTACTGACATTTTTAGTAAGTCCTGGCCGCGCCACGTCATTCTGTCAGCAGTAATACGCCAACGATCCGAAATGGCGCCCACAATCGCTTTAACAATGATGCTTTTCCCTGAGCCTGATTCGCCTACTAAAGCATGGATCTGTCCTTCGTTAATGACAAGATTAATTTTGTCGAGGGCTTTTATCCAGCCACTTTGAGAGTCAATTTCCAGGGTGAGATTCTTAATATCCAATAGGCTCATTAGCGTAACAACCTATAGCGTAAAGCTGAGCGTAAACCGTCACCCACTAAGTTAATTGACATCATCATAAAGAATATTGCTCCCCCTGGAATAGCGATGTTCCATGGGGCAACGTAAGCTGTGGTTAACCCTTCAGATAATAACGCGCCAAGCTCGGGTGAAGGGGCTTGCGCACCTAAATTTAAAAAGCCTAATGCGCTGATATCCAATATCGCAACAGACAATGAAAGGGTCACTTGCACTACTAGCATTTCAGCCATGTTGGGCAATATTGAGTTGAAAAATATGTGTACCTTGCCCGCTCCATCGAGCTGGGCGGCCAGTACATATTCTTTCTTCATTTTTTGGCGCACTATGTCTCGGGTTTGATGAATAAACTGTGGAATAAGCGCGAGTGAGATAGCCCACATGCTATTCACAAGACCCGTGCCGACAATGGCAATAATGATAATGGCAATGAGTAAAGTAGGGATAGCCATGATTGAATCAAGTAGGTGGTTTACTACGCTGGAGCGCAATCCTTTACTCATACCAGCCATGGCGCCTAGCGCAACGCCTATCAGCATTGAAATGATTACCAACACTAAGCTAATACCAAACGTCATTCTGCAGCCATAAATGATACGCGATAGCATATCTCGGCCTAGACCGTCGGTACCAAATAAGTAACTGATATCGCCGTTGTTATCCCAAGCGGGAGGCACTAATAGCAAATCAATATTTTGTTGCAATGGATCATATGGGGCCAAGAACGGACCGAAAATCATAATAAAAATAAAGAAAACAACGCAATACAGGCTCAATACGGCTGCATGATTCTCTTTAAATTCTTTCCACGTATTTTGTATGGGAGAAGGGTAATACTCTTCTTGGTATAAATTAAGACGTGGCATTTTCTGGCCTTCTGCCCGCAGGGTCAAATATTTGAATAACCATATCTATCGTAATGGTAAAAGTGAGTACCAAAGCAGATACGGCTAACATACCAGCACGAATAGCGGGAAAGTCTCGTTGGTAAATAGCTTGAATGAGTCCGTTGCCAATACCTGGCCAAGAGAATATGGTTTCTACAATCATAGCGTTGGTAAGCAAGGTGGTAAATTGCATGACCAATAAGGGTAAAATCGGAATAAGTGCATTTTTCACTCCGTGGCGCAAAAATACTTGTCTCGGGCTTAAGCCACGAGCATAAGCCGCTTGTATGTACTCACTGCTCATCACCTCAACTACTGAGCGCCGTGTAATACGCATGACAATAGTACAGGTCACAATGGCGATCGAAACACTCGGTAAGACTAAATGACGAAGTGCATCTTTAAAGGCAAATTCTTTGTCGGGTAAGTCGCTTAACAATATATCAATTAAAATGAATCCCGTCTGGTAGGGGACATCGTAAAGCAAACTAATTCTGCCTGAAAGCGGAAACCAGCCCAGTTGAATCGAGAAAATTAAAATAGCAATTAAGGCTGCCCAAAAGACGGGGATAGAGTATCCGATTACACTGGTGGTCAAGAGGGCAAAGTCGGTCAATTTATGGTGCCGCAAGCCCGCAAGGAAGCCCAAGGGCAATCCAACAACAAAAGAAACAATCAGTGCGTATGCGCTAAGTTCAACGCTGGCTGCCAGTGAGCGGCTGATTTCTTCTGCTAACGGCAAGCCAGAGCTGAAACTCAGCCCCCAGTTTCCAGAAAATAGATGGTTAACGTACTGCCAATATTGGCTCAAGAAGGAGTCTTGCATGGCGTATTGCTGAGCCAAAATAGCATACCCTTGCTCAGAACTATCGCGAATACCGGTTAAATTCACCAAGGGATCGCCCGGAAATAAATACGCTAAAGAGAATGAGAAAAAGCTCAAAATCAATAAGGTCAATATCAGTAAGCTCACGTGACGCAATATAATCTTCAGCATTATTGCTTACTCACGTTTCTAAACTGAATGCCGCCATACGGGTTTATTTCAATGCCAGTTACATTGTCCCGGTACGCTTGATAGCGAAATGCGTGGGCAATAGGCATGAGTGGCATTTGCTCATTAATCAGTTCAATTGCTTTGCTATAAAAGTATGCTCTGTCTTCCTGTGCGGTGTAATTGAGCGCCTGGTCAATTAGTTTGTCGTATTCCTTGGAGCACCAACGAGCGCGGTTTGTGCCTGAGTCTATAGCTGAGCATGTGAGTAGCGGCCTGAAAAAATTATCGGGATCGCCGTTATCAGCAGACCAGCCAATTAACACGGAATCATGCAAACCTTGATTTAACCTCGCTCGGAAGGTTGACCATTCGTAGCTGACAATATTGGCATCAATACCAACATTTCGCAGGTAGCGCTGCATTAATTCGGCCATTTTCATGGCGTTAGGATTATAAGCACGCTCAACGGGCATTGCCCAAATAGTCATACTAAAGCCTTCCTCAACACCATTTTCACGTAATAATTTAGCTGCAGCTAAAGGATTAAAAGTGGATGATCTGGTATCCGGTTGAAAGGCCCACGACGAAGGTGGAATGATGGATGTTGCAGGGATCGCACTACCAAAATAAATCGCTTCCATAAGCGCGTTCTTATCAATCGCCATGGCCAGTGCACGGCGTACCTCTGGTTTATCAAACGGTGGCTTAGTGGTGTTAAATGCCCAAAAACCTACATTTAACCCTGGTTTTTCATCGAGTGTTAATTCCTTTCGCTTACGGATGATGTCCAGCTGGCTGTGTGTTGGGAACGCCATGGAGTCGCATTCGCCAGTCATGAGCTTCGCCAAGCGTAATGAGCTTGAAGGAGTAATGTCGAAAATAAGTTGTTGCGTTGTGCTGCGCTCGCGCCAATATTTAGGATGAGCATCAAAACGTACGTATCTGTCTTGTCTAAAGCTATTAAATTTAAATGGTCCTGTGCCTACAGGATGTGTATCTATTAGATCTGGTGTGCCTGCAGCTGCAAGTTTTTCAGCATATTCAGCGGATAATATAATTGAGAAATCGGTGGCTAAATTGGCTAAAAAAGAGCTTTCAGGGCGCACCAGTGTGATTTCGACTCGGTATCTGTTTATGCGTTTAATATCGCTGATAAGATCGCCCAAGCCAACGCTATTGATATACGGATAACGCCCGCCTGATACATCAT
The DNA here is from genome assembly GCF_055809255.1 of Paraglaciecola sp. G1-13. Classification (NCBI taxonomy): domain Bacteria; kingdom Pseudomonadati; phylum Pseudomonadota; class Gammaproteobacteria; order Alteromonadales; family Alteromonadaceae; genus Paraglaciecola; species Paraglaciecola sp. G1-13. The sequence continues at coordinate 3,125,007 of NZ_CM147903.1, read as the reverse complement.
GGTAAGGGTGGTTCTTGTCGCGCCAGCGATTAAAACTAAATACCACATCATCAGCATCAAATGAACGAGTTGGGGTGAAATAACCGGTACTGTGAAAAGCAATATCTTTTCGCAGTTGGAAGGTATAGGTCAAGCCATCAACGCTGGTCATCCAGCTGCTGGCAAGGCCAGAAATGATTTCCCCAGTGACCAAGTCGAAATCAAGCAGACGGTCATAAATTTGATGAGACGATACATCAACCGTAGTGCCCGACGTATCAAGTTGAGGGTTAAAGCTGACCGGGTTACCTTCTGAACAATAGATGATGCCATTGGGGTGCTGGTATTCATTGGAGTCAGGACTACAGCCAATTAACGTCAATGATATTGTCACGAACATGCTGACAAACATAACGGAGGAAGAGGGCAGCCAAGCATAATTCATGACTGTTATTCTCTGTCTTCTGGGGGCGTATCAAGCAAATTGTATTTCTTTAGATAGCCGCGTAATTGATGGTACGTTAGAGACAATCGCTCCGCGGTTTTCTTTTGATTGTATTGGCTATCAGCAAGGGCTTGCTTGATTAAATCAATTTCAAAGTCTTGTGAAAGCTCTTTTAAATCAACTGGGAAATGAAAGCTATTTGAGTGCAAGCTGGTAGAATTGAGTTCGTTATCAACGGAATTCGCTTGGGGCGCAGTTGTTGTAGGTGCAATATTTGGTATTGGTGCATCTGGGATTTTTATTCTATCGGCAGTACGCATTCTTGTGGCAGGGCGATACATGGACTCAAATGGGTCGAGTATAATATTGTGCACTGGAATATCAGGGTTATTAGCGCGATATACTGCGCGCTCAACAACGTTTTTAAGTTCTCGAATGTTGCCTGGCCATTGATATTCGAGCAAGGTGCGTTTAGCTTTTTCAGTAAAACCACTGAATACTTCCATTTCGAGTTCTCGTGCCATATTGATCGCAAAGTGCTCAGCCAGCATCATAATGTCGTCTTTACGTTCGCGAAGTGGGGGCAGGGTAATAACATCAAACGCTAGTCTGTCGAGAAGGTCAGCTCTGAATTCCCCTGTTTGGGCAAGCCCTGGTAAGTCTTCATTGGTGGCTGCGATCAGGCGTATATCTACTTTTACACTCTTTGAACCACCTACTCGTTCAAATTCTCCGTATTCGATAACCCGTAATAATTTCTCTTGAATTAACCCTGACGTGTTCGCCAACTCGTCTAAAAAAAGGGTACCGTTATCTGCCGCCTCAAATCGACCTTCTCTTCTTTTAGCTGCGCCAGTAAATGCGCCTGCTTCGTAACCGAAAAGTTCGCTCTCTAGTAAACTTTCACTTAATGCTGCGCAGTTGAGCTTTGAATAGGTTTGGTCCCAGCGTTTAGACAGAAAGTGCAATCGGGCGGCTACACCTTCTTTACCTGTGCCTCGTTCGCCGATAATCAATACAGGTTTATTCAGCGGCGCAATTTGCGATATTTGCTCTAACACTTCGAGGAAACTATTGGATTGTCCTAACAAATTATCTTGTTGGCGAAAGCGGTTCATCAATATCCTCAAAAAGTGGTCTAATCGACTAACTTGTGGTGTATGTAATTATAATTGTAGATCTCAGTCGACTGAGAGTAAATTAATATTTGTTTAAAATCAGATATTTAGTCATTACACTAAGTTGGCCTGCTAATTGAATAGTAATCACCAAGACGAGCTTCCAGCACATGCTAGTTGTTCACCATTAGCTGACATTATATAGAGGTAAAGACTATGGGTATATTCTCGCGTTTCACAGACATAGTGAACTCAAATATCAACGCCATTTTAGATAAGGCGGAAGATCCTGAAAAAATGGTGCGCTTAATTATACAAGAAATGGAAGACACATTGGTTGAAGTACGTTCAGCCTCGGCGAAAACAATCGCTAATAAAAAGGAAATTACAGCGCAAATTAGTAAATTGCAAAACGAGGGTCGTGACTGGCAGAGCAAAGCTGAGCTAGCGATCAATAAAGACCGAGAAGATCTTGCTCGTGCGGCCCTACAAGAAAAGAAAAAGTGTGATGAATATGCGGTAACGCTTGACGCTGAGCTATCAGCGGTAGATGAGCAAATTAGTAAATTACAAAGTGAAGTGACGCAATTACAGGATAAACTGGCAGATGCTAAAGCTCGTCAGAAAACCATTATCATGCGTCAAAAAACGGTAAGTTCTCGTTTGGATATTAAGCGTACCTTGAACGATGGCAAAGTCGATGCCGCTATGGGACGCTTTGAGCAATATGAGCGTAAAATAGATGATCTAGAATCTCAAGTGGATGCATATGATCTTGGTAAAAAGACCTTAGCGGATGAGTTTGCTGATTTAGCCGCCGATGATGACATAGATGATGCGTTAGCGGCATTGAAGAAGAAAGTGAAGAAGCAATCAGCTGATTCGAAAAACCAAGACTAATATCGATTAAAGGAGAAAGGTTGTGGAAGATATCATTGGGATAATTATTGCGCCAATCATCATATTTATGGTGATTGTCGCCCCGATTTGGTTAATTTTGCATTACCGCAGTAAGAAACAAATTAGCCAAGGATTGTCTGATGAAGAATACGCTACCCTTCAAGGGCTAGCTGACCGAGCAGAGAAAATGGCAGATAGGATCCACACGTTAGAATCTATTCTTGACGCTGAGGCGCCGCAGTGGAGAAACAAGGTATGAATACCAGAGGCGAGTTAACACGTGATCCTGACAAAGGTAAAATTGCCGGGGTGTGTGCTGGAGTCGCAGAGTACTTTGGCATCGAGTTATGGCTAGTACGTATCTTAGTGGTATCTGCTTTCTTCTTAACGGCGGGCACGTTTGTGGTGGTAAGTTATGTGGCGGCTTGGTTTATTTTAGAAAAAAAATCAACGCGTCACAGTTCTTCGACTGCTAAAACTACCCGCCATCAAGGACGGCAAGCGACCTCAGGTGGGAAAGGGTGGCAAAACGCCAGTGAAGATGAAGAAGAGAAGGTAAAAGTAAAATCTAAGGTGTGGCAATCAGGTGAGCCCCCTAAGCAAGCCTTCGCGGATATAAAACAGCGATTTGAGAAAAATGAAGTGCGATTAAGACAGATTGAAACGTATGTAACTTCTGCTCAATATCAATTAAATCGCGAAATTAATAATTTATAAACCTTGCTGTACCTGATTTTTAGGCCTGTGCCATGGTTACACTTAATAAACATGAGCAGGCCGATACCCTTTCAATTTGACCTCTTGCCTCCATATCGAATGACTTACCCTGTGTGATTGCTCTGTGCTCAAGACCGTTCATTAGCTTAATAGGATGTCGCAATGAAAAAACTGTTAAATACCAGCCACTTAATCGAGAAAGTGAAGCATAATGTGAAAGTGACTGGGGCACGTATCGCCGATAGGCATCTCAATCTTGCCGTGACCGGTTTGAGTGGCAGTGGCAAAACAGCGTTCATAACCTCGATTGTTAACCAGCTATTAGAAGCAAATGAAACGGCTGAATTAGCCTTTTTCTCAGTGGTGAGAGAAGAGCGCTTGATTGGGGTAAAGCGTGAAGCGCAACCCAATCTTAGTTTAAAACGTTTTGCCTATGAGCAAGCGATGCAAGCGCTGAATGCTTCGCCGCCGACTTGGCCTGAGTCAACGACTGGCATCAGTCAAGTGAGGCTACACATTCGTTATCGCAAAGACTCTGGCCTATCCCGTTACATAAGTGAAGATACTAAGCTCACACTTGATATTACTGATTATCCGGGCGAATGGTTGCTCGACTTACCTTTATTGGAAATGGATTTTTTAGCATGGTCAGAATATTGTGAATCGGAGCTTCAGTCACTGGAGCGTCAAGCACTGGCCAGCGATTTTCTGATAGCCAGAGATGCACTCGATTTAGACGCGGAGGGAGATGAGCTCGGCCTAAAGCACGTTGCCAAACTGTATACTGATTATCTGCATAAGTGTCGCAATGCTGGGTTTCAGCTGCTGCAACCTGGGCGTTTTATTCTGCCAGGTGAGTTGGCCGGTGCGCCAGTGTTGGACTTTTTCCCATTATCAGCACCACAGATTGAACGACTAGCAAAAAATCGTAAGCGAAAGGGCAGCAATCAAGACTTACTTTTCAGACGCTATGAACACTATCAAGAGCAAGTCGTTAAACCGTTTTATGTAGAGCATTTTAAACGCTTCGATCGCCAAGTTGTATTGGTAGATTGTTTATCTGCGTTAAATAATGGCAAAGCGCATTTTGACGATTTGCAGCGCGCATTGAATTGGCTGCTAACCAGTTTTTCCTATGGAAAATCGAATTTATTATCACGTTTGTTCACGCCAAAAATTGATAAACTCATTTTTGCCGCAAGCAAAGCTGATCATGTCACCCCTGATCAGCAAAGTAACTTGGTGAAATTGTTGGACTCCATGCTACACAATGCAAGAAAACAAATGCAATTCGATGGTGTATCCACAGAATCTACAGCAATAGCCGCTATTCGGGCGTCACGTGCTGGCAGAGCTGAGCATGCGGGGCAAGACATTCAGATTTTGCAAGGCGCAGATGCTGACGGAAAACCCATTCGTTTGTTTCCAGGGGATGTACCAGCAAAGTGCCCGGACAGTCAATTTTGGCGTCAGCAGGGGTTTGATTTTCCCCGCTTCGCACCGCCCGTCAGAGAAGAAAATCATGCATTGCCGCATATCAGAATGGACAGAGTCCTAGAGTTTATTCTTGGAGATAAAATACGATGAGTACGCTTGACAACAATATTGACAAACCAGAGGTTGAAGGTAATGGAGGCCCTGCGAATATCAAGTCCAAGGTACTTTTACCCTCCCAATCTGAAGAGGTTCCACTCGAACCTATTCGACGCGCCGCCACTATCGATCCTGCTGCAAATTGGCAGGCTTTGGCTCAAGATGAGTATGAATTTGAAGCTACGCATGATAATGATGTTGATGAAAACACGCTTAAACGTAAACGATGGTTGGTAACGTTTTTCACTATGCTGAGCGTAGTTGTGCTGCTTGCAAGCTTTGTAGAGATAGGCCTTTTTATACGCGATATGTATCTAAGCGAAGATTGGCTTAGTGGCATCTGGTTGGCCGTTGGTGTGTCCATATTAGCGTTAGTATTTGCTGCTTTGTACAGTGAATGGCGTGGCTTAAAGCGCCTTAAAAGACAAAGCGCTTCCCGCCAAACCTCTTTGGAGCTTTACGCGACACCCGCAATAGGGCTGGCTAAACAACATTGTTTAGACATTGCTAACACGCTGCCAGCAGGCTACGAAAACGAGGTAGCGTTGTGGCAAAAGAGCATTGATGAGCACCATACCGACACTGAAGTATTGAGCTTGTTTGAACAACAAGTCATCACCAAGGTGGATCAAGCTGCACTGGCTAAGGTGATGCGTAACGCAGGCGCATCAAGCGTGATGATTGCAGTGAGTCCGTTTGCGCTGGTGGATATGGCAATTGTGCTGTGGCGGAATATTCGCATGATGCAACAAGTGAGTGAAGTGTACGGTGTACACTTAGGGTATTGGGGGCGCATCGCTTTGATACGGCAAGTGTTTAAAAATATGCTTTACGCAGGTGCTGCTGAAATCATCTCTGACGCAGGCAATTACGCCCTTGGGGCAAGTATTACTGGCAAGCTGTCCACTCGTATCGCCCAAGGAATGGGGGCGGGGGTACTAACTGCCAGAATTGGTTTAAACGCAATCCATAGTTGTAGGCCTTTACCTTGGCTGTCAGTGAAGCGACCAGGTTTGAATCAATTAAGTAAGAAAATATTGACAGATTTGCATAAGCAGCTGAAATAAGGGCTTTTTATCTAAGGATTGTGGACCTGTACTGTGATGCACCGCTGCAGCCCATAAGCCATTTACGGAAGGTGAGTTTGTATGGAGTATGTATAAGTGAGTGGCGTTGCTTAAAAGCATCCAGCGCAGTATGAGTTGCGCACTAGTGTTATCTAAGGCGCCATTGGTGTGCTTTACTCTTTTTTATACCCCCTAACCATAAAATCTGCAGGTTTGTCTTGCGATTAACCTAGCCTCCATATAAGCCAAAATTCGCACTGATAAGTTAAAACAGATCTACTTTTCTTTAGAGTATGGACAATACTGTTTTGTAGCTTAATGTTTACATTTTGTAATTTTATTGTTGCTAGCTTGTGTCTTCTGATTTAGTCAGTTTTGGGTAGACTTCGTGCGAAGAATGACTCAAATATGGCAGTTTTGTTATTATGACTAAGCAATCTCAATATATCTCACATGATCCTGATGCAAACGGTGTAGTTCATTGGAGTGACTCTGAAAATAAAAGGTGGCAGCGCCTGTTTCATCAGCAAAAAGGCCTGCTAAACGGACGTGCCTGTGATGAATACTTGCAAGGCTTAGCGTTACTTAATTTACCTGAGGATCGCGTGCCGCAACTGGCAGAGGTTAATGCCGTACTGGCAGAGACTACCGGGTGGCAGGTCGTTCAAGTTTCAGCCTTAATTAACTTCGATTCGTTTTTTAAATTACTGGCCAATAAGCAATTCCCTGTCGCGACATTTATTCGCAATGAAGAGGAGTTTGATTACTTACAAGAGCCCGATGTTTTTCATGAAATATTTGGTCACTGTCCGTTACTTACCAACCCTGATTTTGCTCATTTTACCCATACCTATGGCAAACTCGGATATGCCGCCTCGCCAAAAGAGCGCCAATATCTAGCGCGCCTTTATTGGTTTACTGTGGAATTTGGTTTAGTGAATACTGATGAAGGAATGCGTATCTATGGTGGGGGAATTTTATCCTCACCTAAAGAGACTCGCTTCGCGCTAGAAAATGCCAGCGCGGAGCGTCGTGAAATGAACCCACTCGTGGTGATGCGTACGCCTTATCGTATTGATATTATTCAACCTATATATTTTGTCATCGACTCGCTTTCATCACTATTTGATTTAGCTAACTCAGATATTATGGCGTTAGTAGAGCAGGGACGGCAATTAGGTTTATATCCCGCTATGTTTGAGCAAAAGAGTAGCGTGACTAGCTAGCAACACTTACATTTCGTAACAATCTGCAGAGAATTTACTCACCTAAAGGCACATCTGGATAGTTTTATGTGGTGTGTTGCTGCGTGACTTTGTGTAATATTATCTTTACATTAATTAAAATTAAGAATTGCTATGCGTCTGGAAATAAGCTGTCAGGACCGTCTGGGGATCACGCAAGATGTCCTCGATATTTTGGTCAGTCATGAGGTCGACTTACGCGGTATTGAAATCAATGAAATGGGTAAAATTTACCTAAGTTTCCCAAATATGGATTTCGAGCACTTCCAACATCTGATGCCAAAAATTAGAAAGATAGCAGGTATCGATGATGTGAAAACTATTCCTTTTATGCCCCTCGAACGGGAGCAAAATCAGTTACGCGCACTTCTACAAACCTTACCAGACCCTGTGTTTTCCGTTGATACCAAAGGGCGGATTTTGCTTATTAATGATGCGGTTACAGCGAGTTTAGAAACCGAGCGTGAAGCACTGATCGGTGTTGATATTGATGAGTTAGTGAAAGGGTTCAATACACTGCGCTGGTTAGAAAGTAAGAAAATTGCCAGCCTTACGCAGAAGGTACGCTTCATTGAGCAAAATTACTTAGCCGATATCTTACCCGTTATGGTGCCTGATTCTGGAGGCGACCCTATTTTAGCTGGAGCAGTATTTATGCTTAAGTCAGAACAGCGCCTAGGACAGCAATTAACCGTATTTCACGAGGCGTCACTTGACAGTTTTATGTCGATTCAAGCCTCGAGCAAGGTGATGAAAAAAGTGGTTCGTGAGGCTAAGCGGATGGCTGAGCTTGATGGCCCAATTATATTATACGGCGAAACAGGCACAGGCAAAGAGTTAATCGCCCATGCCTGTCATGAAGCAAGTCGAAGAAAAGACGCCAGTTTTTTAGTGTTAAATTGTGCTTCACTGCCTGACAACGTAGCTGAAACTGAGCTATTTGGATATGCCGCCGGCGCGTTTGGGCAAAGTACAGGGAAAGAAGGATTACTTGAACTTGCACAGGGTGGAAGTTTATTCCTTGATGAAGTCGGAGATATGTCGCCTCAACTACAAGCGAAGTTACTACGCGTGCTTCAAGATGGAAAGTTTAGGCGCGTTGGAGATACTAAAGAAGTAAAAGTAGATGTCAGGTTTATTTGCACAACGCAAAAAGACCTCGCTCAGTTAGTCCAAGAGGGACGTTTTCGAGAAGACTTATATTACCGTTTAAATGTGCTTAGTTTGGGAATTCCGCCATTGCGTGAACGTAAAATGGACATCATTCCTCTAGCGGAAACCTTTCTGAAGCAGCACAGCCTGACGCTGGGTCGTAAAGTCCCTAAATTAACCAAATCCTGTGTCGATTATATTCAAGCCTATCCTTGGTTTGGCAATGTGCGTCAATTAGAGAATGTGCTCTATCGGGCGGTCTCTTTGCTGGAAGGCAATGAGCTTGGAAAGGAGCATATTCAAATCCCTTCGAGTGCCAATGCCATGAGTTTTGTGACCGAAGACTTCGATGGTAGTTTAGACGAAGAAGTAAAACGCTTTGAAAAAAGTATTTTACAGCGGCTTTACCCGAGTTACCCCAGCTCAAGGCTTTTAGCAAAAAAACTGGGTCTTAGTCATACCGCTATTGCGAATAAGCTTCGTGATTATGGAATAAATAAAAAGTCCGTAAAGATATAACTACAACTCTGTAGCGTTAAGTTGACAAGCTCATACTTAATATTGGCGATTCTGACCGCTTGAAGCGAGCAAAAAATGTAATGTAAAGTTTATGTTACTTTTTGTTCGTTTCGTTTGTTTTAACTGATCACTTTTTTCCTCTATTCACCACTTCGTTTTTACGCTCTATTAGTGCCTTATCGACAAACAATAACGAGAAAATTATGTGTCCAGATACGCACTACAATCCATTAAATACCGATGGTTTCGAATTCGTCGAATATACCGCAGCCGATGAAAAAGGAATAAAGGATTTAGCTGATTTGTTTAGCTCTTTAGGGTTTGCTGAGGTAGCAAAACACAGATCAAAGCGTGTTTGGTTGTATAAGCAGGGAGACATTAACTTCATTATTAACGCTGAACATGCTTCGCAAGCACAGGAGTTCGCTAGGTTGCGCGGTCCTAGTGTGTGCGGTATGGCATTTAGAGTAAAAGACGGCAAGGTAGCGTTCGAACACGCGCTTGAGAACGGCGCAAAAGCATTTGTTGGGAACTTAGGCGCTATGGAGCTGAATATTCCTGCGGTCTATGGCATAGGCGAGAGTACACTTTACTTTGTTGATCGCTATGGTGATGATTCTATTTATGAGGTGGATTTTCGCTTTTACCCCAACTGGCGTGAGAAGATGAAAGAGTGTGACGCTGGTCTTTTGACTCTGGATCACCTAACGCACAATGTGAAACGCGGCAACATGGTAGTGTGGGCAAACTTCTATGAACGGTTAGGTAATTTTAGAGAAGTTCGTCATTTTGATATCGAAGGGAAATTAACCGGTCTGGTAAGCAAGGCTATGACATCGCCTTGCGGAAAAATTCGTATTCCAATAAACGAATCTTCTGACGATAAATCCCAAATTGAAGAGTTTATTCGTGAGTACAATGGAGAGGGTATTCAGCATATCGCGTTTTGTACTAATGATATTTATCAGACGGTTAAAACCTTACGCAATGTAGGTGTAAACTTTATGGATACTCCCGACACCTATTATGAAGGCGTTGACGCTCGCGTTGCTGGACACGGTGAGAACTTGGCTGACTTACAAAGCCTAAAACTCTTAATTGATGGCGCACCAATGAGAGACGGCATTTTGCTGCAGATTTTCACTGATACGGTTATCGGACCTGTTTTTTTTGAGATAATTCAGAGAAAAGGGAACGAGGGGTTCGGGGAAGGGAACTTCAAAGCGCTATTTGAATCGATTGAGCAAGACCAGATACGTCGCGGTGTTATCGATCAAGATCGTTAATCAAATAAGGCTAATAGTCATTGGCGCCGCAGTTCGCAATATGCCAGTTTAATTTTAAGTTGATATGTCTGTGTGAGCTAATGTTTAAACTAGTAATGAAGCAGGCTTAACCTGCTTCATTACTTCTAATGTTACTGCTGTTTGATCGGTAACTCAGTGGTGTTTTTCACTTGCTTTAAAGCAAAGGTTGAACTGAGGTGATCCACTAAAGGTAGATGAGTCAATGTAGACTTGAGTAAGTGTTCGTATTCTTCGATGCTCTCGACAATCACTTTTAATAAATAATCTTTATCACCACTGGTGGTGTGACACTCAACTATTTCATCTATATTTTGTACCGCTTTTTCGAAATCATTTAATGATTCACCATCGTGATTTTTCAGCGTCACGTATATAAATACAGATACACCCAGGTTGAGTTTTTTGCTGTTGAGTAAAGTCACTTTTTGCAAAATAATGCCGTCAGCTTCCATTCTTTTAACTCGGCGCCAACATGGAGTATGGGAAAGTCCAACTTTTTGACTTAACTCAGCCATAGAAACGGTGGCATCTTTTTGCATTACTCTTAAAATTTCGCGGTCGAACTTGTCCAATTTCATCATTAATTTTCAATTTTTAGCGAAGTAAAATTCGCGGCTAGCATGCTGAATATTTCTATCATTTTCAAGCACGAATATTAGGATATATATCCTATATTAACTACCGGATAATGACCACTGTTGCAAGGTAGTAATTCTGTCACATTAACATCGCAAGGCATGTCCTCTTTGATTTGCGCTAGTATAGCGACAAGTTTCGTTAACCTTACTCAGAGTACTATTAGAATGTCTGTTTTTGACCATATCGAATTTGATGAACACGAGCACGTCGCTTTCTGCCACGATAAAAAGACCGGTTTAAAAGCTATTATTGCTGTGCACAATAGCCATTTAGGTCCTGCTCTTGGTGGCTGTAGGATGTGGCCATATGCTAATTCGGATGAGGCACTGAACGATGTGCTCAGATTGTCAAAAGGCATGACCTATAAAGCGGCAATGGCCAATCTAAACCAGGGTGGCGGTAAAGCCGTTATTCTTGGGGACCCTCGCGAGCATAAAACAGCTGATATGATGCGTGCTATGGGCCGCTTTGTGGAAAGCTTAAGTGGTAAATACATCAGTGCAGAAGATTCGGGCATGTCAGTCGCTGATCTACAAATCATGGCTGAGGAAACGACACATGTTTCAGGTACCAAAGCCACCTACCATTTTGCAGGAGAGCAAGCAGACGGAAACCCCGCGCCCTCAACCGCTTATGGCGTATTCACAGGTGTTAAAGCGTCTGTTAAATATCACTTTGGCTCTGATTTACAGGGTAAGAAAGTCGCTATTCAGGGACTAGGGCATGTTGGGTACAGGCTTGCGGAACACTTGCACCGGGAGGGGGCTGAACTATTTGTTGCTGATATTTACCCTGAAGGGGTAAATCGAGCGAAAGAAAAATTAAATGCGACTATAGTATCACCCGATGAAATTCTTACGTTAGATGTGGATGTGGTCGCCCCTTGTGCAATGGGCGCTACTATTAACTGTCAGTCGATTAATACGCTAAAAGCAAAGGTCATTGCAGGAGCCGCAAATAATCAATTGGCGTCGGAAGATTTAGGTGAATTGCTTAAAGATAAAGGGATCTTGTATGCCCCTGACTACGTTATTAATGCTGGAGGGATCATCGATATTTACCATCAAAAGATGTTGAGTTCTAATGAAGCTTTAAAAACGCACTTGGAAAAAATTGGCGCAACACTAATGGAAGTATATACACGTGCCGATGAACAAAACTTAGCCACTAATAGGGTCGCTAACACTATTGCAGAAGAAAAATTCAAAAAATAGTGGCAAAAAAGTCCTTATATCAAGGATGTGGCTTGCATCTAAATCTAGTTTTGTCATAATGCGCCGCCTAACTGATGTAGAGCAACTTTATATCATTTAGGCAAGTTTCTATGGTGGTTCTTTGGTCCCTCCGCAATGATACTCTGTGAACTCGGTCAGGCCTGGAAGGGAGCAGCCGCAGCAGACGACTCATGTGCCGGAATGTGGCTGGAGAACCGCCACCCAATTCCCCGCATCAACTTATTTATTATCTTTCTTATCTAAGAATTGAATGGCTTTATTCACTGCATCCTGTGTATTCATCTCCATTTGCTGACGTTCGCTCTGCGCCAAATAAAAAGACATGTCTACTTCGTAACGTATATACCTAGGTGGCAGCTGGTTCAGTGCTAAACAACATAAATCTGCTAAGTAGTCCTCGTTCTGGGACAAAGGCAACTTTAACTTTGCAATGTGTTCAAGCACCAAGTGTTCGTAATAATTATGTATGTCATCATCAAGCTTCATCCTAATTGTTCCTGTGTTGCTTAAATAATTGATCTCGCGCGCACTTTTTAGCTCAGGTGCGTGTCAGAACGAAGTCAGCATAAACCAACACGAAAAATATGAAAGTCTTTGTTTCAGAGACTTATACTTTCCACCTCCCAATAAAATGTTTAATCGCCTAGATGAATAAATGTTGTCACTTTTACTTTGATGCCTTTCTCCAGCTAAACTTCAAATTATTTTTAACATCGCTTACCAAATTGAGTCTTGGACGTGCATTCCTAGTTATATAAGTGTCGGGAGAACAGGTTAAACGTTATGTATTGTAAATATAAATTTACTTTTACCGCCCTATATTGGTATTTCATTCATAACTTTTGAGTATTAGATGTTCTAAAGCATTGACCTAGGCAAGTTTGTTTGGATACTATTCAGATGAGGTTCACTACCTTTATTTAATAAAAAATCGCATTAGCGAATAAACACTAAACACATATAGTGGTCCAGGGAGACATACATGTTTACAAACTCAAAGTTGACGAAGTCGATTCGTCTTGCTATGGCTGTTGGTACAGTTGCAGCTATTTCATCTAGTAATGTTTACGCACAGGAAACAGCTAGTGATACTGATCAAGCTTCAATCGAAAAAATTCAAGTAACAGGTTCTCGGATTCAGCGCGCCAATATGGTTAGTGCAAGCCCAGTTACTGAAATTTCAGCTGCTGATATCAAAGTAAGTGGTATTACTCGCGTAGAAGATATCTTAAATGATATGCCAGCAGTGTTTGCTGGACAAACTTCAGGTACAGCTAACGGGGCTACCGGTACTGCTACTATTGATTTACGTAACCTTGGTCCTGAGCGTACACTCGTTCTACAAAACGGTCGTCGTTTACCATCTGGGTCACCTTCTGCTGGTGGTATCAGCGCGGATGTTAACCAAATTCCAGCTGCACTAATCGAACGTATCGAAGTACTGACAGGTGGTTCTTCTGCTACTTACGGCTCAGACGCGGTTGCTGGCGTAGTTAACTTTATTCTCAAAGATGACTTCGAAGGTTTCTCCTTTGATTATCAACATAGTTTTTACCAACACGACAATGATAACTCTGGCATTCAAGACCTAGTATCAGGCTCGGGTTTCCCAGTTGCCAGCGGCAGCGTTGATGATGGTAATGCGAACGACTTCTCATTTTTGTTTGGTGCTAATACAGCTGATGGACGAGGAAACGTTACCATGTACGGTACTTTCCGAGATATTCAAGCCGTGGTTCAGTCATCACGTGATTACAGTTCATGTGCAATAAATGGCTCACCAGATGCAATGGGGTGTGGTGGTTCAAGTACTACTCCTTTAGGTCGTTTTACCGATTTTGACACATTTAACTATCAATTAAGCGGCGAAGAGTTTGTGCCGTTTACTGACCTGTATAATTATGGTCCTTTAAACTACTTCCAACGCCCAGATGAGCGTAAGACGTTTGGCGCTACTGGTCATTATGAAATTAATGAGCATGCAGAAGTCTATGCTGAACTAAGTTACATGGATGATCGCAGCGTTGCGCAAATCGCTCCATCTGGTAACTTCTTCAGTACAGATCGATTATTTTGTGGTAACCCGTATCTTTCAGATTCTCAATTCGATCTAACATGTGGTGCTGCAGGTTTAACTGATGAAGATTATTATGAAGGCTTTTATATTGGCCGTCGTAATGTTGAAGGCGGCCCTCGTCAAGATGATCTTCGCCATACTTCATTACGTGGGGTACTAGGTGTTCGCGGTATTATCGATGACAACTGGTCCTATGACGTGTTTGCTAATTACGGAACAGTTTCTTACCTCGAAACGTACCGTAATGAACTATCTGTTGATCATATGAAAAAAGCGTTAGACGCTCGAATTGATCCTGATTCAGGCGACATTGTGTGTGCATCAGTCCTAGATGGGAGCGATCCTAGCTGTGTAACATGGAATATTTTCAGTGAAGGCGGAGTCACAGACGAGGCATTAGCCTATTTAATTAAGCCTCTTTACTCTCGCGGTGATACTAAATCAACGCAAGTGAGTGGTTATGTAACGGGTGATTTGACCGACTCAGGCATTGTTGTTCCGGGCACATCAACGGGTGTTGGTGTTGTAGCTGGTTTTGAATATCGTAAAGAACAACTTATTCTTGAACCCGATTTTGGGTTCACATCTGGTGACGGCGCAGGTCAAGGTGGACCGACTGCAGGTGTTCGTGGTGACTTCAGCGTTAAAGAAATTTTCGGTGAATTAAACGTTCCTTTATTAGAAGGAAAAGAGTTTGCTGAAGAACTAACATTAGAACTTGCATATCGTTATTCTGATTATTCGACTGATAAAACAACGAATACTTACAAATACGCAATGAACTGGGGGATTAACGACCAAGCACGCGTTCGAGCCAGCTTCCAACGTGCCGTAAGAGCCGGCAACATACGTGAGTTGTTCCGTCCTTCTTCTCTAGGTTTGTTCAACATGGATATTGATCCATGTGGAGTAGACGGAGACTTTACATTGGCCCAGTGTCTAAATACCGGCCTTACAGAGGCGCAGTATCAAACGAGTGCTTTAGAAAGCCCTGCTGGCCAGTATAACAGTATCACTGGTGGTAACACTGAAGTGAACCCAGAAGAATCAGATACGTTCTCCTTCGGTGTCGCTTTATCGCCTGATTTCTTACCAGGTTTCACACTTAACGTCGATTACTTCAAAATTGAAGTTAAAGATGCCATTTCATCAATACCTGAAACAACTATACTTCAGTTATGTGGTGATACCGGTAACTCCGCGTACTGTGATTTAATCAATCGTGGACCTAACGGTAATTTGTGGGTTGGTACTTCGTCTATCACAGCTACTGATTTGAACATCGGTTACTTGAAAACGGAAGGCGTTGACTTTGACGCTAACTACGAGATGGACTTAGGTGAAGGTGGTGAGCTTAGACTTGGCTTTATCGCGACATTACTTGATTCATTAGCTACACAATCAATTCCTGGTGGCGACATCGACGAGTGTGCTGGCTACTGGGACCGTACTGTATGTGGACAGCCGACCCCAGAATGGCGTCATAATTTGAAAGCGACTTGGGTTTCACCTTGGGACGTGAATGTGACGGCTACTTGGAGACATATGTCTGAAGTCAATGAGTACGAAGGTGTTGGCCAAGAAGATGGTCCAGGTAAAATTGATGCTCAAAACTATCTTGATTTGAGTGCTAACTGGCAAGCGCATGAGAATGTTAATTTACGTGTTGGTGTGAATAACATTTTAGACCGCGATCCACCTATCATTGTTAACGCGCCTTCTGGTACGGGTAATGGTAATACTTTCCCTGGATTCTACGATGCTTTAGGTCGTTATGTATTCGGTGGCGTTACAGTAACGTTCTAATTACTGATTTACCGTTTAAAAGGTCGGCTTATATGCCGACCTTTTTTTTGACATTTTAAATATTTAGAGTTTTTAAAACGAGAATAGATTTGCAAAATGTAGGATTGGAAAAAATAGTTGGCTTATTTGAATCGCTCAAGTTAGACGAGGCGGAAGAGAGTTGTTTAGCCTTGTTAAAGCAGGATAATCTTGAAAAAGAATCGTTATATATCATCCTCCTAGAGATATCAAAAAAGCGAAAAGATGACGCACTTACTTTTCGATACCTTGAGATTCTTATTGAACTCAATAATCAGAAAACGTGTTTCTATTACGAGAAGGCGGAACTTTGTTACAAGAGGGGAATGATAAAGGAAGGCATATCCTGCTATGAGAAGTTAATTGCTATAAGGCCTGACTATGCAAATGCAAGATATAACTTCGCTATATATTTAAAGAGATGCGGTGAGCCTAATCGAGCATTAGAAAGTTATCGTGTGGCGCTATCGTTAAATATTGATAACCCAAGCGAAGTTTATTTAAATATGGGAGTGACATACGCAGGAATTAACGATGCTCATAATGCGATTGAACATTATTTCAAAGCTCTGAAAGTTAACAAAAGTTATCTACCCGCTATGTATAATTTGGGGGGGATATACGAAGAGCTAGGAGAAAAAAATCAAGCTGCTGAACAGTATTTGAAAATTTGTAGCCTTGAACCTGACAATATTAAAGCACTCACCAGATTATTATATCTAAAAGGTGACCAAGCGTTAGGTAGCGAAGAGCTTCAGAGGCTCGAATCGATCCTAAGAAGGTCAGGTACAAATATTTCAAATATTGAATTAGAAGCTTCTTATTTTGCTTTAGGTCATAGCCATGATGTAGGTAGAGATTACCCTAAAGCTTTCTACTATTTTACGCTTGCAAATGATCTAGGAAGCAGGCGTGTGGATAAATATTTACCAATTCGGACTGAAAACGAAACAATAAAAATTCTTTCACATTTTACGGAGCTTTGGCGCGAAAAAAATCAACTTGATAATGATTTCGCTCCAATATTTGTATGTGGCATGTTTAGAAGCGGTTCAACTTTAATTGAAAGCTTATTATCAGAACATCCCCGTGTAGTACCGGGCGGAGAGCTTAACTTTTTACACCAATCAATTCGAAATTTGGAAGTTGACATTACGAATTTAGGAAAATCAGAGCTCAAAATAATTTCAGAAAATTATCGAAACCTTGTCTCAAAGGCAAACATACAGAATGGATTAGTAGTGGATAAACGTCCAGATAACTTTAAATATATTGGCTTAATTAAAGCTATTTTTCCAAACGCTAAAATCATCTGTACTGATAGGAATACCATAGATACTTGCTTATCTGTGTACTTTCAACAATTGGATTCATCATTGGGATACGCTGTTAAACTTGAGTACATTGCACACTATTATCAAGAATATAAAAAGCTTTTACGCCATTGGCAGAATCTTTTCCCAAATGATATTTACGTAGCTGACTATGAGCGTCTCGTCGACTTTCCTATGGAGGTGTGTACTGAAGTGTTCGAACACTGCAATTTGGTTTGGGATGACGATTACTTAAACTTTTATAACAGTAATAGATTAGTTAAGACCGCTAGCATATGGCAAGTTAGGAAACCTCTAAAAAGGGGCGTTTCGAGAAGTCAAAACTACAAATCTGAAATACATCATATTAAAGCTTTCGAGGGTTTTAATTCTACAGGCCAATAGAATGAGACTAATTTGAAAAGTAGATTGTTGTTTGATGGTGGAAATTATAAGATTGAAACTCAAATATAATAGACTTAAGTATATAAGTCACAGTTAAAAGGGAATATTCATGATTTTCAAAAAAATTATTGTTGTTGGTTGCATTGCACTAGTTTCAGCTTGCAGTACCAATAATAACGCAGACCAAGTGGAGGCTGAAAACCAAGAGAGTGCTTCAGCAGCTAGTAACACAGGTGATTTACGCTGTAAAAACGTCACGGTGACTGGAAGCCGTTTTCCTGTGAAGAGATGTACTACTGCAGCTCAAAGAGCCAGAGAACTAGAGGATGCGAAAAAAGTCTTAAATGATGCGCGAAATAATGTAGGTGCACAAGGTAGTTAACAGTAATAGCTCAGACCTGATCTGACAGGTAACTACATGTA
The DNA here is from genome assembly GCF_055809255.1 of Paraglaciecola sp. G1-13. Lineage (NCBI taxonomy): Bacteria > Pseudomonadati > Pseudomonadota > Gammaproteobacteria > Alteromonadales > Alteromonadaceae > Paraglaciecola > Paraglaciecola sp. G1-13. The sequence continues at coordinate 3,107,050 of NZ_CM147903.1, read as the reverse complement.
ATTTTCGTGGAGTTCTGGTTAGGTTCGAGCTAAATTAACTTTATACTTTGCAACTATCAATGGTCGTTCTGTTAGAGTCTGATTGCCTTAAATTCTCAAGCTCATGCTAAGCATTGAGGTAGTCTCTTAGAGCTCATCATAACTTGTGTAGTAAGATCTTGGGGGGGAGAGTCAATTTGAATGACGAAGTAGATAAATTATTAAAACTCCAAAAGGATTAAATGTTAACAGACACCTCGTGTATGGTTTTGTAATAGTTAACGCTTGGCTTTAGCATGGTTTAATTACACAACAACGATTACTAAAAGACCTCAATTGCCCAAGCAAATGGTTTAAAATTTCGATTAGCGCTCAAAACATCGATTTTAACGTTTCTAACCCCATTAGCTGTAAACGCTTCGACTGCTTTGTTCAACGATAAATTATTGAGTGAACTTTGAAGCATCAAAATCATTCTTTCTTGATAATTGGTTAACTCTTCTTCCATTTTAGTTAGCCAATGCAACACAGCAGACGTATCGAACCGAGTTAAATTTTCATACATGTAACGCGTGTCGTTAAATAGCCTAAGTAACTGTCCCCCAGCTGCATATGGTTGCCGCGTTACCAAATCAGAGACGTCATAAAGCGCATTCCTAAATGTTGCATCAATTTTTATGGAAAAATCTCCAGACATTTTGTCATCTTTTGCGTTAAAAGCACGCCTAGCATGTGCAAAAAAATCAATATCGCTTAAAGCATATAAGACTTCTAAGTTACGCTTACATTCGGCTTGAATAGCGCCATCTTGGTAGTGACATATAGCAATAAACCTACCGTCTTTACGCAATACACGACTGCATTCTTTAAATGCGCTGAGTCCACAGTACTCAATTCCAAATTGACTTACGATGAAGTTAAATGATTCATTTTTAAATGGGAGCTGTGCACAGTTAGTTTGCAAAACTTTGCTAAGTGGATATTTTGATTTAACAGAGTGTAAAGCAGAATAAGATAAGTCTGCAGAGTAAAATTCAGACAGTTTTTCAGGCAATATACAGTCTTGTCTAACCAAAGTTTCAAGCAATGCTCCCCCACCAGAGGCTATGTCTAATAACTTATTTCTCTCCAGCGAGATTGCACTGAACCTATTTTTCCAAAAATGGTTTAGGGTTTTTACGTGCGTTGCATTAGCATCATAAGCAGCGACATCAGACGTTTTGCCCCAGTGATTATTCCATGAATTGTTGTTCAGTTGTGATTTCAGGGGAACAGCAGAAGCCATAATATATCCCATTATTGAATGCTCCACGGGATAATAGTGCGTTATAGCAGACATTAGTATTCACAAAAGTATCACGGCAGACGCTCACCTCTAGCGGTTGATGATTTAATTAAGTCTTGGAGAAAATGTAGGTTCTTTTAAGTCTAAAAATTTTATTTATATTACAATACGGAAAATTCATGGGTATTCATTTAAGTATCAAGTTTTCTTATTTTTATAACTGTTAGTACTTACATTGTATAAAAAATAATCTCGTTTGGTCATGTAAAGCCAGTTTTGTTCGAAATTTGAGTAAGAACAATGAAAAACAGTGAAATCTCTATGCATTTAGTTCAGCTACTTTGTCGCTTAATATGAATGTGTCACCTTGACAATTCGCAGGGTTCCATGTGAATATCTTGAAGTCTTAGTGTTAAATTCCATTAATGCTAAGCCCCTATAACTTATAAAGCTTAGAAGCCCCTTGCGACGTTTTTTTACCTGTCGGCGAGGATCCAAAACAAGAAAATTGGTTGGGAATTATGTCCAAAATGAGCAAGAGAAACCTTATTGCTTCTACCGTTATCGGTGCACTAGCACTCGGTAGTAGTGCTGTTGTCTCTGCAGACCCGTTGAATGATCTTCATAAAGAAGAGTCAAAGATTCACGTGGATGCAGCGAAGTCTCAAGAAAAAATTAACAAACTATACGAGCAATCGTTAGACATCTTTTCTGAATATCGCCAAGTTGTTGATGAAACAGAAAACCTTAAAGTTTATAACGACTATCTAGCAACTTTGGTTGCAGACCAGCAGCGCGGTATCGATTCTCTTCAACGTCAAATTGACGGTATTGAAGGTGTTAAACGTGGTGTTGTTCCATTGATGTTCAGAATGATCGATAGTTTAGAGCAATTCATTGAACTTGATATTCCAATTAACCTTGAAGAACGTCGTGCTCGTGTTGAGCGTCTTCGTGACGTTATGGCTAATTCAAACGTAACTACGTCTGAACAGTTCCGTCAGGTAATTGAAGCTTACCAAATCGAAAACCAATATGGTCAGAACATTCGTGCATATCAAGGTAAACTTGATTTCGAAGGAACTGAAATTACGGTAGATTTCTTTAACCTAGGTCGTACTGTTTTAGCAGCACTTTCTTTGGATCAGAAAAACGCTTGGGTGTGGGATAATGACGCGAGAGCTTGGCAGAAATTAGGTGATGAATACCTAAGCTCTGTTGTAACGGCTGTTCGTATGGCCAACAAACTCGTGCCAGCTGACCTAATCAAACTACCCATTAAAGCTGCGGAGTAATATCGATGAAAACAATCTATAAATCAGTATTAGCTGCGGCATCGGTAGCTTTATTCGCATCCTCAGTGCATGCGGCTACGTCTCTAGAAGACTTACTGCAAGAAGTTAAGAAAAATCGAGTTTCTGAAGCTCGCATCAATAAAGAGCGTGAAGCAGAATTCCAATCTGCACGTGCCGATAAACAAGCTCTTTTGAGAAAAGCGCAATCTGCTCTTAAAGCTGAACAGACTCGTGGTGATAACCTTGCCAAGAAATATTCAGATAATGAAGTAGCCCTTGCTGAGAAAGAGCAGGAGCTTAATCAAGCAACCGGTACCCTTGGTGAAATGTTTGGTGTTGTTCGTCAAGCATCTTCTGAAGCATTCGGTCAGATTTCAACATCTATCGTAAGTGCTGAATTCCCAGGTCGTGGCGAGTTCTTGAAGAGCATGTCAGAAGAGTCTAAAGGTCTTCCGAATATTCAGGAATTAGAAGACTTATGGTTCGCACTTCAAACTGAGATGACTGAATCAGGTCAAGTATCACGTTTTCAAACTGAAGTTATCAGCTTGGATGGTGGTTCTACTACACAAGAAGTTGTACGTGTAGGTACGTTTAACTTGATTGGTGACCAAGGTTACTTGGTATATGATGATCAAAACGAAATCGTTCAGCCTCTAGGTCGTCAACCTGACGGTTACCTAGTTAGCTCAGCGCAAGATTTGCTATCAGCTACATCTGGCTTAGTGCCTTTCTACGCAGATCCATCACGTGGCGGTATTCTTGGCTTGCTTAAAGAAAAAGCAACTATGTCTGAGCGTTACCATGCTGGTGGTGTAGTGGGTTACGTTATTACAGCAATGTTGATTCTTGGTCTTCTTATTGGTCTTTATAAGATTATTACTCTGACTATTATCAGCGGCAAAATGCGTTCTCAGTTAAACAACACTGGTAACCCTTCAAATGGCAACCCTCTTGGTCGTATCCTTCAAGTTTACAAAGATAACAAAGCAACTGATGCTGAGAATCTTGAATTGAAACTTGATGAAGCGATCCTTAAAGAACTACCTAAGATTGAAAGCGGTATTAACATCATCAAGATTTTCGCAGCAATCGCTCCGTTACTTGGTTTGTTAGGTACGGTATTGGGTATGATTGCAACGTTCCAACAAATTACTTTGTTCGGTACGGGCGACCCAAGATTGATGGCTGGTAGTATATCAATGGCGTTGGTAACAACTGCTCAAGGTATTATTGCGGCATTGCCACTGATTCTTATGCACAGCATCGTTGCTGGTCGTAGTAAATCAATCGTTCATATTCTAGATGAGCAAACTGCCGGTATTATTGCGGCACACGCTGAGTCGGAGAAAGCCTAAGATGTTATACCTGATAGAACTATGGGAGTCTGTCAGGGACTTTATCGCTGCCGGCGGTGACGTTTTATACGTTGTCGCCCTAGCGCTCTTCTTAATGTGGGTTTTGATGATAGAGCGTTATTGGTACTTAGCTTCCGTATTCCCTAAAATGAGAAAAGAAATTGTCTCTAATTGGGATGCTCGAGAAGATACTACCTCTTGGTATGCGCATAGAATCCGTGACGCATGGATTTCGCAAGCATCCGATGGACTTAGTGCAAGAATGTTGTTGATTAAAACTCTTGTTGCAATGTGTCCACTAATCGGTCTTTTAGGAACGGTTACCGGAATGATCGGCGTTTTCGAAACAATGGCAACACAAGGCACAAGTAATCCGCGCCTGATGGCTGCTGGTATTTCAATGGCTACGATTCCAACGATGGCTGGGATGGTCGCTGCTTTATCTGGCGTATTTTTTAGTTCTCGTCTTGAGGCGAAAGTAAAAATGGCTAAAGAAAAGTTAGTTGACAGTTTGCCCCATCATTAGAGAGAGGAATTTATGGCTCGCAAAGTACGTGTTGAAGAAGAAGATGCTGCGATAGACATGACGCCGATGTTGGACATCGTGTTTATCATGCTGATCTTCTTTATTGTAACGACTGTTTTCGTTAAAGAAGCGGGCATCGAGGTTAACAAACCTGGTGCTACGCAAGCGATTATGCCCAAGAATGCCAACATCTTTATCGCAATTACTGAAGACGGTGACGTCTGGATGGATAAGCGTGAAATTGATGTTGACAGTGTTCGTGCTAATTTAGAGCGCCTGATGGCTGAACAGCCTTCAGATGTTGTAATAGTTCAAGCTGACGAAAATGCAGAACATGGTGTGGTGATCGACGTAATGGATCAAATCAAAGCTGCAGGTATAGATCGCATTTCTATTGCTGCGAAGGGGAACTAATATGGGACGTTTAATTGTTTCTGTACTCCTTGGTGGGGTAATCGCGTTTGTATTATTTGTTGTCATGGCCAAGTTAATTGCTAACTCGTCACGTCCAGCAGATAAGGTACCACCTGCGCCTGTAATTGATATTGTCATGTCTACACCGGATGATTCTACTCAAACTAGAACTCGTGTACCGCCTCCGCCTCCGCCTCCGCCCCAGCAGCCTCCTAAATTGGAGCCAGTTGAGCCGGATACAGCAGATGCTAATACTGATGGCTTGAGTTTTAATATGCCAGCTGTCGATATTGGTGGAGCTTCAGTTGACATCGGTGGTGTTGGTGCAATGCAACGAGATGGCGATGCAACACCTATCGTTCGAATTGAACCTAAGTATCCTGCACAGGCTGCTCGTGATGGCAAAGAAGGGTGGGTTAAACTGTCTTTCACCATTAATGAAGTTGGTGGTGTTGAAGATGTCGACGTTATCGAAGCTGATCCTAAGCGTGTATTTGACCGTGAAGCTAAACGTGCACTGAGAAAGTGGAAGTATAAGCCTAAGGTTGAAGACGGTAAGCCTATGAAGCAGTTCGGTATGAAAGTTCAGTTAGACTTTAAGTTGGATCAATCATAATGAATAAATATTTTAAAACATTGTTGGTTGGCGCAACGTTTGCTGCTTCTACATTAAGTTCCAGTTTCGTTAGTGCTCAGTCCGCAGCGATTGTTTGTCCTGGTTACAAACGTGGCCCTACAAATATTCCTAGTGAGCGAACCGGTAAAAAAGTTCAAAAAGCGTTCGAAGCATACAACGAAGATTTGGTTGATGAAGCCCTGTCTATTTTGTATGACATTGATACGTCGCAGACTTTTGACCGTGCTTTTACAGACAGATTTATCGGTAACTTGTTAGCGACTAAATCTGAATCTGGCCCCAAGGCCTTAGAATATTTGGAAAAGTCAGTAAACGCTAAAGCGCTCAATGACACTGAACAAGCTGGTACCTTACGTTTAATTGCAGATCTGAACATGCAAGAAAAGCGTTATGAACAAGCTGTTAAGCGTTATCAAGAGTGGATGGACTTTACCTGTAAAGAAGATGCTGATGTGTATCTTCGTATGGGGCAAGCGCTGTATGAGACGAAAGCATATGCAGATATGATTTCGCCTCTGAATAAGTCTATCGCACTGGATGATAAGCCCAACAAAAATGCATATGCATTGAAGTTGACCTCTTATTATAGTCGTAAGATGTATAAAGAAACTGTGGAAGTCGCTGAGGAAATGGTGAAAATCTTTCCTGACAACAAGGCGAATTGGACGCAGCTTGGTTTCTTCTACATGTTAGTTGAAGACTATAAGAAAGGTTTGTCTACGTTCGAAATGGCTTACGACCAAGGTTACTTGACGAAAGCAGCGGAAATTAAGGCATTGACTCAGTTGTACGCAACTAATGAGATCCCTTACAAAGCCGCTGTGGTATTCGAAAAGAACGTTGAAAGTGGTTTGATCAAACGTGATGATAAAGCACTAACTAATCTTGCGAACTCTTGGCATCAGGCTAAGAATCATTTGAAAGCTGCCAAGTACTATGGCGAAGCTGCTAAGATGAATTCAGACCCTGACCTTTATCGCAAACAAGGTACGTTATTGCTAACGGCTGAAAAGTACAGTGATGCACTTGCTGCCCTTCAAAAGGCATTGGATGAGGGCGCAGATGATCGCGGTCGTATTCATATGGCCATGATGGAAGCGAACTTTTATACAGGCAAATACAGAAGTGCTTACAAGCACGTCTTAGAAGCCAAAAAGGACAAATCAACTTCACGCAGTGCGAGAAGTTGGGAACCTTATATAAAAGAGAAAGCGAAGAATCGCGGTATTACGCTTTAGTCATACTAGACAGTAGTTGGTTAAAAAGGCTCCCTTGTGGAGCCTTTTTCGTTTCTAAAGCCCGTTTATTTGTCTATTGATGTCTTTTATCTCGAGACTTTTATACTTGATCAGTGCGTTATACATTAGGCGAATATCTGATAGTTTAGGAGTTCTGATAGACTACGAATTGAAGATGAATAATTTAAAGAGGACATTATGAAAAAAGGATTAGGATTTTTAGTTTTATTATTATTGCTTGCCGTAGGCGTAGCTTGGTACCTACTCAGTGGTGCGGGGGATTTCATTCGTACCCAAATAGAGGAGCAGGGGAGTGACTTTCTTGGTACTAGAGTTTCCGTTGCGAAAGTTGAATTAGCGCTTGCAGATGGCCGCATGAGCATTGGTGGCTTAAACGTAAAAAACCCACAGGGTTTTAGTGGTGAAAATGCGTTTAGCCTGGCAGACATCACCCTTGATATCGGTGAGGTACTCAGCGAGCCTTACGTGGTACAAACTATTAAAGTGAATGCGCCAGAAGTATTGTATGAAGTCGATGCAAGCGGTAAGGGAAATCTACTTGTATTAAAAAATAACGTAGAAAGTAAACTTTCAAACACAGAAAGTAAGGCTGAACCTGAAACGACCGGCGGGGCTAATCCGTTGGTCATTGTTGAAAACGTAACTGTGAGTAACGTACGCCTGAAGTTAAATTTTGAGCAACTTTCTACAGGAGACTTAGCACTTAAAACTAAAGCCTACGAAGTCACTTTACCGACATTCAATGCGGGACCTATTGGGGAACCTAGTGGTATGCCTGCTGATCAAGTCGGTGCAGCCGTAGTAAAGAGTATGCTCGATAATGTCATGGCAGCTGCTAAGTCTGAAGCAAAGAAGCGGTTAGCAGAGGAAGCTAAAAAGAAAGTAAATGAAGAACTTGAAAAGCAAAAAGAGAAGCTGCTAGATAAGGCGGGTGATAAGCTCAAAGGCTTATTTAATTAGATTGCTCATTATCCCTCAGGGCAGTTGATTATTGTTTAGTGTACGCCAACTAAGTAATTAAACTGCTCTGTTACAGGGCCATTTAATCTTACCTTGACTTAACTAATTCAGCCTATGCATCTTATTACCCTGTAAAGCGGTAATTATGTGGATTCATAAAGCTATTTATCCTATTTGCTGTGGCAGCAATCAAAACATTTAATGAAGAAATAATATTTTTACTTTACACTCCTGCGCTTTGTCTTCGAATAACTAACAGTGGATAACGTACAGCAGATATGGCAGCGATAGGTATTGATTACGGAACCTCAAATTCAGAGGTCTCTTATTTTGACGGAAAACAACATCACTTCATAAAACTGGATACGGATCTAGAAGGTGCGCATAAAATCCGTTCGTCTGTCTTTATCTATTACGAGAATGAATTACCTACTCCTCCTGTCTCGATGATTGAAGCGAAAGTAGCGCAAATAAAACGTGCTATTAGTGAGCAAATCGACAAAGCGAAGGACGGCTATTACGAAGCCCCTGATCCAAAAGAACAGCAGCGTTACAGCGATCGAATTGATTCCCTTCGAGTGGAATTTCACAACTTGCCTGAGCTGCAACGTCGCGCAATAGAAATATTACTTAAAGATATGACGGTGCAAGATCTGCCGTTAAAGCAGCTCGTTGAAACGGGTAAATTTGCCTTTGGCGAAGAGGGGTTCAGACGTTATCTGCAAACACCTGATAAGGGGCGTTTGATTTACTCACCTAAGAATTTCTTAGGTGCAAATTTGGTGGCAGGGCAGCAGCACGCTTTTGTCGGTCTTATTGCCAAGCAGCTAGAATTCTTTCGTTTAAGCGCTCAAGATCAGCTCAACATGGCCGTCGATAGTGCTGTAATAGGGCGTCCAGTAAAGTTCCATGGTACTCGCGGTCAAGAGGGAAATGAGCAAGCGATAGAGATTATGACCCAGGCCGCTCAGCAGGCTGGCTTCTTACATGTTGAGTTTTTAGAGGAGCCTATTGCTGCGGCTTATCAAATTGAGCGTACCCTCGATAAACAAACCAATGTGTTGGTGGCCGATATTGGAGGAGGTACCACCGATATCTGTTGTATCACGTTATCACCCGATAAGCAGATAAACCTTGACCGTCAGCAAGACGTATTATCAGTGACGGGGGCGCGCTTAGGTGGAATGGAGTGTGATAAAAATCTCATAATAAAGAGTATTGCACCCACAATGGGGCGTGGCTTATTGATGCGTAATGGGTTACCGGTACCGCCTACCTATTACTCTGATATGTGCGCAGTAGATGATATTCCGAAGTTAAATCATTTCTTTTCTGAAGAATACTGGTTAGCTATCGCACAAACCAAATCAGATGTGAAGGAGCCAAAGCTCCTAGCGCGATTACTCACGGTTCAGGAGGATAAGCTTTCTGCGCGGCTGGTTAATTCATCTCGCTTGGCAAAAGAAATGCTCTCATCAAAAGACAGCATTACCTTACCCCTGCATTATGTTGAGCAAGATTACGATGTCAATATCGATATAGAGGCGCTAAAAAGCTCTATGCAGCCTTGGCTGTCTCGCGTAAAGGGATTGGTTAAGGAGTGTCTGCAAAATAGTGCACAAGAGCCAGAGATGCTCTTTATTACGGGTGGTATGAGTTTATCTCCGATTGTAAGAAAAGAATTAGGAGAGGTTATGTTACCGCACTTACCTTTAATGCAGGGAGATGCGTTTAACTCAGTGTGCGAAGGGTTAGCCATCCAAGCAGCTAAATTGACTGCATGATAGAGGTTAAGTTGAAGCGTAATTCGTCGATGTATCTACTGATCTCCAAAAAAGAGCTGTTATGCAACTGATCAACGTTAACAAAGAGCGTTACCGTCGCCACTTGAACTGGGTTATTGGTATGTGTATTTTTGGATTAGCTGCTGGTAGCTTGGGCATTTCACAGCTATTGATTGCACTATTTCCGGATCAAAGCGGCAGCCACTTTCATTGGAATCTACTCGGTGTCATCGTATCTAGCGTCACCATTGGTTGGTTATTAAACAAATATCGCCATCACGACTTTATGACTGAAGTTACCTATGTTTGGGAACTGAAAAAAACGCTCAACAAAATTAATCGCAAGCTACCTAAACTTAAAGCTGCAGCGGCAAAAGGTAACCTTAATGCCATGATTGCATTGCAGTATAGCTACTCTGGCTCGCGTTTATTGTGGGAATTAGACGACAATACCATTGTGATGGAAGAATTAATGATAGAGCAAGCCAAGCTAGATGCACTAATTTCACAGTACCAACTCACTCTGCATGTAGAAGACTACAACGATTCACTCTTGAAGGAATTTTGACCCAAACCAGAGGGGGGCTAACTCTTCCCCGCAACAGGTTTTCAAAACGTAAGTTTGATGGCAATGTCATAGCGCCAGCTATACGACCATCATAACGGCTGCAGCACCTGTAGCGGCCAATATTAACCAACGATACTGCTTCTCTGGTATGTATCTCACTATCTTGATGCCAACGAACGCCCCGATCGCAATAAAAGGCAGCAAGGCCAAGTTCAACGAAAATGAATTGAGAGAAATGGTATGCCAGCTGAAAATATGGAAGGGTACCTTAAACACGTTCACTGCAAGAAAGAACCATGCTCCAGTGCCAATGTATTCGTTTTTCGGTAAGCGCATGCTGAGTAAGTAAAGCGCCATGACAGCGGCCGCCAAATTACCAATCATACTGGTGAAGCCACCTAGCAACCCCATCAATACGGCAAACCACATGTAATCAGGGATAGTCTCTTTGTTGGCGGTTTCCATCCACAACATGATGGCTAGGCTGACAAAGATAATACCCCCCATCACGACGCGAAATAGCTGATCGTCTATATAACTGCCTATTAAAGTGGCTAAAACAACCCCCACCGCCGCTGAGGGAAACAACTTCATCAAATAAGACCAATTGACATGCCTTCGGTAATAGGTAACGGCAAATAAATCAGCCATGACAAGCAAAGGTAACATCAAGCCTGACGAGTCTTTGCCGCCAAAAATGATAGCCATAATTGGAATAGTAAATAAAGCGACGCCACCGACACCGGTTTTTGACATGCCTATTAGAAAAGCCGTAAGCAGTAGCATGCCCGCAGTGGAGTAGGTCAATGAATACGAGAATAAATCAAACATTAGCAGTCGCTATTCGTACCCAGGTAAGCGAAATGGCTGACCCTTTAAGGAGGTGCTTCTTTGCAGTGATAGTTTAATTGTGAATAACCTTAACCCGGCCCACTTGACCGTCTTCGAGCCTTACTTTAATACCATGGGGGTGGTTAGGGGAGTTAGTCAGAAGCCTTGCAACGGTCCCCTGTGTTAATTCACCAGAGCGCTGATGCTCTTTTAGCACAACTGACACCTCAGCCCCTATTTTTACGTTCGCACGTTTAGTGCCGTCCATTGTTTGTTCCTTCTCGCATTAAAACTAAGGAGATCATTCGTCTGAAGTTTTCTCTTTAAACTCACATAAATCTTCCACTATACAGCTACCGCAACGCGGTTTACGAGCGATGCAGGTGTAACGTCCGTGGAGTATTAGCCAGTGGTGCACGTCCACTTTAAATTCAGCGGGTACGACTTTTAATAGTTTCTGCTCAACTTGATCAACGTTTTTGCCCATGGCGAACTTGGTGCGATTCGATACGCGGTCAATATGGGTATCTACCGCAATTGTCGGCCAGCCAAAGTATAAGTAAGGTAGAGGTTATTTCTAAGCGTTTAATATGATTACATTCGAATATTTACCCACAATATATTGAATGTGTGAATTCTAAAAGTAGAGATATTGTTTTATTGAAATGCTTAGGGGTATTTTCGCTTCATTTATAATTTTTTCTAGCATCAAAGCGTGAGTTCTGAGAAGGCATTCCAAATTTCAGTCGCTACTGGACCAAGCATTTTTGATTTGTTTTTTATCAAATAAAATGGAAACGTACTTGAACATTTTTTATCTGCGACCCTAATTTTCTGTAAGGCTCCCGAAGCTAATTGATTAGAAATGAAGTGTTCAGGCAACATTCCCCAACCTAGACTATGGGATATGAGTTTATGCTTCGCTTCAAAGCTGTTTACGTACCAGCGCTTTTGTCCTGTTTGTGTGTTGAAATAATTGTCCTGCGTTATTTTACCTGTGTCTTTCACTATGATCTGATTTTCATTGACAAGCGCTTCTATTGAATCCAATGGTTGATATCTTTCTAGCATTTGTGGTGTTGCTACGTTAATCAACTCACCTTCTGCGATCTGTTTTGAGAAAAGTTCGCTAGACTTGGCTAAGTAATCAATTGGGGCACCAGTCACGGCTAATTGTGCTCTACCTTCCGCCACAAGTTGTAAAGCGCCGGTCACATATTCTTGAGTTAACGAAAGTTGAGTCGAAGGGAATCGGTTCTTTATTTGTTCAAATACCGGAAAAAGCGGTTCAATAGGGAATGCTGCTTCAATAGCAATAATGACTTTTGCTTCATTTCCCAGATTTAAATGATTTGCATATTGTTCAATCAATGATACCTCTCGAAGGGCTTTAAGCGCCATTTGAAAAGTAGTTTTACCCGCGTTAGTTAAGCTTAACCTATAGCTATCTCTTGTGAACAGTTCCAATCCGAGTTGTGTTTCTAGCTGCTTAAGTGAATGGCTTAATGCGGGTTGTGTTTTGTTTAGTTTACTTGCTGCTGCCCTTAGTGACTTTTCTTCTGCAATTGCTTTCAACACTTTTAATTGTTCTATTGTAATCATGATAAAAATTATGCATCAAGTTTATGAGTTAATATCAATATATGTTAACTAAATGGTTGTTTATAGTCTACGCACTGAAATTGATAATCTTGAGAGAAAATGATGAAAAAAATATTACTTTGGGTGCCGCTGGTACTACTTGGATTGGTAATGATTTTGGCTGGTGGAGCCAAATTAGCTGGTTTACCGGAGGTACACGCTAGTTTTGCAAAAATGGGGTTGCCACAGTGGTTTGGGTATTTTATTGGGCTGGCTGAGTTACTCGCTGGTATTGCAATGTTTGTCCGCAAGTGGACCACACTGGCCGCTACTGGAGTCATTCCAGTAATGATTGGTGCTGTTTACTATCATATTGCTTATGAAGAACCTTCAGCAATTCCTGCTCTGATATTTATCGCTTTGGCAGTTTACGCGATTTTTATTCGTAAAAAAGATGCGATTTGGTATCCGGTATAACCTACAAAACGTATTTTATACATAAAAAAAAAATGTATTTTCTTTTTAAATTTGTCGCATTAGGCACAACACAATGTGCCTAATACGGTTAATAACCATGGTGACGAAAATTCTATAGTTGAATGGCAGTTTAGCGCTTTAAAAGCAAACGATTAACTAATCTACTTTATCTTTAAATTCACACAAATCTTCAATAATACAAGAGCCACAACGCGGCTTGCGCGCAATGCAGGTATAGCGACCGTGAAGAATTAACCAGTGATGCACATCTACTTTGAATTCAGCGGGTACGACTTTTAATAGTTTCTGCTCAACTTGATCAACGTTTTTGCCCATGGCGAACTTCGTGCGATTGGATACGCGGTCAATATGGGTGTCTACTGCTATAGTCGGCCAGCCAAAGGCCGTATTAAGCACCACATTTGCTGTTTTGCGACCAACGCCAGGTAATGCCTCTAGGGCTGCGCGATCCTCTGGAACCACGCTGTTATGTTGCTCGATAAGCATCTTGCAGGTTTTGATCACATTCACGGCTTTGGTATTAAACAGCCCAATGGTTTTAATAAACTCTTTTACGCCATCCACGCCCAAGGCGTAAACAGCTTCAGGTGTATTGGCTACAGGGAACATCTTGGCCATGGCTTTGTTAACGCTCACGTCGGTCGCCTGAGCTGAGAGCAAAACGGCAATCAGTAGCTCGAAGGGACTTGTGAAGTTCAATTCAGTTGTAGGGTGCGGGTTAGCATCACGCCACCTCGTTAACATCTCTACACGTTTCTGTTGGTTCATCTACGAGTAATGTCCTGTATTCGTCAAATTTCGCTTAGGTTTCGGCAGTGACACGAGCACGCTGAACGACTTTGGCTTCTTGTTTGGCTGCAAACATACGTTCAAAACGCTTATCAAGTATGTTCTTAGCGGCGATCAGCAAGCCCATACCTAAGAATGCCCCTGGAGGTAAAATGGCAAGTAAGAAGGGGGAATCTGTAGTGAAAATTTTCACTTTTAAACTGGTTGCCCAATCGCCTAACAGCAGGTTAGCTCCGGCAAATAAAGTACCGTAGCCAAGCAGTTCACGTATTGCCCCCAAAAGCACAAGCACCACGGTAAACCCGAGCCCCATCATCAACCCATCGAATGCGGCATAGCCAATAGGGTTTTTAGAGGCGTAAGCTTCAGCTCGGCCGATAATTGCACAGTTGGTCACAATAAGAGGAATGAATATACCAAGCGCCTGATACAACTCGTACGTGTAGGCATTCATTAAAAGCTGCACGACAGTGACAAACGCGGCAATAATCATGACGAAAATAGGAATTCGGATTTCATTTGGCACTAGGTTACGAATAATCGATACGGTCGCATTTGAGCCAATCAAGACCAAGGTCGTGGCTAAGCCTAGGCCTAGACCGTTGGTAACGGTCGCAGTAACGGCAAGTAGCGGGCACAAACCAAGTAGTTGTACTAGGGCCGGGTTATTCTTCCACAGGCCTTGCCAACTTAACTGTTTGAATTCATTCATTCTATTTTACCCTTGTGATGCAAGTTGGCTGCGACATTCGTTGCTGGCAGAAAAAATCGCCTCTTTGTTAGCTTGATAATACAGCGCGGTATTTTTAACGGCACTTACTACTGCCCGCGGGGTAATGGTTGCACCGGTGAACTGATCAAACTGACCACCGTCTTTTTTTACGGCCCAGTTGGATGCATTGTCTTCTGTCAGTTGCTGATTGTTAAAGCCCAAAACCCAATCACTGATACGTAAGTCAATTTTGTCACCTAGGCCTGGTGTTTCTTTGTGGTCTATCACTCTTACACCGGATACGGTTGCATCCCCTGACAACCCCACCACGAGCTCAATACGCCCGCTATACCCATTGGGAGCAGTGGCTTCGATGACTGCTGCAACTGGCTCGCCAGCTCTGGTTGCCCGGTAAATATGCTGCGGACTGTTGCTGCCAAGGTATGCCTGTGAGGTGACTAGCACACAGTCATGCTGCATCAGGTTATCGTAACTACCCCTTGGAACAAGTTCATCTAGGATCGCCAACAACGTTTGTTGACGTTGTAGCTCTATTTGTTCTTGTGTTCCGAAATAGGTGAGGGCAATCAAGCCGCTGGTAATAATTGCAAACAAACTTAGGATCAGTCCATTTTTGGCAATAACCTGCTTCATTTTGGCTCTCCCTTAGTGCGTTTTGTGTGGCCATAAGTGCGTGGGCGGGTGTAATAATCAATGAGCGGTACTGCCATATTCATGATTAAAACAGAAAAGGCAATTGCGTCAGGATAACCGCCCCATGTGCGGATCACATACACCCAAAACCCAATGGCAGCGCCAAAAATAATACGCCCTTTATTGGTGGTTGATGCGGATACAGGATCTGTCGCGATAAAAAATGCACCGAGGATCAAACTACCGTTAAAAATATGGAATAACGGAGACGCAAATCGGTCTGCATCGACTAGAAACATTACACCGGCACATAGAGCAGCGCCTGCAAGCATGCCGCCTGGAATATGCCAATTGATGATCTTAGCGCGTATCAGATATAAGCCACCAAGCAGGTATCCAGTGCTAACCCACCACCACCCAATGCCTAAACTGCCGTCAAAAATGGCCGACTGGAGTCCTTCTTCATAGGTTAAGCCCTGGGCAAGTCCTGTTTTAATGGCATCAAGAGGCGTTGCCATGGTATGACCATCTGCAGCGCCTTGCAGCTGAGCTAGGCTAAAACCATCGGCACTAAAGCCAGTAAAGACTGCATAGATAGCGTCGATAAGGCCGGGTTGATGCGCGGTGAGACTTTGCGCAGGTAGCCACTGGGTCATTTGTACCGGAAATGACACCAACAACATGACGTACGCCGCCATTGCCGGATTAAAGACATTGAAACCCAGCCCGCCGTATAATTGCTTAACCATGGCAATCGCGAAGAACGTGCCGATGACAATCACCCACCAAGGAGCAAAAGGTGGAATGCTGATAGCCAACAGAATAGCGGTTAATATCGCGCTGTAATCTTTGATAGCGCGCTCGAAGTTGCGCTTACGCATTTCTAATATTGTCGCTTCAGTGACAACCGCCGTTATTACCGCGAGTGCTATTTGCACCAACACCCCAAAACCGAAAAACCAAGTTTGCAGTAAAATGCCTGGTATTAATGCATAAATCACCATGCGCATAACCTGACCGGTGTTGCGTCGTACATGCTGATGAGGTGAACTGGCTAGTTTATAATTCATTGGCGCTTTTATTCTTCTGATGATTTCATTTGAGCCGCCTTTTTAGCTTTCGCTTTCGCTACGGCAGCAGCGATGCGGCGTTTCTTCTCGTCTAATGCGTGTTCTGCATCAGTTACTTGGGGCTCTTGGGTCTGTTGAGCATCTTGAGCCTCCGGTGAAGGCGTAATAGGTTTGTCATTCGGACTTTGCGTTTCACCCGACGTTTGGTCTTTAGCTAATTTTTTCGCTTTCGCTTTGGCTACCGCAGCGGCAATTCGTGCCTTTTTCTGTGCGGCAGGATCAAGCTCCTTAGATCCATGCTGTTCAGGTGCTTTATCTACCGGCTCTTGAGCAGGCTCACTGTGGTGGTTAGAAATCGACTCGGATGCCAAGCCGCTCTCGGCTGATGCATTCTCTATTACCTTTTGCACTTTTTTGGTTTTGGCTTTGTCGATAGCGGCTGCAACACGCTCATCTTTCGTCTTACCAGCGTCATTACTCTGTGTTTGTGCGTTCGGTTTATTTAACGAACGAATAGAAGCGCTATCAGATGCAGTAGTGGGGGCATCAAGCGAGGCGTCCGACTCAGTGGGGGGATTCGAAGCTAAATTTTCGGCAGATTTTTGTGCTTTTTTAGCTTTCGCTCTAGCAATAGCCGCTGCCACGCGCTCATCTTTGGCAGTACCAGATTTTTGGCTTGCGGTCTCTGCGCCTGTTGCTTGTGAGTTTTCCGCTGTCTTGGGCTGCGTTTCATGCTCAGAGCTTATATCAGCCTCCACCGGCGCCGAACGCTGTGCTTTCTTGGCTTTCGCTCTAGCAATAGCGGCTGCCACACGATCATCTTTGGAAGTACCAGATTTTTGGCTTGCGGTCTCTGCGCCTGTTGCTTGTGAGTTTTCCGCTGTCTTGGGCTGCGTGTCATGCCCAGAGCTTATATCAGCCTCAACCGGCGCCGAACGTTGCGCTTTCTTGGCTTTCGCTCTAGCAATAGCCGCTGCCACGCGATCATCTTTTGAAGTACCAGATTTTTGAGTTGCTGATTCTGTGCTTGTCACTGTCGCGGACTCAGCTGCTTTGGGCAGTGTTGCCTGTTCAGAACTGACATCTGGATTATTTGCCGTTGTTTGTACCTGCTCAGCCTTTTTAGCTTTGGCCCGGGCAAGCGCTGCGGCGATTTTATCTTGAGCGTCATTGCCTTTATTTTGCATGGCTGACTTGCGCGCTTCGGCTGCTTTGCGATGCTTTTCATCTCGGGCTTCTTGTTCTCGCACTAAGCGTGCCGCTCTGCTTTCAAAGCGCTCTCTCGCTTTGTCTGATTTTTGCTTTTCTTCTTGCTCCACTCGAATTTCGGCTTTCGCTACGCGGTAATAATGCACAAGCGGAATTTCACTGGGGCATACATACGCACAAGCGCCGCATTCTATGCAATCAAACAAATTGTAATCCTGGGCTTTGTCTAACTCTTTGGCTTTGCTGTGCCAGAATAACTGTTGTGGTAACAGGGATACAGGGCACGCATCAGCACACGCGCTACAGCGAATACAAGGTTGTTCCGCTTCAGGCTCAGCTATTTCATCAGATGTGGGGAGTAACAAACAATTTGTTATCTTAACCACGGGCACTTGATCGCTTGCCACGGTAAAGCCCATCATAGGCCCACCCATGATAATGTGTTTTTGCGCCTGCCTGTGGGCCACATAACCAGCAGAGGAAAGCAAATGCGCTACAGGGGAGCCGATCAACGCCCAAACATTTTTTGGGGTTTCAACTGCCTTGCCCGTAATTGTGACTACGCGTTGTATTAGCGGTTTGCCACTAAAAATCGCATCAGCAATAGCAAAACAAGTTCCCACATTATGCATGATCACCCCTACATCTATGGGCAACCCTTGTTTGGGGACTTCTCTGTTTGTGATGACTTGGATTAGCTGCTTCTCGCCACCCGCGGGGTATTTGGTCGCAATAGGAACGACTTTATATTGTTCGCTTTGCTGGCACGCGACGCGCATCGCTTCTATAGCTTCAGGTTTATTGTCTTCAATCGCGATATAAACTTGCTTAGGGGATAATAAATGACATAAGACATCGATACCTTGACGTATTTGCCAAGCGTGCTCCCGCATCAAACGGTCATCAGAAGTGATGTACGGCTCACACTCCACACCATTGATAATAATGAACTCGACATCTTTCTTCGGTGCCGCTTTTATATGCGTAGGAAACCCCGCACCGCCCATCCCTGATATGCCTGCATTACAAATCGCTTCAAGCACTGATACTTTGGGCAGTGATTGATAATCTTGTAATGGGCTTAAGAGTGCCCATTTGTCTAAATTATCAGGCTCAATGATAAGTGTTTGCTCGGGTAACGCAGACGGATGCGCTGAAATATGTGGACCGATACTCACAACCGTGCCCGAAGTAGGCGCATGCACCGGCACTGAAAATGGGTTTGCACTTCGCGTCAGTGGTTGGCCTTTTAGTACTTGCTCGCCTGGCGCAACGATTAATTGTCCTTCGACTCCGATGTGCTGCTTAAGCGGAATATACAGTCGTTCAGGCAGTGAGATACTTTCGATCGGTTGTTGATTAGATAATTCTTTTTGCTGTGCAGGAAAAACCCCGCCGGGGAAATCCCATAATTTGTTGTTCTGTACACGCGTCACGATGTCTTCGTAGGCAGGAATTAGTTCACGATTCATTAGCTCACCTGCTTAACGGGGATACTTTCAATGTTCCAGCGCCATGATGATGGCGTGGTCTGCGTAGGGATCATGTCAATACAATCAACAGGGCAGGGGTCGACACATAAGTCGCAGCCGGTACATTCGTCACTTATTACGGTATGCATTTGTTTGGCGGCGCCTAAAATCGCGTCAACGGGGCAAGCTTGAATGCATTTTGTGCACCCTATACATTCATCTTCGCGAATAAACGCGACTTTTTTTATGTCTTCACTGCCATGAGCCGCATCAAGAGATGTGGCTTCAACTCCCATCAAATCGGCAAGACGCTTTATGGTGGCGTCTCCTCCGGGGGGGCATTTATTGATATCATCACCATCAGCAATGGCTTGGGCGTAAGGTTTGCACCCCGGGTACCCACACTGACCACATTGGGTTTGTGGTAATAGTTCATCGATTTGTTCAACTAAAGGGTCGCCTTCAACCTTAAAGCGTATTGACGCGAAACCGAGTATGGCTCCGAATACTAAGGCAAGCAGCCCTACTGCGATAAGTGCGGTAAAAATGGCCCACATAAAACTCATTAAAATTTCACCAAACCAGTAAAACCTAAAAAGGCTAACGACATTAACCCTGCGGTTATCATGCTAATAGAGGCGCCTTTAAACGGCGCAGGTACATCTGCCACTGCTAAGCGCTCGCGCATCGCAGCGAACAAAATGAGAACTAATGAAAAACCAACGGCTGCACCAAACCCGTAAATAACCGATTCAATAAAGTTGTGATCATGGTTAATGTTCAGTAGCGCTACACCCAATACCGCGCAGTTCGTAGTGATCAACGGCAAGAAGATACCTAACAAGCGATATAACGTAGGGCTGGTTTTGTGCACGACCATCTCAGTAAATTGTACCACCACAGCAATAACAAGAATAAAGCTCAGTGTGCGCAGATACTCGATGCCTAAAGGCAACAAAATGTAGTGTTCAACCAAATAACTAGAAAGTGACGCTAGGGTTAAAACGAAAGTGGTCGCCATGGACATACCAATGGCGGTTTCGAGCTTCCCTGAGACTCCCATAAAAGGGCATAAACCAAGGAATTGAACCAATACGAAGTTATTAACTAGCACGGTTCCGATCAGTAAAAGTAAAAATTCAGTCATGTTGATTGCAACCTAGAAGCAATATCAAAATAATGAAACCTGTTTAAAGTAGTGCGTTAATGCGGCAATATCGGTCCACGGATAAACTAGGCGTTAAGGTTTACCCATTGGGTGTTTCAATCAGGTGTATATAGAAGGCACAATACGATTAATCAGCGTTAACGCGACATATCTCGTTTATCAGCAGCAAAATTACACCTTAGCGCGCACTAAAACCAATTACTCCCGTTAATGAACATAGATAAAAAGCAATTCGACATTAGCTGTATTAAATACAAGTTGGTCGAGCTGAATGCATCATCGAGAAAGTGTGCAGTATTATCCAAGTATTCAAGGCGATTAACAACTTGATATGCAAAAACTTTTGAAGGTAACTTGAGAATATAATGAAAGAGGATAAAGTAGATATTGAGCCTGATTGGCTCCCCCTCCCCGATTCGAACGGGGGACCTGCGGATTAACAGTCCGTCGCTCTAACCAACTGAGCTAAGGGGGAATCATATATCAAACTTATAGACCCAGAGGGAATATAATGCGCTTCGAATCAAACGTAATGAGCCAACTAATATAAAAAAATTGCTTATATCACGTTGGCTCCCCCTCCCCGATTCGAACGGGGGACCTGCGGATTAACAGTCCGTCGCTCTAACCAACTGAGCTAAGGGGGAATCGTATAACGCTCATCGAAACTCACTTTCATAGAGTTAATACTCTAGTAGAGTGTTGCCTTGGAGGCCGTTTCAACGGGGGCGAATATTAATGAGCATCCCGTCTTGTGTCAACACCGATTACAACTATTTTTAGGCTTTTTGCAGGTTTATTTATCAATTGATTTTTATTCGTACAATCTGTTGGGTTAATCGTACAAGAGTTGAACGTTTCCAAAATATTAAGAGATGAATTCATATTATTAAACCCAAAAAGAAAACATTTCCTTGGATATTGCTCCGTCGGGATACGGCGCTAAGGTGAACTTACCTTTTGACTATTATGATCTCAATACAAAGAGACGAGGGGGGAAGTCGCAAATAGTAATAACGGGTTTCTATATAACGAATAGTTATTTAAACTACAGTGATTACTGTATGTATAATCAGTGCTTAATAAAACTGTAACCTATTGTAAGACTGCTAGAGGTTAGTGACAACTTACAAACGGATCGCGCAATTATCATTCAAGTTCACGGATTTGTTGAGGCGGGGATAGTTATCCACTATATCTGTGGATAACTATGTGCATGAATTCGCAATGCATCCCGCCAGCCTAGTGAATTCGTTGTCAATACGAATTCTTAAAATCTTTTGATTTTTTGTTTTTTGCTTTTTAAATCATAGTGTTAAGCCTGTTGTTGGACATTTTAAGCTTAGCTTGGATGATTTTCGCTCAGGGCTTTTTTGCTTGTGTGTTGTTTTTAATTGCAACTAAAGTTTTATAAAAATAGTGCTTGAAATTACTGGATTTATGCCTACTGTTTTTGCCGGAAAAGTAGCAACTTAATGATCAATTCATCTGCAAATTGGTGCTAAGTGCATAGCAGTTGATCAAATATTGTCACTTTTCACATACAGTTCAGGGGTTTTGCTTGTGTGGTAATGAATTTAATTCATATAACCGTATTTTCTTATCTTTTTCCGCGACAGTGGGCCTGCTCGTATTTTGATACAGCTTTTCGTTAGTCATATGAAATGCGTTAGCTTAGTATAACCGGCTTGTTAACAAAGGAACCCCTAGAGTGAGTCAAAAATCTGAGTCTTCAGGCAGCCGTGATCTGTTAAATAACCCCATAGGTAAAACTCTTCAAAGTATGACAGTCCCTATGCTTGTGGGCATGATTATGATGATGTCTTTCGGATTGGTTGATACCTTTTTTATTGGGTTGTTGGGAACCGACGAGCTCGCAGCGATCAGTTTTACTTTTCCTGTCACTTTTACGCTCATCAGCTTACATATAGGTCTTGGCATAGGGACGTCAGCGGTTATTGCTAGGTTCCTAGGAAGTAATAGTCATAGTGAAGCACAGCTGTCTGGTACAGGTGCATTAATGCTGGCTTTTGTATTGGCAACTGTACTAGCGTTAATTGGGGTGTTTACCATTGACCCCATTTTTACCTTGCTTGGTGCCAGTGAAAATCTTCTGGAGTATATCCATCAATATATGGTGGTTTGGTACGCTGCAGGTGTGTTTTTGGCAATGCCTATGGTGGGCAATAGTATCCTGCGGGCATCAGGAGATACCAAAACACCCAGTTATGTTATGGCGGGCGGTGGGCTAGTTAACGTTATTTTAGATCCTATTCTGATATTTGGCTGGGGGCCTATTCCCGCCATGGGGATGCAGGGGGCAGCCCTTGCTACATTAATCGCTTGGGCGTTAGGGCTAGTATACATTCTTTATTTACTCGCTTATAAGCGCCGGCTCATACTATCTCGCTTACTTACTATCCCAGAGTTAAAGCAGGCCATCAGCGGCATTTTAAAAATTGGATTGCCTGCAGCCGGTGCAAATATGTTAACGCCGGTGGCTGGGGGGATCCTAACTGCTGTGGTCGCAGGATACGGTCCAGGCGCCGTCGCTGCATGGGGGGTAGGTGGCAGACTAGAGTCTATTGCCAGTATCGTTATTCTGGCTTTATCCATGTCATTACCGCCCTTTATCAGTCAAAATTACGGAGCAAATAATCTTTCTCGAGTCTCAAAGGCTTACCAACTTTGTGTGCGGTTTGTAATTCTTTGGCAGTTATTGGTTTTCGTTCTGTTTTATTTTTTATCTGGTGTTATCGCCAGTGCGTTTTCATCTGAGCCTGAAGTCATTGAGCTAATTCAAACTTATTTGATGATCGTTCCATTGGGATACGGTGTACAAGGCATTGTGATTTTAACCAACTCGTCATTTAATGCGATGCATCTACCTATGTCGGCTTTAATTATGAGTGTTTTACGCTTGTTTGTTTTTTTTGTACCCATATCTTATTTAGGGAGTTACCTATTCGATTTAAAAGGTATGTTTTGGGCTGGCATTTTAGCCAACATAATAACGGCCACGATCGCCTATTTGTGGTTCTGTCGTTCGCTTGCTAAGCGCATTGATGCATAACTTAATCGTTCTTTTCCCTTTTTCAAGGAGTATTCATGGCACGTGCCTTTCAACTTACGTCTAATTATTCACCGGCAGGGGACCAACCTAAAGCCATTCAGGCGTTGGTCGATGGGCTGGAAAGTGGACTGGCTGCTCAAACACTGTTAGGTGTAACCGGCTCTGGTAAAACATTTACTATGGCTAATGTGATTAATGAAGTGCAGAGACCGACCTTAATTCTTGCACATAATAAGACCTTGGCAGCCCAACTGTACGGTGAGATGAAGGAGTTTTTCCCGAATAATGCAGTAGAGTATTTTGTTTCTTATTATGATTACTATCAACCTGAAGCCTACGTACCATCGAGTGATACCTTTATTGAAAAAGATGCCTCGGTAAATGCGCATATTGAGCAGATGCGTTTGTCGGCAACAAAAGCATTGATGGAACGCAGAGACGTGGTCATTGTTTCTAGCGTGTCTGCTATTTACGGCTTGGGCGACCCTGATTCATACATGAAGATGCTGTTGCATTTTCGCCAAGGCGATATCATGAATCAGCGCGATATTTTGCGCCGCTTGGCTGAAATTCAATATAGCCGCAATGACGTAGCATTCGAGCGCGGCACTTTTCGTGTGCGCGGTGATGTCATTGATAT
This sequence comes from Paraglaciecola sp. G1-13, assembly GCF_055809255.1. Taxonomy (NCBI): domain Bacteria; kingdom Pseudomonadati; phylum Pseudomonadota; class Gammaproteobacteria; order Alteromonadales; family Alteromonadaceae; genus Paraglaciecola; species Paraglaciecola sp. G1-13. The sequence goes on along the minus strand of NZ_CM147903.1, from coordinate 3,083,288 downwards.
ATTTCCTGCTGACTCCGAGCGGGAAGCTGTGCGGGTGGAATTATTTGATGAAGAAGTCGAACGGATCAGTATTTTCGACCCGTTGACGGGGGCAGTGGAGAAAACTGTTGCCAGAGCAACCATCTTCCCTAAAACCCATTATGTTACACCCAGAGAAAAAATTCTCGATGCTGTAGAGCACATAAAAGATGAGCTGAAAGAGCGAAAAGCACAACTTTTGTCTGTCAATAAGTTGATTGAAGAGCAGCGTATTAGCCAGCGATGCCAGTTTGATATGGAAATGATGCAAGAGCTGGGGTATTGCTCCGGCATCGAGAATTACTCTCGTTATTTGTCTGGTCGTACGCCGGGCGATCCACCGCCTACCTTAATTGATTATTTTCCGGCTGATGGTTTGATGTTTATCGACGAGTCTCACGTTACCGTGTCGCAAATTGGCGCAATGTACAAAGGCGATCGCTCTCGTAAAGAAACGCTAGTGGAATACGGATTTAGACTGCCCTCAGCACTGGATAACCGCCCGCTGAAATTCGATGAATTTGAACAAATTGCCCCACAAACTATTTACGTCTCAGCCACACCAGGCAAATATGAGCTAGCTAAAACCCCAGACGACATTGTCGAACAGGTCGTGCGACCGACGGGATTGATCGATCCTGAAATTGAAATCCGCCCAGTGGGCACTCAAGTCGATGATTTACTGTCGGAAATCGAAAAGTGCGTAGCCCTTAATGAACGGGTCCTCGTGACCACGCTGACGAAGCGAATGTCAGAGGATTTAAGTGAGTATCTAGACGAGCACAACGTGAAAGCACGTTATCTTCACTCAGACATCGATACAGTTGAGCGGATCGAGATCATACGTGATTTACGCCTAGGTAAGTTTGATGTATTGGTGGGGATTAACCTATTGCGAGAGGGGTTAGATATGCCAGAGGTGTCGTTGGTCGCCATACTCGATGCAGATAAAGAAGGCTTTTTACGTTCCGATCGCTCACTTATTCAAACCATAGGTAGAGCGGCTAGGCACATTAATGGCCGCGCTATTTTATATGCCGATCGGATAACCGGCTCTATGCAGCGCGCGATGGATGAAACCGATCGACGTCGCGAAAAACAGCGGGAACACAATAAGAAACACAATATTGTGCCTACCCAGCTAAATAAACCCATCACAGATATCATGGATGTTGGGGAGAGCTCTGGCCAAGGGAAAGTCATGTTGCGTAAAGTGGCTGAGTCCGGCAAGAAATATAACGGCATGAGTGCCCCTGAGCTGATGAAAAATATTGCTGAGCTTGAAAAGAAAATGTTTCAAATGGCGAAAGATTTGGAATTTGAACAAGCGGCTTCTCTTAGAGATGAAGTGGAAACTCTGCGCAAGAAGCTTGTGGACATGTCATAGGTAAGGCGTTTCCTTTTCCGCTGACAATAAGAACTGCCCATTGCCAAAATTTTGGTAAATAAAATGCTCGCTTTTGAACGTTAGTCGAACTTTTGTGGTTTTTCGCGAAGGTTCGCCTCGTTTTCATGATATTTACATTGTAATCACATTTCGCCTTGCCTATTATGTTCTTAAGTATCAATAACTATACCTATAAGTGGTGCTAACCATGATTAATCGACTGCAAGAGTCTGATATAAAACTTTTACGTGTGTTTTACGCCGTTGCTTCGTGTAATGGCTTCACGGCGGCCGAGTCTGTATTGCGTATGCAGCGCCCGAACATCAGTGCTGCTATCAAGAAGTTAGAAGATCGCCTCGATCTTGTGTTGTGTCATCGCGGACGCGGTGGTTTCCAGATGAGTAAGGAAGGTGAGGTTGTCTTTCAAGAAACCAAACGTATCTTCAACTCATTCGATAATTTTGTATTCAACTTAAAAAGCTTGCACGACGATTACTCAGGGCATATTACTTTAGTGATGATGGCTGGCTTGCCGCTCAATTATCATCTTGCGGTGAGTAAAGCAGTCAAAAGCACCATGAAAAAATTCAACGATATACACGTTAATATTCAAACGCGTTTATACAACGAAGTTGAGCATGTGGCGTTGTCTGGCGAATGTCATTTAGTGCTGTCAACTTATGATATGGTCAAGCCTGAGTCGGTCACATTTCATCCCATAGATGTGAAATGTCGCGGGCGACTATATTGCGCGCCTACGCATCCGTTGGCAAAGTACGAAGACGGCTTACCTGATACGGTGCGTATCGATGATTACCCTGCTATTGGTATTTCTGGATTATCCTCTGGAAACTACATTGACGGTGAGCGACGCTTGTCTATTCAAACCTTTTCAGACTCGTACGATGGTTGCTTATCAGCAATCATGACGGGTGAATACATGGGGTTGCTGCCTGATTATATGGTTGAACATCAGGGCAAAGACTTAGGATTGGTGTCGATCAAAAACCGTCAGTTTGAGTTCAATCACGAGTTGTTCATGATGAACGGTAAAAATACGCGTTTGAATCCTGTTCTGCGCCATCTGATAAAAGAAGTGGCTTATTTTATTCAGCAAACCGAAAAGTAAACTTTATTAATGCGCGTAGTCCGTTCTTATTGAGCTTTTACGTGATTGAATACGCAGTCTTGCAGCGAATGTTGTTTGTGCAAGACTGACGAATTACCAAGTGAATTGATTGGGCTTTGAATAACGTGAATGCTTTATATTGAGTAGTGCCGCCCATACCCATATCGGCATTTATTCGTATTCTAATGGGTCTTGCGCGTTATTTTTGTCAAAGGCCTCTAAGCGTTCTTGGCAGGCACCACATTTTCCACAGGCTTTTTCTCGGCCGTTATAACACGTCCATGTCAGGTTATAATCCAGTCCCATGTTTAACCCTGCGGTTAAAATATCTATTTTACTTTGGTACAAAAAGGGAGACACGATTTCCACTTTTTCATAATTGGCAATTGCACAGACGTCATTCATGCGTTCAACAAACTCAGGGCGGCAATCAGGGTAAATGTCGTGATCGCCTGAATGCGCTCCGTAGTACACTTTATTTGCATCCAGCGAAACGGCGTAACCTACAGCCATGGATAATAAAATCATATTGCGATTAGGGACCACGGTCGACTTCATGCTTTCTTCGGCATAATGCCCTTCTGGAATATCCACATCAGAGGTAAGTGACGAGCCACCAATGAGCTCATTGATTGCGGATATATCAATAATTTTATGCGCCACGCCTAGGGTTTTACAAGCTCGGCTGGCGTAATCTAATTCTTTGCTATGGCGCTGTCCGTAGTTGAAAGACAGGGCATGCACTTCATAGCCCTCTTTGACAGCCATATTTAGCACGGTAAATGAATCCATGCCTCCTGAAAAAATTACCACCACCTTTTGTACCATTTGTTCTGCTTCTCTATAATCGACTGTTTCAAGATGCTAATGTTAAGCTATCCGGTCGATAAATCCCAGATAACCCTTAGTAAAACCACAGGAAAGCTGTTGAATACATACAAGATAAATGAGGTTTTTGAATCTCTGCAAGGTGAAGGCGCTCATACTGGAGTGCCTTCTATTTTTATTCGTCTTCAGGGCTGCCCTGTTGGCTGCCCTTGGTGCGATACAAAACACACGTGGGAAATAGACCAAAACTTAAAAGTAGCGGCGCCCGTTGTCATGGCGCAAAATGAAGATACCGCCCAATGGTTTGAACATACGCCCGAGCAATTGTTGGCCTTATTTAAACAGCATGAATATACAGCTAGTAATATTATTCTTACTGGTGGCGAACCTTGTATGTATGATTTAACCAATCTTTCCAGTGTTTTGATTGAAAATGGTTTTAGTGTACAAATTGAAACCAGCGGAACCTACGAAATTTTGACCCATCCTGACACATGGGTGACTGTGTCACCCAAAGTTAATATGCCAGGTAAACGTGATGTGTTAAAAAGTGCAATGCACCGAGCGAACGAGATAAAACATCCCGTCGCCATGGAAAAACACATTGAGGAATTAGAACATGTATTGACGCTGCTAGTGGGCTCTGACAACCCAAAACCTTTAATATACTTGCAGCCTATAAGCCAGCAAAAAAGAGCAACCGAACTGTGCATTAAAACCTGTATCGCCCGCAATTGGCGGCTATCTCTACAAACTCACAAATTCATTGGAATTGAATAACAAAGGTTTTTTATATGCAACGTGATGCAATAAAATTTTTACAAGACTATGCCCACGCGCTGGATCGTCGAGATGAGGAGCGTTTAATTGATTTTTGCTTATTACCAACGGTGGTGATGAATGATCATGACAAACGTGTGTTTATTCATGGTGAAGATTTAGCAAAATCTTGCCACGTGCTGGTGAAACGATTACAAGCAGCTGAAATTGTATACCATAAACCGAATTTGACTCAGGCGATCCGCTTGTCTGACTCGCTACATTTTTTGAAAATGCGCTGGCAGTTTTTAGATAAAGACAAACAAGTTATTTTTACCTGTGCTACCTCTTATACCTTGCAGCAAGTAAAAGACGGCTCCTTGAAAATTATTGTGGCTGTGGTGGATGATGATCGAAAGTCCATTTTCAGCTTTTTCTCAAATGATAGTGAGAGCGAAGTTAGTGGCTAAACTCATTATCCTGCTCAGCCTGTTGCTGTCTTTTGCAGTACAAGGGGCGACATGGCGCATCACTTATCCTAAACCGATGTCTGAATCAGACAAGCGTTCTAATTACCCGGTGAAGCTTCTTTCGCTAGCGCTTGAGAAAACAGGAGTGCAGTATTCCCTTATGCCATCAGAGCGGATCATGCTGCAGAATAAAGCGCTTAAACGCTTAATGGACAGCCGTGATGTTAATGTTGTTTGGAGTGTCACGGACAAACAGCGAGAGCAACAACTGCTACCAATCCGCATCCCCATTTACAAAGGATTAATTGGTTGGCGTTTGTTGCTGATACGTGACGATATGCCAGCGCGCTTTCAATATGTTCAAAAACTAGAGCACCTGATAAAGCTTATCCCGGTGCAAGGACGTGACTGGCCTGATACTAAGGTGCTGCAAGCTAATGGATTCAACGTTACTGCTGATAATTCTTATGGCAACTTGTTTAATTTATTGCGCCGTGCACAAGGGGATTTTTTCCCGCGCTCAGTTGTTGAGATATGGGATGAAATTGATAATCCTGCATACAATGCTGATTTGATGGTAGAGAAAGAAATCGCGATTCGATATCCAGAGGCGATGTACTTTTTCGTTAATAAAAAGAGCAGACCGCTGGCTAATTTATTAGAAAAAGGGTTAGAGAAAGCCATTGCCGATGGCTCATTTGAAGCGCTTTTTGTGCGCACATTTCAGGATAAGTTAAATAGGGCGAAGATGTCCTCTAGGCATGTATTTGAATTAGAAAATAGCTTTTTACCTTCTGTGACGCCTCTTGAACGAAAAGAGTTGTGGTATCAATTTGATGATCTCGCGTCTGGATCTGAAAAGTAGCGAATGTAGAGCAGGGTCTCTTGGATTACTTTTACTCGCAGTAACCTATAAAAATAGGCAGTGAAAGAGGCCACGGTGAATACTTCACTGTGGCCTTTCTGCGTTAGATATAGCGCTGGCGCAATCCGATAGTTGGGACCAAACCAGGCTCAACTGCTGTAATTTTATTCTTCTATGCCTCTTTTACATTGACCACATAACGGCCAACCACTTTGCCTTGTAGAAATCTATCCAAATATTCGGGAGTTTGGCTCAAGGTGATTTCTTGTTGATAGCGGTCTAAATTAGGTAGCTTCATGTCGGTCGCGACCCGCTGCCAAATGTGCTTCTTGTCTTTTAAGGGAATATACACAGAGTCCACACCCAGTAGGGATATACCACGAGTGATAAAAGGAATAACACTCATGGCAATGTCCGCAGAGGCTGCTAAACCAACTGAAGCCACACCGCCGCCAGGCTTAAGCTGTTTTAACAACCCTGTTAAGTAATCGCCCCCTAAGGTATCAATGGCGTGTGCCCACTTAGGCTTGCCTGCAAGGGCGTCTTTAACCTCTAAAAGACTGTCTCGGAGCAGGACATCACTGGCACCGAGTGCTTTTAACTTATCTGACTGCTCAGGTTTGCCTGAAAACGCTACCACTTCATAACCCAATTGCTTGAGTAGCGCGATGCTAATTGTGCCTACGCCGCCGGTGGCGCCCGTTATTGCCACGGGACCATCACTGGGCTTGGCGCCCATTTGCTCAAGCTTTTGAATACAAAGGGCCGCGGTAAGTCCGCCAGTACCATAGGTCATGGCTTCTTTTAACGACAAGGTGTCAGGGCAGACAACGGCCCAATCAGCGGGAATAGATATTATTTGGCCAAGGCCGCCCGGGGTATTCATTCCTAAGTCATACCCGAACACCAATACCTCGTCGCCAGCGTTAAACGTGCCTGATTTGTCGCTTATCACGATGCCGGCGGCATCTATGCCTGGTGTGTGAGGAAAGTGCTGGCTGATGCGTTTATTGCCGCTGGCGGACATAGCATCTTTATAATTAAGTGATGAGTAGTGCACTTCAATAAGCACGTCATTGTCTGGTAAATCACTGATGCTTCGCTGCACGATATTCTTGCTGAACGACTTGTCATTTTGCTCTTCAACAAGCAAAGCGTTAAAGGTATTGGGCTGAGACATAAAGTTATTACTCCGGTTATGAATATTGAAGACGGCTAGTGAACCAACGCTGCTGCCTAACTAGATTGAAGCAGTAGCATTACTAAACGATAAAAGCGCAAAGCAGCTAATGCAGCGGCCCCGATATTTTTGCTACCAGTAAATGTTGGGGGAGGTGTTCAGTATTCAAGTGGTAAATCAGATATTCTGAGGCATTGGGGAATGACAGGGGCATCTTGCTATGTGGATTTTCTATTCATCTGATGAAGTCAGATGAATTAGGCAAATAAAGTATATAAATCTTTCAAGCAGATTTACTCTAATATATAGAGAAAATCACGCGGGCTGGTTTTCATGCCAGACGGGTATTGCTTGAACCGGCTAGGCACCATTGAACGAGGAATAGCAATGTCGAATGAATTTACAGGTAAAACAGCCATCATCTCAGGTGCTGCTGGTGGGATAGGTCTCGCTTTAGCCGAAGCCTTAGGCAAACAGGGCATGAATATTGTTATGGGCGACATTGATATTCAGGCGTTGGCGGTATCTAGACAGTCACTGCTAGACAAGGGCGTCAATGTGCTGGCCTGTGAATTAGACGTGACAGATTATAAGCAATGGGAAGACGTGGTCGCTCGGGCGAAAGATACCTATGGCAATGTGCATATGGTGATTAATAATGCTGGTGTGGGCGGTATCCCCGGTAAGATCGAAGATACTGAACACGAAACGTGGCGCTGGGTAATGGATGTTAATGTCATGGGCGTTCTGTACGGTGCGCAGGCGTGTGTACCTGCCATAAAAGAGCATGGTGAAGGGGGATGGGTCGTTAATGTAGCCTCTATGGCCGGCATGTTGGGGATGCCTTATGCCGGAGCGTACTGCGCCTCAAAAGCGGCCGTGGTGTCTATGACAGAAAGCTGGGCAGTAGAGCTTGCACCGCATAATATTCACGTGTCGGCGTTGTGCCCTGCATTTGTAAAAACTCGCATTCACGAATCTCATCGTAATCGACAAGAAAAATACGCGGTTGCCCCCGCAGATCGTCAAGATAAGAAGAAATTACAAGCTGGCGCTAATGCTGCGACTTTGGCGGTAGAGTCGGGCATACCCGCTGGCGTACTTGCACAGCGCGTGCTGGAAGCTCTGAAGTCAAAGCAGACTTATATTTATACTCATCCGAATTACCGTAAGGTGACAAGTGGTCGTTCAAAAGCAATTGATAAGGCCTTTGTTGATGCCCAAGAAAGCCCAGTTGTAGGCCACTTGATTGATGAAGAAATAGTGACTTTCTAATAGATATTAGTTCATTTTGTAAATCAGTGAATAAGGGGCGTAAGCTCCTTTTTTATGACTGTTTTTGATATTTATTAGACTTTTTCCGACTTCCATTAACACTCGCAGGTACACGATTCGCCGATTAACAGGCACAAAAAAACCGCCGAAGCGGTTTTTATTAGTTTGCTAATCGTATTGAACCACTCAACTAGTTAGCTTGGTTGTGCACATCTCGCATAGCTCGTCCCGAAGGGTCAGCATTGCCTTTAAAGCTTGCATCCCATTCGAGTGCTTCAACGGTACTGCAGGCGATTGACTTACCACCTGGTACACAGTTTGCGGCACTTTCTTGCGGGAAGAAAGACTCAAACACTGTACGGAAGTAGTATCCTTCTTTCGTATCTGGTGTATTGATAGGAAAACGGAACGCAGCAGTTGCGAGTTGTTGATCAGTGATGTCTTGCTCAACTTTTTCTTTAATCGAGTCAATCCATGAATAGCCTACGCCATCACTGAACTGCTCTTTTTGACGCCATAGCACTTCAGCAGGCAAGTACTCACCGTTATCAAACGCTTTACGTAAAATCCATTTTTCCATTTTGCCGTCAAGACACATTTTGTCTTGTGGGTTTAAGCGCATGGCGACATCCAAGAATTCTTTATCAAGGAATGGTACGCGAGCTTCTACGCCCCAAGCTGAGGTAGATTTATTTGCACGAGCGCAATCAAACATATGTAAACGCTCAAGTTTACGCACGGTTTCTTCATGGAATTCTTTGGCGTTTGGTGCTTTGTGGAAATACAAATAGCCACCAAAAATTTCATCCGCGCCTTCACCAGACAACACCATTTTAATCCCCATAGCCTTGATTTTACGGCTCATTAGGTACATGGGTGTGGCGGCACGAATAGTTGTGACATCGTAAGTTTCAAGGTGGTAAATCACGTCACGAATAGCATCTAGGCCTTCTTGCACGGTGAAATGTACTTCGTGATGCACTGTGCCAATCATATCCGCTACTTTTTGCGCAGCGATTAAATCTGGCGCGCCTTCAAGACCCACAGCAAAAGAGTGTAAACGCGGCCACCAAGCATCAGACTCGTCATTATCTTCAACCCGCTTTGCCACGTATTTGGCCGCAATAGCAGATACTAATGATGAATCTAAACCGCCTGAAAGTAACACACCGTAAGGCACATCAGACATCAAATGAGATTTGACTGACTTTTCAAATGCCACTTTCAAATCGTTTAAATCAGTGGTGTTGTCTTTAATATTTTCATAGCTCATCCAGTCGCGCTGATAGTATTTTTTCAGCTCGCCTGATTTACTCCAAAGATAATGTCCTGGAGGGAATTCTTGTACCGTCTTACAAACAGGTACTAGAGACTTCATTTCAGAGGCCACGTAGAAGTTACCGTGCTCGTCAAACCCTGTGTACAAAGGAATAATGCCCATGTGGTCACGAGCGATAAGGTAGGCATCTTGTGCTTGATCGTACAAGACGAATGCGAACATACCTTGCAGTTGGTCGATAAACTCAACCCCTTGCTGTTCATATAACGGAAGAATAACTTCACAGTCAGATTTTGTTCTAAAATCATATGGTTGAGCGAGGTTTTGCTCAAGAGCCTTGTGGTTGTATATCTCACCATTAACGGCAAGTACATTATTATTATTTCGGCTGATAAGTGGTTGCGCGCCTTTGTCAACGTCAACGATCGCTAAGCGCTCGTGACACAAAATGGCATTATCATTATTCCATACACCTGACCAGTCAGGACCGCGATGGCGCAGTAATTTGGAAAGTTCTAATGCTTGCGTTCTAAGTTCTGATACATCAGTTTTGATGTCCAGAATGCCGAAAATACCACACATAAAAAGGCTTCTCTCTTGGTTATTTGTTACTAACTCATATAGCTGATTCGCTTGGTTTCATTGAAAACCAAACATGCGTGCGGGGAAAGTGCTGGTTATAGTATTTATTATTACTTTCTTGCGCCCTTGAATTTGCCAGCATGAGAAAAAAAAGCAAGGGGAAACTGTAATTTTTTTACACTTGTTGGCTATTAGTTAGATTAACGGCTGTTTATTAGCATTAATCAAACATAATTTCGTCAGTTAAAAGGCAAATGACCGGTTGGTTGGAAAACTCACCAACCGGTTTTGACGGGACAATTCAGCAGCAGAAAATTACTTACGCTGAAACTCACTGCTGGCATTCCACTTAGGCCAATCTGCCGATTGGGCTATATCGTATCCTACCTCGAACAACAGTTGGGCATCTTCACGTACACCTGAAAAATCCCAGTTTTCACGGAATTGATCGCAAACTTGGTGATAACAGCCTGTAATCAATACTTTAGTGCGCTTCTTGTACTGTGCGGTTTGTGCATCGATAGGGATATTTCCCCCTTTCGCATACAAAGCAGGCACCCCTTGTTTGGCGAAGCTGAAATGATCTGAACGATAATATGAGCCGGCCTCAGGGCGTGATTCTTGGGTTAATGTCCGGTCTTGACGTGCCGCGGCTTTGGCCAAGTAAGTTTCTAGTTCTGACTTGCCCATGCCAACAACTGAAACATCTTTCGTTCGCCCTAGTACGTTCATGGCGTCCATATTGATATTCGCGACTGTTTTGTTTAGCGGAATAATTGGGTGTTCTGCGTAGTACTGTGAGCCCAGTAAGCCTTGCTCTTCAGCGGTGACGATAAGAAAATCAACAGAACGTTTTGGAGCAGAGCCCAGCGCTTTATACGCTTTTGCTATGGCAAGGGCGCTTGCTGTACCGGTGGCGTTGTCGTGGGCACCATTGTATATATTATCGCCTTCTTTGCTCTCGTCTTTGCCTAAGTGATCCCAGTGGGCACTGTAAATGACATGCTCGTCAGGTGTTTCTGAGCCGGGTAGGGTTGCCATTACATTATAGCTAACCGACTTTTTCATTGTGCTGTTTACCGTCACTGAGGCTTTTTGTTTTAGGCTAGTGTGGTAGGGGCCTTTTAAGGCCTTGGCTTTTTCTTTGGCAAAATCTAATCCGGCAGCCGAGAAAACCTGTTTTGCCGCATCATTCGACAACCAACCTTCCACTGCAACACGATCTGCATTGCCATTTTCGCTGACCAAGCTATATTGCGGACCGCTCCAACTATTTGCCACCACAGACCAGCCATAAGATGCAGGGGCTGTTTCATGCACTATGATTGCTGCGGTTGCACCTTGACGGCTCGCTTCTTCGTATTTGTAAGTCCAGCGCCCATAATAGGTCATGGTTTTCCCTTGAAATTTTCCGCTGTCAGGGCGCTCAAAGCCTGGGTCGTTGACCAGAATAACCACTGTTTTGCCTTTAACATCAAGGCCCTCGTAGTCATTCCAATCGTATTCTGGGGCGTTAACGCCAAAGCCAACAAATACGACGTCCGAGTCAGTCACCCTGACTTGCTGTTGCTCGCGTTTTGTTGAGGCAATCATGCCTTCTTTATAGGCGAATTGGTTGTCACCTATGGTCATGGTCATGTCTGGTGAGGCTGTCATTTCTAATAGATTAACCGCTTGTAAATAGCTGTCGCCGTTACCCGGTTGATAGCCCATCTGCTTAAAATTGCTGACTAGATAATCAAGAGTGACTTTCTCACCTTTTGAGGTGGGTGAGCGTCCTTCAAATTCATCAGAGGCTAAGGTTTTGGTGTGCGCTTTGAGCGTTGCATCTGTAATGTTCTGATATGCAAGGCTAAAGTCGTTATCTGCACTGGACGTAGAGAAGTTATCGCTATTCACACCACAGGCAAACAAAGTTGCGCTGATTAGCGGGATAGCGGCCAGTTGAATTCTTTTCATTGTTATATTCACCTAGTTTTAATTTATGTCATGCCTATATGTATTCTGTGGATACGAGACACAAAGGAGTTGATATAATGCCACTCATCAACTTACTCGCAACGAATTTTGTTTTTCTTTTTATGTCGTTACCCTGGAATGAACCCTTTACACAGCAATTATCTTGCGCCCCGTTAGCCCGTTTAAACGCTCAGTTTTTTCTCAGTGATTTTACCGATTGGCCGAATGCTGAAGGGTTAAATACCTTGAAACAACGATTTTTAGCAGATGTTCGAAACGTCCCAGATTTTATTGACCAAGACACTTTGCTCCCGACTGATAATTACTATGAGCAAATTATATTCAACCAAGGGCATATTCCTACCAGAGCTAATGGTTGGCATGACTTGTTCAACGGTTTGGTATGGTTGCAATATCCCCTCACCAAAACGCGTCTAAACCAACTGCATGTTGAAGACATTAAACAGAACGGCCTGAGCCCACGTAGTCGCCAGCGCAACCATATTACTCATTTTGATGAATGTGGAGTAATTTTGGCGGTTGAATCACCAGCGGGCAAAAAGGTGACTAAGTTACTGAGTGAGCATCACTGGACTGAGGCGTTGTACCGCAATAGAGCGCAGTGGGGAGAAGGCATTCATGCCCGCATGTTTGGTCATGCCAACTATGAAATGTTGCTCAACCCGTTTATTGGATTAACAGGAAAATGGCTGGCGGTCCGTGTTGAGCCAGGGTTTGCTCAGCGAAGCATGCTTGAGCAAAACGCTGAAGTTGACCGGTGTTTGTGTGGGCTGATAAATACCACTGAACTCTTTAAGCAAGCAAAACCCTTATTACCTTTACCGCTTTTAGGGATTGCCCAGTGGAGTAAACTTAATACAGACGTACAATTCTATCAAAATACCGATTATTTTCGCCCTAAACGTGGTTAAGCACCTCGTCCTTTATCAAACCTGACAACCAAATGCATTTAGTCAAAGGCGATAATTAACGCCCAAGCTAGCCAGAGAGTCAGACAAGGGGCAAACGCAATCACTAATGCTCTTCGCCGACTTAGCGTGACCCACTGGCTAATGCCTATGGCGAGTAAGTACATGCTCCAAAATATTTCCAGTTTGATGCTACTGGCTAATCCAAACCATGAGGAGGACACGGGAATAGCAAATAGGAACGATAAGGCGCTGGGAGACACAGCATCAAAGCTAATTTGCCCATGATCTAGCCAAAAAAGGATGACGCCGCTAAACAGTGCGCCCACGCACGATGGCAATAAGATCCACCAAGTAAAACCAAACCAGTCACTAAAGCTATTGATGTTCTGGGGATCTGATTTGGTCACCACATTAAGGTAAAGCGCGATAATAGACACCAACACTAACAACATAATCACAGGGGTAATCACGGTGCCAACAATGCTTTTAGTTGCGTCGAGTGAAGCGCTTATCGCTTGTTGTTCTCCGGGGCTGATGTTGGCAAATTGACTGGCAATAATGACCTCTTTATACCACTGAAAATCAACCACCTGAAAATAGTAATAAACCGGTAAAACAGCGGCAAGTGTAACCAACAAAAACGGCAACCACGACCAGTTATGTTGCTCTTTTAACTGTGCAAACGTTGCCTTAGGATGGCGCAGTACACCGATACAGGCACTGAAGGGATTGAGATGAGAGACCATGAAACGTGTCCTTGTATAACCTATTTTGTGGTTGTTGAAATAACTAATCTTATGATTTTAAACATGATTGTCGCATTTTTCAGCTACTAGGTTGTAGCTATTTGGGCTAAAGTAACAAACTATTTGCAACCTAAGGCAAGCAGCGGGCTGGAGCAAAAAAACAGCCGTGAGCAAAAAAATAGCCGTGAGCGAAAATAATGGCCGTGAGCGAAAAAGCAGTCGCGAGTTAAATAGGGTAAAAGAATGATCGAGATAGTTGGCTTAGCCAAAAAGTTTTCAGTTGAAAATCCTAAAAAACTCAGTGAGCAAGAACGTAAAGATCCCAGACTTAAAGGGCGCTTTTTTCATTCTGTCATTGATGTGTCTTTCACCTGCCAGCAAGGGGAAGTATTAGGTTTGCTGGGCCCAAATGGTGCTGGCAAAACCACGACATTACGCATGTTGTCCACGGCACTCAAACCCGACAGTGGCAGCATTACCATTAATGGTACGGATGTGTTGCAGGATCCGGTAATGGCGCGAAAAAAAATAGGTTTTCTATCAGGCTCGACAGGCTTATACGGGCGGCTTTCTGGTCGTGAAAACATTGAATACTTCGCTAAATTACATGGCATGACGCCAGTGCAAATCAAACACAAAATTGAGGCACTTGCTGAGCTCCTTGATATGCATACATTTTTAGACCGGCGCAGTGAGAACTTCTCTACCGGTATGAAACAAAAAGTCGCGATCGCCCGAGCGGTGGTGCATGACCCCGAAGTTGTGATCTTGGATGAGCCGACAACCGGCCTAGATATTATGGCGACGCAAACCGTATTGCGCTTCATTCGCGGCCTAAAAGAGCAGGGCACGCCGGTGATATTCTCTACCCACCATTTAGATGAAGTGAGCAAATTATGCGACCGCGTAGCGGTTATCGACCAAGGGTTGAGCAAATTTGACGGGGAGTTGAAGGCGTTTACCCAGCTCGCTAATGGTTCATTACATCAAGCTTTTTTAACCAGCATCGATACTGAGCGTCAATAAGGAGGGAAAATACTATGTGGTTAGTCTTTTTTAAAGAAATAAAAGAATTGCTGCGCGACCGTAAAACGTTGTTTTTTATGATTGCGCTACCGATCCTCATTTTCCCGTTAATTTTTGGCGGAATGGCGTATTTCACCGCTCAGGCATTCGAAAAAGCGGAAAGCAAAGTCCTGAAATACGCGGTGGTGAACGACCAGTATGCGCCAGAGCTAACAAATGACTTGGCAGCCTCAGATAAATTTGAGCGCGTAGATATTGCCATTAACGCCGATTACACGGCGTTAATTAACAGTGACACCGTTGATTTTGTAATGGTACTGCCGGAAAACTACAGTGCAGATATCCTTCGAAGCGGTCAGCTAAACATAACACTTTATTTAAATGACGCGGGATTAAACATGGTGCGCAACCGTGTGAATTCAATGGTGCAAAAGTATGCCGATGCGTATCAAACATCAGCGTTTTCTGAACTTGGTGTCACCCTAGTGCAGCAAGATGCTTTGTTAAACCCCATCGTTCTTGAGCAAATAAGCACAGCGGGTCAACGGGAAAGTTGGGGCGAGAAAATAGGTGGTATGCTGCCATATTTACTGTTTGTATTGTGTTTTCAAGGGGCGATGTTTCCTGCGACCGACATTGGTGCCGGTGAAAAAGAACGGGGCACATTAGAAACGCTGCTTATTTCACCTATCGATCGTACGAAAATTGTTTTAGGTAAATTTTTAACAATTGCTTGTGCTGGCGCCACCACCGCATTGATTACCGTTGTTAGCATGGCGGTATGGGGGTTAGTGCTCAGCCGCGGGTTTGCTATGCAGTTTGTAGCTGACTTTATGAGCCAAATTGGCATTGTTGATTTTGTTTTGATGTTTTTGATGCTGATCCCGCTGGTGGCTATCTTTGCGGCAGTATTGCTGAGTATTTCAATTTACGCTCGTAGCTTTAAAGAGGCCCAGAGTTATATGGGGCCGTTAGTGATTTTCGTTATCATGCCGGTCATGGTGGCACTCATGCCGGGAGTTGAACTTAAAGGCGGTTGGGCTTGGGTGCCTTTGACAAATGTAGCGCTGGCCATGAAAGAGCTGGTAAAAGGTACCATGGACTATTTTCAGTTAATTGGCATTTTTGCTTCGACGGCATTGATTGCTGCATTACTGCTGGGATTTTGTGTGTACTGGTTCAAACAAGAAAAAGTGTTGTTTAGATAAACGACTCAACCAGCTAAACAGACAAATTTGCTAAATTAGCTAAGCGCTCGGCAGTGATTCACTTCGGGCGTTTTTTAGTTTTGGTGCTGTGAGCAACCAGCTTAAGTGTTAGCTAAGGGGTTAGTGAGTCAAATATAGATATCTGCTGATGGCTGTTTTGCGAGGCTGGTAATACTAATGCAGGCAGCGGAGCATCAGGGTAGGTAAGGTTGTAATCATGAATAAAGGTCGCCGCTAACCAAGGTGCATCTTTGTTATCAGGCATATGAAAGAAAATAGAAGGGCTTTTACCCTCATCCAGCCAATATTTTATTTTCTTGATCCAGGGGCGATAAAACGACGTGCATTTGTCAATCTGCTGATGGCCGACAAAGCGTACGACAGGTGAATCACCGGTAGCGATAACATTGGTGGGGACCCGCGGCTTTTTACGTTGAACATCGATGACTAATTCGCGCTCTTCACCGGTGAATTGACTTGGATCACAAGCAAATAAGGCGCGGGTATCCATTATCACTCGGTCTGCTTTATGTGAAAGTAACAACTGATTCAACGCTTTTTCTTGTTCGCCCTTTTGAAAAAACGCCAAGTGGCGGACTTCCACACTCATAGGTAAATCTGTTGGTATGGTGTCAAGGAGGACGCCAAGTTGGTTGATATGTGCTGGGGTAAATTGCTTTGGTAGCTGTAACATAACGCCGCCAAGGGTTTCGCCGAGCACAGCTAAGTTATCGATCGCGTGCTTTAGTTCGCCTGTGCATATATCGAGTTGACCCGAATGACTAATACTGCGGGGTAACTTTAGAACAAAGCGAAAATCATCAGGCACGCTGTCGCGCCATTTTTTAAGGGTGTCTTGATTGGGTAAATGATAAAAACTGCTATTGCATTCTACGCTATTAAACAGCCTGCTATAGGATTGCAGGGCAGTCTTTTTACTGCTTTTGGGCGGGTAAATACTGCTAAACCAAGCATCATGGGTCCAAATAGGACAGCCTATATTAACTCTTAGCATAAGGACTCTCGTGACTATGAGTCACAAGAATAACAATTATTGCACTTACGTAAAATAATGCAGGGCCGGAAATTCGAATTTGTACCCATTCTAGGGAATTTTCGCTGAGTGGTTAATTGTTTATAGGTATAAAGTCCCGCGAAAAGCGTCAATGTGGGTCATATTTGTGCAACTTAATCATTAACGTCACTCATTATCTTTATGACTGCCTCAGCTCTTGGGGATTGTGTGCTTTGGGTATATACTACGCGGCCTTATTTTTCTTATATTATAGTAGCTTGGTTTAGAGGCTTATTTCATCATGCGCACAGATTATTGCGGCAACATCAATGCATCACACATCGGACAAACAGTCACTCTTTGCGGTTGGGTAAACCGTCGCCGCGATTTGGGTGGGGTTATTTTTATCGACTTGCGCGACCGCGAAGGTATCGTTCAAGTGGTTTACGATCCAGACTTGGCCGAATTGTTTGATACCGCAAACAGCTTGCGTAGCGAATTTTGTGTTCAAATTGAAGGTCTGGTTCGTGCTCGTCCGCAAGGGCAAGTGAATAAAGACATGGGCACCGGCGAAATCGAAATCTTAGGCAAAGGCTTAACGATTTTGAACAAATCAGCTGTCTTGCCACTGGACAGCAATCAAGAGAACTCAGAAGAGCAGCGTTTGAAATATCGCTACCTTGATCTTCGTCGTCCAGTGATGAGTGACCGTCTTAAGTTTCGTGCAAAAGTCACCAGCGCCGTACGCAGTTATCTTGAAGGCGATGGCTTCCTTGATATCGAAACGCCTATGCTGACCAAAGCGACCCCTGAAGGCGCTCGGGATTATTTAGTGCCAAGTCGTACCCATAAAGGGAAGTTCTTTGCGTTACCCCAGTCACCTCAATTGTTTAAGCAATTGTTGATGATGTCCGGTATGGACCGCTACTACCAAATCGTTAAATGTTTCCGTGACGAAGATTTACGTGCCGATCGTCAGCCTGAATTTACTCAAATCGATATCGAGACCACCTTTCTGGGTGCCGAGCAAGTAATGGAAATCACTGAAGGGATGATCCGCAACTTGTTCATGAAAATGCTGAACGTTGATTTAGGCGAATTCCCGCAAATGACTTATGCCGATGCCATGCGCCGATTTGGCAGTGACAAGCCTGATTTACGTAACCCATTAGAGTTGGTTGACGTGGCGGATATCTTAAAAGATGTAGAGTTTAAAGTGTTCTCTGGCCCAGCAAATGATGCTAAAGGCCGCGTAGCGGTTATCCGCGTCCCAGGCGGTGCGAGCATGACCCGTAAGCAAATCGATGAATACACTAAATTTGTCGGGATTTATGGTGCTAAAGGCCTAGCGTGGATGAAAGTAAACGATATCGATGCTGGCCTTGAAGGTTTGCAATCGCCTATCTTGAAATTCTTAGGTGAAGATGTGGCCAAGCAAGTGCTATCAAGAGTTGAAGCACAAAGCGGTGATATTCTATTGTTTGGGGCTGACAGCGCAACGGTTGTAACCGAAGCATTGGGGGCACTGCGCTTGAAAGTGGGTGAAGATTTAGACTTGCTTGAAGGTGAGTGGAAACCGCTTTGGGTGATTGACTTCCCTATGTTTGAAGAATTCGATGGCCAGTTTTATGCGCTGCATCATCCATTTACCGCTCCTCGTGACATGACGGCAGAGCAACTTGCTGCAGACCCCGCCAATGCGTTATCAAATGCTTATGACATGGTATTGAACGGCTGTGAATTAGGCGGTGGTTCGGTGCGTATTCATAACCAAGACATGCAAGCTAAAGTGTTTAATATCTTGGGGATCAGCGAAGAAGAAGCGGAAGTGAAATTTGGCTTCTTACTGGATGCCCTCAAATTTGGTGCGCCACCTCATGCCGGTTTAGCATTTGGTTTAGACCGCTTAGTAATGCTGATGACGGGGGCAACGTCTATTCGTGACGTGATGGCGTTCCCGAAAACAACAACCGCTGCGTGTCCATTAACGGATGCCCCTGGTATTGCCAGTGACGAGCAATTGAAAGAGTTGTCAATCAAGACTGACATCGTTCAGGAAAAAGCCCCAAGCGCGGAGTAATTTTTCTGCAAACTAGCAAAAATGCTTATCGGCGTCCTGAATCGGCATTGGTGGTCATATATGACTGCCAATGCCGAGTGTTAGTGATGCAGCGCCAAGATGATCCTAACTTTTGGCAGTCGGTGACCGGTACACTGGAAATCGGCGAGTTGGCTATCAATACCGCCCTAAGAGAAGTCAAAGAAGAAACCGGCATTGATATTCAACAAGCGGGTTATCACTTACACGATCATCAGCAGATCAATCGTTACGCCATTCGTGACATCTGGCAACATCGCTACCCGCCAAACACGCCCTTTAATACCGAGCATGTATTTTCAATACAAGTAAAGGATGATGTAGCTATTATCCTCACCGAGCATTTAGCCTATCAATGGTTAGAAAAAAACGCTGCCATGGCTAAAGTCTGGTCTGATACAAATCGGGCTGCAATCAAAGATTGCGTACCTGATGCGAACATGCCAACGTAAATCGGCAATATATAATTAATAGGTACATTGAAACTCGTGGCAATTATTCTCGGCATCGATCCTGGCTCACGCATTACTGGCTACGGCGTAATACAAAGGGCAGGGCGACAACAACAATATTTAGGCAGTGGTTGTATTCGAATGCAGGGGGACGCACTGGCGCCGCGATTACAGCAAATATTTGACGGTGTCAGCCAGTTAATACTGCAATATAAACCCGATATGTTCGCTATTGAGCAAGTCTTTATGGCTAAAAACCCTGATTCAGCGTTAAAACTGGGTCAAGCCCGAGGCGCGGCTATTGTTGCAGCGTCCAACCAAGGACTTGATGTGGCGGAGTATTCCGCTCGGCAAATTAAACAATCTGTGGTGGGCAACGGGAACGCACAAAAAAGCCAAGTACAACATATGGTCACGTTTATTTTGAAGCTACCGGGCACGCCTCAAGCTGATGCTGCAGATGCATTAGCGGTTGCGCTTTGCCATAGCCACACCAACGAAAACCTCATCAAGATGTCAGGTCAGGTGAAAAAAACCGTACGCGGCAGATTACGATAAATAACAACACTAGAGAATGAACATGATAGGCAGAATACGCGGCACAGTAGTAGAAAAACAGCCACCAGAGGTACTCATCGATGTAGCTGGGGTCGGTTATGAAATTCAAATTCCCATGACCAGTTTTTATCAATTACCTGAGGTAGGTGCCGAGGCCAGCGTTTATACTCATTTTGTGGTGCGTGAAGATGCACAATTGTTGTTTGGTTTTGCTGATAAAAATGAGCGCGCCGTATTTAGAGAGTTAATTAAAGCCAGCGGCGTAGGGCCTAAATTGGCATTAACGATTTTGTCGGGCATGTCGGGGCAGCATTTCATGCAGTGTGTTGCACACGAAGACATTACCGCTTTGGTGAAGTTACCTGGCGTTGGTAAGAAAACCGCAGAGCGTTTAGTGATAGAAATGCGCGATCGCTTTAAAAAACTAAGCTTAGAGCAATCTGCAAGTGATGATTTTGCTCTGCAAGGCAATACTAATAGTATTGAAAATACCTTTGTTACTTCAAGTGATGCGAAAGAAGAAGCCCTAAGCGCACTGATAGCACTTGGGTATAAGGCGCCTCAAGCGAGTAAAGTGATAAATTCTGTGTATGTAAAAGACATCACCAGTGAAGAATTAATTCGCGAAGCATTGCGGGCAATGATCTGATTTCACCTAGGAAAATACAGGCCTAAAAGCCCGTTATTAAATAGTCTATGCAGTTTGCTTGAGTATCCGTCTCGACTCTCATAGACTACGCACTGTATATAAAACCACTACCAAAAGTTAAATAATTCTCATGATAGAAGCCGATCGTCTCATTCAACCTACCGCCCTACGCGAAGATGAAGTCATCGATCGTGCTATTCGCCCTAAAATGCTGGCGGATTATACAGGGCAAGACCATGTGTGTGAGCAAATGGATATCTTTATTCAGGCCGCGCGTAAACGCAGTGATGCGTTGGATCATTTATTGATTTTTGGCCCCCCAGGCTTAGGCAAAACGACCTTGGCGAATATCGTGGCGAACGAAATGGGCGTGAGTATCAAAACGACCTCAGGGCCGGTGCTTGAAAAAGCGGGGGACTTAGCGGCGCTGCTAACCAATTTAGAAGAAAACGATGTGTTGTTTATCGATGAAATTCATCGTTTGAGCCCAGTGGTGGAAGAAATTCTGTACCCTGCGATGGAAGATTATCAGCTGGATATCATGATAGGAGAGGGGCCTGCTGCCCGCTCAATTAAACTTGAGTTACCGCCGTTTACCTTGATTGGTGCAACAACACGAGCAGGCTCATTGACGTCACCATTGCGCGACAGATTCGGTATTGTGCAGCGCCTTGAGTTTTACAATATTAAAGATTTAACCCAAATCGTAAAGCGTTCTGCCCATTTCCTGGAATTAAATTTAGACGAGGAAGGCGCGATGGAAATCGCCAAGCGCTCCCGCGGTACACCGCGTATCAGTAACCGCTTGCTGCGCAGGGTACGAGATTATGCCGAAATAAAAGCAAACGGTGAAATTAGCAGTGAAGTTGCTTCAGCTGCGCTGGATATGCTGGATGTAGATAAAGAAGGCTTTGACTACATGGACCGAAAATTGCTGATCACCATCATAGATAAATTTATGGGTGGGCCTGTGGGTCTCGATAACTTAGCGGCGGCGATTGGTGAAGAACGAGACACGATAGAAGATGTGATAGAGCCCTTTTTAATTCAACAAGGGTTCTTGCAGCGTACCCCAAGAGGGCGAATTGTGTCTCAGCGGGCATATTTGCATTTTGGTTATGATTACGAGCCTAATTGATTTTGTATACCGCCAAAGGAGTGGTATTACTTTTTAGGTCGTAAAAAATAGGCAAAAAAAAGCCCGCATAAATTATGCGGGCAAAGCAACAAATAAAGTTGAATGGAATAAAATTCCAGGGAACATGTCAGTCAACAGGGAGTCGACATAGCATCTGATTAACGCCTGGTTGGAAACATTCGCTAATCGAGAAGACAACGTCATTATAGCCTCGCCGCGAAGAACCACAATTGAGAAAAATTACCATTTTATGATTAGTTTTTCTAATGCGTAATGTCTTTACTTATTTTGTATAAAACTTGTTAATACCTGTCATTTTTTATTTTTTTTATTAAAAACAATGATTTATGTTTTACTGAGTGTTATTTAACCTATTATTTTTTTTGTTACAAATATCTTTGATAAACGTATTTTTGCGAAAATATTGAATATCTATGCATATTTGTCGCGCTTATTATGTTGTATTGCAACGCTGGGTTTAGTTAAATGGATCTATCTTTTTGAATTTTAATGCTTTAATTTTTAGTGGCGCATCATGATTAGTCTTTTGCATCGCATAGTTATGCGCTGGTTGGAGACGGTATGTAATAGTGTGGGGGAAAAGTGACGTTGCAGAAAAACTTAGCAGTATTTGAACACCAAATAAGGGTGTATTATGAATATACGGATGCAGGCGGAATTGTTTATTACGCGAATTATTTGAAGTTTCTAGAGCGCGCCAGAACAGAGTGGTTGCGCTCGATGGGGATTGAACAAGATGGGTTATTGGAACGATCTATCGGTTTTGTCGTCAAACGTGTCGAAATGGACAATCAAGCGCCTGCACGATTTAATGAACTATTGAGAATTCAAAGCGAAATAGTAGAATTGAAACGCGCAAGTTTGGTGTTCAAACAAACAATAATAAGTCCAAGTGGTCAACGCTTGGTCAGTGCTTTAATTAGGGTGGCGTGCGTGGACCTTCAGCAAATGAAACCTATCGCCATCCCCGGATTTATACTAGAGGAATTCTCGCGTGTCGGCTGAGTTATCAATATTTGGATTATTTTGGCAAGCTAGCTTATTAGTTCAGCTTGTGATGTTGTTGTTATTAGCCGCGTCTGTGGCATCTTGGACGTTTATTTTTCAGCGTTCGCAGGCGTTGAGCCGAGCAAAAAATGATATGAAAAAATTTGAGGATAAATTTTGGTCAGGGGTCGATTTAAATCGCCTTTATCAAGAATTAGCTGCTCGAGAATCAGTGCAAGGTATGGCCAGTTTATTCTGTGCTGGCTTTAAAGAATTTGTCCGCTTGCGTAAGTCGTCATCTACCCCATCTGAGGCGATAATGGACGGTACTTACCGTGCGATGCGTGTTTCCTTGTCTAGAGAAATTGACGAATTAGAGAGCCGTTTACCGTTCTTGGCGACTGTGGGCTCAATTAGCCCGTATATCGGTTTATTTGGTACTGTGTGGGGGATCATGAATGCGTTTATCGCTTTGGGTGAAGTCCAACAAGCCACGCTAGCCATGGTGGCGCCTGGTATCGCTGAGGCGTTGATCGCAACCGCTATGGGGCTGTTTGCCGCTATCCCTTCAGTTATCGCTTATAACCGTTTCAGCCATCAAGTAGAAAAGCTCGAAAACAACTACGGTAACTTTATGGAAGAGTTTTCCAGCATATTGCATCGTCAGTCGCTGGTAACAAAGGCGGATACCGTCACCAACGGTCCAGCTCAGGGCTAATAGGCAACGATTATGTATGTAAGAAAACGCCGTCGTCCGGTGTCTGAAATCAATGTTGTGCCCTACATCGATGTGATGTTGGTGTTGCTGATTATCTTTATGGTAACCGCACCGCTTGTGACTCAAGGTGTTAAGGTAGATTTACCAAAAGCAGAAGCGCAACCGTTAGAAGATGATAGCAAGCCACCGCTAATTGCTTCCGTTGATGCAGATGGAAATTACTTCCTGAACATCGCTGAAGACCAAGAGCAGGCCATGACAGCTGTAGATGTGGCCACATTAGTTGCGGCGCATTTGCGAATTGAACCTGAAACCCCAGTCGTGGTGAAAGGGGATGGCGCAGTGCCGTACAGCAATATAGTGCAGTTGATGGTGCTTTTGCAGCGTGCTGGTGCGCCTTCTGTCGGTCTTATGACTGACCCTCCTGAGAAGTAAGCATTTAGCAGATATGAAGTTAAAATTGTCGCTACCTTTGATTAAATCACTGAGTTTGCATCTCGTTTTCGGAGTGCTTCTCTTTGCAGGCATGGATGTTAAGTTGCCTCAAGAAACGCCTGAAATGGCGTCATCTCAACCGGTTATAGAGGCCGTGGCGGTAGATGCCAACGCGGTTGATGACCAAATTAAGCGGATTGAAGATCAGAAGAAGCGCAAGCAAAAGGTTGAAGAAGACCGAATCGCTGAACTGGAACGGCGTGCGAACGAGGCCGAACGCAAGCGTAAACAACAAGAGCAAGAAGCGGTTGAAATAGAGCAACGCACCAAGCGCCAACGTGAAGAACGTAAACAGGCTGAGCAAGCTGCAATTGCTGCGCGTAAAAAGCAAGAGCGAGAAAAGGCCAAAGCGAAAGCAGCGGAGGCGGAGCGTAAACGCAAAGAGTTAGAGCGTAAGAAGGCGGAAGAGCGAGCTAGAAAGGCCAAGGAAGCGCGCGAGAAGGAAGAAAAAGCCTTGAAAGAGGCGCAGCGTAAGAAAGCAGAAGCAGCGGAGAAAGCGCGTCAAGAGCGTGCCTTGCAAGATCAACTTGAAGCTGAGCAGGCTGTGCGCCAGCAGCGACGAAGCAAGCAAGTTCTAACCGAAGTACAAAAGTACCAAGCCCTGATCCATCAAGCTATTCAGCGACAGCTAATTGTAGATAACTCAATGCGCGGAAAATCCTGCCAGTTGAATATCCGTTTAGCATCGTCTGGTTTAGTTATTCAGGTAAAAGAACTAGGTGGAGATCCTATCTTATGCAGAGCTGCTAAATCTGCTGTTTTCAAGGCCGGTACCCTTCCGGTATCAAAGGAAGCTGATGTGTATGAGAAGCTCCGTGATATTAATTTAACTGTAGAGCCCGATTTATAATGACAAGATTGACCCGTGTTTTAACGTTTTTAAGTGTAATGCTCACTGCATCTAGCCAGGCGAGTTTGGAAATTGTGATCACCGAAGGAATCGATTCTGCGCGACCAATTGCCATTGTGCCATTCAAGTGGAATGGCCCAGGCCAAATGCCAGAAAGCTTATCCGAAGTGGTTAGCGGCGACCTATTACGAAGCGGTAAGTTTAGCCCTATCGATAGCACTGACATGCCAGGGCAACCTCATAACGACAGTGAATTGGATTATAGTGCTTGGGCAGCAACCGGCGTCGAAGCTATTTTGGTGGGTTCGGTCACCCCTGAAGGCCCTGATCGTTATCGTGTTAACTTCACATTAGTCGACGCTATTAGAGGTCAAATCACCGGTGGCAATGCGCGGGCATTAAGCGGTGGTAAATTAACCAACAGTAACGACCACATTTTAGATAGCCGCCAGACTGTTATTACAGGCCAAGGATTTAGACAATACGCTCATCGCATCAGTGATGTGGTGTACGAAAAATTAACGGGTGAGAAGGGCGCCTTTATGACGCGTATTGCTTACGTTGTTGTGCGGGACCGTAAAACCAATGAGTTTCCTTATCAGCTCGTTGTTGCAGACTATGACGGTGTTAACGAGACGATGTTACTGCGCTCTAAAGAGCCTTTGATGTCTCCTTCTTGGTCGCCTGACGGGACCAAGCTGGCTTATGTCACATTTGAAAATAAGCGCTCACAGATATACATTCAAGACTTATACACCATGAGCCGAACGCAAATGACCGATTTTCCTGGCATAAACAGTGCGCCGGTTTTCTCACCCAACGGTAGGCAATTAGCCATGGTGTTATCGAAAGACGGTAACCCAGAGATTTACGTGATGGACGTGGCTTCTAAACGCCTAGAGCGGATAACTCGCAACCGAGCGATAGACACGGAACCGAGCTGGACACCCGACGGTAAGAGCTTGATATTTAGTTCCGAACGGGGTGGTAAACCGCAAATATATCGCGTAGATTTAGCCAGTAACAACGTCAGAAGGGTAACGTTTGATGGCGAAATGAACCTTGGGGGAACCATCACCCCAGACGGCGGTCGCATGGTTATGGTCAACCGTACCAGAGGGAACTACCATATTGCCGCTCAGGATTTAGAAAACGGAAATATTCAGGTATTAACCAAAACCTATTTGGATGAATCCCCGAGTATTGCACCAAATGGAAGTATGATTATTTACAGTACGTTACACCAAGGCAAGCAAGTTTTATCCTTGGTTTCCTTGGATGGTCGCTTTAAGGCGCGTTTACCCGCTTCTGATGGGCAGGTTAAGTCGCCAAGTTGGTCTCCATTTTTGTTGTAACAAGTTCAACCTATTTATAAATTTAATAATAATAAGGAATTAGAAAATGCAACTTAGCAAAATATTCAAAGGCATCACACTTGCACTACCTATTGTGACAATGGTTGCTTGTTCATCAGGTCCTAGCGAAGAAGAGTTAGCCGCAGAGAGTAACCGTGTTGCTGCTGCCCAAGCTGAAGCTGACCGCAAGGCGGCAGAAGAAGCAAAAGTGCAAGCAGGCAATATGAAGCCTATGTTGTCTCCTGAAGAAGTCATGCAGAAAGAAAAAAGTGCATTGATGGAAGATCAGGTTGTTTATTTTGATTTCGACCGTTCAAGCGTCAGTTCTAAGTATTACTCTTTGCTTGATCAACACGCTGCATTCTTGGTGAAAAACCCAGGCCAAGCAGTAGTTATTGAAGGCCATTGTGATAACCGCGGTACGCCTGAATACAACATTGCGTTAGGTGAACGCCGTGCTAAATCAGTTGAGACATACTTGATGAATGCTGGTGTGAGCGCATCTCAAGTTTCTGTTGTTTCATATGGCGAAGAAAAGCCAGTTGATACATCAGGCACTGCAGCTGCATTTGCTGAAAACCGTCGTGGTGTTCTTGTATATCAATAAAAGTTGGATTTATGAATAAACGCATTCTTGCGCTTACTCTGACAGCGATATTTGGAGCCGCAGTAAATGCGGCTCCTGCGCCTGTAGCGGATGTAAGCAGTGGCAGTACAGAGTCACGTCTAACCACCTTAGAGCGCCTTTTTAATACACGTACAGCGCAGCAACATCGCGTTCAGGAGCAGCTGGATTTGCTTCAGAATGAAGTGAATGAGTTACGTGGCAGTATTGAGAAGCATAATTATCAACTAGAGCGGATATTAGAGCGTCAACGAGAGCTGTATTTAGAGATTGATAAACGCATTGCTGCTGTGATGACACAAAATGGCAGTGGAGCCACTGACGAGTTTAATCAGACTAATCAAGTTAGCCAACCTAGCTCCCAAACTAGCCTGAATGAAGATCAAGCGTATGATAAAGCTGTCAACCTTATCTTAAAAGACAAGCTGTATGATGATGCTATTCCTGAGTTCCAATCCTTCTTGCAAAACTTCCCTAATTCTAGTTATGCCTCAAATGCGCATTACTGGTTAGGGCAATTGTTATTTAATAAACAAGATTGGGCGGCAGCGGCAAATCAGTTTGAAACATTGATGAATCAATTTCCGGATTCTTCGAAGCGCGCAGATGCCATGTTGAAATTAGGTATTTGTGAGCAAGAGCGTTCAAATATTGCCCGAGCAGAACAATTATGGAAAAAAGTGTTAACGGAATACCCGACTTCTTCAGCAAGGAAACTGGCTGAAATTAAATTAAATGCCGTTAAATAGATAACGGCATTCCTTATTTTATTAGTGTTAATGCTTCGTTTTAGCGTAAAAAATAACCGTGCAACATGCGTTTTGTATGCTTTTTCAGCAAACGATACGAATTATGAAAATAAAGCTTAATTTAAGGTTGCATGAAGTTTCGAATTCAGTATTATATGCGCCCTCGTCACCGAGAGACGAGAAGCAAAGCAAGAAAGGTATATTTTCCCTTAGTTGATTTGCAGTTAGATTTAATTTGATGGGTCGTTAGCTCAGTTGGTAGAGCAGTTGACTTTTAATCAATTGGTCGCTGGTTCGAATCCAGCACGACCCACCAGTTAAATCAAACAATTCAAAGCGTTACAATTAGATGGGTCGTTAGCTCAGTTGGTAGAGCAGTTGACTTTTAATCAATTGGTCGCTGGTTCGAATCCAGCACGACCCACCATCTAATCTCCAGTTTATTTTATCTCTTCGTTTGATTTCCCATTTTGCTAAAACAACCTAATTTATTTTTGCAGCGATACATCTTCGACGTGCTTGTGTTCTGTAATCGCTATTCTTGTGGTGCTTAAATCAATCTGTAATTTTACTTCTTTGCAAAGCGTTCGGTTCTGATCAAAATTTCGTCATCAGTTATTCGCTTTCTTTAAGGTTGATTAGTCGGTACTGTGTCTCTGTATGATTATACTTTAGTATTAATTGAGCAAGGTTTTACCGATGGAATTTAATTTACCTTGTAACTATTCTTCATTTTTCTATTTACATAGCGTTAGATGTATTAATCTTGAACATTAGAGATGGGTTGACTTACACTCTTACATAATCAAATTAAGGATAAACGTGCGTATGAATGCTCTTGAGTATGCCGAAAAAGCAGGTGATTTGTTTGTATTGCCTGACTCAGTCACAAAAATAAAACAGCTTATTGATGATGGCAGTGCTTCTATCAACGAAGTGGCAGAGGTCATAAATTACGATCCGGCGATTGCAGCGCAAATTTTGAAAATAGCTAACAGCGCCTTATACAAATTTCCCACAGTGATAACCACCGTTAATAAAGCGATTCAAGTCATAGGAACAGACTCAGTTTATGATTTAGTGCTCGCGTACGGCATCTCACACGCTTTTAAAGATATGAATGACAGTGAGGTGGACTTCAGTGTTTTTTGGGAGCTAGGGGTGAGCTGTGGCTTGTTAGCAAAATACATTGCTCAAGAGACGTCCGCTAAAAATCCCGATAAGATGTTTGTGTGCGGTTTACTACACAATATTGGCGAATTAGCCGTGTTGCAGCTTACACCGGACGTAGCAACGCAGTGCAGTTCATTTTCGGCGGAGCATTGCCCTGTCACCTTGCAGAATAAGTATCTTGGTTTGAGCTACGCGCAAATAAGCGCTGAATTGCTCAAGCTTTGGGGGATCCCCAGTGAAATTTATGGGCCTATTGCCCACCAGCATGCTTCTTTGCACAAAGCACAAAGTCATGAAGAGAAAATACTGCAGCTTGCGTCTAGTTTGGCGCTCAATAACGTATACAGTGAGATCTATAATCGACTCGATAATATCGAACCTGCGCAATATGAAATCCTCGACTTAGATGACGAAGATTTGGACGCGGCGCTCGATTTTACCAATATGCAGCTGATCAGTACCTTGGCTATTTTTAGCCCGTCAACCTTTAGCATTTACTAAATTGGGCTGAACCTTATCCCGTAGAGAACTAACTAGTTACGAGTAGGATAAAAAAAGAGCGCTTATCAGCGCTCTTTTTAGTGGTGTTCAATATGGCTTATTCTCACTAATCAAACACGGCAATGGTTTGTCTACTGATTGCAATTAACTGCCCTCGGGTATCCCATATATTCGCTTCAGTTTGTGCGTAGCCATCTGCGGCTTGACGTGTGCGCACTTGATAGGCAAACCAGTCTTCAGGGGAAAAGGTGTAATGAGGGTAAATAAATTCAATGTTCCAACTCATAGTACTTGCGGGTGCTGGCCATTTAAGCATTTGCAAAGTGGTGGGTGGCCATCCATCGATAAGAGCGATTAGATGGGCATCAGTTAGTTCTTTTGGTGGTTTAGTAAATCGCATCCAACCATCAATTTTGCTTTCTTTACTTCCTGTAAAGGGCAGGCCTCCACCTTGTCTAGCCAAGTCTATATGGCGTAAAAACTTAGGCGTAATCTTAGGGATTTGAGGCAGAAAATCTGCTTTGGTAGGGGCTCGCATTGCATGTGTATCAGTATTGCGTACATCAATTTTTGAGTCTCGTGAAACACCAAAGGCAGCTTGCACCATCACGCATACCTTGCCATCTTGAATTGCCTTACCTATCACTTGCGTAACATTCCTACCTTCTCGCAATATTTCAACTTCGATGTCAAAGGATGCCTCAGTCATAACTGGGCCGACAAAATTGCATGCAAACGATCTAAGTACTCGATCGTTACTGACTTTTTGACGGATAGCGCTATATACCAAGGCGCCAGTTAAACCACCATATGCGGTGCGTCCTTGGGCCCATTCTTTAGGGATAGTGAGTTGGGCTCTAGCTTGTTCATCACTATTGATATAGTGATTTGTCGCGTCGATAAGGTCATCAATATGCATAAATCCAGTCACTTATGTTGGGTCTGCACGCATAGCAGAACTGGTCGGATGTCTGTGGGCAATTCTACCACGTAAAAATTCTAACATCCTAGCTATTCAATAGAACAATTTGCTCGTGTTATATGGGTATATAAGTGTTTGTTATGTTTACATTTATTTTACATTGTTGATACAAAATGGCTTGTTATGTAGACACCGACAAGATTACTATGAGGGTGTTTATTGTGGGCAGAATATCTAAATTGAGGGAGCAATAATGACAGTGAATACCAGCGAAAGCCCTGTTGTTCAGCAGGAAGATTTTAATCAGGTGAGCAAACCTTATCGTACCTACGTATTAACAATATTGACCTTGGTTTATGCCTTTAATTTTATCGACCGACAAATCATCGGTATTTTATCGCCCTTTATTAAAGCTGACTTGGGTTTAAATGACGCGCAATTAGGCTGGTTAAAAGGGCTCTATTTCGCGGTGCTTTACACGGTGGTGGGAATTCCTATTGCTTGGTTAGCAGACCGCTATAGTCGCGTTAACATCGTTGCGATTTCCCTCACGCTTTGGAGTGGTTTTACCGCACTGTCTGGTATGGCTACGACCTATACGCAACTTGCCATTGCGAGAATTGGTGTGGGGATCGGTGAAGCGGGTGGCAGTCCACCTTCTCATTCTATCTTGTCTGACCTTTACCCCAAAGAAAAACGTGCAGGTGCGTTAGCGATTTATTCGTTAGGGATCCCATTTGGGATCATGCTGGCGTTTTTTGCTTCCGCTTTTATTTTAAAAGGTGGGGATGCTAACTGGCGGCTTGTCATGCTCAGTGTGGGTATCCCTGGGGTACTACTCGCTATTTTGCTTAAGTTAACGATAAAGGAGCCGCCTAGGGGAGGGAACTTACATTCCGCGGCTGCTAAAACACCTTCCTGGCAGTCCATCAAAGTACTGTTAACAATACCGTCGTGGTGGGGCATGTGTATTGCGATTTCTTTAGCCTCATTTGGAAGTTATGCCATTTCTACTTGGATGATGGACTTCTATTTACGCGCCTATCCGAACTTGGACTTGACTAGCCTGCTAATCAAAGTGGGTATTATCAACGGCACTGCTTATGCGTTTGGCGTTTGGTTCGGTGGAGCAATCACAGATAAATGGGGCAAAACTAACAGAGGGGCGTACGGTTGGGTGCCTGCTCTTGGGCTTTTAGTTGGGGTGCCTGCATATATTTATTCTGTGCAGGTTACTGATTTAAACACGTCTCTGATGCTGCTGACGGTGCTGCTATTTACCAGTGGTTTTTATTTGGGGCCATCGTTTGCCTTGGCGCAAACACTGGCACCGGTTAAGGTGCGTGCTATGTCGACAGCCTTATTCTTCTTTGTCTTAAACATTATTGCACTGGGCGGAGGTCCTACTTTCATCGGAATTTTGAGTAAATCGTTAACTGCTGAGCATGGTGAAGTGGAAGCTTTGCGTTTAGCCTTGTCGGCTGTTTCAGTACCCTATGTTTTGGCGATTGTCGCTTTCATATGGACCGCTCGCAAAATCCCTGCTGATTGGGCTGCTGCAGAGAAACGTAATGGATAGAGCTACTATGAATTTAAGGGGGATGAGGTTGGAACAAAATAACGATGTGCATCTGCATTTTGCCCATGCAAATGGCTTCCCAGCAGGGAGTTACCGTAAGTTATTTAGCGCGCTCAATAGCGACTATTGCGTGTCTGCTATAGAAAAATTTGGCCATACAAACCGGTTTCCAATCTCTAAAAACTGGGGTAATCAAACCCAAGAGTTAATCACCCATATTGAATCTACCGAAAACCAGCCAGTTTACGGCATAGGGCATTCATTTGGTGGGGTGGTGTCTTATATGGCTGCATGTACCCGTCCTGATTTATTCAAGGGGTTGATTATGCTTGATCCGCCCATGATCACGGGCTTAACTCGCGTCTTCTTTAGGGGGGCCAAAGCCACACCGTTAATTGACAAGATAACCCCCGCGGGTAAAACAGTAACGCGCTGTAAACAGTGGGGAAAAGATGAAGATTTAGTGGCTTACTTTCAAGCTAGAGCGCTGTTTAAAAATATAGATAGTGACTGCATTGCGGATTATGTTAGCAGTGTAACGCACGTTCAAGAGCAACACCGACACTTGCATTTTGAACCTGAGGTCGAGGCTTCTATTTTCAGAAACCTTCCTCACAATATATATAAGTACTATGGGAAACTTACCTGCCCAGCGCTACTGGTCACGGGCTCTCAAACCCATGTGTGTACTGAGCGTCGTATTAGGCCATTTATTAAGGCTAATCATCTCACTCATGAGGTGTTTAGCGGCGGGCATATGTTTCCTTTGGAGTCACCGGTAGAAACGGCTGAGTTAATAAACCGAACAATTGACGCCTGGCGCGCAGAAACGTCTGATAGTAATACGGCGGTCGCCACAGATAAGTAACGTTAGGGCACAAAAAAACCAGACTGAATCTGGTTTTTTTGTTGGCAACTTTTTCTATATATTCATCATATTCCGACTTTCAGACCTAACATTTCTCGGGTAACTAACACAACACCCTTGTTTGTGACTCTGAAGCCCCTTGCTCGGTCTTCATCATGGTTATGACCAATGACAGTGCCTTCAGGCACGATACAACCACGATCGATAATTGCTTTCTTGATTTTACAATTTCGCTTTATTTCTACATCCGGTAACAGTACTGACTCTTCAATTTCACTGTAGGAGTGAACGTGGACATTAGAAAAGCACAAACTCTTGCGCACGGTTGCCCCAGATATTATGCAACCACCACTGACCACGGAATCAATGGCCGCGCCGCAGCGGTTGTATTCTTCCCAGACAAACTTAGCGGGGGGCAACTGTTCTTGATACGTCCAAATAGGCCACTTTTTATCGTAAAGATTAAGGGGAGGTTTGGGCGATACCAATTCCATGTTGGCCAACCAAAATGAGTCTAATGTACCCACATCACGCCAGTAAGAGACTTCACCATCGTCGTTTGAAAATGGATAAGCGAATACCGGGTGATCCTTAATAATCGACGGAATGATATCTTTACCAAAGTCACGCTCTGAGCCTTCGTTTTGCGCATCATGTTTTAAATGCTCAAACAAAAACTCAGTGTCGAAAACGTAATTACCCATAGAGGCAAGACAACGGGTAGGGTCGTTAGGCAAAGGAGTCGGATTCTCAGGTTTTTCTTCAAATCCAAGAATACGATAATCTTCGTCTACAGACATGACCCCAAATGCACCAGCAGCTTCTTCTATAGGTACAGGCATACAACTGACAGTCATTTTTGCGCCAGATTCCACATGATGAGCAAGAATGTTCGCATAATCCATGCTGTATATGTGGTCACCGGATAAAATCATCACGTATTTAGGAATTTCATCGCGAATAATATCGATATTTTGGAATACCGCATCGGCAGTTCCTTCATACCAATTGCCTGAAGAGCGTTGAGAAGCAGGTAATATCTCAACTGATTCACCTAGTTCTTTTCTAAAATGTCCCCAACCCCTGACAAGGTGTCGGATCAATGAATGAGATTTATATTGGGTTACCACCCCTATGCGTTTAATACCGGAATTAATGCAGTTAGATAGTGGAAAGTCGATTATTCTAAATTTTCCTCCAAAATATAAAGCGGGTTTAGCCCGCCAGTCGGTCAGTTCGTGTAGTCGGGAGCCTCTTCCGCCAGCTAAAATCAGGGCGTAGGTATCTCGGGTCAGGTTGCTAATATAACGTGGGCTTGGATTGGGCATAACACTTGACTCCATTCTTATTTGATTTTTAGACGTTCTCGTTGCGCAGGAAACACAGAATCACGGAGCGTAAAGTGTACGTCATCAGATACTGTGAACTTCAGTGTGTCACGGGCTCGCTTGAAATTCAATTTGCTTCCAGCTGATTTATTATGTCTTTTTACATATTAGTAACGTTTGAAGCCGTTAAAAACTGAATCTGTACAATAAAAGAACACTCTGTTTTGTGCACAGGGCAAAAACACTACTATTAGTGCAGCTATATAGCGATGGAAGCATGATCTAATTTTCGCCAAACAGGTTGCTTTTCTTCTCGCTTTACAATGCAAACCTATGGCATATTTCTGATTTGCATAGATTTTTTGATTGTTTTATGTACAGTATGTAGTCGCAATTAATGAAAAAGTTAAAAAAATGTTATAAAAGCCGCCGGTGAGTGAAGGGGAAAGAGCATGTTGAAAAAAATGGCAATTGGGATCGCTGCAATACTGATGTTTTTTGTGGTGGTCGGATGGTTGTTACCATCCGAATTTAAAGTGGTTAGAACCATCAGAATTGAAGCTCCTGCAGATATTATTTTTAAACATGTGAAAGATTTAAAGAAGTGGCAGCATTGGGGAGTCTGGTTTGAACGCGACCCTGATATGCAAGTGGCTTACGCAGGCCCTGATTCCTCAGTTGGTATGAAATCTACTTGGCAAAGTGAAAGCCAAGGTAATGGCGAAATGGAGATTGTGGCCATAGAAGAAAACCAGCGATTCATATATACCCTTGTTTTTCCTGATATGGGAGTTGGCTCAACCGGTGAGCTAACCTTACGAGATAAAGAGGGAGAAACGGTCGTTATTTGGCACGATTATGGCGACGTTGGGGCTAATCCGTTGTTACACTATGTGGCGTTTTTTATGGACCGAATGATCGGTGAAGACCTACAAATGGGCTTAGAAAACCTTAAAGTTATTGCAGAGGCTGAGTTTCAACAAACGCGGTGAGCGCATCGACTTACCGGTGACATTTTGCCGAGCGATAGGTTTTCTTTGCTCGTAAAGGGTGTAAATGGCTTTCAACGCCATCGCAGGTTAATGTGCGCGCTTTTAACGTTGAACTGTTCAATAAGGTATTGATTTAAGGAAGTATATGAGTCGATTTCCAACCCATGGCAGTATTGAACTTGATATAGAAGAAAACATATTGCTCGTTGAGGGCTGTGGTCCATGGAATTTAGAATCTGTGGTCGAGGCTGAATTAGAGGTGGCGCCTTTACTGAAGCAATTAAGTGTTGGCCCATGGGGGGCTTTGGTTGTACTTAGAGGCGATCCGATTTATGTACCAGACGCTGCTGCCTTTATGTCAAAAGCAATTCGTGAACAAAAAACGTTGGGGCGAGTGGCATCCGCTTTGATTATCGAGCACTCTGCAACGCCAGAGTTTTCAAAACGCCACCTTGGGTTAATCTATGACGACGCTGGCGAGCGTTATCGTTTCTTCCCGAATAAAGAGCAGGCAAAATGGTGGTTAATACAGCAGATCATCCACGCTTCGCCCTGAGCGATCTGCTGGTATGGTTACGTCTCGGCAAGGGGGAGATTACTGAGTTAGGGATTTATTGGCGTAAACGTTTGCCACTTTTGATACAGAGTTTATGCCTAACTTCGTACACACGTCTTGTCCTGCCTTGACTAACATTGATAAATCAATACCTGTGGCAATGCCCATTCCATGTAACATGTAAACCACGTCTTCAGTGGCTACATTACCTGATGCACCCTTGGCATAGGGGCATCCGCCTAGGCCGGCTACCGCGCTATCAACTACGTTGATCCCCAATTGTAACGCCACCAAAATATTCGCTAAAGCTTGACCGTAGGTATCGTGAAAATGCACCGCAACAGCGCAGAGGGGGACCACATCTAATACGGCATTGAGCATTTTTTGTGTGGCGATAGGAGTGCCTACGCCTATCGTGTCGCCTAACGAAATTTCATAGCAGCCCATCTCGAACAAGGTTTTAGCCACACTGGCCACATTGGCAGGCGCTATCTCTCCTTCGTAGGGGCATCCCAGAACGCACGACACATAACCACGTACTTTTATATTTTTAGCTTTCGCCGCAGCAATAACCGGTTCAAAACGCGCTAGACTCTCAGCAATTGAGCAGTTTATATTTTTTTGTGAAAAGGATTCAGAAGCAGAACCAAAAATAGCGACTTCATCAGCGCCTGCTTCTAGCGCGGCTTCAAATCCTGTTAGATTAGGCGTTAATGCACTGTAAATTACGGCGTTTTGGCGATTTATTGCAGCAAAGACTTGGGCTGAGTCAGCCATTTGTGGCACCCACTTAGGTGATACAAAACTGCCTGTTTCAATCATGCTTAAGCCTGATTTAGCAAGCGCCTCAATCAAAGATACCTTAGTGGCTAAATCAATATTTGTTTTCTCATTTTGCAAGCCATCTCGCGGACCTACTTCAACTATTTTTACTTTACTTGGTAAAGCACTCATCATGATAAAGGCTCCTCATCAGCTATAAAGTCTAATAAGGCTGCGCCGCCGTCAACCAATTCGCCAGCCTGATAGTAGAATTCCTGCACATGACCATTTTGTGTCGCTTTAATGGCATGTTCCATTTTCATGGCTTCCATTATCATTAAGGTTTGACCTTTTTTAACACTTTGCTTTGGCTCAACTAAAAGGGTCACTACTGTGCCGTTCATTGGTGCTACGAAAGCACCGTGCTGGTCGTTTTCATCAGCAACACCTAAGTCTTTCTGAATATGGCTAAATTTAGTCATGCCATTGGCATGAAAGAGCGCGTAGTCATGTTCAATTCTATTGATGGTGACGCTCTCACTATGCCCATTAACGGTTGCCAGTAATCGATTGCCTGCTAATTGCCCTTCGCACTGATAAGTTTGTTCCCCTAATTTAACAATAAATGTACCCTGCTGATGGGGGGCGTGGTTGTCACTTTTTATCCGTTCAACCACAGTTTCATAAGCCTCACCATGCATCTGGATGCAGTAGCGGCTTTGAAAACGTTCATTAGCTCGCCAATCACTTACGGATCCCCATGGAGACTGACTATCTTGATTATTAGGGGAGGTGATGGCTTGTTCATTTAAAGATAAGTACATGGCCAAATTCAGTATTTGATGCTTATTGGTTTGCTTATCCTTGTTAAAAATCTCATCGTGGTGAGTTTCGATAAAACCAGTATCGATCTCTTCATCTTTAAACGCTTGGGTGTCAATAAGGCTGCGCAGGAATGGAATATTTGTTACCACACCATCAATACGATATTCAGCCAAAGCTTGACTCAAGCGTGCTAAAGCGCGTTCTCGATCTGTATCCCACACAATCAACTTAGCGATCATGGGATCATAATAAACCGATACCTCATCACCCTGAACCACACCGCTATCAATGCGTACATGTTCTGATTCTTGCGGTGTTTCTAATAGATGAAGTGTACCTGTGGCAGGCAGGAACTCATTATCTGGATCCTCGGCGTAGATTCGTGCCTCAAATGCATGCCCATTAATATGTAATTCGTCTTGTGTTTTGGGCAAGGTTTCATTGGCGGCGACCCGCAGTTGCCATTCCACCAAATCTTGTCCTGAAATCATCTCACTGACCGGATGTTCCACCTGCAAGCGAGTATTCATTTCCATAAAGTAGAAGCTGCCATCCGTATCGAGCAGAAACTCGACGGTACCTGCACCTACGTAGTTAATGGCTTGGGCGGCTTTTAACGCCGCATCGCCCATAGCTACACGTAATTCAGGGGGCATCTTAAACGCGGGGGCTTCTTCAACGACTTTTTGATGACGTCTTTGCACTGAACAGTCGCGCTCAAATATATGCACACCATTTCCATGGTGATCGCAAAATACTTGTACCTCAACGTGACGCGGTTGGGTTAAGTACTTTTCAACCAACATTATGTCGTCATTAAAACTCGACATCGCTTCACGTTTAGCTGCGGCTAATGCGTCATCAAATTCATCTTCGCTCCAAACTTGGCGCATTCCTTTACCACCACCACCGGCAGCTGCTTTGAGTAATACGGGATAGCCCATGTCATCGGCATGTTTTTTTATCAGCGCCGGTGACTGATCGTCGCCGTGGTACCCCGGCACTAAGGGCACATTGGCCTGTTGCATAATATGTTTAGCAGCAGATTTTGAGCCCATTGCGTCAATTGCTTCAACAGGTGGGCCCACAAAGATAATATTGTTATCTGCACAGGCTTTGGCAAATTCAGCGTTTTCAGATAGAAACCCATAACCAGGGTGGATGGCATCCGCGCCGGTTGCTTTAGCGGCAGCAAGGACCTTATCTACTTTTAAATAACTTTGGTTAGATGGCGAAGGGCCAATATGTATCGCTTCGTCGGCCATTTTTACATGCAACGCGTTCTTATCAGCATCAGAATAAAGCGCAACGGTTTGGATACCCATACGTTTGGCAGTGTTGATAATACGGCAGCAAATTTCGCCACGGTTGGCAATTAGAAGTTTTTTAATCATGAGATATACCAATTAGGTCGACGTTTTTGTAAGAAAGCACCGAGGCCTTCTTGGCCTTCAGATGATACCCGGGTATTGGCTATGCGTTCGCTTGTCATGTTTCTAAGCGCTGTATCAGGGACGCGATTTGCCACGTCTGTTATCAATTGTTTGGCTGCAGAAACCGCATGCGGACCATTCTTCAGAATATGCTCCAGGAGAGATTCAATTGTGCTATCTAGCTCTTCTTCGGTCACGCTTTCACTGAGTAGTCCAATGCGTCTTGCTCTACGTGATGAAAATACTTCAGCGGTCGTGAAATAACGCCTAGCGTTTCGCTCGCCAATAGCTTGAATAACATATGGGCTAATAGTGGCGGGTATTAAACCAAGCTTGACTTCGCTTAGGCAAAACTTGCTCAGTTTACTGCCCACAGCCATATCGCAGCAGGCAATTAAGCCTATAGCCCCGCCAAAGGCAGCACCTTGCACCCGGGCTATGGTCGGTTTTGATAGCGAATTTAAGGTATGCAGCATGGTTGCCAATGCATTTGCATCATTGAGGTTTTGCTCATATGAATAGCTTGCCATGCGCTTCATCCAGTTTAGGTCCGCCCCAGCGCAGAAGCTCTTGCCAGTCGACGCGAGAACGACAGCCCTTACAGTATTATCAGAGTCTAACCGGCTGAATGTCTCGGTTAGAGCTGCTATGAGAACATCGTCAAATGCATTGTGCACTTCAGGGCGATTAAGGGTGACAGTGGCAACACCACGCTCATCAATGTCGCAAAGCACATACTCTGGAGAGGGGGAATTAGTTTGGCTCATTCTAGGATCCATATTCAATGCACCTTACATTCTGAACACCCCAAACTGGGTGTCCTCAATGGGTTTATTTAAGCTAGCTGAAATGCACAGGCCCAACACCATGCGTGTGTCGGCGGGATCTATCACACCATCATCCCAAAGACGGGCTGATGCATAATAAGGGTGCCCTTGATGCTCGTAGGTATCGACTATGGGTTGTTTAAACTGCAACTCTTCCTCTTGGCTCCAAGTTTCACCGACGCGCTCCCGCTGTTCGCGTTTAACTTGCGATAACACGCCGGCGGCTTGTTCACCACCCATTACCGAAATACGTGCATTTGGCCACATGAACATAAAGCGCGGGTCATACGCCCGACCACACATACCGTAATTACCGGCACCAAAGCTACCACCAATGAGTACTGTGAATTTAGGGACCTTGGCGCAGGCGACCGCGGTGACCATTTTTGCGCCATGCTTAGCAATGCCACCGGCCTCGTATTGTTTGCCGACCATGAAGCCAGTGATATTTTGTAAAAACACTAAGGGGATTTTACGCTGTGCACATAGCTCAATGAAGTGCGCTCCTTTTTGAGCTGATTCACTAAATAAAATGCCATTGTTGGCGATAATACCTACCGGATAGCCGAAGATGCGTGCAAAACCGCAAATTAAAGTATTACCATAAAGAGCCTTAAATTCATCAAATTCAGATCCATCAACTACGCGAGCAATGACTTCGCGCACGTCATAAGGCTGGCGTGCATCCTTAGGTATAATGCCGTAGATGTCTTCTTTGGGGTATGCAGGTTCAACGCTGGGCTTAACGTCTAATGCTATTGGTTTTGTTCGGTTTAACCGTGTAATAGCGTCTCTGGCTATGTGCAAAGCGTGCTGATCGTTATTGGCCAAATGGTCCACCACACCAGATGTTC
Organism: Paraglaciecola sp. G1-13; assembly: GCF_055809255.1. NCBI lineage: Bacteria > Pseudomonadati > Pseudomonadota > Gammaproteobacteria > Alteromonadales > Alteromonadaceae > Paraglaciecola > Paraglaciecola sp. G1-13. Next base: position 3,043,315 of record NZ_CM147903.1, on the reverse strand, counting down.
TGCAGTGCACGTCACCGCCGCCTAACTCTTGTGCGGTGACCACTTCGCCGGTTGCCGCTTTAACTAAAGGGGGGCCACCAAGAAATATAGTGCCTTGGTTTTTGACGATAATGGACTCGTCGGCCATCGCTGGTACGTAAGCACCGCCTGCGGTGCAACTTCCCATGACCACAGCTATTTGCGGAATATTTTGCGCCGACATGTTCGCTTGGTTGAAGAAAATACGCCCGAAATGTTCACGGTCGGGAAAGACTTCGTCTTGGCGAGGTAAGTTAGCGCCGCCTGAGTCTACTAGGTAGACACAGGGCAAATTGTTCTGCTGAGCTATGGTTTGCGCACGTAAGTGCTTTTTCACCGTTAACGGGTAATAAGTACCGCCTTTGACCGTCGCGTCGTTCGCGACAATCATGCATTCGATGCCAGATACTCGGCCTATCCCTGCAATGACACCTGCGCTGGGCACATAGTCTTCATAGACTTCCCATGCAGCCAGTTGCGATATCTCTAGAAAAGGGGAGCCTGCATCGAGTAGCGCATTGATTCGGTCGCGAGGCAGTAATTTACCGCGATCGGTATGGCGTTTATTGGCTTTATCGCCGCCTCCCTGTTTTATCAAAGCTATCTTGTTATTTAAATCATCAATTTGCCCCTGCATGTGCGCTGCATTGTCGGCAAACTCTTGGGCTTTGGCGTTTATTTTACTGATAATTCGGGGCACGTTATTGCTCCAATTTAATGGCCACCGAATCAACGATGGCGCGATGGAAGTGTGATAGTTAGGGTTCGTTTTTTGACGTGAAACTCCGCTTTACGCTGACTCTTTAAATAGCTCTCGGCCAATCAACATGCGGCGGATTTCGGAGGTACCGGCTCCAATTTCGTATAGTTTTGCATCTCTTAATAAACGACCGGCAGGAAACTCATTGATATACCCATTGCCACCAAGTAATTGGATGGCATCGAGGGCCATTTTAGTCGCCAGTTCGGCAGAATACAGTATGACTGCAGCGGCATCTTTACGCGTGGTTTCGCCGCGATCACAAGCGCGAGCTACTGTATAAACATAAGCTCTCGCTGCGTTCATTTGGGTATACATATCAGCAACTTTACCCTGAACTAGTTGGAACTCGCCGATAGATTGACCGAACTGCTTGCGGTCATGAATGTAAGGTACGACTAAGTCCATACAGGCTTGCATAATGCCAAGAGGGCCACCTGAGAGAACGAGGCGTTCATAATCAAGGCCACTCATCAGAACACGTGCACCATCGCCTTCATTGCGAATTAAATTCTCGGCTGGTACTGGGCAATCTTCAAATACAAGTTCGCAGGTATTGGATGAGCGCATACCAAGCTTATCAAGCTTCTGTGCTTGGCTGAAACCTGGCGTGCCCCGTTCAACGATGAAAGCACTCATGCCTTTTGAACCTGCACTTATATCGGTTTTGGCGTAAATCACGTAAGTGTCAGCGTCAGGGCCATTTGTGATCCACATTTTATTGCCGTTAAGCACGTAATGGTCACCTTTTTTATCGGCCCGCAATTTCATGCTAACCACATCTGAGCCAGCATTAGGCTCACTCATTGCTAATGCACCTACATGCTCGCCGCTGACAAGCTTAGGTAGGTATTTTTCTTTTTGTGCATCTGAGCCATTTTTATGAATTTGATTAACGCACAAATTGGAATGGGCGCCATAGCTCAAGCCTATTCCTGCGGATGCTCGGCTGACCTCTTCCATGGCGACAACATGGGCTAGATATCCCATGTTGGAACCACCATATTGTTCAGCCACGGTCACACCTAGCAGTCCCATTTCGCCTAATTTTGGCCATAACTGGTTAGGGAAACTGTTGTCGATGTCAGACTTTTCAGCCAAAGGAGCGATTTCCCCTTGAGCAAAGTTATAAACGTGGTCACGTAACATATCGATGTCTTCACCTAGGCCGAAGTTCAGTGTTGGATATGGAGCATTCATGCGATTTGTCCTCGCTTAATCGTGGTGAGTTCGTCCTTACAACGGGCTTCGACTTCGTCTAATTCCATCATTAAGGCTTTAATATCTTCTAGTTGCTGATCCATTACAGCGCGTTTTTGTTCTGTCATCAGCAACATGGCCTCTAACTGGGCTTCTGAGTTCTGATTGCTGTCATATAAATCAAACAATGTTTTAGTTTCAGCTAATGAAAAACCTAAACGTTTGCCGCGTAAAATTAGCTTAAGCCGAACCTTGTCTTTTTTCTTGTACACTCGGTTTTGACCATTACGGGTGGGGTTCAGTAGCCCTGACTCTTCGTAGAAACGGATAGAGCGGGAGGTGATATCTAGCTCTTTTGCTAACTCGCCAATGGTGTAAAATTTTTCAGTCATGGAACAGCCTTGTGACAAATTGATGTGTTATCCAGCAATTACTTATTCTATTTAATAATGGATATTTGCTTTACGTTTACGTAAAGAGTAACTTAACGTAAAGGTAAAGTATGAGTTACAATTCGTCAACATCGAAGTATGAAAAATATTCTACGGACGCGCGAAGATGTATAAATAGGTAGTTTTCATTAATGTAATGTTTATTATATATTTATTAATTGTTTAATTATTAGTGTCTTGAAGTGATACGGTTGTACCAAAAATATAAGGGGTAAATTAATGAGTAACAGTTCAGTAGTGATTGTTAGTGCTAAACGTACACCAATGGGTGGGTTTATGGGGGGCTTGTCAGCACTGAGTGCCTGCGAGCTAGGTGCAAATGCGATTACAGCGGCATTAACAGATGCGGGTGATGATGCACCTGTTGTTGATGAAGTCATTATGGGCTGTGTTTTACCTGCTGGATTAGGGCAAGCGCCGGCTCGTCAAGCGAGTATAAAAGCGGGTTTGCCACTTGGTACTGGTGCGATAACGTTAAATAAGGTGTGCGGTTCAGGTATGAAGGCAGTGATGCTTGCCCATGATTTGATTAAGTCTGGTAGTGCTAAGACGGTTGTGGCGGGTGGTATGGAGAGTATGTCCAATGCGCCGTATATCTTACCCAAAGCGAGGCAGGGGTATCGCATGGGGCATGGACATATGTTGGATCATATGATGCTGGACGGTTTGGAAAACGCCTATGACGGTAAAGCGATGGGCTGCTTTGCTCAGTCTAAAGCTGACGAAGAGCACGTGACTCGAGAGCAAATGGATGAGTTCGCATTAGGCTCGCTAACTAAGGCCAGTGACGCGATAGCTAATGGATTGTTTAAAGACGAAATTACACCGGTGAAAATCACTTCTCGCAAAGGTGAGGTCGTCATTGAAAACGATGAAGGGCCAGGAAACGCTCGCCCTGAGAAGATCCCTTCTTTGCGCCCCGCATTCACGAAAGACGGTACGGTAACGGCGGCGAATTCTAGCTCTATTTCAGATGGAGCTGCTGCGTTGTTGGTCATGGGCGAAGAAGAAGCAAAAGCAAAAGGGTACACACCGTTAGCACGTATTGTTGGACATAGCTCAAATGCTATTGAGCCCGAGAATTTCACAGTGGCACCTGTTGGTGCTATGGAAAAACTGTTCGCGAAAACGGGTTGGTCAAAAGAAGATGTAGACTTATTTGAGATCAACGAAGCCTTTGCCATGGTCACTATGTTGGGTATGCGTAAACTTGGTCTAGATCCCGCTAAAGTAAACGTGAAAGGTGGAGCATGTGCTCTTGGTCACCCGATTGGGGCCTCAGGCGCGCGTATTATCGTGACTTTACTGCATGCACTTAAGCAGCGTAGCCTGAAAAAAGGCGTAGCTGCTATTTGTATCGGCGGTGGTGAAGCGACCGCGATAGCGTTTGAAATGCTAGTTTAATATCGCGCTTTTTTTACCTCATATATACGCTGGTGGTGTAATCGCGCTACCAGCATCTTCCCTCTGTCATTGCCGACATTCTTTTAGTTGTTCCTCAACGCTTCAAATTTTTACCTGCATCTGTTCTACTTCTGCCATTCGATAAGATAACTACGCATAAATGCTATAGAGAGATAATGAGAATTTCGTACAGCCTTTTCCCGCTATTCGTATTTTTTGTGGTCGCTTGTACCTCAAGTTTACCGAAGCACACATCAGAGCAAGAGCAGGTACTAAAAAATGCTGAGGTCTTAAAGACTACCACTTTGCAAAATGTAAGCTTTGCGCAAGTGATGGCGTTAGATGTAGCGGCCAATGCCAGTGAAAAAATCGCATATGGCAGTGATGAATTACAGTATGGACAATTGTATCTGCCGGAGAATGTGCGGGGTAAAGAGATTGAAGATACTGCACCATTAGTCGTTTTTGTTCACGGTGGCTGTTGGCTTAACGCTTTCAGCGTTGATCATAGCGAGGCGTTTAGCCAAGCGTTGTCAAAAGAGGGATACGCGGTTTGGTCTGTAGAGTATCGCCGCACAGGCGATGATGGCGGCGGTTGGCCTGGTAGCTTGAATGACGTCTTAAAAGGAGTGAGTTTCGTGCAAACCTTTAAGGATTATCCGATTGACTTAAACAAGGTGATTTTGGTCGGGCATTCAGCAGGCGGACATTTGGCGTTATTGGCCAGCGCCCCAGAACGACAGGTTTTTAAAGGCGGGGCCAAGTTGCTAGGCGTCATCGGTTTAGCTGCTATTGTTGATGTGGTTCGTTATTCACAAGGTAATAACAGTTGTCAAACTGCTACGCCTGCTTTTTTTGGTGGCGGTGCTGAGCAAAAGCCAGAAGCTTACGCTTCAGGCTCGCCCGATCATTACGCGCTAAAAGAGCATTCACTCTTATTGCAAGGCAGTGCTGATGAAATAGTCGAGCAGAGCCAAGCACTGAAGAGTGATTTTGAATATCAAATTGTAAAGGGGGCAGGGCACTTTGATTGGATCCATCCTCAGACAAATGCGTATCAAGTTTTTTTATCAGCGTTAAAACAACGGGTCAGTGAATAATGGAAAACATCAGTGAAGAGCAAATAGCACAATGGGATTTGATAGACCCTTTGGCTGAAAAGCGTGAAGCGTTTACGCTTCCTGCTGATACTGTTTATTTAGATGGCAACTCTCTAGGAGCCATGCCAACTGCTGCAGCGCTGCGTGGTAAAGAGGTGTTAGAGCATCAGTGGGCCAACGATCTCATTACCAGTTGGAACACACATTCGTGGATTGACCTGCCGACAACCGTAGGTGAAAAAATTGCGCCACTCATTGGCGCAGCACCAGAGCAGGTGATTTGCTGTGATTCTACCTCTATCAATTTGTTCAAAGTACTTGCCAGTGCGGTGACGCTGCAAAAAAATCGCTCTCAGGTATTGTCTTTAACGGGGAATTTTCCCACTGACTTATACATGGTTGAAGGGCTTACATCACTGTTGGGCGAAAGTCATTGTTATCTTAAAACGATTGAGGAAGACACGCTAGAAGAAGCTCTTACTTCTGAAGTGGCAGTTTTAATGCTGACTCAGGTTGATTTTCGCACTGGTCGCTTGCTGGATATGCAGCGCATAACGCACTTAGCGCATGAGCAAGGAATTTTAGTGATATGGGATCTCGCTCATAGCGCGGGAGCGTTGCCTATCGCGCTTGATGAATGTGACGTAGATTTTGCTGTGGGGTGCGGTTATAAATACTTTAACGGTGGGCCTGGCGCACCGGCATTTGTTTACGTAGCCAAACGCCTTCAAGCTCAGGTATCTCAGCCGCTGAAAGGATGGATGGGGCATAAGCAACCTTTTGCTTTTGCACAGGGTTATGAGCAAGCGGGTAATATTACTCAGTATCTATGTGGTACGCCAAATGTGGTATCTATGAGTGTATTAGATGCTGCACTTGAGGTATTTTCTGATGTGAAGATGCAGCAAATACGTGAAAAATCAGAGGCGTTAAGTGAATTGTTTATTGCGCTAGTGGAAGCCGAGGTGGCGCTATCTGATTTAGTACTCGTATCGCCACGAGCGACGAAAGACAGAGGCAGCCAATTGGCATTTAAACATGAACACGCTCATGGGATTTGTCAGGCATTAATCGAGTTTGGTGTGATAGCCGATTTTAGAGCACCGAATATTTTACGGTTCGGCTTTACTCCTTTGTATTTACGCTACCAAGACATTCTGACCAGCGTGCAGATTCTCACGCAGGTTATTCAGCAAAAAGTCTATCTTCAAGCACAGTACAACAAGCAAAATAAAGTAACTTAGCGTAGGTGAAATCATCCGCTGGTTTAATCGTTAATACGAAAATACATTAGGGGCAGTGTCACTTTGTTGAACGAGTTTTGGTCAATACATCGAAATACTTTAGAGCGCGAAACAGTCTCGAAGGCCTAATGGGCAATGCAAAGAACTGAGATAAAGAGCAAATTGTTTCACTTACGCCCAAGGTTGGGTAGCAGCTGTTAGTCATTTATTTCATGTTGAATGATTTCTGTACAGAGCGACCAGTTTCATAAGCATCCATCATGCTCAATTTAGTCACAAACTGTTGCCCAAATGTACCGCTAATATCAACAAGGCCTAGGCGATGTCGTCTAATAATTCACGTATTTTGATGTAACGATTTTCCTGCTCATCATTCAGTGAGCCGGCTTCAACCGTGCGCACGCAGCGCTGGATCGTTTTTTGATAATTGTCGTCTGTGTGCAAGCGTTTTATAGTCATCACCTGCAGTAAGTTAAGCGCAATTGCGGGAGTTTTAGGCATAATGGTAAAGGCATCGGCGAAGGTACCCAATGCACTGTCGATATCACCTTCTTGAAAACGCTGGACCGCTAAGTTATTCAATTCTTTGGAGCTTTGCTTGATTCTACTTTTTTCCTCTTGCTCTTGTTCAACATAGTGAAGAAATATTTCATTACCTTGCTCGTTTTCATCACAACGGCGCATAATCTCACTTAATATCTCTTGGCTACGCTCGTGTATGCCTATCTCATGAAATGCTTTGGCTTTATCGAGCAAAGCTTCGATTGTTTCATTCTCCCAGTTGTCGTTGTCTAGTTGCTCAAGCAATGCTTTGGCGTTATCTTTTTCATCCGCTAAATACATGAGTCGAGCGTTGATTACATTGATTTGGTCTTGCATATCCGCCTTCGGGAATGCTTGGCGAGATTGGCGAATGTACTCATTTGCTTGCTTAACCAGCGCACTCGTTTGCTCTTCATCAGCCGTCATGGCGTAATCAATACTAGCGCGGGCGACATTTAGGTAGTGCTCCGGCGTGTCGTGAATAGAATTTTTAGCAAATTTAACGATTTTTTTGGCTGCCTCAAGCTGCGTATGATAATCGTGGGTAATTCTGGATAAATCCAACGCGGTTTTATGCCGTCTTATATTTCTAGGGGATATTTCAGATGCCATTAAAACGCATTCAAGAGCAGTATCAAAATCACCTTGCTTAATTTGCAACGACATTAGTAAATCATATGCGGCCAATTGTGATTCCGGTTTAAAGGCGAGACGAAGTACGAGCTTCTCTGCCGCTTCGTCTTCATTCAAGTGTAAATACGTTTTTACTAAGCCCAATTGAGCCCAAGTAAACGTTTGAACATTAAGAATCGCCTGGTAGAACGCTTTAGCTTGAGGAAAGTGACCGCATAGCTGCAACACTTCGCCTTTAATTTTCAACGCCAAGGGAAAAAACTCTGAGTTTTTAGGTTCACTCAAAAACACTTCTACTTCTGATAGTGCCTTTGGGAAATGTTTCTTTTCAATACACCAATACACACTCTGTAAAGCTCGTTTACGCCCCAGAATGCGCGACAAGCGTCGGTCTAACTCTTTGACGGTAAACGGCTTAGCGAGAAAATCGTCAGGTTGTAACTCAACAATACTTTGTACTAGATCCGCTGTGGTATCAGCACTGATAAACACGAATGCGGTGCTCAGAGGTAACTCGCCGTTTCGGTTTATTTCATCGTAAAAGTAGTACCCATCTTGCTCATGTTTTAAGTTGTATGAGCATACGATGAGATCATACCGCTGGTGGCGGATTTTATTAAGAGCGAGGTGTACCTTGTCCACATAGGTGATATCGCTAAAACCAAGCTCTTCCAAAGAATACTTCATGTACCCTTTAGCGAGAACCTGATCATCAACGATCAGCACTTTGGTTTCTTTAGCGATCAGTGGATTCATATATGTATTTCAAAGGGTTGATTATTAAAGGTTATCGTACTTTTACTCATAATTATAAGTACAAATAAGCATCAATGAAGAAAATATACGTTTTGAATGCAAACGAGCCAAAAAAGAAACGCTATTGAGATACCTAGGTTTGTCTTCGCTACTGAGCTTGAATCACGTCGCCTGTGCTTTTGTGAATAATGGCGATGCGCATTGCAGATATAGTTACGCTACTTAGATAATGAAGTGTGTATAACTGGAGATATAACTAAAGAAGTGGTGGTCGCTACCGGACTTAAATCACGTCGCCTGTGCTTTTGTGAAAAGCGGCGATGGGTATCGCAGATACAGCTATGCTACTCAAATAATGACGTTTACATAAATGGGGGTATAACTAAAGAAGTGGTGGTCGCTACTGGACTTGAATCACGTCGCCTGTGCTTTTGTGAGGGGCGGCGTTGGGTATAGCAGATATAGTTATGTTACTTAAAGAATGAGGTTTGTATAAATTGAGATATAACTAAAGAAGTGGTGGTCGCTACCGGACTTGAATCACGTCGCCTGTGCTTTTGTGAAAAGCGGCGATGCGTATCGCAGATACAATTGTACTACTTAGATAATGAAGTTTGTATAAATGGAGATATAACTAAAGAAGTGGTGGTCGCTACTGGGCTTGAATCACGTCGCCTGTGCTTTGTGAAGAGCGGCGATGCGTATCGCAAATACAGTTATGCTACTTAAATAATGAAGTTTATATAAATGGAGATATAACTAAAGAAGTGGTGGTCGCTACTGGGTCTGAATCACGTCGCCTGTGCTTTTGTGAAGAGCGGCGATGCGTATCGCAGATACAGTTATGCTACTTAAATAATGAAGTTTATATAAATGGAGATATAACTAAAGAAGTGGTGGTCGCTACTGGGTCTGAATCACGTCGCCTGTGCTTTTGTGAAGATCGGAGATGCGTATCGCAGATACAATTGTACTACTTAGATAATGAAGTTTATATAAATGGAGATATAACTAAAGAAGTGGTGGTCGCTACTGGGCTTGAACCAGTGACCCTCGCCTTGTAAGGGCGATGCTCTCCCAACTGAGCTAAGCGACCGTTTTTGTGAAACGTTATACTACACTGGCTTGAACCAACGACTCTCGACCGTTTCTTGTCGAAAAGTGGTGGTCGCTACTGGGCTTGAACCAGTGACCCTCGCCTTGTAAGGGCGATGCTCTCCCAACTGAGCTAAGCGACCGTATATTGAAACGTTGTACTAACACCGACTTGAACCAGTGACTCTCGACCGTTTCTTGTCGAAAAGTGGTGGTCGCTACTGGGCTTGAACCAGTGACCCTCGCCTTGTAAGGGCGATGCTCTCCCAACTGAGCTAAGCGACCATATATTGAAACGTTGTACTAACACCGACTTGAACCAGTGCCTCTCGACCGTTTCTTGTAGAGAGTGGCGATGCTCTTCTCTTTTTCTAACTGAGCTAAGCGACCGTTTTTGTTTCACTTAAAGAGTTGCCTCGGTAAGTGGAGCGCTATTATAGGTATGCGTTTGTGAGTGTCAACTGTAAATTTAAAAAAGTGTTCAAGTGCTATAAAAACGACCGAATAGCGTGAATATTGTGCAGTTTTATTGGTAGTAAATGCACTGGAATAGAAAAACAGCTTTATTTGATTGGTTATAAATGAGGTGACAAAAAATTTAATTGGCGTTTATGTCAAATTTAACCTTTAAAATGCATTGTATTATGCAGCCCACCCAAAACTAACTACGCTAGTGCAAATCGGCTACGCTTTATCAATTTTGTCATTTTTTATTAATTGGTTCGTTAGGTAACTGGATGTAAAACATCCGTTTAGATAAGACCAGAGCCAGTGTTTTATTGGTAATGAAAGCGCTGAGACCACTGCAAGTAAAATTAAACAGCAATATATGTTCAATTCTTCAGGGCCCTTTGTTCGTTTAACCTTTCTTATAAGGGCCATTGACTGGTAAAATGCTGCCAATTTTTTGTAATAGGATTATTTATACCATGACAGCGGTTACCCGTTTTGCTCCAAGCCCTACCGGTTTTTTACATGTTGGTGGTGCACGTACTGCACTTTATTCTTGGCTTTATGCAAAAAGCCAAGGTGGAAAATTTGTACTTCGAATTGAAGATACGGATATAGAGCGTTCTACTCAGGAAGCCATCGATGCGATTTTGGAAGGTATGGAGTGGTTAGGATTAACATGGGACGATGGCCCATATTATCAAACAAAACGGTTCGACCGATATAAAGCGCTCATTAATGAGATGCTTGAAGAAGGTAAGGCTTATAAATGTTTTATGAGCAGTGCTGAGCTTGATGAAATCCGCGAAAAACAAAAAGCGAACGGTGAAAAACCAAGATACCCAGGCACTTGGCGTGACCGTACTGATCATCCAGAAGGCGAACCTTTTGTTATTCGCTTTAAAAACCCATTAGAGGGTAAAGTGCTGGTAAAAGATCATATTCGCGGAAACATCGAAATTGCAAACAGTGAGCTAGATGACCTCATTATATTACGAAGTGATGGAACGCCGACCTATAACTTCTGCGTTGTGGTTGATGATTGGGATATGGGGATTACGCATGTGGTGCGCGGTGAAGACCACATTAATAATACCCCACGCCAAATTAATATTTTACAAGCACTTGGGGCACCAGTACCTGAATATGCCCATGTATCTATGATATTAGGTGATGACGGCAAAAAACTATCTAAGCGTCATGGTGCTGTTAGTGTAATGCAATATCGTGATGACGGCTTTCTACCGCAAGCACTATTAAACTACCTAGTTCGTTTAGGTTGGTCTTATGGTGATCAAGAGATTTTCTCTAAAGAAGAGATGATCGAGTTATTTAGTTTAGATGCGATAGGTCAATCAGCTTCAGCTTTTAATACTGATAAACTCATTTGGTTAAATCAGCATTATATTAAGGAGCTACCAGTCAGTGAGGTGTTACCTTATGCAAAATGGCACTTTGAGCAACAAGGCATCGATGTGTCTAACGGCCCTGCACTAGAAGAAGTCATTAAAGTACAAGCAGATCGCGTAAAAACGTTGAAAGAGTTGGCCGAGATCAGTGGCTATTTTTATCAAGAGTATGAAGACTTTGATGAAAAGGCGGCTAAAAAGCATCTTCGCCCTGTGGCGCAAGAGCCTCTTGAGGCGGTTAAGGCTGCTTTAATGGCGTTATCGACTTGGAATGCTGAAACCATCCATGAAGCGATTAACAAAACTGCGGAAACTTTAGGGGTAGGTATGGGCAAAGTTGGAATGCCATTGAGAGTTGCCGCTACCGGTTCAGGTAATTCGCCTTCACTTGATGTGACATTGAATTTGCTAAAACCTGAGCAAATTGCTCAACGTATAGACAAAGCGCTCATATATATAGCAAACAGACAACAATCATAGATAAAATTTAAAAAAGTCGTTGACATAAAAGGGGGGGGTGCCTAGAATGCGCCCGCTGTCAGGGAATGACACCCAATAAGTCAAAGCGAGTTCGCTTGTAAAACTTAAGTATGGGGCCATAGCTCAGCTGGGAGAGCGCTTGCATGGCATGCAAGAGGTCGGCGGTTCGATCCCGCCTGGCTCCACCATATCAAGGAGCATTTACGGCATACCTAGGCCAGTAAATGTAATGATATAGACAGATTTTAGTTTTTGTAAGATTAGGTCTTTCCTCTCGCAGGCTCGACTCACCTTACAGAAACTTATCGAAGCTTGCTTCGATGAACAAAGTTTCTGTCCCCATCGTCTAGAGGCCTAGGACACCGCCCTTTCACGGCGGTAACAGGGGTTCGAATCCCCTTGGGGACGCCATACAAAAGAACGAAGTGATAGCATTTATACGTCACATGGGGTGAGAACCCCTTAGTTCGACAAATTCGTAGGGAACGAATTTGAACGTGCATAGCACGGCCGCAAAGCGGTAAAATACAGGACGTATTTTATAATCCCCTTGGGGACGCCATATTAAGTAAACCTACGGATAAGGTTTATGTTTTAACAACAAGGACATTCACGGCATACCTAGGCCAGTGAATGCTATGTTTGACAGATTTTGTTTTTGTAAGATTAAGTCGTTCCTCTCGCAGGCTCGACTCACCTTACAGAAACTTATCGAACTTGCTTCGATGAACAAAGTTTCTGTCCCCATCGTCTAGAGGCCTAGGACACCGCCCTTTCACGGCGGTAACAGGGGTTCGAATCCCCTTGGGGACGCCATACAAAAGAACGAAGTGATAGCATTTATGCGTCACATGGGGTGAGAACCCCTTAGTTCGACAAATTCGTAGGGAACGAATTTGAACGTGCATAGCACGGCCGCAAAGCGGTAAAATACAGGACGTATTTTATAATCCCCTTGGGGACGCCATATTAAGTAAACCTACGGATAGGGTTTATGTTTTAACAACAAGGACATTCACGGCATACCTAGGCCAGTGAATGATATGTTTGACAGATTTTGTTTTCGTAAGATTAAGTCGTTCCTCTCGTAGGCTTGACTCACCTTACAGAAACTTAAAAGCTTATTTTGTAAGGCAAGGTCGCTCAGTTTACTGACTCACTTCGCCTTACAGGAAATCTCGAAAGCTTGCTTTCGGAAGCTGATTTTCTGTCCCCATCGTCTAGAGGCCTAGGACACCGCCCTTTCACGGCGGTAACAGGGGTTCGAATCCCCTTGGGGACGCCATATAAGAAAAGCCGTACAGTGATGTACGGCTTTTTTTGTTTATTTAAATGGCGATCACGGATGGTCAAAATGGTGAGCGTTTTGTCCGCTATCACCTTGTTTCAGCCACGTTTATGTAGTCAAAGCTAAACGTCAATAGCGTTGTATATTCATGTCTCATCAGTCTAAATTGCCCCCTGCATCTTACCAAATTAACGTCAAATCACGTCTTATTGCTGTTAGAACAACGGGTGAGTGGAGCTTACAAACTGATATGGCATATCTGTCTGACCTCGGTGAAGCAATGCACTCCATGCGCGGTAATGTTTGGGCGGTTCTTGTGGACATGCGAGGCTGGGTGGTGCCTGCGTCAGTGAGTACATCCCCCCTTAAATCAGATGTAATATTAGACCGACGCAATCAAAAACTTGAATGTTGGATAGTAGACGAGCCAAGTCAAGGCGAAGCGTTACTCCCCTATTTTAAGCAAGCGGGCATTGTACCAAAGCGTTTTACGGATCCAAAAGACGCCCATGCCTGTTTAAAAGACGCTGGGTTTATTGATAGCTAATTATTTAATGGCGTTGGTATTCATCAACTCACATTCTTCACTATGTCACTTTCTCGCATTGGCTATGCGTTCTCTCAACAATGGATGGGTTTGTAACCATTTATCCATTTTTGACTGTTCAGGCGAGGTTTGTGCTAATTTCTCAAGGGCTAGAGCGAAGGCCTCAGTGCTTATATTTGCACTTTTCATTGTTTGTAACGCAAAGTTATCTGCTTCCCATTCTAACTGAGATGAAAACTGGTTTTGAACTAGTGTGGTGGATACACCGGCAAAGATATCGATTAATCCACTGACATCAGCGAAAAAGTAATCAATGACAAGGGAGGAAAATAGCGTCTGGGAGATGAGTCGCATTGAATGATGCTGCTCAACATGCCCTATTTCGTGCAGTAACACCGCGTGCAGTAATGACGGGTTTTCTTCTATCAAGTCCATAAATTGATCAGTAACAACAATCGACCCGTTCGGAAAAGCAAACGCATTGGCACCGAGTGTTTCACTGTCTCTAAATTGCAAGGAGTAGGCATTGCTGTTTAACCGCAGTTGATTGAGTTGCTCTTCCCACTGAGTCCTAAAAGCCTCTTGTTCGTTTTGGCTCAGCTTGCTTGGCTTTAGAACGCTACTGTCCATAGCATGCAATGTATGGGTTGAAGCTAACTCCACTGCACTATCAGGAATGATTGTCGCGAATTGCTGTGCGGCGTAAGGAATGCCATATTTAAATATCAAAAACAGGCTAAAGGGCACTAATATCAAGCTGATGATAATTGCTTTGTAACTACTTTCGAGTTTGGCTGCCCATTGCAATTTATTCGTTGGGTAGATGAGCTCATCAATCTCATTGGAAGCGGGGATGACTAACTGCCCAACATCAGGGATTGATACTTCCCGATTTGTGGACGCGAGTTTCGACGCGACAATCAACTCGCGCTTAAAAATAGTGTGGAGAACTTCGTTATCTTCGTTGCTAATAACGAGATGATCTTTGGTGAAATTCAAGGAAACGAGCAAGCAGCGTGAACTGCCTGCCGGATATAAATTTGCGCTGTGCACGGCTTTATCCTAGTGCAATGTCGACATCAAACACATTGGCGACTTCTTCGCCCAGTGCGCTGGTGTCGTCTTGAGCACCATCAACGACCTCGTCAATTCCTTGCAAAATAGTGACTTGAGTCACATTTGCATAGAACTGAGACGTTCTAATGTGGATCCAGGGCAAAGCAAACCCGAGCGTGATTATTAATGCGACGAAATTGCTCAATCTTAAACCGATCAATTTCGTTGTTGCCACTGTCGAGGTAAACCGTGCCACGCCCTCTATGTGGGTACTGTTAAACAAATGATTACGCACATGAGCTTGGTAAAAGCTCGTTGCGATTAGAAATACCACCAAATAACCAAACATTATGCCGATAGTGGTCATTGAAAAAGTGGATGCTTGTGCTGCATCGGCGCTCAATGTACTAAAAGAAGCCCCCAAAGCGAATAACGACAGACCTGCCACAACAACACCTAAAATAAGAGCGCCAATTGAAGCAATGTAATATTCAGAGCTCTTTAACTCAGTGCTGAAATTCTGCTGTCCATAGGTCATATTATTGTGTAAAAACTCATCTATTTTTTTCAGCACCCAAGGCAGCGCCAGATACAATGTGAAGACACTCACAATAGGCAGTAGAATAAACGTCGCGAAGGCGTCGCCATACTGGCCTTTGAAGCCAAATTTGACGTTACGATAAGATGTCATGCGCATTTTAAAACGCACCGCAGAGATGATCATAATAGGGGTTAGGAAGACAAAAGCGACGATGAAAATAAGTAACAAAGTTGGACTGAAGGCACTCGCAATCGAGTACACAGCAAATAGAATAACAGCAATTATTCTTCCTTTTAAAATTTGGATTGGGTCTGCTAGATAGGAAAAACAATGGCCATCAATTTCAGTATTGCTATAAAAATATCTGTTCGTGCGTACAGTAGCCCAGGCTGAATAGATACCTAAAGTTACTATCGTGAGCATTATGTTCACTATCCAAATACCAAAAAACTCTGCGGTTTTACCATGGAAAATAACGTCAGATTGGCGTAGTTGAGAACGGTTGAGCGCTGGCGGGGATGTTGACTCAAGCGCTTTCTGGCGCTTCTCAGATATTAATCTATCAAGTTCAGCAGCCCGTTCTGGGTAGGTTTCTTGATCGAGTCCTGCTCTCGCGCTGAGTAAGTCTTCATAACTGTACTGTGAATAATCTATATGTTTGTCCATATTTTTTCCTTTGTTATATTTTTTATTTATTTCCCTGATCCATGCGACGAGCGCGTTTTATATTACGGTAAAAATGCTTGCTAGTTAAGGGGCAATCTAGAGGTCACTATATTTATGAGCACTGAGGCTATGGTACAATTATTCATAACATCTGTTGTTGCAGAGGCGGGTACACGCTGGCGCAAAGTAACCTAAAGTAGTGAAATCCATTATGGAAGATAAAGAAATTGCTTCTCCGTGCGTACGAAATTGTTGTCTTGATCAACAAGATATGTGCGTGGGATGTTTCCGAGTTTTGGATGAAATTGTTGGTTGGGGCGCTGCGTCAACAGAGCGAAAACAACAGATCCTCTTGTGCTGTGCAGCAAGAAGGCGTTCTGACAATGTGGGCCAAGTTAGCTAAGTTAGTCTCATAAACTCACTTTATTTCGTTAACCTCTCTGGCCATTCTTTATAGTCGTTGTGCTGTCGTGACGATTTCACTTTAATATTGAGTAAGCAAGTTGCAAGTTATTTTAGCACCGATGGAAGGGGTGGTTGATCACCTCATGCGTGACATGTTGAGTAAAGTGGGTGGCTTTGACTTATGCGTAACTGAGTTCGTAAGGGTGGTGAACTGCTTACTACCGAAAAAGGTTTTTTATCGTATTTGTCCTGAATTACATCATGGCGGGTTTACACCCAATGGCACGCCGGTGCGGGTGCAATTATTGGGACAAAACCCACAGCCCTTAGCTGAAAACGCGGTACGTGCTGTTGAATTAGGCTCTCATGGTGTCGACTTAAATTTCGGTTGCCCAGCCAAAACCGTCAATAAAAGCAAAGGTGGGGCGATTTTATTACGTGAGCCACAAGCCTTATACGATATTGTGAGTACTGTGCGCGAAGCAGTGCCTAAAGAGCACAAAGTCACGGCCAAGATGCGCTTAGGGTTTGACGATAAAAGTCTCGCGTTTGAGAATGCTGCTGCTATTGAGGCCGCTGGGGCTGATTTACTGGTGATCCATGCCAGAACCAAAGTAGAAGGATATAAGCCGCCTGCTTATTGGTCGTGGATCGCGGACATTAAACAGAAAGTCAATGTTCCCATTATTGCGAACGGTGAAATTTGGTCCCATGAAGATGCACTCAATTGCCAAACACAATCAAATTGCCAAGATATCATGTTAGGGCGTGGCATTCTGGCGATGCCTAACTTGGCGCAAGTCGTGCGCGGCGAGCAAGATGTGATGAGTTGGTCCCAGGTGAATCAATTGTTGATAGATTATTCTGGCTATGAGTTGTTCGGTGATAAAGGCAAGTACTTTCCTAATCGTCTTAAACAGTGGTTGGGATATTTGTCACGGCAATACCCAGAAGCTGAAAATTTGTTTATGCAAGTCCATAGATTGCGTGATTCCAAAGAGATTGTGCAAGTTTTACGGCAAGACACGTAAGAGAGTTTTAGCTGCGCTGTATAGGCAAAAGCCAAATTATAATAATAATTTGGCTCATCTATCTTTAGCGCTTTTTTTACAACGTTTTGAAATATAGTGGTATTAAACCTGCACATCCACTATCGAGCCAACCCGCTGGTTAGGATCAGCAGCTTGAGAGGCTGAGCTGGTTTGGGAGCTCGATTCTGGGCTAGACAGGGTTTGAGTTTGTGAAGTTTGCGGGGGAGGCCGACGTTCGACCTCTTGTCTTGGCGCTGGTGCATTGGTTTGTACTGAACTAGCGCTTGAAGCACTGACTTCCATAACATTATCCTCTTAATCAAAACGGTTACACAAGTCTAGACATTCAACTTGTCAGTTACCAGTTTGAGTGCAAAATTAACCTGCGTGTTTGCTACCAACCTGCCTGAGGCGTCACTCAAATCTTACGTCGTTATTCAATCAATCTAGTGTATCAAAGGGCCGAGCGCGGCTTGCATTGATTTGGCGATCATAGGTTGTGCTTTGGCATTCGGATGAATTCCATCGGATTGCATTAGCTCGTTGTTAAGGGCAATGTCTGCTAGAAAAAAAGGCAATAAGGTGACATCACGTTCACTAGCCACTGTGCCATACGCCTGAGTAAACAGCTCTGTGTACCTGCGTCCATAGTTCGTGGGGATCTGCATTTCTTGCAAAATAACCGTTGCACCTGACTCTTGGCTTAACTTGACTATTTGAGTCAGGTTGTCGCGCATTTTGCTCACTGAATGCCCCTGCAAACCGTCATTCCCGCCCAATTCCACATACACGTGACTCGGGGTATGTTGAGTCAGTAATCTTGGTAAGCGGGCCAAAGCCCCGTCAGTTGTTTCACCACTTATCGCCGCATTTACGACGGTAATGTCGCTTTTTTGCCACGCATCTTGTAACAAACTTACCCAGCTTTGTGCTTGCGTCAAACCATAACCAGCACTTAGGCTATCGCCTAATATTAGCAATTTACTGGATTTCGCCCAAAGTTGATCTGAAACCAATATTATCGGTAAAAGTATCAATATGACTTTGGCGCGCATGCGCAATGAATTCGTTATCAATTTAAACACTATGGCTCCTACAAATATGATTAAAACGTCCGCGATTACAAAAACGGTTACTACGTCTCAGGGTGAACTTTCGATCCTCCAGCCAATTAGTTTTGAAGTCAAGGCGGGTGAGTCGATTGCCATTGTAGGTGCGTCCGGCTCCGGTAAATCAACTCTATTGAGCCTTCTAGCGGGGCTCGATGAAGTGAGTAGTGGAAGCATCTATCTCGACGGTCAAGGGCTGCATGATATGAATGAAGAGCAGCGAGCTCAACTACGCGGCGAAAAAGTCGGTTTTATTTTTCAAAGTTTTATGTTGGTTCAAAGTTTAACAGCGCTGGAAAACATCATGTTGCCTGCGGAAATTGCAGGATTGGACAACGCCAAGCAACTTGGGCAAGAAATATTAGAGAAGGTCGGTCTGGGGCATCGCGGCGATCATTATCCGAATCAATTATCGGGCGGTGAGCAGCAGAGGGTTGCCATTGCTCGCGCGTTTATCACAAAACCCAAAATTCTGTTTGCCGATGAGCCTACCGGTAATTTAGATGCTGCTAACAGCGGTAAAATTGAACAGTTACTCTTTGATTTGAATCGGGATTCGCACACTACTTTAGTGTTGGTTACCCACGATAATGAATTGGCAAAGCACTGTCAGCGCCAATTATTGATGAACGCGGGTGAGCTTAGCGAAGTGACTGTTTCTAATAAGACCACTGATCCTATTGATGTATTAACGCCCTCAGAAAGTCAGGCAGGGTAATACATGACTAAGCAAACTTTTAATTTAGCTTGGCGTTTATTCAAACATGAGGCAAAGCGCGGTGAGCTAACAATTATTTTGTTGGCCATTATTTTGTCTGTGGCGTCAGTGTTGTCGCTATCGCTCTTCAGTGAGCGATTACAATCAGCCCTGACAGATAAAAGTGCTGAGTTTATTGCCGCCGACAGAGTGCTGAATTCGCGTAAGCCGGTGGATGAGGCCTGGATCGAGAAAGCCAAAGAGTTTGGACTAAATACTGCGAATCAAGTCTATACGCGCTCTATGGCATTCTCTGGCGACAACATGATGTTGGTTGATTTGAGGGCGGCCGCGCAAGGTTATCCTTTGAAAGGCACAGTCAAAATTGCTGAGCAGCCGTTCGCTCCCGGGCAGGCAACAGACACCTTGCCACAACCTGGAAATGCGTGGGTCGAGTCCCGTTTATTTCAAAATTTAGGGTTGAGCTTAGGGCAGGTAATTGAAGTAGGTGACAAAGCATTCACCGTCAGCAAGGTTTTGTCAGAAGTGCCTGATGCGGGTTTCAGCGTGTTTGGCGGCGATCCAAAGGTGTTGATAAGCGAGCAAGATTTAGCTGCAACGAACATTATTGGTCCTGGTAGTCGTGCCTCTTTCAGTTACTTCTTTACGGGCAGTGATGCGGATTTAAATGATTATTACGACTGGCTGTTGCCGCAATTAGATAAAGAGCTACAAAGCTGGGTGTCAGTCAGCGACGATGACTCAGCAATCGGCCGCTCTATCGCCAAGGCAGAGCAATACTTTTTATTGGCTAGTTTGTTAGCTATCGTTTTAGCAGCCGTTTCAATTGCGGTAGCGGCGCAAAGATACAGTCAACGCCACTATGATCCTGTTGCGATCATGAAGACATTAGGCGCTAGTAAAAAAATGGTGCAGCAAGTGTATTTGCTGCAAATCACTTTCATTACTGTATTGGGAATTGCGATCGGTACTGTACTGGGCTTTTTGATCCAACAAGTTGTGGTCTTGGCGCTAGCTGGCAGCGTAGATGTGTCACTTGACGTGTGGTTTTGGCGACCACTGATTATCGCTGTTTTTACTGGTGCTATCTGCGCAGTGCTATTTTCACTTTATCCTCTACTTAAACTTTTCTCGGTTTCACCGCTGCGGGTTTTGCGGCGTGACTTGGGGGCATCATTAAGTTCACGCTTCATTCAATTTTTAGCATCAGGGGGGGCTATTTTCAGTTTGATGTGGGCGTACAGTGGTAATTTGGGCTTAAGCGCTATTTTGTTCGGCTCAGGTATTTTACTGGTGATGAGTTTACTGCTTGTCACCTTCGGTTTGATTTGGCTTGGCCGCAGGCTTGGCAGTGGTAAAATGGGAGCATGGCAACTTGCATGGGCACGTATACGTCGCAGGGCCATGGATAATGCTGTTCAGCTTATTAGTTTTGCTGTAACCATCATGCTGTTATTGATTGTGTTGGTCATGCGCAACGACATGATAGCCCAGTGGCAAAATCAGCTTCCCCAAGGCACGCCGAATTACTTCCTCGTGAATATTACACAACAGCAGCTACCTGACTTACAGGCGCATTTTGCGCAAGAAAATGTCGATATTGAACATTTTTACCCGGTGGTACGTGGTCGATTTGTGGCTATTAATGATGAAAAGGTTTCAACAGCAGTCAGCAAAGAAGATGAAGAGCCTGGTGAGCGACAGGGGCGCGAGGGGTTAGGGCGAGAAGCCAACCTGACATGGAGTGATGAATTACAGCATGAGAATGTTATCACTGCTGGTAAATGGTTTGATTCTAGTGAGCCTCTTGAAAGTGGTTTGTACGGGGTATCTGTTGAAGCGCGAATTGCTGATAGGCTTGATATTCAACTAGGTGACAAACTAACCTTTAATGTCGGCAGTGAAATCATTAATACACAAGTATCCAGTTTACGTGAAGTGAATTGGCAAACTATGCAGCCAAACTTCTTCTTTGTTATTCAGCCGCAGGCGATGGAAGGGTATTTGCCGACGTATTTATCCAGCTTTTACTTAGACAAGTCGAGAAAATCAGATATCACAGATTTGATGAAGCCTTTTGCCAGTGTCACCTTATTTGACGTTGATGCCCGCATAGAGCAACTTCGCGGTATCGTGCAACAGGTATCATTAGCGGTTGAGTTTATATTGGTGCTTGTGCTTGCTGCAGGTGCATTAGTACTAATTGCACAGGTGCAAGCCAGTATGGACGAGCGACAGCAAGAGCTAGCCATCTTACGTACCTTGGGGGCGAAAGGGCGTTTGATACGAGCCAGTGTGTTGTTCGAATTTATTATTATTGGTTTGGTTGCAGGGCTAATGGCTGCCTTTGCCAATGAAGTCAGCCTGTTCTTTTTACAAAGCCAAGTGTTTGAAATGGAAGCCATGTTGCATTGGGAGTACTGGTTTATTGCTCCTGTTGTGGGTGCTATCGTCGTAGGGGCTTTAGGTATGGTTGGTTGCTGGCGTTTGCTGCGCTTAAATACCAGCCATCTCCTGCGTCAAATGGTGTGATCTGTTAAACAAGCTCTGTAGATAAAGCTGATTTTATAAAAGCCAAAAGTAAAAAGCCGATAAATCGTAATTAATTTATCGGCTTTTCTGGGTTTACTTATCTTGTATTTCAGTGCGTCTTGTTTGCTTGGTCATAGCGCTACAGTCGTAAGCACTCCAACGCATGTTCCAACTCAGGGTACTGAAATTGATAACCGCTTTCTTGCAATCTTTTGGGAATGACGCGTTGCCCGTATAGCAGTAGATCTGCTGCCTCGCCCATTATTATTCGCAGGGCGAAAGACGGCATTGGTAGCAAGCTTGGGCGATGCAGCACCGACGCAAGTGTTTTACTGAACTGGGCGTTTGTCACGGGGTTCGGTGCCGTAAAGTTGTATATCCCTTTGCACTCAATATTGTCAATAATATGAATCAGCCCGTCTAGCATGTCTTCTAAGTGGATCCAAGACATGTATTGTTTCCCTGACCCCATCGGGCCACCCAAGCCAAACTTAAAGGGTGGGACCATTTTCATTAATGCCCCGCCTCGACGGGTGATAACGATCCCAGTGCGAATAATGCACACGCGTGTGCGCTCTGATTCGGCTTGCTTGGCTAAAAACTCCCATCTTTCACATAACTGATGGCTAAATTCATCATTCGGCGAGTCGAAATCTTCATCGATTATCTCGTCGCCTTGGCGACCATAATAGCCAATGGCAGAGCCGTTGACGAATAACGATGGAGGATCGTTACTGGCTTTCATCAACGAGATTAACTTTTCAGTGATATCCCATCGACTGTGCTCGATAACTTTTTTCTGTTCATCTGACCAACGTTTATTGATTATTGGTTCGCCCGCTAGGTTGATGACCACGTGAAAATTATCAAGGTTTTCGAATTCGTCTAATGACGAAATCAACGTGACCTTGTGACCTAGTATCAGCTCTGCTTGCGATACGTTGCGAGTGACCACTGTGATATCATTTGGCTTTAACTTTGGGATTAAATTAGAACCAATTAATCCTGTACCTCCAGTAATCAAAATACGCATAGAAAATCCTTGTTTTGTTACGTTTTAGAGCACGAAAGACGAAGGGAAACTGAATCTGAAAACCGTAAAGCATGAGGTTTGTCAACTTCGGCTTCAGCATAAATCACCCTAGGGTGTTCCGCTGCAATTGCCAACACATCAGCGGTTAATTTTTCCAATAACGCAAAGCGATTATCTTCAACCAATTGAATAATGCGTTTGGTAATAATCTTATAATTAAGGGCATCGTCCATGTTATCGGAACCTGTCGCTTGATCTGCCTTGTATTCAATTTTCACGTTTACAATGACATCTTGCTTGTTTTTTATTTCATCTTCATTAATACCAATATAGGTACGCAAGCGTAGATTTTTTATCCTGATCGTCGCTGGATTTAACTTCATATTGTTACCACTCTTGTTTTACGACGTAAAAATAACCTAAAATCAGTACGTTAATATCTTTTAAAGGTTTTGTACACGGATAATATCAAGTTGTCATTGATATATTTCATAATACTAAATACACAGCGTAAGGCTATAAAACAACCTAACTTTCCACTATCTTTTTTCACTCACTATACAGGTGACATCAACCATGCAAATGAAATACTCTCCTTCGCTGAAAGTGTTATTAATACTCGCGTCACTTGTTGTTGTTCTCGCAGGCGTTAAGGCGGCAAGCACAATCGTCGTACCATTCCTATTATCAATTTTTATTGCGATGTCTTGCAGCCCCATAATTAACTGGGCTAATCGTTATCGGGTGCCAAGAGCGTTATCCGTTGTATCGGTTATACTGCTTATCGTTGTTTTTGGATTTATGCTCGCGGGGCTTGTTGGGCAATCTATGAATGACTTTAGCGAAAACGTACCAAAATACCGTAAACAATTGGTCGAGCAATTCTCTTTCGTTATCGGGCGCTTAAACGATTTCAATATACAACTTAATCAAGACCAGCTGTTGTCTTATCTTGACCCTGGCGCAGCTATGAATATGGCAACTAGCTTATTAACTAGCCTTGGTGGTGTTCTAACAAACTTTTTGCTTATTCTTCTGATTGTGGTGTTCATGCTGTTTGAAGCCGAATCGTTTCCTCGCAAAATTCATATTGCTTTAGACGATCCGAACATGAAGATGCGGCAAATAGACAAGTTCTTACTGTCGGTCAAAAACTACTTGGCGATTAAAACTCTCGTAAGCTTAGCTACTGGTTTGGTGATTGGCCTTTGGTTGTATTTCTTAGGTGTAGACCATTACCTGTTATGGGCGATGATGGCGTTTCTATTAAATTACATTCCAAATATTGGCTCGATAATCGCCGCTATTCCAGCGGTATTACTTGCGCTAGTGCAATTAGGGCCAGGTGTTGCAGGTTTAACCGCGTTGGGGTTTGTTGTGACGAATACCGTGATGGGCAATATAGTTGAGCCAAGATATATGGGACGTGGCTTAGGCTTGTCCACGTTGGTGGTATTTCTATCCTTAATCTTTTGGGGCTGGTTGCTTGGCACCGTCGGTATGCTGTTGTCAGTACCTTTGACTATGATCGTTAAAATCGCTCTAGAGTCCGGCCAAGATACCCGCTGGATTGCATTGCTATTAGCCAGCGATGGCCCAGAACTTAAACAGTTAGAGCAGGAAGAGGGACAAGAAGACAGCGGGCAAGAAGATAGCGCGCAAGGACCAAGCGAACAAGAAGATGAGAAAGCCTAAGTCAAAGCTAAAGCCGAAAGCGCAATAAATGCTTGTCCTGCTTTCCTTAGTGAAGCAAGGGAAGGGAATTGCGTTTTTACCAGATGTGTATGTACAAAAAGAACAGGCCAATAGCTCTTTAAGGAGTCTTATGTCATTTTAGACCTTAACGTTACTCATCAATCTGCTTCACGTATCTAACCGACAGGTTACGCCTTTGCTAACAGCGCTTGTAGTACAATATTAGCATTAGTAAAGGCGATGCCAACACTGGTGACTGTGCTCTGTAGTCTTGTTAAAGCGACCATAAGCTTAGGCCTTATAAAAAATATCAGGCACCTATTGCAATATCTCGCTGACAATATGCCTTCGTGGGCGTGTATTCCGCGCTGGAACTTCTCATTTTAGGCAAAGAGCGTACTTTCTAATTTATTCACAGCAGTGCTAATTCTAGTCGCGTCAGCATCAATGATCTCAAGGCGAGAATCTGGGCTTTCATCAAGGTCAATACAGGTCAGCACCTCGTCAACTTTATCGAATCCGAAAATACCCTTTTCAGTAATAAGCACGGCTTTTAACCTATCCACCTCAACCACACTGAGCAAGTTCATCGCCTGAGTGAAATCAAATATTTTATCGCCATTGAATATCCAGCCTTGAGAGGAAAACCCCTGTGCGGCGTTTTCTATTGTAACGCGGCCAGTTCGCTGTAACGCTTGCTGTAAATCATCAACTAGCGACTCTTCTTTTTCGTGTTCATGTTTATGTTCAGACTTGTCAGATAAAGCCTGAGCTTTAACTGTAACACTGCCGGTCGTGCCCGCAAGTATAGACAGATCAGCCAGAGGACTATCTAACATAGTCAAAGGCGTATTGGCTAAGCCTTGCTCTGCAAGATAGCTTTTTAAATGGCCAACTTCATCACCTTTATATAAATCGATTTTGGTCGCAATAATACGATCGGCAATGGACAACTGTTCTTGGTAAATGAGGTTTTCACGATAACGCGGCTGAGCGATTACGCGGGCATCCACTAACGTAAGCGTTGCCTGAATATCAAACACATCTTGATAATGGGGTTGCTGCAAGGCAGCGAGTACTTCTTTAGGGTGGCCTACACCTGTCGGCTCAATTAACAGCCGGTGGGGTTTAGCATAGGAAATTAACTGATTGAGCGCTATTCGCATGGGCAAGCCCGAGGTGCAACACATACAACCCCCGGGCACTTCTCTGATGTAAATATTATCTTCAGGTCGCCCTTTGAAAAAAGCGCCATCTATTCCAACTTCACCGAACTCATTGACTAAAATCGCCCAGCGCTCATCTTTGGGTTTTAGGATAAGTAACTGCTTAATAAGGCTGGTTTTCCCTGTTCCTAAAAAGCCTGTAATTATGTTTGTGGGAATGGCTGATGTAGGAGCAGGCAACAACATTATATATCTCTCAGAGGGGAGTAGGTGTGAAAAATGTGATGTTATAACAATTTGGCAGGCGAGACTATCCTTCAACGCTGTTTTATCCAATGCCTCTTTCATTTTCAATGCTGGACACGGCTCATTTACCCTTCACTGCGTAGTTGGTGGTTTGTCATCTGCACTTCAATCTTTGTCATAAGAGAGACATTGGTAGAAACTAGATAAGAGCCATAAACAATACAACATAAGCGACTCACTTTTTTTAGGTGCTTATTTGCACGCGTTACAAGCAATGTAATTCTAGGTAAATATCCACATACAATCGTTCATTTGTGCGATTATTGAATATATCAAGCGGGTTTAAATTTGAATTAAGGGACCGATAATATGGGCACGAAGACTAAAAAGGGCACGATAAATAAGAGTTTATTCGTGGGGTTAATTACCCTTAGTGTATTCGGCCTTGCTGCTTGCGATGATTCATCAGAATCACCCGCAGGGAAAGAGTCAACCAAAAATGCGGGGTTAGAGGTTTCGTTATTTGCTGACGGGGCATTTTTACAACCGCCTAAAATGGTTGATTGCGAAACAGCCCAGGGTACCGCTACCACCTGTTACCAATTTATCACTTCTGGCGCGCCAGCAGGGCGAGCACCAGGCCCATTTTGCCCCAGAACAATCGACGATGGCGCTGACGTCTCAGGAAGTTGGTTCAGCAAAGATGCAGAGGGGGACTTAGTCGACCTTACCGGTAACTTCATCTTAACGCTTGATGAATATTACGGTGATGAAAAATGGTTACTCTACGATGCTAAAACAGGAAAAATACGTTACACCGCTGACAAAGAATCTTGCTCAGGGGCAGCTAGACCTGATGTTGAAGAACAATATAAGCAGAACTGCATTGAGTGTGAGTTGAGCTATCTTGATGAGGATTTTTCTTTAACCTATTTAATTCCAACCACACCCATTCCCTCTGCTAACACCGGGCGACTGCATACGGTGGGTATCGCGTTAGATGGAACAGAGTTATCTGGCCCTGCACCGGTTAGCGAGATTTTGGGTAGCTACACGATTGCCGCTTTTGATGACTGTGGTGGTCATATTAATCTGCATCAAGGGTATCACTATCATTCAACAACAGGCTGTAGCGATGCTCAAGCAAGTGATGATGGGCACGCACCGTTAATTGGCTATGCTGTTGATGGGTATGGCATTTATGCCATGCGCGATGCTAAGGGTAACGAAGAATCTTTGGATGAGTGCAGAGGGACGACTGATGATACAAGAGGCTATCATTATCATGCAGCAAGCCCAAGCGAGAACATGTTCATTGGTTGTTTACATGGAGAGTCTGTGCGACCTGCAGGTGGCCCTCCTGGCGTAGGTCCTGATGGGGGTCCTCCCGGTGGCAGACCGGATGGAGCGCCAAACGAAGCAGGCGGCCCACCGCCTAGGGAGCGCTAAATGAGAGCCGCTGGGGGAGTATCCCCTGTGACGTTAACTCGAGAGCTTATCATGAAGTGTCGCATTCTGTGCGCTGCGATCTTACCACTGCTAGCCAGTAGCAACGCAACGGCACATGTAGGCCAACTGAATATAAAAGCCCTTGATGCATGTGAACTGAAAGAGCGGTCTCAGGCCTGTGATTACCGAGGGGCCCATAATGATTTATACATCGGCACCTGCCAGTACATGTCAGATGCCCTATCGTGCGTTCGAAATCAGCCTATTCAACGAACAGAAACGCCCGTTAAAAAAGATACCCAGTTCAACCTTGAAGAAAATAGAACCTTAGAAAAGCAATAACGTCGCACAATGTCTCAATCGTCATTGATACAGAGGCTCTGTCGTCCTCTTATAGGAAGAACCACACAGCTTAAACGCTGGCTTATCTAAACAAGCATACGTTGCAACGTTAACCTCGAATGACAAACTAACCTACTTTTTGTCTCTTATTGCGGGATGAGAAAAATACTGTAGTGGTATTAATAAGTATTTTTCTAATCCTGCGTCAACTCAGAACACGAACTTGTAACTGAGTGAGCCCATGAGCAACAACATTGAAAACGTGAGCGTCGTTCGTACCATTTTAGGACCATATCGGATGGCTGAGCTACTGCCGACGTGATTACCAGCTAAATTGGCGATAACTAAAGGGATAGCTAGCACATACAACACTTTACCCGCCAAGATGAAAGCGATTAGCGCACCAATATTAGACGAAAAGTTGAATAGCTTTGAGTTGGCAGAGGCCGTAATTAAATCAAAGCGTAAAATATAATGCAGTGCCAATATTAGGAAACTTCCTGTTCCCGGGCCGAAAAAGCCGTCATAAAAGCCAATCACAAAAACGGTTAATGGGACACCAATATAAAGCTTGAACGGCGTGATTTTACCTGTCTCAGAGGGGCCGCTCGTTTTTGGTATGAACGAGAGTAAAATGCCGAAAGGCATTAAGCCCAGAATAATTTTGCCTACTGTGCTTGGGTCAAAATATAAGATCATTTCAGCCCCAGCGTATGCCCCTATTAACCCCGCAGGTATCCCGGCTATGACAGCTTTGTAAATTACTTTTTTATCGTTAATAAAATTACGAATGGCGGCGATTGTCCCTAACGTGCTGACAATTTTCTCTTGGCCTAATGCTACCTGTGGAGGGAGACCAGCGAGTATAAATGAGGGCACGAGAATGAGTCCTCCGCCACCAGCGACGCTGTCGATGAAGCCCGCTGCGAACGCTGACAATATCAGTGCACCAATGACCCACAAAGTTAGATCTATGCTTAAAAAGTCCATGTTTATGCTCCTTAAATATCACCTAGATTGATTTGGCTATTAAGGCTTTGAACTAATGCTGATGTATCGCAGCGCCCAAATCCTTGGGTTTGTAATTCAGCATAAGCGCTGTCCACTTTTTGAGTCATAGGCAGTGGAATGTTGTAGGCCTGGGCCTGGGCCAAACAGATAGCCAAATCTTTGCGCATCCAATCGATTGCGAAACCAAAGTCAAATTGACCTTGGGCCATGGAGTTAAGCCTATTCTCCATTTGCCATGAGCCCGCAGCTCCATGTTTTAATGTGTCTACGACTTGATTGATATCTAAGCCAGCAGCTTTTGCCATTAACAATGCTTCACTCAAACCATTGAGCACACCGGCAATACAAATTTGATTCACCATTTTGCAGCGTTGCCCTTGACCAGTTTCGCCAAGTAGTTGAATTTGTTGAGCATAACTTTCCATTAATGGCTTAACTTTTTGGAATATGTCTCTGTCTCCACCGCACATTACAGTCAATTTGCCATTTTGCGCACCGGCTTGGCCGCCGGACACTGGAGCGTCAATAAAAAAGCAGCCTGCCTCATTACATGCAGTGGCAAGTGATAAGGCTAGATCTGCCGATGTGGTCGTGTGGTCGACCAATATCGCACCTTTATGCATCCCGGCTAACACACCATTAGGCCCAAAAACCACAGAACGAACGTCTTGATCATTGCCGACACAAACAAAAACGATATCAGCACCGGTGGCCGCCTCTCTCGGTGAGGTCGCTGTCGCTCCTGCAAACTCTTGCTTCCAACGCTCGGCCTTAGTCGTGCTTCGATTAAACACTCGAGTGTTATAACCATTATTGTGTAAATGTCCCGCCATGGGATATCCCATGACTCCCGTTCCAATAAATGCCGTGCTTAGTTTCATTTCTGTGCTTCCTTTTTAGTGTTAATCCAGCCCGATATGGCGTAACAGTCGCCCCTTATTCTCATTTTGATAAGCAACGGGCATGACATTAGTTAATTGATATATTCCAATGTTAAGTGCGCATACTAAGGGGATGTGCTCCGGCGTTAAATAATCTTGGTAAGGTGTGGCTGGCAATTGCTTTTCGGTCGGGAGTCCTCTGATGGTTAAACAGGTAAATCTGTCTTGGGAGCCGAATGCATTAAGGACATCGATAACGTTGCTCGGTAGTAATTGTCTCAGCTGCTCGGCTATCCAAGGTGCTGCCGCAATTAAGTCGAGGTCCGTATTATACCTTCCCTCAGATAGCCTATTTTTAATCCTTTCGGCCACAGCATTAGAAATGAACAGCTCTTGTGTGGTTTTGTCACCACCAATTCCTACGTCCCTCAGTAATTGTTCCATTGTTAATAGTCCTTCAAAATCTCAGTGTACGAGTTATAAGAAATTATCTTGGCGTATATTATTAATCGAATTGATATATATCAAATTAAAATTGAGTGTTATTTTGATATAACATATAACGGTAGGTTGCTTCTTCTAATAATTGAGTTGCGATGACGCGCTAGGTATAATTCTGATTTGTGCAGGTAAAGAAGTTGGAATATGAAAAGCAGTAAGTATCAGGACATTGCCCGCGTTATCGAAGCCAAAATTGATATAGGTGAATTTCAGGTTGGTAATAAATTGCCGACACACAGGGCGCTGGCAGAGGAACTTGACACGACAGCAGTGACTGTTTCCAAGGCTTATTCGTTACTTGCGCAAGAGAATAAAATTGAGTCCTTTGTTGGAAGAGGTAGCTATGTCGCTGATCCCGCATCTTTATCCAATGTCATTCGTTCGACTCAATCTCAGAATGAATACAATTTCTCAATTCTTCAGCCTCGTGTATCTAAGCATATTATTGCTCTTCACAATCAGTTTAAACGTTGCTTCAGTGGGGACATTAACGCTGATTTATATGCTTACTCAGAAAATACCGGATTAGCTCAACACAAGGAAATTGGCAGGTTGTGGCCTGCTAAATACGGCTTGTATGAGCCAGAGGTAGAACAAGTTCATCTAACTGGTGGAGCACAGCATGCGCTCTCTACGCTGATACAGTTATATACTCAACCAGGTGACCTAATTGCACTGGAAGAGCAAACCTATCCAGGTATTTTATCTATCGCTACATTTTTAGGACGAAAAGTAGTGGGTGTTAAAATGGACGAACAAGGTATGCAACCTGCGGCGCTTATCCACATAATGAAGACGTTGTCTCCAAAACTTGTGATTGTTGTTCCGTCACATCAGAATCCTACCGGCGCCACTATGTCCATCGAACGCCGTCAACAGATTGCACACGTTATAGAGGCTTCATCTTGCTGGTTGATTGAAGACGACATCTATGGATTTCTGAATAAAGACGTATTGCCAGCAATTAGTTGCTATGTTCCTCACAAAAGTTTTCATGTAAGTAGCTTATCCAAAGCCATCAGCCCCGGAATGCGCTGCGGTTTTATTGTCTCCCCTAAAGGGCAAAGCACTCGTTTGTCTGCATTTATTCGAGCGATGATGTGGTTACCCACTCCTTTGGTATTTGAAGTGGCGAGTCAGATTATAGAAAGTGGAATGGCGTTTGATTTAGCAGCCCAACAGCGAGAAATTGCTGAGTCGCGACAACTAATATTTCAGCAATACTTCGATGAGTATTGCTACAACTGTCAGCCTACCAGCTACCAAGTATGGCTTACGTTACCAGATGGGTGGGGGGCTGATAATTTCGCGATGATAGCGAAAAGTCAGGGTTTACTCGTTAGCAGCGCATCCTATTTTAGCGTAAGTGGTGTTTCATCTAACGAAGTAAGATTGTCTGTGATGGCGATTGATTCTGAGCAACACTTTGCTGCAGGTTTAGGTAAACTCAAAATGTTACTTCGACAATCTCCCAAAGAATTGTCACCATTTTAATGTATCACTTTGTTGTGCCAATAGACTAGGAAGAAAGCTTACTCGAATTTTAGTTGGCTTTTTAGGTCGAAAAATGGCCGGAGTGCTTCGAGTACTTTCAACTTAGTTTCTGCCGAATACCCACAAGAGGATTGTAAACATATGGACGACCTGAAGAATATTGTATTGCTATTATCTTGGGTGGATTATTTGGGTATCGCGTTGTTTTTTAGTTGTTGGATGGGTTATCGCTTTGTATTAGAGCGCGGTGAAATGGGTCGCAAAGGGCTTATCGGGATCACGCACGAATATCGCCTGCAGTGGGCGATGGAATCAGCGGCGCGGGAAATTCCGGTTGCCT
Source organism: Paraglaciecola sp. G1-13 (assembly GCF_055809255.1). Lineage (NCBI taxonomy): Bacteria > Pseudomonadati > Pseudomonadota > Gammaproteobacteria > Alteromonadales > Alteromonadaceae > Paraglaciecola > Paraglaciecola sp. G1-13. The sequence goes on along the minus strand of NZ_CM147903.1, from coordinate 3,011,720 downwards.
GTGCAGGTCTGACGAGTAATCTAATGGCAAGTGTGTCTTTTTATGCTTCAACCACGATTTACATTATTGCCGGCTTGTTTGCTTTGGTGGGCTCAGTAGAGCGCTTGCTAAGTTTTTCAGAGGATATGCCCTTTGCTCAAGCGGTATCCAGCGGTTTAATTGAGCTTAAACTTATCTTACTTATTTTCATTTTTGTTAACGCTTACTTCAAATTCACTTGGTCTTTAAGACAGTTTAACTTTTTGTGTATTTTGATTGGCGGCAGCCCATATCGCGGGAATATGCCTTCAGAGGAATATAGAATCAAAACCGCTAAGCGTATGGCTAGAGTTAACTCTTGCGCTGGTAATGAATTCAATCGTGGCATTCGCTCATATTATTATGGTATCGCCGCATCTACTTGGTTCTTGCACCCAGTGGCATTTATTGTTGCAACGATTTGGGTGACTTATATTCTGTACGTACGCGATTTTCATTCCCCCGTACTTGAAATACTCAGAGATACATATCCGCCAGAACTGCGAGACTACACCTTAGATAATGAAAAAAACGAGAATGGCGATACATTAAATACCGTCAAATAACGCATTTAATACAAAGCAAACTGTAGGCTAATTAGTTGAGAATTTTTCGGTTGAGCTTCGTTTCGTTATGCCGATTTGCTTTACTTGTTGATGGCAGTCAGTACATGTACTAAGCGGTTAGATAAGTGCTTTAGGTGGACATGCAGGTAAAAAGCATGTCCACTTTTTTTGTTTTTGAAGCTGGTCACGTTGTCAGCACAGTTCGGCTGCGGTTTGTAGGCTTGGCGTCCTCAAGTAGGATCGATGATCCCCTCTGCAATCATGCGTAATGCAGTCAAGCTGGGGATAAAGAAATAGTCACCACCTCGGGTTTCTACAAATCGTGGCATGCCGGAACACATAAAGGTGGGTTGCCCTAGGGCTCTATTTGCATTTATTACCGTTCTGCCATCGGGGTTTCCGTCATGTGTCTCACCATGATTTCCCAGTAAAACGTCTTTTTCGTTACTGAGTTTAAAGTCGTTTCCATAGTTAATCCATTGTTGCTGCACGAATTCAAACTGGCGCTCAATACTGGCGTTGATGACTATGAAAATAGTACCGTGCTCTGCGCTGTTATTCGTTCGATCGCTGGAATGACCGTAGGGTAAACCTCTTCTTAGAATACGACGACGGTTGACCATTGCCCCTGGCGTGTCGAAAGCGCCTTGAGTATTAAATTCGAGAGACCCTCTAGGGTTAGTGCGCCGAGTATGAGCGCCTAACGGGCATTTCGCCCCTTCAATGTCGTGATCGTAATTGAATCCACGTCTTTGTGTTTTTAAGATTTCGTATATTTCTCTGGCTTTATTCTTCTCATCAGGTGTGGCATCTGGTTGGTAAAACAACACGTCAGTGGCGCTTTGCCATTGTTCGCCAAATTCTTTCGCCGAAGCGTAATCAGGGTAGGTCGATAAAGGCGCGCCATTTGACCAGCGACCAGCAAATTTCGCTTTCAATATTTCCTGTTTTTCTTCAGTGCTTAAATTAGCATCACTGTAATGCTCGCTTGTCGTTTTTAAGTAGGAGGTAAATTTACCCACGTTTTGATGAAGTTTGCGATAGACCATAAAACTACCGTTAAACGACAGTAACCTTGGCTTGGGCGCAATAGGGTACTCGCCACTTTCGTCTCTATGCCCTAACACAAATTCACCGGCTTCAAGGGGCTCCCAGCCGTCTTCACTTGTCGCTGTTGCTCTAGTAGGTTTACCTGCCCCCACTGTTTCAGCGCGATTTCTGCCTTGCCCTTTAAAAACCGGGTTACTGATGCCATCCACATAGTGAAAATGTTCATTTGCCGTCGGTTTACCATCAATAACGATGGCATTGCCTGATTGGTAGTCACTTAAGGTACTGCCATCACCAGCCCGATGACCACTGAGTAGAATTACTCCATCGCCTGTCTTATCAATAAGCTGCAAAATCTGTTCGTAACGCTGCACTAGTTGCGTGTCTGATGTTGCATTAATACTTAAAAACACGTGCACGTCATATTGATTCAACCAAATAGGATCCCAGTGCTCTGGGGCACTAGGACCATCGTCACCCAGTATGTCTTTGCGCGCTTTCATGCCCATGCGAAAGTCTTGAGGAAAGCTGCGCATGGACTCATCAGGTAAGCCCAGTTCGCGCAGACCGGCGTAGGTAAAGGCGATATTGGTAGTGGCTTGTGACGCAGTACCGTTATTTTGTTTATCAAGCGGGGCGGAGCTAGTGATGAGAGGAATCAGGTCTTTCACGAACGCCATGCCTTGGCGCTTATTGTTAATTTTAAAAAATAGATAGCGAGACACCGGGTAGCCCCAACGCCCGTAACCGAACACTATGTTTCCTTGGATGTCATGTAAATCTAATACCGTATTACGCGTATTCATTTGCTCGCCTCCTTGTGACCAATGATTGTGGCTTTCACGTCTTGCTCTATTTCGACCGGTACATGGGTAGCGGCAACGGGCCAGGTGTTACCGTCAAGGTTTTCAATATCAATTAACGTGACGAATTTCTTGAAGGATTGCTGAAGATTGATTGCTCCCTCGTCACCTTGATTGCGCAAATGTTGCGTTAAGTACGCGAAGTGAATAAAGGCTTGTTTGACGTACAACGCTTTGAGTTGCTCTGGCAGCGGCTTATCGTTGGAACCATTGAAAAACAGGCTGTTATTGATCTGACATTTTTTAATATATCGCACAAATTCAGTGGCCGAATGAACACTTTCAAAAGCAAAACAGTATTTAAGTAATACTTGCAGTACATCGCTAATCTCCTCCCACATACCATAAAGGTAGGTGTCGAGGTCGCCATGAAAATTGCTGGTGAACACGAGGTACTTGTTTTTCAGGTGTTCTTCAACAGCGGGAGCTCCTTCGTAAAACACATCTTGTAGTAAAAAGACTCTGGCAAGATAGGTATTTGGTACCCGAGCTAGGGGAGACTCATTATGTTTTGGCCAACTCTGTAGCTGGTCGCGAATAATTTTATCATAAGCTCTGTTATTCTCTGTGCCTGGCTTAACGGGGATCAGCACCGTAAGGCCGTAAGCATCTCCAAATCGATTTCCCATGATTTACGCCTCCCTTTGCATAACTGCTTCGGCTGACAAGCTAATGATAGGAGTAGGCGCCATCAACCCTAAATTACGCTGTTGCTCGTCTAGCAGTAGTTCGAAGCGCCGCTGAAATAACTCCGGGTTATTGTTTAGATCGCTTTCGTCAATGAATTTTTTGAGCACATTGGTCAATGCCTCTGCGCCCTTAATATCGTTCGATGCCGCTAGTGGGTAAGCGTTATAATAATGATTGGTCCAAATCTGGTTGTAGGTAATGTAATTGTGAAAGGGTTGCAGCGGGACGGAGTTTGGGTACTTAACATTTTTGTACCAGAGCATGTCCAGCCCGTTGGGTATGGCCATATGAAATGAATCGACATATTGCTTCCAACTGCCATTGAAATTACTGAAAAACATCATGTAATGGTACTTGAGCTGCTCTTTTGGTTGCGAGGCATGTATGTGTGGAAATTTCTTGATTACCGTCCATCTAGCATAATGAATGAGCGACAAGGTTAATAATCCGTTTAAACGCTCATAGATTAAATCCGCTAGTTTCATTGGCACCAAATTACCCCAAAACCCAGTGGTGCCTAGTTTCCTTGAAACTGAAAATTGAACAGCGGCGAATTTCACTCTATTCCAATAATATACCCAGCCTGTGAGCGGTGTGATAACGTTCATAGCATAGGATTTACCAGCGATATTAGACATCAATCTTTCCTTTTTATGATGTGTAAAATAATGGCTCTTTATTCAAGTTGTGCTAGAACTCGTCTGAATCGAGAGGGCTAATGTAAGTATTAGATTTTCTTTTTATGCTTTCTTGTCGCCATTTTATTCCGCGGCATTAAACACAACATAAGCGTAGTATCTGTTTGAAAAATGAACAATAAAGGTAAGGCGAACAAATGTTTGGAATGGAGGTGTTTGCGCTGAGTCCTCACAGTGGATGGTGAGCGAGTGCTTTGTCGTTAGTTTAGGTGATAATCAAGACCAGCGCCGGTGTCGATATGTTGAGTTCAGAGGCCAAATAGGCTGGTATGCTTGCTAAAGTCAGTTAATAACTCTGCCAAACTACATATGCGATAAACCCAATCCAACTCAGGGCTAAAAGGCCCCATGGTAAGGGATTAAAAGCTGCGGTTGGGAGAACTTGGATTGTTGGCTCATTAGGTTTATCAGCAACGTGTTTGGCTTTTTGTTTACGCTGTTTGTCAATTTCACGTAATTTTATCCCCTGTTGCTTCTTGTAATCCGCAATGCCTTTTTGAATGCCTTGAGCAATCAGCTTGGTTTGCTCTTTCGTTTGGCCACTTTTTTGTCTTCCCTTAGCAAACTTCATCGCTTGCTGTTCAACTTGTGGTGATACTTTAGGTTTCATTTTTGATTGTTCCACAGCATTTAATTAAGCAGCCTAGTTTACTGTATACGCTAAATTGAAGTCGATTACCCTTACCTCAAATTCTGTTGAGATGATGCCTCATTTTACCGAAATAGGCGCACGTTTTTCCATAGTCATAGCTAACAAAGCGTATAAATGCATTAACGATCGGTCTATGCGTGCTGAGCTGATAAAAAAGCCCTGCTAATGCAGGGCTTGATTGAATTTACCAGTAATTTAGTGATAATTCTGGTGACACATCTCATGAACCGCGTTCACTACAAGTTAGCCACTACAAACTGGGGGAGTAACGAATAGCTAATCCAATTGTTCTGCCTATTACATCGTAATCACTGACTGTATTGAAATGATTTGCTCCTGCTGATGGAGTAGGCGGTTGCTTGTCAAACAGGTTGTCGATACCGAAGTTTAACACCACTTGCTCGGTTGCTTGCCAAGATGCGGCGAAGTCAAAATAATCTTGGGCGCTAATGCTAGTGGAGCGGTCAGACGCGTAATCTACATCGCCTATTCGTCTCCAACCTAGCTGCATGTTTATGGTGTCTAATTGCCAATCAAGGGTTGCTCTGTGCTTGTAGTCAGCTTGCAACACGCTGGCAAAGTCGCCGGAGCAGGCGCTGCCGTAGGTCCCCTTACAATCAATAGCCGCCACTGTGGCATTGTTTTGGCGGGTTTGCTTGGTAACTAGGTTACCTTGATAACTAAACTTGAGCTTACCTCCAATGGCGTCAGGCGCATCCATGATGTAATTGGTCGCTATATCAATACCGCTTTGTTCAATCGATGCCAAGTTGAAGTCATTAACGATAGCTGTGGTGATAAAACCAGTGGTTGAGTCACGCAAAACAGCGCCACATAATGGATTGTTCGCATCAGGGTTATCGATATAGCAGCTTTGTAACGCCGCGCCAGGTTGAATTTGGCTAACGGCATCAGAGATATCAATGTGATAATAATCGATTGAGATATCGAAACCGTCAATGTACTCAGGGGTGTAGACGATACCCAGGGTCTCAGATTCGGCCTGTTCAGGCTTAATGTCTGGGTTGCCTCCATAGGTATACTCCGCTGTGCTCGAATCATAAGCTGTACCGATCGCAGGTGCACCGTAGCGTTCGCACTGAGCTGTATCGCCTGTGCCCAATAAGCAAGGATCTCCGTTATAACGCCCAGCAAATCGGGCTACAAACTGATCACTTGTTTGATCGAATAAGGCAAGTGATAAGCCACTGATTGGGCTAGCAAACTCACCTAGGTTGGGTGCTCTAAACGCGGTTAGTTTGTTCGCACGTAAGCGAATATCATCGTTAATCGCCCAGTTAAGGCCAATTTTATAGGTATCTTCTGCTTCGGTATTAGAATACTCGGAAACACGATAAGCCCCTTCAATGCTCACCTCTTTGGCAAAGGCGACGTCTGATACCACAGGGATTAGCAGCTCGGCATAAAATTCCTCACTGTCAAAGCTAGCATCCATATCAAATGCGCTTACAGTTGCAAAACTGGTGCCGTTTCTGAATGCGTCCCCTGGCGTCTGTTCGCCCGTTTCTTTGCGATATTCATAACCTACTGCAAAATCGATGGGACCATCCGGTAATTCAAAGAAGGCTGATGAGTCACCAGACAGAGTTGCTGCAAGCACATTTTGAGTGCGCTCTCGGGTGGTATAAATAAGTGGGTCACTGAAATTGGATAAATCCAAATTCGGGTCGAACAAATCGACACTATTGGCCAACGCCGCAAAGCGATTATTGCCAGCGCCGTCAACTGTATAGGCGTTATTATATAAGGTCGCGGTTTCATCTGTTTTACCGTACTGCCCGTAAACATCGTAACGTAAGTAATCAGTGATATCGCCCTTGATGCCTAATTGTAGTTGAATTGAATCTCGTTCAGCTTCTGTGTGCTGTACACCAAGGCCTAGATTTCGTTCTACGTTTACTTGTGCATTGCCGTTAGTATCAAAGGTTAGTCTATTGCGAATGTCATCAGTTAAAAAGGCATTATCTGCGGTTAGCGTCACTGCTTGATTGACCGATATCGGTGCTTGTCCGCTTGCGCCAGCACCCTCAACCGTGACTTGAGAGTACATGACTCGACCATAAGCCGTGGCGTTGTCAGTTAGATCAAAGTCAAATAATAGGCCGCTCGACAAACGTTTCATCGGTTGAGTCAGGTACAGATCAGCCGTTGAGCTTGTTGTTTGGCGCTCATCAAGCACATTTCCGCCTCCACCAATGGCAAAGGCATTGCCTGTTGCCACGTCGGTATAGTAACCGCCAGTGTTAATGATGGCGTTGGCATTTTGCATTGCATAATCACGCTCGCCGGCTAATAACTCTTTTCTTTCAGAGTAGCCGAGGTAGCCTGTTATATGACCTAAACCATCAGCGATATCACCGCCGAAAATACCTTCAAAATTAAGAGTTTCGTTACCGCCATCAGCGGTTTCGTAGCTGCTGGAAAACTCAGCACCAGTAAAGTCATCGTTCAGGATGAAGTTAACCACACCAGAAACTGCATCAGCGCCATACACAGCGGCGGCACCGCCGGTGAGTACATCAACACGCTTGATTAAGCCAGTGGGGATCATGTTAACATCCACAGAATTACGGAAACTAAATGGCACTGCGCGCGTGCCATCAATCAATACTAGGGTGCGGTTTTGCCCTAAGCCTCGTAAATCAATGGTTGAAGAGCCGAATGAATCACCTACGGTCGAGCCGGTACTGTTTGCACCCGCCGCTGCTTGGGGTAATTTTGTTGTAATATCTTCCACGTTGACGGCGCGATCTAGTTTAATCTGTACTTGGTCAACACTGGCTACTGCACTGCTTGATACCAGCTCTGTGCGTTGTATTCTAGAGCCTGTAATGGAGATAACTTCGGTTTTATCTGCTTTTTGCGATTGCTCTTGCGCCATGGGGGCACAACTGAAAAAAGCAGCTGTTACTGCAAGCGTGATGGGCGTTAGGGTGAGTCGTTGCAACTTGCTAGTATGCGTTTTGTGTTTCATTTGTCTTCTATCCCGAGGTCAATATTCGATGGAAAGCGCAATAAAAAGCACGATGGAAAAATGTGCTTTTGGTGATTCTTATTTGTACACAAGACTCATTATTTACTCAGCAAAATACAAATTGCAATAAAACTTTCTTGTTAATTTTATATTTATTGATAAATTATTCTTACTCAGTCGTAATTAAGAGCAGATTAAATAATGAACAAGCACATCGAGCAACTATATTGCAGCGCTAAAAAACGCTCTCGCTTAATCATTGGTTTGATGAGTGGCACCTCCCTAGACGGACTAGACGTGGCATTGTGCCGCATTGAGGGGCACGGCACTGACACGCAAATCGAGTTAGTGGCATTTTGCACCGTGGATTACGACGATGGTTACAAACAAAAAATAAAAAGTGTGTTTGCTAAGCGCCATGTGGACTTGCAACAGGTGACCTTGCTAAACCCTTGGGTAGGCGTTTTGCATGGTCAGATGGTCAATCAATGTTTAGAAAAGTGGAATATAGCTGCCACAGACATCGATGCCATCGCTAGCCACGGGCAAACGATTTATCACTGCCCGTTACGTCAACATGGTCAAAGTGAGTTTGGCAACGCCACTTTGCAAATTGGTGATGCGGATCACCTAGCCGTAACCACTGGTATTTTGACCATAGGGGATTTTCGCCAGAAACATATAGCAGCGGGAGGTGAGGGCGCGCCGCTAGCCGTTTATGGGGACTACTTGTTTTTCACCAGTAAGCAAGAGAATCGCATTTTATTGAACATGGGTGGCATCGCTAATTTGACCTTTTTGCCCTGCTCAGCAGATGCAAGTGCGGTATTTAGTTCAGATATTGGGCCTGGCAACACCATCATGGACGCATACGTGCAGCGCCATTTTTCGCCATTACACTATGATAAAGACAGTGCAATTGCATCTCAGGGCAAGGTGCACTTAGGGTTATTGGATAGCTTGTTAGAGCATGCGTTTTTTGCGCTAGATTTTCCTAAAACCACTGGCCCCGAAGTATTCAATTTGGACTATTTAAGTGTTGCTCAGGCGCACTCAGCTACCCAACAATTAGCCCATGAAGATGTACTTGCCACCTTGAATTTATTTTCGGCGAGAACAATTGCAAATGCCATTAATGATGCCGCAATCGAGCTTGAAGAATTCAAAGTTTACGCAAGCGGCGGTGGCATTCATAACCCGCTGTTGATGGAGCATATTTTGCGATTGTGCCCCAACGTGACGGCCATCCAAGATACCAGCAAGCTAGGGATAGACCCAGACGCCAAAGAAGCGGTGCTATTCGCCATATTAGCCAACGAATGCCTAGTTGGTGGGCAACAGCCGTTTGGCAACCTAGAGCAGGGGATCCCGAATATCACCATGGGCAAAATAAGCTTTCCCGATTAAACAGCCTAAATGGGATAGTGAATTACGTAGGAAATTGGCAGTGCTGCGCTCAACTTAGTGGTAGAAAAAAGTCAACAGTACCCTGTGCTCAGGCTATCTTAAACATTTGCCGCACACCGCTTTCATTTCAAGCTCGAAGTAGTCGTCTCATATTGCTTTGCACGGTTTTTAGTGCGGCGCTTCGTACGCATTTTTGCATACCTATTAGTATGATTTTCGTAATTTCTAGCATTGTTTCATCTTACGAATAGAGCCAAAACGATACTCTTTCAACCAGAGCAAAGTCTTCGCGGTATCCTTCTGATTTTGGCGGTTCGCCGACGTTCAGCTTAGTTTGCCGATGTTAACCAAATGTTATATGTTGTTGACTGAAAACTGACCGTATTTTTAGATGCAAAGTGCTAAGCATTAAAATGGGTTTGTCTTGTTTATCTATTCAGCCAACGCTAGGAAAGCAAAAAATGAAGTATATGAATAAATTCACTCAGTTCGGCCTACATGCAAGTCGTTTTTTGTCCTTATCTTTAACGTTATCAATATTCACCACTGGCATAATAATTGGTCATGCTTCTGCCGGTATACGTTCTGATGATGCGTTTATCGAAAAGAGTAAATTAGTGGAGCGCAGCAGTGAAATACTCTTTTGGACCCAAGAGGAGCGTGCGATCGGTTTTAAAAACATTAGCAGAATGTGGCCGACGCGAGTGGTTGCAAAATCTAAAAATGCAAAACCCATGGTGTTAAATGATCTCGGTCTAGGAAGTGTTACCTACCAGGTTGGAGAAACGAAGTATACCATCGAAGATTTCATTGCACTTAAAGGCGCGATAGGGATGGTGGTGCTAAAAGACGGTGAGTTGGTATACGAAAATTACACAGAAGGAAATGATAAGAACACCCGCTGGATATCGTTTTCAGTCACTAAATCTGTTTCATCGTTACTGATTGGCGCTGCAATCAAAGACGGCTATATAGCAAGCGTAAATGATCAGATGGTTGACTACTTGCCCCAGCTGAAAGGCTCGGCTTATGAGGGCGTAACCATTAAAAATGTGTTGCACATGAATTCTGGCGTTCAGTGGAACGAAGATTACAGCGACCCAAATTCGGATGTGTCAAAAGCAGGCGGAGCAAATGGCATAACATTAATTAACTATGTCAAAGCGCTTTCAAGAGCGCACGAGCCGGGTACCGTGTTTAATTACAATACTGCAGAGTCGAACTTGATTGGCGAGCTTTTACGCTCAGCGATTGGTAACAATGCTGCTACCTATTTACAAGATAAAATATGGCAACCCAACGCCATGGAAAACGATGCGTTTTGGGTACTTGATAGACCAAACGGTGTTGAAACCGGTGGTTGTTGCTTACTGGCTAGCCTGCGAGACTTTGCTCGGCTAGGGCAGTTCGCCTATGAACAATTGTCGTCACCGCTCAATTCACCATTGCCGCGCAACTGGGTAAAAGACTCGATAACGCCATCGACCACGTACCCTCATTATGGTTACCAATGGTGGTTAGAAACTGGCAACGAGGAGTTTCGCGCATCCGGTATTTTTGGCCAATCAATTGCCATTTATCCTGAGCTCGGAGTCGTTATAGCCAAACACGGCAACACTCCCCAAGCCACAGGGTCTAGCGTATTTAAGGAACACGAAAAAGCGCTAGATGAAGCTATATTAGCAAGGATTAAAGCACTATAGCTCCTCGACTGAGAGCCTTTATAAAATGAGAGCTCTATTAACAGACGGCTTAGCCACTGGTGGGTGATTGAGCCATCTTACTAACCTTGCTTTTCCTGAAAATAATTTGCACGTTAATAATGATACATTCGACCAGCGATATGAGCTTACGCCATGAATGACTCTAGCGTATTAGGTTCGATGATGGTTAGAGATAAATTGATGGGGGTACGTGAAGCGCTGAGAAAATTTCGTATATGCACAAAATAACACCTTAGTTACCCAGCTTGGCGCCTAAGTTATTTTAAGATGCTAAGTATACTTACCCACCACACGTCTGAGCAATACATAAGCGATTGAGGTTGTTTATCATTTTCAAGCTTCACTCAAACATTGGGGGAATAGTCTACACTGGGTGTGAACTTATGTTTCAGGGAGGAAATAGGGATTAAATGTAAATATTTTTCTTGCCGGTGAAATATTCATTTACATCGTTGGGTCTTATCACTTGTAAGCAAGATTACACAAAATTATTACTTCTACTTAAGGTGTCAAATATGAAACAAATTAAACAAACTACTATCGCTACAGCAATTGGTGCAGTTGTACTAGGCTCACTAGCTTCAGTTAGCTTTCAAGCAAACGCGGCACCTTTTGGGATGCAAACATTAGAGTCTGGTTATATGCAAGATGTTGCTGAAGGTAAGTGCGGCGAAGGCAAATGTGGCGGCGACAAAGCAGCTAAAATGACCAAAGAAGGTAAGTGCGGCGAAGGCAAATGTGGCGGCGACAAAGCAGCTAAAATGACCAAAGAAGGCAAGTGCGGCGAAGGTAAATGTGGCGGCGACAAAGCAGCCAAAGAAGGCAAGTGCGGCGAAGGTAAATGTGGCGGCGACAAAGCAGCCAAAGAAGGCAAGTGCGGCGAAGGTAAATGTGGCGGCGACAAAGCAGCTAAAGAAGGTAAGTGCGGCGAAGGTAAATGTGGCGGCGACAAAGCAGCTAAAGAAGGTAAGTGCGGCGAAGGTAAATGTGGCGGCCAAGCTTAATTCTTAACTAGAATTTTCTGAATAAAGGCCAGCTTTGCTGGCCTTTATTGTTTAGGCGACGTAAGTTGTCGGCTAGGTTAAAACAGTCGTTATAACGGCAGTGAAGAGGTAAGTGATGCAGAGTAAGCATTTATCAGGCGTGGGTTTAGGATTACGCCGTGAGATGATCAACGAACTAATTGACGATATTCCCAGCGCTGTCGATTTTTGGGAAGTCGCTCCCGAGAACTGGATCCCGCTGGGAGGAAAGTACCAAAAGCAGCTCAATCAGTTTACCAGCACCAGCGAGTTTACAACCCACGGACTTTCACTGTCTATTGGTGGCCCCGAGCCGCTGGATATTAATTTCGTTAAAGACGTAAAAGCATTTCTTGATACGCATAATATTCAGCATTACAGCGAGCACCTAAGTTATTGTTCAGGTAAGGGCCATCTCTACGATTTAATGCCAATCCCATTCAGCGAAGACGCAGTGAAGTACGTGGTTGAGCGAGTCAACATGGTGCAAGACATCATTGAGCGGCCGCTCATACTAGAAAACGTATCATACTATGCAGCGCCCAACGCTAATATGAGTGAACAAGACTTCACACTAGCAGTATTGGAAGAATCGAATTGTAAAATGCTGTTGGATGTAAACAATATCTATGTAAATTCAATTAACCATGGTTATGACGCTGAGGGGTTTTTGAAGGCAATGCCAACAGCACGAATTGTCTATGGTCATATTGCTGGGCACTATGATGAGGCTGACGATTTGAAAGTGGACACCCACGGCGCTGATGTGATTCAACCTGTATGGGATTTACTCGAAAAAGCGTATGAGATCCACGGTGTCTTTCCCACCTTGTTAGAGCGTGATTTTAATATTCCTCCGATTGAAGAACTCTTGCTTGAAGTTGACAAAATTCGACAAATTCAGCTTAAGCATAGGGTGGCCGAGACACACAAGGATTTGGCATAAATGTACGACTTTCAAAAGACTCAGCTGGCGTTCATTGATCACCTAAAAGATCCTGCTACTCACTCTTTCTCACATGGCATTGAGCCAAGGCGAATGGAAATCTACCGAGATTTGTTCTTTAACAATATCAAGGGGTTTCTTAGTTCGGGCTTTCCTGTACTTGAGAGTTTGTATACCGAAGCGCAATGGAACAGCCTTGCTCGGCAATTTTTTGCTGAGCACGAATGCCGTTCGCCCTATTTTACGGATATCAGTAAAGAGTTCGTTGAGTATTTAAGCAATGAGTACGAACGCCAACCACATGATCCCATTTTTATGGCCGAACTGGCCCACTATGAATGGATGGAGCTTACGGTATCTATCAGAAAGCAAACTCACTCTCAAACATACGACGCAGCAGAAAAGGTAACAGCAGTGCAATTATCACAACTGGCCAGCGTGGTGAGTTACCAGTTTCCTGTACACCAAATTAGCCAAGATTATCAACCAAGCGAACCTGGCGAGCCTGTTTATTTAGTGATCCACCGTGATAGCGACGATCAAGTAGATTTTACGCTGATAACCGCTATGACAGCCCATTTGCTCGTCACGATTGAAAATAATCAGCATTTGTCACTCGAGTCGCTGAATCAAAGTATGATTGAAACGCTCCCGCAAATAGAACCAGCGCAAGTGATACAAGGCGTAAATCAAATTGTGCAGCAAATGTTAGAGCAACAGATACTCGTGCCGTATGCGATTAGCACGTAAATAGGCTATCAATTTTTATTTGTTTGAATTACCATTTACGGCTGAATTCATATTAGTTAAATCGCGACGAATGGGGTTTTCAATGCAAGATAATAATGGTTCTCAAGATCCGTTCAACTTCACTTATCTGGCCGCTGGGCTGTTGACGTTATTGGCACTGCCATTAATGCACGTCATCCTTGGTTGGATGGTTTTCCTTTAACCGTCGTTTTTTAATTATCCATCACAACGGGGAAAGCTGTGCCCGCTGCTTATATAAAGTCGGTTATTAAAACCGTACCTGATTATCCCAAACCTGGGATTTTATTTCGTGACGTGACTTCGATTCTTGAAGATCATAAAGCGTACACGACGAGTATCGAACTTTTGGTAAAAGAGTTCGCTCCATACAATTTCGATAAAGTGGCTGGCACAGAAGCCCGCGGCTTTTTGTTCGGTGCGCCTCTGGCGATTGAGCTAGGTATCGGTTTTATACCTGTACGTAAGCCCAATAAACTGCCGCGTAAAGTGATCAGCGAAAGCTACGATCTTGAATACGGCACTGACTGCCTAGAGATCCATGAAGATGCGGTCAAACCGGGTGAGAAAGTATTGATGCTAGATGACTTGCTTGCCACTGGTGGCACAATGATCGCCACTGCTAATTTAATTAGACGTTTAGGCGGTATCGTTGAGCATGCTGGTTTTGTTATTTCATTACCTGATTTAGGTGGTGAAGCCAAACTGCAAGAAATCGGTGTACAAAGTCATTCAATTTGTGAGTTCGAAGGCGAGTAATCCAATAACATGAGCTATCAAGTTCTAGCGCGAAAATGGCGGCCAAATAATTTCAGTGAATTAGTTGGTCAAGAGCATGTAGTCGCAGCCATTTCAAATGCACTTGATAATGACCGCTTACACCACGCTTATTTGTTTACGGGTACGCGAGGTGTGGGCAAAACCACTATCGCACGGATCTTTTCCAAGAGTCTGAATTGCGAATTGGGCATGGGGTCAAAACCCTGTGGTAAATGCTCTACCTGTGTTGAAATAGAGCAGGGCAACTTCGTTGATCTGTTAGAAATCGATGCAGCCTCACGCACAAAGGTCGAGGATACTCGGGAATTATTAGACAACGTACAATATCGACCCTCACGTGGTCGATACAAAGTGTACTTAATTGATGAAGTACACATGTTGTCTAAGCATAGTTTTAACGCTCTGCTTAAAACCCTTGAAGAGCCACCGCCACACGTCAAATTCTTGTTGGCGACAACCGATCCGCAAAAGCTACCGATCACGATTTTATCTCGCTGCTTGCAGTTCAACCTTAAAGCCTTATCACGAGCGCAAATTGCTCAGCAACTACAGCATGTTTTTGCCCAAGAGCAACTTCAAAATGCGCCAGAAGCGCTGGCGCAAATAGCAAGAGCTGCACAGGGAAGTATGCGTGACGCTTTGAGTTTATCCGATCAAGCTATTGCCCAAGGCAATGGCAACGTCAGTTTAAGCATAGTCACCGACATGCTCGGCTTAATGGACAAAACGCAAGTTCTCAAGTTACTCAATGCTGTGCTGAATAAGCAAAATGAGTCGGTGTTTGAATTGGTCGACTTTATGTCTGAACAAGCCGTCGACTATAGCCAGGTGCTGAATGAATTGATGAGTTTGCTACATCAAGTCGCTTTGACCCAATTTGTACCTGATGCATGCAAACTTGAGACTATTTCCGCTCGGGCGATATATCAATTAGCTAAAAATGCACTGCCTGAGCACATACAATTGCTTTACCAAATTGCATTGCAAGGTAAGCGCGATATGCCATTTGCAGCGGATGCCAGAACAGGCTTGGAAATGACACTGCTGCGCATGTTGGCCTTTAGCCCAGTGCAAGTAAATACTAGTGTTGAAGAGCTAGTGGCTATGACCCCAAGCCCATTATCGAGTAGTGGGCCGAGTAGTGGACCGAGTAGTGCACCGCTGCCAATGCGAGACAAACACGACCTTGTTACACCCACTGACGACACGCCAGTTGAGTCTAAGGAAACGGTTGTCGCTGCGACGGCACAAGCTGAGGAAGCGCCCCAAGCACCAATTGCCACTGAGATTGATAACACGCAAAGAGCGGCAGCGCCAAAAGATGCGCCATCTACTGCCAGTGACTCTACGTCTAACAATGATTTTACTAACGACAGTGATTTTACAGCCCGTCAGAACACTCAACCCCTTGAGGTAGTGGGCTCGAAAAGTGAGTATGCAGACAAAGCGGCCACACAAAATCAAGTGGAAGGAGCTGCTGCTGTTGAAAAGACACTAGTAGATGAAGCTTCAGCTCAGCCGTTTGATGATGACGAATATCACAGTGCACAAATGCAGGACATGGAAGCGCAACAAGCAGGCATTTTGCAAGAAGCTGAGTATTTTATACAGCCGCAGACTCAGCAACCGCATGATACGAATACAGCTGTCGACCATCAGCAAGAAGTCCATCAACAAGATGCCTCTAAGCCGCAAAGTCAATCTACCGAGAGTTTACTTGCGCTGCGCCGTAAACTCACTCAGGCAGCGCAAGATGAACAGGAGAATGCCCCTTCAGTAAAAAAGTCTGAAGGTGGTTATGACGCCAGTCAGTTTTTGCCTGGTGGTAGCGGGCCGGGTGTTGAACCAATAGCTGGGGCAATTCCTAGAAATCAGCCCGTCACTGAGCCTGCTTCTGCTGAAAGCCCGAGTTCACCCGAATCTCTACCTGAGCCGTCTTCACCTGAGCAAGCTACGCCTTACGCGTACTCTGCTCAAGCAGATGCACCTTATCCGAACGATGCTGATGTACCTAATGAGAATCATGCCGAGTCAGGGGAAGCACCGCCTTGGGCGACAGATGATGCTAATAATCAAACCTCTCATAATGATATCAATGACATTAACGAAGTAACCGTTAACGAAGTCACTGGTGGTGATGTATCTGCTAATGAACTAAGCCATGAGGCGCTAGCCCTTGATGAAGTGACGGTGCCCGTTGACGCACAAGAAGACATAGCAGAAAACCAACAAGAGATTGAAAATACCGTTTTCGACCCCACTGCTCATTTAGCGCAAGATTTAGAATGTGAGGTGGACTATGAGGTACCTGCATTTCTTGAGTCGGGTGAGAAGGTCACAATAGCGCCCCAATTGGATAAATGGAGCGCGTTGATAACACAGATGCAAGTGGCTGCGCTGACGAAGCAATTGGCGCTGCATTCTGAGTTCACTCAAGATGGTGACAAAGTCGTGCTCAATTTGGTGCAAACCAAGGAGCACCTGAATACCGATTCAGCTAAAGAACAATTGCAACGTGCACTGAGTGATGTGTTGCAACAACAGATTACCCTAGAGGTACATGTAGGTGACGCGATTAACACGCCGTTTGCCTTACAACAAAGTATTAATCGGGTGCGATTTGAATATGCCAAGCAAGTGGTCGAAACTAATGAGTCCATTTGTATGTTTAAAGACATGTTCAACGCCCAAGTGCTAAATGATTCAATCAAAGCACGCTAAGTTTTATTTCAAAGTTTAAGAGAGAAAAATATGTTTAAAGGTGGAATGGGTAATGTAATGAAGCAAGCGCAACAAATGCAAGAGCGCATGCAGAAGAAACAAGAAGAGCTAGCCAAAATGGAAGTTACCGGCGAGTCTGGCGCAGGTTTGGTGAAGGTCACTATGACCTGTAACCACAACGTACGCCGCGTTGACATTGACGATAGCTTGATGGAAGACGATAAAGAAATGATTGAAGACTTGGTTGCGGCAGCCATTAACGATGCAGTACGTCGTGTGCAAGAAACCACCAAAGAACAAATGGCAGATGTCACTGGCGGCATGGCGATGCCTCCGGGCTTCAAAATGCCGTTCTAAGAAAGCCGACTCTCAGTATTTCACTCAAGGCAGTATAGATGAAGCTTAGTCCTCTTATTTTAGAGCTCATTAACGCGTTTAAAGTGTTACCCGGTGTGGGCCCGAAAAGTGCCCAGCGCATGGCGTTTCATTTGTTAGAGCGAAATAGAAGTGGTGCCTTGCAGTTGAGCCAAGTGTTGCATAACGCCATGGAACACGTGGGGCATTGCAAGCAGTGCCGTACGTTTACCGAAAGCGAATTGTGTGAAATTTGTGCTCACCCTAGACGCAGCGAAGCGGGCACTTTGTGCGTTGTTGAGTCCCCCCAAGATGTGGTGGCGATTGAACAAACCGCTGAATTTAAAGGTTTGTACTTTGTATTGATGGGACATTTATCGCCTATCGATGGTATTGGGCCGAGTGAAATCGGGTTAGACGAACTAGCGAATTTGTTAGACAGCAAAGATTTGACGGAAGTGATCCTAGCCACCAACCCGACGGTTGAAGGTGAGGCAACGGCCCATTACATTGGCCAGATGTGCTCTGCGAGAGACATTCAAGCGACTCGGTTAGCTCACGGTATGCCGGTGGGTGGCGAGTTAGAATATGTTGATGGCAATACGTTGACGCATGCTTTTGTGGGTCGTCGAAGCCTGTCTTAGGCGAAAATTTCTACGTTTTATGACGGTCTAGTTCATAGGCCGTCAAATATCTCACTGATAGTTACAATTTTTTCATCTTTTGTATTGAAATGCTTTCAAGCGACCTTATCTCCTTACTCACAAACAGAAACCAACTAACTTAGGAGATACTTGTCCATGGCTGACGTTGCCCATCAAGAAACTCATGGCTTTCAAACCGAAGTAAAACAATTGCTTCAGTTGATGATCCATTCACTTTATTCAAATAAAGAAATATTTCTTCGTGAACTTGTTTCTAACGCTGCCGATGCAGCAGACAAATTACGATTCAAGGCGCTGTCGAACGATAGCCTGTACGAAGGTGACGGCGATTTATGCGTTAAGTTAAGCATTGATAAAGACGCTGGCTCTATCACCATCAGTGACAACGGCATCGGTATGGACCGAGCGAGTGTCATTGAGCATTTAGGCACGATTGCCAAATCAGGCACCTCTGAATTTTTCAGTAATTTATCGGGTGACCAAGCGAAAGACTCACAATTAATTGGCCAGTTCGGTGTTGGTTTTTACTCTGCGTTTATCGTGGCTGAAAAAGTGGTCGTGCGTTCTCGTGCTGCAGGCGACGATGCTAGCAAAGGCGTTGAGTGGACATCAGAAGGTGAAGGCGAGTTTACGGTTGCGGATATTGAAAAAGCAGACCGTGGTACTGAAATTACCTTGTTCTTACGTGAAGACGAAAAAGAATTCGCAGATGACTGGCGTTTACGCTCAATCGTGAGCAAATATTCTGATCACATCAGCATTCCGGTGATGATGTACAAAGAAGAAGTACCAGAAAGCGATGGCCCAGATGGCGAGAAAGTGCCCGCGCAACCTGCTAAGTGGGAAGCCGTAAACAAGGCAACAGCCCTATGGACTCGCGATAAGTCTGAAGTGTCTGACGAAGAATACAAAGAGTTTTACAAGCATATTTCTCACGATTTTGCGGATCCACTAGTATGGTCACACAACAAGGTTGAAGGTAAAACTGAATACAATAGCTTGCTGTATATCCCAGCTAAAGCACCGTTCGATATGTGGAACCGTGACCAAAAGCACGGCTTAAAGCTATACGTTCAGCGCGTGTTTATCATGGATGACGCTGAGCAATTCATGCCGACGTATTTGCGTTTCGTGAAAGGTTTGCTTGATTCAAACGACCTACCTTTGAACGTATCTCGTGAAATTTTGCAAGATAACAAAATCACTCAAGCCATTCGTCAGGGCTGTACTAAGCGCGTATTGCAAATGCTTGAGCGTGTAGCTAAAAATGACAGCGAGAAGTACCAAGGCTTCTGGGCTGAATTTGGTAATGTGCTAAAAGAAGGCCCCGCTGAAGATCACGCCAATAAAGAGAAAGTAGCAGGCTTGTTACGTTTCGCTTCGACTGAAAATGACAGCGATGCGCAAAACGTTTCTTTGGCTGATTATGTTAGTCGTATGAAAGACGGCCAAGATAAAATCTACTACATTACCGCCGATAGCTACAAAGCAGCTAAATCTAGTCCGCATTTGGAAATTTTCCGCAAAAAAGGCATCGAAGTTTTATTGATGTCAGACCGTGTGGATGAATGGCTTATGTCCCATTTGACTGAATTCGATGAAAAGTCATTCCAATCAATTACCCATGGTGAATTAGATTTAGGTGATTTAGACGACGAAGACAGCAAAAAGGCCCAAGAGGAAGCTGAGAAGCAAGTTGAAGGCCTAACTGAACGCGTTAAAACTGTGCTAGGCGATAAAGTCGCTGAGGTGAAATTTACGCACCGTCTAACAGATTCACCTGCGTGTATCGTGGCGGATGGCAGTGGTATGTCTACTCAGATGATCAAGTTGATGCAAGCTGCAGGTCAACCAGTACCTGAAGCTAAGTATCACTTCGAGCTTAACCCAGAGCATAGCCTGGTGAAAATGCTAGCTGACGAGCAAGATGAAGAACGTTTCGGTCAGTGGACTGAAGTATTGTTTGATCAAGCTGCGTTGTCAGAACAAGGCAGTCTAAAAGACCCAGCAGCCTTTGTGCACAATTTAAACACCCTACTAATGAATTTGGCAAAATAACGCTAAATTACTCAACATAACGTTAAAAAATGGGCTCTTTAGCCCATTTTTTGTGTATATTATGCATTATTAGATGTTTACACATTTGACCTAAGACATACGTCTTATACGGCTTGTAACCAAAAGGCCGAATGTGTAAAGTTCGGCACAGAATTTTTTAACTTTAACTAAAGGCGAGGGCAAAGAATATGCGTATTATTCTTCTTGGTGCTCCTGGTGCTGGTAAAGGCACTCAAGCTCAATATTTAATGGGTAAATATGGCATCCCGCAGATCTCTACGGGTGATATGCTACGAGCAGCAATAAAAGCTGGCACTGAGTTAGGTAACGCCGCAAAGCGCGTTATGGACGAAGGAAAACTGGTTTCTGATGAGCTCATCATTGGTTTGGTAAAAGAGCGCATTGCACAAGATGATTGCAAAGGCGGTTTCTTACTCGATGGGTTCCCGCGTACTATCCCTCAAGCTGATGCGATGAAAGAAGCGGGCATTAATGTCGATCACGTTATCGAATTTGATGTACCTGATGAAGTGATTGTCGAGCGTATGGCGGGTCGTCGCGTGCATCCTGCTTCGGGTCGTGTTTATCATCTACAATACAATCCGCCTCAAAACGACGGAAAAGATGATGAAACGGGTGAAGATTTAGTTATCCGTGCTGATGACCAAGAAGATACCGTTCGTCACCGCTTAGGTGTTTACCATGAACAGACTAAGCCACTGGTTGATTATTATCAGAGTGAAGCAAGCGCCAACAACTGCCAGTATCATAAAATTGATGGTACTAAAGCGGTTGATGTCGTCAGCGACCAGTTGTCATCTTTACTTGGCTAATGATGGCTATTTAATTGAATGATGAAAAACCCACTGAAAAGTGGGTTTTTTTATGCCTATAATCATTTTTATTTGTTTCGAAGAACCTAAACTAAAAACGAAAACACACTAAAACAGGAACTTATTTATTATGCTACACACGCCAATTACCGCATTTTACGCTGGACTACTGGGGATCACTTTCGTGTATCTTTCAATATTAGTTGTTAGAGGTCGCCGAGCGGGGAAAATCAGCCTGGGAGATGGAGGAGACAGCCATTTCTTAGGCGTGATACGTGCCCATGGAAACTTTGCAGAGTATGTTCCGTTAACACTCGTATTGATGTTGGTCGCAGAAATTAACGCGTCTTATCCTATTGTGCTGCACATTGCTGGCCTCGCTTTGCTCGTAGGCCGTATTTTACACGCTTATGGCCTTAAACATCATTCAGGGGCTAGTTGGCAACGTGTTTCAGGCATGATATTAACCTTTGTAGCTTTGATTGGACTATCAGTGCAGAACATCGCTTATCTCTATTAGCACTTTCTTATAGGTACTCGTATGAGGACATTATTCAATCAATACAAGGCATAAAAAAACGGCGCTCACTTAGCGCCGTTTTGATTCACAGGGAACACACATCAAATTTTATAAGTTAACTCGCGGGTTTGCTTTCACCCTCAATCAACTTCTCAGTATGACTACCAATTTGAATCGTGCGTGGTTTTTTCGCTTCGGGTACCACACGCTCTAGATTAACGTGGAGTAGGCCATTTTCCATTTTGGCGTCGAGCACATTTACGTGATCGCCCAACTGGAATTTGCGTTCAAAGTTACGCTCTGAAATACCCTTGTGAAGGAATTTTCGCTCTTCGTCTGTTGCTGCGGCTTTATTGCCGGTGACTTTCAAGGTGTTTTCTTGCACCTCAATCGAGACTTCATTTTCTGCGAAACCCGCAACCGCCATGGTGATGCGATATTTATCTTCGGCTATCAACTCAATGTTGTAGGGAGGGTAGCTAGATTGTTTTTCATTACGAGATGCAGTGTCAATCATTGATGCCAAGTGGTCAAAACCAATGAAAGAACGGTATAGTGGAGATAGATCGATATTACGCATTTTGCATATCCTCTTTATAAAGCAATATGAGATTAAAGTGTCCCGACTAGCGGCGACGTTAGTTTATTAACGCGGTTCTCGCGTAACCCTTAGGGCTTTGCAGTTTCCTGCCAAATTCTTATCCTTTGAATTTGTATTGACCCTTTCGGCGTCGACAAATACTATGTAGGGATAGGCACAACATTTTTCAATTAAAAAATGTAAATTAAATTTCAATTCAAACTTAACCTTTTGATTTTATTGGTTTTATTTTATTGTTGAATATAACAAAAAAGCCCGCTAATAAGCGGGCCATGATTTGTTAAAGCACAATTTAGGGTTATTGCTTAACACCCTCTAGGTTCAACATCAGCTCAACATGAGTCGAGCTAGGCCCTAAATTTGTCATAATGCCATAATCTGCCATAGCGATACGTGTGGTGCCTGAGAAGCCTACACGGTAGCCGCCCCAAGGATCTTTTCCTTCTCCGATTTTCTCGGCCATGATGATCACAGGTTTAGTGATCCCATGCAGAGATAAGTCCCCGAATATCTTTAAGCGCTCTCCGCCTAAGCTTTCTACCTTGGTGCTCACAAACTTAGCGATTGGATATTTTTTGACGTACAGAAAATCTTCACCGCGCAAGTGTTTGTCACGCTCAGCATGATTTGAGTCAAGACTATCCGTATTGATATTCACAGAGATGGTAGAGGCTTCAGGTTTGGCCGGGTCGTAACTGAACTTACCATCAAAGGTATTGAAACGACCGGTTAGCCAAGAATACCCAAGATGCTGAATTTTAAAGTTAATTGAGGCATGAGCGCCTGCTGTGTCCACCACATAATCTGCGGCAAATGCGTTGCCAGTCAATAGGGCAAGTAAACTGAATGCTAAAAGTGACTTTCTCATTTTTATTCCTTATGTTTTTTAAAGGTAAGCATTCTTACCAGTGTATTGTCGTTATTAATAAAGTGGTGTTTCAACGCTGCTAGTCCATGCAAGCTTGCTAAGGCGATGAGCGTATAAGCGACATATTCATGAACCATGCCCGATAAGTCTTCTTGATTGGAAAATAATTTACCTAAAGAGGCTACCGAAAACCAGTTGAATACGTCAATCCCTCGGTTGTCGGCAGTGGAAATTAAATAGCCGCTCACAAATAAGGTTACTAACAGTATATAGAGCAGGGCGTGAGTGACTCTTGCGGCTAATATTTCCCATGGTTTGCCTAGTGGGTCCGGCTTAGTCTGGGTTACTTTCCATACCATTCGCACAACGGTAAGGCACGTAAGCAGTATGCCGACACTTTTGTGATAATGGGGGGCATCCGTGTACCAAGGGCTGTAATAGCTTAATTCGACCATCCACCAGCCCGCTGCAAACATTCCAATAACCACAACGGCGCTGAGCCAATGAAAAGCGATACTTAACCAACCATAATGCTGAGACGAATTTTTAAGCATTTCAAATCCCTAATAAAGAATAGAGATACTATACCCTTCGTATTATTGAATTAGTATGACAATCTTGTAACGCTAAGTATCGATAAATTAGAACGGTTATATCAGACTTGACACCCATTACACTCGAGGGGAAAGAGCGTGGCGCGATGCAGTCGCTATGGTGGCAGATATTAAAAGTGCACAGAAGACTGCGACGTGAGCAATAAACCAAGTGCTGAAAAGTTGAGAAGAGAGAAAAAAGAGAAAAAAGAGAAAAAAGATAAAAGGGAACTACTTAACGGTCGGTAGTATTGATAAACCGACCGTTCAGTTTATAGTAAAACGACTACTTCGCGTGGCGAGCTTTTAGTACTTCGATGACGTCGCTTAATGACAAATCACTTGCTTGCAGCAGTACCAGTAGATGGTATAGCAAATCAGCCGATTCATTTTTAAGCTCGTCCAAATCTTTTACCGTGGCCGCTAATGCAGTTTCAACCCCTTCTTCACCCACTTTCTGGGCAATTCGTTTTATCCCTTTGCTGTAAAGGTGGGCGGTATAACTAGAATCAGGAGATGCGCCCTTGCGTGATGCAATAACCTGCTCCAACTCTGCGATAAAACTGACGTCTGGTGCAGCGGCATCAGCCCAGCAGGTTTCGTTACCTAAGTGACACGTTGGGCCATTGGGGTGAGCGAGAGCCAGTATTGAATCTTGATCGCAATCAGCGCTGAGCTGAACGAGATTTAGTGTGTGGCCAGATGTTTCCCCTTTGGTCCAAAGGCGCAGCTTTGAGCGGCTGAAAAAGGTAACGTGGCCCGTTTCAAGGGTGTGATGAATGGCATCACTGTTCATATACCCCTGCATTAAAACTTTGCCTGTAGACGCATCTTGCACGATGCAAGGAAGAAGGTTGTCCATTTTCTGCCAAGCCAATTGCTCAACGTTTTGCTTATTGATGATCATGTTTATCTCGTATTCGTATCAATTTAATGTTGTATAACTCGCTCGCGGGCTTTGCTACCGCTTAATCGCGAATAGCCACCTTCTGTTCGCGCAAATAGGCCTTTAACTCGGGTATTGGAATGATGCCTTTATGAAAGACTGACGCCGCTAATGCGCCGTCTACATCAGCCTGCTCAAACACATCTTTAAAGTGGACTTTTTCACCGGCACCACCTGAAGCGATCAACGGAACCGCGCAGTTTTCACGAATAGCGGTCAGTTGCGTAATATCATAACCTTGGCGCACACCGTCTTGATTCATGCAATTAAGTACAATTTCACCTGCACCGTGTTGCTGCACTTCTTTGACCCAATCAGCGGTTTGCCAACGAGTAATTTGCGTGCGACTTTCGTCCCCTGTGTACTGGTGTACTTGGTATTTTCCTGTTTCTTCATTGAAGTAGCTATCAATACCGACCACCACGCACTGTTGCCCAAACGTATCGTGTAGCTCACGAATAAGGCTAGGGTTAGCAAGAGC
Source organism: Paraglaciecola sp. G1-13 (assembly GCF_055809255.1). Taxonomy (NCBI): domain Bacteria; kingdom Pseudomonadati; phylum Pseudomonadota; class Gammaproteobacteria; order Alteromonadales; family Alteromonadaceae; genus Paraglaciecola; species Paraglaciecola sp. G1-13. Next base: position 2,986,901 of record NZ_CM147903.1, on the reverse strand, counting down.
AGGGGAGTTAATCGATATTTTATCTGCACCCATTTCAAGAATGCGTCCAGCGTCTTCAACAGACTTGATACCACCGGCAACGCAAAAAGGAATATCGATGACTTGCGCGATGCGAGTTACCCAGCTTTTGTCCACCACGCGTTGATCACTAGAAGCGGTAATATCGTAAAACACCAATTCATCAGCGCCTTGTTGGGCGTATAGCTCCGCCAGAGGAACGATTTCGCCAATGGTTTCATGATTACGAAACTTAACGCCTTTTACCACAAGACCATCACGAACATCTAAACAGGGAATAATGCGCCTAGCGAGCATAGAAAACCTTTTTTAATCAAAATATTTATACGAACAACAGATGCCTACTTTATGCAAGCAGGCGTCCTAATAGGGATTACTTAACGCGCTTCAGCCAACCATGAACATCTGGGGCTTTACCCCATTGAATATCATTTAATGCTTGGCGTAATTTCGCAGTTGTTGGGCCTGCTTCACCGCTACCGACTGTGTATTCTTTATCGTTATGAATAAAGGTGCCCACCGGCGTGAGTACAGCAGCTGTGCCCGAAAGTGCAGCTTCAACGCCAGGCTTAGCCGAACGCTCAAGAAGCTCACTGACGGTGATGTCGCGCTCACTGATGGTCATGCCTAAGTCAGCCGCAAGGGTCAAAATAGTGCTGCGAGTCACACCATGTAAAAAAGTCGAGTCCAGACCTTTAGTGATGATCTCATTGCCATCAATCAGCAAGAAATTGGCCGCGCCAGTTTCCTGTACGTCGCCATTGGGGCAGAACAAGATTTGATCGGCGTTGTGCTCAACACGCGCTTTAGAAATCGGGCCTAGGGCGCTGGCATAGTTGCCACCGCTTTTAATCATGCCCATGTGCGGCGCACAGCGCATACCGGTTTCATCCAGCAGCAGGCGCAACGCTTTAGCGCCGCCAGTGAAATAATCACCTACTGGTGACAGTAATACGTATAACATCGAGGTCAGTGATGGCACTGCCGCTTTACCGATAGCAGGCTCGGTACCGAAATGTGTTGGGCGAATATACATCGAGCCTGGCGGCAACGGCACATCGTCAGCATATTTGGCCACAATATCCATGATCATTTGCGCGACTTGCGCTTCATCAACTTCAGGTAGCGACAAAAAGCGAGCACTTTGAGCAAAACGCTTTATGTTCTGATCCATACGAAAGACATGCACACTGCCATCTTCGTGTTTAAATGCTTTCAAACCTTCAAAACACGTACTTGAGTAGTGCAAAACATGGGCTGCAGGGTGCAGGCTAATGCTGTCTGAAGAAACTATTTGCGCTTTATTCCACTGATCATTTTCAAATGTAGTCAATGCCATTTCAGGCATAAAAACGGTACCAAATGCTGCCATTACTTTTTCCTAAATACAGGGGATCAGGGGTGACTCTGGTGTGTCCTTGCCATGATCGTTTACGGTTGAAGTTATTCAATTATTTAGTAAGCACGGCCCCAGTGCAATCACTTCGTCCCATACAATTGTTAAGGACTTTGTCTAGCTTGATTGTACCGGCGCTCTCACCGCGTAAAAAGGGGATAAATTAACTTTGCCAACACTCTATCGCTTGCTCGACGGTGAATTTTCCTTCAAGCAAGGCACGGCCAAGAATAACCCCGCTAACATGGGTTGGTTTAAGGACGGCGATATCATCCAAATTGCCAATGCCGCCCGATGCTTGCCATTCAATGGTCGGAAATTTCGCAGCCATTTCGCTATACAATTGATGATTTGCACCTTGTAATGTGCCATCACGACTGATGTCAGTACATAGCACGTGCTTGGCCCCCACAGACAAAAAGTCTTCTAACAGCGCTTCTAATGACACGCCGGAGTTTTCTTGCCAGCCATGGGTAGCAATAAATTTATTACCTTGCTCGTCAATGTTGATATCAAGGGCGAGTACGATAGCTTCACTGCCATACTTAGTGACCCAACCTTTAACCAGCTCAGGCTCTTTCACCGCAAGTGAACCAATGACGACACGTTTAACGCCTAGCGCTAACAGTTGCGCGACGTCTTGTTCGCTACGAATACCGCCGCCTGCTTGAAATTGCATGCGGCCAGTGGCCACCATGTCGCCAATCAGTTTTAGTTGGCGTTTGTTGGTGTCTTTCGCGCCAGTTAAATCCACTATGTGTAACCACTTAGCGCCTTGATCGGCATAGTTATTGACTACGTCAATGGGGTCCAGTTCGTATTGGGTTTTTTGCTCATAGTCGCCTTGATACAAACGAACCACAGAGCCTTCAATCAAATCTATTGCGGGTATAATCATAATTTGGTTTATAACTCGATAAAGTTTTTAAGAAGGGCGGCGCCCGCATCACTAGAACGTTCAGGGTGAAATTGCACCCCGAAAAAATTGTCTTTGTGCAGCGCAGCTGAAAACCCCATGCCGTAGTCGGTTTGCGCGAGGGTATATTCACTCACAGCAACGGCAAAGCTATGTACAAAGTAGAAGTAACTGCCAGCATCGATGCCTTTGAATAAGGTGTTTTGCTCAACAGGGTTCACGGTGTTCCAGCCCATATGCGGTAAACGTAAATCACCCACCTGCATGCGTTTTACCTCACCGGGGATCATACCTAAACATGGGGTGCTATCCACTAGGCTTTCTTCAGAGCGTTCAACCATGAGTTGCATGCCTAGGCAAATGCCTAATACCGGTTGCGTTAGGCCCTGAATACAGGATTTTAGCTGTTTAACCTCAATGCTGGCCATAGCGGCGTTGGCACTGCCTACGCCGGGCAAAAACACTTTATCGGCTTTTTGAATGACCTGAACATCATCAGACACATCCACTTTTACCCCTAAGCGTTCAACGGCAAATTTTACCGATGAAATATTTGCGCAACCGGTGTTCACAATAACAATGTTCTGTTTGCTGTTAACTAAAGGTGCTGACGTACTCACTATAACGTTCCTTTACTGCTGGGTAGTGCTTCACCGTTTTTTTGAATCGCTTGGCGTAGTGCACGGCCAAACACTTTAAATAAGCTCTCGACTTGGTGATGAGCATTGCCTTCAGAGGTCGACAAATGCAGCGACAAGCCCATGGCTTGTGCAATTGAATAGAAGAAATGCGGCACCATTTCGGTCGCCATTTCGCCCACTGTGTCTCGGCTAAACTCGGCTTCAAATTTGAGGTGAGGGCGGTTTGATATGTCTAAAATACACTCGGCGCGACACTCATCCATCGGCAATGCAAAGCCAAAGCGACCGATACCACGCTTATCACCTAAGGCTTTTTTCAATGCTTCACCAAGGGCTAGGGCGGTGTCTTCAACACTGTGGTGATCATCAATGTGCAAATCGCCGTCCACCCGTAGGTTAAGCTCAAAGCCACCGTGAGTAGCGATTTGATCAAGCATATGATCGAAAAAGCCAATGCCAGTTTCTATTGTCGATTTGGCCTGTGAGTCTAAATCGACTTTAACATGAATGTCTGTTTCTGAGGTTTTACGCACCACTTCAGCAATGCGGCTTGATGCCAATAATTGCTTGGCAATCGCAGGCCAGTCTTTTGCGTCACGATCGTAGCGAATACCAACAATACCCATGTTCTGGGCTAATTGGATGTCGGTCTCACGATCCCCAATGACAAACGAGCGCGTGAAATCAATTTTGCCTTGTTGAAGATAGTCTTTAACCAAACCTAAATTTGGTTTGCGGCAAGTACAATTATCTTCAGGAAAATGCGGGCATATCAATACGTCATCAAAGACAATCCCTTGGCTGGCGAAAATATCCATCATTTTATTGTGCGGCAAGTCGAAATCCGCTTGAGGGAAGCTATCAGTACCCAAGCCATCTTGGTTTGACACCATGACCAAGCGAAATCCTGCATTTTGTAGTTGGGTTAACACCGGCATCACCATTGGTTCAAAAACCAGTTTTGCTAAGGTGTCTAACTGCTTATCGATAGGTGGCTCTTCAACCAAGGTACCGTCACGGTCGATGAATAAAATGGCTTGCTGACTTAGGCTCACGTTAGGCCTCCTGCGTAGAAGTTTGAAAGGTGAAAAAACGACTGATCTCGCTCAGCAATTGTTTATTCTGTTCTGGGCTGCCCACGGTGATGCGCAAGCAATTATCCAGGTTAACTTGTTTCGATTGGTCACGTATTAGGATACCGCTGACAACCAAGTGATTCATCAATGCAGACTTTTGGGGTGTGCGAAAAAGAATAAAGTTGGCTTTGTCGTCACCGACCAGCTCAACGTCTGCAAATTTAGCCAGCGCGCTTTTAAGCAGGGCTTTTTCTTGATTGATCACGGCAACTTGTTGGTCGAGTGTCACCAACCCTTCGCTACTAAGCGCTTGAGCGGCAATTTGCGCCACAGGCTCTGGAATCGGGTAGGGCGCAATGACCTTCATTAATGCTTGTATAATAGGCGCTTGGGCCAAAGTGAAACCGCAACGCAAACCGGCTAAAGCGAAGGCTTTGGACAGGGTGCGTAAAATAGCGATATTTGGGTAATTGCTTAGCTCTGCTGCCCAGCTGTTGTTTTTATCAAACTCGATATAGGCTTCATCAATGACCACGATGGCGCTGTCGGCAAAGTGTTCAATCACCTCTAGTAGCTGGTTCTTGTCAACACTGGTGCCGGTGGGGTTATTTGGCGAGCAAATAAATACCAGATTCACTTTGCCTTTAAAGGCCTTGATGGCATCAACGTTTAATGAAAAGTCATCATTTAACCCTGCGCGTTCAATACCCACATCACAGGTTTCTGCACTGATGGCATACATGCCGTAGGTCGGCGGGCAAATAAGCACGCTGTCTTTGCCTGGTGTACAAAAAGCGCGAATGAGTAATTCAATGCCTTCGTCCGCACCTCGGCTAACCAGTAACTGCTCGGGCTGAACACCGGCGTAGGCGGCGTAGGCATCAATAACCGCTGGGGGCTGGCAATCAGGGTAGCGATTAAAACGCTCGGCATCGATAGTAAAATCATTGGCGAACGGCGATTCGTTCGCGTTTAGCCAGACTTGCTGTTTATTACCTGCACCTGAGAACAAGCGCCGCGCTGACTCATATGGCTTTAATCCTTTAATGTTGTCGTTTAACAGCAAGTCGATAAGATTATTCACGGGCTCAGCCATTATCTTGCTCCTGTTGATTTGCCAGGGTCTCTAAACGTAAGGCAACGGCTTGCTTGTGGGCATCTAGGCCTTCAGCTTGGGCTAAATCCATGATGGCACTGCCAATGTTTTGCAGGCCACTGGCGCTTAGCTCTTGTACCGTGTAACGGCGAATAAAGTCAGCTAAGCCTAAGCTTGAATAATTACGTGCATAGCCATAGGTGGGTAGCACGTGATTGGTGCCACTGGCGTAATCACCAGCTGATTCCGGCGACCATTGGCCAACGAAAATTGAGCCTGCATTTTTTAGCTTAGGCAAACAGGCGCGCGGGTTTTCAACTTGCACAATCAAATGCTCAGGTGCGTATTGGTTGCTAACATCAATGGCGCTGTCCAATGTATCAGTGAAAATATAGCGGCTGTGAGCCATGGCTTTGCGGGCAATGTCTTGGCGGCTAAGGGTGGCAAGTTGACGTTCAACTTCTCGCTGTGTGGCGCTGAGCACGTCTTTTGAGTCACTGACCAAAATCGCCTGCGAGTCAGCCCCGTGTTCCGCTTGAGACAGTAAATCAGATGCGACGAACACAGGATTCGCCTTGCCATCGGCAATCACCAACACTTCTGATGGGCCTGCTGGCATATCAATCGCTGGGCCTGCAGGAATACGACTGACTTGCTGCTTGGCTTCGGTCACAAAACTGTTGCCTGGGCCAAAGATTTTGTCCACTTTGGTAATGGACTTAGTGCCTAAGGCAAGGGCGGCAATCGCTTGCGCTCCGCCCACTAAATACACTTCATTGATATCACATAAGCTGGCGGCGTAACGTATTTCAGCCGGCACCTCACCTTGCTTATTAGGCGGCGTACACAAGACCTTGCGTGGGCAGCCAGCGACTTGTGCGGTCGCACCTAACATCAGCACAGTAGAGATAAGCGGCGCACTGCCGCCAGGAATATACAAACCAACAGAATCTAGCGGGGCATGTTTTAATTCGCACACCACACCCGGCGCCGTTTCCACTTTTACATCACTTGGCTTTTGAGCACTGTGAAAGGCGTGAATATTGGCATATGCCGTATCAATGGCGGTTTTAACGTCATGGCTAATGTCATGCTTGGCGCGAGTCAGTTCACCCGTTGGCAAACTTAGCTCGCCCAGTTCAACGCCATCAAAGCGGCGGGTTAATTCACGTAGTGCGTTATCGCCGTTGTCGGCAACCTGCTGAATAATGTCAGCCACTGCACTGCTGAGCGCCTTGTTGTCCGCCATTGCTGGGCGGCTTAACAATGCCTGTTGTTGGCCTTTGTTTAGGCCCGACCATGTTTGCATTTTCGTTCGTCTCACTGACCAATAAAAGGTATTCGTACTGCTCGCATACTGCTTGCTAACTTGCGCAATTACACAATGGGTAACTGAACCACTAGCCCATCATTTTTTCGATTGGCATCACCAATATAGAGCTACAGCCTAGGGCTTTAAGCTTTTCCATGGTTTCCCAGAAAAGGGTTTCCGAGCTAACCACATGTACAGCCACGGTGTCTTCACTGCCTGCTAATGGCAACACTGTGGGGCTACCAGAGCCTGGCAACAAGCTTTTCACTTGCTCTAGGTAGGTTTTAGGTGCGTGCAACATGATGTATTTGCTTTCTTTGGCCTGCATAACGCCATCGATACGTGGCAAGAAGCGGCTCACAAGTTGTGCTTTGGCTTCTGGTAATTCACCACCACGTTGTATAAGTACCGCTTTTGATTGGAAGATTTCTTCCTCTTCTTGCAATCCGTTTGCTTCAAGGGTTGCGCCGGTTGATACCAAGTCACAGATTGCATCGGCTACGCCTGCTCGCGGAGCCACTTCAACTGAGCCAGTCAACATAACTGCAGACGCATTCACGTTATTTTCTTTAAAGAAACGCTCAAGTAGGAAAGGGTAAGTGGTCGCGACTTTTTTCCCTTCAAGAGATTGAACACCTTGGTAGTTAAACTCGTTTGGTACCGCAATAGATAAGCGGCATCCACCGTAATCTAGGCGGCGCAGAGTTTTGAATTCGAATTTTTTACCTGATGCCTGACGCTCAAGCATTTTTTCTTCTAGCTCGTTTTCACCGATAAAGCCCAAATCAACTACGCCGTCCATGACTAGACCAGGGATGTCGTCATCACGCACACGTAGCAAATCGATAGGTAAGTTGGTCGCGTGAGCAATTAGCAAGCGGTCACGAATTTGCAGTTTAACGCCAATGGCTTTTAATAGCGCAATGCTGTCGTCGCTTAAGCGACCTGATTTTTGAATTGCGATACGTAATCTGTTGCTGTCACTCATAAGTTGCTTGTCCTATTATCATTTGCGTTAATTCATCTTATCGATGCTCATGAATTATATATTTTTCAATGCCTTAAATGAAAAACCCCCGGAAGTTTCCTTCCGAGGGCTAGTTAATCGTTACGCCGCAGGAAGGAATCAATAGACCTTCCAGCACCAACCTGAAAGGTTATGCTATATGATGGTGATGTTTTGCTGGCGTAATTGAGATAAACATTGTAATTCTTGGGCCGTGTTTCGACTGAGGGCGCAAACATTAGCTAATTGGCTTGCTTAATGCAATAGTAAATTTCTAACTTTTTACATCAATGTATTGTAAGAGCATTGAAAGACTGTTGCAAAGGGGATTGCAACAGGTTTTGTCACGTAAAACAGGTATAAGTTACTGCTAAAAAGCATAATTTAAATAACTGGGTCTAGCATCTGTGTGGTTATTTATTAACCTAGTCGATGTACATACAAATCCGGCGGGAACCAAGCGCCACCGCTAGGCTCTAAATGTTATGCTTGGTGCGATTGATAATTGACGCAATTAATGAGCTGCTCGGTTAGTAACCAGTAAAGACAGGTACAGTGATAACAATCGCTGCTTTTATTAGCTTTTGATAGCTACGCTAAAACGGAGAGAACCATGTTGAACGACTTGCTGTTTTCTATTCTGCCTCGTGAGGGGAAGTCACCCATTGCCCGTGACGAACTCAAGGTCAAAAAGATTGATAAAAAGGGTGCTATCAAACAGATAGATGAAGAGGATGACGCTTACCGACCTGACAAAGACGACCCCAGGGAAAAGAAACGCCAGCGACGCAATGCTACGCGTAACGACCAAGATCAGCGTGATGAACAACATCAGCGTGACGCACAGCACCAACACGTCACCAAAAGCGAGGTGAAATCGCCTGAGCAGGCGCCTAAGGGGCAAGCTGCAAAAAACACAGAGTCTGATGATCCTAAATTTATTGATATAGAGGTATAACAAATGGCCACGGCAACATGTTGGCAGTGCGGCGTGCATCTGAGCAATATCATTACCCCTGTGTCTCGTCGCGAAGAGTGCAGCCAGTGTCATAGTGATATTCATGCTTGTACAATGTGTCAGCATTATGATGTCCACAATCGTACAGGCTGTAATGAAGAGCGTGCCGAGTTTATCGTGGATAAAGAGCGGGCCAACTTCTGTGAATATTATGCGTTGTCTAGCCGCGCTTTTGACGATACAAAACTCATCAAACAACGCCAGGCAAAAGCACAACTTGCAGCGCTGTTTGGTGATGAAGAGTGTGACAGTGAGCACCGCGACTATCAAGAACAAAAGCGTGATGATGCGGTCAATGTTGCGCAAAACCCCACGCAAGCGCCCTTACAATCCCCTCAGAGCGAAACACCCGCCCAAGCAGCAGAGCGCAAATTGCGAGAACTGCTGAATCAGTAGAAACGCTAGTCTTGTAGGCATAATTTCGCCTTTTTAAAGGGATTATCCAATTCATTTTCTTCGCATTTTGACCTTTCGTTTACATTTTGTTTACCGTTCAATGTTTCAAATATTCACGTAAATTCAATGTCTTAGTTGCTTGTCGCCGCTTGCGTGAGTTAATTAGTACACAACTATTTGACAAATCATAAGCAGTGCCTTAACTTATGTCTTATATAAGACATAATATTAGATTTAATTAGCGTCTATTTATTACCCGTAGCTTTTCACCTTAGGAATGAATGTATGTCACTCAGTCAGAGCAAAATGCCCAAAGTCGGATTCGGTCTTTGGAAAATCCCCCAAGATATCTGTGCCGATGCCGTTTATGAGGCCATTAAAGCAGGTTATCGCCATTTAGACAGCGCCTGTGATTACGGCAATGAAGTACAGGTAGGCGAGGGGATTAAGCGCGCCATTGATGAAGGCATCTGTACCCGTGAAGACTTATGGATCACGTCAAAATTATGGAATACGTATCATGCAAAAGAGCATGTGCAACAAGCAATCGAACGTTCTTTGTCAGACTTGCAATTAGACTATTTAGACTTGTATCTGATTCATTTCCCCATAGCTCAGCCGTTTGTCGCCTTTGATGATCGCTACCCACCTGAGTGGATCACAGACCCTAGTGCCGCTAATCCTAAGATGGAATTGGCGCCAGTACCTTTATTTGAAACATGGCACGCCATGGAGTCATTGGTTGAGAAGGGCTTAACCAAGGAAATCGGTGTATGTAACTACAACACAGGTTTGCTCAATGATTTGATGGCTTACGCTAAAATCAAGCCCGCTATGTTGCAAGTTGAGTCGCACCCATATTTGACGCAAGAACGTCTGATGAAATTGGCGAAGCAATACGACATCCAAGTGACTGCGTTCTCACCTCTTGGTGCTTTGTCATACCTTGAGCTTGATATGGCAGGGGCTGCTGAGTCTGTTCTAGAGCAAAGTGTGGTCAAAGCAGCAGCACAACGTTTAGGCAAAACCGCAGCGCAAGTAGTGCTTCGTTGGGGCGTGCAGCGCGGCAATGCAATCATTCCAAAAACCTCTAAACCTGAGCGTTTAGCGGAAAACTTAGCCATTTTTGACTTCGAACTGTCGCAGCAAGAAATGGACGATATTAACGCACTTAACAGTAATCGTCGTTTTAACGATCCCGGCCATTTCTGTGAAGAAGCATTCAATACTTTTTATCCAATCTACGATTAGGGTGTAATCATGTCAGTACCAGCGATTAATTATGTTGACGTACCGCATCAACTAAAAAGCGGTGACTCGGTTTTTCCACGTGTTGTGTTAAACGACGGATCAGTCAAGTCTCTAGATGATTGTGCAACGTGGATTGAGCAAAACAAAGCAGCACTTGAGGCTGAGCTAAAAGAGTCAGGGGCTATTTTGTTCAGAGGTTTTCCTCTTGATTCAGCGGAAACGTTTGACGAGTTTTCTAACGCCTTTGGGTACCCAAATTTCACCTACAAAGAGTCGTTGTCTAACGCTGTGCGCATTAACTTCACTGAGCGGGTATTCACCGCTAATGAAGCGCCTAAGCATGTAGAGATTTTCTTGCATCACGAAATGGCTCAAACGCCTATTTCACCGAGCAAAGTATTTTTCTTTTGTAAAACGGCTGCAGATGAAGGCGGAGCCACGCCAATTTGCCGCTCTGACCTGTTATTTGCGGCGCTAAAAGCGCAGCAACCTGTATTAGCCGCAGACTTCATCAATAAAGGCTTAAAGTACACCACGCACATGCCAAGTGAAAATGACGTTAATTCAGGCCAAGGTCGAAGCTGGAAGAGCACCCTAAGTGTTGAAAGCCAAGCGGAAGCGGAAGCCAAGCTTAAAGAGCTAGGTTATAGCTGGACGTGGACTGAAGATGGCGGTTTGCGTGCTACCACGCCAGTACTGCCTGCTGTGGTAAAACTGGATAACGGTAAAGAGGTCTTTTACAACCAGCTTATTGCTGCATTTATGGGCTGGAAAGGCGTACGGGAAAACCCTTCAAGTGCCATTACTTTTGGCGATGGCAGTGCGATCCCAGTAGAAGGACTGCAATTAGCCACAGATTTAGCCAAAGATTACACCTTTGACCTGCCTTGGCAAGACGGTGACGTTGCGTTAGTTGATAACTACATGAGTATGCACGGACGCCGTTCGTACTCAGGTGAGCGCAAGCGTGAAGTGCTTGTTGCCTTGGCGATGAATTAATATCGCTAACGCATCGCCTCGTTAATACATCTTCACAGCCCGCCTTAATTTCAGGTAGCAACACATATGGAAAAAACACATATGGAAAGAATCAAAACATTGCTACCTGGCATTATGGTGGCGACAACTGTGGGCATGGCCGCGCTATTTTTAAGCGACCATTACGGCGCGCCCGCCATGTTATTTGCCTTATTGTTAGGCATCGCCATGTCTTTTTTGCATCAAGGCACCCAATGTAAAACCGGTATCGAATTTACCGCCAGTACTATTTTGCGTATTGGTGTTGCGCTACTTGGTCTGCGTATCGCCTTTGGTGACTTAATTGCATTAGGCTGGAAAACCGGCTTGTTATTGGTCGTGGCTATTATGAGCACAATTTTGCTTGGCATCGTATTAGCAAAAGCATTCGGCTTGCAAAAACGCTTTGGCGTGCTCACTGGCGGCGCAGTAGGGATTTGCGGTGCATCAGCGGCTATGGCTATTTCTGCAGTCTTACCTGACAGCAAAGACAAAGATCGCGACACGCTATTAACGATTATTGGTGTGACTGCACTATCGACTATGGCCATGGTGGTCTATCCGATTATCGCTGGTATGTTAGGGCTTGATGAAACCGCCACCAGTATTTTTCTAGGCGGCACTATTCATGATGTCGCTCAAGTCGTGGGCGCAGGTTACTCAGTGTCAGAACAAACTGGCGTGTTAGCAACACTGACGAAACTGGTACGTGTGGCATTATTGATGCCGGTCGTTGTGTGTATTTTGCTGGTCTTGAGGATGAATTTAGACAAAACTACTCATGCTAAAGCACCTGGTATTCCATTGTTTTTAATCGGTTTTGTTATTTTAATGAGCATCAACAGCATGGTAGCCTTGCCTGAGGCATTGACCAAAATATCTACTGATATCTCACGTTTTGCATTAGTCATCGCCATCGCAGCAATTGGTATGAAGTCCAACTTAAGCCAATTACTGACGGTAGGTTTCAAACCAATTTTATTGCTAATGCTAGAAACGGCATGGATTGCTGGCTTGATATTGGTATGCCTTCCTTATCTTTAAATTTTCTTAATGAGGTGATGTCATGAAACCAACACAGACCAAGCCTGAGTCTGCTTTTTCCTCTGTCGAACATTCGTCGGCAATTTCCAATGTTTCCCATACTAACTCTGATTCAAATACAGTTTCTGCAGGTGCTTCGTCTTTTGAGGTGCACGCAACAACGCCTATTAACAATGCGCATAGCGGTCTGTCCAGACGAAAGTTTCTACTGGGACTCGGCGTCGTTACCGGCGCACAAACCTTACTTGCGCCTTTACTTCCCTCGGGCATGATATCCAGCGCGTTCGCCCAAACCAATAGCCCATCCACAATCATAGGTAAAAGTGCGGGGCTGGTGGTGCTCAATGACAGGCCAATTAATGCTGAAACCCCTGCCCATATGCTGGATGATAAAATCACCAGCGCCGAAAATATGTTCGTGCGTAACAATGGTATTCCGCCCAATGAAATTGATGTAAACAATTGGGTACTCACCATAGAGGGTGAATCTGCCAAACAACGCAAACAATATAGCCTCGAGGATCTAAAACAGAAATTTACGCATCATAGTTATCAAATAACATTAGAATGTGGCGGTAACGGGCGCGCGGAGTTCAACCCAGGTGCCAAGGGGAACCAGTGGACAACAGGGGCGGTAGCTTGCCCTAAATGGACAGGCGTACGCTTAGCGGATGTGCTCAAAGACGTTGGCATCAAAGACGATGCGGTATATATCGGTTATTACGGCAAAGACACGCACATCAGTGGTGACCCGAGCAAAGAAGCAATATCTCGCGGCGTGCCTATCGATAAAGCCCTTGAACAAGAAAACCTAATTGCTTGGGCGATGAACGATGCTGATATTCCAATTATGAACGGTCATCCACTGCGTTTAGTCATAGGAGGCTGGCCAGCATCCACCTCTGGTAAATGGCTTGAGCGTATTGTGATCCGTGACCAAGTGCATGACGGCGCGAAAATGGCGGCACCTGCTTATCGTGTCCCCTGTGAGCCGGTTGCGCCTGGCAGCAAAGTGGCCGCAGAAGACATGTGTATTATTCATGCCATGCCTGTTAAATCACTTATTACCTTTCCTAAATCAGGAGAAAGCCATAAGCAATCCCAAACCTTTGCGGTGCGCGGGCACGCATGGGCTGGGGATAAAGTGGTCAGCGAGGTGCATATCTCTGTTGACTTTGGCCAAACATGGCAACAAGCCAAGATTGAAAAACCGGTGAATCGCAATGCATGGCAACACTGGCAAAGTGAACTGAACTTTCCTGCTAAAGGCTATTTTGAGGTCTGGGCTAGGGCCACTGATAGTGATGGAATAAGCCAACCCATGATATTGCCGGGCTGGAACCCGAAAGGATATTTAAACAATGCCTGCCATCGTATTGCTGTGCAAGTGGTATAACCGTGAGCACTTTAAACAGTAGACTAAATGGGCTTAAAAGGCTGGTGCTGTTAGGCGTATGCGCGCTGGCAAGTGGATTAACTAGTGCAGCTGATGTAACACCTTCAGCCAGCAAGAACGGCGAAATAGACCCTAGTTCAGGTTTTATCATCAAGCCCGGCTTTGAAATGGTGCGGGCCCATTGTACCGCTTGTCATTCGGCCAAATTGGTGACGCAAAATCACATGAGCCGTGAACGCTGGTTGAGTACTATTCGCTGGATGCAGAAAACCCAAAACCTTTGGCCTTTGCCCCAAGAGGAAAAAATACTCGATTATTTGAGTGCTAACTATGGCGAGCGATCCATGGGGCGACGAGCGCCATTGCCACAGCACTTAATTCCGAAAAAGGTGAAATAGCCTAGTGTAAGTACAAACGAGTTAGCCTAGCCATTGCTAGGCTTTTTTATGCCTGACCTACGTTAGCTCGATAAAAATCTATTCCTCTGGCGTTACCGAGCAAGGTAATTCATAAACCAACTCTTTTACACTGTTCGGGATGCTGCGATAGCCATTATCGATCTTTAACCTTGCAGCCATGGTCTGTTCGAACAACATAAAATGTCGCAGTAAGCAGGTGTCGAGATCGTCTGTTTCGTCAGACCAAGTTTCCTTTAGAAACGGCGTTAGGGATGCTGCGGCATGGGAATACATTACAATCTGCCACTTTAAATCCCACATGCGAATATGTGCCTCAGGGAAAGCGGTATTGTGAGCGCTTACCAGCCCTTCCACAAAACTTTCAATATCGTCGCTACTGCCAATGAAGTAGTCGAGCAGGGCATCTTCTTGGCGCACGGCATCCGCCATTAACTGAACAGGACGTTTAAATACCAACATATATGCCAGCATACGCTTAGCAAATTCGAACAGCTGCACGTTAGCCGGGACTGTTTTAGACATATTTTGGTAGACCACAGCCATATACCGAACAATAAATTCATGCAGTTCGTCACTGATTGCGTGCCAGATCTCTTCTTTGCTGCCGAAATGATGGCGTATCAGACTATGAGACACCCCGGCTTTATCACTGATGTTTCGCAAAGAAACACGCTCAAATCCGAGCTCACAGAACAATTCAGCCGCGGCTTCTAATATGTCTGATTTGGTTTGCTCTGCATCTTCGGCGCTTCTACGCCCTTGCTTTTTTACGTTCATTTTTACTCTTTCACCCTTTTGCTGGCGGTGTTGTAACAGATATTTACGCTGTTTAAAATTTTTAATGTACCGGTAGGTCAATAAATATTGATTTTAGCAATAAATTAAATATACTGCACGACTGTATAGTATTTTGCTATACGACTGGGCAATAAAGATGAGATAAGTGAAATGCTAAGTAGAAATGTCAGTCGCGTATTAGGCTCGCTAGGAGTTATCTTGCTGGTCAGTGTCGGCGTAACTGGGTGCAACAATGTTAACTCTCAAGAAGTGAGCCGTGTTATTAAGCCAGTAAAGTTGACTATGGTGCCAGACCTTAGCCGTCAGCATGTTGACAGCTTTATCGGTAAACTGGATGCCACAGAGCGTGCGGTGTTGTCATTCAACGTAGCCGGTGAAATTGCATCGGTCATGCCACGCATGGGCAAGCAGGTCAAAAAAGGCGAGTTACTGGCAGCGTTAGACCCAACGGATTACCAACTCGCTTTGGACACTCGCCAAGCAGAGTTTGATTTGGCTGAAACACAGTATTTAAGAGCCAAAGCATTGATCAAAGACACCCTTATTAGTAAAGACGTATTCGATCAAACAGAAACCAATTACAAGGTGGCTAAGGCTCAGCTCGCCCAAGCTAAGACAGACTTAACCTACACTAAAATTATTGCGCCATTTGATGGCACAGTATCAATAACTAACGCCGAATCTCATCAGGTGGTGGCGGCTAATCAACCAGTGATGAAAGTACTAAACAACACCGTGATGGATGTGGTCTTTACCGTTCCCGTCAGTTTTGTTTCAAACTATGGCGTGCAGGCGATTAGCCAATCGAGCGTATGGGTGACGATGGACTCAGCCCGAGAACAGCAAATACCCGCTCAATTTAAAGAAATTTCCACCCAGCCAAATACTGATACCAATTCTTACACTGCGCGCGTGACGGTGCGCCGCCCTGCTGATGTGACCTTGTTGTCAGGCATGAGTGGCCAAGTACATGTGGCTAACCCAGAAAATAAACGTCAATTCACTTTGCCCAGAACTGCGTGGATCAGCAAAGAAGATGGCAAAGGTCACGTTTGGAAATTCGAGCCAAATGAAAAACGTGTGATGAAAACAGCCGTGCTATTAGATGACAATGGTTTTATTCATAGCGGGTTGCAACAAGGTGATCTTGTGGTTGAAACCGGCATTCACGGTCTTGAAGAGGGTCAGCTTGTTAAGCCGTGGGTAGAAGAGGACGGAATTTGATGAATTGTAAAAAATGTAGTTTGGTTTTTATGGGCGCGATCATGCTGCAAGCGTGTTCGCCGAATATAGAGCACCGCAGCAAACCGCCTCTTATTTTAGATACCATTACTGTACCCGCACCTATTGAAACCCAATTTCGTGCATTCAATGGTCAGGTTATTGCCCCTGAGCTCACACCGCTATCGTTTCGTCTAGAAGGCGAAATTCTAGATGTATTGGTACAAGAAGGGGATGAGGTCAAAAAAGGTCAAGTATTGGCGATTTTGGATGACAGTAAACGCAAAGAAACGTTGAATGATGCTCAAGCAAAACTTGATTTAGTTGCACGTCAATTAGCACGGGGTAAGGAGCTAAGAGAGAGGGAAATGCTATCTTCCTCGGAACTCGACGAGCTCAAGGCAAACTACAAACTTGCACTAGCGAATGCCAAACTGGCCGAAGTACAACTTGGCTACACCCGCATCAAAGCCCCAGTTGATGGCATTATCTCGCAAGTATCAAAACAAGATTTTGAGCGTACAGCCGCGGGCGAAACGGTCGTCAGTATCTATCAGAGCAAAGATGTATACGTTGAAATTTCGGTGTCTGACACCGTATTGACGCGCTTGAAACCATTATTGAGCGTACCAAATTATCGGCCTGTCGCGCATTTCAATGGCTACGAAGGGAATTACCCACTCGATTACCTTGAGCACACCAGTGAGCTAAACCCTGAATCTCAGACCTATCAATTTTGGCTACGTATGCCTCAAGTTACCCCTAAAATTTTACCCGGTACTAACGTGCGCGTCAGTGTTGACATGATCAAAGCGCAGATGTCGATGCTACATGGCTATGCCTTACCAGTGACCGCGCTTGACGCAGCTAGCGAGCGTGGGCAATTCAAAGTATGGAAAATTCAAGACGGGGCAGTAACAGCATTCCCGGTTGAAGTTAGTCAGGTTAAATCCAACGGTGTAATTGTTACCAGCGGTGTGCGTGAGGGTGATGTGATTGCCAACTCGAATTTAAGAAAATTAAGACAGGGTATGACGATCCCAGGAGCCGTAAAGTGAATATCGCCGAATACTCGATTAAACACAAAGTCATTAGCTGGCTGTTTCTGACAATTTTAACCTTAGGCGGCTTGTCAGCCTTCTACGGCTTAGGCCGTTTGGAAGACCCTGCATTCACGCTAAAAGACGCCTTGATTATTGCGACTTACCCTGGTGCGACACCGCAAGAAGTCGAAGAGGAGCTGACCTATCCACTAGAGCGTGAAATTCGCCAATTACCCTATATCGATACTATTACCTCGATTTCTTCTGCTGGTATGTCTCAACTCAAAGTCAGTATGAAGTCCATATATGGCCCCGAAAGTCTGCCGCAAATTTGGGATGAAATGCGTCGTAAGATAAACGATGTTCAGCCAACGCTTCCCGCAGGCGTGAGCTCTTTGCAGATCCTTGATGATTTTGGTGACGTGTTCGGCATTATGATCATGATCACCGGCGACGGATACGACGCAGTTGAACTTAAGCGCTACGCGGATCAACTGCGACGGGAATTAGAGTTGGTGCAAGGCGTTGGTAAGGTGGCAATCTCTGGCGATCAAACCGAGCAACTTTTTGTCGAATTGTCTTTAGAGCGTTTAGCGTCACTGAACTTAGACATGAGCACGGTCACTGGTTTACTTAATCAGCAAAATAGCGTGCAGCAATCTGGCCAAATCATGGTCAATGGTCAGTCGCTTATCATCCGCCCTAGTGGCACATTAAGTTCAGTAGAAGAGCTTGAAAACCTCATTATTCATGGCCGAGACACAGGTAACCTTATTCGTTTGAAAGATGTGGCGAAAGTGTCACGGGGCATTGCCGAGCGCCCAAATAATGTGGTGACGTTCAATGGTAGCCAAGCAATAAGCTTAGGAATTTCATTTTCCCCAGGGGTAAATGTGGTTGAAATCGGTAAACATATTGAGCAAGAGTTTGAAGCATTGCAAAGTATTAAACCGGCCGGAGTGGAGCTAGATTATTTCTATAATCAAGCGATAGAGGTTGATAAATCCGTCAGTGATTTTGTGATAAGTCTGGCACAGGCGGTAGGTATTGTGATTGTCGTCCTCTTGTTTGCCATGGGCCTGCGCAGCGGGATCATAATCGGTACCGTGTTGCTGTTAACGGTTTTTGGTACGTTCATGCTTATGAACTACAACGAGATTGAGCTACATCGTATCTCTCTTGGTGCATTGATTATTGCCCTGGGCATGCTGGTGGATAACGCCATCGTCGTTGTTGAAGGTATATTGGTAGGGCTCAAAAAAGGTCGTACCCGATTGCAAGCTTCAAAGGATATCGTCACGCAAACACAGTGGCCTTTGCTTGGGGCTACCGTTATCGCTATAGCTGCATTTGCGCCCATTGGGTTGTCAAAAGATGCCACCGGTGAGTTTATGGGATCGCTGTTTTGGGTATTGTGTTATTCGCTATTTTTAAGCTGGATAACCGCGCTGACCCTAACGCCATTTTTAGCCAATCTACTGCTTAAAGAAAAGCCACAAAGTACCGATGGCAGTCAGAATGACGACGAAGAAGACGATGCTTACAAAGGGGCATTGTTTGTTGTTTTTGGCTCGATGCTGAGATTTGCCCTGCGTTTTCGTTGGGCCACGGTCGCATCTATGGTCGTTTTATTAGTGGTGGCTGTGATTGGTTTTGGCAACGTGAAGCAATCGTTCTTTCCTGCTTCTAGCACGCCTATGTTTCATGTTGATGTGTGGATGCCACAAGGGACTGATATTCAGCAAACGATTAAACAGAGCGCTGAGGTAGAAGCGTATTTGGGGTCTTTGGAGCATGTTGATTTTGTTGCCTCCACTGTAGGCCAAGGTATGCAGCGCTTTATGTTGACCTATCAGCCTGAGCAAAGTTACGCGGCGTTTGCGCAAATGACCGTGCGCGTTGACACCCGGGAAAACATGTTTTTACTACTAGATGGTTTGGAAGCTGACTTGAATAAAAACTTTGCGCATCCCACCTTTCGCCTAAGGGTTATGGAATTTGGTCCCACTCCAGGGTCGAAGATTGAAGCAAGGATCACAGGCTCAGATCCAGACATATTACGTTCGCTTGCCGTACAAATAGAGGATGAGTTTAATGCCGATCCTGGTGCGCGAAATATTCGTCATGACTGGCGCGAACGTACCAAAGAGCTGGTGCCTCAGTTTAATGAATCAAAAGCACGGCGG
This sequence comes from Paraglaciecola sp. G1-13, assembly GCF_055809255.1. Lineage (NCBI taxonomy): Bacteria > Pseudomonadati > Pseudomonadota > Gammaproteobacteria > Alteromonadales > Alteromonadaceae > Paraglaciecola > Paraglaciecola sp. G1-13. The sequence continues at coordinate 2,967,651 of NZ_CM147903.1, read as the reverse complement.
TTGGGCATTTCTAAGCAAGACTTATCAAGTACTTTGCAAATGGCATTTGGTGGTAACACCATAGGTATTATTCGTGATGGTACGCATATGTTGCCTGTGATCACACGCTTACCGGAAGAAGAGAGGGTGGATTTTGAATCTTTAGAGAATCTAAATATTTGGAGCCCTACCTTGCAAACATACATACCCATCGAGCAAATTATTGATGGTGTAAAAATGGAGTGGATCGATCCGCTTATTTTACGCCGAGATAGGAAGCGTACCTTAACCGTTATGGCTGATCACGACGTGTTAGGGGATGAAACCGCAGCGTCTTTGTTTGCCCGTCTACGCCCTAAGGTTGAGGAAATAACATTACCTGAAGGCTATGAGTTATCGTGGGGAGGAGAGTACGAGTCCACCAATGATGCTCAAGCGGCGATGTTTTCGTCTTTACCTTTGGGGGCATTGGTGATGTTTATCATTACTGTCTTTTTGTTTAATTCAGTGCGTAAACCGCTGGTCATTTGGTTTACCGTGCCTTTGGCTATCATAGGCGTGTCTATGGGGTTACTGGCCACAGGTTTACCCTTTAGCTTTACTGCCTTGCTTGGCTTACTTAGCCTGAGCGGGATGATTTTGAAAAATGGCATTGTATTGATGGACCAGATAAACATAGAACTTGCCACAGGCAAGGATGCGTATAAGGCGGTGGTGGACAGTGCACTTAGTCGTGTACGACCCGTCAGTATGGCCGCCATGACGACCATTTTAGGCATGGTGCCACTGATGTTTGATCCTTTCTTTGGCTCTATGGCAATTACTATTATGGCGGGTCTGGGCTTTGCGACGGTATTAACCCTTATTGTGGTGCCAGTGTTATTTTCTATATTTTATAAAGTGAAACCCGGTACCGCGTAAATTCATGAGGAAATTTTTTTCACGGCGTTAATAACATCACTTAGCAGCCTGACTAGGCACATTAGGCCCTGCATTTGTAGGGCTTTTTTTTTCTGCGTACAGCGCACCCTAGTTGGCATGTAAGTGATTTAAAATATCGCAGTTCTTTATCTGGCTGTGTTGACAGCTGTCGGCTAATGCTTGCAGGTTTTTTTCCAGTTGTTGCAATTCATATTGGGCAACGCGGATTTGCTCTAATTGCTGGGCAATTAATGCGTCTACCTCTGCACAGGGGGCATTGCCATCACTTTGCACAGCCACCAATCTTTTTATGTCAGCCAGAGGCATGCGCAACTCTTTGCAGCGACGAATAAAATTCAGTGAAGACACATCAGTTTGCTGATAGTAGCGGTAGCCGTTTTCCCCACGTTTTGCCTCGGGTAGCAGCCCAATGTCTTCATAATAGCGGATTGTTTTGGCGCTGACGTTCGTGACTTGCGCTAATTGTTTAATTTGCATGGTTGACCTTCCTGTTACTGGAACCCTTATTCTACGCTTACTAATACGCAATTCAATGGGAGTCATATGAGTGAATGTTGTGGTGTGAACGCCCAAGACAAAGAACAACGAACGTTGCTATGGACTGTACTAGGTCTCAATGGTGCTATGTTCTTCGTAGAATTTATTGCCGGTTGGGTAGGGCAATCAAGTGGCTTAATGGCAGACTCGTTAGACATGTTAGCGGATGCCATGGTGTACATGGTTGGGCTTTACGCTGTAGGTAAGGCCATTGAGTACAAAGCAAAAGCGGCACTGTTCAACGGCAGCCTGCAGCTGGTGTTAGCTGGCTTGATTTTATTTGATGTCATCAGGCGCTTGATATACGGCAGTGCGCCACAAAGCAATATCATGTTGTGGATTTCGCTGTTAGCCTTAGCCGTAAATTTATTTTGCTTCGTGTTACTTTCTCGCTACCGAACGGGTGACATTAACATGCGTGCTAGTTGGATATGCTCGCGCAACGATATGATAGCCAATGTGGGTGTGATTGTGTCTGCTGGGCTGGTGGTGTGGTTAGATTCGTCAATCCCGGATTTAGTCATAGGGACCATCATTGCCCTAGTGATTGTTCAATCTTCATGGAAGATTGTCGCTGAGGCGAGGGGTTTGATAGCCGCAGCGCCGCAAGATCATCATTGTTCGCTGAAATCTGATGAGATGGTAAACAAGCAAGAGACTAAAGACCAAGCGCCGAGTAAGCCTAAGTCTTCCTGTTGTCACTAGTAAGCAGCGTAGAATGACTAGCGCTAGTCAGCAGTAATAACTTCACAGATGCAGTATCAAAAAAACAGCAATAAAAAAGCGACGGTAAGTTCGTCGCTTTCATTCGCTTTTAGGATAAAAACCTTAATATATTAATCGTGATTTGCGCGAATATGGCCCTGACTCGAGTCAGTCCAATGACCTTCAGACAGTGACAATATAACAGCATCCACTTCATTAAGAAGCTCAACTGATTCAGCGGTAAAACAACCACCTATCACCACCAAGCTTTGATCTTCAAGCTCACCTAGTTTGGTCAGTGCTTTTTGTACTAAACTGCTTTTCACCATGTTTTTACGATCGTGGGGGAAAGTGATTAACGTGCAAGAGTCTTCAAGATGTGACTCACAACCTAAGGCTAACTTTCGGTATTCGGTTGGTACGCGTTCTTTTACTAAGTAAGATTCTAAATGCTTTTGAATGTGAAATTTCATAATTAACTAATAGATTATCAATAAAAAGTAACAATATGGCTCGCCATATCAATTTACGTGTTATGCACCCACAGATTAAACCGCGAGTAAAACACAGCTTAAAGCTAACTACTTGAATTTTATCGGCTAATGGCTCATCTACATAATAAGTAAAAAACCGATTATAAATAAACTTACCCCAGTGGCAAATGGAATAAAAGGATTGTTTTAAATTTGTGCGTTTTTCTTGATCGCGGACATAAAAAAGGGCGCCACTAAGGCGCCCTAAACACACACTAACTCTCAGGGAAAGGTTAGACGTTTACGGTTAGAAATTTGCACGTAATTGAACACCGAAATAACGGTCTGCATCACGTGGAATTTGATAACGGAAGTTATCGCCACTGTAAGTAGTGACAAAGCTCTTATCAGTTAAGTTTTTACCGATTAAGCTGATGCGATATGCATCGTCGTCAAATGAGAACGCCAAGCTTGCGTTTAAGATGCCGTAATCTGGCAACAAGTCTACTGCTGTGGCGGTGCCTCCTGGGGCACCTGCGTACATTTCGTCGGTGTATACATATGAGCTGTTGAGGATAACGTTCATGTTATCAAGCTCCCATAAGTATTCGCCTGTCACTGAGTACTTAAGGTCAGGTGAGAAAGGTAAGTCAGCACCAGAGCGACCAGTACAATTTGCATCAGTCACTGGGCATTTGAACTCATCCACTTCAGCGTCAACTTTAGACAAGCCGCCGGTTAGCGTGAAGTCGTCTGTTACCTGCCACATCAAATCAAACTCGATACCTTGAGTAATCACCGAGCCCGCGTTTGTTAAACGGGTAATGGTGACACCATCAAGTAATTCAGAGTTATTCGCTTGGAAACCATCGATGTTAGTTCTGAAAATAGCCGCGTTGAAAATTAAATCGTTGCTTGCGTATTTATAACCTAGCTCGAAAGCATCAGATGTTTCTTTATCAATGGGCAGTGCATCAGCATCGGCCATGTTGTAGAACACGTTAAACGCTGGGCCTTTATAACCTTGCGAGAAAGTGAAATATGCCATACTGCTGTCAGTTAAGTCGTACTGCACACCAATTTTACCTGATACATTCGTTTCGTCAGTTTCACCTTGATAGTTGGTTTCAAAGCTACGTACGCCCACACCTGTGCGCTTGTATTCATCGTTACTGCGACGGTCGTGTGAGTAACTCACCTCATCATCTGTATAACGAATACCGAACAATAAACGTAAGTCGTCATTAATGTGATATTTACCGTCAGCGAACAGTGCCCAGTTATCGAATTGAGTGCGCATAAAGGCAGTAGCACTGACGATGTCGTTAGCATTGCAGCTTAAATTTTCATCGGCGATAAATTGATTAATCTGTGCTTCAGACGGGTCAGCTACGCCAAGGCTTTCGGTCAGGTATGTGCCAATGGCCGCTGGGAATTGACCACCGTTATTTTGACAGCTGGCGTCACGGGTAAAGTTACGCTCAGATTTTTGTGTCCACCAGAATGCACCTAATTGATAGTCAAAATCACCGCCAACAGGAGAGGCTATACGAAACTCTTGAGAGGTTTGTTTCCAGTTTTGTACACCCGTATCGTGAAGCTGAAATCCAACGCCACCGTCCGGCACGCTACCAAAGTTAACAGGCAAAGGAATAGAGCCCGTGGTTGAGGTGAAATCACCTTCGCGAAACTCGGTGTTATCCCAGCTACGGTGAGCTGTGATTGAAGTAAATTCGTGATCGCCAATCATTTTATCTACTTGCACTGAGAAACCAGTGGTTTCATCTATGGTGCGAGTTTCAAAGTCATGGTCAATTTTACGTTGCTCTAAATCGAGGTCGCCATTGCCTGTGCTGTCAGGGGCCGCGTCAGAGGAAACATAACGGTTGCTTGGTGCAAGTTCTAAATCTGCACAGCAATTGTCATTCGATTTTACGTTTTCAAAAATGAACAGGATGTCGGTATCGTTAGCGGCGGTAATGTCTAACATACCGCGGATACCTTCCTTGTCGTAGCCGTTGGTTGTTTCGTTGTTATACACATTGTCGATGTAGCCGTCGAACTGTGATTTAAGTACCGTCAAACTACCGTTAACGTTATCGCTCAATGCACCTGTTACACTGGTTTTCAAACGGTATTCGTTGTCCTGAAATAAAGTCACTTCGGCCGTGCCGCCAAATTCATCAGAAGGGCGCTTGGTGGTAATGTTAACCACACCAGCTGACGCATTTTTTCCAAATAAAGTGCCTTGAGGGCCGCGTAGTACTTCGATACGTTGTAAGTCATATAAATCAACGAATGCCTGCCCAGAACGGCCTAGCACCACACCATCAACCACGGTAGATACACTTGGCTCTGCCGCCACACTGAATGAAATAGTACCGATACCACGTACTGTGATTGCCGAGTTACGGTTGGTGTTACCTTTACGAAAGCTAACTGAAGGCACCAAAGCTTGTAAGCCTTCAATGTTTGCAGAGAACGCCGAGTTAATTTGATCTTCACGTAACACTGATACAGCAACAGGCACTTCGTTGAGGTTTTCTACGCGTTTTTGCGACGTAACAGTGATCTTTTCCATTAGGCCTTTATCTTCTGCCGGCACAGCTTCTTGTGCGTTGGCGGCGAAGCCGATTGTCATGCACGTACCGATAGCGAGTGCGCGCGTGATACCTGAGTGTAGTGTGCTAGGTCTTAGTAACATGGTGTTCTCCACGATATTGTTTTAGGGGCAAGTCCAATGTTCATTTGCAACGTGTCCAGGTTGCAGAATGTCAGTGTGTTCGTAGTTGGCTTACCGTTCTTCATTTAATATTTCATTTCATCAACAGCATGAAATGCTCATTGTGCTGACGCATAGGGCATCTTGTGTCAAACATTAGATGTCTTATATAAGACAAAAGATAGACAAAATTTAACCATAAAGTTAACTAATTGCAATCTTTTTGTTAAATCTATTTTGTTGGTTGAGGGGCTTTGAAGAATAAGCTTTTAGCCCAATAAAAATGGGCTATATAAGTATTATCAGGAAGGTTTTTTCGTCTTACTTATAGTGGCTATAAATACAATTGATACATTTTCGTAACAGGTTAGCTAGCGTTTGTAGCACATTGCGCCACAGAGGTTTCCAGCAACGTGAGCCAATCATCGCCGTAATTATCTTTAAACCACTGACGCATATTTTTTGAAGCATCTTTGAAAGCTTGTTTTTCGCTTGGAGACGGGCGATAAACCGTACCACCTGCTTTTTCAAACAACGTGTATGAGTTGGCTTCTTGATTAAATACCAAATCATTTGCTGCTTTTTGCTGGCGTATAAAACCTTGTTCTATAATGCCTTGAATATCTTTAGGTAATGATTGCCAAACGGGCTCAGAGAACCACCATAACGCCGCCATATACGAATGCCCATCCAGCACTATGTATTTTAAATGCTCTTCTAATTTAGCCCCAATAATATCTTGAATACCGTTTTTACTGCCCTCTACCACGCCTGTTGCCAGTGCAGTGTAGAGCTCAGCCCATGAAACCGGCGTCGGGTTTGCGCCCAGTTGCCGCACAAGCTCTTGCTGTATTTTAGCCGGCGTAGTGCGTATTTTTTGTCCGATTAAATCTCTTGGATGATGAATGGCTTTGCTGGTGGTAGCGAAATTACGCCAGCCGCCAGTGTTGGTCACACCCATTAGGCGAATTTGCAGGTTTCGGTCTAAAACGGTGCTGCGCATCTTGCTTAAAATAGGCCCGTCGAGTACGCACTGGGCTTGCTTGTCGTTATCAAAAACATAGGGTAAATCGAGTACTTGAGCAGGCGCGAAAAAATTTCCTGTGCCGCCTGCCGTGGTAGGAAACATTTCGAGCACGCCTTTTTGTAAGTTACCAATACACTCAGGCACGCCACCACAAAACTGGCCCGAGGAATAAAGCTGAACTTGTACTCGGCCTTCACTTGCTTGTTCTACGTATTCTTTAAACGCCAGTAAGCCCACATAATCTTCATCTTGAGTCGATGCTTGAATAGACGCCTTGATGATAAATTCAGCGCGATCAGAATTGGCGTTAATAATACCCACCATACTGGCCACCGCAATGACGGCATAAACAGTAAGAAGCACAATGCGTTTTGTATTCATATCAAGCAAACCCAAACAGACGAGGTAAGGTCATAGTGACCGCAGGGAAATAGGTAATAATAAAAATCACCAAGGCTTCAACTGCTAAAAATGGCAGCATTTCGTAGGCAATATTTTCGGTTTTTTCGCCGGATACGGACGCAGCCACAAATAGCACCAAGCCCATAGGGGGGGTTGCTAAGCCAACCGTTAAGTTCACGCACATGATCACCGCAAAATGTAGAGGGTCGATGCCTAGCGAGATAAAAATAGGCGCTAGCACAGGGCCGAGGATCAAGATTGCTGGGCCTGCATCTAGAAACATTCCGATGGCGAATAAGAATAAGTTAATGATCAGCAGCAACAACAATACGTTGTCGGTTATGCCGACGATTTGTTCGGCTAACATATCAGCCATACCGGACACGGTAATGATCCAAGCGAAGGTTACCGCCGAGCCGACCAGTAATAAAATTGTTCCTGATTGCACGGCAGCGTTAACGAGTATGTGCGGTAGCTTGTGGAATTTAAGGGTGTTGGTCACAAATAAGGTAACGATCAGTGCATAACCCGCTGCTGCTGCGGCTGCTTCTGTTGGGGTGAATACACCTAATACGATCCCGCCAAGTAAAATAACGGGAGTAAGTAAGGGTAAAAAAGACGATTTAAGGGCACTGCCACGCTCGTACCAAGTCGCTTTTTGATTTGCTACTGGGTAGTTACGTTTTTTGGCAATTCGGCTGGTGACTATCATCAAACCAGCACAAATTAACAGGCCCGGGGTAATGCCTGCTAAGAACATGCCCGCCACAGATACGTTCATGATAAATGCGTACAAGATCATGATCCCTGAAGGGGGAATAATCGGACCGATAACAGAAGAAGCGGCCGTCACTGCAGCGGCAAAGCGTCTGCTGTAGCCGTTTTCTTCCATAGCGGGGATGAGCATTTTACCTAACGCAGAGGTGTCGGCGACCGCTGAGCCTGATAGCCCTGCGAAAAGCACTGACGATAAAATATTAACTTGTGCTAAGCCGCCTCTGTAATGCCCTATTAAGGTTTGGCTAAAGCGCACAATAGACTGGGTGATCCCGCCTTGATTCATCAGCTCACCAGCTAAGATGAAAAACGGTACCGCCATCAAAGGGAACGAATTCATCCCTGAGTACAAACGGGTTAACAATGCTGAGAAAAACACTTCGTTACCGTCAAGCATTAAACTGACACCAGGACCAATTAACAAGGCAAACACCACTGGCGTGCCAGCAGTGAGCAATAGAATGAAAACCCAAAAATAACTGATAGACATATTATTCTACTTCCATGGGGGGAATCGTTTGCGCAGTGAGATAAGCACGAGCAAAGAGTTGTTTGATCAGGTTTTCGATACCCACTAAAAACAGGGCCGCAAACATTAACGGTGCGCAGGCATAAAAGTAAGCAAGCTTGACGGGCATGGACGAGGCATATATTTCAAAACCACCTTGGAAAAATGCAACGCTTTGTTTGAAAAACACTGCGCTTATCATAATCACTAAGAGGGTGATTATAACTTCTGACATTCTGCGTAAGCCTTTGGGAAGGGCGTCGGCAAACATCTCGATAGACACGTTTAAATTTTCACGATAAGCCCAAGGGGCAACTAAACACGTGACCCATACCATCAAGTATTTCGCGAGCTCTTCGGTCCATGCTAGGGAATCGTTTAACACATAACGGTAGAACACCTGAGCTAAAATCATCAGCAACATAGCGCTTAACAGCACGCCTGCAATATTTTTGCCAAGGGTGCTGATGGCATAATTGACCTTACCTAGCGGGCGATTAATGGCTAAAAACCCGCGACTGACAGCATTTTGCATGAAGTGTTCTCCGACTGCGCTCAAGGGCTATTTGGGCCAGTAATGGCTAATTTGCGGTTGCTGATCAGTCAACTCGTCCGTGTGTTCAACATCTGGCCCAAGTGGTATGCGCTTGCCCTTAGGTACGAACACGGCCATTTCTTGAGCGCCAAGGGTTAGGTTATAAACCTTGCCACCTTGGTAGGTTTGTTCACTTGGGAAGCGTTGCCATTCACCTTCGGGTAAGTAGAACTCTACTTCTCCGCCGGGTTTTAAGCAGGGAGCCACTAACATGTCATCACCGAACATAAACTGCGATTCAAACGCTGCCGCAACACGATCTTTGGGAAAGGCCAATGGCATCGCGCGCATCAAAGGTACACTTGTACTGCTTGCTTGTTGCATGGCGTTGTAAATATACGGTAGTAAGCGATAACGTAGCACCAATGCTTGGTTTACTGCATCTTCTGCTTCAGGGCCATAGCTCCAAGGTTCACGCTGACCTATGCCGTGTAAACGCATATGAGCGCTGAATACGGCGGCTTGTGACCAACGAATAAAGAGCTCTTGATCTCGGGTGTCTTTGAAGAACCCGCCAATATCAGTGGCAAAGAAAGGCGCGCCTGACATCCCCCACGATAAAGCACCGCGGATACTGGCGCTTAACCCGCCCCAATCGGCTTGTGGGTCGCCGCCCCATTGACTAGGGAAGCGCTGTGAGCCGGTCCATGCTGAACGGCTGAACAAGAAAGGTCCGTTTTTAGAATACTTCTCTGCGGCTTCGTACACGCACTTGTTGTATAGAAAGCTGTAAACGTTGTGCAAGCGGTTGCCTGAATCACCGCTGTAAGCAAGCATGTTGTCATCTTCGACCTGTTCACCGAAGTCGGCTTTTATCATATCAATGCCTAAATCAAACAAGGGCTTGTGTGATTCCATCCAAAACTGATATGCATCGGGGTGGGTGAAATCCACAATGCCGGACTCAGGTAGCGGCGTCAGCACTTCTGCAAACGCGCTCATGTCCCACTTGTATTGATACGCTTCGCCGGTGCGCTTGTCTTTTAATAACCAGCCTTTTTTGGCCATTTCGGCAAAAAGCGGATGCTGAATAGAAACCAATGGATATTCCCATATGCAGACTTTAAAATTATCAGCTTTGAGCTTATTGATCACCGCCGCGGGGTCGTCAAAGCGTTTGGGATCCCATTCAAAGGCAAAGCGGGTATCTGTGTCTTGCCATGCACGTCCGTCAAGGGTGATAACGTCGCACGGCATTTTGTGGTCGCGTACGTCTTTTGCCGTAGCCAATAATTCAGGCACATCCTTGTAATACGCTTTCGATAAAATAACCCCTAAGCTCCATACCGGAGGGGTCGGCGCTTTGCCGGTTAAATCTGTGTAGGTGTTGATAATGGCATTACCATCCTCACCGTGCATCAAGAACATATCTAAGCATTCATCTTCGACCAATACCCCGTAAGCACGTTGTGACCAAGTGGCATAACCCACAGCATGTGTTACCGGGGCAGGGGTATGCACAAATACGCCCCAACCGCTAGGGCTCCAACAAAATGGTGTGTTTTTGTAGGAAATTTCGGCATTTACGCCTAGCGCATCGTGGTTGTAAGAGCGCACCAGCTGACCGCGCTTATTAAGGCTACCCCATTTTTCGCCTAAGCCGTATACGGCTTCGTCGGTGTCGAGCTCTAGGCTTATTAACCAGCCTTTATCCACTTTGGCTAGAGGTGGTAAACGGTAGCGACGCACAAAGTGACCATCGGTCGCAGTTTGCTGAATTGTTTTACTGTTTTGTGATAACTCAAACGTGAAGGGGGTGTGGTTGATCACCAACTTACTGTCGCCAGCAATCAGGGTTGTTTGCTGCTCATTTGAAACGATATCTGCCGCTATTACATCCGGTGTGGATACGAGTAGACCATAGTCAGGCTGGTTTTTCGTGCCAATTTGTACACGCACACCAAACGTATGAAATGCGATGTGTAACTCACCTTGCGACGTCGGAATTAGTACACTGGCATCACTTTGCAAGCTCGCGGCGCCGGTCACTTCAGCTTGCTTTATATCGTTCCAATTCGGGGCAGTAACATCCAACACAGACGTAGTTATAGACATGAATTTTTCTCACTCGTGATAATGGCACAATGGGGAAGCGCAAATGCTAGCACTGAGGCGATGCAAGCAACCCTTACAATCTTATATAAGATATAAGTTATAGTAGTGTTAAATTCTTGTCAATCTTTGTTGGGTTTTAGTTGCATGCTGGGTTTTCCGTTATCCGAGTGTGCATATTAAGTGATTGAAACGATGCTTAAAACTAGTAGATATAGCGGGATTAATGCACTTCGCAAGAATGCACCGAATTGATCCTTAACAAAGTTTAATGTAAACCAAACGATAATATCTTGTATAAGACATACACTTAATATTACTCTTATATTTTGTTTCAACAAATTTGCCGTATATGAACGAAAATCGCTTTGACAACAAACTTAGCCGACCTGGTTTAGCTTTCCAACCTCTGTACAAACAGGTGGAAGAGCAAGTAACTCAACTTATTGTTGAGCAGCGCTGGAAGCCAGGTGAAATGTTACCCAACGAATTTCAGCTGGCCAGCGAGTTTGGCGTCAGCCAAGGCACGGTGCGTAAAGCGCTGAACAGCCTAACGAGCGCTAAAATTCTTACCCGCAGGCAAGGCATTGGTACGTTTGTTTCTGAGCATACGGGGCATCACGGACTTTATCGTTTTTACCCGCTGATTGCGGATGGTAAAAACCCAGAATTGCCCAAGGCTGAGCTATTGTCTATTTCAACGCAAACAGCCAATAAGAAAGTCGCTGCGGCCTTAGCACTCAACCCGAAAGACAAAGTGATTGTACTGATCAGGCGCCGTACTTTAGATAACGAGTTTTGTATTGCGGAGACTATTTTTTTGCCCCATAAATGGTTCAAAGCATTGCTTGATGAAAAAGAAGTGCCACATACGCTGTACCACTTTTATCAAACCAACTTTAACCTGACCGTACATACCATTCGTGACAGTATCAAAGCGGATCTCGCCACGCAAAATGACGTTGATACACTAGACATAAAACTTGGTGAGCCGTTGCTTGAAGTAACACGCATCGCTCAGTCGCTAAACGACAAACCGATGGAATACCGCATCAGTCGTTGCCGCAGTGACAAATACCATTATCTGGTGGAATTAAACTAATAACCTGCCTCATTGCTACTGACGTGACGCTGAAAAATAGCGGGTAAGGTTTACCCGCACGTGTTTTTAATTCAGCCTCTACCCCTCACAGATTGAAAGTCTAGCTGCTAACTAAAACGGCACGATATACGCAGTTGAACTGTTGAATTCGAATTGGTTTATCTTACCGCATTGAGCGAAATGATTGCTCGAAGGATAAGGTGTACCGATTTGCTGCACGTCGCCTTCAAAGCCTTGTCCGTTTTTTACATAGGCCTTGAGTTCGAACCAGCCGTTTACGGTTTTACTGCAATCCATTTGTACATCCAGCATCCAGTAATGCTCCCCCCACGCATTGAGTACTTCTTGTCCAAACCCGTCGTTGACCACTGTTTTGTGTGGGCCATAGCTGTCGGGCCAAAGGTGCGTCGTCCAGTCCATTGCGGTGCCTTGTGCAGCTGCATTTTGCGCGCTTTCAGCACCATACCAATCTAGGTATTGTTCACTTTGTTTCCACACCGCCGTGGTTGTGTTACGCAGATTATTGTGGGTGATTGGAATTGCACATTGATAGTTTTCTGCCGTGCAGGCCTTGCCTAATTGGCTGCTGGCATAGGCATGGTCTATACCGCCGCGCACGAACATATCCTGACCATTTTGCGTCTGTGCTTTAATGAATATGACCGTTCTTTGGTTATTTTGAGTAGGGGCAGAGTCTGTGATCTTTGCATTGTGATGAATCGCTATCGCATCAAAAGGAACCACGCTAAGGTTTATGGTTCCGTCGTTTTGTACGGTTACAACCTCCCCGGAACAGCTTTGAGCATCACTGGCAAGTTGACCTTTCAGTACATTGCAGTATTGTCCTGGTGCCATTGAAGTAGGTACGCTTGCGTTAAGTTGATAGCTCTCTTTATTGATGGCTACAAAGCCTGAGCTGCTGCGGCCAAAGGCGATTTGATTAGCACCATTATCCCACCAGTCGGACAGTGAGAAATCGTCATGGGTATTATTTCGAAAATCTACCGCACCAGCAATGTAACTCCAGCGATGTTCGCACTTCCAGTTTTGCCCAAAGCATTCAAGATTACCGTTATTGTGTACGCGCATATTGGGCGCACCTGCATCGGTATCAGAATGAAAGTCAAAGCTGGACATGACCTTTGGATATCCATAGGGATAGGCAAGCATAAACACATTTGCGAGATCGTATAACCTACCATCTTCAAACGTAATAACGTTGCCACCGCCACCGTGACCCCGCTGATTATCATGGTTGTCAACAAAGACCACTGCTTGGTAGCTAGGCATGAACCCCCAGTCTTCTCCAAAATTACTTAGCCACGCTAATTTACCATTTCGAAAGGTGTTACCTATTTCAACGCTGTACTTAAACTCGGTGACTAAGCCATTACTGGCATACTCACTGGCTGATACAGCTTCCCCGCCTTGATCGATGACCTCTTGAAATATCAAGGGATTGCCCGCGACTTTGGATAATATACTGGATATATCGGCACTAGGCATATGCTTCGCGGCATCTAATCTAAACCCTTTAACGCCTATGTTGGTCAAGTCACTTAAGTAGGCGGCGATGGTGTCTTGAACGTAAGGCGCGTCCGTGTCTAAATCAGCTAGGCCAACCAATTCACAATTTTGTACCTGTCCTCGGTCACTGTAGTTATTGATTGTGCAGGTTGTATGGAAATCTTGGGGGGAAAATATAGGGTACTGCTTGGCGCCAAAACTGCTGCCAGCAGTTCCATTTCCTGAGCCTGCCGCCATATGGTTAATGACCGCGTCTACGTAAATATCTACGCCTGCTGAATCACAGCGTTGCACCATGTCAATGAACTGCGCGCGGTTTCCCCCTCTGCTTTGCAACACGTAGCTAACGGGTTGATAACGAGCCCACCACTGCTGTGCGGTGATGTGCTCGTTTGGTGGCGATACTTGAACCGCGGCATAGCCTTTGGGGCCCAGAAAGGTTTCGCATTCGGTGGCTATGTCTTGCCAGTTCCACTCAAATAAGTGGACAAAAGTTGTGGGGGCTGCACTGCTTTGAGTGCTAAAACTAACTGCCAGTGCACAAGCAATGGTTTTTAAAGATGTCTTCATGAGCGTATCCCTTAGGTTGATCGTTTGGTCATTTGCTAAGGCATACGTGACGATATGTAACTGCTCCAAGCCGTGGCTGTGAAACCTTAAGGCAAGAGCAAAAAAATTACCAAATGAATACGTATGTAAATAAAATGTTTTGTTTATGTTCTCTAACTGTTTTTACCTTTCATGTCTTCGCATGTGTGGTGAGTTGACAATATCTGCTTCTTCAAACTGTATTTGTTGATCAAACAACAATTGGCTGATACTTGTTGGTTTTCCTTCATCGTCAAGTTCTACCAAGCCAATGCCCGAGCCGTTGACCAAACGCTCACCCGCAGACGCGTGCGAAGGCTTTAATGGGGTGACGCGCATGTTACGTCGTTTGGTAAATACATTTAACGGTGAATAAGGAGCGTATAACCAACGATTTAGCCTATCTAGCCAGTTGAGTAAACTCTCAGGAAAGGTATTGCGTAAGCCACTACTGGTGATTTGCCATATATCAGGGCTGTTGCGTCTTCGCTTTAATTTCACGTGGTAGGCGTAGGAGTAATGCACATCGCCGGATAAAATCACGAAGTTCTGCGGTGTTTTTCGGTGGGTGAATAGATTCAATAAGTAATTTGCACTGCCGGGGTGAGCCATCCAGTTCTCGGCATCCACCATCAGTGGTTTTCCAATACGGGTAAATACCCTTTGAATAGCTTCGATGAGTTTCACCCCAAATATAGGCGCTGGCGACACTAGCACCACAGCGGGCTCATTCATCAAAGCTTGTTGCAATTCAGTGAGTGACTCCCAATCCATCAAACCAGATGGTTTATTGGCGTTCGATTCTGACCACCAGCGCTGGGTGCGGGTATCAAGCACCAATAATTTGGGCGAGGTGGGCCATTGGTAATGCCATTGTTCAAACGCTAACAATGTGGTGATAGTTTCATCGTGTTCTGGGCAGCCTAAGTCCTGGAAACTCAATTGCACCTTTTGCAGTAATTCATTACTGAAGTTTTGCGGTGCGTTACCCCATCCTTGGCACAATAAATAGGCTATTAATGAATTACCTATTATTCGTCGGGAGAACACATTGCCGTAGGCCGCTTGTTCCCAGTCTGCGGTTAAATTCCAGTCGTCGGTTACATCGTGGTCATCGAACATCATGGGGCAGGGCAGGTGTGCCATGACGCGTCTTGCTTGTGAGAGGCCTGACACAAATTGTTCTATCAAGTCCAACTCGCTTTGATATTCTTCAACGCTTTGATCGCCTATTGCGCTTTGAACACCAGTAGAACTGGGTATATCAGTATTAGCAATTGCCCAGCACTCAGGAGACCAGCACAATAAATACATGGTGATGACCTCTGCAAACGACACCAAATGATTATTCGCGTGCACCGTGGTGAAGACCGGCTTTTCAGCGGACTTAAAAAGCGGGATCTTTAATTTTTGGCTTTGATTATCATTTGGTAAAATCTGTATGCGTTGATTGTATAAGGCCTGCTCAGTGTGCAAATCGTGGCTGTTGTTAACGGTTGAATCAGAAAAGATTTCGTCAACTATGCCCAGAGAGGGGATAACACTGTGAATGGCCGCTAACATGGGGGTTGCCACATCGTCAGCGTATATTTGGTCCCCTGTCATCATTATTAGACTCGGCCACCGCTGCGGGGAATCTTGCAGAGTACTCAGCAGGGTATCGGCAATCACTAAGCCGTCAGGGCTGTCATGATGAGGTTTGCGGCAAGAGCCATGCAGAATTTTTCGCAGTTTATGGTGCACCACAAAACCGGGAGTGGGGCGCTGTGGGTAACAAATATCACTGAGCAACTCGGTGAGCTTTACGTTGACTTTGTCTTGAGTCGTAAAGTCTAACTGATAGCCAATCCAACAGTCTTCGGGTAATGGGGTGTCGAGTGTCAGGTGCAATAAATGTATATAAAGATGTTCACCGACCTTAATGCTTCTGTGCTGGGGGATTTCACTGTCATTGGTTTGCTCAAGCGGGTAGGTTTGCGCAGTTTGACCTTCAGGTGAAAGCGACAAATTGATATCGATGGGTTGGTTGGTGACTAACCATAACGTCACTTGCTCGCACGTGAGTTTCTTTAGAATAGGCCCTGCGAGTACTTTTAACGCTGATTGCTGCAAATCGACTTCCTAATCCTGAATATCTAACGGTATAAACGGCTACTTTAACAATGTTCACTTGGATTGATCTACTGAGCCGTTAATTTTAATCCTTAAACAGATACATTTTGTCAGTGAAATAGGGTAATAACAGGCTTCACCCGTCGCTTTTAGCCATTGGCATCGTTAATAACGTTAGCGTAGAGATGCGTGTTATAAAACGAGCCCTGCTTGTACACCGCCTTTTTTAGGTAACCTTCAGCATTAAAGCCACATTTTTCTAGCACCTGGCAAGAGGCCAGATTGCCTTCAAATACACTGGCGTGTAAGCGCACTATTTCACTGTTGTTTTTCACTTCATCAATCAGCATAGAAAGTGCTTTTGAGGCGTAGCCCTTGCCCCAAAACTGCTCAGCCAACCAGTAACCGATTTCAGCTGAATACGTATATTCAAACTGGCCTGGCTCAGCACTCACACAGCCAACAAACTCACCGTCCACTTCAATTGCGCGAATAATGCCATTTTTACTGCCCTGTTCAATCCACCAAATGGCGTCATCTTCTGTGTACGGATAAGGAATGCGACTCGACAAAAAACGCGTCACGTTAGTCGTGTTTAAGCAGCGAATGAGGTGTGTCTTATCTTGTTGGGTAAAATGTCGTATTAGCAGCATATTCTCATTAAATTACCAATCGATACCTTTCGTGCCTATAAAAAAATTTTCGTTTTAGCCTGAATTGTTTCTGGCAACTGAGATGAAATGAGCAAACTAGCCTGTTGTGCTGAGAGTTTTTTTACCCAATAATAGCTTTAACCTTGTCTTGCATACTGTTCGCCAATTTTTGTTATTCGTCAATAAGATACACGAAGATGTTAAGACAAATATGATAATTTAAAAGGAAATTTATGAGATATCTGAATATGAAGGTGTTGTTAGGCGCTTGTCTTGCGATGTTGGCAAAAGAAAGCTCAGCCGCAGAACTATTACAGTTTTATCCTGCTTGTGATTATGGGGTTGTAGATACAATTAAAGTAAGTGGACGATTACGATTCTCGACAGGAAGCACTAATGCTGAATCGCTGGCAAAAACCAGATCGGAAGTCATTCAAGATATTCTAGACATTGCTAAAAAGCGGGGAGTTGATGGCGTCATCTTAACGAAAAAATCGGTTGTGTTAGATAGCTTGGCCTCGGAATCCCGCGTCGTACGCAACCGAGTCACATTCACTGCGCAACTTGTTAATAATTGCGCTACGGGGGCTGCCTTGTCATCAAAAGCAACGCCCTATGATGCAAGTGGTTTAAGGAAATTCGCCTTAAGTATTGAGTCAAAAATACGTGCTAAAAAACAACATACTATTACCTATCAAATAAACACTGACAAATTACCGCTGCCGCCCATTGAATCGTTCTCAATCGACTTTGAGCAGGGGGTATTTGGATTGCGATTACAAAGTACCTATGACGAAGCTGTGGCTTTATTTGGTAGCCCTGCAGGCGTATATGTCCTAGATAATGACTTATTGCTTGTCTCCTATGGGCGTGATCTTTGGCTTACATTCATCAATGACAAGCTGGTAAGTGTCACCAATCGAAATGTTTGGTTTAGCAATGAGCTTCTTAGTATGCTTGATTTTGATGCTCGATTTGAAAAGCAAGAGTGGCGTATTCTTAATAAGGTGTCATATGACATGCCTATGCTTGACGTTGAGAAAGCCATCAATACCCAGCAAGATTCGACACACACTGCAGTGCTTAAACATGCATCTCAAACCATTTCAATAGAGGGTATCGCTAAATCAGTAGAGCGAAATCGACAACCTGACTATTTAGCGAGTTTTTATTCTGTATCGCATCGCGATTTTGAGCCAAGTAGACTTGATGTCGCCCACAATACCCACATCGCGGATAGCTTAAGCCGATATATTAATGGGGATCTTGAGTTAGTTGATGTCGATACGTTGAAATCCTTAGCGATAGGAGAAGTCGCAAGTGATAAAGATACAAATTTGCTTATTTTGGATAACCACTTGGTCGTGGAGGTGACAGGTAGCACAGTGAATAGAGTGTATTTATTGGATTCGGTCTTTCGGCAAGATAAACTGACGATTAACAGCTCGTGGCAATTTGGGGCTTTTAAGCAGGGTCAGTCGATGGCTGCAGTGAAGAAGCTATTAGGGGATGATCTCTTTAGTTTTGACGACATGATTGAGGTGAGTGACGATAAATTTAATCAAGAGTTCTTTTTTGTTGACTACGAAGATGAGCTGCAACTGAGCTCAAGTGAAGTGACTTTTTATTGAAGAAAATCGACTACATGAAACTTGTTACATGAGTCTTAAGCGCCAATTTGGACGGCGCTATCAGATTTAAAACAAATTCAAATCAACTTTTAGAGTCAATCAATACTCAGCACTATCTTGCCTACATGATGTTTCTCGGTGAAGACTTTTTGAGCCTGCGCTATGTCTTTTAGCGGAAACGATTGGGCAACAATAGGTGAAATCTTACTCTGCTCGATGTAGTCCACTAAGTTTTGAAAAACACCAGCCTCTAATACTGTACAGCCAAAAAAGCTGAGATCTTTTAAGTACAGGGTTCTAACATCTAACTCGACGATTGGGCCGCCAATGGCACCGGCAACCGCGTATCGGCCGTGACATTTAAGCACATCAAGTAAATTAGGCCATGCGGACCCTGCAACCAAATCGATGACCACATCTATGCTATTCGCTTTTAGCGTTGCAAGTAAATCAGCATCGCGGCTGATGACTTCATCGGCACCTAAGGCCAACAGCTGTTCGTTTTTGGCTGGGCTGGTGAGCGCAATAACATATGCCCCACGTGCTTTTGCCAATTGTATGGCTGCTGAGCCTACGCCACCTGATGCACCCGTGATCAACACTCGTTCGTTAGGGGCTAACTGAGTACGAGTCAGCATGTTTTCAGCGGTCGAGTAGGAACAAGGGAAGGTGGCTAACGCTAGATCGCTCAACTCACTTTGAATAGCGAACGCATGGCGAGCATCAACTAGCGTATATTGTGCAAAGCCACCGTCGCATTCAGAGCCAAAATACCAAGGTGTATCTAACGTTTTTCCGTTCACTTGGCGAATGCAAGGCTCTATCAATACTCGTTCGCCAACACGGCTATTGGCGACCTGACTTCCGACCGCTACGATTTGGCCACACACATCGGCCCCTTGTATACGCGGAAAGGTCAATGCGTTGCCTGACCAACTTGCGTCTGCGCCATCAGCATCACTTTTAGAGTACCAGGCGGTACGTGTGTTAATGTCGGTGTTATTTACCCCCGCAGCTTCCACCCGTATCAGTACTTCATGATCTTTGGGTGAAGGAACAGCAATATCTTGATTGTACTGAAGCACTTCAGGGCCACCGTGACCAGTAAGTTGCACCCCCTTCATTTTTTTGGGAATAGCGACGATATTAGGGGCGTTAGTGATGTTAGGCATGTTCATTTTGCTCCATCATTTGTTGAACTGATAATTTTGCAGATTCGATAGATTCGTAGCCCAATATAGGCCACACATTAGAGACTCCCTCGTGAAGTAACAGTAACGCTGTGGCTAAGTGAGGCCGTTGAGCTCGTTGAGCTAACAGTAAACGTACATCGTTTTTGTGCTGTGAAACCGCCGCTTTTATTTCGAGGTTGTCAGGGAATGCCGCTAACGCTTGCAACGACATACACCCATGGGGGGCAAACTCTGTCATCCACTGATCAAGCCTCTCGAAAACCGCTAAAATCGCCTCTTTGCCATCTTTAATGCGGGCATCTGCTAAAAAAGCTAAATAGCGCTGATGTCTGTGGGTCAAGGCCGCGACAATCATTAACTCTTTTGAAGGATAATGTTTGTATAGTGTACGCAAGCTCACGTTACAGGCTGTTTTTAATTGTGAAACGCTGGCTTCAGCGAAACCATACTGGCTAAAGGCAGCCTCTAAACTTTCGGCAATTTGTGCTTTCAATGTCTGGCGCTCCAAGTGCGGCATTAAGGTAGAACGAAAACTCTACCTTTAGGGTAGAGTGAACGTTCTACTCTGTCAAGGACTAGGTCAAGTCGTTCTTTCCCGAAAGTGCCCATTGTTGGTGTTTTTTATTTCTCAAAAAACCGTAAGTAAGTGAACTAGCGACGGGTAAATGCAGTATGTAACTTATTAAAATAACTGCGCAATAAGGAATAAAAGGAGATTGGATATGGAGCGCTTTATTATTCGAAAACCATTTGGTGATAAGTTTACCTACCAGTACCCTTCTGGCAGAACGGTTAAAAACAAGGGCATTAAGCGCTGGGTGCAAAGCTTAGCGATCCCTCCTGCGTGGCAGGAGGTGCAAATTGAACTCGACCGCAGTGCTAAGGTATTGGCCTTTGGCCGGGACGCGCAAAATCGCAAACAATACATATACAATCCTAAGTGGACTGAGCAGGCCAGCGAGCAGAAATTTGAGCGCATTTTGCGCTTTGCCAAAGAGCTTTCCACTATGCGGCGCGTGACAGGGCAGCATATCACCCAGCGTCCTATCGACGAAAATGTGGTATTAGCTTGCATGACACGCATGTTAGATGACGCCTTCTTCAGACCTGGTAACCCAAGTTACACCAGAGACAACCAAACTTATGGCTTGACCACGCTGCGCGTAAAGCACATGAGCATTGAGCGTGGTCATGTAGAATTTGATTACGTCGGAAAAAGCCACAAACAACAGCACCGCGAAATCCACGACAATCATGTCACCAAGGTGTTAGCCCAATTGGAAAAAATGACTGGCTACGAATTGTTTGATGTCACACTACCGGATGGGGAGCGTAAAAATATTAGCGCACAGGATCTAAACCAATACATTGCAGAAGTAATGGGGGAAGATTTTAGCGCGAAGGACTTTCGAACATGGGCAGGCACGGTACTGATGGCTATCGCGCTTGACGAACTTGGTCCGGCCGATGATGAAAAGCTAAGCCAAAGTAATGTGCTAGCGGCAGTCAAAAAAGTGGCTGGCGAGCTTGGTAACACGCCAGCAGTATGCCGTTCAAACTATATTCACCCCGGCGTTATCCTGCACTACGAAAGTGGTCGTACTCTTGATTATTTTCGCAAACAACTCAAGCGCACGCGAGCCAAATACTTTAGCCCAGATGAAAAAGCCACCTTAAAACTGCTTGAATATCTAGTCGAATCTTAACTCTATCGTTTTAAATTATTTTTTATTAGGATTGTATTTATTAAATATATGCCTTGCTAAAGGTGAAATAGTATAAATGATACGCTGGAAGGGTTGTTGCTAGTTGTTATCAACTAGCAACAATTAGCACCAGGGAGGTACATAACAGTTCACTACGCTGTCGATAACTATTATGCCGAATTCACACACCAAATAGCATAGGTCTAGTGTAATTTTTGCGTAAATAGTGTGCATAGAGAGTGCATAAAATGTGCAGTAAAGCGATGGGTAATGAATTTTAATTCATCCTTTATAATAAATTAGCTGCCGGGTATATTTTGTTTCCCCCACATTGAGTACGCCAAACTAGGTCTTTGATTTAAAATTAAACTCACAGCTTCACTCCCCTGCGCCCACTCTGTTATTAACATATTTTGACTCATTCTAGCTAATTCGCACGCAATCATAAATTGAACATGCCGATAACTTTCTCTTCCATTTATATAGAAAGTTAAGCAAATGTCTGCGTTCAAATTTTGTTCTAATTGCATAGTTATGCAATGTTATGTCAGAGACTGTAAGGGCAATGTCAGCAGATAGTAAATTATTGTTTGAAAGCCGTTTTTTTAATCCGTTTGATTTGATTCATTTCTACTCTCAGTGCTTAATTTCGCGCTTGGGTGTATCCCATAAATAACATACAGACACGCAGTGTCACTCATAAAATAATAAAGAAAATGCATTCATGTGATTTATGTTGCATGGGTCCATGTAGGGAATTTGAAATGTTTATCAAGAGTGCTCTAACGCAGTCGATCCGACTTTCATTACTGGTTACAGGCTCAGCCATGCTGCTACCTAGTGGCATGGTTGCAGCGCAAGAAACTGACGATCAGGCAAAATCAGTAGAAAAGATTCAAATAACAGGCTCGCGTATAAAGCGCACCGATTTAGAATCCGCTAGCCCTGTTTCCATAATCAGCGCCGAAGATATTACCTTAGGTAGCTTTACCTCCGTTGAGCAAGTGCTGCAGCAAAGTACAGCATCAAGCGGTATGGCAACGGGGGCTGCAACCAATAACGGGGGAGCAGGGGCCGCGCGTATTAACTTACGTGGCTTAGGCACCAGTCGTACACTTGTGTTAGTCAATGGCCGAAGAATGGTGAATTCAGGTACGGGGGCTGATTCTTCCGTGGATCTAAACACCATCCCGTTAGCGGCAATTGAGCGCATTGAAGTGCTAAAAGACGGTGCATCTGCCGTGTATGGCTCTGACGCCATAGCCGGTGTTGTGAATATTATTACCAAAACCAATTTTGACGGTATTGAGTTATCCATGGGGTACGCTGGCTCAGATGAAGGCGATGCCAACACAGCCGATATCAGTTTGGTCACAGGTGGCAGCAGTGAAAAAGGCAATTTTGTGTTGGGTTTAAGTTATGTCGATCGTGGTAAAGCGATGCAAGGTGATCGTGGATTCTCAGCCTGTCCAGATAACGACTTCGATGATTCAGGTGCATGCGTCAGTGGGAGTTCATACATCCCAGGCGGCAACTACAACTCAGGAGACGGTTGGGGAACCCTAGACAGTGATAAGAACTGGACAGAGGGCTACAACGCCTATAACTACGCTGATAGCTCGTATCTATACACACCGCAAAAGCGGATAGGCCTATTTGCCAATGCGAATTATAATATCAACGAAGACACACAAATTTATGTAGAGTCGTTATATACCAAACGCACATCTACTCAGCAAATGGCCCCATCGCCCATTGAAGCCATATTAACCGCTGACGCCACAGGCAATCCTTTTGGCACAGCGACCTCTATGCGCCGGCGCATGACAGAAGTAGGCGATCGCGTGTTTGACCAAGTCACAGATACCTTACGAGTGGTGATGGGCGCTCAAGGTGTATGGGGTGTTGGCTCAGGTTATGACTGGGATCTTTCCTACTCGTATGGCCGAAACGATGCCACAGACCGTTCCTCCAACTACATTAATTTAACCAAGCTTTACAACACCATGGACGCGTCAATTTGTAATGACGTTAGCATTCCCTGTCAAGATTGGTTCGTTAATGAAGGTGAGCTTTCTAGCGATACCATTGACTATATTTCGTACACGGACCAAGCCAGTGGCGGTAACGAATTCAATATCGTAAACCTTAACGTTACTGGTGATTTGTTCGAGCTTCCAGCTGGTTTTGTTGGTTTTGCAGCAGGCGCTGAATATCGCCGTGAAAAGGGTTGGTATCAGCCAGATGCAGTGATCGTCGCCGGGGATGGCAGCGCATCAGCGCAAGAGCCAACATCAGGGGATTTTGACACCACGCAAATTTACGCTGAATTTGCTATTCCGCTTTTGACCGATTTGCCGTTTGTGAAAAGTTTATCGGTTGATGCAGCCGTGCGTTGGTTTGACTACAGCACGTTTGATTCCGACACCACTTGGAAGTTAGGCCTAAGCTGGCATGTAAATGACGATTTAATGCTGAGAGGTGTGGCCTCTACCGCGTTTCGCGCCCCAACGGTCGACGAGCTTTACGGCGGCGATGTTGGCTCATACGATTATTTAACCGATCCCTGTTCAGGGTATGGCGCTGGCGATCCGAGTTCAAGCCTGTATCAAACCTGTGCGGCGCAAATTAATAACGCCAACTTTGTGTACAGCGACGGCCAGATTGAAAACACCTACACCACTGTGGCCAATTTGAGCCCAGAGGAAGCCGATACCTTTACTCTAGGTTTGGTGTACAACCCTCATTATATCGAGGGCTTATCCGCCACGATTGATTACTTCAATATTGACGTGAGTAATGCGATTTCACGTATCTCTACCCAAACCTATTTGGATCAATGTTACGCCGGCGAAACATCCTACTGTAACGTGCTAAACATCACGCGGAATGAAATCACGGGCAACATCGATTACATGGAATCGCCCCTGACTAATGTGGGAACGGTTGAAACCCGCGGCGTTGATATGAACATGACCTACGTGTTCGAAGCCATGGGGTACGATTGGGGCGTCAACTTAGATGCTACCCGCCTGCTTGAATACACAGAAGACGAGGTGGAATACACGGGTAAGATTGATGGTACGAACGGCGGATTCGCCAAATGGAAATCTAACCTAGGCATCAAAGTGGGGCAAGATGATTGGACCGCAAGCTACAAAATCCGTTACATCGGTAGCATGACAGATGATTACTACGCTGCTTATGACTTAGTGCAAGACGTAAGCTCTGTGACCTATCATGACTTAGCCGCGCAATATTTTGTGAATGACACGTGGTCAGTCTCAGCAGGTATCGACAACGTGTTTGATAAAACACCGCCCTACATATACTCATGGAATAATGCCAATACCGTACCCGAAGTATATGACGTAATGGGCCGCTACTATCATGCCAAGGTCACAGCACGCTTTTAAACTAGAAAGCAAACAGGCAATCGAGCATTTAAGATGCGTCAAGCAAAAATCCGGTAAAGGTTATTTACCGGATTTTTGTGTGTTATCCAATCAATAAACAAACCAGTGATAAAGCCAACATTTCTGTTCTGCAGCTGTCTGAGTGTCGGCAATATTAAAGAAAGGAGCACCAATTTCGTTTGACGACTCACTAGTATCCTTAAAATAGTACCTTCAAAAGGTGGTGATTCGCCTATCCCCAGTTATTCATAAATATTACTCCTATCATTTGAATACGGTAGAACTCAAAAAGTCAGAAAAATCCAGTGTATGTGTCATTAGACTCGACGATATATTTACGATGGATGAATAGGTTGTTTTTTTACTCGTTCCTGTCACGATTTTTTGTACGCAATGTAAGCAAATAGACGCAAAAATAGTTTATGCTAGGGGCGTTATTAACTGAAATACTTAGTTTTAATTGATTTTGATAGCGCAGGTATAAGGATCACGAATTAAGTAATTTTGAATACGCGGGGCGTTATTTACCCTCAAACCTAAAGGATTAAAAATGAAAGTACGAATTTTACTGTTAACCTTATTATGCATCACTTTTGGCGCTCAGGCCGAGACCAAAGCGAGCCGTGAATCGGTTGAAAAATTGATGATGTTAACGGATGTATCGAAAATTATGGATGCGATGCAAGGGCAGGTGAGCACTATGTTTAATAACATGGCCACTCAAATGAATATTTCTGAACCAGAAAGGCCCGCCTTTGAAAAATACATGGGAAAGATTGATCAATTGCTCAAAGAAAAAATGACCTGGGAACAATTTAAAGAGCCCATGATCAATGTGTACTTAACGCATTTTAATCAGCATGAAATTGATGGTTTAATTGAATTTTACAAATCAGATGTCGGTAAAAGCATGACACAGAAAATGCCTTTAGTGATGCAAGACTCAATGATGGCGGGTCAACAAGCTATGCGCAGTCTAATGCCTGAAATACAAGCAATTGCCCAAGACATGCAGAGCGAAATACAACAGGCTCGGCAGCAAGACAGCGAGTAACTAAGCGGCTTGTTAATAAACTTTATACCAATCTTTGTGGCAGGCTTTATAGGTTTGTCATACTTAAGAAAGTAGCAAAAAGCGGTCTCATTCCGTGTTCTTATTTCACTGAATGAGATGGCTTTTTCATATCAAATGTTTAAGAGTTAAGACTGTACTTCAGTCATAGTACTTCATATCAAGCCGTTCTCGCTAAACTGATGCTTCTTCAAAACGTCGCCATATCTGTTGCCAGCTCTACTGTGCCAGTATAGTGCTGCTGGATAAAGCCAAGCGTGGCTTCGCTGTCATTACGTGTGCGATTCATAAAGTGGGATAACACCACGCGATTTGCGTTCGCTTGTTGGGCTATTTTACCAATATCCAGTGGGCGCATATGTAAATTGATAGCAGCGCCAGATGCACTTTGCGGTACAGCATTGTGCATAACCAAAATATCACTGTCTTTAGCCAAAGTAGCTAAGGTATTGTTTTTGTTACTCATATCACCTGAAAAGGTAATGCTGCAGTCACCTATGTCAACGCGCCAAGCAATGGCAGCAATAGGGCCATGATGTACTGGGCTGGCGGTGACAATGATGTCATCACTGATCTTTTGGCTGTGCTGTTTTATTGGCGTCAGGGGAATGTTTTGCGCGTTGATATGATAGTCAGCTTGGCTGGTGGGTTGGGTATAATCACTTAAATAAGCAAAAGCCCCATCGCCTCCCATTAGGCTTGCTAAATACTCGCTGGTATTCGGCATCATGGCGTTCCCCTCAGGACCGAACACGGTTAAATCTTCACTGCGTGAGGTGAAGTAAGAGCCCTTGACGTAGGCGGGTAAATCGCCGCTGTGATCCACATGTAAATGGGTTAGCAATATTCCTTGTAAATCGGCGAAGTCCGCCCCTGATGCGCCAAAATTAACGCTGCTGCCAGGACCTGCATCAATTAACACCCGCGCTTTATCGTTATGCCAAATAAGGTAGCTGGACGAAACACGCCCATCGTCTAATTCTGGGCCACCAGAGCCCAGCACTTGCAAGGTAACATCTTGCTTAGCACAACTTTGGGTAGGCGCTGAGTGAGCACTAAAACCAGTGGCTAGTAGCAACATTGCTGCGGCGTGTGATGCTAGCTGCTTTGGTGAAATAGAGCGTGATACGGTGTTAATTATTGCCATGGACTGTCCTTGATTTATAAGATTTCTGCACAGAAATTAGTCGCTGTGATGTGCGCGTATTCACAAATATGATGGATTTTGTAGCATAAAAATTTCACTACATCCCTATAATCGTTGCAGATTTCATTGCAGTTTTCTCATACAAGGACACACCTCATGTCAGACAATAAGCTCAACGATACTAAAATAAACAATACACAGATTTGGGTGAACAAAGCAGATATTTCTCAAACCAAAATTGTTAAAGGCGAGCTAGACGCGGCGCAATTGCAAGACGGACAAGCTATTTTAAAAGTCGATAGTTTTGGTTTTTCGGCCAATAACATTAGTTATGCTGTCACCGGCGAAAAAATGGGATATTGGGGATTTTTCCCTGCTGATGAGCAGTGGGGCATTGTACCTGTTTGGGGGTTCGGTACCGTTATTGCGTCCAAGCATCCAAGAGCCGAAGTCGGTGAAGTGGTGTATGGCTATTTTCCTATGGGGACGCATTTGCTGGTGAATGTGGACAAAGCCACTGACGTGAGCTTTTTTGATAATCACCCCCAGCGGGTCAGTAGCTCACCTGTGTATGACAACTACTTACGTTGCGCCCAAGACCCAGCCTACCAAGAAGACTCCCAAGCGTGGTTACTGAATTATCGACCCTTGTTTATGACATCGTTCGTGCTGGACGATTTTGTGGGTGAACACATTACCGATAAAGTGACGACTGTGTTACTCACCAGTGCATCAAGTAAAACGGCATATGGTTGCGCGCATCTATTGATGAAACACAAAGCACAGCGCGGTGGACATTACCGGGTCGTGGGGTTAACCAGTGCTGCGAACAAAGCGTTGACTGAATCGTTTGCTTGTTACGATGACGTGCTCGAATACAAAGATATCGATCAGATAAGCCAAGACGGTGAAAGCTGGGTGCTGGACTTTGCGGGCAATAAGCAACTGCTCTTAGACCTGCAAGATCTATTAGGCGACAAACTGTCTCGCGAGGTCTTTATTGGCGCCACGGACGTGAAATCGCAAACCAATAAACCCAAAGGTAAATTACACGGGCAATTATTCTTTGCGCCTCATCAAGTGAAAAAACGCACAGAAGAGTGGACGCGAGAAGGGTTCAATGAGCGTTACGCGCAAGCGTGGGGAAGTTTCAACGCGCACATGCAGGGCAAAATCGAAGTGGTCGATTACCAAGGTGCTCAGGCGATTCAAGATTTATATCAACAAGGTTTGGCCGGAACACTGAACAACGAAGAAATTAATGTACTCACCTTTTAAGCGTTTGAGACATAAGTGAAATGGTGGCCAGCTACGCTTGCCACCATTTATCGCTTAATACTTGAATGGGTAACGCTTTCAAATGCGCCAGTGCAACCATGCGGTCGCTTTGATTCAAAAACTCTCCAAACGTCACATGCCGCGTATTGTCAACAAAACGCAATTGAATACAATCGTACTTGCTGGTGGCCTCTACTAAGCCAAGGTAGGTTTGATGACGCTTGAAAAGCCAGCTCTTTCGCGGTCTGTAGGTACCCGCTTGCAGTTTGATGTCGGTTTTGCTGATGGTGATGACTTGTTGCTGATAAGTAAAAAGTGACACGCGATAAGAAATAAACCACAGTAATCCCACTTCAATGCCCGCGAAAGGCAGTACTAACCACGCGCCGACAAATGTCCACGCTAACGCAATGCTCATCACGATAAACGCCATAGCACTGATCAATAGCTTGGTTTGCGCCCAGTTGGCGGAACGATTAGGTGATAAGGTCAGCACCCAGCGCTCTTGTGTTTCAAGCAAGCTAACCACAGGGAGTTTGCGCGTTTAACATGCCAAGCGCACACAGCGAAGTTGTGGATATGCGAAGCAATAAGAGTGTGACGATACGCGTGATCATTAAAGGATAACAACCTTAGTAACCTGAATTACTTTGCGCGAATATGGGTTTTCTGGCAAAGTCATGTCGATATCAAAATGTAGTGTAAATTCAATGTTTTCTCAATTTTCTGCTGGGCAAATTCGTAGCTTCTTGATCGCAACCTGGTGCGTCGTTTTGGCGTTTCAGCAAGAGCCTATTCAACTCTTTATCCAGCACGCGGCTTTCGCTCTTTTAGGTGTGATGGGCGCGGTGTTTGCGAACGCCACAGGTGCAGGTGGTGGCGTAGTGTTTGTGCCGTTTTTTAATCAAATGGGCTTTTCACCCGTCGCAACGGTCGCCACGAGCTTTGCCATTCAGTGTTTTGGCATGACGGCGGGGGCAATGACCTGGTGGCGCTTTCATGTGGCGCAAAGCGGTGATGACGTGCAAACAATTGAATACTTCGATGAGACCTCAGGGCAACTTTGTGGTGAAAGCAACACCCATGATAAACGTGCCACGGAAACTCTGCATATCACTCAGTGGCAGAGTTTGTATCCAGTATTGTTACTGAGCATTCCGGCATCGATTGTGGGCTTGCTCATTGCACAGTTTAACCCGAACTGGTTTGGCGTATTCGCCCAGGGTGATAAGTTACACATTGGCTTCGGTGTGTTTTCTATTTTGCTGGCAATCAGCATGTTTTTGATGGTCACCATGGCAGGGCGCAGCACTTTAAAACTACGATTACGCCCGTTAGACAGTATTTTGTTACCGATTATTTGTATTTGTGGCGGCGTAATTACGGCATATTTGTCCATTGGGGTAGGGGAGTTGGTGGCCGTGTATCTAATTATGCGCGGCTTCAATGTGACCTTTTCAATTGCATGTGCCGTTATTTTAAGTGCCGTCACTGTATGGTCGGGTGTAGTGCACCATGTCTTGATGACCCATGCTATTTATTGGCCTGTTGTGCTATTTGCAGGGCCTGGTGCAGTGGTGGGCGGCATATTGGCGAAACGGCTGGTGCTGCATTTCTCGCCCACTCATTTGAAATTGTTTTTCGCGAGTTGGATCTTAGTCTTAGGTGTATCCGGCTTAGTGTTTTAACTAAGTTGCCTTTTAAGCGAGTGCCATTTAACCGAGCTGCACGTTAACAAATTCAAACATTGCTCAACCAGTTCTGCACTTAAAACGTGTTAATTCATCTTATTAAATGCTGAATTAACGACTGATTTATTTTTCTATATAAAGGTGAGCAGAGTTAAAACATTTCCAATAACGCGCCTTGTAACAAAGAACCTTGTTTCGGAACAAGGTAACAGCCTTGAGCTGGTAAAAAGCCTTGAGCCAAAAGATAGCCTTGAGCTGGCAAAAAGCCATGAGCGGGCAAACAGCCAGGGGCCAAAAAACAGCCTTGAGCCAAAAATCAGCCCTGAGCGAGAGCAAAGCTCCGTTGGCCGCTTGGCCATTGACGATATCATCGCCAGTGAAGAGCCTCTGGAAATTTGGTTGAAGCACCCTCTCAAACAGGGCGGTAACGCCAGTTTATTGTTGACCACTATGCGCAGCCCAGGGGACGATATCGCATTAGTGAGGGGGTGGCTGCACACTAGCGGATTGTTAGCAAATAGCGCAGATATTCAAAGCGTTACTCATACCGGTAGTGAGCGAATAAAAGGTAACGAGGCAAATCAGATACTCGTGACTTTACACCCACAATCTGACTTAGATATTACCTCAGCGCATAGCCAAGGGGGAAGTCACATCGAGTACGTTAATTCAGGCTGCGGTGTGTGTGGCCAACGCTCTATTGATGTATTGCTTGATAAAATTCCCCATCGAGATACGCCCAATAACGCTTCGCTGTTTTCGCTGTTTACTAACGAGGTTTTATCTTTAGCCGATGCACTTCGCCAACAGCAAACCGCCTTTGCCGCAACGGGAGGCAGTCACGGGGCTGGGCTGTTTGTACTACCAGAGCATGCTAATCTGAATGCTCCGCAAACAGGAGGAAATAGGCTTATCGATGTGCGTGAAGACATTGGTCGCCATAATGCCCTCGATAAACTGATTGGTGCCAATTTACCCACGCTTCTAGTGGGAAATTCCCCGGAAAAACCGAAGGAGTACGGGGTCGTCATAAGCTCGCGGATCAGTTTCGACTTGGTGCAAAAAGCCGCCATGGCAAATATCAGTATGATCCTAGCCATGGGGGCACCGTCCACGTTGGCTATCGAGCTGGCCAACGAATGCGATATTTGCTTAGTGGGCTTTATTAGCCAAAAACGTATCAACGTATATACCTGCGACCACAGAATTGTATAGTGGCTTGCCTAATCTAAAATCATGACTCAGTGCTTGCCAGTTTCTGTCGGTGAGCGTTGATTTAAGGAGTCAATATGAAAACCGAATCACGCGTGAGTGAAAAGTCACCCTCATTCGACCCATCTGATACGCAGCGCATTGAAATCAGTCAACCTAAAGAGTGGGCCGCCGGAATACCGGCCGTATTATCCGCCTACAAAAATGTGACGACTAAAGCCGGGGCGATTAAAGGGACGCGGCTATTATCTGATCTAAATCAAATAGAAGGGTTTGATTGCCCCGGGTGCGCTTGGCCTGACCCACTTGAAAAACGCGCCACGTTCGAATTTTGTGAAAATGGCGCAAAAGCAGTTGCCGATGAGGCCACTACTAAGCGCGCTGATGCTGAATTTTTTGCTCAGCACAGTGTAAGCAAAATGCGTGGAGAATCAGACCGCTGGCTAAACGACCAAGGCCGATTAGTACAGCCAATGTGGTTGCCAGAAGGGGCAAGCCATTATCAGCCAATCGAATGGGATAGTGCGTTCGAGATGATAGCCACCCAATTAAATCAATTAGATACGCCGGATCAAGCGGCATTTTATACATCTGGGCGTACAGGTAACGAAGCGGCATTTTTATATCAATTGTTGGTGCGAAAATTTGGTACCAATAACCTGCCTGATTGCTCAAACATGTGCCACGAATCAAGCGGAGTCGGCCTAGGCGAAACCATAGGCGTGGGCAAGGGCACAGTAAGCTTAGAAGATTTGGAGCATGCAGAGGCCATTTTTGTGTTCGGCCAAAACCCAGGCACGAATCACCCTCGCATGTTGGCATCGCTGCAAGCTGCGAAACGCCAAGGTGCGAAAATAGTTGCCGTAAACCCGTTGGACGAAACAGGGCTTAAACGTTTTAAAAACCCGCAAGAAGTGTCGGGCGTCATAGGCAGCGGTACTGCGCTGCGCGATGTGTATTTACCGGTCAAAATAAATGGTGATGTAGCTTTGCTAAAAGGCTTATGTAAATCGCTGATTGAGCGCGACAGTCAGCACCAGCCAGTATTGGATCATCAGTTTATCGAGCAGTATTGCCATGGTTTTGATGAATTTAAAACGGACATTGAACAAACGTGCTGGCAAGACATAGAGCAGGGCAGCGGATTGACCCGAGCGCAAATTGAGGCAGCCGCTGACGTTGCATGCGGCTCTAAAAAGACGATTTGCTGTTGGGCCATGGGCATGACGCAGCATAAGAATGCCGTGGCCAATATTCAATTGATGACTAACTTTTTAATGCTACAAGGTAATTTGGGTAAACCTGGCGCGGGCGTTTGCCCCGTGCGCGGCCACAGCAATGTTCAGGGCGATCGCACTATGGGGATTTGGGAAAAACCGGAACCCGCATTTTTAGATGCCCTTGAAAAGGAATTCAGCTTTAGCCCACCGCGCAAAAACGGCGTTGACGCAGTAGAGACAGTACATGGCATGCAAAAGGGCGATATAAAAGTGTTGTTCGCCCTTGGGGGCAATTTTTTCAGGGCCATGCCTGATCACCAAGCCAATGATAAAGGCCTAAGCCAGTGTGAATTAACGGTGCAGGTGTCTACAAAGCTCAATCGCTCGCACTTACACACGGGCAAGCAAGCTTTAATTTTACCCGCCTTAGGGCGCACCGAAATAGACACTCAAGAAAGCGGTATTCAAACCATTACGGTGGAAAATTCCATGGGGGTGATTCAAACATCTCACGGTAAAATTCCCCCAGCATCAACCTTGTTAAAAAGTGAGATAGATATACTTGCGCAATTAGGCGCGCATACCCTTAAAAACGACAGCATAGATTGGTTAGCCTTACGTGCAGATTACCGACTTATTCGTGACCATATCGCTAACGTGATCCCAGGGTTCGAAAACTTTAACCAACGTATTGATGAATTAGGTGAATTTGTATTGCCCAATGGGGTACGGGACGCTCGCACATTTGCCACCGCCACGGGAAAAGCCAATTTTGTGGTGCATGCTATTGAAAGTGTTGAAGTGCCCAAGGGATGTTTATTGATGATGACTATTCGTAGTCACGACCAATTCAATACCACTGTATACACCAACAATGATCGCTATCGGGGTATTCATGGTACGCGCAAAGTCTTATTTATTAATCGCTTGGACATCGAAGCATTAGGCTTAAAGGCCGGTCAACATGTGAGTATCCGCAGTCACTGGCCAGACGATAAGGCTGCGCTACGTGAAGTAAGTGACTTTGCCTTAGTGGAATATGGCATTCCCAGAGGCTGCGCCGCAGCGTACTACCCTGAGACCAACGATTTAATACCTATTGACAGTGTGGCGGATAAAAGCAATACGCCAGCTTACAAGTCAATCGTCATTAGCTTGCATGCTTAGTGCGCGCTCGCTACCTATTGGCGTAGCACATACGTTTAAGCTCGGCGTATAAGTAGAAGCACTGTGCACACGTTTAAGCTATTCCCACGCGTTAAAAATCAGTGCATAGGTAGAGCCACGGCTAAAACGATTGGCTAATCAATACCGTGGACTTTTATCAGTCGCGCTGATAGACAGAGCTTCAAATTGCGAGATAAACACGGTAAACCATAATAAAAAGGCAAAAAAAACAGTGGTCAAAACAATCAACAACAGCGTAATTGGTAACGCGTTACAAGCCCGAGGTCGCACACAAGCGATCTTACTTGGACTTTCATTATTGGCCTGCGCAGCATCATCTACCCTTGCCTGCGCCGAGCCAACCGGTGACGAAGTAGCCAGCCTAGACGGTGGCAATGCTCATCAAGCCGCTTCTCTGGTGTTGGATGCAGGCGTTACACCTGAACTGCACGCCCTGCAACAGCGCTGGGCAAAGGTGAATTACACCTTCAGCGGCGACGAGCAAATTGACGCATTCAAGGTGTTAGTCACCCAAGCAAATGAACTGGTTCAGGACCAGCCTGAAAATGCCGGGTATTGGGCGTGGTTAGGTATTTGCCAATCCACTGCAGCGGCGGCAATTGGTGGGACTGATGCTCTTGGGTTGGCAAAAAAAGCTAAGCTCTCTTTTGAAAAATCTCTTGAACTAGATAACGACGCGCTAGATGGGGTCGCGACATTCTCCCTAGGTACGCTTTATCATAAGGTGCCGGGATGGCCCTTAAGCTTCGGCAGCGATAAACAAGCCAAAAAGCTTTTGATAAAAGCCATTGAGCGTCACCCCGCAAGTATCGACAGTAACTTCTTTTACGGCGAGTTCTTGTTTAATGACGGTGATAGCGAAGACGCGAAAGGGTATTTGCTGCGCGCAAAACAAGCACCGGTGAGACTCGACAGACCCATCGCCGATAAATATCGCCGTATGGCCATAGACGAGCTGCTGGTAAAAATAGAAAACGATTGATGCGACAAGGGGTCATGCATGTGGCTTTGTAGTCTCAGAGTCGCCATAAGCACATAGATAAATAGCTAAGCGCAACATCATGACTGCTCAGTTTGAACCGACATGGGTAGCGTCTTAGTATTAATCTCAATTAGTGATGTGTGTATTTAGCAGCTTCCTCAGTCGTCATTCCCCGGTCGCACCGGGGCAACCTTCCAATTTAAGAGGCAAGAAAGCTTCATCATCTACGATGCGACATGCGGTCACTTTTTTTACCGATACTCATGTTTTACCGATACTCACGTTTTAGCGATACTCATGGATTTGTCTAATCCTAAGTGACTGCCAGCATAATGCCTAGTAGCGGATAGACTGTGTTAAATAGCGGATTCGGTTATACTTTTGCCATAGATACCATTGGAATAAATACATGTTTGAGCAGTTACATCAAACCATTACCCCCTTTTTAACCTTCTTTGGCGATAATCGTTATACCCAAGCGGCGCTGGTTATTGTTCTTTCGTTTGTGGTTGCCTCGATTTTTAAATATGTACTGATTGTGGCGCTAAAAGCCTTGATCTCGCGAATCAATGCCGATTTAGATGGCAGTTTTTTGCATTTGCTGCACACCCCTATCTATTACAGTTTGCTGTTGATGGGGTTTTCCAGTGCGGCGTCAATTCTCGCGCCGTCTGACTTGTATGCGCATATTATATTTTCCTCGCTACAGTCGATTTCGATCCTTATTTGGACCGCGTTCTTTTTACGCGCAAACCATGTTCTGTTGCGCCAAATAGCGCTTAACCCTAACCGCTTTCATGCAGTGAATAACAAGACGCTGCCACTGTTTTTGAACTTGGTGAACATCATTATTTTGGTGCTGGCGGTGTATTTTGTGTTCTCGGTGTGGGGCGTAGACATGACCGCTTGGTTGGCATCAGCGGGAATTGTCGGTATCGCTGTGGGCTTTGCTGCCAAAGACACCTTGGCCAACTTGTTTTCTGGGGTATTTATCATGGCAGACGCACCCTATAAAATTGGCGATTATATTGTGCTTGATTCTGGCGAACGGGGGGAGGTCACCCATATCGGTATGCGTAGCACGCGTATGCTAACCCGTGAAGATGTGGAAGTGACTATTCCAAATTCAGTGATGGGCAATTCTAAAATTATTAATGAATCAGGTGGACCCCATGAGAAATCTCGCTGCCGTGTGCCCATTGGCGTATCTTACAATGCTGATATTGATGATGTGCGTGAGGTGCTGATGCAGATAGCGTTCGCTGAAAAAGAATACGTGTGTGACGACCCAGAGCCCAGAGTACGTTTTCGCCGCTACGGGGCATCCGCGCTGGAGTTCGAGTTGCTGGTGTGGATCACTAAACCCGCATTGCGTGGCAGAGTGATTGACATACTCAATAGTGAAATCTTTAAGCAGTTCAAGCAACGGCAGATTGAAATACCGTACTCTAAGCATGATTTGTACATTAAAGAAATGCCTGATCGTCGCGTAAATTATACTGGTGAAGAGCCTGAATAATTCACCTAGCGTGAAGAAGTCTTTGATTCAGTTTTCATCCGCCAAAAATGTATATGATAGATTTATTTTGACGGCGCATTGATCATTGTAAAACGCACACAAATGCGTGCTCCGCCCAATTCACTGTCTTCGATGAGCAAGGTGCCCTGATAGGCGTCAACCAAATCAGCTACTACGGCCATGCCGATCCCTTGGCCTTCTTTGTAGCTGTCAAGGCGAGTACCTCTGGTCAGTAATAACTGACGTTTCTCTTTTGGAATACCAGGTCCGTCATCTTCCACATCAATCTGTACAAACTTTTCGTGCGTTAAAATCTGAACTCGAACCTTGCGCTTTGCAGCTTTACAGGCGTTATCCAATAGGTTGCCCAATAACTCCATTAAATCCGTGCTGTCACCGAAAAATTGACCTTTTGTGTCACTCTCTACGTGTTCAATAGACAACTGCTTTTGAGCATGCACTTTGTTCATGGCATTGATTATTTTGTTCAATACAGGCGATATGTCTACGGCTTGCTCCCATGCAGCGCTGCTGCCCGCAACAGCACGTTTTAATTGGCGCTGAATTTGCAAATCAATCTGATTGATGGGCTCTCTGGCATCATTCGGCAATGCTGTATTGCCAGATAGCACAGCTAAAGGGGTTTTCAAGCCGTGGGCCAAGTCACTTAAGCTGTTTTTGTAGCGGCTGCGTTGTTGTTGCTCGGTGGCGAGCAGGTGGTTGATACTGCTTTTTAGTTTCTCAAGCTCAGGGGGATAGGTTTGGCTGATGTGTTGAATGTGACCGGCTTCCGCCTGTTTGATTTGTTTGATCAAGCGGTTAATAGGCCATAGCGCCGCATTTAGACTGAGAATCAATAACCCAAGCAAGACTAATGCGATCAAGCTTAGCCAGCGCCACAGCGTGGTGATAAAGGCCTGTTCCTGAACGTTATATGCGTTTTTATCTTGCAGAATATAAAAACTTACAGGAACGAAGTGCCCGCCAGCATCGAATTCTGCTGTGTAAGCAAACAAAAAGTAAGGTTCGAGTAAGGCATATTCTTCATCGAAACGTTCTTTACCCACTTCCGGCGCATAGAATTCGGGCATTACTTGCCAATTTAGGGTTGATAACGAACGCCACACCATACGATCGTCAATTTTAATAAACGCGTACAAGCCAGAATCTGGGATGTTGAGCTGATCGTTAAAGAGGTGCTCAGGCATAACAGGTTGGGTACCCGACATTTCAAATTCAGAAATCAGCGTCAAGCTTTGCACCCGTAATTGCTGCTGCATTGATTCACTTAAACTACTGGTAAACGCACTCTCAAGGGTAAACGCGGCCAGCGGAATGAATACGACCAATACCAAAAGGGCAGCGGCAAAACTGCGTAGGCGTAACGATAAATTGCGCACCTGTTAGACTTGGAATTCTCGACTGATGCGATAACCACGCCCGCGCATAGTTTCAATCGGGTTGATGCTTCCTTGAGGGTCGAGTTTTTTACGTAACCGGCCAACGAATACTTCAATGACGTTGCTGTCTAAATCAAAGTCTTGATCGTATATGTGCTCGGTAAGCTCTGTTTTTGACACCACCTTTTTGGGGTTTAACAGCAGGTATTCAAACACCTTATATTCGTAAGCAGTCAGTTCGATATCTGTACCGCTGACGCTCACCTGTTCACTTAAAGTGTTTAGGCTGATAGGGCCAAGCTCAATGGTAGGATTAGCTTGGCCAGCAGAGCGCCTAATAAGCGCTTTAACGCGAGCGAGTAATTCTTCGTTTTGAAATGGCTTGGTCAGATAGTCATCTGCGCCTGCATCTAGACCTTCGACTTTTTCTTGCCAACGATCACGCGCGGTTAAAATAAGGATAGGGCAAGAAACGTTATTTTTACGGGCTTTTTGAATGACTTCGAAACCATCCATTACGGGCAAACCGATATCGATAATCGCTAAGTCGTATGGGTGCTCACTTAATAAAAACAATGCCTTGGCGCCATCGTCCGCTAAATCGACACTGTAGCCATGGGTTTGTAAAAGTGTGTCTAACTGAGTTAATAAACGGCTGTCGTCCTCGACAATTAAAATGCGCATTAGTCGTCCTTCTTACCACTTTTTACAACTCGACCTGAGCGTTTATCAACATCAACGTTGACCACACGCCCTGATTTTTGCAGTACTTTTACGCGGTATTTATTTTTACTTTGGTCAACTTTCAATACACGACCCTGTACCTGCTGCTGGGCTTTTTGAGCAGCTTGGTTCTTATCTATTTTAGCGTTGTCGTCTTGGGCATAGGCATGACCTAGCAACCCCGATGACAGACTGACAAATAAAATAAATAGTGTATTTTTGGCGATATGTTTCAACGATTGACCCCATTCACAAACGGTTACGGATAGTTTAGCGCAATCAATACCTTGGTGGAAATACTTCTACTTAAATCAACATTCTAAGCAGGTATAAATTCCCCAAAAGGTTTAGCGCGCCAGTGACGAAGTTTGCTTCGAGGGTAAGCATACGGGGTGTTAGCTGAATTTTGCCTGAATCAATTGTGCTTGGGCCACAGTTAGTAGCGAAGAGGGCGGTGAAGAACGTACTTACAAATTAAGGGCGATAGTGAAAAGTCACAGAGAACCAATTAAAAATCGACTTTTTTCCTAAGCTGCTTCTTTTGCCCAGATTTCTTCTTGGTCTCGACTCTGCGCACTTGTGAGCCTTTGGTAGGTTTTGTGGCTTTACGCGGTTTTTGTACGACGGCAGCTTCTCGCACAATGGCGGCCAAACGTTCTAATGCGTCTTGGCGATTCATTTCTTGGGTACGATGGGCTTGGGCTTTTAACACCAATATGCCGTCTTGGGTTATGCGCTTATCGTTACTGTTTAACAACTGCTCTTTATAAAACGCAGGTAAAGATGACGCTTTAATATCAAAACGTAAATGAATGGCGCTTGATACCTTATTAACATTCTGCCCGCCAGCACCTTGAGCACGAATAGCCGTTAGTTCAACTTCGTGATCTTGTAGCGAAATATAGCTTTTGATAAAAATCATTTTGTTGTCCTTTTACGGCAGCGGTTTTTTAGGTGGTAGCTTGGCTAACGCGCTAAAGAATGCGAGGTAGATTCGAAGGTATATACGGATTGCCTCGCACACAGTGTTGTAGCCTAAATGCGTTACGGCAGCACCTTAATGTAGGGTTTTACCGTGACGTTTTTGTACACGCCTGCATCTATATATGGGTCAACATCAGCCCACGCTTGGGCATCCTCTAAACTTGAAAACTCAGCAATAACCACAGAGCCAGTAAAACCGGCTTCACCTGGGTCTTTGCTGTCAATGGCTGGGCATGGCCCTGCGACCAACAAACGCCCTTCATCACTTAGCTGTTGTAAACGGGCTAAGTGCGCAGCACGTGCTTGCTTGCGAAGTGGCAAACTGTTTTCTACGTCTTGTGAATACACTACATACCACATGGGCTTTCCTTATTTTTTAGTTGCTTGTTTCATAGCGCTAACAAACTCACGAAGCTTGCTAAGCATCACTTCAGGCTGAGACAGGTTTTTCTCAATGATATTCACTGTTGCCGAGCCTGAAATGGCGCCGGCTGCACCTGCGCTAATTGCTTCTTTGACTTGCTCAGGTTTAGAGATACCAAAGCCTAATAGTGGCGGAGCCACCTTGTACTGAGTCAACTTGGCAATCAACTCACTGGCAGGAATGGTGGCAGCTGTTTCAGCGCCAGTTACGCCAGCGCGGCCAAGTAAGTAGGTGTAACCTTGTGATTTTTGACCGATCTCAGCCAAGGTCTCATTACTGGCGTTAGGCGGAGCAATCAGGATTTGCTTAATACCTGTTTCGTTGGCAATAGCAACAAAGCGGTCTGCTTCACGAAGTGGCACATCGGCAATCAGAATCGAGTCAACACCTGCATTAGCTGCATCACTATAGAATTTTTCAAGACCGGGCTTAATCACTAAGTTGCTGTACAGCAACAAGCCAATAGGTGTATCAGGGTAGATTTCACGGAATTGACGGATCACCTCAAAACAATCACTGGGGTGAATTTTATGACTTAGGGCACGAATGCTCGCTTGCTGAATCGTAGGGCCATCGGCAATAGGATCAGAGTATGGAATACCTAACTCAAGAGCATCTGCGCCGCCTTCAGCCAAGGCTTTTAAAATCTCTAGGGACGTGGCGATGTCAGGGTCACCTAGCATCACGAAAGGTACAAATGCGCCTTCATTTGCTGCATCTAAGCGGGTGAACATACTGCCGTAACGGTCGCTGCTATGGGTGTCGTTATGATCATTTTGATTACTCATTGGTTTGGCCTCCCAAAATACTGTGTACGTGGGCTAAATCTTTGTCGCCACGACCGGATAAATTAACCACTATGATGGTCCCGTCTTCGGCTTCATCTGCCATGTTTAAGGCATGCGCCAAGGCGTGTGATGATTCAAGGGCCGGAATGATACCTTCCTTGCGGGATAATAATTGAAATGCATAAAGCGCTTCGTCATCGGTGACCGCCGCATACGTGGCACGGCCAATATCGTGTAAATGAGCGTGCTGGGGACCAACGGCTGGGTAATCAAGCCCTGCAGATACCGAATATGATTCTTCAATTTGGCCGTCTTCATCTTGCATGATGTAGCTATATGCACCGTGCAAAATGCCTGTGGTGCCTTTACCGATAGCAGCGCCGTGTTCAGCCGTGTGCAAGCCTTTACCGGCTGGCTCAACACCGATTAACTGCACGCTTGGCTCGTCAATAAAGTCAGCGAACATACCAATAGCGTTTGAACCACCACCAACACAGGCGACAACCGCATCAGGTAAGCGACCTTCTTTGGCCATGATTTGCGCGCGTGTTTCTTCGCCAATCATACGGTGGAATTCACGCACAATAGTCGGGAACGGGTGAGGACCAGCCGCGGTGCCAAGTAGATAGTGAGCTTTGTCATACGTGGCAGACCAGTCACGCATGGCTTCATTCACGGCATCTTTCAGGGTGCCTGAGCCTGCGTTTACGGGGATGACTTCTGCGCCCATTAAACGCATTCTGAACACGTTCGGCGCTTGACGCTCAACGTCTTTGGCTCCCATGTAAATACGTGCTTTTAAGCCTAACAATGCGCAGGCTAATGCTGTTGCAACACCATGTTGCCCAGCGCCGGTTTCAGCGATGACTTCGGTTTTACCCATACGCTTGGTCAGTAGTGCTTGACCTAGTACCTGATTGGTTTTATGAGCGCCGCCATGAAGTAAATCTTCACGCTTTAAATACAGTTTCACATTTGGGTTGGAAACCAAGTTACGTGACAAGGTCATTGCCGTGGGGCGACCTGCGTAGTCGGTAAGCAATTCCATAAACTCTTTTTGAAATTCAGGATCGTTTTGCGCGTCAATAAATGCTTGCTCTAATTGATCAAGCGCGGGAATAAGCAGTTCTGGTACATACATACCACCGAACTGTCCGAATTTGCTCTCTAAATGATTCATAATAATTTCTCGTCTTTAAATCGTTAAAATGTGGGCTGTTCGATTCGCTTGGAGCTAATACGCGCGTAATTTTTCGAACACGCTCTGCAGCTTTTTCTCGGACTTTTTGCCTGGGGCGTCTTCAACGCCAGAGTTTAAATCGATTCCACCGAGGCCAAGTGCTGCAGCTTGTTGTACGTTGTCTGGGTTGATACCACCGGCTAAAATGACTTTGCTGCGGGTTTGGGCACTAAGGGCAGCCTGCGCGAACAATTGCCAGTCAAACGCTTGACCTGTGCCTCCGCTTTGTTCGCCAACTTTGCAATCTAATACAAAACGATCAACGTTCTGTTCATCAAGGGCGGGTAGGGTATCAGTGATCCCCTTAGCTAACCAGATTTGGCAGTCAGTCAAATTCGCATTATCAAGCGCACTGCGCAGTTCATTAACGTAGGACGGTGTCTCACTGCCATGTGGTTGCACCGCAGCTAAGCCGAGGGTGCTGGCGTACTCAACGACCAGTGCAACGTTGGCATCAACGAACACGCCGACGTAGTTAAACGGAACCGCAGCCACTATGTCTTTGGCATCATCAAGTGATAAGTAACGCTTTGATTTCTGTGCAAAGATAAGCCCAGCATAACTGGCGCCCATTTTTGCTACATCAGTGGCGTCTTTTGCACGGGTCATACCACATACTTTGATTGTGCCATAGACCAAACGTTTTACTGCTTGGGCGACGTCATCTTCAGCCATTAAAGCACTGCCTACCAAGAAACCGTCAACAATAGGTGATAAACGGCGTACGTCTTGATGGGTATAAATACCCGACTCAGAAATAATCACATGTTCGTGAGTGGCTTGGTTTATAAGCGGTACTAATTTCTCAGTGGTGGCTAAATCTGTGCTCAAGTCACGCAAATCTCGGTTGTTGATGCCGATAATATTGGCTTTGAGGGCGACAGCGCGATGAGCTTCTTCTTCGTTGCTCACTTCGGTAAGTACATCAAGCCCAAGGCTGTGGGCGATATTGGCTAATTCAAGATATTCATCGTCAGTCAGTACTGACAACATCAATAAAATAGCATCGGCGTTGTGATAGCGGGCCAAGTAAACTTGGTACGGCTCAACGAAAAAGTCTTTATTGATCACCGGCTGGGTTACACGCTCGCGAACGTACTCTAAATACTCGAACTTACCTTGAAAGTACTTCTCATCGGTCAGTACTGAAATGCAGGCCGCGTAGGGTAAGTAAGCCTCAATGATCTCATCTAAATTGAAGTGTTCTCTTATCAAACCTTTAGATGGAGACGCTTTTTTACATTCTAAAATGTACCCTGCATTGGGTTGGTTGAGCGCGTCGAAAAAGCTGCGCTGTGATGGCTGTAAACCATCAATAAAGCTCGCCAAAGGTAAATCGACTTTGCGCTGGGCAATTTCTTGGCGTTTATCGGCAACAATTTTTTCTAATACATTGGCCATTTAACTTCCTTTAAATAATGTCGTGGCTGCGGCTAACCGCAGAAGAGGCTTCAATTACCTGTAAAGGGCGCTTGGCTTGCATGGCATCAATCGCCATTTTTGCCCCTTGTTGGTAAGTTTCAGCGCGGCCACATAATTTAATCAGAGCGCCCGCATTCATCGCCACCGCCGCTTCATGGGCAGCTTGGCCTTCACCGGCGAGCACATCTTGGATCAGCTGTTTATTTTCATCAGGCACACCCCCTTCAATGGCGGCTAATGGATATTCTTCAAGGCCAAAATCACTGGGTGACAGGGTATATTCGTTTAAGGCGTCCCCATCAATCTCGACTACCATAGAAGGGCCATGCACAGCGAGTTCGTCTAACCC
Organism: Paraglaciecola sp. G1-13; assembly: GCF_055809255.1. Classification (NCBI taxonomy): domain Bacteria; kingdom Pseudomonadati; phylum Pseudomonadota; class Gammaproteobacteria; order Alteromonadales; family Alteromonadaceae; genus Paraglaciecola; species Paraglaciecola sp. G1-13. The sequence goes on along the minus strand of NZ_CM147903.1, from coordinate 2,924,365 downwards.
ACTGCCGTGAACCACCAATGCCTTTTTGTAACCCAGTAGCTGCAAAGTACGTGCAAAAGGCATAACTAGTTCAGGTGCATACACACCAATCATCATATGACTGGGTTGCATGGGGTTAACTAAAGGCCCTAACAAGTTAAAAATGGTGCGGGTTTTTAAGGTGGTGCGAACCGGCATAGCGTGTTTGATACCTGCGTGATAAACAGGGGCAAACAAAAAGCATAGATTGGCCTTATCTAAACACTCCCGCGCGGCGGCTGGCGACATATCAAGCTTCATACCAAACGCATTGAACAGATCTGCCGAGCCTGACTTGCTCGACACACTGCGATTACCGTGTTTGGCCACTTTTACACCACAACTGGCAGCCACGATGGCCGCCGCGGATGAAATGTTAATCGTGTTGTGACCGTCTCCGCCGGTGCCGACGATATCGGCAAAATCATATTCTGGGCGCTTAACTGGGCTAGCGTTCTGGATCATAGCCGTCGCTGCACCAGCAATCTCTTCTGGGGTCTCGCCCTTTATTTTTAATGCCGTTAACAACGAAGAGAGCACAATATTGTCTACCTGGCCGGTCACTATTTGACTGAATACATCAGTGGTTTCGTTCTGGCTCAGGGCTTTACCTTGATAAAGCGTTTCAAGTAATGGAAATAGCATGGTTGTCCTCTAATCGTTCGCTTGATCTTGGGTGAGATAATCAATGCTTTGCATTAATAACTGGCTACCAAAAGCGGTTAAAATGGATTCGGGATGAAATTGAAAGCCCAGCATTCTATCTTGCTCGTGGCAAACTGCCATAGGCACAGCGTCAAATTGGGCTAAAACAGTCAATTCAGCAGGCATGTTGCTGGCCATCAGCGAATGGTAGCGTGCAACAGGCAGCGGCTGTGGCAAGTCAGCGAACATTTTGTCGCCCTGATGCGTAATTAACGACGATTTACCGTGCATAACCACATCGGCGCGAATAATGTCACCGCCGTATGACTCCACAATCGCTTGGTGACCTAAGCAAATCCCCAGTACCGGAAAAACGCCTTTTACGAGATTGATCAGCTGAGGCATGCAGCCCGCGTCAGCGGGGGCGCCCGGGCCGGGTGATAACAATAGTATCACTTGGCTATGCTTGGCTTGTGCTTGCATTTTTTCAAAGATAGCGTGTGGAGACACCGAGTTTCGATACACGGTGAGCCCCATGCCCATGGTGCGCAGTTCATCCACCAAGTTATAGGTAAATGAATCAAAGTTATCGACCAAGAAAACATGAGTGCTTTTGACTAAATCAGCAATCACTGAATCAGTGCCCACTGAAGCAGCCTTATCCATAGAGGAGGGAGTCACTAAGCTCATTATTTTGTCTCCTTCGATGTTTGCGTTTGATTAGCTGACACAGCGCTTGGCGCTTCATGGGAGGTGAGAATTGCGCGAATAACCGCTTGGGCTTTACCTCGTGTTTCATCTGCTTCTGATTGCGGGTCTGAATCGAATACTACGCCAGCGCCAGCTTGGATGTGCGCCGTGTTGTTTTTAATAAAGGCTGAGCGGATAACAATACAGGTGTCCATGTCGCCGTGGCCGTTAACATAACCGACTGCCCCGCCGTAACTGCCTCGGCGTTGCTGTTCTACTTCACGAATAAGGCTAGCAGCACTGACTTTTGGTGCGCCGACTAGTGTGCCCATGTTCATACAAGCTTGGTACGCGTGCAGTGCATCTAAATCATCTCGCAACTGTCCAACCACTTTAGAGACTAGGTGCATGACGTGTGAATAGCGGTCGACTTTCAGTAAGTCTTTTAAGTGTCTTGTGCCGGGCTTTGACACTTTTGCTACGTCGTTACGGGCTAAATCTACCAACATTAAATGCTCAGATTTTTCTTTATCGTCTTCGCGTAAATTAAGTTCAATACGGCTGTCTAGATCTAAGTTGATTGAGCCATCGGCGTGCTTACCTCTAGGACGCGTGCCAGCAATGGGGTAAATCTCTACTTGGTTAGTGTCCTTTAAATATTTTAGTGCTGACTCGGGAGAGGCACCAAACATACAAAAATCGATGTCTTGCATGAAAAACATATACGGACTGGGGTTTTGCACCTTCAATGCTTTGTAGGCTTTATGTGGGTCTGGGCAAGGTAGGCTGAACGTACGTGATGGTACAACTTGGAAAATATCACCGGCTAAAATATGGTGCTTGAGGTTTTCTACGTCTTGAATAAATTCTTCATCTGACTTGCTAATTTTTAAATCATCTGGCGCAACACTGGGTGATTCGAGCTCAGGCACGTGCATCGCTTTGCCCAGCTTATGCTTTATTTGCTCTAAGCGCTGACTAATAGCGAAATAGTTATTACCGACATTTTTGCCGCTAAACACGCTGCCAATTAATTCGGTTTTCTTTGCTTGGTGGTCAATTAAAAGTAAGGTTTCAGCGAGATAGAAAACAAAGTCAGGGCAGGTATTTTCACTTTCACTAACCGCGGGTAATTGCTCAAATGTGGCGAGTAAATCATAGGCAAAGGCACCGCCTAAAAATAACGCTTCAGGATGAGGTCTAATAGCCACCACACGATTAATCAATAAGCGCAAAGCATCAAATACGGCTGGGGCCTTTAAACGGCTGTCTTCATCTAGTTCGCCGTCATTAAAGGTAAACGTCAAAGTCACAGTGCGAGAATTTTCATCAAAGGCATGCTCAACACCTTGCGGGCAGTATTCGATAAACAAAGGTAAAACAGCGGCCCCGTTATCAGTCAGCGCTTGACAGGTCACCACAGGGCCATCGCATTGCAATTTTATGGCGGCATCTACCAGTATTAAACTTTTCAAATTATCTTTGCTGTCGATTTCTGCTGATTCAAGCAGCAAATTGTGGGGCTGACCTTGACATAAATATTGATATGCTTGGAGTGGATCGGCCACGTAATCAGCGGATAGTAGCAATGTTTCTACTTTGCCTGCTTGTTGTGTTAATTGCGCTAAGCTCATGATTTTTCTCGATAACCTCGTTTGTAACCTGTTCTAGGCATTGACTTTGTTGGGCATTAATCGGGTCGTAATTTTCAATCGGGCATAAAAAAAGCCCGTATTATACGGGCTTTTCTTGTTCAATCGCACAAATACATACGCTCACAGCCCGCTAGTTAGGGATGTGCCACCACCAAATTAAGTTAGTTGAAACGCGTAATACTGTATTCATGGGTATAAATTCTCGTTTTTGAGCACGCGGAAATCATTGCTAGGCGTGCGAAAAAAATATCGGTTAATAACAAACATTGTCCTTTTTTAAGGTTTTGTCTGCTATTCATCACTAAATGCGTATAATACACGCTTCAGGTGCATAGAAGAAAACAATTTTGCTTCTCTGTCAACACCCAATTTTGTAAACGTATCCTTCGGGTACTCGTTAAAAGGTCATATTTACTGTTCCATGAAAATCGATTTGCACTGCCATACATACTATTCAGACGGTCAACTTTCACCCGTAGAACTGGTGGATCGCGCTAACAATATGCAAGTGGATGTGCTGGCTATTACCGACCACGATACCGTACAAGCGTTAGATGAAGCTAGGGCTCATCAGGCAAAGCAAAAACGTAAGATGCATATCGTTAACGGAATCGAGCTTTCGACCTCTTGGCACAATTTCGATATTCATATTTTGGGCTTAAATGTAGACAAAGATGATGAGGTGTTTCGCCAGCGCTTGGTTGAACAAAAGAACGAGCGAGATGCCCGAGCACAAAAGATGTCAGACAAACTGGCCAAAGCCGGGGTTGAAAATGTGCTCGATGATGCAAAATTATTAGCCGGTGAAGGCCAGCTGACCCGTGCCCACTTCGCCCGAGTGTTGGTTGAACGCAAAGCGGTGCGAGACTTTGAGAGCGCCTTTAAAAAATACTTAGGTAAGGGCAAACGCGCCCATGTTAAACCCCAGTGGATTTCAATTGAAGAAGCCATTGAGTGGATCCACGATGCAGGCGGCAAAGCAGTACTAGCGCACCCTGGGCACTATGACATGACCACTAAGTGGTTACGTCGATTAGTCACTGAATTTAAACAAGCTGGGGGAGATGGTATTGAAACCACCCATGCTCGCATTAACCCTGAAAAACGTAAGTTGATTGTTGAATTAGCCATGGAGCATAATTTACAGGCATCTGCGGGTTCTGATTTTCATTTTGTCAGTCGCTGGACTGAATTGGGTAAAAACTTGGGGGTGCCAGAACACCTGACCCCTATTTGGCATGACTGGTCATTTGTAGACTCGTCAATTGACACAACATCTAACGCATAACATCGCGTGTAACTTACTGGGAAGTAACGATTATGAGCCAATTTTTTTATATTCATCCTGACAACCCTCAAGCACGACTCATTAAACAGGCGTGTGAGTTAATTCATAATGGCCAAGTAGTGGTGTATCCAACAGATTCTGGCTACTCCATTGGCTGTCATATGGATGACAAAAGCGCCCTAGAGCAAATCTGTCGTATTCGCCAAATCGGTAAAGATCATAATTTCACGCTAATGTGCCGAGATATGTCTGAGTTGTCAGAATACGCACAGGTCGACAACGCCGCATTTCGTATGATCAAAAACAATACGCCTGGGCCGTATACCTTTATTTTGAAAGCGACCAAAGAAGTGCCTAAGCGCTTGCAAAATCCTAAGCGCCGTACCATAGGTATTCGAGTGCCAGACAACGCTATCGCCTTAGCCTTGCTTGAAGAACTGGGTGAGCCGCTGATGTCGACTACGCTTATTTTACCGAATGCAATCGTTGCTGAGTCTGATCCTGACGAAATTCGCGACAAGCTTGAGAAGCAGGTAGGCCTGATTATTCATGGTGGTTTCTTGGGGGAGCAGCCCACCACTGTGATTGACTTGTCGGATGGCGAGCCTACGATTATTCGTGAGGGCAGCGGCGACGTTAGCCCATTTAACTAATCACGTTGTTACTATAAATGAATATTGATAAAACGCTTCAAACTGCACAGCAGCAGGAAGCGAAAAACCAAGGTCAAGGCGTACAACAGCCTTTGCCCTTGGCGTTTATCAATGGACAAGCCTTTACTGAACATCCTGAAGACTTATACATTCCGCCAGATGCACTAGAGCTGATTTTAGATGCATTTGAAGGACCACTGGATTTGCTGCTGTATTTAATACGTAAGCAAAAGTTCGATTTGGTTAATTTGCCCGTTTATGAAATAACCAAGCAATACATGTTGTATGTTGACATGATGAAAGACTTAAAGCTTGAGTTAGCGGCTGAGTACCTGTTAATGGCTGCGATTTTAGCCGAGATAAAATCTCGTTTACTGCTGCCTAAACGAACTGACGCAGAAGAAGACGAAGATGATCCAAGGGCTGAGCTGATTCGGCGCTTACAAGAATATGAACTGATAAAAAGCGCGGCCCAAGAATTAGATGCACTACCTCGTTTAGAGCGAGATGTGTTCAGCGCTCAAGCGCAAACCAGTGAATCTGTTGCACCGATTAAAATTCTGCCGAAAGTAAACCTGCAAGATTTGGTGACAAGTTTTCAAAATGTATTGCAGCGAGCCAGTGCTTTCGAGCATCACTCTATTGCCCCTGAGGCGTTATCGACAAGGGAGCGGATGGCACTGATTTTAGAAACGCTCAACAGTCATGAATTCACCGGCTTTGATTGTTTGTTTCAGGCCAGTGAAGGCCGCGCTGGTGTTGTGGTGACGTTCCTTGCGGTACTCGAGTTGTGTAAAGAGCAGTTAGTGGAGCTGGTACAAAGTGAGCCAATGGCCAATATTCATGTGAAATTGCACGCAGGAGAGCCTCAGTAAGTGGCAAAAATATCTTCGGTACAATTGAAGCAATTGATAGAGGCCGCGGTGTTTGTATCAGATGCACCGGTTAGCCAAGAACATTTGCAAGATACGGTGTTAAGTGGCCTTAAAGTGACTAAAAAAGCACTCAAGGAAGCCATAGAAGAATTACAGGTAGAATATCAATCTCGCGGTGTACAGCTGGTTGAGGTAGCCAGCGGCTATCGCTTTCAGTCAATGGATAGCTTAGGACCATGGTTAAGCAAGCTGTGGCAAGAGCAAGCGCCACGATATTCAAGAGCTTTGCTGGAAACCTTGTCGATGGTGGCCTATCGCCAACCCATCACGCGAGGTGAAATAGAAGATGTACGTGGCGTGGCGGTAAGTAGCCATATCATGAAAACCTTAATAGAAAGGGATTGGGTGAAAGTGGTAGGGCACAAAGAAGTGCCGGGACGCCCAGCCTTATATGCAACAACAAAAGGATTTTTAAACTATTTCTCGTTAAAGAGCTTGAAAGACTTACCCAGTCAAGATGCCTTCGATGCGAGTAATAGCCAGGATGAACGCCGAGTTATTACTGAGCCTGATGACACTAGCCATCAGCAAGTCAGCACAGCACCTGTGCACAGCACTAAAGGTGATAACTCATCAGGCGAGCAATCAACGACAGAAGAACAAATACCGTCAAAACAAGCAGCGTCAGACCAAGCACAAGAGTCTAAGCTTGATAATACTGACAACCCTAATCAAAGAGAGCAGTTACACTAATGAGTGAAAAATTACAAAAAGTCCTAGCCAATGCTGGTGTGGGCTCCCGTCGTGAGATGGAAAAATGGATAGCCTCTGGGCGCATTTCGGTTAACGGAAAAGTCGCCACCTTGGGAGATCGCGTTGAGCCTCTAGATCAGCTTCGCGTTGATGGCAACCTTATCACCGCTGCGGCAAAAAGCACGATATGCCGAGTATTGATGTACAACAAACCGGAAGGTGAGTTATGCAGCCGAAAAGATCCGCAAGGTCGCCCGACTGTATTCGACCGTTTACCTAAAATTCAAAATGGCCGCTGGATTGCGGTAGGGCGCTTAGACATCAACACCAGTGGTTTGTTGTTATTTACTAATGATGGGGAGCTAGCCAACCGTTTAATGCACCCTAAGCATGAGATCGAGCGTGAATATGCGGTGCGTGTATTCGGTGAAGTGGATGACGACATGATTAAACGCCTTAAGAAAGGTGTTGAATTAGAAGATGGGGTCTCTAAATTTACCGAAGTACGCAAACGTCCAGGTGATGATGAAAGCCTGAATAGTTGGTACAACGTGAGCCTATCTGAAGGGAAAAACCGTGAAGTTCGCCGATTGTGGGAGTCTCAAGGCTTGCAAGTTAGCCGCCTAATTCGCGTACGTTACGGTACCTTGAATCTACAAAATCGTCTTCCTCAGGGCGGTTGGATTGAGTTGCCACTGACTGACCTGAATACGTTGCGTAAAAGTGTGCAGTTGGATTTAGAGCAAGAATCGCTGATCGAAGACAAGCAAACCAAGCTAGACCATGTACGCTTGAGTCGCATGCGCCGTTCAGTGCAAAAGCACAAGGTTAATCAAGGTCGTGCCAAAGCAAGACCGAAAAAGAAGTAGCACTCTCTTCACTTGCTATTGCAGCGCGCTGTTCACCGCGCGTAGCAGCGCTTTCAAAATCGCTTATAGCAGCAGAATAATGGGCGGGTTGTCACTATCACTGACAACCCGCTTTGCTACTAACTCCACTTAAAATATACCCATTACGTGAACCATACCTCCTGCGCCGTTCATATCTACTTAACGGGCGCAATTTCAACTTTAGCTGCAATTCAATCTTGATTTGCTGTGGTGGTACGCACCTGACTAGGGCCTATCAAGTCGCTAGCTACACGCCAATTACTCTTAAAACTAAAACTGAGGCAATTAGGCGGTTAAACCAACGCCAAAACTTGGGGTGTTCCATCCATCTTGCACATTTCGATGTTAAGCCACTTAACCCGATAAACCACACGACAGACGCCAGAATCGCACCGATGACGAACCACCATTTCTCCTGCTGCCATTGCCCCGCAAGATTACCCATTAATAAGATGGTATCAATGTAAAAATGTGGGTTTAACCAAGTAACGCCCAATGCGGTTAACAAAGCACGGTAAAACGGTGTTTTTGTGTTAGAAAGTGCAATGATCATTGCGTCATCCGCCATAGACGCTTTGAGTTTATTGAAGGCCAGTCATAACAAAAAAATGACCCCAGACCATTTTGTTACCGTCACCAATGTTAGATGCTGCTGCAGTAACAAACCAAACCCCATTGCCCCAACACTGATAGCAATCGCGTCACTGATAATAAACAGAGCAACAAACAACCCAGCCCACTGGCGTTTTAATGATTGTTCTATCAAAAAACTATTTTGTGCACCCACTGCGATGATGAGCGTACCGCCCATCAAAAAACCACTTACTGCCACTGACACCATATTTATTATCACTACATGCCTAAACTTGAGTTGATCATAACGGGGGCTTAGGTTTAAATTAAATTAATAATATTTTTCATGAATTAATTTAATTTATGTTGGATTATGACGCGCTGCATTGCTTAAGCGAGGTGCTACGTTATGGGAGCTTCGATAAAGGGGCGCAAGCATTGCATCTTACTCAGTCTGCGGTTTCTCAGAAGATTAAGCGGCTGGAGTTGCAGGTGGGTAGTCCCGTTTTGGTGCGCACCAAACCTCTAAAGCCGACGCCACTAGGTCAACAATTACTGGCACATGTGCAAAGAGTAAACGTGCTGGAAGAACAGTTAAGCGTTCGCACTGGTATTTCAGATGAAGCGTCCCCGTTGAGTATTGCCATAAATAATGACGTACTGGCCACTTGGTTTAGCGATGTAATGTTGCGCTTTAGTTTTCGGCGTGCAAACCCAGTGCATATTTTTAATGCGGATCAGACCCAAACGCGAACACTTCTTCAACAGGGAAAAGTCATGGGGTGCATCAGCCAAACGGGTACGCCCATTGCTGGCGGTGAATCTGTGCGTTTGGGGAGTATGGATTATCAACTGTATGCGTCGCCAGAGTACATAGCGCGGTATTTAGCAAAGGGCATTTCAGCTGAGAGGATTACCGCCTCCCCTGGGTTACTCTATGACGAGTTTGACGTGGCCCTATTAACTGAATACCAGCGAGAATGCTTGGGGGTTACCCCAAGGCTTAAGCACTGTCATTGGTATCCATCGTCTTATGGCTTTCTGCAAATGGCTGTCGCAGGAGTGGCTTGGGCATTGTTGCCGGCGCTGCAAGTGGAAGAGGAGGTGAGGTCAGGAAAATTGCTCCCACTTTTTCCAGATAAATATCTGGGAGTCACATTGTTTTGGCACTGGGTAGAACTAGAGTCAGATGCGTTGGGAGAACTAAGCCAATGTGTAAAAGACGTGGCGAAGGAGCAACTGATCTATTAGGAGTTGTATGAGCCTCTTGGCGTGCAATCCCCCTATAATACCAAAAGATATTAAATAAATGCGCCGACAGAATTCATCCAGCGGTTGTTTAACAAGGCTTCGGTGTACAGGGATGGGGATATTACTTAGTATGTTATTTGCACTGCAGGAGTGCAATACTCGCATGATTCGAGGTATTTCTGCGACTGGCTAGGAGAGCCTAATTGAAACGAATAAAAAGGTACTACCCAGAACTCGATTGGTTGCGAGTCAGTTTAATCTTAGCTGTGTTTTTGCACCATGTATTCATGCCCTTTAATGGTGATGGGTGGCACGTCATGAACAACGAATCGAGTAAGTTGTTAGACGATATCATGGTGTACTTTGAGCAGGTTCGCTTACAAACGCTCTTTTTTGTCGCTGGCGCAGCGAGTTTCATACTTTTAAGCAAAGTCAGTGCGATTGAATTTATAGCAAATAAATTTCATCGGTTGTTCATACCATTTATGGTGGGGATGATGGTTGTTGTACCGCCACAAACCTATTTTGAGCATGTCGAACAATACGATTCTATTTTCTCTGCTTATGGGCAACTCATATTCAAATTCGAAACAAACCATCTTTGGTTTATCGAATTTCTATTGGTATTTATGTTGCTTGGCATACCGTTTTATTGGGGAATGTGCAGCCCTATTGGTAGGCGTTTTTCGCAAGTTCTAATGCAATTGGCAGAAAGGCGTAACGGTCTGTTTTTAATCGTTATCTTTCTGGCTTTGATGAGAGGTCTAGCGCAATTTATGACTAGCTCTGATGGACATAAAGTCGAAAATTTGTCGATTTCACTGTTCTTTTTATTCTTCTTTCTAGCTGGAATGCTTTTCATTGGAAGCCAGAAAATATGGCAGGCTATCATTTTGCAGCGCAGAGCAAATTTGTATTGGCTGGCGTTCAGCTCGTGTGCTTTTTACGCCTATTATTACTCACCTGACTTAAGTCCTTATTTATCATTAACGGTAAGGTGGCAAATGTGGTGGTTGGTATGTTCGCTAGTGTCTTGGAGTGCAGTGCTCACATTGATAGGTTATGCAGGCTGCTACTGCGCAAGCACGCCTACATGGTTAAAGAACATGAATACGCTTATTTACCCGTTTTACATCATTCACCAAACGGTTATCGTGATCCTCGGTTTTTATATTGTGCAATACTCAGGAGGTATCTTAATAAAGTCGATTAGTTTACTTTTCTTGTCGCTAACTATTTGCTCGGTAGTATGCTTTTTTGTAATACGGCCGTTTAACGTCACTCGCTACTTGTTTGGTCTTAAGCGCATCAACAAATCTCATTTAACGTGGGCTGCTAGATGAATTAACCTTGTTGATTGCTGGGGGATTAAGCGCAATAGCGGCGTAACTGCATTTAGGTTGTATCTACTTTGGCGCGCCTTGCTATCGTTTTTTTGGAGCCAGTTAGCACATGGCAATATTGTCAGAACGGGGGATCTTGCATCCCGCGCTGATCATGTTTGGTATTTTTAGTGTGTTAAGTGTGTGGCATTATAAGCGTTCTCAGGGGCTGGTGTATTACCTCACGTGCCATTTCTATCGACGATACGCGTACTTATCACTTTTATTTACAAGGCGCGTGGACTCGTTGGATTTTTCTTGATGTTTTCGTCTATGGGGCGTAGCCCACAGTTCTGGCTTTATAGCTCGGTTGTGTGCAGTGTTATCGCTATCATGCAGATCGTTGGCCCAGAGCGCCAATGGAGTGTTATGTGATCGGGTTGAATTACAGAGGCTGGCTTAACCTCATTTACTCCTCTTGTCTTTAGTAGATGAAAATATATATAGGAGAATCTTTATGATAACGCAGTTACCCGAGAGTGAAGGTGCAACGATAGGTATCATGGTTACAGGGAAAGTAGATGAGGCTGAGGAAAAAAAGTGGATCAGCACGTTTGATGCATTAATCAAGCATCACAACAAAATCAATGTATTGGTCTTAATTGATGATAATTTCGATATTGGCTTAAAGGCAGCATTTGAAGATATAAAATGGACGTTTGGCCACCTTGAACATATGGACAAACTTGCGATCGTATCTACCCGTCGTGTGATTAAGTGGCTAGTGGAAATTGATAGTCCTTTTGCCAAAATGGTCAACATTGATGAAAAGTACTTTGATGTAAACGAGCTGAGTAAAGCATGGGCGTGGGTTAAGAGCTAAGCAATCAGCTAGGCGATAAAATACTAGTAAGCCAATAAACTGTAAATGAGCCATCAAACACAAAGGTAGATGAAATGCATAACACCGTTTTACTAAGCGAAATATTTGGTTGGATGTCATTGATTAATATTGGTTTGCTGAGTTTGGCTACATTGGCCTTAATCTGGATGGGATAGCGCATAACGTCAGTGCATAGTAAGATTTTCAACGTACAAGCTCGCCAGTTAAAAATCATGTATATGAATTATCTAGCCCAGTACAAGTTGCTCGTTTTTGTATTTAACCTAGTGCCGTACATCGTGCTGAAGATTGTTTACTAGTCGTATTAACTTATACCGGTATATAAGAAGCGTGGTAAATCGTAAAATCGGCAGGTTACTCATGAAGGTAAGGTAGAAAAATTGGTCTTTGTCGCTTCAGCATGATAAAAATTAATCCGTTGTTCTTAATGGATTCAATTATGCTTAAAGTCGCCACTCTATTATTTTTACTTATGATTTGCCAAGCATGTGCGACGGTTAAAACGGTTAATCCGTCAGGAAATCATGTCGATATCGCCTATTATGATAAAAAGAGTTACTGCGATAGTATCCCGCGGATTTACAGTGGGCTTAGTCACAACCTTTGTTTAATGTACGGTGAACCTAGCAAACAAGTAAATATTGGAAATAGCTTCAGCGGTGTGCCTTACCTCCTTATCGACAGTGCACTTTCTGCCGCCACAGACACGCTTATATTGCCATATACGATTTATACGCAAGCTAAAAAGGGCTCGATTAAGGTTAACTAACCGAGCCCTGACCTTCTCCTATTTACGTACTCCAACACAGCGACGCAACTGGCTAGAGATCTTTTGATGTGCTTGGTTCGCTAACGTTCATCTTTTCTTCTTGGGCGTTTTGTAACGGCTTGTCTTCTGCTTTAGGGCTTACAGCAGTAATTAAACTTTTATTTTGCGCTTTGCTAAGTGGGTAGATACGGCTGATATTGCATCTAAATCTATGGTTATCTGGCGTGAAAACGCTATCAAAACCGGCGCTTAAAGTGTTGGGTATCCGCGAGTACACAAGCAAGGCTGGCGAGTAATTTATATCGCTACAGCGCATGGTGAGCTTCACCAAGTACGAGCGAAAAGGGGACGTCCGCAGAATAAGATATTGGTCGCTTAATGATACCCAACTGTCTAAATCGAATGCACTGATGCTGTTGCGCGCTTCCAGTTGTTCGCTCGTAATAAACTTTTCAATAATGATGGACTTTTCAGGATCAGATAATCGATTCGTCGCACAGCTTGCTAACGTGAGCAACGTAACCATCAGTATCAGGATATGTTTCATAGTCACTCCATTTCGATTTAAAATTTTACGGTTATCGGTAAGAGTTTCTTTTTGGCCAATAGTTTCCCACAAAACGCGTAAGCTACAAATTGTTACCTATTTTCTTCGATACAGGACAGCTTAAGGCCATTGGTTACTTGAGTGATTCTAGTAGCCAATTTTTATCTTACTTCCAATAAAAAATTAGGCCAATAACATACAGGTTAAAATATTGACCTCTCGCTTGAGTCTCTATAGGCTACTTGCGCTTTAAAAAACGATAAATATGCATAAATTTAAGGATAAATCTAAATGAAATCAAAAGCGGTTTTACTTCTCTGCGCGCTATTATCTGCAGGCTCAGCATGTGCGGCTTCCCCTAACTGGGATTATGTTCAAGGAGGATATTTTATCACCGATATTTCTGACTTCGACGGTTTTGATCCTACAGGGGTCGGTGTCGGTGGCGCTAAATCGCTTGGGAATAATGTATTTGTCAGAGGCAGCTACAGCATGCTCAGTGATGACTTATCTGGCGGAGATGTGGACTTTGATCAGGGTTCAGCAGAACTAGGCTATCGGTACAAAATGTCTAGCTCTACCGATTTATACGGTACGGTCGCGTACCATTATGCTGAAATTAGCGCGAACGGTTCTGGAGGCAGTGCAAGTACAGATACAGATGGTTTTGGCGCTACCATAGGCATTCGTTCAATGGTAACCAATAAAATTGACTTAGAGGCAGCGGCAGGCTTTCTCCGTTTCGACGGTGACAGTGAAGCAATCACCTCGATAGCGGCAAACTATTTCTTTCACTCGAACGTTTCTGTTGGGATAAAATTCACCAAAATTTCAGATGTAAGCACGTTAGGCGCTGTTCTTAGATATTCGTTCTAACTAGCGTTCTAACGCTTGTTTAAAGAGTGTTTTAACTGCTGCTTTAAATGAGGTACAACTATGGTTTGCTTGCCGTTTCCCACGTACATACGGGGAAATGGCGAATTCCATCGCCAGTATAAACTAGTCATTTTTTTACTTTATATGCCGTTTAATGGTGGCCAATAAGGCCTGTTTCTCAACAGGTTTAGAAATAAAGTCGTTCATTCCAGCCTCTACGCAGTGCTCTCTGTCTTCGACAAACGCATTGGCTGACAAAGCAATGATAGGATTCGTAAAGTTCATTTCCCTTCTTAATTTTTGAGTAGCGGTGATGCCATCCATTACAGGCATGTGCATATCCATCAAAATTAGGTCATATTGTTCGAAAATACAGGCCTGCAATGCTTTCTCGCCGTCAGTGGCAATAACGATTTGATAGCCCGCGCCTTCAAGCATGACTTTGACCACTTCTGCATTAATTTCGTTGTCCTCTACGATCAGAACTTTATGTTCTGGCTGTTCCTCTTCGATAGAGGTGTGCTGGCGAGAATAGAAGTTCTGCAGCTTCTTTAAGTCGCTCTCTAACTCTTGCCTTACAATAGGTTTTGCATGGGTGCGCCAAATCAAATCACGTACAGATGTAGAGCAGTCAAGATGCTCTATTACCGCCGATACAATGATGATATGGGGTAGCTTGCTTAATTGCCGATCTCTTAGTGTTTCGACCACATCCACGCCGGTTATTTCAGGCATCGACAGGTCAAGCAGCAAAACGTCGAACTGAGATATATCGCTAGCTAAGAAGTCTTCTGCATTATCGAATGTGTTAGGTAAGCACCCTAAAGACGTGACGATATGCTGAATATACTCTCGACTGGTTTGTAGATCGTCCACAATTGCACAGCGTAATGTTTGTTTCGAATAAATATTTTCGACCTGTTTGTCATCGATTTCTATCGGTACGGAAAACGTAAAGCAACTGCCTTTGTCCACTTCGCTTTGTACGGTTAATTTTCCGCCCATCAAGTCAGTCAGTTGTTTGGCGATAGATAAACCTAGACCCGTGCCACCGTGTATACGGGTAGTTGATTGGTCTGCTTGTTCGAATTTATTGAATATAGTTCGTGTCTTTTCAGGGGGGATGCCAATTCCTGTGTCTTGCACATCGATTGTTAACCAGTGGCGCTTCTCTGCGATAAACACCCCAATTCTCAAGGTCACTGTGCCTTGTTGCGTAAACTTAATCGCGTTACTTAATAAGTTGTGTAAAATTTGCGCTATGCGAGTAGGATCTCCCACAATATACGCAGGTAGATTGGTTTGTTTTTGATAATTAAAGGCTAATTTTTTTAAGCGACAATTAGCCGATTGTACAGAGGTTACGTCGTCCATCAGTTGTAACAAATCGACAGATGTGCGCTCAATACGTAGTTTACCTGCTTCAATTTTCGATAGATCAAGGACGTCATTGATCAACACTAACAGTTGCCTACCGGCATTTTTAGCTTTCTTTAAATATTCCCCACTTTTGTGAGGATTATCGATGGCTAGTTCCATCATACCGAATAAACCATTCATGGGCGTGCGAAGTTCGTGGCTCATGCTGGCAAGGAATTCCGATTTAGCTTTACTTGCATCAATAGCTTCTGCTTGCGCTTTTTTAGATGTCGATAGAGCGTCTTTTAACGATGCCAGCGCAAACGTGATTTGTTGCTCCATCGGTCTGAAAATAAATATGGCCTCACACAGTAGTAGCAGTAAAGTGAAACCCCATAAAAACATTTCTATATTCTCAACGCGTTGAACCCTGGCCGTTGCAGCATCTTCAAAGGCCTTTACTGCCTGATCAAATCTCAATAGTAATGCATCACTATTTTGTGCATCAAAGTGATGTGGTGGAGCAATGCAAGTGGAGTCAAGTTTTAGGAATGTGTTTGCTTCATCTGCATATCGCATGCTTGCCAATTCTAATGCGTGCTCGCCATAGTATAAGTCGTGTATCGAGGGAGGAATATTAGGCAAATTAGTTAAATAAACATGGTTGGCTTTAAACTGACTTAGCGCGCTTTTTAGGGTGTTTTTGGTCGTGCTAACCATTAGTTCATCATCAGGGCAAGTTGATAGGCGATATATGGAAAGGGCTATCCGTTGGGACAACATCCTTTGTTGACCGGCTACGTTTATCACGTATGCATCAGTAGCCTGTGCGTTGAAAATATATTTGAGGGTCAGAGCTGAACCACTAACAGTTGCGGCAACTAATGAGAGGGCTAATATGTAACGCGCGCGAATCGATAAGCCTGCCTTTGCTGCCAAAATCCTTGCTCCTGTGGCCTATGTTATTTAAGCGAAAGCGGTTCTCGCTTTCACATAGGTTCTCAAAATCGTTCGTTTAAGTCCATGAGTTATAAAAGCGGATAGCAAAGATAAGTATCAATTACCTATTTACACCACGCAGCACCAGTCTAGACCCGCCTGAAAATATGGGCAATTAACAAAAACAAATCAAGGTTAATAAATTGGTCGAATAATGCCCGCTGATTAAATAGGCGGGTGGGAACTTTATGTCACTTTAGTCTCGTCGCAATGACACTTCTTGAATATAAAATAAGCATGGCACAGGAAAAGATCCATATCAGATTAGGTGCAGAAACAGCTGTCGCTGGGCTAGCGACTACACGAGATAAATTGAACCTTAAACTAGAGTCAAATTGGCTATCTCTGCCACCCGATAGCGGTAATAGAGTTTGGTTATAAGAGAACAGTCCTGAACCTGCCTTACCATTATTATCACTACCATCATTTTCCCAGATAAAAGTTTGAAGCCAATTCGGTTGGGGCTCAACACCGCCGATGCTAGGACCGAAGTCTTGCAAGAAATCATTCACGCTGTCTGAGAAGTCAATGGAAATTCGTTGGCTAAAATACAAGTCACCTTGGGGAGTTTGGGTTTCAATATTTTCGTTATCGCTCAGGTAAAGCGAGTCTGTTACAGGCTTATTAAATTGATCTAAGCCGCTGTAATATTCTAAGTACTCATTGGTATTCCAACCGCTATGCAGCGCGTTGTAGTCGTTTTCACCAGATATTGAATAGGTTTGATTGGCGATATTGATACTCGAAACCAGTGCGCCAGGTCCATAATCGATATTATCCCACCAGTAGAACGAGGTTTCTTCACGACCGTGAGAGGCGCGCTCAACATCCATCAAAAAATAACCCGTTATCTCAACGCCAATTAATTCGATTGGATCCCACACTTGACTGGCATTGTTTTCTACTTGCGTTACTTGGCCAGTAAATGCGAATTTCATCATTGAAGCTGCGGAGGAAAATGATACGAATAGTATTGATATGAGAGGTAGCAATAAAGATCTTTTCATGGTTATTCCTTAAGCATAGAAAGTGCTATTAATGTACGTAATTGCAATTGACTTAGCGAGCTGGTCGCATAGCTTTGTTAGCATATTTTGCTATTAAAAATGGATTTGTTAGCCTCAAACTGCAATACACCTTGTGGAGTGTATTCTTACCGATTATCCAGTCTTTGGTGAAGTTATTACTATTTACAATGGTAATGAAACTTTTCGCGTCATCATTTCGGACCATAATTTCGCGTCATAATAATGTTGCTTAGGTTAAACTAAGCGCAAAAGGAGAACACTATTTGTTGGTTATATGAATGAAACTACCCCGTAACTTCCCGCCTGAAGATGTCCTTGCTGATGTGAATACGCGCTGCCCATTTTGCCAGCTGGGTAATAGGTGTTTGAGCGCTCAAATTAAAAATGCTCAGGTGAAAAGTGTTCTGGTTGATGGGGTTTCATCTAGGACTATAAATGCTGGTGTTTCCATTGATCAATTACCTCCTGAGAGAGGCATGTCTTTGTCGCCTGCGCAATCTGCACCCTGTTGGTGTTTTGTGCAAAAAATACCACAGTCTCTGATTGATTTGGTGCCAGCTAGCAGTCAACACAGGCATTGCATTTGTCAGCGCTGTGTTAACGCTTTTGAAAGTGACCCAGTGGCGTTTCAGCAAAGGTATTGCAGTGGTTAAACTAGTGGTTAATCTCGGAACTGTTTTTCATATAATCCCTTCCCATTAAACCTATGGCGCTAAAGAACCTAAATAGTCTCTTAAGCGGGCATAGTGAATAGTGTTGTTCGTCACGGCCACACGTTCAAGAACCATTGGCCTTTAAAGGGAAAGGCTTATACCAAGCCTTCACTTTGCAACTTGCTGTGTAGCGCCTTGATGTGGTCGGGGCCAATTTCACAACAACCACCAATGATAGAGGCACCGTTTTGCACCCAATGCATTGCATGAGCAGCGTAGTGTTCTGGGCTCATATCCTTGCGCATTTCTAATTCTTCTACTGTGTCGCCAGGGTATAACGCATCGATTGAGACAAAACCATTTGCGTAGGCCCCTATTTTCGCATTCGATTGTTGCATTAAAGACCAACTAGCGCTGATGGCCTCTGGTAGGCTGCAATTGAGCAGTATGGCATCTGGCGAAAGTGCTTTTAATGCGTCCAGTGCGTCTTTCAACAATTCGCCGCTGCGCAGCTGATCTGGCTCAGTGTCACTGACTGTAAACGCTACCCAAACGGGTTTGCCGCTTTCTTTGGCCGCCGTGCAGGCCGCTCGGGCTTCACAAATCGACGACATTGTTTCGCAAATAAAGATATCACTGCCAAGCGATTGCAATGCTACCAATTGACGGTAGCTCACCAGCGAGTCTTCAAACGATAAAGACACTTCAGGGTGATAGCTTGCCACCAACGGCGGCAAGCTACCGGCAATCATTACATCATCTCTTTGGGTAAGCGCAATCGCCTCTTGAGCGGCGCGCATCGCCGCATCATGTAAATGCACTAATTGCTCAAATTGGTTTTCACGCTTAAGGCGTTGTGGGGTAGCGGTATAGGTGTTGAGTGTAATGACGCGAGCACCGCTGTTGATAAACTCCCGATGTAAATCTCTGACTAGCTCTGGTTCATTAAGCATAATATCAGCCGACCACATAGGGGTGACGTCGCGAGAACTTCGGCGCAGTAATTCTTGGCCCATGCCGCCATCTAGTATGGTAATTGTACTTTTACTCGTACTTGTACTCGTACTCATTAAACTTCCTACAATTTAAATATTGGTAACGCCAAGAAACAGCACCATATGATGCCTTATTTCGGTGTTAAGTTCAGTGGATAACGATGCGTATTTTTGTCATCAGGTATGTCATGAGTGTCAATGCGCTATTTCATTTACTTAGCGTGTTTTGGCGGGGCCAAAATTGGAGTCCACGTTTTTCACAGCGCCAGTGTTGGTCGAGGCTAATGAAAGCGCTTGGTCTAAGTCTATACAGGGAAATATTTTATTGATATATCAAGTAAGCTTGGGGTTTAGAAATCTTGTTATTTTCTATAGGGTGATAAGTGGACCTAGCATTTAAATTCAGCGTTAAGAATCAGTGTGTAAATTTTGAAAGAGGGTGAATAGAAAATATGAATCAGAATACCGAAAGCGGATCGAACCAATCTGTCGCGACCAAAGGGGCAGGTTGTACCAACACGAGCTGTTGCCCACCTTCTAGTCCAATTGTGCGAGCCGCACCAAAAGTAGGGCGTAACGACCCATGTATTTGTGGGAACGGGCGTAAATATAAAAAGTGTTGCGGAAAAAATGCCTAATACCAATTCGGGTAAGTAATTACCCACTCAGCGTAAATTTACAAGGGACTGACCAAATCGTTTGAATGATAGCCGTTAAAATATAAAGATACCCATGAAACATTCGAGCGTTTTTTGTCGTGGGTGTATCTGATTAGGCGATTCTCTTAAGCAATCGATTAATATGGAGGAAGCACTTGAAGAGGCCGGAAACGCCTTTGAATGTGTGAAACTTGGAACCGGTGGCCACGATTTATTGTTGCACTATGATGAAGTGACAAACACGATAGCAATCTGGTTTAGAAACCACATGTGAGTCAGCAATGAAGAGCAGAAAAGTCTCATGCATTCTTCGATTATATGAGGTTCTCGTTTCGGCCCTGATTCAACTTTCCTTAAGAGCCGTCAGGTGGGAGTGCTCTTAATACCTCGCAAGAGGACTTGCTCTTAATAGCCCGCAAGCGGGCTGACGAGGTCAAACAAATTGCTGTTGTCGAAAAGGCTGGCGTCTTTGCTGGTCAACGTGGCGGTTTGTGCATCTACACTGACTACGGTTAATACGTGTTCGTCTTCGTTGGTCAATGTGTTGAACATATCACCATTTTGACCGGGTATAGCTTCGCTTTTAATCAGTTGAAATCTGTCTCCGCTTGCGACGCCCATTTCACTACCAATATTAATCACTATCTGTTGATTGTTTTTGTGAATGATTTGACCAAGTGATTTTTGGCAGGTGAGGGTATTGCTGATATCAATGACCGCGCTATTGATCGTATTCAATACGACGCGGCCGTAATCGCTGCGCCAAAAAAGACTATTGTAGGTATCGACCGGGTAGGTGGCAGCAAAGCTCCAATCGGCTTCACCGTGATAACTCTGATTCACCAACATCTTGTTGTTAAATGCATCAAATAAATACAGTTGCATAGTGAAGTTGCGCCTAAGGGCCACATCATCGCTGATCAAGCCTTTAGTGGTTTGCTCAAAAAGACTAATGTCTCTGATATAGCCAAACAGCACAAATTGGCTGTGATACTGATTTGCCAGATGACGAGCGGTCTGGGAAATGTACCCAAAGGTAGGCTCTTGCAGCACGCTTTTAGGAATAAAGACCTGATTAATCAGTTGTACTTTTGCCACCAATTCATCCGAGAATAACTGCTGCTCTACACGTTTACTGACCTGTGGCCCTAGATCAAAAATAGCGCCGTAGCTGGCTTGAGCAGGTTTTAGCACGGGCAGTTGGGTAACAAGCAAGGCGCGCATGTAGTTGTCATGGCTACAATCAAAAAGTGGTTCAATATCGACTTTCACGTACACGTGTAAAACATCATCGATAACTTCTTCACTGAGAATTTCGACGCGCCTGATTTTACCTTCACTGCGCAATTCGGTTTTGCTACTTTGCAATAAACCATCGAGTGAAATGTCTTTGGCGGTGATCATGATGCCATGCTGAAAAGAAGCATCGGCAATGGCATTTTTAATCGCCGCCGCGCGAATAACGTTAAGATCCACTCCGTCAACGGCCAACTGTGAATTCCCTTGGTACCATACCGCTAGGGTTTGCTGATTGTATAAACCAAGCACGAGAAGAGGAAGTAAGTGAGCAAAAAGTGCTCGGCGTAACGCGTTCATTTATTCTAAAATACCGAAAAGTTTGCCTAACAAAGATGACTCTTGATTGTCTTGTTGCTCGCCTTTGCCGCTAAATTCGATACGTGAATTTCCCACTTTTACGGAACTGACGGTGTTGTCGTTACTGATATCTGTAGGGCGAATCTCCCCGGAAAAACGGATGAATTCTTCACCTTTATTTAGCGTCATCCACTTTTCACCAGCCACGAGTAAATTTCCGTTGGGCATGATTTCAAGCACGTAAACCGTGACATCACCTTCTAAGGAATTGTCTTGCTTGGTTTCTGCTGAGCTATCAAACTCGTTTTCTTGCTCAAAATCCGCATTAAGTTTATCACCATTGATTTGCAGCGGACCTGCATTCACGGTGACAGGATCAAGGGTGAAATTACCGCTTTTATCTCGGCTGTAATTCAAGGTTTTCTTGGACGAGGTCTTCTCAGCCAATTCAACTAATATCATGTCCCCTACACGGTAACGATTATTGCGTTGATACAAACCAACTAAGTTGTCGGGATCAAACAGCGAACCAGTAGGTACTTTAACCGCAGGAAAAGGGTCTACTCGCACCGGTCGAAATTCAGGATTTCCGCGCTCAATTTCGGTCTTCGTCGGCTGAATAGCGCGTTGCTTCACATTGGGGTTAGTAGGGCTACTGGCGATAACCTGTTCTTCATTTGATACGGGGGTACTGCAAGCCGTGACAAGGAACATCACAGATAGCATTAAGACTCTGATTAACATGACTTTAACTTCAAATAGAAAGCGAATAATTATGTTCGCATATTCGCTTGAAGCTTGTCTGTCTGACTTGTGTCAAGGTTGTGTAATGAAGGGTCAACTTTGCAAAGATAGGTAAATTATCTGCTTGGTTCTGGATTAGTCTGGTATGAGTGACATTGCTATGAAAATTAAATAATTACGTTAATCAGGGGACAGGGTGAGCATCATTGATCAATTCTCGTTAAGTCAATTTACCGAGCCAAACACATCAGTACTATCCAATGTACCCAATGATACGCAATCAACAGAAAATGAAACTGCCTTATCTTCACTTGGAAGCGGCACAGGGGTTGGTGCGTATTTTGCGGATATTTTGGCTAGCCTGCAAGGCTCAGCCAGCGAATTCATGGGGAATGATACGGCTAGCGCCCTTACGCAAAAAGCGACTTCAACAGCACAAAATAGCAGCTCTGGTGACTCCGCTCTGACTACCGGGGTCGCCTCGGGCGTGGCGGCTACAAGTCTATTTTCCTCACTTTTATCGGGTAATAAAGAGACCGATGGTAGCGCTGCGTCATCTAACGTCATCGATGCGTCGTCGAGTGCTATCGCCTCAGGTAGCTCGCTTATCAGTGCTGCTTTGAGTGCAGATGAAAGCATCGCGAAAATTCAGCAACAATTGATGGCCTCTCTTAATGCTAATTTGTTCAGCGGATTGCTAGGTGATGGCGCAATCACTGACGGTACTGGGGACTCGACGAGCGGACTACTCGCAGGCATTGGCACGTCTTTTTTGGACGACTCACTTTCGGATGAGTCACTTGCCACTATGCAGTCAAATTTATTGACCAGTTTGCATACTAGTTTGTTTAGTGGTCTGACTGACTCAGCCAGCAGTTCACAAACTTCCACGGATGAATCTAGCCTCTTAACTGCGTCAAAGAATACCGTGACGGATGCTCAGGCCAGTTATTCGTTCTTACAGAACATGAGTGAGCTGTCTTTTGGTGAAGATGGATTCGGCCTAAATGAATTTTTTGATACAGTAAATATTGCACAGCACGTGCCCATTATTTCTAGTCTTTACCAAGATATGACCGGCGAAGCGATGAGCGCAGCGGCCAGTTTGGCAGGTGGATTTTTATACGGTGGACCTACCGGCTTAGCCTTATCTGCGGCTGATTTGATGGTCAAAGGGGTAACTGGCTCAACGGTCAGTGATGCGATTGTCGATTTCGATTATGCAGGTACGTTCTTCGGCGACAACATAGAGGCGTCGGCCGCACAAGAAGCGTTAAAGACCACAGAAGAGCCAATTGAAGAATCGACGAATGCCTATCAGTTTGTGTCTCGTCTTTTCTAAAAGCGCTATCTTTAGCCGTATTATTTGAAAGCGACCCAAGCGCAAATTTAAAATACGCATGATGATTGCATACGCAAAGAGACCACCATTTTCATTTGCGCTAAAAAGTTGGAGTCTCTATGCCTAACACCGAACCATCTGCTCATTCATCTTCTGCTCATGCGTCCAATTTAACTGATCATCAGCCCCAGTCACCGGTGAAAATCCAAGCGCCAAGCTGGTGCAAAGATGCAGTTATCTATGAAATCAACCTTCGCCAATTTACCCCCGAAGGTACGTTTAGCGCGGCTGAGGGGCACTTGCCACGTTTAAAGCAACTCGGTGTACGTATTTTATGGCTCATGCCCATTCATCCTATCGGCAAAAAAAACCGTAAAGGTTCCTTGGGCAGTCCTTATGCTGTGCAAGATTACTTCGCGCTAAACTCTGAGTTTGGTGGTCTTGATGATATGTGCCATTTTGTTGAAATCGCACACGAGTTAGGCTTTTACGTCATCGTTGACTGGGTGGCAAATCATAGTGCTTGGGACAATATTTTAGTTGAACAGCACCCCGACTGGTACGCCAAAAACCACGAGGGTGATTTCACGCCTACGCCTTGGTGGGACTGGGACGATATAATCGATTTTGATTACTCTGTACCTGAACTTCGTGCCTACATGGCCAGCGCAATGCGTTACTGGATTAAGGAAACCGACATAGATGGTTACCGCTGTGATGTCGCTGGGTTCGTTCCCCAAGACTTTTGGGCCCAAGTGCGTGAGGAGCTAAGTGACATAAAGCCAGTTTTCATGCTGGCTGAATGGGAAGCCCGTGACGTGCACTACGACGCATTTGATATGAGTTACGCGTGGTCGTGGAATGAAGCCATGCACGGCATCGCCATGGGAAAGCTACCGCTGAGTAAACTTTACAAATATTATTCTTGGAATGAAAAAACTTACCCCAAAGCATCAATGCGGATGACCTTTGTCAGTAATCACGACAAAAACGCGTGGGACGGAACGCAATTTGAGCAATTCGGCGATGCATTAGCGTGCGCCATTGTGCTGTCAGTGCTGGGGGAGGGAATGCCGCTGATTTACAATGGCCAAGAAGCTGGTAATCCAAAACGTTTGGCTTTTTTTGAGCGCGACCCTATCCATTGGCGTACCCACAAAATAGGTGATTTTTATACTGATTTGATCGCCCTAAAAAAAGCGCACAGTGCCTTGCACAATGGTCAGTGGGGCGCACGTATGATCCCTGTGATGAACTCCCATGCCGACAAAGTGTTCAGTTTTGTACGCCAAGACGAGACAAGTAAAGTGCTGGTGCTACTTAACTTTAGCGGCGAGTCACTAACGGTATCGCTGTTATCGAATATCGCGTTTGGGCGAGTTACCGATTGGTTGAGCGGTGAGCGAATAGAGCTGACAAATAGGTGTGAATTAAGTCTAGGGGCGTGGGGATGGCAGGTTTTTACGTCGTGACCTAAGCGCTGATTAGCCAGCGAAATACCAGCGTCAGAATTAATGCGTTAAAGGGCGATTAATCTCTGAAAAGCGTTCGATAATTTGGCATAATCCCTCTCTTTTTTATTTAAAGGTACGTGCGCTGCTCGTTATGTCCAAGTCTTCTAAACTGTTTGCCCAAGATGGCATTTTATCTCAAGTGATCCCCGGATTCACAGTACGCCAAGCGCAAACCGATATGGCGAATGCGGTAGAAGAGGCTATCGAGCATAAATCCCCACTGATTGTTGAGGCGGGTACCGGCACAGGTAAAACCTTTGCGTATTTAGCGCCAGCACTACAATCGAAGAAAAAAACCATTGTGTCTACGGGGACCAAAAACCTGCAAGAACAGCTCTACCACAGAGACTTGCCCCTGATTAAAAAAGCCATCGGGGTAAACGGCAAAATTGCGCTGCTAAAAGGGCGTTCAAACTACTTATGTTTGCACCGCCTGCGTCAGCACGGTGGCAGCAGTACCTTACTTGATAAAACAACCATGGTGGAGCTGTCTGATGTGCGCCGCTGGGCGACATCGACTAAAACCGGCGACATGGGGGAAATGAAAACCCTCGCCGAAGATGCCAAAGTCTTACCGTTTGTGACTTCTACGGTGGATAATTGCTTAGGTAAAGATTGCCCCGACTACGAAGACTGCTACATGATCAAAGCGCGGCGCAAAGCCCTCGATGCTGATTTGGTCGTGGTCAATCACCATTTGTTTTTTGCTGACATGGCGCTAAAAGACACCGGCTTTGGCGAGCTTATTCCAGAAGCTGATGTGGTCATATTCGATGAGGCTCATCAGATACCGGATATTGCCAGTGAGTATTTTGGTGAAGCGCTATCAAGCAGACAATTGCATGACTTAAGCCGTGATTTGGAGTTGGTGTATCGCACGTCTTTAAAAGACGCTAAGCAGTTACACAGCGCCGGTGAAAAATGCAAAATGATCTCTGCCGACTTACGTTTATTGTTTCCCGAGCAAGCGCAAAAAGGGAATTGGCGAGACATGTTGGCGCGCAATGATGTACAAACCCAAATCAGTAAGTTGATTGACTCGTTAGATGTGTTGTACGAAGTGATCAAATTGCATTTGAGTCGCGACAAAGACTTAGACAGTATTTTTGAGCGAGTCAGTGATGCCAGAATGAAGCTAACGCGCCTCACCGATGCCAACCAAAAGGGCGTGAGCTTGTGGTATGAAACCACCATGCGCCATATAGTGTTGCACCTAACACCGTTGAGCATCGCGGCGAAATTTTCTAAAATAGTCTCAACCCCTGAGCGTGCATGGATCTTCACCTCAGCCACATTAATGGTCGGTGATGCTTTTGATCATTTTCAGCGACAAATGGGCTTGCAACACGCTAAAACACTTTCGCTGGACAGCCCTTTTGATTACCAAAAACAGGCCATGTTGTGTGTCCCGCGTTTTTTACCTGAGCCCAATGCCAGAGAAATGCGGCAAACCTTGTTGGATATCTCCCTTAAGTTAATAGCGGCCAGTGGTGGGCGATGTTTTTTATTGTTCACCAGTCACGCCACTTTGCGCGCCATTGCCGGCATGCTGGAAGACAAGGTAGACAACCCTATTTTAGTGCAAGGCACAACGACTAAGCGTGCGCTTTTAGAGTCATATGTAAAAAGCGACAATGCTGTGCTGCTTGGCACTGGTGCATTTTGGGAAGGGGTGGATGTCAGAGGTAACGATTTAACGTGTGTTTTGATTGATAAATTGCCTTTCGCCTCACCGGATGATCCCTTGTTACAAGCGCGAATTGAAGATTGCCGTAAAGCCGGTGGCAACCCCTTTGGTCAGTTGCAAATCCCTCAGGCTGCGATTGCGTTAAAACAAGGGGCAGGGCGCTTAATTCGGGATGAAACAGACAGAGGGGTGCTGGTCATTTGTGATAATCGACTGGTGACCAAAGACTATGCGAAAACGTTTTTACGTAGTTTACCTGATATGAAACGCACGAGACATTTGCCAAATGCATTAGCCTTTCTTGAAGAGATCTATGAAGATGCTCAGCAAGCGAAGAAAGCACTTAAGGCTGCTAAAAAAACAGCGGATAATCAACGTCGGCAGAATGCAATAAACACTGAGGATCGAGCTAATGAAGAGTTTATCTCTCAAGAAATTACTCATGACAGTAGTCGAGACGTTAGTCAAAACGTTAGTCAAAACATAGCTGCCGGTACCAACGATATTTTAAAGAAGGAAGCACAATGAATCTGTTGATCATTGATACCGCAACAGAGGCTTGCTCAGTTGCACTTACTATTAACGGCCAACAATTTGACCAATTTGAAATTTGCCCTCAGCAACACAGTCAACGCATTTTGCCCATGATCGACGGTTTATTAAAAGAAGCCAGCGCCACCTTAAATGAGATTGACTATTTAGGGTTTGGACAAGGCCCGGGCAGCTTTACTGGGGTGCGTATTGCTACTGGAATTTTACAAGGTTTAGCCTTGGGCACAGATTTACACGTGGTCGGTGTTTCTACGCTTGCTGCTATGGCCCAGCAGGCGATAACCGAACATCAAGCGCAAGACGTATTTTGCGCCATTGATGCACGAATGGGAGAAGTGTACTTTGCTCACTATCAAGCGCAGAACGGCTTGGCGATGTTGATAGGCAGCGAGCAGGTCTTGCCCCCAGAGGAGGCTGCTGAAATCCTTGCGCAGAAATCCACTTCATTGTCGTTTGCTGTTGGCACCGGTTGGGCCGCCTATGATGCGTTACTGGCTGCATTAAATGATGAGCGTAAACCAACCATACTTGAAAGTGTGCTCTATCCTAATGCGAAATATATGCTGCCGTTAGTTGAAAATGCTGCAACAGCTGGGTTTGCCAAAGAGATCGAACAGGTAGAGCCAGTGTACCTGCGCGATAAAGTGACTTGGAAAAAACTGCCTGGGCGCGAATAAATGGCTTGGCTGGTTAATCGGTATGGTGTGTAAAACTGCCTAGGTGCTAAAAATAGCGAAGTCACTTAACCGTATGGCGAATAGTCAAGCCTATTAAACCTGTGCTATAAATAACAGATGGCAAATAAGCTATTGCCGAATCGAGTGATGTCACTGCTCGATACAGAATTTGTTTTCAATTGATAAGAGAACCACGTGAGAGTCGAATCGTCCGTTAGTGCCCTGCAAAGTCCATTAAACGACAAAGCAGTAAAGCGTAATAAGCAACAAGATAATGCCCAACAAGACGTGGCATCTGCTCTTGGTGGCGCTAAAGACGTACAGGAGATTATTCGAAGTGGCTCGGTGGAAGCATTTGATCAGGCTGAGACATTTCGTCAGCAAGCCAGCTCTGATGATAGCTCAACGTTTAGTTCACAAAATGCGATTGATACCTACCAGAGTGTGTCTAAAGAAGAACGTCGCAATGAAATTCAACAAATGCTAGGCGTTGATACCTTCGCTTGAGCGGCTGGCAAAACCCAATCCCTGTTAATCTCGTTCAATAATTCTGCTCCACGTTCCTCGCGTTCTGACGCTCTTTTGTCTTGATAAACCCCAGCTACTGTAACGTTTTGATACAAGCCTTTTAACTATTGTTAAGTTCTGCTTTAACCCGAACTGTAGTATCGTTGCCTCAATGATGTATTTTTGTCGAGGTGGTTATGTACACTAAAATCGGTTTCCTATTCGTTACTTTGTGGTTAGCGGGTTGTTCAACACTTCCTGAACAAATTCAGTTGCCTGATGAAACAAACTTGATTACTTATCAAGAAGCCGCTTCAAAGTCCAAAGAGGTATTGGGCCAGAAAGCCCGCTGGGGCGGGATTATCGCTAAGGTAGAAAATAAACCCAACGATACCCTAATCGAAATGGTTTACTACCCGTTACGCAGTTATGGCCGCCCATTACAAAGTGATGAGAGTATCGGGCGTTTTAGGGTTTACGTGAATGGCTTCTTAGATCCTATGGTGTACAAAAAAGGTCGCACCATGACCTTTACCGGTGATTTTGTTCGTTTAGAGAAAGGTATGGTAGGCGAGCATGAGTACGTATTCCCAACACTTGCTTCAACTGGCTATTACTTATGGAAAGAGATTCAGCAAGTTGATATGAATATGATCAGCGTTTGGCCTTATGATTACTGGCGATACGGTTGGTATAATCGCCCGTTTAATAATCGAGTGTTTTTACGCAGCACTCATCGCACTAGAAGTAGCCCGGCGAGCTCTAAACCCTCTGCTAAAACCAAGAGTAATTAATGTAACGTAACTTGGTTCAACGCTAGTTGACGTAAAGACAGCAGAGCAAACGGCTACTCACGTTATACCTTTTAATATTAGGTATTCTTGATAGCCGTTTTTTATGGAAGATTTATGCAAGCAAAAAGCACCCAAGAAAAGAGCACGACAGCAGTAAGGTCACAAGAACTAAGCTCACAACAATTAAGTACACTAGAAGCCAATGTGAGTGAGGTTGAATTTCCTTTACGAAATATCACGCTGCGCGGCCTAGCGTTCGGTGACCCGTCAAAACCGTTAATCGTTGCCCTGCATGGTTGGCTTGATAATGCCGCCACCTTTGAACCTCTGGCTGAATATTTATCGGATTATTATGTCATTGCACTGGATTTCGCTGGTCACGGTAAATCCGATCATCGCAGTAAAGATGCACATTATCATTTGGTGGATTTTGTTTACGATGTGCATGAAGTTGTTGAAACACAAGGCTGGGATAATTTCATTTTACTTGGGCACTCTATGGGCGGAATTGTCGGCTCAATGTACACCAGTTGCTTTCCCGAGAGAGTGAGTAAGTATATTACGATTGAATCTTTAGGGCCTGTTACTAAAGACAGTGAAAGCAGTCCTGAGCAATTACGCGAATCCATTGAAAGCCGGCTCAAAGGTGCAGCAAGTGAAGGTAAGCACCCGAGCAATAAGCAAAGCGTGATCCGCGCAAGAGCGATCGCGGGTGGTTTTTCTGATGAGTGCGCTCGTTTATTGGTTGAGCGAAATCTGTGTGAAGTAGAGGGGAAACTTGAATTCACCACTGACAGGCGCCTGAGAACATTTTCTTCATTACGATTGACCGAAGGCCAAGCGCAAGCGTTTTTAAAAGCTATTACTTGTCCGACCATTGTAATCATTGCTGATAACGGCTACGAAATTATGAAGAAAACCGCCGAATTACGAATAAACTTGTTAAAAGATGCAAAATTACTCAGCGTTGTGGGCTCACATCATCCACATTTGGATAATACGCAATCAGTTTCTGAGCATATTTTGCACTTCCTTCGCGAAAATTAACTATTTATAGGTAAAATGTTAATTATATGTAGGGATCTGCGTTTATCTTTACACGGGCTTTGGGTATTATGCGGCGCAATAAGTAGTATAATATCGTCGACCGGCGCGCTTGGGCGTTTTTCTTTGGTCGAGGTAGCGCCGAGGAGGCAATGTGGAAAAATCCTGGTTAAAGAGTTATGACGCTCGAGTACCTCATGAAATCAATCCTGATAGTTATGCGTCTATCGTTGATATTTTAGAGCAAGCAGTATCAACTTACGCTGATAGCGTAAGCTACATCAATCTAGGTAAATCAATTACCTTTAAAGAACTAGACCAGCAATCTAAGCAGTTTGCAGCGTATCTTCAGCATTCAGGGTTAAAGAAGGGCGATGCTGTCGCCATTATGATGCCTAATTTATTACAATATCCAGTTGCCTTATTCGGCGTACTACGCGCGGGTATGGTCGTGGTAAATGTGAATCCGCAATACACAGCGCGCGAACTAAAACATCAACTTAATGATGCAGACGCTAAAGCCATTGTGATCGTTGAAAATTTTGCTTGCACCCTAAGTGAAGTAATAGACGACACACCAGTTCAAACGGTCATGTTGACCCAAATTGGCGATATGTTGGGTTTTCCGAAAAAGTGGCTGACTAATCTCGTGGTGAAACATGTTAAGAAGATGGTGCCTGCTTTTTCTTTACCGTCAGCCATACACTTTATGGACGCGTTGAAAGAAGGGGCGAGCAAACGTTATGAGCGCCCAACCTTAACTGGCGATGACATCGCATTTTTGCAATACACTGGCGGCACAACTGGAGTGTCTAAAGGCGCTATGTTGAGTCACAGGAATATGGTGGCGAACTTAGAGCAAGCATCTGCTATTTTAAATACTGTCACGGTGCCCAATGAAGAGCTAGTGGTCACGGCATTACCGCTTTACCATATCTTTGCTTTGCAGGCGAACTGCCTATTGTTCTTAAAATTGGGCTGTGCCAACTTATTAATTACCAACCCCAGAGACATGCCGGCGTTTGTATCCGAGTTGGGTAAGTATCCCTTTACTGTGCTTACTGGGGTAAACACTCTATTTAATGGTTTGCTTAATACGCCAAGTTTCACCGAACTTGATTTCTCAAAGGTCAAATTCTCATTGGGCGGTGGTATGGCGGTACAACGCTCAGTCGCAGAACGCTGGTACAAGTTAACTGGACATGTGCTACTTGAAGGATATGGTTTAACCGAATGTAGTCCTATTGTCAGTGTGAACCCACCGCAATTGGAGCAATACAACGGCTCTATTGGCTTGCCATTACCCTCTACTGATATTCGCTTAGTGGATGATGACGGCGTTGACGTTGCGCCCGGTGAAGCAGGTGAGATGCTAGTAAAAGGACCACAAGTCATGGTCGGGTATTTAAACCGACCCGAAGCCACTGAAGAGATCATGCAAGATGGTTGGCTTGCTACAGGGGACATTGCCCGCTGTGATGAAGACGGATATTTCTACATAGTTGATCGCAAAAAAGACATGATTTTAGTCTCTGGCTTTAATGTTTTCCCGAATGAAATCGAAGAAGTTGCCGCGATGCATGACCATATTGTTGAAGTAGCTGCCGTGGGCATTCCCCATGAAGCGTCCGGTGAGGTTGTGAAACTTTACGCAGTGCGCCGTGAAGACAGTTTGTCAGAGCAAGATGTTATCGAACATTGCCGTAAACACTTAACCGGATATAAAGTTCCGAAAAAAGTTGAGTTCAGAGACGAGCTTCCAAAATCGAATGTTGGTAAGATACTCCGCAGAGAACTTCGCGACGAGAAATAATAGCGGCTCTGAGGCCAACACTATTGTTTTGTAGATAAACGCCGGCTTTTGCTGGCTTTTTTATTTGTTTGGAAACACGTGCAATATATTTCAATTACCACAGATGAAGCGTTGAACGCATACTGCGCTCAACTGGCAAAAGCCCAAGCGATTGCCGTAGATACAGAGTTTGTGCGAACACGCACTTTGTATCCACAACTCGGTTTAATTCAGATTTACGATGGGCAGCAAATCGCGCTTATCGATCCACTGGAAATAAGCGATTTCACTGCGCTAAAAGCGATTTTGACCGACGAAAATATCGTTAAAGTGTTGCACTCGTGTTCAGAAGACATCGAAACCTTTATTTGTGCGCTTGATATCGTTCCTCGTCCTATTTTTGATAGTCAATTCGCTGCTGCTATTACCGGCATGGGACCGTCTTTAGGGTATGCTAAGTTGGTAGAGGTGATGCTAGATATTCAGGTCGATAAAGGAGAGTCGCGCACAGATTGGCTTGCCAGACCTTTATCGCCTAAGCAGTGTCAATACGCGGCTTATGATGTGTTGTATTTGTTTCAGCTTTATCCCACGTTGCGTGATAAAACGCTTGCTCAAGGTCGCCAAGCTTGGGTGTTTGCCGAAATGGAAAACTTAACGCGCAAAAAGCTGAGTCAAGTTCCCTACGAATTACTCTACTTAAATATAAAGAATAACTGGCATGTAACCGGCAAATCCCTGTATGTGTTACAGCAATTAACCGCTTGGAGGGCCAAAGAAGCGCAGCAGCGTGATTTAGCCTTGAACTTTGTAGTTCGTGAAGCAAATTTGGTGGAGGTAGCGAAACGTCTTCCGGCAAGTAAAAACGCGCTGCATCAAATCAGTGGATTAACCCCTCAAGAAATTCGTATTAACGGTCAAGCAATGCTTGATATCGTAGCCGCCGCAGAGCATGTGGATGAATCAGCTTACCCCCAGCCAGTCGAACGCTTAGTCGATTTTTCACGCTTTAAGAAGGTCGCTGCAGCAGTGCGCCAAGTCTGCGTGCAAACAGCAGAAAAACTGGGTGTGCCGGTTGAGCTTATAGGCTCAAAAAAGCAAATCAATCAGTTGATAAAGTGGTGTTGGTTCCGTGATGACGATACGCGTGCGCAAGGTTTGTTGCCAGACTTATTAGAGGGCTGGCGCGGTGAGCATTTGCAGGCTGCACTGGCGAAGGTCGATGGTTTAAATATAGCCCAATCAATCAGTGAGGACTCAACCCATGCTTAATTTACTGTGCGCTGTGTATAAAAGTTCCAAGAAAGCGGATACCTACCTTTATGTGCCAGGGCGAGATGATTTTTCACGTGTGCCAGAGTCTTTGATGAAGATGTTTGGCGCCCCGCGTTTTATCATGATTATGCCTATCAAAAAAGATCGCACTTTGGGGCAAGTCGATATTCAAACCCTGCGTGATGAATTAACCAAAAATGGCTTCTATTTGCAGTTGCCACCCCCTGAAGAAAATCTACTGAAACAACATTTAGCCGCTCAAGCCCCAAAGGATTAATAACTTGGGAGGCTAGCCTTATTCATCTACTTTGCCATTTCATTTTTACTAAAAGGAGAGTGCATGTCTCGCTTTGTTTTTTTCGTGATGATGCTTATCTGTGGTTCGCTAATGCCTCTATTCTTGCACGGGGAACCTCAGAAAAGCCAAGCGGGCTTTGAGCTGTATATTAAAAGCTTCAAACAAGAAGCCCTGAGCAAAGGATACGATGAAACGTTTTTAGACTCAGTCTTTACTGGCGTGACGTTTCGACAACGTGTGGTAAAAGCAGATAAAAACCAGCCGGAACGAAAAATCACTCTGGATACTTATTTAGCAACACGTGTACCTGATTGGAAGGTACAGCAAGCGCTCGATTTATCCGCGAAACACCGCGCGGTACTTGAAGATGTTGCGCAAACGTTCGGCGTTCAAGCGCGGTTTATCGTGGCACTTTGGGGCAACGAAAGTAACTTCGGCAAAATTATGGGTAAATACCCAGTGATTTCATCGCTGGCGACTATGGCGTATGAAGGTCGCCGTGAAGAGATGTTTAAGAAACAGCTATACGCCGCAATGGACATCTTACGTCAAGGTCATATTAAGCAGGATGAATTCTTGGGCTCATGGGCAGGCGCAATGGGCCAGAGCCAGTTTATGCCAACGTCGTTTTTACATTATGCCTATGATTTTGATGGTGACGGTAAAAAGGACATTTGGAATAACCCTGCTGATGTATTCGCCTCTATTGCCAACTTTTTAAAGACAGAAGGCTGGAGCGACAAGGGAACATGGGGCCGTCAGGTTAAATTGCATGATGGCTTTGATATTTCATTGGCTGGCTTAGACAAAAGCAAAATGCGCACCCTAGATGATTGGCAAGCGCAAGGCGTGACTAAATACGACGGAAGTGCCTTGCCAAATGTGAATGTGAAGGCCTCGCTGATAATGCCTGATGGTGAGAAAGGCCGCATTTACTTGGTTTATGATAATTTTCACACCCTAATGGGCTGGAATCGTTCTAGTTATTTCGGTGTGGCGGTCGGGTATTTGTCTGATCGAATTAAGAAAGGGCGTTAAATGTATCAACATCAATTTATCGATGGTCGCAAAATCGACTTGCCCCTTGGAAAAGTGGTGTGTGTTGGGCGAAATTACCTCGAACATATTCAAGAGTTAAACAATGAAGTACCTAACGAGCCTTTGTTGTTTATTAAGCCAAATACCGCACTGTGTGATCTAGCCGAGCCGCTTGTTATCCCTAAAGGCTTAGGCAGTTGTCATAACGAGCTTGAAATCGCTATTTTGATTGGGCAACGCCTAAATCATTGTGATGAAAAACAGGCTAAACAAAGCATAATCGGCGTAGGTTTAGGGTTAGATCTGACTCTACGTGATGTACAAGACCGGCTTAAGGCTAAAGGTCAGCCGTGGGAGAGAGCGAAAAGTTTTGATGCGAGCTGCCCGATGTCTTTGTTTGTACCTGCACAGGAGATTGATATTGAACGAAATATCGAGTTTAGTTTGACGGTCAATAATACAGTAAGGCAACTAGGTAATAGCACTCACATGATGCATAGCATCTTGTCTTTGGTGGAAAATATAACAAAAACTTTCACCTTGCTGCCAGGCGATATTGTACTAACAGGCACACCAAAGGGCGTCGGACCATTGAATGCGGGCGACGACATTAGTGTTAATTTATCACAACATTTTTCTGTGCAGACACACGTTGTTTAACGCAAAGTAACCGCCGCATAACGGTCATGCATACATCAGTGAATAAGAGCACTTAATAAAAGCAGTTAATAAGAGTAGTAGATAATGATTTTCACCCAACACCATCGTTTAGACTTAACCAATAAAGTGGTGATTGTAGAGGCGGTGGGTCATGTAGAACATGTTGATAAGATGGAAATTGTCATAAAGAAAGCGATAAATTTGGCTCACGTGCACAATTTAAAAGGGATTTTATTGGATTTGTCTGAGGTACAGCTGTCATACGACAATGTGCGCCTAATGGATATCCTGCTGAGAATGAGAGACGAGGATTGGTTGGGCTTGTTGCGCGTTGCACGCCTTTTGCCTAAAGTCGATCTTAGTCATACCCATGCCTTGATTGCTGATATCAGCAGGAAATTTGGTTTGCCAATTAGAAATTTTGAATCAAAAAGTAAGGCTATAGCCTGGTTGTTATATAATTATGAATGATAAATTTTGGCTTGATACGCCACTTGAAAAAATGAATGAAGCACAATGGGAATCGATCTGTGATGGATGTGCCAAGTGCTGTCTGCACAAGTTTATTGATGACGATGAAGCAGAAACAGCTGCCCCTACGGCGCACATAAACAGTGGTGAGCAGATCCACTACACTAATATCGCATGTGGTTTGCTGAACACTAAAACCTGCAATTGCACCCGCTATGACGAGCGCACCATATTGGTCCCGGATTGTGTCAAGCTGAGCAAAGAAAATATAGACGACATATTTTTCATGCCTACCAGCTGCAGCTATCGCCGGTTGCATGAGGGGCGCGGTTTACCGTCATGGCATCCACTTTTAAATAAAGGCAAAAAAGCCAAAATGCATAAAGTGGGTATGTCGGTACGCGGCAAAACCGTATTTGATCACGATGTCGAACTGGAAGATTTTGAAGACTATATTGCCATATGGCCACTGGAAGATACGGATTAAGTTAGGGTTAACTAACTGATTTTATGCACGTAAGGGAAACGTCGAGAACGTGATTATTACACTGCCTTGCCTTTCCTTTCCCTTCGGTTCGTTGACATTAGATTTTTCCGAGAGCGTGTGCTTAAGTGTAAAAAATTGATCGCTAGCAGTACTAGCCAGTCGTTTTACCACTATAACCCAGACAAATACGTGTTAGCCTCTGTCAGGTAGGCGTTTTTTTTAT
Organism: Paraglaciecola sp. G1-13; assembly: GCF_055809255.1. Lineage (NCBI taxonomy): Bacteria > Pseudomonadati > Pseudomonadota > Gammaproteobacteria > Alteromonadales > Alteromonadaceae > Paraglaciecola > Paraglaciecola sp. G1-13. Next base: position 2,888,262 of record NZ_CM147903.1, on the reverse strand, counting down.
CCTTCTCCATCTTATCTACTTGGCTGCACATCATAGCCCAGCGATGGTTTTTCTTTAGTTCAGCGTGGTTTTTTATTATCCACCGCCAGTACAGCGCATCCCATATATCCGACCAAGCTCCTTTTTTGTAGTGACTCATTTTAATGATGTAATTAGAGCCACTGAAATAGGGCTTGGTGGTGATTTGTCCGCCATCTGCGTGCTGGCTCATCGCGTACACGTTGGACACCATCACCCAATCGTAGCTGTCAATAAACATGTCCATAAACCAGCCATAGATTTCATCCGGCTCGAATTCGCATAAAAAGAAAAAGCCGCCTAATACCATCAACCGCTCAATGTGATGGCAATAACCCGTTTGTAATATCCGCTTGATGGTATCGTCTAGCGGGATAATGCCTGTGTCCCCGGTGTAGAATGCACTGGGTATTTTGCGCTTATGTTGCCAGTGATTCTGCGTGCGCATTGATACGCCAATGTCACTGTAGGTCGCGCGCATAAACTCTCGCCAGCCTATGATTTGCCGAACGAAGCCTTCGAGGCTCGCAAGGTCCACCTCGTGCTCATCGGCACATTGTATCGCTCGGCTGATGACTTGTTTGGGCGTCAAAAGCCCGATATTCAGCATAGGGGTAAGGACACTGTGATAAAGCCAATTTTGACCTTCTACTATGGCATCCTCAAATCGGCCAAAATATTTAAAACGCTGTTCAAAAAAGGCGGTCAACCACAATTGTGCGCCCTCATGCGTGACCGGATATATGATCGTTTGGCCATTGCCTGGATGATCAGAAAAGTCAGCATTAATGCGCTCGATGGCTTGGGTGTGGTATTGAGTCTTTGCACAAAATTGAATTTCTGGAATGTTTGCTATTTCTTTTTTCGGAATTTTTTTGCGATTTTCTTCATCGAAACTCCATCGACCGGAAACGGGTTTGTCTCCGTCCATCAAGATATTAAGGCGAGTGCGCTGGTGGCGGTAAAAGTCCGCCATAAACCAGCGCTTTTTGCTGTCACGGTAGGCACTATTTTGACGCTGTGTATTGAGAAAACCTGGGTTTTTATGCCACGTGATTTGAATATGACCTTCGTAAGCGTATTGCTCTAAGCGCTTCTTCAGTATGAAGTCCACAGGATCCACCGTGTGGATCTGCTCAATTTTTTGCTCTCCTAGTGCGTTGAACAGCCTCTTCATAGCGGGGTCTTCAGCTTTATATGCGATGTAATGACAATCGTGGCCTAGCGCCGTTAACGTCGAATGATAATAGTCCATAGATGCCATATGCAATTGCAGTTTCTGTTGATGAAAGCGTTGGGGATACTGACTATCACCGAAAAACAAATCGTCCTCGACTAGCCACACTTTATGGCCTTGCCCCTTCAAACAAGGATTGTGTTCAAACAATTGATTTGGAAAAACAACGCAGGCTGAACGCAAAATAAGAACCTCACTAAACATGTCATCATGCGTTTGTTTTACGAGCGTGGAATAAATTAGATCTCTTTAATTAATACCATTTCACGTTAATAAGTGTTCACTTAGCGAAAGCACTGATTAATGGGGATGGCTAGAATGCGTTGTCACGCTATAAGAGTAAAGAAAGTCAATGACTCCGTTTAGCGCTTAATTTTATTGTGAATGCTAAACAAGTTTTACGCGTCTCTAGTGCACACGGGGGCAGGGATGTTTCTAAGGAGCAAAAAAAAGGAGCTGCAGCTCCTTTTTGATGTAAACCTATTGCTAGGCCAGGCAACATTTTAATGTGTTAAATAGCGCGATTACCTATGAGCCGAGACGCAAGCACCACGAACCAAATAGTTGAATAAATCGCAAACACGACCATCATCCACTGGGGCATACTCATATCCATAAATACCCAATCAATATTGCCGCAGTCACCTGTGGCTGCGAACAAGTTAGGTAGCCATTCATGTAGTGGCAACCATGAAGGAAAGTTCGGTACAATTTCACAGGTCGCAAAGAAAGGGTTGGCCGCATTTTGAATATCGTAATGCTCCCAGGCTATCAGTCCTCCCCAAATGGCGGAAATTCCCCACACAGCAAATGCAAATAAACGCGTTAGCATATTGTTGGCGGCGAGTACGGGTACACAGGCAAACATAATTCCAAAGATGGCAGTGCGCTGGTAAATGCACATAATGCACGGCTGCAGCCCCATGGCATGCTGGCTAAATAGGGCATACGCCACTAATACCAATGCCGATAAAAATAACAGACCCCAAGCAAGGCGGGTGTCAGCAAGATTTGAAATAAAGGTCATGACGCTACTCGTAAAATTACTAAAAAATAACTAAAACAAAAAAGCACCGCAATCCAGCGGTGCTTTATTAAACAAAACTAGATTAGTGCGCTGCGGGTTCAGCGCCTAAGGTCGCGCTGTGGTGCTCTATGAGATGCATATCATACAGCCAGTTGGTTAAATCTCCCAAGCCGAAGTATGTTGCAGCTAGGCCAACGATAGTCAGTACAATGGTGTAGGGTAGCGCCATGTACACCATTGTGCCGTATGACAAGCGTAATAGCGGTGCAATTGCAGAGGTCAATAGGAACAAGAAAGCAGCTTGCCCGTTCGGCGTTGCCACACTGGGTAAGTTTGTACCTGTGTTAATTGCAACGGCTAGCATATCGAATTCATCGCGAGTGATGTGACCATGTTCAAGTGCAGCAGCTACCTCAGTAATGTAAACAGAGCCAACGAACACATTGTCACTGACCATGGATAGCGCCCCGTTGGCTAAGTAGAACATCACTAATTGTGAACGGCCTTCGAAGGTCAGCACCCAGTCGATAACAGGCGTGAATAGGCCTTGGTCAATGATGACTGCTACAACCCCAAAGAACACGCATAATAGGGCTGTAAATGGCAGCGCCTCTTCGAATGCTTTACCGATTGAGTGCTCATCGATGATGCCATTCATGGAGGTCGCCAACACGATAATAGATAAGCCAATTAAGCCTACGGCAGCGAAGTGGCCTGCCAATCCAATCACAAGCCATATGCCGATGAAACCTTGGATCCACAATTTAGCACTGTCTTGTTTGGTACGGGTGGCTTCTTGCTGGTGGCTGTGAGCGGTTAAAATATCGCGAACAACTTGAGGTAACTGAGCGCCATAACTGAATATTTTAAACTTCTCTAAGGCGAAAGTGGTGGCAATTCCGGCGAAAAATACAGGAATAGTGACCGGCGACATGCGCACAAAAAATTCACCAAAATTCCAGCTGGCTTTATCTGCAATAATTAAATTTTGTGGCTCACCAACCATGGTCATCACGCCGCCCAATGCAGTACCTACCGCAGCGTGCATCATTAGGTTACGCAAAAACGCCCGAAAATCTTCCAAATCTTGGCGCTTTGGGTGGTCAACGTGATCGTCGCTGGTGTGGTCGTGATCAGAGTGAAACTCCTTACCAGAGGCAACTTTATGATAGATAGAATAAAAGCCCATGCCGACAGCGATAATGACCGCCACAACCGTTAATGCATCTAAAAAGGCCGACAAAAAAGCGGATGCTGCAACAAACGACATCGACAAGGCAATCTTGTTTTTAAGTTTGAGCAGTAATTTAGTGAACATAAACAACAGCATGTCTTTCATGAAATAGATCCCCGCCACCATAAAGACCAGCAGCAAAACCACCTCTATATTGACGACTATTTCATGCTTCATGTGTTCCGGGGAGGTCATCCCGATAAAGAGTGCTTCAATCAACAGAAGGCCACCGGGTTGCAATGGATAGCATTTTAACGCCATCGCAAGAGTAAAAATAAACTCTAATACTAACGCCCAGCCAGCTATGTACGGGTCTGCCATAAATAGGATTGGGTTAAAAATAAGGAAGGCGATAATAGATTTTTTATACCAATCAGGGGCTTGACCCAAGAAATTGCTATAAACTGCGCCGATGGTCGATTGTTGCATAGATTCAAACCTTTAAATTTTTCTAGCTTTTATAACTACTTTTTAAATTCTGTAACGTAAAAATGCAAGGTAAATCGCATGCTTAGCTACATTTAACTTAAAATAAGGTGCTTTAAAGTTTATTCGATGAATGTGACACTCAGTATATAACTTAACATCTTGTTAAAGATTCATTGTTCCCGAGAAATATCATCTGGTACAATCAGTTAATAGCATAATAATATTGATAACCTTGCGAGCAATGAAATGATTTATAAGGCACAGAGTCCAGCCGGATTTGCCGAAGAGTATATAGTTGAATCTATATGGAGCGGTCGCTTCCCTCCCGGTACCATACTTCCTGCAGAGCGTGAACTATCAGAATTAATTGGGGTAACTCGAACAACATTACGTGAAGTACTGCAGCGCTTAGCGCGAGACGGTTGGTTGACTATTCAACATGGTAAGCCGACTAAAGTGAATAACTTCTGGGAAACCTCAGGTCTGAACATATTAGAAACCTTGGCTCGTTTAGACGAAGATGGGATTTCAGAACTGGTGGATCATCTGTTGGCGGCGCGCACTAACTTAAGTGCAGTATTTATTCGTGGGGCGATCCGCAACAACCAAGAAAAAACCATTGAAATTCTGCAGCAATATAAAGAAGTAGAGCAAGACGGAACTGCATTTGCTGTTAAAGATTATCAATTAAATCATGACTTGGCGTTTGCATCTGGAAACCCTGTTTACGTTCTAATGATGAATGGCTTTAAAGGTTTGTATTCACGTATCGGTGGTTACTACTTCTCTAATGAGAAATCTCGGGCGCTAACCCATGATTACTACCAGCAATTGCTCGCGCTTGCTGAAAAAGGTGATTACGAAAGCGTGTTGTTAGTTATTCGCAAGTACGGTATCGCCAGCGGTAAGTTGTGGAACGAGATGCGTGATGAGATGCCCAAGGGCTTAGTTGACTAGCCTCAGTACCGGATGTTGTGTGAATTAAGAGTCATATGATTTTAAATAGCCGCAGTTTTTGCGGCTTTTTTATGTTGCCATACCTTGTTCGTCAATCCTTAACCCACTACTTAGACCCACTACTTAACCCCTCAGCCTATACCGATTCTCCCTAATTGCTTTTTAGATATGTCCCACAAGTAAAATTTACAATGGCGGGTTAAAAATACCACGGTTATCTGGATTTTCTTGTTTTGAGACTTGGCAACGAAGTAGATTAAAGTACCGCGGCTGTTTCTCAATACAGACTAGGTTATTCTCGCCTTTGATTTTGTAAGCCATTAATTTTAATAGGTTATATCCATACCAGTACACCACTGTCCGTAATAAGCAACAAAATTGCTGCTCATTAATGTTGCGCCTAATGCCAACCTTTGAAAGTGAGACTAATTTGCGACGGGCAAAAACTTTTGAGCGCGCGGCGCCAATTTTGCGTGCAAGCCATTATTCCTTTTCACAGTGACATGCTGCCGCTAAAAATTCACATTAATCTCGGGACTTTCTAGTATCAATACTGCCTTAGTCTTTTCTACGCGGTTTAATTTTAAAGGGTTCCAAGTAAGTCGCTGGCACCGCATTGTGCTAACCGTGCAACTACGTTGCCTTATTCATTTAGCTGTTTTTTCGTCTCAGGTTTGCACAGGAGGGAGTCCTTAATAGCTTATCCTTTAGTCTAATGTTCGGCGGGTTTGGCACATATTTAATTTGTGGTTCGAAAGTTGCAATCTGCGGGTGAGACGTAGCGATTTCACGCGTTAAACGTTCAAGTATTGTAAAAACTGCTCATCACTGGGGACGACCAACCCCAGAATTGTAAAACGCCAAAACCAGTAAAGGGACCAGAAATAAAATGACAACCCAGAATTCCGTCAATCGTCAACGCCTCAAGGCGGTATCTCGTCAAAGGAGTACTCTGTCACGTCTTGTGGGTTTAGTGTGTTTAATTGTCAGTGTGGGGGCTTCTACCCAAGTTCAGACACCAGAACAAGCACCTGTTGATAGCAAAAAAACGCAATCGATAAAGCAAACTCAGACCAAGGCGAAAGATAAACAAGACAAGGAAGCAAAGCCTTCAGACGCGGCCGCTGATCCTGTTGAGTCACCTGCAGAGAAAACCACCGAAGAACGCGTGTTCTCACTAGTTACAGAGCAAGCGAAATCCCTTGCTACTCAGTCATATGCGCCACCTAAACAAGATCTTCCAGCTGAATTAGCTGAGATGAATTATCAGCAGTACCGCGCGATTCGCTTCAATCCAGAAAAAGCCCAGTGGAAAAACAAAGCCAAATTTGAAATGCAATTGTTCCACCCAGGATTTTTATACCGCTCACCGGTGGGCATCAAAATAGTCGATGACAACAGTGGTACTAAAAACATGTTGTTTGAAACAGACCGCTTTATTTATGAAAAGGATGCTGCAGCCCTGAAAGGGTTGGTGCCTAAAGATGCAGGTTTTGCTGGTTTTAGAGTGCATTACCCATTAAAAACTAATCACTACAAAGATGAAGTAGCCGTGTTCTTAGGTGCGTCTTATTTTCGCTTGATAGGCCCTGGGCAAGTTTTCGGTATTTCAGCCCGAGGGCTCGCTATCGACACCGCGGAAGCAAGCGGTGAAGAATTTCCAGCATTTACCAAATTCTGGATGCTAGAGCCTAAAGAGCATGACACTAAACTTGTGTTCTTTGCCTTGCTTGATAGTAAATCAGTGACTGGGGCGTATCGTTTTGAACTTGTTCCCGGGTTAGATTCTGTCATGCACGTACAAAGCGTTATATTCGCTCGTGAAGACGTCAAGAAATTAGGTGTTGCCCCACTTACCAGCATGTACCTCAGTGGCGAAAATGACACGCGTAAGTTTGATGATTTCAGGCCTGAGGTGCACGACTCTGATGGTTTATCTATGCATACATCAAGCGGCGAGTGGATATGGCGCTCATTGAATAACCCTAAAGATCTGCGGGTTACCTCTTTGCAAGACGACCAACCTAAGGGCTTCGGGCTGCTGCAACGAGACCAAGACTTTAAGAGCTACCAAGATGCTGAAGCTCACTATCACCAACGCCCTGGTATGTGGATAACCCCCAACAACCATTGGGGTAAAGGAAGAGTAGAGCTGGTTGAAATACCCACTAACTCAGAAACGAATGACAACATTGTTAGTTACTGGGTACCGGCCAAACCCTTCAAAAAAGGGGAAATGCGTCAGTTCGATTACACCTTAAAGACAGTAAACGGAGCACTTCACCACGAAGAAGTCGCTAGGGTGACGCAAGTATTTAACAGTTGGGCAGCCTTACCGGGTCAAGATAACGCGCCAGAGCGAAGCGAGCGTCAGATGATGATTGATTTTAGTACTGATGCGTTTGCGCATTTGACCGATTCAATTCGTTTAACGCCGCGATTATCTCTGTCGTCAGGCTCATTTAAAGATTTAGAAGTGATTCAACTGCCTGACAAGAAGACGTGGCGCGCTCAATTTAAGTTAATGCCTGAGAGCGACAATGCGATAGATATGCGCCTGTTTCTTACCCTTGGTGATACTCAGGTGAGTGAAGTGTGGAATTACGTATGGAGCGCCAACGAGGTTGAGTAATTTTAGCCTTTTTAGCAATCGAGATAACAGCGAGGGCACGACCATGTTAATAAATATCAAGGGTAAGGCCGTCCGTAAGTGGATATATGCATTAATGGTGTTTGTCACCTCTATTGCGGGCAGCTGGATGATGTACGAAATCTTTTCAGAAAGCGGTATCACCGTGCTTGAAGTGATTTTGTTAGTGCTGTTTAGTATTACTTTTTTGTGGATCTCTGCCGCGTTTTGGAGCGCCTTTATCGGTTTCATCCTGCAGATATTCGATATTGACCCGCTGAAGCTTAAGCGCAATAAACATTTTGCTGGCCAATTGGACAACGTCACTGTGAAAGACAGGCATGCTGTCGTCATGCCCGTATATAACGAAGACACAGATCGCATCATGGCGGGCTTCGAGGCGTGCTTGGTTGATTTACAGCGCACAGGTCAGCTGGAGCACTTTGACTTTTATATGTTAAGTGACACCCAGAATCCCGATATGGCGCAAGCTGAACTTACCGCGTGGAATGAGCTTTGTCAGCGCGTGGGGGCATTGTCTGAAAATATCTATTACCGACGCCGAGAAAAAAATACCCATCGTAAAGTGGGTAACTTGGCCGATTTTTGTCAGCGCTGGGGTTACCAGTACGAGTCAATGATCGTACTCGATGCTGATAGCGTGATGACAGGTGAGTGCATGTTGACGCTAGTGAAAGCAATGCAACAAAACCCGATGTCAGGTTTAATTCAAACTGTGCCTATCCCAGTGCGTTCACAAACCTTATTTGGGCGGTTTTTGCAGTTCGCATCGTGCTTATATTGCCCCATGCTGGCAACCGGTCAGGCATTCTGGCAAACCGACAGCGCAAATTACTGGGGACATAATGCCATTATACGTGTGGACGCATTTATTCAACATTGTGGTTTACCTACATTAGCGGGTAAAGCGCCTTTTGGTGGCGACATACTCAGCCATGATTTTGTTGAAGCTGCGCTGTTAAGACGTGCAGGATGGGACGTACTATTACTAGCCGATTTAGAGGGCAGTTACGAAGAAATCCCCAGTAATATTATCGATTACGCCACACGAGACAGACGTTGGGTGCAAGGCAATATTCAGCACCTTGGCATTATCAATGGTAAGGGGTTGCACACGGTAAATCGCCTGCATTTTCTCTTTGGTGCGTTAGCTTATATGTCGTCATTAGTGTGGTTGGTGATGTTAGTGCTAAGCACAATAGACGCCGTCGTACGCGCAACCACAGAAACGGTGTTTTTTGCTTCCAATTATTCTTTGTTTCCCTCGTGGCCTGTGGTCAAAACTGAATACATTATTACGCTGCTAAGTGCCACTGCGGTCATGCTATTAGGGCCAAAGTTACTGGGCGCTATTGTGGCCTTGGTTAGGCGCAGAGAGCAATTTGGCGGCGGATTAGCATTAATGTCCGGGGCGCTAATTGAAGCGACTATCGCCATTATTATTGCCCCATTAATGATGTTTTATCACGCCTATTTTGTACTTAATGTTCTCGTTGGAAAGAATGTCAGCTGGGATGCACAAGGCAGAGAAGGTCGCATGGTGCCGTGGAAGGAAGCCTTTAAGCGTACTTGGGTGGCCAGTGCAATTGCCATCGCGTGGGGCGGGATTACGTTATCTCTAACGCCTATTTTATTTTGGTGGTTGGCCCCTGTGCTACTCGGTTTGTTACTTGCTGCCCCAATTATTCGATTTTCCAGCAGTTTGTATCTTGGCAAATTGAGCCGCAGTTTGGGTATGTTTGTCAGCCCGAGCGAGGTCGAGGAAATCCCGGCGCTGCGTACACTTAGGATCCGCCTAGCCAACATGCAGCATCAAGACGAAATATTGTTATCTAGCCCGCCTATGCCGCCGGAACAGTGGCAAGAGATGCCAGAGCAAAGTTTTGAGTTCTTGTCATCAAGTGTAGAAATGCCGATACAGCGACTGGCGAGTGATAACAAACAACAGTAACTCGATTGTGGCTGGTGGCTCGATTATGGCGTATTGCGCTAAGCTAGTTTATTAGCCACGTATGGCTTTAGCGGCTGAGCCGCAAATATGTACCCCATTTAACGCTGCACCCTTTGCCGACCTTATGGTCGGCTTTTTTTTGTGTAAATGTTTGTATAGATTCATCCCTAAGCGTCACATCGGATATTTAAAGTGAAAAAAAACATATATAATTTATGGGGTTAGAGGTCATTTAGGTTAGTAGAAGTGAACAAGTATTATCGTTATGTCATCAAGCTCCTTTTTTTAGTCAGCGTGATGAGCGGCACCGTGAGTTATGCGCACCAAAACAGTACTGGCTACATCATTGCCAACGTAGATCAAACAGGTCGTATTCAAGGTGAATGGCAACTGGGCTTGACGGATTTAGAATTGGTTTTAGGACTAGATGCGGACCAAAACGGTCAATTGACATGGGGAGAGGTCATTGAGCGTCGCGCCGATATCGCCACTTATTTAGCCGACCATTTATGGCTTAAACGGGGTGGGCTGGCCTGCACCACTCAATTTGCAGGTATAGAGCGCTTAGAAGATCACGCCGACTCCGTGTTTGCGGTAACTGACTTTACTGCTCAGTGTCCGCTAGCAGGTATATTCACCATAGATTACAGTGCGATATTCGTTAAAGACGACAGTCACGAAGTCGTCGTTAATATCAGTGATGATGCCAATACACAGAGCTTTGTGCTGAATAATGCTCAACGCCAAATTGACATAGATCTAACGGATGGCAGTCGCTGGGTCACATTCAAAGAGTTTGTTTATCAGGGCATCATCCATATCTGGATTGGTACCGATCATATCCTGTTTTTATTGGCGCTGCTTTTGCCTTGTGTTTTGCTGCGTCAAGAAGGGCAATGGCAACGAAATCCACAGTTAAAGAACGTACTGAGCACCACAGTGTGGATCATCAGTGCGTTTACGTTAGCGCATTCAATCACCCTGACTGCCACAGCATTAGGCTGGATAATACCGAGCAGTCGCTGGGTGGAATTTGGCATTGCGATTTCGGTGTTATTTGCAGCCTTGAATAATGTGAAGCCCATAATCTTACGTTTGGGGTGGCTCACTTTTGCTTTCGGTTTGCTACACGGAATGGGATTTGCGGGCGTTTTGGGGGAGCTCGGTTTGCCGGGGGATCAGAAGTTACTCTCTATCTTAGCGTTTAATTTAGGGGTAGAAATCGGTCAGCTGGCGATAGTGTTAGTTGCTTTACCGCTACTGATTTTACTTGCAAAAGCGGCGCTGTACCGTCGCTGGGTTATGCCTGGTGCTTCCATTGGTATTGCATTAGTGGCGCTAAACTGGGCGATAGAGCGCTTTTGATGACACGAGTGATATAAACCTCATACGTTATGAAAAAGCCGGAACCGATTAACGGGGCCGGCTTTTTAGTGAAACCACTCTATCCTTCTAAAATCACTTGGCTTTGTGGGGAACCCCATAACGCGGGGTTTAAAGGTTGCATCACGCCGTCTTTAATCGCAAAGCCATTTTCTCTGTCGGTTTTAATTAACAGTGGGCCGTCTAAATCCACGTACTTAGCCCAGTCACTTAACAAAGAAATCGGCGCCATGGCTAGAGAGCTACCCACCATGCACCCGATCATTATTTCAAAGCCCATTGCTTGGGCTTCTTGGGCGAGAGCATAGGCCTCCGTTAAGCCACCTGTTTTATCCAACTTAATATTGACTGCATCATAGCGGCCTTTTAGGTAAGCCAATTCTTCACGGGTATGGCAACTTTCATCGGCACACAGTGGCACGGGGCAGCTGTAATCTATTAAATCTGCGTCGTCGCCTACTGGCAACGGTTGTTCAATTAAGATTACATTCAGTGCTTTTAAGTTATCACCGCAGGCTTTTAAATCGTCTATAGACCAACCTTCGTTGGCATCCACGATAAACTGGCTGTCAGGAGAAGCTAAATGTATGGCTTGCATCTTCTCGACGATGTCTTGGTTATCCAGTTTCACTTTAATCAGTGGAGGATGGCCCAGAGCTTTCGCCGCTGCGGCCATGGCTTCGGGCGTGTCTATGCTTAGCGTTTGCGCCGTCACGCAGGGCGCTGGGGTTGATAAAGACAATAGTTGTGCCACAGATTTTTGTTGTGACTTCGCCACTAAATCCCACAGGGCGCAGTCCATAACATTGCGCGCAGCACCTGAGGGCATTGCATTAATGCGCGCGCGAACTCCGCTTATATCGCCCTCGAATGTAGCCAAGCTCTTAGCCGTTTGGTCAATTTGCTCCAGTACACTTTGTACTGACTCTTGGTAGCGGGCATAAGGGACTGATTCAGCCCAGCCTGTGTGTACGCCATCGGTTAAGGTGACCACTACTACATCGGCTTGTGTTTTAGCACCTCGTGCAATACGAAATACACTTTTAAGAGGCAGCGCTTGTTGGTAAGCCTCAACTTGAAAACCCATGCTGTTTTCTCCTGTATTTTTGCGTTTAACCAAAGGCGATACCCTTAGCTTACGGATTATGTCTTGAGTTTATGTGAAGCCTTTAGCTTAGATTGGCAATGCGGCGACGATGGCATCGGTCCCATCGCGAAGCGGGTCAACACAGGGCAGCGAAAACTGCTCGCTTAGCTGCTGACAAATAGCACGGCCTTCTTCCACGCTAACAGCAGACGTATTCACACTAATACCAGCTACAACTGCATCAGGGTTGGTTAAACGGGCTGCTTGTAAGTTAAGGGCAATGGTGGCCTCAATACTTGGGAAGGCGGTATTAGGTAAGCCGCGCATATGCGTGCGATTAAGCGCGTGGCAAATAACCAATGCATCAGGCTGTGAGCCATGCAATAAGCCTAAACTCACGCCTGCAAAAGCAGGGTGTGACAATGAGCCTTGTCCTTCAATCACATCCCAGTGGTCGTCACTGGCGTCGGGGGACAATGACTCAGCCGCACCCGAAATAAAATCAGCCACCACACAATCAATTGCCACACCCGCACCTGCCACTAAAATACCGCACTGGCCAGTGGCGCGAAAATCAACCGCTATGTTTTGTTTAACCATGGCGTGTTCAAGGCTCAACGAGGTATACATTTTACCTACCGAACAATCTGTGCCGACGGTCAATAAGCGCTTGCCGGCCCGTTTGCGGCCTGTGCCTGTACTAAAAGCCGTGGTGGGATGGCGAATATCAAGCAATTCAACATTATACTGCTGCGCGCAGTGAACTAGCTCAGGGTAGCTGGTCAGTTTTTGATGTAGTCCACTAACGATATGCATGCCTTTTTTAATGGCTAATTCAATTAACGGTAACCATTTTTTATCTAAAATACCGCCACTGTTTGCAAAGCCAAGCACCAAGCTTTTAGCGCCGTTTTTGGCGGCTTCTTCAATGCTTAGTTTGTTTAATCCAGTGCTTACGGTGCAGCCTTCGACACTGAATTCACCGACGCATAAGTCAGGGCGCCAGTGAGCGACACTTTGGGCCATTTTGATCGACAGAGCATCGGTAGCATCGCCGATAAACAACAAATAGGGGGCTTGAATCACCATGAATATATCCTTTAGAAGTGCCAATTTACTGATTGATAAGTGCATCCTAACGTGGTGTTCGGGAAAATAAAGTGACTAGGTATAGCAGGGGTATAACTTCAGGTTATGGCTTGGGTTGTAGCTTAAGACATGGCTTAGGCTATCGCTTAAGGTTGGCCCCGGATCTGCACAACCTTCTGCTGCGCTTTTAGGTTATTTCTGCTTGTAAATACGGCAGAAATCCCTGGACTACTTTAGACAGTGGCCTGTTTTGTAAATGCAGGGCATTAATAGAAAAGCTAAGGGGCGGGGTGAACGATGCCATGGCGATGTTATCATTTAAATTTCCTAGCGCCGTATGTTTGTCTACTACGCATACCCCTAAGCCCTGTGCCACTAATCTTGCTGCAATAAAATAGGTTTGTACCTGTATAGGACTATGAGGCTGCATGTTTTCGCTTTGCAAACGACTGTAGAGCATATCCCCCAATGGGCCTGAATCACTAATACCAATAAAGCTAACATTTGCCAAGGCTTCGATGCTAAGCAGCGAAGGTGCATCAGGGAATAACGCTTTAGGGTAAACAACTACCAACTCAGACTGCCCACATTCAATGCTATCTACGCCTAATTTAGGGCTCGGATGAAACAAAACGGCCACATCAGATTTATGCTCAATAAGGCTTTGTAAGACCGCGTCGTTGTGTACGGTATTAATACTGAAGCTCACATTTGGGTGCTGCTGATGATAGCGAGCGATGGCTCTTGGCAATACGTCAAACCCTAACGCCGGGGTAATACCAATATTAATGTTGCCCGAGTGAGCATGTTTTATGTTGTGCGCAGTGTTATCGATAGTACGCATTTGCTGATGTATTTTGTCCACTTCATGAAACAACATATTTGCTTCAGGGGTTGGGATCAAGCGGCCTTTGTTACGGGTAAATAACGCAAATCCTAACTGCTGCTCTGCATGAAGCAGCACTTTGCTCACGGCAGGTTGCGATACGTGCAAAATTTTAGCCGCGTTGGTAATTGAGCCGGTGGTATAAATAGCATGAAATATTTCTATATGACGTAAACGCAAGTATAAGATCTCGTGAAAAGAGTAACGACGGTAATGTTGGCTATCCTAAACAATCGTGGCGGCTAGATCTCGCTTTTATAACAAATTGCTAAGGATATTTCTGGTGGACGAGCTAATGTGCAGTTTTTGCTTGGTCATCGATTGTCCTATGACTGGTTCAGTGAGGCGGATTCATGCTAACGTGTTAAACATCATGATTATTTTTATATCATTACTCGATTTTAGCTAAGGCTAAACACCACCACATTCAAGGGAATTACCATGAAATTACGCCGCCTTAATCTAGCCATTGCAGCTATTCCATTTTGTTTCAGCCTGAGTTTAAGCCAAAGTGCCCATGCTGATAACGTGAGTGATAAAGTCAGTAGTGATATGCCTAAACTCATGGCGTTGTACAAAGACCTGCATGCGCATCCTGAATTAAGTGGCTTTGAGGTGAACACCGCAGCAAAATTGGCCAAACGCGCCAAAGCTTTAGGCTTTGACGTCACCGAAAAGGTAGGGGGGACTGGCGTGGTCGCGGTACTGAAAAATGGCCCTGGGCCTGTGGTGATGATCCGCGCTGATATGGATGGTCTGCCGGTGGTAGAGCAAACAGGATTGCCCTTTGCCTCAAAGGTGCGTGCTACCACAGAAGATGGCATCGAATCTGGCGTTATGCACGCCTGCGGACATGATACCCACATGACCAGTTGGGTCGGCACGGCGCAAGCGCTGACATCGATGAAAGATGAATGGTCTGGTACGTTAGTGATGATTTTGCAACCGGCAGAAGAGCGCGGGAAGGGGGCACGTGACATGCTGGCCGATGGGCTATACGAGCGATTCCCGAAACCCGATTATGCACTCGCATTTCATGATGCTGCGGGTTTACCCGCTGGCACCATAGGTTACACCCCAGAATTTGCCTTGGCCAACGTTGACAGTGTCGATGTGATTGTCAAAGGGGCGGGTGGTCACGGCGCTTATCCCCATACCACCAAAGACCCTATTGTGTTGGCCAGTCGTATTGTGAGTTCCTTGCAAACGCTGGTGAGTCGAGAGCTCGACCCACAAGACTCAGCCGTGGTCACAGTTGGTAGCTTTCATGCTGGTGCTAAGCACAACATAATATCTGACAAGGCGACTTTGTTGCTAACGGTACGCAGTTACTCTGATGAAACCCGTCAGGCTTTACTGGATGGCATCGCGCGTATCGCTAAGGGCGAAGCCATTGCTGCGGGAATGCCTGAAGCACTAATGCCAGAGGTGAATATTAAAGACGAATACACGCCAGCAACTTACAACACGCCTGAGTTTACCCACGAAATGGCTAACGTATTTACTCAACGTTTCGGCGAAAAGCGCGTTGTTCAAACTCCAGCGGTCATGGGCGGTGAAGACTTTAGTCGCTTTTATCGTGCCGATAAGAACATTCAAAGCCTTATTTTCTGGGTGGGAGGGGTAGAGCAAGGTGACTGGGACAAAGCCAAAGAAAATGGCACATCTTTGCCATCATTACACAGCCCATACTGGGCGCCAGAGGCGGATGCGGTAATAACCACCGCCACGGAAGCGCTGACAGCCGCTGCATTAAATATCATGCACAAGAGCTAACTAATCCCCAGCAAATCAGGTGTAGGGTGGGGCGCGTAAACAGGCATCGCACTTCAGAACTGCAATAAAAAGCCCCGTGATTGATGCTTCATCACGGGGCTTTTATTTTTTGCATTGTTCGCCTTTCTGTTATGTCACGTCAGCGTGACACACAATGCTAGCGTGTAGGTTCAAGCAGCAAGACTACTCGTCTAAGCCGCGACGTTTTAACAACGCATCTGTGCTGGGTTTACTGCCGCGAAAATCGAGATAGTCTTGCATCAAATCTTGGCTGTTACCCATCGATAGCACGCGGCTACGGAATTTATCGCCGTTATCACGGTTTAAACCGCCATGCTCTGCCATATAGGCAAAGGCATCAGCTGCGAATACTTCAGTCCATAAATAAGCGTAATATCCCGCAGAATAACCACCGGCGAAAGCATGGCTAAAATAGGCAGATTTATAGCGCGGTGGCACTGGCGCATAATCGATGCCGTGTTTAGCCAACGCTTTTTGTTCAAAATCAGCTACGTCTGTGATTTTGGTACCGGCCGGAATTGAATGCCATTCCATATCTAGCAAAGCGGATGCTAAATACTCAGTGGTATCAAACCCTTGGTTAAAGTGATGAGCTGAAAGTAGCTTGTCCAATAAGTCTTTTGGGATCGCTTCGCCCGTTTGATAATGCTTCGCATAATGAGCAATCACCTCTGGGTCGATGTCCCAATCTTCATTGAATTGAGACGGGAATTCCACAAAGTCACGTGCTGTTGAGGTGCCCGCTAAGCTTGGGTATTTCACCTGGGAAAATAGCCCGTGAGCAGCATGGCCAAACTCGTGAAACAAGGTGGTCACTTCATCGAAGGTTAATAGTGTCGGCTGACCCGCTGCGGGTTTAGGGATGTTAAGTACATTGTAAACGACCGGCTTTTGGCCGAGTAGGTCGCTTTGGGTAACAAATTCGTCCATCCATGCGCCGCCGCCTTTGCCTTCACGGGCATAAGGGTCAAAGTAGAACAGGCCAATGCTACTACCGTCTTCGTTATACACTTCAAAGGCTTGTACATCATCTTGGTATACTGGTAAATCCTTACGGGCTTTAAAGGTGATGCCATAAAGTTTTTGCATCGCAAAGAAAAGGCCATCATGCAGTACGCGCTCAAGTTCGAAATAAGGCTTAATTGCGCTTTCATCAAGATCGTATTTCGCTTTACGCACTTTCTCGCTATAAAACGCCCAATCCCATGGCTGTACAGCAAAGTCTTTGCCATCAGCTTCGATCTGTTGTTGCACAGCTTGCGCTTCAATTTGCGCTTTGGCGACGGCCTTAGGAGCCAAATCGTCGAGTATTTCGTAAACCGCCGCCGGGGTTTTGGCCATTTGGTCTGCGGTCACATATGCCGCCCAGGTGGGGTAACCTAGTAGCTGTGCTTTTTGTGCCCGAAGCTCGGCTAGTTTGATAAGCACTGGGCCATTGCTGGCCATGGCGCGATGAGCAGACGCTTGCCAAATCTTTTTACGCAGATCGCGGTTCGCTAAACTGCCAAGAATAGGTTGGCGCGTCGTGTTCACAAGCGTTATTAAGTAACCTTCTTTGCCCGCTTCTTTAGCCGCACTAGCAAGGGTCGCTATTTCAGCGTCCGATAAACCACTCAGTTCGCTTTTATCGGTAACAAGAATGGTGTCCTGCTTGAACGATTTGAGTAAATTTTGCGAAAACTCTGTGGCCAAACTTGAAAGTTGACCATTGATCTCGCGCACGGTTGCTTTGTCGGCGTCGCTGAGTTTTGCCCCTGCGCGCACAAATTTCTGGTAGTAGTGCTCAACTAAGCGCTGATCGATGGCATTCAGTGAGGCTTTGTCAGCATAAATGCTTTGAATACGAGCAAATAGTTTCGCATCAAGGTAAATGTTGTCATCGTGCGCGGTGAGCTTAGGGCCCATCTGTGCTTCGATGCGCTGATAATCATCGTTGGAGATCACGCTTGATAGGTTGTAAAAGACTTTACTGACGCGGGTTAGTAGGGCACCTGATTTTTCCATGGCCACAATAGTATTATCAAATGTGGGCGAGGCTGGATTATCAGTAATACCAGCGATTTCGATATTATGCTGCTCTATGCCGGCTTTAAAAGCAGGCTCATAATCTGCCATGGTGAGCTTATCGAATTGGGGGGCTTGATATGTCAGCGGGCTTTTTCTAAACAATACATTGTTGCTGGATGCAGCCATGGCTTTAGCTTGCTCTTTATTGGTTTGTTGATGATTAACCACGTTGGTTGAACATGCACCGAGTACTAGGGTGGCACCTACAGCGGCGGCGATAAATGAGATACGCATTGAAACTCCATAATATTAAAAATATGCCAAGCCTAAAATGGGCAAAAAACTGAAAATAGAAATTAAAAAAACAGGCATATATGACTCTGTCACTTTATCAAGCACAGCCCAGTGTTAACAATCCTTTCAAGCCCAGTAATGCTGAGCTTTATCGCAAATGCACTCACTAAATTGCGACCAATTGTAACAAGTGTGACTGATGTCACATTTGGACCCTAATTTACTGTTTTAGATGGTTTATTGTCAGCTCGCTAAATTGCCTTTAAGCTTGTCGGCAATAACTTACCTGATTTCCTATCCGCTGCCCAAGGGACGCTACCTTACATGCCAATCCAATCACTACTGTTTGCCGTTGAAGTGACCTTGCCCATCAGTCTGCTAATTGTACTGGGGATCATATTTAAGCGTATTCGCTGGATAAACGAAGAATTTGCCATAATTGGCTCGCGGTTGGTATTTAACGTGACTTTGCCGTGTTTGCTATTCGTTAATATTGCTAAAACCGACTTAAGCGTCACTACACCCACTTACTTACTGGTGTTTGCCACCATTGCCACCACAATCACGTTTTTGCTTTTCAATTTATTCGCATTGAAGATAGAGCGCCAAGATGCACGTGGCGCGTTTGCTCAAGGAGCGTGCAGGGGCAATATGGCGATTATCGGTTTGGCGTTATCCGTTAGCGCATTTGGCGAGACCGCACAGGCGTTAGCATCTATGTATCTAGCGGCTATTGTCATCCTGTATAACGTGTATTCCATCTTAACTCTTTATTACCATCAAGCAGCGACAGCTTCGTTGAAATTGGTCACCTTGAGTGTGATTAAAAACCCGTTGGCGATTGCTATTGCGTTAGCCATATTGGTCGCACTTGTACCTATTCCTTTACCTGATCTTCTGTATGAGTCTGGCAGCTATCTGGCGCAAATGACATTACCGTTAGCATTGTTATGCGTAGGAGCATCTATTCGTTTACAAGAATTTAAAGCGTCTAAGTTATTGTATATCGCCATTGCCAGCAAGATTGTGTTTATCCCGCTGGTCACTACTGTCATTGGTTATTATTGCGGGCTTAAAAATGAAGCGTTAGGGGTGTTATATATCATGATGGCCACACCCACCGCAGCGGCGGCTTATCCTATGGTACGTGCGATTGGTGGAGACCATCATCTTACTGCAGCGATTATCGCCGGCAGTACCTTGTTCTCGATGTTTACCACCACCCTTGGGTTGTTTTTATTGCACCTGCTGAGCTGGGTTTAAGCAGGTGTGGGAGTGTCTGTTATCACGTTATTAAGCTTGCACCGCTTTTAAAATGATCGGCGTCAAAGATTCTGGTAAAGCCACTTTACCTGCCAACACAAACGCGTGTGCATCATCTGACATCTTCATCCACGTCTTGCGGATGATATCTATCCACTTCTGCTCTGTGTAATCAGGGTGCTTGGCGGCAAACGCCAACATATAGTGCTCAATGAAGACCAGACCCACCACGTCTTCTAGTAGTTGTGTATCTGGGTTTGATTTTATACCCACTTTGGCGACCGCTTTTTTTGCTCTTGCCACGTCCGTTTCATTAAAACCCGCTTGCTGCATTACCTCAGCGACTTTATCTGCGTGAAAGGTGTATAAGTCGCTACGCCATTGATGATAACCCTGACGATCCATAGGGTAAGCACTGCGCGGAGACTGCCAACGCTGTATGTGTTGCCCGCGAATGGCCAATTTAACCACGTGATCCGCATCGCTTCGATAGCGCTCTAACATGTTTGACATGCGTAAACTATACAGCAGCTCTTTTGGCCACTCTTTGCCTTCGGCTTGCTCTATATTAGGATCTTCACTGTTGGCGCTATCGATTAGATTGACGGCTTGTTCGTAAGCGGCTTGAGTCATGTAGGGCTCCATGGATGGATGATAATGAGTATGAACGGACAATTTTCGCTATTTTAGCCTAAAGCGTGTTGTTAATTATATGCTTATGCTGCAGTTATTTATTGCGCTAGGGTAATGGTCCTAATACGAACGCCGCTCAATAATTAGCCACTCAGGGATTATTTATTGACAAGGGTATAAGGGTGTAAAGGGTAGAAAGGGTGCAAAAGGAATAACAATGACTTGTGTAAAGCGTATGTTCTTGCGTGTCGCCATGCTTACTGTGATAGCAGGGAGCATATTCGTGGCTGTTTTTTTATGGCTAGAGGCAAGAAAAGAGCTGGTTTATTTGTGTGGCACTTTCTCTCAAGGGGAGAGCGTAAGCAGTGTGATAAGCCAATTGGATACGGGCCAATTTCTGCAGTACCGCGTTACTCATATTGAAGCTGATATGCATATTGAAGGGGCTACGCATATTGTTGCCACCAGTGATTATCCCTTTTCAGGCTATGCCTGCGTGATTGAATTTGATGGGCAAGCAACTGTCCAACAGGCGTCGCTAGTGAAGCAGTAAGTCATAATAGAAAAAGCCAAAACAGCTCAGTAGCATGTTTTGGCTTTGTGACTGTTAGTTAATATTTGCGTTTTTATTGCGCCTTATTGCACCTTAATACCCATGTTGTAGAGGGTAAACCCAAAGATGTCGGCGTACTGCTCTATGGTTTTGCTGATAGGCGTACCTGCACCGTGACCAGCATTGGTTTCGATACGGATCAACATCGGGTTAGGGCCGGTATTTTTGGCTTGCAACTGGGCGGCAAACTTAAACGAATGAGCGGGCACGACGCGATCATCATGATCGCCTGTTGTAATCAGTGTGGCAGGGTAGTTAACGCCTTCTCGCACGTTTTGCACCGGTGAGTAGGTCATCAAGTAATCAAACATTTCTTGGCTGTCTTCTGAGGTGCCGTAATCGTAAGCCCAGCCAGCGCCTGCAGTAAAGGTATGATAACGCAGCATGTCCAGCACACCTACAGCGGGCAGGGCAACTTTAAATAAGTCTGGGCGTTGAAGCATAGTGGCTCCTACCAATAAACCACCATTTGAACCGCCGCGGATCGCCAAGTAATCAGGGCTAGTGTAGTCTTGCTCAATTAAATACTCGGCTGCCGCGATGAAGTCATCAAACACATTTTGCTTTTGCAATTTCGTGCCAGCGTCATGCCAGGCTTTACCGTATTCACCGCCGCCGCGCAAATTAGGTACCGCATACACTCCTCCTTGCTCAAGCCATGCAGCATTGACACTACTGAAAGCGGGCTGCAGGCTGATGTTAAAACCGCCGTAGCCATAGAGCATAGTTGGGTTGGTGCCATCCAGTTTTAGGCCTTTTTTATGGGTAATGATCATGGGGACTTTGGTGCCGTCTTTAGACGTGTAAAAGGCCTGTTTAGATTCGTAAGCGTCGCTATCAAAATTCGCTTTCGACTTTAAATACACCGATGATTCGCCGCTTTCTACATTGAGGCTAAAGATCGTGCTCGGCGTTTTGTAGTTGGTGAAGCTATAGTAAAGGGTTTGTTGGTCTTTTTTGCCATCAAATCCACTGGCAGTGCCGACCCCTGGTAATGCGATTTCTCGCACCAACTTACCGCTCATATCAAGCTGCTTCACATTTGAAATAGCGTCCACCATGTAGCTGGCAAAAATGTATCCGCCGCCGGTAGATACGTCTAATACGTTGTCGGTTTGGGCAATAAAATCTTGCCAGTTCTCGGGTTGAGGCTGACTCGCATCAACAGAGACCACACGCTTATTGGGCGCATCTAAATTGGTCACAAACAACAAGGTGCTGCCTTCGTTATCAAGCAGGTTTGTGTCTGAATCTGTGTTTTCTAAGATGGTCACCAAAGGACTATCTGGTTTGCTTAAATCCTTTAAATACAGTTTGTTACCTGAGGTGGAAACGGCAGCACTGATTAATAAATAGCGGTTATCTTCGGTCACCTGGCCTGATACATAGCGATTTTTTTGCTCGTCAGTACCGCCAAAAACAAGGGTGTCTTGGGTTTGTTTATCGTTCAAACGATGAAAATACAGCTTGTGCTGGTCCGTTTTCGCAGACAGTTCACTGCCCTCTGGTTTGTCGTAGCTTGAATAATAAAAACCTTCATTACCTAACCAAGATATGCCACTGAATTTAATGTCTTTTAAGGTTTCGCTAACAGGCTGCATGGTTTCTACATCAATGGTGATCGCTTTACGCCAATCGCTGCCGCCTTCTGAAATCAAATAGGTAACTAAACTGCCGTCTTTTGAAAAATCGATGCTGGCCAATGAGGTCGTGCCATCATCACTAAATGAATTGGGATCTAAAAATACCTGAGCTTCGCCATCGTCCAATTGGCGATATAGCACCGCTTGGTTTTGCAGGCCGTCGTTCTTAAAGAAATAGGTGTATTTGCCTTCTTTGAAAGGAGCGCCAACTTTTTCGTAGTCAAGCAACACTTTTAAGCGCTCTTTTAATTTGTCACGTGAAGGGACTTGCGCTAAATAGGCTTGGGTCACGGCGTTTTCAGCTTTTACCCATTGCTCAGTTTCGCTGCTCATATCGTCTTCTAACCAGCGGTAAGGGTCGGCTACTTGCTTGCCGAAGTAGGTGTCGATTACGTCACCTTTTTGCGTTTTTGGATAAGATAAGTTCATTTCTTGTAATTGGTTACTCGTAATAGAAGTCTTCATTGTCGCTGGGGTTTGGTTAGCAGAATGGTTCGCGTTGCTACACCCCATAAGCATTGCGCTGATACTGACTGCGATAAGCGTTAATTTCATTAATTTACCCTGATATATGTCGTTTTTATAAATAAAGATGCGTCTTTTTATAGGCATTCTTTGTTGATAGTACCTCAATCTACGCGTCTATAATAAACCTCAAACTGTGTCCAAAAGTGTATAGGCACGACTTATCCATATGAATTAGATTTGATAATAGTCAAAAGAAACAAATGGTTATGTAAAATAATGAATGACAATTATTAACATCTGGTTTACATTGGCTGTGTTCGGCGAGCGAGATGAGCTGAACAGCGGCGGAATAGTCGAGGTATTAAGAGCACAATTAAGAAGGCGAACCTACCTCGACGCCTTTCTCTTTCTTCTTGGTATTTAACATCATGTCTTCAACAAATGTTTCCTCTTTTGATTTCATCATTGTTGGTGCAGGTTCAGCAGGATGTGCGTTAGCCGCGCGGTTGACTGAAAATAGTCACTATCGTGTGTGTCTTATTGAAGCGGGTGGTCAAGATAGCAATCCAATGATCCATATTCCTTTCGGGCTATCCCTATTATCTCGCTTTAAAAATATCAATTGGAATTTCAATACGACGGCTCAGGCTGGCTTGAATAACCGAGCCTTGTTTTGGCCAAGGGGAAAAACCTTAGGCGGCTCTAGCGCAATCAATGCCATGTGTTATGTGCGCGGTGTTCCCAAGGATTATGATCGTTGGCAACAAGAGGGTGCCCTAGGTTGGGATTGGGACGCAGTGTTGCCCTATTTTAAAAAATCTGAAGACCAACAGCGTGGAGCCGACGCCTATCATGGTACCGGTGGCCCTTTGTGTGTGGACGACCTACGCTTTGTCAATCCTATGTCACAGACATTTGTTGATGCGGCTCATGACGTTGGAGTGCCTATTAGCGAAGATTTTAATGGTGCTCAGCACGAGGGCTTAGGGATATATCAAGTCACGCATAAAGATGGTCAGCGCTGCTCTAGTGCTAAAGGCTATTTGGCTTTAGCACAAACCCGCGATAATTTTACCTTGATAACACAGGCGCTGGTCGAAAAAATCATCATTAAAGACAGCCGAGCAACAGGGCTGACGTTGCGCATTAATGACAAGCTACACGTGCTTAACGCGACCAAAGAGGTACTGCTTTGCGCGGGCGCAATCAATTCACCTCAGCTATTAATGTTATCAGGTATTGGTCCGAAGCAGCATCTAGAGGACAAAGGTATTGAGGTGCTAAAGGATTCGCCCGGGGTCGGTCAAAATCTGCAGGATCACCTTGATGCGATCATTCAGTACCGCTGCCAATCTACACACAGTTATGCCATTTCGTTATCTAAGTTGCCACGTTATGTGAAGGCGGCTTTTCGTTATTGGCGCAAGCGCAGCGACATTTTTTCGTCAAATATCGCTGAAGCAGGTGGGTTTGTAAAAAGCCAGTTCGCTAGTTCATTGCCGGACATTCAATACCATTTTTTGCCGGCAATTTTACAAGATCATGGTCGACAAACTGCATTTGGTTATGGCTTTGGTTTGCACGTGTGTAATGTGTATCCTAAAAGCCGAGGTGAGATCACACTTGCTTCAAGCGACCCAGCTGCCCCTGCGGTAATTGACCCGTGTTATCTGTCTCATCCTGACGACCAAAATGTGATGATCGATGGCATTAGACAAGGCCGAGAGATTTTACAATCCCGAGGGTTTCATGACTACCAAGGTAAAGAAGTGAAGCCCGGTGTTGCAATGCAAAGCGATGAGCAATTATTAGCGTTTTTAAAAGCGAATGCAGAAACGATTTATCACCCCGTGGGGACGTGCAAAATGGGCGCCGACACAGATGATATGGCGGTAGTAGACAATGTATTAAACGTGCGCGGAGTAGCTGGCTTACGGGTGGTTGATGCGTCAGTCATGCCCAGCATAATTGGGGGGAACACCAATGCACCCACTATTATGATTGCTGAGCGAGCAGCGGATTTTATTAAACAACATCATCGATAGGTGCCTAAGACCGTTTTTTAGGGTTAAAAAGTGTGGTGTGTAATAAACGACGTTTCTGACGCAATTTTTGTTCTATCTGAGGTAACAAGGCCGCGTGCTTTTTGTGGATCACGTGGTAAAGAAAAATATTCCTTAATTTTACCATTTGCATCCCTTTAGGAATGATTTGCCGCTCGTCGATCATAAACGTGGCATATTTTACTTGCCCCGAGACAAGCATCTCTACTGTGTGTTGAATGACTTCGTCTTTTAATAGGGTTGCTCGAACATCTACTTCCTTAAGATATTCCAGAGCTCTGGCATTCGTTAGTAGGGTGTTTTGGCTGTTATCTAATACTGCTCGGTCGCACTCTACCTCTTGGATACATAGCAAGACTAACGTGGCGCGAATTAACTCGGGCTTAACCAGAATAAGATCGTCAAATGTGGTCACTACTTTGCCTAGTCGATAGGCGTCTCCATCGACTTTGCCTTTGCTTAGCAGTGTTATGCCTGTTAGTGCAGGTGTCGCAATGCTCTTAACGTTAAATCCAAGTTCTGTGTATATCTCTTGTATCACCTTTAAGTATGGCTCTGCGCCAGGATACTCAACATAGCTAAGAATGAATTGCTCTTTGAACGGATTTACCTCAACCGCCTGTATGATAGGCGCTTGTTGTGTGGCTGAATTTTCTTCAGTGGCAATATCCGCAGGAGTTGTATTTGCAAACGCGAAAATGCTCGTCAGGGGTAACCCTAAAAGAAAGAATGTGCGTTGTAACAGATTAAAGGTCATAAATTTAGGCAATGTAAGGTTCACAGGGTACGGGAGCAACGGCCGTCTTCTGGCGGCTCGATTTAGAGTCGCATAGTAACGCAAAAGCCAGAGGGAAAATGATGTTATTAGACAGATAGTGATGTAAATCAAATCCATACAGAGTGAATTTTTGTGATTAGCATATTATTTAAACGATACAGTGATGAATTACGCTGATCGTAAAACTAACTTGTATATTTTACACATCCTTGTGACTTATATTGATGTATTCACGTCTATTAGACTCATTCAAGCAAAGAAGAAAAAATAATGAAAATCGCGATTTTATCTCGCAACAAGAAACTGTACTCAACTCGTCGTTTACAAGAAGCTGCTTTGGCCCGCGGCCACGAAGTCGACATCATAGATACGTTGCATTGTTATATGGATATTTCAAGCAACAAGCCCTCTGTGCGCTTTAAAGGTGAACCTTTACCTCAATACGATGCCATTATTCCACGTATCGGAGCGTCGATAACGTTCTATGGCACGGCAGTCGTGCGTCAGTTTGAAATGATGGGCAGTTTTAGTGTCAACGAATCTGTCGCTATCAGCCGTTCACGAGATAAATTACGTTCAATGCAGTTACTGTCACGCAAAGGTATCGGCCTGCCGCGTACGGGTTTTGCTCATAGCCCAGATAACATCAAAGATTTGATTGCTAATGTCGGTGGCGCGCCGGTCGTGATTAAATTGCTTGAAGGCACGCAAGGTATAGGCGTGGTATTAGCAGATACCAACAAAGCTGCAGAAAGTATTGTTGAAGCCTTTATGGGTATAAAAGCCAACATTTTGGTACAGGAATACATTAAAGAAGCGGGCGGTGCCGATATACGCTGTTTCGTGGTGGGCGGTAAAGTGGTTGCTGCCATGAAGCGCCAAGGCGCACCGGGGGAATTTCGTTCTAACTTGCACCGAGGTGGCAGCGCGGCTTTGGTTAAATTGACGGCGGTTGAACGAGCGACGGCTGTCTCTGCTGCTGGCGCGATGGGCTTAAACGTATGTGGTGTCGATTTACTGCGCTCAAGTCATGGCCCTGTTGTCATGGAAGTTAACTCTTCCCCCGGCCTTGAAGGGATTGAAGCGGCAACTTCAAAAGATGTGGCCAACATGATCATTGAATTTATAGAGAACAAAAAATCTAAGCCACACAGCACCAAGACTCGAGGTAATGGTTAATCATGGTAAAAGCAGCCCCATTAAAGATCGGCGATAACATTATTGAGCCGGGCACGCGTACTAAGCTGCAGCTGTCTGTTGCACGCTTATACACAGATACCGATATGTCTATTCCGGTTGAAGTGATTCGGGCTAAAAAGGAAGGGCCCACTGTGTTTATCAGTGCCGCCATTCACGGTGATGAACTAAACGGGATCGAGATAGTACGTCGCGTGCTAGATTCCCCATCATTTAAATTGATTGCAGGCACGGTGATCGCTGTGCCTATGGTGAATGTGTATGGCATGTTGATGCAAAGCCGTTACATGCCAGACAGGCGCGATTTAAACCGCAGCTTTCCTGGCTCGCCAAATGGTTCGTTGACTTCGCGCTTGGCGCATATGTTTTTAACGGAAATCGCAGCTAAGTGCGAATATGGCATTGATTTACATACCGGGGCGATTCATCGCAGTAATTTGCCGCAAATCCGAGCCAATTTGAAGGACCCGAAAACGGCCGAGTTAGCCCATGCGTTTGGCGTACCCGTATTGCTTAACTCAGACTTGCGGGATGGTTCACTGCGCCAAGCGGCGGATGAAACAGGGACTAAAATCTTATTGTATGAGGCAGGTGAAGCATTACGTTTTGACGAATTGTCTATACGCGCTGGGGTCAAGGGCATTTTCAATGTGTTGGCGTCGCTAGGTGTGGTATCAAAACGTCGTCGTACGTTGCCTAAGATTGAGCCGCTGGTGGCTTATAAAAGTTCTTGGTTACGGGCGCCTGAAAGCGGCATAGTGCGGGATCGTAAAAGCTTAGGTGATTATGTGAAACGGGGTGATGTGCTTGCAGATGTATGCAGCCCAACGGGCACCTACAGTGAGCCTTTAATAGCTAATCGCTCCGGGATCATCATTGGTAAGCAGAATATTCCTTTGGTGCAAGAAGGGGATGCTATGTTCCATATTGCCTTGTTTGACGACCCCAAAGATGTGGTGGATAACATGGACCAATTGCAGGAAAACTTGATGCCGGATATCGACCCACAAAGTGCGCCAGTGTAACGTCGTGATCAGCCATTCTTCGTATACAAAACGTCACATGAGTGGCGTTTTTTTTGGGTGATAAACCGTGTCTTGCCGTTGCTTAAGCACCCTTCAGCGAATGTTGTGCACAGGCTTGATGGTCAAAATCACAACTTTAGATAACTTTACATTCCCTTTACAGTAATTATCGCTGATAAGTGATTTAATTCGCTCATATTTTAGTATTTCATTAGATTATTAAACAGAACTGTATGAACAAAGAAAGGTTAGTAAAAGGGTTGGTTGTCGCGGTTGTAGCAGTGGTTGCTGTGTGGTGGTTCACTGAGCCTTCACCGTCAGATGAACGCATTGTTTATCATACTCAACCACTGTCTTTAGGGGACATTGAAAGTACAGTTAACTCATCTGGAACGATTTCTCCTGTGGTCACCGTCTTAGTTGGCTCGGAATTATCAGGCCTAATCTCTCAGTTAAATGCGGATTTCAATGACGAGGTGAGCAGTGGGCAAGTGATCGCGCGCATTGATGATCGCACTATTTTATCAAGGCTACGCCAAAGCGAAGCTGACCTTGCGTCATCTAAAGCCTCTTTGACACAGTTAAAAGCGGCGCTGAAAAAAGCCCAGACTGAGGCTACATTGGCCCAGCGGGAGTTCAACCGAACCAAAGAGCTTAAAGATAAAAATCTTGTTAGCGCATCAGAATTAGACATCAGCGAAACCAACAATGCGCTAGCCAAAGTAGCTATCGAAACAGCACAGGCGGCTATCTTGGTAGGAGAAGCGCAAGTTGAACAATCTCAGTCAAATCTTGAACAAACAAAGCTTGATTTAGACCGTACCTATATTCGCTCACCCGTTGATGGCGTGGTTATTGATCGTCAAGTAGACACGGGCCAAACAGTTTCTGCGAGCTTATCGGCACCCACTTTGTTTTCTATCGCGCAAGACTTAGTGAAAATGCAAATTGAAGCCGATGTGGATGAAGCAGACATAGGGCGTATCGCAAAAGACCAAAAGGTTAACTTTACCGTAGATGCGTTCCCTGAACGCAAGTTTGCCGGGGTAGTCAGTCAGGTAAGAAAAGCGGCCACCGTGACCAATAACGTGGTGACCTACAAAGTGATTATCAGTGTTGAAAACGAGCAACTACTCTTGTTACCCGGTATGACCGCCAATGTAGACGTGATATTGGGTGAGCGCAAAAATGTCTTACGCGTGCCCAATTCAGCCCTGCGTTTTACGCCAGAGGGAACAACGTCGAACACGGATTCAGGTAAAGGTGGGGCAGGTGATTCTGTCGCTCAGCTTGCGCAGCAACTTGGGTTAAATGATTCACAACAGGCACAAGTAGCAACCGTCATGGAAAACATGCGCGATGCGATGCAAGCTGCCCGTAAATCATCTCCTCGGGGCGGTCCAGGCGGTTCACCAAATGGCGCTATAAAGAAAATTCGTAGCAAGATGAATATTGAGCTGCAAAGTATTTTAACCCCAGATCAGATGGCGCAATTTAAGGCGCAAGGTCAGACACGAAATGCACAGCGCAAAGCAGGTGACGGGGATTTACAGCCAGGTACGGTGTGGGTATTACGTGACGGTGAGCCTAGTAAAGTGAACGTGGGCATCGGGATCGCAGATTTAGAATACAGCGAGATCCGCGCTCGGGATTTACAAGCGGGTGATGAGGTGATTGTTCGCGCCCAAAAGGTAGCTGAGTGATGTCGCAACCGTTGCTAAAAGTACGACAGGCGAAAAAGGTTTATACCATGGGAGATGAAAAGGTATGGGCGCTAAAAGGTGTTGATTTAGATATTCATCAAGGTGAATTTGTGGCCATCATGGGCAGCTCTGGCTCAGGTAAATCTACCATGATGAATTTGCTCGGGTGTTTAGATATTGCCAGTGAAGGCAGTATTGCTTTTGCGGGCCAAGAATTATCAACCCTAAGTAAAAATGAATTGGCCAGCGTGCGCAATCAGCGTATTGGCTTTGTGTTTCAGCAATTTAACTTATTACCCAGAACCAGTGCCTTAGACAACGTCACTTTGCCACTGTTGTATAGCAAAGTGCCAGAAGCAGATTGGCACTCGCGCGCTCGGCAATGCCTTGAAAGCGTTGGGCTTGGGTCACGTATGGATCATCATCCTGGTCAACTTTCAGGTGGCCAACAACAGCGAGTAGCGATTGCGCGTGCACTGATCAACGACCCGCTGATGATATTGGCTGATGAGCCTACAGGTGCCCTTGATACGCAAACGGGCTTAGAAGTGATGGCGCTTTTTCAAGGGCTTAATCAACAAGGAAAGACCATTATCTTGGTGACCCACGAGCCGGAAATTGCTCAATTTGCTAAGCGTAAACTGACTTTTCGTGATGGAGAGCTCATCAGTGACGAGCAAAATACCAATGTGCGTCAGGCGGCGTTAGAGGGCAATGTATGAAAATTGTTATCTTACTAAAAACCGCCATCACCGCCTTAAAAGTCAATGTATTGCGTAGCTGTCTAACTATGCTGGGGATCATTATCGGTGTAGCTGCTGTCATTATTATGGTGGCGATGGGCGCGGGCGCTCAGCAAAAAGTGGACGAGCAAATTAAATCCTTGGGAGGCAATGTATTTTTTGTCACCGGATCTTTTCGACAAAGCGGTGGAGCGCGCTCTGCATCCGTGGTCAAAATTAATGAAGACGACGCAAATCTTATAGAAAAACAAGTACCAGGGGTCGAAGCTGCAGCGCCTTACCTGTCTGCCTCGGGTCAGGTGATTTTTGGCAATCTAAACTGGTCCACTGAAATAAACGGAATCGATAATCGTTATTTTTTAGTGCGAGATTGGGACATGGCCAACGGACGAGAATTCACCAGCGCCGAAATTAATCGTGGCAGCAAGGTGGCAATAATCGGAGAGCGCTTGCGCAGCGAGCTATTTGGCGCCAGCGACCCTATCGGTCAGACGGTACGTGTCACTAATTTTAATGTCACCATTATTGGGGTGCTCGCAGCCAAAGGGCAAGATGCCAGAGGCCAAGATCAAGATGATGTGATTTTTCTCCCAATTAAAACCGTGCGCAATAAGATAACAGGAGTCAGTGCTACCAACCCTAAATCAGTAAGCTTTATTCAAGTTAGTGCCTATGATGGCGAAGACATGGATTATATCGAAGAAGAGATGTCACGCTTATTGCGCCAGCGTATGCGCATTCCAGTGGGCGGCGATGATATGTTCCGTATTCGCAATGTATCCGAAATGATTGCCACGCGGGCGGAAACTATTCAGGTCTTTAATACCTTGCTGGCTTGGGTTGCCTCGGTAAGCCTAGTCGTTGGCGGTATCGGTATTATGAATATTATGTTGGTGTCGGTCACTGAGCGTACCCGAGAAATTGGCTTGCGTATGGCGGTGGGGGCCAAGCCTTCGGATATACTGTATCAATTCTTGATTGAATCCATTGTATTGTGTGGCTTGGGTGGCTTTATTGGTGTCATGATAGCCAACGGTTTTGTCTTCATGGGCAATCAATATGGAATTGGGGCAGGGGGGATCATTGAAACACAAGTGGTACTGTTAAGTTTAGGCTTCTCAGGGCTTATTGGTGTATTTTTCGGTTACTACCCAGCCCTGAAAGCATCGCGATTAGCGCCGATTGACGCCCTGCGTTACGAGTAGTACCGCCTAGTAAAAGACCAGCCCAACCGATTTTGGCGCCTATACCTTTAGCAATCTTTAATAATCACATTAAAGCGGCTCACTTATAAAAGTGAGCCGCTTTCTCGTTATATCCTATCTATTTTAATCCTTGTGGTTTTGCTGCTGGGCAATCCCGTTCACGCAGATTGCAAACGCAATTTGATAACTATACGGGGATAACCGTCTGATTTACGTGTAATTTTTTCAACGTTATTTGCCCGAGTTACCGAGTCACGCTTGCGTTTACGGCAGGTGTTTAATTCTAACCGCCGGCAAAGGCTGATGGTTGCTCGCCTTCACTGACATTCCTCATTTGGTATGGTTTCTGCTAAATCCCGCTCAACACAACATAACGTTTGAGAAGGCCTGCAGGTCAAAATACCTGCGCTAAGGCTTCAAAGCTCTATGTTTTAACAGTAAAAAATAATGAAATGACGCGCGAGGGTTTACCTGTGGTAGTGACGGAATTAACAATTGGTGTATTTTTACTTTTAGTGGCTTCTTTGTTGGTGATACAAGGCAGTCGGCTTCAGTTAATACAAAAGGGCAACACCAGAATAAGCAAAGAACGACTGAATAACCGCGGTAGAATAATGACATTAACGGGAATGGTGTTAATAATTCTGAAAGTGTATGAATTAACACAATTCTTTTATCAGTGATGGCTGCCTGAAGGCCTGCTAAGGGTGTAAGGCGCAGTAGCCGCTTTGGCTTATTTCAAATCTCGTTCTCGTCTCTTTATGCACTGTTCTTCCCTCAAATGTGTTGAAAGCAATTGTGCACTTGGCCTGTCTTGTACAATATGAACCAATGCTAGCGGCGTAGCCGAATAAGCCAGGACAGGAACAGAGTTAATGTGTAGTTCACCAAAAAGCAGCGGCTCAAGACGACCACGCAGCGCCCCAAGTAAAAGCCTAGCAGAGAGTTTTAGTTCAGAGCAGCGGGCGCGTTTCACGCAAGTAGCCAATCAAGCGGAGCAAAGAAGAGCGCAGCGTGTAGCGACCAACAAACGCTGGAAACAAGCCCAAGCTGACAAGGCAAGTACTATAAAGAACAACATAAAGCCTGAGCAAAGCAGAATTCCCATCGTTAAAAAAGTACTGCAGATTTTTTCATAAGTACGCTTTGTCATTAAGCTCAATTAATAACTCGGCCTAACGCAGTTAAAGGCGCCAGTATCAAAAAGGCAGAAAACGGCCTATTGCCAACCTCAGGGGACTCGATTGATAAGTTGGTTTGAGCACATTGCCGCTATTTCAACGAATCTCACCGTCAGTTTACGTAGCCCCGCAATTGCCGCCGTTTCTATTCTTATAAAACATCGGCAAAAATGATATAAATCTGCCATTAAATCAATTCGATAAGTCATTTAATGAGCAGCGCATTTAACCACCTTCAACACACACTCAATCAATATCACGTTTTACCTGAAGACACATGGCAAACCTATGTTGCTTGTTGCACAGTGAAACATTTAGATAAAGGTCAAATTTTCTGTGCAATCGGTGAAAAACCCACAAGTTTGGCATTTATTCACCAAGGGCTAATGCGCGCTTATGTCATCGACGAGCATGGTAACGAATATAATAAAAACTTTTTTTCGGAAGGGCGTTTTCCCGGCTGTATGAGTGCGCTACTTAATGACCAACCTAGCGAATTAGCGATACAAGCGTTAGAGCCGTGCCAAATAATCGAAATTCATCATTCAAAATTTCGCCTTGCGTTAATGAATAATATGGACTTAATGAAGTTTCAGATTAATTATCTTGAAACCCATTGGGTGTTAGAAAAAGAGCCTAAAGAAATTGGCTATTTACAACACGAGGCGAAAGCCCGATATGTTACGTTTTTAGATAAGTATCAACACATATTGCCTCGTTTGACTCAGTACCATATTGCCAGTTATTTAGGCATTACCCCTACCCAATTGAGCCGTATAAAAAAAGAAATCAAACAAGCTGAAAAATAAAAAGGAAGACAATAATAAGAATTATCAACATATGTAAAGGAGTGGCTTAGTACCTTTGAGTAAACTGCAAGCATCATTACTCATTCGGAATACACCATGTCACAGAGCATCTCACTTAATACGCCACTGAATGACGCCCTTAATTGGCGCTATGCAGTGAATAAGTTTGCGCACAACACCTTAAGCTCAGAGCAACTAAACCATTTAATTGAAAGTGTCCGTTTAGCGCCTTCTGCCTATGGAATACAGCCTTACCAACTTCTGGTGATCAGTAACCCAGAAACAAAACAAGCTTGTTTACCTTTCAGTTATGGTCAAGACAAAGTCGCACAATGTTCGCACCTATTGGTACTTGCCCATAAAACAAACGTCACCCAGCAAGACATTGCCCACTTTATTGAGCAACTGGCAAAAACGCAAAATAAGACGGCTCACCAGTTATCGGCTTATCAAACGCAAATTCAGGCTGACTTATTATCCCGTTCATCTGAGGAACAAAATAATTGGGCACAACAACAAACGTATATTGCACTTGGCATATTACTCGCCAGTGCGGCAGCCAGTTTTATTGATGCATGCCCTATGACTGGTTTTGAAGTCGATGGCATTAACAAGGTGCTGCAATTAAACCAAAAAGGTTTAAGTGCAGCGGTGTTATGCCCAGTGGGCATACGGGCCGAGAATGACGTTACAGCACAGCGTACTAAACACCGCATTAGCCAGGATCAACTTGTAGTAAACCTATGATTAATTTCATTTTATTAGCCCTTTTTGCTGGTGCTTGTATCGCGATACAAGCGGCCATGAATGCGCAACTAGGACAAATATTTAGTAATAGTTTACTGGCAACTACTTATGCTTTTTTCACCAGCTTTATTTTGGTGGCCTCTATCACACTCTTGTATACCGTTTACAGACAATTGCCAGTAGAGCAAACAGAGCTTGTTTTATCATTTAACGAGCGTCTGCACCGAGTGCCTTGGTACTTATGGGGATCGTGCATATTGAGTGTTATTGGAGTAGGGAGCTTTTATTTTTTAATCCCCAAAATGGGCGTGGGAAACATGATGACCTACGCCTTAACAGGTCAAATTTTAGTGGCTATGTTCATCAGTCATTTTGGTCTCTTTGATAGCCCAATTAAAATGTTATCTGCCAGTAAACTGTTAGGCACAGCCTTACTCATTACTGGCGTCGTACTCATTAACAAGGAGTAAAGAATGAACAACGCAATGAAAAGAACCCTAGATAAAAACTTAAACAATTTAAATCTTTATTGGCAGGCGCTAAATCCCCAAGAACAAGATGGTCTGTTTACGCATACGAGTTGGCCAAATAAACAATGGTGTGCTGACTTTAGTTTACCTAGCCATGTTGCTCTACCACCGGGAAAAGTGTTTAGCACTGTATCCGAACAACATGCCTTAGAGGGCTCTAACCTCTCAATTCAAGGCCAGCTGGTTATAATGAATTTGCCTATCGATACACAAACAATCACGCGAAAGCCAAGTACTCAGGCACCACAGCAGATCAAAAGGTTGACGTGTGAAGAGGATGCATCAGATTGGGCGAGCGCTTGTGGTTTAGCATTTGGTTATGATGTTGACGCTAAGGTAATACAAGGTTTACTTAAGGACCCTAACGCCAGTGTTTTGGCCTACATCATTGATAATAAAATTGCAGGCACTGCAATCACTTATCACACCGGTGACACGTTAGGGGTTCACCAAGTTGGCACAGTACCAAGCTACAGAAAAATGGGCGTGGCAGTAGCCTTAATGCAGTACTTAATTCATCAAGCACAACACGATGGCATTGACTACATGAGCCTACAGGCCTCACAAGCGGGCATTCATTTATATGAAAAGTTAGGCTTTAAAGCCCTGACCAAGATAACGAGTTTAGTTTCAGCACAACAGTAGGTTACAGCGGTAGTATTGATGTTCACCGCAATCGATGGGGCTAAAGACGTGAATTTATCCCAGGCTTAGTCGGTAAGAAATAAAAGTACCATATGCGGCATTCTCGTTAATAAGCGTTGTACGTAAAGGTAAAATATGGAAACCGATATAAAAAAGTGTGGCGAGCATTGAGGCCAACAGTCAAACTAGGCATGAATGTGCCTTTGACTACTATGGTTCGCGCATACTTCAATTATCCCCGATGACTGCTTTTGACCCTTCGAACTAACGCTAGGCTACTCGAAACTGATTCCATCTTACTGCGGGTTCCACTCTAAGCTTCAACGCCATATCGCATGGTAGATGATGGAACATATCAAGATTGCGTTATTAATATGGCCTGATGGCACCTACGCATTTTCAATGTTGTGAAGCGCCATAAAAACGCTTTTTCTCCTGCGCTTTTACAAGCTTACCTTGATGCATTTTGACCTCTATTTGGCCTTGTGGACTTGCCGATTGGCTGCCTTTTAAAAGCCTAACGCCGCATTTATTGTCTTTGTGGTTTCTCCGAAAGCCCTGTTATTCAAGGTTTAAAAGCCCTGACATAGACAAATTGATATTCATCATTCTGGATTAATTACCCCTAGCGTAGAGTTTTATTCAGGGTTGGGTGGTAAGCAAATCACGCGTCATTACCAAAATTCCCGACTAAGAATAATTAAATTTTACAAGGGTCAATTTATGTCTTTTTTGGAAATGTATCAGTTACCCATTTTAAGATGGCTACATATTGTCGCCATGGTGTATTGGTTAGGTGGCGAGTGGGGCGTGTTTCAAACGTCGTTCAATGTGATTAACCGCAAGTTGTCAATGGATGAACGTCGCCGCCATATGGAAACAGCCTATCGCATCGATATTTTGGCCCGTACTGGCATCATCATGTTATTGCCCCTTGGGCTGCACATGGGACACCTCTGGGGTGTGCAGCCGTTAGGTGGGAACTGGCTAACGGGTATGTGGATCCTGTTCGCTGTGTGGTTAGGTTTGTGTTGGTCAGCGTATTATTTTCGTGAAACAGACACGGGTATTCGCTTAACCAAAATTGACGAGGGCATTCGCTTTATTGTTATTCCTGCGTTGATGATCACCAGTCTTTGGTCGCTATTTGGGGATGGGCCTTTGATGGCAGAAACCGGACAAAAATGGTTCTCCATTAAAATGTTCTTCTATGCGTGTACTTTGGTTATCGGCCTTAAGTTACGCTTTATTATGCGAGAGTGGACCGAGTTATTCCGCCAGCTTGCCATGGGTGACAATGCAGAAGTAGAAGCCACCCTTGACCGTTCAATTCGATTTGGACGTAAGCTGGCATATCTTTACTGGATACTCATTCTAACCGTTGCATTTTTCGGTGCGGTTAAACCTATGTAATAAGTGAATAAGAGAATAAGAGAATCAGCGATTCGCTTTATATAAAAAGCGCCACATGAAGTGGCGTTTTTTATGGGCAGTATTTAAGTGCGCGCGTGCTTGGCCACAGTGTTGAACAAACCGAGCGGCGGGTAACTTTCTAACTTGCTGGCTCTGGCGTCAAATCCATTCGGTACTGAAAGCGGTCTGGGTGGTACAGCGCAGACAGATAATCCACTAAATTTTCGTTCTCATCATATGAGCGACGGGTCAAACTCAATAGTGGAAAGCCAGGCTCAACCCCTAGCTCTTTTGCGACCTCTGGGGTAGCGGCAGAGGCACTTAAAATCTGCTTTACATGCTTGAGTTCAATACCATTCTTACGAAAGATTTCCAGTCGTGTTGTCGACTCTAAGCTGGCTTTTTCATTGAACTTATTTAGCCCTTTACTCCAACTCACATAATAGCCGAAGGCTTCATGCAAACGGCTACGCACTCGGGTCATTTTCAATAGGGTTTCACCTTCAACCAGTGCAAATTCTTCTGCAATATCCGCAGGTGGGCGAGCTGTGGTGAGTTCAACCACTTTGGCTTCTGAATGTTGGCCCATAAATTCCAATTCTTGCAACATGCCTACTAATGGCGCTTTCACTGGCTTAGGCTGATATTTGTGGGTGACGTGGGTGCCTTTTGCTCGGCGTCTTGCCACTAAGCCTTCAGCGGCAAGTTCGTCTAGCGCGCGTTTAGCGGTTATCCGAGAAATGCTAAATGCCTGTGACAATCCCAGTTCAGTGGGTAACTGGGAGCCATCTTCTAAGCTGCCGTTTAAGATATTTTGCTTGAGTAAACTGTAAAGTTGGAAGTAAAGGGGGGTAGGTGACTCTTCATTTAACTTGGTTTGGTTGAGCGAAGCGAATTGAGAATCGAATGACATGGGCTATCCATCTCCAATAAATATTTAAGCGGTGTAAGAAAATGATATATCAATATAACAAGGTAACATAAATCTACCGGTTAGTCTTTTATCAATGGGTAGGTGATTGTTTTGTTGTCAGGATTATTTTAATACTGTAATGTCCTAATGATAGAACAATAGGTTTAATCTGGTGGGCATCAGACAAACCGTTTATACAAAATGATAAAATTGTCAGGAGAAGGCTTTGAATACTAAGACGCAAGCTAAGCAAGATATGTTAACAGCCATGATTTCAATCTTAGGCAAAGACAATGTGCTAACCGATGATTACACCACCAGTTTGTACGCACAAGACGTATACACCAAAGATTTACCTGCTGCGGTTGTTGTGAGTCCGGGCGATAAACACGAATTGAGCGAAATGCTAAAAATAGCGGCGGAATTTGCGATGGAAGTAGTGCCCCGTGGTGGCGGTATGTCATACACAAAAGGCTATGTGCCCGCTAGGCCACAAAGCGTTATGGTGGATCTAAGTCGTATGAACCGCGTGCTTGAGATCAATACGCAAGACATGTACGTCACGGTGGAGAGCGGCTGTACATGGCAGAAACTACACGAAGCGCTAAAAGGTAAAGGGGTTCGCACGCCGTATTGGGGGACGCTGTCAGGCAGTAAAGCCACAATAGGTGGCGGGTTATCACAGAACTCAATTTTTTGGGGCTCAGGCCAGTTTGGTACCGCGGTTGACTCGGTTATCGGGCTAGAGGTAGCGCTAGCGGATGGCACTTTGGTCACCACAGGATCAGGTGCACAAATTAACGGCAGCCCGTTCTTTCGTCATTACGGCCCAGATCTGACCGGTATTTTCACCTGTGATAACGGCGCTTTAGGGTTTAAAGCCACTGCGACTTTTCGCTTAATACCTGAGTTACCTGCAAAAGGCTTTTTAGCGTTTGATTTTAAACAAGGTGACGACTGTATAGCCGCCATGAGCGAAATTTCGCGCCAAGGGTTGGCCATGGAATGTTTTGGTTTTGACCCTTTTTTGCAAGCCCTTCGCTTAAAACGAGAAAGCTTAGCCAAAGACGTAAAAGCGCTGGCTGGCGTAATGAAGTCATCGGGTTCACTTTTAGGAGCGCTGAAAGACGGTGCTAAGTTGGCCATAGCGGGGCGTGGCTACATGAAAGATGTTGGCTACTCTGTTCAAATCATCGTTGAGGATCGCATTGACGCCGCCGTTGATGCACGTATGCATGATATCCGGGCGATTGCAGCGCAATTTAACGGTAAAGAAATTGAAAATAGCATCCCAAAAATCACTCGTTCGAATCCCTTTGGGCCAGTCAATAATATGCTTG
The DNA here is from genome assembly GCF_055809255.1 of Paraglaciecola sp. G1-13. Lineage (NCBI taxonomy): Bacteria > Pseudomonadati > Pseudomonadota > Gammaproteobacteria > Alteromonadales > Alteromonadaceae > Paraglaciecola > Paraglaciecola sp. G1-13. Next base: position 2,849,304 of record NZ_CM147903.1, on the reverse strand, counting down.
GGCCAGAAGGTGAGCGCTGGGTGCCTGTGCACGGCCTCTTTCCGCACTCTAAGATCAAACAAGCCCATGATGGGGTAGAGGCGATTTTTGCCAAGCACGCCGCTGACATTAAAAAGTTTGATATTGGCGTAGGCTATTTGTTTGCTGTGGTGGCGAATAACTGCTTTGTGTTAGAGCCAGTGTTCTTCTGGCCTGATGCCTACACGGAAATTCACGAGAAAAGTGTTGAGCCCGATTACTTGGCGAAAGTCGGTAAACATGACGAGAACTTACCTGCTAGGGCGAAAGTCCATCAAATTCGCACCGAGCTAAGCACCTTTTTTAAAGAGCTTGGCGGCGTGCATTTGCAAATTGGTAAAACGTACCAGTTCAAAGAAGGGCTGCAAAGCGATACCTATAAAATGATTGAAGGCATCAAAGCCATGGTCGACCCAGATGGGCGGGTTAACCCTGAAACACTGGGCTTAGGGTAAGCGTATGACACGTCATTCTGTATTAAAACACTATGTGACATTGGGCACGGATAACCCTTGGCAATTGCACTATCGTAGTCAAGGTGCAGATCATTTACCTGTGATCGTACTGCTGCACGCATCGCCAATGTCGTCCGCCACTATGTTGCCGATTATGAACGTCTTATCAGACTCGTTTAAAGTGATAGCCCTGGATACCCCAGGATATGGCCAATCAGACCCCTTGCCGCAGACACAAAGCAGCGAGAATGAAACGCCAAGTAACAGCCTTGAGCGAAATGACAGCCTTGGGCTAGACAACAGCCTTGAGCCTTACGTAAACGCATTAAACGAATTTATCAATGCGTTAGGGTTGAAGCAGCCACTTCTGTATGGCTCGGCAACGGGAGCACAAATCGCCATAGAGTATGCCAAAGCTTATCCAACAAGCATAAAGGGCATGGTGCTTGAAAACGCCGCGTGGTTTAAAGACGATGAACGAAGTGCCATCTTAGAGCAATACTTCCCCGATATTCGCCCGCAAAAAGATGGCTCTCATTTGGCTTTGGTCTGGAAAATGTCTAATCAGTTATTTCACTACTTCCCATGGTTTGACACCACAGAAAAAGCCCGCGTTGGCCATGCAGATATTCCTGCTCAGGTAATACAAGACACATTAATGGGATATTTAACCGCAGGCGAAAACTACCATTTGGCCTATCGAGCGGCGTTTATGAACGAGCGCCCAGAGCAACTGCGACCGGTTACTGTGCCTACTCATATTCTGCGCTGGCCAACCAGCTTATTGAAGCAATATGTCGACAGGCTAGATGACGCCGAGCTGCCAGCCAATATTAAAATGCGCTTTGCTCAAGCGGGCATAGACGATCGCTTTAATGTGCTTAAGCAATCCATGCTTAGCCTTACTAATGATTCAGGTGAGTAACCTCATGGATAGAACGTTATTTGAAAAAATCTGGCAGCATCACCTTGTTGAAGAGCTTGATGATGGCGCTGCATTGATTTATATCGACCGAGTATTCTTACATGAGCGCACAGGCTCTATCGCCCTGAAAAGTTTAGAGGCTGATAACCGACAAGTGGTGTCCCCTGAACATGTATTTTGCACCATGGATCATATTGTTGACACCATGGTAGGGCGAGACGACAACACTAAGGTGCCCAGCGGTAAAAACTTTATTCTCGCCACCCGTGAAGCGTGCATTGATGCCAACATTAAGCTGTTTGATGTGAATGACCCACAGCAAGGCATTGTACATGTGGTATCTCCAGAGCTGGGTATAGTGCAACCAGGCGCAACCTTGGTGTGCCCCGACAGCCACACGTGCTCACAAGGGGCATTAGGGGCGTTAGCGTGGGGTATTGGTTCAAGCGAAGCAGAACATGCACTTGCGACCAAAACCTTGCGGGTAAGTAAACCCAAAACCATGAGGGTGAACTTTCATGGCGAGATGGGTTTTGGGGTCAGTGCTAAAGACATGATTTTGCACTTGATTGGCACGTACGGTGCCGCTGGTGGGGCTGGGTATGTGATTGAATTTGCCGGCAGTGCGGTGGAAGCGCTTGAGATAGAAGGGCGCTTAACCCTATGTAATATGGCCGTAGAGTTCTCTGCATTCAGTGGCCTAGTTGCCCCTGATGAAAAAGCGATTACCTACCTCAAAGGGCGTGAATACGCCCCCAAAGGTGAGTTATGGCAGCAAGCGGTCACATATTGGCAATCATTGTTCAGTGATGAACAAGCGCAGTTTGATAAAACGGTAGAGGTAGATTGTGCGGATATTAGCCCAACTATTACTTGGGGCAACAGCCCCCAGCACGCATGTTCAGTGAACTCACGGGTACCCAGCGCCCAAGCGGATGCTACTCAAAATCAACTCAAAGCGTTGAAGCGGGCATATGAGTATATGGACGTGCAACCCGGCACTGCGCTCAAAGGCTTGCCAATTGGCGCGGCATTTATTGGGTCGTGTACCAACAGTCGAATATCAGACTTGCGCTTGGCAGCCAAAATACTAAAAGGTCGAAAAGTCGCGGACAACGTCAACGCGATTTGTGTGCCTGGCTCAACTACCGTTAAACGCCAAGCCGAAGCTGAAGGTCTCGATAAGATATTCATTGCTGCTGGTTTTGAATGGCGCGAAGCGGGTTGCTCCATGTGTTTCTTTGCGGGTGGCGAAAGCTTTGGTTATCGCCAGCGTGTGGTAACCAGTACCAATCGTAATTTTGAAAGCAGGCAAGGGCCCGAAACCCGCTCGCACCTTGCAAGCCCTGCGACGGTTGCTGCCTCTGCTATAGCAGGGTGTATTGCTGATGTAAGGGAGTATTTGTAATGGATAAATTTACGATTCATCAAGGGGTTGCAGCCCCTATGCTGCAAATTAATATTGATACCGATGCGATTATCCCCTCGCGGGAAATGAAGCTGGTATCAAAGCAGGGTTTAGGCGAGGGCTTGTTTGCCGGTTGGCGTTACACCTTACCCAATGGCCGTGAGCCCAGCGCTGATTTTGTACTCAACCAAGTGCAATATAAAAACACCAGCATTTTACTCGCTGGGGATAATTTCGGTTGCGGCTCATCAAGAGAGCATGCGGTATGGGCGCTAAAAGAATACGGGATCAAAGCGGTAATAGCACCAGGCTTTGGTTCCATTTTTTATCATAATTGCATCAGAAACGGCATTTTGCCGGTGGTGCTTGAAAACGATGAGGTACTGGCTTTAGCTAAGCATGTTGAGCAGAACCCTCAGGCGCGTCAGGTGCATATTAACTTGCTTAAATGTGAGGTGAGCGCGGTCGATGTGAGCTCGCCAAGCACCGCTGACGATGCGAGCGCATCTACTGTTAAAAGCAAGCAATTCAGCTTTTCAATTTTACCGGCCCAGCAGGCCATGTTGCTAGAAGGGCTAGATGGTATTGCCCTAACGCTGAAATCAAAGTCAAAAATACAAAACTTCAAACAGGCTTATCAGCAACAGTACCCGTGGTTGGCCTGATATCGCATGGCCTGATATTGCATGGCCTAATATCGCATGACATAACATTACTGCGTGACTCCTCAGTAGCACATTAAAAACAGAGCTAAATAGCTCTGTTTTTATGCTCTCAATCGTGTGCCCACAATGTAGAGCATCCGCGATGCTTTGATTGCGCAAACATTCGTGGAAGAGAATAAAAAGCCGCAGGTTACCATATTCAGTAACTGCAGCTTTCGGTTCTGGGCTTCAGTATCGGATTTAGCGAATAACGCCGTACTTAAAACACATTCTGGTTTAGCGGCTTAAGCGCGCACTACGCCTAGGGCGAGTAATTTCTTAATATCTTCATCACTGAAGCCCGCGTCTTTTAAAGTCGCGACAGAATTGCCTTTGTCGGTGGGAATGTCGTGACGCAATGGCATGCGTTCATTGTTCATTTCCAGGGGTAATCCCGGCAGTTTAGTTTTAACACCATCTGGCAGGGTGACATCAACTAATCCGCCTGCATTTAAGTGAGGGTCGTCAAATAAATCTGATGGTTTGTTAATAGGGGCGAAAGGCAAACCGGATTTTTCCAATTTGGCCATTAGCTCGGCTTTACTTAGTGTGGCGAATACCGCGTTAATAACGGGTAAAATACGCTCACGTTGTGCCACACGACCATTGTTAAGCGCAAGAGTCTGATCAAGCGCAAACTCTTTTAAGTCAAATGCATCACAAAAAATGCGCCACTGAGTATCGCTCACCACACCAATAAAAACCTGTTCATCATTCGCGCAATGAAATATATCGTAAATGGCCCAAGCTGAGCGACGCACCGACATAGGCGGCGGCGCTTCCCCTGTGACCGCTTGCTGTGCCATATGCTGGCCGACCATAAACGCGGTAGTTTCATACAGCGAGCAGGTTACATTTTTACCTTCATGGGTGTGATGGCGCTCTTCAAGGGCGGCCAAAATACCAATGACACCAAACATACCGCCGGTGATATCAATTACCGATGAGCCTGCGCGCATGGGTTTATCGGGCAGACCTGTCATGTACGCTAAGCCGCCCATCATTTGCGTGACTTCGTCCAGCGCTGTGCGATGAGCATAAGGACCACTTAAAAACCCTTTAAGCGAACAGTAAATCAGGCGTGGGTTAATGGTTTTTAGTTGTTCATACCCCAGGCCTAATTTGTCCATTGCGCCAGGGCGAAAATTTTCTAGTAAAATGTCAGCCTCTTTAAGCAAGGATAACGCGACATCTTTCCCTTCGGGGCTTTTTATATCTATACATACGCTCTGTTTATTACGGTTATACATGGAGAAATAACCTGCGCCTGAGCCCTTTAAGCGACGGGTATTGTCGCCAGTGAGTGGCTCAATTTTTATTACTTCAGCGCCCAAGTCGGCCAGAATAACCCCAGCGGTCGGCCCCATTACCATGTGCGTAAACTCAACTACTTTAATGCCCGTTAACGGCAATCTTCCTGCATTCGGCATAACTGAATTTGTCATCGATACTATTCCCAGTTTTGTTGATAACGCACGACATCTTTTTTAGAGAACAAGCCTCACCGTAAAAAAGACTACTTTTTGTCTGTATGATATAATATTATAACAATAGAGTTTGAATGTAAAAGTAGCCGATTAACATTTGTCAATTCAACTGCACCACCGCGATGCAGTGCCATTGCAAAAGGGCTTGAAAGCAACGTATTTTAATTTTGCTCATTCTACTTTTGCTCTTCGTTCTTTCTTGCATGAGGCGTAACTGAGGTAAAAGCAGGATCTTTTTATTCAACCTTGTAAATTGTTTGGTGCAAGCTCAGGTGCGAGCCCAGTGCTTTATCGAGCGCTAGCGCCAATAACAAATACTAGGTTCACAGTTGGAACACATATGGCAACGTTTGATATTGAAATCAGTGAAGTAGGGCCAAGAGATGGCCTGCAAAGTATTAGCACGATCATGCCCACAGCTGACAAGCTAGCGTGGATTGATGCACTAGCCGCTGCCGGCGTTCCTGAAATTGAAGTAGGGTCATTTGTACCGGCCAAAGTGCTTCCGCAACTAGCGGATACGGCGGAAGTGGCTAAGTACGCCCGAGAAATCGCAGGTCTGTCTGTTGCGGTGTTAGTCCCCAATTTTCGCGGTGCACAAAATGCGATTGAGGTTAGGCCGACCAAAATGAGCATTCCTTTGTCGGTTAGCGAAACTCATAGCCTGCGAAACGTAAAGCGTAACCATCAACAAGTGCTTGACGAGGTTAAACGTATTGCTGAACTGGTGAAAAGCTTACCGATAGATCAACGCCCTAAATTTGAAGGGGGGCTGTCTACCGCATTTGGTTGCACCATTGAAGGGGTTGTGAGCGAAGATAAGGTGGTGGAGCTCGCCGTGGCATTAATGGAGGCAGGTTGTGATGAAGTGGGGTTATCAGATACCACAGGCTACGCCAACCCCGCGCAAGTACAGCGTTTAGTAAAAAAAGTATGGGCAGCGGTAGGTAAAGAAAATCTCACTGGTATTCATTTACATAATACGCGCGGGCAGGGGCTAGCAAATGCGCTAGCGGCGGTTGAAGTAGGTATTACCACGGTTGACTCATCCATGGGCGGTATTGGTGGTTGCCCTGCGGCACCGGGCGCTAGCGGCAACATCGTCACTGAAGATTTAGTCTTTATGTTAGAGGCCATGGGCCTAAAAACGGGCATTGATTTTGACGCACTGTTCGCGGCACGCAAAATATTGGCTAATGCGTTGCCGAATGAACCACTTTACGGTTTTACCCCTGATGCAGGTCTACCAAAAGGCTTTCGACGTGCGCTTTAAGCAAGTTTATCGAATGGTGATAAAAAGCATGCCAACTCAACCTGAATACCGTCAAACTGGAGAGTAACCCTATGTCACGTTTATCAGCGCTATCAATTAGCGAGTTGCCTAATGATCTTAGCGCCATCATGTCGGCGGGTGAAGACATCATGGGTTTTACCCCGAATGATGGTTTGATCATGGCGCGAAGCCCTGAAATGCTGAAAGCATTTTTAGGGTTAGTGCAGTCAATTTACCAACCAAGTGCGTTAGATAATGACCTGAAAAAGTTACTTGGCTTAATGACCAGCAGTGCTAGCGGTTGTCAGTACTGTCAGGCGCATACGCAATATGGCGCGCTGAAACATGGTATCACCGAGCAAAAAGTCGCTGCCATTTGGGAATACCAAACCAGTGACTTGTTTAGCCTTGCTGAGCGTGAAGCACTCGATATTGCGCGCAATGCTGCTTTGGTGCCAAACGCAGTCACCGACGAGCAGTTTGAACGCCTTAAATTGTATTTTAGCGAGGTGCAAATAGTGGAAATAGTCGGCGTGATTTCATTGTTTGGCTTTCTAAATCGCTGGAACGCCACGTTTAAAACAGATATCGAAGCAGCTCCTGCAATGGCAAGTGCAAAGTTCACTAGCGTCGTTTGATACAACGCATGACGACGCAAACATGGTTAGTACAATAAGGTCATTCGAAGAATAAACACCGTCGTGTCACGGTGAAAAAAAGGGGGAATTAGATGCAGTTAATCAATCTTGATCATTCACCGTATGCCACGCGAGTGCGCATATTGATCCGTAAAAAGCAGTTAGATATTGTACCAGTCGCACCAAGTTTAGCGCTGAAAACGCCGGAGTTTTTAGCGGCTTATCCTCTGGGTAAAATTCCATTGTTAGCGTTGGATGATGGGCAATACTTGCCTGAATCCATCGCTATTATGGAGTATTTAGAGGATGCATTTCCGCAACGCCCCCTTAGACCTGATATGCCTCTGGCAGCAGCAAAATCGCGTATCATGGCCAGTTTTACGGATACCCACTTAGCGCCCGCCTTATTGCCTTATTTTAAAGCCATGATGCTGCCTGAATTTACGTTTAACCAAAGCGCTCAATATGATGTGGTCAGAGCCACGTTGGAAAAACTCGATCAGTGGCTTAAGGCAAATGTTGATATAAAAAAACACGCGTTAACCATGGGGGATATTGTCCTCGCGCCGACCTTCTGGTGGGTCGATGTCACAGTGGGAGAAAATGCACAGAATAAGATTACCGACGGACTGGATAACCTAAACCTGTGGTGGGATTGGGTATGCAGCGATGCGGACGTTAAACATGGTATTAGCGAAATGGCCAGTGCTTTTGCCGCCTTTCAAAGCCAACGGTCGTAAAGCGGCTGTTTATTACTATTTCAAAATCGGATAAACAAACATGAAAGATAATATGCAGGTGCAGCTCGCATCAACCCCTGAATCACAGCCCTTACCTGAGCATTTCGCATTCGTAAAAGGCGATATGCCACAGGCGAGTGACAACCAAGTACTGTGCGAAACCATGTATTTGTCGCTAGACCCATACATGCGAAGTCAAATTGCTGGACGTCATATGTCAGGCTCGGTTAACCCAGGCGATGTGATGCGCGGTGAAACCGTGAGTAAAGTGATTGAGTCAAACCATGCGGATTTCGAAGTGGGAGATGTGGTGCGCTGCTTTGGCGGTTGGCAAACCTACTCGGTGCATGACGGTGACTCTATATTTAAAGTTAAAAAAGAAATCGATAACCCTTCATATGCTTTATCCGCTTTGGGTATGCCCGGGTTAACGGCTTACGCTGGATTAGTTTGGCAAGCGCAGCCTAAAGCGGGTGATGTGGTGGTTATTCCCGCAGCCATCGGTGGCGTCGGCTCAGTAGCTGGGCAGTTAGCCAAAATATACGGCTGTACCGTCATTGGCATCGCAGGCACTGATGAAAAGTGTGACTACGCAGTGAAAAACTTAGGTTACGACGCCTGTATCAACCGTAAAAAAGGCGATTTAGGTGAGCAACTCGATAAGCTGTGCCCAGAGGGCGTCGACATTTTCTTTGATTTAGTCGGCGGCGATATGCTTAATACCGTGTCAGAACGTCTTGCTGTTGGTGCGAGAGTGATTTTATGCGGGCTCATGGCTGATTATAACAAAACTACTCGCAGCATGGGCCCACCACCAGCGATGTGGATCAAAGCGCGAGCCATAGTTTACGGCCTCGTAGTATATGATTTTGAGCCACGGCGAGACGAATTTTTAGACGCCTGCGTTAAGTACATCAAAGAAGGGAAATTGATTGTACGCGAAGATGTGGCAAAGGGGTTAGCCGCTGCGCCAGACGCCTTTTGCCGCCTGATGCGCGGTGAAAATATGGGAAAAGCGGTAGTAAAGGTGTAGTTGTTACCGCTTTCAGACAAAATAAAAACGGGAACTGATTTCAGCTCCCGTTTTTTATGGGTAATAGGACTAACTGAAGTTATCTCGCTTTGTAGTTAGCACGTTTGCGTATCGCGACAAAAGCAAAGCCAGCTAATAAGAGACTCAGGGCACCGGGCTCAGGAACCGCATTGGGGTTATTAACGGTGATGCGTGCACTGTTAAAATCAACATCAGTAATCTCATTGCCGTCTTGATCACCAAGTAAACTAGAATCAAAAGCAACCGAGCTGGTGCCAAACTCTACAGCGGTAAACTCAATGCTAAACAGTAGAAATTCACTTGCTTGGTTGTCAACCAAGTATTGTGCATCTTCTAGAGAGGATTCGAGAACGGCATGTAGGTTTGCACCAAATGGGAACTCGTCTTGAAAACTAAATCCTAGCTCAGTGCCGAATACGATGTTACTCACCGACAAAATAGAGTCGTTAAAAGCAACCTCAAAATCATACGCACCTAAATACTGATCGGTCGCAAAATCAGAAATGGACACATCGACGTTCGCTGTTTCACCCAGTTCAATAGTTTGTGAACTTGGCGTCATGGTGATTACCGCCGCATTTGCGGATTGTGCTAACCATCCTATTGCGGTGAGTGCGTAACAAAAGTACTTTATTTTCTTTAACATTTTTCATTCCTCTTGAGTTTACTATCTTTACTTTATAAAACCGCCATTTCTATAAAACAGCGCAGCGATTTTGCGTGCACTGTACGGCGCATTGTCTAAAGTCCAACATGTTGATAACGCCATTAGCATCATTGTCGCGTAAATCCCCAGGTAAAGCGGTCATGTTGCGGGCTGCGCGGATCATCATTAAATCATCCATGTCTACATTCATATCGCCGTCTATATCACAGGCCATCGCTTCATCATCGGTAAACACGATCTCTAATGCACAGCTATTACCTGCACCATCAACCCCCTCAATACTGGCTGAGCCAGGCTGTGAGCCATCGATTCGTGTTGCTGTAACGCTGACACTGCCATCGCCTGCGGCAAATGGACTTACTGATACACTGACGTTGGTTGAAGACAAGGTATTGACGAAAAATACTCCAGTATCGGCATCTAAGACCCCGTTATTGTTTGCGTCTTCCCCTGGATCTAACTGGCCGTTATTATTGAGATCTTCATTGTTGGCATTGTCACTTACACTGCCATTGGCCATATCGCCATTCATAGTGACTGCACACACGGGCGGGAAGGGGTCACCTTGGGAATTAATAAAGCCGAATAAGGCACCGCCTGGGTAAATGTAAGAATCAAAGTCATTGTAACCTTCAACCGTAATGCCGTGTGGGTTAAGGGACGAAGTCGTATGAGTGCCTTGGGTTAGCTCAATCACCGCAGAAGAAAACGGGATATCATCGAAAGGGGTGAAGTCTTCAGCGGGCACCGGAACCCCATCGAGTAAAAGTGAACCTACATCAGTATTGGCCGCAATGATGGTTACAAAGTTCTGCACAAATTGCGATTCACCCACAGTAGAGAATGTATAATCGGTCAAGTATTGTTCCGATGGGATCATATTACCCATGGCTGGATCACCTAATGTTGCACCCGGCGAACTCTGTCCCGGCATATATTGGGTAACGAAGATCGGATTATTGCCGCTAAATGATAGGTTGCCAGTGAGCAACGGGGTTTCAATGAACTCGCCGCGATTAATAGACCCTTGAAATATGCCATTTATCTCAACTGACGTATTGTCTTCAGATGCCACTATTCGGTAAATCGTGCCTGATGGGCGATTAGGTAGATTTGTCGCTGAGGCACTTAAACCCCATGACTGAACAGGTTGCGCGACTTCGTATATGTGGTCGCATGCCGTTGTATTAATTGGGACGTGAGTGCAACCGTTGCCATTAACAAGGCCAATAGGTCTGCTAGCATCGATTAATGTGCCCATTAGTGAGCCATTGGCGCCAGAAGTTGTGGATGAACGCCCGTAATAAACCTCACCTCTGTTGAGCGTTACATCAAAAGGGATACTTGCATTGTGACCAACCATATCATTGTTGGGAGTTATCGTGACGATAGTGTTGTCTTGAGAAGCGTAGACGGCAATTTGTGAGCCTACAAAACGTGGGTCGTATGTAGAAACTATATATTGTGTATTCATCGTATCGACAGGCAAACCTAAGGCCGCGTCTGAACTTGCGGATCTTCTATTAACCGTATAAACCACAAACTCTTCAGCGGCAACCGCATGAATCGCATTATCTTGAATAGAATCTATTGATACCGTTGATATAGCTGTAATTGGAATAGTGACGACTGTAACACTCCCCGGTACCACGTTTTCCAATGAGGTAAAGGTCGGATTATTCATGGGGTAATTGACTGATACTTCTGTAGCAACATCACCTGTTAGGTGGAGTTCCACCGAGCCGCTATTTGAGAAGTTGGGTGTAAAGGCCAAAATAAACTCTGTCCCTTTGTTGTCGATTTGCTGTGCAGTTGTTTGCCACGCAGACAAGCCAAGTAACCAAGCACATAGGACGATGAGAGACTTTATTTGGGAGGGACGACTTAGTAGATTTAGACAACGCATAATTAATTATCCTTAATTATTTTATCGTAGTGATTGTGAGTATTTAAATTTTCAGGGCGGCGTCCTAGAACATCTAACTACTGAAACAACATACAACTAAAACATCAAAGATATGGTTTGCCGAACCGTACAGCTCAAGTCCAATTAAGCACAATTCAAGCCATAAAGAATTTAGTAACTAAATCAACATATTAGGTGCTTATTTTCCGTAGGTAAAAAAATTTCCTGTAAAGTAAATTGACAATAAAAACCACGTGACCTCTTTGATAAACGCTCTGCAGGTGTTTTTATTTACCCATAAGCTGCAATGAACGTTCAATATCAAAAAGTACTGTTACGCTGTGTCATTCGTTAAATTATGACTAAAAGTCATAAGGTTGTCGGTTAAATAAAGTCCACAAAGTTTCTTGCTCAACGTCTTTGCTAACAAGGCAGCACGCAACGAAGAAAAGCAGAGCACTCAATTGTAAATTTTTGCGTCGCTCCAGGTTTTTTACAGCAAAAAGTTCTTAAAACAGTTCTAAGTACATTTAATTAGTCTACTTAATATACCTATTTCGAGTGTAATTAATCTACCTTGAATGCGAGGTTATGTACTCTGAAATGAAATTTTTTATATATTTAACAATTAGTTAGATTGTTTACATGGTGGTTCATTCTTTGACCATTTTACATCTTGACTTTGCTTAATGTTATAATAATATGTCATTAGGCTCATGACACATTAAAATAATATTAAGGGGACATCTATGAGTACGTTTGTAAAGAAGGGGTATCTTGCTACCGCGATAGCGGCTGTTTTAGCGTCATCATTTTCTCCGGTTATGGCGCAAGAAACCGCAGAGAGTTCGGTGACTAAAAATGAAGCTGCTCAGAATCATGTAGCTAAGAATAAAGAACTAGAAAAAATCGTGGTTACCGCACAAAGACGTGCTCAGTCTATACAGGAAGTCCCCGTCGCTGTTACCGCTATTGGTGCTGCAGATCTAGAACTAAAACAGGTCACCAACGTGTTGGACTTACAATACGAAATTCCTAATATCAGTTTGGCAACAAACACCGGGACTGCCAGCGGTGCACGGATATTTTTACGTGGCGTAGGGGAAGATGAATCTCGTGTGTCAGCCGACCCGGCAGTGGGCGTCTATGTCGATGGTGTATATGTTGGTCGCCAAGTAGGCGCTCTATTTGATTTAGTCGATTTGGAGCGAGTAGAAGTGCTACGCGGCCCTCAAGGGACCTTGTACGGACGTAACTCCAACGGTGGCGCGATTAAACTGATCAGCAAAGCACCAGAGTTAGATGAAAATTACGGTCTGGTAAAAGCCACTGTGGGCAGCGATGGCCGTTTAGACGGTCGCTTTACTGGCAATGTCGGCTTGTCAGATACCGCAGCAGTCCGTGCTACCGTGCTAAGTAAATCTCGCGATGGTTTTCACACGGTGAACCCCAATGGTGACTTTGCAGACCAAGCCGGTACTGAGGCGGGTGAGAAAGACACCAAAGCATTTCGTATCGCCTTGTACAATGAATTTAGCGAAGATTGGAAAATGAATCTCGCCTTTGATTACACCAAAGATGATTCTGACCCTGTGCCAGACACCGTCGCGTTAGCCAATGACGCGGATAACAATTTGTTCACCATCGAGCCAGTGCCAGGCGTAACCTGTTCCGCCGCAACGCCAGCTGCATTTTTAAGCTTAGGCTGTTTCAATGATTATCGCAGTGAAGTAGAAACCAGTGGTTTATCGCTAAATGTGCAAGGACAAATTGGTGAATATGACCTTAGCTTTTTAACCGGTTATCGCCAGATGGAAGATGACCTATCAAGTCGCATCGGCTTTCCTTACAGCCAACAAACTGACCAAGATCAATTTAGCCAAGAAGTCACCTTAACATCCAACTATGAAGGGGCATTTAACTTCGTCACAGGTGTTTATTACTTCACAGAAGATGTACAGATGGATTCAATATTTGTCTTCCCTTCTGAATTAGGCGTGGAAACCGAAGCCTATGCTGCATTCTTACAGACCACCTATGAATTTAATGAAACGTTAACCCTGACCACTGGAATTCGCTATACCGACGAAACCAAAGAGATTGATGCTTTGATGCCTGCCAGCGGTGGTAATCGAAATGAAGAGCTGGATTTTAGCAATACCACTTACAACATAGCGTTAAACAATCAATTTACGGATGATGTGATGGGCTATGTGTCTTACTCAACTGGCTTTAAGAGTGGCGGTTGGTCACCGGATTGCTTCGGAGTTGAGACCGCGTGCTTTTTACCGGTTGACGAAGAAGAGCTAGACGCGTTTGAAGTCGGTGTGCGCAGTGATTTATTAGATAATCGCCTGCGTTTGAACGCAACCTACTTCTACAACAATTACGATAATTTGCAAATCGCTTCCACTGTACCTGGATTAGGATTCACTCGCTTTAATGTCGATGAAACTAAAATCAGTGGTATCGAATTAGAAGCGTTGTTTGAAATGACTGACAGCCTTACCGTTAATGTGACATTCGGTACCATAGATGGCGAATATACAGAAATGACACTGGCCCAGGCTGGCGGTTTAACCAACAGTGGTTCAAGCCCAGGTTGCAATGGCGAAGTCTCTATTGAATGTGCCAAAGCATTAGAGCTTAAGAACGCACCGGATTATAAAGGCACCATTGGTTTTACCCATAGAATGCCAATTGCTGAAGGCTTGCTGACCAGCCGCATTGATTTCTCTTTTGAAGATGATTCATACAGCTTAGTGGCAAATGCACCTGCCCACTCACTTACATCCGTAGGCACTATCATTAACGCGCGCATTGCGTATGAGCCAAACAGCGAAAAATGGGCCGTCGCTTTGTGGGGCAAAAACTTAAGTGATGAGGTGTACTCACGCGCCGCTGCCGCAGGGGATTTCACCCAATACGTAGCGGACCCGCTCACCTGGGGTGCTGATTTTGAATATAGATTCTAATACGCCACTAGCCTTTGTTAACTAAAACACGATAAGCCCTTGGTATAAGGGCTTTTTTACAGCTATTGAGCTAGTGCTAAGGAGTCATAATGCATAACCCTAAGGTCACGCGACATTTCACAAACGGAGAGTTCGGGCAACTTCACTATCGCATGGCGGGCGAAGCATCAGCTAAACCGGCCATAGTGTGTTTGCACATGGTGCCTAAATCCAGTCGTTCATATCAGTACGTTTTACCTTTGTTGGCTAAAGACAGGCTAGCGATTGCAATCGACTATCCGGGTTACGGTGAGTCATCGCCGCCTTTTGAAGAATCACTAGCGAGCATCGAATGTTATGCCCAAGCGGTTTGGCAGGTGCTGCGCACGTTGAATATTAGCAACGTTGATTTTGTGGGATACCACACAGGCTGCATGGTGTCGGTGCGCGCGGCCCAATTGCAACCCCAGTGGGTGAACAAGGTCATTAATATCGCTGCCCCAGTATTTCTAGAAAGCGAAGTACAGGCATTTTGCGATATGTTCGCGCCAATTCCCCTTGATGAAGAGGGAACACGTTTTCGCATTATGTGGGAGCGGGTCATTCACTACCGCGGGCCGGGTATGACGTTGAAAATGTGCGCAGATTCCATGGCGGAAAACCTGCGTGGTGGCGAAGCCTATGAGTGGGGCCACATGGCTGCTTTTCACCATGGCGCGCAATATATAGAAGATATTAAAACTCTGCCTCATCGCTTATTCGTGATGAATTTAAATGATGATATGCGCGAGCAAAGTGAACGAGTAGATACTTACCTAAAAAATGGTTTCCGCAAAGACTATTTTCAATGGGCGACAGGCTTTTTAGATGCTTACCCTGAGCAAGTCGCGGCTGAGTGGTTGGCATTCTTTGATGCTTAGCTTTCTCTGCTTAGCACGTGCTGCATAGCATGTGCGGCGTAATGGCAGTTTTGGGATGTTTTGTTCATACAAAACAGCAAAGCAGCTCAACATCACAACGTCACAACATCACCCCATTATCAAGACATCGCTGTCTGGCATCAGCAGTAGAAATAACACGAAGAGAGAACATTATGACATCAACACTAAAACAGCTTATGCCTGCCGTGCTAGAACACACAGGCGTGTGGCAAGGCACCTACCGGCACATCGACGCACAAGGCAATACTCTCGACTTTCATCAAAGTCAGGTGGAATGTGTATTTCCAGAAACAGGCCCTGTTGTGTATGTGCAGCGCAATCAATTTACTTGGGATGATGGCCGGGTTTTCACCGTCGCGTTTGACGGTATTATCCAAAACAACAAAATCTACTGGGACACGGATACCTTCAAAGGGTATGGCTGGGTTGCCAGCCCGAATATATTTTTACTTGAGCTTGAACGTAAAGATGAGCCCGGCGCGTGGTTTTACGAAAGTATCGTGATGGGCGCAGACAAAAAACATCGCGCCAGAACCTGGCACTGGTTCAAAGACGGGGTGTGTTTCAAGCGGACGCTGTGCGATGAGCATTTAGTCTGACCGGGCATCTAGTGGTTAGTCACGAAGCGTTTGATGAAGCGAAAAAAGAGGGAGATGAGTACTCCATTTAGCGCTTAACATCTTATGTCGAACAGGATTTAATGGCGAGCAGGGTAGCTGCTGCCTCTAAGTTGCGGGGCGTTCCACTAGTTCAATTAACTCACCCGCTGGCCCTGTGGCTAACACAACCTGAGATGTGGGGTAGTATGCATTGTGCACTTGGGAAATGGGTAAGCTTAGTTGTTTCGCGGCAAATTCAATATCGTCCACCATGCAGGTGATCATAGCGATACCAGAGGGTAAAGACCCAGGGTTTTGTACACTGGGTTGAGCATCTGGTACTTGGTCTATTTCAAATAAGCAATTACCGCCCAGTTGCAGTGTCGCTACCGGGTATTGGTGCTCTATATCAAGGCCCCATGCGTTGTTTAACACAGTGACTTTGGTATCAAACTTGATGCCAGTGACTTGGTTTAACGCCTCATAAAACGCGAGGCTAGCATCGCGATTTTGGGTACACAGCACGGGGATAAATAAGCTACCAGTGCGAGCTTTCGTCATTGGTAATTCGAAAGGCGGTACGGGTTTGTCGATTTGAGTGATGTAACTCACCTCATCACAGGGGCCAATGACTTGCATGGCTTTTATGGCGTCACTTATTTGCAAATACGCTGGTTCGCCGATGATTTTAAATACCTTGGTGTCGATTTCAGCGCGTATCACGTCTACGTCAGCAACGTTCACTTCTAGTGCCATCCAGCCTTGTGTTTTAAGGGGCGTTGTTTCGGCGCAACTTCTGTCCTCAACGATACGCAGCCAAGCATCACCATTGGCGGCGGCTAAAATATGCATGGGGTTGTTTAACAGTTTTGGAGCATTCCACAGGTCGCAAAGCGCTTGGGTGACCACCTCTTCACGTATAAGGGTATAACCCATGCCAGACTGATACGAATGGCTGGCAAATTTGAGGTGCGGCGCTAATAACGTAGCGCCAACGACTGGGCCTAAAAGGGCTTCGCTCATCGGATTTTCTCGGTTGGATTGCTAAATGGCAATTTAAAATTGCACTGAATAGATGATAATTTGGCGTAACCTAACGCACAACGCAACCACGTACTTAACCAACGCCGGAGCTTATTGATTTATGTCAACAGTCACCTTGAATATAAAGGGAAAAGTCGCTTATCTACGCCTTAACAGAGCTGAAAAGTACAATGCGTTAACCCAAGACATGTGGCATGCCATTGCGGATGCATGCGATGTGTTAGCTCAGGACCAATCAATACGCGTTTTAGTGCTAGGTGCACAGGGTGACAAAGCGTTTTGCGCCGGCGCAGATATACAAGAATTACATAGTATGCTGAGCAACCCAGATGCCTTTGCTGCTAGCAACGAAATAGTGCAATTAGCCCAGCAAAAACTTGCAGCCTTACCCTTTGCGACAATTGCACAAATCAATGGTGTGTGTGTGGGCGGGGGCATGGGGCTGGCGATGTGTTGTGATTTTCGTATGGCCGCTAACAATGCAAGCTTCGCGATCACGCCTTCTAAACTAGGGTTGTTATACAGTTTGGCAGATACCCAGCGCTTAGCGGATATAGTGGGCTTGCCTCGAGCCAAAGAGCTGCTTTACCTAGGCAAAAAAATTGATGCAAACACGGCTGCCAGTTGGGCATTGGTGACCGAGGTGGTCGAGCGTGAAGCGCTCAGTGCTGCAACCGACGCATTAATCGCGCAGATATTGAGTGTGAGCGGCTACTCGATTAGCGGTACAAAACGTACGCTAATCCATGTTAGCCAAGCAAATGCACAAGCTTCGGATAATAAAGCTGCGCTAGAGCAGTTATTTGATGATGCGTTTCATGGTAAAGATTTCAAGGAAGGTGCAGCCGCCTTTGTTGAAAAGCGCACTGCGAGATTTTCATAATGACTGACATTCACTTTGACGAGCATTTTACCCCGTGCAGTCAACAAGACGGTTTCTCTGCTCACATCGGCCCGTTTTATGAGAAGAACATTAATGGGGTAGTGCACCGAGCGCTAAAAATAGAAGCTCATCATCTTAACCCTGAAGGTGTGGTGCATGGTGGTGTGACATTAGCCTTTGCGGATTATGCGATTTATCGTGGTATTGGCGATGAAATAGGTCACGATATTCGCTTTGCTACCATTTCGTTGAACAGCAACTTGATTGCACCAGGCAAACCAGGAGACGTTCTGTATGGTGTAGGCAGTGTTGTGCGCAAAACCCGTAGTGTGATATTCGCTGAGGGGCGAATATTCACCAATAAAAACATTGTTTTACAAGCCACAGGGGTGTGGAAGATCATAGGTGCAAATTGATAATTCTCAATGCGCTAAAAGCCCATTCAACTAGTCTAGGTACGGTCAAAAATAAGAGAACCAAACACATGAATAAACTCAAACTGGCATCATTACTACTGCTAGCAAGTGCGTCTTTTAGCAGTGCATTTGCGGCCACAAAAATAGACTTGAATACCCCTGAGGGCGCTAATACCGCTATGCGCAAGATCCAATGCTCAACCATTGACGATAAGCCGGTTTTTTACTGGTGGAAAGGCAAGGTGTTTTCTCGCCGTCAAGGTGAGGTGGACAAGCATATTTTTAATGTTGAGGGCATGAATGTGCGTACCTGCGGCACGGTGGATGGCGGTAAAAAAGGCAAAGCGTATCGCCTCGTTACGCGCGAAATTCTACTCTATACAGACAAGAAGACTGGCCAGCCACTGGATACATGGGAAAACCCATGGACTAACGAAGTGGTTGATGTGCACCATGTGCTAAACGATCCTGTTAATCAACCCCCTAGCTTTCCCCGTAATGAAGATGGTACGGCCTCTCCTTGGAAACAAAAATTCGGTGGTGACATCAATGGTGACTACTGGTGGATGACTTTCCCCGTACCGCTTTTCTATCACAATGACCTTGGCGGTGAGTACCAGAAAGAGGTCGGCGGGGTGTATCACGCATCTGAGTTATTCAACTTTTCAGGTGATTTAGAAAGCTTGACCAGTAGCGAAAAAGATACCGCCGATGTTCACGTAGGTTGGGTACGTATTTCAGATTGGCTACCCTTTATGATGATGAGTGGGCGCGAAGGCTCTATTTATATTCACACCGCTGGGCGCAAAGTTGATAGTTTCGACGATATGGGGGAAGTGATGAAAACTTATATCAATGAACATGCACCAAAATATAAAACGCCGCCGCCAACAGATGATAAACGCCCGAATGAAACCAGCTGGACGGGTTATAAAAAAGTGGTCAAAGGCGAGAAATTTAAACGCCAGCGAGCACAATAATAAGCTGTTATATACAAAGCAGTAGCGAAGTGTAGAAAGGTTAGTCTTAGGGCTAACCTTTTTTGATTGATTTTCACCTTGGGGAGCCGCGCGTTTTAGCTTAGCTACAGACTATCAGCTAACAGAGAACTCAATGCTTATGTGGACAGGGGACGCTAAATTTCAACCATAACAGAAATCTTTAGGCCCTAGCTAATCTGGGCATTGCTTTACGTATCCCTGTTAACACATTGCTCCAGCCTACGCGTCGTTTCCAAAGTACACCATCCACAAACGCATCATAGCAATCAATGCGGTCACATTTACGCAACTCAATGCGATGAACGATGGGTTGCCCAGTGTCATAGTCTGTGATTTCGATGACACGCCTCAATTTAGGGATAACGCGCTCGGGCGATATCTTCTCACTGCGTTCAAGACGCTGTTCATTTTTAGATCTGTTAGTGTATGATTCCCTAACATTTTTTTGATATTTATTCGTGCGCCGATACATAACCACCTCCTACCTTACAAGGTAGTATAGCTTGCACGGTCTCACTAATAAGTTGTTATGTTGCACAATCGATTTTGAGTACACCTAAATGTTCTGGATATTTTTTATAGTAGGTTGTCTGCTGATACGGTTTGGTATTAAAAGTGTCCTTCGATACAATCAGGTTAAAAAAGAAAATACAAGTTTGGGTAGTAACCTAAGAGGTATGAACTATCCGGACAGTATTTTAAATATAGATAACTTTATTGTTCGTGGTTTTCGCAAATTTTTGTGGCAGGCTTCAACTGACGGTACATGGCAGCATGGTTTATTTTCTGTTGTAGTTTTCTACATCGGTTTGGGCTTATTAATTTTGGGTGTTGTTCTTTACCCAGAATCAGCTTCTGTATTTGGTACAGGTGCAACATAACAAGTCACTGCAAAGGACTAAAACAGCTGGCTATGCTCGTGCCTCGCTATTTTAGCCATCAATTTTTAGCCTCTGAGTGGGGCGTTAACTGCCAACGAGAGTCATGGAAGAATTTAAGCCTAATCACATTCCGAAGAAGACGCGCATTTTTAACGTAATATGGGCGTGCGTCCTTATATTTTTGGCTATGTATGGTTGGTTGTCTAGCAGTTTTTATTTTCCTGGTCGAGCTGGTAGCAATGGTGTTACGTTCACCAATTTAGGTTTGATTTTATTCATTTGTGCTTTAATCACCGCAGCGATAAATGCTCTTTTGGTAGTTGTAGACCACTACGATAAGCGTAACAATGAAACACAATACAAAATGTTTTCTCGGTATCTTAATGTCTTTGGTGTCATTTTCATTATCAGTGCTTTTGGTTATCAATATGTTCATAGTCAAAAGCCAGTGGTAGTTATCAGTAATGGCAGTTAACAAAAACATAATGGTGGGAATCTTACTTGCTGAAAAAGCGCTCCTAAAATCCCCATATGTTAAGCGTTAGCCTCAAAAATACATGGTTCAGGAGAAATGATTAGTAATGGATGCCCCCAACTTACATATCGAGGAATTTTTAAGGTACTACTATTCATTCGAACAGGAGCCCCAAAATACATAGACACCCATCTTTAGAATCGTATTAAAAAGCACACCTGCTCAGAGTGGGTAAATGCCTCTAAAGAAGCGTCAAGGTACTTTTTATCTGAACGATTAGGGATTTCTACTGGAATATTGCGTCTATAGGAAGGAAACGGCGTTTAAGGTCGATTTTTAGGCAAGGGGCTAAGCTACAAGCTATGTTGGGAATGGGTCCTTTAGGGTTGTTTCAAGCACGCTTTAATAATTCTCTCGCTTTGGCCATTCCTCGCAGCCGTTGATGATGAGTGTGGCGTTTAAATGCATTCATCATTTGCTCAGCGCCAGCAGCGTAGCAGAAGTGTTTTTCGAACTCAGCTGTTAAGGTTAACCACTGAGCAGCGTCTAATCCCAATCTTTGTAGAATAGGACTGTGAGTGTTATCGATATGACCGGCCTTATCATGACCATTTTTATTATGGGTGTCTTTATATTTTGGTGTCTTTTTTTCAGAAGTTTAAACGCCAGCGAGCACAATAATAAGCTGTTATATATAAAGCAGTAGCGAAGTGTAGAAAGGTTAGTATTAGGGCTAGCCTTTTATTATTTGCGCACCGATATACCGGCTAAACTCAATAGCTCATGGCGACAAAAAAACCTACCGCTATTGTCACAAAAACAACAAAGTAAATAATATTGTGCCAGTTCTGCTTGCTGTTATTGCGGTAATGTTTAAGCATTTGGGTAACGTCATCATCGGAAAACCAGCTATCGCAGCGATAACACTGGCGCGTGCCGTGTTTTACATATGCCCCGCAACATACACATTTATAACGATAGTGAAGGCGATCAGTATTCAAATAAGGATATTGTTTTTTCATGTTTTTGCAGGGGTAGGCTGATAAACGTCTGGTCGTAATATTTGCATCATGCCTTTAGGGTCTACTAGCTCGTTAAAGCCAAATTGCGTATATAAACCCTGTGCATCTCGGGTTGCCAAGAGCATTCGGCGTAAAGCTTGTAGTTCAGGGTGCGCCATAATATTTTGCATTAACCATTTGCTTAAGCCGAGGCCGCGATGCTCAGGCAAAATAAATACGTCAGCGAGATATGCAAACGTTGCTTGGTCAGTGATCATACGAGCAAAGCCCACTTGCTCACCTGTCTCGGTCAACACCCCAAAGCACAATGAATTTTTAATGGCTTTTTCCATCACGCTTCTTGGGATACCTTTAGCCCAGTAGGTGCTCGCAATAAACCCATGGATTACATCGAGATCCATTTCGTTTGTATCCGTACTTATCTTATATCCTTGCATGTATGTGACCCTTCATTTATCAGTTTGGCCGATAGCACTCACTAGACACATCATCATAAAAGTATTTTGCTTGGAAAAGCGAGCAGTTAGGTGCATTTAGAAGAAATTGGTAACAAGTGTCTTCTTGCTTCGCCGATATAATTTTGCTTTATTGTCTGTTAAAAGAGCGTATGAATAACCTGCGCGCTAGGTACTAAAACAAAATAGTTGACGAGGGAAGAATGAAAGTATTGGTGTTGATTGTATTAGTCAGCCTGTTGGCGGCCTGCACAAACAGGGATTGGCGCACGGCATCACGAGAGCCTGCAGGTCTTGCCCTTAACCCAGTAATAGAAACCCAAGCATCGATTGAGGTTTATGCCGCTGATGCTTTTAGTTGGCGCGGCTGGTTTGCAGTGCATACGTGGTTGGCGGTTAAGCTTGAAAACGAGCCTGAATACACAGTTTATGAAGTGGTTGGCTGGCGAGTCAATGAAGGGCTGCCCGCACTGCGCGAATACCAAACCCCTACGCCAGACCGTTTTTGGTATGGGGCGAAGCCCGAAGCGGTCTTATCTATTCAGGGTGACAAAGCCGCTGAGCTTATCCCTAAAATAACCGCAGCGGTGAATCGCTACCCTTGGGCTAACGAGTACACCTTATTTCCAGGGCCTAACAGCAATACGTTTCCTGCCTGGGTGGGTTTGCAGGTACCAGAATTAGAGCTGGATATGCCGTTTCGGGCGATTGGTAGTGGTTACGCGAATTAGGAATTTATTTAGGTCGCAAATCTAAATGGGTAGCTAAGCCCACGATGTGTAATCACATATCGTGGGCAGTGTATTCAAAGTTCGAAAGTGATAAGCGCTGTCTATTGAGGCGTCGTAAAAGCTCTCAGAATATTACTGGCACTGGCGCTGTACACATCTTGACTCATCACGTATTCAAGCACTCGCTCTAGGGCGCCAATGCGGTGGGGTTGCCCTAGCATCCAGGGGTGAATATTTAAGCTTAGCATTCGCCCGCCACTCTCATTTGCTTCTTTTAATAAGAAGTCACAAGCATCGATCATTTGCTCTGCGTAGGCATCTTCACTGTGCAAGTTATTGAGCATGATAAACGCATCGTCCAATTCATTGGATAACGGCATGGCCCATAAATGACCTTGTTGCGTCTTAAAGGTGTAGGGCATGTCATCGTTCACCCAGTCACAAAAATACTCTATGCCATTAGCGGCTAACAGTTCAGGGGTGTTCTCGCTTTCGTTGCGCCCTGGGCTCAACCAGCCAGTGATGTTTTGCCCGGTTAACTCACGTAATTGCGATAACGAGTCTTGCACTAATTGCGTTTCGGCTTGTTTGTCTTGGCCGCCATAGTGTAGGGCGTCCATGTGCATGCCGTGGCACATCACTTCATTGCCCCGCTCTTTAATGGTGTTGAGCAAATACGGATTGCGCTTGGCAAGCTCGGTGTTCATGGCAAAGGTCGGGGTGACCCCGTATTTATCAAACGCTTTTAAAAAGCGGAAAATACCCACACGATTTCCGTAATCACGCAAACTAAAATGGCGTAAATCGGGGTAGGGCATGGTCATGCCGCCTTGAATTTTAAACGGCTCACCTTTTTGATCCAGCGGGAAAAACTGCAAAGGTACATTCACCCACAACGCCAGTTTTTTGCCGCCCGGCCAAGTGACTTTTGGCCTGTCGGTGAGCATCGACCAATCGTAACGGTCGTGATCCATGCCATGACTGCGATGAGCGTATTCTAGGTATGATTTATCTAGCGCCATTATTTCGCTCCTTTATTCAAGGCTACAGCAGTATTCAAGGCCACAGCGTTATTCAAGGCTACAGCGTTATTCAAGGCAGCCGCGTTCTTTTGCGCAATGTCTGTTTTAGCTTGCTCGTAGTAATGCTCAAGGTAGTAATCGGCAATCTCTTTGCCTGTGGTCACCCATACATCCTCGTGACTGGTGATGTAATCAAGCGCTTCTTCAAATGCCTTCATACGATGTGGGCAAGACACCTGATAATTATGTGTAGGAATACACATAATGGTGCCTGATTCGTCCGCTTCGGCGTAAAGTCGATCAAAGTTTTTCTTGAGCATCTGGCCGTAACGTCTGGGTTCAATTTTGTTCACTACAAAGGCAATGGTGTCGTTCATTTCCAGTGAATAAGGAATAGACACAAACGGTTTATTACTGCGAGTGTGTATGGGTGTGGGCTGATCGTCATGAAATAAATCACATGTATAGATACCGCCTTCATTGCCAAACAACTCTGTGCCTACTTCAGCGAATAAATCTAAGGTGAGCTCTGAATGGGACAGCGCTGGTGCCAAATAGCCTGCACACTTTTGCCCTGTGTGCTGATAAATCGTTTGCATTGAATCCTTGATCATGTCGCGTTCTTGCTGCTCTGACATGCCGTAGGTGTAACGTGTATTGTAAATGCCGTGGCTGAAAAACTCCCAATCTCGCTCTTTGCACATTTGAATAATTTCAGGGTGGTGATCGCAAAGGGCAGTTGATAACGAAATAGAGCCGCGAATGCCGTATTTATCTAGTAAGTCCATTTGCCGCTGATGGCCCACGCGATTGCCGTAATCACGGATACTGTAGCCTTGCGTGGCAGGGTAGGGCTGCGGCCACGCTTTGCGAGATGGGTTAGCTGGCGGATTCAGTTCATAAAACTCAATATTCGGCGCCACCCAAAAGGCCATTTTTTTACCGCCGGGCCAACGAATTTTCGGGCGATTTTCGTAAGGCCAATAGTCGTAAAATCCGGGATCGCTTTTCATATTTTTCTGCCTATTGTGTACTGTCGTTTGCGCTTAAGGTTTTATTACTTAGCAAGCCACTGATTCACTTCGTCTAAGGTGAGTACGTCGGCGTATTTAAGAGACAAGTCCGTTAAATTCGCGTAGTGGTAACTCTCATGTTTATCCGCCACGCACTCCTCAGGCACTATGGTGCGATAGCCACGAGATAAAGCGTCAACGGCTGTGGCGCGAATGCATCCTGAGGTAGAGCCGCCGGTTAAAATGACCGTGTCCACTTGGTGCCATACCAGCAATGACTGCAACTGAGTTTCAAAAAAGGCTGAGGGCATTTTTTTAAGATAAACCACATCTTTGACGTAATCGATTTCGAGGCGATCATCAAATTCACTGCGCCGTGAATCAAACTTGATGTTTTGCAGTGAATCCGGAGTGTCCGTGCGAGTGCCCCAAATACCGGCATCTTCGGCGCTATCCATGTAAGCGACATGGGTCCATACCACTGGCCACCCTTTAGCGCGAAAGGTTTTTGACATCTCATTGATGTATTCCATTTGCCGTGGGTCGGTTTCGTAAGCGGTGGCAAACTCATCTGTGCAGGTATAGGCCTTTTGCGGATCGATGTTGACCAGTACCGCTTTATTACCAAAGCCAAAACGTTTACGCGCGGGGTTATTTTTTACGTCGTTATAAATCTCTTTTGCGGTCTTAGTGGTCGTTTGCATCGGGTTACCTTCAGATCTTTGATAATTGTCATAGGTTTTATGGCTAATATTGGCAACAATTTAACCTTGAATTGCGTTAATTTTTGGTGCACCTTCTTCTTAATGTACTATTGATATAACAATTATATTTATAACTCAATTTTAGCACTCCATGCAAATATAATTGCTAGCTAAATTGACGTCGACCAATTCACTCAGTTGATTTAAGTGATACTAAATGCGTAGCAGGCTTAGTCACGTACTCTTTGAAGAGTAAGTTTAGGGTGTATTTCTACGAAGCATTCTACACAGCACTCTACGAAGCATTCTACACAGTACTCTACAAGGTACCTTACACAGATAAAGGCAGGACCCTACATGAAGCACAGAACAATTCGCGGGACGATCCAATACACCAGCAGAAAACCAGAAAAATTTGGCCAAGAAAGAGGGCGTGAGTTTTTTAGCATCACCACTCAATCAGATGGTGTACAAGTCATGCATGCTCACTGCGAAATAGACGATGAGCCAAATGTAGTGCGCGATGTGGTGCAATCTATGCGTCAGGACTGCAGCCCAATAGACTGTAGCGTGCGTTTGTCCGTGGGGGATAAATATGAAGGCAGCGGCTGGATCCGTTTTACTGATACCTACGCTGAATGTGAGACTCATAACCAGCGAGATGGGCGCATCACCCAGCGAATTGAGCTTGAGCAAGGCGTCAAATGGTTACAATCGCATCCTATCGTCGGGGACGGTATCTTGATGAAGCTTTATGATTTATCGCAAGGGCCAGGAAAAACCTTTTTCCCCGATATTATGCTGACCTCACCTGATCATCGCGGCGCGACAGGGCCTTTACTATTCAAAATGAATGGCCTAGGTATTCGCTATGTAGGTGAAGAAAACATTGTGGTGCAAGCAGGGAAATTCATCGCACGGCATTTTCAAGTGGTCGATACCGCAGGCAACTTACCTGAAGAGCACCCGCCGTATGACTTGTGGGTGAGTGCTGACGATGACTATTTGTTGCTTAAAGCGGGCGTTGAAGGATACATGCAGACCCACTATGAATTAACTGACTATCAAATCATTGGAGGCGAATAATGAGCGACAGCAATGCGTTACCTTCGTGGGACGTGCTCACCAAGCACGATGTGTTTCCGGTAGCGAGTCACGATGAAGTGGCTCGATTGAATTTTCTGACTCACCTTAACGTGCATTTAAGCAGCCAAATATTGCCCGGCGTTAAAACCGCTTATGAAAAGCAGGTAAAGCCTGCCATTATCGCGCAAACAGGCAAAGAGCCAACGTCACGTCATGACGTGCGCAAACATATGTTGAACAACGGCTACTTTCAAATGTGGAGTGCGCTACGGCGTAATACCATGGAAATGCGCCACCAAGCCGCACGCTCTCAAGTGCTTGGGCAGATTGAAGGCATAGTGGCAAAGGTGGATAAAGCCTGTGAAAACGATGGCAACATCCAGCTAGATAACAGCGTGAGTATTCCGCCGAATGTGGGCTCTGTGGATATACATTGCCAGCCAGGGTGTTATTACCAAGAATATTTTGAGAACGATGTCACTGTAGCGGCAAGTTACGATTTAGGCCTGTTTGTGACCACAGCCGGTTTATTAGGCGCGTTAAGTGACGGTGGCGGGCAGGGCATTGCCAACTGGCTTAAAACTCAGCACCCAGATTTTGCCCCTAAGCGTATTCTGGATATTGGTTGTACCGTTGGACATAACGCATTGCCTTTGGCCGAGCATTTTCCTGATGCAGAGGTGATTGCGGTAGATGTGGCGCGCCCAAGTTTGCGATACGCCCATGCTCGCGCCAAATCGCTAGGGTTAAGCAATATTCAATTTGTACAAGCCAATGCTGAAGATCTCAGTCAATACGATGACGGCTCATTCGATTTAATTACCACCTCGATGTTTTTACATGAACTATCACATCAGTCTTTACCTAAAATCCTCAAGAGCATCAACCGCTTGCTAGCGGATGGCGGTTTGAACTTGCACCTTGAACAACCCCAGTACACAGGCATGGATGTTTATCAGCAATTTATTCGCGACTGGGATACGTACTTTAATAACGAACCGTATTGGGGGCCGATGCATGAGCTCGATTTGCCGAAAGTTTTCGCCGAATGTGGCTTCGATCCTAACGATTTATTTGATGTTGGGGTGGTATCCAAAGTAGATGAAAAGATATTCGGTAAGCCAAAAACAGACGGTGAAGATTATGGCCGCTCACCTGTGTGGAACGCCCTTGGGTTATGGAAAGGACAGCATGTAAAAAATAACGCGAAAAAAGACGGTAATAAAGACGTAAACGTCGTCGAAAAGACAAGTGAGAATGCAGCATGAGTGAGATTAAAAAACATCTGACACAAAGCGAAAAAACGAATTTAGCGGGCAGTAAAGCCAAAGGCCAGCGTCCTTACTTCTTAGTCAATAAGCAAACTGAGCAAGCTTTGTCAGTGGCCATGACACTGGCCATGGAGCTGTCAGTCACTAAAGAGCGCTTATCGTCTCTTGAATGTATGTTGGTGGACAAAGGCGTGATTGAAAAAGGCGAACTCGACCAGTATCAGCCAAGCAAAGAAGAAGTAGCGAAACGCAGTCTTGAAACCCAAGCTTATTTAGCGCGCGTACTGCGTATTATGCAGCAGGACAAAGAAGAGTTAGAGCGTGATGACCCTGATATGCAAACCGTGCAAGACGAGCTCACCAAGTGGTGAGCGAGCTTGCCATTTGTGACGACATACAAGTCGACAAACAGATACACAAGCGCTGCCTCAAGCACTTAGCAGGTTTGTAAATGTAAAAATGTAAGATTGCGCACAGGCTGAAGCCCATGCCTGTGAGCAATCATCTCTATTAGCCTATCCTTATACCATTCCTACATAGCGACGCCTTAATCAAAAACCGCTGGGCGCATTCTGAGGGGGCACTTATTAATGCGCATTGGTATTATTACGTCTCACCTTCCTAGGCAGTGCCCAATCATATACAATCCTCGCCGGTTAAATATCGGGTTAACAAACATGCCTTTACGAATAAAAACGAGAAAAATGCTAAACAGTGCCTAGGTTGCTTGATTTAAAACTAGCGAATGGCTGAGCATGAAATCGTTCAGCAAGTAAGGATATTGTAAAAGCACGCCATGATCATGATATAGGTATGCGAATTACGCTCTAAGAAACACAAACACAAATAACGATATGCAAAAAAAGCATGCAAAACAAGGACACACAATGCTCCGCGCTGCAATGAAAATGGCCGTAACGATAACCGCAACTATGGCGACTACCTTCTCAATATCTGCCTACAGTGCCATCTCTATTGAGAGAGGCGTTGAAAAGGTCGCTGAAAAAGACGTCGAAAAAATGACTATCGAAGGCGCAGCTACAGCGAATGAATCACCTGTTGGCACCTTTAACTCTCCCATCTCTAATTTAGAATACGACCCCAGAGTCGACCTTCAATCCAGAAACATGGCTGAAGCGCAGGCTGACGTGACGATCCGCGGCGGTATCTTCGAAAATACCGGCTTTAGCGTGGGCAGTGCCACTCTTATCGACCCACAAACTGGCCATTACGTGGCAGAAATTCCTATTGCGCCAGAAATGTTAACGGCGCCCGCTATTTTAACCGGTGTCGATAATTCACTTTATGGTGCAAATAGCTCGGTGGGCTCAGTGGCCTATAAATGGCGACCTATTCATACATCAGGCAGTGTTTCATTAGGGGCCGGTAACAATAACTTTAATATGCAAAGGGTACACAACGCCGTTTCTTGGTCGTTGGATGATTCATCACAATACAAAGCAGGCGTTGAAGGTGAGTATTCGCGCTCCCAAAGCGATGGCACCATAGACAATGGTGATCACCGTTTCGAACGGGCATCTGGGCGGGTGCAGCTCATAAGCGACACCTCGCAAACGGATTTGTTTTTCGGCTATCAACAAAAATTTTTTGGTTGGCCTAACCTGTATACCCCTTTTAATGTGAACGAAACAGAAGACTTAGAAACCCGTTTGTTGATGTTTAATCACCAGCAGCAATATGCACAACAAAGCACCTTTGAAGTGTCAGCTTATTACCGACAACAAAACGATCACTATGTTTTTTCTAGGGAAAACCCAGAGGCTTTTCAAGCGTTTCACGAAACCAAGGTAAAGTCAGTGGCAGTATCGGGTCGGCATATGACGGATTCAAAACTGGCGCTGAACTATGCAGCGCAGTTCACAGCGGATGAGATTGAATCGACAACCCTTGAGAACAACTTCACCTCGCGGGATTACTACAAGTTCAGTGTGGTGCCCGAATATGCAGTTGCCTTGCAAGACAACGAACAATTAACGTTTCGTGTTGGGGCGGCATTTGATGACACCAATCGCGATGATTCGCGGGTATCCGTGATAAGCGATATCGTTTGGCTTAAAACAAACGCAGACAAGTCTACACGGACGGTGAACTTTTCATATTCTGAAGCCACGCAAGTCGCAGGGTATACCGCCATTGGTGGAAGTACCTCCAGCGGATTGTTTAGAAGCAATGACACACTTGAGCGTGAAACCAGTAAAAACTTAGAGTTGGGCGTGTCGTTAGATGAAGCCTCGTGGCGCGTAGATTCTGCTGTGTTCTACCGCTGGGACAACGAACTCACTGATTGGACTTACCGCTTTGACTCTACATCCGCACGGGTGGCAAACCCAGTTGATATCGAAACCATAGGTGTTGAACTGATGGCAATTGCACGTTTAGAAAGCACAGATGTCGTGACGAGCTATACCTATCTTGATAAATCTGAAGACTATCGAGATGAAAATATAGATGCAAGTTTCTACGCGCTAAACTATCCACCCCATCGATTCACCTTGGGTGTGATTTGGTATCCCGCTGAAGCGCTTGAGCTCAAAGTAGATAATGAATGGCGAAAACAAGAAGACAACCTGTTGAGAAATGGCGGCGATAGCGCTTTTTTCACCCATATCTCGTTGACCTATTCACCGCCACAGATAGACGGCTTCAATGTGGTGGTGGCGGTTGATAACTTGTGGGATGAATCTTTTGAAGAGATCCCCGGCACGCCAGGGCGCTCTGATCAATTATCTGTTACAGCAAGCTACTTTTGGTAACGAGATTGCGTTACGTTCGTCGCGTGTTGATTGGCTCAGTGAATGTGGGAGTATGGTTTGAATGAGTTCTGATTTTATAAGACCCGCTTTTATAACTGCCGCTTTTACAAGTACTGCTTTGATAACGATTAAATTGATGAGCAATGATTTTGGTCACTAAAAATAATGCCGTCGATCAAGACACTCAAGCACCTCAAACAGCGGTGACGTCACTCAGTGACTCGCCTTCTTACCTTGCGTACTTTGTAGGAGCATGGCAGCTAAACAGGCAGATCCTGCAAAGTAGTGGTGAGACTTTTGTGTTTGAAGGGCAGGCTGACTTTAGTTGGGTTGAGTCAGATTTGCATTACCACGAAACTGGGGTGGTCACAGCGCCAGATGGCCGTGCACTTCAAGCCGAACGCGCCTACGTGTGGCAACAGCA
This sequence comes from Paraglaciecola sp. G1-13, assembly GCF_055809255.1. Lineage (NCBI taxonomy): Bacteria > Pseudomonadati > Pseudomonadota > Gammaproteobacteria > Alteromonadales > Alteromonadaceae > Paraglaciecola > Paraglaciecola sp. G1-13. The sequence continues at coordinate 2,818,333 of NZ_CM147903.1, read as the reverse complement.
AGCAGACGGCAAAATTGAGGTGTTATTTGATGATAAACGATATTTTCATACCTTCAGCGCCGCCGAACCCTATGCCAAGCACCTGTGCGGTGACGATCTTTATGTAGTGAGTTATGCGTTTGAGCATGGACCGCGCTGGGAGTCTACGTGGCAGGTAAAAGGCCCACGAAAAGACTATAAAATGACAAGCCTTTATCAGCGGGCATAACTTGCTTTGTGCTCAATTAAAAACACATTTTTAGGCTAACAAGCACTTACGAGCTAGCTTACCCAGCGGCTGTTTCACTGCGCTTTTGCGATAACCAAAGTGCAATAGCAATAATTAAACCGCCAAGTGCAAGGCGGCTAAAGTCGGTGTCTTTTTGCCACAGCAGTAGATTTACAACGAGACCTGCGGGGATCAATGCATTATTCATTGTGGCTAAGGTGCCCGCTGAAACCTTAAGCGCCCCTTGATTCCAAAAGTAATACCCCATTCCTGAAGCCATCACGCCCAACCACAACAGCACGACCCATTGGCTTAGCGTTTGAGGTAACTGATTTGTGTTACCGAACATGAAAAAGGCAGGTAAGGCGACAGCCAATGCCCCAAGATAGAACCAGGCGAATATAGTGTGATTAGCCACATCTGGTTGGAAGGTGGTGGCCAGTTTTCGATAGCCCACCTGACCAAGCGCAAAGCAAAGGTTAGCTCCTTGTACAATAAAAAAGCCCATCCAGAAGTGCTCGCTAATGCCCTCAAAACGAATGACGGCTGCGCCAAAGGTGGCGATTAGCGCACACAATAAATGAAAAGGGGTGAACCGCTTGAATAAGGCATCATTGAGCATAGTCACGTAAAGCGGGGTGAAGATAGTAAACAGCAGGACTTCTGGTACCGATAAATAAAGAAACGAATGGTAGAAAAAGATGTACATCATACCCAGTTGCAACGCGCCTAAAAAGGCCAAAGCAAGTTTCTGCTTGGCGCTCAGCAGTGAAAGCTTTAGGAAGGGTAAGAACACCAAAGACGCCAGTAACACCCGGGTAAGAACAGAAAAGTAGCTATCCACTGAACCTGCTAAATACTCACCAATCAGTGAAAACGAAAATGCCCATAAAACGGTGACGGCGACTAAATAAAACACGGGTAACTCATTTGCAAAATTATGTGCGCGCTAAAGTATTGCATCCAGCCAGTTTAATCAAGATGGTTGTTCGAGTAGCGCTTTAGGCTAACAGAGGTGAGCCATTCTAGGCTTGTGCTGTTAACGACAAACATGCATGTAAATTGAAAAATCATAATACTCACAATAGCCTTGTCCCAGTTAAGATGAATTTTAGATGGATGAAATAAGGTTAAAGCGCCTTGCTAGTGAAGCGACGAAGCTCAGCGTGGTGGTTTAAAAAGCAGATGTGTAGATACACCAAAGCCGGTGGGATGAATTCAGAACAATAAATATCAGGCAATAAATATGAAAGTGACCGCAATGCTTGTAATGATCGCCCTTTTTGTTTCTCAGTTGAATGCGCAAGAATTACTTGGCTCGCAAGTCGCTCGTTTACATCAATATGTTGGCCATTGGGTGAGTAGCGAGCATGCAACGACTGACAAGGTCGCTGCTTTGCCCGCCATTAAAATGACCAATACTGCAGTTATGGGTGGGCGATCGATTCAAGTTCAAGTGCTGCAATACCAACAAGGGCAATATCAAACATTGCTGACGGAGCTTATTGGCCACGACGCGAAGACAGACCACATTATCGCCTTAGGGCAAAACCAAGACGGGGTTATTTTTAAAGGAGAAGGGCGCTTCTCGACGGATAGTCATTGGAAAATGCGCGATCGCGATATGCACGGAGACTTCTATTTAGCCGTCGAATTTGACTTTCAAAGTCCAACCAATGTGTTGCTAAAAGGGTTTGATAAATCGGGTAAAAACACTTGGGAAACGCGGTATATCAAAGCTAATCCACAGGATAAAAATATCGGTATTCAATTGGTTTCTGTGCACCAAGATATGCTGCACGATCCCGTTGGAACACTACGAGAGCTGAGCAGAATGGGCTATCGATTTGTAGAAAAATTTGTGTATGACCAAGGTACGTTTTACGGCATGTCACCAGTAAAATTTCGCCAAGTGGTGCAAGATAGTGGTATGCAGTTTTTAGGGTCGATGACCTTTTATGACTTACCTGCTTCTGATGACTGGCAGGTGGCCATGGATTGGTGGTCAAAGACGATACATGATCACGCACAAGCGGGTGTGAAATACTTAACTACCTCCAATAATCAACTGGATTCAATACAAAACTTAGCGCAACTACAGCGTTATACAGAGTATTACAATGCCATTGGAAAGTTATGCCAGGAACAGGGGATAACCTTTGCGTTTCACAATCATGCTGATGAATTTAAGACAGTCGAAGACGTGCTTATCTATGATTATTTTTTACAAAACACTGAGCCAGACTATGTTTCGTTTCAAGCCGACATCTATTGGATGCATGTTGCAGGAGTATCAGCAGAAGCGTATTTCACAAAATACCCGAAGCGATTTTTAAGTCGGCATATCAAAGACTACAAAGAACTGGGCGCAAGCGGGAAAATCGATTGGGCGGCCTTATTCAACCACACTGAATTTGACACGCCACAGTACATGGTCGCGGAGGTCGAAGACTATTCTTATCCGCCTTTGTACAGTGTGCAATTGGCGTGGGAATACCTGAACTACACACTGCTAAACTAGCGTTTTTGAACTGGGTCTAAAGCGCGAAACTTTCTGACGTTACATAAAAACACCTGCACAAGCGAAGGGCTGGTGAGCATCGCTACCTCCGCGTGTAAAAATCAAGCGACTAGTAAACTGAAGGCTCCCCTGGCGGGCGTGTTTTAAAGCGGCGATGTACCCACATGTATTGATCAGGTTGCTCACGGATCGCGCTTTCAATCATTTGGTTGATAATGGTGGCGTCTTGCACATCATCACCACTTGGAAATTCAGCTTCTGGAATAGCAAAGGTGATTTTATATTGATTGGTTTCAAGGTCACGTTTATGGGCGACGAAGACCGGTTTGGCCTTGCCTAAGCGCATTAATTTACTGGCTGATGTGACAGTCGTGGCGGGTATACCAAAAAACGGCGCGAATACAGAGTTCTTGATACCGTGATCTTGATCCGGTGAGAACCAGACTACGCGACCCTCGCGCAGTGAGCGAATGATGGCGCGCATATCAGAGCGTTCAAATACGTTTTTAAAGACACGTTTTCTGCCTTCGGTGATCACGTATTCAAAAACTGGATCATTATTTTTACGATAGATAACGTCCATATCCGCCACTAAGTTGACCATCATTCCCGCTAAATCTAAATGGGTATAATGACCGCCTATCAGCAATACGCCTTGATTGTTGGTCGTCGCAGCTTGTAATACCTCTAAGCCTTGTACGCTAAAACGTTTACGTAATGACTCAGGTTTAGCCCACCAAGCCCATGCAATTTCAAAAAAGCCAATGCCATTGGCCACAAAAATATCTTTGACCAGTTGTTCTTGTTCCGCTTCAGATTTTTCAGGAAAACACAGTGCAATATTAGTGGTAGTGATATGGCGACGATGTTTGAAAAATCGATAGCCGATTTTGCCAAATGCACTGCCTGCTAACATTTTTACTTTAAAGGGAAGTAAGGCAATGATCCTAAGAATAAGTACTGCAAACCAGCTCGCCCAGTGTCTTGGATGTAGAAGAGATTTTGACATGAATTAATACGCCATCCGAAAAAATTTAAATTACAGTGCACAATCTAGGGAATATAACAAAAATGCCTTTTTATAGGCACACATAGCAAAGATTATTTTTTATCATTTGCCGAATTAGCATGCCAAATCTAAACATCAAGTAAAACCGCACAAAAAAACACCCTTATCGCGCCGCTGGAATACCCCTTGCTATGTCATAAATATAAGCGTGGAAAATCACCGTAAGCTATTAGGGGAGTCACAATGCAAGTTCAATCAAATTCAGTGTTAGCGGCACTTAGCGAGAATACACGTCTTAGTACCTCGGGCAATGAATTGCCAAGTAGCGGCAATAAAGCGGCGCAACTCGCCCCAGCACTTCACACTACAAGCGAGCAAGACTCTGGTGACGAGTATGATTTCACCAACATGTCACGCCGAGAATATAATCAATTGGTAAAAGCGGGGGTCGTTCCGCTTGGCTACGTTGTACTGCCCGCGGATGGTATTGATCTCACATCGAACACCAAGGCGCAGATGCAAGCCGTGCAGGATGAAAAAATAAACTTCATCGATTATTACCAAAATAGAATTTCCTATCGAGAAAGCACCGGCCAATCGACGGAAAATTTCCGTGATGTGCTGGCTGACTTACAAAAATTGCAGGGTAAGGCCATGAATCCCGCGTTCAGCAAAAGTGTGGATACTTACGCTTAGTTGTTATCAGGTGATCCCCTCGATTTTGTAATACTCGATAAGTTATCAAACTATATATGGAAAATATTTTACTTGTAGATTTTAATAGGAAAGAGCAAGTCGCACTAAATATTGGTGACAATAAAAATTAAATCGAGAAGTTACATATGGGATTCTTGATAAAGAGTGTTTTGGTTACAAGGACGTTATGCACAAATATAGATATTTTTTCTTAAAAGAGTTACCTCTTTACAGTCTAATTGTTTTTGTCTCAGCTAAAGTCATTAAAGCTGCCTACATACTATTGCACAATTTATTAGAGCATGAGCAATGGCCGTTTCTCTTACTTTTGAGAAGCCAAGATCTCCTCGGGAATTTCGAAAAACTTACTTCACTTCTTGTTCTAGCCCCATTATTCGAAACATTATTTTTCTGCGTAATAGTTTATCGAATTTGCTTCAAAGTAAGAATATCGGGCTGTTACTACATAATTGTAAGTGCTTCATTATTTTCATGTTTTCATTTATTAAGAGATGGTTTGGCTTGGTATACACTTGCGTATACCTTTGTTGGGGGGGTAGTGTTTGCATATTTTTATAACAAACAAAAAGCAAAATATAATGAGAGTGTGGCTTATATTTTTACTAGCCTAGTCCATTCTTTGACTAATTTTTTAATCTTATGCGTATAAATACCCTGTAAATTTGACTATGACAAGCATGCGCCAAATGACTAAAACACTAGGTCACCGTTTAGTTATTTAGCCAATTGTTGTTAGCTCAATATCTAAGTTTTAGGGGAAGTGGCGAAGATAGTAAAAAGAGAGTTCATTGCGACTAAGCGAGATGCGTTTGATGGGATTGGTAAACCCGAGCCTTTAAAGGAAAACTTTTCCGATTTTTGGTCACGAAGAATTGATGAAACTAGTCGTCTAATCTATGCCGTTATTGACTCGCACTTAACAATAATCTCATGTCGTTACCACTATCGAGTCGTTAGCTTGTTAACCTGCCGGGATGATTTATTCATTATCCGCAAATCCACAAATCCACAAATCCACAAAGTCCGCTTCTCGCCAATAGCTAGCTGTCAAAGTAAGTAGCAACCTTGCCCGGGATGAGGTGGCAGTCTATTTGCTCATTTCCCATGTTTGACGCAATGCCTCTTATACGCAGCAATCAATCGCCAATTGCCTTTTGTCAATTTCTTAAAAGCTAATTTCAGCAATGATTGACTTGTCTTGTGGTGCCCTCTAAATTTGTCCGTACAAATTATTTTAGTCGAGGCAGCCAATGACCACCATAGTCGTATTATTCAATCTACAAGCCGGCGTTGATGAAAGTGTTTATCGTCAATGGGCCATACAAACGGATATTCCTACCGCAGGCGGTCTTGCATCGGTCGATTCATTTGAAGTGCTAAAGGCTGAAGGTGTGTTGATGAGTGAGTCAACGCCGCCTTATCAATATATCGAAATCCTCAAAATCAATGACATGGACCAATTCGGTCAAGATGTCGCCACGCAGACTATGCAAAAAGTCGCCGCGGAATTTCAGCAATTCGCTGATAACCCTACTTTTATCATGACCTCAAAACTGTAGGTAACGCTATGTCTCAATACCCTGAATTACAAGGCAAAGTCGCCGTCATTACCGGCGCGGGTCGCCAAGCTGGACTAGGTGAAGCCATGGCAAAACGCCTAGCGTCAGAGGGCTGCAAAGTGGTGCTCACTGACATCGGTAAATCTGTTAGTGAACACACCCCTGACAGTGCTATCGGTCACAGCGATGAAATGAACCAAATCGTTGCAGACATAAAGCAAGCGGGCGGCGAAGCCAGCGCGTTTGTGTGCAATGTACTGGATGAAAAAGACGTGCAAGCGGCAGTGAAATTCGCAGTAGATACCTACGGATCTGTCGATATTTGGGTAAACAATGCCGGTATCGGTTACTTGATGAAATCCATTTTAGACATGCAAGTGGATGAATGGGACGCCGTACTTGGCGTTAACCTGCGTGGCACCTTCCTTGGCATTAAATACGCTGCTGAACAAATGGTTAAGCAGGGCAAGGGTGGCAAAATTATTAATATTGGCTCCCAAGCATCTAAATCAGCATTCGGCCATGCTTCCGCTTACACCACCTCAAAACATGGCATGAACGGCTTAACTCGCGTAGCGGCCATTGAGCTTGGAAGCCACAAAATAAACGTCAATGAAATTTGCCCAAATCACGTGACTACGGGCTTGGGCGCGTGGCAGAACGCGCATTTCTCAGAGGTGACTGGCAAAGGCCACGAACAGTATATGCAAGACATGCGAGACCGCATTCCTCTGGGCCGACCAGGCTTGCAAGAAGACACCGCCAAAGCATGCGCTTTCTTATGTTCAGATCAAGCCAGTTACATCACGGGTGAGTGCATGAACGTGTCCGGCGGCGAAGAGTATCACTAGCGATAAACGTGCATAGAAAGACGATGTACGTCCATAAACGCGCTGAAAAAGTAAAAAAATAAGAGAGCAATTTGATGTCAGATTTTAAATGGCCAAAAGATAAACGCCTTGCCATGTCTATCGTGGTGAATGTTGAAGAAGGCTCTGAGTACAATGTCAAAGAGGGCGATAAAGGCATGGAGCCGGTGGACGAATTACAAGTTCACCTCAAAAAGCCCATGCGCAATTACGGTAACGAATCGAATTATCAATACGGGATCAATGAGGGCGCACCGCGCATCATCAAACTGCTCGATAAATACCAGATGCCTGCCACGTGGACAGCCGCAGCCTTAAGCTTAGAGCGAGCGCCGCAAATCGCAGAAGCAATACAACGTCGAAATGATGAAACTTGCTCACACGGTTATCGATGGGTGTTTCAGTTTCGCATGGACGAAAACGAAGAGCGTCAGTTTATAAAAGATGCGGTCACCAGCATTGAAAAAACCACTGGTAAGCGGCCTCTAGGTTGGTTGTCGCGTTACTTGCTCACCGAAAATACCCGTCGTTTGCTGCAAGAGGAAGGCTTCTTGTATCACATGGATGATTACAGCGCCGACGCGCCATTTTGGGATGCAGTGCAAGGTACAAATGAACCCATGGTGATAGTGCCGTACGCCCTAGATTCAAATGATATGAAGATGTGGGTTGCTCCGTCATTAACACCGGACGCCTGGTTGAAATACGCCATTGATACCTTTGATGTACTGTACGAAGAAGGTGCAGAGCAGCCTAGAATGATGAGCTTAGGGTTGCATTTGCGCATCATAGGTCGCCCTGGGCGCATTGGCGCACTAGACGCATTTTTGAAGTACGTGAGCGAAAAGCCCGGGGTGTGGTTTACCACTCGTCAGCAAATCGCTGAAACGTTTCAAGAGCAAGTGCCTGCAACGAGCTACGTCGCTAAAGAGCAGGACGGAGCAACATCATGAGCAGCATTTTACGCTCCTTGCTGTTTGTACCGGGCTCACGCCCAGAGCGCTTCGAAAAAGCCCTAGGGGCAGGGGCTGATCTCGTTTGCATCGACTTAGAAGATGCCGTGCTCCCAGGTGATAAAGATTCCGCGCGGGACGCTGTTTTAACCTGCGTGCAAAAAACGCCAACACTGTGTGTGCGCATCAATCCTGTGGGCACGCAAACGGGTGAAAAAGATTTACAGGCCTTCGCGAATGCGCCAATAGCGCCTGATGTAGTCATGCTAGCCAAATGTGAATCAGCAGAAGATGTGTTGCATGCTCAGGACGTTATTGGCAAGGGCAACAGACGGTTTATCCCCCTTATCGAAACCTTAGAAGGGCTTGAAAACGCCTATCAAATTGCCAGTGCGAGCAAGCAAGTGGAACACATCATGTTTGGCGGCGCCGATATGGCGGCAGAACTGCGCTGTGAATTTAGTTATCAACCCCTGCTTTTTGTGCGCAGCCAGCTGGTTTTCGCGGCGGCGAAGGCCAACGTTGGCCTGATTGATGTGCCCTATGTGGACATCAAAAATGAAGCTGCTCTAGTGGATGAAACCAACCAAGTCAAAGCGCTTGGGTTTAGCGGTAAAGCGGCGATTCATCCTTGCCAGATCCCGGCTATTCATCAAGCGTTTATGCCCAGTGCAGAACAAGTGGCTTACGCGAAAGACGTCATGGCCGCAGTCGATGTGCCAGACGCAGGCGTGGTCGTGGTAAACAATAAAATGGTCGACAGGCCAATTATTTTGGCCTGTCAACGAACATTAGCGTTAGTCAAAAACGCATCTTCAAATTGATAACCGAGAGAGAAAACTAATGGTACAGAATGTAAAAAAAGTCGGCGACAACCGTTATCGCGAAACCTTCGGCAGATGTTTTGAAGAGTTCACAGTAGGTGACACCTATGAACATCGCCCTGGGCGAACTATTACCAAAACGGACAACACCTGGTTCACGTTATTAACCATGAATACTCACCCTATGCATTTTGACGACGAGTACGCCAAAGCCAGTGAATTTGGTAAATGCATTGTGTGCTCACCCTTCACCGTAGCCCTAATGGTGGGCATGAGCGTGACAGATGTCAGCCAAAAAGCCATTGCCAATTTAGGCTGGGAAGACATCAAAATGACGTACCCCGTTTTTGAAGATGACACCTTATATGCAGAGTCAAAAGTACTGGACAAGCGCGAGTCTAAGTCGCGCCCAGGTGCTGGGATAGTGACCGTTGAAACACTCGGTTTCAACCAAGACGGCAAGCAGGTATGCAGTTTTGTGCGCAAGATGTTAATTGCGAAACAAGGTTACTCAGTAGAAGAAAAAGTTAACTATTAATCAATAGAGGTTTGCTATGTCTGAAGCATGGTCAAAAGAAGATGAGTCAGGGATCATAGACATGATCGATAAATGGGTTGAGAACGACGTTCGCCCCATCGCTAAAGAATATGATCAAGAAGACAAATACCCTCATGCACTGGCTGAGCAAATGAAAGAGCTAGGCTTGTTTGGTGCCACCATCGGCCAAGCGTATGGTGGGCTAGGTTTGCCTGCGTCGATATACGCCAAAATCGTGATGAAAGTGGCATCAGCCTGGATGGCTCCTAGCGGCATCTTTAATTCACATTTGATTCAAGCTTCAGCCATTGAGCGCTGCGGTACTCAGGCACAAAAAGAACGCTTCTTGCCATTGATGGCCACTGGTGAATTACGTGGCGGGGTGGCTTTGACTGAGCCAAATGCAGGCACGGATTTACAAGCCATACGCACAACTGCAGTGAAAGATGGTGATGATTACATCATTAATGGCGCAAAAACCTGGATCACCAATTCCCTAAACGGTAATTCACTTGCTGTACTGGTGAAAACAGACCTTGATGCGGTGCCAGCACATACCGGCACCAGTATGTTTATCGTTGAAACGAAAGATGAAAACGGCGAATTCAAAGCCGGCATAACCGTATCAAAAATGAAAAAGCTCGGTTATCGCTCCATCGATACCTGTGAAGTCGTATTTGAAAACGTGCGTGTCCCGGCAGCTAATTTAGTCGGTGAAAAAGAAGGTTCAGGCTTTAAACACGCTATTGGCGGCCTTGAACTTGGGCGTATTAACGTAGCAGCGCGTGGTGCGGGCATTGCCAGAGGCGCCACTGAGTTAGCGGTGCGCTACGCACAAGAGCGTGAAACCTTCGGTAAAGCTATCTGCCAACATCAGGCAATCCAGCTCAAGTTGGGCGAAATGGCCACGCAAGTGGAAGCCGCGCGTTTGTTGATTGAACAAGCCGCCGCCAAATACGATGCTAATGAGCGATGTGATATGGAAGCGGGCATGGCGAAATACTTTGGCTCTGAAGCTGGGGTATTTTGTGCCAACGAAGCTATGCGTATTTTTGGCGGGTACAGCTACTCAGTGGAATACGATATCGAGCGTTACTATCGAGATGCTATGTTGATGTGTATCGGCGAGGGCACCAATGAAATGCAGCGCATTATTATTGCCAAACAAATCATCGATAAAAACAAAATCTAACGCCAACAGCCACGCTTAGTCAATGCACTTACTAAGTGTGGTTTCATACCTAAGAACAGTCAAAATACCGCTGGTAAAGCGCAAAAAAGGACACAGCCATGACACAACTTCCCCTTGATGGTGTACGAATTATAGCCGTTGAACAATACGGCGCAGGCCCTTACGGCTCTATGTATTTAGCAGACTTGGGGGCAGAGGTGATCAAAATTGAAAACCCTGCCATTGGAGGGGATGTTTCTCGTCAAACCGGGCCGTTTTTTCTAGGGGAAAACGACAGCTATTTTTACCAAACTTTTAATGTAAACAAGAAAAGCCTGACCCTGAATTTGAAATCAGAAGAGGGGCGAAAAGTGTTCGAAAAACTGGTTAAAACCGCCGATGCCGTGACCAACAATTTACGTGGCGATCAGCCACAAAAATTGGGAATTACCTACAAGCAGTTAAAGCACATTAACCCGAAAATAGTTTGCGGGCATTTATCTGCCTATGGCCGAGACAACGACCGCGCCAGTTGGCCGGGATATGACTATTTAATGCAAGCCGAAGCGGGTTTGATGTCTCTCACTGGCGAGCCAGATCAGGCGCCAACACGCTTTGGGGTGTCCATGGTGGACTTTATGACAGGTGCTGTCGCTTCATTAGGTTTAACCGCCGCTATGTTAGGGGCTCACCGCACGGGTCAGGGGCGAGACGTAGATGTATCCCTGTTCGATGTAGCCCTTCATCAGCTATCTTACCCGGCTACTTGGTACTTAAACGAAAGTCATGTGGTGCAGCGCGTTGCGCGCTCGGCGCACCCAGCCACAGTGCCGTGTCAGCTGTATAAAACCCAAGACAGTTTCGTATTTCTGATGGCCATGACGGACAAATTTTGGGATGTGCTAGTTGATATCCTCGATGATGAAGTCCTTAAAGAATCACGTTTTGCCCAAGTTGCAGGGCGGCGTGAAAACCGCGATGTGCTGACCACTGAAATCGATCGCGTCTTGGCTGCTCATCCCACTGCACATTGGTTGGAAGAGCTAAAAGGGCGTATTCCTTGTGCGCCGGTTTACGATGTACCAGAAGCGTTGAATAACCAGTACATTCGGGACATTGGCATGGTGCAAAGGGTGCCTCATCCTCAGAATGAAAAAATGGAAATACTGGCTAACCCGATCAAGCTCGATGGGCAGCGGTTAAGCGGAAACGCCGCCGTGCCTATGGGCACAGATACCCAAGATTTACTCCATGAGCTGGGCTACAGCCAAGCAGACATCGCTGAGCTTAGCGCTAATAAAGCCGTATAAAGCGACATGGTAAAACGTGCTTTCAATCGATTATTTATAAGAGGTATTAGGTGAAGTTAGACGGCTATCGAGTACTCGACCTATCTTTGTTTCTACCCGGACCGCACTTCACCATGATGATGGCGGATCACGGCGCAGAAGTTATTAGCCTAGAGCCGCCCACAGGTGAGCCAGTGCGTGAAATCGGCTTGAAGCAAAACGGCCAGTCTGTGTGGTTCAGAAATGTGTTTCGCGGCAAGAAAAGCATCAACTTAAATTTAAAAAGTGATGCAGGAAAACAGGCGTTTTATAAGCTTTGCGAAACCGTTGATGTGGTGGTGGAAGCATTTCGCCCCGGCGTAGTTGAGCGCCTCGGTATTGATTTTGAAACGATTAAAAAAATTAACCCCAAGATCGTCTATTGTTCAATTTCGGCTTATGGCCAAACGGGGCCTAAACGTTGGAACCCCGCCCACGATTTGAGTATTCAAGCGGACTCAGGCGCTTTGCAAATCAATCAAGGACGAGATGGAAAACCAGCGCAACCGGCTATGCCAGTGGCCGATATGGCGGGCAGCTTAATGGCCTTTTCTGGGGTGTTGATGGCGTTGTTACGCTGTCAACAAACTGGGCGAGGGGATTACCTTGATATTTCTATGCAAGACTCGCTGGTGGCATGGTACGCCAACGTTATGGGCCCACCTTTTGCCGAAAACCGCTCACCTGAGCCTAAAAATGAGCGTAGTTGGGGCGGGGCAGCCATGTATAACATTTATCAAACCCGCGACGGCGAGCACCTAACGCTTGGTGGCAGTGAAGTTAAATTTGCTAAAAATTTACTGACGGCACTGGGCAGAGAAGATTTAATTCCGCTTTGCTCTGAACCTCCTGGTGAGGCACAACGGCCAGTCAAAACCTTCTTTCACGCTACTTTTGCGACTAAAACGCTGAGCCAATGGAGCGAATTCTTGGCTGACATAGATGTGTGCTGGTCACCGGTGCGCAGCTTGAATGACGCCGTTCGTGACGAACATTTAGCCCAGCGAGAGATGCTGCTCAAGGATGAGCAAGGCAACTTGCATTTAGGGGTGCCGGTGAAGTTCAAACAGGAGCCAGCACAGCCCAGTTTTACTTTACCGGCGTTTAGCCAAGACACTGAAAATTTGCTTATTGAGCTGGGTTACAGTGATACAGATATTGCCACCATGCGCAGCAAAAATGCGTTTATTTAACCAATAGGGAAAGCTATGAAACAGATCATTGCCGCATTATGTGTGGCCGCAAGTTTAGCCAGTTGCGCCAGCGAAAAGAGCGCCAGCCAAGAAGGCGCTAGCCAAAACAGCGCGAGCCAAAAGAGCGCTTCAATGGCGTCAGCTCAGATACAAGCTAAAGACACTCTTCAAGAAGCATTATTCCACCAGTGGTTTGCCGCTGAATTTGATAATCACGAACAGCACTGGCAAGACAATATATCTAAAGAAAAGGAGCCAGGTTTACAGGTTCACGAGCATATTCATCATGTATTCGCGCCGCTTGCAACACCGGCACTTGAGGGCACCACGTACTTTGTAAAACAGTACATGGATGGCGACCCAAGCAAGGTGTATCGTCAGCGCTTGTACCAATTTATTCGCAATGAAGAAAAGGGCGCACTGCAACTGAATATTTATCGGTTCAAAGACGAAGCCAAATATGCCGATTCCCACTTGCACCCTGAGGTATACCAAACATTGAGTACTGACGAGATAACGACCTATCCAGGGTGCGAAGTGTACTGGCGATACAACGGCCAGTATTTTGATGGCACCATGGGCCAGGATACCTGCAGCATCGTGTCAAAGCGCAGTGGCAAGAAGATATTTTTTAACGATACATTGCGGCTAACCGATAACGAAATTTGGATAGCCGACAAAGCCGCCGATGAAGATGGTAACTATGTGTTTGGCAACAAAGCGGGTATTCCTCATAAAAACCGAAAAGTGGTTTATTTTACTGGCTGGGGCGGCACACGGATTGGCGGTAAAGATGCCCCCGAGGATGCCAAGTGGGTGTTTAACCGCAATTTACTGCTGCACAACGAAGGGCAAATAGTGCCTTTGCAGGACGCTAAAACGGGTGAAAAGTCAGGCTACTCGATTCAACTGGCGTTACTGACCTATCAGAATACCTTTGATCCTATTTTCAAACTGGGTCTGATTGATGATGCCACAGGTAAAACCATCACCTATATTTGGAGCGACCGCACTAATCCCACCACTGGCATGAATTTGCGCTGGATGCAGGCAGGCTTAAAAATCAAGGAAACACGGCCTCATTTTAGCTTCTGATATGCAATTCAAGACACAGAGCAATTAAGGCGGGTGATTAACTAACCCGCCTTTTTTATGTTTATTAGCAACGACTTACCCAACCTTCTTATCTTCAGTCAAACGCATGCGTCACCATTTTTGATCAGGGGATGACATTGACATTTATCAACTCATTCTCTTTGATAAATGTCAATCGTGGAAATTTTGGGCGAATTTGTCCGTGCAAATTTGGCTAAAGTGATATTCGTCAGCTCGTTACATTCGTGTTTCCGGGAATGCACACAAAACCGAACTATTACAATAAAGTCAGAGGGACCATCCATGAACATGCATTACAGTCGCAGCAAATTAGCGCAAATGATTACGTTAGCCCTAGTGGCACCATTTGTCGCCGCGCCACTCGGGGCCTTCGCCCAAGAGGTCGCGCCAGATACTGAAACCGAATTTAATAAAGAGGCGATTGAGTTAATTGAGGTAACTTCTCGTTATCGTAAAGAAACGCTTAACAAAATTCCTATTTCTGTAACGACTTTCAATGCGGATGACATTGAAAAAGGTGGCCTGCAAAACATTAATGATATTGCCGTTAGTGCAGTGGGTATGTCCATGGAGAAAACCTTTGGTCGTCAATCTGATATTCCGGTGATACGTGGCGTATCGTGGATCCCAGGGTTCGGTTCACAAAAAGCCTCCTATTTTATTGATGGCGTATATTTTGGTGGTTCGATTCAAAGCTTGCCTCTAGATTTGATTGAGCGGGTAGAGATTGTTAAAGGGCCGCAAAGTGCTCAATATGGTCGCCGTACCTTTTCTGGTGCTATCAACTTCATTACTCGCAAGCCAGCGGATGAATTATCAGGCTATGTTAATTTAACCTTGGGCCAAAACGGTAACCAAAAACTTGCCGCAGGGGTTTCGAGTAAGCTTAATGATATGTTCGCTTTTAGAGCATCTGTTTCCGCAGACAGTTACGACGGTGATTGGAACAACACCAAAGAAGATGGCCCCGATGTAGGCGGCGAGAAAACCAAATCTGGCATGCTAGGTTTGTACTTTACCCCGAGTACAAATACCGATATCTCCCTTAACTATATTTACAACGAAAACGACGATGAAACCCAGCCGTTTGGCTTTCAAGGGGCTGAAGAGAACAACTGCTTCTTAGACACGCGCCCTTACTACTGCGGCGAAGCGTTAACGGACCAGCCTATCAGCATTGGTGGCGGTGGATTTTTAGATAATGACGACTATGGCCTGCGTAATACCAGCGAGCACATCAGCTTCAAATTAAACCATCACTTTGACTTTGGAACAGTCTCTTTGATCAGCGGTTGGAATTCCTATGATGGTGAAACAGGCTTGGATCAGACCTACAACGGCGATGAACAATCCTTTAGTTTTGGCTTTTTCAGTGGTGGGCCTTATTTCACGTCGGCAGACTCCTGGTATACCCTTGATTCCTCTGGCTCAGATGAATACAGTCATGAAATTCGTTTCAGTTCCAGTGCATTTGACGACAGGCTATATTGGTCAGTCGGTGCATACATATGGCACTCAGAAGCAGAGCCCTCAGCGGTAGACAACTTCGCTGAAGAGCTAGACAACACTGCGTTTATGGCGATGGGAACGTATGAGTTTACCGATGATTTCCGTTTATCAGCTGAAATACGTCGCTCAAGCGATGAAGTCACGACCGAAGCGTATGACACCCTCATTCAAAATGAACAATTCGCCGATGTCAGCAATGAGTTTGACAGCACGACCACGCGCTTCATCGCCGAGTACGATGTCAATGACGACACTTTAGTCTATTTAACGCGCTCTGAAGGTAACAGCCCTGGAGGCTTTAACACCAGCACTTTGTTACCTGATGACTTAGTGGTTATTGATGAAGAAGACATGGTGATGTACGAGCTAGGGGTTAAGTCCACCATGTTTGATGGCAGCTTATACGTTTCTGCTGCGGCGTACACTATGGATTGGACTAAGCAGCAACTGACGGATAGCTATGATGAGGTTGAGGGTCCACCCGTTTCTTATACCTCTAATGCAGGCTCTACTGAAATCAAAGGGATTGAAATTCAAGGTAAATGGGTTATCAACGAGCACTTCAACTTGGACTTTGGCCTGTCACGTACGGATGCACAGTTTGAAGAGCTGTTTGACTCTAATCAATGTCGCTTCTTCGCCCCTGGCGGTGCTTCTAGTTTCTGTGTAGGTGACAACCTGCGCGAGTTTGGTGACTTAAAAGGCAATACACCGCCACAAGTACCGAAAAACGAAGCCACGTTAGCACTAAATTATTCGACCCAAATTAATGATGGTATGGAGTTGTTCAGCCGTTTGGACTTTGCTTACGACTCAACGCGTTATGCCCATGTACATAACCTGATTGAAACTGGCTCGCGTAAGCTTTTACACCTCAAAACAGGTGTTCAGCTAGAGAATATACGTTTAACAGCCTGGGTGAACAACGTAACGGATGATGACACGCCTACTTATGTATTTAGATATGTTGATGTACAGAGCTTTGCTTATGGCGCTCGCGCGTTTCCTGTTGCACCAAGTCGAGGTCGTGAATTTGGTATCACGGCTTCATACAAGTTCTAGTTTGATGCTCAAATACAGAGCGTGATGCGCTAATGTTTCACGTCGTTATCAACTTATAAAAAAGCGAGTTATCTCGCTTTTTTATTGGCTAAAACCAATTTGGTGTTAATAGCAATTGAGGTACCTTATGCAACGCAGGCACGTTATCAAGGGCTTAGCCGCTAGTTCATTATTAATTGGGGCTGATGCAATAGCTGCGCCGCTTTGGGCCACAAGTGACAGTCATGCTGATGTCATTGTTATTGGCGCAGGGTTGGCTGGGCTTACCGGTGCGCGTTATTTAAAAGAGCAAGGTTATAATGTGCTGGTTTTAGAAGCGCGCGCGCGAGTTGGCGGGCGCATACTTACTGTTAATACCCATGGCATAAACGCGGAAGCAGGAGGGCTTCAAATTGGTCAAGGGTACGGCATGATGCGCACGTATGCCCAGCAGCTAGGTTTACCGTTGGTGTCTTTGGGGAATTATGCCAAACAAAATACCTTTGTGATAAATGGCCAGCGCATTAGCGCAGCTGAATGGCCTACCCATCCGCAAAATAAGCTCCTCGGCGATGACAAAAAAACCTTACCTTCAAGCTTGTATTATAAAGCGTTGGGGCAGGGGCCAAAGTACGCGTTGCCCTCTGACTGGACGTTAGGGAAATACGCGCCATTAGACATTTCACTTGAGGAGTATTTTCAACAGCAAAACATATCAGTAGAAGCGCTACGCCTGATAAAGGCGAATGTAAATGCCTCGAGCCTGCAACAATTATCTGCCGCCGATGCCTTTTATCGTTTGAGCTTAGCGCGAGTAGGCGCAAGAGGCGCGCAGAAAGTCCAAGGGGGCAATAGCCGCTTCACTCAAGCACTGGCTGATAGCGTGGGAGATGTTGTTCGTACTGATAAGGTGGTAAGCCATATCATAGAAGGCACAGACACAGTCAAGGTGCGTTGTGAAGATGGCAGCGAATATTCAGCTAAACGCTGTATCATCACCAGCCCATTTTCTGCGTTAAAGGAGGTGGCCCTTCACTGCGATATAAGCACCCACAAACGTCGTGCTATAAATGAAGCCGTTTATACGCCTGTAACACAAGTGCATTTCGCTGTTAACAAGCAGGCGGATGTGTCCATGCTAGAAGCGACTAATTTATGGACGGACAACACCTTGGGGCGCGTATTTAGTCAAGTCGATGAGAGTGGTTCTTTAACCTACTTAACAAGCTGGATAAATGGCCCACAAGCAAAGGCCTTGGATAAGCTACCAGCGATTGATGCCATTAATGTTGTTAAAGGGGCACTCAACACCTTTTACCCTGGGCTTAAAGGGAAAATCGAGGTGGTGCACCATCAGTCTTGGGCAAACGAGCGCTTCTCAAGGGGAGCTTATATCCAGTTCGCCCCTGGGCAAGTGCAAACACTTGTTCCTCATATGGCAAGCATTGAGGATAAGTTGCATTTCGCCGGTGAGCACACTGAGTTTATGTACTCTGGTATGGAGTCTGCGATAGTATCGGGTTTGCGAGCGGCACAAGAAGTCAGCGAACGACTTTAAATGTTCTTTATCGTGAAACGGTGCCGATGCTCTATCGACTATTTAGGGAGAACCAGTATGCAAGCTAAAATGAAAACGGTGCTACTCATGCCATTATTAATACTTGGCTTACAAGCATGTAGCCCAGAAGCTAATCTAGAAGATAAAAAACGTGTAGAGGCTGAAGAGGCCGAGCAATATACCCGGGTGATATTTGAATGTGATGGAAACGCTCCTGTGACGGTGCGTTTTTACAACGACAGTGATCGAGCCGTTATGACGCGTAACAACGACGAGATAGAGTTGACTCAGGAACCAAGCGCATCAGGTTTTTCGTATACGAATGGGCCTAACAGTATTCGGGGTAAAGGTGACGATTTAACCGTGCACATCGGTCGTATGGCAGCGATTAACTGCCGGGCGATGTAAAGGGTCGGGCGATGTAAAGGGTCGGGGGATGTGAAGAGCCGGGCGATGTAAAAAGCTCGCTGTTATCACGTTGCAAGTGTGAAGCGGGGGGAGCCAAATACGTTACTAAACGTGTATGAAACTATAAAACACTGGCACAGAGCCAGAGCGTAATACATACTTGAACAGTTGCTCACGTTGGTGCATAGACCGCTCCTTTTGCTAAAGCACCAATACTCAATATCATCTTAGTAGGATAAATTTAATGATTAAAGTCAGTGTGTTATACCCAAACAGTGAAAGTGCTACCTTCGATATGGATTATTACCGCGCTACGCATTTGCCGCTGGTTGCTGAGCTAGTCGGTGATGCCCTTGTGTCGGCCCATGCTGATTTAGGGCTTGGGGGGGGTGCTCCCGGCGAAGCACCTGCGTATATTGCCATGGGGCACTTGGTTTTCGAATCAGTTGAATCATTCCAGCAGGCGTTCGGGCCACATCAAGAGGTGATTTTGGCTGATTTGGTTAACTTCACCAATACCCAGCCAACCGTTCAAATCAGCGATATAGCGCAATAAACATAGCGTTTACGTTAGCCAGCTAGTTAGCCCTGCGTTCTATAGGGCTAGCAGCCTTTTTTTCGCTGCTTCGTATTCAGACGTTAGTTTACTAACAAAATCTTGAGTAGATTGAACTTGTTTGATCGCGTTAATGCCCTGGCCACAGCCCCAGATATCTTTCCACGCTTTCGCTTTTGAATCACTGCCTGAGCCAAAGTCCATCTTCAAAGGATCGCTTTGAGGTAAATTATCCGGATCCATACCTGCAGCCACAATAGATGGCTTTAAGTAATTACCATGAACACCGGTAAATAAATTCGTATACACGATATCGCCTGCTGCGTAGTCAACCAAAGCTTGCTTATAAGCTTGGTCTGCATTGGCTTCTTTAGTCGCGATAAAAGCTGAGCCGATATAGGCCAGATCAGCGCCCATGGCTTGCGCGGCTAATACGTTTTGGCCCGTCGAAATAGCGCCTGACAGCAAAACGGGTCCATCGAACCATTCTCTTACTTCTTGAATAAACGCCATCGGGGAAAGTGTCCCTGCATGACCGCCTGCACCGGCTGCCACGCAGATAAGCCCGTCGGCACCTTTTTCAATTGCCTTTTTGGCAAAGCGATTGTCAATCACATCGTGCAAACATATACCACCATAAGAATGAATAGCGTCAAATACCTCTGGTCTTGCCCCTAGTGAGGTGATGACGATGGGCACTTTGTGCTTTACGCATATTTCCACGTCGTGCATTAATCGATCGTTTGAGCTGTGCACTATCTGATTGACTGCGTAAGGGGCGGCTGGGCAGTCGGGATTCGCTTGATTATAAGCATCTAGCTCAGAGTTGATTCTGGTCAGCCAAGTATCTAACATTTCTGCAGGGCGCGCGTTTAGAGCAGGGAATGAACCTACAACACCCGCCTTACACTGGCTGATCACGAGTTCTGGCCCTGAAATTATAAATAGTGGCGCACCCACCACGGGGAGGGAGAGTCGGCCTTGCATGATTTTTGGTATAGACACATTATTCTCGATATTTACATTAGGGGGTATTTAGCAAACTAAATAACCGTGATTAAACCGTTTAATAAAGCGACGAAA
Organism: Paraglaciecola sp. G1-13; assembly: GCF_055809255.1. NCBI lineage: Bacteria > Pseudomonadati > Pseudomonadota > Gammaproteobacteria > Alteromonadales > Alteromonadaceae > Paraglaciecola > Paraglaciecola sp. G1-13. Next base: position 2,798,172 of record NZ_CM147903.1, on the reverse strand, counting down.
ATTCGATAGGTTGTAAAATAACGTTCTCTTTACCACTTCAACCCGAGATTGGCATACATAAGCGTATTAATGGCGTAATGAAAACGTAAACACATACAACGCGCCAAACGACCAAAATGAGAAGAGGTAGTAAAGCCTCACCTTTCTATAAAGCCACAGTATATCCGCCTTGGGAACGGCAAACGAACGATTGAAATTTATACTAATCCATAGTTAGCGTTTATCACAAAACCAGCTTTCAAAAAAAGGTCAACGCAAAGTCTATTGAGTGAGATTCGTTACGTTATAAACACTCATCATCAGATGAAATTATCCATGATCTTCTGTTTCGATAATAATCGCTCTTGCGCATTAGGTGACACATCCACTTATCAAATGAAACACAGGTAGCTATTTTATGACGAGTAATATTATGCCAAGTAAAGAACAAGCCATTGAAAAGATAAACCAGCATGCCCCTAAGTTCATAAGTTTATTGGGTGGGAAGCTGGTTGATTTTGATGTTGAAAAAGACGCTTGCCGATTTGAATTTAATATTGGGAAAGATTATTGCCACTCAATAGACGTTGTACAGGGCGGTTTTGTTACGGCCATGCTTGATACAGCGATGAGTCATGCGGTGATGGCACTTAATAAAGATATTATCAATATTTCGTCGTTGGAGATCAAAACCACCTATCTGGAGCCAACGCGTGCAGGAAAACTGCGGGTCGAAGGTTGGGCAGTCAGAAAAGGCTATAAAGTGGCCTTTGTCGAAGGGCATATTTATAATGAAAACGACGTACTCACGGCTACGGCGAGTTCAGTAGCCAAGCTATCAAGAGTCGCTAAATAATATTAGTGTAAATGGCTAGGCGTATTCAGGGTTTAATGTGTTCATGGGTTCGCTTTCACTGCAGCACTTTATAGATTAACGTAAATTTGGAACAGTAAATGTCGTCACAAGGCCCCAAAAGACACACTATTGAATTGCACGCAGGCAAGATAAATAGCATCGCTTTGAATGTTTATGAGTGGGAAGGTATCGGTCCGCCATTGCTATTGGTTCACGCCGCGGGGTTTCATGCTCGAGTGTGGGACAAAATCATTAAGGCACTAGGTAATCGGCACGTTTATGCGGTTGATTTGCGCTGTCATGGGTTAAGTGAAAACTCTGCATCGCCCTATAGTTTTCAGTTATTTGGTGATGATCTTATCGGATTAATCGAAACCCTAGATTTGAGCGACATAACAGCCTGCGGTCACTCGATGGGCGGACATGTAGTTTTGCAGGCCGCATGTAAATTGCCTCATAGATTCAAGCGTATTTTGTTATTAGATCCTGTTATTTTTACCCCAGATTCCCCCGACCCAACACAAACCGATCCGGCAAAAAGCCCGATTGCGTCAAGGCGCAACGAATGGGTGTCCGCAGATGAAATGTTTACGCGTTTTAGTAGCCGCCCGCCTTTTAGCGATTGGGATCCTCAAGTGTTGAGAGACTATTGCGACTATGCCCTTGTGCCAAAAAGTACATCAAAGAAAACACCAACAGGTGAACATAAAATCGACAGTGAATTGTGTGAGTTAGCTTGCCCGCCTTTATGCGAGGCTGCGATTTATCAAAGCTCTGGCAACGGTTTGTTGCTTGAGCATTTGTCCTCAATCACCGCCGCAGTAAAAATATTGCGGGTAAAAGAACGCACAAAAGACGACGCACCTTTTGATTTTCGCCCGTCAGCCACTTACAAAGGTTTAGTTGGGCTCATTCCAGGAGCAATCGAGGACTACCTACCCGGGCACACGCATTTCATCCCTATGGAAGACCCATACTTGATTGCCGATGAAATCAAACGCTTAGAGACGTAATAGAATTCTTCTGAAATGCACTTTTTAACAGAGATTTTGTAATGAGCATTAAGCAAATGAAAATTCATTTGGCGAGTTGCTTAAAAGTCGTTAGAGTGCTTCTTTACTGACGCTTTAGACTGGAATCATTAACCATGCCTGATGGGCAAAGCCTTCGCTCAATGTCACTTTCGCCATCACTCTCACCACCGCTCTCACCAATTAGTGTTTATCAGTCTCAACTGGGCAAAACCTTGATTGAAGACGCTAGCCAGCGTGAAGCGATAGAGGCGCTTGATGGTCTTTATCATCAACTTATGGAGCGAAACCTTTGCGAGGCTGCACAGGTAAAGGGGCTTTATTTATGGGGAGATGTGGGCCGAGGTAAGACGTTTCTGATGGACTTATTTTACGATTGCTTACCGCAAGATGGAAAATTGCGCCTGCATTTTCATCGCTTTATGGCGCGGATACATCAGTCGCTTAATGAGCACAGCGGTCAGCCGAACCCGCTAGTCAGCGTAGCAAAAGCGCTCGCTCAAGAACTGGGTAATGAGCGTCGCGTATTATGTTTCGATGAATTTTTTGTATCAGACATCGGCGATGCCATGCTGTTATCAGGCTTATTCGAATGCTTATTTAGAGAAGGTGTGGTGCTGGTTGCGACATCGAATATACCTATCGAACGCTTATATGAAAATGGCTTAGCGCGACATAAATTTTTGCCCTGTATCGCACTGTTGCAGCAACATACCAATATGTTGCATCTTTGCGGCGAGCAAGATCATCGTTTACATCATTTAGACACGTCCCTAAGTGAGGCGGATTTAGGTAGCTTGTCCACGTATGTTGGCGTTTCAGAAAATATGAATTTCCCCGCTGTGTTTGCTCAGTTGACTCAGGAGGTGGATAGCACACAAGTGACAAACGCCACGATAGAAATTTGCCATCGTGATATTCCCGTGCGCAAGGCGACCAACATGAAAACCGCTAGCAATGTTGCTTGGTTTGAATTTAGTGCACTGTGCGAAGGGCCGCGCTCTCAGCTCGATTATATGGAAATTGCATCGCATTTTAAGACTGTGATGATTAGCGAGGTTCCTCAATTAGGGGCAAGGGTCAGAGGCTGGATAAAAGCCAGAGGCACGGAAGATGGTGTTGGGGATAATCAAGCGACCGTTACGGGGGAGCGAGTCTTGTCATACTCAGAGAATGATGACAAAGCGCGGCGCTTTATTAGTCTTATCGATGAGCTTTACGACCAAAATGTTAGGCTTTACCTAAGTTGTGATGTACCGCTCGATGAGCTTTATCTAGACGGCGCTTTGACTTTCGAGTTTCGCAGAACGTATAGCCGTCTGATTGAAATGAGTCGAGGGACGAGTAAACAGTAGGCACAAAATGATAAGGCCACCCACTGGCAAGATGCACCTGTGAAATGGTTTGGTGAAAGAAGCAGGGGAGGCCCTTAGTGAGCAATGACTTTATTACGACCTGTTTCCTTAGCTTTATATAGTCTTTCATCCGCCAGTTTGTAAATCTGGTTCAACGTCTGACCATCTTCAGGCCAGTGTGAAACGCCAATACTCACGCTGATTTTCATGTCCTTACTATTAATCAATATGTCTTTTTCTACGACTAAGCGGATACGTTCAGCAATATTTTTAGCCTGCTGCTCGCTGGTGTCTGGGATAAGCATACAAAATTCTTCACCCCCTAGGCGAAAAGCCCAGTCATTTAAGCGACGTGTTTCATTGATAAGCCGAGCTACCTCAATTAGCACCTTATCACCAATATCATGGCCGTATTCGTCGTTGACCTTTTTAAAGTGGTCTAAATCAATGAGTAACATTGACACTGTTTGTTGTTGTTCCGGGAGACTTTCACACAGCATCTCGAAGCTGGAATCGAGCAACAGCCGGTTATTTAAACCTGTTAACGGGTCCACCGATGCCATTTGCTGCAATCGTTTAACCATTGCTGCTCTTTTTGATTCATAGGTGTACGACAAGGCCCAAATAGCCGATAGACATAAGCTGATGTTCACCACCGATATCAGAGGTATCTCACTTGATTCAAAGGACAAAGCCCTACAAAGAATAGCCACGCCAGCAATGACATACACACAGGTAAACACGTTGCCTAGGGTGATGCCAAGCAGAAGGTAAGAAAGGACTGGGATTAAGAACAGCCAAGTATAAAGGGCCGCTTTAAATGCGACGGTGAATATACCAATCAAAATAACCGTATAAACGGCAAATAGAAACAAGGACGACCAAAGTGTTAGATTGGGGGTTTTCTTGTGAATGGCGAGTAGCCCTACAGAAAACAAAACAACCGCCAATTCAATTAACGCATACACTTTGAACCCGTTGAGCCAATTGTTAACAACAAAAATGGAGCCCGCGAAAATGATGATGCACAGGACAACCTTCAGCACAGTTCGTCGATAGTCCAGCTCGTTTGCCCATAAACTCGGTCTAAACATTTACCTAAATATTCCTTGTCTTAACAATAAGTGAAATTGCTTTGCCTTTATCTGGAACTGCACTACCTGTGTAATAAAATACACTAAGCAATGCTATTACTTCATTATACACACCCATTGTACGTATATTTGAGTTGAATGAGATTCAACTAAAGACTAAGGGCTGGTTATCTGTCGGGGCAACGCTGTAGCAGAGAACTTTGCATGTTGATCCGTGCTAAAGGGTAACGCGCATCACGAAAAAGCATATTCTAGTCTTTTCCCCATTAATGCATTTTTAACATCATGTACTAGGCTCATTTTTAGACTGAGTCAATTTTGACGTTTGTACTTCTCAGCCTTTTATTCACCCTTCTTTTGAAAAGGAACACAACATGGATGTACAAAATCTTACGGTTGGTCCTATTACCGGTCACACTTCACATCATTTGGTTAGAATTTTTGGGCGGGCTGAATTGTCTATTTATGATGGTAGTCCGCGTAAGGCTCACGGTGTCATTCAATATCGAAAAGCGGGTAAGTCGGCGTTCAGTCCCCCTTTGTATTTTAAAATGAACCCGAATTTCGACCTAACGGGTGTGGTGGTGTTAACCGAGTTAGAAGAAAATACGGCCTATGAATATCAGGTAGGTTGGTTTTATTCCGAGGTAGATTCTAGCGAAATCAATGTCGACAACGTGCTGAATTGGAAGCATATCGATATCAACCATATGAGAACCGCATCATCAGATGTGACGCAAGCAAGAACCATTGTGTTTGGCTCCTGTCGGTATGTTTTACGATTGTTCGGCGGACTGTGGTGGGATGATCGCAGTGATAGAACCTTCAAATCCATTTTAGAGCACACAAAAGACCATAATCAGGTTGATCAGCTCATCATGTGCGGTGATCAAATCTACGCGGATGACTTGAACGTCATTTGCGCCGATGATTCCCTAGACGAATACAGTAAGCGTTATCGCAAAGTCTTTACGTCTAAATATTTGCGCAGGTTAATGTCGTGTACTCCAACGTATATGACCCTAGATGACCATGAAATTGAAGATAATTGGCCGCAATCTGCTAACGCCAAAGACTGGGTGACAAAATTTCCAGCCGCTATTCATGCATACTCGACGTATCAGGCCAGTCATAGTCCGCTCTTTGATTTGAACGGTAGCCGTATCACAGGTGCACCGACGCATCTTTGGTACACATACAGTGATGGCTGCTGTGATGTGTTCGTATGTGACACTAGAACAGAGCGCCACCTAACAGAAGGGGCCCAAGAAATGTTAGGGCCGATGCAGATGGCGGCCTTAAAAACGTGGTTAAGCGATGGCAGTGAACGGGTGAAAATAATTGTGTCCAGTGTGCCGCCCTATGAATCCGAGTCGTCAGATAAATGGCATGGGTTTATTCATCAGCGAGACGAGATTTTTGAGTGCATTAGAATAAACGAAGTTCGAAAAGTGGTTTTTTTATCGGGTGATGTGCATGCCTGCATGGCCTCTCAATTAGAACTGAGTACGAGTGTTACCGTGACGTCAGTGGTTTCATCTGCGCTATTTTGGCCTTACCCGCACCCTAACAGGAGAAGCTTTAAACGTAGAGGAACGATTGATACGCTAACAAGCAGTACCTACAAGGTTAAAAAATCCAGTGATGTTTTCCCGACGGATGCCTTTACAAAACTTCGGGTTACTCCCGGCGGTTTAAGAGTGGAATTTTATACTAGGAAAGGAGACAAGCTTGGGAGTAAGCATTATAAATATTAATCACACAATACGAAAACGGAGCCAAGGGGCTCCGTTTTACTGTCTATGATCATCAGGATAGCGAGTTAGTTTCAAACGCGTCAACTTTCAAACGAACCAACTTTCAAAACGCACCAACTTTCAACCGCACCAAGCCTTGATGTTAGAAGCGATATGTCATGTCTATTCCCACTTGTCGACCTCGTCGAGCGGCACTGAAAAATGCTCGCGGTGAGCCATTATCAGCCCCGTCAGGCGCAGTGTTAAGGGATGAAAAGGTAAAGTAAGGAATGCCTAACCAGCGAGATGTTAGAATGGGAGCATCTTCATCTGTTAGGTTTCTAGCGTATAAACTTATCCGCCAGTTTTCAGCATTTACACCCATTCGGGCGCCCATAATGATAGCGCTGGGCACATAGGCTAAGTTATGCACTTGCACATATTTTTTGGACTCATAGCTGGCATCGATATTAAAGAAGGCTTCGAGTTCGCCGGTAATGGGCGTGATGTATTCTAAAAATGCACTGGCTTGATGCTTCGAACTGAGAGGGAACGCGTTGCCATCGATAGAGCAACTAGCGGGCGTGGTAATACCAAAATCGTCTCTAAAATCGGTACCCGTAGTCGTGCCAGGTGTTAACACTCCGCCGCCGCTGGTCAATGACCACTGAAAGTCGTCACAACCTTTGGTAAATTTGGTGTCCGCTAATGCATAGGTAAACCGCCCTGATAAGTTATCGGTAAACTGGGCGTTAATATCCAGCTCTATACCAAATACTTTACCTTCGCCTTGGTTTGTGGCGACAGAGGTGATATTGCCTGATGGTACATTCAGCGGTGTCGTCAATTGCACGTCGCTTACATCGTTGTAAAACATAGAAACCGTGGCATATACCTTGTTCAAGGCGCTGCTTTTTATACCGAGCTCGTAAGTGGTAATTTCTTCTTGCTCGTAGGTGGGTTTGCCCGTGTCGGCGCCAGCTGAGCCATTAATGCCGCCAGGTTTAACGCCTTGGGCGACGATGCCGTAAAATATGGTGTCGCTGTCATAACGGTAATTGAGGGTGGCTCTGGGGGTAAAGTTGTTCCAATTGCCATCCGCATCAAACGTCATTAGGCCATCTGGGGCAAACTCAGTCACCGTTTTTTCTTCTTCGGCCCAGCGAGCTTCAAGTGTACCGTCAAGCTTATCGTTAAATTCATAATCAACAGAGGCATAAACGGCCTTGTTGGTGACCGTACTGTTGTCTTGGAAAATACCGACTTTGGTGTCTTCAAAGGTCAGATCAAAACTATCTCGGTCTTGCTCATAGTAAAAAGCACCCGCCATCCACTGGAGTTTTCCTTCAGGCGATTGCAAGGTGAACTCGAGCGTTTTATCTTTGGTTTCTTGGCGTGACGTATTGGCAAAGAAGGCCTCTTGTCCCGGTGCAAAGGTATAATTTACCGATGAATTATCGCCATCAGAGCCCGTACTGACGTCGTCATCGCGATAACCCAGTGCTAACGACATGCTATAGCCTGCATCGATTTCATAATCCATTGCCAAACTCGAAATAATCAGATCTCGACCGACGCCATCAAAGGCGGTTCCATCTGCAGTATCGTAAGGCGTGCCGAAAAACGTTGAGCCAGAAGGTAGAAAGCTACTAACCGGAACACCCGGCACCTCGTTTGGTATACCGTCGGCATCCGCTTTATCGTTAAGGGCAATGGGCTGGTTTTTAATCTCGCCACAGAAGTATTGAAAGTTATTGTCAGAGCCAGAGGCAGCCCAAGAGGCCAAAGAGCGGTAGCCAGGTGCGCAGTTGTTTTCGCTGGTGGGGGTTAGGAAAAACGGCCGTGTTTCATCTCTGTCTTCTTGGCTTTGAAATCGAAAGCGCACACCGAGTTTGTCAGAGGGGGCCGCATCTAAAACAACGCTAACTGAACGCGTGTCTTCGCCACCCACTATGTCATCGGTGACGATATTGCGCCAATTATCATCACCGTCAACTTGGTAATCTCGCAGACTTAAGCTGGCTGCTAACCAATCATTTAACGGGCCGCTGATATACGCAGAAGCTGTGCGCTGTGCATCCTGCGCCAAGTTCAATTTTACGTTGCCGGTAAAGTCACCGTGATCAGGGCCTTTGGTGATGAAATTAATTGCTCCTGAATAAGAATTTCGCCCGTACAAAGCACTTTGCGGGCCTTTCACCACTTCAACTCGGGCAACGTCTGACATATCTAAGCTCTGTACATCACCAGAATAGTAGTTGCCGTCAATAAAGTAAGCCGCGCCTGACTCAACCCCAAACTGTATACCAGCGAGTACGTTGCCCATACCGCGAATAACCGGGCGTTCCGTGGCACGACCAAAGGCTTTAGAGAAGCTCAACCCAGATGAAAAGCGTGCAATATCATCGATGCTTTGAAAGCCTTGTTGCTCGATCATGGTGTCAGAAAACGCGGAAACGGCCACAGGAATACGGTTTAATGACTCGACTTTTTTACGTGAGGTGACTTCAATGATTTCCAGCGCATCGTCGTTTACGGGCACAGCCGGTGCTTCTTGAGCTAGGGTAATCAATGGTTGCGTCATCAAAATCGATGCAATCGCCAGCGGGAGCTTTTTTATTATTAGTGTCATTGGCATTCCTGTTGAGTGTGGGTATGTGCGAACAAATTATTGCTTTATCGGTATTGGCAATCTAGCACTGCTAACTCGGAGGCGGTTTGATAAAAATCAACAATCTTAATCTGCTTAAATAACTGGTTGTGCAGTAAAAGAGTCATTCGTTTTATATTGATGAATGAAATAAAAAAACAGCCAATAACAAGGGGTTATTAGCTGCTTTGTAGAATTTTATTATTCTTTTTTTATAGCGGACTAACTTAGTCGCTGGCTTTAGCTGGGGCGTCGAGCAATTGATTTACTTCTATCCAATAACCATCTGGATCGCGGATCATAGACACCATGACGGCGATTTTGCCACCGTCTGCTCTAGGATATTCAACATGGTGAGGCGCCTCAATAACGGCTACCTTGGGGGATTGCTCAACGCTTTTCCATCGAGTGTCTAGGTCTGATACATTCATCACCATAATAGGGTCACCGGGGACCGGCTCATCGAACTTCTCTTGGCGCTGGGGCTTTTCAGGGTATATGTATTGCAGTAAACCTAGTGCACCAATGAAGGTGTCGTTCGCTTGCATCAGCACCAAACGGCGCTTACGGGTTTCGCCGTTTTCCATGGGGCTATTAATCATCTGATCGTAAATCACGTTTAAACCAAGCGCATCGCGATATAATTGCAACGACGTGTCGATGTCATTAACGAGAAAGGTTGTGCGGCGAATATCGACTGAAATACGGTCTTCGTCGCTTACAGGGGCGGCAATACTTTGAATACAGGGCAGGGCACACAGTACGACTGCAAATAAAGAGGATCTGATTTTCATGTTTGGTTTTCCATTTTTATCGTTACCGACGTTGTTGATGCTTGCTTCGCTTAAAAACAGATAACAATATCTACGCCATCTAAAAATGGCGCATTGATAATGATCAACTGTGCTGCTTTGTACTGCTGATGGACAAATTAATCAGCGTAGGAAATCAGCTTTTCGCTGTTGGTAACGGTGATTTGGTAGTTGCTTTCGATAGAGATTAACCCGTCTTTTTTCAATTTACTGAACCCGCGGCTAGCGGTCTCTAAACTCATGCCTAGGTAATCAGCAATATCTTGTCGGCTCATGGGCAATAAAAAGCGATGTGTACCACGGCCCAGCCTATGTTCCATATCTAATAGAAAGTGAGCTAAGCGCTGGTGAGCAGATTTTTGCCCCATGATAAACAGTTGATCCAAAATCAGTGACAAGATATGCCCAGTAACGTCGTGATAACGTTTGGCTACCGCAGGGTATTTATCGAAAATATCTTGCATTAACTTACGGCTAATGCGGATGACCACGCAGTTAGTTAGTGCTTTTGCGCTAAAGCTATAACTGACATTTTCAGATAATCCAGCGAGATTACCTGTGAACAGAAAGGCAAATACTTGGCGTGAACCTGACGCGGTAGAGCGTTCAAGCATCAATGAGCCAGACTCAGGAATGTATACGTATTCTGGTGCGTCTTTTTCTCGAAACACGTATTCGCCTTGCGCGAAAGACACTTCTTCTGCATCTTCGGCTAGCTCATCAATGAAGGCATTGGCCCCTTCAACTTCTTTAAAATGGCTTCCGAAACATGAGGTAAGGGAAGTTTTAATGACTACTTTATTGATATCGAGTGACATGAATTCAGCCTATTTTATTATTATATTAACGCGCCTGATAAAACTCGATCCATGTTTGGTCTGGCGTTCTAATTGCCAGCATATCCACTGTTCCATATGGAGGTAAATTCAGCGTCGCCTGAGATACAATTTGCACTTCATTTTCGAGCAAATACCCTTTGAGTGCAGGTAAATTGTCTACTGGAAAACGCAGGGTGACAATGCCTAAATTCGGTGGCGCGGCTTTGGCGCTAACATTTTTACCCATAGCACCGTGAAACTGCAGCAATTCAACTGACCCTTCGTTTCGTTTTTGTGGATGCAAAATGTACACTGAACGGGGAATTTCTGTGGTTAGGTTATAGGGTAGTCCCAGCACATTTGGTCCCGCATCTTTACTGGCCCCTTTGTGCTCTAAATACACTTGAAAGCCAAGTACATCGCGGTAAAACGCTAAAGACTTGTCTATGTTATCGACGACTTGGGTGGAATTAAACACTCGGCTCATGTGCTTTACGTTTGGCCAGCCTTCTAGCGTGGGCTTGATGCGTTCGATCATCGCAAAACTGATGCCGTCAAAACCAGTTGCTATCCACTCAGTGACTTCATAAGGACCAAAGGTAAATGAGACGGGGTCGCTTGTGCCGCGCCAGCCAGCATCTTGCAACTGTTGACGTTTAGTTGCCATATCAGCCACTCGCACGTTAACGTCAAATATGCCACCAACATCCCACGACTGGGTGTTTGCCCGAATAATCTCTTGCGCTACGTTGTCGATTTGAATTAAACGCACGTAACCACGTTGCTCACCTTTGTTGGCCAGCAGTACTTGCTTTAGGCGTGCCTTCTCGGGCAGTTGCCATAACTGCTTTAGCTCTGGCGCGACGTCTTCTGTAGAGCGTACTTCCCAACCTGCATATTGTTGGTAAAACAGGCTACTTCTTTCGACGTCTGAGACGATAAAAACGGTTTCGGTAAACCCGTTAAGTGTGAAGTCTTTTGCGTGAGTAAAAGGCACGATCAACAAGGACACCAGAAAGAAGGACAGCAAAGAACCCAGTAATATAGATGTCAGTTTGAAGGCGCGCATTAGGGTTGCACCTCAAACACTTCAATTAAAAAGCCGTTGGGGGCACGTAACGTGGCAACCATGGATTCGCCCACAAGCGGATCGTTAACCCGTTCAGGCTGACTGACTATCATTGCGCCGTGTGCGTCGGCATTATCCATGACCTGTTGTATCGAGCGCACAGGGAAGCTCCACATGCCTAAGCCAATATTCGGTAAGCTAGGTGCATTTTTGGGTTTGATCGGTTCAACGTTGTGAAAATCCACAAACAGCATGTGGCCCGTCGTCGCGCCTTTGCTGTATACAATGGCGAATCTGAACTCGGTGCCATTGGGCAGATTCATTGCCCCTTTGTCACCAGCGGATTTGAATACCCTGTCTGAGCGAATTTCAAGGCCAAGTACGTCCGTATAAAAGGTAAGCTGTGATGCTGAATCTGTGATCACTTGTGCCGAATAGGCAGGCCCACCTTTGCCGTTTGCGTCTGTTGGGCCCAATTGCGCCATACCATTGCCACGGGTGATAGCGACTCCATGATTAAAATCTGGGGCATTAAAAATGGTTTCGTCTATTTGGTAGGTACTACCATCCGCGCGTGGGATAGGGTAGCTTTCAAGCGTATTGAGTGCCCCAAAACCTATGGTACGAATGTGTCTATCCAGCGCAATGGTATCCGTATTGGGAAAGCCCAAAGAGAAAGGCCCTAGCTCTCTCGAGTTCCAACTATCATGGATGGTCGGCATGGGCTTACTCAGCACAAGAAGACGAATTTGTATGGCGCTGTCTACCCCTTTTCGATATAAGCGATAAGTCTGCCAACTTAGATCGTCTGGCATTTGCCATAGTGCACGGTGTGTTTTTTCCAGAGCAGGACTTATTTTTAAAGGCCCTTCAACCTGCATGCCCATACCATCACGGTAAAACAATAGGCTTTGTTCCAACGATAAAGTGGCAATCGTCACGGTATGTAGTGGCATTGCAAGGGCGTCTTGCACACTACTTTTGGGCGCTAATGCATCGTTTGAATCTGCATAGGCATGTTTGGCAAGAGTGAAGCTCGCTAACAGTGCGCCTATGATTAAAATCAAAAATTGTTTATTCAATTTCAAACTCATTAAAATTTGTCCGTACAAATATTCGTGTTGATAAATCATATACAAGTACCGAATAAAAGGTAACTGCACATTTGTATTCCTGATTTGATGGTGCTTGGCAATGATCGCATTGCCAAAATTGAGCATTATTTGGGGCGGGGTCAGTATTGATTAGAAGGTGCTAAACCTTGCCACATATAGGTTTTGACTAAGGTTATAAGCAAGCGATGGGTAGTGAAAACAAGCGTAAAAGAAATGCGTAAAACGCGCTAAAATTTGGGCAAAGCGTGTCTTAGATGAATTGACAAAGATCAATTAGCTCGATAAAAAGTACACGTGTTTGCGACTTAGAAGCCGTGTGAATTGCAAAAGTATGGCGTTTGAAAGCTAGGTAATGGCATATTACGCGCTCAAACTACGCGCTCAAATAGCGTGTTTAAAAAAATGCTTAAAGAACTGCTTAAAGGAGCGCAAGGGGATGAAGATAGCCGTGGACACATTAACCTGTGATGGGGTGCGAGGTTTGCTAGAAGAGCATTTAGCAGATATGTACGCCACATCGCCACCCGAAAGCGTGCATGCATTAGATATGCAGGCGCTTAAACATGAATCGATCACGTTTTGGTCAGCTCGCGAGAACGACAAGGTGTTAGGTTGCATCGCATTAAAGTCGTTGTCGGGCACCCATGGCGAAATTAAATCCATGCGCAGCGCTCATGATGCCCGTAAACGTGGCGTTGGAGCGGCGTTGCTACAGCATTTGATTCACCATGCCAAGCAAAGTGGGTTATGCCGCCTAAGCTTAGAAACCGGCACCATGAGTTACTTCGAACCCGCTAAAAACCTGTATCGTAGATTCGGCTTTGTTGATTGTGGGCCGTTTTCTAATTACCCGCTTGACCCGAATAGTTGCTTTATGACCTTGTTGTTAGATGACTTGCCGATTTAGCAATTAAATTCATGTTCAGTTGTGCACATGAATGAATAAAAAAAGGCGACGATTAACCGCTTCGCCACCTTTACCGGGAACTTGAGCCACTTTTATGTTCAGTAGCGACCAGATGCTTGGTACATATGCATTTTCGAGGGCCTAGGACGTTTGCGATGAGGCGCATATGCGCCTCTCACACGATCGAAATCATCTGGCGTACGAAAACTCGGGATAAAGTCGTTACTTGATGTTATCCATTTATCTAAAATTGCACTGTGATGCGCAAGCACACCAAAGTAGTTTTCGTCAGTGGCAAGGTTTGTCAACTCGAACGGGTCGTTGATCAAATCATATAATTCTTCTTTGGGTCTTGGGGCCAGAAACGGTCTAGCTTGGTTTGGCGTTAATGCACCTTGCTCGAATAATCGGCTCAGCTCCCACCATGTTTTGTGGTAAACCGTGTCCGCACTCGGTGTGGCAGGTAAATCGTAGTAGTTGTTGCGAATGTACCGATACTGCTCGGTGCGTACGGAACGGCCATGATCTTCGAAGTCGTGCCAGTTACGCTCTGAAATCGCATACTCTCGAAATGGCTTTTCAGGGGCTTCGAATAATTCAGTCAGACTTTTACCTTCAAAGGTATTTGGGATATTTGTGTTGGCTAAATCTGCAAACGTAGGGGCTAAATCTATGCTACTGATAATACTTTGGCTAACGCTGCCTTTGGGGATCCCATTTGGCCAATAGGCAATAAATGGGGTTTTAACACCTGAGTCGTATAGCGTGGTTTTGTCTCTGGCAAAGGGGCGACCATTATCCGCCACAAATATGATCAAGGTATTCTCTGCTACGCCTTGTTGTTCAAGAGTATTGACGACCTTGCCAACGTGTTCGTCTAAGCGGGAAATCTCGTCGTAATAGGCGGCGAAATCATTCATGTAAAGTTCGGTCGCTGGGTAATAAGGCGGTAAGCGCACATCGTCTTGAGTATGTTTATGGGGGTATTCACCTTGATAAAACGGACGATGTGAATCCCATGAGGCGAACCATAAGAAAAACGGTTTGTCTTTTGGGCGTTTCTCTAACAGCGGCACCCACTGTGCGCTACCTGAGGGCTCATCAATGCCATATCTAGACTCTACCACTTCATCAAATCGTTGCTTGGTGTCTTCGCCTAGGTGCCACTTTCCAGCGGCTGCTGTCCAATAGCCAGCGTCACGTAACGTTTGTGAAACAGTGACTTGTTCTTTCGGCAAAGGCCAGTGAAGCTGCTCTGCATCGGTGTTGTGAGGGTAGCGGCCAGTGATCATACTTGCGCGGCTAGGGCTGCACGAACTTGCCGTCAAGAATGCGTTATCAAAGCGCATACCGCCCTTGGCGAGCTTATCTAGGTTGGGGGTTTTTACCCCAGTGTGACCGTAGGCCCCAAGATCGTCCCAATTTAAATCATCTGCAATGATCAATATTATGTTGGGGCGTTGTTTTGCAACCACATGAGGAGCAAGCAACAGCGCACTCAATGTAAAAATGGTTTGCGCCACCATTTTAAAGTGCCTATAGAGTGTAAATTTAAACATATCAAATTCCCTGTACCACGTGTAATCAATGTAAGAGGGCGATGATTAGCCCTCTGTTTATATAATACCAGCGCTAAAATTTAGCACTGACACCTATGTTGTACCTTGCACCAAACTGCTCTGCACTGATGAGTTGATCGGCAAAGCGGCCATGTCTGCGGGTAGTTTCTTCAGTGATATTTAATCCCTCGACGAACACCGACAGATTCTCATTAATGTCATAGCTGACATTAATATCCCACTGACCATACGCTTCAACGAAGTTTGGCTCCCCTTGACGCTGAGGTTGGTAGAGCGCCAATAAGAAATCATCCCGCCAGTTGTAAGCAATACGTGCCTGAAAGCCGTCTTTTTCATAGAATGCGATAAGGTTTGCTGAATCGCTCAATCCGGTTAACGCAAAGGTGCTGTTAACGTCATACACATCGTATTCAACGTTTCCATCGACAAAGGTCATGTTGGCCACTGTACCAAATCCGCTTTCACCAAAAATGTGTTGTAGATTGAGCTCCCAACCATCTACTTCGGCATCATTTAAATTATCGGGCGATGAGATTAAAAAGGTAATTTCTGGATCGTCAGAGGTAGAGAAACACGCGGGGTTGCCGCCGACTACTTCATCTGGGCAACCTGGGCGAGGAATGATACTCGGATCGGTAAGAGGGTTGCCGTTCACATCAGGCATCGTGCCTTCTCGAGTAGTAATACCGATAAAGTTTTCAACGTACTTTTTGAAGAAACCTACTGATGCGTAGCTACCATTGCCATAATACCACTCTAGCGATAAATCGATGTTCTTTGATTCAAGAGGCAGTAATCCAGGATTGCCAATTGAGGCGCTGTAAGGACCGTCAGGTCTTGCATCTATGGTTGTTGAGGGAAACAATGATGATAAATCAGGGCGGCTCAAGGTGGTGCTATATGATACGCGACCGACTAAGTCGTCAGTAAACTCGATGTTGAAATCCATATTTGGCAATAATCGTGTATAGCTGCCTTCAAGACGAATATTGGTCGGCTCGTCGGTAAACACTTCGCCAAAACGCCCTGCTGTATTAACGTAGTTTAAAGATTTAATACCCCGTTGAAGAGATGTTGATGTGACATCTGTGTCTTCCCAGCGTAGGCCTGCATTGAACTTAATCGGCATCTGATTGAATTCTGTTTCAAAATCAAAGGATAAATAAACGGCGAAGGTTTCTTCATTTACACCGTTGTATACAGGGTCTTCTTGAAAGTAAAAACCTTGATCTTTCACCAGTTGCAAAGCGTCTTGAGCGCTGTAACTCGATAGCAAAGGAAAGAAGTTGCTGTTGCCACCTATGTCTTTGCCAAAGCCATTGCTGCTATTGAACTGTAAATCCAAAGTAGAAATATCAAGCGGCACGAAGGCGATGGTTCGCTTGGCATAGGTGTCTATTGTGTAATCGGTATTGGCCACTCCGAAATTGATTTTGTTTAACGCGCCGCTATAGGCATTGAGCCATTGTCCATGTAACTGTGCTTGCTTGATGTTGTTTTCAATTTCGTATCCGCGGGTTTGAAACAAATCAAATTGAATGTTCTGGCTGGCGTAAGGGTCTTGACCGGGTAAATCGGCTGCATCGAAGAATATATCTGGTCGACCATTTGGGTGAGTCGTAATGCTCACATCTACGCCGCCACGGTCGGCAATACCATCGCCATTGGTATCGTTCACACGTGGGTTTTTCAGGTTCATGATGGTTTCTGAGTTGCGCCCATCTGGCTGCGAATGTGACGTTGAGTCATGGTAATCGAAATTAAAACTTAGGTTTTCCGTGGCTTGATACTCAAGGTTCAAGCCGATTGAATCATTTTCAGTATTAAAGTAGTTGTGATACGACCAAAAATTCAACTCATCGTCATTTCTAAACGGATTAGTGACTGTGCCGTTAGCATCTGCGTCACCTCCTGTATCACCGTCAAACCAAAAGCTGGTGCGATTAATGTTCGAGATTTCTTCAAATCGTGAAAGGGTGTAGTCCAATGTTGCAACTAAGGTGTCGCTTGGTGCCATTTGCAGCACCAATTGCGCATTTTGTCGCTCTCTGTGGTTATCGTGGGTATCCACACTGATGGACAATGGTGCCCAGTGTGTGCGACTTGGATTTAGATTTGTATCTATACCACTTTTATCAACGTTAGAACCTCGTTCAGGCACCCAGCCAGGTGTGCCGACACGTTCCTTACGACTGTCACGCTCAGCGTGTGATAGAGACAACAGCACACCGACTTTACCGTCTGCAAATTGCTGGCTCACCATACCTGACAGCTCGGGTGTAACGCTATCGCCCACTTCGACACTGGTATCCACTACGCCTTTGACCGTTGCCACGGCTTTGAAGCCATCATAATCAAAAGGTTTCGCGGTTTTTATATTAATAGTAGAGCCGATGCCACCAGAGGAAATGTTCGCCTTACCGGTTTTGTATACTTCTACACCTGACACACTCTCTGCGGCAATTTCACGAAAATTAAAGCTGCGATCAATTCCGTCTTCTAACAAAGTGGATGATGTGGGCATTTGACGATTGTTAAGGGTGACTAAATTAAAGCTAGGTCCAAAGCCGCGCACCGTGACTTGATTCCCCTCGTTGTTGGAGCGGTCAATTGACACACCGGTAATACGTTGCAGCGATTCAGCCAAATTGGTATCAGGGAATTTACCTATATCTTGTGCAGTAATCGCATCAACGACCCCATCTGAATCACGTTTTATATTTGCTGCGCTAACCAATGCACCTCTGACGCCTTTCACATTGATAACTTCTACTTCTTGGTCGTCCGCTTGTTGAGCATAAACAGGTGAAGTGGTGTGCAAACTTATTAGTGCAAACGCCACGGCACTGGCAAGTTTGGTATGGGTAAAACTATGTGTAAAGTGTTTCATGCGTTTCTACCTTATTGTCCGTATTGTATCTGAGTACCATTTTGGTATTTCATGAGTCAGCTTGATTTCGCTTGTCCCGCTTACTCTTTGGAATCGAAGTTCAGCTGTCTTTGTCGATGTATTTACTAATTTTTGGAAGAAATACCACTCATTGCAACAATTAATTGTTAACAATTACGGTGGATAATTGCACATTGTTTTAACAAGCTCAATACAATTTGTTGAATTTTTATGTGCTAAATAAAAAGAATTATGTGTAATTTGTTTTTGTGGGGGGGCTATTTATCGTGATTAAGTTTCTTTAAATCTTTGCTAAATGATGAATTATTGACTGGAGTGGGTATTAAGCATTTATAAAAAATCGAGATGTTAAACGTTTAGGTAGCGCGCTAAGATAAGAGTATATTAAGCGTTAATAATATCCCGCGACCCGAAAATAACGCGTTATGTGCAAGAGCACAGAAGACAGCGGCGAGCGCCAGAAAGAGATAAGCCCCGTTACCACATCAGACACAATAGAGCCAAATGAACAAAAATAGTTTGTCACCGAAACACGTTTTAACTTCCCCCTTGCTCACAGATCAGGCCGGTGTTTACGCCAACATTTTAAGCGACATTATCAATGCGGTTTTCGTCAGTGGTGAGCGTTTAGTGACGACGCAATTGGCCCAACGTTATAGCACCAGTATCAACCCAGTTAGAGAGGCATTAAAGCAATTGCAAGGAGAGGGGTTTGTTAACGTTGCGCCAAACTCAGGTGCCAGTGTCTCAACTTTCACCGCAAGTGATACGCGCGATGTATTTGAGGTGCTGCAACTGCTCGACCCCTACCTAATGGAGAGGTTTGTTGAAGAGCATATTGATGAGCAGCGTCATGAACTTGAAAATGTTTTATTTGAAATGGAAAAGCTTACGTCGCTTGCTGAGCCACCTCATGGTGTGTTTCGACATTTAGACACGCAGTTTCATTGGCTTATGTATAAAGACCATTACAATAAGAATGCAGTGGAAATCTGGCGACGTAATAGGCTCATTTTACATGTTGCCCATGGAAGCCTGACATTGAGCTCTCGGCGTATTGAACAAAGTATTGCTGAGCATAAAGCACTGCTTCAGGCTCTCGAAGAAAGAGATGTAGCAAAAACCTTAAAAACGTTGAAAGCGCATATCGCCAGCAGTGGCCGATATTGGTCTCGATACCAAGTACGTTAACTTTTTTCAATCAATAAAAAAGTCGCTCAGCGTGCGGGCTGTGCGACTTTTTAATTAAACTGAGGGGCTTCACAACTAAAGGTAAAATATTTATCAGTAAAAACTGAACCTTTATAGTGTAGACCAATGCTTGTCGTCTAGGCCAATAGCGTAGACATGGCTTTGTACCCTTGCTGGATAGTTTTCAATTTGTCGTCTGTTTTATCGCGCTCAACAAATCTGTGTTGAACACCAGAAAGCGCAGATTGGGCGAAGATAGGCGCAAAGTCTATCGTCCCTGTGCCCACATCGGCAAAGTTTCCTGCTTCATCCATATCTTTTACATGCCATAGTTTAAAGCGCCCTGGGTGTTGCTTAAAGTAAGCGAGGGGATCTTGTTTGGCTTTAAACATCCAAAATAAATCCATTTCCATAGCCATTAAATTTTTATCCGTTTCGTTAAGCAGTACATCGTACGGTAACTGACCGTCACGCATTTCAAACTCGAAAGCATGATTATGATAAGCCAGTTGTAAGCCTGTTTTGTTACATGCCTCGCCGATCACGTTGCAACGCTCAGCGAGCTTTTTGTACACGTCTATGCCCGTGCCTCTTTGTTCTTCGGTCAAATACGGAATTACAATGTATTGATGACCCACTTCTAGGGCATGATCAATCACTTTATCGATGCCATCATCAAATGCAGTGAGCCCAATATGAGCAGAAGGAGCGCTTAAACCTTCATTGTTTAGGATTGTCTTGATTTCACTGGGTTTGTGATTGAAATAACCAGCAAACTCTAGTTCTTTGTAACCTACAGCAGCGACTAACTTTAGTGTGGCGGGCACGCTAACTGCCATCATATCTCGCAGGGTGTACAGTTGTAGCCCAACTGCCGCTGGGGTAGTTAGCATATTGGCGGCAAATGCAATAGAACCAGGCATGGCTGCTAGGCCCAGAGCCGCAGCACTGAGTTTAACGAAACGTCTGCGACTGTCTTGATGGGCTAAATCAAAGCGAGATGTTTGTTCACAGACTGAGCTGTGGGCGAAATCTTTCATGGTTTTTTCTCCGAGTGAGTGAGTGCGTGTGTTATGCGTCTCAGCGAGTCGACTATAGCGTCGGCGCTGGGCCCGTACTAGCGCGCACAATTAATTCAAATGGCATGATGACTTTTGGCGCTTTGGTGATCTTGCCTTCGAGTAAATCAATCAATAATGACACTGCACTTTGGCCAAACTCTTCTGCTGGCTGAGCGATAGTGGTCAGCGGGGGATCGCAAAATGCAGAAAATGAAATATCATCAAACCCCGCAATGGAAATATCTTGGGGAATTCGTAGTCCCGCTTGTTTAAAACACTGCATTGCCCCAATGGCGGTTTCGTCATTTTCACAAAATACCGCACTTGGGCGGTGCTCACTGGCAATGATTTTAGTGGCTGCGTCATGTCCGGATTGCAAGGTAAAGTCACCTGGATAGAGCAGGGAATCATCAAACTTCAAACCTGCCTCGGTTAGCGCATCGCCATAACCTGCCAAGCGCTCGCGCGTCAGTGGGCTTGATTGAGGGCCTTTGATGAGTGCGATGCGTTTATGTCCTTGCTCAATTAAATGCATCGTCATGGCTTTAGCCGCTGCGCGGTTATCTAACGTAACAACAGGGCAGTTAATGTCGTGCATGACCTCGCACGCGTTGACCATGGGCAGTAATTCATTGGGCTTGTTGATCGATGCATCAAAGGGATTATGCGCTCTTAATTGAATGAGCCCATCAGCCTGAGAGGTTTGCACCATTTTTGCGTAGTTTGCCTCTATGGTTTCATCGCCCAGTGTGTTAGCAAGTAAAATGGTATAACCACGCTGGGCGGCCGCTATCTGCATTCCACTTATCACGCGAGCAAAAAAGACGTTTGCTACCGTAGGTACCAGTGCTACCAAACTATGCGTTTTACCTGAGCGGAACTTGACCGCCATCAGATTCGGTTTGTAACCCACTTCGTTTACGGCAAGCATAACTTTATTACGCGTTTTTGGTGACACGCGCTCCGGCTGCTGCAATGCCCTAGAGACTGTTGCCACCGACACACCTGCTAAATTAGCCACTTGCCTAATATTACTCATAGAAACCTGTCGTTATATTTTTCACAGTGACGTTATTTCATACATAAAGTCAAAATGTAACCGTTAGCATTTAATGTAAAAATAATACCGCAGGAAAATTAAAAATCTAGCTATATTATTCAATAGAAGCGATTTTGAGTACGTTTTTGCAACGAAAAATTTACTTAAAGCGATAAATTATCATACTAATGGCTAATTACAGTTGACATAACCAAATGAAACCCGTTACATTTTAACGATATTATACATTTGTGTAACAATTGGCCGTGCGCCTCAACAGCATAGGAACGATTACGTGGCAAAAATGAACAAAGTTCGAATGGGTATGGTGGGCGGTGGTGAAGGCGCGTTCATTGGCGCGGTTCATCGCCATGCCTTGGCCCTTGATGGACAAATTGAATTGGTGTGCGGTGCATTTAGCCGTGACGAAGGCAATAACCAGCGCACTGCAGATGCACTGGGGTTAGACGATAACCGCGTTTATTCCAGCTGGGAGGCGCTATTAAAAGCGGAGCAAGCATTACCAGAAAATGAACGCATGCAAGTGCTCATCATAGTGACCCCTAATCATTTACACGTGCCAATTTCAATCGCGGCGATTGAAGCTGGGTTTCATGTGTTTTGTGAGAAGCCCGCTGCTATTTCGCTCGAAGAAGCAAGTCACTTAAAAACGGCATTGAAGAAAAGCTCGGTTTTGTATGGCCTTGCACACACGTACTTGGGCTATCCCATGGTGTGGCAAGCACAGCATATGGTGGGCAGTGGCGCACTGGGTAACATTCGAAAAGTCTACGTTGAGTATCCTCAAGGTTGGTTGTCAGCCGATGAAGAAAGCCACAACAAACAAGCCTCGTGGCGTACGGATCCTGCGCAATCTGGTGGCAGCGGCTGTATGGGTGATATCGGTACCCACGCTTTCGGGCTGGTGGAGTTTGTGTTGCAGCAACAAGTGACGTCGCTTTGCGCCGATTTAAATACCCATGTAGATGGGCGTAGGCTAGATGATGACGGCGCTGCACTTATTCGTACAGATGGTGGAGCAAGCGGTGTGTTGATCGCAAGTCAAGTGTGTGCTGGTGAAGAGAACGCACTAAAAATTCGTGTCTACGGTGATAAAGGTGGGCTCGAGTGGCAACAAATGGAGCCCAACTCGGTTATTTATCGCCCACTAGGCCAGCCGTTTCAGGTGTTACGAGCAGGCATGGGGCAACCCGGCTTGTGCCAAGAAGCATCAGAGCGTTGCCGCACACCAGCGGGTCACCCTGAGGGCTACTTAGAGGCAATGGCTAACTTGTACCGCTATTTTGGCAAAGCAGTGAAAGCAGCAGATGCAGGTACAGCATCAAAGATTGCCAATGAACTTGGAAAAGCCGCTGGCGTACCTGGGATTGATTCAGGGATAAGAGGAATGGCGTTTATCGATGCCATGTTAGCCAGTAGTGACAGTGAAACCAAATGGCATGCTGTGCCAAGCGCTGAATAAACCGTTAAAGATCGCGCGAAAAAGATCACGGGAAAAAGAACGCACAAAAAGCAAACAAATGAGTCTGTTACGTCACGAACAAGTGATTAACACGTAAGCCGCTCGGCGGTTTACCCAAGCGCACCAGTTAAGGAGAAGATTATGCCTGCTATTAAAGGCCCCGGAATATTTTTAGCCCAGTTTATGAGTGATGAAGCGCCCTTCAACAGTTTGGATTCGATTGCTACATGGGCAGCCTCGTTGGGATATAAAGGAATTCAAGTTCCTACTGGCGATACAGCAATATTCGATTTGGAGCGCGCAGCGAATAGCCAAGAGTACTGTGATGAGGTGATGGCGATTTGTAACAAAGCGGGCGTGCAGATCACAGAACTTTCTACGCATTTGCAAGGCCAGCTAGTGGCTGTGCACCCAGCATATGATGAACTGTTCGATAACTTCGCCCCTGAAGCGCTGCGGGGCAAACCCGCCGAGCGCACCGAGTGGGCAATACAACAAATGAAATGGGCCGCAAAGGCAAGCCAACGCCTTGGCTTAACAGCGCATGCCACGTTTTCAGGTGCGTTTTTATGGCATTTAGCATATCCCTGGCCACAGCGCCCGGCGGGCTTAGTTGAGCAAGGTTTTGCTGAGCTGGCAAAACGTTGGTTACCTATTTTAGATGCGTTTGATGAGGCGGGTGTGGACGTCTGTTATGAAATTCACCCCGGTGAGGATTTACACGATGGGGCGTCATTCGAATTGTTTTTGGATGCCGTTAATGGCCACCCCAGAGCGAATATTTTGTTTGACCCGAGCCACTTTGTTTTACAACAGCTTGATTACCTACAATTCATCGATTTGTATCATGAGCGCATTAAGATGTTCCATGTAAAGGATGCCGAATTTAATCCTAATGGGCGTTCTGGTGTTTACGGAGGTTATCAAGACTGGAAGGAACGCCCAGGCCGTTTTCGCTCATTGGGCGATGGCCAAGTCGACTTTAAAGGAATATTTAGCAAACTAACCCAGTATGGGTTTGATGGTTGGGCCATTTTGGAATGGGAATGCTGCTTAAAAGACTCAAACCAAGGGGCCGCTGAAGGTGCGCCGTTTATCGCAAGCCATATTATTACCCCCGCAGGACGCGCGTTTGATGATTTCGCTGGTGCAGTGAGTGACGAGCAGCGCAATCGCAGAATATTGGGGCTGTAAAGCTTAAACGCTGCACAAATTGGCTCAGCACCTTAATTAGCTTAGGGCCTTTAAGTGAAGCAATAAAAATGATGAGACGGTGCGGACGCATGCTTGCCAGTGCCATAATCAAGGGTTAGAAAATGAATACGATAACAACGCGATTAAGCGTGATGATGTTTCTGCAGTTTTTTATCTGGGGGGGCTGGTTTGTTACCTTAGGCACATTCTTGGCTAATACGTTGCAAGCCACCGGCGGTGAAATAGGCATGGCCTTTTCTACTCAATCGTGGGGGGCGATTATCGCGCCGTTTGTGATTGGCCTTATTGCAGATAGGTACTTTAACGCAGAGCGTATTTTAGGTGTATTGCATCTCATTGGCGCAGTGTTGATGTATTGCTTGTATCAGGCGCCTGACTTTGATGCGTTCTACCCACTTGTTTTGGGTTACATGATTGCCTACATGCCGACCTTAGCGCTGGTTAACTCTGTGTCATTCGCACAAATGGATAACCCATCGAAGCAATTTGGTAAAATTCGCGTGTGGGGCACAGTGGGCTGGATTGTCGCCGGCTTAGCCATCAGCTATGCGTTCTCATGGGATTCGAAACAGGCTATCGAAGAGGGTATGTTACGCAATACGTTCTTATTGTGTGCAGGCGCATCTTTGATACTCGGTTTGTTTAGCTTTACTTTGCCAAAAACACCGCCAAAAAGCGCCGGCGAGCAAGTTGGTCTAAAAGAGGTGCTGGGCCTTGATGCACTGGCACTGCTCAAAGACAGAAACTTCTTAGTGTTCTTTTTATCTTCAGTGTTAATTTGTATTCCTTTAGCGTTTTATTACCAAAATGCCAACCCGTTCTTAACTGAAATCGGCGTGGACAACGCAACGGGCAAGATGACCTTAGGCCAAGTGTCTGAAGTGTTGTTCATGCTAGCCCTGCCAGTATTCTTAAACCGCTTCGGCATCAAAATCACTTTGCTTATCGGCATGCTCGCTTGGGTAGTGCGTTATGCATTATTTGCTTACGGCGATGCAGATGGCGGGGTTGCATTACTGCTCGTGGGTATCGCACTGCACGGTATCTGTTACGACTTCTTTTTTGTTTCAGGACAAATCTACACTGATTCAAAAGCAGGAGAAAAAGTGAAAAGCGCCGCTCAGGGCCTGATTACCTTAGCCACGTATGGTGTGGGTATGCTGATTGGCTTTTGGGTCGCCGGGCAAATAACCGATAAATACACCACTGCAGCCGGCCACTCTTGGCTTGATATCTGGTTGTTCCCTGCGGCGTTCGCCTTAGGTGTGTTTGTTATTTTCATGTTCACGTTTAAAGACGAAAAGGTGTCAGGTAATGAGTAACTCACGTCGCAATATGCTCAAAGGTATGGCACTTAGTAGTGCCGCGTTGGCAGCAAGTACAATGGTCAGTGGCTGTGCATCAAGCCAGGCGTCACAAAGTGGAAGTCAACAAACTACTTCGAAATTTAAAGGCAATATTAATCACTCGGTTGCGCGCTGGACATACGGCGAATTATCTATTGAAGAGCTTTGCCAAGTGGTTAAATCATTGGGCTTTTCAGCCATCGATCTCATTGGCCCAGAAGGCTGGCCAATACTCAAGCGCTACGGTATCGACTCATCAATGTGTAATGGAGCCGAGCTGAACTTAGTCGATGGCTTTATTCACCCTGAATTTCACGATGAGCTTGAAAAGCGTTATCTAAAACATATCGATTTAGTGGCACAGGCGGGGTACAAAAACCTCATTTGTTTCAGCGGCAATGCCAGAGGTATGAGTAAAGAGCAGGGCCTTAAAAATGCAGTGGCAGGTCTTAAACGTATTTTGCCTTATGCTGAGCAAAAAGGTGTGGTAATACAAATGGAGTTGTTTAACAGCAAGGTTGATCACCCAGATTATATGGCTGACAGCTCGAAATGGGGCGTGGATCTATGTAAAGCCCTTGGCTCAGAAAATTTTAAGCTGCTTTACGACATCTACCATATGCAAGTGAATGAAGGCGATATCATTCGCACCATTCAAGATAATCATAAATATTTTGGCCACTACCACACTGCAGGTGTGCCGGGTCGTCATGAAATTGGAGATAACCAAGAGCTTTACTATCCAGCGATTGCTCGTGCAATTAAAGATGTGGGCTTTACCGGTTATCTTGCTCAGGAGTTTATACCTGCTGCTGAGACCAAAGCAGGCAAAATCGAATCGTTACGCGAAGCAATTCATATCTGTGATGTGTAACTTTTTATCTAAGCGTTTTTTAGCGCTTTTTAGTACACATCACACAACAAGAAGTTAGGGACCAAAAATGGCAAATAATCATTATGACGCAATCGTTGTTGGCTCAGGTATCAGCGGTGGTTGGGCAGCAAAAGAGTTAACCGAAAAAGGGCTTAAAGTGTTAATGCTGGAAAGAGGCAGAAACATTGAGCACGTAAAAGATTACACCAACGCCCATAAAGAAGCGTGGGATTACCCCCATCGAGGTGAACGCACACAGGAAATGATCGAAAATTATCCAGTGCTAAAACGCGACTATCCTCTTAATGAGCCAACACTTGGCATGTGGGCGAACGAGAAAGACAGCCCGTATGTGGAAGAAAAGCGTTTTGATTGGTTTCGTGGTTACCACATGGGTGGACGTTCACTCACTTGGGGCCGTCAAAGCTATCGATTAAACAAAGAAGACTTTCTAGCTAATGCTAAAGAAGGGATCGCGGTTGATTGGCCAATTCGCTATGAAGATGTATCCCCTTGGTACGATTACGTAGAACGCTTCGCCGGGATCAGTGGCAGTAAAGATGGATTAGACGTGTTGCCTGATGGTGAATATCAAATGCCCATGCCGCTTAACTGCGTAGAAAAAGATGTGGCGGCTAGAATTCAGAAAACCTTCAAAGGCCAACGTCATTTAATTCCGGGCCGTACCTCGAACATGACTGAGCCTAAGCCAAAAGAAGGGCGCACAAACTGCCAATACCGCAATAAATGCTGGTTGGGGTGTCCTTTTGGTGGGTATTTCAGTACGCAATCATCGACGCTGCCAGCAGCGGTTAAAACCGGTAACTTGACGGTGCGACCTTATTCTATCGTGACTGAAATTTTATACGATAAAGATAAGAAGCGTGCTAAAGGTGTGGCGGTGATAGATGCCGAAACGAACGAGACTTACGAATTCACCAGTAAGATATTGTTCGTCAATGCGTCGTCGTTTAACTCCACATGGTTATTGATGAACTCAGCGACCGATATATGGCAAGGTGGTTTGGGCAGCAGCAGTGGAGAACTTGGTCATAATGTAATGGATCATCACTTTAGAATTGGTGCCCACGCTATGGTGGAAGGCTATGAAGATAAGTATCACTATGGCCGTCGTCCAAGTGGTTTCTATGTGCCACGTTTTCGTAACTGGGGTGATGACAAGCGCGATTACGTGCGTGGTTTTG
The DNA here is from genome assembly GCF_055809255.1 of Paraglaciecola sp. G1-13. Taxonomy (NCBI): domain Bacteria; kingdom Pseudomonadati; phylum Pseudomonadota; class Gammaproteobacteria; order Alteromonadales; family Alteromonadaceae; genus Paraglaciecola; species Paraglaciecola sp. G1-13. Next base: position 2,770,845 of record NZ_CM147903.1, on the reverse strand, counting down.
GTTATCAAGGCTCTGCTAGTCGTCAAGGTTGGGGACGCGATGTCGCCGAAATGGGCATTGGCGCTGACCTAAAGAATGCGATAAGCGAGCCAGGCTCATGGCAAATAGGCATGACGGCGTTTGGTGAAATGTTGCCAGATCATAGCAATCGTATTTTCTTAGATAAGACCAAGAGAGATAAATGGGGTTTACCTGTCTTAGCCATGGACGTTGAGATAAAAGACAACGAGAAACGCATGCGCAAAGACATGATGCAAGATGCTATCGATATGTTCGAAGCTGCAGGCATGAAAAATGTTCAAGGTTATGATGCTGATTACTTCCCAGGACAAGGGATACATGAAATGGGCACTGCGCGAATGGGGCGCGACCCTAAAACCTCGGTGTTAAATGGTAATAACCAGGTGTGGGACGCCTTAAACGTATTTGTAACTGACGGTGCGTGCATGACGTCTGCGTCTTGTGTGAACCCTTCGTTGACCTATATGGCATTAACTGCCCGTGCAGCAAATTTTGCTGTTGAAGAGCTGAAGAAAGGAAACCTGTAATCATGAGTATGAACAGACGCGAACTACTTAAAATGATTGCCGCTGCCACAGGCACGGCGTTTGTTAGTGCGAACGCGATGGCCTATGTCACGTTGCCGATGAAAACCGTTCAAGAAACGGCGTTCTCAAAAGATGATATCGCATTTTTTAATGAAGTCGGAGAGGTGATTATTCCTCGCACGGATACGCCTGGGGCTAAAGATGTCAATGTTGGCTATATGATGGCGGTGATTGTCACTGATTGTTATACCGCTCCTCAGCAGGCTGCATTTAAAGAGGGCATTGCATCGATAAAGGCGTTGGCTAAATCAACTTATGGTAAAGATTTTCTTCTGCTCAATACTGAACAGCGCGCTAGCCTGTTAGCCTCATTGAATGACGAAGCCGATGTATTCAACACTAACGCTAAATTGGCAAATAAAGGCGTAAAAGACGCAGAAAAACCTACGCCTCACGGCTTTACGTTAATTAAGCAGCTAACGTTGTTTACCTTTTTCACATCAAAAGAAGGCGCTACCAAAGTACTGCGCTATGTGGCTATTCCAGGTCGCTACGATGGTGAATTGCCGTATAAGAAAGGGGATCGCGCGTGGGCTACGTAGCTGGCAATTAATTGAGTGCTAAATGACACCGTCACCCGTGACAAAAATTTACCCCAAGGGACAAAATTAATGAAGTTAACCAAACGAATAAGCAATCTAACGTTAATACTGGCCGGTGCTATATCGCTGAGCCAAGGTGTAAACGCCGAGCAGAGCCAAGCAGAGCGTGAAGCTCAAGCGCAAAAAACCGAAGTGTGGGAGCCTGTCCCTAAGATTGTGTCAACCCCTGTGGGTAAAGCACCGTCTGACGCGGTGGTTCTTTTCAATGGCGATGACTTAAGTGCATGGGAAGCGCTTAAAGGCGGCGAAGCACCTTGGAGTATCGGCGGCGATGTGTTGACGGTAAAACCGGGTGCTGGCGATATTAAAACCAAACAGAGCTTTTGTGATGTGCAATTACATATGGAATGGCGCACACCTACCCAAGTTGAGGGTATGAAAGGGCAGCAACGTAATAACAGTGGTGTGTTCTTTCAGCAGCGCTATGAAGTGCAAGTGTTAGACTCCTATGAAAACCCTACCTATTCAAATGGACAGGCAGGCAGTGTTTACAAGCAAACAATTCCGTTAGCAAACGCTATGCGCCCCGCAGGTGAGTGGCAGTACTATGACATCATCTATACCGCGCCGCGTTTCAAGGGTAAAGAGTTGACTCAGCCTGGATACGTCACTGTGATGCATAATGGTGTCCTATTGCAAAATCATACCGAGATTCAAGGTAAAACAGAATGGATTGGCGCCCCGAGCTACGAAGCCCACGGGTGTGCACCTCTGCAGCTGCAAGATCATGGTAATTTAGTGAGTTTTCGTAATATTTGGGTGCGTGAACTGTAAATGTACGTGTGAAATAGCGTAATAAAAAGAGCCGCTTTTGCGGCTTTTTTTACATCGGTTGTACGACATAGGGCCTATTCACAGGTCATTTGATGTTGAATGATTATTTCGCATCGCTAGTCATTATTATCGTGAATTGAAAAGGTAAACCGATTTCATGATTTTGGCGTTAAATGAGGCGGTAGCGTATAGTTTTCCGCTTTAAGTGATGTATAGCCAAACCAAGAAAATATCTTAAATATTACTTGCCCTCTTTTAAATGGCCAGTGGTAGATTTCAACAAATACCGACAAGGAAAATAACAAATGAACTATTCACTCGACCCAATTGATCTGGGGGTGTTTATTGTTTACGCCGCTGGGTTACTTGCCCTTGCTCTTTGGATATCCCGAGACGAGAAGTCACATGACAGAACCACACAAGATTATTTCTTGGCCAGTAAATCGCTACCCTGGTGGGCGATTGGTGCGTCATTGATTGCGGCCAATATTTCAGCAGAACAAATCATTGGCATGTCAGGCTCTGGCTTTGCATTAGGCCTCGGCATTGCCTCTTATGAATGGATGGCGGCCATTACATTGATTTTAGTGGGTAAGTATTTACTGCCCATATTCCTTAAAAATGGCATTTACACCATGCCGCAATACTTAGAGCAACGCTTTGACAGTCGGGTTAAAACTACTTTAGCGCTTTTTTGGTTAGGGGTATTCATCTTCGTCAATTTGACCTCGGTTTTGTGGTTAGGGGGATTAGCAATACAAAGCGTCGCTGGTATTGATTGGATGTATGGCATGATCTTTTTAGCTGTTTTTTCTGTGGCGTATTCTACCTACGGTGGACTAAAGGCAGTGGCGTACACTGATATCATTCAAGTGGTGTTACTGGTTTTCGGGGGCTTCTTTTTAAGTTACTTAGCGCTGCAACAAATATCGGGCGGGGAAGGGGTCTTGAAAGGCTTTAACATATTAACCGAGAAAGTCCCGGGCCACTTCGACATGATTTTAAGCCCTGATAATAGCGAATACATGAATCTGCCCGGTATCTCCGTGTTAGTGGGCGGTCTGTGGGTGATGAACGTTGGATATTGGGGCTTCAACCAATATATTATTCAGCGAGCGCTGGCGGCAAAAAGCATTCAAGAAGCGCAAAAAGGTATTGCGTTTGCCGCGTATTTAAAGTTACTTATGCCGATCATAGTGGTGTTGCCTGGTATCGCAGCGGTTATCTTGTTTCCAGATATTGAAAAGCCCGATCAAGCTTACCCATCCATGATGTCGCTTATGCCAGTGGGTATAAAGGGACTAGTGTTCGCCGCACTTGTAGCCGCTATTGTTTCGTCTTTAGCGTCAATGACCAACAGTATTTCAACTATTTTTACCATGGATATTTACCGCCCTGTGCGTCATGACAAAGATGAAAATCACTATGTGAATATTGGGCGCTTGGCAACTGTTACCTCTTTGGTGGTAGCGGTCTGTGTTGCCCAGCCCCTTATCGGGCAGTCAGAGCAGGCGTTTCAATACATTCAGGAATTTACCGGGTTGTTTTCCCCCGGGATCACAGTGATTTTCCTAATGGGCATGTTCTGGAAGCGCACTACGTCCTCAGGTGCGCTAGCAGCAGCGATTGGCTCCGCACTTTTCTCTGTATTGTTTGCCCTTTTCTTACCTGAGTTGCCATTTATGGATCGCATCGGCATCGTATTTTTAATGTGCTTAGCCTTAACCTATTTCGTATCATTACGTGAGTCCGCACCAAAAAATGATAGCAGCGTAGATTTAAGTGATGTGAACTTTGGTACTACAACTGGCTTTAATATCGCGGGCATAGGCTGTGTGTTAATACTCATAGGTCTGTACGTCACCTGGTGGTAATGTCTTTCATCAGGGTTGGTGTTCGGCCCTGATTTTTTCACTGAATTTCATGTCTTCTATCTCGTTTCTTTACAATTTGCGTCAACGTTTTTGAATGCTGCCGCCATTAACAATGATCTTACGTAAAGTAGTTCTCGTGGGTAAACCGATTTCATTTTGACTGGAGTTTATCGTCTTTCTATCGTATGTTTGTGGCTGTCTATTCAACTATCATATGTATTATTGATGAAACCATTCACATTATTTACTCGTGCTTATTTTCGATTTAACCGATTAGGGGGGTTGCTTCGACTATTTGTATTTATTGGCTCGTGCTGTTTAATTTGTCTACCTGCGCTGTCAAAGGCACAAGAAGATGAGTCTAATGTTGACGTGACTGAGGAAATTTGGGGCGAATATAAAGGTGAGGACATAAAGCGTTTCACCTTATCTAATCAACATGGCATGCGGGTTAGCGTAACGAATTGGGGCGCCTATGTAACATCCATCATTGTCGCGGATAAAAACGGTACATTTGAAGATGTGGTGTTGGGTTACGACAGCGCAGATGAGTATGTGCACGACTGTTGTTATAACGGTGCAACCGTCGGCCGTTTTGCCAATCGTATTGCTGGTGGGCACTTTCAAATCGATGGTAAACCAGTGCAATTAAGCGTCAAGCGTGATGGTGGTAACAAAGGCAATCATGCTCATGGCGGAGAATTGGGGTTCAATAAGAAGCTGTGGCAGGCACGCCAAGTGCCCAGTGGAGTCGAGATGCGCTATTTATCCCTCGACGGTGAAGAAGGGTATCCAGGCAATGCCAATGTAACCGTGCTGTATCGCTTAAATGCTAATAATGAGTTTACCGTTAGTTTTAAAGCTACCAGTGACAAAACAACCCCTATTAATCTCATCTCTCATATCTATTTTAATTTGACCGGCAATCAAAAGCGCAACATTGAACAGCACCAACTGCAGGTTGACGCTAGCACTTTAGTGCAAGTCAAAAAGAGCTTACTGCCCACTGGTAAGCTAATGAGCGTGAAAAGGACGCCGTTCGATTTAACAAAAGCAGCTACTCTGCATGGACGACTTGCGAGTGTGCATGAACAATTGAAATTGGCGAACGGACAAGATAAAACCCATGGTGGCTTTGATCATACTTGGGTGTTCGACCGATATGATGGTAAGTTGCTCCATCAAGTTCAACTATATGAGCCTGACAGCGGGCGAATGCTAGACATTCTAACCACTCAGCCAGGTGTACACGTGTACACAGGCAACTTCATGAACGGTAGTGCAATAGGTAAGCAGGGAAAACCAATGACATTTCGCAGTGGCGTCGCACTAGAAACGCAGCACTTTGCCGACTCGGTGAATCAACCTCAATTTCCCTCTACCTTATTAAGGCCCGGTGAAACATACTCTGAATCAACCGTTTATCGCTTTGGGAGCAGACAGTAAAAAGCAATGGCAACCATAAAAGATGTAGCAAAATTGGCCGGTGTGTCACCAGCGACGGTATCTAGGGTCTTGAGTTCGACCGTTGTCGTCAGCCCAAAAACCAAAGCCAGAATTGAAAAAGCCATCGCTGAGCTGGATTTTAGGCCCAATGCCCACGCTCGTGCATTAGTGAATAAAAGTACACATACCATAGGTGTGGTTATTTCGCAGCTCGCCGACCCTTTCTTTGCGCAAATGGCTAGCAGCATCGAAGACGTCGCTAAAAAACGCAAGTTCAAGGTATTGGTCAGTACCGGCTCGTTAGATGCGCAAAAAGAATTAACCGCCATCAAAAGTTTACAAGCCCAGCGCTGTGAGGCCATGGTAGTGAACAGTAAAGCCTTGGCTGATGACGTGCTAATCGATTTGGCTCAGCGCATTCCCGGCTTCGTATTAATCAATAAATTTATTCCCGAGATCAGTGAGCGTTGTGTTTGGTTTGATAATATTGCGGGAGGAAAGGTGATGGCCGATTACATGGCGTCCCTTGGTCATACCGGAATTGCGGTGGTTTCCACCAAAGAGCGAGTCTATGATGCAACGCACAGGTTAAATGGTATTCGCCAGTCACTGAATGCTCATCAGATAGCTTTACCAGAGGAGTATATTGCGCACGGCTCTCCAGATTATGACGGAGGCCGTGCCGCAGTCGCAAGTTTCATTCAGCGCGGGGTGAATTTCAGTGCTGTGCTTTGCTACAACGATGCAATGGCAACTGGCGTCATCTCAGCATTGACAGATTTAGGAAAACGAATACCGGATGATGTATCAATCATCGGCTTTGATGATGTTCTGTTAGCAAAGTACTGTATGCCTAAGTTGACGACGGTGAAGTACCCTATTGATATTATGGCGCGCAAGGCCACAGAGTTGGCCTTGAGTCTTGTCGCTAAAGACAAAACCGTAAATCAAAACGCCAAAGACTATCAATACAAGCCATTTTTGGTGAAGCGTGAGTCAGCCGCAAAACATTAGCGCAGTGGCGAGTACATGCTGACGTTACCCGATATTTCTCGTCAGCATCTTATCGCTCTTGGCTTTGGGTTTTTAGCACTGTTTTTTGCAAACCAGAGCCTTAGCGCAATGGCCGTTCCTTACTTTCAAATGACCTTAGGGCTAGACCCATTTTGGTTAAGCCTAGTGATTGCCGCTCCTATTATGTTTGCCGCTTTTATTAGCCAAAAAGTCGGTCGAGCTTCTGAACGCATACAGCATAAACATGGCAACCGCCGGGTCACACTGTTTATATCGGGCGTGACCTCAGGTGTGCTGTTTGGAGCGATATGGTTAGTGCCAAATACTTGGTCAAATACTGACGTATTATGGTATGTGTTAGCGCTCAACTTCTTGTTTTCTATTGCCTTAACGTTTCTTACTATCAACGTTAAGTCACTGGCATTTGAACTAAGCCGTGACGAAACTCAGCGTGTTAAGGTCATGGCATTTGGCTCTTTGTTTGAGCGGTTTGGCACCTTCGCCTATTTTTGGTTGTTTCCTTTGGCGCAATTGTCTATATGGGGCAGCGTATATCTGGGGATCCAATATGTAGGCTGGTTTATCGGGATCGTACTGATTGCCTTTTTTTCTATTGTTAGCGCGTGGTGTTGTGCCCCAAAACCAGTGATATTGTCGTCGATGAGTGCTGGGCAAACGGGTCTATTTAAGCGCAAAGGAGATACGCCTGCGAATGCTCCTGGTTGCATAAGCATCGCCAAACCACCAACGGACGAAAGAACGAAAAGGGCCTTATTTTTATTGTTAAGTTTGACGCTGATTAAATTTGGGGCAATCAGCATTTTTACCAGTTTTGATTTTTATCTTTTGGTGTATTTTGTAAAGGGCGGTGACATTGAGGCAGGTGCTTACTGGAAGGGTATTTTATCGTCAACGTTTGCATTGGTAACCTTAGTTATGATCCCGCTATTTTCATACGTTGCGATAAAGCTCGGCAGATTAAAGGCTTTGAGCATTATCTACTGGTTAACTGCCTTGGGTGCGGTGTTAAAATGGTTTATTTATCAGCCAGGCAATGAGTGGGCTGTGATCATAGATGCATTACTGGGTGCGCCTTCTTGGGTGGCCATTTCCGTTATCATACCCAGTATGTTGGCCGATTTATGTGCCTATGAGCGAAAACTATCAGGACAGAATAAAGTAGGGTATTTTGTTTCAGCACAAAACAAAGTGATTAACATTGGTGTTGTAATGACGATGATCGGTGCTGGTCTGCTGCTCAACTTAGTGGGTTTTGATGCTAACGCGGGGGAAAATCAACGCCCCGATAGTATATTTTGGATGCGGGTGTGTCTAGCGGGAGGCCCGTTAGTACTGTGTTTTATATCCTTAATGATTGTGAAGTGTTATCCCTTATCCGAACAACGAATGGCATTGAGTAAAGATGCTATACATGGAGTCTAAAATGAGCGTAAGTCATGCCAACCATTAAAGATATTGCTAAGGCTGCAGGTGTATCACCGGCGAGTGTTTCAAGGGTTATTAACGATGGGCCGAAAGTCGGTGCTAAAACACGTGAAAAAATAAAGCGCATTATGCGCGAAATGCAGTACCAGCCAAATGCTAATGCGCAAGCAATTAACATGCAAAACAACGCGTCTATAGGAATTGTACTTGCTGACTTAACGGATCCTTTATTCGCCAAAATGGCTCATGGTATTGAAAAAGTCGCCGCGCAAAAAGATTTACAGATTTTTCTCAACTCAGGGGCGTTTGACCGCACCAGCGAGCTCGATGCCATTGAAGTATTACTGGAGCATCGCTATAAAGCCTTAGTGGTGCACAGTGCGATGATAGACGAAAAGACCCTAATCGAATTTGCCCGCAAAGTACCAGGGTTAGTGTTACTCAATCGGCATATTAAAGAGATTGAAAATCGCTGCATCTGGCTAGATGACAAGTTAGGCGGCGCGTTGATGGCAGACCATATCGTAGATAAAGGCCATAAAAAAATAGCGATTATTGGCGTGGATGGTATTCAAAATAACACCCGACTTCGCATTGAGGGCATGAAAGCCCAGTTAGCCAAATATCCAGTCACTTACGAAATCGAAATGTTAGCGCAAGGCGCTGCTACCTACGAAGGCGGTGAAGTCGCAGTGCAAAACTTACTCGCACGAGGGGTAGAGTTTAGCGCTATTTTAGCCTACAACGATGCCATTGCGGTGGGCGCGGTTTCAATGTTGAAGGCTCATGGCATGACAGTGCCTGATGATGTATCAGTGGTTGGTTTTAACAATTTGATCTTGGCACAGTGCATAAAGCCTAAGCTGACGACAATCCACAATCCTATCGAAGAAATGGCCATGAAGGCGACGGAGCTGGCACTTTCACTAAGCAAGGGAAATGATGATAGCGAGCAAGATTACGCCATAGATGAGTACAAATACCGTCCAGTGCTGGTAGAAAGACAATCCGTAAAGCAGCTCTAATGAGGTTTAATGCGTGTTTTTAAGGCGCGTCAATTTCCTCAGGACTTGGGATTGACTGGTTAGCGAAGTAATGGACGCTGTTGCGCCCCTTTGCTTTTGCTTTATACATAGCTTGGTCGGCGTTTTTAAGCAGTGTATCCATGTCAGCAGCATCATTTGGATAAAACGCAATACCAATACTCGCGGTACAGTAAACGCTTTCATCTTGGATAAAATACGGCTTGGCCAGTGCATCTGATAATTTGCATCCCAGGGCCTCAATATCCTCTGGGGAGATGGCATCTCGCAGGACGATGATAAATTCATCTCCGCCGAGTCTCGCTGCGATATCACTTTTGCGAATACACCCTTTTATACGTTTCGAACACTCTACCAGTACGATGTCCCCAGCAGCGTGACCTAGTGTGTCATTGACCGCTTTGAATTTATCAAGATCTAACATGGCAACAGCAAGCTGCTTTTTCTCTCGATTGGCCTGAGTCATCGCGCTGGCGAGGTGTTCGTAAAGTAGGTTTCGATTAGGTAGATACGTCAAGCTGTCGTAGTTGGCTTGTTGCCATATTAATTTATCCGCTTTTTCTCGCTCGATGGCGATGCGAGTAAGATTGACAAATTGCTCTATCAGTTTGAGTTCGTCATTTTTTGGCGAGTATTGTTTTTGAAAATAGATAACGAAGCTACCTAAAACTTTTCCGTTGTTGCCAATAATGGGTTCAGACCAACAAGAAGCCAAATGGGCTTTTTGGGTCAACTCTGTCCAATCCACCCAGCCCGGATGACTAGCAATATTTGTTACAACCACACGCTTTGAGGAGAACGCCGCTTCAGCCCATGCGCCAATACCGTGACCAATTGATAGGCCGTCAATAGCCTGATTGTAATAGTCCGGTAGGCTTGGCGCTGCGCCAACCAATAACCGCCTGCCATTTCGATCGACGAGTAGCACGCTGCATAACGCATTAGGGATTTCATTTTCGATGCCATTAATAATTGCCGGTAGTATTTTAGATAACTTACTGGAACTGGCGATTAACTCGAGAATGTTATTGTGAATTTGGTTTATTTTGTCTTTGTTTGATAATTGTCGATTTTTATTTTGCATAAAAACTGAAAATATTAGCGAAAATATATTCGTTACCACAAAGGATGCAATGATGCGGGGGAGTGTGAAGCTATCGAATTGTTGAAACGTTAAAAAACACGCGATGGTAATTAAAACCAAGTTAAACAGGCTAGCGATTAGGGTCGGTAAGAGGTAAAAGCTGGCAATAATGATCGGGAAAACCCAATAAATTAACCCTGCGCCCTTAACGTGTATCCCTATTAGAATGGTGACTTGGGCAACAAAGGCGAATATCCCGCTCAACAGTTTGATTCTGCTAGTGAACCAAACCCCTAAAAAAATGGCAAATATGCCACCTACGGCCACTACATCTGCCAAACTATTAGCGATGTCTCCAGCCATAAGGCTCAACAAGAGAAAAGGAGAGAGTACCAGTGAAGCTGAGCCTGTAATGGCCAGAAGAATTTTATCTTCTAAGGTACGATCTTGGAATTTAATCGTCATATTAGGTCACCGTATAATGCATGGTGGCGTTCTCTTAAAGTGCAATAAACCAATGGATAACATAGCTGAAATTAACCGTTAGTGTTATAAAAAACAATAAGATAAGCTAATAAGTTTGCTCTTAGGCCGTTGTCAGACATACGGATAACCAGAGGCTATTTATCTGTTACGTGTGAAATTCAATCTATAGGGGGCTGTATTAATGCGCAGCAGCTACTGAGACCAAATGAATTCACAAAGCGCTGGAAAAAAGCCACAACATAGCGCTGAAATAGAACGTGTATTTCTTCAATATAGGCCTGACCCGCAAATGCCTTCGGGCACTTATATTCGCATGCACGCTTTGATGTAGAGCCTCAGGCATCGCGATTATCCGCTTTGCTCAAAATCACAAACTGCACTAAAAATACCCTGTAAAGATGAATAGCCTTGGTGTTTTGTTTACAAAGGTAAGTCTTGATTTAGCTCGAATTGATCTAAGGCTTCTAATGCTTCGCAACCATAAACCATAGACGGTCCACCACCCATTAATATTGCTACTCCTATGGTCTCTACAATTTCTTGTCTATTTGCACCGGCTTTCAGAGCGTCATGCACGTGAAAAGCGATACACCCATTGCAGCGTACAGATATCGCAATACTCAGTGCAATAAGCTCTTTGGTTTTATTGTCCAAAGCGCCTTTGGCGACAGCATTTACGTGGAGTTCACCGAAACCCGCCATGGTCTCAGGGATTTCAGAGATTAGTTTAGCACTGAGATCTTGTAGCTTTTGATAGGTGTTGATGTGATCAGTTGGTTGCATTGATTCGGCCTTTTAGTGTGGTGAGTTCGACGTGTTAAAATGCGCTACGCGCGATAAAATTATTCACGCAAAACGTGATGTCATATCTACTTTTTCATACAAATAAGTATGCGCGCTCAACTAAATCAGCTATTGATGCAGGTCAAAGGAAAGTTGTTTAATTTTTATAAGGTAGTTGGGTCTGCGCGCTAACATGAAAACAGGTTAGCTATTTACATTTATCAGATTTGATTACGGATTAATTGGCATTTCCCAGCGCTTCAAACCCACTGCTCAAATCTGATAACTCTTCATCAATGGCACCTTGACGATGGCGATGAAATTGCCGCAATAGTAAGGTTTGCAATTCATCTATGTTTTTTTCGGCTCGCTGCATAGAGGTCAGTCTGCTGGCATTCTCACTGGCCAGTGATTGTGTAGCGGCCCTAAAAAGAGATGTAAAAAGATATTCTCCAATCAGTGCGCTAAAACTTTTTTGAGGGGCAGTTAATAGTTCTGGGATGCACTTGGTCGGCCAAACTTGAGTGTTAATTTGCTGCTGCCATTGTTTATCTAGTGGTAATACGCGTTGGCAAGTCGGCTCATATTGCGCGTTTTGGGCGCTGTGATTGAAAAATAGATAGACCTCCTCTAGTTGATTTGTTTGCTGATGCCTGTGGATTTCCTGCAACAATTCTGTGACCAATGACGTGACAGTACCTATGGTGTTAGGCAAAACAAGGGGTTTTTGCACCGTATGCTGGCTGTCTTCTAGGTAGGAGTACATTCGCTCTCCCACCGCCCATATTAGTTTATCGTTAGTAAGCGTTGCGATTTTCTCGGTCATAAATGCCAACAGCACATCATTAAATTGACCTACGAGTCCTTGATCAGAGCCAATGACGATAATCCCGGTCTTGCCACGCTCCTTGCTTGATGGGGTTATCTTAACGCTCGGCGTTTGAGCGGGTAAGTCGATATGATGGAAATACCCCATTAAGCCCAGTTGTACCGTATGATAATAATCATCTAAAGCATGCACAGCGTTTTCGTATTGAGTGATATTGACCGCTGCCATGGCCTTCATGGTGCGCACGACCGATTTTAAATCGTTTGCGCTGTGCAGTTTATGTTGTATGACGCTGCTTGACTCACCCATTGGCTTCATTAACCGTAGTCTGAATTTTATCACCACTGCGCAAAGTGCCTTCGGTAAAAGGTTTAAGTGCTTGGGATAACATGTCAAGAATGATGTGTTGATCTTGCTCTTCTAAGCTTTCAGCCTGTTCTAATTTTTCAATAATAGGCAGGGGCAGGCTAGTTAGGCCATCAATGGCAGCGGATTGAGCGCTATCCATAGCCGCTAAATCGATTGCATCAAACAGGTCATTTGTCAGTGCCAGTAATATTACAATTTGAGCTGCCACCGACTGTGGGCTTGACTCAGCTTGCTTAAGACATGAGCGAATACGCTGTCCGTGCTCGATTGTCTGTAAGCTATCAGCATCTAGACGCGCCCCAAAGCGGGCAAAGGTTTCAAGCTCTTCAAACTGTGCGTATGCTAATTTTAATGCCCCAGATACTTTTCTAAATGCCGAACGCTGCGCTTTGCCACCCACCCGAGACACAGATTTGCCCACATCGACAGCTGGTAAGATGCCAAGCGAAAAAAGAGCGGGCGATAAATATATCTGGCCATCGGTAATCGAAATCAGGTTGGTCGGTATGTAAGCCGACATATTTTGCTCTTCAGTTTCAATGATGGGTAATGCGGTCATCGACCCACCTCCGTGCGCCTCATTCAAGTGCGTTGAGCGCTCAAGTAAGCGTGAGTGCAGATAAAATATATCCCCAGGGAAGGCTTCCCGGCCCGGAGGCCTGCGCAGTAACAAGGATAGCTCTCGATAAGAGCGCGCGTGCTGAGTTAAATCATCATACACAATCAGCACATCTTTGCCTTGCTCCATGAAATATTCACCAATACTGGTTGCCGCATAGGGGGCGATATAATCAAGCCCGGGGGGATCATTGCCCTCAGTGACCATTACCACTGTATATTCAAACGCATTATGGTGCTTTAAGGTGGCCAGTATTTTGGCTACCGACGCTGACTTTTGTCCTATGGCGCAATAGACGCACAGCACGTTTTTGTCTTTTTGATTGAGAATGGCATCTATCGCAATAGAGGTTTTACCTGTTTGTCGGTCACCCATAATGAGCTCACGTTGGCCTTTACCAATCGGTATGAGCGCGTCTAATACCTTGAGGCCGGTTTGCAGCGGCTCAGAGACTGGGGAGCGCGTCATTATCTCAGGGGCTGGGCGTTCTATTGCCATGCGTTGCGTGCAGGTGAGGTTGCCTTTACCATCAAGCGTACGACCAAGGGGATCAATGACTCGGCCTATCAAATCAGCCCCAACAGGTATGTCTACCACACGTCCTGTGCGCTTAACTTCATCCCCAGCGTTAAGCTGACTGTAATCTCCCAGCATGATGACGCCAATTTCATGTTCATCAATGTTAAATGCAATGCCGTAAATATCCCCGGGAAAGCACAATAATTCTTCAAAGCCTGCGCTGGGTAAGCCATGCACGATGGCAATGCCAGCAGAAACACTTTTCACCGTCCCGATTTCTTGCAACACAAGGTTGGGCTGTGCTCGCTGACGGCTCTGCTCAAGGTGCTCAAAAAGGTACTGGTAACCTTGTTTCAGGTTGTTATCAACGCTGGGAGTCATTGCCGTTCCTTCTTATTACTGTTTTTAGCCGAGTCTTGTTACTGGCGCTTTGGTATGCGAGCTCAAACTTAGGCATGGGGGATTTTAGCCTCAGCGTGGGGGGGATAATCCTCGGGATTGTCAGTTCCCTCGTTTTCAGTTAGGCCTAACGGCGTTTCTGTGAAAGGGATAAACTCTGCCTCAACGTCCTCTTGTAGCTCAGCTAAGTAGTTGTCAGTGCTCCAGGCGAGTTTCCAACCCCCCATGGTAAGCTCAATACCGTTAATTAACCTAGGTACGATACTTTCTGACAGTTTTATTGAAGGGGCGGGATTTGATGGCGCTGCATTCACACTGTTGTTTTGTGACGCGTCTTTTTTAAAAGAGGGCAAGTATTGTTGTAAGCATGCGAGCAATTGTTTTTTTTGCGCCTCAGCGAGTGGTTGAGCGCTGCGCACCACAATTTGATTGCCACTATTAGCCAGTGCTCGGGTAAGCGCAGCATGCTGATCATCATCTAGGGTGTTAAGGCGCTGAACAAGTTTATCTATCATCTTCGTTTGTAAGTCGCCGTCCGCTAGCTCGGTTAACACTTTGCGACTGATGGCATACACTTCATGAATATTCTGTTGCAATACATCTTGCTTAAGCTCGGCCATTTCTAAACGCAGGGCGGCGACCCGTTTCTTCACTATTTGTTCGGCATTATGTCGTGCGTTATCAAGCAGGCTTTGTGAAGCCGTTTGCGCTTCATTTTTAGCCTTACTGACTAGTTGCGTGCGTTCCTGCTCAATGTGCGCAAGTTTACTTTCATACTCAGTGCGCAAGTTTTCTGCTTGTGATTTGCAGGTATCAGCATCCGCTAAAATACCGGCAATCTTCTTTTCTCTGGCGTCTAAACCATCGATGATGGGGTGATACAAGAAGCGTTTTAGCAACCATAGCAATAGTAAGAAATTGATCCCTTGGGCGATGACCGTAAACCAGTCGATTGGCATGCTTTACCCCCCATTCTGGCTAATAAAGTAATTCCAGAAGGGATTACTGAATAACAGGATCATGGAAACTACAAAACAATAAATTGCTGTAGATTCAATCATGGCTAGGCCCACAAACAAGGTGCGGGTGATTGTTGATGAGGCATCAGGTTGTTGCGCTAACGCTTTCAGTGCGCTGGCCACAGCGGATCCCTCTGCCAAAGAAGGCCCTAATACGCCAATGCCAATCGTCAGGCCTGCTGTGATGATGGAGCAAATAGCAATCAAAGTTAGGCTATCCATTATTTTTCCTTTGTTGGGTTAGGTTTAGGCGAACGTAAAGTAAGAGACTGCTGGTTATTTACCACACTTGCAGCCCCTATATAGACAGATGCAAGAACGAAAAATATATAGGCTTGTACCATGCCAGTGAGTAACCCAAGTACTGACATGATCACCGGGAATATGAACGGTGAAATAACCAGTAATATGGCCAAGATCATTGCGCCGCTCATCATATTTCCAAACAATCGCACCGCTAAGGCGAGCGTTCGCGATAACTCCCCTATGATATTAAAGGGCAGCATGAACGGGGTAGGTTGTGTGTAGGATAATAAGTAACGCTTTACGCCTCTATTTTTAATGCCGTAATACGGCACGGACACAAATACGCACGTTGCCAGCGCTATGGTGGTAGACAATGACCCCGTGGGAGGCTCGAAGCCAGGAACCATCGTCAGTAGATTACTCATGGCAATAAACAGAAATAACGTTCCTAGAAACCCCATGTAAACTCTAGGCTTTGTTAAGCCTGCGTCCATTATCTGTTGTTGGATAGTTAGCACCAACATTTCTAGCCCGTTTTGCCAACGAGAGCGATGCAGGCCTTTTTTAAGATTACGCGTAATTAGGTAAGAGGCGCTTACCAACACGACCATGACGACCCATGTAGAGAGTAGTGTGGCGCTGATTTTAACGAAACCATACTGCCAATAAATGATTTCATCAGGGCTAATGTGCATGGGGCAATTCTCGTTTTTCGTTGTGTGAATTTTGAAAGCGAATTAACCATTTCGTCATCAGTAAGCGGCCGATAACAAATCCAAGTAAGCAGGCTATTAAACGCCACATATCGTTTGCCGAGACCCAATAAAAAACCGCTACGGCGGTTGCCATTCGCGCTAAAATACCCCCTAAAAACCATGCTGCGGGAAGGGTTGACTGTAAGCCCTTCTGGACGGTGAACCAGAGCGCATAAAAGAAACCGCACCCTAATAGCAGGCCGATTAACAAAGGGGTCAGTAAATCCGCTAACTGGGGTGTGAAATTAGACATCATGTTGATCATTTTCCTTGTTATCGTGTTTTTGCATAGTCGCGTCCTGATGCATAGTCGCGTCCTCGTGCATGGCCGCGTATTCTTTGCTGATCCACGCCCACGCAGTGAAACACCCCAGCGCCAATCCAGCGAGCAGTAATGCAAGTGTCCATGAACGCGGATCGGCATATTGCTTATCCAACCATATGCCTATTCCAACGCCAATCAGCGTAGGGATAGCTATCGACCAGCCTATGGTGCCCATCATTCCTAGGCCAAACCAAACGCCTGCATTTTTTTGACGTTTAGCTTTTAGCTTTAACGCGACTTTCGCATCAACCTGTTTGGCTAGATGGGGCGCATCGCTGTTGGCGCTGTGCTTGTTTTCGTTAGGCTGTGGTTTAGCGGAATGGCTTTTCATCGATTTAGTGCTTCGACAATGCTGAAAACTGTTTCAAAAAGCCGCTTTCTAGTTTCGCCAAGACAGTGCGCAACGCTTGTTGTTCTTGATCCAGCGCTAGAAATTCTTGCTTGACGGCTTGTTGTAATTTTTGTAACGAACTGCCCTGAATGGCGCGGCGCACCGAAATCATCACTTGGGCACCCGTCTTAACCATTATGCCTTGGTCTATGGCAATAAACTGAGACTGCTGGGCACCTTGTTGATAAGACAAAATGCCGGGGACTAATGGGCTAATACAGTCTAAGCGTTGAGGAAGAATGCCATGGCTGCCAGAGGGCGTTTCTATCACCAAATTTGTTACATCGCCAAGCGTGGCGAACACCTGATAGGGCAGTAGAATGTTAACGTCCATTTTGGGGCTCCTCCAGTGACTCGTTTTGCGCATCTTGCTTAAAAGTGTTGGGTTGGGAGACATTGGGTTTAGCGCTGCTAGGTATAGCGTTGTCTGGTTCAGAGTTTTTCGGCCCAGGACTGTTGCCTTTAGAGTTACTGGGCTTGAGGTCGCTGTTCATTGAGCTGTTTTTCTCAGTGGCGCTTTGTTTGGGTTTGATGGCTTCATCTATTTCGCCAATCATGTACAACGCGCTTTCTGGATAATTGTCGAACTCACCTTGTAAAATACGCTCACAACCAGTAAGTGCTTGTTCAAGGGAGACAAACTTGCCTTTCATACTGGTAAATTGCTCAGTGGTAAAAAAGGGCTGGGTAAAAAAGCGCTCTAATCGCCTTGCTCTTGACACAACGTCGCGGTCTTTTTTCGAGAGTTGCTCAAGACCTAACATGGCAATAATGTCTTTTAGTTCATTGTACTGAGCCAGAATTTGCTTCACTTGTCGGGCCACGTCGTAGTGTCTTTGGCCGACGACCGTGGGCGTGGCTAGCTTCGAACTGGATTGCAACGGATCCACCGCTGGATAAAACCCTTCACTTGCGCGTTTACGTGATAGCACTAAGGTTGCTGATAGGTGAGAAAAGGTGTGCACTGCGGCAGGGTCCGTAAAGTCGTCAGCGGGGACATAAACCGCTTGTATAGAAGTGACTGCGCCATCTTCAGTGTTGGCAATACGTTCTTCTAATCCCGCCAATTCAGTGCCTAACGTGGGCTGATAACCCATGCGGGATGGCATTTGTCCCATTAAGCCGGATACTTCTGAGCCCGCTTGAATAAAGCGAAAGATATTGTCTATCAGCAGCAGAACATCTTTTTTCTCGTCATCGCGAAAATACTCAGCCATGGTAAGCGCAGCGTGGCCTATGCGAAAACGACTGCCTGGCGGTTCGTTCATTTGGCCAAATAGCATGACCATATTGTCGAGCACGCCAGCTTCTTTCATCTCGCGGTACAGCTCTTCTCCCTCGCGGCATCGCTCGCCGATACCACAAAAAATACTCACGCCTTGCTGATGACTAACCATGTTGTGGATCATTTCGCTTAATAGCACGGTTTTACCTACACCCGCACCGCCAAATAAACCCGCTTTACCACCTCGCTCAAGTGGACACAACACATCGACAATTTTAATGCCGGTTTCAAATATCTGTAATTGACTGGATATCCTAGTCAGGGCAGGGGGAGCTTGGTGAACACTGCGCCACTTGCCATTATGTTGATAGGTATGACCGTCAATAGGGGCGCCAAACACATTGAACATACGAGACAAAGTGGAAGGGCCAACTGGTACTTTAAGAGGGCCGCCTGAATCTTCTACAGGCATGCCCCGCGCCAAGCCTTGGGTAGCCGTTAAAGCAATGGTGCGAATTTTTTGTGCTGATAATTGGGCGACAACTTCCAACACCACATGTTTGTTTTGGGCATAAATAACGTTGTGAATTGGCGGTACATGCTGTTCGAATATCAGATCAACGATACTTCCCCGTACAGCTGCCACAAGGCCTGTGTTCTGGGCGGGATTGAGTTGATATTGCGCAGTAACCGATGTGCTTACATTCGACATGAATTAAGTCAACTTATGGATCTCACCTTGTCGCTATTATGCAAGAGGCTCAGAAACGCATATTGACTCGTGTCAACTTTAGGATTGAAAACAATGTGATTTTTCTTTTTCGACAGAGAACGTTATGTTGAGTATCAAAATTAGACTACAGCGAAAAAGCGTCAGTCCGTCGCTTTGTCACACTAAGCCTTACGATTAAATCCATTTGTGTTTTTTGAAGAATAAAAGCATGCCCACAATCATGAAAATCATTACCGCCCATGCGCCAAGGTAACCGTAAGGGGAGTATAGCTCGGGCATATTGAGCGGGCCTGCATCATGACTGAAATTCATGCCATAAATACCTGCTACGAAGGTGGGGGGAATAAACAAGGTGGCGATGATCGTTAGTACTCTCATTACATCATTGAGCTTTAAACTGACCACGCTCATGTAGAGCTCCATAAGACCATTAGCCATTTCGTGGTAGGTTTCAGTCAACTCAAGAATAGAAATACTGTGGTCATAACAATCGCGCAAAAATAGCTTAGTGTCAGCTTTAATTAAGTCTGATGTGTCGTCGCGAAATAGGGTATTGAGCATTTCTCGGTGAGGCCAAATTTGTCTTCTTAACAGCAGCACCTCACGGCGTAACAGATGAATTTTTTGCAGAATGTCTTTGTCATGATTTTCAAGGAGTAGCTCCTCGGTGGCATCGATACGATCGGCGTATTGTTCTAAAACGGGAAATCCCCAATCGATAACCGTATCGATTAAACTATAAAACAGAAAATCAATGTGGCGCTTACGCAACCCAGAGGTGGGGAGTGTTAACCGATTACTGATGGCGGTAAATGGATTGAATTGCCCCCCGCAAAATGAAATAACCGTATTGTTCTTCAAAAATATGCTGACTTGCTGCAGGCTAACGCCTTGTTCGCTTGTTACTGGCAGGGTGAGAATAATGAAAATTTGATCTTCCTGAATATCAATTTTTGGCCTTTGTCCGAGATTCGACACATCTTCGATGAACAGTTCGTGGATGCCGAAATCTTTCGCCAATTGGGAGAAAGTGGCTTTATCAGGATCACCTTGAACATGCACCCAGGTCTCATTGTTATTCCCCAAGTACGACGCACATTGTTCTGCCGTCACATTTTTTTTCTCAACACAGTCGCTGGCATCAAAATCAAACACACTGAGCGTTAACTGACCTTTTTTATCATCGTGAATAACACCAGGCTGCGTGCCGGGTTGACTGTACTGCTTGCGAAATAACTTCATTTAAATCCTTGGTTACCTAGAAACGTGAGTGTATCGGTTGCGTTGCATAGCGTGACTCGTTTACCGGGCAAGTGTGAAGGCGAACAATCGACAACCACAATATATAATGAAAAATTGCAGTGGTGTTAACACAGGACCGAAAAAGTTGTAACGTTGATTTTCTTTTCGAATTTAGTGGGTTCACGATGATAAACTTTGCACTTATTCCACGGGCAACAATCTCCCACAATCCAACACCCCTTGAGAGTTTACCCAGGTTATCTGAAAAAGTGGGATGCAAGGTGTATATCAAACGCGATGATTGCACCGGACTTGCTGGTGGCGGCAATAAAACCCGCAAACTAGAGTATTTAATCGCCGATGCTCAGCAACACGGGGCCGACACTCTGGTGACGGTGGGAGGCTTGCAATCAAATCATGCGCGGCAAACTGCTGCCGCGGCCGCTAAATTTGGCTTAGGTTGCGAGCTTGTGCTCGAAGATGTTAAGGGCACGCCTAAAGCGGATTATTATCAAAACGGAAATGTGTTATTAGACACTCTACTGGGCGCCAATATCCATCGTTTAGGCCTAGAACAAGAGGTTGAAGCGTATACCAGTGCGCTGCTTGCAAAGCTAAAAATTCAGGGGCGAAAGCCGTATTTTATTCCCATGGGCGGGTCGAATGTGATGGGCAGTTTAGGCTATGTGCGCTGCGCCAAAGAAATATTACAACAATTGGCAGACGATGATCTTCACATCGACCAAATTGTGCTCGCGACGGGCAGTGCAGGTACCCAAGCAGGCTTGCTCGCAGGGCTGATTGCTGCTAACTCAGATATCTCGGTGCTGGGGGTAGCGGTGAGTCGCTCGAAGGAAGCGCAAGAACAGTTAGTGGAACAGTTACTCAGAGAAACGCTCACTTTTTTAGACATTGATCCCAATCGGGCGAAAGGCAAAGTGGTTGCCAATGGCAATTATTTTGGCGAAGGTTACGGTATGACTACGCCATCAATGGTAACGGCCGTCAAGCGCTGCGCCGAACTAGAAGGCGTGTTATTAGATCCCGTTTATACGGGCAAGGCAATGGCTGGCTTTATGGACTTGTGCGCCACAGGTGAGATTGGGGCAAATAGTCACCAGCTATTTATTCATACTGGGGGCAGTCAGGGGCTGTTTGCTTACCGTGAGGAATTTTAATTTGCTCGATTTATAGTGCAAGGTCGACGGTTACTCATTGCTCATTTCTGAGATTCAGGATAGGGTTTATTTTTGCACGGCATAAAACAATATGATGGTTGGTGAGCGAGGCTAAGCCTACAGGTTTAAGCGAGCGATTCTAAGCGAACGATAACAGGGGGGATGCTTTTATCCGTGCTTGGTTGTTGCTCGTTTAGCATCTTTGGAACGCCAAGGACTCTGCGCCCAATTTGGGTGGTATACATGGCAGAAATCTCACACATATGCTTGTGTGTGATGTTACTTTTAATGATTAATTGAATAATAAAATATGACTCTAGGCGTTTTTCGAGACTTTAAATCTCAGGCCATCATTGCTTTTGTAATGTGTTCGTTACTGGCGTTAACTGCCCACCGCTTGGGGTTAATGGATGTTTCACTCGATTTACTTTCCCCAGACACCCTGGTGGCTATGGAGCACCAACATGAAGGCGGCATGCGCAGCGAGTTGCATACTGGCGATCATTCAATCGCCATCGCCTGCGAACTTTCTGATATCAGTGCTTACTCCCTCTGTTTATTAAAACTTAACTACAGCCCGAGAAATCATTTTTCTCAAGGGCTCGATCTTTCAAACTATCAATCTGTTGAAATAGTCGCCACATTAAAAAGCCCTTCAGGCAAAGAAAACATTAAACTTTATTTAAGAAACAATAACCCTGCTTATTCATTACCACACATTGATATCAGCGATAAATTTAACACCATCGAATTTGAACTGGGGGACGAAAGCACCAACTTAAATGTACCTAGCAAAGCGCTGTTCGTTGCCCAGTGGTGGAAAAGAGAAAGAGGTATAGGGTATGAACAATCTCATGTCGATATCTCAAACATCGTTTCTATCGAGTTGGTCATTGATGAAGCGAAGGTGCTCGGTGACTACGTATTAACGGTGCACAGATTGAGCATGTCAGGGGAAGCGATAACAGAGCCTGAGCTGCTTAGATTGATTTTACTTTTACTCTTTATGGTCATAGTACTGCTGACCATCAGGCAGAAAAATAATCTCAAAAAAATATCGAGTACCGACCCGCTCACCGGTTTGTTGAACCGACGAGGAATGATTTTAAAAGTCCGAAAAGAGTTCAAACATATCGTTGAGCACCATACGATAAGCTTATTTTATTTTGACGTCGACGACTTTAAAAAGATAAACGATACCTACGGCCACCCCATTGGCGACGAACTTCTGGTAGCAATTTGCCAAAAGGTTAAGCTGATCATAAGCGAAATGAACTTTGAGGAGCGCTACTCGTTCGCTAGGTTAGCGGGTGATGAATTTGTTCTGACAATTACTGATTGTGACAAAGAAAAAGCGATACAAGTCAGTCGTAGAATCGGTCAGCTATTGATTGATCCAATCCCCGTTAGCGGCTGCGAGGTTAAGGTTGGTATTAGTCTTGGTCTAGCGTATTCCAGTGATAAAAAAGCATCTTTCAAAGCGCTACTGTCTCAAGCAGACTCTGCGATGCGCTGTGCAAAAGAGCAAGGAAAAGGGCGATTCAAGGTGTTTGATGATAGCCTCGCTTCTGCGATCTATCTAAAAAAATCCATTGCTGAAAATTTAAAAAATGCACTGATAAACCAAGACTTCTCAATCAGGTTTATGCCCATATTCAGTTGTTCCGATTTAAAACCTAGACGCGTTGAGGTGCTTATTCGCTGTGAATCAGACGCCATGCAAGGGGTTACTCCGGATGTTTTTATTCCTATTGCGGAAGAATTTGGCATCATCCAAAACATTGATTTATGGGTGGCAGAGACTAGCTTCGCCACTATGCAAATGCATTTTCTGACACCTGGTCGTTCGTGCCCAGTCTTTTGTATTAATATTTCAGCCATTGAGCTACTCAACAGCAGCTTTCCGAAGCAGTTAAAAAAGCTCATGCATAAATATCAAATACCCCCTGAGTATATTGAGTTGGAAATCACCGAAACCAGCTTAATTGAAGCCGGGGAGACGAGTTTAAGCATATTAAAAGAGCTTAAAAAATTAGGGGTTAATTTAGCCTTAGATGACTTTGGAACAGGTTACACGGGTTTTAATCAACTATTGGCCTATCCAGTGGACTGCTTGAAAATAGACCGTACTTTCGTGGCTGATATCGACAGCGAGCACGCTTCACACTTGCCTATGGTGAACGCGATCATGTCAATCGCCCAGTCCTATAATTTAGTCACGGTAGGGGAAGGGGTCGAGACCCAAGGGCAGTTAGATTACTTGCGTTCAGTCTCATGCCATTATGTTCAAGGTTACTTTCTCGCAAAACCGCTTTTACTGGATGATTATCTTTTGCTGCTAAACGATTACGCCTGAAGTGTTTGAGTATCTTTGTTAGTACTGCACAAGATAAAGGCTCGTAAGAAAGAATGAAGGTGATTTAACGCGTTTACACTGTGAAAGGCAGTTGAACTAGGTTAATTGGCTACTACAGGATGGATAATCGGCAAAAATAAGCGAATGCAATAGAGGCGAGAAGAGGGTTTTAGCGAAGGCCCAACTTTGCGAATGATGAGTGACAGGATATAGTCACATTACACGTGCCTTTGCATCAATGATGTTGTTTTAGGGATTGAAAAAGTGCACTTAATAACTGAGAGAAATTGCGTTGCAGAACTTACAAAAACTGTATGAAATAACATCAGATAGTGCCTTGTCATACTCGCAAAAAATGGTTGCACTCTTGCAATTAGGCGTTGATTACTTTCAGTTAGAAATGGGCATTATTAGCCACATTGAAGACGAGCTTTACACTGTCTCCTATGCTATTTCACCTGCAAATGATTTACTTAGTGGCACCACATTCGACTTAGGTGATACTTACTGCGTACACACTCTAGCCACAAATCAAGCTCTGTCTTTTTATCACGCAGGTCAAAGTCATATTGCTCAGCATCCTTGCTACCTTAATTTGGGGCTAGAAAGTTATATCGGTGCGCCAATTGTGGTTGAAGGTAAACGCTTCGGCACGATAAATTTTTCAGCGAGTGCCCCACGCAATCAGCCTTTTAGCACTGAAGAACTGAGTTTTATCGAACTGCTTTCGCATTGGGTTGGCAATGAAATAGCCCGCCATGAGAAATTAGCGTTGTTAAAAGAACAGCAAAAATTAATGGCGCGCCAGCAAGATATATTGGAACAAATGGGTCAAGTTGCAGGTGTAGGGGCGTGGGAGCTAGATCTTGTTGACGGGAAGCTTTATTGGTCCTCGGTGATGAAAGACATTCATGAGGTAGATCAAGATTTTGTACCGGATTTAGTCAACGGATTAAATTTCTACAAAGAAGGAGAGAATCAAACCCGTATTACTCAATGCGTCAGACGCTTGATGGATCACGGCGGCAATTTCTCTGGTGAGTTTGAAATTGTCACTCAAAAAGGGACGCCCAAATGGGCGGCGGTCAAGGGCAAAGCCGAATTAGACGGGGGGAAATGTGTCCGGCTGGTGGGTGCGTTTCAAGATATCACTGAGCAAGTCAATTCACGTGAACAGCTGGAGCACAGGCACAAAGAACTGTCATTGGCGCTTGAAGCTCGCAGTTTATTTTTAGCCAACATGAGTCATGAAATTCGTACGCCCATTAACGGGGTATTGGGCATGTTGCAAATATTAGACGCCTCTTCTTTGGATAATGAACAACGACGGTTTTTGGGCTTAGCCAAAGACAGCGCCACGTCATTGCTAGGGATCATCAATGACATCTTAGATTTTACCAAAATTGACTCTGGTAAGTTGGCACTGGAAACCGTCCCCATCGACCTGAATCAGGTTCTCAATAATTGTGTTGATATCTTTAATCCACACGCAAAAGAAAAATCCATACAATTGGTTAAGCAACTCGAAAACACCCAGGGCGCCAGTATCATTACCGACCCTACGAGGCTGCGGCAAATTTGTGCTAATTTGCTGTCAAATGCGCTTAAGTTTACCCATCAAGGGCAGGTGAACATTGCGACAGAGTTGACGCTACTGCAAAAAGGCAAGGCTACATTGACCATTTTTGTAAAAGACTCCGGGGTAGGCATGACGCAAGAGCAACAAGCGCTATTATTTTCACCTTTTATCCAAGCCGATGTGTCTACCACGCGCAAATTCGGTGGCACAGGATTGGGCTTATCAATTACCCGCAAGCTTTGCCAATTGATGTCAGGGGATGTCAGCGTTAAAAGCGTACTGAACGAAGGGAGTGTGTTCTCGGCGCAAATTGAAGTGGGTATTATGGCCAAAAGTGCGCATCCTGTTGAGCCCGAACTGGCTGTATCCCAAAGTAGGGATCTAAGCGGTCTACATATATTGGTAGTTGAAGACAATGAAATCAATCAAGTGGTGATTGGTGAAATGCTTAAACAGCGACAAATAACCTATGACATCGTTAATGATGGGCTTGAAGCGCTAGCCATACTCGAAGACGAACTAAGTAGTGTGAACCCATACACGTTAATTTTGATGGATTGCCAGATGCCTAATATGGATGGATATCAAACTACCCAGCATATTAGGCAATTTTCGTCTCATGTTGCGACTATTCCTATTATCGCGCTGACCGCGAATGCATTATCAGAAGAGCGTGATAAGTGCTTTGCCAGTGGCATGAGCGAATACCTATCTAAGCCTGTTGACCAAGAAAACCTCTACGCCATGCTTGAGAAATACAGTTAATACTCTCACTCACGGTATTTCTCATAAACTAGTAATATTAAGTATTATTGATGTGATAGCTAGGATTGGGAAAGGACGTTGACTCAAATTGACTTGCGGTGATGAACAGCTAAACCAATAACATACTTAATGAATGAAATGTGGGGTGATTAGAATCAATCTTTTAAAAATAAAAAGATTTCGTCAGTATCTGTCTACAATTCTTGTATTCAGTAAAGCAATTTCCGTATCTCGCACTTTAAATCTTAGCCGTCTATGTCTCATTTTTTTTCTAACGGGTTCATTGACTAGTGCTCAGACGGTGAACGTGGAATTCGAAAAGCTGATTTCTTTACTGCATGAACAATACAATCCTATGCGAGCTACTGTGGGCCGAAAAATGCAAAGCATGCTTGAAAACCTCAAGGGGGCAGATGAAATTGTAAAAGTGAACACGGTGAACGCATTTTTTGATGAAGAGCTTACGTATCAAACCGATATTGCTTTGTGGCATGAAAAGGATTATTGGGCTAGTCCGTTGGAAACGTTAGGGAAGGGTCGTGGTGACTGTGAAGATTACGCTATTATTAAATATTTCATGCTGCGTTATTTGGGGATTGATGAAAGCCAATTACGCCTAGTTTATGTAAAAGCTCGAATTGGAGGGCCCAGAAGTAAAATTACCCAAGCCCATATGGTTTTGTCTTACTACCTTCCGAAGCAAAATGACCCTCTCATTCTTGATAGCCTTCTTGCGGATGTGGTTCCTGCGTCGCAAAGAACGGATCTGATGCCCGTCTTCAGTTTTAATACTGAAGGATTGTGGGCGAAAGGGTCAACTGAGTCTGTAGCTAGTCCGACAGCTCGCTTATCTAGGTGGCGTAATGCGCTTGAAAAAATCAAATTAGAGGGGATTACGTGGGGATGAGTTTCGTGTCAAGGCAAATGGTGGTGTATAGATGTCATTAGTCAGGCAGTTGTGGTTATCCGTCATACTAATCCTAATGGCCAGTTCACTGACTAATTTCGTTATAAGCACCTATTTCGAGCGAAAAAATTTGCAAGAACAACTCTTTTTGAAAAACGTCGATGATGTAAATTCCTTGGCAATGATGCTTTCTCAAGATGAGAAGCAATTGACGGACATCGAATTATTGATAACTGCCACGTTCGATACAGGTCACTATGAGTTCATCGAACTGATTGATCCTGCTGGTAAAAGTGTCTTCAAACGTGAGTATAAGGAAAAAACAAAGTCTAATGTGCCGGAGTTTGCACGCAGAATATTCGATTTTGAAGTGAAAACGGGTGTAGCGCAAGTGAGCAGTGGCTGGAAGCGCGTTGGCACTTTGTACCTTGCAAGCCATACCCAATATGTTCACGAAGCGTTATGGCACCGAACTAAAGCATTTTTTATCAGCTTTCTGGTTATTTCTCTAATAGCCGGTGCGATTGGCTCGTTTGTGTTGCACGTTCTTTTAAGGCCCTTGAACATGGTAGTTGAGCAGGCTCATCGTTTTTCTGAAAAACGTTTTATGACCTTACCTATTCCGCGTACCACGGAGTTTGCCAAAGTGGTTACGGCTATGAATTCATTAGCTCTGCGTTTCAAAAAAATCATAGAAGAGGGTAACAAGCGCTTAGATGAACTGCGATATAGGAGTCAGCACGATGAGTTAACAGGGTTAGCTAACTCTGAGACTTTTGATACATTGTTGGATGCTCAATTAAAATACCGTGACCGAGAGGGGCATAACGTATTGTTCATGATAAAAATCTTCGGCATGAGCGAAATATCACAGCGTCTTGATAAGCACAAAGTAAACGATATTATTGTTAATTTCACACAAGTGATTTTAGATTTTGCTAAACAGATTGAAGGGCGCTTTACCGATGTACGATTTGGCCGAGTCAGTGGATCTGAGTTTTGCATATTACTAACTGAAGCTGAAGATATTCAGCAATTAAGTGATGTCCTAGTGGATGCGGTACGCGCGTTTAAAGGGCGCTCTCGTGATACGTACGAGCTGTATGCTTTGCATGCAGGGGTATACCTCGCACCCGACGAAACACGCACTGCATTAATGCGCAGAGTACAAGCACTACTGATTAGAGCATCAAAAGAGAGGGCGCTCGCGCTAATCGATAATAAACTTACTATTGTTGCGCCATTTCAAGATGATATTCAGTGGCGAAAAGCGCTTAGTCATGCGCTGACGAGTGGTGTGCATTCAATTACTTTTCCCGTGGTTAGAAAAGATGGTAGTGCAATTCATTATCAAGCATTGATGGGCTTGGAACTGGATAATGATGTGCGCAAGGGCGGCTATTTTGTTCACTGGGCTCGTAAGCTAAATATGATCCCCCAGCTCGATTTTCGGATGATTGAGTTTATGATCTCTAAAATTGAGCAAGAAAAAAAAGCATATGACTACGCCATTTTGTTATCGCAAGAGACGATGGTCTGCGAAAAATCAGTGCAGCGTATACGAAAACTACTAACTGAACACCCTAAAGTGGCACACCATCTTTGCCTTGAAGTGAGAGAGAGTGTTGCCTCCGATCATTTTGAATTGTTCAGGCATTTCTCTGTGACATTCAAAGAAACTGGTTGTAAAATTGGTTTAAAACGGGTTGGTGATTCCTTTTCTACCCTCCTTGATTTACAAGAGTTAGGATTGGATTACATTAAAATTGATAGTGCGTTCGTGTTTAATGTTTCGATTAACGCCACTAATCAAAACTTCCTTCGTGGCTTATGTTCTTTAGCGCACTCATTGGGGATTATCGTTATCGCAGATGGGGTAACCAGTAAAGATGATGCTAAGTCACTTTATGAGAATGGCTTCGATGGGATTATTTCCCTGATGCAGCAGTTCTAACTTGTAGCTGGGTGTGATGTCAGGTTAGCGCAGTGCTATGCATACAAGCCCATATTTTTACACTCAATTGGATCTGACTTATCTAAAACTTAATTGGAGCGCTGCGATCAGCGCTCAGTCATGGCAATCGATGTGGCGCGAAGCAAAGGTTTTAAAATATAATCCAATACCGTTTTTTTGCCGGTTATAATATCTACTTGGGTTGTCATTCCTGGAATAATCTGCATGCCGTTTTTAAAGCTGTTGGAGCCAGTCTGAAGTCTAACGACATAATAGGTCTCATCATTTTCATCGGTGATGGTATCGGCGCTGATGTGAGTGACTTCGGCTTCAAGGCCACCGTATATGACAAAGTCATAGGCGGTGAATTTAACCATAGCGGTTTGCCCTGGCCTCAAAAACGCGATGTCCTTAGGTTTTATTTTAGCTTCAACGATCAGTTGATCATCCAGCGGAATAATTTCAATGACATCACTACCTGGTGGGACTACGCCTCCTATGGTATTGGTAAATAACCGCTTGATTGTGCCCTTGACCGGTGACTTTAAATCCGCTTGATACACCACATCGGCGAGGCCTGATTCTGTTTCCCTTAATGAGTTAAGCTCAATTGAAACATCACTTAACTCATCTCGCCAGCCATTGATAGTGGTCAGCTCTTTCTCTCGGATCTTAGATTTGGCCTCTTGAATAGCAGACTCATTACGACGCATAACGGATTCGTTGCGTTTTATCTCTCCTTCTATCTCAACCAGCTGCCGTTCAAGACGAATGATGTCGATATCTGAGATAGCGCCAGACTTCAGTAGTGGTCGCGTTACAGCGAGCTCTCTGTGAATTAAATCTTTTGTTCGAACGTACTGCTCTTTTGCTGATTGGGCCTCTTGCAACTCATGTTCTCGTTGCCTCGTTTGTTGCTGATACATTGAAATGTGTTGCGCTAATTCTTCTACATTGGCGGCATATTGATTTCTTTCAGAACTGACAATTTCTGGCGCTTGCTTGACTAAGTTTGCTGAGAAAATTGGAGGTGTCTTTTCGGTTAGGGCTTTCAAGCGAGCAAGTTTTGCACTGAGGGATAAAAATTGGCTGCGATTTTCTCTCAGAGACGAGATAAATCTCGTTGGGTCCAGTTTAAGGAGTACGTCCCCAGCATTTACTGTTTGCCCTTCTCGAGTCAAAATTTCTTTGACGATGCCACCGTCGTAGGATTGTACGATTTGTAGTTGGTTTGTCGGTACCACTTTGCCATCACCTCTGGTGACTTCATTGAGGGTGGCGTAGGCGGACCAAATGAGCAATACAGTCAGTGCAAAGACAATGAAGTACAGCAACATTCTAGCTTTTAAGGGGTTTTGTTGAAGTTGCTCCCAATCAGCGTCGAGTACCCAGTCATTATTTTTTGGCGGCGATAACCATCGATTAAATATTTTACCTACATAACTGTTTTTGGGCTCTTCGTTAGAACCAAATATTTCGCCAAGTTTATTAAATGAATCTTGCTCTGTGGTGGTAGGCTTTCTACTCATGATGCTGCCTTCGCTTTACCCTTTTTCAGAGCGTCGAGTACTTGCTCTTTTTTGCCTTTCATTACCAACTTGCCTGAATCTAACACGATGATTTGATTAACCATCGAGAGTAAGGACATACGGTGCGTAACCATAACCATGCTGCGCCCCTTACTGACATTTTCTAGCGCATGTTTAACGTGATCTTCAGCTTGATGATCCAAGGAGGATGTGGGTTCGTCCAGAAGTAAAAGCGGCGGATTTGCTACAATCGCTCTTGCGATGGCAACGGCCTGCTTTTGTCCCCCGGATAAATGATGGCCATGTTCACCAACCTGCATATTTAAACCGTCGGGATGGTTGTTAACCACCGACATTAACCCACTGAGTTCTAGGGCACGGTTGAGGGCTTGTGGCTCGGTATGTTTGGCTAAATACATGATATTGTCCCTAAGTGTTCCAAAGAACAGGGATATTTCTTGCGGCACATAACCTACATTATTACGCAATTCGGTTAATTCTAATTGCTGTAACTCTATACCGTCTATGTATATGTGGCCTGAAGTGGGCGTGTATAGACCCAGCAGGAGTTTTTGAATAGTGCTTTTACCTGAACCATTTTTACCTAAAATCGCTACATGATCACCAGCATTGATTTTGAAGCTCACATCAGACAACACATCTTTCGAGTCATCGTCGTAACGGAAGGAGACATTTTTAAATTCTATTTCGCCTTTAAACGCTGGGTGATGAATTTTGTGGGTGTTAACAGGTCGCTCAGAAGGTTGTTTCATTAACGCGTTGAGCACTTCCATTGAGGTAGCAGCATTGTGATATTGGGCAATGACCCCAGCGACAAGGTTGATCGGGTTCATTGCCCGGCTGCTTAGCATGTAAGCGGCGATAAGCGCGCCTTGGGAGAGTTCTCTCTCGATAATTAAATACACGCCAATAATCAAGATGACAATTCCGACTAGTTGTTGAATAAACTGCGAAACGTTACTGATTGAAGAGGAAATAAAACGAATTTGCGATTGAGTTCGCGCAAGAAATATTGTGCTTTTCTCCCAGTCGACTTGCACTTTTGACTCAGCATGAAAGCTTTTGATTTCCTCTATATTATCGATACTTTCTACTAAAATAGCGTTTCGCAGAGCCCCTGATTGCATTGCACCAGTAGATAAACTATGCAGTTTCTTTTGCGCTGAAAATGCATAGCCTAGGATCACAAGTGAACCAACAATAATCGGCAGTATCAGTATCGGGGAGATAATCGCGATGATGACACTGAATAACAGTACAAACGGTAAATCTACAAAGGAAACCAAGGTTAGGGAACTGAGTAAGGTTCGAATAGATTCAAAAGATTGAATACCACTGGCGAATGCACCAGACGACGGGGGCCGATCCATCAACCGAATGTTAAGAATTTTTTCCATAAGCGAAGAAGAGACTTTCACATCTATGCGACTAGCAGCAAGTTCTACGTAATAATTTCGCACCATCTTTAGTACCAAATCTGCAACCAAGACAATCGCGACGCCACAAGCAAGCATCCATAGTGTTTCAATGGCACCATTAGGCACAACTCTGTCATATATATTCATAACAAATAGAGGCATAGCGATAGAGAAAAAGTTGATTACTACCGCGGAGATGATGACATCTCTGTACAGTCCTCTACATTCCTTTATAACGCTCCAAAACCAATGGCCAGTCGTCTCTTTTTCTATGGTTGGAGCCCGTTTATCAAATTGATGTTTGGGGCGGGCAAAAATAATTTGACCCGTAAAGCGTTTTGATAACGACTCGATTGATTCGTCCACATCTGCGCCAGGTAAGTCAGGATAGATAGCCTTAGCTGTTTTATTTTCATTGTCTAAGCTGAGAAGAACACACGCCGTATTATTATTAAGGATCAACACCGCAGGTAAAAGTGAGGGATTAATTTGTTCAAACGTGCGTGTGGCGATTTTTGATTTAAGACCTGCTCGTTCAGCTGCTCTTGAAAATATTGACGGAGTGAGGTCCCCGTCCACTAAAGGTAAACCTGAAAGTAAAACATCTTTTGAATAGATCATATTGTAGTGTTCACATATTACATATAAGCAACTACTCAAATCTTCTGTTGTTGGTTTCCCCGAGGTACTTTCCATAATTCACTCTCGATAACTATTTTTCGATCAATTCAACTTGCGCTTTGTTATAACTTTTTATATTTTTGTATCGATATTGAAATGATACTTTATATTTTGATATTACGTTCTTTAATATTTAAGTAGTATGGGGGTAATTCAAAATGCCCTGTTAATTTTTAGGACATGAATATTTAATGTCAGAATGTATATCTACTTTGTCTGAATCGTTAATGTTTGGTAAGTTGTTAAGTGAAATGTTTAAGCTTTTAACCAATATTCCAATTTCGGCTAACACATTTATTAACGCCTGTTTTTGACGATATTGTGCATCGATATATGCACGGCTAGATTCAAAGTATTCGTTCTCCGCATCAAGTACATCTAGCAAAGTACGCTGTCCAATATCGAACTGATCTTTGTATGCTGTTTTGACCCGACTAGACGATAATTTGTGTTGATTCAATATCGGTAAAAGACGATTGGACGTCGTGTATTCATTGAATGCAATTTGAATGTTTTGACGCACATCGCGACAGGTTTTATCTCTAAGATCCTTGGCCACATTGACCTGTTCTTGAGCTTGCTTTATCGACGCTTTGTCTTGACCGCCGCGGAATAGATTGTAGCGAAACTGAAGCCCAACTGAGCCTTCAGTTATAGTGTTGTTTAAACCGAACTGGTCTCTGCTTTGACTACCGTAACTAGCGATGAAATCGACCTGAGGTTTATAGTTCGATTTCTGTGTTTTCACCCCTAATTTTTCAGCTTCGATATTGTGCATGCTGGCGAAAAAGGAAGGACTGGTGCGATACGTTTTTTCTAGTACTTCTTTCAACTCATTTGGTATTTGGAGATCTTGAGTGGGGATAGCTTGTAAATTATCTGCAGGGTAACGACCCACTATGCGCAAGAACCTAGCGCTCACGTCGTAAAGGTTGTTGACGTCAGTAATGACGTTGGATTCAGAGAGCGCTAAACGCCCGTTGATTTGCTCTAGATCTGCGGCTCTTGAGACCCCGGCACTGACACTTTCTTCAATTTGTGAAAACACTTTTTCATGGGTATTAAGGTTGTCTTCTGCAAGCTTGACCAAAGCCTGATACTGCTGAACGTCTAAGTATGCCAAAGCGGTATCTCTTGCTGCCGTTTCGACGCTGTTGGTAAATTCAAAGTACCTAACCATTTGAACTTGTCTGAAGCGATTAACCTCGTGTTTCACACGCGAACCATTATACAAGGACTGGGTTAATACCATTTCCACATCATTACTCGAAAATTCGGTGTCACTACCGTAATTGCGATCTTTATACTGCATATTCGCCACTAAATCGACGGTCGGTTTATTACCCGACTTGGCAACCCTTAGACTATGCTTGGCTGCACGGAATGTATGCCAAGTTGCTTGGACGTCTGGATTGGTCTCTAGTGCATCATAAATTGCGCTGGCAACGCTATCGTTATCTTTAGCGTAAGTTTTTGACGATAATAACAAAGTGACGGCGAAGAAAAATTTGTAAAAATTCATAGTTAATACTCGTTTGAATTGTTTGTTAACAAAATCCTTATGTGAAAAATTTTTTTAATGCATTTTTAGATGAGATTTTATTTAAATATTTTCTAACGGTAGTCGGAAATTGAAAATTAGCAAGATGAAAATTTTAAATTAAAAAAATAAGAAATATCCTAAGCTTAAGTTGTATATTCATAAGTTGAAACAACTCTGGACGGATAGACGAAGTTAATTTTTTAACTAAACTCTATCAAAGTCTTTGTTTAATATTTTGAGGTTTTTATGGCTGATATTGAATATATCGTAGAACGTATTGATGGTGATGATTCAATTACCGTAATAGACGAAAAGGGTGATATTCGGTTTGTTTCAGAAGGTGAAATTGTCAGTATTGGTGATACCATTTTATCTTTTGAAGGGGGCCAAGTCGTTTTAAGAGCCAATGGGCAGAGTATCGTTCTTGATAATAGTATTGATGTGTTTATTGGAACCGATCTTGCGCCTGAACAAAATATTCAATCCGATGAAGAATCTCAAATAGACAGCGATGAAGATTTTTTAGCCTTACTTGATGGGGATGGTGACCTGCTTGACTCATTAGAATCTACAGCTGCTGGGTCCGATTCAGGTGGTGAAAGTGGTGACGGTTCAACATTCGTGCGTGTCGACCGAATATCGGAAGAGATTGATCCCATCGAATTTGAATATAACCAAGCCGTTATTGAAACCACTGAATTAGACACTCAAGAGGTACTTGCAGCAGATTTTGATATTGAATTCGACCTACCTGATGAAATTAATGATGCTACTCCAACCTTCACCGGAACAACGTCAGCGCCCGAGGGCACGCTTGTCCAAGTGGTGGTCACAGATCAAAATGGGAATGCTCAAAACTTAACAAGTGTGGTGCAAGACGATGGTACATTTACGGTTAATGTCGATGGTACTTTATCGGAAGGTACGTTTACAGTCGATGCAAGTATTACCGATGATCAAGGTAATACTACAACGGTTTCCGTTAATTCTGCTGTCGATGTTACTCCTCCAATTATAGATAATATAGCCATCAGTGATGATTCAAATACGCCAACTGTTTCAGGTCAGACGGACACTTTGCCCGGTACGCAAGTGACTATCACGGTCACTGACGCCAACGGTAACATCGAAGTGATCAATGCGATTGTACAGGACAACGGAAGTTTTAATGGCACGCCAGTGACACCATTAACAGAAGGAGACTTTGCAGTCGTCGCCGAAGTCACAGATAGTGCCGGTAATACCACATCTGTAACATCAACAGGTAACGTGGACACCGCTGCACCTTCGGTGACAGATACAACCAACCCAAGCAGTAACAGCGATACACCGTTATTGACCGGGACCAGCAACGCTGAGCCAGGCAGTGAGGTCACCATCACGGTGACCGATGCTAACGGTGACAGCCAAGTCATCAATGCCGTGGTGCAAGAGGATGGCACCTATTCTGGCAGTCCAGCCAATGCTTTAGCAGAGGGAGAGTTTACGCTTGTCACGCAAATTACCGACCAAGCCGGCAATACCACATCTGTAACAACAACAGGTAATGTGGATACCACAGCACCTTCGGTGACAGATACAACCAACCCAAGCATTAATAGCGATACACCGTTATTGATCGGTACCAGCAACGCTGAGCCAGGCAGTGAGGTCATCATCACGGTGACCGATGCTAACGGTGACAGCCAAGTCATCAATACCGTGGTGCAAGAGGATGGCACCTATTCTGGCAGTCCAGCCAATGCTTTAGCAGAAGGAGAGTTTACGCTTGTCACGCAAATTACCGACCAAGCCGGCAATACCACATCTGTAACATCAACAGGTAATGTGGATACTACAGCACCTTCGGTGACAGATACATCAACACCAAGCAGCAATAGCGACACGCCAACACTCACCGGTACAACAGATGCTGAATCAGGCAGCAATGTCACGATGACAGTGACCGATGCGAACGGTGACAGCCAAGTCATCAATGCCGTGGTGCAAGAGGATGGCACCTATTTTGGCAGTCCAGCCAATGCTTTAGCAGAGGGAGAGTTTACGCTTGTCACGCAAATTACCGACCAAGCTGGCAATACCACATCTGTAACATCAACAGGCAAGGTGGACACCACTGCGCCTTCGGTGACAGATACATCAACACTAAGCAGCAATAGCGACACGCCAACATTCATCGGTACAACAGATGCTGAACCAGGCAGTGAGGTCATCATCACGGTGACCGATGCTAACGGTGACAGCCAAGTCATCAATGCCGTGGTGCAAGAGGATGGCACCTATTCTGGCAGTCCAGCCAATGCTTTAGCAGAAGGAGAGTTTACGCTTGTCACGCAAATTACCGACCAAGCCGGCAATACCACATCTGTAACATCAACAGGCAACATAGATACCACAGCACCGGTTTTAACCGTGGATGCGCCTGATAATAGCAATGATGCGACGCCAACGATCACAGGAACAACCGATGTACCGGCCAATTCAGTTGTCAATCTTAGTGTCACCGGTAGCGATGGTGCAGTGCAAATATTGAGTGCGACTGTGCAAGCAAACGGTACCTATAGTGTTGATGTTCCCAATGATTTAGCTGAGGGTGATTATACTGTTGCTGCGACGGTAGCCGATGCCGCTGGCAACGAAGTGAATGCAAATGATATTGGCAGCATAGATACCACAGCACCGGTTTTAACCGTGGATGTGCCAGATAACACCAATGATGCCACGCCAACGATTACGGGCACCACAAACGCGCTAGAAAATGCCACTGTGAATATTACCGTGACGGGTAGCAATAATGTGGTGCAAACATTGAGCGCCACCGTACAAGCCAATGGTACCTATAGTGTTGATGTTCCCGATGATTTAGCTGAAGGGGACTACATTGTTGCTGCGACCGTAGCCGATGCCGCTGGTAACGAGGCGAATGCAAATGATACTGGCAATATAGATACCACCGCACCGGTTTTAACCGTGGATGCGCCAGATATCTCTAACGATAATACCCCGATCATTTCCGGAACGACAGATACTCCTCTAGGTACTGAAGTCAAGATTGAGGTTACTGATAGCAATGGCGCGACACAGTCACTCATAGCGTTGGTGCAAGTAGATGGAAGTTTTAGTGTTGAAATCGACACGCCATTAGCAGACGGGGCGTTCACATTGAACGTGTCTGTAGAAGATGAAGCAGGTAACACAACCAATGTTACAGCAAGTGGGGAAGTGAATAGCGCCCTACCTAATCTGAGCGTAAACGAGTTACCTAGTGGTAATGATGGAACCCCCATAATAAGTGGAACAACGGACGCGCCTGTTGGTTCGTCGGTTAATATCACTATCACTGACAGCAATGGCGTTATTCAGACCCTCAATACAAGTGTACAAGTTGATGGGAGCTACAGCGTTGAAGTGCCAGCGATATTAGAAGATGGCACTTATAATGTTTCTGTAACAGTTGATGACGGTTTAGGAAATCAGGCCCAAGTATCAGCAACTGGCACTATTGATACAACAGCACCAACGCTGACGGTGGATGCGCCTGAAAATAGCAATGATGTAACGCCAACGATCACTGGAACAACAGATGCACCGCCCAATTCAGTCGTTGAGCTTACTGTTACAGGCAGCGATGGTGCGGTGCAAACATTGAGTGCGACTGTGCAAGCAAACGGTACCTATAGTGTTGATGTTCTCAATGATTTAGCTGAGGGTGATTACACTGTTACCGCGACAGTAGCCGATGCCGCTGGCAACGAGGCGAATGCAAATGATACTGGCAACATAGATACCACAGCACCAATTGTAACCGTGGATGTGCCAGATAATAGCAATGATGCCACGCCAACGATCACAGGCACAACCGATGTACCGGCCAATTCAGTTGTCAATCTTAGTGTCACCGGTAGCGATGGTGCGGTGCAAACATTGAGTGCCACTGTGCAAGCAAACGGTACCTATAGTGCTGATGTTCTCAATGATTTAGCTGAGGGTGATTACACTGTTGCTGCGACGGTAGCCGATGCCGCTGGCAACGAGGCGAATGCAAATGATACTGGCAACATAGATACCACAGCACCGGTTTTAACCGTGGATGCGCCTGATAATAGTAATGATGCCACGCCAACGCTCACAGGAACAACCGATGTACCGGCCAGTTCGATCGTTGAGCTTACTGTTACAGGCAGTGATGGTGCAGTGCAAATATTGAGTGCGACTGTGCAAGCAAACGGTACCTATAGTGTTGATGTACCCAATGATTTAGCTGAAGGTGATTACACTGTTGCCGCGAGCGTAGCCGATGCTACTGGCAACGAGGCGAATGCAAATGATACTGGCAACATAGATACCACAGCACCGGTTTTAACCGTGGATGCGCCAGATAACAGCAATGATGCGACGCCAACCATTACTGGCACCACAAACGCGCCAGAAAATGCCACTGTGAATATTACCGTGACGGGTAGCAATAATGTGGTGCAAACATTGAGCGCCACCGTACAAGCCAATGGTACCTATAGTGTTGATGTTCCCGATGATTTAGCTGAAGGGGACTACATTGTTGCTGCGACCGTAGCCGATGCCGCTGGTAACGAGGCGAATGCAAATGATACTGGCAATATAGATACCACAGCACCGGTTTTAACCGTGGATGCGCCAGATATCTCTAACGATAATACCCCGATCATTTCCGGAACGACAGATACTCCTCTAGGTACTGAAGTCAAGATTGAGGTTACTGATAGCAATGGCGCGACACAGTCACTCATAGCGTTGGTGCAAGTAGATGGAAGTTTTAGTGTTGAAATCGACACGCCATTAGCAGACGGGGCGTTCACATTGAACGTGTCTGTAGAAGATGAAGCAGGTAACACAACCAATGTTACAGCAAGTGGGGAAGTGAATAGCGCCCTACCTAATCTGAGCGTAAACGAGTTACCTAGTGGTAATGATGGAACCCCCATAATAAGTGGAACAACGGACGCGCCCGTTGGTTCGTCGGTTAATATCACTATCACTGACAGCAATGGCGTTATTCAGACCCTCAATACAAGTGTACAAGTTGATGGGAGCTACAGCGTTGAAGTGCCAGTGATATTAGAAGATGGCACTTATAATGTTTCTGTAACAGTTGATGACGGTTTAGGAAATCAGGCCCAAGTATCAGCAACTGGCACTATTGATACAACAGCACCAACGTTGACAGTGGATGCGCCTGAAAATAGCAATGATGTAACGCCAACGATCACTGGAACAACAGATGCACCGCCCAATTCAGTCGTTGAGCTTACTGTTACAGGCAGCGATGGTGCGGTGCAAACATTGAGTGCGACTGTGCAAGCAAACGGTACCTATAGTGTTGATGTTCTCAATGATTTAGCTGAGGGTGATTACACTGTTGCTGCGACGGTAGCCGATGCCGCTGGCAACGAGGCGAATGCAAATGATACTGGCAACATAGATACCACAGCACCAATTGTAACCGTGGATGTGCCAGATAATAGCAATGATGCCACGCCAACGATCACAGGCACAACCGATGTACCGGCCAATTCAGTTGTCAATCTTAGTGTCACCGGTAGCGATGGTGCAGTACAAACATTGAGTGCGACTGTGCAAGCAAACGGTACCTATAGTGTTGATGTACCCAATGATTTAGCTGAGGGTGATTATACTGTTGCTGCGACGGTAGCCGATGCCGCTGGCAACGAGGCGAATGCAAATGATACTGGCAACATAGATACCACAGCACCGGTTTTAACCGTGGATGCGCCCGATAATAGTAATGATGCGACGCCAACCATTACTGGCACCACAAACGCGCCACAAAATGCCACGGTATCCATCCTCATTACGGATGCCAATGGAGTAGTGCAAACCCTCAGCGCCACAGTGCAAGCCAATGGCACCTACAGCGTGAATGTGCCTAACGCTTTAGCAGAGGGGGACTTTACTGTTGAAGCGAGTATCACGGACGCCGCAGGTAATGACGCTAGTGCAAATGATAGCGGTAATGTGGATACTCTATACCCAAATTTGATTTTAGACGCTCCGGACAATAGCGCAGATACAACTCCCATTATCTCAGGCTCGACGAATGCACCGGAAGGCTCCTCTGTTCAGATAACCGTAACTGATAGCGCAGGTAACGTTCAGGTAGTAGATACCTTAGTGCTTAATGATGGTTCTTTCACAATCGAGGTAAGCGGCGCGTTAGCTGAAGGCGTTTTCAGCGTTGAAGCAAATGTTAGCGATCAAGCTGGAAACCAAGCAAGTATTACCGACACAGGCAGTGTCGACACGGTCGCCCCCACACTCACAGTGGATGCCCCTGATAACAGCAATGGTGCCACGCCGACGATTGCAGGGAATACCGATGCGCCAGTAGGGTCAACAGTGACTATTGCGGTGACGGGCAGTGATAATGTCGTACAAACCCTCACGGCGACAGTGCAGCCGGATGGCAGTTTCTATGTAGACGTGCCCAGTGATTTAGCCGAAGGTGCTTACACCGCTGATGTGACAGTGGCTGACGCGGCAGGCAATAGCACCACACAAACCGATACAGGCAGTGTGGACACGGTCGCGCCCACCCTGACAGTGGATGCGCCCGATAACAGCAATGATGCCACGCCAACCATTACGGGCACGACGAACGCACCAGAAAATGCCACGGTATCCATCCTCATCACGGATGCCAATGGGGTAGAGCAAACCTTGAGCGCCACAGTGCAAGCCAATGGCACGTACAGCGTGGATGTGCCGAGTGATTTAGCACAAGGCAACTACACAGCTCAAGCAACTATCATAGATACCGCAGGCAACAGCACAACCAAAACAGACACAGGTAGTGTAGACACAGTCGCGCCCACCCTGACAGTGGATGCGCCCGATAACAGCAACGATGCCACGCCAACGATTACGGGCACCACCAACGCGCCAGAAAATGCCACGGTGAATATTACTGTGACGGGCAGCAATAATGTAGTGCAAACGGTGAGTGCTACGGTACTTGCCAATGGCACCTTCAGCGTAGATGTGCCCAGTGATTTAGCTGAAGGTGCTTACACAGTTGAAGCGACTATCACAGATACCGCAGGCAACAGCACAACCGAAACAGACACAGGCAGTGTGGATACTGTTGCGCCGACGATTACGGTAGATGCCCCCGATAACAGCAGTGACGCCACCCCGACGATTGCGGGTAATACCAATGCCCCTGTAGGGTCAACGGTGACTATCACGGTGACGGGCAGTGACACAGTGGTACAAACCCTCACGGCGACAGTGCAGCCAGATGGCAGTTTCCATGTAGATGTGCCAAGTGCACTGGAAGAAGGCGCTTATACGGTTGAAGCAGCGGTAGCGGATGCCGCGGGTAACCCTGCCTCAGCCAATGATACAGGTAGTGTAGACACGGTCGCGCCCACCTTGACAGTGGATGCGCCCGATAACAGCAATGATGCTACGCCAACCATTACGGGCACGACGAACGCACCAGAAAATGCCACGGTGAATATTACTGTGACGGGCAGCAATGATGTAGAGCAAACCTTGAGCGCCACAGTGCAAGCCAATGGTAGCTACAGCGTGGATGTGCCGAGTGATTTAGCACAAGGCAGCTACACAGCTCAAGCGACCATCACAGATACCGCAGGCAACAGCACAACCGAAAGCGATACAGGCAGTGTGGACACGGTCGCGCCCACCCTGACAGTGGATGCACCGGATAACAGCGATGACGCGACGCCAACGATTACGGGCACCACAAATGCGCCGGAAAATGCCACGGTGAATATTACCGTGACGGGTAGCAATAATGTGGTGCAAACATTGAGCGCCACCGTACAAGCCAATGGCTCCTATAGTGTTGATGTGCCCAATGATTTAGCCGAAGGAGCTTACACGGCTGAAGCAACCATCACAGATACGGCAGGCAACAGCACAACCGAAACAGACACAGGCAGTGTCGACACGGTTGCGCCGACGATTACGGTAGATGCCCCCGATAACAGCAGTGATGCCACGCCGACCATTGCAGGGAATACCAATGCGCCAGTGGGCTCCACGGTGAGCATTACAGTAACGGGCAGTGGTAATGTCGTACAAACCCTCACGGCGACAGTACAACCTGATGGCAGTTTCCATGTAGACGTGCCCAGTGATTTAGCTGAAGGTGCTTACACCGTTGATGTGACAGTGGCTGACGCGGCAGGCAATAGCGCCACACAAACCGATACAGGCAGTGTAGACACGGTCGCGCCCACCTTGACAGTGGATGCGCCCGATAACAGCAATGATGCGACGCCGACCATTACCGGTACGACGAACGCGTCAGAAAATGCCACCGTATCCATTCTCATCACGGATGCAAATGGTGTCGAGCAAACCCTCAGCGCCACCGTACAAGCCAATGGCACCTACAGCGTGGATGTGCCGAACGATTTAGCCGAGGGTACGTATACCGTCACAGCAGCTATATCTGATAGTGCTGGGAATGAAACGAGTGTTTCTCAAGCGGGAAGTGTGGATACTGTTCCCCCAACCTTGA
Organism: Paraglaciecola sp. G1-13; assembly: GCF_055809255.1. NCBI lineage: Bacteria > Pseudomonadati > Pseudomonadota > Gammaproteobacteria > Alteromonadales > Alteromonadaceae > Paraglaciecola > Paraglaciecola sp. G1-13. Next base: position 2,728,535 of record NZ_CM147903.1, on the reverse strand, counting down.
TCATCAATGCCCCTGATAATACTAACGATACAACCCCGACGATCAATGGCAGCACCGATGCAAATCCTGGTCTAAATGTGAGCATCACGGTGACTGATAGCAATAATATTTCCCAAACATTCAATGCGACAGTGCAGCCTGACGGACACTTTTCAGCAGACGTGCCTGGCGTTATGGCGGATGGCAATTTCACGGTGAGTGCAACCGTTGTCGATGCCGCGACCAACTCTACAACCGCTGTTGATAGTGGTTCTATTGACTCTACGGTCCCGAGTTTAACGCTATCTTTACCCGCAAACACGAATGACGATACGCCCACCTTGAATGGTACAACTGATGCCTCATTGGATGGCTCAACAGTGCTTATTACCGTAACTGATAGTCAAGGAGCTACTCAAAACCTTTCTACTGTCGTTCAATCCAATGGTAGTTTTTCTATAGATGTGCCTGGAGTATTAGCTGATGGAAGCTACTCGGTAACCGCCACGGTAGATGATGGCAATGGCAATGTAGCCAGTGCAACTGACTCTGGAAATATTGATACTATTGATCCAACGTTATCTTTGATTATTCCTTCTGGGGCTGATGACACAACGCCATTAATTAGCGGTTCAACTAACGTAGCGCCAGGCTCGACAGTCACTATCACCGTGACAGACAGCCAAGGTGCAGTTCAAAATCTTTCTGCAACGGTTCTAGCGAATGGCAGTTACTCCGTTGAGGTGCCCGTTGAGTTAGGTCAAGGGGCATATAGTGTCTCTGCGACCGCGACCGACGCGGCAGGCAATAGCACAACAGAAACCGACACAGGCAGTGTAGACACAGTCGCGCCCACCCTGACAGTGGATGCGCCCGATAACAGCAATGATGCCACGCCGACCATTACCGGCACGACGAACGCGCCAGATAATGCCACGGTCTCCATCCTCATCACGGATGCCAATGGGGTAGAGCAAACCCTTAGCGCCACAGTGCAAGCCAATGGCACGTACAGCGTGGATGTGCCGAACGATTTAGCACAAGGCAACTACACAGCTCAAGCGACCATCACAGATATCGCAGGTAACAGTGCAACAGAAACCGATACAGGCAGCGTAGACACGGTCGCGCCCACCCTGACAGTGGACGCGCCCGATAACAGCAACGATGCCACGCCAACGATTACGGGCACCACCAACGCGCCAGAAAATGCCACGGTGAATATTACTGTGACGGGCAGTGATAATGTGGTGCAAACATTGAGCGCCACCGTGCAAGCCAATGGCACCTACAGCGTAGATGTGCCCAGTGATTTAGCTGAAGGTGCTTACACAGTTGAAGCAACCATCACAGATACCGCAGGCAACAGCACAACCGAAAGCGACACAGGCAGTGTGGATACTGTTGCGCCGACGATTACGGTAGATGCCCCCGATAACAGCAGTGACGCCACCCCGACGATTGCGGGTAATACCAATGCGCCAGTGGGCTCCACGGTGAGCATTACAGTAACGGGCAGTGACACAGTGGTGCAAACCCTCACGGCGACAGTGCAGCCAGATGGCAGTTTCCATGTAGATGTGCCAAGTGCACTGGAAGAAGGCGCTTATACGGTTGAAGCAGCGGTAGCGGATGCCGCGGGTAACCCTGCCTCAGCCAATGATACAGGTAGTGTAGACACGGTCGCGCCCATCTTGACAGTGGATGCGCCCGATAACAGCAATGATGCGACGCCAACCATTACTGGCACGACGAACGCGCCAGAAAATGCCACAGTATCTATCCTCATCACGGATGCCAATGGGGTAGAGCAAACCTTCAGCGCCACAGTGCAAGCCAATGGCACGTACAGCGTGGATGTGCCCAGTGATTTAGCCGACGGTGCTTACACAGTGGACGCCAGCGTTACAGATCCAGCAGGCAACAGCACAACCGAAAGCGATACAGGCAGCGTAGACACGGTCGGGCCCACTCTGACAGTGGACGCGCCAGATAACAGCAATGACGCCACGCCAACGATTACGGGCACCACCAACGCGCCAGAAAATGCCACGGTGAATATTACTGTGACGGGCAGTGATAATGTGGTGCAAACATTGAGCGCCACCGTGCAAGCCAATGGCACCTACAGCGTAGATGTGCCCAGTGATTTAGCTGAAGGTGCTTACACAGTTGAAGCAACCGTCACAGATACCGCAGGCAACAGCACAACCGAAACAGACACAGGCAGTGTGGATACAGTCGCGCCCACATTGACAGTGGATGCACCCGATAACAGCAATGACGCCACGCCGACCATTGCAGGGAATACCAATGCGCCAGTAGGGTCAACAGTGACTATTACGGTGACGGGCAGCGACACAGTGGTACAAACCCTCACGGCGACAGTACAACCTGATGGCAGTTTCCATGTAGACGTGCCCAGTGATTTAGCCGAAGGTGCTTACACCGTTGATGTGACAGTGGCTGACGCAGCAGGCAATAGCACAACCGAAAGCGATACAGGCAGTGTGGACACCGTCGCGCCCACCTTGACAGTGGATGCGCCCGATAACAGCAATGATGCGACGCCGACCATTACCGGTACGACGAACGCGCCAGAAAATGCCACGGTCTCCATCCTTATCACCGATGCCAATGGTGTCGAGCAAACGGTGAGTGCCACGGTGCAAGCCAATGGCACCTACAGCGTGGATGTGCCGAGTGATTTAGCACAAGGCAACTACACAGCTCAAGCGACCATCACAGATACCGCAGGCAACAGCACAACCGAAACAGACACAGGTAGTGTGGACACAGTCGCGCCCAGCCTGACAGTGGATGCGCCCGATAACAGCAACGATGCCACGCCAACGATTACGGGCACCACAAATGCGCCAGAAAATGCCACTGTGAATATTACCGTGACGGGCAGTGATAATGTGGTGCAAACCATCAGTGCCACCGTGCAAGCCAATGGCACCTACAGCGTGGATGTGCCGAGTGATTTAGCCGAAGGAGCTTACACGGCTGAAGCAACCATCACAGATACGGCAGGCAACAGCACAACCGAAACAGACACAGGCAGTGTCGACACGGTTGCGCCTACATTGACAGTGGATGCCCCCGATAACAGCAGTGATGCCACGCCGACGATTGCGGGTAATACTAATGCGCCAGTGGGCTCCACGGTGAGCATTACAGTAACGGGCAGTGATAATGTCGTACAAACCCTCACGGCGACAGTTCAACCTGATGGCAGTTTCCATGTAGACGTGCCCAGTGATTTAGCTGAAGGTGCTTACACCGTTGATGTGACAGTGGCTGACGCGGCAGGCAATAGCACCACACAAACCGATACAGGCAGTGTGGACACCGTCGCGCCCACCCTGACAGTGGATGCGCCCGATAACAGCAATGATGCCACGCCAACCATTACCGGCACGACGAACGCGCAAGTGAATTCCACGGTCTCCATACTCATCACCGATGCCAATGGGGTAGAGCAAACCCTCAGCGCCACCGTACAAGTCAATGGCACCTACAGCGTGGATGTGCCGAGTGATTTAGCTGAAGGTGCTTACACAGTGGACGCCAGCATTACAGATACGGCAGGCAACAGCACAACACAAAGCGACACGGGTAGTGTCGACACTGCTGAGCCAATTATTGCTTTAACCGTGGTGGGTGAAGTGGAATCTGGTTTTCCTATTATCTCTGGTACTTGCTCTGAGCCTCAAGGTACGATCGTTTCAGTGCTTGTGACTGATTCTAATAACGTTGAATTCATTTTGTCTGCACAAGTAGATGCCAATGGATTATTTACGGTTGCTATTCCTGTCACCGCTGCTGACGGGGATGCAACAGCTGTAGTCAGCGTTACGGACTTAGCAGGAAATGAGACCATCGTTAATGCCACAGTACCAATTGATCTAACCTCTCCAGTGATTACGTTAGAAACGTTAGGTGATATTGACGTAAATGCAGACTTGCCTTCTATGACTGGCACTTGCTCAGAGCCTGTTGGTACTGTGGTTAGCGTGACCTTAACTGACTCACAAGGGAGTGAGTTTAACTTGACCACAACCGTTGGCGTCGGTGGCTTGTTTACTGTGCTAATCCCAGCAACAGTCGCAGAGGGGGATGCCTCTGCGGTTGTTAGCATTACAGACATCGCGGGTAACGAAACCATCGTTAATGCCACGGTACCGATTGATTTAACTGCGCCATTGGTCACATTGGATAAACTCGGTGACATCGATCTGAACTTAGGGCTACCTGTGATTACAGGTACCTGTAGTGAGCCTCAAGGTACTGAAGTGCGCGTGACGCTAACTGACTTCGGGGGGGATGAGCATGTCTTAACCGCCACGGTGGGAATTGGTGGTCTGTTTACAGTCGCTGTGCCCATCACCGTGGCAGAGGGGGAGGCCTCTGCGGTTGTGAGTATCACGGACATCGCTGGCAACGAAACCATCGTTAATGCCACCGTACCAATCGATTTAACCGCGCCGTTAGTCACTTTGGATAAACTTGGTGATATCGATGTGAACCTAGGGTTGCCGGTGATTACGGGCACCTGTAGTGAGCCACAAGGTACAGAAGTGCGCGTGACGCTAACTGACTTCGTGGGGGATGAGCATGTCTTAACCGCCACGGTGGGGGTAGGCGGTTTGTTTACTGTTGCTGTGCCATTAACGGTAGCCGAAGGGGATGCCTCTGCGGTTGTGAGTATCACGGACATCGCTGGCAACGAAACCATCGTTAATGCCACCGTACCAATCGATTTAACCGCGCCGTTAGTCACTTTAGATAAACTGGGTGATATCGATCTGAACCTAGGGTTGCCGGTGATTACAGGCACCTGTAGTGAGCCTCAAGGTACAGAAGTGCGCGTGACGCTAACTGACTTCGTGGGGGATGAGCATGTCTTAACCGCTACGGTGGGAATTGGCGGTTTGTTTACTGTTGCTGTGCCATTAACGGTAGCCGAAGGGGATGCCTCAGCGGTCGTGAGTATCACGGATATCGTGGGCAACGAAACCATCGTTAATGCCACCGTGCCGATTGATTTAACTGCGCCATTGGTCACTTTGGATAAACTGGGTGAGATTGACGTGAACTTAGGGCTTCCTGTTATCGCGGGCACCTGTAGTGAGCCGCAAGGTACAGAAGTGCGCGTGACTTTAACTGACTTTTTGGGCATTAATCACACCTTAACCGCCACGGTGGGAATTGGCGGTTTGTTTACTGTCGCTGTGCCTATCACCGTGGCAGAAGGGGATGCCTCTGCGGTTGTGAGTATCACGGATATCGCGGGCAACGAAACCATCGTTAATGCCACGGTACCAATCGACTTAACCGCGCCGTTAGTCACTTTGGATAAACTGGGTGATATCGATGTGAACCTAGGGTTGCCGGTGATTACAGGGTCCTGTAGTGAGCCTCAAGGTACTGAAGTGCGCGTGACGCTAACTGACTTCGTGGGGGATGAGCATGTCTTAACCGCTACGGTGGGAATTGGCGGTTTGTTTACTGTCGCTGTGCCTATCACCGTGGCAGAAGGGGATGCCTCAGCGGTCGTGAGTATCACGGATATCGCGGGCAACGAAACCATCGTCAATGCCACCGTACCAATCGATTTAACCGCCCCGTTAGTTTCCTTAGATAAACTCGGTGACATCGATCTGAACTTAGGGCTACCTGTTATCACGGGCACCTGTAGTGAGCCACAGGGCACAGAAGTGCGCGTGACGCTAACTGACTTCGTGGGCATTGATCACACCTTAACCGCTACGGTGGGAATTGGTGGGCTGTTTACTGTTGCTGTGCCTATCACCGTGGCAGAGGGGGATGCCTCTGCGGTTGTTAGCATTACGGACATCGCAGGTAACGAAACCATCGTTAATGCCACGGTACCGATTGATTTAACTGCGCCATTGGTCACTTTGGATAAACTTGGTGAGATTGACGTGAACTTAGGGCTGCCGGTGATTACGGGTACCTGTAATGAACCTGCCGGGTCTTTAGTTTCACTCACGCTAACAGATGAAGGTGGTACTGATCATATATTAACGTCCACTGTATTAGATGGAGGCCTAATTTCAGTTGCTGTGCCGCTTGCCTTAGCACAAGTTATTGAAGGAGAGGTTGATATTGCCTTGAGTGTCACTGATGCAGCAGGTAATCAACGTACAGAAACATCTCAAGGGCTAATTGATATTACAGCACCGACCTTAACCTTTGATGATTTTAGTCTGTTTAACGTACTTGCTGGAACCTATACGTTAACTGGGAGTAGTTCAGAGCCTGCAGGTACTATAGTGTCGATCAATATAAGCGCGTTAGGCTTAGTTACCATTGATACGCAAGCAGTAGTGCAGGAAGGTGGCGGGTTTAGTGTGTTAGTCGAAATAGGACTATTGCCAGATTTACTTAATATTGAAGGCAGTGTGACTGATATATCAGGCAACACGACGAGTGCTGTTAATACATATAGCTTGCTCGACGGACTTCTAGCTGCGCCTAACGCCCCCTCAGCCAAAACAGCAGTTGATCCCGTTGCAGAAGAGGAAACGCTTAATTTTGCCCTAGACGATGAGGATAAAATTAACCTGTCCTTCGCGATAGAAGAAAGCAATACAGAGATAGGGGCTCAAAGCACAGATAATGTATCAGAGGTGAACGACGAAAGTGCCGAGGTAACACTGGATATTGCTGATCTCATAACGGATCCTGCTGATGAGCTTTTCACCACCCCTGAAGATGCGGAGGTGGTTAGTGTGATGAAAAATGCCGAATCTAGTGCAGCATCTGAGCCGGCAACAGATACAGTCAGCGTGTCTTTTGCCGATCAAGAGCTTCTGAAAAGCTTAGTGCAAAACAATAGTTTAACGATAGAGGCGTAAAAACGACTGCAACCGCCTCACCTACGGCGATATGTGAGGCGGGCACTTATTAATGCGGATTAACGGTATTAGTCAATAGTTAGTGTCATGACAGCACGATAGGCGGGCTTAATTTCACTGTTTCGATCAAACAGTAATGGGTAATCGGTGCGCCCGCGCATTGGCCAGTTGTTACGCCAACTGTGGGCATCATTCACGCCCCAAAACGTAACGCGTGTTAGCGTGTCTTGGTGCGTTAGAAATACCGAAAATATCTCCTTGTATCGAGCACTTAATGCGTCCTGCTGTGCTTCTGGTAACCCATCAGTATAGGGATTTAAGGCTTTGTTCAAGGCTAAATCTTGGCTGATATCTGCCCCTTGTTCAGCTTCACTGGGAAAAGGTAATACGGATACATCTAACTCGGTGATCATGGATTCAATCCCCAAGGAAGCAAACAGCGTTAACGCATCGTCTAGTTCATTTAAGGCAGGGTGCGTTAACGAGTAGTGGCCTTGTAAGCCGACACCGTGAACAGGGATCCCTTTGTCTTGTAATGACTTGATTAGTTTTGCTGCACCGGCACTTTTTTCTGGTTTATATAAGTTGTAATCGTTGTAATACAATTTAGCATCTGGGTCTGCAGCGTGGGCATAGGTAAAGGCTTTTTCAATGAAGTCATCGCCAATAATCTGCCGCCACTTAGAATCCCGCAGGCTACCATCTTCATTGAGCGCTTCATTGACCACATCCCAGCCTTTGATTTTGCCTTTGTAGCGACTCACAACGGTGTGAATGTGCTCTTTCATGCGAGCTAACAACGCCTCTCTCGTTACCGGCTCACCTTGTGCGTCTTCAAATACCCAATCCGGTGTTTGGCTGTGCCAAACCAACGTGTGCCCTATGATGAACATATTATTGGCTAAGCCGAAATCTACGTACTCATCGGACAGAGAGAAGTCATAGGCATCAGGCTTTGGATGAATGCGCTCCCACTTTAATTCGTTTTCAGGGGTAATCGTATTAAATTGGGTGATGATTAAGGCGTCCGTGTCTTGTTCGGTGCGTTTAGCTTGCTGTGCGTTAATAGCACTGCCGACTAAAAACTGCTTACTGAAATGGGATTTCAGACTTTTTGTTTGGCTCACAGCCTCGTTTTTAGGATTCACTGCCTCATTTTTAAGGCTCACTGCCTCAATTTTAAGGCTCAAGGCTGAGTCATTTGAGCGCACGGCTGTAGCTGCTTGGCTTACAGTGGATGTCGCCGCTAACGCGAGTGCCAACAAGCAAGGTTTTATCGTTAGCATATTGGGTTTCAGCAGGTTTAACTTGAGTATCAATTCTTTCCTCAAACGCCCTCTTAGCATGAACTTTCTTAACATAACGGTTCCTGTTATTAATTTGTTAATTTGAACATGATGCCGCTAGGCGAGCATTCTGACGATTATGTTTTTTGCTATACATCAGGCGTTATTTGTTGCTTAGGCTTAAGCAATAACTTTATTTGCTGTGCGATAAAGCGCGCCCGTTTACTTTGCACAACATGAGTATGACGGCATAAGTACAATGTCTCGTTCACGGGGGTTTTAAGGTTGTGAATACGTATACGTTCTTGAGCGTGAAAAGCCCGTGCAGCATGCAGGGGTAACACGCTGAAGCCAAACCCGCGGCTGACAGGTTCGAGTATTAAACTTATTTGGTTTGAAAAGCCCTTCTCTTGAAATTGAGACGGGTGCTCGAACTGGCTAAAATTGGGTTGTAACAGTGCTTGGCAATGTTGATGGCCGTCGGGATGGCCAATATAGCCTAAGCGCTGTAGTGTCTGCCAAGTGAGGGTTTCTATCTCATTTGAGGTGACTAAAACCAGTGCTTCTTGGGCTATTGCTTCGGTGATTACGTCAGCTGAGGTGCTAGGTTGTGTCATCACACCCAAATCAAATAGGCGTAGCCCTATATCCCGCTCGATGCTTTTATTCGGTGAGAAAGCGTGGCTAATGTGCAGGGCGGGATGTAGAGCCTGAATATCTAATAAAAAAGGGTAAACGGTCAGTCCCACACTGCCAGGTGTGGCAATACGCACTTGTCCAACAAAGGGTTCGTCTTGCTTCACGTTTTGTTCAAGTAGCACCGCCGCTTGCAATAATTTAAGCCCATCCGCATGCAGTCGCATGCCTGCATCAGTTAACGTAAATGACTTGCCCTCGCGGATCAGTAGTGCAGTGGCCAATTGTTCTTCCAGTTTTCTAATTTGTTGGCTTACCCCTGACTGCGTCATAAATAACGTCTCTGCCGTTTTTGTGAAGTGCCCAATATCCGCAAGAGTACAAAAGGTCTTTAACCAAACAGGATTTATCATTACAAAATATACTTATTTTAATTTTAAATCATAATTTTTCATACTTTAACATGGGGGGTACAGTAGCGTCACTTGATTGATAAGCCATCAATTAAAACGCGGCGAGTAAGTATTATTGCTTCGCGCCGGATTGTATTAACATCATCTCCTAGGAGTAATACTATGACGACCCCATATCCACGTACCTTCTCTCACATTGGTATTTCGGTGCCAGATGTTGAAAAAGCAGTAGCGTTTTACACCCAAGTTCTTGGTTGGTACTTAATTATGAAACCCACTGTTATCGTTGAAGATGACAGTCCGATAGGTGAAATGTGTACTGATGTATTCGGTGCCAACTGGAAGAAATTTAAAATCGCGCATTTGTCCACGGGTGACAGAATCGGCGTTGAAATCTTTGAGTTTGCGAATCAGCAAGATCCAGCAGACAACTTTGAATATTGGAAAACCGGCGTGTTCCATTTCTGCGTTCAAGATCCAAATCTTGAAGAGTTAGCAGAAGCCATTGTCGCAGCAGGTGGTAAAAAGCGCATGGAAAAGCCGCGTTATTACTACCCAGGTGAGAAGCCTTATCGCATGATCTACATGGAAGACCCGTTCGGCAATATCTTAGAGATCTACAGTCACAGCTACGAATTAACCTACTCGGCCGGCGCATACTAACAGTGGTCAAATTAAGCAGGCACCGACTAACGCGGGTGCCTGCTTAATGGAATAAGTCTTAACATAATCTGCCAGCTCTGATTTACAAGACTCAATCAAATCTAACAGTCTCATATGTGCCAAAATCGGACCTTCAAGCGCAACTCGTTTCTGCCCCAAAATGAGTTAACGTAATTACTCTTTAGTTCGCTCACAACAGTAATGAAATGATTAGTTCAATAAAAAAATAAAGCTTTTCCATTACAATAGTGACTGTTTGATTAAAAAATCGATACACTAAAATTTATCAAGATGGACAACGAGGCTGATTTGAAAAATATATTCGAAGCTATAAAAATGGAAGCAAGGGCTGGTGTAATACGAGACTTTGGGTCTCCTGAAGCAAGAAAAAAGTTGCTTGATGACACTGCTAGATTACCTAATGAACAGTTAGATATGATGGCTGCACTCTCTGGGATCAGGGAAGAGCATGTCAGTATTTTTAAAAAGCAGTTAAAAGGTGAAGAAAATAGCTTTACTAAAAAATTAAATGGTTTTGAGCATGAGCTTAAGACAGGCGACATAATCTTGATGGCAGGAACATCAATCAAGTCCCAAATATTAGCTAAATCTCAAAAATCCGTTTATCTAAGGGCTAAATCTAGTCACGTTGCGATAGTTCACGCAGATTTTATATGCGTAGATGCAATGCCCGATATAGGTGTAACTTGCCGAATTATTTCTGATGTCTTGACTGACGTAGAAAATGATTGGCGAGTGATCAGGTTTAACAATTTAAAAAATAATGGTTACGAAAGTCTACTAAAAGCCTGTAGTTATTATATGAATCAGCCCTACAAAATTAGACCTTCAAAAAAGCCAGCGAAGAAATTTTCATATTGTTCTGAGCTAGTGAGGAAAGTCTACACTGACAGCAAGATCATAGAAACGGGGATCCCCGCTAACATTATTATCAAGCCTTGTGATTTCGATAGGTTGGCAGATCACAATAGTAATTGGAGTGATGTGACTCAACAAGTAAAACCATTTATTGAATTCTGTCAAGAATATGATGATATTATTAGAATGATTTCAAATACATTTATTCAAGGATTAGAACTTAATAGGCATAGATTTGAAGATAGAAAGAAATGGCGTCAACAAATAAAAATGAAATTAAAAAGTGGAACCCTTTCTCCTGATAAAGCAACTGCTCTATTAAATGATATAGATTCCTTGGAAGGTAATTTAAACCATCAATTCTGGGATATTAAAAAATAGAGAAGACCGTTGCTTGTCTATGGGGGGTAATTTACAACATAGCTAACTCACTTATGTCCAAAAACGTGTTTGAGCGAACGTCCGCTCCTCGCTCATAGCTGTCCGTCAGATGAAGTCCAAACCTATTCACCAAAACTGTCAGATCAGATATGAGCTGCTACAGCGTAATGTGGGTATAAATCCCTCTTGGAATGTTCCTCGTAGAGTTTTCTCATGGAGTGCTCTTATGGAATGTTCTCTTAGCGCGTTATGCACTTCCAAGAGGGATTATTCCTGCCAGTGCTCGAATTTTTCTAGTAAGAAGTTGATCGCAAGACGTGCCTTTGCAGGCAAAAAGTTCCGGTTTGCGTACACAATCCAAGTGGCTATTTCGCGATTCCAGAAAGGCGCTAATATAGGAACCACCGAGCCACCTTTCAGTGCATCACCAAAACTTGAGCGTGGCAGGTAGGCGATGCCCAAGCCTCTTTCACATGCGAGTACCACACTGCGCACGCTGTTAGAGCGCCATCTTGCATCTAGTTTTACTTCAAGTGGTTTACCCTGATTGTCGAAAAACCAAGTTGAATTATTGGTCATTAAGCATTGATGCGAAGTAAGATCTTTGGGGTGTGCGGGTGTGCCGTTAACCTCGAGATAGTGCTTACTGGCGGCTGCCACTAATGAGCGATTGGTCAGTTTGCGGGCAATCAAGCTAGAGTCTTTCATGGGACCATAGCGAATGGAGAAATCAAACGCGTCATCAACAAAATTGACCATTTGCGAATTAAAATCCATTTCAATGGTGAGTTTAGGGTGCAATTGGCCAAATTCAATCAGTAATGGGGCAATGTGTTGCTCCGCAAATTCGCCCGCCGCAGAGACTTTCAGCACACCACTTAACTCAACTTGTTTGTCTAATACGGTTTCGTTGGCTTCTTGTAGGCCATACACCAATTCTTGGCAACGAGCAAAATACGCCTGACCGGCATCAGTCAAGCGCACCGTTCGAGTACTACGCGCCAGTAAACTTACCCCAAGCTCTTTTTCTAAGGCCGCCACTTTGCGACTGATGTGTGACACATTCACGCCCAACTTGCGTGCGGCGGCTGAAAAACCGTGGGTTTCAGCCACAGCTACAAATTCGATGATCCCATTGAAGCTTATATTCATATAACCCTGACAAAGATACATTGTAAATAAATCATTATTGCATATTTGCAATAATGATTTGTCAATTATCGGGATTATCAAACATATGCCAAAGGGCTACACTCTTTTCATCGTAAAAACTAATTCATTACAACGCTAGGAGTTACCAATGAAAAATGTACTTATTATTTTGACTAACCATGCCACGCTAGGAACCACCGATGAAGCTAACGGCACATTTTCTCCTGAGCTAACCCATGCATTACATGCCTTTCTTGAAGCCGGATATCGCTATGATTTAGTGTCGATTAAAGGCGGTGAAGCCCCTGTTTACGGTGTAGACATGGAAGATGACAAAATTAACAGCGATGTGTTCAAAAGCGAAGATTTAGCTAGCAAGTTAAGCAATACCAAAAAAGCCAGTGACGTAAACCCAGCTGATTACGACGCGGTATTCTATCCTGGTGGCTTCGGTCTACTGTCTGATTTAGCAGATGATGAAAATGTGGCAAAGTTAACCGCCTCTATCTTTGAAGCGGGTGCAGTTGTAGGCGCAGTCTGTCACGGCCCAGCAGGGTTACTGCCGATTAAATTGTCTAACGGCAAATACCTAATAGAAGACATCATGGTTACAGGCTTCACCCGTGAAGAAGAAGTTGAGTATGACACCATCAATAAAATCCCTTTCTTGCTAGAAGAGGCGCTAACACGACGCGCTGGACAGTACGCTAAAATCGCTCCATGGGGTGAATACGTGGTTAAGCAAGACCGCGTGATCACGGGGCAAAACCCAGCATCAGCCGGTGCTGTTGGCAAAGCCATGGTAGAGCGTTTAGGGCAGTAAAAATAACGCTTTGGTTAAAATGTACGTTCCTAAAAAAAGCGCCACTGCATTATTATGTAGTGGCGCTTTTTTATCTGACTCTGTGTTGCCCAAAAGTAACTTGCCAAGGCAAGGGGCTATTTATTATGAATATAGAATTTTTCGTAAAATGTATAGGCCCAATGGGGTTTGTAAATAACCATTAGCGTCATGGTCATACCGTTTAACATCCCCTCAGGAAACAAGAGCAGCCAAATCAGTACTAAGTAATTATCATGAATGGTGTGCCAATCATATTGCCCATCGAGATAAAAATACCCGCCTAATAAGTACATTTTAAATGCCATCATTAATGCGCCTGGTAAAAATGCACATAGAAAAATGTACACGAACACATGACGGGATAATTTGTGGAACACAAAGCTATAAATCAAATAACTCATGCCTAACGGAGCAAGTACGCCAAGCAGGCCATTTACCCCAAACATGCGCCAGCTTTCTTCGCCGACTAGGGTAACGCCGAGCAAGGCTAAAAACGAACTGACCACTGCCCAACGAAAACCAAGCACTAACATCAATGCGGTCAACCATAAAAAATGCACCTGAAGGCCAGGATAGATACCCGTTTGAAATATCCACAGAAAAAATACACTGGCGGCACAACCGAAAACCAAGTGCTGGATCTTCTTGTCTTTAACTAAACTGCTCAAAGGCAAAAAACGCACAACGGCCATTAAACAGACTGCATATCCCACCCATGCGAGGTACTGGATATTGGTGGTATAATCTAGCACTCTTTATTCCTCACCTAAGCTTTGAACTCAGCCCAAATTGGCGCATGATCAGACGGCTTCTCGATACCACGTAATTCATAATCTATCCCCGCATCTGTTAGCGATTCGTGTAATTTCTTGGTGGCAAGAATAAGGTCAATACGTAACCCCCGATTGTCTAAAAAGCCTTTAGAACGATAATCAAACCAGCTGAAGTGCTCATTTGTTTCTGGGTTTAAAGTACGAAAGCCGTCGGTAAAGCCCCAGTCAATCAAGTCGTTTAGCCAAACACGCTCTTCAGGTAAGAAGCTGCATTTGCCGGTTTGCAACCAACGCTTGCGATTTGGCTCACCGATACCAATGTCTAAATCTGTGTGTGAAATATTCACATCGCCCATTACGATGACGTTGTCGTCAGGCGTGTGATGAGTATTTAAATAAGTTGATAAATCTTCGTAGTACTTGCGCTTGGCAGGAAATTTGGTTTCGTGTGAACGGTTTTCACCTTGGGGGAAGTAACCGTTTAGCACGCGTACGCTTTCACCGTTAGGCATAGGGTAGCTGACCATGATCATACGACGCTGAGCATCTTCGTCATCAGTGGGAAAGCCGTATTGCACATCTGTCGGCTCTTTTTTGCAAAGCATCGCCACACCGTAGTGGGCTTTCTGACCGTGAAAATAGACCTTGTAGCCCATCGCTTCTACGTCTGCTACTGGAAACATATCGTTGTGCACTTTGATTTCTTGTAAGCCGATAATATCAGGCTGGTGTTTGTCGATTAATGCCTGAAGTTGATGAAGGCGGGCACGTATACCATTGATGTTAAAAGAAATTATTTTCATAAGAAGTCAATTATTCATATCACTAAAACGGCCCTTATCTTATCAGACCCTAGTGCGCCTATTCCATTAATTAATCCCTTTAAAACGGACTATTAGTGTTTCCCATCCCTTCATGAACCGTCTTATCTACCATGCAGATTAATTTATTTTCCTTCTTCCTCTGTACTATTATTGTTAATGAAATTAAAGTTAATTGTTGACAATGTAATGAAATTTGTAGAATGTGTAATCACGATAAAGAAAAGTGAGTTAGAGATATTCGCAACCGCTTTTCCTGAATTTTATGTGTAATTTGGATTTTCCATGAACGAACAAGCACCTGAATTAAACCTTGGTATGCGCATTTTATTGCAAGGTGAACAGAGTATTTACAATCGAATATTGGCTGACATAGCCATGGGAAAACTCGTCAGTGGCGACCGATTAGTCACCACGCAGCTAGCAAGTTGTTACAACACCAGCATAAACCCTGTGCGCGAGGCACTTAAGCAACTTGAAGGAGAGGGGTTTGTCACGTCTCAGAAAAACAGTGGCGCCAGAGTGGCAGCATTTGAATACGCCACCATGCGTGAAGTGTTTGAAATATTGCAATTGCTAGAACCGTATTTTTTGTCTTGGTATGCCAACCATTGTTCACAAGAAAGCCTAACTCGATTAGCAGAGATACAAGCACAGCTTAAAACGCTTGCTGTTACAGACTCAGCGGGCCTGCGTGATCTTGATACTGCATTTCATTGGGAGATGTACCGTCATCACTATAACGCCAGTGCACTGCGTTTATGGAAAAACAAAAAGCTTATTTTACAAGCCTTGCATGGTGATTTACCTGTCTGTCAAGAGCGCTTTAACGCCACGTTAAAAGAGCACGATCATATTTTATATTTACTCAACGCACGAGACGATGAATCAGCCGTGCGTGCCTTAACCAAGCATGTGATCAGTGGCGGCGAGTATTGGTCAAGCGTGATCACCGAGCAGCTAAGCGAGTTATCAGCATGAAAATTACCAATATTAAAACTTACGGTTTTTGGCTGGGCTTTCGCAATGTTTGTTTAGTGAAAGTTGAAACCGATCAAGGTATTTATGGCTGGGGAGAATCCGGTTTATCAGGGCGCGAACAAGCCGTCATCGGGGCGATAGAGCACTTTAAACATTTCTTGATTGGCCAATCTGCTCTGAATATAAATGCCCTGTGGCAAGAGATGTACCGTAGCCAGTATTTTGAAGGGGGCAGAGTGTTAGCGGCGGCAATATCTGCTATCGATATTGCTTTACATGACGTTTGTGGAAAGTACCTTAATGTACCTGTTTATCAATTGCTAGGGGGCAAGCAACGTCAGCGAATACCGTTATTTGTCACCTCTACGTTGGACTTTGGCGATGGTTTTATTGAGCACGTTAGCCAGCTTAAGGCTCAAGGCTGGCAGGCTATTCGTGCTACTACAGGGGAGCATGGCTCAGCGGGTAAAACCGAGGTTTTCGATGCACGTAAATCTATCGCCAAAGCGGCAACTTGGTTGAGTAAAGCCCGTGAGGTGTTGGGCAATGAAACCGTATTAGGTATTGATTATCACCACAGGTTAACCGTGGCTGAAACCGCGTCATTTTGTCAACGTATGCCCACGGGTACGTTAGATTTTATCGAAGAGCCTATTCGAGACCAATCTTTAATCAGCTATCAAAATTTACGGACCTTGGTAGATGTCCCCTTCGCCATTGGTGAAGAGTTCTCGAGCAAATGGGACTTTGCACCTTATGTAGACTCCGCCTTGACCAACTTTGCGCGTATCGATATTTGCAATGCGGGGGGCTTTAGTGAAGCCATGAAAATCGCCGCTATGTGCGAAACCCGCTACATAGATATGATGCCGCACAACCCCCTTAGTCCTATATGTACTGCCGCATCCGTGCATTATTGCGCTGCACTGGCCAATCTAAATTGGCTCGAAATTGCCCCTTACGACGGGGAGCTAGACATGTACGACGAGATTTTTAGCCATCGCCCTAAAGTATCAAGCAATACGTTTGAGGTCTGCGATCGACCAGGTTTGGGCATTGATGTGAACGAGTCGGCTATTCCTAAAGATGCATTCAAATTCTGGGAGCCACCGCGTTTAATCAAGCCTGACGGCTCATACACCAACTGGTAAGCGAGTAGATAACATGACAACGATACAACAGATGAAAAGCAATGCAGCTTCCAGGAAGAGCAAAAGTAAATTTGGCGTATTAGCGCTGATTTTCTTAAGTGTGGTGATCAACTATATGGATCGCACCAATATATCCGTTGCCGCCCAAGCGATCTCTGACGATTTAGAGCTCACCAAGGTGCAAATGGGGATCATCTTCTCAGCATTCGCGTGGACGTACTCCATCATGCAAATTCCCGGCGGCATGTTAGTCGATTCTGTGCGTATTCGTATTTTGTATCCGGTGATTTTAGTCGCTTGGTCAGCGGCGACCATAGTACAAGGTTTGCTAAGTAGCTTTTCAGCTATTGTTGGTTGTCGAATGGCGATAGGCTTTTTTGAAGCACCTTCTTATCCCGCGAACAATAAAATAGTGACGCAGTGGTTTGCTGAGCAAGAAAGAGCAGGGGCGATTGCCGTCTATACCTCAGGCCAATTTATAGGTTTGGCGTTCTTAATGCCGGTACTTGCCATTATTCAACAGTGGTTTGGCTGGCGAGGCTTGTTTTTTATCTCCGGTGGTATAGGTATTTTATGGGCTGGCGTGTGGTATTTACTGTACCGGGATCCTGCGCCAGAGCACGATGACGAAGAAAACATCAACAGCCAAGAGGCAATAAAAGCGCATACTCAGGCGCAAGCAGCTAAGGCCCCAATCAGATCACAAGCGCAGGCATCAGCAAGCTGGAGCAACCTTAAAATCGCTTTTTCCAGTCGTAAACTATGGGGCATCTATATAGGTCAGTTCTGCTTAGGGGGCACGCTCATTTTCTTTTTAACTTGGTTTCCGACCTATTTGGCTGAGTATCGCGGGTTAAGTGAATTAAACACTGGCTTTGTGGCATCGATCCCATTTTTAGCGGCGTTTTGTGGCGTTCTGCTTTCGGGGTTTGTATCTGATTGGTTAGTGCGAAAAGGCGTATCGAACGAAGTCGCCCGCAAAACCCCAATTATCTTAGGCTTACTGCTATCCAGCTCGGTTATTTTTGCCAACTACGTTGAGAGCACCCAGTGGGTCACGTTCTTCTTGTCGGTCACGTTTTTTGGTAACGGCTTAGCATCCATTAATTGGGTGTTTGTCTCGCTCATCGCGCCGAAACATATGGTCGGCCTAGTGGGCGGTTGCTTTAACTTTATCGGCGGCTTGTCTGCTGTCACTGTTCCTATTGCGATAGGTTACCTAGCCAAAGACGGTGACTTCAGGCCGGCCTTGGTATTGGTCGCATGTCTCGCCTTGATTGGCTTGTGCTCCTACATCTTCTTAGTGGGTAAAGTCGAGCAAATTCAAGTGCCAAATACAGATGAGAACGATGAAATATTGCCAGCTGCGCAAGCGGTAAGCCCACAATCCACCTCATCAGGAGGCGCGCAATGAGCTTGGTATTTTTTGGAGAACTCATGCTGCGACTTACCCCTTCCCAGCCGCAACAGCAACTTATTGTCGCCAAAGAGCTTAGCGTTGATTTCGCTGGTGCGGAAAGTAACGTGGCCAGCTCGTTGGCCCGATTAGGCAACCAGTGTGAATTTGTGACGAAATTGCCTGATAACGCATTAGCCGATCATGCAATAGCCTCGCTGCACCAATATGGTATTGGCACTAAACATACCTTGCGCGGTGGCGAACGTATCGGCACTTATTTTATTGAATTAGGCAGTTCAATTAGACCTTCAAGAGTGGTTTACGACAGAGCCTATTCTGCCATATCGCAGATAAACCATAACGAATTTGATTGGTCAGCCATTTTCAGTGACCAAACCCATTTTCACCTAAGTGGTATTTTACCTGCGTTATCAAAGCAGTGCGCTGTAGAAAGTATAAAAGCCGCGACCATTGCAAGAAAAATGGGCTTAACGGTGAGTTTTGATTTGAATTATCGCCGTAGCTTATGGCAAGACAGCAGCCTAGCTAGAGACTACTTTAGTCAAATTCTCACCCAGAGCACATTGGCTTTTGGTAATGCGGGCGTGATGCAGGATGTATTCGATTTCGTGCCCAAATCAAACGACAGTGCAGCAGGTGCCCAAGAGATCGGAGTTTACCTGTTTGAGCAATTCGGTGTCGATGCCGCCATTACCCAACGTATTCACCACAGCGCTAATCAAAACGCTCTGCGCGGCTTTTACCTACGTGGCGCTGATGTGACTGCCTCAACAGATATCACAGTGGATATTCTCGACCGGTTAGGTACGGGGGACGCATTCGCTGCAGGCATACTCCATGGCGTACAGCAACACTGGGAAACAGACAAAACTGTACAGTTTGCTAACGCCGCATTTGCCCTGGCACATACCTGTTATGGGGATCAAAATTGGTTAAGTGAAGCTGAAATTATGGCTGTGGCTAATGGCAATATGTCGGGTCACATTATTCGCTGATACCTAGATTACGTGTCCAATTTAGCGAAATATGCTTTATAAGCGCGGAATAAGCCAGAAACGCGCGTAGTAAATACAATTAACGTAAGTGAGAACGAACATGTCGAGTCCCCACGAGAGCCAATTAAATTCCATTATCCGAGAAGATATCCGCCAACGACTTATCACAGGAAAGCTCGTGGTCATCATCCGCGTTAAAGACCCTATGGATATTCCCCCAATTATCGCCTGTATGCATGATGCGGGTGCGGGGGCAGTCGAAATAACCAGCAATACACCAGAGTACCAAAACGCGATTACCCAAGCTCGGGCGCGTTACCCGAATATGTTGGTAGGGGCAGGGACCATCACCGATGTCGCTCTTGTGGATGAAGCCATAAAAGCGGGGGCGCAGTTCTTGGTCACGCCTAATACCAGTATTGAAGTGGTGCAACGCGCCCATAAACTAAATGTGCCTGTGGTCATGGGCGCGTTAACGCCCACTGATGTGGTGAATGCCACGCAAGCTAAGGCGGATATCGTCAAACTATTTCCTGCGGGGGCAATGGGTCCCGGATATTTGAAAGATTTGGCCAAGGGACCCTTCTTAGACACGATTTTCTTTCCTGTAGGGGGCATTAATGAGCATAACTTTGAAACCTGGATGCAAAGCGGCGCTACGGGAATAGGCATAGGTGGTGCACTGGCATCGCCCGTTAAGAATGAAAAAGAGGCGCATGCACTTACCGCAAAGGTACGCGCCATAGTCGCAACTTTAGAAAACTACCCACTTGAGGCAGCACAATGAATACATCGCCAAAAAGCGCAGGCTTTATCCTTAGTGCTATCGCTCTGGCAGTCACCGCACTTGCAGGCTGCAACAACAACCAAGCTACAAACAACAGTGTGGCAACGCCAAGCGATGCCGCAACCAAACAAACACAGCAAAATATGTTGCCTTGGGATTTTGCAGGGGTGACAGACATGCAAGACGTAACACTCACAGCGGCGGATATGCACGTGGTTGATGTTGATGGTGAACAAAAACTGGCTATCGATTTACACGCCAAAGAGCATAAAAGCGCAGGCTTTAGTTTTATTCCTGATTCGCCTTGGGATTGGAGCCACGAAGGTCAATTCGCCTTTGCAATCGAAATTGAGAATCCTAGCCAATCTTCAACCCATCTGTATGTGTCAGTCAAAGACGCCACAGGGCAATCCCATAATCGTAGCTTTGCTGTACCTGGCCACTCCCAAGATACTTATTTTATGGCGCTAAACGACCCAGACCTGTCTATTGAAACCGGTATTCGCTCTAATCCTAATAATTGGCAAACTGAATTTACCCCAATGATTTGGCGCTATGGCACTAAGAAAATTGATTTGAGCCAAGTAAAAAGTATCGAATTCGATGTTCGAGGCGTGCCAGAAGACAAACACTTGATTGTGGATAACCCACGTCTTATCAAACCGCAGAAAATAGATCAAAACTATCTTGTGGGTTTAGTCGACGAGTTCGGTCAGAACGATAAACTTGAGTTCACCAATAAAATTGATACGGTGGAACAGCTACGGGCTCTCAATGCCAAAGAGCAAAATGCGTTCACCCACGACGTACCAAAAGGGCGATCGAAATTCAATGGCTGGGCTGATGGGCCAAAGCTCGCAGCAACAGGGTATTTTCGAACCGAAAAATATCAAGGGAAATGGACCTTAGTTGACCCACAAGGGTACCTGTTTTTCTCAAACGGTATCGCCAACGTGCGTATGTCTAATACCTCTACCATTACTGGGTATGACTTTGACAGTCAGTTTATTAAGCAGCGCGCCCAGGGCGACTTTACCCCAGAAGATTCCATTGGTTTAAATAGGGCACCAAAAGCAGCGTGGCCAAGTCGTCATGTGACCTCAGAACTACGTGCAAATATGTTCACATGGTTGCCAAGCGTTGATGAGCCATTAGCCGAACATTTTGGCTATCGACGAGAAGTGCACACTGGGGTAGTAGATAAAGGCGAAACGTACAGCTTTTATAGCGCTAATTTGGCGCGTAAATATGCCAGTAACGACCCCAAGGTGTTTATGTCTAAGTGGCGCGATACCACAGTAGACAGAATGCTCGATTGGGGGTTTACCTCCTTTGGCAACTGGATTGACCCGAGCTTTTATCAGCTTAATCGTGTCCCGTATTTTGCCAATGGTTGGATAATCGGTGATTACAAAACCGTGAGTAGCGGTAATGACTACTGGAGTCCATTGCCGGACCCATTCGATCCCGTTTTTAAACAACGGGCAATGGTGACTGCCAACAAGATTGCCCAAGAAGTACAAAACAACCCTTGGTGTGTGGGGGTGTTTATCGACAATGAGAAAAGTTGGGGACAAGAGGGCTCGATTGAAGGCCAGTATGGCATTGCTATTCACACCCTTGAAGTTGATGCCGAAGACAGCCCAACCAAAGCGCAATTCGTCACGTATTTAAAGAACAAGTACTCAGACATTGCCGAGCTAAACGGCAAATGGAGTACGCAAATTCGTACGTGGGATGATGTGGTCACTGGCATAACACTGACCAGATTTAACGACCCTATTATCGAAGACTTATCAGCCATGCTTAGCCTGTACGCCGAGAAATACTTTGCGGTAGTGCACGATGCTGTAGAGCAAGCCATGCCAAATCACATGTACATGGGAGCGCGTTTTGCAGATTGGGGCATGACGGACGAAATTCGCAACGCCGCGGCAAAATACGCTGACGTGGTTAGCTACAACTACTATAAAGAAGCCATAACCGACCAAGCTTGGGGCTTCTTAGCAAAAATCGACAAGCCGAGTATTATTGGCGAGTTTCACAATGGCGCACTCGACTCAGGGCTACTTAACCCCGGCCTTATACACGCTGCTTCTCAGGCGGATAGAGGCAAAAAGTATCAAGAATACATAACCAGCGTCATTGATAACCCGTATTTTGTCGGGGCGCATTGGTTTCAATATATTGACTCGCCTTTAACTGGCCGGGCATATGACGGTGAAAACTATAACGTAGGGTTTGTAAGTGTCACAGATACGCCGTACCAGCCATTAGTTGATGCCGCCAAAGCCGTGAACGCAAACATTTACACGAGGCGTTTTGGCGATGCACAGCCGAAGTAACCATAAAGTACAGGCGCTGGCGCTCAGCACGGCCATGATGATGACTCTGTGTGGTTGCTCAGCGTCGAAGTCCCTTGTTAATAACACTGAACGTAGCTTGGTCAACAACAAAAATGCGCACAATACCTTTGAAAATAAGGCACACAAAGCCTTTGAAAATAGCGCACAGAGTGCCTCACAGAGTGCGCCGGTACGCATGGGAGCCTATGAAATATTCGACCCGTCAGTACTGAGTATTTTAGATACAAGCGCCAAGATAAACACCCTAGCCACAGGTTTTGAATGGGTGGAAGGGCCAGTGTGGTGGGAAGAAGACCAAGCGCTTTTGTTTTCAGATATTCCCACTCACAAGGTTTATCGCTACAAAGATGGGCAGGGGGTAAGTGAATTTATCTCCCACAGTGGTTTTTCAAATGGTTTGCTTATCAACGCGCAAAATGAATTGGTCCTTATGCAGTCTCGCTCGCGTCAAATAGCTAAGTGGCGAGGCTCTTTAATTGCCTCAGGTGCTGAGCAAGCAGCGCCCCTAGCAAAGTCACATAACCTAAAGCAGCCAGCAAAGGCCCAGAAGCCACAGGAGCGCCAACAGACGTTTCCTGCTGATGAGTTCATTATTCTGACGCGTCACTATCAAGGTCAAGTGCTCAATAGCCCAAATGACGGTGTCTTTAAAACCCAGGGAAGCACAAAACACAGCACTGAGGGCAGTACAAAGTACAACACTAAAGACGGCGTGCAGGGCACGCTGTATTTCACCGATCCTCCCTATGGTTTGCCTAAGCAATTGGACGATCCGGCTAAAGAGCTGGACTTTCAAGGGGTATACGCCCTTAGCCCGAAAGGTGATTTGATTCTGCTAGACAAAACACTGGTTTACCCTAATGGCATTGCCTTGGCGCCAGATGAGAAAACCCTGTATGTGGCAGCCTCTAACCCTAAAAAACCGGCTTGGTACGCGTATTCAATAGATGATGAGGGCGGGGTGCATAACAGGAAATTGTTTCACCAAGCACCGGTGCAATCAGATGCCAGCCATGGTTTACCTGATGGCCTCAAAGTACACCGCAATGGAATTTTGTTCGCCACTGGGCCTAGCGGTATTTGGCTGTTTGATCCCCAAGGTACGTTGCTGGCAAAAGTGCACATGCCAAGTATTTCGGCCAATTTAGCCTTCAACGCAGATCAAACTCGTGTCTTTGTCACTGCGCACCATCAATTACTTAGTTTTAGTTTAAAACCTTAGGCTCTGCTCAGCCTTGTGTATCCGCACATACCCAAGGTTGAGCACCCTATTTAATAACGGAAACAACAACATGAAATACCCACAATTCATTACAACGGTCGCCTTTAGGGCAAGCGCGATTGCGCTAGCAATTACCCTAACCGGCTGTAGTCATGATCAACATGAAATTGCTCAGGCTCAGGGTGTTCCACAAGACCTTGCTGGAAACGGTAGCCCACTAGGCACTGCAGAGGACGCGTTTACCAACGAGCATAAAATCGTCTCACTGATTGACTTTGATAACCAAGAGCAACTTAACTGGCTGCAGCAAAGTGATACCTCATTCGCGCAGATCACCAGCAGCGAGAGCTTAATTAACAAGCAATTAGCGGTGGAGTTTGTGAAAACCGGTAATATTTCCACGTTGCGCGTAGAGCCACCGAAGCCTTGGGATCTTAGGGAGTACGAAAACTACAACATTGCCTTTGATGTGCAAAACACCAGCCCAGATTCAGTTCATTTGTACTTGTCTTTGGAAAATATAAACGGACAAATCCAGAGTCACTCAATTTCTCTGGCTCCGAATTACAAAGGCACTGTGTATTTTCCCCTCGATGGTATTGAAGCAGAAACCGACAGCGGCATGTGGGGAGATGTGCCTCATTGGCAAACCCAAGACGACTTAATGGTGTGGCGTTCTTGGCGCAAAGCAGAGCAAGATTATAGCCAACTCGCTGCGCTTAATTTCTTCACTATTGGAATATTGGAAAACAAATCTGTGATTTTGGATGATGTGCGTCTGCGTGCGAATCCAGCTCACGACCCGAACGTATCGGTCGGATTAATCGATAAGTACGGGCAAAACGCCAAACAAAGCACCCCGTTAGATGTGCATTCAGATGCCCAACTAAAACAACAAGCCGATGAAGAACTGGCCAAGCTAGCCAAATCATCAGGTATGCCAGACCGCTCTCGTTTTGGTGGTTACACCAAAGCCCCAAAACGTGAAGCAACCGGCTTTTTTAGAACGGAAAAGGTCGATGGTAAGTGGTGGATGGTCGACCCTGATGGCTATCTGTTTTTCTCACACGGGCCAGCTAACGTGCGTATGGCAAACATGAGTACGTTAACCGGAATAGACTACGACCAACCGAGTATTCGCGTGCGCACCAGTGATGAAATTACCCCAGAAGATTCCATGGGAATTGTATCTGTTCCTGACAGCGCAAAAGAAAAACGCTATGTCATTTCAAAGGCGCGCAACGATATGTTTCAGTGGTTACCAAGCTATGATGATGAGCTCTCTGAGCACTATAGCTATCGCCGCTCTACCCACAAAGGGCCTATTCCCTACGGCGAGACCTACAGCTTTTACCGCGCTAATTTAGAACGCAGATACGGTGATGACGACCTACGCGCAGGTGAACGTGAAAAAGCAGGCGAAAATCAAGGCAGCGATCCTTCCTACGTAAAAAAATGGCATGACGTCACCGCACAGCGTATGCATGACTGGGGGTTTACCTCTTTTGGTAACTGGGTAGACCCAGCGTTTTATCAATCAGAGCAAGTGCCTTATTTCGCCAATGGTTGGATCATCGGCGATTACCAAACACTGTCGGGTCACACTAATCATTGGGGCTTGATGCCAGATCCTTTTGATCCCGTATTTGCACAGCGAGCAAAGGTCACTATCGATGCTATCGCCGAAAATATTCAAGCGTCACCTTGGTGTGCGGGTATTTTTATTGATAATGAGAAGAGCTGGGGAGAGCGTGAAGGCACAGTGTCACAACGCTATGGCGTGATCCTTGATGCACTATCAAAAAATATTGAGAAGAGCCCTGCAAAAACGGCCTTTGCAGCCCATTTGCAGCAAAAATACCAGACGATCGATGCATTGAATTCCGCATGGTCATCACACTTCGTTAGTTGGCAAACGTTTGAACATGACGCCAGCGTCAGCACGCACACCGATGCCCAAATTGCTGATTTGTCAAAAATGCTCGAGATGCTCGGCGAGCAGTACTTTAAAGTGGTACACAATACCTTAGAAGCGGCGCTGCCAGAGCACTTGTACATGGGCGCGCGCATGGCCAACTGGGGCATGCCTGATGAAATCATCACTGCCTCTTTGAAATACTCTGACGTACTGAGCTTCAATATTTATGAGGAAGGGGTGCAAGAAGACTATTGGAACTTCCTTGAAGACGTCGACTTACCCGTAGTGATTGGTGAGTTTCATATTGGTAGCACGACAGATTCAGGCATGTACAACCCGGGTATTGTGCACAGCGCAAACCAGCAAGACAGAGCCCAAATGTACAAAGATTACATGCAAAGCGTGTTAGACAAGCCGTATATGGTCGGGGCCCATTGGTTTCAATACATAGATGAGCCCATATCGGGGCGCGCATTTGACGGCGAAAACGCCAATATCGGCTTTGTAACGGTAACGGATATCCCATATCCGCATATGATCCAAGCGGTCAAAGAGGTGACATCCACCATGTACCAAAAACGCTTAGCCGACTGAACAAGTCACTTCATCTAGCGTTAGGTATCTCTGTACAACCGCAATTAGAAAACGCCCGATAACGTCGGGCGTTTTTATTTCCCCAACCAAACTTCTTGGTTGGTGTAAAAAACCTCCCTGTCTAAACTCGAACATCAATAAACGTTTAAGACGTAAGCCCGAAATGACTGTCGAAAAAATAAACATATCAGCATCTCGCGCAATAAAATACATTCTATCTTATTGATAGGTAGTGTTTTTATTTCTGGTTTTATAATTGCATGTAAGCTGATGCCTAGGCATTCTTTCTACGCTATACGGATTGTGGCAACTTACAAAAAAATACTAAAAAAGGATGAAATGTATGCAAAATAAATCGTTTAATCGGCTCAAGCTTGCCCTTTCCGGAGCAGCTTTATTAGCCGCATCACAAATCGCCACTGCTGAGGTTATTGTTCTTGATTTCGAAGGTGTGGGTGGCGGAGCTAATATCAATGATTTTTACGATGGAGGAACTGACAGTTTAGGTAACTCCGGTGTCGATTATGATATCGCATTTGGAACCAATACCTTAGGACTCATTGATGCTGACGCCGGAGGGACGGGAAATTTCGCTAATGAACCGTCATCAGACACTATCATGTTCTTTCTTACAGGGACTGCCATACTGAATTACGTTCCGGGTTTTGATACGGGCTTTTCGTTCTTTTACACCTCATCCACGGCAGCGTCTGTATTTGTGTATGATGGATTAAATGCGACTGGAAATTTGTTAGCAACCTTGAATTTATCAGCTCAGCATACGGATAATTGCTCGGGAGATCCAAACGGGGAGTTCTGTAATTGGACAGCCGTTGGCGCTTCGTTTGCGGGCACTGCAATGTCAGTTGATTTTGGCGGAACCGTAAATCAAACGGGTTACGATGACATAACGTTTGGGTCAGCGACTGCCGGTGGGGAAAAGCCTGTAGACGTGCCTGCACCAATGGGGCTAGCGTTTGTGGCTCTCGGGTTAGGGCTGGGATTACGCAACCGTAAACGTAAAACCTAATGTAGTTTGCTCTGACATAGAAAAACGATGCAACTTTGCATCGTTTTTTATGCATTTTTACCGATTAGGATCCACTATTCCCCTTGCACGTTAACTACCACTCGACCGCGAATTTCACCATCGAGTAACTTAGTTGCAGCGTCTACCACTTGTTCTAAGTTGATTTCTTGAGCGATATCATCAAATACACTCGGCTCTAAAATGTCGCTTAAGCGCTGCCATGCTTCCTTTCTGTCTTCAATGGGGCGCATAACACTGTCGATACCTGCAAGGGTCACACCACGCAAAATAAACGGTGCCACACTGGCTGGAAAGTCCATGCCTTGGGCTAAACCACAAGCGGCAACGGTACCGCCGTATTTTGTGCTGGCGCAAGCATTGGCTAATGTGTGGCTGCCTACAGAATCAATGACCCCAGCCCAGCGTTCTTTGGCCAGTGGTTTGCCTTGGCTAGATAGCGTATCACGGTGAATAACCTCATTTGCCCCTAGTGCTTTCAAATAAGGGCTTTCATCCAATCGGCCGGTTGAAGCCACCACGGTATAGCCCAGTTTTGCCAGTATCGAGATGGCAAAACTGCCCACTCCGCCGTTCGCTCCAGTGACCAGAACTTCGCCTTTTTCGGGGGTAACTCCGTTTTTCTCAAGCGCAAGCACACACAGCATGGCGGTGTAACCTGCGGTGCCTATGATCATGGCTTGTTTAGGGCTGATATTAGCGGGCAAGGGGATGAGCCATTCGCTTTTCATGCAGGCTTTTTGTGCTAAGCCGCCGCTGTGCTTTTCACCTACGCCAAAGCCGTTATTAATGACCACATCGCCTACTTTAAAATCCGGGCTGTCGCTGTTCTCAACTACGCCGACCAGATCAATCCCTGGCACTAGGGGAAACTGGCGTACCACAGGGCTTTTGCCAGTGATCGCCAATCCGTCTTTATAATTCAATGTGCTGTACAACACGTTCATCGTCACGTCACCTTCAGGTAACACACTTTGTTCAATCTGCTGTAAAGCCGCGCGATAACCTTGCTCGTCTTTGTTGATTAAAATACCGCTAAAGGTGGTTTCTGCTCTTGCTTCTGTACTGCTTTGGGTAGTAGTCGCATCATTCATGTCATCTCTCCAATTTAGACCGATCGTCTATTAATATCTAAAAAAAAGCCCAAGTGCTTATTTGGGCAGGGCCTGTAAAAAATACTGCAAAAAAAGCATTAGGGGCTTGTCGCTTTGTACCAACTTCGCTCGGCTGACTGCACCCTCCCAACTGATCCAAAAATACTCAGCCAGTGCCCCGCAGTCCGCGCTTTGATTTATGTCACCATTAGCCTTTGCTTGAATGAGGCAAGCTTCAATCTTGCGCTGCCAATTCAAAAATACATTTGTCAGTTGTGCTCGAAAGCTAACGGGTAAGGCGTCCACTTCCTGGCCTAAGTTGCCCACCAAGCAGCCGCGCTTAAAGCCGTGACGCGCCATGCCAATAGCCGCGTCATCCACAAAATTTG
The DNA here is from genome assembly GCF_055809255.1 of Paraglaciecola sp. G1-13. Taxonomy (NCBI): domain Bacteria; kingdom Pseudomonadati; phylum Pseudomonadota; class Gammaproteobacteria; order Alteromonadales; family Alteromonadaceae; genus Paraglaciecola; species Paraglaciecola sp. G1-13. Next base: position 2,699,856 of record NZ_CM147903.1, on the reverse strand, counting down.
CGATACGCGACAAAGGGGCATGTTGTTCGTTAAGCAGGTGTATATCTAGCTTACGTGAAAAGTAGCTATCGTAATGCGCAATCAGGCTTTCACCGTAGGCTTCTTTGCTGGCGAAGTAATGATAAAAAGAGCCTTTAGGCACACCGGCTTTTTTCAGCATGGTATCAATGCCTGACGAGGCAAAGCCAAATTCGGTTAGGTGCTCTAAGCCCACACGCAGAAGCTCTGCCTTCGTGTCGTAATTGTCACGAGCGACTTTGGGCGGCCGGCCGCGTCTTGGTTTTGTTGTTTGCACATTCATCTGAGTATTAAGCTACCACTTGGGGGAAATCAGTTTGCTACCTAAATATATTAGACCGATCGTCTATTTAATTGCAATTGATTTTTTGCTTATGCATTGCTCTGCAACGTTGAGTTATAAAAAAGCCCGCGTGAAGCGGGCTGAGAAGCATGGTTAGTTTTACACTAAAGGGTACTACACCTGTCGCTGACGATTCTATCGGCCTGCTTGTAGCAGCTGGCACTATAAATAGTGCTGTTAAAAAGAGTGCTGCTAAAAAGAGTGCTGCTAAATTGACAGAATTCTAAATCTTAAGCCCCTAATAAATGACAGCTGTTTTGCCAATAGATTTACCACTTTCGATCACGCTATGGGCTTCTTTAAAGGTGTCAACATTAAAACCATTGAAGGTTTGAGTTAACGTACTTTTGATACTGCCTTGGTCAAGTAATTGCGCTATTTCAGCCAGAATATCTTGTTGACGTACTATGTCACTGGTGTTGAACATAGAGCGGGTAAACATAAGTTCCCAAACAAACCCTGCCGATTTTGCTGCTAAAGGTGAGATATCTACTTTGCTATTGACCTCAACGATTGAACTTATCATTCCTTGAGGCGCGATTAACTCTACCATGGCATCCCAGTGGCCCTGCGTATCGGCAACATTGAAGATATAATCAACATGTTGAAAACCACTTTCACGAGTAGAGTCCAGTAGGTTTCTGTGATTAACCACATAATCTGCGCCCATACTGCGAACCCATTTTTCGGTTTCAGGGCGAGATGCAGTTGCAATAACCGTCAAGTTTGTTAGCTGCTTAGCAAGTTGAATAGCAATTGATCCTACGCCACCGGCACCGCCAATAATCAACAACGTTTTCTTCTGCGTCTTGGACACACGAAGGCGATCGAATAACGCCTCATAGGCAGTCAGTGAAACGAGTGGCATTACCGCAGCTTGAGCATCTGATTGGCTGGTTGGTGCATGGGCAACGATTCGATGATCAACAGCTTGATATTCAGAATTTGAGCCTGCACGGGTCACGTCCCCAGCGTAATACACTTTATCGCCCACGCTGAAACCTGAGGCATTTTTGCCAAGTGCTTCAACGATGCCCACTGCGTCATAACCTAAAATAACCGGTTGTGGGTGAGGGGTATCAATCGCGGAAAGCGCACGGTTTTTTGCATCAGCAGGGTTAATGGATGTGGCGACAACACGCACCAACATATCGTTTTCGCCCAAAGTCGGGATAGGCATGGTAAATTTAAATAGGCTATTTTGTTCTTCAATAGGTAATGATTGAGTGAAACCGATGGCGTTCATTTGCTTAGGTACTGACATAATTTGTTCTCCTATTAGGGTTTAAAAATCGATACATGTAATATTTCATTTTGAAAATGATGACAGACGTTCCACACGTGTCATCTGGCTGAACGAACATTTAAATTTTGTTCTCAAGCACCAATGGCGATACTTTATGGCAACGCAGTTCGAAGAAAAACTGGGGTGGTGACGAAACATTTTCAAAATAATATTGAAAATGATGTAGCTAGCATGAGATGTATCCATCACCGCTAAAAGCTAAACGCAGGCAAGGAGCATAAGTGAAACGGTATCAAGTGATAGAAGCAAGCCCAACCGTTGCGGAGTTTATCGCTCTGCGTAAGCAAGCAGGGTGGGGAGAAATCAATATTAATATCGCCCAAAAAAGCCTTGAAAATACCTTGTACTGTGTGTGTATCCGTCAATCACACGCATTACTCGCCATGGGACGCGTCGTGGGCGACGGCGCAATGTGTTTTTATATTCAAGATGTAATAGTGACACCGACCCATCAAGGCCAAGGGGTGGGTCACCAAATTATGTTGAACATCGAAGCATATCTGCAAAGTGCAGCTGCGCAGGGCGCCACTATTGGCTTATTGGCAGCCAAGGGTAAAGAGCCATTTTATGAACGATATGGCTACGTAAGTAGACCAAATACATTACTGGGAAACGGTATGTGTAAGTTTGTCTAGCATGTTAGCGTTTACCATCGTTTTTACACTAATCCATTGTTAATTATCTATTTTGCCCCCACTGAGTGAGTATGAACTTTAGATGTTATGAGGAGCTAACTTTATGAGTCGTCATTTTGATAAGGCCGATGGCCTGTGTGAACAAAGAGATCCCACCACCCTTGGTTACGTGTTTAACCAGACAATGCTGCGCATTGCTGATCCAAAGCGCTCGTTAGATTTTTACACCCGGGTAATGGGCATGACGCTATTAAAGCGCCTCGATTTCCCAGAAATGAAGTTTAGTTTGTACTTTTTAAGTGCAGGCGATGACTTTTCTGACGTGAGTAATGATGACAACGCGCGAACAGTGCAAACTTTTGGTCGTCCAGCCATGCTTGAACTGACTCATAATTGGGATGATACACCTGAGAATACCCAATATCACAATGGTAACAGTGAGCCAAAAGGCTTCGGTCATATCGGTTTTCACGTACCCGACCTCGACGGAGCCTGTCAGCGTTTTGAAGCGTTGAACGTACCTTTTCAAAAACGCCCCAATGATGGTGCAATGAAAGGGCTCGCTTTTATAAAAGATCCTGACGGTTATTGGATTGAAATATTTGATGCCAACAAGGTTACAGGCTCTATCAGCGAGCACATGTAACTTTGCCGACGCACTGGCAATAAACCTTTTTAGGTAGGCAGTCCGTGGGCGTGAATTCATGCGCCCACGATTAACTTCGTTTGTCGGCAGACGTTAACGCGAGGTGAGTTCACTCACTTTTGCGGACTTCTAACGCCTCAATATTAATGATGTTCGAGCGATTTAAGGTAATCTTAAAGCGCTGGGTTTGTTGCTTCTTGTCTTTATCCGTGTGCATTAGCACCACATTAATTTGATAACGTCTTTCCACTGCTTGCTTAGTGATTTTGTTGTTTTCCAACGAATAAAGGCGACCTTCGCCCTTTCTTAGAAACCGAATAAAGGGGGTCAAATTGAAATAAATTTGCTGGCGCACCTCATCATAGCCCGGTAAAAAGCTTTTCGCGAAGACCTTGGTTTCGCTACGAAAATGCAGCAATTGCGCCGCTTGTTTGTTTTGCTGGCGACGTGTTTGAAACAGTTTGTCTACTTGAGGCGGCAAATCTTTATTGCGAATGTATTCAAGCCAAATGGTTTGATTGGCAACCTTGCTCTTATTCACACTGTGGCTGTATAAAATCCGCCACTTTGGCAAGCCTTTTTGAATACGCCGCCAAATAATACGCGTAATGTCTTCTTTGAATATTTCCCGTAAGCCGTAAATCACTCCTAACATGCCCACCAATGCAATGGTTACTTCGGTAAAATTGGTTCGCGCGTTTAACACTAACACCATCACAAACGCCATGATGATCGCGGTTACGGTACCTTTGACGATGCGGTTTAAATAGCTGTTGAGGTTCTTGGTTTTCTTTTGAAATACCACCCCGTATTCTATTAAACGCTGTAACAAGCGCATTTTATTGGTAATGCGATTCGGGTCACCGAGAGTGGTTTGCGAGTTGTACTGGTTTTCTTCTCGATATTCATTTTCTCGGCGGCATAAACCAAAGAGAAAGTTTCTTTCACTTGAGTATTCTGCGCTTTTGGGCGCCCTTGATAGCAGCTTTAAAAATGACTGCTCCACTTGCCAGCTAAGGTAGTTATCAGCATTTTCAAAATACGCCCTCAGCTTTTCGTCAGACGGGGTATAGCGCCTTAATTTTTTAAGCAGGCCAGAGGTTTGCTCAGCAAGCTCTATCGCTTGGGGGTAAAACTCTTTGCTGTCTTTAAGCTTAAGCGTTTGCTTGATGTCAGTATCAAGGGCGGTACGAATTTGATAAGAATACAAATTGAGGTTTAAGCGATAATCACTTTGTTCGCCCTTCTTTTGACTAATGTATCGGCTGCGCACCAATGGCACATGCAGTTGGTCAGAATAATAGGCACTGTGGTTTTGAATGCTGTGGTGAAAGTACTGTTCCTCGGTCAAGGTTTTTGCGCTGATACCCATTTCATCAGGCAATGAAAAATACAGGTCGAGTCTTTGGTGATCACTGGGCGAAAGCTGGTAACCGACTCGTATGGACAAGTTTTCGTCTTGGGTCAGCTTAATATTATTCACTGATATCTTGGTCTCCTTTATGACTTGCGATGTTCATATTCTGAGGTTGACTAGGTTGTTACTTGGCTATTGGCTACTTTTTGGCAATGCTTGGGGGCAGCCTAAGAAATAGCGAGTATGAACGCTGCGTAAAATAAGTATGCCTGACTTTTTGTCCTTTCCCCAATCTTCATATTCATAATCGGCAATTTTTTGTCACCGCGACTTATCATCACGCCTTATCACTACGAAGGCATAACGTGGTGCTGCGGCGATGGTTGTGAATAGCGTGGCTCAGTCGTTAGCAGGTGATTATATAGAATTAATTGATTTTGTTTCCTTTTGTAGCGTATTTATCCATGAAAGTAGTTGTAATAAATTGTACGCCTCGGTTGCAGATATAAGATCGTGCAACAAAACAGGATGATTTATTATGCAAACCAATCAACTAAACCAAGCACGCAACTTAGATTTACCTTCCCGTGAAGCCATGTTGCATCGCACTCCTTCGGTCCAGCAGTTTTGGACCAACCACTACAACTTACTGAGCGATGCATGGAAAGAGTGGGAAGAGAGCAACAGCGACACGCTGGCAACACTTGACAGCTCCTTGCTCGATAGCCGTTTGCGAGACGCCGTAGAGCATGCATGGGCCGACCCAAGTAAAGAATTAGCAGTACAAGAATTGATGCAAGAAGTGGCACCAGATGTATTCGAATTCCAGTTTTTCGACCCACAGCGTTTGGCGGATTTACGTGGCTATCTTGAGCAAGTGTGGGAAGCACACATTCCCCTTCGCCCACCGTACGGCATTGTATTGAACCGCCGCGGTGCGATGTTAGACAGTCGCTCGCAGGGGTATTTGGCAGCGCCAAGCTTTCAAGTGTTTTATCGCGAAATGCTTGATAGATACATGCGCCCCATAGCCCGTTTGTTGTTCCCAGAAATCGTAGGGTACGATACCCAAACCTTTGGTTTCTCGATTCATTACAAGCCAAATACGGATACATCGATTCGCCCGCATACAGACGCCTCAGCGGTCACCTTGAACATTAATTTGAATTTACCTGATGAGGTATTTACCGGTTCAAATGTGGATTTCTACGACCCCACTACAGATAAAATGATTGGGCTAGCGTTTAAGCCGGGCAGTGCGATGATCCACCGTGGCAATGTGGTGCATGCCGCACAACCTATCACCAGTGGTGAGCGCACCAACTTCGTTCTTTGGTTGTATGGGAACTACGGCAGAATGCCGATGCAAGGCGCTGATCGTGTTGCAGTCGATGCGAAGCAGCGCTGGGCAGTGCCAACGGGACCATTGGATGATTTTGCGCCATTCTAGCTTTTATTGGGTGAACGTTATGCACCTCGTGTGCTTTTTATGGGCTACGCCCAGGTTATGCACTTCGTGCACAGGGCACAGCTTCGCTGTTTATGCACTTCGTGCACAGGGCACAGCTTCGCTGTTTATGCACTTCGTGCACAGCGCACAGCTTCGCTGTTTATGCACTTCGTGCACAGCGCACAGCTTCGCTGTCTACACACTGCGTGTGCTAAGCATGCGCGGTGCTTATTTATGTGCTGCGCGCACACAACATGAGCTTTGCTCACCTCATGCGCTGCGCTTATTGATAGCCTTCGGCTACTAGGGCATACGCTTCGCGTACTTATGTGCTGCGCACACTTTACGCACTTCGTGCACTTATGAGCTTCGCTCACGTCATCCCTGACGCTTTTTCAAACCCTCGTCCCTAGGGCTCGATTTACTTTTTACCTACAGCCGCAAAAAGTAAACAAAAAGGGCCGCCCTCCAGCCAATTTTGATACCCATATATTAAAACGACTTTGATGTCAGATTGGCTAAAGGTAACCTCCATGTAAAACACTTCGCCTTGTCCAGACCTCCCTGTCTGGCCATCTGACAAGCCGCTTTTAAATATGGAAAATTGGAGTCGGTGATAAAGCAAAGCAGCGACGTTGTCGCCAAAGAATGGGCTTCGCCCAAGATATCACTTCAGCCGGAATGCCAGTTCGGCGCGCCGTACAACTTACTTTTCTTCAACAACTAAGACTATAAGCACAAATTCATCGGGAATGAATTTGAACATCCGAAGGATGGTCTAAGCGTTCTTTGCGTAGGTGAAATACATGGATGTATTTCATAAAAGAAGCCGGTCTCCAACAAACTTTCTTAACCGCCAAAAGTAACGGCTTTAATGTCAGAACGGCGTGAGGAAACATCTCGGCAACTGGAACGCCAGCTCGGTGCTCTCTGCGTTGCTCTACCTTTCTGCATCCATGCAGATCGCCTGTAAAGCAACACACCTTGTCCAGACGTTCCTGTCTGACCATCTGACAAGCTGTTACTTTGAACGGGAAAGTTTGAGTCGGTATAAAATAAAAAGCAGCGACTTTGTCGCCAAAGCGTGGGCTTGCCTTATTAAACATGAAATTAGAATTTTTTGGCCTATACAACGTGTTATGGCATATGGTAAAAACGATATGTAAAGCAAGGCGGAAAGTGTCCGGATATTAGTATTGCTAAATGGCTAAAGGAGTTTCAATGGCAAAGGAAGAGGTCGAAAATCAGGATGAAGCAATCGAAGAGAAAACCTATGATCTATCTATCATTGGTGATCAATTCGAAATGTTCAAAAATAAGTTGGATGATGAGGATATAAAATCTCATATAAACGATCATTTAAAAAAGATACTTAAAGAATACAAATTGGATAAGTATCACGTCATTTTTCTTTATGATGAGTACAAATCAATAAGCGGGTTTCACTCAGATAAGATATATCGCACGGTAAGCGATCTTAATAACAAGAAAGATATCTTAATGTTCATCGAAAGTGGTGGTGGTCAAATTGAACCTGCTTATCTTATTAGTAAAACTTGCAAAAGATTGGCAAAAAATAAATTTGCTATATCCATTCCCAGAAGAGCCAAATCAGCAGCAACACTAATATCATTGGGTGCTACAGAGCTACATATGGGACTGCTCAGTCAGCTAGGTCCTATTGACCCGCAATTTAACGGTTTTCCAGCTTTAGGCTTGGCTAATGCTGTTGAGAAAATAGCTGAAATGACTGCTAAGCATCCAACTGCATCTGATATGTTTGCACAGTACTTAAATGCCAATGTAAGTATTCGGGATCTTGGGTATTTTGAAAGAATTAATGAATCAGCTACTCAATATGCCATACGTTTATTAAATGGTAAAACATTACCCGATTCCAAAACATGTGAAGAACTTGCAGATCATTTCACTAACCATTATAAAGATCATGGATTTGTAATTGATTCAGACGAAGCCTCTGAACTATTAGGAAGCTCCGTTATAAAAACGGGGACAAACGAATATGAAGCAGGTAATGCCATATACGAATTCTTCAATTTCTTGGATTTATTGTTTGGTATTTTCAAACAAAAAAATATGCGCTTTGTAGGTGAGATTGACAACGGTTTGGATCTTATTGACAAAGAGAAATAGTTATTTGAAGCAGATTATGACGTCAATAGCTAATTTGTAGCCTTTGACGATTTCGTAATCACTGCCCACTCCTAAGAGTTGCTGAAGAATACAATAAAACCATCGGTAGAGGCTTGAGCGAGGGCTAACGCTTCCTGCATACGAGACCTTGATTAGCTCTACTGCAAGGGATTTGATTTTCTTGGATTTAATTTACGTAAATATGGTCAAAAGCTAATTAATAAACCAATTAAAAGTTGTATCAAATCGTTTCTTGAGTCAATCAGATTGGGGGTCAAGAAAAGAATATCTACGCCAGTAGCGAGGTTACTCAGTTCAATCAATAGCAAGATTGTAGGCTGGACAAATTATTATCGACATGATTTGGCTAAGAAACTGAGGGAAGATCAGTCTTTGGTAGTGTGGATTCAATGATTTTCCGAACTTTTATCAAATGATAAAACGCAATCACCCGAAGAATTCAGCGGCGTGGCTTTACCGGGAATACTAGACCCATTGTGGTACGCGGCAGTAGATGTTAATTGGACCTTACATAACTAACCACTGTGAAAAGCGCCTCGTGTGGTAGAAAAAGGCTACCGACAATCCTATATGCAGCAAACTGTTGGGTCAACCGCGCTTGGACTTATGAGAACTTGAGCCGTCTGCAGAGATACCGAGGCTGTAATAAATTTTACAAACTGACTCTTAAAGTCCAAGTTTCGTCGATATTTTGAAAACCCACTCTACGGCCTGACCGATATTACCCATGATTTCTCTAATATCGTTTGTCGCTTTCTTTATTTTCTTCATGTCACAGCTATCCTCCCCTTTTTCTTTTAATTCGTAAACAACAATAGCTACCTTCTCAGCGATTAATCCAATGTCCTCTTCGGTAAGGGTATTTTTGCGCGTTTGAACTTCAGAAATGTGCGATAACACCTTATTTATATCAGTCTCAAGATGCTCTTTATTGAAACTATTATTTTGTTGGCTGCAATCAATCGAGTCAGCAGTGAAGACCTGATTTATTGTTTTTGCTTTAATTTCACTTTTCATAAAAATCTCTTGTGTTGATCCTAGCCTTCGATTCCATCTTTAGCTCCCTTTTTCTCATTTTTCATATAGACTTTCTCACCTACAATCAGATTGTCTATCTTGTCTGCGTTGATCGTATAATTTCCTTCTTCATCTCTGTAATCGCTAATATCTATCTCTTCTTCCAAAAATGTGTCTAAAACGCCCTGAAATATTTGTTTATATGTTGTTTTTATTCCAGAAATGAATTCTGGTCGTCCAAAAAAATCTGTAGTAAATGTAAAAGAGTTTAGTTCGTGTTTTTGCTTCGGTATGAACCCAACTGAGCCAGGCCATATAGCAGTTTTCTTAACACACCTCCGAAATTTTTCAGAGTAAAAATTGCTATTGGTTTGGTCTTTACTAACATAGTTTTCGTCTATCTCTTTTATTAATCCAATGTCTATTCCGTCGACGAGCTTTTCGAAATCGTCAATATCTTCAAATGCTTCAAGATAATCGAGCTTGGTCAACTGTTTCTCTCTAGTTTTTAACTTTTCAAACGAATTTATAGATGATCTAGAGCTGTCATTTTCAAACTCACTTTGAATCAACTTTTTTTGAATATCAATTATCTCAAAAACGGGAGGTCCAATAGTAAGCATAGCTACGTGGCAGGTAATGCTATTCGATGTATAAAATAACCTGAAAAAAAATGTAACAGCGGTCTGATGCGCGCCAAATAATACTTGTACTCCATAGTAAGAACGACATGATGCCTCTTCGCGGTTCGATAGATACTCGTCTATATCACTTTCACCGATCCATAGGATGGGGGACTGGTCATCGTTCAACCATTGTGAGTTAACTCTTATAGTGTCGCCGTGGATAACTAAGACCTTTCCGCTCTCAAGGTTTGAGGTATCGCTACTTCCAACTAGTAATCTTATTTTAGCTAATATTTTTTGAGATATCTTGCTTTCATCTCTTTGATGGTCGAGTGAAATTTTGCAGGTGATGCTATCTTCAAGTTGTAAGCGTCCGAAACCGGGAAAAGGCCTACTTTCGTTAATAATAGTTAGAACGGGTACTCTGTTTGTATTTAGTTGTCCTGAAGCATAAAAATTTATATTTTTAAAGCTAGAATTAATTAATTCAATACGTTTGTTGTCTGATATGTTATTGACGATATCTGTAAGAATATCTTTTTTTTCTTTTTCAAACTCTTTTAGAATCTTATTTCTTTTTTTATATAAAAAATATTTAATTCCCCAAATGATTATAATAAGGGGTAATAAACTAAGAATAATAAGTTCACTTGAAGTTTTAATAATAAGAAAAGCTATCGTCATCCCTAGGAGTAGTGAAAATATCCAGACAGTTTCACTATTGTCTTTAGACGCTATTTTTTTTAACCGATTAGTTGCTTCCCATACTGCTTCATAATAAATTTTATAATCAAAAAAAGGCGTGTGCCCCAGATTAGAAAAAGGAGGACTAAAGTTTTTGGGAAGCTTTCGAGGGTGTGGAAAATCTGACTCACATATATCCATAGCAGCCAACAGAAGTGAGTTTCTAAGCGTAAGTTTATTTTTATCCATGTCCATATCAATAATTCCTTAACAATACATATTAAAAATAGGTTATTTTTAAAAATTAGCAAAATTCTTAAGAATAATTGGCAACGCCGTCAATATGACGGTCGATAAAATATTATCTAGATATGAGTTGCACTTGTATGTTAACAATTTAGCACGGCAGCCATTATAAGTGCTTGTAGAGAGCGCAACCTTGGCTGCGCTTCTGTGTCGGTAGCCAAGGTTTTTTTTTGCGTCAGGTATTAAGAGTTAGCAGGACGAGTTAGCGGGGCAGCCACGATAATTATGGGCTGGCTGTTTTATCTAGGGTGTTTGCTTAGCCAACTGACTTGTTGGTCATTCTTTGATTTTTTGCTGGTTATTTATGGCTAGCTTGGGTAGATTTATTTGGCTTTTGAGTTTTCAGTGTTGTTCAAAATGTTGTTTGTAGAATGTAAGAGGGATTATGCGGTTTCAGGGAAAGGTGTTTAATTGGAATGATGACAAGGGCTTTGGTTTTGTTGAGCCAAATGGGGGCGGTGAGCGGGCGTTTGTGCATATCAAAGCGTTTACGCCACGTTCTCGGCGGCCGGTTGATGGGGACGTCATCACCTATGAGTTGGTGCGCGAGTCTCACAATCGCTGTAAAGCTGAGAATATTCAGTTTGCTCGGGGATTAAACGGGGCTAGCACTAGGCAAGCCAGTATAAAGTCTGCTAATCCCAACAAAGCAAATAAGCGTAGAACAAATAACAATACCACCGTGAATGTATTCTTAGTGCTGTTTTCGATTGCCTTAGTTGTATCCATTTTAATGGGCGCGTTACCAGTGCTTATTGGTGGTGTTTACCTTGTCATGAGCATGATTGCATTTGTTGCCTATGCGCTTGATAAGTCAGCTGCGCAGAATGGTCGTTGGCGCACAAAAGAGAGCACGTTACATTTGTTTGCTTTTTTAGGTGGCTGGCCAGGCGCCTTGTTGGCGCAAAATCGCTTGCGTCACAAATCGAGTAAGGCGGAATTTAAAAACGTCTTTTGGTTTACTGTGGTGTTGAACCTAGGTGCTTTGTATTGGTTGCATACAGAAGACGGGGCGAGGTTTTTGAACAATAAGGTGTTGCCGTTTGTCAGTGGTGTGCAAAGTATGGTGATAGGAGGGAGCTAAGTTATTTGTGCACTTCGTGCACAGATTACAGCTTCGCTGTCTACACACTGCGTGTGCTAAACATGCGCTGCTCGCACACAACATGAGCTTTGCTCACCTCATGCGCTGCGCTTATTGATAGCCTTCGGCTACTAGGGCATACGCTTCGCGTACTTATGTGCTGCGCACACTTTACGCACTTCGTGCACCAGCATCCATGCTGGGTATGACAGACCATCCATGGTCAGCCAGTCACTTCTTTCCAACAGCCGAAAGAAGTAACCAAGAAAGGCCGCCCTCCAGCAAGTTTCTATTCCTGCGCGTCTTGTCTAACTCTGGTCGTGAAAACGCGTTCCCGACGCGGCTTTCACTTAGATTGAATCCCTTCAATCGAACCAGAGTGACCCTGCGATGCTCGGGAAACTTGAGTCGGTGGAACATCAAAAGCAGCGACTTTGTCGCCAAAGAATGGGCTTCGCCCAAGATTTCACTTCAGCCGGAATGCCAGTTCGGCGCGTCGTACAACTTACTTTTCTTCAACAACTAAGACTATAAGCACAAATTCATCGGGAATGAATTTGAACATCCGAAGGATGGCCTAAGCCCTCTTTGCGCAGGTGAAATACATGGATGTATTTCATAAAAGAAGCGGTCTCCAACAAACTTTCTTAACCGATAAAAGTAACGGCTTTAATTTCAGAACGGCGTGAGGAAACATCTCGGCAACTGGAACGCTAGCTCGGTGCTCCCTGCGTTGCTCTACCTTTCTGCATCCATGCAGATCGCCTGTAAAGCAACACGCTAAATTTGTTCTTCGTTTTACTATTAAACAAAACGCAATCTGAACTCATCCGTGATAACGCACCCAGCTTCACCATCCTTGGCGAATCGTTCACCCGATAGGAGCGTTGCTCCAAACAGCCTCGGGTTTACCCCTGTCTGGCCATCTGACAAGCCGATACTTCTATCGGGAAAGTTTGAGTCGCGCGTAAATCAAAAGCAGCGACGTTGTCGCCAAAGCATGTGTTGCGCTCACGCCATAATCACGAGACAGCCGTGATAGTTCCTGCCAGTTTTTGCGTTTTATATTTTATCTATCACGGGTTTGCCGTTGCGAAAGTATATAAATGGGCCTTCGGCTTCAGGCGCTTGGCCGCTGGTTAAGCGTTGTGCTACTTCTTTAAGTATCATTCGGGTGATAATAGGTAAATCGAGCTTTTCGGCGTCGACCAGTGATACCCAGTGCATGGCGAGCAATTCACCAGACCCTTGGGGCGTTTCGTGTACATCCCCTTGGATAATATCTGCGTCTACCATAAAGAATCGCGTATCGAAGCGGCGATTTCGATAGGGCGGTGTGATGGCTCTTGCTATGAAACTCAGGGTATCAAGGCGCGGATTTACACCATGTTGTAAAAACGCTTGCCAGTGGGGTGAGCGGGTTCTTATGGGTAAGCTATCGGTTTCGCCAAGGAGCAATCCGGTTTCCTCGAACGTTTCACGAATAGCCGCCAGTGCAAGCCCTCTAGCACGTGACTCAGAGCATCCTTTCATTAAACGTTGCAGTACGCTGGGTTGAAGGTCGTTAGGCGGGCGAATACGACTGTCTCCCGCGTCAATCTTACCCCCAGGGAACACGAACTTATTCGGCATGAATTTATGCTCAGCTGAGCGCTTACCCATCAGAATTTTGGGGTGAGTACTGTCCCGGCGCACAATAATCAGGGTGGCGGCATCTTTAGGTTTTACAGCGCGTCCTTGGGATCGCAACTCGGCGGAGGGCGTATTGTAGGGGATATAGGGTTCGTTGTTAGGCATGTTAGCCCCCGTTTATTTATTCAATAGGTGCGGCGTGAAATATCAATCTGCTAGGTTTATTTGATAGCCAGTGGCGTTTCCAATTAATCACTTACGTTTAGCCTTTTGCTTTACTCACTCGCTCAAATTCTTTTGCAAGGTGGGTATGAAGGCGCACAATCGCGCTCTCAAATAAGCCAAATTCTAAAAATTCATTTGCTTCGCTTGCCAGTCCCTTTTGAGCGGATAGCACTATCTGCAAATCTTCAACCGCACCTTTAGCAGCGAACTCTTGACCTTCTGAAATAGCATTAAGCCTTGCGGTGTCATGCTCGCCAATCGCGCTGATAAGGTAGGTATGTTGCTCTGTTGTTGCCTCATCAATAGGCTCAAGCACATTGACTTGCATACATCCTGGAAAGGTTGAAATAACCACATTGGGAAACAGGTGATAAACGTAGGTAAGTCGCCCATCAACTGAGATGTCAGATGCCTTGTTATGCCTTAACCCCTCTATTGCTTGATAGGGAAATGTTACGCGGCTATTCTCCCCAAAGGCTTCGATCACCGTGAGGTTGTCGTATTGCACGGGGAAAAACGTGCGTTTGTGTGTTTGGCGAATATGGTAACCCTCAAGAGAGCTTTCTAGATAAAGCTTCCAATTTGCTTTGACTACCTGACGGGGTGAATTTAATAAACGGTAATGCTCAGGAATAAGGTGAGGAATAGGCGCTATATCTTGCTCTATATTTGCTTGCGGGTTTTGGTTAATAAATACCAAGCCATTGCTCTCGAAACAGGCCACCTCAACAAGTCCACGTGTTGCTTTATCAACATCTGGAAACCCATCTTCATGGGGAATACTTAGCAGGCTCCCGTTAAGCTTGTATGCCCAACCATGATAGGGGCAAACCAATGCACGAGCACAGCCTTGGCCATCAGCGAGTTTAACGCCTCGGTGACGGCAGGCATTTCTAAAGGCACGAACAACGCCGTCCAATCCGCGTACAGCAATCAAAGGCACGGTGGCTGCGTCACGGGCAACATAGTCCCCCATTTTGGCGAGTGCGCTTGAGGGGCAAAAAACGATGCTCCGGCTTTGCAAAATATCAAGCTCTGCCTCAAGTCGCGCTTTCGAGCGGTAATTAGCTGTGGGCTCCCGCCAGCTTTGCTTGCCTTGATCGGTTGTGCCGTTGTCGATATGTGCGAAAATTCTTTGCACGACTTCTATATCAGTGAGTAGTGTTTTTTGATCATTGGTATTGACGGGCATATTTTCTCGCAAGCTGAAGAAACAATACTGTTCAAAAATAAAACAAAAAAGGGGCATTGCGAAGTCAGCGGTTTTTATACGTGGTAATCAGGGGGGGTTATATAACTAAGGGAGCATCTTTGTTATTTATGTACTTCGTGCACTTTTATGGGCTTTGCCCACGTTATGCACTTCGTGCACTTTTATGGGCTTTGCCCACGTTATGCACTTCGTGCACTTTTATGGGCTGCGCCCACGTTATGCACTTCGTGCACTTTTATGGGCTTTGCCCACGTTATGCACTGCGTGCACTTCTATGGGCTTCGCCCACGTAATGCACTTCGTGCACTTCTATGGGCTTCGCCCACGTTATGCACTTCGTGCACTTTTATGGGCTGCGCCCACGTTATGCACTTCGTGCACTTTTATGGGCTTTGCCCACGTTATGCACTGCGTGCACTTCTATGGGCTTCGCCCACGTAATGCACTTCGTGCACTTCTATGGGCTTCGCCCACGTTATGCACTGCGTGCACTTATGAGCTTCGCTCACGTCATCCATGACGCTTTTTCAAACGGAATCCATTCCGTTCAACTTACTTTTCTTCAACAGCTAAGAAAAGTAAGCAAAAGAAGCCGGTCTCCAACAAACTTTCTTAACCGCTAAAAGTAACGGCTTTAATGTCAGAACGGCGTGAGGAAACATCCCTATAAAGCAACACGCCTTGACCAGACGTCCCTGTCTGGCCATCTGACAAGCCGTCACTTCTATCGGGAAAGTTTGAGTCGCGTATAAATCAAAAGCAGTAAGAAGTAACCAAGACAAATTGGTCGGGAACCATTTTGAACTTACGAAGTAAGGCTTGAAAGGCAAAATACAGGACGTATTTTGTAAAGGCCGCTCTCCAGCAAGTTTCTATTCCTGCGCGTCTTGCCTCACTCTGGTCGTGAAAACGCGTTCCCGACGCAGCTTTCACTTGAATGACATCCATGTCATTCATCCAGCGTTAGCCTTCGATGCTCGGGAAACTTGAGTCGGCATAAAAGACAAAAGCAAAGCAGCGACGTTGTCGCCGGAGCATGGGCTTCGCTTAGTTTTGAGCAGAAAATAATTCTCACTTTCTTCGACGATTCCGGTAAACAGCAAGATCTTGGAAGTTTTCCGTGTTTCTACAAGAACAAGTTCTATACATGGAAAAATTTTAACCTGTACAACAAGTTAGAGTGTATGTTAAAAAAGACAGATAAGGAAAGACGGAAAATTTTTGTGATTAAATGCGGAATTTTTCCGACTATCAATCTTGTTAGGTTTCGAGATGAGTATTTGAGGTACTATGGATAAGAACCAAAAAAAGGACTTGTTTAGCCGAGCATATGTGAAGGCAGTTGCTGCTCAGCTCGGTTTTAGATCATCGATTCCCGATGTTGATGATGATAGTGTTGATCTAATACTCCAAGGGAAAGGTTTCACTTCTGGTATCAGAAACCCTCAAATTGAAGTGCAATTAAAGTGTACATCCCAAGATAATGGAAACAATGAACACTTAAAATTTGTACTACCTATCAAAAACTATAATGACCTAAGAGGTAAAGGGTTGCTTTGTCCTCGCTACCTGTTTGTTCTAGTTGTGCCCGACGATGTGCAAGAATGGATGTTCCATGAAAATACTCATACTACAATAATGCGCTATTGTTATTGGGTTTCACTTATGGACAGCCCTGACACATCAAACAGTACAAATATTACAATTGAAATTCCTAGGAAAAATCTTTTAACCTCCGACAGCTTGCTAGCACTGATGGAGTCGGCAAGCATAAGGGGGGCAGCATAATGAATATGGGATTTAAAAAGGCTCTTGAATCCATTACACCTGATTTGATGCAAAGCTACCTCGAAAGCCAAAACTGGATTAAAGATGGAAATATCTCCAATCAAGCGAACATCTGGCACCGAGAGAACGATGAGTCATATAGCCATGAAGTGATTCAGCCAAGTGATTCGAACATTAGGAGTTACGAGCAGCGATTAATCGAAGCTTTCAAATCTATCGCTGAGTTTGAGAATAGAGATATTTCATCTGTAGTTGATGACATGTTAAATTTTAGCTCAGACCTCATTAAGGTTCGAGTGATACACCCAGATGTTGAGGGGGGAACCATTCCTTTAGAGGACGGGGTTCTATTGGTAGAGCGATCTCGTGATTTATTAATAGCATCTACCTTGTCAACTTTTAACAAGCGGAAGGTGTTCAGCGGCAGCCGTTCTCAAGATGTCCAAAATTTTCTAAGTAAGTTGAAGCTCGGACAAACAGAAATTGGGAGTTACGTCGTCAATCTAATTTCTCCTATTGAGATTAACACCGAACCACAGCAAGATGGCTGTGATAGCTCCTTGGCAAGATCCGTATCAGTTAATTTGGCTAGAAGTCTTACTGCTATTTCAGAGGCAGTAGATAAATATGCCGACTCGAAAAGTATATTCGACTTTGAAGAAACTGTAGGGAACGGCGTTAGTGCAAACCTTTGTGATGCATTAGTTGGTTTAAGTGGGCGAACGAAAGCAAGACGTTTTTCCATAAAGATTAAAACTGGTGGTCTAGAAGCAGAGCCTATCCATTTCGCAAATGAATACGAGTTTTCACAACAGTCTATTCCTTATTTAGAAGCAGCTTCAGAATATTTAAAAGGGCGATATACGGTTAAAAACTTCGAAGTTTCTGGTTTAGTTAGTGTTTTGAAACACCTTCCAAACGATGATTATGGTCAAATAATCGTGAAGGCTATAGTCAAAGGAAAATCTAAATCAATAACAATTCAACTACCGCTGGATGACTATTGGCGGGCCTTTGATGCTCATAAAACAGGTAATGAAATATCTTGTTGTGGGACATTAAATGTTTCCCCTAAGTCGGCCCAATTACTTGAACCTTCAGGTTTTGAAGTGATCAATAGTTCGGGAGGCATTTTTGACAATAAAACCTAATAAACACATCATGTTCATTCGCTTCGCTTATTGGGTCGCATACTCGCTTGCTAGCGCTTAGCGCAAGTATAGCCAGCAAGCCTACGCCCCATATGTGAAGCGTTAGATATACAGAGGACGTAATGAGTAAATATTTATCAATCGCATCAATAATCACGGTATTAAGTGGTTGTGCTATGTTCCCTCAGACAGAGAGTGAACTGATTACAAATGGGAATAAAAGTGAGCCATTATGCTTTTCAGAACCCAAAGAAGTAGTCGAAGCACGTATAAAAGGCTACTTGGCTAAGTGCTTCAAGCCTGATTTTGTTTTTACTTCTGGCGTTTCTGGTTATAACTTAATCCATAGAGTTAAAGAGTCTAAAACTGGGCAATCAACTATTTACAATGTTTACACACCATCTGGAAGTGCCACTGGATATTTTCTAAATGTGAAAATTGATCAAAGTGATAAAAATTGCACAACCACAGTAAATGTTGTCGGTTTAAATGTATTTTGGGAAAAAGAGTTCGATAAAATCACTGATGCGGTAGCTGGTAAATCGCCAAGCTGCTCAATGTAAGTATGCCTAATTGATAAAATTACAAAGACACCCATGATAAAAATCGTGAATTTTAGAAAGTAGCAGGACAGGCATGGTAACTAGCTTCATAACTAACTGATTGTGAGGATTACTTGGTGAAGGTAACCTTGGCTGCGCTTCTGCATCGGCGGCCAATATTTTAGCTTAAAGCAGGGCAACAGCTTTATGCGTTGCCCCTTTGGGGCTTCATTCTTGTAGGGCGAGTTCGGCCAATTTCATTGTGCTTCCGAATGATGCGGTGCCGGCTATGAATAAGCCGTTGTGACAGAACATGGCGTCTTCTATGCCTGTTTCTGCTTGTAGCTCTGCATCTGATAAGCCTGCCCATGGTTTGGGTAGAGATTTTCTGTCTTCGAATGAGCCGGGTTCTACGGGTACGGTTTGGATCATCCATTGCCCTGATTGTGACGGGTAGACCATATACAAAGCTTGCTCTGATAGGGCGTGAACCGTCTTCTTCCATGGGGTGTATTTTTCTAGCACGATCACTCTTGGATCTTGTGCGTTTTTTATTGCTTCGGCGACGATGGCTTTTGCGTTTAACCCACCGCTGGCCGCTGCTATTGCGCGTGCTAATACGCGCGCTGCGAAATCAACCGCTTCGTTAAAGCCGCTATCAAAATCACCTTCTTCTTGCCATGTTGGGTTGAACATTGAAATGGTTTGGCTAAGGCTAATGCCTTCAGCGACCCCTTTAACATGGCCGCAGTCGATGGCGTCAATGGTGGATACCAGACCGGCATCAATCGCGTTGGCTAGCTCTTGATTGTTCTCGCATATGGCGAGGCCGTATTTCTGCCAAATCAAACCAAATGACGAGTAGGGCACGCCATTGTCGCGCTCGCCCGCACCACCGCGTTGGTGATGATCGAAACGGTCTGTTGCTGCATCGTGTTCGCCGCCTACATCAATTACCACATCTGCCTTGGCGATAGTGTCTTTATCACGGGTGCGGATGAGGGTAAACGTAGGGAAAACGCTTTTAAAAGCTGCGACACTGAATACATCGTCAGCATGAAAATTGCCGCTGTGAGTTACTACTATTTTATCATTCATCATTTTTTGTCATTTTACCGAGGAAAGGGAAGGCGTTGTCAGATACAGGTTGAGGCTAAACGGCTTAACACGTTTTTATTCATACAAGTAAAAATACGACGGGGATTCTATACGAAAGCACGCACATTAACAGGGGAGTCATGGCACTTTATCTTGTGAGTTTATCAAGTTAGCTACAGAGATTATCAATGAGGTCGGAGGAATTACCGACAATGGCTGTTTGCTGGGGGATTTTACAATACGGCGATTGTGTATAAATGTTTAAGTATGCAGTGCAAATAGGGCACTCAACACTGTAAAAGTGCGTTGAATGCCTTTTAAGTACTTACAGCTTAGGCATCGACGACGATGACTTCTCCTGTGATGAAGCCGTCTACTGAGCGTTCGAACGCTTTGCCGACCAATTCGCTTGATACGGGCTGAAAGCCTGGCATCATTTCACCGTAAACATCCCATGCTTCTGCAAGTACCGTTGGGTTGACCACGTTGATACGGGTGTTTCGTGGCATTTCCAGTGATACGATTTTAGCAAAGGTATCAATGGCGCCGCTGGTGGTGGCATCGGCAATCGCAAAGGGAATGGGCTTTTTATTCAAAATGCCGCTGATTAGGGTGAACGAGCCGCTGTCAGCGATGTATTCTTGCCCAATGCGAACTAGGTTGATTTGGCCCATCATTTTGCTCATCACTGTGGTCATCCACTGTGCTTCTGTCATCTCACCGAAGGTTGCGTACTCACACACACCAACTGTGTTCACAACTGCATCAAAGTGACCTACTTTTTCATACAGCTCACTAATGGACGCTTCGCTAGTGATATCCACTATGTGATCAACGTCGCCAGAGCGCCCAGCAGTGATAACGTTGTGTTTACCAAGCCCGGTTAATGCTGCTTGCCCCATTTTGCCCAATGCACCAATTAAAATTACTGTTTTCATTTGTCTCTCCGGTTGTGTTTAGTCATTTGATGGCAGGATATTAGTGACTATTCACAACAAGTAGAAACAACGATTTTTTGTTAGTGATACAGGATAAATTGGTTAAGTGTTAGCATGCTACCGGTATTTAGATAAAACGCGAACTGCTTGACCGAGGAATAATATGAGCAAAATAGACAGGTTAGATATTAAACAACTCAGGATTTTTCAGGCGCTGATACGCGAGAAAAATGCGTCAAAAGCGGCCAGTCAACTGGGCTTAACCCAACAAGCGGTAAGCGAACAGTTAAAGAAGCTACGCGATGTGTTCGACGACAGGTTGTTCCTGCGAAAAACCAACGGCTTTATTCCTACACCACTGGCGGAACAACTTTCCGTTGATATCGATAAACTGTTGAACGGTTTTCAGGCACTGTTATCGCCAAAAGTGTTTAACCCAAAAACCATCAGTGGTGAGTATGTTATTTCCGCTACGGATTACGCGCAACAGGTTGTATTGCCTAGCTTAATTGCAAAACTTAGAGTTGAGTCGCCAAATCTGAAAATTATCGTTCGGGACTTTGAAATAGACACACTCCATGACTTAATGCTAAGCGGCAAAGTGAACTTGGCGATTGCCTTTCCTGATTATATCCCTGATAGCTACCCCATCATCAACTTGTTTGAAGAGCACCATGTTTGTGTGGCATCTCGCCATGCTTCTATCGCGACGCAAAGCCCATCGCTGGCTGAGGTGGCAAGCTACC
Source organism: Paraglaciecola sp. G1-13 (assembly GCF_055809255.1). Taxonomy (NCBI): domain Bacteria; kingdom Pseudomonadati; phylum Pseudomonadota; class Gammaproteobacteria; order Alteromonadales; family Alteromonadaceae; genus Paraglaciecola; species Paraglaciecola sp. G1-13. The sequence goes on along the minus strand of NZ_CM147903.1, from coordinate 2,678,876 downwards.
CAAGTATTATTGCGTCACCTTCACGGCCGAACTTTAAAGGCTCAATTGATGACTGGTTTAAAGGGTTTGGTTTAACACGCAATGTGGTGGTGTCAGCCCCGTGCTTTTCCATTGTGCCCATGTATTTGAACACCACAGACTCCATCGCCTTTTTGCCCTCAAGAGCAATTAAGGGCCTCGATTTAGTCGAAATTGAACTTGAGCACTCCCCTGAGCCATTCGATGTTATTGCTGCTTGGCATCCCAGATACAATGACGAGCCACTGCAAAAATGGATTATCTCGAAGTTGATGCCCTAAAACCGCGGGTCATATTAAGTTATTAGCACGAAGACAATGCTGTTATAGATTATGCATAAAAAACCTCGGATATAGCCGAGGTTCATATCAAGACAAAACTAACTAAGCTCGCTTTCTACGTGAAAATCCGAGACCAATTAAACCTAAGCCCAACAGAGAAAGCGAAAATGGCGTTGGAACAGATGAAGTAGGATCTGAACCATTTGGATCACCCGGTTCGTCAATGAAAAAATTATCTAACCCCATACCAACTGCCGTACTGAATTCGTCATTAGTAAATGAAAACCAAGAAATATCAGTAAACAAAGAGTTACCGGCATCTATAGTTATAAGGGGGTCAGGGCCACTACCAAGACCCCAATTATCAGGTGTGATATTGAAAATACTGGACGCTTTAGAGGTGTTGACGGAGACCCGCTCGTTTCCTGTAGAGAAGCCGCCGCCATTGCTGGTATTTGTGCTTACCCTGAACCCCCCTAAATCGAAGGTAGTACCATCTTCTTTAGATACCTTGACTTCACTAACTTCGCCAAACGGACCATCTGCCCAGTGCCAATGAACCACATCATTACCAGTACTATAATAATCACCAATTATGGATGCAAAAGGCGCAGGGGTACTGTCAAAAATAAATTCAAACTTGAATCCACTTTCAACGTAATAGCTTATATCTTGGTATGAAGCTGAATTGTTAGTTACTAATGGTGTACCGGAATTTGTGTAGGCGGTTCCGCCAGTGAAATTAATTAGAGCTGCTGAAACGTTACTGCTTAATACGGTCAAAATAGCCATTGCTACAATATTTTTCTTTTCCATAAACATGTTAAATCCTTAATAGTTATATTTTTGGTTAATTTTTTTAAAATTAAACGATATAGCTATGACTCAAACTTTAGCTGCTTGTTACAACTGCTGATATAGTCAAGAATTCCTCTAAATGGTTGAGTGTTAAGCGTCTAGCGCAACGCATAACTCATGCCAGCATCTAAATGTCTTTGATATTTATAAATAAAATTATATGGACTGATCGTTGATGTAAATTAACCAGACATTCGCTGCTTACTAACGGCGCAAAGTAATCAATAATTAGTTTGACTAACAGCAGGGCTTCCAAGGTGGAAACGTGCTTTAGTCCTGGCCATGAACAGCGCAGACTTTAAGGAGAAACAGCCTTGAGCGAGTAACAGACTTGAGCACGGAATCCTCCTAGCACGCAACAGTCTTGCGTTGTGCATTCGCGCAACGACTACACGCCCATATCGACCGCTTTTTTAGGGGTAAAGCTACTGCCGATCGACGCGACAATCACCAAGGCAATAGCAGCCCATTGCAACAGGCTCAAGTGCTCGCCCAAAATAGCCAACCCCGCCAAGGCCGCAATGGCGGGCTCTAAACTCATGAGTACGCTAAACGCTTGTGTCGGCATATTTCTAAGAGCGACCATTTCCAAAGAGTAGGGTAGAGCGCTAGATAACACTCCCACCAATAATCCTAGAGGCAGTACTTCCCAGCTAAATAAGGCTAAGCCTTGGGTCACCGCGCCAACGGGGACCAGCATAATGGCTGCCACCGTCATGCCTAAAGCGACAGTGATGCCACCAGACGCTTGTTTCCCTGTACGGGTGCCAAATAAAATATAACCTGCCCAGCATGCACCAGCACCTAGTGCCATTAGCGCGCCGGTAAGGTCGAGGCCCTGTGCGCTGGATAAATCAGGCATTAGCAGTACGATCCCCGCTATGGCGCAAGCGACCCACAATAGGTCACTTTTTCGTTTAGATGAAAACAAAGCCACAGCCAGCGGGCCGGTGAATTCAAGGGCAACTGCAATCCCTAAGGGAATACGTTCAATCGCCAAGTAGAACAGAATATTCATACCGCCTAAGCACAGGCCGTAAACAATAATGCTGCGCCAATCTCGCCCCTGAGGGAGTGCTCGCCATGGACGAAATACTAACCAAAGTACCGCAGCAGCAAATCCCAAACGCAGTGCCGTGGTGCCTTCTGGGCCAACGATAGGGAAAAGCTGCTTGGCTAAAGACGCACCAGACTGAATAGTCACCATAGCGAGTAATACACTGCCCACAGCAGTTAGAAGTACACGATTGATTTGCATCGAGAAACTACCCAAAAAGAATTAATAATCGAAGTGGCGGCATTCTACCTGATGAAATGGGAATTCACACTTTATGGGCTTCGCTTATTTATCGCCTTCGGCTATCAGAGCATACGCTTTGCGTACTTATGCGCTTCGCTCACGTCATGCACTGCGTGCACCTCATGTGCTTCGCTCACATTATGCACTGCGTGCACCTCATGTGCTTCGCTCACGTTATGCACTGCGTGCACTTATGCGCTTCGCTCACGTCATGCACTTCGTGCATCAGCATCCATGCTGGGTATGACAGACCATCCATGGTCAGCCAGTCACTTTTTCAAAAGACGACAAAGTAACCAAAAAGTCTGTTGCTCCAACAAACTTTCTCCACCGCCAAAAGTAACGGCTTTAATGTCAGAGCGGCGTGAGGAAACATCCCTGTAAAGCAACACGCCTTGTCCAGACGTCCATGTCTGGTCATCTGACAAACCGTTACTTTGAACGGGAAAGTTTGAGTCACGTGAAAATCAAAAGCAGCGACTTTGTCGCAAAAGCATGCGCTGGGCGCACGAAATGCATTAACAGGAGGAATTAACAGGACAGCCATGTTAATTATTGGGAATTAACAGGACAGCCATGTTAATTATTAGACTGATGTTTTGACTGGCCATCTAACAAGCTGTTACTTCTATCGGGAAAGTTTGAGTCACGTACAAATCAAAAGCAGTGACTTTGTGGCCAACTCATTGGTTTTTGTTTGTGGTTCCCCCTATGTGCAAGATCGAGGTGTTTAGTCGTATTTCCCCAAGTCTTTATGTCATCTCGTCAAAAAAATTAGAATTTACAGCGACTTAGTAAACATGCTAGAAATAGGGAATAATAATACGCAGTGAATAAGCGTGTTTGAACAAGGCAAATGCCGACTGATTAAACTGTTGTGTTTTAGGAAGTGAATTAAAGCTCAAACATGAAAATGTGTAAAAAATGTAGTTCTATAATTTCGCCAAAAGAAGTTCGAGTACCATCAAACTATTCTTACTTTGTATGCCCTGTATGTAATACAAAAGTTACAGGATACCCCTTGGGAAAAGTAATTATGGTAGTTGTCGTAAGTACAATTATGATTTTAGTATTGTCAGCTACTAATTAACATTAGGTCATGGCTTTAAAACATACTAACCAAGTCATGGGAAAACCACTCGCTGGGTTACGCCCAAAACGCGTCGTATTTCCAGTTATATTAGCGGTCAAATTCCACAAGGTAGCCTGGTGTATACATTAATTATAATAATTCTTTTATCTGTGCCTTTTACCACACTTGCCAATACAATGAAAACTCACGATGAACTGTCTACAGCTTTAGAAAAAATTCGGATAAAAAATGATATCCCTTCTATGTCCGTCGCAATCATTACGTCAGGTGAAATAACGTATATTAAAGGTTTCGGTTTTCTAGATAAGAAGCAGAAAAAAGCTACGACGGGAGAATCATTATTTCGTATCGCTTCAATTTCTAAGTTGTTTACTGCTCAAGCAGTAATGCAGCTAGTCGAGAAAAATAAAATTGAGTTAAATGAAAAAGTAGGACGATATTTACCCAGCTTTAAAGAGAGTAACATTACAATTAAGCAGCTACTTACTCACTCTTCAGGGATTAGCGATACGATTAAACCTGTAGGTTTTGAAAAGCAAAGAACAGTCGATTCCTATTTAGACTTAGTCAAACGGTCTTTACCAGAAAACAGTGAAAGTCATGATTTTGAATATAGTGACACTAACTTTAATGTTTTAGGAGCACTCATAAGCACTGTTTCAGTAGATAGTTATGAAAAGTATATTTATAACAATATTTTGAAGCCCAGCACTATGAAAAAAAGTGGCTATTTCAATAGTGAAAGTGCATATTTTTCTGAAACGAAACCAACATACAAAGGCAAGTTATTGGATAAAGCTGATCAGAGGCCTTATGACCTATCATTTAATCCCAGCGAAGGCCTTATTTCAAACGTAAATGATCTAAGTCAGTGGCTTAAATTGACACTTTCTGGTGATCCCTCTCTTTTGCAAGCGCAAACTTATAAAGAGATGTTAAAGCCCCAAGTCAAAACTGCTTGGGGTGAAATATATATGGGGTTGGGTTGGCAAGTGTATAACCATTCAAACGACATAATTGCTAGGCATCCAGGAAGCATTCGAGGCTATAAGTCACTTATCCTTACTTACCCTGACAGCAAAAATGCGCTGATACTCCTTACTAATTCAAGCAACACACCTCGATGGGAAATTGCAAAATTAATTACAAAAATTTTAAAACAAAATACACAGTGGTAGTGGAGCTTAGCAGGCTGTTAGAGCGGGACAAATTGCAGTTGACTGTTTCGGCTTCGCTACGCACTCCAGTCAACGAATATTTAACAGCAACGAATAATTAACAGGACAGGAATAATTAACAGGACAGGCATGTTAATAATTTCGGCGTTTTGAGCCGCGAAAAACAACAAAACCCATTCCAAAGTAGAAAGACTATACTTTTGCCGACAGCGAAATTTGATGTAAATACGCACTATACAAGGGATAAAAAATGATAAAGAAAAGTCTGCTTTGTTTGCTTATGCTGATTTGCTTTAATGGAATAGCACAAGGCAAATTCCCGAACCTGATGTTCTTAGATGATAAGCAGCAATCACCTCGCGCAGATCTTAGTGCGGTGAATTGGCTGGCAGGCCATTGGCGTGGTGAAGCCTTTGGTGGGCTTATTGAAGAGATATGGTCGCCCCCTCTTAGTGGCAGCATGATGGGCGCATTCAAGCTGGTGGTTGAAGGCCAAGTACAGTTCTACGAAATTGAAACCCTATCAGAGGTCAACGACACACTCATATTCAAATTAAAACATTTCAACAAAGACTTAACCGGTTAGGAAGAGAAAGACAATACAGTGGATTTTGCGTTAGTCAAAGTGATGAAAAACAAGGTGTACTTCAACGGCTTAACCCTTGAGCGTGTTAGCGACAATGAAATGAATATTTATGTGGCCATTGAAGACAGCGGCAACACCACAGAGGAAAAGTTTTCGTATAAACGGGTGAGGTAAAAAGGAGTCAGAGTAAATCTGTCACTGACTCTATTGATTACATGAATAAGTCTAAACAGAATCTGCCAGCTCTGATTTACAAGACTCAATCAAATCTGACAGTCTCATATGTGCCAATAGCGGTCGTTATAGACCTAAAATATTAATGACAGCTCTGTACGTAAAGCGGAAGTTGGCACTAAAAAAGTTGACTGACGTCAATGAGCGATCAGGAGTCCCTCGACTGATTCTACCCTTCTGAATTCAGTAAAATAGCGACTAAAAAATTTTTGATTATTTAGGCGTAAACCCCTGTTTGAATATACAAGTTAAAGGGCTTTCCCATATATTCAGGAAAACGACCCAATCGCTCGTTTTTGTTCTTATCATTTTATCCAGATCGCCAGTTTTCCTTTATATAGCAATATGATAGTTAGTTTGGTATTAATAGCGGAAGTATAAAAGTGAGCGATGCGTCGGCAGAAAAACGCGCAAATCGCGCTATATTAAATTGTTAAATGGCTCGGAGGCCCGCAGTTTTGTTTAACCTTATAAGAAGCTACTTTTCAAAAGACTTATTAATTGAATTAAGTGAAACTCAAATTTCAGTAAAGGAGTTTTCGAGTCAGTCTTCATTTGAAATAGAGCCATATATTGCAATCGAAAGTACCGATAAAGGCGATGTAATTAAAGCAATTGGTGTAGAGGCCAAATCTATAGTAGCTCCTAATACTAAAGTTCTTAATCCTTTCAAACACTCTAGATCTTTTATCGCTGACTTTATGTGTGCCGAAAAAGTATTGCTACATTGCGTTTATGCAATTCATAAATCGAGGCTGCGAAGCGCCCCTAGGCTTGTTATTCATCAGCTCGAAAAAACTGATGGTGGGTTAACGGACATTGAAGATAGAGTACTAAGAGAGTTGGCACTTGGTGCTGGCGCTAGGGAAGTAGTTATATATTTAGGTCCTAGATTAAACATTAAGATTGAGACATATGAGAAAGTTAAAACTAGAGTAAGCGCCACTTAACAAGTGCCTCAATTCGCTCTCAAGCTCGCTCGGACAATTAACATGGGCTATTGTCGCTGCGCTCAATATTTTAGCCCATTATTAATTGCCGCTTAGGCAAGCGTTACGTTGAAGGAGAAATTCAACCATCATGACTATGAAAGAGGTTTTGCCTATTATCAGCATCTGCATTTCTGTTGCTGGTTTTTGTATGGCTTTCTATGTCATGTTTCGTGATCGAACAAGATTTGATGTGTCAGGCTCGTATAAGGAAAGTTTTGCAAACATGGTCGATGGCATTTACGTGAAGATCGTAAATTCTGGCCGCAGGCCAATAACACTCTATGCGCTTACATTCATTACTAGTGACGGAAAGGATCATAAATTTAGAATTACTAAATCTATTGGTGAGCGGGGCGGCTCCCCATTCGAGAATCGAGATCTAAGTAATCCTTGTTTGAGTGAAAGTCAGTATTTCGAGTTTGTACTTGATAGTACAAATTTTGATTTTGGAACCATTAATTTGGATTTATTGGCTTACGTTAAAATTGAGTCTTCAACTGGTACTTCAAAGAAAATTAGAGGGCTGGCGAGCGAAGTCAAGAAGAATGCACATCATCTCAAGTCACCAACGTAACAAGAAAAGGCAAGAGACGCCCACTCGCTGTCACTTGTTTTGCAAACAACGCAAAAAAACCGCCAACTAGCGTGCGCTCGTGCTTTAGGCGTTAGATTTCCGTGTAATTAAAAGGATGTTTTTTTGAAAAAATTATTATTTCTAGTTGTTATTTTACTCACCGGCTGCGCAACAGTTCACAACCCGTATCCTGAAAACTATTCGGGACCCTCGGCTCTTATCGCAAGCTCCCAAAACAGAATTGATCAAAGTACGGTTGAGCTTTTCTATCTCGAAAAAATAGATAACAAAATGATAGTAAATAGCATGGGAACATCGAGAAGCGCTACTCAAGGCCAAGGTTTTAGTTTTACTACTCAACTCATCGAAACCGCTGTTCCTGTTTTAAGTCAGACCTTCACTATTGTTGGTGCCACTGCACATGCAGCTCCAATTCAGACACTATTTTCTGACAACAATATTGTTCGCGGCAATATAACGTTTACGCCTGAACCCCATACCTAATATGTCGTTGAAGGAGAACTTAGTGAAAGTTACTCAGCTGTATGGATCTCTAATAAAGAATCAGGGGAAGTCATCGGTAAGAAAATAGAAAGCTCAAAGGGTAAGTAAATCTAACAATCACATTAAGTCGCTCGCAGGCTCGCTGGGACAGTAACACGTGGGCGCTGTCGCTTCGCTCCATATTTTAGCCCACGTATTACTGCCCCTTATGTGGGTGCTGGGGGATCCCCTCATAGAATTGGTCTTCCTTCTTTGTGAACCCAGGTAATATATTGGGCGATAGCCCATGTCATTTGAGCTGAGTTCATCCTGTAATCTTTTGCCCTTTTCCTGACTTCTCTGCCTAGTCTAATGATAGATAACACGCGCCGATGACGGATGGTGTTAGCTTGAAATGCTCTTTCCCAGTTTTGCTTCACGGCGATGATACCGAGTAGCCGTAATAGCCATTCTGCGAGCATCGCTATCAGCAGTAATATGTCGAATCGTTTGGTACAGCGACTGTTACTGTGACGCAATCCCATGCCGTATTGAGGGCTTTTAATATCACGGAAGGTTTCTTCTATTTGCATCCGTCTTGCGTAAAGGGAAACCAGCTGTTTTGAGTTAAGTTTATCGTTCTCGGGAAGGTTAGTGGCGAGTAGCCAAGGCTCTTTGCTACCGGCTCGATAGCTTTGCTGGGCGGTGTGATTTCGCCCTGCCTTTGAAGAGCGTTCATCCTTTCGATGTTTGGCCTTTGCTTTGTACAAATGCAGGTGTGCATGAAGCGGGCTTTTGCGACCCAACTCACCACACCCAAGGTATTTGGCGCGAGAATTTGCACTGGGATAAAACGACTTATTACTTTGCCATGATGCTTGCCCATCACGCTTAAATCCCACATCACCGCGCACTCGGCCTAGCCAGAACCATCCATGCTTTTCGACTTCACGAAACCAAGGGTTACGATAGCCTGCATCGGTCACAATCAACGGGCAACAACCCGACGGCAGGATACTCGCCAACTCCCGTAAAAACGGATTATGACTAACAGGTGAATTGTATTCACCGAATGAAAATACGCGCTCATAAAGCGTGACAGAGCGCCCCTGAACACTGACCGATGCACGTAAGGTTAAATGCCTGAGCTGCTCACGCACATCAGACCAATCCACAAGAACAACCGGCATGGGGTTAGCACCGCAAAGTAGCTTTGCGTGCCAACGATAGATGTCGAGCCGTTCAATATGTAGGTTGCTATTACCAAGCAGTCTGTCGATGCGTTTAATGTTGTGTTTCGGGGCCACGGAGCCTGAGATATTGCGTCCTAATTCGGTCAACGACAGTTGCTGGCCATCTAGCAAAGATTGGGTGGCAACCATCAAAGAGGAAAGGCGTTTTGCATGTAGATTAGGGCATTGCTTTTTAAGCAAATCGTGTAAGATATGAATATCACGCATGGTGTTGTTATCTGGTTGGTTTTTGGCGAAATTTATTAGATCAAATGGCGCTATGCGTGTCTATATTATTGTTTCTGCTCATAATTATGAGGGGATTCGTTAGAATGAGGCGTTATACATACTTGAGGGCACCAGCATCTTAATTAGGGCAATAAAGAGCCAGTTAAATCTAAAGCCATATTTCTACTCACAATCAGCTAGAGTTGGAGCTGTTGGTTGTTTGCTTGGTTTTATTTTTGCCTATAACTTGTTTTTTGCTATTGCTTCTCATTTTGGAATTGACTCAGATGTCCCTTTAAGAAGCTATGATAATTTTCTGGTTATGACTGTTTTCGCTTTATGCTCTTTCACACTGTTATTTTCTCTATATATATTTTGTCTTTTGTCAGGTGCCGTTTATTTTGGCATCAAGCTAAAAAAAGGACATTTGAGTAAACAAGAATTTATAAATATTGTGTTCAAAGGTGTCTACCCTCAGAGTTGGCAAAAAGGGTTGTAACTGTATGTATAACAAACAAATAATGGCAGGGACGCGCAAACAGCGCGCGCCCCATATTTGAAGCGTTATGCATCAAATTAAGCTATGAATCGACGACCTTTATCAACAGGACCAGTAGACACTTCTCTCCTATACAAAGGAGTTTATTCGAATTGGGGTTTAGTGTTAATTGCACTAACGTTTTTAGGTTTTGCAATCAAAATTGCAGAGCCAAAAAGTATTATTTTGGCTTTAGTCGGTTTGATTTTTCTCTATATGTTTTTTGATGCTGTTAATGACGGGCTAGAAATATCGGTCATGTATCAAAATATCAGCTGGTACAGAAATTATTGCAACGCAACTTACATTTCAGGTGCGTCAACTGGGTTTCTAATTCCTTTTGATAGTACCCAGCTTATTTCAGTGTTAATAGCTTTACCTGCTCTTATTAATGCAGCTTTAATATGGCCGAAGGTAACAGTGAACACTTATAAAAAGAACTACACCGAACTATTTGGACTTGTTGATGCATAACAAACCAAGTCATCGGAAGACCACTCACTGGCTGCGCCAAAACGTTCGCGTTTTCCGCTGCTTGGGGCGTTAGGTATAGCGCGAGTTTTGACGAGTAATAAATTGAAAGTAATTGGTAAATAACAAATGAAAATGACTGATCAGATTGTTGTAAAAGAAGCAAAGTTTGTTTTTATTATCATATTTCTTGCCATTTCTATTATTACAGCCGTAGGAGTAAGCGTTAAGTACGCTAAATATGGCGTTTTCAAACCCGATGGCTTGTTACTCGCATGTGTTATTTTCATTCCGGTTTTAATTGTTTTTTCGTGGGTATATGCTTACTTTGAAGTTAAAAAAAACCAAAAGTCAAAAAGTTAACTTTGAAAAATATACCTAACAAAAACATTATGGTGGGAATTTTACTCGCTGAAAAGCGCTCTTATGATTCCCATATGCAAAGCGTTATGAGTCAAGGAGGAACCAATGAATTATGCGGATATTTTAACCAAACTTAGCGCTGAAGTTACAGCAGGAAAAGTTACTACTTACGAAGAACTTTCACTGTGGGCATATGAGCATCCAACAGGAACTCAAGCTATTGTTTCAATGTTAAAAGCGGCAGTAAATGAGAACTCAGAAAATGCTATTCTTACAAACCGAGTTGTACCTGAGTCTGGGCGTTTAGCAGATCCAAATGGGCAAATTACCCAGTTATCCAAAGAAGGAATACCGGTTGTCAATGGTATTATCTCGATGCAGGACATTAGAGTGGTTCGTTTCAGTAATGACTCATAACAAACGTTTTAAGTCGTGTGCTGACGCACAATGGGACACAAACACATGGGCCACTTCGCATTATATCCAATGCGTTTGTGCCCCTTAAACGCAAGTCGAATGTCCGCTGTTTGTCTTGAGCGGACTACTATCGAAGTTTCGCCAATGAGCGCTTTTTGCTCATAGCTGTCCGTCAGATGAACTCCAAACCTATTTACCAAATCTGTCAGATCAAATATGAGCTACTACAGATTACAGGTTTGTCTTTGAATCTATAAAACCTGCAAGATCATTCGTTGACGCGTTGAATGACCTTACCCGTTGGCTTCTCAGATATGAGCGATGATTAGGCCGATAAGCGCTGGGGCATGGTCGCTTGTTGGCTCGCGACGAATGCGTCAAGCGTCAGTGCATCGTATTCAGCGTCTTTATCTGCTACCTCTTCAATTACTCGCGCTTCAGGTGCTTTGTTTCTAAGTTCGCTCTTTTCAGGTGGGCGCTCTTGGTGACGAGCTTCGAACGCGACATTACCAAGCTTGTCATAAAGAGCTGCTTGGTCGATGCGATTTAGCTCCGCACTTTTTGGCTGAGCACTTTCTAGCTGAGCTCTTTCTAGTTCAGCTCTTTCAAAAGCATATTGCCCTTGCAAGAAGGCTTTGCCTGCGGCGACACCGATTTTATGATCGTGCTTAAGATCCATATCTGTACTGCCAAGCAATTTACTGTGAAGCCTTTCACCGGCAAAAATTTGCACGATTTCCACGTCAGCTGGTGGGTTGGCAATAAACGCTAATTCTTGCTGATAAGCTTGTTCGTGCTGCACCAAATAATCAATGGTTTTTGGGCAATAGCCTGACGCACAGACCAAGGTTCTCAATTTGTGTACCCAGGCTGATTGTGCTTGAAACTGCGCGTCGGCCGTGCGAATAACCACGATTTTACGCGCACCTCGGTTGTAGGCTTCTATCACGGGTAATGGCGCCGCTAAACCGCCATCTAGGTAAAAGTCTGCTTGCGCCTCGACTGCGCCTGGCTCTTTGGCTGCTGTCGCGTCTGACTCATTCGCTGCAGTAGCACCTAGCCAAGGCGTGAGTTTCACCCCACGCTTGTACAAAAACGGTAACGCGCTAGAGGCTTTTAGCAACTCGCGCCATTGCTGGCTTTCGCCTGTTGGGCTTAAGAAGTACGGGTTACGATCCCGAGCATTGGTCGCGGTAATGTATAACTCACGATCGCCCAAGCTGCGTTTTGCTGTGGTGAAATCAATGGCGCGATTGGCCTCGGTGGTTTTGTCAAAATACCAGTCCAAATCCACTATGTGTTTACCCACTAAACCTCTGCCTAAATGAAAAAAGCGTTTGTGCCGTGATAACCCCCGAATCAAGCGTTTGGCATAGCCTTTTTGCCGGGCCAAGTAGCTAGTCAAGTTTTGCGAGCCAGCCGAAGTGCCAAAAAACATATCAAAAGGGTCGTAGCCTTCTTCTAACCATGCATCGAGTACACCTGCGGTGAATATCCCTCGCTGCCCGCCACCTTCAGCAATCAGCGCGAGCTTAGGCTGCGCAGACTTGTTTAGGTTAATGGCGTTGGTTGAAGCTAGGGATTTCATGGTGACCTCTTATGTTTTTTTGTGATAGTTGCGCTAGAAATTTGATAACGCAATTCTAAACATGGTCGTGGTGTTGCGATAATTGAAAGAATCAATCGCTCTGATTCATAAACTAGAACGGGCAATCAGCCCGTGTTCGAGTAGAACTAAGTGACGTAAAACACTCAATGAAAATTAAACCAAGTGCGCCTCAATCGAATACGCTAGGAGATACCAACCCTTTACTGACCATTTGTTCAAGAATGGCGTAACATTTGGTTTTTATGCTGTCGGGTAATCGGCGAGCTACGGGCGTTTAGGCGAGCAATGGGCGTTTAGATGAGTTACGGGTCTCAAATGACAACGTTGCCCAGCTTGATTATCAGGTCAGCAGAGAAGGGGAGGACATAGACCGCGTTGCTAATGCTTGGTTAAAGGACAATAGCATCTTGAATTAAGCTACGTCCAATCACCTGGTACTAACTCGGGCTATACAAAATAGCCGCTAAATTTAACTCATAGCAGCTATTTTTAATCAAGGCGAGGAGAGCTTGACTCGCTAGGATGAGACCAAACACTGTACTCAAGCGCTCGTTTAAAGGGGCGTCATTACACTTATTCTCAGAACGCAAAATCTACGAAACTGGCCCTGTGTATATCAACTACTTCTACCGATACAAATACACTGTTCAAGGTTAGCTTTTTAAGTTCAGCTAACACAGCGTTAGAGATTTCACTTTTTTGCTCGTCGGTTCTTCCGCTTAGAATATGCGCCGAAATATGTAAAAAGTCCTTTTGCTTGTCGTGTAAACGAAAGCCACTGCGTTTTTCTGTTCTGAGTTTTATCGCCTCTGGCGGAAAGTGACCGCTATTTTTAGCCCCTTCAAAGACGCTGTCCATCAGCGTGTCTTCATTAATTTGTTGTTCTAACGGCGCACTGTATTCGATAACAAAATTTGGCATTCAAGTTTATCCTCTTAAATCATTGGACCGTGTTTTTATCCGCAACGCTCTGTTCAAACTCAGCTGCGATGCTTTTTAGATTAACTTGCGGCGCAGTTATTGATGTGCGTAACGCATTAGCCATTGCTGACGAGCGGTTCGCACTTCAGCGTCGCTTGGGGTATCCCCGCCAGCTAATTCTGTGGCGATTTTTTCGATGAGTTTATCTCTTTCAATGATTAATTTATCGGCGCTGGCGAATAAATCTTCGGCTTGAGGGTAAGCAGCTTTAATCGCATCGATGGTAGATAACTCATAATAAGCTTGCTCTACGGCATCATTAAACATACTGCGCTGGGCTTGAAAAACAACGAAGTCTTTGGCCATATCAGAGGCAATATAGTTGATGTCTTCTTGTGACATATCCGCTTCTTTTGCTACTGCTAGGGCTCTGTCTAACCACTGGGAAATCGCCTCTTCGTCCTGTTCTTGCAGGGCATTCTTGACCCCATCAACTAAATCAGTAGCGGTTAAAATTTGCTGACGCGAGATAACCGGTAGTGTTTCTATTTGAGACACTGGATTTTCAGTTTTCCCTTGATTGGAAAGCCATAGGGTTGCCCCTACCGCGACTAAAACAACGAGGGCGATGATAACTTTCATGTACATACCTTATTAAATAGCGCCGATAAAAAACAAAGATGAGGCGCACTACTCTAGATACACCGATCGTATCACAGATGGTTTGCGGAACATTTAAGAAAAAGTAAACCTATGGAAAATCGGTATTCAACAGATAGCTGACCCAAAGCCGCTTCCACTCGATAGACATGTTAAGTTCATATTTTTGTCACCCCTAGGTCATATTTCGGCGCCATTCTTTTTAGCCTGTAACGTTAAACTTATTTTAAGGAATACAAGCATGAGCTTAAGTGTTTGGCAGTTGGTATTGGTGGCCTTGTTGTTTATTTTGCTATTTGGGCGGGGCCGTATTCCAGCTTTAATGGGCGACTTAGCGCAAGGGATCAAGAGTTTCAAACGTGGGATAAGCGAAGACGAAAGTCAGGACGAGCAGGGCGTTGAAAAAACGTCAGGCGAAACCCTAGAGAAAAAGTCTCCTACTCTGTGAAGCACTGCCTTTTACTTTGAAAGTACTGTCTACCTTGTTTATCGGAGCGAAAAATGTTCGATCTAAGTTGGTTAGAGCTGAGCTTTGTTGCTGCTTTGGCGTTGATTGTTATCGGCCCAAAGGACTTGCCCAAGCTGTTTAGCATGATGAGTCACGTGATGAATAAATCTAAACGTATGCTCAACGATGTTAAGGGCAGCGTTAAGCAGTTGGAAAACGAAATAAATATCAGCCAAGGGCAACAGAGCAATCATTGGAAGGACTATCTTCCTGAAGAAATTCAGCACCTGCCAGATGATTTCACCCCTGGCTCTATGTCTGCTGAGGATCACCGTTTAAGGCGGCAAGCTCATCACGCTGCCAAAGTAGCAGCGCAAGCCAAACAGCAGCACGACAGTGAGCTTGGAGGAACAGATAATATTAGTGCGGCGAAGGTGCAAACTATAAAATCTGCCACGCAAAACAAAAAGGAACAAGCATGAGTAGTGCAATGGATGCCAATAAAGCCCCGCTGCTAACACACCTTATCGAACTTAGACGTCGCTTACTGTACTGCTTTGGATTTTTTGCTCTGATGTTTGGTGTATCGTATTTTTTTGCTGAGCAAATATACCAATTTCTACAACAACCTTTACTGCAGATCTTTGGCCCCGACAGTGGTCGGCGAATGATTTACACCGGCTTGCATGAAGCGTTTTTTACATACCTTAAACTGGCATTCTTTAGCGCAACGTTTTGCACCTTGCCCATCACCTTAATTCAAGTTTGGAAGTTTATTGCCCCCGGTATGTATCAACGCGAGCAAAAAGCCCTTTCACCGCTTTTTATTGCCACGCCCATTCTATTTATAGGCGGCGCGGCACTGGCTTTTTATCTGGTCATGCCATTAGCGTGGGAGTTTTTTATTAGTTTTGAATCACTAGGCCAAGAGGATGGGATCAGCGTCGAGCTGGAAGCAAAAATGAGCGAGTACTTAGCCCTAGTGATCCGATTGATCCTCGCCTTTGGCCTATGTTTCGAATTGCCTGTGTTGTTGTTGGTGCTCGCCAAAGCGGGGGTGGTGGACGCCGACATGCTTAAAACGTATCGCAAACATGCCATAGTATTAGTTTTCTTTATCGCCGCTTTGATTACCCCACCAGATTTGATTTCTCAAATTGTATTAGGAGTGCCAATTTTGCTGTTATACGAGCTGTCAATTGTATTGATAAAGCGTAGTGAGTCAGACAAAAAGCACCTACAGCAAAAACAAATGGGCCCGTCTATTTAACGACTGGGTGTGTGTCATTTTTACGCCACAAATTCGACATAAATACGCCATAAAAGCATCCTTAAATCGTAAGAAAAACGCTAACAAATTGTAATCTAATATCGCTAATTTAGTGCTTGCGGGGTTGTCGTCAACGCGCTGTTGAACCTTTGAATAAATAAAAATTAATCCTTAGGAGATACCATGTTAGACCAAGATTTAGGACCAGTAAGCGAAGAGAAAATCGAACCGGCATTTAGCCGTAGGCAAGTATTAAAAGGCGGCTCAGTGGCTGCGGCCAGTACGGCATTTATGGCGTTATCCAGTAAATCACAAGCGGCATCTTTGCCGTTTAGCAGCGCTTACGGCCCGTTGTTTCCTACTGCTGATAAAGCGACAGGCCTAATGTTGTTATCACTGCCAGAAGGGTTTGAATACACCTCATACGGATGGACAGGTCAAGTTCAAGCCGATCGATTACCCACACCAACGGATCATGACGGAATGGGCGTAGCGGCTGTAAAAGGTAATGTTATCGCACTGGTACGGAACCACGAATGCTCCGAAGGAGAAGGCTTTCCATCATCTCCCAGAGGGAATCGCGGTGTCTATAATGAAGCACAAAATGGCGGTACCTCAACCATCATGTTTGATGTACTAAAGGGTGAGTTTTTATCTTCTTATAACAGCCTAGGTGGAACGATACGCAATTGTGCTGGTGGTGTTACACCTTGGGGCACGTGGATGTCATGCGAAGAGACTTTTCATGCCTGGAACGCAGGTCCTCAGGGCGTTAACCATGGTTACGTTTTCGAAGTCCCAGGGTTTGGTATCTCAGATGGACAACCTATCCGTGAAATGGGGCGTTTTTCTCATGAGGCTGCAGCGGTTGACCCAGCCACAGGTTTTGTTTATGAAACGGAAGATGCAGGTTCGTCTGCTTTTTATAAGTTTGAACCAGCAGGTCAGTGGGGAGATTTAAAATCAGGCGGTAAACTGTATGCGATGGTTGTAAACGATCAACCACGGGTTGACTTACGCGGTGGTTTGGTCGAAGGCACGGTGTGGGACGTGACGTGGCAAGAAGTGCCAGATCCAGATGCCATGAGTGAACGTTGTTTCGACCAAGCATTTAACGCCGCCATCATAGAGCGCGGAGAAGGTTGCTGGTACGACGACGGTAAAATTTATTTCGTTTCTACCTCCGGTGGCGCAGCTAATCTTGGTCAGGTGTTCTGCTATGACCCGCGCAAGGAGACAGTCACCATATTGTTTGAATCACGAGACGCGCTCACCCAAGTTGATGGTCCAGATAACATCGCTATCAGCCCACGTGGCAACATGCTGTTATGTGAAGACGGCGGCTCTAATCCTAAGCGCCTTGTGGGGTTAACTAAATCGGGTGACATCTTTCCATTTGCTGAGAATAACATTGCGTTAGACGAAGGTGACTTAGCCTCTATCGACAGCATTTATCCTGGCACTCAAGCTAATTTTTGGGACTCGGTGGGGGAGTCAGTTGACGGGAGCGCTCGTCGCAGCTTCACCAGCCGCGAATGGGCAGGGGCGTGTTTCCATGGCCGCTGGTTGTTTGCCAATGTGCAGTCGCCAGGCGTCACGTTTGCTATTACGGGCCCTTGGGAAAACGGCGCACTGTAGGGGCTAGCTGACTTGCACCAATTCTCAATCTCAATGCTTTTTATCTGTAGGCGTTGGTGGTCATCATCAGCGCCGTTGGCACGAATGCATATCTATTCATTGGTGCCAGATGCAGGGTCTATTTAAGGAATTACACTATGAAACGCTATTTTACTCTACTTCTGATGACAGTGGCTTTATGCACAAGCACACTGGCTTCGGCATCCATTATTGCTCTACCAAACGATGGGAACGTGTCGGATTCACTGATTGGTGACAGTGGCTGGCTTAATGAAGATACGTTCGGGGATGCACTAGACTTCGTCACTTTTGACGTCAGCAAAGATTCCCTTCTATCAATAACAAGCTCAGCGTTAATCAACTTAGGTCTGAGTGTTTATCAAGGCAGTGTAGTCAATGATTTTGCCGTCCCTTTTTCAAACGGTGGCGATTTTACTGATCTATTTGGTGACTTACATTTCATCGCGGGTAATAACCCTTTTGTGCCGGGTCTAGGGGGTAGCTTAACCGATATCGCTTTAACCGCTGGCTCATACACCTTAGCGGTTGGCGGAAACGAAGGGTTCTTTGATACCTTCACAAATTATGCTTACAACCTAAGCGTAACGCTGGATGAAGTGCCTGTCTCTGCGCCAAGTAGCTTATTTGTGTTAATGCTTGGCTTTGCGGGCGTTGCAGCTAGCCGTAAACGTTCATAAATTGCCGCTATTGCCGCTATTGCCGCTATTGCCGCTAAGTAAGTTCAAATGAGACGATGTGTAGGGCACCAGTAAAAGGTGCCCTGTATTGGGCAGCGACTCAGTTCACAACGGAGTTACGAAGCTAACTTAGCTAAGATTTCGCCCGTTCTGCAAAAGACCGCGTCAGTATTTCAACAGAGGCGCTGTGCTCATAGACTATTGCTTGGTGTGCTGCTTTTGCACAAGAGACCGCCGTTCTCATTGTCTAATCGTCCATCGTTTCGGTGAATAAACACCCCAAGACCGATAAAATCTAGCCGTTATGCGTTAGGTGGCTAATATTTCCGCAAGTAACGAGCAGACTTTGTAACAAAGCACGTATTAAGTGGATGTTCGCTCGACCCCTAAAATGATAAATGATACGTTATAACATATGTCGCATTATTCATCCCCTCGAACCCCAATCAAACCCATGATGCTGAAATATAGCGTCGTGTTTTTGTTGTTGTTTTCGTTTGCCTCGAACATTGCTTTTGAATGGCACGACACGTCTCATTTGGTGCAAGTTGATAATCACTGTTCAGTTTGTGTGGCATTTGATGATTACGACTGTCCGTTAGCGTTTTTTTCACCCCCGTTATTTGACGTTTCTCTTGCAGGAGATACGACTAAGTTAATTATCGCACACATTATTCTGCCGTTTAGTAAAACGGTTGGTAATCGCGATCCCCCCTCAGATTATTAGCTTACTCATATCAACTTAATTGGCCGAGTTTCATATTGAAAACCGGTGTGTATTCATGCTCTCAAGAGAAAATCAATGAAAACAAAACACTCAACTGTGTTAATCGCGGTATTAGCTGCGTTAACGTCAATGGCGCACGCCCAAGAAAAGAACTTACACAAAGATGAAGCGGACTTAGAAACGCTACTTATCACTGCATCACCTATCAGTAAAACGGTACTGCAATCCAGTACGCCAGTGTCTATTTTAAGTGGCGAGGAATTAGACCAAAATCAGGCCGCTACCTTGGGGGACACCTTAAGTAATGTGCCGGGTGTGCATAGTTCGTACTACGGACCGGTGGCAAGTAGCCCAATTATTCGTGGCCTAGATGGCCCTCGTATTAAGGTAGTGCAAAATGGTTTGGACGCATCCGACGCCTCTCGAGTAGGGCCTGATCACCAAGTTGCCACTGAAACCTCCACGGCCAGCCAAATTGAAGTACTAAGGGGGCCTGCAACCTTACTTTACGGCAGTGGTGCCATTGGTGGTGTGGTTAACGTGGTAGATAACCGTTTGCCAGCCCAGCGCCAAGAAGGACTAACCGGTGAGGTATTCGCCCAATACGACAATGTTGCAGATGCGAAAACGGTATCTACTGATTTGAACATGGGAACTGGGGATTTTGTGTTTCATGTTGACGGCTACAATCGCGACACCGACGATTATAAAATTCCTGTGCCTGGCAATGTGGATGATGAAGGTGGTAGCGGCGAATTAGATAATTCCTCCGTCAGTGCTCACGGTTTTAACTTAGGCGGAGGGTGGATCACCGATGATACGCGCGTTGCATTGTCTTACGGTCGCATGGATTCAGAATACGGCTTGCCCGTAGAAGAAGACGTTTACATTAAATTGAAACAGGACCGCTACCAGGCTGTTGTTGATTGGAAAAACCTTGATGGTTTCTTTGAGGCGGTACATTTTCAAAATGGCTTCACTGATTACCAGCACACGGAATTTGAAGGTGAAGAAGTAGGCACCACCTTTAAAAATAAATCGGTGGAATCGCGCTTATGGGCGGATCATCAAGAAGTGGCTGGCTGGAAGGGGGTTATGGGTGCTCATTATAACTACAGTGATGCCTCAGCGCTGGGTGAAGAAGCCTTTTCGCCCCCCACCAAGACTAATTCAATCGCCGCATTTGTCATGGAAGAGCACGAATCAGGGCCGTTACTCTGGCAACTAGGCGCAAGAGTTGAAACCCTGACCCATGAGGTTGATAACAGTTTCTATGATCAGCTAGACACAAATAACAGCATCGGTTTTAACGATAAAGATTACACCTCGTTCTCAGGCTCAGCCGGTGTAGTGTGGAGCCTAAATGAGCATCACTCTTTAGCGTTCAATTATGCCTATTCCCAGCGGGCGCCTTCAGCCTCTGAAATGTTTTCATACGGCCCTCATGTGGGCTCGCAAACCTATGAAATTGGGGGCGGTTTTAACATCGATGAGCAAAACGGTGTTTACAGTGTTAATCAGGCACCTAGCAGTCTAAACAAAGAAGAATCTAATAATATAGATTTGACGTACCGTTACCAAAACGACACATGGAACGCCACCGCAAGCGTATTTTACAACCAAGTAGGCGATTATATATTCGAGCAAAGTACTGGCTTAGTGTATGCCGGTGGTGAACTAATCACCGCAGAAAATTATGCTGCAAATGTGGCATTAAACGGCGAATATGAAGAAGAAACCGATGGATTGTCTGTTATCAACTTTGAGCAACAAGACGCCAAATTGTATGGCTTTGAAGCCCAAGTTGATGTGCACATGACTGAAGCGCTGCGCTGGGAAGTCTTCAGTGATTATACCCGTGCAGAGTTGGATGAAGGGGGCAACGTGCCGCGAATTCCACCGCTGCGGGTCGGTAGTTCGCTGCATTATGAGCAAGGCAATTGGCACGGCGAAGTCGAAGTGGTGCGCAACAGTAAACAAGATAAAATTGCTGCGTATGAAACGGACACAGACGGCTACACCATGTGGTCAGCTGCAGCGAATTACTATCTAGCGCTTGATGATCTTGATATGACGTTCTACTTAAAAGGCAGCAATTTAAGCAATGAAGAGGGACGAGTGCATTCATCTTACGTAAAAGATGAAATACCTCTGCCTGGTCGCTCGGTCAGCTTTGGTGTTAGGGCGAGATTTTAAGTTATTCACTATTAAGGCAAGGGATACCACTCGGTGTCCCTTGCCTATAAATGTTGTGCTGCGTTATTCAGGGCAGGGTGCGCCAGCGTCTGCCCATAAGTTCACAAAGGCTGCCGTTTCCTGGGCCGAATAGGGTGCGGGCTCTCGGCCAATACCTGGGTTCCAGCCCCAATGGACTAGTTCGTCTTCTTCAATATGATGGGCGACTTCTTCCAGGGTGCGCCCCCCATTACGAGCGGGATCTTTAATTTGCTCGCAAATTTGTTTTGAGCTTTGCTGCCACCAAAGCATTTCTACTGGAGCAAGCATCCATACTGGGGCGCCCGGCGGGCCATGTGGCTCAACTGAATTCGTGTGCGCATGACAGGTGCTACACATCACGGTTTCAACGCCGATGCGGCTCTGCCCACCAGAGATATGCATGCCATGCACGCTAGTTTTGCCGTAATTTGGACCAGACCAACGGGGTAAGTTGTCATCTGGCACGTGACAATTGGCGCAGCGCGGATGTGAGAATACTTCGTAGATCTTATTCCAGGCTTGGCTGGCCTCTTGGGTCTTTAATGGCTCATGGCTGTTTTTCCGCTCAAGGCTGTCTTCCCGCTCAAGGCTGCCTTTCCGCTCAAGGCTGCCTTTCCGCTCAAGGCTATTATCTTGCTCAAGGCTGTTAACTTGAGCCGAGGCGTTAAAAACAAACGACAGCACAGGCAATAGAATAAGAGCAATAGTTTTTAGCATGATTGATTTCATTTGCATGATGGTGCTCCTAAACAAACTGTATTTGCTTATTAAATGGCATTTCGCGTAGGCGAAGACCCGTTGCCGCATAAATTGCATTAGCAAGAGCGGGTGCTGCTGGTGGGGTGCCTGGTTCGCCGATGCCGCGAATACGCTCACCATTTTCGAGTATTTTACTATGTATAGCGGGCGCTTGATGCATGCGAATAGCATCATAATTGTGAAAATTAGTCTGCTGTACTTTACCGTCTAATAAGGTAATTTCGCCCATCATGGCGGCTGCTAAACCAAAATTAACCGCTGAGATTAATTGTGCCTCGATATTCACTGGATCAATGGCAATGCCCACATCGGCGGCCACGTACACATTGAGTATTTTGATCCCCCTTGGTGTATTGACCACCTCTATAATTTCAGCCACTGGCACCCCAAACGAGGTCACAAGTGCCACGCCTAAGCCATGGTTTTCTGGAAGGTCACGTCCCCAATTTGCCATTTTGGCGACGGTTTCAAGCACATCTCGGGTCGGTTGATGGGTGATAAGACTCAAGCGCATCTCAATAGGATCCGCATTCGCTTCAATGGCTAGCTCGTCCATCATTGATTCATTAAAAAAGCCGTTTTGTGAAGCGCCCACAGAGCGCCAAGAGCTGACAGGCATACCCATAGGGACGCGATAACCCGTCACGCGGTAGTCCTCTATCATGTAGGCTTGATCCCATAGGGCCTGCACTATGGTGCTATCTGGCCCGGGTATCGACACGCCAAGGCGACCCATTTGTGACTCCATCACCGAAGGAGAGGATATTTTTACATCTAAAGCACTGACACTTTTGCCTTTGGTAATGCCTTCAAAGCGCGCTACAGCGAAAGGTCGGTAACTGTCGTGGGTCATGTCTTCTTCTCGGGTCCAAGTGACTTTCACCGGGGTGCCTTCAAGCTGTTTGGCGACCATGACCGCGTAAATAATAAAGTCCATTTCGAGCCGCCGGCCAAAGCCGCCGCCTAAATAGGTGGTGTGAATACGAATGTTTTCTGGGTCTATGCCCGACACCCGTGACGCTTCGGACAGCGCATATGTGGCCATTTGTGTACCGACCCATACATCTAGCTCGCCATTTTTCATCAATGCCGTGGCATTCATGGGCTCCATGGTGGCATGGGCTAACAATGGCGCGCGGTACTCACGATGCACGGTGGCGTCTCCCGCTTGGCCAATAGCAGCTTCAACATCGCCATCATTGCGCGTTTCGCTGTCGTGATGCTCTTCGGTGAAGGCGGCGATAGCAGAGGCGAATAAGTCCTCTGTGGTTTGCCCATAGTCCGTTTTCGCCCAGTCAAACTCGATTTTTTCTGCGGCTTTAAACGCATACCAAGTATTGGTAGCAACCACCGCAACGCCCACATCTGCAAGGGGTAAAATTGCCTTAACCCCTTTCATGCTCGCGGCATTATTCGCCGTATACGAATTGCATTTCGCACCCAAATGAGGGTTAACTTTAACGGTAGCGTAGAGCATTTCATCTTGCAGCACGTCGATACCAAAGGTGGCAGTACCGGTGCACTTTT
Organism: Paraglaciecola sp. G1-13; assembly: GCF_055809255.1. Classification (NCBI taxonomy): domain Bacteria; kingdom Pseudomonadati; phylum Pseudomonadota; class Gammaproteobacteria; order Alteromonadales; family Alteromonadaceae; genus Paraglaciecola; species Paraglaciecola sp. G1-13. The sequence goes on along the minus strand of NZ_CM147903.1, from coordinate 2,655,556 downwards.
CGACCATATCCACTCTGGGAATGGACTTGCCTATTTGCTTCCACTGGCTCTGTGGTTTTAGCTTTACGTCATCAGGTAATTCTACGCTTGCGGCTAAGCTGGCTAATTCGGTGTACGAAAGACGCTTACCGTCTTGTGCAATCACTTCGCCGTTGTCTGTGCTTAGGGCGTTTTTCGGCACATTTAACTTGACACTGGCGGCTAATAGCAGGGCTTCTCTGGCGGTGGCACCGGCCATACGCATTTTCTCAAATGCATCCACGGTAGATGATGAGCCACCTGTGACTTGCACCCCGAAAAGCTTAGCCGGTACATGCATAAAATTACGCGCCATTTTTGCCATGGCGCTGTTATCTTGGGGAGGAATAGGCACGCCTTCTTCCAATACCGCAGCGTTGTAATAGGCATGTGACGGAACACCGTGTTCAATGGTGATGTTTTCTACGTTTATATCCAACTCTTCAGCGACTAATGCCGCAAGGGTGGTTTTGACCCCTTGGCCCATTTCAGCTCGTGGAACAATAATGGTGACGCCGGTTGCATTAATGAGTACATAAGGTGTCAGGGCGGTCTTGCCTGGGGCAAGTCCTTTTTCAAGCGGGTTAGGGTAAGGCTGTTTATATTTGTACACGCCAAAAAGCACGCCGCCCGCAATGGCAGCAGAGCCAATCACAAAGCTGCGACGGGTAATTTTACCGAGTGTGCTCATGCGTTTTTCTCCCGAATATTTTGTGCGGCGGTTTTCACCGCAGCGCGAATTCTCGGGTAGGTGCCACAACGACATAAATTGGCTGACATGGCGCGATCAATAGCTTCATCATCAGGATTCGGGTTCATTTGTAATAACGCCGCCGCCGACATAATTTGCCCGGGTTGGCAATATCCGCATTGGGCGACTTGGTGTTCAACCCACGCTGCTTGTACTTCATGCATAGCGTCCGGCGTCCCTAAGCCTTCAATGGTGGTCACAAGGCCAGATACTTGACCTACGGGCATAGAGCATGAGCGCGCGGGTTGGCCGTTAATATGCACAGTGCAGGCACCGCACATCGCAATACCGCAGCCAAACTTGGGGCCTGTGATATTCAGTTCATCACGTAACACCCACAGCAGGGGCATTTCATCATCCACGTCCACGTCGTGGGATGTACCGTTTACGTTTAACTGCATGTGAGCACCTTATTTATGGCCATTTATCTGTAGAGTAAATTAACTTGTTGCAAAAAAGTAATTATATCTTGTGATTGATGCTAATTGCGCGGTGACGAAAAGCCAATGTGCAATCCGTAAAAGCGGTAATGCAAACGCGAGTAATGATCTGGCTCATATTTGAAAGGCGTGACTTTATATTTTAAGAAGAAGTGCACGCACATCGACATTCACCTTGCCAGCGTTGAATATTTTCGCTGTTGTAGAAAGTTGCTGTTGTAGAAAGTTGCTGTTGTGAAGGGCTACCCTTATTGGCGTTAAATAAAAAAGGGCGGGAAAGTTAAGAAACGTTAAGAACTACAAAGTTTGCGTAAAGTAGCAGGCATAGGGCAATGCAGTCAGTTTATATTCAGTTTTGCGGCCTAATATCACCCGTAACGAAAATCGTTATTAAGGAATCACTATGAATATAAAATGGTTGTTGCCCTTGGTTATTAGCTTAAGTGCTGTATCTCCTCTAAGTCAGGCACAGTATAAGAATGAGCGACATAATGGCGATGTGGTCGTGAAGAAGGTCACTGACAAAAAAGTTGTTAATAAAAACGTCGTTGATAAAAAAGTGCTGGTGAAAAAGAGTGTCGTTCACCACTCCCCCGAGTATAAAACGGTTATACAGAAGAACGTTGTACATGCACCGTCGGTGCACAAGCCAATAGTAAAAAAACGGGTGGTGTATAAAACCGGCGCGTTAGTGCGTAAAGCACCAGTAAACAGCATTGCTTTGCGCTTTGGTGGTGTGTCGTTTGTTTTTCACGATGGCCTATACTATCGCCACGTCAAGCAAGGTTATAAGGTGGTGCGTCCGCCCGTTGGGCTCAGGGTCAATCATCTGCCTGCAGGGTACGAGCGTATTGTTATGAGGGGCAGTGCTTACTATTTTGCTCAAGGCATTTATTATGTGTTTGATAATGGCGCTTACCGAGTGATTGACGAGCCTGCTTACTTGGGGGACGAATACGTCACTGAAGATAACTCAGTTGTGGCAAATTCGCTGGAATATCAGCAATCGACCGCTAATAACACAGGATATGAATTGGGTAAGGCGTATGACTCGCTACCAAAAGATGCCGAGCCGGTTAGCAAAGATGGTCAGCAGTATTTTAAATATTACGACATTTACTTTTTGCCACAATCATCAAACGCAGGTGTTCACTATTTAGCCGTTAAACTCGATTAAACGTTCGCTGGGCTTGAGCGTGTTTTTGAATGTTTGTTGAATGAGCAAAGAAAAACGCACGGCTTAAAATTTCGGTAACTGTTGATTAGCTTTCGCAATCAAAATAGCAAGCGTTATGGGTTTGGCTAGCGCGGGTAGCCATAGCCAATCTAGGCTAAACAACGCAGCATTGGATCGGCTGGGGGCACTTGAAGCTGACTCATAGCAATTGTTTAGCGGCAATGATTTTGATAACTTCACGCCACTGAAAAAGAATCGTTATTAAGAATCAATTGACTATGAAGCTTGCTGCTTTAATTCATCCCCAATCACATCATCAAATCGAAGCGTTATATCAGAAATTTTTAACGCTGAGTGAAGCTGAGCAAGCGACGCTATTCATTTTATCCGTCATTCATAAGCCCATTGGGGCGCTGAAATTAGCCTTGGTCATTGATTTACTCATTGGTCGAGGCTTACTGGCGTTACCCAAAAAACAATACGCACTTACCTCTGAGAAAAAAGAACAACTCACCTCTGAATCGTTGTTAATAAACAACCGAGAAGGCTTGCAACTTAATCCGCTGTTGGGCAATTTTTTAGTGAAAAAAATCGACCGGTTGCCTGTCGTCGCAGACCTTGAACCAGGGCAAAGATTACTCGAAATCATCATGACTGGCGAGCAAGTAGTGCCAGTCATAAACAGTTATAGTTGGCAGAACAAAGAAGCTGATAGCGCTAGAGTGATCCGTGATTTGTATTATTTGCATCAAATGGATGACTTTGAAGGCGCGTTAGATTTTCATAAGAACCCCCAAATTATTGAGCATACAAAGAACAAGGTATTGCTCGAGGTTCTTTTCTTACCCTTTGATTTAAAATCTTTTTTACAGCTTTCCAGCGCGGTTCAATACCAAGCATTCGCGACGCTTCTTAGAACGTTTCAAATAGAAGGGCAAAGCTGTGCGTACCCCATTCAATTATTAGAGCAAGTTTGCGCAGCTGCACCAGATACCACAGAGCCGAGTTACAATAGCGACTGTCATCATCTATTAGCAGAGCAGTATTTATATCAGCTGCGCTTTGATGACTTTTTACGTATTCAAAATCCACAAGACAAAAGCAGCTATGGGTTGCAGCTGCGAGGCACTCATTGCTTTTTAATAGGGCAGAATGAGCTTGCTATTGGTTATTTCGAACAAGCCATGCTGGTAAAAAACAAGTTAACGAAGCGCAAAAAACAATACTTGAATGAGCTGCCAGGTTACTTCTATAAATTGGCGTTAATGGTAAAGGCGAATCAAGATGATGTGAGTGCGTTTAGCAGTGCACTGCAACAAGTGGAATATGAAGAAAGCGACCGTAAAGTTAACAGCGACTTTTACTATATAGGCCAAGGCGTTGTTAAGCCCATTATGTGCCTTTCTGCGGGGTTAAAATACGATATCAATATTGATTACAACAGCATTGACGATGAATTAGACTTCTTCGCCCATCAGCTGTGTTACTTCAATTATTTCTTAGGGCAGGTTTGGTGTAATCAAAGCCAAGATCCAGCATTGGCAAGGTTAGCGTTGAAATATCGAGGGCATTTTATGCAACTTGATTACCCGCTTTTCGCGCAAATATGCGCGCAATTTGCCACCAGCTTCAATCACGAGAAAGCTGAGTCCGCGCCATCTTCGACGCTCGCACCCTCGGCAGAATTAGCAGGAAATCTAGTGGATTTTACCCGTTTGATTGTGACTAAATCACAGTGGGATTTAGCCCTTGATAAACTGATTGCCCTTAACCCAAATGCACCTAAAAATGACACGCCCGCTAAAGAGGTGGTCATCAAGCCTGTGCGCTTAATTTGGGAATTTGAACAGACCTATGCCCACAGTTTAACGGCGCGAGAGCAGAAGCTGAATAAGTCAGGCTGGAGCAAAGGGCGAGTGGTCTCGCTAAAACGCCTCAAAGAAGAACCCCACAAATTTGACTATTTAACCGAAAGTGACAAAAAGCTTTGCCATGCCATTGACGCATATCAAAGTTGGGGCTACTACTCAAAAGTTGACTATATGCTGCAAGGGTTACCTGCGCTGCAAGCCGCCGTTGGCATAGACAACTTATACAAAGCGGACGATGTAAACCAAAAGATTGACATCACCCAACGCGAACCAGAATTATTAGTTAGCGCGTTAGGCGAACAACTCTGTTTGAGCATTGCTGATTTACCCGATGACATTCGCGAGGACGACGATCAGCCTGCCTACAATCTAAAGGCGGTTTCGGATAATCAATATCAGCTGACCGTGTTCTCAGCATCGCATCTAAAAGTGGCCCACATCATTGGCGAATCCGGTTTGCTTATTCCCATTAGCGCCAAACAAAAAGCCCTTGAAGGGATTTCTGCGATTGCTCCTTTTTTGAATATTCAATCTGATATTGCTGAGCTGGACACCGGATTAGAAGCCTTTGAGTGCGATCCTAATTTGGTGGTCAATATTCAGCCAAATCAAAACGGCTTGACCTTTACCTGCGTCGTGATGCCATTTGGAGAGAATGGACCAGCGTTCAAACCTGGTGTGGGCAATGCCAGTTTGACCACTGATTTAGACGGCAAACGCATGGCGACACAACGTGATTTGCAGCGAGAAGAAACCTTACTCGATGAGCTAGACCAAGCCTGCCCAATGTTTTTGGATATGCCGGACAACGTTCTACTGTTAGATGATTTGCAAGCGGCCCTGAGTGCACTTGAACAGTTAGAAATAGCCCACAAGCGAGACACCTTTGATTTAGTGCTGCGCTGGCCGAAAGGTAAAAAAGTGACCTTATCGAAAACCCTAGACAGTGAGCAACTGCAGTTGGCGGTCAGTCAAAAGAATGAATGGTTTGATATTACCGGTGACTTACAAATAGACAATGAACAGGTCATTGAATTGAGAAAGCTGCTTGAACTGGTTAAAACTAGCCATGGACGATTTATCGAGCTTGGTGAGGAACAAATACTCGCCTTGTCTGACGATTTGCGGCATAAACTTGAGTTAATGAATCAAGTTACTGATGACGGAAAATTCCACCCTTTAGCCAGTTTGCAAATGGAAGAAGCCACCACAGGTATGCGCATGAAAACCATTCATGCCTGGGAGCAGCAAACCGAAAAAATGCACCAAGCGAGCGAGATTTCACCGCTGATCCCCTCGACCTTTCAAGCGCAATTACGTGATTATCAACTGGTTGGCTTTGATTGGGCGTCACGCCTTGCTCATTGGGGGGCAGGGGCATGCTTAGCTGATGACATGGGTCTAGGGAAAACCTTACAAGCTTTGGCCATTTTATTGTCTCGGGCCAGCAATGGGCCAAGCTTGGTGATTGCCCCCACATCTGTGTGTTTTAACTGGCAACAAGAGGCGCTTAAATTTGCCCCAACCTTGAATATAAAGTTATTCGCTGACTCGACTAACACGCTACAGCGCGAAATGCTGTTGAACGACTTAGGTCCGTTCGACTGCGTGATCATCAGTTATGGATTACTGCAAAGAGAAAGCGAAATACTTAAAGGAGTGCATTGGCACAGCATAGTGGCAGATGAAGCCCAGGCCTTGAAAAACCCGCTGACTAAGCGCACAAAAGCGGCTTGTGCACTGAAAAGTGATTTTAAGATGATCACAACAGGCACGCCGATTGAAAACAACTTGACCGAACTGTGGAGCCTATTTCGTTTTATCAACCCAGGCTTGCTTGGTAACATTAAGCGCTTTGGTCAGCGCTTTTCAGTGCCTATCGAAAATGCCCATGAAGACCCGTTGGCTGCGCGTAAGGCCAGTCAAGCCCTTAAAGTACTGATACAGCCGTTTATATTACGGCGCATGAAAAACCAAGTATTAACGGAGTTGCCATCGCGCACTGAGATTAATATTCGTGTTGAAATGAGCGCTCAGGAGCGCGATTTTTATGAAGCGCTTAGACTCAATGCCATCGACAATATTAGCCAAAGCGGTCAACAAGCTAACGCAGGTGAGCAGCGCATTAGAATGCTCGCAGAGCTCGTAAAATTACGCCAGGCCTGCTGCAACCCCAAATTGGTCATGGCGGAAACGACAATACCCAGTGCCAAACTTGCAGCACTTGATGAGTTATTAGAAGAGCTTAAGCTGAATAATCATAAAGCGCTTATTTTTAGCCAGTTTGTTGGGCATTTACAATTGATCAAGCAGCACATTGAAGCCAAAGGATTTAGTTACCAATACTTAGATGGCTCGACACCGCAAAAGCAGCGACAGGCTAGCGTTAATGCTTTTCAGCGCGGAGAGGGGGATATCTTCTTGATTAGCTTAAAAGCGGGTGGCTCCGGCTTAAACTTAACCGCTGCGGATTACGTTATACACATGGACCCATGGTGGAACCCAGCAGTAGAAGAACAAGCTTCGGATCGCGCCCATCGGATAGGGCAACTGCGCCCAGTCACCATCTACCGCTTAGTTACTCGGAACACCATAGAGGAGAAGATCGTCTCCCTGCATCAGCATAAACGCGACCTAGCGGATAGCTTATTAGAAGGTAATGAAGCCGCGACTAAGCTGTCGGTGGATGACATGTTAAACCTGCTCAAAGAAACCTTTTAAGTCAGGTGGAAGACACTGATAACCGACACCCGCTCAGATGAGGCCTGGCTGGCATATCGTTGGAGTCACTGTGCCGGCGCAGGGCGCAGAATTGAAGATGCACGGATGTCGCAGCAATCTATAACAAACTTAACGCCAAGCGTAACGTCACACGACAACTGTCAGCGCTTAACGTAGAGGCCGTTAGCTTTCAGACTAAGGGGTTGCTGGCGTGCCTTCGAGTAATTTTACAATATTGGTGTTTCCGTTCTCTTTTGCCAATTCAATAAAGTGCTTTTTCTCCAACTCATCAAATAGCTCGTTGGTCAGTAATGCTTTAAGTCGTACTTCGTCGCCGTTAGCGATCGCTGTTTTAATAGCTTGAGTCGCCAATTCAGGTCGTTGTTGTAAGTTACTTTGATCGTTGTAGTCAGTCATAAAGCTTCCTCTGTATGGTGTGATTTACTTGCTAATGTATACAGTCTGCTCACAAAGCACATATGGATAGCGCAAGTAGAAACCCTGTATACAGTAGATGTTTGGGGTCATGGCCTATTATTCAACCCACTAATTGAAGTTACGCTGTTTGGCTTTGCTGAAAATTAGCGCTCAATATTGCGTGAAAATTCGGCAAGATGTCACGTAAAAAGGAGCCCATCTTGCAGTAATACTGATGGGCCCAAAAGAGGTCGGTACCTATATGTCGAGGATATCTATTAACCATGCTAGCAATCGAAGTAGCGATATCAATAGACCTTTATATTAGCGACAAAAGGTCGTTCGCTATATAAGGGTTTTCCGCAATTCCATCTAGGTTAATTAGTGGTATGCCGCAATTTACATTATTTGGTCGACAGTGGAGATTTTCAGTTATTAATTTTCACTTTTCACTTTTCACCTCTCACGTCTCACTTCTTAACGGGCGCAAGCGCCTCATCTGCCCTAGCTAATTTTGCTAACGATGGGCTGTCATGAGTGTGTGTTTTTAACTTTTTGCTCAACAAACATCCCATTATTGATGCCCATCAATATCGAATATTTGCTTAATGTAATGGTAGTGATGCATCAATAACGCTGGGAATTTTTTTAATTCTCACAGATGGGTGTTTCATGAATTGAATTCTATTAAGGGGGATATAAATGGCTATCAATATTGCGATAAATGGTTTCGGACGTATAGGGCGCATGGTCACGCGAGCTCTTTATGAATCTGAACGAGCAGATGAACTGCGCATCGTAGCGATAAACGACCTAGGTGATGCAAGCACCAATGCGCTATTGCTAAAACATGATACAGCGCACGGAACCTTTCAAACAGAGGTATGTGTTGATGGTGATAACATCATTATCGGCAATGACGAGGTGCGAGTGTTTAAAGAGCGAGATCCATCGAAATTACCCTGGAGCGAGTTGAATGTAGACATCGTTTTAGAATGCACTGGCTTATTTCGCACCAGAGAAACGGCACAAATGCACATTGATGCGGGTGCAAAGAAAGTGCTCTTGGCCGCTCCGGCAAGAGACAGCATTGATGCAACAATCGTATTTGGCGTTAACGACGACACGCTGTTGGCTGAGCATACAATCGTATCGAACGCATCATGCACCACCAATTGCTTAGCACCATTAGTAAAGCCACTGCACGAGGCGATTGGCATAGAAAGCGGCACGATGACCACCATCCACGCCTACACAAATGATCAAGTGCTCATCGATGTATATCACAAGGATATTCGCCGGGCGCGCTCTGCAACGATGTCGATGATCCCCACTAAAACCGGAGCTGCCACGGCAGTGGGCCTTGTGCTACCCGCATTAGATGGCAAACTCAAAGGCTTCGCGGTTCGCGTTCCTGTCATTAATGTATCCATGGTGGATTTTACGTTTATCGCGAGTCGTGCTACCACTATTGACGAAATCCACTCTATTATGCGCACGGCAAGTAATGGGGCGCTAAAAGGAGTACTTGAATATTGTGATGAATTACTGGTATCTACTGATTTCAACCATAATTCAGCGTCTTCCATTTTTGATGCGAGCTTAACCAATGTGATAGACGGAAAACTGGTTAAGGTGTGTGCTTGGTATGATAACGAATGGGGATTTTCTAACCGGATGTTAGATACCGCTCTCGCCCTAGCCAAGGCATCTTGATATCCACAGAAGCGTAACATATGATGCGGGAGTAATCCCGCGTCACATATATATTACACAGCTTCTTCGCCTGACGTTAACGACGCAGGTAGGCTTGCTTGCAAGCCGACCACAATAACAAGGTCGCCTTCTGCTGGACTGACACCATTGCCGGGTATTATGCTGACGCCATTGCGAATGATACTGAGCAACAAAACGTGATTTTGTTGCGCCAAGGCGAGTAAACCGTCTTTGCTGGCGGTGTTAGTTATACTGTAGGCACGCATCACTCGTCCGTCAGGAAATGAGATAGTTTGACCGTTACTGAGATGACGAATGGATTCGTCGACCAAAAGCGTAGGTGGCAGATTCAGCCCCTTAGGATCCGCTAATGCGACCATTTGGCTGATGTACTCTCTGCGGATCGTCGGACTGTCAATAGACAATGCCACTTGGGATTCGTACAGTGTGGGGTACTTAAGTGAACCTGTTAAGGTTCGCTGCACCAATGCACTTATTACCACTGTCACGGCTGCTGGCGCGACCAGACCATATTCCCCCGTCATTTCCATAATCATAACTAAACTCGCTAGTGGCGTGCGCGCAGCAGCACCGAACAGCGCTAACATACCGATAATCACACAACTTGCGTAGCTCGGGGGAAAAGAGTCTACCGCACCGGCTAATTCAGCAAATACTGCACCCAACATAGCGCCAATGAATAACGTGGGTGCAAATATACCTCCTGATCCTCCGGAGCCTATGGTTAAGGCCATCGCTAGGGGTTTTAGTAAAAGTAGAACAAGTAACACGGTGAGTGACAGTTGATGATTGATTGCCAGTTCAATCCACTGATATCCACCGCCGAGAATTTGCGGTATCCACATGGCAATTAAGCCAAGCAGTAACCCGCCAATCGCAGGTTTAATAAAATGAGGTATGTTGATTAGGCGAAAAAAGTCGCGAATTGTATAAAATATCGTTGGAATAATACTTGCGACAATACCGCTGGCTATTCCTAAGCCAACAAACCAGCTTAGCTCCATCGGATGTGTCAGTGATAACGCCGCCTGGATATTAAAAATAGGTGACCAACCGACAACAAACCCCATGATGGTGTACGCCGTGGCTGAAGCGAGTATGGCAAAGTATAAAGCACGGGTCTCCATTGAAAACCCAGAATAAAGGACCTTAACCGCGAATAGAGCTGACCCAAGTGGGCTTTTGAATATCGCTGAAAGTCCGGCAGCTGTGGCAACCACTGTTAATAAGCGACGCTCTGCATTTGCTAGTCCAAAACGATCTGCAAGGATGGCGGCGATCCCCGCACAAATCTGCGCTGTGGGGCCTTCACGTCCAGCAGAGCCTCCTGAGCCAATAGTGATTGCGCTCGCTAACGCTTTTACCCAAGGGACTCTGCTGCGTATGGCGCCATCGTGTTGATGAAAAGCTTCGATATAGGCATCGGTGCCATGCCCTTCTGCTTCAGGTGCAAGTCGATAAACGATAACCCCGGATATTAACCCACCTAAAGTGGTCACCACAGGTACCCAGTACAACGGCATTAAAAACGGAAAGGTCAGGGGTTGAGTTTCATCGAACTCACCTATGCCTACGATAAAAAATTCGCTGCACACTTGCAGTAACCAAATAAACCCAAGTGCCCCAATGGCACCAACAACACCAAGACCAAAGCTCCATATTCCCATATAAATTTCACGTCTGGTGCGCCAATTGTATTTTTCAAACATGGCCGAATTCTCGAGTATTCATAAGCTGATCTGGCTTCCATACGCTACATGCTATTCAGAATATATTCCGATGAATTAAACACGGATTATCTTCATCTGATTATCAAAGGTGATTATTGGTTAACTGACATTAATCGGCTTGATAGCAATCAATTTTCTATCCAAAGTTGATTAAAATGGCGTCGATGTGATGGTATTTATCATGTGGTGAGATTCGAAGATCATTTCTTTGGTTTTACGTCTATTGAATGATCAATAATGAATAACACTAACGTGAAGTGGCAGTAGTCTTGTTTGACTACTGCGCACATTTTCTTTCTTGCTCTTTACGTTATGACGTAGTCTACTTTCATGCTGATTTAGCTGGTTGTATTAAGCGCTTTTCAACGTCTAAAACGCGCCTTGTGGTGGCCAATACCGTATCTGGGTTTAGGCTCATAGCATCAATGCCTAGTTCCACGAGGTATTCGGCTATTTCAGGGTAGTCAGACGGAGCTTGCCCACAAATACCTGAATGGCGGCCGTTACGTTTGGCGCCTTCTATTGATAAACGAAGCATTTCTTTTACGCCAGGATCGCGCTCGTCGAAATCAAAAGCAACGATTTGCGAATCACGATCCACACCTAGCGTTAACTGGGTTAAGTCGTTCGATCCAATTGAGAAACCATCGAACAGTTGCGCGAACGCATCGATTTGAATGACGTTGTTGGGGATTTCGCACATCACATACACTTGTAAGTCATTTTCACCACGCGTCAGGCCATTTTCAGCCATCGCTTTTATTACCTTTTCGCCTTCTTGCACACGACGACAAAAGGGGATCATTAGTTTAACGTTGGTCATGCCCATTTCATCTCGTACTCGCTTCATGGCCTGGCACTCTAACGCGAAACCATCGGCGTAAGCAGGGTGGGTATAGCGAGACGCGCCGCGAAAACCAATCATTGGGTTGTCTTCTTCAGGCTCGAAAAACGTGCCCCCTAATAATGTTGCGTATTCGTTGCTTTTAAAATCACTCATACGAACAACGCAGGGTTTGGGATACACCGCTGCTGCAATTGAGGCAACACCTTCAGACAAGGCTTTTACAAAGAAATCTTGGGGGCTTTCATAAGCTGCGCACAATTCATTTATTTTTTGGCGGGTGTCGTCATCGGTTTGGTCGGGATGTTGCAGCGCCATAGGATGCACTTTGATGTATTCGTTAATGATAAACTCCATGCGCGCTAACCCTATGCCGTCGACCGGTAAAGAGGCGAGACTAAATGCTCGGTCAGGGTTGCCCAAATTCATCATGATTTCAGTGTTAGGGTGCGCCAATTGGCTAAGGTCTGTTTTTTCGATGTCGAAGTTCAAAATACCTTCATAGATATTGCCAAATTCTCCTTCGGCGCAGCTAACCGTCACAGGGCGTTCATCGGTGAGAAGTTCAGTGGCGTTATTGGTACCGACAATGGCGGGTATGCCCAACTCGCGCGCAACAATGGCGGCGTGACAAGTACGACCGCCTCGGTTTGTTACAATTGCGGATGCTATTTTCATCACCGGCTCCCAATCAGGGGTGGTGGTATCGGCGACCAATACCTCACCGGGTTGAAAGTCACTCAGTAAGGCTACGTCATTGATAACTCGAACTTTACCCGCGCCAATGCGTGTGCCTACGGCTTGTCCGCGTGCCACAACATTCGCGGTTTCTTTTAGATGATAAATCTCTAGCAGCGCACCGTTTTTCTGCGATGAAACGGTTTCAGGACGCGCCTGAACAATATAGAGCTCACCGTCGATGCCGTCTTTCGCCCACTCCATATCCATCGGTTTGTAATGACCTGCGTCGCCTGAATAATGGTTTTCAATCTTAATCGCGTAGTCAGCTAATACCATGACGTCTGCGTCCGAAATACAGTAATGTTTTCGTTCGTCGTCGCTGGTTTCAATATTGTTGGTATATTCCACCGCGATATTGTCAGTATTGAGACTGTCGGTGAATATCATCTTTAATTCTTTTTTACCTAAGCGGCGCTTGAGTACAGTGCGATGCCCAAGATTAAAAGTGGGCTTGTGTACATAGAAACTATCGGGTTCAATTGTGCCTTGCACAATGTTCTCGCCTAAGCCAAGGGCACCGTTAATAAAGACCACATCTTTGAAAGATGTTTCAGTGTCTAATGAAAACATCACGCCACTGGCACCGATATCACTGCGTACCATTTTCATCACGACCACAGATAAAAACACGGTGTACACATCAAAATTGTTATCGTGTTTGTAGTGAATAGAGCGGTCAGTGAAATTTGATGCTAAGCAACGTTGATAAGCATCCAGTAAAGCTTCGTCATTGCTTATGTTCAGATAACTGTCGTTTTGACCAGCGAAGGAGGCTTCTGGAGAGTCCTCAGCGGTCGCAGATGAGCGCACAGCCAGTGAAATGTCGTTACCGTATTCTTGTTTGAGTTCAGCGTACCCGCTTAGAATGGCTGCTTTGAGATCATCTGGCAGCACGCAGTTCATCACTATCTCACGGGCTTTCTTTCCGCCGGCTTGTAAGTCTTTGATGTTATCTGGATTGAGCCCATCCAGCGCGGCATGTAATTTGGGCCATGCGTTATTAGATTCAAGCACATAATTGTAAGCCTCAGCGGTAATGGCAAACCCGTTCGGTACGCGCACACCTTTTGCTGTCAGGTTTTGGTACATTTCCCCTAGAGAGGCGTTTTTGCCGCCAACAAGAGCCACATCAGCAATACCGAGCTCTTTAAACCAGCGAACATAACGTGTTGAATCTTTCATAAAATTTACCTTTTGCTGAAGAGTAGAATGTAGCAGCAAGTCGAGTTGAACTGCGTTAGCTGAGCCGATGCATTTCATGAAACTTTACGAAATAATGTATTGCTGACTCATCTCACGTTTAGGTTTTGCAACTCAATTTACTGCGTAATTAGATCTGTTCCACACCCGATCAATACCGATAGCCGTGGCTGGGTTGATATGCGTGTTGGGATCAAAGTGTTAGTTGACTCGGGCGAGCGACGTCCATTTTGTAAAGGCTATATTTTGTGTTTTTCAGAGGCACGAATTAACTCAACAAAATGTCAGTGGAGGCACCTTAAATCACCGATATTTTACGCCTTACTTAAGGCTATTTTTATGCGTAATTCCACCTACAAACGCGTGGCTTATACGTAGTGCAACATGTAACTCGTAACTGAAAGCCGTCAGTTTGACGGGCACACCGACAGCCCACACGTCACAGTATTAGCCGCGAAAGAACAGCTCGCAAAAAAATAGCCCACCAAAATAGCTGCCTTGGAGATAAATGGGCATAGAGTCGTCTTCATCGCAAGGGCCGTCTGCACCACAAAAAGTGCCTGTTGCACAACAGAGCGTTGAACGTGGGGCTGCAAGCAAAATTGGCAAATATAGGTATAAACCCTGATTATTTTTAAGAGAATAGCGCGGCATAATCAATGATAAGTACATTGATGAAAGGCCGCGGAAAATGTCGTTATTAACCTTGATACGCCATGGGCAATCCATTTGGAATCAGCAAAATCGGTTCACCGGATGGGTGGATGTTTCGCTTAGCCAGTCAGGGGTAAAAGAAGCGCAGCGAGCCGCACAAATGTTAGCCCAGCAGCGCTTTGATCTAGCATTCACCTCTGAGCTATTGCGGGCGCAAGATACCCTATATGAGATACTTCGGCATAATCGCCAATGCCACCAATACGTGCGTATTCATGATACTGGTAGTCAGTGGTATGAGCATTTTGAAGCGTCTCCCGCTGAGGAACTTGAGCTGAGAATTTACGTTTCACAGCAACTGAATGAGCGCTATTACGGCGACCTACAGGGGCTGAACAAAGACAAGGCGCGGCAGTTGTTCGGTGATGAACAGGTTCATACTTGGCGGCGAAGTTATAATGTCGCACCGCCCAATGGCGAAAGTCTCGCGATGACCGCCACTCGCGCGATCGCTTACTTTCAATCGCATATTGTTCCGGCTCTACAGCAAGGCAAGAATGTGTTGGTTTGTGCTCATGGTAATTCGTTGCGCGCCATTATTATGCACATTGAAAAAATGACCGCCGCGCAGATTGCTGCATATGAATTAAAAACTGCTAGCCCTCATATTTATCAGTGCAATACAGCAATGGACATACTCAGTAAGCAGGTGCTTGAGTAATACCAGTAGAGATTTTTTCAACGATTTGGATGACGATTTATGACAAAAGATATCAAGCATGTTGGCTTATTTACCTCAGGCGGTGATGCCCCTGGTATGAATGCCGCTTTGTATGCAGTGGTAAAAGCGGCTAGCGCCAATGGCATTAAAGTCAGCGGGATACGCAAAGGGTTTGAAGGGCTGATTGATAACGATTTCGTGGAGCTGAAGACTAAGCAGTTACAAAAAACCATGCATCTGGGCGGTACCGTGCTTAAAACCGCGCGAAGCGAGCGCTTTAGAACGGCTGAAGGGCGAGAAGTGGCGTTACAGAATATCCACGATAATAAAATCGACGGGCTCATCGCGATTGGCGGAGATGGCACTTTTCGTGGCATTTCGCTGTTGTCACAGATAAGTGACATTCCATGTATTGGTATCCCTGGCACCATAGATAATGACACGGTAGGCACTGACTTTACCTTGGGGTTCGATTCTGCGGTCAATACGGCGATGAACTGTATTGATAATATACGGGATACCGCAGAGTCTCATAACAGAATGTTTGTTATTGAAGTCATGGGCAGAGATTCCGGCTATATAGGGGTGTTTTCAGGCTTAACATCAGGGGCTGACTCGATCCTAATCCCAGAAAGCCCGCAGGATATGGCGTACCTGCTAGATAAAATTCAGGGTTACGAAAGTGAAGATGCGTTTATTGTGGTGTTGTCAGAAGGCAACGAGTTGAGCATCGACCGTGTGTCACAGCAGATACGTCAAGTGAACGACGCAATAGATTTACGTGTGTGCAAACTGGGCCACATTCAAAGAGGAGGCAACCCTACAGCAGCAGACAGAATGTTAGGCATAAGGCTAGGCGTGGTGGCAGTAAATGCCCTTATTCAAGGGGAAAGTAACCAGATGGCGGGTATTTGCAATAATCAGCCTGTACTGACGCCATTTTCTGAAATAGCCAAGCAACACGCCATCGATTCGGAGCAACAACGTCTAGTGGATTTGTTTTGCCGTTAAAGTGTGCGGTCAATAATTTGCACTAAATCGCGACGTGCCATCAGTGATCCGGTCGTTCGAGACCCGGACAATCGAGCCCCGGTCAGTCGAGACCCGGACAATGTTCATACCTTGTGGTATTTACCATTGACCGTATTTATTGCTCGATAGAACGGGCATTCAAACATTTAGGAGTTACACCTTAGCTATTTAGTTGCGTCGCTTGAATCGCTGTTAGCGCTATCGTATATACGATATCGTCTACCAGCGCCCCGCGGCTCAAGTCGTTCACTGGCTTACCCATACCTTGCAGCATAGGGCCAATGCTGACTAAGTTAGCACTGCGCTGTACGGCCTTGTAGGTTGTATTGCCTGTATTGAGATCCGGGAACACAAATACGGTGGCTTGGCCGGCTACTTTTGAATTCGGTGCTTTTTTATTGGCAACACTTTCCATCACAGCGGCATCGTATTGCAACGGGCCGTCAATCAACAAGTCAGGTCTTTTTTGTTGTGCCAGTTCCGTGGCTTTTTTAACCTTGTCTACATCAACCCCAGTGCCTGATGTGCCCGTGCTGTAACTGATCATGGCGACTTTGGGCTCAATACCAAACGCAGCGGCTGAGTCAGCAGATTGTATGGCGATATCCGCTAGTTGCTCGGCAGTCGGGTCTGGATTAATTGCACAGTCACCGTATACCAGTACTTGTTCCGGCAGCAGCATAAAGAAGATGGACGACACCAAAGACGCCCCGGGTGCGGTTTTAATTAACTGCAGGGCAGGGCGTATGGTATTGGCTGTGGTATGCACCGCGCCAGACACTAAGCCATCAACATCACCTTGCTTTAACATCATGGTACCAAGTACGACGTTATCGAGCAGTTGCTCTTGCGCTACCACGTCGGTTAACCCTTTGTGCTTGCGCAGCTCAACCAGCGGGGCGATGTAATGCGCCTGTATGTCTTGTGGTTGTTGTATGGTGACTGAATCTGGCAGCACAACGCCTTGCTGCTCGGCCACTCTTAAGATTTCTACTTTGTCGCCCAACAATACGCAATTAGCAATGCCGCGCTCGGCACAAATTGCCGCGGCTTTTATGGTACGTGGCTCATCACCTTCAGGGAGCACTATGGTTTTGTTAGCGGCTTTGGCTAGCTGGGTGAGTTTAAAGCGAAATGCAGGGGGCGATAACCGCAGGGCTTTTGACGCGCCAGCACTTAGTGAGTTTATCCAATGGGGATCAATACAACTGGCGGCGTGATCCATCACACGGTTAATGCGTTGCTCATCGTCAACCGGCACTTCTAAGTTGTAAAAGTGTAAATTTAGTGATGTTTGCCATGTGTTGTCATCTACCAGCATCACAGGTAAGCCGGTTTCCATGGCTTGGGAGCACAATGCCATTACTCTTGGGTCAGGTTCATACCCGCCGGTTAGCAAAATAGCCCCGATTTTGGTGCCGTTTTGAGCCGCTAGGCAGGCCATCACAAACATGTCGTTTCTATCGCCTGAAATAACAAGCAATGCGCCGGGTTTCAATACCCACACCATATTGTGGATCTCACGGGCACATAGGTTCACGCTGCGTAATCTGCGGTGTTTATAATCGCCTTCGTTGAGTAACTTTGCATTCAGGTGTTTTCTTAAATCATCCACCCGAGGTGCAATTAAATCGAAGCTCCAACTTATGCACCCAAGAAGGGCAAACGTTTTGTTAAAAATGGGCAGACTTTCAAGTCGTTTGATTATATCGGCGGTTTTGCTCTCGTCATGATTTTCCAGTAGTTCAGTGCTTAAATGGCCACGATCATCCAATGGAGCATTAATTTTATTGAAGATACACCCGAGCACTTTTTTACTTCTGTGACCACCGTAGTTATCTGCCACTATCTCTAATTTATCATTGAGTTGGTTCATTGTGAGGTTGCTAGGGGAGCTCACCAACACAATTTTGGCGTCAAGTGCGTTACAAATTTCGCGGTTTAGGCGCACTGCATAAGGATGACTTGGGGTAGACACTAACCCCTCGATAATACCAATGTCTTCGTCTGCATAGTGTGTTTCATATAAGGCGATAATTTCTTCTAATAAGACGTCCATCTTGTCATTGCTGATCATGTCCTCAACATACGCCGAGGTGAAGGGGGTTGCGGGTTTCGTTGGGCCTAGCTGAGTGATAATCGTTGTCGACTTCTCTGGTTCATCGTCGCCATGGCGCGGTTGGCCCATCGGTTTGAAAAAATTCACTTTTAACCCTTGCTGCTGCATGGCTCTAACCATACCCAGTGAAACGCTGGTGAGTCCGGCGCTGCTACCAACAGGTATTAACATTATTCTACGTGCCATGGTGTCTCCTTAGGCTTTAAAGGCGCAATGAATGGTGTCTTTAGTAATAACCCACTCTTCGTTGGTGGCGATGGCAAAAACAGGCTTAGAGGTTGCGTTGCTAATGCGCCCTGAGCGGCCAAAGCGTGTTTCAGTGTTTAACGTTTCATCTAAGCTAAAGCCCATATGGGCAAGTTGCGCTATGGTTTGCTGGCGAATATAACTGGAGTTTTCACCGATGCCGCCAGTGAACACTAAGGCATCTAAGGGGCCAACAAGCGCCAAATATGAGCCGATATATTTTACTAAGCGATGCACAAACATATCGAGGGCAAGTTTGGCGTTCTCGTTGCCTAATGCTTGCTGCTCCTCTAATGCTCGACAGTCATTGCTCAACTGTGAAATGCCTTGAAGGCCCGATTGCTTATTCATCAGCGCACTGACCTGAGCGGCGCTGTAATCTAATGACTCAATCAGATAGGTCGCCACGCTGGGATCAATGTCACCACATCGAGTCCCCATGACTAGGCCTTCAAGTGGGGTGAACCCCATGCTGGTATCGATCGCCTTACCTTGCTTTATCGCTGTAATACTGCAGCCGTTGCCCAAATGTGCAGTGATCAGGTTACATTGGGCAATATCTTTATTCAGTAATCTAGCGGCTTCATGTGACACAAAATGATGGCTGGAGCCATGAAAGCCGTATTTACGAATACCATGCTGCTCGTAAAGGCTATAGGGCAGGGCGTATAGATAGGCGTGCTTGGGAAGTGTTTGAAAATACGCAGTATCAAAAACCGCGACTTGGGGCAAATCTGGAAACGCGTCTTGGGCACTTTCAATACCCGCCACATGCGCCAGGTTATGCAGTGGCGCCATTTTCGCTAAATCGCGAATGCCTTCTTTGACTGATGAATCGATTAAACACGATTGCTCAAAACGTTCCCCCCCGTGCACCACGCGATGTCCAATCGCAATAATGCTTGATTGTAAGGCGTCATATTGCGTTAACACTTGGCCGATACTGGCCAGGGCCTGTTTGTGGTTGGCATTGTCAGTGAGTGCGACGGTGGTTTTGTGCTCATCGGAGCTATAGCGCAATTGGGCGTTATGTGCCCCGAGGTTTTCAGCAATTCCTTGCAAAGGAGCAGCGCCTGTTTCGGCATCGATAATGGCGAATTTAATCGAAGAACTACCGCAATTGAGCACAAGTACGTGTTGATTCATAAACGTTTTTTATCCTTCGTGGATGAATGCTAAGACGTCAATAGTAGCGCGCCTAGGGCGTTTTGGATATGGCTAGCTTGGCTCAATCACGCGGTGTTTGTTGGGAGGCAATAGACAACAAGCAGATAGCACGAAGCATTGCTAGTGCGTGCGCAATACTCGCGTAAGACTCGTGTAAGACTGTCGCTTAACAACCGTGCAATGACGTAGAAACAAGACGCAGTTAGCGGTCGGCATTTTCGGTATCGCCATGCTTACTTCGATGGGGTGTTTTCACTCGTTAAATCGTTAGTGTTCTACTAAATATGACAGTTTTATGACGACCCTAATAAACGCGTTTATGGGATTACATTTACGCAATATGCTTGTTTTAAAGCCCTTTTAAAGATTTTAATTAAAAAAATGTGATTATTTTTATTCTTTTTGTTTGCTCTTTAATTACGCGGCGTGCCAACGAATTAGATTTAGCTCTACGCATTTATCTGGCCAGTTTACAGTTTGTCAACGTTGAATTATCAAACCTATTACCCTAAAATTTATTTTTATTGAACGTTCAATTAACAAAAGTCTTTGCACACTATGCCTAAAGTTGGAATGCAGCCAGTACGTCGACAACAACTAATTGACGCCACGATAGAGTCGGTGGCTGAGCTTGGTTTACGTGCGACTACCATCAATAGCATCAGTAAAAAGGCAGGTTTATCGTCGGGCATCATTAGCCACTATTTTGGTGGGAAGCAGGGCCTTATCGAAGCGACCGTGCGTTATTTGTTATCTAACTTAAAACAAACGTTATTAGGTGGGCTGAAGGCAGATACCACCTCAGAGCAAAGACTGATGTTAATCGTTGAAGCTAACTTTTCACGGCTTCAACAACAAAGTAATGCAACCAAGACTTGGTTGAGCTTTTGGGCGCAATCCATGCACGACATTGAGTTGCATCGCTTGCAGAACGTAAACAGCAAAAGACTGTGCAGTAATTTAGCGTGTTCATTTAAACAGTTAATGAACGCTGAAGACGCAAGAGCTGCCGCTGAATTAAGCGCGGCAATGATAGACGGCTTGTGGTTAAGAGCGGTACTAAGCAAGTCTGACAAAGATGAATTTGAACACTGTGAGCGACTGGCAAAAGGCTACGTGCGCTCGCTTATCAAACAATATGGATCCTAACGTGACAACACTTGTTTACCAAAATTTCATTCATGGCCAATTCCTCGCTAACCAATCTGGCGAAACATTTGCTGTTAAAAACCCAGCAACTGACGACGTGATTTATCGCGTTGAAGTAGCAGATGATTCCGTTCAACAGGCGGCAATCAACAGTGCTAAAGAAGGCTTTGCACTTTGGTCAGCTATGACGCCCATTGAACGTAGTCGGATTTTATTGAAAGCTGTGTCATTACTGCGTGAGCGTAATGACGCCTTAGCAAAAATTGAAGTGCTAGATACCGGCAAACCGTGGCAAGAGGCCGAGTGCGTGGACGTACAAACGGGTGCTGATGTTATCGAATACTTTGCTGGGTTAGCCCCAGCTCAAGTTGGTCAGCAACAATCGATAGGTGATGATTTTTATTACACCCGCAAAGAGCCTCTTGGCATTTGTGCTGGTATAGGCGCATGGAACTACCCTCTGCAGATCGCCTGTTGGAAGTCGGGCCCAGCGCTTGCTGCGGGTAATGCACTTATTTTCAAACCGTCTGAGGAAACCCCATTAGGCGCGATTAAATTAGCAGAGATTTTCTTCGAAGCGGGTCTACCAGCCGGTGTGTTCAATGTGGTGCAAGGCGCTGCAGAAGTAGGCCAATGGCTGACCCAAAGCCCAGACATCGAGAAGGTGTCTTTCACCGGTGAAGTAGGCACGGGCAAAAAAGTCGTTGCCAGTGCAGCTGGCTCACTAAAAGATGTGACCATGGAATTAGGCGGTAAATCCCCGTTACTCGTGTTTGAAGATGCCGATGTGTCACAAGCGGTGAGCGCCGCAATGCTTGGTAACTTCTACACCCAAGGTGAAGTGTGTACCAATTGTACCCGGGTTTATGTCCACAAGTCTGTGTATCAGGCATTTATAGACGAGCTTAAAACCCGCACTGAGCAGAACATTATTGCTGGTGACCCGCTTGATCCAAACGTTAATTTGGGCGCGTTGATTTCTAAAAATCACCAAGACTTAGTCATGAGCTATATCAACAAGGGCATTGAAGAGGGCGCGACCGTATTAACGGGCGGAACAACGCTTAGCCCTGCATCAGCACCGAACGGTTATTTTGTGGCACCGACGGTGTTCACCGATTGCACCGACGACATGACCATAGTCAAAGAAGAAATATTTGGCCCAGTGATGAGTGTGTTGGTGTTTGATGATGAAGCTGATGTGATACGCCGTGCGAACGATACGCACTTAGGCTTAGCCGCGGGGGTATTCACTAAAGACATCAAGCGCGCTCACCGCGTTATTCACAAATTACAAGCGGGTATTTGCTGGATCAACAGCTACGGTAATTCTCCGGCAGAAATGCCAGTGGGGGGTTATAAGCAATCGGGTATCGGCCGTGAGAACGGCATCGAAACACTCGATCATTACACCCAAACTAAATCCGTTTATGTGGGTATGACCGACATAGAGAGCCCATTTTAATGGCTGAGCAAACTTACGACTACATTGTAGTGGGCGCAGGCTCTGCAGGGTGTGTATTGGCCAATCGCTTATCTGAAGATGCCAACAATCAAGTGTTGTTATTGGAAACCGGCGGCAGCGATAAAAACATCTTTATCAAGATGCCCACTGCGCTGTCCATTCCGATGAATACTGAAAAACTCGCTTGGCAGTTTCACACCGAAGCTGAACCTTATTTAGACAATCGAAAAATGCATTGCCCTAGGGGCAAGGTGTTAGGCGGTTCGTCGTCTATCAACGGCATGGTATACGTACGAGGCCATGCCAAAGACTTTGACGAGTGGCAAGAGCACGGGGCACAAGGATGGGATTATCAGTCTTGCTTGCCTTACTTTCAAAAAGCAGAAACGTTCTACTTAGGTAAAGATGCCTACCGTGGTGATAAAGGCCCTCTTGGAGTCAATAATGGCAATGAAATGGCGAACCCCCTCTACACCGCGTTTATCGAGGCTGGTAAGCAAGCGGGTTACGCGGCCACCGATGATTACAATGCGGCACAGCAAGAGGGTTTTGGCCCCATGCACATGACCGTAAAAGACGGTGTGCGCAGCTCTACAAGTCGCGAATACCTTGACCCGGTTAAGTCTCGCAAGAACTTAACTATAGTCACAGGTGCACTTGCTGAAAAAGTGCTGCTTGACGGCAAAAAGGCCGTTGGAGTTGAGTACAGCATTAACGGCAACAAAACGTCGGCTAAAGCATCGAAAGAGGTGGTGTTAAGCGCAGGCTCCATTGGCTCTCCTCACCTGTTACAACTTTCCGGGATCGGTGACAGTGACACACTCACCGCTGCGGGGGTTCAGGTGAAACATCACTTACCTGGCGTAGGGCAAAACCTGCAAGATCATTTGGAGTTTTATTTCCAATATAAGTGCAAGCAGCCCATCACGTTAAACGGCAAACTTGGCCTTATTTCTAAAGGCTTGATTGGCGCTCGCTGGTTAATTACCCGCAAAGGTTTAGGCGCCACCAATCACTTTGAGTCGTGTGCGTTTATTCGCTCAAAACCCGGCGTTGAGTGGCCAGATATTCAATACCACTTTTTACCGGCAGCTATGCGTTATGACGGGCGAAGCGCGTTTGATGGCCATGGTTTTCAAGTGCATGTGGGCCATAACAAACCGAAAAGTCGTGGAGCAGTCACGATTAAATCTGCTGATCCGACTGAAGCACCAAAAATTCAGTTCAATTATTTGCAGCACCAAGATGACATTGAAGGCTTTCGCGCCTGCGTGCGCTTAACGCGTGAAATTATCGAGCAAAGCGCGTTTGATAATTACCGTGATGATGAAATTCAGCCGGGTAAGCACATCCAAACTGACGAAGAAATAGACGCGTTCGTGCGCCAAGCAACTGAGAGTGCATACCATCCGTCGTGTTCTTGCCGTATGGGTGAAGACGCCATGGCCGTGGTGAATTCCAGCACTCAGGTGCACGGTATTCAAGGGCTTAGAGTGGTCGATTCGTCCATTTTTCCCACTGTGCCTAACGGCAACTTGAATGCCCCCACCATTATGGTGGCAGAAAAGGCCGCAGACATGATTTTGGGCAAACCTGCACTTAGCCAAGCGCAGGTAACGGTTGCGACTTCAAGCAATTGGCAAACTGTGCAACGTAACGCAACGATTTAATCTGGCCACCTGACACGCAGTAAAGGACGTATTTTTGCTGCGTAACGCGAGTCAAAAAACAGGAAG
Source organism: Paraglaciecola sp. G1-13 (assembly GCF_055809255.1). Lineage (NCBI taxonomy): Bacteria > Pseudomonadati > Pseudomonadota > Gammaproteobacteria > Alteromonadales > Alteromonadaceae > Paraglaciecola > Paraglaciecola sp. G1-13. Next base: position 2,631,620 of record NZ_CM147903.1, on the reverse strand, counting down.
AAAGATGAAGTTTTATCGCTTATTTTGGGGAGGCTCAAATGACCTTATGGCTTAACGCTGGGATCATTTTCACCCTATTGGCCATTGTGGTTATTTTGCTCAAATGGGGAAATGTCGTTTGTGTCGGTGTTACGCCGGTCAGGCTTTTCACTTTTATCGCTATTCTATTTACCTCAGGCCTAGACGTTGGCTTGATCATGTTCCCGCTGACCGAGTTTGGTGGCTACGCAAACCTAAAGGCCAACCCCGAATACGCCTTTACCAACCCAATGGCCATTGAATTTGGTTATTGGGGGTTTCTGATTTGGGGCTTTTACTTTCTTACTTGTTTTTACTTCTGTGTGGTTGAGCCCAAGGTTAAGTTTTTCGAGATCCCGCTGGTTAAACTGATTAACAATGTGGTGATCATTGGCACCTGTGCCTTTACTGCGTTTTTGTTGTTATCTAATTTGCCTTGGTACCTACCGGCCATCGGTGATGGCGAATCAATTGTCCCGAGCTTCTATCTTATTGTATTTGCCGCTATTTGCTTTGCGGTGTATTCCAGTACTGACATCAAATATGTACGCATATTGAGTATTTCTACTACCTGGCTGTTTATCGCCTTGATCGCCTTTATGTGGGCGGGTGCCTTTTTAGGCAGTGACAGCCACGTTGCCGCATTTGTGAGTAACCTAGAGCTGATAGGTAGCTATTTTGGCAACCTAGAAGACTTTGTATTGCCCCTGAACAAGTACCACGAATTTTATTTATTCTGGTGGTTTGCGTGGAGCATCATGATTGGTCAGTTTACCTCTCGTTTTGTCGGCGGCTTAAAAACGTATCAAGTACTTGGCGCCATGTTGATTTTTCCGTCTATTCCTATCGCGGTGTGGTTCAGCGTCATATATCAATACCATGAAGCGGGCATTCCTACCGCTGGGCTGAAGAACTTCGCCATGGCTTTTGTGGGCATAGTGTTTGTGATCAATTCACTCGATTCGCTGATCCGTTTGTATACCGACAATTTAAATATGACGGTCAAGCGTTTGGGTAAGCTCGGTTACATCGCGCTAAACGTGATCACATTGTCGTTGTTGACCCTGCTGTTCAAATTAGAGTTTCTGCAAATTCAATGGGTTGGAGCGCTGGTGATCGGTTTGTTCTTTAGCTGTGCAATTTTCATCGCTTATAGCAAACCTAAAACAGTCAAAAACATCGACAGTTCACCAAAAGATAACGAAATTGATTTCACTAAAATAGATTCAGTAGATTAAAAGTTTGAAATATTAACACCAAGAATTAGTAACTAAGGAATTTACCATCAATTCACACAATATAAACACAACACACAAAACAGGACTTTTTATGAATACTTATGTGCCAAAGAAGCAAAGCCTTATTGCTTTGTCTGTGCTGTCAGCTATGTCTATGACGTCATTGCCAGCTTTTGCTCAAGAAGCAGACGCACAAGCCAGTGCAAAAAAACAACAAGAAGAAGACTTTGAGTCTATCGTAGTAACGGGACGTAACGTGTCGTACGCAAACAGTGCCGCTTCTGAAGAAATGAAAAAGCAGCAAACACCCATGACTAGCGTGCTGGCCTTAGTCGATAACTTGCCAGGCGTATTAGTGACTGAAGGTGACCCGTTTGGCTCTGATGAATGGTCTACCAGTATTTCAATTCGTGGTTTTCAATTGAACCTTGAATCACAGCAAATTGGTATGACGGTTGACGGCATATCAAATGGTAACTCGAACTACGGCGGTGGTACCAAAGCCAGTCGTTATATCGATACCGAAAACTTGCGTGGTGTAGAAGTATCTCAAGGTACTGCTGATATCAGCTCGCGCTCAAACGAAGCGCTTGGCGGGACAATGGATTTCACCACCATTCTACCTGCGTTAGATGAGCAATTAACGGTTAGCACAACACTTGCAGAACATAATGCGAGAAAATTTTACGTTCGTTACGATACCGGCGAAATAGCACAAGACACGTTCGCGTGGATGTCACTATCAAGCCAGCAAAATGATGACTACATGGACGGTTCAATCACCAACAAACGTGATCACGCTGAAGGTAAAATTATCAGCACCATTGGTGAAGTGGATCTTACCGCTTATGTTAGTTACGACGATGCAGAAGAATACACTTATCAACGAGTTTACGGTTTAGCTCAATACGAGCAAAACGCTGAATGGGATGGCTTGACTGAAGATTGGTCTGGCGTGCCATACCAAGACCAAGTGTTTCGTGAAGGTTGGGTAACTGAGCGCGAGAACTTTTTCACCTACTTAAAAGCTGACTTCGCGGTAGGGGAAGTTGATTTTAGTACTAACGTCTATTACCACGAGAATGAAGGCGCAGGAAAATGGATCCCATATTACATTGCTAATGTCACTGATGACGGCGTAGGTAATCCAAATTCTGAGCTAGATTCATCGACCACTGCCTATGGTGGTGTATCACAAAGTTTGATTTATTTTACTAATCGCGCTGGCGAAACGTTATCGCCAATCGCTGGTTGTGAAAGCTCAATTGGCTTCCCTTACGGCGGTGGTAGTGCAGAAATCGACCCAGGTTGTTACGAGCAAGGCGCTATTCCAGTTAGCTCAAACCGTCATACCCATTATGATAAAAAACGTTACGGCGTAAACGGTGACTTTACCTGGAATACCAGTATTTCTGATATGGACAACGTGTTACGCGGCGGATTTTGGTATGAAGATTACCAACGTGACGAGTATCGTGATTGGCACAAAACCATAGATGCAGCCACGAGCCCCCGCTATGACGAAACTCCTTATTGGGTGCAGTACGATCGTGAATTCCCAGTTGAAACGTTGATGTATTACATTGAAGACGAACTTGATGCTGGCTTCGCTAAATTCCGTTTAGGAGCAAAGCAATTCAAGGTCGATGTATCTAAAGATGACCAGTTTGTACCAGAGAACGACTTGGATGTTTCATCTGATTCAGATGTGCTAATTTCAGCTGGTTTTGTTGCGCCATTGCCGCTAGACGGCCTAGAAGTATTCGGTGGTTATGCTGAGAACTTTGCCGCAGTAAAAGATTCAGTATTAGAGCGTGATGACGCTGATGTGAGCACACTTGAGCCAGAAACAGCTGATAACATTGATTTTGGTTTACGTTATTCAACGCCTGGCTTTAACGCAAGCTTGACCTATTACAACATCAAGTTTGAAAACCGTATCACCTTCATCAGCAACGAAGACGTCAACGGTATTGATTTCTTAGAATCTGATGCGGGTGGCTTCCTCAATGAAGGTGGTATTGAATCTGATGGTATCGAAGCATCAATCGATTATAAGTTTAACGAGAACTTCGGTGTGTATGTTTCATACACTAAGAATAAATCGACCTATACTGGTCTAGAAGTAAGCGCCACTAATGTAGTTATTGACGTTCGTGGCAAAACCGTTATCGGTAGCCCAGAAGATATGGCGGTTATCAGCTTCGATTACGCCAAGAATGACTTCTACGCTGGTTTTAGCACCAAATATGTAGGTGAGCGTTTCTTAGACCAAGTCAACACTCAAGAAGTCGACTCTTATGTAGTGAGCGATTTGTATGTAGGTAAAACCGCTTATGATATTGGTGGCAGCATCGATAGCGTCGAGCTTAGCTTTACTGTAAACAACGTATTTGACGAAGAGTACTTAGGTTCAATCGCGCCAAATGCCGGTTGGATTGGTGCACCACGTATCGCATCATTTAACGTTAGGTTCGTAATGTAAAATTACTGACCCTACGAGGCCACATTCAGACTCTCTGTTTGTGGCCTTTTTTGTACTTGTACTTGCGTTCGTGATCGTGTTTGTCAGTACGATTGCTCATGAATACGGCCATTTTGTTATTATGCGCGCTGCAAAAACTGACATAAAACGCGTTTAGATTCTTATTTCGCGCAGATGTGATAAACCTAATTTAATCAGAACAGGCAGAGCGTTAAGCCTGCCACAGGTAGATAACCATGAAACTCTTTTCTCGCTCTTCTTTATTTGCCAGTCTCGGGATCCTATTGACAGGCCTTACCGTGTCATTTTCAAGCTATGCCACTGTCAGTATCATAAAAGGCAAAACCGTTATTCCCCATGGCAACGCGACCTCAGACAGCGATATCACCATTAAAAACGACAAACTCGCATTTTCATTAGCCATGGGATCAGCACCGCCTTGGGGCGTAGCGCGAGGTTGTATTGTTGATATTGCAAACGTTGAAGCCGATGGGACGCTGAGCCTTGACCGCGTGGCGTTTGCGGATTTCATACCGAATGATTGGTCAAGCTGGCCCAACACATATCAAACCCTTGATGTGATAAAAGACAGCCCTGATGAAGCCATCGTTAACATTACCCGAGATTTTGGGCAGGTTGAAATAAGCACTACCTATAGTTTGCTTTCAGGCTCTGACATTATTCATGTACAAACCACTATGACCAATCAAGGTGAAGCGATCCCAGACATGCGTTCAGGGTTTACCTTATGGCCCGATGGGGGATACAAGTTTGCGGTACCAGAACATAAATCGGGTGATAAAAAGGAGCAGGCTGCGAATTTTATTGCTGATCGCTTTGTGGGCTATGCTGCCGATTGGGCAGTTGCCTTACACGCTCCTTACCTGAGCGAAACCAAACACCAATCAAGAGATTTATATACCCAGCATAGTTTGCAAAAAGGCCAAACTGTGACGTTCACAGGTGATTACCAAGTCTTGGCTAGCGGCGATTTAGCCCCAGTGGTTCGGGCTGAAATTACCCGTAAAAACGCGAAAGCGGGCACGCTTTCAGGGGAAGTACGCACTCAAAGCGGAAACTTGCTCACACAACCTGCCATTGTCGTGACCCAAGACGATGTACCTTATATGTGGGGTTTAGGCCAAAATGGCCAGTATCAATTTGATTTACCCGTTGGGCAATACCAAATCTATGCCACAGGCAAAGGCTATTCTGCGAGCAAAATTCATGACATTGAAATAACTGAAAAGCAAACGCAAACATTGTCGTTTAATGATCTTCTCGCCCCCGGTAAGGTCAGTGTTCAGGTAACCGATGCCAACACCAACGCGCCCCTTGATGCGAAAATTAAAATTGAAAAAGGCAATCAGCCATTGATTGAGTTTTTAGGTGCGCGCACGTTTTTCACTGAACTTGATAGTAAAGGCCAAGCGACATTTCCACTGGCCCCCGGTGAATACCAACTGAGTATCTCTGCTGGTGGTGGTTTCAACGCAAAGCCTGAATTAATGAACACCAAAGTCAAAGCTAATGAGACTACAAATATTACCAGTACTATTACCATCAGTACGTACTCGACACAGCATGGTTGGTACGCAGGGGACTTACATCACCATGCTAACGTGCTCGAAGGCTCTACTTCCCCTGAGTATTTGGTGCGCTCGCAATTAGCTGCTGGATTAAACGTGTTGTTTGTGAGCGATCATGATTCGACCAAAAACAATGCTGAAATACAAGCGCTGGCAGATAAACGCGGTGTGCCTTTTGTTCCGTCAATAGAGGTGTCACCGTCGTGGGGGCATTTTAATGCATTCCCAATTGATAGCGGGGCGCAGTTATCGGTCGACCCAGGGGTGGATGATATTCACACCCTGATCAAAGATATGCGCCGCATGGGCGCCACGGTAATTGCATCAAACCACCCGTATATTCCCTATGGTTACCTAAGCAGCTTGAACAAAAACACTGCTCCAGGTGGTTTCAACCCTAGTATTGATTTGTTCGAGTTAAACGCTGGAGTTGATAACGCGCCAACAATTGAGAAAGCCCATCAGCTTTGGTCACAGGGATTGCCTTACTACTATACCGCAGGATCAGACACTCACGATGTATGGAATCAAACCAGCGGCTTAAATCGCATGTTCGTTTACACGGCCAGTAAACCCGATGCACATGCGTTCGCTCAAGCCATGAAAAATGGACGTTCTTATGTGTCATTCGGCCCGATCATTTACCCGCAAAATGTGATGTTTGGTGACACGGTTAAACTGGCTAAAGACCAACCTCAATTGCTTACAGTGGATCTGGTTGCAGTCAACGGCCTTAAGTCTATACAGTTGATTGGTGGCGTGAGCGAGTCTAGTCCTTCTGCCCAAATTCAAAATGAAAGCTCAGGCGAACACAGCAGCAGAGTAATAAAGCATCAGGCACTCAGTGGTGATAGTGCATCGATTACCTTTAACCTGCCTAAGGTATCGGGCTGGGCCGCCTTAGTGGTCGAAGATATGCAAGGGCACAAAGCTTATTCGAACCCGATTTGGTTAAAAGAGGTAGATAAAAGCCAGTTTTAATCAGTAGGCTTCAATCAGCAAAACGTGTATACATTTAGCCGTTTTCGTTGGTGTTATTTTAAAACGACCTTTCATGTATATTCACCTAACCTAGCGGTGGTCTTCACCGCTAGGTTCCTTACGACTTCATATACAAAACACGAAATGTACCAAGGCAATAAAAAATAGGCTTTGCGGACATTTGATTTTTTGGTTATAAAATAGATAGTTGTTAAGTCTGGGTAAAAACAGCCTCATTAATATGGATGATATTTGGGGACTCTTATTCTCCTCATCTCTTATCTCTATATATCTGCTTTGGCAGAAAAATCGTGTGTGAATATTTATTTACATAAATTGATGTGTACATTGTTATCGTTAGTTTCGTCTGTTTAATGTTTTTTTCGCGTCATGTAACGAAAATTCCGCCATTTTTACTAGGTTTGAATGACGGTTTCGTTTTGACTAGATGCTTTTCATTAGGGATGGTTAAATGAAACGTTTTACTTATAAACAACACGAACATTTTCAATATCCTACTACCACAAAATTGCGCGCCGTATTTTCAAAGAGAGTGCATTAATGTTTTGTTGGTATCGCTCAAAGATTGTCGCCTATAGCGCGTTCATTTTGCTGGTTTCGTGTGGGGGCATTAACTGCGTATCGGCGCAGTCAGGCGTACCTGAGCTGCCAGAATCATCCGTTAGAATAAGCGGCTTTGGCACACTTGGCTTGACCCACAGCAGTGGGCCTGACGGGTGGGGGTATCGGCGTGCAATTTCTCAGCCCCAAAATGATGGTGGAACGCGAGCAGACACCGACTCACGGTTAGGTGTTCAACTGAACTACGCACCTTCTGTGCAATTTGAGTTAGTCGGCCAGTTAGTTGCCACTCGTCGTTCTTCGTACGCCCCTTTGAGCGACAGCATCGAATGGGCATTTGCAGCTTATCGACCTCAAACAGATCTAACCTTTCGCATTGGACGGTTAAACATAGACGCTTTTTTGTTAGCAAATTACCGCAACGTGGGTTTTGCCTATCATTTTGCCCGACCGCCAGTGGACTTTTATGCGTCGTTACCCCATACACTAGATGGCGCGGACATCAGCAAAACGCTGCAATTTGATGACAGCTTATGGCGCTTTAAAGCCTATGGGGGAAAGTCTCGTAGTGGCGATTTGTCTGAAAACGCGCGTGTTGCAGTAAAACCCGTTGTGGGTATCACCACAACCAGAGAAACAAGTGAGTTAACGTTAAGAGCTGGGGTGGCGTATTCTGGCTTGTCAGACAATCCCACTGTGTTGAAGCCTATAATAACGGGTTTAGAAAGTATCAGTGCCATTGAAATACCCGAGGTAGGAGAACAAGCACGGCAATTACAAGCAAGGCTTGATAACTCAAACGCCCACGTCGTTTATTACACACTTTCCGCACATTACGAGGTAAGTGACTGGTTGTGGACATTCGAAGTGACCAAGGTGACGGGTCACCCCTCTGCACATATGACAAGTGGATATGCGGGTGCGGGTAAACGCTTCGATGCGGTGACCCTGTTTGCCGGCGTTAGTTTAATTTCAAGCCCAAATTTGCCTAACTTTACACCAGAGTGGTCGTCCGCATTGACAGCTGTGTTAGGTGAGTCTGAAGCTCAGAAAATACAACGATTAGGTTCTGCAGCAGAGTTTGCAATCAATAAATCTGGTGCAAACCAACAAAGTTACTCGGTTGGCGCGCGTTGGGATTTTCATTCTAACATGGCGTTAAAAATACAGTGGGATCATATTCAAATTGATCATTACGGAGGAAGGTTGTGGGCTAATGCCACTATGGCGCCAGGGAATGCAAATGTAACCACTGTCTTGCTTGATTTTATATTTTGATGATGTCTTTTAGAAGCGTTGTTCAATATTGCATGTTTGGCATCGCATTACTTATATGTACTCATGCCAGAGCGGATTTTTATATTGTGGTGCATTCAAGTAATCAACAGCAGTCATTAAGCCAGAAAGAAGCGGTCAACTTATTTATGGGCCGTAGTCGTGCCTTTGCAAATGGAGAGTTCGCGTTGGTATTTGACTTGCCCAGAAGCAAGCCTATTTCCAGTGCTTTTTACCGAGCGCTAACCGGTTTGAGCATGGCGCAAGTCAACAGTTATTGGTCGCGCTTAATGTTTTCTGGGCAAAACATGCCGCCGCAACCCTTGCCGAATGAACGTGCCATGATAGATATCATTAAGCGTAATCCCAGTGCGATAGGGTGGTTAACATCCGTACCCAAAGATGAAAACCTTCGTGTATTGCTCATACTCAAGGAGCTTTCTTGAGTAAAATCACGCGCAGTATTCGCTTCACTGGTTTTCAAATGCGCCTGCTATTGGTTATCGTTTTAGGGGCCAGTGTATTCTCAATAGGTGCAAGTGTTGCGGCTTACTATTTAGGGCAGCAAAAAGCGATTGAGACGAGTCTGGCAAGTTTGAATGATTTGACGCAAGCGGTTGAAAAAACCGTTGCTATAGGCGCTTACGCGTCAGACCTTGTGCTACTTGAAGAGGTCGTTGAAGGATTGGCCCGAAATTCTCTTGTTGCCCGTGTGGAAGTCTACTCCAATAATGGTCAAATTTTGCTGCAATCCGCTGAGGTTGAATCTGCCGCTAACATCGATTCGCTGCCAGCCAGATCACCCTACATCGAGCGAGCACTTTATTCACCCTTTGACGCTGAGGAGCGTATTGGTGCAATACGGATCTTTGCACAACCCGCACATATCGCTGCCGCGTCAAGAAAAGAGGCAATGACGTTAACGGTGATGATGATAATTCAAGCATCAGTGCTCGCGTTGTTGCTTTACGCTGTAGTGACGTTTTTAATATCTCGGCCAATCACCCAACTTGCCATATCGTTACGTGCTATGCGTCCTGGTACACATGAGCGCCTAAATATTCCTGCTCTTCATAAGCGCGATGAAGTGGGTATGTTAATGAACAGCGCAAACGCGTTGCTAGATTCAAATGCGCAAGCGCTGGAACGAGAAAGGGAGCTTAGAGCTGATGTTGAAGCGTTAGAAACGCAATATCGTCAAATTTTCGATTCAAGCAGTGCGGGCATTTTTGTATTAGACGGAAACGGTAAACTGGTAAATAGCAATCCAACGGTAGCAAAGGTCATTGGTGTGCCGCTTTTTAGATTATTGGAATTGCAAAATGAGGATTTTGTTAAGCAGGTTTTTCACCACGCTGAAGAACTGCAAGCGATGCAAAAAGAAGCGACTGAAACCGGAGAAACGGTTTCCAAAGATCTTGAACTCATTCCTCGCAGTGGGAGGAGGCGTTGGGTGCACTGCCTTATTTCAGTTCATCAAGCCGCGTGGCGCAAAGACAATGTAGCGAGTCAAATAACAGAGGGCGTTATATACGATATCACTGAGCGTAAACGCGCTGAGACAGCTGCGCTATTCAAAGCAGAACACGACGCTCTCACTGGGCTTAAAAATCGAGCTGCTAGTTACGAGTTAATTGAACGTTTTCTAATGGAAAGTACACAGGAAAGTACTCCCCTTAGTATATTGGGTATCGATTTAGACGGATTTAAACAAATTAATGATAAATATGGTCATGAAGCAGGGGACAATGTATTGATCGCCTGCGCTCAACGAATGCAAGATGCTGTAAGGCGTTCCTCCGATATGGTTGGCCGGCTTGGAGGAGATGAATTTGTTGTGGTAATGCAAAACATTGGGCCGACGGATAAAACGTTATACATAACAGCAGATGCACTACTTGCAGCACTCGCAAAGCCCATAGAAATAAGAAACGGAATAAATGTCAGTATAGGGGCAAGCATAGGCATTGCCTGTGCTCCACTTCATGGAAATAAACGAAAAGGGCTTCTGGATATGGCTGATGCGGCCATGTACGAGGTTAAGCGAACAGGAAAAAACACTTATGCGATGGCAAAGCTCAACCATTAAAATGGTGTGGGTTTGTAAATGTGTATTTATTCAACGCGCTAAAACGGCTGTATGTGTCCTTAGCCGAAAGAGAAGGTTAATTAAGCCAGAGGTAATACTTTGTTTAGCTAGTCGCAAGTCCCGTTACGGTCGGTCTTTTTTTTCGCCTATGGCTTTATCGTTGCCCTTGCAGATGGTGTCATAACCGTCTCGGTAGTAGCGTAAATTGACGCAGGCTTCTTCGTAGCGCTTTTTAGCGGTGATAGCCTGTTGCGGGTACTGTTTGTTATTCATGGTCTTGCGCCATTCATTGCATTGTTGCTCTTGGCGTTTTACTTCGAGAATATCTTCACAGGGTTTCTGTTTGTTTGCGCAACCTGAAAGGCCGAGAACGAGTGTGGTGCTAACAAGGAGGATTATTTTTTTCATGCTACCTCTACGTATTTCCCGAGATCACTTTTAAGTGATTCAAATTTTTGTTGGTGTGACTCAAGCATAACCATATTTTTCAAATGCCGATACATCTGTTTTAGTGCATTGATGGCACGGGTTTCAGGTTTCTTCATTTGCGCGATGAGTTTTAAATTGCATTGCAAAATATTCAGGGCCACACCCGTATTAACCGGGGCCACTTTTTGAGCTTGAGTAAACGCATTGTGGGCCTCTTGATATCGCCCGCAGTTGTAATGCTCTATGCCTTGTTTATTGAAATTTAGGTAATCGCGTCTACGCTGCGCTGATTGTTCGACACTACTTTTCAGCGCATACAAGGTCCCTTCATCCAGCTGTTTACCACTTTTCGCCAGGGTTTTGCTCAACCGTTCGGCATCGTCATATTCACCTAAATCCAGCATCACTTTTATGGAATCAGGCGCAAAGGCGCTAGGGTATTTTTCAAAGCGTACTGCAATTTGCTGCTGACATTCGCTCAAGGTACGTTTTGCTTCGAGTAAACGCCCATCTAAGTAGTTGATCCGCGCAGTAAGAATATTCTCGTAGATATTGTAATCAAAGTCTTCATCAATTCTGGCTAGGGCATCGTCGTGACGGTAGCGGGCAATCGCCGTCATCATTTCGTGCTGGTAACGGCTACGCAGATGTTTGTCGTCACAGTGTTCTGCGGCATCTAAAATACTGCGAAAGTATGAGCAAAGATGAGAGATATCCCGGTGAATTGATTTTTTAGACAGCTCCCATACATCCAAACTACGTAGCTTAACCATTTCATAATGCTGATTTTGTCGAGCAATTTTACATGCAGTCAGTTGTCGCTCCACTGAGTAAGGCGCAATCTCAATGGCACGTTCGATGGCGATTAAAGCGCTAGGGTAGTCATGCTGCAACAAGTAACATTGGGCCAAAATATCTTGGGCTTCAAAAAGCATGGGATTGCGTAAGGATACATCCTGCGCAAGGGCAATAGCGGCATCGTAATTGGTTAGGTACATATCTGTTTTTGCTAGCGCGATGCTTACCCAAGGCTGGGGTTTTTGCGCCAACAGTGGCGTCAGCATGTGTTTCGCCTGAGAATATTCTCCCGCTTTCCAGTAAAGTTCAGCCAATAGGCGGCAACATGTTTTAGCGTAGCGCGTGCCAGACATGATCAGCTTGCGACAGGCCGCTATGGCATCGGGCGTGTTATTTTTTTGCATGGCATCATAAACCGAGCGCAGTGCGATACGTTTATGGTAGGCCTTTGACAGGCGCAAATTTAACTGGGCTTGGGAAAAAGGTTTAATCAAATAGTCATCAGGTTGGTGCTCGACACTGCTAAATACAACCGGACGGTCAGAGTCCGCGCTGACTACTGCGAACACGGTTTCTGGTTTAACCAGATTTTTTTGTCTGGCTTCTTCTAAAAACTGATAACCATTCTTTTTGCCCGCCCCCAAATGTAGATCACAAATGATAAAATCGAATTTCTCTTTTTTACATGCAGCAAGCGCTGAATCGGCGTTTTGAACGGCTACAACAGATTGCGCCCCCATGTTGTTCACCACACCGCGCAGGAGTGTGAGAAAGGGGCGTTGGTCGTCCACAATCAATACACGTTTGTCAGAATAATTCATGATCTATCTACCTTTAGTGTCCGTTACATAAGGTGCTGGCTGGTGGTAATGCAATATATGTTTTATCTCAATTTTATAAAAAGAGTAAATAATTAACCTCTTTTACAGTGTATAAATTACACGTATTTAAGCAAAGTTAGTTATGTGATCTTATCCTTTAGTATGAGTTTTGCCGTGGATACCAGAATTTGCGCTGCCCAGATATCGCCGCTAACAGTAGGATGTGTGTTAATCTAGAGGCATAATTCGAGTTAGTTATTTATCATAAACGCATTGGAAAAAACCAATGATAAGAGAAGCTTAGGTGTTTGATTTTTGTATAGTAGGCGGCGGTATGGTCGGCGCAGCAACGGCATTGGGCTTAGCGCAAAAGGGATTCTCTGTGGCGTTAATTGAAACCAATATGCCAAAACCGTTCGAGGCAAATGACGAGCCTGATATGCGCGTGTCAGCCATCAGTGTCACCTCACAAGCGTTACTTGCGTCTTTAGGGGCGTGGCAACATATTGAAAGCATGCGTACGTGCACTTATCGGCGTTTGTCAGTGTGGGAGAACTCCTCAGGGCGCACTGATTTCGATAGCGCTGATATTCAAGCAGAGCGCCTTGGTTACATCATTGAAAATCGTATTTTACAGCTTGGCCTGCACGCAGCGTTATTGCAGTGCGAAAATGTGACTTGGTTTACCCAAAGTGAGATTACTAAGCTCGTCACTCATGGGTTCCCCGAGGTGCATTTTGCTGACCAGAGTCAATTAACCTGTAAATGGTTAATTGGGGCTGATGGTCTGCATTCTCGCGTGCGCACGGCAGCGAATATTGGTACCAAAGGATGGCAATATCGCCAGCAAGCGTTTGCTATTCAAATTATCACCCATGCTGCCCAGCAAGACATCACCTGGCAACAATTCATACCAACTGGACCTGTGGCCTTTTTGCCCATGTATGGGCAATTTGCGTCACTGGTGTGGTACAACACCAGTGACAACATCAATCGCTTAAAAGCATTATCTAAAACTGCACTCAAGCAGGAAATTAAAAAAGCGTTTCCAAATGAGTTAGTGGATTTTGATGTGCTAAAAACAGCCCGTTTTCCTTTGATGCGAATGCACGCGAATCAATACGTTAAGCAACGGGTTGTACTGGTGGGTGATGCGGCTCATGCTATTAATCCGCTGGCTGGTCAAGGGGTTAACCTTGGTTTTAAAGATGTGGCAGCGTTACTTGATTGCATCGATGGGGATAACCCCTCAGCGGAAAATATCACGGCGTATGAAAGCAAGAGGCGCAATGATAATTTACTCATGATGAGTGCTATGGATGCAATATACAGCACATTTAAACAGCGCAACCCGTTAGTCAAAGCAGCGCGTAATATCGCTTTGAAACTGGTTAACAATGGCGGCGTAGTTAAACAGCAAGTCATGAAATATGCCATGGGGTTAGATTAAGCTGGCACAATGCTTTCATCATAAAAAACTGAACACCATTTTAGGAGAATAATAATGATAAAACGTCTACTGATACCCTTCGCACTGAGCGCGGTAGTGAGTGCTTGTTCTACTTCCCATGACCAAGGTGCTAGTGCTTTGCAAGCGCCGAATGCACAGCAAGCACAAAACGTGGTCAATACCCAGCGTAGTCAAGCGCAGCTGCAAACCTTAGTGGAGCAGTACACTAAGCAGTTTTTGCGTTATGAGCCGCTATTATCCACCGCGATAGGTGTACCAGAATCCTTAGCGGGAGCGGGTTACAACAGGCGTTTTACCGATTTTTCTGCCATGGGCATGCGCAAGCTGCAAGACGATATGAATACGGCAGCCATGGCGGTGGCGAAAGTTGATAACAAGGGTTTCGCTCAAGATGAAAAGCGACATCAACAAATAGTGACTGACATTTTGCGCTATTACGCTGGCTTTTCTGAATTTCACGGCGGTTACATAGACACATGGGCCGGGCATTTACCCTACATTATTAACCAGCTTTCAGGTCCGTTAATTGATGTTCCTAAAGTGATGCAAGTGCAGCAGCCTGTATCGAATTTTGAAGAAGCACAGGATTATATCGCGCGATTACAACACTTCGATTTTCTCGTTGCCGGTGTGGTTGAAAAATATAAAACGGATAAATTAAACGGTGTGCAATTACCGAAAAAGCTCTATCCAAAAACCTTAGCGTATTTTGAGAACTTTTTAGCCAGCCCGGTTGCTGAACATGCCTTAGTGACCTCGTTCGCCAAAAAACTTGAACAAACGCCCCTAAGCCAAGATGAACAAACCGCTTTGATTAAGCAGGCACAAGAGGCATTAACTAATGTGGTTTACCCTGCTTATCAAACCGTGAAAGACACTTTATTAGCGACCCAAGCGAACGCGCCTCAAGGGGATGGAATTTGGGCGCAGCCTAATGGCGACGCTATGTATCTGCACGAGGTGCGGTATTTAGGTGATTCAAGCATCACACCGGATGACATTCACCAGTTAGGGTTAGATGAAGTCGCGCGGATCAGCACTGAAATGGACACTATTTTGCGTGCTCAGGGTTACGACGAGGGTTCTGTTGGTGAGCGTATGGTTTTGCTGGCTGAGCAACCTGAATTTTTATATCAAGATAGTGACGAAGGGCGTGCGCAGCTATTAAACGATCTTAACGGACAAATAGCCGAAATAATGGCTAAAACTGATATGTATTATGGCGCTTTGCCGACGCAGAAGGTTGAGGTCAAGCGTATTCCTAAAGTCACCGAAGCAGGGGAAGCCGGTGGCTATTATTCCCAGCCATCATTAGATGGCGAGCGCCCAGGGATTTTTTGGATTAACCTTCGAGACATGTCAGCTGTCCCCAGCTTCTCGCTAAAAACCCTGACCTACCATGAAGCTGTACCTGGGCATCATTTTCAGATTGCCCTTAACATGGCACAGCAAGATATTGGTCTACTTAGACAAAACGCGCCTTTTAATGCGTATGTGGAAGGTTGGGCGCTTTATTCTGAGTTAGTCGCCAAAGAAATGGGCATGTATGAAAATGATCCCTTTGGTGATTTAGGGCGCTTACAAGCAGAGCTATATCGTGCGGTGCGCTTAGTCGTGGATACTGGGCTGCACCGTAAAAAGTGGACGCGTGAACAAGCAATTGAATACTTCCATGAAACCACGGGCACGGGCATGACGGATGTGATCGCAGAAGTTGAGCGTTATATGGCGCTACCGGGCCAAGCCCTTGGTTACAAACTCGGCATGCTGCAGTTTGTTGAGTTGCGCCAAATGGCTGAGCGAGAGCTGGGAAGTGAATTCGATTTGAAACGTTTTCATGATCTGTTGCTTTTACCCGGTGCCCGCCCCATGTCAGTAGTTAGAAGTGATGTTAAACGCTGGATTGCCAGTAATGGTGCGGGTTAACGCTCTTGGTATGAAGGCCACTACAAATGAAAGTTAATAGCGATGAAGCTAGTTAAGCGCATCAATCGATTTTAACTGCATGAGGAGAAACATTAATTGACAGTTTTAATTATTTTGGGCGTCTTGTTCATCGCCTTATTAATCGTTGTACCTTTGCTTGAACGTTCAAGCTTTAGAATATCCAACGAGCAAATGTCAAAAATGAGCCGTTGGATATTGCCATTGTTGGTTGTGATGGTCGTTATCCAGCTCATCATGCACTTTACCACTAATTGACTTATTTGATACTCGCTACGGGATCACTAAACGGAAAAATTATGGCTTCGAAAATACTCTTTTTAGCGGGCAGTGCTCGCAAGGATTCACTCAATAAAAAATTGGCTAAAGTCGCGTATGAATTGGCGTTAGAGCAGGGCGCTGATGCGACATTTATCGACTTAAAAGACTTCCCCATGCCGATTTACGATGGTGACGATGAAGGCACCAATGGTTTGCCTGAAAATGCAATTAAATTGAAACAGCTGTTTATTGAGCATTCAGGGGTGTTTATTGCGTCACCTGAATACAACAGCTCTTTCTCTGCATTACTTAAAAACAGCATTGATTGGATCTCACGCCCCCATGTTGAGAAGGAACGGCCGTTATCAGCCTTTACCGATAAAGTGGCTGCACTTGCGTCTACTTCCCCTGGCGCGCTTGGAGGGCTACGTGGTTTAGTGCCACTTCGAATGCTGCTTGGCAATATTCAGGTGATGGTGATCCCTGAGCAATTGGCAATCGGTGGTGGAATGACAGCGTTCGATAATCAAGGAAAGCTCACAGATGAAAAGCAACAACGTGCCTTAGGATTAATTGTTGCTAGACTAATTTCTGAAACATCGAACTAGTCTTGTAAGCACGCTAGACCAGTAAACGGGACAGTAAAAAGCCGCTGGACGTAACGTCACAGCGGCTTTTTACTGGTAATTTACTTGAGAAGGAAACAAACAAATCAGTCGCCTTGCAAGTGAATAAGTCTACTCGCTTTTGTCCCAAATACCTTTTTCGCTCTCGCCTTGAATTTCACAATCACCGGTGCGATATTCCATATTTTTTCCATTTTTGTGCTTGTCAAAATAGTCTTTACTAATGGCCACAATCGTTGGGGTAAGCATGACGATAGCAATAATGTTAATCACCGTCATCAAGCCCAGTGCCATATCCGCGGCAGCCCAAACTTCTGGTAAAGCGGCCATAGAGCCCCACAAAATCATCGCCAAATAACCTGTGGTATAACACGCTCTGCCGAGTTTATTATCAAGCTTGAACATATGCAGGTTACTTTCACCGTAAGCATAGTTTGCCACCACAGACGTAAAAGCAAATAAGCTGATAGCGGCTGCAACAAATTCTGTACCGCCACCACCTAAATGGCTACTCATGGCATTTTGGGTTAAACGGATCCCTTCCATCTGGTCGCTTGATGAACCGCCCGCAAGCAATATTACAAACGCAGTACAGGTACACAAAATCATGGTGTCGATAAACACCCCAAGCATTTGCACATAACCTTGTGAAACCGGATGATTCGGGTTCGGTGTGGCACTAGCCGCTGCATGAGGCACACTACCTGAGCCCGCTTCATTTGAATAAAGCCCCCGCTGTACACCATTTTTAAAGGCAGCGCCCAGTGCACCCGCACCGGCTTCTTGCAAGCCAAAGGCTGACTTGATGATGTCCATGAGCATCCCAGGGAGCATGTCGATGTTCATAATGGTCACGAATAAGGTGACCGCTACGTAGCCCACTGCCATAAAAGGAACAACCCACTCAGCGAAACGAGCAATAGCACGAAGCCCGCCCACTACGATAAGTGCCGCTAAACCGATGATCACTAACCCAGAGTGTAAGGTAGGGATATCGTAAGCGAAATTTAGCGCGTCAGTAATCGTGTTGGCTTGCACGGCACTGAAGATAAAGCCGTAACCAAGGAACAAGAAGAGTGCGAAGGTAATAGCCAACCAACGTTTGTTTAATCCTTGTTGAATATAATAAGCGGGCCCACCACGATATTCACCGTTATCATCACGTACTTTATAGAGTTGGCCTAAAACACTTTCAGCAAAGCCAGTTGCCATTCCAAGTAGAGCAATAACCCACATCCAAAATACAGCGCCAGCTCCGCCTAATGAAATCGCTACTGCGACACCTGCTAAGTTACCTGTACCCACCCGAGCGGATAAACTGGTACACAGCGCTTGAAAAGAGCTGATCCCTGCTTTGTCACTTTTGTTACTGCCTTTCATGACACCGAACATGTGCGTAAAGTGGCGTAACTGAATAAAATTTAGTTTAAAGGTAAACCAAACTCCCGCAATGATAAGCAGGTAAATCAATACCTGACCATCACCCCATAATATATTGTTGATAAAACTGACAAGTTCAGAAATCAAAAGACGTTCCGTAATTTTTAATTATATGATGATTGGAATAAAGTGTGCCGCGTAAAGCCGGGTGTGTCTAGGTTCAAACGGGAAAAGGGCAGTAAAAAGGCAAGGAAAAAGACTGGAAAAGCTTAATTAAAATAAATTCGTTGGCCAAACGAAAAAAGCCAGACATTAGTCTGGCTTTTTAAGCATATACTGGTGATATTAATCACTAAATATGGCTGGGATAGCTGGATTCGAACCAACGAATGACGGGATCAAAACCCGTTGCCTTACCACTTGGCGATATCCCAATAAAACAGATATCAACAATCTATTTATTGAAAAAATGGCTGGGATAGCTGGATTCGAACCAACGAATGACGGGATCAAAACCCGTTGCCTTACCACTTGGCGATATCCCAAACATGGTGCGGAAGGAGAGACTCGAACTCTCACGCCGTGAAGCACTGGAACCTAAATCCAGCGTGTCTACCAATTCCACCACTCCCGCACATTTTTTCCCTGTTTCTCTATTATAAATATAGTCAAACAGGAAATGGTGGCTACAGCGGGATTCGAACCTGCGACCCCATCATTATGAGTGATGTGCTCTAACCAACTGAGCTATGTAGCCATTCCTTCTCTCCCTCTCAGAAGAGGCGCGTATTATGCTGATTAGGCTTTTAGTCGTCAACCGTTTTTTTAAAGCAAAATGTTTGATTGCTCGCATAATAAACAGCTGGTGTGAATTTACTCTATTTGTGAGTAAAAAATTGGCAATATGAGTCTGTTTTTGTGTTTACTCTGGTTTAATAGATTTGTTTTTATAGAAATTGAGCCGCTAAAACCACACAATTCCTGACATTAACGGCGTCTTTTTGAGGAAACTAAATAAAATTTTCAATCGACTTTTCTTGTCTTAGTTAATTTAGAGGTATCTTTTTGCTAAAAAAACGTTTGGCAGATGCTGAATCAGTATTTTATGTGAAAGAGGTGTGGATGTTTCAGTGTTCTTCTACTTGAGATTTTACAAGAACCTTCTATCTGAACCTTTTTTGTAAATTTGCCCTTGATTGCGCAAGCTAAGCTCTGGCAACTTTCGATGGGACTGGTTTGGAAGGATCCCGCAGTATCATTTTCATTCCTGCCGATCCAAGCACGCTAGCCGCCGTAAAAAGCTGTTGGCAATGAGTGCCTGTTTAGTGCGCATTTATTATCACGAAAGACGTTTATTTTAAGCCCCCTACATCCTATTAGATTCAAAAGTAATGACGGAATGAACGATTGAGATGCAAAGTACCGGTTACGGAGTTAAAACGTCTGAAAGTGGCTCACAGCAGCAAGGATTAGTATCGGCTCAATGGGATGACCACGTCAGCGAAGCCTTATTGCGATTGATGCAGTAGGTGAGTAATCCAATTGATACCGCTATCTTTGGTGAAAGCCGTCTTCGAGAGCTTTACTGCGCTGTGTTAAGGGGAGAATCAGGGTCTTTAAGCAGGCGTGCTTTTGGGGCAGGAAACGAAATTGCTCATGCAATAGAGTACTTATTCAATCACTTAGGGTTGATGCCACTATTGATGATATTGCTACCAAAGTGTGAATGAGACGTGCTGCGTCTATCGTAAGTTTGAACAAGCGACCACTATATCTTCAATTCAGTTTATTAAAGCGATGAAGTTAAACAACGCAGCAATGAGGATAGCGACAAGAACGAATGTCGGTGAAGCCGCTATGGAAGTGGGCTATGTGAGTTCATATCAGTTCAGCCGGGAATTCAAAGGTAGGTACAGGCAATCACCGAAACAATGAGGCACCACAAGGAATTGCTAACGGTGTGGCCGTTGTTTGTTACGCTACACTACACGCAAACTCTAGATTCCCATCAATCCTCCACTAAGAAGTTAGACTCTATTCAATTTGCGTTAGCTCAACGTGCATAGTCTGTTAAGTGATATTAGCGGACGGCTTTAATGCCAATAGTAAAAAAGTAAAAGCCGTTTTCGTCAAAGTTATCGTTTGATTCACGCCACAGCCATAATCCAAGCTCAGGAATTTCATAGGTGTAGCCGTTATCATGTGTGACTGGCGAGTGCCCTGTGAGTGCTTCGATTTTTGCTAATGCACTCTTCACCGGTAAGCTCAGAATAGACTCGCCTAATAAGGTGACATCGTATAGTTCACTGTAAGCAAATTCGATGGATTCAACTGTCGCTGGATCACCCTGGTAAGATACATGCAAATCGTTACGGTAAAAAGCGTCACTTGCTAGTTTGCGTTCAGGATACTTATTGATGGATTTGAAAGGCTGATTTAGGGTATTTAGTACTTGCTCTCTGGGGGCATCTAAAGGGATTTGCGTGGTTCCTAAAGACGGCTGTATATCAAATATAGGTTTCATTCGGCTTCTGTTTCTAGTCAATTTTTAGCTGATTGTAAGTGATATGTGGATAGTAAATTCACTGTTGATGAGCATTAGGGGTCTATATGCGGAGCTAAATGCTTAATCATTTAACCCTAGCAGCACTAACATTCGCCATTACCAAAACGGTACACAGGCCGCGATAAAAATACACTACAAAGACTAACAACGCTATTTTATATCAGATTGCGGAAAGGATCTTAAGCGAACCTGTTCCAGTTTGCGCCTGGGTTATCAATAAAATCTGACATGAGCTGCATACCATCGACAGACATATTTTTCGTGGTGTCACGGTCGTAGAATTGGGTGATATCCTGGTTATCAGCGAATATGTAAGGCTCCTGGTTTGAATGGTAATTGTGGGTCCGTGTTGCTTGCAGATGCGGGGACAGATAGCCCAAATTTTTACTGAGCGTTTCTTGGATATCTGCACGGCCAATAAAGGACATGAACAATCGTGCAGCCGGTTTGTTTTGCGCATTTTTAGGGATCATAAACACCTCAATGGGTGTTTCTTCGAATAACGGTAATTTACTGTCTATTTGTGGAAAACGGAAAAAACCGATATCGTCACGAAATTGCTCAACAAACTGTTGCTCCACAAAACTGCCTAATAACGTCATACCTGCCAGATCTCTATATACATAGGGCATAGCATCCTGCCAATTTTTTGCTTGGCTACCCGATAAAAAATAACCTAAATCGATAAGTTGCTTCAAAGCACTAAAAACCGATTTTACCCTTGGCTCGGTGTAGTCTACTTTTCCAGCCATTAATTGTTGATGAAAGGCGAGGCCGTTGATACGTAAATTCAGGTAGTCAAACCATGCCGCCACCGGCCAGTTTTCCTTCCCACCGACCACGATAGGCGTAACGCCATTTGATTTTAGGGCTGCGCAAACAACCAGAAATTCATTCCAAGTTTCAGGCGGCTCTATCGCTAGACGGGAAAAGAGTGATTTTTTGTAATAGATACTCCATTGGTAAAAAGCGAAAGGCGCTGCATATAAACTATCACCTTGTTGCACTGTTCTCGTTATCCTTTGAGGGAAGTGCGTGAGCCAGTTATTCTTCTGCCACAAATCGTCCAACGGCTCTAATAAACCTTGGGAGGCAAACTGATCCATACGTTCTCCCGCTTGCCAATATACGACATCAAATCCATTTTTTTGGGTTAGCCACTTCTCTATCGATGCTTTGTACTGTTTGTCGTTTTGCACCGTAAACACAATCCGTAGATTTTGATGCCGCTGTTCAAATGCTTCTGCTAATTGATGGTATGCCGCTCGCTGTCCTTTGCTGGCCACTAATAAGCTAATGTTTAGGGTCTCATTCGTTTTGGCATGAGGGGCGGCAATATTCAAAAAGCAATAAAGCAGCATGAAAGGCCAAAAGCGCATAATAAAAATACCTAAAGTTGAAGTGGCTTAGTTAATTTTTAAGCCCCAATTTAGCACGGCAACACACAGCTAAGATGCAGTGCGCGAGTTAACGTAATAGTGAGTTAACGTGATACTAGTGTACATTAGGTGTTTTTCCTTAATGCTTTAGTCGATGAACGCTGGTGTGAATTACCCAGCACATAACAGACCACGTTCTAGGCATAAAGAAACAGAGCTAAAAAGCTCTGTTTCTTTTAAAAAAGGGGGGAGATACGCTAGCGGATCTTAAAAATAGCTATACGTTGAAACGGAAGTGGATAACATCGCCGTCTTTAACAATGTATTCTTTACCTTCTAAGCGCCATTTACCTGCGTCTTTGGCACCTTGCTCACCATTGAATTCAACAAAGTTGTCGTAACCAATGACTTCGGCGCGAATAAAGCCTTTCTCAAAATCGGTATGAATGATACCAGCCGTTTGCGGCGCGGTAGAACCAATTGGGAAAGTCCATGCGCGCACTTCTTGTACACCAGCAGTAAAGTAGGTGTTTAAGTTAAGAAGGCTGTAGCCACTTCGAATAACACGGTTTAGCCCTGGTTCTTCAAGGCCCATTTCAGCCATGAACTCAGCACGTTCGTCGTCTTCTAACTCACCAATTTCTGCTTCCATTTCCGCGCAGACTGCAACAACAACAGCGTTTTCGCCTTCGGCGATGCTGCGTACTTTATCCAGGTATGGGTTATTTTCAAAACCATCTTCGTTCACGTTGGCAATATACATGGTTGGCTTAAGCGTTAAGAAGTTCATGTAGCTAATGGCTTTTAGTTCTTCCTTTTCAAGCTCAACGGAGCGCAACAACTCGCCTTCGTCTAAATGCGGCTTAATTTTCTCAAGTACTTTAAGTTCGAACTTGGCATCGCCATCACCACCTTTGGCACGTTTGGCGACGCGTAAAAGGGCTTTCTCTGTGGTTTCTAAATCTGCTAGCGCCAATTCAGTATTGATAATATCGATATCGTCTTGGGGGTTAATTTTACCTGCAACGTGAACTATGTTGTCGTTATCAAAACAACGAACAACATGACCAATCGCATCGGTTTCACGGATATTTGCTAAGAATTTGTTACCAAGGCCTTCGCCTTTAGATGCGCCTTCGACCAATCCCGCGATATCCACAAACTCCATCGTGGTAGGTAAGATACGTTTTGGGTTAACGATAGCAGCTAGCTTGTCTAAACGAGGATCAGGAACAGGTACTACGCCCGTGTTCGGCTCAATCGTACAAAACGGAAAGTTTGCGGCTTCGATACCGGCTTTGGTCAAAGCATTGAAGAGCGTTGATTTACCTACGTTTGGTAATCCCACTATGCCGCATTTAAAACCCATTTTTAGATCCTCTTTATCTTTAATATCAGTATTAACTGATGTGCTTATTCTGCTTTGAATGAATGCAGCCTGTTCATGGCTTTTTTCATATCATCTTTTATTAGTATTTCAATACAGCGGACGCCCTCATCTATTGCGGCATCCATTTGTTCTTGTTCTTTCGCGGGGGCTTTGCCTAATACATAGCCTGACACCTTGCCTTTATGACCAGGGTGGCCAATGCCTACACGCAAACGATAAAAATCTTTGTTATTTCCCAAGCTTGATACAATATCGCGAATACCGTTTTGGCTTGAACTGCCGCCTAATTTAAATTTGGCGATGCCAGGGGGCAAATCGAGTTCATCATAGGCCACTAAAATGGATTCAGGGGGAATGCGATAAAATCCGGCTAATGCCGCAACCGCTTGACCACTTTTATTCATATAAGTGGTGGGAATGAGCAAACGTATATCTTGGCCACCTATCGTCACACGACCGGTATAACCAAAAAACTTACTTTGTAAACTCAGAGTACAATTGTGCATCCGGGCAAGGTTTTCAACTAACCAAGTACCGGCATTGTGGCGGGTGTATTTGTATTCGAGGCCTGGATTACCCAGGCCTACAATAAGTTGTATGTTAGACAAACAACTTATTCCGCAGCAGCTTCTTCACCTTCGGCATCATCTTCTTCAGATTCTACGCTTGGGCCTTTAGCAGTTTTAACGGTTACAACAGCTAGATCGTGATCTTCGCCTTTAGCAAGTTCAACAGACGTTACGCCTTCAGGAAGAGCGATGTCTGACAAGTGAAGAGTCTGACCAAGTTCAACGTTAGTCACGTCAACTTCGATGAACTCAGGCAAGTCCGCTGGCAAACAGCTAATTTCTACGTCAACCATGTGGTGCTCAGCGTGGCCACCATGAGTTTTAATAGATTCTGCTTTATCTTCGTTTACGAAGTGTAAAGGTACGTTTGTTTGAAGAGCTTGCTTCGCATCAACACGTAAAAAGTCCAAGTGAGTTACACGAGGCTTGAACGGGTGACGTTGCATGTCTTTAATAACGGCTTCAACTTTTTTACCGTCAACATTCAAGGTAAGAACGTGAGAGTAAAAAGCTTCGAATTCTTGCGCTTGGAAAACTTTGTTATGTGACAAAGTTAAAGAAACGGCTTCTTTACCAAGGCCGTATAATACAGCTGGTACTTTGTCTTCGTGACGTAGGCGGCGGCTCGCACCTTTCCCTAAATCAGTACGGACTTCTGCGTCTAGAGTGAAAATTCCTTCAGACATGAGATAACTCCAATAAGTAAGTAATAAAGTGTAGATTTCTGCGACCAAAATCTACTATGTTCGCTAAATTAACCCGTTATCAAAACAAGATAATTTGCAGCCCTATAAAAAGGGCGGCGAATGTTACCACTGACATAGTGAGTTAACAAGAAAGATCTCCGTTGTTGTCTATCTAAAGCGGGCCAGCATGCAACGCATCCGTTCAGGAGCCAAAACAGCAATTGGGGGCGGGGATTCCGATGTGCATCAACGCGAAGCATTCACCTCCTGGGACTGCTCTTGTTGTGTATTGATTGCCCGAATGGGATAGGGGATCACAATTCCCTCTTGACGAAAACGTTTATGTAACGCTTTTATAAAAGCTGATTTAATAAAAAAGCGGTTAAAATACTCTTCAGCCCGCAGCATCACAGTAAAATTTATACTTGAACTATCAAAGGTGTGAAAAACCACAAACGTATCATAGTCATCTATGCCCCATTTATGAGAGTGCAATATTTCCCTTGCGACCTCTAAGACCACACGCTCTACGTGCTCTAAGTCTGAATCGTAATGCACTCCCACATCGACCGGTACAGACAACTCTTTTTCAGGGTAGTAATAATTGATCACCTTTGACTGTGACAGCATGCTGTTGGGCATGACCACAATATTGTTCGGTAGCATCTTAATCCAAGTAGAGCGCCAACCAATTTTTTCGACAAAGCCTTGCTCGCCAGAATCCAACTCAACAAAATCGCCCACCCGTATGGGTTTATCGATAACCAGTTGTACGCCAGAAAAAAAGTTTTCCAAGGTGGGTTGCAGGGCGAGTGCCACGGCAAGAGAGGTAATACCCAAAGATGCCACAATAGGCGTAATAGAAATTCCTAGGGTGCCTAAAATGACTAAACTGCCAATCCCGATAATGAGTATTTTGCTGGTACCTCGAATAATACTCTGGCTGTTGCGTAAGGCCTCTGACGTATCAGCGTAATTGACCAAAAGTTGATTGCAAAATCGCTCTGCAAATACCAGCAATGCGATGATAATGCCTATTTGCGCCGTGACATCGACTTGTTTATAAAACTGATCGGATATTAATTCGTATTTAAGTAGCAGGTATTGCAGGAGGTAAAGATTGATGACAAGAATAAATATATTCAGCGGTTTACTCAAAGAGTCGAGCAGCACGCTAGTGACATGTCGGCCTTCACTGCGCTTTATTCTTTGTAATTGCACCAATACGAAGCGTTTTACTAAGTACATGGTGATTACACTGATAGCCACTAACCCGCCAACAACCAGCCACGGGTAAGGGATAAACTGCCAAACTTCTTGCATCGTTATTCCACCAACAGTTTAAGGTATCGTGGTGGCGCAAGTTATGTACCAAACCCAGTTGGTTGGCTATAAATGGTTAATAAAGAGGTAGAAAATGAGCACAAAAAAGCCGCTGTAAAAGCGGCTCAATAGATTCTCACTCAGCACACGTTAGTATTCAAACATCGCCGAGATTGATTCTTCGTTGCTCACGCGGCGAATGGCCTCAGCAAGCATGTTTGATAAGGTTAATTGCTTCACTTTATCAAGGGCTTTTATTTCTGGGCTAAGGGGGATACTGTCAGTGATGATAATTTCATCAATTACAGAGTCACGCAGGTTTTGTGCCGCGTTGCCCGAGAAAATAGCGTGGGTAGCATAAGCGAAAACATTCTTAGCTCCGTGGGCCTTTAAGGCTTCTGCCGCTTTGGCTAAAGTGCCACCAGTATCAATCATGTCATCAACTATAATGCAGTCACGATCTTGTACATCACCTATGATGTGCATAACTTGAGCAACGTTCGCTTTAGGGCGTCGTTTATCGATAATGGCAAGGTCGGTATCGTTTAGCAATTTTGCTACCGCACGAGCACGCACAACACCGCCAATATCTGGAGAAACAACCACTGGGTTTTCAATGTTACGACGACGCATGTCATCTAACAAAATCGGTGTACCGAAGGCGTTATCAACAGGCACATCGAAGAAGCCTTGAATTTGCTCTGCGTGTAAGTCAATAGTCAATACGCGGTCAACCCCAACGTTTGACAAGAAATCGGCAACGACCTTGGCAGTAATTGGTACACGGGCAGAACGTACACGACGGTCTTGACGAGCATAACCAAAGTAAGGAATAACAGCGGTAATACGGCCTGCCGAAGCACGACGAAATGCATCAATCATGACAATCAATTCCATTAAGTTGTCATTGGTAGGTGCACAAGTCGATTGGATAATAAAGACGTCTGAGCCGCGCACATTTTCATGTACTTCTACGCTGATCTCCCCATCGCTAAAGCGCCCAACACTGGCGTGGCCAAGTTTGGTATACAGCCTGTCGGCTACTTTCTGTGCAAGTTCAGGTACTGCGTTTCCAGCGAAAAGCTTCATGTCTGGCACGTTAAATTCCTCAGTGCGTAAAAGTGAAAATGGCTGGGATAGCTGGATTCGAACCAACGAATGACGGGATCAAAACCCGTTGCCTTACCACTTGGCGATATCCCAAAAATACTCTGTATTAATATAACCTTTCGCCGCGTAATGACGCGTTTACTTGCGCTAGCTAATGCTACCTAGGTGCGCTAATTTGTCGTGCACGGGAGACACATCGACTCCTTTGGCGACAAAACCTGAGCAACCTGATGGTAAATTAGCAAGTACATTTTCTGCTTCTTGGTTACTGGTAAAGACCGCAAATAAACAAGCACCTGTGCCTGTCATTCGAGACGGCGCGTATTCTAACAACCAGCGTAATGTATTTGCAACATTCTCAAAGCGATTACAGACTAATTGCTGGCAGTCGTTATGTGTTTGGTCAAAATCATACTCTTGCCAAGAAATAAGTGGTGTATTTCTGGGCAAATCAGGGGCGTTAAATACCTCAGCGGTAGACACGTGACATTCAGGAAACACAACCAGGTAGTGCTTCTGCGCAATATTTACAGGCGTTAGCTGCTCGCCAACACCCTGAGCAAAAGCGGTATTGCCCATGACAAAAACCGGCACATCAGCACCTAACGCTAAGCCTAATTCCGCCAATTCTGTCAGGCTTAGATTACATTTCCATAAATAGTTAAGGGCAATTAATGTGGTCGCCGCATTAGATGAGCCTCCACCAATTCCCCCTCCCATGGGCAACACTTTACGTAATTGGATGTCGCAACCTTCGGAGCAGCCCGTATGTGTTTGTAATAAACGTGCCGCCTTAACGATAAGGTTGTCTTCATTTGCTACCCCGTCTATCGGCGTGAGCAATGTAATCTCAGCACGGGGCGTGACCGTAAAAGCCAATTCATCGCCTTTATCCAATAGTTGAAATAGGCTTTGCAATTGATGATAGCCGTTGGGGTAACGGCCATTGATGTGTAAAAACAGGTTCAATTTGGCGGGGCTTGGCCACCAATCTATTGTTTGGTCCATTGATTTACTCTGATTAAAATTTGGTTCCCAAGAGCGGAATTGTTGAGCTTTATATTGTGAGGCAGCCAGACTTCATCCACTTGGTGGTAGTCTTGGTAAGTGATCAGCCAACCCGCACAGCTGTCGCAAACAGGGATTAGCTGCTCGATCACGCCACTTTGTGCATAAATGACCTTATCAGTAGGCTGAGCTTGGCCTTTGATCCAAAATGGAAATTGCGACACCGGGATTTGCCACCCGGTAATTCGCCATATTAAATGGCTGGCATCCGTATCTTGATACTGCTCATCGTCTATATTTAGCTCAGCAGACTCTTTGTCTCCCTGCATAGTCAGAATATTAATGCCCACCATGGTATTGAGGGAAAGATGGTAGCTGTCGTCGATTTGTTGCCAATTTACATTCGCACTGAACTTTTCATCGCTACCTTTAAAGGCCATACGACCTTTTAATTTCCAGTGCTGTATCTGACTTAACTTAGCTTGATGTTCTTGACTATTAACCTGAATATTTTGGGGTGGAGGCGTCGCACACGCGTTGAGTAAAATCGTAATAAGAATAAGTAATGCGGAATGTATTGTTGAACGCACGCTCACAGGCACCATACTTAGAAAATGAAAGGAGGCTATAGGAACATACATAGCAGGGTGCTTTCAATAGTTTTACCTTTTGCGTACAATGCCGCCCTGATCTGGCCTTAACACCGTTTAATGAAAAAGCTGTATTCCGCATGACCTTAATTGCCTTTGGGATAAACCATAAAACTGCGCCAGTAGAATTGCGAGAAAAAGTCGCTTTCTCGCCGGACGCTATGGTCGAAGCCTTGAAATCTTTAGCACACTTAACAGGTGCTGATGAATCTGTGATTGTCTCTACCTGCAATCGGACAGAGATATACGCGCAAGCGGAAAACCTCACCGCAGACGCGCTCACAACATGGCTCGCTGAATTTCATCAAGCCAAAGCGGACGAACTAGGCCTTAATAGTTATATATATCATCAAGAAGATGCCATAAAACACATTATGCGTGTAGCCTGCGGTTTAGACTCATTAATACTAGGTGAGCCGCAAATTTTAGGGCAGGTTAAGCAGGCCTTTGTCAGTGCTAAAGACTCTGGCGTTATTAAAAGTGATTTTGAGCGCCTGTTCCAGCAGACTTTTTCAGTGGCCAAGCGGGTGCGCAGCGAAACGGAAATTGGTTCTAATGCCGTATCAGTAGCTTACGCCTCGGTACAATTAGCCAAACATATATTCTCTTCATTAAAGAAAAGTAATGTGTTGCTCATCGGTGCGGGTGAAACTATAGAGCTGGTTGCTAAGCATATGCATGAGCAAGGGGTTAAAAAACTCAGCGTAGCTAACAGAACATTGGCACGCGCCGAAGCCATTGCCCAGCCGCTGGGAGCAACAACCCTAACCTTGACGCAAATTCCAGCGCATTTAAAGGACGCCGATATTGTGATCAGCTCTACGGCGAGTCAGTTGCCTATACTCGGCAAAGGGTTAGTTGAGCGAGCGTTAAAAGACAGACGCCACAAGCCTATGTTCTTGGTTGATTTAGCCGTACCCAGGGATATCGAAGCCGAAGTGGGTGAGCTCGATGATGCCTACCTATATACCGTGGATGATTTACAGCAAATTGTCGAAAAGAACATTGAGTCGCGCCAGCATGCTGCTTTGCAAGCTCAGCAGATGATTGAAGAACAAGCTCAGCAATATATGCTATGGCGCCAAGGACAATCATCTATAGACGTATTGCGTGATTTTCGCCAGCAAAGTGAAAGTCAGCGAGATACGTTGATTGCCAAAGCATTAAATCAATTGGCAGACGGCAAGGAAGCAGAGCAAGTTATCAAAGAGTTAGCGAATAAGTTAACGAACTCGTTAATACATGCGCCGACCAAAGCATTAAAAAAAGCTGCTATGCAGCAAGATAATAAAAATATGAGTCTATTACAGGATGCGCTAGGGTTAGCTCGCGCAAACGACTCATCTAAGTAACTTCATTTACACCTATGTTGCTCGGTACTATTGCCAGGTTCAAGCCATTGGGTTGAGACCAACAAGTACACAGCGAATCAAAGGTGCTTAGCAGGAATAACATGAAAGAATCAGTTCAGCGTAAATTAGAGTCATTAACGGAGCGCTTTGAAGAGGTACAGGCATTAGTCAGTCAGCCTGAGATTATTGCCGATCAAGATAAATACCGCGCATTGACCAAAGAATACTCGCAACTTGAGGGCGTGGTTAAATGTTTTGCAGACTATCAAGGTGCTCAGGGAGATTTTGAATCTGCGCAAGAAATGATGCAAGAAAGCGATCCTGAAATGCGTGAAATGGCCCAAGAAGAATATAAATCGTCTAAGCAGGCCATTGAACAGTATGAAGATGAATTGCAGATACTGTTGCTACCTAAAGATCCTAACGACGAAAGCAATTGCTTTATTGAAATACGCGCAGGTGCCGGCGGTGATGAAGCGGCGATTTTTGCTGGGGATTTGTTTCGCATGTACAGCCGTTACGCTGAAGCACGTCGCTGGAAAGTCGAAGTGGTTACCATGAATGAAGGCGATCATGGCGGTTACAAAGAAGTGATTGCAAATATTATTGGTGACGGTGCCTATGGGGTGCTTAAGTTTGAATCCGGTGGTCACCGCGTTCAGCGTGTGCCTGAAACTGAATCGCAAGGGCGAATTCATACTTCGGCGTGTACTGTGGTGGTTATGCCGGAAGTACCAGAATCCGAAGCGATTGAGGTGAATAAAGCTGACCTTAAAATTGATACGTTTCGTGCCTCGGGCGCCGGTGGTCAGCACGTCAACAAAACTGACTCCGCTATTCGTATTACTCACGTACCATCCGGTATTGTGGTGGAATGTCAGGATGAGCGCTCACAACATAAAAACCGCGCCAAAGCCATGGCGGTATTGCAATCACGTTTAAACAAACTTGAAGAAGAAAAGCGTCAAGCAGAAGAAACCTCGACCAGGCGCAATTTGGTGGCAAGTGGCGATCGCTCCGAGCGTATTCGAACTTACAATTTCCCTCAAGGGCGAGTGACTGATCACCGTATTAATTTGACGTTATATCGTCTTGATGACGTTGTGGCGGGTGATTTAGACGCGGTGCTTGAACCTATTCGTCAAGAGCACCAAGCTGATTTGTTAGCGTCATTATCTGACGAAGGCTAAATTCAATGAGCACCCTGCAACGTGCTCTTAGTGGCCACAGTATCGCCGAGCAATTAGCACTGGCAAAGGCGCAATTCATTGACAGCGATAGCGCTGCGCTGGATAGCCGTTTGCTCATGTGCCATGTTTTACAATGTGAAACAGCGTACTTGATGACGTGGCCAGAAAAGCCTTTAGATGAGGTGCAATTGCGCACCTATCAGCAACTAGTGGCAAAACGCACAACAGGTTACCCCATCGCTTATCTGCTGGGGTATCGTGATTTTTGGAGCCTACGTTTACGTGTGTCCCCCGCGACATTGATCCCCCGCCCTGAAACCGAATTATTAGTTGAAACTGTGCTTAATCTTCCTATCGCTGAGGATGCTCATGTGCTTGATCTTGGCACGGGTACAGGAGCAATCGCCCTTGCGCTGGCCAGTGAGAAACCCAATTGGCAAGTACAGGGCATTGATAAAAGTGCTGATGCGGTGGCACTTGCTAAGCAAAATGCCCAGTTAAACTCGTTGCCACAAGTCCGTTTTATGCAAAGCGATTGGTTTAGTGCGCTAGAACAGACACAACTAGATCAGCAAAACAATCAGCATAACGTGTTCTCTTTGATCGTCAGCAATCCGCCTTATGTGGAAGATGACAGCGTTTACTTGCAACAAGGTGACGTGCGTTTCGAGCCCGCCAGCGCACTCACATCAGGCAAAGATGGCTTAGACGATATTCGCATTATCATTAGTAAAGCGATAACGTTTTTGCCTAGCGGCGGTTGGCTTGCCTTTGAGCATGGATATCAGCAAGCGCAAGGGGTACAAGCACTGCTAGTAAACAATGGATTCGAGCAGGTTCATTCTGTTAACGATTTAAACGACCTACCTCGTATTACGCTTGGGTGTTTAGTCAGCGCTTAGTATGCTGCAGGATTGCAACTGTTTGAAAAGCGTACTATTTTAGACATGCATATAGTTGTACAACGAAATCAGAATGATAATTGCGCAAGCGAAGGGAAGGGTAGAATGAACGACGAGTTGTTATTTGCAGACGATACCGATGAAGACACAGTTCAGTACCAAGGCACATGGAAAATCCTCATTGTCGACGACGAGCCAGAAATTCACGCGGTAACAAAACTGGCATTGAGTGATTTTGAGTTTCAAAATAAAAATTTAGAGTTTCTGAGTGCATACAATGGTGTTCAAGCTCGTGAAATTTTGTTGAGTGAACCAGACATTGCCGTCGTTTTATTAGATGTGGTGATGGAAACCGATGACGCAGGTTTAAGAATTGCCGATTTTATTCGCAATGAAGCGAATAACCATTTCATCAGGATCATTTTACGCACAGGCCAACCAGGTCAAGCCCCAGAGCGTGATGTGATTATCAATTATGATATCAATGACTATAAGTCTAAAACCGAATTAACTGCGCAAAAGCTGTTCACTGTGGTTATTGCAGCGCTGCGGTCTTATCGTGACATAGTGGCAATCAATGAGAATCGCATTGGCTTAGAAAAAATTATCTCAGCATCTGCTAACCTATTCCAAACTCATTCCGTCGAGCACTTCATTGAGGGCATCGTACAGCAACTCTCATCTTTACTCGGGGGCAGCAAAGATGCAGCTTACTTAACCTGCGCCGTCGCGGGACCTAAGTCCTCAGAGACATCACGTTTAAACTCCTTAGAGCAGCTTTATGTGTTTACTGGACAGGGTGAATACAAGAGGGCGGCGGGAAAGTCATTGTCATCGGTGTTATCAGGGGAGCATTTAGAAGCGTGTCGCGCAGCACTGAACAACAAATCTTTGGTTTACGAAGACGAGTATCTGGTAGCGTATTGTGAGAGTAAACGAGGTTCCGGCTCTTTACTTTACTTGTCCGGATTGCCAAAAAAGTTAACTGATTCCCAGAAAAAACTAGTAGAAATTTTCTCGCAAAATGTGCAAATCGCTTTTGACAACATCATGTTGACCAAGGACATCGAAGACACCCAACGGGAAATTATCGAGCGTTTAGGACAAGTCACTGAAGATGGGGCAATCAGTCTTGACTACACGCAACGCATCGTTGATGTGTGTAAGGTACTAGGGAAAGCGCTAAATTTGGACAAATCGCAGCTAAAACTATTAACCTCGGCGGTGCCCTTACACGATGTGGGCAACTTGTGCGGGTCTACCCATGCGTTATTTAAATTAGAGCAACTCACACAAGACGATGTTGACTCAATCGATAAGCACACTAACTTTGGCTATCGGCTATTAAAAGGGTCAAACAAGCCGTTGATCAAAATAGCCGCCACGATAGCTAAAGAGCACCATGAATATTGGAATGGACAAGGTTATCCCAATGGTTTGAAAGGGGATAATATTCACTTGTATTCACGCGTGGCATCTATCGCCATTGCCTACAGCGTCATGCGCTGTCCTGCACAAGAAACAGCAGCATGGTCAGTTGAAAAAGCGCTGGAACGCGTACAAGCATTGGCAGGAGAGCAGTTTGACCCAAATTTGGTGGCCTTGTTAAGTGAAAATATTCATCAAATTGAGGGTGTCAGTCAGGGGGCTGTGCGTTAATATGCGCCCCGATTCTTGGTTACCTAGCCCGATTCTAATTTAGGTAATTAACGTAAAATACGATTAACATCATAAGGACCAACCCATGTACACAGCAGTCAAACACATTCACTTAACCTGCATAGCGCTGAGTGTTTTGTTATTTGTTATACGCTTTTTTTGGACCATGACCAGCTCAAGTATGTTGCAAAAAAAATGGGTGAAAATTACCCCACATATTGTTGATACCTTACTGATCCTAAGTGCTGCGACTTTGTGTGTCATGATTAGCCAATACCCATTTGTCACCCCATGGGTCACTGAAAAGTTTGTGGGTTTGTTGATGTACGTATTTATGGTGGCGTTAGCATTAAAGATGGCACGTACCAATTTTATGCGTGTCGTTGGTTTAGTGGGGGCGTTAAGCTGGATAGCCTTCACCGCATTGGTCGCGATCAGTAAGCAACCAATTTTGTTCGCTTAACACTGTTATATCAATCCGCATTCTGAGGTGCGTTTTAATAGGGCTTACACTGCATTACATGACGTCGAAAGAGAGCAACTATTCATTCAGTCATGCGCCTTGTTTAAGTCCTTTTATGCTCTCGCTGAGTGCTCACTGATTAACGTGGAATGGTATTAGATACTTGCAGCCTGATCTGTGCAGGCAGTACTGCGCTTTTTTGTCGAACCGAGTTCACAACATTCCACTAAATTTCTTATCAAGAATACGCTTCATCTTCCGATAAAATATATAGATTACGGATGAGGTATATTTTTCAGTGCAGTTGATAAAGCAAGCCATTCAAAATAACCAGCTGGCGCGCGCAGGACTTATTGCAAGCCAGTATATTGTGGGTGCTAAAAAAGACATCTGCACATGCTTGCGAAAAGTGGAACGATGGGCCAAACAAGCCAAGGTTATGGCTCATATATCACAGCCTGATCAGGCCGCATTTGAGCGTTTAATTCAGTTCTTCTATCGAGATTTAGCCTTTAGCGGCTCACGTTTAAGGGGTGACATAAGCCCAGGTGAAGTAGAGCGCCAAAGTGTGCTGCACCAGGTTCTCGATTATCGCAGTGGTACACCTGTTACATTAGGGATCGTTTTTAGTAGCGTGGCACAACATCTGGGTTTTAAGGTGGCATGTGTTAATTTCCCTGGGCATTTTTTACTGCGCTGTGATATTTCTCCACCAGAGGTAGAAGCAACTCTGCAAAACGGCCTAATGTCATCCCAGCAGGGTAATAGAGAGGCATATTCTGACTCCCCTGTAGCCTGCACCAGCTTATTCATTGACCCAAACGATGGGCGTCTTCTCAGCCAAGAAATACTAGAGCAAATGTATTTTGAGGTCATTGAGGAAATTGACGACGAAACCATGCCCAAAGAGGCGCTTGAAACAGCAAGTTGTGATGAAGTGGTCGTTCACATGTTAAATCAACTTAAAGCGTCTTTAATCAACGCAAAACGCTACGAAGAAGCATTGCGAAGTATTGAGCTGTTGATTGCCTTGTGCCCCAATAACCCTTACGAGCGCAGAGATAGGGGCGTATTGCTGCACGAATTGGCCTGCCCGCAACTGGCTATCATTGATTATCAATATTTCATTCGCCAATGTCCCAAGGACCCAGCTGCGACGTTATTGGCTCAGCAAGTTAAACACATGAACACGACGCCACCTGTGATGCACTGACACGTGCTGCGGTCTTATTGGGCCAACGTCTATTAAGCCAATTCCACTTAGCTCAGCACGTCATAAATTGCCTGTGTTAACTGGCGCAACTCGTTTGGTTGAATAACATAAGGCGGCATGATGTAAACTAGCTTACCGAAAGGACGGATCCACACACCCGCTTTAACGAATTTTCGCTGTAACGAGGCCACATCAACAGCAGATTTGCACTGAACGACACCAATTGCGCCTAGTACCCTCACATCAGCCACGCCTTCAAGCTCAGCACATTTTGCTAACTCTTGTTTTAATTGTTGCTCAATGTTTTGTACCTGCTGCTGCCAAGCACCGGTGGCAATAATATCTAAACTGGCATTTGCGATGGCGCATGCTAAAGGGTTACCCATGTAGGTGGGTCCATGCATGAATACCCCAGGGCTGCCTTGGCAAATGCCTTGTGCCACATCTTCTGTGCATATTGTGGCGGCAAGCGTCACATAGCCTCCGGTCAGCGCTTTACCGACACACATAATATCTGGGCTAATATCAGCATGTTCACAGGCAAACAGTTTGCCCGTGCGGCCAAAGCCAGTGGCAATTTCATCGCAAATAAGTAACAGACCATAGTCATCACATAATTGACGAGCACGTTTTAAATATTCAGGGTGATAAATACGCATACCGCCCGCATTTTGCACCACAGGCTCAATAACCAGCGCTGCAAGCTCATTGTAGTGTTGCTGGATCAGCTCTTCCAGTGGCGCGATGTCATCTTCGTTCCAGGTTTGCGCAAAACGCGTTTGTGGTGCGGGGGCAAAAATCTGTTGGGCCAGAGCATCGGTGAATAACGAGTGCATGCCGTTTACGGGATCGCATACCGACATAGCTGCGAACGTGTCGCCATGATACCCATTGCGCGGGGTAATAAATTTGTGCTTATTTGGACTGCCTTGACACGCCCAGTATTGCAATGCCATTTTCATGGCAACTTCGACTGATACCGAACCAGAGTCCGCCAGGAAAACGCGCTCCAAGCCGGTTGGAGTCATATCGATTAATTTTCTGCACACATCAATTGCAGGTTGATGCGTTAAGCCGCCAAACATGACATGAGAGAAGTTATCAATTTGCGTTTTAGCCGCAGCGTTTAATTCTGGGCGATTGTAGCCATGAATGGCCGTCCACCAGGATGAACAACCATCAACGAGCGTTTCGCCAGTGGCCAAATGAATATATACGCCTTGTGCACCGGACACTTGATAGCAAGGTAATGGATCGATAGCTGATGTATACGGGTGCCAAATATGTTGTTGGTCAAAGGCAAGATTTGCCTGTATTGAATTGTTCAAAAAACACTCGCTTGTAAAGTTTGAAAAGGAATTTAAGTTGACAATGTGCTGAGCGGACTTAGACTAAGCGCGAATTATTATGAAGTAAAGGACCAAGTATGTCAGTCAATGTCGACGCATCTAGCAGCAGTGGCGCCAGTGAAGTACGCCACGATTGGACGTTAGCAGAAGTGAACGCCTTATTCGCCATGCCATTTAACGATTTATTGTTTAAAGCTCAGTGCGTACATAGGGCGCATTTCGACCCGAACTACGTACAGGTCAGTACTTTACTGTCGATCAAAACGGGTGCTTGCCCAGAAGACTGCAAATATTGCCCGCAAAGTGCCCGCTATGATACCGGTCTTGAAAAAGAGCGTTTAATGGAAATTGAAAAAGTCATTCAGCGCGCTCGCGAGGCAAAGGCGGCTGGTTCAACGCGTTTTTGCATGGGTGCCGCTTGGCGAAATCCCAAAGAGCGCGATATGCCTTATGTGACCGACATGGTGCGTGAAGTCAAAAAACTTGGCCTGGAAACCTGCATGACCCTTGGCATGTTAACGCGTGAGCAAGCCATTGCATTGCAACAAGCTGGCCTTGATTATTACAACCATAATCTGGACACATCGCCAGAATTCTATGGTGATATCATTACCACACGTACTTATCAGGACCGTTTAAATACTTTAGATGCGGTGCGTGAAGCAGGCATGAATGTGTGTTCAGGCGGTATCGTTGGTATGGGTGAAACGGGCTCAGACCGATCGGGTTTATTGATGCAGCTCGCTAATTTAGAACATCAACCTGAAAGTGTGCCTATTAACATGTTAGTGAAGGTCAAAGGTACCCCAATGGAAAACGTAGAAGACTTAGATTATTTTGAGTTTATTCGTACTATCGCCGTTGCCCGTATCATGATGCCTAAATCATTCGTGCGCTTATCTGCTGGGCGTGAAGCCATGAATGAGCAAATGCAGGCCATGTGCTTTATGGCTGGTGCTAATTCGATTTTCTATGGTTGCAAGCTATTGACTACATCAAACCCTGAGACGCATGAAGACGTGATGCTATTCAAAAAGTTGGGCATCAATGCCAAGCAAACCCGCGAGTATTCTGATGAAGCTCATCAAGCGGCCTTGCTAGATGAAATTCAAACCAATGAAGCACCTCAAGCACCTGAAATGTTCTATGATGCTACTCAGAAAAAACCAGAAACAGTAAACCTTTAATGGCATTTGATTTTATTCAAGCCGCGCTCGCCGCGCGGCGCAAAGACAACTTATTTCGCCAAGTCACCACGTTAGATTCCTCTATTGGTGCGCTAATCGAGGTGGGTGGTCAGCACTATTTAAACTTCTCCAGCAATGATTACCTCGGTATGCGCCAATCAACTGCTGTGATGCAGGGCTGGGTAGATGGTATTGGCCAATTTGGCGGTGGTAGTGGTGCATCGCCTTTGGTCACTGGCCACACCCGAGCTCATCAAGCGTTGCAAGACAACTTAGCCCATAGCCTAAATCGTGAAGCAGTCATGTTATTCAATTCTGGCTTTGGAGCGAATCAGGCTGTATGTCAGGCTCTGTTTCAGGTCAGTGCCCACTCTTCTGTTCCTCAAGATAGCGGGGAGGGCTACATACTGGCAGATAAGTTAATGCATGCCTCTTTGCTCGATGGAGCGATGGGCAGCAATGCTACTTTGCGCCGATTTGTGCACAATGATTGCACGCATCTAGAGGCTCAGCTGAGTAAGATACGCGCTAGCGACGCGCAAAAGTCAGGCAAAGAGCAAGATGTATTGCTGGTAACCGAAGGTGTGTTCAGCATGGATGGCGATCAAGCACCGCTTCACGCGTTGGCGGATATCAGTGAGCAGCATAACGCTTGGCTTATGGTTGATGATGCTCACGGTTTCGGCGTATTAGGTGAAACCGGCATGGGCTGTGTTGAACAAGCGGGTTTGAGCCAACATCAGGTACCAGTGTTGATGGCTACATTCGGAAAAGCGGTGGGTACCTCAGGGGCATTTATCGCCGGTAGCCAAGATTTGATAGATTATTTAAGTAATTTTGCTAAGCATTATATTTACAGTACCGCTATGCCGCCAGCGCAAGCCGTTGCCACCTTGGCGAGTTTGCAAGCGATTCAACAAAGTGATCAGCGAAGCTTACTGCAACAAAATATTGACGAATTTCGCAAGCTTGCCACTGCTGCTGGGATCCCATTGACATCATCCATCACCGCTATTCAGCCTATTATTATTGGTTGCCCGAAACGCACGTTAGTTATCAGTCAACGGCTGCGGGAAATGGGATTGTGGATCAGCGCTATTCGCACGCCGACTGTGCCAAAAGGAACGGACCGCTTGCGCATTACCTTGAGTGCTTCTCACCATAAAAGAGACATTCAAGCCTTAGTGGATGGCTTAGCGCTTGTGATGGATGAATTACCTGATGACAAGTAATGCCGCTTTATATGTGGCTGATAAGGTAAATGTTTCTGCTAAGCATTCAGCCGCTAAGATTCGCCCTGTTGCAAATTCTGCGCGAATAGAAAGCGTTGAAAATAATATTGCTAACACCAATATTAATCATGAACAGCAACTCAAGTCTCGTATTGCCAAACAGTTTAGCCGTGCAGCAACGCGTTACGATGCTGCAGCGCAAGTACAAATCGATATCGCCGATGATGCCTTGGAATTGTTCTTTGAAATATGTGACGAGCACAGTCAAATATTGCCTAAACGCATTATTGATATTGGCTGCGGCACTGGGCGGGTAACGCGTGAATTAGCGCGTATTAATACGCAGCACACATCACATATTTTCGCCATGGACCTTGCCCTAGGGATGCTAAAGCACGCAAGAGAGCAAACCGTTGAGGGCGCTCCTAACAATAATATTAGTTGGCTTCAAGGTGACGCGGAACATTTGCCCTTGGGGGATAGTGCCGCAAGTGGTGTGTTCTCATCCATGGCGCTGCAGTGGTGTAGAAACAGTACCCAAGTATGTACTGAAATTAACCGCGTATTAGCCCCTGGGGCAAGTGGCGTGCTGGCCATCATGTGCCAAGGCTCCATGCATGAGCTAGATACATGTTGGCAGCACGTTGATAGTCAGCGCAAAATCAATCAATTTGCGTCAGCCGAAACATGGTCAAGTGCGGCGAAAGCCGCTGGATTACAGGTGACCACACAGCAGAAAAGTTACGTGACATGGCATAAAGATGTGCGCGAGTTACTTGGGTCAATAAAAAACATTGGCGCTAATGTCGTTACCAGCAACACGCGACAAAAAGCCATTAGCCGTAACACGCTACATGCACTTGAGCTCTACTATCAAAGCACATTTGGCCGTAATCAAGGGTTACCCTTGACGTACAATGTGTGCTTCTTAAGCCTGGTAAAGCCAGTTAGCAAGCAATGAGCTGACCTTAAGCTGGCATCGTCATCGTTATTATCACCGTTATCATCGAATTGTTAAGGAAAGCGCCATGTCGCTAGACTCACCCAGCACTAATCAACGCCACCTTAAAAGTCATCAGCAAAGCATCAGCAAAAATGCCTTACAACAAGGCTCTTCAGAGTATACGCCTGCGGAGCAAGCGCCCTCAGATCAAAGGCCCTTAAAAGAAAGTAAGCAACATGCTTTTTTCGTGACAGGCACTGACACTGAAGTGGGCAAAACCTTTGTTAGCTGTGCGTTACTAGCAGCGTGTCATGACGCTGGCTTATCAACAGCGGCATATAAACCCGTATCCGCTGGTTGCGACGTGACCCAGGCGGGCCTTAGAAATGAAGATGCACTGGCGTTACAACAAGCCAGTAATACCCCACTTAGCTACGATGAAGTAAACCCAATTGCGTTTGCAGAGCCTATCGCGCCGCATTTAGCCTGCGAAAAGTTAATGACTAAAGGCCAGGGGGCTCCCATTGAGTTAGATACCATAAACGAAGGCTACGTAGCCTTAATAGAGAAAAAAAGCGATATGCTTTTGGTAGAAGGCGCGGGCGGTTGGCGTTTACCCCTTGGTCAAAATAGTCAAGGCCAAGAACAGTTTTTATCTGACTTTGCCATTAGCCAAAAACTGCCAGTGATCTTAGTTGTTGGTATGCGGTTAGGCTGTATTAATCACGCATTGTTAACAGCACAATCAATAGAGCAGGACGGTCTTAATGTTGCTGGTTGGGTCGCTAATATGCTTGAGCCAGAAATGCCATTTTTGGAAGAGAACATCCACAGTCTGGCGCGTTTA
This sequence comes from Paraglaciecola sp. G1-13, assembly GCF_055809255.1. Taxonomy (NCBI): domain Bacteria; kingdom Pseudomonadati; phylum Pseudomonadota; class Gammaproteobacteria; order Alteromonadales; family Alteromonadaceae; genus Paraglaciecola; species Paraglaciecola sp. G1-13. The sequence continues at coordinate 2,590,615 of NZ_CM147903.1, read as the reverse complement.
CTTAATGCACCCTTGATCGCGCGAGTGCCACGCGCAGAAAGCCCCATAGCCGTGAAAGCACGCATTAATTTATCATTGCTGGGGGTAAAAAACCTGACTAACAATAGCTAAAGAGCGATACCCAGGAAGCGACTTTATAGGGACGTGTTTCACAGTAGAAAGGTCATAAAAAAGGGTAAACCTATTGCTAAGTTTACCCTTTTGGGTTGTAGGGCACATCACTTACTGACTTGCACTGCGTTGGTACATTATTATTATTTTCGTCTAAACTTGCCTGAGCTTATTTAGACTATCAGTGAGCGTTGTTGCGATATGAATTCCAATAAAAAACTAAGCCTCATTGATATAAACGGTTTTCTTTTCCAAGTATTGCTCAAGGCCAAACTTACCGTCTTCACCGCCAAAACCGCTTTGTTTCCAGCCGTTGTGGAAGCCCTGATGCTGCTCACCCATTCCGCGGTTGATATACACTTCACCGACTTCTAAATCACTGATAGCTTGATTAATATTGGCAAAGCTTTGGGTGTGTACGTAAGCGCTTAAACCATAGATGCTGTCGTTACAAAACTCGATAGCTTGTTCCATACTACTGACTTTAACGATAGGTAGAATGGGGCCGAAGGTTTCTTCGTGCACCACTATATTGTCTTGTTTAACATCCACTAAAACGGTGGGCTCATACCAACAGCCGCCTTCGAAGCCTTCAACTGTTGCCGTCTTACCGCCAGTGGCAACCGTTGCACCTTGCTTGATGGCTTCATGCACTATGTGGTCGATATTATCAATTTCACGCTGGTTACACTTAGGGCCCATTTGTGAGTCTGCATCCATGGGATCCCCGACTTTCAACCCTTTCACTAAAGGTAAGAATTTAGCCATAAACTCATCGTAAACACTTGCATGAACATATAAGCGTTCTACACAAGTGCATACCTGTCCGCAGTTTGCAAAACGCCCCCACAGTGCATCTTCTGCCGCCTTATCAAGATCGGCATCATCCATGACGACCATCGGCGCTTTACCACCTAACTCAAGCATGACAGGGGTCATATACTCTGCGCTGGTTTTATAAATTTGTTTACCCGCGACAGTGGAGCCTGTCATAGTGATCATTTTAGTGATGGGGCTTTCACATAAGGTTTGCCCGACCACAGAGCCAGTACCATTTATGACGTTTAATACGCCATCGGGAAGGCCTGCTTCTTTGGCAATACGCCCAAGCTCTGTCGTTGCAAGTGGCGTTTCTTGGGTAGGCTTTAACACCATGGTATTACCGGTAATAAGCGCAGGGCCAATTTTTCGACCGGCTAATGCCAGAGGGAAATTCCAGGCGGTAATGCCCACAACCACGCCTCTTGGTACCTTATGAATGTATATTTTTTCGTCCTGATTATCTGAAGGCAAAATGTCGCCTTCTATGGTCAGGGCATTGTCACATGCGTAGTCGATAAACGTAGCGGTTACGTCCACTTCCATTTCGGCTACTGATAACAATTTGCCTTGCTCAGCGACGAGCATAGGGGCAAGGATGTGTTTATTCTCACGAATTTTGTTCGCGAAGGTACGCAGCATATTCTGGCGTGTACGAGCGGTTAATTTAGCCCATGCTTTTTGCGCGGCCTGAGCCACCTCTAAGGCATTTTCAGCATCCGCTTTACAACCTGCCGGTATTTCGCCTATGACTTTGCCAGTTGACGGGCTAAGTATGTCAATCGTATCGGATTCGTTAGAGGGCACATATTGGCCACCAATGAAATTAACCTTGTTTTTAAAGTGTAAATCTTGAACAGTCATTGAGATTATCTCCCCATCCAGCCGCCATCGACCAATAAAATAGCGCCATTGACGTAACTGGCAGCGTCAGAAGCTAAAAATACCGCTGGCCCTTTAAAGTCGTCAGGGTTGCCCCAGCGACCTTGCGGAATTCGGCCTAAAATTGCCGCCGAGCGCTCGCTATCTTCGCGCAATGCTTGTGTATTGTCAGTATCAATATAACCCGGTGCAATAGCGTTAACATTCACGCCTTTGCCTGCCCATTCGTTTGACAGTGCCATCACCAATTGACCAATAGCGCCTTTACTTGCCGCGTAGCCCGGTACCGTGATGCCGCCTTGAAAGGTGAGTAATGATGCAGTAAAAATGATTTTTCCCGACTGGCGGGCCACCATCTCTTTGCCAATTTCTCGGCTAAGAATGAACTGAGAATTTAAGTTTACGTCAATCACTTTATCCCATAAATCATCGCCATGTTCCGCTGCGGGAGCACGCAAAATAGTGCCTGCGTTATTCACTAAAATATCGATTTTAGGAAAATCAGCTTTAACTTCTTTAATAAAAGCGTACAACGCATCACGGTCTGAAAAGTCACATTGATAACCTTTGAAATTACGACCCAGTGCTTTCACTTCGTTTTCAACGTCTGAACCTTGAAGCGCTAAGCTTGCTGAAACGCCAATGATATCCGCGCCTGCTTCGGCCAGCCCTAGCGCGATCCCTTTACCTATGCCGCGCTTACAACCCGTTACTAGAGCAACTTTACCTTCTAAACTGAATTTTTCTAACATATTAATTTTCCTTTCTGCCCTATTTTTTATTGCTCAGCGTTACATTCAACCAGGGCTTTCATGCCCTGCGGATTGCCGTCCATATTGGCAAATGCACTGCCGATATCTGCCAGCGGACTCACAGAGCTGATGAAAGGTTTTAAGTCTATTTGACCACTGGCGATTAATTCAATTGCCCAATCAAAATCAGCGGCTTCATAAACGCGGGCACCTAATAGTTCAAGCTCTTTCCAGAAGAACTGGAACAAATCAATTGGTGGTGCAGTGGAATGAATCGCCACCATCACTATGCGGCCACGACGTCCAGCAATTTGGGTCATCGATTGAATAGCAGGTAACACGCCGGATACTTCAAATACTACATCAGCACCTTTTGTCCCTGTCCATTCGTCGACGTAGGCCGCTAAGTCGGTATCCATAGGATTAACAGACTTCACCCCAAGCTCGTCGGCAAATGCGCGGCGACTGTCGTTCGGCTCAGACACCAATACCTCAGCGCCAACGCTTTTAGCGACCGCTGCAACCAATTGACCGATAGGGCCACCGCCGAGGATAACCGCTTTTTCACCGGCTTTTAAGCGAGAACGGCGCACGTCATGGCAAGCCACAGAAAGAGGCTCGACCAATGCACCTTGTTTCAAATCCACACCTGCCGGCAATTTATGCAAAGTACGGGCTTTTACCGTCCAACTTGATTGAAAAGCACCAGGGGTGTCGATACCCATGAATTTGAGATTTTGACAAATGTGCGTTAAACCTGCTTCACAGGTAGGGCATTCACCGCACCAGTCCAATGGGCGAACCACGACTTTTTCACCAACCGTAAAGCCTTCTACGCCTTCACCGATTTGCGCCACAACCCCTGAAATTTCGTGACCTATGGTTTGTGGAATAGACACACGCTGGTCCATCACGCCATGGTAAATATGCATGTCGGTGCCACAAATGCCCACATAGCCAACATCAAGGCGAACTTCACCGGCTTGTGGTGCAATAGCGTGACCTTCAACTACGTTGAATGATTTATTACCAATATATTGAGCAGCGAACATACGCGCCTCCTAGGAATGTTTAACTAAATAGGGAAGAAGTAACTCTGTCTTGAACTCGACGCCTACACCGGGTGTACTGGGCGCAACGGCTTTGCCATTTTCAAGTTTCAGAGGGTGAGTGGTATATCGGTCAATGGGAAACGAGTGTACTTCCAAGTAACCCGCATTTGGCTGAGATGCCATAAGAGATACATGTAATTCGTGCATGCCATGACTGCAAATAGGTAAGTTGTTCGCGTAGCCCATCTGGGCAACCGTTAGCCAACCAGTGATACCGCCAATATTCGATGCATCAGGTTGTAAGAACCCAAGTTTGGCTTGGCTTATCGCTTGGTTGAATTCGTAAACAGTGTGCAGGTTTTCGCCCATGGCCAACGGAATATTGATTTTGCTGGCAATGTGAGCAAAACCGGCAAAATCATCAGGAATGGTCGGTTCTTCAAACCAGGTGATATCATACTGCTCTATCGCCTGAGCAAACTTAATGGCTTTATTGACTGTAAGTGAATAATTTGCATCCACCATAAATATCGCGTCAGGACCAATCAGGTTGCGCACTGCCGCCACGCGGGCCACGTCTTCGCGATAATCTTCTTTGCCCACTTTTATTTTGACCGCTTCAAAGCCGCAGTCTAAGTAGCCTTTGATATTGCCAAGCAATTTTTCAGTGGAAAAATTAAGGTCAATGCCTCCTGCATAACAGTTTACGCGGTCACTGCAGCCCCCAGCTACTTTCCACAAGGGTTGATTAAGAACCTTGCAATGAATGTCCCACAGGGCGATATCGACTGCGGATATGGCGAAACTGACTAAACCGCCACGACCAACATAGTGCAAGTGATATTGCATTTCTTCCCATAAATGATTGATGCAGCTAGCATCTTTACCCATCAAGAAAGGCTTTAGTTCGTCATTAAGCAGTGAGTATATAGCGCGTCCACCTTTACCACCTGTGTAGGTATAACCCACACCTTGAGTACCATCGGTACAAGTAATGGTGCATAGGATCAGCTCAAAGTGGGTATGATCGCCGTGCTTAGCATCGTTCAACACTTCGTCAAGGGGCACGTTGAATAACTCAACATTGACTGACTGAATTTGTGAACTGTTCATGGCAGGTGTGTCTAGTTTGGTAATGACACTCATGGAAATCCTGACTATGTAAATTGACCGTGAATTAATTGTACATTGTTAACAATTAATTGCAAACCTAAATGATCATGCTATACATATGAGCATTGTTAACTAAAAATATTTATCACACGAAGACTTTTTCGTTTAGTATATAGTACATAATATAATGCCGCTTTTTGGGAAGCTTACCTTATGAAATCTAATAAAATTCTTTCCGTCAGAGAGCAAATCGCTGATGTATTGCGCTCAGATATTATCTCTGGCGAATTAGAGCCGAACACAAAGTTGAATGAACAACAATTGGCTGAACGTTTTGGTACGTCTCGCGGTCCGATCAGAGACGTATTAATTAAATTGACTAAAGAAGGCTTGTTAGTCAGCAAGGACAATGTAGGGTCGTCGGTTAGCAGCCCGCTGACGCCTGAGTTACAAAAACTGAGTATTGAAATTCGTCGTAAGATTGAAGAGCATGCAGTAAAGCAATTGGAAAACAATATATCTGAAGCGGATTTGGCCCGTATGGATGCCATCATCGATAAGATGCAAGAACACTTTGACAAAGAAGAATTTACTGAGCTAACCAAAACCGATATCGAGTTTCACAAGTATTTTGTCGGATTGGCCGGTGGTGAAGACTTAACCAATTTATGGTACCCAGTTGTGCTACGAATGCGCATGAACTATCAACGTATTCGTAACTCGCAAACATTGGTGGACGAGCATCGCCATATTGTTGACGCGCTGCGTAAAAATGATTTGAAACTCGCTATTTCCAGTATTCGCAAGAATATAAAATAGTGAGATTGGTCGTCTCACGTAAGTGAGATAGGTGCTAAATTCCAAGCCGCTCTTTGAAGCGGCTTTTTGATTTCTTCCTTTTTAATCCCTGTCTTTTAATTTCTCTTGCTCTTGCTCTTGCTCTTGATCTTTCTCTTCAGCGTTAACACGTGTCAATTGATCATAGAACAACGACTTAATATTCACTTTCTCGTACTAACAATCGTGCTGTTAACCCCTCGCTAGAAATTCAAAGCTACTAGGTTGTTGTAACCGCTGATTCGGTTATCGCAATTTTATAACGAATAATTTCAGCGGGTTAGTGTTAACAAGCCAATCTAAATGTATTTTAAAGCGTGTAATAAATGACTCCGCTTGGCATGTGCTCCTTCACTTAACGCGTAATCGCTCTCCTGTTAATTTGTAAAAATAATGTTGATTTAGATTGACTTGTTACTACAATTTTTATTATTGTTTGTGAATTGTTAACAATATTGTTGCTGACAATATTGGTTTGGTTATGATGTGACATGACCAGAACTGATTCATTCTGAATTTCCAATGTTTTTTGAGGTGCACGAAATGAGTAACGCAAAATTTAAACTGAATGCCATATGCATGGCGATGTTAGTGTCATCCACTAACGTTTATGCACAGCAGCAGTCCACAGCAGCCGAAGACGCCGACCTTGAAGTCATTAATGTGACTGGTATTAGAAGTGCGCTAAGTAAATCTGCATCGATCAAGCAAGAATCATCAGGTGTAGTAGACGCTATTTCAGCAGAAGACATTGGTAAGTTACCAGACACCAATTTGGCCGAGTCATTACAGCGTATCAGTGGTGTGTCGATTGATCGCGCCAACAACGAAGGTAACAAGGTGACTGTGCGTGGTTTTGGGCCTAACTTTAACCTAGTGACTTTGAATGGTCGTCAAATGCCAAATTCTTCTGCATTGCAATCGGACGGTGTTTCAAGAAGCTTTAACTTTCGAGAAATTGCCTCAGAGAGTGTTTCAGGTGTCTCTGTGTTTAAAACGGGTAAAGCTAATGTGGCCTCGGGTGGCATTGGTGCAACAATCGATATCAGTACTGCAAAACCCTTCGATTACGACGGTTTCAAAGCCTTTGCAAGTGTCAAAGGAGTCCATGACTCCAGTGTAGACACAGGTAGTAGCATTACCCCAGAAATCTCTGGCATGATCAGTCAAACCTTTGCTGATGGTAAATTTGGCGTTTTATTGTCGGCATCTCATTCAGAGCGTGACAGCGGTCGTGACCGTGTTGGTACATCATCAGGCTGGGTACGTAATCGTGCAAATCCAAACGGCGTTGACGCCAGTGCCATTAACACAAGTAATAATCCGACGGGAGCGTATTGGGTACCTTGGACACCTGAAATAGAGCGCTTTGACACCGAGCGTGAGCGCCAAAACGCACAGTTGGTGTTGCAGTTCGCTCCTAACGAAGACATTGAAGCAACCTTGGATTACACCATGTCACGCTTCGAAGAAACCAGCTCCACAAACAAACAAGCGTTCTGGTTCGATAATCCAGCAGGAACTACTGATGAGAATGGAACCTTAGTTGATATTACCAATGTCAATGACGAACTCAATTTTTGGGCGTGGGAACGTTATGAGAAAAAAGAAAATGACTCGGTTGGTTTTAATCTAAAGTGGCAAGCAACGGAATCGCTAAACCTCACGTTTGATGCCCACGATTCAACATCTCATTCGAACCCTGATGGACAAACAGCGGAAACATTGGCTAACTTGAAAAACCCATCGGGCTCGGTTGCTTTGATTGGGGCAAACTTTAGCGGAGAAATCCCCTCTATAGTTGTTGATGATTCCGGCCTAGCTGGTGGCGCGTATAACCCTGACAACATAGTGTCTGACTTGTACCAACTGCGTGGTTACGAGATGGAAAATAATATAAAGCAATATCAGATAAACGGTAACTGGGAAAACATCGAAGATGGCGCACTAGCAGCGATTAATTTCGGCGTTATGCACACTGATTATCAAGTCGATACTTATCTTTCTGAGCGTTTCTCATTTGTTGATATTCCTCTTGATGATCTTGGACTTACGTTTGAACCCTTAGGTGGTTTTGCCGACCAATTCTCTGGTGCAAATGCGTTGTTTCCATACATTCCGCAATTCAGCGCAAATACCTTTGTCGATATTGTTAGAGACCAAGGTTTATTTCGTGCGCCTGACGTGACGACGAACGGGGTGAATGAAAAAACCACCGCCTTGTATGTGTCATTTGATTTCAGAACGGAGTTTAACGATTTCCCTATCGATTTAAATGTAGGGGTACGCTATGAAGACACTGACGTAAGTGCTTATTCAGTGCAGCCAGGTATTGTTGCCTTGAATTATCGCCACGCAGAAGAGTTGCGCCCCGTATTTGATACTACAGCAACTGCCCAAGAGCTGGATGGTAACTACACGCGTATACTACCTAATCTTGATTTTAGTATGGAGCTAACGGGAGAAGTGAAAACCCGCTTCTCATACAGTCGCACGCTGGCCCGCGCTGGAATAAGTGCGATGTTCCCGTCAACCAACATTGATGCTAGACCAGAAGGCCCCTTTAACGCATCACAAGGTAACCCTAATCTGCTGCCAATCACCTCAGATAACTTCGATTTTTCTGTTGAATGGTATGACGATGACGGCAGTTATGCCTCTGTGGGTTACTTCAAAAAATTCGTAGAAAACTTCATCGGCGCAGGTGTTGAGCAGCGCGCAATTAACGATGTGAATGGCAATCCATTGCGAGACCCAAGTATTAATCCACGCCCTGGCTGCCCAGATTCATCTGATACGCCAAACCCAGCGTGTTTAAGCCAAGCATCTGATCCTATTGTGATATTTGATGTGGCCACACCAGACAATCTGCAAAATCGTGAGGTTGATGGATGGGAGTTGAACGCCCAGTATATGTTCTCTGACACCGGATTTGGTGCCGTGGCTAACTACACCTTGGTGGACAGCGATGAGTCATTTGACCCATATGACTTTGACCAAACGATTGCATTAACGGGCTTAAGTGATTCAGGTAACTTGGTCGGCTTCTATGAAAATGAGAAGCTTCAAGTGCGGGTCGCCTATAACTGGCGTGATGATTTCTTATTGTCTCTTGGTACTGAGCCAACGTTCACTGAAGCGTATGGTCAGTGGGATTTAAGTATAAACTACGAGATAAACGAAACCTTTACTGTTTATGTTGATGGTTTAAACCTGACGGATGAAACGGTTCGTCGTCACGGCCGCTTCCAAGAGCAACTGATTTCTGCTGAACAATATGGCCCACGTTTCAGCTTTGGTATTAGTGGTAAATGGTAGGGGCGCCACTACAGAGCATTCAGGTAAACATGTACTTGAATGCTGAGATGACGCTATAAGCATTAAATCGAGCCGCCTTTATGGGCGGCTTTTTATTATCGGTGAAAAGCATGGCTTTTAGCACCTGCAAAGTGTTTTACTACCTTTTAGCTTAGTAAGAGAATAAGCCCTCTGGAGAGTCATATGGCACAAGCAATAAAATCGGTCGTGATTGTAGGCGGTGGCACCGCAGGATGGATAACCGCTGGCACAATAGCCGCCAAACTTCAAAGCGAATATGCTGATGGTTTTAGCATTACCTTAGTGGAATCACCGGATGTGAAACCCATAGGTGTGGGCGAGGGAACTTGGCCGACTATGCGTCGCACACTAAAGGCGATGGGTGTTAGAGAGACCGACTTTATTCGCCAGTGCAATGTATCGTTCAAGCAAGGGGCTAAATTTGCTAAGTGGGTCACAGGAGCCGAAGATGATTTTTATTATCATCCACTTGTGTTACCCCAAGACTTTGACAGCACTAACCTTGCTCGTCATTGGATGGAGCGCCCGTTCGAACAGTCTTTCTCGCAAGCGGTCAGCCCGCAAGAGGCGGTATGTGAATTAGGGCTCGCCCCAAAATCAATTGCGACCGCTGAATACACGTCCATTATTAATTATGCTTATCATTTAGATGCGGGACGTTTTTCAGCCTTCTTGCAACAACATTGCACTGAAAAACTAAACGTGCGCCATGTTCTGGATAACGTAACAAGGATTAACGCCGCTGAAAATAATGATATAGCCAGTGTGTCTACAACCGCTAATGGCGATATCGAGGGGGATTTGTTTATCGATTGCACTGGCTTTAAATCACTGCTGCTTAAAGAGCATTTTAAGGTTGGTTTTAAGTCCTGCAAGGATGTATTGTTTGTGGATCAAGCTTTAGCGGTACACGTGCCTTATGAGAGTGAAGATGCACCTATTGCCTCGCATACGATATCTACCGGGCAACGAGCCGGTTGGGTGTGGGATATTGGTCTGCAAAACAGGCGCGGGGTAGGGCATGTTTATTCCAGCGCTCATACCAATGAGGCGCAAGCGAGTGCAGAGCTGCTCAACTATATCGCCCAAACGGGTGGCCATGTAAACGAAGCTGATATTCGTAAAATTCCGCTAAATCCCGGGCACAGAGAAAAATTCTGGCACCAGAACTGCGTTGCCATTGGGTTATCCGCAGGGTTTCTTGAGCCCTTAGAAGCATCATCTTTGTTACTCGTTGAGATATCAGCGTCAATGATTGCTGACCAATTCCCTGCGACACGGGATGCGATGGAAATCGTTGCCAAGCGCTTCAACAGCACGTTCTTGTACCGATGGGAACGGATCATCGATTTTTTGAAACTGCATTATATGCTGAGTAAACGCGATGACTCTTCTTTTTGGATAGACAATCGCGACCCAGCAAGCATTCCTCAAAGCCTGCAAGACCAATTAACTCTGTGGCAATATCAACCGCCTTGGCATAATGATTTTGAGCATGCGGTAGAGGTGTTCCCCGCGGCCAGCTATCAGTACGTGCTTTACGGCATGGGGTTTAATACGCAGCCGAACCCGTTGGGTATGTCAGACTCATACAAACAAAGAGCCACTAATTTTCGCCAAAAAAACACGCAACAAATTCAGCAAATGCTTAAAACGTTACCGAGTAACCGCGCGTTAATAAATAAAATTTATCAGTATGGGTTACAAAAAGTGTAAACTTTTTCAACTCGACATGACTCCCGGATAGTCAGCAAACAAGCATAACAAGGAGGCGGCAGTGGCCCAGCCAGTACTAATCGATTTTAAACAGCATAGTAAAACCCTAATAAAAACGCAGAGGGGCGCCGAGTTCGGCGAGAATGTACACTTTATTCCAGTGATAGCCGATGAGGTGAGGGCACTTGCCCTTGCGTATCCTATTTGTTTTTTGAAAGACAATAACACGGGGCAGTTTGGTCTAAATGTGTTGACGGGATTCGAAGCGGGTGAAAACTTATTTTTGCAAAATAATGAATGGCGCACGCATTATGTGCCTATTCATTTGAGACGCCAGCCATTTTTGGTGGGGGTGACAGAAAACGGCGCCAAGCCAACTAGCGAGAATACCGTACTCACAGTGGATATGGATAGCCCCAGGGTAAACACTGAGCAAGGTGAGCGTTTATTTGATGAGCAAGGTAACGCCAGTGCTTATCTGACCCAAATGGTTGATTTGTTGGGTCAATTGATGTCAGGAAACAACCGTACTGAGGTCTTTATCAATGCGTTGCTCGAGCTGGACTTGATTGAAGAGTTGCAACTGAGTATTACCCTAAAAGATGGTCAGCAAAAGCGCTTTGACGGCCTGTATAATATTAATGAAGCGAAACTCGCTGAATTAAAGGGGCAAAAACTAGAAGACTTCAAAATGAAGGGCTATTTACAAGCGTGTTATTTAATTGCTGCATCTACTGGGCATATTCAGACCTTGCTGGACTGGAAAAAACAAGCCTAGTAACCACTACAAAAAGATGGGCTGATTAGCGCGCTTCGCGCTTTCAGCCATCGGTAATCGAGTGTGTTTTTAGCAATCTTGCGGCGCTAACCTCGACAGATAATTTTGTATTACTGTTCGAGATTAGCGTGTTGGTATTTATACAAAATCGATTTTAATGCGTCAAAATCGACAGGCTTAGTCAAATACTCGTTCATTCCTGATTCGAAGCATTTTAACCGTTCGCTATTTAGCACGTTCGCCGTTAGCGCAGCGATGGGAATGTCTCTAAAGATGTCGCCCGCTTCACCCGCGCGAATGCGTTTAGTGGTTTCGTAACCATCAAGGTTTGGCATTTGGCAATCCATAAGAATGAGATCGAACCGTGTTTTTTGGCAACGACTCAAGGTGGAGATTGCCTCAAGCCCATCATTGGCGATGTACACTCTTACTGCTAACCCTTGCAGAATTGCCAACATAACCTCTTGATTAATAAAATTGTCTTCAACCAACAAAACTTGCACGTTTGGAAATGTTACGGCTGCGCTAGGCTTGTCTAGCTCGGTGTTTGAACATTGTGAAAAAGCAAGTTTGACAGAGAATTCGAAGGTTGAGCCTTTAGCTAACTGACTCTGCACTTTTATGTCTCCGCCCATTAAATTGCAAAGCTGTTTTGTAATTGATAAACCAAGCCCGGTACCACCAAACTTTCTCGTTGTTGATGTATCAGCTTGAGAGAATGAATCAAAGAGATAAGGCAAAGCCGCATCACTCACGCCTATGCCTGTGTCTGTCACAGCGCAGTGCAACTCCAAGTTGTCACTTGAACTCGTCAAGCTATAACGCACTTGTATATGGCCTGACTGGGTAAACTTGATCGCATTAGACAATAGGTTATTGACAATTTGCCTAATACGATAGGGATCACCAACCACTTTGGTGTGTTGCAATTCTTCTTTTATAAGCGACAGTTTTAGTCCTTTTTCACTCGCTTGAAATTGTTGGTCGTGAAGCAATTCTGCAAAAAATTGCTCAACATCAAATTCCACTAACTCAATGGTAAGCTCACCCACCTCTATTTTAGAAAAATCGAGAATATCGTTAATGATCACCATAAGTGAGTCAGCGCTGCGCTTTGCTGTTGCTATGTAATCTTGCTGCACTTTTTCGAGCTTGGTTTGCGACACCAATTCGATCATGCCGATAACACCGTTCATGGGCGTGCGAATTTCATGACTCATATTGGCCAAAAAAGCACTTTTGGCTTCTGTGGCAGCTTTGGCCTCTTTTTCGTGCTTAAGGGCGATATCGCGTTCCCGTTCAAGCTCTTGTTGTTTTTCTACCAAGTTTTTCCGAGCCAAATGGGCAAACCAACTGAGTAAGGTACTCATGGCCATCGCAAAGAAAAAATGTTGGATGAGTGCCATTTGTAAAACGTTACTGATGACTATCCACCCAATCCAATTAAATAGCACTGCGCTGCACCACAGAGCTCGATGCGACAAAACGATACCAGAGGCAATGATGGTAACGAATATATTGGTGGTTTGTTCGGGCGCTTGCGACAACCAAAGATGCAAAAAGCTATTTGCACTGGCTAAAAATATAAGCAGTAAAAGGACAACTTCTTTACGCGGCGGATCGATATCATTCGCTCGAAAACCAACGGCGGTATTAATTACGGCTGTGGCTAGCGCAGCTAAGAACAAAATCCACTTAAAAGGCTCTTCTAATAAGAAGAAATGCGCCACAGTCAGAACAGCATAAAGAAAACCAAAAAAATAGGCCACGGGCCTTAGTAGGCTAGTGTTGGAGTCAATTTGTTTGGCTTCTAGCCTTTCTTGGTTCAAGTTGGTTGATCACTTCATACTGATATAAAAGCTTAATATTAGAGGAATCTTTACCTAATGTTGTCATATACTTAAGTAGAATAAAGGCATTTGGCTAAGCAAATCCGAATTCCTCATATCACTGGCAACATAACAAGATGCCATCTCACGTTACTCACAAGGTTGCTCTATGAAAAAATATCTGAGGTCTGTACTCATGGCCGTTTTTTGTTTTTACGGCTTGTTTTCAACGGCATCTGCGAATGAAGACTATACCATTAACAGCGATAAAATCCTTGTGACTGTGGTACTGAAACATCAGCAAGACAAGAGCTTGACTGAATTACAACAGAAAATGGATGAAAATCGTTTCTGGCAGTCGTTTCCACCTAAAGGCATAGAGGTTGAATCTTGGTATGTGATGATGGGATTAGGGCAGGTGATTACGGTTAACATTCACCCAAAAGATTTACGTACCCTTAACCTTGCCATTGAAAAATCAGCATGGGGCATTTTTGACACGGATATCTACCCAACCTATGAATTTAAGGCGATAGCAGAATCGATAAAAGCAAAAAAAGTGCAGAACGATAGCAAGTAAGCCTTGCTTTAGGGGGACGTGTTTATTCGGTTACTCAGCTTGCATGTTGCTCTTCGTTTTATGGACTTTTATGATTTTCTGGAAACGTTAATCAATGACGAGTTTAATGCCTAATAGCCCCAATAATCCGCCTGCTAATCTGTCTATGTGTTGCTTGAATCGTAAGTAAGTATGTTGGGCTCTCTTCGTCGACAGCAAGAGTACGACCAAGGAGTACCAAGCAACATCCCCAGTGAACGCGAGTAAGCACAGTAGTGCCTCACCGTATACTGGGATTTCATTTGGCAAGAGAGCGGCAAAAATGCTACCAATGATGATGGCTGTTTTCGGGTTACTCAACTGGGTTGTTAACCCCAATAGCACCGCTTTTAAAAAATTTTTTGTGTTTGCTTCCTCAGGTGCTACCACCTTCATTGGTTCACTAGCGTGTTTCCACATCTTATAAGCAAGGTATAGTAAATACGCTCCCCCAAGCGCTTTTAGAGCAACATACATAGATTGCACTGCCTGTAAAATAGCGTACAAGCCAAATATCGCTAAAAGCGCGAAAATGGCGGCACCTATGGCGAGGCCTAACGTGACACCAAATCCTTGCATTTTTGATTTGCTGACCGCGGTTGTTGCGACCAATATAAAACTAGGGCCAGGACTCATGGTACCGAGCATAAATACTATTCCTATACTGATCAAAAAGCTGTATTCACCCATAAATCCTCTCCACGTTATCTCCCTAGCAAAATTGTACTTACTCTATAAGACCTTTTGCTTATGCGCTAGCCGTCGGTATTTGATTTATTCTTCGCTTCTGTTCAATTTTGCTTTAAACGAAAGCGATTTTTATTTTCAGCAATTCACTCGCTTTTAGGAGATACATGAATACCAGAACACACGACGATGCGGGCTCTGCACCATCTGAGACAACAGAGCAGATTTCTCCCTCAGGCAGTTACGAAGATCTGCACAGGCCCAGCTCAGAGTTCAACACTAGAGATGAATACCTCGAACATGAACTGCAAATTATGCAGCCTAAACGTTGGCGAGCAAACTTACCTTTTAGGGATTATCGTTTCGAGATAGAAGATACGATACCGGCACTGGCCGGAACAATTGGCAAGGTGGTTATGGTCAGTGCTATTGCCGCTACCTTTGCAGGTACCCTAGGGTTAAGTGATGCTTTTGTGCTTGAGAATGTTCGTTACGAGCTACTCATCGTCTCGGTTTTTATTGTGTTGTTCTCTGGGTTTATTCTACCCACCGCCAATCTCGCAGGCACCCACGGGCCGCTTATTCCTTTGATCCCCATTGTGGTGGCTGCAGGCGGTCATCCTATGGCGTTTGGCTTGTTAATCGGGGCCTTTGGTTTGATATTGGCATTTAGCAAGGGCGGTAGTTTACTCGCAAGGCTTACCAGCAAAGGTGTGTGCGGCGGGCTATTACTGTATTTAGGCTTTATAGGCACTATTTCCCAAGTGAAGAAACTGTTTGCTTGGGCAGAAAGCATCCAAATGACGCACATTGCCTTTATCGTTATTCTTGCGACCATTTTGTTGTACGCCTTATTAGAGCACTTTAAAAAGCGCTGGCTGGCGGTGCCACTAAGCTGCCTCATGGGCGGCGTTGTTGCTTTCTTGCTAGGCGCACCTTTTGAATTCCACACTGCACCCGGTTTACCCAATATGAACCCCATGTACTGGTGGGGCGAAAATACCGGCTGGATGCTTGGCATGCCAACCGTAGAAAGTTTTATGGTGGTATTGCCGTTTGCTATTCTGGCGGTCGCTATGTGGTCACCAGACTTTTTAGGTCATCAAGTATTTCAAAAAATTAGTTACCCGCAGCGAACCGAAAAAGTACAAATGAATATTGATGACACCATGCTGAGCGCATCGGTAAGGCAAACCTTTGGCTCTATTTTTGGCGGTGCCAATTTCACCTCGTCTTGGGGCACCTACATTGTGCCGGCGGCCATTGCCAAGCGCCCGATACCTGCCGGTGCTATTTTAACCGCGCTGTTTTGTGTCATTGCTGGTGTGTGGGGGTATCCAATGGATCTCGCTATTTGGCAACCCGTATTGTGTGTGGCGTTGATTGTCGGGGTGTTTATTCCGTTGCTTGAAGCAGGTATGGAAATGACCAGAGAAGGCAAAACCACACAATCTGCGGCGATTGTGGTGTTTGCGTCATCACTGGTGAACCCCGCATTTGGCTGGTCATTAACCATGCTGCTGGATAACTTAGGCCTAATCGGCTGCAAAGAGCGAAGCGCAGAACTAACACACATGAGTCGTTGGATCATCCCATTGGTAATGTTCATTATATTGACCAGCGTCATGGCGATGGTGGGAATGTTACCGGGTATTCCGGCATTGCTTAGCAGTTTTAGGCATTAACAAAAGTGCTCAGAATGTGACAGCTCAATGGGATAAGATTATCTCATTGAGCTGTATCTAAATAAGCTCGAGTTAGAATATGCTTTGCTCGTTTTAGGTTTTTTAAAGTCTATAAACCGTTTTGAACGAGCAGTTTGTAGACAGTGCAACGTTTCGCTGTCTACAAATTCAAAGATGGATGGCCACGCCTTTACTCATTCACCGTGCTTGATACCTCCGTACAGGATTATTGCCTCTGCGGCTAATTGAAATCCGATGCCAGAGTGCGTAAAGGTAGTATGTGGCTATTGGCTTAAATCCCGTGCTGGGTGATAATGACGATTCATTATCTGTTTTATCTGGTTTAGACATGCGTTTTTTTATCTTAGTTTTCATTTTAATCTTTGGATTATTTCCCGCGATTTCCTATGGGCAATATGTCATTCAAAGCTCGGTGTCTAAGGAGTTCATCAACGGTTTACAAGTCAAATATCTTAAAAATATTGCTAAACATATGAACATGGAAATTGAAATCATTCCCATGCCTTTTGCCAGAAGAATAAGAGAATTACGGGAAGGAAATTTAGATCTGTTAGTCGGGTTACGGCGTGTGGATGGTGAGCAAGACGAAGTCGTTTATATCAAACCAAGTTATGAAACCCTGAGACACACTTTTTTTGTTCGCAAAAGTGATGAAAACCAGCTACTGAGTTTTACCGATTTGAGAAAGCTGAATATTGGCGTGACGCGAAATGCAAAATATTTTGAGAGATTTAACCAAGAAACAGACTTGGTAATGGTTCCCGTATCGACGCTTTTGCAAAAGATAGAACTGTTAAAGAAAGGCAGAATTGATACCTTTATCCACTTTCAAGAAAGTGCGTTACCACGGATCAATGATATGGGCCTACAAAATGATATTGTTTTAGCCCAGTATCAACCCATTGAAGTGAATAACTATTATGTAACCATCAGCCAAAATTCGCCGTTATTTAAGCATAAACACTTGGTTGAAGCCGCCGTGCGAAAAGCGATTAAGGATGATGAATTTGCGACCATTCGCCGAGAACATTACTTGTCTCAAGCTCGCCAAAATTAATGATTAGTACTGCTCTTCCCTGAGTTTCCCTTTCGTTGTTAGGGCATCACTCGCGGATAAACGTGTACTTACCGCCCCCTTGTTTGAGCGCAAAGGTGGTGTAATCAACCTTTTCCCCTTGAGTGGCAAATTGTATTTTTATTCCCGCCGGATCGAAACGAAAATCAGTGCTGGAATAGGACGTTAGGTTAAATGCTTTCTGACCGGTGGCTTGTGCTGTCAGAATAGCCCCATCGGTTTTGAGGGTAATGTTAAGCGCTATTTGTTTTGACGAAAACACACCTTGGTATTGGCTTAATTCTCTTTCGGTTAAGGTAATGGCTTTTTGACCAAAGTCAGGTAAATCAAACGGCATATCGTAGTAGATGCTTAAAATGGCAATGCTGATATCGTTCATTGACATGTTCATACCGTTAGAGGTCAAGGTAAAAACAACCTCATCGTCACCAATGTAGCCAGTGTGAGAGGTAAATCCGTCAATTCCTCCTGTGTGTCCGTAAGCGATTCTTTCATGAAACGGAAATGCAAACAGTCCGCGCCCATAACCTTGATTAAGCTCTTTCATTTTCGCCAGTGAGTTTGCTGAGGTAAGCTTGCCAGTCATCAGATTTTCGATAAATATCCCGACTTCAGTCGAGGTAGAGATAATAGCGCCAGCCCCATATGGAATACTCATGTCAGTTTCTGAATGTGCGACCCATTCGCTTGTTGCATGTTTATAAGAGTGAGCTTGATTATCTGACGGCTTAACGGGTCCGCCAAATGTCGTTCTGTTCAGGTTTACTTTAGCGGTAATTCGCTTATGTAACTGATTTTCGTAGCTATCATTTGTGATGTCCTCAATGATAAACCCCAGTAGTACGTAGCCGCTGTTTGAATAACTGGCCGCGCTGTCTGGTGTAAAATCGCTGTCTAACGATCCAATCAAGCTTACCATTTCAGCTTTGGTTTTAGCTTTAGTCATGTATTGCTCGTAATCAGGGGTATCGGTGAAATTATGAATACCGCTTCTATGGTTAAGTAGCATGGACATGCTGATCAATTCGGCGTTCTTGATTTGCGGGTAGAAGGTTGCGAGCTTGGTATCTAATGCAAGCTTACCTTCATCAATAAGCTGAAAAATCATTGTGGATGTGAATACTTTCGTGATGGAGCCAATACGATACTGAGTGTTCTTATTGGCGGCTTGCTTAGTTTCGATATCTACATAGCCAATGGATTTTTGATAAATAGGTTGGCCATTTTGCACCACAGCCACACTGAACATGGCCTTGTCATGGGTATCTAGGCTTTCTATGTATTTATCTAACTTGGCTTTATCAAAAGCCAGTGCGCCTGAGCTGAAAACGCAGGTAAGTATGAACAGACTAAAGAGGTTTTTCATGACGGGGCTTAGTGGATGGGCGATTATTTAAACAATAATCGTTAAGCCAATCCGATGCAATGGGGAACTATTCACGATAGCGGATATTGTATTTCCTTATCATCACAGCCACCTAAAGTGAGTAACAATAGGTGGCTGTAGAACGGGTTAAATGCTTATTTCAACAGGCATGTTTTCTTGGCGGCGCTGCACGTGGCGCAACCTAAGGCCCAGCAAAATTGCCGCTGAGGTTAACCCGCAAATAAAGCCTATCCAGAATCCTGCTGCGGCCATGCGCGGGACTATCCAATCAGTGAGGGCTAATACGCAGCCTATCGTCATGCCGATTACCCAGTAGGAAATAAAACTAAGATAGAACATGGCTGCGGTGTCTTTGTAACCGCGCAACGCAGTAGCTGAAACCACTTGTATGGCATCTGAAAACTGAAATAGGGCTGCTAGTAACATAAGACCTGCCGCCATGTTTATGACTTCAGCGTTGTTGCTGTAAAGCTCACCAATATGAACCCGGGCCAAATAGGTCATAGTGGCAGTCAGTGTGGCAGAGGTTAACCCCATTAATAGTGCTGCGCGGGTAGCCATCTTAGCTTGTGATGGATTGTTTTCACCCAGTAGATGACTCACTCGGATACTGGTCGCCATACCTAAACTTAATGGGATCATAAACATCAACGATGAGAAATTCAGAGCCACCTGATGCGCTGCGACAATCGTAGAGCCAAAAGGCGCCAGTAAGATTGCGACGACAGTAAAAAGTGTGACCTCAAATAAAATAGTCAAGGCAATGGGTAAGCCTAATTTGAGGCTAGCCCACATGTCTTTAACGTTGGGAGCAAAAATACGCGTGTAAAGCGCATATTGTTGTAACTTTTTAGAATTGAGGGTGTACACCCACGTGGCAAACATCATGGCCAAAAACACCAAGCCAGTCGCAATGCCACAGCCTGCACCGCCAAAAGCGGGTAGGCCGAGTTTGCCGTAAATAAACACGTAATTGGCAGGGATATTCACCAGCAAACCAATAATCATAATGATCATGCTCGGTTTGGTGATAGACAGGCCCTCACACACATTGCGTAACACTTGGTATAACGCAAAAGCCGGCATGGAGTAGAGTACATATCGCACATAATCGATAGTGATCACGCGAAGGTCTGCTTCCATTTCAATTAGCGAAAAGAAAAAATCCAGAAAGGTGCTGAGCACCAAGGACAGTAGGGCAAAAAACAGTGCTAGCCACATCACTTGATAACTGGCATTGGCGACTTTATCTAGTTGTTTTGCTCCGTTAAAGCGCGAAATAATGGGCGGCAGTGCTAACGTTAGGCCTTGAATAAATACGAGCATAGGCATAGTAAAGCTAAAACCTATGGCCACAGCGGCCATATCGGTAGCGGAAAAGCGCCCCGCCATAATGGTGTCAGATACGCCCATTAACGTTTGGGTTACTTGGGCAATTAATAAGGGCCAAGCCAAATGGGCAAGGGCTTTGAATTCGATTTTTAGGGTCACTTAATAAGCCAATGAGGTAAAGGGTTGAATAAGTACAGTGCTGCCTTGTTCGATACTGCCAGCATCTTGCGCCAGCACGATGTAACAATTAGCATGAGCGATAC
Organism: Paraglaciecola sp. G1-13; assembly: GCF_055809255.1. NCBI lineage: Bacteria > Pseudomonadati > Pseudomonadota > Gammaproteobacteria > Alteromonadales > Alteromonadaceae > Paraglaciecola > Paraglaciecola sp. G1-13. Next base: position 2,570,339 of record NZ_CM147903.1, on the reverse strand, counting down.
TGCTCATTACGCCTGAGCCTTGTTTGCCGTTGGGGCTGACGAACAATTGGCCGTTTTCGCCCGAACGGTATATACCTCGCTGATAATCAGCGCGCCCAGGGACTTTGCGTATATCACAGTCTGCGGTGGCATTTAATAACATAGCCATGCTCGGCGTTTGCCCGCTTAGCGTTTCAAGCACCGGCTTCACCAATTGCTCGAAGGTAACGTAAGATGAAACAGGGTTGCCTGGAAGGCCGCAAAACCACGCTTTGCTTAATTGACCAAACGCGAAGGGTTTGCCTGGCTTGATAGCCACTTTCCAAAAATTAACACTGCCTATACTTTGCAAAACGTCTTTCACATAATCAGCATCACCGACGGACACGCCGCCACAAGAAAGCACAATGTCACAGCGCGTGTCAGCCTCTTCAAAGGTGCGTTGTAGGCTTTCAGGTTTGTCTTCTACTATGCCAAAATCAATCACATGCGCGCCAAACTCCTCTAGCATCCCGTGCAGGGCATAACGATTGCTTTCGTAAATTTGCCCGCTATTAAGTGTATTGCCAGGTGATACCAATTCATCGCCGGTAGCAATTAAGCCCACCTTAAGTTTACGAACTACGGACGCAGTGGCAATTCCCACAGAAGCCAACAGAGATAAATGCGCGGGAGTTAAGCGTGTGCCAGCGTTGAGTACCACCGCACCTCGGCTAATATCTTCTCCTGCCTTTCGCACACTGTTACCGGCTTTAGGCGATTGCATAAACTGAATGCGTTGGGGGGGGTCATCAAGCGCAGCGGTATTTTCTTGCATCACTACGGCATCGGCCCCGCTTGGCATAATGGCGCCGGTCATAATGCGCACGCATTGACCTGGATTCACAGTGCCTTCATAAGGAATACCTGCGAAGGCAGTGCCGACTAATTCTAGGGTATCTTGTTGCTGCAAGTCTGCAGCTATCATGGCATAACCGTCCATGGCGGAGTTGTCGCTAGGGGGAACATTTACCTGAGAAATAACGTCTTCGGCTAAAATACGTCCTCGAGCCTGCATTAAGTCGCATTGTTCATGCTCTGTCACGGCTGAAATAACGCTGCGCATCGCATCTAGCGCCTGTGATAAAGGTAACAAACCTGGAGTGTCGCAACTGGTTATCATCATAAAAGACTACTTATTCGAGGAATTTCTTAGCCGACCAATATTACTGACAAGGGCCACGTAACGAAAGGCCAAACATAAAATAAAACTGCAAGCAGCTATGTATATGAATATATAATGCTGTTGTGTGTATTGAGCTGTATTAGCCCGTTTTAGAACAAATGCTACATTGCGGGTTTTTAGGGATAGAAAAGCGTTGAAGCTGCGAAGATTTAGCATCGAACAGTTGCAAAATACCATTGAGAAGTTCGCCAGCCCCTGTGAGATATTTAATCGCCTCTAATGCCTGCATGCTGCCTATAACGCCTACTAACGGAGGTATCACGCCAGCTTCCATGCAGCTGAGTTGCTGCTCTGGAAAAACCTGACTTAAGCACTGGTAACAAGGACTGTGGTTATCCATCAGGTAGGTGCTCACTTGACCTTCAAAGCGGATTGCTGCACCGCTTATAAGTGGCACCTTATGAGTGAAACACAGTTTATTAATTTGCTGGCGAGTGGCTAAATTGTCAGTGCAATCGAGCACCACATTATGTTGGCTGACGTGTTGGCTAAGCGCATTATCATCAAGGCGCTCATCAATGGTGTTGATAACGCACAGGCTATTATTGGCCAGTAAACTCGTCTTCGCTGAATCGACTTTTTTAACGCCCACGTCTTGTTCATGATGAAGAACTTGGCGATGTAAATTAGACAGCTCAACCTTGTCATCATCCACCAAGGTGATTTCGCCAATACCAGAACTAACAACGTATTGCGCAGCAGCGCAGCCTAAACCGCCTACACCAATAATCAATACCTTGGAACCCATGAGGGCTTCTTGGCCATCAAGGTCGATAGCTGGCAATAAAATTTGCCTCGCGTAACGCAAGGCGAGCGCTTTGGTTAGTGTCGGGGGCGTAATAGAGGGCATAGTGTCCTGATAAATAATGGCCGTTTTCTGCTTCGCTATAATTTTTCTACGCGGTAGCCCTGCGCTTTTAACTGCTTTAATACGCTGTCATCGCCCGCAAGGTGCATGGCACCGACCATAATAAATTCTACGTTCGATGTTTTTAGCATGTCTTCTATATGTGGCATCCAATTAGCGTTTCTGGTGACAATCAAATCTTGGTAAATTTGTGCATAGTCTTGTTTAAAAGGCACGATACTGATGTCCGCCATTTTTTGCATATCGCCCTCGCGCCAACTGGTGCGCATGTCGCCTATTAAAACGGGCATTTTCTTAATGTCTCGCAAGGTGTATTCAATCAGGGCGTCGTTATCGTCACCACCCAAATTGGCGAGAAAACTCAATTGTTCATCTGGGGTTTCAAGCCATTGAATGGTTTTACCCGCGTGTGTGCCTTTGTCAGAGTAAAATTGGTCAACGCCTTCACTAGTAAAGCCTAGGCTTTGCAGTTCGATAATACTCAGGGTAATGCTGATAAGGCTCGGCTTCATTGCCGCCATTTGCGCAATCGGTATACCCCGCTGGGCTAAATGCGTTTCGAGTTTCTGGTAACTTTGTTGTGATAAGTCGTCTTTGAGTGATCGGCCGTCAGTGTAAGTCATCATACCTAACATTTTTTGCTGAAACTCAACGCTTTTTACCGCGGTCATATCTGTTTCAAACACTAGGGTGGAAGCGTGTTGATAGGCCGTTTCATATTCACTGGGTAAGGGGTAATCTTCTGGGGCCAAGATATGAATAGTGCCGCCAATATATAAGCTGTTGTCGCCAGAGGTGACCTTCCATACTGAAGCGGCGTCCACCGTGGTGGTGAACATCGAGATGGCCGCAATGAGTGGTACAGAAACTGAGTAAAAAGCCGAGCGAAATAATGACATGTTCAATAGTCTTCCTTTACGAGATATATAATCGGCTTCTTAGGACTCGTCGGGCTTACTGAGTCAAAAAAGCGCTTAATGAGTACAAATAACCTATTTGTTAATCGCTCAGTGTGCCGCTTTTAAGCAGACAAAGGAACCAAAAATCCGCTGTTTACGGCTGTTTGGGCAAACAATGTGCAATCCATCGATACTTAACAGCAATTCGCGGGAATGATCTAATCCGAGGGTGGCCGTGTTCTGTACACAACTTAACGTAAAGCAGCCCATGGTGTTTGCTCCATTTTAGGTACTTTGCACCAAAATTAAGCGCCATAAAATGCAAATCCCAAATCGTGAATTATAACCATATGAATTATAAGGAATTAATACTTGGCAGTGATCCTGCATTAATTTAACTGAACTCGTTTTAGATAGCGAATACCGTTCGCGATAAATACATTTATGTACTGTGCCGGCAATTAGCGCCAAGCATGGAACAGGCAAAGAAGCCCACTCAGACTGTTAGCACTCAGTCGCGTGGGCTTTTTTTATGGGCAAAATTAGTTGAGTAAACACTTCGTTCAGGGGACCAACATGTCAGCAAATACAGTCAATATAGTCGTGGTAGGAAACGGAATGGTGGGCCACCATTTTGTTGAGCAAATCACTAACCACGGCAAAACCGACCCTTCTATTACTTATAAAGTCACTGTGTTATCAGCTGAGCCAAGACTCGCTTACGACCGAGTGCATTTGTCGGAATATTTCTCAGGCAAGACAGCGGACGATCTCGCGTTAACCACGCCAGCACACTATGAAGCATTAGGTGTTGATTTTCACCTTGATGCCGCAGTGGTCGATATTGACAAGCTAGGTAAGTTTGTTAAAACCAAATCCGGTCAGGTTTTCGCTTACGACAAACTCATCATGGCCACTGGCTCTTATCCGTTTGTGCCACCAATTGAGGGGAACGATCAACCTCATTGCTTGGTGTACCGCACCATTGAAGATTTAGAGGATATCAGCGCTTCAGCTAAAGTGAGCAAAACCGGTGTGGTTGTGGGGGGCGGCTTATTGGGTTTAGAAGCGGCGAACGCATTGCGAGAGGCTGGTCTTGAAACTCACGTTGTGGAGTTTGCTCCGCAATTAATGGCGGTTCAAGTCGACACAGGCGGCGGTCGTCTATTAAAAGACAAGATTGAAGCCCTAGGCGTGCAAGTTCACACCCAAAAAGCCACACAGCGTATTGAAGCGGGTCAAACAAGTCGTTATCGCATGTGTTTTGCCGATGGGGATTTTTTAGAGACCGACATGATCCTGTTCTCAGCAGGTATCCGGCCACAGGATACGCTAGCACGCCAATATGAGATTAAAATCGGTGAACGCGGCGGTATCGTGGTTGATAATCACTGTTTAACGTCCGAGCCAGATATTTATGCTATTGGCGAATGTGCCTTATGGAATAACTTTATTTTTGGCTTAGTTGCCCCAGGCTACACCATGGCGCGCGCTGCAGCGAGTCATATAACAGGTGGCGATGTAGAATTTTTAGGCGCAGATATGAGCACCAAGCTCAAGCTGATGGGCGTTGAAGTGGGCTCTATTGGTGATGCACATGCTCGCATACCTGGAGCGCAAACCTACATTTATGAAAATCAGCCTGATGGCGTGTATAAAAAAATGGTGGTTAACCATGAGCAAAGTGTGCTGCTTGGCGCCGTTTTGGTCGGAGACACCAGTGACTACGACACGCTTCTACAATATGCGTTAAATGGCATCGATTTACCTGAGCATCCTGAAAGCTTGATTTTACCTGCCTCAGGTGATGCGCCAGCAGGTGGCTTAGGCGCAGACGCGCTGCCTGAAACGGCGACCATTTGCTCATGTCACAATGTATCAAAAGGCGACATTATTGCTGCTTTTGATGGCGGAGCCTGCGATTTAGCCAGTGTTAAATCATGCACTAAAGCCAGCACTGGTTGCGGTGGGTGTTCGGCGTTACTGAAAACCGTAGTCGACAGTGAATTGGGCAAACGCGGCGTAGAAGTGAAAAAGGACATCTGTGAGCATTTTGCTTATTCGCGCCAAGAGCTTTATCACATGGTTAAAGTCGGAAAAATTCAAAGCTTTGACGAGTTGATTGAAAAACACGGTCACGGTTTAGGCTGTGAAATTTGTAAGCCTGCTGTGGGCTCAATTATGGCCTCGGTGTGGAATGACTTCGTGTTAGAAAAGCCTCACGTAGCCTTGCAAGACACCAATGATACTTATTTAGGCAATATGCAGAAAAACGGGACCTACTCGGTCGTGCCACGTATTGCCGGCGGTGAAATTACCCCTGATAAACTGATTGTATTGGGTCAAGTTGCGAAAAAATACAACTTGTATACCAAGGTCACAGGTGGCCAACGTATCGATTTGTTCGGCGCGCGAGTTGAACAACTTCCGCCTATTTGGGAAGCCCTTATTGCTGCCGGTTTTGAAACCGGTCATGCCTATGCGAAATCACTGCGTACCGTTAAGTCTTGTGTAGGCAGTACTTGGTGTCGTTTCGGTGTACAAGATTCTGTGGGTCAGGCTATCGATCTGGAGAACCGTTATAAAGGTCTACGTGCGCCGCACAAAATAAAATTCGGTGTGTCAGGTTGTACTCGCGAGTGCGCAGAAGCCCAGAGTAAGGACATAGGGGTTATTGCTACTGAAAACGGCTGGAACCTATACGTATGTGGTAATGGTGGAATGAAACCTCGCCATGCGGATTTGTTTGCCACTGATTTAGATGACGCCACCTTAGTTAAATATATTGACCGCGTGTTGATGTTTTACGTGGCAACTGCGGATCGTTTACAGCGCACCTCAGTATGGTTAGAGAATCTAGAAGGCGGGTTAGCGTATTTACAAGATGTGGTGATCAACGACTCCCTAGGCTTAGGCGAAGAGCTCGAGAAACAAATGCAACACATCAAAGATACTTACCAATGTGAGTGGAAAACAGCCATTGAAGATGAGTCTTCACGCAAACGTTTCCGTCAATTCGTCAACAGCGAACAGAGCGATAAAAATGTCGTGTTTGTACAAGAGCGTGCGCAAATTCGACCCGCTACGGAAGCGGAACTAGAGACCCTTGCTAAATCCGGCAAAGGCACAGAGCAAATTATCGATGTTGTTGAGTTGGCGTAAGGAGTCAGTTATGAGCACAGAACAAAATTGGACAGATATTTGTCACCTTAATGATTTGGTTGATAACTCAGGCGTGTGTGCGTTAGTGAAAGAGCAACAAGTGGCCATTTTTAAAGTACGAGAGAAAGGCGAAGTACACTTTTATGCCATCAGTAACTGGGATCCTATTGGTAAAGCAAATGTGTTGTATCGCGGTTTGATTGGTTCAGTGGCAGATAAAACTGTGATTATTTCGCCTTTATACAAGCAGCGTTACTGTTTAACAAGCGGTGAATGCCTAGACGATGAAGCGCGTAAAGTCAGTGTCTATGACGTGCGTGTTGAGGGCGACAAGGTGCAACTAGCGGTGGCGTAATGCCACCTTGATGCAGCCTATAAGTTAATTTTTCAAAAGGCCCTACTACATGATAAACCCAACAAGCGCTTCTCAGTCCTCAGTTCAAGGAGCGTGTTCAAAGCTAAGCACCACAACTTGCCCTTATTGCGGAGTAGGGTGTGGTGTAGACGTTACCAGTAACGTCGAGGGTGACAGCGAACAACTTGTTAGCGTTCAGGGCACGGCTAGCCACCCAGCTAACTTTGGGCGCTTATGCGTTAAAGGCAGTAAGTTGGCCCAAACCAACGTTAAGCAAGGTCGACTCATGACTCCTATGGTTAATGGCCACAGGGCTCAATGGGATGCTGCTATCAGCACCGTAGCCAACAAATTTGCCAGCCTTATTGAGGAGCACGGACCAGACTCAGTCGCATTTTACGTGTCAGGGCAACTATTGACCGAAGATTATTACGTCGCCAACAAATTAATGAAGGGCTATATCGGTAGCGGCAACATAGATACCAACTCACGTTTGTGCATGTCATCTGCAGTGGCTGCCTACAAACGTGCGTTTGGTGCTGATACCGTACCTTGTAGCTATGAAGATTTAGAGCAAACAGAATTATTGGTGCTTGTGGGCTCAAATGCCGCTTGGACACATCCAGTATTGTTTCAACGTATTGAGCGGGCGAAGAAGCTCAACCCGAATATGCGTTTGGTGTTCATTGATCCGCGGCGCACCGCAAGTTGTGAGGCCGCAGACTTACACTTACCCGTTAAACCAGGCACCGATGTAGCGTTATTCAATGGCCTAGTTCGCTATCTTGAGCAACATAAACACCTCAATTCAGATTACATTGCCGCTTTCACCGAGGGATTCGATGCCACCATTACCGCCTGTGAAAGTTGGACTCTTAAGGCTGTTGCCGAATATTGTGATGTTAATCAAACCTTGATTGAACAGTTTTATCAGCTCTTTGCAGGCAGTGAGTCAGCAATCAGCTTTTATTCAATGGGTGTAAACCAATCTAGCAGCGGTGTTGATAAAGCCAATGCGATTATCAATTGCCATCTTGCCACGGGCAAAATAGGTCGTGAAGGTTGCGGACCGTTTTCCATCACGGGCCAGCCAAACGCGATGGGCGGTCGTGAAGTGGGTGGGCTTGCCAATATGTTGGCGTGTCACATGGATATAGGTAATGCACAGCATCGAGCGCTAGTGCAAAACTACTGGCAGTCACCCACCATCGTGCCTGATATTGGCTTGAAAGCGGTGGATATGTTTGATGCCATCGAACAAGGCAAGATTAAAGCCGTTTGGGTAATGGCAACGAACCCTATGGTGAGCATGCCCAATAGGCATAAAATTAAAGCCGCTTTAAACAAATGTGAAATGGTGGTGGTTTCAGATTGCGTGGCTAACAATGACACCATCGCTATGGCTGACGTGGTATTGCCTGCCACAGGTTGGTCAGAGAAAAACGGTACGGTTACTAACTCAGAACGCAGAATTTCCCGCCAGCGGGGTTTTTTACCGCCCACAGGGGAAGCACGTCATGATTGGCAGATTATCTGTGACGTGGCCAAAAAAATGGGTTTCAGCAACGGTTTTAATTACACAGACCCGAGTGAAATTTTCGACGAGTATTGCGGCTTAACGGCAGAGCAGAATAACGGAAGCCGAGATCTTGATTTATCTGGTTTATGCGGGCTAACGCAAAAACAGTACGACAACCTTGTTCCCATTCAATGGCCGGTGAATAAAGCCAACCCTGATGGGGTAAAGCGCATGTTTACCGATGGTCGCTTTTTCACCGCGAGTCAAAAAGCCCAGTTCATTGCTATTGAGGCTAAAGCCCCTGAACAAACCACCACAACCGAATTTCCGTTTGTGCTTAACAGCGGGCGGGTTCGCGATCAGTGGCACACCATGACGCGCACAGGTGCCAGTGCCGATCTAACCAGCCACGTGGCCCATGCTAGCGTGGCATTAAACAGTGTTGATGCTTCTAAGTTACAGGTAAAAGAAGGCGACTTGTTGGCCTTATCCTCACAAGTCAGCACCAGTCTTAGTCAAGTGATGTTACCGGTTAAAATAGATGAAGGTCAGCGTAACGGTGAGTTTTTCGCACCCATTCACTGGAGCGAGCAAAACAATGCGGCCGCGAATATCAGCCATTTATACACAGACGCCAACGACCCTATTTCTGGCCAACCTGAATTAAAACACGCTGCGATTAACGCGCTAAAAGTCGAGTTTTTCCATCATGGTCACATCTTTATTACGCAGCACCTTCAGGGCAGCCATGAGCAACGCCAAGCCGTAATAAGCAAGCTGTGCTCGACATTTGATTATTGGCGCCTAACCAAGATAGCGGGCGGTGAGATGCTGACGTTTGCTCACGGTCGAATTCCTTCGCCGCGGGTTGAAAACGACAGTCTGGCCTTTGATTTAAAAGAGTTTATTCAAACAAGTATCAGCAATAAGTATATTTGGGCTGCGCGCAAAGGCGATACTCAGCAAAGCGCATACGCATTAATGGGTGATAGATTACAGTTTGCTGCATTTAGTGACGTACATACCCTAGAGGATAACGCGCCATGGCTAAGTGCTTTACTCGCAGCTGACAGCTTGAACGTAGAGCAAACAACCGCCTTGCTACGTGGCGAGCCAGACGAGCAATTTAACCAAGGACGTTTAATTTGTAGCTGCTTTAAAGTGGGCATCAACCCGATCAATGAAGCAATAGCCAGAGGCTGTAACAGCGTTGATGAATTAGGCGAAACGCTAAAATGCGGCACAAACTGCGGGTCGTGTAAAAGCGAGTTACAACAGTTGATCAATGCTCACGAATACGAGCATGACAATGCAAATAGCGCCCGCCAAACGCCTGTTTTAGCCGCAGTGAATGGCGCTTCGCCCTCAGAGAATACTCAACAAAATCAGATGACATTTAGCGGTGAACGTATCGCTGTGGAGACCCAATTATGAACACGCCAACCAGCGTTATTTCACATGTAAATAGTCTTTTGCCACAGGCATTGAGTCAATTTGTGGCGCAACTTTTTAAAATCAATCTGAACTCGCCACAAGCGCGCTCATTGGATGCGCTTAAAGGACTAAATGCAGGGTTACGCACTGGGCTTAAAAACCTAAATGACAGCGCAAATAAGGCTAATGCCCAACATGGTGTAGGGCATGTTCACCTTATTGGCTCTGGCCCTGGTGATGCAGAACTACTGACGGTTAAGGCCTATCGACTACTGCAAAGTGTCGATGTGGTTATGTACGACTGGCTGGTCAATCCGGATATTCTAGACATGATCCCAGCACATGTAGAGCGTCGTTTTGTGGGTAAAAAGTGCGGCGAACATAGCATGACCCAAACACAGATAAGCGAACTGTTAGTCAGTGTGGCTAAAGAGGGCAAAACCATTGCGCGCTTAAAAGGCGGTGACCCTGCCATATTTGCTAGAGCGGCTGAAGAATGTGACTTACTGACCAAGCATCAGATCCCATTTAGCATAGTACCTGGCATTACCGCGGCATCTGGCGCGTCTGCTTACGCGGGAATACCGTTAACCCACAGGGATTGCGCTCAGTCAGTGCGCTTTATTACTGCGCATTTAAAAGATCCTGCGTTACAGCCAGATTGGCAAAGTTTGGTTAATGGCGCTATGCCAGATGCCAAAGGTAAAAACGCTGAAACCCTGGTATTTTATATGGGATTGCGACGGGTTGAATCGATTATGCAACAGCTGCAGTCGCATGGTTTACCTGTTGATTTGCCAGTGGCGATAATCGATAAAGCCACCAGTGCTCAGCAGCAGGTGTGCATCGGGCAGGTAAAAAACATCGCACAGCGCTTAGTATGTCGCCAATTTACTGGGCCTGCGCTTATCATCGTGGGTGAAGTGGTCAGTAAGCGTCAAAGAGTCGTTTCTTATCACCAACAAGACGGTTTACAATGCCAAACACATAATGAAATTAACGATGCGCTTGCACAGTCTTTATAACCTTAATGGTGCTTTGAGTACATAGTGCATGGCAGTGAGCCTTTGATTAGCCCTGAAAGCAAAGCCTCAGCGCTGATTGTACAATCCACTTGAAACACCATTAGCAGACATCGACGCGTCGCATTGATAAAGGCATAACGAGCCTGTAGGCATTTTTACATCCATGAGAACAAACAGCAGCACGCAACATCCCACAGAATTTAAAGAGTTTATTCGTATTATTGGCCGCGGCCAACGCGCTGGTGGCACCCTAAGTCAGGCGCAAGCGTACCAAGCCATGAAAATGCTGATCAATGATGAGATCACGCCTGAGCAAAAAGGCGCTTTTTTGATGCTACTGCGGGTACGTGAAGAAACTGCAGAAGAATTGGCCGGTTTCATTCAAGCCTTTCGTGAAGTAAATGACCGACAGATAGCGGCCCTGCCGATTGATATTGATTTAGGTTGCTATGCGGGGAAGCGCCGGCACTTACCTTGGTTTTTGCTAGCGGTTATTGCCCTAGGTCAGCAAGGTAAAAAAGTGTTTTTACACGGTACCCATGAGCCAGATTCAAATCGGTTATATTTGAAAGATGTATTACCCCAGCTAGGGATTGAGCCGGCCAGAAATGCTGCTCATGCGGGTGAGCAACTTGAAGCATTGGGTTTTAGTTATATGGACTTAGCCGATATAAATCCCAAGCTTGATGACATGATCCAATTACGCGGCCAGTTTGGGCTGCGTTCATGTGCTAACACACTTGCTCGTATGTTAAATGCCAGTCAAGCCCCTTGTAGCCTTCAAGGCGTTTTTCACCGAGGCGTAGACATCAAGCATAGTCACTGTGCCAAGCTAGTGTATGAGCAAAATCCGACTGATCTAACAAGTGTTATGTGTTTTCGCGGTGAAGGAGGGGAAGTGGAGTACAACCCTGAGCGCGAGGTAACCTTACATCTTTGTCAAGCAGGGAGAGAAACCACCGTAGAGGTTCCGGCATTTTTGTCTCAGTGGGTGACTAAGCCGAAAACACTAGACGTGAAACAGTTAGTAGAGGTGTGGCAAGGCAGCAATGACAATGTATATGGCACTCAAGCTATTTTGGGTAGCTTGAGCTTAATGTTGATACTCACTGAGAATCTCAGTCTTGAAGATGCCAAACATCGCGCGGAGCAATGCTGGCAAGGGCGTAACAAAAAGTGGTCGTTTACCCTGCCTGTTAAAAATGACACTGCTAGTTATCAAACTGCAGGGGCACATAAAGCGCACTGAGCTTATGTGCCGCTCGAAATGAACAAGTGAGGGATAAGAGCTGATTCGATGCCCTCACATCCACCATCATCCTATGCATTTACATGCGCAATTTACTCTGCATGATCCCATTAGCGATAGGCTCAGAAATGCTCTGGGCAGCACCTTTTGCCATACATTTGAAAGTGCCTTGTACGTCGAGGCACTTAGCCCTAGTGCAACCTACATTACTTCAGTAGTGACAGGAAAGACTTCGAGAAATTTATTGCTCGTTCATTTTTTGTGCAAGCCATTGCACTTTGATGGTGCGCCTGCCCATTTTCGTACGTGCAATCCCATTTCAGATCAAAATACATCATCTAACTAATTGATAGTATTGATTTTTTATCTTGGCGCAAGCTTTGCACACAGTTATTGACTTAGGTCAGCATGTAACTCATTCAGGAATCTCCGTTGATATCTACAGCAAAAAGCCAAACGCGAATATCGCATCACGAGCAGCTGAACATCTTGTTGATAGATGAGAATGTTCAGCGCGCTGAGTCCATCGTGACGGCGCTTGGAAACTCCCGTTACAAGGTGAGCCATTTGGCCTGTTCTCAGGCTGGGCTTTTGAAGCAGGTAGACGAAATTCAGCCTGACATCATAGTGATTGATATCGAGTCTCCGAATCGCGATATGTTAGAAAGCTTACACACAATTTCCCACTATAACCCTAAACCTGTGGTGATGTTTTCATCACAGCAAGACACAGAAACGATTAATCTATCGGTGCAGTCTGGCGTGAGTGCCTACGTGGTTGGAGACATAGATCCCGAACGTGTTAAACCGATTTTAGATGCCGCAGTGGCTCGGTTTAAAGCCTTTCACAAACTTAAAGATGAATTGAACGATACCAAGCATCAACTTGAATCGCGCAAAAGCATCGATTTAGCAAAACGTTTATTGATGAAGACAAATAAAATGAGTGAAGAGCAGGCATTTCATAGTATGCGCAAGACCGCTATGGACACAGGCCAGAAGCTCGAAGATGTAGCCAAGACAATCGTTTCCATGCTGCGCTCATTTGAAAAAGGTAATGAAAATGATTAAACCAGAACAACCAAATATTACGCTTGGGTTTATCCCGCTCACCGATTCCGCGCCCCTTGTTGTCGCCAAAGAGCTAGGCTTTTTTGAACAATGGGGCCTTAGCGTAACGTTGCAAAAACAAAACTCATGGGCCACTCTCAGAGACAAGCTCCATGCAGGTGTGTTAGACGCGGCACAAATGCTGGCGCCTATGCCAATTGCCAGCGCATTAGGGCTTGGGGCGCCGCCAGCAAATGTGATCACGCCTTTAGTACTCAGTTTAAATGGCAATGCCATCACCCTTTCAGAAAGCTTGTTGCAAGAAATACTCAAAGAAAATGATCTAACCAATGTCACGCTACCGATGGCAGGCTACTTATTACAACACGTGGTCGAGAAACGTAAGCGTCAGGGGTTATCTAAACTGAAATTCGCTACGGTTTTTCCATATAGCTGTCATTATTACCAGCTAAGAGATTGGCTTAAAGCGGCAAAAGTAAGTTTAGACGACGTTGAAATGTTAGTTGTACCACCTGTCAGCATGGTTGAATGTTTGAAAAACGGTGATATTGATGGCTTTTGTGTCGGCGGCCCATGGAACGCTAAAGCGGTTCGCGCAGGCATCGGCATGACGGCGCTAACGTCGTTCGATATCTGGCAAGACTCACCTGAGAAGGTATTGGGCTTGCTAGATAGTTTCAACAAAAAACATCCTAATACGGTATTAGCGTTATGTGCAGCCCTTAAGCAAGCCTGTGCTTGGCTCGAATCTGTGCCCAATCGTTTTGAAGCCGCTAGATTACTTTGCCGACAAGAATACTTAAATGCTGAACTTGATGTAATAGCACCGTCATTGCTCGGTAGTTGTTTAACGCACAAGTCGCTGCCGCCGCGCAGCATTCCTTCTTACAATCAATTTTCTGTGAGCAATAATGGTTGCATTAACCAGCCTGAGTTGGTGCGCGGAGAGTGGTTAATCAAGCATATGGTCAGTGCTGGGCAAATACCGCCACATGTGACAATACCGCTTGACCTGGTCGCTAAGGTCTTTAGGCCTGATATTTACCAAAAAATGCGCTTGCTGATTGAAGATCAAGGCGTGCAGTTTTATCGCCGCTCAGGTTAGTAAGTTCTAATAAATAGAACTAAATTCGCTAAATAATGCAATTTTCATTCGCTTAAATAACCATATACTGCATTCAAATTAGTCAGCAATGGGAGTTTTAAATGAAAAACGTATTAGTGCTAAATGCCAGCTTACAAGGCGAGAACGGCAACTCAAGTCAATTGACGAGTGAGTTTGTGACACAACTACAGCAAACTGAAAGTATCAAGGTGGAAAAGGTTGATTTAAACACCTTGAATCTGCCGCATTTAAGCGCTCAAGAGATGCAAACGTGGAGCATGCTCAGCGACAATATGACCAATGATCAAGCCGCTCTTGCCGCCTATTCAAACGACTTATTGGCACAGTTAGAGCGCAGCGACGTCATAGTGGTGGGCATGCCCATGTACAACTTTAGCATTCCGTCTACGTTTAAAGCGTGGATTGACCGAGTCGCAAGAGCAGGGCGCACGTTTAGTTACACCTCAGAAGGCCCTAAAGGGCATCTACAAGGCAAAACAGTGTATATCTTCGCTGCGCGGGGCGGTATTTATCAAGGCACTGATAACGATACGCAGACGCCTTACTTAAAACTTGTCTTTGGTCTTATGGGGATAACAGATGTGAACTTTGTTTATCTTGAAGGACTGAATATGGGAGAAGAGTATGCGCAAACATCATGGCAACAAGCCCGAGAAAGTCTGACAACGCTGCTACCTGCAACCGTTTAAACGTTCAATAGCTAAAAAAGCCCGAGTAAATCGGGCTTTTTAACATGTAGTAAAGGGTGTTTATCGTCTTAAGGTGTTTTCAATGGTTTCAATAAATGCTGGATCTGTCGGCTTGGTTGATGAGGCGTAGGCGTTGACCAAATTACCGTTTTTATCCATCAAGTATTTATAGAAGTTCCACTTAACGGTCGTGCCGGACTTCTTCGCCAGCATACGATAGAGTTGGTCAGCATCACGCCCGCGCACAGGCATGGCTTCGAACATAGGAAATTCGACACCGTATGTGAGCTCGCAAAGCTCAGCTGTTTTGCTTTCATCTTTGTCTTCTTGATTGAAATCATGTGACGGAAAGCCCAAAACCACCAAACCTTGATCTTTGTATTTACTGTATAGCGCCTCTAAGCCCTTAAATTGCGGGGTAAAACCACAGTAACTCGCGGTGTTAACGAAGAGTACCGTTTTGCCTGCATAGGTTTCACACAGATTGACCGTGTCTTGGGAGTTGAGTTTACGCTTAACAAACTTTAATAAATCAGGGCATTGTGCACTGTAAGCCATGTTACAAAAGAACATTAGGCAGGTAATAGCAAGTAACTTCTTCATGGAGACCTCGAGTGTTTTCTACATAGTCAGCATATCTAGTACGTTTGGTTTACTTATTATCATGTCTATTATAGCGCTGACTATTTTGTAAGTGTGTCTGTATAGCAGTTTAATTTGATTGATTTTGCGTTTAAAGTAAATTGTTATTCAAAAAAATTAAAAAAATTCGCAGGAAAAACAATAATGTATAAATTTTCTAAAACACTGCTGGTGGTATTAATTTCTACCAGCGTGTTCGCTTGCAGTGCCACCTACACGACAGATACGCAGCCAATCAGCAATAAAAATGATGCTCAAGCCCCCATCGCTAGCAGAGCGTTGACCGAGCCGTCGCCAAGTACGATTGCGAGTAAACACAGTATTACGGGTGACAATACACTTAGCCTTGAACAGATTATGGCTGACCCAGATTGGATAGGCAGGCAACCATTAAGCAGCTATTGGGGGGATGACAGCCAATCGGTTTTTTATACCCGTAAAGAGCAAGGCTCACCAGTGACGCACTTGTGGCGGGTTCAGGGCAGCACTTTGTCGCAAGGCACGAGTCCCGATGACGCGAAAAAAGTTGAATTAGCACAATTGCACAAGGTTAGCGATGGCGATCGTGTTACTAATCCACAAGGCACCTATTCTGCTTGGGTATTTGAGGGCAATATTTTTATTAAATCCCTCAGCGGCAGCGAGCAACATCAAGTCCGCCAATTAACCCAAGACGGAGATGGCCCACGGCAGATCCAATTCTTGAACGATGGGCGCCTTGCTTACCAGCGAGGCAACAACTTGATCAGCTTAGACCCCAGCAATGGGTTCTCGCAAAAGCTAGCCACTTGGCAGTTCAGTGAAGCCCCAATCGCCAACGAAAAACCAGCTGATTACATCGCCGAGCAGCAAATTGCGTTAATCGATTATGTGGCTAAAAAGCGCAGCGACCGACAAGCTAAGTTTGCGCAGCAAGCCGCACTTGCAAAGCACAACAGCACCTTGGCACCAGAGGCTTTTTATTTCAGCGACGGGGATGAACTCGTGTCGGCTAGCGTGTCCCCCAATGGGAAATGGGCATTGTTAGCGACGACGGCTACGCAAAAAACACGTAGCGACAATGACTTGATGCCTGCTTACATCGGTGAAGACGGGCGCATTGAGCGTAAAGAAGTGCGCCAACGTGTTGCAGATGCTAAACCCGTTAATCATCAACTGTGGTTACTAGACTTAACAAATCACAAAAAACATGCCCTGAGCTACCAAAACTTGCCTGGCTACAACGAAGACGTGCTAGCTGAGGTTAAAAAG
The DNA here is from genome assembly GCF_055809255.1 of Paraglaciecola sp. G1-13. NCBI lineage: Bacteria > Pseudomonadati > Pseudomonadota > Gammaproteobacteria > Alteromonadales > Alteromonadaceae > Paraglaciecola > Paraglaciecola sp. G1-13. The sequence goes on along the minus strand of NZ_CM147903.1, from coordinate 2,553,845 downwards.
GAGAATGCGAACGCTGCAGGCAAACGCTATCAAAGCAACCGCTTGCCACGTGATATTGTGCTAATGAGTGATTGGTCGTGGACCCAAGGCGCTATTCAATGGCATGAAAGTGGCGAACAGGTCGCCATTATGGTTGAAGCGTGGGACAACAAAGACCGGTGGCTTGCTACTGTCGATTTGAAGAAGCATAGCTTAGTTAATCAAGAGCGTTTACACGATGAGGCATGGATTAACTATCGCTTTAATAGCTTCGGGTGGCTGCACCATACTGAACAATTGTATTATCTGTCTGAAAAGTCAGGCTATGCGCATTTGTATGTCAAGCCATTAAACGCAAACGCAACAGCATTGACGTCAGGGCGTTTCGAAGTCAATGACCTGACCCTCACAAAAAACGACGAATATCTTTATTACAAAGCCAATCAGAAGCACCCAGGCATTTATGAAATCTACCGTGTTGACATAGGTAGCGGGAAAATCGAAGCCTTGACTGACTTAAATGGCATGACTGATTACCAACTCAGCCCTGATGAAAGCAAACTTTTACTGACCCATTCAACGCTGACAATGCCGCCTGAACTGTACGTTCAAAATGCCGCACCTGGCGCACCAGTAACGCGTTTGACGCACACCATAAGCCAAGCGTTTTTGGCCATGGGGTTTGCGGCACCGGATATTGTGCCGGTCAAATCCAGCCATACCACTCAGCCAATCTTTTCACGGGTGTATCAACCGGCAGAGAATGCGAATAACGAGGGCGAAAAACGCCGAGCAGTGATTTTTAACCATGGGGCAGGATACTTGCAGAATTCGCACTTAGGTTGGTCAGGTTATTTCCGTGAATTTATGTTCCATAACATGTTGGCCCAACAAGGCTATGTGGTAATGGACATGGACTATCGCGCCTCCGCAGGCTATGGGCGAGACTGGCGTACAGCGATTTATCGCCATATGGGTAAACCAGAGATTGATGATCTACGTGATGGCATTAATTGGTTAGTAGAAAACGCTAATGTGGATCGTGAACGCATCGGCACATATGGTGGCTCTTACGGTGGGTTTATGACTTTTATGGCGCTCTTTACTCAGCCAGACTTGTTTCAATCTGGTGCCGCCCTTCGTCCTGTCACTGACTGGGCTCATTACAATCATGGTTACACCTCAAACATATTGAACATGCCAAACGTGGACCCTATTGCCTATGAGCGCAGCTCACCGCTGTACTTCGCAGAAGGCTTAGAAAAGCCATTGCTGATCAATGCGCCTATGGTGGACTCAAATGTGTTTTTTCAAGACACGGTGCGTCTGGTACAACGTTTAATCGAACTTGAAAAACAAGATTTTGAAACAGCGATTTATCCCGTGGAATCACATGGTTTCGTGCAACCTAGCTCATGGCTTGACGAATATCGCCGCATCTACAAGTTGTTTGAAACGACGTTGTAACACTGTAGCTTGCGCCTTTACCTAGAGTGGTTATCTCAAAGCCCAGCACGACTGTCTGGGCTTTTTGCTTTTAGGCAGACTGAGAATCTGCTTGCCTTACACGGGCTTTCTGGTAATTTCGATGCCAAATTTATTTGATGGTTTGCCTGTGTCGAACAGTAAAACCGATTATCAGAGCCCATTAGCAGAACTAAACGTCAGAGAAAAAACATGCCAAAAGCCAGTGAAGTAAAAAAGAACGCCGCCATTGAACATAACGACAAAGTCTATGTGGTTAAAGATATCAATAAATTAACCCCAAGCGGTCGCGCCGGCGCGAGCCTTTACCGTATGCGTTTGTACGAAGTAACCACTGGCGCAAAAGCAGACGAGAGCTTTAAAGCCGATGAAATGATCAAAACCGCTGATTTTGTGCGCCAACCGGTGACTTTCTCTTATATTGATGGCGATGAGTACGTGTTCATGAATTCGGAAGATTACACGCCTTATAACATCAATAAAGAAACCATTGAAGAAGAGTTATTATTCATTGCCGAAGACACTACAGGGTTGCAAGTGATGATAGTGAACGGCTCTGCTGTGGGCATAGAGCTTCCACCCAATGTAGAGTTGGTGATCACCGAGACTGACCCTTCCATTAAAGGTGCCTCAGCCAGTGCTCGGACTAAGCCTGCTACGCTAAGCACAGGCTTAACGGTGCAAGTGCCTGAGTATATCTCAAGTGGTGAGCGCATTAAGATTAGCACCAGCGAGCATAAATTTGTCAGCCGCGCTGACAAGTAACCCGCTTATAAATTCAGTTGTGAGAAAGCCCGTTGAACGTATGTTCAGCGGGCTTTTTTATCGAAAAATAAGCACCAAGCTCGACTCACATCACAGCTTAGCGGTATTTTTTAGGCCATAAAACAGCTACTCTTTCGGTGCAAACGCGGCAAACACTTCTTCACCCGTCATCATTTTAGTTTGATTCGCAAAGTCGTAATAGTTGGGCTTTTCATCACTGAAAATTTGGCAATGAAACTCAACTTTGACTCCCTCTGGTATGTCGAATAAGCCCACTGGCATGATGTATTGTTGGTTTTCTTTTAAGCGGTAAAAAAGGTGGCTACCGCAGTGGCGGCAAAACCCGCGCTGTGCCCATTCGGATGAGTCAAACACGCTAACGTCATCCTCAGAGGTTAGCGTGACGTGTGTGCCGCAATCAATGCCCAACAGCGGGCCGCCGCCCCAAGCACGACATGACGAACAGTGACAGGCTTCCATATGAGGTTTGACATCACTCACTGCTATTTTTATTGCCTTGCATAGGCAATGTCCCGTTAGGTTTATCGCTTGGCTCATGTACCTTCCTTATGCTATTTCCTAGTGCAATACTTTAATGGCACTGCGAATGAAACCACAAGCTTAGCCGTTTTTTTGCTGTTTGATAAGTGAACAAATAATGACTAGGAGCCCACAAAAAGCCCCAAATAAATGTGCATCAATGGCTACGTTTGCATCAATAAGCTCGGCGATGCTCCCACTTGGACCTGCGATTTGTTCGTTTGCTATTTTTGCCCATACTCCGACCATTAAGATCCAGCCGCTAGTGACGCCGTACTTGATATCCTGATAGGCGCCCCACACAAAAACACCGTGTAAAATGCCTGATAGCCCGACATACCATTGCATTTCTGGTTCAAAATAATAAATCCCCGCACTGACGCCGAACGAAAACAACCCCAACATTAGCAAGTAATGAGCGGTGTGATAATACTGACCGTGGAGTGACCAAAGCAAAACCACGGCCGCCAGGTTGAGCAGGAGGTGATTAAAATTGGTGTGTAAAAAGTTACCCGTTAGGGCCCGCCACCATTGACCTTGGTTTATGGACTCACGGTCGAATGCTAACCAGGTGCTACTGGAAGGCTCAGCAATAAAAAGCATGGTCGCGATGACACAAATTATGATTGGCCCAAGGGAGTGGGGCAAAGCGTAGGGTAGTCGTAACATCAAGGACTCTCAACTGGGGTTTAAGTAAATAGGCATTTTCGTTCGGCACAAGTGCGACATCTTACTCACAAGCGCTAAGCAAGTCATGGTAGGTCGACGTCTTTGACTAATTCGTTTGCTGTCGCATTAAATAATTCTTCGCAGTACTTCAATAAAACCAGAACGGCTCTAGCCCTATCTTGTTTTACATGTTTAGCAAATTAGGGGACGACAGCGCAAATATTGTCAAGCCCATTTTAATTGGCGTATCCTAAATAGCGATGATCATCTTGGCAAATAATGAAAACTTTCCGCTCAAGCAGTGGCTTACACCGACAGTGTGAGGCTTATGATGACTATCACCCGTTACAAAGAATGCCAATACTCATAAATAAGGAACCCGGAGCATGCAAGTAGACAAGTTGATGTCAGTAGAAGTGGTGAGTATCAATATGGACGACACGTTAGCTCACGTAAGGGTACTTTTTGAACATCATCGATTTCATCATTTGTTGGTAGTAGACAAGGGCCAGTTAGTTGGCATTATTTCAGATCGCGATTTACTTAAAGCCATCAGCCCTGCTGTCGGTACGGCATCAGAGACAAGTAAAGACTTAGCTTATTTGAAAAAGCCTGCTCATCAGATCATGACTCGCGACCCTGTTTGTTTATCTCCAAAAAGTGGCTTGCTGGAGGCGATTAAAGCCTTCAATCGATACTCAATTTCTTGCCTACCTATCGTCAATATAAATAACAAGCCCATCGGGATCTTAAGTTGGCGTGATATTTTTAAATTTATTGAGCATAACCAGTTAGAGAAATCTCATCGCAAGCAATAGTGTCATTATCAGTGAACTAGCGTGTCGTTAACGAGGCGCCTGGGCACGCGCGATTGCTCTTGCGTGACGTTCCTGTAATGGAAGTGATTTAAAAGGGCTGATATTACTCCCCCCTGTGTTGCCTTGGGGTAGGGCGCCCACTGCCGTTTTACTCACGGCACCTGCGATGCGCAATAACTGCCCAATACATTCTTTTTTATCTGCTTGGCGTTTTGCCCAAGCAAACATCAAACAATGAACTTTAGTATGCCAATACGTTGAATTCTGACCCAGCACATGAGCATGTTCTAGGTGGGCGAATTCCTGTAAATAGTTGCCTTTACGCCGTGCGCCTGATGCTCGCGCCAATTCTTTTAGCACCACAAATCGAATGTTTTTTCTAAAGTTAGTTTTCATTTTGTGCTCGTTATCTACTGGGCGGCCAATGCAAGGTTAGGATAAATGGGTAGTCTTATGCAAGAGATAGGTTTGGCAGTGATTAAATGCCATAAATGCTCTCAAGCTTTTATTCAGCGCCTGATGAAACGCATCGAGCTTACGTAAACTCGCTTCAAGCACTAAATGATGAATGTGCAAGACCTTGCCCTTTCGATCGACTTTACAATCCATTCTGGCAACGAGTCTGGTGTCCCATAAAATAGGCAGAGAAAAATAACCAAACTGCCTCTTGTGGGCAGGTACATAGCATTCTAATAAGTAGTCGAATGTAAACAGGGTTTGCATACGCTTACGTTGAATAAGCAAATTATCAAACGGCGACAAAATGTGCAGCTGACTGCGTTTTATAGGGGTATTAAGGGCGTCTAGCTGGCTGTGTAACGCATAGTAGCGGAAACCTGCTACATCAAGCTCAATGAGTTCGCCCGCTTCTAACATGATATTGATAGTGTGTTTTATTCCCGTCTTGGTATGCTTGCGCAAATAGGCTATTTCGCTCGCTTGTCCTAGCCCGTTTGCACGTAAAAATCGGGTTATCAAAAAACGCCAATAGTCTTGTTCGCTGGGGGGATGTACATCCACATCGCTGGGTAAAACCCGTTCGGTTAACTCATATACTTTATGAAAATTAACCCGCTCTTTTATCATCAAATCCCCTTGCATAAACAAGTACTCTAACGCTTGTTTGGCAGGTTTGCTCGCCCAGTCTTTTGGCTTTGATTTGAACGCCGTACTTGGACTCTCGAAATCTTTAGCCATCAAAGGCCCTTCAGCGTGAATGCGCCTGAGCACTTGAGCTATTAATTTAGGATTTCTGGGATACCAATGATCAAGCGTACCGTTTGCCAGCGCATTTTTGCGCAGTAAGCTATAGCGGTAATCTTTCATAGGAAGGTACGCAGCCGCGTGGGACCAATACTCAAATGCCTGCTTGTTGGCAATCAGTTGTGTTAGATGATCACAATGATAACGGGGATTTCGATTCCATAACGTATGGTGGTGGGCGCGCACAACAGCGCTAATGGTATCAATTTGTACATACCCCAAGGCTTCTAGGGCATGTAAAGAATGGGTTAGCGGATCGCCAGAGCGGCTTTTACTTGGCAGGCCTTGGGCGTGCAATACAAGTTTACGCCCTTGCTGCAACGAAATAGACTCAAGCATATTTTATACATCTGAGTAAATTGTCGATGATAGAAGTCACTTACCGATTAAATGGCTCAGCAGTAAGCAAAGCAGGAGAATCGGTGCAAGCACATGCACATCATTCGACACTGACTTCGTCTACCTTCCATGCTTTTTTGATGCGAACAAGTTTTACCGTGCGCAAATCTTTAACAATCTCACCATTAAGTGTGCCTTCAAAGAACAAGGCTACGCTGGCTTCTTTTGCAAACTCGTTGCGCCCTGCATTGGTTGCGTTGGGCTTAATTTCAACTTTGTCGTATGCCATATTGAGTACGTGGCGCTGAACGTTGCGATTAATACGATAAGACTTCATTAATCGAGCCATTTTAGGGCTAGCAAAATCAAGCGCGCCATCGATATTGTCATCCTCATAGATATGGCTGAAAAACTGCACTGCAGCGTATTCGGGTATATTGGTGTCCATCATGCCGTATTTACCAGCCCCCGTTTTAGTGGTGTCGTCACAGGCGCTAAGTGCAAAAAAGCTGAGTAGCAGGGCGATGAAAGAGAATGAACGTGATAAATGCATAAATGTTCTACATGTTGAAAATAACAATGTTGAGTGTACCTGCGATATCTAGAAAGTAAAAGGGAGGCAAAAATGCCTCCCTTTTACTTTCTTCTAAGCGCTGAGTTTACGCAGTATAGCTTGAGCCTATTGTACTTCTTCGGTATCACCAAATTCGCCCGCGAAAAGTGGGCTACTCAAGTAACGCTCAGCGGCGCTTGCGAGTAATACAACGATAACTTTGTCGGCGTTTTCTGGTTTTTCTGCCCAGCGTTTGGCAGCTGCGACTGCGGCGCCTGAGGAAATCCCCACTAAAATACCTTCCTCTTTCATCAATCGATGCGCCATCTCCATACTTTCTTCGTTGGTTACCTGCTCAACGGCGTCGATAATATCCAAGTCAAGGTTGCCAGGAATAAAACCCGCGCCAATGCCTTGAATTTTATGCGGGCCTGGAGTTAATGGCTCACCGGCTTTCGCTTGGGTGATAACGGGAGAATCAGTTGGCTCAACCGCAACAGAGGTAATGGCTTTACCTTGGGTATTTTTAAGGTAACGGCTTACGCCCGTAATGGTACCGCCTGTGCCAACACCTGCTACGAAAATATCGACTTTTCCGTCAGTGTCATTCCAAATCTCTGGGCCTGTGGTTTTTTCATGAATTTCGGGGTTCGCTGGGTTTTCAAACTGTTGTAATGGTACATACTTGCCCGGCGCTGACGCAATAAGCTCTTCAGTAGCAGCAATTGCACCTTTCATGCCTTTAGCTGCTTCGGTTAATACGAGATTCGCCCCCAGAGCTTTTAGTAACTTACGACGTTCAAGGCTCATAGAGCTTGGCATGGTTAAGGTAATTTTGTAGCCACGAGCAGCCGCTACAAATGCCAATGCGATCCCAGTATTACCACTGGTTGCTTCAATCAATTCTTTGTCTTTGGTTAATATTCCGCGTTTTTCAGCGTCCCAAATCATGTTGGCGCCAATGCGACATTTTACGCTGAAGCTCGGATTGCGGGATTCGATTTTTGCATAGACGTTACCACCAGTAACACGGTTTAATTTAACCAGCGGGGTTTTACCGATAGCGAGGGAATTGTCGTCATAAACTTGCATAAATTTTCCTTTCTGGGGTCTGGGTAGTGCCTAATTTGTTACGTCTGTCGTTAAGCTGACGTAAGTTTATACTTATTCGTTAATGGCACTTTCTGTCTGAGAATTTTAAACTGTGTCGCGCCTTAGGTTTTGCTAACACCTAGGGCCAAGTTACTTAGATTAAGGCGAAGTGACCAAATTCAAAGTGCTTTTTAGCTATATCTTATGGAAATAGTTAACTCTAAGCATTATTCATTGGTAATTGACCTGCGCTCACGCTTAACTATTGCATAAATAAAGTTGCGTATGTAATGACACTCGTCTTTGTAGGCAGTTCAAATCGGGCGTAATTCCCCTAATAAATAATGTATCTATGGCTTTACTGCTTCTAAAAGCAGTGGTCAATTAACCCAACGAATAAACCGAGGTATTGATGTCTTTTAATGGAACGAGTAACTATATTGCTAGCGATGAGCTAAGACTGGCAGTGAATGCGGCGATCACATTAGAGCGCCCATTATTGATTAAGGGAGAGCCTGGAACAGGCAAAACCATGCTAGCAGAGGAGCTCGCGGCAAGTTTAGGCACTGAGTTGATTCAATGGCATATCAAGTCGACCACTAAAGCACAACAGGGATTATACGAATATGATGCCGTGTCCCGATTGCGTGATTCTCAACTCGGTGATGACAAAGTACACGACATTAAAAATTACATCGTTAAAGGCAAGCTGTGGCACGCCTTTGAAAACACCAACCGACCCGTACTACTGATTGATGAGATTGATAAAGCCGATATCGAGTTTCCCAACGATTTACTGCAAGAACTGGATAAGATGGAGTTCTTTGTTTACGAGACACGCGAAACGATAAAAGCGGCGCAACGCCCAATCGTGATCATTACCTCTAATAATGAAAAAGAACTGCCTGATGCATTTTTGCGTCGTTGTTTCTTTCACTACATTCAGTTTCCAGATCAAGAAGAAATGCGCCGCATTGTGGATGTTCACTTCCCTGACATCAAAAAAGATCTGCTGAGCCAGGCGCTAGAGTCATTTTTTAACTTACGTGATATTCCAGGTTTAAAGAAAAAACCATCTACCTCTGAGTTGATCGATTGGTTAAAACTACTCGTGGCAGAAGATATTTCTCCTGAGGCCCTAAAAGACAAAGACAGCAAAAAGTCGATCCCTCCTCTGTACGGTGCATTGCTTAAAAACGAGCAAGATATTCATCTTTTTGAAAAACTGGTATTTATGGCGCGCCGCTAATGTTGGTTGATTTCTTTTTTAAGCTAAGAGAGTACAAGCTCAAAACCAGCTTAAGTGAACTCATGGACTTATTGCGTGCTTTACAAGCTGGCGTGGTGTTTGCCGATATTGAAGCATTTTATTATTTGGCCCGCTTGTGTTTAGTCAAAGATGAAAGCCAATATGACAAGTTCGATAAAGCCTTCGCGGATTACTTTGAAGGTGTGCAGCAAATCGACTTATTCGGCAAAGACATTCCAGAAGAATGGTTACGTAAAGAAATTGAGCGTCATTTTAGTGAAGAAGAAAAGGCTAAAATAAAAGCCCTTGGTGGCTTAGACGAGTTGATGAAAACCCTAAAAGAACGCCTTGCTGAACAAGAGAAACGCCACCAAGGTGGCAATAAGTGGATTGGCACTGGTGGCACATCACCTTTTGGGGCAAATGGCTACAATCCTGAAGGTGTGCGGATAGGGCAAGACAAAAATCGTAATTTTTCAGCAGCCAAGGTTTGGGATAAGCGTGAGTTCAAAGACTTAGCAGGCAATGTTGAACTGGGCACTAGGAACATAAAGGTTGCCTTGCGTAAGCTACGTAAATTTGCCAGAAGTGGCACCAGCGAAGAGCTAGATATGCCTCACACCATAGAGGGCACAGCTAAAAACGCAGGCTTGCTTGATATTCAAATGATGCCTATCCGGCGCAATGCCATTAAAGTGTTGATGTTTTTTGACGTGGGGGGCTCAATGGACGCCCACATTAAAGAGTGTGAAGAGTTATTCTCGGCGGCGCACACGGAATTTAAGCATTTAGAGTATTTCTATTTTCATAACTGCGTGTACGAGGGCGTGTGGAAAGACAACAAACGCCGGGGCAAGGAAACCATGTCAGTGTTTGATGTTATTCACAAATATGGCGCTGACTACAAAGTGATTTTCGTCGGTGATGCCACCATGGGCCCTTACGAAATTACCTATCCTGGTGGCAGTGTTGAGCACTGGAACGAAGAGCCTGGTGCCCTTTGGATGCAACGTATTTTGGAGCATTTCAAACATGGTATTTGGTTAAATCCGCAGCCTCAACAATATTGGAATTACTATGCCTCTATCGGTATCATGCAGGACATTATGGAACAGCGCATGTATCCCTTGACGATCGACGGCTTAGGGGAGGCAATAAAAGCGCTACACAAGAAATAAAAAGGTGGGCGCGTGAGCGAACCAACACAATCAGCTACACAAGACGCGCCCGTAAATCCCGCTCATTTAACCCAAAAAGAAACACGCAATATGGTCACGCCCTATGCGTTTCATGTTTCTAAGTCCCTTTTCGGTACGCCCCTAGCGCGCCCTATCAAACGCGCGTTTGCACTAATTATAGATGCCGCACTTATTGGCTTATTAAGTCAGGCAAGTAACATTTTGCTGGCACTTATTGCCGCTGTGACCTTTTTTCGTGCGGGAAATCGCTTAAAGAAGAAAAAACGCTTTAATGTCGCGCGAATTTCGCTGCGATTTGTCACGGCCATTTTACTGTTTTTAATTGCTGCACAGAGTATTGAGTTCGTGCAGGAGGTAATAGAAACCCCAGACGAAAATCAAAAAATACGCTCAGAATTAGTCGAAGACGATGTACTCGGCGATGTAGAGTTGGACAAGGTCGAAAATTTAGCTTTGATAGGGTTAACCGCGAAATATCTATTTGAAACCAAAAGCGTGGCTAAAGACATCGAATACGGTAAGTGCATTGAGCCGTTAGTTTGCTGGACGACCCTAGGTGAAAAACTCGCGACGGATTTAGCGACTATGCCCATAGATAAAAAGGTTGCTGAAAATCTGTTTAGTGGGTATCGCGATGCAGTCAGTGACGATTTATCTCCTCAGCAAAAAAGCCAGCTAGAGGTTGCCATGACACAAACGTATGAGCGCATGTATAGCAAAAGCGACCTTTCGCAAAGCGATACAAAACAAAGCGAAATTGAACAAAGTGAGGTAGACAATCTTGACTTTGAAAACGCCGTTAAAGCACGTACTGAAGGTGAGGCTCTTCCTGACAACCTTGATACTAACGATGAAAGTAAAAAAGCTGGCCAAAGCGCTGAACAAAAAGAAAACGCTCAATCCTTTTTTGATACCTTGAGCGAAATAGAGGGCCCACGTGCACAGGGCTCGTCGCCACCGAGTCTTTTAGCTTGGGTACAAGGAATAGCTACCGATCTTGGCCTTGGGTTTGGCTGGGCGGCCTTTTATTTTAGTATTTTCACCGCTTGGTGGCACGGTCAAACGCCAGGTAAACGTGTGCTGGGTATTCAGGTCATTAAGCTGGATGGTAGTAGTTTGAATTTATGGGAAAGCTTTGGCCGCTATGGTGGTTATGGCGCAGGGATCGCGACAGGGCTCTTGGGATTTTTACAAATTTACTGGGATCCTAACCGCCAAGCAATCCAAGACAAAATTTCTGAAACGCTAGTGATCGACTTACGCAACGAGCGAGTGGAGTTTGTGCATCCTCATACCGTACCGGAGCAATCATCGGTTAAATCAACATCAAATAAATCAACTGACAACGAGTAGTTAAGTGGCAAATAGATTAAATCAATTGTTAAAGCTGTGGCTTAGCAATAAAGATACGCAAAAGTGGGTGTTAGCCACCATCATAGAAACTGACGGCTCTTCCTATCGAAAAGCCGGTGCGATGATGATGATCAACGACTTAGGGCAATATTTTGGCTTGCTCAGTGGCGGCTGTTTAGAATCCGATATTATGTTACAAGCGCGTCGTTGTTGGGATTCTGGGCGCAATCGTATCGTCGAATATGATATGCGAGAAGAAGAAGACCTAGCGTGGAAACTGGGCATTGGCTGTGGTGGTATGGTGCGCATATTGTTGCAACCAGTGGATGCGGCGAATCAGTATTTGCAGCTTGATTCGTTGTACGCACTATTAGAAAACAATCAAATTGCTGAATATTGCCAAGTCATTAACGAGCAAACCCCGCTTAATACGTTAGAGCAACTCACGTCAAAGCAAGTTACGCCAGAGGAAGCTGCGCCAGAACAAGCAAAGTCAATTGAAGGGGCTTTAAAAAAGGCTGACACCGACCGGAAGACTGAAACGCAGCAGGGGGTTTTCAAACAATACCTCAAACCCGCGCCTCATTTAGCCGTATTTGGTGGCGGTGTAGACGCTCGCCCAGTGGTGGCTATAGCAACGCAACTTGGATGGCAAGTCACCTTGGTCGACCCACGTACCAGTTACGCAAGAAACGGTCATTTCGATAACAGTGTCAACGTGGTGCGCGAGGCCATTGAGTCGCTTGAGCAAAGTCGATGGTTACAGCAAATCGATATGGCCATCATTATGACCCACAATATTAAATTAGATGCCCAATCGTTAGCACTAGTGCAGAAAAGCAGTGCAAAGTATGTGGGTATGCTTGGTCCGATTCATCGGACTGATCGAGTGCTTGATTTGATCCCCACCACCCGCGAACAGCTCGTTAAACCCTTGGCTAATCCGGTTGGCTTACGCTTAGGCGGAGAGCTACCTGAATCCATTGCTTTATCTATGCTATCTGAGGCCCACGCCTTTATTGAGCAGCAAAATGGGTTATCGATCAGCGGTATTCTTCCTCAATGAACGCTTCCGCAATGAACGAAACTCATGGTAAAGCGCCTTCAATAGCGGCGCTCATGTTGGCTGCAGGCCAAAGTAAGCGCTTTAATGGCATCAAGCAATTGGCTGAAGTGAATGGCAAGCCCATGTTGCATCATACCCTTGATAATCTGACATCCAATGGGACTTTGCTTGAAAAGGTGACTGAACTGAATGTCGTTTTAGGGGCTAACGCCGCAGATATTGTTTCAGTGGTACCTGCTTATGCAACATCCCATATATTTAATCATTGGCAAAAAGGAATGGGAGCGACACTGGCGTTTGGCGTGCAAAAAGTAAACCGCGAGTCATCCCATTTATTGGTGACTTTAGCTGATCAGGTCGCTTTAACGCGTGAGCATATAGCCACAATGTTGCATCATTGTATTGCTTCGCCCGAAAAGATCATTGCCGCTAGATACAAGGGTGTACTGGGTGCGCCGGTTGTTTTTCCTCGCCGTTACTTCGCGCAACTAATGGCATTAAACGCCGACGCTGGGGCACGTAAAATACTGCAGCAACACCAATATGATGTGTTGGCAATAGACATGGCTGATGCACAGCATGACATAGATACACAAATTGACCTTGCTCGCTGGCAAGAAACGCTAGCGAACAACAGCGCTCATTAGCAAAAGATAATCACCTAATTGGAGCATTAAATGATTCGTTTTAACCTAAACACTAAACCAGTAGAAATCGACGCCGACCCAAATATGCCTTTATTATGGGCGTTGCGTGACGTGTTAGGCATGACGGGCACCAAATTTGGCTGTGGCATGGCCCAGTGCGGTGCATGTACGGTACACCTTGATGGTCAAGCTATACGGTCATGCGTCATGCCATTATCTGCTATCGCTGATAAAGACATTAGCACAATTGAAGGCTTGTCAGCGACCGGCGAACACCCGGTTCAACAAGCGTGGCTTGAGCACAATGTACCTCAATGTGGGTATTGTCAGTCGGGGCAAATCATGAGTGCTGTGGCGTTGTTAGAGGAACACCCAAATCCAGATGATGAAACGATCGATACCTATATGCAGGGCAATATTTGCCGCTGTGGCACGTACCCACGCATTAAAGCCGCCATTAAAACCGCTGCTAAAAATAAGCAAACTGCTTTCGATTACACTTTAGCTAAAGAAGTTGGAGGTCAGGCATGAGCGCTCGTAATGACATAAAATCAGTCAGTCGCCGAGACTTCTTACGCTATACCAGTGTTGCTAGCGGTGCTCTGGTTTTGGGCACGCTGCTGCCTAGCATAACGCCCGCTTGGGCTTCATCAAATGTTGAAGATACTGCAAATACGTTGAACTTGTTTGTCAGCATTGATAATGACGGCACCGTCAACATCGTTTGCCATCGTAGCGAAATGGGACAAGGTGTGCGCACGGGGATTCCACAGATAGTCGCTGATGAGTTATGCGCTGATTGGTCAAAAGTGAATGTGGTGCAAGGACTCGGCGACGAAGCATACGGCAGCCAAAATACCGATGGCTCTCGCTCGATTCGCCGCTTTTATACCACGATGCGCGAAATGGGCGCGACCGCCAGAACCATGCTTGAAAATGCTGCAGCTCAGACATGGGGCATTCCTGTTAGTGACGTTTTCGCCGAAAACGGTGCTGTAGTGCATAAAAGCTCAGGTAAGTCGTTGAGCTTTGGTGAGCTAGCACAGATGGCAAGCCAGCAAAGCGTTCCAGAGGTAAAAGATTTAACGTTCAAATCGCCAAAAGACTTCAAGTTCATTGGCAAGCCAATGACATCGGTGGACTTACCTAAAGTACTGACCGGAGACACGGTGTTTGGCCAAGATGTGCAATTAGACGGCATGCTTTACGCGAGTATTGAGCGTTGCCCAGTTGTCGGTGGCACGGTAAAAGCTTTCGATAAAGAAGCGTCGCGTGGCGTGGCAAATGTGGTTGACGTGATTGAAATGCCCGAGCAAAGTTTTCCAGTATTGTTTAAGAATTTGAATGGCGTTGCGGTATTGGCCAGTAATACTTGGTCGGCACTACAAGGTCGCAAGGCGTTGAATGTCACCTGGGATTTAGGCGATAACCAAAATCACGATTCAGATGCTTATTTAGCTGAGCTTGAGAAGCGCATAGTCACCAAGGGCAAGTCAATTCGCAGTGTGGGTGATGCGTATCAAGCATTTGATACGGCAGAAACGAAACTTGAAGCAACTTACACTGTGCCTTATTTGGTGCATGCCCCCATGGAGCCACCTGCGGCCACCGCAGTGTTTAAAGATGGCCACTGTGAAGTGTGGGCATGTACCCAAACGCCGCAATCCACCCAACAGAATGTTGCCGGTGCCCTAGGGATTGATAAGAGTAAGGTGAAAGTGAACGTTACTTTGTTGGGCGGAGGCTTTGGACGTAAATCTAAACCTGATTTTTCAGTAGAAGCAGCGGTATTGGCGCAGAAAACCGGTAAGCCAGTAAAAGTGGTGTGGAGCCGTGAAGATGATATTCGCCATGGCTATTACCATGCGATCAGTGCCCAACATTTCCAAGCTGGGCTAGATGAGGCCGGTAAAGTTACTAGTTGGGTTCAACGTACTGCGTTTCCCAGTATTAGTTGGACATTCACCGGCACCACCGATGAGCCGCAAACGGGGGAATTATCCCTTGGTTTTGGTGATCTTCCTTTTGCTATCGAAAACTTGTCTTGTGAAACTCATAAAGCGCCGTCCCATGTGCGTATTGGTTGGATACGTTCAGTGAGTAATATTCAACACGGCTTTGCGATTGGCTCGTTTGTGGATGAACTAGCGGCAAAATCTTCGATTAGCCCGCATCAGATGTGGCTAAACCTCATCGGGGATGATCGAATAGTTGATCCGAAAAACCAAGGGTTTAAATATGAGAATTATGGTGAGTCTTACGATAATTTTCCTATCGAAACGAAGCGCTTGAAGAATGTGTTAAATGAACTGATGGCGAAAACGGGGGCGAATAACCCTACAGCCGACAATGAAGGCTGGGGAATAAGTGTTCATCGTAGCTTTGTATCTTATGTGGCGGTGGCCACTAAAGTGAAAGTAGCAAACGACAAAGTCTCCGTGCTTGAAATGCATTCTGTGATTGATGCGGGGAGGGTGATTAACCCTGACCGAGTAAAATCACAGCAAGAAGGGGCAATGATATTTGGTTTATCAATTGCCTTAATGGGGGAAGTTACGATAAAAGAAGGCGCAATTGAGCAGTCTAATTACCATGATTATACTGTACTTCGTATGCACCAGAGTCCAAAAATTGTGACCCACATTATTCAGTCAGACGCCGCGCCAGGTGGCGTGGGTGAGCCTGGCGTGCCGCCTGTGGCCGCTTCGGTAACCAATGCGATTTATCAGGCTTCTGGTAAGCGCATTCGCGCTTTACCCGTAAGTAAAGTGTACTCGGTTTAACATTAGATTAAATGTATAAGGTCATAGCAACATCTTGTGTTGCTATGGCCTGATAGTAATGGCCTTGAATAGCTGATAGTTTTTGCGGGTTTTGCACTGTAAATGCTGACAGAGTGCTATCAAGTCGTCTGCGCATTTTAATCAAATCAAATTCTAACAATACATCACCAGCTGCATATTGTTGTCCCACCTTAGCGATACGTTTGAAGCCTTCACCCATCATGGTGTGGCTGTTCATACCCAATTGAATATATAAACGCAGGCCATTGTTAGCAACTAAGGTTATGCAATGAGCGGTTTCAGGTAAAGCGGTCACAATACCAGCGTAAGGTGCAAACAGTTGATAACCAGAAGGCTCGATCGCCACTCCGTCACCGTGCATCCCTTGACTAAAAAGCGCGTTGGGAGCATTTACAATCGGCGATATCTTACCTGACAAAGGGGATTGTACCGGCAAGGCTTTTTTAAACGTTTTTGGGGGCGATGGTGCAACGATGGATTTAAACAACGCCTTACTCTGTGACTTTGTAGCCATCGGCGCGCAAAGCATCAACGGCGGCTTTTAAATCATTGTGTTTTATCAAGAAGTAATCCGTATCGAAGGTTGATACCACAAAAATGCTCACATTCACTTTAGCGAATACCGAGCCTAACTGCGCCATTATTCCTACCATAGACAAACTAAGCGGGCCTAACACCTCTAACGCTCGCCAATTAGCGTCACTGGCTTCACTTTGCACTTTTACCTCATCCGGCACCACTACGCTTAACTCATCTTCAGTTTTACTGATAAAGAAGATAGGGGACTGGAGAACTTCACTGGGTATGGGGGAGTCGTGATCTAAGCTGTGGATACAAAAACGTGCTGGGTGAAGGGCTAACGTCTGTTTAGGCATGAAGAGTCCATTTACAACTGATAATGGCGTCTATTTTGCGGCCTTTGGCGAACAACGCAAGTATTTCTAATTGATTATTATTGCATTGGATATCGTCAAGAGCATAAAAGTCAGTGACAGGTGACTTCTGGTTGGACCATGGCTATATATTCGGCATTGATCGTTCGTTTGCTGATCGCATGGCCAAACAGTCGATCATTTTATTTGTTGCTTATTCACAAATTTGTGGTCTGTTATTCACATTAACTGTGAATTATACCGGTGTTATCCACTGAATCTGTGGATAACCTTGTTGAGTTCTTTGATATTGTGCGTTAATCGCTTGATATGACTAACAATTTTCAAGTTGGTTGCAAAACGCACAGTTTTAGTTGTAGAGCATCTATGTTGATAACTTGCAATAGTTAAAACCACTTTTTTGATTGGTTTTAATCGTTTAAATGTTAATCATACTGGCTGCGATCGGAGTCGATCGCGATTTTACCAAATAGTTAGCTTATCAATTTGATACGTGAAAAATCCTGTTGTTTAGTAAATTCACTGAAACTGTCTGCCAGTGCCTCTGTTTGACGTAATACCTGTTGCCAGTATTCGATGCGGTCTTGGGTCGGCATTTTGGTGAAATCTTCTCTGTCAGGGATCTTGCCAAACGGTAAAGAAGCGATAAATGCATTAGATGGCACTAACATCACCGTTTTATCATAATTTAGGGCGCTGACCCTGCGTTTAAGAGATTTATCGAACCAACCCGCTTTAGGCTGAGCATTGAAATGCGGATATAAGGTTAACTTAGGGGAATTTTTTAGTGATATATCGAAATGGTAGTCGATAATACCGCCATCCCTGTACATACCGTTTGGGGCACCGGGAATATTCCTAATACCTAACATCACCATGGGGATTGAGCCAGACGCTAATAATGATTCTTTAATGTTGGCTTGAGTTAAGGGCACTTTATGAGTCAGAAAACCACTTTCGTCTTCAATACTCAGTGTACTGTTAGCATTTTGGAAAACAAAACGTTCATACTGTTTAGTCAGTAGACGTCGATTCATTCTATTTAAAGCATAACTTTTAACCAGACCAGCAATTTGTAGTGGCTTACGCTCAGAGGCAACCAATCCATTTGATTTAGCTACTAAGAAATGTGCTTTAAATATGGGGTTCTCAATGATTTCTTGAGCACCGTGCTCATTGAAAACTTTATCAAGCAGCGCGCGAGCACTGTTACTGATCGCTAGCGGGGTGACATCATCTTCATAGGACGTTTCAGAGTAATATTTTGCTAAACGAGTAATAGCGGCAACGGGATCCTTTTGTGCAAAGCAAGCTGCACGAAAAGCACCTGCCGATGAACCGATCAGGTTCAAAGGGTCAGTCCGATTAGCAAAGAACTCACCGAATAGGTATTTATCTAAGCCAAATAAACTGAACCACTTAGGACCGCCGCTAGCGCCCAAAAAAGAACTGAAAATACTTTGTTGAAACCCTTCTTTTTCGATCAGCGCTAAGGCTGACTTTCCTGCGTAAATATCTAACATAATCAAAGTTAAAGCGTAATCAAAAATATGTAGCTAGCTTACCGAAACTGGGATGATATTGCTGAACAAAGTTGTAATATAACTGTTACATCTTCTGGCTGGTTATCGCCTTAAACAAGTTGGAATTTCGACTTGCTGGTGTAACATTTTAATTCACTACGCATCTGTAATTGATGAAAAGCATAGGCTGATAGCACCGCTGTTATCTTATTTGTCTATAAATTCAGCATATGATCATTTACGATGAAAAACCGCTTGCAGTCAATCAATAGCATCGTTATTATACGCGCCGCTTCGAGGGATTCCTCAGGCAATCTCTACACAGTGCGTCCGTAGCTCAGTTGGTTAGAGCACTACCTTGACATGGTAGGGGTCGGATGTTCGAGTCATCTCGGACGCACCACTTCTTAAGGCATTCAGCCGATAGTAAACACTAACATAATCATTTATTAAGCCTTGTATGTCGCACTAGTGTCGCACTTGGATATTTGATGTTCTTTGTTGTTAAAATAATTTATTGGCTTGAGCTAATTATCTTTCCAGTAGCAAATTTCACCAACCTATCTAATGTCGCTGAAAGTTCTTTCATAGATATTTGGTTGCTTTCAGATAGCTTGAAAATATCCTCGAGCTCAGATTCTTTTCCGGTTCCATGATCTGGGTATCTCCCTGCCCAATATAAAAAATGAGTAAGGCATTTTAATATTGCTTCTTCTTTCGCTGTTATTTGAATATGTTGGCGAACTAACCAGGGAAGTTTATGAGAAAAGTATTTCCTTTCGTTCTTAGTGTAGGTCTCAACACCAAACTGTTGAATTGATAAACCTTTAAACATGAGTTCAAGGCTATAACCGAGCATCATTAATGCGCTGGCCATATATTGTCTGTAGCAAATGGAGTACATCGACTTCGGCATTGAAGAAAAATCAGGCGTAGTACGGATTAGTATCTTCGCTGATTCTGATAGAGAGTTGGCTTGGCAAATCCAGAAAATTGGATTTTTCAACTCTTCGGAAGTAGGGCTTTTTTCCAACTTTACATTATGACCAGCCCGCATTTGTACATTAACCCACTCATGCCAAACTGTTGAGCAATAACCAAAAGGGTCTGATTCAAATTTATCTACTTCCGTATTTTTTACCATGGGCTTCCTTAGACTAAGTTTCTTTCACCTAGTCTATCTTTAAGCCTAAAATAATTAAAGACCATACCTGGCAAGCGCTTCTGCATCTGCATCAATTGCCCCTAATTTAGCCTTAGCGCGGCTTTCTGGTGTCAGGCATAGGTCAGTGGCTAACCCTCTTAATTGTGCGTGTAAAGAGGCTGTAAAAGCATCAGGATCAGACCGTAATTTTGCCAAAAGAAAGCAATATTGCTCTAAAAGTGGCTTATCGGCTAAAGTGATCACCCTGTATTGCGTCATTGCTTTGTTTACTTCACCCCATATTTTACGATGATCACCTTTAAGGTGTTTAGGGCAGTGAGGGAAGCTGTAAGCACCGTCCACACTGAGTTTAGGCGCTTCTCTATCGGTGCGGTTTGTGCCTTTGAGCATCTTTTCGATAACAGATGATTGCTGTGTCATGGTCGTTCCTATTGTTCGTTTCTTAAATTTTCAACTGACGGTGTGTAAAAAATACTTAGGCGGCGGTACTGTAGTAAAAGCCTCTAGTCCTTAAAATACGTGCGTACCCCTTGTGCGTTCGTTAGCGGTCTTTTCGTTGTGGCATTGACTGCATAACACTTCTAAGTTAGTTAAGCTGTCTGTGCCTCCCATAGATTTAGCTTTGATGTGGTCAACATGATTACCACTTACAATCTGGCCTTGCCTCTTGTGCGCTTGGCATATTGCCTTGTCGCGCTGCAGCACTATCTCCCTTAGTTGTTGCCAACCTTTACCGTATCCACGTTGATGACGATTGCCCTTAGCTCTCTCATTGGCATACCATCCGGCACTGTCTTTGTGCTGCTCACAGTAGCCTTGATGTTGCGTGTGGGTTGCTATGTTAGGGCATCCAGTCTTTCGACATGCCTTGCCAGGTCTATTGGGCATAAATGTGATACCTAATCCGTTTCCTGTTTCGTTGCTGCTGCTTGGTCTTGTTGCATCCAGCTTTGGCTAAACTGTTCACCACCTTCTCGCGGTGGCATGTTCTCTGCTGCTCTGCATTCATTGGGGTTCATCACTCCGTTTCTAATGGCTATGTCATACACATTGAACCTGTCCTCTGCTGTGGCTCTTAGCAGGTCTTTAGTTTCAAATTCGATGATGGTGTTAGCTCTATTACTATCGCTTACGAGGCGGCTTGCTAAACCTTCTTGAATGTTGCTGAGCCATGGCCTAAGCGTTTGAGTAAGGAAAGCTCGACTGGCCTCACTAAAATTGCTGTATGTGCTGTTGCTGTAGTCCATTAGGAAGATAGGGCTAATCTTAAACATTCGGGCTACATCTGAGATGGTGAATAATCGTGATTCGAGCCATTGCGCATCGTTGTTAGCGAGGCCGATTTGATTCCACTTTAAGCCACCTTCTAATAACAATGGTTTGTTGCTGTTGGCTGAGCCTTGGTGCTTATCGAACATTTTAGTTAGGGCTGTGAATTGCGCATCTGTGAGTTTAGCGTCCGTTTCTAATACGCCTGATACTCGCATACCATTCTTAAACTGGCTGGCGCCATGCTCTTGCTGTGCCAATCCTAGGCCTATACTTTCTCGGCAGACTTGAATAGGACTTTTGCCTAATATCCCATCATCTGAGTGGTAGCGAATATGCAATATTTCATCCTGCAGATACTTGGATTGCTTACCCTTAGCGTTAGTGTGCTTGTAACCAAGTCGCCCAGTAGAAAGTAACTCCACTTGTATTGATTCAGGGTGCAGTAAATGTAACGCGCTAGGCTTACCGGTTCCGTCGAATGTAATATGTGCGTACCCGTTGCCGCGAAGTAAAACAGATCTTAGTAAGCCCATTTTAAAATCATATGCAGTTTGGTAAGCGTTTGGTGCCTGGTTTAATAAGCGCTCAACATGGTGTCGGCCTTGTCGCTGTTTACCTTCATCGGTTCGTCTGTAAACGTGGATAGGTAGGCTGGCCACCGATTCGGCAATGGTTGAGACTGCGCAATATACCGCTGGCAGGGTTTGCGCGACTTCACTGTTAACGTGTTTCCCGCTGGCAGTGGGTGAGCCTAAGCCCAGTGATTGAAGTAATTCGTAAGTGTCGGTTACCGGTTCGCTGCGCTTAAACATTTTTAGTAAGTTCATAATCTCATCATCTCCAATCTGGCAAGCATCAAGTCAATGTCATTTGATTTTCGCTTTTCATGAAGTGAGCGCATGGCTACCTCAACGTTCGTAGCCTGGTATGCTGGCATTCCTGTTATCGTGACTTCTATCAAGTTCGCGCTTGTCACCGTTCTAAGGGCGGGTACTTGGTCAAAGTCCCATTGAGCACCTTCAGGGTTAACAGTAAAGCCAAAACTCATGCCGCTAATGTCCTTGCGTTCTATGCTTGTCATTAAGTCTCTAGCTGCTTGGATATTTGGCGGGTCAATCTCGACTAACAAGCCTTGCTCGTCTTCTTTGATTGTCATAGTGCCAGCCGATGTTCTACCAAGAATTAATTTCTGGTCATGTTCCACTAGGGCACGAATATCGCTATTAACACTATCACCGAAAGCACCTGAGCTTATTACCTCGACAAAACCGCCTAGGTCTTGTGAAGGGGAGTTGTAAACAACGGGGCGGCCAATTATCTTTTTGCCTTTCAAGCTAAGATCCGCTGTTGCTCTAATTTCAATTTGATTCATATAAACCTCTATAAAAAAGGGGCTGTTTATGCCCCTTAATTTTTATGCTTGTTTACGCCGCTTTGGGTGCTAAGAACTTGATAGCGTTTGAGTCAACTAGGCCACCGCCTACATAACGTGTTGTTAGCATTTTTACCCAACCTGGTAGGGTAATGTTGTCTCGAATCATTCGAGTGCCGCTTGTGTGATCAACAACATAATATGCTCTTGCTAAGTCACCGTAACCGATTAGGTCGTCGGGGATGTCTTCGGCAATAACAATTGGCTTGCCAAGTAATGTGCTTGGTGCGCCTTCTGCGATACCAGCTCTAAAGAGGTAATTACCGTCTGTGTCTTTAAGCTTGCGTACCTTCTCAAGCATGGTGTCGTTCATGTAGAACTTTGCGGCCATTCGATAAGCTGTGCGCAGTGTGTGCGATAGGGTGATAAGGTCATCGCCTACAATCGTGCCTGTTGATGCCGATTCGATTTCTTGTACTTCACCGAATGAGCGTGTTGCATCGTTTGCGGCATCGCGAGTGTAAGTAAGTAGGCCTTTAGGTTTCTTGGATCCGTCACCAGTCCAGAATGCTGCTTCTTCTTTTATCCCGGTTTCGTCTGCGACTTCTGAACTTAACCAGCCTGATACATCAAAGTCGGACCAATCTAAAAGCTCTTGGGTTGTCTTGGGGAATGCATACAGAGAATGGACTGGGATTTGTACCTTTTCGAGCTTACCTGTATCGGTCTCGCCGCGTGAATCACCTTCGTCTGCCCATTCGGCAGAGGTACCGCCAACACTTACAAGCTTTTCGTATTTCTCAGTGGATATACTTTTTACTGTGGCATTTTGGCGAAAGACTGAGCTTTCTTTTAATACCTTAGTAATGTCCTTATCGATTGCCGGAATGACAGTGTAACCACCGTCTGCATTTGCGCCAGCGCTTAAGCTTCGTTGATCACCTGTTTGAACAAATGCTCTTAACTCGCTGTTGCTTGGCTTATCCGTTTTGCTTTCTGGTGTTTCGCCGGTGATAAGTGAACGTTCGTTGTCTGCTAAGACTTCTTCACATTCAATTTTTTGATTGAGGTCGGTAATTTGTTTTTGCAGTTCTTCAAACTTAGTTGACTCATTTGAAGTCAGCGAGCGTTTTTCTGTTTCTGCGGTAGTAACGATAGCTTTCATCTGCTTATGCAGTTCAGCTTTGGTAGAGCGTAATTCTAATAGTTTCTTCATGATTCAGTTTCCAATTAGTGAAAAAATTGGGCAACTGACCAGGGAATAAGCCGGTACAGTTAAAAGACATCGATAGAAAAACTGTACCGCCTGTACTCGCCTACATCTCGCAGGTCTATACTCATGGAATCTTTGCGTTATCGGCTATCCACTTTGAAACTAGAAAGTTGCCCAGAGCCTTTAACCTGAGCAAATTCACTATAAACCAACCGAAAAAGCCTGTAAATACCTAAGTTTTTGATTTTAAAGGGTTTTTGTATGTGCTTGTTCGTTGGCGTTATATCTATTAAAAAAACTTTTGGTTCACGAGACCGCAAGGGGAAATAATCAAAGCTCATTGCTCGATTGGCTGGTCGCTTGGTAGGTCGATACTGCAATACAAAGAACTATTTCTGCAGTTCTTGGCTGGTCACTTGGCTGTTCGATCGACTGTTCGCTACTACCTAATCAGGCCAGTGTTATTGCGGCTTTCGGCTGTTCGATTGGTTGTTCGTTTTGTTGTTCACTTGGGGTAGAGTAGGGGCCATGAATGCGGCCCCTGTATGTGACTTGCTTGTTTTAACTACATTCCTGAGCTTGGCAATTCGTCATTTGTTGAATGACCTGCTGTGTTTGCTGCGGCGTTACTCTCTAAGTCTAGCTTAGTGTCATTGATCATTTGTCGGCAACTGTAGATAACCTGAATTGCATCATCATGTGAACTGAATCCAGTTTCACCTTCGCCGTTCTGCGCAAGCATACTGAGCATTGCTGAAACTTGATTTAAGTTGATAAAAGCATCTTGTAGGCTGTTCTGATTAACTGAGTAAGTATTAGTGTTCATAATATTTCTGCTCCAATAAGCATAAGGTTTAATTCAAAGCTGATAATTCGACTTGAGGTTTATTACTACCTTCACGCGGCTTTCAGGCCACTTTCACGCGTGGTTGACGCGTCAGCACCTTCGCCGGCGGATTGAGGCTTCTCACCGCGCTTGTGGCCGTGCTCTATTTCTAGGATGCGTTCGCTTGCTTGATCAGCTTCTCCTAATAAATCAATTAACGCCCATGTTGCGTTCGATAAAATTTCTTGACCAGGGGGATCCTTTTGCTCGATTGCTGCCTGCAGCACTACAGAAATTGCGTAGGCTTTCGTTACGTTGTTGGAAATCGTGTTGTTGTAATCGTTGATAGCGTTTGTTTTGTTGTTCATAGGTATTTGCTCCGGTATTAAGGTTAGGCAAGATCGTCATCTTGATTTATAATAGTGGTACACACCCTTACAATGTAATAGTGGTACACACCCAATGCAAGATAAAGTTGAAAAAAAACCAAAACGTTCTGATGAGCGAAATGGTTCGGTTAGAAAAAATATTCGTTTTGAAGATGATTTAGTTGAAGCAATTAACACTGACAGAAAAGAACAGCCTTTTGCCGAATGGGTTAAAGATGCTTGTAAGAAGAAGTTAGTAAAAAAATAATTTAGCGAGTGTGTATGCGAACTTGTTCGTATCACACCCGATATTAAAAGAGTTATCTTAAAGAATAATATTACAAGAGTTATTTTACATCTCCGGACATTTTGAACAGGGTGTGCGGACATTTTGAACAAGTTGACCGGACATTTTGAACAGGGTGTACGGACATTTTGAACACTTGTTGCGTGCATCAGTGATTACCTTCTCTGATTAGCTCTTCCCTAAGTTCTTGTTTTTCTGACACCCAAACGTCCATTTGCTCGTATAAATCAGCCTCTCCATTAATATGGATTACGATGCCGCTTGTGCTGCCAGAATGCTTTAAGTAATTTTTTTCCTGTAATAAATCGAGATAACGCATTAACGTCGTACGGTTCATAAACATGGCTTTTGCTAGTTTGTTTTGCGAACTAAACCTAAACTCTAAACTTGGGTTTTCTGAAAAAGTTATCCAATACAACCTAGCAAGTAGATAGGCCAGTTCAATGTCTTTAAGGTGTTCAATAAATGTTACTGGCAATGTAACGAATCTCTGAATTTCTACCACTTCCCCCGTCATGCATTCTCCAAAGTCAGTTTTATTGAACCCGCGATTAAATAACGCTTGATACTGTTCCTTTAGTGCTTTCGAATTACCTGCCTTTTTTGCGAAGTATTTACAGGCGCCTTTTTTGCCATTTTTAAGCATTGAATCTCTGCGTCCAAAGCATTGATGCTTGTTAGCCAAATCAATTGAATGTCTGCGAATAGTCTTTTCGTTGACGGAAAAGAGATCCGCATGTTCTTGAGCTTTTCTCCATGGCTCATCACCTTTCGCTATCCAATAATATAGCTCTGCTAAAATTGCAGCATCAAGAACGCCAAACAATTCGACGCATTGAGTTAAAAGAAATAAGTTTGTAGGGCGAGCAGAGGTTGCTCGCCTTTCTTTCGGTGTGAAATCGGCCATATATAGCCCCTAAAAT
Source organism: Paraglaciecola sp. G1-13 (assembly GCF_055809255.1). Lineage (NCBI taxonomy): Bacteria > Pseudomonadati > Pseudomonadota > Gammaproteobacteria > Alteromonadales > Alteromonadaceae > Paraglaciecola > Paraglaciecola sp. G1-13. The sequence goes on along the minus strand of NZ_CM147903.1, from coordinate 2,528,162 downwards.
AGCCCCCGAAGGGCTTAAGCTATTAGGCTATCAAGTAGATAGGGGAGGCCGCCTTGATAGGGTGGTAGACCTCGTTTAGCACGTAAATAGTTGAGCTTAGTTAACGCCCGTAAAATGGCCTCATTATTCTCCAACCAATACAGGGTAAAAGGAGTTTGTCCACCATCAGAATTTAGGTGCATGATTGTCTTTCTGGCAAACATGATCCCTTCTTTTTGGAAGTTGGAAACGACGGTGTGAAGGCAAGTTGTTTGAAATGCGCTGTACGCTGGTATTTGATAAAAACCATCTTGGCCAGCTTTAATAAAAGCCTCGAGTGTTTTTTCCTTTTGCGTCTTACGTTTGTTGCTGCTAATCTTTTTCGTGTCTAGTGAAAAAGATAAAGAGTCGTTGCTCGGTTGAGTGGCGGCTTTTTTCATTTACGCTGCCTCCACTTCATTGGTTTCATTAATCCATTGCTCAATATCAGAGCTCAAGTATCTTACCTGTCTCCCTAGCTTCAAGTGTCTTGGTGCTTTCGCTCCCAATAACTTGCCGGTAACTCTTGATTGTCTGAGCGTGACTTCTGAAATTTTAAGCTGTGCTGCTAGTTCGATAGTAGTTAAGTATGACATTGGTGTATCTCCAGTAATTAGTGGTTAGCGTCAATCGCTGGAAATATGTTAGTTTGTGTGTGGAGCAATAAATAACGGGTAAAGTTATTCTTTTCGACAACTTTACCCTTGGTCTAATAACTCCTTAATTTTGTCGGAGATGTTTTTTTTCTCAATGCCTATCGACGCCAAGCATTCTATTAAAAACCTATGGAATTTACTTTCTAGTGTATAAGCGGCTTTCAATCCGTGCGAACGAAATATTCTAGCGACCTCCACAATCAAGAAGCTAATTTCATCTTTTCTCGCATATCCTGTTAGTGTGCTCATGGATTTTTCAATACCAGCAATTAAAGCAGTTAAATTCCGTAGCGGTGATTCATGTATTAATTGTTGATCTGCATATCCGTGTTCATTTTTTTCAGCAAGAAAAATATACTGTGGCAAAGCTTCTGCCGATAATGGGTCTAACTCATTTAGGTACTTCATCGCGTTCAATAAATGACCTTTGGCTAATTCTAACGACCTCCTGGTCTCGCTCGCTCTATTCGTTCTAGGAGTGTCAGAAATTCTTAATTTAGCTGTGATGATTTCCTCTGTTTGTCTTAATAGAGCATCAGTGTTTTCATATTTTACGATTTCACTTAGGATTATCCTTTGCTGGTCTGTAAATTTAAAGGAGTCGACAAGTCCGCCAGAGATTGATTTAGAATTCCATTTATCTTCATACTTCCTAGCTTTATCTAAATTGGTCATGCTGTTAACTCCTTAATTTTGTTGGCCCAAAGCTCTAACGCTTCTCTGCGTTCGTCCATGTAATCATGCTGGTTATAAACTCGCATCATTCCTGCTAGCTCATGGTTGAGTAACTTTTCAGTGACAATGGTATCGACTTTCATTTTGGATAGATGCGTCTGCAGCGTTCTTCTAAAGTCGTGCGGCGTGAATGCAGCAACATTGATAAATCTACCTTTAGGTTCGTCAACGTCATCAGGCCTAATATGGCGTTTGATAGCCCGGGCAACGCTGCGCTTATCAATCGGCTGTGTGCCAGGTAAGCCCGTTCTATTCGTTACCGAAGGGAAAACATACTTGCTGCCTAAAAAATCAAACTGAACTGATAGCTCTTTAAGTCGTTTAATAATTTCATCATTGATTGGCACATAGTGCGGCTTTTCTTCACCGCGGCGGCTCTTGGTGTTCTCAGGCGGGAAGTGCCACATGCGTTTTTCAAAGTTGATATGCGACCATTCGGCAAGGGTTAACTCTTGAACTCTGCATCCAGTTAAGCAGAGCAATTCTATTACTAACTGAACTTGCCTTGTGATTCCGACTTTTGGCAAGTCAATAAATAGTTGCTTTAACTCGTCGTCATCTAAGAATCGATCCCGAGCAATTTCCTTTCCAGTGTTTGAAGTCACCGAAGTATTAGCAATAGGGTTAATTTCTATCAAGCCTCTATCTACGCCAAACTGAAATGCTTGCTTGATTAGGGCTAGGGTTTTACGTGCGTGTGGCTTGTGGCCTCTATCTACAATTAAATCGATACAGTCATTGAGAATTAAACGGCTAGTAACACTCGATAACGGGACTTTGCCTATCTGTGGAATAACATCATTGTTGAATATGCTAATTGCGCTCTCTGGGCGCTTACGTTCGCGTTTTAGGTACCGCTCTGTGAACTCTAATAGTAGATACTCAACGGTCTCAGAATCTTGCTTTACTTGCTCTAATTCGACTATGTCAGCGAGCTTCTTTTGTGCTGCAGATTCTTTCTCTCGAGCTTCGCGTTCTGCGAAAACATCAACGCCTGTTTTTATACGTCCTTGTAAAATTTTCGCCTCGTCTCGGGCTTTAGCTGGCGTAACGTTTTTTTCATCAAGGCTAGCTATCTTATAATTGCGCTCAAACCCTTCACGGCCGCCGATTCGGTAATAAAGATAGTAAGCACCCGAACGGGTACCATCGGGCTTAGGTTTACCCAACCTGAGATGAAATCCTTTGACCTCGGTATCGGTAATACGCCGTATTTCAGGATCTATATTCTTTAGCAATGAATCGGTTAACTTTGCCTTTAAAGTTGCCATGTCGCACACTTCCTATGTTTAATGTCGCACGGGTGTCGCACAATATTTTAGTGTGACCACCAACGCGAGATAACATCAGTCAACGACCACATACAGATGATAGGTGTTTAGGCCAATAAAATAAAGGGTTTTAGGTGGAATTGTTTAACGGGGAGTTACAAAGGGATATTTGAAATTACGACGTGCGTTCTCTTGACATGGTAGGGGTCGGATGTTCGAGTCATCTCGGACGCACCACTTCCTTATGTTTCTTTATGTTTCAGTTTTTACATCTCTCCTCTTTGTATATTTTACAATCGCGTTTCATTATTACCGAGTAAGATTTTGTTATAGCCTTTTCTGCATGGGTTGCTGCACTTTGTTAGCCATTAATTTCGTAAAATTAATTCGTGCTCTAATTAATTTATCTCTCCAGTATTAACGTTTTCATTATTGTTACAATTAGCACTATAGCCTTTCATCAGTTCATAACAAAATTCACATTTTCATAAGATGCGATATGGGGGATATGAATATAGTCTTGTTTTGAAAGGGTTTAATTTAAATTTCACTTGAAATTTTGATATGGTCTGTGAAAATGATGAAGCAGATATACTACTTTCATCATACTGTTTAAATTGCTACTAAGTGTTATTTTTTCTGAGGTCTCACCTGTGACTTCATGTTTTATTCAATTAATAGATCTAACTCTATGTATTTTTCTTGGTCGATTTAAGCACAAAAGCATGTGGTGTATATCTTGCTCGTTCAATACATGGCGCACAGATTTTAATTACAAAATTCTCAAAAGCCCAGTACCCAAAGCCCCGTGCTTGAAGCCTACTATTTGGAATCTAGCAGTGAAGGAATGGGGCGTAGGAGAATAGCCAAAAGGGATTTCGCGTTTGGGAAATATCACTAAGGGCCACTGCGTAATGTGGCCAATAACGATAAAAGTGTGAGACCAGTGATACAAAGAGAAATGCCGCGCAGGCGGCTCTCACTCGATAATAAGAAATGACAAAAGCAAAGAACCCGTGTGCTTGGTTATGGGTAAGACCAAAGTTGGGCCGATATGGCGTGACCCGCAATAGGGCTTAGAACTCGTAATTACCAGCCTTTACAAGGTCATCAGCGCTTAATTGTCGTCGAAAATAAAATTAGCAAAGAGGAACATACATTTATTTTTACAGTGAAAGGACATAATATGAAACTCACACAGTGTATCGGACCAGCCCTATTATCAGGTGCAATAGCGAGCTCTTTCAGCACATCGGCTGTAGAAGTTAGTGAACAAGAACTGGCGACACTAAAAGCACAAATTTCAGCGTTGCAAGCTCGCTTAGAACAGCTGGAAAACCAAAATAAGCCCACTAATACTGCGGCAAATCCCTCTCTGTCATCCAACGCAAAATCTACTCAATCAGTTGATTTAGCCCAGCAAGATAAGAAAGTCGAAACAAACACTGCTGAAACCGAACGTGAAGAGCCTGAATCGACCGATGGGATCACCTTTGGCGGTGCCATTCGAACGAATTACAGTTATACCTCTTATGATGACGGTAATAAGAACCGAGGTGGGGACTTCGATTTTGATATTTTCCGCATCAACATGAGTGGCGAAGTCGGGGGGGTCACTTTAAATGGTGAAATTCGCTTTTTTGATTATATGACAGCTGTTAAATATGCCTATGCTGGTTATCAATTCAGCGAGAACTGGCAAGTACAAGCTGGTATTACTCAAGTGCCATTTGGTAATCAGGCTTATAATTCGCAGAACTATTTCTTTAGCACTAACTACTACTTGGGTTTAGAGGATGATTTTGATTTAGGCGTGGTCTTTAAACGTAGCGTAGCTGACAACTGGCAGCTAGATGTGGGGTTCTTTAAAAATGATGAGCTCGGCGGAGTTGATGGCTACGTAGACAATCGATCAGACCGCTATTCATATGATATTGTTGGCATTCGAGCACAAGGTGATGGCATCTACGATGAACCGACCGAAGGATTAGGGGAATACAATACCTTAGCAGGTCGCTTTGCTTATCATTTTACCACCGGGGAGGTGAAAACTGAGGTCGGGGTGTCTGCGTTACAAGGCGGTATTCATAACGGTGAAAATCGCGCTGGGGATTATCAGGCGTGGGCGTTTCATACCAGCAGTCAATACAGAAATTGGCATTTACAATTTCAACACAGTCAATATGACTATGATATTGGTGAGGCTGACCGCTTAGCCGTTGGCGCGTATTCGTTTTATGATTCAATTGCTGCTGATGCTAAATCAACCACACTCAACATTGCCTATGACATGGCTGTTGATTTCGGACCTGTAACTGATCTGCAGTTCTACAACAATTTTGGTTTGGTATACGACAAGTCTGACAACAGCGAAGATACCATGATGAATGTGTTGGGCATGTCAGTGGCGGCAGGTGGGTTATTTACCTATTTCGATTTGGTGCACGCAAAGAATCAGCCTTTTGTGGGGGGCAGCGCTGCGGGTGATACCGATGAAACGGAGCAACGCTTTAATATCAATATTGGGTACTATTTCTAATAGATAATTTCTTCTAACAGATAATTGCGCGATGGTATTTATGTTTATTTTTATCAATACGATGATAAACGCATTAAATTTCAAGCATATTAATAAGTTACACATACTCCAAAATATTTTGAAACACAGGTTAATAAAAAGGACATTTCGATGAAAGAGAATAAAGATCCGATGATACCGGACGGACAGGTCAACCCCATTGATACCGATTATCAAGTGGGACAAGACAATATCGTGGTCAGTGTTGGTCCATTTGGATTAGACATCCATAACCGCGTCTTTGCGGTGTCAGGGGTAATGATTATCGCATTCGTGGCGCTGACATTATTATTTCAAGCGGAAGCCGAACCCTTTTTCGGTAATATTCGAAATTGGCTAACGGGTAATTTGGATGGCTTCTTCATGGGGGCGGCGAATATATTCGTCATTCTATGTTTGGTATTGGTCATTTCGCCTTTAGGGCGAGTCCGTTTGGGCGGCACCGAAGCGAAACCTGATTATAGTTACTTAGGTTGGTTCTCCATGCTGTTTGCTGCAGGCATGGGCATAGGTTTGATGTATTACGGCGTTAGTGAGCCATTGGGACATTTCGGGACTGCTTTTGCTGGACCGACGCTAGAGAATGGTGTTCGGACCGATTACGCTCCGCTAGGAGGCGCAGCCGGCGACGCGGTTGCTGCACAAAAACTGGCGATGGCCGCCACGATTTATCACTGGGCACTCCACCCATGGGCGATTTACGCCATCATGGCATTAGGCTTGGCATTATTCTCTTTTAATAAGGGATTGCCGCTGACCATTCGCTCGGTCTTCTATCCTATTTTAGGCGAGAGAGTATGGGGATGGCCTGGGCATATCATTGATATTTTAGCGATTTTGGCAACCTTGTTTGGTTTAGCGACATCATTGGGGCTAGGGGCATCTCAAGCCGCATCAGGCCTACATTCGGTTTTTGGTTTACCTTTAGGTGAAACGACTGAAATATTGTTAGTACTAGGAATAACGGGACTTGCATTGTTTTCAGTCGTAGCAGGCCTTGATGCCGGCGTTAAAAAGCTGTCCGAAATTAATATGATCCTAGCAGTGCTGCTAGTTATCTTTGTGCTTGTTGTCGGGCCGACAATAGCCATCCTGACGGGCTTTTTTGACAACTTGGTATCTTATATTCGTTACTTACCTGAATTGGCGAATCCAGTAGGGCGTGAAGATACGGGGTTCGCAACGGGATGGACTGCCTTTTACTGGGCGTGGTGGATTTCCTGGAGTCCTTTCGTGGGGATGTTTATCGCACGGGTTTCTCGAGGCCGTACGGTTCGCGAGTTCATTATTTCAGTACTGCTTGTGCCATCAGTTGCCTGTGTATTTTGGATGACAGTGTTCGGCGGAACTGCTATTCAGCAGGTTGTTGTTGATGGTTATCAAGCGGCGGTAAACGCTGACCTACCGTTACAATTGTTTGCTGTACTTGAGGGGCTTCCTTTAGCCAATATCACCTCGTTTGTGGCCATTGTGTTAGTCATCGTGTTTTTTGTGACATCATCCGACTCTGGCTCTTTGGTGATTGATGTTATCTCGGCTGGTGGCAAGGTAGAGGCGCCGACACCTCAGCGCGTATTTTGGTGTGTGTTTGAAGGTTTAGTCGCTGTTTCACTGATACTTGGTGGCGGGCTTATTGCACTTCAAGCTATGGCGGTATCCACGGGATTTCCGTTCACCATTGTGTTGCTCATTGCGGCATTCTCTATGGTCAAAGGCTTGATGTCTGAACCAAGATAAGTCGCTTATCTGATTATACAAATCCAGCTATCAGGCTGGATTTGTTGTTTTTACACGATACAACTAACCGGTATAATCTGCCTCAGTTAGTTGTTATTCATTGCCTATTTCCAACAGGAATTGCTGCTCTATGGCCACTGAACAAGTTGAAGTTACCGACTTCTTGCAACGACATAAACCGTTTTCTGACTTAGCGGCGCCTGAGTTATCTCATGTGGCGTCTGGGGTAGAAATCGCCTATTACAAAGCAGGCTCACCCATTCTCACCTTTGGCCAAGACAACACGCATTGGTTTGTGATCAGAAGCGGTGCTGTTGAGGTGTTCCGTCGTGACGGCGAGTTATACAACCGTTTAGGTGAAGGAAACTTTTTTGGCGAATTGGCCCTAATGCGCAACCGCCCGGTGCGTTTTCCTGTCGTTGCCCTTGAAGATACCTTGGTTTACCTCATAGACGCTGATACGTTTAATAATCTATTCGACAACGATGAGCAGTTCGCTGACTTCGTAGAAGTTGAAGATCGCAGCCGATTACGTGAATCCAGCCCAGATAAAAAGGACAATAATGCGTTGTTAACGGTAAAGGTGGAAAAGCTCATTGAGCAATTGCCGCTGATCTTGCCACCGCATACCAGTGTGCAAGATGCTGCACTACGCATGACCGAAGAGGGGGTCTCCTCTCTGCTCATTTCAAATGAGTACCTAAACGATAATACAAGTTCAGATGACGAGCCGGTCATTGGGATCGTTACTGATGTGGATATTCGAAGCCGACTTGTGGCTAACGGACTTGATTTATCCACTCCGGTGACGGACATCATGACGACGCAACTCACCATAGTGCAAAGCAACCAATACGTGTTTGAAGCCATGATGCTGATGTTAAAACACAAGGTGACGCACTTACCTGTACTCAGAAAATCGAAACCCATTGGCTTAATAAGCCATCAAGACATACTGCGTTACGAATCACAAAACAGTTTGTTTGTGGTCAAAAGTATTTTCAATGCGCAAAACGTTGATGAACTCGCAGCGCTTAAGGATGAAGTGCAAACATGCTTTTCACGCATGGTAGATGAAGATGCTAACTCGCAGATGATTGGCAGTGCGATGGCGGTTATCGGCCGCAGTTTTAAGCAGCGCCTACTGGAGTTAGCGGAAGAAGAGTTCGGCCCGCCGCCGATACCTTATTGTTTTCTCGCCCTTGGCTCTATGGCCCGTGACGAACAGCTCATAGTAACAGACCAAGACAATGCCTTGGTGCTCGATAACCGCTTTGAGCCCAAATTGCATGACGCTTACTTTAATGATTTAGCCAACTTTGTGTGTGACGGCTTAGACCGCTGTGGGTATACCTATTGCAAAGGCGGGATTATGGCAACTAACAAAAAATGGCGTCAACCATTAAAAATATGGGAGCAATATTTTACCCAGTGGATAGATAAGCCAACACCCGAAACACTTTTACATAGTGCAATATTTTTCGATTTAGATGGGGTGTGGGGGAAAAAAGTATGGGCTGACGCGCTAAATAGACTCATTCGTAAGAAAGCTTTTAAAAATTCCCGCTTTCTAGCATGTATGGCGCGAAACGCATTGCTGCGTACGCCGCCTTTAGGGTTCTTTAAAGACTTTGTGATGGAAACGGATGGACGGCAAACCAACTCTATTAATATGAAGCGCAGGGGGACAGCCCCCATTGCCGACTTAATCCGGGTGCATGCTTTGTCGGTCGGGGCTGAGGGGCGTAACAGCTTTTCACGGCTCAATGGTGTGATTGATGCCAAAATTCTGCCCCCAGGCCGCGGAGTCGACTTACGTGACGCACTTGAGTTTATTGCTATGGTACGCATTCGCCATCAAGCATTTGATTTGGAAATGAAACGTGTCCCTGATAATGACATTGAGCCAGAGTATTTGTCCGATTTTGAACGTAAAAACCTGCGAGACGCGTTTCAAATTCTCAGCGATGCGCAAAAATACATGAAGTATCGGTATCAACCTGGTCGTCACTTGTAATGCAAAAGGTCATTGGATGTTTTATTTAGATAAAAAAGCGCTTCAGGATACGCCAAATAATAAACCTGTCGGCAAAGGGTTTAATTGGACTGGTGAGTTTGCTAAACGCCATAAACAAGCAAAGTATCCTGCGCTTAAACAGTATTACGCCCATGGGACAATAAGTGCAGATACCCCTATCGCAGAGGCCCCTTTGGTCGCACTAGATTTTGAAACCACAGGTTTAAATCCCAAAACGGATAGTATTGTCAGTATTGGTTTGGTGGCAATGACAGTGAAGCGCATACGTTGCCAAGAGGCGCAGCACTGGATAATCAAACCCGATACTGAATTAAAAACTAAGTCGGTGGTGATCCACGGTATTACCCACTCCGATGTAGCGGATGCACCGTCATTCAACAGAGTTCTGGATGAGCTATTGCAGCACTTGCAGGGAAAAGTGGTGGTGGCTCATCACAAAGATATTGAAGTCCGTTTTTTAAATTCAGCGTTAAAGCATTATATCGGTGAGGAAATTGTTTTCCCGTGTATCGATACAATGGCTTTAGAAGCGCGCTTTTCCCGCACCATCAAACGTACATTTCTGCGCAGTTTGTTAGGGCAGAAAACGCCGTCCATTCGACTCACTGATTGTCGCTCTCGCTATCGTTTGCCTTATTATCGACAGCATAATGCGTTAACCGATGCATTGGCATGTGCAGAACTGCTGCAAGCACAAGTGGCGACACATTACCCAGATGACACGTCACCCATTTCTGCCATTTGGTGTTAGTTTACGCGAGGTGAAATGCCACAATGCTTAAAAATTGTTTGCCAAAATTCCACATGGTGTTTCATCGCCAGTTGATATGCGTTAAAACCCTCGTCACCTTGGGCGTTGATAAACTGGCGAAATGCCGGGGCTAAATTCGGTTCTGTACTTAATTTTTGATAGAGCGGTGAAAGCGTATAATGCACGCGGTTTAGTTCACTGCCAATAGGTTGAATTTTCTCGATAAAAAATAAGGTAAACACGTTTTTCAGATACTTCATTTTCTGACTTGGTTGGCCATCCTTGCATTGTTCAAACAGGTCCTGCTTTTGTAACCATAATGTGGTGCTATTTAATTCTTCTCTTATTACCGATTGGGTTCGCCATGTTTTGGCCGGTAAGTGCGACTTAGAGAGTTGAGACAAATAGCGCTCCAATTCTTGGCTATTTGGCGCTGAGCTTAGTTGGCTATTTGCGTCGAGTAAATACGATAAAGCACTTTTTGTTGTATGTAGCTCGGTGGAGCTTACTGAGTTAAAAAAATCACTGTTATTACTAAAGGCATTAATGGTTTCATCACTGATTTGTATAAGATTTGCCCATACCAATGGCAGGGCAGTGAGTTTATGCTCCAGCCAGTCATCGAGTAATGCGCTGTACTCTGGCATCAGTAGCTTACAGCGTGATAACGACTCAACCACTTCACGCTCATAAAGGTAGCGTACTGAGGGTGGTTGTATACGCCCTAACGGGGTGTTTCGCTGGGCTATCAATACACTCAGGTCACATTTCTTTAAGGCAAAAAATTGCTTTACGTCCAACTGAGGTGGGTTGATTACATTTACCAATAATCGTTTGCTAGGGTAGACCAGCGAGGCTGAAGCTTTGATTGGTATTGAGGCATTGAACGGGGCGTCTAATACATTGGCTATCCGCTCTTGGTATTGGTTCATCGTATGACTGATGTCGTTTCGCCCGCATCCTACCGTCGCTATGGTCAGGGCCAATACTATTGTGAGCCGGTTAAGCATGAAGTGAGTAGCCTGACACCAAGTCATCTTTTTAGGTCAAACTTTATGGCTCGACACGACACTGCGCCCACCATCCACGGCAATGATCTGGCCTGTCACATATTTGGCTTCACATAAATAATGGATAGCCTGAGCAATATCTTCTGGTGTGCCTAAGGTTTTAGCAGGGATCTGTTGCAACACCTGTTTTTTGTCAGCATCAGATAGCGCTTGTTCGGGCCATAGAATTGCGCCAGGGGCAACAGCATTAACGCGTATGTCCGGTGCTAACTCAATGGCCAATGATTTGGTCATAGTGACCAGTGCTGACTTTGCCATGCTATAAACGGTGTGCTGTTGAAGTGGCCTGTCGGCATGAATATCAACCATGTTAATAATGACTCCTTTATTAACGGTCAGATTTCCAGCTAGATGCTGTGCTAAAAACAATGGCGCTTGTACATTACTGCCAAATAAATCATGCCAGTGGTTTTGCGTGATATCACCCACGGGGGTAGGGTAAAACGAAGACGCATTATTGACTAGCACATCTAAGCGCCCAAAAGCGCCAACCACTTGCTCTGCTAGTAAACCTAAGTTGTCGATTTCGCACAGGTTGGCAACCACTAAACGCGCGGAATGTTCCCTTTGACTGTTAAGATTGACTAGTAAGGTTTCGGCTTCGGATACAGAGTGATGGCAATGCAGCACAATGTTAAACCCTTTGTTATGTAGATAGGTGGCGGTAGATGCACCTATACGCTTGGCACTACCGGTAATAAAGGCAACTTTGGTTGACATAATGCTCCATGGTGGCTGTAATTATTGGCGCTCAATCTCAGGTTTACTTTAACCGTTAATATTCTTATCGCTGGGTGTATTACACATGTAAAATACAGGAATGGCACCTGTTGATTTAGCTTGGCGGTTAATCTTGTGCTACTAAAGAGGGATTATCTAGCTGTTGTACGATATTTTCAAACGTTTCACGAATGGAGGATATTAAAGTACGGTTGGCTAACCAGATTGGAATATTGCCACCGGGATTGGCTTGTCCCTGATACTCAATATAGGTGAAACGATTGGCGTGCGCATTGAGTATCCAACGACCACTTACGCCTTTTATCCGCACAAAATTCTCTAATTCTGGATATTTCTCACTCGCATCGACAATATCGATATACACATTACCTTGTTCAACATAGGTAATGGATTGAGTCACCATGTCCCTGTCCCTAATAGGCCAAGGTGCGTCGAATTTGCTGTGTACTAAGCGAACATTATCGTTTGCCTCGAGTAAGTGGACGGCTTGATTATGGGCTATCCACTTCGGCGCTAGCTGTGTTTGTTCCAACATTTCTACAAATGCTTCAGGCCTATTATGAACATGCACTATACCGCGCACCTTAATGTGGCCATTGTCAGTGTCTTGTTGGTAAATGGCCACATTGTTGCTTGTAGTGGCAAGCTCCCAATCTAGAATAGGCTGAGCTAGCAGGTCGTGAGCAAGACCGACTTCAGACAAGCTCGCACTTAGAAATATTACCAATAGAGAGTGCCTGAAAGACGATTGCATAGTTTGAACAAATTTCGTTATAATCCCGATTCTGTTTTGATCGTAACAGAACAGCAGACAAAACACCTATTAGAGGTGTTTTTTTATTTTTTTATCGCGATGTAATCGCAACTCAGATTTTGCATGTGGCGCTTGGTAGGTGTCACCACTGCACAAGGATTATTATGCCCATAATTACACTTCCCGACGGCAGTCAACGCCAATTCGATAACGCAGTTTCAGTACTAGACGTGGCAAATGATATTGGCCCTGGTTTAGCCAAAGCCACCATAGCTGGAAAAGTAGACGGCGTTCGTGTTGATGCCTGTGACCTGATAGAGCAAGACGCACAGTTGCAAATAATTACTGCAAAAGACGAAGATGGCTTAGAAATTATTCGTCACTCATGCGCGCATTTAATCGGTCATGCAATCAAGCAATTATGGCCTGACGTCAAAATGGCAATTGGTCCTACGATTGACAATGGCTTTTATTATGACATTGATATGGAGCATTCTCTTAACGACGAAGATCTCGTCAAGCTAGAAAAGCGCATGCTTGAATTGGCGAAAACCAATTACGATGTGGTTAAGAAAGTCGTTAGCTGGCAAGAAGCCAGAGACACATTTGAAGCACGCGGTGAAGAGTATAAACTGCAGATCCTAGACGAGAACATTCCAAAAGATGCTACGCCTGGTTTGTATCATCATGAAGAGTACGTGGACATGTGCCGCGGGCCACACGTACCTAACATGCGTTTTTGCCAGCACTTTAAACTAATGAAAGTGGCAGGTGCCTATTGGCGTGGCGATAGCGACAATAAAATGTTGCAACGAATTTACGGCACCGCTTGGGCTGATAAAAAACAACTTAAAGCTTACTTGAATCGTTTAGAAGAAGCTGAAAAGCGCGATCACCGCAAAATTGGTAAAGCGCTGGATTTATTCCATTGGCAAGAAGAAGCGCCTGGCATGGTGTTTTGGCACAACGATGGTTGGAGCATATACACAGAGCTTGAAAAATTCGTGCGCAGCAAATTACGTGAATACGAATACGATGAAGTCAAAGCCCCTTTGATGATGGACCGCTCTTTATGGGAAAAATCAGGTCACTGGGATAAGTACGCTGAAAACATGTTCACTACCACATCAGAAAAGCGTGAATATGCGGTTAAGCCGATGAACTGCCCAGGCCACGTACAAATCTTTAATCAAGGTCTTAAATCATATCGTGATTTGCCGTTGCGCATGGCCGAGTTTGGCTGTTGTCACCGTAACGAGCCATCTGGTGCGTTACATGGCTTGATGCGTGTGCGTGGTTTTACCCAAGATGATGCACATATATTCTGTACCGATGACCAAATATTGGCAGAAGTAGGTGGATGTATTGATTCAGTTTATGAAATCTACAAAATATTCGGTTTCGAGAACATCTCTGTAAAACTCTCTACTCGTCCTGAAAAACGAGTGGGCAGTGATGAAGTATGGGACAAAGCAGAAAAAGAACTGGCAGAAGCACTCACGTCAAAGGGGATTGATTTCCAATATTTGCCAGGCGAGGGTGCATTCTATGGTCCCAAGATAGAATTCACATTGCACGATTGCCTCGATAGAGCGTGGCAGTGTGGCACAGTCCAGTTGGACTTCTCAATGCCTGGTCGTTTAGGTTCAACCTATGTCGCTGAAGATGGTGAACGTAAAGTGCCGGTTATGATCCACCGTGCAATTTTAGGTTCACTTGAGCGTTTTATCGGTATTTTGATAGAAGAGTATTCAGGCTTCTTCCCACTTTGGTTAGCTCCTACTCAAGCAGTTGTGATGAATATTACTGACAATCAGAGCGAATATGCGCAAAAAGTAGTGAAAAAACTAAAAGAAATTGGAATTAGAGCCAAGTCAGACTTGAGAAATGAGAAGATAGGCTTTAAAATCCGCGAGCACACGCTTAGGCGTGTCCCGTATTTGCTTGTCGTTGGTGATAAAGAAATTGAAGCTGGCGAAGTAGCAGTACGTTCACGCAAAGGCGATGATCTTGGTAAGATGTCGGTCGATGCTTTCATTGAATTGGCTTGTGAACAGATCAAAAGCAAACAAATTCAGTAAATTTCGTGGAGGAATAACATATTAAAGGCGCTAACATTAAGGCTAAAGATTCGGGCAAAGCTCGTATTAACGAAGAAATTACAGTAAATGAAGTTCGTTTGGTTGGAAAGGATGGGGAGCAGATTGGCGTTGTATCAATCACTGAAGCTCTCGAGACGGCTGAGCAATCTAATTTAGATTTGGTTGAAATTAGCCCTAATGCAGAACCGCCTGTATGTAAGGTAATGGATTACGGAAAATTCATCTTCGAAAAGAGTAAAGCTCAGAAAGAGCAAAAGAAGAAACAAAAGCAAATTCAGGTCAAGGAGATTAAATTTCGCCCTGGCACTGATGAAGGCGATTACCAGGTAAAACTGCGCAACCTGCGTCGCTTTCTAGAAGGTGGTGATAAGGCTAAAGTAACGATCCGCTTCCGCGGCCGTGAAATGGCTCATCAAGATATCGGTATTGATCTACTTAATCGCGTTAAAGTTGATTTAGAAGATATTGCCAACTGCGAATCCTTCCCTAACCGGGTTGAAGGTCGTCAGATGATCATGGTGCTCGCCCCAATTAAGAAGTAATCAAGGTCTACAAGTAGTCAGGGAACTGCACCCTAGCTCACCTTATTACACACTATGTAACTACGACTTACTGTTTCTGCAAAGCAGTTTAGTCATTAACAATGCGGAGTTTTAGCAATGCCTAAAATGAAAACAAACCGTGGAGCCGCCAAGCGTTTTAGAAAAACCGCTTCAGGTCGTTTCAAAAGCAAGCAGTCTCACTTGCGTCATATTTTGACTAAAAAGAGCTCTAAGCGTAAACGTCACCTTCGTGGCAAGAAATTGGCCCATGTAGCTGACACAGCGTTGATTCAACGCATGTTACCTTACGTTTAAGAGAGGATTTAGAATATGGCAAGAGTAAAACGTGGTGTTGTTGCACGTGCCCGTCACAAAAAGGTACTAAAGCAAGCCAAAGGTTATTACGGAGCTCGTAGTCGAGTTTATCGCGTTGCTGTTCAAGCAGTAACAAAAGCTGGTCAATACGCTTACCGTGACCGTCGTCAAAAGAAACGTCAATTCCGTCAATTGTGGATTGCTCGTATCAATGCTGCGGCGCGTCAAAATGGTATGTCTTACAGCCGTTTCATTAACGGTCTTAAGAAGGCGTCTGTTGAAATCGATCGTAAGATTTTGGCTGACATCGCAGTACATGACAAAAACGCATTTAGCGCATTAGTAGATGCCGCTAAAGGTGCATTAGCTTAATTAATTAACAATTAAGTTTAAGTTCTTTCGAAGAACGGCGAGCCGGATGCTTGCCGTTTTTTTTTGTTTGGAATTTAATCTCTGTTTAATCAAACTTACCTTCACGATCCTGCGTGTAATAACTCTCCTTGTTTACAATAAATCAATGAAAAAGCGTTTAATATCCGTACTTTCCGGTAATTGTATCTAGCCTGACACAGTTGCTTTCGTGTAGAATTGCGGGTTCTTTTTACATGTCCAGCCATGCTTTTAGATCTATGGTCAGTGACTCAATATTTAATCCAATTCGAGGAAACTATGGATCTTGATGCCATAATCAAAGAGGCAGAAACGCAAATCAACGTCGCCCAAGATGCCAGCACGCTTGATGCGGTTCGCGTAGACTTCATGGGTAAAAAAGGCCGTATGACTGAGCTACTCAAAGGCTTAGGAAAACTGTCTAACGAAGAGCGCCCTGCAGCCGGTCAAAAAATAAACCAAGCTAAACAGCAAATTCAGCAACTTATTCATCAGCGCGGAGAACTGCTGCGTGAGCAAGAGATGAACAGCAAGCTTGCTGCTGAATCAATCGATGTATCTCTGCCTGGCCGTTCGACAGAAATGGGTGGACTGCATCCAGTCACGCGAACCATTAATCGTATTGAAAGCTTTTTTGCTGAGTTAGGCTTTAGTGTTAAAACCGGCCCTGAAATTGAAGATGGTTTTCACAACTTTGATGCGTTGAACATTCCAGCTAATCATCCAGCGCGTGCCGATCATGATACTTTCTATTTCAACCCTGATGTGATGTTAAGAACGCAGACATCAGGTGTACAAATTCGTACCATGGAAGCCGAGCAACCGCCATTGCGTATCATTTCACCAGGGCGAGTTTATCGTAACGATTACGATCAAACGCATACGCCTATGTTCCATCAAGTTGAAGGCTTGATGGTAGACAAGAACGTGAGCTTTACTCAGCTAAAAGGCATTCTTCATGATTTCTTGAACAACTTCTTCGAAGCGGACTTACAAGTACGTTTTCGTCCTTCTTATTTCCCGTTTACCGAGCCTTCGGCAGAAGTGGATGTGATGGGTAAAAATGGCAAGTGGTTAGAAGTACTCGGTTGCGGCATGGTGCACCCAAATGTATTGCGCGCTGTGAATATTGACCCTGAAGTCTACACTGGCTTTGCCTTCGGCATGGGGGTGGAACGCCTCACCATGTTGCGTTATGGCGTGAATGATTTACGTGCATTTTTCGAAAACGATCTTCGTTTTTTAAAGCAGTTTAAGTAAGGGCGAGAAAGTATGAAATTCAGTGAAAAGTGGCTAAGAGAATGGGTAAACCCTGATATCTCTACACAGCAGCTTGCAGATCAAATTACTATGGCTGGCCTTGAAGTAGACGGTGTTGAGCCTGTTGCCGGTGAGTTCAGTGGCGTAGTCGTGGGTGAAGTGGTTGAATGTGGTCAACATCCAGATGCAGATAAGCTGCAAGTAACCAAAATTAACGTAGGTGATGATGAGTTAATCGATATCGTTTGCGGTGCGCCGAACTGTCGTCAGGGTTTAAAAGTGGCTGTGGCAAAAGTCGGCGCAGTATTACCTGGTAACTTTAAAATCAAGAAAGCGAAATTACGTGGTCAGCCTTCATTCGGCATGTTATGTAGCTTTTCAGAGCTAGGTATTTCAGATGACCATGATGGTATTGTTGAATTACCAGCGGACGCACCTATAGGTCAAGATATTCGCGAATATCTTGATTTGAATGATGTCACGATTGAAGTTGATTTAACACCGAATCGTGCAGATTGCTTGGGCATGCGCGGCCTTGCTCGTGAAGTGGGCGTGCTGAATCAAAGTAATGTGGATATGCCTATTTACCCAGAAACGGCAGCGAGTGTCGCTGACACTAGGGGTATTTCACTTGCAGCACCACAAGCGTGCCCACGTTATTTAGGACGCGTTATTAAAGGTATTGATGTAAATGCTCCTTCACCTTTGTGGCTGCAAGAAAAGCTCCGTCGCAGTGGTGTGCGTAGTATTGATGCTGTGGTGGATGTAACTAACTTTGTATTGTTAGAGCTCGGCCACCCAATGCATGCATTCGATAACGATGTGCTTAGTGGCGATATTGTTGTGCGGATGGCCAAGCAAGATGAAGAGTTAGTCTTATTAGATGAAACCAAGGTTACGTTAAAAGACAACACCTTGGTCATTGCGGATCAGGAAAAGGCGCTTGCTATGGCAGGCATCTTCGGTGGACTCGATTCTGGTGTTACCTCTAATAGTCAAAATATATTTTTAGAAAGTGCGTTTTTCGCGCCAGACGCAATCATGGGTAAAGCGCGCCAGTACGGGTTACATACTGACGCATCACATCGATACGAGCGCGGTGTCGATCCTCAAATGCAACGCCAAGCAATGGAACGTGCAACCGCTTTACTGCTTGAGATAGTAGGTGGTGAAGCGGGCCCTATCGTAGAAGCGATTGACGAACAATACATCCCGCCAGTCAAAGATGTCGTGCTGCGTGCTGCACGTCTAACGCGTGTGTTGGGTATTGAAATCGAAGCGAGCGTAGTCAGTGATATTTTGATGCGCTTAGGGCTAGACGCCGATGAGTCGAACGGGCAATGGCAAGTAAAAGTGCCTGCTTATCGTTTTGATATAGCGATTGAGGAAGACTTGATAGAAGAGATCGCGCGGGTTTACGGTTATAACAACATTCCAAATTTAGCGCCTAGCGCAGAGTTAAGAATGTCAGGTCGAAAAGAGCAAGCGCTTGATGTGAACGAACTCAAACTGACGCTGACCAACCGCGATTACCAAGAAGCTATTACGTACTCGTTCGTTGATCCTAAAGTACAGAGTAAATTATACCCTGAAATTGACGCTATCGTATTACCGCACCCAATCTCTGCTGATATGTCAGCCATGCGAGTAAGCGCCTGGACAGGATTGCTGCAAGCCGTTTCTTATAACCAAAAGCGCCAACAAGCGCGGGTTCGCTTGTTTGAGTCAGGTTTACGTTTTATTCCTGATGCATCTGAAAAGATGGGCGTGCGTCAAGAGACAGTTTTCTCCGGTGTAATAGCAGGCAATTTACACGAGGCCAATTGGGATCGAGCAGATAAAGCGGTAGACTTTTTCGATGCTAAAGCGGATGTTGAAGCTTTGCTCAGCCTTATTGCTCCTATTGACGTATTCCGTTTCGAGGCGACAGAGCATAGCTCGCTTCATCCAGGACAAAGCGCCGCAATTTACCGTGATGATGTTTTTATTGGCGTGATGGGGGCCGTACATCCTAAATTCGAGAAATTACTGGGGTTAAATGGCCGAGTTTTCGTATTTGAGCTGGAAATTGCCGCTTTTGGAGAGAAAAAGTTACCTGAAGCGAAAGAAATATCGAAATTTCCTGCAAATCGACGTGACATTGCAATCGTTGTAGACGATGATAAAGTCGTTGGTGAAATTTTAGATTGCATCCAAAAATTTGGCGCAAATCAACTAGTTGGCCTAAACTTGTTCGACATCTATCGAGGTAAAGGCATCGAGCCAGGGTTTAAGAGTTTGGCTATTTCATTGACTTTACAAGACATGGCAAGAACGCTTGAAGAAGCTGAAATTCAAGCCGTGGTCGATGGTATTCTGACTAAACTGTCAGAGCAATTTGGGGCTACATTGAGGGATTGACGGATATGGCGTTAACCAAAGCCGAAATGGCGGAACATTTATTTGAAAAGTTGGGCATGAACAAGAGAGATGCCAAAGATCTTGTTGAAGCATTTTTCGAAGAGGTCCGTGAGGCATTGGAATCAGGTGAGCAAGTTAAGCTATCTGGTTTTGGTAACTTTGATTTACGACAAAAGAGTGAACGACCAGGGCGCAACCCTAAAACGGGTGAAGATATCCCTATTAAGGCGAGACGCGTAGTCACATTTCGACCTGGTCAAAAGCTCAAAAGCCGCGTAGAGAATACAAAACCGACTGAGTAATACGGAGTCGGTTTTAATAATTACTCCGCTACCTAGCATGCTAGGTAGCGGATTTTTTATATCTGAAATTCATGCCCTAGCTGTTACTCATTTGATTAATAGAGGTAGAGGTTATTTCTAAGTAAATTCCACCTATAAAAAAACCGCTTCAATTGAAGCGGTTTTGTTTCATTAGCGGGTTGTCATCCTAAAGCGATGAGCACTAAGCGGCCTCTGAAGACTTAGTTGTACGACGTTTAGGCTTGGCGGCCTGTGTATTGGCGATCAACTCTTTCGGGTCAAAATCATCTACATTGATTGTACGTAAGCGGCCTGCTTCCGTGCGTGTAAGTAATTCAGCTTCTTGTTCAGTGATTACGCCTAGTTCTAGTCCTTTTTGTGCAATAACGTCAAGACCAGTGAAAGGGTAACGCTCTTTGGCTGCCTTACACACTTTGTCGAACACGGGCTCACTTGCAAGCACATCTTTCAGCGTCTGTTCTAAATCACCCATCAAGCAATCTTTCCCACCGAAATGTTGCCCTTCACCCAAACGGGTTCGTGAGGGATTATGGCTTTGCAAAATAGCTGCAATTTTATGTTCTATTTTATCCGAAGGACGACGGTATGAACGGCCAAACGGCATGATGATTCCTTTTAACATCACGCCCAAAACTGCCGATGGGAAGTTCTCGAACAATTCGATTAGGGCTGTTTCTAGCTTAAACAAGGTGTCTTGCATGGCCCAATGTACCAAAGGCAAATCTTCCTTCAAACGGCCTTGGTCATCATAGCGTTTCAGTACTGCAGAGGCTAAATAGATATGGCTTAACACATCACCTAAACGGGCTGATATACGTTCACGGCGTTTCAGTTCACCGCCGAGCACGGCCATAGAAACATCAGACAACAAGGCCAAGTTGCTGCTGTAGCGTTGCAATGAACGATAGTAGCCAGCAGTTTCATCATCGAAAGGTGCACCCGCCAGGCGTGCCCCTGTGAGAGAGAACCAAATACTTCTGAATGTGTTACTGATGGCGAAGCCGATGTGGCCAAATACCGCATCGTCAAACTCGTTCAAGCCTTGCTCTTTGTCCTCATGACTTGCCGCATAAAGCTCTTTAAGCACGAAAGGGTGACTACGCATAGCGCCTTGGCCATATATCATCATATTACGAGTAAGAATATTGGCACCTTCTACCGTGATGGCGATAGGCGCACCTTGATAACCTCGACCCAAATAATTATTTGGCCCAAGCATGACGCCTTTACCACCATGCACGTCCATAGCGTCATTAACTAACTGGCGCATTTTTTCGGTTAAGTGGTATTTACAAATCGCTGATACAACTGACGGTTTCTCACCTAAATCTACGGCTTTGGTCGTCAAGCTAGTGACGGCATCCATCAAATAAGCGTTACCGCCAATACTGGCTAGCATTTCTTCTACGCCTTCCATCTTACCGACAGGCATTTTAAATTGACGGCGTATACGCGCGTAGGCCCCTGTAGCCAGAGCGATACTTTTCGCCCCTCCTGCCGATGCTGAAGGTAGCGTAATACAACGACCGACGGATAAACATTCAACCAGCATACGCCAGCCTTGACCGGCCATTTCTACGCCGCCAATGATGTAATCAAGCGGGACGAATATATCGTTTCCGCGGATGGGACCATTTTGAAATGGAACGTTAAGAGGGAAATGACGATTACCGATTTCCATCCCCTTGGTATCGCGTGGTAGTAGGGCGCAGGTAATACCAATATCTTTTTTGTCGCCTACCAGTCCTTCAGGGTCATACATTTTAAATGCAAGACCGATAACCGTGGCGACTGGTGCAAGGGTGATGTATCGCTTATCAAATGTTAAGCGCAGGCCAATGACGTCTTTGCCTTCCCACTCGCCTTTGCACACAATACCGCTGTCAGGCAGCGAGCCAGCATCTGAACCTGCCTCTGGGCCTGTTAACGCGAAACAGGGAATTTCTTCACCTGTTGCAAGGCGAGGCAAGTAATGGTCCTGTTGTTCTTTGGTTCCATAGTGCTGAAGTAATTCACCAGGACCTAAGGAGTTTGGTACACCAACGGTGGTAGATAATACCGCACTGACGCCCGACAATTTCTGTAACACACGGGATTGCGCATAGGCTGAGAACTCAAGGCCACCGTATTGCTTTTTGATGATCATCGCAAAGAACTTATTATCTTTGAGAAATTGCCATACTTCAGGCGTCAAGTCTGTGTCTTTATGAGTAATATCCCAATCACTGACCATTTCGCATACTTGCGCAACTGGACCATCTAAAAACTCGCGTTCTTCTGCAGTCAAGCGTGCTTGCGGGATACTATGTAACGCTTGCCAATTCGGGTTGCCGCTGAAAATTTCACCGTCCCACCACACTGTCCCGGCGTCAATGGCATCGCGCTCGGTGCTTGACATCTCAGGCATAATTTTTTTGTAGGTATCTAAAATCGGAGCTGTAAGATATTTCTTACGTAAAGAGTCCACGTTCAGTGGAATAGCAATGATTAAAAATACCAGCCAAGCGATTCCGCCCACAGGGCCAAATATGCTGCCAAGCAACATAGCAACCGCCACTGCGATAGTGGCATTCATCAGTTTCATTCTAAAGTAGCTCGCCGCACCAAGGGTGGCGATAATAATAAGTGTCCATAATAACGTTTGCATAAAGACTCCAGATGTAGAGGTCAGACCAGAGTGTCAGAGTAGTATTTTGCCAACACAATATCAAGTCTTAGCTTACGCCAATTGTCACTATTTGGTTAATGTTTTAGTTGATGGTTGATTATCTAGCAGGGTAATGGATAACAAAGGCAGGGGATGATTGAACGGCAACAGTGACTCAAATGAGTCACTGTATTTTTATTTTACTATTGAGTGGCGGTAAAGGTCTTTAATTGAATATCACCTTGTTCTTTATCGTCTTTGAACTGTTGCAAGCGTACAAGCTGGTAATTTAGCTGAGGTGAAAACCATGCGAAGGTCTCTCGTGTTGAGTTATGACGAACAATTTCAACTTTTATACCTTCGAGCATACCGTAAGGCAACGTTAGCTGCTCAGTCCCCATGACTTTTAAATGGTAATCCCGCTCTTGACCGCGATAGTTAATTACTTGGTAACTAAACTCCTTCTGACCTTGAGCAAGCTTCTGTTGCAAATCTAACCGATAAAGCTGGTTGTCAAACTGATCTTGCCAGTCAATTCCAGGCTCTTTATCGATAAATATCTTTTCTTTGCCTGCATCGAAAACAACTTTGATACTTTTATTGCTGCCAGTGCCTGTACGACTATACCGATAATTTTTCGGCACTATTTTATCGTCAATAAAAGCAAAATCACTTATTTCAGTACGCTTATCAGATAAGAAGAACAAGGAAACCTTCGAGTGATATTCCATGCGATAGGTTTCATCATCTACGTTTTCAACGCTGAGCAAGGCATAACCTAACTTTTTACCGTAACGAAATGCGGTGTACTCGGCATCAAATGTGGGTAGAGCAGTAGCTTGAGCCACGGATCCTATTATGCATAAAAGGCCCACTAGCCAACGTTTGCTAATCAGCTGCGTAACCCGTGATTGGTATCTCGTTTCCATCTAAATAAGCCTTATTATTAAGCATTAGCAGTCTTTTTTGGCAGAACCAACGGACAACTAATGGATACATTTGGCGCTCTTGTTCTTGCACCCTTGAGGCAAGTTGTGAGGCATTTTCATCGGCAAAAACAGGCACTTTGGATTGCAATACAACCGGTCCGCCGTCTAGCTCGGGGGTAACAAAGTGTACCGAAGCGCCGTGTTCTTCATCTTTAGCATCTATGGCTCGTTGATGCGTGTCTAAACCTTTATATTTTGGCAATAAAGATGGATGAATGTTTAACATCTTACCCGTAAATTGCTCAACAAACCAAGGAGTTAATATGCGCATGAATCCGGCTAATACAACCAGATCAGGCGAAAAACTTGCAATAGTGCTGTGTAGTTGGGCATCGTATTCATCACGTGTTGCGTAATCTTTGTGACTTACAACATGATGAGGGATATTCGCCTGAGACGCGCGCTCTAAACCGTAGGCATCGGCTTTGTTGGAAATAACGGCAACAATTTGCGCCGTTATTTTTTGCTCGGCTATATCATCAATCAAGGCTTGTAAGTTTGACCCGTTACCGGAAATCAGCACTACGATTTTTGTGATATCGGTATTGACTGTCACTATTTAATCTCAACCTGATTGTTATCACTGCTGTCTTCAATATGGCCAATTTGCCATACATTTTCGCCTTGGCTTTTTAGGATCGCGATCGCTTCGCCGGCTTTGTCCGCTTCAAGCGCTATCATCAGACCAACGCCACAGTTAAAAGTACGGTACATTTCGTGTGTGGTTACATTGCCATTTTCTTGCAGCCAGTTGAATATACTTGGCCACTGCCAGCTACTTTCGTCGATAACGGCTTTTGTGCCTTGAGGTAATACACGAGGAATGTTTTCCCAAAAACCACCACCAGTGATATGGGTAATTGCATTCACCTGTACACTCTCTAATAAATGAAGAACTGACTTTACATAAATGCGCGTAGGTTCGAGCAAATGCTCTGATAATGGCTTACCATCAAATACTTCACTGGCCTCACAACCTGATACTTCGAGTATCTTACGCACCAAGGAGTAACCGTTAGAGTGTGGGCCAGAAGAGCCCAGCGCAATTAACACATTTCCTGCTTTTACACGGCTTCCATCAATTACGTCGGCAGCTTCTACAACGCCGACACAGAAACCTGCAACGTCATAATCGTTACCGTGATACATACCTGGCATTTCAGCGGTTTCGCCACCGATTAATGCGCAACCCGATAATTCGCAACCCTTGCCTATACCTGTGACCACTTTAGCTGCGGTATCAACATCAAGCTTGCCAGTAGCGTAATAGTCCAAGAAAAATAACGGCTCAGCACCTTGAACGATTAAATCATTGACGCACATTGCGACTAGGTCGATGCCGATGCCATCATGTTGCTCTAAATCCATGGCTAAACGTAGTTTAGTACCTACACCATCGGTGCCTGAAACGAGTAGCGGCTCTTTATATTTAGTTGGAAGTGAGCAAAGCGCGCCAAAACCACCTAAACCTCCTCTGACTTCAGGGCGATGTGTTTTCTTGCTTACAGATTTGATTCTTTCGACAAGTTCATTGCCCGCATCGATGTCGACACCTGCGTCTTTATAGCTTAAGGAGGGTTTGTTATCGGTCACGTAATTACCTATTTGAGGGTGAGGGTCCAAAAATGAGCGCAGATTTTATCAGTTCAGAATGGCAAAAGGTACAGATAATCTACTCAATTTTGCCCAAGGGGAAATTAACTAGGGTGAAACAAATGATGAAATTTCTACTTAAATCAATGACAATAGGGCCTTTCTACTCTGGAGTGAAGTTGATAAATGTTCAAAGGCGTCGCTATTGTAGCTCGATTGCACCTTATTTTTTGTCTGACATTATGTTGTTTAGCGAGTGCTAATGCGGGTGTCATTGAAGGATTATACAATGCGCAAGTTGAGGTTGCAGACCAATCAACGGCCACGCTGAATGCGGCCATACGCGATGGTCTACAAGATGTATTTGTGAAGGTCAGTGGTAATTCGACTTTGTTGAATGACCCTCAAATCAAGCAACAGCTTAAGCAAGCGAAACGTTACTTACGCACTTATCGGTTTGAGCAAACTCCTGAGCATTTGTATCTTGCGGTTAACTTTGATCAGGAAAAAGTAGATAAGCAATTACGTGATTCAGGTTATCGAATTTGGGATAAGCTCCGCCCAGAAACCATATTATGGTTGGCGATTAAGGAGCCTAACGGTCGTCGTGAGTTGGTCTCTGAAGGCAGTCATCAAGAATTGTTTGTTGCGGCGCAAAAGGTGGCAAAACGCAGAGGGGTCGAGATTGTTCAACCATTATTAGATTTAGATGATATGCAAAATATCAGTATCTATGATGTATGGGGCGGCTTTGTGCATCAACTCGCTCAGGCAAGCAAGCGTTACGGCGTGGAAAATGTCCTTTCAGCAAGGATCTACCAATTAGAAAACAACGATGCTGAAGAAAATGATGAGCAAGGCAGTGCTCAAGGTGTTGATGTTGCTTGGCGAGCCGATTGGACGCTACTGGAAGCGGGAAGCACAAGCGTTGGAACTGTTTCAGGAGCGGATCAAGAACAAGTGGTCAGTGCGGTTATCGAAGGTATGGCTGACAACCTAGCGAACAAATACGCAATTGATTTTAGCCGTTTCGATCCGGCTGCTATGCGGACCATAGTCACCATAAAGAACTTAAGTAGCCTTAGACAATACGGAGAAATATTAACGTTTTTTAATAGTCTAAGTGTCGTAAGTTCAGCCAGTTTAGTGAGTCAAAACGGCCAAGTGGCGAAGTTCGAACTAAGCTTGTTAGGCGAGGTAGACAACCTTATAGATGCAATGAGCTTAGATAACCGAATTTCTCCTGTGAATCGCCTCGAGCTGGATAAGCAAAAGTTGGAGTATTTCTGGAAACTATAATGAGCAAGCAATTGTCTTTAGCCGTGAATTTACGCGATACAGAAACATTTGATAGTTTTATTGTTGGCGAAAACTTGCACTTGGTTCACCGGCTCAAAAGCTTGCTCAACAAAACGTTGAATACCAAAAATCAACCTTGGCTAACGTTTGTCAGTGGCGATCACGGTGTAGGTAAAAGTCATCTTCTTTACTCTTTATGTCACAAAGCTCAATCGGCGAATGTCAGTGCGGTGTATCTTAGTTTTAAAGATAAACAGCAATACTCCCCTGAGGTGCTTGACGGCCTCGAGCACAGCCAACTCATTTGTTTAGACGACGCAGATGCACTGCAGGATTCACAAACATGGCAAATAGCGGTATTTGATTTGTTAAATAGAGTCAAAGAGCTAGGGCGCAGTCATGTGGTCGTGTGCGCTAACGGTGGGCCCACGTCTTTAAACCTGCAACTAGCAGACTTAGCATCTCGTTTAGCTTGGGGGGTGAGTTTCACGCTAGCCAGTTTAAGTGATGAGGGGCGATGTGTGGCGCTTTTAACGCGGGCGAGGCAAAGAGGTTTGGTAATGCCAGAGAAAGTCGCTATGTATCTTGTGAATCATTGGCAGCGCGATATGCCATCGCTGATGAATACATTAGATAAATTAGATCAGCTGTCTTTACAACAGCAAAGAAAGCTGACCATCCCATTTGTAAAAGAGGCGCTTAATCTCAATTAACGATTGTTTTTGCGCGCTTCAAATGCTTCTTTTTCTTCCAGTAATTCTTCTTTTAATTTTCTAATGCCGGTGCCGAGCTCTCTTCCACGTAATCGAGCGTAAAAGCTACAGCCAGTAAACAAACCAACGCACAATAATATCTCTATAGCAGCATAGATCTGTTCACCCTCTACGGCGTATACAGCGGTCAAACCATGTAATAAATAATACATGACGATAAAATTAGTCCATGCATATGTGTATGGTTTGCCAGCGAGCAATCCACGTATCGGCAACAGAATAGGGATAATCCACAGCAATAAGGTAAACAGTGTTGACGTGTTTTTATCTATGGTGAGAAAGAAGTGCCAAACGATCAGCCAAGCAATTAACAAAAAGTAACTGCCTAAAGCAAGGCGTTTGTAGAATTGGGTGTTTAAGGTCATGTGGTGTCCTGGTTTTAATAACTATTGAGATGTTAACTTGTGGGCGATAACCGCCAAGCGCTGACCTTGAGCAAAACACAGTGCGCGTTCATCATCACTGAGTTTGTTGCCTTTATCGCCATGGGCATAATGGGTTGCACCATAAGGACTGCCGCCTGTGGTGGTACTATGTAGTTCAGGGTGAGTATAAGGTAACCCTACAATGACCATGCCGTGGTGTAGTAGCGGTAGCATCATACTGAGCAGCGTACTCTCTTGCCCGCCGTGCATACTTCCTGTTGAGGTGAATACAGTCGCCGGTTTATCAACCAGCGCACCGGACAACCATTGACTGCTGGTACTATCGATAAAATATTTTAACGCAGAGGCCATGTTACCAAAACGGGTAGGGCTGCCTAACGCTAATCCTGCACACGTCTTCAAGTCATCTTTTTGTACAAATAGGTCACCATCATCTGGCACGCTGGCTTGGCTGAAATCAATTCCGTTAGAGATTTCAGGTACAGTACGAATCTTCGCTTGCATCCCCTTTGATTCTGCACCTTGGGCAATTCGGTTTGCCATTGCTTTGGTGGCGCCGTGTCGGCTGTAATATAAAACGAGAATATGCTTGCTCATAGTAGCTTAAGCACATTCTCTGGCGGGCGGCCGATTGCGGCTAGGCTTTCTCGGTCATCTAACGCACCTTTTATCACAATTGGGCGCTCAATAAGCTTGGGGGTAACGTGCATAACCGTGAGCAGTTCGTCAGGTGATATATTGTCACTGTCTATGTTTAGCGCTTTGTATTCAGGTTCTTTTTTACGCATTAGGGAGCGAGGATCTGACATACCCAGCATCAACAAAATAGCCTGTAGTTCTTCTACGCTCGGCGGATTTTTAAGGTATTCGATAACCTTAGGTTGCTGGCCATTATCAATTAATAATTGAAGCGTTTGGCGGCTCTTTGAACAACGTGGGTTGTGTAGTATGGTCAGCTTCGACATGGTAAATTCTACTGTTATCTGCAATGAATATCGTTATTCTATCGTTTCGCTCTCATTGGTAAAAGGGAAGGCTGTACAATGTTACGTAAATTTCTATTTTCGCTGCTTATTATTGCCGGGTTGTTGGCGGGAATGCACGGCTATTCTTTGGTTAGAACTGATTTTAC
Source organism: Paraglaciecola sp. G1-13 (assembly GCF_055809255.1). Taxonomy (NCBI): domain Bacteria; kingdom Pseudomonadati; phylum Pseudomonadota; class Gammaproteobacteria; order Alteromonadales; family Alteromonadaceae; genus Paraglaciecola; species Paraglaciecola sp. G1-13. The sequence continues at coordinate 2,499,662 of NZ_CM147903.1, read as the reverse complement.
GACAGATGATGGCCTTTCACACCAATGGCGTGACTACGAAGGAAAGTGGGTGGTAGTCAATTATTTCGCACTTTGGTGCGCCCCCTGTTTACGAGAAATGCCCGAGCTCAACAAATTTCATCAACAAAATGAAGGTGACATTCCATTGTTTGCGATTAGTTTCGATGATGTCACTCCACGAGAGTTAGCCGAGCTAAAACAAAAATTTGCGATCGAATTCCCGGTTATTGCCGGCATTGAACAGCCGCTGCCAATGACAAAACCAAACAGCTTGCCCGCTACTTTTATTATTGGACCTGACGGAGAAGTTAAAAAACAGTTGTTAGGTGAACAAAGCGCTGCGTCCTTGCACAGCGCTATCGAAATATTAAAGACTCTCTAAACGCGTTTGAAACTCACGAAATTGCTCGATTCGGGCGCGTATTCTTTGCTTTTCAATGTTTTGCGCACCTGCGTAATTATACGCACTGTGTAATTCATCTATGGCGCGAGGATAAGACGCTGCCAGTGCGTAGACTTCAGCTTTGGTCTGATGCATCTCCAATTTGTTCTGACTTTCTGCATAAGCGTCAGACAATATTTGATGGGCGAGCATGTTGTCAGGTTCGACCAATAAGTAATCTTTTAATATGCGTACCGCACGATCATATTGCTTATTTTTAACCAACGCATTGGCTAAATTCAGTGTGATCACGCGATTGCGGGGTGTTAACACTGCTTGGGTCGTGAGTTTGTCGATGGCATCCTGGACACGCCCAGTCTCAAGTGCAATGTCTGTATAGGTATCGAGATAAAACAAATTACGTGGATCATCCTTTAGCAAACCATCGATGAGATCACGGGCTTTGTCGTACTGTTTATCTGCTAAGTAAGCCAAGGCTAGACCATACTCAGACGCGGTTTTAAACGTGTAGCTACCACGCTCTAAACTGGTTTCAAAATAACTGACGTTGTATTCGGGTGTTGCGTAGTACCGCGCTAAAATACGGCTCTTGGCAAGATGGAAGCTCAAGCTTGGGGCCACTCTTGCTGTGCGATAACTTGCAGCACGTGTACGGGCGTCTGCAACCCTAGATTCAGGCAAGGGGTGAGTTAACAAAAAAGCAGGTGGTTTAGATTTTAAGCGGTATTTTTCCACTAATGTACCGAAAAACTCGCCGGCAGCGTTTGGGTCGAAGCCTGCTTGCGCAAGTATGCGAATACCTATGCTATCCGCCTCTTTCTCGTTTTGGCGAGTGTAATTGATTGAGGACTGTGCCGATGCAGCTGAGCCCGCACTAATGGCGGCAATACCCGCTTCTGGGTTAGCTAAAGCAAGTAAAATACCTCCTAAGGCCGACGCTAACTGTAAAGGTGACGATTTTTGTTGTGCGGCGATACTTCTGGCGATGTGCCGCTGGGTAACGTGGCTGACCTCGTGGGCGAGTACTGAGGCTAGTTCACTCTCGTTTCGCGCATTAAAAATCAAACCTGTGTGCACACCTACGTGACCGCCGAAAAAAGCAAACGCGTTAATATCGGCATTATTAAGTAGGAAAAACTCAAACGGAAATTTAACATTATCGGCTTGGGCAACCAAGCGGTTACCCAAATCTTGAATATATTCATCAAGGAGAGGGTCATTAATAATAGGGGCCTGACCTCGCAGTTGACGCATCAACACATCACCAATTTGCATCTCTTTGTCCAAGCTAATGGCACTTGAAGCAACGACGCCTATTTCGGGCAAAGCATTCTTTTGGTTAGCAGCAAAGCCGGTAGCGCTCGTCATAATACCAAGCGATACAGCCAAACTAAGCAATGCTTTTTTGTAAATTGGGGATGTTTTAATCATTTCACCTATTTAATCAATTACAACTTCGTTAATAAGAAAGGCAATAGCCTGATTTAGTTCCGAAAAACTGATGATAACCGTTAATATTGCGTTGAATGGCTCTAACTTCAAGTGTTTTATTGGCACTAAGCGACACCCCCCAAACGTTATTTAATACAGAGGGCCAAAAAAGCCACTACTACTTTGCTAAAATCTTATCTTTCTTTAGTGGCACACTATATTATGCTGCGCTAATCGATTTTTGCACGGCACACATTTAACGAATAGCGTTTTTATGATGTGATCTACATCGGGTCAAAGCAATTTTAACCGCGTTTTTAAGAGGTATAACAGTTATATGATAAGTGTGTTCGAAAGATGGTATAAGCGCAAATTCTCTGATCCTGATTCCGTTATGTTGCTGATAATGCTAATTGCTGTGTCTTTGCTGTTGGCATTGTTAGGCACCATTTTAATGCCAGTATTAGTAGCCGCTGTCATTGCCTATTTATTGGATTGGCCTGTAAGTCAGTTGTCGCGCTCAGGTATGCGTAGAGGCTTTGCTTGTAGTGTGGTTATCTTTGGCTTTTTGACATTATGTATTTTGACCTTTATAGGCATTGTGCCTGTGGTATCACAGCAAAGCATTAATCTCATTCGCGAAATGCCGCAAATCTGGGGGCACGCACAAGTATGGTTATTGCAGTTACCTGAGCAGTACCCCGATTTTGTGCATTTGGGGGATGTGCAAGACATGCTTGATGGCGTGAATGAACGTATTGTTAGTTTGGGGGAACAACTTCTTTCAGCTTCTGTTAGTTCCCTTGGGAGCTTAGCGTCGTTGTTGATTTACCTTGTGTTGGTGCCATTAATGGTGTTTTTCATGCTCAAGGACAAAGATCAGCTGCTAGACAATTTGTCGCCGCTTTTACCGTCTCAGCGCCGTCTTATAAAGCAAGTAGGTAGCGAGATGAATACCCAAATTGCCAACTACATTCGCGGTAAAGTCATCGAAATTATTATAGTGGGCACGATATCAGCCGTAACCTTCGCCTTGATGGATTTACGCTATGCCTTGCTGCTTGGCGTGTTGGTGGGCTTTTCAGTATTGATACCTTATATCGGCGCTGCCGTGGTGACAATTCCTGTGGCGGTAGTGGCCTTATTTCAATGGGGAATAACACCGGATTTTTGGTGGTTAATGATTGCTTATGGGGTGATTCAGGCACTCGATGGAAACGTGCTTGTGCCGGTGCTATTTTCTGAAGCGGTAAGCTTACATCCGGTGTACATCATTATCGCAGTGTTATTTTTTGGCGGTTTGTGGGGCTTCTGGGGCGTGTTTTTTGCCATCCCACTGGCGACGCTGGTAAAAGCGGTGATTAATGCTTGGAAAGGGCCTTTGCAGGAGCTTCCTCCCGCTATTTAAGCTTTTGGACGATGCTTGCCTGTCCTGAATATGGCTTCAGGGTAAGCAAGCATCACGGTGTTATCTTATTGACTTAAATAATCAAGTACGACCTGATGGTGGTCTTTGGTTTTAAACTTATCAAACACGTGTTCAATCACGCCTTGTTCGTTAATTAGAAAGCTGATGCGGTGAATACCGTCATATTCCTTGCCCATAAACTTCTTTAAGCCCCAAACGCCAAAGGCCTCCGCCACAGCATGATCTTCATCAGACAACAGGCTGAAATTAAGCTGCTCTTTTTCAATGAATTTAGGCAGGCGCTTGACCGCGTCTGGGCTGACGCCAAGCACAACTACATTTAGCTTATCTAGTTCACTTTTGCTATCACGAAGATTTTGAGCTTGTACAGTGCAGCCTGGCGTCATGGCTTTGGGGTAGAAATACACCAATACCTTTTTACCGCTAAAGTCCGATAGGTTCACGGTTTCGCCGTGCTCATTGGGCAAGGAGAATTTAGGTGCTGGTGCACCCGCTGTCAGTCTATTCATAAAAATGTCCTTAATATGGATGTAAAAAAATTGTGGAAATGTGATGAATGAAAAATTCAGTGATTTTGCTTAATAGCGCCGTGTAAATCTAGATGTTGCAGTAACACTTCAAACTTCTTCTCGAAATCCGCTATGTCAATATCGTGAGGCATACTGACGACCATTTTGCATTTCACTTCATCTGGTTCATCTGGGGATGTTTGCAGTGTCTTTAAACGCAGAGCACTGACGGTCACGCAAAACGTGGAGAAAAATTGCGTCACTTCTTTAATGACACCTACAGCATCAACACCTGAGAAGGTCACGTCTGCAAGGTGCTCTAGATTTTGTTTAGCATGGCGTTTGGTTCGTTTCATCATGGATAGCAAATCAAGCTGCTGACAAGCGAGAGGTATAGCTACCTCAACACGTGCAATAGCGCTCTGGGTGCCTTCTACAATCATGGTAAGTGAAAAATCCTGACCGTAAACCGCTTGCCGACTATCCAGAATGTTGCAATTAGTCTCACTAACCACATCAGTGATTGTGCTGAGCATGGTGACTTTGTTGGCACCTAGAATGGTGATGATTAATTGTTGTTTCATTAACGTATTAAGCTTACTTCGTGAATTTTGACACTACTAACATACCTGAATTACCCCTAGTATTTCCAGTTTCAAGATTGGTTTTGCATTCTGCGCATTCATTACTTGTTTTTACCCCACAGGCTCTTTACCATTAGGCGCGAATTTTTTCTGGAGTAGGCATGTTTACTGGTAGTTACGTTGCATTAATCACCCCCATGTACCAATCAGGCGAGATAGATTATCCGTCGTTAAAGAAGTTGGTTGATTTTCATATTGCTAATGGCAGTCATGGCTTAATTGCTGTAGGCACCACGGGCGAGTCTGCCACGTTACCCTTTGATGAGCACATTGAAGTGGTCAAGCGCATGGTCGAGTTCGCTGATAAGAAGATACCGGTAATCGCTGGAAGTGGAGCCAACTCTACCGCTGAAGCGATATTTTTAAGCGAGCAAATGGCTGGTACTGGGATTGATGGTTTCCTTAGTGTTGTGCCTTATTACAACAAGCCGCAACAAAAAGGCATGGTGGCGCACTTCAACGCGGTTGCAGATGCGACTGATTTGCCAGTTCTGTTGTACAACGTACCTGGGCGTACGGTGGCAGATATGCTGCCTGACACAGTGGCGGAACTTGCAACACACCCTAAAATTGTTGGCCTTAAAGATGCCACCGGTGATATTACCCGTTTAAAGCAAATGCAACCTTTAGTAGATAAAGACTTTGTATTCTTAAGTGGCGACGATGCCACAGGATGTGAGTTTTTAACTGCAGGGGGGCACGGCGTTATTTCAGTGACGGCGAATGTTGTACCTAAGCAAATGTCTCAGATGTGTGAAGCGGCGCTTGCCGGTGATTACTCCAAAGCCAAAGAAATCGATCAGCAAATAGCCGAGCTTCACAGCGCTCTATTTATTGAACCAAATCCAGTATTGCCTAAGTGGGCTTTATACAAAATGGGGCTCATTCAATCTGCATTTTTGCGTTTACCGTTAATTGAATCGGAACTTGATAGCCAAAATCATATCGAACAAGTCATGCGCAATTCGGGCGTATTATCTTAAGGAGATTGCATGACAACTAAGTTTTTCATTGGCACAGCTATCGCGGTTAGTGTTTTAAGCGCGTGTAGTTCATTAGAAGAGCGACAAATCGCCAGCGGTAATTTTGAATATACCAAGCAACAGCCAGGTCATGATATTCAAGTACCAGCCGATGTTGACCGTCCTAATTTTAGTCAGGCTTATAAGCTTCCTGCTTTGGATGCTGATGCGCCGCGCAATTTTATTGGCAAAAAGCTCAAGGTCGTTTCACCCGCGTTGGTGTTGCCTTTAGTCACTGGGTCTCATGTTGATGATGGCAGTAAAGATGCTAAGGTGTTTTTCGACCAAGTCGACGATAGTCAACCGCTAGACACCACTATTTGGAATTCTCTGCTGAGTTATCTAGAAGAGCAGGGCATTGGCATTGAATCGTTCGATAAGGACAAACAGCGCCTCGTTACCGATTGGGTCGTGGCCAAAGAGATTTTAGATGATCATTGGTATAGCTGGTCATCTGTTGAGCGTGACACCAGCCAACGCTTTGAATTTGATTTAGAAATGAAACCCCATGGACGTACGGCGACATTGAACGCGCACCTAGTGGATTATAAAGAGCGTCAGGGGGAAGCGGTTGTTGCTGAAAAATCTGATGTAGATTCCCGCGCTAAAGAAGTCGACATCTTGAATAAAGTGATTGGTCACTACGAATACCAAATTCGAGTGGCTGATGCTAAGCGCCTACGGGAAATTCGCCGTGGTATGCAAATTACAATTGGCCAAGATGGCGAAGATGCACCTGCGTTTATTATTGACAGTAACTACGACACAGCATGGCCGCGCGTGCTATTGGTGTTGCGTAAACTTGGTTTTGACGTGAAAGATTACGACAAATCTAATGGTTTATTGTTTGTTAAGTACAACGGTACCGAGAGTGGTTGGTGGGATTCAGTTTGGTCTAACGACGAAAATGCTTTACCGCTTGAAAAGCAAGAGTATCGTTTTAGAGTGGAAGACGCGGGTGAGCATACCTCGTTAACTGTGCTTGATAACGAGAGCACGCCATTTACTAAAGATAAGTTATCTGGTCTGTATGATGTGTTTGCCCGAGTAATGGCTGACGATAATTTAGACATTTAATGTAATCCGTATCGATTGAAAGAGCACCGCAAGGGTGCTTTTTCGTTTTTAGGCAACCCATTTTGAGGACAATCTAGTATGAGCTTCGCTGATAAAGTGCTTGCTGTTAATGACAACCTTCCTATTCGTACTGATTTACCTGTGCACAGTGGCAAAGTTCGTTCTGTATATTGGTTAACAGAACAGGACAGCCGACGTCTTATTGAAGAGCATAATTACCCGGTACCGAAAGATACGCCATTAGCCATCATGTTAATAAGCGATCGTATTTCAGCGTTTGATTGCATTTGGCGTGGTGAAGAAGGTATGCAAGGTGTACCTGGCAAAGGCGCAGCGTTAAATGCTATTTCAAACCATTGGTTTGGCTTATTTAAGGAGCAGGGGCTGGCTGATAGTCATATATTAGACATTCCTCACCCACTGGTATGGATTGTTCAGAAAGCTCGTCCAATCATGATTGAGGCGATTTGCCGTCAATATATTACGGGTTCCATGTGGCGTGCGTACGAAAAAGGCGAACGCGAGTTTTGCGGTATCCGTCTTGAGGAAGGGTTATCAAGAGACAGCAAGTTAGCCAATATATTGATTACTCCTTCTACCAAAGGTGTTCTTAAAGGCATTGAGGGGGTGCCAGAAGCAGACGATGTGAATGTGTCTCGTAGTGATATAGCGCAACACTATGCTGCGTTTGACTTTAACGCTGCTGATGACATTGCTTTGTACGAAAAATTACTCACTGAAGGCTTCGGGGTCATAAGTCATGCGCTTAACAAAATCGATCAAATTTTTGTAGATACAAAGTTCGAATTTGGTTATGTAAAAGACGTAGACGGAAACGATAAATTAATTTATATGGATGAAGTGGGAACCCCAGATTCATCTCGTATATGGGACGCCAAGCAATACGATCAAGGCAATATTGTCGAGAACTCAAAAGAGGGATTCAGGCAGTTGCTGCTCAATTACTTCCCTGATCCTGATATATTGCTTAATAAAGAGCGCATGGACGAACGCGAGGCATTAGCACGAAACAATGCCTTACCAGTACAGGTGTTAATGGATATATCAAAGACTTATACACAAATAGCGGAGAAAATCACCGGCCAAAAAATTGTGCTCAGTGATAACCCTAAAGAAGAAGTGATCAGTGTTTTACGGGATAAGTACCAGCTTATTGACTAAACTCATATCTCGTTTGAAAGGTGAGACTCATATAAGCCAGATATTTTTAAGCCAGCTATTTTGCTGGCTTTTTTGGGTTTTAAAACCGCTAGCTTCTTGTTAGCTAATTCCAATCGATTGACGCTGCGTGTGTATTGGAGGTTGGATTACGCTTTAATTTTTATGTGGCCCAAGGGTTTACAGCAACAAGGCAGTATTTCGCCGTCATCGATGAAAGCAAGAGGATCAAGTAGGTATTCTACCTCACCTTCGATTAACTGTGTTCTACATGCGCCGCAAAATCCCTCTTTGCAGTGGTATTCCTTAGGAACATTATGGGTGAGCAAACAGTCGAGGAGATTGTTGTGAGCAAACGAAATCGTTTGCTCACAGGGGGCATCGGGGTCGTCGTGTTCAACAATCGTGACTTTTTTGCACACTATAACTCGAACTCGTCGAAGTCGTTGCTGCCGACTTCAGAGTCGATTTGGCCGACAAGATAGGAGCTGATCTCGGATTCTTGCGGAGCGACCTGTACGTTGTCTGAATTCAAATAATTATTCATCCAAGGCAAGGGGTTATTTTTAATGTCAAATGGCTGACCTAAGCCAATTGCTGACATTCTGTGGTTCGCAATAAACTCCACGTATTGACATAAAATGTCTTTATTTAGGCCAATCATCGAGCCGTTCTGAAATAAGTACTCAGCCCATTCTTTCTCTTGATTAACTGCGTCAAGGAAGATATTTGTCGCTTCCTCTTTATACTCAAGGGCGATTTCAGCCATTTCAGGGTCGTCTTTGCCTTTGGCCCACAAGTTCAAAATATGCTGCGTCGAGGTCAAGTGTAGGTTTTCATCACGTGAAATCAGGCGAATAATTTTAGAATTACCTTCCATTAATTCACGCTCAGCAAACGCAAACGTACACGCGAACGACACGTAAAAACGAATCGCTTCCAAGGCATTGACTGAATTCATGCACAAGAATAGTTTTATCTTCAGCGTACGCATAGTCACAACGTGCTCTTCACCATTGATGGTGTGCGTACCTTCACCAAGGGTTTGCCAAAGTTGGGTGTAAAAAATCAAATCGTCATAGTATTTAGAAATATCAGCAGCGCGCTTCTTGATTTGCTCATTTTCAACGATATCGGAGAAAATACTGCTTGGGTCCCCAAACAAGTTACGCAAAATATGGGTGTAGGAACGTGAATGAATGGTTTCAAAAAACGACCATGTTTCAGTCCATGTTTCTAGCTCAGGAATAGAAATAATCGGTAAGAAAGCAATATTTGGGCTACGGCCTTGAATAGAGTCTAATAAGGTTTGATATTTCAAATTCGAAATAAAAATATGCTTTTCTGATTCACTCAGCTTTTGAAAGTCAACTCTGTCTTTACTGACATCTACTTCTTCGGGGCGCCAGAAAAAACTGATTTGCTTCTCGATAAGTTTTTCGAAAATGCTGTGTTTTTGTTGATCATAACGGGCAACGTTGACCGGATTGCCAAAAAACATAGGTTCCTGCAAAGGGTCATTATTGATTTGATTAAACGTTGTGTATTTCATGAATGTTAGCAGACCATTTTGAGTTGAATTCGCCCTTTAGGGATACGCTAAAGGGCTCAGAAAGATTAAATTTTACACGCACCGCCAGCACAATCGTCGTCTTCTTCAACGACTGCTTCTTGTGGAACGAACTGGGTTGATTTCAGCTCTTGCTGTGATGTATCTGCTGCGCCATCACGAGTGTTGTGGTAGTACAAAGTTTTTACGCCTAGCTGATAAGCGGTAAGCAAGTCTTTCAACAATAACTTCATGGGGACTTTGCCACCGTCGTATTTGTTCGGGTCGTAACTGGTGTTAGCTGAAATTGTTTGATCAACAAACTTTTGCATAATACCGGTTAACTGTAAGTAACCATCGTTAGACGGTAAGTCCCACAACAATTCGTACTTGTCTTTCAACAATTCGTACTCAGGCACCACCTGCTTCAACACTCCATCTTTACTAGATTTAACACTGATGTGGCCGCGTGGTGGCTCAATGCCATTGGTGGCATTTGAAATCTGTGATGATGTTTCAGACGGCATCAAGGCAGACAAGGTACTGTTACGTAGACCGTATTGCTTGATGTCAGCACGTAGACTGTCCCAGTCACAATGCAGTGGCTCGTTACAAATTTTGTCTAAGTCTTTCTTGTAGGTATCAATTGGCATGATCCCTTGAGAGTAGGTGGTCTCATCAAACTTAGGACATGCGCCTTTCTCTTTTGCTAGGTTACAAGAGGCACGCATCAAGTGATATTGCATGGCTTCAAATGTTCGGTGAATGAGGCCGTTGGCACTGCCATCTGAGTATTTAACGCCGTTCTTAGCAAGGTAGTAGGCAAAATTGATTACACCTATACCCAATGTACGACGCCCCATAGTGGCATTGTACGCTGCGGGTACGGGGTAATCTTGATAATCGAGTAGGTTGTCAAGCGCACGTACGGCGAGGTCAGCCATTTCTGCGAAGTCTTCTAAGCTTTCAATGGCACCTAGGTTAAACGCTGATAATGTACAAAGGGCAATTTCGCCGTTTTCGTCATTAACGTGCTCAAGGGGTTTAGTCGGTAGAGCGATTTCAAGACACAGGTTGCTTTGACGGATCGGTGCAACTTTCGGGTCGAAAGGACTGTGCGTGTTGCAGTGATCCACGTTCTGAAGATAGATACGGCCGGTACTAGCACGCTCTTGCATGAACAAGCTAAACAACTCTACTGCTTTGATTTGGGTCTTGCGGATGCTGTCATCTTGCTCGTACTTAACGTATAGCTCTTCAAATTTAGGTTGGTCAGCAAAGAACGCATCGTACAAACCAGGTACGTCAGATGGGCTAAACAAGCTAATGTGCTGATCTTTAATCAAGCGCTGATACATCAACTTATTAAATTGCACGCCGTAATCCAAATGACGAACGCGGTTTTCTTCTACACCACGGTTATTTTTCAATACTAGAAGTGATTCCACTTCCATATGCCAAAGTGGGTAGAAAAGTGTTGCTGCACCGCCGCGAACGCCGCCTTGTGAACAACTTTTAACGGCAGTTTGGAAATACTTGTAGAATGGAATACAACCCGTATGGAATGCTTCGCCGCCGCGAATAGGGCTACCAAGAGCACGTATGCGCCCTGCGTTGACACCGATACCGGCGCGCTGGCTCACGTATTTAACAATGGCACTGGCTGTCGCGTTAATTGAATCAAGGCTATCGCCAGCTTCAATCAATACACATGAGCTGAACTGCCTTGTAGGTGTACGCACGCCGGCCATGATTGGCGTAGGCAGTGAGATTTTGAATTTCGACGTCGCATCATAGAAGCGCTTGATGTATTCCATGCGCGAATCTTTCGGGTAATCAGCAAACAAACATGCTGCGACCAAGATATATAAAAATTGGGCACTTTCGTAAATTTCGCCTGTTACCCGGTTTTGAACAAGGTATTTACCTTCTAGCTGCTTTACTGCGGCGTAGCTAAAGTCCATGTCACGCCAGTGGTCAATATAATCATCCATTTCTTGAAATTCAGCTTCGCTGTAATCACTCAACAAATGTTGATCATATTTTTGCATCTCGACCATGTTGGTAACATGGGCGAAAAGCGCTGGGGGCTCAAACTGCCCATAAGCTTTCTTACGTAAATGGAAGATAGCCAAACGTGCTGCTAAGTATTGATAATCTGGTGCGTCTGTTGAAATAAGATCGGCCGCTGAGCGGATCAGCGTTTCATGAATATCTTCTGTCTTGATACCGTCGTAGAACTGAATATGCGCTTTAATTTCCACCTGAGATACAGACACATTATTAAGGCCTTTAGCTGCCCAAGTAATAACTTTGTGGATTTTTTCGAGGTCAATGCTTTCGCGCTCGCCAGTTCGCTTGGTAACGAAGAGTTTGTTATTCATGTATACGCCGTTTTGATTATAGTTTTTACAAAATATAGAAACGGTGAATTTCACCATTTCTGTGGAAATTATGCTTGACGAAGAGGGAAAGTTGCGGATCTTTTTTACAACGACCATCCTGTCGATAAAACACAAGATAATGAGGTTTTAGTGCCTTTGCAACCCCACATCTGGTGCTTTTGTAGACGTTCAAATCAACAGAAAATTTATGTTAGTAACGACTCACCTAACAAGGCCATTCTCTTTGCATGTATAGGGAATGCAAGATCATTTTTAGGAATTATTTTTTTATAAACTTTTTTAATCGAAAAAATAAGTTGTTATAATTTCACGATATATAGTGTCTAGGTGTTTACAAAACCACTACATATCGTGTTTGGTGTTATAGGTGGGCGAGGATTGCCTGTGGTTGATCAATGTACAGATCCGCATTCCAGCTGTCTGATCTATGCTCTGGGCCTATGTATCCATAGTTTGCCACCACACTAAACATGTTCGCAGCTTTTGCGGCATCTATGTCACGTTTAGCATCACCGATATACCAACACTCTGTAGGATTAATGTTCATCGCGTTTGCAGCATGTATCAGGGGCAAAGGGTGGGGTTTGCGTTTTTCTAACGTGTCGCCACTGATGACCACTTGGCACTGGGCAAACTCGTCAAAATGAGGTAACAAAAGCTCGGTGAGCCATTGTGGTTTATTGGTCACAATGCCCCAAGGGATATTATCCTTATCTAAACGTGCAAGTAGCTCTCTAATGCCATCAAACGAAACGGTATCTACACATATCTCTTGTTCATATCTTTCAAGAAAAAGGGCCCTAAGTGCTTCGACGTCAAAATCCGCAAGCCTATCGCCAAAGCCTATTTCGAGTAATCCTTGAGAGCCATCGGAAGCAATATTACGATATACGCTGAACGCGCATGAGGGCATTTTATGTTGGTGTAAAACCCAGTTTAGGGCATTGCCTAAATCTCGTGCAGTGTCTAATAACGTACCGTCTAAATCGAACAATACACCTTTGGGCTTATTTAGCATGTTATGCATCACCGCCATGCTGACAATGTACGATGTAATTCACGTCAACGTTTTTGTCAGATAAATAAAACTGTTGAGTAATGGGGTTTACATGCAGGCCTGTCATATGTTTCGCCATTAAAGATGTATTGTCTACCCAGTTTAATAATTCCGAGGGTTTAATAAACTTGTCATGATTGTGGGTTTCTTTTGGCACTAATTTAAGAATGTGCTCTGCGCCGACTATCGCCATCAAATATGATTTGATATTACGGTTTAGGGTCGAGAAAAATACCGTGCCACCAGGTTTAACCAGTCTGCTACAGGCCTCAACAACAGATGACGGGTCAGGCACATGTTCGAGCATTTCCATACAAGTCACCACATCGAATTGCCCAGGATGGGCATCAGCGAACTCTTCCGCTGTTGACAGCTGATAGTCAATGCTTAATTGTGATTCAAGGCTATGTAATCTTGCTACTTCAAGCGGGGCTTCGCCCATATCAATGCCGGATACTTCAGCACCCGCGCGCGCCATACTTTCCGCTAAAATACCGCCACCGCAACCCACATCAATCACTTTCTTGCCTTCAAGCCCTTGAGTGCGCTGCACGATATAATCGGTTCTAAGTGGGTTGATGGTATGTAAGGGTTTAAACTCCCCGTTTAGGTCCCACCAACGAGATGCCAAATCGGCAAATTTCTGTATTTCTTGATGGTCAACATTTTGAGCTGAGTTCATATTGCGGTCCAAAAATTTGAATTTCGCTATTATAGCCAGCATGTATTAAAGCTGGCTAGCGCAATATATGCGGTTTTTTAGCGTCTTTGGCTACTATATGAGCGGATCCTATCTATTTATTTTTTACGGTCAGTGTTAGAATCCCAAGGCTCGATAATACGAAATTCCAGAGTTAATCGTTGACTGTTATTTTGAGGCCTAGCTCAAATGCACTGACGCGGATTGTAAATTTTATGTCTAATTCTATTTCTAATAATAATGACTAGGGACAAGGCTGTATATGACTGATCACGCCCAAGAAATTCTTCCTATTAATATTGAAGAAGAACTTAAAAATTCTTATCTTGATTACGCCATGAGCGTAATTGTAGGCAGGGCGCTGCCTGATGTAAGAGATGGCTTGAAGCCCGTGCATCGCCGGGTTTTGTTCGCTATGAACGAGCTGAAAAACGATTTTAACAAACCCTATAAAAAATCGGCACGTGTTGTCGGTGATGTTATCGGTAAGTACCACCCACATGGAGACTCGGCTGTTTACGATACCATCGTACGTATGGCTCAGCCGTTTTCTTTACGTTACATGCTGGTAGATGGTCAAGGTAACTTCGGTTCTGTTGATGGTGATTCAGCCGCTGCAATGCGTTACACCGAAATCCGTATGGCGAAAATTTCCCATGAATTATTAGCGGATTTAGAAAAAGAAACCGTCGACTTCGTTCCGAATTACGACGGCACCGAATTCATCCCTGACGTACTGCCCACTAAAGTACCCAACCTATTAATCAATGGTTCTTCAGGTATTGCTGTTGGTATGGCGACTAACATTCCTCCTCACAACTTAACCGAAGTTGTGAACGGGTGTATCGCGTTAATTGATAAGCCTGAGCTTTCCATTGAAGAATTGATGGAATATATCCCAGGCCCAGATTTCCCGACCGCTGCCTTTATAAGTGGTCGTAAGGGTATTGAAGAAGCGTACCGTACTGGGCGTGGAAAAATATACATGCGCGCCCGCGCAGAGATTGAGCGCGAAGACAATGGTAAAGAAACCATAGTCGTTCACGAAATTCCTTATCAGGTCAACAAAGCGCGCCTAATTGAAAAGATAGCCGAGCTGGTAAAAGAAAAGAAAATAGAAGGCATTTCAGCCCTACGTGATGAGTCTGACAAAGATGGCATGCGTATTGTAGTTGAAGTCAAACGTAACGAGTCAGGTGAAGTCTTACTGAACCACTTATATTCACAAACACAGATGCAAACCGTGTTTGGGATCAACATGGTGGCACTGGATAAAACTCAGCCTAAAGTGTTCAATTTACTTGAGATACTGCAAGCCTTCGTTTTACACCGCCGCGAAGTGGTCACACGCCGTACGGTTTTCGAACTGAAGAAAGCCCGTGAGCGTGCCCATATTCTTGAAGGTTTAGCGATTGCTTTGGCTAATATAGACCCGATAATCGCACTGATTAAAGCGTCTAAAAGCCCGTCTGATGCCAAAATATCATTGACGGCTCAAGGTTGGGCATTAGGTGATGTGTCTGACATGTTAGAGCGTGCCGGTAATGACGCAGCTCGTCCTGATTGGTTAGAGCCTGAGTTTGGTATTCGTGATGGTTTGTACTATCTAACAGAGCAGCAAGCGCAAGCAATTCTTGACCTACGTTTGAATAAATTAACGGGTCTTGAGCACGAAAAAATTCTTTCTGAGTACAAAGAGTTATTAGACCTGATTGCAGAATTACTGCATATATTAGGTAGTCCTGAGCGCTTGATGGAAGTCATACGTGAGGAGCTTGAAAAAATTCGTGATGAATTCGGTGATGAGCGCCGCACTGAAATCACTGCCGCATCTCACGATATCGATATTGAAGACTTGATTGAACGTGAAGAGGTTGTGGTGACACTATCTCGTGAAGGTTACGTAAAGTATCAAAAGCTAAACGATTACGAGTCGCAGCGCCGTGGTGGTAAAGGTAAATCAGCGACCAAGATGAAAGAAGAAGATTTCATCGAGAAGTTACTGGTGGCCAATACCCATGACCACATTTTGTGCTTCTCTACTCGCGGCCGATTGTATTGGCTAAAAGTATACCAATTGCCATTAGCAAGTCGTAATGCACGCGGTCGTCCAATTGTGAATATTTTACCGTTGGAAGCAAATGAACGTATCACTGCGATTTTGCCTATTCAAGAATTTGAAGAAGGTAAATACGTCTTAATGGCTACGGCTAATGGTACGGTGAAGAAAACGGCCTTGGTCCAGTACTCACGCCCACGTGCAAACGGTATTATCGCGGTCAACTTGAACGACGGTGATGAGCTAATCGGTGTTGATATTACCGACGGTAGCAGTGATATCATGTTGTTCTCGGATGCGGGTAAAGTCGTTCGCTTTAATGAAAAAGCACGTGATTCAGAAACAGGGGCAGTTAAAATTGATCCTGAAACTGGCGAAGAAATCCTAGCACTACGTCCAATGGGGCGCACAGCAACAGGTGTTCGTGGCATACGCTTACAAGATGGCCAAAAAGTGGTGTCGTTGATTGTACCTCAAGGTGATGGCGCGATTTTAACCGCCACCGAAAATGGTTTCGGTAAACGTACCCCTGTCGAAGATTACCCAGCGAAGAGCCGTGCCACGCAAGGTGTGGTATCCATTAAGGTTTCAGAGCGTAACGGTAAGGTCGTCGGTGCTGTACAGGTTAATGATAGCGATGAAATCATGCTGATCAGTGACCAAGGTACTTTAGTACGTACTCGCGTCGGTGAAGTCTCTACCGTGGGTCGTAACACTCAGGGCGTACGCTTAATACGCACTGGAGAGGACGAACATGTTGTAGGTCTGCAGCGCATCGATGAAGTTGAAGAGTTAGAAGAAGAACTAGAGGCGTTAGCTGAAGGTGACGAGACAGTCGAAGCCGCAGCATCAGACGTGGATAACACCACGGATGAAGATCCTCAAAACGAAGAGTAAAGCCCGTAGATGGTAAGGTAGGCTGCACGCTTACTTTATTATCCTATAGTTTATTAAAACGAGCGGCTTAGCCGCTCTTTTTGTATCGGAAATTAAAGAATGACCAAGGTTTATAATTTTTGTGCCGGTCCGGCCATGTTACCCGAAGCTGTGATGCAGCAAGCCCAAAATGAATTCATCAACTGGCAGAACCAAGGTTGTTCGGTGATGGAAATGAGTCACCGTAGTAAAGAGTTTATCGCCCTTGCTGAAACCGCCGAGCAAGACTTGAGAGACTTATTGAGTATCCCTGATAACTACAAAGTGTTGTTTACTCACGGTGGTGGCCGTGGTCAGTTCTCTGCAGTGCCTCTTAACTTGTCACAAGAAGGTGACAGCGCTGACTATATAGTGAGTGGCTCCTGGTCAAAAAGCGCCGTTGATGAAGCGCAAAAATACATTAACGTGAATATCGCCGCTACTACGACTAATGAAGACGGCCTAGTGGTGATGCCTGCCCAAGAGACTTGGAATCAAAATCCTGATGCCGCTTATATTCACTATTGCCCCAATGAGACGGTAGATGGAGTTGAAATCAACTGGATCCCAGAAACAGGAGACATACCCCTTGTGGCAGATATGTCATCGAATATTTTGTCGCAACCTATCGACGTGAGTAAATTTGGCGTGATCTACGCCGGAGCCCAAAAAAATATTGGGCCTTCAGGTTTATCCGTTGTAATAGTTCGCGACGACTTGTTGGACAAGGCACGCTCGATTACCCCTGCGATCTTCGATTACACGGTTATCGCTAAACATGATTCTATGTATAACACGCCACCAACGTTTGCTTGGTATTTAGCAGGCTTGGTTTTCAAGTGGTTAAAAGAGCAGGGCGGCGTAGCAGCGATGGCTGAACGCAACAAAGCTAAATCAGATCTACTTTACTCATGTATTGATGACCTAGGTTTTTATAGCAACAATGTTGCCCCTGAATATCGCTCTCGCATGAATGTCACGTTTCATTTGAAAAATGCAGAACTAGATAAGCAGTTTTTAGCTGAAGCTGAAAATGCTGGGCTAAAAGCTTTAAAAGGTCATCGTATTGTTGGTGGTATGCGCGCTAGTATCTACAACGCCATGCCAATCGAAGGTGTGCAAGCCTTGGTTAACTTCATGCAAGAATTTGCTAAGAGGAATGGTTAATATGAGTCGTTCAGCTCCATTGTTACTCAATCCCATTTCGGCGATTTCAGGCACAGTTAACGTGCCTGGCTCTAAAAGTTTGTCTAATCGTGCTTTATTGCTTGGCGCAGTAGCAAATGGTGAAACGCATCTCACTAATTTACTCGACAGTGAGGACATTCGGCACATGCTAAAAGCATTGACTCAACTGGGTGTAAAATACCGCTTATCTGACGATAAAACCGAGTGTTGGGTGCAGGGCTTAGGTCGTGGTTTTAGTGTGGATAATCTAGAGACATTATTTTTAGGCAATGCAGGCACCGCCATGCGTCCTTTATGTGCTGTATTAGCCACCTCCATAGGTGAGTTTGAATTAACGGGGGAACCCCGGATGGAAGAGCGCCCAATTGGCGCCTTAGTTGATTCACTACGCCAAGCCGGTGCTCAGATTACCTATTTGAAAAATGAAGGCTATCCACCATTAAAAATGAAGGGTATGGCGTTAAAAGGCGGCAATATTAGTGTGGAAGGCACGGTTTCTAGTCAGTTTTTAACCGCGCTACTCATGGCTGCGCCATTATTTGAACATGACAGCGTTATCAATATTGTCGGAGAGTTGGTATCGAAACCTTATATAGATATTACGCTTAATACCATGGCGCAATTTGGTATAACCGTTGAAAACAACAACTACCAAAGCTTTACTGTCAAAGGTAACCAACAGTACCAAGCTGCTGGCGATTTTTTGGTTGAAGGTGATGCCTCATCTGCATCTTACTTTTTAGCCGCGGGTGCCATTAAAGGCGGCACGGTGCGTGTTACCGGCGTAGGAAAGAAGAGTATTCAAGGGGATATTCGTTTCGCCGATGTGCTCGAAAAAATGGGCGCGAAAATCACATGGGGTGATGACTATATTGAAGTCACAGGTGCACCTTTGACTGCGGTCGATATGGACATGAACCACATCCCTGATGCAGCAATGACCATCGCAACGACCGCATTATTTGCCAAAGGCACCACGTCAATTCGTAATATTTATAATTGGCGCGTCAAAGAAACAGACAGATTAGCCGCTATGGCGTGTGAATTACGTAAAGTGGGTGCAGAGGTTATCGAAGGCCAAGATTACATCACTATTACGCCTCCGAACACGTTGATTCAAACTGATATCGATACTTACGATGATCACCGCGTAGCCATGTGTTTTTCACTTGTGGCATTGAGCGATACACCTGTGACGATTAACGATCCTGACTGTACGGCTAAAACCTTCCCTGATTACTTCACTCGCCTAAAGCAAATAAGCGCCTAAATTAGTGACCGCTGTGAACATGAGCTCGTGTTTACAGCGGTCACGAGATTGTAAACTTGCTTACATTGCTTATATAAATTCAACGGGTATAATTGCGCGCGATTTTCATTAGCTCAGGAGAGAGCATGCAATTATTTCCCGTCATCACAGTAGACGGCCCAAGTGGAGCTGGTAAGGGCACCGTGAGTACCTTATTAGCCAATCGTTTAGGTTGGCATTTCCTCGACAGCGGCGCGATCTATCGTGTTTTGGCTATCGCCTCTATCCATCATCAAATTGATCCTAATGACGAAGCAGGCCTATTACCACTGGCTTCAGGCTTGGATGTTAACTTTGAGCCAGCAGAGCATGGCTGTAAGGTGATTTTAGAAGGTGAAGATGTCAGTGATGACATTCGTACAGAAGAGGTCGGGGCAGTGGCCTCCAAAGTGGCGTCACTACCAAGTATTCGTGAGGCGTTACTGCGTCGCCAGCGAGCATTTAAAGAAGCGCCAGGTCTTGTCGCCGATGGACGTGACATGGGTACCATTGTATTCCCTGAGGCAGATGTAAAGATATTTCTTACGGCGAGCGCCCAAGAGCGTGCTAGCCGTAGATTTAATCAGTTGAAAGAAGCCGGTCATAATGTTAGCATATTGCGCCTTTTGGCTGACATAGAGGCTCGTGACGAGCGCGACTCAAATCGCAGCGTAGCGCCTTTAGTACCAGCAAAAGACGCGCTTATTGTTGATTCTACTGAATTAACAATAACGCAAGTAATTGATAAGATTACTGAATTTGCTAGTTCTAAAATCGAAATCTGATTTAAGAGCTAGCATTATATCACTTGTAAACTGCCCAACATCAGGATGAAGTTGGCAATGAATAACAACCCCACGTTAGCCGGATTGCAGTGTGGATGTCAAAATGAAACAAATAACTTAACTATGACTGAAAATTTTGCTCAACTATTTGAAGAAAGCTTAAAAGAAATCGAAACCCGTCCAGGTGCAATTGTTAAAGGTACTATCGTATCTATCGACAAAGACATCGTACTTGTAGACGCAGGTTTGAAATCTGAAAGCGCGATCCCAGCTGAACAATTCCGTAATGCTGACGGTACACTAGATGTTGAAATCGGAGACCAAGTTGACGTTGCTCTAGACGCAATTGAAGACGGTTTCGGTGAAACAATCTTGTCTCGCGAAAAAGCAAAACGTCACGAAGCCTGGGTTGAGCTAGAAAAAGCTTACGATGACAAAGAAACGATTAAAGGTGTTATCAATGGTAAGGTCAAAGGTGGCTTTACGGTTGAAGTGAATACAGTTCGTGCATTCTTACCTGGTTCATTGGTTGACGTACGCCCAGTACGCGACACGACTCATCTTGAAGGTAAAGAACTGGAATTCAAAGTTATCAAGCTTGATGCTAAGCGTAACAACGTGGTTGTTTCACGTCGCGCGGTTATCGAAGCAGAAAGCAGCGCAGAACGTGATCAACTTCTTGCTAACCTTGAAGAAGGCCATGAAGTTAAAGGTATCGTTAAGAACCTTACTGATTACGGCGCGTTCGTTGATCTTGGTGGTGTTGATGGTCTTCTACACATTACTGATATGGCTTGGAAACGCGTTAAGCACCCAAGTGAAATCGTTAATGTTGGTGATGAAATTAACGTTAAAGTACTTAAGTTCGACAAAGAAAAATCTCGTGTTTCATTAGGTATGAAACAAATGGGCAACGATCCTTGGCAAGAAATTGCA
This sequence comes from Paraglaciecola sp. G1-13, assembly GCF_055809255.1. Lineage (NCBI taxonomy): Bacteria > Pseudomonadati > Pseudomonadota > Gammaproteobacteria > Alteromonadales > Alteromonadaceae > Paraglaciecola > Paraglaciecola sp. G1-13. The sequence continues at coordinate 2,479,086 of NZ_CM147903.1, read as the reverse complement.
GAGCGTTACCCTGAAGGTTCTAAATTGAGCGGTGCAGTCACTAACCTAACTGACTACGGTTGTTTCGTTGAAATCGAAGACGGCGTTGAAGGTCTAGTTCACGTATCTGAAATGGATTGGACTAACAAAAACATTCACCCATCTAAAGTGGTTAACTTGGGTGACACTGTTGAAGTTATGGTTCTTGAAATTGACGAAGAGCGTCGTCGTATTTCTCTTGGCCTTAAGCAATGTAAACCTAACCCATGGGAAGAGTTTGCTAAGGCACAGAGCAAAGGCGATAAAGTTAGTGGTAAGATCAAGTCTATTACTGACTTCGGTATCTTTATCGGTCTCGACGGCGGCATTGACGGCTTAGTACATTTGTCTGACATTTCTTGGAACAAGACTGGCGAAGACGCTGTTCGTGAATACAAGAAAGGCGACGAAATCTCTGCTGTTGTTCTACAAGTTGACCCAGAGCGTGAGCGTATCTCTCTAGGTGTTAAACAGATTGAAGAAGATCCGTTTAACCAATACCTGACGGATACCAAGAAAGGTACTATCGTTGTTGGTACTGTGACTGAAGTTGACGCCAAAGGCGTAACTGTTAAACTTGCAGAAGAAGTTGAAGGTTACATCCGCGCAACTGATTTAGCTCGCGAACGTGTTGAAGATGCATCTGAAGTAGCATCTGTAGGCGACGAAATCGAAGCTAAGTTCATGGGCGTTGACCGTAAGAACCGCATCGTTAACTTGTCTGTTAAAGCAAAAGACCAAGCAGACGAGAAAGAAGCACTTGACAAAGTTAACCAACAAGAAGAAGTTGGTTTTGCTAACGCATTTGCTGAAGCCTTTAAAGCGGCGAAGAGCGAAGATTAATCAATCAAGGTGCGTATTATACGCACCGATAAATTTTCACAACGTACTTATATATTGAAGGAGAGTTTTAATGACAAAGTCAGAACTTATCGAAAGACTAGCGGATAAAGCCCGTCACGTACCTTCAAGAGACGTTGAGTTGGCTATCAAGGAAATGCTAGAGCAAATGGCGCAAACCTTACAGAAAGGTGAACGCATCGAAATCCGTGGATTTGGAAGTTTCTCTTTGCATTACCGCGCGCCTCGCGTAGGTCGTAACCCGAAAACAGGTGAGACAGTGGAGTTAGACGGTAAACACGTTCCCCACTTCAAACCTGGTAAAGAGTTACGAGAAAGGGTCAACGAAGATTTAATTGCTTGATTTATCTCTAAATCATTAAAACGGCACTCCAATTGGGGTGCCGTTTTTGTTAGAGTGTAGTAAATTATAAATGACGTTTATAAACACATCTCGTTATTGGCCGTAGTGGTAGCTGTTTCGAATACTTAATTCAGAAATGAGTAAAGTATGTTTATAAAAAAGAGTTCAGATCCAAATGCCCACTAGGAGGCAAATAAGTATGAAGTTGAAGGGATTACTATCTCTTATTGCTGTATTAGTCTTGCTGTTAATAGGCGGCTTTATTGGTTCTCAAAATACCCATAGTGTCACAGTAAATTATCTTGTAGCGCAGAGCGACATCCGTGTGTCATTACTTATGCTGATTGTGTTCTTATGTGGTGTGCTACTCAGCGTAATTCTATTCTCACTTTATGTTTTACGATTAAAGTGGCGAGTAGCAAGTTTAGAACGCCAACTTAAAAAATCTAATCGTGTAGACTCCCTTTAATCATGCTTGAACTGCTTTTTCTGCTATTACCTGTAGCCGCCGGATATGGCTGGGTGATGGGGCGCAATAGCGTACGTCAAGCACAGCGTAAGCAATCTAGTATTTTATCTAAGCATTACTATAAAGGCTTAAATTTCCTCTTATCTGATGAGCCTGATAAGGCCGTCGATACTCTCATAAAAATGATCAACCTCGACAGTGATACGGTTGAAACCCATATTGCCATGGGCAAATTTTTCAGACACCGAGGCGAGTTAGACAGAGCAATCCGCGTTCATCAAAACCTTGTCAGTAAAGAACAAATTTCCCCTGCACAGCGCGAATCTGCCCTCAAAGAATTGGGCAAGGACTATGTGCTTGCAGGATTTTTAGAGCGTGCTGAGAACGCTTTTCTGCAGCTATTGAATTCAGACAAACATTTTCTAGATGCACAACAGCAGCTTTTCGATATCTATCAAGCCACCAAAGAATGGGGCAGAGGGATAGAGCTGGCTGAGAATATGATGGAAAATCATGGCGATAGTGACGAGCTATGCATTCGCATCTCGCATTTTTATTGCGAGCAAGCGGCTATTTATGTCCGTAAAAATGAACTTAATCTAGCCGAGAAAACCTTGCAAAAAGCCATTATGGCTGACCAAAATACCGTTCGCCCATGGCTAATGCTAGGGCAAATAGCGATTAGCCAAGAGCAATATCAGACCGCCATCGAGTACTTACAACAAGTGCCTTTGCGTGATATATCTTGGTTGAGTGAGGCGGTGCCGCTGATAGAACAAAGCGCTGAAGCACTGGGCGATCTTGAGCAGCTAGAAAAGATCCTTAACGAATATTGGCAGCAATGTGCCACTTCCTATCTAGCCAAAGTGAAATTAATGGCACGGCAGGGTTTAACAAAAGAAGCGGCTGATGTTTTGCTTGATCAACTGCGTAAACATCCCACCATGAAAGGCTTTAAAACGCTTATGGGGTTGTATATTGAACAACAAGCCCCTGATGAGTCCATGAATAGCCTTGTGCTATTAAAAGAGCTTGTTGAAGAGCAGATTAAGCAGCGACCTAAATATCGCTGTCACAGCTGTGGCTTTTCGGGGGGGCAAATACATTGGTTGTGCCCATCCTGTAAAAAATGGGGCCAGGTTAAACCGATTAAAGGCTTAGACGGAGAATAAACGTTAATGCAAGATCCAAAAGTGGTTATCGCACTTGATTTTGATGTAAAGAAAGACGCACTTGATTTTGTAGATAGAATTGACCCATCTCAGTGCCGTCTAAAAGTCGGTAAAGAAATGTTCACGTATTTCGGTCCTGAGTTTGTTCGCACTTTGGTGGCGAAGGAGTTCGATGTATTCCTCGATCTCAAGTTCCACGATATTCCAAATACCGTTGCCAAAGCGTGCATCGCCGCCGCAGATTTAGGCGTATGGATGGTGAACGTACATGCTTCTGGTGGCGAAGATATGATGATACGCGCGCGTGAAGGCTTAGCTCAGTTCGGTCAAGACAAGCCTCATCTTATCGCAGTAACAGTGCTTACCAGCATGGATAAGCGTCAGCTGTCACAAATTGGTATTCAATCATCGCCCATGGAGCACGTGTTAACGCTTGCATCCCTAACCAAACAAGCAGGACTTGACGGAGTGGTATGCTCGGCACAAGAAGCTGCAATGTTAAAAGAGATTTTGGGTAAGGAATTTATGTTGGTGACGCCCGGTATTCGTCCCCAGGGGAGTGACGTTGGTGATCAGAAACGTATTATGACACCTCAAGAGGCTATGCAAGTTGGGGTGGATTACATGGTTATTGGCCGTCCTATTACGCAAGCGAAGGATCCAGTCGCTGCGCTTGACGCTATTAATGCATCTATCGCTTGAGCTAATATTTAAAATTTAGACATTTACGTTAAATTTCTAGACGCATTTAAACGCACAAAAAAGGCACTCTCGAGTGCCTTTTTTATTTAATCTACATCCATTGATGTTTAGGCACTCAGTGCCGTTTTAGGATCGGTGTAGGTCAACCCTAAAGATTTTCCAAGTGCATCAACTACCGCTTTGTACGTAACTTTACCTTCATGCACATTCAAGCCGTTAAGCAAATGCGCATCATCTAACATAGCCTGCTTAGGCCCTTTGTTAGCCAAAGCTAAACCGAAAGGTAGCGTTGCATTGTTCAGTGCCATAGTGGATGTACGCGCAACACCGCCAGGCATGTTTGCTACGCAATAATGAACAACACCATCTACGATATAAACCGGATCTTGATGTGTCGTCGCTTTTGAGGTTTCAAAACAACCACCTTGATCAATAGCGACATCAACCACTACTGAGCCCTCTTTCATGTTTTTAACATGTTCTGCGGTCAATAGTTTAGGTGCTGCAGCGCCAGGAATGAGTACTGCACCCACCACTAAGTCAGCTTTTGACGAATAATGCTCAATAGCATCAACTGTTGAAAAAACGGTTTTAACACGGCCATCAAAAATATCATCTAACTCACGTAAGCGCGGTAAAGAGCGATCCAAAATGGTAACATCAGCACCAAGGCCCAACGCCATCTTAGCTGAATTTGTGCCCACAACACCGCCACCGATAATTAGCACTTTACCCGGAGCTACACCTGGCACACCACCCAACAATGTACCACTACCACCTTGTGCTTTTTCAAGATAGTGCGCGCCAGCTTGTACCGCCATACGACCAGCAACTTCACTCATTGGTGCAAGAAGGGGCAGGGCGTTGCGGTTATCAGTTACTGTTTCATAGGCAATGCAGGTTGCGCCAGATTCAATTAGTAGCTCGGTCTGTTTAGGATCGGGGGCAAGGTGCAAATAGGTATACAAGGTTTGGCCTTTGCGCAGCATTTTGCATTCATTTTCTTGCGGCTCTTTAACCTTTACAATCATCTCAGCTTTGGCAAAAACGGTTGCTGCATCAGGCACTATTTCAGCACCGGCAGCAATAAACTCTTCATTGGTAAAGCCAATAGCAGTACCCGCATTATCTTCAATTAATACTTGATGTCCATGAACAACAAACTCTTTAACTGCAGCAGGCGTAAGACCTACGCGATATTCGTGGTTTTTAATTTCTTTTGGTACACCAATTAGCATAAATTTTCCTTTGAAGCTTGAACCCGAGGGCGATTGAATGCGGTATTGCATAATGAGTGAAGTATAAGTGAAGGTTCGAAGAAAATTATTCTGAAGATTTAGTGCTTTAAGTATAAAATAGGGAGAAAGCCATTAAATGCAGTATTATCTATGTTAATAAAAACACCTAAACACCTCGATAGAATCGATCGTAATATTTTAAGTGAGCTGCAAAAGAACGGCCGTTTATCAAATATCGATTTAGCCAATAAGGTCGGTCTAAGTGCAAGTCCTTGTTTAGAAAGAGTTAAACGTCTTGAGAGTCAAGGCTATATTCTAGGCTATCATGCACGAGTCGACCCACAAAAACTCGGTGCGGCGATGTTAGTCTTCGTGGAAATTACGTTGACCAAAACGTCGCCTGATATATTTGAGCTATTTTCTACTGCGGTAAAACAGCATGAAGACATCCAAGAGTGTCATTTAGTCTCTGGTGATTTTGACTTTTTGCTTAAAGCGCGAGTGGCAGACATGTCGACCTATCGTAAGTTGCTTGGTGACACCCTACTTAGATTACCAGGAGTGAATGAATCTCGAACTTACGTTGTAATGGAAGAAGTCAAAGACACCACCATGGTGAAAATTAATCAACGCTGAACTGTTTAACCGAAGATTGCTCAAATACTGGGCATAAGCACGCCGTTGTCTAGGATTTTGACCAAAGCACTGGTATCTTATACAGCTAATTTTACGCAGTAACCCTAAGTTGAAAGAAAACGCTATGGCAAGACTCACAGGTATCCAACGGATTATGGAAGTAGGCATGATGCTCAGTTGCGCATTTGCTTTTTTCTTACTCCTCGCATTGGCTTCTTTTCATCCAGCCGACCCAAGCTGGAGCCAAGCTGGTTTGCAAGGTGACATTCACAATTGGGTTGGCGCGATTGGCGCTTGGTTAGCTGATATTTTATTTTTTATGTTCGGCTACATTGCTTATATCTTCCCCTTCACAGCGGCATTCGCCGGTTGGTTTATGTTCCAGCAACGTAAGCGTATTTCTGAGTTTGACTATTTAACGATTGGACTGCGAATTTTAGGGCTATTATTGGCCCTTGTTGGTGCAGCGGGAATAGCCAGCCTTAACTTTAATGACTTATTCTATTTCTCGGCAGGAGGGATGTTAGGAGATGTGATTAGCGCATCGCTTGTTCCTTATCTCAATTTCGCCGGTACGGTTCTTATTTTACTTAGCTTGTTTTGCACTGGCTTTACGTTTTTAACTGGAATTTCATGGTTAACCGTTGTCGATAAAACCGGTGCGTTGGCCGTCGCGTTTGCAACAGGTGCTTGGTCTCTGCCACAGAAAATCCAAGAAGCTCCCATGCTACGACTCGGTTTTAATCGCGATAGTAAGGACGAGCAAGCAAGCACTGATGACAAGCTGAATACTTCAGTTCCTCCGCCTTATACACCCGATCACCAGCGTGTAGAGCCAAGTGTGACGCCTTTTAGTCATGACGAGCCTGAACCGAGTTTTAGTATTCCCGATGAGGTGTTGTTCGAGCCCGAACCGAAAAAAGAGGAATCGAGCCCAATTTCAATCAGCGAGTTGCGCGACAAGATAGGCTTTGGTCGTAAAAAGAAATCGCAAGACGATATTGATGAAATGCAGGATGAGCCAGATGCACCTGCTGAGCAGCCCAAGGATAAGGCGCATAATGGCGTTTATGTTTCTGATGACGTAAAAGCCAATCTTGAGGCGCAAGCGGCAGCGAAAGCGATTGCCGACAGTAAACCTCCTGAGCCAATGCCGTCATTTGATTTACTGCAACGAGCAGACAAAATTAAAAATCCGATTACCCCTGAAGAGCTTGAAATGGTCTCTCGCTTACTTGAGGAAAAACTAAAAGACTTTAACATCGATGCACAAGTGGTAGGTGTGTATCCAGGGCCTGTTATCACCCGTTTTGAGATGGACTTAGCGCCAGGTGTCAAAGTCAGTAAGATTACCGGTCTTTCAAAAGATTTGGCCCGTGCGATGTCTGCTATTTCGGTGCGCGTGGTGGAAGTCATTCCAGGTAAATCGGTAATAGGTTTAGAGTTGCCCAATAAAAAGCGCGACATGGTGCGCTTGAGCGAAGTGATTAGCTGTGACGCTTTTCAAAAAGCCGAGTCCGATTTAACCATGGTGTTAGGAGCAGATATATCAGGCCAACCTGTGATTGTTGATTTAGCCAAAATGCCACATTTATTAGTGGCAGGTACCACTGGCTCAGGTAAGTCTGTTGGGGTTAACGTCATGATTTTGAGCCTGTTGTATAAATCAACGCCAGAAGACGTGCGTATGATCATGATTGACCCGAAAATGCTTGAATTGTCTGTTTATGAAGGCATACCGCATTTGCTCGCTGAAGTGGTAACCGACATGAAGGAAGCGGCCAACGCACTGCGCTGGTGTGTTGGGGAAATGGAGCGTCGCTACCGTTTAATGTCAGCCCTGGGTGTACGTAATCTCAAAGGCTTCAACCAGAAAGTCAAAGATGCGATTGAAGCAGGCCAACCGATAAAAGATCCCTTGTGGAAATCAGAAGAGAGCATGTTAACGGAAGCGCCTGATTTGGAAAAACTGCCGGCTATCGTGGTCGTGGTCGACGAATTTGCTGACATGATGATGATCGTTGGCAAAAAAGTCGAAGAGCTTATTGCCCGTATAGCCCAAAAAGCCAGAGCGGCTGGTATTCATTTGGTACTCGCCACACAGCGTCCGTCAGTTGACGTTATCACTGGTTTGATAAAAGCCAATATTCCTACCCGTATTGCGTTTCAGGTGTCATCAAAAATAGATTCACGAACCATTTTAGACCAACAAGGCGCTGAAACCTTATTGGGAATGGGCGACATGCTGTACTTGCCACCAGGTACTGGCGTGCCGACACGGGTCCACGGCGCGTTTGTTGATGACCCAGAAGTACATGCTGTAGTAGCCGATTGGAAAAGCCGCGGTGCGCCGCAATACATTGATGAGATTCTCAACGGTGACACCACAGCTGAGGTATTACTGCCCGGTGAGCAACCAGAAGGCGGCGATCAAGAGTTTGATGTGTTTTACGATGAAGCCGTGTCATTCGTCACTGAGTCACGCCGCGCGTCAGTATCAAGTGTGCAGCGTAAATTTAGAATTGGTTACAATCGTGCAGCGCGCTTGGTCGAACAAATGGAACAAAGTGGTGTCGTAACGCCACCAGGGCACAATGGTAATAGAGAAGTGTTGGCACCTCCACCACCAAGAGATTAATTTATGATAGGTATTCAGCAAAATATGAACAGTGTGAAATATATCGGTTACGTGGCAAGGTTATCAGGGACCTTATTGCTAATGTTAGGGGCTATTTTTAGCGTAAGTGCTCAGCAAACCGATGAAGATAAATTGAAAGCGCGATTGCAAACCCTACATAACTTTAGCGCCTCGTTTACCCAAAAAGTGACAGACGCGAATCACGAAGTACTGCAAGAAGCAACTGGGGTGATAAAGCTAAAACAACCCAACAAACTATATTGGGAGCTCAACCCGCCCAATGAAAATATTCTCATTGCCGATGGCAGCACACTATGGAATGTGGACCCTTTTGTGGAGCAAGTTACTGCCATCAGTCAAGACCAAGCAGTGGCCAATAATCCCCTTATTTTGCTCACTCAGCCGAATAGTGACGCTTGGAAGAATTTCAGTGTTTCTCATACCAATGATACTTTTCGTATTGATGCGAAAAAACCTGATTCTGCAGTACACTCACTCGTGTTAGTGTTTGATGGGGCACAGTTAACGTCGATGAGCATGCAAGACAGCCAGCAGCAAATTAGCGACTTGTATTTCAATGATATTCAGCAAAATAAAACGGTCAGTGATGAGGTCTTTACCTTTAGTCTGCCTGAAGGCTACGACTTGGACGACCAACGTAACTGATGAATCAAGGATTCGATTTTAGCCACCAAGACGACCCAAGCTTCGCACCACTAGCTGCACGCATGCGCCCGCAAAATATTGCCGAATATTTCGGCCAGCAACACATTGTTGGTGTAGGCAAACCTCTGCGCAGCGCCATTGAGCGTGGCCAATGCCATTCGATGATCCTCTGGGGGCCGCCTGGTACAGGTAAAACCACATTAGCTGAAATTATTGCTATGCATTGCGATGCGCATATCGAGCGGATCTCCGCAGTTACTTCCGGCGTAAAAGATATTCGCAGTGCTATTGAACAAGCAAAACAAAATGCGCTTAACCAGGCCAAGCGCACCATTTTATTTGTTGACGAAGTACACAGGTTTAACAAGAGTCAGCAAGATGCGTTTTTGCCTTTTATTGAAGACGGCACGATTACGTTTATCGGCGCCACCACAGAAAACCCATCTTTCGAATTAAACGGTGCTTTATTATCTCGTGCCCGGGTGTATGTGCTTAAATCACTGACTGAGAGCGATCTGACAGATATTGCTAAGCGAGCGTTAACTGACGAGTCCCGTGGGTTGGGGCAGTTAGCTCTGCAAATAGAAGACAAGGGTATTGCGCTTTTAACCGAGCTTGCAGGCGGTGACGCAAGGCGTCTATTGAATTATATTGAGTTGGCTGCTGACTTCTCCACTGAAGGAATAATCACACTTGAAGCCATTAAAGAAGCGGTAGGTGAAAAGGTCGCTCAGTATGACAAAGGCGGGGACCAGTTTTACGATTTAATCTCTGCCTTTCACAAATCTGTGCGTGGCTCATCTCCTGATGGCGCTTTGTATTGGTATGCGCGTATGTTAAATGCTGGGTGTGAACCGCTTTATGTGGCACGGCGTTTATTGGCCATTGCTACTGAAGATATCGGTAATGCCGATCCCCGAGCGATGGAAGTCTGCCTCAATGCGTGGGATATTTTCCAACGCATTGGCCCTGCAGAAGGCGAACGAGCCATAGCGCAAGCTACCTTGTATTGTGCAAGTGCAGCCAAGAGTAATGCGGTTTATACGGCGTTCAAGCAAGCGATGCGGGATGCTAAATCATTGCCGGATTACGAAGTGCCTAGCCACTTGCGTAATGCTCCCACTAAGTTAATGAAAGAAATGGGGTTCGGTGATGGCTATCGCTATGCCCATGATGAGCCAAATGCCTTTGCTGCGGGGGAAAGCTATTTACCACCCGAAATGCAAGATACACAATACTATGTGCCTAATGAGAGAGGGCTGGAGATAAAGCTCAAGGCGAAATTAGATTTTCTGACTGATTTAAATAACAAGAGCGCTCATAAAAGGTACAAGTAAATGCAGCATAGTTTTGCTATATACACATATATTGCGCTAGGGGGCGCAACAGGTGCCTGTTTACGCTTTTTTCTTTCCAGTTTGATGTTGCAATGGTTTGGCAAAGGATTTCCTTTTGGTACACTTCTGGTCAATATTGTAGGGTCGTTCAGTTTAGGACTGCTTTATACGCTCATTGAACAGGGGCATCTTGAAATCGTCGTTTGGCGCACAGCCATTGGTATCGGTTTTTTAGGCGCTCTTACTACGTTCTCAACGTTTTCAGTAGATAGCCTCATGCTGTTGCAACAAGGTATGTGGCTGAAAGGGGCGCTCAATATATTTATTAATGTCACCTGCTGTTTATTTGCAGCATGGTTGGGTACACAACTAGTTAAAGGTTAAGTCAAACAAGATGTTAGATGCTAAGTATTTACGTAACGATATAAACATTGCGGCGCAAAAACTCGAAAAACGAGGTTACACCCTTGATGTTGCTCAGTTCACAGCACTAGAGGAAAAGCGCAAATCTTTACAGATGCGCACTCAAGAACTACAAAATGAACGCAATGTACGCTCCAAGTCTATCGGTAAAGCGAAAGCATCAGGTCAAGATATTGAGCCTTTGCTTGCACAAGTCGGCCAACTTGGTGATGAGCTTAATGCGGCCAAAGCCGAACTGACAGGCTTGCTAGATGAAATTCAGACGCTGACTTTGAATATTCCTAACTTGCCTGACGACAGTGTGCCTGAAGGCAAAGATGAAGACGAGAATGTAGAAGTGTCTCGTTGGGGCACGCCTCGGGAGTTTGATTTTGAAGTCAAAGATCACGTTGATTTAGGTGCTGGTGTCGCCAACGGTTTAGATTTTGAAACCGCCACTAAGTTAACCGGCTCTCGTTTTGTGGTGATGCGTGGCCAAATAGCGCGTTTAAACCGAGCCATTGCTCAGTTCATGCTTGATTTACACACAGAGCAGCATGGTTATCAAGAAATGTACGTGCCGTATTTAGTGAACGAAGAAAGCATGTTAGGTACAGGTCAATTTCCTAAGTTTGTAGGGGATGCTTTTCACACCAAACCCGCAACCGAAGAAGGTCAAGGCTTGTCCTTGATACCCACGTCAGAAGTGCCGTTAACCAATATTGCACGTGACTGTATTTTTGCAGCCAATGAATTACCGATTAAAATGACGGCGCATACTCCTTGCTTTAGAAGTGAAGCGGGGTCATATGGTCGTGATACTCGTGGTCTTATTCGTCAGCATCAATTCGATAAAGTGGAGATGGTGCAATTGGTCGAAGCGGACAAATCATTCGAAGCTCTAGACGAATTAACTGGCCACGCTGAAAAAGTACTTCAGTTGCTTGAATTGCCCTACCGTAAGATGCTGTTGTGTACCGGCGATATGGGCTTTGGTGCATGCAAAACATTCGATTTAGAAGTGTGGTTGCCCGCACAAGATACCTATCGTGAAATTTCGTCTTGCTCAAACATGCTTGATTTCCAAGCGCGTCGTATGCAAGCACGTTACCGCGACCCGCAAACGAATAAAACCGAGTTGCTACATACGCTAAATGGTTCAGGGTTGGCAGTAGGACGCACGCTAGTGGCCATTTTGGAAAACTACCAGCAAGCCGATGGCAGCATTACCATTCCTGAAGTGCTTCAGCCTTATATGAATGGTGTAACTGTGATTGGTGCCGTTAAATAGCGTGATACCGCTTCGGCGTTACTGATACAAAAAAGCGCGGCCATTTTGCAGATAAGTGGCCGCGCTTTTTATGATTTAATATGCTTTAAACTACAAACATTTCGCGGGTTTGGGCAGGCCGGCTATTTTTGTGGCTTGTTTAGCAGGACCTTTTTTAAATAACCTAAATAAATAACGGCTGTTGGCTTTTTCTTCACCAAATTTTACCTTCATGGCTTTGACTAAGGCACGCATCGCTGGGCTGGTGTTGTACTCTAAATAAAAATCGCGCACAAAGTTGACTACTTCCCAATGGGCATCGGTTAACTCGATGCTCTCTTCTTTGGCTAAAAGGGGTGCTAAATCTGGTTGCCAGTCGTCCACATTTAATAAATAGCCTTGTTTGTCTATTGGGATCTGTTGCCCTTTGTATTCTATAAAACCGCTCACGTGCACTGAAACCTCTTAATATCTTTTATCTCGGGCGACTTACTTCACCTCTGGTTAACGATGGTGTAAATCAACATTATTATTTACCAACTGATCGTCGTTTTGTAGTCAAGCGTTAGTGCGACAAAACCTTCCATGCTGATAGATTTTATTAATTTAGAGTTTGTACCTGTAGACGTTAGATGATTTGCTCTGGCGACCACATCATCTTCTAGAACAAAGCAGGTGATGCCTAATGATAGGCTCAGTTCTCTTAATTGATGACTGATGTCCACATGGTTCAACGCGTATGCGCCATCTTGTATCAACATGATCCCGTCACCCTTGTTGCAACGTTTAAAAACACTTTCAAATACAGTGCTGCTAAAAGGGCTGGTGCTAACAATATGCAGTGTCATTTAAAATCTCATCAATTGGTCAAGCTGAGCTAGCTGCTGATTTAGCTCTTCTGGGGGCAGGGCGGTGACTTCTATGCACAAGTCTGACACCTCTAGTTTCCTTTCGCTGAGACTTTGCTGACAAACATAAATATCGTCAATATCGTAGAATGTGAGAGCGGGAAACGTCTTGCTGTAATGCCTACCTTGTTCAGGAGATGGTTGTTGGGATTTGAGCAATTGAAATACGCCATCATCTACAAAAAATAGCGTCACTTCTTGTCCAAAATTGGCCGAGGCCAATGCTAAGTCCAAGCTTTCCTGTCCGTTAGACAGACCATAAGGTGCGGTACTATTAATGATACCTAAGGTTTTCATAATCAAAACTGTATCACCTTATCACTGACCTGACATAGCTCAACTAAATCACCCAAACCTACTTCGATAAAAGGCTCGGTTAGGTTAAACCCATGCTGGTCGTTATCTTTGGCATCTTGCGCGTTAATGACGCCTCGGCGGTTAGCCGCGGTGACGCATACATTTAACGGTATGCGATGTTGTGTACCTAACTCCATCCACGCTTGATGCACGTTAAATTCATCACTATGACCCGCCTGATAGCCATTGGCATTCTGTACGCCCGCTTGATAAAAGAAAACGCCTTTTATTTCGTGTCCTAGAGCCAGCACACTGCACGCAAAGCGATAAGCAGTAAATGCATGTTGTTGCTCAAACGGAGCGTGGGTAACCAATAAACAAAAGCTTGCCATAATTGAAAATCACCTGAGTTTAGTACAAATAAAAACACCCCGACTAAGCGGGGTGTTTTTGCAACACATTAACGATTAATCATCGCCACCGAAAGCACCCAGTAGGTGAAGGATCGATGTGAACAAGTTATATATATTCAAGTACATTGAAACTGTCGCGCGAATATAGTTGGTTTCGCCACCGTTGATGATACGGCTAGTATCAAACAAGATGAAGCCAGACATAATAAACACGATAGCAGCACTGACGGCCAAGCTAAGCGCAGGGATTTGGAAAAATAGGTTAGCTAGAGACGCAACAACCGCCACGATTAAGCCGACGATTAAAAAACCACCCATGAAAGAGAAGTCTTTCTTCGTTGTTAAAACATAACCGGATAAACCAAAGAACACTAACGCGGTTGCGCCAAAGGCCTGCATAATCATTTCAGGACCATTTTGGAAGCCAGCATAGTAATTTAGGGTGTAACCCAAAGAGCCACCTAATAAACCGGTAAAGGCAAATACGAATAAAATGCCCATTGAACTTTGTGATGCTTTATTTAAAAAGAAAATCATAACCAATGCGGCAAGGTTCATACCTAACGCAGCACCTGGGCCGATATTCATTGCAGCAGCTATACCAGCACACACTGCGCTAAATGTCAGAGTCATTGCCAATAGTAGGTACGTATTGCGCAAGACCTTGTTAGTTTGCAGGGCAGAACCCTGAGCAGTATTGCTATACGTAGTACGATGTTCCATTTGTTACCTCCAATAGGTAAAGTGATGTAGTGAAAACAGATAATATATCTATGATGCCTTTGTATGGGGTTTTGTTCAATTATTCAAGTGCTAGGGGCGACTATTATGCGAAATATTAGTAACTTGATGTAAAAATGGTCAGTGTGCCTAATTTGTGGTCGGTCAGTAAGTTTTGACTAATTAAGGCTTTACAAGCACGTAAAACGTCATTAATATTCGGCTCCTCAATTCGGAGAGGTGGCAGAGCTCGGTTTAATGCACCTGACTTGAAATCAGACGTAGGGTCAAACCTACCGGGGGTTCGAATCCCTCCCTCTCCGCCATATTGTGAAGTAAATAGATGCAAATCATTAGAGATGAATCTGTTTACACAAAAAGAATTGGATAGCTGGCAGAGCTCGGTTTAATGCACCTGACTTGAAATCAGACGTAGGGTCAAACCTACCGGGGGTTCGAATCCCTCGCTATCCGCCATAAAAACAAAAAAGCCTCAACGCTGTTCGTTGGGGCTTTTTTGTTTTTGCTGTGTCGGTAATGAGGGTGAGAACCCCCGCGGTTCGAACGAATGTCTGGAACATTCATTACCGCCGCAGGCGCGCGTAGCGTCAGGCACAGGGAAGTGCCTGAGTACATCCCTCGCTCTGTTTTCAATGTCACTAGATAGTTAAATTAAAAACTGTATCTGTAGGCTTTTCCGTTTTCGCTGTGTCGGTAATGAGGGTGAGAAACCCCGCGGTTCGAACGAATGTCTGGAACATTCATTACCGCGGCTGGCGCGCGTAGCGTCAGGCACAGGGAAGTGCTTGAGTACACTCCTCGCACTGTTTTAATGTCACTAGATAGTTAATCAAAAACTGTATCCGTAGGCTTTTCTGTCTTCGCCGAGTCGGTAGTGAGGGTGAAAATCCACGCTGTTCGAACAAATGTCTGGGTTACGCTTCGGGCTTTGTCTCAGTGATAGATAATCAAACCTCCACTCATATTCGTTAATTCTAATGTGAATTAATGCGTGCGCACATATTAAAGTGCAATGGTGTAAGTCTTCGTTATTTCATTCCTCGCAACCGAAGAGCACCCAGTGACCCTCGCTTAAAAATATGAGCCAGAGTAACAGCGATACCTCCAAGCAATATGACGCTTGCTTAAAGGTACAAACTAACATTGTAGTTGGCTGACCAAAACACTAATAGCCCTATACAGCTCGGCGCTATGATGCGCGCGGTCCCATAAGCTAAATAAACTTCGTTGGGTTAGGGGGAGAAGCGTCCGAGAGCGTGAAAGGCTTATTCGTATGCGTCGGCGCAGATCTCGGGTACACCATCATCGGTGATGCAATAGTCGTAAATAGCCGATATGAGTCATCATAAAGCATAAGCCTAGTTATAGGCCCACAAACAAAATTCAATATTTACCTAATATGCCTTAAAAGTAATATTCAAATTGAAGATGCAAGATTAATAGCAAATTTATCCAATACTTAGAACAGGATGAGTGGCAACTTAGCTTGCATTTTAAGCAATTTGGGGTTTGTTAGGTTGTGAATATGAGCAAAAAGTTTACGTAAATCGATAAATTAGTACGCTTGACAAAATATAACCGTGACTTTGTAGGGTTATTTACTTTATGCTCTTTGCCTAACGGTAATATCAGTTTAGTTATTATATGAAACACAAAAACGAAGTAGGCAGTTTGGCTAATCGCCTTGCCGACATAGCAGATATGCCAAGTAAATGCCGGTGCGGGGGCACACCTACAGCGCCCGCTAAGGTCCCTGATTGTGAAAACCGATGGATTATTCGATGCTCTGTCGCCACCTGTTTGGCAAGAAATACGGGGCAGGGTTTGAAAGATACCATTCTAGGTTGGAACCGATTAAGCACACACTTTTACCGATAAGTACAAAATTCACACAGTTTTATAAAATAAACACGTCTTGTGAGTGAATACAAGGTAATTGAGGGCTGAAATATTTTCTAATTTGTGTGATATTGAACGCCTTAATCGAGAAAAATAACACTCCTCTAGGAGCACTTGTTTGATAAAAATATTGTTGGTTGATGACCATGAGTTGGTCAGAACCGGTATAAGACGTATTTTGGAAGATGTACAAGGTTTTGTCGTAGTTGGAGAAGCTACAACGGGTGAAGAGGCAGTCAAATTCTGCCGTAAAAATGCACCCGATTTGGTATTAATGGATATGAGTATGCCTGGCATTGGTGGATTGGAAGCGACCAAGCAAATCTTGCGTTTTAGTGAAAATACACGTGTTATCGTGTTATCGGTTCACAAAGAAAACCCCATTCCTGCGAAAGTGATGCGTATGGGAGCATTTGGTTATTTAACGAAAGACTCAGATCCTAAAGAGATGGAGTTGGCTATTCGTAAAGTAGCCGCTGGGCAAAAGTACGTTTCCCCTGATATCGCCCAGCAAATTGCAATAGGTGCGCTAGATTTCAGTGACGGCAACCCGTTTGAGTCTCTGTCAGAGCGCGAATTAGAGATCACGCTTATGCTGACCAAGGGTTCAAAAGTCCCAGACATTGCCAAGTTTTTAAATATCAGTGCGAAAACAGTGAACACCCATCGTTATCGTATGTTTGAAAAGCTCAATGTCAGTACGGATGTTGAGCTGACTCATTTGGCACTGCGCCATAAGTTGATTAATTCAGAAAATTTGTAATTCATGAGTGACACTATCGAGTTTGATTCTAAAGCGTTTCTCAAGGATCTCACTAATCAACCGGGCGTTTACCGCATGTACAATCACAAGCAGGATGTGATTTACGTGGGGAAAGCTAAAAATCTCAAAAATCGCGTATCTAGCTATTTTCGTAGCCAAGTTGATAGCATCAAGACTCAATCTTTGGTGAAGCAGATTGCACACATGGATGTCACTGTCGTGCACAGTGAAGCGGAAGCTTTTATTCTTGAGAACAATTTTATCAAGAAATATAAGCCCCGCTATAACGTGCTGCTGCGTGATGATAAGTCTTATCCGTTTATCTTTTTATCAGACCACCAACATCCCCGCTTAGCCAATCATCGTGGCCCTAAAAAGCGCAAAGGTGAGTACTTTGGTCCGTATCCAAGTGCTTGGGCCGTGCGCGAAAGTTTGCGCACAATGCAGCGAATTTTTCCTATTCGCCAATGCGAAGACAGCTATTATCGGGCGCGTTCAAGACCCTGCTTACAATATCAATTGCAACGTTGCGCCGGACCATGTGTTGAAGGGCTAGTGAGTGATGAGGACTACCAAGCGCAAGTAGATTTAGCGCGCATGTTTCTTAAAGGTAAGAACAAGCAGGTAATTGACTCTTTGGTGCAGCATATGGAGCGCGCAAGCACGGATTTGCGCTTTGAAGCTGCAGCGCGCTATCGCGATCAGATTAGTGCGCTAAATAAAGTGCAAGAGCAACAGTGGGTCAGTGGTAACCAAGAAGAAATGGACGTGTTTGGTTTTGCTTACCGTAATGGCATTGCCAGTATTCAAGGCCTGTTTATTCGCGACAATAAACTGTTAGGCAGCAAAAGCTTCTACCCCAAAGTGCCTGCTGAGGCTACTGACGAGGAAGTGTTTCAGTCTTTTATCCTACAATTTTACTTAGCAGGCAACAAAGTTATCCCTAAGCAAATTGTTACGCCACTGGAATTAAACGAACAGAGCGCAATAGAAGAGTTATTGACCAAAGAAGCAGGACGTCGTATTCAGTTTTATCGCGGTGCCAGAGATGAAAAGCGCCGCTATTTAGATTTAGCCAATACCAATGCCGAAAATGCATTGATTGCGAAGCAGGGCCAGCAAAAATCTGTATTTGCACGCTACACCGAATTAGAAAAAATACTTGAGTTTGAGCAACCCATTCAGCGCATGGAGTGTTTTGATATCAGTCACACTTCGGGTCAGTTAACGGTGGCCTCATGCGTGGTATTCAATCGTGAAGGGCCATTTAAAGCAGATTATCGCCGTTTTAATATTGAAGGCATTACCCCAGGGGATGACTATGCCGCTATGGCACAAGCGTTAGCAAGGCGATATCGCGATGTAAAAGACGACAGTAAAATACCGGATATCCTATTCATCGATGGCGGTAAAGGTCAATTGACCCAAGCTGAGGACTACTTTGAAGATTGGAAACACGAGAAGAAACCTTTACTGATAGGTGTCGCGAAAGGCAGTAGCCGTAAAGCAGGATTGGAAACGCTTATTTTGGCTGGCAACCATGCTACTATCCCGTTATCAGGTGACTCCATCGCGCTGCACCTTATTCAGCATATTCGTGACGAGTCTCATCGATTTGCGATTACCGGGCACAGAGCGCGGCGTCAAAAGGACAAAAAGACCTCGAAGTTGGAATCCATTCCAGGCGTGGGGGCAAAGCGTCGTCAAAGTTTGTTGAAATATATGGGCGGTTTGCAGGGGATCTTGCAAGCCAGTCGCAGTGAAATCGCCAATGTGCCAGGGATCAGCGCAGAACTAGCGGATACGATTTATGACCATATCCACAATTAATAACAGCGCGTGGTTAACACGCAGCAGGTAGGGCAGCCTACCGAATCAATAACGAGGACTCACCGCTCCATGTGGACTATCCCTAATATCATCACAGTGCTCCGGGTTTTACTGATACCGATTTTTGTCGCTGTGTATTTTCTTGATTGGCAGTGGGCGCATCAAGCCGCTGCATTTGTTTTTTGGTTCGCAGCCATCACCGATTGGTTTGACGGCTACTTAGCCCGTAAATTGCAACAGTCTACCGCATTTGGTGCGTTTTTAGATCCAGTGGCTGACAAGCTCATTGTCGCAACGGCCCTCGTGTTAATTACCCACACCTACGCCACCATCTGGATAACCATTCCAGCGATTTTACTATTAGCCCGAGAAATATATATTTCAGCACTACGCGAATGGATGGGCCAAAAAGGGATGCAAGATACCGTCAAAGTTTCGTTTATGGGTAAAGCGAAAACGATGGCACAAATGTTAGCCCTGATAGGTTTACTCTCGGAATTGCAGTATTTTATGGGAATTCCCATTTATTGGGTCACCCTAGGTTACATATTATTGTACTTCGCGGCGGTTTTATCTTTCTGGTCGATGATTTCTTACACACTTGCAGCATGGCCTTCATTATCAAAATCAGAGAAGAAATAGGCTTATTTGCGTTAAATTGATGGAAAAAAAAGCGCATTAGTCAAAAATCAAGCAGTCAGTCATAAAATGTTATTTTTGTTGTTGACAGTCTTGATAGTGAATGTAGAATGCAGCCCAGATTTAGAGAGCAGCACACAACTCGATAAGTAAACAAGTCACCGTTACTTAACCAGTTAGCTTTTTAAAACAGGTGCGGGAATAGCTCAGTGGTAGAGCACAACCTTGCCAAGGTTGGGGTCGCGAGTTCGAATCTCGTTTCCCGCTCCAAATTAAAGTAGCAAGTAGTAGAAAGGTTTTACTACTGGTAGCTTGATACGAGTTTCGTTTCTAGCTCCAAATGTGGCGGAATGGCAGAATGGCTATGCAGCGGATTGCAAATCCGTGGATCTCGGTTCGACTCCGGGTTCCGCCTCCATATACGCTTTAGCAATACCAGCTTGTTTTCATTAACAAGTATCCCCCCGCTGCCCGGGTGGTGAAATTGGTAGACACAAGGGATTTAAAATCCCTCGTTCGTAAGGACGTGCCGGTTCAAGTCCGGCCCCGGGCACCATTTATATTTTCGTACAAATCCAAATACATCATTTTGTTTCAGAAATCGATAATGGTCTGATTTAAACCACGATTTGCGCGATGTGGCATCTAGTCTAGTTCAAATACCAAATACGACAAAATACGCCTCTTTCTGTATCGTGCACCTATTTCCAAAAAATCTTGTGATGAAAGTGAATAACGCTATTCATCCATTTTGTATTGCTTTCGATTTTTCGCTTAGCGTAGGGACGTTTGAGCATCTCATCCTTTACCCTATTTTCAAACACCAACTTAGCCGTTGCGCCTCATCCATAACTGTTAATACACACAAGTTTAAGTTTATTTTCGGATAACAGCGAGCTCTAGGCATTTTTCTGTGTTTCCAAAGTGAATAATATAAAATAGAAAAAATTTAGCCTGTACAACGAGTTAACGCGTATGTTAAAACGAAATATGGGGAAAGGCGGGTGAATTTCGTGCTTAATACGCGGATGCAGGCACGGAAACTTTCCGGATATTAATATTGTTATTTGGTAATACGATGACTTGCATCACTAATGTAATATTAACTACCTCTATACACGACGGCGCTTGGATGAATAGCGATTACGGAAGTGTAGATATACTAAATGATTACTTATATAACCAATACCAAGGTTCCCGGTTTAATTGTGTGGCCGAGCACTCTGGGGGGAATAAGCCTATGAGTTGTGACATCTTTATTGCCGCAATAGATTATTTAGATGTTGAAGCGTTTATTGCATTATTTTATCAGGTTTCTTGGGATAGACCTGAAGAAGCCCAGCTATTGATCAGAACCGAAGGGCAAGTCACATTTACTGCTTATCAGGCAAAAATATAACAAACAAAAATTGGAGCCAAAAACACGCCGACATCGTCGTTTTTTAGCCCAAGCATTTATGACACCACATTACTGCGTTAATGA
This sequence comes from Paraglaciecola sp. G1-13, assembly GCF_055809255.1. Taxonomy (NCBI): domain Bacteria; kingdom Pseudomonadati; phylum Pseudomonadota; class Gammaproteobacteria; order Alteromonadales; family Alteromonadaceae; genus Paraglaciecola; species Paraglaciecola sp. G1-13. Next base: position 2,458,361 of record NZ_CM147903.1, on the reverse strand, counting down.
TGGATGTCATCTTATTCGCTTAGGAGGGTATTGCTTAAAAACGTTTGCCAAAATTTATTGAGTGACTCAATTGACGACTTTTCAGATCTTTTTTCAGGTCAAAAAGATAATTACTGCCTAGGATAATCCCTTCTCTGATCGGCAGTAATGAGTGATCAAGGCACGACGGTAAAAAAGTAAAATAACTGCGATTAATTGTTTTAGTACTCTGGTCCTTTATACATCTGTGATTCGATAATCAATGTCTATATTGAGCATTGATAGATAAAAGCTATCTCCAATTGCCGTTGATATACTTTGAAAAATAGTTAGTCTGTAGTTGTGATATTATCACATAGTGAGATTTTACAGTGAATAAGCGCTTTGCTAAGTAACGATGGATGTTTTACACATGCAAGGTTATTGAAATAAAGTATGAATAAGCGGTTATTCTAGCCATTGAGGTTGTCCGAAGGTTTACCCTAAGTCTTAAGTCCCCAGAAGACAACGTCCTTACAGGAGAAAGTGTACATTATGTTTACTAAAGAAATGGTACATACAGCGCTACAAACGTGGTGCGACAACGTAGTAAAAGTTGGCAAAGTTCATTCTGAAGGAGGCGACGTTCAAGCGTTTTCTCTGCAGGTACTATCTGAAAGTTACGATTACGATAATGGCCATGTGTTGTTTAAACCAACACTTACGTTTGGTCAACAGACATTTCGTCCCACGAAAGAAGGTGCACTTTCTTATTTTGTAGGCGGAAATAGTGAGTTCCCCGATGATAAAGGATTCAAGCTTAAGCCATGGGTAAAAGTTTGGTTCAGTAAAGAGGATTTTATTCTGCACAATGATTTAGCCATTGTGCAATGTAACGTGCATTTTATTGGTGAAGACGACAGTCATATTTTTGTGAACAAGAGCTTTGTTTTTAAAATATGTGACGATGGCAAGGTACGCATTATTTTGCATCAATCATCATTGCCGTATCAGCCTTAATATTGGCTACGTGTTTTAGTATTTAACGACAGGAGCTGTTGCTCTAACAACGGCTCTTTTTTATAGGCCTAAAGATACAAACACATTACCAGGCCTGTAAGGTCTCAGGGTAAAAATCTGGCTAGATGTGGGCGTATTAGAGTCGCCACACAATATCATTCACAGGCTCGCAAGCATCGCCAAAAGTCAAAGCGCTGCACTCGTGTGTTGTTTACAACGCACTGGACTCAAATCAACTAGACTTGCGCATTTCCAAACAGTATAAATTGCAGTCACCCGATGCTGCAAAGTGCACAGTAAAGCTCAGCTGCTGCTTCGCTTATCGTTGCCAAGATGAAAGTGTTAAATGCATAAAAACAGTTATTGCAGTGCAGCTCCTGTGCAGTTTGAATATACTGTTCTCCATCAATCTGATATCAAAAGGGCGTTTGAATTCCATGGCTAACCAACCTATCGCTGATGTGCCTAAAAGTGTATACACACTTAAAGATTTGGCGTATTTAAGTGATTACTCCTTACTTAATACGCTTAACTGTGATCCCGATGCCACCGTAACGGGCGATGATTACGCACCAAGACAAGTGTTTTCTGGGCATTATGTGCCCGTTAAACCGACACCTATTGCTAACCCGATATACGTTGCCCATAGCGAAACATTCTTTGCTGAATTAGGGTTTGATGACAACCTAGTGCACACAGAGGATTTTGCTAGTTTATTTACCGGCGATATATCGAATGTTCCATCCCCTATGCGCCGAGTTGGGTGGGCCACAGGTTACGCGCTGTCTATTTACGGTACCGAATATGTTCAACAATGCCCATTTGGAACGGGCAATGGTTACGGCGATGGCCGAGCGGTTTCTGTGCTTGAAGCTGTGATCAACAAAGAACGTTGGGAGATGCAGTTAAAAGGTGGGGGCCCCACACCTTACTGTCGTGGCGGAGATGGCAGAGCCGTGTTGCGCTCAAGTGTCAGGGAGTTTTTAGTTCAAGAGCATATGCATGGATTGGGTGTGCCAACCTCTCGATCCTTATGTTTGTTTGTCTCGCAATCAGAACAGGTGAGACGTCCTTGGTATTCTGAAGGCTCTTATGCCACAAACCCAGATATGAACGTATCTAACCCTGTGGCGATTTCAACGCGTGTCGCCCCTTCGTTTTTAAGAGTGGGTCAACTTGAACTCTTTGCTCGTCGCGCTCGCGTTAATCAACATCCCAACGCGCTAAAAGAGCTAGAGATGATCGTGTTGCATTTGATTACGCGCGAATATCAAAATGAGATTGATCACGAACTCGTCATTTCACAGAAGGTCGTACAGTTAGCCCTTTCATTCCGTGACCGATTAACCACGTTGATTAGCCACTGGCTACGCGTGGGTTACTGCCAAGGCAACTTTAACAGTGACAACTGTGCATGTGGTGGTTATACGCTTGATTACGGTCCATTTGGTTTTATTGAGCTTTTTGATCCTTATTACCAACCATGGACGGGCGGGGGACAACATTTTTCGTTCTTCAACCAAGGGGCGGCAGCACAAACAAATTTCGACATGTTTTGTAAAGCCTTACAACCTCTGCTCTCGGAAGTGCCCGAAGCGCTTGAGGAATTGAATCAGATAAACCTTGGGTTCGCTTCAGTCATGCAAGCAAAAATGGAAACAATGTGGGCATCAAAACTTGGCTTGGCATCTTTTGACGCTCAGCTGTTTAATCAACTGATCACGTTAATGGTACAAACCTCTGTCGACTACACCATTTTCTTTCGTGAACTGTCCAAAATCCCAGATGATATTTCAGGCTTAAGCAAAAGCTTCTACAACGCGCCAACAGGCGAGTTGTCTGAACAATGGGCTTTGTGGCTGCAAACTTGGCTAAATGTCGTAAAGGTTGAGCAGGACATTCAAAAAGCTGCGCAAATGATGCAGCAAGTTAATCCTAAATATACTTGGCGAGAATGGTTAGTTGTGCCAGCTTACCAGCAAGCGGGAAAAGGTGACTTCGAACTTGTTCGTGAGTTGCAACAGGTTTTAACGCAGCCCTTTAATGAGCAGTCGAGCGAGATTGAAAATAAGTACTACAGCTTAAAACCTCAGGCGTTTTTTGATGCCGGTGGGGTGTCGCACTATAGTTGCTCTTCCTAAATTCAATTAAGCTCGTTGACTTTCCCTGACACAAGGGCAGCACGACAAAATCTTTATCACGCTGTGTGTCGTGCAGTGTTTTTCGCCGACTAAATAGATAGCGAGCATAAATATCTTCATATGCTTTAGCGGGGAGTATATGAAGATATAGCGTGAAAATTGATTTAATTACGTTATTGCATACCCACTCAAACAACCTATACCGACTTAATACTCTTTTGTTTTGGCTTCGCCTAAAAATAACAGTAAGTAAGTCAGGCCGATAATGCCAAACAATGCGCAGCCTGATAATAAGAACGGGTCAATCACGATGTTTTCTTTAAACTCGAATGTTCCTGCTGATATTTTCTTCCAGCCCATAAAATGCTGGTTCGCTGCAACGCTTGCGCCAAAAAAGCCAATCACCGAGCCAATGAACTTAGTTATCCAATGGCCGGCGGCGGGAGATACTAATATAAGTCCTAAAATACCGATCACGGTGCGTTGTGCTCGGCAATAAGGGCAAACGTAGACCATGCCGGTGAGGTCCGTCGACCATGCCACTAATGAGATAACAATAGCGACCAACCCCACTATCTTAACGTGCACCAAATAGGTGTTTAATTGGAATAGGTTCATGTGTGTTTATATCCTTGTTCAGAGCGATATTTGGCAGCGTTTGTCGAGTTAAGAATAGCCGTAGGCTCATCGCACCACGGCACATCTGTGTGGCTGACAAATCTGTCCCTGCTAAATAACCACGCGGGTGAAGTTCGTAATTGAGTAATGTACTCTCTGTTACCTGCTATCGCGTATGCCATTAATCAATTACAGCACATAAAAATGATGCGCTGCCACACCTGATAAATCCAAACTAAGGCCAAAGAGTGAAAGATTGATTGATAACACTATGACTTTGGCTCTGGCTAAATTAGGATTTGGTGTGCGAGATGTGGCAATACCCACACCCATGCCCGGCTGTATTATTAAAAAGGGGGTTAACACCGTAGCGGTACCAACTATAACTGCAGGCCTAATGGTTGGACTCTGTATCCATGGATTTGGGTAAATAGTTAATATAGATGCGTAACTTGTCCCAATACGCAATGGGCTATCATCCAAACATTAACCTGCATGCGTGACTGCCTACAAAATGCCGCAGCTTGCGCTGCGCCGAGCCGATCCACTTAAAATGTCCGAGGTTTCGCCGTTTAAAGGGGCTAGCCACTGCTAGCACAATTAAAAATCAACTCTCGAATTACGATAAAGAAATCGCTGTGACTCACAATATTGCACCAAGCGAGTCAGCAGCCACCAGAACGCACCGAAAACCAACACTACTCGTCAGGTATTAAGAAATAAACGCTGTTGCTTAATAACCCCAAGGTGCATCGGGCTGAGGGATTGGCTTGGTTAAATCAAAATCCACTCTAAACTCTCTGCCTTCACGGATTAATCGATATGAAAAGACATCCGGATAAATAAAGATTTGCCATGTGTTGGTGATAGATTGCGCTAAACCTTGCTCAGCGAATAACATTTTAGAATATTCATCCGCAGGGAAGGATTGAATCTGTTTATAACCAGCATCAAGTGTATGCCCTCCATACATGGTTACTGGATCATCAGTGCCGTCTTTATGGCGATGGTCGTGCTTTAGACTAAGACCACTGCCGGTTTTTTTAATGATCCAGGTACGTGACGCATTGTCGCCAACATAAAACGGAATGTGTAATTCAGATGGCGTGCACTTGCGTACAAACATCACTAATTTGGCATCAAACGCTGAACTTGGCTGATTATCAACCGCTACCTTACCCCCAAAGGCCTTGCCACAATATTGGGCAATACTGGTAAAAAAGGCATCGTGGGTAGGTATGGAAACCAACGGTGCCTCTTTAGCCAAAGTAGTGCTGCTTATCAAACAGCTCATCAAGGCGAACATCGATATGAAAGGCGAGATTAAGCAAGGTTTTTTATTCATTTTATTCTTCTTATTATTTGTTTTATACAAAAATTGCATCAGTTCAACTTTCGCTAACTGGTCGTTTGGTCACAGGGATTAAGCGTTTTTTTTGATTTGGCGCTTAATGTTTCCGCTAAGTCTTTTAACATATTTGCTAGCATCATTTTGTGCATGGGTGAGGGGAGTTTACCTTCTAAAAGCAAACAGTCCCCTCGAATACTGAGGGTTGCATCTGGTGCTAATCCCGAGAGTATTCTTTTAGGCTGAGCTAATTCAGCGCTAAAATCAAATTCTCCTGAGCTTACCTCAGTTTCTTTCGCGCTGGTAACTTGCGTTAGGTTACAGGGCTCATAGCGCTTACCAAACTGTTGGTTAGCATCCTCTGCCAGCGATTTAAGCAAGGCATCAACTTGCTGTTGCTCAGAAGTGGACGTTAACGCCCCCGTGGCAGAATAGCATTGACCATCAATAGCGAGCTTAATGTTGGTTAAGCCCAGCTCAGCGAGTCTCATTAACCCTGCTCTTAACATCATGCCTTGCGCCATTCCTCCCATTACTGTGAGCTGTTCATCTTCCCCTAACGCCGAGAACGCTTCGTCATCATCAGCTCCATTTTTTTGTGCATTTATGGCCGGTAGGTATTGGCTGAACATACGGTTGAAATCACTTGGATTTGCTTTCATCCATGCGACAGCTCTATTGTCATCGCTTCCGCTCTTTTGTTTGACCATTCGCACTTGTGTGGGCCCAACATCGCCATCGGCAATAAATCCATCCATCACTATACCTTCGGTCACGTCACCGTCATTCGGGCCATGTATTTTGAATGTTCCGTGAGAGGTTTTTGCAGATGGCATTGATTGCCATAATCTGACTTCGTCGCCGTCAACCACGGCAACACCAATATTACTTCGCGGGCTAGTAGGAAATTCCACTGTGTAGTCGTAATGCGTCGTATCGTCTGAAGGAGTGAAGGTAAGGCGGATATTATCCGGAATATTTGGTGCCCTTGCAGCCCATATTCCCTCAAGCGTGTAAGGGGCATCGACTGATGGGAGCAACCCCCAAGGAAGGCTGCGACTGGTCACAATTTCTTTAATTTTAGCGAGTGAAATGACACCGGTTTGGTGTGATGAATGGGTCGCTATTAAGCCCATGATGCCACGTTCGCCTATTAATGGTGCTCCAGAGGTACCGACATCCAATTCAAGTCCTACGGCAGATACATCGTAGAGGTTATTGTCGGATGTATTAACACGTTCAATTTGGCCAAATTGCTCTCCCACGTGCCAATCAGCTGCTTTACCAATATAAGTGACCTTACTTTGCGGGCTAATAGCATTGATATCAGCTGCAGCGAATAGCCAAGGGGCGCGACGCGGCATGGCAATTTTCAACACCGCTAAGTCGAGCCCTTTTGAGTCCCCAGCAACGACTTGAGCAGTGTGTACCGTGTTTCCATCCCTGAAAAAGCGCACCGTTAATGCCTTTAATTTGTCTCCTGGATTTGCGCCCTCTATGACATGGTTCGCTGTCACCAAATATAGGTATTCGTCTCGTTCACCTATGACCCATGCAAAGCCTTGTTGGTTAGTATTTGTCATTTTGGCGTTAACAGATACGACATTATGGCGTAACGATTGAGCTCTTTCTCGTAACGTTACATCCGCATGTGATGCCGCCGCATTCAATACGAGTACGAGGGCTATCCATTTCATTATCTTTTTCATTGTTTAACCCTTATTACGGCAAAGCCTGTTGCCAGTAGTACACCCAAAATCGACCCAATGATGCTCACCGCAGGTATGCCTATGAGATAAGCGAGTAACTTTGGGGTTTGCTCCTGCGTAAACGCTTGGCTTCCCACTCGCATCGATTTGACCATTCCTTGATACCAAATTTGTAAACGTTGGGGATCGGTAACGCTCTCTTGCATTGGCATTTCTATCCCCATGGCGCCCTCAATACTTTTGACATGAATACATTCTCCCTTATGTAGGTTTGATGCAGCATGACTGCCCCTTAACTGATATTCGCCCGATGTCGCAGTACAGCGTCCACCATTTCTTTTTGAGTCTTCAAGGGTATATTTTGAAAAAGAAAACTGACTCGCCTCTAGGCCCGCAAGACTCACTAAATCACGGGTATGCAGTCGAATGCGTGGGGTTTGCCCTAGTGGGGCGCTGACTAATGTTCTGCGGGGCAATATACAGTTATCTTCCATGGGGCAGGTCAGTGGTTGTCTCACCAATGGCGCTTTATCACCCATCACGAACCGTGTTTCTCCTGCATGTTTGAATTCTGCACGCACGACTAACTCATCAGAGACCGCGGGAGAACTGGGGGTCATAATAAATATCAGAACACGTTCCTGTTCATCCCATTCGATCCATAGCTTTGTACCTGCGGGCATGAATAAAGATTCAAGTGAGGCGGTGCTCAGTGAAGTAATCTGCAAGACATCAGAGTCTAGGGGCTGGGTAAGTTCTGGTATTTGCGGGGAGTCGATTTGCGTGAACTGCGACAACAAAATAGGATTCTTATCCATTGTCCTTAGCGTACCTGACCAGTCGAAGTCTTTTGACAACGTGATTTCAACTGATGTCGATTGCACTTTAATATGACCAGGTGTAGGTAAGCCCGGTATAAATGCGGCAATGGCTAATATCCCAATAGTAACAATGACCACCATGCCATATGCGCCCATTTTTATACTTCTTTGCAGCTCTAGCACGGTTGAAAGGTTGTCTAGTTGGCGTAACGCTTCAGACACAGGTGCCGACGGATCCTTACCCAAACGCAGAGTCACATTTTCGAGTAATGCTTTTTCTTTCTCTTTTATACGCTCGCTAGCCTTGCTAAGTTGCTTCCTACGTTCTCGGCGGCGATTGAAGCTGGATGACTTAAATAGCTGTTTTACACTTTTTACTAGTTTAAACATTGCGACCCTTTGAAACGATCTGTAGCTAAGCGTATTTATCGTTTTAATGATTGATAGACTAGAGCGCTGGGCGCGGCAATGCGATATTGAATATTTGTATAATCCATTCATTGCTTGTCATTGGTTTTGCTGCAACTTCCAGCTTAATAATTTGAGGAAGTGTCGATGGCCATGTAATTAAAATAGGGATTGGGGCACCAACAGCATAGCTTTTTGATTCATTTACGTACTTGTCAGAAACACCCTCACCCAGAAGCCGCCAGGCAATTTTTTTAATCGGCACGCCCGCTCTTACAATAACTTGAGTATCAAACGCTGCGGCTGTTTTGGCAGGTGAGTTTGCGATTTTGGCATCCACAGGTATATAGACCATTCCTTTATCGGTTTCCTGCCAGCCATAAATCCCTAATTCCTGAGCGTCGAGTTTAATTGTGCTCAGCACCTCGTTTACCGGCCATGAAATGGTAGCGCTAGCACCGAAGGTCGTATCCATTCGATAATACAAGCGCGGCTTTAACGCTAGCCCTCTTATGCTGATGGACGATGTGCTTTTTTGTTGCGTCAGGTTCGGCTGCATTATCTGGATGACGTCGTCCTTTGCAAAATGCTCTATCAGGGGGGCGTTGAGCATCGAAACAAGCTCAAAATCTGCGGACACTGGGGACTCGTAAAGCCCTTCGCAAATGCCACTTCTGTCCCTGTAGCCATTAGACCCAGAATCCGCTCTCTTTAATAACTGCGTGTCACATGTGCTTGAGAGCGCCAAAGTAGATGAAAAATACGATGGCATTAATAGCAGGAATAGGCGTAAATAACGTAAAGAATAAAGGCGAGAATAGCGTTTATTTAGCGACGTTTGGCGCAGTAAAACTGATGTGTTTTCCATTGCTCTTATGCTCCCTGCATAGTAAGCGGTATGAAACCATGATCCTTATCACTGCAAGAACATCCGAATCCGGTACGCGAAGTGCGTTATAGTTTTACCTTAGTCCTTCGCTATGGGTCAATGCTAATTGTGTAAAAAACAAACACTTCTAGTTCGTGAAACGTTCCTAGTAGTACTTTGATAACCTTAATAAATACGTATTAACCTGCGGCGAACATAAACGCTATACGTGTTTCCATGGCTTTTCTGGCTCTCCCAGCGCGTAATTCAATTCGTGCTAACCCCCTCCGCATTTTCTGGTATCTTAATGTTGTCATTGCTTGGAGCGTTTATGAATAGATTACTGTGGGTTATCTCTGGGGCGCTGCTAATCAGTGCTTGCACGAGCGTGCCGAACAAGAGTGCCTTGCCTCCTTTGGATTTAACGGCAGATAAAGCTGCAGTAGATGAATATTGGCTTGCTTATCGTAAAGTCACGCCTGTGTATCCAACGCTGGCAAAACAACAGAAATTATCAGGTTGCGTTGAGTTTTCTTTGCTTATTGATGCAAATGGCCGGGCGGTCGCGCCTACCATCGTTAAATCTTTCCCAAAAGGGGTATTTGATGAGCAGGCAACGATTGCCATTGAAAAATGGGTATGGGTACCAACTCAGACTAATACCGAACGCCAGCCCGTCATGATCACCTTTCAACATGATTTCGTTGTTAGGCAATCCTCGAATAGCAAAGCGGCTTACGATGCGTGTAAAATCTAACGTGTCGGCTTAGTTAAGCGCGGCTCGGCTAGATTGGCGTTGGCGCGCCTATTAGATAGCCAAGTTAGAATAATCACCGCACTTGTTGACCGTTTAGCCTCCGTTTTTCGTCGGCGTTTTATCCGCTATTTATCTTCTGTTACTGATTTATATTTAACCTAAGGGATCCCAATTTATGTCATTTGAGGCATTAGGCTTGCGTGACGAGCTCATTCTCGCCGTTGCTACACAAGGTTACTCGGTCGCCACAGACATTCAACGTGAAGCGATACCCCTTGTGTTAGCTCAACATGACCTGTTAGCCATAGCCCAAACCGGTACAGGGAAAACGGCAGCATTTACCTTGCCCTTGTTGCAACGTTTAGGCGCGAAACAAAGCACCAAAGTACAGGGTGTGCGAAGCTTGATTGTTACCCCAACTCGGGAATTAGCAGCGCAAGTAGCCATCAGTGTTGAAATTTACAGTACTCAGTTGAATATTCGCAGCTTTGCGGTTTACGGCGGCGTTAGAATCGAGCCGCAAATAGCGCAACTGCAAGAGGGCGTAGACGTGCTGATTGCAACCCCTGGCCGTTTACTTGATTTGTATGAACAGCGGGCTGTGCACTTTGAAAACCTAGAGATACTCGTGTTTGATGAGGCCGATCGTATGCTGGATTTAGGCTTTATTGATGACGTAAAGCGCATTCAATCGCTGTTGCCTGTTAAGCGCCAAACGCTGTTGTTTTCAGCTACCTTTTCAAAACAGATTAAACGCTTTGCGAGGGAAATGCTTAATGCTCCAAAGACGATTGAAGTCAGCGCCGTGAATAGTACGGTGGATTTAGTCGCGCAAACATTCCACCCGATAGAGCAGGCGCGAAAAAGTGCTGCGCTTATCCACCTTATTCGAGAGCACAGATGGTCGCAAACACTAGTGTTTATCCGCACGAAGCGAACGGCTGACGCACTAGTGACTGAACTTGAAGATGCTGGTATTGCAGCTGCATCTATTCACGCCAACCGAACACAACATGCACGTACTCAAGCCTTAAATGCCTTTAAGGCCGGTGAAATACAGGTTTTGGTTGCCACCGATATCGCAGCTAGGGGCATTGATGTTAGCCAGTTACCCTGCGTTATTAATTATGACCTGCCGTACGTACCTGAGGATTACGTGCATCGTATTGGGCGAACAGGACGAGCAGGAAATACGGGGACGGCGATTTCTCTTTTCAGCCCAGATGAGACCTCGCAGTTTCAATCCCTTGAGCGCTATTTAGATCAGCATCTAAAGCCTTCTACTTTGGTTGGTTTTGCGCCAAAAGACCAAGTGACAAAGTCATGGTCAGCCAACAAAGCCAACATACGCGTTAACAGCGCTGAAAAACCCACCTCAAGGAATACGGTGAATACGAAACATGTGAAGGGCAAACCCTCTGCAGCCAAGTTAAACATTGATGATGAAGATGATGAACTGTATGGGAATTTCGAAGCTGACCCGCATACTTCGAGTTCACGAAAACAGCACAAAGGTAGTGCAGGGGGAGCCAAACGAAGTCGCAGAAAATAGCAGGTGCTGCGAACGCATCTCTTTATGCTAGTTTTTTTGCGCACTCGTTAAGGCCTAGCAAACAGGGTGTGAAAGGTCGTTTTATACCGACTTGACACAGTTATTGAGTGCACCGGGCATATTGTCTACAATGGCGCACTTTTTTCGAATCTAGGTCATTTTTATGAACGACACCACTACCTTACCACCGTTACCCGATCATCTTTCAAGCAACCCTCGTAGCCGCCACTATGTGGAAGAAGTGTTTGAGCACAACATTGGAATTCGCTTGAATGGTAAAGAGCGCACCAACGTAGAAGAGTACTGTATCAGCGAAGGTTGGGTAAAAATCCCTTCACCTAAAGCCTTAGATCGCCGCGGCCAACCGCTATTGATAACCTTAAAAGGAACGGTTGAAGCTTTTTACGCTTAATCGTTCGCTGTACTTCCGTAGCGCGAGGAAAAGCCGCGGTAGACAACACCCTTATAGACGTGGTGAAGATAATAATGCGCATATGAGAAAATACTGTGCGGCGTCTGTGACAATGTGTCGCGTTTTCTAACGCTACGTTTTCATAGGCGACGCACTTTTCATGCGCTACGTGCTTCAGAGCACTACACTGGTCTGCGAACTTGATCGTTTCGCGTGCATAGCGGACTATTCGCGAAGAAAAGCGCCCTTATCACGGCGCAGCTATAAGCTAATACCGCCCGCAATTTACCATTTGACTCGGTTAGATAAACAACATGATTACAATGATTATTACCCTAGTTGGCTTACTAATATTTATTGTTGGGGCGGTGTTACTACTACTTGAAGCGTTCAACCAGAGTACGTTTTGGGGACTCGCGTGTTTATTTATTCAACCTGTATGCTTGGTGTTCATCGTGCTTTATTGGCGTGTGGCAAAACTGTCTTTTTATACTCAGGTGGCCGGGCTCGGTATGTTACTCATTGGTCTTAACTTACACGATTATTTTAATCCACCCTAAGCATCTTCATTCACTTTCAACGCTTTATTGCATCCATAGCTTAATCGTTCATAAAAGCATATTCATAGCATAATCTTCCATACTTCCTTGTCTTTTTTTTATCTTCCCCAACTGTTATGTTAATTGAGATATTTTTCACGCTATTCACTTAATAACGTACAGCTCTATCATCAGGTGGTGAATATGAAGATTGCGGTAACAGCGGCGAGTGGCCAATTGGGCAGGGCGATTGTCAATACCCTTGTCAAACAAGTTGGTGCAGCAAATGTAGTCGCTTTAGCTAGAACGCCGGAAAAGGCCAGCGCCCTTGGGGTTGAAGTGCGCCCTGGTGATTACAATAATTTACCTGAGTTGGAACGCTCATTAATGGGTGTCGACACTTTATTGTTAGTCTCTGGGATGGATGCGCCCGACAAACGAATCGTGCAACATCGCAACGTTATTAATGCAGCTAAAAACAGCGGTGTTTGCAAAATCGTCTATACCAGTGTGCAAGGAGCGCAGCAAGGCACCGCTTTCTCACCCGTCATTCAAAGTAATAGGCAAACAGAAGAAGACGTAAAATCCAGCGGTTTAGAGTGGGTCATTGGGAGAAACGGTATCTATATTGAGCCAGATATTGAATACATCGCAAGCTATAAAAAGGCTGGAAAGGTGACCAATTGCGCTGGGCAAGGGCGCTGTGCGTATACATGTCGGGGGGCGTTAGCATACGCGTACGCAAAAATGCTGACTGAAGATAAGCATAATGGCCATACCTATAATTTACATGGTGAATTGTTAACCCAGCAGCAACTAGTTGAGCATTTAAACAAAGCATTTGACCTTAACCTTCACTATGTCCCATTGACCTTTGAAGAATACCAAGCAGACCGCGTGGCTGAACTAGGGGATTTCATTGGTACCGTGATTGCGGGAATTTACCAAGGTATTGCGATAGGAGCGCTAGAAAACGAAAGTCACTATCAGCAGGCTTGCGGTAGGGCGCACCAATCATGGCAAGACTATTTTCTAGCCTCCGTCAGTGGCTAGGCGTAGCGGCTTTGCTCTTTTTCATCGAGTTTAATGAAATTTTCATGAAGTCAGATAATACTGGCTCAGTAAAATAGACCATAAGAAAGCATATGATATGACGGTTGCATCGCACATTTTAGATTCATCAAACATTCCACTGATTGCTCGCTTTCATGCTCGTCGCCAGTACAGTGTCGATTTGGCCAAGTCACTAACCAGTGAGGACATGCAGCTGCAGTCTATGCCAGATGCCAGCCCTACCAAGTGGCACTTAGCGCATACGACCTGGTTTTTCGAACAGTTTATTCTGCATGCTTTTATTGCCCGTTATCAATCTCCTCAACCGCAATTTAATTATTTGTTTAATTCCTATTACGAGCAAAAAGGCGAGCGTTACCCCCGTGCTCAAAGGGGGATGATCAGTCGCCCTTCGATAGAAGAGGTATACGCGTATCGTCAGCAGGTTGATGCCGCCATCGAACAGTTACTAACCCAAAACAGCGATGCTGAGTTACTTTCGCTTATAGAGCTGGGCATGAACCACGAGATGCAGCACCAAGAATTATTGTTAACTGATATTTTGCATGCCCTTTCACTGAACCCTCTTTACCCTGCTGCTTTCGCCCTTAACGCTCAACCAGAGCGAGCGTCGGCTGAGTTGTCATTATCTGAGCACTTCATCACCTTCGAGGCTGGGCTACATGAATTCGGTGTTGATCCACAAACTGAATTTTATTTTGATTGCGAAGGCCCAAAACATAAAGCCTATGTAGCTGCATTTTCATTAGCCAAAGGCTTAGTGACGAATGGTGACTGGTTAGCCTTTATTCACGCAGGCGGATACCAAAACCCAGTGTTGTGGTTAGCCGATGGCTGGGCGACAGCGCAGCAGCAACAATGGCAGCATCCGCTATACTGGCGAAAGCAAGAAGATCAATGGTTTCAATTCACCTTAAATGGTCTTGTGCCTTTGGATTTAACGGCGCCGGTTTGTCATATCAGCTATTACGAAGCGGACGCCTATGCTCAGTGGAGAGCGTGCCGCCTGCCTAGTGAATACGAATGGGAGTTAGCAGCACGGACGCAGCCCATTGCGGGTAACTTCTCTGAACATCGCGTTTTTACGCCTACTGCACCCGGTAGCCCAGATGATATGCAATTACACGGCGATGTTTGGGAGTGGACACGCAGCCCATACACGCCATACCCTAGGTACAAAGTGCCTGAGGGGGCAGTAGGCGAATACAATGGTAAATTTATGTCAGGGCAATATGTCTTGCGAGGTGGCTCTTGTGTCACGCCCATTGAGCAAATGCGCGCTACCTATCGAACTTTCTTTTACCCCCATCAACGTTGGCAGTTCATGGGCCTGCGTTTAGCTAAGGATTATTAAAATGGCCTTTCCCCCCGTCGCCCGCCAGATTGATGCAGCTCATCAAACTGCGTTAAAAGAATCGTCATCTGAGCAAGATAGGTTAGTTGAAGACGTTACTGCAGAAATAACGTTAGGTTTATTAGCAGAGCAAAAATCAATTTCATCAAAGTTTTTTTATGACAGCCTGGGGTCAAAGTTATTTGATCAAATCTGCGATTTACCTGAGTACTATCCTTATCGCACTGAAATGGCGATGTTGCCTAATATCGCCAAGGACTTGTCTGAGTTGATTACTCAACCAATAGAATTGATTGAATTTGGAGCCGGCAGCTTAACCAAAATTAGGATATTGCTACAAAGCGTGAATATGATCCGCTCAGTGGTGCCTATTGATATCGCTCAGGATCACCTGCAGTGCGCGGCTGATTCGTTGGCTGCTGATTACCCAGATATTAATGTATCGCCGATTTTTGCTGATTTTACCCAGCCTATATCATTAGAGAATCAAAGCGACTTTTCCAAACTCGGCTTTTTCCCTGGATCGACGATTGGTAATTTTAATCGCGAATTTGCGCTGCAGTTTTTACAGCGACTTCGCCGTTCTTTAGGGGACAGCGCAATGCTGCTAATTGGCGTTGACACCAAAAAGTCACCGCAGCAGTTACATCAAGCATACAACGACTCCGCAGGTGTTACTGCAAAGTTTAATCGTAATATTTTGCGTCATGTAAACCAGATTACTGGTAGCGATTTTAACCCCGATGCTTTTGAGCACTATGCACTATACAACCCGCACCTAGGTCGAATTGAAATGCATCTAGTCAGTCAGTGTGAACACGTTGTACATATTCGTGACCAGCAGATTTCGTTTCACCAGGGCGAAACCATACATACTGAAAACTCTTACAAATATCGCCCTGATGAGTTTATTCATTTGGCCAGAATGGCGGGGTGGCAATTCGAAAAGCAATGGTTAGCGAAAGACGATATGTTTTCAGTGTTTTTACTGCATGCAGATGGTTAAAAAATGTCATTCACGCCGCACAGCCTTGGGATCACTAAAGTGAAAATACTAAACTTATTGCTCATGTTTTGTCGTACTGGTAAGTTATTGAGTTAACAGATAATACATTAAGGTTCACTGCGATTTATCTATCCTGTTTTGCCAGTTAGATTGGTGTAAAAGGCTCAGGTTTATCGGGTTAACCTCATTTGGGCCATAAGGCAATTTAAGGAGTATAGGTATGTTTAGTCACGTGATGATAGGTGTTAATGATATGGAAGCATCAAAAAAATTCTACGATGCGACCATGCAAGTTTTGGGTTACAAGCCCGGCGTAATGGATGAAAAAGGCCGTTGTTTTTACTTTGATAAAAGTGGCGTATTTGCCCTAACCAAGCCAATTGATGGCGAACCTGCATGTCACGGTAATGGTTCAACGCTCGGCTTTAAGGTTGAAAGCACAGAACAAGCTGAAGCATGGCATGCAGCAGGCATAGCCAACGGTGGTGTGGCCTGTGAAGATCCGCCTGGTGTGCGCGGCGAAGGCGAAAATCAAATGCATTTAGCCTATCTTCGAGATCCTACCGGTAACAAAATTTGTACTCTGCTGCGAGTTTAAGACTGGAATAATGAGGTTGTAAAAAACAGTGCGGTGTAAATATGGGTGCTGGGCGGAACGTGCAGCATCCATGGATTAACATGACAGCGCAGAGCATCAGCAAAATAGTCATCAAAACGCTCTTTATAGAGCGTTTTTTCGTTTTTACTTTAAAGCTGTATTTTTACTTCACTGTCATCTGAATGTACCTTTTTCGGTGTTAGGCTGTTCTGGGCGCTTTGTCCACAATGGCAAATAGCGAATGAAGAGTACGAAAGCTGAAATGAGAATGTGCTGGCGAAAATTGAAAATCGCAAGTTGCTCAACACACAAAAATATAAGGCGTTAATCTATGTTTGTCCCCCCCAATTTACGCATTCAAGAGAACCAAGAAATTGACCGGTTTATCAGTGAAAATAGCTTTGGTATTTTAGTGTCTGAGTCACTTGATGCTACGCATATCCCGTTTATTTATCATCAAAATGAAGGGGAGTGCGGGATACTCTACGGCCATATCGCTAGAGCCAATCCTCATATTCATCAATTAACACAAGAGAAAGCATTGGTGATTTTTAGTGGCCCCCATGCATATGTATCTCCTACATGGTATGCAGAAGGGCCTGGGGTGCCCACGTGGAATTACGCCGCGGTTCATTGTAAGGGCCAAGCAAGTCTAATCAGCGATGAAGAAACGGAGCAGGCGATGGATGCTTTGGTGGCAAAGTATGAGCCAAGTTTACTCGACAATGAGGTGAGAATGCCTGCGGATTATCAGGCTAAATTGCGCCGAGGCGTAGTTGGCTTCAAAGTCGTTATTGAACATATCGATGCCAAGGAAAAACTCGGGCAGCTGCGCAAAGAAGCTGATCAACAAGGTGTATTCAAGGCCCTAAGTCAAAGCGCTGATTTAGGCGATATGCAATTGGCCAACTATATGCAAAAACGCCAACTTGGTGTGGGCGGCGTTGAATAAGCGTAAACTTATTAGACTCGCCCACTGCCGTGCGCTGGTGGTTATTTGGCGTTAGGCGAACGCTGTCGATTGCAGACGACGAACAGTGGTGACGCAGGCAAGGCGTGACTGACTGTGCTAACCGTATTTGAGATGTAAGCGATATAAAAATGGCCTAAAAGACATTTTAGGCCATTTTTATTACGTATACCGTTTGTGAAAAGAATTCCTACTAAACAGTTTATTGCTCAAACCATTTACGAATGGCTTCTCTGTCTTGCTCTGTCATACCGGTTTTATTCATTAATGGCATATCTTTACTGACAACGGCACGATGGTATATCAGCGGTGTTTTTGCCTGAATTTGTTGCCACGAATCGAGCATTAATCCCAGTGGCGCAACAACGAACAATTCATCCGTTGGTTTAGCGGAGTGACAATTCGCACAATGGGTTTGAATAACGTCAAACGCGTGTTGTTCAGTCGCGCTAAGTTGAACTGGTGCAGACGCGTTGATATTGGCGGTTTCAAGCGCTTTCGTGTCATCAATATGCGCTCGAGGGTAAGAGACCCAACCGGCAATTAGTAACATACCTATTGCGCCCGTGATGAGTACTGATGGGCGCGAAATGCCTACGTGCTTTAGGTTAAAGTAATGGCGTATCCACGCTGACACTATACCAATAGCCATAAGCACAGCCCACGCCTGAGGATGTTGAAAGGTCATAGGGTAATGGTTGCTGATCATAATAAACAGCAATGGCAGGGTCAGGTAGTTGTTGTGTACTGAGCGCAGTTTGGCCGCTAATCCCCAAGCAGGGTTAATCTCCTTGTTGTTGGTGACCGCATCGACCATTAAGCGCTGGGCGGGCATGATTTTAAAGAACACATTGCCAGCCATTATTGTGCCAATCAAAGCGCCAACGTGCATAAACGCGCCTCGGCCACTAAACCAATGTGTGGCTAAATAGCTTACCGCGCCAAGCAGTAACAGTAAGAACACACCGAATAGAGCAGGGTAACGGCCAAGTGCGCTGCGACAAGCACCTTCATAAATAAAGAGTCCGCCAAATATTAAGCCCAAACCACGAATAATGGCTTCTTTTGGGGTTAGGTCCATCACAGCAGGGTCGATCAAATAAATAGACGCACCGTGGTAGTAAATTAAGCTCAACAGCAAGAAGCCACTTAGCCAAGTGGTGTAGGCTTCCCATTTAAACCAGTGTAGGGTTTCTGGCATCTTCTCTGGCCCACGTTGATATTTGGCCACTTCGTAAAAGCCACCCCCGTGTACTGCCCATAAATCACCTTTTATGCCTTTGTCTTGTTTCCACTTTGGCGGTGTACGTAGATTGTTATCAAGCCAGATAAAGTAAAAAGAAGCGCCTATCCAAGCGACGCCCGCAATCACATGAAACCAGCGGATAAATAAAGATGACCATTCAAACCATGCCATTATGATGTTCCTTGTTTGTAATTCTTATTCTTATAGTAAGTTATGTGTTTGCTCGGTAAACCGGCTCGCCGGCGATATAAGTGGCCGTGATGGCTCTGTCATCAGCAAGCATACTCAATGCAAATATAATGTCTTGGATCTCGTTTTGTTGTTCACAGCGCAAACTGGTGAGCTCGTCAAAATGCGGGTCAACTATGACGAAATCTGCATCTGTCCCAGCATTTAGGTTGCCAATACTTTGCTCTAAACCTTGTGCAACAGCGGCGCCCTGGGTCATCAGATACAGCCCATGTAATGGTGGTAACTGCTCGGAGCGTAATTGCCCTACTTTATAGGCTTCGCCCAACGTACGCAGCATACTAAAAGTGGTTCCTGCACCAACATCCGTGGCGAGGGCCACTGGGATATCGTATTTTTCCGCCGTTTTTAAATCGAACAAACCACTGCCTAAAAACAAGTTCGATGTAGGGCAAAAAGCAATACTGGCGCCACTATCGCTCATGCGATGCCATTCATGCTCTTGCATGTGAATACAGTGACCAAACATGGCTTTAGGGCGCAGCATATTGAACTTGTCATATACGTCTAAATAGCCGTTATATTCAGGAAAGAGTGAATTAACCCAGTCGATCTCATTCAGGTTTTCGTTCAAATGGCTTTGAATGTACACATCTGGATATTGCTGTGCCAACTCGCCCAATGCATGCAGTTGTTCATGGCTACTGGTGGGCGCGAAACGCGGGGTGATCGCATAATATAAGCGGTCTTTGCCGTGCCAACGCTCAATTAACTCAGCGCTTTCTTTTTGGGCGGTTTCTGGCGTGTCTTGTAGCCATGATGGGCAGTGCCTGTCCATGCATACCTTACCCGCGATCATTAACATTTTGTGTTGCTTAGCCGCTTTAAAAAGTGCATCTGCAGCACATTGATGCACCGAAGAATAGACCATGGCGCTGGTGGTACCGTTGCGATAAAGCTGGCGTAAAAATATATCTGCTATTTTGGCTGCATACTCTGGGTTGGCAAATTTCTTCTCAGTGGGGAAGGTGTAATTATCCAGCCAATCGAGCAACTGCTCACCGAAACTCGCCAACATTTCTGTCTGCGGGAAATGCAAGTGGCTGTCGATAAATCCCGGCATGATGATCTGGTCACGATAATCGTGAGAAACCGCTTCAGGGTACTGGCTCAAAAGATCATTAGCCTGGCCTGTGGCTAGGATCTTGCCATTTTGAGTGACCAAAGCGCCGTCCTTGATATAGCTGAAGTCTACTTTCGGCTGCGCCGTCTTCTGTGGAAAATGTAAAATAGAGGCAAGGTATAGATGTGTCGTCATTTAAAAATAGATCCCGTTAGCTACCGCGGTAACTGCTAAAGCCAAATGGAGAGATGAGCAACGGTATATGATAATGACCACCGTCGGCGGTTATTTCAAAATGCACATCTACGAAAGGGTAAAACGCACTGCCGTGGGCCGCTGACAAGTACTCACCAGTGAGAAATCTAAGTTGGTATTGTCCTGCTGAAATCGTTAACTCACCCCACTGATTACAACGGCCATCTGGGTCAGTTTGCACATGCGCAATATTGCCTTCTGGTGTTGTTAGTATTAATTGCATCTTAGCCGCAGGCTTCCCTAAGGTGGTGTCTAGCACATGGCTAGAAAGTGACGGTGCTTTATTCATCTGAAAGACCCTTTAGTATACGTAGCATGGTAATTTTAATTTGTTCACCACTGGCAATATTGATTTCGGTGGCAGTAGTATTATGGATACGCTGTTCGATTTCCTGAAGCATGGTTTTCGCGCTCAAGCCGCTGGCGCAAATGATAAAAATAAACCCGTGCTTTTCTTTATAGGCTAAGTTCAGTTTTTGCAAAGCCAGTAGGGTTGCCTCATCCGCTTGTGCAGCCCCATCTTGCTCATTACTTGCCATGGCCTTGGTACTGGCATATTTCTCACGCAAGCTGCTGATATCCCCAATCATGGGATGGGCGTCAAATGCTTGCAGAACATCCTCTTTATTCATGTCTTGCCAACTTGCTTGCGCTTTTTGCAGCAGACTCGGCGCATTGGCATAAGGCCGTTGCTCTTGCATTTTCGTTACCCAGCGCTGCGCTGCGCAAGTTTGAGCAAAAAACGTTTCAGCCTCACTCGCAGTGAGGTTATTCAATTCAGTTAAGGTCATAATGAGTCTTTTAATTTCTTAGAGGCGCGCCACGCGTTCACTTGCTTTTGTCGCATTTTAAGCGCTTGGTTGGTGTTAAGTTGGTTTTCTTGCGTACTCGCGCCCTCACTGGATTGTTGCTCAAGTGCATCACTGTTTAGGCGTTGTATGATTTGACCCGCAATAGACACCGCCACTTCAATGGGGCGTTTACCTGGAATGTCTAATACCCCAATTGGGCTGACCAAGCGCTCGGGCTGAGTTACATCAGGCATGCGCGCGGCGATACGTGTGACAAATCGTTTCGCTTTGGTGCTAGAGCCTATCATACCGATATAAGGCAGGTCAGGGCGTTTAAGCGCCACCTCAACCAATTCGTAATCTAATTGATGATTGTGGGTCATAACCACCAACCAACTATTGGCAGGTGCCCGAGTGATATGCTCAGTTGGCTCATCGCTCACTATGATATCTAAATTGGCAAAATCGTAATTCGGGTGTCTTTGTCCCGCGCTGCTCTTGGGAAACAATGCTTCACGTTGATCAATCCATTGTATTTGCAGAGGCAACTGCGCTAGTAACGGAATTAATGCATGGGCCACATGACCCGCACCGTAAATTTGCACGGTTTGGCATTGTTCTATCATCACTTCAAACAATACGTTGACCGCACCGCCGCAGCATTGCCCCAATTTACTGGAAAGCGGATAGTGCTCAATGTGCTGTGTTTGCTCGTTATTCGCGAGTAGACCTCTGGCTTGTTCCGTAGCGGCAAATTCTAAGTGCCCGCCGCCTATCGTGTCGAAAGTTTCATCCCCGGTCACAATCATTTTGGTGCCGTTGCCGCGAGGAGTCGAGCCCGCAGCGCCAAGGACTGTTACCAATACATAGGCTTTGCCTTGCGCTTGGCATTGATGCAATGCGTCAAACCATTTATTGGTATTCATCTTAGCTAGGCTCGCTAGACGTGGGGTCAGCATCTATAGACATAATACATTTCAGCACGGCTTCTGGCGTGGCTGGGGCGGGTAACTGGGGATCAATTTTGTAGTCTGTTAAGCTTGAAATCGCATCTTTAATGGCACACCAAACTGAATTAGC
Source organism: Paraglaciecola sp. G1-13 (assembly GCF_055809255.1). Lineage (NCBI taxonomy): Bacteria > Pseudomonadati > Pseudomonadota > Gammaproteobacteria > Alteromonadales > Alteromonadaceae > Paraglaciecola > Paraglaciecola sp. G1-13. Next base: position 2,436,524 of record NZ_CM147903.1, on the reverse strand, counting down.
CAACATAAAGGGCGGTTCACCCACCGCTTTAGAGTGATAAATACTGTCTTCGTCATTGTCCCTTGGATATAGGTCCACATTAAACACGTCGGGGGTGTCGCCAATGGCAGGTATCTTGTAGGTCGCCGGGTTGTTGCTGATCAAGCGACCTTTATCATCCCACTTTAAATCTTCGGTAGTGAGCCAGCCCATGCCTTGTATAAAGCCACCCTCTATCTGCCCTATATCAATGGCTGGGTTTAAGCTGCGGCCCACATCATGCAGAATATCGACACGCTCTACTTTGTACTCGCCCGTCAAGGTGTCGATGGAGACTTCGGATACCGACGCACCATAAGCAAAGTAAAAGAATGGGCGGCCATTACCTGTGCTGCGGTCATAATGGATTTTAGGGGTTTTATAGAAGCCCGTTGATGATAACGATATGCGGCCAATATAGGCGTCTTGTACTAATTGCGCGAACTCCACGCTATGTTGGCCTAACGTGACGCGATTGTCGGCGAAAGTCACTTTATCTGCGGTAAGTTCCGAATCGTCAATGGTTTGTGCATAGAATTCTGCTAAGCGCTGTTTGACGCTGATACACGCATTTTGTGCTGCTTTTCCGTTAAGATCGGTGCCACTTGATGCTGCCGTGGGCGAGGTATTCGGCACTTTATCAGTACGCGTAGCGGTGACTTCTACATCATGCAAAGAAATGCCAAACTCATTGGCTACAATCTGACCAATTTTAGTATGTAAGCCTTGACCCATTTCTGTGCCACCGTGATTAATCTGCATGCTGCCGTCCGTGTACACATGCAGCAGTGCCCCAGCTTGATTCAAATGCTTAGCAGTAAAGGAGATGCCAAATTTTACGGGCGTCAGCGCCAGGCCTTTTTTAACAATGGGACTGCTTTTATTAAACTGAGTGATGGCCTCTCTGCGGGCCCAATAGTCAGAAGAGGTTTCTAATCGTGCAATCAAATCGCCCAACAGGTTGTGTTCAACCGTCATACCATAAGGTGTGAGATTTCGATCTTTGTCACCATAAAGGTTTAACTTACGTACCGTTAGCGGATCTTTTCCTACTTTTCGAGCAACAACGTCCATCATGGCTTCCGCAACTATCATACCTTGTGGGCCACCAAAACCGCGATAGGCTGTGTGTGACACCTGATTGGTGCGGCAGCGATGGCCCGCCACATTGACGTTTTCAAGATAATAACCGTTATCGCAATGGAACATCGCCCTGTCGACAATGGCATCTGATAAGTCAGGTGAGTGGCCGCAGTTACCGTTTATATCTATATCAGCCGCGTTAATTAAGCCTTCTGAGTCAAATCCCACTTGATAGCTGTTTTCAAATGGATGACGTTTGCCCGTGGCAATCATATCTTGCATGCGCGGTAAGCGAAGTTTTACAGCGCACTGGTTACGTTTGGCAAGTAGGGCAGCTATACACGCCCATTGTGCTGCTTGGGTTTCTTTACCGCCAAAACCACCGCCCATGCGGCGCATATCCACCACGACCTTGTGCAATTTACAGCCTAATACTTCTGCGATGAGTTTTTGAACTTCACTGGGATGCTGGCTCGATGTGTAAACCAATACGCGGTCTTCCTCATCGTTTATCGCCATAGACACTTGGCCTTCAAGGTACATGTGCTCTTGGCCGCCTATGCTTATATGTCCTTGCGCGTTTAGTTCGCTTTGGCCAATGGCCGTGTCAAAATCACCTTGTTGCATAAAATGCGCTGGGCGCACAAAATTACTCTGTTGTTTCGCAGCTTCAACCGTTAGGCAAGGAGCCAATGGCGTAATATCAACCTTGGCTTTAAGAGCGGCTTGACGCGCATGTTGCACGCTGTCGGCTAATACCGCGAATAAGGCCTGACCGTTAAATAATACGTTACCTTGGGCAAAAATAGGGTCGCCATCAAATACTGGGGCGATATCTACATGACCTGGTACATCATCCACAGTAATCACATCAGTTACGCCTGGGCTTGCCCAAACCGCTGTCAAATCGATAGAATTTAATGTACCTGAGGCTTCGGGGCTGGTGCCCACGGCCGCGTACTGCAAATTCGCAGGCTCGGGCATATCATCCACATAACGGGCTTGGCCGCTGACTTGGCGAATGGCACTTTCGTGGGGATGAGACTTGCCTACTTTCCCTTGGGGGTTACTGGTAAACGGCTGTTCAATAAGTTTACGCATGGTCGTAACCTCGCTGTATTAGTGAATGGAAAAAGCTAAGAAGACAAAAAAGCACACGAGGTAAAAATGACTTGTGGCCACAAGTAACACAGCAAAGGTTATTCATATGCGTGCACCCGTGTTTCAATTTGCTGGCTGTGTTGATTCGTTTGTAACCAAAAGCGCTTAAACAGATTGACTAACAAGGTTTGACGATACTCAGCGCTGGCGCGCACGTCATCAAGGGGCGTAAACGATTCACTCAGTACTTTTTTGCCTAACTCAAAGGTACTGTTTTTAGACCAATCTTTGCCTTTTATGGCATCGCTTAACGCATCAACGGATGCTGGTGTGGCTGCTACGCCGCCAAAACCAGATTTTAGTTGTGTTACGTTGTTGTTCTCGTCCAGCGTCAAATTAAACACGGCACACACAGCTGAGATATCATCTTCTTGGCGCTTAGAAATTTTATACGCGCGCACTTGGGCGCTCGGCTCAAGGTAAGGGATGAAAATCGCTTCAATCCATTCATCACTTTGCAACAACGTTTGGCGATAACCCGTGAAAAAATCGCTGATAGCGATGTCTCGACGAGTTGTACCATTATCTACCTTGATCACCGCATTTAGCGCCAATAGCGCTGGGGGCATATCACCGATGGGGGAGGCGTTCGCAACGTTGCCGCCTAAAGTGGCTTGATTACGGATAGGTGTTGAGGCAAACCTGTCGAGTAGTTCGTGCAATGATGGGAAATGTTTAAGAAGTAAAGCTTCCATCTTACTGAAGGGGACCGCTGCACCAATTTTTAAACCGCTGCTAGTTGCTTCAACAACTTGGAGTTCTTTCACATGCGTCAAGCTGATAAGTGTCGGCAATGACTTTAACTGCTGAGTGACTTCTAATGCGATATCCGTACTGCCCGCAAAAAAGCGTGCGGTAGGTTCTGCTTTAATCGTCGCAGCAAGCTCATTTCTGTTAGTCGGCATAAATAAGGTATCTAAGCCAGCCTCACTTTTAGGCAGCGCGTTTAACTGGGCTATTGTGGCGGCTTGCTGTTGGCTGAATTTGTCTTGTGGCGTGCCAGTGCATGAAGCTAAAGCGGCATCAATGATAGGGCGATACCCAGTACAGCGGCATAAGTTGCCGCCTAATGCTACATTCACTTGCTCCCGGTTGGGTGCGCTGCCTTGTTGATAAAGGGCGAACATCGACATTACAAAACCAGGGGTACAAAATCCACATTGAGAGCCATGGGCATCTACCATTGCTGCTTGCACTGGGTGCAACGTTTCACCATCGGCCAAATGTTCAACGGTTAAAAGTTGCTTACCTTGCACCGCAGATAAAAACGTAACACAGCTATTCAAAGCTTGGTATTCAAGTGCTGAGCCTTGCTCATTCGCTTTTGCCACCACGACGGTGCACGCGCCGCAGTCTCCTGAGGCACAACCCTCTTTGGTGCCGCACAGATTACGTTCATCTCTTAAATAATTCAGTAAAGTGGTGTCAGCTTGTGTGGCATCTATGTGCACAGCTTTGTCGTTAAGTAAAAAGCTGATCATGGTGGTCTCCGCGTGGCTCAGTCATAAAACTACTTATAATGATGGGTATAATAGCTCGATTAAATACAAAAACCAGACCAGTTGGTCAGGTTTTTGCTAAATACTTTTCGATTCTTGGTATTATGAGTGCTTAGTGCCTAGCGACATTTTATGTTTATGACTTGCTTGAATAATGCCTAAGTCGCTAATTTGTCGAGAATTAACCGTGAATATAGGCAATCAAGAGATTTTTAGGTAGGATGTTAACTCAATGTTAATGGGGCATGTAAGGCTCTTCAATATGAGCCCTTTGAAAAGGATAGTAACGGATTAGATGAGTGACTCATTATCAAAAAAAGATGACAGCATTGGCGCAATTAATCGCGCAAAAATTTTAACCGCAGCTGAAAAAGAGTTTGCAATTCATGGGTTTAAAGGAACCAGAGTGCAAAATATAGCGGATAGAGCGGAATTGCCGAAGACTAATATTTTATACTATTTCAAATCCAAAGACGGTTTGTATATTGCGCTGCTACAAGAAATTCTAAGTTTGTGGAACAGCAGTTTCGACAACGCTAAAGCGCAAGATGATCCTGCTCAAGTGTTGGCTGCGTATATAGCAGACAAGATGGAAATCTCTCGTAGTCGGCCTGATGCATCGAAAATCTTTGCACTGGAAATCATCAACGGTGCACCAAACTTGAGCAGCTTTTTTAAAGACCAACATTCTAATTGGATGAACTCTCGAGTGGCAGTAATACGCCAATGGATCGAGTTGGGAAAATTACCAGACATTGACCCTCATTATTTGTTGTTCAATATTTGGGCGAGCAGTCAGCACTATGCTGATTTTTCTGCTCAGATCACTGAACTAATGGGGCACGAAATGGATCAAATCGAATTCGCAAACGCCACTAAGAGTTTAATTAAGCTTATTTTGCAAGGCTGCGGCCTAACAGTACCACACGAATATAAATGACAAGAGATAGACAATGAACCACGCATATCCACGAGATTTAATCGGTTATGGCGATACTCCGCCCAACCCAAACTGGCCCGGTAAGGCAAAGATCGCGCTACAGTTTGTACTCAATTATGAAGAAGGTGGAGAAAACTGTGTACTTCATGGTGATGAAGCATCTGAAGTTTTTCTTTCTGAGATTATTGGCGCACAGGCATACAAAGACAGACACCTGAGCATGGAGTCCATGTACGAATACGGTAGCCGTGCAGGTTTTTGGCGATTACATCGCTTGTTTGAACGCTTAAATGTGCCGATCACTGTATTTGGTGTCACGATGGCGTTGCAACGAAACCCAGAAGCGGTCGCTGCAATGAAAGACGCCAAATGGGAGATTGCTAGCCATGGGATGCGCTGGATCCACTATCAAGACATGCCTGAAGCCCAAGAGCGTAAAATGATTGATGCCTCTATGCAGCTTCATCAAGCCATTACTGGTTCAAAACCCGTGGGTTGGTACACAGGCAGAACCAGCCCGAATACCTTAAAGCTCATCTCTGAGCGTGATGACCTGTTATATTGCGCCGACTCTTACGCGGACGATCTTCCTTATTACGACACCAACTATCCAAAACCGTTGTTGATTGTGCCTTACACGCTAGATACCAACGACATGCGTTTTGCCAGTGCACAAGGGTTCAATAGTGGTGAGCAGTTCTTTCAATATCTTAAAGATGCGTTTGACGTGCTATACGAAGAGGGCAATTACGCGCCTAAAATGCTGTCGATTGGTTTGCATTGCAGGATCATAGGTAGACCTGCGCGTATGGCTGCGCTGCAACGCTTTATCGAATACGTACAAAGTCATGACCAAGTATGGCTGTGCACTAGACAAGAAATAGCGCAACATTGGAAAGATAACTTTCCCTACAAGTAACAAGCAACAAGCAACAAGCAACAAGTAACAAGTAGCCAGTAGAAGGTAACAAGCAGCGATAGATTGCTGCTCTGAAGCCATAAAAAAACGCGTAGTAGGCAAGCCCTCTACGCGTTTTTTTATGGGTGTGGGGCTCAGATGCCTACACTAATTCGTTGTTTCAAATTCGTTATTGTAGATTCGTTATTTCAAATCTAGGACGTAACGCAGAATAAACACCGCTGCCATGGCGTACGTTATCCATGTGACCTGTTTGTACTTGCCTGTGCCGACCATGATACCCACATAAGTGATAAAGCCCATGGCTATGCCTTCGCTGATACTGAATGTCAGTGGCATAACCAATAGCGCAACAGTGGCTGTGGCAAGCGCCGTTAAATCATCAAAGTCTAACTGCCTGAAAGAGTCCATCATTAAGATACCCACCATGATCAGCGCCGGCGTGGTCGCCATAAGCGGGATCACTTTCATCAAAGGGGTAAAGAACAAGGCAAGCATGAAACATAACGCTACGAACACACCGGTAAGGCCAGTGCGGCCACCAGAAGATACCCCCGCAGCAGATTCCACATAGGATGTCACGGGGGATGTACCAAGGGCAGCACCGACCACACTTGCGGTAGCATCGGCGGTCATTGCAGGGCCGATTTTGGGTAAACGCCCTTCTTTGTCTAACAAGTTAGCCCGGCGTGAAACGCCAATTAGGGTACCGATAGTGTCAAACATGTTCACGAACAGCAGGGCGAAGATAAGGTCCCACGTGGTTGCTATGTTTTCTATGGGATACATGAGATCCATGGCGAAAAACGTAGAGCTTATGCTATCGGGCATGCCAACAAATGAGTCAGTGTGCTGAGTAAGGTAACCGTCTGCAGTGGGTATAAATGCGCCAATCAAGGTCAGCACCAATACAGAAATTAATATTGCCCCAGTGACCTTTTTAATAAAGAGCACAATGGTCAGCAAAATGCCGGCGACTGCGAGCATAGTGGCAGGCTCTGATAGATCGCCAATCGTTAGGAACGTGGCAGGGTGGTCAACAACAATGCCAGCGTTTTTTAAGCCAATGAAAGCGATGAATAGACCAATACCACATTGCACCCCTATTTTGAGCGCAGCGGGGATGGCATCGGCAATTTTGGTTCGCACCCCAGTCACCGACAACAGCAAAAACAGAATACCGTTCCAAAACACAATACCCAGAGCTGCTTCCCAATGAATGTCCCTAGTTAAACATATTGTAAAGGCAAAGAATGCATTCAAGCCCATTCCGGGCGCCATGGCGATGGGGTAGTTGGTCATAAAAGCCATTAGCAAGGTGCCCAAGCAAGCGGCAAGTGCTGTGACGGTTATCAAGCCGACAACCGGCATACCGCCAGCGGATAGAATGCTCGGGTTAACCACCAATACATAAGACATAGCCGCAAAAGTGGTTAGGCCGGCGATAAATTCAGTTTTAATATTGGTGCCGTTGGCTTGCAGCTTAAAAAGCTTTTCGAATACTGCGTTAAACATGGATGCTTCTCATTGGGTTCTCTTACTAGCCGCACAGGGCCAATGATGAAAGGGTTAAAGTAACCCCGTGAAGCAAAAACCTGACCATTTAGTCTAGCTTTGGTGTGGTTTATGCTGAACAATGATACACAAAGTCACTAAGAAGCGCTTTCTTGAACCGTTAACAACGGGAAAATAATAGCGGCAAGGGTGTTTTCTTGAGGTAAAATACGTATTTAGCTTAGGTTATTGTCAACGACTGCTCATTTTAGGTGCGTTATATGCCTTTTTCTAGTGCAATAGCTAACTCGTTTACTCGATGAAAAGTGCAGTAGATGACACGTTTGGTTGCTCAAGAGCGCAATCGACAACCAGTGTAGTGACTGACTAAGCGCGCAATAGATAAACAGGTTTAACAACGCGCTGAATGCATGCACAGCAGTGCATCACAAGACACATAACCCATACTTATCCGCTAACGCAGGACTAAAATAACAGACAATACACTATCACCTTGTAACGCAGCAGAAACTAACAAGAACAACCAAAAGTAATAAAAATATGAATGGGCCGTTGTGTACATCCATAATAATGATAAGAGGAATAAAAAATGCCCACGCAAGCTACACCCATTGCAGAACTAATAAATTCACTTCCCAAAGCTGAATTGCATTTGCATATAGAGGGCACACTTGAGCCTGAATTAATGATGTCTTTGGCAGCAAAGCATAACGTCGCACTGCCGTACGCAACGATCGATGATGTACGCAGCGCCTACAATTTCGATAATCTTCAGAGCTTTCTCGATTTGTATTATTTGGGGGCGTCAGTGCTGCAAGATGAAGACGATTTTTACCTCTTAATGTGGGATTACCTGTGTAAGTGCAAAGAAGATAACGTAGTGCATGTTGAAATGATGTTTGACCCACAAACCCATACTGAGCGCGGCGTCGGTTTTGACGTATTCATGCCAGGCTTCAAACGCGCGATGGAACAGGCAGAAAAAGAATGGGGGCAATCAAGTCTCTTGATCATGTCGTTCTTACGCCACTTAAGTGAAGACAGTGCGTTTGAAACCCTCGATGCTGCCGTGCCTTACTTACCTATGATTGCAGCGGTTGGCCTAGACAGCTCTGAGCTGGGTAATCCGCCAGAGAAATTTGCTCGCGTTTTTGCTAAATCGAAATCTCTGGGTTTGATGCGTGTGGCGCATGCCGGTGAAGAAGGGCCCGCTGAATATATTTGGAGTGCGTTAAACGAGTTAGATGTGCACCGTGTGGATCACGGTGTGCGCAGTGTTGAAGATACGCAGCTAATGGCACATCTGGCCAATAAGCAAATGCCGTTAACCGTATGCCCTTTGTCCAATATCAAGCTATGCGTATTTGATAAAATGGCGGACCACAATATTCTTACCCTATTAGATGCAGGTTTGTTGGTCACGGTTAATGCTGACGATCCAAGTTACTTCGGTGGTTACTTAAACGATAACTACCACGCATTAGCGGCCGATTTGCCCATGACTCATGAACAGGTCAAAACGTTGGCCGAGAATAGCTTTAAAGCAAGCTTCTTGGATGACGTGCAAAAGGCCCATTGGCTTAGCAAAGTGGCCTCACATTTATAACCTTATCTAACGCAAAGGAATGCGTCTTTTCATAGTCGGCAATGTTTTCAACGATTTATTCAAAAAGCACGCGTCTTAAAGCGTCTCGCAAAGTTCCTCTCAACGCATTTCTCAACGCATCTCTCAAGGGGGTATTCACAGAGCATAACGTGGAAACTTACCAGGCAAGTTGTTGTTGCGTGCATAGCGCATAGCATGTTCACGACGAGTAGGATGGGGGAGGTTATCTAAAGAAAGAGCAAAGCAAGCGCAAAGCACGATTACAGTGCAAGATGCACCAATATCACCCCACAGTTTCTATTAAACGCGTTTCAAATTCGTCTAATAATACTTAACTTATTGTAATTAGTAGCTTTTAGAATGTTGGCACCATAGGTGCAAACATTATTGTTGAATGCACTTGTGTTAATAATAACGTTAAAAACGAAACACATACTGACAGAATTACCTCGTTGTAATTTCTAAGTAAGGCAATGTAGCCCGCAATGACTTTCCGTGTCCTGGAGTCTTTGCGGGTTTTTTTTTGAGTAAATTTTCTATGAGAATTCATCATGAGCGTTGAGAAATTTAATTTGCTGTCTTTCACCGGCAAAATGAAAACCCTACATCTATCCTGGATAGCCTTTTTTATCACATTTATGGTGTGGTTCAATATGGCGCCCCTAAAAGGCGCTATTGTCGATGGTGTAGGCCTGACTCTCAGCGAATGGAAAACCCTGCTCATTATCAACGTTGCGTTGACGATCCCTGCGCGCGTGATTATCGGCGCGCTAACCGATAAGTTCGGGCCGCGAATTGTTTACTCTGCATTAATGGCAATATGCTCAATACCCTGTTTTATGTTTGCTCTGGCTGATAGCTTTACCCAGCTGCTTATCGCGCGTTTTGCATTAGGCTGTATTGGTGCAGGCTTTGTTGTGGGAATTCGCATGGTGAGCGAATGGTTCCCACCCAAAGAGCTTGGCACGGCCGAAGGCGTTTACGGAGGTTGGGGCAATTTTGGCTCAGCGGCTGCTGCTTTTACCTTGCCCACTATAGCTATTTTATTTGGTGGCGAAGACGGCTGGCGCTATGCAGTAGGCATCACTGGGCTGATGAGTTTATTGTTCAGCTTTGTTTACTATAAAAACACCACAGATACCCCGAAAGGTTCTACTTATTTTCGCCCTAAAAACTTAGGCGGAATGGAAGTCACAAGCGTAGGTGACTTTTACTTGCTGCTGGTGATGAAAACACCTATGTATCTAGCCTTAGCGCTACTTAACTGGAAGCTTTCACCACAAGGCGTATCGCTATTAGGTGAAGGTGTTGCGTTAGCAATATATCTGGGTTTAAGTGCATTGTATGTTTACGATGCGTATCTTACCTACAAGGTCAATAAAGACTTATTTACTACCCCGGTTGCCGAGGTACATCGTTATTCTTTTAGGCAAGTGGCGGTATTGAACATTCTGTATTTCGCCACGTTTGGCTCTGAACTAGCGGTGGTCTCTATGCTACCGGCATTTTTTGCCGAGACCTTTGAGCTCAGTATGGCGACGGCGGGTTTATTAGCCGGTATGTATGCGTTCATGAATTTAATGTCGCGTCCTGGTGGGGGCCTGATTTCGGACCGCTTCGGGCGCAGAAAAACCCTACTTATTTTAACCGCGGGATTAGCAGCGGGTTACTTTTGCTTGAGCTTGATTGATGCCACATGGCCGATTTGGTTGGCGGTGGTTGCGGTTATGGCGTGTTCTTTCTTTGTCCAGTCAGGGGAAGGGGCGGTCTTTGCCGTGGTTCCTTTGATAAAACGTCGTTTAACGGGGCAAATTGCCGGTATGACAGGAGCCTACGGGAATGTCGGAGCAGTTGTTTATTTAACGGTTTACTCTGTGGTTGATACGTCCACCTTCTTTGTGGTCATTGCGTGCACCGCTGTACTTGGGTTTGTGGCATTGTTGTTTATGAAAGAGCCACAAGGAGCGATGACGGAAGTGCGCGAAGATGGTAGTGTCGAGCTTATCAACGTTACATAAGGTAACGTAGCGTTCAGTCTGTTTATATGAGAAAAGAGCCTTGGAAAAACTTAAATTAGAATTTGGCGGTTTTTCCAGTGAAGGGGTAAAGGCAGAAAATCAAGACGCCTTTGCCGCTTACTTACCCAAAGAGCCTGATTTAACCTCTAAAGGCGGCGTGGCCGCTATCGCCGATGGTGTTAGTGTTTGTACACGTGCTAAAGAGGCAGCTATCACCTGCGTTACCAATTTTATTCAAGATTACTACCAAACTCCCCAAACCTGGACGGTAAAACACGCTTCCGGCAAAGTATTACAAGGCCTCAACCGCTGGTGCTATGGTCAGCACGATTACGAGCACGGTGGTCACAGCCAGATGGTGACTACCTTCAGCAGTATGATATTCAAATCGACGACGGGGTTTATTTTACATTCAGGTGACACGCGCATTTGTCGCATACAAAATAATGATTTTGAGCAACTCACCACAGATCACGTATCACGACAAGGGCGCAATAATGTATTGACCCGGGCGGTGGGGATAGAGGCGCATTTAGACGTTGATTTTCGTACAGTCGAACTCGTCAAGGATGATATTTTCGTTTTAACGTCTGACGGGGTGCATGAATTTTTAAACAGCAAAACACTGGTTGATCTCATGACAGCCACGGATACTCCCTTAGAGCAGCGGGCTAAAAATGTTGTTAACGCAGCCATCGCCTCAGGCAGTGACGACAACCTAACGTGTCTGTTGGTCAAAGTGACTGAGCTGCCCAATGCCAGTTTAGATGAGCATTATCGACAAATTATGCATTTGGCCATGCCGCCAGCGCTTGAAGTGGGCATGAAGCTTGAAGGCTATCGCGTGGTACAAACGGTGTTTAATGGTACGCGCAGTAGCTTGTACAAAGTCGTAAACGAATCAGACGGCAAAACCTACGGCTTAAAAACGCCCTCACAACACTTTGTTGATGATCCTGTTTATCTCAGTGGATTTCTGCGTGAAGAGTGGATAGGCCAACACATCGCTCATCCAAATATTATGCGTATTCATAAGCGACCAAATGACGCGAAGTTTATGTATCATGTTTGTGAGTACATAGAGGGGCAAACATTACGCCAATGGATGCACGATAACCCCGTTCCGTCTATTGAGCAGGTGCGCACTATTATTCGCCCATTGGTGCTTGCGTTGCGTGTGCTGCAGCGCAGAGACATGGTGCACAGAGACGTGAAGCCTGAGAATGTGATGGTGGACGGTAACGGCGAAGTCAAACTGATTGATTTTGGTACTGTGCTGGTGAATGCTTTGGCAGAAACCAATTCACTGCCCCTTGAAAATATAGCCTTGGGCTCGGTTCACTACATTGCACCTGAGTATTTGCTTACGCAAAACAGTGATTACAAGTGCGATATGTTTTCTGTGGCCGTGGTGGTGTATGAAATGCTAACAGGGCACTTGCCGTTTAAAGCGTTTCGCTATCAAGATTACATCCCCCGTTCCTTCGATGAATGGGATTACCAGCCATTACAGACCTTTCGAGGTGATTTACCTCAGTGGTTAGACTTAACGTTACGCAAAGCGCTGCAGCCAAATCCGCTGTTTCGTTATGATGCGTTTTCTGAGTTTTTAGTGGATCTCTCCCAACCCAATCAGGCGCTAGTATCCGCTGCAAACAAACAACCTCTTATCAAGCGTAACCCGTTAGTAATGTATAAAGGGCTGTGCATTATTCAGCTGGTTATTATCCTGTATCTTTTGAGCTTACTTTAATTATCTTCCCCTTTTTAACGCATCTTTAGTAGCTGTTTCAGTGCCGTAATCAGAGCATCTATCAGGTTTTTTCTAGCAGCTTGTTAGCGATTTAGGTGCGCAAAGAGTGTGCAAATGGCGTGCAAAATTGCACCTATATGGTTTTAGTTAAAACAGCTCTTAATACTAACCTCCAGTTAAATCATTGTTTTTAATGGTTATTTTAAGTTGGCATTGTTGATGCTAAGAGGTATTTGCAATAAAACAATAAAAATAGGCATATGGGAAGTGCACTTAACGTGCATGCATAATTGCATTCATAAAGCATGTGTTTAAAACGCATGTATTTATAAAAATGTATTTATAGAGCATACAGCGCAGCATGAAACATATTTGTAGGTTTGCCATGACGGCGGAACTACAACCGGCAAAGTAGCCCACAAGCATCCAAATTTTGGATGGTTGTGGGTTTTTTTTTGGAAAGTTTTTGAACTGATACGGAGTAGGAAATGGTTAATAACAGATTGTTAAACTCGCTTGTACAGACCGTGAAATCGCTTCGTTTTGCAATGATTTCAGCAGTGTGCACAACAACGTTAGTTGGGCAGGGTGTGTCGGCACAAGAGTTAGGATGGCCAGAAAAAGAAGAACTAAAATTCGGCTTTATTAAACTTACCGACATGGCGCCGTTGGCAATAGCTTATGAGAAAGGCTACTTCGAAGATGAAGGCTTGTACGTCACATTGGAAGCACAAGCAAACTGGAAAGTGCTACTCGACCGCGTCATTGACGGTCAATTAGATGGTGCGCATATGCTCGCGGGGCAACCATTGGGGGCAACCATAGGGTATGGCACAAAGGCGGACATCATTACCGCCTTCAGCATGGACTTAAACGGAAATGCCATTACGGTTTCGAATGATATTTGGCAGCAGATGAAGCCAAATATTCCCAAGGAGAACGGCAAACCAGTCCATCCTATTAAAGCCGATGCCCTTAAACCGGTTGTTGATAGTTATAAAAAACAAGGTAAAGCATTCAAAATGGGCATGGTATTCCCCGTGTCCACTCACAACTATGAGCTGCGTTATTGGTTAGCCGCTGGCGGTATTCATCCGGGATATTATGGGCCGAATAATGACGTGAAAGGCCTGATTAATGCCGATGCTCAATTATCGGTTACTCCACCACCACAAATGCCGTCCACCATGGAAGCCGGCACTATTTATGGTTACTGCGTGGGTGAGCCGTGGAACCAGCAGGCGGTGTTTAAAGGCATAGGCGTGCCGGTGGTTACCGATTACGAAATTTGGAAAGACAATCCTGAAAAAGTATTCGGGGTAAACAAAGCATGGGCAGAAGCAAACCCAAATACCCATATTCGTGTGGTAAAAGCGATGATCCGCGCGGCTATATGGTTAGATGAGAAAGACAACGCTAACCGTCCTGAAGCGGTACAAATTCTAGCGAAAAGCCAGTATGTAGGGGCTGATGCAGAGGTGATTGGCAACAGCATGACCGGCACCTTTGAATATGAAAAAGGCGATAAGCGCTCAGTGCCAGATTTCAACGTGTTCTTTCGCCACAATGCCACCTATCCCTATTACAGTGATGCTATTTGGTACTTAACACAAATGCGTCGTTGGGGCCAAATCAGTGAGCAAAAAACTGATGATTGGTACAAAGACATCGCTAAGCAAGTGTATCGCCCTGATATTTATGCTCAAGCGGCGAAGTCATTGATTGCTGAGGGGAAAGCAAACGCAGCGGATTTTCCCGAATTTGCCAGCGAATCAGGCTTCAAAAAGCCACAAACACACTTTATCGACAATATCGTTTATGACGGCAGTCAGCCTAATGCTTATCTTGAAAAGTTCGAGATTGGCTTAAAAGGCGACAGCAAAATTTAATCGCAGCCAAAGAGGTTGGGCATGGCTCAACCTCGGCTTAGAGGAACATATTATGTCTAAAGCACAAACGGCATCGCTTATATTAACACCGGTGAAAAGCGTCAATATCAGCTTGGTTTCATCCTGGCTAAGAAATGCAGCATTGCCACTACTGGGGATCTTAATATTTCTCGGCTTGTGGGCAGTGCTTGCCAAAAACATTGATACATCACTGGGGAAGTTTCCAGGTCCAAGCGATGTGTTAACTCAGGCTCAAGTATTGATTGAAGAGCATGGGGAACAGCGAAGTAAAGCCAACGCATTTTATGAGCGCCAAGAGCAGCGCAATGCCGCACGGGTCGCCAAAGATCCCAGCTACAGTCCGACTATTCGTGCATTTACCGGTGCTCCGACTTTCTTTGATCAAATATGGACCAGCCTATACACAGTCACGGTTGGCTTCTTGATCGCCTCGGTTATAGCGGCACCACTGGGGATATTATGCGGCTTAAGTAAAGCCTCTTATGCGGCCATTAACCCGTTGATCCAACTGCTCAAACCTGTGTCACCTTTAGCGTGGTTACCATTGGTCACTATGGTGGTTAGTGCGGTGTATGTAAGCGATGACCCGATGTTTTCGAAATCGTTTATTACATCAGCGGTCACTGTGTCTTTGTGCTGCTTGTGGCCCACTTTGATCAATACCGCCGTTGGGGTATCAAGTATTGACAGTGATTTGATCAACGTGAGCAAGGTGCTCCGATTGGGACCTTTTTCACATGTGATGAAGATTGTGATGCCATCATCAATTCCAATGATTTTTACCGGTTTACGGTTGTCGTTAGGCATAGGTTGGATGGTGCTTATCGCTGCAGAAATGCTCGCGCAAAACCCAGGGTTAGGCAAATTCGTATGGGACGAGTTTCAAAATGGTAGCTCAGAGTCATTGGCTAGGATCATGGTCGCGGTATTAACGATCGGCTTAATTGGTTTTGCGTTAGACAGACTAATGTTGCTGCTGCAGAAACAAGTGAGCTGGGACAAAGGGGCGGTGCTGCGTTAACAAGCCTTGGCAATATCGCCACTGCTCTATCAGCGAGCTAAACCTACTTTTAAACAAATCGGCAACGATAAGGCAGACAATAATGACGCATAAACATCATTTAGAACTAACACAAGTAGGCATTGATTTTCCTACCCCAAAAGGGCCGTTTACGGCGTTAACTGATGTGAACTTGCGTATCAATAAAGGTGAGTTTATATCCCTAATTGGTCATTCAGGGTGCGGTAAATCGACAGTACTCAACATCATTGCTGGCTTACACAAAGCCACCAAAGGCGGGGTAATCTTAGACAGTCACGAGGTAAATGAGCCGGGACCTGAGCGCGCTGTTGTGTTTCAAAACCATTCCTTGTTGCCTTGGCTAACGGCGTATAAAAATGTCGAACTAGCGGTCAAGCAAACCAGTAAAGGTCGCAGTAAAGCAGAAATGCGCGACTGGGTTGAGCACAATTTAGAGCTGGTACACATGAGTCATGCGGTAGACAAACTGCCTGCTGAAATATCCGGTGGTATGAAGCAACGCGTCGGTATTGCCAGAGCGCTAGCCATGGAGCCTAAAGTGCTATTGATGGATGAGCCATTCGGTGCGCTAGACGCGTTGACTCGGGCGCATTTGCAAGACTCCATCATGGAAATTCACGCCGACCTAGGTAACACAGTGGTGATGATCACCCATGATGTTGACGAAGCGGTGCTTTTGTCAGACCGCATCGTGATGATGACTAACGGGCCGTCAGCCACCATAGGCGAAATTTTGGAGATTGAGCTTGCTCGTCCTAGAGACCGTTTGGCACTGGCAGACAACCCTCAGTACAACCACTATCGTCACGAAGTACTGACCTTCTTATATGAGAAGCAGCGCAAGGTCGAATCGGTAGCTGCTCACCGCAAAAAATCACAGGTCAATAACAAGGATAAAAGCGCGAATGTCGCCTAATACAGGCTAATGGCGATACGGGTTATCTGCCATTGATGTAAGTAGAACAAGTGGATAAACAGACATAAACGCTGAACAGAATGAACCTAGCCGCTTAGGCTGGCGAAAGGCTCTGTGCGACTAAAAAATCAAATATAAGCTCGACGTAACGGGCACAAACACATTTTACATCACACAATATTAAGGGATATACATGAGCACGCACATCGTAAAACTTAACAAAAAGAAATCTGCACTTGCGCTAATGGTTGGGTTGGTATGTGCTGGGGCGACCATGGGACAGGCACATGCAGCAGAGCAAAGCAGCATTACCAGCGCCTTAAAAGAAGGCACTGCAGCGGTTAACCTGCGATTGCGCTACGAAGATGTTGATCAAGATACCAACGATGCCAGTGCATTAACCTTGCGCACCATGCTTAACTATACCACTGATAGCTACAAGGGTTTTTCAGCCAAAATTGAAATTGAAGACACACGCATTGTATTGGGGCAGGGCGACTACACGGTGGGCCCAAGTGGCTATAATCCTGGGCAATATTCGGTTATCGCCGATCCAGAGCATACAGAGCTTGATCAAGGCTACGTGCAATACCAAAACGCCGGTGTCACGGCAAAGTTTGGTCGTCAAATTATCACCATGGACAATCACAGGTTTGTGGGGCATGTAGGGTGGCGTCAAGATTGGCAAACGTTCGACGGGGTGAGCGTAAAATACGTGGCCAATAAAGATTTAACCTTAAACTACGCTTATTTAAGCCAACGCAATCGCATCTTTGGCCAAGACGCTGATTTAGACAGCAAAGATCATCTCTTCAATGTTGGGTACAACACCGCATTAGGCAAATTAGTGGGTTACAGCTACTTGTTAGAAGTTGATAACGACATTGACAATTCACTGGATACCTATGGTTTTAGCTTTAATGGCGGCACAAAAATAGCGGATACTTCAGTGTTGTACGGCATTGAATATGCCACCCAGAGTAGCGAAACCGCCACCACTGATTTCGACGCTGATTACTTGATGCTAGAAGCAGGGGTGAAACTGTCGGCAGTGACCTTAAAACTTGGTTACGAGTCATTGGGCTCTGACGATGGCGCATATGGCTTTTCGACGCCACTTGCTACTCTGCACAAATTCAATGGATGGGCTGATACCTTCTTGAGTACCCCAGCAGAAGGGCTGGTGGATGTGAGTGTTTCTGCATCCGGCAAATTGGCAGGTGGTGGATGGTCTGTGATTTATCATGATTTCAGTGCCGATAAGGACTCAAGCACGGTTGATGATTTAGGCAGTGAGATTGATTTCAGTTATGTGCGTAAATTTGAAGGCGGCTATGCCACGGGTATCAAATACGCTGCTTATTCAGGGGACAGTGGCCGTCAAGATACTGATAAGTTGTGGGTTTGGGCAAGTGCTGCATTCTAAACGCGATTCTAGTATCACTATCTGACGGTTTTGAACGGACCTCGTTTTTACGCTAAGTGTTCAATACCTAAATAAACCACAAGCGAGCCAGAGGCAAGCCAGAAGCAAGTACGTGCGTCGTTAAATGTTTAGCGGCGTCCAACTTGCTTTTTTTTCATCATATTATCCTAAAGTCGTAAAAAAGCAGCGCGATTGAATTAGCTTTGATAAGCTAGGGTACGAACGCCATTTCGCACGCTATTTTTATTAATTTCAAGGATATATATGTCGGAATTTGAATCCATCGCCAATACAAGCTCTTATTTTGTTGGCTGGTTTACCCTCGCACTGATTAACGCCGGTTTAGCACAAGGCAAAGGCCGTAATGGTCTTATTTGGTTTATCGTATCTTTGTTTGTGGGACCCTTTGCGACGTTACTGATAGTCGTATTCGAGAACCTTAATAAACAACGCCATTTTTAAGTTCCGATGAAGAATACCCAGGACGTGAATACCCAGAGCAAAGGCGCAGCTTTTATATTAGGCACGTTTTTGTGTGCCGGGTTGGTTGTACTGGGTTTTCAGATAAGCAGTGCGGTAATCGAGTACCGCCAATTCGAGCGCAGTGTCACAGTAAAAGGCTTATCTGAACAGGAATATCCCGCAGACATTGTCATTTGGCCAATTCAATACACGGTAGCGGATAACTCACTTGACGCACTTTATGCATCGATTGAAACCAACACCGGTCTCATTTCAGACTTTTTACGTCAACATCACATACCACAGACTGACATCAGCGTTTCTGCGGCGGCCATTACCGATAAATCGGCCCAGCAATACGGCGGTAATGCCACGCCCACCTTTAGGTTCACCGCTGTACAAACAGTGACTGTCTATTCTGGCAATATCAGTTTGGTGCGCGAGGTCATGGGGAAGCTAACTGAGCTGGGTAAAAAAGGCATAGTACTTAATCAAAATAACTATCAAGCCAACGTCGAATATATTTTCACACGTCTAAATGATGTTAAACCTTCGATGATCGAAGAAGCCACCACAAAAGCCAGAGAAGTCGCCGAAAAGTTCGCTAAAGATTCAAACAGTGTGCTTGGTAAAATAAAACGTGCCTCACAAGGGCAATTTAGCATTACCGCGAGAGATAGAAACAACCCCCACATTAAAAAGCTGCGAGTGGTGTCAACAGTAGAATATTACCTGTCTGATTGATGGCATTTTTATCTCAGGGATGGCACGACATTCTTAATGTCTTTGTGCCGTTTTCATTGGCTAAGGGATTTTTGCATCGCTTCTAGCTTGATTTGAAAAACAGGGTTGTGAAGGACCTAAGAGCCGTTAACCTCAAATTTACTCTTATGGAATATATTTGTTCTGATAACTGACTTGCGAAACAGTTATTGTCAGCTATGGATCCTGTCGCCATAACCGCATTGTACCTAATAAATAAAATGTACCGTAGATGCAGCATACAATGGAACTTACCATCCAAAACGTCATTGAATTTTGGTGAATAACGGGATTCGTGGTAAAAAAAGGAACGACCAAACCAGCGCCCCCACGCACCAAGTAAATAACGCTAATGGCGACTAAACACGTCTTGATAAAGGGCAATTTAAAGATTAACCCTGCACCAGATAAAGCATAAAGCCCCCAAACTGATAAGACTGTCGCGATAACCAGTGTCACAATGGTTGGGTATGAGTCTCCATTAGCAGCCATTTGGGCCATGTGCTCACCAGCTCCAAAGAAACGATACCAGTCTGGGCCTCCATAAATGCAACTAACGTGAAGTAGTGCTGCAAAAAAGCTCAAGTAGCCAGCGCTAACAAGTAAATTATTCCTTTGCATTTATACCCTTTTGGCCCTTAGGCATATTACATTACTACTGCATAACACCGTCTAACAGGCTCAGCATATTGCCCAGATAATTCTTGACCTCAGAAATGCCTAAGTTATGCCGCTTCTTCTTTTAGCCTTTAATTATTTAGGCAAATTTTTGCTGTAAATAATTAATGATTTCAGATGACTCGTACATCCAGGTGTCTTGACCGTCTTTTTGAATACGCAGGCAAGGCACTTTTACGGCACCGCCGCCTTGTAATAAGGCTGCTCTGTGCTCTGAGCCTTCTTTAGCGTTACGCTTTTGCATAGGTAAATTCAGTTTGTGTAACGCTCGGCGCGTTTTGATGCAAAACGGGCAGGCGTAAAACTGATACAACGCATAATTGCTTAACTCGGCTTCTACTTTAGCTTGTGCTTCAGGACTGCGTTTCTGTTTGCGAGGGCGGGTGATTAAATCAATTAAAATGATCAATCGACCTAAGGCTTCGCGGATAAACTTAATAATAAATTTCATTTCTTGTACTTAACTCTTTCATTTAACCCATTGAACCAATCGGCGCATTATAAGCATTAATGCCGCTAAAAGAGAGCCAATAATGATAACAAAACATTTCACCTATTCTTGCGATGCTTTAAGAGCAGCAGCTGATTCAATTAAATGGAGTCCATTAATTTTTTGCCAAGGACTCATTATTGAATGAAATTAGTCTTAATAAAACAGCACGAGCATCTCAAAAAAATCCGTACACACCTATCGCAATAAATACTACTGCTGCAAGCACACGGGTCAGGGAGAATGGAATGTGCTGCATGATGTAGTTACCTGCAAATACCACTGGTACATTTGCCAATAACATGCCGAGTGTAGTTCCCATGGTTACCCATACAAAGGATTGGTACTGCGCGGCTAACAGTACTGTAGCGATTTGGGTTTTATCTCCGATTTCAGCGATGAAAAACAGCACCAACGACACCACAAACGCGCCATATTTATCCAAGCTTGTATTTGGCGCATCGTCTTTATCGGGAATAAGCAACCACAATCCCACTGTGATAAAGCTGGCGTTGATGATGGTTTGACCCATATCGCTGGTGAGAAACTGGCTTATCCAACTCCCAAACCATGCGGAAATGCCATGGTTAAGCAAAGTAGCGATTAAAATGCCGGCGATGATTTGCCACGGCTTTTGCAAGCGAGTCACGAGAAGTAAAGATAAAAGCTGAGTTTTGTCGCCCATTTCGGCAAGGGTAACGGTCAGCGCTGAGGTAAATAAGGCGTCCATTTGAAGATACTCAAGCGGGATACTAAACCAAAGGCAAATAGTCGCCTCCCGCAATGGGGCGCTATTTGCCTTAGGTCTTGCCGATATCAACAAATGTGCATGTTAATACGAAACTGCCATAAGCCATGAGGGCTCAAGTATGTTGACAGTCTCACTCGAATGAACGAGCGGGCTACTCCCCTAAGACGCAGGGGAGATTAGCGAAATAATTTCAATTCTTCAAGCATTACCTATCCAATATCACTGTTTCTTGAGGTCAATGAGAATCCACTCTGGGATAGCCAAGCTAATGCTAATGATGTGCTCGAAAAGATAGCCACCGTGTCTTTTTTCAGATTATTGCCAAGATATTTTTCGAGAGTAAAACGTTTAATTTGGGCGAGCTCTTCACCAACAACAAAAGCTAAATGAGATCGATTATGCGTTCTGGCCCAACTTTCAATCTCTATCAAAGTGTCATCTATTTCTAAAGCGCTTAGTTCCCATTTTTCGGCCAAAATAATGTTACCCCACGGAGCTCCGCAAAGAGGTGTTATTTGCTCTCTGACTTCCTTAAACATTTTGCGATACATGACCTTATCTATGGTTCCGGTAATTTCGGTAACAAGAATATTGCCATCAAGGGCGATGTAGTGAGTAGCGGATTGACGCATTCGTTACCTATATGCAACAGGGTTGCGACTGATGACTAAGAGGCAGCTAAAAGCTGTCATCGAGGTACTATATTATTGCGTAAGGTGGGTGTTAACGCCAAGACAATAATCCATCTTGGCTGACAAATGTGATCAATTTATCAATGCGACCTCGTCATCTTTAACATGACGAGGTTGAAGTGCTATTCATAGGCTATGCGTTTCTCGTGGCTAGCGCCGGGGGAATGTTTGCTGCCTTTTTAGCTGGGCCATATACGGCTAATTGCCCCACAACCCAAAGCGCTAGCATGCCTAGAGGGATGTAATACCAAGTCATTGGGTTTAGGCTGAAAACGTCTACCAGCACGATATTCAGCCCTATGGTGAACATTGCGCCCAAGACCACACCCACAGTACTTATTAGCAAGTTTTCTAACATAAAGTAGCGAACAATCGCTTGCTGACTGGCGCCTAAGGCTCGACGTGTGCCTATCTGTTTTTTACGTTGATTCACGCTAAAGCTTGCTAGCCCCACAATGCCAAGGCCAGTGACAATGACCAAGACCACCATAACCGTTACCAAAATTCGGATCATTGCACTGTTGTCGCGATAGGCGCGAACTCGCGTTTCGTCAATGCTACGCATATCTCGCACAATACGACCCGTGTTACTTTTCGCTAGCAGGCTTTCCACTTCGGTCATAATGCGGTCACGTTGGCCGGGTTTGGTTCGAATGAAATAGCGGCTCGTTTCAGCATCGCGAATTTCTGGGGTCAGTATCACATTATCGACGTTGTCCCAGCCCACCCAAGGCGCTTGCAATTTGTCGATAATGCCGGTGATTATCATGGGTTCGATATCGTTAATGTACACCGTCTTACCCAGTGCCCCTAAGCCATCATCCGGGAATAAACGATTCGCCATAGCAAGTGTGATGATCACTTTATCTGGCCAGTGGTTTTGACTCACAACACGCGTCTGAATGTCGGTTGGGCTGAAGTTTTCACCAGCCACTAACGCCACATCCAAGGTGTTTAAAGCGTGTTCGTCGACCATATAGACAGCGCTGCCCGTGCCATCAAACTCGGCTCCAGGCTGGGTTTGTAAGCCCATTGACCAACCACTGTTGCTCATTGGAATGGCGTTGATTTGAATGGCATCCACCACGCCTTCAAGAGATCTAATTAAGTTTAAGTCTTCTTTGATCGTCACTAACGTGTTGAAGTCATGGGTAAAGCCAACGCTTGAAAGATAAAAACTGTTGGCTTCATCGATACCACTAGGGCGCTTCATCTGTTCGCTGCGCTCATGAATAATATAGATAGCGTTAACGACTATGGTCATGGTAAAGGCGATTTGCAAAGCAATCAGTATGGCGCCGACTTTGTTTCGCAGCAGTGCTCTTAATATCGGGCCCACTTCCCAGTTTTCAGCGAAAAAAGACTGCTCTTTTAGTTTATTCATCATTCAATCCTTATTGACTTTTAAGCTGACTAGCAGGGACTATGTTGCATGCGCGCCACGTTGGGTAAAGGCCAGCACAAACACTGGCAAATAACGACAACAGTAGTGCAGTAACAATCATGGTGCTGTCCAATGTGGCTAAATCATTAAGCTCATCGCCGTAAAGGTGGCGAATGCCCACCAAGCCGAGCAGGGCAAGTAATAAGCCCATTGCTCCACCCGCTAAACCAACCGCGCCGGTCTCAACTGTATACTGTAAAAATAAATCTTGTTTGGTCGCGCCCACCGCTCGGCGCAGGCCAATTTCAGCAGATTTCGCGCTGAACTTAGCCAGTTGCAAGCCTATGGTATTGAGCAAGCACACAATTAAAAACATGAAAGACAGCCACATCATAATTTGAGCGTCATCAGCCACGACTTCCTGGTCGTCCATCCACTGCATCACATTGAGTAATTGATTGTTTAGGGGGCGAGGGAAGCGGCCAAGTTTTTTTTGGTCATTCACGTAATTGTTCAGAAATGTCAGATACGCTTGTTTATCTTGCTCGGTTTCAAGCTCTACCCACATTTGAAAGTTAATGCATTCTGATTGTAAAAATGCCTGAAAGCCTTCCCCTTCGGGGGATTTCCAGCAGTTGGTATTGCCCCAATTTGGCAGCTCAAGTTCTTGCTTTAGATAGAAGGGCATAAATAGATCTTCGGGATCGTCAAATGCGCCGTTGTTAACGTCATAAAATTTTGGCAAGGGTTGCCAAGCATCGAGTACGCCGATAACGCGAAACGATTTGCCGAAGATGATGATGCTTTTACCCACGGAGTTTTCTCCGCTAAACACCTTGTCATTCGTCTCTTTACTCAACACGACAACCAGTTGGCGGTCTTCGTCGGCTTTTTGGTCCCAGCTGTTTCCATATTTAAAGGGCACGTTAAACATAGGGAAAAAGTCACTAAAGGCTAAGCGGATCGAGGCCTCGAACGGATTTATGTCCGGATTATCAGGCTGAATAATGGCCCCAGATTTGGCCATGGCGGTTTGCCGAAAAGCTTTCTTCGCCGTCGTAAGGTTAGTGGCTTCTGTCCAGGTCAGCTGATTAGGCGGGGTGTTTGGCTCATCGTTAAAGCCAGTATTGGGGTCCCAGCTGTCGACTTGTACATGAAATAACTGGCTGCTTTTTTCAGGGATAGGATCCCCAGACATCAAGTAATTGACTGTGACTGTGGTCATGCTTGCACCGATGCCAAGGGCGATAGCCGCAATCATTAACCCTGTGAGTATCGGATTACGTTTGAAACTGTTAAAGGCAAGTTTTAGGTAATAGTTAAACATGGGACGTCCTTATTTAACCAGAGCAACAGCAGGGCCGGTATGTGTGGTCGCCAGATTTGGCATATCGACTTTGGTGACAATGGACTCATTCATTTCACTGACCTTGCCGTCACGCACATGTATGTTGCGCGTTGCTTGCGTTGCCAAACCCGCATCATGGGTGACCATAATGATGGTGGTTCCATTGGCATTGATGTCTTTGAGTAATGACATAACGCTCTGGGCCATATTGCTATCAAGATTCCCTGTGGGTTCATCAGCGAGTAAAAATCGTGGCTCGCCGGCCAGCGCTCGCGCGATGGCAACGCGTTGTTGTTGTCCACCTGATAGTTGAGCTGGAAGGTGTTTCATGCGCTTGGCTAAGCCGACCATCTCAAGGCTATTTTCGATACGTTTTTTTCGCTCTTGGCGATTAAACCCGCGATAGCGCAGGGGCACATCAACGTTATCAAATAAGTTCAGGTCGGGGATGAGGTTAAAACTTTGAAAAATAAAACCTATTTTTTGATTGCGCAGGCGACTGCGAGCGGCATCGTTTTGGTGACTGATATCAACGCCATCTAGTTCAAAGCGGCCCTCTTCGAACGTCTCAAGCAGCCCGGCGATATTCAAAAAGGTGGTTTTACCTGAGCCTGAAGGGCCGGTCACCGCAACGAAGTCACCTTCATTTACTTGTAAGTTGAAATCACGTAGCGCGTGAGTTTCAATTGAGTCGGTACGATAAATTTTCTTTATGTCAGTCATGGTCAGCATGATGTTGTTCCCTGTATGTGTAAACGTTTTTACCGCGTATTAGTGGGTGTTTGTTTATGTCTTTTTAAATGAGCTTTCGTGTTATCTTTTTTATGAATTCGTGTGTTTTCGGTGTCTAAATTTTTATGGGCGCTTTGTTTATCTGGATGTTCTCTACCTGGTCGCTCTTAGCAGCATTATTCTTGTGTCCTGCTTCACTGAGTAATAAGCACGGTTTGCGCATCATTGAATTGTTCAGTGCTTGATATGATTACCTGTTGATCAGCGGTCAGACCCGACAATACTTCGACATTGGATAAACTGCGTACGCCAGTGACAATATTGGTACGTTTGGCTAAGTTACCTTCCACGACATAGGCAATGCGTCCTGAACCACTTTCTAAAAATTGACCGCGAGATAGCATCAATACATTAGGACGTTTGTCCATCAGAATACGCGTGGTTAAGCGTTGATTTTGGCGTAAGCCCTGGGGTTGAATTAAATCATTGCCTTGAGCGTCTTTATTGGCAAAGCGGACCCTTCCGGTAACTTGGTTATTTTCGATTTCTGGGGAAATAGTGACTAATGTGGCAAGGTGCTCATCACCGTTGATATTGACAATCGCTGACATGTTTATCGCTAAGTCATCGGCGTAACTTTCTGGAATATCCACTTCGAGTTCGAACTCAGATAAGTCAACCACACTTAAAATCGCTTGATTCTTTGCTACCTGATTTTTTTGCTGGGCCGCTAAATTGCCTACAATGCCGCTAACAGGTGAGCGCACGTCAAGTGTGTCGACTTTCCTAGCCAAGTCGCTGACTAACAACGCTTGGCGCTTTACTAATAGCTGTTTTGATTGCACTTCAAACGCCAAGCTCTCTTTGCTCAAAGCGGCATCTTGCTTGGCATGTTGAAACACAAGCTTGGCATTTTCGAGCTCATCTTGGGCCTTTTCGAAATCTATTTGGCTAATAGATTGGGTGCCAAAGGCTTTATCGGCTCGACGCTTTTCACGGCCAGCCGCGACAAGGGCAACATTGGCTAAGTCCACCGCTTTTTGATTTTCCAGTGCTTGCTTTTTAGCTTGAATTCGCTGGCGGTCAAGCTCCATTTTGAGCTTTTGTAGGCTTGATTCCTCTTGTTGTAACTCGTTAGTTAATTCTGGACTATCGACACTGGCGACAACTTGCCCCTTGGTGACAGAATCCCCTGCATCTACCAATAGGTTTATCGTGCCTTGTGCTGGGCTATACAAACGCGGGCTAACTGCTGCTACAACCCGCCCCTGAACGGATAAATCACGCACTAAATCACCCCTAACAACTTTGCCTAGGTGAATGCGTTTGGCGGAAATACTGGTGTCGGATGATTGCCAACTGTTTACTGCTGGGGCAACCGCCCAATATAGAATGAGTACGCAGATAACGCTCAACACCGCTATCCACCGTGCATTAGATGACTTCTTTTTTTGAATTATTGTGTCTTGAGCGCTGGTATCTGAAATACCATCATTTTTTGCGCGCCCAGTGTTTGGCGTGTTCATGCTTATCCCTGTTTTTTGCCTTAATCATTGGGTAAGTCGAAGGGAAGGGGAGAAAGGTTTAAATTTGGCGATAATTAATTTAACGAGGCGCTGCACGCTCATCGTTATTTGCTACATTCCTTTTTGACCAGTGCGGTGAATACCTCACAATTAAGCGTCGCCACTAATACGCAGCAAATAACAGTAAACTGTATGGCTGTAAGCGTCTAAAAAATAGTGTGGACACGCCTGAAAGAATGTTAATAGGCATATAAAAAAGCCAGCACTGTGATGCTGGCTCATAATGGGATACGCGTATTACAGACTACGCGTCGCAGATGCGATTTATTTTGCACCGGCGCTTCTTAACAACGAAGGTTCTCTACAACGAAAGTTCTCTACAACGAAACTTTTTCGTGCTCGCCCATTTTTTCTGGTTGCACTTTGCCACCAAAAGTGAGGCTTATCATCGCTTTAAAATCAGGATCAGCGTGCCAGACCTCAGCTTCATTTAATTCAAAACGCAGCATTTTAAGGCTAGGGTCGTCTTTACCGTCTTTGTACCATGCTGCAACCTGCTTAGACCAATACTTGTCTATGATCTTAGGATCGGTTTCTTCTACCAAAGTGCCGGATATGCAAGCAAAGACCTTGTGATCTTTACTGACGAACTGTGCCATGGCACTGCCACCTGCAGCACTACGATTGGTTTTGGTGGTATAGAACCAAAAAGCACTATCGGCGTCTTTATCTAATTGGGCGTGCATGGGCTCTTGATGAGCATCTGAATCCGTAAGGCCAAGCATGACGATGGGGCTATCAGCCATGGCTTTCCACATTTTTTCGCGAATATCGTTAGACATTGTGTTCTCCTATTAGCAGTGGCGACACCTTATAATGCTCATGAAGAACATCTGTGCCCCACTTTGAGTAAAGATACTTAACGTTGAAACTACTAAAGCATGGACTGTACCAGACGAGATAAAATCAGACGTCTGCTGCTGAACCTCAATTCACAAGCGGTGTGCAAAGGATGCGTTGCTCTTTAAAGCCAATACCATATACAGATCAGTGGGAAACAAATTTAAGAGAGGGAAGAAAATTATTCATGCTTGGTATAATTGTTACCGAGTCGCACCATTGATAGCCCTGGTGCGTTTATTCTTTTGAGTCGTTAATTTGTCTTTCTTTGCTCTGCGTCGAGTAAAATACAAATAAATGCCTGAGCCCACAAAAAATAACGGTAGCAGGCTCAATATTAGCCATATGAATTTGATCGGTAGGGCAATAAAGTCGCCAATGTGAAAGGCGTATTTAAAGTTCCATACCCGAGTTGCTAAAGAGGTATCACTTGCATCAAAGCTCTCGATAGCGTGCCCCGTCGAGACATTTGACCAACTGTAGCTATATGCATGACTTTCATTTGGCATACGTATTCGAAGTTTCAGTGGGGCATTTCGCGTTTGTGGTAAATACACACGATACAGCCAGCCACCCGGCAGTTCAGCCTGAGCAGATTTAACCGCTGCATCAAGTTGATATTGCTCATTGCTTGACTTATTCCACAAGTTTCGCTGAGAAAAGGTTCGATTATCGCTCAGTACTTTCATTGGTCGCGGGGTTTGAACTGACGAAAATGTCAATGTTTCTACGATTGCCTGAGTTTCATTTTTAAAGTAAAAAGCGAGGCCACTGAATCCAATTAAAAACAGAGGGAGCAAACTATAAACCCCCAACACATTGTGTAATTGCATAAAGCGGATTTTGTTTTTCGCTTTCCATTTCACGTTAAGGCGTTTTAAGCGGTTCTTGGGGCGAACCCACAAGTAAAAGCCGAGTAGCAATTCGCCACACAAAATTAATGTCGCAATAGGGGGTAATAAGGCAAATGGCCGAGCATCATCTGCGGTGTATAGTAACCATCGGTGCCAGGCCATGGTAAAGCCATAAAACGTTTCATCATATTGGTAATGTAACAGGACATTGGCGTTGTATTGGTTAATGCTCACATAACTTTTATCAGCGAGGCGAACTTGCCACGCCCTAAAAGGAGATTTGTCTTGTTCAATAAAAACGATCGGTGATTGAGTCGTTTGATAGACCTGTTCGGCTAGTTGGCTAACAGGTAATGGGATGGGCAGTACATCGGCGATTTGAATGGGCTGTACAGACCAATACTGAGGGTTTAGCCACGCCTGAATATCTTTAGCAAAGACTAAAAATGCACCTGTCACGCTTAAGTTAACGATAAAAATAGCGCTGACTAACGCCAGTATAAGGTGTACTCGTCTTAACCAGGTTTTCAAATTAGTCCTTCAAAGTATGAATACTAGCTGCACATGTGTTGCCCATTGCATCAGGTTACGTGATGCAATGGGCGCGACCATGGGGTGCGTTAAAATTGGTAAGTCGCGCCAAAGTTAACGGTCATTCCTAAGCCTTTGTGGTTATATCCGTCGTAGGTATAGACTTGTGAGCGAGCAGGGTAGTAATCATTGTTCAACAGATTCTCAATGCCCATAAATACTTGCCATTGATTACCTAAATCATAACTGCCGTTAATATTGATCAACTGGTAACTATCAACCGGCCCCTGATCGCCAATATATTCGCCATCAACTTGACCAAAGCGTTTTCGTGAACCTACGTATAAGTAATTTAGTGCCAGGCGAGCACCATCAACGGGTTGCCAATTTACATTAAAGGTGCCTTTTGGAGCACCAATATCTTTACCTCCTAAATACACATCTAATTCAGTATTTTTACCTTCAACCCAAGAGTAAGTCGCTGACAGGTCTAAATTGGACTGCACTTTATAAGTGGCCAACGCTTCGTAGCCATATATTTCTTGTGGGGCACGAACGGGTAAATATACCCCGGTCTCAGCATCATAAGAATTCGTCGTGCCTAACTCTGACGTACTGCGATAGGCGGAAAACTCGACGCGTAGGGCGTCGATTTCAGACGTAAAACCGAGTTCGTAGTTATCAATAATTGAGGCTTGGGTACGAATAAGGGCGATGTCTGTGACGGTTGCAGTGCGCAGCAGGCGGCCGGTATCTGAGATGTCTGCGCCCTGCGAATAACTGATAAAGGGTCTAAATGCATCACTTAAGTTATAGCGAATGGCTGCATTGTAGGTAGTGGCTTTGTAATTGAGGGTATCACCGACGACGTCAAAGGCGACTGAGCATTGGTCGGCCGTGCGGCACAAGCGAAGGGTGCTAAAATCAGCCACTTTTAAATCAATGTTTTCATGACGAACGCCGGCTTTGACAATAATGTCATCATTTACAATCCATTTGCCTTGCACGAACCCAGCGATGTTTTCCATATCCATTTCAGGCACCCATACACGGCCGTCGACTAATGGCTGTGAGGTAACATCGTTTAATGCGTCGATGCCGTAAATTAACGTGGTATCAATGTCCTGCAAGGTAAACTGGCTGTTGAATGTGGCCCGTAGGCCTTTTTTCTCAGACTCTATAATGGATTGGCCTCCATCAAATCCTTGTTCTGGGTTGGCTAGATTTGTCGAAAAGAAGAAAACATTTTCAATCCGCTGGGTGTATGCATCAACCACTAATTGGGTTTGACTAAATATCTCGTCATCTGTGTACTTAAGCATGACATTGTGGTTTTCTGGGCCTTGAGGTTCACCGATAATAGACGAGCCGTCGGGGGATTCAATAGCATACGTTTTATCGCCTGAATTGATATTGCCAACCACATTAATCAAGTCAGTATCTTGCTTTGACTTAAAATAATTGTAGGTCAGTTGTAGCGTCTTCTCGTCATCAAACTGATAACCAAATTTAGTAAAATAATTTTGCGAATTAGTATCCGATAGCCCATAAGTTAGACCAAGAATATCGCCTTGTGCATCCCGTTGAACGCCGTTTTCTTCATAGCTTGCATTAAGTACATAGCTAAATTTATCCAGCTGCCCATTCATGCCCGCATCCACCCGACTACCTAAGGTGTCTTCGAGTTTTATCGCACTAAAACGCGAAGAAATGGTGACGTGACCGGCCATCGCTTTATCACTGGCGGCTTTTTTAGTGATGTAGTTAATAATCCCCCCAGCAGCGCCATTACCATATACCGAGGTTGCCCCTTTAATGACTTCGATACGCTCAATGGTGCTAGCATCTAAACTGCGTACTCCCAATGAACCGTTGCGTAATGGTGTGGACTGAGGCACGCCGTCAATCATGATCAAGGGGGCTCGGCCTCGTAGTGTTTGGCTTGAATTACTAGACGTGCCAGTTGATGGTGCTAGACCTGGAACAAGTGTTGATAGTAGCGACTGTAACTCACTGGTTACTTTTAACTGATCTTGAATTTGTTGCTGGGTGATGATCACGATTGATGCTGGGACTTCATCAATGCTCTCCATAATACGGCTACCCGTCACTATCATACGCTCGATAGTTGGGTTATCGTTTTGCGTGTTACTTTGAGCCTGAAGTGCTGTGCTAACTAAAACGCTGAGGATTGATAAATAGCTGATAGGTGTTAAACAGGTGTACCGCATTGAATATCCATTTAGGGTCATGAAAAAGTGCATGGATGTTAATGCTAATTATTATCATTTACAAATTAAAGTTGAACTTTTCTGTTATTCATTAACATGTGAATTTGATAGGGGGTGTGCAGAAGCCTAGCCACATATACTGTTAAATAACGAGTTAATAAGTTGGTTTCACTACTTTAACGCGGAATTGTGGCTACACGATATACGGTAAGTGTTGTATTATCTTCGCCTATTTTGCATAGAACGATAAAATATTAATGCTTAAAAACCTTAGTGTAAATCAGGCCAATGTAACGCGCCTGCAGCGTAAATCATTGATGTATGCCGGTATGTTTGGGCTCAGCGTTTCACTGCTTTTAGGAGGCTGCGCCTCAGGCCTAAGCAGTAATGGCAATACGCAAGCCTCTACCGCGCAAACTGCTACCGCGACAAGCATAGAGCACGGACAGATCATTAATGTGGTCTACTCATCAAATGACCTACAAGATGCCGTTAATAAGGTTAATGCCTTAGACGCACAATCTACGTTGCTGGTATTTGATATAGACGACACCCTGCTGACCGCGACGGAGTTTTTTGGAAGTGATAAATGGTATGACTGGCAACGAGGCCGAGCCATTAGTCCTAGCGGTAAAGTCATTGCTACCCAAGACAGCGAAAAAGTGAATTGTTTGTTCGATACCTTAGGCATGGTGTTTGAAATAGCGGTGAACAAACCTACGCAAGCTGATATGGCGACATTGGTGAACGGTGTGAGCAACGACGTGGTTATTTTAACCGCACGCTCTGGAGCCTATCGTGCGGGCACCATGCGTGAGTTAGCGCGCAACCAACTGGACTTTAGCGATAAGTCTTTAACTTCACCTGATGTTGGCTTGCATTATGACTATACCCTCGGTGGGCGTACTGCAAATGTGAGCTATGTGGACGGCGTATTTATGGTCCAAGGCATGAATAAAGGCGTAATGTTGCTTGATTTACTGGCACGCACAGGTCATGAGTATTCCTCAGTGGTATTTGTGGATGACAAGCAGCACAATATTGACAACATGGCTAATGCCCTTAAAAGTGCCGGTGTGAATTTTTATGGTTATCACTACACGCGTATAGCAAAGACGGTAACCGACGAAGAAGTGGCGCAAGCCAACGCCGCACGTGAGGCGTTAAGCGATTTGCTCAGTGCACACTTTGCTGATAGGGCAAAGCATATCAATCAGCGCCAATGCGATTATTGATTGCCAATCAATCATCTTTACACTGCCATGAGGCGTTTACTAAAAGATAAAACAAAACCGCTATGGCTCATCCCTTAGCGGTTTTTTTATTACCATTTCTAAGAGTACTAGCGTGTGCTAAAGGCGCTAAATTTTAGCTGCCAGCTCAGCACCTTGCCTGATTGCCCGCTTGGCATCTAATTCTGCTGCAACATCAGCGCCGCCAATAATATGCACAGGTACACTTAGGGATAGTAAGCCGTTGTGAAGTTCTCTTAGGGGCTCTTGACCAGCACAAACAATGACATGGTCTACGTCTAATACGCGTGGCTTACCTTGAATATTAATATGCAGCCCCGCATCATCCACTTTGACGTATTCAACTGAGTTGATCATTTGCACATTGTGGTGGGCGAGTGATGCACGGTGCACCCAGCCGGATGTTTTACCCAGTCCCGCACCAACTTTGCTCGATTTGCGTTGCAGCAAGTACACCTCCCGGTTTACTTCTGATATTTGAGGTGCTGTTAACCCTCCTGGGTGAGTCACGGTTTTGTCTATTCCCCAATGCGCTAACCACTTATCAAGGTGGATGGTCAGGGCTTCGTCTTCTACTAGAAATTCAGCTACATCAAAACCAATGCCACCGGCACCTATAATGGCTACTTTTTGCCCGACCGGTTTGTGATCTCTTAGCACCTCAATGTAGCTCATGACTTTTTCGTGGTCACTGCCTTCAATATCCCAATGCCTAGGCTTAATGCCGGTCGCCATGACGATTTCGTCAAATTTCTGCTCAGCCAGCAGCCCTGCATTTACCACGGTTCTTAGATGTAAGGTCACTCCGTATACCTCAATCATGCGGGCGTAATAGCGCAAGGTTTCGTAAAACTCCTCTTTGCCTGGGATTTGCTTGGCGTAATTAAATTGCCCTCCAATTTCAGATGCTTGATCATATAAGTGCACATCATGGCCGCGCTGTGCAGCATAGGTTGCAAACGCCAAACCTGCAGGGCCTGCTCCAATGACCGCCAGTTTTTTTGGGACTGAGACTGTTTTGAAAATAAGTTCAGTTTCATAACACGCTTGTGGGTTGACTAAGCAACTGGCTCGCTTTTGAGCAAAGGCATGATCCAAACAGGCTTGATTGCAGGCAATACAGGTATTGATTTGGTCTGATTCGTCGCGCATGGCCTTGGCGACAAACTGTGAGTCTGCCAAGAAGGGGCGCGCCATCGACACCATATCGGCTTGGCCCTCAGCTAATATTTTTTCGCCGATCTGAGGAGTATTAATGCGGTTGGTGGTGATAAGCGGAAGCGAAACCTCAGCTTTCATCTTTTGCGTTATCCAGCTAAATGCTGCCCGGGGAACGGACGTAACTATGGTAGGTACTCGCGCTTCATGCCAGCCAATCCCTGTGTTGATAAGTGTTGCACCAGCTTGTTCAATGGCTTTAGCTAGGTAAACCACCTCGCTCCATGGTGCACCGCCCTCTACTAAGTCCAGCATGGATAAGCGATAGATGATGATAAAATCGCTACCGACTTTTTGCCGTGTTTGGGTGACTATTTCAACGGCTAGGCGGGCTCTGTTTTCTACGCTACCGCCCCATTCATCGTCCCGTTGATTGGTACGCTCGCAGAAGAACTGGTTTATCAGGTAGCCTTCAGAGCCCATTATTTCCACACCATCGTACCCGGCGACTTGGGCGTAACTTGCACAGGCCACATAATCGGCAATGGTGCGTTTAACTGCACGTGAGGTGAGTGCCTTGGGTTTAAATGGCGCAATAGGCGCTTTAATTGCTGACGCAGAGACATTAAACGGATGGTAACCGTAGCGACCTGAGTGCAAAATTTGCATGCAAATTTTGCCTCCTTCATGATGCACCGCATCTGTAATGATTTTATGTTTTTTGGCGTGGCGCAAACTGCTCATGCGTCCAGCAAACGGGGCTACCCATCCGGCAATGTTAGGGCTTATGCCGCCGGTAACGATTAAGCCGACACCGCCTCTGGCACGCTCTGCATAAAAAGCGGCTAACTTATCGAAACCCCCTTTTTCTTCCTCTAAGCCCAAGTGCATTGAGCCCATCAGCGTGCGGTTTTTTAATGTGGTAAAACCTAAGTCCAATGGGCTGAGCAAATACGGAAAAGCAGAAGCGCTCTGTTCCTGTGTTCCAGCGTGGTTTTCTGTTTCAGGTGTTACTGTCTGTGCTGTCATGGTTAGGCCTTTTTATTTTTTATCTAAGAGTAAGGCCCACAGCACACCAGTGCAAGTGAGGGAATAACTGCTAAGCATGAATAGGCATATTGACAGCACGTCGAAAAATGCGGCACATTCACGCTACGACTTGGGAATATTGGGAAGCACACATATTAATGAACACTAAAACGATTGCAGCATTACAACTTGGCTCATCTGCCTTAGGCACGAGCGACACGCTAAAGCGGATATTGGGCTTTAAAGACGCCATTATTGATAGCCAGTGTGATGTATTGGTGATGCCTGAAGCCCTTTTAGGGGGATACCCAAAAGGCTCGGATTTT
Source organism: Paraglaciecola sp. G1-13 (assembly GCF_055809255.1). NCBI lineage: Bacteria > Pseudomonadati > Pseudomonadota > Gammaproteobacteria > Alteromonadales > Alteromonadaceae > Paraglaciecola > Paraglaciecola sp. G1-13. The sequence continues at coordinate 2,401,611 of NZ_CM147903.1, read as the reverse complement.
GGCACCCGTGTGGGTTATCGCACCGAACAAGGGCGTGAACAGTACATGGCTTATTTTAAGCAAGCGGTTGAAATAGATGGCCCTGAGGTGCAAGCCTTAATCGAATTAGCGCGTGAATGTAATACTGCAGTGGTGATTGGCATTATTGAACGGGGCGGCAGTACTTTATATTGCACCGCGTTATTTATCACTCAAGCGGGGGAGGTGCATAAGCATCGAAAACTGATGCCAACTGCCAGCGAACGCCTAATATGGGGCCAGGGCGATGGCTCGACGATCCCTATTGTGGAGACCTCGGCAGGGCGTGTGGGGGCTGCCATTTGCTGGGAAAATTACATGCCGTTACTTCGCAGCACTATGTACGCCAAGGGTATGGATATTTGGTGCGCACCTACCGTGGACGACCGAGATATTTGGCAGGCAAGTATGCGCCACATTGCCTACGAAGGACGAAATTTTCTGGTCAGCGCCTGCCAATATCAAGGGCCACCTAAACCGGGCGAAATGCTCGATCAGGCATGGCCAGCGGATAAGCCATTAATTCGTGGTGGCAGTATGATCGTATCGCCAATGGGCGAAATACTCGCTGGGCCATTGTATAACGAAGAAGGCTTGATCAGCGCTGAAATCGACTTAGATGACATTATTAAGGCGCGTTACGATTTAGACCCTGCTGGGCATTACTCGCGCCCTGATGTGTTTAAACTGACTGTGGATGAGCGGCCAAGACCGCCGTTTGAAGTAGAACAATAATTTAATGGCTAAAATCAGTATGCGCTTTATTGTTACGGGCCTCTAATTGTGATGCGGTAAGAAGACCAGCTTATTCACAAAAGGTTGTATTTGGGAAGAGGGGATCGCAGATGATCCCGCCCCATTGATAGGCTTTTTGACCGTCAATTTCAATTTGAAACCAAGGGTAGCCATTAAGCATGACATCAGTTTGTGATAGCACTTTGATAGGTTGTCGCTCTCTTGCTGAGCCTAAACGCGTTGCGCTGGTACTTGGTGTTTGGCGATAGTTACCCCCCCAAGAAAAAGCACTCTCGGTGCGAGACAATGCGATGAGTGAATTGATCCTTTTTCGGTAAACTCGCTTTATACAATCAAAACTGAAATGACACGCCTTGCGTTGTGAAAGCCACTGGGTTTGGCTGCGCTGAATTTCAAGTTTCTTTGCCGGCTGAGCTTGATTGTTAGCGATGGCGACTTTGTACCGTTTGCTGAGTTGTTCATCTAACGTTGACAGCTCTACACTTCCGCATACTATTTTTTCGTCAGTTTGGGCCGCCTTTTGGCAATTAAAACTAGCTGAAAACGCATTGCTAGCCATCATTACAAGGATTGTTGCGCAGCCTAATTTCAAAGCGAGTAGTGTAAATATTTTGCTAAAAGTGGACTCTTGCAGCTGGCTTAAGCCATTTTTGTTATTCATGTATTGACCTTATTACGCCCTGTATTTCGCGCGCTATTTTCAACAAGCTGTATTTCACATGCTATATGTCGCGATAAAAAAAACTGTTCATTAGGACAGCCATCTTACCAGCAGCCATGCTACCAGTAAAAATTGACGTTAAAATGACAAGGGATAAAAACGCCCATGCTCCATGTCATGTAGACTGGGGATTAGCCTTACGTGGCTATAAGAGCTGTGTTTGGTTTCTCTGGCTTAAACACGTTTGTTTTGCTTATTGGGTGTAAATCATCCGCTTTAAGCAATTCGGTTTACATCATTCAGTTTAACCAATTTGGTTTACACCAGTTGGCTTGGATAGCTTTAAAGACCATATATATCAAACCTTAGAGTCAAGCATTGTGACTTCAGGAGGCGAGCTTGATAAGCCAATCGTCAATTCGATGTCAGGCAGCAAAGCTATGAAGGGGAGCGCTGCGGATCATCTTAATTGGCTGTCTTTACTGCCGCGGCGATTAATAGAGGAGGTAACACTTGCGTGCTTTTCTATCTCTGTTTGGCAATTGATACACAACTGAACCCCGGGTAATGCGACGCGTCTGCGCTCAGGAATAGGTTCATCACATTCTTCACAGAATTCAGCACTTTCGCCTTTCAACATCTGACTCTTTGCGCGGGCTACCGCTTCTTCAACGCTCGCGTCTATCTGGTCTTGTACTGCACCGTCTTTTGCCCAACCACCAGCCATTTTACCTCCCGTTTACTTTTTGCACTCTTTGTCGTGTTTATAATGCGCGAGTTTCGATTTTTGATTTTCTATTCGCAATCCGCAATCCGCAATCCGCAATCCTCTGTCTTCCAGGCGTTTAGTTCTCTGTCATTCTATTTATGCGGTGCTAACGCCAACAGCAGCAACTCACTTCTAGATTCAAAGTAGCAAGGAAAATACCGGATTTAGCATTTGGGGCTTAGCGTCCTAGAATAAAGGTTTCCAGCCAATGACAGCGCTAAATGATGTGCAAAAGCTTTGGTCTCTTTGGTTGCCTTTGAGTACCTACTACACCTGATAGGGAACATTTTTCATACTTCATTCAACGAAGTGCGCCAAACAAAGTGTGCCAATAGAGTGCGCCAATAGAGTGTTCCAATAGCGTACGCCAATAAAGTAAATCAAAAAAATGCGTCAATAAAGTACATCAATTATCAAAGCCCTGAAGCTATCTCTGAGCAGCCCACCAACAAAACAAGATGCAACGTTGTCGATTTACACCACATAGCTGCCCATCGGATAGCGCTAACACTGCTGAGTACGAGCAGTCAGCACGGCGTTTAAGCGACTACTTAAAAGTGTGACAAAGCTTGTCAAACGGGAACCTTTGGCCTAGCCGCTGTCTTTTTAGTAGATGAAAAACTTGTAAATTGAGCACTATGCATTTTGACCCTGTTTTACCCGCAGTAGTGGGAACCACTTTGATTGGACTATTTCTTTCACTTGCCTTTAGGTATTTCAAACTCCCTCTTGTTTTGGCTTATATAATGACGGGGCTGATTGTTGGCCCCCAATGTTTAGGCCTAATTAACGACATTAATGTGATTGAGACCATGGGCTCGTTCGGCGTCATACTGCTGCTTTTTTTCATCGGTATGGAGGTGAGCCCTGATAAGTTACGGCGTAGTTGGCGGGTGTCTATTGGCAGCACAGGGTTACAAATTGTTCTGTGTGTGGCATGCGTGTACTTGGTCGGTAGTCTGCTTGATTGGTCGCTGCAGCGTATCGTGTTATTGGGCTTTGTGCTGAGTTTGAGTAGTACGGCTGTGGTGCTTAAATTGATGCAAGACAGCAACGAGTTGCATAGTGAGCAAGGTCAGCATGTGTTAGGCGTGTTACTGGTGCAAGATTTGGCTGTGATCCCCATGGTCATTGTGATTGGCATGATGGATGAAACCGGGGTGCAGTCCGATGTGATCGCCATGCAGGTTGGGGCGGGCATAGGTGTGTTGTTACTAGTACGTTGGTTGCTAAATCAAGAATACATTGAATTCACGTGGTTGAATAAGCTTAAGGTGAACCACGAACTTCAAGTTTTTGGCGCGCTTTTATGTTGTTTTGGCTTAGCCTTGTTGTCTGGGTTGATGCATTTATCGACTGCACTAGGTGCCTTTGTTGGCGGCATGCTGGTGGCGAAAATGAAAGATTCGATGTGGATCAGAAGCAGCTTACAAGCCTTTCATGTGGTGTTTATTGCGTTATTTTTTATGTCTATCGGCATGTTGCTAAACGTGCAGTTTATCGTGCAAAACAGTACCTTATTAATCTCATTGCTGCTCATGGTGCTGGTGGGTAATACCTTGATAGCGACCTTCACACTGCGCTTGTTACACGTCAGTTGGACAAAAAGCCTTTATGCTGCGGCGATGCTTGCTCAAGTCGGGGAGTTCAGCTTTATCTTGGCTACGCTTGGCCGCCAATCAAAGCTTATCAGTGATTATGGTTACCATGTGACCGTGGCAGTGATAGCCCTGAGTTTATTTGCCAGTCCGTTTTGGGTGGCTTTGGCACGTAGGGTATTGCCGTCACTGCCTAGAGCAGTTGAGCCGGGAGGTGAAGAGTAGAAAGCGACAGAGTCAAAAGCAATAGACTGTAATACAGCAGCGCGAAACGCGGCGGTATTGAATATGACGGCGCATAGCAAGCTTAATGCGCTGACAATTTGTTGTCGTTATGCTGCTGACGAATTAATAAGCGCCAACACAACCATTAGCAATACGCCTGCAAATTTGTCGTGCAAGTTACCGTAATTAAAGGATAAACTAAGCTTACTTGGCATATTGACGCCGAATTTTTAGTGCACAAGATGAGTATTTGCATTTCATGAGTCATAAATTTACATCTTACCTGTTGATCGTATTGCTGCTTGCCATGCAATCTTTTGGTGTGAATGGAATGACATGTATCAGCATGCAAATGGGCGCTGATGATGCTTCCATGCCGCGCTCGCATACTCAAAATCAAACGCTAAATACCGCCCAAAGTGATGACGATGCGCCGTGTTTGATGCAGGCGTCGCACACGCTCGCTAAGTCAGGTATCGCCAGCGACCACCAGGCTCAGGCCAGTGATATGCAAATGGCGTGCTGCGACGAAGACACTGCCGATTCTTGCCATTGTCCCGAAAGTGCTTGCGGTGCAGGGGTGATAATTGCCTCTACTACTGATATGACTTTCTTTCGCTCAGACGACAAAATCATCAGTGTTTTGTTCTCTACCGCGAACCCCTTCCAATCTAGAGCAAAACGCCCTCCTATAAGCGGTTAACACAATCTAATTGGGCTTAAATTTGCCCAAATATTGTTTTAATCGAGAAAGCGAGGTGAATGACTCACTCTTTCTCTTCGAAATAACGCAAGCGATGTGAAACTGACTATGCGCCCTGTGCTATGCACCTCTTACCGTGTAAAGAACGCAGAATGTAACGCTCAGAATAAAGAGCGCAGAATATAACGCTCAGAATAAAGCGCTCAGATCGCATCGCTTAAAAATGTTTGTCGAGACACATCATGACGTTGACTATTTTAGTGCACCCTCTACGTATCAAAATATTGGGTCAAGTCAAAAACAAAGTGCTGCTTACAGCTTGCTTGCTGTTATCCCTAGTATTTGCATCATCAATGAGTTGGGGAATGTCTTTATCCCAAGCCATTTTACAAGCTCAGCAGCAAGACCCATGGTTAGACGGTAGCCAACAAAAAGAATACGCGTTGCGTGCTCAAGGGCTGGCCAGTGATTCTTTACCTAATCCTGAACTGTCATTTGGTTTATTGAACGTACCTAGCGACGGCTTTGCGCTAGATCAAGAGCCCATGACCCAGTTTAAGGTGGGGGTGAAGCAATCGTTCACCCGTGGTCAAAGTCGCCGTATTAGCCGCCAGCGTTACCAACAACTTGCTGCTGTTCAACCTTTTCTGCGTGACGATCGTTTGAAGCAAGTCGCATTAACCGTGACGCTGATGTGGTTAGACTTATACCAAGCAAATCAAGAGATTGCATTGGCTCTGCAGTTGCGAGAGACATTGCAGCAACTGATTGATATTAGTAAAGCGAATTACGCGACCACGTTTGCCAGTCGCCGTAACAGAGCCACCCAAAATGACGTGCTGATGGCGCAACTCACCTTGGCCAAAGTGGACGACAGAATTGTTGAAATCAATAGCAGCAAACGTTCAACACAAGCCAAGTTGTGCCAATGGTTAGCTCGGGAAGATGGATATGATGACAAACCCACTATTGCCCATGACGAAGTGCGGCCGTCGTCGCAGCTACAAGCCTGTCATTTAAATGAAGATGCTGGTCAGCACTTGCCATTATTTGCTGCTGTACCTCGCTTTGTTGAACAAGAGCCCATTAGCGCACAAGCGACGCTGAACACATTACAGGCACTTGTATCGCAACACCCCCGTGCTAAAGCAGCACAGCAATCTATTAGCGCTAGCGAAGGGGACGTTAAGTTAGCAGCAGCACAATATGCTCCGCTGTGGGGGGTAAATCTAGGTTACGCCTATCGGCAAGACGACGCCTTCAATCAACGTCGCGCCGATTTTTGGTCAGTAAGTGTGAGCATGGACATGCCGCTTTTTTCTCGTGCTAAACAAGATAATGCTTTGGCTGCAGCACATCATCAAAAAGAAGCGATGCGAACAGAGTATCGCTTGGTTATGCGTGAAATGGTGGGGCAATTAAATGACTTAGCTGTGCAATACCGCCAATACCAAAAGCGTGTAGCGCATTACGAGGGGGTTATTCTGCCGAATATTGCTGAGCAAAAAGAGGTTAGCGTGGCGAATTTAAGCCACGACTACGGGAGTTTAGCACTGGCATCAGAGGTATTGATCACAGCTAACGAGGCGGAGTTTGAACGTCTTGCCTTAGTGGTAAAGCAGCAAAAAGTGCGCGCTAAAATTAACTACTTTCTACCTGGGCAGTCACTGCTGTCTTCGCATTATCAGGAAAATCGCCCATGAAACCCTTTTTCAGTGTCACCATTTCGTTTGTTGTCGGTGCAGTTATTGCCCTTGTTATTTACTCACAGTTAAACGAGCAAGCATCGAATACGGGTATGAGTCACTCAAGTGACGCCGCCCAAACGCAACTTAAAAAAACGCCTTTGTATTGGGTGGCGCCAATGGATGCAAATTTCCGCCGTGATGAACCGGGTAAATCCCCCATGGGCATGGATCTTATTCCGTTTTATGGTGCTGGCGATGATGGCAGTGGCACTTCGCAAAGTGAGCAGGCAGGACGGGTAAAAGTGTCACCCAATGTGATGAACAATTTAGGTGTACGTACAGACTTTGCGCGCAATGCCCCCCTTGAAAACACTATTCAAACAGTGGGATACGTGGGCTATAACGAAGACAAAATTGTGCATATGCACCCAAGAGTTGAGGGTTGGGTTGATGCCTTGTATGTCAGCACCGCAGGTGAAGCTGTTACCAAAGGGCAAAAAGTATACGGCATCTATTCACCCCAGTTGGTCAGTGCTCAGGAGGAGTATTTACTAGCGAAAAAAGGTAAGAGCCACGCTTTGATAAAAGCAGCGCGTTTACGGTTGCAGTCATTACACATGCCACAAGAAGCATTAGTCCAACTTGATAGTAGCAATGAAGTAATGCAAAGCGTGACGTTTTACGCGCCTCAATCTGGGGTGCTGGAACACCTTAAAATACGCCACGGGTTTTATGTAGAGCCGGGTACAACCTTGATGTCGATTGCCAGTTTGGATGAGGTCTGGGTAGAAGCTGAAGTCTTCGAGCAACAAGTTGACTTGCTCGAAGAAGGGCTTGGGGTGACGATGAGCGTGGGGTACTTACCAGGGCGACGGTGGCAAGGAAAATTGGATTATATTTATCCGTCGTTAGATGAAACAACCCGGGCTTTACGTGTGCGTCTTCGTTTCGAAAATCCCGATCGCCTGCTAAAGCCAAATATGTTCGCAAATATTACGATCAAGGCAAACTCAAGCCTGCCCGTGGTACTTGTGCCGCGCAGCGCCGTTATTCGAACGGGTGTTCAGGATCGCGTGGTACTCGCTTTAGGAGATGGTTATTTTAAATCTATAGAGGTTAAGCTTGGGCGCATGAACAGGGACTTCATCGAAATACTAAGTGGCATTCAAGCGGGAGACGAGGTGGTAGTTTCGGCGCAGTTTTTATTGGATTCACAGAGCAGTATTTCGTCAGATTTTAAGCGTTATGAGCACCATGGTGCGCCAAACATGCAAGGCATGGCTGATACGCAAGACATGCCTGATATGGATACCCACTTTGGTGCGAACAAGCCAAATATTCAACGAGCAAGTGTTCGCGGTGTCATTAATAGCGTTGATGTGTCTACTAGGCAGGTAAATATCAGTCGCGCCGGGATTGAAAAATGGAATCGCGGGCCTGCGACGATGAACTTTGTGCTGGGTCGTGAGCTTGAATACGCCCAAATTAATAGGCTGCAAGAAACCAAGTCGATTCAATTTACCTTCGAAATACGTGACGGTGACTTTGTGATCACTAAGCTCTCATTCGCCGATGAGGAAACACCATGATTGTGCATGTCATTCGTTGGTCCGTGAACAATCGGCTATTAGTGCTGCTGTTAACAGGGATGATGGTTGGTATGGGGCTTTTTAGTCTCAAGCATACGCCTGTGGATGCGATCCCTGATTTATCTGACGTGCAGGTTATTATTAAAACCAGCTATCCCGGTCAAACTCCACAAGTAGTGGAAGACCAAGTAACGTATCCGCTCACCACGGCCATGTTGTCTGTGCCTGGAGCAACAACCGTTCGTGGTTTTTCATTTTTTGGCGACTCTTACGTATACGTCATTTTTAATGACGATACCGACCCATATTGGGCCCGAACGCGGGTGCTGGAATATTTGTCTCAGGTGAGCCCCAATTTGCCGTCGCAAGCCAAACCGCAATTGGGCCCTGATGCTACAGGCGTGGGCTGGGTGTATATATATGCCCTCAAGGACGAAAGCGGGCAACATGATTTAAGCGAGCTGCGGGCATTACAGGATTGGTTTTTAAAATTCGAATTGCAAACCGTACCGGGTATTTCCGAGGTCGCTGCTATTGGCGGCATGATTAAGCAGTATCAGGTGGTGGTCGACCCGAATAAACTGCGTGCTTACAATATTCCGTTAAGCTTAGTACAAACCGCGATACAGCAAGGCAATCAGGAAGTGGGGGCGTCAGTGGTTGAGATGGCCGAAGCTGAGTATTTGGTTTCAATTAATGGTTATGTGCAACAACGTGACGATCTTGCTCGCATTCCACTTGGTGTTAACAAGCAGGGAGTACCTGTGTTGTTGCGCGATGTGGCGAGTATTGCACTAGGCCCTCAGATGCGCCGGGGCATTGCCGAGCTAAACGGTGAAGGGGAAGTCGTTGGCGGTATCGCCGTTATGCGTTTTGGCGAAAATGCGCAAAAGACCATTGAAGCCTTTAAAGCAAAACTTGAGGTGCTTAAGCAAGGCTTACCTGATGGTGTAGAGGTGGTACCGGTATACGACCGCTCAGAGTTGATCAACAGCGCTGTCACGCATTTATGGTCCAAGCTGCTAGAAGAGCTGTTGATCGTGGGGCTAGTGTGCGCGTTGTTTTTGTTTCATGTTCGCTCATCTTTAGTGGCCATTGTCAGTTTACCCCTGGGGATACTCGTGGCGTTTGCGATCATGTATTGGCAGGGCATTAACGCCAACATTATGTCTCTTGGAGGAATCGCTATCGCTATAGGGGCGATGACCGATGGGGCGATAGTGATGATTGAGAACATGCATAAACATATGCAAGACACACCACTGACAGACGCCAATCGGTGGGATATTGTGGCCAAGTCTGCTTCTGAGGTCGGGCCCGCATTGTTTTTTAGCCTGTTAATTATCACCGTCAGCTTTTTACCGGTTTTCATGCTTGAAGCACAAGAAGGGCGAATGTTTGCACCGTTGGCATTTACCAAAACCTACGCGATGGCAGCCTCGGCCGGCTTAGCCATCAGTGTGGTGCCTGTGCTGATGGGGTATGTCATACGAGGAAAAGTCATAAATGAGCACAGAAACCCGATTAATCGCGGCTTGGTCGCCTTGTATATGCCCGCACTAAAAACCGTTTTGGGCTATCCAAAAACAACGTTAGTGGCAGCGGGTGTGATTACTGTGGTTGGTTTTTATCCACTTAAACACATTGGCTCTGAATTTATGCCGCCTCTGGATGAAGGGGATTTGATGTATATGCCCAGCACGTATACCGGTATTTCTATCGGCAAAGCGCGAGAAATATTACAACAAACTGACAAACTTATACGCACCGTGCCAGAGGTAAAAAACGTGTTTGGTAAAATAGGCCGCGCAGACACCGCCACTGACCCTGCGCCGTTGACCATGATTGAAACGTTCATTCAGTTCAAACCTGAAAGCGAATGGCGCGACGGCATGACGAAGGAGGATATTCGCCACGCTCTGGATGACGCATTGCAGCTTCCTGGGATCACTAACGCTTGGGTGATGCCGATTAAAACTCGCATAGATATGCTAGCGACCGGTATTAAGACCCCTGTGGGCATCAAAGTTGCCGGTGAGGACCTAGACGTCATTCAACGAATAGGGCGAGACATCGAGCGGTTATTAACGCCTATGCAAGGCTCAGCATCTGTATACGCCGAGCGGGCAGTGGGAGGGCGTTATATCAAGCTTGATATAGATAGAGAAGCCGCAGCCCGATATGGCTTGAGCATTCGCGCTATTCAACAAGATGTATCAATGGCGATAGGCGGCGTTAATGTGGGTGAGTCGGTAGAAGGCTTAGCGCGTTATCCTATCAATGTTCGCTACCCAGAGGCCTATCGAGATTCACCAGAGCAAATTAGTTTGCTACCCATTGTGACAGCAGATGGGCAGCATATAACCTTGGGTGAGGTGGCTCGGGTTTATCTCGACGATGGTCCAGGGGCAATCAAAAGTGAGAATGCTCGTCTTAATGGCTGGATATTTATCGATATCCAAGATATCGATGTCAGCCACTACGTGGAAAATGGTCAGGCATTACTTGCACAGAAGCTAGACTTACCTGCTGGCTACAGCGTCACGTGGGCCGGTCAATACGAATACATTGAGCGTGCAAAAGACAAGCTCACGTATGTCGTACCGCTGACGTTGGCGATCATCATTTTGTTGTTATATCTGAATTTCAAGCGCTTTGCCGAGGTTGCCATCATCTTAGGTACGTTACCACTGGCGATGATAGGGGGGGTGTGGCTACTGTATTTAGCGCAGTACAATCTGTCTGTGGCGGTTGGCGTCGGTTTTATCGCGCTGGCGGGGGTGGCGGTTGAAATAGGCGTCATCATGTTGGTGTATCTGAATCAGGCATATGCACAATTGCAAATAAATGCGGCTCGCGACGCCAAGCACATAACCTTAACGGATCTACGAGAGAGTGTTATCCACGGAGCGGGATTAAGAGTGCGCCCTGTCATGATGACAGTGGCAACGATAGTGATAGGTTTGCTCCCTGTGATGTATGCGAGTGGCACCGGCTCTGAGGTGATGAGTAGAATTGCTGCCCCAATGGTGGGTGGCATGGCAAGTGCTTTGATATTGAGTTTACTGGTGGTGCCGGTCGTGTATTTCTTGTGGCGCAAACAGGACCTTGAAACGTCACCACCTCGGGGCTGATTTAGTATCGAAGGGATTCACGTTGCGCCCTTGGGCAGATAGCCTAAGGGCGCGATGCTATAGCATCAAACGCTTAGCGCTTCAAAACAATGCGGTATTTCACATCCCCTGTACGCAGGTGCTCGAGTGCCTGATTTATCTCATCGAAAGAGTAGGTTTCGATAACAGGCTTAATGTCATGTAGCTTAGCGAATTCAAGCATTTTTGCGATGGTTGCGGGGCTGCCAACAGGTGAGCTTGACACGCTGCGCTGTTGTGACATTAACGAGAACACGCTGATGTTTAACGGCTCGGTAATGGCGCCAACAAAATGCAGTCGTCCTCGAGGCGCTAGGGTGCTTATATATGCTTCCCAATCCAATGTAACTGCCACGGTTGAAATAATAAGGTCGAATTCCCCTGCGGCTTGTTTGATGTCGGTTTTGTCTCGGGAATTGATAACGCGGTGAGCGCCTAATGACAGCGCTTCTTTTTGCTTGGATTCACTTGAGGTAAATGCGGTGACTTCACAGCCCCACGCGTTTAAAAACTGCAAGGCAAGGTGCCCCAAACCGCCGATTCCGATAACCGCCACCTTATCCGTGGGTTTGATATTGAACTCGCTTAAGGGGTTAAAAACCGTAATGCCGCCACAAAATAGAGGGCCAGCTGATGCGAGATCGATTCCATCAGGAATAACCACCACAGCGGTTTCTTGGGCACGAACTTTGTCGGCAAATCCGCCGTGATGACCAACGATCGTCGGTCGTGCTTTGGCGCATAAATTGTGATCCCCAGTGTCGCATTGGTGACAATGAGTGCAATAGCCAGCATGCCAGCCTAAGCCCGCAACTTGGCCGACTCTCAAGCCTTTTACCGCATCGCCGATTTGGCGAATTCTCCCCACTACTTCATGACCGCCTACTGCTGGGTATTTACTGATCCCCCATTCGTTATCAATGACGCTCAAATCACTATGGCACACGCCGCAATACATAACGTCAAGTTCGACTTCGTTCGGTTTTAGTTCGCCCGGGTCGTATTCGTAGGGGGTTAGTTCGCCTTTTGGCTCGTGTGCAGCATAGGCCTTTATCATGGTTGGTCCTTAACGGTTCATTTGAAGTTATCCCCTTATAGTGCGCTTCACAGCGCGGGGATAACAATCAAAATGTGTATCACAACCATTGATAAACGTTCGCGGTTATCAGTTATACATCCGTTTAGCTTCTTGAAAATAAGGCTAATGACCATTAGCCTCACCCACAATAAGCTCTATGGTTAACAGCGCTAAATAAGCGCTAAATTGGCGTTAAATTAGCGAGAAAGCGCTTAAGCCGCTTGGTATTCAGCTTGTTTTACATACTGGCTTACCTGATAAAGATATTGACTGATTTCAGTGTCTTTTAACCATGAAACTTTGAAGGCATTTTCCACTAAAGTAACCATCTCTTGTGCGCTAAATTGCCCTTCTTTTTGTAGCTCGATAAAGTTTTCATTTAGGTAAGCGCGAAAATATGCAGGATCATCAGAATTGATGGTAACCAGTAATTCATGTTCAAGCATTTGGCGAACCTCATTAGAGGTTAATGATTGCACCACGAATCGGTTGGAAATAGGACATACGGTTAAGCCCAGTTGCTTGTGCTTAATCTTTTCTAGCAAAGCGGGATCTTGTAGGGCATTTACGCCGTGGTCGATACGGTCAACCTGAATGTCGTCCAAGCACTGCTTAATGTGCACCAGAGTGTTGTGCTGATTGACGTCGCAATGCATCGTTAACTTTAGATCCAACGCTTTGGCATATTCGAACACTTCGACAAACTTAGCGGGTGGGTTATCGCGCTCATTAGAATCTAGCCCCACGCCCACTAACCATGGTAGATAGGGCATAGCAAGTTTAAGGTGCTCCATTGCTGACTCAGCGCTAAGCTCGCGCAAAAAGCACATAATCAGTTGACTTCTAATGCCAAGCTTTTGCTCTGCATCTAACTGCGCTTTATGAATGCCGGTAATAATGGTTTCAAAACTTACCCCACGGCATGTATGCGCTTGGGGATCAAAAAATAGCTCTGCGTAGACGATATTTTCGCTGGCTGCTTTGGTCAAGTAGTCCCAGGTAAGCTGATAAAAATCTTCTTCTTTTATCAGTACATTCATGCCCGCGTAGTAAATTTTTAAAAATGAAGGCAGGTCGTGAAAATCATACGCGGCGATGAGTTGCTCTGGGGTGTCAAACTCCAACGGAATACGGTTTTTTACAGCTAAGGCAAAACTTAGTTCAGGCTCCAGAGTGCCCTCAAGGTGTACGTGCAGCTCTGCTTTTGGCATATCCGAAATGAATTGCTGTATATCGAGTGGTTGTGTTTGCAATGGACGTGTCCTTTTTATTATTTGAATAAATAGCAAATTTACAATGCGCTAACGTATACAGCAAAGTTCATGCCCGAGATATATTTGGCTATGACCTTCATTTAAAAGAGAATTATAAAGTACGGCTGGGATAAAGCAGTGATACCTGCACCAATTTTGCCGGCAAAGCAGTCAAATGTACAAAAATGGTGCAAGGGCCAGGATTAACTACCCTTCTTGGTGATTTTGCTGTTCTCTTTAGGGGGAGCATCACCATGAGCGAAGCGTTTTATTTGCTTACAGGCAGCCAGTTTTTCAACTTTTGCACATCCGATATGGTCAAGTAAATCGTGTCTCGCGTGGCACTTTCTACGGTGAGGTCAAGTTGTTTAAGCCGTTGGTGACGCAGAGCCGTTACCGTCACGTTACTTTTGGCAGCATATTGATTATAAATTGTCAGTAAGTTTGCAGCGGACACTTGCCAGTCATCAAAACTGATCAGCTGATCGCCCACTTGTAGTCCAGCGTTATAGGCTGGCGTATTTTCGCTAACTTGGGTCACTAATACCCCGGTATCTGCAGCTTTAAAGGCTGCGCCAAACTGAGTTTTTTGGACCCGAGGAGCTGGCTTTCCACCCGCATCGCTGGCATCAATACGTGGGCGCTTGTGCAATGTCACCCCAAAGTCATGCAATAGGTCGCTGACCGGGAGCTCTTTGATTGTGTGCAATGCATCTTGCAGGAACGCAGCGAGTGGTAAACCCATCTCGTTGAGTACGATATGTTGAATAATGTCATCCGGCGTGCCTATATTCATTTTGCCATGGTGCTGCCATAAGTAACGCATGACATCGTCTAAGCTTTTGGTGTGTTGACTTGCCGCGCGTATGTGCAAATCAAGACACAGCGCGATAACAGCCCCTTTGACATAATAACTGACAATGTTGTTGATGGCGCTAGCATCTTGTTGATAGAACTTGGTCCAGGCGTCAAAGCTTGAGGCTGTAACGGTTTGTTTAAAGCGACCCGCATTACGCTCTAAACGCGTAAGCGTTTGGCCTAATACTTCTAAATAGCTTTCATTGTTCGTCACATGACTGCGGGTAAGGCTTAAATCGTCGTAGTAGCTGGTGAAGCCTTCGTAAATCCATAGTTGGGGAGTGTACGCTTCATGACTAAGGTTGCTGGCCTGCAGCGCAGCGGGTTTGGTACGTTTTACATGCCAAGTATGCAGAAATTCGTGGCTGCATAAACTCAAAAAAGTACGATAACCATCAGGCATGTGATCTGCTTGGACGGTACTGGGCAAATCATCTCTGCTGTAAAGCAATGCTGTAGAAGACATATGCTCAAGGCCGCCAAAATCTTTGCCTGTTAGCATGGTGATAAACAGATAGCGCTCAACGGGCGGCGTATCGCCGAATAAGGCGAAATGATGGGCGCAGAGTTTACGCAAGTCTGCTGCCATGCGCTGGGTATCGCTGCGATGTCCGCCGGCCAGAATTAACTCAAAGTGACAGGTATGTTCAGTGCTTTGTTGCGAAGAGGTGCTGGCTACTGGGGTAGCAACGTCAAAAGGCACGATATCGTAATTTCCCATTAAAATGGGATGGTCTATCAAGTCGTTGTAATTGTCAGCGCAGTAGTCCCCGAAATCGTGGTGCTTGGTGGCTTTAGCAAGGGGCAAGGTAGTTGCCACGCGCCAATGTTGACATTGGGCTTGTTCAGGCTTGATTAGGGTTACTAGCACAGGTGCTTCGCGGTGCTCTTTGATCGCTAGGAAAGTACTTGTGCCGTTAAAAAAGGCAAAATCGTCAAATACGTAAGCACTGCGTACCGATAAATCAAACGCGTAAACACTGTAATTTACCGTTATTGGGCCAGAGTTTGCTGGCAGTTTCCAAGTTTGTTTATCTAGTTTATGTATCGATAATGCCTGACCTTGGGCGTCTTGAGCGGATATTTCAACGATATTTTTCGCGAAATCCCTGATCATGTAACTGCCGGGTATCCAAGCGGGTAACGTCAGTTCATGACCATCACTTGAGGGCATATTAATCTGTAATGAGACGTCTAGCATATGCCCGGCAAGAGAAGAAACGTTGAGGGTGTAGTGGATATCAGCAGAATGTTGAAGCATGAACTAAAACCTTAAAAAACATGGAGATGACTGAAGTCGATTCGCATTGAATAAATTCAATTTGAGGATGAATCTTTACGAAAACACTTTATATTAAAGTAAATTTTACGTTAAATGGACAAAGTACAGTTTACTTTGTTTTTGATACTACAGGATATTTGACCTTTGCCACACAATAGCGGGCTATCAAGTGATGATTTATTTAAGCTGCGATCGATGCGACCGGGCATGATTGTAGACTTGCAAATTCACTCGCCAACATTAAAAAGACGAGTAAAAACGGAATTCGTGGGCATAGATGGGAGCCGAAATCTGATCTTCCGATTCCCTGATGAGAACAAGTGGGCAGGTCTTGGTGGCGCAATTTACATGAATAATACTATGATTGTGCGCTGCATTTTAGAAGATGAAACGGGAGAGATAGTCGCATTCAAAGTCAAAATAATCATAGTGATCACCCGGCCATCTAAGTTGGTATTTACCTCATTCCCGGAAAGTATTCAAAGTCACGGTTTACGCGCTGAACAGCGAGCCCAAACGCGCATCGCTGCGTTGTTAATTGATAGCCAAGAGCGCAGCCACATTGTACCTTGTTTGGTGCGCGATATTTCGAATCAGGGTTGTATGATCAGTATTGGGCGCGACGCAAAAGGGGTAAAGCCAACTGTGGATCAGGAGCTTGAGTTACTGATACCAAATTCAGAGGGGGATGACATCAGTTTGTCCGGTCATGTGCGAAATAAGAAAGAGGATGATACTCGGCATTATTTCGGGATCCAATTTTGCGATGATGAAAATGACGTGGCCAAGCTGCTGAGCCAACTATTAATCAATACCGAATAGCCTTGGCAAAAAGGCGGATAGACGGGACATTAGGTTTTCGGTATCCTCAAGCCAACTGTT
Source organism: Paraglaciecola sp. G1-13 (assembly GCF_055809255.1). Lineage (NCBI taxonomy): Bacteria > Pseudomonadati > Pseudomonadota > Gammaproteobacteria > Alteromonadales > Alteromonadaceae > Paraglaciecola > Paraglaciecola sp. G1-13. Next base: position 2,385,099 of record NZ_CM147903.1, on the reverse strand, counting down.
AAATTATTGTTAAAAATAGAGCGAGAGTGTACATGCGCCGTATAGAAATCCTGTTGAATGAGTATGGTCACAGCCATACCAATAAGTTCAATATCTTAATTCACGCGATTGCCGTGCCGGCAATTTACTTTGTTACGTTGGGGCTACTGTGGTCTATTCCTCGCCCTGAACTGTTGATGCACTTCGATGTGACGTGGGCGCACATTGCAGTCATTCCAATGTTGGTGTACTACTTTCGATTATCAGGCCCTATTGGGGCCGCTATGACCCTATTGAGCGTCGTGTCTTTATACGGAATTATGCTGATTGAAAGCTCAATATACGAAGTATGGATTGTCTGTTTGGCTATCTTTGTGGTGATGTGGATCCTGCAGTTTGTGGGTCACAAAATCGAAGGTAAAAGCCCGTCCTTTTTCAAGGATGTGCAGTTTTTACTCGTAGGGCCTGCTTGGTGGTGGGTACATTGGCTTAAACGCATGAATATCGCGTACTAAACACCTCATCCCCGTTTTGAGCCATAATAGCTCTCAAGATGCGATAAACGGGGAAGGGCGCACGCCCAACCGTCAGCACTTGCTTCTTCTTTCCCGTATAATCGTGATTTAATTGGATTTTAATGGTGTTTCTTAAATGAAGTGGCAGGCGTTATTTGACACCCGTGAACGAATGTTTTGGACGCTACACACGCTTGGGTGGTGTGGTTTCGCGGTAATTTATTATATAGGTTCATTCCTGCACGATATGCGCAGTATTTGGCTGTTCGTGATTATCTTAAATGCCTATGCGGGTTGGTTATTGACCATTCCTTTGCGTTACATTTACGCCCGAGCTATGAAGCTCAGCCCGTTAAAAATGTTGATGGTGGTGTTAGTTAGCGTGTATACGATTGCGCTAATGTGGGCATTAGTGAAAAACATCAACTATTGGGAAATATATAAAAAGGGATATCGTCCTGAAGAATGGTACATGTATTTTACCAATACGGTGAATTCCTTAATCATGATTGGCTGCTGGACTGGGCTCTATTTTGGTATTAAAAACTACCAAATGTTGCTCAAAGAAAAACAAAATAGCCTCAGAGCATCCACCATGGCGCATCAAGCACACATCAAGATGTTACGTTACCAGCTTAATCCGCATTTTTTGTTTAATACCTTAAACGCCATTTCGACACTGATTTTAATGAAAGACAACAAAACCGCTGAGTCTATGGTAACTCGCCTCAGCGACTTCTTGCGCTATTCCCTAGATAAAGACCCTATAAAAAAAGTGCCATTGCGCCAAGAAATTGAGGCATTAACCCTTTATTTAGCCATCGAAAAAGTGCGCTTTGAAGACCGTTTGACTGTTATCTGGGATATTCAACCCAGTGCAAATGAAGCATTAGTGCCTAGCTTGATTTTGCAGCCATTAATCGAAAACTCCATCAAATATGCTATTTCAAAATTAGAAGAGGGTGGCTGTATTGCGATTTCAGCTAAAGTATTTGGCCGAGATCTGATGCTAGAAGTGACCGATAATGGGCCAGGGGCGGACATTGAAGAAGGCCAAATGTATCGCGAAAATGGCGTGGGTCTGCAAAATATTCAAGAGCGTTTGGACTCGTTATACAAAAATGATTTCTCATTTAGTATTTCTAATAGCCAGCCTTCTGGTATAAAAGTGTTTATTCGTATCCCATTTGAGACACAAGAAGCAGTGCATGAAAATTAACACTATTGTTATCGACGACGAGCCTCTAGCGCGCAAAGGCTTAGCGATGCGCTTGGGTCAGTTCGAAGAAATTAATCTTGTTGCCCAGTGTAAAAACGGACTTGAGGCGGTGACCCTCATTCCGCAGTTACGCCCAGACCTCATTTTCCTCGATATTCAAATGCCAGGCTTAAACGGCTTTCAAGTGATCAACAAGTTGCGTGAGCTTAACCAGCCTGTACCCATGATTATCTTTGTGACCGCTTATGACACATATGCAATAAAGGCATTTGATGCGCATGCGCTAGATTATGTGCTCAAACCCGTTGATGAGAAACGTTTGCGTGCAGCGGTAGATAAAGTCATCAGTCACGTGATGTTGCACAGTGAGTCAGATCATAAGCAAACGCTGGCCAAAGTAGTGGCTGATTTTACTGGGGATGATTGCGAGGATATTTTACGCCGATTAGCCAGTGGTGAAGCGCTCAATACCACGCAATACGGTGATGTGTTAGCGATTAAAGATGGCACAGAAGTAACGCGTGTCGCCGTCGCTGAAATTCAATGGATAGATGCCGCTGGCGATTACATGTGTGTACATGCGCTAGAGCAAACACATATTATGCGCCGGACCATGAAAGAGTTAGAAGAAGAGTTGGATCCGCGCATATTCGTAAGAGTGCATCGCTCAGCGATAGTGAATATCAAATATGTGCAAAAACTCGTCAGTCATATCAGTGGCGAATACCACTTAATATTATCCAATGGTACCGAGTTAAAGGTCAGCCGAAGCCACAGAGATAACGTTAAGAATATGATTAATAGCTAATATTTAGTAACAATCAGAGTAGAGTGAGTAGGCGAAATTGTCACGACTTCGAGTGACTAAATGGTTATATTCGGGTATTAGTTCACCTGCGTGATTGAGACAGACATGAATAAATTAATTTTAGTCGTTTTTACCCTTGGTATGCTACTTACAGGGTGTAGCTCAAAGTTCGCTTATAACAATATAGATTGGCTAATGTATTGGTACATAGACGACTACGTGGAGCTGGATAAAAGTCAGAAATCACTTTTAGATAACCACGTTGAACAATGGATGCACTGGCATCGTCAAGACGAACTGAGTGAGTATAAAGCCCACCTACAAACGGTTTATCAACAGGTTTCTGCGGGGCATGTTAGCAAGGCCCAGTGGTTGAATCATTTTGAAGAAGGCAAACAGCATTGGGTACGCTTTAGAGATCATGTTAGTCCTGAACTTGTTAATTTAGCCCCAAAATTAACCGATGAACAAGTCAAAGATTTGTTTGCCCAAATACAGAAGCAAAATGAAGAGCGCATTGAAAAACGCGCAGATCGCACATTTGACGAACGATTAGAAAAGAACATTGAAGATACTCAGGATAACGTTAAAGAGTTCATAGGAAAGCTAAGCAAAGCACAAAAAGAGATAGTGGTGAATTACGCTGATGACTTTAAGAGTAGCTTTGATTTATGGATGGATTATCGCCAACATATCCAGCAGGCGGCCTACGATATGTTACTCAACTCGCGTCATGAAGAAGACTTTACGTCGCGCTTTTTAGCGCTTTTGTCCCACCCTGAGCGCTATCAAAGTGACGAACTGACGGCTATTTCAGCCCATAATAATCAAGTATACGCTTCTATGCTTGAAGCGTTAGGCCAATCGCTAAGCCCAAAACAAAAGAAAAAAGCCCTCAATGAAATCGAAGATTTAATTGAGGACATAAGCGACTTGCAAGAAGATTGATAGCCGTTGCCGTGCGCAGAGTTGCCTATGCCGAGCGCTCAATAGTAGCCGAGCGCACAAACGTTGCATGCACAGAAATGCTGCGAGTAATACTATAGCGCGCACTTACAATAGCTCGTACTGATTTTGCTGTTCAGCAATACAATATTGATTGATCGCTAGAACATTTCTTCTTGAGGTAACCAGGCGCCAGCATTAACCAATTCGCTTATAAGCTGTACCCAAAAGTGATTGATCGTGAGCGCGGTGCCTTTATCCGTCTTCAAATCATATTGCCACGAAGGCGATTGAAGAAGTGCTCGCACTGCTTCGGCGTGCTCTGGTGGAGCAAAAAATGCTTGGCCTTCAATAAAAAACTCCAATGATGTGTTCTGCCCCGATTGCGCTAAGTAAATAGGGCGTATACCAGGTTGGCGCTCAAACACTGTTTGTTGTTGGAATAATACGAGTATCTCTTGCAAGGAATAATCAGGATTGTGTTGCTCATCGTAACCTTGATTTAGTTGGGTATCACTGAAGTGAGACGTCAGCCAACGCGTGAAGTCAGGGGAGTCGATGGCGTCATGCAGCATGTTTCGAAAACTGCGGATTTCCTCTTCGGCTAATTCACTGGGATCAGATCTTGGGGTTAATCCTTTGTCTTGGTAGCGTTTTTTAAATAAGCCTAAATCAATACTGTAATCCGCTAGTGATGAGAGTAAATCTTGTTGTGTTGGGGCGCGAAAGCCTACTGAATAATTCATGCAATCTTCTAATGCGACACCATTATGCGGGCAACCTGCAGGGATATATAGCATATCTCCCGAATGCAGTACCTCATCTATGACGGGGGTAAATCCCTGTATTTGACTGAGATCTGGATGAGGGTGGTAAGTTGAATATTCGCCTCGTTCACCCACTTGCCAGCGTCTGCTGCCCTTACCTTGAATAATAAATACATCGTATTGGTCCAAATGAGGGCCTACGCCGGCGCCGGCATTTGAAAAGCTCACCATCAGGTCATCTAAGCGCCAATAGGGGATAAAATTAAACATGCGAATAAGGGTGTCAGCTTCATCAACATGTTGATCAACACTTTGCACTAACAGGCTCCAGCTACCTTGGCAGGCATGTTCGAAGTCAGTGATTGGCCCGTGTTGAACGTGCCAGTTGGCATTTTCAGATGACACTACTCGCGAATCTATTCTTGGGTCTTGGGCTAAGCCCGCGAGCTCGTTTTCATCAAGAGGATCTACAAATTGCGAGAACGCCCCTTTGAACACGGCTGGGCGTTTTTGCCAGTGAGAGTCTAAAAATAGTGCTGGATCAAACTTGTCAAATACGTACATCGTGTGGAAAACCCTTGTGCCTTATAAAATTGCAGTGCGCTGAAAATAGGATGAATGAAGAAGGGGTTATTCGATTTCCCCTAGCAGCCAATAGGTTTTAATTTGCCCTAATCCTTTGATCTTGACTTTACCTCGTGGCTCGAAACAATACTTATGCTTTGCCATTTCGTAGGTAGACTGGGTCACTTGAATCTGGTTGGTTCGACCGTGGCTTTCCATTCTGGCCGCTAGGGTAACAGCTTCCCCCCACAAATCGTAACAGAATTTGCTGCGACCAATAACGCCTGCTACAACTTCCCCTGAGCCGATACCAATGCGTAGCCCAGTGGTTAAGTGATATTTACCTTGTAGCGCGCTAAAGGCTTCTTTTACCGCCAAGGCATAAGCACAACATTGTACCGCATGGGCGTTATTGCTTTCAGGTACGCCAGCTGCTGCCATATAGCCATCGCCAATGGTTTTTATTTTTTCCAATCCATGATGTTCACTTAATCGATCGAATTGACTAAAAACGTCGTCGAGTAAGTCGACCAACTCGTGGGCCTTAAGTGATTTTACCAGCAAGCTGAAATTCTCGAGATCGAGAAAGCATATTGAAGCTTGATCATACTGATCAGCGATTTTACCTTGTACGTTTTTTAAACGTTGAGCGATGGGGCGGGGCAAGATATTAAGCAGTAGTGCCTCTGAACGTTGATTGGCCATGGAAAGCTTGCGCTGGGTTCGCGTCATGTTTCGTCCAATATGCATACTGGCTAAGGTGCAGGATAAAGCGAGAAAAACGGCGCTGGAGAAACTGACGACCTGATGATATTCAGATAAATATTGTGGGTTAACTTGCCAAATATAAAATCCATCAATCAATAGAAAAACAATGACATGAGACTCAATACATACCCACATGGCGATAGTTTGGGTGTTAAAGATAAAAGGGCAAATGAACACGCCCAACAGTAAGTAGTAATGTACGTTCACATTAGCTTGCCAGACCACACATGACCAGGTGATGTAGCTGATAAAGACACCAACCAAGATGAATTTTGCTTCGCGTTGCAGACCCATACGATTCAGAAGAGGAACGAGACAAAAAAGCGCGCCGTGACTCACGACTAGGGTTACTTTATATCCGCCACCGAAGTGCCAATAATAAATAATAATGGGTACTTGTAACAAAAGTATAAATATCACCATTAGGCTGATGATATTGCTTATCCGCGTCGGATTAATGTCAGCCGTTGTATTTTGAGGAATGCCACACCAAATCCATGCATGCAATAATCGAGTGACCATAAGGTCTTCCATTTGACCGTGAGGGATTGAGTATAGGCTAAAAAGATGGGGTGTAAATTTGGGCGTTCAGGGAGCGAATAGCAGTGCAGTGTGGGGCACACAAGAGGGGAATGAATTCCCCTCTGATAATCTACATCTTAAATCTGGTTTACAAGCTCAACAGCTTGGCCGATGTAATTGGAAGGCGTCAGTGCTTTGAGCTGCGTTTTCGCTTCGTCTGGCAATTCGAGTCCATCGATAAACTCAGCCATGATTTGCTGATTTACTTTCTTGCCACGGGTTAATTCTTTAAGTTTTTCATATGGCTTTTCAATGCCATAACGACGCATAACGGTTTGAATCGGCTCTGCGAGTAATTCCCAGTTGTTGTCTAATTCATCCAGTAAACTCTGCTCATTCACTTGTAGCTTGCTGATCCCTTTCAGGGTGGCTTGGTAGGCAATGATGGCATAACCCACACCAACACCTAAGTTTCTTAGCACCGTTGAGTCAGTTAGATCGCGCTGCCAGCGAGATACAGGAAGTTTAGTGGCTAAGTGAACAAACAAAGCGTTGGCTAAGCCCAAATTACCTTCTGAGTTTTCAAAATCGATAGGATTCACTTTATGGGGCATAGTGGAAGAGCCAATTTCCCCCGCGATGGTTCTTTGCTTAAAGTGACCTAATGCAATATAGCCCCAAACATCACGGTTAAAATCAATCAGTATGGTGTTGAAACGTGCGATGGCATCGAATAACTCAGCGATATAATCATGGGGTTCAATTTGCGTGGTGAAAGGGTTCAATGTCACGCCTAAGCTAGCCACAAACTCTTCTGCAAACTGCGCCCAATCAAGATTAGGGTACGCGGATAAATGCGCGTTATAGTTACCAACGGCGCCGTTCACTTTACCTAGCACCGCGACGTTGGCAATTTGGTTACGCTGGCGCTCTAGACGATACGCCACGTTGGCCATTTCTTTGCCCATAGTAGTAGGTGAAGCGGGTTGACCGTGGGTACGTGCCATCATCGGAATATTCTGATATTCCTTGGCAAGGCGTTTAAGCTCGCTAATTAATTTGTCACTGTAGGGCAAGATAATGCTATCGCGCGCTTCTTTAAGCATCAGTGCGTGTGACATATTGTTGATGTCTTCTGAGGTACACGCAAAATGAATGAATTCATTTACTGCATTCAGCTCTGCGTTATCCGCTACTTGTTCTTTTAGAAAGTATTCAACCGCTTTAACATCATGGTTCGTGGTGCGCTCAATTTCTTTGATACGCCCTGCGTGGCTTTCATCAAACGTGGCCACTATGTTATCGAGTAATGTATTTGCCTCAGCGCTAAACGCGGGTACTTGCTCGATAGATGCAGTTGACGCTAATTTTTGTAACCAGCGAACTTCAACTTGTACCCGATACTTTAGTAAACCGAACTCACTGAATATACTGCGTAACTCTGCTGTTTTTTCAGCGTAACGCCCGTCAATGGGGGATACGGCGGTTAATGCGGATAACTGCATGAAATGTGTGCTCCTAACGTGATTGGTTAATTTGCGCTAATGCTTGTTCAGCGCACTCTAAAATGCGCTGCCGGTTGAATAATACTTGTCGGCGTTTACCGCCGAGCTGTCGCCACAATACAGCGGAGCGCAGACCTGCTAATAACAGAGCTCGCACCTTATGTTGATTATCACTTTGCTTGAGCAGCTCTGGGTCGCCAGATACTTGAATTTTCGCGGTAACAGGGCTAACAACATCACTGTATATACTGGCCAAATTAGACATCATTTGCCCTTCAAACAAATCTAAGTGAAGTTGTTGGCGTTTTATATGATTAATTCTGTCGCCCAATTCATTCATCCGCTTAGCTGAGCGGGCTAACTTGCGCTCAATACTCAGCAAATTAGCGATATAGCGAGTAATTTCTGTGTCTTTTGGGGTCGCGCTATTCCCAAGTTGCGCACGCAGCATGTCAAATCCGATTTTTAAATTGCCGATTTGGCCATACACCTGTTCGGTATTATCCGGTTCGATGATGATGATGCTTTCAATGCTCGCTTTGAATGCCTGCTCGTCGCACGTTCCATGCTTAGACACCTGTTTAACTAATGCTGCCGCTTGGCATACACCTGCTAATGCCAGACTTCTTTCTATTTCGCTGGTGTTTAAATTCTTCTTGTTCGAGTTTTGCATTAACGAATATAGCTCTCTATTATCCCGCCACCTAAGCAGACTTCATTTAAGTAAAACACGGCCGATTGCCCAGGAGTCACTGCTTTTTGTGGCTCATCGAACATAACCCGCACGTTGCCGTCAGATTCTGGTCTTAGTGTGCAAGCAATGTCTTCCTGGCGATAACGTGTCTTAACACTGCATTTCATTGGCGAGGTAGGTCCCGTTCGGTCGACCCAGTGCAATTGATTGGCAATTAAACCGTTAGAGTAAAGGCGAGGGTGGTCTGCACCTTGTCCAACAATCAAAACGTTACGCGCCATGTCTTTGTCAACCACGTACCATGGATCGTCACCGAACTCTTTCATGCCACCTATCATTAGCCCTTTGCGTTGACCCAAGGTGTGATACATCAGCCCCTGATGCTGGCCAATTTCTTGGCCTTCTGGCGTTTCGATAACGCCGGGCTGCGCAGGGAGGTACTGGGATAGAAAATCAGTGAATTTACGCTCACCAATAAAGCAAATGCCGGTGCTGTCTTTTTTATCGTGGGTGATAAGCCCTTGTTCTTGAGCAATTTCGCGTACTTGTGGTTTTTCTATATCACCAATTGGGAATAACGTCTGACCAACATGCTGTTCGCCTAAGGTATACAAAAAGTAGCTTTGGTCTTTGTTGTCATCCATACCGCGAAGCATTTGCCAATGGCCATCCACTTCACGGCGGCGCACATAATGTCCAGTCGCGATGTAATCGGCTTCAAGTTCTTCTGCGGCGAATTCAAGAAACGCTTTAAACTTAATTTCTTTGTTGCACATGATATCTGGGTTCGGCGTGCGCCCTGATTTGTATTCCTCAAGGAAATATTCAAACACGTTGTCCCAGTACTCTGCCGCAAAGTTAATTTGATGCAATACTATGCCGAGCTTATCTGCAACTGCTTGAGCGTCTTTTAGATCGTCAGCCGCTGCGCAATATTCATCATTGTCGTCTTCTTCCCAATTCTTCATGAAAAGACCTTCAACTTGATAGCCTTGCTGCAGCAAGATGTAGGCTGAAACAGAAGAATCGACACCACCTGACATACCAACAATAACCTTTTTCTGGCTATTACTGGCTAACTCGGTAGCACTAAGAGAATGAATATAAGGCATGATAAATAGTAAAGTCTCAGTAAAAATGGTGGCGAATTCTAGCAAATAACCGCGCATAGATCATCTGCATTGTAAGCATAATATGTGAAATTATGCTGTACGGGTGATGCTAATCGAGTTCCACATATTGACCGGTATCGATGCCGTCTAACGTCCAATTTCCGATTCGATAGCGAACTAGTCTAAGGGTAGGGAAGCCGATATGGGCAGTCATGCGTCTAACTTGGCGGTTTTTACCTTCGCTAATGGTGATAGATAGCCAACTGGTAGGAATGGACTGCCGAAAACGCACTGGCGGTGTGCGAGGCCATAAGGCGGGTTCGGGCATTGATTCAACCTTAGCAGGGCGAGTTAACCCATCTTTTAGTTCTACTCCGTCACGCAACGCTTGTAACTGTCGTTCTTGTGGGATCCCTTCCACTTGAACCCAATAGGTTTTTGACGTTTTCTTTTTAGGGTCGGTAAGTTTGCTTTGTAGTTTACCGTCATTAGTGAGAACAAGTAGACCTTCGCTGTCTTTATCTAAACGTCCGGATGCATAAATATCAGGAATAGGGATAAAATCCTTCAGGGTCTGTCTGCCAGTGGCATCGGTAAATTGGGTTAAGACATTAAAGGGTTTATTAAAAAGTACAATTTTTGTACGGCTGGCGGGTGTTTTTGGCTTTTTATATTGATCAATGTTCATTTCTTGTAACTTATTATGAATAAAACAGCTGAGTTATTTTGCACTCTGGCACGAATTGTTTATTATCTTCGGGCGAAATTTTCAATCTCACTTTACCTGATGTCAGGATCGGATGTGTTAATTCCTGATAAATTTACTAAATGACCGCTATTTAGCAGCAGCCAATGTGCTTTATATCAGTCTACACTAATCCGGTAGCTCTCTACCGCAACATTTGAGGTATATAATGACAACTCAGAAGTCAAAGATTATCTATACGAAAACTGATGAAGCTCCCGCGCTGGCAACATACTCATTGCTACCAATAGTTGAGTCGTTCGCTTCATCTGCTGACATTGAAATCGAACTTAGCGATATATCATTAGCAGCACGTATTTTGGCCAATTTTGCTGATTATTTGAGTGACGAGCAGAAAGTACCTGATGCCCTAGCAGAGTTGGGCGAGCTCACACAAGACGCAGCAACGAATATCATTAAGTTACCTAATATCAGTGCTTCTAAGCCACAACTTAAAGCTGCTATAAAAGAATTGAACGATAAAGGGTTCAATGTACCGGCTTACCCCGAAGACCCAGCGACTGATGAAGAAAAAGACATCGAAGCGCGTTACTCTAAAGTATTAGGCAGTGCCGTAAACCCAGTGCTTCGTGAAGGTAACTCTGACCGCCGTGCGCCTAAAGCAGTAAAAAGCTATGCACGCAAAAATCCACATTCAATGGGAGCGTGGAGCCAAGCGTCACAAACTCATGTTGCCCACATGCGCGGCGGTGATTTTTACTCAGGTGAAAAGTCTGTAACGGTGAAAAACGCCGGTCATGTGCGCATCGAATTCACTGACAATAACGGTCAAGTAAACGTATTGAAGCCACGAGTTGATTTGCTTGCTGGCGAAGTGATTGATGGCATGTTTATGAGCAAGAAAGCCCTTTGTGATTTCTTCGAAGAACAAATTGAAGATGCAAAGCAAACCGGTATTCTTTTCTCATTGCATGTTAAAGCGACCATGATGAAGGTGTCTCACCCGATTGTATTCGGTCATTGTGTTAAAGTGTTCTACAAGAAATTATTTGAAAAGCACGCTGCGTTATTTGAAGAATTAGGTGTAGATGCTAACAATGGTTTGGGCAGTGTTTATGACAAGATAGCCACTTTACCCGAGTCTCAGCGCGCTGAAATTCAAAAAGATATTAATGCCTGCTACGCTGACCGTCCTCCTATTGCGATGGTTAACTCAGATAAAGGTATTTCTAACCTTCACGTACCAAGTGACGTAATCGTTGATGCTTCAATGCCAGCAATGATCCGTTCTTCTGGGCAAATGTGGGGTCCTGATGGAAAACTGCATGATACTAAAGCGGTTATCCCAGAAAGCACTTACGCGACTATCTATCAAGAGATGATCAACTTCTGTAAAACCCACGGTGCATTTGATCCCACCACTATGGGGTCTGTCTCAAACGTTGGTTTGATGGCGCAAAAAGCGGAAGAATACGGCTCTCACGACAAAACATTTGAAATGACAGGTGCTGGTAAAGTACGTGTCATTGATCAAGACGAGAATGTGTTGATTGAGCATGACGTAGAAGAGGGCGATATTTGGCGTATGTGTCAGGCGAAAGACGCGCCTGTCCAAGATTGGGTTAAATTAGCAGTTAACCGCGCGCGCCAATCTGGCGACCCGGCAATTTTTTGGTTAGATGATGAGCGTGCTCATGATGCTCAGCTAATCGAAAAAGTGAATACCTACTTGAAAGATCACGATACAGAAGGCTTGCACATTGAGATAATGGCGCCTGTGCGTGCTATTCGTTATTCAATGGAACGCGCCCTTCGCGGATTAGACACGATTTCTGTAACAGGTAACGTTTTACGCGACTACCTAACAGATTTGTTCCCTATTCTTGAATTGGGCACCAGTGCAAAAATGTTGTCTATCGTACCTTTGATGGCCGGTGGTGGTTTGTTTGAAACAGGCGCTGGCGGTAGTGCTCCTAAGCACGTTCAGCAGTTTGTTGAAGAAGGTCACCTACGTTGGGATTCACTCGGTGAGTTTTTAGCAATTGCTGTATCAATTGAAGATTTGGCAATCAAAAATGACAATGCGAAAGCGAAAGTATTGGCTAAAGCATTAGATGCCGCGACCGAGAAATTGCTAAACGAAGGTAAATCACCTCAGCGTAAAGCAGGGCAACTTGATAACCGAGGCAGTCATTTCTATCTTGCGATGTATTGGGCTGAAGCGTTGTCGACGCAAGCTGAAGATGCGTCATTAGCGGCTAAATTTGCGCCATTTTTCAAAGCGCTTAGCAGCAACGAAGCTAAAATTGTTGCTGAGATTGATGCAACTCAAGGTTCGCCAGAAAACATTGGTGGGTATTACTACCCAGATGATGCATTGCTGACCCAAGCAATGTGCCCAAGTGCAACATTGAACACCATTCTAAAAGATTATAAATAAAAATTTTTAATTAAGCATAAAAAAGCAGACCTTCAGGTCTGCTTTTTTTATGACCAATCTTTTATTGTTCGGGCTCACCGTTAAAGTCGATGTTTTCAGCGTGTAGACCCTTAGGGCCTTGCTGCACATCATACTTAACTTCTTGCCCGGCTTTCAACGAGCGGTAACCTTCCATTTGGATAGTTGAGTAATGAGCAAAAATATCATCACCACCATCTTCTGGAACGATAAAACCAAACCCTTTTGCGTTGTTAAACCATTTTACTTTGCCAACAGCCATACTTCTGCTTCCTTTTAATCCCTTGAACTGACGCATATTTATCCCCACAATGAACCATGGGAAAGGCGAAAATGTTAAAATAACAGATGTCGCACTAGAAAATGTAGATTTTTTAACCTGTTTTTGTCAAGGGTAAATTGATAAATAAACGAATGTTAATAAAACTGCAAAATTTGCACTAAGGGCACTATTCTTCTTATTATGAGCAAAGACAACACAATAAACATAGAGCGTGAAAAGCAGCTAGACACGGTTAAGCAAAAGTTAGCGCCACCACCCATGTATAAAGTTTTGCTGAATAACGATGATTACACACCGATGGATTTCGTGATCGAAGTATTGGTTAGGTTTTTCAACTTGGACTCAGAAAAAGCCCATCAAATTATGTTGACCGTGCACTATCGAGGTCGAGCAGTATGCGGGGTTTACACCGCCGAGATTGCCGAAACAAAAGTAATGCAAGTCACCCAGTATGCCAAGAAGCATCAACACCCGTTGATGTGCACTATGGAACAGGTTTAGCGCAGTAAGAGGGTCTAAAAATGTTAAATAAAGAATTAGAACAAACGTTAAATGAAGCGTTTATCTTTGCTCGAGAGCATAGACACGAGTTCATGACAGTCGAGCACCTTCTGTTGGCTTTGCTTGACAATGGCTCTGCAACCGAAGCACTACAGGCGTGTGGTGCAAATGTCGATATTATCAAAAAAGAGTTAACCGATTTTGTAAAAGACACTACGCCATTATTACTTGAGGACGCAAATAACGAACGCGAGACTCAGCCCACTTTGGGCTTTCAGCGGGTATTGCAACGTGCGGTATTTCACGTTCAATCTTCGGGTAAAGAAGAAGTGACAGGAGCCAACGTTCTGGTTGCTATTTTTAGCGAGCAGGAATCGCAGGCAGTATATATTCTGAAAAAAGCCGATGTTACTCGCCTTGATGTGGTTAACTTTATTTCCCACGGCGTGTCCAAGAATGATGAAGAGACACCGCATTCTATTGAGCAGGACGAAGAGGGGGCAGGTCAAGAATCTGGTTCGTCTATGCTAGATCAGTATTCCACGAATCTAAATGAGCTCGCCAAAGAGGGAAAAATTGATCCTCTGATTGGGCGTGACTTTGAGGTGGAGCGCAGTATTCAAATACTCTGTCGTCGCCGAAAGAACAACCCTTTATTGGTAGGTGAAGCAGGTGTAGGTAAAACAGCGATTGCGGAAGGCTTAGCCTTTAGAATTGTTCACAATGATGTGCCTGACGTCATCGCTAACGCCGTAATTTACTCTCTGGACATGGGTACCCTCTTAGCGGGCACTAAATACCGTGGTGACTTCGAGAAGCGCCTTAAAGGGATATTGAAAGAGTTAGCTAAGGATCCCGATGCAATTTTGTTTATTGACGAAATTCACACCATCATTGGCGCGGGTGCAGCATCTGGCGGAGTCATGGATGCATCAAACCTATTAAAGCCCAAATTAAGTAGCGGAGAGCTGCGCTGTATGGGCTCGACCACGTATCAAGAGTACCAAGGTATTTTTGAGAAAGATCGTGCATTAGCACGTCGCTTCCAGAAAGTGGATGTTATCGAACCGTCAGTGGCTGATACCACAAAAATATTGATGGGCCTTAAGTCTCGGTATGAGGAGCATCACAGTGTGCGCTTCACGCAGAAAGCGATTCGCGCCGCGGCAGAGTTGTCAGCGAAATATATCAATGAACGCCACTTGCCAGATAAAGCAATTGACGTAATGGATGAGGCCGGGGCAAGTCAGCGCCTATTGCCGCCCTCGAAACGCAAGAAAACCATTGGTGTGACGGATATTGAGCACATCATTTCAAAAATTGCGCGTATCCCTGAAAAGTCTGTGTCATCCAGTGACAAAGAATCGTTGAAAAATCTTGATAGAGATTTAAAATTGGTGGTGTTTGGTCAAGATCAAGCAATCGATACATTGACTGACGCTATCCGTTTGTCTCGAGCAGGCCTCGGTGCAGAAACCAAGCCAATTGGTAGCTTTTTGTTTGCTGGCCCAACGGGGGTTGGTAAAACGGAAATTACCCAACAGCTTTCAAATATTATGGGCGTTGAGTTATTACGCTTTGATATGTCTGAATACATGGAACGTCACGCAGTGAGCCGTTTAATTGGTGCGCCCCCAGGGTATGTAGGCTTTGATCAAGGCGGGTTACTGACGGATGCTGTGATTAAGCACCCTCATTCTGTGGTGCTGCTGGATGAAATTGAAAAAGCCCATTCAGACGTGTTTAACATCCTATTGCAGGTAATGGACCACGGAACACTGACAGACAACAATGGCCGTAAGGTGGACTTCCGCAATGTTATTTTGGTGATGACCACGAATGCTGGGGTACAGGAAACTATTCGTAAATCGATTGGTTTCAAGCAACAAGATCATAGCCATGATGCAATGTCTGAAATCAATAAAGTGTTTACCCCCGAGTTTAGGAACCGTTTAGACGCGATTGTGTGGTTCAATCACTTGGAGCAAGACGTGATATTGCAAGTCGTTGATAAGTTTATTATTGAGCTGCAAGTTCAGTTGGATAACCAAGGTGTATCTTTGGAAGTAACAAACGAAGCAAGGCAGTGGTTAGCGCAAGAAGGCTATGATAGAAACATGGGCGCGCGTCCTATGTCTCGTGTTATTCAACAGCAGGTCAAGAAAGAGCTTGCCAGTGAATTGCTGTTTGGTGAACTTAGCCAGGGTGGAAGCGTCAAGATTTCGTTGAAGAACAAGAAACTGGTTTTCACTTTCAAAGCGTTGAAAGAAGAGAAATCTGAAGCCTAGAAAGCTGAGCAGGTAAGTGTGGGGGCCAAACGGCCCTCACCACTAAATTACAGACATAGAAAAAGGCCCAATGTTTTAGCAACATTGGGCCTTTTCTTTTACTGTATTCTAACGAGCGCGGTAAATAATACGCCCTTTAGATAAATCATATGGCGTCATTTCACATGTTACTTTGTCGCCTGTTAAGATGCGGATATAGTTCTTACGCATCTTTCCTGAAATATGTGCAGTAACAACGTGACCGTTTTCTAATTCGACACGAAACATAGTATTTGGAAGGGTATCCAACACTGTACCTTCCATTTCAATACAATCTTCTTTCGCCATGTAGCTCTGTTACCTCTGTAAATAATAAGTCTCAAAAATGCCGCGCAGATTTTGCCCAATAACGACGGCCGTGTAAAGCTTTACCAGTCTTTTTTTGAAATTAGCTGCCATTTTTGCTCAATAAAGCGCTCGTGGGGCAAAAAATTGCGCTTATACTGCATCTTCTGACAGTTATCGATTTGATAGCCTAAATATAAATGTTGTTTGTTTAACCGCTTGGCTATCGAAATTTGCTGCAATACCGCAAACGTACCTAACGAACGCTCAGCTAAAGAAGGTTCGAAAAAAGTGTAAACTGCCGAAAGTGCGTTTTCCAATGCGTCAGTTACAGCAATGCCGACTAATTCACCTGCCAAGTGTAACTCAATGTAAAGTGGGTCTAACCAATCACCATGGGCAAAGCTTGCGTATTGCTCTGGCGTGGCAGGGTACATGCTGCCGTCTTGGTGCCGCGTATTGATGTATTTCTCATATAAGGAGTAATAGTGGGCTTTGTCTTGCTCACTGAGTACGACCGTTATATCGCTGTTACGTTTGAGGATACGCTTTTGGCCTTTGGATGGTGCGAAGTTAGCTACTGGCACGCGAATAGCCTGACAAGCAGTGCAGGCGCTACAATGGGGGCGATAAACCTGAGCACCACTTCGGCGAAAACCAGCGGCCATTAGCATTTCATAATAGGTGTTGTGCTCTGTTTCCTCTGCGTACACGAGCAGTGTTTCCTGCTCATCAGGCAAGTAACTGCAAGGAAAACTCTGACTAATTCCAAATTTCATTATGGTTGCGTTAATTCTCTAGGAAGCCACAACGATTGATCCATTGGGTGTTTCACTGCTTCTTTGAGTCTGTTTAAAAACTCAGCCCTTGGCATTTCGATGCATCCTAGGCTAGCCAAATGATCATTCTGTAACTGACAATCAATGAACTCACAGCCGTTTAGGCGTAAAAGTTCCACTAAGTAAAACATAGCAAGCTTGGACGCGTTCGTCGCATAGTGAAACATTGATTCACCGCAAAATACATTACCGGGGGTAACACCGTATAAGCCGCCAACGAGTTCTTCATCATCCCATACTTCAATTGAGTGCGCGCCACCGCAGCGATGCAATGCTATGTAGGCATTGATCATGTCATCCGTGATCCAAGTTCCCGAAGATTGCCGTTTTACTTTGGCGCATGCATATATGACTTCATCAAAGCGCCGATTGACTGTGACGCGCAATGATGTTTTTCGAATAAATTTCCTTAAGCTCTTCGACACGCTAAAATTATCTAAAGGCAAAATGCCTCGCGGGTCTGGTGACCACCATAAAATTGGTTCATTCACACTGAACCAAGGAAATATACCTTGCTGATAAGCATGTAATAAGCGGCTTACCGACAAATCACCGCCAAAAGCGAGCAGGCCGGGAGGGTCGGTTAACGCGTGAGCAGGCGGGGGGAAATGCAAGGATTTATCTAATTGAAACAGTTCAATCATACTGACTCAGTGAAGTAAAAGGCCTCATGTGAGGCCTTATCTGTAGAACGTTTATAGGGCGTCTAAGAATTTCTCAGCATCTAGTGCTGCCATACATCCTGTGCCAGCTGATGTAATGGCTTGGCGATATACATGGTCACTTACATCACCTGCAGCAAATACACCCTCAACACTGGTTTGTGTTGCATTACCGGCGGTGCCACTGTTCACTTTGATATACCCGTCTTTCATCTCCAATTGGCCTTCAAATATCCCCGTATTCGGTTGATGACCAATAGCAACAAACAGCCCCATTACATCTAGCTCTTTACTTTCATCAGAGGTGGTCGACTTGATGCGCACACCCGTGACGCCCATTTGGTCGCCAAGCACTTCATCAAGCGTGCTATTCAAGTGTAGGGTTACGTTGCCGTTCTCTGCTTTATCTAATAAGCGTTGAGATAGTATCTTTTCGCTTCTAAAGGTGTCACGTCTATGAATAACATGCACTTCTGATGCGATATTAGATAAATAAAGCGCTTCTTCAACGGCTGTGTTACCGCCGCCAATCACAGCAACTTTTTGGTTACGATAAAAGAAACCATCACAAGTAGCACAGGCCGAAACACCTTTACCCATAAATGCTGTTTCTGATTCCATTCCTAAATATTTTGCGGACGCCCCAGTGCAAATAATCAGTGAATCACAAGTGTAGGTACCTGCATCACCCACTAAGGTGAACGGGCGTTTTGTCAGATCTGTTTTATTGATGTGATCAAAAATGATTTCAGTATCGAATTTTTCAGCGTGCTGCTGCATACGAACCATTAAATCAGGACCTGTTAGTCCTTCAGCATCGCCGGGCCAGTTCTCTACTTCAGTTGTCGTGGTTAATTGCCCACCTTGCTGAATGCCAGTTAACAGTACAGGGTTTAAGTTTGCGCGCGCCGCATAAACAGCAGCCGAGTAACCCGCAGGACCCGAGCCTAAAATAAGTAATTTTACGTGTCTTGATTCAGACATGAATGTCTCCAAAGTAATTTTGTGGGCGATTTTATGCAATAGCGCCAATGAGGTAAAGCGGTTCTCTTTTTATTACGCATAGAAATGCGTCTATACAGGTAACTTTCAATCTTTATGATATGAAAAATTAACTATAAGTAATATTTCATTGTTATTTAGGCCGAACTAATCCTAAGGATAACTTTCTAAACAGTGATCTTTTCGCTAATATTCTGAGTAACTCTGAACTGGGCATGTAATTTTATTAAGTAGGTTATCATGGCACAAACCGTATTTACTTTATTTAAAGATGGCCAGCAATATATGCAAACTTGGCCAATTAAAAAGGAACTGTATCCACTGTTTCCTGAATGTCGGGTTATTTCCGCCACTAAATTCGCCATTAAAACCATGCCACCTTTGGCAGTACTAACTGTCGCATCTGCTTATTCAATTACTGGGGTAGAGACCTTGCCCAATGCTGTGGCCATGGGTATTTTCTTTTTATCTATCCCTGTACAAGGACTGTTGTGGTTAGGCCATCGGGCTAATCAATGGCTTCCCCCTACGACCTCGAGTTGGTATCGCGATATCCATCAGAAGATGCAACAGCAAGGTTGTAAAGTTGGGGGGGCTAAATCTCGTCCGAAATACAAAGAGCTTGCTGTTTTACTCAAAACTGCATTTGACGATCTCGATAAGGCCTTTACTCAGCGCTGGTTCTAATCGTTTTTTGTTTCTGCGCAAGTCAACACGCTATGACACTGGCGGCAGATATACTGTTGCTGCTGCCGTTTAACTTTGTTGTGCCGTCTTATGCTGAGCTGAACTTCACCACATGCGCATCGATAGGGAAATCGCTTTCCGCTCACTTTAGTCACATCCATTTGATGGTAGGTATGGCCTGTTAACCCAAATATTTGTTGCATTATCCCTCGCCACTCTTTGCCGTGTGGCTTCACTCGCCCATAGAGGTTAAATACCACTAAATGTGCGACTTCATGGGGCACTACCTCGTTGATGAATGTAGTGTAATTGTCTGTCAAAAGAACCGGATTAAAACGCAACTCGTTCGATTGCAAGCGTGCACAACCGGCTATTCTACCTCTTTGGTTAAAGTGTATCTTAGGCATAGCTAGGTTGCTTTGCAGTTGCGTATTTGCTTGCTCCATGCAAATACGCACGCGTTCTACAACATTGCTTTGCATGTCTATCTGATTAAGTGAGGTAGTGGGGATGGAAGCCGTGTTCATTATCGGGCGCTTACTGTGCACTTATGAAGTAGAATGGTTTGAGGAATAATTAGCAGGCCAATGTATTATTCAATAAAAATAACACATTGACGCGGCTAAAAGATTTACTAAATATCGCAGGTTAGGCAAAAAGCGTAAACGCCCCGAGGATCATTAAGTTTTGCCACATTATCGAAATCGGCTGTTACTTTGTTGATCAGGCTCATTAGCTTACTGTCACTTTGAGCAAACTGGGTCCTCGCTAACATAACAGAGGCATTTGAGAATAACTCTTTCCAAAATAACTCACTGCTATTTAAAGAGCGCTCTACATAGGTAACGTCATATTCTGATAAATTAGCGCGGGCTGCCGCCGCAGAGACTGCGTCATCAATATAGCCGAGGTGGTCGACCAAGTTTAATTTCAAAGCGGTCTCACCAATCCACACACGACCTTGCGCTATGTTGTCCACCGATTCCTTGCTCATGTGACGTTCCTCAGCCACCAAAGATATAAATTGATCGTAGCCATGCTCAATACTGCGCTGCAATACTTGACCCATTTTCGGGTCAATGCCGCGAGTAATCCCCATGCCTGCGAAGTCAGTTGTACCCACACCATCGGTATGCACTCCAAGGTAATCCAGTGTGTTTTCAAAACTAACGAACATACCGAATATACCGATTGAGCCGGTTATCGTACTCGGTGCAGCCCAAATCTCATCGGCACTGGCTGAAATCCAATAGCCACCTGATGCAGCATAGGTACTCATGAGTGCAACTACTGGTTTACCCGCTGCCTTGAGGTTTTCAATTTCTTGCCGAATGATCTCAGAAGCAAATGCGCTCCCCCCTGGTGAATCCACATATAAAACTACCGATTTTATACTGTCGTCTAAACGCGCTTTGCGCAGTAATTCTGCGGTGCTATCTCCCCCAACGGTACCGGGTTTTTGCTCGCCGTTTAAAATCGTTCCTTTGGCAACCACGACGCCGACTTTATCAATACCAGTATTTAAATGGGGAAGGGGTGGGTTAACAATGTGTAAGTAATGTTTAAAGGTGATATTGGTATAACCGAGTTTGGCGTCTTCGTCTTTGCCCACGACCGACACAAGCTCTTGCAGCACTTGTTCTCGTGTTTTTAAACCGTCTACCCAGCCGTTGTCTAAGGCATACTGGGCGAAATCACCATTTGCGTCTTCAAACTTAACCATAAACTCATCTACTTTTTCGTCGAAGTTATCGGTAGACAGCCCTCTGGCTTCAGCAACGCTGTTTTTGTATTGTGACCACATACTGTTTAACCATGCCTTGTTGGCTTCTTTAGCGGGTTGTGACATGTCGTCGCGAAGCAGGGGTTCAACCGCTGACTTGTAAGTACCGACTTTGAATACGTGAGTGGTTGCTTTGATTTTCTCTAGGGCTGATTTGTAATACATGCCGAAACGACCATACCCTTCAAATAACATCCATCCCATGGGGTTCATGTAAACGTGGTCAGCATGACTGGCAATGTAATATTGCTCTTGAGTGTAGTAGTCACCGATGGCGTAAACGGGTTTTTCACTGAGTTTAAAATCGTCTATTGCTTGTGCAACCTGTTCAAGCTTGTCAAGACCTGCGCCGCTGAGTTCGTGCAAGTCGAGTACGAGTGCTTTAATTCGTCTGTCTTGCTTAGCGTTATCCAACGTGAGCAATATATCTTGTAACAAAACCTCAGGTTTTTCGTTTGCTTGACCTAAAGCTTCTTGCATAAACGCTTCGAAAGGATCAATGGCGTGCTTCTGAATAACGATGTCACCCTTGAGATTCAGCACTAATGCTGAATCTTGTTTCACACCTATTTGCCCGTTGTCCCTAAAAAATAACGAGATTATGCCTATGGCAATAACGAGAAAGATAAGATTAAAGAATAACTTACGGCTAAAATTGAGTACTGACCAGATGCCGCCAAATAGCGCCTTGGTCCAACTTTTATCGGTTGACATATAAAATTTGGTTCACTTACATAAAAACAATAATGCATCCTAACGAAAATCTTTACTCGTTAGAATCTACAAGTGTAAATTAATGTAACTTTTGCTGATTTTTACTGCAGAGATATTACCGTTAGCGACATTTTAACGAATTTTACATTTTTCATTTACGCTTGAATCTGTGAAAAAAATCGTATAATCATTAGGTAGGCGCATCTGCCAATCAACCATTGGAGACGAATGATGTCAATACACCATAAAATTAACTACATCGAAATTCCTGTCAAAGATATACGTATCACAAAGGCTTTTTTCACTGCGGTATTTGGCTGGGAGTTTACTGACTATGGTCAAGAATACACGGCCTTCACCGGTGCAGGCATTGACGGTGGTATGTTTAGTGCGCAGAAATGTGTATCAACCGACAATGGTAGTGTTTTAGTTGTCCTTTATAGCGAAGATTTAGCAGCGACTCAGGCCGAGATCAAAGCGCATGGAGGAAAGATAGTACAAGATGTATTTAGTTTTCCTGGCGGGCATCGCTTTCATTTCTGCGACCCTTGCGGTAATGAGTATGCGGTGTGGAGTGACAAGTAGTGCCTTAGAAGGAGCCAGTCATTGGCTCCTTTGCACAGAACTAGCTGCGTACCGCTTATCCTTGAAACCCTTCATCGGGTAATAAATTCTTACCTGACGCCGCATCTCGTGCTAACACGTCGCATCGTTCGTTCATGGGGTGCCCCGAATGGCCTTTTACCCAATGCCATTTAACGTCATGTCGACCAACTTGCTCATCCAAGCGTTTCCATAAATCAACGTTCTTAACCGGTTTTTTATCTGATGTACGCCAACCATTCTTGCGCCAATTCTTTATCCATTGATTGATGCCGTTTTTTACATATTGACTGTCGGTGGTTAAATCAACTTTACACGTCTCTGTTAGGCTAGCTAACGCTTCAATCGTGGCCAGCAGCTCCATTCGATTATTCGTGGTGTGAACAAAGCCTTGGCTTAATTCTTTACTGTGCTGATTGAATAATAGCACCGCGCCATAACCACCTGGCCCTGGATTACCCAGGCAAGAACCGTCAGTATAAATTTCTATGTGTTTCATTTCACTTATCAATCATTTAAAATTTTTCGCAGTATAATGTAATCAACACTTAACGTCAGCCCGAAACAAATAGAGAAAACATGAGACAAATCGTACTTGATACAGAAACGACCGGTATCGATCCTAGGCAAGGTCATAGAATCATTGAAATAGGCTGTGTGGAGTTATTAAATCGCCGCTTAACAGGTAACACGTTTCATGTGTACGTTAATCCCCAAAGACTCATTGAACAAGAAGCGATAGAGGTTCACGGTATTACTAACGAGTATCTGTTAGACAAACCGCTTTTTGCAGATGTTGCTGCTGATTTTGTAAAGTTCATCAGTGGCGCTCAGCTCGTTATTCATAATGCGCCGTTTGATGTGGGCTTTATGGATCACGAGTTTGCTCGTGTTGCTGCGATGGCGGGCAAAAAAACGAGTGATATGTGTACCGTGTTAGATACACTCGAAATGGCGCGGCAAATTCACCCGGGTCAGAAAAACAATCTAGATGCTTTGTGTAAACGCTACGGTATAGACAACTCCCATCGAGAATTGCACGGCGCATTATTGGATTCCGAGATACTCGCTGACGTTTATCTAATGATGACTGGCGGGCAAACGGATCTTAATTTGTCCGGTAAGTCGAACTCCGATGGCGGCAGTCAGGTTGAACGTATTCGCAGGCTTGATCCTCAGTTAAATCAGTTAAAGGTTTTACGCGCCACAGCCGATGAATTAGTAGAGCACGAGAAGCGTTTAGATCTGGTTAATAAAGAAGGCGGTTCTTGTTTGTGGCGTGAATAAGCGCCAATTTTCAACACATTTGGGATGCTATGTTAAAATGTCTGTTATTTAGTGCGCTTATATTACCTGCTTTTGTTAGCGCACAAACGCCTCAAGCAGAACAGGCCCCATCCAATCCACTTACGTCTTTAGGTAATGACTTTCAAAACAGTATTGAGCTTTTACAAAACCGTTTTCGTATTGATTTCGAGGTGGATGAAATTACCATGGTCTTTTTTCGCGAATACGGTAGTTTACCTGTTGTATTAGTAAAGCCCGATGGCAGTAAAATCTATCAGTCTCAAGCTGATGGCGAAGATATTTTTTGGTTCGATACTGCAACCTATGACATGGTCAGTATTAAAAAACCGATGCCAGGCCCTTGGCAAGCGATAGGCGAAATTGAGCCGGGTAGCCGAGTGATGGTGATTAGTGAGCTATCGCTTCATGCACAGCCGTTACCCAGTGTTATCTTCTCTGGCGAGATTCTCAAGCAAACCGCTTATCTCACCAATGGTGGCGAGCCCATCAATTACACCGAGTTTAGAGACGTCGTTACGCTCAACATGCAATTCTTCAGCACAAACAATCCAGACAGTAATAATTTTGGTGCTGACTCGCAAACTATTGCAACATTTGAAGACAATGGCCAGGGGATGGACGAAATTCCGCTGGATGGCACATTCACTGGACAGTTTAATTTGTCAGTGGCTGCTGGTGAGTGGATCCCTACTTTTATGGTAAGCACGCCAATGTTCTCACGAGAGCAAGTGGGCGAGCCGGTGATGCTATATCCCAATCCCATTCATATTACGGTTGAGCAAAATGGCGGGGGAGGTGGATACCACAAGCTGATGGTCGATGCAGACCGGGAACATATCGATATGTCATCCCTGTTGATTGACGGTAAAGTCAAATTTCCAAATGGCGATATTCAAAACTTTTCCATTACTGACGAATCACCGGATATACGTGAGTACCTGATCGTCAATTATGAATATGGTGTTTATCGCGTGAAGTTAACTGCATTTGGTAAGACCATAGATGGCCGTGACCTTATTCTGGATGTGCCCGAATTTAGTTTCTTAACAGAAGAGCCTTTTGTAGAGCCTGTGATAGATGAAACGGCAACAGGGGAAGGCACTCAAGTCACTGATGAACAAAGTCAGCCATTGATGGCACAACCTCAGCTCGACGCTGAACCCGAAATGGAAACATCGACCTTGATCATGTTGATAGTCGGTATCAATGTATTTCTATTAATTGTGGGGGGGGCGCTAATTTGGTTTGTTACCAGAGAAAAACCGCTCACGGTTAGCGAGGTTTTAAACCAGAACACAGAACAAAGTGACGCGAGCGAGAGTAAACCAGGATGGTTTGCACGGCTTAAATTGCGCTTTGCACGTAAAAAAGACGATGCACAAGGGGAAAGTGGTAAAGCCGATAAGAAGCAAAAGGAAGCCTCGAAGAAAGATAGCCCTAAGAAAAAAGCCTAATGTTGAATGCATTTTGGTCAAATTGCTCACTGCGTAGGCAAACAAACGAAAATATTGAAATTAAGCGATAAAATCCAGAAAAAGCAGTTGACTCGATACGGGGTTAACCGTATTATCTGCGCCGCGGTTGAGGGGAAGGTCCTAGATTAACTTCTTAACTCGTTGAAAGTATTAAAGAAACTGGAGCGGTAGTTCAGTTGGTTAGAATACCGGCCTGTCACGCCGGGGGTCGCGAGTTCGAGTCTCGTCCGTTCCGCCAATTTCTTTTAATATTTTCGGTTTTGAAACAGCGGAGCGGTAGTTCAGTTGGTTAGAATACCGGCCTGTCACGCCGGGGGTCGCGAGTTCGAGTCTCGTCCGTTCCGCCAATTTCAAAACAACAAAAATTATATGGGGAGCGGTAGTTCAGTTGGTTAGAATACCGGCCTGTCACGCCGGGGGTCGCGAGTTCGAGTCTCGTCCGTTCCGCCATTAATTTTTCTTCTTTTTTTATCCCAGTTTTATTCTACGTTATCTTCGCCGATTCTTGGCAAATATTTGAAACAACTTATCTTGTGTGATGCTTAGCTATGTGGCTGAAATTCATGTCATTATCGTATGCTTAAGGTAAACTGCTTGTTCTGAATTTTATCGTGTTGATGTTATATTTTTGCACGAACGATTGACGAATAGGTGGGTTAGTTTGATCTTACTGATGTTTTATATTGTTTTGGCTTTGGGAGTATCTTTTATATGCTCAATTGCAGAAGCCGTGATATTGAGTGTGTCCTCTGCTTATATATCTGTGCTTGAGAAGCAAAAACACAAAAGTGGAGAACTCCTACGCCAGCAAGTTCAAAATATCAATAACCCTCTGGCAGCAATTCTTACTTTGAACACAGTGGCCCACACCATGGGGGCTGCGGGGGCTGGAGCCCAAGCGGTTGCCGTCTTTGGCGAAGTGTACATGGGCGTTATCTCTGCTATTTTAACCCTGTTCATTCTGGTCTTTTCAGAAATCATCCCAAAAACAATGGGCGCCACCTACTGGCGAAAGCTAGCCCCTGCCACAGCGTATTTTCTTAAGTACCTAATCTTGTGCCTCTACCCGTTTGTACTGCTGGCGAACAAGCTGACGGCGGGGTTTAGCGATGACTCGCCCTTAAAAGGACTGAGTAAAGCCGAATTGGCGGTGTTAACGGATGAATCCTATCAAGAAGGGCAAATAGCAAAGCAAGAGGCGAATATATTGCAGAACTTGTTGGCCCTTGATGAACTCAAAATAAAAAGTGCCATGACCCATCGTACGGTTATTTTTTCTGTTCCAGAAAACATGACGGTCGAAGCGTTTTATCATAAACATGGAACAATTGAATTTTCCCGTATTCCGATTTATGAGCAATCAGAACCAGAGAAAATAACGGGTTACGTATTAAAAAAAGACATTTTGTTAGCCATGATCCGCAAAAATGAAAAGAACCCACTGAGCGTATATCGCAAGGACATGGTCACGCTGTTAAGCAGTATGCCACTGTCAGCAGCTTTGCATCCATTACATACCAGGCGCGCTAATATGCTATTAGTGGTGGACGAATATGGTGGCTTAGAGGGTATTTTGACCGACGAAGATTTGACTGAATCTTTACTCGGGGTGGAAATCGTCGATGAAAACGATAAAAACGTGAGTATGAAAAAATTAGCGAGGTTGATGTGGCGTCGCCGTGAACGCGCGGCTTTGCATAAAACATCACAAACAAAATCATAAACGACAGCTAAAGACTGACATCAAAGGTAAGAACGAATATATGCATGAACTGCTGAAATGTGACCATTTATCTAAACAGTATGACGATGGTAAAGAAAGTGTTCAGATACTAAATAATGTAAATCTAAGCGTGAATACATCTGAACAGCTCGCCATTATTGGCAGTTCAGGCTCAGGAAAAAGTACTTTATTACACTTACTTGGGGCATTGGATCAGCCCACATCGGGCACCGTACTTTTTGAACAACAGGATATCTTTTCCTTCACAAGTGCCGAACAGGCGAAATTTCGTAATCAATCACTCGGCTTTGTCTATCAAGCTCATCATTTATTACCTGAATTTAGTGCGCTGGAAAATGTGGCTATGCCTCGCTTGATTGCCAATGAAAAACGCGAAGAAGCGATGCACCATGCACAGAATATGCTTGAAAAGGTCGGTTTAGCCCACCGCTTAACACACAGACCAAGTATGTTATCTGGCGGAGAGCGACAACGCGTGGCGATCGCCAGAGCATTGGTTAATCAGCCAAAATTAGTGTTAGCCGACGAGCCAACGGGTAACTTGGACACCAAAACCGGTGAAGGGATCTATCAGTTGTTGAATGAATTGCGTGACATCAGCCAAACAAGTTTTATCGTGGTCACCCATGATATTCAGTTAGCGAAACGCCTCGACCGTTCTCTGCGTTTAGTCAATGGGCAACTTAGCCCACAACTCGATTAAAAGTAGAAATTAGATGAATTTGATTTTTCAATTGGCGTGGCGATTTCGCAGCAGTAAGCAGCAAAATGGCTACATTTCGTTTATTTCTGCTTCGTCAACATTTGGCATAGCCTTAGGCTGTTTCGTACTGATTTTGTTGCTATCTGTTATGAATGGCTTTGAACGAGAACTTAAAGACCGACTTTTATCAATCATTCCACATGGTGAACTATATGCTGTCAGTAGTCAGGGTATTTCCGATTGGCAAAAAGAAGTAACAGCCTTACAGTCAGACCCGCGCATTGAGTCTGTTCAGCCCTACACAAAGGCCACGGGCATGTTGCAGAAAGGCAAAAAAATGAAAGCCATTGAGTTAGTGGGCATCGATACTAAGTACGCAGAAAATGACGGTATGCTTAGCAGTGTACCAGCGGAGCAATGGCAGGCGTTTAGCGCCAATCAGCAGGGCGTAATGCTGGGGGCTGGAGCGATGGCTAAACTTGGTATTTCGTTAGGCGATAAAGTGAAACTGCTGCTACCTCAGTTAAGTGATGACTTGTCCATTCGGGCTCCTAAAACACTTTGGTTAACCGTGGTCGGTGAAGTTAAAATTGGCGGTGAGTTAGATAATCACATTGGCTATATGCATTTGCCATTGGCCTCAGAAACCCTAGGGGTCACTCATGGCGTGCAAGGTCTGCGTTTTCGCTATCACGACCCATTCGCCGCCCCCATGATTACCCGTGAGATCGGTTACGGTTTCCCCCATGAAGTCTTCATGTCTGATTGGACTCGGACCCAAGGTCACTTATACCAAGATATTCAATTGGTGCGTGTGGTGGTGTATATCACGTTGATACTTGTGATAGGTGTGGCGTGTTTTAATATTGTGTCGACGTTAGTGATGGCGGTAAACGAGAAGCAATCTGAAATTGCCATGCTCAAAACAATGGGTACAACCGACCGCAGTATTATTCTGATTTTTATGCTCCAGGGCCTCATAAATGGCCTAATAGGCACTGTAATTGGTTTAGTTTGCGGCGTTTTAATGGCGTTAAATTTATCTTCGGTCGCTCAAGGTATTGAACGTCTAACAGGTTTTCAGTTTTTATCCGGGGATATTTACTTTATCAACTTTTTACCGTCTGCCTTGAAATGGCACGAGGTCTATATTACCGGCTTCATCGCTATCACATTGACCTTGCTGGCAACTCTTTATCCTGCGCGCAAGGCAGCTAGGGTTAACCCCGCCACTGTTTTGGGGCATTAGAAGGGTAGCTAGCTTAACCTTAAAACTTAACCATAAAAAAAGGCAGTGCGTTTTTAATGCACTGCCTTTTATCATTCTATGGCTCGCATTGTTAGCGGCCGCTCATGATGAGCAACGGCTAACTCGCTTTTGGCGAATGCAATGTTTCTTCCTCTTTACCTGCGTCAGGATCCTTGTATCTGTCAATGTCAAATTCCCCCTCACTTTTGGCGACGATGCAGGCCACCATACAGTCACCTGTCACGTTAACCGAGGTGCGTGTCATATCGAGTAAACGATCAACGCCAATAATTAAAGCAATGCCTTCAACCGGCAAATTGACTTGTTGTAGCACCATGGCCAGCATGATCAAACCAACACCAGGCACACCCGCTGTACCAACGGATGCTAGTGTTGCGGTCACTATCACCATCATGTAATCGCCTAGGGATAAATCGATACCATAAACCTGTGCGATGAACACCGTTGCCACGCCTTGCATAATCGCGGTGCCATCCATGTTTATTGTCGCGCCAAGAGGAATGGTGAAAGATGCAACAGAAGGCTTAACGCCAAGTTTATTGGTTGCCGTTTCTAGCGTAACCGGCAAGGTCGCGCCGCTGCTTGAGGTACTAAAAGCGAAAATGGCTGCGTCACGCATCTTTCGCAATAAGATGATTGGACTGAGTCCACTTAAAAGCTTCAAAATAATGGGGTATGACACAAACGCATGCACCATTAGTACGAACATCACTAGCAAGAAGTATTTAAGCAAACCGGCAATGGTATCAAAACCGATGGTGGCGAAAAGTTTGGCCATTAAAACAAATACGCCATATGGCGCTAGGTTCATTAATATAGTGACCAGTTTCATCACTACTTCGCTAAGATCTTCAAACATAGACGTTAAACGTTTACCTGCTTCACCCGCCATCGACATAGCCACGCCGAATAACACCGAAAACACGATGATTTGTAGCATATTACCTTCCGCCATCGCGCTGACTGGGTTTGAAGGCATCATATTGATAATGACTTGACCAAGACTCGGGGCCTCTTTTGCTTGATAGGCAGCGTCCGTGGTCATGCTAATCGATTCACCTGGGGAGACCAAAAGTGCAAAACCAACCGCTAGAGAAATGGCAATGGCGGTTGTGCCGATATAAAGCAGAATAGACTTGCCGCCTAAACGCCCTAGTTTACTGGGATCCGACAAACTTGCGGTACCGCAAACCAATGAGACAAACACCAAGGGCACGACAAGCATTTTGAGGCTGGCGATAAAAATTTGCCCGACAACATTAAATATACCATCGACTAAAAGTCCATACGTAGAAACCTCTAACCCAAATACACTAAACGAAAAATCTCCGCTATCATCAAACAGTTGCTGGAGAAGGCCACCGATAACGATACCGGCCAGCATGCCGAAAAATATTCTGGCTGTTAAACTGAATTTTTCGGGGTTGGAGGGGAGGGATTGGCTCATGATTTTCCTGAATTTATTATTATTGCCCATAGGTTAGCAAGTTTGCCCAATAAGCTGAACAATTAAAATGTTCATATGTGTGACACACCGCATTGGTTAACTGTTAAAAACAAAGGACTATTTATATGTATCAACGAACAAGATTGCTTTTAAGCAGCTTTATATTGTTTACTTTATTTGCCTGTGGGGGAGGCGGCTCTGATTCAATCACCCGGGGCGAGACACCTAACTCAGGTGATAACCCAAGCGAGACCACTACCTATTCAATTGCCCTAACCTTAACAGATTCAAACCAGCAAACGGCTTCGCAACTAAGTGCGTCTACCCCGCTAACGCTAACTGCTCGGGTAACCGACAATACAGGGGCTATCGCGACAGATAAGCTTGTCACCTTTACCTTCAGCCCAGAAGGCTTAGCTGATTTTAATAATGACTCAGGTACTGCTTCAACCGGCACAACAGGTGAGGCCAGCATAACTTTATTGGTGGGGGGAAACTCAGGCTCTGGAGAGGTTATAGCAACCCTCACTGGCGGAGAGTCAGCTAGCACAACCTTTACCTCACAAGGCACTACACAAGTGAATGAACAGCCAAGCTCGCTCGACTTATTTGCAGGTGCAGTACAATTGCCTTCTAGCGGCACAGACAGCATAGCGCTAATCGCACTGCTTAAAAATGCGCAAAACGTTTTGATGGAAGGAGTTGATGTGGTGTTCTCAGCTGATGCTGACGCGGCGTTACTGATTACGCAGGGCACAACAGGCAATGATGGCCAAGCAACGGCGTCATTGACGACGCAAAATAACCGTCAGAATCGTGATATTCAAGTGACAGCCACAAGTGGCACGTTAAGCCAGACTTTATTGATATCTGTTATAGGCACCACGGTGAATATTGATGGTCCAAGTTCAGTCATATTGAACGACCCCGTTGATTTAACCATTAGCTTACTTGACTCAGATGGCAATGGTATAGCCAATCAGCAGGTTAACTTATCGGCTGCTAACGGGCTGTTAAGCACCACCACACCGACGACAGGCACCAATGGTCAAGTCACTGTTACTTATACAGGCAATACATCTGGAGTTGAGACGATTTCGGCCAGTGCCCTGAACGATGAGAGTGAATTCACTTTGGCGGTTCAAGCGGATAACTTTAGCTTCACCAGTGTACCTACTGAAGAGGTTAACCTGAACGACGCTCAGTCCCTTGGGTTAACGTGGTTATCAAACAACATTGCGGTTTCGGGTGCTCAAGTAACGTTGACCACCTCAAGAGGGGCCATAGCCACGCGCACTAAAAATACGGATAGTGATGGCTTAGTGAGTTTCTCTATCTCATCTGATAATGCGGGGTTTGCAACGGTTTCAGCGACGGGCACGGACAGTGACGGCAATCAAGTGACGGCGCGCACTCAAATAGAATTCGTTGCAACGGTAGCGGATAACATCATAGTGGATGCCACACCTGACTCTATCGGCCCCACAGGTGAAATTAGTACCATTAGCGCAGTGGTGCGCGATGCTCGAGGCAATTTGGTCAAAGGCAAAACCATTAACTTTTTACTGGATGATGTGAGCGGTGGGCAAATTTCACCGAATCAAGCCACAACGGATAGAAGCGGCATTGCGAAAACGGTGTATACCTCAAATGCATTAAGCACATTTGAAGGGGTGAAGGTGTACGGCACAGTAGATGATACCCAAAGCGTGTCGGCCTTCACTTTGTTAACGGTGGGTGACAAGCCGTTTGATATCGTCTTTGGTACGGGCAATACCATTCAATCGCCCACTGAATCATCTTACACAAAAGAGTTCTCAGCGTTTGTAACCGACCCTGATTCTAACCCGGTGGAAAATGCCAATATTACCTTTTCAGCGCCGCCAAAGCCTTTCAAACAAGGGGGAACGTACGAGAAAGGATTCTGGATGTTTAATACCACTACTAACATCTGGAATAAAAATGTTACGGCGGTGTGTGATAACGAAGATGTTAACGGAAATGGTATTCTTGACGAAGGTGAAGATATAAACGGTGATGAACAATTAACACCTGGCAACGTTGTAGCAGTTCAATCTCAGGGGACGACGGATGAAAATGGCCAGGTAGTATTTACCCTTAGTTATCCAAAAGCGTTTGGAGCATGGACAACCGTATCCATTACCGCTAACGGTGAATCTCAAGGCAGCGAGTCATCTGAGCAACATGATTATGGCTTAGGCGTAGCAGCGGACGATTTAACAGACTCAGCGTCAGCACCTCCCGCAAATCCTTATGGTGAGTCAGCCAACTGCAACGACATTTTATAAACAGAACATTTCAAACTAGAAAGCCCTATATCACAATCGTGATATAGGGCTTTTTTTATGCTCTCTTCAATGGATTCAAACAACCTAAACAGCTTTAAATCCCCAAAAAATAAGACAACGCTTTAGACTTTTTGGAACGGATAAACCGACCCGAGTTTCAATAACTGGGTGAGTTCGTCAAGGGCTGTGCGAGACTCATTGAGCAAGGCGACATCACGCAAATCATCTACCGATAGACGGTCACGGTAATGTTTATCAACCCAATTATTTAAGCGTTCGAACTGGGCATCATTCATCATAGTGCTTTGATTTACTGCGGCCAATTCAGTCTCGTTCATGGCTACGCGTAACCTCAGACAGGCAGGCCCACCGCCGTTTCGCATGCTTTGTTTTACATCGTAGTAGCGAATGTGTTTTATCGGCGTATTTAGGCTAATCAGCTCATTTAGATAAGCTGAAACCGCAGGATTCTCTTCGCAATCGGTAGGGGCTATGATCGCCATCTCGCCGTTCGCCAGTGTCACCAGTTGGGTATTAAACAAGTAGCTTTTTATGGCATCTTGTAAACTTACTTGCTCTGTCATTACCTTGATAAAGTGTAAATCGCCCGCACCGTATTTTTGCTTGATTTCAGCGAATGCTTTATCCGTATCCAGGAAAGCCTGCTCGTGATAGAAGAGCACATTTTGGTTCCCCACAGAAATCACGTCATTATGGAAAACACCTTGGTCGATTAAATCTGGGTTTTGCTGAATAAACACGACGTTGTCGTCACTTAGTCCATGTAAGCGAGCAACGGCTTGACTGGCTTCAAATGTTTGACGAGCAGGGAATTTCACCGGTGCTGGTTTGCTTTTATCAAAGGCATAACGCCCATATACGAATAACTCAACACCCCTTTCGCCGTACTCACGACACAAGCGCGTGTGGTTTGCTGCGCCCTCATCACCAAAATGCTCATTGTCGGGCAAGTGATTGTGGTGACTGAAATACTGCTGATTAGCAAATGTGGCTTTGAGAATATTGCCAGTGACTTGGGGCTCCAAGGAGCGGTGATATTTATTGGTCAGATTCGCAGGAGTAAAATGGACCTTACCATCGGCGGTATCCGCACTAGGGGAAACCGTAGCGGCGTTGGCTGTCCACATGCTAGATGCTGAACAACAGGCTTGAAATATAGCGGGGGCTTGCTTAGCCGCTTGCTGCAAAACATTGGCGTCAGAGCCGGAAAAGCCTAAACGACGTAACGCATCCACGTCAGGACGCGCCTGAGGAGCCAACACGCCCTGAATCATACCAAGGTCAGCTAGGGCTTTCATTTTCTTCAAGCCCTGCTTAGCGGCTTGTTTAGGGCTACTCTGTGCACTCGCATTATTTAGCGAGGCAACGTTACCGTATGATAAACCAGCATAGTTGTGGGTTGGTCCAACGAGTCCATCAAAATTCACTTCAAACTGCTTCATTCTATCCTCATGTGCGCATCAGTATTCGCTAAACTAAAAGCGAAAAAGTTGACCTTGAAAATGACCATTCCATCTTCATCTAGGTGTGTCATGGTCGGCATTATACTGGTTTTAAAGTCGCTGCCAATCGAGGTGATTAAATTATGAACAGTGAATCGTGCTTACGTATGACGATTATCGGATAAGTATGAAGAAGAACTTGTTTTCTATTCACTTTGTCGATATATGTTAAAAAGCATTTTATAGAGGTGAACGAACAATTCTTCTACGGTTCATCTAAAAACCCTAATAAATACAAAGGTTAAGACTAATTATATGGCAAAGTCTCTGGTCATTGTCGAATCACCGGCAAAGGCGAAAACAATTAATAAATATCTCGGAAAAGATTTTATTGTTAAATCTAGTGTAGGCCACGTTCGAGACCTTCCAACGAAAGCTTTAGGCAAAGTTCCGCCTAAAAAACCGGCAAAAGAGCTAAAATTATTATCGGAAAAAAAGCGTGAATCGTATTTACGCGAGCATGAATATCGCAAATTAGTTGATCGTATGGGCGTCGATCCGAAAAACGATTGGGAAGCCCATTACGAGGTCCTTAACGGTAAAGAAAAAGTCGTTAACGAACTTAAAAAGTTAGCCAAAAATGCTGACACTATCTATCTCGCAACGGATTTGGATAGAGAAGGGGAAGCCATCGCTTGGCATCTACAAGAATTGATCGATGATCCCTCAAAAGATTATCAGCGTGTGGTGTTTAACGAAATCACCAAAAACGCCATTCAAGAAGCCTTCTCTGAACCTGGGAAAGTCAACGTTGAGCGGGTTAATGCACAGCAAGCTCGTCGATTCCTCGACCGTATTGTGGGCTTCATGGTGTCGCCATTATTATGGAAAAAGGTCGCTCGAGGCTTATCCGCTGGTCGTGTTCAATCTGTTGCTGTACGTCTTGTCGTTGAGCGTGAACGTGAAATTAAGGCCTTTGTACCCGAAGAGTTTTGGGACGTGCACGCGGACCTAGTCACGGCAAAACAAAGTGACCTGCGTATGCAAGTTGCTAAATACAATGACAAAGCATTTAAGCCGGTCAATAAAGCGCAAACAGATGCGGCCTTATCCGATTTAGAAGGGGCTGATTACAAGGTTGTGAGTCGTGATTCAAAACCGACTCAATCTCGTCCATCAGCACCTTTTATAACCTCAACTTTGCAACAAGCCGCCAGCACGCGCTTAGGCTTTGGTGTAAAGAAGACCATGATGATGGCTCAACGCTTGTATGAAGCGGGTCACATCACGTATATGCGTACCGACTCAACCAATTTAAGCAAAGAAGCGGTCGATGCCTGTCGTGATTATATCGGTGATAATTTTGGTGATAAATACTTACCAGAAAATGCCCTAAAGTACGGTAGCAAAGAAGGTGCTCAAGAAGCTCACGAGGCTATCCGCCCGTCAAATGTGCTGCTTAAATCAGAGTCTTTATCTGAAATGGAACGTGACGCGCAGCGCTTATACGAGCTTATTTGGCGTCAGTTTGTTGCTTGTCAAATGACACCTGCAAAATACGATGCGAGCACCATTCGCGTATCAGCTAATGGTTATGAGTTGACCGCAAAAGGTCGCGTGTTGAAGTTCGACGGTTGGACTAAAGTACAAAACCCTCAGCGTAAGAAAGGCGAAGAAGACTTCTTGTTGCCGGATGTAAAAGAAGGCGAAAGTCTTAATCTTAAACAACTTGATCCGAAGCAGCATTTTACGAAACCTGTGGCTCGTTTTAATGAAGCATCCTTGGTAAAAGAACTGGAAAAACGCGGTATTGGTCGTCCATCAACCTACGCTAGTATCATTTCTACCATCCAAGATCGCGGGTATGTGCGCCTTGAGAGTAAGCGTTTCTATGCTGAAAAGATGGGTGAAATAGTCAACGATCGCTTGCTGGAGAATTTTGATAATCTGCTGAGTTTTGATTTCACCGCCAAGATGGAACAAGAGCTAGATGAAATTGCCAACGGCAAAGTCTCGTGGAAAGACGTACTCAACGATTTTTACGGTGATTTTGAACAGAAGCTGCACTTAGCAGAAAAAGATCCCGAAGACGGCGGTATGCGCTTAAACCAAGCGGTACCAACAGATATTGCCTGCCCCAAATGTGGTCGCCCAATGAACGTGCGTACCGCCAGTACCGGTGTGTTTTTAGGTTGCTCTGGTTATAACTTACCACCGAAAGAGCGCTGCACCGGTACCATGAACCTCACCTCTGGTGACGAAGTTATCAAGGTAGATGACGAAGAAGAGCTTGAGACTGAGTTACTGAGAGCGAAACGACGTTGTCCGATTTGTGCTACCGCCATGGATAGCTACTTGGTGGATGAAACTCGTAAACTGCATGTGTGTGGTAATACGCCTACGTGCCCCGGTATCGAAGTTGAAGAAGGCACGTTCAAAATAAAAGGTTATGACGGCCCCATTATCGAGTGCGACAAATGTGGTTCAAACATGGAGCTTAAAAACGGCCGCTTCGGAAAGTACTTTGGTTGTACTAACGAAGAATGTAAGAATACCCGTAAGTTACTGCGAAACGGTGAAGCTGCGCCGCCTAAAGAAGACCCAGTGGATTTGCCTGAATTAGAGTGTACTAAATCAGATGCGCATTTTGTATTGCGTGACGGTGCCTCGGGTATTTTCATGGCGGCGCATAATTTCCCTAAATCACGGGAAACTCGTGCGCCGCTTGTGGCTGAATTAGCGCGCTTTAGGGATCGCATTTCACCTAAGTTTTATTACTTGGCGGATGCGCCGGCTAAAGATCCTGACGGTAACGACACGCTCGTGCGCTACAGTCGTAAAACCAAGCAACAATATGTTATGAGTGAAAACGAAGAGGGCAAAGCCACTGGCTGGTCCGCTTGGTACACAGATAACAAATGGACGGTAGAAGATAAGCGTAAAAAAGCAAAATAGCGCTTTTGAAACCCAGTCCTCATTACTTATAATAAAGTATTGATTACCCATAATAAAAAGCCGGTAACTTATCCTTGCCGGCTTTATGCATTCTACAAAACCAATAGGCACGAGTATGGCATTGTCACTCCAAGAACAACTTTTACAAGCAGGCCTCGCTGACAAGAAAAAAGCGAAGCAAGTGCGCCAGCAAAAACACAAACAAGCAAAAGAGAAAAAGAATCACAATGTTCAACAAACGAACGAAAGCAAAATTGCTGCTGAAAAAGCCGCCGAGCAAAA
Organism: Paraglaciecola sp. G1-13; assembly: GCF_055809255.1. Taxonomy (NCBI): domain Bacteria; kingdom Pseudomonadati; phylum Pseudomonadota; class Gammaproteobacteria; order Alteromonadales; family Alteromonadaceae; genus Paraglaciecola; species Paraglaciecola sp. G1-13. The sequence goes on along the minus strand of NZ_CM147903.1, from coordinate 2,347,895 downwards.
GAAAGCCCGTGACAGAGAGTTGAACCAAAAGGCCAAAGCTGAAGCAGAGAAAAAAGCGGTTCAAGCACAAATTGTGCAGATGATTAACGTGAACAAACAGTCGCGTAAGGTGGGCGATATTGCATGTAACTTCAGTGATAATAATGTAATAAAGCGTATTTATGTTGATAAAAACATCCATACCCAAATTACGCAAGGCCAGCTTGCGATCGTTAAACTCAATGACGTGTATGAACTTATTCCTATGCCGGTGGCAGATAAAATTGCTGAACGAGATGAAAGTTACGTACTGTATCGCGCCGATATTCTGCCAGAAGAAAAAGCCAAGAACAGTGAAGATGAAGACTGGTATGCCGACTACGAAATTCCAGATGATTTGAGTTGGTAACAGAGGCCAATGCTGCATAGCGCTATCTGTGGATAGCGCCTTTTGGTGAATGTGTGGCATGTTTGCGCCACAGCAACTTAGTTAAGGTGACGGTACTTCACTTTACGGTATTTGAGGTGACGTTATGTAAAGTGCTGCGCAGGGAGTCCGTCGCTGGCTTTACTTTGCAGTTACTAATTACTTCCTATGATAGTACCAGCCTAGAAGTCTTTCTCGTCACGGGTTTTTACTAGCATAATTTTAAAGCCATTAAATTGCTTACCCATAATGTTTTTCATGGCGAAAATACCAAAAAAGATTCCAAGAGCGGCTCCGAACCCTTGAATATAAGGGGTAAAAGGCTCGATAGATAAGCCAAGAAAGGCCAGCGCGAAGCCGATAGTAAAACCGAAAACTACAGCGGTGGGTACCGTCCAAATCAAAAAACGCCAAGCCCAGCTCCACCAAATGCGCGCTGCTTGAACCCAAGTTACTTTTATTTCTTCCATGAGCCACCTTTGACGTTAAGAGTGTGTAGGCTAAACCCTGTAAATGCACAGTTTACAGCCGTCTATCGAAAACGGCTAAACGCAAAAGCTAGCTCAGCTAAAAAATAATCAATTAAACTGCTTACTTGAAAAATCTATCAATCATCGCCAACGCAGATTGGTTATAGCCCACGCGAGGCTCAAGCGGCGCGTCTTTGGGGCGAATACCAAGTTTTATACCGACAATCGAGTCATGGGTTAATGCCTCTCCACAGGCCGCTAACGAGCGATGGATTTCTTCTTCTGTCAACAATGAATGCTCAGCGCCAAAATCAACAGTTGAGTTTTTCGCTGCAGGCATGTGCGTGTCTTTCCAAATGCCATAAGGTGAATCTTGGTCTGTAACACCGGAGAACATCAAGCCTTTGAGCAAACCGTGAGCCTTAACGTGTTCAATATGCGCTAACACGCCTTCAGTGCTCATGCTTTCAATGGCTGAACGCCCCCAGTTGATTAGTAGCCCTAGGTTGGCATTGTTTGCTGCATTAAGTTCATTTATGACCGCTATTTCATCGTCAAGTGACAAAAAGCCTTTAGCATGGTCGTGTTCAGGTACAAGTGCGTCGCAGTGTTCAATGACAATATCGGCGCCGTGCCAATCCCAGCTGAGCATGGTTTCTAATGAAGCCTGCAAAGATTTCGCCGAGCCCTCGGCTTTGCTTCGATCTGGAGCCGTTTGTATTTCAATGGCTTTAACTGCCTTGCGGCCAAGGCCTTTATTTAACTTGCCAATGGCATCACAGGCTCTTTGCATAAAGGCAAGAGCATCTTGGCGACCGGTTTCATCGTCTGATGCGATGCCAAAGTGTGGGTTCTTACCCAATGCACCCATGATGCCCGGCACGCAGGTAAATACAAATTGCCAATCAGGACTCACGTTAGCGATAAACCAATCGTCATCATGGGGATGTAACGAGCCGGTGAAGGGGTGCTCTAAACCTTGCACATTTTTAAGAGCCTTTAGCTTAGTAAAATAAGCGTGTTCAGCTTCAGCGTCCCACTGTTCCCACGCAGGGGAGGTGGCGTAGGAGCCGACAAAATAATTCATGTGAATTCCTTTTTGAAAAGTGAAGGGAAACAGGTGTTTATCTAACTTTAGCATGAAGGAAGATGCTTGCGAATAGCCACATACGCGCGCTAAGTGTAAAGATACTTCGCTGAGATAAGGAGCTTGTATTAAACACAGTGTTGAGGGCGTCTTGCAGTATCAATGAGCAGGGTGTGGCTGATTCAAGACTAAGGACGTTGTCTCTGTCACAATTGGCTCAAGGTTTGCACTATTTTCAGTATTAGGTATGCGTATAAGCGTTAGCAGCTCTGCCAATTTATCACGGCGTGCTAACGGTAAAATACCACTTTGTTTTATTTGGGCAAATCTAGGAATCAACGCAATGCAGATCCAACAATCAAAGACCACTTTGTTTGACTACCTTAACAACGCTAGTGACGCAGATGCCGCATTACAAGGTGTGGTAGATGCCCAGAAAAATAATATTTCTGCTGGATTGTCTGATGTGCAAAGTAATTTAGCAAACGGAAACATTGATGACGCGTTAGCGCGTTTAAAATCAGGTGAGAACGGCATTAATCTACAAACGCTAGATAACATGCTTAGCTTCAACATGCGCGGGGTCACTGAAGATCTCACTGATACTGCGAAAAGTTTAGGTCTTAATTTTGATGTTAAGCTCACCCAAGAAGAGGGGGCATGGGTCGTTAGCAGCGAATATGACCCTGAACACAAAGGCCTCGCTCAGCTCCAACAATACCTCGATAGAAACCCCAGGCTGCAAAGTAAGCTAGATGATTTAAATTCGTTGTCAGAATTTTACGAACTAGGACAGTCTCAGGAATATGCAAAACAACTGCAAGAAGCCGACGTGCATGAAGACGACGTAGTCACGTACTTAACACAAAGCCGAGATTACTTGTTTTCACTGGACAGTTTTTATTTATCGGATGCGGGGCTCTCTTTAGCCTCTCGCGGAGAGTCAGATGGCTTGTTTGAGCAGGTGAAAAAAACATTGGGGTTAAGTGAAGAGGAGGATTAATGCGTTGTCAGGCTGCAACTTATTGTATCTCATTAGGCAATTCGTAGGCGGCGGTTATTTGCCACAGGGGCAGTGATATATTCTGTTAATTGCCGCTTTACAAGCATGAGCGTAACAAATACAGATCTTAAACAGCTAACTTACACTCAGCAGGTATAGCGAATGTCTTGCCTTTAGAGCGTGTTTTTTACTAAGATCCCCCGCTCAAATTTAAATATTCTATTTTTTAATGCGCCTACATTCTTTTTTTTACGAGCTTAGACATCTACTTGGCATTTCTGCTAATACCACCAGTCACAATGAAAAAATCATATCCGCCTTAGGGGGTGCTTTAGGGATCGCTGGGATAATGTGGGTCATGCATTTTGTAGTGCAAGCACAACTGTTAACCATGCATAGCAGTATTATGATCATCGCTTCGATGGGGGCAAGCGCCGTCTTGCTATTTGCTGTGCCTCACGGGGCGCTTTCGCAGCCGTGGGCTGTTATCGGTGGGCACCTCATTTCAGCTGTGCTGGCGATAACCAGCGTAAAGTTTCTAGGGCATGGGCCTTGGGTTGCCGCTTTTGCTGTGGGCGGCGCAATAGGAGCTATGTATTACTTACGTTGCATTCATCCCCCCGGCGGAGCAACTGCGCTTACAATCGTGGTTGGCGGGGCAGACATCAACGCCTTGGGGTATGATTTTTTATGGTTGCCATTGGGGCTGAACCTAATCGTCATCATGCTTATTACATTGGCGTTTAATGGTTTATTTGATTGGCGACGTTATCCGGTGCACCTTTCTCATAAGCTAAAAAGAGGCGCTAGTACGCCATCGGGCGAGCGGGAGCATGAATTAACCCAAGAAGATTTTGCCGCTGCTATGCAAGAGTTGGACTCTTACGTGGATATCACCCCAGATGGCTTGACGGACTTATTGGAGTTGGCCAAAAAGCATGCTGAAAAAAATACCACGCATCCATCCCGTATTATCGCGGGGCGGATATACAGTAATGGCAAATTGGGGCGATTGTGGAGTATTCGCCAGGTCGTTGATGCAGCACCGGCAAACACTCATGCCAGTAAAGACAAGGTAATATACAAAGTGTTAGCTGGTGATGGTGGTTACGAAACACATATGTGTTTACGCCGCGAGTTTCACACATGGGCGCGTTTTGAAGTGGAAAAACACAATCAGCAATGGGTGAAAGTAGAGGAATAAGCACCCAGTTATCCATCGAGTAACAGCAGTCAGCTTCATAAAAGTGTATTACTACTGACTGCGCTTTTACTTCATCTAATTTTATATATATAGGCGCCATAAATGGCGCCTGCGCCAAGTGAGTGTGATATACAATTGCACTTTCGAGGCACAAAACGCTGTAATTTAACGCAACCCTCGCTCGGTCGTTAAGTACGTCGCAAAGCTGCCCAACCAGTGACTGCCCATGTAGTGCATATCGTGGATCACCGAATTTATGCCGGCTTGATGATGCTTCTGAGCCGCACTTTGGATAGCGGCTACTCGTTTATCGTCTGCTGGCAGCGCCGATGCAATTCCCTCTAGCATCCACGCTCGGCTCAGGTTTAGGCCATCCAGATGGGCGAGTTTACCGTCACTTTTATCTGTGACAGTGGCTACGCTCATCCAATGGCTGTCTCCATTTTTGGGGATCGACGGCAAAAATGATGTTAACCAAGTCGCATATTCGCTGGGCGGTAAAATGCGGCGCATTAAATCGGCCTCCGCAATGCAGGGTGATAAGAAATCTTGGCCCGATGGTTCATATGCTAATGGGCAATTAACATCATTGGCGTATAAACGCCTTACGGTACTTTTAAGCAGTTGATTAAAGGCGGTATTGTTCGCTGTTTCACTCCAGTCTAACATTAGACCAAAGGCAAACGCGGTTTGGCTGTGCTCGCCCACACGGATCGGAAATGACAATTTGGGTAGCCAGTCGCTGACGTTCGCGACGATCTTATCTTCCAGCGGCCCAAGCGTTGCTAGCCATTTTTTCGCTCGCGGGTCGTCCCACTCACGTAATTCAGTGGTTAGTTGTAAGAACCACGCCAAGCCATAAGGGCGCTCAAAACTGGTGCCTGTGTCTTCACGATTAAAATAAGCCAGCTCCCCCTGAATATTGGCTTGGCTAAAGCTTTGATTCAAACTTGTCATTATATCCTGATAATGCGCTGAGTCTGGGTACTGACTGGCAATACGTGTCAGCAACCAATGACCATGTGCAGATGAATGCCAATCGAAACACCCGTAAAAAGCAGGGTACAACGCTTTGGGCGTTTTGACGTCGTCTTTGCTCGTCATCATGTGCTTAATGATGTTGGGGTATTCTTTGTGCACACATTCAAGGGCAAGTTCGGCAAAACGATCGATCACTTGGTCTTCGCTCGGTGCTATTATTTGGTCATTTTGCGCTGCGAAGGCGATGCCGCAGTACATCGCAATGGACAAACTCATGGCTTTGATTTTCATGAAAAATCTTATTTTTTGGAATTGTTAAACGCAGAATACTCGCTGCGTATGGGCGTTGCAACACGCGGTCAATCTGCAGCGCTGGTACTGGCAAAAAGAATGAATCAATGAACGAGCGAATACTCGGATACGTGACCCTTCCTGCAAAGAGCAGCGATGCACTATAACTGCGATGATGAACCTATAAGCCGCTTCAGCGTATAAACGCTAACTTTCACAGCTGCGCATAGTTTCCGATTAGCAAATATGCATTCACAACTTGCGTCAAAACAGTAAAGCTGGGTAAAATACTGTATAAACCACTGTATAAAAATGTTGGCCTGTTGAAATAGGCGATAAGCAATAGATAATAGAAAGTGAGCACGTCACCGATGAATCTTTTTAAAATTAATGAAAATGACTGTTGGCAATCGGTAAACGATGGCGTAATGGGTGGCGTATCAAAGTCGCAGTTATCCCATGTTGACAAACTCGCTGTGTTCAGCGGGCATGTCTCACTTGAGAACAATGGTGGTTTTGCCTCCGTAAATCGGCGAGTATTTGTATCAAACGTGCATCACGAAACTCAGGTGTCGATTCGAGTTATGGGTGATGGCAAGCGCTATCAGTTTCGATTGAAAGCAGGTACTGAAAAAGGCGCGCCATCTTATGGTGTCGGGTTCACCACTGAAGCGAATGAATGGCAAACGTTCCGCTTTAAATTGAGTGAGTTTAAGGCAACGTTGCGCGGCAAAAAAGTGCTTGAGGCCCCACCACTGAATTGGTTAGATGTGAAACAGCTGGGCTTTTTGATTAGCGATCGCCAAGAGGGTGACTTTTGTTTATTGATTGACAGTATCACTCTACATGAACGATAAGACTGCCAGTGCCAGAACCCGTATACCTCAGTAGAACGTAACCTATATGCAAAGCCCCGTGAAATCAGGTCTAATATTGCCTGAGAAATACTACCTTGATCATTTTAACGAATTCCTCGCTTATACGCAGACCCATTGTGCGGCATTATTATTGCCAGCACATCACGATTTTATTCAGCGCTTTGAGCAATTAGCGCACAACACCCAATGCATGTTTGTACGCGTGGTAAATCGAAAAGGCCTGTTCATCGCCAGCAGTACCTTAACCTACGGGGAAATTGAAGACTGCCAACGGGAGCTAGCGATACTCACTGACTGTGGCGTGTTACGTTCGGTTGTTACCAGCGATGTCGGTCCCTTTCTCGATGCGCTGAACAAGGCGCAATTGATCGAATTATTAAGCTCGCAACAGGTAACGTTTAAAAAAAGTGCTGCCAAAGCCGTTTTATTAACGCTAGCCCGTACGCTTAGCGCTGAGGCAATCACCCAACATACCTTATGCGACGATTTCAAAGTAAAAACATTCGTTGATGAGTGGCAATACTTACTGTTTTTATTTTTTGGCAATCTCAATAGCGCGCTAGACAAGTTCTCCATGCGGGACTTGGGCGTCCTTAAAACGCGCAATAAATCTAAGCAGCAAGGCCCTCGCTTTGATGGTATTGAAGAAGCCCAAAGTGCCTTCTATTTTGCTCAGCAAAAACAGCGTTTGGGATCTCTGTGCCCCGAAGGACTGACTGAATTTGCGCAACAGCAAGAATTACAACAAACGCCCGTAGGGATTACAGCCAATGAATATGCTGCACACTTTTGGTACGAGCTGGGCTGCGCCCTACTAGCCATTGATAGTGAGAACGCTAAAACACAAGCGCTGGCATTTTGGCGTTTATCTTCACACCAAAAAGCACAAGAGCGCTTGATCAGAGAAACCTATAAATTTGATAAAGAGCGCGCCAAGTTGGCCCTTGAAGCGATACTTGATGCACCGAAAGACGACGAACTAAGTTTGTTCGCGTTTGACTTTTACCAACGTAAGTTCAATCAAGCAAAGTTAAGCGTGCGTACCCAGCGTTTACGTGAGCATAGTCACAAACTTTACATTGATGAAGTGTACAAAGATCGCGTGGAGTTAGGCGTGAAACGCTACTACGAGGGGCAAAATCTATGCGTGGATAATGCTGCGCATGGGGGGAAACAACAAAGCGAGCTTCAGGCTGAATCTCTTGATCAAACCGCAGCACAATTGCCGGCAAATATTTTAGCTTATAGAACCGAAAATCGCTTATTCAGGGCACTATTTGGTTTAACGTTTTGGCATGAATTGTTTAATGAGGCCGAGCGCGCAACGGGCTCAGAGTTTGACCGCAGACCACGCCTGATAAAAGAAAACTGTCTATACGATGAGTTAGGTGCTCAGGTGGAAGCGCGCTTAGCGCTGTTCACTCAATGTCAATCTCAACCCCAGCCCCAACACAAGCACCAGATAAACAGCGTATCCAGCCATGCCATGGCATACCTGACGCAAGTTGCAAGTCGATACTATGGGCAGCCTAACGGTATATTTCGTTGGCACCCCAAGATGCTTGAGATCATTGGCGTATTCTTACGACATGTAAACGGGCAATGGGTAGCGGACCACTTAAGAGCAATGGCGAAAAATTACCAAGGGTTAAAAGATGGTTACCCAGATTTAATGGTGATTGAAAATCAGCAACTGCGCTTTGAAGAGGTGAAAGCGCCGGGGGATCAACTTCGCGCCAATCAGCTGGTGAGTATCGACGCATTGCAAAATGCCGGGTTTAACGTCGGGGTGTGTCAAGTAGAGTGGCGTTATAACCCCCAACAACCCTATGTCGTGGTTGACGTTGAAACGACAGGAGGATGCAAGCCGGGGCATCGCATTACTGAAATCGGCGCGGTTAAAGTGATTGACTCCAAGGTGGTCGACAGCTGGAGTAGCCTTATCAACCCTGAAAGACGGGTGCCGCATTTTATTACCCGTTTGACGGGGATCAGTAATGATATGGTCGAAGACGCGCCACTTTTTTGCGAAGTCATAGATGATTTAGAGGCGTTTATGCAAGACTGTATTTTCGTGGCTCACAACGTGAATTTCGACTATGGCTTTTTTAAGTTGGAATACGGGCGATTAGAAAGAGCGTTCTCTATGCCCAAGCTATGCACAGTGCGCGAAATGCGTAAGTATTATCCTGGCTCACCATCTTATTCGTTGGGTAAGTTAAGCAAAGAATACGGATTGTCTCTTGATAATCATCACCGAGCCTTATGTGACGCTCAAGCTGCTGCTGAGCTACTGATCATGGTGAACGAGAAAAAACACACAGTATAACGCTTGCCTGCGTGCGCTGGTCCGTGAGCTTTCTTGGTAACAGGTAAGTATGACGCGTTGAATTTAAGGAATAGCAGAACGCCCGATGCTTAAGTAGGTTGCGCGCCCAGTAGTGGTAAGTGTTTTACCTTGTGATAGGTCATCGCGATTAACAAGCACTGGTTTAATGGGGTGTCATAAATGCTTTTGGTTAAAGGAAGACTAAGTGCGCGATTGCCCTGATAAGTAAAACTGTTTGGATACACCTCTTTGAATGTGTCTATTAGCCGAGTTTGGCAGTGAAAATAAACGTTGAAGAGCTCTGGTGTTTTGTCTTTCCAATCGATGCGGATAGGGCTGCCACCTTTTACTGAAAAACTTGGCTCGCCCCATTTTAGCGACTCTTCCACTTTACCTAAGTTATGCACCGTAGCAATATCCCGTATTTCACTTCGAATAGCGCTGAACTGCGCTCTGGCGATTTTAGGATACTTATCAGAAATGACGATGGTCATAATGTAGGGTTTCTCCACTCTGCTTAACGTTGGCTGATAGAACCAAGTCCCGCTGACATTCAACGCCAGATGACAGGGGTTACAAATTACATTATGACACGCTGGATCACGCTAGGCGACCCAATAGCTTGGTATAAGCTCGGCGTATTGATTTCAGTGGCAAACTAGTCTTGCCTTATTCTAGGGTGCAGTAGGTGGTTGAAATTGTCTACTTGCTGTCTATCTGCTGATAATAGGTATCTAACCAAGCATCTAAGGCATCCTCCTGCGGCAGCATCAAGGGACTTGACGTGCTGTGAATATTCGCCAGTTTAGGGTGTGAGGCCAAGGTGACAATTGAACAGCCAAGGCTGACCTCAGCGCTTTGTTTGTTGATATATTTTTTGTATAAGCCCCCAAACGCGATAGCGCCTTTGTGCGCAATAACGTCGTGGTAGTGCTTAGGTACGTTTTTATTACCTCGCTGTTCGAATTCAGTTTCTCCAAACCCTTTGGCAACGATGATGCAACGGGCCGTCCTAAAAGGTTGGTACCCAGCTGTTCGGGGCACATTCAGCTCATCGTAGCGGGCATTGAAACTGGTAAATTTGGAGGGTTTGAAGCCGGTGTCTCTCGGTTCAAGTAACAGCCACCACGATGCTTTTTGAAACAAAGGCTGACCCTCAAGCTCGCGGATGATTTACGCGTCGCTTGCAGCGCGAATAAACCGATTGGGCGCTAACGGCGTCATCGTTAAATCGATACCGAGGGTGACGCATAAGCCTTGAACGAACTCATTGTCTATCACATTAAGCCTTCCACACATGTTGCACCCTAATTGCACCCTAAAAATTAATTAAAGTTATTTGAATTCGACATATACTGTATATAATAACAGTATATGTTGAAATTTATTCCTATTAAAGCCTCTGCCGGTATTGTTGGGTTCGAATCCCCTGCAACAGAATATACCCAGCTAAGCCTAGATTTAGACCAACTCTTGATTGACCATCCATCTGCGACCTATATCGGTATCGCACAGGGGGAGTCGATGACCGGAGACGGTATTTTTTCCGGCGACTTACTGATTGTCGACCGTGCCCAAGATATTAAAGATCGAGACGTGGTGGTCGCCAACCTCAATGGTGTATTTGTGTGTAAAAAGATTGATAAAGTGCAGCGTTGTCTACTGTCATCCAGTAATCGATTTCCCCCCTATTTCTTACAAGAAGGTGATGATTTCCAAATAGAGGGTGTGGTTACGCGCTCGATCCGCCTGCATCGACCTTTTAAAAAGCCAATGTAATGTTCGCTCTATGTGATGCCAACAGCATGTACGCGAGTTGCGAAAAAGTGTTTGATCCAAGTATTCGCAATAAGCCAGTGGTGGTGTTGACCAACAACGATGGTTGTATTTGTGCAGCGTGTGGCATTGCCAAACGAATGGGTGTCGGGAAGAAGTTCGTACCTTATTTTCAGGTCAAAAAAGAGCTAGAAGCGGCAGGTGCCGTTATTCGCTCAAGTAATTACGAACTTTATGCCGACCTGAGTCAACGCATGATGGATACATGCGCGCGCTTTGCCCCTGACATCAATGTGTACTCTATCGATGAATGCTTTTTATATTATGGTAAAGACGCAACTGCGCCCCAAGACGGTTGGAATAATCATGCTAACAGTATTCGAAAAACCGTGTGGCGGGAAGTGAGGTTGCCTATCTGTGTTGGCATAGGGCCGACGCCTACATTGGCTAAAGTGGCCAATCACGCGGCTAAAAATGTGAGTGGTTTTATCGGCGTGGCAGTGCTGGATAACGAAGATGCGCGTAAGCATGTGCTGAAGCAACTGGCTGTGACTGACGTGTGGGGCATAGGAAAACGTTTAGGTGTAAAATTGAATGCGCTGGGGATCCACACAGCGTGGGAGCTTGCAAACCGTGACCCGTCGCACATCAGAAAGGCGTTTTCGATTATCGTGGAAAACACGGTGAGAGAGTTAAATGGCGAGATTCGTCACTGCTGGGAAACCGTAAGAGCGGCCAAGAAAGAAATATACAGTACGCGCAGTTTTGGCAGTCGCGTGACTGATTATGATGAATTGCGAGCGGCGCTTGCTGGTCATGCTGAAACTGTAAGTGTGAAACTGCGTAAACAAAAAAGCGTGACCAGTAGTATGACGCTTTTTGCCACTAATTCTCCCCATGATAATGACGGGTATGTGCGGCGCTCTTTCTTTCATCGCTTCACTGTGCCCACAAATGACACGCGTAATATTCTTCATGTGATTGACAGTGCAATGTCTCAGCTTTTTCAACCAGGTGTACATTATTACAAATGTGGTGTCGGGTTGATGGACTTACATGAGCAGGATTTATATCAATATGATTTATTCAACCCGTCGAATGACAACTCAAGGTTGATGGCATGTATGGATAATATTAACTCGCGCTACGGACGTTCAACCGTGCAAATGGCGGCCAAAGGCTTTGAGCAACGTTTTTCTATGAAGCGGGCGTTTTTGTCCCCGCAGTACACGACGCAGTGGCGAGATATACCAAAAATTAAGTGCTAGTACTTAATGGCGTTGAAAAAAAGCAATAGCAGGGATCATTTGAAGTACTAAACAGACAACCTGTGATTACATAAAATAGGTAGTCAGAGCTCGCGCTTACAGAACATTATCGAACGCTATAACCTTCAATTAGTACTTTTTCTGCCGCGGCGCCGAAGCGTTGTAAAACGCTGATATCTTCGTCACTGAACGCACGAGGTTTATCAAACAACAGACAAAATGTACCCACTTCGTAACCTTCACCTGTATGTAAAATACTACCAGCGTATGCGCGAATAAATGGGGCGCCTGTTACCAAAGGATTATTTTTAAAACGCTCATCAGCAAGGGAGTCTGGAATGATCAAGTATTCTTCCTCGGCAATGGCGTATGTACAAAATGAAATTTTTCGTGGTGTTTCTGTTACGTCCAAGCCTTGTTTTGATTTAAACCACTGACGGTCTTCAGTAATTAAGCTGATTAAACAAGATTTACTATTAAAATGATTTCTTGCCTCAAGGGTAATGGCATCAAGTAATTGGTCTTGCTCTGTGTCAATGATATTCAAGTTTTTTAACGCACTTAAGCGTTCCAGCTCATGGGGTAACCGTGGGTAATCGGGCATGTGATACTCAGTTAACGTGACGGGATTTCGATGTCGATTTATTAGTCAAGTTGTGAAAAGGGGGAAGGGTGTACAAACGCGAGCGATATTATCATACTACCTTGGTTAAGATATAAAATAACGCAGGAATTGCTGTCATACCTGCAGTTAAATACGGTGCGATAATGCTGCCATTTGCTCGTTACCGACAGGGGAGAATGTGCGCATCAGGGCGAACACGTGCGGATGTTCGCCTGATACGAGGTGGTAGTGTTTTATGGCTCTTTTTTAGTCCCTTTTAGCTAGTTAACCGGGCCCGAGTGCGGTGACGCAGCGCGAGGCAAAATGTAGTAAAAAGAAAAATGCTGAACGTGCCTGCTGCGGGTACTGAGTTAACTTGCGCTGACGCGTTTAGAGCCGCACTGTCAATGGGCATAAAGGATTGGATATTGGCTAAGGTAAAGTCAGTGGAGCCAGAGGCAATAGCGGTCAAATTAAACGTGAGTGCACTAAAGTTTGGCTGCGTAAAATCCTCAAAGTCGATAAAAGACATCGCAACACCATACGTTTGTGCGCTGACCTCAAAAATAAATGCTCCAGTATTTGCTAAGTCACCGCCCACCGAATTAGGCGCGAAAGCAAAAAGATCAGTGTCAAATTCTATTTCAAAGCCCAGAGTACTGAACGGATCGAAATTTGTAGAGGATACGGTGACCGAAAGCGCCTCGCCTATGTTTAATTCAGGCGAACTGACATCTAGGGTAAGCAAGTTCGCTTGGCTGGGTAGGCTAAAACACAGTGCTAAAATTAACAGTAATTTTTTCATGAGATATATTCCTTATTCTTATTTTGTTTGACTAGGGTGCACAGCGGGTTCGGGTGCATGCGTTCATGAGTAGTCGTGTGTCGAGTAGGTTAACCGTACCATCGCTATTCATATCAAAAGTCAGGTCGATAGATTGCCGCATTTGAATAGCAACGATTAAGCTTTGTATGTCGTTGATATCCACGTCGCCATCTAGGTCGTAATCGCCGACCAACGCAGGGCTGACGATGTTGATACGTTGCACAGCGAGGTCTTGGGTGGCACCGTCAGTCGACTTGACGAGTACATAAAGAAAGTAAAAATCATTGGCGGGTAGTGCATCACTCGCCGCTATATTGGCGAGGGAAAACGTGACGCTGGCTGAGCCCGTTTGCTGACCAATTGCATTGGCATCTTCGAGTATGATGTCTTTAACCATAGAGTAGTCTTCTCTTAGATGGCGTAAAAAGAAACGTATACCGCCTAGCTCATCACTGACAGCGTTGCCTGTACCCATATCAAAATCGACTGAAACCACTAATGAACCGCCCACTTCGTAGTCTGTGGAGCGATATAAATTCGGCTCGCTAAATGTCAAGGAAAGCTCACTCACCTCTTGCTCGATACGAATGGGAAATACACCAGGAATGTTATATTTATCGCCGTTGGTGCTATTAAAAACAGCAAACAAATAGTAAAAATGTCCAGCAGGTAAGGCTGCGCTGGGCGTTAATTCTGCTAGTGAAAAGGTAGCGGTGGCAGCACCTACTTGTTGACCGATAGCTGAGGCATCTTCGATAATGATGTCATTGATGAGGCCAAAATTTGCGTCCAGTTCACGTAGGTAAAAGCGCACGCCGCCTTGCTCACTCGTCACTGTATTTCCATCGCCCGCCTGATAATGTGCTGTTACAGTAAGTTGTTGGTCTGTTTTGTAGATTGTATCGCGATATTTACGCGCATCATCCAGTGTTAACGACGGGCTTGTGTCAATATTGCCTGCTTCAATACTAACCGGGAAAGCACTTGTTGATTGAGTTTCCCCGTTACTAGAGACCACCCTAACAAATAAAAAATAGAACTCGCCATCAGGGAGGTCTGCACTGGCTTGTAAATTGGCGGGTAGGGCTAATTCGACGCTAGATGTACCACGTTGAGTATTGACCGCGTGACCATCTTGCACAATAGCAACATCAGATATTAAGCCAAAACTAGGGGTTAAATGACGCAGTCTGTATTCGACCCCGCCAAGTGCTGCCGTCACAGTATGGCCCGTACCAGCATCATACTCAGTGGTGACGTGCATAGCCTCACCTGCGGTATATACCGTGCTTGCGTACATGCTTTGATCATCGAATGTGATCGACGTAGGAGAGGGCAACTCAACCTCGATGTCTACCTGAGCAATAAAGCTGCCCTCTTCAGTGGTTGCAGTGATCCTCGCTTCCCCCTGCATTAAGGCACTCACCAAACCTGTTTGCGTTACAGTAGCCACCTCGGGCGCACTGGATTGCAAAAAATAATTTTGGTTGGTGGCAAAGTACGGGGTGATAGTGGGGTTTAGTTGTAGTGTGCGTCCCACCGCGACCACAGCCGATGTGGGCTCAATAGTGATCCCCTTTACAGGGCCAGCACTGGGGCGGACATCTGATGTGAAGCTAAACACTTTAAGGTTCACGCTGGCAATATGTCCCCCATCATCGCCAAAGGTCACATCTATTTCGTTATTAGTGCGCAAAAGGTCAATGGGGACGGGAAATTCGATAACACCAAAAAAGTCGCCTCGGGTGTTCTGAATATCCCCAGAAATTTGTGCTGAAGCTGTTAAGGTTTCCCCATTAACAGCGATAGTTGGTGCGAGAGACTCGCCTAACTTGCGCCCAACAACAATGCGCAATATGCCTTCACCGAGCGCGCTTGTAGCAACCGAATTAATATTAAAGCGACTGACTTGATTGGCTGAAATGGGTTTTAAATATTCAGTGGCAAAATACTTTTTCTCTTGTGATGTTTCGTTGATGACGATGTCTGAAGGGTAATCGTATTCGATTACCATAGTCGCTTCAGCAGCAATCGTGACTTCTTGGATATCTGACGCATGACTTGTTTCATCAAGCGCGGGGGCTGCGCCTTTGAGATACAGATGCTTAATGCGTGTTGTGGGCTGACTTGACGCAGGCGCGCCGTACTTGTGCACAACAATTTTTTCCGCTTGTTCAGTAAGATTACTGATCAGCACATATGCTTTGTCATTTTGTACATAGCTATCAATAAGGAAATCACTGTTAGTGGAAAAGGTATCAACGCGAGTGCCTTTTACATCAGACCATAGCTGATAAAATTTGACCATTTCAGTAAATACCCAGTCTTCACCGGTTTCATTCGGTGCTTCCTTTTGTTGACGAAGTAATCGCCAATTGTAGGGCGTACCGTCTGCTGCCGTGCCCCACAGCGCTTTGATGGGGACAAAGGGAATAGAGGTTAAGACGGAATCGGGACGACTGAGAAATTGCATTAACATGGGGCTAGCGGTTTTAAGAAACCACCAATCGCGTAATGCAGACCAAGGCGCATTTTCCATGGGTCTATTTCGGCCGCCATATTCTGAAATAACGTGAGGTTTGGTTTCACCTAAAGCGAGTAGCGAATATTGATCTATCATGTCTAATGTTGCTTCGAGTCGACTACCTTTAAAACGATTGTCGTCTTCAAGATCATAAAAATGGGTTGAATACACATCCATATGGCTGCCACTGGTATCAATAAATAGCTTCATTCTTTCTTCCCAGCGAGCAAACTCTCTTTGCTCAAATATAGGGAATGCCACCGTAAAGCCACCAATTTTTATATGGGTGTTGTGTTGTCGAAAAGCATCGGCAACGTCGTTATGAAAGGTAAAAATATCGATTGGCGGGATGGGCTGCTCTAATCCGAGTTCATGTGGCGCATCCGTTACCTGATAAAGAGGTTCGTTAAGCACCTCAAAGTAAACGGGCGCTAGGTGTCCCTTTGTCACGGGATCACCTGCAGAACGGAAAAACTCGTTAACATATTGTCCAAGGAAATCACCTACCGCGTCGCCACCTTTTGCTTGCCAAGCGCTTCCACCGCAACAAGGTGAAGTGTTACCTAGATAATGCGCTCTGGGTTGGCCGCCTATCATCAAGTCTCCTCGGCCATCGTATTGATGTAAAGCAGACTTGTTTTGTCCCCAATTGGTTTCGCGCTGAGCTTGACCACGAGCGATGATATTCTGCGGATCTGCATAACCTATGTTGGCTGGGTCCTCAATGGCTTGGTTAAAATTCCAAACGGTGCCACCGTTATCTCGACCAAAATAAACGTCTAACTCTTCCATCATATACTTAAGTTTGTCTTCTTCACCCTGCCAATCATTATCGTTTAGAGTGGAATGCAGTTTTATATGGTTTTTGCGCTCAAATTCAGATTTACCTTCAACTGAATGTTTGACATTCAAATTAACAACTACCTCTGTCGTTGCGTGTATGTATGTTGGTATCGCGACCAAACTCGACGTTACAAGCAACCACGGAATGACTTTTAACATAGTGCGTTCCTATTATGTATGTGGTGGTTTTACAGGCTCAACTAACTCGCTTAAAACTGAATCGACACGTAAATTGGGTTAGTTGCGGGCAATAGATTATATTACTTGGTTAACAAAGTGTAATTAATTGTTAACAAAATGATTGATATTTTACTTGAAGGGTTTTCTCATACGGGCTTCTTGACCGTGATTGTTTCATTGCTATGGAGATGAATACGTATGTAGGGCGCTATGCGGGGTAAGGGATGGCAGGTATGATTTGTGACTAATTTGTTAATTTACCTGTATTGGACACTATCCTTATGCGTTTACCGTTGTCATACATGCTCTCATATTCTTTTACTCGCGCGTGGAGTGTGCCTCTTGTAGTGCTTACTAGTAGTTTATTTGCCTGTTCGCATGAGTCGGGTAAGCGAGATGAAAACGTTCAAGATAAGGGGGACGTCGCAGTGGCGAACATGACGCACGAGCACGTGAAGCCAGTGGTGTACCAAGTGTTTACCCGGTTATTTGGCAATACCAATACCACCAATAAACCATGGGGCACCATTGAAGAAAACGGCGTTGGGAAATTCAGTGATTTTACCGATGAAGCCCTGCAAGGCATAAAAGAACTCGGCGTCAGTCATATTTGGTATACGGGCGTACCCCATCACGATGTGATCACCGATTATAGCGAGTACGGTATTTCAAATGACGATCCCGATGTGGTTAAAGGCAGAGCGGGCTCGCCATATGCTGTGAAGGATTATTACACGGTTAACCCAGATTTGGCAGATGACCCAGCAAACCGGTTGGCAGAATTCGAGGCACTGATAAAGCGCACGCATAAAAACGGCATGAAAGTCATCATTGATATTGTGCCTAACCACGTGGCAAGAAATTATCAATCGCTGGCAAAACCTGATGGTATGAGTGATTTCGGTGAAAAGGATGATGTAAGTCTTGAATATGCGCGAGATAACAACTTTTATTATGTCGTTGGGCAAGATTTCATGGTGCCAAAAGCCCCTCAAGGATATCAACCTTTAGGCGGGGAACCCCACCCGTTAGCTGACGGGGAATTTAAAGAATCACCCGCAAAGTGGACGGGCAATGGTTCACGCAAAGCACAACCTGATGCCAATGATTGGTATGAAACAGTGAAAGTGAATTACGGCGTTAAGCCTGATGGAAGCTATGATTTCGCTGTGCTACCAGCCCAATATGCCGACAAAACGCCCGATGAACATGTGGTGTTCTGGGCAAATAAGAGTGTGCCGGACTCATGGATTAAATTTCGTGATATTACCCAGTACTGGTTGGCAAAAGGTGTAGATGGGTTTCGATATGATATGGCGGAAATGGTGCCAGTGGCGTTTTGGAGTTACCTAAATTCGCACATTAAACACACCAATCCGGAGGCATTTTTACTGGCTGAAGTGTACGATCCGACTAAGTATCGAGACTATATTACTCAGGGAAAAATGGACTTCTTGTACGATAAAGTCGGCTTTTATGACAGTTTAAAAGGGGTCATGCAAGGTCAATTACCCGCTTCTGTTATTACAAAAGCGCATTCAGAAGTAGCGGATATAGAGATGCATATGCTGCACTTTTTGGAAAATCATGATGAGCAGCGCATCGCTAGCCCTCAGTTTGCTGGCAGCAGTGAATTAGGAAAGCCGGCATTAGTCGTATCAGCCTTAATAAGCCGCGCGCCGACACTCATTTATTTTGGCCAAGAAGTGGGGGAAGATGGCAGTGAAAATATGGGCTTTGGTTCAGCCTCTCGCACCACCATTTTTGATTATGCTGGCGTTCCAGCGCATCAACGCTGGATGAACCAAGGAAAATTCGACGGTGCGATGTTAGCCCCAAGCGAAAAAGCCCTCCGGGATTACTATCGCCGGGTGTTACGTATCTCAGCAAGCCAAAGCGCGATGGCGGGGCACTATGCGGACTTGCATTCAGTTAATCTTAATCAGAACAGCGATAATAATGGAGTAACTTACAGCGAGTCTATTTACGCATTTAGTCGCTTCAATGACGAGCAAAAAATTGTGGTAGTCAGTAACTTTAGTCAAGCGGGTAAACAGTTCGAATTAGTGATCCCCGAAAGCTTAATTTCTCAATGGGGGCTACCTGATGGCGAATATACGATGTTCGATTTACTCAGTGAGCAAAAAATGAATATTAACGTGGAAAATCAAAAAGGTCGTATATCAATGACGCTAGGATCGTTACAATCTGTGGTACTGAACCTCGTGAAGTAAAACACGCAGGTAGAATTTTTGATAACGACATTGTAAAGGCAGGATAAATGCGGAATTGGATAGCGAGTTTGAGTCGTCTGTTGTTTTTAGTGATGGGTATGGTGTTCACGTTATTCGTACTATCTGGTTGCGGCGAAGTTATTCAGCGCCCGACGTCGGCCGCGTCGAATGTATCTGTATTACCTTATCCGTTTTTAATACCTGAACTGGATCGCCAAAGAACTGTTCGCCTTTATCTACCGCCGAATTATGAGCATGAAACTCAGTCATACCCTGTTATTTACATGCATGACGGCCAGAACCTGTTTGATAATGCCACGGCTTACGCTGAAGAATGGGGGGTGGATGAAAGTCTAAACGCGCTGGCTAAAACATCGGGACGAAAATTTATCGTTGTTGCCATCGATAACGGCGGTGATTTTCGGATGAATGAGCTTAGTCCATGGGCCAATAAACGCTTTGGGGAAGCACAAGGAAAAGCATATATGCAATTGATTGTGGATGTAGTGAAACCTTATATCGACAACAACTATCGCACTAAAGCCGATGTAAAAAACACCGCGATGATGGGCAGCTCAATGGGCGGCTTAATCACCCACTACGCCATACACAATTACCCAGATGTGTTCGGCAAAGCCGCTATTTTTTCTCCCTCCTATTGGTATTCGCAAGATGTGTTCAGTGATACCAGGCTACATAGAAGCAAAGATTCCGCTCGTCTATACGTGTTATACGGCAGTAATGAGGGCGACGGGATGATTGCTGATACAGACAAAATGCAGCGATTGATTAAAGAGCAGGGTCACCCTCGTGAAAACATGCAATTCGTATCCATCGCTGGTGGGCAACACAATGAACAACTTTGGGGTGATTCATTTACCGATGCGATTGAATGGCTGTTTGAGATACATTAGGCTTGTTATTAATTGGGAGTTGCCTAATCGACACCTATATTGAAGATACATGTTATTGCTGCAATGCATTAGCAATGAGCACATTAAAGAGAATTCGCACCTACTTATGATAAAAATACACATTTCAACTGGACGAAAAATAATGATGCGGTTATTTGGACTTAGCCTGATTTTATTGGCATTTACGGCGGCAAGTAGTGAGTATCAATCACACGAATTGAATGGCCAAGTACTGCATATTCAAACTGATGAAGGGCAACTTAGCATTACGGCACTGGCCAGTGATTCTTTTGAAGTCTTTTATCAACCCAAAGGCATTAAACAGCTCCCATCATTTGCGATCGATGGGGTCGCAAAGCAAACAGAATTGACGATATCAGATGATGCATCACGCCTTACGCTAAGCGCACCTGGTATTCGTGCACAAATAGATAAATCGCCCCTGCGGATCCGCTATTTTCGTGATGACAAACTACTGTTAGCTGAGCAACAAGGCTTGTTCATTGACACTGACAAGCGAGGTTTTAGTTTCGATTTGCAAGAAAATGAAAAATTACTTGGTGGGGGTGAGCGCATAGTGGGGATGGATCGTCGCGGTCAGCGCTTTCCTCTTTATAACAAAGCGCATTACGGCTACACCACTGAGTCAAATCAGATGTATTTCGGTTTATCCGCTGTTATGTCGAGTAATAAATACGTGTTGATATTCGACAACTCTGCCCGCGGGGAAATGGATTTAGGTGCTAGCAACAGCGATGAAATGCGCTTTGAAGCGATAGGTGGGCGTACCAGTTACATTGTCGTTGCAGGAAAAACCTACCCATCGTTAATTAAAAATTTCGTCACTGTGACGGGGAAGCAGCCTTTGCCGCCTAGATGGGCATTAGGCAGTTTCGCCTCGCGCTTTGGCTATCGTAGTGAGCAAGAAGTGCGAGATACGGTAAAACAATACCAAGAATCCGGATTTCCGTTGGATGCACTCGTGCTTGATCTATATTGGTTCGGAGCGGATATCAAAGGCCATATGGGTAATTTGAGTTGGGACGAAAAGACCTTTCCTACGCCAGTCAAGATGATCAGTGATCTGCGTAAAGAAGGTGTAAAAACAGTCGTGATAACTGAGCCTTTTATTCTGTCTTCGTCTAAAAACTGGCAAGAGGCAGTCACACACAATGCCTTGGTAAAAGATCCTGAAGGTCATCCTTATCAATTCGATTTTTACTTTGGCAATACCGGTCTAATTGATGTGTTCGATAACGACGCCCGTGATTGGTTTAACCAAACCTACACAGCGTTGTACAAACAGGGTGTAGCGGGTTGGTGGGGAGATTTAGGTGAGCCAGAGGTGCACCCAGCAGATGCTCTGCATAACCTCAATGGAATGTTGGCAACCGGTGACGAAGTGCATAACGCTTATGGGCATAAGTGGGCAGAACAAGTTTATCAACAGCAAGTATCGTTAGCGCCGAACACCAGACCCTTTATCATGATGCGCTCAGGTTTTGTTGGCTCACAGCGTTACGGCATGATCCCCTGGACAGGTGATGTCAGTCGCTCTTGGGATGGCTTGAAACCGCAAGTTGAATTATCACTGCAAATGGGCTTGCTAGGCTTGGGGTACACTCACTCTGATTTAGGGGGATTTGCAGGAGGCGACGTATTCGATCCCCAAATGTATATTCGCTGGTTGCAATACGGTATTTTTCAACCTGTTTTTAGACCCCACGCACAAGACAATATTGCCCCAGAACCGGTGTTTCATAAAGGCAAAACCAAGGATATTCTTCGTACCTATGTAGAGTTGCGTTACGCCATGATGCCGTACAATTACTCTTTGGCATTTGAGAACAGTTTGACCGGTATGCCCTTGATGCGTCCGATGTTTTTTGAAAACGAAAATGACATATCGCTCATCGATTTAAAGGATCAATATTTTTGGGGAGATGCGTTATTGGTTAAACCTATCACTCAAGCAAATCTGAACGAGGTCAGCATCACCTTACCCAAAGGAGCTTGGTTCAATTTTTGGAGTGACGAGCGCTATGAGGGTGATCAAACGATAACCATGCCTACTGACATTAAGTTGCTGCCTGTTTTGGCTAGAGGTGGGGCTATTATCCCTATGACGTTACCCGTACTGAGTACAGATAATTATTCAACCAAAACACTCGACTTACATTATTACGCGGATAAAAGCGCGTTAACGTCCACGTCCGTTATGTACAACGATGACGGTAAAAACCCTCACGCTATTCGCGATAAGGCATTTGAAACGTTGACGTTCGCAGCCAAGCGTCAAGGTGACGAGAGCAAACCCGATTCTTTAGTGTTTGAACTTAAACGCACAGGAGAATTCAAAGGCATGCCGGGAAGCAGGATGGTGTCACTTTGGATCCATAATTGGCCGCAAGATATTAATCAAGTGCTGGTGGGTGACAAACAATTACCACAGATTAAAGACAAAACGACGTTTTTAAACGCAAACCGTGGGACCCGTTGGGACAGTGAAACCAACACGCTTGAGGTGAAATTTGGATGGGACGCAGATACTTCAGTTCAGGTGTTTTAATCTTCAAATAACACGCTGGTAGCCATCGCATGGTGGCTAAATACATAGTGAAAATTTTATCTTTTATTATTCACATCAGTTGGTTGCATCACTATTACGCATCATTTAAATTGGTGCTTTACGTCATACTGCGTTATTTTCAATCACGCTGAAATCAACAATGAGACGTTGTAGGCGATTAATTTGATATAGGCTGAGTATTTGAATTACAGATTGGTAGTGTGGTTAATAGCAAGCTTAATGATGTTTCAGGTTTCGAGCGCTGAGCACAAGCCTATATTGACAGCCTGTGGACATCACGATTATGCGCCATGGAATTGGCTTGAGGACGATAAGATTGTCGGTGTATGTGCTCGGGTCGCAACTGAACTTTTTGGTGCACTCGGATACGATGTTGACCTTACTTACGTAGGCCCATGGAAGCGTTGCCAACAAATGATAGAGAAAGGAGAGGTTGATCTTAATATCTGTTCTTTCAAAAATTCACATCGTGAAGAATATTCAGTGTTTTCCTCTGAGCCAATGGCAATGAATGAAAATGCTATGTTTGTCAATAAAGACAATTACTTTGACTTTAACGGCCTAGAAACGCTTAAAGGCAAATTAATAGGCTTAGTCCGTGGTGTAAGCCTAGGCAATGAGTTAGATGATTATTTAGCTAACAATAGCCACGTCATTCGTGTCAAAAATCATCAAGCATTGTTATCGATGTTGAAACTTAACAGAATTGACGCAGTGATACTTGGTCGTCAATCTGGACGACACTTGCTTAATCTGTATGATCTTAATAGTGAAATTGTCGACTCACCTAATGGATTACTGAAAGGCGATCTGTACTTTTCCTTTTCAAAAAAATCACCTCATACCGGCTTACTAATTGATGTAAATGAAACACTAAAGTCTGATAAGTACAGGGTATGGCTGGCAAGCCTATTGGAACGGTATTCCCAAAGGCATAAAGAATATAAACAGAACAATATGTTACAGATTAACCCGCTTGGGACACTGCGAGATTAAACTAAGCAGCATAGGTCATTGAAAAAATAGCTATGTACGTCTTTAAATACCTATCGGCGCTGGTTTGGATGGCAAATGTTGTTATATTGTTGCCCTAAGCTAGGGCATAGATAAAGAATTCGAAAATGGGAAAATTAATCATTTTAGCGGCTGTGCTGTTTGCCGCTCTTCAATATATTGGGGAGCCAGAAGCACAATCGAATACTTCGCAATCAGAACAAGCGCAAAAACCTACGCGACAATCTCCCGTGGAAATGCGGGCTAACCAAATACCCAAAGTATCAGCATCACCAGCAAGAAAACCGGCACCCATGATAATGAATTTTCGTTGTGATGGTCGCCAATATTGCGGACAAATGACATCTCGCGCTGAAGCTGAATATTTTTTACAGCATTGTCCAGATACAAGAATGGACGGCGATGATGACGGAATACCGTGTGAAAATGACACCCGCTTTTAGGCTAGCGTTTAGTAAATATTCCGAATAATGTACTGTTTGTAATTCGAACTGCTCGTTTTCGTACCAATTATAGTGCCTAATTCTTCAAGTAATTCGATAACCTTATTAAAAATAGGTGATTGAAAAATATACAACCTTTGATGATGTAACGCACGAGTTATTAGGTGGACCAAAATGGACCTATTCGTGGTCAAAATGGCTGAGTTCATAAAAGTAGAAATGGACACCGACGCCGCCCATGATTTTCAACACGTTAAGCGGGTTGTTCTAAATGCGAAACAGTTATGTGAAGCGGAAAAGGCTGACGAGTGGGTTGTTATGCCCGCGGTGTGGTTACATGATTGTGTGACTTTGCCAAAGGATCATCCTGAGAGAGCGTCAAGTTCACGCTTAGCGGCGGATAAAGCGGTGACCTTCTTATCCGAAATTGGCTACCCAAAAACGCATTTTGACCATATTCATCACGCTATTGTTGCACATAGCTACAGTGCTAACGTCGCACCTAAAAGCTTAGAAGCTTGCGCGGTGCAAGACGCTGACAGACTAGACGCCATTGGTGCGATAGGTGTTGCAAGATGTTTGCAAGTGGGCACCTCGATACAGCGCGATTTATACGAGCCTGATGATCCTTTTGCTTTGTATAGAGATATCGATGATTCACAGTTTACTCTTGATCATTTTTTTCAAAAATTGCTCAGGATAGAGGAAATGCTTCACACCGAGGAAGCGAAAAGAGAAGGGCGGATCAGAACTGATTTCATGCATCACTATTTACGTCAATTGCGTCACGAAATTGGTTTACTGCGGCGGTAAAAGCAGAGCCAAGCACTTTGTAGTATAGTTTTGTTACCCTATCTGGTGTGCTTCATGATTAACTTCGTACGTGGTTCCAAGTTGGAACACACTCATTTATCGTTAAAGTATGTCAGGACATTCTAAAAGGAGCTTTAGTATGTGTCAGTTGTTCATTGAGGCAGAATCAGAACAATGGTTGAGTAGAACTAAGTCATTGCGCATAGAAGGTGTTGTGACCTCAATTCGATTAGAAAATTTCTTTTGGGATGTGTTAGCTGAAATTGCCTTTCGTGATGATATGTCGGTTAATCAGCTCATCACCAAGCTTTATTTTGAATCACAAGAAGCAGAGTTAGATTTGAGTAACTTTACTTCCTTTTTGCGGGTGTGTTGCAGTCGATATTTATCCTTGGTCGCGGATGGCGAACTAACTCGCTGTGAAAAAACACCTATGAAAAAAGAGGGTATAGATATGCTGCTTAGCCAGGAAAATCAGCGTACTTTAGCAAGACGTCGATGCTTTACCCGAGAGCCTTCCGTATAGCCTGTATAAACATTCCCTATCATATGCGATGTTACTCAACTGAGTAACATCGACGACTTTTTAGCACGTCAAGGTTCCATTCCTCACAGTCAAGATAAGCTGACAATAGAGTATTGATCTAAATTTGAATAATTTGGTCTCTCTCTGACACTGCTCAGCAAATACTTTATGATACTACGCATTGTCACTGACCGTGTTTAGATAAAAATCTGTAAGGTAATTCATGAATCAAGAGCTCACATATCACATCGGTAGACCCGGTATTCCTTGGACACAATCTGAAAAAGACCAATGGTTAACGCAACAAACCATTAAGCGAAGCTATCAAAATGAAGTGGTTGTTCATATTGACAGCCTTCGCTCTCAATTCAATGTGGAGCAATACGGCACGCTGGATTACGAAAGCGGCCCTTACGCACTCTATGCTATTACCAGCAAAGAATTCGACCTCAATAAACCAACTGTATTAGTCACCGGAGGAGTGCACGGTTATGAGACAAGTGGTGTTCAAGGGGCATTGCGTTTTGCTATGCGCCACGGGATTGATTATTTAACGGACTTTAACCTTATCATCGCTCCCTGTATCAGCCCGTGGGGATACGAAACAATCAATCGTTGGAACCCAATGGCGATAGATCCAAATCGCTCATTTGTACCCCAAAGTATGTCACCAGAAGCGGCTCAAATCATGGCGTATGTGAGCAATCTCGGCCTAACGATCCACGCTCATATTGATTTACATGAGACGACTGACACTGATAACAGCGAGTTTAGACCAGCCCTTGGTGCAAGAGACGGAGTTGTGCAAGATATATGGCAAATTCCTGATGGCTTTTACACCGTCGGCGATACCCAAAATCCGCAAGATGCATTTCAACGTGCGGTGGTGAAAAGTGTTGAGCAAGTCACGCATATCGCGTTGCCTGATAGCGAAGGTAAATTGATCGGTGCACCTATGACGCAACACGGGGTCATTAACTATGCACTGAAAGATTTAGGCTTATGTGCTGGGTTTTCTAATGCACGCTACACTACAACCACTGAGGTCTATCCTGATAGCGAAACGGCTACGCCGGAAGAGTGCGTTCTGGCCCAAGTCGCTGCAGTAATAGGCGCATTAGATTACTTGCGTCAACAAGGCTGATAACGCCAATAGATGAACAAGGCGTAACAGCGTTGTTCATCTCGATAGGCTAGGTTTGGGCGTAATGCCTACTCTAAGAAACTGGCGTCTTGCGCTAACAACATCGAATATAAAGGCTGGAAATTGCCCCAAGTCACGAGCTCAGAGCCGTTGGCTGCTTTGGTCTTACGGGCAATATCTGGATTTATTAAGGTCAATGGCCCCGCAGCTTGTGCCAGTAACTGGCTTTGACAACAGCTATCCATCAAAATAAAGTTTGCCACAGCTGCATCAACCGATGAGCCCACTGTGATAAGACCATGATTTTGTAGAATAACCGCGCTGTGCTCGCCTAGCGATTCTGCAATCATATCGCCTTCCTCTTTTTCAGCCACTACACCTGTGAACGTGGCAAAAATACCGTGATTTTCAAAGAACATGCACGCGTCTTGAGAAATTGGCAGCAGAGGTTGGCCTAATGAAGAAAATGCTCTGCCATACTTAGTGTGCGCGTGAGCAACCGCATTCACATCAGGCCGAGCCATATGGAGACGAGAATGTATTGCAAACGCAGCATTATTGACGGCATGTTCACCATCAATAATGTTTCCTAGATGATCAATACGCACTAAATCAGACGCCTTAATCATCGAAAAATGAATACCTAGAGGGTTGACCCAAAACGTATCAGGCTCTATGAAGTCGCGCAGGGTAATATGGCCAGCTAAACCTTCATCAAAATGATGTAGCGCAAACGCTCTAAAACCCGCGGCTAAGCGTTGTTTTTCGTATTCACGTTGTTCAAATCTATCACTAAACGAGGGCGGCATCGGAATTTTAAATTTACCTGCGCCAATAGCCATGTGTTTCGCATCTTGTTGAATCTTGTTGCTCACGTCCTACTCCAATTTGGATGATTTGACACCAGTCTAATAACTAATAGAATAAATACGAATGATGTTATTTTATTCCAAAGTATGAATATGTTGCATAGTAAAATTGATTTAAATTTATTTCTTATTCTTGTCGCGGTTTACCAAGAAGGCTCAATTACTGGAGCAGGTAAACGACTCCATCTCAGTCAACCCGCGGTGAGTCATGCACTTTCAAGGCTCAGAGATAAATATCAGGATCCGCTATTCGTGCGCCACGGACGCAAAATGATCGCCACTCAACTGTGCCAAACGATTATGCCCAGGGTACTTAGCTCGGTGGCAGAGCTAGAGTCCACTTTGCACGACATTGGCGACTTTGACGTCCATCAATATCAGCGCGAAATGAAGTTTGGTTTTAGGGATATCCTTGAGTCTATATTCTTTCCTGAATTGGCCACTGATCTGATGGCTAACACTCCAAATATTACAGTGCACAGCCGCCAAGTGAGCCGTCTAGACATGGAGGCTGCTCTTGAAAGCCAAGCTCTCGACATCGTAATCGATGTGCTTACACCAACCAGTGATGATATTCAGCACACATTGATTTGTGATGAACATTTTTCGTTAATATGCCGCAAAGGCCACCCCATTTTATCTGATATGAGCTTGGCTAATTACATTAAGGCTGAGCATGCGTTAGTGACCTTAAAAGACTCTGCGGTCAATACCGTAGATATGGCACTGGCTAAACATGCTGTTGCGCGCAAGTTTGCTTTAAAATGTGAACATTACTTTGCTGCAACCAGTGTCATCAGTCGCTGTGACATGTTGCTCACCATGCCCAACGCCTATGCGCGATTACTAAAACAACAAATGCCCGTTGAGGTCGTTCCTTTGCCGTTCGAGGTACCCATTTTGCCTGTACACATGTACTGGCATAAGCAAGCGGTGCACGACCCACTGAATAGTTGGATGCGGCAGAAGCTACTGGCTATTGCTAAACGCGTTATTCCCCCGCCATCTTAGGGCTCTTAAAGAAGTAAGCGCCTTGCAACAATGTACGTCTTGGACGTTCCACTAATAATCGATGAGCGTAACTCAATACAGAAACATCGTTC
The DNA here is from genome assembly GCF_055809255.1 of Paraglaciecola sp. G1-13. NCBI lineage: Bacteria > Pseudomonadati > Pseudomonadota > Gammaproteobacteria > Alteromonadales > Alteromonadaceae > Paraglaciecola > Paraglaciecola sp. G1-13. The sequence continues at coordinate 2,319,575 of NZ_CM147903.1, read as the reverse complement.
GTTTGGGCGAAAGTGCAAATGTGTATTAACGTGTTGACCAATAAGGACAATGACTTTTTTCATCAGTGCCTGGAAAGCCTATTTTATGTTTACTTTGTGACGTGCGGTCCATGATGTGATGGGATCCAAATTTTATTCGCAGCAGGAGGAGTGAGATTGATGAATAGATATTTAATCAAGCAAGCGGGTCTGCTCGATGCCTCTTTGTTGGCGAAAGTGGCGAATGTTTTGTTTCATTTTTGACGTGTAATTTTCAGTTATAGCCCGATTAAGTTCATTAAGTGCTGTATTGGTTGATATAGTTGTGAATCGAAACAGAATTTCCTGTATATTTCGCCATCGTTTTTTAACCCATCACGCAAATTCAACATTCAGACGTTACGATATGATAAATAACGTCATGGCAACTATTTACACAGATAGCATGTAAACAAGTTGCGTCTATGTTTTTGTCTGCCAGAAAGAGAAATTAGCATGAACTTTTCATCATTAGATTTAGCGCCAGAATTGCAACAAGCCATTGATGCTTGCGGCTATAAAAAAATGACCCCAATCCAGCAGCAAGCCATTGTGGTTGCTCGCCGCGGTCGTGACGTGTTAGCCAGTGCGCAAACAGGTACGGGTAAAACAGCTGCGTTTGCTGTGCCTATTTTACAGCAAATGTTAAACAAGCCTAAAAAGACGACACCGGGTACACCCAGAGCGCTTATTTTAACGCCGACCCGAGAGCTTGCCGAACAGCTAGCAACCAATATTGCGAACTACGCGAAATTCACTGATATCTCAGTCACGGCTCTTTATGGCGGCGTAAAATTAGGTGGCCAAGCCAGTAAATTAAAAGCTGGTGTGGACATTGTTATTTCGACTCCTGGGCGATTATTGGAGCACATGACGTTGAAAAATGTCGAATTGGCTAACGTTGAATTTGTGGTCCTCGATGAAGCCGACCGTATGTTGGACATGGGCTTTATCGCCGATGTACGTCAAATGCTGGCGCAAATCACCTCTGCTCACCAAACATTGTTATTTTCAGCGACCATTTCCCCTACCGTGAACGAGCTTGCTCATAAGCTGCTTAAAAATCACCAAGAGATTCGCGCCACGCAATTAAACAGTGCTGCGGATACCGTGCAGCATGTGATGTATCCTGTATCTGAAGAAGACAAAATTCGTTTGTTCAAGACGTTATTAGCTGAGCAAAACTGGTATCAGGTATTGGTCTTTACCAGTACTAAAGAGCAAGCGGATAAACTGATGGCCGCTCTTAAAACCAGTAAAATTGATGCTGCAGTTTGCCATGCTGATAAAAGCCAGGGTGCGCGCCGCCGTGCAATCGCAGATTTTAAATCAGCCAAATTACAGGTGCTTATTGCAACGGAAGTGGCGGCCCGCGGCCTAGATATTCAAGGCCTTGATTATGTAGTGAATTACAACTTACCTTACTTACCAGAAGATTACGTGCACCGTATTGGGCGTACAGGTCGCGCTGGGCAGCAGGGCAATGCTATTTCATTTGTGAGCCGTGAAGAAGAGCGCACAGTAGAGAGGATAGAGCGTTTAATTAACGGCAAAATCAAACGTATTTCACGCCCTGACTTTGCATTTAGTAGCCGCGAATCTTTACTTAAAACGGTGCGCAAACACAGTAAAAACAGCCGTACTAACAAAGCATCGCAAACCGTCATTCGTATGGATAAAAGCGCTACTAAGGCAAAGCCAAAAGCAAAACCTAAGGCAAAACGAACGAGTAAATAAGCGTCCTAAATGTAGAACAAAGCGTGGCCTTAGTTAAGGGCAATATTTAAAAAAAGAGTTGCTCCTAGAGCAACTCTTTTTTTGTGTTGGCAAAACTTAACTAGGGGGCCGGTTCATCTTTGTCGTTTACTGTGGTAGGGGTGTCAGGTTTTGCTTCTCGCCCACGAAAGCCGGATATGATGCAAGCGATAACCACACACCCGAACGATATATTTAACGCGACAAGCACCGTCTGTAATAGAGCTGGGTACTGCTGCGGCACGATTTGCGCATCGCCAATGTAATGGTGCACCAACAAATTCACCATGCTCATGCCAACAAGGTTACCTATGGTCCTAGCTAAATTTAATGATGCCGACGCCACGCCCAACTCGGTACTGTGCACAGCGCCCATAATGGCGTTGTTATTAGGGGTAGAGAACAAACCAAAACCAATACCAACAAGCAGCAATGAGCTGCCGATATACCAAGCTTGGGTATCAATATCCATTCGACTTAAAATAAAGAAGCCACACGCCACAATAGCGCAACCTGTGGTCGCGAGTAATCTGGGCTGAACCTTATCTGATAGTTTACCCGACAGTGGCGCTAAAAATGCCATGGCCATTGCCTGCAATAAGATAATTTGCCCAGATTCAGACGGGCTAAATCCTTTCACATATTGCAGATACAAGCTGAGCAAGAAGGTTAGGGGATAGTTACTGGCATACATCAATAGTGACGTGGCCAAAGACATAGAGAATACTCGGCTTTCCTTAAACATCTGTACCCGTATCAGCGGTTGATCCCGTTTTGACTGATGAACCACGAACCAGACCATAAAAATCAATGCTATACCCAGCAATAAAAAGCCCAAAACGGAGGGTAATTGGCTTAACCCAAATACGAGACATGTGGCAGCAATAATGAAAATCCCCGAGCCTCGCCAATCAAATTTCGCTTTACGTTCGTTTTTCCATTCCCCATGCATACGCATTTTGATGAGTACCAGCAACATAACGACTAAAGGCACTTGAAATAAAAATACTGAACGCCACCCCCATAACTCTGTGAGCCAGCCGCCAACCGCTGGGGCGACAGTTAATCCTATGTATACGCAGGCTGCCGCTATTCCTAGCGCGAAACCGCGTCTTTCTGCTGGGGTAACCGAGGTCAAAATGGCCACACCGGTACCGAATATCATCGCCGCGGCTGCGCCTTGCATGAATCGCCAAAACAATAACCATTCAATATTAAATGCCAAAGCGCACATGGTGGACGAAATAACATTAAGCACCAGACCATAGCTATAAATGCGCTTGCGCCCGTAATTATCCGCCAGCTTGCCAAAAGGCAGCATCAACGCGACATTCGCCAGTAAAAAGATAGTGGGCAGCCAACTGACCATTTTGGCGTTGGCTTGAAGCTCAGCGGCAAGATCCGGGATCGCAATATTGACAGACGCCATGCCCAAAGGACCAATAAATGAGCCTGCACAGACTACAATAAGCGCTACCGTAGTCAGTGGCAGTTTTGATAAAGAAGGAAATAGAGAAGCCATATACACCGATAGTAGCGAGAAGAATGGGTATAATACTCATTGCAGTGATGACTTTCACTGCTCAAGCTATAAATAATCGACTTTTAGCAAATACCGACTTGAGGTAATTTAAAAATCAGGGTTGCAGCTAAACTCAAGCCATTGATTGGATACCGGGTGAAACAAACCCAAATATTGAGCATGTAAGTGTAAACGACGGGCTTGAGTACCGTACAAATCGTCCCCCACAATCGGCATGTTTAACCCGCGCTCGTGGGCGCAATGAACACGTAATTGGTGTGTTCGTCCTGTTCTGGGGTGCAGATATACCTTGGTTTGCTGAGTTTTGTGGCGCCGTTCAATCACTTGCCAAGTGGTATGGGCTGGTTTGCCGGTTTTGTCACATACGCACTGTCTGGGCCTGTCATAAAAATCACCTGCTAGCGGCAAAGTAACAACGCCGTTTTCATCAGTCACAATGCCATCAATAAGGGCCATATAGCGTTTACTGACTTGCCGGCTGATAAACTGTTTTTGTAGCACCTTGTGGGCAGCAGTACTTAACGCAATGACCATCAAACCTGATGTGGACATATCCAAGCGATGCACTATTAAAGAGCCTGTGGCATGGGGCAGCATTGCTTTGATGCGGGTATAAACAGAATCACTGATATGCTTACCCGGTACAGATAACAACTGAGCCGGTTTATTGATGATAAGCATTTCATGATCTTGGTAAATGATCTCTATTTGCTCGCCGTCAGCTGCGTTTTTCAATAGCTGATTTTCTTCTACTGTTAACCCCTCAAGCATGTGGTTCAAAATGGGTTGGCATTTTCCAATACATGCAGGATAAAACTGCTTGTGTTTGCGTACTTGTGATTTAGGCGAAGCCCCCCACCAAAACTCTGCCATGGCAACAGGCGTTAAATTATGGCTATAAGCATAATGCAGCAGTTTTGGGGCGGCACATTCACCCGCACCAGCAGGAGGCGTGCGCATAACGGTGTCACTGAATATTGCGGCCAACGATTTGTTATCCCCAAGCGCATTTAAAAATTGGTACTGCTCGAAAAGACGCTGTTGTAGCTGTGCTGAAAGTGTTTTACGTTGTTTCTTTAGGGATTGTATTTGTCGTTCAAATTTATCGAGGGAATCTTTAGCCGAGGCTATCGTGCTAGATAGATCTTTTTTGTGTTGGGTAAATTCAAGCTTTTCTTCAATGCTTTGGGCTGCTAAGGACTTAAACAGCGACTCAAGCTCAGCGTTTTCTGGCTCAGCAGTGGCATTGTCTCGTAGCGCTTTTCGTTTAGCGCGATTAGCAACGACGCGTAAACGCTTTTGTTCAATTTCAGCAAGGCAATTCGCTTGGGTATGGGCAAAGTTGTCTTTGGCAAGCTGGTATGCAGAGTCTTGCAAAATAACATCAAGCTCGGCTGTTATCTGCTTGATCATGTGCTGCTCATCATGAAAAAAACTATCGCTTGCCAGCATATCAAACACAGGAGGTACAAACTTGGGTAAGTGATTTTGCTCAGCTAACTTGCCGGAAAAAGCACTTAAATAGCCCAACTCGCCGACACTGTTTTTGACCAACAATACTCCGAACATTTTGCCAATAATCAATGCAGGGTCGTCACTTAAACCGAAATTATGATACCAGTCTGTTTGCGTCAGTATATGCTGTTGCAGCTCTTTTGCTGCAAGCTGACACAACGCGTGAGGCTGGTAGTAAAATGGAAACGTAAACTTTTCAGGTAGCGTAGAGGACAAAATATCTGCGGAAACATCAGCAGAAAACGTCGTAAAGCAAGAGGGTTGATTAGATGTCATTGGCTATAGTGTGTCGTATAGATCGATTTAGCATTGGGGTGAAAGAGCGTAAAGTTTATCATACCCATCGCTTTTACTTTAGTGACAATGAAGCATTTATACGAGGTTAAGTGCTTTTAATATTGAGCTGCTAGAATCGCAAGCATCTGCTTTTTTTGCATAGCTTATGGCTCGATAAAAAATGCTCAGTAAAGAGCAGCCCTTCCTAGTTTATCCGCCTTCGCATGCTGTATTATCAGTGTGTTTGCAACAGCGCCTCAGTGGCCTTTAATAATAACAATAAGGAAATCGTATGAATATGTTTGAAACCGCGTGTCTGCTAGTGGGTAGGTTACTACTTGGCTTATATTTTATAGCGCCAGGCCTGCAAAAAATAGTAAGTTTTGACGCCATGAGTCAGTACATGGAGCATCATAACGTTCCGCTTGTGACGCCGCTTTTACTGCTTACCATTGTCATACAATTAACCGCTGGGCTGGCGATTATTATCGGTTTTAAAGGCCGATTTGCGGCATTTTTATTAGCCGGCTTAACGCTGATTATTAGTCTATTTATGCATAATTTTTGGAACTTACCCGAGGGCGGCAATATTGCTCATGAAACGCAGAACTTTGTAAAAAATATGGCCATTATGGCGGGATTGCTGATATTGGCCGCACGGGGTACTGGCCAAATGAGCGTGGATAACCGTCAGAAATAGTTAGGTAGTGGTGCGGTCTACTTTGACTTAGGTTGATAACGTGCATGTAGCACCAATAAAAACTGGTTTAGGTGTATTGTATCGTGATACATTTTAGGTGTGTGTTTTCATATTACTAATACGAGGTGACCATATGGAAAATGAACCTAACTCGCGCCAAGGGATACAAGTGATCTCTCGTGCTGCTAACATCTTGCGAACGCTTGAGGGTCACCCTGAAGGGTTGAGTCTTAGTGCTATCGCCAAGAACGTCAAACTTGCGCGTTCAACCGTGCAGCGTATCGTTAATTCACTGGCTTCTGAAGGTTTTTTAATTGCAGCAAGTCCTACCTCTCGCGTGCGCTTAGGGCCGGGGCTCGTGTCTTTGGGCTCTGCGGCGAAAGCAGATATTGACAGAGTACTCATACCTCACATGAAGAACTTGTCAGATGAAGTAGGGGAGACAGTGGATTTATCTGTGCAAGACGCTGAAAACATGATCTTTATTGATCAGGTCACCACTGATACCCACCAATTACGCGCGGTCTCTGCGGTAGGGCATGCCTTTTCGATCTACAGCTGCGCCAATGGCAAAGCGATGCTTGCCACCATGAGTGACGAAGAAGTTATGGCTTTTGTTGACGCTCACCCTATTAAAGCCTTGACCCATTCAACCATCACTAGCACCGAACAGTTGCTCACTGAAATCGCCAGTATTCGCAAGAATGGTGTAGCGTTTGATAAGGAGGAACACTGTGAAGGGGTGTGCGCAATTGGTGTGGCGATTGAAGATCCTTATGGGCGCAATATTGCGATTTCCATTCCGGTTCCCACTGTGCGTTTTAATCGTAACAAAAAGCAACTTGCTAAACAGCTGCGTGAATATAAAACCACCATTGAGTTAGCGTTAGGTAAAGGCGCCATGTAATTGGTTACAGCATTTACGATTAAAAAGGGCGCCATAGCAATATGGCGCCCTTTTTACGAAGTGTGTCCCATCCAGAAATAGGGTGGCGTTATTTTTTGTATTTAACGTAGCCACTTAACGCGATAGCGCCATATGCGAACATCATAAAGACCACGCCAGCCATCCAGAATGTTGATAGTTTTTCTAAACGACTATGTCAGTGTGAAATACGAGTGGTCTGATAATACCGTTGTTTACAGCACTTATGGGTAGGGAGCAAGACAGGGGGCGAGAGTTTTTAGCGGACCGCCGGCGGCACCCATAGGTGCTATTTTAGGTGCGCCTACGGGCGATCAAGGTATTACCTCGGAAACATTGAATACGCAGCGTACGATTAAACTGCAAATGAGCTACCATTTCTTTTAATCGCTACTGAATGTTAAATTCCAAAAGGTATTTAAAGCCGATTTTTAAGGGACTAATAAAGCGCTATTTTATTTACTTGCATTAAAACTCATAACACCCAATATTAATGACTGGTATTGGGTGTTTTTTTATACTTATCAATTTAGGGGTTACGTCTTTTTATTTAATAACTAGAATGCAATTTTATAGATTAAAATTTGAGTTTTATTCACTCATTCACTATTTTTAATGCAGGATAAATTAATTTATACGTTGTAAAGGTTTAAATGTTTTCGTAAACGAATAAAGGATTAGTTATGGAAAACGTCGTAAATCAGATAACCCCCCTCTTTTCTTTCAAATTATCAAAATTTGCGCTGGCTTTTTGGCTAAGTTCATCGTCAATGACTTATGCTGCACAGAATATTGAGGGTGATGATACATCTGTCAATCAATACAAAACTGAGCTTGAACGGCAGCGGGTTTTATTAACCAAGCAAGGTGAGAAAATAGAAGCACTGACGCGCATGGTGAATGCCCTTATGGCGAATAGTCAGGCAACGGGGTCGGATGAAAACTCAAATAAAAACCCGAACAAAGGTACATCACACAATGTAGCTGGTACTAATACATCAACATCGAAACCTAAGCAGACTAAACCAACGCAATCAACAACCTCTAACGTGGCGCAAAACAAGCCCGTTGGTCAAGCTCCGCCTAAGTCACCAAATGTGATTGACGCGAGCGCCATTCCTGAATTGGGAGATACCTTTAGCGGTGTGTTATCCGGTAAAGGCACACTCGTCTTAGAGCCTTCTTTTGGCTACTCATATACCGATAATAATCGGGTTTTCTTAGATGCTTTTTCTTTCATACCAGCATTAGTGGTGGGCCTTATTGATCTGCGCGAAATTAAACGACACAGCTTTATTGGCAGTATTTCAGCCCGTTATGGGATCACCGAGCGCTGGGAAGTCGATTTGAAAGTGCCTTATCTCGCGCGAAGTGATAGCCAGCGGTCACGCCCTGTCAGTGTCGGGGTAAGTGAAGATGAGATCTTTAACGCTGACGGCCATGGGCTAGGGGATATTGAGGTGTCGACCCGTTATCAACTCAATAACCCAAAAGATGGAGGGCCCATTTTTGTCGCAAACCTTGTGGCGACTATTCCTACCGGTACCAGCCCATTTGAAGTTGAATTTATGCAATCGACCCCCGGCGCGGTATTTCCCACAGAGCTGCCAACAGGCTCGGGGTATGTGAGTATTCAACCTAGCGTTACTGCTATTTATGCGACTGATCCCGGCGTATTTTTTGGAAATTTAAGTTATGGATACAACATGGACACAGAAGAGGAGGTGGGTAATGTTGACCCAGGTGACAGCGCGGGGATCAGCTTCGGCCTTGGGGTGTCGTTGAATGAACGGGCGTCCATGAGTCTGAGTTATTCTCATAAGCATGTGTTGAAATCAAAGATCAACGATATAAAAATAGACGGGAGCCAACTCGATATTGGCCAGTTAATTATAGGCTACTCGTTTCGATATTCGCCCTCAACCAACGTCAGTCTGTCATTGGCGATCGGTGTGACGGATGATGCACAAGATACGCGTTTGAACTTCAGACTGCCGGTGACGTTTTAGTGACTAACGTTCAAGTACTCACGCAATAACCAGCTAAATATAATAAGTTTTTGGCCGCATCGTGTTCTGGCAAACTGTCGATTGATATATGGCTTATTAATACATCACTAGGCTACATCCTTTGAATCCACTTATGACTTAGGTTCTACTGGTGCGCTATGGCGTTAAAATACGTGTTATATAATTGGTCTTGGGAAAAGGCTTGTTTTGCATGTTCTAGATTCTTTATTGTGATATCGATATTGGTTATTGCGGATAACGTTTGGTTATCTAATGTGTTCTGTAAAACGGTATTAAATGAATTGGTAGGCAAAATGGATTGCAAAGAAAATTGGTCTTTGCTTAGTAAAGCAAAGTCTTGCGGGGTTTGAAAATAGGAATGACTGGCCAGTTCGCCGTTTCTGAATATGCTTTTTTGAAAATTTAAATCCACCACCACGCCATTACCGAGCACAAAGCCTGCGCGCAACTCTGCCAACGCACTTTCTGCAACGGGCTCCCACTGAGTATGCTCAGTAAATTTGTTAGCAGAAAGGGCGTGAGTACTGTAGGTGCAGGTTGCCATTAAAAGTACGCTAATAGCGCTAATGCGAGTGGTTAAGGTGCGAACGGCTGCTGGCATATTCATAAATGAGTCCTTCACTTAAAAGTCGACGCTGGATGGCTGCAATACGTTAAATAGCCCTAGGCTGGCATGGTCGATGGCCAACCCTAAGTTTGCCCTAACGAGATGATCGTTTTGTTGATCGTTCTTGTAATGATTAACGGCTATGTCCTTTTGGTCTTGTATTACAAACACAATTCGGCCTCCCCACATCTGTTGAAAAGCATCTATTTTTATCGACTTAATACCTACTGCTGGATCACCCACTAGTACCTCGGAGTCATTACTGCCTTTGATGATCACGAAGTGCATGTAACCGTTGTTATTAATAATCGTGATGGCAGGAAGCTGCGCACTGGCTAGTTGTTCGAGGGTGATTTTGAAACCATTTGCGTTATAGCCTCGACGAGTCAGATAGTGTTTCATATCGAGTAGAGAGAACCCTTGATGCTTAATTTTTTCTTTATTGCCATGTGCGAACATGTCTTTAAACACGCTTAATTCATTCACTTGGTCATCGTAATGAAACGATAATAAGCTTGCTAACGTGGCCGAGCCGCAGCTAAAGTCATATTGTTGCTTGTAAATGGTTTTAAAGCGTAGCTCGGCAATACTGGAAACTTTAATCGAAAATTGGCCGTTAAAATCGACTAGGCCGCCCCAAGCGGGGGAAGTGGTCAATAACAGTAACAAACAAAGTAAAAGTCTCATGTGTACACCTATTCATCCGTTAATTAGGGGTAATGGTCACTGTGATAATGGTAGAGTCCTGAATAATGACGTTGTTACCGGTATTTTGAATAATAGAAAAAACGCCCGCCGCTTCATTGAACGAGCCGCGATCAATTGTGTTATTTCCGGTCACACTATTTGAATTGTAATTGTTGGTCAGTACAGCCTCTAAGTGGCTGTTGTTGGTCACATCCATCACACCACCCATACCACGTTCTTGCTCTAAATCTTCGAGCAACACGGGTGGCATTTCATCTATATTTGGTTGTGCAGTTACACAAAAAGACACCGATAAAAATAACGGTAACAAAGATGATACGCAGGTAACTCTCGATAAAATCTTCATGGCTAGTATCCTTATTAATAGGTTACTGGCGCTGCCGCCAGTAACCTATTTATCCTTGAAATGAAGCCTACAATAAGGAGGTTATTGTGGGTTCACATTGACATTCCCTTGGAAAGATACTTGTTGCTGAGCTAAGGCATTGTGCCCTAGGTTCTGCACGTTTTGGTTGATACCAGCGGTTCCATTGAACGTATCAGACATACTATTGTTACTAGCGATAGTTGACTGATTATCAAAGCTGTACGTGACGTAGTTGCCTGTTACTGTGCCAGTTAAGTATGAATCATTGACACTGTAAGTCGTGGTGGCCACTCCGCCGTTATTCGCCGCAGACGTTCCCCAGCCTTCGGACCAAGCCGAGCTACTGTCGCTGTTATCACTGTTATCGCTGTTGTCACTATTATCAACAGAGGCTGTGCTACCACCATTGGCAGAGGCGCCACCTTCGGCGGCACTGGCATAACTATTGTCACTGTTATCACTGTTATCACTGCTGTCACTGTTGTCTACGGTGGCTGTGCTGCCACCATTAGCAGAGGCGCCACCTTCGGCCGCATTAGCGTAGCTATTATCGCTATTGTCACTGTTGTCTGAATTATCTGAGTTGTCAGAATTATCTGAGTTGTCAGAATTGTCAGAGTTATCAACATTGGCTGTACTGCCGCCATTAGCCGATGCGCCTCCCATGGACGAACTAGCATAGCTGTTGTCAGCGTTATCAGAGTTGTCAGAATTGTTGCTGTTGTCTGAATTATCCGAATTATCTGAGTTGTCGCTATTGTCCGTGCTGGCTGTACTGCCACCATTAGCTGACGCGGCACCCATCGCGTTGGCGCGCGCCATGCTGTTGTCGCTATTATCACTGTTGTCTACCGAGGCGGTACTTGCGCCATTAGCGGCTGCAGAGCCCATCGCACTGGCACTTGCCATGCTGTTGTCTGAACGGTCAGAGCTAGCGGTACTGCCGCCATTGGCTGCTGCGTCTGATGCTGATGCATAGCTGTTGTCGCTATTGTTGCTGTTATCGCTATTATCAGAGTTATCAGAGTTATTGCTGCTGTCTGAATTATCAGAGCGGTCACTCATGGCGGTGCTACCGTTGTTTGCAGTTGCCTCAGTGCCCATAGCATAACTGTTGTCACTGCTGTCTGAGCTTGAGCTATCTGAATTGTCAGAGTTGTCGCTGTTATCTGAGTTATCAGAGTTGTCGCTATTATCTGAGTTATCAGAGCGGTCTGTCATCGCCATACTGCCGTTATTTGCCGCAGAGTCGGTGGCTGATGCGTAGCTACCATCGCTTTTATCACTGTTATCGGAATTATTGCTGCTATCAGAATTGTCAGAGTTGTCGCTATTATTGGAGTTGTCTGAGTTGTCAGAACGATCACTCATAGCCGTACTTCCATTGTTGGCGGCAGATTCAGTGGATGATGCGTAACTTCCGTCGGATTGATCACTGTTATCAGAGTTGTCTGAATTGTCACTCATATCAGAGTTATCGCTGTTATCGCTGTTGTCAGTTGCGGCCATGCTGCCATTATTTGCTGCAACTTCTGACCCTGAAGCAGAGCTGCCATCAGAGTTATCGCTATTGTCTGAGTTATCACTGTTATCAGACGCATCGGAATTGTCTGAATTGTCGCTATTATCAGTTGCGGCCATGCTGCCATTATTTGCGGCAACTTCAGACCCTGAAGCAGAACTGCCATCAGAGTTATCACTATTGTCTGAGTTATCACTATTGTCTGAGTTATCACTGTTATCAGACGCATCGGAATTGTCTGAATTGTCACTATTATCAGTTGCGGCCATGCTGCCATTATTTGCTGCAACCTCAGACCCAGAGGCAGAACTTGCGTCGCTGTTGTCAGAAGAGTCAGTGCTGTTGTCGGTATTGGCGGTAGAGTTCTCATTTGCCGCAGCGGAAGAGTCTCCGGTGCTATCAGCACTGGCTGTCGCTGTTTGGGAATCAGCAACTTCGTTTGCGGTATTGGTAGGGTTTGCCCATACACTGGTTGCTGAACCGAGTATGATAGCCATGCTTGCTGCTAATAAACTTTTATTAAATGATTTCATCTTTTATGCTCCATTAAAAAACGATTGGTTACCATTCACTGATCGTCACACTGAAAATAGCAACGCCTTAATATTCAAATTATGAAAAAGGAAATTGAACATTTATCTTGTTCTTAATCTCCCGCATCAACTGTAGTTAAATGGAAACTAAAAATTCCATTAAATACATATTAAATTAACCTCAAAAATAGCGTTAAGGACCAGTATCAGCTTGGATCTTTTAAAATTTGGGTAAAGTAAATTCTCTTTTTGTTAGGCGGTATGGGGTAGGTTTATTTAATGGAATTTGAAAATCACAAAATATTCTTTAATTAATATATACACAATGAATGAACATATTTTTTTAATGAATGCGAATGTTGGCACTGAATAATTAAAAACATCTGCACACTCTCATGTCGGTTTTTTTTACATGAATGCTTAATGACAGACATTAATATAATTAGTGTATAGATTAAGTGTCAGTATTACTTAATGTTAATTTAAGTGGTTCGGTTATTGCTATCTTCTTAGGGTTACGTGAATTAATCAGACATTTCAGAATAGGATTCTGTTTTATTTACTCAAATTTAGGCTGTCTTGTGAGTAGAGTCCATCTGGTTAAGACAACTAAAGGATGAGATCATGACGCTTACTCAAGCACAGCAAGGCGTGCTGGTGATATCAAACGACAGCTTTTTAATCGGTTTACTCACGGGTATCAGCATTGCTAATAATTTTTCTTTTCGCTCTGTTTCACCGACGTATCCACTCAATATTGAAAGCGTCAATCATGTATGTAAGGTGGTATTGATTGATTTGCGAGCGGTATCGGCAGAACTAATGGCTTCGCATCTTAAAATATTGCAGCAAATTCATACTCAGTCAGAGATCCCCATTTGTGCTATTTACAGCAAAAGTGATGCAGGATTCAATCATCACTTGTCCTGGGTGAACTATTTTGATGAAACCGATTTAAGCGGCCGTCTAGACAGATACCTCAGTCAGGTGATTGCTAATGAGAGCCATCAAAGGGAAGAAAGGCGCAATAGTGAACGGCGAAATGCTATTGATAGACGCGGTATTCCTGCGATATTTGGTTCCGTACAAAGTAATCTGCAACCAATGATACTCAATAGCACAATACTTGATGAAGAAGAGCAATACGTGGTTGGCCCTTTTGTCATAAATCACAACTGCAGAACGGTATTTTGTCAGGGCAAGGACGTAATGCTAACCAGCAAAGAGTTCAAATTGTTTACCTTGTTAGCGCAAGTGCATGACCATGTTTGCAGCACCGAAAAAATTATTGAGAAACTATGGCCAGATACACGGCGCGCAAACAAGTCGGATTTATATCAGTACATGCATTTACTGCGCAAAAAAGTCGAAGTGGACCCGGATAACCCAAGGTGGATCCTTACGGTCAAAGGGGTAGGCTACCGGTTAAATACCAACCAATTACTTCTATAGCAAATGTGACGCTAAGGCCTAGATAGCGGTGCTAGGCGTTCAATGACAGTTTGCTGCGTTAGAGTTGGGTAAGCAGCGCAGCGACCTTTTGTTGTAGATGGATTTTAAATGCGTTCACGGTTGGGCTGAGTAACCGCCTTTCAGCACAAATTAGATTAAGAGGAAATGTTTCTCCTTGCCAACCATCTACATCAAGCTCAATCAATCGCCCTTGTATTAGGTCTTGCACGATATCCAATTGAGACTTCCTAGCAATACCTTTTCCAGCAATGGCCCATTTACGGGTGATGTCGCCATCTTTACACTGCCGATTACCGGTTACATCAATGCTGGTGTTTTTGTTGTCTTTATTGAATACCCAGCGAGAATGCAAAGTATCATTATGTCCGTGACATAAACAATTGTGTTGCGTGAGTTCTTGCAACGTGTTGGGCGAGCCAAATTGTTCAATATAACTGGGTGAAGCGCACAATACCGGAACATTGTTAGCAGCAACCGGAATGGCAATAAAGCCGGAGTCTTTTGGTTTGCCGTAACGCAAAGCTAAATCGACTGGTTGACTATATAAGTCCGCGGGGCTGTCTGATAGCTGCAGTCGTATTTCCAATTTTTGATGTAGCGTCATGAACTCATCAAGCCATGGCAGTAGTAAATTTCGGCCCAAATCTGAAGGGGCTGAAAGCTGAATAACCCCACTTAACTCTGTATCTTCGCTGTGCATTTGCGTGGTGGCTTCATCTAAAATACTGAGTGCATCAATGCAATGGCGTAAAAATTGTTCGCCTTTCTGGGTTAACCGCAGATTTCGAGTAGACCGAATAAATAATAGAACACCCAGGTCGGCTTCCAAACGTTTCAACGAAGCGCTAACCACAGCAGGAGACAAATCCATCTTCCTAGCGCAAGCTGATAGGCTGCCTTGCTGTGCGGTTTCACAAAATATTCTTAAATCATGCAGATTTTTCAAAGGCTACCCTAACTTTCAATAAGATTTTGAAAGTTTTCCATAACGCGACTTTATTATCAATATAACGATAAGCATTAAACATAACACGAGGTGAGAATATTGATGACGAAAAGCGCTGGATTTGGCGATGCTACGCAGGACTGCGTGAGTGTAAACAGTAAGTAGTTCACTGAGGGTTACCCCCTCAGTGAAACGTCAGGCAAATAATTAACCCTTATTAGGGTTCAATATGTACTTACCGCCAGTTGATTTAGCAAAATATTTAACAACTGTTTGCGGGTCTAAGGCTTCTTCGAAGCCAAGCTCTACGCTTGATTCTATGGCGAATGTGGTATTAATTTCATCTGCCACGCGTTGATGTAATTCAGCTACCTTAGTGGCATCTAACTTGCCTAGGAAGCGCATCAATAACCAACCGCCGACACTCCACGTCATGCCAAATGCACGATTGAGCGTGGTAGGGGAGAAATCAAGGCCACCGTATATGTACACTTGCTTGTTATCAAGCGAGCCATAAGTATTGAAGCCGGTTGCATCTTTGCTACCCACCGCTTCCATCGCGGCTAAAATGTCACTTGCCAGTTCACCGCCGCCAATTGCATCAAATGCAAGCGTTGCACCGGTGGCCTCTATTGCTTTGTACAAATCCTTTTTAAACGTCTCACTAGTAGAATTAACAACGTATTTAGCCCCTAGCTTTGTTAGTAAATCTACTTGTTCTTGTTTGCGTACAATATTTACCAGTTGTACACCTTCTTTTAGGCAAATTTTATTCAGCATTATGCCTAAGCTTGATGCAGCAGCGGTATGCACTAATGCCTTATGGCCTTCCATGCGCATCGTTTCAACCATGCCAAGTGCCGTCAATGGGTTAACGAACGACGAAGCCGCAGCCAAAGGCGTGGTATCGTCATGATGGACAATACACGCCTGAATAGGGACGCAGCAATATTGGGTATAACAAGCGCCCGTTAGCACAGCGACTGTCTTGCCTAATAAAGATTGCGCCTTTTCGCTATCGCCAGCAGCCACAACCACACCTGCTCCTTCATTGCCAATAGGCAAGGTCTGGTCTAATCGTGATTTAATGCGCGGCAACATACCTGGGTGAACAGGGGCGCTGTAAGTCGTTTTGTCATCACTTAGTGTTGCTTTTGATAGATCCGCCGGACCAAACATGGGCCACATATCAGAGGGATTAATGGGCGCTGCGTGCATTTGCACCACTATCTCATGGGGCTTTGGCTTAGGTACGTCGACCTCTTTTAGCGTGATATTGAGTTCGCCTTGTGACGAAATGTGGGTAAATAGTTGTTTGGTTTTATTCATTTTTGTTGATCCTGTCGTGGTTTCTTCGAAAACGACGCACAAAATCGTTGCTCGAAGAGATGATAAATCAATTGGGTGCAAAAAATTAACATGGGGATTGAAGACGTACGAGTCAATAGAAATGTTACATGATCATCACTGTGATAAATTATCCGCTTAGTGGGATTTTTGCGAGGTCAACACGGTTATCTTGTTTGTAGGAGCCGACTCATCAAAATATTGCGTACACAGCTCAATAAGGTCCATTGTCGGTTGGTGAACTTTTTCAATGCCCACCCAGGCGTTACGTCCGCTTTTTTTGGCTTGATATAAGCATCCGTCGGCTAGGGCGATCAAGGTTTTCCAATCCGTTTGCTGGCTGTGTTCTAAAATCGGCGGATAACACACATAACCGATAGAACAGGTGTAGTGAGACAGTGCTTTATCTGAAAGACGAAATGGACTAGCGCTGACTTCATCAAGTAAGCGCTGAGCCAACAGTGGCGCGTCACTACGATCTATAAAACGCGCGATCCCAACAAACTCTTCACCGCCCCAGCGCACTAGATAATCTGACTGCCTAAACACGCGCGCTAGGCGCTTTGTAAGTTGCCGTAACACTTCGTCACCAACATGATGACCGTGTTCATCGTTCACACGCTTGAAGTGATCCATATCAATCATGAAAACGACAATATCCCCTTGGTGAGGTGTGGGTGTTTTACCATCTCGCCAATCATCATAAATTCGTTGGCTTTTTTCTAAATCTGTTTCTATGTGATTCTCTAAAAAGCGCCGGTTGTTAATGCCAGTAAGCTTGTCGGTTAGGCTAATGGCTTCCATTTCCCGATAAGCGGCTTGTAACTCGACATTTTTCTGGCTCAATTCAAGTGTGCGAAGTGCCACTTCTTCGCTAAGTCGCTTGTTTAATCTGCGCTGGGAAATACGACCGTAAACAAGGGCAAATAAAATGGCACTGACGACAATCGACGCTAGCCAAACGTTTCTGCTCCATTGCGCTTGCTTCAATGTGACTTGAGTTAACGCCTGTTCTTTTTCCAATAATTTAATTTGTTGGGCACGGCGCACGAACTCTGTTTGAGATTGCAATGTCGCTATAGTTTTTATTCGAGTGGTGTTGAGTATTTCATCGTCTAACTTTTTTTGATAAAGCAAAGCATCTAAGGCTTGCCTGAGGGCATCTTCCTGCAGATACGCTTGTACCCGTAACGCTTCGAGCAGCGCTTCGTCATGGGATTCATTATTCTTTTTGGCTTGTGTCACACCCGCATCAATGTGCTGCAATGCCAATTCAGTATCTTCATCAAGTAGGGCTAATTGCGCAGATGTGCGATACGCATCAACCAATAAGCTCTTATACTGCTTGTCAATTGCTCGCTCGATAACACCGTCTAACATGGTACGAGAAAGGGGTAAGTTACCCAAGTTCATTTCTAAGGTAGCCATGGACAATATTGCCCAATCTGTGTCTCTTGGCGCTTGAATCTGTTGAAATAGCGTCAAAGCTTCTGTTAAGTGATATCTAGCTTGCTCATAATCGGCGAGTTGAATGAACTGGAAGCCGACTTTATTGTGGCTATAAGCAATGTACTTCTTTTCCTCAGAGGCTAAATCTATTTTGAGAGCGTCTTGAAAATAAGTCAGAGCGAGTTTGTCGTCTCCCATCAGGCGTCGAAGGTCACCAAGGTTGTACAGGGCGCTTGCGATACCATTTTTATCATCCAACTCATGATGCATTTCTAACGCACTTTGATGTGCTTGGGCTGCACCTTCTAGCAGTCCCATCTTCTCCAGCACAAGCCCTATACTGTTGTAGGTAGAAGCAACGGCAGAAGTATCATTTTGCTGCTGACTGATTTGCATAGCTGAATAGATGTATTCTAAAGCCTGAGGATAGTTAGATTGGTAGCGATAGGTTAATCCGCGCTGCCGATATGCCTTAGCGAGTCCGGCCTGATCGCCTTGTTCTTGATACATATTGATGGCTTTATTGAGCAAGTCATGTGCGGGCGCATAATGATTGCGCTCCATGGTATTCCTTGCTTGTTCAAAATACACATCAGCGAGTGCTAAGGCGTCGTTTTTGCTAACCGCTAGCTGCTGAAACTGTTCAGTGAGTGCTTCGGCTTTGTTCATTTCGCCTTGCTTACGGGCAAGCTCAATAGCACGTTTAAGCGGATTGATTTCAGTATAAGTAGGAATGTGGTCTACTTGAAACGGGTTAACGCCGACTTGAGCTATGACATTGCCATGGCACAGCAGTGCGCATAAAAAAACAGCATTTCGTCGTGCTATTGGTTTCCTCCAATCCAAAGTGAACTCCATGTATATAGTGCTAAGCAAAAACTTACGCTTTACACTTGCGCAAATGAGGTACGCAGCATAAATAGTATTCAATTATTACATGGGTAAAAAGTCATAGGTAGCATTAAACGCTCATTTTTCATTCAAATATCAAGGGAGTTCATGAGTCCAATGTTAACGCACTTTGCGCTTCGTACATTATTGGTAACAAATGAACACGATATTATTGGCGCTTAGCTGCAATATTAAGTACTTGCATAGCGATGATAACACGCAGCCGATAGCAGCATGTCTGCTCAGATAAACAATGCTCGAATAAACAAGGGCTTAAGATGATGACAAAATTAACTAAACTGTATAAAGACAACAGAGCGATGGTGTTGTTCATTGCTTTGATGTGCGTGTTTAGAAGTGCTGTGGCCGATTGGAACGAAGTGCCGACAGGCTCTATGTTACCGACCATAGTCGAGGGTGACCGGATCCTCGTGAATAAATTAGCCTATGACGTGAGTACCCCTTTCGTTCACCACTCTTTGTACAAGTTAGCTGATCCGATGCGCGGTGACATTATTGTATTCGACTCTGCAGTATCAGAAAAAAGACTGGTCAAACGTGTGGTAGGGGTGCCCGGGGATACCGTCGCATTAATGGATAATGTGCTGTTTATTAACGGGCAACAAATTGGTTATGCAGATTTAGCCAACATAGATGATTTCACTGAGGTCACGGAGGATCTGCTGGGCATTCAACACCGTATCCGTGTGGCAAATAACGGCTCTGCGTTAGCAAACTTCCGCGCGGTAGATATTCCCTCAAATTACTATTTGGCTATGGGGGATAACCGCGATAACAGTGCTGACTCCCGCGTGATAGGTTTAATACCACGTGATGAAATTATCGGCAGGGCGAAACAGGTCGTGATGTCTTTGGACTATGACAATTACTACCTGCCAAGATCTGACCGGTTTCTACATGATTTGTAGTACTGGAAGCGGTAATCTTATTAGCAGGAGAGCGAGCTAATTAGCAAACGTGAATGCTGTCAAAGTCATTTACATTCTCAGTGCGATTAAAAGCAACTCACTACGCTGCTTTTTATCGCTTCTTATGGCTTTTTTCGATGTTTGAAAACCATGTAAAGCTTTTTGCCACATGCTCATGCCAATATGACCATTGATGTCCCCCAGCATACTCTTGGTATATGTGGTCGATGCCAAAGGCAAGAAATTGGCGATTTAACCACTGGTTAGATGCAAGCAGAGGGTCATCAGTGCCGCAGTCGAAACGAATAGGGGGCAGAGCTGCGGCGTTTTTTCCCGCCCAATATAATATGTTTGTTTCGTTGGCATTGGCGCAATCATAAAAGGATAAAGGGGTATTAACAAACTGCGCCATGTCTTCAATTCGGGTGATAGATGAGTGCGCGGATATTGCACTAAATTGCTCAGGATATTTTACCCCCAAACGCAAAGCGCCGTATCCGCCCATGGATAAGCCACTAATATACCAACGGCTTTTGTCTGTGACATAGGGGGCTTTGACTTGTTTAACCGCCTGAATGACATCGTCGATTATCCACTTCTCATAATCACCTGTTTGTCCAAGGGGCAGATAAGCAGAGCCATCTTTTAAGCCCCCATCCGATGGCATCACCAGCAAGAACTCTTCTAACCCTTGATTTTGCAAAGCGTCATAAACCTGATGTATGCCACCTAGATTCATCCAAACCCAGTGGTTGCCATAGACACCGTGCAAAAACAGTATGACCGGAATATCGGGCTTAGTTGAGTATGCGTTATACAAGCTGATGTCGTGGCGCCCATCTAGAAAGCTAGAGTGGATGGTCACGAATTGTGTCTTTGCTGGGCTATATTCAAGGGCCGATACTTCTAGTCGTTTAATGCTCAAGGGTGTCTCCTGATTAATCAAATATGATAACGCCCTTAGCGATACGCCCGTTGAGCATATCGTCAAAGCCATCAGCCACGTTTTCCAGTGAATAGGTTTTTGTCACGAGTTCATCGAGCTTGAGTTGGCCATTTGAATATAAGTCCAATAAAGCTGGAAAGTCTGTTTGTGGGTTACATTTACCGTATAAGGGGTTCATGTAAATTTTGTCCCACTCGAATAACTCACAGTTAAAATCAATGCGCTGCTCGATACCGCTAACTTGTACCGCTGTGCCCGCATTTCGAATAAGCGCCAAAGGGGCCGAGCCTAACGCGGGAATTGCCGTACATTCAAACGCATAATCAGCTCCTCGTCCTTGCGTGAGTTCTTTCACCAACGCACTCATTTGGGCAAAATCCAGATCGTTTTGAATAGAGATAATTCCGTGGGTGGCGCCAAATGCTTTCGCTTGCTTAAGTCGTTCCTGGTTGATGTCAATTGCGATGATTTTTCGCGCGCCAGATATACGCGCCGCTTGAATCACGTTTAAACCGACCCCGCCACAGCCAATGACGCAGACTGTACTACCGGCTTTCACTTGCGCTGCATTAACTACCGAGCCATAGCCTGTCATAACGCCGCAGCCCACAATAGAGGCCGATGAAAAGGGGATGTCATGCTCGAATTTAACTATCGCCGCTGCTTTGACGACCGTGTATTCACTTAACGTTCCTAAATGAAAAGAACGCTCTATTGCCGTACCCGATTGCGTTGTCGCGCTAGCGTGAGCATGTCCGCAAAGGCCATTGCCGCACACGGGCGAGTTATTTTCACAAATGTGTACATTTCCCTGCTGACAAGCAAAACAGTGCCCACAGGGGATTGACCAATTAAGTATTACTTTATCGCCTACGTTCAATCCGGTGACGTCTTCACCAACAGCGTCTATGACACCTGCACCTTCATGACCAACAACAAAGGTTTTATCCCAATTCTGAATGGAGTCCCAATCGGTGTGGCATAAACCAGAGGCCTGTATTTTGACTCGCACTTCACCTTTCCCTGGGGCCGACACCCGCAGAGTGACCAATTCGTATTGGCCCCTGCCATTTGACACAATAGCTTTAGATTGGCGTTCGACGTGTTGCATAAGGTGATCTCTCAACGTTTTTCTATTCTGTAAAAGTATCAAAATTAGAGCATGAACCCGCGCCAATTTATGTCACATTCCGGTGACAAAGTATCAAAAATGAGGGTAGACTGATTAACATTGATAGTGATTGACTGTTAACAATGAGGTTCCGGTGAAGCAACAAAATGTCTATTGTGAGCCTTTGTGTATCGCCAAAGAATATTTATTCGATATACAAAAAGTAAGTTATCAAGAAGAAGAGCCGTATTCATGTTTGATGCACTTTCATGAAGTACATGAACTGATTATTTTTGAAGATATTCAGGGCAGCTACTTTTCAAGCCAAGGAGACTCTACATTACACAATAGCGACATAGTGCTAACACCCGCGCTAGAAGTACATAACTATGAAATAGGCCCTAAGGCTAAGTCTTGGTACCTGATTCAATTCTTACCTGAAGTGCTCGATTTGCCGCAATTTCAATCTATCAAGCCAATGTTTAACCGCGGCATGCACCTGAGAATGGACAGCAAGAATACGTTGATCGTTCAGCAACAAACCAGGTGGCTGGTGGAGTGTTTCGAACAGCAACCTCGCAGTGAGAAGAGCCTTACGTTACTGTCGTTACTACTTTTGTGGATTGCGGATCAGGCGCAAGCGGTGACGCAAAATAGCGAGCATACCCTAAAACAATCTCACGGATTTTCGCGTTTGCTGCCGGTGATTAATCTATTTAAACACGATAAGTATGTTAATTTGTCGGTGGGGGAGGCTGCTGAAAAATGTCACTTATCGACTTCTCATTTTTCTCGTTTATTCAAAAGTGTCTTTCGTCACACTTACGCCAATTATATTTTGCAACACAAGCTCTATCATGGGGCTCGAATGCTCAGTCAAAGCAAATACTCTGTCACTCAAATAAGTTACGAGATGGAATTTTCCAGCCCATCCCACTTCATTGCTCATTTTAAAAAGTATTACGGCGTAACGCCTTATCAATACCGAAGCGATATAAATCGCAGAATGTTGATCGCAGAAACAGCCTAAAAACACTATTCTCTCACCGGCCTTTGTATACGAATATGTTATTTTTCAGGTGTAAACGCCTATTTTTCACTCATCAGCCCTTAATCAAGGTCGAAATTTGATATTTTTAGTGAGTATCTAGGTATTTATCTTTCTTTTACGCTCTTAAGATAGTCCTCAAGTTGTTAAACAGTTGTTATCAACATCAAGACTGCATGGGGCTCATAATGAAAAATTACCAATCTTCAGATCCGTTTAAAGAAGCTCGCGTGTCAAGTGGGTGTGCGCATATGAACGATCAAGATGATCCTGTGACCATGATTTTACGTCTCAAAGATGTGCGTAAGACAGCGCACAATTGGAAGACCTTTCAATCTGGTGCAGCCCCAGGGCGCATCGTTATTCCCTCTGAAGTGAACATTCGTGACACTCGGCAAATACCTTTTGAAGTGGACCCGCCGTTACACGGCGCATTTCGCTCCTTGCTTGACCCTTGGTTTAAACGCCCCTTAAAGGCGCAGTACCAAGAAACCTTGGCTCAGCAAGTGAATGCCTTGGTGGATGACGTATTAAAGGCCGATAGCATTGACGTGGTAGAAGACTTTGCACTATGCCTGCAATCGCGTGCGCTTACCTTATTACTGAATACCGACGCCGATGAAGCAGATACATGGATTGGCTGGGGTACGCATGTGTTTCGCAGTGAAGATGACCCCCTAGATGGCGACAAAGCGGCCATCCTATATGATTACATTGATGAAAAAATAAAGGCCTCATCCCCCAATCCAGAGGGCGATTTGTACAGTGTATTGTTAGCGGCAGAGGTTGAAGGCAAAAAGCTAACACACGAAGAAATCAAAGGGATCATGATACTCACCTTTGCGGGCGGGCGAGACACCGTTATCAACGCCGTGACGAATACGGTCAGCTACTTTGCGCAGCACCCTGAATCATTGGATAGATTACGCAATGAGCCCGAAATTATTGGCCGTGCGATTGAAGAACTTATTCGTTATTTCACGCCGCTCACCCAGATGGGCCGCGTGGTCACGCAAGACACTCAAGTATGTGAACATGCTATTAAAGCTGATTCTCGCGTGTCCCTTTGTTGGGCATCGGCCAATCGCGACGAAAGTGTTTTCGAATCGCCAAATGACGTCATCTTAGATAGAAAGTTAAACCCGCATGTGAGTTTTGGTTTCAGTCATCACAACTGTTTAGGGGCCACACATGCTAGGCAAATTATGCGGGTATTGATTGAAACCTTGATGGCTAAAGTGGGCTCAATCGACATTATTGATTTCGAAGAAAACATAGAAAATTTGGGCGAATTCGAACGTAAAGTGGGGTTTCATCAACTGCACGTTAATATTCATCCTCGATAAATTTCCGCGTTACTCATCATGTGGGTAGTTCACTTTACCAGCGATCCGCGTGCACGATTGTCACGCATGAAAGCGAAAAATAAAGAAGGTTAGAAAATGGCAAAAATTACATTTATGACACAAGGCAATATTCCTGTTGTGGTCGAGGGCGAGTCCGGTTCAGTGATGGCTCTAGCAGTAGAAAACAACGTTACAGGTATTGATGGGGACTGCGGAGGTGTGTGCTCTTGCGCAACCTGCCACGTGCATGTGGCACAGGAGCAGTTTGCGTTAGTGGGCGAAGCCAGTGAGATTGAAAAAGACATGCTAGAGCTTGACGATGATGCTAATGAATACAGCCGTTTGTGTTGTCAGATTGACATTACGCCAGCGCTAGATGGTTTAGTGTTGACCGTAGCAGGCTAACCAGCAACAACCTACTTTGCACCCAAGTAAAGTATCCACGAATATGTATCGGCATAGAATACAAATGAGCATAAAAGGTGACTTAGTCATGACAAGCACAACGATTTCAAAACAAAGATGCATCATAGTCGGTGCGAGTCATGGCGGTGTTAACCTAGCGTTTGCCCTACGTAAAGAGGGTTACGAGGGGAGTATTACCTTGATTGATGCAGACTGTAATCTGCCATATCACCGGCCGCCTTTATCAAAAACACACTTGATTGCAGATGAACCTGCTGGCCAGTTGCTAAAACCAGAACAAGGTTATCAAAAAGCAGACATTAGCTTGATGCTAGGGGTGAGCGTGGTGGATGTTGAAAGTAAGAACAAACAGGTTTTGCTTGATGATGGTACGCGCCATCCGTATACCCAGCTGGTATTAGCCACTGGGGCAAGCCCGATCATTCCACCCATCCCTGGGATTGACTCTGCTAAGCACCTTTACACTATTCGAACCGCAGATGATGCACATGCCATTGCTACCGCGTTTAAACAAAGTGAGCAAAAACGCGTTGTTGTGATAGGCGGAGGTTATGTGGGACTCGAAACTGCCGCTTCGTTACGAAAATCTGGCGCAGTAGTGACAGTGCTAGAGAGAGAGCCTCGGTTATTGGCGAGGGTGACTGCACCTTTGATGTCTGACTACTTTTATGCCTTGCATCGCCAGCATGGCGTAGAGGTACATAATGGTAAAAATGTTAGTGAGATAAAAACAAACGCAAATGAGAATAGCGTTGTGTGCAGTGATGGTAGCGAATACCCTGCGGATATCATCATAGTGGGCGTGGGTGTGCGAGTGAACACTGCTTTAGCGGATAAAGCCAATTTGGAGATCAACAACGGCATAGTGGTTAATGAAGCTAATCAAACCAGTGCACAGGATATATTTGCTATCGGTGATTGTTGCGCCCAGTTTAACCCGCATTACCAACGATGGTTGCGACTTGAATCAGTGCAAAATGCGTTAGACCAAGGGAAAGTGGCCGCTGCTGCTATCTGCCATAAAGCATTCAAAACTCAGCCTGTGCCTTGGTTTTGGTCGGATCAATATAATGTTAAGTTGCAAATGGTGGGCTTATCACAAGGTTACGATGATGTTGTCATGCGCAAAGAGTTAGATAAACCTGATAGTTTCTCGGTCTGGTATTTTAAAGGGAATGAGTTGTTAGCCGTAGATGCCGTCAATAATGCCAAAGCTTATGTCTTGGGCACAAAATTTATTAACGCCATGGCACAGGTAGATAAAAATAAACTCACGGATAATAGCGCGCCTTTGTCAGCGTCTATCATCAAAGAGTTTGCTTAGCAGCCGCGTACAATATTGTGCAATATCGATATTGAGGGGAGGGCTCTGATCATATATGGCAATAGTCCCAATATGCTAAGCGAGTGTATCTTGAGGCAGTATTATTTCAACAAGCAATCCGCCACCGCCGGGTGTTGACATACGAAGTTCGCCTTGATGTTTGTTGATGGCCTTAAGTGCGATACTCAGCCCTAAACCAAACCCATTGGTGTGCATTTTATTGCCAGCGCGATAAAAGGGTTGCAGTAATTTAGCCATTTCACTTTCATCCACGCCAGGACCATGATCCCGTACGCTGACGACGATACTGTTTTCTCTGTTGTGTACGCTAATGTCTACTGATTGCCCGTCAGATGAATATTTACAGGCATTACCAATGATGTTGTCGAATGCTTGCAATAATGCTTCTGGGTAGCCATTTAACTGTACCTTGTTATCCGCTTTGAATGTGACTGGAATATTAGGATAGGTAACGGCCATGTTTTTAATCACTTGCTCGCACAACGCGTTAATATTACAAGGCTCCTGAGCTGGGTTACCCTGTTCAAGTTTAGAGTAATCGAGGATCTGCTGAATAAGTTGATCAATGCGCAAACAATCATTGTGTATTTGTTTAACGTGACGACTGTCTGGGCTTTTCTGTTCGATAAGTGCAGCCGATACTTGCAAACGGGCCAGTGGAGCACGCAATTCATGGGATACATCATGCAGTAATTGTTGCTGAGCAGTGGCTGCGGCATGAGTTTTATTGATCATAAATTCGATATCTTGGGCTAAATCAGCCACCTCATCGCCTCGGGTGAGCAATGCACGCGGCAGTGGGGCAACTTCTTGCTTGTTGGCGTAGTGACGACTAAACGAACCGAGATAATTTAATGGTCGCGTTATACTCCAGCTGAGCAACGCACTGACCAATGCCGATGCAAAAAAAATGAAAACGAACTGCAGCGATTGGAACCGATACATTAGTTGCGTGTATATTCTAGGCGCTTGCGGTTTTTTGCTGAAAACTAGGTAGCTTCGCCCCGAGGGACCTAACACCGAGTATTCGAGGCGGTTTTCAGGTTTTACTTTGTTAAAGCGGTAATGATAAATACGCTGGTTAGTGTCATCCATTATCAGCATCGACATCAGATGACCGCGGCGGTTCTCTTTTTTATCGATCCAATTTTTTAATTTTATCGACCGGTTTGCATGTGGAATTAACGTCTGCTCATAGCGCCATACGATCCGCTCCGCTTGGGTGAGCACGTCATTGCTGTAGCGTTTGGTGTAGTCTTCTGAAGAGTATTTACTGATGATCACAAAGCTGGTGGCAAACATCACCAACAAGCTGGATAACCAAAACCAAATAAAAACGCGCCAGAACAAGCGTTTGAAGCCTATCTTGTGATACGCAGATGCTAACAAAGTGCTAAATCTTGCCATGCTTAGTCGTCGCTTTGGGTTGGCTGTTGCTCGGTTAACATCTGATAACCGACGCCGCGAATTGACTTGATCACATCGTTTATCCCCTGTGAGGATAGTTTTTGTCGAATTCGGCTAATGTGTACGTCCATGGCGCGATCATAAGCTTCAAGTGGGCGGTTTAGCACTTCTTGCGTCATGTCTTGCTTGGTAATGGTTTGCCCAGCGCGCTCCATCAATAAACTTAACGCATTAAATTCCGCGCTGGTTAATGGCAGGGTGGTGTTATTCACAACCGCGGTACGTGTGCCAGTATCGAGCTCTATGCCATGTAACAGAGTATGCACAATCGTTTTGCCCGCTGCGCCGTTGCCAAGGGAGTTTTCGGTGCGACGAATGATGGCCTTAATCCGTGCACTGAGTTCTCTTGGGTTACAGGGTTTACCTAGATAGTCATCGGCGCCCATTTCAAGACCCACAATTCTGTCAATGTCATCGCCACGTCCCGTTAGCATTAATATAGGAACTTGGCGTTTAGCGCGCACGCTACGTAATACGTCAAGTCCGGACATGCCTGGCATCATTATATCGAGCACTACCGTGTCGAATTCATCACTTTGCAATAAGCGCTCTGTGGCGGCATTACCTGAATGCAGCGTTTCGACCTCAAAGCCTTCTTCTTGCAAAAACTCGCTCAGCAAGGCACAAAGAGTTTCATCGTCGTCTACTAATAGGATTTTGTACTTTTCATTTTTCATAGGCAGAGATTACCCGCTTTACATTCATCTAGGATCAACTTTACTGAACTTTACACTAGCTTAACCCTACTTATCGAACGTAATGTGCATACTGAGCCCCGTTGATTAGATAAACCTTTTACCCACGTCATTTATTTTAATGACCCAAACTAAGTAGGAATATTAAGATGAAAAAATTAATTACTGGCGTTTTATTAAGTGCATGTATTGCAACAACGGCTTTTGCTGGTGCAAAGCATTCTGACGGTCACAGAGGCCAAGGCTTCTTACCCATTCATAAAATGGCACGCGTGCTCGACTTAAGCGATGAGCAAAAAGATCAACTTAAAGCGTTGAAAGAAGAAATGAAAGCGAACCGCCCAGCAAAGGGCACACAAACGTCGCTTAAAGCGCAACTAGCGGCGCTTGATCCCAGCGACGCCAATTATGAGCAAGAGCTTAATCAACTCGCCGATTTAAGTGCGGAACGTGCAAAAGCAAGAGTGTTGAAAATGGCCGATATGCGGGTCAAAGTGCAGCAAATATTAACCGCTGAACAGCTTGAAAAATTTAATGAGATCAGTGAGAAGCGTGCCAAACGTCATCATAAGAAACGTGACGACAAAGCGTAATTAATTAAATCAAGTACATAACGCATGATTTCATTTAACATTACAACAGAGCATCTTGCAAAAGATGCTCTGTTTTTTGTGAAAGCCTACTCAGAACTACTGACCCCTTGTCATTTTCTTCAAGGTTCGGTCATGTTTCAAAAAGTGATGTTAGAAAACCGTAGTTTTGGGCAGTATTTTTGATACTCAAAAGTCTCTCCATGTTGTTAAGGGGGATTAGAAACTAATTTTCTGGTTTGTCTTTTATGGTGGCCCCTCTCTTTAACCAAATAAGTGCATCAGGCTCGTTGCTAAAGCTACGGGCGTTCTGATTCGCCTTTACAAGAATTCGTGCGTCGTTGATTTTTCGAGCGGCACCGGATGGAACAACCAAGGCTTGTTCGCCGGCCTGATTGAAATTATCAGTGAGGGAAATCGTGACGATGTGCTCATCAAGCACGATTGAATAATGTCCATGTAGGAGTTCCATCCTGTACCTCTGTTTAATACTCAGTCATTACTTATAGCGCATTTATGTTGGCTATCTGGGTTTAAAATCAAGGCGGTGGAATCCTATTGAGTTTGTTGCCTTGCAGACAGGTAAACGTCATAAGTGAAGGGCCACAATCAGCAAATCGCCACCTGTTATGTGGCGGCGCGTTTTGTTTGCATCTTTAGCCAAAGTAAAGCGTCATGTATATTTTTAAACGATTTGATATTTTGCTGGGCTTTCGCGGGAATACGCGATTCCTCCATTTTGGATAATATGTCAATTTTGACCACGACCGCTTTGGCAATCATATTTTGAGTATTGAGCCACGCGTTGTACTCATCAATTTCTTTGTAGCCTTCTGGCGTTATCCCTTCCAAGGCAAAGTCGTTTATCAATATACAGAATGGGGCGCCTTCAAACTGCTTAATTGCTTTTCTTATATCGTCAGTAAGTGCTTTGGCACCGAATTCGTTAAAGCTTCCTGCGAGCTCAATTACAATTACATTTTCTTCTATTGTGATTAGATGATTTCCGTGCTCAAGACTCATGTGTTCCCCTTCCTATATGGATAATACTTACAATGAAATATCAAATTTCTAAATATGTAAGTTAATGCTAGCCGAGGCAAATTTTGCATATATTGACGCAATATGAAAGCAGTAGTCGCCTATTGGGCAGAGACACGGCTAACGCATTGTCAAAGCTATGTAAAATATTCATCTATCTGTGTAAATAGACGCTTTTTTTAGACCTTAAGCGGGCTTAGCAACTAGACGACTAAGTAGCGGGGGAGCGCTATTACCCTTGCAATAGACGGCTTGAAGGAGTCTAAGCAAGTATATGTCGCATTGGTGTATTTTATGCTCCCTTGTTTGAGTCGAACACCGATTACCGCATCTCGGCGACTCAGTGACTGCGGTAATTTTAATCGCAAAATTTGGAGGACGTTATGAAGAAGTTTTTATTACCAGTACTAGTGGGATCGATCTCTTTGGCTCTTAGCGCAACAAGCATTGCCGCCCATCATGAAGAGGGTAAAAAAGTAGTGATGAATAACCTGAAAACCGGTGAAAGCATCGGCAACGTGATGGTTAAGGATTATGATGATGATGGCGTGGTGTTTACACCTAACTTAAGTGGTTTAACACCGGGTGTTCATGGTTTTCATATTCATCAAAACGGCGACTGTTCTGCGTCGATGAAAGACGGCGAAAAAGTGTTAGGCGGTGCAGCCGGAGGACACTATGACCCAGAAGATACCGATAAGCACAGCATGCCTTGGTCAGAAGAAGGCCACGAAGGGGATTTACCGACGTTGGTTGTTGATGAAAAAGGTAACGCTACCCAACCAGTATTCGCCCCAGAGTTAGAATTGGATGACATAGAAGGCCGTGCAATCATGATCCACGCGGGTGGCGACAATTATTCTGATTCACCCAAAGCACTAGGTGGCGGCGGCGAACGTGTCGCGTGCGGGGTTATCCCACAATAGCGACTAACGTCTCAGCGTCATGTAAATAATGAACCGCTCATTTGGTTCAAAATAAAAGCGACTAATCAGTCGCTTTTATTGTTTTTGTAGTCTTGATATTCGAGCCACAGCAAAAATTCTTGGTAGGCTGGGCTGTTGTTAGTTTTTGCTACTTTGTACGCTTTAAACTGAGCAAACTCGTCTTTTCGTGCGGTTGCTCCTAACACTGTTGGCTTAGCATCCGCGCCTGTAACTGTTGAGTTATTATTCTGCTCTTTTGCTTTTGCTTTTGCTTGGGCTTGCACTTGGTGTTGTGTGGGAGCTTCTTTGCCAGAGAACATTTTGCTTAAAGAGAATTCGCCCTTTTCTCCAGAGAATACGCCTGGTCCTTCGAGCTCTTCTTGGGCGAGAGGAGCGATACTGACAGCCATTAACCCAGCGAATGTCATGCCTGATGCAGTCTTGGAAAGTGTACACATATTAAAATCCTTACCTAATGGGAAACGCAAAAAGTTCGGCAACATTAACGCGAAATGTGTAACTGAAGCCGGACTTTTTGCTATGCAGATACAGCGAATATTACTAAAAGCGCACCATGCCACCAAGTGCAAATGCGTTGAAGCTTTCTTCTTCGTCAGTATCACCTTTGGTCGCTTGCACCCAGAAACTGACACCGCCCACAGGAGAAAAATGATAAGCGACGGTCGTTCTAGTATGGTCAGGTCCCTCAATACCCGCGGCGTCTTCTGAGGCATAATTACCCATGCTGTAACTAACCGCGTGCTTGCCTTGGGTATAACCCAATTTCCAGTTTAAGAAATCGCGGTCGCCACCGTCCACTTGGTCAGCTACGCCATAAGTTGCGCTGAAGTTAACGCCTGAATCATGAAGGTAGCCGGCGAGAATACCGTAACCGCTTTCAGCTCCGAGAAAACCAGCAGTACTATTACCATCAATGTTTGCTTGCGGGTCTTCGTCGTTGTCTGCATCGCCGAAATCAGTAGACCATGCATTAACGCGCCAACCGTTGGCGGCGTATTTAATCGCCATTTCGTAACTGCTGTCTTCGCCGTATTGGGCGTAGAATTTAGCACCGTCTAAAAACGTTGGAGATTCGTACACGATACGCTCGCTGAAAATAGACTGCGTTTGAACGAATGGCGTTTGGCTTTCACCGACCGGGCCGCGGCGAGTTGAGCCAAAGCGTTGGCTCATGCCTAGTGGGTCTGACCACCAAGTGCCTGATTGATCCACATCAGAAACGATCCAAGTAATACTCGCGCCTGTCCCCATTTTCACTTTACCAAACTTACCTTGTACCCATATTTCTTGAATACGATTGCGTGAGTTGGTGCCGTCATGCAGGATATTAGATACCCCTTCATCTAGGCCAATTTCCACTTGCGCCCCGAAAGTCAGTTCATTGTATTCAACAGAGCCTTTAACACCTATGGTAGATTCAGCGAACTCGTGGCGGCCGAAGTAAAGGTCATCAGAGGTGTCGTCTTTAACGATGTCATATAGCACTCGGCCATAAGCGGTGACTTCTGCTTGTGCAGATTGGCTGGCTACAAGGGGGGATAGCATGGCTAACGCGAGCATAGATTTTTTCATGTGTGTGTCCTATGTGTGTTATTGCAATATAAGGTGTTCAGGAAATAAAACGACCAGCAGCAAGACCAAGACTTGCATCAAAATAAAGGGCACTACGCCTTTATAGATGGTGGTGGTTTTAAGAGATTTAGGTGCCACGCCTTTTAAATAGAACAAACTAAAGCCAAAGGGTGGCGTTAAAAATGAGGTTTGCAGATTCATTGAAATTAAGATGGCGAACCAAATTAAATCGATATCCAGCACCATGGCAACTGGCGTCAGAATGGGAACAATCAGGAACGAAATTTCAATAAAATCGATAAAGAAGCCAAGGAGTAAAATGGTCAGCATGGCCAGTATGATGAAGGTCCATTTGTCTCCTGGTAAGTCTAAGAAGAAGTCCTCCACAAGATATTCGCTACCAGAGTAGCTAAACACCATTGAAAACGCCGTAGCACCGACGAGCACAGCGAAGATCATGGCGGTGACTTTTACCGTTTCGCCTGATATTTCATGTACACCTTTGAATGAAAAGCGCCCATACATAGCTGACAACACTAATGCACCCACAGCGCCAATAGCTGATGACTCCGTGGGGGTCGCAATACCAGTGAAAATCGAACCCAGCACGGTAACAATAAGCAGTAGTGGCGGAAAGATGTCTTTAATGGCTTGTACAATGATGGTTCGCTTATCTTCTGTGACGTCAATCGGCGGGCAAAACTCAGGTTTAACTTTTCCTAAAATTAGGATGTACAGGGTATAAACCACTATCAGTAATACGCCTGGAATAACGGCAGCGCGAAACAAATCGCCAACGGGAACGCCCATTACATCGCCTAAAATAATCAAGATAATAGACGGTGGAATGATCTGCCCGAGCGTGCCGGCGGCGCATATTACACCAGCTGCGGTCGGTTGGTGATAATTATTTTTAAGCATGACGGGCAAGGAAATCACGCCCATGGCAACGACGCTTGCGCCAACGACACCGGTAGAGGCTGCTAATAACGCGCCAACTATAATAGTAGAAACGGCAACGCCCCCCGATATACCGCCGAATAACTTGGCTGACGACTCAAGTAGGCGCTCTGCAAGGCCGGTTTTTTGCAGCACTATGCCCATAAAAACAAACATAGGAATGGCCATCATGGTGGTGTTTTCCATGATGCTCATGATGCGATAAGGCATAAAAGCGAATAGGTCTGCGCCGAGCACAATCACACCAATAAGTACGGATACCCCAGCGAAGGTAAACGCCACGGAATACCCCATGAATAAGCACAGCAGGGCAATGCCAAATAAAACTAAACCTGTCATTAGATGGCGTCCTTATGATCTGTGGAAGGGATGTACATGCCTGTGAGGCGTTGTATTTGTTCGAGCATTACGTACAGAGCGCACAAAATAAGAAATACCGATGAAACGGGGATAACACCGCGAATAATAAAGCGATGGGGCAAGCCACCTGGATCGGCACTGCCTTCGCCCATTTCGTAGGCTTCAAGGGTGTAGTCCCAGCTGTAATAAAGGATCAACAGGGTGACGGGCAGCACAAACAGCAAGGCCCCGAATAAGTTGATGTAGGCTTTCACTCGAGGGCTAAAGTTGTCGTAAAATACATCGACGCGCACGTGGCCGTCGGCTTTAAAGGTATAACCAATGCCGAACATAAACATGGCAGCGAACAAGTGCCATTCTAGTTCTTGCATACCAATACTGACTTCATTGAAGAAGTAACGCATGATGACGTCATAAAACACGTTCAAAATCATTAACATCATCAGCACACTGCATACATGGCCAACGCCATCTATAAATTTGCCTAGTAACTTAACGACTGAATTCATAATAAATCTCTGACACAGGGCCTATGTGCCGTCACCTAAGGAATAAACCGTGACAGGCAGCCAGCCTAAAATTAAAAGTAAGTAAAAGGACAGGAAATGGCTTGAAGACTCACATTAAACTGAGTCTTCACGCCTTTTTGTTACTCGTTTGACTCGAAGCTTTCTAGGTAGGCTTGGTCGGCGAACTGAGTCCAGGCGCGTACCTGCTCTTGGTAAGTCTTGATGGACTGCAAGATTTTGGCTGTTTCTTTATCTTTTGCTGCAAACTCTGCCAATAGCTCGTCATTCGCGTCACGAATGGCATCCATCACTGGTTGCGGGAAGGTCCGAATTTTCACATTCGGGTATTCGCTTTGCAGGGCTTTTAAGTTCACACCATTTTCATGGGTAGACTGTGAATACATATCGTAAGCAGCGGTTTTCATTGCCACAGTGAGTATTTTTTGTAGATCAGCAGGCAAAGAATCATAGGCTTTTTGATTGACCATAAACTGCAACTCTGTTGCAGGCTCTTGCCAGCCGGTGTAGTAGTAAGGCGCTATTTTGTGAAAGCCCATACGTAAATCAAGAGACGGGCCAACCCATTCCAAGGCATCAATGGTATTACGCTCTAATGCTGTGTAAAGCTCGGCAGACGGGATGTTCGTCGGACTTGCTCCAAGCTTAGCCAGTACTTCACCGGCGAAACCAGGAATACGCATC
The DNA here is from genome assembly GCF_055809255.1 of Paraglaciecola sp. G1-13. Classification (NCBI taxonomy): domain Bacteria; kingdom Pseudomonadati; phylum Pseudomonadota; class Gammaproteobacteria; order Alteromonadales; family Alteromonadaceae; genus Paraglaciecola; species Paraglaciecola sp. G1-13. The sequence continues at coordinate 2,284,976 of NZ_CM147903.1, read as the reverse complement.
TTAAGTCCTTTCAAATCCTCAACAGTGTTAATTTCTTTTCTGAACCAACCACCCATTTGCACGCCAGTGTTACCGCCAGGAAACGACAATATACCGTATTGATCATAGGTTTCTTTCATCAACTCCATACCGCCACCATAATAGAACCAGGCATATTGCTCAGGAGCGGTCATACCGAACGGCACTGTGGTAAAAAACATGGTGTTAAAGTCTTTGCCCTTCCAATAATAAGATGCCGAGTGACCCATTTGGTATTGGCCGCTTTTTACAAAATCGAAAATGCCTAACGCCGATTTATGTTTGTTGGCTGAATCGATGCGAATGGTTAGACGCCCGTCAGACATCTCCTTGACCATTTTTGCCATGTTTTTGCTAGCATCACCGAATATGGGGAAGTTAGGGCCCCAAGTTTCCGCTAGGCGCCAGCGATACTTTTTGCCATCGGCGGCACTGGTTGGCGCATTGAGGCCTAGAGCCAGTGCTAACGTGAGTAATAAATGTGTTGCTTTCATGGGAATTCCTCATAAATGTTCAAAGGTCACATCGGCGATTTGCTAACGCCAAGTGAAAAACTGTTAGAGGAATGTTAAATGTTTGTGAGTGTGTAACTATTCGTATGAACACCCATTTGTACTAGGTAGTTTTACCTAGGTAGAAGTAGGTTGGCGCCCAAGCGGAAAGACTGAAATAATCTTACTTTAACGTTCACAATAATTTAACACGCTGAATTTGCTCGGCTTCAAGGCGCAATTAATATGACTTTACCCTTAAGACTGCTGTTTATTGCAGTGCTACAGGTAGTATTAACGTCTATCTTGACGTACTTCTTAGTGACCGATGAATACCGAGACCTCTCCAATCAAAGTGTTGATACCCTAGAAAACTTTCTTATTGAACAAAAGCATCAAGAGCTGGAAAACTACACCTTACTTGCTGTATCAGCCATGTCAGACGCTTATGAAAACAGCGCCATAGATGACGATGAAGCGAAAGCCCGCGTTACCGAGATCATTCACGATATGACCTACAGCGGTAATGACGGCTACTTTTTCGTTTATGACGGTGATGGCAATGGCGTGGTTCACCCCAAAGAGCCCTATAGAGTCGGTAAAAATTGGTGGCAGCTTGAAGGGGAAAACGGTGATAAGACGATACAAATTCTGCTGGCTAACGCCAAGGCAGGTGGGGGATTCCACCGTTACCCTTGGCGAAAACCTTCTGCGGATGAAATGTCTGAAAAAATGGGTTACTCAGTGTTTCTTGAGAAATGGAATTGGATGATTGGTACGGGTGTGTACTTAGATGATGTAAACAGTCAACTGAATAAACTGCAGCGAGAAATTGACCAGCACATTAATAAAACTAAGCAGATCATATTGCTCGTGGCCATGTCGTCCATATTTCTTATATTTCTGCTGGGACTGATTCTAAATTTGAGTCAAAAGAAAAAGACCGATCAAAAAATCAGTGAATTGGGACTTAAGATCATCAACATGCAGGAGGAAGAGCGTCGGCACATATCGCGAGAATTACACGATGGTATTGTGCAAGTGTTGGTTTCTATTAAGTACTCATTAGAAGCGACTGGTTTATGGCTGAAAAGAGCCAAGGTCGATAAACCTCAACCGTTGGAGCACGCCCAAAGTAATCTGCAAGATGCTATCAGTGAAATACGCCGAATATCCCATCATTTGCACCCCAGAATATTAGACGAGTTGGGTTTGTCTGCCGCAATGGACGCACTAGCTACCGAATTTAGTGAACAAACAGGGATCGCAGTGAATGTGACTAAGCCAGCAGTACGAAAGTTAGTGCAAAATGGGATCAGTACGACTTTATATCGTGTGGTGCAAGAATCCTTAATTAACGTGCAAAAGCACGCACACGCCAGCGAAGTAAATATCGAGATGACTATCAAAGACAAGTGGCTAACGTTGACGATCAGCGACAATGGATGCGGTTTTGATGCCCACAACACAGATAAACCTGATGACTATGGGATAGGATTACGAAATTTGGCCGAGCGCGTAGAATATCATTTAGGGGAATTTAACGTACGCTCGTCAAACGACGGAACACAGGTTACTGCGCGAATTCCAAAAGCTAGCTACGCTAATACTCACACAGCTACACAAGGCCCATCAGTATGACCGAAACACACAGTGAGCAACCGATACGACTATTGCTGGTAGATGATCACCCTATGGTACAAGGGGGACTTAGCGCCTGTTTGTCGTTTTATGATGACATTGAAATTGTCGGCATGACCCATGATGGCAAAGATGCACTGGAAAAGGCGCTCGATTTAAAACCTGATGTGATCTTAATGGACATCAGTATGCCCTCTATGAACGGCATCGATGCCACTGAAATTATCACTGACAGTCTCGATGACACCAAAGTGCTGATATTTAGCATGCACGACAGCCCAGAGTTTGTGACAAGTTCGATTCAAGCGGGTGCATCTGGTTATATTTTAAAAGACACGACATCGGAAGAGGTGTATTACGCAATTAAGGCCGTCGCTAAGGGACAAACTCACTTTAGCAGTTCAATTGCAAAAATGCTGATTGATAAGCCAATCAAAGACACCAGTCAAAAGCTCACTACCCGGGAGCAACTCATTTTAACCCATGTTGCCCAAGGTAAATCGAGTAAAGAAATCGCGCGCATTCTTAATATCAGTTTTAGAACCGTTGAGGCGCATAGGCGCAATATGAAAAGCAAATTAAATATTGAGTCCCTGGCTGAGCTTATCTGTTACGCGGTGGACCATGGGCTAGTAGAAAAGTGATACCTGGGCTTCATTGATACTTGGGCTTCGCAATGCGCTGCGCATCGCACGTTTGATGAAGCGCTAATAATGGCTTATCTAATTAGAGGCCAACCTAAATAAAGGCTAACCAGGCGCCAACGCCAATTAGCAAGCTACCAGCGATGGCGTTCATCCAGCGGATGTTATTGCCGCGATTTAAAAATAAGCGCAGGCTTTTGCCGCCGGTGGCGTAAATAAGCATGCACAAAAACTCACTGAGCATGATCAAGCTCACCAGCACGACAAGTTGCCCAGTAAGGGATTGGGTTACGCTAATAAAGGGCGGTAAAAGGGTCACCATAAACGCCCAACCTTTGGGATTAGCAATGGCGGTAATAAACCCTTGTGACGCTAGCTTCCCGCGAGAGGTAAAAGTAGGGTTATGATCTGTGGTGACCTTATTATGAGCAAAACACATCTTGAGCCCCAAGTAAGCTAAATATGCGCCGCCCACCCATTTGAACACGTTAAAAACACTTGGGTAGTTGAGCATCACGCTGGCCACACCGATGACGGCGGCAATAGCGACAAGGGCAACACCAACGACTTCACCTATCATCATCCACATTGTGCGGCGCACGCCCACACTCATACCCAAGGTCATGGCTAATGTCATACACATACCAGGTGTAATAGAAACGAAAAAGAAAGTGGGAATAAATACCGCGAGAAGAGCTAAATCTGGCATGAATGCGCATCCAAGTTGGCAAATTAAAACCCGAGCAGTTTACCCATATCAGATTGATTTACTAGGAATACTATTGCCAGTGTCCCCTAAACATATGAACTTGTGTTTTATCGCCTTGCTTTTTATTGTGAACATACCTCCCTAAACAACCCAGCAGAACTCATGTAATGAACCAACGCGGTGTAACATGCCTAAATGGTTTGTTGACAAGATCACGTGCAGCAGTTGTGAACGATTTCGCCTACTGACGAAAAAGGCACTAGATTTGATGTAAACCTAGTGCCTTTACAATAAAAAATTGAGAACGTCTGAAATTATGGCTGTTGAGGTTACTCTTGAGCCTACGATGCGTCGCTGGCAGTTTTATCGCTGGTTAGTTCGCTATCTGCTGCTTCGATGTTCTTTATTTCATCACTCGCTAACTCTTCACTTGCTAACCCTTCACTTGCTAACCCTTCACTTGCTGAGCGTAACGTTAACAACTTACGCAGCGCAGAGACGATAAATAGGGTGGTTTCCATGGGAGAGCGATGATAAAAACTATCCCAGGCTTGGCCTTTATGCTCTGCGTAATTATCCATTCGTTCGGGGTGAACTTCGCTGTAGGCTAGGTGCACAGCATGGCCGATGGTTACATCAACAATCAGCGCCTCATCAATCTGTAAACTTGGGTTTTGTTCAAAGAAGCGACCGAGAGCGCTCATGGTTTCCACCGTAAGCTGGCGATACTCTGGCGCTTGAATGTTGTTTAACATCTGCTCTATCAACAGCGCAAATGCGGCTTCGCCTTGGGTCATGTCACTGAGAACCATATCACTGGCAACCCGGTTACGCTTGTCCATTTTGTTACCAATAACTAACCCAGTGGTGTGCTTAAATATGCTCCAAACTTGCGGGATGAAACCCGCGGGGCGTCTGTCTATTACGCCTTGATGCTGGCGCCATACATACCAGCCCTCAGTTGGCTCAGCGAGTTCTTCAAAGCCTGAGTCTTGATCCCAATCCAATTTACCCGAGACACATTCAGCATGAAGCTCTTCGAGTTTAATCGGCAAGTCAGCTAGATTTTGGTATTCCTCGAGCACCGCCTCGATCTGATCCTGAATTTCAGAAGGCGCCAAGTTCATGATGTGCTCATACGCCTCATCAGGGGTTTTGTTATGTTCCCTAGATATCTGACTCGTGAGCAGTACAATCAGGTAACTTACGCGCACCGTTAACAATTCGCTGAATAGTTTAGGGCGAGACTTCACCAACATGCCAAGGGACAATAACACTTCTTGCGTTAATACTTGGTCGCGCACATCTTCTCGGCAAAATTGATTGATTTTGGCTAGCAGCTCGTCGTCTTGTAAGGGTTTAGAAATAAGTGACTCATCACTGTAAGCACGGCCCACTTGAATAAACTTCTGGGCGACAAGTAACGCGCTCACGGCTAAGCCCAAGTCACCATCTAGTTTGCCCAACAAGCCTGAAGCGTGACGCAGCACAGACCACAGACGCAACCGACCTGCTTGCAAGTAAATTTCTTCGATTAACGACCTAACAGTGTGGTGTTGGCCGTGATAGGTAATGGTGCTATCAAGCGATAAAATCTTGCTCATAGCGGCAAGAAGAGCAATTTGTTGATACAAATTATTAGAGTGTTCAAGACGAGCATGTAACTCATTTGCATCAGTGAGTGAGTCAATCTCTCGCTCTTGGTCTGATGTGAGCGCCAAATGATTGCCTGATAGCGACAGGGCGCAAGAATGGCTGAACAAATCTCGTAGGGGCTCTGATGGCAGCACTAAATCATTTAATTGCTCCACTCGTTCCACTGCAGATGTAGGGGTGAGCTGCGCCATAGCGCCATGCTTAACCGGTATATCATCTACTTCGCCCGTGGCAATCTGCGCCATTAATTCAAAAAACGAACTGCGATCACCATCCAACAAGTTATGCGTTAATAATACCGTGACGGTCGGGCGCCCAACTTCGGTCCAATTTGAGTGCAAATAGCTCAACTCACTCTTAAAGCGGCGCACAAGAAAATCAATGTCGTAACTTAAAAAGTACTCGTGTTGCATGAAAGAGGGGGTTAAACACACGGCGCGCTGCTTGTTGAACATATAAACGCGGCTGGTGGTTAAGCTTTTTAGCATTCTAGGGATACGACCCGTTAACCCTAAACTGTCACATCTGCCGACTTGGCCATGTACCGCAGCAATATCCTCCGGCCGATAAACCTTTACCGGTGCAATATCGCTTAAGGTTTCTGTAGCAACACCGTGCGCGGCTAACTCTTGTTGTAATAGCTCATCTTCTGCTAAAAAAATCAGCTGAACAACAGGCTGCATTTTCGGTTTCCCGTGACGGCGCCCCAAGGGGTCTAAGTCACCCGGCCTAAGCAAACCATCTTCGAGCATGGTACCGAGTAAAAATAAACTTTGGGCCCAAACTAATGGCACATTTTCATTCGGTAATCGATTTTGTGATTGTGGCTTTGCGCGCTCTGCATCAATTGATTCAGCGGGCACAAAGTATAATTCAGGCAGCAATTGAAAGCCGTTTTGTTCAACCAGTACATTATCTAATCTGTCTCGATAATGCTTAATTTGTGGTTTATTGTCGGTGAAAATAGCATCTAAATAAAGATAGGCGTAGAACAACGGCCACTCAGATTCAATGTTTTCAAACTGCTTTAACTCTTTATCTTCGTAATGCAGACGCCCTTCATCTTCAAGCACGGTTTGATGGCCATCACGTAAAAATCTTTTCAAGCCGTAGCGGCCTTCAAGTTTAGTAACGATTTCAGTTCTGACGCGATCTGACAGGGTTTTATCGGGTACGGCAAACGCCGGGAAACCAATGACACTGAGCAATGCAGCATCAATTTCTTTGGTATTAGATTCTCTGGGGAGCATAGCGCTCAAGGTAATGTTCGACTGAGCGATGTTGTCTGGAATAACGTGAATTACTGAGCTCAACGAGCCTTTCGCGCCATAAAGATTAAAACCGGAGAGCGCTTCAAGCGCTGCCTTTGCCATGCCAAGCGAACTGGCGTTTAATTCTACGCTACCACTATTACTTTTAGCGCCACGCTCCCAAATACCGAAGTCTGGTGTGCGATAGGCACGCTCGATGTAATACACCAAATTTTGAATAAAGCACACTTCTTCGTCTGACCAGATAACATCGAGTCCAGATGCAATCATTTGCGTCAGTGTTAGCAGAAACACTGAGGTCGCATCAATTTGTAAGTGCCCCCATTCTGCATCACCTACCACGCTATCACCTGTGATGGTGTCGTATTTGGCATGCAAAGCATCAATAGGATTGCGGGTTTTCTTGAAGACTTCTATTTTTTCGGATTGGGCCATCATGGAGCGTAGCAAGCCACGCATCAACTTCACGGTACGTTGCTGCAATTCATAGCCTCTGCCATCGTCGCTATCGACTTTGCGGTAGGCGAGGGCTAAACCCCAAACGGCTAAAATACTGTAAACATTGTCTCTCACCCACGCATCTTGGTAATTCCCGTGGACCGTGATGGCGGTACTCGCTGGTAATAGGCCACTGACAGGATGTTGTTTGTCTAAAATAACTGACTTTATTTGCTGATAATAAGCATCTAATTGGGTGTTCAATTCTAAGTTGTGCATACAAAATCCTAATAAATTCGTAGGAAGCGATTCAATAGGCTTCCTAAATTGCGCAGCGTACCTTGCCTGTAATACCCAAGTAAGATACCCACGCAGAAAATGAGTAATAACAAGTTGTGAATGCTTATATCATCTAACTTGGTTTGCTAACAGTGAACAATAGGTTAAGGCTGACCTTGCATTGCTATTATGTGCAATTGTAGATAACCAAAACTCCAGCAATGTTTGCGCCACGGTGCGCGATGCATAACACGTCTAAGACTTAACCGCTTTTTACTCTGTCATTTTATTAACGATAGCCTATAACACCAAGAACTTAAACGTTTAAGTTTTTAGTGTCTTATTTAACAAGTGATCCCCATCAAGCAAGTGCTAGGGCGCGATTATGGTGCAAAGTGCTTACTGTTTGCAGTGCTGTTTACATTTGTCGTTACAAATAAATGCAAATAAGAATTATTACTATTGACGTGGTTGTGGGATACTGCTGGAAGTTATTTGAGGAGGAAATTTAAGAATGCGCAATGTGATTAAAGAATGTGTGACTTTTGTTCATCATTGGAATGACACGCTATTTAGTTTTAAAACCACCAGACAGAAATCTTTCACCTTTGAGAGCGGTCAGTTCGTCATGATCGGGTTGGAGCTTGCGGGTAAACCTTTAATGAGGGCTTACAGTATTGCCAGTGCTAATTACGCCGACGAGTTGGAATTTTTCAGTATTAAAGTACCAGATGGTGCGCTGACGTCAGAGTTACAAAAAATCAAAGAGGGCGATGAAGTCATGTTGACGACTCGCGCAACAGGTACGTTAGTAGCGGGTTATCTTCAGCCGGGTAAAAATCTATACTTACTAAGCACTGGCACGGGCTTAGCACCATTTATGAGTATCATTCAAGACCCCAATATCTACGATCAATACGATAAAGTGATATTGGTTCATGGTGTGCGCTGGGCATCTGAGTTGGCGTACCAGCAAGAGATAGAGGTATCGCTACCGAACAATCCATTCTTTGGGGATATAGTGAAAGAAAAACTACTGTATTACCCAACAGTGACACGAGAAGACTACCAATACAACAGTTTGAAAACGGCTGATGGAATGTGTCCTCATCAAGGACGGATAACCGATTTGTTACTGACAAACAAATTGACCGATGACTTAAGCCTACCCAACATCGACCCTGAAAATGATCGGTTTATGTTGTGCGGCAACGATGCCATGTTAAAAGATTTAGCCGCTATCTTAGACGCCAAGGGATTCAGTAAAGCGAATTCACGCTCCCAAGGGCATTATGTTATTGAGCAAGCATTCATCGAAAAGTAAGTCGAATGAGGTTTTGGTGCAGCAACAATGGCAATGCTTAAGAAGCTATTCAGCTCGTGAATTTACTTGTGTGGTGCCTTGTTGCTAACGAACCGTGGCTCAAACAAGATACGAACAGATATAGCACTGCCTGTTTTATATTCATTAGGCCTCAGGTAGCTTTAATTCGCTGTATCGAAAGCCTCATCTGTTTTTCTATTTCAAGAATAACGAACAGGGCGATACCTACACCTATGATCAGTAAACCATCGAATAAAGGGATCGCTTCTGTTGCAAATACGATTTGCAAGGGGGGAAAATAAGTTATGGCAAATTGCGCCACAGTAATAATCGATACAACTAACCAGACTACCTTAGTACCGCATACAGCCTGCCAAGTTAATGATGTAGAGTAGATATTGCGAATGAAAAACAATTGAAAAATTTCCATTACAACTAAGGTATTCAAAGCCATGCTTCGAGCTAGTTCTAGAGAATAGCCGCGATCAACGGCGTACATATGAATACCAAACACACCGCATAGGAATAAAACAGAAACTAAGATTACATACCAGATCATTTCTCTAGACAACAGAGGTTCGTTACGCCCTCGAGGAGGGCGGCGCATCGTGCTTTCTTCGCTCGGTTCGAATGCTAACGCTATGCCAAGTGTTATTGCCGTAATTAAGTTGACCCAGAGGATTTGAATAGGGGTAATGGGCAACGTCATGCCCATTAACAATGCGACAATGATAGTCATGGCTTCACCCGCATTAGTGGGTAGTGTCCAACTGATGACTTTTTTGAGGTTGTCGTAGACGGTTCGTCCTTCGCGCACTGCAGATACGATAGATGCAAAGTTGTCGTCGGCCAGCACTAACTCTGCAGCTTCTTTAGCAGCTTCACTGCCTTTTTGTCCCATCGCAATCCCCGCATCGGCTCGTTTTAACGCGGGAGCGTCATTCACGCCATCTCCGGTCATCGCTACTGTCATACCATGAGATTGCAGCGCCATTACTAATCGTAGTTTGTGCTCTGGGCTGGTGCGGGCAAACATATCGCATCCAAGAACAGCATTCCGTATCGCGCTCTCGTCCATACCATCAAGCTCCACGCCAGTTAGTACTTTATCGGTAATTTGTAAGCCAATTTGCTTACCGATAGCTGCTGCAGTTTTGCTATGGTCACCAGTTATCATCTTAACGCGAATACCGGCTTCGAAACATTGTGCAACTGCGCTAATCGCTTCTGTACGGGGAGGGTCTATCATGCCTAACATACCAATCAGTGTTAACGCGCCTGTGACATCAGCATGCTCTAAAACGGTGTGTGATGGTGTCACTGTTTTGATGGCAAACGCTAATACACGTTGGCCAAGTCCAGCGATAGTCTCAGCTTGGTTGTTCCAGTAGGCTATATCTATTGGCTCTGATTTGTCGTTTAAGCCTTTTTGATGTGTACACATGGCCAAAATTTGTTCTGGGGCACCTTTTACAAATATGCAGGCTTGTTGCTCATGATTGTGATTCAGCGTAGCCATAAATCGATGTTTAGCATCAAACGGTATGGCGTCTGTTCGGGTCCAGGTGGCGTTAATTTCTTTTAGGTTGAGGGCCATTTTTACGCTAAAAGTGAGTAACGCGCCCTCCATAGGATCTCCTTCGACTAGCCAGTTTCCGTCTTGCTCTCGCAGAGCGGCGTCATTACATAGCGCGGCAGCTTGCGCCAATTCATTAGGTATAAAATCAGTAATAGCCACGGCTTTAGTTTCTAGGGTCAACTTACCTTTAGGTTCATAGCCATTGCCTCCTAAGGTGAGTAAGTGTTGCTGCGTGAGTACTGAAGCCACCATCATTTCGTTGCGAGTTAATGTGCCTGTTTTGTCTGAACAAATAACGGATACTGAACCCAAAGTTTCAATCGCGGGTAAATGACGCACAATAGCATTTCGTTGAGCCATGGCTTTAACACCAATGGCTAACGTTATGGTTAGAACCGCCGGTAAACCTTCTGGAATTGCTGCTACCGATAGCCCCACTACTGCTAAAAACATTTCAGTAAAGTCATGGTGTTCTACAAAATACCCAAACACCAGTAACACGGAGGCAACGGCAAGGATCATAATAGTCAACCACTTGGCAAATACTGCCATTTGTTCAACTAGAGGCGTGGTTAACGTTTCTACTTTCGACAACAAGCCGCTAATACGACCTATTTCTGTGTCTTTTCCTGTACCGACCACTACACCCTTGCCTTGACCCGTACTGACTAGTGTTCCTGAATAAGCCATGCAAGTGCGATCACCGAGTGACGCACCGATTTCAACGACCTTATTTTGCTTTTCGACTGGCATTGATTCACCAGTCAAAATCGCTTCTTGAATTGTTAAACCATAAGCGGAGAGCATTCTGAGGTCGGCAGGCACTTTATCGCCAGCTTCAAGTAACACTATGTCACCAGGAACTAAATCTACTCCATCAACGTTGGTGCGCTCTGCGTCACGGATCACGTTGGCACGAGGCGCTAGCATCTGCCTTATGGCGTTCATCGCTTGTTCTGCTTTGCCTTCTTGAATAAAGCCAATCACAGCATTCGCAATAACCACCGCTAAAATAACGCTCATATCAATCCAATGCCCAAGCACAGCGGTGATCACTGCAGAACCGATTAACACGTAAATCAAAATATTATGAAAGTGCATTAAAAAACGTACGAACGGGTTGCTGCGGACAGCTTGTGGCAAACGGTTAGCACCATGAGTTAACAAACGAGCTTCAGCATCAGCTTGTGTTAATCCGTTAGTCGAGCTTTCTACACTTTTAAGCGTTTGCTCAGCCGAGGTACTGTGCCATGTAGATTGTGCAATATCCGTGTCAGTTTTTTGCATGGTGGCCTCGTTTATTTAGGTAATTCAGCTGTATTGGAAATAAGAGTGTGTGAATTTATGGTATCAAGAGCATGCAAATCTAATTTGATATGGGGCAATTTTTTTTCGCTATTGGCGATATTTGATTAGGTTTCTTTGCCTGAAAGGCAACAGCTAGCAGCCTGTTGTCGACCGCTTTGGTAACCAAATTAATTCTATCTTTTTGTCAGCGGTTTATAATCAGCCAATTATTTATTCACTAAGAATGCTGGGAAACACACGATTCACATGCATTACGTCGTTGACTTTATAGGAGAAACAAATCCTTGAGGCTTGATTGCCAATACCGAACTGTTTAGCTGATTGAAAATGGTCTCTGCGGTGTTGCCAATTACCAATCCAGCAATTCCGGTGCGGGCAACCGTTCCCATAACGACTAAGTCTGCATCTATCTTTTTGGCTATTTTTGGGAGCTCTTCACCCGCGGTCCCTTTAACGATATGAGGGATCAATGACAAAAAATTAAAAGAGTCTACTCCGATTTCTTGCTTTACGTTGTCAAACAGTAAATCCATTTTATAGCGACTGTTACGAAACTCTGACTCTAGCATTTCTTCTTCGATTTTCTCCGGGTTATCGGCCCATAAGCTGACAAAGCCTGCATGAGTTGCATTGTAAACAGTAGCCACATGTATTCTCGAAAACTCAGCCACGGCGATAGAGCTGCAAAGACTCATAATCATATGATTCAGTTCATCGTTGCATGTATTGACATCTTCAGAATCAAAATCGACGGCAGCTAAAATATTTTTATAACGGGGCTTTTCGTCTTTCTTAATGAGCCAGATAGGGCAAGGACAATTGCGTAATAACTGCATGTCGTCACTACCGATAAAATGGTCGAGCCAGTTTGCTTTGTCCACTTCTTTTATGAGCATGTCATATTTGTCAGCTAGCACTAGACGCACAATTTCAAGGTATCTTTTGCCAACTTTTAGCTGCACGTTTATGTTTACGTCTGCATCGAGACAGGTTACCAACTGCTTTAACTTTTGCTCTTGTTCAGTGAAGATAACTTGTTCAATTTCTATCGGGTTCAGTCCTTCTGTGTTAAACGAATTCGGAATTGAAAGGGTAGGGAGTACAAGGAGCACCGTCAGGTCGACCTGATTATTTTTTGCTAGCGCAATAGTGCGTAATAATGAAGGTGGGGGTTTTAGACAGTCGTTATTTAATACATATAAGAATTTGTTAAACCTTTCCATATTATCCCTTTTCTTGTTGAGTGGCGTTAATATCAAGACCTTCATAAAGTATGCGAACGGCTCGGTCTGCAGTATCTTGAAAAGGCTCGAGCACCAATTCAACACCGAGTAAGTTTAATTCTTCGGTTTCGGCACGACCTTGTGAAATAACGGCTAACTTCCCTGTGTAGCCCGCTGAACGTGTTAATTGAATAACCGTTTTTCGATTATCTTCAGAGGATAAGCCAGTGTGGAGATGAGGAATAGTCGACACAATCCATTGTGCATGTTTGAGGGGCAGTTCAATGATAAATTCGGCGTCTGTTGCGTCCCCGAAATTACAATCCAACCCTAATTGATGCCAATGTTTAATCGCCGCCGGATTAAAGTCGATACCTAAGACTTTAATCCCTTCATTTTTGAGTTGCATTGAAATAGCCGTTCCCAGTCTTCCTAAACCAAAGATGATAACTGGATATTGGTTGCCTGAGTTCTCATCGGTAGAGGCCTCTCGAGGTATACCCGAGCGCTCGAACCTACCTAACAACGGAGCAAAAAAAGAATAGAGTTGGTGTGAATAAGTAATCATATAGGTTGAAACCCCAATAGTGATAATACCCACCAGCGTCACTAAACCTAAAATGTCCTGCGGTACATGGCCTAACCCTATGCCCATGGCGATAAAGATTAACGAAAACTCACTAATCTGAGCAACCGTTAAGCCGGCTAGGAAACCCGTTCTTTTGCCATATCCCATTAGCCCCATAATCGACATGACAATAAGTGGATTACCAAACAAAACAAACAGTGAGAAAATAATAGCTGCCGGTAAATGAGTGCCAAGCTTTGATAAGTCTAATGTGGCCCCTAGAGCAATGAAAAAAAACAACAGTAAAAAATCACGTAAAGGAGCGAGTCTTGCTGCGATACTTTCCCGATAGGGTGTTGACGCTAACGCCACGCCGGCCAACAAGCCCCCGACTTCCATGCCCAAACCGACTATATCTCCTATGGCTGCAAACAATGCTGCTTGTGCAATGGCATAAATAACTAATAATTCAGGCGCTTTAGCGAGTTTTTCCGTTAAAGGATTCGCAATGTAGCGTACAAATACAATCACAAAACCCAGTAAACTCAATCCTGATATAGCAACGTGCCAAACTGAAGAGTTATTTGCATCACCATGCCCACTAGAGCCAATACCAATAGTTGCTAACACTATCATCGCGACTACCACTACCAAATCTTGCACAATCAAAAAACCTAAAGCAATTTGCCCGTGTAAGGATTCGATTTCTCGTTTATCAGATAAGAGCTTTACAATAATAATGGTAGAAGAAAATGTAAGCGCAACGGCGACATAAAGGCTAGTAATGTAACCAAGTCCAAGCCATAAACCGATCAAATAACCAATCAGGGACGTGAAAATAACTTGGCCTAGCCCCGTTAAAACCGAAACCCCACCAATAGACTTAATTAACTTTACATCTAGCTTAATCCCGACAAGGAAGAGCAAGATCGCTATGCCTAGTTCAGACAAAAGAGTGATTTGATCTTTAGAATGCACGATATCGAGCACTGAAGGCCCGGCAATTAAACCGACTGCAATAAAACTAACAATGAGAGGTTGTCGCAACAGTAAGCCGACAAAACCCAATGAAGCAGCCAGCACTAAAAGCACTGCAATTTCTGTAAAAGAGGACTGACCAATAAGTTCGATTAAATTCATGTCATAACTCATGTCTTAAAAAATAAAATGTATATTCTGCATCTTTAAAGGTAAATATATTGCCAAATAAAACCAAGTCGAATGTGAGCTAGATCAATAATAGGTATAACTTTATTCATTTGTTAACTCTGATGTGTCTGACCAACCCTTCTTGATTTTTTAATACCCCTATTTCTTCTGAAGGAATTTAATGAAGGATATTGAACTAAGGCAATAGAAAATGTAGGCAAGGTTATTTCGAGAGGGCGTATGTTTAAAGTAACTTGAGACGGGCTCGAAAAAATCTATAACTCGAGCCATTCTTCCCAGCCGCTGCTCAAGATGTGCTTAAAGGCATGCATCATTTGCTCAGCGTTTACTGCTTAAAACTAGGGGGCAATACTGTGGCTTAATGACTCATCTACGAGTACTTCAAAACCACCATAAATCATGCGTTTTCCATCAAATGGCATGGGGGCTGTAGCAGGGTCAAAGCGTGGGTCATTCATGCATTTTTGTATGCCTTGGTCCCTGACTTCTTTTGACGGCCAGGTGATCCACGAAAACACAACAGTTTCATCTGCTTTTGCTTGTACGGCCTGAGGAAAAGAAGTCACTTCACCTTCAGGTACGTCCTCGCCCCAACATTCTGTGCAGCTTAATGCGCCGTATTCTTCTCTGAAAATTCTAATGCACTGTTTGGCGTACGCTTTGTATTCTTCTTTATCTGCGCTTGGCACGGCAACAACAAAACCATCGATATAAGACATATGCACCTCTGTAGGTAGGCTGCATCACTTTATTGTGATGTCGTTATGATCGATAGCACAAATTCAAAGATTAAAAAGCAGCAATGTCGTCAAAGCACAAAATTTAGCGATGAAGTAAGCGATGAATCGTAATGCTGATGAGGATCGGAATTAGAAAGTGGAAGAGGAGCTAAGCAGGTACACCTAGGTGTACCTGCTTATGTTAACAATATTCAGTAAATGAGGTTAGCGTGTTCTATGCGCTTTTAGCATGGCTAAACAGGCTGGGCCCGGCTGCAACTAATACTCTACCATTATCGGTATCCGTGAATTTATCAAAATTATCAATAAACAATCCCGCTAAGCTTGTTGCCTTATCGGTCCATTGACTTTCATTTTCATAGGTTTTACGCGGGTCAAGAATGTCTGTGTCTAGCTCACCTAATTTTTGCGGTATCTGTAGATTAAAAATAGGTAGGGTGGTCGTGGCAGCATCATCTAAAGAGCCGTCTAAAATTGCGTCGATAATGGCTCGAGTCGCTTTAATCGAGATGCGCTTGCCGGTGCCATTCCAACCTGTATTGACTAAGTAAGCCTGCGCATCAGCAGCCTGCATACGATTTTTAAGCACATTAGCATATTGCGTAGGATGAAGGCTTAAAAACGCTGCGCCGAAGCAACTAGAAAACGTCGGTGTAGGCTCAGTGATACCACGCTCAGTGCCCGCTAATTTGGCGGTGAAGCCGGATAAGAAATAGTACTGGGCTTGTTCAGGCGTCAATTTTGATACCGCAGGAAGCACACCAAATGCATCGGCCGTTAAGAAAATGACCTTGTTTGCGTGGCCTGCGCGCGAGACGGGCTTCACAATATTGTCGATATGGTGAATAGGATAAGATACTCGGGTATTTTCAGTCTTGCTGTTGTCGTCAAAGTCGATTTTACCATCGGCATCAACCGTCACGTTTTCAAGCAAAGCATCTCGGCGAATCGCGTTATAAATATCAGGTTCGTTTTCTTTACTTAAATTGATGGTTTTGGCGTAGCAGCCGCCTTCAAAATTAAACACGCCATTGTCATCCCAACCGTGCTCGTCATCGCCGATTAATTCGCGATTTGGATCTGTCGATAAAGTGGTCTTTCCGGTACCGGACAGACCGAAGAAGATTGCAACATCGCCGTCTTTTCCTACATTTGCACTGCAATGCATAGAGGCAATGTTTCTAAGGGGGAGCAAGTAGTTCATCATTGAGAACATGCCTTTCTTCATCTCACCGCCATACCAAGTGCCACCAATCAGTTGTACTTTTTCGGTTAGATTAAATGCCACGAAATTTTCAGAGTTAATTCCGTGCTCTTGCCAATTTGGGTTATTGGTTTTCGCGCCATTCATTACCACAAAATCTGGATCGTAGTTAATCAATTCTTCATCAGTTGGGCGTATGAACATGTTTTTGACGAAGTGAGCTTGCCATGCGACCTCTGTAATAAAGCGTACTTTTAAGCGGGTATCTTCATTTGCACCGCAGTAAGTATCGACCACAAACAGGCGTTTACCGCTGAGTTGTTTTGTCACTGTGCTTTTGAGGTCGTCCCACACGGCGGGAGAAATAGGTTTGTTATCGTTTTTACCTTGATCAGACCACCAAACGGTGTCCTTGGTAACATCATCGCGCACTATGTATTTGTCTTTAGGGGAGCGGCCGGTGAATTTGCCTGTGTTAACGTTGACGGCACCTAATTCGGTCACGACACCTTTTTCATAGCCTTCAAGGCTATGGTGTGTCGTTTCCTCAAACAATACGTCATAAGAGGGGTTATGTAGAATTTCAGTGGCATCGGTAATGCCAAACTTGGCTAACTCTGCGGACAATTTGTGTGTATTCATTAACTAACCCTTCAGTTTGCTGTGGCGATAAAACGGTATGTGCGATTCGAATTGACCTAACCTGCAAGAGCCAAGTCATCATCCTTTAAGGCGAAAAATACTGGCGTAACATCAAGCTCGCCTTGTGTACTATTTTAAACACTTTTAGTGAATCTTTGAAAGTAGTCATGTAATGAAACATAGTGAATTTCATAATTTGATAATGTTTTATCATAAAGCGCGGTCAAAACGTTTTATGGTCAGCTTAGAGGGCACCAGAAATGACCAATCAAAAATGTTTTAAGCCTAGGCTACTGGTATTAAAAGATATTTTATAGGTCTTATAACTGACTGATTAATAGTATTAATTTACATTATTTTTACCTTGTTATCATTTTTATCACTATTCAACAGTTACTTTTAAGAGGCTCTGGGCAATATTGAACAACCTACATGCTTCGTTACCTATAGTGAGTATTGATGTTGTATATGTTGAAAGCATACAGATTTTCCGAAATTACTGATCAATTGCCTGATTTATCATGTCAGTTGCTCTGGCGCTCAATACGTCAAAACAAGAATTAGCGACCTTTTTAACAAACCTTCATACTTAAACAGTCAGTGCTTCAATGCCGCCAAGCGCTGATACCAACCACTATGTCCAAGGAGTATATTTCACAAAAGCGTTCATCTGTTGATGAGGTGCTAATCTTAGACATGAAGCTAATAGAGGCGTTTACACTGTGAAAGGCCAGTGCTTAGGATTAGCTTGGACATCCTGAGTAGTCAATCGTGAGATATAACCTTCTTTAGCGGTAATCGTGATTGTCAAATGGGTAGTACCCTGGATAAAATTAATTGCATAAAAGCTGTTATGGTTTGTACTTGATGCCTTACCCACAAGATGCGATTCTTTCCCTTCTTATTCGAGTTAGCATGTTTTGGGCATTATTGTTCTTTGCTCATAAATGCCATTTTCTTCCCAACTCAATCCTTTACTAGATTTATTAGGACAATAAAATGACGCCGTTGCCTGTCAAATACCTGCGTGAAATTGAAACCCTATTACCTCCTGAGGCGATTATTCAAGATATTAGCCGGTGCAGAGCACTCGGAGTAGACGCGAGTTTTTATCAACTCATTCCTCAGCTCGTCCTAAAACTATCAGACCTTCGACAGGTACAATCAGTACTTGCCCTGAGTCATCAATTTGAGGTGGCTGTTACATTTCGAGCAGCAGGTACGAGTTTGTCAGGGCAGGGGGTATCTGATTCAGTGCTCATTACGTTAACTGACGACTGGCGCCAACATGAGATCTTCGATGACGGTCTTCGCATCAAGCTGCAACCTGGCATCATTGGTGCCGATGCTAATCGGATACTGGCACGTTACGGTCGTAAAATCGGGCCCGACCCAGCCTCTATCAATAGCTGTAAAATTGGGGGGATCGCAGCCAATAATGCCTCTGGTATGTGCTGCGGTGTAGCGCACAATAGTTATTACACTGTAAAGGACATGACCATAGTTTTAGCTGACGGCAGTGTGGTCGATACCAGTGACGCTAGCAGTGAGATGCAGTTTCGCGAGGCGCAATCATCGTTACTGAACGAGGTTAAAATGCTGGCCCAAATGTGCCAAGGGAACGAAAGATTACGCGAGTTAATTACCCACAAATACCGCCTTAAAAATACCTGTGGTTATGCCCTCAATGCATTAATCGATTATCAGGAGCCGCTGGACGTGCTGATGCATTTAATGATTGGCTCTGAGGGAACGCTTGGCTTTATCGCCGACATTACTTACCAAACCGTTGTAGAGCATGAACACAAAGCCAGTGGTCTGTATTTATTTGCCAGTGCTCAACATGCCTGTGCTTTAGTAAAGTCGCTTGAAAAGCAAAACGTAGATGCAGTGGAGCTGATGGATCAGCGCGCGCTTAATTCAGTGAAGGGCCAACCAGGGCTGCCTGATGCATTTTGCACGCCTTATGATGGTTACACTGCGCTGCTCATTGAAACCAGTGCCGACAGCCAAGAAGCGTTGGCGGAAAATTGCGCTAATATCGAGCGCTGTATAGTCCCCTATGCGCCAGTGCAATCTATTGCGTTTAGTCGTGATCTTGTACTCAACCAGCAATTGTGGGCGATTCGAAAAGGTACTTTTCCCGCAGTAGGTGCGGTGCGTCAAGCGGGCACAACTGTGATTATTGAAGATGTGTGTTTTCCTATCGAAAATATGGCCGAGGGGATCCAGCGTTTACATCAACTATTTGATCAGTACGGATACTCAGAGGCAATCATATTTGGTCACGCGCTTGCGGGAAATTTACATTTTGTATTCACCCAAGCATTTGATGATCAGAGTGAAATACAGCGCTACGATGATTTTATGCAAGCAGTCGCTCAGCTTGTAGCGGTGGAATTTAAGGGCTCACTTAAAGCAGAGCATGGCACGGGCAGAAACATGGCCCCCTTTGTTGAGTTAGAGTGGGGGAATGAAGCCTACAGTGTGATGAAAAGACTCAAAGAGATTATTGACCCACTGGGAATTTTGAATCCAGGGGTGATACTCAATGAGGACGCACAAAGTCACATCAAAAACCTTAAACTCCTGCCAAAAGCAGATGAAATAGTCGATAAATGTATCGAGTGTGGTTTTTGCGAGGCTGTGTGCCCATCTCAAGCGTTGAGTTATACCCCAAGACAGCGCATTGCGATTTGGCGGCGTATACAACAATTGCGCGAAGCAGAGATTGTAAGCGACAGCGAAACCCAAGAGCTGCAACAGTTAGAGACAGACTTCCAGTATATGGGCATAGATACCTGTGCAGCGACTGGGCTGTGTGCCCAGCGATGCCCCGTGGGAATCAATACAGGTGATTTAATTAGGCAGTTGCGTAGCGAAAAACAAACAAACGTCGGCGAAATAATCGCTAAGTTCAGTGCAGAACACTTCTCGCTGGTGAGTAAATCTGCGGGAGTTGGTTTTGCGCTCTCAAGCAGTGCCACCAAACTGCTAGGAGATCCTTTAACTAACAAGATAGGTGCGAAAATGCACCGATTATCTAGGAAAAATCTGCCTTTGTGGCAAAGTCAGTGGCCCAGTAAAGGGAAAAAAATAACCATTGACTGTGCACTTAAAACCAAGAAAGTCATCTATTTTGCGAGCTGCGCCAGTCGCAACATGGGGGCCGCTGCTTCAGACAATGAGAAACGCTCTACATATGATGCCGCCCGCTCTATTTTCAGCAAGGCAGGTTATCAGGTCATGTTGCCTGAAAAGCTTGATGAATTGTGTTGTGGTATGCCGTTTAGCAGTAAAGGTTTTCCTGATTTGGCCCAGCAAAAGGGCGAACAATTAGCTGAGCAATTAAGGGATATTAGCAGCGATGGAAAAATACCCATTGTGTTTGACACTAGCCCTTGCAAGCAACAAATCCAAGAACTGAAAGATGTAATAGGGCTGCAAATTTTCGAGACTAGCGAGTTTATGGTGAAGCACGTTATCGCCGATTTAAAGATTACCGCGCAAATCGAGCCGGTCGCGCTGCATGTTACCTGTAGCAGCCGTAAAATGGGCCTTGCACCGTATTTACGGACGTTGGCGAGAACCTGTAGTGAAACAGTGATAGAGCCCCAAGGCATTGAATGTTGTGGTTTTGCGGGGGACAAAGGGATGTTTGTTCCTGAGCTAAATGCCAGCGCGTTGCGCCATTTAAAGGATCAAATACCAGCTATTTGCACTGCAGGCTACAGTAATAGTCGCACGTGCGAGATAGGGCTAAGTCAGCACAGCGGAATTCCTTATCACTCGCTATTACTATTACTTGATGATGTGAGTCAGCAAAAGAGCCAAGAAGCCATTGCATAAGTCACCGTTAAAAGGGAGAAAGTCATATGGATATTAGTCAGAGCCAGCTAGCACAAGCGGTGCAAGAGGGTATCCTAAGCCGTGAGCAAGCTGAGCGCTTAAGTCTGTTCGTTGACGGTTTACCGAGTACCACTGCAACGTTTGATTTCACCCATCTGCTTTATTACTTCGGTGGTCTTGTCGCTATCGGCGCAATGACACTTTTTATGACGTTAGGCTGGGAGTCATTTGGGGGTTGGGGCATTGTTACGCTGTGTGTGGTATACGCTATAGCAGGAATAATGTTAGCCAACCGTTTGGCAAAGAAAGGCTTACCTGCTGTGGCAGGCATATGTGCCACCTTTGTCATATGCTTAACACCGTTAGCCGTTTTTGGATTGCAGCACCTATTGGGGGTATGGCCGAGTGAAGACAACTACCGTGATTATCATCGCTACGTTCAGTGGCACTGGCTGTATATGGAGTTGGCTACATTAGCCGTAGGAGCAGTATTAGCGAGAATTTATCGCTATCCATTCTTGCTGATGCCCATTGCACTCACGCTGTGGTACTTATCGATGGATCTCGCGGTTATGTTAACCGCAGATTATCCCGAGTTCGAATTACGTGCATTGGTTTCTATGTATATGGGCCTTCTCATTTTAGGCCTAGCATTTTGGGTCGATATTCGCTCCCGCAATTCACTGGATTATGCGTTTTGGTTGTACCTGTTTGGCGCCATTGCTTTTTGGTGTGGTTTGTCGATGCAGCATTCTCAAAGCGAGTTGTCTAAGTTAGCCTACTGCTGTATCAATCTTCTTATGATGGGGTTTGGCATTGTGTTGGTACGCAGGGTCTTGGTTATTTTTGGTGCACTGGGGGTCTGTGGTTATCTAGGATACTTAGCTTATGACGTGTTTAAAGACAGCTGGCTTTTTCCTATTATGCTCACGTTATTGGGCGCGAGTATTGTTTATCTGGGGATCCTTTGGCAAAAGCACGAACAAAAACTGACTTATCGGCTACGCGGTCGATTACCCAAAGCATTACAAGATCTGCTGAAAAACAAATAACGTTAGGGTAAGAGCAAAAGATAAAGCGAACATTTTATTCTCTAAGCATGTGTCTATGCCTGTGTATTTTTCTCAGTATAAGTACCTGTTCTTTGTGTTGATTGACGCTACAGATTCTTTGCAAATCAGGCGTTCATTGCTGTGTCATTAAGCATGAACTGTGCCTCCACCCTTGCGTTTTTATACGCAAATGCAAAACAATCGGCTTTTTAGCATTGTTTTTTGAGAGACGTTCACTCCTGACACTCTAAATACAAGTCAATATCATTTATTTATAAATCTCTGCTGGTTGCTAGTTTGACATTAGTTATCCCTGTCAATTTGAGCCTGTGTATAACTTGCATGCTGCTTTTATTGATTTCTTTATAACCAAAATAAGAAAAATCGACAATTATCGTTAGATTTAGTTCAATAAACAGTTGTCACAAATCCTATAACGTTGTAAATTGATAATCGTTCTCATTTAGATTGTTATTAGGGTATTGCTGTGATTGATTTGCTTGTAAATGGTGGAGTAGTGGTGTGGCTTTTGATCAGCCTATCCGTGGTTGCGTTAAGTGTCGGTGTATTTAAAGCATGGCAATTTTATAGCACGCGCCGAAAACCCGCTGATGCAATTGAACAAGCATTCGGTTTTTTACAACAAGGTAAACACGCTCAAGCATTGTTGCTAGTGAATGGTCAGCGTAATTATCGCGCAGCACTTGTTAGCAGTACGGTGCAGTTAATCGATAAATCCTCGTTGGCATTAGACGACATCAAAGATGAAATTTATCGCCAAGCACAACTCGCCATCGCACAGCTCAATAGTTACCTACGTGTATTAGAAGTTATCGCCACGTTAGCCCCCCTAATGGGACTTTTTGGTACGGTTATCGGCATGATAGAAGCATTCAAAGCTATGGAATCTGCCGGTGCTCAGGTTAATCCTGCCGTATTATCTGGTGGGATCTGGCAAGCACTTCTTACCACAGCGGTTGGTTTAGCTGTGGCTATTCCCGTTTCCATGCTTAATAGCTACTTCGAACGTAAAGCGGAAGTTGAGTCACAAGCCATTCAAAATGACCTCCAGCGCGTTTTCACCATCTACGCGAGTGCTAACAGCTCTGCAATGAACAATAAAAACGCGTCTAGCTCAAAGCCATCGCCGACTAAGCAGCAACCCACAAGTCATCAAGGCGCTGAGTAGTTACTATGTCTAGCCTGCTACTGCCGCAACGCCGAAAACAAAGTATCAGTCTGACTGCATTAATCGATGTGGTATTTATTCTTCTGATGTTCTTTATGCTGACCTCGTCCTTCACTAAGTTCAGTACTGTGGAAATGCAATCGAGTTTGGCGGCCAGTGTGTTGTCTGACAGCAAACCACAACTATTACGTTTAAGTCCGGACGGGCAGTTATCCGATGCACAACTGTCGGTTGGCAACAGCGCAACGCTGACAGATTCAGCCCTTTCAAGTGCGTTTGAAACGAATTTGCCAACGGTGTTACAGCCAGCGGCTGATACGCAAGTACAAGTCATTGTTGATGCGCTTTCACGCATGAAGGTATTGGGTTTTACGCAAGTTACTTTGGGTAAGTCTCGTCCTCAGGCTAACGCGATAGCGGGGCAACAATGAGCTTATTTAATCAAGCACAGGGCTCAAAACGCAAAGCGAACAGTGACGACAATCTGATCCCATTGATTAACATCGTTTTTCTGTTACTTATTTTTTTTATGATTGCAGGGAAAATCGAGCAGATTCAGGATGCAGGATTAACCTTGCCAGACAATAGCCAAACCAAACCGGCTATCGCACAACCAATAACCCTACAACTATCAAAAGACAATGAGATCCATCTCAATAATGAGGTTGTCAGCGTTAACGAATTACCAGAAGCATTGAGCACACTATTACAGGAGCACCCAGCCAATATTGCTGTGCGCGCCGACAAACAAGTGACGTACCAAGATTTAGACAAAGTGCTAGATATGTTACGCGCTGCAGGGTTTAGCACCATCAACTTATTCACCCTAACGACAGAGGCAAGTTGATGCGTGCTGCTACACAACAAAACACTGAACAACAGCGCATGGCCAATCAATCACAAGGCATCATTGGTTTACTTTCGCCGAGTTTTCATACTAGCGGGCATAAACGCCAGTGGTTGGTAGCGATCGCTGTAGCCGCCGCATTGCACGCCAGCGTATTTGCTGCCCTTTCAATTACCCCCGAAGAAGTACAGGGCAGTGCTATGGGAGAAGGACAAGACGGTATTGAAGTCGGTTTAGGGATGCTCGGAGCGTATCAAGATCAACAGCTTGTTGAGTCTGAACAATTAGAAGAAACCCTTGAGGCCCCTCAAGAGCCAGAGCCTGAACCGTTGCCTGAACCAGAGCCGACAGTTGAGCCAGAACTAGTAGAAAAGCCGCAGTCCATCATTGAGCCTAAAGTAGAGCCAGTCATTGAGAAAACCGACCCTGAGCCAATATTGGATCGCATTGACGTACCTGTAATCGAGCAAGTTTCAGCTGAAAATGCGGTGCAAAAAATAGTCGAACCTAAAGATGAGGTTCCTGAATCGCCAGTAAACAAAACCCAGGTAACAAAGACCGAGACAAACCAGCAAGACGTGCCCAAGACGACTACCGAAGTAGCACAGCAAAATGCACCAGCACCGACTGCACAAAAAGCCACAAATCGTGGTACCGGCAGTGCTAGCTCAGCACGCTCCGGTGGCCGAGCTGGGAATGCGAATGACTTCTTCGCGCAGTTGCAGGCGCATTTGCGAAAGTATAAAACCTACCCAAGAGAATTGAAGAAGCAAAAAATTGAAGGCGTGGTGCAGTTGCAATTCACCATCGATCACGATGGCTATGTATTGGCCTCTAGCATCAAAAAAAGCTCAGGCTCAGCTGAACTGGATAAGGCTGCGCTTGATATGTTGCAAAAGGCCAATCCTTTGCCACTTGTACCCGATTCAATTAAACGAGAAAAGATCACGCTCGTGATCCCCATTGAATATTCATTAATCACCAACTCAGCATTTAAGGATTAGTTACCCATGAGTAGAAAAAAGACGTGTCAAATAGCGCCATTGAGCCTTCGCTCACCTAAGGTTAACACTAATAAAACCTTGTTAGCATTAAGCGTTCCCGGCATGTTAATGAGCCCATTTGCTATGGCTCAAGAAGACGAACCCATTGTATTGGACACCATGCAAATTGAAGAGCGTACCGTTGATACAAACC
The DNA here is from genome assembly GCF_055809255.1 of Paraglaciecola sp. G1-13. Lineage (NCBI taxonomy): Bacteria > Pseudomonadati > Pseudomonadota > Gammaproteobacteria > Alteromonadales > Alteromonadaceae > Paraglaciecola > Paraglaciecola sp. G1-13. The sequence goes on along the minus strand of NZ_CM147903.1, from coordinate 2,259,937 downwards.
CTTACGCACAAGCGGGTGCTCCCTACAAAGCGCAAGTTTCAGGCGACTCACGCCATGTAAAAGAGCTGGCCGATACACCGCAAACTATCAGCGTACTGACGCAAACCCAAATTCAAGAATCTGGAAGAACTGACTTAAAAGACATCCTCGCGGCACAACCTGGTATTACCCTAGGTACAGGTGAAAACGGAAATGCGTTTGGTGATCGTTACATTATCCGCGGCCATGAAGCGCGCAGTGACGTGTTTGTTGATGGTTTACGTGATCCAGGCATGACAACCCGTGAAAGTTTTGCAACAGAGCAAGTTGAAATCACGAAAGGCCCAAGCTCTACGTTTGCTGGTCGTGGTTCAACAGGTGGTGCGGTTAACAGCATTACTAAGCAAGCGAGCACGGAATATGACTTCTCTAAGCTCGAAGCAGGTTTAGGCACAGACGATTACCGCCGTATCGCCCTTGATAGCAACAAACGCATCAATGACGACCTAGCAGTACGCGCCAATATTTTGCATTCGTATAAAGAAATTCCAGATCGTGGCCCTGCAGATCAAGAACGAAATGGTCTTGCGCTTTCTGTTGATTACAAAGCAACAGATAAGTTGAAACTTACCGCTGATTATTACTACTTAAAAGCAGAAGATACCCCTGACTTGGGTACTTATATTGTTGCGGGCGGCGGTAAGCCAGTGGCGGATTTGCCTGTTTACTCTCAAGATGGGCAAGACTTTCTTGAGTCCGAAATTAATACCTTTACCTTGCGCGCACAATACGAAATAGACAGTGATACGCGTGTTGAAAACTTAATGCGTTACGGGACGACCGATAACGGTTATGTGACGACAGGCGCCCGCGGCACCAACCGTGACGCTAGCGATCCAGACGCACCAAGCGCAGCAACCGTTAGCCTTAGCACACACCAAGGTTGGCAAGAGGTGGATTACTTCGCGGATCAGTTAAACGTATATTTAACCCGTGATCTTGGCGGTTTAAAGCATAATTTTGTAGTGAGCGCAGAGTATAGTGCTCTTGATGTAGATAATGGCGTTTATAATGTAGACGACACTAGCATAACTAACTGCAAACTGCCTGGACGCGGCAGTAATCCAGCATCTGGCGGTTTCTGTATCGTAGACGCGAACGGGAACTATATTGATAACATCAACAATGTTATGGGTCGCAGCATTGAAAAGGGTGCACAAGACTCTGATTACTCTATTGATACTGTATCAGTCTCAATCATGGACACGGTTGATATTAACGAGTTTTGGTCAGTATTTGCTGGCGTACGTGCTGATAGCTTCGACTACGATAACGTCTTGACTCGCAATGGCGTTGATACGGCTTACGACTATTCTGACACGCTTTGGAATGGACATGTTGGCGTGGTGTACAACATCAACGAAGATGCTAATGTTTACTTGACCTACAGCACATCAAGCAACATCAACGGTGGCGAGTCTGACTTAGGTGGCAACTGTGGTTATGGCGGTATCTGTGGCGACCCTCAACAAGTAACAGACAGTAAACCAGAAGACACCGAAAACTTCGAATTAGGCACGAAATGGAACGTATATAACGATAAGTTGTTGCTAACCGCTGCTATTTTCCAAATCACCAAAGACGACGTAATGGAAAGCATCGATGACGATGACTACGCCAGTACCGGTACGCTAAATACGGGTAAAAACCGCGTTAAAGGTGCTGAATTCTCAGTGGTAGGTAATATCACCGAAGACTTAAGCACCCAGTTTGGTGTGACGTTTATGGATGCCGAAGTGCTTGAGTCATTCGACACCGACAGTGTAGGCCTCACGTTGAGTAATTTTGCTGATAACAGTGCGTTTTGGCAGTTACGTTATCAAGCAAGCGATGCTTTCTCGTTCGGTGGCACTATGACCTACTCAAGCGAGATGTACGCAGGTCAGCCTGACTCTGCAGCTGGTTATAACACTGGTATCGATGATTACTCGTATAAAGTGCCTAGCTACACCTCGTTCGATGTATTCGCGACCTATGCCTTCAGTGAGCAGCTAAATCTTCGTCTTAACGTTGCTAACGTGACAGATAAAGATTACTACTTAGCAGCATACCGTAGTGGTGCATTTACCTATATTGGTGCAGCACGAAACGCCAAGCTAACGTTAACGTACGAGTTTTAATTTTAGCTAAAAACGTTTTATTACAATTTGTGTAATTTAATCAAGGGAGTAGGTTGGTTTACAACGTGCTCCCTTTTTTGTTTTGGGTTAAGATTTAGCCATGAAAAAAGATCATTACGTGTTACCTAAACTAAGTCAAATTCCAGCCGATGTGATTGCTATCAGTGATTATGAACGTTTAGCGAAAGACTATATGCCTCACGGTATTTATGAGTATATTGCTGGCGGAGCAGGGGACGACATTACCCTGAATCGGAATAGGACTGCATTTGATGCTATCGGCATGAATAAACGCGTGTTGCGTAAATTTACCAAAGGCACCACGGAAATTGCCTTGGGCAAAGACCGGTTTAGTTGGCCAATGTTGATTGCCCCTTTAGCGTATCAAAGCTTGTTGCACCCACAAGGTGAATTAGCCACAGTGGAAGCGGCTAACGCGGTTAACATGGGGATGCTAACCAGCACCTTGTCGACCTTTCCACTTGAACAGATCAGCGCTGCGCAACATACAGGTAAATGGTTCCAGCTTTACATGCAGCCGGATCCAGAGCATACACTTGACTTGGTAAGACGAGCAGAAAAAGCGGGTTATACCTCCATAGTGGTGACCGTAGATGCTCCTGTAAGCGGCCTTCGTAATCGCCAGCAAAGAGCTGGTTTTTCATTACCCCCCAGTGTGGTGGCAGCAAATTTGGTGAATTATCCCACCTCAAAGGCACAGTCATTATCGCCTGGACAAAGTGTGTTACTTAACGGTTTGATGGCTGATGCGCCCGATTGGGATGACATTCAATGGCTGCGCACCAATACGCACTTACCTGTTTGGATAAAGGGCATTAGCCATCCACCGGATGCCTTGTTAGCGGTCGAAAGTGGTTGCGCGGGTATTGTGGTTTCGAACCACGGCGGGCGCACGCTAGACGGCCTTGCCCCGAGCATTGATTTGTTACCGCCAGTACGAAGCGCGGTAGGTGAGGCATTTCCCATACTGTTAGACAGTGGCATTCGCCGAGGTACCGATATTTTTAAAGCCATAGCCCTAGGTGCTAACGGTGTATTAATTGGCCGCCCCGTACTAAATGGCCTGGCTGTTGCAGGAGCACTGGGAGTTGCCCATAGTCTGACCTTACTTCAGCAAGAGTTAGAGCTTGCAATGGCATTAACCGGATGTGAAACCATCAGTGATATTACCCTAGATTGCATTTATTAACGTTAATCAGCTGGCTGATTTTGTATTTCGCGCGAAAGTGTAGCGAAGACGAGAACGACGTAAAAACCTTACGAGCAAAGTAAAAAAATGCAAAAACACATAAACGAAAGAGAGGCCCATGTTAACCGTTATTGAAGACCTACTGTCTAAAAAAGAAGTTACCCAATTCACCCAAGCATTAGATAAAGGCCAGTGGCTAGATGGTAAACACACCGCGGGTAGTCAGGCTTCTAAAGTAAAATATAATCAACAACTTGACGATGGCAGTGCATTGGCTATCGAACTTCGAAATACGGTCATTCGTAAATTATCGGGAAATGCGCTGTTCATGTCTTCTGCATTGCCGAATAAAATTTATCCTCCTAAATTTAATCGCTACCAAGGTGGCGAGCATTACGGGTTACACGTAGATGCATCTGTGATGCCTATTCCAAATAGTCATCAGATGCTACGCACAGATTTATCCGCCACGTTGTTTTTATCAGAGCCAAGAACCTACGATGGCGGCGAACTCAGTATCGAAACCCAGTTTGGTTTGCAGCAAATTAAGCTCAATGCGGGTAGCGTGATTCTGTATCCTGCTAATAGCCTTCATCAAGTTAATCCGGTGACAAAAGGGCGCAGAACAGCTTCGTTCTTTTGGATTGAAAGTCTAGTGCGCAGTAATGATCAGCGCAGTATGTTGTTCGATTTGGACCAATCTATTCAAGCGCTTACGGTTGAGCTGGGCAGTAACGATGCTGAAGTAAAACGCTTAACTGGGGTGTACCACAACCTGATGCGCAGTTGGGCGACGTGCTAAGTCGCTTAAATGCTCTGTTACTATGAGTTTATGGCAAGTTAGTCTTTATAATGGCGTTTCTTGAATATTTTTGGCCGCCAATTCCAGTGAAGTGCCCCCATTCGCAAGAAGACAGTGGCAAATAACGAGCCCAAAATACACCATATGTACGGCGCGCCAAAAGAGAAAAGCACCGCATAGACTAAACCGCCCGATACACATGCAGAGGCGTACAGTTCCCCCCGCATAACTGAAGGGACCTCCCTGCAAATTACATCACGGATCAGCCCTCCAAAAATACCTGTAGTGGTGCCCATGGTTATGGCGATAAGCATACCCGTTCCGCCAATTAAAGATTTCTCAATACCGACTATATTGAAAATGGCCATGCCCACGGCATCGAGGAGCAAGAAGTAATAGTTCGAAACATGGGGCAGGTAGCGAATAAATGCGACTGATATGAAGATTGCAGCATAGGTTGAGTACAAATAGTCTGGATCGGCGACCCAAAATACCGGCTCATTCAGCAATAAGTCGCGAAGAGAGCCACCACCTAATGCGGTCACACTTGCCACCACGACCACGCCAAAGCCACCCACTTTTTTTTCGTAGCCGAGCAGCGTGCCTGATACAGCAAAAAAAGCGACACCAATTAGGTTGAGGACATGAAAGTAGTCATCAGTCATCTTCAATACCTGAGGTTGTTAAGGGCTATGGACAAGGTGTTTACCCCTGTGGTTGTAATTATTGGCCAATAGGTATTAGCTGGCGTCACTGCGTAACTTCATAATAAGTTGATCATGAATTTCACTTTTCGGAACGATACTTAATTCGCCGTCAGCCTCAAACACCACTGCCATGACTCGGCTTGAATCACCGAAACCGGCTTTTCGGACACCTGCCTCTACTTCAATGCGGGTCAGGCGAGCATCTTTCATCGCATGCTCTATGTATTCACCGTCGAAAAACACGAGTTGCGGCGAGGTTTTTACCACTTTGTCGAAAGTCGAAAAATGGGCGCTGGCCCAGGTAAGTAAATACTGTAAAAGGAAAAGTAGGCTAACCGCGACTAATACCTCAGCAATGACCACGTCTTTCAACAAGATAGCAGAGCCTAAGATGGAGCCTGCTGCTACGGTGATAATCCAATCAAAGTTGTTCATTTTAGCAAATGAGCGTTTCCCCACTAAATGTGTCGCTAAGATCAAAAAGGGATAAATAATCAAGGTAGTAGTGACAATGCGCGTTATTTCACTCCAAGATTCAAAAAACATATTTCTCTCCATTTTAGGTGTTGAATGAATGAACTGTGGTAGACATTTCAGTGTCCCTGCGAGCGGATATTCGCGCTTTAACGACTCTTCTTGAAATCAACTATTATGCCAATGTCGAATTATCTGCAAAGGTATTGTAAAGATGGATAAAGAACCCGTGCCCCAAGGGGTGATTGAGGTTTGAGGTATACGATACCCTTGTGTTAACACGGGGAAATAGGCGATTCGTAGGTAAATTTTTTCTTACTGCGTATGTAGCATTTGCAAAGGAAGCGTGGGCAGTGCCGAGCAAAAAGCGGTTCAATGTTTTATGTCGCCACGTTTATGCTCACAAGCTTTATCAATGGTCTCGTCGTTAAATTCAAGTTCAAATTCAAGTTCAGGTACATTTTCAAACTTAAACGCTGGTTGAGCAACGACACAATTCGCTGGCATTCTAAGCGCTGTACGTATCTAAAAAGCAGTACCTAGCTAAATAACAGAACTTATTTATAGGGTGCTTTCTATGTAAATAACATTGCGGGTATACCGCCACTGCGTTGCTTAAGAAAGCGAGTCAGCGGGTGAAAAACGCATCTACCTGTCGCTCTGATGCCATAAGTCACGATATGCACAGTTTATCACCGGTTATTGCACGTTGGATACGTTGTGTAATAGGTTTACAGCGAGATATTCGAGCGTTTATGTGGTAGCATAGCTATGCATTTAAAGCGCTAAGGCATTCAAATTTACCGTACCGGGCAACAAGCAGATGGTACGAGATTATGAATAAGCCTAAACAAACTGATGAAGCTTACATACAAACAATATTTATTGTCGGCATGTGCAGATATAAGCAGCGTATGGTAGTCCTGATAATTGAGGGCTCAACGCCTTAAAAAGAACATGTCAGGTTAGTAAGTACCTCAGTTTGTGCATAAATAATAATGAAAATGGAGGTACATAAATGGAACCTGATATCGATGTGGCTAATAGTAAAAAGCAAGAAGTGAATCAAGTATTGCGCTCGTCACTGCTGAAGGTGGGGATTGAGGCAGATTCTACCGAAGAGCTTATCAATACCACCCTTAATCCTGCAATTTCAGTTAGAGCCCCTAAAAAGCCCATCTCAAACGATGAAACAGATCCAAACATCGGCACTAATCAACAAACGGTAGACGCGATTAAACCCGGCAATATAAAGCTTAGTATCAGTACGTTGATTGAGCATATTGAGAGAAGCCAACCCAGTGGATTTCAGCACAAGCAGGAGCCATGGCTGGGGATTTACGCCTTCATTGAGCTGCTGCGCCTGATAAGTGATTTGCAAGAGGTGACCATCAGTGAAAACGACGCCATGGTGATCTGGTGTATGTGGTTTGTCAGAGCCCGCAGGACTAATACGATCAGCGGTAAAGATTTATTGACTAAAATTAACTCTCACTTGATCCGTTATGAGCGCAGCGCTCTAATGGAAGATGAGTTAGAAAGCAGCTTAAAAAATCTGCAAGAAATCAGCGCTATCCGTAAATCCAAAAATGCAGCAGACAGTTGGTATTTGGTAGGCTGGGTGAAAAGAACCTACTAAAAGAGTAATATCAGCTGAGCAACGCCGCCTTTTAGAGCCAAATCCGGTGATGAGATGGCGGCGATATTTTGGTTTATTCTAACTTTGTTTTTATTTAGCCTTTACGTCTGTGCTGTTTACGAGCCATTCATTCAAAGAGCAAGCACTACTGTGCCTCCCGTACTGTTTTCCAGTTTGTTATTTTCTTTTTCAGTTAACTCATCAACAAGTAGGTTTCCTTGCATTCGAATTCCTTACCACCAAGTGCGGACAATCCTCCACATTATGCAATAACGCCCCCATCAGCACGTGACCAAAACCCCGAAGAAGCACGATTCATTAGCCTAAGCTGGTTTGGTCGAATTTTTTCCCCGCTACAAGTAGATCTTAAATTCGATGAGTCCGGTGTGTATTTTCCAGAAGGTGCCAAACTATCAAAAGAATTAAAATCACTTTTAGGTGCTAACCATATAGGAAGCGGTGAAAAGAAATCTGTCACCTTTTTATCTTGGCAACATTTTGATATTCCACCTGTCTTTGAGTGGCGCTGGCTTGGCGCTACGATGATATTCCAGGTAAACGCATTGGCTCATGAACTGCATTTTTTGGGATACCGTAGCAGCAAATTTCAAGCAGGTCAGATTCAGGCTGAGTGGGGGAATTACCACCAAAGCAGATTATTGCAGTTGGTGAATAACATAGAAAACGCGACGCAAGCAAGGTATCTCAGGCATTCACACGTCGTCGCCATAAAGCAGCGCGTAGCGCTTGAGTATCCACGATGGCACACTTGGGCGCAGAATGCTTCATTAGACAGTACCGTAAAAGAGGCTGTTATAAAGTTAAAGGCAATGCATCATTGGGAGCAAGCGGATATTGCGGCAATACGAGAAGGCTACATTCAAAAACAACTTCATTTGCATGCAGATTTTTTTCAGCGAGTTGAGTCAAACCCTTTAACAGACAAACAACGTCGTGCCTGTATTATAGATGATGACAATAATCTACTACTTGCTGGAGCAGGGACCGGAAAAACCAGTGTTATGGTCGGCCGAGCAGGCTACTTGTTAACGAGCGGTCAAGCGAAACCAGACGATATTTTACTACTGGCTTACGGTCAAAAAGCCGCCACTGAAATAGACGAGCGCATTAAGCACAAGCTAGACGGACAAAGCATCAAAGCCAGCACCTTTCACAGCTTGGGACTATCCATTATTACCAGCGTCGAAGGTAAAAAGCCGACCTTATCCCCATGGGTGAATGGCGAGCAAAAGAAAAACCAATGGGTATTGGCAAGCCTAGAAAATCAGCTGCAAAATGTATCCTATCAAAAACAAGTGATTGAATACTTAAGCAACTATTACTATCAATCAATGAGTCCGTTCGATTTTGACGCTTTATCTGATTACTCCCGTTATTTGAATGAAATCAATGTGCGTACGTTGAAAGGGGAGCCGGTAAATTGTTTCGGACACCTGCACATTGCTAACTGGTTGTATCGAAATGGCATTGAATATCGTTACCAAGCTAAATATGCTTTTGACGTTGAAAATAAGCATATCGGTGTGAACAGAGCAGATTTTTATTTACCACACGCTGATGTGTATATCGAATATTACGTGCTAGATGATGAGGGTAATACACCCAGTTATACCGATAATAATCGTTATCAAGCAATGATGAAAAATAAACGACAACTGTATAGCCATCATGATTCAAGATGTATTGAACTATTTTATTATCAATACGTAAACGGAAAATTGAACAGCGTACTGAAACGTTCTGCCAATAAATTACAGGTCAAGAACGTTCCTTTATCAAATGAAAAGATGCTGAACACGTTACAAAAATCTAATTATTTGAGCGAACTTGCAATCTTGTTTTGTCAGTTAATCGGCTTATACAAATCAGCTATTTCTAGTAAGTTCAGTGTAAAAGCTGTGCTGGCCGATATTACCTCAAAGGACAAAGCAATTGATTCTAAGCAAGCACAAATTGCTTTTACTTTGCTGCGGCCTATATTTCAGCACTACCAGAAGCATTTGAGTCAGCATGCTTACATCGATTTTGAAGATATGATCAGCAAAGCGATAACGTATGTGGAAAAAGGGCACTTTACAGCACCATGGCGATACATAATGGTGGATGAGTTTCAGGATATCTCAGAGCCTAGAGCTCGTTTAGTGCGATCACTAAGAGACAGCACGCGTTCTGTTAGCGCGTTACCAAGAAAAAATGCGAGTGTGCCTTCAAGCCGTAAGGTGTTACCGCGCAAACAAAGTCAATCGGCGTCTATATTTTGTGTTGGCGATGATTGGCAAGCCATATATCGATTTAGTGGCGCAGATGTGAGCTTGACTACGCAGTTTACCCAGTACTTCGGCCACAGCAGTGAAAATGTTTTAGACCAGACGTTTCGTTTCAATAATAGAATTGGTGATGTGGCCACTCAATTTATCAGTCGAAATCCGGAGCAGATAAGCAAGAATATTCGCTCTCTCGTTAAAGTAGCGGACCCAAGAATAAGGGTTCTTTACAGTGATACTCGATTAAACAGCGAGACTCAGTCATCAAATACTGAAAAGTTACTGCACCAAGCGTTAGCTACTTTAGCAGGCAAAGTGGATGAAATATCTGAGCAACATAATAAACGCGGTAAGACCGAAAAAATTAGACCAACACAGAGCAGCAAGAAGGATACACTGCGGCAGTGCTCAAAGCCTACAGTCTGCATTTTAGCGCGTTTTTGGTTTCAACTACCGAATAGAGAAGGTCTAGAAGCGCTCAATAAGCAATACACTAAGCTACATATAAAGTGCTTGTCGTTTCACGCAGCGAAGGGAAAGGAATCGGACTACGCCATTATCACCGGCATGACTGCAGGCAAGCATGGCTTTCCGGCAGATAAAGTCACTTCACCTGTGGTAGAGGCACTTTTACCCAAACAAGAAACGTTTACGTACGCAGAAGAAAGACGCTTATTTTATGTAGCGCTTACTCGCGCTAAACATCACGTTTATGTCCTCGCTGACATGACCCAAGCGAGCGCTTTTGTCACTGAGTTAATGAATGGTACGTACGATGTTGAGCTTGCATTGTGTAATGAAAATTAAGATGTAATAAAAACTAAGATGTAATAAAAACCAAGATGTAATAAAAACCAAGATGTAAAAAAAATAAGTGCAAAAAAACATGTTACCCAATTCGTGTGGGTGACATTCGTAAGATACAGAGCATTAGCAGGCAAAAACATACATTCATCACTTAGTTGTTGCTATTATCTCGGCCTTCGTTTTCGTTAATCTTAAAAATCACAGGGGCTATTGTGGCAACAATCGAGCGTAAAGAAATTAAACAACGTATGAGTCGAGTGGTTATTCATCAGGGAACCGTCTACCTCTGCGGCCAAGTGGCAGCCGATGCCAATAAAGGTATCGAAGAGCAAACTCAAACCATGTTGGACAAAGTGGATGCGCTTTTGTTGAGTGCTGACTCTGATCGTGAGCATATTTTGTCAGCTACTATCTATATTAAAGATATGACAGATTTCGCTGCGATGAACACCGTGTGGGACGCCTGGGTGCCAGATGGGCATGCACCAGCAAGGGCGTGCGTCCAAGCCTCTATGGCAAGACCTGAATTATTAGTCGAAATATCGGTGGTTGCAGCTCAAAAATAATCCTAGAGTATAAATACAAAAACAAAGTAAAACTCGGCATCGCTTTTTATTTTGCTCTCAAGTGTGCCAGGTGCATTCCAGCCGAAGATTTAATCTACTAAGGGCGAACACTGGGCTAGTATTAGTTGTGCTCACCCTTATAGTCTTTTTGAATTTTATTCATCATTAGAAGGTGAATCTCCCCTTTGATAGTGTTAATTTGTTGTTAACTTACAACAAATTGAACATTCAATATGCTTAATCAGCCTTTTACACATGAACCCTGGTACTTATTAACGCTAGCACTTGGCGCTGTGCTAGCGTTGTTATTTCTAATTGTGCGTGTTCGTTTGCATGCTTTTATCGCTCTGTCGCTTGTGAGTCTAGTGACTGCATTAGCCGCTGGGATCAGCATCATGGAAGTGGTGCCGACTTTGATGAGCAGCTTCGGTGGTACGCTCGCATCGGTGGCATTACTGGTAGGCTTAGGCGCTATGATAGGCAAGTTGCTCGAAGTTTCGGGCGGGGCGCAAGTATTGGCTGACAACTTAGTCAATCGTTTTGGCGAAGACAAAGCGCCTTTAGCACTGGGTGTCGCTTCGTTGTGCTTTGGGTTTCCAATCTTTTTTGACGCTGGGTTAATAGTGATGATGCCCATTATCTTCAGCGTAGCCCGGCGATTCAATGGCTCGGTATTAACCTATGCCTTGCCGGCAGCTGGCGCATTTGCCGTGATGCATGCTTTCGTACCACCGCACCCAGGGCCTGTTGCAGCAGCAGAATTCTTAGGTGCGAATATTAGTTTGCTGTTGATGGTGGGGTTAGCTATTGCTATTCCTACTTGGTATCTGGGCGCTTACCTATACGGTCAATATGCGGGTAAACGTTTTGATATTCCTTTGCATTCGCTATTCAATCAAGACGAACAGTCATCGAGGGATTTAACCAGTGGCGAATTGCCCAGCTTTTCTAGCGTAATACTGATTTTACTCTTGCCCGTGTGCTTAATTTTTATGGATACTGGCCTTAATACGTTGATTGCTGCGAATGTTATCCAAGGTGAAAGTGCATTTGTGCATACCTTGCGTTTATTGGGCAAAACACCGGTAGCGCTACTTATTACATTATTAGTCAGCATTGCACTTTTTAGCCGTCGCTATGGCATGGGAAAAATTGAGCAGTGGTGCGGGGACTCTTTAGCGCCTATTTGCGGGGTGATTTTAGTGACAGGCGCTGGCGGCATGTTTGGTGGCGTGCTTAGAGCCAGTGGTATTGGCGATGCTTTAGCAGGCTTACTAGCCGATACTGGTATGCCGATTATCGTAGCGGGTTTTATTATCTCTGCCAGTTTACGCGTGGCCCAGGGCTCAGCGACAGTTGCACTGACCACTACGGCTGCGCTATTAACGCCAATGGTTGCCGTTACGCCGGGTTTGTCTGCGATAGATTTGTGTTGCTTGGTTATCGCTATTGCGGGTGGCGCGACGGTGTTGTCTCACTTTAATGACTCTGGCTTTTGGTTGGTCAGTAGACTGTTAAATATGGATGAAAAAACCACCTTGAAAACATGGACAGTAATGGAAACCTTACTCGGTAGCTTGGCATTTATGTTTGCTTGGTGTTTAAGCCAAATTTTTTAGTCTGGCATGTCAGGGGCGCTGATCTTTGCTACTGCGCAGGTCATCGGCATCTTGGTTAAAGTCATTGTTTAACGTTAGGCACTATCTGCTCACACCAGATCGGTTGTCGCTAGGTGTAAAAAGGGCTGGATAGTGAAATGCGCGTAAATGGTCAAGAGATGCAACAAGCAAATATCAACGACATGGTTTTCGACGTGGTATCCACACTTGTACTCATTAGCGAGTGCATGACGTGAAAGCCAGGTGATTATATTGCCACGGGCACGTCTTTAGGGGGGTAACCAAGAAATCCGCCGGTGTTCTTGCAAACGGGAGCTATTGCCGAAGTAGAGGTTCAAAGAGCGGAAATTTTGAAAAACGGTATTGACCTTGAGGAGTAAACTCATTGAGAGCGCAGTGAAATTGTGCTCTCAATGAGACGATACTAGTAAAGTTTGGCTCCGTATATTAAATAAGGTCACTTACACCTGGTGTAGGTCCACAGGAATTAAATGACAAACCAAACCTCAATCCTCTGTTTACCGAAATGTTTAGAATTTTTCAACTTCTGCGAGCATCTGACTGAAGTCTGCCAGTTCTACTTCTAAATATTCACCACCGTCGCGCCACTCGATACCAATAACAACATTATCTTCGGCTAAATCTTCAACCCAAAATTCCAGCCAATCTGATACTGAAATAGCCTTGGGGATATAGTCTTCCCATTCATCTACACAATGCTCTTTGGCGAGCTGCGCATTTGACCATAGTGGCATCACGTCCGTGTCTTCAAAATTAATCGAATCTAATATTACCCAGCCGTCACTGGTTTTATCTTGTAACGCCCATAACTCTTGGGTGTTTTTAATTTGCGCCATAAAATCGGCTGAGTCGATGTGGGTATCTGTCATGGTGAGCTCTAGTTGGCTGATTTGTGGCGCAATGATACGGCCTTAATTAGCGACTCACAATATAAGATTGCTGATAACGTCCACATGTTTTAATCACTATGTTAATTGAAAGCAAACGTGCCGCATTCTTTAAATTCTATTTGATACTTCAATGGCATTGTTCAATGCACTACTGAACCATTGAGCTCAAAATCAGCGTGCTGCCACGCTTTTAAAAATCGCTTGTTAACTTTGCTGGCCTCCGTTGATAGCCCTTGAGCCAGTAGTGCCTGATGTAAGCCATAAAGGGACCAACCATTCTCTGGAAATACGTGTAAATCGGCTTGGTAGACGTGTTGGGCCTTTATTGATTCACCGGCTGCAAGTAGTGCGGCTCCAAGTGACTGGCGTACAGGGGCGTGCCAATCGGAAGGCTCATTATAGTTAAGTGAGTCTTCAAGCGCGCTGGCTTTTGTCAGCGCGTCAATGGCAGCGGAATAATTCTTGGCCTTGGTTTCTATTTCGCCTTCAAGCACTAGCGCAGCAATATTAATGACACTGTACGCATCATTTATTTGCCAGACGGTTATATCTTTGAGTTTTTTGTTCTTCGCTTGTTGTTTCAAGTATTGCAGGTGGGTTCTCGCTTGCAAGATATGTCCATTAGAACTAAGTGCGCTACCCTGGGCGTAATGCCACACCGCTAGCGGATATAAAAGTTTTGTAGCAGGTTTGGGAATGTTCATGATTTTTTCCCATTTACCGAAACGTATATAAGCATACCAAGGTGTTACCCAATAATGCTGGAGGGTCCCAAGACCTTCTTGCGTCATTAGATGCGTGTCTATATGCGCCGCCATGTGCTCAGCCGCTTTGATTGCTTTTTGACTATTGCCTTGCATACTAGCCATCGCCCATAAAAAATGCCGATTATGTGGTACGTAAGCTAATGGATATACCCCTTGTTGGCGGCATTGAGTGATGTAGTTATTATCGACCAAAATGGCGTGCTCGTTACTCAGTACCCCCTGTTGATAACGACCAGTACGAATATAAATATGTGAAGGCATATGCACCAGATGACCCGCCCCTGGCACTGCCGTTTCGAGTATTTTTGCACTGGCGAGCCCGCGCTCAGGCTGTTTTGAAGCTTCTACAGCGTGAATGTAATAATGATTTAGCCCCGCATGAGATGGGCTGAACTTTAGTCCGTCTTCTAACACCGCTAATATTTCATTGGTCCATTCTTTAGGTTGGCCATCGTTTTTCCAGTAATCCCAGCTATGAATAACCATGAGCGCTTCAGCCAATAGGGTGCGAAGGTTGGCATCATCCGGATATTCCATGACTAGTGCTCGCATAGCATCTGCATAGTTTGCATCTAGACGATTACGATCAGATAGAGACTCGTCTAGGGAGTATCTTTGCCTGAGTGCATGAATAAGCGCAGCTTCTTTAGGAGAAGCGTACTCAATTAACGCAAGTGCCTGAGTTATGGCTTCATGAGCGGGCTGCACTGCACTTGGCTCCATTGCTCCATTAATATTTGGGCCTAAGACTAATGCTTGCCCCCAAAAAGCGATAGCGCTTCTTGGATCTAGCGCCGCGACTTGTTTAAACGAGCGATGTGCTTCTAAGTGGTTAAATCCATATGTAAGGGCTATGGCTTGGTTAAAAAAAACGTGTGCGTCTTCATTGCCGGTAGATGGATAAAAACCATGCTCTCCCATACCTGATAGCTTAGGTGCGATTTGCCCAGCAAAAATGTTGTTCTCAATATTCAGTGTATGTTTTGAGGGTTCATTGACGTTGGCGATAGAGTGATTTTGAGCAGATGAGGCATGACGCGCTAAGGGGGCTTCGGCGGTATTTGATGAGCAGCCGATGAACGTCAATGTACAAAATAGTGCAAAAGCTAAAGATTTACTACTTGGGGTAGCTTCGAATTTGACACGTCTGAAGTGAATACGGAAAGCGTTTTTCAGGTCAATTTTTATGCGTAAATGAACAGTAAAAAGCGCAAGAAATAGTTGTTTAACGGCTTTCATGTTTATGTCCTTATCGTTTTGTTTTAAATGGCTATTACTCCACTTTAGGTAAGGGTTAGCATTACAAATGCCCAATCTACTTGGTGAGTTAATTCTTCTAGCAGGATAGAACAAGCGAGTTTCTGAGCCCAAATTATAGTGACATTGTGAAAACTGTCATGGGCATTCCCTCAGATTTTATTAATCTTCAATTTTATACAAATAGACATATTAAAAGGCCGGGTATATTCTACTTATTCCTATAAATGCAAAATATAACTGTTTAAGTTCCTTTTTGTTATAAGTTTGTTAGTGCAATGTAGCGTTGTGCTGAGATTGAATTTGGATTGAGACACATGGATTCTGTTTTACTGATAATTTTTATTTCGTTGGCCATTGCAACTGTCTTGAACATAGTGCTGAAGAAGCTTTCTGTGTCACATATTATCGGCTACATCATGACAGGGACCATTATCAGCAATATTTTCCATTTCGATGATAGCGAAAAGTTGCACTCTCTCGATCTGATAGGCGAATTTGGTATTGTCTTTTTAATGTTCACCATTGGTTTAGAGCTTTCATTTAACAAGCTTAAAAAAATGAAGGAACTGGTGTTTATCAATGGGTTCGTGCAAGTCGTGGGTAGTGCGCTGCTCATTTTTGCTATCGCTTACTATCTATTTTCACAAACAATTACGGCGTCGGTGATTATTGCATTGGCGTTTAGTTTGTCATCGACAGCCATTGTTTTAAGTTACCTGAAGAAATCAAAAGACGTTGTGACCCCTTATGGTGAAAAATCGGTGGCGATCCTGATTTTTCAAGATTTAGCCGTGATCCCCATACTGCTATTAATAAGCTTCTTAGCAAACAGCGAGCTGTCTGTAGGTGACGTGCTTTTAAATACCTTACTGTCAGCCACCTTGGTGATTGTGTTCATGTTTACGCTGGGCAAGAAGATAATTGAATGGCTGCTGCATTTTTCCACAAACGCTAAACTGGAAGAGCTATTTTTGGGCTCTGTGCTGACCATTGTGATCGGCGCCTCATTGCTTGCCCATGAAATGGGATTTACTTACTCATTAGGTGCATTCATAGCAGGTATGATCATCGCGGAAACCAATTTTCATGTAAAAGTTGAGTCAGACATCGCTTCCTATAAAGACATTTTGCTTGGTGCGTTTTTCTTTTCCATCGGCACGAAAATAGATATCGCTTATTTTTATCAAGAGTTCTTCATGGTACTGGGTGTTTTAGCATTAGCTATGCTGACAAAAGCGCTATTTATTTTTGCGCTAATACGCCGCAAGTCAAACAAAAGTGATGCAGTTAAAACTGCCATCGCTTTGTGCCAAATAGGCGAATTTTCATTTGCGATATTTTCGCTGGCTTTGTCAGAAAATATAATTTCTAACGAGTTAGGTAGCTTCCTTATTCTCGTGACCGTGCTGTCGATGATAGTCACGCCTTTTATGGTCAACAATATCTATAAGTTAGCTTCATTTTTCGTGGTTGAATTCTTCGAGTCAGATAAAATCACCCCCATCAATGAACAGCAGCACACCGTCATTTGTGGCTTTGCCATTGTCGGACGTATTGTGGCAAAGGAGCTTAAAGCGAAGGGCATACGTTTCATCATTATTTCCGATAATTTACAACATGTACTACTTGCTCGAGAACGGGGCTACATGGCTTACTTTGGACACTTAGACAAACGACCTGTTCTGGAATCATTGAAAATAGAAGAATCAGCAAGTGTCATTTTAACTGTCACGAATTTAGTCAAAAAGAAAATTATTTGCCAAGCCGTTTTGAACTTTCATCCTCAGGCTAAGGTGATTGTGAAAATTAATAGCCAAGAAGAGAAAAGGGCGCTAATGGGAATGGGGATATGCGCATTTGTGCATGCTGAACACGAAACCGCTCGATTATTAGTTAAAAAAAGTATCTCTAATAGCGTTGAGGTGGACGATACGCTGGCTACCGATTAACAAAGTGACTTATTAAGAAAAGTCAATTAGTCTTTATGTTGATTGAATTATAAGCAATTCGCATAAGCCTCTCAATACGCTTCTATATATGTTCTAGTGGTTGTGGGGGATTTTTCTTTACTTAGGTGTCGTAAAATAGTTACCATTAACAGTCGAATTAATTAACCGCTTTTTTAGGCAAACTAATCATGGATTTACACAGTAGTGAACTGCCGGTCATATTAAGAAACCTCAGAAAAGAGGCGGGTTATACTCAAGGTGATTTAGCGCTGCGCTTGGGGTTGAGTCGTGAAACGGTTTCAGCGATAGAGAATAATAAGCCTGAATCTTTGCGAACATTGCAAATTGAGGTTGTGAAAAAGTGGTGGTCTGTATGCCGTAGTAAGGCCAAAGAAGAAACCCGTAACAATTTCGTCAATCAAATCGTAGGCTACTTTAAATTTATCACGGATAGATTCTAAGCCCCTGTGTTTGTAGGCTCTTCCCGTCTCCCAAAAATCTTTGGTTCGATTCTTTTTGTATGTGCCGGATTTCTCACTTACGGTGATGGATTACTGTTCGAAAAAATTTACCTAGCCCTATTAGGGTTTGTTGCAGTGTTATTTATTCGCGACATTAACCTTGTCAGCATTATTATTATTTCTGCAGCCGCTAATTTGTCTTCAGAATTACTTTATCCTCTTGTTATCAGCGAAAAATTCCAGATCTCTTTAAAACTGGCTACGTATCTAGTGACCTGTTGGACCTTGTATAAAGTTAGTGAAGATAGTCTTCGATGGCCGACAGCGGTTGTGGTTGTGTTATGTCTTGGGGCTGAGGCTTATTGGTATTTGACTTCCCAAGAAGCAGCAATGATCTTTTGGTATGTTCTGTTGCTAACGATAAACTTGTGGGTTAGGCATTTCCTCTTTGCACGTGTGTTTATTATGGCGAAGTACTTTCCTAAGCAATATAGCTCGCTTGATCTGGATCACACCCTATACCAACTGGTTTTCTTTTACATACTCTTACACCAATTTATATTAGTCGAGTACGTTTTACGTCGTGTCTTTGACCTTCCAAGTACCTTTGTTTACTACGCCGCACCCTACATATTCCACGGGTTAACTACTTATTCTGCCCTTTTGGTCCTCATCCAAGGTTACATACTAATATCGAAAAATTGGTTTAAAGCCTAAACTCGTCTCTTCCCAACATACTGTGTATATGTTCATATTTTAACCTTATATGTGACATTGCCGATATAGATCCTTGATAATCATTTTGGTGGAAATTTCTCCGCTGAAAAATATTAATAGGATCTAAGTCATGAAAAAATTCACTCTTACTGCCACCGTTGTTTTATCTATTTTTGCCTCTAGCTCAGCATCTGCGATAGGTACGGGTGGGAAAATGGTTCCTCCAAGCTTGATAGGAACCGGCGGGAAAATGGTGCCACCAGCGCAAATCGGCACAGGCGGTAAGATGGTACCTCCTAGCTTTACTGTCGCTGATATATCAAATAGCGCGTCTAGCCTAATAGGAACCGGTGGGAAAATGGTGCCGCCAGCGCAAATCGGTACAGGCGGAAAGATGGTACCTCCTAGCTTTACTGTCGCCGATTTATCAAATAGCGCGTCTAACCTAATAGGAACTGGTGGGAAAATGGTGCCACCAGCGCAAATCGGTACAGGCGGTAAGATGGTACCTCCTAGCTTTACTGTCGCTGATTTATCAAATAGTACGTCTAGCCTAATAGGAACCGGTGGGAAAATGGTGCCACCAGCGCAAATCGGCACAGGCGGTAAGATGGTACCTCCTAGCTTTACTGTCGCTGATTTATCAAATAGTGCGTTTAGCCTCATAGGAACCGGTGGGAAAATGGTGCCACCAGCGCAAATCGGCACAGGCGGTAAGATGGTACCTCCTAGCTTTACTGTCGCTGATTTATCAAATAGCGCGTCTAGCCTCATAGGAACCGGTGGGAAAATGGTGCCACCAGCGCAAATCGGTACAGGCGGTAAGATGGTACCACCAGCTGCGGTGGCATAATCGGCGTATATTTTTGTAAAGTACACTCAGCAAAAGAATAGAACGCCTAGATCATTACGATCAGGCGTTTTGTTTATGATTACCACTTCCAAAGTGGTAAATAGTAATAATTCTCATTTAATGATTGACTATTATTGCAATCAGTATATAGTTGATATTGTCAACCACTTGAGGAGCTGAGATGAAACCCAAAGCACGTTTAGTTAGCGTTACACGCGCAGAATCATTGTCGCCACATTTACGTCGGATCGTATTTAGTTCAGAAGAACTGACTGGATTCCCCCAAGGAAAAGAAGGTGCTCATGTAAAGGTACTGGTACCTCATCCGGGGGAACAATTTCCTGAACTCGCTTTTGATGCACCCAAACCAGCATTTAAGCGCTCTTATACCATTCGCAGCTTTGATGCAGGATCGTCAGAGTTAACCATTGATTTTGTAGTCAATCGACACGCAGGTCCAGCGACGAATTGGGCTAGTGCGGCCAAAGTAGGGGACTTCGCAGCAATTGCCGGCCTTGGAGCCCCTAAGTTAAGCAACTACAATGAAGACAACTACTTACTTATTGGTGATTTAACCTCTATAAACGCAGTTAATGGTTTTGCTAGATACATACCGAAACAGGCAAACTTAAAATCGATTATTACTGTACCCACACGCGCTGATGTGATCGCCATGGATGCGGGGGAGCACATCAATGTAGAGTGGCATATCGAAGATGAATCAAGCCATACACTCGAACAACACGTTGAAAGGGTCGCTAAAATAATGCCCTGTGACAACACTCAGGTATTTTTCGGCCTAGAAGCGCGTAGCGTGCGAACAATAAAAGGCATATTGTTGGATGACTTAGGTTATGAGCGCATGAATCTATTCGCTACTGGGTATTGGAAGAAAGGTGTGGATGCAGATAAATTTAATCGCCAGAAGCAGCAGAGCCCGCTTTAATTTTTACTAAAGCAAAACAATACTGCTCAATGGCGTTGGCCCATCTGATGTCTTTAACGACTAAAAAGCGTAATTTGCGCCTAAATATATCGCGCGAGGCTGTCCACCGAAATACCGGTAGGAGCCAAACGCGTAATCCGCTCGGCTGGCATATTCTTCATCGAAGACATTTTCTAGCTTGGCATTAAGGCGTATCTGCTTATTGATTTGCCATTGGGCCCGTATATTGAACAAGTCGTGTCCGGCATATTCATGTTCATTTGCTGGATCAAGAAAGTAACTGCCAATGTGTTGCCACTCTAATGCTAGGGATGTGGCATTCGTGGGCTGCCATTCTAAGCGGGCGTTGCCTTGTTGACGAGGGGCAGTATCGATTTCGTTGCCATTTACAACGCCACTGCTTAAACGATCAAAGTCATACTCATGTTTTGCGTACGCATAGTTGGCCAAAAAACGTAAGTTATCTAAAACGTTTATGCTAACTGTTACTTCAACACCGCTATGGTTTGTTTCGCCATCAGTTACATTTAAACCATCGTCATCACGAAAGAAAAAGTTATCCTTCTGCATTCGATATATGACCCCTTGGAACGTTAACACTTGATAGGCACCTCTTATGCCAGCTTCAATACTGTTAATTTCTTCGGAATCAATAGTGCCTATGGTTTGTTGGTTTTGGAGCCGATATAAATCCGTCGTTTGAGGCGCTCGAAACCCGTTAGACCAATTCGCAAACAAAGAGATATTATCACTTACACGGTAATTAGCGCCTATTTTGGCACTGGTGTTATTGAAACGGTCAGTGCGATCTTCTGGGCGTTGATACAAGCAACTCACAGCTTGACCGCCATTGTTGATACAAGATGTGCCATCCGCCTTGGTTGTGCCATTCGCGATTAAATTATCATAGTCATATTCTGTGCTATCGAATCTAACATTGGTGGTAAAGACAAGCGCCTCGTTATATTGCCAATTGACTTGGATATATGGTGCAAGGGTCGATGAATCGACCTCATAGTCAAAATGCACACCTTGTTGTCTTGCTTTTCCGAAGCTAAAGCGGTCTGTTTGCTCTTGGGTTTCGGTCAGTTCACCTTGCGTCCAGTCTATATCGATGCCAACCACAAGGGAGACGGATTGGTTTACTTGCCATTGGTAATCAGAATTGACACCCAGGCTAAAGTGACTGTTTTCTTCGATAGCGCGTGAGGGGAGGTAGTGCTGGCGAAATTCCATACTGTTACTTCGAAAATACGGTGTAACGTTAATCAATTCATCGTTGTTAACTTGATAAGCAATATGCGTTGCGCCTCGAATAGAAGACCATTGCCGATACGCATCGGGATCACAGTTTTTCTCCATTGCTGAGCGATCTTTATATAATTTATCGGGCGCGAAGTTAGAGCTAAAGCAACCCTCACCGTTATCACCAGAGGCGATAAAACCTGCAGTGTCTTGGTCAAGATCAAAACCAGACAGTGAGCTTTGGATAGTCAGTTGGTCTCGCTGATAATCATGACGTAAGCCTAATTTACTCGAGGTAAAACCGCTGTCGTTTTGATAACCGCCATCGTCAACAACCTGCATATTTAGGCCGATGCCTTGGGTTGCAGGTCCTTGATCGTCAATGTGACCCAATGCACCGTTAAACTGAACTCTATCATTAGGGCCAAATGTGATGCCTACGTCTGCGCCATTGCTCGGCGTGAGACTCAATACATTGATAACACCGTGCACTGCGTTAGAACCATATACTGCGCTATTTGGGCCTTGGATAACTTCGATGCCATCCGCTTGGGCCAAATTTAACTCGGCTAAACCATTGTTATTGGCAAACCCAGCAGCACGTGTCGCCACGCCATCTTGCATAAATAGAAAAGCCCCACCAGCGCCCGGGCCTGTGAGAATAGGCGAGCGTAGCGAAGGCAAGTTTTCAACACCATTGTTAGCTTGCACGTATACGCCGCTGGCTCGATTGAGTATATCGCTGGCAAGGGCAGCATTGACTCGCTCAATCTCTTGCTCGTCAATAAGATTAATATTGCTGCTAAGTGCCATTATGTCAGTGTTTTGATGGGAGCCGCTAACAACGATGACTTCAACAGGTGATTGTTGCGCAACGACGAAGGAACTTTGTAGTACAAGAGAAAGCGTCGCGAAAGGGGCTACTGATTTTTGCAAGAGCATGAATACCTTAAATTAAACTGCAACTTAGGGCGGCATTCTACCTGTATTCGTATGCTGGTTGAAAGCAGCAATCTTATTCACCTAGAGTTATTTTCAGTGAAGCGATTAACCAACCTTGAGCGAAATAGGCTAAGGGCCTGTTTTACAGTTTGGGTTTCAAAGCTCGGGTTTGACAGCGCGATTCTTACATTAAGACATTTAATCAAATAGCGTGCTAGGGCATAGCGGGTTTGTCAGAATGCACATTCACATCGATGGCATCTGACACGTTTAAATGAACATCTTGTTGGGGATACGCAATCTCAATACCCGCCTGTTTAAACGCTTTTTCAATGTGCATGTGTAACTCATGGGTCACCATGGCTCTGTCGACAACGGCACGGGCAAAAACACGCAACTCAAAATCTAGGCTGCTCGCCCCGAATGCTAAAAACAAAGCGGCGGGAGCGGGATCGTCAAATACATTGTGACTATCAGTCGCAACTTGAAGGAGTAACGATACGACTTTGTCAGTGTCACTGCCATAGGCAACACCCACAGGTATTACGATACGGGTGACAGGGTCTGATAATGTCCAGTTAATAAAATCTTGGGTAATAAAGGTTTTATTAGGGATGATAAGCTCTTTTCTGTCCCAGTCACTGACGGTGGTCGCACGGATACGGATCCGCGTTACGGTGCCGCTGTGACCGGCAATAGTGATGGTATCGCCTAAGCGTATAGGGCGCTCAAACAAGATAACAATACCGGATACAAAATTAGCCACAATTTCTTGCAAACCAAAACCCAAACCCACGCCCAGCGCAGCAATAAGCCATTGTAGTTTAGACCACTGGGCTCCAAGTATATTCACCGATACAATAATCCCGATGATCACTATGCTGTATTTGAGCATAGTGGTAATAGCGTAACTCGTGCCAGGGGACAAATTTAACCTCCCCAAGATAGTCATTTCTAATAAACCTGGTAAGTTTCGAACACCGACAAAACTGATAACAAGAATGGCCAAGCTTAACAAGCA
The DNA here is from genome assembly GCF_055809255.1 of Paraglaciecola sp. G1-13. Taxonomy (NCBI): domain Bacteria; kingdom Pseudomonadati; phylum Pseudomonadota; class Gammaproteobacteria; order Alteromonadales; family Alteromonadaceae; genus Paraglaciecola; species Paraglaciecola sp. G1-13. The sequence continues at coordinate 2,236,597 of NZ_CM147903.1, read as the reverse complement.
GCTCCATAGCGTGATGCGTTGTGCTGGGGAATTTGGGTCGTCGCTGCTAATTTCCCACATGACGATATCGTCTAACGAATAGGCGATGGGTGATATGTCTTGCCAGACCATAGATAAAGCGGCTAGCAGCATCAACCAAATAATTAGACGGATAACGGCTTTGGTTTGAGCCGTTATTGTATGTCTGTCGAGTTCTTGGGTATCGATGATTTCGGGTACGCCTTCACCGGATTGTTCAGCGGCTTCTTGTTGCGCATTGGCGACAATCGAAGCTGCCCGTTTACTGCGTATTTTTTCAAGTGCGATACGTCGTGCATTAACCGAAACGGCGCGCTCTGCCGTGTAGTAGCAAAGCAGGGCGAGGGTACACAACCACGCAGATTCGAGTAGCAAAGCGAGGATGCGCTGAGCGCTGTATTGATAGCCAATGGCCGACAGTATGATCAAGAATACGGGGACTAGTATTAACAACGAATACAAAAAGTAGGAAAAACGCTTAGCGCTGTGCTGTGAGGTGCGGTAACGCTGGTAGGCGTTACGCGTAACCCTGGTGCCCGCAATAGCTAAAGAAAAGCTCAATATAATCAACGCAAATTGCCCTAAGTCCTCCCGGATCTCCACGCTGGCTTGATTGTTCAACAGGGTCATAATGATGACGACAGGGATAAAGACAATAATCAGTAAACGATTATTTTTACGTAGCAAAGCCAGATTCGATTCACTCCATTTGAAGTGGATTTCCCCCAGTCCATTCTTACGCACAATTTGCAGCATAAATTCCAAGTAGAGCATCACTAATCCACCGACAAAAAAAGCATTACTCAGGCTATTGGCGAAGCCTGATTGCGCATCGCAAAGTAATGCGGCTGCGAAGAGTAATAGCGCAGGCGGCAAAGATAACCCAAAGGTAATGGCTAACCCCAGTAGGGTATATTGAAAGGCATCAGTTTGTACCTTACCAACTAATGGGGCTATTTGTGTGAGACGTTGTTTAATCCGCTTTCTGAACAATAGGGTAAGAATGAAGGCGACGAATATACTTACTACGCCGATTTGATTGTGTTGTAAGTTTGCATTGATTGCCTGAGAAACATTTTGCCAGTGCTCAGCACGAAAGAGCCAACTGGCTGACGTGCCCGCAGCCGTAATCGTTCCTAAATCAAACGGTGTGGCGCTAGGGATCCAAAATAAGTTGCTTTCAAGTAAGTCGCTATAGGTTTCGGTGCGTTCGTTTAAATAGCGCAATTTATCGAGCAACACGGATAACACATCAACGTGTTGGGTATAAATTGAACTTAGCTGAGATATTAACTCTCTGCGCTGGTCAACTAAGCTTTTTACCTCGTCTTTCCAGCGGGCATTAACTTGTCCTATTTGATTCATTAACGCGTTAATTTCCAAGGTATCAAAGGGTGCCCGGCGCTGATTAATGCTGAACATGGCAACGCGATTCTCTACCAATGAGCCCTCCGTTTTCTTGATCCACTCGCCACCATCAACGAAGCGTGAAGCTAATTCCCATTCTTGTCGCAGCGCATTACCAAATATTGCTGAGGATTCGTACACCTCAAGCTCAAGGAGTCTGTTTAAGGAGGAAAATTTGTTATTCAGTTCATTTATTTGCGTTTGGATCTCGTTAAGCTTTTGACTCGTGGCGTCTTGTTGTTCCGTTAATGATGCGGCTTTTTTCGCTAATGCTTCATTTTGCTTGGCTATGTCCTGTAGTGTGCTTGGCGCGCTGATTAAAGAGGCAGTAGTTGCTTCAAGCTGAGCCAACATAGAGGCATTTTCTTTCTCATCCAATTGATTTTGTAATCTGGTCAATGCGTCAAGTAACTCAAGGTGAGCGCTCAGTTTTTTTTGTTCAAACGAGATTTCTGCGTCAAGAATGGCGAGGTGATCCGGACGATAAGCGAGGCGCTGCTTCAGTGAATCTATCTTGGCTTGCAGCATTTTACGCTGGGTGGCTTGTGCTACGCTTGTCGCCAATTGGCTAGGGTTAGCACTTTCATCGGCCCCTAAATTAGCATTGGTAGTATCGATTGCAGTTTGTGTATCACTGATGATTTGGCGCAGCAGTAAACGCCGCTCATCATCTAGTGCCGCTTTTAATTCAGATACCTTTGCTCGACCACTGGTGACCTCACCCTCGGTATCTGTTGACAAAGTAACCAAGGTTTGAAGTGAAAGAGGCTTATTGGGTAATGTGGGCGGAGTAAAGTTAATGTGGGCTTGCTTAATGTTCGTTAGTGTTTTTGGCGCATCTTTAATGGCTTGCTTGTACTTTTCGCTTTGCTGTTCAAATTGTTGTGTTGCACGGATGTTTTCAATCGCTTGCTGGTACGAGGTTTCAATTTCGACTTTTTGTTGTTCAGAAATCTGTGCTGCATCTGAGGCAGTTTTTAAACGTTGTTGAATTTCTTCAATGCTGGGTATTAACTCATCGTCTGCATAACTAAATGCACTTGTGATAAAGCACAACAGGAAAATAAAGCGAAACAAAAGGGAAAACGTTGACGTACGCATAGGGATCCTAACAAGAGTGAGATTCCATCATACCTTAGAAGCAGTGCGTGCGTCTTGTGCTGGAGGAACTGAAAAAAGCCGACGGTATTCACGACTAAATTGAGACGCGCTGGTATAGCCAACTTCAAAGGCAGCGGAGGTGGCATTGTGCTGTTCAAACATCATTTTTCGTTTAGCAGCATGTAAGCGCACCATTTTGATGTATTGAATGGGTGAAGTGTTTGTCGCTGCTTTGAAGTGATGATAAAACGACGATTCACTCATATTGGCTTTACTGGCCAGTGTTGCAATATCCATGCTTGAGGCATAGTGACGATTAATAAATTGCAGTACATTTGCTATGTGATATTGCTGTCTGTCTTGGCATGCAAACGCCCGTAGCAATGAGCCGTGTTCTGCGTTCAGTATGTGGTAAATTAACTCTTTAAGTGCGAGTTGACCTAGTACATGCGCTTTTGTTGTTGAGTGGGCACAATCTAGTAACCTCGATAAGGTGTGTTGAATGTCAGTGTTCATTTTACTGACATAAATTCCCCTAGATGACGTACCGTCGTTACTCTGTCTGTCAATTGCTGTGACGGGGGCTTCTGGTTCATCTGGCATCTGCATCAATAACTCATTGATCATGTGGGTTTCAAGGCTAATGCGTGCGGCGAGATAGGGACGTTGCTCGCTGGCTTGTAATATTTGCCCCTCCAATGGCAAAGGCACGCAACTGACTAAATAATGCATGGGATCGTATTGATAGCGTTCTTTACCGAGGTAGGCCGCTTTAGAGCCAAGTAACACCATGTATATGCTAGGTTGGTATATGACAGGCATAGGGCTAGTCGTTGGCATGTCTCTGCGAAATAGGCTTAAATGTGGAACGCTAGTATTAAAGTCTCCCTCATGTGGCGCCAGTTCAAATACTTTTTTAATTAACTCTGTCATAACCGACACCTAGGTTTTAGCTTATTGATTGTGATTTAGTATGCCACCTACGCGAAAATGAAAAAGAGGCTTTGTTCTAGATTGTAGGATTAGGCAATGTTTTTCGAGGATCACCCAATCATAAAAATATCTGGCACCGCTATTATTGTATCTGCCCATTACATATTTATTTTGAAGGAGTCAGCGCAATGCACAAGCGACAATTAGGTCAACAAGGGTTAACGGTGTCCAGTATCGGTTTAGGGTGTATGGGAATGTCAGATTTTTACGGCACCCATGATCGCGAGCGTTCATTTGCAACTTTAGAGCAAGCCGTCAACAGTGGAGTCACTTTCTGGGATACATCCGATATTTACGGCCCAAAAACGAATGAGCAACTTATTGGAACGTTCTTTAAACAGCACAAAGGCGCGCGAAGCGAGATCACATTAGCTACTAAGTTTGGCATTATGCGCGATGATGCGGGCGGTTTTCTAGGATTTAATGGCCATCCTGACTATGTGAAACAGGCTTGTGAAGCAAGCTTAAAACGATTGGGTACAGATTGTATTGATTTGTACTACCAGCATCGTATGGATCCTAACGTCCCGATCGAAGATACCGTTGGTGCGATGTCTGATTTGGTTACTCAAGGAAAAGTGAGGTTTCTGGGGTTATCAGAGGCGGGCAGTGATACGCTAAAGCGTGCTCATGCTGTGCATCCTATCAGCGCATTGCAGAGCGAATATTCATTATGGAGCCGAGACATTGAAACGAACATCTTACCAACTTGTGATGAGCTTGGAATAGGATTAGTCGCATACAGCCCGTTAGGCCGCGGTTTTCTAACTGGAGCCATCACGTCACGTGATGACTTGGAGGCGGGTGACTGGCGCCTAACGAATCCTCGTTTTTCAGAACAAAACTTCGCCAATAATTTGGCTCTTGTGGATGCGATACATCATATTGCACAGTCGTTAAATTGTACGCCGGCGCAATTAGCCTTAGCGTGGATAGCTGAGCAAAGCCCACATTATGTGTCTATACCTGGTACCCGAAACCCCTCAAGAATTGTCGAAAACGCTTCAGCCGCAGAATTAATCATTAGCCAGCAACAATGGGTAGACATCAATCTTAAAATTGAACGCTGCCAAGTATTTGGGCAGCGATATACAGACGAAGCAATGGCAGCGCTGGGGCAGTAGGTGCTCCGCGCTAGAGTGTATCTTCACGCGCTAAATTGTCGGCTATTTTATGAGCAATAGTCTCAAAAAGGTCAATTTCTTGAGGACTTAACCCTTGGGTCATTTTTGACTGTATTGTTTTTTTCGCAGCTTTGAGTTGTGTCATCAATGTTTTGCCAGCGCTACTCAACGTTAAAATTTGGCTGCGCTTATCTTCCGGATGAGCGTCTTTATTTATCAAGTCGGCTGCAAGTAGTTCTTTTACTAATCTTGCAACTTGTGCCTTGTCACGGCTCAGTCGAGTAACGATATGATTTGCAGTACAGTCTGGCGTTTCTGCTATTACCGTCAAGCTTCTTACGTGCATAGCACCTATGCCCAACTCATTCGCATCTATGGCGGCCCTGATCGTGACTCGATAACGTTCTGAAATAGCAAAGATATGCTCTATAAAGTGCGAATGCATTAATATGACGCCTGTAAGCTGGTTTAGTTGATTCTATCAACAAATAGCGCACGCTATCCAGTAGCGATGGGATCTATAAACACGGCTCAAGGGACTTGGATGGGATGACGCAATTTTAGGTTGCTTTATGCTGCTGCAATAACGCATTAAAAGCTTGGTGCTCAAGGGGTTTAGCGAATAAATACCCTTGGCCATAATCACACCCCATTTTCTGCAAAATATGATATTGCTCCTGCGTTTCTATGCCCTCAGCAACGACCTTTATGCCTAATTTCTTGGCCATAACGATAATGGCTTCGCACAGGACTTTGTCGTTACTGACCTCTGTCATGGAATGAACAAACGATTTATCTATCTTAAGAAAGTCGGTGGGGTATCGTTTTAAGTAAGAAATTGACGAATACCCTGTGCCAAAATCATCTAATGCGATATCAACGCCGGCTTGCCTGAATTGAAACAGTTTAGTGGAAATACTTTTGTTCGCGTCCATCAGCAGGCTTTCGGTGATTTCCAAGAGCACGGCTTGTGGTGGGGTGCGATTTATCAACATTTTTTCTAGCCACAGGGTAATACAATGCTCGGGGTCAGTGTAATGCACGGGGGAAGTATTAATACTGATTTGCAATGTTGGGCACAGTGCTTGGCGCCAACGACATACATCTCGACATACCTGTTCAAACACCCAATCACTGATATCTATGATTAAGCCCGTTTCTTCAGCAACGGGAATAAAGTCATCAGGCCCCACAAGTCCGCGAATAGGATGTCGCCATCTTATTAGCGCTTCTGCTTTAGTGATGCTCTGATCCAGTAAATTGATGATGGGCTGATAAACAATGAAAAATTCATCGTTATCAATAGCATGTCGCAAATCTGTTATTAGCGCCATTCGTTTCACAGCGGCGTCTCGCATGTTTTTGGTGTAATAGTGATAGTTGTTCTTACCTATTGCTTTCGCACCATACATTGCTTGATCAGCATTTTTTAATAAGCTAGACACATCATCAGCGTCGTCAGGATAAATAGTGATGCCTATGCTCGCACTAGTATGCACAATTTCACTCTGTAAATGGTAAGGCCTAGATAGGCCTTTGAGTATTTTTTGCGCGGTTTTTTCAAGGCCATTGAAATCTACAATATCATTAATGATGACAACAAATTCATCGCCACCTAACCTGGCTACTATATCCTTATGACGAATACAGTCTTTGATGCGCTGGGCGCAATCAACGAGCAGGTCATCACCCACGCTATGCCCAAGCGTATCATTGATGTCTTTAAAATTGTCGAGATCTAAGAACAACACAGCAACTTGAGTTTGGTTACGCTTCGCCACATTTAGGGCTTGTTTTAAATGCTCCCCCATAATATTGCGATTAGGTAGCTGCGTTAGCTCATCAAAATTGGCTTGGTGCCATATCAAATCGCTGTTGTTCTGGCGTTCTATTGCGATGCTTGTAATGTAAGCAAATTGTTCAATTCGTTGTAATTCTTCCGTGCTGGGCGCTGCTGGATAAGCGTGGTAAATGGCGAAAGTGCCCAATACGGTGCCGTCAGATGCTTTGACCGGCTCAGACCAACAGGCGCCCAGTTCAGCTTTTTCAGCGAGTTCTGTCCATGCAGACCAGTAAGGATGGCTACTGATATCTTCGACCACGGTGCGCACCCCAGTAAAGGCGGTTGTTCCGCATGAGCCTTGTCCTATGCCAATATCAATACCATTGATCGCGTCATTATAAAAACTGGGCAAAGAAGGTGCGGCTCCACATAACAACTTTTTATCTTTGAGCAACAAAATACTGCATTTTTGGTTCAGATATTCAAGCTCTACCGATTTGACGATCTCATGTAGCACGGATGTAAGGGATACAGAGTGAACAATTTTTTCTAGAATAGTGTTTCTAACGCGAGTGAGCTTTTGGGTTTCGTCTAATTTGTTCTGATATTGCCGTAACGTTTGTGCTGCATGAGTCAGTTGTTCTTTTTGCAGCTCACTTTCAACCATATTGGCTAAATCTTGTAGTATCAATTCATCAGAGCAAGTAAATGACTTGGGCTGTGTATCAAAGACACATAAAGAGCCCACGTGGTAACCATCCATGGTGATTTTTATTCCTGCATAAAAGCGTAAGAATGGGTTACTGATGACGTATGGGTGGTCTTTAAAACATACATTAAGGTGAGCGTCTTTGACGACCAGTGCTTTATCCTGAGTAATGGTATGCGCGCAAAAGGAGATATTTCGGTCTAAGTCAGTGGCTGGAAAATTAACCACAGATTTATACCATTGACGGTCTTCATCAATAAATGAAATTGACGCGAACTGACAACCAAAAGAATGAGCAGCTAAGCGGGTGATGCGGTCAAAACGCTCCTCGGCCACTGTGTCCAATATGTTTAGCTCATGTAAAGCGCTAACGCGTTGTTTATCGTTTGAAGGTCTCGGCGCGGCTTTCAATTTGTACCCCTATACATCACACCTTTAAGTTACTTAAACGGTAACCCCATGTAAACATGATCTTTAGTATGACCTAGAAATACAAATTTCTCCTACTTGGCAGCTTGAAAATCGACTTTGACCTGGTAACAACCTGGTTGATCGGTCACCTCATATTGCCAACCGTGTCTATGGATGATTTTTTCGCTTAATTGTAAACCCAGTCCATAACCCAGAGAATTAGTCGATTTTCCTAGATTCGGTATGTTTTCCGTGTTCTCGTCTTGTGCAGCGGTATTGATAATAATGACGCTACTCCCTTTTTGAATTACATCAACAGTACCTTGCTGCGTGTGCTGGTAGGCGTTTCGAATTAGATTGCTCAATACAATGTGACAGGCCGTCTGGGCGGTATTAAACGCAAATTTCTCCACTTGGACGTTTACATCTACTTCCTTGCTATTTAACAGATATACCAACTCAGATGACAACTGCTGCACTTTTTCGTCGAGTTGCATCCGCTCCATTGGCACGGGTTGTTCATCATTGTGGCTCAACCATAATAGGGTATCGGTTAAGTCACTCATGGTCAGGCCTGCACGCTCGATACGTGCCAAGGTTATCTGTTGTTTCTCTGTCATCTGGGTCTGGCCACATAGTCGCCGCAATAAATCAACATTACTGCGAATAACAGAAATGGGCGTGCGCAATTCATGACTGGCGTAACTTAAAAAAGTCTTCTCCCTGGCTAAACTTTCATTGACTGAATTAAGGCTACTTTGGATGATAATGGCGAGGGTGTTAAGTTCGTTATAAGTAAAATCGGGCGGGGGAAGCTGCACGTTTTCATGGTTTAGTGCTTTTGCCCAATCTCTAAGTGACTCCACGGGTTTAGCCACTTTGCGCATCAGAATTATGAGCAAGCATGCAAACATAGTAATGACTAAGACTGCTGTGATAATGATCCAGTAAAACCTTGATAGTAGTGGCTTAGCTTTATGCTGAGGTTTAAATTTATCCAACATAATTTTAGAAATGTAGCGCGGTTCGCCAGCTTGATTGCGGATCATAGCGATAAAATACAGATTATTGGGTAAGGAAAAGAACGATTTTTGGTCTTTCGATTTTAATAGTTCGTTTTCCTCTATGGGGGGGGAATCAAAACGCTGCTGAATTATAGCGGGAGTATCCTGCCAACGACTCGCAATCTGAAAGTCTGCGAAATTCGCAGGTTGGCCATCCTGTACATCTGTGGTCATAACCAATTCGCGCATAACGCCATTTAATCCGCGGTCCAACCCATCGATAAAATAATTGACGGTAAGCATCGATAGACCGATTGTCATGACGGACCCGAGTAACACCATAGTGATAAAAAAATACAGTTTTAAGCTTGGGCGGATCTTCATCGCGTTTTTCATTATGCTTTCTTTTTTATTGCAAAGCCGGCACTGGCGACAGTATCTAACGTAATCGATGCTTCATAAGCATCGAGCTGTTTACGCAAGTGATAAATGTGGACTTTTAAGCTATTGCTGTCTGGTTGATCGTCCCCCCAAACGCTTTGAATAATCTTTTGCCGAGTAACGGTTTGCGGGCTGGCACGCATGAGGACCTCGAGAATTTTAAGCGCAGTGGGGGAGAGTTTGAGAGGGTGTTGCTTGAATGAAGCAATACGCTGGGTTAAATCAAAATTAAGGTCGCCCACCGATAAGCGCTTTACTTCACCGCTACGTCTACGCCCAAGCACTTGAATGCGAGCTATCAGCTCCTGCATCGCAAATGGTTTAACCAAATAATCATCGCTACCAGCTTGAAACCCTTCTAACTTATTATCCAGCGTATCCCTAGCGGTTAGCATGAGTACGGGAGTATCAATACCTAATTCGCGCATGCGTTTACACAAAGTAATACCATCCATCTTGGGCATATTGATATCCAATATAATGACTTGATATGATTGGCGTTCAATCAAATGTAAACCCATGAGCCCATTGCTGGCATGGTCACATTGCATAGACTCAAGTTCAAGGTAGTCGACAACTGTGCTGGCTAAATCGATGTCATCTTCAACCAGTAATACATTAATCATGTTGGTGGCTCTTTTGTGACACATTAAACAAAGTTTTACGAATGTTAGCACAGCCAACCCTCGGGATTATTCGAGGGGATCGTTTAACAAATGACCTCAATTGACTGGCTTACTCACAAAAACATATTGATGTGATGAGTAAAATACACCGATAGTTTAAGACGTCTAAGGTTAAGGCAGGGTTAACAGCTTATAGCTTGCAATCAAGTAGGTCATTAAGCAGCGTTTTAATTGGCTCGATAGGGAAGTTACTGTGGATCAATATGCTTTGCCCACTGTGCAATATAATTTGGATCGCCTCACGGGTAGAGCCAGACTTTACTAAGCGTATGCTGTGCATCTTATCGAAATACACTATCTCGTGAACGTCACCGTCTTTTAAACACAAATGTGTATCCTCAATTGTTAACGAAGGAAAGTCGGTTTGGCGCCACTGGTTTATCCAATAATGAAAGGTGAAAAGTGCAATGACAAGTAGTCCAATTGGACCTAACACCACCAACGCACTGCGTGCAATGAGCCAAAGTTCTTGTGATGAAAACTGCGTTAACGTCCAGGCGATGTAAAAACCTGCTAATGACAGCAATGCCAAAGGAATGTAAAGCCGTTTGAGTATCTGAAGTTTGTGTTTGTTTTGTTGGTATTCGAAATGTTGCATAGTGTTCCGGTAATTTGGGAGATAAAATACGCCTGCTTTATTTACGGCTCATGGTAAATTTCTAAGCAGCAGATTTTAAATACTTTTCATCTAGAAAGTGGGAAATTTTATCATCTTTCTCACTGTCATTGTGTAAAGATATGGTTTTTCATACCATTATCAAAATTAAAGCTGGTGTTACAGGGTTAAAAGTCGATACCTTAAGCATCTATTCTGTCCTTTTTATCTGTCCGATATTTATGTATGAAGCTGTAAAAACAATGTTTGCGCCCGTAGACGACAATTTACTGATCGTAGGCGAATTTGACCTGATGTTGGTTATTGTATCAGTCGGTTTGGCGATTTTTGCGTCATTCATGGCAATGCTCGTCGCATCTCAAAGTGCTTACATGGAAAATGTTATTAAAAGAAGGATCTTGTCCCTCGTAGCCAGTGTAGCCTTAGGCGGGGGAGTTTGGGCGATGCACTTCGTCGGTATGTTGGCGTTTTCTTTGTGCACACCTATTGCCTACAGTGCTGGCCTCACGGCTACCTCAACTCTACCAAGTATTTTAGCGTCTTGGGTTGCGCTGACGACCATCACCCGTAAAACAGTTTCTGTGAATCGTTTGCTGGTAAGCGGCATTCTGATGGGGGCAGGTATCGGTACTATGCACTATGTAGGCATGAGTGCGATGGAAATGGCACCAAAACTGCGTTACGACCTGGGTACGTTCGCGCTCTCTATAGTTTTTGCCGTGGTATTTTCAATGCTCTCGCTATGGATCCGCTTCGGGCTGACCTTCATGGATACTATGCGTTACGGTAAAGTTTACCGTAACGTCATTTCCGCAATCGTTATGGGGTTAGCTATCTCAGGCATGCATTATATAGGCATGGCAGCCGCACGATTTGTTCGCCCCCCAGGTTTCGAATTTTCAAGTCAAAGCGCGTACATTTCTCAATATTTAGGTTTCACTGTGGCGCTTATTACCATTGGGATTATCGTGCTCGTACTGGCCTCAAACATGGTGCTTAAATATAAAGAGTTGACTGAGAAAGCACGAATAAATGAAGCACGGTTGCGTGCAACCATAAACACGTCAGTGGATGGGGTGTTAGGGTTTGACAGTAACGGCATTGTAGATAGCGCCAATGACGCATTCTGCCAGTTAGTCGGTTGTCGTTCTGACGACATCATTGGACAAGATGTACGCGTGTTAATAAGAAAGGAGAATATCAACGAATTTAATCAGTACCTTATCGATCGTACTCAGGACAATGGCCATGCTTTAGGTCGAGGAAGAGACGCTCTTATTAAGCACTTCGATGGCAGTTTGATCCCGATACGTTTAGCAATAGGTCATGTTCGGTTAAATAAAGAAAGTCATTTCGTGGCATTTATGTCCGACTTGCGGTATCGCATCGAAATGGAGCGAGCACTGCGCGAACGCGAAGCACAATTTCGCTCTTTGATCAGCAATATTCCAGGTATTGCTTATCGCTGCAAGAATATGGAAAACTGGCCCATGGTGTTTATCAGTGACGCGGTTGAATCAATAACAGGTTATCCAGCGGAAGATTACATCTCGCCTGATCCCACGCGCCATTTTTATGAACATGTTCACCCAGACGATATTGCGGATATTACGCAAAAAGTACTTCCCCATGGGGAATTTCAACTGGAATACCGTATATACAATGCAAAGGGCGATATTCGTTGGTTGCTTGGTTATGGTACACATGTTGATGACGAGGAGTCGGGGCAACGATGGCTAGATGGCTTTATCATGGATATCACCGAACGTAAGGAAATGGAACAATCATTACTCTTAGCCAAGGACAAAGCTGAACAAGCTGCTTCTGCGAGGGCTGCTTTTCTAGCCAATATGAGCCACGAGATCCGCACCCCGATGAATGCGATCATCGGTTTCAGTGACATCTTGTTAGATGATGCAATTGAGCCTGAGCAGAAAAAGCACCTTACTACAATAAATAAATCTGCAAAGTCCTTGCTGCACCTCTTGAACGATATTTTAGACAGCGCCAAACTAGACAAAGGGAAATTTGATTTAGAGATGCGCGACTTCTCATTAATAGAAGAAGTTGACTCGGTTGTTTCAACGCTTTGGCTTGGTGCAAGCAACAAAAATTTGTATCTGAATGTCAATATTGATCCAACCGTGGAGAATCAATTTCACGGCGCTCCGGACAGGATCCGCCAGGTTCTGACCAATATTGTTGGCAACGCAATCAAGTTTACCTTAGAGGGCGGAATTGATATCAACATAGGCGTAAAACCGAGCGGCTGTATTGACTTCTCGGTAAGTGATACTGGTATAGGGATGACGCCAGAGCAGCTAGCCTTGGTATTTGATGCCTTTGGACAAGCCGATGCCAGTATGAGTAGGCGTTTTGGAGGCACTGGCCTTGGAACGACGATCAGCAAACAACTTGTTGAACTCATGGGCGGTAAAATATCGGCAACCAGTGAGTTTGGTAAAGGAAGCTGTTTCTCGTTTTCTTTGCCTCTCGCGCCGCCTAAATCTGATGAGTCAATGGACGTGATTTATCAGCGCTGTACTTTACCCCCTTTAACTATGTTAATTGTTGATGATATTCAACAAAATATCGACCTGCTGTCACTGTTAATGAAGCGTCAAGGACATACGGTTGTGACGGCTCGCGATGGTAAACAGGCACTGCTTAGGATGCGTAGCGAAAAGGTTGACCTTGTATTGATGGATATTCAGATGCCCATCATGGATGGCCTCACATCTGCAAAAGAGCGGCGTAAACAAGAGCAGACTGAAAGTTTGCCCTATTTGCCGATCATTGCCCTTACCGCCAGCGTTTTAGCCGAGGACAAGCAAGCTGCTTTAGACGCAGGGATGGATGGATTTGCCAATAAGCCCGTGGATATAGAGCTTCTAAATGTAGAAATTGCCCAAGCTTTGGGAGTCGATTTAAGCTGTGAAATTGAAGAACCTACTAAGGTCAATTCTAACGATTCACATGTAATAAATGAACGCCAGGGGATCAGTTTGTGGGGCGATAAAAGCGTTTGGCTCAAAGAAGTTAGCGCGTTCATGGAAAACAACCAAAGTAATATTGTTGAACTAGGGCGCATGCAAGTGGTTCCTAATTGGCAGGAAATACAAACCAAGCTGCATACTTTTAAAGGGCTGAGTGGCAATCTAGCGCTAACCCAGCTGAGCGATTTAATCAGTGATGCAGAGCGCTGCGCAATGATAAAAAACACACAAGATCTTGGTAGTGTGTTTAAAGATATCGATAGCGCCTTCGATGCAATAAATAGCTACCTGGCCACCCAGCAAGTTGGAGCGGATACAGACTCTCAGCTAGACAACCATGAAACACTCAGTAAAAAAGAACTTGTCGATATTATTGAAACGCTTATAACTTCAGCGCAAAACAATGAATACGACGAAGAGACAGCACAAGCCCTGGTTGACGGTGCAAATAAGACTATATTGGATAGATGCAAAAGCATACAAAACGCATTAGATGATTTTGAATTTGAACGAGCTGTTCATCAATTACAACAGCTTAGTATGTCGAGTCTGTCGTAACAAACGTCCAAAGAATTAAGAGAATGAATTTACACCATGTTAAGTGAGCATAATACCAAGCAAAAAGTACTTATCGTCGATGATGAGCCGGCTAACCTAAGAGTACTAAAGAGGATCCTTGGCGATCTATACCGATTAACGTTTGCCAAAAGTGGTGAAGAAGCGCTGCGCTTAGTAGAGCGGGATTTACCCGATTTAATTCTATTAGACGTCATGATGCCCGGTATGACAGGGTTCGAAGTGTGCAAAAGTCTCAAAGATAACCGACACACAAGAGCAATTCCGGTCATGTTCGTTACTGCGCTAAATGACGAAGTTGATGAAGCCAAAGGATTCGAAGTCGGTGCAGTTGATTACATCACTAAGCCGGTTTCACCAGCGGTTGTTAAGGCGCGAGTACGTACGCATTTATCTTTAGTACAAGCTGATGAGTTAAGGCGAACCCGTTTACAAGTGATCCAACGTTTGGGTAGGGCGTCAGAATACAAAGATAATGAAACAGGCACCCACATTTTGCGCATGAGCCATTATTCTAAAATTATGGCGTTGGCCTATGGTTTGACCGAAACCGCTGCCGACAATTTACTGCACGCAGCGCCCATGCATGACATAGGTAAAATCGGCATTCCGGATAGCATCATGCTCAAGCCGGGAAAATTAACCGATGAAGAGTTCACCATTATGAAAACGCACCCGGAAATCGGTGCTGAAATACTGGGTGATTCAGACTCAGATCTGATTGCGCTGGCGAAAACGGTATCACTAACACATCATGAGAAATGGGATGGCACAGGTTATCCGAATGGGTTAAAGGGAGAAAATATTCCTCTGGAGGGCCGTATCGTCGCCATAGCTGATGTGTTCGATGCACTCACAAGCAAACGACCTTACAAAGATGCGTGGCCCGTACAAGAGGCAGTGGATTTCATTCATGCACAAAGTGGTAAGCATTTTGATCCCGCTCTTGTTGCCTTATTTAAAGGTTGCTTGCCTGAAATTTTAGAAATTAAGCACCGCTGGCAAGACGAATAAACCACTACGTCAGTAAATGACCGGTTAAATGTTTTAGTAATATTTGTACTGACTTTTAATATGATTAAATTTTTGTTTTTAATGACTTAACGAAACGTCACTTTATTTTCCATTTAGACATCTTTCCTATTGATAACCTTTAAAATAACATAGACTTTAGTATAGTTTTTGAGTCGCTTGTCGATACCCACTATAAATGCAGATAGAAACAAAGAGATGAGTGTGAGTGTATGAATTCCTATCAATCCTTAGGCACTGATTATCACTAGACGCTACAGCAAGGAGCTAACATGAGTAAAGTGCAGAACGATAGTATTGAGCGTGAAGTATCTGTAGCAATTGGGGAAGAATTAGTATCAACGACTGACACTAAAGGCATTATTCAATATGTGAATGACCACTTTTGTCACGTTTCAGGTTTTTCTCGCGAAGAGTTGATTGGTCAACACCACAACATAGTTAGACATCCAGACATGCCCAAAGCGGCATTTGCTGACATGTGGGGAAAACTCAAGGCAAAACAAGCATGGAGAGGAGCGGTAAAAAACCGGTGCAAAGGAGGTGGATATTATTGGGTCGATGCGTTCGTTACGCCTGTTTTTGAAGAAGGTGAGCTGAAGGGATACCAGTCCGTAAGAACCCACCTTATCGGGCCTTACAAAAAGAAAGCGCAGCAACTGTATGCCAAATTGAATAAAGGGGGCAATGCATTTGGTTGGTTCGATGATAAATGGAGCGCCAAAGACATGCTCTATAGTATTTTAGCAACAGTGTTCATTGCATTAACTTTTGTGTCTCCTTTTTTTGCTCTGTTCCTTTTTCCTCTACCTTATGTCATTTTTAAGGGGGAGTTGCTTTATGTGCGGCGCCACGCAAAATCTCTACGAGCTCAATATGACAGTGTCTCCCGTGCCATTTTCGCATCAGATGGGATCGCAGGGGTTAGTATTTTTGCATTGAAAATGCAAGAAGGGAAAGTGAGCACCATTCTCGGACGAGTGGTTGATAGCACTTCATCCTTAGATGCGGGTGTAAAGTTTTTACAGCAAGCCGTAATGAGAACGAAGAAAAGCGTAGAAGATGAAGCATATGAATTAACTCAAGTCGCCACTGCGGTTGAGGAAATGGTGGCATCCATCAACGAAGTGACTCGTAATATTAGCCACACATCAGAAAAAGTGACCAGTGTTCACCAAGATTGCCGCCAAGCAACAGATGCTATGTCTAACACCATGAACAAAGTCGGCGATTTAGCCACTGATGTGGCTAAATCTGCTGGCTCTGCGGCATCGTTAGCAGAAGAAGCTGATCGCATTAATGATGTTATGCAAGAGATTCAAGGGATTGCCGACC
This sequence comes from Paraglaciecola sp. G1-13, assembly GCF_055809255.1. NCBI lineage: Bacteria > Pseudomonadati > Pseudomonadota > Gammaproteobacteria > Alteromonadales > Alteromonadaceae > Paraglaciecola > Paraglaciecola sp. G1-13. The sequence goes on along the minus strand of NZ_CM147903.1, from coordinate 2,220,365 downwards.
AAACTAATTTGCTTGCCTTAAATGCCGCCATAGAAGCAGCTAGAGCAGGGGAGCACGGAAGAGGGTTTTCAGTTGTAGCAGATGAGGTGCGTGCTTTGTCTAGCAGAACGCATAATGCGACGACTCAAATTCAGACATCGGTCTCAGAAATACAAAGCACTTTATTAACGTGGTCACAGACGCTAGATGAAGGGAAGAACGCGGCAGAGTCATGCGTTGAAGAAACAAGACAAACTCAAGACTTGGTGAACAAAGTATATGACGATGTGAGTGATATTGCACAATCAGCTAGTCAAATGAGCATAGCCGCTGACGAACAAAGTTCAACCGCAGCCAGTATCAGTTCGAACATTACTAATATCAGTGATGCCTCTAAACATAATCTTGAACAAGTGGAAAGGGTAGAGCAGGAGGCACAATCCATATCAATGCGTTCTAAAGCACTCGCCGCAATGGGCCTAACATTCGGTTAATTGTCCGTGTAATCATTCCTATGAGCATTGAACGCTGTTCGATAGGAATGATTTAATCACAGTTGGACCAGCGTACTGGATTAAGCAAAAACTTGAGTAAGTGGCATGAATGCACTTGTTTTAATTATTCTGAATTGGGCAGGTTAGCTTTCACTAAATGTAATTGCCCCAACAACGTTACCTTTTTAAAGCATAGGATTAATTGTTGATCATATTTTTACGTTGTAATGGCAGCTTTACGTTTGGCATTTGCGTCTTGTCTATCAATTTTGCGATGTTCTGTCTGCTCATTGGTCGTGCGAAAGCGAAACCTTGAAAACTTTTACATCCCATTTCTAATAGGCAGTCTACTTCTCGTAGATCTTCAACGCCTTCAGCTAATACATCAATCTTAAACACCTTACACATAGCCACAATAGCTTCGACAACTTGCGCATTTTTAGCATCACTTTGAATATTAGTAATAAACTGGCGGTCGATTTTTACTCTTTGTACTGGGAAGTTGGTTAGTTTAGATAAGCCAGAGTAGCCCACACCAAAGTCATCTAAGGTGATACAGAATCCAAAGCTTGCTAAATACTGCACTGTGGCTATGGCGTCGGGGATATTTCGGGTTTTGGCCGACTCAGTCAATTCAAGCTCGATGAAGTGAGGTTTGATGTTCTGTTCAACCACACAATTAATTAGGTACTTTTTAAAATCAGGCTGATCTAGGTCGGGGCCCGAAATATTAATTGCAACAGGCACAATATCCAGCCCTTCGTCTTCCCATTGCCTTATCTGCATGCATACGTGGTTGACTAACCAACGGGTGAGTCGCAACACTAAGCCAGACTGCTCAGCGATAGGAATAAATACCCCTGGGGATACGCCACCAATGATGGGGGAATTCCACCTAAGCAGCGCTTCCATACCAATGATGGTGCCATCGCCGCGCACTTTAGGCTGGTAATCCACGTATAATTCGTCGTTCGATAGCGCTTCATTAAGTAAAATACTGATTTCCTGATGTTCAATGAAGCGCTGTTGGCTGCCAGTTTCATAATAGTTTATCACCGCGTCATTATCTGTCACCGCATGCAGCGCGTTATTGATTAACTGGCTTACATCTTCGTCTATTTGATGAGTAGCTACACCAGCCTTACAATCAACGTGTATGGTGATTTCATCAAACACTATACTTCTAGGGAGTGTTGAAACCACTTGTTGCATTGCACTTTTGATGATTGCATCATCCAAAATGGAAATCGCGAAACCTAAACTGTGTTTATCAAGCACTGCAATACAACTACGATCACCTATTTGCTCACTTAATATCGTTGATAGTCTTTTAAGCACTTTTGGCAAATATAAGAAACCGTATTTTTGTTCAATAAAGTGAGCATTGTTTATTCTAATCGCACATAACGATATGACAGTATTGAATTGCGCCGCATTGGCTGAAAGTTTATTTTCTAACCATTGTCGGTTCGGCAAGCCAATGTTCTCGTCATATAGCTTTTGGCGTTGTCTTGCTTGGGTTTGCACCGCCAAAGTCTTGTGAAGTAATGCTTTAGCACTTACATCTTGAATCGTTATCAAGGTGTGTAACTCATCGTTTATCGACTGAGCACTCAATTCGAGTACTTTCATTTTTGCGCCTAAAGTACGATTAACAACTAGTTTGTCATTTTGTTCTGATAATTCCGGAAAAATGCTGTCGACTCGTTCTCCTATAAACTGTTTAGGCAAATTGTTGCGCAAAAGAGAGATAGCAGCGTCGTTGGCTTCAATAATATTTCTTTTATTATCAACGATGATTTTCGCCGTCTGAGCATCAACAAAAAGAGCGTGATATAACTGGTTTTGGCTAGTGAGTATTTGATTACGCTCAATGTTAAATTGGTTACCTCGCTTTGCTGCGATACTCGCTCGAGCGATGGCCAACGGAATACAAATATTGGTAAAAACGAACAAGATGACATGCAAGTAATAATTAGCATGTTTTAGTACTGGGAAAGGGGTGAAATAATCTGCTAATGAAATCTGGTTTATTAAAATATACAGTGGTAAAAAGTTTAGAAAAATACAAAACAATCCCGCCTTCCAGCCTAATAAAATAAAAGCAACAAATGGCGTAGAGTACATGACGACAGGGCCGAGCATAGATAAGGTTTGATTGTTCTGGGTGGCGTTGAAACTGATTGCTGCCAACACTATTAAGCCAATCAAACCACAAGAACTTAAGTAATAGTGACGGCGGGAGATGAAAAGCATAGCGGTCAATGCAATATAAAAGGTGAGGGACATGGGGATAACATAGGCTATTTTTTCTGTCACACTTTGCCAGGCGCTTTGAATTACAAACACAGAACACAAGAGTAAAATCGAAACGAGCATGATGCGGAGCGAGCTTATGCGCCAAGCTTCGACTCTGGCTAAGGGGGAATAGTCATCTTGTAGATAGAAATAATCTTTAAGTTGTAACTTAAGGCGAGCGATGAAAGACATATAAATCCTGACCAACTATACGTAGTACTTGGTTACAACACTGAATTTTCGACTATGTTACTGATTATCATTCACATTTTATAGAGGTGATGGTAAATAAAACGCTCGATTAAAAAGGTAATTTGTAACAAAATGAAAATTTTGTAATGAGTTGTAATCGCATCTAGTACAGCATATGAGCACACGAGTAATTGTTGTATCTCTACAGAAATTAAGTACGTAACTTCATGGGCTATTTTTAATAGGCGCGACTGGCACAAGAAAGCATTCAAAAAATGTATACGAACCGTCTGAATTTATATATTGCTTTAAAAAATGTTCCGTTTGTATGATTAGTGACCATTTAAACAGATCGTTGTTGATTGTACTTGCAATAGCCAATCAAGATATATAAAGTGCGCCACATCGGACGCGGGATGGAGCAGTCTGGTAGCTCGTCGGGCTCATAACCCGAAGGTCGTAGGTTCAAATCCTGCTCCCGCAACCAACCGATACCTCTAGATTTATTCTCAAAAAAATTAAAAAAAGCACATTCGCCCTCGGGCTCGCTCTTCGTACCCGCGAAAGGTCGTATGATCACATCCTGCTCCCGCAACCAACCGATACCTCTAGATTTATTCTCAAAAAAGTTAAAAAAAAGCACATTCGCCCTCGGGCTCGCTCTTCGTACCCGCGAAAGGTCGTAGGTTCAAATCCTGCTCCCGCAACCAACCGATACCTCTAGATTTATTCTCAAAAAAGTTAAAAAAAAGCATATTCGCCCTCGGGCTCGATCTTCGTCTCCGCGAAAGGTCTTAGGTTCAAATCCTGCTCCCGCAACCAACCGATACCGCTAGATTTATTCTCAAAAAAGTTAAAAAAAAGCATATTTGCCCTCGGGCTCGCTCTTCGCATCCGCGAAAGGTTGTATGATCACATCCTGCTCTCGCAACCAACCGATACTTCAGAATTAATTCTTACTATTTCAAAAAGTAAAAAGCCAAAATTAAATCGCCCTTGGGCTCGTTCTTTGTATCCACCAAAGACCAATGTTTCAAATCCTGCTTACACAGACAACAAAACCTTGGGGGGAAATTGTGTAGAGCCCTGGAGTTGTTAGAACGTAATTCACATTCCAAACTAATCGATATAAAGGCATATCGTTAAACACATCAAATACCTTATGTGCGATCCTCACTTAAATATGGGTATAAACAGCATAAGAGTTGATTGAAAGGTGTTTTATATTGATGTGGGTGATAGGTGTGAGAGCTCTTTGGTAATGATTAACTTTTAGTAGCAGCAGGCGTGGTCTTTATCAACGGAGTTATTTTCTGCTAAACGCTTAAAATAAGCACGAACTGCGGGATAAATCAGCAGTCAGTATTAATAAGTAAAACTTCTCTTGTATTGCGCTGAACGTCTCTATATATTGCACCACATCGGACGCGGGATGGAGCAGTCTGGTAGCTCGTCGGGCTCATAACCCGAAGGTCGTAGGTTCAAATCCTGCTCCCGCAACCAACCGATACTTCAGTATTAATTCTTACTAATTCAAAAAGTAAAAAGTCAAAACTAAATCGCCCTCGGGCTCGCTTTTCGTATCCGCGAAAGGTCGTAGGTTAAAATCCTGCTCCCGCAACCAACCGATACTTCAGTTTTATTTCTTATAGTTCCAAAATCAAAAGCTAATTCGCCTCTGGGCTAGCTCTTTGTATCCGCGAAAGGTCGTAGGTTTAAATCCTACTCCCGCAACCAACCGATATTTCAGAATTATTTCTTATATTTCCAAAATCAAAAGCTAATTCGCCTCTGGGCTAGCTCTTCTTATCCGCGAAAGGTCGTAGGTTCAAATCCTGCTCCGCAACCAACCGATATTTCAGTTTTATTTCTTATATATCCAAAAATATCAAAAACAAAAAAGTAAAATCGCCCTTGGGATCGGTCTTTGTCCTCGTGAAAGGTCATAGGAACTGCAAGCTTGAGACGAATAAAGCGCTAACGGTTCACACCTAGCGTGCTTTGACACATTAAAGCAGTCGTTATTTGCACAGATAAGCGCACTTGTTAGAACCCGAATTTTTATCCGCACTGTCTATAACCCTATCCGTTAATCACTAAGCTTTGTTAATCCACTCATATTCAAGGTATTCAAGCGGCATAAATCTAGGTAAAATTTAGGGTTACGAAGTTAGCCAATGTGTTTGGCTTATGTTTTCTACCCCTGAGTAAAGGACGTCTATGCCTGGGTTACACCGCATCATTCTAATTAATTGTCACCTTCCTGGTTTTGTTGAACTTGACGTATCTGGTCACAGTAACATCTGTGGCACCAATGCATCGGGTAAAACCACTTTGCAACGCCTGATCCCCGTTTTTTATGGCGAGCTGCCCAGTAAAGTGGTGCCCAAGACCCGTAAAAAATTCGATGAATTCTATTTGCCCCACGCCAATAGCTATTTAATTTACGAATATCAGCGCGAAGACGGTCAAGAATGTCAGGTGGTGTTAACGCGCAAAGGCAGTGATGGGGTGCAGTATCGTCTTATTGATGCGCCTTATAACAGCGAGCAGATTCTTGTTGAAATGGAAAACGGCGAAGCACAAGCGATGCTGCCAGATCAATGGATCAAGCAGCTCAGGCAACTACAAATAGACTTCTCTCATAAAATTCAAGCCACCAGTGAATTTCGCGGCATTATTCAAAACGATGCCAGTGTGGGTGGAACAGGGCGTGAAAACACCAAGTTAAGACAACTGGCAAGCCGATACAGCTTGGTGTCTAGTGCGCATCGTATACGCCACATGGAAAAGCTAGTCAGTGCGGTACATGCTAAAGAAGGCAAGATGGATACTCTGCGTACTATGCTGGCTGCCATTTTCGAAGAAGATGGTTTAGTACAACCCACCACGACAGTAAAAAACACCAAAGCCCGTGAGTGGATCACCCAAATGCGCCAAACCATGCGTTTGCAAAGCATGCAGGGTGATTACGAAAAAATTCAGGAGCAAACAGAGCAGCTCAATGTCATTGAACAGCAATTGTTATTACTAAAGCCGTTACTAGAACAAGACTTACAGCACCTAACCACAGAAAAAGCCGATGGGCAGGAACAGAAGAACAGCTATAAAACCCAGCAACGCGCTGAAAAAGATATCTTCGAGCAAGCAGAAGGCGAACTGAACAGCCGGCTCAGTGAAACCAACGAGCAATTAACCGCCAAATCCTCTCGTTTAGATCACCTGCAGCAGCAGTACGAAAAGTACCAAGACTCAGATATAGAACAGCTGCAAAAAGACATGGATGCATTACCCCTAACGCGGGAAGAATACGAGCAAACGTTAGAGCAATACAACTTACTCATAGAGCAACACAAAGATCTGCAAAGCCAACTTGAGCAGCAGAAATTTAAATTATCTGAGTCATTGGAGCGTCTATCTCGTAAGAATCAAGCAAGCGTGAAGGTCATCAGGCAGCAAAAAGAAACTGTTCGTCAAACCCATCATGAAAAAGAAAGCGCTCTGCGCAGCCAATTCGAGCAGCGTAAAGAGCAGCAAGGGTCAGAGTTTGAACAACAGCTGATGGACGTTGAGCGCAGTATTGTGCGCCAAGAGCACCAAGCGAAGCACGCTTCTGCCACAGATGAAGAAATGGAAAATGGTGCGCTGGCCGATAAGCGTTTAGAGCTCGCCCAGCGAGCATGGCAACAAAGCTCTGGTGCTAAAAAACAAGCTGAAGCTTTGCATCAGCAGTACCAGCACAAACGTGATGAAGCAGACAAAACGCTACACAGAGCCCGTCTTGCTACTCGCCAAAGTAAAGATCATCTACAACAATTGCATAAGCAGCTTTCCCCTGAGCAAGACAGCCTGCGTCAATTTTTACGAGACAATAAACCCGGTTGGGAGCAATCCATAGGGAAATTGATTGTTGAGCCTTTGCTTGAGCGAAAAGATCTTTCCCCAAAGTTAGTAGAGACCTCAGACGAACAACATTTATTGGGAGTGCAATTAGATACCTCAGTGATTGATGCCCCCGCTTATGCCCAAGATGAAACCGCATTGCGCCTGGCGCTTGAGCAAGCAACAAAACACTTATTAGCAGCCGAAAAAGAACAAAAAAGCGCTGAAGCAGAGCTTGATCAATCACATCAAGAAGCTGAAATGCAGCGCGAAGTAGTCGCAGAGCGCAATCGTGCCTTTGAACAAGCTGAACAAGAAGTCAGTTACGCCCAAAGCGCTAAGCAGCGTTACTCAGACGAGCTCAAAATAGCGCTACAAAAACGTCGTCAACAAGCACAAGCGGCCCTAGACACGTTACTGCAAGAGAAAAAGCAAATACTTGAGCAAAAAGCTGACGCCATTGCCTTGCTTAAATCCGATTACGACGAGCAGCTGCTTGAATTTAAATCTGGTTGGCAGGATGAAGTGGCTGTGCTTGATGAGCAAATAGATGAATTAGAAAAGCAAGTTGAGCAAAAACGTCAGCAAAATCGTGAGCAAATTAAACAGCTTGAAGAGGCATTTAACCAAGAGCTTGCTAACAAAGATATCGACCCAAATACCCTCAAGGCACTCAAACAGAAAACCGAAAGCCTAAAAAGCTTAATTCAAACGGTGACCAGTCGCCGGGAAGAGCTAAACGAATATAAAGCATTTATGCAGTCAGATTGGCTGAAACAACGCCCAATGTTACTTGAGCAAGAAGCCGAGCTTAAAGCATCTGCACAGCAACTGACTCAGCAACAAAGTACGCTGCAACGTCAATACCAAAACAAACGCACTGAGTTAAGCCAAGCCTTGTCAGCGATTGAAAAACGCTTATCGGCCTGCAGTGCATTGATCACCGAAATTGAACCTATGGTGCGCCAATTAGCCAATATTGCCTTTTCATTTAAAGCGAATGATGAAAGCGATATTAATTTAGGCGATCAAGCCGAGCGTATTAGTCGCTGTACCGAGGCGCTTGAGAGTCGCAGCCGCGGTGAGAAAAAACTTAAAGAGGCTTTGTCAGAGTTTGAAGCGAATCTCGGCAAAGATGCCGGCAAAGACTTTTTAGATACCATGCTACAAGCGTTTAGCGTGCTTGATGAAGATGCCAACGTGCGTGACCGCCTACCTATTTTGCAGCGTTTGTTGAGTATTTTAGCCTCTCGTCAGCGACAAATCGTTGAGCAGGGTGAAACCATAGGCGGGGATTTAAATAAATTCTTTACTGTGTTTAGCGATATTAACCGTAAGATCTCACTGCAGAGTAAACGCCTCACCGACGAAGTATCAGATGATTTGACCCTAGATGGGATCGCCCGCTCAGAGGTAAAGATTATCTCCACCGTGGATGAACTGAATTTCTGGACTCCTCTTAAACGCTTTGCCGAGCAGTATGATAACTGGAATAAATCCGATGCCTTTTTGCCCAGTGAAACCTACTTAGATACTTTAGCCGATGTGGTTGAAGTGCTGCCAAACGATGCCAATTACAGCATTGAGTCTTTGCTGCGATTAGAGCTGCACCTAAATGAAGGCGGCTCAGATTTAGTGATTAAAAATGACAGGCAATTACTGGAGTCATCCAGTCATGGTATGGCGTATTTGATTTTGTGTAAGTTCTTACTGGCCTTTACGCGCTTGCTAAGAAACCAAGCGAATATTGATATCCATTGGCCTATCGATGAAATTGGTACGCTTGCCTATCACAATGTTGAAAAGCTGTTCGCTGCCTGTGATACCAATCACATCAATATTTTAGGGGCGTTTCCTAACCCTGAGTCTGATGTATTGATGTTGTTTAAACACAGATACTTAATCGATAAGCAGCGCCAACGCCTTGAGAAGATAGAGCCTAAGCTCAGTCGTATTGCTGCACGCTTGCAACAAAATAGCCTATCTAGCAGTAATGCTAACCACACAGCAGATAACGAAAAACCACAGGTGACAGCATGATAGAAAATGGCCCATTACTCGAGCGTTTACTAGAAGGCGAGTTTATTTGTGCGGTGACTGACGAGCACAGTTTTCATAAACTGCAAAACGAACAACTGGTTGAAGATCTGAATCATTTTTTGCGCCCTCTCAATCGCCGCGTGGCAAAAAGTGAAGACGGCGCCGTGTACTTTTTGGCCTATTGCGATCTTAATCAACAAGCGCGGCAGCAACTCAGTCAGCAATTTAATGCGACGGTGCAATCATTGTTACCCATGCTCGAATGGATGCAATTGGTGCAAGAAGCCATGGGACGCGATGGTGCTCTAAGTGCAGGTGACACCATCAAATTGCAAGACTTTGAATCAAAAGTGGTAGATAACCAATCCCTTATTCAGCGGTTAGGGCAGTTATCTAACGACAAGCTTTTTAAGTCCACCAGTGACAAAGCTGATATGCAGATCAAGCAAGTGTTTAAGCGCATCAAAGAATTGGGCTACATCTATCAGCCCCATAAAGACCGCTTGTTTTATATTGTGACCGGTAAAGTCGAGCAACTCATCGAATTAGTGCGCTTTATAAAAGACGAAGAAAATGTGCCCATTGACGAAGATGCCCCTGAGCAAGAGGCCATGTTTTGAGCAACATCAACGAAGGCAAAAGTAATGCCCAGAGCAATCCGTTATTTCAACTGGGCAAAGAGCGCCTAGAGCTGATTGGCAAACATGCAGATGCCCTTATGCAAGGTTATTTGCAAGGCCATGTGGATGAAAGCAGCTTTAGCCAACAGGCGCTTGAAAAGTTAATCAATGGGCGTATTTTATGGCGCCCAGATGAGCAGCAACCCCTGAGTTTACGCCCTAATGTTAATGAGCTCATCGCTGGGTTAACCCAAGATGAGCGCAAACGCCAGATCAACTCTGATGTGGGCGAACATTTAGACTTAATTCATACCCGAGTGCAGTCGTTGCAAGCAGCTAGGCAAAAAGGCGACTACGCAGCAAGTGAGCATCATATGCAACTGCTGACTGAGCGGGTACATGACATGACTGGGCAGTTTGGCGATGCCATTGAAAGCCTCTGGCATAGGCTTAATACCGAGTTTGGTTTTGTCAGCAGTCTAGATGATAAAATTCTTGAAATTGAACTAGCACAGCGTCAATTAAGACGTATTCTCGATGGATTCAAAATCATTAGCTTTGATGATTTAATTCAACTTGCTGGCAGTGACGGCGGCCTACGAAAACTCCTCGTGAGTCAGCTACAAGCGCGTATATCCGAGCATTCGGGCTCTTTGCTGGAAGTACAAAAACGTTTGGTGTTGTTAATGGCGCGTTTCCGTCATCAACAAGAGCGCGCTTTGTTGGTCAATCGAATGAGTGCGTTTTTACGTCAACACCCAAATTTCAAAGTGGGGGATTACCCAAACCGCAGTCAAGTACCCGCTGTGATCAATCAAGCGCACGGTATCATTGCGCAAGCATTTGTTGCCCTTGATAGGCCACAAGACAGTTATGCACTGGCTGAAATTGCACGAGCTACCCCACGAGATTTAGTGCCTGAGTCGCATTCAGAAAAGCAAACTCAAGGCTTTGCCACGTCAGTACAAGATTTGGTGGCCACAGAGCAAAAGCAGTTGGCCAAAGATGTTGAAGATTTCTTCTTGCAAGTCATTGAGAGCAGCGCGGCGATCAGCGGGGTCGATTACCTCGCCGAGAATGAGCTGCCGTGGGAGCCTGAAATGTGGCTGTTTCAGATTGTGGCTGAATACGAAGGCCTACCGCAACAAAATAAGCAAAGCTTCATGCTGGAAAAAGACAGCGCGCGCAAGAGTCCGTTTAACCACCTGCACATTATCCAAGATGTTAAATTAGGCATGCGTTTCTTCGGTGATTTTCAGGCCGCGAGCTAGCATTTATGACTGACTCATTGATGCCTAAGGCCAAGCTGCTGCTCAAAGAACAGTACTTTGCTTTATTGCATGATGAGCAGACCCGCACCAGCAAAATAGCCACAGTCAGCCATATTATGGCCTGGTGCGAGCAAGAATTTATTCAGCCTGGGCAATGGTTAAATAAGCAAAAGCACTTCCGTTTTACTCGTCATGGCATTGAGGCCATACGCGACAATTATTTGCTGAGTGTGGGTGAGGATATTTTTGCTGATTTTAGCGAGGATACACATCAAAGTGCAGCCTTAAAAAGCACTGATGAAAAGCAAGGGCGAATAAAACCCACGCAATCGTTAGTGCTGTGTGCGCTTTCTCATCAAGCGCCTTTGTTATCAAATGACATGCAAACACTCAACGCGTTTAATCAGCAGTTTTACCCGTGTGAGCAGGTTAATGTAGAACTGGATTTAGCTAGGGTGAATTTAGCGGATTTCGACAACCTTCTGGTCATCGAAAACCGCGATAGTTTTAATGATTGGCATCGCTTTCAAGGGCAGGTGACGCAAGAACTAACTAAGCTTTTGGTTATTTACCGTGGTGACAGTGAACACAGCAGCAGTACTAAGGCGTTACTCGAACAATGGCAACACGCGCGTCCCCGTTGCCCAAGGATTTATTTTGGCGATTTTGATTTAGCAGGCATACGCATTGCGGTATCGGGCCAATATTCCCATCTTTTATTGCCAAAAGTGGATTGGCTAACATCACATTTAGTTAAACAACATTACCCAGATGTACAACTCAAATTTCTAGCAAATTTATCGCTGCACTGCCCACAACAATGGCAACATTTGTTGTCGGTTATGCAGCAGCAGCGTGCAGGCCTGCGCCAGCAAATGATGTATCAAACGGCATTGGTGCTTTATCCGTGTTGAGTAATATCCATTGATCAGCCAATAAATTATATACTTCTGGTCGCCATGGCGGGTGATACGCTCATTGCGCGCACTGCGGGTCTAATCACCGCTAATTGACTGATCACAAAGATGATAAATATGCCTAGCGGTAAATAGAAAATAGGCAAGGGGGTAAGTGCGTACTGTGAAACAAGAAAGATGTTTAACACCAAGGTGAGTACAACGCCAAGAGCAGCGCCAATAGCGCAAAGCAATGCATTCTCAAGCATAAAATGCTGCAAAATTTGTCGTTTACTAGCCCCCAGGGCTCTGCGTATACCAATTTGCTGGCGACGCTTATCAATATTAAAACTGGCCAAGCCTGCTACGCCCATGGCGGTCACAAACGCTAATACAACAATCACGACTAATAGAATGCTCACAGTCGCAATGTCTGCGGCATAAATTTCGTTTTTAGCTTGTTGAATACTCTTTATTTTACGTATGACGCGCTGAGTGTTTTCTTTAGCGAGTGTTGCTGACAGACTTTGCATTAGATCATCTAGTCTATTGGCATGGGTACGGATCACATAGCGTGCTGAGTTATGGGTCACTCGGGCAGGGGAGATAATGCTATTTTCAACGTGCTGCCATTCAACCCAAGGCGCATGCAGTTGTTCGACTATGCCTTTGACCACAATAGGCGTGCTTTGATTGACATATATTGTTTCGCCTACCGCACTTTGCCAATCTGACTCACCGAATAATGCCGTCGCTGTGGCTTTACTGATCAATACGTGACTTGGCCATTTACTGTCCGCCTCGTTAAGCCATAGGGTATCTTGCTCATTGAAATTTTCGCCGGCCACTAGTGTTAAAGCAAAGGTGTTAATACCATGCTCATCAAACTTGTAACTAGCTGCAGGGATGAGCGCAGCGTCTTTATCGGTGCTGGTTTGTAATTCATACCAGTTACCGCTATCAGACAGAGGAAACGAATTGGTCTGCACTGCGTCAATCACACCATCAGTGGCGCGAATAAGCCTCAAGTCATTTTCAATTGTCGCTCTAGGGTTAAAGTCTCGCGTAAAACCAGAGCTGGTCAAAAAGAAGGTGTGCTGTTCATCAATACCAGTATGGCGTTCAATATGACTGAAACGATCCCAAGTTATTGCTAAACCATTAGTGATGATAGCCATGGTAATCGCTATTTGAAAGACAACTAATATAGCGCTGAAACGCTGCCGGGTTAAGGCGCGAAAGATTGGACCTACATTAAGAAATACGTTCATCTACATGATCTGCTTATTGCTTGATTTGCATGGCGGGCATCGGCCTGCACGCTGTGTACACGGGCACAAGGCCGGCTACGATAGTGCCTAACACTGCTAATGCAATCACACCGCTGGCGATGGTGATATTCAAGTGAACTAAATGGCCGTATCCGGCATAAAGTGCAGCAACACCTTGCAAGCCAACTACTGCTAAAAAGATACCCAATACGCCGCCACAAAAACCTATTAATATAATTTCTAGTGAATACTGCATAACAATTTGGCCAAAATTAGCGCCAAGGGCTCGGCGCAGGCCTATTTCACTGTGCTTGGCATGTAGCTTTGCACTGAGTAAACTTGCAGCATTGATTAGGCAAACCAGCAAAAACATTAATGACAGCCAAAACATGACTTGCACATCTTGTTTAACCACTTGTTTGTAATCAAGCCACTGCTCTACGTTTAACAAGCGATTGTTAATCGGGCGCGGAAAGCGGCCCAGAGACTTTTGTTGTTCGACGTAGTTTGTCAAAAAGAGACTGAATTTAGACAGCTCTTTAGGATCATCAAGCTCCACCCAAAGTTGAAAATTGACGCATTCCGAATTCAAAAATGCATCGTAGCGCTCACTTTCCACTGCCTTCCAACAACTGGTTATGCCGCCGTGGGGCAATTCGAATTCCGCTTTTAAACCCAGCGGGAGATACATCTCTTCAGAGTCGCTAAATGCACCGTAAGACATATCGTAAAATTTCGGTGAAAGATGCCAGTCGTCTAAAACGCCAACAACCGTAAAGGTGGCACCAAGCATGGTCAAGGTTTGCCCCACGGAGTTAGCGCCATCAAACACCCGTTGGTTAGTCTCTTTACTCAGTACAACCACGTAATCATTATTGTGCTCGGCACTTTCATCCCACCCCGCACCGTAAATAAACGGCACATCGAACATAGGGAAAAAGTCTTTACTGGTCACGCGCATCACCGCCAAAAAAGGTGTTAAACCTTGCTGTGCAGGGTTCACCATACCCCAAGTAATGGCACTGGCGCTTTGCCGCTTAGCGTATTTTGCCTGTACGATATTATTGGCATCTGTCCAGGTCACAAGTTCGGGGGGAAGGTTGGGCGCCACAGCGGCTTGATTCGGATCCCAGTTATCCAGTTGAACGCGAAATAATTGCGCACTTTTATGGGCTATTGGGTTTGCTGACATACTAGTAACAAGGGTTAATGTAATGGTGCAAGCTGCGATCCCCAAGGCAATGGTTAGCATGGTTAACGCGCTATGTACTTTAGAGCGAAAAATACTGTTTATTGCCAAGCGGCAGTAATAGCTAAACACGTTGTACGCTGTCTGCTTGGAGCGAAGTGCTTGATGTACTTGAGTCACACACACGGCCATCGCGCACCACTATTTGTCGCTGAGCCTGCTGGGCTAAACTTTGGTCGTGAGTGACCATGATGATAGTCGTGCCACTTTGGTTGATTTCTTGTAGCAACGCCATCACACTTTTTGCCATCTCACTGTCTAGGTTACCTGTTGGCTCATCGGCCAGTAAAAATCGTGGTGAGCCTGCTAGCGCCCGTGCGATAGCGACTCGCTGTTGCTGACCACCTGATAACTGAGCAGGGAAATGTTTTAAACGCTTGCCTAAGCCAACTCGCTCTAAGCTATTCAATATTCGCTCCTTACGCTGGGCAGTATTAAAGCCACGGTAGCGCAGAGGCACGTCTACATTATCAAATAAATTTAAATCGGGAATTAGATTAAAGCTTTGAAAAATAAAGCCTATCTTTTCATTGCGTAATTGACTGCGCTGGCGGTCGGTCAAGCCCTGAATATCTTGCCCATCAAGAGTGTATTCGCCGCTATCGAACGTTTCTAGCAAACCTGCCACGTTTAAGAACGTGGTTTTACCTGAGCCTGAAGTACCGGTTACGGCCAGAAAATCCCCTTCGTTGACCTGTAAAGTAAAATCTTTGAGTGCATGGGTTTGCACTACATCAGTAGTAAAGACCTTACCAATATTATTCATTGCTAACATACTTCACCTTGTTGTTGTTGTTTATAGCATAGAGACAGTGGTGTTAACGCACTGTCGAACCTAGCGTGCTAACAGCACTGATTCAGCTCCATCAAGGGCGTCGGTTGAAGAGATAATAACCTGGTCACCCTCGGTCAAACCTGCCAGTATTTCCACTTCACTTAAGCTGCGCGCACCTATCGTAATAGGCTGGCGTAATGCCATATTGTCTTTAATGACATAGGCAAAGCGACCATTGTCACTTTGTAAAAATTGACCACGGGGTAGGGTTAACACAGATGACTTGTTTTCCATGAGTATTCTTGTGCTCAGTCGCTGATTCTGCCTTAGGCCTTCTGGTTGCTTTAGGGCTTCGCCTTGATGGTTTTCTTTGGCGAAACGCACACGCCCGGCCACTTGGTTATTCTCAATTTCGGGGGAAATAGTCACTAAAACAGCGGCGTATTGTTGAGAGTTTAAACTGACTTGTGCATCCATACCGATCGCTAAGTCGTCTGCGTAACTTTCGGGGATATCAACGTCTAATTCAAATTCGGATAAATCCACCACACTTAAAATCGGTTGATTCTTACTAACCTGATTTTTCTGTTGCACCGCAAGGTTGCCAACGATGCCATCCACAGGAGAGCGCACTTGAAGCTGATCAACTTGGCGCTTAGTTTCTGATACCTGTAACGCTTGGCGTTGTACCAATAACTGCTGGGTTTTTAACTCAAAGTCGAGGCTTTCTTGATCTAAGCTGGCGTCTTGCAATGCATGCTTGAGCACCAACTGCGCATTTTTTAAATCGTCTTGGGCTTTTTCAAAATCAATTTGACTTATGGCATGGGTGGCATAGGCATTATCGGCGCGGCGCTTTTCACGCTCTGCTGCTACGGTGGCAACCTTAGCCAAATCCGCGGCTTTTTGTTTCTCAAGGGCGAGTTTTTTGCCTTGGATCCGTTGTCTGTCTAATTCCAGCTTATTACGTTGTAAGCTAGATTCTTCTTGCTTGAGCTGATTAGTTAATTCTGGACTTTCAATCGTTGCCAATAATTGGCCTTTCTTTACTTTGTCCCCGGCATCAACTTCAAAGGTGATCGTGCCTTGCGCTGGGCTATAAAGGCGAGGGCTAACGGCGGCCACAACACGACCTTGGACGGATAAATCTCGTACAAAGTCTTTTACGGTCACTGTGGCTACCCGCACATTTTGCATCGACAGACTGGTATCCGCAGACGACCAGTTACGTACCGTACTCCAAAATACATAAATAAGCGCTGCGCACAGAAAAAGAACAGCGACGACAACCCATAGGCTTTTCTTAGAAGAAGGTTTTTCGAGCACGGTATCCTGTGCACTTGTATCGGTTATATTCAATTATGTTCCTTGAGACATTCGCCATAGACGAGTACATTTACACCTTGACCCAAGCCTTTTAACGTCTTGTTTCACAAGGGTAAATTAATTGCGCCTGAGTGTCTATACAACTTGATAACAATTACTTACATTTTGAAAAAAGGATGAGAATAAACATTATGTTAGCCCTACGTCCTACGTGCGAGCACTGCAACAAAGCATTACCACCTGATGCCAAAGATGCCATGATTTGTTCATTCGAATGCACCTTTTGTGCAGTGTGTGTTGAACAGATATTGTCAAATGTATGCCCTAATTGTGCAGGCGGTTTAACCCATCGGCCGATCCGCCCTAGCCGTAACTTCGTTAATCATAATTGTTTAGAGCAATACCCCGCGAGTAGCGAGATAATTCATAAACCTGTTGATCTGAAGAAACACAAATTACTGTTAAGTATGCTCAAAGGACTCGGCCCCGAGTTTAGATGAGAACCTCATACAGCAAGGCCTGAAGGACTGTTTAATAAATTTCGATGATGCTTGTGTATAAGATGTTAAATCTATAACGTTCTGTTTACGTAAATTAAAGGATAACGTTGTGATGCAAGCACAGCCGCAAAAACACTTTTCAACCTGTACCCTATGCGAAGCCATGTGTGGCATTGAAGTGACCACAGTGGAACGTGAAATTATCTCCATTGCTGGGGACAAAAAGAACCCCTTTAGCGAAGGTCACGTATGCCCTAAAGCGGCTGCCCTTAAAGATTTATACGACGATCCACAACGTTTACGCCAACCTATGCGTAAAACAGCCTCAGGCTTTGAACCTATTGGCTGGGAAGAAGCACTAGATACGGTCGCCGAAAAATTACATGGCATTCAACATAAGCACGGTAAAGATGCAGTTGGGGTCTACTTAGGTAACCCAAATGCCCACAATATGGGCAGCATCTTATTTGGTCCGTATTTCTATCGCGCCTTGAACACCCATAATCGCTATTCCGCGACCTCTGTTGATCAATTGCCTCATCATATTGTGAGTCGACAGATGTTTGGGCATCAGCTGCAAATTCCAATTGGTGACATTGATCACACCGATTATTTCATGATCATAGGTGGTAATCCTCTAGCTTCAAACGGCAGTATCATGACAGTGCCGCACATTAAACGTCGCTTGAAAGCGATCCAAAAACGTGGCGGCAAGGTGGTGGTGATCGATCCTAAAAAATCAGAAACAGCAGATATAAGCTGCGACCATCACTTTATTAAACCAGGTAGTGATGTATTGCTGATGTTAGCCATGTTGCATACGTTATTTGCAAAAGGCTTAGTGGATGCAGGAGAGCTACTAGAGCACGCTCCGGATTTACTGCAAGTTGAAGCATATGTAAAACCGTACTCACCAGAGCGAGTGGCAAAGAGAGTAGGGATAAGCAGCGAAGAAATAGAGACAATGGTGAGCGAGTTTTGCGCAGCAAAGTCGGCTTTTTGTTACGGCAGAATGGGCGCGAGTGTGCAAGTCTTTGGCACATTGACCCAGTACCTTATTATGTTGTTCAACATGCTTTCTGGTAACTTCAACCGCCGAGGCGGCATGATGTTCACCCAACCTGCGGCAGATACCTTACCCCACTCTGGGCGTGGCACCATGGGTAAGTACAGCTCGCGTGTACGTAAGTTGCCAGCCTTTGCGGGTGAGTATCCTGTCGCTGCATTGTCAGAAGAAATCACCACCCCAGGGGATGGGCAAATTAAAGCCATGGTGATAGGTGGGGGCAACCCGGTACTCACCACATCAAATGGCAAACAGCTAGATAAGGCCTTTGAGCAACTAGAGTTTGTGGTGGCGGTAGATTTCTACATTACCGAAACCAGTCGCCACGCGGATATTATTTTGCCACCCGTCACCGCTCTAGAGCGGGATCATTACGACGTGGTATTTCATAATTTCGCGGTGCGTAACAGTGCGAAATTTTCACCTGCATTATTTAGCCAACCAGCGGATACCAAAACAGATTGGCAAATATACCTTGGCCTAGCAGAGCGCATCGATCAGCTAAATGGTAAAGCCACTGAGCATTATGCCAAATTGTGGGATAAAGAGCCTACTGGGGTGGTGGACGACATGCTCAAATCCGGTCGTTACGCCAATGGCGAGCACGATATTAGTATTCAAACCTTGCGCGATCAGCCTCACGGCATCGACTTAGGCCCTTTACAACCTGAGTTACCCGGGGCTATTTATCACACAGACAAAAAAATCAGCATGGCATTTGATTACTTCATGGCTGATTTGCCTAGAGTTGAGCACCATTTTTTCAGTGATTTGTCTCCCTTGAACGCTCGTTCAGCAGCTACGTTAGATTTGATTGGTCGCCGTCACTTGAAATCAAATAACTCTTGGCTACATAACAGCCCAAGAATGATGAAAGGCGTGAAGAGCAATCAAAAAGGCCAAAACCCCCGTTGCAGTGCGCAAATACATCCAGATGATGCAGCACGGTTTAGTATTAAAGATGGGCAGTTTATTACTGTTACATCTAGGGTAGGCCAAGTGGAAATTGCCGCTGAGCTAACTGAAAAGATCATGCCTGGCGTGATTTCTATCCCTCATGGCTGGGGTCACAATAAAGCGGGTAGTAGCTGGTCGTTAGCTGAGCAAAACAGTGGGGTGAGTGTCAACGATTTGACCGATGAAATGTGCCTCGATGAATTGTCTGGCAATGCAGTGCTTAACGGCGTGCCAGTGACCATTGCTGCGCTTGAAAGCCCACCAGAATAATTGCTAGATATAAAAAGACCGGCTCACGTTATTCTGGTACGTGAGCCGGTTTTTTTGTTCAAATTAAGCATTCCTCTTACTTTTATACCTATGAGGGACCTGTTTAATCGGCGCTGGCCGACTCTTCACGGGAGACCCTGAAAAATCCAGCGTACAACACAGGTACCGCGCCTAACGTCAGCACCGTGCCCACAGCGAGACCAAAAGCAATCACACACGCCATGCCATAAAAAAGTGGGTCGTGGCTGAGTATCAATGGCAGTAGGCCCGCCACGGTAGTAATGGTGGTCATCGCAATAGGCCGGACCCGAGTAATACAGGCGTTCACTATGGCATCGTAATCAGATGCACCGTCACGTCGCTCAATATCAATTCTATCAATCAACACAATTGCGTTATTGATGATAATCCCCGCTAAGCTGTACAAGCCCAAGGTCACCATAAAACCAAACGGTGCAAACATAACGCTTAAGCCCAGTACCGCTCCGATAAAGGACAGAGGCATGGTTAATACAATAATGCCTGCACGCCTAAATGAGTTAAATTGCGCCACTAACAAAATCAGAATCAAGCCTAATACCATTGGCATGCTTGCGCTAAGCGCCTGTTGCGCTTCTTGTGATTGCACAATCACACCGTCGTATTCGATGTGATGATTTAGCGGCAGCTCAGCGGCTAATTTTTGAATATCTGCATCGATTATTGCTTTTAAATCTTCTGCAGCCATACGGCTATTTCTGGCCTCAACACTGACAGTGGTAAACATGTCTTCGCGCTGAATAATCGAGTATTGGTTTACCGGTGAAAACTCAGCTACCTGAAACAGCGGGATAGCCTTGCCCGTGGCTTGAGAGAACACATTCAATGAGCGTAAACGGTCTAGGTTGTGCCTCTCGGCGTCACTGGCCCTGAACATGATAGGGATAATGTCATCTTCTTCTCGAAACTCTGTGACCGATGCACCAGAGAAATACGCTTGCAAAGAATTGGCGATGTCTTGTGAAGTAACTGATGCGCGGCGGGCACGTTGCTGGTCAACCCGCACTTCAATCTTAGCGATCATACTTTCCCAGTCATTGCGGATGTCCCGGGTATCTGGCACATCATAGAGCAGGTCCATGACCTCCTGAGCTTTTTGATAAATGACGTCTTTGTCTGGGCCCTTAACTTGGATTTTAATCGTTTTTGAGTCAGACGGGCCCAAGAACATCTTTTTAGCCCGCACAGAGATGTTGACGAAATGCTTTTCGAGATCTTCATCAAGCTTAATAGCTAACGCGGCGATGTCGTTCTCTGGTTTGATATTGAGCACCATAAAGGCTTTATTCTCGGCGGGATCCTCAGGACTCAGAGACAATACAAAGCGTGGCCCACTGAAACCAACATAAGCAGAATGGCTTTCAATAAAGTCATAACCTGAATCATTATCAAGCCAATCCATAATATTGCGCATTTGGGTGTTAGTTTGCCGCTCAGATGTGCCGCTGGGTAAATCGATGTTAACGATCAATTGGTTGCGATCAGATTCAGGAAAAAACTGTTTTGGTATCATTTTCATGGCGAATACCGACGCGATTAATAGTGCGAACAGCGTGCCCATAAAGAGCAATTTATAGCGCAGGATCACGTGCAAGAACGATTCGTAACGCCCTGTAACTTTCTTTGAAGCCAGTGCATCAGCGCCACCCTGGGGCTCATCCACTTTGATAAAGTGATAACACAACAGTGGTGTAACGCATAGCGCCAGCACCCAGCTGGTCAATAAAGTGATCAAGATAACCAAGGATACCGAACGCGTGTACTCTCCGGCAACGTGCTCAGCGAGCATCAGGGGTAAGAAGAACAAAATAGTCGTGGCGGATGAACTGAGTAAAGGTACGGCAAGTTCTTTACCGCCTTGGGTCATGGCCTTGAAACGCTCTTCGCCATCTTCTAAACGTCGCTTAAAATCCTCAGCGATAACGATGCCATTATCCACCAGCAAACCTAAGGCGATGATGAGCGTGGCCAGACTCATGCGCTCTAAACGAATGTCAAAAACTTGCATAATAGTTAAAGTCGAGAGCATGACAAATGGCACTATCGTGCCAACGATTAGACCAGTGCGCATGCCTAAGAAGAGCACCACCACAATCAACACGATAATGAGCGTTTGTAATACGTTCATAGACACACCTTGAACGGTTTTTTCCACTTGCTCGGCTTGGTACGTGGCGATATGCAGCTGATACCCAACAGGCAGGGAACTTTCAAGTTGTTCAATGGCGGCTTTGAGGCGAGGGGCATACTCCAATATATTGTATTCAGGCAACATAGAAATGGCGAAGACAATAGCTTGCTCGCCATTGAAGTAGGCTAAGTCATCTGGCGGGTCAACATAGCCTCGATTAAGTGTGGCAATATCGCTAAGCGCAATTGACTCTTGGGTCCCTGGAATGGTTATGTACGTTTCGGCTAAGTCTTCTAGACTGCTAAAGTTGCCCGTAGGCTCAATGATAAAAGACAATAAGCCTGTGTCGATTTGTCCGCCCGAACTAATGATATTCTGGGTTTGAAGTGCGCTCATTAATGCATTGGGAGAAATGCCTAGCTGAGAGAGTTTCGCGTTAGAGGTTTCTAAATAAATGCGCTCATCTTGTACCCCTAGTAATTCAATTTTTTTCGTACCTTTTACCGCATACAAGGTATCCCGGGTGTGCTTTGAAATGTCGAACATCTTGCTTAAGTCAAAACCATCTGCGGTGAGTGCCAATGTCAGTACTGATACATCGCCAAACTCATCATTCACATAAGGAGCGCTGGTTCCTTCTGGAAGTGAGGCTTGTGCTTGCGCCACCTTGTTGCGCACGTCTTGCCATATTGCATCTAAGTTGAAGTAACGGTCGTATATTTCTACGTGAATAACGGATAAACCGGTAGAGGAAGACGAGCGTAGTTTTTCCACTTCGGGTATTTTGCGGATTTCTTCCTCTAGTGTTTTGGTGATCAATAGCTCGACACGATCAGGCGACATACCAGGGTAGGCAGTACTCACAATTGCTTCACGAATAGTGATGCTTGGATCTTCACGTGCAGGCAGGGTGAAGTAGGAGATGACGCCATTGATGAGTAAAATAGCAACGATCATCAGTACCAATTTCTGATGTTTAAAAGAAAATTCCGTAAGATTCATAGTGCTCAGCCGTTAGTTGAAGCGTTTTACATTGGCATCGAGCAAGGTCACTTTCTGACCATCTCGCAGAAAGGACACGCCCGCGATAGCGATAATTTCCTGCGCTTTGAGGCCCTTTGCGATAAAGACCTCATTACCCAAAATGTTGCTGGCCACTACGTCTCGTTTTGACACGGTTTGCGTAGCGTCGTCATAAACAAATACGTACTTAGTTTGATTCAAGCCCGCACCTAACGCAGACACAGGAATGATCATGGTTTCTTTCGCCGCTACATTTGCGCCATTCATCTGACCGCCAAGGTTCTTGCCTTTAGCACTCTGGTCATCGGCAGATTGGCCCTCAGTGCTTTGACCATCTCCTACTTGGGACAAGGCGTTTTCATATGTCTCATTGATATAAGTGATGTCTACTTCAGCCGTCATTCCAGCGCGCAGTTGCGGTGAACTGCCGTTTAAGACCATAGTGATAGGGAATGCATTTGCGGTTTCAGCTCGAGTACCCACTTCGGTGATAACACCCGTTAGTTCAACATTTGGCGCAGCAGGGAAACGCACAGGAACAATCATGCCGTTGGATAATTGTTGAATTAAACTCTCAGGTACTGACACATGAACTTCAAGACCACCGTGACCTTCAACTTCAAATACGCTTTGTCCCGGAGAAATTTGCTGTGATGGCTCGATCATACGTTTAGTAATAACGCCATCGTAGGGTGCTTGAAGGGTACTGTCTTGTCGGTCTTTGGTGGCTAGTTCAAGCTGACTTTTAGCGACTTCAACGTTACTTAGGGCTGATTTATACGCTGCTTCTGCGTTGTCAAAACCAGACTTTGATACCAACCCTTGTTCAACAAGTTCTTTATAGCGCTGATACTCATTTTCAGCTTCGTTCAATGCGGAGCTAGCTTGGGCATATTTCGCTTGAGCGGATTGATAGTTAAGATTAAAACTGCGTTGGTCGAGTGTGGCTAGCACTTGACCCTTAGTGATTTTCTGGCCTAGATTAACCGATACACCATCGACTTTACCGCCAACCAAAAAGCTCAGTGACGCTTTTTCAATTGCGGCAGTGGCACCGGCTAATCTGCGCACTTGGGTCAAGTCATGCGTTTTTACTTTTGCCCAAGCAATGGGCCGAATGACTTCGTGCTTAACCTCTGATTGTTCAGAACAAGCGGTGAGCACAAAGAGTATGCTCAGTACTAGGCTGCTAAATAAATATGTAGTTTTGTTCACGTGTTCATCCTAGAAAATGAAATTATTACGGTTAACTTATTCTTAAATACACTACTTTATGTTACGCGTAACCTACGCGGGCCTTTAAAATAAATATCTGTCTAATATGCCTTCACTATGTATAACTCCACGTAATCGCCAGCTTGATGTGTACAGAAGAGCGGAAAACGCGGTGTGCGACTCGCGGTGTCCGACACCCGCTGTGCGTAAACCATCACCACTGTTGTGCACATAAAATGCGCTATTTGTCGGCGCTTACTGATCCTGTGATTGTGCTTTATTTAGCACACTGGTCCTATTATTGGTGTCTCGACTCGCAACAATCACTTGGTCACCGTATTGGGTGTTGTTCGATTTGGCGAGACGGTCATAAAGCAATACGTTCACCGTCGCTGCTAAGTTCATGCAGCCTTTAGTCGGTACATACACCACATGTTGGCATCTATCTAAAATGCTTTGTTCAATAGAGCCATCTTCTGGACCAAATACATAGTATGCATGTTTAGGGTGACTAAAGTGAGGTAAGGGCGTAGCGCCCTCTACTAATTCGACAGCCACCATGGCTATGCCGGGCGCTGGCTCAGGTGTGGTGACCTGTTCAACTGGAATGTTTAAACCGACATTTTTAGTATCGGTATTGAACGCTCGAGCGCGCGCATAACGTTCCCCTGTGTAGTAGATGGTATCAGCGCCATAACATCCGGCTGCACGCAGAATACTGCCCATGTTTTGTGGGCTTTTAGGATTAATGATGCACAGGGTGACGCTGTCCATTTTAATTTCGCTGCCGTCTGCAGTTTGACCATCATCGGTGTCTTGGTTTTTGCTATCAGTATCAATATTATTTTGCATTTCTGTCGATATTCCCATTAACCCGCCAATATCTGATTAATGTTGGCAAGTTGTTCTGGGCTAAATTGTAGGTTGTTCAAAGCGGCTACGCAGTCTTCAATTTGTTCCACTCGGCTAGCGCCGATAATTGCAGAGGTCACAGCCTGGGGTTGAAGTACCCAAGCCAATGCAAGCTGCGCTAAACTCTGATTGCGCTCAATGGCTACTTCGTTGAGCTTTTGCACCTTTGCTATTTTGTCTTGAGTGATATGGTCAGCGCTCAGATGGATTTGCTCAGTGCGTGCAGCGCGTGAACCTTCAGGGATACCCCTAAGATACTTATTGGTTAGGAAGCCCTGGGCTAATGGGGAAAACACCACTGAGCCAACGCCGTTGTCCGCAAGCACATCTGTCAAACCCTCTTCAATCCAACGGTCAAACATATTATAGCGGGGCTGATGCACCAACAATGGCGTGCCTAAATCATTAAGAATAGCGATAGCCTGTAGAGTTTGCTCGGCGCTGTAATTTGAAATGCCCACATACAAAGCACGTCCCGAGCGCACGATATAATCTAAGGCTTGCATCGTTTCTTCCAGCGGCGTGTCCGGGTCAAAGCGATGGGAATAAAACACGTCAAAGTATTCAAGTCCTGTGCGCTTTAAGCTTTGGTCACAGCTGGCAAGCAAATACTTGCGTGAGCCACCAATGCCAAACGGGCCTGGCCACATGTCGTAACCGGCTTTACTGGATATCAGTAACTCGTCGCGATAGGGCGCTAA
Source organism: Paraglaciecola sp. G1-13 (assembly GCF_055809255.1). Classification (NCBI taxonomy): domain Bacteria; kingdom Pseudomonadati; phylum Pseudomonadota; class Gammaproteobacteria; order Alteromonadales; family Alteromonadaceae; genus Paraglaciecola; species Paraglaciecola sp. G1-13. The sequence continues at coordinate 2,195,258 of NZ_CM147903.1, read as the reverse complement.
GCTCTTTGTCATTATCTTGCCAAAGGTTGATTCAGCAGAGCCGTAGGGAGGGCCATAATTGTTGGCTAAATCAAAATGATTGATCCCCAAGTCAAACGCTTTGTGCACCATCGCTTGAGCATTGCTGTATGTATCGACTTCGCCAAAATTTTGCCATAAACCTAAGGATAAACGGGGTAGTTGAATACCGCTTTTACCACAACGTTTGTAGGGCATATTTTGGTAGCGGGCTTCGCTTGGTAAATAGGTAGGGTTTGGCTGATGGGTGATCATAGCAACTCGACTGGCAAAATTTTCGATAGCCTAAACCAAAGCCTTTGAATTCTCAATTTATGTATGACAATTCAAAGGCTTCAACGGCACGCTAAATCTCAACGACTTTATTCGCCCATTGTTTCGAGGTCTCTATTAAGTGTGCGGTTTTCGCTCGCATGCGCAGCAGTAATACATACGCCAGAGGAACCAGCACCAAGCTAGTCGCGGTAGAAAAGGTTAAACCACCAATAATCGCTATCGCCATAGGGGAATAGGCCGGGCCATCACCGCCAATAGAGGTGTTACCCAGTGCTAATGGCACTAAGCCAACAATAGTGGTCGCGACTGTCATCAAAATAGGTCTCACCCGGGTTAAACATGCTTCAATGACAGCGGCATTGATTGCTATACCCTGACCAATCAACTGATTTATCCGGTCGACCAGCACAATGCCGTTATTCACCACAATTCCCATCAATATCAGCATGCCTATCATGCTCATGACTGACATAGCGGTGCCTGTGACAAACAACGCCCAAAATACACCGGTCAGTGAGAATAATAATGAGGTGATGACTGCGGTGGGTAACAGTAATGATTCAAACAGTGCAGCCATCACGACGTAAATCATGCAAATGGCCAATAACATGTTGGTTTGCATGACAGCTTCATTCTGGTTTTGTCTATCGATACTGCCATCAAAGGTCCAACTATAGCCATCGGGTAGGGTGAGGTACTGCATCACGTTTTCGATACGCTCTTTGGCTTGCTGCAGCGTAACGTCCTCTTCCATATTGGCACCTATGGTCAAGGAGGTTTGACGGTAACTACGGCGGATTTCTGCTAAGCGCGGTACGATTTCGGTTTCGCTGACCATATCTAGCGTAATAGTCCGCTGACCAATGCGAGAAATGGTGAGGTTTTTAAGTTCTGTAATAGACTCCTGCAGTGCTTCATCGAACAGCATACGTATCCCAATCTCACCACTTTCAGCGTCTCTAAAGGTACGAAGGTTAGTACCGCGTAAACCACTGGCAATAGTGTTGGCCACATCGCTGGCGGATAAGCCATAACGATACGCTTTATTTCGATCGACAATCACTTGCAGTTCGAATTTCTGATTATTGCCCTCAATTCCCACGTCAGTCAGGCCATCAATTCGCTTAATTGCTGGTAATACACGTTCAGCGACGTCACTTAAGGATGCAGATGAGTCACCTAATAAGGTTAGCTGCAGACCACCGCCATTACCTTCTTCCCACTTAAAGGATGGCCGAGCGCGGGCAAACTTAGGCATATCTTTGAGGATCCGCTCTTTTAGTTCGCCTTTGGAGATTGGCATATCATTTTTTAGGGTCAGCGCTGACGTCGCTTCACCCGCTGTAAAATAGGTGTAGACCTGCTCAATTTGAAACGCATCTTGATTGGCGTACAAGTAAGCTTCCATTTTGTCGACTGACTTTTCGACCTCAGCTAAACTGTAATTGCCTTGTATGTCATAGTTAAGCCATAACCGACTGTTGTTGTCGTCATCATCATCCCCAGTGACAAACTGCATAGGAATAGCCGTGCTGACGAGTATCAGTAGAGCAATAACACACGTTAGGCCACGGTGCGTTAGAGACCAGCTAAGGACGCGTTGGTATTGTTCGGCGAGTTTGCCCATGCCAGGTGCTTGAGCAGTTGCATTCACGGTTTTACTCGATAGGCCGCTGGATAATCGGCTAGTAAGCAGGGGGATCAAGGTTTGGGCGATAAGCAAAGACGCAAACAATGAAATACAAATCGCAATGGCCACATGCTCAAGAAATATGGTGAGATTCACTTTTACGCCAATTATGTTAGGTAAAAATACTATTGCTGTGGTGGTCGTCCCTGCAATCACCGCCAAGCTGACTTTACCCACACCGGCTTTTGTCGCGTCAATTGGGTTAGGGTAATGATTGCGTTCTTGTTGAATACTCTCGGTGACTACCACGGCGTTATCCACTAACATGCCCACCGCAAGCATCAAACCCATCATGGACAGTATGTTGATGGTGTACCCCATAAAGTACATACACCCTAACGTGATGCAAATAGAAAAGGGCACAGATAAAACAACGATTAATGTTGTGGTTAAGTTTCGTAGAAACGTATACAGCACCATAACGGATAGCAGTGCACCGAGTAAGCCTGCATTGAGTAAATCGCCCAGGGACTCGGTCACACTGGCAGCTTCATCATCCATCACGAAAAGTGTGATGCCTGTAAAGGCAGGACTCTCATCGGCGTGGTTAATGACTTTCATGACTGCATCGGACACCGCGACCAAGTTACTGTTTGACTCCCTATAGATATTAAAGCCAACGGCGTAGGTTCTATCTAAATGTCTGCCCTCGGTGCGCTTAGGGCTTTCATAGCCGATTCGGGCGATGTCACTTAACAGTACGCCCTTTTTGATGATCAACGCGTTAATGTCTTCTATATTGCTAAATTCGCCCTGGGGATTGATGGTTATCTTTTGTTCTAGGTCGTAAAAAGAGCCTGCGGTCATAGCAAAGTTTGCTTGGCGCAGCGCACTGAGCAGTTGCTTATTGGTAATACCCAAACTGGCTTGTTTTTGGGTATCTATACGAATAGCGATCTGTTTTTTAAGCACGCCGTACAACTCAACTTTTGACACACCTGCAACCCGTTCAATGGGTATTTTAAGGTTGCGCTCAAGTAAGTCATAGGCATCAGACAAGTCACGCTCACTGGATACCCTCAACTGGAAAATAGGTAAATCACTGGTATTGAATTGATAAACCAAAATTCGCTCTACATCTGCAGGTAAGTCATTGCGAATGGCGTCTATCTTTTCTCTGGCTTCAATGCCCTTGGCTTTGAGGTTTTCGTCCCAGGCAAATTGTAGCTGTATTTCAGCCGCGTCTTCGGTTGATTTCGAACGTAAGCGCTTGATGCCTGACATGGTGGCCAGTACTTCTTCCACTGGGCGAGTGATCATTTTCTCTATTTCAGCCGGTGTGGCATTTTCATAAGGAATTCGAATGGCTATTTCAGGGATATCAATACTGGGGAATTTCTCCAGCGGTAATAGTTGCGAGGCCAAGATGCCAAATAACAACATGGACAAGAACAACATTCCTATTGTCACGGGGCGTCGCATAGCAAAGGCCGCTAAGCTGGCGCCTGCAGCGGCGAATTTTGCTTGCTCTTGTTGATTTTGTTGCATGTCGGGCTTATTCATAACCTAGCGCCTTGTTTGTCATGCTCGTCGGTTGCGCATTTTGCGCCATTAATGCATCTGATTTGCGATCAAACAGGGCATATAAACACGGAATAAAGAACAAGGTGAGCAGCGTTGCGAACAGCAAGCCAAATATCACGGTGACTGCCATAGGAATGCGCATCTCAGCACCTTCGCCAAGCCCAAGCGCCATCGGCAGTAACCCTAGGGAAGTGGTTAAGGTTGTCATCAATATAGGGCGAAGTCGATTGTGGGCGGCTTCGATAATAGCCTGTGTCTTTATTACGCCCTCTGTCCTCAACTGATTAATGCGGTCAATAAGCACAATCGCATTATTCACCACAATACCTGCCAACATGATAAGACCAATAAACACCACCACGCTGATGTTCGTTTGAGTGATAAACAAGCCGAATATGGAGCCTGCACATGCCAGCGGCACAGTGAGCAATATCAATAGTGGATGCAACAGCGACTCAAATTGAGATGCCATGACCAGATACACTAAGAAGACAGCCAGTGCCAGAGCAAACTTCAAAGACGCGAAACTGGTTTTCATCTCTTCGCTTTGCCCGGCCACTCGTGCTTGCAGCGAATACGGTAAGTTCATGTCTTTAATATGTTGATTAGCCATCTCAACAGCTTGGGCTAAATCACCATAGGCGAGATTGGCAGATATCACCGCGACGCGTTCTTGCCCGATACGAGTAATTTCACTTGGTCCAATAGACATGCTCAAGTCCGCTACGGCATTTAAAGCAATGGCTCGCTGTGCCCCAGGATTCACTATAATGCGCCCTATATCCTCAATTGAATCACGCTGCGTGATGAGGCTGCGCACCAGAATATCAATTTTGCGATCATCTAAATTGAACTGGCTTGCCACTTCACCACCGACTTTGGCGTTTATCAGTGTGGACACCTGGGGTGCACTTAAGCCTAGTTGAGCAAGTTTTGCGTGATCAAAGGTGATTTTAAGCTCTGGTGTGCCTCGCTGCAGGGAGCTGGTGACATCGCTAAAACGCGAGTCTTGTTGTAGAGCGTCTACTAAGATTGTGCTGTATTTAGCCAAGCTAGTGAGGTTGTAGCCAACTAAATCGATAGATAACGGAGCTGCAAAGCTAAACAATTCGGGTTGGCCAAACTCTGCCTGCACCCCAGCTTGTCTTTGTAAGTAGTCTCGCATTTTCTGTTGTAGACTTTTTAGTTGCTCACTTGTTGCATTGCTTTGCATCACAACATTTAATTTACCCCAGTTTTCGCCGCCCTGGCTGGCTGACGCGTTCATTAAACTGCCAGTGCCGGCCAATGAATAAGTGCGTTTTACGCCGTCCTGCGCCTCGGTAAAGGCGGACAATGCGGATAAGGTATTATCGGTATGGCTGAGCAATGTGCCGCTTGGTAAGGTGACTTCAACGTAGAATTCCCCCTGAGACATACTCGGGATGAGCTCCATACCGAGCCGCGGAATAAACATTAATGAGCTGGCGGCCATTGCCACTATGCCAACCAGCAGCAACGCGGGTGCCCGCAGTGCAAGTTTTAGTAAGCGTGCATAGTAAATAGACACGAAGTTGAGGCCTTTATCAAATAGCCATAGCAGCGGTTTGAAAATAATGCCCATTAGCTTAGCTAACGCTCTAAAAACGATGAGTACTGCTGTAGATAAAATAAGGGGTAGGTAATGAAACACCCCACGGGATAACCACACAAAAGGCAGCGCGAGAGTGGCGAAGATCCGTCTGGTGACACTTGGTTCGCCGCCACTTTTAACACCAGCCTGACCAACAGAGCTGTTATTAAGGCTAGGGTCAATGTCAGAATCAAACCCTGCACCAGACGAATTAATGGTGTCATATAAGGGGTTTGTTAACGGGCGTGGGGTTTGCTGATGCGTGTTAGCGCTGTCCGTTACACTTAGGGACGTGTCGCCATGAGCGGGTTTCGAGCGCGCTCGTGCCGCCAACATAGGAATAACGGTTAAGGCAACAAGCAAAGAGGCTCCTAACGCAAAGGTAACGGTCAGGGCTTGATCGGCAAACAATTGACCGGCGATACCTTTAACAAATACCAAAGGAAAGAATACCGCCATGGTGGTAAGGGTAGAGGCGATGATCGCCATGGATACCTGTTTCGTTCCTTGTGCTGCCGCCTGTTTAACATCGCTTTGTGTTTGCTTGTGCCGCTCTATGTTTTCAAGCACGACAATGGCGTTATCGACCAATAGGCCGATGGCCAACGCAATACCGCCCAAACTCATGATGTTCAAGCTGATGTTGTTGCCATACATAAGGTTGAACGTGGCAATGATAGACACAGGAATAGAAAGAGAAATGATGAGGGTGGGCCAAACATTACGTAGAAATAAATACAACACCACCATCGCCAGCACCCCACCTATTATGCCTGCAGATTTCACATCGTCGATGGCATTAGCAATGAATACTGACTGGTCATAAATCAGCTGGATTTTGTAGTTAGCCGGTAATGCGCTTTCTAGTTGACGCAGTTCTGCATTTACATTTTGTGCAACTTGTACTGTATTAGCATCCCCCTCTTTGTAAATGGCAATTTCGACTCCTTCTAACCCGTCGAACCGTGTAATTGAATCCCGCTCTTTATAAGCATCTTGAATAACAGCAATATCACCTAAGCGGATATTTTTGTTGTCACGTCGAGCAACAAACACATTTTGCATATCTTGTATGCTAGTGAACTGATTAAGGGTGCGTACGGTGTAAGCTTGAGAGCCATCGTCGACACGCCCGCCTGCAGCATTAACGTTTTCTTCTTTTAAGCGTTTGATGATGTCGCTCATGGGGATGGCTAATTGACTGGCCTTTTGTTGATCAACCAATACGTGAATTTCGCTTTCTAAGCCGCCGCCTATTTTGATCGACGCCACACCGTTTATGGATTCTAACTTACGCTTAATTTGTTGCTCTGCGTACTCCCGCAGTCGTTTCATGCTAGTTACATCAAGGGCGGCGCTTTGAGTGACGTCAACGTTTTTTCCGTTATTACTGGTGCTACCAATGCCGAAACCGAGTCGCATGACGGGATCTAAACTTGGGTTAAAACGCAGCAACACTGGCTTTTCAACGTCTAATGGTAAAATTAAGGTATCGAGCTTTTCGCGTACCTCTAGACTTGCCATGTCCATGTCAGTGCCCCATTCAAACTCCAGTAGCACATCGGACTGCCCAGAGGTAGATGAAGACGTGACCTTACGCACGCCTTTAACAACGCCAATGGTTTCCTCAATAGGCTTAGAGACAAGCTGTTCGATTTCGCCAGGTGCTGCCCCCACATAATCGGTACGAATAGTCAGGGTAGGGTAGGATAATTCAGGTAATAGGTTAATGGGTAAGCGTGACAGCGACACCATGCCAAATAACACAATGGCAAAGGTGAACATCCACACCGCGACCGGGCGCTTAACTGCTATATCAACAATATTCATGCTAGGTGTCCTTACTTAGCGAGTGTGATCGGCGTTTGAGGCTGTTGTGTCTGTATCTGCGGCTTCGCCCGCGTCATCACCGTTAAATTTAATGGGCTTTTGAGTGCTAGAAACTGGCTCTGCAACAGGTGATTGTGCCTGTAACATAAGTGAATCGGCATTAACCACTTCTACAGGTGCTTGGTCTTTCAAATTTTGATGACCGGTAATCACCACATGCTCGTTGCCCTTCAAGCCACTGAGTATCTCTACATAGTCACCCTCTTGATAACCCACTTGAATTTCTTGTTTGTGGGCAAGGCCGTCATTCACAACAAACACATTGACTTTATTATCAATGCTGAGCATGGCTTTACGAGGCATAAGAGTAGCGTGCTGGTGGGTGTCGTAATTCAAACTGACATGGGCGAACATACCGGCTTTAAGCAATTTTTTATCATTTGGTACACGAAGCGTCACTTTAAACGTGCCAGTGGCAGCATCGATGACTGGGCTGATGCGCTCAACATAGGCAGTGACCGTACTGTCTTGCAATGCACTTAAGGTTAATTTTGCCGCTTGATTTTTATGCACCCGAGACAGTTCTTTTTCAGGTAAGTAGACAACGCCATGTAATTCATTTTGTTCGACGATATGGAACATTTGAGCACGTTGAAATGATTCGGTTAAATTACCCACTTTGGCGTTACGTGCGGCAATATAACCAGAAATAGGCGCCACGATAGTGGCTTCTTTTAAGTCTAACTGCGCTAGCGATAACGTCGCCTTAGTGGATGCGTATTGGGCGCTAATTTTATCGTAGGTGTCGTCGCTCACTAGCTTTTGGTTATACACCTTGTCTATTTTTGCTAACTCTTTTTCGATGCCAATTAAATCCGCTTTTGCCCGTGCGAGGTTTAAGCGATAACGCTCTGGCTCTAACTGCGCAAGTACTTGACCTTTGGTGACGTAATCACCTTCTTCAACGTAAATGTGTTCGATGATGCCCGAAGCGCGGGCGACTACGTAGGCTTCTTCCTTGGCTTCAAGTACCGCTGTGGTGGTGTAATTAGAGGAAATCTCGCCGATATGCAGTGCGCCTGCTTCTACGGGCACGGAAATGACCAATGCTTGTTCGGGCTCAGTGCTGGTGGCATCTGCGCCGCCACAAGCCGAAAGCAGTGCAGTGCTCATAAGTAATGTAAGTATCGTGAGTGCGTTAAAACTGATAAACGGTACCGTTTTAATCGTCATTTTATTCCCCTGTATCGTTATTTTTATGATGCTAAATATGTGTGTAAAGACCATGCGATGACGCGTTAAGCAAACTTTGTAGCGCTTAGGTCTGTTTTTTTCTTAACACAGCAGAAGTTGTGCCATGTAAAAAATTAACTTTTATTACAATAAAATCAGTGTGTTATCTGATTTTTCTCGACTTCTAATTTTTTAGGTTAGGTCAAACAAACGATAGTTTGGCGTAAACCCCCACTTATTCGTCACGAGCCAAAGTATGCGCAAATCGATGCTGTCGGTTAGATGAAAAACACCGGAACACCGCGAGCGAACGGGTTGTTTTTTGGACAGTAAAAGTTGCAAGCACTCAAGCAGTTTGTTCACAAGCGAACGCTGTGAAAGGCCTATCTAATATATGGCGGAAAAAGGTTAAGTTATTGTATTTTAGCGAATTTATATTCTTAGGATTGGTTTGGCATAACACTTGTTTAAGCCTAGTTCAGCAACGTGAATAGCTTTGCTTTGTAACCAACACTCTTGATTAAGCAATACGGAGATAAACTATGAAAAAATTTACCCTTACGACACTAGCAGCGACCTCTTTACTTATGACTTCAGGTGCTTCCTTTGCTGCGACGAATGATGGTGTTGATCACCACGGTATTTATGTAGGTGCCGGTTATGGTTTAGTAGATGTGGATGGAGATGAAGACTTTGACCGTGACGATAACGCAGCCAATGTGTATATCGGCACACAGTTTAACCAATACGTATCGATTGAAGGTGGTTACATTGATTTCGGCGAGTACGGTAACGATACGTTCAACACCGAAGTTGACGGCTATACACTTGGCTTAAAAGCGGGTTTGCCAGTCAACGAATATATCACCGTGTACGCTAAAGGCGGACAGTTATGGTGGGACGCTGACATCAACGCAGCCGGTGTGAATGACAGCACAGACGGTGATGACTTGTTTTATGGCGTGGGTGCATCTTTCGCTGTGTCTGAAGGTTGGGATGTGCGCTTAGAATACACACGCTTTGACTTAGAGTTTGAACGTGATGAAATCGGCATTTTGTCAGAAATCGACAGCTTCGACAGCGATGTTGATTACGCCAGTGTTGCCGTGCAGTACACGTTCTAAGTTATACCACGCAGTGAGAATAATGCGCAAAAAGGGCCTGCTAAAAGCAGGCCCTTTTTTTATGTTTACCGTATTTATACGAGTAGAAAGGTACTAGTTAGCATCTCCTTGTGCCGCCGCAATTATAATTTTCATCGCTTCTTCTTTGCTAAAACCAGACTCAATTAGCGCTTCATAGTACTTTCTTTGTAATTGTGCTCTCGCCTTTATCAACTCAGGGTCGCTCATGGCGCGTACCTGATTCTTCATTTGTTCAGCTAATTGCGAATTAACAAAATCAAGAGGGCTACCCATTTGCTGGGCATGTGTGCTGGCCGTGAAAAATGTGCTCATCGCCACACCAGCGATGAGCATAGCAACACCTCTTGGTGTAACACGTGATAGATAAAACTGGGGCATGAGATGTTCCTTTTGCAGTTAATGGCATAAAACAAGCTATGGTTTGTCTACTTAGCAATGCCGGGCAGTAGAGTCGGTTTAATCTAAAAACTCTTTAATCTAAGAGTTCTGTGTTTAATGGTAATAACCGTCTTTATCAAAGTAACATTAGAGACAAGGCTTCACAGAATAAGTTGCAATGAAAATGGTGGGTGTAAATAAGAGGAAGTAGGCGAGAATAATCGTAAATGAATATAATAAGGCCCAGTGAAAACTAGGCCAAATCGTTTGCATGATAGCGCGACTGGCGAGTCGCTTAGCGCGTTAAGGTTTTAATCAAATCGCTGTGTTGCGGGAAGGTGCTGACAAGTTCTGCTTGTTCAGCTAACTGCATGTCTTGATATTCAAAACCCGGCGCGACGGCTTCGCCAATAAGCCCATAACCATAATCACCGGTCGTGGATATTTTTGATGCTTTCCATGTACCGCCTTTTACCACCATTTGCATCTCATGACCTTGGGTTGGATCAGGGCCGAGTATATGAGTTTCAAGGCTGCCGTCTTGATTGAGCAAATAATAGGTAATGGGGTCACCCACGTGGAAGTAATGCATAATATCCGAGCGGTTCATGTGAAAGTGACCGATGGGCGATTTCGCACTGAGCAAATAGTAGATAGATGTCATATTGACGCGCTCCCCATGCTCTGTGCTTAACATGGGGCGGTGATCCGCTTTAAACGTTTGACGATAAAAGCCGCCTTCCACATGACCCGTTAGATTAAGCGATTTTATTAGCTCTTCTGCGCTGAGTTTGGCATCCACCGGCTCAGTGGTCGGGGTTAACATCTCGTTTAATGTATCTTCATCTGGGGCCACTTTTGATGCCTCATAGGGCAGGGCATCTTTGTAAATATCCCAATTAGCGATGATATCATTCACCACTACACTGCCGACACTGTAGGCAGATTCAAGGGCTGATTGCATTCCAGCATAGCCATTTTCTCCGCTTTCCATGGCAAGGTTGTTTGCGGCGGTTAGACTGTCGGGCTGCATTGAATAGTTGCTAGCAGCGCGCAATACCATAAAACGCGACTTGTCAGCTTTTTGCGCGTTATCCAAATAGATCATCGATTGATAACTGCCGGTGTCTTCCATGCCTGAGGTCACAAAGTTAGCTTGGCCGTTACTCCAATAGGCTGACCAATCATTGGCCCATTCATTTAGTAATTTTCCATGCCAGAAAGTAGCTGCCGCCATGTGGTCGCCAATTAATACAAACGGACGTTTACGGGCATTGGGGTAATTGATGTATTTTTCACGTAATTCGTACATCGCAGGATAGTCGCTTAGTGCAGTGTCTTTACTTAACTCATAGGCCCATTTGGTTAGCTGAGTGTTAAGCTGATAAGCCTCACCATTCATGGCTTGTACCTTTTCATCGCTCGGCGTTGTTGGTTCTGCGCTGATAGGCTCTACGCTAAATAAGGGAAAATAACCGCTTTTCCAATCTGCCGGAATTTCTCTGGCGTCAATTTCATGCGCTAGGTCGCCATCAACTAACCAGTTGGCCCACACAGCTGAGCCGATTGAGGCATCTTGCGGGTCAACCCCGGCTATGCCAGCGACTAACCAATAGGCGTGCGTTAAATCAAAGCGAGGATCTAACCCTAGGGCCATGATAGCCGCAGCTGCCTTTGCTGTGCCCATACCCGTGACTATGCCCATAACGCCAGTGTCTTCATTCACGTAGATATCGTGATGTGACATAGGAAATGCATAGCGGGTATCTAGATTTTGGCCTTCTTTCCACATTTGGAATTCGCCGGGCTTGTCGTCATCGTCTTCGCCAATTTCAAACATGGTGACCACAACGACTTTAATTTCTAGAGGTTGGGTGATTTCAGTGGCGGCTTGCGACGTGTTTGCAGCGCTTGTTGGCGATGTAGTTGATGATGGCGTCGTACTTTGACACGCAGTTAACGCAAGGTTTAAAAAAAGGATACTGGTGAGACAAAGCGCAGATTTGGAAAACGTTTTTAGCATAATGTAACCGTATATAAAAAAACAGGCATGCTAAATAGCATACCTGTCTGTTGGAATAAATCACCTATAAACATGACTGGTGATTAGAACTTATAAGATACCGACGCTTGATAGTGACGTGGTAACTCAGGCAACACAATTTGTGCACCAAACAAATCAGGGAAGTTAGCACGATAGTACTCTTCATCCGTTAAGTTTTTGATGTTCAAGCTGGCTGACCAAGTATCTGTGGTGTATGTCACACCTGCATTCACCAAAGTGTACGAAGGTAGTTTCACAGATTGTGAGAAGCTAGAGTAAGTCTCATCAGCACGCACAATGCTGGCACTCGCCGCATAACCGTTTAAGAAGTCATAAGTGGCGTTTAACGTGTAGATGTTTTCAGGGATACCGGCTTTTCTGGCTGATTCTTTACTTGCACCTTCAGGGATCAGTGTTAAACCGACTGGGTTACCACCAAACACCAATGATGGGTCAGTTAAGCTGGTTAAATCTTCAGCACCTAAGAAACCGAACAATGAACCACCGTTGCCGTCGTTGTACGCGGTTAAGTTATACACCTTCATTTTGGTATAACCGGCGCCGACTACTAGTTGGTCGTTCACTACCCAACGTAGTTCAAATTCGGTACCTTTGTTTTGCGTGGTAGCGTTGGTCACAATTGCTTGTGCGTTAAAATCAGAACGCTCTTGTTCATATACAGACAAGGCGAAATATAACGAATCGTCTAAGAACGAACCTTTTACACCAAACTCAGTGAGCTCAGATGTATCAAATGCGCCGTTGTAGCTATTGCCTTCATCATCGATTAACTGACCGTAGCCTATTTCCGCACCTTGACCGGCCACTAAGGTTGCTTGCTCAGCGAGTGTCACATAGGGGATCAAGCCAAACTCGGTTTTATATGAAATACTGGTATTCCATGAGGTACCGTCAACCGTTTCACTGGTTGACAGAATGTCACCTTTTTCGAGCAATAAATCACCGCGACTTGTTGTTTCTATGTCGATGGTGTCGTAACGCAGACCTAATACGATATTCAAACCCCAGTCCCATGTTAGGTCTGTCATGGCAGCGATACCGTAATCGGTATAATTGCCCTTATCGTAGTTATCGTAATTGTCGTTGATACGAGTCGCCATTTCACGTCTATCAAGCGCTGTTGATTCCATGGTTAAATCGCGACGGTTGAAGTACTCATAGGTGAAATCATCACCGTGTAAAAAGTTGGTGTGACGAATTGACGGTGATACTTGAAATTGTGCTAGCAACGAGTTGCTTTCGTATTCAGTAGAGAAGATAAGTTTGTTTTCGACCACAGAGCTGTTGTGAAACTGCGCGAAACCATAAGCGTTCTCGTTTAAGTTCTCATAGTCTTCATAGAAGAATTGATTTTTGATTTCCCAGCCGTTATCGCTGTAGTAAATCGCATCGAAATACAAGGTTTGTACCGTGTTTTGCAAGACATCATCAGCTGCGACCAATACTTGATTGCGGCCCAATGTGGTCGTACCCACATTTTCTAATTGCATTAGATCAGTAGCATCTGCATCTGTGAACAAAGAAGGCACGGCGTAAAAGAAACCATTACCTGCTAAGTTCACTGCGCCATATTCTTCATGAGAAATTGCACCGCTACCATCTGTGTCGATGTTTTTCGCTGTACCTGTGATATAGGTGCCGTTATCGATTAGATCCTGCGTTAAGCGGTTCCAACCAGCCACTTGGTTACCGTCGTAATCGTGGTACATACCGCCGAATTCGAAACGAAGGTTATCCGTTACATCGATATTGAATGAGCCTTGTAGCACGGTTTGGTCGGTACCTGAGTTTTCATAATAGCTACCTGAATTTTCAACCTCGCCATACAAATAGAAACCTGCTTCTTTGCCGCCCAATGTAGCAGGGCCGCCGATTTCTGCGGTCATGACACTTTTATCCCATGACCCTAAGGTATAGGAAAAAGCGCCTTCATTTTCTTCAAGATACTGGCCACCACTGGCGCGTGCTGACTTGGGATTAAAGTTTAAGTAGCCACCGATTTTGGCTGGGCCATAAATTGGAGATGCAGGGCCACGCACAATATCAATGCGGCTTGATGCACCAATAGGAGTCGGATAGTTACCTGGGTTGTCTAAGCGCTTAACGCCGCGAAAATACGTTTCGCCTGGCGTACCACGCACGTCAAGTGAGCCTGCGACACCAAAAAATGATTGAGTAAACGTACCAGGCGAGAAGGCAACTAGATCGTCTATGTCGGTGACGGCAAAGCGCTCTAGCATTTCATCACTGATGGTAGATGCTGAACGGGGCGTCTCCAAAATTGACTTACCGAAGCCGAAAACGGCTTCTACGCCTTGACCAGGTAGACTACCTAGTGATCCCGTTACTTCAATTCGCTCTACATCGGCGGTTTCCTGAGTTGCCGATTCTTGAGCCGATATGGTGGGAGTTAGCGACATGGCTAATCCTAACAAAACAGCTTTGCTCAAGGTTGAGCTTTTAAATAAGGGATGGTTCATCTGTATTCCTCTCACTTTTATTCTTATGGATGTGTGTATAGTTTGAAATTATGGTGTTGCTACACGGACTAATAGCATGAAGGGTGCCAAAGACTTGTCCAAATGGTCAGGTAATTAGTCTAATAAGTAAGGCATTGATATTTATAACATATTTTATTTTTTGTTAGACCAAACACGATGAGGGTGACACAAAATAGTAGCGCAGCATTATTAGTTGCACCAAAATGGCTCGAAAATGACTTATTTGCACCGTAACACGACCAAGTGGCGCGTGAACCTATTGGTTAAATAAATTCACGATACCTGCAGACTTAGTTTAATTCACTGCAGATTGCAGCTTTTTGGCGAGTTTTGTATGCTCGATTTGCAGTTCTTGTTCGTCAATTGCGTAGTGTTGACCCTCTTCTATAACCCATTTACCTGCCAGCATCAGTTTATCAACTTGTTGTGCACCGCACGTCACTATGGCCGCGATTGGGTCTCCGGCTCCAGAGAAACGTAGTTCGCTTAAGTCAAAAATGGCTAAATCTGCTTGTTTGCCTGTGTGGATCTCACCAATGTCATGTCGATGAAGCAAAGAAGCTGAACCTTTCGTTGCGAGCCCTAAGGCATATTCAGCCGTGATATCGACAGCGCCATAACGTAACCTTTGTTGTAACAGAGATTGTCGAACTTCTTGTATCATGTTCGAACAGTCATTTGATGCTGAGCCGTCTACCCCTAAACCCACTCGGCAACCCGCTTTCATTAAATCCAACGTAGGGCATATGCCTGACGCCAACAGCATGTTTGAAGAAGGGCAGTGGGCAATACCGACTTTCGCATTGCCTAAACGGATAATTTCGTCTGGAGTGAAGTGAATGCCATGGGCTAGCCATGTTCTGTCGGTTAACCATCCGCATTGTTCTAAATAATCTAATGGACGTGCACCGTAGATGCGCTGGCAAAATGCATTTTCGTCTTTGGTCTCGGCTAAGTGAGTATGAAGCAATACATCATTTTGCTTGGCTAAAAGGGCGGTTTGTTTCATCAATTCTTGAGAAACAGAAAATGGCGAACAGGGCGCCAGCGCAATTTGCAACATCGGGCTGGCATGCTTGTTAGCGGATTGGTGATAGGCGTCAATCACGCGCTGGGAGTCTTTAAGAATAACGTCTTCATTTTGTATAACAGAATCTGGAGGTAACCCCCCACTGCTTTGGCCCAAGCTCATGGAGCCTCGCGTCAGAATACCTCGACAACTTAACCCTGCTAACGCTTGAACCTGAACGTCAATGGCATGGGTGAGTCGCTTTGGGAACACATAATGATGATCTCCAATGGTTGTGCAGCCAGACTTCATTAACTCAAGCCCTGCTAATTTAGTTGCACTGTATAGCATCTCTTCGTCTAGGTTTTTCCATACTTTGTATAAAAATGTTAACCAAGGAAACAGTGGTTTATTCAGCGCCCCAGGCACACAACGCGTCAGGGTTTGATAGAAATGGTGATGGGTGTTGATCATGCCTGGCATGATCACTTTACCGGTGCAGCTTTCTATCGCATCGAAGTGTAACTTTGGTGTTTCGCCGCTTTTTACTAATTCAATAATACGGCTACCTTGGATCAATAAGCCGTTGCCGGCATTTTGGTTGTTGGCGGTGAATACCGCTTCTGGAGATTTAAGCCATAACGTCGGTGATGTGCTTGCTTGCATAACGTGCGTCCCTCAAAAAATGCATACTAATGGGTATTACTTTTGTAGCTATTTAAAAAATAGGTGGTGTTAATGAACGTGTTTAATCTTATGAAACGGTAAATTCGTTCACTCGTTGCTGCTTCTCTTGTTGCTGTTCATTGCCGTTCAGACTCGTTGATTGGTGATTCATCAGCTAACACTGTGGCTGCTGGGTGATTGAATCGAGGCGCTAGTGACGGGTCTTGTGACTCAACAACATCTGCTTCCAGCTCACCAGCTTTTGGCTCGGGTATAGCAATGCTCATGATAATCGCGCAGAAACCGGCAGTGGTCACCGAAGATGAAAGTATGTTGTTGGCTAATTGCGGTAATTGGGCAAGTGTCTCAGGTACCATCATGACACCTAAACCTAATCCTAGAGACGTTGCGATAATGAGGCTTTTTCGTCTATCTATAGGCTCGCTGGTCAGTATTTTTACGCCCGCAACCGCAATAGTGGCAAACATAACAAGCGTCGCGCCGCCAAGCACAGGTTTAGGCATAAGCTGCAAGACACTGCCAACAACTGGAAATAAGCCAAGTAACACCAGAAAGCCGGCGATGTAAAATCCAACATGGCGACTGGCGACACCGGTCATTTGTATTACCGCATTGTTTTGCCCGAATGTGGTATTGGGAAAGCTATTAAACATGGCTGCCAACATAGAATTAACCCCGTCCGCTAAAATTCCCCCTTTTATGCGTTTGAGGTAAATCGGCCCTTTAATTGGCTCCTTACAAAAAAGGCTGTTGGCGGTTAAGTCTCCCGAGGTTTCAATTGCACTTAGGAAGTACACCAGTGCGATCGGAATAAACAGTTCCCAGTCAAAGGCGACACCGTATTTAAACGGCTCAGGTATGCTAATTAAAGGGGATGACAGCATATTATTGAATGACAGGATCCCCTGATACCAAGCAATGATGCAGCCTACTAACATGCCAATGAATATTGCGCTTAAGCGCAACAGCGGATATTTAGATGCATTAAGGGCAATCACGGTAATAAGTACGCTCAGGCCTAAGATGAGATTATGCGGCGCGCCAAAATCCGGTGCATTGAACCCGCCGGATAAATCGGTCATGCCAACTTTAATTAAGGTGATACCGATAGTAGTGATCACGATCCCTGTAGTGAGCGGGGTAATCACTGCTTTTAAATGCTGAATAAATTGACTTAATACAATTTCAACAAAGGCACCAAAAAAACATAAACCAAACATCAGAGCCATAATTTCTTCATTCGACCCACCACGACTTTTTATTGCGGTTCCGGCGACTAACAGCGCGCTGATGAAAGTAAAACTCGTTCCCTGTACAGCGATAAGCCCACAGCCGACAGGTCCAAATTTTTTAGCTTGAATAAAGGTGGATACGCCGGATGTCATCAGCGCCATACTGATCAGATAAGGTATTTCAGCCTGTAAGCCAAGCACAGAGCCGATGATCAATGTGGGGGTAATGATGCCAATAAAGCACGCCATAATATGCTGAAGCGCAGCAGTGGTGCTATGACCAACAGAAGGGACATCTGTTAAAGAATATAATATTTCACCGTTTTTGGGGCGAGTAGTCTGCATATGTTGGCCTATTTTTAATCTGTTATGGGTAACAAGTTTTTCGGGGTTCAGTTATTTTGTGGTTGGCAAAGTCCGTATTGCCGACAAATAAATGTGCCGTAACGGTCAGGTGTTTGACTAAAACTGTTGGCCCCTTGGTCTAAAAACGCCTGCTCAAATGCGTTGATACGGGAATGATAATCCGCCAGCAGCGCACGTTTAGTTTGCTCGTCAACAAAACCGTGCTTGAGTGAGTTTTCGGCTAAACCAGTCAGCTCTTGCCAGGATAAATTAAACTCTTTAACGGCAACAAAGTACTCGTCTGTCATATTTGAATCCCACATACCGCGGTCGTCGGTTGATAACGCTACTGGGATCCCGGTGCGCAGGTATTCAGGGAAGGGGTGTTGATGATATTCATCGACGTATTCAAGCAGTAAATTACTCACAAGGTTAATTTCTACTAAATAGCGGTCGTTACGCATCAATAACATGGTGCCAGGATCGTCGATTAAGTTAACACCATGCCCAATTCGATTCGCGCCTAATAATAGGGTGTCCCTAACATGAAAATTGGGTTCATCTACCTCACCTGCATGGATAGCCAGCGGTATATTCGGGATGCGCTGGCGTAATTTTCGTAAGGTGGATAAAAACCGTAACGGATAACCCTTATCGTTGTCTTCGCGGCCAACCATATTAATACCCACGTAGATGTCTCTGTGTCTATCAACAAAGCGATACATCCATTCGAGCTCTTGTTCGGCGTTGGGTAAAAAGCGCAATAGCGCATATTGCAATCGAGCGGTGACACCCGTGGAGGTGGCATCATCTTGGGCTAACCGTTGACGGAATATATTGACTACCTCGTCCGGCGAATAGTGAGAGCCATCTGGTTTAATGCCGCCTTTAGCATTGGTTTGCGCTTCAATATAACCCAATCCTTCTCGTGCAAAAGACTGCATATTTTTAACCAATAATTCTGCCATGATGATTGGATTGCGATTCAGATCGCCCAGGCGAGACCAATGCTTTTCAAAAAATTCAGCGCGTCCTTCAAACGGCTTGTCTAATCTAATGCTATTCATCCATGCGGATTTTTGCTCGTTTGACAACGCGGTGAGTTCGCGATATTCACTTTTCTCGCAATCACTCAGCGCTGCATAGTGGCTGTGTTGAATCGTCTTGAATAACAATAATTGCGGATTTCCGCCAAATTCATTGCTGCCATAGCCATGACATTGTTTGATAAACACCTTAGTGTAATAGCGATATCCACCATTTGTTTTCTCATCAGTAGCAAGGTTGTACCACCAATGGCTAAAGCCCGAACCGCCAAGGTGGTGATGAAGGTCACCTCCTTTTGGTAGCGCATATAAAAAGTTATATAAGGCTGTGTTATCAGCCTGTTGCTTAAATGACTCAAACCAATGCGGTTTGGGGGGCATTGGCGTGTCTGCCTTTGTGCTTAAGGGGAGCAAAGTACAACCAAAGAAAACGAGAAGTTGTAAATAGTGATTCATGTAACGATAAGAATATCGATTGTTTTGGAGTGTCGGGTTCGAATTGTTGTGCAGATTGAGGTGGTGTTTATAAATGTAACGACGAATTTGTTGTACGATGTTCATAAGAGTGTCCGTAGCTGTTGACTGATAAAGTTTAGTCAAGATGGCTGAGTCCATTGCAATTATTTGACCAAATGGTCAGTCTGGAATATCTCATTAACGTGTTGTAATTGAAGGAATAAATATCCGTTAGGTATTGTAGGATGCACATTTTAAGCAAGGTTGCACTTTAATGGTGCAATTTACCTCTATTTTGATACACACATTTGCATCACACATCAATCAAATACACGCTTACTCATTGAATGGTAAACATTATCGTGATTACAAATTGATGAAGTGAGCTAATCCGCATCGCCTAAAACGATCATGTATAGTGGTTGATAATGTGAATATTTGCTCAACACGTAATAGTGAACAGATACCCAGAATACTCTTGATTTATTGACTCGACATTTATAATGGAGAACACAGTGCAAAACACTTCAGCCCTTGTCAGCCCACAATGGTTACATGCGCATTTGGATGATGCGAACATAATGATTTTCATGAGTACGATGAACGTGATCACTACAGGTGAGCCAGAACCCATGCCTGCTAGTTATATCCCTAAAGCACAAGTATTTGATTTTGAACATCAGATTTGCGACCCATCTAGCTCACTTCCTCACACTATGCCCAGTTCTGAGGTATTTCAGCAAGAAGTGCGAAAACTTGGGGTGAATAAAGACAGTATTGTGATTGTTTATGATAATCAGGGGGTGTTCAGCGCACCACGCGTGTGGTGGATGTTTACGTGCATGGGCCACAAGCAGGTCTATGTGTTAAATGGTGGTTTTCCTGAATGGCAAAAAGCGGGATTCAAATGTGCCGAAACGTTGTCGCAAGCGAAGCAAGAGGGAGACTTTATTAGTCAATTTCATGCTGAGCGTATGATCGATGCCAGCGGTGTATTAGCAGCACTTGATGCACCTGACTGTCATGTCATAGACGCCCGTTCAGCGGATAGGTTTTATGCAAAGGTAGCAGAGCCGAGACCTCACCTTCGCAGCGGCCATATGCCAAATGGGTTGAATTTACCTTTTAGTGACTGCATTGAGAGTGCTCAATTGTTAAGCCCCCAACGACTGCGGACTAAATTCGATGCATTAGGTGTTCGTGAGAATGACAAGTTAATGTTCAGTTGTGGTTCGGGGGTAACAGCCTGTGTTTTAGCCTTGGCCGCTAATGAGGCCGGGTATCAAAATATACAAGTTTACGACGGTTCATGGAGTGAGTGGGGTGCAGATGAAAGATTACCTGTTGTTAGATAATCATATAAGAACCCGCGCTAGTCGCTAGCACCTTCTGTTAAGCAAAGGTAAGCAATTTATTCAGTGAGTATTCATTCACCCAAGTAGATAATTCTATCATTCAAATTTAGCGATTGTGACCATCGCCATGTAAAGGAAATAATATGAAAAACGTGTTTGCTATTGTTACTCTGTTGGCGTCAAGCGCCGCATTAAGTTTTAGTCCACTCAGCGCCGCCAGTGCTGAGGACAAGGTGCATCAAATCAGCGTTAGTGGCCAAGCGAATGTGGCAAGTGTGCCAGACCTGTTCCAGTTCAGTGTTTATGTAGAGGAGCAAGGAGAGCGGGTTCAAAGTCTAAACAGTGTAGTCGCAGACAAAACCCAAACCATTATCAGCAGTGTGTTGGCTTTTGGTGTTGACAAAAAAGACGTGCAATCAATGCGTGTTCAGCTTAATCCTTGGTACGAACACAGTAATAACCAACGCATTCAAAAAGGCTTCAAGCTCTCAAGAGAGATTAACTTCACCTTGCGCGATATTGCCCTGTATGACCAAGTGATTGATGCGGTATTAGCGACGGGAGCGAGCCGTATTGATGGCTTCAATTATGTTGTCGAAAATCCACAGCCGCAGTATTTAGCGGCGTTAGAATTGGCACTGAAGGACGCAAAATTACGGGCCTCTCGTATGGCAAAAACCTTGGGCGCCAAACTAGGTAGGGTTATATCAATCAGCGAAAATAGTGGCTATTCACCCATGCCTAGAGGTCGTGAAGTGATGATGATGAGCAAATCAAGTGATTCACTACCAGGCCAAATTAACACCGCTGCGCAGGTAAACGTGACATTCGAATTGGTTGAGTAAAGTGAGGCGGTTAAATGCCTAATAGTGAAATGCGAGCTTAATATTGTTATCAAAAACGTGCTTGATTAGCTATACCGTGCAGGATTAATTTTAAAGGTTTAGGAAAAAGAGGTTAGCGAATACAGCTTATCCATGGATGCTGTATTCGTTTATCTACTTAATTGATTTCGTGAAAAGTCAACTTTCAATAGTAATAATCAAGTTCTACTTCGGGCGGAGCAATAACGACCAACCAATATACGAAGGCACAAATAACCATCGCCAGTACTAAAGCTAATATCAGTCTTGAATGATTAATCCCGCTTTTCGATTGCACATTTTTATGCCCATGAAGCATCGCACCAATCAAGGGCTTCTTAAGCAATAATTCGTAACTTAAAATAGCACTAATGTGTAAACCAATAATCACCAATAATACATCGAACAGGGTGTGATGCAGCCACTGCATGATACCCTGCGTCTCATCAGATACGCTTGAGTAATAAGGCCCTGTAAATAACACATCATCGGTAACGAACAGACCGCTTATTGCCTGAGCGCCGACCACAATCAAAATAGCGGGTACCATCAAGGCGCCGAGTGGATTATGCCCCGTGTACGTTGATGGGTGGCGGCTAAATAGTGTACTTGTGTAGTGTAAAATGGCGCTAGGGCCACGTAAAAAAGAACTAAACCGGGCATGTTTTGGCCCAGCAAATCCCCAAATTATTCGAAATATTACCAAGCCTAATAAACCGTAACCAAATTTAGCATGCAGTTCCATGTAGCCATCTAATACTTCAGCCGTTAGCCACTGCGCAAAAATCAGCAGTACGAGGGCCCAATGAAAAATGCGTAAGGGGAGATCCCAGACCAATGTTTTGTGATGTGTCATATTTTGGCTCGAATAATGAATACTAAAAAAAGGAATATACAGAATATTGTTACTGGCGATAAAGCACAACTCAAGAGGAATTATGTATTTGTCTTGGTGGTGGTCTAGTTTTTGTCCTTATTGCCTGTGTTGCGAGGAGTAAATGACCTCACCGTTGAGCGACAATTAGTCAGTTTCACCATGGTAAACACCTCTTACCAGTTTATTAATCCGCCAAATCCCCTTTTTACGCTGTTATTTGGCTGATTTTAAGGAAAATAAAGTAGCATATTCTCTATTTTCAAGCATAAAATGCGCGCAAAACTACTATGACCTTTTTATTACATTAACTGGGTTTAAACAACAAGGTTCAGCACATAAACCAAAGAGTGACTGCTGCAGCCAATTTATCACCTTATTAACACGACTGAGATTTCCTATGTTGCAGGCAAATTTACCATCAATACGCCAGACTATTCGCACTAATACCTACCTCAATGAGGGGGATAGTGTTGAATATATGCTCAAGACTAATCCATTGAGTCAAGAGGCGCGCAATAACGTACATGCAACGGCGTTATCATTTGTAGAGCAGTGCAGAGCGAATCCCGACAAGCAGGGGTTATTTGACGCCTTCCTACAAGAATACAGTTTATCTAGCCATGAAGGTGTCGTGTTGATGTGTTTAGCTGAAGCACTATTGCGGGTACCTGATAGCTATACTGTTGACCGTCTTATCGCTGAAAAAATTCATCTTGGCCAGTGGGGTGAGCACATAGGTAACTCCGAAGAGTTACTAGTGAATGCTGCAAGCGTAGGCTTATCGCTTACCAGTAAAATACTAGGTAAAGAACAGAGTAAAGGCCAGAGTAATGAGCAGGGCAGCAATGATGAGCCAAGCAACTGGTTCCGTAAGCTTATTCAACGAGTAGGTGAGCCTGTTGTGCGCGGTGCGACGTTGCAGGCCATGAAATTTATGGGGCAGCAATACGTATTGGGCCGAGATATTAAAGAAGCGGCAAAGCGTGGTAGAAAAGGCAATGTTGAAGGCACTCGCTTCTCATTTGATATGTTAGGGGAAGGGGCCAGAACCTACAAAGATGCCAATAAATATTACGATGCTTACTTATCAGCTATCCGCTCCATTGGGCAAAGTAACGATGAGAGCGATGTTAATTTAGCGGACGGGATATCGGTAAAACTCAGTGCTTTGCACCCACGTTATGAATTCAGTCATCATCATTTAGTGATCGATGAATTACTGCCAAGCGTTTTGTCGTTGGCGCTTGAAGCCAAAAAATTCAATATTGGTTTTACCATTGATGCAGAAGAAGCGGCTCGCTTGGACATTGAACTCGATGTATTTCAAGCACTGGCGTTTGCGCCGGAATTAGCCAATTGGAACGGATTGGGTTTTGTGCTGCAAGCCTATCAGAAACGTGCGCTTTTCGTAGTGGACTGGTTGGTCGAATTAGCGAAAGCCAGTGAACGTACATTAATGGTGCGCTTAGTTAAAGGCGCATATTGGGATGCAGAAATTAAACATGCACAAGAAATGGGGTTGAGTGAATTTCCGGTCTTTACTCGAAAAGTACACACAGATTTGAGTTATCAAGTTTGTGCTGGCAAATTGCTCGATAACCGAGATTGTATCTACCCTCAATTTGCAACACACAATGCTTATACTGTTGCGCTCATAATGGAAATGGCGGGAGACGACACCAATAGTTTTGAGTTCCAGCGCCTGCACGGCATGGGTGACTTACTTTACGGCCAAATTAGAGAAACCACCGGGCGTGAGTTACCTCTAAGAGTCTATGCGCCAGTGGGTGTTCACAGAGACCTACTCCCTTACTTAGTACGTCGATTACTTGAAAACGGTGCCAATGGTTCATTTGTTAATCAATTCTTGGATGGTAAAATTGCCGCCTCGAATCTGGTGCAGAGTGTTGAAACAACAATCGGCAAGGCTCAGGGAAGCCGCAATAGCCAAATCCCTCTGGCTCAGGACATATTTAACGCCTTCGGTGAAAAGCGTGATAACTCCCGGGGTATCGATTTAGACGATCCTCTGGCATTTGCTACGGTTGCCCAGCAAGTAACTGCTTTTTCTGAAAAGAAATGGCAGGCAGGACCGATCATCAACGGCGTGATGAGCACCGACAATGCTTACCCTTTGTATTCGCCAGCCGCTACTGACAGCCTGATAGGGGACTGCACCGATGCTTCTGCAAAAGATGTAGATATTGCGATGAATGCGGCGTCTGCAGCGCAACCAGCTTGGCAAGCAACGCCAGTAAATCAGCGTGCACAAATCATGGAAAAGGTTGCTGATTTATTGGAAGCACAAACAGAAGAGCTAACCGCACTCATCAGTTTTGAAGCGGGTCGTACCTTAAACGATGGTATATCAGAAGTACGAGAAGCTGTTGATTTCTGTCGCTACTACGCGTTACAAGTGCGCCATCTGGTATCCGATAGCCCAACCCAACCCAAGTTAAAACAAGGTCAGGGCGTTTTCGTGTGCATTAGCCCTTGGAACTTCCCGTTAGCTATTTTTGTTGGTCAAATTGCAGCAGCGTTAGTGGCAGGCAATACAGTCGTGGCCAAACCGGCGGAACAGTCGCCATTGATTGCGACTCAAGCTATTAAACTGATGCACGATGCAGGGGTGCCCACAGATGTATTGCACTTACTGACGGGCTCTGGACGCGAACTTGGTCCAGTACTAATGGCTGATGAAAGGGTTGCAGGGGTCGCATTTACTGGGTCTACCGCAACGGCACAGAGTATTCAAAAGGAGTTGATTAAACGTGGTACTACCTTGCCGCCTTTTATAGCTGAAACGGGCGGACAAAATGTCATGTTAGTGGACTCAACAGCGCTACCCGAGCAGGTCGTTGATGATGTCATTCAATCTGCGTTCTTAAGTGCTGGGCAACGTTGTTCTGCGCTGCGTGTATTGTATGTACAAAATGATATCGCCGATAACTTGATTGACATGTTAAAAGGTGCGCTTGCTACCTTACAAATAGATCAACCCTGGAAACTAAGTACAGATCTTGGGCCAGTCATCGATGCAAACGCATTAAATACATTGCAAGCACATTGTGAAAAAATGACCAAAGAAGCCAAATTTGTTGCCAAGGCAAAGGCACCAAAAGACGTTAAAGGCTTTTATATTTGTCCTCAGGTGTTTGAAATTGAAAATATCAATGTACTAGAACGCGAAGTCTTTGGACCTATCTTACATATTGTTCGCTATAACGCGAAAGAGTTAGACCGCGTTCTTAAAGACATTAATGACACAGGTTATGGCTTAACGCTGGGAGTGCATAGTCGCCTTAAAGAGTTCGCCGATAAGGTGTACGGTGAAACGCATGTTGGTAATACCTACATCAATCGAAATATGGTCGGGGCGGTCGTTGGGGTAAACCCGTTTGGTGGTCATGGTCTATCAGGTACTGGTTTCAAAGCCGGAGGTCCGCACTACTTATTACGTTTTACTAATTTATGGGCTGCGGAGCCTGTTATCGATCAACTACCTAGCGAAATATCAGAGACGTCTACCCTTAGCAAAGATACCCAAATGAGTTTGCGCGTGGCCAAATCTGAACAAAGTACTTGGCAAAATGTGCCCATCACCCAGCGCATTAAGTTCATTGAGAATGCTTTCGCGGGTGCGCAACATCTACCGGCATTTTCAGCGATGCCAGCGGATAGCCTAAAGCAAGCTTCGCGAATGTTTGCACAAGCGCGGCACAATTTTGGCGAGGCCATAACGCTACCGGGGCCAACAGGTGAAACGAATGAGCTATCACTTCACGGCCGCGGTGTATTTTTAGTCGTGCTGAAACAAGGTGATGAAGTAACCAATTTACTGCAAGCAATGGGAGCGTTGTTAGCAGGAAATAGTATTGTGCTTATTCATTTAGCGCAAACGCCAGCCAGCGCCAGCTCGGTGTACAAAGCGTTAGAAAGTTTTGTGCCGATGGCAAACGTGCAATGTATTGATTCACAACAAGCGTTAATGGCATTGTTATTAAGCGACGGTATTGCAGGCGTGGCAGGAAGTAACGCCCCAGGACTCATTAGCGCTTTGGGTGCCAGAAAGGGGGCAATCATCCCGTTTGTGGGAAGTATGTCTGCAGATTATAGTTTGCTGCGTTTTGCCACAGAAAAAACCAAGACGGATAACGTCGTAGCCACAGGTGGTAATGCGATGCTGCTAAACCTCAAAGAGTAAACTCGAGGTTGATATTATTCGTTGTTGTTGATTTAAGCAGCACTTATCACTGGATGATTAGTGTTAATGCTGCTTAAATTAAGCCTTTTGGGTAATTTACCTGACACTAATTCTGTCTATGATTAGCATGAACAAAACTAAAAACGATAAAATCGTGTTACTACAAGGCAAATACAATGAAAAAAGGCCAAGACACCTTAGACCGCACTGATCTTAAAATACTCGATATACTACAAAGAGAGTGTCGTATATCTAACGTAGAATTAGCCAACCAAATACATTTAAGCCCCACACCGTGCTTAGAGCGTGTTCGTCGTTTAGAGAAAAACGGCTATATCGAAAAATACGTCGCACATTTAAACCCTAAAAAGTTAAAGGCTAATTTGACGGCCTATGTACAGCTTTCACTTGCTAGTACCAGTACTGAGTCAGTAAAAGAATTTAATCAACAAGTCAGTGAAATTGATGAAATTGTGGAGTGCGCGATGGTCGCAGGACAGTTTGATTAC
The DNA here is from genome assembly GCF_055809255.1 of Paraglaciecola sp. G1-13. NCBI lineage: Bacteria > Pseudomonadati > Pseudomonadota > Gammaproteobacteria > Alteromonadales > Alteromonadaceae > Paraglaciecola > Paraglaciecola sp. G1-13. Next base: position 2,168,403 of record NZ_CM147903.1, on the reverse strand, counting down.
CTGATTAAAATCCGTATTGAAAACATGGATGAGTACTGTAAATTTTTGGGTTCAAAATTAGCCTCTATAAAAGGCGTGACGCAAACTCACACCTACGTCGTAATGGAAGAAGTTAAGTCAACTCATCTCATTCAATTATAAGAAATGATAGATTGACCTGCTTGTATGGCTGAAAGCCTGATGTAAATCAGGCACAATGTCGCCACAGATTCCTATGACGTACAAGCAGCATGAATAAAATTGCAATATTTGGGGCCAACGGCCGAATGGGTCGCGTATTAATTGAAGCGATAGATCAATCGCAAAATGCCACATTAAACGCGGCATTTGTCAGAGCAAGCTCCACTATGATGGGTGTTGATGTTGGGGAACTAGCGGGCATAGGCCAGCGTGGACTCACTGTCACTGACGCCAATTCCGCTGACTTTTCGCAAATTGACATTGTCATCGATTTCACCCTCCCAGATGCGCTCGAAGCTAATTTAGCCCTGTGTGTCCAACAAAAAAAGCCAGTCGTCATCGGCACGACAGGTTTAAACCAACAGCAAAAAGACGCTCTGCAACGGGCGAGCCAGCATATTCCTATCGTTTTTGCTGCTAATTACAGTATCGGGGTCAACCTATTACTTAACTTAGCCCGCCAAACTGCGCGTGTTATGGGGGGTACGGCAGACATCGAAATTATAGAAGGCCACCACAGGTTTAAAAAAGATGCGCCGTCTGGTACTGCCGTTGCAATAGGTGAAGTTATTGCTGATGAGCTTGGCCGTGACCTATCTACTTGTGCTGTATATGGCCGTGAAGGAGACACGGGCGAGCGTGACCAACAAACGATTGGCTTCGCTACCGTCAGGGCAGGGGATATAGTGGGTGAACACACAGCACTGTTTGCAGATATTGGTGAGCGAATCGAACTAACCCATAAAGCCTCAAGCCGCCTGACCTTTGCTAATGGTGCTGTTAAAGCCGCTGTTTGGCTTAAGAATAAATCCCCAGGGCTCTATGATATGCAAGATGTATTGGGGCTAGCCTAATACGTTCCATATCAAGTGAGCATAACTTAGGGTTTTAACCCTTAATGCAGTAAATGTGGTTGAAAGCACTGTTTTAACTATTTTTCTAATTGGGAATAGACCTTAATCAGGCTTTCATGTATATTATTGCGAATTTGCCAAATTTTAGTGGGTTTTTAGTAAATCCATGGAATTAATAGCTGCAAATACGGTAAAGCGGGATGTAATTCAACTAGTTACAGCCCGTTTTTTATAGGTTTTTGCACATTGCCCGTGTAAACACCTTAGGTTAACTATATTCGGAGGTTGACTTGGCTAATTCCGCCCTTTTAGTGCTAGAAGATGGGTCTGTTTTCAATGGCACGGCTATCGGAGCGACTGGTATGTCTGTTGGTGAAGTGGTGTTTAACACCTCAATGACAGGTTATCAGGAAATTCTTACTGATCCCTCTTACGCAGAACAAATCGTAACTTTAACCTATCCCCATATTGGTAACACCGGTACCAATAGCGAAGACTGTGAATCAACAAAAGTGTGGGCCAAAGGCCTTATCATTAGAGATTTACCGCTGCTAGCGAGTAATTTTCGTAGTGAACAATCGTTGTCTGAATACCTTCGCGTAAATAACATTCTTGGTATCGCAGATATCGACACTCGCCGTTTAACGCGTATTTTACGTGATAAAGGCGCGCAAAATGGCTGCATCATCGCAGTCGATTCAAGCTCTGAGATCACGCTTGATAAAGAATTGGCCCTTGAGAAGGCGAAAGCGTTCTCTGGTTTGAAAGGTTTGGATCTTGCCAAAGAAGTCACCACTGACGAAGTCTACAGTTGGACCGACGGTTCATGGACGCTCGGCCAAGGCTTCAACGAAAAGCAAACTGATTTGCCGTTTCACGTCGTAGCCTACGATTTTGGTGCCAAACACAACATTTTACGTATGTTAGTAGACAGAGGCTGCCGATTAACGGTGGTACCTGCTAAAACTACAGCAGAAGATGTACTGGCGTTAAACCCAGATGGCGTGTTTTTATCCAACGGCCCTGGTGATCCTGAGCCTTGCGTTTACGCGATCGAAGCGATTAAGACCTTGCTCGTTAAAAACCTGCCTATTTTTGGTATCTGTTTAGGGCATCAATTATTGGCGCTAGCCAGTGGTGCAAAAACTGTAAAAATGAAATTCGGTCATCACGGTGCTAACCACCCAGTGAAAGATATACTTGGTCAGCGCGTCATGATCACCAGCCAAAACCACGGTTTCGCTGTTGATGAACAATCGATGCCGGACAATTTAGATGTTACCCATGTGTCATTGTTTGACCAGTCATTGCAAGGTATACACCGTAATGATAAGCCCGCGTTTAGCTTCCAGGGACACCCTGAAGCAAGCCCCGGCCCTCATGACGCGGCACCTTTGTTTGATCACTTCATTGAATTGATGCAAGCAACACGCTAAGACGACCCTTAAGCCCCAAATTTAGAGTAACAAGCACAATGCCAAAACGTACCGACATAAAAAGTATCTTAATTATTGGTGCTGGACCGATCGTCATCGGCCAGGCCTGTGAATTCGACTATTCAGGTGCGCAGGCGTGTAAAGCACTGCGTGAAGAAGGTTATCGAGTTATTTTAGTTAACTCTAACCCTGCAACTATAATGACCGACCCTGAAATGGCCGATGCCACTTACATCGAGCCTATCCACTGGGAAGTGGTTAGAAAAATTATTGAAAAAGAACGCCCTGATGCCATTTTGCCAACCATGGGCGGACAAACCGCACTTAACTGTGCGTTAGATTTAGATAAGCACGGCGTGCTGACTGAATTCGGCGTTGAAATGATTGGCGCCACTGCGGATGCCATTGATAAAGCCGAAGACCGTGAACGTTTTGATAAGGCGATGAAATCAATTGGCCTTGAATGCCCACGTGCTGAAATTGCGCATAGCCTAGATGAAGCATTCGATGTTTCAACTCGTATCGGTTTCCCCTGTATTATTCGCCCATCTTTCACTATGGGTGGCAGCGGTGGCGGTATTGCTTATAACGTTGAAGAGTTTGAAGAAATCTGTCGTCGTGGTCTTGATTTGTCACCAACGTCTGAACTGTTGATTGATGAATCATTGATTGGTTGGAAAGAGTATGAAATGGAAGTAGTACGGGATAAAGCAGACAACTGCATTATCGTGTGTACTATCGAAAACTTTGACGCTATGGGTGTTCATACCGGTGATTCGATTACCGTTGCGCCAGCCCAAACGCTTACCGATAAAGAATTTCAAATCATGCGTAATGCCGCTATGGCCGTATTGCGTGAGATTGGTGTTGAAACGGGAGGTTCAAATGTTCAGTTTGGTGTTGACCCACAAACTGGTCGTTTAGTTATTATCGAAATGAACCCGCGCGTTTCTCGTTCATCTGCTTTGGCATCTAAAGCGACGGGCTTCCCGATTGCAAAAGTAGCGGCGAAGCTAGCCATTGGTTATACCTTGGATGAACTTGCCAACGATATTACAGGTGGTTTAACACCTGCGTCGTTTGAGCCGGCCATCGATTACGTTGTCACTAAAATTCCGCGTTTTAACTTCGAAAAATTTGCTGGTGCCAATGACCGCCTAACGACTCAAATGAAGTCAGTAGGTGAGGTGATGTCAATTGGCCGTAATCAACAAGAATCCTTGCAAAAAGCATTACGCGGACTAGAAGTTGGCGTTAATGGCTTTGATTCTATTATCGATTATACCGATCCAGAGAACAAAGCGACCATCATTCGTGAACTTCGCGAGCCAGGAGCTGAACGCATTTGGTACATAGCAGATGCGATGCGAATGGGCATGGACATCGAAGAGATTTTTGCCCTAACGAATGTTGATCGTTGGTACTTAGTGCAAATTGAAGATTTGGTTAAAGAAGAACAAAACGTCGCGAACATTGGTTTATCTGGTATTGATGCCACATTGATGAACCGATTGAAGCGTAAAGGGTTCTCTGATGCGCGTATCGCTGATTTGACCGGTGTCGACCAAGGTGATGTGCGCGAAATACGCCGTGGCTTTGATATTCACCCTGTCTACAAACGCGTTGATACTTGTGCGGCTGAGTTTGCCTCCAGCACTGCATATATGTACTCAACGTACGATGAAGAATGCGAAGCAAATCCCACTGATAAAGATAAAATTATGGTTATCGGTGGCGGGCCTAACCGCATTGGTCAAGGAATTGAGTTTGATTATTGTTGTGTTCACGCTGCTTTGGCAATGCGTGAAGATGGCTACGAAACTATCATGGTTAACTGTAACCCTGAAACGGTTTCCACTGATTACGATACATCAGACCGTTTGTACTTCGAATCAGTGACCTTAGAAGACGTGCTGGAAATTGTCCGTATCGAGAAGCCCGTTGGCGTTATTGTTCAATACGGTGGTCAAACCCCCCTTAAGTTAGCGCGTGATTTAGAAGCTGCAGGGGTACCCATCATTGGTACTTCACCTGACGCTATTGATAAAGCGGAAGATCGTGAGCGTTTCCAGAAAATGGTCAACAAGTTAAACCTCAAGCAACCGGCGAATGCGACGGTAAGCAATCTTGAAGAAGCTTTGCTAGCGGCTGAGAAAATTGGTTTCCCATTGGTTGTTCGCCCTTCATATGTACTTGGCGGACGCGCGATGGAAATCGTGTATGACCTAAAAGATTTGAAACGTTACTTAAACAATGCGGTTAAAGTCTCTAATGACTCACCTGTATTACTCGACCGTTTCTTAGATGACGCAATTGAAGTGGATGTTGACGCTATCTGTGACGGTAAAGAAGTCATGATTGGCGGTATTATGGAGCACATTGAACAAGCAGGTGTTCACTCAGGTGACTCAGCATGTTCGCTTCCACCTTATTCGCTGAGCGAGGACATTCAAAACGTCATGCGCGAGCAAGTTAAAGCCATGGCATTAGAATTAGGTGTGGTCGGTTTGATGAACACGCAATTCGCGGTCAAAGACGGGGAGGTATACTTAATTGAAGTTAACCCTCGTGCTGCTCGTACTGTGCCATTTGTGTCTAAAGCGACAGGTTTGGCCATTGCCAAAATTGGTGCTCGCGCTATGGCTGGTCAGTCTCTTGCTTCGCAAGGTCTGAGCAAAGAAGTCATTCCTCCGTTTTATAGCGTTAAAGAAGTGGTGTTGCCTTTTGCTAAGTTTCAAGGCGTAGACCCCTTACTTGGCCCTGAAATGCGCTCTACCGGCGAAGTGATGGGAGTAGGTGATACCTTCGTGGAAGCTTACGCTAAAGCAAATTTAGGTGCTGGCGAGCCCATCCCAGCAGGAGGGAAAGCATTGCTTTCTGTTCGTCTTAACGATAAAAATCGTATTATCGAATTAGGCCGAGCCATGGTAGCAAAAGGATTTAATCTTGAAGCAACGCGCGGAACGGCTGAAGTGCTGAATAAAGCCGATGTGCCTTGCTCTATTGTGAACAAGCTATCCGAAGGTCGCCCTAATATTGTAGATGCGATTAAAAACGGTGAATATTGTTATATCATCAATACCACCGAAGGACGTCAAGCAATCGATGATTCTGTGTATATTCGTCGTGAAGCGCTGCTAAATAAAATTCCTTATACCACCACTATGAATGCGGCGTTTGCCACGGTTAATGCAAATAAAGCAGACGACCGTGCCAGAGTGCATTCAGTACAAGAATTACATAAACGTTTAGTTTAATCGTTTATTAATTCGGTGCTGGGCGTTGATTTATTACGCTCAGCACTTATTTATTATCCATGTAGAACAACAATCAAAAATAAAGCGAGCTATTGATCAATGACTCAATATCCTATGACGGCTAAAGGCGCAGAAATGTTGCGTGAAGAGCTACAACATTTAAAGTCAGTAAAACGTCCAGAAATTATTAAATCGATTGCGGAAGCCCGTGAACACGGAGATTTAAAAGAAAACGCTGAATACCATGCAGCGCGTGAGCAGCAAAGCTTCTGTGAAGGGCGTATTCAAGATATCGAAGGTAAGTTATCCAACGTACAAATTATCGATGTAACCAAAATGACCAACACTGGGAAGGTTATATTTGGCACGACAGTTACTATATTAAATCTACAAAGTGATGAAGAAATTACTTATAAGATTGTGGGTGATGATGAAGCTGACATTAAAAATAACCTTATTTCAGTCAGTTCGCCCATCGCCCGGGGGTTAATCGGTAAGCAGCTAGACGATGTGGTCACCATTCAAACGCCCAAGGGTGCAATTGAATTTGAAATCATTGAGGTAGAGTACGTCTAATTTAAGACTGCTCTTTTGGGTGATGCTTGACATCATTTACAAATTTATCGTCAAAAATAATGAAAAAGCGTGCTTCCTGCACGCTTTTTTTTGTTTAATGATAAGTTGATAAAGTCATACAAATTGAACCTAGCTCAATAGCATCCACAAGGTTATAACACTAGTGAACGCGTGGCTTAGTGAGCTGCTGAATAACTTGTTGGTTCAGCGCAGCCAGATTGTGGGAGCTTCGGCTGGTATATAAACCTTGATCGACCACGAGGTCCCGGTCAACGACCTTCGCACCAGCGTTTCGCAAGCGATTGAGAACAGTTGGAAATGAAGCAACGAGTCTGTTTCTCAAAACGTCTGCTTCAAGTAACATCCACGTACCTTGATTGATGGCAACCACAGGCTTGAGCTTAGCATCCACAAAGAATGCCTTTACAAAATCTACTGCGTCTGTGTCTTGCAACAGCGCGTCTGGGTTAAATAATCCGCCGGGTAAAATGAGTGCGTCATAATCATCAGCTGACACTTTTGACACGACTTTATCTACATCCACTTCTATACCCCATTTGCTGCCGTTCCAGCCTATTATAGTCCCAGGCTCAAGGGAGACAATGTGCACATCAACCCCAGCCTCAATAAGGGCGTCACGGGTTTCAATTAATTCACATTGTTCAAAGCCATCCTTGGCGAGTATGGCTGCAGTTTTTTTATCTGTTAGCGTCGTCAACATCCGTTGCTCCTTATTGCTGCACTGATACTTTTATCCGTTAATGGTTTAAAGTAGCAAAAATGCATTTAACGTTGTTAAGCAATAATCAAACCAACTAAATCGGTGTTAGTGATCTATCAGAAGTTTATATTAACCTTTGATTTATAATGAAAAATTGCTAGTAGTGAAAAGTTAGATTGAATAATTTACTTTTAGTTTAGTAATAATAGTAGAAAGTTATGTAAATTTAGTCGCAGAATATTGGCTTTTATGTCACAAAGATTTACAGGAAAAGAGCACTTACGGTAGGTATATTTACCGGAACGTCTATTTTAGGCTGTTTAATTTACCTTTTAACGGGTTAATACAGCATATTGTTAACAAAGCTGACGTTCTCGATATCAAATGTCGAGGGTTTTTACTCCAAAAGAACTGGATTGCGCCAAGCGTTTGGCGCAGAACCGCAAAAATCGACAGACCCTTATCTCTGTTACGTTATCATATACAATCCTGTTGACTGTGTTACCTTCCGCGCAGCTATTTTCTGACACCATTTGAGGACTCGCTACTTTGAAAAGCGTTATGTTGTATGTTTTGACCGTGCTTATTTGGGGCTCGACTTGGTTGGCGATTGAGTTTCAGCTTGGGGATGTGCCAGCACAGGTGTCTTTAGCCTATCGCTTCGCTATCGCCGCTTTTGTTATGTGGTGCTACTGCGTGTTTAAAGGTATGAATATGCGGTTTTCAAAGACAGATCATGGCTTTTTTATGGTGCTGGCCTTGTGCAATTTTGGGCTAAATTATTTAATCTTATATTGGGCGCAAAATTACCTCACCTCAGCCATGGCTTCTATTGCATTTTCAACCCTGCTTCTGATGAATATTATTAATACGCGTCTGTTCTTTGGCCGTCGCATCGCTAATCGGATATATATTGGAGCCTTGCTTGGCGTCGTTGGGTTAGGAGCATTATTTTGGCCTGACATAAAAGACCTCGATTTTACCAGTGATGCCATGCTTGGGTTGGGCCTTGCACTTGGCGGCACCTTTTTAGCATCACTGGGTAACATGGCCAGTGTTCGCAATTCATCCCATCAGGTCGGTGTTATGCAAGGTAACGCATGGGGAATGCTGTACGGTGCGGTGGCACTCGTTTGTGTGGTGTTGCTCAGTGATGCTCAATTTACTTTTTCTATGGAACTTAGCTACGTTATCTCACTGCTTTATCTCTCGTTATTTGGCACAGTGATTGCCTTTGCGTGCTACTTTTTATTATTGCGTGACATTGGTCCTGAAAAAGCCAGTTATTCCATTGTTTTATTTCCAATTGTGGCTGTGCTCTTGAGTACTGTTTTCGAAGATTTCGTATGGCACGCTAACACGGTATTTGGATTTGTATTAGTACTAGTAGGAAATGCCATTGTACTCACGCCATTAGCAAAAGTTAGAAATTGGTTAGGGTAGGTCGTTAGGTGAGTTGGAGGTGGTTAATTTGGTATCCGGCCGAAAGTGGCCCAACGAAAGCGCGTTAATACAACGCGCTGCGTGTCGAAACAATTTAGTAAAGGTTGAGCGCTTCACTAAGCCGTGTGATTAAATCGAATGGCGATCAAAACCCCAAACACACTTAACAGCCATGCACCAAGGTCACCAAAATAACGATAGGGTGTGGTCCCAGTGACTTTTTGTACTTCATCATTTAACACGCCGGTCTCGAACTGAGGTAAGCGGCTTTGTACCTCGCCGTTTGCGTTGATAAACGCAGTAATACCGTTGTTTGTTGAACGTAGTACTGGCAAGCCGAATTCCTTTGCACGGACCTGTGCAATTTCTAAATGTTGCGCAGGGCCATGGGAATGACCGAACCATGCATCGTTACTGACAGTAATAATGAAGTCAGTATCGGCGTAGAGATTTTGTCGGATTTGCCCAGGAAACGCGATTTCAAAACACAGTGCAGGCGCAAAATGATAGCCATTGGCCACTAAATTCGCTTGTTGGTAATCGCCACGGGTGAATGACGACATGGGTAGATCAAATATGGGCGCTAAGCCTCGCAACCAATCTTCCATTGGAATGAATTCACCTATGGGTAATAGGTGGTGTTTATCGAACCGATTAGATTGAGGATAATGATAATGCCCGTCGTTATCCGTAGCCTCCTTGAGCCCAACACCAATAATGCTGTTGTACGCTTGACGCGTTTCAAAATTGTAGTTAACGATGCCAGTAAGCAAACCTACGCGATGCTCTGCGGCTTCTTGATCGAGTTGCATCAGATAATCCACCGCTATCGGCTCAAGTTGCGGTATCGCAGCTTCAGGCCAAATAATGACTTGGTTGTCCCAATGCGCTTCTGTTAGCTCAAGATATTTCTGCATAGTAGGCCAGTCTTGCTCTGGTGCCCAACGTATATCTTGGGCTATGTTACCTTGCACCATGGCTATTTTAACTGGCTTATCAACAGAGGAGACCCAATTATATTGGTTCAACGTCCAGCCACTGAGGTACACGAACATCGCCAACACGACAGGCGCCATGTAACGCTTATTCATAAACCACACAGCAGATGCAGCACAAAGCGCCACGAGTAAAGCGGCAACACCAAACTCGCCTATTACAGGGATCCAACCTGCCAAAGGACTTGATACTTGGCTATAGCCTATGGAAAGCCACGGAAAACCAGTTAAAAATATGCCTCTTGCCCATTCGCACAGCAACCAAACGAAAGACAGCGCAAGGCCCCATACTGTTGGCGTAAAATAACGCTTTGCTAATTTGCTAAAAAGCATAGGATACAGGGCTAAATAACTGCACAGCAATACCATTAAACCGACTGAGCCTACCAGAGGCAAGCCACCGAAATCGGCGATGCTCACATGTACCCAACTGATACCTACACCAAACCAGCCTAAACCAAAACTAAAGCCTAATTTGGTTGCTTGCTCCGGAGGGGCTTTGTATAAGACACATAAGTATGCCGTGAGGGCGATGGGCATCACTGCCCAATACGAAAAAGGAGCGTAGCTTAGGGTTAAGCTCGCTCCAAGTAATAATGATAAAATATATAGCATGCGCGTTATGGCACCTAATCTTCGCTGTGGGGAAGGGTAACCTTTAATTGAATAAGGCGTCTGGAGTCAGAGTTGGTAACCGTAAAAACGAAACCATTGATGCTGACTTTCTCATCGCGCATGGGCATATGACCAAACGCTTTTAGCACAATCCCACCTATGGTATCGGCCTCTTCTTCGTCAAAATCAGTTTTAAAGAATTCGTTGAAATCTTCTAATTCTGTAAGCGCTTTGACTGAATAAGTGTGTTTGTTTAAAGCACGTATATTATCGGTATTGGTTTCTTCAGCGTCATGTTCATCTTCAATTTCACCGACGATCAGCTCGAGAATATCCTCGATAGTCACTAAGCCTGAAACACCGCCGTATTCATCCACTACAATGGCCATATGAAAGCGCTTTTGTTGGAACTCTTTCAGTAGCACATCAACCCTTTTACTTTCAGGCACGATCACTGCGGGGCGAAGTACCTGCTTGAGCTCAAACTCTTTGCCCGGAAGAAATGCGTATTTTAGTAGATCTTTAGCGAGGATGATCCCTTCAATATGATCTTTGTCTTCGCTGATGACAGGAAAACGGGAGTGGGCCGAATCTAGCATGATCGGTAAAAATTTATCTACAGTCTCGGTAATATCAATAGTGGTCATTTGAGCACGAGGGATCATGATCTCTCTAACACGCATCTCACTGACTTCCATGACGCCTTCGATCATCTCGCGAGTTTCTTGATTGATGACTTCTCGTTGTTCTGCATCAGTGATGACAGAGAAGAGTTCGTCTTTGCTTTTCGGTTCTCCCGTGAATGATTGGACTATTTTATCCAACCAACCTTTGTTGGCAGAACCGCTAGTAGAGGGGGGGTTATCTTCGCTCATGATCTCGTTAAATTATGGTTTGAGTGGCTATCATCATTGATCTTGGTAAGGGTCGTCAATCGAAAACTGTTTAAGTATATCAACCTCTAACGCTTCCATCTCTTTTGCTTCATCATCGTTAATGTGGTCAAAGCCCAATAAATGCAAGGCTCCGTGAACGATCATATGCGCCCAATGATGGTGTAATTTTTTGTGTTGTTCGTCGGCTTCGTGCGCTACAACATCGGCACAAACGACTAAATCACCCAATAGGTTCAAGCTTAAACCCGGTGGCGCTTCAAAAGGAAAAGATAACACATTAGTCGGTTTGTCTTTCCCTCTGTAGGTAAGATTCAGTTCTTGGCTTTCTTGTGTCTCAACGATCCGCACGGTAAGTTCATGCTCTGACAGTTGTTGATGTGCAAGAACCGCATTCAACCAACGCTGAAAATCGTCAGCGCTGGGTAAATTGGCAGCATCACTGGCGACTTGCAGATCAACAATTGCACTCATGAATTGTCGCTTTGTTGCTGAGTATGTTCTGCTTTCTTTTGAATACGAATACGTTCTTGCTGTGTTTCGTAGTCTTCGTAGGCCATAACGATTCGGGCAACCACAGGGTGGCGCACTACATCGTTGGCGTTAAAGAAGTTAAATGAAATATCGTTAACATCCTTTAATACTTCGATGGCGTGGCGAAGACCTGAGCGCGTTCCTCGTGGTAAATCGACTTGAGTAATGTCCCCCGTGATCACCGCTTTAGAATTAAAACCAATACGCGTCAAAAACATCTTCATTTGTTCTACAGTCGTGTTTTGGCTCTCATCTAGAATAATGAAAGCATCGTTAAGTGTGCGCCCACGCATATAAGCTAAGGGGGCTACCTCAATAACATTACGTTCAATCAATTTTTCGACTTTTTCAAAGCCAAGCATTTCAAACAAGGCATCATAAAGCGGGCGCAGGTAAGGGTCGACTTTTTGGGATAAATCACCAGGTAAGAAGCCTAACTTTTCGCCGGCTTCCACTGCAGGACGAGTGAGCAGAATACGGCGGATCTCCTGACGCTCTAAAGCATCGACTGCTGCGGCAACCGCGAGATAGGTTTTACCGGTACCGGCAGGTCCAATACCAAAGCTGATATCATGGGTTAAGATATCCGATACGTATTTCGACTGGTTTGGATTGCGCGGTTTAATCACACCCCGTTTGGTTTTGATATGTACTTCTTTGCCGTAATGGCCTGCTTCTGCGCGCTCGAGACATTTAGCCTCTTGGATCGCGAGGTGAACCTGATCAGATTCTAAATCAGGGATTTCGCCGCGCACAGGCTGAGTTTCAATATACAACAACTTAAGTAACTGGGCCGCACCACTGGATTGTAGTGGTTGGCCTGTCACTTTAAATTCATTACTGCGATAGGTAATTTCTACCCCTAGGCGGCGTTCAATTTGTTTAATATTGTCATCAAACGGTCCACATAAACTGGCCAAACGTTTTAAGTCAGATGGCTCTAATACGATTTCATTACTGGTAAGTTTGCTCAATCGGTATCTCTCGGTTATTTAATGTTTATCAATGTGCTGGCACAAACTGAGCGACGCCTAAGGCGTCGGTTTTATTTGTTTGCTTGGCCAATATGGCCTGAGGCGCCACATTGATACGTAAATTCATGTCGGCTTCTTTGCGTAGAACATCTCCGCGCAATGAGTTGGCAAACACATCTGTGATTTTTACATCTACAAAGCCGCCAATCATATCCGGACTGCCTTCAAAGTTAACCACTCGGTTGTTTTCAGTACGCCCAGAAAGCTCCATCGGATTTTTTTTAGATGGGCCTTCTACTAATACTCGTTGTTCGCTGTCAATCATATTCCGAGCAATGCGCAATGCTTGCTGGGTGATGCGATTTTGCAATAGCTGTAAACGCTCTTTTTTCGTTGTTTCAGATACGTCGTCGGGTAAATCTGCTGCCGGCGTACCCGGACGCGCACTGTAAATAAAGCTAAAGCTCAAATCGAAATCCATCGCTTGGATCAAATCCATTGTCGCTTCAAAATCAGCGTCAGTTTCACCTGGAAATCCGATGATAAAGTCTGATGACATACTTAAGTTGGGACGAATCTTCCTAAGCTTACGAATTTTCGACTTGTACTCTATTGCAGTATGGCCTCGCTTCATTAAATTCAAGACACGATCTGAGCCTGACTGTACAGGCAGGTGTAAATGATCAACTAATTCAGGGATGGTCGCGTAAGCATCAATGATATCGTCAGTGAACTCAACGGGATGTGATGTGGTGTAACGAATACGGTCAATACCATCAATTGAAGCAACCATTTCTAGTAACTCAGCAAAGGTACAAATCGCGCCATCATGATGTGGGCCACGAAACGCATTCACGTTTTGGCCTAACAAATTGACTTCACGTACACCTTGTTCTGCAAGCTGTGCGACTTCAAGTAATACATCATCGACTGGACGACTGACTTCTTCACCCCGGGTATAAGGTACCACGCAGAAAGTACAATATTTTGAGCAACCTTCCATAATAGAAACAAAGGCAGTCGGGCCTTCCGCTTTGGGTTCTGGCAAGCGGTCAAACTTTTCTATCTCAGGGAAGCTAATATCAATAACGGAGGAGCTACCACCTTTGATCTGATTTATCATTTCTGGCAAACGGTGCAGCGTTTGCGGACCAAATACTAAATCTACAAATGGCGCACGCTGACGAATCACCTGACCTTCTTGCGATGCCACGCAGCCACCAACACCAATGATCAATTCAGGCTTATCTTGTTTGAGGTTTTTCCAGCGTCCCAATTGATGAAACACTTTCTCTTGGGCCTTTTCGCGGATAGAACACGTATTGAGTAAAATGATGTCGGCTTCTTCCGCGGTGTCAGCAACTTGATATCCATGGGTCGAATCCAATAAGTCAGCCATCTTCTGCGAGTCATACTCGTTCATCTGACAGCCCCAAGTTTTAATAAAAAGTTTTTTAGTCATAACGCCGTGTACTTACCTTTGATGTGAAATCTTTGCTCATAGAAAAGCAATGCAATCTGTTAATGCTCTTGATTGGGAACAACCTAAGGAGGTTAGTCGAAAAAATGGAGCAAAATCGAACCGCGTATTTTACGGGTTATTGTGACGCTAGGCTAGTTTTATCCTGTTGGAATGACACAAAATTAGGCAGAATTTAGGGTCTTGTAAACGAATTGCTACGTATCGAGTGGTTTACTGGCCATCAGCAAACAAACGCAGCTGATATATTAGTGAATAATTATGCATTTAGCCTGAGCCAATGACGCTGTTAACAGCAATAAGCTTTTTACTTATATCAATATTAATTAGGATGGGTTCTCCCTATTTACGCTCTATCCAAGCGTATACAGCCTTGCTATTCTTGCGCCCTAGAATATTTCAAAGGCGTAATTCATGAACAATTTACACAATATTGCTGTTGGTGACATTCAGGTTGCTAACGACAAACCTTTCGTACTGTTTGGGGGGATGAATGTTTTAGAATCCCGAGATATGGCCATGCGTATTGCTGAACACTACAAAGAAATTACCAGCAAACTTGGGATCCCATATGTTTTCAAAGCCTCATTTGATAAAGCCAACCGTTCATCGGTGAATTCATATCGCGGGCCGGGTATGGATGAGGGATTAGAAATTTTTGCAGAAATCAAAGCGACCTTTGATGTGCCATTAATAACCGATGTACATGAACCTGCTCAAGCAGCCCCAGTCGCTGAGGTGGTTGACGTTATTCAATTACCCGCATTTTTAGCACGTCAAACAGATTTGGTAGTCGCTATGGCTAAAACGAATGCCATCATCAACGTGAAAAAGCCACAGTTTTTAGCCCCACATGAAATGCGCCATATCATTACTAAATTTATGGAAGCCGGAAATGACAAAATAATTTTGTGCGAACGAGGCTCTAGTTTCGGTTACAACAATCTGGTTGTTGATATGCTAGGTATGGATGAAATGAAGCAATATGCTCCTGTCATTTTTGATGCCACGCATGCATTGCAAAAGCCTGGGGGCAGAACGGATTCCGCTGATGGGCGACGAGCACAAGCAGCACAGTTAGCAAGAAGTGGTATGGCGTTAGGATTAGCTGGGTTGTTTATAGAAGCACACCCGAACCCAAATGAAGCGAAATGTGATGGTCCATGTGCGTTATCATTAGACAAGTTAGAACCGTATTTACAGCAAATGTTGGCGTTAGATGACTTGGTAAAAGGTTTCGCACCGTTAGACACCAGCGCAAATTAAGTCCTGTATAACGTTTTACTTACACAACGTAAGAACTAATACAACACAATAGAGCTGAGAGGTTTTGAGCATACAGCGCAATCTGTATGCTCAGAACGTCTAGATAAAAATGCGTTAATGCTTTAAATGGATAACGCTTTACTATTCGGCCAAGGTAGCGGTTTGTGGCGCATTTCCGCCACGTTTGTCATTTGTAAGTGCAACGTCTTGTTGGCTATTGCTGAGACTTTTTTCAAGGCCAGCAACGATAACGTGTAGTGCTGGTGAACTGTCATTATTACTCATATCAGCTAACATGGATTCTAAACTCGCTTCGATTTGCTCTGTTACGTACATTGACGTTAAATCAAATTCTTGAGCGAAAGATTGTTGACTGAATACTAATGCAAATAAACTGCTTAAAATTAAATTTTTACGATTTTTCATCATTATCACCTAAAGTATATTAATGTTTAATGTAAACATATTTACTTATTTGTTAAATAAATACGCATTATGTTAACCCTTGTTTTAAAAGGGCTTTTACCTTTGACGGTTCGAATAATATACAATTTATGTTGATGATAAAAACGACAATAAGTATGGCGATGGATTAGAAAAACTAATAATGCTAGACTTTATTAAAATCTTATTCTTGTTGATGTTATGAACCGCAGACTGCCCCCACTTAACGCTCTTAAAGCCTTTGAAGCCGCAGCGCGTCATTTGAGCTTTACCCGCGCTGCTGAAGAACTCTTTGTGACACAAGCGGCTGTCAGTCATCAGATTAAATCCCTCGAAGAATTTCTATCCATGAAACTCTTTATGCGTAAAAACCGCTCTTTGTTACTCACTGAGGAAGGTCAAAGTTATTACTTAGATCTCAAAGATATTTTTCAAGCGTTACAAGAAGCGACTCAGCGGCTACTCGCCCGAGGAGAAAAGGGCGCGATCACGGTCGCTCTGCCGCCAAGTTTCGCCATTCAGTGGCTCGTTCCGCGTCTGAATCAGTTTAGCCAGTCTAACCCTGATATCGATATTAGGATCAAAGCGGTGGATTTTGACGAGGGTTTTTTAACAGATGATGTGGATGTGGCCATTTACTATGGTCGTGGCAAATGGCCAAATGTACATGCTCAGAAACTGCACACTGAATATTTAACGCCAGTATGTTCACCGCTGTTGTTCCAAGGTCAAAAGCCGCTTGAAAAATTAGAAGATTTGAAACATCACCTATTGCTACACGATTCATCAAGAGAAGCGTGGAAAAACTGGATCAAGCACTTTCGCATCCCAGGTATCAACGTAAACCAAGGGGCCATATTCAGTCACTCCATGTTAGTACTGCAAGCCGCCGCATTGGGGCAAGGTATTGCACTAGGGCACAGTGTTTTAGCGCGGCCTGAAATTGAATCAGGTCGATTAGTGTGTCCTTTTGATGAGAGACTCATCGCCACCAATGCGTACTATGCAGTATGTCACCAGTCTCAAGCTGAACTTGGCAAGATAGTCGCATTCTTACAGTGGCTGCAAAGTCAAGTAGAAGACGAACAGGAAGATGATGATTTTAACCAATAAAGCACAGGATCCGATTGCTCATTTAATACTTGCTCATGGTGCAGGGGCAGGTATGCACAGTGCGTTTATGGCGCGAGTTGCTGAATTGTTCGCCCAGCGAGGCGTCACGGTAACTCGATTCGATTTCGAGTATATGCAAAAAGCTGGTGAGTTAAACCGCAGGCAGCCGCCAGATAGAATGCCTAAGCTTCAGGCATACTTTAGCTATATTATCGCCGAGTTAGACGCTAGCTTACCGAT
This sequence comes from Paraglaciecola sp. G1-13, assembly GCF_055809255.1. NCBI lineage: Bacteria > Pseudomonadati > Pseudomonadota > Gammaproteobacteria > Alteromonadales > Alteromonadaceae > Paraglaciecola > Paraglaciecola sp. G1-13. Next base: position 2,151,382 of record NZ_CM147903.1, on the reverse strand, counting down.
TTTTATTGGCGGCAAGTCAATGGGAGGACGAGTGGCGACCATGTTGTTGGATGAATCAGATGCCATGGGAGGGATATGTTTTGGTTACCCATTTCATCCGCCAGGTAAATTGGACAAACTAAGAACAGGGCATTTAGCCATATTAAACAAGCCACTTTTGGTGGTACAGGGAAGTCGCGATACATTTGGCACCCAAGAAGAAGTGGCAAGCTATGATTTACCTAGCACCATTCAAACGTATTTTTTGCCTGATGGCGATCACAACTTGAAACCACGCAAGCGCTCAGGTTATACCGAAGAGGCGCACATTATTGCTGGCGCAGACGCTGGTGTTGAATTTATCCGCCAGCTTGTAACCAGTGAATGAGATCTCGGATAAGTTCAACAACAAATATACTGGGTTATCATCGCAGAAATTTATCACGCGCCGGTGCTAGATGACCTCGTCGAGATTATAAGGAACGCAAAATGAAGATTTATCTCATCGTAGGCACCGCGAGTGCGATGCTTGCGGTTATACTGGGGGCATTCGCCGCCCACGGATTGAAAAACCAACTGTCTGAGAGCCTGATTGGGGTCTTTCAAACGGGCGTTCAGTATCAAATGTACCATAGCCTAGGGCTTATTTTATTGGTACTTACGGCTCAGTTTATGCCGAGTCCGCAGCTAGTGTGGTCAGCGGGTTTTATGAGCGCAGGCATAGTGTTATTCAGTGGTAGTTTATATTTATTGGCCATCACTGGGATTAAATGGTTCGGACCGGTCACGCCGTTAGGTGGTCTGTGCTTTATCATCGCGTGGGCGTTATTCATTTACGCAGCAGTTAAAGGGTTAAAATAGATAATGGCAGGATTAGCATTATATTGTCGTACTGGCTTTGAAAAAGACTTAGCCAATGAAGTGATTGAAAAATGTGCTGAGCTTAATGTGTACGGCTACCCAGAGCTAAAAACAAATAGTGGCTTGGTATTGTTCCATTGCTATCAAGCAGAAGACGCTGACAGGCTAGCCAAAACGTTACCTTTAACTACATTGATATTCGCCCGTCAGCTTTTTGCTTTTAGCGAACGATGTGAGCAACTCGATACCAATGATAGGATCGGCCCAATCCTAAATGGTTGTATTGAATTTCCTGAATGTGGTGAATTACGCGTTGAGCATGCAGACAGCACACAAGGGCGCGAGATTTCAAAATTTTGCCGAAAAATAAGTGTACCACTGCGCCAAGCGCTCAGGGGAAAACGCATTTTAACGCCGCTGGAGCGCAGTAATCTGCCTGTCTGTCATGTGTATTTTGAAGACAGCACCACCGCTATTGTGGGTTATTCTTACCCTGCTAATAACTCGCCCTATCCGTTGGGCATTTTACGCTTGAAGTTTCCCAATGAAGCGCCTAGTCGCTCCACATTGAAACTGGACGAAGCATTTCAATTATTTATTCCCAAAAAAGAACAGGCAAAACGTTTATCGGGTGGCTTACATGCCGTTGATTTAGGTGCCTGTCCAGGCGGCTGGACTTACCAACTGGTGAAACGCGGCATGTTTGTTGAAGCAGTGGACAACGGCGCCATGGACGATGCACTTATGGCGACAGGGCAGGTACGCTATTGCCCAGAAGATGGTTTCAAATTTCAGCCAAGAAAAAACAATGTGTATTGGTTGGTGTGTGACATGATTGAGCAACCTCAGCGTGTGGCGAAACTAATGGCCACTTGGATAGCCACTAAGCGTTGCCAAGAAACCGTATTTAATCTCAAATTGCCGATGAAAAAGCGTTATGAATCCGTTAAAGAAGCATTGCAAATCATCGATCAGTGTATTGATCAACATCGCGCAGGGCCGTATGATCTGAAAGTTAAACACCTTTATCATGACCGTGAAGAGGTAACTGTTCACATGCGATTAAACACATAATAGATCGTGAGCATTTTTCAGTTAGTAACATTAAAGCAATAAAAAACAAAAGCTTATAAGTAGTGCACAAAGCGATTATATATTCGTTAATATAAATTAAACCGTGCGAAGGTGTAAGCGATCAGTATAATAATGAACAGAACATAGACAGTAGTGACCATAAATGAAGAACATTGAAATAGAAGATGATTTGTACGCATATATAGCGTCTCAGACACAACACATTGGTGAGACGGCCTCAGATATTCTACGTCGTTTGGTTATGCCAGAAAATACAGTAGTGAAAACGGTTGTCGCTGCTAAACCAAGCCCAACAACGAAAAAACCAGCAGGGGATGTATTTAGTCAGATAACCACTGACGAATTAAGTGAATACCCCAAAATGGTTGAGCGATTCTTAAAGATTTTATCGGTACTTGAGAGCATGCATGGTGCTCAGTTCGATGAAGTGCTCACACTCAGTGGCAGAAATCGCGTGTACTTTGCTAAAGACAAAGAGACGTTGTTGCAAGCCAGTAGTGTGACAAACCCAAAACAGATCGGTGAATCTACGTTTTGGGTTATGACCAACAATAATACGGCTAAGAAAGCGTCGTTAATTAAGGAAGTAGCAGAAGTATTAGGCTACAACGCGAACGATGGACAACGTCTTGCCGCATTATTTGCCCCGGAATTATATGAAGACTAACTAAAGGATCTACATGGCTATTCACTCAGAAGCAGGTAAACCAGCGTCACAAGCGCAACTTGTAAACGTTGCGCATTTAATTAGTGCCTATTACAGCAATAAACCTGATAAAAGTGACGTCAGTCAAGGTGTTACTTTTGGTACATCAGGGCATCGCGGAAGTGCGTTTAAAAACACCTTCACTGATACTCACATTGCAGCGATTAGTCAGGCATTAGCAGAATATCGACAAGCCAATAGTATTACAGGTCCCATGTATGTGGGGATGGATACACATGCGCTTTCTGAAGCTGCTTTTACCACTGCCATAGAAGTACTCGCAGCAAACGGGGTCAAGCTGGTTGTTCAGCAAGACCGAGGCTATACGCCAACGCCCGTGATAAGCCATGCAATTCTTGATTATAATGAGGGCAAAGAGTCCGGTTTAAGTGACGGTGTGGTCATTACACCTTCCCATAACCCACCCGAAGATGGGGGATTCAAATATAACCCTCCTCATGGTGGCCCTGCTGATAGTGATGTGACCAATCAAATTCAAGCCCGCGCTAATGAACTCATTCATAATGATCTTCTGGATGTGAAGCGCATGTCTTATCAGGCAGCTTATGACACCGGCCTAGTCGAAGAAGTTGATTTCTCTGATAACTATATCGAGCAGTTAGATCAAGTCATCGATATGAAAGCCATTGCACAAGCAGGGTTAACTCTGGGTACAGATCCCCTAGGCGGTGCAGGTTTACATTACTGGGATAAGATTGCTAAACGATACGATTTGAGCATCGAAGTGGTAAATCGAAAAGTCGATCATCAATTTGGTTTTATGCGCAGAGATAAAGACGGCAAGATACGGATGGACTGCTCCTCACCTTATGCAATGGCTGGCTTAATTGATCTTAAAGATCGTTTTGATTTAGCGTTTGGTAATGATCCCGATTTCGATCGTCACGGTATAGTGACAAAAACCAATGGCTTGATGAATCCTAATCATTATCTGGCGGTTGCCATTGAGTATCTTTATGCTCATCGTCCGGATTGGCCCACAGGACTAAAGGTCGGTAAGACCTTGGTTTCAAGCAGTATGATTGACCGCGTGGCTCATGATGCCAATCTCACCGTGGCAGAAATGCCAGTCGGGTTTAAGTGGTTTGTTCAAGGTCTGCTGAAAAGTGAAATTGGTTTTGCTGGCGAGGAAAGTGCCGGCGGTATCTTTTTACGTCGTAATGGTAAGCCATGGGCAACCGACAAAGACGGCATCATTTTATGTTTATTGGCTGCAGAAATTCTTGCTGTTACGGGCAAAGACCCAAGTGAACATTACCAAGCTTTCACCAAAAAATTCGGCGCACCTTTATATACGCGTATTGATGTTGCTGCGACTCACGCACAGAAACAGGCGTTAAGCAAAGCGGACAAAAATGCAATTACGTCCACTGAATTAGCTGGTGAACCAATTGTGTCCATTCAAACTCATGCATCAGGGAATAACGCCGCGATCGGCGGGGTGAAAGTGGCGACTGAAAATGGTTGGTTTGCTGCACGACCTTCAGGCACCGAAGAAATTTATAAAATTTACGCAGAAAGCTTTAATGGTGAAAAACATTTACAGCTTTTGATCAAAGAAGCACAAAATCTGGTGGCGCGTATATTTGAAAGCGTGAAGTAGCGACATTTTTTCATTTCCGTAATCACTTGTGATATTTATGTAAAGATAAAGTTTATTTAATGTAGTGATTAATTTTAAGTTAAGGCGGTTGAATACGTATTCAACCGCCTTTTTTATTTTGTTAACCTTTTTTTAACAGATTTATTTGAGTATTCCTGCTAAAACTACTCTCAGTTTATTTTTGTAATTTAATTACGGTTTATGTCCTTAGGATGTTAACTGAATTTTAACAAATACCACTGAGGTAGAGAAATGACCACCAAAACCACCAAACGAGCAACCAAGAAGGTTGCCTCATCAAGCAAAACGATGATGAATAAAGCTGAACTGAAGGCATCGATTGTAAAACACTTACACTGTTCTTTAGGTACAGATGAAAACAAAGCAAACAATCACGCTTGGTGGAAGGCGACTTGTGCCTCTGTGCAAGAACACGTTTTAGAAGGACTGCGTAAAACCCAAAAATCGCATTATCTAAATGATACCCGTGCCGTACATTACTTTTCGGCAGAGTTCTTAATGGGTCGTTTGACGTCTAACAACTTACACAATCTGGGGTTGTTCGAACAGACTGAAAAAGCGCTAAATGAATTAGGCGTGAATTTAACCGATATTATGGAAGAAGAGCCCGATATGGCATTGGGTAATGGTGGTCTAGGTCGCCTGGCTGCTTGTTTTATCGATTCACTGGCAACATTAGACTTACCAGCTGTGGGATACGGCTTACATTATGAGCACGGGCTATTTCGTCAAGAGATCCAAAATGGTGAACAGATTGAACGCCCTGACAGTTGGCGAGACTATGGCAATCCGTGGGAGATTTGCCGACCTGAATCGATACAAGATATTCCATTATTTGGCTACGTAGAAACTAAATACGGTGAGAATGGGCGCATTAATAAAGAGTGGCATCCTGGTCATATTGTTAAAGGTTTACCTTGGGATATTCCAGTGGTGGGGTACGGTGGTAAAACCGTAAACGTTTTGCGCTTATGGCAAAGCCAATCCTCAGACTACTTCAACTGGGATGTTTTTAATGCCGGAGGTTACGTGGATGCTCAAACAGAAAACGTCCAAGCGGAAACCATTTCAAAAGTACTTTATCCAAATGACGAAACCCAAGCGGGCAAAGATTTACGTCTTATCCAGCAGTACTTTTTTAGCGCATGCTCCCTAAAAGACATTATCCGCAGATATAAACGGGCCCATGGCGATGACTGGAGCCGTTTCTCTGATCAAGTGGTTATCCAATTAAACGATACCCATCCTGCTGTTGCTATCCCAGAGTTGATGAGAATATTAATCGACCGTGCTGAACTTGATTGGGACTATGCATGGAGTATCTGTAGTAAAACGTTTGCCTACACCAACCATACCTTGTTGCCTGAAGCATTAGAAAAGTGGCCTGCTCGTATGTTTGAAAGGATATTGCCTCGCCATTTGGAAATTATTTATGAAATTAACCGTCGCTTCATGGACGAAGTGGAAGCGGTTTGGCCAGGTAATAATGAGATCAAGCGTAAACTGTCTATTATCGAAGAGGGGCCAGACAAAATGGTACGCATGGGGAATTTGTCAGTCATTGGCTCTTTCGCCGTTAACGGGGTAGCAGAAATCCATTCGGAGCTGGTTAAGAAAGATTTATTCCCTGAATTTAATCATATGTGGCCAGGTAAACTCACCAATGTGACAAACGGCATCACACCGCGTCGTTGGTTGAAGGCGTGTAATCCTGCATTGTCACAGTTAATTGACGGTAAGATTGGTCAGGATTGGCCCTTAAATTTAGATAAACTGAAAGGTTTAGCCGAATTTGCCGATGACGCTAAGTTTCAAAAGCAGTTCATGAAAATCAAGCGTGATAATAAAGTGCAACTGGCGAACGAAGTGTTGGCGTTGACAGGTATTGAGATTAACCCAGATGCGATATTTGATGTACAGATTAAACGTCTTCACGAGTATAAGCGTCAACATTTAAACCTGTTGTATATCATGGCGTTGTATCGTCGTCTATTAGAGAACCCTGACTATGACATGCATCCTCGCGTTTTCTTGTTCGGTGCCAAAGCAGCACCTGGTTACAAGCTTGCTAAAGACATCATCTTCGCTATTAACAAAGTGGCAGAAAAAATCAACAATGACGCACGGGTTAATCACAAATTGAAAGTGGTATTTTTGCCTAACTACCGCGTGAGTTTGGCTGAGAAGATGATCCCTGCTGCAGATATTTCGGAACAGATATCCACCGCAGGTAAAGAAGCTTCTGGTACAGGCAACATGAAACTGTCCTTAAATGGTGCTCTCACGGTGGGGACGTTAGACGGGGCAAACATTGAAATAGCCGAAGAAGTCGGAGATGAAAATATATTCATCTTTGGCCTGACAGTAGCCGAAGTAGAAGCGTTAGATAAGAAGGGCTATAACCCGTTTGATTATTATGATAATAATCGCGAGTTAAAAGCAGTACTTGATTGGTTAGACAGCGATTACTTTACACCAGGTAAGCCCGGAGCGCTTTCTTCATTAAAACGCAGTATGTTGGAAGGGGGAGATCACTATAAGGTACTGGCTGATTTTACGTCCTATTGCGAAGCACAATCTCTTGCTGATAAAGCGTACAAAGAGCCACAAAGATGGGCCAAAATGGCGATACTCAATACGGCGCACATGGGGAAATTCACTTCTGACCGCTCAATCAAAGACTATGTTGAGCGCATTTGGAAGCTTGATCCTTGCAAAGTTGAGTAGTATTTATGCATTGTAATTTTAGCAGCCTAATGGCTTTCACCCCAGCCATTTTCCTGTAGACTATTACCCTATATGCAAGGCGCTAACTATGGTTAGCGCCTTGTTTTTCCTAATCAAAATAGACACACAGTGTCAGAAGTATTTGGGGTTTATCTATTTGCATGAAGCCTGTTCATGATTCATTGCGAACAATACCGAATCGTCACGTCTTCCTAAGACAAATAGACGATATGCTAAAAAGCCATCCTCATCATTCGATGCTTTTGATTGATGTGGTACGCTTTTCAGACGTCAGTAGCAGCTTTGGTTATGAATTAGGTGACGAGTTGTTGCTCAACATTGCCAATAGAATTTGCTATTTGTTTGATGGCCATGGCGCTCACTTAGGGCGTATCAGTGGCGACATTTTCGGTTTAGTCATTCCAGGTAAATTCAGCCAAGTCCAACTTCAACGCTTTTATATTCACCTAATTGAACATTTTAAAACCCCAATTGGGGTAGGTGATCATTCATTTATTGCTGATTTTAACGTGGGTGCGGTCTCTAACGAAGAATCCGCCATCGCGGCTAGTCAATTTTTTACCCGAGTTGAAGCAGCACTAAAGCAAGCTAAACAAAATCGCTACGATAATTTTTGTTATATGAGCCTTAACGATAAGCCAAATAATAGCCGTTCGATAACATTAAAAGCTGATTTGAAACGCGCATTGTCAAGAGATGAACTTGAGATATATTACCAACCTAAGGTGAACCTGCGCACATTACAAATTGTTGGCGCCGAATGCTTGTTACGCTGGAATCATCCGCTAGATGGTGTGTTATTTCCCGGCGCGTTAATTGAAGCTGCTGAGTCATACAATATGATGAACGAGATGGGCTACTGGGTTTTGGAAGCCGCCTTTAAAGGGGCAAAAGAACTGAGTAAGGCCAATATACATCTGAAGCTTTCGGTGAATATGTCACCAACCCAGTTGTACGATCCAAACTTTGTCGACCAGCTTGCTGACTTTGCGCTTATATACGCGGTCAACTTAAGTCAGATTGAGATTGAGCTAACGGAAGACGTGGCGTTATCAAATTCGTTTGTTGTAACCTCTCAGTTGACGCGTATACGAGCGCTGGGGGTATCTGTTGCGATTGATGATTTTGGTAAGGGCTATTCGAATTTAGCGTATATGCGTAATATTGAACTTGATACTATAAAAGTCGATAAAACGTTTGTGATGGAATTAGCTGAAAATCCTATTAATCGTGCAGTAATAGAAGCCTCTAAATTGATCGCAACCGCAGCCAATTGCGAATTAGTCGCAGAGGGTATCGAAAATATTCACCAGCTACATGTGCTGCGTGAAATAGGTGTAGCTGAGGGGCAGGGCTTTCTATTTTCACGGGCAGTGCCATTGCAGGAATTTATCGGATTAACTCAACAAGACTTCATCGTAGGAGATTCCCATGCACGGTTAAGTCGTCTTGATAGTGCCTAGCCATTGGCATTCCAGATAACACTCTTCTTTGGACGCCAAAAGAATATTTTTTACACTGTAAACATCATTGTCGGCCAGTCAAAATTAAAGCGCAAAGGTAACGTATGCAAACTGTTAATACGCATAAACTCATTAGTCATTTACAACAGCAGGGACAGTTTTTAACGCTATCGCGTCGCTCTGGCGAATTAGTACAAAACCCTATTTCTTTCACACTTTATGAGCACACGCAGGTCAGTATTATCTCCCCTGGTATTATTTCATTTTCACCCAAAATAAAGAGTGACAAAGCCATTGTGCTATCGAGCGGGATCCACGGCAATGAGACAGCCCCTATTGAAATATGTGACCAATATGTCATAGATATTTTGACGGGTAAAATACGTGTTGCTCATCGGATATTGTTCATTTTTGGTAACTTGCCAGCAATGGATAGAGCCACCCGCTTTGTAGATGAAAACCTAAATCGCTTGTTCAGTCATGCTCATGCAAGTGAGTCGGTCGATCAAAACAGCTACGAATGTGCTCGCGCGAAAGAAATAGAAGAGGCGGTCGCTGAGTTTTACGGATCAGGGCACGGTGAAGAGTCGCGCTATCATTACGATCTCCATACGGCTATCCGCCCATCGAAAAATGAAAAGTTTGCTGTGTATCCCTTTTTACATGGCGAGAAGCACGACAAAGAACAAATTAGTTTCTTGCTTGCTTGCGGCATCGATACCTTTCTACTCTCTGGTAGCCCTACAACGACTTTCAGCTATTATTCCAGTCGTCAATTTGGGGCCCATGCCTTTACGGTGGAACTAGGGAAGGTACAAGCGTTCGGTCAAAATGATATGTCTCGTTTCACCCAGGTTAACGACACCTTGAAACGCTTTATTTGCGGTCAACCATTGAACCTGAAATCGTTTAATGATCAAGATGTGTTGATTTACCAAGTAAATCAGGTGATCAATAAGCATGCAGAAGACTTTGAGTTGGACTTTTCAGACGATTTACCGAACTTTAGTGACTTTCCCAAGGGCACCTTATTGGCGCATGAAACAGGCAATGAATACCGCGCTGAGTTTGACGGTGAAGCGGTTGTTTTCCCTAACGCAAACGTGGCAATTGGCCAGCGTGCGATTTTAACCGTAATCCCCACTACGCTCGATTGATAGGTGCACCTCAATAAGATTGTATTTGTTACAAATACGAACGTAATTTCAGTAAGTTAATAGAAAAAATTTTGCTAACGTTCAATAGGTCAAATGGATTAACAAGGGACAATATAATGATTATGACTACTACCCCCAGTATTGAAGGCAAAAAAATCGAACGTTATTGCGGAATAGTTGTAGGGGAAGCTGTGATGGGGGCCAATGTGTTTCGCGATATATTCGCCGCCATTCGTGATGTTGTTGGTGGGCGCTCCGGTGCTTATGAAGATGAACTAACAAACGCTCGACAAATAGGATTTCGTGAGCTTGAAGCTGAGGCGCGCTCTATGGGCGCTAATGCTGTGGTAGGCATTGATATTGATTACGAAGTGGTAGGCAAGGGCGGTAGTATGTTGATGGTCAGCATCAGCGGCACGGCGGTGAGCTGCAGCGACCTTTAGTTCTGTGTTCTTAAGCAACTTGTGTTGGAAGTTGCTTAAGGTCCAATACGACTGACGTACTTAGGCTATCACTTTTTACCCCAATCATCGTCTTCGTCATCAAAATTTTTATTATTGTCTTTCGTTGGTTTAGGCAGTTTCTCATTTGCACTTTGTTGTAATAGCAATATATTGCCAATGATAAAACCCAATACGACCACAATGATGGCAACGACTATCCAAATATTCATTTAACCTCCTGATGCTCACGATCTGATATTCCTTTGTTTAGTATGTACCTGTGATAGATCATCGGCAATCGATTTAACACCTCAGCTTTGCCTTGGATATCTTGTTTATCGAGCAGTGCTTGAAGAGTTGGTAATGTCAGCAGGCTAAGCATGCTTTCAGCCACAGGACGGTAACTTAAATGCCAAGGCTCCACGGAGACCCCACCGGTAAAATTCTGATAAGGCATGTAAAAATCAAAATCAGCCGCATGCGTTACTAACCATTTATTCAGTGCAGAACAGGGACCACCCTCGCTGTATTCTTGCGGGATAAGTTGTAACGTTTGACCGGCTTGAGCCATGGCGTACTTGTCATATACATCGAGATCGGTGCCCCAATGATGACGGCTTGCCCCTGGCAATGCTGACCAAGTGAGAATGGCGTGTAGCTTTTGTTCAGAGGTCAGAGTGGTTGCATCTAATGGTTCACCGGTCTTGGAATACAGGGGGCGTAATCCCCGCCATTTATTGTCCCAAATCAATTTTTGCCGGGCAAAGTCGCGATAACCGCTGGCGATATTGATGTAAATATTGTCTTTTGCTGCACTTCGCTGCATGGCGCTAAAGGCAGAGAAAGTGTTAACTTCAAGGCGATGGCCATCTTGTGCCTCACACAAATGTGAGGCATCAAGACCTAAGGCATGCTCCACATTTATCAAGCCAATAGCCTTTGCAAAATCCCTTCATATATTTTCGCAAGTTGTGCAAGATCGTTAATATTCACATTTTCATCAATTTTATGAATAGTTGCGTTGACGGGCCCCAATTCAATGACTTGCGCGCCAGTTGGAGCGATAAAGCGCCCATCGGATGTGCCGCCGGCCGTAGAAAGTTCTGTTTCCCGGTCCGTTACGTCCTTTATCGCGCTTTGTGTGGCTTCAACTAACTTTCCAGAATCGGTCAAGAAAGGTTGCCCATTGAATGTCCAGTCGATGTGGTAGTCGAAATCGTATTTATCGAGTATCGTCGTTACGCGCTCAATAAGTTGCTTGTCGGTGACTTCTGTTGAAAAGCGAAAGTTAAAACATGCCGATAAGTCACCAGGGATAACATTACCGGCGCCTGTGCCTGAATTGATGTTAGAGACTTGGAAGCTAGTAGGTGGGAAGGAGGCATTTCCACTGTCCCAATGGGTTTGCGCTAACTCAGCAAAAGCGGGTGCCGACAAGTGAATTGGATTTTTAGCTAAGTGAGGGTATGCAACGTGACCCTGCACGCCTTTCACTGTGATATCACCGGTGAGTGAACCCCGGCGACCATTTTTAACGACATCACCAATCAGCGTAGTACTGGAAGGCTCGCCAACGAGGCACCATGTCATTTTTTCATTGCGAGCTTCTAGGGTATCAATTACGCGAGTAGTGCCATTAATAAATGGACCCTCTTCGTCGCTGGTAATTAAAAATGCGATCGAACCTGAATGTTCAGGATGCTTGGTCACAAACGCTTTAGTGGCAACAAGCATCGCCGCTAGGCTGCCCTTCATGTCCGCCGCACCACGGCCGTACAACTGACCTTCATGCTGGGTGGCGGTAAAGGGTGGAAATGTCCACTTTTCAGCAGGGCCGCTGGGCACAACATCTGTGTGCCCAGCAAAACAAAATACGGGTCCGCCTGTGCCTTTTCGGGCCCACATGTTGGTTGTATCGTCAAACACCATAGATTCAATATCAAATCCTAACGGGGCCAGATACTCAGCCATTAATTGCTGACAACCGGCATCTTCAGGTGTGACTGACTGTCGATTGATTAATTCTTCTGTTAACGCAAGTACTTCACAACTCATTTGAATATCTCTAGGTATTGGGCGTCTTTAAATCCGACTACGTGATGATCTTGATGAATAAGTAATGGACGCTTTATCATGGCCGGTGCTTCATGCATTAACGCTAAAGCAGTTTCTCGATTTAGGTTCTCTTTCTGTTCGTCAGTCAATTGTCTAAACGTTGTACCGCGTTTGTTTAGTAGGGTTTCCCAGCCAACGATGGCTTCAACTTCTTCAAGCCATTTTGGCTCGATACCGTCAACTCTATAATCATGAAATGTGTATTCTATTTCGTTCGCAGTTAGCCATTTACGTGCTTTTTTTATCGTGTCGCAGTTCTTGATACCGTACATTTTCGTCATGAAATTACTCGTTACCCGCATTAATTAACTAGCCGCTCACTATAGCGAGACTGTGCGGGTAGGGTAAAGAGGAAACAGACAATTGGCGTGAATTGATTAATAGCAAGCACCATTACACGTGCTTTCAGTGTATTTTGATATGCCGTAGAGAAAGCTGTTCACACAAATAATTCATAATATAAGTTTGGGCGAGCCTTTTAATTTTAGTTTTATACCACACATTAAAACGATGAACTTTTCAAAGCGCTTGTCCAATAGCATTTTAGCCAGTACTGCATTTGTATTGACTCTATGGTGTATAAAATCAGCTGAAATACTATTCTCGATTGATATGCACATGTTTGCAGTTTATCCCCAGACACTTAACGGAAGCCTTGGGATCATCACAGCGCCCCTCATTCACGGTTCGTTGGAACATATTTTTAGCAACAGCCTACCCTTGTTAGTGTTACTCACGGCGCTTTTTTATGGATACCCTAAAACACGCACTCGGGTGCTTATCAGCGTGTGGTTGCTGTCAGGAGTTGGTGTATGGTTCTTCGCGCGTGATGCTTATCATTTAGGCGCAAGCGGGGTGACCCACGGCATATTTTTTTATCTTTTAGTGGTTGGGATTTTACGTCGTGATAAATCGTCGGTCGCTATTATGATGATCGCATTTTTTATGTATGGCGGAATGACCATGAGCATCTTTCCCCGTGAGCCTGTCATCTCGTTCGAATATCATTTATTTGGTGGATTAGCCGGTGCTTTTGCAGGTCTACTTTGGAATAGATTAGACCCTAAACCTGCCGTGAAGCGTTATCCATGGGAGCACAGCACTGATGAAGAAGACCCTATCATCAAAGATGAATGGCGTGTTGCGGTTAATTCAAGTGATTCAAGTGATCCAAGTGAAAACCTCAGCAACTTAAAAAATGATGACTTGAACACTGCTTTAGATAAAGGTGGAGAAAAGGTAGAAAAGAGAACTTCATCTCATTCAATAATTATGACGCGTAAAGAGTAACTCTACACTTATTAAGGGTTTCCACGGTTACGCGTAGCTGTTGACGCACTTTTTTGCGCATAAAGTTAACGCAAATGACATTCCAATCAATCAGCTAAATAGATAGTTACTCATTGTTTTAATTCGTGGTCTTTTCTTGAAGCACGTAAGATAAAAATCTGTGCATATGCCAAGTAACCCCAAACAAGTGAGATCAAAAGATATGGAATTTAACTACTATTTTCGCGTCCGTTACGGTGAGTGTGATGCACAAAGCGTAGTATTTAATGCACGCTACGCAGACTATGTTGACATCACAATGACCGAATTTTTTCGAGCATTTTATGGTGGTTTCGACAATCTATTAAGCCAAGGGTACGAAACCCAAGTGGTAAACCTCAATATTAGTTGGCAATCTTCAGCGCGCTTTGATGATGTTATTGCAGCCTCTGTGAGTGTCATGAAGGTCGGGAATACGTCTTTTACCTGCGAAGTAAACCTAGTGCATCAAAGTAGTGGTAGAGCAATCGCCAATGCACAAATTACCTATGTTTGCGTTGATGCGACTACGTATATCAAAAAGGCTGTTCCGCAAAGCTTACGCAGTGGGCTATTACATCAAAAACAATTGCCTGCTATTAACCACGCAGGTGAGATTCAAGGAGCGTAGTTTCGCTCTTTTTCTTCTAGATTATACTTTAGTAGCATACTCAGTTAGTCGATATACTTTTATAGTGTTACTACATCAGTTGCTGCTAAGCACAAGCATAAGAGGCTGGTAAGTTCTTGGTTAGGTTAATATTTGAACCCAGAACAATGAATGCGCTATGGCGTGATAACAATAAATAACCTAAAAATAATAATCATAATAAAGGGTTTGTAATGGTGCCTCAGAATAGGAAAAGTGACACTGCGTTGTTTGACGCTTTGCGCATTCGATCAAGTTTAACCGTGGAACGTTTGTCCGCTTTAGTCAATCAACCCAATATTAATCTTAAGGCGTTGAATCAATGCCTTTCCCCTCTTGAAAAACAACTTCCTGCGATTATTGATGAGATCTATGCGTCACACCCAGAGATGGCAGATGTGGCGTTGCAGACTGATGAGTTCAATCTCTCTACAGATTTGCGATATCTTCTTAAGGCCTATATCAAGGAGTTATTGGTCAATAATGAGTATGACGAGCAGTACATCAGTAACCGTATCGTGTTAATTGTACATTATAAAAATATTGGTGTACCAGCGTTAACCTTCATTCAGTTTATCGATACTTTGCGCCATGTATTACTCCAACATATTGAGAAGATACCGGATTTGAGTTCTATAAAAGAGCCAATTAGCTTGGCCATTCGCCAATTACTGCAGTTCGACCTTGAGTTGTGTGTTGACATTAACGTGGCACATTTACACGCTGATATCGAGGAACTGCGAAAAGAACACAACGAATTACGCAAAAATATTGAAGCTAGAATTGCCCAGCGCACAAAAGATTTGATGGAGCAGGTGCGATTGGACCCGCTGACTAAAATATACAACATCAGTGCGATGCAAGAAATGCTCGATAAAGAGCTCGCATTAGCGAAGCGTCGGCACACAAAGTTGTCGTTAGTGTATTTTGATGTTGACCACTTCAAGCGTATAAATGACACCGAAGGGCACTTAAAAGGAGATGAAGTGCTTAAAGAAATCGGTCAAACACTGCGCCAGTGCGTGCGTCAAACAGACATAGCATGCCGTTACGGTGGTGATGAGTTTTGTGTCGTGTTACTGGAGTGTAATGCACTTGAAGCGCAGAAAGTATGTGAAAAACTGATCGCTACTTTTCAATCCCGTTACCCGACTTATTCGTTTAGTATGGGGATCGCTGAAACAGGAGCATCGGAATTTGTCAGTGTTAAACAGTTGATCCATTTAGCGGACCAGAAAATGTATCTTGCTAAAAAACAAGCGGGTTACAAAATAGTACTTTGAGTTAACATCAAACAAGGCCAAGGATAATGCTTATTCGGTCCTTGGTTAGGTACATGACTCCCCAAGTCCGTGCATTGTCATCTAACCCCCTCTTGTATTAACGTTGCAAAACTAACGTTTCAGAATCCTGCATCAGTACCTGTTGTTATCTGAATACGTATGCAAGCACTTGTTTAGATATTGTTACAAAGGATAATCTAACTCATCATATAATTGACGTGCTTGTTTACATACCTCACTACGCCAAATTCGTGGCTACCTGATGTTAATGTACAAGATGCTACAGCAATCAATTTCATCAGTAGCTGTAGCTAATGTAAGCACTTTGTCGATACACAATAATAAATAAGAGACCCCTTCATGCAGCAAACTAAACCACAATTAAGCTTTTGGCAGATTTGGAACATGTGCTTTGGCTTCCTCGGTATTCAATTTGGTTTTGCCTTGCAAAATTCTAATGTCAGTCGAATATTTGAGTCCCTTGGTGCTGATTACAGTAATTTGGCGGTCTTGTGGGTAGCCGCGCCTATTACTGGCTTAGTGGTTCAGCCGATTATTGGCTATTTGAGTGACAATACTTGGAATCGTTTAGGCAGAAGACGACCGTATTTTCTTTGGGGCGCTATTGCCGCAAGTGGTGCGTTGTTCATAATGCCAAATTCACCTACTTTGTGGTTTGCTGCAGGTATGCTGTGGATCATGGACGCCTCAATTAATGTTTCAATGGAACCGTTTCGTGCGTTCGTGGGTGATATGTTGCCCCCTAAACAACGTGCCAGCGGCTATGCCATGCAAACCTTCTTTATTGGTGTTGGTGCTGTGGTGGCGTCTGCTTTGCCTTGGATGATGACGAACTGGTTTGATGTTTCGAATATTGCTGCACCTGGCACCGTTGCTGATTCTGTTAAATTCTCGTTTTATGCTGGCGGTAGTATCTTCCTGTTTGCGGTTCTATGGACGGTCATTTCAACCAAAGAGTACTCCCCAGAGCAATTAGCTGCGTTTGATGCTGCTCAAGCGGAGAAAGACAAACAATCTCTCGCTATTACGCACACTAGAACAGCAGGGCAGTACATTAAGGGAGGCAGTCTTTTTTGTATTATTGGGTTAGCCTTACTTGTACTGATTTACCTCAACATCGACCAACTTGATAAAAATTTATATATTTTGGCCGGCGGGCTGATTGTTTTTGGCATCTGTCAGTTAGTTGGTGCCTCTATGGTGCACCAAAAACGCACCAAAAATGGTTTCGCGCAAGTCCTTGGCGATCTATTTGCTATGCCGCAAGCCATGCGTCAGTTGGCAGTAGTGCAGTTTTTCTCATGGTTTCCTTTGTTCGCGATGTGGATTTATACCAATTCAGCCGTCACATCTCATCATTATGCCAGTCGAGATACCAGCTCAATTGCGTACAATGAAGGTGCCGATTGGGTGTCAATCCTGATGGCGACCTATAATGGCGTGTCTATTTTCGCTGCTATTGTCATTCCTTTTGTCGTTCGTAAACTCAATTTGCAATATGCACATTTAATCAATCTATCGTTGGGAGGCATTGGCTTTATTTCCTTTTGGTTTATTCGCGACCCTGCTTGGCTTGTCTTAGCAATGGTCGGTGTCGGATTTGCTTGGGCGTCGATTCTTTCAGTACCTTACGCCATCTTAGCCAACGTGTTACCCAGCAACAAAATGGGGGTATACATGGGAATTTTTAATTTCTTTATTGTGATTCCACAAATCCTTGCTGCCAGTATCTTAGGTTTTTTGATCACTAAGGTGTTCGATAATCAGCCTATATTCGCGCTTGTGATAGGCGGTTGTAGCATGTTGATAGCGGGCGTGATGACGTTACGTGTGAAAATTCCTCAATAAGCAATACGAGACCATTTTATTTATGAAAATTACATGTCCGTCTTCATCCAATACTGCGCAATATTGCCTGCGTACACTTACCATATCAGTTGTGCTTGCTATGGCTGGTTGTGCTCCTACCAATAACAGTCATGTCACAGAGTCAGCTAACAGCACAACTCAGGAGTTTTATGGCACCGATAATCCGTTTGTAAAAGAAGCGGTGTACTTTGTTATGACAGACAGATTTGTTGATGGCGATAAGGCAAATAACTACCCTGAACAAGGTGGTAATCTGCCTAGTTTCAATTTGCCCTTATACGGTGAAAACGGTGAAACAGCTAATGTGGGTTATTTGGGGGGGGACTTACGCGGTGTGCTTGATAACGGACGATATATCAGCGATATGGGGTTTACCGCAGTTTGGTTAACACCTGTAGTGGATAACCCTGACCAGCAATTTTCAGGCGGCGAAGCCATAGGCTTCAAAGGCGCATTTAAGGACGGTGGTAAATCCGCTTACCACGGCTATTGGGCCTCAAATTTTTATAAAATCGACGAACATTATCCTTCTAGCGATCTTGATTATAAAAAATATACCAGCAGTATGCGTGAACAACATGGTTTGAAAACGGTGTTTGATGTGGTCGCCAATCATGGCTCACCTTCTTTTACTATGCCGGTTGAGCAAGAAAAATTTGGTAAACTGTATGATGAAAACGATCAGCTTGTGGCGGATCATCACAACGTACCGCCGGAGAAGCTCGATCCAAATAATCCTTTGCATCAGTTTTATCACACTGAACCGGATATTATGCAGCTATCTAACCTGAATGAAGATAATGCACAATTACGCGACTACTTAATTAACGCCTATTTATATTGGATAGAGCAGGGGGCAGATGCATTTAGAATCGATACCATAAAACACGTGCCACATCATTTTTGGCAGGAAATGGCTGCTCGGGTTAGGGCATTGCACCCTGATTTTTTTATGTTTGCTGAAAGTTATGATTACAATGCCAACTTTATAGCTCAACATACCTTGCCTAAAAACGGCGGGATAAGTGTTTTAGACTTTCCGGGCCAAAAAGCCATTACAGATGTTTTTGAATCATCAAGTAGTGATTTTTCCGACTTGTTGCCTTATCTACATTTGACTCATGGGCCCTATGCGAATCCCTACGAGTTAACCACGTTTTACGACAATCACGATATGCCAAGAATGAACGCCAGCGATACGGGTTTTATTGACGCGAATAATTGGTTGTTTACCAGTCGCGGGATCCCAGTCGTTTATCAAGGGTCTGAAATTGGCTTTATGCGAGGTAAGGCGGAGCATCAAGGTAACCGTAATTACCTTGGCCAAGCCAATATTGATTTGGCCAAAACCCATCCAATCCACAATGCCCTCACTGGAATTGCTAATGTGCGCAAAAGCACGCCTGCGCTACAAAATGGTTTGCAGGTCAACCTTGAGTTCAAAGGCGATTTCGCAGCGTTTTATCGGGTTATACAAAAAGGTGATATCGCTCAAACGGCGCTTATATTGTTGAACAAGAGCGATGAGACACATCGTTTTACTATTTCTAAGTATTTGGATGCAGGCACCTGGACTGAAATGCGCTTTAAGCAAGATACGCAAGTTATCGAGCAAGGAGAATCGTTAGTCGCTGAGGTACCAGGTCACAGTGTTCATGTGTGGGTCAGAGACGCAAAAGTCATGAACGAGTCCCTCAACGCGGAATTAGCGCGATTAATGGCGTTTAAATGATCCGTATTAGCAGCCATTTCAACGGCGCTGGCAACTATGGTTTGCTAGGCGCCGCTTGACTGGCGAATAACTAAGTCAACGGGCATTAAGTAATGCTCAACTTTTTCACCTTCGATTAATTTAAGTAAGCTGTCGACTAATATCTCGCCCGCTAAAATGGTGTCTTGCTTGACGGTAGTCAAGGCAGGTGTCGCAAAACCGGCCACAGGGACATTGTCAAAACCTACGACGGCGATTTGGTGAGGGATAGGTATATTGCTATCTCTTAATGCTCTTAACACCCCAATCGCAATAAGATCGCTAGCACATACAATCGCGTCGATATCAGGATGCTGTTTGAGTAGTGCAAGTGTCGCACTGTACCCTGAATCTTCAGTCGAAATAGCGTCTTGTTGCACTGCGCTTTGAGCGACGTCTGCCAGTGTCAGCGCCTTTTGATAACCTTGGTAGCGCGCAAAAAATTCAGGGGCGCGGGTGTCTGCTCCGCCGATAAACGCGAATTGATGACGACCCAAGCCGAGCAAATGTTGAGTCACATCAAAGCCACCTTGAAAATTATCACAACCAATGGACACACCGGGGTGTTCATCGTCTAATGCTCCCCAGCGTACAAAGTGTGTGTTTTGTGCCTCTAATTGGCTCAGCTTCGTGCGGTATTCGGTGTAGTCACCGTAGCCTAGTAAGATGATGCCATCAGCTTTATTAGAATCTTCATATTCCGCATGCCAATCATCACTAAGATTTTGAAATGAAATAAGTAAATCATAACCAGCTTTTGCCGATGCGCGTGTGATGCTGCCAAGCATAGATAAAAAAAATGGGTTTATCAGCGAGTTATCAGAGGTTGGGTCTTCAAACAATAAAAGCGCTAGGGTTTTACTGTGTTGGCGCCTCAAGTTACTGGCATTTTTATCGACTTTATAATTAAGCTCTAGGGCTATAGCTTGCACTTTTTCACGGGTTTCTTTATTGACCAATGGACTATCACGAAGAGCACGGGAAACGGTCGACTGCGATACACCAGCTTGATGAGCGATATCAAACGATGTTGCTTTTGCTTTCATTACTTCAAACCTTATTCTACAAAATTAGTACGATAGACCCTTTGTTATTAAGGTTTATACACTAGCCTGCCATTGAAATCCCTCATTTTATCAAAAGATGTTACGTTTGCCTCACTTAAAGCTACTGAAACTTAAGTAACTGATTTTCAGTATTTAAAAAGCCCAAAGGTCGAAAGTGATAAGACGGATAGATCGTTAAAATTGGCAATAAAAGAACTTTTCGGGGGCTGAATACTGGTATAATATCCGCTGTTTTCTACGTATAAGTGTTAGGGGTAAGTATTAATGGCCGAGACCGAGAGTCGTCCGACCAATTTCATTCGTCAAATCATCGATAAAGATCTGCAATCAGGTTTGCATAAGCAGATTCATACGCGTTTCCCACCTGAGCCAAATGGTTATTTGCATATAGGTCATGCTAAGTCTATCTGTTTAAACTTTGGCATTGCGCAGGATTACCAAGGTCAGTGCAACTTACGGTTTGATGACACCAACCCTGATAAAGAAGACATTGATTACGTTAATGCGATTAAAAATGACGTAACCTGGCTAGGTTTTGAATGGCAGGGTGAGGCACGATACTCGTCTAACTATTTTGATCAACTGCACGCCTATGCCGTTGAGCTAATAGAGAAAGGCTTAGCCTATGTGGACTTTTCGAACCAAGAACAAGTACGAGAAATGCGTGGTACTTTGACAACTCCAGGTACCAATAGCCCTTATCGTGATACGTCAATCGAAGAAAATATTGCTCAGTTTGCGAAAATGCGCAACGGAGAATATAAAGAAGGCGAGTGTTTGCTGCGGGCTAAAATCGATATGTCATCGCCGTTCATGTGTATGCGCGACCCAGCGTTGTATCGCGTTAAGTTTGCGCATCACCATCAGACTGGCGATAAGTGGTGCATATATCCTATGTACGATTTTACCCATTGCATTTCTGATGCGATTGAAGGCATAACCCATTCATTGTGCACGTTGGAATTTCAAGACAACCGTCGATTATATGACTGGGTGTTAGCAAACGTCACTATTGATGTGGTACCGCGCCAATATGAATTTTCTCGGCTCAACCTTGAATACACAGTGCTTAGTAAGCGCAAGCTCATCCAATTAGTGGATGAAGAATTTGTGAGTGGTTGGGATGACCCGCGTATGCCTACCATTGCGGGTCTTCGTCGCCGAGGCTTTACTGCTGCTTCGATTCGTGAATTTTGTAAACGTATTGGCGTGACCAAAATGGATAACATGGTTGAAATGAGCATGCTAGAGGCCCCTCTGCGAGACGAACTGAATGAAAATGCTCCGCGCGCTATGGCCGTGCTCGAGCCAGTTAAAATAGTGATAGAAAACTATCCACAGGATGGTGTTGAATTACTTGCGGCGCCTAATCATCCCAACCGCCCCGAATTGGGCAGTCGCGAAGTGCCCTTCGCACGGGAAATTTATATTGAAGCTGAAGACTTCAGAGAAGAAGCCAATAAGAAATTTAAACGCTTGGTACTAGGTAAAGAAGTGCGTTTACGTAATGCCTATGTCATCAAAGCGCAGCGTGTTGAAAAAGACGAGCAGGGGAACGTGACCACCATATTTTGTGAATACGATGGTGACACGTTAGGAAAAGATCCTGCAGATGGCCGCAAAGTAAAAGGGGTTATCCACTGGGTGTCAGCTGCTCATGCGGTTGCCGCTGAAATTCGCCTGTATGACAGTCTTTTTACTGTGCCTAACCCAGCAGCCGAAGACGATTTTGTGGCGTGTATTAATCCTGAATCATTAACAGTCAAACAAGGTTGGGTTGAACCCAGTCTGGCCAAAGTTGATATTGATGAAGCAAATATTCAAGCATTTCAGTTTGAGCGTACTGGGTATTTTTGTTTCGATAAAGACAGTACAACAAGTAAGTTGGTCTTTAATCGCACCGTCGGTTTGCGAGACACATGGGCTAAAATAGGTGACTAATTAGCCAAGCCATGCGCTTTTATCCGAGCGAAATAGAAAAGCCCCTGTTAATGATGATTAACAGGGGCTTTCTTTGTGATTGCTAAGATAGTTCGAGGACAATAAAGTTAGCTACTTAGGCTGCGCATGAAAGGTTTGACCTGTCTCGTGCCTGCTTTCGTCACTCATTAAATACAAGTACAGTGGCATGATGTCCGCCGGCGTTTTCAAGGTTTCAGGATCTTCACCAGGAAAGGCCTGAGCACGCATATTGGTGCGTGTTCCACCTGGATTAATGCAATTGGCGCGTATTGATGTGTTCTCATTTTCATCCGCAATGACTTCCATCATCCCTTGGGTCGCAAATTTAGAAATTGCATAGCTGCCCCAGTAAGCACGGCCTTTTAGCCCCACACTTGAGGTGGTAAAAACAATCGAAGCATTGTCTGATTTTTTTAAGACTGGGATCAACGCCTGTGTCATAAAAAATTGGCTATTCACATTCACCTGCATGACTTTGTTCCAGTCTTCTTCGCTTATCTGCTGCAAAGGCTCTAAATGCCCTAGCAGGCTAGCATTATGCAATACGCCGTCTAGGCTAGGAAACTGAGCATCAATGGTGCTAGCCATATCGCGATAATGTTGCGCCGTTGCACCCTGTAAGTCCAAAGGAATAATGGCCGGTTCCGGGCCTCCATTTTCGACTATTTTATCGTATACCGCTTCGAGCTTACTCACTGTTCTGCCCAACAGAATAACGGTAGCGCCGTACTTTGCGAATTGTAGGGCTGCTTCTTTACCTATGCCGTCGCCAGCACCCGTAACGAGAATGGTTTTTGAGGCTAATAAACCAGATATTGGTTGAAAATCGAGCATATATGTCTAATTCAAGTAAATTTTGCTGATTTTATCATTTAGATGTGAAAATATCCTACCGAATTAGTCTTGGAAGACGAGATTGTTTTACGTTACAAGTGATTAACAAACCTTTGCAAATCAATATCAAACTACATAAGATGGGTCAGGGAGTAACTGGTCTAACGTGTTATTTATACTGATAATAAATGTGCATAGGTCTAATTGATTCCGAGAACATGCAAAGCCAATTGAATAATAAAGAGGTAGGGAAATACAATGAATAAACTTTTGCTTAGTGCGAGTATCGCAGCTGTGCTGGGACTTACAGGCTGTAATGGAGACTCCGTAGCAGATATAGAGACCAATACCCCCGTCGAAAAACCATTCGCCCGGGTAGTATTTGACCCTGCAAACAGCGATCTTAATTTGCCCAACGATTTGTTAATGTTACCAAGTGGTAACTTTTTCGACTTTACATTAAATACCGAAGGCGATGCCGTATTTGATGGCGGCAACCCAGAACACGCACTAAGCGCGCTAGATGGATGGTCAACACAAAATCCATTTTCAATCAGAGTAACCCTACCTACTGGACTTGATATTGACGCAAGCAGTGTAAATGGCGCGTCCATCAAACTATTTAAAGCCACCCAAGCCCTAGAAGGCTCCTCGGCAACGTGTCAGGCCATAGCCGCAGTAGCCGCAGCACCAGGGGTACCCTGTGAACTAGGTGAAGAACTGGTGTATGGAGTCGACTTTGTCGCTTCCTACACCAATGAAGGTTCAGGCTCAATTGCTGTTATACCTCTTAAGCCGTTGGCATCTAGCCAAGGCCATATGTTGGTGGTAACTGATGCTTTGCTTGATACCGATGGTAAGAGCGTTAAAGGCTCAAGTTCGTGGGAGCTCGCACGTCAAGATATTAATACCTTACCCCTTGCCACCGAAGAGCAGCTGCAATTACAAACATTAGTTAATAGTTTGGTGGATGTGGTGATCCCCTCTGGTATAGAGCGTGAAGCGATTTCTTATGCAGCATATTTTTCTACGGTCTCTGCAGGCACCGTGATGGATTCTGTTAAAAAACTGCAAATTGCCGGTTATGCCACTGCGTTTGGCGCGACGATGGCAGCGACAGGCGGTAACGTTGCAACGGCAGCAACCGTTGCTCGTGATTACTTACCACAACTGAATGTATCGGCTGAGGGTATTACAAAAGCATTTGACGTCTTGGCTCCAGCATTGCTATCTGAAGCCGAGTTAGCACAACTAACGGCTGTGGGTTTAAATACCTGTGCCGGCCTTGTAACGAATATCATGGATACCAGCTCTGCTTTAAACGAGGTGGCTACGCAAACGTTTGAAACAGCCGGTCCTTTCTGTGCAGCCACTCGCATCGAAGGTGAGGTAAAATTACCTTATTATTTGAGCTCCACCAATCCGTTAGGTGACTGGTGGCGCGCAATGTGTACCAGTGGCGCTACGATGCAGCTAATGGGCGCTGAAACAGTGGGCTCATTAATCCAAGCTGGGGCTGTCGGGCCAAATGATGAGCTGTGCCAAGTCGCATCTCAAGGGCAATTGCGGGATTTAGATTTATCGTCTTTAGGTATCGACGACCCACGCAATTTGACCAAGTTTAATCCTTTGCCTATGGCGCAGGGAACGAATGATGATGATGAGTCAACACCATTCAACGAAGCGGGTACTGAAACGTTAGGCGTGCAGTTTACCGTACCTGATGAGTCAGTGATTGCCATGCTATCGGCGGCAACGGGGGGCGCAATTAACGTACCGACGAAACCTGAAGCTGGCTGGCCAGTCATTATCGTTCAGCACGGTATTACTGGTCAAAAAGAAAATGCGTTGGTCGTCGCAGCCGCGTTTTCTCTTGCGGGCTTTGCAACGGTAGCTATTGATCACCCATTACACGGAGCACGCGGTTTTACCTTAGCCGATGGAACGAACGTAAATGCGTCTACCAATTCGCCTACGGATTACATGAACCTTGCAAGTTTAATTACTGCTCGTGATAATTTACGTCAAAGCGCGACTGATACCCTAGGTTTGCGCCTGGCGTTGAATGCCATAAATGATGCTTCAGGGATAGTGGATGTTGATACATCTAAAGTTCATTTCATCTCTCAAAGCTTAGGCTCTATCTCTGGTATGAACACACTCGCTAACGCTAATACGCCGTTCGAGGGGGATTTTGCTCCCTTTAGCGATATGTATAATGTAGACACCGCCGTGTTAAACGTGCCATCAGGCGGCGTGGCAAATTTCTTATTTGAGTCACCTGACTTTGGGCCACTGATTAAAGGCTCTTTATTAGCCGCTTCATCAGAAGACTTTGCCGCCTTTTTAGGCCAATATGCGGCGGCCAACGGACTTACCGCAGAAGCGGCTATTCGCCCTGCCTTTACCGCATTTTATGGTGCATTAGAAGATGCACCTAAAGCAGAGATTGATGCTACTTTCAGTCAGTTTGTATTCGCGGCGCAGACAATATTAGATGCAGGTGACCCCATTAATTATGCTCAACAAATGGCGGGCAATACACCAACGCTAATGCAACTTGTCGTCGGTGGTGGAGTGAATGATGATGGCACAACGGCGTTGACAGATCAGGTTAACCCTGTTGTTACCTCATTGCCATTATCCGGCGGTATTCCCTTATCTAAAGTGATGGGCTTAGAGCAAGTGTCGGCCACAAAACAGAGTGATACTACGCAAAATGGCGTTGTGTATTTCTCGGCTGGGGCGCACCAATCTTTGTTTGTGCCAACCCCGAGTGTTGCTGCAACGGTAGAGATGCAGAATCAAGCAGCCAAATACTTCGATTCAGAAGGAAAAGATATTGTTATTTCAGATGAGTCTGTTGTGGCGAACTAAATTTCCACTGAAAGACAAAAGCTAGGCCTCGCCTAGCTTTTTTTTGCGATTTAGTCCCAATATCGCTTAAGTCAGTTATTAAGGAGTAAACAGAATTGGAATTTTTGTACGAATACGGCTTATTTATAGCCAAAGCAGTGACCATAGTAATCGCTATATTGTTAGTCGTTGGAGGCGTAGTAGGGTTGATCAGTAAACAGAAGCAACCCAAGGGAAACCTTGAAATTGACTCAATTTCAGAGCGCTTAGATGACATTAAAGACAATGTTAATCATCTCATTTGCAGCAAAGACGAGTTAAAGAAGAAAAACAAAGAGCAGAAAAAAGCGGACAAAGCCGCTAAAAAAGAGGCAAAAAACAAAGGCGACGATGATGAAAAGGGTAATCTTTATGTGATTGACTTTAACGGCTCGATGGATGCCCATGAAGTCGATAACTTAAGGGAAGAAGTAACCGCCATCATTTGCATTGCGAAGCCTAAAGATGAAGTGCTCGTTCGACTTGAAAGCGGTGGCGGGGTTGTGCATGGCTATGGTCTTGCAGCATCGCAATTACAACGCCTAAAAGACAAAGATATACCGTTAACCGTTGCTGTTGATAAAGTGGCGGCAAGTGGTGGTTATATGATGGCCTGTGTTGCAGATAACGTGTTAGCCGCAAAATTCGCCATTATTGGCTCTATTGGGGTTATTGCCCAAATTCCTAACTTTAATAAATTATTAAAGAAAAACGATATTGAGTTTGAGCAACACACAGCCGGGCAATTCAAACGCACGTTGACCATGTTTGGCGAAAACAGTGATGAAGGACGTGAAAAATTCCGTGATGAATTAGAAGACGTGCATCAAATGTTCAAAGGCTTTGTGCAAGAGCACAGACCTGCGCTGGCGATTGATACTGTCGCTACGGGTGAATATTGGTACGGCAGTAAAGCGTTAGATCTTGGATTGGTTGATACCATACAAACATCTGATGACTTTTTGCTCGACGCGAACAACGTTAAGAAAATTTATTCAGTGAAATATTCGGTCAAAAAGAATCTAGCTGAAAAATTTGGCATATCAGTCACCAAAGGCGTGGTGCAATCGTTGATTAAGGTATTGAGTAAGACCCAAGTTATTGCCAAATAGGCAATTAGACTTATGATTAATTTTTGCTTAAAAATACCGGTTTAATGCCGGTATTTTTTTGTTTAAGAAAAATCATTGTGCAATTTTTATCTATAGAATATATCGCAAAAATCAAAAAGCCTGCTTGATTACGCTGTTAAATAATATTTTAGAGTGTAAATCACTGTTAGTGACGACTAACACTATTGGACCATTTAATCTGTTTGTAAGTTCAACTTTTTATCGTTATAAATAATATGTAATTCAATGCAAACCGGACAGTTTCTACTGAGTTATTAACCGTGCAGCGCCTATCAGTTCACACTGAAAAATAATAATAAAACAGGGGCATGCATAATTAAAAAAACAAATAAAGTTGGAAATAAAATGAACACGTCATTAAACAAATTAACGAAAAGTATTCGCTACGTTATTGCTACATCGACAGCTGTTGCGGTTACCGCAATAAGCCCTGTCTATGCTCAACAAGTAAAAGACGATAGTGCGGAGGTAGAAAAAATTGCGGTGGTAGGGAGCCGCTCAGCACCTCGTTCAGTTGCAGATTCTCCAGTGCCTATCGATATCATCGGCGGCGATGAGCTCGGTAAGTCAGCCTCCACTGACATGCTTGATATGTTAGTAAGTACGGTTCCGTCGTTTACTGCTCGCGCACAGCCTATTTCTGATGCCGCAACCCTTATTCGCCCTGTTAACCTACGTGGTTTGTCTTCAGACAGTACTCTCGTATTAGTTAACGGTAAGCGGCGCCATCGTGCGTCTGTTATTGCATTCCAAGGTGGTGGCATTAATGATGGCGCTCAAGGCCCAGATATTTCAGTTATCCCTAGTTCAGCGTTAAAACAGGTCGAAGTATTACGCGACGGCGCAGCTGCTCAGTATGGCTCTGATGCCATAGCAGGTGTAATGAACTTTGTTTTAAAGGATGACGCTGACGGTGGCTCTCTATCGGTTAAACGCGGTGAGTACTACGAAGGTGACGGCGCAACAACCACTGTAGAAGGTAATGTTGGTTTACCGTTCACTAAAGATGGTTACGCTAACCTGAGTTTTCAGCTTAAAAACGCCGACGCAACCAGTCGCAGTGTACAGCGCCCCGATGCGGCTAATCTAATTGCTCAAGGTAATACTGCTGTTGGTGATCCTGCACAAATTTGGGGTAACCCTGAGATCAACGACGACATTAGCCTATTTGGTAACGTAGGGCTTGATCTTGGCGATGACAAGAAATTCTACATGTTCGGTAACTATTCTGAGCGTGATATTGTCGGCGGCTTTTACTACCGAAACCCCCACAACCGTGGTCAAGTCTATTCAAATGATGAAGGCGAAACGCTATTAGTCGGTGATGTGGCTGAGGCCGCAGGGGCAGAGCGCACTTGTGCAACAGTTGCTATTCCTAAAGTGACGCTAGCTGACGGAACGGTTGTTGACGGAAATGTGTTAGATACCGCTGCCTATCAACAGATGGTTGCCGATCCTAATTGCTTCTCAATGAATCAAATTTTCCCTGGTGGTTATACACCCGCGTTCGGCGGAAACATCACTGATACCTCTTTGGTTATTGGTGTTGAAGGCGAATTGAAAAATGGTTTCTTATCTGGCGCGTTCTTCGATTTGAGTGGTTCTGTCGGTCGCAGTGAATCATCGTTTAACTTAACAAATACCCTTAATCCTTCGCTAGGTCTTGATACCCCAACTGAGTTCGATACGGGTAAATATATCCAGTTGGAGAAAATGTTCAATTTAGATTTATCTAAGCAAATTGACGTTGACAGCATTGATTCACTTAACTTAGCAGGTGGTCTTGAATGGCGTGAAGAGTCATTTGAAATTGTTGCGGGTGAAGAGGCCTCTTGGAAAGCTGGTGATTATGCATCACAAGGGTTCAACATTGGCTCTCATGGTTTTAAAGGGTTCGGCCCTGAAGCACAAGGCACTAATACTCGTCGCAGTGTAGCGGCCTATATTGACGTAGAAGCGTATATTACCGAAGACTTGTTGCTCGGTGCTGCGGTTCGTTACGAGGACTTTACGACCTTTGGCGATACCACTAACTATAAGTTGACGGCCCAGTATTCCGTCACTGATGAGCTTTCTTTGCGTACATCAACCAGCACTGGTTTTAGAGCTCCTACTGTAGGGCAAGCGAATGTGGTTAATACACAAACGTCTATCGTTGGTGGTGATTTGATTCAAAGCTTCTTGGCGCCACCGACTGATACATTGTCAGCGTTTTATGGCGGTAAAGAGTTGTCTCCTGAAGACTCTCAAAGTTACGCAATTGGTGCGGTTTATCAAAGTGGGGACTTCTTCATGAGTGCTGACTTATACAGCATTACCGTTGAAGATCGTATTGCCCAGTCTAGTAAAATTGACGTAAACCCAGATGACTACGAAGAACTAAGAACACTAGGTGTACAAAATCCTGAGCTTATTTCTGCTGTTACGTATTTCGCTAATGACTTTGATACTAAAACCCAAGGTTTGGATTTAGTGGCTAACTACACGCATCCAATCTTTGAATCTGGTGATACCAAGTTCTCGTTAGCGTACAACTGGAATGAAACTGAAGTCGAAAAATTCAATCCTGATACAACGAGCGTAGGCAAAGTAAAATTACTTGAAGAAGGAATTCCTCACCATAGAGCGACATTCACTGTATCGCAAAGCTGGGATACAGTTAGTGCCTTTATTCGCGTTAATTATTTTGGAGAGTACTTCGCCGTTCACGCTGATGATGCTGAACCAGGTGGCTGGAATGAGGACGCCGGCAGCAGCGCAACTGTTGACGCAGAAGTAAGTTACTTTGTAACCGACCAAATTACCTTATCAGCAGGTGCTAGCAACTTGTTCGATAATGATGCTCAGGAGCTTCCAGCTAGCTCGTTTGCGGCAGTAGGTGGTCAATATTATGAAAGTGGACCTTTCGATTACAATGGCGGTTTCTACTACGTAAAAGCAAAGTATAACTTCTAGACATACAGTAGCTTATAAAAAGCCTTGTTACGATAATCCGTAACAAGGTTTTTTTTTGCATTTTTTACGAGCATATTTCACTCAAATCGTTTTTATGATGTGATGGAAAATATAGTAGGTACTATACGATAATAGAATTCTGCTATTTGAAGTGATCGTGTTTTGATCAAGTTTCGTATGTCCGTTAGAGAAATCGTTTAATTTGAATTAGAAAGGGACGGACGTGAGTGCACTAGTTTGGTTAAGAACTGATTTAAGAAGTAAGTGGAATAGCGCGATAGATTATGCAGTTGATAATCACGATAATGTGACGGCGGTTTACTTTACCACCAAGGAGCAATGGGACACTTATAATCTGTCCAGCCACAAGGTAGCCCTCATATATCAGCGTTTAGTCAATCTGCATAAAGAGTTGGCCGAACGTAACATAGAATTGCAGGTTATTGAGGGGAGTCTTTACCAAGCGATCCCCGATCGCCTCAAGGATATTTGCACCAAGAATGGCGTCACTCATGTTTATTGCAACGCTGAATATGAATGGGATGAACGCCAGCGTGACTTGGCTGTTAAGAATATTCTTAAAAAGATTGATATCCCCCTCGCCATGTTTCATGACACTTGTTTAGTGAAACCCACTGAAATAATGAACCTTAAAAATGAGCCGTATAAAGTTTTCACGCCCTATTTTAAGCGTTGGTTAGACACGACCTTACAGCAATTACCCGGTGTACCAGATAATCATAAAGCCAGTGATACTGGCCTGAGCCAATCAGCAAACGACAGCATCACAATTGATTCATTATTAAAAGCAAATGAGATAGAAATCAGTAAGGAGTTTTCGACCAATTGGCCAACCACCGCTGCTAAAATAACCAAAAAACTGAATGCATTTATCATCGAATTTTCCCCAGTATACCCAAAAAATCGGGATATTCCGTCAGTAGACGGTACCAGTAAAATTTCACCATACCTGTCTATCGGGGCCCTGAGTCCAGTGCAGTGTTTATTTCATGTATTACAAGAGTACGGAGATGATGCTTTGTCACCAGAACACGGGGCCTACACTTGGATAAAAGAAATTGCTTGGCGCGATTTCTATCGCTACGTAATGTATCACTTCCCCCATGTCAGCCGTGGGTTACCTTTTCAAAAGCATTATCAACACTTTAAATGGGAAAGTAACCAACACCATTTCGACGCATGGAAAGCAGGCAAGACAGGTTATCCGATTGTCGATGCAGCAATGATCGCGTTGCGAGAAACCGGTTGGATGCATAATCGTTTACGTATGATAGTAGCGAGCTTTTATTGTAAGCACCTTTTATTACCTTGGAAGTGGGCTGAAGACTATTTCATGAGTCAGTTGATTGACGGTGATTATGCTTCGAATAATGGTGGCTGGCAGTGGAGCGCATCGGTTGGCACTGATGCAGCGCCGTACTTTAGAATTTTCAACCCTACTACCCAAAGCGAACGATTTGACCCCAAAGGGGAGTTTATTAAAACGTGGTTGCCTGAACTTGAACATTTAAGTCCTAAGCAAATACATGAACCCAGTAAACACTGTGACGTCCAACGGATAGGCTATGCATTACCTATTGTTGAGCATAAAGCATCTGTTATGCGTACAAAAGAACAATTTAAAGGCTTTTTAGCCGCCTTAAAGTGATCTGTGTATTTGTTATTATTTCGTATTTCAAGCCCGTTACGATTACTGTTTCTTTGGGGAAATTACCCTATAATGCGCCACATTCGTACAGCACTCAGTGACTCACTAAGTCATTGAGTGCTGTCATAGTCGAACGCAATTTTGTATAGGTTTGTGATTTATGAGCATGACTAATGTGGCGTTACTTAGCTACTTAAATGAACTTTTAAAGCCCGAAAGAGTGCAAGATTTTTGTCCAAACGGATTACAAGTCGAAGGCAAAACGCAGATTCAAAAAGTAGTGTGTGGTGTGACTGCTTCACAAGCACTCATTGATAAAGCAATACAATTAAATGCCGATGCGATTTTTGTACATCATGGTTTCTTTTGGAAAGGTGAAGCGGCAAATATCTGTGGGATGAAGAAAAAGCGCATAGCAGCGTTAATTAAGAACGATATCAACCTATATGCCTACCACTTACCTCTCGATATACACGACGTATTGGGCAACAACGCTCAACTAGGAAAACTGCTGAATATGGCACACATCAGTCCGTTACTGTCTGAGTCTCCAGAGGGGATCGTTATGCAGGGACGGCTCGAACCCGCTATGTCGGCGCGAGCCTTATCCGACAAGTTGGTCAGTGTATTAGGGCGCGCACCGCTACATGAAGGTGCTGACTCTGACCTGATTAATAGTGTTGCCTGGTGCACGGGCGGTGGGCAAGGGTACATTGAAGCGGTAGCAAGTGCGGGCATTGATGCATTTATTACCGGAGAAGTCTCTGAGCAAACTATCCATAGCGCCAGAGAAATGAATATTCATTTTTATGCCGCTGGGCACCATGCCACAGAGCGCTATGGCGCAAAGGCGATAGCTGAGTATCTCGACGCCAAAACACAACTGAACGCAGAGTTTATTGATATACCCAATCCCGCTTAGCACCTAATAGATTGACCACATTTTAACGAGAATACGGATGCACAGCGAAAAGCGTGATCAAAATTTTGATGCCATTGCAGATAAGTTTGAAAAGAACATTTATGGAACAAGCAAAGGGCGCTTGCGCCACGAGTTACTTCAATATCATTTACGCAAAAATATTGATTTTTCAACATTAAGCACCGCCCTTGACGCTGGTGGTGGCACAGGTGAAATGTCACGGGTACTGCTTCAGTCGGGGGTGAATGTAACCTTGAGTGACATTTCAAATGAGGCACTAGCCATCGCTAAGCAAAAATGCAGTGAGTCTAGCGCGCTTTCAGTGATCCATAGCGATATATTAGGCTTACCTGATTGTGAATATGATTTAGTCATTTGCCATGCTGTACTCGAATGGTTAAATGATCCTTATGTTAATGTTCGAAAACTAATTTCGATGACGAAAATTGGCGGCTATTTCTCGCTAACGTTCTTTAACAAAGATGCGCAAATGCTTGGCAACTTACTCTATGGAAATTTTGATTACGTTAAACAAGGCATGAAGGTGAGGAATCGGGTACGCCTGAGTCCGAACAAACCGCTTCAACCCAGAGTTGTGATTGATTTTTTGCAGAAACAACCCATTTCGATTATATCTACGGCGGGGATCCGCTGCTTTCACGACTACTTAAAAGACCCCACAATGCAACAAAGTCACTATGAACAACTCAAAGAAGCCGAGATGGCATTCGGTGATAAAGAGCCTTATATGTGGTTAGGCAAATACTTCCACATTCTTATGCGCAGAGACGCCTGAAGAGTAAGTTACTGTTATGCGCTTAATAGCGCTTCAATGTCCTTTTTAATCTGTTCCGGCTTGGTTTTAGGCGAATAGCGCTTAACCACGTTACCGTGTGAATCGACTAAGAATTTGGTGAAATTCCATTTGATGCGGGTCGATCCAAAAATACCTGGGGCATGTTTCTTTAAGTACATGAATAAGGGGTGTGCATTAATGCCATTCACTTCAACCTTGGCAAATAGCGGAAAAGAAACAGAAAACTGAGTTGTACAAAATTGTTCAATTTCCTCATCATTACCTGGCTCTTGATGCCCAAATTGATCACACGGAAAGCCCAGCACCTCGAACCCTTGCGTGGCATAGGTTTCCTGCAATGATTGCAATCCATCATATTGCGGCGTAAATCCACACTTACTTGCTGTATTCACAATCAAGAGCACCTTACCGTGATATATATCCATTGAAAGGGCATGGCCGTTGTTGTGTTTGGCAGCAAATTGGTAAATGTTATTCACGGTTTAATTCCGGTTTTTAAAGCGATGTAATATAGTGGCATTTTTACGAAAACTATCAAGGATTTAAAGCATCATTATGACAACAAAAATAGCGTTTATTGGACTCGGTGTAATGGGCTTTCCAATGGCTGGACATCTTGCTAAAGCCGGTTATGAAGTCACGGTATACAATCGTACTCAATCAAAAGCACAGGAGTGGTTAGCGCGTTTTGATGGTCTATCACAAAGTACCCCAGCAAAAGCGGCGAAAGACGCTGACATCATATTTATATGTGTTGGTAATGACGATGATTTGCGTTCGGTAGTTTGTGGAGAAAGCGGGATTTTAGCAACCGCAAAAGAGGGGGCTATTATCGTAGATCATACAACGGCTTCAGCGGATGTGGCGCGTGAAATTGCAACATTATCGGCACACCAAGGGGTGGCATTTTTAGATGCCCCCGTTTCTGGCGGGCAAGCTGGGGCTGAAAACGGACAATTAACAATCATGCTAGGTGGTGACGAATCGAGTTTTACTCAAGTGGAGCCTATCATTGCATCCTATGCTAAATTCAGTCGATTACTCGGTTCAATAGGCAGTGGTCAACTTGCAAAAATGATGAATCAAATTTGTATCGCTGGTGTGGTACAAGGGTTAGCTGAAGCGCTTCACTTTGGTCAAAATGCCGGGCTCGATTGTGAGTCGGTCATCGATGTTATCTCTCAGGGAGCAGCTCAATCATGGCAGATGGATAATCGCTCAAAAACCATGTTAGCGGGCGAGTACGACTTTGGTTTCGCAGTAGATTGGATGCGTAAGGATTTAGGGATTGCTCTTGATGAGTCTAGAAAAAACGGAAGCACACTGCCGCTGACAGCGCTAGTTGACCAGTTTTATGCTGACGTGCAACGCCAGGGCGGGAGTCGGTTTGATACTTCGAGTTTACTGACTCGTTTGAAAAGCCATTGATAAGCTTCAACGCCAGATGATGTCGTTTTATTGTTTATCGTTAGTTAAGTCTTTTTATGGTTAGCACTCTTAACGAACACCAGCGACCGAAAGGTTAAGAAACCTAATAAAATACAAGGAATCGTTATGAAAATAAGAACTCTATTGATACTTTTGACCATTAGCGGGTTAACCGCTTGTTCGTATCCCTATGGCTATCATGCTCCTGCACCGGATACATGCGATGGGGCACCCGGATGTGCAGCTTCTGCCATCTTTTCAGGCGTAGTCAAAACAAAACCTAGAGAAGGCCAAAAGTGCGCGGATATGTTAGGTGAAAATAAACGTGAATGTGAAGCTCAGGTTGAATCTATTAAGCGCTCTATCGAAAATGCCAAGAAGCAGTCCTAATAACGTGTTTTAGTCATAAAATTATCGAAAAACGGCGCGTATAGCGCCGTTGTTTGTTAATCGCATTAGGTGGAACTGGCACAACTCATCGCTCGTTAAGTAGTGACCGCTTCACAATGCCACTGGTGTCCATGAAAACTTACATTCGCTTTTCCATACTCTCTGTCTGCTCGCCAAGTTCGATTGTTTAGCTTAACCACAACACCTGGGTAAATACGTTTATTTGCCGATACCATGATCCGTTGCTGGTAGTCGTCTTTATTTGCTGCAAGCTCAACTGCCTTACGTTCAAGCCATTGCATTAACTGGTGTTCGTTTTCGAATAGTTCTTGAGCTGCACTGACTTTGTCTCTCAGGTCATCAGGAATAAATTTGCTGTGGATAAGCTTCATGCGATCTTCGTGACGACTACAGTTTTGGCGAATTTGCCTAACCAATTCGTCCAGCGAGTCTTTACGCGCTAAAAGTGAATTAAACCCATCGCTGAAATCTAACGTTAGATTACTACCAGAAACAGCGCCAAACGTACCTGCTTGAACTCGGTTTTGACTGAAGATAGAACACGCAAATAAATTTCCATTAGGTTTATCAATCGGACCAACAAACATTTCCTGTCGACACACGACTTTACTAAACGCTAATTGACGACCAATGGTTACACCACCGTCACATTTTATATCCAGCCCTTGACCATGTTGAATATGAATACTGCCTTTTGCGCGTAACGTGGTACTGTACTCGGTTCCAGCATCATTCACTTTGCCCATTGCGCCTTCGGTAATTATGATATCGCCACCAGCACGAATAGTGGCAGACTCAACAAAACCGTTAACGGTTACATCGCCGGTTGCAATAATTTCCATTTTTTCTGTGATATCGCCATTGACCAAGACCGCACCGTCATAGTTGACATTACCTGTACCGACGTTAACGCCTTTACAGATATAGGTATCGTCTACCCACATCTTTTGATCTTTAAATTTAGGCATGCCTGAAATTTCTGCGATAAGTAGATTCTCGTCCTTATCGCTTATCATAGTGCCATCACCTGGCCTGAATGTTATCCATTCCCCCGCTTTAGGGCGGATAGTTTCACCCGTAACGGTATATCCTGAACGACCATCAGAGGGAGGCATTCTGCGCAATAATTCGGTGCCGACTTTTACACATATAATGTCGCCTAAATTGCGCATATCAACACGACCGTGATGAGATGATTGAGGACGCAATATGCGATCTAATGCATTTTGTACTAGCGGTTTTAGCTTTGATGAACGGCCTGTTTTAGGCGGCAAACCTTTGGCGATTGTCGCACTGACAGATTCTCCCGAGGCTGAGGATAGATAAGATTGATGCAATGCCTGCAGACGTTTAGTGCTCAACCCGCGTACGATATTACTTTTGTTTGCAAGTGCGACTAAGTCAGTTAGGGTTAAAAGAGGTGCACCGTAGCCTTTTGTGATCGTCATACTAGCGCTTAATTGGCCTTCTTCAACCTTACATCTAATCTCGTTATCTTGCCGTTCGCCTACGCGCTCCACGAGCGTTCCGCTGGCTTCTGTTTTAATTGCTGTTTGCGTATCGGCTAATAACGTTTGGATAGCATCATCATTCAGATAAAACTCGGCGTACTCGCTTTTCTTTATAACCTGCAACACGCTTTTAAAATCAATTTTACCGTCCAACTCTTGTGGGTTAATGTGCGCACTAAGGTGCGTATTTGTTTCATCAACCGTTAGGGTTATTCCATCCATTTTAATCACCTACATTATAAATATTGAAACACTTCATCATTACAACCCACAATCTCAAATACTTAGATAAAGTCGACATCACTGTGTTTATTATCGGTCATAATCCACAATGCATGATTATTTAGAAATATACAGTGATTAATAGCTTGCTTAAAGTTGTTCAGCGTATGTATATAACGCTTTAAGTATGGCTAATTTGTCGTTATTAGATTGATACTGTTCGCTGAGTAACTCTAAGGTTTGTACGTAATCCGTCATCGTAATACTGGACGGTGACGTATCATCCAACAAGCGGAACTTACGGTGGTTTTGCCAGCGTTGCAGTTCTTGCTCATTCAACGATGTGGGGAAATTTCGAGCTTTATAATAAAACAGCAGATTGTCTAATCTAGGATCTTCAAAGGGGAGTGTAAGGTCGGCCAATTGTTCAGGGCTACTGTGTAACACTTGATCCATCAAAGCCCGATCTTTTGGACTAAAGAATGCGCCGCTATAAAGAGCATGGTCAGCGTCCTGTTCTTTGTTATCTCTAGTCGTGCTGTGAACCGCAATCAGTTTAGCAACCAACTCAGGGTGTTGTTTGAGTACTTTTAGATTGCTTAGGCACACTTCTCGGTCAATACCGAGTCTAGCCGCGTTAGATTCATCTAACGTTTTAGCCGGAGCAATTACAGGGCTTTTGTTAACATGAATTAATTTGATTGGTAAACGTTGTTCACCTTCTTCAAGCATATTGGATGGGGTGTAGAGCTTTTCAATAATCTCGTCCACCGACAAATCAATTAAGGGCTGAATGTCTAACGCTAGATTTACCACTATAAAGGCATTTTTATTGGTAGGATGTTGAGCAACAGGGGCTATCCACGTACAACACCCGTTTATGGCTGGTAGCTTTGAGGATATATGTACCAAAGGAGTATGTGCATTGATATCGAAAAGGGCAATAACGTTTTTCTTAAACCGTAAATTAAACAAATAATCGTATAATTTTGGCTGCGCCGTTTTGACGAGTTTAGCCATACCAATCGTGGCGTGTACATCCGACATGGCATCATGGGCTGCAGCATGCTCAATGTTATTCGCTTTGCTTAAATCTTCTAATTTAAAACTAGGAGAACCATCGTCTTTTAATGGCCACTCTATACCCTCAGGTCGAAGTGCGTAACAGGCTCTAACAACATCGATAATATCCCAACGACTATTACCATTGCGCCATTCGCGGCCGTAGGGGTCGTAAAAGTTTCGATACAAAGTGTATCGTGTCACTTCGTCATCAAAACGGATATTATTGTAGCCAGCAACACAGGTTTCAGGCGCCGAAAATTCTTGATGTATCTTTTGGATAAAGTCGGGCTCTACCATGCCGTCACGCAAGCTATGTTGTGGTGTTATACCTGTGATCAAACATGCCTGTGGGTTAGGTAAATAATCATTTGGAATTTGGTTGAAAATCATCAAAGGCTGGGAAATGATGTTCAGATCCAAGTCGGTTCGAATACCAGCAAACTGACATGCAGGATCTTTTTGAGGATTAACGCCCCATGTTTCGTAATCGTGCCAATATATCGATGGTGTAGACACAGTATTCCTTATCGTTTTGATTCTCAGGGGATCTCAACAGAATTACGTTGCAAACTCAAATTAAACCCCGTTTTTTGTTCATAACTATGTAATTTAATTGAACATTGTATTTATTTATCTCGCACAAACTAAAGTACTACCTATAAAGCCTATTAAAACCGACAATTTGTGCTTAACTCTAAGTGTGTTAACAATTTGTTGTTCAAATGGTAGCTCACCTTTGGAGTATTTATGCAATCATTACGAGTTAGCGATTATATGAATTGTCGCCCTGTTACCTTTTCCTTAGAAATGTCTGTAGCCGAAGCCGTCGAACGTTTACTACAAAGTGGCCAAACGGGTGGTCCGGTTGTTGACGAAAAGAATAAAGTCGTTGGTTTCCTATCGGAGCAAGACTGTTTGGTAAGAATGATCGAATCAAGTTATTACCGAGAGCAAGTTTGTCGGGTAAAAGACATTATGCAAACGGAGGTTATCTCAATTCGTCCTTACGTCTCTGTGATTGAACAAGCGCAGAAAATGTTAGTCGCTAAACCTAAGGTTTACCCAATCGTTGACGATGACGGTTATTTATTGGGAACAATCAATCGCTCTCAACTTTTGAACGCAATAGATATGCAGCTAAGAGATGGATACCGTATAGCCGGTTAGGCTTTTTTAGGGTTTTACCCAATCGGTACTAGTATTTAAATTCTCATTCTTCTAGGATCAACACCCATTGTGGTTGTCCCTAGTATGAGCAAATTTTATTGTCTTCACATTTATCAGAAACGCAAAGCGCTCCGTTAACTTATTCCCAATTAAACGAACTGACGTCAGTGTGTATGGCGTCGGATCGGTTTCGTTTTCAACGCCGCTTTAAACAGATTCAACGATTCGATAACAAAAAGAAAAACGAAGCCCTCGCTAAGTTGAGTAAAGATATCGATAGGTCGGTGTTATTAAAAGAGCAAAGGCAAGCTAACCTTCCGAAGGTAGAATACCCAGACTTACCCGTTACTGAACAAAAACAGAAAATTTCAGATGCGATCCGCGATAATCAAGTGGTGATTATTGCAGGTGAAACGGGCTCGGGTAAAACAACTCAAATTCCGAAAATTTGTTTAGAGTTAGGGCGAGGTGTAAGTGGTTTAATCGGCCATACTCAGCCACGAAGACTCGCCGCTAGAAGCGTCGCTAACCGCATAGCAGAAGAACTACATAGCGAACTAGGAAATGAAGTCGGGTTTAAAATTCGTTTCTCAGATCAAGTGAGTGACCGTACCTATGTAAAGTTAATGACAGATGGTATTTTGCTCGCGGAAATTCAACAAGATAGATTTTTAAATCAGTATGACACCATTATTATTGATGAGGCACATGAGCGAAGCCTCAATATTGATTTTATCCTCGGTATACTGAAACAACTACTGCCTAAAAGACCGGATTTAAAGTTGATCATCACCTCAGCGACGATCGACCCTGAGCGCTTTTCAAAGCATTTTGATGATGCTCCGATTATTCAAGTGAGCGGCCGAACTTTCCCAGTCGAAATGCGTTACAGACCATTACTAGATGACGACTGTGAGAACGACAGGGACCAAGCGCAAGCGATAATTGATGCGGTGAATGAACTGGGTAACCATAGCCAAGGAGACATTTTAGTCTTTCTGAGTGGTGAGAGAGACATTCGCGACATGGCAGATGCACTGACACGTCAACAATTCCGGCACACTGAAGTAGTGCCACTTTACGCTAGGCTGTCTGCAGCAGAACAAAACAAGATATTTCAATCTCACTCGGGTCGACGCATCGTGCTTGCCACCAACGTCGCTGAAACATCATTAACAGTGCCTGGGATTAAATACGTTATTGACCCAGGTACGGCCCGTATCTCACGGTACAGTGTGCGCAGTAAAGTACAGCGATTACCAATTGAGCCGATTTCTCAAGCTTCCGCCAATCAAAGGGCAGGGCGTTGTGGTCGCGTATCAGATGGTATCTGTATTCGTTTGTACAGTGAAGATGACTATAACAATCGCAATGAGTTTACTGATCCTGAAATACTAAGAACGAATTTAGCCTCTGTCATCTTACAGATGATGGCGCTAGGCCTTGGCAAAATTGACGAGTTCCCCTTTGTGCAGATGCCAGACTCACGCAGTATCAATGATGGTTTTAATCTGCTCGAAGAGCTTGGTGGAGTCGAGAAAAATACAGGGCGGTTAAACTTAACCACCATCGGCCGGCAAATGGCGCGTTTACCCATTGATCCTCGCTATGCACGGATGATTGTCGAAGCAGAAAAACTCAATAGTATGCGAGACGTATCTATTATTACTGCTGGTTTAAGCATTCAAGACCCGCGAGAGCGCCCACAAGATAAACGGCAAGCGGCTGATGAGAAACACCAAGCATTTGCCAATAAAGAGTCTGACTTTTTAGCCTTATTAACGCTTTGGTTAGAATTTAAAGCAAAACAAGTCGAGCTGACCAACAATCAATTACGCAAGTGGTGCAAGCAAAACTTCATTAACTATTTACGCATGCGAGAGTGGCAAGACATTGTAAGCCAGTTGAAAAAATCTATCGCAGAGCTTGGGTTTAGTATCAGCCAGGCAGATGCGGATTATCAAGCTATTCACCAAGCGATGGCTGCTGGATTGCTATCTCATATCGGCAATAAAGATAAAGACAAGGAATACCTTGGCGCACGTAACGGCAAGTTCATGTTATTTCCTGGGTCAGGAATTGCCAAAGCGAGTCCTAAATGGGTGATGGTTGCTGAGCTTGTGGATACATCCCGACTATTTGGTCGAATGGGCGCAAAAATTGAACCTCAATGGCTGGAGTCACTCGCGCCTCATTTAATTAAACGTAATTACAGTGAGCCACATTGGTCGAAGAAGCAAGGAGTTGTCCAAGCGTTTGAAAGTGTGACTTTGTACGGCTTACCTTTAGTTTCTAAACGTCGCGTTGTTTACAGCCAAATAGACCCAGTTATCAGTCGTGAAATATTCATACGAGAGGCCTTGGTTAATCAAGATACTAAGTTAAATGACGATTTTTTAACTGAAAACCAGTTAGAAGTGGATGAAATTAAAGGGTTAGAGGATAAGACACGCCGCCGCGACTTGTTGGTGGATGAAGAGGCGTTGGTTGATTTTTATGCTCAGCTTATTCCTACACATGTATGCAGCGAGGCCAGTTTTAAGAAATGGTGGGGCAAAACTAAAAACACCCAGCCCGACTTGCTAACCTATTCAAAGCAAATGCTGCTTAAGAACTCACCGACAAAGTCACATGCATATGATTTCCCTGAA
The DNA here is from genome assembly GCF_055809255.1 of Paraglaciecola sp. G1-13. Classification (NCBI taxonomy): domain Bacteria; kingdom Pseudomonadati; phylum Pseudomonadota; class Gammaproteobacteria; order Alteromonadales; family Alteromonadaceae; genus Paraglaciecola; species Paraglaciecola sp. G1-13. Next base: position 2,109,581 of record NZ_CM147903.1, on the reverse strand, counting down.
ACGTGGCAGCAAGGCAATTTAACTCTGCGTCTAGATTATCACTTCAACCCCACGGATATAGATGATGGTGTCAATTTATTGGTGCCGCTTTCCCTATTAAACCAGTTGTCTGTTGTGGGGTTTGATTGGTTAGTGCCTGGGCTACGTCACGAGCTTATCGTCACTCTTATTAAATCATTACCAAAACGTCTTCGACGAAACTTTGTACCCGCACCTAACTACGCGGATGCTTGTTTGTCCGATATCTCTGCGATAGATAAGAAAGGCCAACCTATCGCTTTTCTAAGTGCAATCAGCCAAAAGTTAAAGCGCATGACTGGCGTAGAAGTTGAATTAGAAGAATGGCAGGTAGATAGCCTACCTTCTCATCTGCGGTTTAATTTTAAAGTGCTAGACGATAATAACAAGGTCGTGCAACAAGGTAGGGATCTGCAAGCGTTACAGCACCAGTTACAGGGAAAAGTTAAGCAGAGCCTGAGTAAAATGGCGAAACCTGGTTTAGAAAGGTCAGGCATAACCCAGTGGGATTTTGAGCAGTTACCCACCGAATATGTCAGTAAGCAAAGTGGTTTTAATGTAAAAGCGTACCCCGCATTGGTGTCTGAAAAAAATGCAGTAGCGATAAAACTGTTTGATAAGCCGCATATGGCACTCGAAGCGCATCAGCTAGGATTACGACAGTTAATTTTGTTATCGATTCCATCTCCTATTAAATATCTGCATGAAAAACTGCCTAATAAAGCTAAGCTCGGTTTGTACTTTAACCCATTCGGGAAGGTTGCTGCCCTGATTGATGATGTCATCGCGGCCGCAACAGACGAGCTGATAGAAAGCTACCGTGACCTTCACGGTGACATTCGCACGCCAGAAGCCTTTCACGCCTGTAGCGAGCATGTTCGCAGCGAAATAAATGATAGCGTGTTAACCATCGCCCAGAAAGTTGAAACCGGCCTAACCAAAGCGCACCAAATCAAGAAGAAAATGAAGGGTAATGTGCCGATGGCGATGATCAATGCTTATGGGGATATAAAGCAGCATTTAGACAGCCTAGTATTCAACGGGTTTGTAAGTGATATCGGTGCTCGACGTTTGAGCGATTGGCAACGCTACATTGAAGGGATCGCCAGACGAATCGAAAAACTACCTATCGACCCAACAAAAGACCGCTTGCATCAATTGAACGTAGAAAAAGTGCACGGTGAGTATACAAAGCGGTTGCAGAAAATCCCTGCCGGCGTACCTATACCTGATGAATTAAAAGAAGTTCGCTGGATGATAGAAGAGCTTAGAGTGTCATTCTTTGCCCAGCAATTAGGCACAGCTATGCCGATATCAACCAAACGGATTATCAGCCAATTAGACGCTAATTAGCTCATTTAGAGGCAATCTATATATTTAACTGAGTGGATTAAGAAAAGTCCGTTGACATTGCTTAATCCGCACCCTATAAACACAGAGTAGGCAATAAACTAGGACGGAATTTTTGATGTTAGGCTACAACGACAAACGTAATTTTTTTCGCATGATGGTCAATTCAGCTTGCGAGATTGTGGTTAACGACGATGAGTCGAGTCGTACGTTGCACGCAGTATGTAAGGATATAAGTGCTACAGGCATGTCATTTGAAGTGGAAGAGCAATCCGTAGAAATCGGTACCGCTGTTGACGTTTATATTGAATCAACAAACAGCCAAATCCCTTCCTTGTCAGCCAAAGCACGCGTGGTGCGCTCTGAGTGCAATGAAGACAGCACCTGCGTAATTGGCGTCGAAATTACTGAGATGAATTAGCCTTAGACATAACGGGCTGTTAATCTCAGTTATAAAGGTCTAGGACGCTGAGCAAAGCGTAGGAAAATAAACAAGCGCTAACCTTAGAAGTAGCGCTTGTTAAGTATTTCTATAACGCCTCACAATAGTACCTCACAGCACTTTGCAGATTAATCCCTTCAAGTAAAACCCCTCAGGGTAGTTTGTTGAGACCGGATGATCAGGCGCTTGTGATAAGCGCTGGATTATTTGTACTTCTCGGCCAGCATCTAATGCAGCATCCGCTACGACTTTTTGAAACAAATCGAAGGGCATTAAACCTGAACAGCTAAATGTGGCTAGAATGCCGCCAGGGGCCATGATCTGCATTGCCAGCATGTTGATATCTTTGTATCCACGACAGGCTCTATTTAGCGAAGCCTTAGAGTCTACGAATTTAGGTGGGTCGAGTATAATTTGGGAAAACTGTTTAGACTGTGCTTTGTAATCACGTAATGCTTGAAATACATCATGATTAATAAACTCACATTTTGAACTATCTAGCTGGTTAATATCCACGTTGCGTTTAGCCGTTTCAAGGGCAAGGTCAGATACATCTAAACTAGTAACGCTACACGCACCAGCAGCAAGTGCATAACTACCGAATGTGCCTGTGTAGCAAAAGCAGTTTAATACGTCACGATCTTTGGCATATTGAGCGGCGATAGCGCGGTTATCGCGCTGATCTAAATAGAAACCCGTTTTATGACCTTGTTTCACATTGACGATGATTTTTACACCATTTTCTTCAATGATGACTTCATCCGGTATGTCGCCAGCAAGCACTTGGGTGATTTCTTCTAATCCCTCTTTTTTGCGCACTGCTACATCACTTCGCTCATATATGCCATGCTCAGGAAATTGTGCTTTTAGCGCCCAAACTATTTTTTCTCTATGTTTATCAGCCCCTGCTGAGAGCAGTTGGCAGACGATAACATTGGCATAAACATCGATGGTCACCCCTGGTAGGCCATCTGATTCAGCGGCAATCAAACGGTATCCGGTTAAACCATGTCGCTCAATTAGCTCTTCTCTGGATTGTTGGGCTCTAGCGATACGACGTTGAAAAAAACCGTTGTCGACACTTTCATTTTGCGTAAACGTCCATATTCTAACTTGTATCTGAGAATGTGGTGAGTAGGCTCCGCGGCCTAGCCATACGTCTTCGTGACTATAAACATCGACGGTATCGCCGAGATTCATTCGGCCTTTAGTGCTCTCAATTGCACTGGCAAATATCCAAGGGTGACGACGTAATAAAGACTTTTCTCGACCGGGGTGAAGTGTAACGCGTGATGACATAGTGTGGTGGTTTCCAGCATACAAATTGAAAGTAGATGAGCGTGGCGCAAAATCACATTATCAATGGTACAAATTAAACAAAAAATTCAATGGAGAATTCATGCAATTTATCGATTATGAAGAAGGGACGGCAACGGACACGCTTTTTGTTAATGATACTACAAAACCTACCCTCAAACAGGGGCAAGTGTTAGTTAAGGTACACAGCTTTGGTATTAACCGCGCTGATACATTACAGCGCCAAGGTAAATACCCAGCACCAAGAGGGGAAAGTCCAATTCTTGGTCTTGAGGTATCAGGGGAAATTGTAAGTCTTGGTATGTCTGCTGATAACGAGTCTTCCCGTTGGCAAATAGGCGATGAAGTCTTTGCGCTTGTGGCTGGCGGCGGTTATGCCCAATATGTGGCGGTCAATTCTGAACACTTAATGCCTAAGCCTAAAAACGTGGATATGCCGAGTGCCGCTGGTATCGCCGAGGTTTTCTTAACGGCATACCAAAGTTTGTTTCAAGTGGGCGGATTAAAAACTGGGCAGCGGGTTCTTATACATGCTGGAGCGAGTGCTGTGGGTCTTGCCGCGATTCAATTAGCAAAAGCGGATGGTTGTCATGTCAGTGTTACCGCATCAACTGAGAAAAAACTTGCGGTATGCGAAAAGTATGGCGCCGATCGACTGATAAATTACAAAACTCAAAATTTTGCTGAATGTTTCGAGCAAGGCGGAGTCGACGTTATTATTGATTTTGTTGCAGGGGATTATTTGAATCGAAACTTAAAAATCCTCAACGCTGATGGAACGATAGTGTACTTAGCTATGTTGGCCGGTCGCTATGCCGACAAAGTAGACATGGCCCTGATGCTTGCGAAACGCGCCACCATCACAGGCTCTACGCTGCGAAGCCGGAGCGACGAATACAAAAGCGTTTTAATACATGACTTTTGTCACAGGTTTTTGGCTGATTTTGACAATGGTGCTTTAAGACCTGTTATCGACACCCAATATAACGTAAAAGATATTGCATTGACGCACGAACGCCTCGAACGAAATGACACCATGGGTAAATTGGTTGTTAGTTGGAATTAATCTATCTCGCTACAAGGTTGCTTACTTGGCGCGATGTTAAATGTCTTAAAAGAGGTCTGGCGCACGTCTCGTGACGAACTGTTTGGAAGGTAGGTCACAGATTTATCATCGATTGTTTGAAAATATAGACTATGAAATGGAAGGTTAGAGACAATAAACAGCCTCTAACCTCATTTTATCGATTACAACGTCGATAAGAATTATTGCTGTTGAAGCACACTGAACTCCTCTTTAGAGACAAATCCATCCTTGTTGCTATCTAATTCGTTGAATATAGTGGCCAAAGTAGTATCAATACTGGCTTCTTTTGCACTTAACATATTGTCTTCGTTTACATCTAAAGCAGCAAAAATATCCGTTGCGGCAAATGCGCCTACTGACGTTAGGGCGAGAACACCCGCTGTAATAATTTTTTTCATTCGTTTCTCCACGTTATTTAAGAATGTCGTTTACTTTGTAAGGCGCTAGGACTGTTTTAACGTTACGCTGATTTCAATAGGCTACAATCTTGCGACCAAGGCAATAAGGGTTTAGTTCTCTAACTCACTGGCGCTAAGGTAACCATCTTTGTTCACATCTAACTCGGTAAAAACCGAAGACAGGGCCGCATCTGAGGAGGCTTCTTCTAGGCTAATGCGACCGTCATTATCCGTGTCTAACGCGTCCATTATATCGTCTTGTGCCAATACACAGTTTGAGGCGAAAAGTAGGCTAGTAATAACAATTAACTTTTTCATCTTATCGATTCCTTATGGCTAAACATTTAGCTAGGTTTTCGTAGCTATACCTGATTCTATTGAATCCGGTCTGACAAATTTAAAGAGCGGACTTGCTCGGCGGTTCAGATCGGGTAGAAGCATTTATATATATGCCGAACTCGCTCCTAAACTCAGCTAAACGGTTACACGCTTCATGCCAACTAAGAATAGTGCATAATTTTCAATGAGTTATAAGGGGGTGAGCGGCCTAGATACAAAGCGGACGTTGATAATTTAATGTTATAGTGCTAAAACAGTTACACAAATTCCGAGTTGAAACAAAAATTGTTAAATATCAATTATTTAAATGGAGTTAAATTGGTTACGCGTAGCGAAAAAGCAACAAAATAAAGGAAACATATAGTGCGCATTGCCTCATTTATTTTGCCGCCAAAGGTAAGAAGGATTTGGCTATTTAACGTTTAGGTAAGTTGCTGATCCACATCGTTTGATATGGTGCTAGTTCAATGAAACTGTCTGCAGCATAAATGGGTTGCTGCGTCATTAAGTCTATCCACTCGTCGGTACCTACTAAGTTAATATCACTTAAGTGTATTTCTTGTATCTCATCACAAATATTACTGATACAAAATATGCTTTGTCTTCTATCGATACTCTGACGCCAGAAACCAAATACTTTACTTCCTAACTGCAAGGTAAATTGTGTAGCGTTAGGGTGAAATGCCACCTGCTGGCGGCGTATGGTGAGTAGCTCACCCATGGCCTTCAATACGCGTTGGTGTTGGGAGTAGGGCGATGCTAATTGCTTCTGTAATTCAGTATATTGCCATTTGTGACGATTTATAGCGCGGTTATGACTGGTATTTTTAACCCGTTCGTAATCATTACCTGTAGCCAATAAACTGTGAATATAGATCCCAGGGATCCCTTCTAAACCAAGCATAATCGCATGGGCGCACATAAAACGCTGGAAGCCCCATTTATCCGTTCCCTTTGTTGTACCCTGAAGAGCGTCATATAATGCAATATTAATTTCATACGCTTTTTGCTGCCCATTTTCAGAAGCACGCCACGAAATCCTACCGCCAAAATTCTGCATAGTGTTTACGAGTACCGTGAGCTCCTCGTCTTCTAATAAGCCTTCAGCTGGTCGTAGGCCGATTCCATCATGGGATGCAATAAAATTAAAATAGGTAGTGCCGTTTTGCGCGGGGGGCATGCTCATTAACCATGACTTCAGGTAATGACAATCACCCGTAATGAGAGTATTTACCAACAATGGGGGCAAAGAGAAATTGTAGATCGCATGAGCTTCATTGGCATTGCCAAGGTAAGCTAAGTTTTCTCTATTTGGTATATTCGTTTCTGTGATAATAATCACATCTGGCTGCGCATGTTCAATAAGTGTGCGCAGTAATCTTACCACTTCATGGGTTTGTTCTAAGTTGATACAAGGTGTGCCAAGTTTTTTCCATAAAAAAGCCACGGCATCCAGCCTGAACAGCCTGACGCCATTATCCAAATATTGACGAATGATTGAAACGAAAGTTTCTAACACTTTGGGATTACGAAAATCAAAATCAACTTGATCGTGACTGAATGTGCACCAAACATGCTCGATACCTTTTGCTGTTTCAGTCTCACGTAATAGAGGAGACGTACGAGGCCTGACCACATTTGATAGGTCTTCATCTGGACTTGCCGTGTAGAAGAAGTCGCTGCCTGGTCCTTCACCCTTAATGAAGTTATCAAACCAAGCGCTTCGCGAAGAACAATGGTTAATTACCACATCTGACATTAACCTAAAGTCTGTCGCGATCCGTTTGATGTCTTCCCAATCGCCTAATGCTTCGTTCACACTAGAATAGTCGATCACAGAAAAGCCATCATCTGAACTGTAAGGAAAAAACGGTAATATATGCACGCTGTTCAAGTTCTTCGCACAGCATTCATTTAAAAAGGTGTAAAGGGTCGTTAATGGCTTCTCCCCAGGCGATTCAATTGAATCGCCATAAGTGATCAGCACGGCATCTTCTTGCGTCCAATTATTGTGGTGGCGTAAAGGAGGTGCGATTGATACGTCCTTTTCAAACCCCATCGTAGTCAACAGATCTTGGGCGAATGTTTGATAGGTAACACTCAGCTCAACCTCATTGTAAATAACAGCCAAATGATGTTCGACTAACTCGGCTAATTGGTCATAAGTACTTTGCATTGCTTCACCATTCATTATTGTTGTTCTAAAGGGATTCTTTACACTCGTTATAATCTTGTTCAACAGCGTCTTTTAGCCGCTCCAATACATTAGGCATAGCACTTACCACACGGTTCCAGCTTGGGATGAATGGGGTTTCCATTGGATTATCTAAGAAACTTTCGCCTGCCTTCATAATGTTCTGGGCAAACAACTCAACCGCTTTTTCTTCGTTGTGAATATCCAGTGACAAGCCATTCATGATGGCATCGTTATGATAGGTTTCGACAAAATCTAAAGCGATTCGGTAATACGTCGCTTTGATAGAACGGAACGTTTCCATGTTGAATGTTTCACCCTGAGTCGCTAGCTTTCTAAACATGGCCTTGGTAATGTCGATAGACATTTTCGACAAACCACCTGCGTCATTGTCAGCTGAAAGATCTTGATGCTTATGATCATATGTTTTGGCAATATCTGCTTGGCACAGGCGATTGCTTGAATAGTTTCTGTGCATTTCTGATAACACACCAATCTCAAGACCCCAGTCGCTAGGAATACGAATATCATTTAAAACGTCGCGTCTGAAGGAGAATTCGCCGGCTAGGGGGTAGCGGAAGCTGTCCATAAAATCGAGATAATCGGTGTTGCCAATCACACGCTTTAAAGCTCTGAGCATGGGGGTGACGAGCAATCGTGATACACGACCATTAATTTTGCCGTTAGCAACACGGGCGTAATAGCCTTTACAAAACTCATAGTTAAATTGTGGATTCGCTACTGGATAAATCAATCGCGCTAGCAGACTTCTGTCATAGGTTAATATATCGCAATCATGTAACGCGACTGATTCAGCCGTGCCTGTGGCAAGAATGTAACCCATGCAGTACCAAACATTACGGCCCTTTCCTAACTCTTTTGGCGCAAGGCCCATTTGAGCTAGCTCTTCGTCCAACGCTTTGAGACGAGGTCCGTCATTCCACAAGATACGGTGGTTCTGTCCAAGTTTGTCGAAAAAGCCCAGTGCATGCCTATATTGTTCTTTATCTGCTCGGTCTAAGCCGATAACGACTTGAGAAAGGTAGGGGACTTTAGAAATCTCTGAAACAATATGCGGTAACGCCTCTCCTTCTAGCTCAGAAAACAATGAAGGTAATATGAGCGCCATCGGACGCCTCCTAGCAAAACTCACTAGTTCTTTTTCTAAATCTTCAACGGGTCTTTCAGATAAGTTATGTAATGTGGTAACAATGCCGTTTTGATAAAAGTCAGCCATGATGATTCCTTTGGTTCTAGGATAAAAATAATAAGTAAATTAATAAAAGTTGAGCTTTATACTAACTTTCATTGATCAGAATTTTAGATAAACATTCAGTCCAGCCTGAAGGTCCTTCTAATGTACTATCGTAGACACCTGTTGTTCTCTCAAGTGGTGGAAACGAATGGGTGGGTGATTTAATACGTACCGCAATGTTACTGGCTTCCAGCATAGCCACATCATTGTTGCTATCGCCTAACGCGACACTCAAAGTTGCACTGTGCCCAATATGACGTTGGAATGCCGTGACTAACCATTGCAAGGCAATTCCTTTATCGCATAGTCCTGACACACCAAGAAAGCGACCGCCTTGCAACACGGTAGCACCCAGTTGCTGCAACTGAGTGACAAACTCGCGCTTTCTATCTGGCGACCCGAGCCATTTAACGGGCTCACTAAACATACGGGTGTTGGCCAGCTTTGCATTATTAGGGCTAAGTCCGGTGTGCTCTATGAGTTGTTGCTCGCCCATGGTAGAAAACTGCAAAAACTCTCCTGAAAAGTCACTTTCAACACTGGCAATTAATGCCAGCCAATGCGAGCGAGGTTGAGCAAATTCTTTGACCCAAAAGCCTTCTATGCTCTTTGTACCTTCGGGCTGTGTCTTCATTAAATGCTGAGGGATAAAAACCGCAGCGCCGTTTTCTACGATAAGTGGACCATTAAGTTTTAGCTCTGCCATAAGAGAGTCTAATTCTGCTTTGGTTTTGCTTGTGGTAGGGATGACTGGAATGTGTTTGCTTCTAAGGATATCCAGCATGTTCAGTGCTGGCGCATAACTGTAAGTGTTATGATCCAACAATGTGCCATCCATATCGGTAAACACGAGTAACTGTTTAAGCATGAACACCTCTTCGTGTAAGTGCAGTGATTCTGCGCGCTGAATTTAAACTGAACACGAGGTCACATTTTTGTGGCAGCGTTGATAAACCATGTTCAGTTAGGCGTTGATAATATTGTATGAAGGCTAACACTTGCTCATCGCTCATTACTTTGCTTCCAGTACTAGAATCTGCGGTCGAGAGGGAGGCATGTAATTTGTGCTCTTGTTCCAATCGCCACGCATAGACGCTCTCAAAAGAAGGTGCCTTGAGCATCACCCAATAATCCATGTTCGCATAAAGTGGTACGTAGTTTTGCGCCAATTGTTTATTAACGAATCGGCGCCACACACCCGTCTCATCTTGTTCGTCTTCAAGGGCATTGATGGGAGCGATAAGTTGTGCCTCATTCTGTGCTTCAACGCCCCAGCACCAACCTTCAAAAATAACCACATCTACCTGTTCGTCAATCTGTTGCCATTGACTCACCGGAGCGGGATTGTCATCGGCTTTATTAAACCGAGGGATTGATGTGGCAACGCCGCTGTGTAGCGATGAAAGTACCTGTGACGCTAATGCTATATCGTGTGTGCCTGGCACACCGCGTGTTTTGAATAGTGGGTGCACCTTGACGGCAATAGCATTGCGCTGGGATTGATCTAGATAAAAGTCGTCAAGTGACATGACAACCACTTTTAAACCATGCTCTTGTGTAAGGTAACTGGCCAGAAACTCGGATAATGTTGATTTACCAGACCCTTGGCATCCATTGATGCCTAAAAAATAGGGCGCGCATGCACCAGATTGGTGCTTGGCGATGTTTTCAGCAAGCGGTATGTACCATTTTCTTGCATCGTGTAAAAAGTCCTTACTTAACTGATGTTTATCAGTAAATTCGGTTAACATATTTACGTTCTCTCCCTTGTTATGCACCAATGTTGCTGCTCATTAACCATATTTAATATGCTATGACACATCTAAGCAATCAACATACATGCCAATCACTATCAATGAGTATGCTTGGCTGCTATTTCTGGGCTAAGCGGCATGAATTTTAAGATGTGAAAAGCGCAGTGAGTCTCTATTGCGTTAATATAGTGAGGTAGGGATATAACGCTAAAAAACGCACGCGCTAAACAGACTTCGTCTTTGCGCCGGGGTGATGAGTGTCACATACATATTTGTACACAACTATTATGCTGGTTAAACTCAGCGCTAATAGCTTTAAGCGCCCTAAGTGTGGTAAAAATAGTGGGTCGAAATTAATAAAGTAGATATACAGGTGGTTTAACTCCGAGCCTTCATACCTAAATCAGAAGACAAGGTATGTTGGCCGCGAAGTGCGTTCGCAAGAATGTGTCATTCGCCAGGGTTGTGAGAGAAATCAAACAGCCTCCCCGTAAGTGCCAAGGCGATAAGGCCCGGCAACTTCAATTTGGAAAGGTGTTAGTGAATATGTTGCAAGATAAATTTGGTCGCCGGTTTCATTACCTGCGGCTGTCCATTACTGATGTGTGTAATTTTAGTTGTGAGTACTGTCTACCTGATGGGTATCAGTGCGATACCGACAGGGATTTCTTGTCTCTGATTGAAATTAAACGCATTGCAGGTGCCTTTGCGAAACTAGGCACCAGCAAAATTCGTATAACGGGTGGCGAGCCTTCGCTACGAAAAGATTTGCCAGAAGCCATTCGTGCCTGCGCAAATACCCCGGGCATCAAGCAGGTCGCGATCACGACGAATGGTTATAAATTACCTGATCATATCGACAGCTGGGTAGAAGCTGGCCTGACACAAATGAATGTCAGTATTGACAGCTTGGACCCCCGTATGTTCGCGTCTATCACTGGCCACGATAAACTAGATGTTATTCTGCGCGGAATTGATAGAGCCTTAGAGCTTGGGGTGACAGTGAAAGTCAATGCTGTTTTGATGCGCCACTTTAACCAGCATGAGTTATCCGCGTTCTTAAAGTGGATCAAAACAACCCCAATTACGTTGCGCTTTATAGAATTAATGCAAACCGGTGATAATCAATTGTTTTTTGATAAGAACCACGCCTCTGGTTTGCCCATTAAAGAGCAACTTATCAGTGAGGGATGGCAGCAAATTATTCGCGATAAAGCCGCGGGGCCAGCGCAAGAGTTTGCTCACCCTGACTATAAGGGGCGTATTGGTCTTATTATGCCCTATAGCAAAGACTTCTGCGCGAGCTGTAACCGCCTTAGAATTTCAGCCTTGGGTAAACTGCACCTGTGTTTGTTCAGTGAACAGGGCCTTGATATACGTGAGTATATTGCTGACGATGATACCCAGCGTTTACAAGAAGAGTTAAGGACACTCCTAGGAGATAAAAAATCCACTCACTTCCTGCATGATGGTTATACTGGCGCCACTAAGCACCTTGCAATGCTGGGCGGCTAACACTTGAACCGCTTATTTCATGTACGTTAATCAAGTTAACACGACGATTGATGTGAGCGAAAGCTCATCAACGTCGGTATCGCCTGATGACTACAGCATTGGCATCTTTGGCTTGGTGCTCGCGGGCGGTTTGTCATCGCGCATGGGGCAAGATAAAAGCCTGCTTCGGCTTAAAGACACAAATCAAACCTTACTCAGTCATGCACAAGATCTATTAACCCATGCCGGAGTAGGGACTGTATTAGTGAGTGGCAAAGAGCCTGAGCATATCCATGATATTTATCCAGATTGTGGCCCTTTAGCGGGGGTTCACGCTGGGATGAGCTATCTCGCTGAGCGACATCCTGGGCAAGTTACCGAACGTAGTGGTGATGATGTGCAACAGGCCATGGGACTATTAGTGTTGCCGGTAGACATGCCAAATGTCACTCCAAACACATTGAAAGCATTGGTATCTGTGGGCACGCAAAGCGACGTGATCGTGCATTTCACAGGGTTTAATTTACCTGTTTACATCCCATGTAAAACTGACTTATTTACATCTTTAGAATGTGTATTGCGCGAAGGTAAATCATTGTCTTTATTTAATATGTTTGAAAAAAATCACGCCAATGCAATAGCTATTCCTGGTGATATTCATCCAAACGAGTTTGATAATATTAACTCGCCAGAGCAGTGGCTTGAATTAAATCGAAGCTTTACTTCGGGCTAAATACCTTGACTCAGTGCTTAACGATAACCAGCGGTGCAGTAAACGTTGCGGACTATTCGCTACTAAACAATTTTGTACGTTGCTCAAAACGTACTCCAAAAATCTAGGATATTTATGGGACACACGAACAATTCAGATGTTATCTCACTCAATATTGCGGTACTGACTGTGTCAGATACGCGAGATGAAGATACGGATACATCCGGTGCTTACTTAGTGAGTGCATTAGAAGCCGACGGACATCGGTTAGTAGATAAGCGTATTGTAAAAGATGATAAGTACCAGCTCAGAGCGAGGGTATCTAACTGGATCGCCTCAACTGATGTACAAGTAGTACTGGTCACGGGTGGCACAGGCTTTACGGCTAGGGATACTACACCAGAAGCCTTATCGGTATTATTTGATAAGGAAATTGAAGGGTTTGGTGAACTATTTAGGTACATATCCTATACGGAGATTGGTACCTCTACAGTGCAATCCCGCGCTTTAGCAGGCATGGCCAATGGTACTGCAATATTTTGTATGCCTGGCTCCACTGGAGCATGTCGAACCGCGTGGACAGGCATATTGCAGCAACAACTCAACTCAACTCACAGGCCTTGTAATTTCATCGTGCATTTGAAAGACGTTAATGCAACACCTTGTGAAACTCGGGGGTAACGGATGGCGCAAGATAAAATGTTGTCCCACGTTAATCAGCAAGGCGAAGCGAACATGGTGGATGTCACCGATAAGTCAGTTACGCAGCGCGTTGCTTATGCTCAAGGCAGAGTATTGATGTCGCCACAAACATTGTCTCTCATTAACAACAAGCAACACGCCAAAGGAGACGTCTTTGCTGTTGCGCGTATCGCAGGTATTCAGGGCGCTAAAAAGTGCAGTGATTTAATTCCATTGTGCCATCCGCTGATGCTAACCAAAGTGCAAATAGACTTTACAAACCTTGAAGATAACAGTGGCATCGAAATTACGGCTATGTGCAAACTAGCGGGACAAACAGGGGTAGAAATGGAAGCTCTTACCGCGGTTTCTGTCGCCGCGCTGACCTTATTTGATATGTGTAAAGCGGTGGACCCATCAATGACCATCGACGGAATTAAAGTGCTCGAAAAGCAAGGGGGCAAGAGCGGTCTTTGGCAACGAAAAGAGGTTGCAACGTCATGATCAAGGTTCTCTTTTTCGGTCAATTGAAAGATCAAGTGCAAACTGGCTCAACAGAAGTCGCCGAGTCCGTGGGGGATGTCGCTAACCTGAAGCAGACTTTGGTGTTACATCACCCTCACTGGGGCGAGTATCTATCCGCTGATGCCACTCTGGTTGCCGTTAACCAGGCAATTGGAAATGAAAACACGTCACTGGTTGATGGGGATGAAGTCGCGTTTTTCCCGCCCGTAACGGGAGGATAGAAAGTGAGTGATATCATAGCGGTTCAAACAGAAGATTTCGATCATGGTGTACTTTACAACGCCCTCAGACAAGACAGTCTAAGCAATGGCGCTATCGTGACCTTTAGTGGTTTAGTGCGAGATTTTAATCAAGGGCTGGCAGTGGGGGACTTGTTTTTAGAACACTATCCGGCCATGACCCAAATCAGTTTGCAGCAGATTGTGTCGCAGGCTCGCGCTCGGTGGGGTCTTGGTAAAATCATACTTATTCACCGTGTGGGGCATTTGGCTCAGGGAGACCAGATTGTTTTCGTGGGTGTGACATCGATGCATCGTAAAGATGCCTTTGAAGCTGCGCAATTCATAATGGATTATTTGAAAACAGAGGCTCCCTTTTGGAAAAAAGAATCAACAGCGTTAGGGGAAAAGTGGGTTCAGGCAAATATCAGTGATACCGCAGCCCGTCAGCGATGGACTAGCGATGAGTAAGATCAGCTGCGTATTCGTGTTTATAATGACAGCATGTATGAGTATGAGCGTAGTTGCAGATGTAAAAGTAGCGGTTGCAGCGAATTTTAAGCCGACCCTAACGTTGCTCATTGAACAGTTTACGTTAGAACATCCAAGCATAAAAGTCAGTATTTCAAGCGCTTCCACTGGGGTTTTATACGCCCAAATAGAAAGAGGCGCGCCCTTCGACCTATTTTTATCCGCTGATAGCGAACGCCCGAGGCGACTTGAACAAAAATCGTTAGTGGAAAAAAACACACGCAAAAATTATGCGTTAGGCCAGCTTGTATTATGGATCAAGGGCCAAACAAATGTTGCCCCTAGCTCACTGGATACGTTGACGGGTAAGCTTGCTATTGCGAACCCTAAGCTTGCACCTTTTGGTTTAGCCGCTGAGCAAGCGTTAAAAAAGCTCGAAAAGTATGATCAGTTGAGGCTTAGTATCGTGATGGGGAATAACGTTTCCCAAACGGCACATTATATACAAACAGGGGCCGCTCAAGCCGGATTTGTCGCGCTCAGTCAAGTATTAAGTATTATAAGTGCCACCGAAGAGTACTGGTTACTGCCCAGTCACCTTTACTCACCGATAAACCAACAAATGGTCATTATCAAGCAACAGGGGCGCACTGAACAACAAACAAAAGAGACCCTCGCACTGTACCAATATATTCTCGGTACAAAAGGGCAAGGGCTTATAGCAAAAAGGGGTTATCAGAGTAGTGAGATGCAAACTGATTCGGGAGTAAAGCCTGATGCTCAGTAATTTTGTAAGCAGTGAGATATGGCTCGCCACGTTACTAACGTTGAAACTCGCGAGTGCAACGACCTTGGTGCTACTGGTTATTTCAATTCCTTTGGGATGGTGGTTAAGCCAATCGAACAATCCCGTAAAACCCGTTATTGAAGCATGCGTGACTTTACCGTTAATTTTGCCACCTACTGTGCTAGGTTTTTATCTTCTTGTGTTGTTTTCTCCACAGCATCTTTTAGGAGGCGCGTGGGTCTCGGCATTCGACACAACGTTGGTTTTCTCTTTTTACGGCTTACTCTTAGGCTCTATTTTGTATAGTTTGCCATTTATGGTGCAACCAATACGAGACGCATTTTTAAAAGTGGATCGCGACCTCTTAGACGCCAGTCATACCTTAGGAGCGAGTAAAACCAGCACATTCAGGCGTATCATTTTACCTTTAAGCAAACATGGTATTACCACAGGTTGTATTTTAGCGTTCGCCCATACGGTGGGTGAATTTGGTGTGGTACTGCTTATTGGCGGCAATATAGAAAGTGAAACGCGTGTTTTATCTATCCTGCTTTACGATTTAATTGAAACCAATCAAATGGACGCCGCAAATAATGTGGCGTTAATGTTAGTTGGCTTTGCTTTTGTGGTTTTGTTGTCTTTGAGTATGATGAGGCGCAGGGGAAAATATACAATTTTATGATAACGCTGTGAATTTATCACCAGACACAGTGCTTCATTTAATCTCAAAGGGTGGGGTACAACATGGCTAATGTTGTTTTCGTACCAGGGTTAGATACTTGCTCGCCAGCACAACTCAAACCATCACGTTGAAAAGCAAATATGTATAGACGTGATGTGATGTGTTAGCAGTGGAGAAAATGAATAAAGGAAAAGCTGGGGGATAAAAAGCCAAGATAGAATATACATTTTGGGTGATATCTATCTTGGCTATTGTTGTACGCATCTATATTAGATTAGCGTCTCAACGGGTATATTGTGCAAAGACTATTTACTCGTCGTTGCCACAATCATCTTGACACTCACCGTACAGATAAAGGCTGTGATGAATAAGCGTCATGTTGTGGCGTTTAGCAACTTCTTCTTGACGCTTTTCAATTACTTCATCTTCGAACTCAATAACCTTACCGCAATTTAAACATACGAGGTGGTCATGGTGTTTCTTATGACTGATTTCAAAAACAGATTTACCGCCTTCAAAATGGTGACGGTTTAGAATGCCAGCGTCATCAAATTGGTTTAAAACACGATATACCGTGGCCAAACCGATTTCTTCGTCTTGTTCGATGAGGATCTTGTAAACATCTTCAGCACTGATATGTTGATTGTTCGGATCTTGTAGTATTTCGAGGATTTTTAAACGAGGTAATGTGACTTTTAATCCCGCTTTTTTGAGTTCTTTATTTTGGTCCATAGATCCAACTTAGCATTTGATGTAAACAACGTAATCATAAACTGTACCGATTATAGCGTCGGTTATCCAGTCATATCATCGCTTACGAATTCAACAGTTCAATTAAAGGGCGTTTTACTTAATTTAATATTCAAAACCGACCCCAAAATACGTTTTGATTTCTCTTTAATCATAAAAAAGGAGCTCACGCTCCTTTCATAACGAAGGGTGTTACTGCCGAAATTATTGCAGTTCAGCTAAGCACATTTCTTCGTGTATTTGTTTGCACCAAGCCTTTACTCGGCTTTCGGTCAATTCAGGTTGTCTATCTTCATCAATACCAAGGCCGACAAAGTGGTCATCATCAGCCATGCCTTTTGATGCTTCAAAATCGTATCCCTCGGTAGGCCACTGACCAATCAAAATAGCCCCTTTAGCTTCAACGATATCCCTGACCATACCCATAGCGTCTAAGAAGTACTCAGCGTAATCCTCTTGGTCGCCACAACCAAAAATCGCGACCAGTTTATCGGCGAAATCGATTTCTTCTAACTCTGGGAAGAAGTCATCCCAATCACATTGCGCTTCGCCGTAATACCAAGTAGGAATACCAAACATGAGTAAATCAAACTCGGCAATATCCTCTTTACTGCTTTTGGCAATATCGTGTACGTCGATTAGGCCTTTGCCCAATTCTTTTTGAATCATCTTGGCAATATGTTCAGTGTTACCTGTGTCACTACCAAAAAATAGGCCTACGCTCGCCATCGTATTGAATACCTCAAAATCTAGTTATACATGTCTGGTCATTCACCAGAGCCATTAATTCGCTTGCCAGAAAAATTGCACCACGCCCTTAAACAAAAAGCCTGCGGCACCTAAAAACAAGACTAAATAAACAACAACTCTACCTATCATAGGTACGTTATTCTTCTTCAAAACATCATGTACCGCAAAGCCCATGAGTAAGAATAAACCAACCAATGCCAAATCTAAGGCGATGGCTTCAATTTGTTCATAATTTTCGCTTAACATGGGAACTCGCTACATTTCATTGCGGCGCTACTTTAGCATATTGAGGCAGCCTTGAAAAAAACTAATTTCGTAAAAATGTGAGTATGTGATCCGCACACTCTGCCGGTTTTTCAGCGTGCAACCAATGACCAGTCCCTGAAACGACTTTAACGCGGCTTTTGGGGAATAAATCCGTTGTTTGTTTGGTGTATTCTGCGACTAAGTAATCAGACAGTTCACCTTTAAGAAATAAAACGGGTTTGGTGTATTGACTGTCACTGCTAATCGCTTGTGATAACAATGAATAGTCTCTATGCAATAGAGGTAAATTAAAGCGCCAATGCCAAAAGTGTGTTTTGGTATCTTGGTATAAGCTTTTTAATAAAAACTGCCTAACAGAAGCCTCATTGACAAATTTGCTCATCATTTTATCAGCGTCTTTGCGGTCTTGAATGCTTTCAAGCTTTACATTTAGTAAAGATTTAAAAACGTTACTGTGTCTTGGCTCATACGCTACTGGTGCTATGTCAAGCACCGTAAGTGTCGAAATAATTTCTGGATAAGTCAGCGCCATTTGCATAGCGACTTTTCCACCTAAAGAGTGGCCCACTGCATTTACACGTGAAATGTTTAACTGAGCTAAAAGAGCAATAATAGAATCCGCGTAACCAGTAAAACTAAACTGCGCAGAGTGCTCTGACTTTCCATGATCCGGCAAATCAATAGATAGAATATTGAAATCTTGGCTTAATTTACGGCGCAACATAGCGAGGTTATCTAAACTGCCGAATAGACCATGTATTAATAATAACCAAGGCTGATTTTTTTCACCGTGGTCGATTCTGTGGTTAATATTTAAAATAGAAATAATGACCCCTATTAATCAATAAGGTTAGTGGTACTGCGAAGAGAAGAGGGGAGAGCGGCCATAATTCAATGACCACTCATTCACTTAGTCTATTAGATAAGAATCTAGTGATTTACCATTATCAAGTTCAGCTTTGAAAACTTTAGGCATACGACCAATACCAGTCCATTTATGCTCATTACCTGCGCTGTCTTTTAAAATATATTTTACTGGACGTTTTTTGCCCACTTTAGTTGATTTTTTCGCGGGTTCAGCTTTTTGTAAATCGTTGACATCAAGTCCTGCTGCTTCTAATTGCGCTAGGATCTCATTTAGCTTTTCGTTTTTCTCTTTGGCCGCTTCTTGCTGCTCTAATTCTTTCGCTTTACGGTTATCAATAATCGAATTGAGTTTATCTGCGACTGTTTCTAATTCTTCTACCGATAATTCCTTTACCGCTCCTTGTAATCGACGTCCATGAGTCAAAATGCTAATAAAATCACTCATAATTACCCTTCTTATTTAAATGTATATTTTGTTTGAACATATATTTTTACGTGATAGTTAGCAATAAGTTTATCGGAATTTATGATTTTTCATAGTTTTAAAACTTAAATATTCGAATGTTTTAAAATTGAAAAGAAAAAAAGGCGAAATAAAATTCGCCTTTTAGATTCATTAAAACTAATTACATATTTGGGTAATTAGGACCGCCTGCACCCTCTGGTACTACCCATTGGATATTCTGTGTAGGGTCTTTTATATCGCAGGTTTTACAATGTACGCAGTTCTGGGCATTAATCTGCAATGCCTTTTCACCTTGCTCATTATCTATGATTTCATATACCCCGGCCGGGCAGTAACGCTGAGCGGGTTCATCATACAAAGGTAAATTCACGGTAATTGGAACAGCATTATCCTTTAATTTAAGATGACAAGGTTGATCCTCTTCATGATTGGTGTTTGACAAAAATACAGAGGACAACTTATCGAAACTCAGCACACTGTCATATTTTGGATAATCTATTTTCTGGCAGTCTTTGGCCTGCTTAAGTTGTTCATGATCTTTCTCGTTATCAGACAAATTAAAGAACATGTTGCCATTAAAGATATTCTGCTCGAGGGTGTTATAAGCACCGCCGCCAAACGTGCCAAATTTATGTAGCGCAGCACCAAAATTACGCGACCTGAATAGCTCATCGTAGACCCAAGAGTCCTCGAACCGCTTACTGTAATCGACTAAATCCTTACCGCCAGCGTCTTCAGATCCTAATGCGTTAATCAATGTTTCAGCAGCCAACATGCCGGATTTCATGGCCGTGTGATTGCCTTTAATCTTTGCAAAATTCAATGTACCCGCATCGCAACCTACCACTAAGGCACCCGGCAAGGACATCTTAGGTAATGAATTATACCCGCCCTTGGCAATGGCCCTTGCGCCATAGCTCACGCGTTTGCCACCTTCTAAGTATTGTTTAAATACGGGGTGGTGTTTCATGCGCTGGAATTCATCGAACGGGCTCAAGTGCGTATTGCTATAGTTGAGGTCAACGATTAATCCGACAAATACTTGGTTATTTTCAGCATGATATAAATAAGAACCGCCTGACGCTTCGGTTAACGGCCACCCCGCACTGTGAACAACTAAGCCTTCTTGATGCTTACTTGGTTCAATATCCCAAATTTCTTTAAAACCAATAGCATAATGCTGTGGGGACTTGCCTTTATCCAGTTCAAATTTCGCGATGAGTTCTTTGCCTAGATGACCACGGCAGCCTTCTGCGAACACTGTGTATTTGGCACGAAGTTCCATACCAGGCATATAACCATCTTTATGCTCACCATTATGCCCTATGCCCATATCACCGGTTAGCACCCCACCAACACTGCCATCATCATTGTAGATAACTTCTGCTGCTGCGAATCCCGGAAACACTTCAACGCCAAGGGACTCTGCTTGCTCAGCTAACCAGCGAGTGACATTACCCATACTGACAATATAATTGCCTTCGTTGTGCATGGTTTTCGGCGTCATGATATTGGGTAATTTAGTGGCCTTTTCTTCGCTGCGTAAATAATAAATATGATCTTCTTTGACTGGGGTCGTAATAGGCGCCCCCATTGATTGCCAATCTGGAAACAACTCATCCATGGCACGTGTTTCAAATACTGCACCAGATAATATGTGTGCGCCCACTTCAGAGCCTTTTTCAACAACACAGACCATAAGTTCTTGGTCTTTTTCCTGTGCCAATTGCATCAATTTACATGCGGTAGAGAGCCCAGCTGGACCAGCACCGACTATCACAACATCAAACTCCATCGATTCTCGTTCCACCAGTATCTCCTTCTTTATAAATATGTATTAATTAAAAAAATGCGTTTGTGTTTACTCGTCACACAAATTTTACAATTTAGTTGGCAGATGTTTTACGTATAGCGCCGACAAAGCGCAACTTATTTGTATATATATTTTCTATAAGCCACGTTTATGCGGCCTTACGGCTCGGGCCACAGACTACAAATACTGAATGCTGTAGAAACCCTTTTACTTCAAAACCAATCTTTCAACTGCCTATTTTACAATCTAAGTGTTGGCTAAATCATCCTCATTGTCTTTCAAAAGGGGGATATATTGCTTTAGATCATTTGTTCGACAAAGGGGCGGGTTGACGTGTACGTCAACAGAACGTAAATTGAATGTATTCCGTAAATGTAATGTTAATTACATTTTTGTTGCTTAAACGCCTGTCAAATGAGGTGAAAATGAAAATATTAGTGCCGGTAAAACGCGCAATCGATTACAACGTGAAAGTGCGAGTTAAAGCCGATCACAGTGCAGTTGATTTAACCAACGCCAAAATGTCCATCAACCCATTCTGTGAAATCGCGGTTGAAGAAGCAGTCAGACTGAAAGAAAAAGGTGTTGCAACTGAAATAGTGGTTGTTTCCATCGGTGATAAGTCTTGCCAAGAACAAATTAGAACCGCTCTTGCGCTCGGTGCCGATCGCGGTCTGCAAATTGATACCAACGAGTCTTTGGATTCATTGCAAATAGCAAAACTACTTAAGAAGGTGGTTGAAGAAGAGGCCCCTGACTTAGTTATTCTAGGTAAGCAGTCTATTGACTCAGATAATAACCAAACAGGTCAGATGTTAGCAGCGCTTACTGGTATGCCTCAGGGCACGTTTGCATCAGAAGTGAATATCGATGCAGGTAAGGTGAAAGTAACCCGCGAAATTGACGGCGGTCTACAGACAGTAGAGCTTAACTTACCAGCGGTTGTTACCACTGATTTGCGCTTAAATGAACCGCGCTACGCGTCTTTGCCTAATATTATGAAAGCCAAGCGTAAACCCCTTGAAGTAAAAGTAGCCGCTGATTTCGGCGTTGAATTAAGCTCGAATGTGAAGGTGCTCAAAGTGGAGCCACCTGCACAACGTTCTGGTGGCGTGAAAGTAGCTGATGTAGCTGAATTGGTTGATAAATTGAAAAACGAAGCGAAGGTGATCTAATGGCAATTCTTATTTATGCTGAGCACGACAACAGCCAGTTGAAGTCTGAAACACTCAAACTTGCCAATGCTGCGAGCAAGATGGGAGATGAACTCCATCTTTTGGTTGTTGGGTCTAACTGTGCTGATGTGGCTAATCAAGCAAGTGAAGTAGATGGCATCACAAAAGTACTACTAGCAGACAACGCCGCCTATGAGCATCAACTAGCAGAAAATGTCGCTGACTTGGTTGCCGAAATGGGTAAAGACTACAGCCACATTGTTTGTGCCGCGACCACAACGGGCAAAAACTTTATGCCTCGTGTTGCCGCCTTGCTCGACGTAGCACAATTATCAGATGTTATTGGTGTACAAAGTAGTGATACGTTTGTACGTCCTATCTATGCGGGTAATGCGATCGCGACAGTGCAATCAAGTGATAACATAAAAGTGCTAACAGTGCGTACTTCAACATTTGATGCAAATGCTACGGGCAATTCTGCACCGATAGAAGCTATAGACTTAGTGAAGTCATCAAGCATTTCTTCCTTTGTTAGTGCTGAATTAACCAAATCTGAGCGTCCAGAGCTCACAGCTGCTGACGTTGTTATCTCGGGCGGGCGTGGTATGCAAAACGGTGATAACTTCAAATTGCTTGATGGCATAGCAGATAAACTTGGTGCAGCGATGGGCGCATCACGAGCTGCGGTTGATGCTGGGTTTGTGCCAAACGATATGCAAGTTGGTCAAACGGGTAAAATTGTCGCACCCCAGCTTTATATCGCTGTTGGCATATCTGGTGCAATCCAGCATTTAGCCGGTATGAAAGACTCTAAAGTCATCGTTGCTATTAATAAAGACGAAGAAGCACCAATATTCCAGGTGGCTGATTACGGTTTAGTCGGTGATTTGTTTGACGTTCTTC
This sequence comes from Paraglaciecola sp. G1-13, assembly GCF_055809255.1. NCBI lineage: Bacteria > Pseudomonadati > Pseudomonadota > Gammaproteobacteria > Alteromonadales > Alteromonadaceae > Paraglaciecola > Paraglaciecola sp. G1-13. The sequence goes on along the minus strand of NZ_CM147903.1, from coordinate 2,086,866 downwards.
CTGAACTAGAAGCAGCGTTGTAAGCAATACCCTTTATCATTCGAATGCCGCTTTATATAAGCGGCATTTTTTTATCTGCTGTTCGTGGATGTCTTCGTTACATTACTGCTTTGCAGTCCTTCGTAGAATGACCACTAAAGGTCATGCTTATTAAATAGCAATAAGCTCGCTTACTTACATTCATTATCCTGAATACCTGAGTTCACTCTAAACATGAGCAAGCATTTAGGCGTTAGGTTAATTAATCATCGAACAAAGGTACAAGACAAAAAATTCTTTGCGTTGAGTACGACAAGTGTTTAATTTCCTCAAATCATATTTATCATACAAATAAAATTATGGAGGCGTCACTATGGTCGCAACATCAAACAACGTTCTTGCACTAGGAGTGTGCGACTATCCGGAGCACGTTCCGGCTAGTGAATGGAAAACCCATGCAGAACAACAAAAGGCTATGGGCTTGCAATATGTACGTCTAGCAGAGTTTTCGTGGGCTAAAATTGAACCTAGCGACGGCATATTTGATTGGCAATGGCTTGATGATGCGATTGAGATTTATGTTTCACAGGGCCTGAAAATTGTTATGTGCACGCCAACTGCAACTCCCCCTGCATGGTTAGTTCAGAAGTATCCGGAAATGCTAGCAGTTGATGCGCAAGGCCAAACCATGAAGTTTGGCTCTCGTCGCCATTATGACCATGCCAGCGATATTTATCGCCAAGAATGTAAACGTATTACAACCCTTATGGCTCAGCGTTATGGTCAGCACACTGATGTGATTGGTTGGCAAACTGACAATGAACTTGGCCACGAAGGGACAGCAGTATCTTACGGTGGTGCGAGTGCTGAGCGTTTCCCAAAATGGCTTGAAGCTCGATATGAAACCTTAGATGCATTGAATGAGGCATGGGGTTGTGCATTTTGGAGCCAAGACTACTCACAGTGGCAACAGATTTGTCCGCCTAATTTGACTGCTGTACGTCAACCAAATCCATCTCAAGCATTGGATTATCAACGCTTTTGCTCTGATATGATTGAAGAATTTCAACAAGTTCAAATCGATGTACTTAGAGCACTTTCTCCTCATCGCTTTTTGACTCACAATTTTGTCATTTTCGCTCAAGAGTTCGATTTATACAAAGTCGCCAAAAATTTGGATTTTGTCGCTTGGGATAGTTACCCGATCGGCATGTTAGAATTTTTTGCCACGTGGGAAACTGAACAAACAAAGTCGGAGTTTGCTCGGACCGGTCACCCTGATCTAGTGAGTTTTAATCATGATCTATATCGCGGAATTAAAGGCGGCAGAGATTTCTGGGTAATGGAACAACAGTGCGGTCATGCCAACTGGGCGCAGTATAATCCGTTGCCGGCTAAAGGGGCAGTGCAGCTTTGGACCGCCCAAGCCTGGGCCCATGGTGCGAGTTCAGTGACCTATTTTAGATGGCGCGCAAGCCATATGGCACAAGAAATTATGCATTCAGGTTTATTACAACAAGATGGGCGGGCTGACCGGGGGTACCAAGAAGTTAAAGACTTCGATACTGCTCAGTTTGCACTGGAGAAAGTGAACGCTCGAGTTGCTGTGCTTCATGATTACAACAGCTTGTGGGCTTACAACCTTCAACCTCACAATAAAGATCTAAATTATTGGCATCAGTTTATGATGTTTTACAGCGCACTTCGTGAGTTAGGGGTAGACGTAGACATTATTCATCCTGAACAACTTGCGGACAAGGAGTATGCTTTAGTTGTTGCGCCTGCGCTGACTATCATGACATCAGAAATAGCGTCTTATTTGAGCCAAAGTGCTAAAAATAGCCCTATTATTTTTGGGCCTCGCACCGCATTTCGTAATGATACAGGCCGAGTAGCAGAAAAAGGACAATTTCAATTAATAGAAGATTTGGTAGGTATCAAATTAGCAAATTTTGATTCATTGCGCCCAACGCTTTCCCAATCAATTGAACAGAGTGAAACGAGTGCGGAATTTTTTGCAAAACTTTGGTGTGAGAGCTATGAATTAACCGGTGCGGATGCCACACACACGTATGTAAACGGTCCCATGGCAGGACTTGCTGCGGTGACCAAAAAAGATAATGTGAGCGTTATTGGCGCTTTATCAGGGGCTTTAATAAAGAGTATTTTCAAGTCGGCATTAGGTGAAGTAGGTATTGAAACCTTCACATTGCCTAAAGGCATGAGATTGAGTCGACGTGGTGAAACAACCCTTGTGCTGAACTTTAATCAGCAAGACGTAGAATGGAGTGGTACAACCTACCCAGGCGTATCTTTTACAACACTCGACTAAATCTTTAAAATTGGGGGCTCTGCAAATCATTCAAAATGCAGAGCACCCAAGCCATTTTAAAGCTTGATAACCGAGTTTTCTTCATTAGACATCGGAGACATGGCATAAGCATCAGCCTGCCAGTCATTCTCATACGCTTTACCGTCTAACAAGTAACGAAACTGATATTCTTTCTCAATGGGCAGGTCCATGGCTGCAGAGAAACTACCATTCTTAAGCTTCTTCATAACAGTAGCTTTCTTATCCCAACCATTGAAGTCACCCACGATACTGACAGAATCTGCTGCTTTAGCCTCTTCCTTGCTGATTTTAAATGTGACCTTACAAACGGGTTTCGATTTTAAATATTGTTTCTTAAAAGCCATAATTTCCTCTCAAACGTAATTAAAGAACAGATTTTGTGCATTTATACACCAATTAGCCGTAATTTTATAATAATTTGTAATAAAACTACGAAATAATCCTAAAATTCTTAAACTCTTATAGTGTTTGACTAAACTATTAAACTTCGTCATCGCGCATTATTACCGCAGCGGAATAGCGTGTTATTTAATAGCACATCCTAAACCACTATCATCTTCAAATAGCTCGTTATGACAATCCTTACTAGAGACTAAAACGCGCATTTTAGATATGCATCTCTATTTTAGCGCACATAACTTGCCCTAAATTGATGCATATCATTTGTTTTTCTTATTTTAGCCATTGACGACATAAGGACAAAAATTCAGCACCACTCTTGTAACTATTTGATGCGCATGATTTTCTTTAGTTTAACAGCGCATTATTTGGCAAATCAGCTAGGTATTGTGTTTAATACTCAGCTCAATAGCTTTTACTAAGCATAAACTGTGCTCAATATGATTTACGTTAGCTAATTCACCGTTGCTAAGCTTTATGATGTGAAATATACCCTGATAGTTATCAGCTGTTAAACGTACAGGCTCAACGTCTAAATTTCTTCCCGTATTGGCTGGGAGACAAACCAGTGTGTTTTTTGAAAAGTCGGGTGAATGAGCTCAAATCATCGTAACCCACGAGATTCACAATGCGCTCTACGCTATGAGCAGATGCTTCTAAATGCTTTTTCGCTGCTTCAACTCTCACACCTTGCAAGTAGGCTAGGGGGGATTGTTCCGTTGCGCGCTTAAAGCGGCGAACAAAAGTACGAGATGTTAAATTTACTTTTTCGCACAAGGTGTCTACCACAATTTTTTGCGCGAAATTCTCCTCAAGCCATTGTTGTACAGCGAGAATTTCCACATCCTGATGGTATTTCTTAGTGCGCAAAGAAGCGTAAGCAGATTGGTCCCCACGAGATAAATCGATAACGTGAGCCTTGGCTGTTGTGGTCGCGATATCATGGCCAGCGTAACGCTCGATCAATAAGAGTGCTAAATCAAACCACGCCATTCCTCCGCCTGAACAAAAAATGTTGTCTTGCTCGGTGATCATTCTATCGATTTGCAAATTAACATTGGGATATAGCTGCCTAAATAAGTCTGCGTAGCCCCAATGTGTTGTTGCCATACGCTTGTCAAGTATTCCTGCCTGAGCTAAAAAAAAAGCGCCACTGCAGTTACTCGCGATATCTGCTCCTAAAGCGTGGTGTTTTCTTATATGGGCTAAGAGTTCAACATTATTTTTAAGGACATCAATGGGATCACCACCAATGGTAGGAATAAGGAGGAGATCAGTTTTGTCTACACTTTCTATTGACACATGGGCATTCAATTCAAGCTGATTAATACATTTAACCTGCTTTTGGCATAACGAGGCTATTTGAACATCAAACAGCGGTTTGATGGGTAATCCCTGCATCCGCTGCCAAGTAATACCTGCTAAACCAAATATATCTAGCACCCCAGTGATAGCACTAGCGTAGGCTTGATCGAATCCCAAAATAGTCACTTTGTACACTAATTCGCCCTCTCTATAAACCCGTGTTTTTAGCGCGTATCACGGAGCGTTATATCTGTCATATACGACCATTATTATGTCATATATGACAATTAATCGCCTGACTTTTATCTGCGAAGCTAAGCACCGTTAAAAGAATGTTGCCTTTATAAGAGTCGAAACATATCAACAAATACTTATATGTTTGGCGTAAGCGGCAAGTTAATCAGAGAAGGTGTGGGTAAAATGAGTGAAGAATTAGTCAGTCGTAAAGAACTAGCATTTCAATTGTACGAGTTGCTCGATACAGAGTCCTTGTGTGATAAAGAGCGATTCAGTGAACACAACAAAGATACGTTCGATGCAGTCATGGACACCGCGGAGAAAATCGCACGGGAAAAGTTTGCACCACATAATCGAAAGGCTGACCTCAATGAGCCGACCTTTGATGGTGAGAAAGTTCACATGATCCCTGAAGTAAAGGAGGCGTTCGATGCCTACGCAGAATCAGGGTTAATTGCCGGCCGTTTCGATTTTGATGATGGCGGTATGCAACTGCCAGAAACTATTATGATGGCGTGTTCAAGTTACTTTACCGCGTCGAACCCCTCCAGCACATCTTACTCATTCTTGACAGTTGCAGCAGCCAACGTGATCAAGAACTTTGCTGAGCAGAGTATTAAAGATAAGTTTATGCCGCGTATGCTTACAGGTGAGTTTACTGGGACTATGGCGTTAACTGAGCCACATGCCGGTTCTTCTCTTGCTGATATAACCACAAATGCAAAGCCGGCTGATGATGGTACGTATCGTATTAAGGGCAGTAAGATGTTCATTTCGGCGGGTGATCATGAATTATCTGACAACATTGTGCATTTGGTGCTAGCAAAGATTCAAGGCGCGCCTGCGGGTGTTAAGGGTATTTCACTTTTTGTGGTGCCAAAATTTCGTCTCGATGAAAACGGCGAGCCAGCACAGCGTAATGATGTCTCATTGGCAGGACTTATTCATAAGATGGGGTATCGAGGCACTACTTCTACCGTCTTATCGTTCGGCGAAAAAGACGATTGCCACGGCTACTTAGTAGGCGAAGCGCATCAAGGCCTTAAGTATATGTTCTTGATGATGAACGAAGCGCGAATTGGTGTTGGTTTTGGTGCCGCTATGCTTGGGTATTCAGGCTATCGTTACTCGTTGGGCTACGCTAAAGAAAGAACACAGGGGCGTGTTGCGCCAAACAACAAACCGACCGACAAACCAGCCACTATCATTAAACATGGTGATGTAAAGCGCATGCTATTAGCGCAAAAGTCATATGTCGAAGGTGCTATGTCATTGTGTTTTTATGCTTCCAGACTAGTTGACGAACTGCATATAGCAGAAACACCAGAGGCGAAACAGAGGACAGCTGAGCTGCTTGATCTGTTAACCCCTGTGGTGAAAGCATGGCCCAGCGAATTCGGCCCGAAAGCTAATGATTTAGCAATTCAAATTCTGGGCGGCTCAGGCTATACCAGAGAATATCCAGTAGAGCAGTGCTGGCGCGATAACCGTTTAAATCCGATTCATGAGGGGACGAACGGTATTCAAGCGTTAGATCTGATGACACGTAAATTGTGGCAGGCAGATGGCGCTGGTTTAGTGCAATTACAAAAAGTCATGGGCGAAGACTTCGCTAAAGCTCAACACCCAGTGAGCAAACAGCTTATCGCTGAGCTTCAACCTTACTTATTAAAACTGCAAAAGCTTATTCCTGTCATAGGCGCGGAGTTAGCAGGTGAAAACCAAAATGCACTGCTAGCCAATGCGAGTTGCTTCTTAACCATATTTGGCCAAGTAGTTGTCAGTTGGATGTGGATTAGGCAGGCAATTACGTCAGAAGAAGCACTTAATAAAAATGCGGTATCACAGGATGATGAAGCATTTTATCGCGGAAAATTACAAGCTGCGAAGTATTTCCTTGATTGGGAATTACCATTGACGGACCGGGATTTTAAAGTGTTAAGCAGCATGAGTGACAGCTGCAGTGCGATGCAAGAAACTTGGTTTTAAATTATATTAATTAGGGATGGGTAGCAGCGTTTAATATGGAATAAGAGCGCTTTAATTGGCGAAGCGCGGATCCAATTATCTATCCCTATTTCTGAATTGCGCTTGTTAAAAACCCCAGAGGTACAAACGAATTTGAGTATAAGGTGGAATACAGCTAATGAGTGACAACAGTGTTGCTGGAAAGCATATATTAATTACAGGTGGGGCCTCAGGAATTGGGGCCGAGTCTGCTTTGTTACTGAGTAAACGAGGGGCCAGTATCACACTGGGAGATCTAAACGACGTCGATGGCAATGCTCTGGTTCAACGCATCTGTGATGAAGGCGGTCAAGCGCGTTTTGTTAAAGTAGATGTCAGCGAAAGTGCATCCGTTGCGGCACTTTTTGATTCGGCCATTGATGAATTAGGTAATATCGATGTGTTGATAAACAATGCTGGCATTGATCACGATCCTAAATTTATGCTGGAAATAGACGACGCTACCTTTCATAAAAACATCGCGGTGAATGTGAATGGTGTGTGGTTTTGCATGAAACAGGCATTGGCTCATATGATGCAAAATGGCGGTGGCCATGTGATCAATATCTCATCTGTGGCAGGTATTCGCGCCGCTCCCACGCTATCGGCCTATAGCGCAGCGAAACATGCAGTGGTGGGTTTAACCAAGTCAGCAGCGGTGGAATATGCCCGGCACAATATACGTTTTAATGCTGTCTGCCCCAGCTTCATTCGCACCCCTATGGTGGAAAATGTTTTGTCTAAATTAGATGAACGTGGGCAAAAAGCACTCGTCAAGGCTAATCCAATGAAACGCCTTGGAGAGCCACAAGAAGTGGCTGGCGCGATTGCTTGGTTATGTACAGCAGAGTCAAGTTTTATGACCGGCCATACCGTAGTACTCGACGGTGGTATGACTGCGTAACGTGTTATTAATACTTAAGGACAATAAATGAAAACAGAATTATTTGATCTAACTGGCAAAGTTGCCCTGGTAACCGGTGCAAGCCGGGGTATCGGTGAGTCTATTGCTAGATTACTGGCCACCTACGGCGCACATGTGATTGTATCAAGCCGCAAGTTAGACGGTTGTGAAGCGGTTGCTAAAAGCATTCGCGATTCAGGTGGTAAAGCTACTGCGATGGCATGTCATGTAGGTGAAATGGCGCAAATAGACGCCACGTTTGACGCTATCAAGAAAGACTTTGGGCAATTGGATATATTAGTGAATAACGCTGCAGCTAATCCATATTTCGGTCATATATTAGATACTGACTTGGCGGCTTATGAAAAGACGGTAGATGTGAACATTAGAGGCTATTTCTTTATGTCTATCGCCGCCGGAAACATAATGAAAGAGCAGGGTGGCGGGGTTATCCTCAATACAGCATCGATCAACGGTATTTCTCCAGGCAATATGCAGGGAATTTATTCTGTAACGAAAGCTGCGGTGATCAGCATGACTAAGGCATTTGCAAAAGAGTGCGGCTCGCTAAACATTCGAGTGAACGCATTACTGCCTGGTTTAACCGAAACGAAATTCGCATCGGCTTTGACATCCAATGACAAAATTCTTAAACAAGCTTTGATGACGATCCCATTAGGACGTGTTGCTCAGCCTGACGAAATGGCTGGAACCGTATTGTACCTGGTATCTGATGCATCTTCATACACGACAGGTACAACAGTCACAGTGGACGGAGGGTACTTAGCCTAAACTATTTAAAAGCGTGTTGCCCGTAAATAGAAATGAAGCCGTCAGTGTAACGAATACACTGGCGGCTTTTTATGCTGAATCAATGAGATTTGTTATTTACGGCTTTTTAACCCATGCACCGTTAACCAACACAAAATGCCCAGTGTCGGTTTTTTCATAGGCTTTCTTCGCAGCTAATTTTTCAACTTGCTCAAGAGTAAGGTTATTCTTAGTGGCTAATTGCGCATACTTTTGCTTTCGTTTGTCGTTTACTTCTTTGATCAAAGAAATCACGTCAGGCTTACTGACTACTGCGCCAAGATAACCGTCTGTTTGCTCGCCAACCAAACCTTGTGCTTTAGCGTCATCCAATTCTATTGCAAAGCTCATACTGGCGAATAGTAAGGACGATGCTGCTAGCAATGTAGGTAATAGGTTCGTTTTCATGTTCACTCCTTAAAATAATTCACTGTCATCGCTGAATAAGTCATCTAACTCTTTATCAACTTTCACACGTATTTCGTGATCTATCTTTACATTAATGTTGATAGTAATGGGTTCTTTCGTTTCTACTTGCACTTTATGAGTACAAGCGCTCAACGGTAACAAGGCCGCCATTAGCCAATACATTTTCACTCTTCACCACCTTTTTTAATGTTATGTTCAATTTGACTCTGTACCGAGTCAGTTAATCTTAAAGAACGCATCAAGGTTAGAATATTTTCCTCGTGGTGGTAATTAAAATTAACTGCTTGTTGTTGCGTTGGATTTTTTCCTAATATAGAGAAATCCAAAAGCAATAATCCATCGGAATTTAACTTCACTTTACTACTTAGTTTTTCAAACTCTAGATCTTTCAAATAAAGCAACTCGGTTTGTTGTTGGGCAATGGAATCAAATGCGGGGTTGCCATCAATTTTAAGGGCACCAGCACTGTCACTCTTTAAAAGGCCGTTATCGATATTCACTTTGCCGTCTTCTAACGTCAAAGGCAATATCCCACTAACAGAGCCAGTCACATCAATACCACTTTGTTGCTGTAATTCAACAATTTCGGCTAAGTCAATATTGTTCATGGTGAGCTGAGCGTTTTGGTTGCGCTTGTCTAACCAGAAACCGCCTAATATGAAGTTACCACCTAATACGTTACCCGTCGCTTTGTCGACTTTAAGACTGTTGTTTTTGATTGAGTAGTCCAAAGCAATATTACAGATAGGTACCCCAGTATTCGCATTCAGTATAGTTAACCTAGCGTCATCAAGCTGAAGACCCGCTGAATCAGAATATACGTTACTGTGAGTTGCAATACCGCTGGCACTGAAGTCTGCGTATTTTATCTCTGCGTTAACAAGTTCGATAGATGCCTGTAAATCTTGACCATCTGACTTCATCTGAGCATCAATATCCAATGTACCATCTTGCAGTATAAGCTTCGGCAAAAACCGGCTAGCGACTGCTTGCAAGCTGTCTATGGATTGCTGGCGCATCATTAGATTAAGCTGCTGTCCAGATTGGCCGAGTTTAAACTGCAAGGACTTTTCTATTGACACATCATGCTGGCTATTTAATGTGCTAGAGCTGCGCTGTGCTGTAATGTCATGTCGTACATCAATGCTCGAAAAAGTTAGATACTGCTTCGCAGATACATTAATAGCGATGCCACTGAGTATCGAGTCACCGCTAAAGTCAAGACGATTAAAATCAGATACATTACCGGTTAGATGATTCGTTAGTTTGTTTACCAATACAGCATCTCGTTTGATTTGCGACGAGGTGACATCAGACATCACAGAAACATTGTTTATAGTTTCCCCGGATAGGGTGAGGGCGGCCTGAACTGATTTTATCGTGATAGGGATGCTCGCCTCCTCTGGACTCAAATAACGTAAACCATTTGCATTTGCTGTTAATTGCAATGCAATTCCTCTTCGCGAAGACACAGATCCACTGGCGCTCATCGAAAACGTATTATTGGTAAAACCTGCCTGTGAAAAATTTTCGGCCTCAATGACTCCATCAATTTGACTTAATGACCAATCTCGGCCATTTACTTCTACGTACGCACTATGAGATAGCGTTATTGGTGGCAGAGGTGATTGCTTGGCTAAATTTTCACTCGGTTTTACGTGTTTTTTTAAATTCAGTTGCCCTTTTAGGGTAAGCCTACTTTCAATATGAATGGGCGATTTTTCATTTGGAAACGAAATGCCTGTATCAATTAGCGTTAGCGCTAATGCTTTGTTTTCATCAGTGAGTGACAAGAAAGGAACCACTGCATCATTGAGTGTGACTAACATAGGTGTTGATGATGTGAGTGAAAACACGTTAGGTAACTTAATCGGCACCTGCGGCAGCAATGCCAGACAGTCGTCACCGAATACAATACGGTTGTCTAAAGCAGAAACATCTAAACTGAGTTGTTGGGTTAACAGTGAAATATCAGCAACCACAAGCCCATCGATTTCAGACTGTATTGAACACGAATTGTGATTGTAATGAAAAGAGGTATTAAGACTATGTTTTGAGGAAAGCTGGTTACCGTCAAATCTGAGATGAGTACTGATCTGAGTATTCATAAAAGAAGTTTGATTTAGCAAAGGCTTGAGATCCGCCAGTTGCGTTTCATTAAGGCTAACGAGACCGATGACTTCAGATAGCACCCATTCGATATCAGCCGTAATAGCGCTTTGCTCACTTTCATCATCAGTTGTTGTCAAATAAAGCGTTGCTTGAATATCACCTTCGAATTTCAAAGAATCGGGTGTTGGTTGAATAAGGCTAAAGGTCAGTGACTCTTTTAGTACATCGCTGTTAATCGTGACTTCATCAATGGTTACTTTGGGGAAGTTAACTGGTAGTTTCCAGCTGGTTATGTCTATGGGTGCGATATTAGATGAGGGTTTATCAGCGCTTTTACTCGAAATGTGATGAACAATCAGCGATGAAGTATAAAGTGTATTTTTTGGGTACGAGAATAGCGCGTCCTCGATTTTAGCTTTTATCCCCGGAGCTTGTAAGCACAACTCTTCCAATTCGATATTCAATTGGCTATCAATATCAAACGATAGGCAGTTCACAGTGATGTGTTGATCACGAGCGTAGTGCTCTATGAAAAAGATGCTAATTGCGTTTCTGAAAAAATACGTTGTAGCGACAATGATGAACAATATAACAAAAGAAAGGAGCGGAACAGCGTAGCGCTTTTGAGAAAACAGTTTACCCACTGAGAACAGCCTAGCAAGAAGCGAATCAAGGCTAGTACAGTAACAAAAAATGCAGATATTAATCTAAGAAAAATTTCTGCGCTTTACCCGAAACACGATAAAACGCAGAGGATGAATACTCTATTTAACGATTAAGACGCTGAGCGGCGAGGGCTGGCATTTTTAGGCCCATTACCCCGGCGGTTACCAGAGTGGTGCCCACGAGCATTATCACCAGAACGTTGGCCATCTCGGTGTTGTACTCGAGGCTTTTTAGGCTTTTTAGGTTTAATGGGGCGCGAATCTAATCTTGATTCAGGTAATGCATGAGCAGGCTCAAACCCTTCAATCCCCTTGCGTGGAATGATTTGCTTAGTAAAACGTTCAATATCAGCCAGCAAGGAAAACTCATCCGCGGTGACAAGTGAAATAGCTTGTCCACTTGCACCAGCACGCCCTGTGCGACCGATACGGTGAACGTAATCTTCTGCTACATTGGGTAGGTCATAGTTGACTACCTGGGGTAATTGACTGATATCTAGACCACGAGCGGCAATATCGGTCGCCACTAATGCACGCACTTTACCGCTTTTAAACTCGGCCAGCGCTTTTGTACGAGCGCCTTGGCTTTTGTTACCGTGAATAGCGGCTGAGGTGATTCCACGCGCTTCAAGTTGCTTGGCGATCCGATTCGCACCATGTTTGGTGCGGCTAAATACCAACACTTGTTGCCAATCATTGTCTTTAATCATGCGAATCAAAGCGGGTGTCTTTTGATTCTTATCAACGGGGCACACAAACTGTTCCACGGCTTCTACTGTTGTATTAGGCGGGGAAACAGATACTTCGACTGGGTTATTCACAAGCCCTTTCGCTAATGCACGTATATCATCTGAAAAGGTGGCTGAAAAAAGTAAGTTTTGACGTTTCGTTGGTAGCAGCTTTAGCACTTTTTTGATGTCGTGAATAAAGCCCATATCTAGCATACGGTCCGCTTCATCCAGCACCAAAATTTCTAAATCGTCAAATCTAACCGCATTCTGGTTATACAGGTCAAGCAAGCGCCCCGGTGTGGCGACTAGAATATCGACGCCTTTGCGCAACTTAATCATCTGTGGGTTGATGCCAACACCACCAAACACAACAGCTGAGCGCAATGGAAGATCCTTGCCATAGTCAACCACACTAGCAGCGACTTGCGCTGCAAGTTCACGCGTAGGAGTTAACACTAATGCACGAGCTTGGTTTCCACGTGCATGTGTTCCACGATTCAGCAATTCGAGTAAAGGCAGAGTAAAGCCCGCTGTTTTACCTGTACCGGTTTGTGCTGCTGCCATGATGTCCTTGCCTTCTAATATGGCAGGTATGGCTTGTGCTTGAATTGGAGATGGGTCTGTGTAGCCTTTCGCTGTAACGGCAGACAAAATTGCGGGGGATAAGCCTAAATCGGCAAAACTCATATTTTACTCGCTGGTCGTGAATTAATTATCAAATTCTATGCTGCTTTTTCAAGCATTATAGAGAGGGCGGGAGGATACAGTATATCCCGTGATTAGCAATCGAGAATATAAAAAAACCGCTGTTAGCTATGCTGACAGCGGTTTTATATTGACACTATTGAACGCTTACGCGTCTGACAATTTTAGTCTTGTGATGCGGGTCTCGTAGCCGGTGCCCCGGAACGAGTTGATGCAGCCACCATAGCAGCTGATCTTCCAGAAGCATTTACAGACGGTCGTGCATCATCACTTAGCGAACCAATGTTTAACGTGTTGAACTCATGCTCAACACTGGCTGGCGTAGCCATTGGGTGTGAAGCACGTGCCTTAGTATCGCTAGCGCTAACCTGAGTTGATTTTGCCACCGCTTTTTTCGCTTTTGGCTTATTCGTAGGTTTAGATTTCTCTTCACGCTTTTCTGGAGCTGACGGTGTCGTTTTCACAATGACTTCATCTGCTTCAGGGGCAATTGCAACCGCGTCTACTTCGGGTGCTGCAGTTTCAACCTTTGCGTATTCAACAGGTGCGTTACTTTCCACGCTAGTATCGTTTGCGATGACAGGTTGCTCATCAATAGATTGAACTGCCGTGACCTCAGGCGCTTCAGCGACTTCTTCACCTTTGGAAATAGTGTCCTCTGGTTGAGTTAACAAGTCGCCTTGAGCCGGTGCTTGTTGAGTCACATCAGCACTGATAGCAACCTCAGAAACTGTGTCCGTTACAGGCACAGCATTTTCTTTGATGGCTTGTTCAGTTTGCACTGGCGCTGCTTCAGCCTGTGGTGCATCAAATTGTAACTCATCTTGCTTAGCGCTTTGCTCGTTATCGGTCACCTGTGTTGCCTGAGCTTCCTCATCTTTACGACGCTTTTGGCCTGCAGCACGAATGTGACGAGGTGAACGACGACTGCGTGTACGCTGAGTCGAGTTTTCACCTTTATCGTTACCGGTGTTATCCATTGACTCTGGTTTAGCTGGGTCTTCATGGGTCTCGTGAGAAGACTCTTGAGCGCGCTTCTCTTCCGCCTTCATCTTAGACTTTTTCGGTGATTCAATATCTTGTGCAGATACGGCAACAGGAGCCTGAGTTTCCGCGGTAGCAGGAGTGTCCTGTGTAGCGGTTTGCTCAATGACTGCGGCAACTTTGCTGTCGACTTCAACGGCAGCTTGAGCGTTATGATTGTTGGTCGCAGCGATATCAGCATTGTTAGTGTGAGTTTTAGCCTTAGCTGTTTGCTCTTTACTATCATCTACACGCACGCTACGTCTGTTATCACGACGTTTACGACGCTCAGCAACCTTGTGCTCTTTTACTTCTTTTTGAGGAGCTGCTGGCTTTTGATCTTTCTTTTGCTCAGTGGTGGTGTTAGTTGCCTCTTTTGGCGACTTGTTATCATTTCGAGGTTTACGAGTATCATTGCGACGAGGCTTACGATTATTCGGCTTTTCATTGCCATCGCGGTTGTCTGAACGATTGTCGTCCTTGCTTGAAGAGCGGTTGTCATCGCGATTATCTGAACGATTGTCACCTTGCTTACTGCGGCGAGGATTGTTTCTATTGCGACGTTGTTGCGGCTTACGCTGAGGTTTAACTTCAGGCTCTGGCTCAGGTTGTGGCGCTGGCGCGAATAACGACTTCAACCAACTAGCAATTTTTGAGAGCAACGACACGCTTTCAACATCAGCCTTTTTGGGTGTTTCAGGTTGAACAGCTGCAGCCTTAGCAGGCGAGACGAAGCTCTGTAGCATAGGTTGTTCCTTAACAGGTGTGGCCGTTACGGCTTTATCTGCTTCGGTATCTTCGTTTTTCATTAACTCAACGTTATAGCTCATGTCATGAATAGCATCATCAGGGCGACGACGAGCAACGTTGTAGTGAGGGGTTTCCATGTTCGGATTTGGAATAATGACCAATTGCACTTTATGACGTTTTTCAACGCCAGCAACCGCGCCACGTTTTTCATTCAACAGGTAAGTGGCCACATTAACAGGTAACTGGGCTTCGATTTGCCCTGTGTTGTCCTTAATGCTTTCCTCTTCCATGATACGCAGTACTGATAATGCTAACGATTCAGTCCCACGCACGGTACCGTGACCACTACAACGTGGGCACACATTGTGGGCAGAGTCCCCTAGTGATGGGCGTAAGCGTTGACGTGACATTTCAAGTAAACCGAAACGAGAAATGCGACCCAATTGCACTCGAGCACGGTCGTGTCTTACCGCGTCTTTCATGCGGTTTTCCACTTCACGTTGGTGACGTACAGGCGTCATGTCAATAAAGTCAATGACCACCAAACCACCTAAATCACGCAAACGTAACTGACGGGCAATTTCATCAGCGGCTTCAAGGTTGGTATTAAATGCAGTCTCTTCGATATCACTGCCTTTGGTAGCGCGGGCAGAGTTAATATCAATTGAGGTAAGGGCTTCGGTTGGGTCAATTACGATTGAGCCACCTGATGGCAAGCGCACTTCACGCTGAAAAGCAGATTCAATTTGGCTTTCAATTTGATAATGGCTGAATAAAGGCACATCACCACGATATAGCTTCACACGATTCGCGAAATCAGGGCGAACCAACTCGATGTGCTTCATGGCTTGCTCGTAAATACTGGTTTTATCAATCAGTATTTCGCCAATATCACGACGCAGGTAGTCGCGAATTGCGCGTACAATAACATTGCTTTCTTGGTGAATTAGGAAAGGAGCAGGGCGAGAATCCGCCGCTTCAGAAATAGCGGTCCAATGGGTTAATAAAACACTCAAATCCCATTGTAATTCTTCAGCTGATTTACCAACACCAGCGGTACGAACAATTAAACCCATTCCATCAGGTAACGTAAGGTTGCTTAGGGCTTGTTTAAGATCCGTACGTTCATCACCTTCGATGCGACGAGAGATACCACCGGCTCTTGGGTTATTAGGCATCAATACTAGGTAGCTACCTGCCAAACTGATAAAAGTGGTTAACGCAGCGCCTTTCTGGCCGCGCTCTTCTTTATCGATTTGAATAATAACTTCCTGGCCTTCTTTGATGACGTCTTTAATATTCGGACGGCCTTCAAATTTATAACCTTGAGGAAAATAGGTGCGGGCGATTTCTTTAAGAGGTAGGAACCCGTGACGCTCTGCGCCGTAATCCACGAAAGCTGCTTCTAGACTAGGCTCTACGCGGGTAATTGTACCTTTATATATATTGGCTTTTTTCTGTTCGTGACCAGGGCTTTCAATGTCTAAATCGTAAAGCTTTTGACCATCGACGAGGGCAACACGCAATTCTTCTTGCTGCGTTGCATTGATTAACATTCTTTTCATTCTTATTGACTCGGTGGTGTACCGATCGCCACGGATGAAAGACATGCGTTGAGTTTCGACAATTTTCTGTCATGCAGCCTCGCGGCTGTATCTAACTAATTTTAAGTTTCTGCCTAAGTACCTTATGCGTTATTTAACGCATATATGTATTAAATACTTCCCATTTGGGTGTCAGTTTCGGCATTTCCTGACTTATATAAATTCGTTTCTTAAAACGGTTAATACTCGGTGGTTATGCGTTGAAAAAAATGGGCATAACAAACCCAGTATGTTGTCAATTCAATTACATTCTTTACATCGGCCGCGATCAAATAGTTATTTATCATCGCTGATGTCTTGGTTCTGTTTTATCTAATCCACGAAAAGTTACTCACTTCGCGATTGATAGGGCAGTATTTAACGACTTATTTGTATCGCACTGCTACCAGAACGGATTATTACATCTGTTTGTCTTGTTCGGCGTGTGCCTATAGCAAGACTGGCGCATTATCACATTAAAATCTAAACGCTGGCAAGCGAATAAAGTGCTGGTCATACATGGGGGGCTTCCAGTTATAATACTCTAATGATCACAGATACTACATTTCAGAAAGTCCAGTTTATCGATATCGAGCCCGACCTAGAGGGTCAGCGCATCGATAATTTTTTACGTACCTTACTCAAAGGGGTACCTAAGAGCCTTATTTATCGCATCGTGCGTAAGGGCGAAATTAGGGTTAATAAAAAGCGCGTTAAGCCTGAATATAAGCTTCAAGCCCATGACCAATTACGCATTCCGCCCATACGTGTGTCTGAGCCCAATGAGGCGCCTTCCACTAAATTGGACAAAGTGGCTTCCCTTGAGTCTCATATTTTGTTCGAAGATGATTTACTTATCGTGTTAAACAAACCGTCAGGAATGGCAGTGCATGGAGGCAGTGGTTTGAGCTTCGGGGTGATTGAAGCGCTTCGTGCATTGCGCCCTCAAGCGCGATTCTTAGAATTAGTTCATCGTTTAGACCGAGACACATCAGGTTGTTTAGTGATTGCTAAGAAACGCTCAGCACTTAAAAACTTGCATGAGCAACTTCGTGATAAAAAAATGGATAAGCGCTATCAAGCATTAGTAGTAGGTGAGTGGCCCGAAAATCGTTATAAAGTCAATGCACCATTGTTAAAAAACATTCTTAAATCGGGTGAACGTTTAGTGTCGGTAGATACTGAAGGTAAACCGTCTGAAACACGTTTTCGAGTGCTCGATAGATTTGTAGGCGCCACACTTGTTGAAGCCTCACCTATTACAGGCCGTACCCACCAAATACGTGTGCATTGCTTGCATGCAGGTCATCCCATTGCTTGCGATGACAAATATGGTGATGCAGAGTTTACTGGGCTGATGAATCAAAAAGGGTTGAAGCGTTTATTCTTGCATGCGTACTCCTTAGCGTTTATTCACCCTAAGACTGAAGACAGAGTCAGTTTTCAAGCCCCACTCGATAAGCAATTAAACAGAGCGTTAAGCGTGTTGGAAATGCGTAGTTAAAAACAAAGACAAGATGTCTATTTTAGAATTAAAAAAAGGGTTTAGTTTTACATGAAAATACTCGTTACCGGTGGAGCCGGCTTTATCGGCAGTGCTGTCGTCAGGCATCTATTAGCCAACACGCAAGACAGTGTGATTAATGTTGATGTATTGACGTACGCAGGAAACACAGAGTCCATTCCCCAAGAATTACACAGCGACAGATATCGTTTTGAGCAAGTAGATATTTGTGATGCAGCAGAAATTAAACGTGTATTCAATATACACCAACCTGATGCGGTGATGCATTTAGCAGCCGAATCACACGTTGACCGCTCTATTGATGGGCCGGGTGCCTTTATTCAAACCAATGTGGTCGGCACTTATACACTATTAGACGCCGCTCGCGCGTATTGGCAGGATTTGCCAGAAGAGCGCAAAGGGCAGTTTATTTTTCATCATATTTCTACCGATGAAGTCTATGGAGACTTACCTCACCCGGACGAAGTCTCTGGAGGCGGTGAATTGCCTTTATTTACAGAAAACACCCCCTATGCACCCAGCTCTCCTTATTCGGCAAGTAAAGCGAGTTCAGATCATTTGGTCAGAAGCTGGCAGCGCACTTATGGTTTACCGACGGTAATCACAAATTGCTCTAATAATTACGGCCCTTATCATTTTCCCGAAAAGTTAGTCCCACATGTCATTCTAAATGCGCTGGCCGGTAAACCTCTACCTGTATATGGTGATGGCAGTCAAATTCGTGACTGGTTGTTTGTTGAAGATCACGCCCGTGCGTTATGTCTAGTGGTTAAATCTGGGAGAGTAGGAGAGACGTTCAATATAGGCGGCCATAATGAAAAGCGTAATTTAGATGTAGTACGTACTATTTGTGCGTTGCTTGATGAGTTAGCCCCGCAACAAAGAGCAGCAGATATTTCAGCCTACGCTGATTTAATTACATTTGTGAAAGACCGGCCAGGGCACGATGCTCGTTATGCCATCGATGCGAGTCATATTCAAAAAGCGTTAGGGTGGAAACCAGAAGAAGACTTCGTATCAGGTATGCGAAAGACGGTGCAATGGTATCTTTCCAATGAATCATGGTGGCAGCGAGTGTTATCAGGGAAGTATAAACTAGGCCGTTTAGGCGAAGGGGAGTAAACATGGCTAATCACATTCCTAAATATAAAGGTATCATTTTGGCTGGGGGCTCAGGCTCCCGCTTACATCCCATTACGCAAGGGACATCAAAGCAGCTAATGCCTATTTATGACAAGCCAATGATTTACTATCCTCTTTCGGTATTAATGCTCGCAGGTATTCGGGAAGTAATGATCATCACCACTCCCGAAGATAAAGCAAACTTTCAACGTTTGTTAGGAGATGGCAGTCGCTATGGCGTTGAAATCGAATATGCCGTGCAGCCGAGTCCAGATGGCCTTGCTCAAGCATTTATTATTGCAGAGGATTTTATCGGAGATGCGAATGTCAGTTTAGTATTGGGGGATAACATTTTTTATGGTCAGCATTTCTCTGATAAGTTGAAAGACGCCACCCAAGTGACAAAAGGGGCCACCGTATTTGGTTATCACGTCACTGACCCAGAACGCTTTGGTGTGGTTGAATTTGATAAAGATAAAAAAGCCATCAGTATTGAAGAGAAGCCCCTAGCGCCAAAATCACAATATGCAGTAACAGGTTTGTATTTTTATGACAATGATGTCATCCAAATTGCAAAAAATATCAAACCGTCTGTGCGTGGTGAATTGGAAATCACCGATGTGAATTTAGCGTACCTTGAAAGAGGGGATTTACACGTGTCGTTATTGGGTCGTGGTTTCGCTTGGCTTGATACAGGTACCCACGACTCGCTCCTTGACGCTGGGCAGTTCGTACAAACCGTTGAGCACCGCCAAGGCTTGAAAGTGGCGTGTTTAGAAGAAATTGCCTATCGCAATAAATGGATAGACAAAGCGCAGTTGACGGAACAAGGCAACAGTTTGGCCAAAACAGGTTACGGCCAATATTTGCTCAAAGTCGCAAATGGTTACGAGTAATCCCAATTAATTTTCTGAGTTTATAATATGCAAATCACCCAAACACCACTCAATGACGTTCTCATATTCGAGCCAAAAGTATTTGGCGATGAGCGAGGTTTCTTTATGGAGACCTTCCGCGCGGACTTATTCACCGAGGCAACAGGTGTTAAAGCACTGGTGCAAGATAATCACAGTAAATCCCGCCAAGGTATATTACGCGGCTTACATTATCAGTTAGAGCACACCCAAGGTAAGTTAGTACGAGTTACCCAAGGCAGTGTATATGATGTGGTCGTAGATTTACGCCAATCCTCTTCCACTTTTGGTCAATCATATGGTATCGAATTGTCAGCGCAGAATAATAAACAACTGTGGGTCCCAGCGGGCTTTGCCCATGGTTTTTATGTCACCAGCGAAACAGCTGAGTTTGTATATAAATGCAGTGATTACTATCACCCACAATCTGAAGTGTCTATTTTGTGGAATGATCCTGCCCTTAGCATCCAGTGGCCATTAGTGAACGGAGAAGCGCCAGCATTATCAGAAAAAGATAAAGTGGGTTGTTTATTCAACGATGCCCCAAAATTTGCTTAACAGTGCGCTGATGCACATTTAATCTAAATTTAGATACGGAAATATTGTGAAAGTACTTATCACTGGAAAAAAGGGTCAACTAGGGTGGGAGCTTTCTAACCGCGCTCCCGAACCTACTGTTGAGGTGTTCGCTTTTGATAGCGCAGAGCTCGATATAACTGATGCTAAAAAAGTTGCTGAAATTTTTGCATCTATTCAACCTAACGTGGTTATTAATTGCGCAGCTTATACCGCAGTGGATAAAGCGGAGACAGATGAAGCCACCGCCTTCTTAGTAAATGAAGAAGGTGCTAAGAATATCGCTAACGGCTGTAAAGAAGTCGGTGCAAGGTTGTTACACATATCAACTGATTTTGTTTTTGATGGAACTAAGTGTTCACCTTATATTGTATCTGATAGACCTAACCCGCTTGGAGTGTATGGCGCGTCAAAATTAGCAGGTGAGTTAGCCATTCAAAACATGCTGCCTGAGGCGATTATTGTGCGAACGGCCTGGGTATATTCTAGCCATGGTAATAACTTCGTTAAAACCATGCTGCGGTTAATGCAAGAGAAACCCCAGCTAGGTATTGTCTCAGACCAAATTGGTACACCCACTTACGCTGCTGGGCTAGCTGATTGGCTTTGGGCGGTGGTCGACAAGCCTGATATTAAAGGCATGTACCATTGGACAGATGCAGGCGTGGCCAGTTGGTATGACTTTGCTATCGCTATCCAAGAGCTAGGACTAGAAAAGGGACTGTTGCATAAAGCGATCCCAGTGCAGCCAATCTATGCGGCCCAGTACCCGACGCCGGCTAAACGGCCCGCATTTTCTGTTATCGACAAAACCGCGGCAGAACAGGATTCAGGTGTCCAAACTGTCCACTGGCGCAAGCAATTATCTAATATGCTCGATAATCTTTAGGTAAACAGATATCCATTTGGTATTTGAGAAACGTCGCTCAACAGCATAGTTGAACGATGTTTCATCTACTGCATATGCTCAAATACATCAATTTCAAACTTTTTTAGCATCGCCACTAGTGCAATTAGAGGAAGACCAATAAGGGTATTAGGGTCGCGACCGTCTAATGATGAAAATAACGCTATCCCCAAACCTTCGCTTTTAAAGCTACCAGCACAATCATATGGCTCTTCAAGTTCAAGATATCGTCTAATTTGTTTAGCACTAAGTGATTTAAATATTACATCAATCGTTTCAACAATCGTTTCCTGACGCTGTGTTTTACTATCAAGTAAGGACAACCCGGTAAAAAAAGTAACAGTTTTTCCGCTTAGCTGTGTAAGTTGGTCAAATGCCTTGAGCTTATTACCAGGTTTACCGAGAATAACACCGTCAACACAAGCGACTTGATCAGAGCCTATAATAAGCCCCTTTTGAGTTACCCCTACAGATATTGCCTTTTCTGCTGCTAATCGCGCCACTAAAGTGTTGGCAGACTCATTATTCATCGGCGTTTCATCCACGCTGGGTGAGGCACATGAAAAGGGGATACACAGCTTTTCAAGAATATTTTTTCGATATGGGGAGGTTGAAGCAAGAATTAGTTTCATCAATTTGACGACCTGTATTATTATTGACGGCCGACATAAAAGCATAAATTGCTTAATTTACATAGGACTTAAGATTATATTTTCTTTGACTAAACCCTTTTCAGCCTTTATGATGCGCGCGCTATGCAGAAAGTAAAATTACCTAAACAACTCGACCCAATCAAAAGTGCAACAAAACGCTCTGAATATCAGGGGGTAATGTTAACGGCTGATATGCCGAGATTGCTAAGTACAGTTGCTGGCGTAGACGACGAAGTTGATATCGAAGTGAAGTTTTTAAAAGACGAGCAGGGTCTTTCATACTTCGAAGGTCAAATTCGTTGTGAAACATCACTTGTCTGTCAAAGATGTAATGGTGTTTTTACTCATCCTTTAGACGTGTCGTTTTGTTTCAGTCCTGTGCAGGGACTTGATGATGAAAAGGCCGATGAGTTACCGGATATTTACGACCCGGTAGAGGTCAATGACCACGGAGAAGTCAATTTACTTCAAATTTTTGAAGACGAAATGATCATCTCTTTGCCAATTGTCGCCCTTCATGCAGAGGAGGATTGTGACATAAAAGCAGAGGACATGACGTTCGGAAAAATTGAACCGGTCGATGAACGTCCAAACCCGTTCGCGGTTTTGAAAGAACTTAAGCGAGACTAGGAGCAAACTAATGGCAGTACAAAAGAATCGTAAAACTCGTTCTAAGCGTGGCATGCGTCGTTCGCATGATGCGTTGGGAACTGCGACTATGTCTGTAGATTCAACATCAGGTGAGACGCACGTTCGTCATCACGTTACAGCTGATGGTTACTACAAAGGCAAAAAAGTTCTCTCATTATAATTTGAGATAGCTTTGCGTCATCTAACCTTAGCGTTAGATATTATGGGGGGCGACAACGGCCCCCATATTATTCTATCTGCAGCTTTAAAAGCACTGAATGAATTCCCCCACCTAAATTTAATTTTTTGCGGAGACGAAGATGTTATTACATCTTGGTTAAACCAGCACTCCTCTTCCTTATCCAATCGATATTCAATAGTTCATTGCAACCAACAGGTTTTGATGGATGACAACCCTGTTAAAGCGCTTCGTCATAAAAAAGACTCGTCTATGGCCTGTGCTATTAAGCACGTTCACAATGAGCAAGCGGATGCATGTGTAAGTGCGGGTAATACAGGCGCTTTGCTGGCAATGGCATGCTCTCAACTGAAAACTCTCTCTGGTGTTAACCGTCCTGCTTTGGTATCAAGCTTACCCACTGCTAAAGGTCGTAAAGTCTATCTTTTGGATTTAGGCGCGACGGTACAAAGCGACGCACAAACATTGCTACAAAATGCTGTGATGGGATCTGTATTAGCTGAGCAAATTGCAGGAATTGAACGCCCGAGAGTGGCTATTTTAAACGTGGGTGAGGAGCAAATCAAAGGCCCTGCGAATATCAAAGAGGCGAGTCAATTATTAGCCGCCAGCGACCACTTAAACTATATTGGGTTCGTTGAAGGTGACGATATATTTAACGATATTGCCGATGTCATTGTCACCGACGGCTTCTCAGGAAACATCGCTTTAAAATCCTGCGAAGGACTGGTTAAGTTATTGATAGAGCAAGTAAAGCGTGATGCTAAGCGAAATATATTGAGTAAAATCATGGCAAAACTGGCCATGCCCCTATTACGTCGTCTCTATTTGCGAGTGAACCCCGACCAGTATAACGGTGCGAGTCTGATAGGATTGCGCGGAATTGTGGTCAAAAGCCACGGAAATGCCTCGGATGAGGCTTTTTTGTATGCGATCCGCGAAGCGGTTCAAGAAGCCGAAAGGCAAGTTCCCACAAAAATTAAAGATAAGATTGAAAACCTCTTGATGGAGCGATCGTAATAAATGAATTCTAGAATAATTGGTACTGGTAGTTATTATCCAAGCGACGTGCGCACGAACGCCGACTTATCCCTCATGGTGGATACGTCAGACGAATGGATAACAGATCGCACTGGTATCAAAGAGCGCCGCATTATCGGGGAGCATGAAACCGCTGCCACTATGGGCTTTGAGGCAAGTAAAAAAGCACTGGAAGCAGCCGGTATAGACGCCAAGTCATTAGACATGATTGTATGTGCCACAACCAGCGGACGTTACTCGCTACCCAGTACAGCCTGTGAGATCCAAAAAGCGTTAGACGTCGATGGCATTCCTGCATTTGACGTAGCAGCTGCTTGCGCCGGTTATTGCTATGCATTAAGCGTGGCTGATCAGTACATTAAATCAGGCATGGCAAAACGCATTTTGGTCGTAGGAACTGATTGCCTAAGTCGCATGATCAGCCCAGAAGACCGCACTATGGTAATTTTATTTGGTGACGCTGCAGGTGCAACAATTATTGAAGCGAGCGAAGAGCCTGGCATATTATCCACCCATATCCATGCTGCAGGGTCATACGGTGATTTATTGGCCATTGGTAACCCAACTCGTGGGGATGAATCATCCATCCACGAAAACTGGGGCTCTATGAAAGGCAATGAAGTATTCCGCGTTGCTGTGACAAAGTTAAGTGAAATCGTTGAAGAAACCTTAGCCGCCAATAATATGCAGAAATCTGATTTAGATTGGCTCGTTCCTCACCAGGCTAACTTCCGAATAATTAAAGCCACGGCGAAAAAATTAGATATGTCGCTTGATCAAGTGGTTATAACACTTGAGCGCTACGGTAATACGTCAGCGGCGACGGTGCCAACGGCGTTAGATGAAGCAATTCGAGATGGGCGTATCAAGAGAGGGCAAAACCTCCTATTAGAAGCCTTTGGTGGTGGTTTCGCCTGGGCATCTGCTTTAGTGCGATATTAAAGACCAGCATCATTAATATGGTGGTAACGATTATTTTAGTGATCAAATGAAAGGAAGTTTTATGTCAAAACGCGCGTGGGTGTTCCCAGGTCAGGGTTCACAAACAGTGGGCATGTTGAAAGACTTAGCGGCTCATCATCCGCTAGTAGAAGAAACATTTAGCCGGGCAAGCAAGGTCTTAGGTTACGACCTTTGGGACGTAGTGCAAAACGACAGTGGGCAAACATTAGGACAAACGCAGGTGACACAGCCTGCGTTGTTAGCTGCTAGTTTCGCTATATTCCAAGTTTTAAAAGCACAAAGCGCTAATTTACCGCACTATCTTGCAGGTCATAGCTTGGGAGAATACTCAGCCCTTGTGTGTGCTGGTGTTCTATCATTTGAAGATGGCGTCAAATTAGTAGAAGCGCGCGGCCAGTTTATGCAGCAGGCTGTCCCTGAAGGGGTAGGAGCGATGTATGCGATCATTGGTCTTGATGATGCGAAAGTCATTCAAGCATGCGAACAAGCGCAAAACGAAACACAGCAAATCGTATCTGCAGTAAACTTTAATTCACCAGGCCAAGTCGTTATTGCAGGCAATGCAGAAGCTGCTGAAAAATCAGCTGAGCTGTGCAAAGAAGCGGGCGCTAAACGCGCTCTACCTCTAGCAGTAAGTGTGCCTTCTCACTGTGCTTTGATGAAACCCGCTGCAGATAAACTTGCTGAGCTATTTGAAACTATTGAGTTTAAAACCCCTTCTATAGGGGTGGTAAACAATGTTGATGTCGCGATTGAATCTAATGTAGAAGATATTAAATCTGCACTTTTGCGCCAGTTATATAGCCCTGTGCGTTGGACTGAAACCATTCAAAAGCTGTCCGCTTTGGGTGTAAGCCAGATTCATGAAATTGGCCCAGGTAAGGTGTTAACTGGCTTGATAAAACGCATAGATAAATCATTGAGCTGTGATGCGGTAAACAACGCAGAAACAGTATCGACAATTCAATAATATAGAGAATATATATGTCTGGATTAGACGGAAAAATAGCACTTGTAACGGGCGCTAGTCGCGGTATCGGTAAAGCGATCGCTGAACAATTAGTCAACGATGGAGCGACGGTCATTGGTACAGCTACATCTGAAGCTGGCGCTAACGCTATCAGTGAGTATTTGGCGGACAATGGTAAAGGCATGGTACTCAACGTATCAGAGCCAGAATCGATGACTCGCTTGTTAGCTGACATCGCTGAACAATTTGGTGTGATCGATATTTTGGTCAATAATGCCGGTATCACCCGGGATAACCTGCTCATGCGAATGAAAGATGAAGAATGGCAAGATATCATTAATACCAACCTCACATCCGTGTTTAACATGTCTAAAGCAGTTTTACGTGGCATGATGAAAAAACGTTGTGGTAGAATCATCAATATTGGTTCTGTTGTTGGCAGTTCAGGTAATGCAGGTCAAGCAAACTATGCTGCAGCGAAAGCTGGCGTTATAGGTTTTACTAAATCAATGGCACGTGAAGTCGCTTCTCGTGGAATTACAGTCAATGTAGTTGCTCCAGGTTTCATTGATACTGATATGACCAAGGCACTGAACGACGACCAACGTGAGGCCATTTTTAAAGATATTCCAGCAAATCGTTTAGGCTCTGTTCAAGAAGTTGCCTCAGCGGTTGGCTTTTTAGCTAGTAATAGCGCCGCATACATAACAGGGGAAACCTTGCATGTAAACGGTGGAATGTATATGGGGTAGTATGTTTATTTAATAACCTAGGTTATTAAAACATTGCTTGCCTGTTAATTTTTTGTTGATTATTATATAGTTTTTAGTGGTTCGACCAGTAAAAAACTTCAATGTCTTGCTTGCAAGGCGGTGGGTTGGTGAATACACTACTCGAAATTTATATCTAGCGACTTTTAAGGGAAAACTAGAATTATGAGTGACATCGAAGAACGCGTTAAAAAAATCATTATTGAACAACTTGGTGTTAAAGAAGAAGAAGTAAAATCAGAAGCCTCGTTTGTTGATGATTTAGGTGCGGATTCTCTAGACACAGTTGAATTGGTTATGGCTTTAGAAGAGGAATTTGATACTGAAATTCCTGATGAAGAAGCAGAAAAAATTACAACAGTTCAATCTGCTATTGACTACGTTAACGCTCACAAAGACGCGTAAACAGTTTTTAAAAACGGCTCTTCCTGAGCCGTTTCTCTTATCTAACACACCAAATTTATATTACGTTCGGAGGCCAAAGTGGCTAAACGTCGGGTTGTAGTAACCGGTCTTGGCGTACTCTCTCCTGTGGGCAATGATTATGCTTCCACGTGGCAGAATATCGTCGGCGGTAAAAGTGGCATAGGCCCTATCACGGTTTTTGATGCATCTGAATACACCACGCATTTCGCAGGGGAAGTGAAAGACTTCAACGTTGAAGATTACATCGCCAAGAAAGAAACCAAAAAAATGGACAAGTTTATCCAGTTTGGTATTGCAGCTGGAAAGCAAGCCTTAGTGGACTCAGGTTTAGCCATTACTGAAAAGAATGCATCTCGAGTTGGCGTAGCCATTGGGTCAGGTATTGGCGGTTTAAGTTTGATTGAAGAAAATCATACTAAATTAGTTAACTCTGGGCCTAAGCGTATCTCGCCCTTTTTCGTTCCTGCTACTATCACCAATATGATTTCAGGCTTCCTGTCCATCATGGAAGGTTTAAAAGGCCCTAATTTAAATATTGTGACTGCCTGTACTACAGGTGTTCATAATATGGGGATCGCTGCACGTACCATTGCTTACGGCGATGCTGATGCGATGTTAGCTGGCGGTGCGGAAGCGTCTATTTGCCCATTGGGCTTAGGTGGCTTTGCGGCTGCTAGAGCGTTATCAACTCGCAACGATAACCCACAAATAGCCAGCCGTCCGTGGGACAAAGACCGAGACGGCTTTGTTATGGGCGAGGGTGCCGGTGTCGTTATGCTAGAAGAGTATGAGTCAGCTAAAGCTCGCGGCGCAAAAATTTATGCAGAGCTCGTTGGTTTCGGCATGAGTGGCGATGCTCATCACATGACATCACCGCCTGAAAATGGTGAAGGTGCAGCCGCTGCAATGCACAATGCACTCAATGACGCCTCAGTGAATGCGCATCAAGTAGGCTATATCAACGCTCATGGTACATCTACACCGGCGGGTGATGTGGCGGAAGTTGCTGCAGTGAAGACTATTTTTCAGGACAGCGCCAAAAAGGTACTTGTTAGTTCAACAAAATCCATGACCGGCCATTTATTAGGTGCCGCTGGTGCAGTTGAGGCTATCTTCACTATCTTAGCGTTGAAAGACCAAATAGCCCCACCGACTATTAATTTAGATAATCCAGGTGAAGGGTGCGATCTTGACTTTGTTGCACACGAAGCCCGCTCTATCAAAATGGAGTACGGCTTGTGTAATTCATTTGGATTTGGCGGTACTAACGGTTCGTTGCTATTTAAAAAAGTGTAATTTATCACGCACGAATAGTATCTAAACGAAGCCTGTAATATCATTGCTATTACAGGCTTTTTTGCATCAGATTACTCTCTTTATTCTAAGACATGATTTTTTCAAAGACTCACATATGATTGTAAATGGTTCATCCGCGACACAACTCGCTATCACAGATAGAGCGACCCAATATGGCGATGGGTGCTTCACCACCATGTTAGTTAGAGACGGAAAGGTCGAGTACTGGGATGCGCACCTAACACGCTTACAATCAACCTGTGAACGTTTGTTAATTTCTTCGATAAATTGGGATGAGTTAGCGCTACATGTCTCAGCTCTGGCAGAACAAAAAACGCTTGGTGTGTTGAAAGTGTTAATTTCACGAGGCTCCGGTGGACGTGGTTATAGCCCTGAGGGGGCGAATACCCCTGTTTACATCGTTAGTCAACATCCATTTCCTGCTCACTACCAAGACTGGCAGCAAAAGGGTATCGAACTTAATGTCAGCAGTATTACCTTGGCCAAGCAGCCATTACTTGCGGGTTTGAAACATTTAAACCGCTTAGAGCAAGTATTGATAAAGCATGAATTAGCTAATGATGCCTTTCATGATTGCTTGGTTCTCGATACTGATGATGTGATTGTTGAAACCTCGGTGGGAAACATATTTTGGTATTGCGAAAATGCTTGGCATACACCTTCGCTTAATTTTAGTGGCGTCGAAGGCGTTATGCGTAACCAAGTAATGGCATACTTATTGGCTAATCAAGTACCCATCCATCAGTGTAGAGAAGGACTCAATAGCATACAATCTGCCTCAGAGGTTTTCGTGTGCAATAGCCTGATGGGCATTGTCCCGGTATCAGCAATTGAGTTTAGTGATGGTCACAGGGCATATTTTTTAAATGAGAAAACACGCGATTTACAAAACGGAGTAATGAATTATTAGTATTAAAGAACAAGGAACGAAGACTTGAGAATCAACGTAATCAAAGTGTCCTCGTTATTGGTGACTCTAGTGATTGTTACGTTAATGACAGGCTTGCATTATCTAAAGCAACAAGCAGAAAGACCATTAACGCTTAATGAGCCACTTTTACTTACTGTCGAGAAAGGGCAATTCTCTAACAGCATTTTAAAGCAGCTGAAAGAACAATCACTGATTGATGACACCCTCGGTCTTAAAGTGATGCTCAAAGTAATGCCGGAGATCGCTAATGTAAAAGCAGGCACTTACGAAATCGAGCCAGGCATGAACGGTATCGATGTTTTCCAACTTATTGCCAGTGGTAAGGAGAAGCAATTCGCCCTTACATTGGTAGAAGGCCTTAGGTGGCAAGATTGGGAAAAGCAGCTTACGAGTCATCCCTACGTTAAGGTGGGTGATGACTTTAGCGAAAATGTAAAAAGCTTTAGCCACGACATTGAAGGCCAATCTCTAGAGGGATGGCTGATGCCGGACACCTATCATTTTGTGGCAGGCACCAGTGCATTTACCATCGTAAAATGGGCATACAGCGCAATGCAAAAGGAACTCGCACTGCAATGGCAACATCGCGACCAGAATGTGCCTTATGCAACGCCTTACGAAGCGCTTATTATGGCGTCCATTATTGAAAAAGAAACCGCATTAGGCGAAGAGCGAAGTCGTATAGCAGGCGTATTTGTTAATCGCCTGCGGTTAAATATGCGTTTACAAACCGATCCGACTGTTATTTATGGCATTGAAGATTTCGACGGTAATATCAGGCGTAAAGACTTAAGACAAGCTACGCCTTATAATACCTACCTGATTAAAGGTTTAACACCAACCCCCATCGCCATGCCCAGTAAGCTAGCGATAAATGCAGCCCTCAACCCGTTGGCCACTGACGAGCTGTATTTTGTGTCTAAAGGGGATGGCAGTCATCACTTTTCAGAAACGTTACAAGAACATAATCGTGCCGTACGGCAGTACCAATTAAATCGTTAATTTGGTTAACGCAGGCTACTTAAGAACACCCTACAAACACGCACAGTGAGCATAAAGGAAATGAAGTTTGATACACCCAGGTAAATTTATTGTCATTGAAGGATTAGAAGGAGCGGGCAAAAGCACCGCTGTCAGTATCGTGAAATCCTGCATAGAGCAAGCTGGGCATAGTTTAACCTGCACTCGTGAGCCAGGTGGAACGGCTATGGCTGAGGCCATTCGTGAATGTGTTAAAAAAGATTGGCCAAACGAAACGGTAACCACAGAAGCTGAACTGTTACTTATGTATGCTGCCCGCGCTCAGCTGCTGCACAATGTTATTCACCCTGCATTAACGTCAGGATCTTGGGTGCTGGGCGATCGACATGATATGTCATCCCAAGCCTATCAAGGCGGAGGGCGTGAAATACCCCAAACATTGATTCAACCTCTGCGTGATATTACCTTGAAGGGGTTCGTGCCTGACTTCACCTTATACTTAGATGTTGAACCAAGTATAGGCTTAGCACGTGCACGAGGCCGTGGTGAGTTGGATCGCATAGAACAGCTTGATATATCCTTTTTTGAGCGTACCCGTGCACGTTATCTCAGCTTGGCTGAGCAAGATGAGAACTGTGTTGTCATAGATACAATGCAGTCAATCGAGCAAGTGCACCACGATATTCAACACGCCATGCAACAGTTTTTGGCGGTGTAAAGTGTATTCTTGGTTACACGCTTCTTTACAGCAATTGTCCCAGCGCGCGGCGACGTTGTCGTTGCATCATGCGTTATTGCTAAAAGGTGAAAAAGGCATAGGTAAAACGGAATTTGCACAACAGCTAGGGCGGTTTTTACTGTGTGCGAATAAACCTGCTCTCTCGAAAGATAACTTAGGTCCTTGTGGTCACTGCCAGTCGTGCTTATTGTCAGCGGCTGGGAATCATCCAGATTTATACGAAATTCGTTCTGACAAGCAAATTGGTGTCGATGCTATTCGCGACGCAATTAAAAAGCTTTCAGGCTCGGCTCAACTGTCAGGCGCTAAAGTGCTGCTTATTCATGACGCACACACTATGACAGAGTCTAGTGCCAACGCATTATTAAAAACCCTAGAAGAGCCTACAAACAACACATTCTTGCTCTTATTAAGCAGTCACCCTGAGCGCTTACTACCGACCATTTTAAGTCGCTGCGAAAAGGTAGCGTTATTCAGTCCCACTCAACAAGAGTGTATTGATTGGTTGAATAAGGAAGGTTATGCAAATGTTGATGACGCTTTGTTGCGTTTATACGGTACGTCTCCTTTAGTACTGATTGAGCACTTAAAAACACCGCCCAAAGTCAATTATCAAGAACTAGTTGAAAATCTAGGTTATTTGAAGGTGGGTACGGCGGACCCAGCCGCGCTGGCAACGAAATGGCAAGACGAAGCCATTACAATTGTAAAGTGGTTACAGGTATGGCTTGTAAACCAACTTAAAACTGGCCAGCCCAACACCGAACACTTATGGCAGATGCACGCGCGATGCGTCAACGCTAACGAGCAATTACGTAACCCAGGCGTTAATAAAACCCTGGTGCTTGTCAACATTTTACAGTCGATGGCATTAAAGGCCTGAAAGCCTATTTTGCTTGATACTAGATTAACGATTTAAAGTAGGAATATTCTTTGTTTGTAGATTCACATTGTCACTTAGACCGATTAGATAAAAGCCCAGAAGAATTAGCGGAAGTCATCCATTTTGCACAGCAGCGCGGTGTCGAGCATTTCCTGTGTGTTTGCGTGTCTGTCAATGACTTTCCAACTATGATGCAATCCATTAAACCCTTCAATAACGTTTCAGCATCCTGTGGTGTACACCCACTTCACCAAGATGAGGCTTGCACTTATGAAGAGTTACTCACAATGGCCAAGTCCGAGAATATCGTCGCGATAGGTGAAACAGGCTTGGATTATTTTTACAGTGCAGATACAAAAGAAGTGCAGTTAACATCTTTTGTCGATCACATAAAAGTAGCCAACGAATTGAATAAGCCTTTGATCATTCATACACGAGATGCGCGCCAAGACACCATTTCCTTATTGAAAGAATACAAAGCGCCTCACACACGTGGTGTGTTGCACTGCTTTACAGAAGACTGGGAAATGGCTCAAGCGGCTATAGAATTAGGGTTTTACATTTCTATTTCAGGGATTGTCACCTTCAAGAGTGCCCAAGAATTACAAGACGTGGTTAAGAAAATTCCACTGGAAAACCTACTGATTGAAACAGACTCCCCTTGGCTCGCGCCTGTTCCCTATCGAGGTAAGCAGAACCAACCCGGTTACGTACGAGAAGTAGGGGAGTTCATTGCTCAGCTAAAAGGAGTTTCCGTGGATGAGCTGGCCAAAGCCACCACTGAAAACTTTTATACCTTATTTAATATCCCCAGAACCATCTAGTGATTGGTTGTTTATTTGATTTAGTCGTACCGCATAATGCGCGGCATCGTTAGATCAATCGGATATTCTAGCCGTAGTTAAAAGTATTACCCTCGATGTCTGGTCTGGGCTGCGTTCATACCCATTGTGATAAATCACGGCGTTGAGTGGCCAGTTATTTACTGGAGCGGTATTACAAACTCGTTGATATTGACTCAGCTGAGGTACTCAGAACGTTATAGCCTTTTTCGGTTTTTTCATGAGAAGGGCTGTTCACCACCACAACCCATTTTCCGGCTGAGGTCGCATCACGAGTTTGATTAACGACTGCGTCCTGATCTGGTCTTAGCGAAGCCAACCCAGCGATCATCAGGCCTACAAAAAAGCCTAAGATGGCTAATGCAATAACAGTCAATACTGGGCTGGTTTGGGTGTAAGCGGGCCCATAAAACCCTAACAGTACACCGCAGAAAACGCCTAACACCACACCCATGAGGGCTAACCCCATATGGGCTTTTAGCATAAACAGTCCGACTTTCTTGTCGTCGTTCTCTAATTTCTCACCAAAATGTGGATCATGGGGTGCCACGATACTCACTTCATCATGTAACAGGCCTGTTGACTGCATCACTGCTGATGCTGCATTTTTAGCAGCCACCTCGTCACCATAAATGGCACTTACTTTACCTCTGATTTCTTGGCTCATTTCGATTTCCTTTTAAATTATTCATCTTCTCACAGCAAAATGGATGTGCTTTCAGTGGTAAGAGCGCTGCAAAACTCATACCTCTAAACATAGTGATAAGCACGCGGCTCGACTCATCGCAAATTAACGCTGTCCAGCGTATTTTGTGGAGCAATTAACAAATTGTTTGGGTTTATATAGGGGATTGATAGACGACAAAATTACTCTTTCAGTGAAAATTTTACTCATCTGAATGCGGTATTAGCCGTTTAAGAAATTTGCTGTAAGTTTTATGTTTGAACGAATAACGGTTAAATAAGACCAACAAAATCAATAAGCCGACCGCAAATCTATTTCACAAACTAAAAATCCACCAAGTTGGCGCGTATTCCGCTTAGTGCACAGTTCTTCTATTTCCTTTATCGAGACCTTTTATGTCAAAAGAACGCATTGCATCCATGGGATTATTCAAATCAGATAAAGGCTATGAAGTCGCGCTATGGGCGCCCAACGCCAAAGCCGTAGCTATCCGCGGTGAGTTTGATGATTGGAGTGAGAAGGGCGTTGCTCTTACGCTTGAAAATGATGGTGTATGGATTGGTCAAATTCCCCAGTTAAAGAATCATCAAAAATACCAATTTAGTATTACCACGCAATCTGGTGATGTGCTTAAACGCAACGACCCTAGAGCGCGATTACTAACGAACAGTGTGGGCGCATCAGTCGTTTATGATGACGATTACCAGTGGCCCGCCCCCCCCTTTCAAATGCCAGAAAGAAGCGCTCTTGTTATTTATGAACTCCACATAGGAACGTTTAACTGCAAAGCTATCGGTGAAACCGGCGAAGCAAATGAGCCTGGTACCTTTAAAAGTACCATCGAAAAATTAGACTACCTCGCAAAGCTAGGCATTAACTGTATTGAAGTCATGCCGGTAAATGAATTTGCGGGTGACTTCAGTTGGGGTTACAACCCGGCATACCCATTTGCGGTGGAGGAGGCTTACGGCGGGCCTGATGGTTTAAAAGATCTGGTACGCGAGGCTCACGCTAGAGGCATCGCTGTTGTGCTTGATGTGGTCTACAACCATTTTGGACCAAGCGACCTTCATTTATGGCAATTTGATGGATGGTCTGAAAATAACAAAGGTGGGATCTACTTTTATAACGATTGGCGCAGTGATACGCCATGGGGTGACACAAGACCCGATTATGGCCGACCAGAAGTACGCCAGTACATATACGATAACGCAATGATGTGGCTGGAAGAGTTCCGTCTTGATGGATTGCGCATGGACATGATCCCCTACATGCGCTCAGTCAGTGGCTCTGAGGATCCGGACGATGCAATTGAAGAAGCATACGATTTAATTCGTTGGTTAAATAGCGAAATTCAACGTCGTCACCCCGGGAAAATCGTTGTCGCAGAGGACCTACATGGAAACGATTTTGTAACAGATAAAACTGAACATGGTGGGTTAGGATATACCGCGCAATGGGATGCAGACTTTGTTCATCCAATAAGAGATGTACTAACACAACCTGAAGATGATAGCCGAGATCTAAATTTGGTCGAAAAAGCATTAACCAGGCAATACTCTGGTGATCCATTAAGTCGTGTGGTGTATGTTGAATCTCATGATGAAGTGGCTAATGGCAGCGCACGGTTGGCGGAAGAAATAGCCCCCGGTAATGTTGATAAAGACTATTTTGCACGCCAGCGCTCTGCTATTGGTGCTGCGCTAACACTCACGGCCCCTGGCACCCCTATGTTGTTTCAAGGCCAAGAGTTGCTTGAAGATTTATGGTTTGATGACAAAGATCCCATCGATTGGTCTCGTAAACAACAATTCCCGCAACTTCATAAGGCGTATACAAGACTAATAGCCTTGCGTACAGAGCATCCCTCATTGCAAAGTGTACATCTTAATATCACTCATATGGACCACCAGAACAAAGTACTGGCGTATCAGCGCGGTGAACGAAAAGAAGGAGTCGAGCCTTTGCTGGTGATTATAAACTTTAAGAATCAGCGCTTTGATAATTATAAATTAAGCCATTTTGATAATGCCCAATGGCAATGTTTGTTCAATTGGCAAAATGGTTATCATGAACCGAATGAATTTCATTTTGAGCATGGTGAGGATAACGCCACTCAGTTGAATATTGGTGAATACCAAGTGTTGATCTTCGAGGCGAAACGGTAATGACCATTAAATGTGCTCAAGCTGGTGCATTTGAATAAAGATGTGCTCATTAAGCCTTTCATCTAAATTTTATTGGTAATTATTACCCCCGCGTTGAAATTATTACATTTCAGGCGGGTACTTTTTCCCTGTGCCTCCCAATTTCTGGCTCATCAAGTGTGGTGCATGCTTTGCACCACCTGCCTTGATTGAAGTCATAAAATAAGCAATTTGTGCCGTCTTACTACAATGTCGCACGTCAGTTTTCGACATTCAGTCACTCTTTTAATTATCTCAAAAAGGAAAACGCTAAATGTCTTCTTCTTCAAACCGACGCATATCTAATTGGCCGCTGCGAATGTTTTCAGTGGTTAGCTTTCTCATCGGACTCTATTTAGCAATAGGTGGCGTTTGGTTAGTCGCCGAAAACGGCTCTTATTACTACGCTATCGCAGGCGGAACTTTAATATTAAGTAGTTCCTTACTCTACTTTAAGCAACGTTTAGGCTTGTGGGTTTTTACTCTGCTTTTTTTCGGTACGCTAGGGTGGACTATTTGGGAGTCAGGCACAGATTATTGGCGATGGGTTCCTCGTATGGGCGTGCCCGTAGTCCTTTGTTTTGTTCTCGCGTTCTTACTGCCTAGTCTGGGGTTTTCGAAACGCGCGAGCCTTTCTCTTGCAGGGGCATTCGCGGTAATTTTTGTTGGCGCGTTTAGTATGGCTTTCGTACCCACAGGCTGGACTCACAATGCCACGGCTCCTCAAGC
The DNA here is from genome assembly GCF_055809255.1 of Paraglaciecola sp. G1-13. Lineage (NCBI taxonomy): Bacteria > Pseudomonadati > Pseudomonadota > Gammaproteobacteria > Alteromonadales > Alteromonadaceae > Paraglaciecola > Paraglaciecola sp. G1-13. The sequence goes on along the minus strand of NZ_CM147903.1, from coordinate 2,050,885 downwards.
AGGAAGTAGCTTGATCAAGCTTGGAAACCAAAACGGCATAAACGATATTAGTGCTGATGACTGGCCCGTGTATGGTCGAGATAACCATGCCAGTAGGTATTCACCTGTGACCGATATAACACCTGAAAACGTCACATCTTTAAAAAAAGCATGGCAATACAGGACAAAAGACATCCCCTCTAAACGCTACGGCGCTGAAACGACACCTATTAAAATTGATGACAAACTTTACTTGTGTACCGCAAGGAATAAATTAATCGCCTTGAATGCACAGAATGGCAAAGAGATATGGCGCTATGATCCCAAAGTAGCTGACGAAGACATACCCTATACTGCAGCATGCCGAGGTGTAGCTTATTATAAAGTACCTCCCACTGAGGAAGTTCATATTGAGAAACGAAACGAAAACAGTACGAACGTCATTACAGACGGCTTACTAGCGTGTCGCGAAAGGATCATTAGTGGCACGTTAGACGGGAGGATCATAGAAGTAGATGCGCAAACAGGTAAACCTTGTTCTAACTTCGGGAATAAAGGTGAAGTTGATATCAAGGAACATATGGGCAAAACCCCCAGTGGCTTTGTTGCTATTACGGGTGTTCCAGTGATTGTTAAAGGTGTGATCATCACTGGGCACCAAGTTTTAGATGGACAAAAACGTTACGCACCATCAGGCGTGATCAAAGGATTTGACGTACAAACCGGAGAACTTCGTTGGGCGTGGGACATGGTCAAACCTAATATTGATAAGTTACCCCCTGCAGGAGAAACATATACACGAGGCACACCCAATATGTGGACCTCAGCTACAGGTGATAACGATTTAGGGTTAGCGTATTTACCCATGGGTAATTCATCTGCCGATTACTGGAGTAGTTCACGCACTAAAGCAGAACTAAAATATGCCACGTCCCTTGTTGCCATGGACGTAAATACCGGTAAACCAGCGTGGTCATTTCAAACAGTACACAAAGACGTTTGGGACTACGACTTAGGCTCACAAGTTAGCTTAATTAATTACCCTACCAATAATGGTCAGGTTCCAGCATTAGTGCTAACGAGCAAACAAGGGGACATTTACATACTCAATCGTGAAACCGGCGAAGTGCTAACGGGTGTTGAGGAGCGCACAGTACCTTCCGGGGGAGTGGTACCGGAGTTGCGATCTGACACGCAGCCATTTTCAACATTTCATACTCTACGTAAGCCAGATCTCACCGCTAAAGATATGTGGGGGGTCACTATGTTCGATCAACTGGCATGCCGTATTCAATTTCAAACCGCTAGTTATCATGGTATTTACACGCCACCAACCACAGAACAGCATTGGATTGAATACCCAGGATATAACGGCGGATCAGACTGGGGAAGTGTTGCCATCGACCCGCAAAGAGGTGTGTTGATTGCAAATTACAATGATATGCCAAACTACAACCGACTCGTTTCGCGTGAGGAAGCCAATAAAAAAGGGTGGAAACCGAGAGACGAAATGGATCATGATGATGGAGGAGCCGAAGGTGCTGGAGACCCTCAGCAAGGAACCCCCTACGCAGTTGATGTGAATGCAGGGTGGCGTTTGCCTTTGACTGGACTACTGTGCAAACAACCACCCTACGGTGGGATACGCGCTATCAACCTAGAAAATGGAAAAACCTTATGGGATCGACCTCTGGGAACCGCTCGCAACAATGGTCCCTTCGGTATTGCATCAGGATTACCAATAACCATAGGCACGCCGAACAATGGTGGCAGCGTTGTGACTAAAAGCGGTTTGATATTCATAGCGGCAGCGACGGATAACCTTATCCGCGCTATTGACATCAATACCGGGCAAACAGTGTGGCAAGACGAGTTACCCGCTGGCGGTCAAGCGAACCCAATGATGTACCGAGAAAATGGTAAAAGTTACTTGGTTATCGTTGCTGCGGGGCATCATTTTATGGAAACGCCTCCAGGGGATTATGTCATCGCTTACGCACTAGATGAATAAACGAGGCTGGCTTCAAAACAAGCGCTATATTTAAAAGCCCAAGCTTTCTTGGGCTTACTCTTTAAAAAAGTACGCCCGTGAGAGTAAAAATTGCTTTTATAATTTACGTGGCACTGTTGCCTCAGCTTGTTGTTGAATATCCGTAGAGATGTAAATTGAAAGCGTGGATAAGTCAGCATGCCCCGCGTTTTTCATCACCACTTGTAGCGGCGTCCCCGCAGTAATCGAGGTGGTAATTCCTGTATGGCGTAACGAATGAACGCTAAATTGTCTAAGCTCATGAGCTTCTTGAGGTGCCGTTTCCTCTAAGTTATCTGCTGTAGTATCAAACACGAAGCGCACAATACTACGTATAGATTCGATACCTAGCTGTGCGGTTAAAATGCCTGTTTCGCGCCCGTGAGTCCCGGCTTTGTGACGCACAAACAAGGGAACTTGTTCATTAGGTAAAGGCAAATCACTGAGTCCTATATAACGTCGATAGTGACTCAAGCATTGAATTAACTCATCAGGGCAGGGGATCATACGGCTTTTGCCACCTTTACTACGTGGAATTTTAAACACCCAATGCCCGCTTCTGTGGCGTATAAAGCTGCTCATCATAGGCGTATAGCCAGGCCTAGCGGCTATTTCAGAGACCCTCGGATAGAGCAAGTACAACATGGCGAAAAGTAGGCGGGTGCGTTGGTGTTTTTCTGGTTGAGTATCCGCAAGATGATTAACCTGCTGCCAGACACTCTGCCATTGCAATTCACTCAACGCTTTTTCATCATCAGAAGACTCGATAACGTGCGTATTATTTACGTTCAGCCTGCGCAACAACACAGCCGCAGGATTCTTATCACAGTATTCCATGTCACTTAAAAATAAAAAGAACCCGCTTAATAAAGACAGCTGTGCTTTCAAGGTGGATGTTTTTCGCACATAGCGTGCTGCGTCTCGTAATACGAACGGCCGCCATTTCGGATTAGGCTCAATTGTGCCGTCTTGCTTGTGCGCGACAAAGAACGGGTATGACGCATGTGTGATGAGTTCTGATGGCGGCTGATTACAAAAATCCACGAATTTACGTAATTGTACTCTGTCTATTTCAGCAATAGAGAGCTGTTTCACCCGCCACGCCCAGTTAAATAAAAGATTTAGTTCACTACGGATCGACTTAAAGTTGTTAGCGTTAAAACGGTTCTCACTCAAATACTCAATGGCTAACTCGTAACTGTAGGCGGCGTCCTTTATTGATAGGTCAAAGTCCATCACTTGTTGATTAATATAAGCAACCCCCACGTCCAGTTGTTCAGCATGAGGAAATAGCGGCATAAATATAATTGACATGAATTAACAGTAAGCAATGTTTACGAATTACGGCATATTAACTGTATATTAATACAGTTAATAGGGCTTGATACAAAATTAGCGGCGAAATCATGCTCGGGGTGATTAATTACGGGCTAAATTTAACGTTAAAACAATTTTTTCGCTCTTGTAACTGGCGTCTTAACAGCAGTAAATGTCATACTCTTCAACCGTAGCCTAGTAAGATAACCTGAAACCTTCTTATAGTAATGTTGATCACGGCGGGTTGGTCGTCACCAAGTTGTCGAATAAAACGTCGTTCGGTGATGAGAGATTATTCAAATTACGCGGTTACTCATCGAAACACTGAACTGATTGGGCACAGAGCGAAAGTTGACCTTGATAAATTGCGCTTTTGCCCCCAGTAATCATGCAGTGTTTATAAGCCAATCAGATTTAATAGCCATGCCTTGTTTTAGCAATAATGGTATGCGTTTTTTTACTCAGTACACGTTATTAAGGAATGTGAAATGAAAAGCAAGTCGGACATCGGTTTAGTCGGTTTAGCCGTAATGGGTGAGAATTTGATCCTTAATATGGAATCAAAAGGTTTCACTGTAACTGCCTATAACAGAAGTTATTCAAAGGTTGAAAAATTTATTGGCGGGCGCGCTAAAGGTAAAAATATCCGCGGTGCAGACAGCGTACAATCCTTAGTGGAATCTCTTGCCACTCCACGTAAAGTGATGCTGATGGTCAAAGCAGGCCAAGCTGTAGATGATTTCATCGAACAGCTTATTCCTTTTCTGGACGAAGGCGACATCATCATTGACGGTGGCAATACACACTTCCCAGATTCAAATCGCAGAACTGAGTATTTAGAGAGCAAAGGCTTATTGTATATCGGTACGGGTGTGTCTGGTGGCGAAGAGGGGGCTTTAAAGGGTCCTTCTATTATGCCTGGCGGCTCAAAAAAAGCGTGGCCATTAGTTAAGGATATTTTCCAAGCTATCTCAGCCAAAGTGGCTGATGAAAATGGTAACGAAGTTGTTCCTTGCTGTGATTGGGTCGGCGATGCTGGCGCGGGTCATTTTGTAAAAATGGTGCACAACGGCATCGAATACGGTGACATGCAACTCATCTGCGAAGCCTACCAATTAATGAAAGTAGTACTTGGCTTAAACTCTGATGAGATCCAAAAAGTATTTGCGCATTGGAATACCACCGAATTAGACAGCTACCTTATCGACATCACCAAAGACATCTTTGCCTTTAAAGATGAAGACGGTGAACCTCTGGTTGAAAAAATCCTCGATACAGCAGGACAAAAGGGCACGGGTAAATGGACTGGGGTGACCGCACTGGATTTGGGCGTACCGTTGACGTTAATCGCTGATTCTGTATTTGCTCGTTGTATTTCTGCAAAGAAAGAGCAGCGTGTAGAAGCATCCAAGGTTGTGACTGGACCTGAGGTTAACTTCACCGGAGATAAAGAAGCCTTTATCGAAAACCTTCGCCAAGCAGTGCTTGCTGCTAAAATCGTATCCTATGCTCAAGGTTATATGCTAATGCAAGAAGCCGCAAAAGAGTTCGGCTGGGAGCTTAACTATGGCGGTATCGCGCTAATGTGGCGTGGCGGTTGTATCATCCGTTCAGCGTTTTTAGGCAAGATAAAAGAAGCTTATGATACCAATCCAAAGCTAGAAAATTTATTGCTAACGCCTTATTTCAAAGACACCGTGGAATCTGCTCAAGCAGGGTGGAGGAATGTGGTTGGCACTGCAGTAATGAATGGTATTGCCATTCCTTGCTTAAGCTCAGCATTAACCTATTTTGATGGGTTTAGAACTGCGCGCCTTCCAGCGAATTTGTTGCAAGCCCAACGCGACTATTTCGGTGCCCACACGTATGAGCGCACTGACAAGCCAAGAGGTGAGTTTTTCCACACCAATTGGACGGGTCGTGGTGGCGATACAGCCTCAACCACTTACGACGTATAGTGTTTAACTAACGTTTAGTTCCTAACTAACGTCAACCAATATAATGAGTTAAGGGCAGGGGACATGCTGCTCTTAACTCATTTAATATTGAGTGATGTATCCCATTCGGATCGCGATTTCAGCAAGCCTATTCATCTAATAACTTCAAATTTATCTTAGTTTTATCATCACGTTATTCAACATTTTTCTTAAAGCGTTCTGCAGGCATATTAAGCATTAATAATAGCTTATTTACGCTGCGCTCCAACTAGGCATCTGGTGTGTAGTGCAAGAAATAGCCTATCCGTTTATGTAGTCTGGATAAATTAATCACACTCAAAATTTCGCTTTAATAAAACGATAGATACAAAGGGCTTACTATCGATCTTCATACCCGTATAACGCTAATTATATGGGTGTAATACACATTGCAATCATTCATTGCCGTCTCAGAATTCATCCTGTGGGTTGCCGCTGACATGGAGATAAAGTCGAGAATAGTGATACAATTTACCGATATTCAAGTGTAATCCACAGCAGTCAGTCAATTTAGAATGCCAATTGGCGCTATACCTGTGTTTTAGCTAATTTCTCTCAATGTATTATCACAAACAGTAAGGGCCCACTTTTGTCATCAATCACATTCGGTTCTTTCGCGCTTCCTGTATCTCCTATTATTCTGCTGGTTAGCCTCATGGTAGGGCTGTTAGTGGTGGCTATTTTAGGCAGAAAACAAAGTATTTCCGTTGGTGACTCCCTGGTCAGCATTGTCATTTACAGTTTGGTGGTAGGCAGGATTGTATTTGTCATTAAGTTTTTCGATAGTTACGACTCGCTATGGCAAGTGTTAGATATACGTGACCGTGGTTTTGATATGTTTTCCAGCTTCATTGCAGGTCTTCTCATCCTGTTGTTACAAATACACCGGCACCCGCAGCAACGAAAAATACTGATAGCGGGTGCAGCGACAACGGTCCTGCTATTTACCAGTATTCAAGGAGTTATCAACGCTGGCAATGAACAATCAGCACTTCCTAATTTAGCCTTCAATACACCACAGGGCGCTTCAGTTAATTTGCAACACGTCTCGAATCAAAATATAACAGTGATTAATCTTTGGGCTTCTTGGTGTGGACCTTGTAGACGCGAAATGCCGGTGCTTTACAGCGCTGAACAACGTTTCCCAAGCGTCAAGTTTATTATGTTAAATCAAAGAGAGCCCGCGGATGTGGTCACCGAGTTTCTAGCAGAGATCGATTTACATTTTAATCATGTCTTACTCGACACTAAAGGAGATATCGCCACAATGATGGGGGCTCATGGTTTACCCATGACCTTATTTTACGATGCAAGTAGCGAGATGATTTCCAGCCACTTTGGCGAGGTATCTGCAGCGAGCTTACAGGCTGAGTTGCAAAATTTAACCCAAAAGAGTACTCAGTAACGCTACTGTTATTTCCCAGAGCGTACTTTGTATTGGGACATACAATAACCGCGGGTCACTAACGGATTGCGTATTTTCTGATGTTTAGTTTTACGTCCCGAGACACGGGCTCGCCAGTTTTTAAATGCCCTGTGATGTAAGTTAGCACGCATCAGCTTAATGGTTTGTGACTCACTGAAACCATACTCCCGATGAATAGCCTCAAACGGTGTGCGGTCTTCCCAGGCCATCTCGATAATGCGTGATATCTCTGGTGACATTGAGTTGTGTTCATCCAAGTTCATATTGCCTCTATTAAAGCGCACCGTGTGATAGTGCATTTTTCATAGCGACTGTATACGACAATCAGCGACAGCTAAGATCACTTTGATACGCTAAGTTATGCTTATGGTGAGTGCGCAAGTACGCGAAATACATTGGTCTGTTTATAGCGAACAGCTGTCTTTAGTGAATAAGTCTGATGCCATGAGTATGCTGGGCAGTAAACCGAACAACTTATAATAAGATTAAAAATTCTATTTTCGAAGGGCACGCTTTTCGCTCGCTGTTGAGTACCAGCTTGTTTAGCGCTTAATATAGTTAATTTAACATAATATACATTATACGAATATTAATATTATTATCTGTGCTAGCATTTGGGCTCACTGCAGATTCATCATTTTTATAATCTGAACTAGTCGTGCACGCTTTCACGTTTACCGGCGTAAGCAGCTATCGCATTACATAGCATTTTCATTTGTGCTGATGTTTGGCCTAAGATGCGAATTACAGTGTCGACTTAGCACAGCACTATTTATTACCTATCCGCTTGCGTAATATCTTCGAGCAGTCTGTGCATCATTCCAATAGTCGTTAGCGCCTGCTTTTTCGGCCTTATGGAATGCCCCCCAAATTTGTATAATTCAAGTAATACTGTTAAAAATCTTGTCATCGTTGCTAACACGCGAAAATATCAATTCCCGTAGAAGCAGCTTCTTATGAAAATCACATTTTTTGAAAATCACATTTCTAAAATGAATCTAAACCCTCATGCATAGCGACCAATTCTTGGTATGAGCCATCAGCAGATATGACGTAAATCGGTTTGCGCAATGATATGAGACATCGAAGCGCTCAATGACGTATTACTCGATTGACGCCCTTATATTTACGCAACAATATACCTTTGCAATAACTACCACTTTAAATTGCCGCCTTAATATCGTATATTTACGAATAACGATATTTATAACCTGGTTTATCTAAATATGAACACTAATTTGATTCTACAGGCCTTTTTAGGCGGCGGTTTAATTGGCTTAGGTGCTTTTGCGCTGATGCTGTTTAATGGCAGAATTGCCGGTATTTCCGGTATCACCTTCGGCGCTATTTTTAGTCAGAATAGTGGTGGTAAAAATAACAATAGCGAGAGCAACAAATGGCGTTGGTTCTTCATTCTTGGGTTAGTGATTGCGCCATTGATCACAAGTGTGTTTGGCTTTTCATTGCCTGATACCTTTCCCAATGCTTTTAGTGCGAGTAGCAACAATGTCATCAATATATCATTGATGGTAATTGGCGGTTTGTTAGTGGGTTTTGGTACTAACTTGGGTTCAGGCTGCACCAGCGGCCATGGTATATGCGGTATTAGTCGATTATCTGGTCGCTCAATTACCGCAACCTGTGTGTTTATGGTTTCCGCCATTATCACGGTTGCAATGATTAAACACCTGTTTGGAGGTGCATAATGCAAGTGACTAATGCCCGTAACAATGCGGTTACATCACAGGTTTCTACGTCGACGTATAATCTAGTTGCTTTGTTGTCGGGGATTTTATTTGGCGCCGGTTTAACAATTTCAACTATGGTTGACCCTTCTCGTGTCATTGGCTTTCTTGATGTATTTGGTGCATGGGAGCCAACCCTCGCCTTTGTGATGATGGGTGGAATATCCGTGTACATGCCTTTGTATTGGGCATTCGTTAAACCCAAAAATAGAACGGTACTTGGTAGCTCACTTCATCTGCCAACAAAAACTGACATCGATAAACCGCTGATCTTCGGTGCATTGCTGTTTGGTATCGGGTGGGGAATATCCGGAATATGCCCAGGGCCTGCATTAACCAACATAACCAGTGGCGATATGGGTATATATGCTTTCATACTCTCTATGGTAGTTGGTATGATTAGCGCCTCTAAAATGAGCAAAAAATTAGGATAACCCATATGACACTTGATGATATGCGCGACAACGCAGATAAAGCCGCAGCGCTCTTGAAGGCAATGGCTAATCAGCATAGGTTAATGTTGTTGTGCTTATTGAATAACGGTGAAATGTCAGTTTCCTCGTTAAATCAACAAGTGGCGATCCCCCAATCTAGTTTATCTCAGCACTTGGCGGCGTTGAGACGCGAAAAATTAGTGGTGACCAGACGTGACGCCCAAACGATCTATTATTCTTTGGCCAGTGATGAAGTAAAAGCGGTTATTAATACCTTGTATACTTTGTACTGCGCGCCCCAAGATTAAAACGCGCGACTACCTCGTTCATGGTCATTAATTGAGGCCTTTTGAATTTTCACTAAGTGGCTCTAATTATTTTCTGATATTGGTATCTGGGAAATTAACGTTGAGGTGCCTGATAAACCGACAATGTCCACTTAGTGACTTTTTCTTGCATAATGTCTTCGTTGACGGGTTTTGTTAAGTAGTCATCCATGCCTGCACTTAAGCACTTATTTCGCTCGCCTAACATTGCGTTAGCTGTCATGGCAATAATAGGAATATTTTTATACAGCTCCCCTACTTCGCCTTTCCGAATACGCTGACTGGCCTCATATCCATTCATGATGGGCATTTGGCAATCCATTAGTACGCAGTGAATGACTTCATTCCTGCGCTCGGCCAATATCAGTTGTTGTAAGGCTTCTTTGCCATTTGTCGCTTGAAGCAAGGTCACAGGCAATCTCGACAGCACGCCTTTGGCCACTTCAACATTTATTTCGTTGTCATCCACCACCAGTACACGAGCCCCTTTTATTTTCTCAAAATCACCGGGAGGGTTTTCAATCTGGCCGTTAATCTCTGGGGGGCGGTTTGCACTTGCAGCCTCAATATTCGAAGAATCGGTATTTAACCGTGTTACTTTTTGCAGAAATTCAGTGCGCAAAATCGGCTTAGTCAGCACGGTTGGCTTGATATTTTTCAACCACGCGGTGGGCTCACCGTCACGTTTAAGTAAGACCACTTTAGCGCTTCCATCATCTATGGCGATACATTCTAACCACTTATCATCCAGCGCCATTAAGTCAGGATGTTGCTGGTCAATCACAATATAATCTACTCGCGGCTCTGACCAAGTGCTAGGCATCTCAGCCGCAAACATTTTATCGAAACTCTCAGCTGGGGTTATCGTTCCACCCAAGGCCTCGATCATCTGGCAAGTGCTTTGATATAGCGCTTTATGCTCAATAAACACCGCAGTGCTGGTATTCGCTAAGCAAGTGGAAGGTGGTGATAATTGACACAAATTGGCATCTGCGCTGATAGAAAAATAAAATACGCTTCCCTGGTTTTTCTGTGACGTAAAATTCACCTCACCTTTTAATAAAGTGACTAATTGCCGGCAAATAGATAATCCTAACCCCGTGCCCCCGTGCTTCGAGGCAACGCTACTGTCTGCTTGCGAAAAAGCGCTGAAAAGTTTGTCCTGGTTTTCTTTAGCGATTCCTTCTCCTGAATCCGCGATAGCGCAATGCAAATGTACCTTGTCCTTAACAAGTTCAGTATGAGCGGATACTTTTATGTATCCCGTTTCAGTAAATTTAATCGCGTTGTTGACTAAATTAGTCAAAATTTGTGAAAAGCGATGAGGATCGCTAACCATTGACTGGTAATTTAGGGCTGACACATCAATGATAAATTCTAGGCCTTTTTCTTGGGCTTTGACCGCCATACTGCCGCACAGACTCTCAATTAAATTCACTGGATTGAAAGGCTTAATATCTAAATCTAACTTGCCCGCTTCAATTTTTGACAGGTCTAGAACATCATTTACCAGCGACGATAACGTATTGACACTGACTTCCGTCATCTCAATATATCGCTGCTGGTTTTCAGATAAGTGCTCACGTTTAACCAAGTTTAATGTGCCTATGATCCCATTGAGGGGCGTTCGCATTTCATGGCTAATGTTAGAAATAAACGCACTTTTGATGCCGCTGGCTTTTTGCAATTCTACTGTGCGAAGGGCGACTTTTTCCTCAAGTTCAGCGTTAGCCTGTTTTATTTTTTCATCTGCAATGCGCTCTTGAGTTACATCCCGGGCAATAATAGCGATGCCTTCGATCCGGTCTTCGCTATTCGCAATAGGAGAAAATGAAAGCGCTAAAAATATTGGTGAATTTTCTTGTGATTCAATTTGCGTTTCAGTATTCAATTGGCGGTGTTTATTCGACAGCCGGTCAAATATATCGCTCAATTCAATGTCATCAAATACCCGAAGTTCCATCAAGGTTTTGCCAATCACATCAACAGCACTTAAGCTAAGTAACCCCTTGGCCGCATTGTTCCAGCTCTTTACCCTACCCGTCAGATCAACACTGATAATCGCATCTTTAGAGGCGCTGACGATCGCAGCTGACTCGGCGCGAGCATCTGCTAGCTGTTTGCTTTTGTTTGCACTGCGATTAAAAAAGGCGAGCACAATCAACATGACAATTGTCGCGCTGAATAAAAAAGCATAAACCGTGGTTCTTCTGGTTGTTTCTATGGCGTGAACGAAACGCGCTGGTGCAATCAACTTAGCTTGAAGAAAGCCACCATCCACATCGTCATTGAGCGTCACTTTCTGATCTAATACGTAAAAAACATCACCTTCTTTATTGCGATAGCGGATTTGTGCAAATCGATGTGATATGTTTTCTGTAACACTAAATACTGAGTTCCAGTTAAATTCCGGCGAGAGGTCGCGACTGTACTGATATTGTTCATCGGGAGTGATAAGAAAAAATCCATCACTGTCAGTTAACGTTAGAAAGTTTGGCGAGTCCAACGTATTGCTCAACGAGCTAAACAGCGGCAAGGTATTAATGTTAACAATAAGGAAACCAAAGCGTTTACCACTATCGTCGAATATCGGCAGCGATAATCGCAACATAGGTCGATATGGATAATCCAGTTTGCCATACTCTTTGTTAAGCGAAATGCGCGACATGTAAATTTCACCTTCTGACAAAGCTGCGCTCTTTTGGGCGTACTCACTGGCCCGTTTACTTTGCAATTGCTCTGGTGACACTACTTCAATATTACCGGCCACTCTATCAACCCTCACTAACTCCATGGCGGACTTATCAGCGCTTATCACCCTTATTTGATCGTACTCAGGGTTACTGGTTAAAAAAGCAGAAAAGATCATTTCCAAGCGTTGACGCCATTGGGCAGATGTAGTGTTGTCGAGCGGATCAACACCGTTGTGTTCCAATGCTCTGGGTAACCCACTGACTGGTGGAGTCGCGTGCAGAAAGCGTAAATCTTGTCGATAATTTTCGATGTCCTCTTGAGCCTGTGCATTGATTTGATCGCCCGCTGCAGACAGAGTGCTCTTTAACTCATCTGTAACAGACTGGCTTAGTTGAAATTCGAAAACCGCCACTGCGCTGGCCAATAGGAGCAAAATAGCCACTAACGTTATGGGTAGTACATGCTTATGAAATTTAAATTGACTACGAAGAGGAGGAATCGCCTGCGCCATTAATAATCCTTAGTTAGCCCTGAGTCTTACAACATTGGCGAAATACCAAACATTCAGGACGTACAGACTATATACTTTAGTATAATAAGACCAGTGGGACGGCAGTCTTTTTTTGCTTCAATGAGAGTGTTTTTATTACCCTTCTATATTTTAGTAGAAAGCGATTTTTTTTCCTGACGTCATCATCTGGCGCGTAATTTCGGTCATAGGGGCGTTATATTGTCTCTTCGTTTATGTGGTTTTCCGCGTGAATTCACATCCGAAATGCGTATGCTGTTCAGCCCATCATTTAGTTGTCGCTTTCGTTTAAAAACTTGTTTTAGCACAATATTTTGGTATAAAAATTAAAATAGTATGATAATAGAGCAGTTACTAAAGCAATTGTAAGTTGCCTTTACAACCAAGGAGTTCCCCAGTGAATGTTAAGCGTATTTTAGTTATCGCCGATCGTAAGGATTCTTCGCAACAAGCCTTAGCCCATGCAACTTTGATGGCTAAACAGTTTAATGCATCAATTCATGTAGCCGGTTTTTGTTACGAACGCTTGTCCGTGCTAGATGAAAGCATGTCTAAAAGTGACATCGATACTGCTAAGCAAAAGATCGTCCACGCCAGCCAAGCGTGGTTAGATGAAACCGTGTCTGAATCGTCATTACCAGTATCAACGACAGACGAAATGGTGTGGAGTAAAGACATTGCCGCTTGGGTCACTAAACATTGCTCAACTCACCAATATGATTTAATTATCAAAACTGGGCATCGCAGCGAACACGCGTTCTATGTACCTACTGACTGGCAACTATTACGCAGCGGTAATGTTCCATTGCTCTTAGTGGCTGAAAAGAAATGGCGCAAAAAGCAATCGATCATGCTCACTCTTGACATGGCTTCGACTAAAAAGACCAAGCAAGCACTTAATCAAAAAGTGATCGATGCGGGGAAAGTGCTAGCCAACGCGAACAATATGCCAATACATGTATGTTTTAGTCTCGCCTTGTCACCTGTTCTCAAAGATTTAGGCATCATCGATAAGCGTAAATCGTTAAAAGAGGCTAAAAAGAAATACATACCCAAAATACAGGCCATGTTTGGCAGCCAAGGTATCTTAGAAGAAAACATACATATTAAAGTAGGTAACGCCGATAAAGTGGTACCCAGTGTTGCATCAGATGTGGGAGCGGCGTTGGTCATTATGGGCAGTGTTGGCCGCAAGGGCCTTAAAGCGAAAGTGTTAGGCAACACAGCAGAAAGCGTTTTGACCTTGCTGAAAACCGATGTGCTGATCATTCAACCCTAGGTTAGTACCCATATTGGTATTGCCATTTACCCGAAGGTGTGGGGATGGCAGTCCAGACCGTTTGCAAATCTGAGCTTAATTTAATTTTGTATATACTATGAAAGAATATCGGCATCACTGCACATGCAAATCCGATATTAAATAAAGGCACTGCTAAGCTCCCCCCTGCGCCCAATTGTCGCGATAAAAACCACAGCCCCCTTTAGAACCCCTTTAATCGATAACAACAAGGCTAACGATTAAAGGGACATAAAGGCTGATAATATTGAACTTTATAGGGTCAATGAGTAAATAACTTGATGGGCATCATCTCGATCTCGCTTTTCACTCATGTTCAGTTCGCGCGCTAACGCTCGCATATCTTGGTTATCTGCCAATTCGATGGCGTATAAAGAGCCGATATTATGTACTTTTGCATAGTCAATTAAATGTTCGGTCAATAGTTTACCCAAGCCTTTGTGTTGCCAAGCATCACTGATGGTTATTGCAATCTCATGTGCGTCTTCATCGCCCGTATAGGCATAACGGCTCTCACCAATTTCTTTTTCAGTCCCAGTAATAGGATCGTGCTCTGTGGCGATAAATGCCATCGAATCTTCACCATCGATGGTACACAAGGTTTTTAACATAGACTCAGATAATGTGTTAATGCCGCCTAAGAAGCGATAATGTTTGGTCTGAGCAGATAGATTTTTAACGAAATCTGCCTCTAATGCTTTATCTTTTAGATTGATAGGCCTAATGGTAATTTTTTTACCATCCAAAATATGATGGCACAACTCGCCAGGCACATGAGACGGATTGATAGTTGATGCAGCGCTATCTGCATGCCCTGTACTTTGCATAGTATCTTTCATTTTTAATCACTCACTCTCTTCATTGATTTATGTAAGAGATTAAAGATGATTCAACCTCTTGCCGGTTTATTCCTATCTACGTTAATTGATAAAGAAACAGAGAATTTGACGCCGATCAATTAACCAGTAAGGCAAGTCAACAATCTGTCTGTAAGGGCAAAAGATAGCGGCAAACTCGTAACAATTATTCTTCATAGAGCGGCTAATACCAGTGAAAATAACGCCAACGATGCTTACACCAACACAATTTTCAGCAATCTTGATCAGCATCAATAAGGCTTTAGATAGGTACTTCCTTTTTATGCCCGGCTTGGTTATTTTTTATGCGTAAGAGCAACATTAATCGCTGATTTTAAAAGGTGCTAACATGAAGAATTTATTGTTTATCAGTTTAATCACTCTGGTGATGTTTTTAGCTGGATGCGGCAAAGGAGCTGATTCACCTAAGGGCTTTAGTCTACCTAAAGGGAATGTAGAAAACGGAGAACTAGTATTTAACAAGTACCAGTGTTTGGCGTGTCACACCCTTGAAGGTTATGACGATGCGGCCTTGGGCAAAGTATTTGCTGATCCGATCCCACTTGGTGGCACATCAGCCAAAGTGAAAACTTATGCTCAGCTTGTGACTTCGATCATAAACCCCTCACATGAGCTTGCGCCGCGCTCGCGCGCGTTAGTGCCTGTCGTTGATGAAAATGGACAGTCAAAAATGACCGTATTTAACGACGTTATGACGGTTACAGAGATGATAGACGTGGTGGCTTTTTTACAACCAAAATATAAAGTTAAACCGATTCAATATACTAATTACCTACAATATCAAGTGCCCTAAGAAGCTGTAACACAGAAAATTCATACTAAACAATACAAGGTTAAACGCGGTAGAGCCGCGCTTTTCATCAGACATAATTAGTATATATCGCAATACTTGTATGCCTAAAGTTCGTGCGCATTGCGCACCTCAGGCATGATTACCACGAGATAGATAATGGAATTTAAAGATTACTATGCCATCCTTGGTGTTGCCAAAGACGCCGAGCTTAAAGAGATTAAAAAAGCGTACCGTAAACTTGCGCTTGAATTCCATCCTGATATGAATGCCGCAGACGATGCCGAAGAAAAGTTTAAAGAAGTTGCTGAAGCATACGAAGTCCTCAAAGATACTGAAAAACGCGCAGAATATGATGAGCTTCGCAAATATGGCGCGGGACAAAAGCAAGGCTTTACGCCTCCGCCAGGTTGGCAAAGTGGATCACAAAATACCCATTGGGATGGCAATAGTGAGGACTTTTCAGATTTTTTTAATTCTGTATTTTCAGCTCGTCGTTCTCGCCAGCAGCCTCACAATGACCCATTTAGTCAAGGGTACACTCGGGCTGATTATCCAATGACGGGGCAAGATGCTGAGCTTGAGGTGCCTATATTTTTAGAAGATACCCTGCATTCATCTGCTAAAACTGTCGAGTTTATGCAATCTGAAGTGATTAACGCTCAATTGGTCAAGAAAAAGAAAACCCTGAAAGTAAAAATACCGCAAGGGGTAGTAGATGGCCAGCGCATACGTCTTAAAGGGCAAGGTGGTAAAGGTAGTCAAGGCGGTGAAAACGGCGATTTGTATTTACATATTCGTTTGGTCCCCCACCCACTTTTCGATGTGCAAGGTCATGACTTAACGATTACGCTGCCACTTGCCCCATGGGAAGCAATATTGGGTACAGAAATCACTATTCCTACACTGGACGGCAAAGTCAAAATGACCGTGCAACCTAACAGCCAAACAGGTCAAAAATTACGAATTAAAGGAAAAGGTTTGAAACGTAAATCCGGCAACGGCGATCTTTTTGCCGTGCTCAAAATTGTTAATCCGCCTGAACCTGACGAACGAACGTTAACCCTATGGAATGAACTTGCTAAAACAAGTGCTTTCGATCCCAGAAAAGAATGGAGTTAGCAATATGAACGAGTCAATACTCAGCGTTTCCATTGAAGAGCTATGTAAAAGTGATGACATTGACCAGACTATGGTAATAGAGGTGGTGGAATTTGGCATTGCTCGGCCTGTAGAGGGAAATACAATTCAAGACTGGAAGTTTGACACTTCCACAGTGCATTGGTTAAAAAAAGCGATTCGTCTTAACCGACAGTTAGAAATTGACTGGGTAGGTGTGGCGATGGTGATTGAGCTTTTGAAGCAACGAGAAGCACTCGAATATGAAAACCACACCCTGCAACGGCAACTCGCGCGATTCTTAGAAACATAATCAGTCTGCAGGGCAAAAATTAGCTATCAAGCATCAAGTTTCATGATCAGTTAGGCTGTGTCTTGGCTCTATGTGTACTAACACATCTTGAATATTAAATTTTTTGGCTAATACCCGTTCAATTTCATCAGCGATGAGATGTGAATCTGCCGTGCTGAGTTCTGGGTCAACTGTGACGACAAGATCCGCCACCCGTCCATTCGGTACTTTTCTTGAGCGCACGCGAATAACTGAGTCGACGCTATCCAAGCGATTAATTTCAGCTGAAACAGCGCCAGGGTCTACATCGCTATAATCGACCAATATTGGGATAGCGCGCTGAAAAAGTTTGAAGGCCAAATAAAAAATGAGTAAAGACACCAGAATAGCAAAAGCAGTATCTAGCCAATAGTAACCGCGCGCAGCAAGCTGCCAGCCGACTATTACTACAATTGTGGTTAATACGTCACTTAAGGTATGGCTAGCGTCAGCCTGTAACAAGTCTGACGCTAACTTTTTTGCCCAGTACCTCTGCCATATCGTTAGCAAGATGTTAACAACAAGCGTACCGGTCAGCACGATAAGCCCTAAGTAGTTCTGCTCCACCGCCTGACCGAAGCGGTTGTAGGCATTAATTAACATTTCAAATGCGACGATACTCAACAAAGAAGCAAGACCAAACACTGCTAACTGTTCAAATTTCTGATGACCATATTGGTGGTCCTTATCGGCAGGCGAATTAGCAATATTGGTCGCCATCCACGCCATGATGTTATTCACCACATCCGTAAAAGAATGTACCGCATCAGCAATGACAGCGGCTGAATTAGCGCTGATCCCCACGACTAACTTAACGCAACATATAAATAAGTTTACGCAACCTTCTATTAGTAAAACTCGCTTCACGTTCATTACTTATGATCCCTTTGAAAAGCCCAGTCGCTGCACTCTTACCTGTCTATAAACGCCCAAAATACGCAGATAAAGAGAAGTTTACCTTTCCTAAGATAATAATTTTGGGTATTTTAAAATCTAGAGCTAATGATTGTCGAATAATATTTGGCAGCGAGATTTAACCTAAGCATTAGGCTTAACATGATTGCCTTGGAGCACTGTGGACAGCATAAATAAGCGACCTACCCCTGATCAGGATGAAGCGGATGCCCTCGCCAAATTAAACGCATTACTTAACGCGGCTGTCGATGCAATGATCATTATCGACCATACCGGCACGATTGAATTATTTAATGCAGCGGCCCAAAGAATGTTTGGCTACTCAGTGCATGAGGTAATTGGCCAAAATATTAAGATGCTAATGCCTGAACCCTATCGTAAAGAGCATGACCAATATTTAGACAACTATATGAGAACCAACCAAGCACGGATTATTGGTATTGGGCGTGAGGTAAAGGCGTGCAAGAAAGACGGTGAGATATTTCCTATCGAGCTTTCTGTTGGCGAAGTAAAAGAGTCAAGCCATAAACAGTTTGTTGGTATTATTCGTGATATTTCCGATCAAGTGCAAGCGCGCTCTGATGCTATTGCTAATCGAGAAAGATTGGCTCACGTAACCAGGCTTAGTACTATGGGAGAAATGGCTGCAGGGATTGCCCATGAAATCAATCAACCCTTATCAGCCGTAAGTAGTTATGCCCAAGCGTGCAAGAATTTATTGCAGCGCGAAAACAGCTTAGCCAATGCATCTCAAAAACAAAAATTAACTGATACGCTAGAAAAAATCAGTAACCAAGCCCTAAGAGCCGGTGAAGTTATTCGGCGCCTACGAGAATTTGTCAAAAAGCGCAATACAGAAAGAGAGTACATTAACTTTAATGACCTTATTCAAGACACTATTGATTTAGCGAAAGTTGATACTCGCCTACTCGACCATGGCATAAAACTAACGTTATGTAACGCTCCCGCCCCGTGCTTGCTCGTAGACCAAGTACAGTTACAACAAGTCCTCTTTAACCTTATTCGTAACGCGATTGACGCCATGGAAGATAAACCCTCGGCGCCTGTAATGATCCACACAAAATGGATAAACGAACAATATCTGGAAGTGTCTATTTGCGATACTGGCTATGGCATAACAGAAGAAAATAGGGCGCGACTCTTTCACCCTTTTTTCACTACTAAAACGTCTGGTATGGGCATGGGGCTGCCTATTTGTCAGTCCATCATACAGTCGCACGGAGGTGAACTAAAGCATAGCCCTGGTAGCCCTCAAGGAAGTGTTTTTTCGTTTACCCTGCCGGCTAAACCTATCGTTAATCACAAAACCGATGAAGTAACCAACAATGAAGAATAAAAGCACGTCGTTTGAAACAGAACAAATCGTACATATTATTGATGATGACGAGGCAGTACTTGACTCTCTCAGTATGTTGTTGGATTCCGTTGGTGTGCACAACGCCATTTATGCTAACGCACAAGCATTCTTAAACAGCTTTTCATCAGACGATATTAGTATGCTAAGTGGCTGCATTGTTTTGGATATCCGCATGCCTGGTATGAGTGGAATGGAATGCCAACAGCGCTTAGAAGCGCTCAAATGTCCTTTACCCATCATATTTATTACCGGACATGGCGATGTACCAATGGCTGTCGAAGCGATGAAAAAAGGCGCGATAGAGTTTATTCAGAAACCGTTTCGTGAACAGGTTCTGCTCGACTGCATACAGCACGCTTTACAGGTCAACCGAGACAACCAACAGCGCACCCTACACGCATTAGAGGTAGAAAAAAGATGCCAATCTCTTACTGAGCGAGAAACTGAAGTGATGCATAGAGTGATTGCCGGTCAAGCAAATAAAGTGATAGCCAGTGAGCTAAATTTAAGTCAACGCACGGTTGAGATCCACCGTGCAAATGTTATGGACAAAATGCAGGTAAGGTCTTTAGCTGAACTTGTTACCCTGGTGGTGGCTAAAGAATAATCAATACTCATCATCTATAATTCATATCTTTAATTCAGATCGTCTAATGTGGCGGTAATTTGATCTAGCGCAACATCCTTTTTGGCGTGGGATATATCTTTACTTAGAATATCTTTAATCGTGCGTCGAATATCTCTATGATTAGTACTCTTGTAACCAAAAATCACCATCCAATCATCTATTTGGTAGATCACCAGAAGGATGCTTGGGCGGCGCTTTCAAAATTACTTTCCCCCCTGGATGTAACGATTCAATGTTTTGCCAGTGCTGAAAGTTTTATGCGTCAGCAAATCAGTGATGACGCAATCGGCATGATCATTGAAGCGCATCTCGAGGATAAAAAAGACAGTGGCATAGAGCTACTAGAAACACTCGTCAAACGTGGTTTTCATTTACCGACTATTGTTATGGCAAGTTCCAGTGACATACCCACTGCGGTAAGAGCTATGCGAGCTAGCGCTGCTGATTTTATTGAAAAACCCTTTATAGAGCATGTATTGGTGCATGATGTACAACAAATAATAAATGGCGCAAAGCCGCATTGAGTTTTGCGTCATTCAAAACATATAGCGCTATAAACTATCCTTCATTTCTAATTACTTAATACACTTCTCAATACACTTAATAGTACTTAATAGCACTAGCCAAGGTTGTAGCACGTCTCGCCACGTTTAGCTGTGCCCATTCTAACATGGCGCTACGCTCTATTTTTAAGTTCAGTACCCTACACTTTTACCGCCAAAACATCACATTTTACCCCATGCAGTACACCGTTAGCGGTGGATCCTAACAGCAGTTTTAGCCCACTTTGGCCATGCGTACCCATAACAATCAAGTCAGCTTCAATGCGCTCTGCATATCGGTGTATTTCATCAGCAGGAGAGCCCACCGCAACGTGCGTGTTTTCTTTCGGTATCCCTGATGTCACGGCAATTTCTTCTAGTCTGCGTTCAGATTGTGCTTGCAGATTTATTAGTTCGTCATTTTCAAACGCAATACCATAGGGTTCGAAATACGTTTGTGCAAACGTGACATATAACAGATTCAGCTTCGAGGGTGAATCAGCCACTGCGAGCGCTTTGCTCATCACTAAGTTCCCAGGACTGTTAATATCTAACGCAACCAATATCTTTTGATAACCGAGCATTGTTTTCTCCTCATTATATTAATGTCAAAGGTGACATTTTCATACCGCATATGGATTTATTAACACTAATCTCACAATATAATTAAAGTCGATTTGAGAAAAAGAAGCTTGATCCATGTCAACCCAAGTCCGAATAAAACGAACGTAGCCAGCAGGCGCAAGTAACACCACTGTCGGAACATGCTCCATAGCAAATGAGGCCAACAAACATAACGTGGTAGCATGAGGGTTAACTAACTTTGAATGTGCTGTAAAAGGAGAGGCTTGATACGCAGAAGTTATCAAAGCTTAATTTGGCGTATCGCGAACGGTGAAGTTGTTTAATCAACGCCTATATCAGTATAGTCAACTGAGCAATACCCATCGATATAGGCGCTTTTTAAAGGTGAGGTGTTATTAAATCGGCATGGGTGAAGCTAATCTTGCACTATTAGTGCGAGAAGCGATGAGGTTGGTCTTCATCATTCCACTTAGACTTATACCTGTTGACCTGTAAAGGTTTATGCAAAGAGCGAGACGTTCTGTTTAGCTTTCGAAACGTACCATCAATATAATTTTCGATAGACTCAATGTCTGCGTGTAGGTTGTATCTGTCTTGGAATGTTTTCATTGTGACTCTCCTTGCTGGCTATATCAGTGGTGTAACGTATTTTTGCTATCCGTTATCACGTGCATTTGTTAAAACAAGTTGTCTTGTCAATGTAATAGCAATGGATATGCCAGCCTTATTGTCATCAACAAAGCGCCCCTATCCCAAAGGATTCAAGGCAAAGAGCGCTAAGTTCGTAGATGGAAACATATACTTAAGGGCATTAGGAAAGTAAATGCCACCATGAAGATGAAATAATTACACGTAACTCTAACTCGCCCTCAATCATCACCCTGCGATGAGCTTTCCCTTATACATTTGCATCTGGCAGTGAAAGTCGTATTGGCCTTCACTTAGCGCAGGTAGCTCAATACGGTTACTTTGTCCCATTTTTAACGCCAAGCTTAAGTCCAATTGGGGGAAAATCACTGTTTCAGCGCAAGGTGCAGGATCCTGACGGTCAAAATCCAACGTTATCTTCGTATCCGCGCTCACCGTTATATTGCTAGGTTGGTAAACCCCATTATTGACTAAAATCTTAATTTGGTTACTGGTAGATTGCGCACGCTTAGGCGTATAAAGCCAAAACCACCACACGATAGCCACGATAAGCAGTGCACCTAGTAGGTTTATGAACAACATCTGTTAACTCCAAACATGTCTTAAGGAAATACGCTCTAAGCTGATTTATTAGCCTTAAAAAAACGTAATCGATTTGCATTACTCACCACGGTTAACGACGACAATGCCATGGCCGCGCCTGCGACAACAGGATTAAGTAAAATGCCAAAAAATGGAAATAACACGCCGGCGGCAATAGGAATTCCAGCAACGTTATACATAAACGCGCCGACCAGATTTTGTTTTATATTGGTAATGGTGGCTTGACTTATTGCCAACGCATCAGCCAAACCATGCAGGGAACCGCGCATTAACGTCACATCTGCACTTTCAATCGCGACATCTGTGCCTGTCCCTATCGCAAACCCCACATCAGCTTGCGCAAGTGCCGGGGCATCATTGATGCCATCCCCTGTCATACCAACAACTTCTCCGTGTTTTTGACGCTTGATTACTTCCTCCACCTTGTCTTGGGGCATAACCTGGGCGATGTAATCATCAATGCCCACTCGTTTTGCTACTGCTTTCGCTGTAGCGTCGTTATCACCGGTGAGCATGACAAGGTGAATACCTTTGTTTTGTAACCGTTTTATGGCAGCTAAAGAATCGCTTTTAATCGGGTCTGATACCGCGATCAAAGCACTCAGTTTTTGGTCGACCGCAAAATACATAGGCGTTTTAGCATCATTTGCTAGCGTCCCTGCTTGTTCAACAGCAACGCTAACGTCTATCCCAAATTGATGCATTAGTGCTTCATTACCAAATAACAAATGCTCACCGTTTAGGTAGCCTGTCACCCCTTTACCGGTGATCGCGTCAAACTTGGTGACTGCATTAAGCGGGTAATCGCGCTGTTTCGCATACCCCACAATTGCTTGGGCTAAGGGGTGCTCAGATTGACTCTCTAAACTGGCTACTAACGCCATGACACAAGACTCTTGACGTTGTTCAAACGTTGATATGTCGGTTACTTCGGGCTGGCCTTGGGTAATTGTTCCTGTTTTGTCCAGCAGCATAGTGGTGATTTTTGAGGCGCTTTGTAATGCCTCGCCATTCCTGATCAGTACTCCAGCCTCGGCCGCTTTACCAATTCCTACCATAACAGACATAGGTGTCGCTAAGCCGAGCGCACAAGGACAAGCAATAATTAGCACGGTAGTCATAGCCGTTATGGCATAGGCAATGGCTGGCTGAGGCCCAAAGTTGAGCCAGGCCAAACCTGATATCACTGCCAAAATCATGACAATTGGTACAAAGTAACCAGAAATCACATCTGCTAAGCGCCCTATTGACGGCTTCGAATTTTGCGCCTTTTTAACCATATTAATAATATGAGATAGAGTGGTGTCTTTGCCCACATGGGTCGCACTAAACAACATACTCCCGGTCTTATTAATACTGCCGGCAACCACCTTGTCACCCACGGTCTTGCTAATCGGCATGGGCTCACCGGTTAACATCGATTCATCCACTGTGCTTTGCCCATCTGTCAGTTCGCCGTCCACAGGGATTTTTTCACCGGGTCGCACGCGCACGATATCGTTAAGTTGAACTTGTGCTATGTCAACGTCTTCCTCTTCCCCATTTCTCACGACTCGTGCGGTATTGGGTTGCAAGCCAATCAGTCTTTTAATCGCCTCAGATGTGCGCCCTCTTGCCTTGACTTCAAACGCTAGCCCGAGATTAATAAGCCCTATGATCATTGCTGATGCTTCAAAGTAGACGTGTCTCGCCATTTCAGGTAACAGGTTGGGTACAAGTATGACCAACATAGAGTAAGCCCAAGCAGTGCCCGTCCCAAGTGCTATCAAGGTATCCATATTTGCTGAGTGATGTTTGAAGGACTGCCAAGCACCAATATAAAAGTGTTTTCCTGTGCCTATCATTACGCTTAACGTAACAAGCCCTACAATCGCCCATCCGATGCGCTGATTAAACGTGTTAACACTCATATCGCCAATAAATAAGCCATACAGCATTAAAGGGATACCTAGGCCCAAAGCAATTACCATATTGCGCATCAATTTGTTGTAGTGCGCTTCATCGGCTTGGTTTTTTTCAGCTAATGCATCCTGCTCTGAGGCCGAATTCATCGGTGTGGCGTTATAACCAATATCCGTCACAGAATGGATTAATGCATGACTGTTTGCATCGCCGTCAATCGTGACGGTTCGTTGTGCAAAATTCATTTCTACACCGGTCACTCCCTCTACATTTGCTAACGCTTTCTCAATCTTACTCACACAACTTGCGCAGCTTGCTCCCTCAATCATAAAGGATTGTGTTTTTACTTTGCTTTTACTGCTCATTTTGGGCCTCCGTCGCTATGGGGTCGACAAACGATTCAATCAAACTACACACCTGTTCTGCACTGGCTCCATCAGGTGCCTGGTCCCATTGTGCTACAGCTGATTGCATGCGATTACGCAGCGCTAACGTTTCGTTAAACAGCACCTCAGTTTCAGCTAGTCGTTGGGTAATGAGCTTTCTTGTTAACGGGCACGGACAATTGCCCAGCTCCGATTCGCTGATAATGCTGTGTATGTCTTTTACCGAAAATCCCAATTGCCTTGCACTTAAAATAAAACGCAAGCGGCGTAAATCGCTAGCGCCATATGAGTGATAGCCATTCGTGTCACTAATGGCAGGGTTTAGTAGCTTCACCCGAGTGTAATAGCGCACTGTGTCGGATGTTACACCGACAAGATCTGCTAATTGCTTGACCAACATATTGTGCTCCTCTGAGTAGGCTGACTTTGAGCGAGTGAATGCATGTTAAACCTATGTGCCACTCACAGGTCAAGTACAAAGTGTTGGACGACAATCAGATCTATGCTGGAAGCCTAATGCACTGAGCCCCTCGAAGGTAAGACAGTGTGAGTGTGCTTGATTTAACAGGCCAGAATGCTTGAGACAACAAACGAGAATGAATAGCAGTGAAATGGTGAAGTCTTATACGACCTTGTTACGCCCTGTGTGTTTGGCTTTATATAGGTTTTTATCTGCTATAGAAATAAGATCACTAGAATAATTCTGGTCTGGCAAAATAGTAGATACACCTATACTGACCGTCAAAATTTGATGCGGTGACAGCCGATGAGAGATTTTAAGTTGGTCAACAGCCTGTTGAATCTTTTTAGCAACATGCTTTGCGCCGCGTTCGTCTGTGTTAGGTAACACGCACGTGAATTCTTCACCGCCATATCTTGCCGCAATATCAGTTGGGCGATTTAAACTGCTCCTTACCGTTAAGGCCACAAGTTTCAACTGGTCGTCGGCCACTAGATGGCCGTATTCGTCGTTGTACTGCTTGAACAGATCAACGTCGACCATGAGTAAAGAAATTGGCTGATTAGTCCGTTTTGCTTGCGCTACCTGCTTCGCCAAATACTCGTCCAAATAGCGCCGGTTGTACACCCCAGTTAGGCCATCCAGATAGGCTAGCTTCTTAAGAACATCAGCTTGAAATTTTAATGTGAGGTGCGCCCTAACACGGTTTTTCAACGGCAACGGATTCACCGGCTTGGTCATATAATCAATGCCACCGGCTTGCCAGCACGCGTTTTCTTCTTCTGAGCGCTGCAATGAGGTAATAAATACAATAGGAATGTCACTTATTTCAGGATCGTTCTTAATAATTCTACAGGTGGTAAGGCCATCTAAATTCGGCATAATAACGTCCATCAGGATCAGATCCGGTGCGTCACGCAAGCAAATATCTAACGCTTCTTGGCCCGTTTTAGCGAAGTTTAATTGGTAGCTATCCCCCAGTATCTGGTTGATCACCTGAATATTAATAGGTTGATCGTCCACCACTAAAATTTTTGCATTCGCTAACGAGTCGTTAGTCAGGAATGTAGTGGGTTGATTCAAAAGTAAACTCCTTTCTAGTGAATAATAAACATCAGTTTTGCTTTTCAATAGTAACCATTAAGCAAAATCCATTCCTAAACTTGGGAACAAAATAACACGGCAGTGGCTTATAAAAAATATCACGTTAATTGAATAAAAATCGCTGCAAGATACGCTAAAAGCGACGAGCAATTCATATTGTCGATGCTCTATTTGAGTAAGTTAATCTAAATATTATATAGATAAATCTTAAAAAAAATTATAATAAAAAGGATGAGTAAAGAAATGAGAAAATTGCTCACTATCAATTTGTCCGAACAAACAATGAGTACAATATTTTTTTGCTAACGGGTATCACGCTTAAGGAACAAATTGATGAAAATTGCTTTTTATAATACCAAAGCCTACGACCGAGAATATTTTACGCAAGAAAACAAAGAGCATCATCACGACATTCGCTATTTTGAACCGCATTTAAATGCTCAGACGGTAAACTTGATAACCGACGAAGTAGCAGTGTGTGCCTTCATTAACGATTGCCTAAATGCCGAGGTGCTTAGCGCGTTAAAAGACAAAGGCATTCAATTAATAGCACTTCGCTCTGCGGGCTTTAACCATGTTGATTTAGCATCTGCAGAACAGCTAGGTTTAAGCGTGGTTCGCGTACCAGCATACTCACCTTACGCCGTTGCTGAACATGCTGTCGCTTTACTGATGACCCTTAACCGGCGGGTTCATAGAGCCTATAACCGCGTACGAGAAGGTGACTTTTCACTCAATAATTTAATGGGTTATGACATTCATGGCAAAACGGTAGGCGTTATTGGCACAGGCAAAATTGGCCAAATTTTCAGCAAAATAATGCTTGGCTTTGGCTGTCGTGTTATCGCCTATGATGTGCAAAAAAATGACTCATGTATCGATGAAGGCGTTGAGTACGTGTCGCTAGAAACACTGTTTCAACGAAGTGATATTATTTCACTGCACTGCCCCCTTAATGATTCGACTCATCATTTGATTGATGAAGCAGCATTAACAAAAATGAAACCTAACGTAACGATTATCAACACGAGCCGTGGTAAGTTAATTGATACTAAGGCGGCGATTAAAGTGCTTAAAGCAGGCAAAATCGGCTTATTAGGATTAGACGTTTACGAGGAAGAAGAAGCACTCTTTTTTGAAGACTTATCAGACAGCGTCATTCAAGATGACGTGTTTTCGCGCTTGACTACCTTTCCAAATGTACTCGTGACTTGTCATCAAGCTTTTTTCACCAAAGAAGCAATGACAAAAATCGCACAGGTCACCTTAGATAATATCGATCAGTTTGAACACAATGGAGCCGTCGTTAATGGCGTTACTAACCCACAATAACCTGCGCGTTGGAATATTGACCGGCGGTGGCGACTGTCCTGGTCTAAACGCGGCGATACGTAGTGTCGCGAAAACACTTATGCTGACATCAAACGCTGAAATCGTAGGCATTGAAGATGGATTTTTAGGCTTTATTGAGCGTCGTAGTCGACCCATAAGCTATCAAGATTGCAGTGGAATCTTTGCGTTAGGCGGTACGATAATCGGTACCTGTAACCGTGCAGATCCCTTTAACTATAAAGGCA
This sequence comes from Paraglaciecola sp. G1-13, assembly GCF_055809255.1. NCBI lineage: Bacteria > Pseudomonadati > Pseudomonadota > Gammaproteobacteria > Alteromonadales > Alteromonadaceae > Paraglaciecola > Paraglaciecola sp. G1-13. The sequence continues at coordinate 2,023,287 of NZ_CM147903.1, read as the reverse complement.
AAGACTGCTCTGGTGAGGTTAAAGCCTATTACGATCTACTGCAATTAGATGCTCTGGTTATCATAGGCGGAGATGGTACGTTAAGTATTGGCTATGAGCTGAGCAAATTAGGCATCAATGTCGTTGGCGTCCCTAAAACCATAGATAACGACTTGATGTGTACTGAGCGAACATTTGGTTTTGACACAGCGGTTAGTATTGTTACCGATGCTATTGACCGTTTACGCACCACAGGACAATCTCATAAGCGGATCATGATTGTTGAAACAATGGGACGTAACGCCGGTTGGATAGCCCTGCATGCAGGAGTTGCTGGGGGTGCAGATAGCATTCTTATACCTGAATATCCTTACGATATACAACGTGTTGCCAAAGCGTGCACTGAACGTATGGGCTCCCATCACTTTTCTATCGTGGTGGTTGCAGAGGGAGCAAGGCCAGTCAATGGCCAAGTAAGCGTAAGAGAAAATATTGCGGATAGTCCTGAGCCTTCCCGATTAGGGGGGATCGGAGAACAATTGAAGGTGCAATTAGGCGAGTTCATGGATGCAGAGATACGAGCAACCACCTTAGGCCATATTCAGCGTGGCGGCTCCCCTACATCTTTCGATAGAGTATTTGCCACTAATTTGGGCAGTTATGCCGCCAAATTAGTGGAAAGTAAACAATTCAACCGCGCTGTGATCCAAAAAGGCAATAGACTTTCCCACGTCGCACTTGAGAGCGTGGCAAACAAGACGCGTAATGTACCCGCTGATGACTTAACACTTCAAACCGCTATCGCGATGGGAATTTGCTTCGGCACCCCGGACTTGACGCCCAACACAAGCCGAGACTTAATATTGGACTAAACGCCTTTTCCTCAAATGATCAAGCATGGGCCTGAATGATATTTTTTAATTCTCCAGTCACTACATAGAGATGGGTATATCCTACTCGGTGCAATTGCTCCGCACTCAGTGCTGCGCGCACCGCACTGGCACAATGTAAATATATAGGCCGGGATCTATTCGGCTCTAAAGTGAGCATTTTCATTTCTAATATGCCACGAGGAATATTTATTGCCCCTGTGACACTTTCTGTTTCATGCTCTGATGGCTCACGAACATCAATCAGTAAACCATTGTCTTTTGCTCGATTGGCTGCAGCCGTATCGCAATCAAAATGTGGGATATGCTGTTTAATTTCTTCAACTATTTCTAATAATGTTTTAGCCATATCTAACCTTAAATTCATTGAAAATGATCTGATTAGCTTAACCCAACGTCTTTAGTGAGTCATTGATGGTTTTGGGTATTACTGGATCATGGCTTGCGAAGTATACGAATTCGCATGTAATAACGCCGTATTGGATTGCATAAATAGTGAATCGTTTTCTTCTACTTCAAAACGACTCAATGCTTGTAATTGAGGTATATCCAACAAGGTAACTTGGCGTCTTTGAACTTGAATTAGGCCTTGTTGTTGCATCGTCGTAAGCAAACGACTAATGGTTTCGATTGCCATGCCAAGGTAATTAGCAATATCGATACGTGTCATACTTAACGTTAGCTGGTTGCTAGACAGCCCTCTTTTAGCGAGTCGAGCTGAGAGATCTAGTAAAAATCCTGCCACGCGCTGTGCAGATGTCATACAGTGATAGCTCATGGTTTGTTGTTGTTGCATCAGTAAGCTTCGGCTCATATTACCCAAAAGCTGTTGACGACCCTGCTCGGAATTCGCCAGCAAAGCATTCACTGAATGCAGACTGATATAGCACACACTGCTAGTTTCTAAAAATGTGACCGTTTGCGCGTGTTGCAGTTGTGCAAAGCCATCAGTACCTACTAAATCGCCCGGAAAGCAGAAGTCAACGATTTGCTCTTCAGCATCCATAGATGAAATACTCGCTTTAGCTGAGCCAGAGCGCACAATATATAAAGCGTTAAACGCATCACCAGCACAAAACAGTTTGTCACCCTTATGGTAAATTTTGTGGGTCAAAACCGGATTATTTGATTTATTTGCTAGTTGTTCCGCTTTTTCTGTACAGTTTCTTGATAGAGCGCAATGTTCACACGTTGGGCCTTGTATAGAATGAGACTGGGTCATAGTGAATTCCTTATAAACGTTCTGGCTAAGCAGGTAGTGTTTATTATAATAACCACCTGCTCAGCTATTCGATATGCGGTGTTGTGCGTAATCGGTTTCGGTTTATACCTATAGACTTAAGCGACGACTCTTTTAAACCCGCATAGTTCGATTTTATAAGGTATTACACGCCCAACTTTCGGCCTTCTATAGACCATAAAATGACCACTTAAGAATGAAGTTGTTTAGGCTGTGAATAACGTTGAATCGCATGCTCCCAAGGCGCTTGTTCCCGCAGGTTTTCAAGCATGTTCTGGGTAACCAATACAATGCCATTCGGACTTACCCTAAAGCCACGTGCTTGATCTTCATCGTGATCAAACCCAATGTTCATCCCACTAGGAACACTGCAATTAGCAGCAATAATGGCGCGATGAATATTCACATCACGACCAATCTCTACGTTGGGCAAGATGACTGACTCTGTTATTTTGCTGTAGGAATGAACACGCACATCTACAAAAAGCAAAGAGCGGTCAATAGTCGCCCCCGAGATAACACAACCGCCCGAGACCATTGAGTCAGTTGCACTACCTCGTCGATTGTCATTGTTAAACACAAATTTTGCTGGGGGGGATTGTTTTTGATAAGTCCAGATAGGCCACGAATCATCATAAATATCTAATTTCGGTGTCACCTCAATTAAATCGATATTTGCCTGCCAGAAAGCATCCAATGTACCAACATCTTTCCAATAAGGTTTGAGTCCGTAAAGAGAGTCAGTGAAGCGAAACGCATGCACTTCGTAATCGGCAATACATTGAGGAACGATATCATTACCAAAGTCATGCTCCGAGGTTAAGGAATGAGCATCTTTTTGTAATTCGTTGAGCAGAAATTCAGTATTAAACACATATATACCCATTGACGCCAATGCCAAGGCGGGATCCTCGGGCAAAGGCGACGGCGAGTCAGGCTTTTCATCAAAAGACACAACACGCCCTGACTTATTTATTTGCATCACACCAAAAGCATTCGCCGCCTCATGGACAGGTACTTCAATCCCCCCTATTGTAACGTCCGCACCGCTTTGCACATGCTGAGCTAACATGTCTGCATAATCCATCTTGTAGATATGATCACCCGCAAGCACCAATACATATTTGGGGGACTGCTCTTTGATGAATTCGATATTTTGAAACAAGGCGTCTGCAGTGCCTTGGTACCAACGCGATGAACATTGCTGACTAGCTGGCAACAATTCTACGAATTCACCCATGTCACGATTAAGGTGGCTCCAGCCTTGTGACAAATGACGTAATAGTGAGTGCGATTTATATTGGGTGGCAATACCAATTTGCCGAATGCCTGAGTTAACACAATTTGACAAAGTGAAATCTATGACACGGAATTTGCCCCCGAAATGCAATGCGGGTTTTGACTGATGCTCAGTTAACTCTTTTAACCGCGTGCCCTTGCCACCGGCAAGCACCAATGCAAGCGTATCTTTCGTTAACTGACTAACATATCTCGATGCGGCATAAACCATGATTTAACCTCCTTTAATGAGCAATAAACACATGGCAGAATAAGCAGCCAACAGTATGCGCCTCTTCATCTTAAAGTAAAACGACACGACACATTCCCCTGCCCGGTAGCATTCTACCTATATAAAAACAACGTTTTAATGCCAAATGCTGAACAAATCGTCTGTTCAATGTTATACCTAGTGAAGTTTATTTACCATTCATTTACTGCAATTTAATGCGCAGACCGTTAATGCTTGAATATGTACTACGTAGGTGTTCTTAACCCAAAGCGTGAAACATACGCCTAAAGTACAAGTGACTATTTTGCGTAAAAGATTACTCTGAACATAAGTAGATAGAAGTAGGTAATGTTATGCAGAGCTTAATAACAGTGTGTGTCGCTTTAATTGTTTTGAGTTTCCCTGCATCAGCAGATGATCACGGTAAGCATCGTGTTTCAATCAGGCAGATCAGCCATCAACTTAACCAGCAGTTCCCATTTGCATTGGATTTTAATGGCATTAAAGCCGCCTTTTTTGCCCCAAAATTAGTATTAAACGTTTTAGAACAACACGTGACCGTTGAGTTTTCGATGCTTGCTCAGCGCCATGGTGAGAGCATCAATATTCCGTTTAAATTAACCGGCAATATTGTGTTTGATCCAATCAATAGACAGCTAATTTTAAACGGCCTGTTATTCGACAATGCGCTAGCGAGGAGCGAACTGGTAAGTCAATCTTCCAAAGTAGTAGAGATGATTGAGCAAACCATTGTGGAGCATTTTCCTGATATCACGCTGGCTGATTTTAATTTTTTAGGCGCCTCACTGGCCCCCGAGACAGCGATTGGATTACTTATTCAGCCCCGTCACGTGCAGCTCAGTTATTAGCACTGACTGAGCGGTAATCAGCTCGACAACCCGACTACTGACGCCACTTGGATGACATATTTTGAATATTGAACACATTGTTAAACAAAAGATTAGGCGTTGCTATGTCATTTACGCAGTCGTGAGCTTGATATTACTTTGTCTGCCTTGGTTGTATGCTTATTCCAGCGCACAAGATAGAGCTAAAGCGAGTGAGTTTGTTCAATTATCCTCTCAGCAGTCACTGCTTGTTCGTGACATCACGCTAAATTTATATCGTTTTGAACAGCCGCTCGCCATTAAAGAAAAGCGCGTTTTGAGACGTCAGAGTATCGTTTTGATGAAGCAATTTAGTGATAATCACAGTTACTTTTTAATTGCTGACTTACCACGGAATGTCTTTCAAGGAGGTAATCACTCCGTTCATGATCTATATTTTTCTAACTCAGCTAACATCGATAGCTTGTCAAAAGCATTTTTTGCTTATGTTGAACAGATTATTACATCAGGATTGATCGAAACCCGAAACAACCAAGCCATTGAATCCAACAAGTATAATCCTCTAGTAGATCATTTAGATCAGGCAGAAGCACAATTTACTGAAAATGAAAAACAAGCCCGTCGACATATGGTTAACGTTAGCATTCTTGCTAGCATTATCAGTTTGATTGTCTTTGCAATAACGATCGTGGCCCTAATCTATCCTATCGAACAAATGCTTTTTAAACTGATAAATCGATTTTCTCTTAATACCAAGCGCGCATATCGAGTAAAGCGAGATGCCGGTTTGGACCAACAAACAAAGAATCAATTTCTGTCAAATATGAGCCACAAACTACGCTCTCCTATTAGTGGCATGTTTGGCATGCTTGAGCTAGCCAGCCAAGAAACAGATATAGATAATCAAAAAGCTTACATTCAAAAAGCGCAAAAAGCGGGCAATCAACTTTTGTCCCTCGTGGATGAGTTATTAGACATATCACGCATCGAAGCAAAAGTACTAACCTTTGACAAAATTGATTTTGAACTGCTGACCGTATTAGATTCAGTTATCGCCCCTACTGCTTCTAGTGCTGAAACGAAAGGCTTAACCTTTTCCTACAATGCGGCTTCCGCCCTTCCTCAATTCGCTATAGGAGACCCACTTAGGCTCACTCAAGCATTAAAGAGCCTGCTAGATAATGCAGTAAAATTTACGGTAAACGGTGGAATTTCAGTCAACGTTAAACTCAGTATCGTTAACAAGCATTACATGCTGGACGTTTTTATAAATGATACTGGCGTTGGCATAGAGCAAGACAAGCAAGATCAAATTTTTAATAAATTTTTCCAAGTCGACAAAACAAAAAACATTGCGATGAGCGGTGCGGGGTTGGGATTAACCATTGCGAAAGAATTTGCACAAGGAATGGGCGGGGATCTTGCGTTAAGCAGTACTTTGGGAAGAGGCAGTACGTTTACACTTTCTGTACCACTTGGGCGAAGTGAAAAGTGTGTTGGGTCAAATACGCCACTGAACCTTAATCCTAAAGCGAAGTTCGCCGTAATTGATGATCTAGAAACTAGCCGTTTACACATTTCACATATACTGCAAGAAGATGGTTTCACGGTAGATTTGTTTGACTCCGCTACCCAATTCTTGCTTATGAAAGACGAAATTTTAGATTATGCAGGGTTAATTATTGATATTCATATGCCTGGGTATAACGGCTATGAATTAGCGGAAACTATCCATGCGATGTTTGGTACCAGTGCCCCGCCCTTTATCTTCATATCAGCTTCGCCTGAGTCCATTCGTCATGATCGATTTAATACCGAACATATGTGGCAAGGTTTCGCAAAACCAATGGATAAAAATCGATTTATTGACTCAATCAGAGTGCTGTCTGACAAAAGCTCTTTAAAAACAGAAGCCTTTGAGCCTGCTAGCGTACTTCTTGTGGAGGACGAGCCAATTAATGCAGAGGTCGTTAAAACAATGCTCGAGCGAAACGGACACACAGTCGAAGTGGCAACGACTGGTGCAGCGGCTCTTCATTTAGCAACAACGGTACCTTTCAACTTAATCTTAATGGATATTAACCTGCCTGATATGAGTGGTATTGAAACAACAAAATGCATTAAAGCCCAAGGTGTGGATACTGAAATTGTAGCGCTTACCGGCAATGCCTACGAAGAAGACAAACTGAAAACAAAGGAAGCTGGCATGAGCTATCACTTGGTGAAACCCGTTATGTATCATGAATTGAACAACGTGATTAAATTAGCTCTACGCGTTGTACATTAAGCTAGTGAGGACAAAATGCGTTAGCATGCTTAGAATTTAAGCTAACCGTCCACTTTATCACGCAGAGCCATTTACCGATTTCACTTATAACCAGTTGGTAAGTTTAACCCCAAGACCCAAGCGTTGAGTATGTTGATTGTAATAGATTAAGCTTTCTCCGTATCCATTGAAGTACTCCACATACCCTCTGAGATGACGAGTGATTGGAAAGGTCCAGCCCAGTTGCACTGCGCCGCGATTATCACTTCTAAAGTTATTTCTCAACAAGAGTTCTAAGGTGTGATTGTCAGATATACTCCATACTCCGCCAATTTCACCATACCCCATGTAGCGCTCGATATAAGGGTTGTCGTCTCCGTCTGGATCATCAAAAGACTGCTTATCTTCTTCTGGTATTCGCCACCATGTTCGTAAACCCCAAGTGACATTCGCATTCTGCGCAAAAACAACACCACCAATAATACGATTCCAACTTCTGGATAACTCGCCTGTTTGACCATTAGATTGATGGTTTAGCGATACGAAAGTTTGCTCTATCGGTAACCCGAGTAAAGTCCATGGACGGCTATAGTTAAAAATAATTTCAGGCTCGTAATTTGTTTCTCGAAATGGTGCCGATATCTCCCCATTGTAAGCTTGCCAATAGCTAGCGACCGTAAAGGCAACTTGTACATCAAGTCCATCCCACATTAAATCTTCAACCGCTAAATATTTCAAAGAGATTTGAAATTTTGCTTCTGTGTCTTGGTATTTTTCAGCTTTAGGATCTCCCTCGTAGGGCCGCTTGCTGATATTCGCAAAAGTAACGGGTAATAAGTAATTCGGTTTGTGAGGTAAGAGCGCAAATGGATTGAGTGACGCTCTATGTTCGAGGCGATCTCGTTTTTGCACACGGTTGGCGCTGTCTTGTGAGCAGATTGCTCGTATCTCCCCGAGCGTTATTTCATCGGCAGATAATTCCATTTGCTTGAGCATACATTGCTCCAACGATTTTTCACCAGAAGCAAGCTGCTGCGCCGTGCTTATGCATGGAATTAACGCTAAAGCGCAGGAAAATGAATAGGTTAAAAAGATTTGCACAATAAATACCTGTGTAGAGTTATCGTTTTATACAGTTCGCAATGTTAATGCTCAAGCATATTGATAAGGCTTGTTCTGCAAATAGTATGTCATAAAAAAGGCACTCATTAGAGTGCCTTTAGCATAAATATCGATATCACGACTGCTTTTACAGTGCTAATTAGTTAATGCAGTGCACAGCAAAAGACTAACGTGTTTTATTTTGATACTGCAATCTTAACCGTTGCTGTGACATAAGCTTCTATACGACGGTTTTTCTGGTGCGCTTCTCGGGTATTGGCCGAGTCCAATAATTTCGTTTCACCGTAGCCGACTGCTTCTAAGCGCGAGCCAGCAATGTTGTACTGAGCGACTAGATATTGACGAACATTTTGTGCTCGCTCAACTGACAATTTCATATTGTATGCATCCGTACCTGGCGCTGAAGCGTAACCTTCTATTACAGCGTTGGTTGTTCCGTAACGGCGCATAAAATCAACAAACTCTTGCACGCTAGCACTATCAATATTCTTTAACTTACTTGAATTATTGTCGAACATAATTTTTAGCGACATTGTTTTAGACTCTTCAGTGAAAATACTGCAACCTTTGTCATCTACTTTGTCGTTCATTGGCGTGTTAGCGCACGCATCTTTGGCATCGATTACACCGTCATTGTCGCTATCAACCGCTGTCATCGGGCAACCATCAACATCAACGCTTGTTCCATAAGGTGTATTCGGGCATAAATCGCGTTGGTCAATGACACCATCGTTATCTGAATCTTTACTGACTCGCTTACCACCGGTTTTACCAAAACTATACGCTAAACCAAGTTTGGCGCTGTACTCAGGGTTACCTTGACCAAAGTCATAGTACCCTGCAAGTTCGGTGATCACTTTCCATTTGTCGTTCAACTGCCAATGGGCACCTAAACCTAGATCAGCCATACGGTAGCTTTCGTCAAAGCGCTGGTTTTTCAGACCACCAAAAATGTAATAGTTGCTCTGATTGATGAAGTACATCGCATCTACACCGATACGCTCACCGGTTATGTTGCCATTACCTGTGTCGGCATCTATGTCTAACTTAGCCACTTCAAAACGAAAACCCCAATCTGGATTTAGTTTAATTCCAATTTCGCCGCCCCAGCCTAACCCACTGTCATAGTCAGTGTTAGGCTCAAATTTGTCAGGATAAACTGAGTAATACTCACCAAATACGCCGCCCCAAATCTCTTTTTCAGATGATGATTGAGCGTGAGCAGTTGCGCCAATCAAGGCACAAGAAATGGCTACTGCTAGCGTGTGTTTTTTCATTATTATTTCTCCATTAAGTGTTTATATTTTTATTTTTTAACGTCGCCAACACTGCTAAGGCTGCATTAGCGAGATAGTTGCTGAATAGACGCTGCCTATTCAAAAAAGTCACTGAATTGCCATTTATTTTTTCTGGGGCAGTAATTTTCTAAATGGAACGAGGGCCCCTATAATAATGCCGACAAGCAGCGTGCTTAAAATTAAAAGTAATCGCGGCATCGCAAAATCCCAAAAGAGAAAAGAGACATAATCTAACTGCATATTTTGCAACACAAATATGGCAAATAGGACGACCAACACTATGTAAGTGTTGCGTTTAAAATGGCCTTTGAATAAATTCACTGAATCACTCCTGTACTAGTCAATATTGCGCGTTAACGTCACGCAAAGGTTTCTATATACCCTTGCTGTTAACCTGCTTTGAGAAATAGACGCTGGTTGTAACCAAAAAGTCACAAATTCAATGTAAATGCAGAGGTTTATGAACAGAGGGGTTATTACTGGAGGAAGTCAATAATGGAGGAAGTTATAAACAGCGAAAATTATTAATCAATGTTCATAATATTATGACTTTGCTTAATGGTGACGGGTCTTATGAAGGCAGATGTCACTGCTGGGATAAATCGCTTTTCACTTTGTCGAGTGCGCGATAATAGCGCATCTTACTGGCACTTAACGCTAAACCTAACTGCAAGCTTATTTCGTCAAATGAGCACTCTAGTATCGCTTTCATGACCACTATTTCCCGGTCTAGGGGCTCCAAGCTTGCGAGCATTTGTTCAGTTGCTCCAAGGTCGAGCTCTTCCTCGGTTTCGGACTCCTCTTGATTTAACAGATGACTGATATCGTCTACGCGCTTTTTTTCACGTAATACATCCATAGCGGTGTTACGCGCAATGGTAACCACCCAAGGAAAAAACTTATCATGCTCTTTGAGTTGCTCTAGCTTGTGCCATGCAGTCATGAAGGTGTCTTGCAGTACATCGTCTACTAAGGACGAGTTGTACAGAACCTTCGCTGCAATATAAGCGGCGATTTTCCCTTGGTATCGTCCATACAGCTTAGCAAAGGCCATCGATGCATCGCCGCGGCGCTGCAAAGTACGTTTTACTAGTTGAACATCCGTTAAGTCATGCACATTAATTAACCGCTACATCAGGCTTAATGTATGGTTAGTCCGTCCAAAAACACCTTGTTATCAATCACTTTTAGGCTTTCGTCCGATGTACGAATAATGGTGACCACGGCCGTAATCTCTACTACGTTGCCCTTAATACCGTCCTTTGTAGTGACGGTATCACCAACTTTGACCGTGTCGGATATATATAAAGAGTAAATAATGTTCTGCGAAGCTTCACGGCTTCCTAAACCTAACGAGATAGCAGTACCAACCCCTAGCGTCGCCAGGGCAATGGCGATGATCGTATCCAGTAACACAGTGTCAATATCAAGCTGATTGATAGTCAAAGACAAGGTTAAAATAGCGACCAATCCATATGCCGCTTTTGACAACGGCCGAGCGAAATCAAACTCTGCGGCTTTGGCGGCATTGAAAATAGCGTTTTTAATTAAGTTGGCAGCGGCAAGTCCGAAAAGCAGGATTAACGTGGCAGCAATGATTTTAGGAATAAAACGTAGGAACTGATCCATCGTTTCGCCCAATTGTGATAAGCCTAACGAATCTGCGGCGGTTACGATAAAGACCAAAAAAGTAATCCAAAATACCAACATGGCGAGAGTGCTAGATACAGACACGTCTTTACCAAACTTGGCCAACTGCTGATCTATACCAGTGGCCTTCGCTAATTTGTCTAGGCCCACTTTATTCAATACTGCAAAGACTGCGAAGCGCAAAACCCGTGATATAAAATAGCCCACAAGCAGAATGACGAGTGCTGCAAATAACGAAGGGATGAATGCGGCGATTTCTTCTAGCAGCGCTGCAAGGGAGCCCGACACCGCTTCAAACCAAATACTAATATTCTCTTTCATTGAGGTTTAACCTTTTTCTTTAATAGTTTTTTACTGTGGCTCATCATCAGTGGGGCAAAGAGCGTTAACAACATAGAGAAAACACCATGCACGCCTAGGCGCACGAGTTCTTTTGATTTATCGTGCTTCACCACTTTCGCTGCCATGGCCTCAGGCTCTGGAAGCACTTGATTGGTCAATGCACCTTTAGCAAGCTGACGCTCAAGTGCTTTATATTCATCATCACTCATGTATTTTCTCCTACGTGCAGATGTACACTTTATCACCCGAACAGATCCCAACTAGGAACGTGTAACACTTTCCAGATAAGCGCTAGAGGCGATGTATTATATATTGGACGAAGTGCGACGCTAAAAAGTCACACATTTAATGTAAATTTCTGCACTCATCAGCAAGTTACTCATTAAGGCAAGTAAACATGGCGTTGTGTGATTTTATTCCCGACTATGCTGTCTTACGACACCACTGCTATTATACTTGCTGATTAACGACACTGAACGGAGTGTCGACTGTATCATTTTAGCCACGTTTTCTACGCGGTTAAGAATCAAGATACAATCATCAATTATTCTCATTTCTATTATCTATCTATATGAAATAAAAGGTTTTTTTGATTTGCTCGCAATAGTATTCTATACTCCGCGCATTCGGTTACAGATAGGGCTGCTTTGCACCTTATCACACTATTCAATAGGTGAAATTATGTTGCGCAGCAAAAAAGTTGTTTCTGCATTAAACGATGTGTTAACTGGCGAGCTTACGTCAATTAACCAGTATTTTCTGCATGCTCGAATGTATAAAAACTGGGGCTTAAATGCGCTAGATAAAAAATGCTATAAGAAGTCTATTAAGGATATGAAACAAGCGGATGCAATCATCGAGCGCGTATTATTCTTACAAGGCTTACCCAACTTGCAAATGTTAGGCAAGTTGTTGATCGGTGAAGACACCGAAGAAATGTTGCAATGCGATGCAACGTTTCAAAAACATCAGATCCCTGTGCTCAAAGACGCCATTAGTTTATGTGAGCAGGAGCAGGACTATGTGTCGCGCGAACTATTAGAAGATATTCTAGAGTACGAAGAAGATCATCTAGATTGGATTGAGACGCAAGAATATCAAATACAACACATGGGCTTGCAAAACTATCTTCAAGCTCAAGTGACTGAAGGGGAAGACTAATGAAAGGTAAAAGTAACGTTATTTCAGGCCTTAATGCCCTACTCGCTTACGAATTAGCTGCGATGGATCAGTACTTTGTACATTCACAAATGTACTTAGACTGGGGCTTAAACAAATTATATGAACGTATCAATCATGAGTTTGATGATGAAAAAGGTCATGCAACTAAGTTGATAGAGCGTATGTTGTTTCTTGAAGGCACGCCGAACATGGTTGATCGTGACGGTCTGGTGATTGGTACTGATGTTCCTTCGATGCTGGAAAGTGATTTGCGCGTAGAATATGCAGTGGGTGACAAACTAAAAGAAGTCATCGCTCTGGCAGAAACTGAACAAGATTATGTCACTCGGGACATGTTAATGGTTTTACTCGATGACACGGAAATGGATCATGCCCATTGGCTAGAGCAACAACTTGGTTTAATTAAACGTATTGGTCTGTCTAATTACTTGCAGTCTCAGATGTAAACTACAGCAGCAAATTATTTCTGTCATCAATGCCTAGTCAGCCCCTGTCTAGGCATTTTTTTGAGTCTGACGTGTACAACGAGTTCTCGGTTGCTTACTTTACACTTAACATTATCATCGTGCTTGAACCGCCCAATGACTAACCTTCGACATTTTCAATAGCCACTCAATAATGTGTTTCAAAGTTAAAGAACACTCGTTTCTCATCCTCTGTAGCTGGATTGACAAAAAGTAACACTAGTTGCCAGCGCATATCTCGTTCACTGCATGCCCCTAGAAACAACAGATTCTCTGAGATAGTTTTATTGTCTACGGTCGAAACATTGCTATTCAACAATGCAGTCTGGCCCATATACATATTCACACCTTGCACGTAACTCTGCTGTAAATCGTATTGACTTGGGTAGACCAATTCTATGCTCAGTTCCTCTTCAACTTCAGCATTTTGTAAAAAACGCCCAGAAAATCGCACGCCATTTAGATCTATCTGGCACTTGTTTGTGCCGCTTAACTGACACTGGGCTCCCTTTTGCGCACTCACATTAACGACTGAATTAACGTAAACAATACAAATGATGAGTAAAATTAATGCAAATGGCAAAAAACGAGTAATAATTATACGATTCACGAGCTGCTATTTTAATAACTTGATTTGTATCAAGTTTGCAATATAGAAACACGGCTTACAAGTGTGTTTGAGCCTATCTTTTTGGGCTCATTTTGATTATTATACGCGGGTTTTTAGCATGCTAATTTTGTGTATGGGTATTGCTTACCTTAAATGATGTACTTATACACAAAACGAACATGCGCTAGAACACACACGAGACACACATACATCCTTATTGAAGTGGAAGATTCATTAAAATGAGTGAAGCGATTCAAGTACACCCTGACTACAACTACAAAGTTGTTCGTCAGTTTGCAGTTATGACGGTCGTCTGGGGCATTATTGGCATGTCGTTAGGCGTGTTTATTGCGGCCCAGTTATATTGGCCAGCCCTTAATTTTGACACACCATGGTTAACGTTTTCACGTTTAAGGCCTTTACACACCAATGCCGTTATTTTCGCGTTTGGTGGGTGTGCATTGATGGCAACCTCATTTTATGTGGTTCAACGTACCTCTCAGGTACGTATATTCAGTGACAAGCTCGCGGCATTCACTTTTTGGGGATGGCAAGCGGTTATTCTTTCGGCGGTAGTCACCTTACCTATGGGTTTGACCTCAACCAAAGAATACGCTGAATTAGAGTGGCCTATCGATATCCTCATCGCATTAGTTTGGTCCGCATACATGATTAACTTTTTCGGAACGATGATTATCCGAAAGGTTTCTCATATATATGTAGCCAACTGGTTCTTCGGTGCATTTATCCTTACCGTGCTTGTACTTCACATTGGTAACAGTATGGCCGTGCCCGTTTCGTTGTTTAAATCTTATTCAATGTATGCTGGTGCGGTAGATGCCATCATGCAGTGGTGGTATGGACACAACGCTGTTGGTTTCTTCTTAACAGCCGGATTCTTAGGGATGATGTACTACTTCGTACCTAAGCAAGCTGGACGTCCGGTGTACTCTTACCGTTTGTCAGTTGTTCACTTCTGGGCTTTGATTTCACTTTACATTTGGGCTGGTCCTCATCACCTTCATTACACTGCCTTGCCAGATTGGACCCAATCTGTCGGTATGGTGATGTCCATCATCCTGTTCGTTCCTTCATGGGGCGGCATGATAAACGGTATTATGACCCTATCAGGCGCTTGGCATAAACTGCGCACCGATCCCATTTTGCGCTTCTTAGTGGTTTCATTGTCATTCTACGGGATGTCTACGTTTGAAGGCCCGATGATGGCAATCAAAACGGTTAATGCACTGTCTCACTATACTGACTGGACTATAGGACATGTTCACTCAGGTGCATTAGGCTGGGTAGCTATGGTGTCTATCGGCTCTATTTACCACCTTATTCCTGTGCTATTTAATAAACCCAAAATGCACAGCATCTACCTTATCAACGTTCACTTCTGGTTAGCGACAATTGGCGTGGTGTTATACATAGTGGCGATGTGGATGTCAGGTGTACTACAAGGTCTAATGTGGCGCGCGGTGAATGCTGATGGCACACTTACCTATAGCTTTGTTGAAGCGCTTGAAGCGTCTAAACCTTTCTACTTTGTACGCTTCCTAGGCGGTGTCTTTGTTGTCGTTGGTATGCTGATTATGGCTTACAACTGCTACATGACCATCCGTTCTAAGTCTGAAGACGAGACTGCTCGTTCAGACGCCGAAGTTCAACCAGCGTAGGAGTCGCATAGATGAAGAATGCACACGAGATAGTAGAAAAGAACGTTGGTTTATTAACAATCTTAATTTTGGTCGCCATCAGTTTTGGCGCCATGGTTGAAATTACCCCGTTAATGTTTCAACAACAAACAATGAAACCAGTGGATGGTCTTGAGCCGTACACTGCCCTAGAAATGGAAGGTCGTGACATTTACATTCGAGAAGGGTGTGTTGGTTGTCATAGCCAGATGATCCGTCCTTTTCGAGCTGAAACTGAACGCTACGGCCACTACTCTGTTGCTGGTGAGTCAGTTTGGGAACACCCATTCCTGTGGGGCTCCAAGCGCACAGGTCCTGATTTGGCCCGTGTGGGTGGTCGCTACAGTGATGAATGGCACCGTGTTCATTTAAGAAACCCACGTGATGTGGTACCTGAATCGAATATGCCTGGTTTTCCGTGGTTATTTGAAAATCAGCTTTCGGGCGATTTAACGGCGAAAAAACTTGCTGTATTTCGTGACTTTGGTGTGCCTTACACCGACGAAGATATTGCAGGGGCGAAAGCTGCGGTTGAAGGTAAATATGAGATTGATGCGTTGGTTGCATACCTACAGTCTCTTGGAACTGCGTTGAAGTAATATGGATTACGCAATTACAGGAACCATATTTACCCTAATCGTATTCGTTGTATTTATAGGTATTGTTATTTGGGCCTACAGCAAACGTTCTAAGGCCGGCTTCGACGAAGCCGCCAATTTGATTTTTGCTGATGAGGACAAAAAAGAAAAGCGGGAGTCAGGCACACATGAGTAGCTTTTGGAGCATTTGGATCACAGTTATTACACTGGGAACAATTATTGGATGTTTTTTGTTATTGCGGTGGTGTTTAAGCAATAAAACCGGCGTTGCTGAAGGTGAAGATATGCATCATGAATTTGATGGCATCATCGAAATCAACAATCAGTTACCTCGCTGGTGGACAATTATGTTTTACGCCACCATCGTTTGGGGCTTCTTGTACTTCATACTTTACCCTGGGCTAGGTAGTTTTGAAGGTGTGCTAGGTTGGAAGAGTTCTAACCAAGATATACGTTCACTGGCGGAGTCTGAACAAGCTCGCATTGATGCAAAAGAAAATGGCGACATCGTTCAATACGACCGCGAATTAGATTTTGCCGAAGAGCGTTTCGCACCTATTTTTGATGCGTATGCAAAGCAACCTATCGAAACATTAGCGAAAGATCCTGAAGCGTTAAAAGTGGGTCAGCGCTTGTTTAGCCAAAACTGTTCACAGTGCCACGGTTCTGATGCTCGCGGTCAGCGCGGATTCCCTAACCTAACGGATCACGATTGGTTATATGGCGGCACGCCTGCCAAAATTATTGAAACCTTGACCTTGGGCCGCCAAGCAGCGATGCCGGCACAGCTAGCGTCTATGGGTGAAAAAGGCATTGAAGAAGTTGCTGCGTATGCATTGAGCCTAAGCGGACGTCAGGTTGACCCAGACTTAGCTGAGAAAGGTAAAGTTCGTTTTGCTATCTGTTCAGCGTGTCATGGTCCTGACGGTAAAGGTAATCAAGCACTTGGTGCGCCGAACTTAACCGATAATATTTGGTTATATGGCGGCAGCCACAAAGCGGTAACGGAAACCTTAACCTATGGTCGTAACGGTGTAATGCCATCATTCAAGAAAACCTTGGGCGATGAGAAAATTCACTTGGTTGCAGCATATGTTTACAGTTTATCGCAAGATAAATAGCACCGTTTTCGGTTAGAATAAGCCTCGCTTGTGCGAGGCTTTTTTATATACATCATTTATTTAAGGTTGTTATGTCCCCTACTTCTGAGCCGTCCATTACAGATAACAAAAAATGGTATAAACAATTCTGGCCGTGGTTTCTTATTACCATTCCAGTGTGCTCCATGATTCTAAGCTTTAATATGCTGCGTTTCGCGTTTGACGGACAAGACGCCATGGTAGTCGATGATTATTATAAACAAGGTAAAGCAATCAATATTAGCCTTGAGAAAATTCAAGCTGCAAAAGCCCTTAACATTCAAACTGAGCTTAACGTCACTGAAAAAGATGTCAGTGTACGTTTTATCAGCGGTGCTCCCCAAACCGGTGCAGCTTTGCGTTTAGCCTTTTATCACGTCACGCAGGCGCCTAAAGATCAAACCATTGATTTGTTTCGCGATGCTCAAGGCATCTATCGTGGCAGTGCTGAAAATGACTTGACCGGTAAATGGCAGGTAGCATTGATGCCACACGATCAAGTATGGAAGATTCAACAGACACTTTCTTTTCCAAGTGACGACAGCATAGCTTTTAATCCCTAATGACTGACAGCGTATCTTGTTACCACTGCGGCCTACCTGCGGTAGATGGCGATAAATATAACGTCTCCGTTTTAGGCCAAGAGCGACAAATGTGTTGCCCAGGCTGCCAAGCGGTCGCCCAAGCCATCGTAGAGAATGGCTTAGACGATTATTACCGATTTCGTACCGAGCCTGGGGTAAAAGCCAATGACAATATTCAAGACACACTCGAGCAATTATCCATATTCGACGAACAGAGTATCCAACAAGATTTTGTTGTTCATCAAGGTGATATCAGCGAAATTCAACTTAGCTTGAGTGGGATCAGCTGTGCTGCATGTGGTTGGTTAATTGAAAAGCAGTTATCAAAAGTCAGCGGCATTAAGCAAGTCTCTGTTAACGTTACGGCGAACCGCGCATTAGTCAGTTGGTATTCTGACGCGTTAAGCTTGAGCCAGATCATGGCATCCATTGAACGTATTGGTTATCACCCTAGCCCCTTTCAACAAGAACAGCACGAGGCCCTATTTCAACAATCTCACAAAGCACAATTGAAACGTATTGGGCTCGCTGGCTTGATGACAATGCAAGTTATGATGCTTGCAATAGGCGTGTATTTTGATTTATTTGGTGATTTAGAGAGGGAAACTAGCTCATTTTTCAATTGGATCAGTCTGGTGTTGAGCACGCCAGTGGTGTTCTATTCGGGTGCGGGGTTTTATCAAAGTGCCTTTAAAGCCCTCAGGGCCAAAAGCGTGAACATGGATGTCCCCGTGTCAATAGCGCTCCTCGGCACCTATTTTTCTGGCGTTTGGGCGACAGTATTCGAACAGGGGCAGGTGTATTTTGAGTCCGTTTGTATGTTTATCTTCCTGTTACTCGTGAGCCGTTTTATTGAGCATCAGGCGCGGCACAAAGCAGCACAAATTTCGGCTAATATGCTGCAATATATTCCCCTCACTGCAAATTTGATGGTAGAAAACGAAATTCAGCCAACGCTTGCAAAATCACTGCAGCTCGACGATGTTATTTTAGTTAAGGCTGGCGAAACCGTGCCTATCGATGGCACTGTGCTAAGCGGGCAGGCGCAAGTTGATGAATCGCTGCTGACGGGAGAATTCTACCCAGTCAATAAAACTGTTGGCGATGCGGCATACGGCGGCACTATCAACAAAAGCGGTACTTTGACCTTAAAAGTCACCTCACAATTTAAATACGCTTTAGTCAATCAAATTGCCCGTTTGCAAGAGCAAGCCATGGCCAACAAACCAAGAATTGCCGCCATGGCAGACCAATTCTCCCAGTACTTCGTTGTCGCAGTACTGTTTTTTGCATCTGGCAGTTTTATTTATTGGTGGTTACAAGGTGATCCTGATGCATTTTGGATTGCTATTTCGGTACTTATCGCTACCTGCCCCTGTGCGCTAGGCCTAGCAACGCCCTCGGCGTTATCATTTGCTATGGCAAATTTGAACAAACAAGGGGTGCTGTTGAAGCGCTCCGATGTCCTAGAACAACTGACGCAGGTAGATCATATTGTATTAGATAAAACCGGCACCTTAACTGAAGGCGAAGTGTCACTAGCGGCCATACATAATATTTCTTTATTCGATGACGAAACGCTTCTTACGTACGCTCACAGTGTAGAACAATATTCTGAGCATCCTATTGCTAAAGCGTTTGAAGCATATCCGGTTTTCTCTGATGTGAAGGCGTTCTGCTTTACGTTGGGTGAAGGTGTGAGTGCGAACGTTAATCACAAACACGTAGAAATAAGTGCAGCCCATAGCCGTGACCTCCCTAATGATCCGGCCTTAAAAAGCAGCAGTGTGCTCATGCATATCGACGGTGACCTAGTCTGCGGATTTGAGCTAAGCGATACACTTAGACCTGATGTACCGGATATGCTGTTGCGAATGAGCCGCAAAGACATCACGTTATTAAGTGGTGACAATCAAAAAAATGTAAGTCAAATCGCATCAGATATCGGCATTTCAAATTGGCTAGCTCAACAAACGCCACAAGATAAACTAGCTTACGTTCAAAAATTACAAGCAAACGAGCATAGCGTGTTGATGATTGGCGACGGTATAAACGATGCCCCAGTATTGGCCCAAGCTGATGTGGCTGTCACCTTAGGTGCCGGAGCTGATTTAGCAAAATCATCGGCAGATATCATTTTGCTTAAAAATGCGTTAGGTAAGCTGCCCGATGTATTCATTGTGGCCCAGCGCTGCAAACAAAAAATCAGACAAAATATGGCATGGGCCTTAGGGTACAATATGCTGGTACTGCCCTTAGCCGTGAGCGGAGTTCTCACGCCTTGGATGGCAGTCATTGGTATGTCCCTTAGCTCCATTATTGTTGTGATTAATTCCGTGCGGTTACTTAAATAAACACCTAAGGCTTCATCATGAGTATCATTTATATCCTAATCCCGCTTGCTATTATCATTGTCGCTCTTGCCATCGGGATTTTTTTCTGGGCGGTCAAAAGTAACCAATTTGAAGATTTAGAGCGCCATGGCTACAGCATACTTTTCGACGATGATATAAAATCCGATTCAACGAAAAAGCGCCAGACGAGCCAACCGCAAGACGCCACTGAGCAAAAGAGCCGCTCCCAAGGCAAAGAAACCCAGAGTGACAATGAACAGCCTTAGTATTGCTTCGGCCTTTTTAATCGGATTAGCTGGCAGTGTGCATTGCTTTGGTATGTGCGGTGGCGTTGTCAGCGCCTTCAGCTTTGCGGTGCCAAAAGGGGCAAAGCAGTGGCCTTATGTTCTAACTTACAATATTGGTCGTATCGCCAGTTATACCGCTTTAGGTGCTCTGACAGGCTATTTAGGCAGTATTGTTGAGCGAGCTGAAATATTAAAAGCCATACCACTGCTACACACTATAAGTGCCCTATTTCTTATTGCAATGGCCTGTTATGTGGGGAACTGGTGGCGGGGTTTACATTATGTAGAAAGGGTTGGAGCAAAACTTTGGGTCCACATTCGCCCACTTTCCAAAGCATTATTGCCCTTTAAAAACCCGCTCTATGCCCTTCCCTATGGCGTTATTTGGGGTTGGCTTCCCTGTGGCTTGGTCTACTCGACACTGACTTGGAGTCTAGCCAGTGGTAACTCTATAAATGGCGCTTTAGTCATGCTGTTCTTTGGTTTGGGCACTTTACCGGCTTTGGTGGTTATGGCGGCGGGCGTAGAATCGATTAAACAGATTTTAGCGGCCCCTAAAACCCGTCAAGTGGTTGCAATATGCTTGCTGGTGTTCGGGCTATATATGCTTTGGCAAGCTTATGCCTAATCTGTTGACGTCGATAACCATACTCGTTTTCACCTACTGTTTCTAACTAACACATCGCCTTTTATCAAAATAACTTGCGTTAAATCAGTAAAATAGTAACTTAAATGGCAATTATAACGTTACTCTCATACACTCAAAGTGTCACATCAGCGACGGAGAATAATGATGAAATATCAAAAAATACTCGCAGTTATCGATCCTGAAGACGAAGAGCAAAAATCGCTTTTGCGTGCCATCGAAATCGCGCAAATAACCCGCGCCAAAATCACTGCGTTTTTACCCATTTATGACTTGTCATACGAAATGACCACTATGTTGTCCACTGACGAACGCGAAAATATGCGTTTCGCTGTGATTGAAGACAAGAGCGCTTGGCTCGCTGAAATGGTAGCGCCCATTGAGAAACAACACGGAATTAAAATTGATCTGAATGTAGAGTGGCATAATCGCGCGTGGGAAAGCATTATTTGCCGGGTTATCAAACATGACTACGACCTGATCGTGAAAGGCACGCAACTCAATGACACCCTCAAAGCGGTTATTTTTACCCCCACAGATTGGCACATTATGCGAAAAAGCCCTGTGCCGGTTTTATTGGTTAAAGATCATGATTGGCCCACAGGGGGCAAAGTACTTGCGGCTGTTAGCGTGGGTGTTGAAGATGACGACCATACCGCCCTCAACGATTGCGTAACACGCACTGCCAAAGCGTTTGCTGGGTTACTCTCAGCAGAAGTGCATTTAGTCAATGCGTATCCCGGCACGCCAGTTAACATTGCCATCGAAATTCCTGAGTTTGACCCACAAGTGTACAGTGATTCAGTCAAAGACCATCATCAAGGTGCCATGACGCGACACGCTCAAAAACACGCCATTCCTGAAATATGTAGTCATATTGAAGAAGGATTACCAGAAGACGTTATCCCTGCCCTTGCTGAAAAAATTGATGCTGAGCTTGTGATCCTTGGCACTGTTGGGCGTCAAGGTATTTCAGGGGTATTGATCGGCAATACTGCTGAACATGTCATTGATAAGCTAAATTGTGACGTACTGGCCATCAAACCTGACGGCTACGAGTCCCCGGTGGACTGTTCTTGAAAAGAATAATGAGTGATAGTCCACTTCTTTAGACCGCCGCGAAGGTTGCTTAGTATTACATTAGAATACCCTTTGTACTTGGGGTCCAGCGTGTTTTATCTAGGTCATCGGCTGTTAGCACATACCGCTTGAGGGCACTTTCGGTAAAAATGGGCAATTTAAGCGTGTTTCGCTCAAACTCAATGAAACTGAGATTTTTGAAATCGACCAAAACGATTTGACCTCTTCAGAAATAGTGCTCAAAAATTTGAGGATACGATAAGCACCTTTGTGCTTCAGCAAGTGAATGTCGCTTAAATTAAACCAATAACTTCGCTATAATCCGCTGGTACTTTCTTTTTATTATCCAACAGTTGCCTAATCCATGAACCATGTTTCTAGTACCAAACCTGACACCGCGCCAAGTAAGCACCTCACCTCATCACACATTGATGCGACAGACCAAAACGACAAGCGCCTAAAAAAACTCACAACAAAACTTCGTCGTAAAACCGGTCAAGCCATCGCTGATTTTAATATGATTGAAGAAGGCGACAAAGTCATGGTGTGCTTATCAGGGGGTAAAGACAGTTACACCATGCTCGACATGTTGTTACATATGCAAAAGGCTGCCCCGATTAGCTTTTCGATTATTGCTGTAAACCTAGACCAGAAACAACCAGGCTTTCCCGAGCACGTTTTACCAAATTATCTTGAGAGCCTAGGCGTAGACTTCGCCATTATCGAAGAAGATACATACTCAATCGTCGTTGATAAGGTGCCTGAAGGAAAAACGACTTGCTCGCTTTGCTCACGTTTGCGTCGCGGAATTTTGTATTCCAACGCGATTAAAATGGGCGTCACAAAAATCGCTTTGGGTCACCACCGGGATGATATGCTCGAAACATTGTTCTTGAACATGTTTCACAATGGACGTTTAAAATCTATGCCACCCAAGTTAACCAGTGATGATGGCCGCAATGTGGTGATCCGCCCCCTTGCCTATTGTGCTGAACAAGATATTGCGGATTATTCGATTTTATCAGGCTTCCCTATTATCCCCTGTAACCTATGCGGCTCTCAAGAAAACTTACAACGTAAGCAAGTTAAACTAATGTTAGCGCAATGGAATACGCAATTTCCTGGTCGTATTGAAACCATGTTTAAGGCGCTGCAGAATGTCGTGCCGTCACATCTAGCAGACCCTGGTGCGTTTAATTTCAATGATCTTGACCACAGCAACAGCACAAGCATTGAAGGCGATACCGCGTTTGATCCCCTTGAACTAACGCCCGTAACAAAAGTGGATACCTTGGCAGTCCCCATTACACGAATAGATTAGGAGCCACACATTGAAGATAGGAATAGCCCTCGGCAGTGGAGCCGCTCGTGGCTGGGCACACATAGGTGTGATCCAAGCGCTTGAAGAGCTAGGGATAAAAATTGATGTGGTTGCCGGTTGCTCAATTGGTGCTTACGTTGGCGCAGCCTATTCGTCGAACAAACTAGACCCATTAGAAGAGTGGGTTCGCAGTTTAACCGAGTGGCAAGTGTTCGCTTTAATGGGGGTCGGCTTGTACCGCGGCGGTTTAGTCAGCGGTTTGAAAGTTTTCAAAGCATTGCAAGATAACTTCAGTGAAGAAACGTTTGAAGAGCTATGTAAACCATTTGCTTGTGTCGCAACCGATTTATACAGCGGCCGAGAAATCAATTTTTTAACTGGCTCTGTGGTTGATGCGGTGCGCGCGTCTTGTGCTATTCCAGGCTTATTCCCCCCTACAACCTTCAACGACCGCTGGCTAGTTGACGGTGGTGTGGTTAACCCGGTCCCCGTAAACTTATGTCGTCATTTAGGTGCAGATATCGTTTTTGCCGTTAACCTCAGTGCTGATTTTCGGCCACAAGCTATGGATAACAACGAAAAAGAACGTGAGCGCAATCAACAAAAAATCTCAGACATGTTCAGTAAAAGTCAAAACTCACTGTCAAAATGGTTCAAAAGCGATAAGAAAGACAAAGACAGCAAAGACATTAATGAAGACAGAAAACCTGATGATCAAGATGATGTGGAGCTTCACAGTGAAGCAGCTCGCCCCCGGGCGGCTAAAAACCATCCCCCCAGCATGATAGGTGTTATGGCTGGCTCTTTAGATATATTACAAGCACGTGTCACCCGTTCACGTTTAGCCGGTAATCCCCCTGATATTCTGATAGAGCCACAACTACGTGATTTCGGCATGATGGAGTTCTACCGGGCGGGAGAACTAATTGAAGAAGGTCGAAACAGTGTAAAGCGTATTGCTGATCAAATTCGCTATCAATTACGCTTAGATTAGTTCAGACAACACACTACTAATGAGCCGTTTACAGTGGTTGCGTTAACGCGTTTACCTGAAGCGATTTGGCATCTGATTTATGACTAAATATGTTAGCTTTTTGCCTAGCATGGTGTCGATTGTATACTTTTTTGCTTCATAGCATCACAGATTATCCGCTTATAAGGCTAGCATCTTCACTAGCCTTTATAAAACAGACATTTAATATAAAAACCAGCTTACTTAGTGGTCTTAGCGGTTATGCGTAACGGTGAAAGCGGTAATTCCAAGCTGTGTTTCTCGTTCAACCAGTCCTTAGAAAGGTGCAAACTGCCATGTTCGATTACAGCACCGTCCGCAAGCGTTTTGTTGAGGGAAAGGTCAGAGAAGTGCACGACTAGCCCATCGACAGAGGGCATCAGAAACGACAGAAAACTGCCCATGTCATCAAAGAAAGTTTGGTATTGAGTGAACAAGGTTGCTAATTCGTCTGCAGTATATTGCCTTTTTAGCCACTCTGGCTTGGTTTCAAGCTGCACTGACATATCACATTGATTCGCAGGCTCAGTCAACGTTAACGCGACTTGGGCTTTCGCCATATTCAAGGCTTTTTCGCTAGGTACAGTAAAGCGTTGTTCGTTTGTAACCGTGAGTGGAATATCCTGCTTTTGAGTGTGAATATACGCCTGAGTAATATGACAAAGCGCTTTGCTCTGCACGTGCTTGAAGCCAAACGCAAATTGTAGAGCACTGGTATCTTTGTCATCCAATTTGCGCACATGACTGTAAAAACTGCTGTACTCAACATTTAATGTAGGCGTTTTCGCGATTGATGATTGATTGTGACTTTGTTGTTGCGCTACTGCGAAGCAGCTTGGTATGACCCAAGCGACTAATAACCACTTTTTCATAAATTCATGTACTCTTTATTGACTCTCATCATGCTTAATAATTCATCGATATAATCTTGGCCGCGCTCTGAATAGCTTTGCAAGCCATGCACTAACGCGCTAGCGGTAATTGTTTTATCTTGAGCGCGAAGGTCAGCGCGAATATCCCGTAGTTCCTTATAAGCATAATGTCGGTTTAGGTTTCTGATATAGGTTTTAACTGCGTGGGATAAGTCTTTAAATTTTGCCACTTCGTGCACAGTGCCTTCATTTCTGCGCTTAGGAACAAAACCGCAACCTTTTTTAAAACACCACAAGCCAAAGAAGTTATAGCCCTTTCTGGCGAAGCGAGATGTGCCCCATCCTGATTCGTTAGCCGCTTGAATGAGCACCAGCTCAGGGGGGATCATATCTACCCGATGCAGCAACACTGCTGTCGCTTGAAGATCTGTCAGACCCTTGTCAATCTTGTACTCGCGGCGCATATTTTTCAGCAATTTAACAGTAAAGGGGCTTAAAGTATGATGCGCTTCAAGTTGTTGGGCGATGCTTTTGACCGCGCGGCGCTTAATCAATGTTACCGTATTTTGATGTTGTATTTCAGGTAATAAATAGGCGAAAAATGCACGCTTCTTTTCAATGACGTCATCATATTTTTTGAAGTTTGGGATTTTTTTGGCCTCAAGGGAATGAGGGGAAGCTTGAGACTGCCGGCCAATATCATCAATTAAAATACGCATCTCATCGTCACTGAGTTGCAGTGCAGTATCAGGTAATTGGTTTTTAAAATAATCATCGGCAATATACATAATGGCGAACAGGCCACATGCGACTGCAAAATATCGAAATTTTTGATATGTTTTATGGGTGTTATGCATAAAAAACCGAGTCTTTATTGTCTGTTTTATCCGAAGGTTGGCCACTGACTTCAACACCAAACAAAGTACGGTACAACACGCCTTTAGTATGAAGATACCAAGGCACAATCCAAACAAGCGCAATACCAAAGGTAAACAGGCCTGCAATAAAGAGGACAAAAGAGACAATATAAAACTGGCTCAACGGCAACCAATAGCGATTAAACACGCGCATTGATACCAATATGGCTTGGCTGGGTCGGTATTTCTTTTCAACTAAAAGAATTAGGGTAAATCCGGTGGACATAGCCAGATATATCCCAGGCAAAATATATAAGCCCAATCCCAAATTGACGAGAGCACCTAGCATCAAAGCACAGAAAATCAACATAGCCGACCCCGCCATTCGCTTTACCAAGCTCATAAAGGCCACTTGTAGGCCAACGCTATGGCCAATCCCCATCATCATTAGCGCAGTGATAAGCGGCGTGGTAATGAGTGTAAAAAGCAAGTTTAGGCCGAAACTGAGGGACACCGACGGGTTTTGTAATTCTTCAATGCTGACGAATCGACCTATCAACATCAGCAACAGCAGGATCATGCCTAAGGTGAATAATGCCCCTTGCAAAATACGATAAAAGTGACGTTTTGACAGTAACCAGCCTTCTTTAACGCACGCATTGAGATCTAGCTGCGTATCGCCAGACAACGATTGATTAATATCACCGCCCAGTGTGTTTTTATTGTTTTGTTCCACCAAATTACCTTTTGCTCTTACGACTTAATTATTTTATCTGAAATGCAGAAAAGTTGCGAAGATAGACGCGTCAACGACGAACGCAAACGCGCGCTTATCTAGCTTACGTCATGACTAATTTTGCTGCCAGCAGCAAAAGAACTCCCCCCATGATGCGGTCAAACCAATGGCTATATTGGCGAATAAAGGCACGGACTTTTCGCGTGCCAAGTAAATATGACAAGAAGCAAAACCATACGCCTGTTGCTACTGCGAGATACAATCCATAGACCAATTTGATACTGCTTGGCGTTTCGGCTGATACAGCCACAGCAAATACCGATAAAAAGAACAAGGTTGCCTTGGGGTTCAATCCGTTCGTTAAAAATCCCACAGCAAATGCTTTTTTGTCACTGATGGTGCTTTGTGTCACGTTGGCCGACACCGGTGCAGTGTTATCTGGCGCCTTACTTTTAAGTGCGCCTATCGCGATATAGACTAGATAAGCCGCTGCTAAATAACTAAATATGGTGTAAACCAAAGGGTTCGTTTTGAGCAGCAGACCAATACCCAGCAAAGAGTAAGTCACATGCAAGAGTATCGCAGTGCCGACCCCCACACTGGTTATCATCGCGATGCGCCGACCATAACTGATGCTGTGCTTTAGCACAATTGCGAAGTCTGGACCTGGACTTGCCACTGCCAACAAGTGTACCCCGGCGATTGTTAAGAACTCGCCCCAATAAAGACTCAGCTCCATTTAATTACCCTTAATATATTTTTTTATGTAGTTAGGTACGACATCACTGGCTAAACCGTAGTACGCCTCTAAAAAATTATTATTCCCCTCACTTGGCGCTAAGTTAAGCTCAACAGTATGTGCTCCATATTCATTCGCTATTTGCACTAAACCCGCTGCAGGATAAACGTTGCCTGACGTACCGATGGATATAAACACGTCGGCCTCTTGCACTGAACGCTCTATCTCCTGCATATAAAAGGGCATTTCACCAAACCAGACAATATCCGGTCTAATATTTTGGCTTGGTGTACAACATTTACATCGGCTGTTGCCATCAAACTGGTTTTTCATCGAAAAGCGGCGTTGACTATGGCAGCAGCGAGCAGATAATAACTCACCGTGCATGTGCAATACATTTTTACTTCCTGCCCGCTCATGCAAGTCATCAACGTTCTGGGTAATCACCAATACTTGACCAGGTAGTACAGATTCTAATTGAGCAAGTGCAATATGTGCTGCATTCGGCTTTACATTGTCACTTTGCAATTGCGCTCTGCGCTGGTTGTAAAATCGATAGAGCAATTCAGGGTTTCGAACAAAGGCTTCTGGCGTTGCAACATCCTGTACTGAATGCTCTTCCCATAATCCGTTATTATCGCGGAACGTCTTTAAACCTGATTCCGCTGAAATGCCTGCCCCTGTTAAAATAACGATTTTTGGCCAACCCTCAGCTGCCATCGTAGGGCTAAATTGAGATCCTCTTTCAAACACTAGGAACGCTCTCTATTAGGTGTATCTAAATGAATGCAATGGCCTATTTTAACCTTATGGCTTTCTAAGCGCTATCATCGCGTGGTTAGGGTAGCTAGGTTTCATCGACCTAGGGATACAATTGCCGTCAAATACACCAAAAATTCTAATGGTCATTTATAGGGTATCGATCAAATTACCGGGCGAATTCTTCAAGCTGCAAAGAGCAACTGAGTGGAGCAATGGTTCCTTTATAACAACAAATTGGTATAAGCTATACAGCCACTTATTATAATGAACGCGACATTTTGGCAAAAATACCCTTCATTGAGCGCATTGAACAGCAGTATCAAGGCCTTTCTCCAAATGCCCGATTAATTGCCGATCATTTACAGCATACCCCGTTAGATGTTCTCAGTTGTTCTGTGGCGCAAATCGCCGAAAAGACACAAACGTCTAAAGCCACGGTGAGTCGTTTTTTTCGCCAATTAGGCTATGACTCACATCATGACGCCAAACAAGAGCTGAACACGTTTCGCGCCAATGGTTACCCCATGTATATGGAGTCTGATCAGGGAGGAGCCCTTAATCGGGAGATCCAGCGCATAGAGCAGACGTGGAGCAATCTTGATCAGACTCAGTTAAATGGCCTGATCCAATCTATTTGCCAGGCGTCTCGAATTACCCTCATTGGTTTTCGCAATAGCTATCCAGTTGCACTGCATTTTAGGCAGCAATTGCTGCAGATCCGCAGCAAAGTGCGCTTATTACCCCAACCAGGGCAAACTTTAAGTGAAGAATTACGAGATATAAGTGAAGACGAATTGGTTATTCTGGTTGGCTTTCGCCGCCGACCTAAAATATTTAAACCCTTACTGGATAAAATTCAACACCACAACGTGGCCTTATTAGCCGATCCCTCGGGGCAAATTTATGCTGATCAAGTGAAGCAATTGATAATCTGTCAACTAGGGCAAGAGCAAGCCTTAGATAGCTATGCAGCGCCCATGAGTGTGATATCAATTATCTGCAATCAAGTCTTCACCTTGCTTGATAAAACCGCTGATCGTCGCATCAGTGAAATCTCTTCTTTGTATGAAGAGTTAGACGAGCTAGAAAAACGCTAAAGACTACGTGGTGGGCTGCATGATGGCTTGGCTTTAAGGCTGACAATGAGTAAATAAGCAGTTGCTCCCTTGAAAACCATCTATTCACACCAAGGTCTACTGTAGATAATTTTTATTCCCCTACAGTACTGTAAGGAACACCTATGCATAGCCCACGTGACAAGAACGCTGATTCATCTCCAGAACATCTAACTTCACTAAGTTCATCATCTGAGACCTTATCTGGCGACACTCAAGCACCGGAAACGCTATATAAAGAGCAAACTTCCCTCGCGTTAGATAATTTCAAAATAAGCGGCACGCCCATGCCAAGTGAGTTCATTCATGCGTTAGCCTTACTAAAAGCAAGCGCGGCGTATGCCAATGCTGAAGTAGCTGGGTTAGACAGTGAAATAGCCATCGACATACAGCGCGCTGCTATGGAGGTTGCACAAGGCGATCACGATAACGCATTTATGGTTGATGTGTATCAAACAGGATCTGGCACCAGCACCAATATGAACGCCAACGAAGTTATTGCGAGCTTAGCCGAACGAAAACTTGGCAGGCATGTACACCCTAACGATCATGTGAACATGGGGCAAAGTTCAAACGATGTTATCCCTAGCGCTATTCATGTAAGCGCAACATTAGCCCTAAGCCAGCACTTAATACCTGGATTGCAAAGTTTACAATCAGCTGTTGATGCCAAAAGCATTTTGTATCGAGATACGGTGAAAACAGGTCGCACTCATTTAATGGATGCTATGCCGATCACCCTGGGCCAAGAATTAAGTGGTTGGAGCAAGCAGATTCAACAATCAATTAGCCGGCTAATTGAAGTGTTACCGCGTATTTCCGCATTGGCATTAGGGGGCACAGCCGTCGGCACTGGGATCAATACCCACCGCGATTTTGCCGCCACTGCGTGTCGCCATTTAAGTCAATTAACTGGCCTGCGTTTTATGCCAGTGGATAATTATTTTTCTGCCATCAGCAGTCAAGACACAGCGGTTGAAGTCAGCGGACATCTCAATACGCTGGCAGTAAGCTTAATGAAGATATGCAATGACCTCAGGTGGATGAACAGCGGCCCACTGACTGGACTTGGGGAAATAGCGCTAGATAAACTGCAAGCAGGAAGTAGCATCATGCCGGGGAAGGTGAACCCCGTTATACCTGAAGCTTTGGCTATGGTGTGCGCACAAGTCATGGGGTATCACCAAAGCATCACGATTGCAGGCCAGTCAGGTAATTTTCAACTAAATACCATGCTACCTCTTATTGGGTACAACTTGTTAACCAGCATTTCCATCTTGAGTAACGGCATTAACGCCCTCACCCATAAAGCGATTGTCACTATGAGGGCCAACAGTGATCGTATGGCCGAATCAATCAGCATGAACCCCATATTAGTTACAGCATTAAACAATAGAGTGGGTTATGAGAAAGGCGCATTGATTGCCAAAGCGGCGTATGAGGAAAAACGCCCAGTCATTGATGTTGCCGCACAAGTGACAGACATTCCTCGGGAGGAACTAGAAAAATTACTCGATCCTAAATCGATGACTTAATTAACGTATCGACGAAACCGCGCAGGTTTAATGAGGCCTTCCTCAAGTGGCGCAATCCACAGTAGCGCCTGCGCGGTGTTCCCATCTATTGTGAGTAGCCCCCTTCGCTAAGAGCAGCACCCACTCAGTATGATCTCAACCTAATAAACGATGATTTATGCCTATTTCGTTTCAAGCCTTGTGGCTCGCTCACGTTTCAGTTCATTGCTCTTTAGCCGCTGATTTATCGCGGTTATTTTATATTCAGCGCATAATGATCCCGATATAGTAAATATTACACATGTTTCTCTTGACTATTTGATGAAACATTTGTTTCATATAGGACCATTTGGTCAACTTTCTAAGTTTATATGAGTAACGCTGCATCGCATTTTATCAGTCAGACACCATACGTATTACAACTAAACCAAGAACCCGGCCAAGAATCAGACCAAAACAAGCAAAGCAGCGATGCATCCCTCAACGGTGTGTCGTTAGCGGTTAAAGACTTATTTCATATTAAGGGATTACCCACCACCGCTGGGAATCCAGACTGGTTAGCGAGCCACCCTACACCGCAGCAAACGTCGCCTGCAGTTAACGCTCTTTTACATGCCGGTGCATCTTTAGTCGGTAAAACCATCACCGACGAATTGGCGTATAGCTTAAATGGCCAGAATATTCATTACGGCACGCCATTTAATATATCCGCACCAGATAGACTGCCCGGAGGCTCATCAAGTGGATCGGCAGTGGCTGTGCGCGAAGGCAGCGCACAAGTAGGTTTGGGCACTGATACCGGTGGCTCAATACGTGTACCGGCTAGCTATAACGGCTTGTTTGGTTTGCGCCCCACGCATGGGCGTGTTAGCTGTGAGCATATGGTCAGCCTTGCACCGAGTTTTGATACTGTGGGTTGGATAACCCGGGATTTATCGACCTTAGATAAGGTCGCGCAGGTATTGCTTAACAAGGACGACGACCAAACACCTTGCTCAGTGAAAGACGCTAAAATCGGCTTCGCTGAAGAGTTAGCCGCCCAATGTGAATACTCTGACACACTGGGTACTGCGTACAATAGAATGGTTAAGCGCCAGTGCACTCTATCCTCCGGTTTATCTTCAGATTTATTAACACAGGCCAGCGGAACCTTTCGTATCTTGCAAGGCTATGAAATCTGGCAAACCCATGGGCAGTGGATAACAGAGCAAAAACCTACCTTTGCTCCTGATATACAAGAGCGATTCGAATGGTGTGCCACTATCACTGAAGATCAGCAGCAAAATGCAAAGAAAAAACAAAAACAATTTATTTCTCACATCCAACATCTATTTAGTCAATGCGATGTGATATTTTTACCAACAACGCCCGGCGCCGCGCCACTAATAAATACGCCGAGTGAACAATTAGCCACTTATCGGAATACCCTGATGAACCTTACCTGTATTGCAGGTCTATGTGGTCTACCTCAGTTACATATTCCGCTAGCCATTAACCCGCAGGCGCCTATTGGATTTTCATTAATTGGCCAAAAAAATCATGACAAACAGTTAATCGAAATCGCACGCATGCTTTTAGAGAATGAATAATAATGAGTAACACATCAAAACCTGTCGCATTTACAGCGCCACATTACGCAGCGAGTCAAGTTGGACAAAATGTCTTGCAACATGGTGGTACCGCCATAGAAGCCATGGTGGCTGCTGCTGCGTCTATTTCAGTGGTCTACCCACACATGAACAGCATGGGCGGTGACGGCTTTTGGCTAATCAGTGAGCCCGGAAAAGCCCCCATAGCGATTGATGCCAGCGGTACGGCGTGTAAAAACGCTACTCTTAGTTATTACGCTGGGCAATCTGCTATTCCTTCAAGAGGTTCTAAAGCCGCGTTGACCATGGCAGGCGCTGTCGCAGGTTGGCATAAAGCACTGGAGATCAGTAAAACATGGCAAACACCTTTGCCGCTGAGTGAACTACTCGCCCCAGCGATAGGCCAAGCTGAATGGGGTATCGAAGTCACACAAAGTTTGCAAGACGCCAGTGAAAAAACCTTCGAGGAATTATCAACAATCCCTCACTTTGAACAATTTTTGATCAAAGGTAAGAGTTTGAAAAAAGGGAAGATCCTAAAACTGCCAACCATCGCAAAAACCTTGAACAAATTAGCAGAAAATGGATTGCAGGATTTTTACCAAGGCGAAATAGCCCAGGCGTTAGCAGAAGATTTGCACGCAGCCGGCTCCCCTATCACCCTTGAAGATATTAACGCTTACGAAGCTAAAATTGTTGAGCCGCTCTCGGTAACCACATCCGTAGGTACCTTATACAACTTACCGGCCCCTACTCAAGGCGTTGCTTCGTTATTAATACTGGCTTTATTCGATAAAGTACAACACTTGGCCACAACAGAAGCCGAGTTTGTGCATTTGTTAGTGGAGTGCACAAAGCAAGCCTTTATCAAGCGCAATCAATTTGTCGGTGATGCCAGTCGCTTGAACGTCGAGTTGCAAAGCCTGCTATCGGCAGAATCACTAGATAGTATGCTAGCTGACATCACCCTTGAACACGCGTTACCTTGGCCACATCAAGCGAAACCCGGAGACACAATATGGATGGGAGCATGTGATGGTGAAGGCCGAATGGTTAGTTACATCCAAAGTATTTACTGGGAATTTGGTAGTGGTGTTGTCTCGCCACAAACGGGGATTGTGTGGAATAACCGTGGCACATCATTCTCGTTAACCCCTGATAACTTGCAAGAACTGGCCCCAGGCATGAAACCATTTCATACCTTAAACCCTGCCTTTGCTGAGCTGAAAGACGGTCGACGCTTAAGCTATGGCACCATGGGCGGCGAAGGCCAACCTCAAACACAAGCCGCCTTGTTCGCGCGCTATATTTATCAACAAAAGTCGTTGCCTGAATCTATTCGCTTAGGTCGCTGGTTACTTGGCAGAACTTGGGGTGATGAGAGTCACAATTTGAAAATTGAGCAAGACTTAGCAAATACTATTCAAAACGAACTCATAGCTAAAGGTCATGATATTGCGCTGGTTGATTCATGTAATGAATTAATGGGTCACGCTGGCGCGGTTGTTAAACGACCTGACAATACGGTAACAGCTGCCACCGACCCTCGCAGTGACGGAAACGCATTTGCAGCACACACTTTAGAGTAATCGCGCTACACGCATAACTGAAAACATACTTTACAACTTTATAGAGACGAATAATAAAATGATGGAATTAGTGTTAAACAACCTGCCAACAATCGCCGCATTGATCGGCACAGGCATTTTCGCAGGTTTACTGGCAGGATTGCTTGGTGTGGGCGGCGGAATAGTGATCGTACCCGTGTTGTTTTTCTTGTTCCAGTCCTTCGGTGTCAGCCCAGAAAGTGCCATGTATATTGCAACAGGCACCTCCTTAGCAACCATTATTCCGACCTCTATCAGCTCGATTCGCTCACACCGCAAAAAAGGCAATGTTGATGCAGACTTACTCAAGCAATGGGGGTTATTGATTTTAATTGGCGTACTGATTGGCAGTTGGCTTGTGACCAAAGTAGATGGCCGATACCTAACAACCTTATTTGGGATCGTAGCGACGCTATCTGCCCTTAACATGTTGTTCAGAACAGGAAAATCAGCGCTAGCGGATAGCTTACCTGGCCGTATAGGTCAATCTATTATCGCAGGTTGTATCGGTTTTTTCAGTTCAATGGTAGGCATCGGTGGCGGCACGTTATCCGTGCCGATTTTAACCGCTTTTAATTATCCTGCCCACAAGGCCGTGGGCACGGCTGCTGCGATTGGCCTGATCATCTCGTTTCCTGCTGCACTTTACTTACTGATTTTCGGCCAAACACCGCAAGATGCACCACTTGGCACTTTCGGTTACATCAATCTTGTAGGCTTTGCTTGCATTGTGCCGTTAACCGTTATTTGCGCGCCTATCGGTGCAGGTATCGCCTCTAAACTTGATGCCAATATGTTGAAAAAAATCTTCGCCGTGGTGTTACTCATCACCGGCACACGCATGCTTGCACAGTTATTTATATAACGGTGTGAGTAAAACCCATTTTTAATTTTATCTTTTAATGTTTACCTTGGAGCGCAACGCATAGTGAAACACCTTACTCCCCCTCCTCGCCTGCTAATGGGCCCTGGACCAATAAACTGTTATCCCCGGGTGTTGAGTGCCATGTCTACGCAACTGATCGGTCAGTACGACCCAGTTATGACCGGTTATATGAACGAAGTCATGAGTTTATATCGTGATGTGTTTATGACCAAAAATAAGGCTACGCTATTGATTGACGGTACCTCAAGAGCTGGAATTGAAGCTGTTTTAGTGTCATGCATCGAACCAGGAGATAAAGTTCTGGTACCCATTTTTGGTCGTTTCGGGCATTTACTTAAAGAAATTGCCGAACGAGCAGGCGCAGATGTGCACTGCATTGAAGCCACATGGGGCGAAATATTCGAGCCTGAGCAAATTGAAGAGGCGATTAAGCGCGTTCAACCTAAAGTCCTCGCTTTAGTGCAAGGTGACACCTCTACTACCATGTTGCAGCCGCTTGAGCACATAGGTGAAATTTGCCGTCGCCATGATGTCATTTTTTACTCAGACGCCACCGCCTCCATTGGCGGCAACCCTTTTGAAACCGATAAATGGCAATTAGATGCAGTGTCCGTTGGTTTACAAAAATGTTTAGGCGGCCCCAGTGGAAGTGCGCCAATTACACTAAGCGAACGTTACGTCGAATTAGTCCGCGGGCGTCAACATGTTGAGGCCGGCATAAAAGCCGATCATCATAATGCCGGCAATGGTAGCCGCATTCGTTCGAACTACTTTGATATTCCCATGATCCTTGATTACTGGGGAGAAGAGCGCTTAAACCATCACACCGAAGCAACGTCCATGCTTTATTGTGCCCGCGAATGCGCGATAAATTTGTTAGAAGAAGGCGTTGAAGCGTCCATCGCCCGTCATGAATTACACGGAAATGCCATGCTGGCTGGTATTCAAGGGATGAACCTGAAACCTTTTGGGGACTTACGTCACAAGATGAACAACGTGGTCGGGGTCTATATTCCACAGGGTGTCGATGGTGAACAAATTCGTCATCAATTACTGCACGATTTTAATATAGAGATCGGCACGAGCTTTGGGCCGCTACACGGTAAGATTTGGCGTATCGGCACCATGGGTTATAACGCTCGTCAGGACACGGTATTGCATACGTTGCAATCCCTTGAAACCTTACTGCGCAGAGCCGGCCACACATTACAGGCTGGCCAAGCCATTGATAGCGCGTTCTCTGTGTACAGCGGGAAAGGTTAATGACCACATTAGCCCCCTACGCTATTCAAACATACGAGCGCTGTGATGTGCTCGCCCATTTTAGTCAAGACCCGGATTGTATTGACCGGCAGTACCTAACGCCTGAGCATTTACAAGCTAACCGCCAGGTGGCTTTATGGATGGAACAAGCAGGCATGGAAACCTGGCAAGATGCAGCCGCCAATCAATGGGGGCGTTATCCAAGTAGTCATCCTGATGCCAAAACGTTAGTCATAGGTAGCCACTTAGATACCGTGCCCAATAGCGGAAAATACGATGGGATCTTAGGTGTATTGGCGCCATTGAGCTTAATTCATTATCTACATGATCATCATATCGAGTTACCTTTTCATCTAGAATTAGTGGGGTTTGGTGACGAAGAAGGCACACGATTTGGAGCAACCTTATTAGGTAGCTGTGCGGTTGCCGGTACGTGGCAAGAAAAATGGAACGATTTGACTGATGAAAATGGTGTGTCGTTGACCCAAGCGTTTCTCGATGCTGGGCTTGATATTGCCGAAGTACACAACGCATCCCGCAGCCAATCTAATGTCAGCGACTTTTTCGAGTTTCATATCGAACAAGGCCCAGTACTTGAAGACAACGATTTAGCCGTTGGTGTGGTCAATGGCATTGCTGGAGCAAAACGTTTTGCTATCACCCTAAAAGGCTTAGCAGGTCACGCGGGGACAGTCCCCATGCCCATGCGCCAAGATGCACTTGCTGCAGCGAGTGAAATGATTTTAGCCATTGAGCGTTTGGCCACAGAAAAAGGCATAGTGGCGACTGTGGGTCATCTAAAATGTTTGTCAGGTGCGGTTAATGTTATATCAGGCGCGACCACTTTTAGCTTAGACATACGCAGTATTGATGACGCCCTAAGGGATGAGACCTTAAAACTCATCATTGATGAATTAAACCTTATCGCACAGAAAAGACGTGTAAAAATGGATATCGCGCCAACGCACCAAGCGCCAGCGGTAAAATGTGACGAGAATTTGCAGCAACAATTGTTGAATGCGTGTAAAACTAGTGAAGTTCTGCCTTTTACGCTCGCATCTGGTGCTGGGCATGACACCATGGCCATGGCTGATGTATGCCCCGTTGCTATGCTGTTTATGCGCTGCGAAAAAGGATTAAGTCATCATCCTGGCGAAGCGATAGAGGTGCCAGATATAGAAATCGCACTGAAAGTCATGTTTGCATTCTTACAAAATTATGCATAAGCAAGCCACCCGAGTCGTCGCCTCGACTTGGGCTTAGCATTACACTAGATAAACCTTAAATACTGCCTTCAGTTTCCACCACTAAAATACGTGCTTCCCCCACCGGGCTGGCGACATGCTCGGTTCCCTCATTGGCATAAAAAATATCACCTTGATTGAGCAAGCTGGTGTGCACCACCCCGTCCTTCATGTATTGCATTTCAACCATGCCATCGAGTACGGCAAACACTTCCTCACCTTCATTAACATGCCAGCGATAGGGTTCGTTTGCCCAATGCAGCTTAGTGGTTATCCCGTTCATGTTAGCTATTTTCATTGATCCCCAAGGAAGTGATGCGGTAAATTTTTTACTTCTGATAATTTCCATATTTCCTCTATATCAAGTATTTCATTAGCTTCTTTATTATGGCCTAGATAAGGTAAATTTCTGTTCGGGATCGATTTTAAAATAATCCCCGGCTCCACCGCCTCGTAATACGGGCTTTGCTAATGCTGTGTTATAAACTTCATCAACAATGAATGCTGTATCAATATGTACACCGACTACTTCACCCATTACCATCCATGTATCGACCAACTTCCCATCGGCACCAGTCAACTGAATGATTTGACTTTTTCGGCACTCCAAAACAGATGGGCTCGCCGCGACGTGAGGTACATCAATCACATGTGATTCACCTAATGCCAAGCCAGCGAAGTCAAATTCACTCTCACGGCTTGGCAGGGTTGCGCTGGTCTGATTCATCGCTTGAGCAAGCGATTCCGTCACTAGGTTCCAGCAGAACTCGCCACTTTGTTCGATATTTTTAACGGTGTCTTTATAACCGATACTGGCAAAACCGATGATAGGTGGATGATAGTTGAACGCATTAAAAAAGCTGTAAGGAGCGAGGTTTAATTCCCCCGAAGATGCTTTAGTAGAAATCCACCCAATAGGACGCGGCGCGACTATCGCATTAAAAGGATCATGTTTTAATGCGTGCCCTTGATGAGGCTGATAAAAATGACGATGGGTTGACATGCAGTTTCCCTAACGAGGCACAATAAAAAAGCAGGTTATAGCTAGAGTGCTACCTAAAGCCGTATCTCCTTATTTTATATACTATTTTTAGAAAAGGTAGTGTCTTAGTGGCCGAAAATGGACCAACCAGTTTCTTGTACTAGCATTTCCAACGCTTCAGTACCTAATTTACTGTTACCAATCTTGTCTAACCCAGGGGACCACACTGCGATAGACGCTTTGCCAGGGGCAATGGCCAAAATACCACCGCCTACTCCACTTTTACCCGGTAAGCCTACTCGATAAGCAAACTCCCCTGAACCATCGTAATGACCACACATCAACATTAATGAATTAATGCGCCTGGCACGATGCTCAGGTACAACACGCATACCCGTGCAGTGATTAGTGCCGTTTGACACTAAAAACATGCCAGCTCTGGCCAATTGTTCTGTGGTCATGGATATCGAACAGTGATGAAAATAGGTGCCCAGTACCTTGTCTACTGGGTTTTCTAAGCGCTCAAAAGACGCCATAAAATGCGCTAGAGAGGCATTTCTGCTGCCCGTCATCATTTCTGATTGAGCGACCTTCTCATCAATTGAGATACTGTCATCATTTGCCACAAAACGCACAAAATGCAGGATTTCAGCTAAGGTTTCTTTAGGTTCATTGTGGCCCATAATAGCATCAGCGACCGCAATGGCCCCGGCGTTAATAAATGGGTTTCGCGGGATCCCGCCTTCATGCTCAAGCTGAACAATGGAGTTGAATGGGTCACCAGAGGGCTCTCTTCCTACTTGTGCCCATAAAGCATCGCCTAGTTTGCCTAATGCCATCGTTAGGGTAAACACTTTGGAAATACTTTGAATAGAAAACAAAGTCTGTGCACAACCAGCACTAAACACCTCACCTTCTTGAGTGACCACGGTCAGCGCGAATTGGTTGGGATCAACACAGGCTAGTTGCGGTATGTAATTAGCGACTTTGCCGCGATCCGTGCGACTACGCATCTCTTGGTAAATGCTATCCACAATATTTTGCATTTATAGCCCTTCTTATTTTTCTCTTTATCCTGCTTTTTTATCGCGATTTTAACGCGCCATTGCAGGTGTTTGACATACCTGTAAGCAGTAGTGTTAAAACGCGCTTACGCCTTGTTTATGTGTCGCTAGGTAAAGTAACCCCATACCGATGAGCAAGGTACCTCAACAGCGGGACAAGTCACAGCATTGCATAGAGACTTTTTTATGTGTTTTGACATTAATTTCATCATCAGCCGTTAATGTCGCTGTGCTGCTCTTATTAAGAGGCAACCATTGAAAACCCACTTCTTTGAAACCTAATCGTTGATGAAATTTGGCTGATGGCAGATTCGGTGGCATCACATTATATTCGCACACGACATGGATAACGTTTTGTTCTTGAGTCCATGAAAATAGATCTTGATATAATAGTTGTCCCAGTCGCTTACCTTGGTATTCGGCATCAAGCACAATGCGATCGATGTACATATAGCTAGGATAATGCACTTTAAACCATGCATAATTGTCATTTATGTAAGGGCTCTTAGGCCCCATAGCGAGTAAAAAACCAGCAATGATATCGTCAAACATTATGACTCGGTGGTAGGCTGATATGGCATGCAAACGCGCTACGTCTTCAATGCTCATGGTGCTGGTATGTGCCACTTCAGCAAGGTTAAGTTCGACAATTCGCTCAAAATCTTGTTCGCTGACATCTCTGATCTCAATATTGCTCATTTTTCTTTATCTCTTTTGTTCATTCGCGCTTTATCCAGCGACTTCTGCCCTGCGTTCTCACTATTTGAAAGGGAACAACCATTACTACATAGTAACGCCTTAATCAAAAACGCTGGACGCATTCTGAGGGGCATTTATTAATGCGGATTGGTATAAACTCCTAGGGGCAGATCTTTAGTTATGCATCACTGCAGGCATAACGAACTTCACAGTCAGGAGAATCGCCATCCAGTAAAATGTGGTTAGTGATACCATCAATCACGTCATCACTGTGATGGTTGACGTAAATAACCGATGTACTAGTAGACTTAGCGATAGTTTCAATGACCGCGAGAATACGTTGACGATTGATTTCGTCAAGACCATTACACGGCTCATCTAAAATCAACAAAGGTGGGTGTTTGACCATAGCCCTTACAATGAGGGCTAACCGCTGATCGCCAAATGATAATTGCTGAAAAGGCGTGGCTTCGTGATCGGCTAAGCCAATCACGCCTAACCATTGTTGCGCTAACTGTATTTGTTTTTTCGTCGGCTGTTGATACAAACCGATACTGTCATAAAACCCAGAAAGCACCACATGCACCAAGCTGCAATTTACTCTGTATGAAAGGTGAAACGCATTGGAAAGAAACCCTATGTGCTTCTTAATGTCCCAGATACTTTCACCACTTCCACGTTTAAAACCGAACACAAAAATATCGTTTATATAACACTGAGGATGATCGCCAGAAATAAGCTGCAAAAGACAGGTTTTACCCGAGCCATTAGGGCCACTTAACTGCCAATGTTGCCCCAATTTTATCTGCCAAGACAAATCTTCGATTATAGCTCCTTGTGGATAATTGATGGCGACTTTATTAAGGGAGACTATTGTATTTCCTGGCACGAAAGAGTTACGCGTAACATCGGAATCAGCTTCAGGCAGCACAAAATAAGACTGCTGAAGGGACAATAAGCGCGATAAATCCCCAACGGCTGATGTATCTTTCGCTGAGATAGTCGCCTGTAATTCCCCCCGGGAAACCAGTGCGTAATGAGAGACAAATTGAGGAATTTCCGACCAACGATTGAGGACAAAAACTAGGGTAATATCCACTGAAAGCTCATCTAATAACTGACGTAATCTGAGCTGCATATCAGCGTCTAAACCATCAAAAGGTTCATCCAAAATAAGCAAGTCTGGTTTGGCCAATAGTGCTTTAATAAGCAATAGTTTTCGCGTTTCTCCAGTCGACAACGCCACAAAATCTCTTGATAAAAGGCCGCTAAACTTAAACAGTTCAATCAGCCTAAGACACAATGGTGACTGCAAGCTGGTACACCCACTTCCATCAGCGGCACACAGTAGTTCATGCACCTTGGTGGGAATCGCTATGGCATCTAAAATATCAGCAGAGTCTTTTTCTCGTTCTTTTTCAATCAACGCTTGTTGGCTTTCATAGGACACGAGCTCGATACGTTTGAAATCTGAAGTTAGCGCTCCGTCTTGCAGCTCCCCGTAGCCTGCAAGCAGTGCGGCTAAGGCGGACTTTCCCGCACCGTTATGGCCTACGAGCACCCAATGTTGACCTTTTTCAATGGACCAATTGATTTCATGCAACCCAAACGTTGATGAAAACTCGGCGCTAACGTTTAATAAACTGATACTCATGTACGTCCTTTCTCTTATCCCATTGTCATTCAATGTATCTTTGCAAAAATTGGCAAACAGATGCGCTTTTGCTTAAGAAAGTTTTTTCAACACGTCTAATACGGTTGATAGCTGCTTAGGGCTGATATCTTTAACGGCTTCATCAAACGTATTTTTACAACTGAGAAATGCGTACTTGTATATGTCACGCCCTGTGAAAGTCAGTTTAACCAAACTGACCCGTGCATCTCGATTGTTTTTTTCTTTTTCAACGAGATGGATCTTCTCCATCGGTATCAATAGGCGTGTCACCCCCGACGCGGTGAGGTTGACAGCATCAGCAAGCTCGGTGCGACTCATCACTTGATTCTGAGCATAATGTAAATGATGCAGCACCATAAATTCACTCAAACTAATGCCGTGTACACCAAGCGCACGGTCTGCTTTTTTACTTAATTTCCCGACCGTTCCCGACAATGAGAATAGTAACGCTAAAGAGGAAGGAAGTTGTTCCATGCCGTTTTCTCCAATTGAAAAAGTACTCGTTGAGTGCCCCTAGACGAATACTTTACAACAAAGAACAATGAATGACAAATGCTTGATTAATCAAGTATACATGAAGCATTAATCAATTAATTAAAAAGGAAGCCTCAAAAAAATAAACTAAGGGTATATTCTTAAATCCACTACTAGCATGACTTTAAATGGTAGTCAGCGCTTGCTAGCTATCTACTGTTCGAGAATATATTATGTTTGGAAGGTGTTTGATTGAATTTTGGCCGAGAAAACAGTAACTACTTTATATTAAGTTGTAGGCA
The DNA here is from genome assembly GCF_055809255.1 of Paraglaciecola sp. G1-13. Classification (NCBI taxonomy): domain Bacteria; kingdom Pseudomonadati; phylum Pseudomonadota; class Gammaproteobacteria; order Alteromonadales; family Alteromonadaceae; genus Paraglaciecola; species Paraglaciecola sp. G1-13. The sequence goes on along the minus strand of NZ_CM147903.1, from coordinate 1,980,787 downwards.
AGCAGCCGGAGGGAAGAACCTTCAAAGCGCGTTAGATTTTGCCATACCATATCAAACTTGGTTGCTGAGACTAGCAACCAGGTTTTAGTGTGGAATTGAGTTAACTGTTAGTTAGATATTTAAACTTTAAAAAATTGTATTTATTGAATGTGTATTGCATTTGGATCTTAGCGATTAAATATCCATGGTAACCGTCCAAGAACCCTAACTGAATTACATAATGACGTATGAAAGCAAAAAGAGAGTGAGAGATAATAGAAAATACACTTACCTTTTTGCCCTGCTCATACTTGCCTTTAGCCCATGCCTTAGCGTATCTATTCCGTTTATCTATATACTCCTCTAGCGAGTCAAAAGTGTAATGGTAAAGTTTACCGTCAATGTTCACTTTCTCTGCGGATTTGCAAGATACCGTTTCATGTACAATTTTATCATTAAAAGTATAATTCTTTTTGTTAAATAAGCGTACGATGCGGCTTGGATACCACCCGCTGTGATAGATAAATTTCCCACAAAAATGGGTCAATCGATTGATGCGATAAACTTTTTCATTGTCTAGTGAATCTAAGTGCGATAACAACTCAGCTTTTAATTCTTCGCTCACCACCTCATCTGAGTCAAGGGACAAAATCCAATCATTAGTGGCTTTGCTCACTGCTAATTTTTTTTGGTACCCAAATCCTTGCCAATCAGTATTAACAAATATCTTATCGGTATACTCTGACACAATGTCGATTGTTTTATCTGTACTACCAGAATCAACGATTACAATTTCATCTGCCCACGTTACTGACTCTAGACAGCGCTTTATAATTCGCTCTTCGTTTTTACAAATAATAACCACAGATAATTTATTTTTCATTTATACATATACTTGATTAGATAGGGATAACATGAAAATCGATTGTATAACAGTCGCTTAACTGTTGTATAGAATGGAATTTTGAATTTATAGTGAAGTAAGCAGACCCATTTATCTGGGTCTGCAATTTTATTAATTAGCGCTTAAGCACGCGTGTGAGTGCACTCACGCAGTAATCAACGTTTTTCTTGTTGCTACCATATCCCATCAGGCCGATACGCCATACTTTTCCAGCCAACTCCCCTAGCCCGGCACCAATCTCTAAGCCAAATTCATTTAACAATTGGCTGCGGACTTGTGCATCGTCCACGCCGCTTGGAATGCTCACCATGTTGAGCTGCGGTAAACGATAGCCTTCATCAACAACAAACTCCAGGCCAATGCCTTCGAGGCCTGTCTTTAATGCTTGATGCATGTCTGCATGGCGTTTCCATGCCTGCTCAAGCCCTTCGTTATGTAAAATGCGTAACGATTCGTGCAAGGCATATAAACTATTTACTGGTGCTGTGTGATGATACGCGCGTTTGCCGCCCTTGCCCCAGTACCCCATCACCAAATCCATATCCAAAAACCAACTTTGCACGGGGGTCTTGCGATTTTTGATCACTTCTACGGCAGTCGGGCTGAATGAAACAGGTGATAGGCCAGGTACACATGACAGACACTTTTGAGTTCCTGAATAAATAGCATCAATATTCCAACCATCAACGTCCAGCTCAATGCCGCCCAATGAGGTGACCGCATCGACTATGGTTAAGCAATCGTATCGCTTTGCAAGCTCACAAATTGCCTTGGCATCGTTACGCACACCGGTGGAGGTTTCTGCATGAACGAATGCCACAGCTTTTGCATCAGGATTTGCCTTAAGGGCATCTTCGACCTTGTGTAAATCGGTTTGCTTACCCCATGTATCCTGAACCATGACAGCTGTCGCGCCGCAGCGCAGAACATTTTGCTGCATACGGCCACCGAACACGCCATTTTGGCACACAATGACCTTATCTCCTGGCTCAAGCAAGTTTACAAAGACGGACTCCATACCTGCTGATCCGGGCGCAGACACGGGCATTGTCAATTGATTGTCGGTTTTGAATGCAAATTGCAGTAATGATTTAACTTCGTCCATCAACTGAATAAACGCTGGGTCTAGGTGCCCAAGTGTCGGACGAGAAAGTGCGTTTAAAATACGAGGATCGACATCTGATGGCCCTGGGCCCATTAATGTCCTAACAGGTGGAATAAAAGTATTGAATTGCGCTGTCATGATTATCCTTAGCCTTATATAAGTTGGTATAAGGCCATGTTACCTATAAATAAGTTCGCAACAAGAGGTGGATAATCGACATAAACAGCATGAATAGATTATCAGGTAGAGTTTCGTTCAGTGAATATACTTTTGAAAAAACATGAAAATCACTCTAGCGCTGAGGGTGTGTCAATCCACACTCATAGTGAATTAGCGCTTCATTGAGAAATTTATTTGCTCGTACATAAGTTAAATGGCAATAAAATAGTAAATTCCAGTAACTCTTCTACACTCTATAAGTACATTGGATATAGTTAGCGCAAGGCTCTATATGAGCCATACCCTCTGCTCGGATCTGTCCTTACGATCCGAGCATTTTTTTGTCTGCTACTCCTGCTCTTGTACTTTTAGGTCTGCCAAAAAACGCTTAGCATTCTCAACATAATGTTGACCAGACGCTTCAAGCATCTTTTTCTGAGGATCAGGAATACTCTTTACGACTTTGGCTGGCGAGCCCATCACTAACGAACCATCGGGTATCACCATATTCTCTGTGACTAGACTATTGGCACCAATCACACAGTGCTTGCCAATTTTAGCGCCGTTTAAAATCACGCTATTGATACCTACGAGCGTGTAGTCACCTACTTCGCAACCATGCAACATAACTTTGTGACCAATGGTAACGCCCTTACCAACGGTCAGAGGCACACCAAAATCAGTATGCAGCACACTGCCGTCTTGCACATTACTGCCCTCACCAATCGAAATAACGTCACAATCGCCACGAAGAACAGCGTTAAACCAAACACTGGCATTGTCTGCTAAAACCACTTTGCCCATAACATGACTACCAGGCGCGATAAAAACATCTTTACCAACGCTAACGGTGTCCTTTCCTAATGAATACAACATGATTCCTCCTTAGATTAAATTTTGCGCATTAAGCCTTCTTGCATACTTGACGCAACAAGCTTGCCCTGACGATTAAAGAATTGACCACGCACCAAACCACGTGCACCGCCGCTAAACGGGCTTTCAGCGCAATATAAAACCCAATCATCAAAATCGAATGGATGGTGAAACCACACCGCATGGTCGATTGTCGCCATAATTAGATTTTTATCTCGAACGGACACACCGTGGGGCTGAATGGCAGTAGACAGAAAATGATAATCTGACGCATATGACAGCATCGCTTGGTTCAAATGAACATTACCAAGCAACGCCTCCTCCGCTTTCATCCAAATATAGCGTTTTGGCTCATGCACACCTGGATTCACCGGATCAATTTGCTGAACAGAGCGCATATCTAAGGGTTTATGATAGGCAATGGCTTCGCGCATGCGTGTTGATAACTTTCCCAATTCCTTATCATCAAATGTGGTGTCTCTGGGCAAATCTTCTGGCATGGGTACATCTGGCATTTGGGCAAACTGGTGCTCTAATCCTTGCTCCGGTTGCTGAAAAGACGCTGTCATATAAAAAATACTGCGACCATTTTGAATAGCTTTTACCCGACGAGTCGAAAAACTGCGCCCGTCACGTACGGTTTGCACATCAAACACCACTGGTTTTTTAGCATCCCCTGGTAACAAAAAATAGGCATGAAATGAATGCGCAACTCGCCCCTCTGGCAACGTTAATTGCGCCGCTGCTATAGCTTGTCCCATCACTTGGCCGCCAAATAAAGCACGAAAGCCAAGATCCCAGCTTTGTCCGCGAAATAACCCGTCTTCTATTTTTTCTAGGGTGAGTAAATCTACTAATTTAATATCGCTCATAATCTCTCAAAGGTATGCATAATGTGTGTTGTGTTAACAAACTCACGAGCCTGCTGCTCGGTCAATGTAAGGGTTTCGTGGATAAAATTTATCAGGTAAATGGGCTTGATGCTCGAAAAAACGCGTATCTTTGTAGGGTAGCTTCATAAAACCTGACATGCCGATCCCTTCAATGGTTGGTACTAAGGCAATAATTTCACTCAGTAAATGAGCAAATTCAACTTCTGATGTGTGATCAAGTAAGGTGTAATAACTGTGAATTTTAAGGTGGGTCGGCAAGGCCTCGAAAATGATACAACCAGTGTGATGAATTGCGTTTAGCTGGTGAATAATACTCATCAACTCATCGGGCAAAGTTAGCAGCTCATCAGGATCAGCCCCATCTTCGAAATAGGAATGCATGCGACTTTCATCTTCTTGCACTGATATGTTGTTAAGCTCATAAGCTATACGCATGTTGGGCTCTGGGACAAAGGGCGTGTTCTCATCATCCCGTTCAATATGTAAGGTATCACGTGCGTTGAACATGCAACTTTTAAATACCCCTACCCGATGAATAGAGCGCGCTAATGTCACAATGTTATTCACCGTGGCATCAAATGCGCTTTTTAGCTGTGGATCGTAAATGTTTAAGCTGGAGTCGATATACACCCCTTGCTGAGTCCAGCGCACGGCTAAACCGCCCACTACTGGGTATTTACCTAAGCGACTGACCTCTGAAATAAAGGCTTTTTCAGTTTCACCCATCCCTTGTAAGTAATTCTTATAATAGCGTTCAAATTGTTCGTCGTTGAGATAACGCAATTCTTCAGTGCTTTGGTATGCTTCGGCGCGCAAAAATGACTTTCTTGAGCTGTATACGACCGTGTCTATCTCTCGAGATTTTTGATGACTCCAACCTGGGATCATAGCTGTGGATTGTGGAGGATCCTGCGGACTAAACACCAGATTTTTTAAATACTGAATATTGTTGAGTAAATAATCACCACCCTGAGCGCGCTTTTGCTTATCATCACTGAGCATGGCGGTTAATATCTCAGCCAACATTTTAGGTAATCCCAACGCGTTCGGCCTGATAACTTGTGCCCCAAAACGACTAGATTGACCAGACGCCAACGCGTATAAGGTACTTGCCAAACCTTGTTCATCAAATCGAGGGGATGATAAATTACCGCTCAGTTGTTCTGGTCCGATGAAGTATACATCCCCTAACCTAGCATTGGTCTGCTGCATATCATTGGACATAAGGTCCATCACATTATTTGCCAAATAATTGCCCTGGGCATCTAGTTGAGCAAACACAGATGAGCCCCAATCGATTAAACCCACTTCTTCGGTCTTGGGGTCAAACACAATGTTAGACGGTTTTATGTCCCCATGTACTATCGGCTTTGGGTGTCCATTTTGGCTAAAGGTGCGCAATGTTTGCAGAATATCAGCTAACTGCACGGCAATTTTTACTACCAGCCTTGGGGATAATGGCCCGTATTCTAGAGACACTTTTTCCAGATCTTTACCTTGGGCTCGTTGCATTACCAAGATAGATTGCTTTTTGATACGCTGGAAAGTGACTAAGCTCGGAACGTGAGCGTGGGCAACATGACCCAGCATATACGCTTCTTCTTCGAGGCGATCTTGAACGTGCTGAGGTAAGTTGGCCCGGGAGAACTTAAACACATAATGCTTTGACGGATCATGCGTTGGCTTACCCGCAAAGGCAAAACCAAACGCGCCTTTACCGATAAGCTCTATGTCTTGATATCCCAATCGTGTTAGCTGTTCAGTACACAGCTTGAACCAATCTTTTAGCTTTTGCGCGTCCTTGTGGGATAACAAATAGATAGACTGTTCATCAGGGATATAAAAGTGTTTAAGATCTGTTTGGGCAACCATATATTCCTTGAGACTGCGAGCGCCTTAGGCCTCTTCCACCAGCCAGTTAACCACAAATGAAGCGTGTTTGTGTTGAGCCATAACAGGTGTTAGTTCGCCCAAGCAATCACGAATTTGCACGTCTAACTGCCACGGCGCATTGATGATCGCCATACCTGAGCCATACATTCCGGCAAATGTATCAGGGTTTTGAACCGCCAGCTCGACTTGCAGTACATTCTTAAAGCCTTGCTGAGTAAGATCGTCGAGCATTTTTTGACTTTTCTTATGCTTAGTCGTGGCCCGTTCAAAACCATCATTTTGGTCTTCATCGCGTTTCGATAGCAAAGGATACCAAATAGCATAAATAGCAGTCGGCCAACGTTTATAGGCCTTACTGATAGCGTCAACCACTAATTGATAATCTTCTGGTGTTTCGTATGACGGATCTGTCAGCACGAGGCCGCGCTTTAGCTTTGGAGGCGTCAACGCAATCAAGCCTTCGTAGCCATCTCTGTGATGAACTGAAATATGCGTGCCTTTTATTTGACGCTTCAGATTAATCACCTCTTGATTATTCCACTCCATCAGGTGCAGCTGGTCTTGATCTCGCATTAACACACGGGCAATTTCAGGTGATCCAGGATATTGCTGATGCTTTAAATAACGACTGGTAAGCGCTTGATATGCCAAAACCGTTAGTTCAGCCCCCGAATAATCAGCTAACCGTGAAATACCTTGCTGAAACTCATTGGTCTTTAAAGATTGTTCAGAGGACAAGTCGTACAAGCCCGCGCCACTGTGGGTGTCAATATAAGTGAACCCTTTATCTTTTTGTTTTAACTTGTCAATGATCAACATCTGGCAAATATGTTTCAACACATCTGCGTGATTACCTGCATGGTAGCCGTGGCGATAACTAAACAACTGATTGACTCCTTGATAACTCGATACTTTTTTTGGCGTGATAGTTTTGGCGTGATAGCCAATAGGGCCTAGTTTACCTTGTCATTGACGTTAAGCAAAAACAAACCCGCATGTAGCGGGCTTGGGGTTTGGCCATATTCTCAGTATCTTACTTCGCTGATGTACACGCTAACGCAGTGTGCTTAGCATTTTTATTGGTTGTTCAATATACGACTTCCATAGGTTATTAAACCTGACCATAGTGGCGCCATCGATAATGCGATGATCACCTGACCAACTTACATGCATGATGTTCACAGCTCGCACCTGATCGTTTTCATCAAAGCGCGGCAAACGCTGAATTTTCCCTAAGGCCACAATCGCGGCTTCAGGATGATTGATCACCGGGGTTGCGACGGTGCCACCCAGTACACCGATATTTGAAATACTAATAGTACCACCAGAGATATCAGCCGTTTTTAAACGCCCTTCTCTTGCCTGCTCAATCAACTCAGAAGCACGCTTGGCAATATCGAATATCGACATATCTTGCACGCCTTTGATGTTTGGTACCATCAAACCGAGTTTTCCGTCCACCGCAAACCCAATATTGTGCTCGTTGAAATAAGTTAGCTGTGTACAGTCATCGTTAACTTGACTGTTGATCACAGGATAGGCTTTCAATGCCAATGATAAGGCTTTGATGAAAAACGGCATAAAACTTAATTTTACACCCTGTTCACTAAAGTCATCTTTCAATTGACTGCGAAGGGCAATTAAAGCATCCATTTGGATCTCTTCACTGACCGTAAAATGCGGAATAGTCGACACACTGTGCTTCATCTGCCTAGCCATCGCGGCCTTTATCCCACTAATACGCTCTACTCGCGTTCCACCTTGTACTTTACTCTGGTTGACGCCTACAGAATCACTTTGCGTTTGCGCGCTAACAACACTAGCCTTCGTCGGCTGCTTCGTTAAATCGCATTTCAAAATACGCCCTTTTTCTCCTGACCCTTGCACGTTAGATAAATCAATGTCTTGCTCTCGGGCGACACGACGAACCGCTGGGCTAGCCAGAACTTTGTGATTTACCTTTGACACCTTAGACGAAGTATCCAGCTTCGCTTGGACGCCAGCCAATGGGGTTGACGTCTGTGTTATCTCAGTTGTTGATGTCATTGGCGTAGCACTTGCCAATGGCGGCAGCGCTTTGTCGTCAGCTCCAGCCACACGCATGGTAAAAAGTGCTGAATGAACGTTAGCGATATCACCTTGCTGGTAACACAGGCTAACAATCGTACCACTGTGCTTAGCCGGAATTTCAACCAATGCCTTGTCGGTCATAACTTCCACCACGGGCTGATCTTCAATTACGTCTTCACCTTCGCTTACCAGCCACTTGACGAGTTCGCACTCTACAATTCCCTCCCCAATATCTGGCAAAATAAAAGTTTCTAAGGGACCATCTGGAGCTGCTTCAAACGCTGTCGCCTGGCCATTTTTGTTATTTTGTTGATTAACGTTACTGGTTTTTTTACTGGGGTCATTGTCGTTAGCATGATCAGTAGCGCATTTATCTGTAGTGTCGTCTAAATCGATGGATGGGCTACTTTCGTGCCCTTTAATATCCATGGCAAACAAAGGTTTGTGCACCTGGGCTATTTCACCGGCTTGATAGTAGAGTTTCTTTACCGTGCCACTGTACATAGCGGGAATTTGCACTGTGGCTTTGTCTGTCATGACCTCAGCGACGGGCTGATCTTCTACTATGCTATCGCCTTCACAGACGAGCCATTCTAACAATTCACACTCTACGATCCCTTCACCAATATCTGGCAAAATAAAGTCTTTCATTTCATTTTCCTCGATATGGTTGATTAAAAATTCACGCAGCGCTTAATGGCTTCGTAAGTTTTAAGATGATCCGGCATGTATTCTTTTTCATGTGCCAGCGGATACGGCGTGTCTAATCCACACACTCGGGTTATCGGTGACTCTAAATACAAGAAGCAACGCTCTTGTACGGTAGCGGATATTTCACTGGCAAACCCGCCCGTTTGCGGTGCTTCATGGTTAATAAGTAATCGCCCGGTCTTTTTCACCGACTCGCTCACCGTCTGGGCATCCCAAGGCAAAATGCTGCGTAAATCGATAATTTCACACGAAATGCCATCGTTTTCGGCCATTTCAGCTGCTTTTTCGATGACCTCAACCTGAGCCCCCCAGGCCAGTAAGGTAATATGCTCACCTTTTTTAACCACTTCGGCTTTACCTAAAGGTAGCTCATAATCGTCCTCAGGTACGTCACCTACAGACGCGCGGTATAACCGCTTAGGCTCCATGAACAAAACAGGGTTATCGTCACGAATAGAGGCCAGCAGCAAGCCTTTAGCTTGATAAGGATTACGCGGGATAACGATTTTTATGCCGGGTATGTGAGCAAAAAAAGCTTCTGGAGATTGTGAGTGATATAAGCCACCAGCAATACCACCGCCATATGGAGTACGAATGGTCAGGGTGCCGCAGGTGAACTGACCACCAGAGCGATAGCGAAATTTGGCAGTTTCATTCACAATTTGATCAAACGCAGGGAAGATATAATCACCGAATTGAATTTCAGCCACCGGCACAGACCCTTGAGATGCCAAGCCATTAGCAAAACCTATAATCCCCTGTTCAGTTAACGGTGTATTAAAACAGCGACCTTTACCAAATTGGTGCTGTAAATTACTGGTCGCTCTAAATACACCACCGAAGTGACCTACGTCCTCACCAAATACCATGACTTTTTCATCATCAGACATGGCCGTAATCAAGGCATTATTGATCGCCTGTAACATGTTCATTTTAGTCATGGCGGATCCTCCCAGCTGTTTTCGGATACGCTTCTGGGTACAAACTGATGTGTTGTTTCAATTGGCTCAATTGCTCCTTTAAATGCCAAGGGGGGGCGTCATACACATCGTTAATCAAATCATCAATGTCACAAATATCGACTTGCTCCGCTTTTTTCATTGCGTTGAGCACGTCTTGACGGGTTTGTTCAACAAATTGCTTGTGTTGCTCTTCGTCAATCCAATCTTTGCTTTTCATCCAGTTTTCGAAGCGTTGAACAGGGTCTTTCTCGCGCCATTTTTGTTCTTCTTCTTTTGAGCGATAACCCGTTGGATCGTCTGACGTAGAGTGCGCGGCCAATCTGTACGTCATGGCCTCAATTAATACTGGGCAATGCTCTTTAAGGGCTATTTCCCTGGCTTTTTGTGTTGCGAGGTATACGGCAAGTACGTCATTACCATCGACTCGAATCGTTTTGATGCCATAACCTAATCCGCGAGATGCAATACCATCACCGCTGAATTGCTCATTGGCCGGTGTCGAAATGGCGTAGCCGTTATTTCGGCAAAAGAAGATTACGGGGCAATTTAACACCGAAGCCATGTTCAGGCCGGCGTGAAAATCCCCTTCAGAAGCGGCACCCTCGCCAAAATAACAAATGGTTAAGGCTTCATTTCCTGCCATTTTTTGGCCATAGGCATAACCTGCTGCTTGGGGAATTTGCGTACCTAATGGTGATGATATGGTCATAAAGTTAAGGGCTTTATCACCGTAGTGAATCGGCATCTGGCGACCTTTGTTAGGGTCAAGTTTATTACTAAACATCTGATTCATGAATTGTTCAGTACGATAACCTCGATAGGCTAATGCGCCTTGCTCACGATATTGCGACATTATCATATCGTTATCACTCAGGGCCGCAGCACTCCCTATGGTAGATGCTTCTTCGCCGCTGCACGCTAGATAAAAACTGATACGACCTTGGCGCTGAGCCCCGACCATTCGCTCATCCAGAACGCGTATATAGTGCATAGTCCTGAAAATCTTTAACGCTGCCTCTTTATGAATTTCTGGCATGTCTGCGTCACTGTGCACACTGCCATCTGGCCGCAATATTTGCAGCATAGGGATATCAACCGTGCCCTTATCAATAACATTGACCTTGTGACTGATCCCCACATCCGAGAGATGATTTCTTTCGTCCACCATAAACCCTCTTATATAACCAACACCGCCAAAATTGATGATGTTTATAAATTGTTATTTGAGTGTTAATGCTAGTGCAATTGCTAGGATGATTCGTTTCCAAATTCCAAGGGAAATTAACAAAAGATGGAATAAGCATTCTAATTAATACGCCGAAACATGATGTTTATCCGCTTTTTAAATAGCAACACTACTATGACCGTCAAAGTTGATTGGCGGTTAAGAAATAAGACGTCGAGATGAATAAAGGTTCCAATACACAATTAGCCGCTCAGGGAAAATTACGTATTGGAATTGGCTCAAGGAAATAGAAGGCACACAAAAACGTGTAAGACATAGATAAACATCCTATGCAAAGAGCGATGCCTCTTTCTACCCTTACTACATAGATAGAGGCGACGCATTCTGCTAAAACTGGATTAGTTACCTTTTGCAGCTCTTATTGCATTTGCCTGTAAGGCATATAGGCGTTTGCGTTTAACTTCAATGCAGTCGATATAGCCGTGCCACGTGGCATAGCCAATCAAGGGCATAAGAATGATAAAACCAAAGAACTGTGTGGCGAAACCAATCAAAACGCTTACAAAAATAATACTGGCCCAAAATAACATGGGAATTTTATTGCTCCACACTGCGTTCATACTTGTTAGTACCGCAGTGGCCAAATCGACTTTGCGCTCCATTAAAATAGGCTGAGTAAAAGCGCTTAAAAAGAACACCAGCAAGGTAAAGCCCGCTCCGATCACTCCTCCTAATGCAAGAAATGGAAATAGATTCGCGTAGTTTTCATCCAAATAAGGCGGGTAAAGTGCATGGATCAACGATGCAACACGTAACCAGAAGATCATTAACACCATTAATAAAATGCCCAATCCCCATTCGTTCACGGCGTTGCGTTTAACTGCTTTAATACTATGCCACAATGAAGGCTTATGCCCCTTCTCAAGCTCCCAGGAAATGTCATAAAGACCGGCGGCCAGAAAGGGACCAATCAACATAAAACACACGATTGCCGGCATAATCACTAAATGCCAACCCGTTAGTTTGACTAAATATGTGATAAACCATGGAATTGCGGCAAAGAAAACACCAAAAATTAACGTTAATATGGGTGCTCGCATGGCATCTTGAAATGCGAGCTTAAGCCACGTGATGGGATCAGATATCGACAATTGGCGGCATGGTATAACGCGGGCAATACGACTATCTGTAATCGCATTTTGCGGGGCGTCTTTAAAAGACTGTGACATAGTGAGGTACTCCAAACAAAATAAAGAAATTTATCGTCTGTTTTGTTTTACAGCTCTTTTAGACTAATCCTATATACGGGACTTGTCAGGTAAAAAGATCTAACTCATAACATTTGTCGATTAATTGCAACATATTGATTGTATATTGGTTGTGTTGTATCGCCTGTTACAGGTTTAGTCGCAAAATTAACCTCCTCTTCCATTAGCTTTAAAATTTCATGTATCTCCTATGACGAAATAAACGCACAGAACATACATTTATGCTTAACATCCCCTAGTGCGCTGTATTACTCTTGGGGTCACCTACCGTTAGCTAACGTAATTCATGCGCACTTTCAATAAATCTAAAAAGCTCGATAATGTTTGTTATGACATTCGTGGTCCCATTCTAGAGCAAGCACAAAAAATGGAAGACGAAGGTCACCGTATTTTGAAGTTAAATATTGGTAATCCGGCACCTTTTGGCTTTGAAGCTCCCGATGACATTTTAAAAGACGTTATCCATCATTTACCTAAATCCCAAGGTTACTCTGATTCAAAGGGGATTTACCCTGCTAGGGTTGCGGTGATGCAGTACTACCAGCAACAACGCATTAAAAACATCTCAGTTAATGATATCTACATTGGTAACGGTGTGAGCGAGCTTATTGTCATGGCGATGCAGGCGTTATTAGATAATGGCGACGAAGTACTTCTCCCTAGTCCTGACTATCCGTTGTGGACGGCTTCGGTCAGCCTGTCATCAGGTAAGCCTGTGCACTATCGCTGTGACGAAAATGCCGATTGGCAGCCTGATATAGAAGATATCAAGAGTAAGATCACTGAGAACACCAAAGCAATTGTGTTGATCAACCCCAATAACCCGACAGGGGCGGTTTACAGTAAAGCATTGCTTTTACAGGTGATCGAAGTGGCGCGTGAGCACGGCTTGATGGTCTTCAGTGATGAAATTTACGACAAAATTTTGTACGACCAAGCTAAGCACCAGTGTATAGCTGCGCTGGCAGACGATATTTTCTTTATCACCTTAGGTGGCCTGTCTAAAAACTACAGAGTAGCCGGTTTTCGCGCTGGTTGGTTAGTGGTAAGCGGGCATAAAGCGTTAGCCAGCAATTATATTGATGGCTTAAATATGTTGTCTTCAATGCGCATGTGCGCCAATGTTCCAAGTCAACATGCGATACAAACGGCACTGGGTGGGTATCAAAGCATCAATGATTTAATTGTTGATGGCGGGCGCTTAAAGCAGCAGCGAGACCTTGCTACTTCGATGCTCAACCAAGTAGACGGCCTCGAATGCGTGGCACCTATGGGGGCTATGTACTGCTTTGTTAAGGTGGATGCTCAGAAGTTTAATATCACCAGTGATGAACAAATGATCATGGACTTACTGCGCAGCGAAAAAGTACTGCTTGTGCACGGCAACGCCTTTAATTTAATCCATGGCTGTTATTTCCGTTTAGTCTTCTTACCCCACATTGATGTGCTGCGCCCTGCCATCGAACGTATCGCCAATTTCTTTAAACACTATCGTCAGGCAGACCCTTTATTATGAGTACCCCACAAAAAAGCCATTTTTTCGCCCATTTAGCCCGCATGAAACTCATTAACCGCTGGCCATTGATGCGTAACGTACGTACTGAAAATGTGCAAGAGCACAGTTTACAAGTGGCCATGGTGGCGCATTCGTTAGCGTTAATCCGCAACAAGTATTTTAATGGCAGTGTTAACCCATACAAAATTGCCACTCAAGCAATGTTCCACGATGTATCGGAGGTTCTTACGGGCGATTTACCTACCCCGGTAAAGTATTACAATCCGGCCATTCAAACTGAATACAAGAAGATTGAAAAAATTGCTGAGCAAAAATTGATTGATATGGCACCTGCAGACTTTAAAGAAGATTATGCAGCGCTTATTCAGCATGAGGGTCAAGACGAAAGCGAAGCATTCATCATTAAGGCCGCCGATGTAATCTGTGCGTATCTAAAAACACTAGAAGAACTTTCAGCCGGTAACCAAGAATTTGTATTGGCTAAAAAACGCTTAGACAAAATTCTAAAAGATTATCACTCAGAAGAGGTGGACTATTTTATGCGAGCTTATGTGCCAAGCTTTAGTTTGAGTTTGGATGAAATCACTCAAGAAGAGCATGAGTTGTAAACCAAGAATGGCCATATAAGCGACGCGTTAGCTAAACGTTGCTCAATAAGTGAATCAAACCTGAAAAAAACAAATAACAGAGGCCGAAAACCAATTAACTGAATACATTAACAAACATTGGCGATTAATATGTTTGGTCACTTTAAAAAATGGACAGTATGTATGCGTCGTCTCTGTAAAATATTGATTAAAACCGTAACCCACTTATTTGCCGCCAGCATTGTTATTACCTACTCCTCGCTCGCTTATTCAAACCAATTTAACGTACTGCTATTTACTAAAACAGCTGGCTGGCATCACAAATCGATTAATGGTGCGGTTCAAGCCATAGAGCAATTAGGAGAAAAGCATCACTTTGGCGTTGATTGGCAAGAAGATGCAAGTTTAATTCATGATGAAAATCTTCAGAAATACGATGCGATCGTTTTTCTTCTCACCACCGGTGACATTTTAAATACCCAACAAGAAGCAGCACTACAACGGTTCATTGCATCAGGAAAGGGGTTTGTGGGGATCCACAGTGCAACTGATACCGAAAAAGATTGGCCTTGGTACACTAAACTTGTGGGCCACGTATTCAAGATCCATCCAGAAATTCAAAGTGCCCAACTTAACGTCGAAACAAGAAACTTTCCCGGGCTCGAATATTTTCCGAACTCGGTGTTGTGGACGGATGAATGGTACGAGTTTGGCCCCGCAACAGTTAATGATTTAACGTACTTACTTACGGTGGATGAGAGAACATTTAATCCCGAAGCTAAGTGGGGAGATAACATTGGCAAGGGTATGGGCACACTTCATCCTATTGCCTGGTACCACGAGTATGCTGGTGGACGTGCTTTTTATACCGCCTTGGGGCACAAACCCATTACCTATCAAGATAATGCGTTTTTACAGCACATATATGGTGGGTTATATTGGGCAGCGACCGGTAAAGGAATAAGTGTTACTCCATAATTGATAAGGTGAACAGCGAGATGCAGCGAAAGGCGCAACATACTACCCAAAAAGTAACGCAAGAAATAACGCAACTGGACACGATGTGGTCAGCCCGCCATTTTTCGCAGCATGTTCTACGCGACGGTGATCACCGTTCACCTTTTCAACGCGACAAAGCCCGAATTCTTCACTCCGCCGCATTTAGGCGTCTTCAAGCAAAAACACAGGTATTGGGTGTAGGTATGAGCGATTTTTACCGTACTCGCCTCACTCATTCGTTAGAAGCGTCACAAATTGGCCAAGGAATAGCAGCGCAACTTCGCCAGAAACACCCTCAGTTAACCGAAACCTTAGGGTTAAACGATACGTTGATTGAAGCGCTGTGCTTGGCACATGACATCGGACATCCTCCTTTTGGTCACGGTGGTGAAGTTGCTTTGCATTACATGATGCGTGATCACGGCGGTTTTGAAGGCAATGGCCAAACTTTTCGAATAGTGACACAACTTGAGCCCTACACGCCTGAAAATGGGATGAACCTAAGTCGGCGAACATTGCTTGGGCTGGTTAAGTACCCTAATTTTATTCCCGCGTTGGCTAATATTACACCTTCAGACACTGAGAGAGCACGGTCACATCTTAATGTAAAAGCAGCAGACTGGGTGCCACCCAAGGGATTATACGAATGTGATAAAAATATGTTCGATTGGTTGGTGGCGCCGCTTTCACAAGAGGATCAGTCGTTGTTCGGCCAGATACTCAGCAGCCCATCTGAACAGAGACATCATAAAACCAAATATAAATCCTTCGATTGCTCGATTATGGAGCTCGCCGACGATATCGCTTATGGCATTCATGATTTAGAAGATGCCATAGTCATGGGTATTGTTAATTTACAGCAATTTGAAGCCCAGATAGTAGAGCCAATTGAGGCATTAAGTGACACTTGGTTGGCGGGACATATTTCAATGCTAGCCAAAAAACTGTTCAGCCAACACCACCATGAACGTAAAGACGCTATCGGTGCATTGGTCAATAGTTTCATCACGCACATTGATATCACCCTCACCGACCCTGCCTATCAAAATGACCTATTAAAGTACAACGCGGTTTTTTTAACTGAATACGAGCAAGCTTTGGCTATTTTTAAACAATTCGTGTACAGGCAAGTGATACGTAAACCTGAGATACAGATGCTTGAATATAAAGGTCAACAAGTAGTGATGGGTTTATTTGAAGCGTTCGCCTCAGATCCCGAACGATTGTTACCTGAGAACACACGTCAGCGCTGGTTGAAAGCACAAAGTCGCGATAACGGCATGCGCATAATCAGCGATTATATAGCCGGTATGACAGATGAATTTGCCTCTCGACTCTATGCCAACTTGTTTATTCCTAAGAGCGGGGCGAGTGCGGATAGTATTGGAATTTAACACCTAGATAAAAACAATTGAAATTTTTGGTCTTAATTCATTGTCTTAAGTAGTAATCAGTATGGTTTATGTTGAATTAAGGCCGATATGTTAATTAAAACCCCGAAAGCAAGTGTTATCCGTGAAAACCAGATAACAGACGAAAGCGTATACAACCAAAGACGCGACATTATTAAATCTATGGGCTTTATGGGCGCTTCAGAGCTGCTTACCAGCACACCCGCTCGTGCGAGCTTTTTCGGTGGTGACGATGCTGAAACGTTCAAAACTGAAAAACTTAGCTTTTCGGCCTCCCCTAAAAAAACCAGTACCGCGTTAACGCCTGAAGAAAAAATCATTTCTCACAATAATTTTTACGAATTTGGTACCAGTAAGTCTGACCCCGTGGAAAATGCGCAGCAGTTTAAGGTTAATCCTTGGCGCTTGAGTATTGAAGGGTTGGCCGAAACGCCCTTTACGTTAGATTATGATGATTTATTTAAGCGTTTTCCGTTAGAAGAACGGATATACCGTTTACGCTGCGTAGAAGCATGGTCAATGGTCGTGCCTTGGGTTGGTTTCTCTCTGGCTTCTTTGATAAAAAAAGCCAAACCCTTGAGCTCAGCAAAATACGTCGCATTTGAGACCTTATACGATCCTAAACAAATGCCTGGCCAAAGGAGTCGTTTTACTGGAGGAGGAATAGACTACCCCTATATTGAAGGTTTACGGATAGACGAAGCGATGCACCCCCTCACCATACTCTCGGTAGGTCTTTACGGCAAAACACTGCCAGCCCAAAATGGCGCGCCAATTAGATTAGTCGTGCCATGGAAATACGGCTTCAAAAGTATTAAATCTATTACCCGGATCCGTCTAACGAATAAGCGCCCACCTACAAGCTGGAACCGGTTAGCAGCTAACGAGTACGGCTTTTACGCAAATGTTAACCCTAAGGTTGATCATCCCCGTTGGAGCCAAGCCAGCGAGAGACGCATTAGCGGTGCTGGTCTATTCTCCAGAAATAGAATTGATACTAAGATGTTTAATGGCTACGAAGAAGTCGCTGCTTTATATCAAGGCATGGATCTAAGAAAGCATTTTTAATGGCGCAACTACATTTTTTTAAACTTAAACCTACACACCTGCCCTGGTTAAAGTTGATTATTCATTCGAGCGCGCTCGTTCCATTATTATTAACCTTTTTTCATGCATTTAATGATGAATTAGGGGCGGATCCTGTCAGCGCATTACTGCATTTTACTGGCTTAGGTGCATTTAAATTACTGCTGCTTTCATTGCTAGTGACCCCTTTAGCGCGTTTTTTAAAACAAGGTCCATTAATGCATGTTCGTAGACTTCTCGGGTTATACAGCTTCACTTATGCGCTAGCCCATATCGCTAGTTACGTGTTGTTCGACTTACAACTTGACTGGCCCCTACTGGTAAGTGAAATAGTGAAGCGCCCATACATCACCCTAGGCTTTGCTGGTTGGCTTATTCTGCTAGCGTTAGCACTCACATCCACTAAAAAAGCACAGCGAAGATTAGGTAAACACTGGCAAAGTCTGCATAACTGGGTGTATTTAGCAGTGATTCTAGTATCGATACATTTTTTATGGTCCGTTAAGTCAGCCATATTAGAGCCTACAATTTATATGGTATTGACCGCTTTTTTACTGGCCTACAGACAAGATAAGCTTAAGCGGTGGTTTAAAAAGCGAATAAAAAGCAACCAAATTAGAAAGAAATAACTTGCATGTATTTTTATACAGTACTATTGTTACCTCAACTACTGTATAAACAAACAGGTATAAACACATGGCGAGCGTACACGCAATATCAGTCTCTAAATCCAGTCACTTCGATAGCGTTTCGGTTTTCAATCAGCAACGGTTACAAGCCATACACAATAGTGCAGATAAGGCGAAGTGGTCTTATCTTATTGCAGATAAAATTGCATTCAAGCAAGCGGATGAGCATTGCATTAAACTCAACATGCCTAGCCCTGAGCAATTAGTCATGTGGCTAGAAAAATTAATTACTTGCGGCCAATGTGCCAATATATTCGTTGAGCATGTAGTGCTAGATGAGATGAGTCAGGCTCGCCTTAGCCAGCTTTGTGTTCTACACAATGTTAATCTAGTAAACGTCATGACCCATGCCCACGGCGACGTTGTAAGAGGACCTTGGCTAAATAGCTGAGCTCGTTTGTTGTTTCGTGTAACTGGGTAACGATTGGAGCAAGATAATCTTGCAAGCCGATACACCTATAGTGATTCGCTTGTGCTGGCTAGAATTTTTATAAGTTAAGGTCATGGGCTATTTTTAGTCTCTAACCGTGTATGATCAGCTCATATTGAAAATAACGCGTTAGAAGGATCAGCTCACTAGAGGCTGATAATTTAGATTAATGAATTTACATCTGTGTTTTTGTCATAGCGGTCTTCGCTATGAGCAGTGCTGCGAACCTTACCTACAAGGTTTGAGCTCTCCTGATACACCTGAACAACTCATGCGTTCGCGTTACAGTGCATACGCAACCAGCAACTACCAATACGTATTAGATACTTACACTGTCAATCAGCGTGAATCGTTGACACTTGAAGACCTTCAGCGAGGCGGAAATGAAACGCAGTGGTTACGACTTGATGTGCTGAACACGCAGACCTGTAAAGATGATCTCAGCGGGCAAGTTGAATTTGTCGCCTACTATCAAGTAAACGATACGAAATATAAATTGCACGAACGCTCGACTTTCTATCGGGAAAACAATCTGTGGCGCTACGACAATGGTACCTTGTTCGAAGATGGTGGTTTATATAAGCCACAACGCAACGATCTATGTTTGTGTGGCAGTGGTAAGAAATATAAAAAGTGTTGTCTTTAACACACCTAATATCAATGCCAATAAATAATGGTCCAGTGGTTAATTATTTACTGGCAGTGGTATACGAACAGCGTACAAAAGTGTGCTCCATAATCAGAGCACTCTTGGCATTGAGTCTCTAATCATGACGGGCCAATCACTAAAATGCTTATCTATTTGATTTCTTACACCACAATTCTTTGCTCGTTTGACCAGCGAGCCACACTCCAGGAATAAAAATAAGTAAAAGGCACCTAAAGCAGACTCCAGCAGCAAAACGAGAATTCTTACAGAGGTTATTTACACGGTATAGCGGGATTACTTATCGTTATCTTTGAGCCACTCATTTAAGAGCTTTATTTGCCCACACTTGTAGGCTGCATAGGTTATGCGTAACGCATTGGATAACAGCTCACTATCAGACCATCCAGTCTTAGCAGATAATTCTTTATAGCTTTCCATGCCTTGGGGGGAAACGTAGCCGCGAACTTGCTGTTTTCCCTGTTCTTTCTGTCTTTCTCTGAATCTGCGTTGCTTTTCTGCGTTGGCAACCATTTTAGGGTTTTTCATTTGGGTGTCATTTTTCACTATTAAAAGGAGGATAATTTCGTGGTTATCATCCTTTACTATGACAAAGATGTAAAATAATTCACTGTTCAGAGTTGTTTAGCGTACAACTGTTCGCTAAATTACGTCCTTTCAAATATTAAACTCGGAATACTATGACAATCAACCAAGACAGTTTTACAAAAGAAGAATTATTGGCCTGTAGTCGAGGTGAGTTATTTGGCCCAGGCAATAGCCAACTACCCGCCCCTAACATGTTAATGATGGATCGTATCGTCAAAATATCTGAAGAAGACGGAGAGCACGGAAAAGGGGTCATTATTGCTGAATTAGATATTACGCCAGATCTATGGTTCTTTGACTGTCACTTCCCTGGCGATCCTGTTATGCCTGGATGTTTAGGCTTGGACGCTATGTGGCAATTAGTTGGTTTCTTTTTAGGTTGGTGTGGCGGACCGGGCAAAGGCCGTGCGCTAGGTGTGGGCGAAGTAAAGTTCTCTGGTCAAATTCTGCCAACCGCTAAGAAAGTAACCTATAAAATCGATATGAAGCGTGTCATTAAACGTAAATTATTTATGGGTATCGGTGATGGTGAAGTGTCTGTAGATGGACGCGTTATCTATCAAGCGAAAGATCTAAAAGTAGGTTTGTTCCAAGATACCAGCAATTTCTAATTTCATTCTGGTGAACTAATCCTGTGCCTATAAATTGCGCGTTTATATAACGCGCTTTTTTATTGCCTCGTTAAAATGATAAAGCCCCGTTAGGGGCTAAAATTAACTAGAGTTTAAGGCCAAAGCTTCGGTCTCCCATCGCTTCTCGCCACCCTCCTAACCATTCTGAACGAGCTTCTGAAGCTTGAAATGGACATATTTCTTTAGATTTGCCGGATATGCCAGCGTGGTACCCTTTTGAATGCGCTCTGGAAAGTTTGTCTCTCTTTTGTCTCTTCATTTAATCGAGTTTCCTTTTTACGTAGCTATCTAAAATCGTGCTTTAAATAAGCACGTGTATAGAGATAGTTGAACTGTCTTTTTGGTTCAATAATGTTTGTTGATCTTAATACCTATTAGTAGGTAACCAATTGAATTTCATTAAATATTTTTATTAAACCTATTTAGAATAGCAAAGGTACTGCTTATGATTTTTTGTAATAGTAATGTCATATAGGCATAAAAAAGCCCGCTAGATGCGGGCTTCACAGAGGTGTAGTTTTCTCTACGCTTTAAAACGTCTGCGGATTGCCACAACCACTAAACCGAAAAGTGATAGCACACCAAAACCAGCACCTTTACGGTCTGAATCATTACCGTCACTAGGGTCTTCTCCTGGCTCAGTCACATCACAATCTTCAACGGTCCCACCCATTATTGGCTCAAGGCGAACACTGATGACTTTATCAACTATAACTTCGTCACCATTGCTGTCTAGTAATGTCTCCCCCAAAATATTTTTGGAAGGTACACGCGTTAAAGCTGATGCTGTCACCACACCATTATCATTAATGCCCGTTGCATTCACCAAAGTGTATGGTGAGTTACATTGAATTAAATCGTTCATGTTAACGAACTCTGATGTATTCGTATCATAACGAAATGCGTTGCTTCTACGTGCTGATACACCCGTTTCCACCTCACCTCGACCCACAACAATACCTGAGTTATTAATTGCGGTAGCAAAGCTTGAGGAGCCTAAGAAGAAGTCTTCTGGAAAAATGGTTTCATCGGTGTTGATATCATGCACAAAAAATTTACTGCGTGATATACCATTCACTTGCTTAACACCGGAGCCAACCACTAAACCATTATTGTTGATGTCTGTGGCCGTGCTTGAGGTAAAATCTTCATCATCAGTAATACCTTTAACGGTATCACCTTCAAAAACCGCGGCAAATGTTCGTATAAAACCGCTGTCCCGATACTCATCCTGGGATTCACCGACTGCTACTCCATTGTCGTTAATAGCCAAAGCCTTACTTTCATAACTATTAGTGTCATCTTCCTCTGGGGTATACAACAAACCAAGCTCTTTGGTGCTGATGATTTGACCTTGATTATCTAACTGCCAAATAGTAGCGCGGCGCTGAAAGCTGAACTCTAATGCTTTCTCACCATTTGTTGAGGTAGCTAGGTTGATACGCCTTAGGCACACTTCAACCGGCTCATCAGCACGTATGTCATCATCGTTGCAGTTGTCCACAGACGTTTGCAAAGAGGTCGAATTTAACAACGAAGTGCTATAACCTGCGACTTGGTTATTGTTATTTACATCATAAGCAACACTCAACCCCCCAGCGGTATCGTCAATTGGCGGTAGTTCAACAGTGGTGTTGTTTACTGTGGCATATGCTCTGGTATAGAAATCATTAACAACATAAGTTAACTCGGTGCCATCTTCTAATGTGTAATCAAGGGGGTAAAAAACATCAAAACTACTGCCGACTGTTGTGCCTACATCATTTAAACCACGCACTGTTATATCATTACTGAAGGTATATTCGTTGCTATCTGTATCTAGGACATCAAAGCCAGGAATAAACATATCACTACCATCAGATTCTAGATAAGCATGTCGACTAGCAATTTGTTGCGTCGTCAACCCTTCACGGTTATCGGTAATCAAGGCATATAAAAGTATGTAATCTGCGTCGTTATAGTTACCCACTTTAGCCGCTTCGATATCGGTTAGGTTATCAATCAGCAATTGAGAATCAAAATCAATCAACGTTTCATCAATCGGCGGATTATAAGGTGTAGAAACATTGACAGCGATTTGCCCGCTGGCGTTTATATCCGTTGGGAAGACATTCACACCTTTATCATTCGCTTCTAGCTCAACCACTGTATATTGAGCAGCGTTTGCCATGGACATCGTCAATGCAGAAAGTGTGAATACTGCCAGTCTTGTTTTATTCATTTAAAATCCTGATTTCTTTTATATTTAGTTTTATTCAGTTAATGCTTCAAGTTCGTCCCATCTAGCGTATGCCTCACTGAGGCTACTTTCAGCATCAGCAAGTTGTGCCAATGTTTTAGATGTAGAATCGTTATCTTGCTTGAAAAAATCTCCATCGCTAATGAGCGACTGTAACTGCGTTATCTCTCGCTCTAGTTTATCGATAGAAACCGGTAATTTTTCGAGTTCTAATTGCTGCTTATACGATAGCTTTTTACTAGGAACGGTTTTGGGCTTGGTTTTAGGACTCTCACTTTGCTTAGAAGTTTCAGCCTTATTTCCTTTTTTAGCGACCGCATTGGCGGCATACCATTGATAAATATCGGCATAACCACCAACAAACTCTTTGATCTTGCCCTCACCTTCGAAAAACAAACTAGAGGTCACTACATTGTCAACGAACTCTCTATCGTGGCTCACCAAAATAAGCGTGCCTTTGTAGTTGCCTAAGATGTCTTCAAGTAACTCCAGTGTTTCCACGTCCAAGTCATTGGTGGGTTCATCGAGTATCAATAGGTTGTTCGGCTTTAACATGAGCTTAGCGAGTAACAAGCGGTTTTTTTCTCCCCCAGATAAAGAACTGACGGGTACATTAACTCTTTCAGGTGTAAACAAGTAATCTTGCAAATAGCTAATAACATGCTTGCTGTTACCGTTTATATCAACTTCACGCTTACCATCAGCAATGGCATCAATCACTTTTAGTGATACGTCTAGCTGTGAACGATGCTGATCGAAATAAGCCAAATCTATTTTAGTGCCACAGCGGACTGTGCCTGACGAAGGTTCTAGTTGCTCAAGCAGCAATTTTATAAGCGTACTTTTACCGCAACCATTGGGGCCAATAAGTGCAATTTTGTCACCACGAAACACGGTAAAATCTAGATGGTCGACAATATTCTTATCCTCAATTTTATAACTGAGGTTCTCTGCTTCGAATATAATTTTGCCTGAATTTTGCCCTTGTCCTAAGGTAACAACCGCTCTGCCTTGAACATCTCGCCTCTCGCTACGCTCATTGCGCAGAGCCTTCAGTGCACGAACGCGCCCTTCATTGCGAGTACGGCGTGCTTTCACACCTTGGCGGATCCATGCTTCTTCTTGGCTTAACTTCTTATCGAATAATGCATTCTGGGTTTCTTCGACTTCCAAATCGTGGGCTTTTTTATCTAAGTATTCTTGATAATTACCTGGATAACTGACCAACTGACCACGGTCTAAATCAACAATACGGGTGGCAACATTGCGAATAAACGCTCTGTCATGGCTGACAAACACAACCGCACCTTGGTAATCCAGTACGGTGTTCTCTAACCACTTGATCATACTAATATCAAGGTGGTTGGTTGGTTCATCCAATAATAAAATGTCGGGTTGATTCGCTAAGGCACGAGCAAGTGCAGCCTTACGACGCCAGCCACCAGATAATGAAGATAACTGCTGATCAGGGTCTAGCTTTAACTGGGTTAACACCTGCATGATTTTTTGTTCAAACTGCCAGGCGTTGTGATGGTCTAATTGCTGCTGAAGCTTTTCCAACTTGTCCATTTGCGCTTCACTGTAATCTGTTGCAATAACATGCGTCTGATGGAAGTAGGCTTTAAGTAGCTCCCCTACCTCAGCCATGCCTTCAGCGACATAATCAAATAAGCTGCACTCTACACTTTGCGGTGGATCTTGCGGTAAACGCGAAATTTTAACTTGATTGCCAACTAAGCGCTGGCCATCATCAAGTTTTAGCTCACCGGCAATAATTTTAAGCAAAGTAGACTTACCGCAACCATTACGGCCTACTAAACAGACTCTTTCACCAGGTTGAATGACAAGTTCGACACCACTTAATAAAGGTGGGTGACCGAAGATAATACTGGCATTTTTAAGTTGTAATAAACTCAAGACAAAAACTCTCTTAATTGTTGTTCGTCGAAAGGCCAACCGAGCTCTTGCTCTGAATCTTGGCGTTTCAGTACTGGGATCCGTGCGCCATATAAATGGTACAGCTCGGTAGATTCTCTGACGTCAAGTTTGACGCAATCCACATCTGGCGCAACTCGATTTAATATCAATTGTGCGTCATCACACAGGCAACAATTCTTGCCTGTGTAAAAATATATATCGGGCCTACGCATTAAGTGTTAATACCCAGCAGCCATGAATTTTAGGGTTACGTTTAAAATCTTCCGGCAGTGTTTTTTGGGTTATATCTTGAATCGTTAAGCCTAATTGACTTACGCCCTCTTCATCTAACTTGAACTGGCGCAGGTTATTTGAAAACATGATCTCTCCACCTGGGCGCAAGCATTTAACCGCGTTACGTAAAAGCGCGACGTGGTCACGTTGTACATCCCACGTCGTATCCATACGCTTTGAGTTAGAAAACGACGGTGGATCTATAAAGATAAAATCATATTGATTGTTGTGGCGCTCAAGCCAGGTTAAACAGTCAGCTTGAATAAATTCATAAGGGCCTTTTAGCTTATTTAAAGCAAAGTTTTCTTTCGCCCAATCCACATAGGTATTTGACATATCTACCGTGGTAACTGACTTTGCCTTACCCAACGCTGCATGCACGGAAACGCTGCCTGTGTAGGCAAACAAATTTAGAACGTCCTTGTCTTTAACCCGTTGCTGCACAAGTTGACGTGTTACTCGGTGATCTAAAAACAAACCGGTATCAAGGTAATCGGTCAGATTCAGCTTGAATTTGGCACCATTTTCAAACACTTCCAGCATTTTTTGTTTTTGCGATACCTTTTCGTACTGACTCTTACCTTTTTGCTGCGCTCTTACCTTCATGACAATTTGTTCAGCTGGTACATCAACGACTTGCGGCAATGCCACAATCACTTCATGCAACCGGCGTTTCGCCTTGGCTTCAGGTACGTTTTTTGGTGCAGCATACTCTTGTACGACCAACCAATCACCATAGCGGTCAATAGCGACGTTGTATTCTGGCAAATCAGCATCATAAATACGGTAACAATTTGTATTCTCACTTTTGAGCCATTTGCTCAAACGTTTGATGTTCTTATTCAAACGATTCGCGAAATCATTATTGCTCAGACTCGTTTCACGGGTAATACAGTTTTTTTCATCCAAAGCGAAATTGACTAACTGACATTCAAGTTTGCCATTCATTAACTTGTATTCTTTGTGAGCAAACATCTTCATGCTGCGTAACAAATCTCGATTAGACGTTAATAGAGATAAGTTCCAACCTTTAAAATGCTCTTTAAGACTTGTTCCCCACGCCTGAAATAATGGTAACAGTGCTGTTATTTCGCTCAAGCGCTCGCCATAAGGAGGGTTACTCACAATGTAACCCGTGGTGTGTCCTTTAGGTGGAATGACTTTGCAGGCATCTATGGTGTTAAATTTTATCCCAGAGAAAACCCCTGCTGCATCCGCATTTTCTTTCGCTATCGACACAACACCATGGTCAATGTCACTGGCGTTAATCACACAGTTAGGGGTAATAATTTGAGCGTTTGCGTCGTCTAATAATGACTGCCACAACGTCGCATCATGCTGTAACCAACGGGTAAAACCCCATCGTTCACGCTTAAGTGCAGGGGCAATATTGGCTGCCATTAACGCTGCTTCAATAGCAATAGTGCCCGCACCGCACATAGGGTCAACTAATGGCGCTTGCTGATCATTGGCCCATCCGCTGCGAACCAACATAGCGCACGCGATATGCTCTTTAACAGGGGCCAAACCAGTTTTGGTACGGTAATGGCGTTGGTGTAAACTTGAACCTGACAAGTCTAAATACACAGTCAACTTGTCGCTCCACATGCGCCCTTGAATACGAATATCGGGCTCTATTTTGCTCACTGAGGGCCGCGACTCAAATAATTCATTAAATTGGTCTACCACCGCATCTTTAATTTTCAACGCCCCGAACTGGCTATTGTTAATGCAATGACTCGCGCCGACGAAATCAACGACAAATGTACTATTCACGCTGAAGTGCGATGTCCAGTTTACGCTGCTAGTAATTTGATATACATCATCCGCGCTGTCTACATGGCCATCGGCTAATTTCAACATCACCCTGTTCGCAAGGCGTGACCACAAGCAAATTTTATATGCTTGTTCGATCTCACCGGTGAACAGCACTTGGCCAGGTTTGGTTTTTACAGACAGTTGTGGACACAACTTCGTTATTTCTTGGGCAAGCAGCTCATCGAGCCCTTTGGACGTGGTGACTAAAAATTCAAACATATACCAACTCAGTTAATTCTTCGGGCGCGATTATACGGCAAATAAATGCATGTCGCATGGCTAAATACGTAAAAATCAATTTGTTCTTGAAGAGATGAAACAGAAGCGTTGTGAGGGATTTACAGTGATATGAGGCTAAGCGCGTTTGTATACAGGAATATCCACTAAGCAAGGGATAAGACGGTCATTCATTACCTTAATCATTTCAAACTTAGAGAACTTTTTGCTGCTATTTACTGCAAATTCGTTTGATATCAACATACACGTGGCACAGGCACCATCTTGCTCAATCACAATGACTTGGCCTAACTCAGGGTATGCAGTATCAGTAGGCTCAAGCAAGGCCAATTGATAATGTACACCACTGGTGCTTTGTGTTTTATACAACCAGCTTTTCATCCCTATAGGTTTATGAAACTTAAGGGCTGCAGTCGCATTCAATAGTATTTGAACCAACTCACCGTCTGATAACTCGAGTCCACTATTGTCTAGGCTTTCAGCTAGTGCCACGTAATGCTCAGTGTCTTCTAAACTGAACAATTGTTTATCGCTGGGAAGATTGACTAAGTTTTTTAATGCAAAGGGCGCAACAAAGGTCAGTGTGTCACCTAAGTCAAGACGCAATTCATTTTCATGTGTATACCAAAACCAATTCGTGTTCGGAAGTAACATGATCCCCTAGCCTATTATTATTAAATCCTAATAAGAAACTAGCATAAATGACTTAGAAATCATGCACTTTCGTCATATCTATTTGTGATAAAGAAAGGCGATCACACCTTGATCATTATAACGAGTCCACGATCTCTTTTATTAATTTTGGCCCCTGGTAGATCAGCGCAGAATACACTTGAATTAAAGGTGATCCCGCTTCGATCCGCGCCTTGGCTGCATGTGGTGAATCAATTCCCCCAACGCCTATCACAGGCACGTTACCAGCGAGCTTGGTGCATAACGAGCTAACGATCTGCTGACTTTTGTCAGTAAGTACTGACCCACTTAGACCACCAGCTTCCTCGGCGTGTTCTTGACCCTTTACCCTATCTCGATCGAGCGTAGTGTTCGTTGCGATCACGCCATCGATCCCGACGGTTAAAAATGAATCAACCATAGAATCTAATTCAGAATCCTCTAGATCGGGAGCGATCTTAATAAGGATAGGCACACGCTTATTGTGTTTTACTTCTAGCTTGGCCTGCTCTTCTTTTAAACCTTCCAATAATTGGGTTAAAGCGTCCCCGTATTGCAAGTTTCGTAAGCCTGGTGTGTTCGGAGATGAGATGTTAACGGTGACGTAACTCGCATGGGCGTACACTTTGCGTAAGCAGATCAAATAATCATTTAGCGCTTCATCTTCAGGCGTGGTTTTGTTTTTGCCTATATTGATCCCAAGGACACCCTTGTATTTAGCTTGCTTCACTTGCTCAACTAAATAATCAACCCCTTTGTTGTTAAAACCCATACGATTAATGATCGCCTGCCCTGCTGGCAATCTAAACATTCTTGGCTTGTCATTACCTGCTTGCGCCTTTGGCGTGACCGTGCCTACTTCTATAAAACCAAATCCCATTGCGGCAAATGCATCAATGCACTCTGCGTTTTTATCTAGCCCTGCAGCTAAACCAACTGGGTTCTTGAACGTTATGCCAAGAAATTCCACAGGCTTGTCAGCAATATGTTGTTTGTAAGCCACGTTCAAAAAATTATGTTGAGTCCGCTTGAGCCAGTTGATCGTGAAATCATGGCTCCACTCAGCGTCTTGGGTGAAAAGAAATTTCTGTAAAATGGCATACATGGTGTGTGTTTTCCTTAGACAAAAAAAAGCCCCGGTTATCACCAGGGCATTATAGACCGTACGTTTAATATTAAGCGTTAGCGTTAATGCTAAGCAACATTAATTCACGTAATGCGACCGAAAATTTCGCAAATTCATGAGTACTACTGGTTTTGAATTCCGACATCATACTATACCAGCGCTCTAATAGAGCCTGATTATGTTCCATCCATGTACCTAAAATAATTTCTGCATCATCACATTCAAGTGCACCATTTAGCAAAACTGTTGCCAACGCACGTTGTTGCCAGTCAAGTTCTTCACGATAAGATGCTCTAGCCAATGCTTGCCAATGATTCGACACTGTTTGATGGTTTATCTGTTCCAAGAACCAATGCAATTCTAAACGCGAACCTAATTTGAAATATAAATTGGCCACCAATTTAATACTGCGACCTTCTGCTTTAGCAATTTGTGCCAAATCTAAACATGGGAACAAATTACTTAAGCTTGATACTTTGTAAGCGATATCTTTAGGTACACCTTCCTTGGTCAATCGTGTACAGTTCTCTTCAAGTTCACTGTATTCGTCTTCAACCAAATAGTCTTTTAGATTTTTAAACAAGTCAGCAAACGTCGACTTGTAACTGTCGATGGCATCTTGAATACTCATGGATTTCACGCCGTGGCGTAAATACCAACGAGATGCTCTGCGCAAAGTACGGCGCATACTTTCAAGCATCGACAGCTGAGTATTGGCACTAATTTTATTATCTAACGCTTCCACGTCTTCCCATAAAGATTCCATGCCAAAGATGCCTTTAACAACACAATAGGCATTGGCAATTTCATCTATCGTGGCGCCCGTTTCTTCTTGCATACGAAAAACGAAATTCATTCCCATGTCATTGATCAAGTTATTGGTCAACTTGGTGGCGATAATTTCTCTACGCAATGGATGTTGTTCCATTTGAGCCGCATAACGTTTTTGCAAGACTTCAGGAAAGGCGCCTATCAACAATTTTTGATGATAAGGGTTCTCAGTGATCTCAGGTATGTTGAATCGTTCTTTCAACATCATTTTTCCATAGGCAATCAATACTGAAAGCTCAGGACGGGTCAAACCTTGAGATGCGGCTAAGCGATCGGATATTTCATCATCAGTGGGAATGAATTCAATCTCACGATTTAGATTGCCTTCTTTTTCTAAGTTATGGATAAAGCGAAGTTGCTCTTTTAACTGACTACCGCCGCTTAGTTGAGTAATGGAAATAGACTCAGTTTGACGATAGCAATCTTGGATCACCAATTCGCCCACGTCGTCTGTCATTTCAAACAACAAGTTATTGCGTTGTTTCAGGGTTAGGTCCCCTGCACTAACCAGAGCATTGAGTAAGATCTTGATATTAACTTCGTTATCAGAACAATCTACACCGCCTACGTTATCAATGAAGTCAGTATTAACGCGACCACCGTTACGGGCAAATTCAATTCGCCCAAGTTGGGTCAAACCAAGATTACCGCCTTCCCCTATGATTTTCGCTCTCACCTGAGCGCCGTTAACGCGGGTATCATCATTGGCTCTATCGCCAACTTGTGAGTGACTCTCTTTGCTGCTTTTTACGTATGTACCAATGCCGCCGTTCCACAGCAAGTCGACTTCCATCTGCAATACGTTATGAATAAGCTCGTTAGGGGTCATGGTTTGTTGTTTGGTCCCTAACCATTTTTTCATTTCAGCTGTTAGCTTGATAGATTTAGATGCGCGGCTAAATACATCGCCACCTGTCGAGATCAGCGATTTATCATAATCATCCCATCCCAGGGATGGGTTTTCGAACAAACGCTTACGCTCTGCATAACTGGTTTTAATATCAGGGTCGGGGTCAAAGAAGATGTGTAAATGGTTGAATGCACATATTAATTTAGTGTGCTCTGACAACAACATGCCATTACCAAATACATCACCCGCCATATCACCAACGGCGACACAGGTGAAATCTGTGGTTTGACAATCAATATCCATTTCACGGAAATGACGTTTAACAGACTCCCACCCTCCGCGCGCGGTGATGCCCATTTTCTTATGGTCGTAGCCGATACTGCCACCGGATGCAAACGCATCACCCAACCAAAAATTAAATTCTTCTGAGATCCCGTTGGCAATATCTGAGAATGTCGCGGTCCCTTTATCTGCAGCAACAACCAAATAGGCATCGTCTTCATCTAAGCGCACAACTTCTTTAGGATGAACAATATTACCATCGACGATGTTATCGGTTATATCTAACAAGCTACGGATGAAAATTTTGTAACAGGCTTGGCCTTCTTTTTGAAACGCTTCGCGACCTTGATTTAGCGGCAGATTTTTACATACAAAACCCCCTTTAGCGCCCACAGGAACAATCACGGTATTTTTAACTTGCTGCGCTTTAACTAAACCTAATATTTCAGTACGGAAATCTTCTTGTCTATCAGACCAACGCAACCCACCACGCGCGACTTTTCCGCCACGAAGGTGTACACCTTCTATACGCGGTGAATATACAAATATCTCAAATTTCGGACGAGGGAGCGGCATATCAGGGATGAGCTCAGGCAACATTTTAAATGAGGCGTAAGATTTTTCATTGCCTTGGTCATCACTTTGATAAAAGTTGGTGCGTGTTGTGGCCAAGATCAAATCCAAGTAACGACGAATAATCCGATCATCATCCAGATTCGAAACATTATCTAAGTGCTTTTTCACCTCGTTCAGTAAAGTTTCTTCGCGTTTATTAGAACGACGCACTTTGGGATTATAACGTTGGTTAAACAAAGACACCAAAATTTTGGCAATATCTGGGTAATGGGCCAAGGTGTTAGCGATATAGTCTTTACTAAATGAACTGCCAATTTGACGCATGTATTTGGCATACGCACGCAGAATAGTCACGTTTCTACCAGGCAAGCCAGCCCCTAACACTAAGCGGTTAAACGCGTCATCTTCTAATTCATTCGACCAAACCTTAGCAAAGGCATTTTGGAAAAGTGTTTGAGCACGCTCTAAGTCCATGCGATTACTGGTGCTGTGCAACATGGAAAATTCCATGATCCAGTTTACTTCCCCGTCACTGGATTTTACCCGATAAGGACTTTCATCAATTACTCGCAGGCCAAAGTTTTCCAGCATGGGTAATACAGCGGATAAATGTATTGGTTCATTCTTGTGAAATAGCTTTAACTTGACGACTTCGCTGTCGTTTGTCTCTTCTTGTGGACGATAGAACAACATGTCCAAGGTGTGCTCAGCACTGAGTAACTCGATTTTTTCTAAATCAACTAACGCGGCACTAGGAACATTATGCTCTTTATAACTTGGGGGAAACGCATCGTCGTACTTTTGTTCAAGCACTTTGCCTGCGGCTTCACCGTAGGTAGAACGAATGGTGGCGGTTAACTTATCGTTCCAACTTTTTGTGAGCTCAATGATGTTCTTTTCAATTTCCTTCACATTATATTCCGAATTGTTGTCTTTCACTCTAACGATATATTGCGTTCTGGCATACACAGATTCTGAGAAGTAAGTGGTAAACTCCACTTCTTCTTGGCTGTTAAATGACTTTTGCAGCAAAACTTGGGTGTCTTTTCGCAATTGGGTGTTGTAACGCTCTCTTGGCACATAAACCATACAAGAAATAAAACGCCCGAACACATCTTTACGCACAAACAAACGCGAAATCCCCCTTTCCTGCATTTGGAAAATACCCAAGGCTATTTGTGCTAACTCATCTTCGCTGCCCTGCAATAGCTCATCTCGGGGATAGGTTTCAATAATGTTTAAGAATGCTTTATGACCATGAGAGTCTTTTTCAAAACCGGACTTTTGACAGATGTTATCAATTTTATTTTGTAGTACAGGTACTTGCGTAGCGCTACTGTTATAAAATGAAGCGGAATAAAGGCCAATGAAGCGGTCTTCTCCTACCACATTTCCTTGAGCATCGAAGCGTTTTATACCGATGTAATCCATATACGCTGGGCGATGCACACGGGAGCGACTGTTCGTTTTAGTCAACAGTAACGGGTGATTACTTAACGCTTCTTCTCGAGCTGAAGCTGGAATATTAGATAACACTCGCTCGCGCTCACTGGCTGAGTTTTTCATCAACCCTAAACTCGATTCGTTATCGGCTAACCAACGGTAGTCTCCTTTAACCGCTTTCGCACTGTATGAGCGATATCCCATGATGGTGAAATTATGATCATTTAACCATGTTAGAAATTTTATGGTTTGCTCTTTCTGTTCTTCTGATGCCGGCGACGGGCTAGTCGGAAACGCTTCAATAATCGCATTGAGCTTATCACTCATTGCATTCCAATCTTGCACCGCCAAGAAGACTTCATTCACCACAGACATTAACTCTGTAGCGAGGGCGTCTAGAGCTTTCTTGGTTGTCTGACGGTCTACCTCAATTAAGAAAATTGTTTCCTTTTTTGCATCTTTTACTGTCTTTTTGCCATCAACGAAACCACTAAACTTATGCTCCTCATCACGTTGTAATGTGATTGGGCTGTGCAACAACAAATGAGCGGTAACACCCATTCTGTTAAGCGCCATACGCACTGAGTCTACTAAAAACGGCATGTCCTGAACCAGAATTTCAACGATAGTATGGGTGGACTGCCATCCATGCTTACCAACTTCAGGGTTGAAGACACGAATAATTTGCTTACTGGCATCAAAGTTTAAAAACTTATTCCACAGACTCAATGTTGCACCGTAAAGATCGCTGTCATTGCGATTATCAAGATCTTCTGGGGAAATATTGTTGAACAAAATACGCGAGAAATTTTTTACAAGGTCAACTTGGGATTTATCGACTTTCTTCTCAATGAGTTTGACTACGTTTTCTAACAAAACTGAATGCTGGTGTGTTGCAACCGTCATGAATTTACCTATTCCTTACTTTTATGGAAGTAACAGTGGTATTTAATCGATGCATTAACAAATTGTTACAGTGTTAGTTCTATCGACGACAATTAATGAGACTAGACAATAGACTGAGATATATACAGTTTTTAGCCTTTATAACGCTATTCTCGCTAAAATTTTCGGCCTTGAAAAGCCCTAAATTTACGCCGTATTTACAACTAATATAGTTATTTGAATTTCGAACATAAAAAAAGGCCTTACGGCCTTTTTTATGCAAATTTTTAAATAATTATGCGGAATTATTTTTGTTTGCGCCAAAACACACTGGCTAATGCGGGTAATACAATAATTGCCCCCATCATATTCACGATAAACATGAACGTGAGTAAAATTCCCATATCCATTTGGAATTTAAGTGATGAGAATACCCAAGTACTTACGCCAACGGCCAAGGTTGCACCAGTAAACAATACGGCACTGCCCCGCTCTTTAAGTGCTTCAAAGTACGCTTGACGCACAGCCATACCCGCTTTTAATTTCGCATTCATAGTCGATAAGATATAAATACCATAATCAACACCGATACCCACGCCTAGCGCAATAACCGGCAATGTAGAAACCGTTAAACCAATCTGCAAATACGTCATTAACGCCTGGGCTAAAACCGATACCACATACAAAGGAATAACCACCGCAAGTGTTGCACGTAAAGACTTAAAGCTCAGCAAGCATAATAGAATAACGGCCCCGAACACGTATAACATCATAGGATCTTGAGATGCTTCAACCGCTTCATTTTGAGCGGCCATAACCCCAATTGGCCCAGAGGCTAATTTAAATTGCAATTCAGGTGTCTCAAAATCAACACGATAAGCTTTTACCGCATCAACCACACGATTAATGGTTTCTGCTTTGTGATCTTCCATAAACAGAATAATCGGCATCACAGAACAATCACCATTTAACAAACCAGATGAGGTATCAACCCGCGCGATATCCTGAACTAAAGTTTGTTGATTGCGCGGAATTACACGCCATTTCGCGTTTCCTTCGTTGTAGCCCGCATTAATAATTTTAGCCACCGAGGCTAAGCTAACTGCAGATTGCACACCCTCGATATTGCTCATGCGCCATTGTAGTTCGTCAATTGAATTCATCACGTCATATGAAGTACAAGCATCTTTGGTCGCTTCGACCAGAATCGACATGTAATCAGTGCTGATTTCATATTTGTCAGTAATCAAAAACGTGTCTTGATTGTAACGAGACGATGCATGAAGCGCAGGCGCACCAGCGTGCAAATCACCAATTTTCATTTTTTGGGCTTGCATCCAACCGAAACCAAATAAGACTGCGGTGACAACGAGTATAACAATCGCCACTTTCGGGCTAGAGCATGCTGCTATCCCATCCCAAAACTTATCTGCGCGATTTTCCTTACCTGCAAATTTTTGCTTATATTTTTCGCTAAATTTAACGAAAGACATCAGCACAGGCAGCAACAATAAGTTCGTTAAAATGATTACCGCCACCCCCATACTTGCCGTGATAGCAAGCTCGCGAATGATACCAATATCAATAACCAATAATGTCATAAAGCCAATCGTGTCGGACAGTAGCGCCACGCCACCAGGTATTAACAAGGTGGTAAAGGCCAGCTTAGCAGCGTCAAACGAGGAACTGCCTTTAGTGACCTCTTTGCCGACAGAATTGATCATTTGTACACCATGACTAATCCCAATCGCAAAAACGAGGAAAGGCACTAATATCGACATGGGGTCAAGACCAAAACCCAGTAACGTGAGCAACCCCATCTGCCAAATCACCGCAATGATTGAACACAGCAGTGGTAATACGGTCAACATCAGCGATTTACAGAAGAAATAAACGAGCACTGCGGTAATCGCAATAGCGATGGCAAAAAACACCAATACGTCTTTAGCACCATTGGCCACATCACCAATCATCTTTGCAAAGCCAATAATATGTATAGAGATATCGTCGGTTTCAAACTGACCACGAAGCTGAGTTTCGAGCTCATCCGCTAAGGCCA
This sequence comes from Paraglaciecola sp. G1-13, assembly GCF_055809255.1. Taxonomy (NCBI): domain Bacteria; kingdom Pseudomonadati; phylum Pseudomonadota; class Gammaproteobacteria; order Alteromonadales; family Alteromonadaceae; genus Paraglaciecola; species Paraglaciecola sp. G1-13. The sequence continues at coordinate 1,944,949 of NZ_CM147903.1, read as the reverse complement.
GAGTGTCAAGCTTCTCACCCGTTTCTGGATCCAAATCCAATAATTTTGCGTTGACCATGGCACACTGATAATCATCAGACACCAAACTGCCGACAATACCTGCTTTTTCAATGTTGGATGACACTTTATCTAAGCCACGTTGCTCAGAAGAATTGAAATCAGCAGGGATAACCGGACCACCTGCAAAACCACCCTCTACAATCTCAGTAAATCGTGTTGAGGATGAAAAGAGTGATTTCACCAAAGAGCGGTCAACACCATTAATGAAAAATAACTGATCGTGTACGTCTTTCAACGTATCAAAAAAGTTTTGATTAAAGATGTCACCGTCTTTGTCACAAACAGAGACCAAAATACTATTCGCACCACCAAAATCATTGACATGCTTCATGTAGTTTTGCATGTACTCATGATTAAGGGGGATATTCTTGGTAAAGCCTGCATCTAGACGGAGTTGTGACGATTGGTATCCGAGAAAAATAGTCGCTACCAAAAAGAGCAACAGAACGGCGATACGGTTTTTGAAAATCAAGGATTCTAAAAATTTTATAATATTACTCATGAACGACTACCGTGCTTGCTGCAAATGTTTAATGCCGTCGACCGACACTGCGATAATTTGATTGTTGAACAACACACCATTGATAAGCGCTTGGCCATCGCTTTGTTGCTTATAGTCAACATCGTCGCCCTGCATAGTCACCACGGCGCCATTATTGCCAAGCAATACCGTACGAGACTCGTCCACAGAAACAATACCGTTCATGGATGCCTTGCTACCTGAGTCAACAGCTTGCCACTTTTGCAATTCACTGTTGTAACTAAATACATTTCCGCGAAGACCTGTGGCAATCAGATCGCCAGACTCGGTTTTGGCGATGTTAAAAAAGGAGCCATGATAGTCAATATCCATTCTTTTCCACGTTTGGCCTTTGTCTGAACTCATCGCTAGCAGGCCTGCTTCCCCAGCTAAATAAACTTCATTGCCAGAAACAGAAACACTGTTTAAGTGAGGTAAAATGGCGGCGAGTTCTTCCTGGTAAAACGCTTCATCTTCAAGGCGTAATTCATTTAGATACTCTTGGTCAGCTTGATTCACAAATTCGGCGTGTAATTCATTACGCCATGATTTACCGCCATCTTCAGTGCGCAAAAACGCGCCATAGGCGCCAATCGCAATGCCCTCATTTTCATTGAAAAAGACAACGTCCAACAATGGGCGTTCTTGTTCTGGAGCGAAATGTTGTATTTCCCAATCGAGGCCATTGTTTTGAGTATGTAAAATGATGAAGTCATGACCGACTGCCCAGCCTTGTTGGCCAACAAAATAAACGCCAGTCAAAGTCGATGTTGACGGTACATCCATCTGTTGCCATGCCTGACCATCAGTTGAACGAATAATGTGTCCGCGTTCACCTACGGCAATAAGTTGGTCACCGCTGTGGGCGATATCAAGTAATAAAGACTGGTCAACGAGAGGGGCTTGAAAACTACTCTGAGCGGCTTGGATAGACGCTAAAGGCGCAAGTAAAACGGCAATCACTGCACTTGCAAGGGATAATTTCATAGTAATTGGGTTCCATAAAAATGAAAACGGTTGGCAATGGCCAACCGTTCTTTCTCGATTAGCGTCTACCGGCTCGGCGCATGGCCTCAGGGGTAAATTCGCGATCTTTTAAATCTACATTAAATTCATACATTTTCTCTTCATTATCTAATCCTAAAGCGAGATAACGACGAGAGTTCAAGTCATGATAAACATCTAATGTCGACCACTGAGTAGGAACTTCATAATAGTTAATACCATGAGATATGCCTACACGATACAACTCGTTACGATTATCGTACATGTCCGCAACTTGGATCTGCCAGCTGTCTTCATCAATAAAGAACACGCGTTTTTGATAAATATGACGAAACTCAGGTTTAAGAGTTGCTTCCACAACCCAGACGCGATGTTTCTCAAAGCGTGTTAAATCTGGATTGATATGACCTGGTTTAAGAATGTCTTCGTACTTCACTTTATCGCTGTGTAGGTGGTAATTATTATAAGCAACGTACAATTCTTGCTTACCTTTTAACTCCCAGTTGTAACGATCTGGGGCACCATTGAACATATCAAAGTCATCGGATGTTCTTAAGCCATCTGACGCCGTACCTGGGGCATCATATGCAACGTTAGGAGCACGACGAACACGGCGTTGACCTGTGTTGTATGTCCATGCTTGACGCGGTTCACGAATTTGGTCCATGGTTTCATGTACCAATAAAGCAGTACCGGCTAAACGCGCAGGAGACGTAACACTTTGCTTAAATTTCGAAATGACGTTTTCTTCGAGCAGTTTCTCACGTGTCGCGTCTTTTGCCGAGTATTTTTGAATCAACTCTTCGTCAAAACCGATCACGTTGTAATCGCCAGATGCAGTCGGCGCAGCCTGACCACCAAAGCGTTTTACCGTTTCACCGCGATAGCGCAAAATATGGTTCCATATTGCTTCTACCCCATTTTGCGGAATAGGAAATGGAATACCAATTGCTGCATTTTTGACGCCGTTGCCACCTTGGATTAATTCGGCCATGACCGCATTTTTAGCTGTTTCATCATACACAAACTGAGGCAATGACGCTGAACGACGGCTTTCATAAACCGGCATCTTATAAGTGTCAGGATATGCCTTAAAGAGTTCTTTTTGACCATCACTTAAAAACGCTGAGTATTCTTGGTAATTTTTAGCGGTAATAGTAAACAACACTTTATCATCAGCATATGGGTCAGGGTGAAAATCACCTTCTTTATAACCCGCTGGAACTTCGGTAATACCACCGGTCCACGCAGGAATACTGCCGTCAGCGTTGCCCGCTACAACAGCACCAACTGGCGACAATTCAGCGCCTAGTTTAGCGGCTTCAGTTTCAGATACCTTGGCTTGAATCAAGCCAGAATTAAATGTTAACGCCATTGCAGACGCTACGAGAGCAAATTTTCTAATCATAATATAGCTCCTAGATAGAATACTTGATGTTAAAAGAGACATAATCACGATCCGACAGCTGGTTGGTGGTGCCTTGACCGCCCCAGAACGTGTTATAAGAAGCCGTTGCTGACCATTTGCTTAAATAATCAAACGTTAATGACGCGCTAGCTGATTTTCTATCTTCGATAAATAAGAATAATGGATCAGGTGTAATACCATTTACATCATGTGCAAAGGTGCCACGTGCTTGCAGATTAATACCAGCGAAAACGTTGTTAAATGACGCATTAGCCAGTAAGCGGTAGCCCCAAGCACTCGACGTTGGGAATGGGTTTGTTTCTGGGCCATCAGACAGACCAATATGCAAACCTTCTCGCGTGTTACCATCCGCGGTTGGCTCAAGCGAAGGCGTACGCACAGAACCAGGACCATTTAGTCGAATAACATTTGGATCCGGGAAGTCTTGAATGCTGACATACCCAACTTCGCCCAACACCACTAAATTATCCGTGCCCAAAGCAGGGCCAAAAATATGCGTTGCTGTGACTTGCATTTGCAATGTGTCAGACTCAATGTAGCCCGTTGCCGTTTCCCCAGGCCCCGTTGTAAATCCTTGATATCCATCTAGCTGAGAAATACCCGCTAAATCAGGACGTAAACCTGCAATTGCTAATTGCTGTGGCATCGCAGCATACAGCAATTCAACGTCATCAAGTTGCAAAGGTTCATCTACACGATAAGCTATTTCCCCCGCAAGAGCTGTTGTACCTACATTGGTGTTAAAACTAAAGCCATACAGTTTCAAGTCTTCAGGATAAACAAACCCTGTTTTCGTGAAAGCTTTAAGGTCTGTTACATTGTCTTTAGTGATTTCAGTTGTGGCCAACATACCAAGATCAGCGGCAATACTTGCAGAAGTAAAATCAGACGTTAACCCAGAGATTAATGGGCGTTGGCTGTGGTAGTTAAGCATATAGAAATTGAACTCAGTTTCGTTCAAGTCTTCTGCATAGTAACCAATTTTTATCCCGTACTGACCTTGGTCGTCTGCATCTTCATGAGCAGAATCACTATAACCACGCACAGCCACTTTAGTTGGATAAGCTAAATAGGCCTGACCTATTTGAGCTGCATCAGCACCACTTCGTAGTAAATCTCCAAGCCCGTTCAAACTTGATAACAAGAAATCCAAATCAATATCAGGGTTACCACTAAAACCTAACTGGATATTCTGCGCTTGACCGCCTTCGCCAGCAAAATCATTGGTTGCGAAGTAACTACCTGCTTGTGGTAATCGGCTACGCTCCCACTGGTACTGGTAGTACATAGACAAGCTTAAATTTTCGGTCAAACCAAACTGAGCGAATACCATCCCCACTGGAATAAAGACTTCTTTCAGCTCAGCACCTGGTGCTTGAGCACGAGAGACATCCACAGGGTTGGTTGAGTTAATACCATGCTGAATGAACGTACTTTCACCCCAGCTCACCACTTGGTCACCCACTCGGAATGTGACCGGCATATCGCCGATATAGAAATCAGAGTAGAAGTAGGCGTCTAACAAACGTACATCTGAACATAGTTCATCATTAGCGGTAGACGAAGCACAAGGGTCTTGTGTTTTACCTGTAATCGGATTCTGCCAATCCCGCGAACTATCTTTCATTTCAAAGTCGTAGAAATACATTCCACGCATGAAAACGCCCATGTTTTTGTATTGGATATCAAGTTCATGCACGCCTTTGAACAGCGTCGAAAATGGGTTTCCTTTTTCGTAGTTCAGGGTGCTTAAGTCACCATTTGTCGAGTAACCACCTGTACCTAATGCCCACACGTCAGCTGAGCTGTAAATAGGATTGGTAGCAGGGTTATAACCTGTCCAATCAAACTGTACACCGTTACTATTACCCACGCGTGAGAAATCGCGCTCTTCAACACGAATGCTGGTACCCAAAGAAAAGTTCGAGTCAAAGGTAACTGACCAATCGCCATCACTCCAACTGGCGGCTTGCGCTGGCATCATTGCTGCGCCCATAAGCCCCATAACACCTAACGCTATAGGCGACTTTTTAAACCCGAAGAATTCACGACTCATCCATACCTCCCTATTAGTTAGCACTAGGTACTAACATGACATTCAATTAAACCACTCAAATTTAACAAAATGATTACACCAAATAGCCTCGATAGCAAGTACTAATCGTACCAGTATTTAGTCGTATATCCTGTTTATTTTCAATGTGTTGCAGTATTCATTGTATAAAAAACAAACCGATTAGACTATTTTTTCTAAGCTACTTATCTTATTAGTGTCAGTGATAATTAAGCGAAATCGGCCGTGAATGCCATTATGTTGTATGAAAGGACGTAAATTTTTAGCCGGTAATTGCACTCTTTTACCATTGTCGGCAAGCACAATTACGTTTTGTGTACTGGTTAAATACAGGGGTTCACAGCGCTCATAACTGAGCGCTAGTCGAAAGTATAGAGTTTGCATTAGTCTGTTGTGTAGTTAAGGCTCTTGCTGACTTTTTCGATTAAATCTTTACTCAGCTCTTTGCAATCTGCGATCCGAGCTAATTGATAACGCATTAACTCTTGTCGTTTAGGATCAAATTTTTGCCATTGAGTTAATGGCGTAATGATGCGCGCAGCAACTTGCGGATTTACGCTATTAAGCTTCAATAGATAATCCGCTAGAAACTTGTAACCGCTGCCGTCGATAGCATGGAAACCCAGCACATTATAAAAAGCAAAACTCCCCAATACCGAACGCACTCTGTTGGGGTTGTCTAAGCTGAACTTTTCGTGGCTGAGCAATAAGGGTAAACGCGCGAGTATATCGCTACGTTCCATATTGGCATGCAACGCAAACCATTTATCAAGCACAAGGGGATCATGACGCCAGCGCTCTTCAAACTTAACCATTAACTGATCAAACTGTTCAAGATTGCCATATTGAGCTGCTTTCAGTGCCCCTAGGCTATCCGTCATGTTGTCCGCCTGAGTAAATTGCGCGTGAAGCAATTCACTTGCATTAGGGGCATCACCCTGTACTAGATAACTCAAACTCACATTACGAAGACGCCGCTTATCGACATCGTCCGCTTTATACTGGTACGCGCCAACAGCCTGTTTATTATACAAGGCAAGCCATTTGTCAGATAACGCGGTCGCAATTAAATGGCGAACGCTGCGCTGGGCATGATATAGAGCTTCCACTTGAATTTCGTCCACTTGCTGGCTCAGAGTTTCAAAGCTCGGGATACTCATCATCGCTGCAGCCAAAGCTGGTTTAGCATCAGCTAATGCAAATACGCCGCCGATGGATTCAAGCATACTGTCGAATAACGCATTATCGGGGCTGTCGGGTGCAGTGGCTAAATTGTGGATGCAACGACTGTACAAGCTTTGACTCGCATCCCAACGGGCAAATTCATCACCCGAATACAAAATTATATTGCTTAGTTGCTGATGGGTGTACGCATAATCCACTTTCACTGGCGCACTAAAATTATGCAACAAAGACGGTGTCGGCTTGGCTTTCAAACCATTAACCGAGACTGAATGCACATCTTGTGTCAATTGAACCATCTTAGCTTTTAGTTCAGGTACGGAGTCATCGCTGATGACACCCCCCTGCTCGTCCAATAACTCGAACCGAAATGGAATGTGCAGCGCTTGCTTGGTTTTTTGATCTGCCGTAGGCGGCGTCGTTTGACTAAAGGTTATCGTATAACGACCTGTTTTATCGTCAAACTCATCGCTCACTATCACCTTAGGGGTGCCAGATTGACTGTACCAAAGCGTAAACTGACTTAAATTAACGCCCGTTGCATCTTGCATGGCCTGAACAAAATCATCGCAAGTGACCGCTTGACCATCAAAACGAGCAAAGTAAAGATCCATGCCTTTTCTGAAGCCATCCGCCCCGAGAAGGGTGTGCATCATGCGGATCACTTCAGCGCCCTTGTCGTACACCGTTACCGTATAGAAGTTGTTCATTTCGATAACTTCTTCTGGACGTATAGGATGGGCCATAGCACTGGCATCTTCTGCAAACTGATGTTCACGAATTATCTGTACATTCTTAATGCGGTTGAACACGGGTGACGACATATCAGCACTGAACTGCTGATCACGAAATACCGTTAAGCCTTCTTTTAGACTTAACTGGAACCAATCTCGACAAGTAACGCGGTTGCCTGTCCAGTTATGAAAATACTCATGCCCGATGACGGCTTCAATATTGAAAAAATCATCATCAGTAGCGGACTCTGCATCAGCCAGCACAAATTTGCTGTTGAACACGTTCAGGCCTTTGTTTTCCATAGCCCCCATGTTGAAGAAGTCCACGGCGACCACCATGTAGATATCCAGATCGTATTCTAAGCCAAACACCTGCTCATCCCACGCCATGGCTTTTTTTAGAGATGCTAATGCGTGGTGACCTTTATTCAGTGCGCCTTTATCGACGTACAACTCTAACGCAACATTACGCCCGCTTTGGGTTATAAAATTGTCGGTCAGCAAGTCGAAATCACCCGCGACCAAGGCAAATAAATAACTGGGTTTATTGAAAGGGTCTTGCCATTTTACCCAATGGCGACCGTCTTCAAGTTGGCCTTGATCAATTTGATTACCGTTTGAAAGCAAATGAGGGTAACGCGCCTTATCGGCATAAATGGTGACATCATATTTTGCCAACACATCTGGGCGGTCTAGAAAATAGGTTATTTTTCGAAAACCTTCAGCCTCACACTGAGTGCAATATGCTCCGGCAGAAAAATACAGCCCTTCCAGGGTTTTATTTTCCTCAGGGTTAATGGCGGTTTCCACACACAAGGTGAATTCATCTTCCGTAGTGGGGATTGTCAGCTGTTCACTATTCACGTCGTAGTCGCTAACTAGGCTGTCGTTAAGGACGACTTTAATCAGAGTGATGCTTTCACCGTCTAACACTAACGGGCGATTGTGCTTGCCATTTCGGCTGAATTGGCAGGTAGTAATTACCCGTGTTTTTTGAATGTCGAGGTGAAAAACCATATCGACGTGGCGAATCAAAAAATCGGGCTGTTGATAATCACTGCGTTTTTTAGCAATAGGAGATGAAACCGTCATAGTATCCTCTTAATATGAGCTAGGAGCCTAATATACCGTTTGATGCTTGAGCACAAAGCTTTTGCCCCACCCTACCAAACGGCATCACTTAGTCTGCTATTAGATTTTTGTCTGGGTAGCTTGATGCACGGGCACTTGTTCGTCGCCAACTTCAACCGCTACTTCAGGAATGGGAATACGCAATATTTTCACCCCAAGATAGGCGTAAACAACTGCCAATACTGGGTTAATCAAATTAAAGAACGTATACATGAAATAATCAAAAGGATGCACAAGCAACACGCCTTGCATATAGGCACCACAGGTATTCCAAGGTATGAGTGGCGAGGTAATTGTGCCGCCATCCTCCAGACTGCGAGATAAATTTAACTGATGTAAACCACGTTTAGCATATTCTTCTTTATACATACGACCTGGCATCACAATAGAAATATACTGATCAGCAGTGATTACATTGGTGCCGATACAGGTCAAAATAGTACGACTAATCATACTGCCAGCAGATTTGGCACCACGTAAAAACAGCGCAACAACCGCTTTTAATAATCCAGTACGCTCGAGCACCGCACCAAAACTCATAGCGCAGATAATTAGCCAAATGGTATTTAGCATGCTTGACATACCACCGCGACTAAGTAGCGCATTTAGATTTTCATCGGCCGTGGTAAATGCAACGCCATCGAATAACGAAGTCCACACCACAGACGCTACACCCAAAACGCCCTGTTGGCTTTCATCTAACATGCTCTGTATTACATCAGGTTGAAATATCACTGCCCACAAACCGCCCAACAGAGCACCAATGGCGACCGCTGGAAAAGCTGGCATTTTTTTAATGGCTAAGGTCAATAGAACGACTAAAGGCACTAGCATCACCCAGCTAATATTAAACTCTTGAGCAAGCAAGGTTTGCATTTGTTCGATGTTGCTCGATGTGTCTGACTCTGCGCCAGAAAATCCAATTATCGTAAACAGAATCAAGGCTATTACAAAACTCGGGACAGTCGTCCACAGCATGTAGCGAATATGCTCGAATAGTTCAGTTCCAGCGACAGCTGGCGCAAGGTTGGTGGTCTCCGACAACGGCGATATCTTATCCCCAAAATAGGCACCCGATATAACCGCACCTGCGGTTACCGCATCAGACATCCCCATTCCTGACGCTACGCCCATCAGAGCAACACCAACGGTTGCAGCTGTTGTCCAAGAACTGCCGATACTCATGGCGACAATGGCACATATCAAGCAAGTTGCGGCATAAAAGAATGAAGGATTTAACAGTTCTAAACCAAAATAAATAAGTGTAGGTACTGTGCCTGACAACATCCACGTCCCAATGAGTGCCCCCACGGCTAATAGGATCAGTATCGCCCCAAGGGACAATGAAATCCCTTTTACGATGCCTTGCTCAATTTCCGTCCAGGTGTAGCCGTTTTTTAAACCGATAACAGCTGCGACACCCATAGAAAAAAGTAAGGCAATCTGATTCGGGCCAAACGATGAGTTATCAGAAAACAAAAATACCGATGTACTCAATAATGTCACTAGAACCACTAATGGAATAAGGGCATCTAATAAACTAGGCTCTTTCTTTTGTTTTATTGTTGTATTTTCCATCATTAGAAATCCAAAATATTAAGTGAACGGATGAACATAAAAAGGATGATAACCGGACACACGAACTTCAGATACCAAGGCCAAATTTTCCAGAAAAAGCTATGCTCAGCTTGTTCATTACCATGCTTTATTTCGGCTAGGATCTGATCTCGCTTCCATACCCAGCCAACAAAAATACTCAGCGCTAATCCAAGCAGTGGCTGGCTATACTCAGTGGTAACAGATATCACCAGCCCAAATAGCGCACCAAAATTGAAAATAATTGTACTGCTCATAATGAAAATAATGGTGCCAAGTAGCCAAACCGCTTTTTTACGGGCGAGTCCTTTACTTTCAACGACATATGCAACGGGCACTTCGAGCATCGAAATAGACGACGTTAATGCAGCTATGACCATTAATGCAAAAAAAGCGAAAGCGACAAAGTAACCTACCACGCCCATTGTATTAAAGAGTGCTGGCAACACGGTGAAAATAAGACTATCTCCGGCGATAAGCTCGCCATTTTCAGCAAATATTTGTACGCCATTATTCAGGGCTACGTACATTGCAGGGATAATCAACATGCCAGCCAAAATCGCAACACCAATATCGACTAACGCGACGGATGCACCAAGCACAGGTAAGTTTTCATTTTTACTCACATAAGAGCCGTAAACTAGCATGGTGCCCACACCCAGAGACATAGAAAAGAATGCTTGCCCCATGGCACTAATAAGCAATTCAGCATTTAAAATGGCACTAAAATCTGGCACTAAATAGGCCTTCCAGCCATCCATCGCCCCGTCCAAGGTGGCTACATAGCCGATTAACAGTAAGATAATCAAAATCAAAGTGGGCATTAATCTTACTGACCAGCGCTCGATACCATCGCTCACACCGCCGACGACAATAGAAGCGGTTAACGCAATAAACAAACCACAAAAAATTAAACTGCGGGCAGTAGATGAGCCAGTAAGCCATTGAGACGCTTCGTCTAGGCCAATAATTTGCGTGAAGGACTCGAAGAAATAACTGATCATCCAACCAGCAACAATGGCATAAAAGGCGAGGATCATAGAAACCGTAACAAAGCCCCATACTCCCGTTGCACGGCCAATATTGCTGTTTGATATTTTGCCTAGAGCGTCCACCATATTGGCGCGCGTTGCACGACCAATAATAAGCTCGGCCATCAAGACCGGATAAGCCAACACAAACGCCAGTAAAATGTATACGAGTACAAACGCTGCACCGCCGTTACTGGCAACTTGAGTCGGAAACCCCCAAATATTACCTAAACCAACAGCTGACCCTGCCGCTGCTAGAACAAAACCTATACGAGACGAAAATTCTCCGCGTGCACTCATCAATCACCTTTATCATTATTGTAGTTTTTATGAGGTTTATTATTTCTATCAGAAGTGGCAAATCAGAACATCTACCTACCAAGCTGATATTGTTATTTTATTTGCCGTTAGTTTATCGGTTTGGTTGGTACCATGCTATTAGAAAAGCAACACAAACAAAAAAGGGGCTAGATATACTAGCCCCTCGATATCGTTTTACACTTATTGTGCGTGAATGGCGTACTTGCCTGTGCCCAGCAAATCATAAGTAATGTTTGCCGCTTCATCTAAGAAAGGGTCAATCTCAGGTTGGTCCTCAGGTAAATCATCTAAACTTTTTACCGGCTCTAAACCTTGACGAACAAGACGCTCATTGGCGCGTTTTAGACGTTTTGCGTCACGCTCTTCACGCTCTTTGATACGCTCTGACTCTACCAAAGAAAGGGTTTTATCATCTTCTTTGCTTTTATACTGAGCGATATCTTCGAAAATATAAGCAAACTCAGGATCCGCTTTCACGCGTTTTTCATGCAATTCACTCAGTTGTTTAGCCGCTTGCGATGTATCGCCAAACGTAGAGTATGTTGCGCGTTTAATGCTGTCCCATGGTAATGCGTTTTCTTCTTGGCTTTCACCCCAATCTTTAGGATCAATCGCCGAGGGAAATAATACGTCGGGCACCACACCTTGATGCTGCGTACTACCGCCATCAATGCGGTAAAACTTTGCAATGGTAAATTGCACACTGCCTAAGGGGTTTTCATATAAATCATAAATACGCCCTAAACCACGATGCTGTTGCACGGTGCCTTTACCGAACGTTTGTTCACCTAAAATCAAAGCGCGGCTGTAGTCTTGCATCGCCGCTGCGAAAATTTCAGAGGCAGACGCACTGTACCTATCAACCAATACGGTGAGCGGACCATCATAATAGGTTTTACCATCAACATCTTGTTCAACACGTATGCGCCCTGCACCGTCACGAATTTGCACCACAGGTCCTTTGTCGATAAACAAACCGGTCAACAACGTAGCCTCAGTTAAGGAGCCTCCGCCATTACCGCGCAAATCAACAATCACGCCTTCGACGTTCTGCTCTTTTAAGCTTTCAAGTTCTTTACGAACATCAACGCTCAGTTTGTTGTAGAAAGAGGGAATGGTGATAACACCGAGTTTTTCGCCTTTATGCGGGCCTGTTTCAGGCACATACACTTCAGACTTAGCGGCTCTGTCTTCTAGCTTAATTTTATCTCTGGTTAAACTCACCACTTCAGGAACCGTGCTTTCTGAATCGCCTTTCTCTATTTGAAGACGAACCACACTTCCCTTTGGCCCTTTGATCAGTTCAACTACTTCATCTAAGCGCCAACCGATAACATCAACAAAGTCTTCGTCATCTTGAGCGACGCCGACAATTTTATCTTCTGGCTTAATTTTTTTCGATAGATCTGCTGGACCACCAGGCACAACACTGCGGATAACGGTGAAATCGTCTTCACTTAGCAATACGGCACCAATGCCTTCAAATGACAAATTCATTTCCATTTGGAAACGCTCTGCATTACGCGGTGACAAATAACTGGTATGCGCTTCGATGCTGCGCGCAAACGAATTCATCAAGGTTTGAAACACATCTTCACTGGTCGTTTGCTTTAAGCGTTTAATAGCCCGCTCATAACGCTTAGTTAACAACTCTTGGATCTTTGGCCATTCTTTATCGGCTAACTTTAAGTTCAAGGCGTCATACTTCACGCGCTCGCGCCACAGCTCATCTAATTCAGCGGTGTTTTTTGGCCAAGCAGCTTCTTCTCTATCGAAAGTGAAGGTGTCACCCTTCTTTTCAAAATCGAATTCTTTATCAAGTAAGGTCAATGCATACTCATATCGTTCAATACGGCGCTGCATATTCAGTTGATAAATTTGATAGGCGATATCTAAGTCGCCCATCTCAATGGCTTCATCAAAATGATCTTGCTCTGCTTTGAATTTTTCAACATCAGCATTCAAAAACACGTTACGGTTGATATCAAGAGAACGCATGTAGCGATCGAATACTTTCTCTGACAGGGCATCATCTAATGTGATCGGCTTGTAGTGCGAACGCAAAAAATTAGATGAAATGCGTTTAACCGACACTGCATGTTGCGATTCCTGCTTAAGAACAGGAATTTCGTCGACACTTTCTGCGTGCGTGACCGCAAGGGCCACCGAGCTAAATGCAAAAAGTGCTGATACAGCGGTAACGCGAATTGAATTGATCATTAAACTACCTCTTAGAACGGGCCAACCTCAAGTTATCTACTTGAACCTTTACCACCATACCTGTATCAAGCTGTACTTGAACACCATCTTTACTGACATCAGTAATTGTAGCAGGCATAGGCGATTTACCTATTTTTACGGTAACGGAAGTTCCCGCGACTAATTGCTCAGCTGATAGCTTCTCTGGGGGTGGTAACTTAGCTTTTGGCTTCACATTATCCTGATTAGTTCCCTTGGGCGAGGATTTAAATGCAGGAACTGTCTTGGATTTGTAACTTTTCTTTGCACCAGGCTTGGCAGCATTCTGCGCTTTGCGCTTTTCTGCTACTTTCGCTTTGCTTTCTTCAAGCTGTGCTTGGGCGTGGTCTGCATGCTCTTTTTCAATAGGAGCAGCCTGCTGACCGTCAAGGTCAACGCGAAAAGCACCTTCTTTCACACTATGCAAATAACGCCAGCTATTTGTATAGTGTCTAAGAGAGGAGCGAAGCAATGTCTTACTTACACGCTCTTCTTCTTCAAGGCGCTGAGCTAAATCTTGGAAAATGCCAATTTTTAGCGGTTTCGCATCCCCTGTCACGCTAAAGCATGCAGGAAACGACTCACTTAAAAAATTGATGACTTCTTTACTGTTTGAAAACTTTTGAGGATTATCCATTAAATATTCTAGTTGTGTGTAGTTAGCGGGGTTCTTGATGCTCATCATCCCAAGTTGACAATAGTTGGTCAACCCAATCAAATAAATCATCATCGTCTATGTCAAGTAAATGACTGTCGTTACGCCAGTTTTCCCAAATATATTGGATCATATTTTCTAAACTGACGGTCTCTATATCTTCATCTGCATTGTCGTACAGCATGTGCAACAACGAATTGAAACGGTCCATCGCTTCTTCGGCATTATCCTCCCAAAACTCCATATCGTCTAGGGTGGCGAGTGCCACATGAATATCGATAGAATTTTTCATGCAATTGCATCCTGCAATATGTTGACCAAGTTTTGTAAACCGGTCATGTCATCTTGGTCGAATCGCCCCGTGTGAGGGCTATCAAGATCCATCACGCCAAGCAATTGTCCCTTTTGATATACAGGCAGCACCGCTTCTGCGTTAGAGTCAGCGTCACATGCTATATGCCCGTCAAAAGCATGCACATCATGAATGCACTGAGATAACCCCGTTTCAGCAGCTTTACCGCACACACCGCGTCCCATTGGTATGCGGATGCAGGCAGGCTTACCTTGAAACGGACCTAACACCAATTCATTGTCTTTGAGTAAATAAAAACCGGCCCAATTAAGCTCAGGTAAACGCATATACATCAGCGCGCTCAAATTAGCCAAATTCGCAATTAAATCTTTTTCACCAGCCATCAAAGCCTGCGCTTGCTGAGCGACCTCTTGGTAAAGGTCTGTTTTGCTTAATGTCACGTGTTATGCACCAATAAATAATGAAAATAATACCTAAGGGCTCGATATGGCGCTCAAGTTAACTGGATCAAGTTCAAATATAAAGAAAATTAGGGATATTTTTAGGATTAACGGTATATTTATCAAAATTGTTCAATTAACTGCCTATTGTAAAGGGGTAACTCAAGGCAAAAGACCCAAAACTGTTACTATATCGCTACCTTTTGCGCTCCTAAAAATTAACTCGTACACAACAGAAAAGGCGCCGCAGCGCCTTCTAGTCAGAATACATCTTTATTTTATTCAGCTTTGTAGCTGTCGTGACATCCTTTACAACTCTTTAACACACTGCCGATAGCCGCTTTATATGCACTCTCATCGCCCTTCATGGCAGCCGTTTTTAGGCCTTGAGAAGCGTCAGTTAATGCGTCTACCTTAGTAGCAAAATCTGCGCGGTCTTGCCAAATTTTCGGTAACGCTTCTGTTTCAATATCAAAACTAGACGTATCTAAGGCAAAATAGTCGTCCATCATCAAAGACAATTGCTCTAAGCGGGTGGCGTTCGTCTCTATAGTTTGCGTATCCATAGGGATAGCGCCCTTCGCCATAGCGCCTAAAGCACCTACATTACTGCGCACGAGCTGCAACAATGCTTGGCGAAATTGGGCCGCACTTTTGGCTTGTTTTTCAGAGCTGGCTTCTTGCGCTGACGCTCCAGCGGTTAGTAACATGGTACTGGCTATTGCACTTACTAATAATTTTTTCATAGTCCCTCGCCTGTTTGGTGTTTTGGTTTATTCATTCCCTATAGATATATTGATTATCTATAAAACTAAAGCTACGTCTTTCAATTCAGTAGAAGCAATAAACCTGCCTGATACAACAAT
The DNA here is from genome assembly GCF_055809255.1 of Paraglaciecola sp. G1-13. Lineage (NCBI taxonomy): Bacteria > Pseudomonadati > Pseudomonadota > Gammaproteobacteria > Alteromonadales > Alteromonadaceae > Paraglaciecola > Paraglaciecola sp. G1-13. The sequence goes on along the minus strand of NZ_CM147903.1, from coordinate 1,929,354 downwards.
ATGTGAATAACTGTTTTTACTCTGCATCATTTTCGTATCCTAGGTCATTGAAATACTGAAAATTAATGCAAAGTGCCAACTCACTTAGGCTACCAAAAACCAAAGCTGAATACATGCAAATTTACAGTCATTAGTGTTTATCGCGTTCACACATTGGGCAAGCAGGTATAAAAAAGCCGCTTTACAGCGGCTTTCAACAATGACTAGCGGTTTAAACTGCAGTATGGCTACTGTGGCTAGTTAGTTAAGTCATCAAAGAATTTTTTAACACCGTCAAAGAAGCCACTCTCTTTCGGGCGGTTCTTAGCGGTTTCTTTACCTTTACCCATAGATTCTTCGAGCTCTTCAAGCAATTCTTTCTGACGGCTATTTAAGTTTACCGGGGTTTCGATAACCACTTTACAGATCAAATCACCGACGCTGCCACTGCGTACAGATTTCACACCCTTGTTACGCAAACGGAACATTTTACCGGTTTGTGTTTCTGGCGTGACCTTCAATTTAACTTTGCCTTCAAGGGTTGGGACTTCAATTTCCCCACCGATAGCAGCGCGAGTGAAACTAAGCGGTACTTCACAGTACAGGTTGTTACCGTCACGCTCGAAGATCTTATGCTGCTTAACATGGACTTGAACGTATAAGTCGCCTGCTGGAGCACCGTTTTCACCCGCTTCACCTTCATTAGAAAGACGTATACGGTCGCCGGTATCTACCCCTGCTGGCACTTTTACAGACAAGGTTTTGGTTTTCTCAACTCGTCCTTGGCCGTGACATACATCACACGGATCAGTGATGATTTTACCTTTACCACCACAGGTTGGGCACGCTTGCTGTACAGCAAAAAAGCCTTGGCGCATTTGCACTTGGCCTTGTCCATGACACGTGGTACACGTCTTCGCACTTGAACCTTTTTTGGCACCAGAACCATCACAAGTATCGCATTCAGCCAAAGTAGGTACGCGAATTTCAACACTTTTCCCGCGAACAGCTTCTTCTAGGCTCAGCTCAAGGTTGTATCGTAAATCGGAACCACGAGCAGCGCGCGACTGACGACCGCCACCGCGACCACCACCGAATATATCGCCAAATACATCGCCGAAAATGTCGCCAAAATCACCTGCACCATGACCGCCACCATGTCCACGATTCGGATCAACGCCCGCATGACCATATTGGTCGTACGCCGCACGTTTCTGCGAGTCGGTGAGAATTTCATAAGCCTCTTGCACTTCTTTGAATTTCTCTTCCATGGCTTTGTCACCCTGAGTTCTATCCGGGTGGTATTTCATCGCAAGGCGCTTGTAAGCCTTTTTTATATCGCGCTCGGAAGCCGACTTCTCGACACCCAGCACTTCATAATAATCTCGCTTCGACATATAGCTTGTTTATCCTGATATTTGTAGCCCACAACGCTGACTACCTATTCTTCTATTGCAATTTCATACCTTGTCGCGAGTTTGGTGATAGCCAAAACACATGAGGTTATGAAACAAACGCGGGCGCTATGAATTAACTCCATGCGCCCGAGCTTGCCCTAACGTCGTTAAGACGCTCGGACTGATGTAGTCAACAAAATTACTTTTTGTCGTCTTTTACTTCTTCGAACTCGGCATCAACAACGTCGTCGTCTTGCTTAGCAGAAGCGTCTTCAGGTTGGCCTTCAGCACCGGCAGCTGCCTGCTGTGCTTGCGCCACTTCCATCAACTTCGCAGAAGCTTGAATCAACTCTTGAGTTTTAGACTCAATAGCTTCTTTCTCACCTGCTTTTACTGCTTCTTCAAGAGCAACAACTGCAGCTTCGATTTCTGCTTTATCTTCATCAGACAAAGCATCACCAGCTTCTTCCACTTGCTTACGCGTACCGTGAATTAGGCCGTCAGCTTGATTACGTGCTTGAACCATTTCTTCGAACTGCTTGTCCGCTTCTTTGTTCGCTTCCGCGTCCTGTACCATTTTTTCGACTTCGTCATCACTCAAGCCAGAAGAAGCCTTGATAGTGATTTTCTGCTCTTTGTTGGTGTCTTTATCTTTGGCAGATACGTGCAAGATACCATCAGCATCGATGTCGAAGGTAACTTCAATTTGTGGCGCGCCGCGCTGTGCTGGGCGAATGCCTTCAAGGTTGAATTGACCAAGAGATTTGTTGCCAGCAGCTTGCTTACGCTCACCTTGAAGTACATGTACTGTAACCGCTGACTGGTTGTCTTCAGCTGTAGAGAAGGTTTGAGACTTCTTAGTCGGTACAGTTGTGTTCTTCTCGATCAAGGCTGTCATTACACCGCCCATTGTTTCGATACCCAGTGATAAAGGTGTTACGTCAAGTAACAATACGTCTTTAACATCACCAGACAATACGCCGCCTTGAATGGCTGCACCTACCGCAACTGCTTCGTCAGGGTTAACGTCTTTTCTTGGTTCTTTACCAAAGAATTCAGTTACGTATTTCTGTACTAAAGGCATACGCGTTTGACCACCGACCAAAATGATATCGTTGATATCACCTACTGATAAGTCAGCATCCGCAAGCGCTTGTTTTAGTGGCTCAAGGGTTGCTTTAACCATTTTTTCAACAAGTGACTCAAGTTTTGCACGAGTAAGCTTGATGGTTAAATGCTTAGGACCAGACGCATCAGCAGTAATGTACGGCAAGTTCACTTCAGTTTGTTGTGCAGAAGACAATTCAATCTTCGCTTTCTCGCCGGCTTCTTTAAGACGTTGCATCGCTAATGGATCTTTACGTAAATCCATACCTGAATCTTTCTTGAACTCTTCTACCAAGTAGTTGATAACTTGGTTATCGAAATCTTCACCACCTAAGTGTGTATCACCATTGGTGGCAAGTACTTCAAAAGTATGCTCGCCGTCAGCTTCATCGATTTCAATGATAGAGATATCGAATGTACCACCACCTAAATCGTATACCGCAACAACGCTGTCGCCTTTTTTCTTGTCCATGCCGTATGCAAGTGCAGCGGCTGTTGGCTCGTTAATAATACGTTTTACTTCAAGACCAGCGATACGGCCTGCATCTTTAGTTGCCTGACGCTGTGAATCGTTGAAGTATGCAGGAACGGTGATAACCGCTGCTGTTACTTCTTCACCTAGGTAATCTTCAGCTGTCTTTTTCATTTTTTTCAAAACTTCAGCAGAGATTTGCGGTGGTGCTAATTTCTCGTCTTTTGCTTGAACCCAAGCATCACCATTATCTGCTTTGATGATATCGAAAGGCATGATGTCAATATCACGCTGTACTTCTTTATCTTCAAAACGGCGACCGATAAGACGCTTAATCGCGAATAAGGTATTTTTAGGGTTGGTGATAGCCTGACGTTTTGCAGGTTGACCCACCAATGTTTCACCGTCTTGGCTGTAAGCGATGATTGAGGGAGTTGTGCGATCGCCTTCAGCGTTTTCGATTACTTTTGCTTTTTCACCATCAAGTACAGCAACACAAGAGTTAGTTGTACCTAAGTCGATTCCAATGATTCTACCCATTAGTTTTTCTCCAAATTTGTTTAATAATGCCTGTACACTTTGTGGGGTTATTTCGTCAGTTTTCAATTAGCTAATTGAAAAAATTCCCCATTTTTGTGAATATTTTTCGTATTTTTTCGTCAAAGCCCACGAATTAAACTTGGGTATCAACGCCGCCTTCAGGGGCACGGGATACCATCACCATTGCTGGACGTAAAAGACGACCATTTAATTCGTAACCTTTTTGCATCACTGCCATCACTGTATTAGCAGGCAATTCTGCGTTTTCTTGCATCGACATAGCCTGATGCTGTTCTGGATTAAAAGTTTCTCCCTGTGGATCGATAACTTTCATTCCGAATTTTTCGATGCTGCTCACAAATGATTTAAGGGTAATGTCCACACCTTCAATCACAGGTTTAATCGCTTCGTTTTCTTTATCTGCCACTTGCAGTGCACGCTCTAAGTTGTCTGCAACGGGTAAAAGCTCTGATGCGAACTTTTCAAGGGCAAATTTACGTGCTTTATCGACTTCGCCTTCAGCACGTTTACGTACGTTGTCGGCATCGGCAATGGCACGCATAACTGAGTCCTTTTGTGCAGCTAACGTGGCTTCCGATGCAGCTAATGCTGCTTCAAGCTCAAGAATACGTGCTTGCTCAGCGCTTAACTCTTCAACCTCTGCATCTGCTTGTTCCGCAGTGGCGTCGATAGCGGCTTCATTGACCGGCTGGGCGTCATCTTTTTGAGCTTGCTCTTCGTTACTCATTTTTCACTCCGTTCTTAAATATCACATTAAAGCTAAATTCGATTGCAGCTATTAATGGGGTTGCTTTAAGGCTCTTCAAGGGTCTTTTTTCGATGTTTTAAAAAAATTGTGTCTAAAGATTGCGCCTGATCAATAAAAATACGCTCTTTTACATCAACGATGTTCGAGATAGAGTATTGATATAATAATAAATGCGAATCCCTATGTTTAGTGTCTTGTCCTTGATGGCCATCGTGGTTGGCTACTTACTGATATTGTTTCTATTGGCCTTCTGGGGCGATAAACGTGCAAAAGCCCATCAGCAACATCCGTATATCTATAGCCTGGCGCTTGGGGTTCATTGTACGTCTTGGGCATTTTTCGGTACCACCACACAAGCCGCGCATTATGGCTGGGCTTTTATTCCTACTTATATGGGGGTGATTTGTGTTTTCCTATTTGCTCACCCTATCCTTCGACGTGTGGCCAATGTATGTCACCAGCATAATATAAGCTCCCTCGCTGATTTTCTTAGTTTGCGTTACGACAAGTCTCACTTCTTGGCGGCTCTTGTCACGCTTCTGTGTTTTATTGGGGTTGTACCTTATATCGCGTTGCAATTAGACGCCGTAACCGGTGGTATTCGCGTGGTAACAGGAGCGGATAATCTCTGGCCTGACGGCGTAGGTTTCTATGTAGCAGTATTAATGGCAATTTTCGCAGTATTGTTCGGAACACGCTCCCTCAATCTCACCGATAAACATCCAGGTTTGATGTTTACAGTGGCGTTCGAATCTGTTGTGAAACTGGCAGGTTTAGTGATTGTAGGTCTGTTCGTTTGTTACAGTTTATATGACGGTGTATTTGACTTGTTAGGAAAAGCACAGTTACACCAACGCGCGAGCGAAACCATCAACGCAGATTCAGGAGTTTGGGTCTACGCCAGTCAAATGCTGCTTGGGGTTTGTTCGATGTTCTGCTTGCCCCGGCAATTTCATATCAATTTTATCGAAAACAACGGTGACAAAGAAATCACCACTGCCCGTTGGCTGTTCCCTTTGTATTTATTAGGGATGACATTATTCGTGCTACCCATTGCCCTAGCTGGGCACATGCTCTTTCCTGAAGGCAGTGTCAGCACAGACACTTACGCTCTTGCCTTACCGGTGGCGTCAGGAAATTCATGGGTCACCATTATTGCCTTCATTGGTGGGCTCGCAGCAGCGACCAGCATGATCATAGTGGCCACCCTTGCGATGGGTGTCATGATATCCAATAACATCGCCACCCCATTGTGGTTAACCTTGCAGTTACGCACCCAACAGCGACACCGCTTAAAACCCAGTAGTATCTTACTCATTCGACGCGCCACTGTGCTAGTCGTATTAGGAGTGGCTTATTTTTATCACGTCAATATCAGTCAATCGGCATCGTTGGTGCAAAGTGGAGTTATCGCGATAGCGCTGTTGTCGCAAACATTTCCTATCCTATTACTCGGTTTATACTGGAAACGGGGCACCAGATTAGCCGCGCAGTTGGCTCTAGCCAGTGGCTTCCTTTGCTGGGCGTATTGGTTACTGTGGCCCAGTATTACCGCAAGCTATTATTTCAACGATGCTCCCTCAGACATTCAACTTGCACAAGGATTTGTATTCAGTTTAGGGGTCAATATTGTGTGTTTTTTCTTGGTGTCTTTTATCCAAGGTATGCGCAGCCAGAACATGGTACACGATGCCATTACTCACAATACCCAACCTTTTGGTCACGCGGTAAAAGTATCAAACTTATTAACCATTACAGAGAGAGTATGGGGGGCTGAGCGTCACCAAGCATTACTGGATAAACTTACTCCAGTTCAACTTGCGGGCTACGCTAGCCCCAAGCTGTTATCTGCGATTGAAAGCGAACTTGCGGGGCAAGTAGGCAGTGCCAGTGCGCGTATTTTGCTTTCTGCCATCGGTGAGAAGCGGGATGTCGAGCTGTCAGAGCTCGTAGAGTTGGTTGAAGAGGCTAGCCAAACCTTTCAGTTTAACCATGAATTACTCCAATCGTCAGTGGAAAATATTCAACAAGGCATAGTCGTACTTGACCGGGAACTGAATTTGCTCGCATGGAATCAGCGCTATGTTGAACTGTTTAACTACCCCAGAGGTTTTGTACAAGTGGGTATGTCCATTTATCAATTGCTAGAATTTAATGCCAAAAGAGGACTATTTGGTCATAACGCCGACACGGGGCAAAGCAATATAGAAATGGAGATTAAAAAGCGCGTTGCCTTTATGCAATCAGGCAGCGCCTATAAATATGTTCGTCATCAAGAGAATGGTCAGGTCATTGAATTAAATGGTCGCCCGTTACCCGGCGGAGGCTTTGTTACCACCTACAGTGACATTACAGAATACATCAATATTCAGCAGCAACTTGAGCAGGCTAAAACGAGCTTAGAATCCAGGGTCCAAGAACGCACCGAGCAGCTACAAATTGCCAATATTGATCTTGAGAAAGCACGCCGTGATGCGGAAGGTGCTAACGAGAGCAAAACCAAGTTCTTAGCCGCTGCGGGTCATGATCTCATGCAGCCCTTCAATGCGGCTTCCTTGTTTGCCGCCATGCTTAAACAAAAATCGCCCCCAGGAGAAATGGCGGAGATGAGCTCTAATCTCGTCGATTCACTGAGTAATGCTGAGTCTTTACTGTCAATGCTACTCGACATGACGCGTCTAGAATCAGGGGCGTTGACGCCACATGTACAAACCTTTCCGTTAGACAGTATTTTACGCCCCATGCTCAATGAATTTTCAGTGCTTGCGGAACAAAAGAAGTTACGCGTAACTTATGTACGCACTAATTTATGGGTAATGTCTGACCCTAAATTGCTAAGAAGAATAATACAAAACCTATTATCAAATGCTATCCGATATACCGATTCTGGGCGTATATTACTGGGCGTAAAAAGGCAAAATGGTCAGGCTAGAATATGTGTTATGGACACCGGTGCCGGGATTGCCGAAGACAAACAGCAAGAAATATTTCTGGAGTTTCATCAGTTAGACAGCAACCCTAGTGCTCAAGGTTTAGGCTTAGGTTTAACCATAGTCGAGCGTATCAGTGCCCTACTTGATCACCCTGTAACGTTACACTCAACGCTGGGCAAAGGTACGTCATTTGATATCGCCGTACCAATAGGGAATAAACAAAATAACTCTCCAAAAACAGCAGCCCGTGGAAGCAATGATGTTAACCTGCCGCTACATAACAAACGTGTACTGATTGTTGATAACGAGCCTCAGATCCTAGACGCGCTACAACGGTTATTAGTTGATTGGGGCGCAACCGTGATTGCAGCCAAAGATACTAAAACTGCGCTGCAATTACTCAATCAGCCGATAGACTTAATGATACTCGACTACCAACTCGACCATGGTGAAACCGGTATAGATGTGGCCCACGCTATCAGGCAATTGTTTATTGGCGAAAATGGCTTGCACATTCCCAGCATTCTTAACTCTGCGCGCCAAGATGAGCAAATTAGACAACAAGCGATAGATGAGCAAATGCATTATTTACCAAAACCGCTTAAACCTCTCGCTTTGAAAAGACTGATTAAACAACTGCTGGCTAAAAAATAGTGGTTTATGCTTTAGCGATTTAGGAGCACAGTAGCTAACGTTAACCACCGAGTTCGAAAAACACTTCTGCTACGCAGCAGGTGCGGAGCAAATGATGAATGCATTTAAGCGCCACACTCATCATCAACGATTGCCGGGAATGACCAAAGCGAAAGCATTGTTAAAGCGTGCTTAAATCAATTTCGAGCATTACATATCATGCATATCTTGTAGCCTACTCCTTTGCCCGAAAATTGACCTTGCGCGCAGTTTCCTTCCTATAGACGCAATATTCCAGAAAAATTCTTAATCACTAAACCCAAAAGTACTTTGATGCTCATTGAGGGGGAATTCCCCACTCTGAGCAGGTGTGCTTTTTAATACGATTCTAAAGATGGGTGTCTATGTAATTGCCTTAGTCGGTGTGGCTCCCATGAATCGCGAAAGTGGGCGCTATAAAGGGTTACGGAAAATCCAAGGTGGCAGACATCAAGTCAGAACCGTTTTGTACATGCGATGATGTCAGCGATACAAAGTAACCCCGTATTTAAGGTAACATATCAACGATTAGTCGCAGCAGGAAAACCTAAGGAAGTGGCTATTATTGTGTGCATTAGAAAGATGGTTGTTATCTTAAATTCAATGCTCAGAAAGGAGTCATGTGGGAAGAGCCAAAGGCTACAAATTAGCTATTGACGCCATAGTCTCTTGTTATACGTTGCCTACTCCGCGAGCTATTAGAGTTGCTAATAAAGGTAAAACCACTAATAAACAAAGCTCTACGCGAATAATTTTAACTATATACCTTGGTATTGTTATTGACTCGAATGTTGCCTTTCTGTTACGAAGAAAGAAAACCGTTGGTAATATTGATAACAGCCCGATTAATAAGAATAAAATTAGTTTAATATGAAAAATGACGTTTGAAGAATAAAATGCAGCTGGCTTACCAACTACAAACCATAATAAACCACCTCCAACTAATGTTGCGATTGCACCTAAACCATAAATAGCATCGACAATAATTAATTTTTTAAAGGACTTTAGATCCATTTCTTTAGAAATTAATAAATGCTCACCAAGTAACGCAGAGGCTAAAGTAATAATTCCTAAAAAGTGTAGATACCTAACGAATACTTCTTCCATAATTGATCACAATCTCCGTGATATGACTAAACGTATAACAATATTAATATCTTGCAAAATGAGGTGATTGCATCCGCGTATTAAACACGGCATTTTGTCGCATATATACATCATCATTTTTAACATTTTTCCTATGTCATTGTATAGGTTAGCTATCTTTCCGGTTTCTTAAAACACTTTTGTTGATATGCGACATTTTGCTAAGAACTTGCTGTTATAGGAGATAGCGGCTATAACTGTATAAATACACATGTAAATTACAGTGCTGTTTATGCCAAACTTACAGACCATTAAATGAGCAATGTAAGGACTTAATCATTAGGATGGTAGTGCTGCAAAACCGAACATGTCACATCGGCACATGACTAATTTAACGCTAGCACTGATTCAAACAATCAAAGGTATTATTGCTTTTAGCGAGTGACCTGTGGTCTGATCTAAGTAATTATGTTTATTCGTTCTACAAGGATCTCACGTGAGCGACCCAATCATTCCTCTAGTGGCGGTAGGCCTTATTTCTATCGCTTGTCAGTATTTTGCTTATCGGATTAAATTACCTGCCATTTTGCCCTTGTTAGTCGTGGGGATTTTAGTCGGTCCTGTGTATGGCGTAATCAACGCCGATGCGCTATTCGGTGATTTACTCTTTCCTATTGTGTCCTTGTCTGTGGCCATCATTCTATTTGAGGGCTCGTTAACACTGCGCTTTGGTGATTTGGCGGGTCATGGCTCTATGGTGCGTAACCTTTGTACCGTAGGCACGTTAGTCACCTGGCTTGTTACTGCCCCTGTTGCGCATTATGCGTTAGGCGTTTCATGGCAGTTAGCCTTTTTGTTTGGCGCGATTGTAACCGTAACCGGTCCAACGGTGATTGTCCCTATGCTGCGTACCGTGCGCCCAAGCAGTAAGGTCGCCAACATCTTACGCTGGGAAGGCATTGTCATCGACCCTATCGGTGCGTTATTGGCCGTGCTTGTGTTCGAATATATTATCTCTACCCAAGACGCGCTGAGTCACACCTTGTACGCATTTGGGTTAACGTTAGGCGTCGGCTTAGGTATTGGCGCTGCAACTGGATATTTACTCGGCTTGGCCCTGCGTAATAGCTGGATCCCCCACTACTTGCAAAACACCGCTGTACTGACGTTGATGTTAGGCGCGTTTGCCGGCTCGAATGTTATCGCGCACGAATCAGGTTTGTTGACCGTAACCATTATCGGTATGTGGCTGGCTAATATGAAAAATGTCGATGTGGAAGACATTTTAGAATTTAAAGAAACCTTGAGCGTACTGCTCATTTCGGGCCTGTTTATTTTGCTCGCTTCGCGTATTGATTTGCACTCTGTGTTAAGTGTTGGTTGGGGCTCCATTTTAGTGCTTGTTGCTATCATGTTTGTCGCACGTCCCGTGGGTGTCATTCTGTCTTCGTTAGGGACTGGTTTAAACTGGCGAGAAATCGCGCTACTTAGCTGGATAGCACCGCGAGGCATCGTTGCAGCAGCGGTATCTGCTTTGTTTTCATTAAAGCTAGAAGTCTTAGAGTACGAACAGGCTGAATTACTGGTACCTATGGTGTTTTTGGTGATCATCACCACGGTTGTGCTACAGAGTCTTACCTCAGTCACAGTGGCGAAAAAGCTCAATATGCGCGCCCCTGCCCCGCACGGGTTTTTAATCTTCGGGGGTGGTTTGTTTAGCCGTTTATTCGCTAAAGAATTGATGAGCCATGATGTACAAGTACGCATCACGGATACCAACTGGAATAATATGCGTTTAGCTCGTATGGAGAACATCCCCACCTACTTTGGTAACCCAATGTCAGAACATGCCGCGCGTACCCTAGATTTGTCGATGTTTGGCAAAGTATTGGTGATGTCACCCTATCGCCAATTAAACCCTATGGTGACCTACCATTTTGAGCACGAAATGGGCAAAGGCACAGTACTTGGTTTGAACAATAACGAACAGCAGCAGCGCCCGAGTCATCAGGTGTCGGAGTCCTACGTCAAGAAGCTTGGTTTATTCAGTGATGATGCGACGTATGGCAAGCTGGCTGGCTTGGTAGCAAAAGGGTCGTTAATTAAAACGACCCGCTTAACGGATTCTTTTACCTATGAAGACTACAAAGAGCAGTACAACGAGCGAGCCATTAAATTGTGTGCCTTAGATACACATAATCATGTGCATATGTTCACCACATCAAACAACGTTAAGCCTAAATCAGATTGGAAGATTGTCAGTTTAGTGAACCCAGAAAAGCCGATAGAAAAAGCGATTGCTAAAGCAGAAATCACTGCTGAGAACAGCAATGATGAGTCTAAGCTACCAGGTTAAAGCCAAACAATGGCATGCCACATTATGTGCAGAAAGCCGGTAACATTACCGGCTTTTTTACGCTACCGCTTTAGCTTATTCGACCTGTAGCATTTGTTTGAATAGCACGCCTGCTTGGGTACGGTTATTAAAGCCAAGCTTATGCAACACCGCAGACACATGCTGCTTAATAGTCGATTCACTGACACCCAATTCATAGGCGATTTGCTTATTCAAAAGGCCATCAGCCATAAGCTGTAAGACTTTTAGTTGATGAGGAGTCAATTGAGCAAGTTTGCCCGCGAAAGCCTGTTCTTGGCTGTCTTCTATTTTTTGAACCTGCTCTACTAATTCATTAGGTAACCATTGCTCGCCTTCTAACAACTCACGCACAGCATCTGCTATTACCGGTAACGGTGTTGATTTAGGGATATACCCACAGGCGCCAAAATCCATGGCTTTTCGGATCATACTCGGGCTTTCATCACCGGATACAATCGCCACCAACACATCTGGGAAATGACTTCGGATCATAGTCAAGCCTGTTAGACCGTCATTGCCCGGCATGTTCAAATCCAAAAAAATCAGCTCTACGTCACTGTGTAGCTTTAATAAGTCGATAGTTTGTTGATAGGAAGCAGACTCAAGAATATCGTTCCCCAATACACCTTGAATGGCCTGTTTCATGGCGCTACGAAACAAGGGATGGTCGTCAGCAACGATGGCTTTAGCGTGCATTATAGGTACTCGGTTATCAATAAGGTGGCTTATTTGTCACTGGGTAGGATAACGTCTGGACGCTAGCTACCTGATTTTTAATAAATTTATCACTTGTCCTTATTAATTACATCAAATTTACAGTTAAAAAGTGGGTTTGTAGTGGTTTGCTAAGCAGTACTGTAAATTGCCTAAACGAAAAAAGGCAGTTTTCACTGCCAAACGTCATTACCATTTCACGCCTTATGCTTATTTTTATCGTGCGCGTGTCTATTTGAAATCAGGCGCGGTGAAAATGAACGTTCACCCGCGCCCTTTTTGGTTTTGCGACTAAAAGCGATAGCCAACCGTTAAGCTGACCGTGCGTGGGTCGCCGTAATAACCAATTAACGTATTATCACCACCTGTGCCGGCTGTATAACCTGTAGGATCATCAGGGTTTTCTACCACAAACTGATAGCCACCCACTACGTATTCCTCATCGGTCAGGTTTTTAGCATGAATGCCGCCATACCAGTTGCCGTCCTCGCTTTGCCACGACACGCTTAAGTTGACTAAACCGTATCCGTCTTGGGTGATCAAACTGTTTGACGTTTCCGTAATCGTATAGTCATCACGGTAGTAGTAGTTAGCATTAAAAACAAAATCGCCCATGTTTGTGCTAAGTAGGTAGTTAGCAGCGAAATTGGCTGTGTACTCAGGAGTGTTCGAGATAGCAAAGGTATCGGCTACATCAACTCGCCCTTCCAGTGTCTCTTGGAATACCTCTTCAAATTCAGCATCGATATACCCTAGTGAGACATCAAAGGTTAGCTCATCGGTAGCGGCATAAGTGATTTCAGCTTCAACCCCTTTGGCTTTAGATTTACCCACATTACCCAAGATTTGTTGTAAGTCTTCAGGTGACGTAACGGGCAACACTGAGATGTACTGACGGTCGTTATGCTCTAAGGCGAATAAGGTAACATTTGCCCGTAAATTATCGTTCCAGTCGCTTTTCATGCCAAGCTCAAACGAATCTACTACTTCTGGGTCGACCGCTGGCTCATTGATGGTCGCTCTGGGATTGTAAGTACCAGATTTAAAGCCTTGTGAATAACTGGCAAAAAACATCAAATCATTATCCACTTGATATTCAACGCCTACGCGGGGTGTAAAGCGTGACCAGCTTTCTTTTGCTGGAGCATCCAAAATACCGTCACCGTCAGAATCGCTGCCCAAAACTTGTGGCACTATTTCACCTTCTGGGCGCACGTAACCTGGGATCCAGTTCGACTCTGGGTATACGTTGTCGAAAATTAGACCATTGCGAACGGTGGCTTGCTTTTCTTCATCGGTATAACGTGCGCCAAGGGTCAATGACAGTTGCTCGGTCACATCAATAGATGACTGCACGTACGCGGCAATACTTTCGCTGTTGTTACAGCCAGACACTTCGCGGGTTAAACCAGGCACGCCGAATGCGGCGCGACCAAGAAAGCCCAGTATGGCTTCAAATTGACCACACGATTCACCGTCATAATAATAAATACCGCCCACGGCGTTAAACCCATCACCGGCGTATGCTAATTGCAGTTCGTGAGTGTCGTTTTCATCTTCATAAATGGCGGGTACATCAAAAATATCTATGGCTGTGTTATCAAAATCAATATTGGTTGGCGAGTAACTTTCACGATGTGCGCCTATGTATTTTAAGCTTATATCGTCGTTTACATCCCAATTGGCCGTCAAGCTATACCCTTCGAGCTCAACATTGTTTTCAGTGGGTAAACTGGTGTAAGAATCAAATACGCTATTGGGTACGGGGGCATCAGTCAAACGACTTGGCAATAAGCGATAACCGCCTTTAGCATTAGAGTCATCTTCGGTTTTATCCCAAGCGAAGCGAAAAAATAAATCATCTGATGGAGTAAATTCCACCGTCACCCGAGCCGCGGTTAAGTCTTTGTTATAGTTTTCTAAGTCTTGCCCTTCAAGAGCCGATTCAAGGTATTCACCATACCCGTCGCGAGTTAAATCTGCGATCCCAAAACCTACATAAAGCTTGTCTTCGATGACGGGAAACTGCCCAGTAAGCTTGATATCCCGCTGTGAATAGCTGCCTACGGTGCCTTGAATGTTCAAGGTGGGGTCGCCGCTCATGGGCTTCGTCACGTATTTTATCGCGCCGCCTATGGTATTTTTACCATATAGCGTGCCTTGTGGGCCGCGGAGTACTTCAATACGTTCAACATCGAGTAAATCTAATACAGCGCCTTGAGGCCTCGCCACGTAAACATCATCAATGTAGATACCCACGCCTGGTTCGTAACCCCAAAGTGGATCTTGTTGGCCCACACCACGAATAAACGCAGTCAGCGTCGAATTGGTGCCGCGGCTATTTTGCAAAGTGGTATTGGGTGAGAATTGCTGGATTTCAGTGATAACCGAAATTCCCTTTTCATCTAACTCAACGGCACCAAGAGATGTAACAGAAATAGGCACTTCTTGCAGGCTTTCTACGGTTTTACGCGCTGTGACTTCAATACGCTCTAGCCCTTTTTTCTCAGCCTGAGTGGCGTTATCTGCTTCTTGAGCCATTAACGCTGGTTGGTAACACAACACTGATGCAACAGCGCCAGCGATAAGGGATTGGGTGAATCGTTGTTTATTCATAGTGTGTCCTTGATTGCAGTATTTCGTTTTTTTCATTGTCTGCTTGCTGCGGTCGTAAATACCTTAATCGAGTTTTGCCAGGCCGTCCTTAGTACCATAGTACTATGGGCAATTTCATTGGGCTAAGACACACTTGCACCATCACTTTACGTGTTTGCTTGCGGTCACAAGTATTCATTTAAAGGAAGATAATATGCTCAGTTTAATTGGTTTGATAGGCGGGTTGTTGCTGCTAATAGTGCTCACTATTCGTGGCATGAACTTGTTTATCGCCGCCCCCTTGTGCGCACTTATTGTCGCGCTTACCAGTGGTATCCCGATTTTTATCGGCGATGTTAATTTTGTCAGTAGCTATATGCAGGGTTTCTCTGGATTTATTGCTTCTTGGTTTTTCATGTTTTTGCTTGGCTCCTTGTTTGGTAAATTCATGGAAGACACGGGCGCTGCCGACGCAGTAGCACGCTTCATCATAGCAAGATTGGGCCGCAGCCAAGCGGTTGCGGCGGTAGTACTCGCCTGCGCTATTTTGACCTACGGCGGGGTTAGCCTCTTTGTTGTGGCGTTTTCGGTTTATCCTATGGCGTTGAGCTTATTCAAAGATGCCAACTTGCCCAGACGCTTTATTCCCGCTGCATTGGCATTTGGTTCAGTCACCTTTACCATGACATCCGCTGGCTCCCCAGAAATTCAAAATTGGATCCCCATTAAATACTTGGGTACCTCACCTTTTGCCGCGTGGGAAGTAAGCTTAGTAGTGGCGGTTTTCATGGCGGTGTTTGGTTTCTGGTGGATGCGCCGGATGATCAACAAAGCGTTAGCGAACGGCGAAAAATTCGAACACTGGGAACAAGATCCTCATATCACAGACCGGGCGCTTCCTAGCCCCATAACTGGGTTAATTCCACTGTTAGTGGTGCTCGTACTTTCCTTTTTGCTCCACGATAGCCTAGGTCATTTAGCCTTGATCATTGCGCTGGGTGGCGGTGTGCTCACCCTGATGATCATCAACTACCGTTATTTTATGAATATGCAAAATGCCATCACCGCTGGCACTACAGGTGCTTTGGTCGCCATTGGTAACACCGCAGCGGTGGTGGGGTTTGGCAGTATCGCTAAAGCTACCGAGGCGTTTCAGGTCGCCGTAGAAGTCATGACCCATATACCGGGAAATGAGCTGATTGGCGCAGCAATTGCCATCAGTGTTATAGCCGGTTTAACAGGCTCGGCCTCAGGCGGGCAAGTTATCGCCCTGCCCTTACTCGCGCCGCATTACATCGACCAAGGTGTGAACCCTGAAGAGCTACATCGGGTTGTATCAATTTCATCGGGTGCGCTAGATTCTCTGCCACACAATGGTTATGTGGTGACATTAATCCGGGCAATTTGTAATGAGACTCACCAGCGGTCATATTGGTCAGTCGGCGCACTAACGGTTGTGGTGCCATTATGTGGTCTTGTGTTGGCTATCGCCTTGTTTAACCTATTTTAGTGTGCAAATTATTTACGAGAGAGTGCATTTTATGTTCTTAACCCAGGTGTTTAAAAAAGGGCTTTTGGCCACTTTAAGCCTAATCATGTGCGCCCAGGCGTGTGCAGCATCGGTCGAATTAGTCGAGAAAAAGCGCTTTGAAATAGAAAGGTTCGAAACCTTCGGCGGTAAAACCATCAAGCAGGTACACGTCGGTTGGGAAAGCTACGGTACATTAAATCAAGCAAAAGACAATGTGGTGCTGATCACCCATTACTTTAGTGCGACTTCACATGCCGCAGGTAAATATCATCCGGATGACGCAACGCCGGGATATTGGAACGCCATAATAGGCCCAGGCAAAGCAATTGATACCGACAAATACTTTGTTTTAAGTGTTGATACACTCGCAAACTTAAATGCTTACGACCCCAATGTGATTACCACTGGGCCTGCGTCTATTAACCCAGATAGTGGAAAACGCTATGGGCTAACGTTTCCTGTGGTGACTATTCGTGACTTCGTAAACGTGCAAAAATCATTGCTTGAATCGTTAGGCGTAACCAAGCTACATGCGGTGGTTGGTGGTTCAATGGGGTCTATGCAAGCGTTAGATTGGGCGACGGCTTATCCTGAATGGGTGCCTAGAATGATCTCAGTGATAGGCTCAGGTCAAAGTGATGCATGGACCACCGCCTTGCTAGAAAAATGGGCAATCCCCATTCAACTGGACGCCAACTGGAAAAACGGTGATTACTACGATAGTACACCGCCAACCCAAGGGTTAATTGCTGCGTTAATGTTCATTACCCAAGACGCACTTACACCGACTTTTTTTAATCAAACAGGTAAAGGCATAGGTTACTTTGCCCTTGAAGAAGCGCCGTTAAACGACATTCGCCAGCAGCATAGTATTGTTAAGTGGTTAAAAGAACGAGCTCAAAGCCGAGCTAAATTGATGGATGCTAACCATCTATTGTATTTAGTGCGGGCCTCACAGCTTTATATGGCAGGCCATTCAGGTGACATGAAACAAGCGCTATCCTCAGTCAAAGCAAAAACGTTCTTTCTGCCATCATTCAATGACTTGTTGTTGATGCCCTATTTAGCCAAAGACGCGGCAAATTCCTTAGAGCAACTCCATAAAAATACCACTTACCGTGAGTTAACTGGCGACCTAGGCCATCTCAATGGTGTAGTAGGTATCGAACAAGCGGCGTCAGACATCAGCGCATTCTTAGCTGACAAACAATAGATTTGTAAGAACAAAAAAGGATTATTATGACTTTCTCATTATCGGAATTTACCCAGTTAAGTAAACGCAGTTCTCGCTGTTGTTCCCTTACAAAGGCCGTTAGCGCCACTTTAACCCTGTCACTTAGTGGAATATTAAGTGCCTCAGCCATCGCGCTACCTGAACAAAACGCGCAACCAGAAGCTGCTACAAAAGACGAGAAACGCTTCAATTTAGATCTAAATAAAATCACTTTATCTGGATTATCAAGTGGAGGCTTTATGGCTACCCAGTTCGAACTCGCTCATTCAGACTGGGTCTCTGGTGTGGGTATCATCGCCGCTGGGCCATACTATTGTGCTCAAAACAGCATACAAACTGCCCTTAGTCAGTGCGTTAATCAAATCAAAACTCCGCTGGACTTAGCTGCCCTCAATGCCCAAACGCAAAAATGGCATGAGCAAGGCAAACTGCCCGACTTAAGCCATTTACAGCAACACAAGGTTTGGTTATTAAGCGGTACGCTTGATACCAAGGTACTTGGGCAAGTAAACGATGCGCTTTTTGAACAGTATCAGCAGTGGGTGACGCCTGAAAACATTCACTATGTCAATGACAAACCCTTTGCGCATTTATTCCCTACGCTTAATTCAGGCACAACATGCGATGTATCAAGCGCCCCCTTCATCGGCAACTGCGATTTCGATGCAGCGGGCGAAATGCTTAATTTTATGTCCCCTGAACTGAGCCCTCGCAGTGCGCATCCTCAAGGTAAGTTGATGCAAATAGACCAACATTTACTTGGCGGTGAAACCGCTTCAACGCTTGCTGATACGGGGTATGTGTACGTTCCACAAGCGTGCGAACAAGGCGAAGCCTGCACCGTACATGTGAGCTTTCATGGTTGTAACCAAAATACAACTGCCGTAGGTGACGACTACGCGACGCAAACTGGCCTCAATAACTGGGCAGATACCAATCATATGTTGGTGCTTTACCCGCAAACTAAAAGCTCCATGATGATGCCGTTAAATCCCCAAGGTTGCTGGGATTGGTGGGGATACACGGGAGACGATTATGCCAATAACCAAGGTCAACAAATAAAAGCCGTTAAAAACATGATTCATGCATTAGCCAAACAAGAGACAACAAAATGAACAACTCACACCCTATAAAACACAGGACTATTTTGATCACTGGCGGCGCTAGCGGGATTGGTTTAGGGATAGCCCAACAATTGGGCAGCAACGGCCATAAAATCGTTATCGCAGACATGAATATGGATGCGGCTGAAAATGCCGTCGCAGAACTAGGGGCACAGGGGATCAGCGCACGCGCTCTTTTACTTGACGTCACAAATCAAGAGCATATCAATAACCTTAGCGCTAACCTTGCTCCTGACACGGTAGATGTTTTGATTAACAACGCAGGTATTCAACATGTTGCCAAACTGGAAGAATTCCCTGGGGACAAATGGCAGCAATTAATCAATATCATGCTGGTGGCGCCCGCCATGTTGACGCAAGCGTTACTGCCCACCATGCGCAGTAAAAACTACGGCCGAATTATTAATATTGGCTCTGTACATTCCCTTATTGCCTCCCCTTATAAATCGGCGTATGTAGCGGCAAAGCATGGGTTGCTTGGCTTTTCGAAAACACTGGCACTGGAAACGGGTGATTGTGATGTCACAATCAACACACTTTGCCCCGCTTATGTCAAAACACCTTTAGTGGAGAAACAAATAGCAGCCCAAGCCAAAGAACATGGTATGAGCGAAGAAGATGTTATCAATAAAGTCATGCTCGAACCCATGCCGAAAAAGTCCTTCATTGATATTGATGAGCTCGCCAGCAGCGCCGCTTTTTTAATGAACGACAGCGCGCGTAATATTACTGGGCAGACCATCGTTATAGACGGCGGCTGGACGGCGCGTTAAGCCTTTATTTATATTTCTCAGGACGGGACAGGTCAAATAAAAAAGGCCAGATAATATACATCTGGCCTTCTTACTTGTAATGACTTCTAAAGATTATCCAATCGAGCGAATACTTACCTAGTTACTGTAAATCAAAGCGATCTAAGGTCATGACTTTAGTCCACGCGTTAACAAAATCATCCACAAATTGCTGGTGAGCATCATCGGATGCATACACCTCTGCGACCGCTCTTAGCTCTGAATTAGAGCCAAATATCAAGTCCACTGAGGAGGCGGACCAACGTTGTTTGTTGCTTTTGCGATCTATTCCGAGATAGAGATCCTGTTGGTCTTTCGCCTTTTCCCAGCGCGTTGACATATCGAGTAAATTAACAAAAAAGTCGTTGTTTAAGGTTCCAGGATTATCTGTCAGTACGCCCCTATCACTGCCATCGGCATTGGTATTCATCACTCTCAAACCTGCCACTAACACACTCATTTCGGGAACGGATAAATCTAGAGTATTCGCTTTGTCCACTAACATCTCAACCGGTGATAAGGTATTTCCCTGAGCGTAGTAGTTTCTAAACCCATCCGCTTTTGGCTCTAGTACCGCGAAAGATTCCACTTCTGTTTGAGCCTGGGTTGCATCGCTGCGCCCCGGGATAAAGGGTACTTCAACGTCGAAGTCATTTTTACTCGCGGCGTGTTCAATGGCCGCTGCGCCGCCAAGCACAATTAAATCCGCTAACGATACTTGTTTATTACCGCTTTGCCCGTCATTGAAGTCTTTTTTCACCTTATTAAGGAACGTTAAAACCGTGTTCAATTCGTCCGGATTGTTCACTTCCCAGTTTTTTTGTGGCGCGAGTTGAATACGAGCGCCGTTCACACCACCGCGCATATCTGTCGCTCTGAAACTGGCTGCTGCCGCCCATGCCGTTTTGACTAATTGAGCAGGCGTAACATCGCCATCAAGTAATTTCGTCTTTAGGTGTTGGATGTCACGTTTATTAATTAGCGAATAGTCCACGCTAGGAATAGGGTCTTGCCATAAGAAGTCGTCCGTTGGCGACTCATCACCTACGTAACGCGCGCGAGGGCCCATATCTCGATGGGTTAATTTAAACCATGCTTTTGAAAACGCTAACTCAAATTCCTTCGGATCGGCATGAAAGCGTTCAGCGATTTTTCTGTACTGAGGATCCTCTTTCAGCGCTAAATCGGTCGTAAACATAATGGGCGCATGGCGCTTGGATTTGACATGTGCATCAGGCACCAAATTCGCACCCGCATTATCTTTAGGGATCCACTGAGTCGCTCCCGCGGGGCTTTGGGTTTTAACCCATTCAAATCCAAATAAATTGTCTAAATATTGCATGGTCCATTGAGTTGGGCTGACAGACCAAGCCCCTTCCAAGCCGCTAGTAATGGTGTCTTCTGCATTGCCTTTTCCGCAATTGTTTTTCCAGCCTAAACCTTGCTCTTCAATCGTTGCTCCGGCTGGAGCAGGATCTAAGCATTCATCTGGTTTGTGCGCACCGTGAGCTTTCCCAAACGTGTGGCCCCCAGCGATGAGTGCCACCGTTTCTTCGTCATTCATGGCCATACGTGCAAACACATCACGAATATCGGCAGCCGCTGAAATAGGGTCGTGATTACCATTTGGCCCCTCAGGATTAACGTAAATTAGACCCATTTGCACCGCTGCCAGAGGCTCCTCTAATTTTCGCTCACCAGAATAACGCTCATTCCCCCCTAACCATTCTTTTTCCGGCCCCCAGTAAACCAAATCTGGTTCGAAGTCGTCTTCTCGACCGCCGGCGAATCCATAAATAGTAAAGCCCATAGACTCCATCGCTACATTTCCGGTAAGCACCATCAAATCAGCCCAGGACAAACTGCGACCGTATTTTTGCTTAATTGGCCACAGCAAACGCCTTGCTTTATCAAGACTCACATTGTCCGGCCAGCTGTTGAGCGGCTCGAACCGCTGCTGGCCACCTGCCCCGCCCCCGCGTCCATCTGACATGCGATAGGTACCAGTACTGTGCCACGCCATTCGCACAAAGAACGGTCCGTAATGGCCATAGTCTGCTGGCCACCAATCTTGGGATGAGGTTAACAGTGCTTTAATATCGCTTTTCACATTCGCTAAATTTAACGTTTTAAATGCGTCTGCATAATTAAAGTCTCCGCCCAAGGGGTTCGATTTCGCATCATTCTGCCTAAGCGGCTGCAAGTTCAGTTGCTCTGGCCACCAAAATGTATTGGTCTTAGGCATACCATCGGCTAAGGCACTCTGGCTGATGCACAATGAGGCTATTGCCAAAGATACGGCGCTAATAAGGCGATTTGAGGTTTTTTTAGCAATGCAGTTTGAACGTTTGTTTACTCTAGGTAACATGCTGATGTCCTTTAGATTAGTCACTTTGCTTAATGACTATAGGAGTCAACGTAAATTTATTGCAGACGGAAAAACAGATTGTATTAATCGATAATGTTAATCAATTGTGAATTTAATGTATGTTGCACGACACAAAGTTAGCGGCCAAAGACAGTCTCAAAATCTCAGATTGCGTTACTCTTGCAGATACGCAATCATATCGACCATTCATATAAAAAGAGTTAAAAAATGTCTGCCGTTACCCTTAACTTCACCCTAGAAAAAGAAACTAAAAACAGCGTTCGTTATAAAGAAGTGCCAGAAGAAGGCAAAGCCCCAGTGTTAGGCTCAGTCTATGTACAAAAATGGTACGCAGGCTCATCGAAGAACATTACCATCACGGTAGAGAAAAAAGACTAATCCACCTATCAGGGGAGCGACAAACGCTAGCCCACTTTCAAACTTTGGATGTCTTCTATAAAGTGCTCTAATGCTCGAGCTTCAATTTGCTTGATTTTCTTTTGTTGTGGCTCGCTTAACATGTGGTACATGCTCGCGGCGCCGAAATCACCGAATATGATATTTCCCTCATCATCAAATAAGGTGTTATGGGCGTATAAATCGCCGTGGCAAACTTGGTTTATATGCAAATGCTCATACACATCTTGCATCTGAGAAATGATTTTCTCAATGTGCTGAGACGACAATGTAAACCCTTCAGGGAAGGTATCTCGAGTGCAACTGTCTAACGATGGGGGCAAGCCTAAATTACGGAAATGCTCTGGGATTAACGCCATCACCAACGCCAAGTAGTCAGGCTCTGTCACCTGTGCCAGCGGTTTGACTATATTGCGATGTTGACCCACTTTCAGGCAGACCTGTAGCTCATCTTTCGGGTAGCCATCACTGGTGACTTGGCCTTTGAACACTTTAACCGCCACCTCTGCGGGCAAGTCAGGTTGTGCTTTACGCCAAGTCGCTTTTGAGATTACGCCAGATGCTCCTTGCCCTAGCACATCATGCAATTGGTAGTTCGTAGAGGGTACATGAGGCACTGTTTCAATATGCAAATCTGCTGCGGAAAATGGATTACCCGCAAAAGCAAACCAAGCCAATCTGGGCAAATCTAATAGCTGGTCTGGGCATTGCGTTAAATCATTCGCCGAAATTCGCAACAACTCAAGATTGTGCAATTGGCTCATATTCTCAGGCAATGATGTGAGTTTATTGCCCGCAAGGGCTAGTTTTTGCATTCTAGGTCGCTCACCTAACGAGTTTGGCAGTCTCTGTATCTGATTATCGGTTAAAATCAGCCAGCGTAACTTTATGGGTAAAGCATTCTCAGGCACACGCTTAATTTTGTTGGCTTTAAAACCGACCATTTCAAGGTTTTCACACTGTCCCAGTACGTCTGGTAGTACTTCAAACTGGTTGTTAGAGGCAAATAGAATTTTAAGGTTTTTTAATTGGGCAAACTCATAGGGTAGATGGCGCAATTTATTATTCGATAAATCAAGTACTTCTAAGGTATCAGCGAGTGTTAAAATCTCTAAAGGAAATTCCGTGAGGTTGTCAGATAGAGTGAGTTTTGATGTGCCAATAAGTTGGCCGGTTTTAAGCTGATTCAGTGTGTGCAAAATGAGAAACCTGATAAAGAGATGATAAAGAGATAAAGTAATGGGAAGCGGTACTGCAAAAAAGCGACGTTAGCCTACTGAAAATCATCTAAAAAAGATAGTTTAGTGACAATAGTCCCTCTGAGGACAATAGTTGCAAGGGTGAAATAGCTATTACTTATTATCACGTACATGCCCATCATCTCAAAGGAGTCTTTTTCTACGATAAGGGTCTGGCATGAGTGGCATCTTAAGCCGAATTAACAACCTGAAGTCGTGTATTCTATGCTAGGGGTTTCCCCCAAGTTTTCTGCACGGTAATAGATCAAATAACAGTTGGTGGCAACTATCGGTACTTGGTTTACATAGGCACCTGACGTGTGGGTGAGCGACGCAAAAGTAAGGTATAATTTAGTCCGTCGATAATCTGTTGACCATATCCAATCTTTCTCAAAATTGCTGCTCATTGCCGCAGAAATTCCGCTATTTCGAGAGCCACTTGGGTATCCGTATCGTGTTTCGATGTCCGAAGAACCGTCACCGTCAATATCAATATTGCTAAGCTGCAAACTATTCTGCCCTCGAATCGCTGATTTAGCATATACCAACTTGCTAGCAGACAACATTGCACCCCCTACAGATTCAAGCACAGCAATTTTCGCATCACCGTTTAAATCGAGAAACTTTGGTGCAGCTGTGACGGCTAATGTCCCCAAGATAACGATGACGATGATTAGCTCAATCAAAGTAAATCCACTTTGCGCACTTGGCTTAGTCGAGTTGGGCAAATTCATTTGATTAACGGATGTTCCTTGAGTAGTTACGCGGCGATTAGCCTCATGATTGAAGCCCTCACACAGTAAACTTGTATTATATCTACATTTTGGCGATATTTTTATCTAGGAAAATATACATAGGTATACTATTAACCGGTGCTAAGAATCGAAATGATGCTCTGATTTCAACCAGGGACGGCAGAAACAGTGCGCAGTAGTTGCAGTAGTTGCAGTAGTTGCAATAACGACAGCTACCAACACCTAAACTGTGACGTTAAAATGATTAGAGAGGGTGAAACCCAAAAATATGATTATAAACGATACTTGCCTTAAAGCGCGCGCAGCCAAGGAGCCGCGCGCTCTTTAAAGGGTTATTGGTTAGATGTAAAACGACGTTCGTACATGCCTTTGTGTAGGTCTTTGGCAGCATTGACCATAGGCGCGTAAGGGGTGTCTGTCACGTTAACAAAGCCTACGTTGTAGTTTTCGCCGTCAAAGGCTCTACCAGTAATTGGCGAGTCCATGTATTGGAACCAATGCGCACCAATAAAGTACGGATTATCAATAATCGTTCTCATATAATCTTGGTACATATCAGCTCTGTCTTGCTGATTAGCAGCATGTACTAAGCCTGGGTGAAACAAACCGCTGTCAGTAGCTCCGATGTGGAACTCGCCCACAATTGATGGCATGTCAAACTCTTCTAGAAATCCCCAGCCCTTTGGATGTAAGCCTTCTTTGTATACGTTGTAACTCATCACATCCACGTACTGAGTGGCCGCTTTTGCCACCTCCATAGGCATGCCCCAATCCGCGAAACGAGACCCTAAATAGAGATGATTAGGCAAATAGGTTTGCATAGCAGCATCAACTGTTGAAAAGTATTTTTCGGCATAGGCATACAGCATATCGCTGTAATCAGCTAATTGCTGTTCGGCGTGCGTTTCATCAGTCGCTAGCACTGAATCAATGCCTTTATTAAACTCAG
The DNA here is from genome assembly GCF_055809255.1 of Paraglaciecola sp. G1-13. Lineage (NCBI taxonomy): Bacteria > Pseudomonadati > Pseudomonadota > Gammaproteobacteria > Alteromonadales > Alteromonadaceae > Paraglaciecola > Paraglaciecola sp. G1-13. Next base: position 1,904,306 of record NZ_CM147903.1, on the reverse strand, counting down.
ACCAAGAGGAAATGTTTTTACCCCAAGCGGCATTTAATGCCTCGATGCTGGCATATTTATCTTTAAGCATTGTCGTAAACGCCGCCTTAGTCGGCACTTCACTACCATCACGTTTTAGGGTATTGAACACGATGCCGTAGCGCGACTGAGGCGTTTCACTACGGCCAAAACTTTTCTCGTTATCGATAAATACACCCACGCACCAAGGGGTGTTTTTCACTTCTTGTGCGATGACGCTGACTGTATGCAACGCACGCTCTTTGAATGTAGGGTCGAACACATCCGGCATGTTGCCCCAGAAGTCATCGCCACTAGAGACGGTTTTATAGTCACCGATGATCCAGCCGTTAGCAAAAAACGGTACTTGCTGGTTGTCGTAAAATGCAGGATCTGTCCAATTACCTAAGGATGTGAACCCCCAATTACGCATTCTATCAAGGGTCACATCGTGCCACTTTTGCATGTAATCAGGTGTCATTACACTGTATTTACGATCTAAATTGGCTGCATAAAAACTATAGGTTTCGCCTTGTTTTAGTGGCCCTGAATGAACCCCAGTACGATAACCATAGTGCTGCCCCATAGGTTCCTCGTAACTTGGCAACCAAGTGAACAGATCTTTTCTGAGTTCAGATGCTACAAAACGTGATGGCACTGCACTTTCAGCAACGCGATTAAGGCCCTGAGAATCAGATGGCGTCACATCAGCGTTATCTGCTTTAACTAACACCTCCGGCGGAAAATCATAACCGGTCATTGTAGACGAGTTAGCCAAGCGAATGATATCGACACCAGTGGCAAAATACAGGTAACCGTCGGGGTCAACTAAGCTCCATTTGCCTTGATATTTAGCTGTTCGAAAGTTGCCCGTGCCTTCCAGCTTAGGTCCGTTCAACCAACCGCCCCACTTTGAGCGCGGCGCATTCCATTTTCCGTCTAAGGTTTTCAACTCTTTATCTCTTGCGCTGTATAACTCTTCTAACGAGTGCACTTTCCCGTCGAATTCGCGCTTTGCATTTTGCCCGAATTGATCAACCACACCCGTAAGGTAGAGCCTATCCATAGGCGGATTTTGGCGTAATCGAATATCGTTTATAGTGATTTGTTTATCGAATAAATTGTTTTGTACGCTTAACGAAATCTTGCTTATGCCACTGAGTTTAAGATTTTTTTTACCCCACAAAGAGATAAACTGCTTGTCATCTGAATACCACGTGTCTGGGTTAGAGCGTAAGCCCGAGGTAAAATTAAATTCGTTCTTATCGTCACTGATTGATTTGGCGAGGTCGTGCCCCGCCATTTTTGCATAATAAGTACTTTGTGGCCCAACAGGCACACTGACTGAACGGGTATACGTATCGCCATTGGTATCAGATATATTTAGGAATAACTGAACTGAGTGCTCACCTTCATTACCGATGTCAAAAGCGATATTAAAATCGTCTAAGTCGCTCCAATCCCAAGCAACATCAGGGATAAACTCAACAGCACTGTTGATATTTTCTTTCCCATGAAAGACTACTTTGAGAGAATTGCCTGCTGTACCAACCACGGTGCCGCTGGCATTTGTGTATTTAACCTGCTTGAGGGAGTCACTATCTTTGGCAGTAAACAATGTTTTAAGTGTTTTTACCTGTTGCTCAATGTGATCAGCTGGTTGCACCTCTGCGACTGAGGAGTGACTGACCTCGTCACTCGTTTCACTCGCACTGCATCCAGTTAGCGCTGTTACAATCGCAACAAACAAAAGCTTTTTACTGGCGTTCATAATTATCCCTCTTGAGAAGTATTAACAAAATTTACATTTTGGGATTATACACAGCACGCTCGACATGTAAATTGTTAACAATTAATTAAATAGTGCGAGTAAATGACATTAATGCGAGTCGTGCGAAACACCATATTTGACTATTGTGTTGAGGTTAAAATCTAAAGTAACGTATGATGTCTCTGTCAATTTTATCAATATGCACTCTCGTCTTTGAAAAATTTAATAGCCTTAAATCAAAGGCTAAGCCTACTAATATTATTATTATTAGAATCAAACGCTTTTACGTATTGTGTTATTAAATAACTAAATTGTAAAAGTATGTTGACTTACCTGAGACATTACAGCGATAATTAATTGTTAACAATTATCAATATATGCGTTAGCATAATTCATCGACGATTTACGTAACTTTGTTAACAAAGGTCCCCCTAAGTTAATAGACGTCATCCAAGCTAAATAGGAACACCAATGAATAATCAAGTTAGGCATGTATTCTTTTGCGCAATCGTAGTGGCATTCGGAGGATTCATTTTTGGTTTAGATGCCGCGCTTATCTCAGGCACTGTGCGCTTTATTTCCGCCGAGTTTGCCCTCTCTGACTTGCAAATTGGGGCTGTGGTCAGTGCACCTGGTTTCGGTGTTTTATTTGCGTTACTCATTACAGGCTATATTTGTGACAAATATGGTCGCCGCCAAGCCCTGCTCATTATTTCTGTTTTATACATATTGTCTGCGGTAGCGTCTGTTGGAGCTATTTCCTTTGAGATGTTGGTTACGGCTCGATTTGTTGGCGGGCTTGCGTTTACATCGCTGTCAGTAGCGGCTATGTATATTGGCGAAATTGCACCGCCAAAACTACGCGGTAAATTGGTGGCCATGATCCAGATAAATATCGTTATCGGTCTCTCAGCCGCTTATTTTGCCAATTACATGATATTAAAGGTGTCGCAATTAGAGGCCGACTGGGTCATGTCTCTTGGTATCAATACCCATACTTGGCGGTGGATGCTCGGCATTGAGATTATCCCAGCCATCGTATGGCTATTCCTACTTATTACGATCCCAAGAAGCCCTCGTTGGTTGGTCATGAACAATCGTTTGGATGAAGCAAAGCGTGTACTACATCAGTTTTTGAATAACGAAGAGGTCGAAAAAGAACTGGTTCAAATTCAGCACAGCGTCGATTTAGGCGATAAACACGCTTTATCCACCGCTGAAGCCATAAAAGCCATGTTTGGCAGCAAAATGCGTAAAGCCGCATTAATCGGTTTAACCATGGGGGTGGTGCAACAAATTACCGGAATTAACGCGATCATGTTTTATGCCCCAACGGTCTTTGAGCAAGTCGGTTTGGGCACCAATGCTGCCTTTTTCCAAGCACTTATCGTCGGTTTGGTCAGTGTGTTGTTCACCATAGCAGCAGTGTTGTTAGTCGATAGATTAGGCCGCCGTCCACTAGTGATCTATGGCCTTGCAGCGGGCACTATTAGCCTATTTATGTGTCACTACGCTTTCAGTCAGGCCACTTATATCCTTACCCCTGAGCAGATTAACGCTTTTGCCACTGAGCATGGCTTAGCCAGCATGCAGAATATGGTGTCCACTGCGTTTTCATCTGATATTGAATTTAAGAATATGCTGCAGTCGGTTATTGGTATCGAAGAATTTAGACGCCATGAAGGCCAGCTGATGCAAATGGCGACTAATGTAAACGCAAACATGATCTTACTTGGCGTCATGGGTTATATAGCGGCTTTTCATTTCTCAATTGGGCCGGTGATGTGGGTGCTTTTTTCAGAGATATTCCCAATCGCTATTCGTGGAACCGCCATTCCCATGTTTGCATTGCTTGCTAGTATTGTGAGTTATTTAGTACAGCAGTTTTTCCCATGGCAGTTAAGCCATATGGGGGCTAGTGATATCTTCTTATTTTACGCTATCAGTGGTGCTATAGGTTTCATGATCTTGTTTAAGATCATGCCTGAAACCAAGAATAAGACGATTGAAGAAATTGAACTCGATTTAGACAGCACAAAAGATAAAGTGAGCGTGGCCTAAGATGCGCAACCCTACATTTATTGCGATCGGCGAATGCATGGTCGAGCTGAGTTTTACCGCTCAAAATAAACTACAACATTCTTTTGCCGGTGATACCTATAACTCTTTGGTTTATGCCAAGCGTTGGCACAACGAGTTAGACTGTTACTTTCTATCAGGCATCGGCCAAGACAGCTTTAGCACCTTGATGACAGCGCACTGGCAACAGCACGGTATCAGTGATGAGTTTGCTCTTACCTCTGATGATCATAACGTGGGTATATACGCGATTAAGAACGACGACAGTGGAGAGCGCCACTTCGATTATTGGCGCAAGGAGTCAGCGGCCACCCAACTCATGTCCCTCATTGAACAAAGCGACTGTGAGTCCCACTGGCCACATTTTGATTTGGTTTATTTCAGTGGAATATCCCTAGGCATTTTATCCGATGAAGATAAAGACAAGTTAATCAACTTAATCACCCGTCTTAAAGCTAAAGGCAGTAAAGTGGCCTTTGACCCCAACTACCGTCCAAAGATGTGGGCGAACAAAGCACATGCTATCCGATGGCTTGAAGCGGCATACACAGTCAGTGACATAGTACTACCAGGCACCGAGGATCATCATGACCTATTAGGACATGCATCTGTCTCTGAGATTGTGGATTACTGTAAGAAGTACGATGTTCAGGAACTGGTCGTCAAAGCAGGCAAAGAGGGTGTTTTCGCTTTCGATTGTGGCCAAGCCGTTTGCCATGTGCCTTTTACCCCTGCGGATAGGCAGCTGGATACCACCGCAGCCGGAGACTCTTTTGCAGGTGTATATTTGGCTTGCCGCATGGCCTACAAACCTATGAAATTATCTATTGAACACGCATCCGCAGCAGCGGGGCTAGTGGTGCAACACCAGGGCGCCATAGTTGAGCACACTATTTTCGATGCATTTCGTCAACGTTTAGCCAATCACACCGTTGCGTGAATTGGTATCGCATCTAACAGATATAAAGAGGAAATAACATGACTCAGGCTAAGCAAAAACAAAGCCTTGCCACCAAGCGCGCTATCGAGCGAGGCTATGACAGTAAAAATGCTGACTGGATGATCGAATTTGAAACCAGCCCATTAAAGGGTGACTTTGCATTTGAAGAAGGGGTAATTCGCCGCGACCCCACATCGGTCATTTCAGTCGATGATGTTTATCATTGTTGGTACACCAAAGGCACTGGCGAAACCGTGGGCTTTGGTAGTACTAACCCAGAAGATAAAGTGTTTCCATGGGATTTAACCGAAGTTTGGCACGCCACCTCAAGTGACGGCGAAACGTGGCAAGAGCAAGGCCCTGCTATCACCCGTGGTGCACCTGGTGCGTTTGATGATCGTGCCGTATTTACCCCCGAAGTACTCGCCCATAATGGTAAATACTATTTGGTCTATCAAACCGTGCAATATCCTTATACTAATCGACAAATAGAGCAAATCGCCATTGCCCATGCCGACTCCCCTTTTGGCCCTTGGACAAAATCCACCGCACCGATTTTGAGTCCTTCCTTGGACGGCGAATGGCGCGGTGATGAAGACAACCGTTTCCACGTGCATTCAAAAGGCAGCTTTGATAGCCATAAAGTGCATGACCCATGTTTACTGGTGTTTAATGGCAAGTTCCATCTGTATTACAAAGGCGAGACCATGGGCGAAGAAATGAACTTTGGTGGGCGCGAAATCAAGCATGGGGTCGCCATCGCGGACGACATTTTAGGGCCTTATCACAAATCAGAATACAACCCGATCAGCAACAGCGGCCATGAAGTGGTGGTGTGGAATTACCAAGGTGGCGTTGCAAGCTTATTGACCACTGACGGTCCCGAGAAAAACACCATTCAGTTTGCCCCTGACGGTATTAATTTTGATATCAAAGCCCATATCAAAGGGGCGCCAGAAGCGATTGGTTTATACCGGCCAAGCAACATAGAAGACACTCCTCCCCCGGGCTTGTATTGGGGTTTATGCCATAAATACGATAGCAGTTGGAATTGGAATTACATTTGTCGTTATCGTCTAAAGAAACAAGTATTGGACGCTGGCACGTTTCAAAACAGTAACTAATAAACTGAGATATAGCAGTAAACCCGAGCACCCATTAGGTATTAAATTGAAAATGGGTACTCGCAGATAGATACCCACATAAGGGTTTAATAACGACAGTAGAAGGAAGACACCATGTATAAAAGCATGCAGCTAATCGATATGTTACGGCACAAATATAGGCTTCGCTCTGATAACACTGTGGCTAAAAAACTCGGTGTGTCTCGGTCTGCGGTAAGTCGTTATCGTAATCAAACGGGCTCAATCGATGACAAACTTGCTGTAGAGATAGCCGAGATGCTTTCCCTTGACCCGTTTGAAGTCATTGCATCTATGCGTTGTGAGCGTGCAGCCCGCAACAATTGCCCAAAGGACATCAGTTTTTGGCGTAAGTACGCCGCTTAAAAGACGCGTTTGAACGATAGAATAAAGACTGGAAGCTAGTTTCCCTGTACTGCTCGTTATTAAGTGTTTTACAAAGTAAGCTTGAAGGGCTTTTTTTAAATTACCCATTTCGACGTGGGTATTGAGCCCTTGAATTGGGTGCATGGCATCGCGCTATCACCACGCCCTTTTTATTAACCAAGGTTCTTAGGTTTGCCGCGCTCCTAAAGGCTCATTCACTGTCTGAATATCGCTCGCCATAGCAGCTCCTCACAACCGCAAATCACACAAATGATTCGTCGGGCTAAACGGGACGTTTAAAATCTAGTCTGTACTGCTTGCATATGCTGTTTTTTTGGCGGGAAAATACTTAAGTAGCCTGATGATACAGCGATGATGATACAACGAGTACCAGGCTAGCGCTTTTGTGCTGTGCGTTTGACCTGATATATCTATTCTTTTAACTAGTATGGTGTGAACGCCTCGTGTTTAATTCAAACATGAATGTTGACTGATTTTTAACAAAAATTTATTTCTACTCTTCCGACATCTGCGTGTAACATTTTGCACTGGCAGGCGTTAATTTTTTGGCATAAATGACTATTTAAAGTAACTAGTCAGTTATAAAAGAACCATTAAAATTTCAATGCATCTCGTTTTGTTAAACTCCCCCCTCTAAAAATATACGCTTTTAATAACGCGTAAGCCATTGATTATCTTGATTTAAATGCACTCATACAATCATTATGAATAACCACCTCCCCACAGTTAATTGTTAACAAAAAACCTTTGACAACAACCAAACCAAATGTTTACATATGCTTTACATTTTAAGTGTAATAAAATGTTCATATGAAATTAGACATAAGCACTTGAAGTAAGTCTGGTTGGTTTAGTGATGCACGCTAACCAAGCCATGGCGATTAACGACATTTATAATTACCGGGAACAATTAACTATGTCTAAAGCATTCACCACCCCCTTTAAATTAAGCGCTATCTCAATTGCGCTTTTTATGGCATCTAACGCATTTGGCCAAACGCAGGAAGAACAAAACGCGCAGAATTCACCTGAAGCGAAATCTAGCGAAACAAGCGACATTGAAGTGATTGAAATTACAGGTTTGAAGAGTAGCCTCAAAAAATCAATCAATGATAAGCGCTTCTCTCAGAACTTAGTCGACACAATTAATGCCGAAGACATTGGTAAGTCGACCGACCAAAACGTAGCAGATGCATTAAGCCGCGTAACGGGCGTTTCATTGGTTACGCGTGATGGCGAAGGTACTCAAGTCACCGTGCGTGGTGCCACTGCTAACCAAAATAATATTACTATTAATGGTCAGCAACTCACCTCAACAGACTTCAGTCAAGCGGTTGATTTAAGCTCCTTCTCTGCAGACATATTGTCAAAGCTTGAAGTGGTGAAAACATCAAGTGCCGACCAAGACGAAGGATCTCTGGGGGCCAATATTAACCTCATAACACTCAAGCCTCTTGATCAAAAGAAAGGCGTGCGTTCCTTCACTGCACAGGGCAGATACAATGATTTCTCTGAAGAGAACGATCATAAAGTACAGTTTACCCTCACTGAAAAATTTTTCGATGATACCTTTGGTGTTGCCTTTTCAGCCTATGATCAAACTTCAAGTATTCGGCGCGACCAATACCGAATAGACAGATTCGCAGCTTCTACCATTATCGCATCAGCAAGCGACATGGACGGAAATGCCATCTCTGGCGTCAAGGCGATACGCCCTACGGCCACGCGTTACGAACTGCATCAAAATAGCACCGAACGTCAGGGCATAACCTTAGGGCTGCAATTTCTACCAGACGATGTTTCTGAATTGAATCTTGATATTACTTACTCACAGCAAGAATATGCAACACGTCAAGATGCCGTAATCAGTCGAGCTACGGGCAATCAAAATTTTGTCGAAGGCATTGAGCCGCTAGGCAGTCAACGTCCTGCTGCGCCCTTCACCGATCCACAAACAGATTGGTATGTAGTCGATACACAGAACAATACCATGCTACGAGAATTGAATCGTTTCGGTGCAGGTGACTTACAATCCTCACAAGGCGGTAATGATCAAAAAAATGGCAGCATCTCATTAACGTACAAACGTGAATTAACCGACTCTCTTCGTGTCTCAAGCCAATTTGGTTATTCTAAAAGTGAATCAGAAAGTTTACCCAGTGCATTTGCAGCGATGCAAAATTTCCCCCAGGTGCCCGCGATTAAACTCTATGATGCAGGCCGAGATATCGAACCTGTTGGTTATGACTGCACTAGCGGAACGTGTCGCATGGTATTTGGCAGTTCATTTGCTGATCTTGGCGAGCAAATTGTCAGTCAAACAGATCCGGAAACTGGCTTATTTGTCCCCGGATATGAAGATAATACTGTATTCACGGGCTACAACCCCGCAGATATTAACGCACAGCATTTGAGCTTCTTAAGTGAAAATGACGTAACAGTGAGCGATGAGTTGGCAAATGGCCAAGTCGATTTTGAATATGACTTTGATGATTATGGCATTACCTCGTTCGAGTTTGGCGCTAAAGTTACCAAACGTACGAAAGACGTGGATAATCAAAAATACCAATTTAACTCAGTCACAGCCACAGAGGTCGTCGAGGACGAATTTGGTAACCCCGTTGCTATTCCAGGCGGCGCGTTATTAGACATTCGCGCTAATTTGATAGCACGTGACGGTGTCGTACCCAGCGACTTCATGCAGTCATTGGGTTACGACCGCAATGAAGCCACAACCGGTTGGACGCCAGTAGACCCAGCCTACGCCGTTAGCTTGCTGTTAGACGATGAAAACACCGTAAGAACGCCCAATGACTCCGAATCACGGATCACAGATATCGATACGCAAGCCTATTACTTTAAAACCAATTTTGAATTATTTGATGGTCGGTTGACCGGTAATATCGGTATGCGTTACGTGAAAACTGACATCGCAGCAGAGGGCTATTCAGGCGCTGACTTCTGGCAGTTTACTGAGACACTTGAGCGAGAATACGACCGCGTTATGTTGCGTGACTTGCGAGACACAAGTCTGCCTGAGTGCCGTTCACCTGTTTTCGCAGATCCGAATCAACCGCTAGGTTATGAGCAAAAATACCAACGGGTGGATGGTCAAGGTTGGGATACCAGCAGTGGTCCTGATCCCTCTGGTTGGACTCGCATTGCGGATCAGGGCCCTTGTCATGACCCTCTATTTGCCCAGTGGTCTGCATTTCAGCAGGACCCAAGCTTACCCGAGCCAGCAGACCCGATCACTTGGTTAAATATGTGGCGCTACGCTGACGTATCGACCACCCGCAATAATGGCTGGGATGGCACCATTGCGTACGATGGGACGACCCCAATTCCAACCGTAAATGCCAATCAATTTTCGTCGTCATCGATTCGAAACAGAGAGCTTCAATCATTTCGCTCTAGCGACAGCCACACCTATACAAATTGGTTGCCAAGTCTAAATTTAAACTACGCTATTTCTGATGAAATGGTCGGCCGTTTCTCGGTTTCTAAAACGATGACCCGTCCTGAAATAGACCAGCTACGCCCAGGTTTTCAATTAAACGAAAACGGTTATTGGGGCTCAGGTAATCCGAACACCGGTAGTAAAGTTTCATTGTTCAACACCCAGCTTGAACCGTTAGAGTCCAACAATTTAGACGTATCATTTGAGTGGTACTTTAACGAAAGCTCTATGCTCAGTGTGGCAGTATTCCATAAGGATATGTCAAATTTTACCACGGTTGAAAATGCAGTTACTTATCTAAAAGATGTACGTAACGTTGACACCCCAGTTAGCGGCAGCGAAATCATTTTGCTCGCCGAAGACGATGGAACAGATGATAATGGATTAACCGGTTGTATGCCGCTTCGCGCAACAGCTGATTACGGTTGGTGGCCTTCGGACCCTACCCGCTTCAGTAACGATTTGCGTGATCTGTGTGCTCAATACAGCGTCAGCAAAATCATCAACGGTAAAGGTGCTCAAATTACCGGTGTGGAATTAGGCTATGTGCAAACCTACGACTTTTTACCTGGCTTTTTATCTGGCTTAGGGGTGTCTGCTAACTATACCTATCAAGACAGTCAGTATGATCCAGACCGTTCCAGCATTGACCCAAGCAAAACCTTACCGTCATTCCCTGTGGCCGATACACCTGAGCACAGCTACAACGCGACCCTATTCTGGGAGCAAGACGGCCACCAGATCCGCTTAGCGTACCGAGGTACCAGTGACTCACTTGTGGGTACTGATTACAACACGGGTTTACAAGGGCGTACATGGAACCAAGGCTCTATTTGGAACGAAGGTCGCGGTAACCTCGACTTGTCAGCATCTTACAAACTAAACGATAACGTTACCTTTTCATTGCAAGCCATCAACTTGCTCGATGATGAATTTAGAACCTACTACACCAGCCGAGAATTAGAAGTAGACCGCATTTTCGCTGACAACGATGTGGGCTATCAATTCGTTGCCTTTGAAGAAGGTAACCCGTTAGACGGAGACGCGACACGTTCGCGCACATACACACGTTATAAAGTCGGCACGACTTATCGCTTAGGTGTGAACGTTACGTTTTAAAATGACTTATTAAGATTGGCATAAGTGAGGTGTGTGACGAAGCGCACCTTACTCACAGCAACGGTATAAAATTATGAAATCAACTCAAGCATCTAAATTTTTGTTAGCTAGCGTCGCCTGCTCGGTCATTACGGCCTGCGGTGGTAGCAGTGGCGGTAGTTCAGCGCCCACAGTTTCAAGTAACTCACCTTCCCATGGCGGCGATATTTCACTGACCTACTCAGAGAAAGATCCGTTCAAACGTCTTTTTCTGCTAGGTACACCTGCCGGTGAAAATAGTGGTACGGGTGTGGCCACCGACATGGACGGCGATATCCTGCGCATCACAAACATCAGCTCAAACCTAACGGACATGACAGGCTTTGAGATAGACGGCTTGTATTTAGGCATACGCCCAGAAGCTGTCGCACCCACATTAGACACGGGTGAGTCTTTAACAATGACACTCACCTACGACATTACTGATGGCAGTAATACCACCGCTCGTTCAGCCACTATTACTATTACCGGCGAAGATGTAGCGCCAGTGGCAGAAGGTGATCTTGCAGGTAACTTTACGCGTGATACAGATACGGCGGTCGTAGATTTGCTCAAAGATGTTGTGGATGGCGATGAAGAACCATTAACCGCATTTGATGTCATCGCAGATCCCAATAATCCATACAGCATCCCGTTTACTATCAATGAAGATAGCCAGTTAGAGCTTGATGTAAGTGCGGTTGAATCACAAATACCAGATGGTGAAAAAGTTACGTTCAGTTATACCTATAAAGTCAAAGATCACCGCTTTGAGATTGATCGCAATTTAATGATTAATATATTGGGTGTACAAGACATTCCTGGCGCTCCACTTATCTTAAATTACTTTTTAGAAGCGAGTGCCAATGAAACGGATGCCGTTCAAATATATGATTTAACTCAAGAAACATTAGAACGCGAGGGCGATGAAATTGTCATAACTGACCTAACCCTGGATGGCGAAGCAGAGTTACCCTACGGCGTTGAGCTTGACGGAAATATGCTTCACGTTGATCCTCACGCCCACTTTAATGATGTCGCTAACGGCCAAAGCATCGCCCTCTCATTCCTATTTAAGGTAGCAGATGATGCCGGTAATACCGCTGATGGAGAGAGAAGTTTAGTCGTTACTATAAATGGAGAAGAAACAAACCTAGTAGCGGCATCTGGGTTTAACGCCGATTTTGAAGATCCTACATTTGTAGGACCACTCGATAAATCGGTCAACCCAGCAGGCTTCGTATGGGGATTCGCCAACTGGGGCTGTCCTGTTAAAGAGATCCGCAGTGATGCGGCGAAAACCGGTGACTATGGGCTGTTCATGCAAGGTAGTTTTTGCCATTTTGAAGTACATAACATCGTCACTTCTTTAGAAGACAATCAAAAATACGCTATGTCGTATTGGCTAAACAATGAAGCCTCTAACGGAGCGAATGGCAACCCATATGTACCACTATTTACGACACCAAACGAAGGGTCTGATCTGAATAATAGATTCTGGATGGGTAGCCGATATTTCGATCAATCTCTAAATGTTTGGATGGAACATGTGCAGTTAATTAATACTGGCGAACATGGTAACTGGGACGGTTATGAAACGCTTCCCGTGCACTTTGGTTTGCTCAAGTACGATGACTCTTACGCCGGTGGTAAACACAATATTGACGATCTTAATATGGTCAAATATGGACATTTTGATACTGCTGTGCATGACATGTTGACCGATGATGTCGGTCTGTTTGAAAACGCTGAAACCATTATCAGCGACGGCGGGACCGTTGAAATACGCGACGTCGAGGGCATGCAAAAATTATTCGTTGATACCACTGGTACCACAGATGGCGTGACGATTAGCCTACCCATCAAAGCTGGAGCAATTAACGCTGGTGGCCGTTACGCCGTGGTATTGGATGCGCAGCTAATAAACCACGACACCCTATATACTGCGGGCGAGAGTACGGTTGTTCTGTACCAAATCAACCTGTCTAATGGCACAGAAACTATCGCCGCCAATGGTAGCGGTACAACTGAGGGAGCCGACAGTAAAACCTCAGACATCATCATTACTGAAGAATTTGGCCGCAGCGCAGCGATTGATTGGTCACAAGAAACCATGACATTGAACGTGATGCTCACGGAAACAAACGCCCAGTACTATATTGATAACGTACGTTTAATCGCTATTCCTTAACGCCGAATAAATGACTTTAGTACGCTCTATTAAAGCCCTATGAATATTTTTCATGGGGCTTTTTATTTACTGCCAGTGATTGGAAATAATGAGCCGATATTCGGCGATTTAATGCTAAGCAAACAAACGTTCAAAAGGCGAAAATGAGTGCAACAGAGTAACCTGATAAAACATGTTGTGATTGTTGGCGGTGGCACTGCAGGTTGGCTTACTGCGGGTTTACTCGCTGCCCGTTTGTCTTCGCGAATTAACAACGATGAACTGACTATCACCTTATGTGAATCCCCCGACATGCCAACCATAGGTGTAGGTGAAGGCAGTTGGCCCACGCTTCGCAGCACGTTACACACAATAGGCATATCGGAAACGGATTTTATTCGCCAGTGCAATGTGTCATTTAAACAGGGCTCGCGTTTTATGCATTGGGAGAATGAAATCGCTAGCCAGTACGATCACCCTTTTGATGTGCCAGAGCAGGCAAACCAAGGGGCGCAAGCCCAGCATTGGTTGTACACCACCAAGCACGTTCCCTTTAGTCACGCTTATTGCCTGCAAAGTGCACTGGCAAATCAGCATTTAGCGCCAAAGTTGATCACAACCGCTGAATACAGCGGATTTGCCAATTACGGTTACCATTTAGACGCAGGTCTATTCGCCACATTATTACGTGAGCATTGCGTTAATCATTTGCAGGTTAAGCACATATTCGCCAAGGTCAAACATGTCATTCAAGAAAGCAATGGCGACATTTCGGGCCTGCAGGTGGTTGAGGTAGAAGCAGAGCCAGAAACAATACCGACAAATAATGGCGCCTTGTCACATCTCACTGGTGATTTATTTATCGACTGCACAGGGTTCAGTGCCCTGCTGTTAGGGCAAACTTTAGGCGTACAAAATACGTCTGTTGAAGATGTACTATTTGCCAACAATGCCATCGCAACGCACGTGCCTTACGCGACTGACCAAGACCCAATTGAATCATTTACCTTATCAACCGCCCAAGACAACGGCTGGATATGGGATATAGGTTTACCTAATCGTCGTGGTGTTGGTTATGTCTACAGTGACCGTTACACCAACGATGAAAGCGCCAAAGACACGTTATTGCAGTACATACGGCGGCGACATAAGGATACCGACTCACTTACCTTCAAACATATCCGCTTCACCCCAGGTTATAAACAGCAGTTTTGGAAGAATAACTGCGTGGCCATTGGTTTATCTGCAGGTTTTATTGAGCCTCTGGAGGCGTCAGCTATTGTACTGGTTGAGATGTCAGCCAATATGTTAGCCGAACAATTACCTGTGACGCGCCAGAGTATGGATATAGTAGCCGAGCGGTTTAATCAAACGTTCACCTATCGCTGGCAACGTATCATCGATTTTTTAAAACTACATTATGTGCTGAGCAAGCGTACCTCCGCTTTTTGGCAAGATAACAGAGCCGAGCGCTCAATTCCGGCCTCACTCAAAAAGCTATTGCTCATGTGGCGTCACAAAGTGCCGGATTTTGCCGATTTTCCGGCCAGGGATGAAGTGTTTCAAGCAGCCAGTTATCAGTTTGTTCTGTACGGAGCGGGTTTCAAAACGAAGCTTATTTGTACACCAGACCCACGAATACTTGAGGCCAGCGAACAACTCTTGTCATCGATTAAAGGTTTTACCGCTCAGCTATCAAACAAAGCGATAAGCAATCGCCTGTTGATCAACAAGATACACCAGTTCGGCTTGCAAAAATTCTAATTTATATAATGCATCAGTCAGTTTAATCGATAACCAAAGAGACGAAAACGATGGCACAACTACAACTTCTTACCTCTGAAGCACACGGCAAACTTAACGTTATTCGTGGTGAATACCTCGACCCAAGCTTCGCGGTTAACCTAAGCACGGTGATGGTGTCTGAGTTAGCATTTCTCGTACACGAATATCCACTGTTTTTTTATAAATCTGCACGCAGTGGCGAGTTTCAATTAGCGGCATTACTCGGGTTTGAATCTGGCCAAAACCTGTTTTTAGACGGTGGCAAGTGGGTGTCTCGCTATGTGCCATTAGACGTTCAGCGCCGCCCTTTTCAGTTACATGTACCAGCTCCCCAAAGCAGCGCAGCTCACAATGTCGGGGGACAGGGCAATAAGCCTACCTCTGGGCACTTAGCCATAGACCCAAGCAGTGCGCAGTTCTCTGCGACTAAGGGCGAGCCACTCTATAACGGCGATGGCTCGCCAACAGCGACGTTATTGCATTATCAAACGCTATTTTCTCATTTGCTCAGTGCCAGCGAACAGACCCGAAGTGTCATAGCCACGCTAGTGACTCACGAGTTACTCGAAGCAGTTGAACTAAACGTAACGCTCAAAAATGGTGACATTACGCTTAACGACTTGTACGCGGTAAATGTAAAAAAACTCAATGGATTAACCGGCGAAGCTTTGCAAGCCTGCCACAACACAGGCGTGTTGCAAGTATGCCATTTAGTCATGAGTTCAGGGGCTCACTTAGAAACGATGATAGAGCGCGCCAACACGTAACGTAATCCCTGTTGATGTAACAATATCGCGGAAACAGGAGTAGAGCTTAAGGCAGGACAAACAACCTAAGATCACAAGGTGGCAATCTGTGTTAATACCTGAGCATCTTGAGCTATTACCCTGCCCCAAGCAGCACTCGATGGCATTAGCCCACTGAGGTTGATAGCCCAAAAGCTACATTTTCGCTTAAAACATCAAACCCGCAAGAGCGGGTCTTTCATGGTAAATCGATTAGCTTGGTTTAAGCACCAGCCACATGTTTACAGACGCTCTAGCTTCATGGGGTAACTCTGATTCGCATTCCATTGGCCCACGTAAAGGTTGCTGTCATCATCCACGCATAAGCCGTGACAATGGTTAAACACATCCCAGGTGGTTTGCATCGGCTGTAACACATCGTTGATATACTCAGGTGCAGTGCCGCCAATATTCGCTACCACACGATTGTCTTTATCAAACACGCTGATAAAGCCCGAATCGTCTTGGTTTTTACCATCAATATGTGACCAACATACCGGCGCATAGAAATGCTCGCCCTTAAATATGGGGCCGCCAATATAGGCACCATTCGCATCAATAGTGCCTAAATACTCACCACTTAGGGTAAAGCGTTTTAAGCATTGTGCCCCTCTGGAGCTAACAATCAACTCAGGTGTGTTTGTACGCTTGTCTATGCCTATACCATGGGTATTCGATAGATTGTAGTTTGCATCGATATTATCGTGGCCGCCCCAACGGCGAATAAAACGCCCTTGGTTATCGTACTGAAGTAAGTAATCAGAGCCATAGCCATCAGTAACGTATAAATCGCCATTATCACTAATAGCAATATCCGTCGGCCTAAAAGGTTGGTCGGGTCGATAAACGCCGTAGGTTTGAGGATGACCAATACTGAATATGAGTCGCCCAGCCATATCCAATTTCGCGATAAAACCAGATTGGGCAACAACGCGATTATACGGCGAATCCCATGCTTCAGTAGAATGGCCATCCCATAAGCGATTTTTCACCCAGCCGCTATCAATGAGATACATAAAGTCCTCACCATTCTCATTGACTATTTTGATGCTGTGGCCGCCTGGCATGTGTGTGCTGAAGGTATCGAGCAGTTTGCCATCGCGATTGTAAATCACGATATTATTGCGCGGGTCGTCAGTTATCATCACCACTCGCCCTTTAGCATCGATATCAAGAGCGTGGCAGTTCTCAACCGGTGTTTGGCTATTATCAAGTCGCCCCCAATAGGCATTAACTCGATACTTAAACTGCCCTTGCCCCACTATCATTCCATGTGGGTCACGCTTAGATTTAGGCAACACCCAACCTGATTGCAACTTATCCCCTTGGGGGCTTTTGTGATTAAATTTCTGAGAATCTATAACCGGCATTTAAGAGGCCTTAGCTTCTTCAGTTTCTTGCCAATTGATAATAGCGTCATCAGCGACAGGGCTAAACGGATAGAATTTAGCTTCATTTTCTGCAAAAGATTGGTTACTGATGGCGTTATAAGCGCAGATCATCGACCAACGAGGCTCCGCTGCACGGTTCTGATTTGACTTGTGCAACAAATTACAATGGAAAAACAATACATCACCAGGTTCAAGCTCTACATTCACTAACTCGTGAAATTTCATTGCTTCCTCAACAAAGTCGAGGGCAGCCCCTTTTTGGTCGCCGGTTTTATTGTGATCTAAACGGCCTAAATGGTGTGAGCCTTTTAATACTTGTAAGCAGCCGTTTTCAACCGTTGCGCGGTTAATCGCCACCATGCAGCTGATCGCTTTTGGGTAAAGCATATAGTTGTCACGGTGCCAATAACCAAAATCTTGATGCCATTCCCACGCTCCACCTACAAAGGGCTCTTTCATCATGATCTTAGTGCTGGTGTGATAAATCGGCTCACCGATAAGGGTTTCACACACATCAGATAAACGGCGACTACGTGAAAACATACTGTATAAGTCGTTACCGGTTTCTTGCCACAAGCACACTTTGCTTACCGCGCCGCCCGCGTCTTTCTTGTGCCATGCTCGATCATTTAACGAATCATCGTTAAATGCTTTTTCTTGTAAACGACCTATTTCCTCAGGGCTGTAGTAGCCGCGAG
Source organism: Paraglaciecola sp. G1-13 (assembly GCF_055809255.1). NCBI lineage: Bacteria > Pseudomonadati > Pseudomonadota > Gammaproteobacteria > Alteromonadales > Alteromonadaceae > Paraglaciecola > Paraglaciecola sp. G1-13. The sequence goes on along the minus strand of NZ_CM147903.1, from coordinate 1,886,564 downwards.
CAATAACGTAACCATCGCGATGAAAGTCAGCAATTTGTTGCTCAGTTAAAGTGATGTTACTCATAATGTTGTCCTCTTGTTATTCAGCTCAACCGTAAATTGTTAACAATATTGAAATAGATACAGCATAAACGCAAGTTAAAATTCATATAAAAATATAATATTTAAATATGAATGTTAATTTATTGTTGTGTATCAATATCATGCTAGGCTTTGCGCCTATCGATAGGTAAAATCAGACCTGAAAAATCACGGAGCAATATTCATTGAGTGACAAGCCCACGACCAAATACGCGGTACCTGCCCTAGATAAGGGCTTAGACATACTGGAATATTTAGCCAGCCAAGAATTACCCCGCTCCCAAAGCGAAATAGCCCATGGCTTAGGGCGCAGCCCAAATGAAATATTTCGTGTGTTGGTGGGCTTAGAGGCCAGAGGTTATTTATTGCGAGATGATATATCAGGGCGATATCGAATCTCATTCAAACTGTATAATTTATCTCGCAGTATTTCGCCGATTGACCAAATGCGTCAATGCGCCCTGCCTTACATGGAAGATCTTGCGGTTAAAATTGGCCAGTCATGTTATCTATGTATGCTGTATCAAAGCCAAACCATGGTGATTATCCAAGCGCGCAGCCACAGCCCTGTGTTTCTGAATATTACCGAAGGATCATTATTCTCAACTCTTACTTCTACAGCGGGTAAGGTACTGCTGGCTAACAGTAACCCCTCAGTAAGAAAAATGTTACTCGAACACGACCCTGATTTTGCTAGCTTAAGCAAAAAACAACAGCAGGACTTACAAGTAGAACTAGCACGCATCGAAGCAGATGGTGTTTATGTGCAATCAAACATCTTGATTGACGGGGTAACCGATGTCGCAACCTTAATAGGCCAGCCCCAAGGAAAAGTTATCGCATCATTAGCCGTCTCTTCACTACACAGCAAACTAGGTAAACAACTTGAACAAGACCGTTTAATCAACCACCTAACCGACACCGCAAACATCATTACCGAACAGTTGGGTTGTTAACAGACAGACTAAGGGTCAGCGGCCAGTCTTAATCACAGTCAACTCATAAAACCGGCTTAGGTAATTACCGCAATACGCTACGTACAATGCCGAATAGCGTATGACGGTGTGCTATCCCATGATTAAAGTAGGTTAAAACTTTTGATTAAAAGGGAGCTGACTATGAGCGCGAACAAACGGTTAAGCGAGTTACAAGAGAGCTATCACGCGATGGTGGATAGTGTAGAGGAATTTGTGGTCAAAGAAGGTAAAACGTTGCAGCAGGCTTTTCACGCAGCAGAGGAAAAGCTAGGCGAGACAGCACAAATCAGCAAAGAAAAAATTCAACTGGCCAGTAAAGAATTAAAAGATCATTTGCGATTATGGGGTGACGTTGTTGAGGGCGTAAGTGAGGCTTACAAGGACCAAATCAAGTTCGATCTCGCTTATGTAAATAGCTCAGCTTGGAGCAAATTACAGAGTATTGCTAATGCGAGTACCACAGAGTTATTGGAATTCACCACGACCCTAAAAAATACAGCACAAGATGCCGTAACAGAAAACCATAAAGCGGCTCATCAAGAACACAATTTATGGGCTTCCGAGCATGCTTTATGGTTAGATGAAGTCGCATTCTGGAAAAAAGAACATGAGCAAGCAATAACCAAACTTAAAGATATTGAGAGAGTTCTTGAACAACAGTCAAGCACACTGTCTCAACATGTGAATGCGATTCAAGAACATGCAAAAAGTGATGATAAACACGAAAAAATCATGAAAGCAGCGGAGCAAGACTCAAGCAGTAACGTATTTGAAGAGGCTGATCGTAAAGAAATATCAGTGCATCAACATGAACGGCAATTACATGCAAAAACCGCCGAAGCGCATCATGCGCTAAAAACTCATCATTTTAAGACCATGGCAATGATCAATATGCTTTATAAAGAAACTCATAAGGTAGAGTAACCAATGTGCCTGAGGTAGCGTTATATTTCATGGTAATTCGATTCATCTGAACGCAAAATATAGGCTTAGCCGCAGTCGCTCATTCTATTCGCGCTATATCACGGTAGATGACGGCAGTGACCAACACCATGTGTTCACTGCCTATTTGATATTCACAGTGCGTTTTACGCTAAGTTGCAACACAAAAAATGGCTTCCCCTAGTGCAAGTCAATCCTCATTCAAAACTTGCCAAGTTCATTTCCCATGACTATTGCGCAGATACAGCAAAAATTATTTCGCCTTGCTCCTTATTAATCACCGCAACCTCTTGCAGTACCCATTTATCTGCCACGTCGGTGGCATAAACATAGACCTCGGCTGCGGATTTATCACCGCTAATGGTGTAATTCAAATTTGCTTTACCACCTTCACCTGAATAGGTGATTTCACCCAACACAAAAAAACCAGGCTCAGGGTTTTCACCCACCAAGGCGATAACCCCAGGGTGCGTTTTGACGGCTTGTACCGACAAATAGTACGCCTCCCCTTTCATCATGCTCATCACCGCGACAAACATTAGCGGGAAGACAACAAACACCAGCGTAAGACCCGCATTACGCCACTTTTTTTGGACGGATTTGAAATGTGCTACATCACGCCAAGTGCGGTTCTGCCAAGCCCACTCATTTCCTTTAGCCCCTAAAACAAACATCATCACAACATTCACCAGTGGCACAAACATCAGCAAAGCAATGAAGGTACTATTCCCAATACCCCATATCCAATTCAGTAAAAAGGCGCCCCAATTCCACCCTTTGATACCTTCTGGTACCACTGACGCTTTGCCCATACCGGAAATGTACTTTTGTTCCGTGTGCTTTTGCTCCATATGTCATCGTGCTCCCTTTTTTACTTAGTGTTAACAGCTGCTTACGTATGCTTGCTCATAGGCCCTTTTATCAAGACACCCATGGTAGTGGCCATGGTAGTGATAATAGACTTCTTATAAGTACATAAAATGACTTGATTTAAAACTTCTGGTCCCAGTTTATTTACTACAAGTACCTTTGTTATTTATTGGGGCTAAACAAAATAACGGGTTTCTAGCTAGAAACCATTTCTATAGATAAAACCGAATACGTGCTTCAGTATTTTTTTATGTATTGCCTTGCGATCAACCCCGTCTCGGTCTTCACACAATGGAACCCCTTTTACTTTCCTGTCATAGTCACATTGATCAAGGTACACAAAATGACCTGCCCCCTGTTCAAGGCCGATTAAATTTGCATCTTCAATATGCTCTGCATAATATTTTGAATGTATTGCATAAGGCAAAAAGTCATTTTCAACAGAACCTATTATCAAGGTAGGCACCTTTATGTTATGTAGGCTTTGCTCACTAACCGCGTGCCCCATGGCCGGATCTAACGCAATAACACCTGCAACACGCTTATCTAACATCTGCTTTTGTAGCAAGCCAATTTCATTTAACATTTCTCTACTAACCGGTTTATGCTCAGTCTGCTGAGCATAATTACAGCCTTTATCTTCTCTAGCGATTTCTGATCCACAATAGGCCTCCGACTTGCCTGCTTTGAGATGAGCACCAGCCAATGCTAATGACGTAAACCCGCCAGAAGAATGGCCAAACATAATGACTTTATCTGTTTTTATAAAAGCATCAAATAGTCCCTTATGAGATAAACTATCGATTGCAAAGCTCACGTCTTGCGGGCGTTGCCAGAATCGCATGGCTGAACTCGGGTCTATGTTCTCAGGCCCGTAAACCCAAGACTCGCCGAAATGCGCTACCCCAGCAACAAGCCACCCTCGGGAGGCTAATGCATAGCCAAGCCAGTTCATTTCACGAGGAGAGCCAAAGGCACCATGGGAGATAACTGCAACCCGCTGAGGGTTTTGCTTTGGTGATAAGCAAATTGTTGCCTCACACAGTTTTGCACCACCTTGATACCAAAACTTGATTTTAGTGGGTCTATTGACTTTCTCGTTTATAAAGTCGACTTCTGCGGTCTTTAGTTCAATTGAAGTCTCCGATAAAACGTGACCACTATTAAAAAGAGCAAGCAAGGTAATTGCGGTAAAGCAAAGCTTCGTTATTCTAAGTTTCATCATTCTTGGTGTATTTCCCTTTAGTATTCTATTGCGCCAAGATACATCCGCTGTTGAGACCGAGCTGTGCAGAAAGTGCGTTTTGTACAAGATACGCCATTTTAGGTAGAACGTTGGCTTTATTCTTTCATCGCCATGTCCTCGATTGCTAAATCTTCTACCGCAAAATATAACGCTGTTTTGAGTGCTTCAGGCTTGGTTTTCAAAGGGTTGTTAAGATAGCACTGGACAATTTGCTGGTCTTTTAGCTTGATACTATTAGGTAGCACCCACTGTGCGTAAATTTGAGAAATAGTTTGCCACATACAATCATGTGGGCCGATATGCGTGAAACAGGCCCATAGACCAGCCTGCCATTTAAAAACGTCCAGTTTTTCTTGGCAATGGGAAAGACCTTCTACAAAGCCAGCAAAAAAACGGCTTTGCGTTTGTTCACCCGCCCACGGGTTATCAACCGACACTCCAATAGGCTGCAACTCGGCATAATTTAATGGCTCGGCAATAGCGGCTAATCGACCGTATAATGTTGTAGCGATCGTCGAGAAAGACTGCCCAGTAAAACCTTTGCCGTAGAAACCGTAAACCGTCTTCTCAGGTAACGTTTTCCAAACAGGTTCTATTTTGTTCCCAGTGAGTCGCTTTTTAGGTATTAAGCTGCCAGCGCGAGCATTGATCGGAAGATTTCCCTGAACGACATCACTCGGCGTAACAGAAAAATTTTTCTTAAATGCCCTAGAGAAAGATGAAGGAGATTCATAACCAACGCTAAGAGCGACATCAATAATATTGTGGTTTCCCTGTTTGATTATGTGCAACGCTTTTTCCAGTTTGTGTCGCTGAATAAACTCACCTAACTGGTAACCCGTTGCCGCAAAAAATATTCGGTTGAAATGGTACTTTGAAAAGCCTGTATACTGGGCCAAATCTGCCAAGCTGATAGTTTGGTCGCTATGGTCATAAATATATTGCCCAACCTGACTAATGATTTTTGTATTATTATTCTTTGGGTTATTTACCATGAGTTTCTATCCAACGTCCACGATGTACTATTTTATCATCTTTCGTATTGCTTGCCTGAACTCAAAACACTTTGTATATGGCAGCCCCATGAGCGCTTTGCCTGCTAGCAAACTCATGAATTCAAGTATTTTTACACGTATCTTTCATAAACACCGATGTAAATGATCTAAGTTGAAACTTGTCGTCTCATTGTATTCATCATGCGTGAAACTCTATATGGTCGCATTTTGAGTATGGGTTCATTTAGAACGTTTAGCATCCTCATTGATTCATTGTAAAAGTTTAAATTTCTCTGCTGTGATAATTCACGTTGGTAAGAATTCCGCTTCATTCCAGCATCTAAATCCTTACAAAAAGCGTCAGCTCAACAGGCTATTAAAATAGCAAAAACACCATCACTATATCGCTAATAAAAGTGTGCTTTGTATCAAGTGGAACTTTACAAAATCAAAAACTATCTACCGATAGATACACCATGCAAAGACTGCTATAGTAACGATATTCAAGTATCAGAGGTTTGCGTGTGGAACAGACAAAAGTCATTATTATTGGCGGCGGTTTAGCGGGCTTATATTCAGCGGCAAGGCTTGAGGCTCTGCACATTCCCTATGTTTTACTTGAAGCTAAAAGCCTACTCGGTGGGCGCATTACCTCTGTACCGGCACCATATACTACGCGCAAACTCGCTGAGTTTACTGCTCACGTTGCCGATAAACTTGAAAATAGTCACGATATGGGCCCGACGTGGATTTTCCCTCATCAGCAAAAAATGCAGTCCCTAGCCGCAAAGTTGGATGTTAAGTTGTTTGAGCAGTACACCGCGGGTGACGTGCTTTATCAAGCACCTAATACAACGAAGGCCAGACAAATTAGCGGTGCGGGAGCGATGCAGTTGTTTCGAGTTGAAGGCGGTATGTCTCAGTTGATCCAAAAACTACATGCGAGCATTGACCCGAAGAGCTCGAAAGATAAAACAGCTCGGGCGAATTCTCAGGACAAAATCAAACTAGAGCACTGTGTTAGCAATATAATGCGGGACGAAGAAAACGGACTTTGGACCATTTCAGGCCACGTTGCTGGCACCAACCACGCCCCCAAAGATAGCACTCTAGCGCATGCATCTCTCAAAATCCAAGCTAGCGAACATTCATCCCAAGCACTTCAACGTTTTGATTACAGTGCAGAGCATCTGGTGCTCGCGTTACCTCCGCGTATTATACAGCGTGATTTGGCATCAAACGTGTGGGGCTCGCCTCTACTAAACCAACGTTTAAGCACGGTGCAAACATGGATGGGTGCACAGGCTAAATTTGTGGCCACCTACCCTAAGCCGTTTTGGCGTGACAAAGGCCTTTCTGGCCAAGCATTTAGCCAAGTTGGCCCTATGGTTGAAATGCACGATGCCAGCGCCAGTGAAAATAATAGTTTCGGAATATTCGGATTTATTGGTATTCCCGTATCGCAGCGAAATCAGCTGACTGAAAATCAGTTAAAACAAGCCTGCCTCGATCAACTCGCGTTTTTTTATGGCGATGACGCGTATAGCGCTACTGATTGCTACGTGAAAGATTGGGCGGTTGATCCGTTTTGCGCCACAGAGCGAGACCTTAATGAGCCATCGAAACACCCAGATTTCAATCATCGAGGATTAGAAGACGAACTAAAAACGCTTAAATTGCATCTCGCTGGTAGCGAGTTTGCCCAGCAGGATGCGGGCTATTTAGAAGGCGCGTTATACGCAGCCGACAAAGCAGTTTCAGGGATTAACCAAGCACTAGGTAATTCCCTTGATTAGCTCTGCTAGCGCAATGGATTTTTCGTTTTGTACCTTTGCTATATAAAGCAGTTTTCGAGTCTGGGTGTCTAAGCGGTATTGTAAAGCTATCTATCGGAGCCTTGCTTTGATGCCCTTTTTAGAAGCAAGGGCCAAGCAAATCGTTCATTGGTAAACTCTGCCTTTGTGCTTTAACCAACCCGGTACGTGACGATTCTGAGGGTCGTGGTGAGTCCAGTGCACTACGCCGCCCTTACTGCTCCATTCATATTCACCATAAAACTGTACTGTATCGCCTTTGGCGATACCAACAATTCGCGGCGCTAGGTCGATGTTATGGGCTATCAAGATGGTTTGCCCTGAGACCAGCTTTAAAATGAATTTTTGATGACGTGAACCCTTATTATCGTCTCTCAAAACTCTGGTCACAGTCCCCATGCTCTTGACTTGCACATCACTTTTTTGACTGGCGAACGCTTGTTCTGCGGTAACTGCTTGCACAGCATTGGCTGTAAACAAGAGTAAGATTGAAAGGCATAAGGCCAGGATAGTGCTGTGCATAGAAACGTTCCTTGTTTTGGTAGAACCCCATTAACTGGCACAAAGCGAGCAGTTGAATGAACTAAATATTGGATGGTGTAACATACAAGCTTGTAAAAGCCGTTATTCGGTTTGCTCCTGCTCTTCGGCTTGTGCAGCGGCTTCGAGTTTTGCGCGCTCGGCCTTAGACACATAGCCTGATTTCTTTTTACCACTATTTTTGGCAGCAACGGCCTTCACACGTTTTTTGTGGATTTGAGTGAGCTTTTTCTTTCTATTCATGTTTCATTTTTCTATATGTCTAAGTGTTATGTCTATTGATTACGATTTTCTGTTTAACGGCCAAATGACGTCGTCAAACATCAAACTAAAGGGGGCAATTGACACGTGAAAAGCGCCAAGTGAATGTATTATACCCGATCAGGTATGGGCTGTTACGATTCTTTCGTGACTGTCGTTTTTCTTTATGTGATTGATTGCCTAGTTTTCTTTCTATATTTTTTCTTTGTTTCAATAAAGCGGCGCAAAAGCTGTTAGTATGCGCGCGTTAACGGCGTAACCAACGTTTAGCCTTCACGTTTTACATGCGTGAGCAAATGTTAGCGCCATTTATTTCGCACATATTTTACAGGTATACCATGACAGAGAAAACAACGAGAAACAGACGTATTCGTAAGAAACTTCATTTAGACGAATGGGCCATTCTTGGCTTTGAATTTAGCTGTAATTTGGCTGAAGTATCAGAAGACGAATACGAAGCGTTCTTCAACACATTTGCTGATGTTGTTATTGCGCAAAACCTTTACATTACGCTGAATGATGAAAGCGAAACATTGGAAGGGTTCGTTACCTCTGCTGATCGTTACGGGAATGCTACCGAAGAAGATAAAACCGCCATCGAAGCGTTTTTAAACGGCCAAAACATCGCTAGTGATGTAAAAGTTGGCCCGTTGGTTGACGCAATTTACGGTATCTAACAACGATATTGAACAACGGCATCTCATAAAGATGACCGTGCGTTGCTCGTGTGTTTTCTATGCACAGCAACGCAATGTTCTTCTATTTCCTGCGACACATATTATCATATCCCAAATGATCGCTTAGTCTCACTTTGATTGCTTTGTGCAAAGCCTGACAATAACGCCTGTTGTGCTTCATGCTCGGCGATTCGTTCACTTGCTTGCTCCAGTAAGTCTTGCATGAGCTGTGTTAACGCATCAATACGCTCATTTATCACTTCAAGCCTTTGTTGTTGCGCTTCGTTCAGTGATTCTTTTTCTATCAGGTTGTCGCGCTCTGACGCTAAAGCTTCAAGCTCTGCCTTAAGCTCATCAAGGGTACGTTTATCTACTCCCAGCCTGTTCGCTAACAGATACTCAAAAGCTTCATCGCCAAACGTTGGTTCGCCCTGCTGTGGTTCATTTACGTGATTAGATTCTGTGATGCTATCTCGCTGCTTTGATTGCTGATGTGATTGTTGATGTGATTGTTGATGTGATTGTTGAACTGTCAATTCAGCGGCAAATGCTTGCCCACTGCCGGAAGCCGTTTGCTGATTGGCATTATCACCGCGAGTTGCTTTATCCACATCATTTGCTCTTGCAGCATATTCGTTTTGCCATTTTTCGTACTCGAAACTCGTCACTATCATGGTTCTGTACTCCTTCGGCCAATGTATTCACGCCTAACGTGTTTACACATAAACTACGTTCGCTTGAAGCAGTAGCACATTCAGCGCCAACATGAGAGCTAATATCAGCGCTAAAACCACTACCCTGAAAAGTAGCTGAACACGCGCCTACATTGAGACGTTCTTTAAAGCTTACGCCCCATCAATAATGGGTTACATCGCGATAAAGACAGAGAATGAGCAAGAGCGAAGCTTTCGACATAAAATACAGATAACACGAGGAATGACCTTTGAAGAAATGCCCAAAGGTATCGCTTACTCACTCAAAGACTATTGTGAATTGGTAGACACGACAGGCCGATGCATTCGAGATGATAAGGCCGGTCATATTGATAACACTCACAGCCCTATTCTACAAAGATTGGGATTAGACTCTGCTCAGTGGTTAACATTAACCACGGAGTTCGAAAAACACTTCTGCTACGCAGCAGGTACGGAGCAAATGATGAATGCGTTCAACCGCCACACCCATCATCAACGGCTGCGTGGCATGACCAAAGCGAAAGCGTTGTTAAGGCGCGCTTAAATCAATTTCGAACACTACATATCATGCATATCTTGTAGCCTACTCCCTTGCCCGAAAATTGACCTTGCGCGCAGTTTCCTTCCTCTACGCTCACTTTTCCAGTAATAATCCCCAACCATTTAGATCAAAAGTACCTTGACGCCTGTTGCGGGGCATTTCCCCACTCTGAGCAGGTGTGCTTTTTAATACGATTCTAAAGATGGGTGTCTATGTAAGTATCTTTCTATGTAAGTATCTTTTGTCCGTTTAATTGCCTTGTTATGTTTCGAGGGTTATACTAAGACCTAAATAAAGACCATTTTAAAGTACTGAGAAGCGTATGACTACTAGAATATTAACTGAAGCCGCAGCAAGCATTAGTGAATTAAAAGCTAACCCAATGAAAGTTGCTATGAGCGCAGACGGTGAAGCAATTGCTGTTTTAAATAGAAATGAGCCTGCTTTTTATTGCATACCAGCAGATACTTATGAATTTATGATGGATCACATGGAAGATCTTGAGCTATTGAGTATTGCTGAATCTAGAAAAAGTGAAGAGAGCATAAAGGTTAGTATAAATGACCTATGAGTTAGAATTTAAAAAAACAGCCCTGAAGGAATGGAAGAAGCTTGGTTCAACCGTACAGCAGCAGTTTAAAAAGAAACTAGGTGAAGTTTTAGAAAAACCACATATCCAAAGTGCTAAATTATCAGGTGCCAATGAACTTTATAAAATTAAATTGAGACAAGCTGGTTATCGCCTAGTTTACGAAGTAAATGACTCTATCATTACCGTCACTGTGATTTCAGTAGGAAAGCGCGACAAAGGAAAAGTCTACAAAGTTGCAATGAAACGCACAAGCTAGAGAACGCCCTGTTAATTGGCAAAATTATGTTGGCTAAAATGTGAAGCGGAGCGAAACCAAGCCAACGTAATTTTGTCCACTTTAAACAGTTTGTTAGGGTTACACTTAGTTAATTGCTTACAAAGAATATTGATGTCACAAAGACAATAAAAAGTGAGATACGTAACCGACGACACCATTTAAACTTTGACCGCTCATTTTCAAGAATGTGCTTAGTGTAACTATTTCCTTTTGTGAATGCCTCGTGTGCTTCAGTTAAACGAAAATTTGCAATACCGATTTCCTTTTTATCTCTAGCTAATCGTGCAGCGAAGCCCATGTAAAAATAAGACTCAATAAATCCTACAACTAAAGCACAAATGATAATCCCTATCTGGAGCAGCATACCCGAGTAACCCTAACGCCTAAAGCAGCGGCGAGCGCAGCGAGTCCAGCCTCGAAGGAGCGAGGCTGGCTTTACTTGTTAGCTTTAATTTCTTCGCGAACATCGGGAAGACCTAATGCTCCAAGTCTATATTTGGCCGACTCTTCAAGGTAATCATCCAACTCATCATCAACTTGTATTGAATTAATGCGCCAATCTTTGTCTTGCTTGTATAGGACGAGCTTCACAATAGCGGGCTCAACGTCGAATTTGACCACATAGTATTTCAACACCAATACATCTGGAATATCAGAGTGGAGATACTCAAAGTACCCACTAGATTTCCCCAAGGCTTTGAAACTATTTTCAAATTGATTGTCGTACTGGGCTATATCTGAGTCGGAGAAGTATCTTCTGCTTGGACTTCCTTCAGGAAATGCCATTGAAAATATATTACTTACCTCTCCCTCGTGGATCGAATCCATAATAGGTAACGTAAGCTTGTCTATCTCTTTGTCTGCGTACGCATTGATTGATGCCATACACAAGAAAATACCTAGTATTCTTGAAAATTTCATTCTTACCTCATTTTTAAAGCTAACGCCTCGTTCTAATGAATCCCCTCATAATTATGAGCAGAAACAATAATATAGACACGCATAGCGCCATTTGATCTAATAAATTTCGCCAAAAACCAACCAGATAACAACACCATGCGTGATATTCATATCTTACACGATTTGCTTAAAAAGCAATGCCCTAATCTACATGCAAAACGCCTTTCCTCTTTGATGGTTGCCACCCAATCTTTGCTAGATGGCCAGCAACTGTCGTTGACCGAATTAGGACGCAATATCTCAGGCTCCGTGGCCCCGAAACACAACATTAAACGCATCGACAGACTGCTTGGTAATAGCAACCTACATATTGAACGGCTCGACATCTATCGTTGGCACGCAAAGCTACTTTGCGGTGCTAACCCCATGCCGGTTGTTCTTGTGGATTGGTCTGATGTGCGTGAGCAGCTCAGGCATTTAACCTTACGTGCATCGGTCAGTGTTCAGGGGCGCTCTGTCACGCTTTATGAGCGCGTATTTTCATTCGGTGAATACAATTCACCTGTTAGTCATAATCCGTTTTTACGGGAGTTGGCGAGTATCCTGCCGTCGGGTTGTTGCCCGTTGATTGTGACCGATGCAGGCTATCGTAACCCTTGGTTTCGTGAAGTCGAAAAGCATGGATGGTTCTGGCTAGGCCGAGTGCGCGGTGATGTGGGATTTAAGCGTGATGGGCAAGCATCATGGCAAAGTAATAAGTCGTTTTATCCCAGTGCAAATTCTCGGGCCAAATACCTTGGGTGTGGGCAATTAGGGCGTAACAGCCCGCTTCATGCACACCTGCATTTGTACAAAGCAAAGGCCAAACATCGAAAGGATAAACGCTCGTCAAAGGCAGGGCGAAATCACACCGCCCAGCAAAGCTATCGTGCGGGTAGCAAAGAGCCTTGGCTACTCGCCACTAATCTTCCCGAGAACGATAAACTTAACTCAAAACAGCTGGTTTCCCTGTACGCAAGACGGATGCAAATAGAAGAAACCTTCCGTGATATTAAAAGCCCTCAATACGGCATGGGACTGCGTCACAGCAACAGTCGCTGTACCAAACGATTCGACATATTACTGCTGATAGCGATGCTCGCAGAATGGCTATTACGGCTACTCGGTATCATCGCCGTGAAGCAAAACTGGGAAAGAGCATTTCAAGCTAACACCATCCGTCATCGGCGCGTGTTATCTATCATTAGACTAGGCAGAGAAGTCAGGAAAAGGGCAAAAGATTACAGGATGAACTCAGCTCAAATGACATGGGCTATCGCCCAATATATTACCTGGGTTCACAAAGAAGGAAGACCAATTCTATGAGGGGATCCCCCAGCGCCGCACTAAGCGGACTAAAATAGTGGGTTAAAATGTGTAGCGAAGCGAAACCTAACCCACTGTTTTAGTTCCGTTTAAGTGCTTTGTTAGCTTTCTTGTGCGCCATCATCTACAAAACCGTACTTTTCCATCTCTTGATGAACATCTAGTAATTCCCCATTTAATTGCTCAAGGTATTCTCTTGCCACATGATAAAAAAGGTCTTTATCTGCATCTTTTAAACTGATTGAAAACACTCCCTTTTTCAAGCGCTCAATTAAACAGTTAAATGCAGACTTTACAGCATTAGGATCATCATTTGATATAGGGATTGATATTTGGGATTCTTCTAGGATATTAATAAAGTAATCACCATCAATCGTAACCAACTCTGCTTCAATTGTTTCCATATATTTTTCCTCTCTCACCAAAAGCATTCTGTCCACCTTCAAGGGTTTTCATGCTGATTTGTTTCCAATCTAAAGTTTTTTCTGTATTTTCTAAACATATCAAGCTATTTGAAAATGGATTTCCTGTATATGTGCCGTATCCATCTTTATCATGACATCTATAAATAGAGTTATAAGGCAATGTTCTGACAGCAACATTCGCATCATGAGTGGATATAAAGACCATTTTACCTTGTATTGCTTTGTCATTTATTAGTGGAATAATTACATCATTAATATATTCATTACCAAGACTTCTTTCTGGTTCATCTAGTAGGTAAATTTCTTTATCTTCAGCTAACTCACTATGTAAGTTGAGCATTGAACATTCACCATTCGAAGGAGAGTAATTCTCACCAGATAAGGTGAATCGTCTCCAGAAAAGTAACAAATCAGAAAGACTTAATATTTTATCAATATCAACAATTGCATTTAATTCAGTAACTGAATCAAATAAGTCATCAGATGTTGCTTTATCATTTATTGAGCCCATAATTCGAACAAATTCCTTTTGGTCTTGTTTTCGCATACTTTTCATTGATAAGTATTTAGCCTCATGAATACCGCCATTCTGGAACTGAAAGCTAGTTGCACATTTTAGGAAGCCCTTATCTGGGCCAAGAACACCAACGTTTTCTATTTTGTCTTGAATACTTTTATTGATATTTTCAATGACTTTTTTTGAATCCCGACCGATATTTAACCTATTTGTAGCGAATGTTTTAAAGCCTGTATCACTTGGCTTACTTCTTTCTCCAGTTTTACGGGTAACTTCGTCTCTAAAACATTGAGATGCACTGTCAGTTAATTTTGCACTCTTCCATTCAGCAAAAAGTTCCCAAGAGCCATTTTTAAGTTTCGATGAAAGCACATTTAAATCAGATATTAGGCTAGCTCGCTCTTCATCTGTCGTCACTTCATCCACAGATGAATTAGTTTTAAGAAAATTCACCATATCCTGTACTTTACTATGTGCTTCTTTGTATTCATTAAACTTACTGTCAGAGTTTTCTGATAGAAGCGTAGGAAGATCTTTTATCTTCATTTTTTTAGCATTTTTGTTTTCTGAATTGAAGAATTCACGATATTTATAAAGGCTTGTAATGTCTGATTCTTTAGCTTTTCTAATCCGACTAATTTCTTCGTGACAGCAATCTACACCTTGTAAATCTATAGATTCTTCAATGTTTTTTCCTTTAATATCAAATCTATCTGCTAACTTATCTGGTGCTGACTCAAATACAGAAGCCATTATTCCACGATTAGAATAATGCTTGGCGATCGCTTCAAGAATTTTAGTTTTACCAGTCCCCTTAGGGCCAAAGATAATATTAATATCATTAAACGCGCGGATTTTAACCTTTGTTTCATCTTCAAAAGGTTGAAGCGTTAAAATTTCAGAATGCTTACGTTCTATAGCCGTGTCTATGGCGGGTACATCTTTTTCAAGTAAAAGACAGAAATGCTCGAAGCTATCTACAGACAATCTCAACTCTGGTAGCTCTTCTACATTTTCTGTATATTTATCCCAATCTTGCACATCAGAGCCGTACATTGATTTGTGCCCATGGGCAATAAATATTCCCGCAGAGATGGAGTTTGTTGCCTCTTTAATCACACGATTAGAGTTTATTCCCATGGCCAATAACTTAAAAATACTAGCTTCGCTCATATCAGGCTTCTTACCCAAATAATGAGCTACATATAATGGGCCAAGCTTTTCAAAAGACTCGACTGTATCTTCAAGTGAAATGGTAAACTCGTCTGCGGATTTTCCCTCGGTAAGTTGGTTAATTACCTGATTAAATTCATCCCGTTTGTCAGGAGAAACAATAACTATCAAGTGAGACCTTTTTCCGTCATCGATTACATCTAACTCTATACCAGGCCAAATTTGAACCGCACCATCTAAACCAACTTCCATTTGATTGAATTGTTGTAAATCGAAAACATTATGGTTTGTAATAGCTAAGATTTTCACGTCAGTTGATAATACTATTTTAGAGAACTTTTCAGGTGTGACTTCTCTAGTAGGAGCGTCTCCTTGCTTAGTTTTTCTAGTATGAACATGTATATCTATCTTCACGACATCCCTTATCTATGATTGAAAGCTAACGCCCCACTCAGAGGCTAAAAATTGATGGCTAAAATAGCGAGGCACGAGCAATAGCCAGCTGTTTTTAGTCCTTTGCAGTGACTTGTTATGTTGCTTTACACTTGAGTAACCTACCATACAAAAATAGGAATAACACACCTTGGGTTAAACTATTTAAGAGTATAATTAACCACTGAAAAACAACATTTAACTCGTTAAAGTAATGAAATAATATCCAGTTAAAACCTGATAAGATTTTCATACCATTTAATGAGACAAATTTATAAATCTCATCAAACAAAGTAAGTTCATCTTTGAAGCCAAGTCCTATAGTTGCGCCTAAACTCAAGAGCCAGAAAATAGCTAGAGTTATAAAATGCAGAACTGTGGCAATAGCAATATGCTTAATTTTCATTGTGCAACATAACGCTTAACATATGGGGATTTTAGGAGCGCTTTTTCAGCGAGTAAAATTCCCACCATGATGTTTTTGTTATATGCCATTTGCAAGCACGTAATTATTAATAAAATGAAATGCACCATATGGATACAAGATAATTTGAACCCAAAACATACCCCAAGTAACTTTACCTAAATGTGCTGCTAAAAATTGGTTACAAGCATTTGGCGACCTTATTTTTAAAGCTGTATACCTAAAATCTAAGAGCCTGGTAACAGTAGCAATACAACCAGCACTAGCACTAATCGCCCAAATTATTAATACACATTCAAGTACCGTATTACCCTTTGCGGTAGTAAGTATTAGATTAATTACGTAAGCGAGAGATGCAACAGCAAATCCCAAAAACAAGTTGATGGAAAAAGATAGCTGACTTACTCGATGATTTTGCCAGCGGGCATATCGTTCTCTTTGTTCAGATGTCACGTTGATTCCATTATCATTGGCATATAACGCCTTGCTCTAACGAATCCCCTCATAATTATGAGCAGAAACAATAATATAGACACGCATAGCGCCATTTGATCTAATAAATTTCGCCAAAAACCAACTAGATAACAACACCATGCGTGATATTCATATCTTACACGATTTGCTTAAAAAACAATGCCCTAATCTACATGCCAAACGTCTTTCCTCTTTGATGGTTGCCACCCAATCTTTGCTAGATGGTCAGCAACTGTCGTTGACCGAATTAGGACGCAATATCTCAGGCTCCGTGGCCCCGAAACACAACATTAAACGCATCGACAGGCTGCTTGGTAATAACAACCTACATAATGAACGGCTCGACATCTATCGTTGGCACGCAAAGCTACTTTGCGGCGCTAACCCCATGCCGGTTGTTCTTGTGGATTGGTCTGATGTGCGTGAGCAGCTCAGGCATTTAACCTTACGTGCATCGGTCAGTGTTCAGGGGCGCTCTGTCACGCTTTATGAGCGCGTATTTTCATTCGGTGAATACAATTCACCTGTTAGTCATAATCCGTTTTTACGGGAGTTGGCGAGTATCCTGCCGTCGGGTTGTTGCCCGTTGATTGTGACCGATGCAGGCTATCGTAACCCTTGGTTTCGAGAAGTCGAAAAGCATGGATGGTTCTGGCTAGGCCGAGTGCGCGGAGATGTGGGATTTAAGCGTGATGGGCAAGCATCATGGCAAAGTAATAAGTCGTTTTACCCCAGTGCAAATTCTCGCGCCAAATACCTTGGCTGCGGTGAGTTGGGGCGTAAAAGCCCGCTTCATGCACACCTGCATTTGTACAAAGCAAAGGCCAAACATCGAAAGGATAAACGCTCTTCAAAGGCAGGTCGAAACCACACCGCCCAGCAAAGCTATCGTGCGGGTAGCAAAGAGCCTTGGCTACTCGCCACTAATCTTCCCGAGAACGATAAACTTAACTCAAAACAGCTGGTTTCCCTTTATGCAAGACGGATGCAAATAGAAGAAACCTTCCGTGATATTAAAAGCCCTCAATACGGAATGGGTCTTCGTCACAGCAACAGTCGCTGTACCAAACGATTCGACATATTACTGCTGATTGCGATGCTCGCAGAATGGCTATTACGGTTACTCGGTATCATCGCCGTGAAGCAAAACTGGGAAAGAGAGTTTCAAGCTAACACGACTCGACATCGGCGCGTGTTATCTATCATTAGACTAGGCAGAGAAGTCAGGAAAAGGGCAAAAGATTACAGGATGAACTCAGCCCAAATGACATGGGCTATCGCCCAATACATTACCTGGGTTCACAAAGAAGGAAGACCAATTCTATGAGGGGATCCCCCAGCGCCTTGCTAACAGGCGTAAAAAGCTTGGCTAAAATTTGCGACGAAGGAGCGTAGCCAAGCGTGATACGTCCTGTTAAGCAATTTGTTATGACAAACGTGAATTAACACCAACATTAACCAAAACAACCAATTAAAACTAATAACTCCGCGCCACTAAAACCACGACATTCAAACTTGAGCCAAACCAACAAAAGTTAAACAAGAAAATGGCGACGACATTATCTAACCGTAAAAACTCGAAATGCGAAATGCCTATTTTTGATGAGTAATCTCAACCTGGCGAAAGCCCATTCTTTTGATTTACCACTAATCCATCATTGAAATGCAAGTTTGAACAACAATTACATCTTGTTTAGTGGCGAAATCATAACGCCCAATTAACAGGCAAAAAATGGTTGGCTAAAATAAGTGAACGTAGTGAACAAAAAGCCAACTGTTTTTTGTCCTTGTTGAATTTCTTGTTATATTTCAATCCCACCGGACTCTAACTTTGATATATTTTCCTGTGATTGTTCGGTATAAAAATCGTCTAAACATTTAGACCATTTTTTAAAATGCTCTAAATCACCTAAAGCGGCATCTATCATGAAAAGCATATGATAAAAAGGCCCTTTAGGAGAAAAGCACCAAGAGTGATCATTAGCTAGAGCTTCTTGTGCTGCCTCTAATGTTGTGAACTTTTCAAAAAATGGAAAAGCGATTTCTTCTATAGCCTTTTTAATTATTACAGCCAAATTTTGAGGTGGTTCTTCAATATTTACTTCCCATATACCATCACCCGAATACTCAAGCCCATTCATAGCATTAACGTTGGGAGAATATTGTTGTATTTGATAAGGCATTGGATATGAATCAAGCACCTTCTCAACTTTACGAGCAAGATCATAATTTCGACCAAAATAAAATGAAACGTCTATTAATGGAGACCATTTATTTGAACCGGATAAAACTATAACATCAAAGCCTTTTTCTCTTTTTCTTCGCAATTCAAGTTTTGATTTATAAAACTTAAACTCTCCCAAAAAAAGAGCTTTAAGCTCCATGCCTAATTCCTTTTTAAATTTATCTGCGGCTGACACCGACTCTCCTTGAAATATAACGCTTCAATAATACGTGTAGCTAGTTTGGCGGTTTTATTGTGTTGTTTGCAATAGAAAATGACAAACAAGTGGAATCGTATTTATTGACTTGTTCTCTGGCAGACAGACCTTAGTCGTTTTGGCTGCGAAGATTGGGAAATTCGCAAAAATGGTACTTGAGAGGGAGTTCATTACCTTAAGCTTAGTTAGAGGTCTGTATGGAAATTAACGCGTATTTCAACAGCCTCATAACTAAGCTTAAGGGTTGAAGAACAGTATAGTCCCGTCAAGTCTCCTTGCTAGATTTTATTGTCCTTAAAACAGCGTTAAATATACTGTTTATTTATACAGTAAAATGTTCTATATGGACTATAATATCTAGGTTTACCTCTTCCCAATTCCAAGAGAACAATTTAATATAGCGCGATTTGCGCGTTTTTCTGCCGACGCATCGCTCACTTTTATACTTCAGCTATTAATACCAAACTAACTATCATATTGCTACATAAAGGAAAACTGGCGATCTAGATAAAATGATAAGAACAAAAACGAGCGACTGGGTCGTTTTCCTGAATATATGGGAAAGCTCTTTAACTTGTATATCCAAACAGGGGTTTTCGCCTAAATAATCAAAAATATTTTAGTCAGCTATTTTACTGAATGCAGAAGGTTAGAATCAGTCGAGTGACTCCTGATTGCTCATTGACGTCAGTCAATTTTTCTAGTGCCAACTTCCGCTTTACGTACTTTGCTGCCGTTGCTCTAATAAATACTGTTAATACCAACGCCATGGAACAATTATCACTCTGCCTAAAAACAAAAAACGCGATAATAAATATCGCGTTTTGAGTTTGCTAGTGCTTTATTGCATGGCTTGCATGCAACAGTCAGCCTACAACTGCGTCACCGTGACCTTAGGCGCAGATGGGTCAGGCCCGACAACGCTAAAACGATAAGTAGCCGTAGTGGGTATATCAATCATCAAATTAGCACCGGCGTAAGTCAATTGCTTAGCCTGGCCAACAATGACTTGGGTGTCATCCCCTACCCCGCCCAAATCTATCGTTGACCAATCGCCCGTGGCAATTTTGAATTCGTAACTGCCGGCGTCAATTACAATATCAACGATGTAGCTACCGTCAGCTTTAAATACCAGTGCATCAACTTCCCCCCAGCCATTCATCCCACCGCGAATAAAGACCGTATTTTCACCAAACATCTCGGCGTCAAATATGCTTAGCGTCGGTGCGGCTTTGTCACTGGCATCGAATACAAAGGTGTATTGACCATCATAGTCGAAGGTTACTGTCATGTTTGAGCCGCCTGGCGCGAGCGCCTTGCTTTGGCCTACCGCCAGATTCACATCAGCATCTGCTGAGCCGAAGTCCACCGTTGACCAGTCTGCAGAAGCCACTTTAAACTCGTACGAACCTGCTGTTACTTCAATGGTTCTGCTGTACTGCCCGCCAATCGCATAGTCCATCGGGTCATCTTCACCCCAGCCATTGAGTGAGCCGCGCACAAACACGGTCGTGCCAAAAAACGGCTCTTCGTTATCCACCGTTAATACCGGTGCTGATTTATCACTGGCATCTAAGGTAAATTTAAGCACGCGTGCTTGGCTTAGCGATAACTGTAAATTTGTGCCGCCAGCGGTTAAGGTATTATCAGCACTAAGCGCCACAGATTCATCGCCGTTATTGGCGCCAAAATCCACGGTAGACCAATCAGCTGAAGCCACTTTGAACTCATAATCACCAGGCTCAATGGATATTGCTGCGCCGTAAACACCATCGCCTTGATAAACCATTTCATCTACTTCACCCCAGCCATTCATCGCACCGCGCACAAACACAGATGTGCTGCCATACGGGACAACATCTGGTGCACCTGATGTCGCATAAGCCGATAAGCCCACACCTTGCGCGCCCATTTGTGGTTTAACGAATACGGCTGTGGTCAATGCAGGAACAGTGAACATGCCTTTGCCTTCGTTATCCCCTTCACCTTGAGCAAAGCTTGCACCTCGTACTTGGCTATCAACTGAGTTCATTAACACTGAATGTAACTCGAAACCCTGTGCGGTTGGCACGCCATGGGTTTGCTGTTCGCTGCTACTGTTGACGATCACCACTAACGCATCAGCCATTGGGTCAATGTCAGCTCGTTGTATTTGGTTTTCACCTGCCTCGGCGTTGTCAGCCGCTATGCCATCATCAATGCTCATCACAATCAAACCTTGGGTTTGACGGGCGCCGATGTTATGAAAGCCAATACGGTCGATAATATCTCCAGCTGTGGTTAAGCGGAATAACGCTGATGAGCTACGTATTTTAAGCAACTCATTAAACACATTAGATGCAAACTCGATTTCGGTCATGCTGGCGGCGCGCTCAGGGCTGTAGATGAAATTAGCCATTTCTGCCCAGCGACCTTCGTTATCTTGAGCTAACGCTAGCCCCACCAGCCAGTTATTACTGTTCATAGTGAAATCTACATAGTTAAACCAATCGCCGGCATCATAGGTGTTGCGATCCATCGATTTAGAGCGCAAGAAATCACCGCCTAATTGAAAGAACGGAATACCTTGAGACATCAAAGGAAGGGTCGCCGCAATATTCTGCGCCCGTACCCGCTCGGCCAAGGTCATATCGTTGGGTAAGGTGTACTGCAATTGATCCCACAAGGTTTCATTATCATGCTTTGACACGTAGTTGATGATGTCAGCTGGGTCAGTTGCGTAGCCACCTATATTACTGGTGGCTGACGCTGCGCCTTTGTAATCTTCCAAAATATAGTCAGTTAACGTACCTGCTAGGCTCATTTTAACTTTATCTTGGGCGGCTAATGCGCTATCGCTTGGCTCGGTACTGAATATTTGGCCTTGGCGCACAGCTTCGCGAATGCGGTCGTTGTAGGTGCCAATTTGTGTGCCTGCCATATTAATCTGCGTAGCTTGCTCGTAGCCTCGGTCTTCTTTTATCCAACCTTCACCATAGAAATAGTTGTCTTCATCCACCGCTTTAACAGCGGATTCTAAGCGCAGCATGGTGTCTTTGGTGGCTTGACTCATAATGTCAAAACGGAATGAGTCGAACTTGTACTGCGTGGCCCACATCACCAACGAGTCTTGCATGAACTTTTCCATCATGCGATTGCGTGGCTCGGTGTCGTCACAGCACGTTTCGCGGACGATGCCACCGGTAATGGTGTCATATCTGTGATAATAGCCCGGCACGACTTTATCCAATACCGACTTGCCATTTAAGCCAGACGCATTGGTATGGTTGTACACCACATCTAGCGCTACTCGCATGCCCATTTCATGTAATGATTGATTCATCGCACGCATCTCTTTTATGCGTGTTACACCATCCGCGTCAGTGGCATAGCTCCCTTCTGGCACGTTGAAGTGATAAGGATCGTAGCCCCAGTTAAACCTATCATCGCCGCGCATTTGCTCGGTGAGAGCTTGGGCTTTTTGTGGCTCAGCGATAGCATCATAACTATCAAACACAGATTGCAGAGTCGCGTCTGCGTTTTCTTCATCGCACACGGCCGCTTGGCGATTTAGGCGGCATAAATCCGCTACAGTACTGGTCAAGTCAACACTTTGGCTTTCATCTTCTTCAACCGTTGCCATATCGTTTGCTGGCAACACATGAAAATGAGTCAAACCGTTTTCAACTAATTTCGCTAAATGCTGATTGGGCACACTGCCCTGTTCGGTGAACGCCAAATATTTACCGCGATGTTGTGCACTGGTGCTTTCATCACGCACGCTGAAATCCCGAATATGCCCTTCGTAGATCACGGCATCTTCAGGGTTGGAAATGGTAGGGATCTCGTGGGTCTCCCACCCCTCAGGCTTGAGGTCTTCGTCATTTAAATTTACAAACTGCGAGAAGCGGCTATTGGTGGATAAGCTTAACGAATAAGGGTCCGTTGTGAGCATGGTTTCAAGCAACATAGTCACTGGATGATAGGCTGTTACTTCGAAACGATACAATTGACGGTCAAGCTCTACACCGCCCTCATAGCGCCATATACCGCTATTGCTATCAAGCGCCATGGGGTAGCTGGCCGTTTCTGCTTTTGCATCATTAAACAGTTTCAAACTCACTGACTGAGCAGTCGGTGCCCATAGGTTAACTTGAATCCCCCCGTCGCTATAAACCGCCCCCAAGCGGGCTTCATCAGCATCATTTTCGCCCTGGGTGTACAGCGCATCTATGGCGTTAGCTAACTGAATTTGGGTCGCGCCATTAAGCACGCTTTCGGCATCATACGAGGCCAACACCGCTTGGGTTTTAAGCACCTCTTTTGCCTCATCCGTGCTCCAGTCGCCTGCAAATGCCTGCATATTGGCCAAATGAGGTACACGGGCTTTTTGCGCGTCGGTGAGTTCGATTTCTTCAAGCTCGATTGCCGTGCCGCTTAAACCTGTGTCCACGTCAACGCTTAAGTCTGCATTGGCTGAATAATGTAATTTCACTTGGCTAACAGCGGTAGGGTCTATATCCCACAGTAACGTGTTGCCATCTATCCAATGGGCAGCCGCACCATCAATTTTCACCGGTTGAGGCCCTAACGACACAATCGGGAATTCGAAAATAGAAGCCACGTCAGTGAAGGTAAAGTTCATTCGGGCAAACTCGGGATCGTCTTGTGATAAAGGCATTGTAAAGTCACCGCCACCAAGCTCTTTGCCAGCGTCATCAGTGCCTACGTGAATAATGAAATTACCGCACGCACCCAGTGAGCCAGCGTAATCCGGTTTTAATTCAAGGACCCAGTACGCGCCATAATTGGGGTCGATGCCTGTGTGTTCGCGGCCATTCGCCCAATCGGTGTCAGCATCGGCGTAGGCGTCACACGTATCGTTATTCCAAGTATGTAAACGATAGCCAGTGTAGGTTTCATCATTTTGGCTGTTGTCAGCGCCTTTAGCGGCTAAGTTAAAATACAATACGGCTTGGTCCATCGCGGGGCTTGCCATAGGTGCAGGTGCTGTAGGGTCAGCCCCTACCACGCAAGACTCGTTTAAAGCGTCAGGCACGGTGGGTGGCGCACAGCTAATCGGCTCTGGCGCCACACAACTGGTGCCAGACGCGTCCGGTACATTAGGAATGCTACAGGTTAATAATGTGGTGCCGGGCTCGGAGCCTGAACCACCACAGCCATTGAGGCTAAGTAAACTAATTGAAATTGCCAATAAAGGCAGACTATCGGTGCGAGTAAACATACGTTTATACTCCATAAAATTTTTATCAAATAACAATCATCACGCAACGCTGGCGCAATGAATTTAGTCATGTATAAATGAAAATGCGTTAGCAATTAAAGCGAGTACGTTACGCCCAGAAATATCTGGCGACCAAAGTACTGAATGGTCCCCGTTTGCACTTCACTGCCGAAATAACTTTTGGTTGGCTCGTCGGTCAGGTTATTCACTTGAAACAACATGCCGAGATTCTCGTTGATGTTGTATGACGCCTGATAATCAATCACGGTTTCTGAATCGAAATTAACCACTTGTTCATTCACCGCCACCTGCTTTGACACAAACGCATCACGCCAACGCACACTTAATCGAGTTTCGAAATCTTCGTATTCCCAGAACACCGTGGCCGCGACGACGTTTTCAGATAAACCCGGCAAGGTTTGCTCTACCGATGCACCGCCTAATGTGGTTTGGGTTTGAATTTCACTTTCTGTGTAGGAATAGCTGGCACTCATGCCCAAGCCCGACCACATGTCAGGAAGAAACGAATAGATTTGCGTATATGACAACTCAGCGCCGCGAATATAGCCGCCTTTGTCGTTATTCACGGCGGTTTCATAGCCACCATTTTCAGTGGGTACTTGCACCGATAAGCGTGAACCATCGTCATTAAATAACGGCTCGCCCTCTTCATCTGTCACCAGTACGGTGATGTCTGCCGGGATGGTGAATCCGTTACCGGTGAAATCAAACGGGTCTTCTTTAAAGGTATTGATGAACGACTTAATGTCTTTGTAAAATAACGCCGCGATGAAGGCACCATCAGTATCTTCAAAGTACTTCTCGTAAGAGATATCGTATTGATCGGCATAGAACGGGCGAAGATACGGGCTGTTCGTGGCACTGCCAGAGATAACTGCCGTCGGTTTAGATAAAACAATCTCGCCTGTATCTTGATCGCGAAAGGCTTGTACGTCTTCCACCCGCACGGTGGCGTTGGCAAACAAACGATTAATCGGCGCTCGGCCAAGCACTTTCGCCGCAGCAAAGCGCAGCTGTTCACTGTCAGTCAGCTTGAAGTTCAGGTTGATTGAAGGTAGGTAATCTCGGTATTTATCAGTCAGCAGTGCTGGGCGATAAAAGTCATTCACCAAGCCCGCATCATCCGTAATAAATTGAGCACCGTTGGCTGGGTTACCTCGGTTATCAATGACTTCACCTGTATCTGGGTCAATGATGTCTTCAGACACATCTTGCAGTACTGTAGATGATTGCTCGGTTTCCACCATACGCACACCCACGTTTCCGGTAACGGGCAAGCCAAACAGCTCAGTATCTATGTTTGCCATGATGTATGCAGCGGTGACCTTTTCAAACACTTTACCGCTTTCAAGCATGGTCCAGCTGGTGTTAGGCCCCTCGCCCGGTCCGTTTATCACCCCTGGGCTACCTGCCCCCCACGTTTTAACTGGCTGCGGTATGCCAGAGGGGAACCACGCATTGAGCGCTGAGTTTAAGTCGATAGAAAGATAGCTAGGCAAATAACCAAAGTCACCTTCCCAATCGACCACATCCACCATGTCGTCCGTTAAGCGCAGCGGCGGTTGACTGGCTGAAAAGCTAGAGTCGCTGCCATATTCGAACACTGAACGATCGTTGCTGTATTCACGATCAGAGTAACGCGCACCAAATTCAACTGAAGAGAAAAAAGCGTTGTCGTCTATTTCGTAGGTCAAATCAAAGCGATAAGCGTTCAGCTCATCTTCGTTTTCGTAAGGGTAAATACCGTATTTTGTGACCATTACCCTATCTAAATCAGTGAAGGCCTCGGCTTGGCTAAAGCCGACATCGGGTAAATCTAAACCGTGCAACAGGTAACTAATGGAGATGTCGTTATCGAAAACGGGTAGCTCAGCATTGGCATCTTCCCCCACTAGGGCCCATAACAAACCATTTCTAAAGTCACTCTTAGCAACTGACTGTGACACATCAAATGCCAAAGTTAAGTTGTCTGTTGCTTGCCAATCGGCGTTAATGCCATAGCTGGACACTTGGTCATAGTCTTGGTTGTCATCGTTAACCAACTCCACACGGGTAAAGCTTTGTGATGTGCGATTAAACGTACCCCCTATTACAGCGTTACCATTTAGCACAGGGTTGGCTACGGCAGCAGATGCACCGCCTAGCTTGACCCGAAACCCACGGGCGAATTCTTCAGAGTCAAATTTTGAGAAAAACGCATCCGCCTTTAGGGTAAAGGTATCAACAGGCGTCCACTCAATCGCGCCCATATAACCGTCGCGGGTTTCTTCGCCGCCTTTATGTTGTAACTCAAAGCCCTCGCCTAGAAACTCTTCGTCACCATCATTATCCACGTCTTTAGTGGCGTTATAGGCAAGGCCAACGAATTGGGTTGACACACTTGGCTGAAATAAGCGTGCGTAGCCAAGGGCTACCCCTAAGGTATCGTCTAAATACTTACCTTGATAAGACAAACTTAAACGATGGCCAAACTCTTCTGCATCAGACACTTCGCCTGCTCTGTCGTTAAACATACCTCGAGCGTTAACATTAAACGTGTGTTGTTGATCGTTACTTAACGGGCTAGCTGTTTGCAGCTCCACGCTACCGGCCACACCGCCTTCAATCAGCGATGCTTTAGGGGATTTATACACAGCTGCCGATGAAATTAGCTCTGAAGGGTATTGATCAAATTCTATAGAGCGCGAGCCACTAGTAGACACTTGCTCCCGGCCGTTGAGGGTCGAGAATACAAAGTCCCCCGACATACCACGAATGTTGATCTCTGCTGCTTGGCCGCCAGTTCTTACGGCTGAAATACCGGGTAATCGAGTCAATGCATCTGCCATGGACACATCGGGCAAGCCGCCTAGGTCATCTGCTGAAATTTGCTCGGATACCGTATCACTAAAACGTTTTTGGTTAAGTGACTGGATCAAACTGGTGGCAAAGCCTCTGACCTCTATGCGCTCGAGTTCCTGGCCTTGTTTTTCTTCGTCATTTTCACTGACGGATCCTGCTGTGATTGGTTCATCTACCGATTGCTGTGCTACTGCTGAACTTGCGATAAACGCAGTGCCACTTGCCAGCAACGCCGCGGTAACCAAATTCGGTGTAAATCTTTTCATGCGTGTGTCCCATTACGTATGGCGAACGTCCGTTTCACACCTTCTTGGTCATTTATCAACGCAAGATAAGTGTTAACTTTTGAAACGAAGTACACCTTGTTGTTCCCAGCTAAAGATGTTAACGCTGAGTTAATAAGCAACACAACGCACTGCATACGTATTCAACAATTTATTAACATCAAAGATTTGGATGCACAACGGAAATGAAACGTCAGCGGTACATTTTCTGTAAGATAGGTATGATATCCCGAATTTTAGATGCTATTTACTCGCAAAAGGCGACAGAGGGGTATTTAACGTAGAGAGCAATGATAAGACCGAAAAACGGCTACAAGCACAATATTTTGTAAACAAAAATATGGTGACGATGTGAAGATGTGCCGATGTGTCGATGTGCCAAAGGGCAATTTAAACAGCCTTTGAAATACAATGGGTGTTATTGGCAGTCCATGTCAACCGCACATGAACAAAGACTGTTTTTGATTGAAAGACCGAAGCGGTGAGAGCAAAAACTAAAACAACTGATCAGCGTGACTGGTGAAGTTTAATGCGCACCCTTGTAGGAACGTTTCGATGTGTTGTTCTTTGTACAAATCGCCTGTGCCAGGCTGTTTTGCGGCCAGTGCCGGAAATGCGCCATAACCTGCTAACAAGCAATTCCATGATACGGCGTTAAAGTGCGTCGAGAGGTCTTGGCGCGTGATCTCTGCTTCTAAATCCCCACGTTTATACCAAACGTCCAATATCTGCAACAGTGATTCAGACAGGTGCATATTATTGCGGTTCGCTCGCCAGTACTCACTGTCGTTGCGGGTATTGAGCTTGTAGTGCGCCACAATATAATCCCGAGTGCGCTCCGTTCTAAATTGCATTTTGGCGTTGTACTGCCCTTGCAAACGATTAGAAAAGTCGCCCTCTTCGAATTCTAATATGAATTGCTCGATGGATATCTGCGTAAGGTGTAAAGCGGTTGCTTCAAGGGGCTCGATAAAGCCTGCTGACAGCCCAATACCTAGACAGTTGTTGTGCCATTGTTTCTCCAAGGCCCCCACCTTCATGGATAAATGGCGACATTCGGTATTTTCATTTAGTTGCAGATGGTTCTTCAACTCTCTTTCAGCGTCGTGTTTACTGACAAAATCCGAACTATAAACATAACCGTTACCGAATCGGTTCGTGAGGGGGATCTTCCAGCACCAGCCTGCTGATAAGGCCGTGGATGTCGTCTCAACCGGAATATCTTCGCTTATAGGCGTTGGCACCACAACCGCAGAGTCGTTAAATAGATTGTCTTTGTAACTGTTAAATTTGACGCCTAAAGTCTTTTGCATCAGTACGCTGGAAAAGCCGCTGCAATCTACAAATAAATCACCGCTTATCTCAATGCCTTCTTTACAGTGCAGCGCCGCAATATCACCATTAGGATGCTGCTTGATGCTTTCTACATTTGCTTGAACGTGATCCACGCCTAGACCGATAGCATGTTGCTGTAGAAAGGCACCTAACAAGTGGGAATCAAAGTGATAACCGTATTCTATGCTAAACGGAAAATTAGCCGGTGTGTGTGGGCCTTTGTTCTGCTTAGCGAGTACGCCATTTAATAAAAAATCGCCAGGGTTTGTGTGCGTATCAAGCCCGAGGCGACGAGTGCGGGCGTTCACCATAAATGCCCGTTGGGTGAAGGTGTCTATTTGCGATATAAACGGATGGCTGTATCGCGTGTTAGCCGATGCAGGGCTGAAATTCTCAAAGGCGATATTCATTTTGTACGTGGCGTTGCACTGAGGCATCCAGTCGCTATCCCCAATACCAAGCATGCTAAAAAAACGTTTCAGTGTGGGGGTTGAACCCTCACCAACCCCGACAATACCGATATCTGGTGATTCAACCAAGGTTATTGTTAAGGACTTATCTACCAACTTTTCAGCCCACTTGTGAGCAAATAAATTAGCCGCCATCCAACCTGCTGAGCCGCCGCCAAGGATAACAATATTAAATGGTTGAGACATATTACGCCTTACTAAATTAAACAGGGAACTTGTAACCTAAGACCTGACTCACACATAAGTCACTGATCATGAATTACATCATACCTACATTCTTTACCTTGTTGAACGTCGCAAAAAGTTGAACGTCGCAAAAACCAAAAAGGCCCTTTAGCGTTGTCGCTAAGGGGCCTTGCACTTATTAACTCATTAGAGGTTAGTAAAACGAATAATTAAAGTTCATCATATATGAAGGGCCAAATTGACGACGAGTTGTCACGATACCATCGCTGTCCAGCGTCTCCTCATCGACGTCGGTCAAATTCGTTCCTTGTAACGAAACGCGTAAACCTTGCAAATAATCAATGTCTGAATCTTCAAAGTCGTAACTGATTTGTGCATCTAACAAAGTAACGCCGTTACGTGTTGCCGTTTCAACCTTGTTCGAGCCACCACGTTGATATGTGCTGAATTCAGAACGGTCGGTGCCAGCAAGGCGAATCTCAAAGCCACCCATTGCGTAATAAGCGGTCAATGAATAAGTGCGATCCGATTGCCCTGGAATGGCAGTACCGTCCTCTAGCTGTGCATCAATTAACGTAGCTGAAGCAGCAATACCAAAGCCTTCAAGTGCGTCAGCAAGCATATTTAATGGCACGTTCGCTGTTAACTCTAGCCCTTTAACATCACCCGTTAAGCCATCTTCAAAGTAGGAAAAGGTGCCAAAGTCAGGGGGTGTAATGACATCTCCTGCTGAATAAGGCGTGTTTGCTGGCCCGTATAGACCATCTTCAACAGCGACGCGGTCGTGGAACCCTGGGATGAAGTAATCGGCACCGTCGTTAGTTACATCATTTCTGAAATTGATGTCTAGGTTGCCGTCTCTTGTCCAATTGACTAAATCTTTATAGAAGACCGCGGCTGAAACATAGCCTTCATCTTCAAAATAGTTTTCAAATGACAAGTCAAAATTATTCGCTTCCAACGGTTTCAGCAATGGATTACCGGCAAATTTAGACCAAGGTGAGCCATATTCGTCCACTGCAGCTTGCGTGTTCGGTATAGACAACAAATCGATGTTTTGGTCGAACTTCACAAAACCAGAGGCCTTCATCTGGTCAATTCGTGCACGGCTGATCGTCTTATTCGCAGCGAAACGCACAAACTTGTTGTCTGCCACTTCTACACTGACGTTCAGACTTGGCAAAACATGGCTATAGTCTGAGCTAACAGATGTTCGGCAGTCGTCATCTATTTGCTGATCGTTATTTGCATCACACACGGCAAAATTTGACCCAACCACACCTGTAAAACCAGAAGAGGATTGATCTGTTTGTACATATTGAACACCGATGTTACCCATAACAGGAAAATCACCCAGTTCAGTATTGAAATCGACTTTTGCATACAAAGTGGTGACTTCTTCTTCTACTACATAGGTATCGCCTAAACGATCCGGCTCTAATAGGCCCGCATCATTTAAGGTATATTCGCCATCGTTGTATGGTGCAAAACCGTCATATGCAACAACATATCCCATGCCCGCCCAGGTTAAATCGGCTAAACCATTATATAAATACGCTTGAGGAATAGCAGTAGAGGCTGGGTATGATGACGATGTAGCAAAGAAACCTTTATTTTCTTTGTCTTTATATCTGTCACTGTAATTAACACCCGCTGTTACTTGAGTGAAGATATCACCATCCAACAAACCCACCACTTCAAACTTATAGGTGGTCAACTCTTCGCTGAAATCAGCATAATTCAAAAACCCGTCCTGGGCATTCAAGTAACTATAAGGAGCTCCATTGGCGGTTAATTCAGTGCTAGTAAACTGATCCGCTAAATTAGCTAAACCACCACCCCACTCTTGAGGGCCTGTCAGTTGCAAAGCACTTGGATCAGAGAATGCATCTAAACCAGAAGAGTCAGTAAAGGTGATCCCATCTTGACTCATCACAAAATCACGCGTGCCTAACCCTGAAGAATCTAGTGCGCCAGAGCGAGCTAAGCCTGCGTATGACTCTCCGCGCAAATCACGCTTCGTAGACTCACTATTCGCTACGTCAACTTCTACTGACCAACTGTCATTCAAATGGTATTGAACATTTAAACCAAATACCTGTAAATCACCGTCCTTCTGAGATGGATCAGTTCGTAGGACCGGGTTAACACCAACTTGAGTACCTGTAGTCTCGGTACCTGTGCCTGAAATACTGCCAGCAGAGAAAGGTTCAATAAAGCCGCGGATAACACCAGAATCTGAGTAGCTTATATCAAGTGCATCAATCACTATGTCTAGGTTTTCTGTCGGCTGGAATTGCAACACAGCAGAGATAGTGTCTCGCTCAAGAACGGTGCTGATAGCTTGGCTATCTAGGCCAGATGGCGTTACTTGACCTTCATCATTGGTGTTATATCCCCACACACCATATTTACGCTGATTGTTTGGCGATTCTGTGCTGGCGAGTGCAACGGCCAAGCCAATGGTGTCATCGGCAAACTTTTCAACAAATGACAAAGATAAACGATGGCCAGTGTTGTCAAACTCGGGGTTGTCAGAGTCTCGACCCGATAATTCATAGTTACCATTAATGGTTAAGGTTTCTTGAGCCTGTAATGGGCGAACAGTTTGTAAATCAACCGTACCCCCAATGCCTTGCACCATAAGGCCGGCCTCTGCGGTCTTATAAATTGTGGCTCCGGTCATGATTTCTGAAGGGTATAAATCGTATTCTACACCTCGGTTATCACCAATGCCGATTAACTCGCGACCATTAAGTGAGGTACCAGTAAAGTCTTCTTTAAATCCACGAACAGAGATACCTGAAGTACGACCGCCTACCCTTTCACCTGACATACCAGGCAAACGCGCTAACGACTCAGCGATAGACGAGTCTGGTAATTTACCAATATCCTCAGCTGAAATGGCTTCAACAATCGAGGTGTTTTCCATTTTTACTGCTTGGGCACGGATAAGAGACCCACGAATACCCGTGACTTGAATAACTTCTGTGTCATCCCCTGGGGCATCTGCAGCTGCTTCTTGAGCAAATGCTGCGGGTGTTATACCAAACGCAAAACCGCTAGTGATTAGCGCGGCTTTGATTAAATTAGGCTTAAAATTTTTCATGTGTGTGTATCCCGGTTCGAGACTCAAATGGAAACCTAGGTATCGGTTAACAACTTGTAGTCAAATGTTACAGCTTTGTTCTAGTTGCCGCGATATTACAGTTACACATGGTGAATGCTCAATGTCTTGCATACGTATTCAGTAAAAATATACAACATAATTTTAACAGTACACTTTTGATACGATACGGCAAAAACTACGTAACCCAATGTTTTAATTGACGTTAAAACCAAGAAGCTATTAGGGCATGAAAAGTTTATGTTAACTATCCACACTGACTAGATTTGTTCTGCTACCTAATCTTGTACAATTTTTAATGTCAGCCTTATGCGTTCATAGGCCAACAAAAATTGGCTCTCGCCTTCAACGTTACGCAAAACAGCCATACCATTTTAAGAGCCCTACCCAATCTCGTGTAAACGAGCGTAGTGCCAGGGAAAGCAGTGCCAGGGAAAGCAGTGCCAACGAAAATTTATTGCAAATGTTTAAGGCACACAACAACAGGGCGTTGAGCACAAAAAGTATTGCGAGAATGCGAACAAAGAGGCTGCTATTGATAGAGAGTGTATGCGCAAAATTCAAGCATGGATGATGCGCTCGTTTAGCTGGCGTTGCTACTATCGCCCCTCTCTTGCCAAACACATACTAAGAACTGTCTGTATCGGAGGTAGCTTTGCTGAGTTGAGACCCAAGCGGAATGCAAAGTGTACGTCCAAGGGCGTGTATTAAACGTTAAGCACTAGAAAAGCGTACAAGAGCATTATAAGCCAATGAAAAAGCGCAGCCTTTAGCATGCGCCGGTAACAACGAGTTGCTGTTGAGCGTTACTGCTGAGAATGCAGGCCAAACATATTGCCTTCGGTGTCGGTTACTAAGGCGCAGAACCCATGCTCCCCTAACGACATTTTTGCCCGTTCAACCTTGCCACCTGCAGCCTCGACTCGGCTCTCTTGGATGGCGCAGTCTTCACACGCAAAATACACAAGCGTGCCGTTACCGCCAGCGCTAAAGCCGTCCATTTTCACCAACGCCCCAGAGGCACCGTAATTCTCCATGTCTGACGGGAACACTAACATCTGCGCATTGCCGTCTGCAGGATCGCTTAACGATTCCAGTTCAACCGCTAATACCGTTTGATAAAATGCTTGTGCTCGTGGCATGTCATCTACATATATCTCAAACCATCCTACTGGATTGCTCATTGTGTAACCTCTTTTTGCTGATGTGGGTGAGTCATGAGTTTTGTCGCTGTGTCCTTATTTAGCAAGGCGGTAAAGAGATTGAGTACCACGTTGCTAAGCCAAAAATGCTGACTGCAAGTGTCATGCAATACTGTCACTGCTTCAAACTGAACAACATTTAAAACCATTTCACGAATTGAGAGTGACTAAGTAACTCGCCTAAACCGCCCTTTAAGCTATACACCCGCCCATACCCCTTCGCTTGAAGACGTAAGGCCGCTTCGTAGCTGCGTTTGCCTGACTGGCAATAGAGTAAAATAGGCTGGGTTTTATGTGAGAGTTTTGCGCCAACCCGATCAGCAAAGTCAGCACTCAAGGGCAGGCATTGGCCACCGATATTAAAGCCTCGGTGCTCGTCTGTGCTTCGCACATCAATTAAACCGATGTTTATCACCTTACTTTTACGAGCACTGTTAAGGCAACTTTCAGGAGCGCCCTCTAGGCGCCCGAGCTGTTTAACAAATTGCTCGGGGCTCAGTTCAATTTGCGACCGAATTTGCGACTGAGTGTCATCAGTGATGTGTAGCCCAGGTTCTTGCTCAAGCTCTTTAGATTCAATCGGGTCAGCAGTTTTAAGAGGTTGGCGACGTTGTACCTGTGACGGACTCGCGCAAGTACACAGCTTATTCTGCTGCAATGCAATACTGCGAACCTGATTACTGTTACCTGAAAAGAAATGTAACTTGCCCTGGCTTTCATCCTGTAAATCTAAAAGATAGCCCAAGCAGGTATTGGCTTGCAGCAGCCCCACTGCACCGACCACGCTACCCAATACACCCGCTGAATTGCAATCTGCGACGTCAGCCGGGATATCGGGAAAGATACACCTGAAGCAAGCGCAGCTAGGTGTGAACAAGGCTACTTGCCCTTCTAGCCCAAGTACACTGGCATAAACCCAAGGTTTATCATGCGCTCGGCAGGTATCGTTGATCTGTAAGCGTGTCGCAAAGTTGTCGGTACAATCAAGCACAATATCTGCTTGCGCTACCAAGATATCAATATTCGACTCGCTAAGCTGCTCATCCAGCGCTGTCACAGTGATAAAAGGGTTATTCTCACGAATACGGATTGCAGCAACATGCACTTTAGGTTTACCCACGTCTGTGTAGGCAAACAAAACTTGGCGATGCAAATTCGTTTGAGAAATGCTGTCACCGTCAATGATGGTGATATTCCCGACCCCTGCAGCACCTAAGTACATCGCCACGGGGCACCCTAGTCCGCCAGCACCAACAACCAGCACTTTGGCATTTTTAAGGCGAAATTGCCCATCAACCCCCACCGCATCTAGTTGTATATGGCGTTGGTATTGCTGCCACTCACCCGCGCTAAACAAGCTCATAATGCCAGCGCTCTCAATAACGATTTTGTCACTTTAATAGGGTTCTCGGCTTGAGTAATATAGCTAATCATAGCAATACCCGATACACCAAGCCCGTGGATCGCGTTTGCTCGCTCAAGATCAATCCCCCCAATGGCAACCACAGGGTAATCTAATAATTTTTGCCAGTACGCTAACCCTGCTAACCCTTGCGGGACCCACGGCATGTCTTTGCTTTGTGTGGCGAAAACCGGTCCATATGCAATATAAGAAGGTTTCAGCGCATGGGCGCGTGCAACTTCATAATGACAATGGGTACTAATGCCTAAACGCAGTCCCGCTTCTGACAATTGCTTAATTGGGTTCGACTCATTTTGAGCGGCAGCGACTAAATCCTCTTGGCCTAAGTGCACGCCGAAGGCCCCGTGCTTAATAGCCAGCTGCCAATAATCATTGATAAACAAACGACACTGGAAGCGCTTTGCTATTTCAACCGCGCGTTTGATTTCCTCTTCAAGTGACTGCCCAGCTAAATCTTTTATTCTAAGTTGAATGGTAGTCACCCCAAGTGGCAACAAGGTATCCAGCCAGTGTGCGCGATCAACAACGGGATATAAGCCCAGTGATTCGTCGCCAATACTGGGAAATGAGTTCCCTTGTTTCTGTAATACCAGAGAGCTAAGTTCGCTCGTCGCCATCAACGACTCAATATACAGACCGGGTAAACTGCGCTGAGTGGCAGGAAAACAACGGATTTCGACGCCACCTTTGTTATGGGTATTTTGATAATTTTGATAATTCAGCTGGCTCTGTTGCTGTCGAAGACTCTGCTCACTTGTTAACTCAGGCGTGTCGAAAGAAGCGAGTTCCTTAATCTGCTTATCATGGGTGTCTTGATAACGTTGTTTATCATGGGTGTCTTGATAACGCACGCTTTTGGCGAGTAGGCCTTTTGCATCCTGTAGGCCCTGGGTAATGGCCATTTTCCCTATGACAATAGCGTCTTTTAAGCAGTAACCTAGGGCGATCGCGCTGGCTATTGCTGAGGCGAGCGCACAGCCGGTGCCCCGTGTATGAGGTGTGTCTACCGGTTCATTTTGCAGCCAAAACTGCTCTTCTGGGCTGTAAAAAAAATCTAGACCCTTATGATCAGCATACTGCCAGTGCCCGCCTTTGATTAGCACCGCCTTAGCCCCAATTTCAACCAAAGCTTTAGCAGCCCTTCTTAAATCCTTGGCAGTTTCGATATCAAACCCAACAAGCGATTGTGCCTCAGGAATATTAGGGGTGAGCAAACTACAGTGAGCAAGTAGCAGCCTGTTTATATTTCTATGGCTGTCGTTGTTTCGCTTACCGTGTAATTCAGCGCCACTTGTTGCGGCGCCAACGGGGTCACAAATTAACGGGATTTTTAGCCTCTGACGAACCGCAATGATTTGTTGCGCTTGTGCTTCGCTGGCAACGAATCCTGTTTTAATTGCCTTAGGACGAAATAGTGATACGGCCTCAATTTGTGCGCGAAACATAGCGCTATCGACAGCGTTAACCGCAAAAACCTGTTGGTTATTTTGTGCTGTCACGGCTGTTAACACGCTGGTGCAGTGTACAGCTAATGCATGCTGGACTTTTACATCCATTTGCATGCCGGCTAGCCCTGCGCTGTCGCTGCCAGAAAAGGTCAAAACCGACGGCTTTATACCGTTATTTAACGACTGGGGATCGCTGACTATCGCATCATGGCTTATCATGCTCAGCCACCTCGCTCATTTTTGTCTTGGTGCCAAAATGGGGTACCTAGCACGGGCGTACTGGGTTTCGCTAAGTCCCGTTGTTGAATAACACCTGCCTCAAAACCACTTCGCCCTGCGACAATACCATCTCGAAAAGCTTGGGCCATTAAAATAGGATTCTGCGCCTCAGCCACGGCCGTGTTGAGTAATACTCCGTCAAAACCTAACTCCATTGCTTGCACAGCATGAGAAGGTGCACCAAGTCCTGCATCAATAATCAAGGTGGTATCAGGTAAACGCGCTCTGAGGGTTTTGAGTGCATACGGGTTCATCAATCCTCGTCCCGTGCCAATTGGCGCTCCCCACGGCATCACTATATTGCAGCCAGCACCGACCAATCGTTCGGCTAAAACCAAATCATCAGTGGCATAGGGAAAAACTTCAAAGCCCTGCGCGATAAGCTCTTTAGTAGCTTCAAGCAATGCGAATGGGTCGGGTTGTAAGTTATATTCATCACCCAACACTTCAAGTTTTATCCAGTGAGTGTTAAACACCTCTCGCGCCATATTGGCAGTGTGAACAGCGTCTTTTGCGCTATAGCAACCAGCCGTGTTGGGCAGTATATGGCAATTCAAGCTTTTTATATGTTGCCAAAAGCTCTCGCCGCCTTTCTGACTAGGAGACTGGCGACGCAATGAAACGGTGATCACTTGAGCGCCCGACGCTTGAATAGCGCGCTGCATAATGTGTGGGGATGGGTATAAAGAAGAGCCAACTAAAAAGCGACTGCTGAGTACTTCACCCGCAAGTTGCCAACTCATGCTAGCCGCCCTGCATAGGTGTGAACGCATCAAGAGCATCCTGCTCTTGCAGTATCACAGTCTCATGCTCATTTTTAGGCACAAACTGTCCATTAACCGCGACCGCACACATAGCAGGTGCATTGAGTTCTCGAAGGACGTCAGGCAATGACTGTTGCGTTACCTTGAACGGCTCGCCGTTAAAATAAATAGTTAACATGCTACTTCCTGAATTAAGTTCTCAAATGTTGATTTAAAATCGCTATTGAACAACCTGTCGCACGCTTGCTCAGCGAGTATGGGCGCTAACAAGTAACCGTGACGAAATAGACCATTGATGCGTATAACCCGCTGATTAAAATGTATTTTAGGTAGGTTATCTGGGTATGCTGGGCGACAATTCGTCGCAGTTTGTACAATCTTTGCTTCACCAAAACCCACGTCAATGGAATACGCTGCAGACAGCAGTTCAAGCGTCGAGCGCACTGTGATTGGGCCAGTATCTTCGCTTTCGATTTGACTCGCACCAATCACAAAATGATGGTTGTGCCGCGGTGCAATATACAACTTGTATCTTGGATGCATCAGTCGCACTGCGTGCTTAAGCTCTACCTCTGGCGCATATAAGGTAATGACTTCACCGCGCACCCCGCGTAACTCAGGTATTTGCTGCCCGAACGTTTTCTGTTCAGTGGCGTTGTAGTTGAACTTAGTCCGCCTTTGGGTATCAGCAAGTGGGACTTGCTTTGCGCCAAGTCCGCGGCAGTCAATCACATAATCAAATACCTGTTTTCCCTCAGGCAAGACTACCGCTGCGCTATTGCCATTATTGCTTCGCTGTTCGTTATCAACCCTGAGCACGTGCGAGTTTGACTTCCACGTCACAGCCGATTGCTCAAGATAGGATGCAAGACCTGTCATCACCTCAGCGGTATTAACCCATGCTTCGTTCGGAAGATAAAGTCCGCCCTCAAAGTGTTTTGCTAATTGCGGAGCATAATGATGAAGCGCTGTTTGGGTTAATAACCGCATGTGTGAAAACTCTTTATCTTGCGCGAAATCTGGCAACTTACCCATCAACTGGCGGGAAAACTGCTGAAAATCGGCTTTATCTTCGCGGTGCGCCACCACTAACGTGCCCTGAGCGAACAACGTGAGTGGTTTAGCCAAGTGCAAATTTAGGCTGTTAATAACATCCGGCCAGCGCGTTAAAGACGCCATCCCCATAGAAAACACAGCAAGCTCTGCACTTTCAAGCTCGCTATACGGTGCTAACATACCTGCTGCTGTATACGCAGCAGCACTGCCACTTTCGATGGGATCTTTATCAAATATGGTGAGCGAAATATCCGCTTGGCGTTGTAATAATTGCCACGCCATCATTCGCCCCATAATGCCTGCACCAACAATGGCAATGCGCATTTTGTGTTCACTTTGCACAGCCACAGCGTTACTCCGTCTGAGCGACGTATATCTGTGCACCTGCGGCGGTAAA
This sequence comes from Paraglaciecola sp. G1-13, assembly GCF_055809255.1. Taxonomy (NCBI): domain Bacteria; kingdom Pseudomonadati; phylum Pseudomonadota; class Gammaproteobacteria; order Alteromonadales; family Alteromonadaceae; genus Paraglaciecola; species Paraglaciecola sp. G1-13. Next base: position 1,847,848 of record NZ_CM147903.1, on the reverse strand, counting down.
CTCAGCGGATTTTTGCGCCATACCGGCTTCAATGTCAGTGTTTTTCAAATCCGCTGAATATTCGCGCACCTCTTGAGAGATTTTCATAGAGCAGAATTTAGGCCCACACATGGAGCAAAAATGGGCGACCTTCGCTGCGTCTTTAGGCAAGGTTTCGTCATGAAATGCGCGAGCAGTATCAGGGTCTAGGCCTAAATTAAACTGATCGACCCAACGAAACTCAAAACGCGCCTTAGACAGTAAATCGTCGCGGTAGCGAGCGCCTGGGTGACCTTTAGCAATATCCGCTGCGTGAGCGGCAATTTTATACGCCATGATCCCTTGCTTAACATCATCTTTGTTCGGCAAGCCTAAATGCTCTTTGGGGGTTACGTAGCACAGCATTGCACAACCATACCAACCAATGATCGCAGCCCCTATTCCACTCGTAATATGATCGTAACCAGGGGCGATGTCGGTAGTCAGCGGGCCAAGCGTATAAAATGGTGCTTCATGACAATGTTCAAGTTGCATATCCATATTTTCTTTAATCATATGCATAGGCACATGACCTGGGCCTTCGATCATAGTTTGTACATCGTGTTTCCAGGCAATTTTAGTCAGCTCACCAAGCGTAATCAGCTCGGCAAATTGAGCTTCATCGTTAGCATCCGCTAATGAGCCTGGACGCAAGCCATCACCGAGGGAAAAGCTCACGTCATATGCTTTCATGATGTGGCAAATGTCTTCAAAATGGGTGTATAAAAAGTTTTCTTGATGGTGAGCAATGCACCATTTTGCCATGATAGAACCACCACGGGAGACGATGCCTGTAACGCGGTCCACCGTCATAGGAATATGATGCAACCGCACCCCAGCATGAATGGTGAAATAATCTACGCCCTGCTCGGCTTGCTCAATCAAGGTATCGCGAAACACTTCCCAGGTCAGGTCTTCAGCAACACCCTTGACCTTTTCTAACGCTTGGTAAATAGGCACTGTGCCCACGGGAACGGGAGAGTTTCTAACGATATAGTCGCGAGTAGAGTGAATATTCTTGCCCGTTGACAAGTCCATAATGGTGTCGCCGCCCCAACGAATTGACCACACCAGCTTTTCAACTTCTTCTTCAATGGAAGAACGCAGTGCTGAGTTACCAATGTTGCCATTGATTTTAACCAAAAAGTTGCGCCCAATTATCATGGGTTCGAGTTCTGTATGGTTAATATTGGCTGGGATTATCGCTCTGCCTTCAGCCACTTCTTTGCGCACAAACTCTGGTGTAATGGGCTGCAAATTGGCTCCCAAAGAATTTCCTTTTAGTCGCTTATTACGCTCATCCGTAGTGAACTCATTGCTTAGGGCTTCCCGAGCTTGGTTTTCGCGAACGGCAATGTACTCCATTTCTTTGGTGATAATACCTTTGCGGGCATAATGCATTTGGCTGACATTTTTACCAGGTAAGGCACGTCTTGGCGTGCGCTGCAAAGCATCATTGTAATATTGAAACGCGCGTTCTTGATCGAAGTGTCCGTTGTCTTGGGGTTGTACCTCACGACCTTGATATTGTTCAGTGTCGTTTCGAGACAATACCCACTCACTTCGCACATCAGCCATGCCTTTGTTGACGTCTATGTCTACGGTTTCATCGGTATAGGGACCTGAGGTATCGTACAAAGTGACGGCGGTTCCGTCGGTTAAACTGATTTCGCGCATGGGCACACGAACGCTAGGATCGTTAGGCGATGCAACATACACTTTTTTACTGGCTGGAAGGGGGGTGCGTGTAATTTTTTGACTTTCAGAGGAGGTACTAGCCGGTGCGTTAGCAACCGCTTCACTGGAAGAAAGGACAGTGTTCATTTTGTTTTCCTTAAAAAAATACAGGCGCGCGGAAAACGAAAACAAACATCCCTTGTGAGGATGTGCTGCTCATTCCTACGCCGATACTAGTCGGATCAGGTTCTACGGGTCTGTATTACTACATCTCAGCCAAAAAAGGCGCCCCGAGAGCGAGTGCGGATAATAGGACAACAAATTTAGAATTACTAGCCCCACGCCAAAGGAATTTATTTTACCCAAAAATACATTTATTGCTGACTTAAATAAAAGCACGATTGACACATTTAAGCTAAAAACGCCTTAATTATAAAAACCTGTAAATTCACCAAAAATACTGAATATTGTTAATATAATTCCATAAAAACCACTTTAACCACTTAACTTTGTTAAATTTATAAGTGCTTAAAATTTAACGTTAACCGCTTTTAGCGACACGTTAACGAGAGCGATAGGAAACAATTCGGACGAGCATTACCAAGGGTAGAGGTCCAAAAATATTTTATCCTAGAACAAAAAAAGTGAAGTCTTTTTCAATGACCTCACGCAAATTCGGAGTGAAGCTAGATAACAAGGATGTAAAAAACCACACCAAGGATCAACAGCCACTAGCATTAACCCGTATTGATACACAGCAAACGCTGTTATCATTAGCCCATTATTTTTTATAAGGGCGTTACCATGAAATTATTGATCCGCAATTTAGACCGAGCCACCACGCAAGACGAGCTTCGCACCCTCTTTGAAGGTTATGGTGTTGTTCAGTCATGCACTATTGTGATTGATCCCGCAACGCAAAGCTCAAAAGGCTTTGGCTTTGTTGAAATGCCAAAAGCAGGCGATGCGAAAGCCGCTACTATTAATCTGAACGGCCATACCTTAGGTGCAAATAAAATACGCGTGAAGAAAGCGGAAGAAAAGGCAACAGATAAACCAGAAGACACTGAGTAACGAATATTTACAGCAATTGCGAAAATATTATTAAAACCCGCTTCTAAGCGGGTTTTTCTTTGTGCGTTTATCTATCTTCTTACAATATTTATTTATCTTCTTACAGATTAGAGGCGCAACAGACTGAAAATAGTAAAGCTCGGTTAGCGTCTTACTACCCGCTCTATTATCAAGGATCCCTTAAGTTGATCAAACCAGGACGATAGCTGATACAGCTGAACTTGCCTTGACGACAATAATTACGACAACCGATTGCGACTCCGGCGATAGACCAATTGGTTGCATTGCTTAACGACTTTCTATGATGCACTTTGGTTAAGTGCTCTATTTAGCTGGAAAAGCTCTCGAGACCCAGCTAAGCACAATAGTTACGCCCAAACCCGCCGTCAATACTTATAATTATTCCACTGAATCTACTCGACTCAATATCGCTATCACTTTAAAAGTGAAACCAACTATTCAGATTCAAGTACGGATGCGCATCAAGGTTTAACTATATTCCCCAAATAATTAGCATTCCTTGAGTACTGCGCAATTATCACTGTCAAATTGAAGAGCAGTTAATAATAAAAAACCCATGGTAGTCCACTTATATCGAGACTGGCTTATGGGTGTTTTATTTTAAATTGACAGTGTCAATATAAAATATATTATGGGCGTCAAACACCCAAATAGTAAACCCAAGTGTATGCAAAAGATGTATGTGCCAGAAGCGCTAAAGAGCCTCAATGCCTAAAGTGTTAACGGATGAAGAGATACAGTGTTTTCGCAATAGAATGTGCGATCACGCCTTGGTTTCATTTGCCAAAAGTGGCGTAGAGGGTATTTCATTGCGCGGATTAGCCGCTGATTTACGTTGCAGTCGCACTACGCCCTATCGTTATTTTAAAAACAAGGCTGATATCCTTGCAGCGCTGCGCCAGCGTGAATTTGCACGGATTGCCGACACCCTCGAACATGCTTTAGCCCAAGAGCCAACCCAAGATAAGCAGCTGAGCGCACTTTGTCATGCCTATTTTGATTTTGCATTGCAATTTCCAGATTCCTATCGCGTCATGTATAGCGTAGCTCAGCCTGACTTAAGCAAATATGCAGCTCTTGAACGTGAGATTTTACGTAGTAGCGCGCCAATGCGCCAAGTGGTGAAGTCAGCGGTAAGCGCTGGGATCTTAAAAGGTGACCCAACAGATATATGTTATGTAGTTTGGGCCGGAGTCCACGGCTTGATATCGTTGCACTTATCGCACATGTTGGGTGAACAACGAGATATAGCGCAGCTTGCAACAGTCATGATTGAGTCCCTGGTGCGCTCAGTTAGCGTTGCACCCGCTTTATCAGTTTCAATTTAGGGATTCGAATGAAAGTTTCAAATTAGAGTTTCGAATTAGAGTTTCAAATTAGACAAAACTAACGAAAATAAACATTATCAAGGACAACACTATGAGTAACAAAGTAGACGCATTATTCGCCCCCTTTACCCACAAAGGCTTATCGCTAGATAACCGCGTAGTAATGGCCCCAATGACCCGTGAGTTTTCTCCTGGTGGAGTACCTACTTCAGACGTCGCCGATTATTATCGCCGCCGCGCACAAGGTGGAACAGGCTTAATTATCACCGAAGGCACGACCATAAACGATCCTGTGGCAACCATGAGTGATCGTATTCCTCAGTTTCATGGGGATGCTGCTCTTGCAGGATGGAAAAAGACCGTTGATGCAGTACACGGTGCCGGGGGTAAAATCATGCCTCAATTGTGGCACGTAGGCATGGCGCGCGTAGCGCAAAAAGCGCCGTTTCCTGAATTACCTAGCGTCGGCCCTTCTGGACTGTTCAAGCCAGGTAAACAAGGTGCTGAGCCAATGACCCAAGCACAAATTGAAACGGTTATTAACGGCTTTGCGACTGCAGCTGCGGATGCTCAGCGAATTGGTTTTGATGGCATTGAAATTCACGGTGCTCACGGATATTTGATTGATCAATTCTTCTGGGAAGGCACTAACCAACGTACTGACGAATGGGGTGGTAGCATGGCTAATCGCTCTCGTTTAGCGGTAGAAATTGTCAAAGCAATACGCGCAGCTACCTCACCTGACTTCCCCATCGTATTACGTTACTCACAATGGAAACAACAAGATTACAGCGCAAGGCTGGCTGAAACGCCGCAGTTACTTGAAGAGTTCTTAGCGCCCTTAAGTGATGCAGGTGTGGATATATTCCACTGCTCTCAGCGCCGTTACTGGGAAAATGAATTTGAAGGCAGTGATTTGAACCTTGCTGGCTGGACTAAAAAGCTCACCGGTAAACCCACTATATCCGTTGGCTCTGTGGGCTTGAATGAAGACTTTTTCAGTGCCTTTGCAGGTCAAGGTTCGAATACACGCTCTATCGATGATTTGATCGAGCGTATGGACAAGGGCGAGTTTGATTTAATTGCCGTGGGTCGTGCGTTACTGCAAGACGCAAACTGGACCAATAAAATTCGCAGCGGAAAACTTGAAGAACTAGAACAGTATTCAGGTGAAGCGCTAACGACCTTAATGTAAGTTAGCGACTTTGTCGTAATATTATCAGCGCTTTACATTTTCCAATTTGTAAAGCGCTTTAAATACAGTGTTCAAATTATCCTTTTATGACCCAAACAAACAATGATCAAGCCAGTGATGTAAACCATCCACGTGCAGCGAATGCGTTAGCCAAACGCACCTTATTGTTAGCTGCAGGCGCCATGGGATTTGCCCAAACCGTGCTGTTTGCCATACTCGCCCCCCTTGGGCGTGAAATCGGTTTAGTGGAAGTGCAAATCGGAGCCATTATATCTTGTTCTTCGTTAACCATATTTTTGGTCAGTCCTTTGTGGGGACGTGCCAGTGACATGTGGGGCAGAAGGAAAGTCCTGCTGATTGGTTTGTTTGGCTATTCAGCAGGTACCATTTTATTCGCGGGTGTATTTCAAGCCGCCCTGCTGGGTTACCTGATCCCCCTTATTGCCCTCGCGCTTTTGATCACAACACGAGTAGCCAATGCGGTGGTGATGGCAGCAGTTTCTCCCTCTGCTAACGCTTACATGGCAGACATAACGACAGTACAAGATCGTATCAAAGGCATGGGAGCCATAGGCGCCGCAACCAATATTGGATCAATATTAGGCCCCGCCATAGGTGGTTTGTTGGCAAGTATCAGCTTGATTACTCCTTTGTATTTCTCAGTATTATTAACGCTGGCAGCCGCCATATTGGCCGTTTACGCCCTACCCATTTTGCCTAGACCAGAGCATGTTAGAAAGCCACAGAAATTAAAATACACTGACCCGCGCATATTTCCCCTCGTGATAGCTGGGGTTATGTTGTTCATGGGCTTTGCCATAGTGCAACAAACTATCGCCTTTCGTTTTCAAGATGTACTTGGACTTGATGGCACACAAACCGCAAAAATCGTGGGGATAAGCCTCATGTTATCAGCCGCTGCTGCGCTAATTGTCCAATTACTGGTTATCCCTCGATTATCTGTACGCCCTTTCGTGCTGCTGCGCATATCCATGCCTATGATGATGATTGCATTTGCGATTATGGCGACAACAGACACCCAAAGCATGTATATGTTAGCCATGTGTATTCTTGGCTTAGGCATGGGCCTAGCTGGGCCTGGGTTTATGGCGGGAGCATCAGTTGCGGTATCATCTGACGAGCAAGGAGCCGTTGCTGGCGTAGCAGGTGCCTGTCCACCTTTAGGATTTACTGTAGGGCCGTTATTAGGCACGTACTTGTACTCAATTGATGGTGCTTTACCTTACTGGTTCGCGTTTGGTTGCTACTTTTTGTTGTTTTTCTTCACCATGAAATTTAAAGACCGAAAGTAGGTAGCCACCGTTAGAAATGAACCGGCGATGCCAGCGCTAGGACACGTTTCCTGACCACTTCGTCAATCAAATTGTCGCGCATGTCCTTGGGCTTTACATAGCTGTCCATTATGCCGTTAATTTCCTTCAAAAGAGGCATCAAACGTTCCTTGTCTTTGGCTTTTACATCGTATTGATTGAGTGCCCGTAACAAGCTGATTGACGCATTATTTAAGCTATTATTCTGCCTAGGCGTTGGGTTGTCATGTGCGGTTGCCAAGCCCAACAGCTGACTGACTTGCTGAACCACATCATCGTTATATTCAAAGGCCGACACACTGTTTTGTCCGAAAATCGTTTTGCACTCATTTACAAATCCTCGGTAATCAAGATGTTGCGAAAACCACTTAACGTCTAACATTTCAGCGAATGATAAATTTTTACCATAACAAGGGTTACTGGCCACCTGAGGATTACGAATACATTGCTTGTAATAACTTTCGATAAATGCGACAGGCTCGCGAAACCATACCCACACCTGCACATCAAATAGCGTGGCAAGCTCCCCTAATAACGTTTTTGAAGCATCTGGGAAATCCCACCAGTAGTTATAGATCCCCTCTGATGACAGAATAATGGTATGGGTATCATCTTTTATTTGTGAGATGACATTGCTCATGTTGGCCACAAAATTTTCCACATGCGTGGTCACTAGGTTCTTCTCAAACCATTGATGAGCAGGTGCACCGGGATTATTTGATGCCGCTAAGTTATGCGGGTACAAAATTCCATTACCTCTTAATTTACGCTGTTTCTTACTTAGGTAGGTTTGAATACTCGTAGTGCCTGTTTTTGGCGTGCCAGCATGAATGATGAGTTTGATTTTATCGACATCAGGCCCTTGTGCGTGATTTTTCGATGTTGCGGGACTGCGTAAGTCCAATTGGGCGACTAAGTCTCGGGTAAAACGCATTATGGGGTCGTCCATTCTATGGCTAAGCCTTATATTAATTCAACGGTGCACCAGCTAATGGCACCAGAGTCTTTTGCTGATTGCTTAAAAGTTAATGGATCTGCTGAATACCGCGATACTTCATAAATCTAGATGCCCAAAATGTACCAAAGAGCGCACCAAATGAGAGGGTAAACATGATGATAACGGGCAAAAATGGTATAAGCTCGTTCATCCATTGATTTACGCCCAGCCAATGAACACCTAATGCGCTAACAAAAGCAATGAGACTAAGCTTATTGGCAGTGAAAAAAAGTGGGATATCATACCATGCGAGTTCGTTGCACCTTTTGAATCGTGCGAATCCCCAATAGACGTAAGAAACAAAGCATAGAATAGCCATTAGGCACACTAAGGCAATATCTCTAAAACTAGTTAAATCATCTAAAAGCACATAACCGATATTCAATACAAACATAGTGATAGCTAACCAGAATATCACCAATGGCCCTAGAATCAGTCCCACTTCTCCCCCTTAAGTTTGCTCTGCATACTTGATATGTTTGAGCTTAGTTCTATTTGATTTTATCTGACCTAATCAAAACACGCTTCATTTAATCAAAATTTTGTAATGGTGGCGTTATCCCGTATTTTTCGAAATAACGGTTTATTTTACCGCTTTTTCGGTATTCCAACATGGTCCTTGCCACATCATCATAAATGGCATTGGCTTTGGCGTTTTTAGCAATGCTTATGTAATAAACATTCTCGAAGCTATCCACTAAGGTCGCCTTTTTAAAACGACCTTCAAATAGGCCTTCCCATTGAGTCTCGGAGGTAACCACTACATCTACTCTGCCACGTTCCAACATGGCTAATAATTGCTCACTCTGACCAACCAAGGTCATAGCAAGTGGGTCAAGGTTAGAAAAGTGTGGCGAATAGTATGCCCCTCTAACGGCTCCCACATTAAGCTTGGCTAAATCGGCATAAGAGGTGATGTCAGCAGATAAGTTAGGCGACATATAAAACGCTAAATTTCTAATATTATATCCATAGGGAATAGCACGTAGAAAAGGCTCTCTGGAGGGATTCATAGAATGCCGAATCAATATATCGACGGTGCCTTTTTTAGCCTCTCGGTATGAGCGCCCCCACGGTGCTTCTAACCACGTTATTTCATGACCGAGCTCGCCAAATATATCGTCTACTAGTTCAGGGATGACGCCGAGGCATTTACCATCATCAAAAAATAGTTCCGGGGGATGATTGCGACAGTGAGACGTATAGGACTCGGCCACCAAGTTTAGTGGTAAAAACATCAATAAAAAAAACAACCACACTTGCTTACTCTTTTTCATATCGACTATTTAGCGGCATCGGATCCTTTCATTTAACGCTAGTATAATATCAACTCCAGCAAATACTTAACCGCTTAGCAAAAATTAACAGGGCTTAATCAAGGTGCTTGAATGACAGACCTCCATAAAAACCACATAACAGTCTTTTGCATTTGGGCTACGCAGAGTGAATTTATTTACGCCCACTCTGCATAGGTGTTCAAAATAAGATAACCCCATTTTGTACTCAATAAAAGCGATTTACCCTTGGGCAAATACGCTGTTGATTTTCGCTAACAGCACAGGGCGATAAGCGTCGGTGGCGTCGGCAGCAAACGTTAATAACATGCCGCAAATCATCTGCTTGCGGTATTCTGCAAGGTCAATATAGCCATGCATCCAGTCGTAACGAGCGATACGTTGGTTGGCGAATAAACGATCGGCGAGTAAGTCAGTATCCACCTCACCGTTTAAAAAGCCGTGCTCTTTGGCGTCCACGCATACGTGATAAGCCAGTTTTAAGGATTTCTTGAAAATACCTGCCGCATGCCCATGTTCAAATAATGACTCTTGCTCACCGACCATAAAGGCAGCTTTATAAAAGGCTTCATCATCTCGATAAAGTGACATCAAGTTATCGGTAAACGACTCAACCGTAGAAATCGGATCTTTAAACGTATCTGAAAACAGCACAAGTTCGGTGCGCTCTACCATATCCACCACAAGGTGTTTCAGTACTTCAGCCTTGTTACCAATCAAATTATGAATGGTCGGCACAGTCACATTGGCAGAGCTGGCCAACTCTGCCAATGTAAAAGAAGAAAACCCACCACTGGCGATAATACTGCGTGCGGTATCCAGAATTGTCTGCTTGCGTTTCAGTTTATTGGCTGTGCGTGTTGCCACCCCACCCTGTGTCCTAGCTGCCTTCATATAATTTGCTCGTATTGCTTCAACCAGTAAACTTTAACACGCATTAAATTTTATGTTGAATAAAATTTACAAAAGATTAAGAATGATTGCGTTAACGAAATATTTACAAAAGAGGAACACGGTATGATGAAAGATATCAGCGCGTCTATCGACGCCTGCGCGACTCACTATGGCGACAATGCTGACGCAATGCGACAATACCTACTAGACGGACAAGCCAAAGCGGTTGCACTGCCGAATCGCGGACCTTTGCTATTTAATCAACAGGGCCAGTTAGACAAGAAGATTTTAGAGGCGTACGACACATATGGGTTTTATATCTTTGAAAATGTGTTAAATGCGCGTGAGCTTGCAGATATAGAGCAAGATTTGGCTCAGTTGAAGCAACGATTTGCTACTGAAAATGGTGCAACGGTGAATGCAAAAGGTGAGCCCGCACTAGGTGTAGATTGCAAAGCCCCTAATCTCCTTTGGGCTAAACCACTGGGGGATCCTTTAGGGGGAACTCCCATCGCAAACGGCCGTCATCAAGTGAAATTGTTCGAGCCGACTGCAGCCAGTGACGCCCCAAAAGAATCACCGTTTGTATTGCTAGGATCATTGCAGTTCTCCCCTGCTTGCTTGCGCGTGTATGCTCACCCTGAATTATTAAAAGTAGCGGAAGCGATTAACGGGCGAGACTTTGCGCCGTTTCATGAATGTTTATTTATCAAGGAGCCAGGCTTAGGGGCAGCGGTCTCTTGGCATCAAGATGGGGATACCCATTGGGACAACCCAGAGTTTGATTCACAAATTCATGGTTTTAATTTCATGGCACAAGCTTACGGCAGCACAGCGGTCAATGGTGTGTGGGTGGTCCCTGGCTCACACAAAGAAGGTAGAAAAGACATAAAGCAGTTGGTCAAAGAGGCCGGCAGCGAACGCATTCCAGATGCACTACCGATTATTTGTAACCCAGGCGATGTGGTTATCTGTAATCGTCAACTGGTTCACGGCTCATTTGCTAATACTGGGTTCGAACCACGTATTACTATCAACTTTGGCTTTCATAAGCGCTCGTCTGTGCTGGATGTAAAAGGCGCGGGTATTCACAGTGAAGCCGTGGTGTATGACGAAAAACTAATTGAGCAGCGCTCCCATGCTCTGGGCTACGCCATTGAGGCGCGAAAAGCACGATACCCAGATGAAACCGCTTACCAGTATCAGCCACTTGCCCACAGCAAAATAGATTTCAGTTGGCAAACCAATACCTTAGATAAGCTCAAAGATTACAACCTACTTGATTTAAGTATCTAATTCGCCTGATGTAACAGTGACATTGCTGTAATTCAGAAGACAAGCATAAACAACGTTATGCTTGTCGCTTGTCATCGTCGTTCATTTCTCATAAGCCCTTCTTTTCAACATTCGTCATACACGCTAATTGATGCGTTCGCATCTTAGCGATTCATTCTGCACGTATTAGCCAAAGGTATTAAACCTAATACCAAAGTATCAACTTGTAGATTTTTTAATCAGATTAGATCGGGTTAAATCACTCCATCGAAACGAGATACCAAATACATAAACACCGAGGAACTGACCATGTTGAAAATTGTTAAAGCTTCTATCGCTATTGCTACTACTTCTATTATCTTCGCTGCGCCTGCTCAAGCTGACGTTGCAGAAGCATTGCAAAATATCTGCACTATCGTTAAAGCAGATGATAAAGGCGAACTGCGTAAAAAAATGAAACGCGTTCAGTCTGACTACCGTCTTAAATTACAAGATTACTATTCAGGCATCAGCTGCGGCGGTAACAGCTTAATACGCACAGCTATGCTAAATGATGCCGTAGAGACTGGCACACTGATGGTAAAAAAGATGCCAAAGAGCGATTTAAGTTCACCAGAGCAAGACGGTAAAACAGTGGTGGCTTGGGCCACAGAAAACGGTTTAACAGGGTCGCCTATTGTTGCGGTATTGAACGACCGTATCTAATCACTACACTTATAAAAGTTTCAACATGGTAAGTCAGGTAGCGCTACCTGACTCCCTTAAAACCGGCCTCTTATGAGGCCGTTTTTTTATATCCCTGAAAAGTCCTCACATCAATACCAATAAACTAATTCTCCCTAACCGATAATTTACGCAAGTTGGTGATAATTAACTTTAATCAATTGATAACTTGCCCATTAGTGATAATGTTAAACACAATATCGAGTAGACTACCCGCGTCTCTTTAGGAACGTGTATTCGCCTATCGGTCGGAACACCAACATTTTTTACTTTCATTTACCCTAGCCTGTAGTGGAAGTGTTGTGCGAGATACAAAATGACGGATCAGTTAGTACAGAATTATAAGTACCGCAGAGATATCATGGTCGTGTTGCTTATAGTGACCTTTCTCGGTGGCGTTATCTTCTCGATAATCAATTTTTATCGAGGTTTATGGTCTCTTGCGTCTATTGAATTATCCTACGGGGTATTTTCACTTTGGCTTTGGTTTAGGATCCAGAACACCAAGCACTTTCAGCGCTGGGTTACCATTTATGTGGTGCCGTTTTTTATCATTATGATTTATGGGCTGTCACTGCCCCAATCATCTGAATCTATTTTCGTATGGATATTAACCATCCCCGTTATTTCATACCTTTTGATGGGTCGAGTCAGAGGGTTCTGGTTTTCAACGACTTTCATTATTTGTGGTATTTTTGCCTATCACTGGCGCTTTATTCGCGAAGACCACCTGTTGTCACTCAATGTCGCTATATCCACCAACGTGATATTGAGTTCTCTTTTAATGATGGCATTCGCCCATGTCTATGAACGGACAAGAGAAGAGAACGAAGGGCGTCTTTTATCGCTTGCCGGCACAGATCCACTCACCGGCCTCGCGAACCGCATGAAGCTCAATGAAGGGTTTCAACAACTTAGCGCCCTAGCCACTCGCCACAATACGCCTCTAACCGTTGTGTTGTTTGATTTGGATTTATTTAAAACCATTAATGATGTCCACGGACATTCAGTAGGTGATGATGCGCTTCGCCATGTGGCGTCATTTTTACGCAAAAATACCCGTAAAACTGACCTATTAGCCAGGTTCGGTGGCGAAGAGTTCGCCCTAATAATGGTAGCGACCCCCATAGAAAAAGGTTTTACACAAGTTGATGAATTGCGTAAAAAGCTAATGAGTACGCCTTTCTCAACCACTAAATGTGACATTAAAATTACCCTAAGTGCTGGATTGTCTACTTACGGTGCTGACGGGGAGGATTTAAACCAACTGCTAAATAAAGCAGATAGACGTTTATATTATGCCAAAGAAAATGGCCGTAACCAGGTCATCGCTTCTGATGATGGAGCCAAGTAATAATATGGCCCGCGCGAGCTATTTTTTACGATAGCTAACGCATTAAAAATACCGCGCCAAACTTTCCCCCTTAAGATAAGTTCGTGTCGGATATCATCAAGCTTTCTACGCTGTAAGAAAGCGCTTAATCGCAGAGTTTACCTCGTCAGGTTTCTCATGATGTAGCCAGTGAGTTGCATCGCTAAAACGCACAATTTCACAATCCGGTACGTAGGCCTCAATTCCTTGTAAAACGTCTGTGACAAACGCTTCATCTTGCTCCCCCCACAAAATCAATGTCGGCATCTCAATTCGAATATTGGGGATCTTGAACCCGTTGGGCTCGCTTTCAGACGTCTGTTTTACGTCATTAATAACTGTCTCTGCAGCTTCTACCGGAGGTAATTGAGGCATGGCGCGATAATACTGCAGCATTCCGTTAACGGCGCCAGGTTGCTTCCACGCACGTATGTACTCTGCTTTTTGACGCTCACTAAACTGAGTCTCATGCATTCCCTCAAACAACATACTTCTTAACATCGAAAAATCGTCACTCTTCACAAACTCGACACCATTGTCAGCGACAAGCTGATGAATATAAGCGCTTTTTTGTCTCTGTTGTGGGTTGCTCGCCATTTCTCGGGTAAACGTGCTTGGGTGCGCCGCATTTAAAATAATCAACTTATTGAAAAGTTGCGGGTGAAACGCGGCCAATGGCCATGCTATAGCCCCGCCCCAATCATGGGCGACCAAGTGCATTGGATTATCTTGGCTTACTTTTTCCACAAATTTGGCGTACAAAGCAATAAGGTTCGGCACCGTATAGGCAGCTAATTGACTTGGTTTATCGCTTAAGTTGTAGCCCATCAAGTCAGGCACAATGACGTGATATTGCTCACGAAAATACTCGATTTGTGCCTGCCACGTGCCCCAGTATTCAGGGAACCCATGCAGGAAAACAATGGTTTCGGGATTGGGGTTATCGCTGTGACACGCCGCTTCGACGTAATGCAATGACACGCCGTTTATATCCGCGTAATGATGACTAATAGGCATCGTCTGTCCCTTTAATAAAAAAGGCGAACGCTTTCACATGAAAAGGTTCGCCTTTGCTTATTCTAATGAATAAGTGAAGTGTTATGCACCTAGATCGAATTGATCAACTGGCATGCTCATTAAGCTGTCAGATCCGGTTTCGATTGCTGACACAAGCGAGCGCGTACGGGTTAACAAACGGTCGAAGTAAAACTTAGCCGTATGTAACTTCGCTTGGTAAAAATCAGCGTTATCTGCACCTGCATCAAGTTTTTCTTGGGCTAATACGGCCATTTTCAGCCAGAAATAACCTACCGTCACGTAACCAGAATACATTAGGTAATCAACTGAAGCAGCGCCTAGTTCATCAGGGTTTTGTGCTGCACGTTTAGTAATATCGACCGTGATTTGCTTCCACTCATCAAGGTGTACTTCAATTGCATTTGACCATGCATTGAATTGACCTTTGTCACGGATGCTGACACAGAAATCACGTACTTCTTGAGTGAACACTTCAAGCAATTTACCGTTTGAGCCAACCACTTTACGCGCCAGCAAATCGATCGCTTGAATACCCGTAGTGCCTTCATACATAGTACAAATACGCGTATCACGGGCCAACTGCTCCATGCCCCACTCTTTGATGAAACCGTGTCCACCGAAAACTTGCATACCGTAACTAGTTGATTCTTGTGCCGTTTCAGTTAAGAAGGCTTTCACAATCGGCGTTAAGAAAGCGAGTTTAGCTTCGCTTACTTGTTTAGCGGCTTCATCTTTACTGTATAGGGTAATATCAACCAACTTCATGGCATAAATCGCCAGTGCACGGTTGCCTTCAGCAAAGGCTTTTTGGGTTAATAACATACGGCGTACATCAGGGTGCACTATGATTGGATCTGCAGGCCCATCTGGGTTCTGCACACCTTTCATTGAACGAAACTGCAAACGGTCTTTCGCGTATGCTAAGGCACCTTGAAACGCCGTTTCGCTAGATGCCAAACCTTCAAGGCCGGTGCCGATGCGTGCCGAGTTCATGAAGGTAAACATGCAGTTCAAACCGCGGTTTTCTGTGCCCACTAAATAGCCTTTTGCGCCATCAAAGTTAATCACGCAGGTGGCAGAACCTTTGATACCCATTTTGTGCTCAATTGAACCACACGTAACGGCGTTACGATCTACGTTTTCACCGTCTGGGCTCACATTGAATTTAGGTACAACGAACAAAGAAATCCCTTTCGTGCCTTCTGGCGCATCAGGTAAGCGTGCGATAACAATATGCACAATATTTTCAGACATATCATGCTCACCGGCTGAGATAAAAATCTTAGTGCCGGTTAAGTTGTAGCTACCATCATCGTTTTTGACGGCCTTCGTTTTAAGCATGCCAAGGTCAGAGCCACAATGAGGTTCGGTCAAACACATAGTGCCCGTCCATGTACCTGCGACTAATTTGTGCAAAAACATCTTCTGTTGCTCTGGCGTACCGTGTGCTTCAAGTGTCGCCATACAACCTTGGCTTAAACCTGGGTACATGGCCCATGAATGGTTTGCACCAGAGAGCCACTCGCCTAACGCAGATGAAAGTGAATACGGCAATTCTTGACCACCAAATTCAGCAGGGTGTGTCATTGATGGCCAACCGCCCTCAACATATTGCTGGTAAGCTTCTTTAAAACCTGTAGGCGTGGTCACCACTGAGTTTTCCCAGGTACAGCCTTCGTCATCACCTACCGCATTGAGCGGAGCCAATACGTTTTCGCTGAACTTCGCAGCTTCAGAGAAAATCGCTTCAACCATATCGGGTGATGCATCTTCAAAGCCAAGATCTGCATAGTGCTTTTCAAAGCCAAGTAGTTCGTTCATCACGAACAACGCATCTTTCTGCGGCGCTTTATAACCTTCCATTTTTGTAACCTCTTTTGCATTTTGGCGCCCCTAAGGGCGCCTAAAATTTAATAAACTTCGAACAAACCTGCCGCACCCATGCCGCCGCCGATACACATGGTACATACCACGTATTTCGCTCCACGGCGCTTACCTTCGATAAGCGCGTGACCCACCATACGTGCACCACTCATACCGTAAGGGTGACCGATTGAAATGGCGCCACCGTTAACGTTAAGCAATTCATCAGGAATACCCAACTTGTCACGGCAGTACATTACTTGAACAGCGAACGCTTCGTTAAGCTCCCATAAACCAATATCGTTCATCGTTAGGCCATGTTGCTTAAGCAACTTTGGAATAGCGAATACTGGACCAATGCCCATTTCATCTGGTTCACAACCGGCTACTGCGATACCGCGATAAGCACCTAATGGCGTTAAGTTTTGTTGCTCGGCTAACTTAGAATCCATTAGTACACTGGCTGATGCACCGTCAGACAACTGACTTGCATTACCCGCCGTGATCACGCCGCCTTCAATAACCGGCTTAAGGCTTTTGAGACCTTCAAGCGTGGTCTCTGCGCGATTACCTTCATCTTTACTTAACGTTACTTCTTGAAAACTTTCTTCTTTTGTCTCGCGGTCAACAATCACTTTAGTGGCTGTCACTGGCACGATTTCATCGTCAAATTTACCAGCGGCTTGACCTGCTGCGGTGCGCATCTGGCTTTGTAGTGCATACTCATCCATTGCATCGCGGTCGATACCGTAACGTGCAGCAACCACTTCAGCGGTCTGTAGCATAGGCATGTAAATGTTTTTATGCATTTTAGCCAACGCTGGATCAACCATGCGATGAGTATTCATGTATTTGTTTTGAACCAAACTAATTTGGTCAAGACCACCAGCTACCATCACAGGTACGTTGTCCGTGATGATGTGCTTAGCGGCAGTCGCGATAGCGTACATGCCCGAGCTACATTGACGGTCCAGGGTCATACCTGATACCGATGTAGGTAATCCACCAGCAAGACCGGCTAAACGACCAATGTTCATGCCGCCGCTACCTTGAGTTAATGCACTACCCATGATCACATCATCTACTGAGGCAGGGTCGATACCGGATTTCTTCACTGCTTCGCGAATAGCGTGACCGCCCATGCTTGGCGCTTCAAGATTATTAAACGCACCTTTATAAGCACGGCCAATTGGAGTTCTTGCGGTTGATACTATGACTGCTTCTTTCATCATTTTTCTCTCTATTTAATCGGTTAAGTAGGTGTTACTGTTTGAAATCTGCAAAGCGTTTGCCTTGCTCAGCCAGTTGTTTCAACAACGGAGCTGGTTCAAACCAGTGGCCGCCGTACTCACCTAATTCATCGCGATATTTACACATCGCGTCATAAACTTTTTTCAAGCCAATTTCATCTGCGTATTGCATAGGACCGCCGCGGTAAACCGGGAAGCCGTAACCATAAACATAAATAACATCGATATCGCTTGATTTAGCGGCAATACCTTCTTCCAAAATCAATGCACCTTCGTTAATCAAAGGGAAGATAATGCGCTCTAGAATTTCTTGGTCTGAGATGTCACGTTGGGCAATGCCTAAACGTGCGGCCTCTTCTTTTGCCATTTCAACCACTTCAGGGTCAGGGATCGGCATTCTGTTACCCGGCTCATACATATAAGCACCGCGACCAGATTTAAGACCCACACGACCTTGTTTTACCAAGCGGTCAGATACAACACAGTAACTCGGATCATGGGCAATAAACTCACGTCGTGATTCGCGTACGTAAAAACCGATGTCTAAGCCTGCCATGTCTCCCATGGTGAATGGGCCCATAGGCAAACCAAAGTCGTAAATCACTTTGTCGATTTGCTGCGGTGTAGCCCCTTCAAGCATTAAGCGAGCGGCTTCACGGCCGTACGGTTCGATCATGCGGTTACCCACAAAGCCGAAACAAACACCAACCAGCACAGCGACTTTATTGATTTTCTTTGCCATCTGCATACAGGTTTTGATTACGTCTGCAGAGGTTTTTTCTGCTTTGACGACTTCAAGCAGTTTCATCACGTTAGCTGGGCTAAAGAAGTGCAAACCAATCACATCTTCAGGACGTGATGTAGACGCCGCAATTTCGTTGACATCTAAAGTAGAGGTGTTTGAAGCGAGTATGGCGCCTTTCTTACATACTTTATCCAGTGCACCGAATACTTCTTTTTTGACTGACATCTTTTCGAACACGGCTTCAATAACTAAATCTACGTCGCTTAGTGCTTCGTATTCAGTTGAGCCTTGCAATAACGCCATGCGCTCTTCAACAGCTTGTTGGGTAAGCTTGCCTTTCTTAGCGGAGTTTTCGTAGTTCTTACGAATAAGCGCAAGGCCCTTGTCCAATGCCTCTTGCTTAAGTTCAAGCATGATGACCGGTATACCAGCATTGGCGAAGTTCATAGCGATACCGCCGCCCATGGTGCCTGCGCCAATAATGCCGACCTTTTTGATATCACGGGTAGGTGTGGATTTGTCGTAATCGCTCACGTGAGCAGCCGCGCGCTCTGCAAAGAAAAAGTGCTGCTGTGCGCGAGCTTCTTTTGAGCCCATGCATTCCATGAACAATTCACTTTCACGCACCAAGCCTTGTTCAAATGGCAACGAAACAGATGCTTCAACAGCTTGGATACAACGCTCAGGGGCAAAAAATCCGCGAGCTTGCTTTTTAAGGCCTTGACGATATTGAGCAAATAGCTCATCAGGCGCGCTAGCTTTATCAATAGCCACATCAGAGGTTTTGCGCACCTTCGCACCCTCAGCAACCACCTTTTGGACAAATGCCATTGCTTCACTGAGTAAGTTTGTTGGGTCTTCAACTATTAAGTCAAATACACCTGCTAACTTGCTGGCTTTTTCTGGGCGTCCCGACACTATCATATCGAGTGCTTTTGCCACGCCTGCTAAACGAGGAAGGCGCTGAGTACCGCCCGCGCCAGGTAATATACCTAAATTCACTTCTGGCAAGCCAACCTTGTTACTGGCAAACGTAACGCGATAATGACATGAAAGCGCCACTTCTAGACCACCACCAAAAGCAGGGCCATTGAGTACGGCAATAACTGGCTTACTTGCATTTTCGATAACATCTAAAACGGTAGGTAGATGCGGCTCTAAATTACCGCCAGAAAATTCACTGATATCAGCACCGCCAGAAAACAATGCTAACTTAGATGAGATTACAATCGCTTCGACCTGATCGTTGTCCAGCGCTTGGTTAATGTTTTCAATTAAGCCAACACGAACTGACTTAGATAACGCATTAACCGGTGGGCTCTGCATATACAAAACCGCGACATTTCCTTGTACTTCAGCTATCACTGCTTGACTCATAAACACCTCTTACCAGATAAATTAGTAAACGAATACTAGGTCAGGGAGTTGAATCATCCAAATTTATTGGTTTTATATTGATTAATAATTAGAGGTAATAACGTAGAAAAATTCAACTGCCACATATTATTCATTAAATTCATACTTCTGCATTAATTTAGGCGAGTTGACTTTTGATGAGCCAAATGATTTTCTAATACTCCGTTTACAAAATTAACAAAGCACTTACACACCGTTATTTGCACAACGTTAGGAAGTCATTAATGCAATATTTACGCACCTCAGACGACTGTTTCGAAGGTTTGTCGGGTTACTCGTTCGCGCCTCATTATATAGAAGTAGACGATTTTGAAGGCGGCAACTTACGCATGCACTACCTAGATGAAGGTAGCAAAGAAGGTGAAGTGGTCTTAATGCTTCATGGTGAACCATCGTGGAGTTATTTATACAGAGATATGATCAAACCCATTGCCGATAAAGGCTATCGGGTCATTGCTCCTGACTTAATTGGTTTTGGACGTTCTGATAAACCCACCCAGCGCTGCGACTATACCTACCAGCGGCATCTCGATTGGATCCGTAACATTCTTACACAACTTAATTTAAAGCAAGTCACATTAGTCTGCCAAGATTGGGGCGGCTTGCTCGGGTTGCGTTTAGTGGCTGAGCACCCAGAGTTGTTTGCACGTGTATTAGCAGCAAACACTATGCTACCCACCGGCGATCATCCCCCAGGTGAAGCCTTTATGAAGTGGCGCGCTTTTTCTCAAGAAGTACCTGAATTTCCGGTTGCAGGGATTATAAAAGGCGCCACAGTGACAGCGTTAACCACTGACGTACTAAACGCTTACGATGCGCCCTTTCCTACTGAAGAGCACAAAGCAGGCGTGCGCCAATTCCCTTTATTGGTGCCTGCGACAACAGACGACCCACAAACGCAGAACAATCGCAAAGCGTGGCAAGTTCTACAGCAATTTAACAAGCCTTTTATCACGGCGTTCAGCGATAGCGACCCGGTTACCGCTGGCGGCGATAAAATAATGCAAAAACTGATCCCTGGCACTCAAGGTCAGTCTCACACCACGATCACGCAGGGCGGGCATTTTTTGCAAGAAGATCAACCACAGCAGTTAGCGAAAGTATTACTGCAATTTATTAACGACAACCCCATTTCAACAGATTAAAAGCGAGTATCAACATGGATTCATTATTAGATTTTAGCGGTCAAGTGGCATTAATTACGGGTGCAGGCAGTGGCTTCGGTCGTTTATTGTCAAAAGGGTTAGCTGAGCGTGGTTGTAAGTTGGTGATCAGCGATATCGACCCAAAAGGTTTAGCCGAAACAGTTGAAGGCCTGAGTGAATTTGCAGATAGCATTGTCGCGCAGCATTGCGATGTATCAAAAGAAGCTGATTGCAAAGCCATGGTTGACAGCGCGATGGACAAATTTGGTCGAGTGGACATTGGCGTCAACAACGCAGGCATCGCTCACAGCATGGCACCTATGCACACCCTTGATGAAGCGACCATGGACAAACAAATGGACGTGAACGTCAAAGGCGTTATGTTCGGCATGAAGTACCAAATTGAAGTCATGCTTAAACAAGGTAGCGGTCATATTCTAAACGTGAGTTCACTTGCTGGTCTGGGTGGTGCACCGAAAGGCGCTGCTTACTCAGCAGCAAAACACGCGGTTATCGGGTTAACCAAAACGGCGGCGATTGAATATGCACGCAAAGGTATCCGCGCAAACTCAATATGTCCTTTCTATACTCCAACCAATATATTGAATATTGACGGTGAAATATCGCAAGAAGGCATTAATCAATTAGCAGTAGGTTGCCCGATGAAGCGCCTTGCTACGCCCCAAGAAATTGTTAACGCCATGCTATTAGTGCTTTCACCCGGCAACACCTACATGACAGGTCAATCTATCGCCCTTGATGGTGGTGTGACTGCTTGGTAGTAACGAAAAACTAGCTATTAACTAATGTATTAAAAGGGGCAATCTAATTGCCCTTTGATGTGAATAAGGAACCGTAAATGCAAGCTCTAATGATGAACTCACAGTTGATGATTTCAAACATTTTAAAACACGCTGAGAGGAACTATCCAAAGCGTGAAATCGTCTCTGTTACCTCTGACAATCCGCGCCACCGTTATACCTACAAAGATTTAGCGACGCGTACCCGTAAGTTAGCCAACGCGCTTGCGTCATTGGGTGCTAAGTTTGGAGATCGCATCGGCACGCTAGCATGGAACGACTACCGCCACTTGGAGCTTTATTACGCCGTGTCAGGCAGTGGTATGGTGTGCCACACCATCAACCCTAAATTGTTTCCAGAGCAGGTTAACTACATCATTAATCACGCAGAAGACAGATTCATTTTTGTTGACGTATTGGTCATGCCATTAGTCGAGGCCCTTGCCCCTCATCTGCCCAAAGTAGAAGCGTTTATCGTGTTGACCAGTAAAGCCAATATGCCTGATACCACGCTTGAAAATGTGTTTTGCTATGAAGAACTCATTGCTGACCAGTCTAGTGATTTTACATGGCCTGAGTTTGATGAAAACACCGCCAGCGGGATGTGTTACACATCAGGCACCACAGGTAACCCTAAAGGCGTGGTGTACAGCCATCGTTCAACATTACTGCACGCTTATGCCGGGGCGCTACCTGATGTAACTAATGCATCAGGTCGAGAAACCGTGTTACCAGTGGTCCCCATGTTTCACGTCAATGCCTGGGGTTTACCCTACGCTACCATTATGACTGGTGCTAAATTGGTGATGCCTGGTCCTAAAATGGGTGATGGCGAGACACTCCACGACCTGATTGAAACTGAGAAAGTCACGTTTAGTTCTGGTGTACCCACTATATGGTTGGCTCTACTGACCTATTTAGATAAAAGTGGTAAAAAAATACCTTCTCTTAGCCGAGTAACGGTAGGCGGCGCGGCTTGTCCTCGCGCCATCATTGAGCGTTTCAAAGACAACCATGACACTATGGTGTATCAGGGTTGGGGTATGACAGAGACAAGCCCTCTGGGAACATTCTTTGGTTTACAACCCGGTATGGAAGACTACACAGATGAGCAAATCACTGACTTACAAACCCTGCAGGGCCGCGGTGTATTTGGTATCGAAATGCGTATCGTCGATGAAGACAACAACGAATTACCTTGGGATGGTGTCGCGTTTGGCGCCTTAAAAGTTCGAGGCCCATGGGTGATAAGTGGCTATTACGGCATGTCGCAAACACCGGGCGAAGAAGGCTGCCCGGTAGATGATAAAGGCTGGTTTGATACCGGTGACGTAGCAACAATTAATGCCGATGGGTATATGCAAATTACCGATCGCACCAAAGACGTGATTAAATCTGGCGGCGAATGGGTAAGCTCTATCGATATTGAAAATGCAGCCGTTGGCCATCCAGCTATCGCAGAAGCTGCGGCCATTGGTCGTTATCATCCTAAGTGGACAGAACGCCCGTTATTGATTGCAGTACGTAACCCAGATTCACAGGCCACAAGTGCTGAAATATTGAGTTTCCTAACCGACAAATTGCATAAATGGTCTTTGCCTGATGATGTGGTATTTGTAGATGAACTGCCCCACACTGCCACAGGTAAATTGAACAAGCTGGCACTGCGTAAATCCTTCGAAGATTATGAGTTTCCTGAAGCGGGTTAATTTTTGAATCTATTTTAGAAATTCAATGTCACCATCACGTAAAAAGGCTCAGCAATGAGCCTTTTTGCTTTCCTCATCTGTTCTCATCGTCTTATTCTTCGAAACAAGTATTAACTTTTTGTTAGTTGCATTTTTGCCGTTTTCACCTAATCTGCGCGTCAAACAAATGCAGTCAAAGCGCTTAACACACTAAGCCATTGCATTTAGTTAAAAACAATTAATAACAGGGATTTACTATGAGTTTGATGCAACGATGCCTAGCCGCCTTTAGCATGTTTTTAATGACACAGGCGTTTGCCAGCGAAGGGCACGACGATAAAGAGGCCTATCGCCTAGGCAATAACGTAACACCTAGCTTTCAACAAATTATGTTGAAGATCGATCCAAACCAAGCGACCTTTAGCGGTGAAACCACCATCACAGTGACAATAGAGAAGGCCACCGATGAAGTGCGCTTTTATCAACGTGATTTAGACGTGCATAAAGCCGAGATAATTGACGGCGCGCGGCATATCCCGTTGTCGATCGAAAGCCAAGCCTATGATATACAGCTCGGTAAGGCGCCAGACGTATTGCCCGCCAAAACCTATCAGTTGCATATGCAATTTACCGGCAAGGTAAATACCACCTCAGACGGTATGTATTTATCCGCGTTTGAGGGCAAAAACTACATTTTCACCCAGTTTGAAGACATGCACGCTCGCCGCGCATTTCCGGGGTTTGACGAGCCAAGTTATAAAATTCCGTACAAAATGACAATCACTTCGCCTGTGGTCAACACGGTGATTTCCAATACCCCAGTGGAATCAAGAACCCAAGCTGACGGGTGGCAAACCGTCGTATTTAAAAAGACCAAACCCATGCCGAGCTATTTGGTCGCCTTTGCCGTAGGCGAAATGGATTCAGCTGAAATCACGGGATTATCCGTGCCCGGCAGGATTTACACCCCCAAAGGCCAAGCCCACCGTACAAAATTCGCGGTGGCGCAAACCCCGAAAATTCTGAACGCCTTAGAAGATTACTTCGGCACGCCCTACCCCTACGAAAAACTCGACTTTATCGCCGTGCCTAACTTTACCCACGGTGCAATGG
Source organism: Paraglaciecola sp. G1-13 (assembly GCF_055809255.1). Taxonomy (NCBI): domain Bacteria; kingdom Pseudomonadati; phylum Pseudomonadota; class Gammaproteobacteria; order Alteromonadales; family Alteromonadaceae; genus Paraglaciecola; species Paraglaciecola sp. G1-13. The sequence goes on along the minus strand of NZ_CM147903.1, from coordinate 1,823,590 downwards.
AAAACGCCGGCTTAGTCACCTATCGCAGTAGCTTGTTATTACTTGATGATGAGCCACGTTTAACGGAGCAAAGCGGGCCGACCCAAACGATCGCCCATGAGCTCGCGCACATGTGGTACGGCAATTTGGTCACCATGGCGTGGTGGGACGATTTATGGTTAAACGAAGCGTTTGCATCTTGGATGGAAAGCAAGATAACCATGGCGCTTTACCCTGAGCAAAACACCCAAGCGCAACTGGTGCAAGAAGGTGCATTTGCAGCTGATGCTAGCCAGACGACACGTGCAGTAAAAAAAGAGGTACGCAGCCAAACCGATGTCATGGACGGCCTAGGCCTAAATTACAGCAAGGGCGAGTCGGTTCTACAAATGATCGAAGCGTTAGTGGGCGAAGCCCCGTTTCAAAAAGGTGTGCAAAGTTACATGAAAAAACATGCCTGGGGTAACGCCCAAGCAGATGACTTGTGGGAAGTACTCTCGACTGTCGCAGATTTTGATGTGCCTGCGTTGATGAAAACGTATTTAGAACAACCAGCTTACCCTCTTGTTAGCTTTGCTAAAAACGGCGATATCAGCCAAAGCCGTTACCATTTAGCCGGTGCCGAGGTGACCCCACAGACCTGGATAGTGCCCCTTACGATCACGTACAAGAAAAACGACAAAATCATTCGCACACGCTTGTTTTTAGATAAAGCCAACACGAATCTACCTGAGTTGGCCGCAGCCCAGTGGATTTACCCTAACGATAATGCCATGGGTTATATGCGTTGGCAGATCCCTGCATCGCAATTGCATGCGCTACTTGAAGACACGCAAGCGCTAAATGCCAGAGAGAAAAAATCACTGCTGTATAATTCAGATGCTTTGCTCAACGCTGACAAAATCACTTTAGACCAACATATGGCAGTACTTGATGCCCTAGCAACAGACAAAGATCCTGTTGTTGCACGCTCTGTGGTAGCGTCATTGAACGACCTCACCTATTTAGTCGATAACAACAACAAAACCCTGTTTGCTAATTTCTTAAACAGTAAATTGGGCCATTGGTTTGCGCGTTTAGGCACCGTTGAGGGCAAAAATGATAGCAACGATCAGAGTCGACTGCGTAATGCTGTGTTTGGCCTTCTTAGCCGCTACACTCAAAATGACAACGTCATTGCACAGAGCAAACGCATCACCGAAAAATTTCTGCATGACAGCACCAGTACAGGCCGAGCGATTGCCGCAAATGCTATGCGCAGCCTCGCGATTAATGGCGACAAGCGCTGGTTTGACAAGTATCAAGCGGCGTATTTAGCGACTAATGATGCTAACACCCAGAGCGCAATCCGCTTCGGCATGTTATTCCCTGAGGCAATGACTGTGCGTAAAGTACTTGATATGGCACTAAATGATGCCGTTAGCCCTGCCAATGTACTCGGGTTTATTGCAACGGCCAGTCAAGCCAGAGAAGATCAGGATGTATTGTATCAATGGTTAGATGAAAACATGGAACAAGTGACTGCGAAAATGCCGGCCTATCATGTGGCGCGTATGCCTGAATATGTGTCATCTAGTTGTAGCGACCACAACATTGATTTAGCCCAGCGCTTTTATCAAAAGCACATGGATAAATACGATGGCATGGCCCGTAGCTATGACGTAGCGCAAGATGAGTCAAAGCAGTGTGCCAAGCTGAAACAAGCCAATCAGGGCGCGTTCAATCAGTATCTGCAAGGAGCGACTGCTTACTTTTAAGGCGGCTCGCGCTTGGGTACATACCCTATTGGCGAGCAGAGACTAAAAAGGCAGCCAGAATAATCTGGCTGCCTTTTTATATTGCGCTTCTTAAACCCTTTAAATTCCTTCTATCATCCCTTTAAATCCCTTTGTCATCAGTGAGTGCATATCAACATCGTTTTGATTGTCATACGCTCTCATCGAAAAAGCGGTTTATTGTGTCACCATGATGGCTTTAACATTGACAAATTCTTTGATGCCAAAACCACCGTGTTCACGACCGTACCCGCTGTCTTTTACCCCGCCAAATGGCAGATTTGGGTGCGCTAAGCCGTAACCATTGATATTGATCATGCCCGTATCGAACACATCACGGGCGAGCTGAATGGCTTTGTCTTCGTCTTGGCTAAAGATACCGCCCCCCAAACCATAGCGCGAGTCATTCGCGATACGCATAGCGTCTTCATCGTCTTTGGCTTTGATCAATGATGCGACCGGTCCGAACAACTCATCATCATAGGCGGGTGAGCCTGGCTCAACGTTTTCAAGCACAGTGGCTGGGTAGAAATAACCTTTACGATCTGGTACTTCACCGCCGGTTAAACACGTCGCGCCCGCTTTGATTGATTCTGTCACTTGATCATGTAACTTGTCACGCAAGTCTTTCCGTGCCATGGGGCCAATGTCAGTGCCTTCAAGGTTAGGGTCATCCATTTTGATGTTTTTCATAGCATCAACAAATGCTTCTTTAAACGCGTCGTAGTTTTTCTGTGTCACAATAAAACGTTTAGCCGATACACACGTTTCACCGTTATTGATAACACGGCCCATTGCACACGCTTCAACGGCTACTTTGATATCTGCATCATCTAACACCACATAGGCGTCATTACTGCCAAGTTCCAGTACCGAAATCTTCACGTTTTCAGCAGCAGACGCGCCAACCTTTTTACCGACGCCGTCACTGCCAGTGAAAGACACACCACGTACTTTCGGGTGTTTGATCAACTCGCTTGCTGCTTCGCCATCAATTAACAAGGATTGGTAAACATCTTTGGGGAAACCGGCTTCTTCGTACATCTCTTGTATTTTGACTGCCATGCCAAATACGTTAGCAGCATGCTTCAGTACAGTGACGTTACCTGCCATCAAATTAGATGCGCTGTAGCGGATGACTTGATATAACGGGAAATTCCATGGCTGAATGCCTAGCACCACCCCGATTGGGCGATAACTAACAATCGCCTTGCCTTGCTCGTACTCGCGCTCTTCATCGGCGAGTATTTCCGGCCCTTGTTCTGCGCTATAGCGGCAAATTGAGGCGCACAATTCGACCTCTTGATAGCCCTGCTCTTTTACTTTACCCATTTCATCTATCATCAGGGTAACAAGCTCGTCTTTATTGGCATCAATCACATCAGCCATTTTGTTTAGCAGTGTTGCACGTTCTTCGCTGCTGGTGAGCTTCCACTGTTGGAATGCCTCATCCGCATTATCGACAGCTTTAATCGCTTCGTCGGTAGATAACAGCGTGTATTCTTTTAGCTGCTCTTCGGTAGTTGGGTTAATCGTTTTAACTGTGTTTGACATAATCTCTCTCCTAAAATGAATGGATGTGGAGTCGAGGACCAAGGGAGCAAATGCAACGCCAAGAAGGATTTTGCACGAGTGTGTAACTTAATAGAAGGCCGCGAGGCTGCGCCATTAATGCGCTAGAGCAAACGTAATAAAATGTGTATTGATAAAATCTGAATAGCCAGTGCACAGCAATAACGGCGTAAAACGAATGATGGCAGTAAATGTTACAAGGCCTCACTGTAAAGTCTTTAGGCCCAGCCTTGCTGGCGTGCCCCTTCCCAGCTTTGTATTAAAAGTGTGGCAGTACTCTATTTCGCCCGCAACCTAAACCGACAAGCGCGCAGCATGCACTGGCTAATGCGCACATCCATAAACTGCCAGACCAATTGCCCAAAGACGAATAAAGATAGCCAGCCAACATCGGCCCAACAGCGGCTAAGCAGTAACCAAAAGCCTGAGCCATGCCAGATAATGATGCGGCCTGAAGCGCGTTCTGGCTGCGAAAGCTAATAAATGACAGCCCCAAAATGAAACATCCCCCCGAGCTAAAGCCCACAAGCACGGTCCACAAAAATGCAAACTGGGGAGCATACAACAAGCCTAGCAAGCTAATTGCCCCTAACAGGGATATGACTACAGCCGGTACACGCTGGTCTTTCAATCGCGCCAAAATAGGTATGAGTACAAAACCGGGAACAGCCGATGCAAACTGCAACCAACCGTGAAGCACGCCCGCGTAGACCTGAGAATACCCCGCTTCAACCAATATATTGGGTAGCCAACCAATCAATACGTAGGTCATAAAGGAATTAAGACCAAGGTAAATCGTCACCTGCCACGCCAGCGAAAAATGCCATACTCTACTTGGTTTTGCTGTATGAGGCGGCACTCTATTGGCCGCAGCGCTATTGGCCGTAGCGCCATTAGCCTGTTCGCTGTCAGCCGAGTCAATGCCAGCAGAGCCAGCGTTAGTTTGCTCAGTCGGGTTCGTTAAAGCAGCATCCGGCATAGTTTTCGTTTTCAACCTAGGCAGCCACAGCACAATGCTGACCAAAGTAACGAGGCCGAATACCCCTAACGCACCTTGCCACTGAAGCCATTTCATACTGGCAAGGGGGGTCACTAGGGCGGAAAAACCACCAGAGAAAATGCCCATTGCCAATACGTAGCAAGAGGTCATCATGGCGACCATTGCTGGGAAGTCACGCTTAATTAAACTTGGTAATAGCACATTGCCTATGGCGATCCCTACGCCTATCACCGCTGTGGCAATATAAAGCATCCATACCGAATCGATTAACCTCAAGGCTATACCTGCGGCTATAAAAATAAGTGCGATGAATACAGCGCTTTCAATGCCTATTTTTCGGGCGAGTGACGCAGCCATTGGCGAGGCGACCGCGAATGCAATGAGCGGCAAAGTGGTTAACATTCCGGCTTGTGTGCTACTCAATGTGAAAGTGTGAATGATCTGCTCAAGAATGGGAGCGATACCAGTAATGGGCGCGCGCAAGTTTGCCGCTACCAAAAGAATGCCTACGATCAACACAACAGAAGATGCCGCGATTTTATTGGGGATTAACCGCCCTAACCCGCTTATAGATCCCACTTTTGCTCTCTTTGATTTATTGCGCTCTTGCCAAGCGTTGAATGAGTGAAACAGGCGCGGCTTACACCAACGTCAATCTAATTTGCATCGATAGTCGTCACATTCCCAGCCGCTATCTTCATCGCCTATTTTCAACTAAGGCGCAAAGCTGGCATGGCGTTGTACTACTGTGGGTATTATAAAAGGTCGCCAGCGCTTATAATTTACAAATAGAGACAACATATAGCTAAATACTGACAAATGAGTTTATTGAATTTTTTACAATGGGATGATTTGCAGCAATTTGAGGTGATGCCTCAGCCTGTGGTCGCGCGTATTGAGAAGGTGAGTAGCAGTCATGAATTGCCGCTGCACACCCATTCGAAGGGGCAACTAATACTCGCGCTGCACGGGCATGTCACCTGTGAAGTACAGGGGAAAATGTGGATGGTACCAACCCAGAGCGCAATTTGGATACCCCCTCACACTCTTCACAGTAATCGCGCATCTGATCATGCTGAGCTGTGCCACGTATTTATTCAACCTAGCGAACTGCGCATGCCTGACAAAACCTGTACATTCGCGTTAAGCGTATTGGCAAAAGAACTGATTTGTCATTTTGCCAAACAAGATCAGCATTACCCACACTTTAGCCCGACAAACAGATTAGCTCAGGTTCTGATAGACGTCGTCAGTGAATCCCCCCAACAACCTATGAATTTACCTTTACCCAGTCACCCCACGGTGGCTAAGCTCGCCCAGCAGCTTTTGTCTTGTCCCGATGACAGAAAAACGCTTCCCCAATGGGCGAGCTACTTCGCTATGTCTGAACGCACGCTAGCACGACTAATAAAGCGCGAAACAGGCATGACCTTCGGCCACTGGCGAGCTCAAATGCACGTGATCATTGCCGTGCAAAAACTGATGACCAACATGACCGTACAAAGAGTATCTGAATACTTAGGTTACAGCTCAGTCAGTGCCTTTATTACTATGTTCAAAAATATTCTAGGGGAATCGCCAAAGCGATATATAAAGCAGCGAGTTGATTAGTCATGATAAATCGGTTAAATATTTCAGCAAACCGTTAGCATGTGCTTTATCTAGTCAAAGCGGTTTGCTCTAGTCGCCCAGTGTCATGCCGAAAAATGGAACTTGAACTCGAATTTTTGGGCACTAATGGTCATCGTTATCTGTTATCCAACTTATCATTGTGGGGTAAAAACCTATGATTTTACTGTTCTTATTACAACCCCTAACCTGCTAGTCGCTTTAACGGAGTGTCGATACCAGTTGGCGAATTTCATCTGCCTCTAACGGTCTAACAAGTCGAGCCACTTCGTTACCAGAGCGCAGCAGTATCAGAGTCGGCCACAGTTTAACCTTGAATTTACGGCCCAGAGGTTTCCCCTTTCCGTCATAAATTTTTATATGCCGCAGTCCAGCGTGTTCTGAAACGACTTCTTCTATGGCTGGCCTTGCGGCCTGACAATGGCCGCACCAAGGCGCACCAAAATCCAGTAAAGTATCACCGTTCAGCTCGTTTATTTCATCAAAGGTAAACGCCTCTTCTGCGTATTCAGAGTTGAATCCAATATCTTTAACATTCATATCGTTTACTCCCTACTATGAATTTATCCATCACTAAGTGAAGCACTGCTGATGTCTGTAAACAGCGGCTATTAGTGCGTTCGTTATGAGGAAGGTTAGCGTAAATCCGGTACTCACAGATACTAAAATGTGGATGGCCAGCATATGGCCCAACAAAAATGCGCATCAGGTACACAGCAAATGATGAATGTGTTCAAGCACCGGAGCAATCATCGGCATCTAGGCAGATGAATTAAAGCGGATGCGTTATTTATACTTTGTTGAGAGCGGTCAATCAGACGACTCTATTAAAATTGTGTATGAAGAGACAAATCCTAAAAAATTTGTGTTTGCTGAAACAGACACAATAACCCACCCCTCTTTTTCCATTTCACTAATCTGGGTATTTAACAACGCTAAATCAGGGCTTTCATGCCACCATTTTTTGGTCTTAGAAAACATAACGACTTTTCTCATTCAGTATTTTCTTATGCGCGAAATCCAGTGTGCGTTTAATTCAGCGCTAAACTGGGTGAATTAACTTAGAATAAGCTTAGGATAAGTGCATATAGCATGATGGGAGTAACGCTTTCACAATGCGACTTTGTAAGCTTGAGGAAAGACTAGCAATGATAGATTACTAGCGCTGTCGTTAAAACCATTATCGCCTAAGCGAAAGCTGAACCTGCAACAACTTCAATTCTATTTGCAGTTTGCTCCCCTTTCCTATCGAAACAATTGATCGTTTTCTCGTCATTTTGAGGGCATCGAAGTCACTTTAATACACGGCGCGAACATAACGTTGAGGTGCACCACTGACTCAATTAAGCAGCGCTGGCTAATTAATTAAAACATCGATTGGCTGTGCTCACTTCTCTTTCTAAAAGCAGGATCCTTGCACGAACCAAAGCAGCTAACTTGCGTGCTGAAGGCACAATAAACGACTGTTTTGTCTTATTAAGCTAGTTATCAAAATTCACTCAAATTCCGCTCGGTTACGATCACCAACGGCAAGGCCCATTGCGATTTCCTTAATCTCGAAGGTTAAATTCCTGATAGGAAAGTTACGGATATTCGCTAAGATAATAACAGTCAACTTGTCATCTGTATAACGGTGTAAATTTGTTAAAAAGCCATCCATCGACCCGCCATGTCTTGTTAAGGTACCATTATTTTTGCCAGCGGCTCTTTGATATTGCTGCACCCTAAACCCATAGCCATAATCTCCAAAATCATTGTTCTCACCGGCAAACAACAACCTTTGGCTCTTTTCTGATAAAAGTTGGTTGTTGTATAGTGATTGTTCCCAAGTGAGTAAATCATCCACTGTAGAATAAATATCCCCAGAGCCCAACGCATAAGACACAATGTTTTCCTCCCTGTTGGTACCCAAAAACCCTTTGCGGTATCCATTTGCTCTATTAACGGGGACATTATTCAAACGTTCAACGCCTGAGCTGCCCATTTTCAAGGGAGAAAAAATCTCATCTTGAAGAACTTGAGCATACGTCTTGCCCGTCACGTTCTCTATTGCAATGGCGGCTAGGTGATAATTTAAATTTGAATATTGATATTGTGTTCCAGGCACAAAGGCCAAACTCGCAGTATTGATAATGGCCAATATCTCGTCTGAAGAAACATCTTTATCTTCAAAACTCGCTAGTCTTTCTAAATGCTGAGGAAGACCTGACTGATGCTTTAGTAACAGGTGTAACGTTAAGTCTTGGCCAATATTTTTACGTAAATTCGGTATGTAGGTAGATATCGGGGCGGTTAAATTCAATTTACCTTTATCAACTAATTTCATCACGGTAACAGCGGTAAATGATTTTGTTAATGAACCTATCAAGAACTTGTGATCCACTGTGTTGGGTATACTATTATTTTCATCAGCATTTCCATATGCAGATTTAAAGATCACCTTCCCTTCTTTAGCAACTAATACGACCCCTTTAAAATCTTCTTCCTCAACATATTTCCCAATATGCTTATCAATTTTTTGTGATACAAAACTTGTTTGTTCTGCAAAACAAAAATGGCTAATACACACGAGAATAAGAAACTGACCTAGTAATTTTATGAGCATGAAAATCCTTTTTTAAATACAAGCTCGTTATAATGACACCCATGATAAAAATGGTCAATTTTCAGGGCTAAACTAGACTAGATTTGCGTCTCATTTTTGTCAGGTAGATGGATAATGCCTCAACCTCGAAAAAGCCAAATTAGTTTAATCGACACGCCCTATTTTATTCACAACATCCATGTCGTTCACTTCTTCGAAGCCAGCTAAAGCTGCTCAAATTTTTCCCGATAAATTTGTCATTGTGTTTCTCGCTGCGTTCGCCAGTCATATTTATCCGGCATTAATAAATATTCTGGTCAAAGTCACGAGCATCGCCGTGGTTGGGTAGAAGAGCGTATGTTGTTTTTATCAACGGTGTTTACCATCGATAGCGCGGCTACCGTATTTGTGCCTGTGCGGTTATGAATAATCAGTAAAAATGTCAGGAGCATTTTACAACAGCTTTAGCTGGCCCTAAGGGTGTATGGCAGGATGTTTGAAGCAGACTCTTGTGGCACTTTGTGTTGATAATGCGTTGGCAGTTAACTGAGCCGTTAACGAAGTGTTGAAGTGTTGAAGTGTTATGACAAATTACGCAAGGATACCTTGTTGACTCAAAAATTTATAAGAGGCAAAGCATTGAGCCATGAGGAACTCATTATTGTGCATGGGGTATATGTATATTTTCACACTCTCTTTCACAATTCATTACATGATAAAGCACATTTTATAATCCACTCGAAGCGGTCTAGACATAGGCATTAGCTCAATGAGCAACAAACTATAAATCTAGACCAAATGTGTTGTGTCAGGTTCGCGTCCTTTGATTTTTTAAAGTGATCGCGTAATCTCGTCACTACTGTTAACAACCTGCAAAGCTGCGCTTGTTACAAATCCGCCGGCATCATCAAAGTTGATACGTATCCAATTGCTGCCTTGTAGTAGATCATGTGACACAGGTATTTCAATGACGCCAAAGAAACTTGCGCGTCCGTTGCGAGTTTTACCTTGTTTCTGGTCATACCCTCTGAAGTCAGTAGGCACTTCAACTGGTACGTTATTCACGTTTACTGTCGGTGTGAGCGATTTACCGTGTTCTCGACCAATACCTAAACGTAAAACGGCTTCGCCTTGTGCTCCTACCTCCACATCTTTGATATTAAAATACATATCCACGTTCGCTTTTATAGGCTGCTTATAGGTAGTGGCATAATATTTGTTCTGTTGGTTCACCTTATCAATGTTAATTTTATTGTGGTAAGTAATTGTCATGATTTGGGTACTTTCTTTCGGCAAAGAAACGGTTTTAGGTACCGATGACATTGTTTTAGTAGCCAATTTTGCATGGTTGTTATTATCATAAGACAAGGTTTTTACTTGGACTGATTTGATCGTATTTCCATCGATCCCAAGTGCTTTTAATGCAACATCAGTATCTTGAAACTCTAAACTCGTCATTATGATATGTGCTTTATTATTTTGTACATATGCATCGACCATGATATCAAGATCAGATGCCCAACTGTCTACATGTATACCTTTAACTTCAGACCACAATTCGAAGAACTTTACTAAGTCAGTGTAGACCCAATCGGTTCCTGTTTGCCCTGTTTTTTCAAATTGTTGTCTCATTAATCTATTTTCATAAGGGTAGCCGGTGTCGCCATGACGACCCCATTCAGCTTTCACGGGAATAAAAGGAATTGCTTTAGCTATAACGTCAGGACGTTCTAGAAAATGCGTTAATAGTGCATTATAACCGCGTAACTTTTCAGCATCTCTTACCTGTGACCATCGTTTGTTTCGCAAAGCATGTACAGATGCACCATATTCTGAAATTAATAATGGTTTAGTACGACCGAATTTAATATTTGAATATTGCTCTAGCATATCGAGTGTTGCTTCGACATTACTGCCTCGTCGATATTCCTCTCCTCGAGGGTGAGTTGGAAAGTCATACAGATGAATAGAAAATACGTCCATATCGGCACCTGCCGTATCAATGAAAAATTTGTCATTGCTTTCCCAGCGTTCAAAATTATCCCAATCATAGTTAGGAAAGGCAACGGTATAGCCTGCAACCTTAATATTTTTGTTTAATGCTTGATTATTACTTTTACGAATTTCTTGCGCGACACTTTTATGGTATTTGAAGATATCAGCTATAGGTGCCTTATCTCGTCCGTCTTTAGGTGCAATATTTAGATCATACAAAGGTTCATTTACAACTTCTAAATAAGCAGGTTTAGGCGCACCTGCAGCTGTGTTCGTTTGCGCAAAATATTTTTGTAGAAACTGCCCCATGTAATGGCCTGTAGCGGTACCAATAGGCTCTTGGTCAGTGTTTTTTTGTGAGAATGCCCAATTACTATTACCAATATTAGTGCCGTCAGGATAATAAGGATGTACTTGCCCACCAACAACCATATCTTTAGATCTATTTTTAAAGCGTCTGGCGTTAACAAACCGAGTAGCGTTACTGTTTTCAAATGAGTTAATTGCGGCATTGCCCTTCGTAGTTAAAACAGATTCATCAATAAAGCCTAAACGATTACCATCTTGCTTTTGAGCAAATAATTGATTTTTCATGTATCCCGTATCACGGCCAAAATACACATCATAACCATTAATAAAGCTACCAATTAGATCTGATTTGGCGTTGTTACCTTTGTTATCATGATCCCATTCATTTTCTGTTGGGGCCGAATGCAATGAGATGAATTTTTCACGGTTAAAGCGCTCAATATTACCTATACGATGTTTAGTGTCTAAATTAACATCAACAGAAACTTTATTTTCCGCTGCATGAACAATGTTAAAACTGTTGGAAGTCGTTGTAAGCAAAAGCGTTACAGCGACTTTTTGTAGAGACCATTTATTATTGTATTTTTTTATCATTATAAATTTTACCTTACCATTTCTTATTTCAATAACTTACCAGATGTCGCGTTTATCATTTTGCGTTGTAGCAACGTAAATATAGCGTTTAGTACTCAACAAAAATCAACACTGAGTAAGAAGGCTTAAATGTTGTGTCGTAATAAAATATCCATGTTGCCATTATTTTTTCATAGTAATTCGAACAAGCTATTACCAATGGCCACAGACTAGCGATACATTACCCATTCATTAACCCGTTATTTTTGGGTTAATAAATGGGTTAATTTTTTTCACGTTAGCGATGATATATTTATTAACAATAAATTGTCAACAATGCACAAATTTCATATACATTTAACAATTAGTGATAATGCTCATCTTAAAACTGAGTGATTTACGGGGCTCAAATACACTTGATTTTTATGGGTCGATGAATATTCTGAAAAACTTACGCGCATCCCCGAGGCTCGGTAGAAGAGCGTTTATTGTTTTTATCTACGGTATTCGCCATAGATAGCGCGGCTACCGTATTTATGCCAATGCGGTCATGAATAATCAGTAAAAATGTCGGGAACATGTTACAACAGCTTTAGCTGGCCCGAAGGGCGTAAGACAGGATGCCTGAAGTAGACTCATGTGGTGCTATGTGTGGATAAAGCCTTGGCTGATAATTGGGATAACGATGAAGTGTTGAGGCGTTATCACAAGCTGCACAGAGGTACATTGCTGACTCAGAAATTTATGAATGGCGATGCGCTAAGCCAAGGAGAGCTAATCACTTTTGATGAGACCGTTGAAACCTACCGAAAACGCCTTTACGACATGAGTTGGTTTATGCGTGATTTGAATGAGTATGTTGCTCGTGAAGCTAACAAAGAGGATGGTTGCACCGGTCGTTTTTATTCGCCGCCATCCTTGGCGCTCTCCCTGCGGGCCAGCTAAAGCTGTTCTAATTTACTCCTGATAAATTAGTGGGAGGGGCGATTTAAATCACAAGCCCTGTTAGATGAAAGTGCTGTACTGGCGTGCATGGCCTATGTAGATTTAAACCCCATTCGCGCAAAAATAGCAAAAACACCCGAAACGTCAAAGCACACCAGTATCAAAAAACGTGCTCAGGCGGTTAAAAATAAATGAGAGCAACCGAGTGCTTTAATGCCGTTTGTAGGAAATCCTCGTGAAAATATGCCTCGAGGTATCGCTTACTCACTCAAAGGCTATTGTGAATTGGTAGACACGACAGGCCGATGCATTCGAGGTGATAAGGCCGATCATATTGATAATACTCACAGTCCTATTCTACAAAGATTAGGATTAGACGCTGCGCAATGGCTAACATTAACAACTGAGTTTGAAAAACACTTCTGCTACGCAGCAGGTTCGGAGCAAATGATGAATGCGTTTAAGCGCCATACCCATCATCAACGGCTGCGAGGAATGACCAAAGCGAAAGCGTTGTTAAAGCGTGCTTGAAACAACCCTAAAGGAGACATTCCCTACGTATATTGTAGCTTAGCCCCTTGCCTAAAAATTGACCTTAAGCACAATTTCCTTCCTCAACGCTCACTTTTCCAGTAAAAATCCCCAATCATTCAAATGAAAAGTACTTTAATGCTTGTTGAGGGGTATTCCCCCCTTCTAAGCAGAAGAGTTTTTGATACGATTCTAAAGATGGGTGTCTATGTAATTGCTCATAAATGTAGTCGAGAGTTTCTGGATTGAAGTACCAGCACACACGAAATTTATCGGGTCATTCTGCTCTTGTTGCTCTTTTAAATTGATGAATAAAAGTGATTTGCAGATCACGCTGACTTGTTTTGTTGCTCATAGTTAAGTCCTGTTTAGTAAAGCTCAGGAATAACTAGTTTCAAGCCGAGACAAATTTATCACTTTAAATTCGATAACAATCCAATTAAGACCCAGAGTAACGATGTCATTTTGGTCAACAAAATATGCAACTGAAATCCAAGATACAAGAACTGTATATTGTGACAATTATGGGGCGATTATAGGACGCTAATTTAGAGAGGCATTCAATGAATGGGGTAAATCATTGAAAAATAAGAGATAGATTGGTCGGTGTGATAGGATTTACTCCGCACATCCTGTGCTTCGCCCTGCGCACGTTCAAAATTGTTCCCGACAACTTTGTGAACACGACTGTGATCGCTTCGCGCTCATGTCATAAGTTCAGAGATATTTGATAGAGTAGGAATTCTTGGTATAGGAATTTGAGGGCAGTTGAATTGGTCGGTGTGATAGGATTTGAACCTACGACCCCTGACACCCCATGACAGTGCGCTACCAAGCTGCGCTACACACCGACCGAAGACGCGCATAATACGGAAATCTGGCGTTTTTGCAATGAGAAATATGCTTTACCTTGTTCGTTCGCTTATTTGTTGTTCAAACTGCAGCTTATTCGATCGGTTTGACCGTTTTTCTGTCACGTTCTTCACTCTTTTTATCCGTCACTTTCGCTTGCCATTGTGCATATTCTGGCGTTCTACCAGCTCGAACGTCTCTGGCGCCTGACGTTGCGCGCGGTGCGTCTCGATTAATCACTTGCCCAAGCCTTAGCACCCTATCCGTCTTCGTATCGCACATTATAAAACTGATTTCCAACGATACTTTATTCACTCAACAGTGTGCGGCTTTAAGGTCAATCAAAGTGAATGAATACCAATGTCGCTCCGGTCTGATGTGACACTACCCGACAAAGTAACGAACAAACCCCAACGTGTGGGGTTATGTTTTTGTGCTGCGCTTACTCATTCACTCATTGGCAGTAAAGACGCACTAGCCATGCTTTGCGAACCATGCTTTACGAACCATGGCATAGCGAATGAGTGCGCCGCTAGTAAGGGCATCCTTAGCGAGAGTCCATACTAGTCGATAAGATTAAAGCTCGTTACTCGGCGTGAACTCAATGCTTGGCCATTGTTCGTTGGCTTCACCCAAATGCTTAGGAATGTCTTCTTTCCACGCTTTGTACACGTCAGGGTTTTTGTTTACATACAAGGTGCCATCAACGATTTCAAAAGCTTTGCCGTCGATGTCGAATTTTTTACCGAAGGTAGCACCAAAGGCACAGAAACCGCCATATGCAGGAGCATATTTATCTGGGTTGCCATTAAATGCATCTCGGTTCGCAGCACTGCTAAAACGATAAATGGCATCATTATGCACAGCAGTATATTCCGCTTTACCTAGCACAGGTTTGTTTTGCGTAAAGTAAGCAACGGCGTCATGACCGGCTAAAATAACGTCGTTGCTATCGGTTTGGGTATCAACGCCGGCGAAACTGAAGCTTGATACCGTAATGGCAACAGCAGTAAAGAGTGATTTAAGGGTAAATAGTTTTTTCATTTTTATGTCCTCGGTTTAGATGTTCAAAAATTGAAGCAGTCAACGAGGAATAGTGTAAACAGTGGTGAGTATTGCCACTATGTCTATAAAACCAGAGGTTATGTCACAACGTCTATGGATGTATTAAATCAGTTATTCGCGACCTTTAAAGTCTCTGCAAACGTCTTCCACAACGGGCAATACTGTGGCAGTTGGGCCATCAATACCTCGGGCACACATTACATGAACTTTCATGTTGTCAGCCACGGCACGTGTTTTTTGACCTTGCCTAGCGTTAAACGTGAGAGTGAACATGTAGGTGATAAACACAGCGAATGCGACCAAAAGCAAAACACCGTTATCGAATTGGTACAGGGCGATGTCGTGTTGTTCCCCCGCGATAGCGAGCACGTCATCAGTGGCGATTTAGGATCGTCGGCAGTGGTCAATACCGCGGCTTCTCAGAACTATGCAAGTGGCATCCATCCCAGTGCTACCGGGTTAGTCTGTGGTTATTTCAGCCATCACCATCCGCTTGTCGCTAGTGTAACAAAGCATTTACCCAGCGTTATCATCATAAAACACCAAACAGTCAGCACCAGTGCGTCGGGGTTAAACTATTTACTTGATGCCCTGCTAGATGAATCAAAGCAGCCTAATAAAGGCTCTGCACTGATTATGGGCCGTATCGCCGAGGCGATTCTAGCCATCATTTTTCGGGAACATTTGCCAGCGGACAATGGCGTGCTTGCGGCCACGGCTCACCCAAAACTGGGAGCCGCTATGGCAGCTATTCACAGGGAGCCTGACAAAAAATGGACCGTGGAAATGCTCGCCCAGCAGTGCTTTATGTCGCGAGCGGGTTTTAACGAATTATTCAAGTCTGTGCTGCACCAATCCCCGATGGAATATGTTACGCAGTGGCGTTTAGGCCTAGCCTACAGGATGTTAGCCGATGAAAACGTGACGACCTTGCATGCGGCGCTTGCCAGTGGCTACGAAAATGAGTCGTCATTTTCAAAAGCGTTCAAGCGGGTACTTGGTGTTAGCCCCGGTGCGGTACGGGCTTTAAGTGAACAGCAGTAACATAAAATGGAAGCAAAACGGTTGGCGTGTCATTCCCAACCGTTTTAATAGGCGCGTGCAATTTAATAGGCACATGCAATGTTAAATAACAAAGCCTTTACTGAGTGCTTGTTTTGTCATCGCCACTAATGCGGCTGGCAATAGCGCCTTCTTGGTTTTTGTATTTGGCATCAACACGCGCGTTGTAGGGCTTTTCTGCAAAATCTGACATCACTTCAAAGCTCAGCGCACCTATTTTCATGCCTGGCTTTAACGCAAGTGGCAATTTACCGCTGTTGAAAAACTCTAGCACTATGTTGCCTGACCAACCGGGATCAATGCGATGCGCAGTAACATGCACCATCAGCCCCAACCGCGCCAGTGACGAGCGACCATCTAACCAACCAACAATATTGCCAGGCAAGGTCACTGACTCAAGGGTCACTGCGAGCGCTAACTCTCCTGGGTGTAAATAGAATGACTTGTCCTGCTCAACGCTGATTTCATCACTCATCACAGTGTTTAGTGCTTCTTGAACCTGCGCCTTAGGGCCGCTTAAATCAATGTATGGCGCTTGGTGTTCAGTGAACACACGAAATTTGTTGCCTAATCGAATGTCGACGGTTACGCCACTGATCTCAGCATAATCAGGCTCAGGGGTAATCGATATCTTGCCTTCTTGAAGATGGGTCAGAATGTCTTTGTCGCACAAACGCATAATGTTTAACTCAGTAAATAGGTTTTGGGTATTTGGCGAATCATAAAAGATGACAGCCGCTTAGCCGCGCAATTATGCGTAGCTAAGAGGCTATGTTCAACGTTTTTAAATATTTTGTATGCGCAAGTCCATCAAACCATTCATATAAAGCTGTTTTGAAACAGCTGCTGCACATTTTAGGTAGGTGTGGCTTAGGGGGTCGTTTGGCTCTGCCACCAACAAAGGCGTACCTTCATCGGTATGTTGACGAATTTTAATGTTTAATGGTAATTGACCGAGTAATGGCACCTTATTACGCTTGGCCAATTCCACTCCGCCGTCTTGAGCAAAGATATGCTCTTGATGACCGCACTTGGGGCAAATGTACAAGCTCATGTTTTCAATTAGGCCCAGCACCGGCACATCGACCTTATTAAACATCGCAATGCCTTTACTGGCATCTGCTACCGCTAAATCTTGTGGGGTGGTCACGATCACCGCAGCACTGACTGGCATTTGTTGAGCGAGCGTTAATTGAATGTCCCCCGTGCCCGGCGGCATATCAACAATTAAGTAATCTAGCTCTGGCCAGTCGGTTTCACGCAATAATTGTTCAAGGGCTTTACTGGCCATCGGCCCTCGCCACACTGTCGCGTTCTCAGCTGGCACAAAATAACCAATAGAACTTGCAACCAAGCCGTGGGCCGCAAAGGGTATTATGGTTTTATCATCTCGAGAGGCAGGCGTTGAATCGGTATTTCCCAACATGATTGGGATTGAAGGGCCATAAATGTCAGCATCTAATAACCCCACTTTTGCTCCTTGTGCCATCAATGCATAGGCGATGTTCACACTGGTGGTCGACTTACCCACCCCGCCTTTACCTGAAGCAACGGCAATGATGTTTTTAATGTTAGGGACTTTAGCGACTTTCGTGGGCGATGCTTGAATGTCTGTTTCGATGACTATGTTCTGTATAGGTAGCTTTTGCTCGTCCGCTACTTTTTTAATACGCGCTACTAGCACATCGTGAACGGCTGCGGCTGCAAAAGGTAAAGTGATGAGAACATCTTCACCGGAGACCGTCACCCATGTACCGACGTGCTTATCAGTGAGTTCGAATTGCGCCGCGAGTTGCTTTGAAACCAATGACTGACGTTTTTGCTCTGGTGTTGACCGGCTAAATAACATGACACTCCTACTTAATAACGATGATTTTGGCCCTAGGTAGCTATTAGCTAATGCAATGGCGGCTTATTTTCGATACCATTTGCGGCCTTTTTAATTAAACGAAGAAACCGAAATAAACATGTCGTCACAACCACGTAAAATTCTTGTTACCAGCGCCCTTCCCTATGCAAATGGCTCCATTCACTTGGGTCACCTTTTAGAGCATATCCAAACGGATATCTGGACGCGTTTTCAACGAATGTGTGGCCACGAAATATACAGTGTATGTGCCGACGATGCACATGGTACGCCCGTTATGCTCAAAGCCCAAGAGCTAGGTATTACGCCAGAGGAAATGGTGGCGCGTACCCGTGAAGAGCATCATCAAGATTTGCTCGACTTCTTCGTAGAATATGACAACTACCACGTTACCCACAGTGACGAAAACAAAGAGCTGTCTGAACTGATTTACAACCGCTTAAACGATGCGGGATATATTTCAAAGCGCACTATCAGCCAGTTGTTTGACCCTGAAAAGAACATGTTTTTGCCGGATCGCTTTGTAAAAGGCACTTGCCCTAGCTGTGGTGCTGAAGATCAAAACGGCGATAGCTGTGATAACTGCGGTGCGACTTACGACCCCACAGAGATGAAGAACCCACGATCAGTGGTTTCAGGCGCGACCCCGATTTTAAAAGACTCAGAGCATTTCTTCTTCGACTTACCGCAATTTTCAGACATGCTGCAAAACTGGCTGAAAAGCGATGCCTTGCAAAGCGAAATCAGCAACAAGCTTGAAGAATGGTTTGAAAAAGGCCTACAACAGTGGGATATCAGTCGCGACGCACCTTACTTCGGGTTTGAAATTCCCGGTGCACCCAACAAATTCTTTTATGTATGGGTTGATGCACCCGTCGGTTACATGGCGAGCTTTAAAAACTTGTGTGATCGCAGCGGCATTAACTTCGATGAATACTGGGGCGCTGACTCTGACGCTGAGCTGTACCATTTTATCGGTAAAGACATTACCTATTTTCACTGTCTATTCTGGCCAGCCATGCTTGAAGGCGCCGGTTTCAGAAAACCTACGGGCGTTAACGTGCACGGTTTTGTCACCGTTAACGGTGCCAAAATGTCTAAGTCAAAAGGTACTTTTATTAAGGGCCGGACTTATTTAGAACATTTAAACCCCGAGTATCTGCGTTATTACTTCGCCTCTAAACTGGGCGCGAACGTGACAGACATCGACCTTAACTTTGAAGATTTCGCACAGAAAGTCAATTCAGACTTAGTAGGCAAAGTCGTTAACATCGCCAGTCGTTGTGCCAGCTTTATCACCAAACGTTTCGACGGCAAGCTGTCAGACAACGTGCTTGAGCCTGCGTTAGTAGCTGAATTTCAGCATGCACAAGCGAGCATTGCCCAAGCATTTGAAGAGCGCCAGTATCACAAAGCCATTCGCGAAATTATGGCACTAGCGGACAAAGCTAATCAGTTCATTGATG
This sequence comes from Paraglaciecola sp. G1-13, assembly GCF_055809255.1. Taxonomy (NCBI): domain Bacteria; kingdom Pseudomonadati; phylum Pseudomonadota; class Gammaproteobacteria; order Alteromonadales; family Alteromonadaceae; genus Paraglaciecola; species Paraglaciecola sp. G1-13. Next base: position 1,804,386 of record NZ_CM147903.1, on the reverse strand, counting down.
CCAACGCCCCTTGGGTCACCATCAAAGATGAAAGCAAACAAGCCTTCACTCACGATGTATGTTCATTGGGTATAAACTTGTTCCGCCTGTTAATGGTGTATTTAAAACCCGTTGTGCCCAAATTAGCCGAGCAAGCCGAAGCCTTCTTGAACGATGATTTAAGCTGGAGCAGCGCTCAAAGTGTACTAACTGGCCATGAAATCAATAAATTTAAAGCACTAATGCAACGAGTAGATATGGACAAGGTGAACGCCATGGTAGATGACTCAAAAGAAAACCTAGCACCGACGGTAACGCTAGACCCAAACAGCCCGTTGGCGAAAGATCCTATCAGTGACACGATCGAGTTTGATGACTTCGCTAAAATAGACCTGCGTATTGCTAAAATAGTGGTCGCTGAGCACGTCGAAAAAGCGGACAAGTTATTGCGTTTAGAGCTTGATTTAGGTGGTGAGACCCGCCAAGTATTCGCAGGCATTAAATCTGCTTACCAACCAGAAGATTTGGTGGGTAAGTTAACGGTTATGGTGGCAAACCTAGCGCCGCGTAAAATGCGTTTTGGCATGTCTGAAGGCATGGTGCTAGCAGCAGGTCCTGGCGGCAAAGACTTATGGATCATGGAGCCACACGAAGGCGCACAACCTGGCATGAAAGTGAAGTAACACCTTCCTTCAGCCAATTAACTAAATAGCCAATAAGCCCGCTTAGGCCAACTCCTAAATGGGCTTTTTTATGTGTGCAACACCTGCTCGCTGATGTCAGCTTTGCGGCTTTTCACTGTTGACACTACCTGCACGGATACTCGCCCCTACCGCACTAAATTTTGGTTTAAGCTGCCATTTAGGCTTGATAGGCGACAAAGGCACCGTGCGCTTTTTCGCGACGATAACGTACATGCTAGCCAACTGAGGTAAAAAACGCTTGCACCAACGGGTGATGATATTATTCGGTTTAGTGATAAAAAATTTTGAGTACGGCCGGTAAGTAACTTGAGTCACTTCAAACCCCAATAAATGCAACCAGTCTTTAATACGCGGGACGCTAAAAAAACGCGCTTCTTGCAAAATACTCTGGCGGTTAAACCAGACTAACTTTCTCAAGCCAGTTAAGCTGAGCGGGTTAAAGCCCACAATCACTAAATCGCCATCAGGCATAATGGCTCTGTCTACTTCCCGTAAAATTTGATGAGGGTCTTGGGCAAAGTCCAATTCATGGGCTAATACAAACCCGTCTACACTGCTTTCTTTTAACGCCATGTCGCGAGACAACGAGCGCATGCCAGCCGACTCATGCTCTTTTGCAACCATGTTGACACAATGCTTAATTGAGCACTTACTTAAAGTTAACTCACTGCTTAAATTACCCACCTTAACCAAGTGGTAACCAAAAAACTGTTGAGTGATGATATCGAGTTCGCTTTCTACAATGGCTTTACGCTCTGCACCATTGGGTAGCGTCGACCATGAGCGGGGGTAACGTGGTTTTTTGTCAAGTAACGCTGGCTTCATCAATACAATACAAACCTATTTTTACCGAAAATGTAGCAACATATTACACATTTAGTAGTCAACATATTGCAGACTAGTACATGCACATGGATTTTGAATATGTATAATGTCGGATTACTTTACACCTGTTTCATTATTGTTGTCACTGGAGATTATTATGTCATCCCTGAAAATAAGACCAATTAAAGCATTCGAGGATAATTATATTTGGTGCCTAATCAACGGTGAAACCTGCACGGTGGTTGACCCAGGTGACGCTAAACCCGTCATTAAATTCTGCAGCCGCAACAATTTAACGTTAACAGACATACTGATCACCCATCATCATAGCGACCACACAGGTGGTGTAAATGACTTGCTACAAGCCTTCGAAAACGTCAACGTTTATGGCCCGCAAAACCCACAAATACAATCGATTACTCAGCGCTTACAGGCTGGCGACACCGTTCAACTACCATCACTAGATGTTGAATTTAAGGTACTAGAAGTGCCCGGCCATACGCTTGATCATATTGCGTATGTAGGTTCATGCGGATTATTCTGTGGTGATACGCTCTTTTCTGCTGGTTGTGGCAGACTGTTCGAAGGAACGCCAGAGCAGATGTATCAATCTTTAGGGCAACTAACGGCTTTGACTGACGACACGAAAGTGTACTGTACACACGAATATACCTTAGCCAATATTAAATTTGCTCAAGCTGCTGAACCAAATAATGAAGCACTATTGAACTATAAAGGTTGGGCAGAATCTCAGAGGGTTGATTTAAAACCTACCTTGCCCTCAACAATAGGCCAGCAAAAAGCGATTAATCCGTTTTTGCGCGCGAGTAGCAAGGAAGTCATACAACATGCTGAGCATTACGCCGGTAGAACACTCGCAACACCTGAATCAGTGTTTACTGCGCTTCGTGCATGGAAAGACAATTTTTAAAACAGAATAAACATAAAAGGAACGCCTAGTGCGCTTACATACCCTACTATGCCTATCGCTAGTGTCTATTTTACCGGCCTGTCAGATGATGGAGCCTCATTCAGACATAGCTGAACAGATAGACCAAGAGCACGAAATAGCGCAAGAAATTGCCACAACATGTGAACAATCCGGTGAGTTAGCTGATCAGGCATTCGACTGTGAAGCGGCGGATGAAGGTATTATACCTGTCACCCACCCAGAGGAAGAAGTCGAGGTCACAATTGAATCAGAACCCATCCCGCAAGACGTTGCCGCAGTCGACGTATGGCAATACGTGGGTCAACACCTCGCTTTGGACTTTGAAGACAACAAACGCATTGCTAGTCAGCGCAACTGGTACCTAAAACACCCCAGCTACATGCAACGTGTTGCAAAGCGTGCTAAGCCATTTTTGTACCTGATTGTAGAGCGCCTTGAAAGTGAAAATATGCCTATGGAACTAGCGCTTTTACCCATAGTAGAAAGCGCCTTTGACCCTTTCGCCTATTCACATGGCCGCGCTGCGGGTATGTGGCAATTCGTACCGGCAACGGGCAAACGTTTTGGCATGAAGCAAACATGGTGGTATGACGGACGCCGTGATGTCATGGCGTCAACTGATGGCGCAATCGCTTACTTGAAGTACTTAAACGAAATGTTCGACGGCAACTGGTTACACGCCCTTGCAGCTTACAACAGCGGTGAAGGTCGTGTTATGCGCGCCATTAAAAAGAATAAAAAAGCGGGTAAAAGCACAGAATACTGGGCCCTAGATTTACCCAGAGAGACCCGCGCTTACGTACCCAAATTATTGGCCTTGGCAGACATACTTAGAAACGCAGAAACCTATGCGTTCAAATGGCCTGTTATCGAAAATATCAAAGTGACTGAAGAAGTCGATGTCGGCTCGCAAATTGATTTGGCCCTTGCTGCTGATATGGCAGGTCTTACGGTTGAAGAGCTGCATGCGTTAAACCCAGGTTATAATCGCTGGGCTACCGACCCCGAAGGGCCGTTTAAGCTGCTTGTGCCAGTGGATAAAGCAGATACCTTTAGCGACGCTATTGCGGCAACCGAAACCAAAGAGCGTTTAAACTGGGTTCGCCACAAAATTAAGAGCGGCGACAGTCTGTTGAAACTAGCGCACAAATATCACACCACCACAGACATAATTAGCCAAGTAAATGAGTTAAAAGGCAATGTGATCCGCGCTGGGGAATACTTGGTTATACCTGTGGCATTAAAATCATTGGACTTTTATTCACTCTCTCAAGAGCAGCGCTTAGCGGATTCGCAGTCTAAGCACAAAAGCGGGACGTATCAGGTCAAGCACAGAGTCAAAAATGGCGACACCATGTGGGATATAAGTCGTAAATATAAAGTCAACATGCGCAGCTTAGCCAAGTGGAATGGTATGGCCCCTACGGACATGTTGCGCCCAGGTAAAGAGCTAGTGGTATGGCTAAAAGGCAAGGACAGCAAAAAACACAGCGATGCGGTAATACGCACCCTCACCTACACTGTGCGCGGCGGTGATTCATTGGCCAGAATCGCGCAAAAATTTAAGGTCAATGTGTCAGACTTGGTCGCATGGAATCAAATAAGTACCCAAAAATACCTACAACCCGGCCAGAAGCTTAAAATCAAAGTGGATGTCACTCGCACCTAAGTGCGAGTGCTTTACTTTAGCAAGAGAAGCTAACACTTTTGGTTTCTCTTGACCCGAGTTCTCTTGGGTCAAGGTATTTGCCCCTCTTTTTCATTAGCCAGCCTTTCTTGCTTATCCAATCTTTCCTTTTGCTAAATGCCCCTTTAGCCAAGCCCCTGCAACCCAAAGGACCGTTATCGGATGCCTAGCTAAGAAAGTGCATGGCTAATAAAGGGCTTGGCCAAGAGAGTGCCCGGGCAAAAAAGCGCCCTGCGAACTAGCGCGCTGCCGCTCGATACATAAACTCAATCCGATTGCCGCTAGGCTCATACACCATCATGTGCTTGTTCGGCCCGTTACCCGCTTGCTCAGGTGCAAACTCTATCTTTACCTGCTTGTCCTGCAAGAAGGTGTCATGCAGCGCATTCAAGGTCGCTTCGCTGCTGACTCTAAGTGCCAAGTGATGCAAGCCAACATTATTTTTGCGATCAAATGCCACAGCCGCACTAGGGTCAGTCACGCGCCACAACGTAATAACAACACTGTTATTTGATAGAAACACAGATGGGTACTTTTCATCACGGCTCAGTACATGAAACCCTGCATACTGGGTAAAAAATCGCTCTGATGCCTGCAAGTCACTCACCGCTAGCCCGACGTGATCAACGCCTTGAACGCTTTGTTCTTGCGCTTGTATCTGATTGGGTGCCTGTGCATGCACTAACGTGGTTGCTGAAAACATTACGCCCAGCCCAACCGATAATAAAAATCGCTTCATTAATACTCTTCTCTTCGGATAGTTAATATTCAAATGAACAGAACGGGATGCTCAATACTATCTTTCATCGATACATGACTTCCCCTGACTTAGTTACGCCTTTTATTTTACGCCTAATGCTCCCTAGAAGGGCTCATTACACCCAGCCAGTTCAAAAGTACCATAACGCTTATTTATGATAATTCCGTCATAAAACCAGAGAGAAACAGTGCGGCCTTTTTATTCAGCATGTCCAAGTAAGCTTCATTTTATGAGTGAATGTGTAAGTGTCTTTGCTAAAAAATGGCGAGCGTGCATTTCAAGCCAATCGGACTCAACACCGGCGCGTATTATCAATCATAAGATCAATCAGAAGATTAGGCAGAGAAGTCGGGAAACGAACAAAATGCAACAAGCAACCGATGACAGAATGTAACGCTGGCCCAAATTGCATGGGCCCTACTTTCCTTAACAGCATCACTATTACCTGGGTTCACAAAAAAGGGAGCTCTATTCTGTGAGGGGATCTCCCAGCGCCGCGTTAAGCGGCTAAAAAAACGTAGGCTAAAATGTGAAGCGAAACAGAGCAAACTCTTAGCAGCCCCATTTGAAGTACTTGTTCTATTGCCGTAACGCAAATAGGGAATAGATTATTAACTAGACTTAAAATCCGAGCTTAAAACATCAAGCTCTTTAAGTTTACTCTCAAGTTTGTCCACCTTTTTCATTGTTATGATGGCAAAAGTAAACGCTGACATACCCATTGACATGCCTATGATCCCAAATATAAATCCTAAATCTTCCATAATGTTATTCCTCTATGACATTGCGCATTAATGAAAATGAAACTCTAACCCTCTTTGGCAATATAACGCTTAGTTAAACAGAAAACACGAAGTGCTTTGGCCGAGGGCCAGCGAGTGATTTTCTGATTGAGCTTTTTGTATGAATTAAATTCAAAACTGCCACCACTTTGCATTAGCTTTTCGTTCTTTTTGTATCGCTAAATATCTCGCAAAAAAATATACAGAAAAAAAATATAAAGACACCCATGATAAAAATGGACTCATGTGGTGCTATGAGTGGATAAAACAATGGCTGATAATTGGGATAGCCATGAAGTGTTGAGGCGTTACCACAAGCTGCACAGAGGCACTTTGCTGACTCAGAAGTTTATGAATGGCGATACGCTGAGCCAAGGAGAGCTAATCACCTGTGATGAGACCGTTGATACCTATCGGCAACGTTTGTATGACGTAAGCTGGTTTATGCGTGACTTGAATGAATATATTGCTCGCGAAGCCAATAAAGAGGATGGCTGCACTGGCCGTTTTTATTCGCCGCCATCCTTGGCGCTCTCCCTGCGGGCCAGCTAAAGCTGTTCTAATTTACTCCTGACAAATTAGTGGGAGGGGCGATTTAAATCTCAGGCCTTATTAGATGAAAGTGCCGTACTGGCGTGTATGGCCTATGTAGATTTAAACCCCATTCGTGCAAAAATGGCAAAAACACCTGAAACGTCAGAACACACCAGTATCAAAAAGCGCATTCACGCCATTAAAAACCAACAACCACAACCGGCCGTGTTAATGCCGTTTGTAGGAAACCCTCGTGAAGAAATGCCTCGAGGTATTGCGTATTCACTCAAAGACTATTGTGAATTGGTAGACACGACAAGCCGATGCATTCGTGATGATAAGGCCGGTCATATTGATAATACTCACAGTCCTATTCTACAAAGATTAGGATTAGACGCTGCTCAGTGGTTAACCTTAACAACTGAGTTCGAAAAACACTTCTGCTACGCAGCAGGTGCGGAGCAAATGATGAATGCGTTCAAGCGCCATACCCACCATCAACGGCTGCGGGGAATGACCAAAGCGAGAGAGTTGTTAAGGCGCGCCTAAATCAATTTCGAACACTACATATCATGCATACCCTGTAGCCTACTCCCTTGCCCGAAAATTGACCTTGCGCCCCGCTTCCTTACTCAACGCTCAATATTCCAGTAAAAATCCCTAATCGTTCAGATGAAAAGTACCTAAACGCTTCTTTAGAGGCATTTCCCCCCCTGAACAAGAGTGTTTTTATAAAATTCTAAATATGGGTGTCTATGTAAGTACTAAGCAGGAGAGTTTTTTACACGATTCTTAAGATGGCTGTCTATTTAAGTATTGCCATGAGCGGCGAGTTGAGCCATCCGTTGACCAGCACCAAAAAAGAGATACCAGTCAGGACCGCCTAAAATACAACTAATATGAAGTAATGCAGCCAAGATGCTTAAGCTGCCAGCGATTATTAGTTGATAATTCTTGTGCATTCAAATTCCTTTTGGCACATAACGCCGTTTTCTAACGAATCCCCTCATAATTATGAGCAGAAACAATAATATAGACACGCATAGCGCCATTTGATCTAATAAATTTCGCCAAAAACCAACTAGATAACAACACCATGCGTGATATTCATATCTTACACGATTTGCTTAAAAAACAATGCCCTAATCTACATGCCAAACGTCTTTCCTCTTTGATGGTTGCCACCCAATCTTTGCTAGATGGTCAGCAACTGTCGTTGACCGAATTGGGACTAAATATCTCAGGCTCCGTGGCCCCGAAACACAACATTAAACGCATCGACAGGCTGCTTGGTAATAACAACCTACATAATGAACGGCTCGACATCTACCGTTGGCACGCAAAGCTACTTTGCGGTGCTAACCCCATGCCGGTTGTTCTTGTGGATTGGTCTGATGTGCGTGAGCAGCTCAGGCATTTAACCTTACGAGCATCGGTCAGTGTTCAAGGACGCTCTGTCACGCTTTATGAGCGCGTATTTTCATTCGGTGAATACAATTCACCTGTTAGTCATAATCCGTTTTTACGGGAGTTGGCGAGTATCCTGCCGTCGGGTTGTTGCCCGTTGATTGTGACCGATGCAGGCTATCGTAACCCTTGGTTTCGAGAAGTCGAAAAGCATGGCTGGTTCTGGCTAGGCCGAGTGCGCGGTGATGTGGGATTTAAGCGTGATGGGCAAGCATCATGGCAAAGTAACAAGTCGTTTTATCCCAGTGCAAATTCTCGCGCCAAATACCTTGGGTGTGTGCAATTGGGGCGTAAAAGCCCGCTTCATGCACACCTGCATTTGTACAAAGCAAAGGCCAAACATCGAAAGGATAAACGCTCTTCAAAGGCAGGTCGAAACCACACCGCCCAGCAAAGCTATCGTGCGGGTAGCAAAGAGCCTTGGCTACTCGCCACTAACCTTCCCGAGAACGATAAACTTAACTCAAAACAACTGGTTTCTCTTTACGCAAGACGGATGCAAATAGAAGAAACCTTCCGCGATATTAAAAGCCCTCAATACGGAATGGGACTGCGCCACAGCAACAGTCGCTGTACCAAACGATTCGACATATTACTGCTGATAGCGATGCTCGCAGAATGGCTATTACGGTTACTCGGTATCATTGCTCAAAAACAAAATTGGGAAAGAGCATTTCAAGCTAACACCATCCGTCATCGGCGCGTGTTATCTATCATTAGGCTAGGCAGAGAAGTCAGGAAAAGGGCAAAAGATTACAGGATGAACTCAGCCCAAATGACATGGGCTATCGCCCAATATATTACCTGGGTTCACAAAGAAGGAAGACCAATTCTATGAGGGGATCCCCCAGCGCCGCCATAAAAGGCGAGCAACTTGTTGCGAGTCCAGCCCACGACGTGGGCGATTTTTGATGGCTTTGTTAGGCATAGATTTCCCACCCCACCTCACAAGCCAAATAGTCGGCAATAACGATACGTATTACTACGCCACCAATATCATCAATCGCAAGATAGCGATAACGACCTCCTTGAACATCTACCCAGTCGTTTACTATCACTTGCATTGTTTTATGCTCTCCTGACTCGGATTCTAGACTTACTTCTGCAGCAAACATGCGTTGCATATTTCTAGAACCTATTTCTCCAAGTATCTGTTGAATATGAGCGGCATCAAAGCCTTCTTTAGAATTCTCGGCTAGAGAGCTCAAAGGGCCGCACCAATAGTGATTTGGCTCTTCTTTGCATGGTTGGCTCAGTTCAAAGGCCGCATGCCCCCTAGCAAGTTTTAGCATTACATTTTTAATCCGGCCTTCTTCTGGATTAAATACTATTTGACCATTAAATTCAGATTTTGCGGATTCGATTCTAGCTCTAAGAGCTGGAGCTCTTTTCAGAGCCCGAGCAACAGAGGGGCGCTGTATTTTTTCAGGCTCGGTAGAGCCAACAAGCACGGATTCCAAAAAGCAAACAAGATATTGCTCATCTTTAGAAAAACCCTGATTACAGATCTTACAGGCGCCAACTACTGGTAGGTTTTCGGGGTAAGGAGAATCTAGCAAAATCCTAGATGGCACATGATCCCTTGTGTCTGCCTTAGCTCCGCAAAAGATACAATCGTTGATCAATCTGTCATCTGCTAGTTCTAAGAGCTGATCCATGTGTGATGCCTAACAATATTAATAGCCGGAAAAGTTCCGCATTTAATCACGGAAGTTTTCCGCCTTTCTCAATCTGTCTTTTTTAGCATACACTTTAACTTGTTGTACAGGTTAAAATTTTTCCATCTTTATGTTTTTTAGTAGTGGAAACATGGAAAAATTCCGTGATCCTGCTGTTTACTGGAATAAGCAACCAACTTGTATATAAACACAGCAACTACCTCCTACCCACATTTGTATTTAATGGCATTTTTTATTGAGGCGAGAGGCGCGAGCTTTGGTCTGAACTTTATGATGACTCGTTGGGATATTCTTGTTTTGCATTCTTGTTTTACATTCTTGCGCAGCCACTCGCCAGGAAGAGGCTGACTAAAGCCGTCGCAATAAAAAGGCCAGCTAATCAGCTGGCCTTGAATGTCTCTTTTAAAACCCGAAAAAGACTAACCCTTGCGCCACGTTGTGCCGCTGGGGCCATCTTCAAGAATAATATTGAGGGCATTTAAACCATCTCGCGCGGCATCGGCTGCGGCCCAGTCTTTAGCGGCGCGGGCATCGTTACGCGCTTTGATTAACCCTTCGATTTCTGCCACTTCATCATCATCTTGCTGCTCGCCTTGCAAATATTCACTTGGGCTGCGTTGTAAAATGCCTAGCACCTTGCCTAAATTAATCAGCACGCCGGCCAAATCACTGGCTCGCTCATGCCCTTCTTGCCCTTCAGCTTTGGCTCGGTTGAGCTCTTTGGCTACGTCGAACAACACTGCCATGGCCTCAGGTGTGTTGAAGTCATCATCCATGGCTTTATCAAAGCGAGCGAGGTAATCAGCACTGTGCATATCGACTTGGGTATTTGCCTTTACGTCTCGAAGAGACGTATACAAGCGCTCAAGTGCACTGCGCGCCTGAGTAATATTGCTTTGTGAATAACTCAATTGACTTCGATAGTGAGCTGACATCAAGAAATAACGCAATGTTTCAGCATCATGTTGCTGTAACACATCCCTCAAGGTGAAGAAATTGCCTAACGATTTAGACATTTTCTCACTGTCGACTTGCACCATACCCGCATGCACCCAGTAATTTACATACGGGGTGTCATAAGCGCAGCATGATTGCGCCACTTCATTTTCATGATGAGGGAAAATCAAATCAGAGCCACCGCCGTGAATATCGAAATGCTCACCCAAATGTTTTTGATTCATGGCTGAACACTCAATATGCCAGCCAGGGCGCCCGTCTCCCCATGGGGATTGCCAGCTTGGCTCACCAGGTTTTACGGTTTTCCATAAAACGAAATCCATCGGGTCGTCTTTGTCGCTGTCAACATCAACCCGCGAGCCCATGTTCAGTTGGTCTAGGTCTTGTTTACTTAGTTTGCCGTAATCCACATAGCTGCTCACATCAAACAACACATCTCCTGATTTAGCCTGATAAGCGTGGCCGCGCTGAATGAGGCGCTCGATAATCTCGATAATTTCAGGCATGTGGGTCGTCACGCGGGGTTCAATGTCTGGCTCAAGTAAGCCTATCGCGGCGAAATCTTCATGCATCATGGCGATGGTGCGCTCAGTTAATTCACTGGTCGTTTCGCCATTTTCATTCGCACGTTGAATGATTTTGTCATCAATATCCGTGATGTTTCGCACATAATTCACGTCATAGCCTTTGTGGCGTAAGTAGCGCACCATTAAATCAAAACTCAAGTACGTGCGTGCGTGCCCCATGTGCGACAGGTCATACACTGTGATACCGCACACGTACAACCCCACCTTTGATTCATGTAAAGGTGTAAAGAGCTCTTTTTGTCGAGTCAGGGTATTGTATATGTGTAGCATTAACCGTTTTCCTATAAATAAAAGTTCAGTAACGTAAAAAGGTGAGCAAAGGTGCCCAGAGCGCCGATTCTATCACTGTGTCACTCCCCTCGCATTAATCAATATGAATCAACTGCTTAAAAAGCGCGTCGCTTTACGTTAGAATGGCGAACTTTTATTTTTTATGATTCACCTGAGGGCATTAAAATGGTCACAATTCATACTAACTACGGCGTCATTAACGTAGAGCTTTTCGCAGACAAAGCGCCTGAGACAGTTGCTAACTTTTTGAGTTATGCCAAAGAAGGGTTTTACGACAACACAATCTTTCACCGTGTTATCGATGGTTTCATGGTACAAGGCGGTGGTTTCGAGCCGGGCATGGAGCAAAAAGCAACTAAAGCGACCATTAAAAATGAAGCTAACAATGGCCTTGCCAACGAAGTAGGCACATTGGCTATGGCACGTACGAATGAGCCGCACTCTGCTAGCTCACAGTTTTTCATCAACGTGGCTAACAACAGCTTCTTGAACTTCCGTAGCGAATCTGGCGATGGCTGGGGTTACTGCGTGTTTGCTAAAGTGACTGACGGTATGGACGTGGTCAACAAGATCAAAGACGTTAAAACAGGCAACTCTGGTTACCACCAAGATGTGCCTGTAGAAGATGTGGTTATTCAGAAAGTTGAAGTTAGCGAATAATCTATTTTTCGAGGCCTGTTTATTCTGAACAGGCCTTTTATCGAGTCTCCCCCCATGTCTTTTACCTACTTTATTGCCGATTTACATCTATCTGCTGAGCGCGAAGATATTAGCCACTGTTTATTTCAGTTTCTTGCGCACGACGCACGACAAGCAGATGCACTTTATGTGTTAGGCGATTTGTTCGAAGCCTGGATTGGCGATGACAATCAAACCCCATTCAATCAGCAGGTCGCCAGCGCGTTCAAACAGGTGGCAGAGGCTGGAGTGGAGGTCTTTTTTATTCATGGCAATCGCGATTTCTTGATCCGCGAACGCTTCGCGAAACAAGCTGGCTTTACCTTATTGCCAGAACAAGTAGTGATTGATTTATACGGCACACCCACCTTGATCACCCATGGTGATGAACTGTGCACAAAAGACGTGGCCTATCAAAAATTCCGTAAAAAAGCCCGTGGTTGGTGGTGGCCAAGGTTAGTCTTGTGCTTACCCTTGAAAACACGACAAAAAATTGCTGATAACGGCCGAGCAGCCAGTAAAGAAAACCAAAAGCAGCTCACCAATGACATCATGGATGTGACGGAGCAAGAAGTGATCGACACTATGGCGCGCTATAATGTACAACGCTTAATACATGGGCATACTCATCGCCCAGCCATTCACGAACTGACTGTCAACGGTAAGCCAGCCAAGCGCATCGTCCTAGGCGATTGGTACGATCAAGGCAGTATTTTGAAAGTGACAAAAGACTCGCTCTCGTTAACGGCACATCCCTTCTTTACGCCTAAAGCGTAAGCAGCCCTTAGAGGCCTGATACCGCTTCCAGCTAATATTGCATGTATCCTTTTTAAACAAACAACATTATTCAACGCAAAAAAAACGGTTGCCATTTTGGCAACCGTTTATATGTTTTAGGATCAGTTGTATGAGTGATTAAACCCTACAATACGTACCCTACTCGAACACCATTGATTTGCCTCTACCATGGGACTCAGAGCCGGCTTGTAGCTCTCCACCACGATTGATGATCGTGTGTAAATCACCGAACCGACGAGCTTCCATGGTGTAGCCCATATCTTCTAATGATGTAATCACTTCTGGTGTAATCCCATCATGGTGCCGAATAACATCTTTAGGCAATAATTGGTGATGAAAACGCGGTGCATCCACTGTGTCTTGGGCGCTCATATTAAACTCTAACGCGTTCAAAATAGACGTATAAACCGAGCTAATAATCGTGGTGCCACCGGGTGAGCCCGTCACTACACTCACCTCACCGTCTTTGAGTACGATGGTAGGGGTCATTGAAGAGAGCATGCGCTTTTTAGGATGAATTTCGTTTGCTTCGCCGCCAACTGCACCAAACACATTTGCTACGCCTGGCTTAGCACTGAAGTCATCCATTTCATCGTTTAATAAAAAGCCTGCGCCTTCTACCACCACACCACTGCCAAACCCTAAGTTGATCGTGGTGGTGTTTGACACTGCATTGCCCCATTTATCCACAATCGAAAAATGCGTGGTTTCTTCGCTTTCTTTCAAACCGGGCTTGATTAACTCAGTGACTGAGATGCTGTCCATGCTGATATCAGCGCCGCGCTTAGCAATGTAATCTGGGTCAATTAGCTCAGATACCGGCACTTGAACAAAATCTGGGTCTCCTAAGTACTCAGCTCTATCGGCAAACACGCGTTTACCTGCCTCTGCTAATAAATGTATGTAGGGCGCAGAATTATGCTCGAGCTCGTCTTTGCCCTTGGTGAGCTGGTCATACATGGTTAACCACTGAATTATCGCGATACCACCTGAGCTCGGTGGTGGTGAGGTGAGCACATCGTATTCACGCCATTTTGCACTGATAGGTTGGCGAGCTTTGGCTTCATACTCTGCTAAATCTTGTTCTGTGATCAGGCCTTTATGGTTAGCCATAAAATCAGCGATGATTTTTGCTGTTTTACCCTTATAGAAACCATCACGTCCTTGATCGCGAATAAGCGCTAACGTTGCACCAAGCTCAGCTTGTTTAAACACTTCCCCTGTTTTGGCAGACGCGAAATAATCATCAAAATTGACCTCAAAGCCTTTGTCTTTTAACCGCTTGCTATAACGGCCAATGTAACCAGCGAGTTTTTCGGGCATGACGAAGCCATCCTTCGCTAATTTAACAGCAGGGTCGACTAGGTCTTTCCACGGCAATGTGCCGTACTTTTCATGGGCTAGCCACATGCCCGCCACTGTGCCGGGTACGCCTGATGATAAAATGCCAATCACAGATTGATATGGCACCACATTACCCTGTGCATCAAGGTACATATCACGATGGGCAGCAAGTGGCGCTTGCTCGCGATAGTCGATAAAGTCAGACTCCTTATCTTTGTACACCAGCATGAAACCACCACCGCCAATGTTGCCTGCTTCAGGTAATGTGACCGCAAGCACAAATTGTGCAGCTATTGCGGCATCAACCGCGTTTCCACCTTTTTGCATGATCTGCTTTGCCACGTCCGCACTAAAGGCATCGGGCATAGCAACTGCCGCTTTTTGCTGCTGCGCTGCTGAGGTGTCATGCTGGCTTTGTGTTTTTGCTGCGCGCTGCTCTTGCTGAGCACCACAAGCGCTAAGCATAAAAATTGAAAATAACACGAGTGAAAATTTCATCAGACTTCCTAATAGTGACTGTTTAAAACGTTCAGCACATCACTTTTGTCAGCGTAATTTGTGTGATTAGCAAAAGCACAAAAGTGATGCACGAGCGATAACGCTTATAGCATGATCAAGCTAGCAATAAAGTACGCAATAAATGCCAAGGCTCCGCCAAATAAGGCGTAGGGCATTTGTGTACGAACGTGCGTGAGCAAATCACACCCTGATGCAATCGACGATACGGCTGTGGTGTCAGATATCGGCGAACAGTGATCGCCGAATACCCCGCCGCCTAAAATTGCGGCAAGTACTAGCGAAGGGGGTAAACCTAAGGTTTGAATCAGTGGCACACCAATAGGAATAAGAATGGCGAAAGTACCCCAACTTGTTCCCGTGGTGAAAGACATGATCCCTCCCGCTAAAAACAACACAGGGACTATCAACGACAGTGGCAAATAATCACCCACTAAATTAGCGACAAAAACACCTGTTCCCAGTTCTTTGAGACTGCCGCCCAACGTCAGTGAAAACAGCACAATAGTGACTAGTGGTAAAATTTCACCCATCCCTTTGAACCCTTCGTCTACCAATTCTTTATGGGTGTATTTTTTTGCGCTTATTAATAATAAATACGCGACCATGCACGCCAGCACAGTTGCATACAGCACAGATTTGCTACCACTTCCTGCGGCAATATCTCCATCCCCCGTCCACAACATAAAGCCAATCATACCGAATATCATGGTACCCAGAGGAACAAGCATGAACCGCGCTTTACTAGGGAGGATGGGCAAACTGACATCGTTATTCTGCTGCATCTCGCGCTCGGCTTCGCGCAAGGGCCCGTGTACTTTATCTGTGACGATAGTGTAGGTGACGATAAGTAACGCGATAATAGCGTAGAAGTTAAACGGAATAGTGCCCCATAAAATGGAAACCGGAGACTCTTCTAATTCGTAATTACTTAATAAGCCAAGAACAAACGCCCCCCAGCCATTAAGTAAAATTAAGATACAAACAGGTGCGCTGGTACTGTCGATAACATACGCTAACCGTGCGCGACTCATTTTAAATTTATCGTATAATCCGCGAGATAAAATGCCCGACGCTAATACACTCAAGTTGGACTCAATAAACACTACTATGCCAGTAAACATGGTCAACAAACCCACTTGCCGCTTACTTTTAGCCACGCCTTTATTGATCAACATTTCAACTGTTGCGGTTACCCCACCCGAGTTACGTATATAGGCTAGCAAAGCACCAATTAACACACTGAATATGAGAATACGTGTATTACCAGCGGAACTCGCTATTTCAATGACTCGCTCAATGGAGCCAATAATGCCGTTGAATAAAAACTCACTACCGTTTCGATAGGCCAGCAATGCTTCAGCTGAGAAAATGGCGAGAATCAATGCCAAGATGACTTCTTTGCGCCAAAAAACCACCACGATTGCGATAATCGGCGGCAGGATAGAATACCATTCCATATAGAACCTTATATATGCGCCAGTGCGCTATTATTATTGTGTGTTGAACGGGGAGTGTTGCCTCAAATAAATATTTACTCTTAAGGAGTAAGTATTTGAATAAATTATCACGCTTTGGAGGTACTCGTCAGCAACATTACACTATTTTTCGTAAGGTTTTAAATACTATTGAATTGCTAGAGCCGTGGTGTACTTAATTTGTTCCATGGCAAAACTGGATGTGACATCCGACAACTCAACGCCCCCTACCAGTTTTTTATAAAAGACGTCGAAGGCCTTCATATCGGCGACCACCACTTTTAGCATATAGTCGTACTCGCCACTCATACGGTAAAATTCAACAATTTCTTCTATTCCGGCGGCGTAATCAGCAAATCGGCTCAACCAATTAATATCATGTTGCCCGGCTTTGACTTGCACAAAGACGGTCATTCCTAGGTTTAATTTGTCTGCATCTAATAAGGCCACACGTTTCTTAATCACCCCCTGTTTTTCTAGGTTTTGAATACGCCGCCAACAAGGCGTTGTACTCAAACCGATGCGCTCAGCAATATCGTTAACAGATAGCGTGGCATCATCTTGCAATAGCCTTAAAATTTCTTTATCTAGCCTATCCATAAAAATTATTTCCACAATTACCAAAATTATAGGAATTAATTTACAAAAATAGTCAAACAAACGCAATTGTTAGAAATTTATTCCTTCGCGCTCATGGCATAGTATTTAGTAGATTTTTCTTCAATCAATGGAATACCAAGCATGTCGACCGAAGCCCTATCAATTGCTGTAAACAATACGCATGATGACAACCACAATCTACCAGCTGACCCTAAAAGCCCTTCAGCGACCTTCACCAGAGGGCGTATTTATGAAGATATCACTCAAACCATTGGCAACACGCCTCTGGTACGCTTGAGTCGTTTGGGCAAGAAGTACAATACGCTTGGTGAAATACTCGCTAAAGTGGAATACTTTAATCCTGCAGGTTCAATCAAAGACCGCCCTGCACTGGCCATGATCAATGCACTCATGCTTTCAGATTCATTTGATGAAAATACTCAGATCATTGAAGCAACCTCAGGCAATAACGGCGTTGCCTGCGCATGGATATGTGCCATGAAAGGCATTCCTTTGACCATAGTGATCCCTGAGCATATGTCGATTGAACGTCAAAAACTGATTAAGCACTATGGCGCAAAAGTGATCACCACACCAAAAGACTTAGGCACTAAGGGGGCTATCGATAAGGCAAAAGCCTTGGTAGCAGAAACGCGAAGCGCTGTGATGCTTGATCAGTTTGGCAACCAAGCGAATCCAGATATGCATTTTAACAGTACCGCACAGGAGATTTGGCGCGACACCAATGGAGAAGTTGACGTGCTGATCGCTGGCGTCGGCACAGGCGGCACCATCACTGGAATAGCCAAAGCACTTAAAATTCGTAACCCTAAGATAAAAATCATTGCGGTAGAGCCGGCATCTTGCCCTGTGTTGAGTGAGGGTCGTGGCGGTGTGCACAAAATTCAAGGACTAAGTTCAGGGCACGTGCCTGACGTATTAGATGTCAGTTTGTTAGATGAAATCATGACCGTGAGTAACGAAGACGCTATTGCGTATGCTAGGGAACTTGCTCGCGTAGAGAGTTTGCCAGTGGGTATTTCATCCGGCGCAGCGGCATACGCGGCTGTTCAAGTCGCTCAGCGAGCAGAGCTTACGGGCAAAAATATAGTGACTATCTTAGCGGATACCGCAGAGCGTTATTTCAGTACTGACTTATTTGCTCAGGAGTAACGTGAATGCTCATAACGATACGCAGATATCGGTGAGCCGAAAACCTTCTATCACCATCCCGATTTTGGCGCTAATGTTTTAGCGCCTTTTTATCGCCGCCAATCTGCTAACGCGCTTTTACGAATGATCTATGGAGCAGCGCGTTATTTTGGCGAATGGCCGTTATAGGCATGATTAAACGGCTGTCGTTTTCCCTCATTTTGTTGATTGCCTTGGGCAAAGTTGATGTCGTCAATATGACGCAGCTTGCGCCACGGTCTATCACTGACAAAGAGCATCACCAAGATACCCGCTGAAATAGCACCAGCAACTTTAAACAATAAGATTGCGGCCATAAAAAATAAGGCACCAGAGGTCTGTTGTGGGATATTCGCCAAAGGCAAAAAAGCAGTTATAACGATGGCAAGAACAGCGACGGCAAATAGAAGTGATACAAGTGTTTTATTATTAGACATTATTAGTTCCTCTAAAAATTCCTTTTTGTGTGACTTGTCCCTAATGCACTTTCGTATGCAAGACCACTACAATATAGCCATCAAAGTGAGGGCTATCAAACTGATTTTGAGGGAATATTGAGCGTAAAATGAGGCGTATCAATTTTACGGTAAATAAAACTCGCCCAATACATAAATGGGCACTACGCATTAATTAAATTCGAAAAATAACGCCGCAAGGCTTAAAGACGCGACCAACAACAATACCAATCCATTGATACCGAAATTGTCGTTCTTTCTTCTAGTTCGCTTACGCTTCATTAGTAAAACCGTCAAACTCAACGCTACGCAGGCAAATAGCAAAGCGACTAAATAGGTACTTAAAGAAGACGACCATTGTTCGCGGCCAGTCACCCCCCAAAAATCTTGCACACCTGTCACGAATTCCGGGCGGGCATAATGAAACACGATTAAGGCAGCCAGGAAGACCACCCAGCCCACAACATTCACCCCAACCATGGTTTGAAATAATTTATCGTTCTCTACCCGTGTTTTACGACGGTTTTCGCCTTGCCAACTTTGCTTGTCTATTTCCATTGTCTGCTCGTATCCGATTTTTCTTGAGTCTAAGCGCCACCTGAGTAAGATTACACACCTTGTGAAATTAGCCAACAAACGGACGTAAAATAATAGCCATCAGCGCCTATATTTCACACAAATTGGATCGTTATGTACCGAAGATTAGCTATTTTAACCGAATATACAGCGTTATCATGGCACTTCCCCCTAAAAGAATGACATAATTTAGCATTGCTAAATTTTACTAAATACCCAAAGTGGTTTGGAGAGAAAACATGGCGCAAGCCCCAGTGGCAGATATTTTTGCCGGTAAATATTCAGTAGGTCAGCAGGTCACCGTAAAAGGTTGGGTGAGAACCCGCCGTGACTCGAAAGCTGGTTTATCCTTCGTTGCTTTGCATGACGGAAGTTGCTTTGACCCTATTCAGGTCATCGCCCTGAATACCCTGAATAATTATGCCGACATTCAACGGTTAACCACTAGCTGCTCCATCATCGCCACTGGCGTGCTTAAGGAATCGCAAGGCCAAGGCCAATCGCTTGAAATAGAAGCCGATGAGATTGAAATCGTTGGCTGGGTAGAAAACCCAGATACCTACCCTATGGCCCCGAAGCGCCATAGTTTAGAATACCTTCGCGAGCACGCTCATTTGCGCCCAAGAACAAACGTGATTGGCGCAGTGACCCGTGTAAGAAACTGTTTGTCTCAAGCAATTCATCGCTTTTTCCATGAAAACGGCTATTGCTGGGTGAGCACACCTATCTTAACCGCCAGCGATACCGAAGGCGCAGGCGAAATGTTTCGCGTGTCTACTCTAGACATGATGAATGTGCCAACAACCGAACAAGGTCAAGTTGATTTCAGCCAAGACTTTTTTGGGAAAGAAACCTTCCTAACGGTATCAGGGCAATTAAACGGTGAGACATACGCGACAGCGATGTCAAAAATCTATACGTTTGGTCCAACGTTTCGTGCAGAAAATTCAAACACCAGCCGTCACTTAGCTGAATTTTGGATGATTGAGCCTGAAGTGGCGTTTGCCGATCTGAGCGATATCGCTCAATTGTCTGAAGATTTGCTTAAATACGTGTTTAAAGCAGTACTGGCTGAACGCGCTGATGACATGGCCTTCTTCGCACAGCGGATCAACAAGGATGCGATAACGCGGTTAGAAAAAGTCATAGAGCAAGACTTCGTGCGCATGGACTACACCGACGCCATTGAGATTTTGCAAAATTGTGGCAAGAAGTTCGAGTTCCCAGTTTCCTGGGGCGTTGACTTGTCGTCAGAGCACGAGCGCTATTTGGCAGAAGAGCATGTAGGCGCGCCAATTATCATGCAGAACTATCCAAAAGACATAAAAGCGTTTTACATGCGTATTAACGACGACAATAAAACTGTTGCCGCCATGGATGTACTCGCCCCTGGGATCGGTGAGATCATTGGTGGTTCACAACGTGAAGAACGCCTTGACGTATTCGACCGTCGCTTAGCTGAAATGGGATTAGATCAAGAAGATTACAGTTGGTACCGTGACCTACGTCGCTATGGCACAGTGCCCCACTCAGGTTTTGGTCTCGGTTTCGAACGGTTAGTTGCTTATGTCACTGGCATGCAAAACGTTCGAGACGTAATTGCTTTCCCACGTACACCGGGTAATGCAAACTACTAAATTTGTCCCCTCCAATAAAAGCCACCTACTTGGGTGGCTTTTTTATACCAGTCAGTAACAAAAGCCCTCTATTTTCAGCTATATGCTTGAATTAAAGCACTTTATTACAATTTCTTACATCCAAGCGTCATTCTCATTCTATTAATTTAATGAATGTTCTGTATAATCCAACATTACCTCAAATGATGGATTATTTAGGCTACCCTAAGCCTAATTAGAGCGTAAAGTGAAAATACTATGAATTTAAATAGAATAGATCTTAATCTTTTTGCCGTATTCGATGCGATATATACCGCGGGTAGTTTGACCAAAGCGGCAGACGTATTGTGTATCACACAACCAGCGGTCAGTAACTCACTCGCACGCTTACGAGAAATGTTGAACGACCCGCTGTTCGTGCGCACAGGCCACAGCATGACGCCGACTCCAGCGGCGCAGAATATCATCGGTCCCGCTCGCGAAGCGCTGGGCTTATTGCGTAAAAGTGTGCAGGAAAGTCATACATTCGATCCCGCTACAGCAGAAATAAGCTACAACTTCGCTGCCAGGGACTTACTCGAAGCGAGTATTATGCCGAGGCTTACCGCTCAGCTGCAGAACGTAGCGCCAAACATAACGCTCACCAATTACGATATTTCGCGCAGCAATATTGTGTCTGCGATGGCAAGTGGTAGTTTAGATTTTTACGCGGATGCCTCCTCGGCATTTGTTGATCCACATTTGTGTAAACAGAAAATTGCAGAAGATAGGTTTGTTGTCATCGCGCGGCGCAATCACCCAGCACTAAGCCAAGGGTTAAATTTAGACACTTTCTTACAGCTTGGACACATCAATATTTCTCAGCGCCGCACGGGTGCGGGTCCAATTGATGTTGCGCTGGACAAACTCAATTTAAAACGGCGTGTGGTGATGCGTGGCCAACACTTTTTGACCGTGCCTGCGGTGATTGTAAAGACCGATTTAATCGCATGTGTGCCATATCATCTTGCTAAGCATTATGATTGCTCAATATACGAATTACCTTTCGAATTGGCTCCAGTAGAATACTTTTTGTATTGGCATGTAAGTGCGGATCATGATCACGCACATATGTGGCTTCGCGAACAAATCGCTGAAGTTGTCACGACGTTTCATCCCAGTGTGTCAGTCTCATAACGACTATTACACGTTTTCATTGAATAACGCCCATGTGCTTTATGCTTGGGCGTTTAATCTTTTCTTTTATGGCTTCTCGCTTCGCACACTCACTTTAAAGCCGCTTTTTAAACCTCTTCCCCGCCATACTGATTGGCCAAATCGTCAAGTTCAGAGCAGGTGTAATCAAACCCTTTACCGTCGAATTGGTATTTAACACTCACGGTATCAGAACCTTTGGACAGTTTGGCTTTAACAGCCACATTGCCCGATGATGACGTCCAATGCGTCAACTCATTAAGAAATCGGTTGGCCACTTGGGCGTCACTAAATTGAAATTGAAGTTCGCTGATCAACACTGTGTTCTCACATTATATAATTAGGCTATGGTGGCGTGCGGCGTATTCTGCAAAGAGCGACTTTGCAGCCGCGCATAGTAATAAAGGTTATGTTAGCTGTCTAGGGTGGTATTTTCTCTTCCCCCCTGCCCCCTTAGCGTTTTCCACAAAAAAGCCGCTTCAAAGAGCGGCTAGGTAATCTAAGAAGAAAGATGATGTATTTTAACGCAAATCCATCTCTTGAATAATTTCATGGGCGATATCAGGGGTGGTGCACTCAGGTTTTTTGTGTAAATCCCCTTTCAACTGACCTTTGCGGTGCTTAAGCGCAGCATCTAGCTTTTTGGCTGCCTTAGAAATAGCAGGATACATAACCGGATTCTCTGCTGAGGCCGAAATACGTGAGCCCTCATATTGGGTGCTGATTTCTACATCGAACTCGCCATGCTCTTTGGAAATAATGATATCAAGGGCGATTAAAGTTGGAAAATGGCTGGCTAGCTTAGAAAATTTTTCGTTTACATGTTCTTTTACGGTATCGCTTAATTCTACATGGTGACCTGAAAGATTTATTTTCATAGGTTTTCCTTTTGGATTAACGTTACTTCTTTGTTGTACTGTATTTCTTACTGTACGTCTTCTTGTTGCTAGTAATAGACCTTGGGGCTGCGTTTTAAAAAACAAGCACTCCACGCGTCATTTCACATTTAATTGCTTTTATTGGCTATCATTCGCTGAACTTACGTACAACATGTACATTTTGCGTGCGAATTGTTTTTCTTATTCCCTCCCTATGGTCTTTATCGCATAGATCGTCGTACGAATGCTAATAACCTCTTATTCATTGAAATCAATAAATAAGACCCCAGTGTTATTAGGCCATGAGCAAAGATATGCTCAGCCTTATTAAAACAACACCGCCATCATAAGCGGTTTATTTACGCGAGGAATACTAGACTTTAGGAGAAATAAAATGAGCAAGACGTTAATAATAGGTGCAAGCGGACAGATCGGCAAAATGACCACACAGAAGCTACTTGACGATGGCACAACGGTTGTTGGGCTAGTAAGAGACAAGTCTAAATTAAGCGATATCAAGAGCGAGAACTTAGAAGTAGTGGAAGGTGATTTAGAACAAGATTTTAGTCATGCATTTAAAGGTTGCGATAGAGTCATATTCGCAGCGGGTTCTGGCGGTAGTACCGGCGCAGATAAAACCATGCTTATCGATTTATGGTCTGCGTGCAAGGCGGTAGATTATGCAAAAGCAGCAAATGTGTCTCAATTCGTTATGATCAGCTCTATCGGCGCCGATGACCCAGCGCAAGGCTCAGATGAGATGAAGCCCTATTTAGTCGCTAAGCACATGGCCGACGAGCATTTAATAAATAGCGGTCTCAATTACACTGTTTTACGTCCGGGTAGTTTAAAAGATGAAGATGCCAAAGGCGGTTTCCAAACGGCTAAACCCGACAGTAAAGAAAAGATGATCATCACCCGAGAAGACGTCGCCGAAGCGTTGGTATTCGTGCTAGGCAACCAAAATGTAAACAACAGCACGTACGAGTTGTTTAATGGTAACCAATCCCTTGAGCAAGCTTTCGCTTAAAGCGCTATACCATCATTAGTTCATAGAAACCGGCCCTCTTCACACTGAGGGCTTTTTTATCCCTACTACTTAGCTATTAACAACCGAAGTCTTCCTTCTAAACCCGCTGTATCCCGCTATAGACCTATATCCTACTTCTAAAGTATGAGTTTTTTTGTGCAAAGGAAGCATGGTGCTGAGCAACGCTTGCCGCCTATTCTAGTACCCGAACTAGCACATTGGCTTCATCCCTTAAGGGTAAATCCTTTGAACCAAACATACGCTGAATTTTCCAGTCAATGATACGAGGTACATTATGATCTATGCAAACCCAGGCAGCGCTGATGCTGTAATCAATTTTAAAGCTAAGTATGAAAACTTTATCGGCGGTGAATGGGTAGCGCCAGTTAAAGGTGTTTACTTTAATAATCTAACCCCTGTTACTGGCGAAGAATTTTGTGAGATCCCTCGCTCTAGTGCAGAAGATATTGAATTGGCGATTGATGCAGCTCATGCCGCAAAAGACGCATGGGGTAAAACCTCTGTGCAAGAGCGCTCAAATATCCTATTAAAAATAGCGGACCGCTTGGAAGAAAACCTGACCAAACTCGCTGTTGCAGAGACCTGGGACAATGGTAAACCCATCAGAGAGACCATGGGCGCAGATATTCCATTAGCCGTCGACCATTTCCGGTATTACGCTGGCTGCATAAGAGCCCAAGAAGGTACACTCTCGCAAATTGATGACAACACAGTTGCCTATCACTTTCATGAGCCAATGGGCGTTGTAGGGCAAATTATCCCATGGAACTTCCCTATTTTAATGGCAGCATGGAAATTAGCGCCAGCACTCGCTGCAGGTAATTGCGTCGTGCTTAAACCTGCTGAGCAAACACCTGCAAGTATCCTTGTGTTGGCCGAATTGATTGCTGATATCCTACCTGCGGGCGTGCTTAATATCGTTAACGGTTTCGGCAAAGAAGCCGGTGAAGCTTTAGCAACAAGTACACGCATTGCAAAAATTGCTTTTACTGGTTCAACTGCGGTAGGCGGCCACATTTTAAAATGTGCAGCTGAAAATCTCATTCCCTCTACGGTAGAACTTGGTGGTAAATCCCCGAATATTTTCTTCAAAGACATTACCAACTTTGAAGATGATTACCTCGATAAATGCGCTGAAGGTTTTGCTTTGGGTTTCTTCAACCAAGGGGAAGTCTGTACATGCCCTTCACGTGCCTTAGTGCAAGAAGATATCTTCGATGAGTTTATGGAGCGTGTTCTAGAAAAAACGAAAAAAATCATTCGTGGCAATCCTCTTGATGACAGCACTATGGTAGGTGCTCAGGTATCGAAAATTCAGTTCGATAAAATTATGGGTTACATTGACATTGGCCGTGAAGAAGGCGCTTCAGTGTTAACTGGAGGGTTCTCTGAAGAATCTGCACCGGCAATTGATGATGGGTACTACATTCAGCCTACTATCCTCAAAGGCGACAATTCAATGCGTGTTTTCCAAGAAGAAATTTTTGGGCCTGTTATTTCAGTCACTACGTTCAAAACACCAGAAGAAGCGGTCGCTATCGCTAATGACACCGCTTACGGTTTGGGTGCAGGCGTTTGGACCCGAGACGCTAATTTAGCGCACAAGATGGGGCGGGCAATAGAATCAGGTCGCGTATGGACCAATTGTTATCACCTGTACCCTGCTCACGCAGCTTTTGGTGGATACAAAAAATCTGGCATAGGCCGCGAAACGCACAAAATGATGTTAGATCATTATCAACAAACCAAGAACTTGTTGGTGAGTTATGACACTGCTCCACTAGGTTTCTTCTAAGCTGAAGAAGTACATGCCGCCTGATTCTGTCCGCAGGCGGTATGTACATTTATTCGCTGATCCAACATGCGTTTATCTTACCAACTGAATTACCTAGCCTTGATTATTGGCACATTGTTGACCCTTTTTTCATTGGTCAGTCACGCCGATGCTGTTCCGGCGAACATCGCACAAATATTTCCAAGCGCAACCCGGATCGAGGCCCCCCTTGAGGATGTTGCTGTTACGCCTGTATACCAATTGAACGAGTTACTTGGCTATACCTTTGAATCTGACGATTTCACACAATTCATTGGTTTTTCGGGGCAAACAATCAACCTTCTCATCGGTTTGGATACCAAAGGTATCATCACTGGTATTAAGGTCCTAAATCATAATGAACCGATTTTTTTGCATGGCCTAGGGGAAGAAGCCATGTTCAGTTTTATAGCACAATACCCCGGGCACTCAATCAAAGAACGTTTCATCATCAATAGCCGTGAACAACACTCAGCTGATAATACCTACTTTGATGGCGTGACCCGAGCGACAATTTCCGTTCTTGTTATCAATGACACCATCATCGCATCGGCGCTTAAAGTCGCTAGGCAAAAACTTGACGGATTTCTAGCGGCGCATCCTCATCAAATTAAGCAAAATTTCTATCATCCATTGACCTTTAAACAACTGCTCGAAAAGAAGTATATCCATCATTGGGTGGTAAGCACCAAAGAGGCAATGAACATTTCGCCCAAGTTAGCGCAGAGAGTGAAACGCTTAGCGGATGGCCACGATGACTTTATTGATATCTATGTGGCGTTCGTCAACATCCCTATGATTGGCAGAAACCTGTTGGGCGACCAAGAATATAAGCGACTTATAGAAGAGCTGTCGCCCGGCGAGCACGCGTTAATGCTATTCAATAAAGGACAATACTCCTTTATCAGTGAAGAGTTTATTCCCCAAACAAGCTCGAGCCGGTTAAACGCTGAGCAAGGTGGGTTTCCGGTAGACGTTCGAGATATAGATTTTTACAGTTTCTACCCACCAAGCTTTGCTATGCAGTTACCAAAGTTTGATGATCAGCGTGTGTTCCGCATTAAATCTCAATCTGGGTTTGATATAAGCCAACCATTCAATTTGAACCTATCAGTAAGCTATAATTCGTCCTTCTTGAATCAACAAGAGCATGCATTTCCTTTTACGATCACCCCAAACCCAGACTTGTTTGAAGAAACACCTGATGCTTTAAGTCAAGTCAGTCAGCGTCCATTATGGCAGAAAATATGGCTAGATCGCCCGGTGCAAATTGGTCTCACCCTGCTCTATCTACTGTTCGTTTTATGGGTGTTCGTCACGCAACACTCCCTAGCGAAAAGCCAAACCAAAGTACATCGACTGCGTTTTGCCAGTTTAATATTTGTATTATTTTTTGTCGGTTTCTACGCCCAAGGCCAACTCTCCGTGGTGAATATATACACCCTACTCCTGGCCCCAGGAAGCGACTTTAATATTACGGTTTTCCTGCTCGACCCGGTTATTTTTATCTTATGGGTGTTTGTGTTTGTAACCCTATTTTTATGGGGTCGGGGGGTGTTTTGCGGCTGGCTATGCCCTTTTGGCGCACTGCAAGAATTTATGGGCATGCTGGCAATGAGGCTGCGTATTCGCCAACTAAAAATTTCACCGAGACATCACAAGTTTGCCCAAAAGATAAAATACTTAGTGCTTCTCGGGCTAGTGGCATGTTCATTCTATTCCCTGACATTGGCAGAAAAGCTAGCCGAAATTGAGCCATTTAAAACATCAATTACATTGAATTTCGTGCGCTACTGGCCTTTCGTTCTTTATGCTCTGATATTGCTGGCTCTGAGTTTAAAGATTCACAAAGTGTACTGTCGCTATTTATGCCCATTAGGTGCTGGCTTAGCAGTACTAGGACGTTACCCGTTGTTTAAGTGGCTAACGCGCCGCAAAGAATGTGGTAGCCCTTGTCAGCTTTGTCGCAATAAAAAATGTGCGATCGACGCCATAAAACCCACTGGTAACATTGATTATAATGAATGTATTCAATGCCTTGAGTGTCTTGTTACCATTGAGAGTCCGCAACTATGTGTGGTGGACAAATACAATAAAAAATCAATAAGAGTACGAGAAGTAAAATAACGCTGAGCAGAAAATCAGCCTAGTTGGTGCACAACATGTTCAATATCAGTGTGATTACAACACAAGCTAAAAGCTAGGCTTTTACCCTACTCGTCTGCTTTGGTAAACGCATTTTGCACTATATGATGAGTTAAAGAGCAGTATGAGCAGTCAAAAAGCAGTCGCAACGTGACGCTAGATTTCGGCTCACAACAAAAAAAAAGGCTTTAAATAATGTCCAATATAAAAACAATAACAGCCATCACCCGCTCCATTGACCCAGCGATTGCCGCCCAAGAATTACGTCAACAACTATCAGCCCCACATATTACGTTTGTACTTTTCTATTGCTCATCTGTGTATTCATTACAGCGCTTAGCATCCAATATGGCGTCCGCTTTTGACGGCGTTGATTTAGTCGGTTGCACCACCGCCGGTGAAATTACCCCTAATGGCTACGAACAGCACTCCATTATCGCCATTGGCTTTAGTGCTTCTCATTTTGCTATTAGCGCGCAAATCGTCGAATCAATGGAGAACTTCACGTTAATAGATGCTCAGGAAACCATTAACAAGCTAACCGAAAATTGCTATGTCAAAAAACTTACTACGATCAAAAATCATTCATTTTTATTGACGTTACTCGATGGTTTATCCGCCGACGAGGAGCAATTCTTGGTGACTCTTAATTCTGCGTCAGGCGGCATACCTCATTTTGGCGGCTCTGCGGGTGACGACATACATTTAGCCACAACGCATGTGTTCTACCAAGGGTCCTTCTACCAAAACGCGGCTATCGTATTGATGGTAAATACCACATGTGCTTTTGAAGTATTCAGTTGTAATCATATCAAACACCCCACAAGTAAAGTCGTCGTCACCGCAGCGGATGCTGACAGTCGTACTGTGTTTGAGTTAAATGCTGAACCTGCCGCGCTCGAGTATGCAAGATTATTAAATGTCACCGTAGGTGAGCTTAGCCCAGAGTTATTTGCTCTTTACCCCTTGGCAGTTAAAGTCGGAGGACAATACTATATTCGTTCTATTCAAAAAGTGAATGAAGCTGATTTGAGCCTAACCTTCTACTGCGCTGTAGATGTAGGTATTGTGCTGAGCACTGTGGTGATGGATGATATTTTCGCATCCCTTAGCAGCGAGTTGAGCCGTATGACCTCCCAATATGGAGAGCCTGAATTAGTATTGACTTGCGATTGTTTCTTACGCCGCCTCGAAATAGAGCAGCGCCAGCAACTCAAGCAAGCTAAGGAATTGCAACAGCGATACAACATACGTGGTTTCAACACCTATGGAGAACATATTGATGGCACGCATTTAAATCAAACGTTCACCGGCGTTTTCATTGCCGGGGGTAACGAATGAGTGAGCAAGACCTGCAGCAGGAGTTGGCCCAGTTAAGAGCTGAAAACACGAAGCTTAAAAAAATTAACGATGCACTCATATCTAGAGTTGAACAAGGCGGCGGTAATCAATATGCGCCCTACGCGGCGTTTGAACATTCTGTACATTTAGCCGAACAAGTCAGAGAAAAGACCCAAATTTTAAATGAAACCTTGGCCGAGGTTGAGCATAGTCATCGCGCACTAAAGCAAGCCAATGAAGATGCGAATATATTTAAACAGCGTTTTATCGATGCCATAGAGAGTATCTCTGAAGCCTTTGTACTGCTCGATAGTGACGGCTTGATACTGCTGCAAAATTCTAACTTTGCCACGTTCTGGGGTAAAACAGGGTTGGCCATTCAAGAAGGTGCTAACTTCAACGATTTGAAAGATAGAGCAAAATCCAGCGGTATGATCAGGCGTGCAAGCCCAGGTGGCGAACAAAGCAGTCCTGTGTATCAATTAGCCGATGGACGTTGGTTTCAACTCAACGAGCGGCGCACAAGCGAAGGTGGTTGGGTGATGTTGTACACTGACATCACAGAAGTCAAGGTAGCTGAAACCGCCCGCTACGAACAAGGCATGATCCAGAAGTCCATGTTGCTACAAGGCCTAATAGACAACTTATCCCAAGGGGTTGTCATGATCAGTAACGCCAACCAGATTGAGGTATGGAATAACCGGTTTGTGCAAATGAGTCAGCTCTCCCCTAACCAATTGCGCTCCATGCCTTACTTTCAGCATTTAACCAATTTAACCGAATTGGAACTTGGCGAACGACCTCGAAATAAAGACGGTTACTATGTACAAACTCTCTCAAACGGCACTGTATTAGAAATACGCGACCACAGATTACTCAACGGTAAATTAATCAAAACCTATACGGATATCACAGTGCGACATCGCTATGCGGAATCTCTGGAGAAAAGCGAACGTTGGCTACGACTGATCACAGATAACGTACCCGCTATGATCGCGTATATTGGCAGCGATTTAAAATTTCAATTTACCAACCAAGTCTATGTGGATTGGTACGGTTGGCCCCAAGGCAGTTTAGATGGTGAGTCAATCAAAGATAGTCGGGTAGATTCTGATTACCGCCAGCTTCGTCCCTATATTGAACGTGCCCTAAAAGGGGAGAGTGTCAGCTTTGAAATAGCGGAAAAAAATCACGCTGGTGAATCTCGGTATTTGTTAAAGTCCTACGTACCTAATCGCAGTAGTGACGGTAATGTACAAGGATTTTTTGTTTTAGTCAGAGACGTAACAGAACGTAGACGCAACGCTGTCGCTTTGCAAAAAGCCCACGACCAGCTTGAAATTCGTGTGGCTGAGCGCACGTCCCAGCTCAAAAGCCTTAATGATGAACTCATTATTGAGGCAGAAGAGCGCAGGCTTGCCCAGGTCAACCTCACCACGGCTAAACGTGAGGCTGAGTTTGCCAACATTTCAAAAACAAAGTTTCTTGCCGCAGTCAGTCATGACTTACTGCAGCCGCTTAACGCAGCCCAACTTTTCACCAGCTCATTAGGCGAAACGCTCGTTAATGCGGAGTCCCTACCGCTGGTCAACTCATTAACCAATTCCTTAGATGATTTAGAAAATTTGATCAGTACGCTAATAGACATCTCCAAGCTAGATGCCGGCGTAGTCAAAGCAGATAAAGGAATATTTAAACTCTCAGAGCTACTGGATAACTTAGCCAATGAATACCGGCAAGCCACCGGCCAATACAATATCGAATTGCGCTATGTGCCATCAAACATCATGGTGTATAGCGACAGCGTATTACTTGCACGCATTCTACGTAATTTTATGTCGAACGCGTTTCGATATGCCGCTCAAGGTAAGGTATTACTAGGGTGTAAACGCAGGGGAGATCACGTGGCAATAGAAATATGGGATACCGGCTCCGGCATTGCACAAGATCAACTCACCGAAATTTTTAAAGAATTTAAACGCTTAAAATCATCGCAAAGTGCCTTTGGCAATGGCTTAGGCTTAGGGCTGGCCATAGTCGATAAAATTGCTCATGTATTAGGCCATAAAATCACCGTCAATTCTGAATTGGGCAAAGGTTCTGTGTTTTCCGTTACCGTACCCATATCTGCGAAGCAGGAGCTGCCAAAACACTTGGCCAACGTACAGACGTTCGTTAGCCCAACAGACTTTTCACATTGCCGAATTTGGTTAGTCGATAACGACATCAGTGTTTGCGAAGGAATGTCGCATTTACTCTCCGGCTGGGGCTGTCATACGGTTACCGCGGTGAGCTTAGAGGCGTTAAAGGAAAAGGTAAATATTGCTCACGATGAGGTGGATATTCTAATGGTCGATTACCACTTAAACGATGGTGAACTGGGCGTAGATGTGGCACACCATATTAATCAAACTCGGCGCAGCGCCCTCCCGACTATTATGATCACAGCCAACTACAGCCAGTCACTCAAAAACGAAATCAAGAACAGCAAAATACTGTTGCTTAATAAACCGGTAAAACCCATGAAACTGAAAACATCAATGCTCTATTTGTTGCGTAAAGCTTAGCGTTTTAAATATTGATTAAAGTCGATATCGCCGCAACCCACCACCACTTTCACACGGTTTGTAGCGCCCAACTTTTTAAGGATAGATGACACATGAGACTTAATGGTTGTCTCTGAAATATGCAGATTATAAGCAATCTGTTTATTGGCCTCACCTTTGGTTAAATGTTTTAGCACAATGAGTTCACGGCGAGTCAAGAGTGATATTTTTTCGGGAGAAATTTCACATTCATTGGTCTGATTAGCAACAGCCTGACTGCGCATAATATTAGGCGGTAAATACACATTTCCAGCAAACACACTCTGAATAGCCTCGCCAATCACCTGCTTTGAGGAAGACTTAGCAATGAAGCCAACAGCACCATAGGAAAGGGTCTGCAATATCTTTTGCTTTTCAGTTTCAGCCGAAACAATAACCACTGGCGTGGTGGGGCATTCATTGCGAACATCCAGCAAACCGTTAAGCCCCGTCATGCCGGGCATGTTCAAATCGAGTAAGATCAGGTCTATTTCGTCATTGCTTTTGACTAACTCAAGCGTTGATTCAATGTCTTCTGTTTCGTAGGTAGTAGAGCCAGGAAACGCAGAACTGATCGTATTGATTATCGCTTCACGAAATAAAGGGTGATCATCAGCAACTAGAATTTTATACATGATGCTTAACACTATGTTTTAAATAAAATATTCTACCTTATTTAGCGCTCTTAACCCACCCGAAATTAACAGTTTTTTAACACAAAAATGCAGTAAAACGGGGGTTTTACTGCATCAGGTAATAAAACTTTCCGATTAATCATCAACTCCAATTAAAATACTCGGCGTTCCCCCAGATGATATACGAACAGCATCGTTTGCCACCCTTTGCATTTCTTCGCTTGCCAGTGTTTTTTGCAATGCATTTATCGAGTTAAACAGCATACTAAACATCTGATAGTACTTGGGTATTTCATCCCCGACAGCAGTAAACTTAGTCACTGTGTAAGGTAGCTCGTCCGTTTTAGGAATGTGTAATGCCTGATGAAGCATGGCTAAATGCAAAACATAGTCCCCCTCAAACTGTACTTTGTCTTTTGGTTGTGGATACAGCACCATTAATTTTACGCTTTGCATTATGCTAACTCCTGTGTTCGTTGCTTTTCATTCAGCTTAAAATGTCACCACGGCACCAACAGAAACCGTGTCATTGTCCTCCCCTGCCAAAGAATTCGTTACGTCTGCTTCAGTGTGGTTGTATTCAAAAACGGCGGTGAGTCCCGGGCGCAGCGTATTGAAATAAGCCAAACCCGTATTGGTATGTTCGGCATCCAATACACTGTCAGTGTTTTCCACTTCAGTTCTGCCGTGGGTGACAACAAATCTATGGTCGTGCATGGTATAAGACGCTTGAAATAACATACCGTCAGTCTCGATCACCTCAGGGCCAACCAACTGATCTAGCCCTGCAACATGCCCTAAGCCTTTAGTGCTATACCCCGACGCACTCAGTGCCAAGCCCGCAAACTTTACTTTCGCACCATAGCCCACGCCTGATTGATCTTGTTCTATTCCATCAACTTCACTGGATTGGCTAACACCACTTAACCACGCCATAAATGAGCCACTGTCAAACGTGGAGTTGTACATTAATTCGGCCTCAAAACGCGGTAAATCTTCAGAAGAATCAGATGACACTTTGTTAGGGTCCATCAGGCCCACCGCAATTTTGAAACCATTGAATTCAGGCGACCTATAAGTGATCTGCGCCTTAGGGAAAGGATACGTATAGCCAGTACTAATGTTACCGAATGTCACATTACCGCCATCGACTAGACCAAAAAAGTCAGAGGTTTGGCCAAAGCCCAAGAGCAATTCATCGTTTAAAATATTGGCGCGGTTAAACAGACCGAAGTCTTTACCGATAAGCACTTCCCCCCAATCGGCTTTGACTGTTGCATAAAATTGGCGAACGTCAATCAACGAGCCGGTCCCTAAATCAGCGGGAGAGGCGTCTCGATTATTATCAGAATCGTTTATGGACACCCAAAAAGAAGAGCGCATTTCAATCTTCATGTCTGATAACTGATTTGAAAAGTTAAAGCCTACATTATTCGGTAAAAACCCCATACGTACTCGAGATTGATCTCTGTCAGTACCGACCCCGCCTGCATCGGTGGTTTCAATTGAACTATTGGAATAGAAAGCATTGACCAAGCCGTCAGCGCTGAAGCTCAAACCGTCGTTTTCGTATATGTCTATTTTAGCCGCAGCACTGAAAGAAGAAGCGATCGCCACTGACAAGAGGCCAAATTTCGTTAATGTGTTCATGATTGTGTTTCCCGTTTTTTGTTATCGTTCAACGGGATCATATAAACACCAGACTGGGTAAAGAATTGAACGAGATAACGAAATCGCGCGTTATTTAGTATGACGAAAAAGAACTAGTACTTAAGGAGGGACGCATTTTTGCAAACACAACCGTCAGTAGTGGCCGAGCAAAATCGAATAAATAAGTCAGTGAGTGTGTTTTTTGATAGCCCTTAAGAGCAAGCGCATCGCTAGCCAAGTAGAAAGTAGAAGTACAGGAACAGAAATGCCCTTCACTAGGGTTTTATCCAGCGCTAAATCAACCGATGCGAGCGCATTTAGTACGTAATCCAGCAGACTCATGGAGTAATACACAATCGCCACAATTGACACACCTTCCACTATTTGTTGCAAGCGTAACTGCACTTCCCCCCTTCGGTTGATCGCAGCGAGCAATTTTTGGTTCTGTTGTTCAATCGATAAATCAACACGTGTTCGCAGTAAACCACTTGCCCGTTCGATGCGACAGGTTAACGCGTCTAATCGGCGCGTTAACGCCTGACACGTTTTAACACCAGGTCCAAGCCTTCGAGTAACAAACTCACTTAAGCGTTCTTTGTGGTTTAGCTCTTGCTCTTTGAGCTGAGTAATGCGTGAGCACACAAGTTCGTAGTAGGCATCCGTGGCACTAAATCGATAGCTAATATCAGCCAGTATTTGCTCTGTTTGATTGGCTAAATGCGATAAAGCGCTGAGCATTTCTCCATCATCAGCACCCTTAGTGCTCGCCATACTTTGATTTATTGCCACTAAGCGCTGCTCTATTTGTGCTACATCAGCAGACAACGCTTTAGCAATGGGTAAACTTAACAGCGCCATCATTTGATATGTTTCAATTTCCAGCAAACGCTGCACTAAGCGACCTGCTTGATAGGTATTCAATGCCGATGACTGAATATAAACCCGGGAAAAACCATCGCTGTGAACTCGAAAGGAAGTGAACACGTTGGCTCGCCCACTGGCTACCGTGCTACCGAAGACTTGATAGTTTTCAAACGCTTGAAAGAGTGATGTATCGCTGAAGAGCTCATCACTCAATACCAAGTTAACCGCACTAACAAGCTCACCCACTAGTGAGTCAAACCATTGCTGGGGCACAAACTCAATAGCAAAACTGTCAAATAAAGCCTCACTAACGCCCTTTCTGATAAAGGTGTAACTGGAGAATTCTAAGTGTCGTTCCCAGCGGATCTCGAAACCCGTGAAATGCTGATAATAGCAGCACGCATCCGACTCTGGAGGTGGCGCATTATAACGTGCACACAAGGTGCATAGTTGCTGAAACTCTTTCTCTCTCTGGTCTTGGTTAATTCGCACAGCAATGTGGCTAACAGTGGAACAAGTCGCCATTTGGACACTGGGCCGGTTATGCAATTCTTGACTCAAGCTTTGTCGTGTTTCTGATACCCAAAGACGAGGTCTATTTTTAATAACGTCGGTCACAGCTTCGCTATTAACTTCCCTATTAGCTTCTCTATTAAGTCGTATCGTCATTCTGATGACTTCATCATTTTGCTAGTCAGCGCACATCAAATAACACTGCCTGCAAGCAAGCTCGGGTATTTTGCTAATAAAGCGGCTTGCCAGCTAAGTTCAGCAGCGCCAGATTCTGTTCGCGGACGCGTTAGAGCAACGGATTCTTGATGTACGATACGACTCGGCGACTGACTCAAGAATAAAATTCGATCGGCTAAGTACACTGCCTCTTGCAAATCGTGCGTCACAAAAATCACACTGCACCCTTGCCGCTGACAAAATTTAATAAGCAACAAACGCAGACGAGCTGCCGTAGGGGCATCAAGTGAATTAAACGGCTCATCGAGTAGCAACAACTTGGGGTTAATAAGAAAAGCACGGGCGATACTGACTCTGCGCTGCATACCTCCAGACAACGTGCGAGGGTAGCAGTTTTGTTTGCCTTCTAGCCCAACACTCGACAGTAATTCATCGATAGTGTCCGGGTGGCTGTTTGGCTGTACTAACCTCAAGTTTTGCTCAACCGTTAACCAAGGCATCAATCTGGGTTGTTGAAAGATGTATCCAATTGGAGGACACATTTGTTCGTTCAAAGGCTCGCCATCAAATACAATATTGCCCGCCTCGCTTGGTTCGAGGCCACTTATTAAATTGAGCAAGGTTGTTTTACCGCAGCCCGAAGGGCCAATGATAGCAACGAACTCCCCTGCCCCTAAATCAAATTCGATATTATCGAGTACATTCGTGCCTTGTATGTACTGTTTATTTTCGATGCGAACGGTAAGTTCAGCCATGCACACTTCCCCGAGCGATTAACCTATCAAGTGGACGAAAAACAACGGCTTCAATACACAGTATGATGCTGATAAAGGCACATGTGTAAGCCAAAATACCAGTGATATCAAAGAACTGAAATTGGGTATTTAGCGCAAAGCCTACTCCGTCACTGCGTCCAAGTAACTCTACAACGAGGACAATTTTCCAGATCAATGACAGCCCAGAGCGAGCGGATGCCATGATAAAGGGATACAATTGCGGCAAAAACACCTTGAAAAAGGTACGCCTGGGTGACAATCGATAGATTTTAGCCACGGCCAGCAAATCGTGATCCACGACCCGCGCGCCTTCTCGGATCATCACCACAACCGTAGGGATTTTGTTTAGCACCACCGCGGCAATCGCAGCACTTTCCACCAAACCGAACCAAATATAACACAGCAAAATGGTTACCAAAGCAGGTACATTTAAAGCGATGATCAACGCCGTATCAGTCAATCGATTGAGCTTTGAATACGTTCCCATCAGCACGCCTATGACGACACCAATGAGCATTGAAATAACAAAACTGATGGCCACACGCTTGAGCGTGACCCATAGATTTAAAAGCATATCTCCTTGGGTGAGATGAAAATGAATGCTGCTGAGCACCCCAGTGCAGCTAGGGAAATCAGGGCTGGCCACAAACCACGCGGCCGCTTGCCAGATTGCCCCAACGAGCAAGACTGTCCCTATACGGATAAACAACCAGCGACGCGTAGCCTGGCTCAAAAATGACATTGAGGACAAGCAGGCAACAATAGCAGGCAGGTTTGCGCAACGAGAAGGAATGTCATTGAGCGCTTTCATCTTCAACCACAGGGTGCCAGGTCAATAAACGCTGGTCAAACGCATAGAACGTATGCTCATCTAGGGATGTGGCATTGCCTACCAAGTTGTGTCCACCATGCTCCGCCAACACAGTAAATATGTCTTTCGTTGCCATTAATTCCTCAGGACCAAATCGATGCAACAAGCCCCTTCGATATTCGGTTTGTAACCCCGTAAACACCTCATCATTTTCAGCTTTAGTTAAATGGCGAATTCGCGCCCATTCATCATCTGATGAGTAAAGAATTTGCTTTGCGGCCAGTGATGCTCGCAAGAAACCTTTGATGCTCTTCGCATGCTGATCAGCCCAAGGTTTTTTGAATGCCCAGCCCAGCAGAGGCACATCGTTTTCAATGTGAAGGGCGTGTAATATTTCTGGCACCGTGACCAATAGTCGATACCCTTTGGCTTTTAAGCGTGCACCGTAGTGCCAAAAGTTGATCCCCGCATCAAGCTCGCCTCTGAGCATAAGGACGTTAAGTAGAACAGGAGACATAAAACTCGGCGCGGTTTTGTTTTTTATATCAAAACCATATTGAGCTTTTGCATATGCCTGCAGTAACAACCAGTTTTTATCCACCTCGCCACCAGCAATACCGACTTTTTTATTCGCTAAATCGCGAACATCCTTAGCAGATGAATCTTTTGGAACATACAAGCCCCCGGTAGCAATAGAAGTGGGGAAAAGTGTAATGTCTTTATCGTTAGCGCGTTGGCGATTTACCCATAGCCAATCAGTTAGAATGATGTCCACTGCATTACTTTGCAAAGCCACTGCTGAAGCATTTTTACTGCCCAAAGATAATACCTCTAACGTGAATCCGTATTTTTTATCCAGCTTGTGGTGTTTAATTACATCCACTTCCCAATTAACCGTGCCGTATTTCAACACCCCCAGGCGCACGTTCGGCGTCGTCTGTGCTAAAGCTTTCATACTCATAGCCATCACGATCACAACCAAGCTAAATATCAGTAAACGTCGTATTTCTACGCCCTTGAACATTGACTACTCCTCTTACGCTTAATCGCCCCAATTGCTGACTAGACTTGTTTAAATCTGTACCCGCTTTTTAATAGCTGACATGTAATTTAAGCATTAAAATCTTGCTTCAATGCCCAAATGAATCGCTCTGGGTTGGCCTCCAAAGTAGCGGTAAGAGCCAAACGCATAATCTGCGCGACTGGCATATCGCTCGTCTAGTACATTCTCTAGTCGCGCCAAAAGACGCACTTTATCAGACAGTGAAAATTGACCACGAAGTTGCAACAAATTGTGCCCTTGGTATTCATGCTCATTCGATGGATCTAGGTAGTAACGACCCACGTGCGCCCATTCGAGCTCCAACGATGAGTCTTTAGTGGGCTGCCAAGCGAGACGCACATTGCCCAACTGACGTGGAGCCGTATCGACGTCGTTCCCTTTCAGTACACCGCTATTGGCATGTTCTGATTCGTATTGGTGAATCGCGTAGGTGTAATTAACCGCAATAGATACGTTACTAAGTATTGGATAATCAAGCCCCACTTCCACGCCTTTGTGAGACGTTTCAGCATCAGTTACATTCAGGCCATCATCATCTCTGAAGAAGAAGTGATCTTTAGTCATATAAAAAGCCACCAGCTCAAAGTTCATATCAAGTGCTAAGCCTCTCACCCCAACCTCTTGGCTCCGAATTTCTTCTGATTCAATTTGTCCTGCTACTTGCTGGTTTTGAATTCGGTACAAGTCGGTCGTCTGCGGCGCTCTGAATCCCTGAGACCAATCAGCAAAAAGCGCGACGCTCTCGTTCATCAAATAATTAAACCCTATCTTGCTGCTGATGTTATCGAAATCATCTTTGCTGTCAGCTGGGCGTTGATACAAACATGCCACAGGCTCATTGTTACCATTAACACATGGGCTGCCGTCAGCCTGTGTGGTTCCATCAGCAAGCCTGTTTTTGTAATCGTAATGGGTACTATCAAAACGCACACTGGCAGACATTCTCAACGCGTGACTGTATTGCCAGTCGGCTTGAACATAAGGAGCCAACGTCAACACATCAACCTCATAGTCGTAATGCACACCTTGCTGGCGCGCTTTACCAAAGCTAAAGGTACTGGCCTTTTGTTGGGTTTCAGTGAGCTCGCCTGAAGTCCACTCTGCATCAGCCCCCATAACAAGGGCGAGACGCGGGTCAAATTGCCAATGATAACTACTGGTCAATCCAAAACTGGAGTGGCTATTTTCTTCTATCGCTTCAGAGGGTAAGTAATGCTGGCGAAACTCCATATCATTCGTTCGAACGTAAGGCGTAAGCACAAAATATCTGTCATCAGACAAAGTACGTTGCCACTTACTCGCAACACGCATTGATGACCATTTTCGGTAGGCGTCGTCTTCGCAGTTTTTTTCCATTGCTTGGGTGTCTTTAAACAAGCGGTCATCTGCGTAAGTAGATTCAAAGCAACCTTCCCCATTGTCGCCAGAGGCAATAAAACCCGCGGTATTTTGGTCAAGTAAGAAGCCCGCAACACTGGTCGTTATCGCGTTGAGCTCATCACGGTATTCATGACGCAGCCCCACTTTGGCTGACGTGAAATCACTGTCGTCTTGGTAGCCGCCATTGTCTATTAATTGCGTATTAATGCTTAAACCGTGTGCACCAAAATCGTTGCCCAGAGTACCTTGCACTTGATAGTGCTCGTTTGGCCCAAGTAACAAAGATACGTCCCCGCCGTCACGTACCGCTTGATTAATCACATTCACCACACCGTGAACCGCATTTGACCCATAAATAGTGCTCGCTGGGCCACGTACGATATCCACTTCTTGTGCTTGTGCTAAGTTAAGCTCTGATAAGCCGTTGTTATTTGCAAAACCTGCTGCACGTGTTGCAATGCCATCTTCTAAAATTAAAAAAGCCCCCCCTGCACCCGGTCCGGTCAGTACGGGAGAGCGCAAAGAAGGCAAAGACTCCATGCCATTATTGGCTTGTACATACACTCCACTCGCGCGATTAAGTAGATCGCTTGGATAAACCGAGCTTACCGTTTGAATATCTTGGCGATTGATGCGCGCCAAATTACCAGTCAGTGTTAATAGGTTTTCCGCTTGACGCGTGCCTGTAACAACAATGACATCAGGTATATCAGTCGTTGTAACCTGTGACTCAGACAGGTCTTCTTTGAACATATTGGCTTTGGCAGTATTTGCCTCGGTAGCTTTGGCTTCGGCGATACTCGCTGCAACCAAGCTGGTAACAGCCAGCATGGAAAGCTGAAAAACGGGGATTCTTTTTTTAACTGACTCTCGAAACATCACAGTTCTCAAAGTATTCGATAATGTATGTTTTATGCTATTGCTCACCTGGTTTTTATTCTTTCCTCCTTTAGTATGACTACTCTCGTCAATTAAGGCAGAAAGACGGCATTTTCGATGAATACCAGCATGCTTAGTCATTAAAACTGTACCTGCACATTAGCCGTTACTCGTCTTGGACTGCCTGGGCCAACAAAAAAAGCCTCATCAATTTCAGGGTATACATCCTCTAACACCTCGTCTGGCTCACCATAGGTACCAAAGGTATGGTATTGGCGGTCAAAGGCGTTATCAATCCGCGCTGAAAGCTGCACAGACTCACTTACTTGATACTTGGCATACACATTGGCAATTGCGTAAGACGATATTTTTTTGTTCTCATTTGCTTCATCCCCGCGGTAGTACGATGACGATGAGAACAACCACTCGGCGCCTACACTCAGTGCTTCGTTCAGTGCCCAATCGGTGTGCATTTTCACTTGATGCTGAGGCTGGCCAGGGATCGTGTCTCCAGCTTCCACTTGACGACCTCCTCCTAAGGGATTATTCGGACTAAATGTGACAAATTCTGATTCGAAAGTAGCGTCTAAGTAGCTGTAATTGGCACCAAAGCTAAGGTTTTCTCGCTGATGCAAGAAAGACAGTTCTGCCCCTTGGCGATTGGTTTTATCAACATTGATAAAGTAGCCCTCTGACTGCGTCACACCCGCTTGTTGAAAAATAATGTCATCCACACTTTTGGTGCGATATAAAGTGGCCGTTAGCGTATTAGCATCAGTGTGATAATCAACTGACGCCTCAATGGTTTTCGCAACGACTTTATTCAATGGCGGATCGGCCACAAAACCATTGGGTAATTTACACGGGTCATCTTCATCGGCACAACTTAGCTCTGCTGGGCTTGGCATACGTGACGACTCGCTGTAACTCAGTGATATATCCCATTTTTGGGAAACAGAATACTGAACGCCTAACGCTGGGTTGAAACGATTGAAATGGTGCTCGCCGTTTAACGAGCCCTCACCAACATCTATCCTGTCGTGCATCGATATTTTACTGTCGTTATAGCGCCCAGAGACACTGAGTAACCAGCGCTCATCAAAGCGCACTGAGTAACCTGAGTAGAGGTAGTGCTCATAAGTTTTTACCCCTAGCCTCACTTGGGACTCACTATCAAAAAAACCTGTGGGTGATACTGAACGATCATCCTCTGGTGTGCTGTTATGCAAAATACCAAACTCGGTATCACTGATAAAATCGATATCAGCTTGATCAATTCCGCCACCAATGACCCATTCATGCTCTGCATGCTGAGTTTTTTTACTATGCATAAGCTGCAAAGCTACGCCATAACTTTTGTTTTCAGTAGCGCTTTGGTTCAACGTGCCGTCTATATCGTCAGCGTCCAAATCAGAAATGTCACTGAAGCTTACCTCTGGGGCATAACCCACAAATTCGACACGCTCTACGTCGTCATCTTCTTCCTCACACAAGGTAACAACATTATTAAACTCACATTCTTCGTAGTCGCTGTCATCACCGTTAGTAGTGTCAATATTGTTGCGTCGGTAATAGCTGTTTGCTTGCATTGTAAAACCATTACCTAACGCTGACTCGCTACTAAGCGCAAACATGCGGTGATCGTTTTCAGTTTTATCCGGGTAAGTGTAAATAGCGTCGTACCCCTGGGCGACTTGTAATCCCTCGGGCACAGCGCCATTGCCGGTCAGGGCGTTGTCATTAGCCGCGGCGAATAACTCAAGATGATGAATATCCCCTTGGTAGGTTAGTGTGCCTAGCACCTGCTTCAAATCACTGCTTGAAAAGTCTCGCCAGCCGTCTTCGCTCAAACGGTTAATTGCCACATAATAGCCCCAACGGCCATTGTTTCCGCCGCTTTGCACCGTCGCTTGGCGTTGACCGAAGCTGGCTATTTGTAGGTCCAGTTCATTGCGCGCGAAGGTGAAACCATTTTTGACCCGCATGTCTAATGCACCGCCTAAGGTATTTTGCCCAAAACTAGGGTTCGAGCCCGAGTACAACGCGACGCTATCAAGGGCAGCAAAAGGAATAAGATCCCAGTTGACGGTATCGCCAAATGGTTCGTTAAATCGAATACCGTTGAGGTATAAAGAAATACCTTGTGGTAACCCAAGCAAAGGCGACGCGGTAAATCCGCGGTATTGCACGTCAGGTTGAAAAGGATTGTTCTGTACATCGTTGATATGCACACTGTTTAAGCGATTTTTCATGTGTTGCGACAGCGAGAGCGCATTGCTTTGCGCTAGTTCCTCTGTGCTAATGGTTTGTATACTGCCAATGATACTGGTGGTGTTGTGTTCACTAAAAAGAGGATTTTGGCCAAACACACTGATTGTTTCAAGACTGGCGATTTCACTTGCCATGCCCTCAAAACTTAACATTACACCGACTGCGACTGCATATCTCATCATCAATTCCATTGCGTTAGTTATCACTTCAACAAGGAAATTAACGGATAGATGCCTTTGCTACAACTTACGCCAAGAAAAGAAAGAACTAAAATAATCTATATAATTCATAACGTTAACTAAAAGTCATTCTTAAGCCTCCTTCTAAAGTAGGAGGCCATTCCTGCCAAAGTCAGCGCGCATTACTGCTTGTAAAGCAGGGAGACATTATCCACGACCTCGAAACGTCACTAGGGCAATAACGCAAGTCACCATGGCGCTGCTAAAAACCACGGTAAAAGCAAGTTCGTTGACTTGCCCGTAAAGCGCAAATCGAAATAACTCTACACAGTGCGTAAAGGGGTTAAACTGACAGACCCAAAACAACACGGCGCTTGCTTCTTGCATTTTCCATAAGGGATACAGTGCACTGGACAAGAAAAACATCGGGAAAATGACAAAGTTCATCACGCCTGCAAAGTTCTCTAGCTGAGTAATAAGATTCGCGAGCATTAATCCCAGCGCGCTGAGGAAAAACGCTATCAAGAAAATAGCAGGTACAGCATATAAATATCCGGTAAATTCAATATCGACTCCCACTAATCGGGTGATGAACAAAAATATAAGCACTTGAAAGGTCGACAAAATAGCACCGGCCACGAGTTTACTAAAAAGCAAAAAGGGCCGAGGCATTGGGCTCATAAGTAAAACTTTCATGCTGCCCATCTCTCGGTCATACACCATAGACAACGAGCTTTGCATGCAATGAAACAAGATGATCATGCCGCCAAGCCCGGGCGTAATATATTGCTGATAGGTGATGTAGGTACTGTAGGGTTCCATTATTGAGATCCCCAGCGCAGATCGAAACCCAGCCGCAAACACAACCAGCCACAGCAATGGTCGCACCAATACGCTCAATAAGCGGGTCCTTTGTTGTAAGAAGCGCAATACCTCTCGCTTAATAATGCCATTCATGCAGTATAAGTACGTTGCTGGGTTCATAGTGCCTCCATGCTGGCGGTTAACGTACGGTAAAGCTGAGGCACCTCATCGACATGATATTGGGCACATAAATCTTGGGTAACCCCTTGCGCTTTAACTTGCCCACTATTAAGCACAACCAAGCTGTCTTGTGCACTGACTTCATCCATCAGGTGCGTCGCCCACAACACACAAAGGCCTTGTTGCTGGGTTAAGGTGCGCACGTATTTGATGATCAGCGCGCGGCTCTCTATATCAAGCCCTACGGTAGGTTCATCAAGTAATAGCACCTTAGGCTGATGTAACAGGGCTCGGGCTATTTCTACCCGCCGGCGATGGCCCCCATTCAAGGCTCTGACTTTCACAGCCAGCTTATCATTGAGGGATAATCCCAACAGTATGTCACCAATATTACTCAGAGCATTCGCCGATGAAATACCGTGCAGCGATGCGTGGTACAACAAGTTTTGTTGAACGGTTAAATCTAGGTCCAAGGTGCTTTGTTGAAACACCACTCCCATTGAGCGCATGATGTCCTTGCGGGCGCTTTGCAGGCTCAAACCACATACTTTGATGTCACTATTGGCCTCATCGTCTGCAAGGCGTTTGTTGGCGCTTGGGTTAGCTCCCGGGGCAGACTTTAAACCGGTAAGCAAAGAAAATAAGGTACTTTTACCCGCACCGTTTGGTCCAAGCAGAATATTGATACCCTGTGGTAGGGTTAAATTCACGCAATCAAGCACGCGCTTTTTGCCATAGCGGTATGACAAATTTCGCACCTCGATACTGGAGTGGGTTATTTTATGACTGGGTTGGTTGTTGTTCGAAATTTTTTGCCCAACCGGGTTAAGCTTCGCGTCTGATGGCTTGTTCATTGCGCACCACGCACAACTACGCCCCATGGGTAACGCCCTACTTTGATAGAATGCGTGACCTTACGCTTTGCAATATCGATTACCGACACATCCCCGCTAACACCATTGGTGGTTAACAGCTTGCTTTGGTCTTGATTAAACGCCAGTTGCCAAACCCGTCTGCCTACCAGTAAATATTCTTCGATATTCATGCTAGGCACATCAATGACCGCCACATGATTGGCTGGGCCCAGAGCAACGAATGCTGTTTTTCCGTCACCGCTCAACTCTACTCCTACTGGCTGTACTTTGTCCCTATGCACCCCTGAAATAGCGAAAATAAATTCA
The DNA here is from genome assembly GCF_055809255.1 of Paraglaciecola sp. G1-13. Classification (NCBI taxonomy): domain Bacteria; kingdom Pseudomonadati; phylum Pseudomonadota; class Gammaproteobacteria; order Alteromonadales; family Alteromonadaceae; genus Paraglaciecola; species Paraglaciecola sp. G1-13. Next base: position 1,759,560 of record NZ_CM147903.1, on the reverse strand, counting down.
TGAATAACCTGACGGGTATTAACGTCAAACACGCTCAAGGTGCCACCAATTTCAGAGCTAACCCAGAGCTGCTTGCCATCTTGTGAAAACTTTGCCGATCTGGGGCGTGCGCCGACTAATGAGTTATCGATGTTTTCGTAGGTTTCTGTGTCTATCCAGTGCACCATATTGGTTGTTTCCGAGGTAACCACAACCAGTTTACCGTCGGGGCTGACAGCTAGCCCCTCGGGCTCTACACCCACATCGATTTGTGTAATCACTTGTCTCGATGCTATATCAATTACCGTGAGCAGGGCATCATCTTCGTTCGAGGTATAAATGATTTTGCCATTGGGATGCAGCGCAATGGTTTCGGGGTCTTCTCCTGACGGTAAGTCTCCTATAACGGTTTCATTAACTAAATCAATGATCTGAATACTGTCAGAATCACTGGCACACAGATAAGCAATAGTGCCATCATGGCTCAGTACCAACCCTCTGGGTCGTTGACCAACGTCAAACTCTCGCAGCACTTTGTGCTGTGCAAGATTGATGACCGAAATCGTGTTGTCCTTTTCATTGGAAACGTAAGCGAGTTCTTGGGCGTGTACCAAAGTGATTACATTGCAGCCAAGCAACATCCCCAGCATTAGCGATATATTCAAAACGTTCTTTTTCATATGTGACCTCTGGTGATATTGGCGGCTCATTCGCAGCGCATTTCGCGTGCATCAAAACCCAAGGTATCAAGTTCGTTTGTGGGATGTAGCATGCCCGCTTGGGGCGATTCAGACACAAAAGCGTTGGGTTGCACCAACGCCAAAGGCATTCTTAACTGACCATTCCATGAACGAAAGCTGAGCTTACGCCCTTTATATGCAGCCAATTCAAAGTCATCAGAATGAATATAATCAATCAACTCTGCCGGTTTACCTGAACCTGTTTGCTGGGCCGCTTGAGCGACACTTCGCACTGCCAAATAAGCACTGAAATCTAATTCATTCATGTCTCTTGCCGCCATTTTGCGAAAACGACTTTGCAATTGCGCCGCCCCCCACTGCTCTATGACTCGATGCCATGCCAGTGCTTCTAGCCCTGCTGAACCGATAACTGGCCTTGGCAAATATGTGTTGTAAGGAATGAATTCGGCGAAGTCCTTGTGAGCATCAGCGACAAATACCACATCATAGGGGCGCGAGGTTTGAGTAAATAACGGAATTTCTTGCTGAGTACTGCGGCGCAAGTCAGTGTTAAAGTCCCACACTTTTTGTTCGATAATGTTTAATCCAAAACGTTTCGCTGCAAGAGAAAACGCATATGCTATATGCTCATCGGCCACTCCCTTGCCTTTGATCAACAATATTTTAGATAACCGTTTTGCCACAAGCCATTGTGCCAAAGCGTCTGACTTCATTCGGTAACTTGGGACTGTGTGTAACACAGATGACAAACACAAGGTGTGGCGCATATCATCCGCCGGCTCACTGACATTAAACACCAGCACAGGTTTGTTTTTTGCCCATTTGTCTATGGTTTCAAACACACCGCTGTCCGCACTGACAAGAAATACAAACACACCCTTTTTAAACTGCTGATCAATACGCTTAAGCACTTCTTGAGGAGCGTGCAACTCAAACTGAGATAATGTGAAAGATTGATTAATGAATTTACCTGTTGAGTTAGCATCAGCCACCGCTAACTGCGCGCCAGGCAAGCCACTGTTTTCAGGTAACACATTGATATTGCTGAACGTTGCCACGGGCGCGTTCAATAGCTTCAAATAACTCACCTCATAGTTAAGGGGGGCATTTTTAGCGACCGAATGGCCATTCCATAGCAAAATGCAAACCGTAGACAAAACCCAAGTGAGACGGTTAATAACGCTTATTTTCTGCTTCATTAAACGGCTTGTTTGCGTGTTCATAGTCCGCTCTTCTCCTTACGCTAAATTTCACACTACTTTGCATACTATCTTGCATACTATCTTGCACATTACTTTGCACACTACAGTTCATGCTAAAACGACTTTTAACATCAGCATATAGAAGAACACCCCTGTTGGAAATTCTAGGCCACATCCGCTAACCATTTGAATTTAAAGAGTTAAGTGCATTTTCACTGAGAAACTTTGTTAAAAATCATCCTAAAGGATGAGATTTAATCTAGCTAAAGTGCAATGTGTGAATGCCCCGTAGATGGGTAAGCTGACCCTCGTTGATTAAATGACTAACCAGTTACATACAAAGAGGATAAACGGTGATGATTAGACATACATTAAGCCGCAGCATTTTTATAGCAGCCATAACGACTTGTTCTTTTGGTTTGGCTGCACATGGCTCTGTGACGCCGCAGAGTGTTGATACCTCAACCATACCCGAGTTAGGCGAAGAATGGTCTGACACAAATCCGTACCGTGACGTAGAAGGTCACGACCGGGACGAAATTTTGCGAGTTGGCTCATCAGCTTACAATCAGAACTGTGCGCGATGTCATGGCTTAGGCGGTGTCTCTGGAGGTATAGCACCGGATTTACGCATGCTAGCCCCTGACTACGATGGCGACGAATGGTACGTATATCGCGTGCAAAATGGGGCTGTCCGAAACGGTGCTGTTTACATGCCTAAGATGACCGAACACCTCAATCAAGAAGCATTGTGGGCCATTCGCAGCTGGTTAGAGTCTGTCAGTGACACCCAGTAAAACCTTACATCGGGTTATATGGGCGGCTTACGCGCTGTTTATCTGCCAAACAAGTCTGGCCCGCCCTTTCGATGACATCATACAAACCGACTTTATCACGGTAGCGGTTTATCGCGATTTCGTGCCTTTTTCGTTTCAACAAAACGGCCAAGATCTGGGCATTGATGTGGAAATAGCCAAGCATATTGCCCAGCAACTAGGCGTAAAGCTCAAGTTAAAATGGGCCACTGCGGATGAGTCCGTAGAAGATGACCTACGTAATAATATCTGGAAGGGGCATTTCCTCGATCGCACCGTGGCAGACCTAATGCTGCGGGTCCCCTACGATAAAAAATACAGCTTGAAACGCGATGACATAGGTGAATTGGTGAACGGCCAAGTGCATATGTTTGCGCCTTACCACGTGGAATCTTGGCAGATAGTGTTTGACCAATCAGCGATTGAGTCTGTGCCAACAATTGCGGTTTTCCAATACCACGATATAGGCGTTGAAAACGATTCTATCCCTCAGTTTTATTTGATGTCAGCCTTTGCTGGCCGCATGCGCGACAGAAGCAAGCAATTTGTCACCATCCCTTTGGCGATACAAGCAATGCAAGCAAAAGAAGTGGATGCTGTGATGGGCATGCGCAGTCAAATCAGTTACTACCAAAGCCATTTAAACAACCAGCGCTATCCTTTGGCACAAAACGGTTTCCCGAATATTGGCAAACAAAAGTGGGACATCGGCATGGCCGTCAAGGCGGATTATCGCCAGTTGGGTTATGCCATAGGCGATATTGTTGAGCAAATGACGAAAGACGGCACCATGAGAAAGATATTTGAGGATTACCAGATTACATATGAAATCCCTGAATATTATTCTCCCTGAACGTACGCCTTAAGCTCTCCTACTAAGTGATGAATAAATATCCTACGCCTGAGTCATAGAGCCAATTAAACGCACAGAATACTATGCATCTACCCTAATTAAGGGGTCCGTTTTAACAATATGAAATAGACAGCAATGACCTTCATTAGGCCCTGAATTCAAACACGCAAAAAACTAAAATTTCATGAGGAAATAACGATGAACAATAAAGGTATGAAAGCAGTATTGTCATTATCAGTGCTCATATCCATTGCACTGTCCCCTGCGGTATCCGCAAACGTTACAGACAAAGATATTTTAAATGACCAAGCGACCACAGATGATGTGGTGTCGTATGGCATGGGCCTTAAAGGTCAACGCTACAGCCCCCTGTCAAAAATTAACGGCGACACGGTGCAAGAGATACGTCCCGTTTGGGCATTTTCATTAGGTGGCGAAAAGCAGCGAGGGCAAGAGTCACAACCTTTAATTAAAGATGGCGTTATGTACGTCACAGGTTCGTATTCTCGGGTTTATGCCATTGACGCCAACACGGGTGACGAACTTTGGCAATACGATGCCCGTTTGCCTGACGGTATTATGCCCTGTTGCGATGTGATCAATCGCGGTGTAGCCCTGTATGGTGAACTCGTTATTTTCGGTACGTTAGACGCCAAATTAGTCGCTTTGAATAAAGACACAGGTAAAGTGGTTTGGAAGAAAAAAGTCGAAGATTATAAAGCCGGTTACTCTATCACCGCAGCCCCTATTATCGTTAAAGGCAAGATCATTACTGGTGTAGCCGGCGGTGAATTTGGCGTAGTCGGTAAAGTGCGTGCTTACGATGCAGTCAATGGCCAACTCGTGTGGGAGCGCCCTACGGTTGAAGGCCATATGGGTTACATATGGAGAGATGGAAAGAAAACCGAGAACGGCATATCGGGTGGTAAGCCCGGCCAAACGTGGCCTGGCGATTTATGGAAATCCGGTGGCGCTGCGCCTTGGTTAGGCGGCACTTATGATCCTGATGTAGATTTACTCTTCTTCGGCACCGGTAACCCTGCCCCGTGGAACTCTCACCTTCGCCCAGGCGACAATTTATTTTCTTCGTCTCGTTTAGCCATTGACCCAGACACAGGTAAAATAGTGTGGCACTTTCAATCGACTCCGCACGATGGCTGGGATTTTGATGGCGTAAATGAACTGATTTCTTTTGATTACAAAGAAAATGGCAAAACCATCAAAGCGGCAGGCTCTGCGGATAGAAACGGCTTCTTCTATGTATTGAATCGTGAGAACGGTGACTACATTCGAGGCTTCCCGTTTGCTGATAAAATCACATGGGCTTCCGGATTAGACAAAAATGGGCGCCCTATCTTCGTGGATAGCAACCGCCCTGGCGATCCATCGGAGTCAAAAGACGGCACGCAAGGCACATCCGTGGTGTCTGCACCTGCTTTCTTAGGTGCCAAAAACTGGATGCCTATGGCCTACAGCAAGGACACCGAATTGTTTTATGTGCCATCCAACGAGTGGGAAATGGACATATGGAATGAACCGACCGCCTATAAAAAGGGCGCTGCTTACCTAGGTGCTGGTTTTACTATTAAACCCATCAACGAGGGATATATAGGCGTATTAAAAGCAATCGACCCTAAAACAGGCAAAGAAGTGTGGCGCTACCAAAACTACGCGCCATTATGGGGAGGCGTTTTAGCCACCGCAGGTAACTTAGTGTTTATGGGTAACCCTGAAGGTTATTTACTCGCGTTTGATGCTAAAACGGGAGAAATAAAATACAAGTTCAATACCGGCTCAGGCATAGTTGGCTCACCCGTTACGTGGGAAATGGACGGAGAACAGTACATTTCAGTGTTATCAGGCTGGGGGGGCGCCGTTCCACTTTGGGGTGGTGATGTAGCACAGCGCGTTAAACACTTTAACCAAGGTGGCAGCGTCTGGACTTTTAAACTTCCTAAATAGTCCACGACCGATCTGCTCGTTATTCCTATGCTGTTAAAGATAGCGCTAACGAAAGTGTTAAAGAAATCAAGACCAGCCTAGCTGGTCTTTTTTTGGCAACTCGATAGCATCATACGACGCTTTAATGCCAGTAAACAGCAGCTACGTTTTATCTGCACATTTTACTATTAACCTTATTTATATAATGACTGACACCTGCTTGCACACTCTGCTTTATTTCCTTGCTACTATTTCTCATATTTATGCTGTGTACGTTGAAATCTACTTTAAGATGTACACTGCGAATTTATAAAAAGGATAGGGAACGAGATGTATTATCTGCTGACGTACGATGTTGAGCCTGACTATCTAAAAAGGCGTGAAGCGTACCGAGATGAGCACTTAAAGCTGGCTCAAGCAGCCTGCGAACGGGGTGAGCTGCGTTTAGGCGGCGCACTCACCGAACCTACGTTAGGCGCGGCTTTGGTATTCGAAGGTGCCTCACCTAACGTCGCCGAAGAGTTTGCAAAAAATGATCCCTATGTGCGCCATGGACTAGTTAAAAACTGGCATGTGAATGAATGGGCGATTGTCATAGGTGCAGGCATTGAGCCTATCTAACCCAAGAATTTAAAACTCAAAACCTGATGTTACTGACAAACTTGACGTCGATTACTCACTAGGAGCCCTGATGCCGTTAGCCCAATTAAATATTGCCTCCACTTTATACCCAATAGACGCACCTGAAATGGCTGATTTTGTGAATAATTTAGCGCCTATTAATGCCATAGCAGAGGCAAGCGCAGGTTTTATTTGGCGCTTACAAGATGACAGCGGAGATGCCACGCACATCCATGCTTTTGATGATCCGAACATGATTGTGAATATGTCAGTGTGGGAATCAATTGATGCCTTAAAGGCTTTTATGTTTAAGACACATCACAGAGATTTTATGCGCCGTAAAAAAGAATGGTTTCAACACAGTGACGTAGACACCTATGTGTTGTGGTGGATCCCACAAGGACATACGCCCAGCCTTGATGAAGCTATCAGCAAGCTTACTCTTTTGCGCGATAACAGTGAATCGCCCAGTGCATTCACATTCAAACGTCAATTCAGTGAAGATGAATTTCTCTCACTTAATCAACATGCCATGTAAGTATCGGTTTAACGCTAGTCGCTTTATTATTAGAAGCAAATATCATAAATGAACGGCGCCTATTTCGCCGTAAAACAGCAATATCACACCAAGAAGTTTAACAGTGAGTCTATTTACGTCATAACGGAGCGGCAATGAGACACCTTATTCTTTTAGGACTTCTTTTTTATCTAGGCATGAATAGCAAGGTCAATGCATTGACAATATCGCCGTTATTCTCAGACCATATGGTATTGCAGCGAGAAAAACCTGTTCGAATTTGGGGTGAAGCACCTGCAGCCCAAAAAATCACAGTTAGTTTATTGGGGCAACACTACCTTACCCAATCGGATTACAATGGTGATTGGGAAATCGTGTTGCCAGCGCACGATAAAGCCGGGCCTTTTACGCTAACAGTTGAGGCGGATGAATCAAAAACCCTACATGATGTGTATTACGGCGAACTATGGATAGCCAGCGGACAATCCAACATGGAGTGGAAGTTAAAAGGAGATGTTGTTGGCAATCAACAAGAAATCATTACGGCCAACCGGCCTCTCATTCGCTTTTTCGATATACCCGATACAGTTGCTGCCACTAAACAGCGTCACTTACCTGATAGCCATTGGCAGGTCGCTTCGCCCCACACCGTTGGTTATTTTTCTGCGGTTGCCTGGTTTTTTGCTCGAAAACTACAACAGCAAGAAGATGTTGCTGTGGGCATTATTGAGAGCAATTGGGGCGGCACACCGGCTGAATCTTGGATTGATTTGAACGTTGTCGCTGCCACGCCAGGGTATGCGGAAAAGAGTGCAAAGGTTAAAGCACAGCACAACTGGCCCAAAATACTTGCTGATAACAAAGCGAAGAACGTAAAAAAATGGCAACGGATAAACGATCTCGAAGGGGCAAAGCGACAAGAAGCTAACGGATTAAATTATGACGATAGCCATTGGCAAAACATAGAATTGCCCAACAAAACGCCATTGCATCATTTCGTTTGGCTACGCAAAGAGTTCACGTTGACTAATCTACCCGACTCTCCCATCACGTTAAGTTTCGGCGATATCGTGCAGAACGCTTTTATCTTTATTAACGGCCAACACTTAGCGAGCGAAGACTGGAAGACCCATGAATCAGTTCACGCTATACCCACAGCATTGTTGCGACAAGGCACAAACATTATCACGCTGCGTGTCAATAGCGACTGGGATAATCGAGTGATTGTCGGTAAAAAAGGGCAAATATTTTTAGACATAGACGGCTCTAAAATCGACCTCTCTTCACATTGGCGGTTCAATAACAACATCGAAGCCCCGATGCCTAAAGTGACAAATTACAGCTTTACCCCAGGCTTTTTGTACAATGCGATGATCTACCCATTACTGCCTTTTACCACCCAAGGCGTGATTTGGTATCAAGGTGAAAGCAACATCAACAAGCACGAGTATTACCACACCCTTTTTAGCAACTTAATTGGTAACTGGCGTGAGCGAGCTCAAGCTCCTGAATTGCCATTCTTTTTCGTACAAATATCCGCCTATCTTCCACCAAGTGAATTGCAACCCGATAGCAAATGGGCTTACCTGCGAGATGCCCAGCGACAAACCCTATCAGTACCGAATACCGCAATGGCGGTGTCAATAGACGTTGGCAGTGCTGACGATTTACATCCCAAGCAAAAACGCCAAGTAGGAGAACGTTTATGGCGCCAAGCCGCATTTAAGATATACGGGCATAGCCTGGTGACAAATGGCCCTGACTTTGTGCGCTCAATTGCTAATCAAGGCGCAATTAAGCTTGAATTTAACAACGCCGAGGGGCTCAGAACGACTGACAATACCCCATTAAAAGGCTTTATTATTGCCGGCGCTAACAAAGTATTTCGTAAGGCGCTGGCGCACATTGAAGGCGCAACAGTCATCGTTTCTCACCCAGAGATTAACAAGCCCGTTGCAGTCCGTTACGCCTGGGCCAATAACCCTATTGCCAACCTTACAAATAATGAAAACTTACCTGCGGTGCCCTTTAGAACAGACGACTGGCTTGAAGGTGATGTCAGCGCAAAATAGCACTGCGTTTTGTTAAATATTTAGCGTTCAAGATTAATGTTGAGACTTAGCATTAGGATGATGATTAAGGCAAGAGGCACAGCGCTTGACACTGATGGCGCTGAGTTAAGACTGGATGCGCGCTTTTGAGCTAAACGCTGACACTGCATAACCGACAACTAGAGCATTCAATCGAAATAGCACAAAGCGATAAGCGCCAAATCGCTGAAACTTAGTTAACTTTAAGCTCAGCGACGATAAATAATGCTGCTTAGCTATCAACGTAGCGGTATTTATTGATAAGCTAAATTTGCGATTTTAACCGCAGCCGACCTTGCTTTGATGCAATAGCTTAAGGGTTTTGCTTTATGCGAATATCTCGATAAAAGACTTCTGCTCCCTCTGATTGAAATTCAATTCTTCCTTTTGTGAGCGGCACGTGTTCCCCATCAATCACTTGCCTTGACTGATAACCACGAAACACCTCGTGGCCGTTAATTTTATGAATGACCATAGTGTCATCTGCAATAACTTCCATGGAGTCCCACTGGCCGATCGGATTCTCAAACTCGCCTAACTTCAATACACGGTTAGCGATGTCTTTACACAGTGGCATATCCGGATCGTAGCGGTAGAAATGCCAGTCACCGTCGTTTGCATCGCCGCAATGAGCATCAATCAAAACACCATCAAGGCTATGATAATCGCCGCTATCGCCTACTTGAATTTGCATTTCGTGGCTACGCATCCAATGATTCATCGATGCGCCAGCTTCTCCTACCGCAAAATACAATACACCACTGTCACGGGGTAAGTTTTCTCTGGGGGGCCATTTCTTATCGCCCCATTTCACGTCAAATTTAAGATGAAAATTCTCGTATTCCTTGATAGTGCTGATACCGCCCCACTCTTCTCCTGAAATACGTAGCATCCCACCTTGCACGCTGAACACATTTTTAGGGTCATTGTTGATACCGCGAACAGGCAAGTTGTCAGGATCTTGATAATTGCTGTCTTCAGGTTGGTAACTCACAAAGGTCTGCCAGCCTTGCAAGTCTTTACCGTTAAAAAGCGACACCCACTCACGTTCATCCTCGTCTACTGGAGTGGCTTTTACGTCCAAAGTACGGTTATTCACCGCGTTATTCATCTCCCCTTTAGCTTCACTGGTAGAGTTTGATGATTCAGGTGTTTGTTCACGGTTACAACCTGATAAAGCTAAACACACGGCTATTGAAAAATGTAAGAGGGTTTTATTGTTCGCCATTTTAGTTTCAATTTTTATTATGATTTATTCATCCCTCCAGTGTAAGGAATTAGACGCCAAATTCGATAATTAAAACAGGTTACCGGTTTGTGTTATTCCACAACATAGTGGCTGACAACCTCACCGAAAAACAAGCCAGACAGTGTACCCCGCGTTTTCACCTTTTTTGCGGCATTCCCCCCTCTGAGCAAGAGACTTTTTATAAGATTCTAAAGATGGGTATCTATGTAATTCATCAAGCGAAGAATTGCATCTTACAGAGCATGAAAGGAATAGGAAAAATAGCCTCCGCTTCCATCATCAGTAACCTGCCAGAGTTAGGTTACATGACCAAGAACAAGCCTCTGCGTTAGTCGGTGTGGCTCCCATGAATCGAGAAAGTGGGCGCTATAAAGGGTTGCGGAAAATCCAAGGTGGCAGACATCAAGTCAGAACCGTTTTGTACATGGCGATGATGTCAGCGATACAAAGGAAACGAAAGAAAGACACCCATTATAAAAATGGTCAATTTTCAGGGCTGAACTAGACTTGAAGTGTGTCTCATTTTTGTCAGGTAGATGGATTATGCCTCAACCTCGAAAAAGCCAAATCAGTTTAATCGATACTCCTTATTACCATTGCGTTTCCCGGTGTGTACGCCAGTCATTCTTGTGCGGAGTCGATACGCATTCTGGTCAGAGTTACGAGCATCGCCGAGGCTGGGTTGAAGAGCGTTTGTTGTTTTTATCTACGGTATTTTCCATCGACATTTGTGCCTATGCGGTCATGAATAATCACACGCATGTGGTGCTATGTGTGGATAAAACAATGGCTGATAATTGGGATAGCCATGAAGTGTTGAGGCGTTACCACAAGCTGCACAGAGGCACTTTGCTTACTCAGAAGTTTATGAACGGCGATACGTTGAGCCAAGGTGAGCTAATCACTTTTGATGAGACAGTTGAAACCTACCGAAAACGCTTGTACGACATAAGTTGGTTTATGCGTGATTTGAATGAGTATATTGCTCGTGAAGCCAATAAAGAGGACGGCTGCACTGGCCATTTCTGGGAGGGGCGTTTTAAATCTCAGGCCTTATTAGATGAAAGTGCCGTACTGGCGTGCATGGCCTATGTAGATTTAAACCCCATCCGAGCCAAAATGGCAAACACACCTGAAACGTCAAAGCACACCAGTATCAAAAAGCGAATTCACGCCATTAAAAACCAACAACCACAACCGACCGTGTTAATGCCCTTTATAGGAAACCCTTGTGAAGAAATGCCCAAAGGTATCGCTTACTCACTCAAAGACTATTGTGAATTGGTAGACACGACAGGCCGATTCATTCGAGATGATAAGGCCGGTCATATCGATAATATCCACAGTCCTATTCTTCAAAGATTGGGATTAGACTCTGCTCAGTGGTTAACATTAACAACTGAATTCGAAAAACACTTCTGCTACGCAGCAGGTGCGGAGCAAATGATGAATGCATTCAAGCGCCACACTCATCATCAACGGCTGCGGGGAATGACCAAAGCGAAAGCGTTGTTAAACCGCGCATAAAACACTGCAACTGACACATCTAAAGCATCTCTTGTAGCGTTGACGCCTGGCTAAAAATTGACCTTGCGCGCCGTTCCCATCCTCAGCGCTCATTATTCTAAGAAAATTCTCAATCACTAAACTAAAACGTACTTTAATCCTTGTTGAGGGGTATCCCCCCTTCTTAGCAGGTGTGCTTTTTCATACGACTCTAAAGATGGGTGTCTATGTAATTGGTTTTTCATACGACTCTAAAGATGGGTGTCTATGTAATTGGTTCTAAAGATGGGTGTCTATGTAATTGGTTTCGGTGTCTATGTAATTGGTTTCAGATGAAAAGTACTTTAACGCTTTTTAGCGGCATTTCCCCCTCTGAGCAGGTGTGCTTTTTAATACGATTCTAAAGATGGGTGTCTATGTAATTTCTCCGATTCTAAAGATGGGTGTCTATGTAATTTCCGATTCTAAAGATGGGTGTCTATGTAATTTCTCTATGTAATTTCTCCTAAATTCAAAAAATCAGTACTATGAGCAAATTCATTTCTTACCGTACGCAATCCATTATAAAGTTCTTTACTTTGTTCGCTGATAATTCCTAAGTAGAACGCCATTTCGATCTTAGACGAAAAGTTACTTACGCCGCATTTTTTTAAATTACAATTTTCAACAAGCCGTAGCTTAATAAGTTTAACTAATTCAACTTCTATCATTGCACTAACTATAAGTACAGCACCTCTATCACTTTCCTCTGATAGATTAATATTAAATTCATTTGAATGGCTCATCAGGTTCCTGCAGGCTAACGCCCCAATAAGCCGACGAAAAGAGCGCAGCGAGTTGAGGTCGGATTAATTGGATTGTTATATGCGTTCCTCTCAGATACCATTTTTTTTATCAATGTTTGAAGCAATTGGCCAACCAAAAGCAATAAAAAAAACAAACCAACAAGCTACGAGCCATGTGTGTGTTGTTGGAAAAATATTTGCTATTAGACCAACAATCGCACCTGAAAGAAGAATAACAATTACAAAACGATTTGCCGAAGGAATAGACCTTCTCAAATTTTTAAATAAAGGATCTGCAAATATCAGCACGATAGCTACGACATATAGTGGAACAGCCCATGTAAATAAGCCTTTGAATAGTGCAGCTACTGGAAAAGCTAGTACAGCGGAACAGTACATCCATGATTTGCTGTTTAGATCCCTCATTACTTAACCTACCTCGAGCATATAACAATATTAATAGCCGGAAAGGTTCCGTGATTGCATCCGCGTATTAAACACGGAACCTTTCCGGCTTTCTACATAATTCATTTCTACCACAGCCACTAACTCATTGTACAGGTTAAATTTTTTCCAGATTTATGTTTTTTTACCTGTGGAAACACGGAAAAATTCTTAAATCTTGCTGTTATACGGATTATTCACTACAACTGTGCAAATATACAGTTATTTAAGGAGAGTTATCTTATGCCTAAATCAATATTCTTGAATATGATAAAGGATGAAATGTACCAATTACGTTATTCAAAACGCTCTATTGAAGCTTATCTTAAGTGGATCAGTAGCTATATTCACTTTCATCAGAAAAAACACCCTAATTTAATGCACGATAAAGAGGTAGAAGCCTTCCTTTCACATTTAGTTTTAGAGTTAGATGTGGCTGCATCAACCCAAAAATCAGCGTTAAATGCCTTGGTATTTCTATATCGCGACATAATTCGTCAACCGTTAAATTTTAAGCTTAATTTTATTAAAAGTACTCGCCAACAAAAACTGCCAATCGTTCTCACGACTGATGAAGTGCGGAATTTACTCGCAGTTGTAAATGCTCAACAGAAGTTAGCGGTATCAATTTTATATGCAAGTGGCTTGCGTTTAATGGAATGTGTGAGATTGAGAGTCCAAAATATAGATTTTAATTTCAAATCCATACGGGTTTGGAATGGTAAAGGTGGTAAACATCGGATTGTTACATTAGCCGATGAGCTTACACCTAGTTTGCAACAACAGATCACTGTCGTAAAACAATATCTGGATGCAGACTTGTTAAACCCAGAATACGATGGCGTTTATCTACCTCATCGTCTAAGGCTTAAGTTTAAGAACGCCAATCGCTCGTTACCATGGCAATATGTGTTTGCTTCGCGTCAACTATCAACTGATCCCGAAAATCAATCATTAAGGCGTCATCATATTGATGGGTCTACGGTGCAAAAAGCAATACGACATGCCGCTAAAAAAGCCAACATTCCTAAAACCGTTACCCCGCACACGCTTCGCCACTCATTTAAAAAATGCGTCCTTGCATTTTTCCCTACGGGCCATCCTTCGGATGTTCAAATTTAATTCCAGACAAATTTGTGCGTCCCATCTTTTAAAATCCGGCGCTGATATTCGCACTGTGCAAGACCAGCTAGGTCACAGTGATTTGCGCACTACGCAAATATACACTCACATTTTACAGCGTGGCGGTAACTCCGTGGTTAGCCCTTTATCAAGACTATGATGCACTTTTAAAAAGGCCCGTAAAAAGAACCGACAACCGATCCTTTTTGACGTGCCTGAAAACGTAACGAGTTATAGGAAGGCCTATGTAAAATCCTGTATAAAGGCATAAGCAAAAGATGACTTAGCACTTTATGCAATGTATTAAAAAGTGCCTGTAACGACCGTCCCCTAATTGTTAGTTGTTGTTTGCTATTTGTTATTTGCTATATCTGAAGCCTTTTTCGATAAGTTGTTGGATCTTTTGATCCATGGCGTTCACTAGCGCTGGATAATCCTCGGCACGGTTCGTTTGCTCACCAACATCATCCGTCAGGTCAAATAGCTGTGGCCTTAACGCAAAGCCCATTTCTATGTCTTTATTACCGAGCCAATTTGGTAACCCTTTTTCTTTACTGATTGCTTTGATGTATTTCCAATTATGCTTACGCAGACCTAACGTCCCAACGGCTTCTTCTAATAAGTAGGTGCGCGCATTGTTGGTTTTGCCTAAAAATGCATGCATTACATCAAGGCTGTCAATAGCTTCTGTTTTTGCCAAAGGCTGCTTTACTAAACCTGCCAGTGAAGCATAAATATCGACTTGAGAGATAAGCGCGCTGCTACGTGTATGAGCGGTGTTACCCGGCCAATATACAATCATAGGGACGCGCGTCCCTCCTTCAAAGACACTGTATTTACCGCCGCGAAAAGGGCCAGCAGGCAAATGTTCGCCTAGCATTTCGGCGGCCATATCATCGTAGCCATCGTCTAATACCGGTCCGTTATCACTGGTAAATATCACTAAGGTGTTATCGGCTACACCTTGAGTGGTTAGCGCTTGCATAACTCTGCCGACAACCCAATCCATTTGTGCAATCGCATCACCTCTTGGCCCCATGGTACTTTTACCTTTGAAACGTTCGTTAGGTAACCGGGGCACGTGTATATCCTGAAAGGAGAAGAACAAGAAGAACGGGTCTTTCTTGCTTCTTTCGATAAATTCGACCGCTTTTTGCGAAAACACGTCGGGAAACTCTTCATCTACCCACAAGGCCTTTTCTCCGCCACTCATGCTGCCGATGCGGCTTATCCCATTTACGATCGTTTGGCTGTGCTGTAGGTCTGCTTTCATGCGCAGCAACTCTGGGTTGTCAACGCCGGTAGGCCTATCTCCTACTTTGTGATCGTAACTGACTTCAATAGGGTCACTGCTTTCTAAGTTGACCACTTCATGACCTTCTAAATACACAGTGGGTACCCTGTCGCCGGTTGCTGGCAACAAAAAGCTGTAATCAAATCCAATCTCTAATGGCCCTGGTTTAACGTCTTGGTTCCAATCAACTGAGCCTTCGCCTAAACCTAGATGCCATTTTCCTATCACACCCGTGGTGTAACCGGCTTTTTGCAACATGCTTGGCAAAGTCGCTTTGCCCGGTCGAATTAGTGCGGGGGCATCGCCAGGTAAAATAGCGGCGTTTTGCCGAAATCCGTGTTCACCGGTGAGCAGGGAGTAGCGCGAAGGCGTGCACGTTGATGCAGTGCTGTGGGCGTCAGTAAAATTAACGCCTTTGCTCGCTAGCGCATCTAGATTAGGTGTGTCTACCCCTATCGCACCATTTGGAGAAATATCCCCATAACCTAGATCATCTACGTAAAAAATAACTACATTGGGCTTTTGAGATGCCTGCTGTTTCAGTAAAGGTTGTTCTACTGCGCACGCTGAGGCCACAGCTGATAAGGCAGTAACGCCCATGATCAAGGGTAAATAGCGTGACATCGTTGTTCTGTTAAACATCATTTTGAATTTGCTCCTAAATAGTGAATGAACTCTTGAACTCTTGATCTCTTAAACTTTTACAGCAATTAACCAACGACTTTACTGGTAGTGCCATTTAGCGATCCAAGGATCCTGAGTCTCTTGTTGAAATATTTTAAGCTGGTGTATGAGTTCATGTTTTACACGACTGAACTGGGGTAAGTCAGCGAGATTATGCTGCTCTTGAGGGTCGTTTTGCATATCAAACAACTCAAACTCAGGGCGATGTAAAAAGTCCTCGATCTGGCGACCCGCATATTGAGTGTTTCCGCGGCGACGCACATCTTGCCAGATTAAGGACTGCTGCAAGTCCGCAGCAAAGGGGTAACTTAGCTCATGGGCAATATTCCAAATCAACTTATATTGCTTGGTTCTAACCATGCGCATGGGGTAATACATCATCACTTCGTGCATGGTGTGAGAGGCATATACATGTTCCCAGCCTTTAGGCTGTTCGTTTTCTAAAATTGCTTTGAATGATTTGCCCTGAACAGTGGTCGGCATTGGTTTAACGTTTGCGTAATCTAAAATAGTCGGGGTTAAATCAAGCCAAGAGACCAACTGATGGTGACGGGTACAGTTTTGAATGTTTTTTGTACAGGAAACAGCGTTATTTTTCTGCGCTGGCGCTTTGACAATTAACGGCAGATGAATACCTGCATCGTACAAATTGGTTTTCGCACCAGGAAAGGCAATGCCATTATCTGACAAATACAAAATTAACGTGTTGTCGTATTTACCCTGTGCTTTGAGTATTTCAACCAGCTTGCCTACACCTTGGTCAAGACGAGAGATAGCCTGATAGTATTGAGCTATTTCTTTTCGTGCAGCGGGTGTGTCGGGTAAGTACGGTGGCACCAACACGTCATCAGGCTGATACACGACCTCTTCGATGCCCGGGTACCCCTGTTCACGGTTACCAAATCGGTTTGGCTCGGGATAGGTCTCAAACGGGTAACCTCGATGCGGGTCGTCACTGGCAAAATACAAAAAGAACGGCGCGCTGTCGCGACGGATAAATGCTTCGCTTTTTTGAGCCATTTCAACTGGGCTGCGTGCGATTGAGGTCATATCATTGGCTGCGCCTTCTGATAACACGTCATCAAATTTAAATACGCTGTTTGGCCCTAAGTGATATTTACCTATTCTGGCCGTTCGATAGCCGTTTTTACTGAGCATGACCGGCAATGATTGCACGTCATCAAAACTACTGAAATGGTGCTGCTTATGCTGCAAGCCATACATCCCATTGGTGTGATTATGTTGACCGGTTAAAATAACTGAGCGACTAGGGCTACAACTTGACACAGTGGCAAACGCATTCACAAACCGAGCGCCCTCTCTTGCCAGCGCATCGATATTTGGGGTTTGGATCACGTTATTGCCGTATGCCCCTATGGCATCTAACCCGTGATCATCTGCCACAATCATTACCACATTTGGCCTGTTAACTAGGTTATTCTTACTTTGCTCGCTTTGTGCAGCAACGTTTGCTGCACAAAGCACCAAGGTAATGATGCACAGAATATGCGCTTTAATGCATTTCACGATAAACAACCCTACTGATTTGCGTGACACATCCACTACCCGCCGTGTTAACGCCGAGCGAAGGAGAATAAAACAACAGAGCAAGCATACTGCTAATCCCCCTGTTCTTTTTCTTACGCGAAAGATACAACCAACACACTTAGCTATTGCTGACTCATGCGCTGCTGAGGCATCCATCGCTTAAAAACGACCTCTAAGGTCAGCCCAGCGGTTTGCCATACAGCTAGGTGGATCAGAAAGTATACGACACACCGACCAACACTTGTCTTTCAGTGGCGATCCAATGATATGGGTCATACTTATCCCCTGCGCGATATTCGAAATGGTCGCGTCTGAGCAGGTTTAAAGCATCCAAAGTGAATCGGAAGCTCTCAGAAACGTTGTAGGCCAGCGATAAATCGAGTTGGCCAAATCCTTCTTGGGCGACTTCTGTGGTCACTAAAAAGTCTGAACGGTAGTTATATGACAAACGGCCTGAAACTAAATCATCTTCGTAAATGGCGACCAAGTTGTAACTGTTGTCTGATAGGCCCTCTAGTGAAATATTAGGCAGTAATGGATTCGGCGAGGGCACATCTGAGTCCACGTAGGTGTAATTCGCCTGTACGCCTAAACCATCAAATGGTGCGGGTAAAAAATCAAAGAACTGTTGGTAAGCAAGCTCTAAACCACGCACTGTGCCAGAACCGCCATTGCTTTTACGCAGGATAACAAAGTCATTGCCACCAATGGTTTCTTGGCTTTCAGAGGTTTGTAAGAAGCCGTCAATGTCTTTGTAGAAAATAGCAGATGACGCCATACCACCACTGGCAAAGTAGTACTCAAGGCTTAAATCTAAATTGGTTGCGGTGAATGGGTCTAAATCTGGGTTACCACCGGTGCCGCGACCTTGCTCAAAGTTGAGGTTTAACGACGGGGCCAAATCTCCAAAATGAGGGCGCGAGAATGTTTTCGAACCCGCTAAGCGAAGCAGCAGCTCATCGTTCAATTCAACTTTCAAATTGAACGAGGGCAAGAATTCACTGTAATTCTTTTCACTTTTTGTGCCTTGGTAAATAGGCGCTCCACTTTCGTCTGCATTTCCGGTATCAAAAAAATAATCCGCTGTCGTGTCCGTTTGCACGTAGCGCCCGCCGATATCGCCACTTATGAAATACCCTCCCACTTCGGTTTCAAGGTTGGCTTTTATATATAGGGCGGTCACATCTTCTTCATATTCAAATGAATCTCTGGGGTTTTCAGTTTCTGATTGCCCTGTGAAGCCATAAAATTCACGAATTTCATCGTTGCGAGACAACAAGTAATTAGGATTAACGCCAACATAATCATTGGGGAAATTGCCACCGTCATACTCGTCCATAAAATCGTCCCACGCACTGGGCTCGACTAAATTAAGCGGGTCGTCACTGCCATAGGTCGCGCCCGAGGCATCAAATATATGGTTGTTTTGAATATTTTTAGTGGTGCCTAAACTGGCGAAGCGCAAACCCGCTTCGATGGAACGTACCATTCCTTCGTCAAATGCGTAATCAATATCCAGCTTGGCCGCAGATTCATCTGCTTGTAACTGGCGGCTTTCATGACGCCATTGAACGATATCGAAATTACCCTCATCTGTTACGTCAAAAGTACCAAAGTCCACCGAGGGTGGCTGATTTGGTATCCCGCTGTTATTTATTGTAACAGGCAAGGCGTCCCAGCTGTCACGAATACGGGTATTGTGGAAGTTGGTGTCGTTGTCGGTATCAACGTAACTCACCTCCCCTTCGATACTCCACGGCCCAGCAACTGTTTCAAAGCCCAGCGCTAAATCGTATGTCGTGGTGTACCTGTCATCAATCATGCTCAGAACATCAAAGTTCATGTCGCTCAAGGTAACCGACCTAGGGTAAACGTTGTTTTCATCTATATTAGAAAAATCAGCGTCAACGGTATTTGCACCATCAAAACCCCACACGAACTCTTGGCGCAACTGCGTTGTGGAATAATCGGTGTAACCAGAGTCAAAATAGAATTTGGTATCGCTGTTTAGAGAGACATCAATGCCTAAAGAGTAAACCGTACGCTCCCTATCCCCCCATGCCGGGGATGAGTTGAGAGAAGCACTGGTTTTGGCACCATCAGGTGCAGTGCCACCTGCAAAATCGCCCACGATGGACGTGGCACTAGAGTTACGCACTAGGTCTTCACGGTATTCTCGCTCTAAGTAAGAAACACCAAAGATAACCCCTATCTCACCGCCATTGTTGCCGTAATCCCAAATATTGCCAGCCACTAAAGAACCGCGTGGTGACCATTCTTTGGATAAATCACCATAGTGCTCTTTCACACTACCGGCTATTGTAGGGCCGCTTAAGCTTAAAGCATCGGTGCGCTCAATATCGACCACTCCCCCAATGCCGCCCTCTAATATGTCAGCTGAAACTGATTTATATACCACCACGGAGCCAACCAATTCTGCGGGAATATCTTCAAAGCTAGCAAAGCGGTTGATACTGACACCGGAGGCACCGCCAAAATAGTTTCGCCCGTTTAACAAGGTTGCGACTTCGTCTAAGCCACGAATAGACACACCAGATGCTTCACCCCGAGAGCGCGATATTTGAATCCCTGGAATACGTTGCAACGATTCAGCGACATTTAAATCCGGAAACTTACCAATATCCTCCGCTGAAATAACGTCTGCTACCTGTCCGGACTCTTGTTTGCGCGCCACTGAGCTGGCAATACTCGAACGTATGCCTACCACTGAAATTTGCTCGATATCTTCATCGGCACCTGTGTCAGTCGGACTTTCTTGGGCCCATAATTGACCAGTGCTGATAATCATAGCGATGGATGATGCTAGAAGGGTGTGTTTTGTTGTGGCTCTCATTTCGTTCTCCATGAATTCAATTCTTATGTATTCGTTATTCGATCTGTTCTATGAGCTTATCTTTGCCAGGTCTCTACATTCCCACCAACTTCAGCAATTACCCATTTCAAACTTGTAAATAAATTAGCATGTGATTAACAAGATAACAACACTCTAAATGAAAACAGTTTCCTTAATGTAAGAAAACAAATAATTCAAGCAACCCTGTAATTACATGGCTATAGCAGATTGAAATATAAGTAAAACCTCATAAACTCTGTATCACAGAGAATGAAATCGCCACTAATGATAACGGTTTACCCTAAAATGACACGACAGAGGGAAACGTTGCAGTGGATGAAAAAAGGACGGGTTATATGCAGAAAAAGCCCATAGTCGCAGCAGGGGCATGAGAAGCTTTTGTATATGGCGGATATAGAGGACAAGGACCCGGATAGGTGAACAAGAGGAAGAACAGGTGGAAGAACAAGGAGGTGAACAGGCAGGTAAACAAGCAGGTAAACATCCGTGTTTGGCACTGGCAAAAGAGGTACTGGTGCAACGCGTAGCCTGTTATGGCAACTTGTTTAACCAGTACTACAAACCCGAAACGTTAGACAAACATAAAGGGCGCGGTTCGACTTTGCTTATTGATTGCGACATGTTTCGGTTCGCCTTGGGCGACCACTGCCCCGCCCTTATCACCGGCTTCTGGGCCAATATCAATGACCCAATCACTGCTACTGGCGACACGCATATCGTGCTCAACCATGATCACCGTGTTGCCGGCATCCACCAGTCCGTTTAATTGCGACATCAACATAGCAACGTCTTTTGGATGTAAGCCTGTGGTGGGCTCATCTAACACGTACAGCGTGTCACCTTTTTGTACTCGCTGTAACTCAGTGGCTAGCTTGATACGCTGAGCTTCACCGCCTGATAGCTCCGTGGCAGGTTGGCCAAGGCGTAAGTACCCCAGCCCTACTTTGAGTAACGCATCTAATGCTCGAAGCACGGGCGGCTGACCCGCAAAAAATGTGTGGGCTGCCTCGACCGTCAAATCCAGCACATCAGCAATGTTTTTGTCGCGATACGTAATTTCTAAGGTTTTGTCGTTATAGCGTCGACCTTGGCAGACCGGGCAAGGTGAATAAACACTAGGTAAGAAGAGCAACTCAACACTCACAAACCCCACCCCGTCGCAATTACTGCAGCGGCCTTTGGTGACATTGAACGAAAAGCGACCTGCGTCGTAACGTCTTTTTTTCGACTCATCGGTGTTGGCAAACAAGGTACGGACGTGATCAAATAACCCAGTGTAAGTCGCTAAATTGGAGCGCGGTGTTCTGCCTATGGGCTTTTGATCCACCGTTATTAAGCGTTTCACATGCGCTAGGCCGTCAACAATGTGCCCACCTGTGCTTGTCTGGGTTTCTTGTTCTAGCAAATCAGCTTCATCAGTTGGCACATCAACGGCTTTCTTTACGCCTAAGGCCTCATTCACCAGCTCAACCAATGCTTGACTGACTAAACTTGATTTGCCCGAGCCAGACACCCCCGTCACTGTTGTCATCACGCCTAAAGGAAACGACACGTCGATGCCTTGCAAATTATTTCGCTCGATTGAAGCAAGCTTTAACCACGCCTTTGCCTCGCGTGGTGTACGCTCCTCACCCACTGACTGTTCGAACAAATGCGTAGCCGTATGCGAGCGTGAATTACCTTCGAGTCCTTCAACTGGGCCATTATAAATAATGTCGCCGCCATGCGTCCCTGCATCCGGCCCTACATCGACTATCCAATCAGCATGGCGAATAACACTCACATCATGCTCGACCATAAACACTGAATTACCCGCCGTAATCAATTCATCAAGAGCCGCCAATAGCGCCTTTTTATCGGCTGGATGCAGTCCAGCGGATGGCTCATCTAGTACATAAACCACACCAAATAGCTGGGAGCGGATTTGTGTTGCCAGGCGCAAACGCTGCAATTCCCCCGGCGAAAGTGTAGTAGTGCTTCGCTCCAGTGATAAATAGCCAAGACCAAGATGCGTTAGAGCCTCAACTCTCGCTAAAATGTCACTGGCTAAGCGCTGAGCCACGATGATTTTTTCTCTGTCCTGTAATTCATCACTGGGTTTGGTACTCGCTGTTGCCCGTAATCTTTCGGCTAAGTCCGTTAAGGTTAATTGCGATAACTGTCCAATATCCAAACCCGTAAAGGTGACCGATAATGACGCCCGCTTGAGCTTCTTACCTTCACACTCGGGGCACTGTGAAATCTGCATAAACTGCGATACGCGCTTTTTCGTACGCGTACTTTGCGTCGTGGCAAAAGAGTGCAAAACAAAGCGCTGGGCGCTGGTGAACGTGCCCATATAGCTGGGCGCTTCGCCATTTTCAATGGCGGCTTGAGTCTGGGCTAAATTGTACTCAGGATAGACTGGCACTGTGGGGGTCTCATCGGTAAATAAAATCCACTGCCTGGCTTTTTTAGGCAAGTCCCGCCATGGGGTATCGATGTCGTAGCCAAGAGAGACCAGAATTCGGCTTAAATTGGCCCCTTGCCATGCAGGAGGCCACGCGGCAATTGCTTTGTCTCGTATGGTTTTACTGTCGTCAGGTACCAATAGTGCTTCGGTCACATCGAAAACACGCCCGATGCCATGGCATTTGGGGCAAGCCCCTTGGGCGGTATTTGGCGAAAATGAGTCAGCGTATAAAATAGATTGACCAACGGGGTAATCACCAGCGCGAGAATAAAGCATTCGTAGGCCATTTGAGATGGTGGTAACACTGCCAACGGAAGAACGCACTGAAGGTGTGCCTCTTTGCTGCTGCAGGGCAACAGCGGGCGGCAAGCCATCAATAGCGTCAACATCAGGCTCTTCTACCTGATCAATTAGTCTTCGTGCATACGGTGAAACCGAGTCTAGGTAACGTCGTTGAGATTCAGCAAACAATGTACCAAATGCCAGCGAGGATTTACCTGAGCCTGAAATGCCGGTAAACACCACCAAGGCGTTACGTGGTATATCAAGACTCACATTCTTTAGGTTGTGTACGCGCGCACCACGCACCCCAATACAGTGCTCTGGTCGGCTGAGTATATGGCTGGCTTTGTCTTGAGGGATGATTAACTCTCCTTTGAATCAGAAAATACTTGTGGTTTTAGTACATGACTCGCTGAAAAAAGTTCACAACAATGCTTTATAAAAAACACTGTAAAACTCAGGATAAAGCCCTTAAGAAATGGAGAGAAATGGTTTTGTGTTTGCAGATAAGCCACATGCATATCAGGGGTTCATGGCGTGCTCAATGCACTGCATTGCTTGTTCTACCGTGGAACCCGCTGACATCAGCGCCCCCTAAGCAGATTAAACCCAGTAGAGCATTGCTTTAGGGATTTACACCAAAGGGAATGCCCCCTAGATAGGCATTTACTCAGTTAATTTTTTAACACCGGGCTTGGCAAGAATTTCCAAGTAAAAAGAGGCAAGTTCGTTTTTTTCGGCTTCATCAATATGTTGGTTAATCGAACCAAGATGGATGACTTGTGCATTGGCCTCATCCACGCCAAAACGACAGTCAAAATCCCAGTAATCAGCGCCCTCTGGAAGTGACTTTTTTCTCTCTCGTCTAAGGTATTTCTTTACTTCAAACTTAATTGCTTCAACTAATCTTGGCAGTTTGATTTTCGGATGAGACAGAACGAAGGTTTTTTTCATGGTAATTACTCGTATTAGCCAAATTCATATATGGCATTCAATAGAAAGGTATGGTGTTGCGTTTGGGCTTGTAGAGGCCAGTACGCTAGCAAAGGTAGGTTAATCTTTATCCAATTAAACAAGCTTGTTTAAATAAGAAAAGTGTCACCAATGGATGTTTTCATGATAAAGATTATACAAGAACTGATGTTCAATAGATGTACCTATTCAAAATTAATCCTGTTTCGTATTTGCTAACGTCATTGCGCAATGGCGCGAATAAAACCGTGATCCCCTTTTAAGTGCACGATTGCTAACAACCAGCTAAGAAAATGTCACTTCAGGGCCTTTACTTACCCAATTCAACACTGCTAACGATGTACATAAGACGGCTTTCATTCACCGCCATAATAGTCTTTGACATAAGGCTTAAAGCGCCATAACAATACCCGATAAAGGAATCACTCGTTTCAAAGGCCATCTATGCTGTTACTCATAAGTGCGTATTTACCCGTTGCTGTTCTTATCTACTTGATGACGAAAAAACACAGTGTAGCGGCCAGCAAAGCATTGCCTTTGAGTGCATTAATTGCCTACCTGTTAGTTGTGTTTGTATTTGATTTTGAGCTGCGGCTAGTGAATGCCTCGGTCATCAACGGTTTGTTGTTGGCGCTTACCCCTATCATGATTATCGCCGGGGCAATTTTTCTGTTTCGGTGCATGGAGGTTACCGGTGCGTTAGGCATCATCCGTAGTTGGCTAAATCACATCAGCAGTAATGCAATCGCCCAGCTTATGGTCGTAGGTTGGGCTTTCGCCTTTTTGATTGAAGGCGCAAGCGGGTTTGGCACTCCTGCGGCTATCGCCGCGCCAATACTCGTCGGATTGGGCTTCCCTGCCCTTAGGGTCGCCATTGCCTGTCTTATTTTCAATACCATACCAGTTACGTTTGGCGCCGTGGGGACACCTATTTGGTTTGGCTTAGCCTTAACCGAACTCCCCCCTGTGTTACTGCAAGATGTTGCTTGGAAGTCGGCGGCTATTAATACGGTTGCAGCCCCCTTTATCGTCATGGCGGCACTGGCGTTAGTGGTCGAGAAAAAAAGCCAGCTTAAGCAAAACTGGCTATTTATTGTGTTATCAACCTTCTCTTGTACCCTACCGTATTTAATATTGAGCCGCATATCGGTGGAGTTCCCCTCCCTAGTGGGCGGCTTTATCGGCCTAATACTTACCTTGTTATTGGCCAAGTATAATATTGGCCTACAACAGCGCCAAAATGATCGCCAATCTTCGGCGCAAGCATCGGTACAGGTATCAATGCCCACGCTGTTAAAAGCCAGCTTTGCGCTGTGGGGTACAATATTGCTATTGGTCGTGACACGTATCCCTGAGCTGGGCATCAAGAGCTTACTGCAACTCACATCACCCGCATGGGTGAGCAGCGCTGGGCCCTTGGGCGACATCAGTATCAGTGCATCACTGGTTATTAAACTCGAACGCATACTGCAAACGCCCATAAACTGGCAGCACAACACCTTGTATGTGCCCTCCTTTTTACCATTCGTATTAATGGGTTGTTTAACGCTGTGGTTGTTTAAGAGTGGCTCATTCGCAAACGTGGTGAGTCACACTAAAAACAGTATGAAAAAACCAGTGATTGCGCTTTTTGGCGCCTTAGTCTTTGTCAACATGATGATGCTCACTGAAGAATATTCTGCGGTGAGTTTAATTGGTCAACATTTAGCAGGCATTAGTGGCCAGTACTGGGGGTTCTTCGCCCCATTTCTTGGTGCATTGGGCTCTTTCTTTTCGGGTTCAGCCACCATATCAAACCTCACATTTGCCGGTATTCAGCAGACCATTGCCAGCGATTTACAGTTGAATGTCACAACGATTTTGGCTTTACAATCGGTAGGCGCCGCCATGGGGAACATGGTTTGTATCAACAACATAGTGGCAGTGACGTCTATTCTCGCGCTACAAAATAGTGAGGGCTACATTCTCAAACGCAGCATGCTGGTATTACTACTCTACGGTTTAATTGCTGGGAGCATGGGGATGGTTTTCGCTTAGTGGCGTTTGGTTTTGGTTTGTTTTTCATGCGCGCACGCGCCCCACGTAAAGGTGGCTCGCGTAAGCGAGCTTTGGGCTACTGTTCTGTTATTTCGTGTCATTGTTAGCCAGCGCACGCGCTAATCTAGTCTCTATTTTTAGGGCCTGCGTCGCGTGCACAATGTCGGCGTTAACGATGAGATTCAAATAGGCTAAATATTCTTTATATTCTGCGTTAAGCGATAGGATCCACTGTTAACAAATCGATCACATACCCTTACTACATGTTTCAGCCGACACACTGCCCTCTAGCGACCGTAAAATCACCAAAAGAAGCATAAAATCTAGGCGCTGAATACCTCTGAGAATTTGCTTAAAAAGTGTGCATACAATAGTCTACGTTTCACATAACCACTTGATACTTAAGATTTTATATATTCATGAATTGGGTCAAACGTGTTGTTTTCCTTACCTGTGGTTGCGTGTTTCTTATGCATGGCGTCCATGGTCAACAATATAGTGAGGTGGGTTTACCCATCAGCAAAGTGTTTGGCTTACAAGAGCACAATGGTAGTGATCAGAACTGGTGGTTAAGTCAAAGTGAAAATGGGTTTATTTACGTAGGTTCAGGTACCGGCATCACTCAATTTGATGGTGAACGGTGGCGTAAATATGTCACACCGAACAGTACACGTGTGCGCGCGTTAGCCCATTGGCAAAATAACCATATTTACGCGGGCACAATCGATGATTTGGGGGTTTATCAACCCGATGATTCTGGGCAATTGATTTTTCGGTCTTTGATAGCTGACTGGCCTACTGAAACCCGTCAATTTGGTGAAATCTGGTCCGTGGCGGCCAGTGAAGAAGGCGTTGCATATGTCAGTAACAAGCAAGTTTACTTTTGGGATGGAACACAGATGCATACCGTCCCTGGCGCAATAGGCGGTAAGCATCGCATATTTTCCGTCGGTAAGGGGTTTGTATATAAAACGAAAGACAGCAGCACAATACACAAGCTCAGCATTACCAACACAGATAGCACAACCACGTTTTTAGTCACCTCAACCCCTTTAGCTCTTCCTAAAGACGCTTATGTACGTAAAATATTCACCAACCGTCAAAATGAGATGACAATCATTACTGCACAGCACGGTATTTTCGTTGAGCGAAACAACGCTTTGCAGCGCGTATTGGCACCTCATGCGTTGCCCCCAAAGACCCATCTTTATAATGCTATTCAGGCCAGCGACGGTCTTTACTACCTCGTCTCTTTGTACAACGGCCTCTTAATCATGAATGAATCGTTTGAACTCGTCAGGCGCTATCAAAGCGAACACCACATCCACATGAGCACGCTGTATTCAGTGCTTGAAGATCACCAGGGTAATATTTGGTTATCCGGTATTCCTGGTCTGGTCAAAATGCTGCCGCCTCAGCGAGTCAGTGAGTTTCCTATTGGTGATAACTCCACCATCATAGATAAGCTCAGTCACATCAATGGGCATGTAGTTGCCGCAGGAGACGGTCTGTTTCAGCTAAACGCGTCACAATCTGTAACGAGTCCCCCTGCGTTTGAGGCAATCATTGCGTCGAAAAATATCAATTTTGATGTCATCGAATACCATGATTTCTTACTCTTTGCCGGTGAAGGCGGCGTTTATGCGCGAGCGCTGGGCGATCCTCAAGGCGAATTGACTAATATATTACGCTCCAGCTGGGCCCGTTCTATTAAGGTCGATCCTGTTACTCAAACCCTTTTTGTTTCCACGTATGACGGGTTGTTCCATATCGAGCACGCGCAAGGGAATTGGAATAGTACCTTTATCGAAGGCACAGCGGACGAACTTGAATTTGTCGCAATTGAAGATGAAGGCGTCGTTTGGGCAGGCACCGCCAGTCAAGAGCTTTACCGGATCGAGAACGCACAGTTCTCCTCGCACTCGTTGAATCCACAACACACTTTGAGTGTACAAAAATTTACCGCGGCCGATGGCTTAGGGCCGGGTAATGTTATGCCATTTACGTTATCTTCTGGGGTGGTTATGGGCACCAGTAACGGCATGATGGACTATCAAGCAAACCGCACTCCCGCCCTTCAATACGTTAAGGGCTACCCCGCAATATTCACCACAGAGCAACAGGACATATTTCGGCTCTATGAGGATGCAAATGACAGGATCTGGTTTCGTATAGGCCAACACACGGGCTACATTAAAAAAGACCAGAGCGGACAATGGCAAGTATTCGATGCCATGTTCAAGCCGTTTTCAAGCGTTGGGTTTAACGATTTTTTAACCACAGATGAAAACACCCTGTGGTTTGCGCAAAAATCTGGGCAGCTCTACAAAGCCAACATCAAACATTTTGAGACTGCACCCCAGCGTGCAAATCTTCATGTTCACCAAGTCAGTAATGTCGATAACAATACTGTTATTTACGGCAATATCACCAGCGAAAATGACATGCCTGAGTTAGATCAAACTAATAACTCTGTGCGCATGCACTTTGCGCTTAGTGATAGCCATATTTTACGCCCCACACGTTACCGGCACCGCCTGTTAGGCAGCAGCCACGATGCATGGAGCGATTGGAGCCATGAACACCGAAAAGACTTTACCCTGCTACCCGGCGGCGACTTTATATTTCAACTTGAAGCACAAGATGCCTGGGCCAGAGAGTACAAAACCGAGCTTCCCTTTGCCGTAAAACCTGTGTGGTATCTCAGCACCCTCGCCTGGTTTGCGTATCTGCTTATACTCCTCACATTACTGACCCTCAGTGGTTGGCTTACTCAGCGCTGGCGCACAGGGAAACTACGAGAGCACAATGCCCTGTTAGAAAAAACTGTTGCAGATAGAACGTTAGAAATCAGTCACAAAGTGCAAGAACTTGAACAACAACAAGTGCTTAAAGAGCGTTTTTTCAACAATGTTTCACATGAATTTCGCACACCGCTCACACTGACCATTGCGCCGTTACAAGATGTGCTCAATGACCACCCCGCCCTTGACAGCAGCTTGGCATTACCCGTTAAAACCGCGCTTAGAAACGCAAAAAACATGCTGCAATTGGTAGGCAACATTTTGGACATCAACCGCTTGAATATCGGCCAATTTCCCCTGCGCGTAGCCCAATACAATGTCGTTGACCTCGTGCATCGCGTTACGACAAGATTCGAGGGGTTAGCGAAACAACAGCAGCAAACTATCTCACTGCACAATATTGCCGATCCTATTAGTCTGTATTTCGACTTGGACCAACTCGATAAATGCATGACAAATTTGTTATCAAACGCACTGAAATACAGTGGTCGTGATAGTGAAATTGACATCACGCTGATTAATACCGAAACACACGTAGGTATTGAGGTGCGCGATAATGGCCCGGGCATCGATCCCGCCCAACAGAACAACGTGTTCGAACGTTATTTTCAAGGAGAGTCATCAGAGCATATAACTCAGCCCGGCACAGGAATAGGGTTAGCGCTAATTAAAGAGCTGATTGAGCTGCATCATGGCACCGTCGAGTTACAAAGCGAAAAGGGTCAAGGTTGTCGTTTTACCCTATGGCTGCAACGCGGTCAGCAACATTTTTCATCAGTCCAATTAGCCGAGTCGATTTCTTATCCGTCTGAACCTTGTCCACCTCAAGCCAATGTTACTCACGTTTTACCCGATAAACTCATCAAAGATGAAACCTGGAGCGATACAGAGCAGCACGATATCACCACAGTATTGGTGATAGATGATAATGCCGAACTGCGGCAATTCATCGCGCTTCGCCTATCCGGCTATTATCGTATTACGCAGGCAGAAAATGGTGAAGAAGGCTTAGCTAAAGCGATATCAGTCCTGCCTGATGTAATCATCTGTGATGTGATGATGCCTAAAATGGATGGCTTAACGCTTATGCATCACCTGAGGGGCAACCAACACACCCGTAGCATCCCCGTTATTCTTCTCAGTGCAAAATCTGCCAAGCGCGATACCGTTGAAGGATTGCAACGTGGGGCGGACGATTACTTGACTAAACCGTTTGACACCTCTGAGCTAGTAGCTCGCGTCGACGCCCAATTAAGAGGCAGAAAATTAATTCGTGAAAAGCTGGAAGCTGAATTTGCTAGTGCCGATTTACCGGCTAATGACAGTCCTAATTTTACCGATAAACTGCGTTCGAACATCATTCAACATTTAACCGATCCAGAATTTACCGTCGATCAACTCGCTGAGTCGTTAGCCATGAGTCGACGCTCTTTAAGCCGAAAATGCCAGTCTGAGTGTCAGCAAACGATTGTTCAATTTATGACAGAAGTACGCATGCAAAGCGCACTCAAACTATTGAATGAAAATAAACTCAGTGTCAGTGAAATTGCCTACGGCACGGGATACGAAAGTTTGTCTTACTTCTCTCGTACTTTTAAAAAGTTCTACGGAAAAGCTCCCTCTACCATCAGTCAGTCATAATCTGCGGGGTATCCCACAAGCCCATCAAGGGGACACAGAATCCTCAATTGTTATTTCGGCATTGCGCAATGCCTGATATCCGCTGCATTAAATCACTAGCCCCTCAGCGAAAATTCGATGGAATTGGGGTTAACCAAGCCCCCTGTCTATCAATTGGCCATTTTGTACAACTAATTGGCTCAATACTTCAAACCTATTTTGCTTTCTAACCCTATGATAATCCTTAGTAAATCGAACTAAAAAAAGATTGATTCATTGAGCCTAATCGAATGGGTTGTGCACATTATCTCAACTCGCGAAAAGCAGCAAAAGCGAATTTGCAACGCCATAACCAAATGCACATGACCCAGTAAAATTGATTAATTGACACTTTGAGTAAAACGCCATTTAGAGCGCCCATAGCAGCAAGGAACTACCACTATGAATACACGAGCAGTCCACATAAGATCTCTAACGAATGATATCAGTGCAATCCAGCCTACCAGCGCGCAGGCAATGCAGCCGTTACATCACCCCAATAGACTAAGCCAAGTCGCTTTAGCTATCACCATTGCACTGGTAAGTCAGCAGTCCTTCGCTGGTGTGCAAACCGACGAGAATACTCGTTCAAATGTGTCAATGGGCAGCTTTAATTTTGGCGTGTCAGACCAAAGCGTTTGGGCGCCTGATGGCCCGAGCAGCTTCAAAGTGGACTGGGAGTTAACAAGCAAAGAGTGGGACTCTGTGTTTGGCAGACCGCCCAGAGCCCGCTTAGGTGTAGGCAGAGTTGAAGGCGGTTGTTTTCTAGGAGCCTGTGCGTATTTTGGCGCAGCAGCGGGCGTGCAGCTTGAAGCCTATATGTTACCTTATTTGAACCTTAACCTTGAGCCTGGCACCTTCGATGCCACTGCTCATTACACCCCTACTGTCAGCTATCAATTTGAGGGCTTAGGGACCGATAGATTTTCCCTCGATACGCGTTCTGGGTTACATGAAGAAAACTCTAGCTTCTCAGTAGATGCTCCGCGATTTGAGCTTAAAACGGGGTTAAATATTCAAACCAATTTAAGCCTATTTGCTGAGGCGTGCATAGTAGACTGCTTTATCGATGAGAAATACGTCATACCCGGCACCACCAATAATTTTGATATCGACTTACTAAGAATTGATTCCTTCAAGGGCGAGTTTGCGTACCTCAATCTTGATATAAATGAAGTATCCGCTCAGGACATTGTCGACTTTATCTCGGGTGATGCCAACGTCGTGGATGCCTTTTACCATCAAATTACCACCGAAGATGTGGCGAATAAAGTCAAAGAGCAAGCGGACAAACGACTCAGTGAAGGGAAAGCCAGCACCGTTAAAAATTTACTGGAAATTGATACCGGTCCTATCTCTATTGATCTATCAAACCCTTTTACTGAAAACGCACAAGGCAGTATTAACAACGGCAGCTTTTCCGCCAGTCTTGGGGGCGATTTACTTGATGTTAGCTTGGATATAGACGAAGTCATCGGCTATGCCTTTGGCTTGACCAGTGGCGGCACGCTTGCGTTTGAAGAAGGTCCATTAACGGCTCAACTCACAATAGGTGACATAAACGCTGGGCCCACCGTTGATTTAATTCAAGATATCAGCGTGACGCCAGAGCTGATGGTCAACATGCAGTTCGATAATGAAATATTTGTCGCCGGGCGCATCGGTAAACAAACCTCTTACTATGGTGCATGGGACAGCCTGCCAGATTTCGCGCTACTCGCTGACTCAAACATACTGCGTGATGGTGAGCAACCACAAGACAAAACCGTTAATGCCAGTACCGCATTTTCATTAAACGCAACGGTTAAAAATCGCACATATTTGGATATCGGAGCACAAGTATCAGGCGAGCTGCTATCTGCCTCAATCGATATTGATGATTTTACCGCCCTAGCGATTGGCCCCTTGTTGTCATTTCAAGAAGAAGCATCGTTATTTGAAGTGGACGTATACAATAATTCCTTCGCGCTTAATCACTGGTCAAGCATAGACACCAACGGAATTGAAACCGGCGTAAAAACCTTGCAAGGTGAGAACCTCTCGTTCAATGGCTTTGGCGAAATTGTCTTTCAAGGCAGAGGTCAAGGTGATTTCAATAGCGGCGCGAGCGACGCATATTATTATGATGACGACCGCATCGACCAGTATCTAACCGCAGATGAATTGATTAAATATGATGCAGGCGAGCGCTACTACAACCAAATACAAGACAGCTCGCTCAAAAATAGACTGTACCAAGAATACACCGTTGACCAGTATCAAGCGGGTCAAATCATGCAAGACGGCAAATTAACCGTCAATTCAAATCGCACTATGACCATTGAAGCTGAAGCGAGTGTTGAAATGGGCATGGACAATAACTATCGCGTGCGCAATATTTTTGAAGAAACCGAAGACCGCACAGAGTTAGGGCTTGTTAACCAAGGGCAACTTAACGTTTACGGGGAAATATACAGCAATGCCGGTATTGAAAACCAACAATACGTGTTTCGAAACACAAGCGATGCGCAAATTTCTGTTGGTGCTAACGGCTGGCTTAAGTTTGACGGCAATATGCAAAATCAGGGTGAAATCAACAATTATGGACGAATAGAAAATACCGCGGAAGCGAGCTGGTCAACAGGAAAAATTGCCAATAAAGTGGGTGCTAACTTTGATGTGTACGGCAGCTTCGAGCTCATCAACAATCACCAAATATCTGAGCAATACTCCAACGATGGCACTGTGGGTGTGTATAAAGGGGGCGAGCTGGTCGTTAAATCATCCACTGGCCAAGGGTCTTTAAACAACACTGGTACCCTATCCATTGAGCACGGCGCAGAGCTTCGCACCCACAATACGACGAATTTAGCGACGACGGTTATCAATAATCAAGGTTTAGTCGAGAATGCAGGGTATGTGTTCAACAGCGCTCGAAGCACCATTAATAACGGCACGACATCAAGTGTTTCCCCTGACAACATTGCCAATTCAATGGTCGCATGGCAATCCTCTCGCACATCCATTGAGCAGCAGTACAATGCGGAGGGAGGCTACCTAGACACCAATCAACAAATGGAAAAAGCGGCTAACGCCAATCGTAACGCCAAGTTGTATTGGCATGACGATCCGTGGTCGAACGAAGCGACCTATGCAACGACCTCAAACACCTTAAATAACTATCGTAAAGACGGCGGTACGCTAGACCAAGCCTATCAGGCAGTACAAAGTGAAGTAGATACCCTAAAAGCGGCCGGGTTTGGCGTTTGGGAAAACAACAAAGACGCCTTACTCGTTAACGAAGGCACTTTTAATAACAATGCCGTAATGGTCAATAACGTTGGCGCACACTTTTACAATGAGGGCGCACTGAACAATAACGGTTACCTCAGTAATACTGGGCGGTTGGTAAGCCAAAATAGCACCGGGATCATCAATAAAGGCCTGATAGAAAACGGCACAGGTTCGGTGAAACTAGCCAATATTTCGACATTGGTGGTAATGGACCACTTAGATAACACCGGACACATTATCAATCACGATACCATGACAAATTATGGCGAGATATATCATGAACAAGGAAATGCTCAGTCACCATTACAACCGAAGATCACCAACCATGGACTGCTTTCAAACGTTGGTACGATGCATAGTGCTGCCCAGTTGAGCAACGAGCAAGGCGCACAAATTGACAACTACGGCCATATTGAAAACAACAGCACACTGAACAATCACGGCTTTTTAAATAACGGCATCGAAAATCAAGCGGCATCAACGATCAACGATAATGCCAGCGTCATTGCCAATGCACAGCTATTCAATAACACGTCCCGCGCGCTAGAAGTAGAAGATATTCAGTTAACAAAGCTACTGACTAAATTCGAAAATGAAAGTGCTCGCCAATCGCTCAATGGCTTTAAAGGAGAAGTAAGCGATGCCAGCACGAATGCGTTTGCTATTCACCTCTATGAGAAATACTTGGTGTCTGATCAAGCCTACGGTTACGGACCACAAGCAGGCACATTGGAAGACAACCGCGAGTCTATCCGCGATTGGGTCACCAGTAGAGGTCAGTTACGCCAGGAAACCAAAGATGCGTGCGACGACAATATGCTTGAGTGTTATAAAATTTATTACGGTGATCGAAACGATGTAAACGACAGCGTTAATGCAATAAATTACGTTTTAGGGGATAACAATACTGGTATACAACATTACAGTTTGTATGCAGATTCCGGCCTAGAGCAGAATATTAATGGTGCCCAGGGTGAACACGGTGACAATCAGAATCGCTTCGAATGGACCATGTTAATGATGCTCAATGCAGAAGGGTTAGGCCTTAACTCTGTATTGGATTTGGAAGCGATGCAAAACATTTATCCGGGTCAGTTAAACCCCCAAGATGAAGCACGTTTGTTTAAATCTAATTACTTCGCCTACGGCGACAGAGGCAATTTTGGCAGTGGCGATATTATCGGTTTAGATGCGCTATATGCGCTGTGGATTGACAAAGCCTTCCTAGAAACCAGCGGCGGATACGGCCGTCACGGTAAAAGCTTTACCTTGAATGACGTTAATGTAAACCAAAATTCAGCATCTTATGCGTTGGTATCTTTGTATCAAGGCGTGCATCAGTCGACGGCACAAATCATGGCGCTAAACGAGACACTCAGTGGCCTTAATGTCGAATTGAGTAACGTGACTTCAATCAATGCAACACTGGTTAACAATGACACCATCAATAATTATGGGGTGATAAACAATAGAGGCAGCATCACTAATCAAACAGGTAGCATCATTAACAATGACGGCGCCCTTATTAACGCCGCAGGCGCTAACATCGATAACCATGGCTCGATTGTGACAGATAACAACGGCGTTTTATTATCCTCAGGCACAATGGTCAATACGGGTACGCTTGACGTTAAATCTGGCACCATAATCAACGAAGGGACACTCATCAATAATGGCGATATCCTGCTGTCAGCGTTGTTCAGTGATGATGGTGGCGAGCAGGCAACGGTTGATAATGCGGTGTTTACCAACCGTGGATATATGGAAAATAACGCCTCAGGGCTGATTGAAGTGGGCATTAATAGCCAACAGGTCGATACGGTAGCGGGCACCGCTAGCGGTAACTATTTTGAAAGTACATTTGAAAATATAGGCCAACTGGTGAATCGCGGTCGTATTGTGATAAACGATATACTGTTTAATAGCGGAGTTATTGCGAATCTAGAAGGTGCTGAGTTCGAAAATAACGGTCTTATCAATAATGCCAGAGGGAGTCTTATTTCCTTTGCTGACAGCGCCACCTTAGATGGGTCAGTCATCAACAACGGGCTCATTGCTGTTGCCCATAGCGAGTTGCTAACACTCACGGGGGGAATAATGGGAGCAGGAACGTTTGCGGGTGATGTTTTGTTATCAGGCGCAAATATCAGCCCAGGCAATAGCCCAGGTTTAATGACCTTTGATGGCAACGTGAGTGCACTGGATACCAGCTGGGTGTTCGAAATTATGGGTACCGAGCGCGGCATAAGTTACGACGCTATCGATATTACAGGCAATCTAACCTGGTTGGATTTATACCACTCGTTCACTGTCTATTCTTTCATCGATTTTGACACAGTGATGAATTTTGATTTCAACTTCTTAAATGTCTCCGGTGATATTTTAGACGGTGATGGCAACGTAATAACCGACTTAACAACAACTATGCTGACATTTAGCGACAACTGGTTTGGTCGCTGGATTGCAGGCTCTGATGGTTGGTCCCTAGCGTTAGAGTATATCGCTGACGAACTCACCTATGATATGCAATATGCTCATTTACAACGTGATAATACCAGCGATGTACCAGAGCCACCGGTGTGGATGTTCCTTTTCTTTAGCGCGGCGTTTTTCATACTGCGTAAAGACGGCCCCGCACCCAAGCGAAAAGAGGATTTGCTACAATAAAACCCGCTGTGCAACCGTGAGTCATCGGCAAGGTATCACATCACCTCGCCGGTGACGCATGTGATGTCTTGCCGAATGTGGTCCGGTCATGTTTTGTATTACTGTTAGCGATAACGTTCAACCGATAAGGTTAAGGATACCCGTGTCTCAAGCGTAGGCATTCACTTCGAACTCAGCACCTTGCTGATAAAAGTAAACACATTGCTATCTTTGCATCTCAGCCATCAAAGACAATCAACTGTCATGTGCATCGCAAACCATTTCCGTTATAATCGCGTCAAATTGGCGTTCGCCTCGATCTACGACTTTATTGATCCATTACACTATTTGAGCATTTGATGACTGTTGAAACCTTTAATCCAAAACAAACTACGACCTTAGAAACACCGATAAAAACTATCGAAGCTGATAAGCCAAGTACTTTATCCACCGGTTCGCGGATTGGTTTTGTCAGCCTAGGCTGCCCGAAAAACCTAGTGGATTCAGAGCGTATCTTGACTCAGTTACGCACAGAAGGGTATGACGTGGTCAACACCTATAACGATGCGGATTTAGTCATTGTAAATACCTGTGGTTTTATTGATACCGCCGTACAAGAATCGCTGGATACCATAGGCGAAGCACTGGCTGAAAATGGCAAAGTTATTGTCACCGGTTGCTTAGGCATCAAAGAAGATGAAATACGTGAGGTGCATCCCAACGTATTGGCCATTACCGGCCCTCATGCGTATGAAGAAGTGGTAAATCAGGTACATGAGCATTTGCCTCAGCCAAGTCATAACCCGTATATGAATTTAGTGCCGGATATTGGGGTTAAGTTGACGCCGCGCCATTATGCTTATTTAAAAATATCTGAAGGCTGTAACCAC
Source organism: Paraglaciecola sp. G1-13 (assembly GCF_055809255.1). NCBI lineage: Bacteria > Pseudomonadati > Pseudomonadota > Gammaproteobacteria > Alteromonadales > Alteromonadaceae > Paraglaciecola > Paraglaciecola sp. G1-13. The sequence continues at coordinate 1,722,319 of NZ_CM147903.1, read as the reverse complement.
AGATGCACCTTTTGCATTATTCCTTCCATGCGCGGCGATTTGGTTAGCCGCCCTATTGGTGAGATTTTAGATGAAGCCCAGCGCTTAAAAAACGCTGGGGTCAAAGAGCTATTGGTTATTTCACAAGACACCAGCGCTTATGGCGTAGACGTTAAAAACAAAATGGGCTTCTGGAATGGTATGCCGGTAAAAACAGGCATGACAGAGCTGTGCGAAAAGCTCGGTGAGATGGGCATGTGGGTACGATTGCATTATGTGTACCCCTATCCATCTGTTGATAAAGTCATGCCGTTAATGGCCTCGGGTAAAGTGTTGCCTTACCTAGATATTCCCTTTCAGCATGCCAGCCCGCGTATTCTTAAATTGATGAAGCGCCCCGCCGCCGCCGAGCGCACGATGGAGCGTATTAAGAAATGGCGCGAACTGTGCCCAGAGTTAGTTATCCGCTCTACCTTTATTGTGGGCTTTCCAGGTGAAACCGAAGAAGACTTCCAAATGCTGCTCGACTTTTTAGACGACGCTCAGCTTGAGCGCGTGGGCTGCTTTAAATACTCAGATGTTGAAGGCGCGAAAGCGAACGACTTGCCGGACCCTGTCAGTGAAGAAGTCAAACAAGAGCGTTTCGAGCGTTTTATGCAGAAACAGCAACAAATCAGCAGCGCGAAATTACAGCGTAGAATTGGTTCAACCATTCAAGTGCTCATCGATGAAGTAGACGAAGAAGGCGCCATTGGACGCAGTTTCGCTGATGCACCTGAAATCGACGGCCTTGTATACTTGAACGGTGATGTTGAACTGAAACCTGGCGACATAATTACCGCCACAGTTGAACACGCTGATGAATACGACCTATGGGCCTCGCGCACTGTAAACAGTGACTTGAGTGCTTAAACGTGGAGTCATCGATTTCTGATTTAGCTCAAGTGATTCAAATCGTGGTTGCGCCAGTCTTTATGCTGACGGGCATCGCTGGCTTTTTAAACGTGATGTCAGGTCGCTTGGGACGCATTGTCGATAGAGCGCGCATAATTGAGCGCCGCGTGGCCATTCTTAAAAACCCTGACAAACTCAAAATTTCCCAAGTCGAGCTTAAATACCTGTGGCGCCGGATTAAAATTATTAACCGCTCAATCGGAATGTGCACCGCTTCGGCGCTTTTTGTCTGTTCAGTGGTATGTTGCTTGTTTATCGGCGAGTTTTTGCTGATGGACTTGACTAAAGCCGTAGTGATTTTATTCGTTATCGCGCTTTTGCTCCTGATCGTTGCCTTGGTATCGTTTTTGAAAGAAGTGCAATTGGCTACCCGTACATTGCAAATGGGCAAAGAGTTCGACGACGAATAACCGATGTTGAGTGAAATAGTTGAGTAAAATAAAGAGCGGTTTGCAAACAGATAATGAAGTGTAAGAGGTAATAGGATGTCAAGCACAACACAGCCCATTTGTATTGTCACCGGTGGTAGCTTAGGGATAGGCGCTGCCATTTGTCAGCTATTTGCCCAAAAAGGCTACCGAGTATTTAATTTAGATTTACAGGCCCCACCTCAGCCTGATGTCGCTGTTCATTGGCATCAATGCGATGTATCAAACGTGACACAAGTGAGAAATATTATTGCCAGTATCCGCAGTGAACATTCAAAAATTGACTGCTTGGTGTCTAACGCTGGCGTGCATCTGTCCGCCAATATCGAGCAAACCAGTGAAGACGTGCTTGACCAGATGTTTGCGATTAATGTCAAAGGGGCTTACGCCGCCATTCAAGGCGTGCTGCCAAGCATGGTTAAGCATGGTGGCGGTTCCATTATTTTAATGGCCTCTGATCAAGCGCTAATTGCCAAGCAAAATTCTTTTGCATATAACTTGACCAAATCCGCTTTGGCATCAATGGCAAAAACGACCGCGCTGGATTATGCCAAATACAATATTCGCGCGAATGCAGTATGCCCAGGGACAATAGAAACCCCTCTGTATCATAAAGCAATTGATAGTTACCTTGAAAAGTCAGGGCGCGATGGTGACGAAGTACACGCAGAAGAAGCCGCGTTGCAACCTCTCGGGCGTCTAGGCCAGCCAAACGAAGTGGCGCAGCTTTGTTACTTTTTAGCAAGTGAACAGGCGGGTTTTATCACCGGTAGTTTGCAAGTCATCGATGGCGGTTATACCGCCCAGTAGTCGTTTTACAGCGTTACACGTAAGCGGCAGACAGAAACGGAAAAAGCAAATAGTAATATGGACATTATCGACCCACATCTGCACCTTTTTAACCTAAGAGATGGTCAATACAGCTGGTTAAAACCCGAAAATCCCCCCCACTGGCCAGACAAACACACTATTCATCGTGACGTTAATCAAGCTGAACTGCAGCTAGATTCTGGGTTGGATCTAGCTGGTTTTGTGCACATTGAGGCGGGTTTTGACAACGCCCAACCGTGGCGAGAACTTGATTGGCTAACACAACACTGCACCCTGGCCTTTAAGAGTGTGGCAGGTGGTGATCTAACGTCTGAGCAATTTTCCGAGGTGTTGGCTAATTTGCGACGCCGACCGTCACTTGTCGGTGTTAGGCACATTCTTGATGACGATGCTCACGCCTTGCTAAGCAGCTCGGTGTTTCGAAAAAACTTGGCCCTGTTGGCTGAGCATGGTTTGAGTTTCGATGCGCAGTTTTCATTATCGGATTCTCAAGCCACACAAGTGCTATGCAAGGTGCTTAATAATACACCAACCTTACGCGTGATCATCAATCATGCAGGTTGGCCGCCTCTTCAATCTAATACCCATAACTGGCTGCAAGCCTTTGACCGATGGCAACACAACCTTGGTGCACTCGGGCAATACCCAAATGTGGCAATAAAGCTTTCTGGCTGGGAAATGCAGAATCGTGCGTACACTGAAGCAGACATGCAAACAGTGATGATGGCCTGCTTACAAATACTGGGTGAGCGCCGAGTGATGCTTGCCAGTAATTTTCCGCTAACTACCTTCAGCCAATCTTATGCTGACTTGTGGCAAACTTATGGCGCACTTTTAACGTCAGTCGAAGTGCATGAACCTGCCCAAGCAGAGCCAGATAACAGATTAAAAAGCCTACTGCTGTATAAAAACAGTGCGAGTTGGTATCAATTTTAAGCATGCACCAAGGCACTTTGCGCCAGTGTTGAGCCCCGCCCATCTCTTGTATTGCACTGCTGCCTGTTAAGCGTTTAGACTAGCCACTCAAACGATAGAAAGTGAGTAAGTTTAAGTGAAAAAACAGCACAAAAACCTGTATCAATGGCCCTTAATTTTGCTCACGGCAAGCCTATTTGGCTGTGCCGGCAATGAACCGAAACCCATACAAACCACAGATCATTTCAGTACTCAAATAGGCGATGACGGCGAGACTCAATTTGCCTTTGGTTTATCATGGTTTAATTTACCCGAAGAAGACACAGACAATAGAGGCGAACGCGGCGGCAGACGTGGCGGTCGTGATGGCAGCAGAGACGCAAGACTTGGCGGGCAAAGCAACCGCCCTATCGGCTCGAATTTAAACCCGCAACCAAATAATGAAACCAAATTGGCGCTTGAAGACAAAGCTGTGCTGCATTTAAAGCAAACCCTAGATAAACGCGATCTGTGTCCCAATGGTTATACCATCGACGATATTATTTGGGAGCCCAGACGCATTCGCCTGATGGGAATGTGCAAGTAAGAGCGTACAAGTAAAATCGTTTATATAACTAACGCCCATCTATTTGATCGGGGTTGGTTATGATTTCTCAAAATACCTGTTTTCAGCAAAAAGGATCAACACTATGCAAAGCATTAAAACTCGTGCGGCGGTTGCTTGGGCAGCCGGCGAACCATTATCCATTGAAGAAGTTGATTTGATGCCGCCACAAAAAGGCGAAGTACTTATTAAAGTCATCGCCACTGGCGTATGTCATACCGATGCCTACACCCTGTCGGGCGAAGATCCGGAAGGCATCTTTCCTGCTATTTTAGGCCATGAAGGCGCTGGGATCGTTGAAGCCATCGGCGAAGGCGTGACGTCTGTCGAAGTGGGCGATCATGTTATTCCGTTATACACGCCAGAATGCGGCGAGTGTAAATTTTGCTTGTCAGGAAAAACTAACCTATGCCAAGCAATACGTGACACGCAGGGTAAAGGCTTAATGCCAGATGGCACCACACGTTTTTCAAAAAATGGTAAGCCTATTTATCATTACATGGGCACATCTACCTTCGCTGAGCACACAGTCGTGCCTGAAATTGCCTTAGCGAAAATCCCAAAAGAAGCCCCTTTAGAAAAAGTATGTTTACTTGGTTGCGGCGTCACCACGGGTATGGGCGCGGTCACTAACACCGCCAAAGTGCAAGAAGGCGACACGGTAGCGGTATTCGGTTTAGGCGGCATCGGTTTATCTGTGCTGATTGGCGCGAAAATGGCTAACGCGGGTCGTATCATTGCAATTGATGTGAACGAAGATAAATTCAAAATTGCTAAGCAACTTGGCGCGTCCGATGTGGTGAACCCAAAAGATTTTGACAAATCCATTCAAGAAGTCATTGTGGATATGACCGATGGCGGCGTAGATTACTCGTTTGAGTGCATCGGCAATGTGAATGTGATGCGCTCAGCACTTGAATGTTGTCATAAAGGCTGGGGCGAATCGGTGATCATTGGTGTGGCCGGTGCGGGCCAAGAAATCTCTACTCGACCGTTCCAACTTGTTACCGGTCGAGTATGGCGCGGTTCCGCATTTGGTGGCGTGAAAGGTCGCAGCCAATTACCTGATTATGTACAACGCTACATGGATGGCGAATTCGAGCTTGATACCTTCATTACCCACACTATGCCACTAGAGGACATCAACACGGCGTTTGATTTAATGCACGAAGGGAAATCCATCCGCTCAGTGGTGCATTATTAATGAGCGGTCAACAGCAAATGAGCGCTGCCTCAAGCGACACTTCGAGCATAATCGAAGTGTCAGCAAACCGTTGCTTTGGCGGTTGGCAGAAGCGTTTTAGCCACCAATCCGCTGTACTTAACTGTGAAATGCACCTTAGCGTGTATTTGCCCCCAGCCGCTGAACTAAGCAAACCGCTGCCTGTAGTCTATTGGTTAAGCGGACTCACCTGTACAGATGAAAACTTTGTCACCAAAGCCGGTGCACAGCGCGTTGCCAGTGAGCTGGGCATCATGCTTGTCATACCTGACACCAGCCCGCGAGGTGATGCTGTACCTGATGCTGACGACAAAGCCTATGACTTAGGTTTAGGGGCAGGATTTTATGTGAATGCAACCCAAGCCCCTTGGGCTGAGCATTACCGCATGTACGACTACATCGTCGACGAACTGCCCGTCCTCATTCAGCAGCACTTCAAAGTACAACCTAAAGCAGCGATTGCAGGGCATTCAATGGGCGGCCACGGTGCGCTTATGATTGCCTTGTCAAATGTGAAACGCTTTAGTTCCGTGTCGGCCTTTTCACCGATTGTGAATCCGATGGAATGCCCGTGGGGACAAAAAGCCTTCAGTCATTATTTAGGTGACGATAAAAGCGAATGGCAACAATACGACAGCTGTGAGCTAATGCGCCAGCAAGGCCAATTTTTACAATTGCCTATGTTGATTGATCAAGGCCTAGCGGATGACTTTTACCAAAGCCAAAAGTTAGCCAAACCGCTTGAGACGATAGCACAAGAGATAAACTACCCAGCTGAGTTTCGATACCACAACGGTTATGATCATAGCTACTTTTTCATCAGCAGCTTTATTGAAGATCACTTGCGCTTTCACGCTAAGCATTTAGCCGAGTCGTAGGCCGTTACTGCTCAGCACGAACGTCTATGCGGCTAAACTAATGCAAAATTACGTTTATAAAAAATAACACCGTATTAAACAAAAAAACGCCAAGTGGTTTTCCCCACTTGGCGTTCCTATTAGCGCCATAATTATAGCGTTCTGCTTATTGGCCTGAATTGAAAGCCCCAATAAACCTTAAATAACAGCTTAGCTATTTAGCCACATAAGCGTGAGCTGATGCGCTGAAAATAGCATTCATCAACATCACATTTAACCCGTCAAGATACGCCCGAGTGGTTGGCTCTTGAGTAAACGCTATCACCATTCCATTCCCGCTAGGTTGATGAATAAGAAATGGCTTATACGCCAATTGCTTTTTATTTTCTTGCCATAGATAACCACTGGCCAATACGTCTTTTTCACTCTTAAACCATGCAAGGTTTTTCCCTGAAGCTAATCGAATCGGCGCGAAGATATCATTTCCATAAACAAGCCCCACCACTTCGGGGGCAACGCCTGCGGTGAGCCAGTGCTCTTGGTCGACTTCCACATTGGCTAAGATCCCAGCAACGAAATCAGGGCTCTCTTCATTGTTTTCACTGTCTTTGACCAAATCTTCGCGGTTGACATAGGCTTTACCCGCTACGGTTGATGATTCATCGTCAGACTCGTCCGCGCTGCCCTCTTCTTTTATGGCTAACTCGCGTTTTACATCCAGTAAACCAATGTCGGCTTCAGCCGCAAAGCGCGTTGCACTGCCAAGGGTGATTAGCACCCCGCCCGCTTGAACCCATTGTTTTATATTCTGCGCCCCAGCCTGACCTAAGCCATTGTGATAACGCCCTGCCGGTAAAATCAGGACCTGATAATGACGCAAATCTGCGCTTGCCAATGTCGAGGTACGAATGGCATTCACCGGATAACCAAATTGCTGCTCTATCACGAAACGGGTGTTACCCGCACTGAGCGATGAAGTGGGGTCATCCCAGGCCATGGCGATTTTTGGCGCGCTCAAAAGGTGGGTATCATTGCTACCAAAACTGGGGCCGTCTGTTACCCAGCTAGTATTCACACCATCGACTATGGCGCCACTTTGGACTGCTAAATCTTGCACCGTTGCAGCAATAGCATTCTCATTAGCGGCCACTTCGATAATTAAGCTGCCCGCTGGATAGCGTTTCTTATCATCTAAGGTAAATGCACGGTCAGCCGTTTTGAGGGTGACATTTTGCTGTAACGCTGCAGTTAAAAAGCGTCCTGCGGCCATATCACCCCAAGGTACAATGTAAGCCACGGTGGCATGTGGGTTTGTAACTTTTCCTTCAAGGGTGTCAGTCATTTTCACTAAGCGGTGATCACCTGATACCCCTTTGCCACAGGTGTTTACCTCTAGGTTATACATTAGGGGTAAAGACCAGCCTGTTACATCGTAAATTTGATCACCTAGCTTGCGTTCTCGGCGACGCTCTTGCTCTTTAATAAACGCGTTACTCATGTCGACTTGCTGAGTAAACGTAGTTTTTACAAAACGCCCTCGGGGTTGAGCCGTGTCGATGTAATAGCTGCCTGGCGCATAGGTTTCACCACACAGTTTCACTTTTTCAGTAGTTTGGTAAACATCTACGCCGTGCTCGGTCATTAATTTAGCTAGTTTGAAGTTGCCAGCGCGGTCTCGTTTGTTGGGCAAAATGAAAACACGCTCTTTCTTATCAGACTTACCTGCATCGATCGCATCTACCTGATACTGGTAGTAATCATTCAGTAACTTGCTGCGATGGTTAGCAACGGTTTCAGCAGTGGAAATAGACGCTACAAAATGTCGTAATACTGTGTCTTCGTAACTTAAGTCATTACCGTCCATGCGGCGAAAAATTTCGCCCCTAGATGATGCTACTTCGTAGGTCGATGCAGCAGCGCCATAAAAAGTCGGCCAACTATCGCCATAGCCAGGATAAAAGGCATCAAAGATTTCTCGGGTAAAATAATCAAAGCCTTTGGCATCAAAATGCTTAGCATTATTGCGCCCCACCAAGTTGATATTGTCGATTTGTGCTTTGGTCATATGTGGGTTAACTGGTTGCGCTGATGGGGCAAAGTAGTAACTTTCATCGCCACCCATTTCGTGTAAATCAATGACCACCAATGGACGATATTTGTTCATACTGGCAATACGGCCTTTGGTTTCAGGTTGGGTAATGGCAAGCCAATCGCGGTTCATATCAAATAGATAATGGTTTGCCCGACCACGGGGCCAAGGTTCATTGTGCTCAGCAGATAATCTGTCGCTGCTGTGCATCATGCCCACAGTAGAATAATAGTTGGCGATAAAGCGACTTCGACCATCAGGGTTTTGCAATGGGTCGATAAATACAATGCTGTTTTGCATGATGTTATCAACCGTTGCATCCCCTTTTCCCGCCAGCAAATGATAAGCCGTCATCATTGCTGCATCGGTACTGCTTATTTCATTGCCATGCACGCTGTACTCTAACCACACTGAGGAGGGTAACGCGGTCATTAGATTTTTGGCTTTACTTTTATTGGTAACACGCGGGTCTGATAATGCCTGCATATCTGTCGAGAATTGCGCCAAGTTAGCGATGTTCTGCTTAGTACCGATGGCTGCATAAATAAGCTTTCGCCCTTCCCATGTTTCCCCGTATTCGAAAAGTTTTATCTGCTCAGGGGCTGCTTGTTGCAGGGCTTCAAAAAAGCGCAGCATGTCTGAATGCGACGTTATGCGCTGGCCTACAGAGTAACCCAACACACTTTGCATCGTAGGGATTGCATTGTCATACTGAACCGCTGGCCAGTTGGCGGCTTCAGTGAGAGATTTTGGCGTAGCAGTAAGAGGTGTCGAATTAGGCTGCGGTGCGGCAAATGCGAATGCACTCATGCACGTCAACGCACCGAAAAGCAGTGGTTTAAAAGAGTGTTTAAGAATCATATTGTTCCCTGATGTTCTGGATGTAAGTGTGCTTTAGTCGGCTTTTTATAGCCGACTTTTATTATTCAGACATATCATACCCAAAGTACCCAACGATCCCAGTAATTAGCCTACAAAATCGTAAACAAATATTCCGTGCTAGCGCTGTACTTGAACCTTGTCATGGTTCTTCTATTAGTCATTTTTAGCCTGTGTCCTCGCCATCCTCAGCGCCCAGAACATAAAGCAAACATCCACCCAGCTTTATCGTGCCAAACCGCGCCTTATCGTATACGCAATGAATTTGACTCAAACATACTATGTTTAACTTGTTAATATGTATAAACCTGCTAAATTACACACCATTAACAACCGAGCAGTATTTGCAACAAGCATTCATTGTCATTAGTGCTTGTTGCATCAAGTACCGCTTGCAACAGAAAAATGTAGTGTGAACTCATAAGGATCGGAACATGACAATCGTTAAACACTTTCGTTTATTACCTTTAGGCATCGCTGTCTCTGCAGCACTGATTAGTGCCAACACCTATGCGCAACAAACTGACGAAACAGAAGTCATTCAAGTTAGAGGAATAAGAAGTAGTCTGAGTGAAGCGATGGACCTAAAGAAATCGGCCCCTTCGATACAAGACAGTATAGTGGCCGAAGATATTGGTAAGTTTCCAGATCAAAATGTAGCCGAGTCTTTACAGCGGATTTCTGGTGTGATGATTTCGCGAAATAATGGTGAGGGTTCAAAAATTTCGGTTCGTGGCATGGGTCCACAATTTAATGCCGTGAAAATTAATAATCGAACGATTGCCACGACAGACAGAGGCCGAGAGTTTGATTTTCAAGCGTTACCTTCAGAATTGATATCGGGCGCGGACGTGATTAAAGCATCGCGCGCCAACATAGCCGAAGGAAGCTTAGGGGCCTACGTAAATATATCGACGGCCCGACCTTTAGATAGCACGGGCTTTAATGCTGCCACATCAGCAAATATTAGCTACAACGACTTGGCTGACGAGTACGGTAATAGAGTGTCAGCCATTATTAGCAATACCTTTGCTGATGATCAATTTGGCATTTTGTTTGGATTTTCTCGTCAAAAAACCACCAATAGAGTCGATGCTGCAGGCACCACCCATTGGGGCTCATTTCAAGCGGACAACCAAGCCTGGATCACCGGCCCCACTAAAGACGTTAATGGCCAAGACATCACCCAAGGCACTATTTGGTATCCTGGTAGGGGCACCTTTACTCTGGATATTGAAGAGCGTGAGCGCACAAGTGCAAACGTCACCTTTCAATGGCAACCCGACGAAGACACCACACATACCTTCGATGCTCTCTACACGGACTTGAGCCGGCAAGCTGGTAGCAACGGTATTCAAGTGCCGCTGCAGGGTTCTGGTTGGAGTGACGTAGTCGTATCTGAAAATTACACCTTGCTTGAGGGCAAGCGAAATCAAAAACCAATTGATGTGCTTATGCAAGAGCGTGGGCAAGACTCCGACACCTTGGCCCTTGGATTAAATAGTGAATTCTATCGTAGCAGCTGGAAATTCGTGAGCGATTTGTCGTATTCAAAATCCACCGCAACACCCAAAGCCAACACACTTGTAGCGCATGCCGTAAATCCTAATTACGACGATTCGTTAGATATCTTTGACCCCAACTACGTTGATGGACAGATCAAAGGCCTAACCAGTGATGACTACCTGAATGTTGATAACTACGGCGATATTATGTCCATCGACACGTCTGTTGAATACGGTAACCCAGCGGCCATCCGCACGCACTGGAATGACATTCAACACAAAGAGCTTGAAGATGAAATTTTTGAAGCCAAGTTCGATGCGAGTTATACCCTAGATTCTGGGCCAATCAGATCAGTTGATATGGGCGTGGCCTATTCGGATCGTGAAAAGTCCCAGCAAGTCTTTAAAATCAATCATGGCTGTTATAATACGGATTTATGGGTGCAGCCCGAAATAACCACACCTGAAGAACAATACCTGTTTGATAACACTCTTTTACCCTACAACACGTGTGGCCAACACATTGATTTAGAAGACAGCTTATTTCGTACAAATAACGTTAACTTCTTAGCAGATGAAAGCGGCACCTTCCCGCGTAATTTTGTGCTAGTAAATGATTTCAACGCTTACAAAGAAGCCATTGCAGATATTCGTCAGGAGCCTAATTGGACTCAAGAATATTTAGCCCCCGCCGAGTCTGTTGCGAACACAGAAGAAACCTTTGCTCTATACAGCCAACTTAATTTGGAGGGTGATGTACGAGACATTTTGATCAGCGGCAACGTCGGTTTACGCTATGTAAAAACCAAAACATCATCTGAGGGTCATCGCCGCTTTCGTGACTCAATCAGTGATGTTTACGAGCAAAACGAAGGCGTCATAGTAGAAATTGTTTATACGGATCCTGAAGCGTTAACGGTTGAAAAAGACTATTCGCACTTTCTGCCAAGTGCCAATTTAAACGTTGATTTCGGTAATGGCGTTTTTATAAAAGGTGCCGCGGCCAAAGTTATCACGCGCCCTGCCCTTGAAGATACTGGCGTAAACAGCACCTACCCTTTGCGTATTCGCGCTGATCAGTACAATACGAAAAGTGGTAATCCGTATTTAGAACCCTACGAAGCAACTCAGTATGACTTGTCGTTAGAGTATTACGCCGAAAACGGCGATGCCTACTCAGCAGGCCTGTTTTACAAAGACATAGGCACGTTCATATCGCAAAAGACAGTGCAAAAAGATACGGGTTACGTCGCCGTGAATCAGGATTGGGGGACCTTTTATGAATACTCAGAAGAGCAAACCAATCGTAGCGGCGGCAAAGTCAGCGGTATTGAAGTGGCTGCGTTGCACTACTTTGATTATTTACCCGGTTGGCTAAGTGGCTTCGGTATTCAAGCTAACTACACCTACACCGACAGCAAAGACGATGAAGCGGCGAAAGACGAGATAGCACGTGAAAACGTGTTATCTGCGGGCAGCGGTTTAGAAGGCTTTTCAAAGAATGCTTACAACGTTATCGGCTTTTATGAGCAGGAAGGCTTTCAAGCGCGCCTAGCATATAACTGGCGTGACAATTACCTGAAATACCGCTCAGGCCCAGTGATAGGAAGTAACGGTTTGCCTCAACACGTGCAAGACTATGGTCAATTTGATTTCAGCACCTCATACGACATAAACGAAACCTTCACTGTCAGCGCTGAAGCCATCAACCTGACCAATGAAAAAATAGTCGAATATGCCGATGTGCGAGAACGAGTCACTCAGATTCAGTACTCAGGAAGACGTTTTCAACTCGGTGTGAAAGCGACTTTCTAATCCTTTTTACCCCAACATGCCTCGACACGCCCTTAGATCACTCAGTCTAAGGGCGTGTCACTTTTGTTTTAGCCAAGGTTTTATAACAGAAAATACAATCTACATTGAGCGATAAAGCCAAGTCATGATTATGTTAACAAATCATAAAACGCCAATGTCACGCCATTCGTCCAACCAAACCCTTGCTGTACTTCGTACTCCCCGCCATCCGCTAAGCTATCAAGTGAGTGCACATTGTATTTTTCCATGATGTTTCCGCTTTTGATAAAATGAGCGTCTACGGTTTTTAACCAGCGCTGCATAACGTTCCTCGCATCTTCCTTGTAGCCATAATTGCGTAAACCGATAACAGCAAACCAGTGCAATGGCGCCCAACCATTGGGGGAATCCCATTGCTGACTCGTCGCATTCAAAGTGGTTACTAATCCCCCCTCTTGCAAAAATGTCGACATTAATGTGCTCTTAACGCTTCTTGCCTGCTGAGCAGTAGCAATATCGACAAATAAGGGCAACGTTGCTGCTAGCGAGCGCACGTTGAGTGGCTGTTGTTTAATGAACTGGTAATCGAAGTAAAATTGTTCTTGGTCTGACCAAAAATAACGGTCGATGGCTTCTTTGCGTGCATCTGCTCGAGCATTGAAGTGTGCCGCTTGATCATGATGGTTAAGCAGCCCATGGTATTTGGCCAAGTTACGTTCTAAACGGTACAACAAGCAATTTAAATCCACGGGAACAATTTCCGTGGTTTCTATTGAAGCAAGTTCATGACTGTCCGCCAACCAGCGTGAGCTAAAATCCCAACCAGATTCACACGCCGCACGAATATTTCGATAGAATTCAGCTCTTTGCTCTTGTGGCAAGTCCCGTGCTAACTCAATGTCTTCTAGATATGACTCAGTGCGTGGAGTGGCAAGGTTATCCCAATATCGATTCAGTATCGCGCCACACGGCATACGTACCACTCGCTCTGCAGCTGCGCCGCCATTAATGAGCTTGTCTTCGTTGTGCATCCAGAACCGGTGCTCTTGCTCCATGCCTTCAATGAATCGTAAAACAAATTCAGTGTCTGGTGCATTATCATGATTAACACACAGCTCCACCATCATTCCTAACACAGGCGGTTGAGAGCGAGAAAAGTAATAGCTACGATTGCCATTAGGGATACAGCCTAACCGTTCTTGCAATTCAATAAAGTTCAACACCATATCTTTAATAAGGTGGGTATAACCTGATTGGTTTAACCCTAGCGCGGTAAAATAACTATCCCAGTAATATATTTCACGAAAACGGCCACCTGGTACTATGTACGAGTGATCCAGCGCTAATAATGTGCTCATCGTATCTTTACGATCAGGCTGGCGTATCAACTTAGGCCATAGCTGTTGTATGTATTCTTTTAGGGTTACCTTGGCTGTAGAATCATTTAATTCAATATCTGCGGGTAGGGTAAAATGGCTGTCTACAAATGCAACGAGAGAGAAATTCGCCAGAGATTTATGGCGCTCATATTGTTCCAAAACCTCTTTCCAACTCGAACGTGGCGTAGCGTCGCAAATCGTTTTGCTGTCGTTAAAAAGCGCTTCAAGTTGAATGCGTCTAAATAATTCACTTTCAAAAAATACAATGCTTGGGTGGTCAAATGAAATCGAGTCACTCATGGTCCTACGCTCCTTCAACTGACACAGAACGATTGTTCACGGAAAGTTTTCTGAAAATATACAAACTCAGCATGATCATCATAATAGGAATAAGTGACATGTAAAAGGCGTGTTGTCCGCCAAACTTGTCGAAAACGACTCCCGTGAGGATCGAGCCAAACGTTCCCCCTAACGCCGAGAAAATAACGATCAACCCTGTCATTTTTGCGTGCTGTTTATTGGGTAAAGCACTGAGTACCACTGAGTTAATAAGCGGATAAATCGGCGCCATAAATAAGCCAATGGCAGGCAGTAAATAAGCTGCAAGCGGTGCGTCAAAAATGCCCGCGACCACTTGGTCTTCAGCAACTTGTGTCATGGGTAAGGTCAGCAGTATGGTTAAAAACATCATGACTAAACAGGCATTAATAAACACGTACCAAGGGACAAATCGCAACAAAAAACCAGCCAACAAACGACCAAGCGCAATCATGGCTGCAAAGATACTGGTCAATTGAATACTGATGTCTACGGGTAAGCCCAACACTTCGCGATTAAACGTGGGTAGCCACGAGCCAATTCCCTGCTCTACCAATACGTAAAGGAATACTGAAATAACGAAAATGAGCACCAATGGTTGGTACGTTAGCTTGAGCATGTCAACAAACTCGCTTAGTGCACTGTCTTGATTTGCCTTAAAAGGTTCACGCTCAATCGGTGCGAAATACACAAATATGGCGGCTAAGCTAATCAAGCCACCTAATAGGTAATACACGTTCAACCACTCAAGGGAAGCAGGATCATCAGCGTTAATGAACCCACTGAAAACCCAATAGCCAGAGAGCACGCCGACCATAAAAATACCTTCTACCGTGTTCATCAGTGATGAGTGACTCTCTGTATTGTCACTGAGCTGCCCTATCAATGAATACACAGATATTTTGACCAAAGCGAACGCGGTACCGATAACGGCAAACAGTATCTTAATAAAAAAGAACTCGGCAAAAAGCGGGGTCAGTAAACACACCACAGCGACCAGTACTAAACCCAAACAAAGTGCAACTTGATATCCTATGCGGGGAATAAATGACGCAACAAAAAACGATACAAAGGCAATAGACAAGTCTTTAAAACCTTCTAATGTACTAGCGTCAGTTTTGCTGACATCAAAACTGGTGATCGACTGTAGAATCACCGTGCCCACACTGTTGAGCAGAACAGCAAACACGAAATAGCACAGTGAGATAGCAATAATGGTCAGCATTCGATTCATAGGATAGGTCTACTTTTGAGAGAATGAGTAGAAGTGTAAATTGTAAGTTAACGCAATGCAATCGTTTGCATTCAATAATACATTAAACGTTGAATTGGTATTTACAGGTTATGTTTCGTTGATTGACGCGCCACTAGCGCGATGTCTATCAAAGAAGAGTCGACTTTTCTACCTTCAAACTGCGCAATTAGCTTGTCGACCATCACTTGAGCGGCACGCTGGGTATTTTGTTTAATCGTTGTTAATGAAGGGTACGACAATTCAGCCATCATAATGTCATCAAAACCAACGATAGCAACGTCGCTAGGAATGCCAATGTAACGTTCTTTCAATGCGCGCATTGCGCCTAAGGCAACCATATCGCTACAAGCGACGATGCCGTCGAAAAACAGCCCTTTGGATAAGATAAGTTCACTGATTTTGGCATACGCTGCACTGCTAGTAATGTCACATGCGACGGTGAATGCCCGGTCAAATGTGATCGAGTGCGCTTTAAGTGCATCTTGATACCCCCGGTAACGTCCAGTCATCTCCATATGCTCAGGGTCGCCCAAGAATAAGATATTTTTGCATCCACCAGCAATCAAATGTTGTGTGGCGATCTCGCCGCCTAAATGATTATTACTGCCGACAGCAGGATAATTAGACTCGGTTTTTGGATCGCCCCATACCACCATAGGTACACCAGATTCAGCCACTTCCTTTACTTTTTCATCACTCTTGCCTTGGCCTACAACGATAAGACCATCTGCACGCTGACTGTTAATAAAATAGTTAGCCCAATTGTCTGTGGCCATAAACGAATTAGATAACAATAAGTCATAGCCTCTGGTATTTAAGGCTTGGTTTAGATCGCCCACAATTTTCAATAAAAACGGGTCGCTGATACTCTGTTCAGTGTGATCGATTAGGTTAAGAATAACCGCCACTACTTTGGTTTTTTGGGTGCGTAAACGACTTGCGGCGGCATTGATACTAAAATTGTGTGACGCCGCTAACGCTTGAATGCGTACCCGCGTGTCTTTTTTAATCAAAGGGTTGTCACTCAACGCGCGAGATACTGTAGATGCAGACACCCCAGCCAGACCAGCCAAGTCGTTCAAGGTCAATTTTTTGTTACTTTTCAATCTATTACCCAAATTTATTGATTCATTGCACGCGATTATTGAATTAGCTACTTATACCATTGCCCGTTGAAAAGTGAGCACTCAGCGAGCGTTTAAAAGAAATGCCTCAGCGGCTTTGACTCTGCGTTCTCACTCTTTGAAAGGGAACAACCATTACTGCATAGCGACGCCTTAATCAAAAACCGCTGGACGCATTCTGAGGCGGCACTTATGTATGCGAATTGGTATTATTAGTAAAGCCTGCTAAGTCTAGTGTAATCGTTTTTAAACAAGACTACACCCTCCCCCATCAAGAAGCCTCAAACAAATTCCCTGTGAAATCAACACATTCCATATTAAATGCAAACGATTGCAAAATACCAATTGCAATCGTTTGCATTTATACATATCGTTAACACCACACTAACAACAGGACAGTCAAGCACATGAATTTAACAACACACAAACTGAATTCTCTAGCTCTGAGCATTTCGATGGCACTAATGTTGCCAAGCACGGTATTGGCACAACAAGAAGATGACCAAAGTAACAAAAATGAGAATAACTATATTGAGCAAATCGTGGTCACGGGCAGTGCCAGCGGTACTGCAGTGCGCAAAGTAGAAGCAAGTTACGCCACAACCCTTATCAGCGCGGCTGACATTAAAAAACTTGCCCCTAAAAGCACAGCTGACCTGTTCAAAGCAATCCCTGGCGTTTGGGCCGAGAGCTCAGGTGGGGTGTCTGGTGCTAATGTATTCGTTCGCGGATTTCCTGGCGGCGGCGATGCACCGTTTTTAACCTTACAAGTTCAGGGCGTGCCTATTTTTCCTCCTTCAACACTATCTTTCCTTGAAAATTCGTCGCTGTTTCGCATTGATGAAACCATTGACATCGTTGATGCATTGCGCGGTGGACCAGCCTCTGTAGTATCCAGCGGCCAACCCGGTTTGACCACTAACTTTTTGCTGAAAGAAGGGTCTGATGAAACTGAAGGCTCAATTAAATATTCCACCTCAGACTATGACTTACAACGTGTTGATGCGGTTGTTTCTGGAAAATTAGCGGAAGATCTTTACTTCATGTTCGGTGGTTATGTTCAGCAAAGCCCGGGCATTCGTGATGCTGGCTTTAACTCTGAAAAAGGCAACCAGTTCACCCTTAACATCACTAAAGTGTTGGATAACGGTAAAATCAACTTTTTCACCCGCACCACTGACGATCACGGTGCATGGTACTTACCTACCCCGTTAGTGGATGGCGTTGATAACAGCTACACCCAACTTGGCACACTTAATCGTCAAGCCACGATTCAATATGGACCAGAAGGCACATATGAATCAGTCGATTTTGGTGAAGGACGTGGTTTCAAGGGCACGGTAACAGGGGGAAGTGTAAACCTAGAGTTTGGTGAAGGATGGACATTTGTTGATCGCTTCGCGCATTTATCTGGTGATGCCGATACCCTCGGCTTAGTCCCTAATGGCAATCCAACACTGTTATCGAGCGTGGCTGATAATGGTGTATCAGCCACCGGCGCCGTAACAGGTGACGTATATGACGGCGATACGTTAGTCCAGCAAATTGGTCGCTGGGTGGTCCGTAAAGATATCGAATCTTTTACCAATGATGTGGCTGTCACGAAACAAACGGATAAATATAAAGCGTCTTTAGGATTATATGTTGCCAACTTTTCATCAGATGATTGGTGGAGCATCGGCAATCAGTCATATCATGTTATTCGCCCCGGTGGTGAGAATCTGACGGGTATCGATTGTAACGATAACCAAGACAGTTGCGACTGGAACTACGATTTAAATGCCACCGGTGATGGCACAACCAAAGCGATTTACGCCGCTTTTGAATATAAGTTAACGGATACCCTTACCGCTGATGTTGGGGTGCGTGATGAAAACCACACCATTGATTACACCGTAGATGAAGGCCTAGACGGCATGATTACCAAAGCGGTTCAATATGATGAATCTGACGTGGCATTTACCGCTGGGGTGAATTGGCAGTTCCAACGTGAACAAGGTGTTTTTCTGCGTTATAGCGAAGGCAGCAAAATGCCTTACTTTGATGACCTACGAGAAAATTTTGATAGCTTCTCATCAGGTGAAGACTTGATCACAGACGTGACCCAAATAGAACTAGGTTATAAATTAGCTGAAGCGAACTACACCGTTTATGCCACAGGCTTTTACAACGAAGTGCAGGGTGACCGCTTTCAAGCAGTACCGGGTGCTCCAGTCCAAACACTGACTAACGAAGCTTACGGTGTTGAAATAGACGCCAATTACTTTGCAGACAACGGTTTTTCTATCTCGTTGAATTCGACTATTCAAGAAACTGAAATTACTGAAAGCCCCACTAACAAAGGTAATGAAGCACAGCGTCAACCAGGTTGGCAGGTACGCTTGACGCCAAGCTATGACTTTGAGTTTGAAGACTTCTTTGCCACCTTATATGGCACCATTTCTATGGTCGATGATAGATTTGCCAATAATGAAAACACGGTCGTTTTAGACGGATATGAAAAATATGACGTCGGTCTGATAGTGCAAGGTGACTCTGGATTAACCTTCGAGTTAGCGGTGCAAAATATCACTGATGAAGATGCATTAACAGAAGGTGACCCACGTAATCCTAGCGCGCCCAATGGTCGTTACATTTTACCCAGAACGGCAACCTTCAGCGTCAGTTACGCATTTTAATTACAGCTTATGAACCCCAAAAGCGCGTTATGCCTATTCCCTGCGTTATATACATAGCGCGCTTTTGTCACTGCTTTCTCTTTGTAAATGCTGGTTTATAAAGTGCTGGCTATAAAGCGCCAGTTGTAGGTTATAGCGTCAAAAGCGTAAATAACTTGTGCTACACCTTCAACCGTCGTGGCCCAATTACTTAACGCAGCGCGAATAATAGGCTTGCCCTGCCACGCCCCACGGGTTAACAGTACCTGACTTGAGGCATTCACTTTCACCCTGTATTTATCACTTGTCATGCCAACCACGTCTAGGCTTGGCGTAAACAGCACAACAGTTAATTCGCAGGGCTTTAATAGCTGATATTTATCTGTAGGGTGCAGCTACATCGGAAATTCGCGAAAACGACGAGAGTTTTCGATGCCCATCGACATACAAGACACCGTATTTTAAGGGGTGGCTTAATACGGCGCACTCACCTCACAGCTCTGTTTTAATAAATCCATATCTTGCCTATATGTTGCGCCCCCCCACACACAAACACACTCACAATCGTAGGGGACGTTTAGCCATTTATGGCAATCAAGGGCAATGCTGTCGGTGCGCTCTATGCCTCGGGGTTTTCGGCTTCTCTATTCACTAAGCGCTCAAAAATACCAGACGCCGCATCAACGTATAACCAAGTTTGATGTATCTTGCACAGGCCCGTGAATTGGTCGGCGCGTGACGGCAGAGGTACCGATAAGTGTATTCGTCAACATTAAGAGGGAACCCTGGGCGGTTAATCAGCCTATACAGCTAGTGCTGGCGTGTAACATTGGCAAAGGATATAACGCCACGCGTAAAATCAAGGTGAGTAGCGCCCTTAGGCTGAACAGTGACGAATACATCGCATTTTTACATGCGCAGTTACCAACAAAAGCTGATGCGTACGCCCCCAGCGGCGGCTTAGTACTGTGGCTAACACTGCCTGAGATAGATACCCAAACACTTGCGGACGAACTTAGCGAAAAAAGCGTGTATGTAAAAGCAGGGGGCTCAGTTCTCAAGCTCTCAATCTCTCGCTTTTATCATGACAGTCTGCGTATGAACGCGTAATAACATAACGAGTGTAATACCTCCCTATTTAAATCCCGTCACACATTTGCACTAGTTCTGCACACTTCAAGGCAATATTCACGGGTTATACACTAAGGCTTGCTTGGCAAATGCGTTATTATACGCGTAGCGAATGTCGACCCTCTGAAGACTTAAATAAGCAATCAATGCGATTGATTCACGCATATAGATGTTTAGTCTAAACGACGTTTGATTTAAGCGACGTTTGCTCTATCCAAACATGGTTAATCTCTACTCATATCAATCGAGTTTAATACAACCACATTACACAAGGTGCCCTATGACCCGCTGTCATACATTAACACGCAGTAATATATGCTCATTATCCGCTAACAAAACACGAATGATTAATACACTTAGCGCAGCGCTTATTGCGCTCGTCGCCCCTCTTGCAATCACCGCCTGCAGCGATGAAAAACCATCGACTCAAAAGTCGATTGCGGTGCAAAGTACAACAACCGATGCATCCCAAGTGAATATCAATCTGTTTAGTCTTAATGCATTGGCCAAGCAGCCAGAAATCGTAGCGTGCACATTAGAAAATGGCGATGACGCCCAATGTGCAAAATTAGTGGTGAAATACCTGCCAGATGAGATGGAAATAGGCCCATTTTGCCCTAAGACCCTCGACGATAAAGGCGGCATTTGGGACTGGGACGGCTCAAAGGCAGGCTTATATCGTTTAGATAAAGACTTTCTCAGCATGCTAAACGAGCAAGGCTACACTTTTTATGATGACGATGGCACGGTGCATATTGTGGATAATGCCACCGCCAAGCCCTCTGTCGACCACGCATGTATTCAGGTATCAAAAGACCAAGACGTTAAAATCACTTTATTGATACCGACCTCGCCCGTCATGGCTGAAACAGCATCTCGTTTAGGCGTCGTATCTAAAGTGGGTATTGCTCTGGCTGGCGTGCCGATTTTCTCAGACGCCCCCAGTGTGCAGCGCACAGGCCATTTACCCGCGTTAGATACCTGTGCAGGCCATGTTGACCCCGGTGGTTGGTATCATTATCACGGCACGTCCAGCGATATTGATAGTGTGTACGCACATGAGCATGTGGAGGCTAAGTGCACTAACTTGACCCAAGATCCAGCTGCGCTTTTCGGTTATGCCTTTGATGGCGTGCCCATTTATGGCAGTGTCGATGCCGATAATGTTATGCCGACAGACTTAGACCAATGCAATGGCCACACAGGCTTGATTGGCGACAGTGGTATCAGCGCTTATCATTACCATTCAACCAATACATTTCCAAATTTACCTAAATGCTTAAAAGGCGTGGTGGCTAAAAACAATTTCTCAACTACCGCCCAAGCAGGCGTTGGCGCCCATCCACCAGCAGGGACTAAAATCACCCGTAACGAGCCCCCTGGTGGCGGTCGCCCCCAAAATATGGGTAGAGACGGTAATATGGCACCCCCGGGATTTGATAAAGCAGCGGAAAAACTTGGCGTGACGCAAGCGCAGTTGATGCAAGCCATGAACGATGCAGGCGGCCCCCAAGCTGATTTGGCCAAAGTAGCCAAAGCCCTGAACGTAAGTGAGGCAAAATTAAAGGCCGCCTTACCCGAGCGGCCAAACCAGCTATAATGGCATGTAATCCTTCGATGGCCAGTAAACCTGACATAATCTACTCCCCCGTCCTAGAACTGGCTAAGTAGTCTGATAGATCTGCAGAGGAAATGACAACAGAGGGCTTTCCTTAACACTCGGCCGCCGAAGTGTGCAGTTTTTGCGCTTGATATACAGCCCGCTCTTTCAAGCTAAAACATGTACGCACCGGCCAGCGCTGAAACATCAATAAAGGCTTAATCATGTCAGGAACAGACGAATTACTCTCGTAGTTTACATTTTAGACATTTTGGTGATTGCAGCAAAAATTTGCAGGCTAACGTTCCCCTCTTTTAAGCGCGGCACATCTGTGTGCCCATGATCATGGCGTTCAAGTAACGCACGCTCCTAAAGCAAAATATTTTCATACATACCAGCGATGATAAGCGTTTAATGAAACGCGGAGGTTCAGCTAAGGCCTTTGGAAAATTCACCGCTACCGTCACATTACTTTGTCTATCGATATATCGAGGACCGAAAATAAACACAATGGCAAGACCAAGCGCAGCGATGCTTAACAGCGTCAAAAGACTCGTTTTGAAGAATTTACCCAATCTCATAAATAACCCACATTCCCT
Source organism: Paraglaciecola sp. G1-13 (assembly GCF_055809255.1). NCBI lineage: Bacteria > Pseudomonadati > Pseudomonadota > Gammaproteobacteria > Alteromonadales > Alteromonadaceae > Paraglaciecola > Paraglaciecola sp. G1-13. The sequence goes on along the minus strand of NZ_CM147903.1, from coordinate 1,700,199 downwards.
ATTAAAATAAAGCTACATTGATGAATAAGCTCGATTTTCAATCAATAGCAAGTTAATTACCCGACAAAAAAGCAAAGGATATTGCAATTAAATTCGATTAAACGTTAATATTAATTATTGAAGTTTATTCACATTTGGACGTGAATCATGATGTCTCAATCTCAAGTAACCCACGTGTGCCTGTTCGATGAACAAGCAATTTCCACGCTTAGCCCTATTGTTGACCCAGCGATCCCCAGTCGTGAAGTGGTCATTGCTGCTTACGATGATTATCAGCCACAATGTGAACAGATCATTAAGCTGGCAAAAAGCCGTGGCGCACAAGCTCAGTTTTGGCCTCTGCCACATACATCAAACACCCTCGAGCTTAAAAAATCGTTTAGGCTATTGTTTGAGCATGCATTATCTGAATCAAATGCTGTTTGGTTCAACGCCAGTAACGGTGAACGCTTCTATGTTCTTGTTGCAGTAGATGTAGCCAAAAGCCTTAATATACCGATTTACGTTGTTGAACCCAAAAGTGATTGTTTACACTGGATCGACCCTGATAACCAAGAACCTGTTCCTATCCAAGACAAGTTGAAACTTCACGAGTATTTTGCTTTACACAACGCACGTTTGACTCGGCAACAAAACAAGCAGGGAATTGCTCTCAACAAAAGACAACTTGGTGCCCAGTGGGCGGCACAATGTAAAAGTCTGAGTCACGCATTAGCCAGTTTAAATTACTTAGCTTTCTCAGCGAATAGTGAAAGTCTAACAAGCGACCCGTTACCTAAAAAACTACTCGCGGACGTCAATCTAACGAATATGTTAGCTGATTTATCAGATAACAATATGCTCACCGTAACACCCGACAACCGGTTGCATTTTACCGATGCCAGCGCAAAATTTTTCTGCAGTGGAGGGTGGTTAGAAGAGTATGTATACGGTTTATTGGTAGGTTTACGAAAAGAAATTCCTACCATACAAAACGATGCACACAGCGCAGAAATAGAACGCTTAGTGAATGGAAAAATTGTAAAAAATGAGCTCGACGTAGTCGCTCTGGTGAACAACAAACTCCATATTATTGAATGTAAAACGAATCGCACGAAAAATGGTTCAGATACGAATACCTTGTATAAACTTGACTCCTTGAGCGAGGTTTTAGGGGGTATAGAAGGACGTGCAGCATTAGTGACATTCGATAAGATAACGCCTGCAGCAGGAGCCCGCGCAGTAGAATTAAACATCAGTGTTTTCGGCCCTAACCAATTAGGCAATTTACGCGATCATTTAGCAATTTGGTTAAAGGCCAGTGGGTAAGCTTGCGCCATGTTTTTGCGCTTAGATTTAGCTAACTGAAGCAAACGTGACTTTCGTGAAAACTCTATCGACCATAAAAGTAGGATTTTCACTAATCATTAAAAATTAACACATTGAATTTATTGGAAAATATTTTAATTTTTCGTCTTATAAAAAAACAATACACGCCTCATCAAGGACGACGACGCACCCAATGTTTTACCATCCATTTATTCAAACAGAACCGCGCCATATAAACCCAATTGTTAGTCAATACGGCCAAGAACCCGTTGGCCATTCACTAATTGCGCCTGTGCCAGCGAACCTCGCTTTGATAGCGATTACCCTCAAAAAAGTAGCAACGGCATCTACCCTAGTCGTTTTATCGACTCTTGCTCGCATCATTTACTCTGGAGAATCTAACTCGTGACACCTACCGTATTAGACCGAGAGCACATAACGCTCTTGTGCCCCCAAAACGACTTAGAAGCAGTGAGTATTATTGCAATTGCCGAAAGGTTAGGCATTGATGTCATAAAAGGCCCGAAAAATTGGGGGGCAACACTCGATGACGCTATTGACCCGTTAATGACCGCGTCACTCAAAGCTAATCTAATTGTCATCGAAATGCCAGGTGCGCGAGCCACTGACGCACTGCAAGCACGTGGTATAAACGTTATTCATATTGACCATCATGTTTACAACAAGCATGGAGATTTAAGCCATGCACAAAGCTCGATCGAACAGTTTGCTACGTTAATTGGTTACACACTATCTTATGATGAACAATTAATTGCCATTAATGACCGTGACTTTATACCTGGTTTAGCCGCTCATGGGTGCTCTCACCAAAGGATGCTGCAAATTCGTGAACAAGAAGCCCATGTAAGAGGGGTTGAAACCGTTCGCAAAGACGCAATTCAGTGGCTAAATGAGCAACGCCGTCGCACCGAACACTTTTCTACCTTTGAAGTCCCTGAGCGTTTCGTTCAAGTTTTTGCCGAGGTCGCACAACTCCCCAGCGAACATGACTACCTATTAAGCCAACGTACTCATTCTACCTTGATATTACCCAATATTTTTGTAGTTTACGGCTCACCAGATGACCCCATTCAAATCGAAGTGTGCTGCAGCGCGGCTTATGCCTCCTTTTTCAAATCATTATCACAACGCCCCTACAACGCGTTAGCAACATGGTTTGGTGGGGGTAACAACAACAAATTCTTTGGAGCAAGTCCCCATAGCGATAACGCCACACCAGAACTTATCTCACTGCTTACAACAATCAGGCAATATATTGAGGAATTAAACAATGAGCATCGTTAATCGCCCTCTTGTCTTAAAGGATTTAACCCTTAGCATCGCATTGACGCCTGATGACTATAAAGAGCAAAAAGACAACATCCTGAAAAATTCGAAGAACACAGGTCAAAGTACCTTGCTTTTGTATATCACCGGGGCGAGCGAAATAGTGAAAGCTCAAGTCACGAAGGCATTTTATCATACTGGCAACACCACTTACCAAAACCGTTTAGCCCAAGCACAACTCACCGGGTTTGATCCTGCATTAACGAACCAAATTGAATATGCACGAGATGAAAATTCTTCAAAGCGACATGATTTAACCTTAGAAGATAACTTAACCAACCTTTTTGATACGGTTCTCCAAGAAGGTAGGCCGGTAGCCAAGTTTAGAAGTTTGTTGAACTTCAATTTTTCACACAAGAAAGAGCTAAATGGTACGGTTGACCCTATTTCCTATCGTAATATTCCAAATGAATTTCGCTACCTAATTGACAAAAAAGAGACAATAACCACGAGCAATGCTTCATTTAAGCCTAAAGACGAATCAGTAATAGAAAAATTAAAAAACCGAAGAGAACAAATTTACCGATACTTTTACCCTCGCTTTCGAGAGTCTGTCTTCACCTCTAAAGAAGAGTTTGCAACAGAGCCTAAAGATAAAAAAACCAAACGTATACGCGAATATCGCTATCCGGTTTATGCCCCACCAAGCCAATCAAGTTCAGAGTCACAAGAGACACAACAACGGTTCCTTTTTAGCCTTTACACTAAAAATATAGTGACAGATTCAATTGACCTTAGGCGCCCCGCTGATGTTGTATCCCACACCTATGAAAATAGCCAAAACGCTAAGGCCCAACACAATGAGTGTATCGTGGCCGAAATTGCCAGTTTACGCCTATTAAATTTATACGAAAATCACCTACTTACAATTGAATATAAGCCTGCCATCGAGGATGAAGCCCTTAGCTTAATGCCAGAACTCTCTTCATCACCAGAAGATGATGGCGTATACCTAGGCTGGTGGCGTGTATTATTCAATGCTTTTGATGCAAATAAACCGATGGCTCGACAGTATTTGTTTGAAGTACAGACGTGTCGCTGGTTAGCCTTTAACAATTTAGCCCGCAATCTATACCCATCATTTATAGAACAAAGCGACGAAAACAAAATAGCGTGGTCAGCGCTGTACCAAGAAACCCAGCAAGCTAACAATGCGTCATCCACCATCACACCGATTTTGCTTGTTGACCATACCTGCACCGAACGTACTAACGAATGGGTGCAAAGGAATAAAATTAACGATGGGATCGTCGATTCTCAGTTTCCTGAATTTAAAATTAAAGCCACCCCTATCGTCACTACCCTGGCCAGCTACTTTTTTAGCTCAGCTCACCAAGCAGGGTCAGCGACCAGAGCAAAAGAAAGAATTGAACAACATAAACCGTTAGATCCCCGCATGCATATTATGTCTAACATCGGTCTCCTGGGGGACTATCCCAAAAGTCATGGGGGCATGATAACTAATAAAAACACATTCGATCTAGCCAAATACATCGATAAATTTGACGACCGTGTAGGCCCGTTTATCACTATGTATAACCCAGACTTTATGCAAGAGATAGCCACAAGCCAAGACTACCTGCGCTGGAAAGACATCACATACCTCGCCTCATTTAACGAATTTGCCAGCGTCAACGTGTCATACGGATGGTTCGCGAACAATGTTATGTACTGGCACTGGACTGAAATGTACGCCTATCTCAGTAACTATTGTTTATTGGTCATTAACGTACTGCACAAAACAGCTGAAGAAATCCAGCAAAACACCAAAAAACTTCTCGATGATGAAGAGGAACACCTCGATAGATCTGACAAACGTCACCAACTGGCACCGGGTGAAGAATTCAGGCGACAGCGCCAAGACTTCATCGAGCTAATGAACCGCTTTTGGTTTACCTCTGCCAGCGCAGAGCAACAACCAACAGAGATTTTTAACAAATTAAAACAATCATTGGGGTTACAAAATGCCTTTGATGAAGTCAGAGAAAAAATCGATTGGGCAGATGAATTTATGGAATCACGTCGTGAAAAATACGCCCAAGACTACTCCAAAAGATTAACCTTAATAGCCTTAGGGTTCGCGGGGATCACGCTATTTTTAGACCTAAATTGGAATTTCTGGACAGAACTTCCCAAACTATTTCAGGCCACTAACCTTTGCCTATCAAACGGCGAAATAGCCTGTGGCTTTAACCCCATGGTGGCAAATTTTCTCTTTAAACTCGGGATATTCTTCTGCATAGGCTTTGGGGTATACAAATATATTAAACCGAGCGCGAAAAAAATTGGAAAACAAAAACTGGCAAATAGAAAGGAATAAATAATGCCTCACTACCTTATTAAAGCGGAAGCCGTCAATCTTGACGCAACATTCTCAGAGTCTGACAACATCAGCATGTTTCGTGGAGCCAGCTTGACCTTAAGAGATGCCGTAAAACAACTCTACATAAATTTTGATTGCTTAGAAAAAGTCAGTATTGGCGCGTCTATTGGCTTATTTAGCGTTGAAAACTGTACAGATATCACCCAACTCGTAAGCAAGATCAAGGCGTTTATCAACGAACATTACCGCGCTTACACCTTTGTGGTTAACGCAGTTGAAGTTGATAAAAGCAGAATATCCCTGCCAAATAGCAACTGCGAAGAAAATATTGCGCTTTTTGGCGTAGCAAAAGAAGCATTGATCACCGCCGGACGTCGCGCACAATTACAGCAGTCGACCATAGCTTATGCCCCCGTCAGCGCTTTAAATAGCGCAGAGCCCGTATGCGAACTCACCCACATCCTTGTCGCTGACACCACCCTGTCTTGGCAGAACAAAGTCAATCGCCCGGTAAACAATGAGGCCAAGAAGCGCTTCATGTACGGCAAAGAAAACAAGCAGCAATTCTATCGCAGTGAATTAGGTGAATTTACCCATAGTGACACAGGGCAAAAACTCGCCCCCCCAGCCATTCAGTTCACCGACAATCTTGAAGCACTCAGTGAAAATGGCCCAAATAACCAACTTAGTAACAAACTGGCTTATATCTACTTAGACGGCAACAAGTTTTCAAAACTACAGCAACTGGCGGTGCACAGTATTGATGAACAAATCCTGTTCGATATCACCATGCAAAGAAAGCGCGCACAGTTGCTTCACGACTTATTACACTGGGCATCTCAAAAGCAAGATTTCAAAACACAAAATACTGACGGCAGCGAAAGCTTGCGTCTAGAAACGCTGCTTTGGGGCGGCGACGAAATGTTATTGGTCGTGCCAGCTTGGCTAGGGTTTGAAACTCTTGGCAAAATATTCGAATTAACCCAAGGTTGGCAATACAGCTTCCAAAAAAACGATACCTCCATCACCTTTCCGCTGACCCACGCTGCTGGGCTGGTGTTTTGCAAAAAAGGCACCCCGGTATACCGCATGCGCAAACTAGCGCAAGAATTGGCTGATAATAAAAAGCATCTCGCCGTGAAATTAGATGAACATCTTCACACTCTAACCTCACAAGATAGCACTTCGCCAGAACAGAACACGTTACCCCATGGCCTTTACAATACCTTTGATTTCCTAGTACTAGAAAGTGTCGACTATGCAAATGAAGACTTAGCCCCTCACTTCGAAAAACGCTATAGCATCTTAGGTCAATATCGTAATGTGACCTTTTGCGAAGCGTTGAGCTTATCTTCGCTCGATAAGGCTAAACATAAACTTAAACTCTTATCTAAAAGCCAAGTATACGCACTAGCAAAGGCGGCACTTTCAAGGGAAAGAGAGGAAGAAGAGGAAAAAAAGGAACAAGACCTGATAAAAGAGTCACAGCCGTTTACCAAACAAAAGGCGCGTTTCTGCGACATTAACGGTTTCACAGACGATCAATATAACGCATTGTTGGCGACTTTTTCTTCCTTACTTATTGGCAATATAACACCTCTGGTTGGTGACAATATAACACCTCCGGTTGGTGACAATAACAGCAAAAATATCCTGTATGGTCCAGAACGATTGCTTTGGGTGTTACTTACTGAAATTTGGGAATATCTATTGGCGGGTGAGGACGAAGAATAATCATGATACAACATCACATAACGTTACATTTCACCCTTCAAGGCCCAATATTAACCCAAGGTGTCGGCGGCCTTAGCCATGGGTTAGACAGCGCAGTACTACGCGACCATAAAGGCGATCCAGTATTACCTGGTACGCTCATTAAAGGGAATTTACGCCACGGCATCCAAGAGTTACAACATATCTCTGAAAACCAGTTTGTTGACGCGACTTGGTTAACCGAGTGGTTTGGTGAAGCATCAGCAGATGCAACACACAACGCCCCTCAGCGAGGCCGTCTTGTCTTCGATCATCATTGGGAAACCAACCACGTAGCTAACGTTTCTGGTCAAATCAATCGGATAAAAATCAATGAACAAGGCACGGTTGAAAAAGGCTCACTGGCTTTTATTGAGTCTCCTTTTTTACCCGGTGAACATATAACCTTTAAAGGCAATATCACCGTCAATGCCAGCCAACAAGAAGTTGACGCCCTCACTAATGTGCTCAATAAAGCCGCCCAATATCTTTTTGCCATCGGTGGCTTAAAATCAATTGGCTTTGGTAAAGTGGTAAAGGTAGATATCACTACTGGTGCTATTAGCGCTAGCAAGGTTAAAGTAAAAGCCTCACAACGGGTTGACTATAGACTCAAGTTTGATCGACCAGTGTGCTTCCCTGCAAAGAGCAGTGTGGGTAACCGCTTTGAATCCCAGCAGTTCGCCAGCGGTGCTGTTGTCAAAGGGGTTATCGCACAGTTAGTAAAACCCAAAACGCTATTAGCTGAGTACCTAGATGTCATTAATTTCAGTTTTTTATACCCATACAAAAATGAAGGCAGAACACCACCATTACCGCTATCTAAAGCAGTGAACAAGCTAGGGGGCAAAGTTGATACCGCGCAGCATGCCTGCTTCGACTCAGCCAACGCCAACCTTGAAACCCCCTCCATGGTCTGGGCCAGCGACTGGAAAAACGAAGCAGAAGACGTCTACGGATGCACCCCGCTGCCTACCACATTAATGGTCCGCACGGGTATTGAACAGTATAGCGAGTATGCCCCTCACCTTAGGGGCAGCGCCCAAGAGAGCAACTTGTTTTCATTAGAATGTGTGCTGCACAAAACGGGTACAACAAAAAAGGGCCCACCGATTGAGTGGGGCGGAGAAATTAGCTTAACCCGCGTCCCAAAAGACAAAAAAGAATGCGTAGCCAAAGAGCTGATAGATATTTTCAGTTCCCACTCCATCGGCCCCTTTGGTAAAACGAAAGCCATGGCCACGTTTACCGATGTGAGCAAAGGGGTGCATGAGTATTTCAGGTTTAAAAAAAACGAAGAAAGAGCAGTCATTTTAACGCTGCGCTCCCCAGCAGCTTTACACCCTTACAAAGGCGAAGCGCCCATGCCGTGTGACGATATCACAGCGCATTATCAAGAGGTTTTTAATCTGTTAGCCGACAATAGTTTGCAACTCATCAGCGCCTATGTTGAGCACACCCTTAGCGGGGGGGATTATATGTGGCGCCGATATGGTCAACCAGCCCCCTATCAGCCTCAAATATTAACCGCCCCAGGCAGTGTTTTCATTTTTAAGGTTAATAAATTGCAAGAAGCCCAAAGCGTTATCAATCAGTGGATTAAGAATGGTATACCTTCGCACCCTGAGCAAAACGGCAATGACACTACATCAGAAGGAATACAAGAAAACTGGCAGCAAAATCCATATAACCGAGGTAATGGGTACGGTGAAGTCACCGCTGAGTTACGTACAGGAGAGGCCCAATGAATACCTTGTTAATTAAAGCCCAAGCAAATATCGCTATCGTCATCGAGACGCCTCTCAGTATTGGTGATGCAGAAGTACAAGTGACTAACCATAAAGATGAAGGGGCCAGTATTGGTGATGCCGAAGTACAAGCAACTGGCCATAACGATGAAGCTAAAACTAAAGATAAAGCTAAAGATAAATGTTTCGCCAATACTCGCATCCTGCCAAGAGACGGTAAAAACCGCCCTTATATACCGGCAGCCTCAATTAAAGGCGCTTTGCGACAATGGCTGCTCAACGCCGAATTGCCTGAAGACAAAGTAAGCCAATTACTCGGGCACTCTCTTAGTAGCAATAAAACAGAGTTACAAAGCGGCGCGTGCAGAGTCTACCCGGGATTTGCCGCAACAGACGTCGCGACGCAAGTTGTGACACAAAATAGCATTGACGAAATCACCGGGGCCAGCAAAGTCAACCAACTCTTCGAACGCGAATATATTTGCAGCGCTGCTCAACTCAGTTTCGAGCTACGCGCTGAATTTATCGATGGGCAGTTATGGCACGAAATGCTGTCGTTGCTGCACAAGCAAACGCTGCAAATTGGCGCGGGCAGCAAAAATGACTTTGGTCGAATCAAGCTAACCGTATGCACAAACACCGGCATGACCAAACATGATATTAACCATTGGCTATACCAAGAGGCCACATTAGATGACAGCATGCTCGATTTAGGGCGTGCGTTTGTCCCTAAAACAATTGTGAACAAGGGGGTATCAGTTGATTTTACGATCACCTCCCCTGACCCTATCTTAATAGCCGACCCAATTAGACTCGCTGCAATGAAACAAAACGCAGCACACCAAAAGCCAAAAGATCAATACACACAATTAGACAAACACGGTCAACCCACCTTACCGGCTTCAAGTCTGCGCGGCGCTTTGCGCGCCCAATACAGGCGTATAGTGCGCACCTTGCTATTGCAGCACGTGCAAGAAAATCAGCGTATTGAAGATATCGTCGAACAGGTTTGCCAACCTGTGTGGGGAAACCAACAGCACCAAGCCAATTTAAAAATGAATGATGCCACGCACCAAGGACACGCCCGCGCTCACCAACAAACGGCGATTGCCATTGACCGTTTCACTGGCGGCGCTAAACATGGTGCCATGGCTGAACTTGAAGGCGTTATCAGTAATGCCTTTTCATTCACCATTACCCTTAACCCTAAGCTATTGCAGCAAGAATACACCCTGCAACGAAGTATACTGCTGTTTTTATTTCGAGATATGTACGAGCAAGACATCAGCATTGGGGCGCATAAAAGCAAAGGCTTTGGTCGTCTAAACTTTACTCTACAGACGTCGGCCTTACCTCAAGGTAGCGAATTTTCGACCCAAGTAATGAATTATCTACTCGAACTATTGCACCTTGAGCTCACGCAAATCGACGAGTACCTCAATACCCTGCTTGCAAGCGAAACGGAACATACACCCCCAAAAACGCCCGACACGGAGTCAGCACATGTCTGAAGTATATAATCCTTATTATTTTGTCCCTTTCGCTGCCCAAAATCAGGCGAACCACATTGCTGCCAACAAACAAGCCTTAAAAGACAATCAAATAAGCCATGATGCTTATTACAATATGTGTGGTGATATTACCCTTACCCTCACCACTGTCACTGACGCGATTGTGGGCAATCAGCAAATAAACATTGCCAATGCAGGGCCTTTATTGCCAGAGGCACTAGTACATGACAATAAAGATGCCCGCTTTCAACTCCCTTACCTGCGCGATGGCATGCCCGCCATTGCCGGCAACAGCTTACGCGGCATGATAAGCAGCATTACCGAGGTGATAAGCGCATCGCCGCCTAGAGTGCTAGACGATGAAGATTATGTGGTACGGGAAAAAAGCCCTTCGCTAAACTATGCCATGGGGGTACTGTTAAAAGGCACAAGAACAAACGGAACTGGCAAAGAAGAGCGTGAGGGTGAGGAAGCGCCCGAAGGCGCAGAAAAAAGTAAAGCAGAAGACAACAATGACATATGGCTGCACCCTCTAGGTATGCCGTTTGTTAATTGGGACCAAAAAACCCTAAACGACAAGCCAGAGCCCGAAAATTACTTTTTACCCGAAGAATGGCAAGACATTTTCACCTCAGAAAACGGTACTCCCTTGCAACTAAGTGAAATCATGGCAATTCGATTGCCGGGGCCAACGAGTAGAAATAGCATCACCTGTTCAAGGATCAATGCTGTTAGCAGCCATACCCCACTTACGTGCGAACAAGGGGAGTGTAAACCTATTGATAGCCACATCCGTCATGCTCTAAGTGACTTTAAGGTGAACAGCGCTATACCAAAAAACCACGCAGTGCTTCACACTTGCGAAAAAAAAACGGGAAAGACTGACTTAGTCAAGCGCATATTATGTAAAGGCGACTCGAATAGCAGCGCCCAAAAGACCAAATACCTAGTGCGAAGAACGGATAAAAGCCAATATGCGTTCCTAGGCGATGACAAGGGCCGATTCAATGCCAAACGAATACGGCTGGATAACGCCAAGGTACTGCAGCCATACCTTGAAAAGTTTAAAAACGCCCAAGAAGGAAAATATAACAAAAAAGGGCAATTACCTATTGGTGAAATCGTGTTATTTTGCCTAGACGACAACAACCAAATAGTGCTTAAAAAGTCAGCCATGTGGCGAGAGAAACTCCAATATTCGACCCACCAGCTTCTTACGCCAAACGAATTGCCCTATAGCCCTACACGACACACGTTATCCCCTGCTGAGCAGCTGTTCGGCGCCATTTGCGACAGTAAAGCCGACAAAACCCATTTAAGTGCATTTGCCTCTCGCTTGCGCTTTTATGATGCCATTGCCACCGCGCCGCACCCCCGTTACGGTCTAGAGTATAAAAAAATGCCGCTTCAAGGCAGCCCCATGCCACCCTGCCCAGCAATGTATTTTAGCTACTCGGATGATTCTGGGAGCAACGAGCAATTTAATCAAAATGCCCCCCGCCCTAATGGCGCCAAGCGATACCTCAGGCAACCCGAACCTCAATTACATTTAACAAACATTGACGCAGGTATACCTCACGGCAGCATGGTCAAAGACAACTCTCAAGATAAAAACCAACTGAGGGTGTCACCTTTACCCTCAGGCACTGAACTAACGGCAAAAATCAGCTTTAATAACCTTTCAAAAGACGAGTTGGGCTTATTGCTCAATGCATTAACCCCACTTAACGCACCATACGTACATCAAGTGGGCTTAGGTAAAAACCTTGGCTTTGGCCAAATTAACCTGTCGATAAGCGGCGTTAACCTAATTAACCGGCCTCAACGCTATTCAGCCACTGGCTTGCAAAGCCCCCGCGCCAACACTTTGAACGAGCAAGAGTTTGCACAGCTAATAAACTGCGACAGATTAATTAACCAAACGTCAATGACACAGTTGTGTACACTAAATCAAGATTACTCAGCCCTAGGGCGCAAAATAGAATACCCAACAGATGCTCAGCAAATTTATAAGTGGTTCGCAAAAAATAAAAAACAGCGCCTATTAACCGACCAAGATGGTAACCCAAAACCGTTAACGTTGTTCAAAGCAAGATAGCGCCATACCAGCAGAGTACATAGGGATGAGCTTGCGCTTGCGTTGAATGTGCTTTCAACATGGCCTTAAACTACAAGAATTCCCCCCCAATAAAAAAAGCTCCCTGAGGAGCTTTTTTTATTGCTGTATTTTTAACTCTTATTAAACAGGGTCAGTGCGTACTAGAATGAAGAACTTTAGTGTAGGTCTAGTAGTGTCTTAATCCCTTATTAAACAGGGTCAGTGCGTACACAAAAATGAAGAATTCAGTTTTTAGTATTTTGGTCTTAATCCCTTATTAAACAGGGTCAGTGCGTACGGAAGGAAGAAATATATGAGTACAACAACAAAAGTCTTAATCCCTTATTAAACAGGGTCAGTGCGTACGACAAAAATATGATTATTCACGACACGACAAAAGTCTTAATCCCTTATTAAACAGGGTCAGTGCGTACAACTAAGAGGATAGATAATGAAAAAAATACTGGGTCTTAATCCCTTATTAAACAGGGTCAGTGCGTACAAAAAAAAGGAAGGGCATGTTAAACAATAAAAGTCTTAATCCCTTATTAAACAGGGTCAGTGCGTACCCTACCCGATCTAGGCCATGACTGGCAAGGCTTGTAGCGCATAAATCGGCTAACTGAACAATAACTAAGCACATCCGTTCTATTTTATGCATTTCGTCTTCTTTTTATTAAAAATAATGTTCAAAATCAACATGCTGCCCTAAACCACATGAAATCCTTCATGCCAAAAAACACTGCCATTACCGTCGGCTTTTCGTGCGCCTATGTCTTTACCGCATAACGGGTAATAATGCACACGGTCAGTTTGGGCAATTATGTTATGTATTTTACGTTGAATACTCAGCAATTGCCCATGACTTATCTGACATTCATACACGCTTTCTTGGATCCGTATCCCGTAACCTTGCAACAAGCGATTTACCTTTCGCCGGCGCTTATTGCAGCTGATATCAAAGAGGCACACCACTAACATGGTTACGTTAGATAATATGCTTGGGGGTGGGTCAATTCAGCGCTGCCTTGTACATGCCGTTTTTCAGTGCACCACTTGCAGACTGAATAATAATGTACGGTGTCGTCGCTATTGGCAATTCGCCCTAGGGCATGCCTAAGGGCAGTAAAGTGACTGGGGGTTAAACGACATTCAAACGCACTTAGCTGCACCCGTTCACCGTACCCCTCTAGTAAGCGCCTCACATGGTAACGTCTTTTATCATCGCTAATGTCATAGCATATAAGCCATAGTTTCATCGAATTCGAAATACCTCATAGTGGTCGCTGTCTTGGGTGATACTTTGTTTGAGCAGGCCAATTTGGCGGTCAATGATACGTCGGTAGTCTGTGAGTTCTTGAGATGAGGGATGAATAAGTTGACGGTTAAATTTGTCTTCAAGGGCCCGTAAAAACACACCGAAGCCATCCTTTTTAATGTGACATTGGTCTTGGATGTATTCAAAGTCATGTAAGGTTAACGTTCCTCGATTGACAAGTTTGTACACAGTGGCATCAACAATGGGTGCCCTGAATTCTTCCATTAGATCTAGCACAAGTGAGGGTTGGTCAGCGTTGCCATGATGTAAGTACCCTAACGTGGGATTGATTTTATGCAGTTTAACCAAGGTATGAATATTGTTAAATAACACGCTGTAACCCAGCGACAGCATTACGTTAATGGGGTCTTTTGGGGGTTGGCGATTGCGTTGGGTAAATTGCCATTCGTCAGCGAAAAGCGATTGATACAAAGCGAAGTACTGTTTTGCCACTTGACCTTCGATACCTAAAATAATGTTAGGGCTATTTTCACGTGCCAGTTTATGAGTAAATCGTTTTACTGTTTCACTAAACTGCTGAAGTGCTTCCGTATGGCTTTTATCTTTGCGCTTACGCACGGCACGCTTTAACACCACAAGGCTATTATTAAACTTACCTTTGAGAATATGCTTGGCTATGCGTAGTTGCTTTGGCTCTGACGCTGTGTGCTGCACTTGTTGGCGCAATAAGGTTTCTGAATACGCCCCATAGTTGTCAATAATTCCTTTAAAACTGCCTGATTGATTGGCTAATACAATGGGTATTGATTGTTGCAAGCAGTGGCTCATCACATCATTCGTCATATGTACGCGACCAAAGAGAAGGATGCCGTCTAATGTGCCTGTGGGAATTGAGCTGAGTAAGTGTTGGCCTTTCTTTACTTGTATACGCAGGGCATTTTTAGACAGCACTGCCCCTTGAGTGGTGACATACAGTGTTTTTAACTTTGGTGGTAGCTGTATGTGAGTCTTTGCCACCCTGTGTGAACCCGCAAGAGACCATTGCTCGCGATCAAAAATAATATTACTTAGCGGGGCGTTACTATCTATTTCGGGGCTTTGTACTGTGGTTAGTTCATCAAGGTTGAGCGCCTCATTTTGTTCTAGTGTTTGGGTGATGTCTTGTTGATCTTCTACTTTGGCTTCCACTGGTGTTTGACTTTTGTTGTCCAGCACTAGGTCATTAATAAACGTGTGCCCTAAAAACTCAAAACCGTCGGCAAAGGAACAGATTTGCGTTTTTTCTTCATTGAGCGATAGATTGAGTTGGGCTAACAATGATTGGGTTAGCTCGAGTGCTTGCTGCGCCTGTGCTTTCGTTCGGGTTAATATGACAAAGTCGTCAGCGTAGCGAACCATATTGTACTGTTTAGCCAGTAGTGCTTCGTCCACGCTATCAAGGTATAAATTCGCTATCAGGGGTGACAGTGATGAACCTTGGGGAATACCAAGGCCAACCGCAGCACCAAATTGCAGTGTACCTTGCTCAAGTTGCTGGCTAAATAAACACTCACTGATTAAATTAATCAATGCTTCATCCAATTGATAGCGACGTAGTAGTGACCTAATGGCTGCATGGGGGATTTGATCAAAAAATTGCTGAATGTCGGCATCGACCACCCACTTATACCAATTCCATTAAATAATTGCCCTCTCAGAATTCATCCTGCGGGTTTTGGACAAGGCGACGGTGTACAGTAATGGTTGTTCCCTTTCAAATACCGAGAACGCAGTACAGAACCCGCAGGGGTATTTCCTCCGGACGAATTTTAAAGGGACTTTCTCTGCGTTGCTCGAACTCGAAAGAGAACCACTATTACTTCATTCAAGCGCCTTGATTAAGTCCCTTTAAATTTTCGCTGAGTGGCTAATTATTTAATGGAGTTGGTATTAAAGCCCTCGCCTTGCAACACGGCTATTTTTTCAACCGCCATTTTGTATGAACGGTTGGGCCGATAACCATAGCTGCACTTTTCAAATTCGCTTTCAAAAAACGGTTGCAGCAAAAACATGATTGCGGTGTGTAACACACGATCTTTCACTGTGGGTATTACGAGATTGCGTGGTTTTTTATTGGCTTTACGCAGCGTTACTTTGAGTAAAGCCGCACTTTGAAATTGCGCTTCACTTAATTCGTTTAATAAAACATGTAAGCCCAGGGCTAACTCTTGGCCGTAGTCTTCAATTGTGACGCCATCGGTACCAGCTGTGCCCTTATTCGCCTCCACCTTACGAAAAGCACTTTCCATAAGGTGGTAATTTAATAAGTCGTTGAAGGTAGGAATATGCAAACGCTAGTGCCCCGCCGCAACACTAATATCAAACCCTCCAAAACCGAAGCTTGATTTTTTGCCCACATGAACCCTTTGCCCAGCCAGTAGCCATGCAAGCGGCAAGTCATTGTTTAATGCGTACGACCATGTGCCTGTTATCCCTTTTAAGGCATGTTTTGACTGCATAACCGCTGATGCTCTGGTTTGCCCAAATAGCTTGGTGTCGTTAAACGTCAACGGGAGTTCCTCACTGGGCAAACACCCATGCAACTCGGCGTGCTTACTATCGCCATAGGCAATACACAGCTGTGACAAACGCTGTGCGATTAACCAAAAAAACGTGTTGGCTTCTGGCGCATCATGCAGTTGACGTTTGTTTTTGTGCAGCTCCATGGGGGTTAGCGTATTGATAAATGCAGTGAGTTGAATACCGTTCAACGGGCGATAAGCCGCCAGCTGTTGTTCAATAAAATACCCCAGTGGCATAGGCGCAGGCATGTTAAATTGAGCAGCACCTTGCTGATACACGCGCATTGTTGTAGCTGGCATTTGCAAGTCGATAGAGCGAATAGTAAAAGGCGCTTTCGATTTACCTAACCCCATATTCTGCCACAAAAAAATCGCTGCCAGTACGTCTTGAATATGTTTTGCTGCCCGGCCAAAAAGTTTTAAGCGAAAGGTAAACTCATGCCCTTTGGGGTAATGGGTGAGCGTGTCGGTGGGTGGCACTAAAACAAATGGCTTTATGATGGTGTGCCCGTGGTGATCACGGCAATCGTATAACATTTGCATGATGTCGCTGTCGAGCTCCCCCAGAGCCCAACCAAACCCCCCGTGAAACGTCGCCCCTTTGTACGGCGCTAATGGCATTGCGCTGTTACTTTGGCAGGTCACTATGCATTCAAAATAGGGCAATTGCTGTAATGTGGTTAACAGTGTTGTGATGTGCGCCATCTTACTTCCTTCTGTGCGCGAGATTTGAAATATGCCATAAGCTGGCTAAACATTGATTGCTGGGAGTAAATAGCTTTACGCGAGTAAGTAAGAGCACAAATTAACTCATCCAATCATCGTCGAACGACGTATTATCGAACGTGTCGGTACTGTCGAACGTATCAAACGGGTCACTCATGTCTATGCTCGTGTCTGCACTTGTATCAATACTTGAGCTGTCATCAAAGCTGCTATCAATATGAGTGTCAGTCAATCCAGTGCCTGAGTGTATATCTATAAGATCAATTTCAATGATTGAACTATTCATGTCTGTGCCATAAGCATTCCCCGCAGAATCAACACCGCCCATCATCGGCAAGCCAGTAGCGGGATTTATACTGGGTATATCGTCAAGTTGACTGGGAGGGTATGCATCATCAGAAGCATCATCGTCTGAAAGCAAAGTGTTGGTGTTTGCACTTGCATATAGGACTGCCCCCGCAACAGTAACTGCTGCGCTTGCTTCTACGTCACCCGTCCGCGGCCCGGTTTTTTGAGCGCTGCGCTGGGCGTTAACTGATTTTTGCAGCCGGGTTGAGGCGCTTGATGTGTGACTCTGTGCTGAAAAGGTATTCGCGCCCTCTGAGGTCATGGTTCCAGCTGCCATTAAAAAATAAAACATGGCGCCAATGATGCCAAAAAGCCCCAATAATACCCAACCTTGATAAATACAAAATACACCGATTAAGGCAACTACTATGGCCTTTACCAAAACAAGGAATATCTCTGGAAACGACGATTCACTTACGGTGTATTTTGGTTGAGAGGAAGTATGAGTGGTAGGATCGTCATCCTGGTGGTGCTTGATGTTAGACATCGAACGCACTTTACCTGTAGGGTTAATATCCTGTGTACTTAGCCCGTTATTTTTATCATTGATATCGCTCATAGTCCCATCCTTTGACTGCGTTTTCTTATTTACACGTCATGTGTTGTTTCTGTCTAATGTAATAATAAATATAACGAAGTCAAAATAAATTTAACGATAGAAGCCTTTTGAAATACCTTAATAGCCGAGAACTTTAAGAGCACAAAAAGTATAAAGAAGAGCGTTCGGCACAAACGGAAGCTGAAACAAAAGCAATCAAACCTAGATGTATCCTAGTGAGATTATGAATATATAAAACCAGTACATTTAAAAATGTGTTGCACAATAGAATGATTTCATTAATGTAATTCTATAGTTATAAGGAATGTAATTAATGTATATGTCAGAGAAAGTAGGTGAGTACGTTGTTTTTGTCTTTTTGGTATTGGTATCTTTTTATACTACGCCAAAAGTTCTCTTATATACGAGTAGTGATGAAATATCCAAAGCAGCTTTCTATGGTGCTATTTTTGCCTTTGTGCACTTGAAGCTACAGTTAGGGAACGCTCTTTACAGTAAGCATACAGAGCGTGGCATCTGCCAACCGACAGGCTGGAAAGTCATTGAGTATGGGTTGTTTAGGTGGATATAAACAATGTGTTGTTACCATCAAGATACCTAGTTTAACGCTGGGATTAACGACACCCAATATTCATCACCAACGGTTTATTAAAAGTTTGTGGGAGATTTATTAATTAACATATTGAATATTGCTAAGCGTACCATTAAATGAGTAAATAAATACTCGAGTGAAAATTTCTATAAAAAATATTTTAAAAGTATTCTTTAACCAGAATGCAAAATGCACTTAAGACAGAGCAATAATGACATTATCGAAAAAGCAATTTTACTTTGTACGTTTTTTGACCGACACCGTTAAGCTATTTGGATACTGCGGTGTGATTTTATATTTCATAAATTTGATATTAGATGTGGAAATTAACGAAGACATTCCATTTAAACCTCTTATTATTCTATTCATAGGACTGACTCTTATCGCTATTTCAAAAATAATGATGTGGTTCATTCCAGATCCTAACAAAAGTATAAGCGGTTAGTTTTTAAACCTAATTAGAATATTTTGGTGATTTACTTTTAGCGAGGTCGAAATTTACTGGGTTCAAAACTTAATGATTGAGCTATGCCATGGGCTGTGAGCTACCAAACCGTTTTGGTTTGGCTCTATCAGCAACAGGTATGTTTGAGTCTTGACCAAATGAGCTTAAGTTCGTTCATCGAGACATTCAAAGCCACCCATCTCGAACTCACGGCAAATAAGCGGGCGATTCTCATATATGGTGCACAGCATGGTTTCTCGGTCGACCGCTGCGCACCAGCCGTCTTCTAAACGAAGCATGACTTCCCCGCCCCACTTGTCCTGCGCGATATATTTCTCCGGCACGCCTGTTTCAGTTATCAACATCACCTCAAGGCGGCAGCAATTCGCTCGGCACGTACTGCATGTTATGTCTTCGTTGACCGGTATGTTGGTGACATCGATTGTCGTACTTTGTTCTGATTTCATCTGTTGAGTATAAATATGCCGCTGCTGATAAAGCGAATTTTACACTATTTGCTTTAGTTCAGGCGCCATAAAATGACGACAACATGTCTAAACATTGTTGTATCTGGCCTTGGAGTGCTGCAACTGAACGACATCATTTGCAGTCTGTCTCATTGGGTATTCTTGATAACTAATGACTGTGCTAACTTATTCAAAAATAAAAACCAATAAAACAAAAACAACAGGGAACATTTAAGTGAAATTAATCAAAAAATCGATCGCGCTGGCGATGCTGGTTGGCCCATTGGCCATAACGGCCAGTAACGCCTCGGCTCAGGCCACAGAAAATACCCTCAAACTACAAGATGTATTCACCTTAGAATATGCCTCAGGCCTGGATATTACCAAGGATGGTGAAACCGTTTATTTCGTGCGTAACTATATGGACATTCAAAACGATAAAAAACGTGGCAACATCTGGAAGGTCGATAAAAATAACGTAATGACTCCAGTGACCAATGGCTTACATGCTGATTTCAGCCCTACTTTGTCACCTGATGAAAGCAAGTTAGCTTATATCTCGACCGCAAGCGGCTCAGCGCAAATCCACATCAAATGGCTAAACACCGGGCAAACGGGCCAAATGACCCATCTAACGGGCTCTCCGTCTAATCTTAGCTGGTCACCCGACGGTAAAATGCTTGCCTTTAGTCAGTTTGTGAAAGGCACGCCTAAATCCCCCGTTAATTTGTCAGGCAAACCGGAGGGTGCCAAGTGGGCGGACTCGGCTATTTTTATTGACGATTTATTTTATCGGGCAGACGGTGCGGGTTATATCCCGGCAGGAAATAACCAAATTTTTGTACTCTCAGCGGATGGCGGCACCCCTCGGCAACTCACCCAAGGTGAGTTTAACCACGGGGGCAGTATCAGTTGGAGCAGCGATAGCAAAGCCATTGTTTTCTCGGCAAATCGGCACCCCGACAGTGATTTAGAGCTCACCGATGACAACGTATATAAGGTGGATGTAGCCAGTGGCGAGATGCTGCAGCTAACCGATCGTATTGGCCCAGATAACAACCCATTGGTCTCTCCTGACGGCAAATTGATTGCCTATTTGGGATACGATGAAAAGTACACCAACTACGAGAATACTCAGCTTTACATCATGGATGCTAATGGCGGCGTGAGTCGCTCCCTTACCTCTGAGTTCGACCGCTCGGTAGGCAGTATACAATGGGCAAGCGATAGCAAAGGCGTTTACCTAAGTTATGACGATAGCGGCGAAACCTATGTGGCTTACCAGCCCTTACAAGGTGACCGAAAGATTGTTGCTGATAAAGTTGGCGGCTTGGCGTTTGGGCGCCCTTACTCGGGCGGTGAGTTTGATGTAGCCAACAATGGCACCGTGGCGTTCACTTACTCAAACCCACAGCGCCCAGCTGACATTGCTATCAAAAAAGGTGACAAAACCACGTTACTCACCCAATTAAATGAAGATGCCCTCGCCCATAAAGACATAGCAAGCATCAAACCATTGAGCCTTAAGTCGTCTTTTGACGAATTACCTATTCAGGCATGGGTTGCTTACCCGCCGGGGTTTGAACAAGGCAAAAAAGAAGGCCAACGCTACCCGCTTATCTTAGAGATACACGGGGGGCCGGTCGCCAATTACGGGCCGCATTTTTCCACTGAAATTCAGCTAATGGCAGCGCAAGGTTATGTAGTGGTATACGCAAACCCACGAGGCAGTGATAGCTACGGAAAAGACTTCGCGCAAACTATCGATAAAAACTACCCAAGTCAGGATTACGATGATTTGATGTCCACCGTAGATGCCGTGATTGCTCAAGGCGCAATCGATGAGAAAAACTTATTTGTGACAGGTGGCTCAGGTGGCGGTACCTTGACTGCGTGGATAGTGGGTCACACCGAGCGTTTTACCGCAGCCGTTGTCGCTAAACCGGTAATAAACTGGTACAGCTTTGTATTAACGTCTGATTTTTACCCGTTTTTCTATAAGAATTGGTTTGGTAAAAAGCCTTGGGAAGCGCAAGACTTATACATGAAGCACTCGCCTATTAGTTACGTAGGCAACGTCACCACCCCCACTATGTTACTCACTGGTGAGTCAGATCACCGCACGCCGATTTCGGAAACAGAGCAGTATTATCAAGCGTTGAAATTACAGGGCGTTGAATCAGCAATGGTGCGTATACCGGGCGCATCACACGGAATTTACGCTAGGCCAAGTAACTTAATGGCAAAGGTCGGCTATATCCTTTGGTGGTTTGATGAGCATCGCACAGATAAAGACACATCTAAGAGCAAATAATAGCTGATTGAGCTTAGGTTATGATGCAATACAAGCAGGCTTGAATATCACGTTCGTGCCTGCTTTTTTATTTCTGTTAGTAATGCAGCCGCTCACGGTTTTATAAGTATCAATTGTTCAAAAACGTGAATTGGCTTGGGTTAAGAACTTGCGCTCTTCTTCGGTCGAATTGCGCTGCAAAATATCGTTCCTATGGGGATAACGACCAAATCGCTGAATAATCGCCATGTGCTTTAATTCAAAATCATAGGTATGTTGACTTGCTTTGTTTTCAAACAAAGGCTGTGCTTGCTGGTGAATCGTTAAGGATTCACTGTGCATAAACGGCATGTACATAAAATTACGCTGAGACTCACCCAGTTCATCATCCGCTTTCACGGCTAGTGCTTCTTGTGCTAATGCAAGTGCTAGCGGGTCATACATAAATGCCCGAGGCGTATCGCGGTAAATATTTCGCGAGAACTGATCTATCACGATGATTTCCGCCAAGCGCCCTAGCGCTGTGCTACGCCAATGATTCAGCTCGCATTGTATCGCTTGCTGATGCACGTCCAAAAATCGTTCCTTTAGTTCGGCATCAAAAGCAGCACTTTTTTGCCACCACTGGGATGGCGTAAGTTCATCAAACCAAAATTCAATAATGTCTTCGTAAGCCATCTTTTTATTTTCCAGTTAATTAATTAGTGGATACTTCATGGGCAAATTTGAAGCACTCAGAGGCAGTAGAAGGTGCTAAAAACAAAAACAGGAACTTGTTTTTTAGCCGCTAAGAAAGTAGCTTAACACGATAATAATAAGGAACACCTCATGAGCGACACATCTTCTAATGCGCTGCAACTGCAGTCTGCCATCGCACTTTTACAACAAGGTCAATTACAACAAGCTAGACATAGCTTTCAGCACTTATGCAACCAAGCACCAAATCTCACTCATGCGTGGTTTGGGTTGGCCTTTGCGTGCTCTCAGTTGGAAGATTTTGTCGCGTCTATTTCAGCGATCGAAAACGTGTTGGAAAAAGAGCCGAAAAACGTCAAGGCATTAATTTTCAAGGCAGACCAACTGGCGTATAACCAGCAAGAGCGAAGCGCCCTAGCATTCTATGAGGGAGCGCTGCAGTTAACAGAAGGTCAGCAAAACTTACCCGATGAAATTGTTCGCGGTTTGCAACGAGGTTTAGCACTTCGTGAAAAGCATGATAATCAATATTCTGATTACTTGCTCAAAGCGCTACAAAAAAAGGGGTATCAACGGGGTAAAACAAGTCGTCGCTTCGATGAGGCGCTAGATATTAGTTTTGGTAAAAAAGAAATATTCCTGCAACAACCCACACGGTTTTACTTTCCAGGTTTACCTCAAAGAGCATTCTTTGAACGTGATGAGTTCCCTTGGCTCGGTGAGTTAGAAGCAAAAACACCCGAAATAAAAGCAGAGTTAGAAGTAATGTTAGGAGGAAAAGAGCTGTTTTCCCCCTATCTAGATAGCGGCAGCAATGAGCCAAATTTTGTTAAACATCTTGATATTGTCGATAGTTTAAACTGGTCAGCGGCCTACTTATGGCATTATGGTAAGTTAGACGAATCAATCACTCGCCAGTGCCCAATAACTACGCAAGCGCTTAATTCTGCTCCCTTACCTTACATCGCGGGGCAAACCCCGGTGGCGCTGTTTTCCAAACTAAAAGCAGGTGTTAAAATACCACCCCACCATGGGTTATTGAACACTCGGTTGATATGTCATTTGCCCATTATTGTACCGAAAGATTGTGGTGGTTTACGGGTTGGAAACCAAACCCGAGAATGGGAGGAAGGTAAGGCCCTTATTTTTGATGACAGCATAGAGCACGAAGCATGGAATCATAGCAACGACGAGCGTGTGGTGTTGCTATTTGATATATGGCGACCAGAATTGACTGAAGATGAACGGCGCTTGATCACAGATATGTTAGTGGCTGTTGACGAGTACCCTGATTTATAACCCTAACCTGTGACCCTGCCAGCAACCAATCCATGCCCTAACGAATAATATGGCAGGTCATCCTAATCACGTCAGCTCGACATCAAGCGGGAAGCAAAGCTAAACGGCGTTGATTAGCTCGCTTTTCGTCTGAAAATTTTGCCAATGCCGAGCCAAAATACCCCTTCTAGCACAATGCCTAACACGAAAAAAGCCACCACTCCTGTCATACTCCCTGCGGAATAACACAGTAACGCAGCAAGAATGACGGCAATAGATAGTAACACCCTGTACATCACGTTCATGACCATCTCCTTGTTTCGTTTCTTTGAGTTGAACTAGTTAGCTATCACACTAAATAACGCTTTTTTCTTGATATAAATTAAAACAGCTGCACGTGCTCGGGACAAGCTTATAACTGCAACAAAGTGTGACTACCCTTTAAACGCCTAGCACGGGTTTTGTATTAGCCTGAGGTATAGAGCCTTATACCTTAGTATCACCTGGTAGATTTTTTAATCACGCTATATGGCGTTTAATAACCTCAACGAAACAAACAATCTTTAAAACCCATTAAATGGAACCGAGGAATTGACCATGTTGAAAATTGTTAAAACTTCTATCGCTATCGCTGCTACCTCTATTATCTTCGCTGCCCCTGCACAAGCGGACGTAGCCGAAGCATTACAAAATATATGCACTATCGTAAAAGCCGATGATAAAGGCGAGTTACGCAAGAAAATGAAACGCGTGCAGTCTGATTATCGCCTTAAGTTACAAGATTACTATTCTGGCATTAGCTGTGGAGGCAATAGCCTTATCCGCACCGCGATGCTAAATGATGCGGTTGAAACTGGCACCCTAATGGTTAAAAAAATGCCTAAAAGTGATTTAAGCTCTCCTGAAAAAGACGGCAAAACGGTTGTGGCCTGGGCATCAGAAAATGGCCTAACCGCCTCACCTATTGTTGCTGTTCTAAACGACCGCATCTAGTTATTGTATAACGCGATACTGTTTAGCGTGTTGGCGACCAATTTACTCAACGTGTTGGAACTGACGCAAGTAAAAAGACAATGATTAATTTTGTTGTTCAACACGCATCAAAAACGAAACGGGCCTCATTTGAGGCCCGTTTTTTTGTTTAACAAGTGTTTTCAGAATCCAGTCAGAGCAAGAGCTAGGACAAGAGTCGAGACGAGAGTCAAGACAAGAGTCAGAAAACTAAGGGTTAAGTGACATTTTGCCTTTTACTTCTCGGCCCATTACTTTATTCAATGCATCTTTGGCTTGTGCTAAAGGTAATGCTTCATCTACCACCACTTTCACTTTGCCTTGCACATACCAGGTTAATAACTCTTTCATATTTTGTGCGAAGTCTTGAGGTTGATGCTGAGTAAACGAACCCCAAAACACGCCAACAACGGAATAACCTTTCACCAATGATAAATTCACTGGAAATTCAGGAATAGTACCACCTGCAAAACCAACAACCAGTAATCGACCGTTCCAGGCCATAGAGCGTGAGCAGGCGTGGAATGTATCACCGCCAACACATTCGTATACCACATCGACGCCTTTGCCATTAGTGACGTCTTTGATTGCACTCTTTAAGTCAACTTCACTGTAATTGATGAGAATGTCAGCACCATTGGCTTTGGCCATGTCGAGCTTTTCTTGAGTCGAGCACACTGCTATGACTTTTGCGCCCATTTGTTTACCAATTTGCACGGCAGCAAGCCCAGTGCCACCAGCAGCACCTGTGACTAGCAAGGTTTCACCCGGCTGAATATTAGCTCGCTGCTTAAGGCCATGATGAGCTGTAGCGTGGGCTGTTACTAGACCTGCCGCTTCATCAAAGGAGATTTCGTCTGGCAGCGGCATGACATGTGTCGCAGCACAGGCAACTTTCTGGGCGTAACCGCCTAACATACACAAAGCGATGACGCGTTGGCCAACTTTAAGGTGTGGAACGCCTTCACCGATTTCGCTGATCACGCCTGCTACTTCGTTACCCGGTATAAACGGTACTTCAGGCTTCATTTGATATAGCCCTTGTACGATCAACCCATCAGGGAAGTTAACTCCGCAGGCTTTAATGTCGACGACGACTTGGCCTTTACCCGCTTTTGGGTCGGGTACGTCTTTGTATTCCAAGTCCTCTACTGGACCAAAAGCATTACATACGATGGCTTTCATGTTTGACTCCGTTATCTGTTAAAACGCCGCTTAATCGGCGGCGTATGTAGCTGTTATTTACTTAAGAATTTTTAAGGCGTATTGCGCTAAAGGTTGCACAAGCTTGCCTACTTGCAGCGCTTGTTTATTCGACGCATTGCCGTCAACCGCTCGCTTAGCCACGCCTTGGGCGATAGCCCCTAGTCTGAAAAAGCTGAATGCCAAATAAAAATTCCAGTTCTCTATCCCATCAATACCTACCAGTTTGCAGTATTGTGCAACGTATTCCTCTTCACTTGGAATACCCAGTGCGGCTCTGTCGACATCACCCAGCCCGGTCGCTTTACCTACGTTATCTGGTAGGCGTAATTGCATACACTGGTAAGCTAAATCGGCATAGGGATGACCCAAAGTCGATAACTCCCAATCCAGCACAGCAATAATGTCTGTTGAATCTTTGGCGAACATCAAATTGTCCATACGATAATCACCGTGTACTAACGAGACTTTGCCATCATCAGCTGGAATGTTGGTTTCTAACCAGCTTATGAGTTGATCCATTTCAGGAATTTCGTGGGTTTCAGATAAACGGTATTGCTTGGTCCAGCGACTTATTTGGCGCTCAAAGTAATTACCCGGCTTTCCATAGTCCCCAAGGCCGACGTCATCCACATTGACACTGTGCATGGTCGCCATGACCGTGACCATATTCTGGTACATGGTGCTGCGGGTTTGTTTATCGGCCATTTCAGGTAACGAACTGTCCCAATAGACGTTGCCGTCCATAAACTCCATGACATAAAACATACTGCCAATAACATCAACGTCTTCACAAAGATGATAAACCTTGGCCACTGGGACATCAGTGTTTTCCAATGCTTTAATAACACGATATTCACGGTCAACCGCATGGGCCGACTTCAACAACTTACCCGGCGGTTGGCGACGTAACACATAGGTTGCGTTAGCAGTTTGCAATTTAAAAGTAGGGTTTGACTGCCCACCTGCAAATTTAGTGGCCTTTACAGGGCCACTAAAACCGGCAATATGTTGCGCTAAATAGGTGGCTAATTTTGCTTCATCTAATTGCTCTACAGCGCTTTGCTTACTCATGGGTCACACTCCAATTATGCGTTGTGATCTTTAATTAAATTGCGTCCCAGCTGCATCATGTGCACTTGATCTGGGCCATCAGCTAAGCGAATTGTGCGCGCGTACGCGTAGCTAGCTGACAAGATAAAGTCTTGGCTGGTACCCGCTGCACCGTGCATCTGTATTGACTGATCAATCACATTACACGCCATAGAAGGGGCGACTATTTTAATCGCCGCGATGATATCTCGTGCGACCTTGTTGCCATAACGATCCATCTTGTCAGCCGCTTTTAGCGTTAGCAACCTCGCTTGTTCAATCTCGCAATGCATTTTAGCAATGCTTTCACGTACCGATTGTTGCTTGCTCAATGGCTGACCAAAGGCAACCCTCGACTCTACTCGCTCGCAGGCCAAATCAAGCGCACGCTGTGCACACCCAATCAAGCGCATGCAATGATGAATTCGGCCTGGCCCCAAACGACCTTGCGCGATTTCAAACCCTCTACCTTCCCCCATCAATAAACTGGAAGCAGGCACGCGTACGTCTTCAAACAATACTTCAGCGTGACCTACCGGCTCATCATAGAATCCCATTGCGCTCAACGGGCGTAAAACGGTTACACCTTTCGTATCGATAGGCACCAATACTTGTGACTGCTGTTCATGACGGGCGGCATTGGGGTCCGTTTTACCCATTACCACTAAAATTTTACAGTCTTCATTCATGGCACCACTGGTATACCATTTACGTCCATTGATGACGTACTCATCACCGTCACGCACAATGGATGTTTCAATATTGGTGGCATCAGACGAAGCTACTGCAGGCTCGGTCATCGCAAAACCAGAGCGCACTTTGCCTTCAAGAAGAGGCTCTAACCAGCGTTTTTTATCTTCTTGTGAGCCATAACGGGCAAGCACTTCCATATTGCCTGTATCAGGCGCGCTGCAGTTGAATACCTCTGAACTGAACATGACTCGCCCCATGATTTCACATAAAGGAGCGTACTCAAGGTTGTTTAAACCGGCACCATAGGGCAAATACTCTTCGGGTAAAAATAGATTCCACAAGCCTGCTGCTTTGGCTTTTTCCTTTAACTCTTCAATCAAAGGCAAGGTTTTCCAGCGAGTTTCTGGATTAGCAGAAGCAGCCTGAACATCTGCAAGATATTGCTTTTCGTTAGGGTAAATGTGCTCGTCCATAAAGGCTTCTAAACGGGCGATAAGATCTTGTGTTTTTTCTGAGTAATCGAAATTCATAGTATTTTATTCCATTTAACTAAACGTGACGGCACCAACACGCTCGGGTATATCAAGGTGAGGTACATTATTGAAGCTGCTTAACCGCACGGTGTCGCGATTAAAAAAGAAATGACTGTAACTGGCGTTGCGCACTTGCATGTTCAGCTCGATAACATGCTTCGCCTCAAGCTCAAGAACAATACTCATTAGCATAGAGATAGCCCCACCCGAGCTCACCAGTAGGACAGGTTTATCGTGACTTTTTTGCCCTAATACATCGAGTACATCAAATACACGTTGGCGAAATTGCACCCAAGTTTCATTGAGCATACTAGGATCGAGCTGCTCAGCAGACCAAGCGCCCATGGCTTTTTTCAGCAACCGATAAAACTCTGCTGGAGGAGCGCCTTTTTGCACCGCATCATTTGGGTGCTGGGCTAAATAAGCGGCTGCGATATTTTGAAAATCGAACTCATTTAACCCCGTATGTGTCGAAGTCTCAATTTCGGTGCGTAAACCCTTACAGATACCGGCCGCCGTTTCTTGATGACGGACCATCTCACCTAACCAAAGCTGACCGAACGTCATATTCCGTTGGGCGAAATACTCACCTAACCAAACTGACTGCTGATGACCTAACTCGCTAAGTTTGTCGTAATTGGCAGCACCAAAAGACGCCTGACCGTGTCGCACGATATAAAACTCTGACATTTAACCACCTCAATATGAAACTGAAATGATAGTAGAGACAAAGCTATTATTAGTTTAATTGATTCTTTTAATGGTTTTGTATTGATTTACTTTATGCTGAATCCCTATCGCAGCAACGGTGCGGCGTACAATCCAACTGGTTGATATGAGGGGTTTAGATCCGCCTTTAACATTTTACTAACGTATTATTTACTTTAGTGTTAAAAACTTGCACTCTTATGCTCATCTGACTAGTTGCTGCCCAGGCAATGTGTTGGATATCGTCGCTCCTCACAGCAAAAATTCGAATAATAAGCCGTGAGGGCTCAGAGCTAACACATTGAGAGAAGTATAAAATGCCCATTTTACCTAATCGCTTAAAACGTACCCCCGCCGCCTCATTTATTGGTTTAGCACTTGCGCTAAACGCAGGGCTCTCTATCGCCCAAGACGTCGCTCCAGACGACAAAGGTCTCGAGACCATTACCGTCACTGCGCAAAAACGCGCGCAAAATCTGCAAGAAGTCCCCGTTTCTGTTACCGCTTTCAACGGCGAAGCAATGGCAGAGGCGGTTATCAAAGATATGTATGACTTGCAAACAAACGTACCCGGTCTAGGGGCCTTTCAAAGCCAAAGTGCGACAAATTCTAGTTTCTCCATTCGTGGTGTTGGCACCTCTTCGCAAAACTTCGGTTTGGAATCCTCGGTTGGCTTATACGTTGATGGAGTTTATCGCGCTCGTCAAAATTCCATGATCAACAACTTAGTTGATGTCGCTGCTGTAGAAGTATTGCGAGGCCCTCAAGGTACATTATTTGGTAAAAACACTCCTTCCGGTGCGATTTTGTTATCCACAGTAGCCCCTAACCACGGCGGCGGTGATGGATTTGTTGAAGCCACTGTGGGTAATTACGGACTAGTGAATTTGTCGGGTGCTGTGTCTCTATCCGCGATAGAAGACGTTTTAGCCTTTCGCGTGACAGGTTTTTCAAGTGATCGTGACGGTACCATAGATGATGTAAATTTTGGTGAAGATGTACTCAATGACAGAAACCGTTTTGGTGGTCGCTTACAAGCACTGTATACCCCAAGCGAAGATGTGTCTCTTCGCGTGATTGCTGACTATGCAGAAATAGACGAAATTTGCTGTGGCGCCCCAGTGCAGCTAAGCAACTTTCAAGCAAATGAAATTCCAGGAAAGTTTGGCACCGATGCAGCGATAGACCAATTAGGCGGAACACGCTTTGAAGGTGGAGAGGCCTTTTTTGATAGAGAAGTAGCCGTTTCATTTTTACCTGTAGCGACCATGAAAGACCGCGGGCTTTCTGCTGAACTCGATTGGGAATTAGACGAAAATTACACTTTTGTATCAATTTCGGCGATACGCGCGTTTGACTCCTACGACAATATTGACAGTGATTTCACGGACGCAGATTTATTTGGTACTTTGAACGACTCTGAGCAAAGCTCTTTTTCTCAGGAATTTCGCCTAGATTATACCAGCGAAGATTTGAACTTTATTTTAGGCGCTTATTATTTTACTCAAGACTTAGACCTAAACTATAGCCTTTACACTGACAACATATTCGAAGGCTTCGCGCTGAGCGTGTTGGGCCAAACAGTTGATGGGTTAACCGGTGCTCCTGGCACGTTTGACGCGTTATTAGGTGGTATTGATGGCCTTGCCTCCGCAGGGTTAATTGCCCCAAGAGCGGCTGCAGCTCCTGCTGGTACAGGCTTTGATCACATGGCCGAGCAGGAACATAAAAGCTATGCCATTTTTGGGCAATTTGATTACAAACTCACTGACGAATTCACCCTAACCGCAGGATTACGTTTCACCAAAGAGAAAAAAGACTTACTCACCGTTTTCACTGAAGTCGGGCCAGGCATCAATGGTTTGGCTGACAACACTCCTGTGGATTTAGTATCGGCGTTAACCGTTGCCGGCGGTATTGCCGCGGGGGCAATTGATTTGACCACGGCAGAAGGCCAAGCCACATTGGGCACATTCCAAGGTTTCAGTGAAGCAGGTTGGGCATTTCCACTGTTAGGAGATACCACTCGCCCGCGCAGCAATATTGAAGAAAGTTTAAGTGACGACCAAATCAGTGGTACGTTGAAACTGAGCTACCAACCTAACGCCGACACGTTATTGTATGCCTCATACGGTAACGGCTATAAATCAGGCGGTACTAATACCGATCGGATCGCGGCCAGCTTTAACCCAATCTTTGACGCCGAAACGTCTCAGTCCTTTGAAGTGGGGATCAAGAAAGATTTCCGCGAGCAAAATTTGCGGGTAAATGCCGCTGCCCATTACACCACGGTTGATGACTTTCAAGCGAACACCTTTACAGGAAATGGTTTCAACTTACAAAACGCCGGTGACTATGAAATATCAGGCATGGAGTTAGAAGCAACGTGGATCCCCATGGACACCGTGGAAGTGAACTTCGGTTATGCGTTAGTAAATGCTGAATATAAAACCTTCGAAGCTGGCAACTGCTGGACGGCTTATTCATGGCATACAGGTATTGACGACCCAGGTCGTGTTAATCCAACTGATGGATTTTGTGACCGCTCGGGAGACCGCCCTGGAGGCGAGCCTGAAAACTACGCGGTGTTAAGTGTCAAGAAAGACTTTGAATTGAGTGATAGCATTTATGCCTATATTCAAGGTGAATACAGTTACACCGGTGATGTGATACTAGATGGCAGTAACGATCCGTACGCGGTCCAAGATTCCTACAATATATTGAACTTACGTTTGTTCATGAACTTCACTGAATACGATATGGACGTGATTTTGTGGGGCCGTAATATATTGGATGAAGAGTACATTAACCGCACCAACTTCAACACACCATTGCAAGAGGGTAAGTTAAACGCCTATATGGCTGAGCCTGCCACTTATGGGATTACGGTGAAAAAACGTTTTTAATTTAGAAACTTAAATAAAACCGGCACCTGAGAAATAGTTGTATTTCATCAAGTAGCCGGTTTTTTATTGCCTGAAATTTGTTGGTTGAATTGATATCATTTTGGTTCAACGCGCATACCTAGGAACACTTTTGAATTTATTAATGTTAAGCAGCTCACGTGCAGGTGATGAAGAATATTTAACCCATGCCAGTCAAATGATTGCTCGGCATTTAGCTCGGTGTGAGCGTATCGTGTTTATTCCCTACGCTGGCGTCACCATTGATTGGCCGAACTACACCCAAAAAGTACAAGCCGCTTTGCCAAAGCTCAATATTGTTGGCATCGAGTCTTTTGATGACCCCGTGACTGCCATAGCTCAGGCCGATGCTGTTATGGTGGGAGGCGGCAACACATTTCATTTATTAAACCAGCTTTATGTAAAAGGCCTCATAAACCCTATTCGTGAACGAGCGAAAAACGGTATGCCCTATGTTGGCTGGAGCGCGGGCTCAAATATTTGTGGGAATTCAATTCGCACGACCAATGACATGCCAATAGTCTACCCCCCTTCGTTTGAGGCACTTAATTTAGTACCTTTTCAACTTAACCCTCATTACAGCGATTATCAACCGCCTGACCACAACGGTGAAACACGCGCCCAGCGAATAGCCGAGTTTTGTGTTTTAAACCCATCGATGCCGGTGTTGGGTATTAAAGAAGGCACGGCATTAGTTCGACAAGGTGACACGTTGACGCTACAAGGACCTCACAATGGGGTTGTGTTTAAAGGTGAGCACCAAAGCGTGATCCAGCCTTTGCAAGATTGTTCTTCGTATTTAGTCGTGGGCGCTGAATAGATAAGCATAGATAAATCAAATAGTGACAATTCACAACTGGCGCTTGTTTTCGTTTAATAACATCCCCACCTGTCACTGATTAGCCGGCCTTTAGGACAAGTAATATGACAGGTACCACTGCGTTTTCAATTTTAGATTTAGCCCCCATTGTGCAAGGGCAAAACATTTCTCAGACACTCGAAAACAGTCGTCAGATGGCGATGCAAGCAGAGCAATTGGGTTACAACCGAGTTTGGTTAGCAGAGCATCATGGTATGCGCGGTGTCGGCAGTTCAGCTACTTCGGTGGTGCTTGGTCACATTGGCGCTGCCACCCGCAAGATTCGGATAGGATCCGGTGGCGTCATGTTACCTAACCATTCCCCGCTTATCATTGCCGAACAATTTGGTACCTTGGCTGCACTTTTCCCTGACAGGGTTGACTTAGGCTTGGGACGTGCCCCTGGCACGGACATGGCAACAGCAAGAGCGTTAAGACGTAATATGCAAGCTAGTGTGGAAGACTACCCTAATGATATTCGCGCCCTGCAAGCTTATTTAGGAACACCAAGTGCTGAGCAAGCGATCCTCGCTATTCCAGGTTGTGACAGTCACGTGCCACTGTGGTTACTTGGTTCGAGTTTATACAGTGCCCAATTAGCAGCACAATTTGGTTTGCCTTATTCATTTGCGTCCCATTTCGCACCAGATGCTTTATTTGATGCATTGAATATATATCGCGGCCAGTTCAAACCGTCAGTGCAATTAGATCAGCCTTACACGATGGCAGGTGTGATGGCTGTTATTGCTGACACAGATGAGGAAGCACAATACTTATATACCTCATTACAACAACAATTCGCTAATTTGCGCCGAGGGGCCAACAAGCCATTCGCAAGTCCAGTTGATGACATCACTGCCGTGTGCAGCCCGGCGGAACTGTCAATGATTGCTCACACATTACAGTATGCCATTGTTGGCTCTGCCGAGACTGCACATTCCCAATTAGCACGATTCATTGAGAACACTAGGGTAGATGAGGTGATTTTTTCCTTTCCCATACATGATCAAAACGCTCGTTTGCACAGTATGAAATTGTTAGCAGAGAGTCAAAATATGGCGAAAGCCTAGTAAATTAGGCTAACTTTGCCCTGTTTTCAGGATTAATAGATGACTTTGTGTGAAATTGCTCTAAAAATAGGTTCAACCAATATGATTTAGACAACCCACCACAAATCGGCTTTATTAACGCGAAAGGTAGATAATGAATTTTCGAGGCGCGCTAACAATAAACACAAGGTGGATGACGCTTGTTTTCTTCCTTTTGTCTGTTAATGCGTTGGCTGGACCGAAAACGAACATTATCGAGGTAGCCGTGGGCTGGTCAAAACCACCCTATGTTAACTCGGCGGATAACAGTGGGTTTGAGCTTGATCTCGCTCGCCACGTTTTTACTAAGATGGGTTATATCTTTAAACCAATTTATGTCCCCTATGGACGTAGCCTCAGCATGTTAAAAAACCAGAACGTTCAGGCTGTGCTTACAGTCAGTGAAAAAGCGGATGTAACCGGTGTCTCTTTAAGTGATGTCTACATCGAATACCAAAATGTGGCGGTGACACTACAGGCCAGAGATATTAAGTTAAAACAGCCGAAAGATTTACATCAGTATGTCATGTCAGCTTATCAAACCGCTTCTAAGAATCTCGGCGAAGAGTTTACACTTGCCGCCCACAAAGCTCCTCTTTACGTTGAACTGCCGGACCAGCAGAAGCAAGTCGCGATGCTGTTAAATGGCAATGTGTCGGTGGTGATCATGGACGTAAACATTTTTACTCACCTGCAGGCCCTGCTAGAGCCCAGTCATCAACTGACCCCGGTGACTGTGCATAACCTTTTTGCGCCAAATCGTTACAGAGTGGGTTTCTCAAACCAGCAGCTTAGAGATAGATTCAACCAAGCGTTACTCGAAGTACAAGAATCTGAGGCATTTGAAGAACTTGTGCAAAAGTACAGCATGTACCGAGATGATGCCAAATTGAACTAAGCTACGCCTATTCTTTCACCACTGATTAACCTGCGCCTCAACGTCCAGTAGGGTAATTTCCCCTTAGCATTCCAGCGCGTAAAACGGCTATACAAAATGCAAATTTTACTTAACTTAATTCGTTAGGCAGATTCACGCTATTAACGTATACAGGCGTAATGACGCCAAAACATAAACGTTTGCGATGAATTTTTTCGTTAACAATAAGCGGCAAAAAAATTGCTTCATGTGTACTATCGTGTCCATTCTATATCATCAACTATACGGCGCTAGATTCATCTAGTTTAGTGAACTTCAGGAGATTTCATGTACCCTCTACGTACTTTTTTTGGCCCCTCTTTATCTAACTTTAAACACTTTATACCTGCCATTGGGAGCACAGTGCTGATCGTTTCACTCATTGGCTTAAGCGGTTGCAGCGAAAGCTCTAAAATAGACCCTGCTGTGACCTTTGGCGAAGAGCCCACTTTGGTTGAACCTAACAGCACACTTATCCCTAATGTGAGCATTGCCAGTGCTGTAGGCTGGCCTGAGGGCGAGAAACCTACGACCCCTTTGGATTCAATCCAAGTGAATCGCTTCGCAATGGATTTAGATCATCCAAGATGGCTTTACACTTTGCCAAACGGTGATGTTTTGGTGGCTGAGAGTAACAAGCCGCAGAAAGACCAAGACGATAGCGGAATTAAGGACTGGATTGCCGGCAAAATTATGGCAGAGGCTGGTGCGGGCACTCCAAGTGCAGATCGTATCACTTTATTAAGAGACGCTGATAAGGACGGTGTGGCGGAAACGAAAACCCGATTCTTGCAAAACCTTCACTCTCCCTTTGGCATGACACTCATCGGCAATACCTTGTATGTTGCCAATACGGATGCCGTGGTGAGTTTTCCTTATCAGCAAGGCCAAACTGAGATCACAGCCGCAGGTACAGAGTTAATAAAACTGCCTGGGGGGGAACTCAATCATCATTGGACCAAAAACCTTATCGCCAATAAGGACGGCACTAAACTTTATGCCTCGATTGGCTCCAACAGTAATATTGCAGAAAATGGATTTGAAGCCGAAATTGGCCGGGCCGCAATTTGGGAGATCGACATTGCAACAGGTGAGCATCGTGTTTTCGCTTCTGGATTACGCAACCCCGTAGGCATGACTTGGGTCGAGGATACGTTATGGACAGCAGTTAATGAGCGAGATGAGTTGGGCAACGATTTAGTACCTGATTATATGACGTCAGTTCAAGAAAACGGGTTTTACGGTTGGCCCTATAGTTACTACGGGCAAACTATTGATACCCGAGTAGAGCAGCGAGAGCCTGAGTTAGTAGCGCGCGCCATTAAACCCGATTATGCATTAGGCGCTCACACCGCATCGCTAGGGTTAATGTACTCTCGAGGTGGGCATGCACTAAACGATGTAAGCGAAGGCATGTTCATCGGCCAGCATGGCTCTTGGAACCGTGAACCTAAAGCTGGTTATAAAGTCATTTTTGTACCTTTTAAAAATCAACAACCTGCGGGGAAACCTATTGATATTCTGACAGGATTTTTAAACCAAGAAGATGAAGCCCGTGGCCGCCCCGTCGGGGTTGAGTTTGATAAGAGCGGCAATTTATTAGTGGCAGATGATGTAGGCAATATAATATGGCGGGTATCACCTAGTGATAGCAATGTTACTCATAATCTAAGTTCTAGCGAGTAAGATAGGACCCTGCACTTACTCAGACACGAGTAAGTGCCCTTCGCGTTTTTTGATATGCGCAAGCGTGCTACAACCTAGCCAATACTCGGCAATTTCGGTGTATTTTTTAGGTCCTCTGAATTTCAATGTGTGGTCTTTGACTGCAGCGGAAAAATCCTCCCAGCCCATCCAAATTTTGGTAAGTTCGCGCGCAGCCACTTCAATGTTTACATCTACATTAAACCCTCTGTCCACGTAACATAAATCCACTTGCCCATTTTCGAATATCAACCAATACTCGCTTTTATTCTCAGGCATGTCAGTCAGCAAAAAATGGGCAATAAAAAGGTTAGGCAAATCCTCATGTATTCTCACATTACGTCGAATGTCCCACATCAAGAAACTTCCATCAATATTATCCAATGATGGCTCGGTTTCTAACCACTCCTGCCCCCAGCTAGCCATTGAGAAAACCACTGACTCAAGGGCTTTACCTGATTCAGTCAACACATAATCAACTTGTCCTGTTGCCTGCTTTTCTTGGCGCGTTATCAAGCCAATATTGACCAGCTCTTTCAAGCGGTTCGATAGCAATGTGCGCGACATTCGCGGCACTCCTCGGCTTATGTCATTAAAGTTTGTTGAACCAAACAGTAACTCTCTAAAGATCAATAATGTCCATTTATTGCATAGAAAAGCTGCAGACATTGCTAGTGGGCAATACTGCCCATAGGGGGTTGTATTCACAGTGGTATTCCTCAGTGAAAGGTCAATTTAGCATACGCCCTAAACGTGTATTTAGCACCCTAGCCAGTAAACAACTTGTACCCCCTAGTGCAAAATGTTCACTAGACTGCATTTTTGCTAACGCCTACCCTTGGTTAGAAATCAACCAAAGGAGTGACGATATGAACATTCGTATTATGGGCCTTGATGGCCAAAAAAAGGATATAAATACACAACAGTTTGAACAGTACACTTCCTCTATTCGCGGTGAGGTGTTACTACCTCACACTGCCAGTTACGCAGAGGCTCGTGCACTATGGAACGGCATGATAGACATCTGCCCCGCCCTCATCGTCCGCTGCAGTGGAACCGCAGATGTGGTAACAACAATACAATTCGCTCGAAAGAATGAACTGTTAATCTCATTGAAAGGCGGTGGCCACAATATTGCGGGCAGCGCGTTATGTGATGGCGGCCTAACGATAGACATGAGCTGTATGAAAGGCATCTCCGTTGATCCTACGGCGCGCATAGCAAGAGTGCAAAGCGGCGTTTGCTTGGGAGATATTGATCACGAGACTCAACGCTTCGGTCTGGCAGTCCCGACTGGTATTAATTCAACAACGGGGATTGCAGGTCTGGCGTTGGGTGGCGGATATGGTTGGTTAAGCCGTGCTTTTGGGCATACCGTTGATAATATTATTAGCGTTGATCTAGTTGATGCTCAGGGCGATTTTCTGCATGTATCAGAGCAGGAAAACAGCGAACTATTTTGGGCTATACGTGGCGGCAGCGGTAATTTTGGGGTAGTTACACAATTTGAATTGAAATTGCATCCTGTTGGACCGATGGTATTTGGCGGCCCGGTTGTATTTCCTCTTACCGAAGCGAAATCAATTCTACGCACATATCGCGACATCGCCAAATCAATGCCGGATGAAGCAAGTTGCTGGCCTGTCATGCGCAAAGCACCGCCCTTTCCCTTTCTAGCCCCCGAACATCACGGTGAGCCCGTCATTATTCTGCCGATGATATACGTGGGAGATATAGCAAAAGGTGAAGAGGCACTCGCCCCACTTCGCAATGTTGCAAAGCCTTTAGCAGATGCGGTTGGCCCAGTCCCTTATACTGCATGGCAAGCAGCATTCGATCCACTGCTTGCACCAGGTGCGCGAAATTATTGGAAATCTAGCGACTTTACCGAAATGACTGACGAGCTTATCGATACGTTAGTCAACGCAGCCGAACAGTTACCATCAGATGAATGTGAAATTTTTATGGCTCAGCTAGGCGGCGCTGCATCTCGAGTGGCGCCTGATGCTATGGCCTTTCCCCATCGCTCAACAGCGTACACGGTAAATATTCATGGGCGTTGGCAAACCGCTGGTGGGGACGACGCAGGTAAAGCCTGGGTTAGAGAACTGTTTAATCAACTTGAGACGTTCTCAACGGGCAGCGTATACGTTAATTTTGTGCCCGAATATGACGAAGAGCGCTCAATTGGTCCTTATGGTGCTAACAGGCCAAAATTAGAAGAAATTAAAAGTCGTGTTGATAAACTAAACTTGTTTCGCAGTAATATTAACATTCAGCCCAGAGCCTAAATAGACCGCTAACGCTTTCAAAAGCGCTGCATGCACGTATCTGTCTAAGTATGTGCGGCGCCTCGCGATGTTCTTCCTTTCAAAACAACACTATATACCTCGCGTTATGGGCTATATTCATATTGCTAAACACAGGGACAAAGAGTCTACCTATATGCTTATTTAGATTTTCGGACTCGGTATTTTTGACCGAAGTCTCCTTACCAGCGAATAGTACGAAGCAAATGATAGGAGCAATAAGATAGCCCTGCCCTACAAGGGGGCTATTGAAAGAGATATCTCTGAAAAGTTCTCGGCATTCATTGTAACAACCACTGCTGATGGCTGCACAAAGTGCTGGGTTAGCATAAAGTGAAGTCATTAGCAGAAGAAACGGTCTGATGGTTTTGTTCATCACTCGATTGATAATTCCTTTTTACACATTATTATTGGCGTAAGTCTGCTGCTGTTGAGTATCCTATTCTAGCGAGTTTTAGTCATAAAAAAACCCGCTACAAAAGCGGGTTTTTAATAATACTAAGCAAGCTTACCAACCGGTAATTTCGCGAAGACCTTGACCAATGTCAGCAAGTGAGCGAACAGTCTTAACGCCTGCATCTTCAAGTGCTTTAAATTTGTCGTCAGCAGTACCTTTACCACCAGAGATAATCGCACCAGCATGACCCATGCGCTTACCAGCAGGAGCAGTTACACCAGCAATGTAAGAAACAACAGGTTTAGTGATGTTAGCTTTGATGAATGCAGCTGCTTCTTCTTCAGCCGTTCCGCCGATTTCACCAATCATTACGATTGCTTCAGTCTTAGGATCGTCTTGGAACATCTGTAGGATGTCAATGAAGTTAGAGCCTGGGATAGGGTCGCCACCGATACCAACACACGTAGACTGGCCGAAACCTTCATCTGTTGTTTGCTTAACAGCTTCATACGTCAACGTACCAGAGCGAGAAACGATACCGACTTTACCTGGCTTGTGAATGTGACCAGGCATGATGCCAATCTTACATTCGCCTGGGGTGATAACACCTGGGCAGTTAGGACCGATCATACGCACGCCTTTACGATTTACGTATTCTTTAACGTAAAGCATATCTAGCGTAGGGATACCTTCAGTGATACAAACGATCAATTCGATACCTGCATCTGCAGCTTCGACGATAGAGTCTTTACAGAAAGGCGCTGGTACATAGATAACAGTCGCAGTAGCGCCTGTTTCTTGAACCGCTTCACGTACCGTATTGAAAACAGGCAAACCAAGATGAGTTGTGCCGCCTTTACCAGGCGTAACACCACCGACCATTTGCGTACCGTATTCGATAGCTTGTTCTGAGTGGAAAGTACCTTGTCCACCAGTGAAACCTTGACAGATTACCTTGGTGTTTTTGTCGATTAGTACGCTCATGCAGCACCTCCGGCAGCTTTAACAACTTGTTTCGCAGCATCCGTTAAGCTAGAAGCGGCGATGATATCTAAACCTGAGTTAGCCAATACATCACGGCCAAGCTCTGCGTTTGTACCTTCTAAACGTACAACAACAGGAATGGTTACACCCACTTCTTTAACTGCACCGATAATACCTTCAGCGATCATGTCACAACGCAC
Organism: Paraglaciecola sp. G1-13; assembly: GCF_055809255.1. Lineage (NCBI taxonomy): Bacteria > Pseudomonadati > Pseudomonadota > Gammaproteobacteria > Alteromonadales > Alteromonadaceae > Paraglaciecola > Paraglaciecola sp. G1-13. The sequence goes on along the minus strand of NZ_CM147903.1, from coordinate 1,660,247 downwards.
GATACCACCGAAAATGTTAACCAAAACGGCTGCAACATTTGAATCAGAAAGGATGATTTTGAATGCTTCAGCAACACGCTCTTTGGTTGCACCGCCGCCAACATCTAGGAAGTTAGCTGGTGAGCCACCGTGCAAGTTAACGATGTCCATAGTGCCCATTGCTAGGCCTGCACCATTAACCATACAACCGATGTTGCCATCAAGTGCTACGTAGTTAAGTTCCCACTTAGCCGCTTGTGCTTCACGTGCATCTTCCTGTGAAGGATCGTGCATTTCTTGAAGCTTAGGCTGACGATATGCAGCGTTGCTGTCCATCGCTACTTTCGCGTCAAGACAATGAAGGTTACCGTCGTCTTTAATAACAAGCGGGTTTACTTCGATTAGTGCAATGTCTTTTTCTTCGAACAATTTAGCCAAACCCATGAAGATTTGAGTAAACTGTTTGATTTGAACGCCTTTAAGACCAAGTTTAAACGCGATTTCGCGAGCTTGGTAAGGTTGAGCGCCTACTAGAGGATCGATCTCAGCCTTAAGAATTTTTTCAGGTGTTTCTTCAGCAACGGTCTCAATTTCAACACCACCTTCGGTAGATGCCATGAAAACTACGCGACGAGAAGCACGGTCAACAACTGCACCTAGGTACAATTCTTGAGCAATATCTGTACAGCTTTCAACCAAGATTTTGCTTACTGGTTGCCCAGCTTCATCTGTCTGATAAGTCACCAAATTTTGACCAAGCCATTTTTGAGCAAATGCCTTGATTTCATCTTTGTTTTTAACAAGCTTAACGCCACCTGCTTTACCGCGACCACCAGCGTGAACCTGACATTTCACAACCCATTCAGTACCGCCAATACGATCTGCAGCTTCAACTGCCGCCTGCGGAGTTTCCGCAGCATATCCTTCAGATACAGGTAAACCGTATTCAGCGAATAATTGTTTACCCTGATATTCATGCAAATTCATGGTTTTCTATCCGTTTTGTTTAAGAAAAAAGCCGCGCTTGGCAGCTTGATTTTGTTAGCCGATATTATAGAAACAACAACGGCAAGAAACGAGTAAATCAATGATTTACTCGCTTAGATCCTATTAAACATCCAGTAGCAGACGCGTTGGATCTTCTAACATTTCCTTGATCGTAACTAAGAAACCAACAGACTCTTTACCGTCGATGATTCTATGATCATAAGAAAGTGCTAAATACATCATAGGCAAAATTTCTACTTTGCCATTCACCGCCATAGGACGATCTTGGATTTTATGCATTCCCAAGATAGCGCTCTGTGGTGGGTTAATAATAGGGGTTGAAAGCAATGATCCAAACACACCACCGTTAGTGATAGTGAAGTTACCACCTTGCATATCAGCCATTGACAATTTACCGTCACGCCCTTTAAGTGCAAGTGCTTTGATGCCACCTTCGATACCAGCCATACCCAGTGTATCGCAATCGCGCAATACAGGTGTAACCAAACCGCGAGGAGTAGACACTGCAATCGATACATCGAAGTAGTTATGGTAACAAATATCATCACCGTCAAGAGACGCATTCACTTCTGGGAAGCGTTTGAGCGCTTCTGTTACTGCTTTAACGTAGAAAGACATGAAACCTAAACGAATACCGTGACGTTTCTCGAACGACTCTTGATATTGCTTACGTAATTCCATGATAGGCTTCATATTAACTTCGTTGAACGTTGTCAACATAGCCGTAGAGTTTTTCGCTTCAAGCAAACGACTCGCGATTGTCTTACGAAGACGTGTCATAGGTACACGTTTTTCAGAACGCTCACCGCCTAGTGAAGGCGTCGCCGGTGCGTCAGCTTTTGCTGGTGCTGCAGTTTTGGCAGGAGCAGACAATGATTTCTCAACGTCTTCTTTGGTCACACGACCGCCTTTACCCGTACCTTTGATGCTCGCAGCATCAATGCCTTTTTCGGCCAATAAACGGCGTACTGAAGGGCTTAGGGCGTCATTGTCTGAACCGCCTGTATCACTACTAGCGGCAGGAGCTTCAGCTTTAGCGGGCGCAGCGCCTGCAGCAAAATTAGCAATCACTTGCTCACCCATTACCGTTTCGCCTTCTTGAGCGAGAATGTCACTCAAGGTGCCATCGGCTGGAGCAACCACTTCTAAAACCACTTTATCGGTTTCAATATCAACCAAGTTTTGGTCACGAGAGACCGATTCGCCTGGTTGAACATGCCATGTTGCTACGGTTGCATCTGCCACTGATTCGGGCAGAACAGGTACTTTAATCTCCACTGACTCACCTTTATTACTGGATGTTTTCTCTGCTGCTGGTGCACTTTGCTCTTTTGCTTGAGATGCGCCAGCCCCTTCTTCAAATTTTGCGATGATCTGCTCGCCTAGTACTGTTGCACCTTCTTCATCTAGGATGTCGCTTAATACGCCATCTGCAGGAGCAACCACTTCAAGTACCACTTTATCGGTTTCGATATCGACCAAGTTTTGATCGCGAGTAACCTGTTCACCTACCTTCACATGCCAAGTGGCAATTGATGCATCGGCCACAGATTCTGGCAATACCGGTACTTTAATATCTATTGACATACTGGATCCTTATTTAATAGTTAATGCATCATCAACCAACTCTTTTTGCTGCTGGTTGTGAACAGAAATATACCCTACCGCTGGCGACGCAGATGCGTTACGACCGGCATAGCTTAATTTTGCGCCGTTAGGAATAGCTGACCAAAAATGGTGTTGACTACAATACCAAGCACCTTGGTTTTGTGGCTCTTCTTGACACCAAACCCAATCAGTAACGTGTTTGAACTTATTAACGATAGGCTCAATTTCAGCGTGCGGGAACGGATAGAGTTGCTCAATACGAATAATAGCAACATCATTCTGCTCACTCTTACGGCGCTGATCAAGTAAGTCATAATATACTTTGCCTGAACACATCACGACGCGCTTCACCTTCGAGGCATCCATTTCGTCAATTTCATCAATCACGTTTTGGAATACGCCAGTCGACAATTCCTCAAGAGAAGAAACGGCCAATGGATGACGTAACAATGATTTAGGTGACATAACAATTAGTGGCTTACGCATTGGGCGAATAGCCTGACGACGCAACATGTTGAAAACCTGAGCTGGCGTTGATGGTACGCACACCTGCCAGTTATGGTCAGCACACATTTGTAAGAAACGCTCTAAACGTGCCGAGCTATGCTCTGGGCCTTGACCTTCGTAACCATGAGGAAGCAGCATAGTAAGACCGCATAGTCGGCCCCATTTGGCTTCACCTGAACTTAGGAATTGGTCAATAACCACCTGAGCACCGTTGGCGAAATCACCAAATTGAGCTTCCCAAATGGTCAGTGTACCTGGTTCTGCTGTGGCATATCCGAATTCAAAGGCCAGCACGGCCGCTTCTGATAAAACAGAATCGTATATTTCCATGGTCCCCTGTTCAGGGTGTAAATGCGCAAGTGGCATATACGCTTCGCCATCACCTTGACCATGTAATACAGCATGACGGTGGAAGAAGGTACCACGACCAGAATCTTGACCTGTCATACGGATGTTTGAGCCACGGTCAACGATAGAGGCGTAAGCTAGATTTTCGGCCATTCCCCAGTCAAGTAATTTTTCACCAGCAACCATAGCGCGACGGTCTTGATATAGCTTGGCTACGCGAGATTGTAACTTGTGATCTTCTGGATAAGTACATAACTTATCGCCGAGATCTTTAAGCTTCTCTACACTGATTTGCCCCTCATAAGGTGCAGTCCAGTCGTGGCCAAGATACGGAGTCCAATCCACTGAATGCTCAGTCATTGGGCGCCACTCTTCTACCACACAAGCACCGTGATCAAGTGCCGCGCGATAATCAGATACTAGCTTGTCTATTTCATGAGATTCAATAGAGCCTTCGGCTAGCAATTGCTCTGCATAAAGCTGACGAGGAACAGCATGCTTTTTAATCTTCTTGTACATCAACGGCTGAGTCGCACTCGGCTCATCGGCTTCGTTGTGTCCGTGACGGCGGTAACAGACTAAATCAATTACCACGTCGCGTTTAAATTTATTACGATAATCAAGGGCTAGTTTAGTCACAAACATAACGGCTTCAGGATCATCTGAATTTACGTGGAAGATAGGCGCCTGTACCATTTTAGCAATATCAGTACAGTATTGAGTTGAACGCGTATCTTCCGTATTGGATGTGGTGAAACCAACTTGGTTGTTGATAACGATGCGAACCGTACCGCCCACTTTGAAACCACGTGTTTGAGACATGTTAAAGGTCTCTTGCACTACACCCTGACCAGCAATAGCGGAATCACCATGAATAGTAATCGGTAATACCACAGAGCCATCTTCACAGTTTCTGCGATCTAAACGCGCGCGCACCGAGCCGATAACCACTGGATTAACAATTTCTAGGTGAGACGGGTTGAAAGCAAGTGCTAAATGCACGTTGCCGCCTGGGGTAGCGTAATCTGACGAGTAGCCAGCATGGTATTTAACATCGCCAGCACCTAAAGTGTTGTCGTGCTTACCAGAGAATTCATCAAATAAAACCGACGGGTTTTTGCCTAGTACGTTAACAAGAACGTTAATACGTCCTCGGTGAGCCATACCGACAACCACTTCTTTCGTGCCACATTCGCCAGCATGACTAATCAAGCCTTTGAGCATAGGCACCAATGCGTCACCGCCTTCAAGAGAGAAACGTTTAGCCCCTGGGAATTTAGCCCCTAGGTATTTCTCCATGCCATCAGCAGAAATTAGACCTTTAAGAATGGCGACCTTCTCATCTCGAGAAATTTCGGGTTTAGCTTGTACAGATTCAATTCTATCTTGTAACCAGCGCTTTTGTTCTGTATCGGTAATGTGCATGTACTCAGTACCAATAGAACCACAATAAGTACGGTTAAGTGATTTGAATAAATCACCTAATTTCATACTGTCTTGGCCTATGGCGTAAGAGCCGACATTATATACAGTGTCGAAATCTTTTTCTGATAACGAGTGATGCGACAATTCCAGATCGCGAACCCTGGGTTGTTTCCAAAGCTCTAATGGATCAAGATTTGCGTGCTGGTGACCGCGAAAACGGTATGCATTAATAAGCTGTAAAACTTTGACTTGTTTCTCGTCGCTGGCATGAGATGTACCAGTAGAAACAGTCCCTGCTCGAGCAACAGGACCCAGTGCAGCTAGTGCTCGAAATTGGTCACGAATTTCACTGTGCTTAGTCTCAAGTTCAGCTCCTTCGACCTTAGGTAATTTGTCGAAAATAGCACGCCATTCGTCAGATACGCTTTTCGCGTCTTCAAGATATGCTTCGTATAGTTCTTCTACATAAGCAGCGTTGCCACCAGCCATGTGAGAAGAATCCCACCATGCTTTCATCACGCTTTGTTGCATTGTTGTCCCTTGAATTTTATTAAGACTCACAATTAAATGTGCAGATGCACACGACCTTTTAAAGGTTTGCTGATGCTCACCTTAACTTACAGTTTGTAAACTAAAAAAATAGCCACCCGATTTGGGATGGCTATTTAGACATTATCATTCTGCAGAGATAACTTACAGAATTAAAAACTAAACAGCCCGCTGTAACAGCATGGACTTGATGTGTCCGATTGCTTTGGTCGGGTTTAACCCTTTCGGACAAACGCTAACGCAGTTCATAATCCCATGACAACGGAACACACTAAATGCGTCATCTAGATCGCCCAAGCGTTGTTCGGTTGCAGTATCACGGCTATCAGCCAAGAAGCGGTAAGCGTGCAATAAGCCCGCAGGACCGATGAACTTGTCAGGGTTCCACCAAAATGAAGGACAAGAGGTTGAACAGCAAGCACATAAGATACACTCGTACAAACCATCTAACTTCTCGCGCTCTTCAGGTGATTGTAAAAACTCACGTGCTGGCGGTTGGTTGTTGTCGTTAATCAAGAACGGCTTGATTTTTTCGTACTGGGTATAGAACTGAGTCATATCAACGACTAAGTCACGTACCACAGGTAAACCAGGTAAAGGGCGAACAACGATTTTCTTGCTACCAAGGGCAGACAAAGGTGTGATGCACGCCAAACCGTTTTTACCGTTCATGTTCACACCGTCAGAGCCACAAACACCTTCACGGCATGAGCGACGGAATGACAACGTTGGATCTTGTTCTTTCAACGCGATAAGTGCATCAAGCACCATCATGTCTTGACCTTCTTCAACCTCAAGTTTGTAGTCTTGCATACGAGGAGCATTGTCTACATCTGGGTTATAGCGATAAACAGAAAATGATAATTGCATATGCTTAACTCCTCTTAGTAAGTTCTAGCTTTCGGTGGGAAAGCTTCACGTAGTTTAGGTGTCATGTTTACGTCACGTTTTAACATTTTGTCACCTTCAGGCAAGTAAACAGAGTGACACAACCAGTTGTCGTCATCACGGTCAGGGAAATCGAAACGACTGTGCGCGCCACGGCTTTCTGTACGGAAATTAGCGGCTACAGCTGTGCTGTATGCGGTTTCCATCAAGTTGTCTAATTCAAGACACTCGATACGCGCTGTGTTGAAATCGCTGCTCTTGTCATCAAGACGAGCTGATTTCAAACGCTCACGAATTTCGCCGAGCTCTTTAAGACCTTCAGCCATTGCATCGCCTTCACGGAACACCGAGAAGTTAAGCTGCATGCATTTCTGTAAGTCTTTCTTAATCTGTACAGGGTCTTCACCTTTACCAGATTCTGAGTTTTCCCAGCGATTAAAGCGCACGAGTGCAGCGTCGATGTCATCTGAAGACGCTTCGCGGCTTTCAATTTCGTCGATAGCTTTACCAAGGTGTAGTCCAGTCGCACGACCAAATACCACCAAATCAAGTAACGAGTTACCGCCAAGACGGTTTGCACCGTGTACAGATACACATGCAATTTCACCACAAGCGAATAAACCTTGAATTGGCTTTTCGTTGCCTTGTGCATCAATGCTTAACGCTTGACCGTTCACGTTGGTTGGAATCCCTCCCATCATGTAATGACAGGTAGGGATCACTGGAATAGGTTCTTTTACAGGGTCAACGTGGGCAAACGTACGTGACAATTCAAGAATACCAGGCAAACGAGACTCAAGTACGTCTTTACCTAGATGATCCAGTTTTAACTTGAGGTGCGTACCCCAAGGGCCTTCACAGCCACGGCCTTCGCGTATTTCAGTCATCATCGAGCGGGCAACAACGTCACGACCGGCCAAATCTTTTGCATTTGGCGCATAACGCTCCATGAAGCGCTCGCCATCTTTGTTAAGTAGGTAACCGCCTTCACCGCGACACCCTTCAGTTACCAGTGTTCCTGCACCAGCGATCCCCGTAGGATGGAACTGCCACATTTCCATGTCTTGCATAGGTACACCAGCGCGGATAGCCATACCAACACCGTCACCCGTGTTAATGTGGGCGTTGGTAGTAGAAGCGAATATACGCCCTGCTCCACCGGTTGCTAACACAACCGCTTTTGATTTAAAGAAAACCACTTCACCGCTTTCGATATCAATTGCGGTACATCCAACAACGTCACCATCTTGGTTTTTAACTAAATCAAGGGCATACCATTCACTGAACACTTTGGTTTTGTTTTTTACGTTTTGTTGATACAACAAATGCAAAAGCGCATGGCCAGTTCGGTCAGCTGCGGCTGCAGTGCGTGCACCCTGTTCGCCACCAAAGTTCTGAGATTGACCGCCGAAAGGACGTTGGTAAATTTTACCGTTTTCGAAACGAGAAAAAGGCAAACCCATGTTTTCCATTTCGATAATGGCTTCAGGGCCTGTTTTACACATGTATTCAATGGCATCTTGATCGCCAATATAGTCTGACCCTTTTACGGTGTCGTACATGTGCCATTCCCAGTTATCTTCGTGGGAGTTACCCAGTGCTACCGTAATACCACCTTGGGCAGATACTGTGTGTGAACGTGTTGGAAATACTTTAGATAGTAATGCGCAAGATTTTCCTGATTCAGAAATCTGCAATGCTGCGCGCATGCCTGCACCACCGGCACCAATTACTACCGCATCGAACTCGTGAACTGGAATACTCATTTATAGACCCCACAAAACAAATAAACCTACAGCAACATAGACAAACGCCACTAGGTTAATAAAAAATTGCACAACAGCGCGAAGGGCTGTTGATTTGACGTAATCGGTTAGCACTTGCCAAAAACCAATTCTAATGTGCAGCATCACAGACACTAACGCTGCAAAAGTGAATACTTTCATGCCTAAAGAAGAAAACAACTCGTGCCAGATTTCATAGGTCACTGTTGGGGTGCTAAGGAAAAACCACAGCATGTATAAAGTAAACGCAGTCATGATGATGGCAGTGGCACGCACAGTAACGTAATCCTGAACGCCGTCACGCTTAAAGTTAGCTTGGTTAGTTAGCATAATAAAACTCCTACAACGACAGTCAGAACAATCCATAAACCGATAACGATTTTCGCACTGATATTCCCTGACTCAAGTTCTTCCCAGTAACCCATGTCCATCACTAAATGGCGCAGACCGCCAAGAATGTGGTAGGTGAGCGCTGAAATGGTACCGATAGCGATTATTTTACCGATAACTCCCGACATCTGTTCTTGCACAAATGCAAAACCGTCTGGAGAAGATACAGATTCCGCCCAAGCCCAGATCACAAACAACAACGCAAAAAACATTGCGACGCCGGTAATGCGATGAAGGATAGAAGTTATAGCTGCAGGGGGAAAACTGATTGTGTTTAATTGTAAATTAACTGGTCTCTGCTTTTTCACGTTTTGATGCCTGTTTTACCCGTAGGTTGTCTAGTCATTGTTTGGTAATGTGTTGCACCTTACCAATCGCTTAAAGATACATGTGTCCTACCGCCTAGATTGTTGCCATATTGTAAACAAGTTGTTGCTTTTATTATTCATGTTAACAAGAGCTAGACGACAGGCACGAGTATATCCAGCGACGCCAATAAATACAATTGTTGTTCGTTATTAACGGTTTATAATCAAGCATAAATTATATGCATAATTAGAATGAATATTCAGGGTAGAATGAGGGTGAATAATTATTAAGCGAAAATGGTTTTAAATTGACTTATGGCGTCAACCTGAGTACAAATAGCGCCAATTTTTCCCGATAATCATCATAAAATGCGGTTTATCGCAAACAGAACATTTCTGAGGAGAGCAATACATGGCAGACAATAAAGCCACTTTGAAAGCAGGTGATGTAGAGGTCGAACTTCCGATTCTATCTGGTACTGCAGGGCATGATGTAATCGATGTACGTACGTTGGGAGCCAGCGGTTATTTCACTTTCGATCCGGGCTTTATGGCGACAGGTTCATGTGAGTCGTCAATCACATACATAGACGGCGCAAAAGGTATTTTGCTCCATCGCGGCTACTCAATTGAAGATTTAGCACGCGACGCTGACTACATTGAAGTATGTTACATGTTGTTACATGACAAGACGCCAACGACTGAAGAGTATCGCGAATTTAAAGACACCATCACGCGTCATACCTTGGTTCACGATCAGGTTAATAACTTCTTCCGTGGATTCCGCCGTGATGCTCACCCTATGGCGATGTTGTGCGGTACAGTTGGCGCAATGGCTTCGTTCTATCACGATGATTTAGACATTTCAGACGCAGATCAACGACTACGCAGTGCGTATCGTTTAGTCGCTAAAATGCCGACTTTGGTCGCCATGTGTTACAAGTACAATATTGGTCAACCATTTGTCTATCCACGTAACGATTTGTCATACGCTGAAAACTTCTTAAATATGATGTTCTCTGTGCCGGCTGAAGATTACAAAATCAGCCCTGTGGTAGCTCGCGCAGTAGACAGAATCTTTACATTGCACGCAGACCATGAGCAAAACGCGTCTACGTCTACCGTACGTTTAGCGGGTTCATCAGGCGCTAACCCTTATGCATGTATTGCCGCTGGTGTTGCATCATTATGGGGACCTGCTCACGGTGGTGCCAACGAAGCTTGCTTGAACATGTTGCAAGAAATTGGTTCAGTGGATCGCATTCCTGAATTTATCGACCGCGCAAAAGATAAGAACGATCCTTTCCGCTTAATGGGCTTTGGTCACCGTGTTTACAAAAACTTTGACCCTCGTGCAACCGTTATGCGTGAAAGCTGTCACGAAGTATTGGCTGAATTAAACATTGACGATCCATTGTTGAATGTTGCCATGGAGCTAGAGCGTATTGCCCTTAGCGACCCATACTTCGCTGAGAAGAAATTGTTCCCGAACGTAGATTTTTACTCTGGCATTATTCTTAAAGCAATTGGTATTCCAACGAATATGTTTACCTGTATTTTTGCTTTAGCAAGAACGGTAGGTTGGGTATCTCACTGGCATGAAATGTTGAGCCAGCCAGGTCAGAAAATCGGCCGTCCTCGTCAACTATACACTGGCGAAGCACAACGTAAATACAACAAAATCGACAAATAATGTTGATAATTGAATAAAAAATAGCGCCAATTGGCGCTATTTTTTTATGTGGCTTTAGGCAATAACGTCGTCACTGCCTATTATTTTTAATGCTATTTCAATATGTCTAATAACTCTTTTGTTTTAGCTTGCATAAGTGGTATGTCACCTCGTGACTCCACATTGAGTCTTACAACGGGTTCCGTATTAGACTTACGCAAATTAAAGCGCCATTTATCAAACTCTAAACCAATGCCATCGGTGTAATCCACTACAGTTGCTTTACTTTCGTAAGCCTGCAAAATTTCCGCGATAGATGCATCTGGGTTTTCTAACGTAGAATTAATTTCACCTGATGATGGGAACGCAGCAATCCGTTGGGCGACCATTTCTGATAAAGGTTTATTTTGTAAACACAGTAGTTCAGCGACCAATAACCAAGGGATCATACCTGAGTCACAGTAAGCGAAATCACGGAAATAGTGATGAGCACTCATCTCTCCGCCATATACTGCATCGTCTGCACGCATACGCTCTTTGATGAATGCGTGGCCTGTTTTACTCTTAATCGGCACACCACCTGCATTTTTCACGATGTCTTCGGTATTCCAATACACCCTGGGATCATAAATAATTTTGGCCCCCGGGTCTTTTTCTAAAAAGGCTTGCGCTAACAAACCAACGATGTAATACCCTTCGACGAACTCACCTTTTTCATCGAATAAAAAACAACGGTCAAAGTCACCATCCCATGCTATTCCCATATTTGCCTTATTCTGGATAACTGCATTTGCAGTATCCGCGCGGCTCTCTGGTAACAAAGGATTAGGTATACCGTTTGGAAAATGTCCATCAGGTTGGTGATGAATTTTTATAAATTCGATGGGCACACCTTTTTGTAGAAAGGCAGATTCTATTGCATCCAAAGCTTTACCTGCTGCCCCATTGCCCGCATTTACCACCAATTTAAGGGGTGAGAAATTATTAACGTTTACATAGCTTTGCATATGTTCAACATAAGCATCCATGATAGAGATGACGTTATATTGACCACTTGCTTGTAACTTTTCAGGCGCAACACTACATTTTCCCTGAATGAATTCATCGTCAGTAACAAACGCTGTTGAATATTGCTTAAGACCAGTCTCTACTTCGCTTTCACTGAAACTTTCAGCTAAGGCTTGTACTGCGAACAACCCCGTATCTCCGCTAACTGGGCGTGAGCCCTCTTTTACAAGCTTCATTCCGTTGTAATCTATGGGGTTGTGACTCGCCGTCACTTCTACGCCGCCATCAACACCAAGATGTTTGGTGGCAAAATAAATTTCCTCGGTGCCCGTCATGCCTAAATCGCTGACCGAGGCTCCACCATCAATCAAGCCGGCAGACAATGCGAGTTTCAATGGCTCGGAAGTAAGACGCACGTCCCCCCCCACTACTACCGTTTTCGCACTAAAGTGCTGAGCAAACGCCCGCCCTATACGATAAGCAATGCGCTCGTCTAACTGTTCAATCAGCTTGCCGCGAATGTCGTAGGCTTTAAAACAGGTAATCTTCATTTCATCAAATCCTTGTCACTCATTATTCTTATTTAGACTCAACGCGACCGTAGCGATCAGAAAAACGCACAATGTCGTCTTCGCCCAAGTAGGTACCTGATTGCACTTCAATAAGCTCTAAAGGAATTTTTCCTGGGTTTTCTAATGCGTGAATAACGCCAACTGGGATATAAGTTGATTGGTTTTCGCATAACAGTAAGGTTTCTTCACCGTTGGTGACTTTGGCCGTTCCTGCCACTACGATCCAGTGCTCTGCTCTGTGATGATGCATTTGCACGGAAAGCTTTTCTCCCGGTTTAACCGTAATACGCTTCACTTGAAAACGTTCACCGTTATCGATTGAGTCGTAGCTACCCCAAGGACGGAATACTTCACGGTGAAATTCAAACTCTGGTCGTTTTTCCGCTTTAAGTTTGTTCACTACATTTTTGATATTTTGTACTTTATCTTTGTGGGCAACCAAAACCGCATCTTTGGTCTCAACCACAACGACATCATCTAAGCCAACCACCGAAATAAGGCGCTGCTCGGCGTTAATGTAACTGTTGTGAACGTCGTCTAATATCGCATCACCGATGATCACGTTTTGATTTTCATCTTTTTCTTTTGCTGTTTCCCATAAGGAAGACCAACTGCCCACATCGCTCCAACCTGCATCTAATGGCACAACAGCGGCTGAATCAGTCTTTTCCATTACAGCGTAATCGATAGAATCATCAGGGCATGTAGCAAATATATCTGCATCAACCCGCACGAATTCTAAATCAGGGGCTTCTGTCGCAATCGCACGTTTACAGATATCCAACATGTCGGGGGCGTACTTTTCGAGTTCTTCTAAATAACGGCTCGCTTTGAATAAAAACATACCGCTGTTCCAGAAATAGTTCCCTGAGTCTACATATTGCTGCGCCGTAGCCAAGTCAGGTTTCTCAACAAACTCAGCCACATCAAAGCCCACTTCAGCTTGCGCTACTTTTGCACCGCTACGAATATAGCCGTAACCTGTATGCGCGCTGTCTGGCACTATGCCGAATGTGACTAACTTACCCTGCTCTGCCAGTACTTCAGCTTGGGCAATGGCTTTATGAAACGCTTTGTTGTCATTGATTAAATGATCCGCAGCAAGTACCAACAAGTTTGGATCTTCACCGTTTAGTGAGGCATGTAATGCAGCGAGCGCAATCGCAGGAGCGGTGTTGCGACCCATAGGCTCTAATAAAATGCCACCGTGCTCTATGTTTTGCTGGCGTAACTGCTCTGCGACAAGAAAGCGATGGGAGTCGTTACAAATGACGATAGGTTGTTCTGCTTGAGTACCCTCTAACCGCGCAACAGTATCTTGCAACATCGTCAAATTCGACGTTAAGCGTAAAAACTGCTTAGGCAATGCCGCACGAGATTTTGGCCATAAACGGCTTCCGCTACCACCGGCTAAAACGACTGGTTTCATTTCACTTTCCTTTTTAATTATCTTTACTATTTTACGGCTAATATTTTGTGCTGGAATACTATTAAAAGCCCGCGATTAATTCAATGTACTGGGCGTTTATATGCTTAAAAAACCACGCTTTTTAACGTTTATTAAGCGTTGTACCCAGCAATTATCAAAATACCGGGCTAAGATCGAAGCTGACTACTTGCAAAAAGCGTACCTTACCCTGATATAATAACTATTAGATATTAAGGTACGATTACGTTTTTATACTCTCTGTCAATTAGCATGGGTCCAATAGCATGAGTCAATTTTCACAACGCTTCGGCGGCACGCAGCGTTTATATGGCATAAATGAAACAGACACTCTACGTGCATCCCATGTATGTATTGTTGGCATTGGTGGTGTCGGCTCTTGGGTAGCAGAAGCGTTAGCACGCAGCGCCATAGGCCATATCACGTTAATCGACCTGGATGACATTTGCGTTACCAACACCAATCGGCAAATTCACGCTTTGCAAAGTACTATTGGCGAGGCAAAAGTCGATGCCATGCGTGAGCGTATTTTACAAATTAATCCTGACTGTAAGGTCGATGTTATCGAGGATTTCGTTACCCCAGATAATGCCAAGGAACTCCTTAACAAACATATGGACTACGTGGTCGAGGCCACGGATAGCGTAAAAGCGAAAGCTGCAATGATTGCTCACTGCAAGCGCACTAAAATCCCTGTCATCACAATAGGTGGAGCCGGTGGTCAAATTGATCCTACGCAAATAGCGGTAGCTGACTTGGCTAAAACCATTCAAGACCCATTAGCCGCTAAGCTGCGCTACGTATTGCGAAAAGAATACGGTTTTACTACCAATTCAAAACGGCGTTTTGCCATCGATTGCGTTTTCTCTACCGAACAGCTGCGTTATCCTCAAGAGGATGGCTCCGTTTGCCAGACAAAAAACTTAACCGATGGCAGCGTCAAACTTGACTGCAATAATGGCTTTGGTGCATCAGTAGCGGTCACTGCTTCATTTGGCTTTGTTGCAGCGGCCCGAGTGATGAAAAAAATCCTAGATAAAGCGAGTCAGACCGTCTAGCGTTCCTTCTACCGCGCAAAAATTTTATATATTTGCTCTATATTTCTTATAGTCAAGGTACCCACTTATCAATAACCAAACTGAAATGGCGGATATTAAAAATATCGTATTTTCAGCAAGTTGCAGTACCTCCTCACTGAGAACAGATGTGGCAAAAATCAATAGCAAGTAATAAGGTAAATTCAGTAAGCCGGCAAACCAAACCACGTTGAACGATCTATTTTGCTCACCTTGTTTGAACATGTAGAAAGCTAACGAATTAATATGGATCATAGCAATCAATAAGTATTTGATGGAAAGCCCATCGGTTGCTTTGTCATCTTCATGTTGGACGCCCGACGTGGCTTCAGACTTACTGTGATCAGGTACTTGAATAGTGCCATGATATACGCCGTCTGTTTCTGGGCTCTTTTTTTCATTATTGGGTTTCGCGAGTCGATGTCCAAGACAGTAATTAATGCATGACCCAAGCGTTGCCGCGACGACCATACACAAAGTCAAATACACTATATCCTGCCACTGCGGCTTGGCTAACACCACGAGCAACACCGCGAAAAACTGGCCAGGAAAATAGAACCCCACATACACTATCGACTCAGCCAAAATAATAATCAGAATCAACGCATATAAGTATCCAGCAAAAGCAACTTTGAGCTCTTCAAGTATCGTTATGCCAGAGGGCATAATGTCTAGATGGATAAGTAACGAAAAAACACCGATCGAAAGTAAAGCAGAAAGCGGTAACAAAGAGTGATAACGCATAAGATTGCAGTTGAGTAAATAATGAGTAATTTACGCTAAATCAGAGATTTGAGATCAACTTAAGTTGTTTTTGAAAGCAACAGCCCCTAGCATAGCCCTATCCTTTCGATAAAATAGAAACCTAATGTATCGTGCAAAAACGACTCTAGAGCAATGGCGAATACTGCAAGCCGTTGTCGATCACGGTGGCTATGCTCACGCGGCGGCTCATTTAAATAAAAGCCAGTCGTCCTTGAATCATGCGGTTGCTAAGCTTCAAGACCAACTTGATGTAAAGCTGCTTGAGGTTAAAGGGCGAAAAGCATTCCTCACCGAAGCCGGTGAAGTCATGCTGCGTCGCTCTCGCCATCTAACGCAAAACGTGCAAGATTTAGAAGAATTAGCCGCGAACATCAACCAAGATTGGGAGCCCGAAATTACCATTGCTGTTGACTTAGCCTACCCAAAGAAGCTCCTTTATCCGGCATTGAAAACATTTTATCCTGAAAGCCGAGGCAGCCGGTTACGCATTATCGAAACAGTATTAACCGGTACAGAGGAAGCGATTACCGATGGCTGGGCTGACATAGTGATATCCCCACTAATGCCCAGAGGTTTTTTAGGTGAGCCGATTGCGGAATGTTCATTACATCCCGTTTGTCACCCCGAACATCAACTTGCAGCACTAGATGGCCCCGTCGAATTAAATGACTTACAGCAACACCTTCAACTCGTCATTAAAGATACATCCAACACCCCAAGCGAAAAACAAGGCTGGTTAAAATCAGAACAGCGTTGGACAGTCAGCACCTTTGAAACGGCAATTGATTTATTGTTGCAAAATATTGGCTTTTGCTGGCTACCAGATTTTATCATCGAAGATTCAATTGCTTCGAATTCGCTTCACCGTTTGCCCATAAAAGGCAGTAGCTTACGCCCGCTGATTTGTTACGTGGTTAAACCTAAACCAGACTCTTGTGGGCCTGGCACACATTTGCTTTATCAAACACTGATTCAACAAAGCACCTTTAATAGCTTTTACAATAGCTCGCTCAGTAACTCGTACACTAACTCGTATAAAGAATAATAACGTCAATATTGGAGACCAAGATGCAAATGACCCAAGAAGAACTCACCCAACTTATGATCGATAGCGCGCAAAATGCTATTGAAACGACCGAGCAAGAGTTCGGCATCATCTTAGATGAAACAGAACAAAGTCTTTCTTTAGTAGATGATGTTATTTTGAGTTGGCTTGGCAAGTATGAATCGCAAGCGTTAGAAGATAACGCCGTATTCACTATTTGTAATATATACGGGGCTTATGTCGGCGAGTTATTTCGCCATAAAGTCGGCGGCTTTTGGAAGTACGATGAATCCGATAAGCGCGCACCCTATGTCGTGCTGGAATACGCTGGAAACACCTACGCATTCGCAGGGATCTGTTATCAACGCCTAGTCAATGACAGTCAGGTCAGCGTGAAAAACTATTTCGAGCAAGCGGTCGCCAATAACGTTCAGTAATGTGTTAATAAACTGCTTCGGCGCCCTCCCCGCCGAAGCAGTTTAACCATTCAAATGAAAGGAAGAAAAGGAATTGAAGTGATAAAATCAAGATTCTCGTACGTTTACCCTTTCCCTAGGTAGGTGTTTATTGAAGCGCAACCGGCGAGAAAATAGTAATAGCTCGATTATCTTGGTTGCTCTTTAGGGCCCATTCCTTCTTCTGCCTTCATCCAGTCACGCGTCAACAAGGTTAAATGCAGATTTTTTTTGACCCAGTAGAGATAAATACAATCTAGCAATAGGGTTAACGCAATAAGCCACGAAAAGCCCCAGTTTTGTTTAGCGGCGATAAAAACGTGAAAGCCGATATCAACAAATAGACTTAAGAGAATAAAGGGCTTGATTAAACGAAAAGAGAAACGTGCTCGGGTGTCCCATAATTTTGTGCGAAAACTAATCAGCAAAACAACCAGAAATCCAGGCAAAGCAATCAACAAACTAGAATAGAAATAGCTATTGTGCGGATAAAACAGCGCTAATAAGGCCCCGCTATCTTGACGAAATGTCAATGAAGCGACAAACACCCACATAGGGCGACAAATATAAAATAAACACCATAAAATAGATTTTGATGGCTTAACACGCCCAGCGTCGTCGTAATATTTTAAGGGTAACAGTAATCGCATAAATCGAACCGTTTACAGGTTAAAGTGTTTTAGCAAAGTGATGGCTGGAGATAACAAATCCTGAGCGTAAGTAAAACTTGTGGGCTTGAAAGCGCTGGACACCGGAGTCAAGATGGATTTGCGCGCAGTTCATTGTTTTAGCGTGCTCTTCTAACCAGTTAAGCATCGCAAACCCAATACCTTTGGAACGTGTATCTTTATCTGTGACTAAATCGTCAATGTACAAATGCTTACCCCAAGCAAGATTTTGGCTTATGCGAAAACCAGCAAGACCAGCGACGCCATTGCTGCATTTGGCTTGTAATAATTGGAATCCTTCGCCCTTTTGCACCTTAACTTGCTCGATGAACTGCGCTTTACTGAGATGCGGTCGAAGCTGACTCATAAGCGAAAAACACTCGTTTAACTGCGTTTTCGTAGTCACAAGGCTAAGTGCCATGTCTACCATAGGCCTATTCCTTTAGGGCAACAAAGGAGTCACGCATATCTGACAGCACATCTTCAATATCAGACAGTCCCTCGACGGATAAATACACGCTCATTTGGCTCTCAATGGACACCTTCTCTCCTACCGTTGCAATAAACTGGGTGTCCGCAAGTCCGTTTTGTACCCGCTCGAAGAACTCCCGCGCCAAAGACTCATTAATACTGCGTAAACAAACAACAAACTGCTCGCTGCCAACCCGCCCGACAATGTCTTCTTCTCTTGTCACTTTATGTAAGCATTCTGAAACAGCAGTCAGCGCCCTTTCTTCAGCAATATGGCCGTACTTTTGTTTTACCGTTCGAGCATTACTAATATCGATAAGCGCGAGCGCATTGGTCCGTCCATCTTGTGCTGTCGGTAAACG
Organism: Paraglaciecola sp. G1-13; assembly: GCF_055809255.1. Taxonomy (NCBI): domain Bacteria; kingdom Pseudomonadati; phylum Pseudomonadota; class Gammaproteobacteria; order Alteromonadales; family Alteromonadaceae; genus Paraglaciecola; species Paraglaciecola sp. G1-13. Next base: position 1,641,912 of record NZ_CM147903.1, on the reverse strand, counting down.
GCGCATGAGTGCAATCACCGCTCTTTCATTCAACAAACCGGTCAACGCATCAGTACTCACTCGCTTTATGTAGCGTTTTACCACAAAGAAATACACACCCGCTAACAGCATAATAAACGCTAAACTCAACAACACAATCGAGCGGTATTTTTGCGCCTCTTGCTGTTCCAGTTCGCTTTCTAATGAGGTGATTTGTCCGTGAAGGTTCGCTACACCTAATACGCGTCCCGAGTGTTGTTGATCCAATATTTGCTGATTACTCACCTCGGCGTAGTGCCTAAAGGTTCTTTGCGCTTGTTTTAGATTACCGGTGTAAAAATACGCATGCGTCATGACCCAAAGGTAGTCTCTTTTTGCCAAGAATTTTTTATGCTCACTGCTGCTTAACGCTTCTTGTTCAGCTAAAAATCTCTGCACACATTGTGCGTCGTCATCGTGGATACATAGGGCAACCGCGTATAACTTCGCGTTACGATGAATGATTTTGCTACTCACTTTAGGTAGGTAGAAATTTAACTTTAGTAGGCTATTACGCAAATTCTCATACTCTTCTATTCGAAAGTAATAGCGACTCTCTGCGTAGTGTAACCAAGTATTCGTTAACGGCGTATTCACGCCCAAATTTGCCTTTCTAAATATTTCGATGTTTTCTTTCGCCGCGACAAAATCTCCACTGGCCATATTGGCACTGATTGCGCTAATCAGCGTCGCTAATTGGTTGCTAGTTTCATACACTTCAAGCCCCATGTGGTAAGACTTTAAATATTGTTCAGCGGCTAATTCGTTCTGCCCTATGCTGCCGTAAAGCAACCCAATATTATTATGGATATGAGCGATAGCGGCCACGTCGCCAATTTCTAAAAACTGTTCTAGCAACGCATACAATTTACCCAGCTTGACCGAGATGTCAGTGTTATGTTGGTTACATACAGTAATTAAACCTAATTGTGCGCTCAAATAAATATCAGAGAATCGGTCTCGAGCGAGCTCTTGTGCTTCAGCATAATAGTCACAGCGTTGGGGGTTTTCCTGTACATCAAGAATGAAACCGGCCTGATATACTGCCCCGGCATACAAAGCACTGCTTTGATTAACCGCTTCATCTTCAAGCAAGGCGTCCAAAATATCTTGTGCCTGACTGTATTGACCGACACAAATCAATGAATGGGACTTTATCAAACTCAGTCGATCTTTTTGCGCCTTGGCCAAATCATCGTTGGCTAAGTAACTATTCAAGGTTGGGGTAATGTTGCTTTTAGGACAATCATAAGTCGCTGCTTGCCCAGCAATAATGAATTTTTCTACTTCTTCACTATGATCCCCATAAGCGTAAGACGCACACAGCCAAAACAAGACGTTTATCGCCAACAACGCTTTCACAACATCACCATACTCTTATACTAAAGGAGGGGGTAAACCATAGTGTTTCAGAAAAATTTTATCCAGCATTAAATGCCCGCCACTGCACAGAAATCGTGCAATTGGGGGATAAACTTGCCTTAAGTCACGTTTAACCAAAAAAATCGTTGGAAAATCAATCAACTTGGTTGTAATGCATCGGCATATGCAAAGATAGCAGGCGCCCCACCAGTGTGCCAAAAAAGCACATTACTGTTTGAAGCAAAACGACCTTGACGGATCATGTCAATTAAACCGCCCATCGCCCGCCCAGTGTATACAGGGTCTAATAATATTCCTTCAAGTTGGGCGCACAAAGATATCGCTTCACGCTCTAAATTGCCCACCACGCCATATCCTTGTCCGATATAATCATCGATTAACTGCACGTCATCCACGGTACCATCGTAGTCAATCGAGAATGTTCGAGCGGTATCCTCGATCAGCGTTTGCAGCTGAGATTTAAAGGTATCTTTGCCTTGCTCATCTTTATCAATATTAATTCCAATAATATTACTGGCGGCATCACACAGCGCTTTTCCAAGCACTAATCCGCAATGGGTTGCTCCCGAGCTAGACGCGAAGACAATATCTGAAAATTCAATTACTTGACTACTAGCGTGACACTGCTGTTGTAGCTCTTTGAAGGCGTCGATAAACCCGGCTGAACCTATGGTATTAGAGCCCCCATACGGTACAACATAAGGTCTCTTACCTTGCTTTTGCAAAGTGCTGACAATATCAGGAATATCTTCACCTTTGCGCTTCTGACCAGCCCAATGAATACGTGCTCCAAATAGCTGGTCAAGAAGTAGGTTTCCGTTCGCGCTAATTGGGGCCTGCCCGCCCAAGACCAAATGGCATTCTACCCCCAAGGTAGCGGCTGCTGCGGCAGTCTGCCTGCAATGATTTGACTGAGCCGCACCTGCAGTAACGATACAATCACAGCCTTTGGCTAGCCCATCAGCTAATAAGTATTCGAGTTTACGGGTTTTGTTGCCCCCAAGCGCTAAACCGGTAAGGTCATCTCGCTTGATATAAATTTGTGGGCCACCGAGGTGAGCTGATAAACGGGCTAATTTATGAATGGGCGTAGGGAAAACGCCCAATTCTATTTTTTTAAGGGCGCTTAAGGGCATTTTGGCTCTCTACCATTGTGAATAAAATACACCAACACACGAAACTGTGTTTGTGCGTTAAAATTTAAGGGAAGGGTCGGCGAGAATACGCTTCAAGTCTTCAGGAGTATCAATGCCTGCGGGCGGCGTTTTACGCGCGATATCAACATGAATTTTCTCACCGTGCCACAACACACGCAATTGCTCTAATGACTCGATTTGCTCTAATCCTGACGGTGACATGTTCACATATTGTTTTATAAAACCCGCACGATAGGCATAAATTCCCACATGGCGCAGGTAATAATCACCGATTTCATCAATGATATCTTCATCCAAAAAGCGCGCCCGATCATAAGGTATTGTTGCCCGCGTGAAATACATGGCATAACCTTGCTTGTCTAACACGACTTTGACGGCATTAGGATTAAATGCTTCTTCTACATCGACTATTTTAACCGCCAAAGTGGCCATTTCGGCTTGTTGATGATGATGTAGGTTTTCTGCCACTTGTTGTATGTTCTCAGCAGGAATAAACGGCTCATCACCTTGAACGTTAACCACAATTTCCTGAGACAGCATGTCCTGCATTTCCACCACTTCAGCCAATCTCTCAGTACCGGACTCATGATGAGCCCCAGTCATGCAATATTTTCCCCCAAAATCACTCACCGCTTTTGCGATGCGGGCATCGTCAGTGGCTACAATCACATTTGACGCACCTGATTCAATAGCGCGATCATATACATGTTGCACCATAGGCTTACCATTGATTTCGACTAGGGGTTTGCCCGGAAATCGAGTGGAGGCGTAACGTGCAGGAATGATAACGTTGAAGTTCATATGGCAACCTTACTATTTAATTTTTTCTAGTTCTTCGCTTGATAGCACCAGTGCTTCTGTTTCAAGCAACACTGGGATATTTTGCTCGATTGGATAAGCTAAACGATCGAAACGACATACCAAGCGTTCATTACCATTGCTGTCTTTGTTTAAAATAAGCGTACCTTTGCACACAGGACAGGCTACGATTTCCAGTAGTTTTTTATCAAACGCCATCTTTTATCTCACTTTACGTTGCGTAATTTCATTAATAATTGTTGTTCAAACTCGCTATCAAGATTGGCATCCACCGGTAAATACCACCAATCATCGTGGGCGAATGCTCGGCATTTAACCGCGTCTTTCTCTGTCATTAGCACTCGCTCTTTAGGCAAATCACTTGCTTGAAACGCGTGGTGATCCACAAAGCTCAAACAGCTTTTAAGCTTTACCTTGTGCCGCTCTAATAATTTATAAAATCGTTCCGGGTGACCAATACCGGCCGCTGCAATAACCGGAGCATCCAACTCACTTAGCGCTAAGTGCAAAGTTGGGTTATTCAGGTTGACCAACTCACTCGGCGCTAATGACATTAGCCATTCACCACTTTGCGTGTCTTGGCCATTGACCACAACAAAGTCTACTTGCCCTAAGCGAGCGGTAGATTCTCTCAGCGGCCCAGATGGCAGCAAAAAATGGTTTCCCGTACGCCGTTTGGCGTCCATCACCACAATTTCAATATCTCGTTGCAGCGCATAATGCTGCAAGCCGTCATCACAAATTATGACGTCACAATCGTGCTCTTCAACTAAACACTGGGCACCGCGTCCGCGATGGGGATCAACCACCATGGGGCAATGAATGCGCTGGCGCATCAATACGGGTTCGTCGCCAACTTCGTTTGGTTGACTATTGCGTGTCACCGCGCAAGGATAATCACTGCTATTACCGCCGTACCCTCTACTAAGGACCCCAGGCCGATACCCATTTGCCTGCAGAAGCTGGGCTAAATGCACAACAAGAGGTGTTTTACCGTTGCCCCCCACGCTGATATTACCCACGATAATCACTGGCGCAGACACCTTGACTGAGCTTTTCAAGCCAGTCAAAAACGCCCATCTTCTGGCCTTAGATATCAGCCAGAAGAGCACAGTCAATGGCACTAATAACAGAATGCTCGGCCATTTGTACCAGGGTTGCTGATACCAAACACGCTCTATCCATCTCACGCGTCAGTTTGCCCGTCGCCGAATTGTAATTTATGTAGCTGAGCATACGCGCCGTCCTCGGATAATAACGAAGCATGATCCCCCTGCTCTAAAATACGCCCTCTCTCAATAACCAATATCTGATCGGCACTTTCAATGGTAGATAAGCGATGAGCCACAACAATGCTGGTACGATCTTGCTGCAGCGTTTCGAGCGCATCCTGGATCAATCGCTCTGACTCCGTATCAAGCGCCGATGTTGCCTCATCAAGAATCAGCACAGGTGCATCAAGCAGCACAGCTCGGGCAATGGCCAAACGTTGACGTTGTCCGCCAGACAGCATCAAGCCATTTTCACCGATGAGTGTTTCCATGCCGTTGGGTAACTGCTCTATAAACTCTAAAGCGTGGGCAGTTTTTGCCGCAGCCAACACTTGCTCGGGGGTAACGCGCCCTTCTGAGCCGTAAGCAATGTTATTAGCAATCGTATCGTTAAAAAGTGTGACGTGCTGAGACACTAGCGCAAACTGGCGACGTAAATCCTTCAGTTTGAAATCTTGCAATGGCACATCGTCGAGTAAGATAGTCCCTTGCTGCGCATCATAAAAGCGAGTTAATAGGCTCGATATGGTTGATTTACCACTGCCTGAACGCCCTACCAGAGCAAAGGTTTTCCCTGGCTCTACCGTGAATGACATATCCGATAACGCGGCCTCTTCCTTATTAGGGTAATGGAAGGTCACGTCTCTGAACTCTAATTTGCCCTTGGCTTTGTCTAGCACTTTGCTGCCGGTATCTTTTTCTATGGCATTGTCTAGCACTGAGAAGATACTCACACATGCAGCCATGCCCTTTTGAAACTCACTGTTTACCGTGGTGAGCTGTTTCAACGGTTTAAGTAGCATGGTCATAGCCACCACGACGGTTACAAATGTTCCAGGAGTTAAATCAGTGATGAAATTTGGTTTACTAGAGATGTATAACACGACGGCCAGTGCAACAGAGGCAATCACTTGAATCGATGACACACTGAGAATTTGCGCAATTACCAGCTTCATATTCTGCTGACGATTATTGTTGTTCTTTTTAGCGAAACGCGAGGCTTCTAAATCTTGCCCGCCAAACATCAATACCACTTTGTGGCCTTTAATAATTTGCTCTGCAGAGGATGTTAAGTTACCCATGGCTTGCTGAATATTTTTACTCACCAGACGAAATCGCTTGCTCACAACAGATACAATCATGGCCACAAGCGGGCCAATCAAAATAAAGACTAACGACAACTGCCAAGAATGATAGAACATCCAAAATAATAAGCCAAAGACCAACGCTCCTTCTCTGACCAAGGTTAAGAACGCTTTACCTGCTGCGCCCGCGACTTGCTCGGTATCGTAAATAACTTTTGAGATAAGCTGCCCAGAGGGATGATGATCGTGAAACTCAACGGGCAAATGCATGTACTGATGAAACAATTGCTCGCGCATCTTCATCACCACCTGGCTTGATATCCAAGACAAGGTATAGGTACCCATAAAATTAAATATGCCACGGGCGATAAAAACGGGGATAACAAAATAAGCAGCTATGCGCAGATAATCGTAATCCCACTTGCCCCCATTGCCATCAATAATAGGTTGCAGCAAGGAAATAACATAAGCATCGATCAGGGAGTACCCGACCATGCCAATAATCGCTACACCAAAGGCAAGCTTGAAGTCTTTTAGGTAAACGGCGAAGCGTTTGAACACATTTTGCGTGGGTAAAGTATGAGTCATGAAGGCGTTAGAATTCGACTTAGTTAAGGTTACACAGGGATATTGTAACTGTTGAGGTGAAAATCCCCAACTATCAATTATTTAATGCTCAGTTTTCAATCAATTGTCTGATTTGCATACCAGTATGGGTAGTTATTTTGGCGAAATGTACTCACCTGAGCGCCACTGTCGTTAATGCTTATTTGAACCTGCCCATGCTTTGATGTGCGATACAGCTGTGCATCTGTTTGTTGATACCGCTCTACCACGGCCGTTTTTGGAAACCCCCACCGATTCATGAACCCTTGACTGAACACAACAAAGTCGGGCTCTACCGTATCAATAAATGCCATAGAGGAAGAGGTATTACTGCCATGATGAGGGGCAATTAGCACATCCGATCGTAAAGCTGTGCCGTAACGGGCTATTAACTTTGCCTCTACAGAGGCGTCTATATCCCCAGTTAACAACAGACTAAAATCACCGTCGCTAATTCGCAGTACGCAAGAACTATTGTTATCGCTATACAAATTCGGGTCGTCTGGCCACAAGGCCTTGACGCTTAGCCCTTGCCACGTGAGCTGCCAATTTTGCCTACACAGGTCTTGTGTGGTGAACAGGGCCTCTATCGCCATTTTCTGACGTAGCGCCGGCAAACTGCCGCTGTGGTCATTATCAAAATGACTCACAACGAGCGCACTCACTTCACCCAAGCCTTTGCTTCTCAGAAAAGGCAACAACACGCTATCGGCCATATTAAACCCACTGGGGTACGCCGCTCCTACATCGTAAACCAAAGCTTTGTTAGCTTTGAGCACCACAACCGATAAGCCCTGCCCCACGTCCAGCACATTGATTTGCCAGTCGCGTTTAGCATGAGGGAGTCCAAACGTTAGTAATGGTATACAAAGCACCAGCGCTAGCAGGCGCGGTATTAGCCCCCTTGGCAACAAAAAAGTTATCGCTGCAATAGTAAAGCAAACCCACACAATCCCAGGTATGGCTTGAATGCTAAAAGCGGCTCCGGACCAACTCTCCATTAGACTGAGTTTATCCAGTAAAAACTGTAACCCTACATCCACCAGGGTAAATACATGTTTCCAGTACGGTATGGATAGCAACATCATTATTACTCCTAGCAAACACATGGGCACAATGATCAGTGTTACAACAGGAACCGCCACTAAATTGATGACAGGCGCCACGACTGATACAAATGAGAACTGCCACGCCACCAAAGGCAGCATTAAGAGGCTTAGGGCCAGCTGTAAACGGCACATACTAGCAAACCAGGTTTTAATCGAAAATCCTCGATGGCGCACCGGCCAGCGCCAAAATACGAAGCCGATAATTGAGACCGCTCCAAAACTAAGCCAGAAGCTTTGACCAAAAAGACTCAAAGGAAAAAGTACAATAAATGCGCTCACTCCTACCAACAAAATTCGTTTAAACCCCCAATGGGTGCAACTAAAAACAAGCAAGGCCGTTAGCGCCAACATAAGCCATGCCCGTAGCGCTGGTAAACCGAAGCCTGCTAAATAAGCATACCCTAACGTGGTAATAAGCGTGATGAAGACGCTGATGAAATAGAAGTTGGCGTTTTGCCCCTTGATTAACACCCGGTAACAAAAAAGTAAGACACTGGCGATAAGCAAATAACAAATACTGCCTACAAGCGCCAAATGTAGGCCAGATATTGCTATCAAATGGGCGATACCAGTCCGTTGTACCAAAGACCAATCATCAGGTGTCAGTAGCCCTCTATGCCCCAAAGAAAGCGCTGCAATCCAGGGCGTTGTATCCAGCTTTAAAGCCATAATATCGTCGAGCAGACGCTGGCGAACAGAACTATCAGATTCAACTAGACTATTGTTTTCATTAGTTTTTACGTAACCCGTCGCCACAACACTTTGACTAAACAGCCACTGCTGATAATGAAAACCACCTTGATTCGCCAGCCCATGAGGAGGCTTTAACTTAACCCACAATTGAGCCAACTGCCCTTGCTTTAAACGCCATGTTGGCTGCGTCCAACTGAGGCGGATTAACACATCCTTGGCTAACGTCTTGTCATCAATACTGGATATCTTGAGGTTAAATCGTGCGCTATTTTCGTCATCGATTAAACTTTTCACCTGCCCTTTAACCCACACACCTTGGGTAAAATCGCTTGATGGTAGTTGCCAAGTTTGCTGCCAATGCCCTACACTTGCCATCCAAAAAATGCCGAGTAGAAAGCTGCAACTTAAAGATTTAATACTCAAAAGGGTTGAATTACCCGTAGGTAAACGCCAAAGCAGTATGGCAAGCGTTAGAATTATTGGTAGAATGGCGAGCGCAGGCAGAGACAACCAGAAAAGCGCAGATATGCTTGCTGCAATAAAACTGAAAAGTCTTCCGTCCATAGTGCTAAGCACATCCTGTAGATCACTTCTCAACACATTATAGGGAATCATGCTGAAAAAGTTCATTAAACGCTTTTTACCGGACCATCATAAAATTAAAAAGCAAAAAGCATTGAAGATATTCGGCTCCTTGTTGCACGACCCAAATCTTTGGCATCTTAATCGTCGTTCAGCATCTGGCGCGTTTGGTCTAGGTCTTTTTTTCGCATTCTGGCCGGTGCCATTTCAGATGTGGCTATCCGCCGGGGCGGCCATTCCCCTTAGGGTCAACCTGCCACTTTCGGTCGCCACAGTATGGATCACCAACCCTTTCACTATGCCGCCAATTTTTTATGGGGCGTACTTAGTCGGCGCAACGATCCTAGGCACTGACACGCAAGCGTTTCACTTCCAATTAAGTTGGGATTGGGTAGTACAAAGCCTAGAGACCATAGGGCCGGCATTCCTACTTGGCTGTGGCGTGTGCTCAATCGTTTTTGGTTTAGCGGGCTTCCTTGGTTTAAATTACATCTGGCGCTGGTCTGTGGTGAAAGCATGGCAGGTTCGCCAAGCAAAATACGCTGCCAAGCAAGCTAAATTGAAGCAACCTTAGTAAAGCAAAAAACCAGCCTTAGTAGGCTGGCTTTAATTCAAGAGACTGGCACAGGCAGCTCTATATGTAACGCCTGTGCTCAGCTAAATAACCCAGAAGTAAGAACAGGCTCACAATACACAATCCGCGATACATACTGGGTATCATCATCAAGATTAATTTTACGTGTGGCGTGATAAAAATCACCAACGCCCCGTAGCCAAACGCACAAATAAGCACGAATACAGAAGTGCGAATAATGAAGTGATATGGCGACAATATATGTTTAACTTTTTTATTCAGTATATCCCCATAGATTACCAATACTGTCGCCACGATCGTCATCGAAATTTCAGTATAATATGGACTTGCCCAACGGGTTAAGGTCGCTAACGCATCGAAAATAAATGATGTATCCATGCCTTAACCTTCAAGGTCGGCGAACATGGCTAACATGTCATCTTCGTTCATGACCTTTACCCCCAAATCCTGAGCTTTAGTTAACTTAGAGCCGGCCTTTTCACCGGCCACTAAGCAATCGGTTTTAGCCGATACACTGCCCGATACTTTTGCTCCCAAGCTTTGCAACTTCGCTTTAGCCGAGTTTCGGTCCATCACATTTAACGTCCCGGTGAGCACGTATACCTGCCCTGCAAGCGGCAACTCATCTAATGCTACCTTTTCGATTTTTGGCCAATGTACGCCGGCCTCTAACAGTGCACTAATCACTTCGAGGTTGTGCTCTTCCTTGAAAAAGTTAAACACGTGCTGAGCCACAATAACACCGACATCCGATACTGCTTGTAGCGCGTCCAGATCTGCTTGCTCAATAGCCTCCAACGTTAAAAAGTGTTGTGCTAAATTCTGCGCTGTCGCCTCGCCCACTTCACGAATGCCTAAAGAATATAAGAATTTGGCTAATGTGGTTTTTTTGCTTTTTTCTAAGGCGTTAACTAAATTTACCGCCGATTTTTCGCCCATTCGCTCCATACTTGATAAAGGAGCGATATCCAGAGCAAAAAAATCAGCCGGGCTTTTAACCATTTCAGCGTCGACTAATTGCTCAATTAATTTATCCCCGAGGCCATCCACGTCAAGCGCTTTGCGTGATGCAAAATGCTTCATGGCTTCTTTACGCTGAGCCTTGCAGTACAAGCCTCCCGTGCAGCGAGCCACGGCTTCGCCTTCTAGTTTTTCAATCGCTGAATCACAGACCGGGCAACTTTCAGGGAATACAATGTCTTTAGCGTCATCTGGGCGCTTATCTGCCACTATCGCCACTATCTGCGGGATAACATCTCCTGCTCGGCGAATAATGACGCTGTCACCAATCTTGATACCCAAACGATTGATTTCATCTTGATTATGCAGCGTAGCGTTAGAAACCGTCACGCCTCCAACAAACGTCGGTTCGAGCCTGGCTACTGGCGTGATTGCACCGGTTCTGCCGACTTGAAACTCAACGTCGAGCAAGATGCTCATCTCTTCTTGCGCAGGAAACTTATGGGCTATCGCCCAGCGCGGCGCACGAGCTACAAAACCCAGCTCTTGCTGCATGGCAATATTATCAACTTTGAATACTACGCCGTCTATGTCATAGCTTAGCTGGCTTCGCAGCTCTCCAATCTTATGAAAGTAGGTTAAGCACTGTGTTGCACCCTGCGCCACCTCAAGCTCTTTGCTCAAAGGTAGGCCCCATTCGCTTAACTGGGCTAAGCGCGATGAATGCGTTTCGCCCAGAGGTTGTTGTTCGTTTTCGACCAAGCCCAGCGAGTAACTGTAAAAGAGCAAAGGTCGTGCTGCGGTGATCTTCGGGTCAAGCTGACGCAAACTCCCGGCAGCGGCATTTCTCGGGTTAACAAACGGTTTTTTACCCTTTTTAATCTGTGCTTCATTTAAAGTAACGAAGCCTGCTCGGGTCATGATGACTTCACCTCGCACTTCTAATCGGCTCGGAAAGTTCTCTCCTCGCAAGCGCAAAGGCACGTTAGCAATAGTACGTACGTTAGTCGTGATGTTTTCACCTACTCGACCATCGCCCCGTGTGGCAGCGCGAACTAACTGCCCGTTTTCGTACAAAATACTCACTGCTAGGCCATCAAGTTTAGGCTCGCAGCTAAAACTAATTTCACTGCTTATCTTTAAACGGTCTTTGATGCGCTTTTCAAATGCCTGCATGTCATCTTCATCGAACGCATTATCAAGAGACAACATGGGCACTTCGTGCTCAACCTGTTCGAACGCGCTAAGAGCTGCTCCGCCCACTTTTTGCGAGGGAGAATCCGGGCTGCGTAGATCAGGGTGGTTATTTTCAATGTCCAGCAATTCACGCATTAAGCGATCATACTCGGCATCAGGCACGGATGGGTTGTCCTGTACGTAGTATTGGTAATTGTATTCGTTGATGGTGTTAATAATTTGTGTCAGCCTTTGAGCAGGCGACAAAGCATTAGACATATAATGTTCCAAGATATTCAAAGAAAACAGGGAGCAGGCGCTCCCCAAAATTAACGGTGTATCATTCTCTTACGTTCAAATTCACGGATGCGTTCGACGTATTGTTGTAACCCTTGTTTGGTTAACATACTGCGGCGGCCATCCAGTATTTGGCCATTAAATTCATCGGCAATTTTACGCGTGGCATTGTGCATCATATTAAAAACTTGATGAGGGTCACCCTCAATGGGCAAGATCATAAACAACGTGATCCCCTGCGTGGTAAAGTTCTCTAAATTGTCGATGTCAAACACCCCGGGCTTGAACATATTAGCCAAGCTAAACAATACGGGGCCTTTACCGTTGGCATTAACATGGCGATGAAAAATATCCTGATCACCAAATTTAAAGCCTAATGTTAGTAACATAGGCAACAACGTAGCACCTTGAATGGGCGCGTCTTCTGCTGTTTTTACATTTAATACCAACACTTCTTGCGGCTGCTCTTGCGCTTTCTTCTCAGTGTCACTTTTCTGCGGCTCGTCAACATGATGGTCGTTGCTTTGTTGCTGCTCGTCAAAATCAATGTTCAATTGATCCTCAGCGAACTTGGGCTCTTTGCGCTTACGACTCGCACCTTCATTTTTTCGCGTATGCATGACTTTTTGTGTTACTTGTGAATCAAGCTGCGGCTCCTGGTTTTGTCTGCTCACGGCGGACGAATCGGCAGAAGTTTGCGCTTGAGCAGCATCATTGGCCTTCAGCAGAAAAGTAGGTGGTTCAGGGATATCGCTCGCTTGCTTAGTACTGGCACTGGTGTAGTGATTATTTTGTGGGGTATATTCAGGCTTTGGTTGCGTTACTACCGAAGCATACACTTTGCCAGGCGTAACCGGTGTCTTTGGCTCTGACGTTGGTGCTTCGGTTTTAGGGGCTAAGTCTGGGTTTTCAACACCGTTTTCATTACTTTTTGCCCCCTTTTCGTCTGCTTTCGCTTGCTGAGCTTCACTGTCAAACGCCAAATCATCATCGGCATAACTCGCCAACGTATCGTCAGCAATTTCGCCTAAGTCATCTTTAGCGTGATGAGTGTTGCTTTGTACATCAGGGGCTTTAGCGTTACGACTGACCACACGCACTGGGCCCACACCGAGATCGTCAAAGTCGCTTTGAAAATCACCCGCTCCTTGGGCGTCACCCTCGGCACCGGTGATGTCATCATCCAGTGAAAACTGAGGTTCAGATCCCCCGTCATCCTTGATACTGCGGTGATGTCCGGCTGCAAATTTCGCCTTCGATTTTGCCTTGCCCGAGGACTTGCGAGATACCCATAAGCCATGAATCAATACCCCAGCAATTGCCACGGTACCTACTATAAATAACGTCCAGCGTAATACATCTTCCATCGAATTAACTCATACCCTTTTTTATTATGCTTGCGCGATAGCTAAAGCTTGTTCCACATCAACAGCGACCATACGTGATACACCCGGCTCAGCCATGGTGACCCCCGTTAAGTGACTAGCCATTTCCATCGCAATTTTGTTATGGGTGATATAAATAAATTGCACACTGGTAGACATTTCGCTTACCAGCTTACAAAAACGCCCCACATTGGCATCATCCAACGGTGCATCGACTTCATCCAACAAACAAAAAGGTGCTGGATTCAGTTGAAAAATTGCGAAAACCAATGATAAAGCGGTCAGCGCTTTTTCTCCACCAGAAAGCAGATGAATTGTGCTATTTTTCTTGCCCGGTGGTCGCGCCATAATACTCACCCCTGTTTCCAGTAAATCGTCATCGGTCAAGGCTAAGTAGGCAGAGCCGCCCCCAAAAACCTTAGGAAACAAAGTTTGTAAGCCATTATTGACTTGATCAAAAGTCGTTTTAAAGCGACTTCTGGTTTCTTTGTCAATTTTACGTATTGCTTGCTCCAACGTGTCTAGAGCGGATTCAAGATCTTGATTTTGTTCATCTAAATGTTGTTTGCGCTGAGCTTGAATATCGTATTCCTCAACGGCAGCTAAGTTAACAGCCCCAAGCCTAGCGACTGCAGCAACGGTGCGCTCTAAATATTCTTGCCAGCGCTTTTCGTCGCTATTTTCGCCTATTGCCTCAAGTAAAGGCTGTAACTGCACTTTAGCTTGGCTGAGCTGTTCGATAACGCTTTTGGCACGAACGCGGTAACCTTCACACGCTAATTGGCTAGTTTGTACATCTTGCTGCATCTGTTGAATCTGCGCATTAATGCTTTGCTGACCTTTTTCAATCACCGCGAGTTGGTGCTCAATTTCACCCAAGGCTGTATTTAGCGTTTGCTGCTTATCATCCAGTTGCTTATGCTCTGTTAACATCGCCTGTAGAGCCCCAGCTTGCTCATCGAGTGGAGTAGACAATAGCGATAACTCGTTGTTCAACTGTTCTTTTTTATACAACATATTTTGCAGTTGAGCACGCTCGCGCGCTTGAATGGTCTGTACGTTTTGTACTTCCGCTTGTTGACCTTTTAAGGTTAAGGCGTGTTGATGTTGTTGATTTTTTAGATTATCAACTTGATGGCGCTGCTCTCGAAGTTGATTGTTAAACGCTTCACGCTGCCGCTCTATATCGTTTTGCTGCTCTTCTAGCCCTAACAGTGTTTCAGCCAACTCTTCGGTCTGCGCAGTAGTTTCACTCAGTTCGGCTTGCTCTTTAAGCAAGATGTCTTGTTGGCGCTTAAGTTCCGCTTGGAGCTTTGTCACGCGCTGAGCGTTCGTTTGCTGTTGCTGAACCAACCATTGGTGGTGATTTTTATGCTCGCTTAGTGCTTCACTGCAACGAGATAAATTGCCCTGTGCTTGCTCTTTAAGTGTACTTAAATGCTCAACGTTTTCTTGCGCTTGCTCGTTAGTGCCCTGTGCTTCTTCGCACTGTTGTTGTATAGCCGGCAGCGCAGATTCAAGAGCGGCGATCGCGTTAGCGCGCTGTATACTGCCGCCGGCATCTTCACTGCAACCATCGAGCGCCCAATCCTTACCAAGCCATAAGCCATCTGCGCTGACAATACTTTGCCCGCTGGTTAATGCGTTACGCGCAGCCAAAGCCTCTTGCCGGGTACGAGCGATACGAATATCCGCCATCCACTGGGGAATGACACTGTCACCGAGCACGGTAGCCAAAGTCCCTTCTTTACACGCTAAATCGCCGCTTTGATCGTTGTTATTATTGACGACTAAGGCAATGCCTTGGCACTGCGCTTCTTCAAACACGCCAATATCGTCAACGTTATTCACAATAAGTGCATTTTTCCACTGATCTGTAACTGCTTCGACAGCCTTTTCCCATCCTGAGTTTACGGTTAACGCAGCCTGCCATGGTTGGCTATCAATGCCCTTTTCCAGTAAATATTGTTGATAATCCTCATGACCTCTTGCTAAATCTTGTACGCCTTGCAAAGCTTTTATTTGCGCCTCTATGGTTTGCAATTCACCTTGTAATTTTGTTTGTGCGTCGCTGAATTTTCGCCAATCTAACTGAGCTTGATGCAAAGCCTCGTTTCGAAGCTGGTATTGTAACTGCGCCTCATCATATTGCTCTTGGATGAGTTGTTGCGCCGTTTTGGCCTCATCTATTTGCGTTGCAAACTCGTCCGTTTTTAGACTATTGATCTCACTGGTAATTTCACTTATGCGCTCTTCACTGCGCATTTGCATGGCTAAAATTGATTGGATTTGGCTATGATAACGTTGCGCTTGTTGCTTATATTTTTGAAAGGTTTGTTCTTGCTCTCGCCATTGATTTTGCTCGGCTGAGGTGCGCTCTTCTGTATTTTGCAATTGCCAAATAGCATCTTCTAGTGCTTGTTGTGCTAATTCATGTTCTGGCCCATGTTGTTCAATCACGTCGGTTAACTCAGTCAACCGAGTGACACTAGCCTGCAGCTCAACCTCACTGTCTTTTACTGCCTCCTTTAGAGTGCTCAATTCTTGCTTAATTTGGCCAATGCGTTGTTTACTATGCAGTTGGTTTTGTTCTAGGCGAGTGATGTCGGTGCCAAGGCGAAAATACGCTTGTTGTGTATCTTGCAGTTGCTGTTTGAGTTCTTGCTGGCGTGTACGATAAACTGTTATTTCTTTTTCATCTCCTCGTTGGCGGGCAATAAAGGCTTCTAGGTCTGCCTCTTGCTGATGCGTTTGTTGCTCTAGGCTAACTATTTTGGCGTTAAAGTTAGACCAACGCATGGCCGCCAATTCATTTCGATATTGTCGCTCCTGCTGTTTTAGTTCTTTATATTTCTTTGCAGCTGATGCTTGTTTTTCCAATTTTTGTAATTGCGCACCTAACTCACCGCGGACGTCTTCTAAGCGCTCTAAGTTTTCTTTGGTGTGGCGAATGCGGTTTTCAGTTTCTCTGCGACGCTCTTTGTACTTGGAAATACCTGCCGCTTCTTCAATAAAGACTCGCAGCTCCTGGGGTTTTGATTCGATCAGCCTTGAAATAGTGCCCTGTTCAATGATCGCGTAACTACGCGGGCCAAGCCCTGTGCCGAGGAACAAATCGGTGACATCTCTGCGACGACACTTACTGTTGTTTAAAAAATAACTCGACTGGCCATCTTTGGTGACTAAGCGCTTAACGGAGATCTCATTGTAACTGGCAAATTCCCCTTGAATACGCCCAGAGGTGTTATCAAATACGAGCTCAACGGTACATTGAGATACCGGTTTTCTTGCCGTGGAGCCATTGAAAATAACGTCGATCATGGCATCGCCACGTAAGTTTTTCGCAGAGCTTTCACCTAATACCCAGCGCACAGCATCTATCACATTGGATTTTCCGCAGCCGTTCGGCCCGACTATGGCGGTCATATCATCAACAAAGGGGATGCTGGTAGGATCTACAAAAGACTTAAACCCCGCGAGCTTTATTTTCTTTAAACGCATGAATAAAAAGAGGATTCCGGTTTTATCGTTATTATGGGAAACAGTGGAAATGTAGCAAAACTCACCCCATGTAACAATTGACGTTTTGTCGCGACCATGTTCGCCAGTATAATACCCTAAGATAGCAACAATATTTGCTAATTAATTCAAGGTATTAGACATTTTTTGGCGAACCAACGATAAACGCACAATTAAGCTATAGACAAACCGATAAACAGTATACAAAAGAGGCAACACATTGAATTACTTCTTACAGGGCTTTTCCCTTATTCAAACTAAAGGCTTAAAACGTTTCGTTTTTATTCCGCTGGCAGTAAACTTGATCTTATTTTCAGTGGCTCTGTACGCTCTTTTTGGGCAAATAGACGGCGCTATTATTTGGCTTGTTGATTTAATACCCGATTGGCTAGGCTGGCTCAAATCGGCTTTGAGTTATATTATCTGGCCTCTTTCTGTTATCACTATCTTGCTGGTTTTCGCCCTTATCTTTGGCACGCTCGCCAACTGGATTGCAGCCCCCTTCAACGGTTTACTAGCCGAAAAGGTTGAGAAACACCTGACAGGACAAGACTTAGGCGACACAGGCGTATTAGATGTTGTGAAAGACATTCCCCGCACATTAGGCCGTGAATTTTCAAAACTCGCTTATTATATACCCCGCGCATTGGGTTTCTTGTTGTTGTTTTTTATCCTGCCGGTCTTCGGCCAAGTGCTGTGGTTTTTGTTCACCGCTTGGATGATGGCAATCCAATATTGTGATTACCCATTTGATAATCACAAAGTATCGTTTAAAGATATGCGACGTACCCTAAATCAAAGCCGTGGAAACTGTTTTAGCTTTGGAATTGGGGTCAGCGTTTTTTCGATGATCCCCATCGTCAACTTTTTAGTTATGCCCGTAGCCATATGCGGTGCAACCGCCATGTGGGTAGACAATCTGAAACCCAAATTACTCAACGACAATCAGCACTAATTCGTCAGTGCTGACAAATTAGTGCTGGCGAGTTAGCCGTTGTAACTGGGATGCGCTCACTGGGCGAGTAAGTGCGGTTTTTACTCGCTTAGCCCCTTGCTCATGTTTACTGTTAGGCGCAGTTAACGCTTCGACTAACGCCACAATGCGTGTGTTTGCTGGGGTGGGTACTCCCACTCTTGCCCCCTCATCTACTACAGCTCCGTTTAAATACTGGATTTCTGTTGGCTTATTTTGAGACATGTCCCACCACATAGATGTACGCACGTTAGGGTCGACGGCAAGCATTTTATTCGCCACTAACTTAAACAAAAAGTTGGGCAACTTAAGGACATGGGGTACAAGGTTAGCGGGTAGCGCAGTGACTTTTGGTAACTCAAGTCCTAGTTCTTTTGAGACAGCCAACAACTCTTGCATCATAGCAGCAATGACAATCCGATAGCCTCGTTGCTCTAACATGCTTTTCACTGGGATGTCTGCCAAGGCATTGATGCTATTGCCCAAATTCAATTGTAACTTGGCCCATAGCAATGACTGCATGTCATTGGTGATACTGACCGGCAGAAGTTCGCTGTCCAACGTAGCGTGCAAATCCTCACTAATAACAGGTCTATTCGCTTGCTCTATTGTTAAGTGGCCCTCTGAGCCGCGATGCAAGTGGCCTTTTTCGAGCTCAACGACGTTAAACGGCACCATCACTCTAAGTACAGTGTTGTGTGGATAAGCATTTTTGACTGGTTTGTCTGAGCCTAGGCCATTTTGGCAGCACAAAATGACCGTGTTTTTATTGACTAGCGGCGCAATTTCGAGCAAAGCGCGTTCAACGCCATGGCATTTAACGGTCAACCATAAAAAATCACAGGATATTTGCTCAGGCTTGAGCTTTGCGAGAATTTCACTATCGAGAAAATTGAGATTTTCTACTTGCGCATAATGCTCTTGATAATCCGTTAGCACAACGCCCTCAGCTAAATTGCGCTTCACAGCTGCACGGCAAACAAGCGCTACATTTAGCCCTAAATGATGCATACTTGCGCCTAGGTAACTGCCTATTAATCCGGCTCCAAAAACTACGTGAGACGACATACGGCTCCTTTTAACAGATTGATAATATTCATTTAATTTGCAGCAAATTAACACATACACTTATAGAACAAACAAAAATTTCATACAATGCTCCTTTATGCCAAGTTCGAGCCGGACACTTTGACCTATTTGTACAACATTTTTAAACGCCTATTCGTATATGCAGCGCTATTAACACTCGTTGTTTATTTTGTTGAGGCACAACCTGCCTTATTACTGGACTGGTTTTCTCCCCTGCCTTGGATTGGATATTTATCTCTTTCAATTTCAGCGGTGATCGCGCTTCAATTTGGTCGTAGCAGATTGTTTTGGGTCTGCGTTTTACTGGCTATATTACTGTTTTTTACCCATGGAGAAATAGCCCTTTCATCGGCGTTTAACCGCTATCTACCGCTAATATTCTTGGTCATACTCGGTTATTTGAGTTGCGCTAAAGACAGTGGGTTTTCTGCTTACAACTTGGTTATCACCTTGGCGAAGATTTTTGTCGTCGCCATCGTCAGCTATTTGGTGCTGGAGTACATTCCTGCGGTTACCCAAAATAGCCTAAGTCCAATTTATACGTTCGCCAATCACATTGACCCACGTTTAAACGCCTTGTATTCGCCATTTGAGTGGTTAGTCGTGCTATTTACCCTCGCATTATGCTTTGTGCGTTTTATTTTGATCTCAGATAATAACCATGGCGCTTTACTTCTCGCGGTGGTGCTTATCGCAATGATGCCCGCTTATGCAACGTTTGAATTACACAATGTATTGGCGTTGGTCTTAGCCACCAGCTTTTTGTACGCTATGCTAAAAGACAGCTTTAATATGGCTTTCAAGGATGAGCTTACGTCTATCCCTTCACGACGAGCCTTAATGCAATACGTCAATACGCTGGGGCGAAAATATGTGGTGGTGATGGCGGATATCGACCACTTCAAAAAATTTAACGATACCTACGGCCATGACGTCGGCGACGAAGTCCTTAGATTAGTCGCCAGTCGCTTAAACAAAGTGGGCGGTGGCGGAAAAGCGTTTCGCTTTGGCGGCGAAGAATTCATTTTGATTTTCCCTCGTAAATCACCACAACAAGCGTTGCCTTTTGTAGAACAAATACGCCAAATGATCGCAGATTACCCTATAGCCTTACGGGATAAGCCTCGGCCAAAGAAACGTCCTAAAGCCGCCGCAGGGAAAGGCTCTACGTCAAAAAATAGTCAAGGAAAAACGGTTAAAATCACTGCTAGTTTTGGTGTTGCAAAGCGAAGCAGTCAGTTCAGCCAATTTAGCGATATCATGAAACAAGCAGATATTGCCCTCTATGCCGCCAAAAAAGCAGGACGTAATTGCGTTCAATTGGCAAAACAACCTGAGTAGCCTTATGTCAATTCAACATATTTTAGTTATAGGCTATGTTTGGCCAGAGCCTAACTCTTCAGCTGCAGGCCAACATATGATGAGCCTGCTGACACTTTTCATGCAGCAAGGTTGGTCTGTTAGTTTTGCGAGTCCGGCGGTTCAAGGTGAGCATAAAATTAATCTCACTGAGTTTGGTATAAGCGAACACAGCATTGCCCTTAACTGCAGCAGTTTTGATGACTTTATTTTGAATCAAGCACCAGATGTCGTGGTGTTCGACCGTTTTATGTTGGAAGAACAGTTCGGTTGGCGTGTTGCTAAGCACTGCCCAAATGCACTTCGCGTACTTGATACGGAAGATATGCACAGTTTACGTGATGCTCGTCACCGTGCATTCAAGCAAGGCAGAGACATCACTGAAAGCGATCTTAAAAGCGATTTGGCGTTACGTGAAATCGCATCCATATACCGCTGCGATCTCAGTTTAATCATATCGAGTTTCGAATATACCCTGCTGCAAAATACCTTTGGTGTGCCAGCAAACCTGCTATATCACTGCCCGTTTATGCTTGATATTGAAGACATAACGCAACGATATCCCAACCTGTCTTTTTCGCAGCGCCAGCACTTTGTCAGTATTGGTAATTTTCGCCACGAGCCAAATTGGAACGCCGTACTGTGGCTAAAATCCGAAATTTGGCCCTTGATACGACAAGCGTTACCCACTGCTGAGCTGCATATTTACGGGGCTTATCCGCCCCCTAAAGCAACCCAACTACATAACCCTAAACAAGGGTTTTATATTAAAGGTTGGGCACAAGATGCTAAAGCGGTGATGGCTAATGCCAAGGTGTGCTTAGCCCCCTTAAGGTTTGGCGCCGGCATCAAGGGCAAATTGGCAGAAGCGATGCTGTGTAATACGCCTAGCGTAACCACATCCATCGGGGCTGAAGGTATGTGTGATGAAGCACTATGGCCAGGTGCCATTGCTAATATCGCGGAAGAGTTCGCACAAAAAGCGGTGGCTTTGTATCAAGACGAAGGGCTTTGGCTAAGGTGCCAACAGCACATTGAACAGGCACTACTTCGGTTCGATAAACGAACCATTGGGCCGGCTTTGATTTCGCGTATTATTGAAACCAAGTGCACGTTATCAGCACATAGGTTGAAGAACTTCACTGGTAGCATGTTGCAACACCATCATCATAAAAGTACCCAATATATGGCCCAATGGATTGAAGCCAAAAATCGTTCAATTGATAATTCAGAGGGCGATAAATAATGCAATCTCACATGACACTATCGATTATTTTTCATACAAAAAATAACACTAAAATGGTATATATTTCATTCACTAAACTAAGTAATATTATTCGTTTTTGAACATATCGGAATTTTGTGTTGAGCACTTCCCAGCGTAGTAACTTACTCAGTATCGGGTTCAAAGTGCCCATCATGTTGCTTGTTATGGCAATTGCGGTAGCGATTAGCGGTTACTTAACGTTATCCGACTCGGTAGAAGAACAAAGCCGACTGCAGCAGCAATCCATGTCTCCAGCTTTTGATTTAGTCACGCAGGAGTTGGTTAAGCCGCTGCACACTGCACAAATACTTGCCAATACCCAAACCTTGCGCCGATTGATGAATGCTCAAATCATCGATGACAAGGCGATACTCGATTTAGTCAAGCGTATGTCCATGGACTACAATATGGACTTTTTTGTTGCCAGTGAAAACAGTCGCAAACAATATAACGCCAATGGCAGCACATTAGACTTAAAAGAAGGCGAAGTTGAATGGTATTTTCGCGTTAAGGAACAAACTCACAATGTGGCAGCAGCGTTAGGTAACAGACAAGATATTCACATTTATTTTGACGTGAAAGTATTCAATGATCAGGGTGCATTTCTCGGGTTTATTGGGGTGGGTAAACGCTTAAAAACGTTCTTGGACGCATTTGATAGCTACAAAGATGCTTTCGGTTACGATTTCGTGTTTGTGGATAATAAGCAAGATGTTGTACTGGCATCAGATCCTGACCTATTGGCTGATGGAAAACGTATTCTGTCAGTTGAGCAGCTATCTTGGTTTCAAGCATTGACCGCAGAACAAAAATTATTGCCCAGCTTGAATAATATCATCGTTAAGACCCCTGATTATATTAACCTCATCGCACAGATAGACCTTAAAGCCTTGCACTGGAAGCTCTACCTTCTTACTCCGCTATCATCACGTAAAACCGCCAGCACCGATGCATACACCAGCCATACCTCGTTTGTTTTGTTGATTATTTTTGTGGTTTTTGTGACAGCTCACGTCATTATTCGTTTTTTTGAGCGCGAGTCGGCTAAAAAACATCAGCTTGATCCTCTTACTCAATTACATAATCGTGAATATGTGCAATGGCGTTTTGACAAAATAGTCAGAGCCAATCAAGAAGCCAGTTTAATTATGGTCGATGTGGACAATTTTAAACGTATTAATGATTCCCGCGGGCATAATGTAGGCGATAAAGTGTTAGTAGAATTTGCGGTGTTACTGCAAAGTGAATTACGTGAGCACGATGCGATAGCCCGCTGGGGCGGCGAAGAGTTTGTTATTTTATTACCCGCAACGAAACTTGAGACAGCCAAAGCGATTGCCCAGCGCACCTGCACGCTAATTGCGGCTCAACCGATTGCACTTCAGGATGAAGCTGATTTAGCGATTTCAGCCAGCTTTGGCGTTACCTATGCCGTGAAAGCACGTTCACTAGAGAGAATGGTAAAAGTCGCAGATGACGCATTATATGAGGCTAAGCACGCTGGTAAAAATTGCGTACGTGTTCATAAAATGAATTAGTCAGAATAGGTCTAGCTAAGCATTAATGATATTAAAAAACGATTACTACCCCGTGTTATAATCAATTTTTAATTAAGTCAGCTCGGAGTTATTGTGCTCGCTCGTGTTCGCAACAAGGTATTGTTTAGCTCTAAACGCCTTTCAGCCTATTTAGTCACCTACCCTAATCAACATAAGGTCATGGCTCATATTGACCCAATCGCCAAGGGTAAATACTACAAATTCAATATCGTGTTAAGACAGCCCAAAGTGGGTGGTGTGTTTCATTGTCAAAAGTGCATTATCAATTTATTCGGCCGGGTTTATCTTTTCAGACCGGATAAATACGAGCACAGCGTTACTCGTATTGAACAAGGTGAGCGTAAACTTCTCAGCTTCGCTGTGACGATTTAATCATGGTTGTAACAACACGCTGACCGTGTAGCCACTTAAGTATCAGAGTCTATTGACCCACCAGCCCAGTAATAACGCACATGAGAAGCTTAATAAGGTGCCCAGCATCATGTACTCAGTTAGCTTCATGTCTTTTTCTTTTGTTAAGTCGCCAAATCGAAAAATCGTTTTGGCTGCTAGCAAAAAGCCTACACCCGCAAATTGGCCAATCAACACAAACGAGATAATTAAGCACCTTTCTATATAGCCGATCCAGCGCCCTGCAGATGCAAGACCTGTTTGTTTATCCGCTAATTGTGCGGTGTAATTATCCAGAGCGATTGTTATGGCTATCGATACCGGCCGACACGCAATCACATAGGCACACGTTATGGCTACATATTTCACTTTTAGGAGCAAATATAGCTGTGTTTTTATCTCGGCCAAGCCAATACCACTAAGCGCTAGTGCAGCCAAAGCGATGATCACGATATGAAAGAATTGGTCTAATAAGAAGTAGCTTAGTTTGTTTGGTTGATAAGACTTCCATACATCGATAAGCAGATGTGAAAAGCCTATCACGACAATAGCTATCCAGCCTTGTGCAGTTAAGAAGCCGGCCAACCATATGGTAATAGTGAGCAGAACAACATGAGACAGCACATGTTTACCTAGCCCCCATGAGGCAAAATGATGATTATTTCGACAGGTTACCCAGCTATCTTTCTGAATATAAAAATCACCCAGTATGTGAGCTGCAATCATCAATAAAAACAATATCATTAGTCACTTTCCTTGCTTAATTTTTCCTCAAAAAAAACAACATAGGTTTTAATCAAATCCGCGCTAATACGCGCTAAATGCTTAGTCACGTTCTGTTGACTGGTTGACAGTGCATTGGCTAACTGGGTGTGAGTGGGAAAATCCATACTTAAATAATGAAAAAGCACCCTCGCTTGTTTTTGTGTGTGCGAATACAACACGTTATCTAAAAACTGCGTTGCTAGCACAAGTGCATCAAAAAATGCGCCCCCCTCATGATGTAAGCTAATGTGCCCACTAGGTGTACTGTCCAGTCCTCTACCTGATAAGGTAAATGCGCTACCTTGTGAAACACTGGGTTTGTTACCGTCAATAAGCTGCTCCCCCAAGCCTACAGACAACGTAATTCCCAAAGGTCGTTGAGTTGCATCAGTACTAAAGAGTAGGCTTTTAAGCTCAATTGCTGCGCGCATAGCATGTTGTGGCTGCTTGAAAATAAGCTGCAAACTATCACCACGATAAATTTCGCCTTTTGCAGCAAATCGTGTTTGGCATTTAGCGAGATAATCATCCATGATATTGACCGCACACTGGTAATCTTTCGCAGGCATGGCCGTCGAGTCTACTAGGTCTCCGGTTAAAACAGCGATCATACGTGTACCTCAGGTCGTAGCCTTTATCGATTAGGCAATTAGTTTACGATAAATCTGACGGTTCATGCAATTAAAACAACCAAATTAGATTGTTAAGTTAAATAACAACCAAAAACGATTGTTTTCCTTCATTACAACCAAAACTGACTGTTGTCGCTACAAACACGATCAACTATTCATTTTAGGTAAACGTAAGAGGTAAGCTACATGGGCGCCATCAGTAGCATATAGAGGAAGAATCAATCATGAAGCAGCCAATTATTGGTTATGTAAAAGATGACGAAGACCATTGGGTAGCGAAACTCGGCTGTGGTCACCATCAACATGTACGGCACGATCCTCCGTGGACAAACAGGCCTTGGGTGATAACAAAACAAGGCCGTGAGCAACATCTGAACATGGTCCTTGAATGCAAAAAATGTGACCAACAGGCTCCCCGAGATTTTACCCTGACAGATCCTATGGATTAAGGTTAGGTGAGTGCCGACAGCTATCAACACTCACATAACACTTGGGCTGAAGTGAAAAGATAAGACTATTTTGCTGAGTAACCGTCTTTAAAGTCAGACCAATGCGTGACGATGTGATCAACCACACTACCACCGACTATGACAATATTTTCCACGGTTTCGGCAAATCCTCCGGCGGTTTCACCCGGTGCAGGGTCAAGGTGCGCTAACGTAGATTCATTAGGATTTCCTTGGTCAAAATTCACCGCACCTCGTAAACTGAGCATTCTGTCAGTACCCACTGTCCGCGCGAGTACTTGGGCAATCGCCACTCCTTCCATTTCCGCGATCATGTAGTCATCTGCGCCATATAGCTCACTCATGTATTGTGCTTCAGCTGACAGACCTGGGCCATGAAAGAAAGTATCGCCGGCGATATGCGTGCCCACAGTCACTGCTGGTTTACGTCGCGCTTGCGGTTCTGGGTAACGCATACGATACGCCTGAGCCGAAGGTGAGTCTTTTAGCTGAGCATTTTTTGATAAAGAAACCGCGAAATTGACTAACGCAGGGTTAAGCTGATAGCGACGAATATCTTCATAGCCTTTCCTGGGCATAAATACAGGCGCTCCCGCCTCGCCTTCTTCTGGCATCCAGCGGTGACCCAAATCGTAATCGATTAACCAACTGCCCCAATTAACATCCGCGATGGTGCCCTGCGAGGGAGGAATTCCGCCCACGCCACTGATCATGAAATAACTATGAGAGAAATCAAACTGGCTATTTAAAACTATCGCGAGCATTGAGGATGAAGACGCCACTTTGCCCATGCCTAACACCGACCCACACACGCCATTTTTATTACAAAATACCGGCGTCAACGCCCCCGGGATCGTGATTGGTTGGGCCTCGGCAAAATAACGCTCATACCAATGTTGAAATTCTCCCGCTTTATCCCCTTGATTTTCACCGATTTCAAACATGCCGGCTATAAACACTTTTACAGCAATCGGCTTTTTCTCTGCCCCAATCACTGACACACTTACTAATAGGCACAAGGCACAGACTAAATACTTCAACGAATTACTCCCGAATGAACGAATAACAAATAAATAGGCCATTAATGAAAAATCACTAATGCATAAATAACAAAGGCAAAATAAAATACTGGCTGCGACATAGCAATAACCGCACCTGACATGTAAAAAAATAAGCGCTTATAAATCAACATATTGAACAGAAGTGTACAGTTTAAACCACCGACAGTTGCACCAATAAAGAGCAAGCATGCAGTCACAGTAGTGCAAAATTCGTTGTTATCACACCCATCCTTGGTTACCGTACTTATCATCTAAAGTAACAGGCTAACTGATGCTACAAACAAACGATACTGGCCTTGTTGTTATCGATATACAAGGCAACTTAGCCCATCAGGTGTTTCAAAGCGAAACACTGCTTCATAATACACTTACGCTCATCAACGCTGCCCAAATATTAGCTATCCCCATTATATGCCTAGAGCAAGCCCCACTTAAATTAGGTCCGACAGTTCCACTGTTAGCCGAAGAGCTTACGCATCATCCCCTTATCACTAAGCACACCTTTAATGCATGTGATACACAGACGTTTGTAGACACACTACACGATAGCCAAAAGGACAACTGGCTTGTCTGTGGCATAGAAGCACATGTATGTGTTTATCAGACGGTGCTTGGCATGCTGGACTTAGGCTATCACGTAGAAGTGGTCAGCGACGCTGTCTCATCAAGAGTCCAAGAAAATAAAGCGTTAGGGATAAAGAAATTAAGCGCACGCGGAGCAAGCATCACGAGCGTAGAAATGGCTTTATTTGAGCTAATAAAAGACTGCCGTTCACCTGTCTTTAAGACTATTCTACCCTTGATAAAATAATTCACGCTCATCCTTCGCATTCGTTTTCCATGCTAATAGCCACATCAGCTCATTTTTATACATCCCAACTAACGTGAGTGAACCTGATGTTGAATTTGTTCAATCACGGCTTGCAAGCCATTGCCTCTTGATTGACTCACATGTTTACCTAGACCCAGCGCGTGTAAATAATCATGCAGACTAAATTGCTTTATTTGACGCACCGTTAGACGCGCTAATGGCTCAAAAATGATGGCCAATAACCCGCGTACGATTTTACTTGGCGAATGAGCAGCTAAAATAAGGTGATCATCGCGTACAACGCATTTCAGCCACACTTGGCTTTCACAGCCCATCACTTCGTATTGCCCAGTGTGATCCTCAGGAAGCAATTTATGCAATTGTTTACCGGCGAGCATGATTTGCCGGTAGGTTTCATCCCAGCCCTTGGCCTGTCGTATGCTCAGCGCCAGTGGCATAGTGTCAAAATCAAACGCCTTGTCATTCCATGCTTCATTTTGCGGTGCAGTGTTTTTCACCACTGCTACTGACGTTAAATCTTGGCTGGCGTTTATAGATTCAGGGCGCAGCGAGCTTACAATACCTTGTAGCACGTCAATGAAATGATGTATTTCTGGCAAGGTGTTGTAGCCACTCAAGGAAACCCGCACCGTGCCATCAATTGAGAGCGCCTGCATCAATGGCATAGCACAATGATGACCTACCCTAACCGCGATATTATGCTCGTTAAGCAATAGCCCAAGATCCTGGTTGTTGATCCCATCGACAGTGAATGATTGCACGCAAACGCTGTTTTCAAGATCCCCCCATAAACGTATACCTGAAATGCTTCGCAAGCCGTTAACTAACGCGGTATACAGGGCTTGCTCTTGTTCATGGATTACCGATTGATGCGTCTTTAAAAAAGACACGGCCGCCCCTAAACCCAACACGCCAGCAATATTAGGTGTGCCGGCCTCAAATTTGAACGGTAATCCTTGAAAGGTTGTACCTGAAAAACTCACCTTTTCAATCATTTCACCACCGGTTTGGTACGGCGGTAAACCATCGAGTAATACTTGGCGGCCATACAAAACGCCAATTCCCGTTGGGCCAAACATCTTATGCCCACTGAAAACATAAAAATCACAATCAAGCGCCTGCACGTCTACGGGTAAATGAGCAATAGCCTGGGCACCATCAATTAGCGTTAATGCCCCATGCTTTTTGGCGTGAGCGATAACGTGCGAAATTGGGTTTATATTTCCCAGCGCATTAGAGACATGACTAACCGCTACCAAAGCAGTTTTATTGGTGATTAAACTTTTAATGTTTGCTAACTGCAGCACACCATCTTTATTCACTGGGATCACTTTTATGTGCAGTCCCAGTTCATTAGCGATTTGCTGCCAAGGTACAATGTTCGCGTGGTGCTCCAGCGCTGACAACACAATCTCATCACCAGATTCCACGTGCCCCTTGGCCAATACGTTAGCCAATAAGTTAATGCTTTCTGTTGTGCCCTTGGTCCAAATGATTTCTTTTTCACTGCTGGCATTGATCAATGCAGCGACATCTTTACGCACTTGCTCAAAGGCGTTTGTGGTGTCAGCAGATACTCGGTGGCTAGCACGGTGTACATTCGCATTTTGCTGGGAGTAAAAGCGACTTATGGTATCAATAACTGGCTGCGGCTTTTGTGTGGTGGCACCATTATCGAAATATAGCCAAGGCGATCCGTCATTTTGTTGGTGAAAAATGGGAAATTGCTGACGTAAAAACAACTCAGACATAACACGCTCAAACATAATCAATAAAGGCTGCGAATTGTTGTTAATATCAGCGGCTTTATCAAGTCAATTTGGCTATTTACGCCCACTAATAAAAAATAACTGCGCGCTTTTCTAAAAGTAGAAATCAAATGGCTATTGATTAAGCGATTTTAACAATTCAACTAAGCGGATAATTTTAATATTGGATAACTGGCGGTAATCAAAGTATGGGCAAACCACTGTGCGGGCAATCTGATCAATAGCAAACTCTTCACCGTGCCATGTTAAGTTCAAACCTGCAGTCTGAACTAAAGATTTTGCATAAGTACGGCCCATTATAATGTGATACGCATTATGAATTGTGCCCGTTATAGCGTTATCAGCGCAGCCGTTGCCGTAATTAGGCAAGCCTTGCTGTGGTAAGGGCGGGCTAAAAAGCAAAGCGGTCTGACTGTCTTTTTGCAGCAAGACTTTATCCCTATAGACTTGCCAGCTTGCACAGCCCGCACCGGGCAAACATGTATCTAATACGGGATCAGCACTTCGCCAAGCAAACACTAATTTTGCATAAACATTAAAGACTTTACGCCAGCCATTACCACACTGTCGATTGAGCGCTTCAATGTCCCCCGTGCAAAAAGGGCGCATTGTATTTAGTAGAGATAAATCTTGGTAATTTGGCCGATTGGCGATATAGACGTTGATGCGGGCGTGGTTAACCCCTAGGCCCGCATCATCACTAGCCTCAGCATAAAGACAAGACGTCACTAGGATTCTGTTTGCAGTTCCTCATTAATACATTCAAGCATTTCCTGGGCTTCAAGCATGATCCCTTCTTCGTCTTCACTCAATGGGAACACCAACACCAAGGTACCATTTTGTTGCATACCGGGTAACCACACCTGATGCCACTGGGCAAAGTCAATTTGCTTCGGCTCACAATCTGGGAAGTCATTTTTAACCCAAGCTTGCGCAAATTCAGCGTAAGGCCATACGGGTATACAAGCATCATCTTCAGCTTTAAGCATTAGCCAGCCATTGTCGCCGAATAATCCCCACAAATGTTGACGCTCAATCATACGAGTAATAGCGTAATCAAAACGCTCTTCTGGTAATAACTTGCTAAGGGCAATAAATTCTTCCGCTGAAATTTCCGTCATGTTGAGTTCCTGAATTTTGAATGAAAGTAATGAGTTACTACGCACCAATGCGCGCTATTTTAGTGTGGCGCACGTAGCAGACTTGCGCAAATTTTAAGCCTAAAACTTGATTTTTCCTTAGTTTTGACCTGTTGTTTAACAACACAAGGAAGAGGTGCAAGTCAATGTCGGAAAAATCGGTGGCGCAGAATACCCCATCCCCGTCTAAAACGCCAAAAAGACGCCTATTTTTGTTGTTTATTATTCTGCTTTGTGCGGCGGGGTTATATACCTATTTGTACTACAGCAATATCGAAGAAGGCTCAAGTAACAACAATCTGTACCGGATCCTGTACGAAGCATCCAATACGCTAAACGAAAATCTAGATAAAATTAAACGCGCTCATGATTATAGCGAAAGTGAAACCTCGATACGCTCCCTTATGCCGAGCTATCAACGCACATCTGACAACTTAACCAGAGAAACGGCAACAACGCTGCTTTACCAATTATCGGCGCAGCAAATTCACATTAAAGATGTTAGTGAAACAGCCACCGCAAGTACACTAGAAGCGAAAGCCCTCGAAGAAACCTCCCCTTCAAGCAACAGTGAGTTTGATGCGAGCGACGCCTCCCCAGCGACTAAAATCGAACCAGGAATACAAGCTCAAGGGAAAATTACAGACTCAAACGCCTTGGGCGATAGCGCAAACGTGAGTGATAACACCATATCTGCAACTGGCACTGATAGCGAACAACTTCCAGAAACGACACCAAAATTACAAAAAAAGTTTAGCGCAACATTAGATGTAGAGGACATTCTGCCGACCCCGCAAGCAGGTTTTAGCCAATATTTATTTGCCAGTAAAGAAGGGGAAGTACTCGCCTCGGTGGGTCATGAAAAAACCATATCCATTGTTGATTTAACCAGCATTAACCGTGCCTTCTTACGCCAAGAGTCGCGCTCTTTGTTGTCCATGGCTGAAGAGGCTGATATTAAAGGCAAAGTCCCTTTGCCAAGTTACAGTAGCCATATCGATATCACTCTGTCTTATGGAAAATATCGCGTATTTGCTTTCCCTTTCGCACTAGACATTCCTTTGCAGTATGAGCACGAGGGTGAAACCAACACCTTAAATCATCTGTATCTCATTGGGCTAATGCCCAGATCCAAACTAATCCAACAAAGCACAACCAGTTGGAATGCGTCATTATTGGTCGTCAGCATTGTGAGTCTGCTATTTATGTTGGCCCTCGTGCGTTTGTTTCTGTTGCCGGTTACCCATTCGATCACCCCAGCCACACGTAATCTCACCCACCTCATCAGTTACGCTTTCTTTATCGTGGTTTTGTCTTTGCTTTTAGCTTATTTGCAAAAGTACGTTGTACGCTACGACAAAGACCTGCGGGCCATGGATTATGGCTCAACAATCGCTCAAGAAATGGAGCACGACGTCTACGAAGTATTCAACAAACTCGCCCAGTACCGTACTTTTTACCAAATCCTGCAAAAAAGCACAGATACATATAAAAATGACGGCCAAACGCGAGCACGTGATAAGCGACAAACTCAGCTCGACTTATTAGACAATTTCCATCAGGGGTTGCTGAGTATCACAGATAACCCGTGCCTCAACGTTGAAGTTCACAAACTTGCGCCAAATGAGCTTAAACGTGCTCAAGCCGAGCATGGTGCAAGCAATAAAGCGCCGCCCAATTTCAGCAATTTACCCAACGCAGCCGTCAACGCAAAAAATAAATTCTTTATTCGTTACGCCTGCGAAGGTACACAGCTTACAATTGAAAGCGATCTTCACAAGGCTAACTTGTTCGACTATTTAAACGATGATGACACCTTGCCTGACGACGCGCAGATCATCGACTTTTTCGCACAAAATTTAGCTCTGGAACACTCTCCCGATGAAAGTCTAGACACATACGTTGCCTCATCACCGCAAGCAAATCCCCCGCTAAAAATACTCAATATTTTTCTGCTCAACAAAGATGGCTTTATTTTGACACCGTCCTTTTACTTTGTTGAAAACAATGTATTACCTGCAGGATTTGAGTTATCTAACCGAGACTATTTCAAAAAAATTCGCGACCAAAAAGGCTGGCGATTACCCCCTAAAAATGACGATACTCTTCAATCTAATGGATACAACCAAGTCTTCATTCAGCGCCTGCTCAACGTCAATAATGCGACCCGTGGCACCACCATCTCGATGCCGCTTCACGATGGCAGCAATGCAGGCATTCACAGTCACGCCAGTGGGTATAACGTCCAAAGCGAGCCCAGCAATAAACGCTATGCCGATGTGATTGCCGCCGATGTATTGCTACCCAGTATTAGCCTAGCCAAACCGGCCCCAATGGACATGACGTTCATGGTCGTCGACAGAGATAACGGTGACGTATTATTTCACAGTGACGCTAGCCGCTCCTTAGTGGAAAACCTTTATTATTCAGGTAATCACAGCCCTGTACTCAGCCAACGGATCCGCGCAGCACTGGACAATACGGATGCTGAAAATTCAACGGTTAACCAAGCAATCGACGGGTTTTATCACGGCCAAGCAGGCCGCTTTTTTGTACGACCCAGTGTGATTGATCAGTGGGCGGTGGTGGTGTTTTATCCCAACGACAGTCTAGATGCGCTGATGACAAGTCAGTTTATGTTTCTGTGCATTAGTTTTGCCGTATTTGTGACCTTCTTAGCATGCACGAGTTGGTTGCTTGGCCGACTATTCGATACCGATAGACTCAAGCAAGTAGTGAATTTACCCGCCACCTTTGATACCAAAGAAATGCTGCATATAAGCTCCACGCTCATTGGCATCATGTACTGCCTTTTCACGTTTACCCACCTCGCTATTTATCCGCAAGAGAGTGCTGGATATTGGGTGACATTTATCGCCATTGGTACCCTACTGGTCATATTTTATTTTGGTTACCGTGGGTACAAGTTACTTTTCGAATCCGCAGGAGAAAGTTTCTCTATTCATGGTAAGGGAACAAAAGGTGCTGTCTTTTTAGCGTTAGGGTTAGGCGCTCTCGCTCTAGTACAAGCACTATACCTTAAGTCCGTCATGACGATCCCGTTGAAAAATTTAGCGCATTATTATCAATATCAAGATTGCAATAAGCTGAATCGAGAGCGAGCAGAAATTGCCGCTTTAGGTCTCACGCGTTTTCCAAATTCTATCACCAAGCATCGTATGAAAGCCGCGGCTTTATTGAAAGGTAGTGGCGAGACCAACAAGCCAATGACACAGCAAACAAACATGCGCAGTTTAAAGAAACAGTGTGAGCACTACTCCACTGCTGTAACCCCAAACGACTTCCCTAATGCGCTGGATTTGATAAGCGCGACTCAAGATTGGCCTTGGTTAGACTCCTTTATTGCTTTTTCGCACACACCTGAGATGAACGAACCTCACGAGCAGATTGATGAAGGAAAATCCAACGAAACGCAATATACCGAAGGCGACGTTGCTACAACAGGTGGCGAAACCATTAAAAGCGCTTATGATCGTTTAGCGAATTACGATCTCACTATGCCCGTTTGGGCAATGATATTAGGGGTCATTGCGATTACGCTGATGCTGATCGCTTGGCTTCACTTTAATCGAGTGACGTTGTGGCAAAGATTGTATTACTCGTCGTTTTTTTTACGGCACATCCGTGGCCTAAATTTACCCATGCGCAATGAGGACTGTGAGCAAATTTCACCGCATTTAACGCTCAAGGTAGACTCAGCCAAGCCTAACGGTATTGATCTAACCACGTTGCTTCACTTAACACCGCTAGCTGAAGAAGGCGCAGTGTCTAAGCCGCATATAATACTTCAAGAAACACAACAGAAGGTGGAACAAAAAAACCAAGGTAAAGAGACAACAGGAGCACAGTCATTGGCCTGCTTTGCTTTATTACTGCAAAACAGCCCATGTTTGCAACATTTTAAGCAAGAAAAAGTCGATTTACCCAATGTGAAAATGGTGCTGCATATCGGCCCTGAAATGACGGGGTTCGCTATCGAAATGTGGGATATTGAGGTGTGTTTAGAAGTCCCCAAACTCAGGAATGAGCTACTGGGTTTACTCATGGAGCTTAAATCACTGGTGCTGCTCGGTAAAATTGAATGCTTAACCCTGTACGCTGGTTTCTATAGTTTGCAACGAGTTAAAATGAAAGATCCCCTAGGTCAGGTAAACGATACAGCCAAATTAGCCCACGCTGATTACTTATCTTGGGCTGACTGTTTGCTGGATTTCAATGTCATCTTACCGGCGAAAATCACTCAGCAAATCGACCAAGACGTACTACACGACGAAATAGACATGTTCAGAGATTTAGCCTGCTTGTTCGCTATAACAGAGCCGCGTGATGTGCCCACTGATGAACTGGTACTTCCTCTTAAAGGGCCCAGTTTTAGCTCGTTTTCCAGAGCACTCAACTGGTTCGCTAAAGAGAACCTGCATCGGGTATACGACAACGTAAAACAACCGCCTAGCAAGCTCTACAGTACCCGATATTGGGCCACCATTAATTACATATTGTTAAAAGCAGGGGCATTGTATCGCTACAAGTGGGAGTTATGCTCCAACGCTGAAAAACTCGCTTTATACAATCTTGCAAAAGGGCAATATATCAACCCTAAAAATAGCGAAATGATAGAGCACCTCGCGCTAGCGGGCTTAATAAAAGTTGAACGCCGACATGTGGCTATTATCAATCAAAGCTTTGCGCATTTTGTGTTACATGCCGAAAGCCCAGAATCCATGAGTCAGTTAGTGAATGACGGAGAAGCAGGCACATGGAAAAGCTATAGAGTACCGCTAGGCTTGCTGTTGGTCTTAGTCATAGGTGCTGTCGCTCTTACCTCTGGTCAGTCGCTGTACATCATCGCCGCTTCATTAGCGGGGGTGATTGGTACCATTGCCAGTTTAACCACCAGCGCCAATATGCTGCGGGGGCACTTACGGGAGTAAACGCTTAGCTAGCCCACTCCCTCGCTGACAACGCCTTGCCACACTGATCGACAAGGCCTGCTCGTCACTATACAAGTTGAACGATTTCTTCGCCCGCGTAAGGCCTGTGTACAGCAGCTCTCGGCTGAGCAATCTCGCTTGAGAGCGCGTTTCAATGCGTGGCAAGCACAAATAAACATGATCAAACTCAGACCCTTGGCTTTTGTGTATCGTCATGGCGTAAACCGTATCATGGGGAGGTAACCGACTGGGCAACACCCCGCGCAAGGTGTTTTGCTCAGTAACGAACCACACTTTCATCAGACCTTCGTTTTCCTCGTCAGGCATGGCAATACCAATATCACCATTAAACAAGCCTAAACTATGGTCGTTTTGCTTAAGCATAACGGGCCGGCCAATATAGAAATCTCGACCTAGTTCAATGGCTCCGTGTTTATTCAGCTCAGACTCAATCAAGACATTCATTTGTTTTACGCCCCAACTCGCCTCTTTTTGCGCGCACAAGACTTGTTGTTGCTGTAATAACGCAAAGACCTCAATACCCTGCGTGCTAAGGGTTCCTTGGGCGCAGATCTGCCTTACGCGCTCGAAATATCGTTGGTAATCCGGCAGCAGTCTATTCACCAAGGCTTTTGGATCATCACTGGTTTGCCATACTACATCTTGGTAAACATCATCTGAAAATAATGCTTTGGCATTCGCCAATCTCCCCATGTTAATAGCCCGCGCTAAGCGGCCAATACCACTTTTCTCACTGAAACGATAACTCTTGTGCAGCAGGGCAAGGCTATTGCTAATCGGCGCCTTATTTAGGGTATTGATGTTTAACTCAATCTGGCACAGGTCTTTTACCACACCAAGTGCTTGATCACTGTATGGCGGGGATTGATTGTAGACAGTAGGCGAAAAATTCAATGCCGCAGAGCAGATATCAGACAGCACACTGCCCGCCTCTACCGAAGCGAGTTGGTCTTTATCACCTAATAAAACAATCTTTGCATGCCTAGGCAAAGCCGCAAATAGCTTACTCATTAAGGGTAAATCAACCATGGACGCTTCATCCACTATCAGCACATCGACGTGCAAGGGGTGTTGCTGGTTAAAGCGAAAATAAGGGCTATTCGGGATACTGCCCAATAACCTATGAATAGTGCTGCACTGACTAGGTAAATCAGGCTTTAAGGCGTCCGGTAGTTTGTCCATGGCGGCACTGATAGACTGGCTCAAACGCGCAGCGGCTTTTCCTGTTGGCGCAGCCAGTTTAATTTGCAGTTTTTTGCCTTTATGTCGCGCCAAGCCCTGTAAAAGAGCCATCAACCGGATCACAGTGGTTGTTTTCCCTGTCCCTGGTCCTCCGGTGATCACACTCACGCTTTGGCTCGCCGCAAGACACACCGCCACTTTTTGCCAATCTATTTCAGGCTCTCGTTGGGCGTGGCCATGACCACTTTGACGGTTTACATCATTAAGGTCTCTTTCATCACCTACATCATCGGGTGCTGAAACAAACAATTGCCCTAGCAATGCTCTGCCCTGTTCAATATCTAAGGTACTCGTGCGCCCTGTCATGCTGTTTATTTTTTCTGCCAGTTGCACTTCGTACTGCCAATAACGCTGCATGTAAAGTTCATGCCCCTGTAAAATCAAAGGCTTACTTTGAGACTGATGTTCCTGCGCCTGATGAGTGTGTAACTGCTGGGCCGAAGAATAACGATCATGCGATGAAGTATTGTTACCTGTATCAGAGCGGGTATCTGAACCGGCCACAACATCAGATGCTTGATTAGAGCGAGGCTCTTCAACTACCGAAACGCAGCTAGATGCCTCTAAAGTAGACATAAGCACAGGCGCAGAATCGAAACGATAAAAGGGTAAAAATGGCTGATAAAATCCATCGAGATTGAGGCAGCTATCTTGCTCGCCTAATCGACTGCTGAGATAAGCAGCGAGTAAACCCAGTACGTGAATGCCAGCGGTGTTTACCGCCGATTTATCACGCTCGTGAAGCATAATAAACTCAGCAAACGCCACGTCTAATGGGCGAATACGACCTACACTCAACAAGCTTTGTAGAATACTGGCTGTCGTGGGCGGCTCCGGTGATGCCTGAACTTGTGTTTGCTGACTCTGTGGGCTTGATACATCATTTTTTATCATCAATTTGCTTACCATAAGTCTAACTGTCCTTGCGCAGCGGGCGCATCATCGCCGTTATCCTTGCTGTTTTTAGCTGCCGTTGACGATGCAAGTGGAGGCTCACTGTTAACCTGATATTCGCCATTAAACAGTGCATCTAAATCTACTATCAAGGCTTGCGCTGGCATCAAATAAAATACTCCATTTCCAGGCTTTTCACTGTGCATTCCACGCAAGAAGGTGTAATAGGCACCGCCTATGTCATCAGCGTAGGCATAATCCGATTTTTTACTTTTAAGCCAACGATGCAGCGCTAAGGTATAGAGAATGGCTTGCAAATAGTAATCATGCTCTTCCATGGCATTGGCCATGGCTTCACCGTGATAATCAGCAAATTCTGCACCCAAATAGTTCGATTTGTAATCCAGCACGTAAAATTTGCCTTGGTACTGCAGCGTTAAATCAATAAAGCCTTTCAACATGCCGTTGAGTTGCTCAAATTGATAATGATGTTGACGCTGTGGAATATGCTGATTAAGGATGTGATTAAACGTCTGCGCTTTTACCTCTAAAAGCGGCAGGTAAAATTCCATTTCAATCAGCACTTGGTTTTTAGCAAGCGCTGATAAACTAAGATGTTCTCCGTTTTGCTGGATACTTGAGGACACGGCGGTCAACTTGGTCTGCAGCACATCGCGCAGCCACTTATCAACCACAGCAAACCACTTTTGTTCAATGCCATACCAAGTGCCTTTTTCAATGATCACGTCCATTAAATTAATCGGGTTGGTGAAATCGATAGACTCAAGCACGCCGTGCAAAAATGAACCCGCTTGGGCGCCCTTCACAAACGTAAACTGATCCAGCACCTCTTGCTCTGCGCCTTCTTCATCAATATCGCTAATACCATCTATATCATCGAGAACACGATTAGGCTCATTTGCTTGTGGCAAGGCAGTCTCATCGTCTGACAGCATCTGCTCGCTGTCGTTATGTGCTTCAACGCCTGGGTTGTCTTGTGTTGCTTCAGCCGCCATTTGCGGCGCAATATATTCACCAGCCTCTGGTTCAGTTTTAGACTGTGTATTGGCGCTAGCGTAGGCACTGATTACATCCAACTTATCTGCGCCCTCATCTTGACCTGGGGCAACGAATTCATGATGCTGCTGGCTACTGATGGCTGAATAACTGGTTAAACGCCAGCGCCGAGTAACAGGCTTAGGCAATACCGCAGCGCGCAGCATGGCGTTACTGTTAGTTTGAAGACTTTCTTTGCTATCTTGCGACAGTAAGAACTGTTTAAACTCAGTCGCTTTTCGCTCGGCGTCTTGCGCGGTAAACCCGAGGTAGTCCACATCAATCGTCTGGCTTAAATCGACTAATCGCTGAGTAATCACAGCATCACTCACCTGTGTGCCTTGATTAAACAGTACTCGGCCCAGCGCAGTTTGCATCAACTGTGACTCTTTCTTACGCTGTGGATGACTGTTATTCCACAAGCCGATAAAACAATAATGTACCGCGCGGGTCAGCGCTACATACAACAGACGTATGTCTTCAGCGAGACGTTCGTGATCGGCCAAAGCAAGGTTTTCGTCTGCGCCTAAAAAGTCGATCACCAAACCGTCTTTTTCATTGTGATAAATCGCTTCTTTCATCTCTCGGCAGCGGCTGGCAAAAGGAATAAATACCAAGGGATATTCCAATCCTTTGCTGGTATGTTGGGTGATGATTTGCACCAAATTCTGTTCAGTTTCCAAGCGAATTTGTTGGCCTTCGTTGTCATTATCTGGCTCGGCCAAATGCGCTTGAAACCAATGTAAAATCTGACTTTCACCTGACATCAACTGGCTTTGTACTTGTAATAGCTCCACTAAGTGACGCAGGTCGGTCAAGCGGCGCTGGCCATCATGATATTGGCCGACAAGGCGCTCAGCGATTTTAAAATGGCGCATTAAAATATTCAGCGCCATCATTAAACCTTGTCGCTGCCATAACTGATGCCAATAAGCGAATTGTTCTACCAACTTTTGCCACTGCCATTCATCGCTGAATAGCGCATCTAAGGTGGTGGCGTCGTAGCAAAATAACTCACTGGCGATTGCGCCCCGTAAATAACGGTCATTACTGGGATTTGCCAACGCTTGAATAATCGCAAATAAATCCACTGCGGTTTGACTCGCAAACACACTTTTACGCGCTAAAAACATACTATCGACACCCAGCGCAGCAAGGGCCTGTTTGATGGTGTCCGCTTCGTTTCTGTCTCGTACTAAAACGCAGCAATCCCCTGGTCTCACTGGGCGCTGCCTAATTTGGGCTTCACCAGAGGCGCCTTGGTGAATAAACTGAGCAATACTCAACGCACACTGTTGAGCAAGAGCACGTTGTGCCTCCCCCCAACCAATCGGGAGTCCATCATCACTGGTCAAGTGATGAAAGGTTAAGCTTTTATGAGCTTGACCATTAACCTGTAAACCGCTTTGTTGCTCAACGCTTGCCACCGCTTGAAACGGAATGCTGTCTTTAAATAAGAAACCCGCTTCGCTTTGGGTAAAGAGTGTATTAACCCCCTCCACTAAGCTCGGCTGTGAACGCCAATTGGTGCCCAGCGTAAATTGTCGCGAGGTATCCACCAACTCTTTCGCTGCAATGTAGGTATGAATATCAGCCCCGCGAAAGGCGTAAATCGCTTGTTTAGGATCGCCAATCGCCACCCAACACGGCGTAATATCGCCAAACTGCTGGGTGTAAATAATGCGGAAAATATCGAACTGCACTGGGTCAGTATCTTGAAACTCATCAATCAATGCCGCTGGGTAACTAAGTTGTATCGCTTGAGCCAGTGACTGGTGAGCGGTGTCGAGCTTATCACGGTGACTTAGCCCGCTGTCTGGCTCGATAACCTGCCCACCGTTCGACTCGACTTGGGCTAGCAAAGCGCGGTGCAAGCTACTCAGTAAGTCATCTGGCGAGAGCAACTGTAGGCGTTGCTTATTGGAGGCTAGGTTAGTACTGATATGCTTAAGTGCATCTAAACTGTACGCTAACAAGAGCTGGTCGTGGCACTGCTTTTGTAAATGAGCAAGTGTTTCAAAACGGGAAAAGTCTAAGTGCGCTAAGCTCTTAGACGTCTTCTTCATCGCGCTGAGTACTTTTGCTGGGCTAAAGGTGGTCCATAAGTCTTTATCAAAATCAGCACGACTGTCATCGCTTAAGCAAAAAGCCTGCATTTTGGCAATAAAATCCGCTTTGCCTAGCTTGGTATTCGCTTTGAGGTCAGCATCGATAATTTGCTGAGCAACCTCGTTCTCTCGCCACCAGCGTTTGGTGTCTTGCAGCGCTTTAATGTATTTATCAACGCTTTCGTGACCCGTCTTAACATCCACTGTTTGCAAAGGAGTCACGTGGCGATATAGCAACGAACGCAAGGCAGATTGCAACGCCTGGGGGCTGTGCCATATATCCAGCAACTCGTTCAGTACCTGACTCGGTAGATGCACAATATGCCCGCGCCAGTAATCTTCAACCGCCAGTTTTAACCACTGTGACTCATCCAATACGAGACTCTGCTCATACATTGCGCCGCTTTCAAACGCATGCAAACTCAGCATACGCTGACAGAAGCCATGTATGGTATATACAGCCGCATCATCCATCTGCTTAATGGCCAATAACAGTCGATGACAGTCGAGCTCAATATTGTCACTTCGCTCAATGAGATATTGAGTGAAATCATCACTGCTGACCCCAGCATAAAAATCTAAATAAGCACGTTGTAATCGCTGGCGA
Source organism: Paraglaciecola sp. G1-13 (assembly GCF_055809255.1). Classification (NCBI taxonomy): domain Bacteria; kingdom Pseudomonadati; phylum Pseudomonadota; class Gammaproteobacteria; order Alteromonadales; family Alteromonadaceae; genus Paraglaciecola; species Paraglaciecola sp. G1-13. Next base: position 1,601,075 of record NZ_CM147903.1, on the reverse strand, counting down.
ATGCGCTGTTTTAGTTCCGCCGTCGCGGCGTTGGTAAAGGTCACGACTAGAATTTTATCGACGCTTAAGGGTGCGCACTCGTCCCCTAGCAACAAGCGCAAATACAAGTTTACTATGGTATAGGTTTTACCGGTACCTGCACTGGCCTCAATCAATGATGCCCCAGTGAGCGGAAAGGTTTTGGTGTTTAACGGGATCATGAGGTCTCTCCCAATGCGTCAAACAGCGGGTCAAATAAAGCATGGCTGACTTCACTGAATGCACAGAAGTGCTGGTTTAGATCTGGGCAAACCCGGCGAATATGTGGCTCCTCCCCTTCTCCTTTGGCGAAATAGCTGCCATAAAAGGCGTTTTTCGCCTTCATCAGTGCTTTTGCTTCATCACCGACACTCAGCCATTCGTAAGCGGTTTTAGGATAAAAGTGTAAAACCTGCAGCTGGCCTAATCGCCAATAACGTATGAATATCGCCAGTTGGGTTTTCGCTTCATCTTTATCGACAGCACCAATGCTAAAGGGCTCTTTATCCTCCACGCCAATGTAATAGGCGCGTTGGTGTTTTGCCACACTGCCATTAGCACACAGGGCTAACCAGGTTAGCCATAATTGCAATACGTTATTGCCTTTGACTTTGCCCGGTCGCCATAGCACCAAATTACCACCGTATAGATTGTCTACCCAGCCGGTTATCTGAATACGTTGAGTACTTGTTGCTGACACCGAATTTTGTGTGGATGAGTTCGTGTTGGCATTTAGTTCACTTGCCGGGACGGGTGAAATATCCAACAAGTAGCTCAACTCAAAGTTAACTTCTGCTCGCGTGGGCGGCACCTCATCCAGCGGCCCGCCAATCAATGCCACCAACGCATCAATTAACGCTCGGGATTGTTTACGAATGGGCTGCAAACTTATGTCGGCAATATTTCCTGTGGGCAATTTACCCTCTGCCCGTAAACGCGTTGTCCAATCCTGTTGCTGCGTGGTGACAAAACGCTCGTTCAACACATAGCGCGACAACGCATCAAGCTCAAACGGCTCATCGTCACTTTGAACGTCATAAACACGGGTCAAACGGGTTTGCCAGCGCTGGCTGAAAAACGCCTTCGCGGGATTGCTAAAGAACATCAACAATTCGTCTAGTTCGACCTCTGTCACTTGGGCAAGCTCAGGCAAGGCAAATAACGGCGCAGGACAAAAATCCACTTCTTTATCACTGTGCACACTGCCATCCGTCAGCTGCTGCGCTAATGCCAGCCAAGGAGTTTGAAAACTAGCCATCGCGCTTGGCAACGGTTCCTCTTCGTGAGCATCGCGTTTACTCGCAAAATACACAGGATTAAATGGCTGCAATGCATGCTCATGATAAATATGCTTTGCTAAATTATCGGCGCATGTTTTGGTTTCTAAGCTCTCATCACCTGCCAAGCAGAAGGTTTGTTGTGTGTACTCAAGTAACTCGCTGAGCAAAATTGATGGGCTACGCGGCGAGTTATCTTTAGCGCTAAAGCCCTGAAAACTTAAATACAGTCGCTTACGCGCAGATAAAATGGCCTCTAAAAACAGGTATCTGTCATCTAGCCTGCGAGAGCGGTCTCCCCTACGCCCTTTGCCGATGCGCATTAAATCGAAACCAACCGGCACCACTTGCCTTGGGTAATCACCATCATTTAACCCAAGCAAGCACACCACTTTAAACGGCACACTGCGCATGGGCATTAAGGTACAAAAATTCACATAACCGGCTAAAAAGCGCTGGCCTACGCCTTTGCTGGATAAACTTTGCTCTAGCTCAGCGAGGAAAACATCATGCACAATTTCACCACTGAATTGATGCTCGTGTACTGTCATTTGCTCCAGTGATTGGCGCAGTTGTAGCACATACGTTTGGTCATCATCGTCAGGCAAATACAGCTGTTCAATGAGTGACAGAGCACCTTTGATTTTCGCATGCAAACTGGCCGCACTTTGGCAAAAGGCTAACGCGTTGCCAAGCTCGCGACTGAACAAATAAAACTTACCTAAAGCCACAACGTGCTGGCCTTCGATGTGTTCATTAGGTGCAATTGGCTCATGAGCACCATCAAACATGCTTTCACCGCCCATGGCATATCCGGCCAACAAACGTTGTAAACCAAACAACCAGGTATTTTGCGGCTCGTTGGGCAATGCCCAGCGTGTTTTATCTTGGCCATCCCAGCCCCAACGCACACCTGCATCAGCTAGCCATACACTTAATAAGTCAAATTCTTCCGGGGTGATATCAAATTTTCGCTGTACTGCTGGCACTTCACACAAGGCCAGTACATCGGATAAACCGATACGGCTTTGATGTAGCGACATCAGTTGAATAAAGCTATTGAGTAGAGGCGACTCTTGCTGGGCGTTGCGATCGGAAATAGCATAAGGAATATGCAGCGCTTTGTCTGTGCCGCCAAATACACCATCAATGATCGGCGCATAGCTTGCCACGTCCGGCATCATTACAATCACATCCCCCGGGTGTAGCTCAGGATGATCAGCAAAAAGGTGCAATAGCTGGTCATGTAAGACTTCGAGCTCACGTACTGCTGAATGACACGCATGTACTTGCAAGGTCATGTCGTCTTCAGCCAGAGGTATCTTAGGGTATTCTTCACCGTTTGTTAGCAGCTCTTGTGCGGGTAGTGGCTCTATCGCCCCGCGATGAGTTAACGCCAATACTTCGTGCTGCATATGTTCAAGCAAGCTTTCGGGCTCTTGCTCGATAAACGCATCATGCAATTCAACCTCTAAGCCCAAGATCATGTCTTGGTAGTCTCGCCCTTGCTTGCCCCAAGAGGCGAGCAACGGGTTGCCAACCAATAGGTAATCATCCATACCGCTTAAGCCACTTTGGGCATCTTCACTTGCTTGGGCGAGTAAGCTTTGCAATTTGGCTTGCAGTACTTGTTTGTTGTCTACTATATCGCCCCAGTAATGGGCGCTGGGGTTAAACCAAAAAATGATCACGTCGCGACTCTTCGCTAACGCGGTGAAGATTTCAAGTTGTTGCACAGGCATCGCTGACAGGCCAAACACAAACAAGGGTTTCAGCTCATCTTTGCTGCTTTTAGTGTCCTCAAGCTCGGCCATTAAGCGTGTATGCAAATTCGCCCTATGATAAGGAGACTCATCCAGTTCTTTGGCATATTCAACCAAAGCTCGCCATAAAATGGGTTGCCAAGGTTGGGCGGACACGTCGGTATCGGCTACGTTATTTTCGCCTTGTTCCCAAGCCAGGATCCACTCTGGGCGATAGACCAAATATTGATCGTAAATATCGGCTATTTTTTGGCATAACTGATAAAGCTTAAGCGGCTGTTGATCATCTAAATACTGGGCAATGCTGGCAAATTCAGTTTTATCACTCATTTCAGGCAAGATGCTCATGAGCTTCCACGTCATGTTGTCTTTAGTAAAGGCAGACTGCTCAGGTAAATCGTTTACGTGGCCTTTGTATAATTGCCAGATATAGCTTGAGGGTAACGGGAAATCGATATTGGCAGAAATACCCAGTGCTTGGGCAATTTCTATTTTTAACCACTGTGCCATACCGGGGCTTTGCACTAACACCACGTCGGGGGAAAAGATATCATCTAGGCTGCTTTTACTCTCGCCTAACCACCCGATGAGATAAGCGGCGAGACTTTCCATTTTATTAGACTGAACCAGATGCAACATAGCTAACTACACTCGGGAAATTGATGCCCAAGTGTAGCAAAAATACTGTTTATAAAACCACTATTGATTACTGAATTAGCATTCGTTGCACAGTGAGAAAAACGAACGAGGTCAATAGGTTGAACACGCCTTAACTGGCTATTCAAAGGACAGAAAGTCGAGACCCACTGTTCGTTCGCACCGTGCTGGCTCTTGGCGTTTTAACAACGGGTCATTTAGGAAATTATCGGCTTAGGTAATTTGATTTGCCTTCAATGCCGCAATAATGTCTGCTGGCTCTGCTCGGGTGCGGTAATCTACATCCACAAAGCGCCAAATCACTTTAGCGTCGGCATTTAATACGAATGTGGCAGGAATAGGTAGCATGCTGCCATTACCATTATTGATGCTGGCTAAGTCTAAACCGCGATCTTTACGCATATGCTGTAATATTAGCTCGGGTACTTCCCAGGCCACACCATAGGACGCAGCTACGCGGGCATCCTGATCTGATAACACCTGAAACCCTAATTCACTTATCTCACTTTTACTTAAGCTGTCGTCGGGCACTTGCGGGCTTATAGCGACTAATTCAGCGCCTAATTCGTGAATATCACCCAATATCGACTGAAGGGCTCTTAGCTGTAAATTACAATAAGGGCACCAGTCGCCGCGATAAAACGTGACCACTACTGGGCCTTTCGTGCGCAAATAGGATAACGCCACGTCTTGACCTTGGGCATTTGGCAACGTGAATGTTGGCGCCTGCTGGCCGATTTCGATAGCCTCGCTGCCTTGTTCAAACTCATGAGCTTTGGCCATTAACTCATCCATTGCTTGCATAAATTCAGGTTTGGCTTGTCGTGATTTAGCGACTTGCGCCTCGGTTTGTTCTTTTAAAGTGGACATTTTTCTCCTTATCGTGCTGTCGTAATCATGCTGTCGTTCTGGGCATTGCGGTATTCGGTAAGTGACTAGCCCAATTTGATATGCGGTAATCGATATTTGATATGCGATATGCGATACACATAGATTTCCGCGCCACACAGATAAATCGCTTAGGTGTATTTACCACATAAATAAAAGGCGCGAGCAATAAAAAAGCGCCATGTTCACACTGTCAGAGTGAGCATGGCGCTATTTGTTCCGCACTGGCTAACATTCAAATAAAATAATAATCCTAGCGACCTGTTTTTCCTTTCACTAATGCAGGAAAGCGCATGATCTTGAACTCTCCTTTACTGGCATTTTCACCACCGTTTAGCACCGCAGAGCGATGCAATTCATTAACTGTAAAGTAGATATAATCATCCGGTCCATAAGCAAAGCCATCGGGCCAAACGATGCGCTGATCTTTATACAAGGTGCGGCTGTTACCTGCGCTATCCGTTACTTCAATGGCACCTTGGGTCACAGAGGTGACATACACATTACCACCACCATCAATGGTAATACCGTCAGACAATGATTTATCACCGTAACGCTGTATTTTGTCTTCAAGTGCATCCATATCAAGACTTAAATCCACTAAATCATCGGTTTTCACGCGATAGATAGACGTACCTGACATGGCACCGAAATACAGCCAATTAGAATCAACATCAATAGTGATCGGGTTGACGCCTAGTCTTGCAGGCTGACCAACTAAGGTAATCACTCTGCCTTCCACTATCATGTCCACATCTTCGGCTTGAGTAAACTCACTGCCTTCTAGAACACGTCTGGCTTGCCCCGTTTTGATATCGACTATCACCATGGCGGCGCGGTTATCTGACGCGGTATCTGCAAGGTATATTTTGCCGTGTTTGTTGTCTATCGCCAAATCATTCAAAAAAGAGCCCGGCGTGATCATGGGCTTGGCAATATAAATAACTTTTTCAAGGGTTTCGGAGCGTGTGTTCCAGCCCACTAAACGACCTGCGTGGTCATCTGATGATGTATCTAGCATCCACAACACGCCGTTTTGATCCACATTCAAACCCAGCACATCGTACAAACCGATTTGGTTCTCATCCGGTTTAGATGCCCACGCTGCGCTTGGGTAAGGTTTCACCGAACCATCATTAAACAGTTCGACAATCTTCACCGGCTGACCATAAAAACCGTGCACACTTAAGAATTTACGTCCATCTGGACCAATGGCAATATTCCCAGGAGGAGTCGTTCCATCAAGCGATGCATATGTTTCCAACTCGTGGCTGATTTCTTGTTGGGCATGGGACTCTGTGGGTGCTTGGCTTTGTGCCAAGGCAACGTGTGAATTCAGTGCAGCCACGCTTAGCAAGGTAAGCGCTGTGATAGTGGAGCGGAATTCGCGGAATGAACTAACCGTTAATGTCATATAAGTTCTCAATGAGTGTTTTTAAATTAGTGTGTTCAAATTAGTGTATTTAAATGAGTGCGTTTAAATTAGTGCGTTAGCGTACATGTATTGATATGTGTAGCTTACTTATACTCATGGCGTTTTTGCACATGGCGTACCAGACCTTATTAAGGCCAAACGAATTTCATTGGATGTTATTAATGATGTTATTAATAAAAGCGTTACTTGAGGTGAATCAAAACCTTGCTGGTCGCAAAGCTAAAACCGGCAGTCGCTCTAGAAGCCCGCTAACACCAGTTTACCTACCATCGTTTGAGACTCGAGCAATTGATGCGCTTTCACTAAATTTTCAACGTTGATTATGCCTAACTCCCTACCCAATGTGGTCATCAAAGTACCGTTATCAACCAACAGAGCAATTTGATTTAATATGTCGTGCTGGGTTTGCATATCGGTTGTTTCAAATAACGAGCGAGTAAACATGAACTCCCAATGCAGTGATACGCTTTTACGTTTTAATGCCACCACATTTAATGACGCGGGGTCATCTATCAAAGCAAACTTACCTTGCGGGGTAATGCACTGGACTATTTGTTCAAAATGCTGGTCGGTATTGGTCAAACTAACAATGTTATCGACAGAGTCAAAACCCAGCGCTGTGAGCTGTTCCGCCAACGGTTGATGGTGATTTATCACATGGTCGGCACCTAATTTACGTACCCAATTTGCGCTATTTTCACGAGATGCGGTGGCAATGATGGTCACACTCGTCAGCTGTTTCGCCAACTGCAGCATGATCGATCCCACACCGCCTGCTGCGCCAATGATCAACAAGCTTTGCTTGCTGTCTCGGTTGAGTTGCAAACGATCAAATAGCAATTCCCATGCAGTTATCGCAGTCAGCGGCAAGGCCGCAGCTTGTGCATCGGAGATTGAGGTGGGTGCTAAGCCAACAATACGTTCGTCAACAAGTTGAAATTCAGCGTTACTGCCTTGACGTGACATATCACCTGCATAAAAAACCCGGTCGCCCACATTAAAGAGTGTCACGTTCTCACCCACGGCTTTTACAATACCGACACCGTCATAACCCAATACTTTTGCATCTGGCGATGGGTTAATTCTGCCGCGCAATTTTGTATCCACTGGGTTAACGGACACGGCTTTGACTTCAATTAACAAGTCTCTCGCTGATGGGACGGGCATGTCGAGGGTATATTCTTGCAACGACTCAGCAGTCGCGATTTCACTTGGTTTTTTATAACCGATGGCTTTCATCACACTCTCCAATCATTCACTCAGTTATTGGCTATAGTTGCATGGCATTGTAAATCACTTTCATTGGATAAAAAGGACGTCTTGCACGAAACATTTTCAAAAAATTATTGTAAGTGCAGCATGAGTCCTCTGGCATTAGTAGTAGGTAAAAACAGTAGGTAAATTTACTTCCAAAAAAAACTATAAATGTATATACATTTGCTATACATTAAAAGCTGATAAATCACGATTCGGATGACAACCCTTTGAGCGTTAAAAAGGCGAAGAAGAAAAATAGTCAGTTAATTGTCCGCATTAATGACCAAGAGCGCGCTGAGTTTGTAAACTTATGTGAAGAGCTTGATACCAGTGCGGCCCGTGAAGTGCGTAGATTTATCCGTCAGTTCATCAATGAGCAGAATCGCCCTTCGATCGACACATAAAATCAAGAAGCGACTGCTTACATGACACCTTTCTCGTATATAAAAAAGGAATACTCTAATGGCTAAATCAAATACCAAAGCGCTTAAGAAAGAAATTAAAAACCGCAAAGCTAAAATTGCTAAGCAAGAAAGCAAAGTGAAGAAGTTAAAAAAACAACTTAAGAAAGCAAAATAGGCGCACTGCGCATACTAGCCAGAAGGGCCTCTCCCTCTGGCTTTTTATATTAGTTAATGAACTGAACCGATTCTCCCTCTTCGATTAAGCCAGTTTACTTTTTCCTACAGTAAGATTAATCAGAGGTTCCGAGTAATTTAGCGAATGTAAATCCCATTGCCGCGCCAAACACAAGGTGCAAAATAAGGGTCATGACAGGCGCCATTATACCCATGCTCAACCCGAATAGACCTGCACCACTCATAGGCATAGGACCTATCATCATTAATAACCATGCCAAGATACCAAATGTCATTCCTTTAGCTACTTGAGAGCCTCCGGGAAGGATACCGTTAAAAACAGCAAATGCCCCGCCCCAAGCAACCGAGCCAAGCACAAAATGCATTATCCACCCAGTAGTAAGACTAATCTGTGTACCCATTTTCTCAGCTGCCATGGTTGACATCATATGAATCGGATCTAACTCTGGCATCACGCCCATGTTCTTTTTCACCATCATCAATCCCGTTAGCACCAATGTACCGACGAAACCTGCAATAATCCCTTTAACAAAGACTGATATATTAAACGACATGTACTTGACCTCTTTAATTTGTAATGTATGTAGTGACAATAGCATTGACGACCAAGCCTTAGGTTGATGTTTATAACCTTCTTCTAGATAAGAACGTGAAGTTGCTAACTATCTTACAAATAAATCATTCGCTTAAAAGCACGAACCGAGCTCACTCATTACCCAAAACATCCTTAAGACAGCGTGAGACATCGAACCAAAGCGTGTTGATTATTCGTTTGTAGCGACATTTTAGTGGTTATTTTTGGTAGTTATATAATATGCTATTACACAAAATTAAAAACCTCTGTTGAGTGGGTAGCATTTGAGTGTATTACGTAATGAATACAATGTATGTTAAGCGTTGAAAGGGGATAACAACGTCAATAACTGTAAGCAGGAAATAACGTAAATGACTTATACGCCTCAATCCAAATCCGCTTTAAATTTTATCGCCGGCGGCGGGGAAATGGGCGCTAGAATACGCGCATACGATTGGCAGTCCTCCCCGATTGGACAGCCCGAAGATTGGCCGCAATCTTTAAAAACCAGCGTAAGACTGCTGTTATCCAGTGGCCATCCCATGTTTATTTGGTGGGGTGAACATCTTATTCAATTTTACAATGACGCTTACGCCAGTACGCTAGGCCCAGAACGCCATCCCAGTGCGTTAGGCCAACAAGGCCGAGACTGTTGGGCCGAAATTTGGCCTGAAATCGCCCCGCAAATGGAGCAGGTTTTAACTGGAAAGGGCCACACTTGGCACGAGAACCAACGTTTGTTCATTACACGTAATGGTGTGCGTGAAGAAATGTATTGGACCTATAGTTACAGCCCAATTGACGATCCAAATTCGGCAAACGGCATCGGTGGTGTTTTAGTCGTGTGTAACGAGACAACCGAGCAGGTGTTAGCAGAGCACGCCATGAAAACGGCCGAAGCTCGTTGGCGCTCATTGTTCGACCAAGCTCCCAGTTTTATGTGCATAGTGCAAGGGCCTGAACACCGCTTTGAATACGCCAATCTCAACTACTTCAAACTACTAGGCAAACAAGATTTTCTAGGCGAAAAGGTAATTGACGTGGTTCCTGAGGTCGACGCTCAAGGGTTTATCGCCCTACTAGACAAGGTCTTTGAGAGCGGTGAAAGCCACCACGGTATTGAAATGCCCCTCGTTGTGGGCAATGGCGCCCCTATCTATATCGACTTTATTTATCAGCCAATAATGAACGCGAGCGGTCACGTCAGCGGAATATTAGTAGAGGGCAATAATGTCACCGAGCGCGTTATGGCGAATCGCTCACTGCAGGAACAAGACAAGCTTAAAGACGAATTTCTCGCCATGCTAGCCCACGAGTTACGTAATCCATTAGCCCCTATTCGCAATGTGAGCGAAATATTGCTCAACATGGAGCAACGGGATCCAAAGCTAAAAAACATCGGTGATATTCTGGCCCGCCAAGTACGTCACATGACTCACCTCATGGATGACTTACTGGATGTGTCTCGTATCAGTCAAAACCTAATCAATTTGCAGCTTGAACCTACCAACTTCTCTGATATCGTCGATTTAACCATAGAATCTCAGCAAAGTGCGCTGGATACCAAACAACATACCCTTGAGGTAGTCGATACCCCGCAAGATTTATATGTTAACGGCGACAGCACTCGCTTGGTTCAATCTTTAAGCAACGTGTTAAACAACGCCATTAAATACACACCTGAAGGTGGCCACATTACACTTGAGTGTGTGGCAGACATTGAAACTGTGCAGGTAATTATTAGTGACAATGGCTACGGAATTTGCCCTTCGATGCAAGGTAAAGTGTTTGAACTTTTTGCCCAAGTACAGCAAACGTTAGATCGCTCCCAAGGGGGCTTGGGTATTGGTCTAAATATCGTTCAGCGTTTAGTGCAAATGCATAGCGGGTCTATCTCGGTGAGTAGCCAAGGTCTGGGTCATGGTTCATGCTTTACCATTACCTTGCCTAGAATAACCGCCCCTCAACAAACGGCTGCCGAGGCCGCATTTGCCCTAAAAGCAGAGAAACGAATTTTGATAGTCGATGACAACAAAGATTCTGCGGATACTCTATCAGAGTTATTAGCGATGCAAGGGCACAAAGTGACTGCCGTTTACACCGCTCATGATGCACTCAGTGATATTGAAAAAATAGAACCTGATGTTGTCTTACTCGATATAGGTTTACCCGATATGAATGGCTATGAAGTTGCCCAGCAAATCCTTGCCAAAAAGTTGAAGCCTCTGTTGGTTGCTCTTACAGGATACGGTCAAGCCGAGGATGTACGCAAAGCCAAGGAAGCAGGGTTTGATTACCATTTCACTAAACCCGTGAATTTCAGCGAGCTGAATCACATTTTTGCGCAAAAATAATCCGCATCAACACAGATTAAACAGGCACTCGTCATCAAGAGAGATTACCCCAAGAACACAATATTTAAGTAATGTGTTGCGCATATAAACGCCCAGCCTGGTGGCTCCGTCTTAATCTAGCGTTGAGTCAATCCATCATCCCTTTTATATGCGCCGCTACGCTGCGCCCCAGCGCATTCAGCACATAGCCGCCCTCCAAGGTAGACACCATCTTGGCATTGCAATGCTTAACGGCCAGTTTTTTAAGCTCCGCAGTTAACCAGTAAAAGTCCGTTTCGACCAAATTAAAGTGCCCCATATCATCTTCATAGTGGCTGTCAAAACCGGCAGAGATTAAGATAAGTTGCGGAGCAAAGGCATCTATTTTAGGCAACCACTGCTCGCTAATGGCTTGCATAAATTCATCACCATAAGTCCCCGCGGGCAAAGGCAGGTTTAAAATATGCTCGTTCCCTGGCCCCATGTTATAAGGGAAAAAAGGCGACTCAAATGATGAGCAAAACAGCACGCGTTTATCGTTGAAAAAAATGTCTTCAGTACCGTTACCGTGGTGTACGTCAAAATCAATAATGGCGACACGCTCTAGACCATATTGCGCCATAGCGTAAGCCGCAGCTACCGCAATATTATTAAAAAAGCAGAAGCCCATGGCTTTGGCATGCTCGGCGTGGTGACCCGGCGGGCGCACTGCGCAAAACGCCTGTTCGGCCTTGCCTTGCATCACTAAGTCCACGGCCATCACATTCGCTCCAGCTGCATATAACGCCGCGTGTAAACTGTGCTGCCCTAATTGGGTGTCGGGTGCTAACTCTATAACGCCTTCTTTGGGGGCACTGGCGAAGACATGATCCACATAGGCTTTGTCGTGTGCTAAATACAACTGCTCTTTTGTGGCTTGAATTGCCTGTTGTTTATCAATAATAAAATCGAGCCTTGACGCAATAAGCTGATCGTTAATCGCATGTAATCGATCTGGGCTATCTGGGTGATCTGTGCCTGCCTCATGCAAACCGCAACCCGGGTGGCTTATAAAAACAAAACTCATTATTACTTGTCCAAATTCAAGGTTAGATTAACTTCGCCCATCTCTTGTGAAGGTTGGCGCTCGAAATGCGCACTTTCGAAAACTCTAATCATATTGCGGTTATCCGCCCTGACCACCGCTAACATTCTTGTTAACCCCCTTTGCTTTGCAATAAGGATCATTTCTGCCAGTAGTTGTTTAGCCATGCCCTTTCCGTGAAACGATTCTCGGGTGACAAATGCCGCTTCACAACTTTTATTGTCAGCACACAAGTAGTAACGCCCCACGGCCTGAATTTCTGACGCCGAACCTTGCTGCCTAACAATGCACAAGGCTAAGTCGTGACTCTGATCAACACTGACCAAATTACACGACTTTTCACGGGTCATTTGTGTGGGGTAATGGTTATACCGGTAAAACAGGGTTTCTTTGGTATGGGAATAGAAGAACTCTTGCAGACGACGTTCGTCTGCGGGGTTGAGTGGCCGTAGGTCAAACGATTGATTATCAATCTTCATCGTCTTAAACCCTAGTGGACCGAGTTCAGGCACATCTCGGGGATAATTCTTTTGATAGTTCGGCACCCAATAATGCTCACGCACTTTGGCCAACAGTTGTTCACGAAATTTAGGGTGCGCTACACGAATTAGCTCCAGCGCTCGCTCTCGAATACTGCGCCCCTTAAGAGATGCGACACCAAATTCGGTAACTACATAATGCACATGGCCGCGGCTCGTCACCACCCCACTTCCCTCTGTGATAAAAGGCACAATACGCGAAATAGTGCCTCCCTTTGCAGTAGAAGGCATGGCAATAATCGGTTTACCTCCAGGCGACATAGCAGCACCACGAATAAAATCCACCTGCCCGCCAATGCCACTATAAAACTGATAACCAATGGAATCGGCCACCACTTGGCCCGTTAAGTCCACTTCCAGTGCGCTGTTTATCGCCACCATTTTATGATTACGCGCAATATTCGCCGGCGAGTTCAGATAATCACTGGGGTAGAACTCCACGTGGGGATTGTTATCAACAAAGTCATATAGCTTTTTGCTGCCTAAACAAAAACTCGCCACTGTTTTACCGGGGTGAAAGGTTTTTTTACGGTTGTTGATTACGCCCTTAGCAATTAAATCGATAATACCGTCTGTAATTAACTCACTGTGCACGCCTAAGTCTTTGTGGTTCTGCAAGTAATACAGCACCGCATTGGGTATTTTCCCCACTCCTAGTTGCAGCGTGGCGCCATCGTCAACCAACATGGCAACGTATTGGCCGATACGCTCTGTGATTTTATCTGGTTCGTAAATAGGCAGCTCTGGGAGCGCCTGCTCCACCTCGATGCATGCCGCTATGTCGTCAATTCGAATAAACGTATGGCCGCTGGTACGTGGCATCGACGTATTAATTTGAGCAATCACGTACTTGGCTTTTTTAACTGCCGCCAGATTCACATCAACGGCCACACCTAACGAACAATATCCGTATTTGTCAGGCGGGCTGACCATGATAAAGGCGGCATCTAAAGGCAAGATATCCTGCTCAAACAGTGAAGGGACTTCAGATAAAAAACACGGCGTGTAATCGACCCGCCCCTCAGCTACCGCTTGACGGACTTTTTCGCCGCCAATAAACAAGGCGTTTACTTTGAATAAATCACTGAACTGCGGGTCAACCCAACGACTGTCTGACAATGCATTAAATTGCACCAGCTCTATGTCTTTTAAATCTCCGCTATTGGCGATTAGATCATCAATGAGTGCGTTAGGAACGGCAGCATTCGAGCCAATAAAAATACGATTGCCAGACTTAAGTAATGCTTGCCAGTCAGGCCTATTAGGTAAGGCGGTTTTCATAATCACTCCTTAGATATACTCACATCGACTATGCCACAGAGTATCGGTGTCGGCATTAAGACGTTGGTCTGTCGTCTGTGGCAAGGCCACAAATGTTGATGACGTATTATTCGATAGAACACCGAGGTAAGTCACGCATTTAAGCAGCACAAACTTGATGTGAAACAAAGTCTGCCGCCTAAAATGCGCTACATTAAAATGACGTTTTAATTACATTTCATTTTCAATACGTCCGATGTATTGAACTGAAAAAGGATTGTCATGGCTATTATCTATTTTTGGGGTGCAGCGCAGGAAGTGACTGGCTCGTGTCATCTAATTGAGTCTGCAAGCTTCGGTAAAATCCTGCTTGATTGCGGTATGCATCAAGGGGGGAACTCAATTGATCGCATTGGTGACGAAGGCTTTCCGTTCAATCCTGCATCCATTGACGCAGTGCTGTTATCCCATGCCCATCTCGACCATAGCGGCATGTTACCCAAACTCGTCCATGATGGGTTTACCGGCCCCATATACTGCACCTCAGAAACGGCGGATTTACTGGTGGTAATGTTGCAAGACTCGGTCAGCATTTACATGGGTGACTTAGCCCGTGAAAACCGCCGGCTAGCCCGTAAAGGTAAGCCTCTCCTTGAGCCTGAATACTCAGAAGAAGATGTCATGCAAGTCATCGCTCAGTGCGAGTCGCAAAGCTACAATCAGGCGCTTAAGCTTGCAGAGCAAACCACAGCGTGCTTTCACGATGCTGGACATATTCTCGGCTCAGCGATTATCGAACTTAGCTTCGAAGAAAGAGGCGAGCAGAAAAAATTGGTCTTCTCTGGGGATTTAGGCAACAAAAGCGCCGTATTAATGAACGACCCAAGCATACTGACCAAAGCCGATATTGTATTAATGGAAAGCACCTATGGCGATCGCAATCACAAGTCTATCGATAATACGGTATCTGAGCTTAAAACCATTTTAAAGGATACCGAAAACCGAGGCGGCAATATTATGATCCCTGCGTTCGCAGTAGGACGTACCCAAGAAATACTGTTCTACCTTGGTCAATTACACCAACAAGGTTTATTAGACAATTGGCAGGTTATTCTCGACAGTCCCATGGCAATTGAAGTGACGCGCGTTTACGACAAATGGTTTAGTGCGCTCGATAGTGACGAAATTGAACAAGCCAGCCCTAACGCACACTCCATATTAAAAGACTTCATTCCGCGCTTGTTTTTGTCCGTGTCACCGGATGAGTCCATGATGATCAATAAAATTAAAAAAGGGGCGCTAATTATTGCCGGCAGCGGCATGTGTACCGGAGGACGGATACGCCACCATTTCAAACAGCGCATTTGGGATTCACGCAACGCCATTATCTTTTGTGGATACCAAGCAAATGGCACCCTCGGTAGGTTGCTGGTTGACGGCCTACAGCATTTAAAATTGTTTGGTGATGATTACGTGGTCAAAGCACAAATAGAAACGCTGGGAGGCTTTTCAGCTCATGCAGGGCAAAATGAACTCGTAGAATGGGTGAGTCATTTTGAGAACAACCCGAAAGTTGTGTTAGTGCATGGTGAGCCTAAAGCCCAAGAAGCGTTAGCGCAGAAATTATGGGAAGATAAAAACATCAGAGCCGTGATCCCCAGTCTGGGCCAAAGCTTAGTGTTTTAAAGTCGTACTGCTTTTGCGCTTCGTGCAGTCTTTCAAGCAGGTCGCGAAAGGAATTTGCCGACAAAAAAGCAGTCAATACTGAGTATTCACTGCTTATTTTAACGTCATATTTTTAGCACTTAGCTGTTACCAAGTCTCTTTAATCCAGCCTTTTTAAAACATTCATTCTAGTGCGCACATGTTAAGGCGTGCGCGTTAGAACAAGCGTGTTAAGAGAGGTGCGCGAGCATCGCTTGCAATGGATGTTTAGGTTTTTCACCTTCTATACGCGCAACCTGGCTGCGACATGAATACCCAGTGGCTAAGATTTGAGAAGTCTTAAATTTCGCCACAGCCTTTTCCCAGCTCAGAGCATAAATGCCTTTTGATTGTTCTAGGTGGCTTGCTTCATGACCAAACGTGCCAGCCATGCCGCAGCATCCCACTGAAATCGGCGTAAGTGACATGCCCATACGCTGGAACAGTTGCTGCCAATGTTTCTCACTTTCAGGCAGAGCCGTTTTCTCTGTACAGTGACCGAAGAATGCATACTCGGTATCAGGCGTGTTGCCGTGTTCGGGCAAGGTAATTGTCGCTAACCATTCGTGAACTAACTTCACCTCAAAGTTGCCTCTGGTATCACCTAACACTTTTTTGTATTCATCTCGATAGCACAGCACTAATGACGGGTCGACACCCACCATAGGTATGCCCAGCGGTGCTAGCTTGTTTAAAAAGTCTGCACTGTCTTTTGCCGTCGCGGCAAATTCTTTCAAGAAACCTTTCACATGTTGGGGTTTACCATTGGGCATAAAGGGCAACAGAATAGGCTCGAATCCTAGGCACTCAACGAGTTTAACCAAATCATGCAGCAAACCTGCTTCATAAAAGCTGGTGAAAGGGTCCTGTACAATCAACACTTTCTTGGCCCGCTCGTTCGCGCTCAAGGCTTGCAACGTCCCTAAATTAAAATGACTGGCTTCGTGACCTGCGAGTTGCTTTTTCAATGACGGGGAAGACAATAACGGCGTGTCTACATAACCCACCGTTTTCTTAATAAGCTTGTTCATCCACGCCTGTTTTAAAAAAGCATTTACCAGTTTTGGCGCTTTGGCCATCAGCGGCGCCATGGCTTCAATATTACCCACCAAATAATCTTTTGCGGGGCGCATATAACGTTGATAGTAGATAGATAAAAAACGCGCTCGGAACGTGGGTACATCCACGCTCACAGGGCATTGGCTAGAACAAGCCTTACATGCTAAGCAGCCATCCATCACTTCTAACACTTCATGGGAAAAGTCCTTAGATTGGGCTTTTCCCATAGAATTATTCAAGCGCTTTAAGAGGTTCTGACTCTTGCCTTGTAATTCAAGGGCATTCACGTCTACCTGATTACTGGCTAACAAACGCAACCATTCACGCATTGCCCCTGCTCGTCCTTTGGGGCTGTGGCGACGGTCAGAGGTGATTTTACTCGATGGGCACATAGTGGATGTGGTGTCATAATTGAAGCATAAACCATTGCCGTTACAGTTCATCGCTGGCTCAAATGCATCGCGCACGCTAATAGGTATCTGGCGGTCAAACTCACCGCGTTTCACGCCACCAACACTGACTAAAGATGCATTGCTTTCAATCGGTGTGCAGATTTTTCCTGGGTTCATTTTGTTGTGAGGGTCAAACGCCGCTTTTATTTTTCGTAGCTCTGCATATAACTCTTCACCGAAAAATGCCGGCGCATATTCACTGCGATAGCCTTTGCCATGTTCGCCCCATAATAATCCGCCATATTTAGCGACCAAGGCCGAAACCTCATTAGATATATCTGGGATTGTCGCTTCTTGCTCAGGGTCGCACATATCAAGCGCAGGGCGCACATGTAACACCCCAGCATCAACGTGACCAAACATGCCGTAATGTAAATTACGGGCATCAAGTAACGCCCTAAACTCCATAATAAAATCAGCCAAATTCTCTGGCGGTACGCCTGTATCTTCGACAAACGCCAAGGGCTTTTTACGGCCCTTCGTTTTACCCAATAACCCCACAGATTTTTTACGCATCGCATAAATTTTGCCAATATCGGCGTTGTCATAAGTGATTTGATAACCAATTACGCCGCCTTCATTGCCTTCAAGCGCTGCATCTAATTTAGCGCTCAGCAAGGTGATTTTTTCTCGCAACGCTTCTTCTGAATCGCCATTGTACTCAACCATGTTTAGGCCCAGCACTTCCTTGTTTTCCACCTCATTAATGAGCTCTTTGACTTGATGCCAAATGATATCTTGCTTCGCTAGGTTTAAAACGTTGCTATCAACTGTTTCTACAGATGTTGCGTTTGCCGCCACCATATGCGGCGCATGGCGCAGCGCTGACTCGAAAGAATCGTACTTAATATTCACCAAGGCTTTGTGTTTAGAAATAGGAGTGACGTTCAGTTTGGCTTCTGCCACAAACACCAAGGAGCCTTCAGAGCCAGTGATAACGCGACTAATATCGACTTTGGTTAAATCGTCATTTAACGCATGCTCTAAATCGTAACCGGTTAAGAAGCGGTTCATACGAGGAAATTTAGCTAAGATCTGTTCGCGCTTGTCCACACAGGTTGTCAAAATTTGTTTAACTAACCTACCCGTAATGTTCTGTTGCTGTGCAACCTGCTTGGCCTGCTCCATGTCCATTGGGGCGGTCTCTAGCAATGTGCCGTCAGCCAATACAGAGGTTAAGCCTAAAACGTGATCGCTGGTTTTACCGTACACCAATGAGCCCTGCCCTGAAGCGTCAGTGCTGATCATACCGCCAATGGTCGCACGGTTGCTGGTCGATAAATCTGGCGCGAAAAACAAACCATAAGGGCGAAGCGCGTCGTTTAACTGATCTTTCACCACACCTGCTTGTACTTTTACCCAGCGTTCTTGCGGATTAATTTCAAGAATGTTGTTCATATACCGTGACACGTCAACAATAACGCCTGACGTCAAAGACTGCCCGTTGGTACCCGTACCGCCGCCTCTCGCGCTAAAAGCAACATCGATATATTGACTAGCAAGCTCACCAATTACTTGTAAATCAGCCACTGACTTGGGTAGCACCACCCCTTGAGGCAACGCTTGATAAATAGAATTATCGGTCGCCACGGCAAGACGGCTGGCATAGCTAAACTCTATGTCGCCACTAAATTCACTGCGCCTCAAAGCCGAGAAAAAAGCGTGATAATTGGATTGCGGGCCGGATTCAACGTCTAAAGCGGGTAATTCGTGCTGGGGCATAATGTTCTTTTTTCTCACGGTTTAACAATTGCGCGCCATTGTACAACCTAAGCGCCTCTAACATCTAATACGCGAAAGGAATTATTTAGTTTTTATCTAGGTTAATTATTCCGTACAGCCCAATTTTTTGCGCAAATTGTGCCCTTATCCCATACTCTTGTAACGCCTGCTACTTGCTTACGTCATACTCGGTAACAAGTATGCAGTTGCAACTTTCCTATTCGTGTCGTAAAAGTGAACCCTGAAAAAAGGAATATATGCAAAATGAAAAATCTACGTATTGGGTTAGGCGCACTATTGGTTATTGCAGGCATTGTGCTGTTTATCATCCCAGGCTCAATGTTGCTAGTATTAGCAGGTTTATTGTTGCTCAGTGTTGACGTACCTGTTGCCAGAACTTGGCTAAAACGTTGCCAAACGAGTATGGCTCGCTCATCCGCTAAGCTTGACCGCGTATTGCTTAATCGAAAATTACGAGATTAAGCTTCTTTTCGTCGACTTGGTTATCTTTCTTAAGCCTTTCTCCCCTCCATTAGCACAATATTTTTTAATAAAAAGTCCAAAAAAAAAGCTGTCTCATGACAGCCTTTTTACCTGTAGGGCACTGATTTTATTATTATTGTTATTCAGCGGTGTATTTTAGCGCCTGTTACTTCTTGTGCTTTTCCCCTAAGTACAACCAGGTTTCAACGACTGTATCTGGATTTAATGATACGCTGTCGATACCTTGCTCAACTAACCATGCGGCTAAGTCTTCATGATCCGATGGGCCTTGGCCACAAATGCCCACGTACTTACCGCGTTTTTTCGCTGCTTGAATCGCCATTGCGAGCAACGCTTTAACCGCAGGGTCACGCTCGTCAAACAAATGAGCAATCACACCTGAATCTCGGTCAAGACCAAGGGCTAACTGGGTCATATCGTTTGAACCAATTGAGAAACCATCAAAGATATCCAAGAACTGATCAGCCAATAATGCATTCGACGGTAATTCACACATCATAATGACGCGTAAACCGTTTTCACCTTGCACTAAACCTTGCTCTTTAAGCAATTCGATAACGCTGCGACCTTCTTCAAGCGTACGCACGAATGGGATCATGATCTCGACATTCGTCAAACCCATTTTATTACGTACCCGCTTAATGGCTTCACATTCAAGTGCGAAACAGTCACGGAAGCTTTCAGAAATATAACGGCTCGCACCACGGAAACCCAACATAGGGTTTTCTTCATCTGGCTCGTACTGATACCCGCCCACCAAGTTGTAGTACTCGTTGGATTTAAAGTCAGACATACGCACAATGACTTTCTTAGGTGAGAAAGCAGCACCGATTGTGGCGATCCCTTCTACCAATTTCTCAATATAAAACTCAACTGGCGATGCGTAACCCGCGATCATTTCGCTGATTTCTTCTTTAAGTTCAGAAGGCTGGGCATCAAAGTTAAGCAAGGCTTTTGGATGCACGCCAATCATACGGTTTATGATGAACTCTAAACGTGCAAGGCCAACGCCTTCATTCGGCAAGCGAGCGAAATCGAACGCTCTGTCAGGGTTACCCACGTTCATCATCACTTTAAGAGGGATTTCAGGCATAGAATCGATGCGAGACGTCACCACGTCGAAATCGAGCACGTCACCATAGATAAAGCCTGTGTCGCCTTCGGCACATGAAACGGTAATATTGTCACCGTTGTTAATCAGGTCTGTGGCGTTGCCACAGCCGACAACAGCCGGAATACCCAACTCACGAGCGATAATAGCTGCGTGACAAGTACGCCCGCCACGATTGGTAACAATCGCTGAGGCTTTTTTCATGATGGGCTCCCAATCAGGGTCGGTCATATCAGTTACCAACACATCACCGGCTTGAATTTTGTCCATCTCTTCAATGGAACCAAGCACTTTTGCCACGCCAGCACCAATTTTATGACCGATAGAGCGACCTTCACATACAACACTCGCTTTGCCGTTTAAGCGGAAGCGCTCAATCACTTGAATGTCTTCTCGGCTGCGAACTGTTTCTGGGCGTGCTTGTACGATATAAAGTTTACCGTCGATGCCGTCTTTAGCCCATTCGATATCCATCGCGCGTTTGTAGTGTTTCTCGATGATTTGCGCTTGTTTGGCTAACTCTTGAACTTCGTCATCTGTCAGTGAGAAAACCACACTGTCGGCTTTGTCGATATCAACAATTTCCACTTGCTTGCCATGGCTCAAATCATCAGAGTAAATCATCTTGGTTAATTTACTGCCGAGATTACGACGTACCACTGCTGGCAAGCCTTTGTCTAATGTTGGCTTGTGCACATAAAATTCATCTGGGTTAACGGCACCCTGCACCACCATTTCACCCAAACCGTATGATGACGTGATAAATACCACATCTTCAAAACCTGATTCAGTGTCAATGGTGAACATCACGCCTGACGCGGCGCAGTCACTGCGTACCATGCGTTGAATACCTGCAGATAATGCCACGCCTTTGTGGTCATAACCTTGGTGTACGCGATAAGAAATGGCACGATCGTTAAATAAAGAGGCATAAACGTGCTTGATGGCAACCATCACGGCATCAATGCCCTTTACGTTTAGAAATGTTTCTTGTTGTCCGGCGAATGAAGCATCAGGCATGTCTTCAGCCGTTGCAGATGAACGTACGGCAAATGACGCTTCGTCTCCTGCATCACCCTGCAAGGTTTTGAATGCAGATGTAATGTCTGCTTCTAGTTCAGGCAAAAATGGGGTGTCGATGATCCACTGGCGGATCGTTTTACCCGCTTCGCCCAAGGCAGGAATGTCATTCACGTCCAACGTATCAAGCAAATCGTGAATGCGGGCCTCAAGGCCACTTTGTTCTAAGAAAAGATTAAACGCTGACGCAGTCGTAGCAAAACCACCGGGTACTTGTACACCAGCATTTGAAAGATTCGAAATCATTTCGCCAAGGGATGCATTTTTACCACCGACAACGCCCACGTCGTCCATTCCCAATTGCTGATACCAAAGCACATTTTCTTGCATTTAATTCGTCTCCAAGATGAACTCAATTGTAAAAGCTGCCAACGATGACAACCCCAGATAGTTAGTCAAAATGACGCCTGCTAAACGTCGAAAAAAATTATATTTCTCAAGTGCCTAGCTTTTTACGTGAGGGATTTTAGAATGCAGTTCAGAAGAAAGTAAAATTTAATTTATTTATGTAATTATATTACTACATTGTTAAGGAAATGTTATGCGAACGGCTTACTATATTTCAGACGGAACAGCGATAACTTCGGAGGTATTTGGCCATGCATTGCTGTCATTATTCACGATCGAGTTCGAACATATCACGGTTCCTTTTGTTGAAACTGAAGAACAAGCGAAACAAGTTGTTAAAAAAATATCTGAAAGTTTTCAAGATGATGGTCAGCGCCCTTTGGTGTTTTACACGATAGTGAATACCGAAGTGCGCAAAATAATCTCTAAATCGGTGGGCATTAACTACAATTTTCTCGACCAATTTGTTGCCCCATTAGAAATCGTTTTGGGCGTGCCTTCAAAACCGGAAAAACATCGAACTCATAGCATTCATGAAAAAACCTATGACATCAGAATAGAAGCAGTTAACTACGCCTTGGCGAACGATGATGGATCAAATTTACAAGAGTATGACGAAGCCGATATTATTTTGGTTGGCGTATCACGCTCAGGTAAAACCCCCACCAGCTTATATTTAGCGCTGCAATACGGCATCAAGGCGGCAAACTACCCTTTCACCGAAGAAGACATGGGAGATATTTTAAAAATGCCCCCTGCCCTTAAACGCTACAAAGACAAAATGTTTGGCTTAACCATTGAAGCTCAGCGCCTGCATCAAATACGTTCTGAGCGCCGTGCCAACAGCCGTTATGCGTCGCTGCAACAGTGCCGCATGGAATTGCGCGAAGTAGAAAACCTTTACCGCAAGGAAAAAATTCCTTTTCTAAATAGTACTCGTTATTCCATAGAGGAAATTTCAGCGAAAATCTTGGCTACCACAGGCCTACAACGTAAGAAGTACTAGTGAATAACGCACCGTTTACTCATAAGGCACTCAAAGGTACTGGAAGAGTTACGGTAAGAGGCACTCAAAAGTTACTTTACGAAGCTCAAGCAAAGTATGTTGCTGACATTTATTACCGTACAAAAGAATCTGTAACAATTGTCACAACCACTGTTATTGATTTGCCATAACCAATGAGTAAGCTGGTCGCAAACATTCTATAAGGCCAGCTTATGTTTACCCACTTCGACCCATCCCTATTTACGTTTTTACAGCAACTAGAAAAAAACAACGACAGGGAGTGGTTCAATGCGAATAAACAGCGTTACGAAGACTTAGTGCGCGGGCCTGCGCTTGAATTTATTACCGAGATGCAGAACTGGATCCCGATGATTTCTCCCCATTATGAAGCCACGCCCAAGAAAATGGGAGGCTCATTAATGCGGGTATATCGAGACGTGCGCTTCTCAAAAGATAAGTCCCCTTATAAAACCAATGTGGGCATACAATTTCGCCACGAAATAGGCAAAGACGTGCAATCGCCTGGGTTTTATATGCATATTGCCAGTGAAGAATGTTTCCTTGCTGTGGGCACATGGCACCCGCAACCCGATGCACTGCGCGCTATTCGAGAGCATATTCAGCGTAAACCTTCGGTCTATCAAGATGCTATCGAGCACGCCCCGTTTACTGAGTATTACCATATGGCAGGCGATTCCCTTATCCGCCCACCAAAAGGCTACGACACTGAATCGCCAATGATTGAAGAAATTAAACGCAAAGATTTTATTGCTATTTGCCCGCTGGATAAAAAGCAGTTATTAGAAGGTAATGTGTGCGAGTTGGCCGCGACCCGTTATGGCCGAGCGCAGCCTTTACAGAAGTTTTTATGTGATGCACTAGGGCTAAGGTTTTAGGCTAGCTAACTACATTTAAGCCCTAAGCGCGTAAAGATGACTACGCGCGCCCACCAGTGACTTTATTGGCGCGCCCTTCCTCTTTGGCTTTTTCTGCTCGGCGGCGACGCGCTTCTTTAGGGTCGGCAATTAGCGGGCGATAAATCTCGATTCGGTCACCATCTTGGGGTACATCACTTAACTTACAGGTACGATTCCAAATACCGACTTTGCTTTTTGACAGGTCAATATCGTCAAAGCGCTGCAATATACCTGATGCCTTTATCGCCTCTTCAACGGTGTGGCCCATTTCAACCACCACTTCTAACAAGGCTTGGCGATCCGGCAACGCATAGGCTACTTCTAGATTAATTTGTTTGTCAGTCATGTATAAATCTCTTTAGCTCGCTGTGTAAAAGCGACCACCATATTCGCTGCAATCGCATTAAAAACACGGCCAAAGGCCATTTCCACTAAGCGACTCGAAAAAGCAAAATCTAGATTTAATTCAATTTTACACGCGCTGTCAGAAAGTGCCTTGAAGGTCCAACCGCCACGCAGTTCTGAGAAAGGCCCGTCGACCAAGTTCATTCTAATGTACTCACCGCGAGATAACTCGTTACGTGTACTAAACCATTGTTTGATACCCGCTTTTGAAATCAGCAAAGAGGCTTCCATGCTGTGTTCATCTGCATGGGTTACTTTTGTCTGAGCACAACCAGGTAAAAATTCTGGATAACGTTGCACGTCATTTATCAAATCAAACATTGATTCAGCACTAAACGCTACCAGAGCGCTGCGGGTCACATTAGGCATCAATTCCCCTTGAAATGGGTCAGTCGGTTTTTATAGGCGCAAAATACTAGCATAAAATCAGATATCTATTTCAATATCAGTGATTTTTGTTGTACCCCGTTAGACAACCATTATAATACGGCGCCATGAAATCAAAGAAGTCAAAATCAACTAACAACACCATCGCATTGAATAAAAAGGCGCGGCACGACTATATCTTGCAAGATAAAATCGAAGCCGGCATTGAATTACAAGGATGGGAAGTTAAAAGCATTCGTTCAGGCAAAGTCAATTTGTCTGACAGCTACGTTACCTTACACAAAGGCGAAGCCTTTTTAGTGGGTAGTACTATTCAACCTCTTAACCAAGCATCAAGCCACGTAGTATGTGAGCCTTTGCGTCAGCGCAAACTCTTACTCAACAAACGTGAGCTCGACAAATTGATAGGCTCAGTCGAGCGCCAAGGCTACTCAATTTTAGCCACCGCCATGTACTGGAAGAAAAACTGGGTAAAAGTCGAAATTTACTTAGGTAAAGGTAAGCACGAGCATGATAAACGTGATGCCGTGAAAGACCGAGATTGGGCGAGAGACAAAGAACGCATGATGAAGCATAAAGTCTAGGCTTTATGCCCCATGCGGTGAACTATATACATTCATTGTCACAAAAGCCGCAAAAAAAGGCGCAACAGCGCCTTTTTAACCCAGCCCATCACTAAATCGTTTGCCATGCCGCTTCGTTAGCTTGGCCGCGAATTTGATCCAATATCAGGCTGATTAACGTTGATAACTTCCCTTTGGGTTTCCACTCGCCTACTCTGCGATTTGTCTGTTCACCAATGCCATGGCTGCCAATCCTGACAGGGATTGTCTTTCCATGTGACCTTGGGTAACGCCCTCGTAACAGCAGGGTTATCTTGCCACTGATTGAGTAAATGAGGCCCAATCCACTTCAGTCCATTTACGATACTGGGTGAGTAAGGTGCTAGTACGATACCCGGTGAGTTAGGTTTGAGAAAACACCTGCTCAGTGATCCCAAGGTTTTCTTTCGTTGCAGCTTTGACTAGGCGATTTTTTACCTTTAAGCCACTTGGTAAACGAAAAGCAAAAAATACACCAAAGCTAGCGTGCGCCAAATACAGCTGATGAGATACTCTCTCAACGTCTGAGTTTTCCATTAGCTGAAATACCCTCAGCTGCCACAACAGAAGATGGCTTTGGTCATGGCTTAATCCTTAAGCGATTTAACGCTAAACGCCAAGAAGCACAGCCGTTACTGGCTGAAATACAACGTCAATCAGATCGCGTCGATAAGCTCATCAACCTATTGAACAAAAAATAGGTAAATGGCTAATATTTGTCTGAACAAACTTTAAGCAAGATTTGAGTAAACTGTGCAATGAAGCGAATTATTAGCTGCTTTCGCTACGCATATTAGTGATTTCCCCCGCGTCTATGGTACAATGCTCCCCGTTGGTAGTTTGCAACCAACAACATTTGGGGCTGATTTTGGATTCGACAAGATTCTTGAGGCTTTAGGTGCATGCAGAGGAGCGGTTTGCCTCTTAAAAAGCCGCATTTAAATAGTCGCAAACGACGAAAACTACGCTCTAGCCGCTTAATAACCGGCTAAGCCCTTCCACTCATACTCTTTCTGCTAGTAGAGGTTCGGAAGGTCATCCCAGCAGAATAGCGAGGGAACCTTGTCTAAGGGTGAACCGCGAAATAGTATTAGGCCCGCTATGAGAAATCCTGTCTGCCGGAGTTCGAAATAGTTAAATAAAAGACAGAATAAGCATGTAGTACCGACGGTTAACGTTTTTTGGACGCGGGTTCAACTCCCGCCAGCTCCACCAAACATCGCGATGAAAAGGCTCTTCAGAAATGAAGAGCCTTTTTTGTTTTTAGAGTACTGAGATACCTTGTCAGAGTGATTCTAATAACGCGCCCTTCTCTATTTCAAAATCTCAGCGTCAGGCATCTGACCGATAATCCTCTGAGATTTATTGCGGTTAACTTTTAAAATCAGTTTACTTTCTTATCTTGGGTGTCTCTGTAATTAAAAATTAAGGCTTTGGAATCGGATAAGCAGAGACTTTTGCTTGAAACGCAAAAAGCGCTAGAAGTTGCTGAGCAAAAAGAGACACAAAACCAAGAATTACTAGAACAATTGGAAGATTTGCAGGCAAAAATCTCTATGTTAGAACAGTAGAACTTAAGCTGATCTTCCCCTAACTTTATCTTCCATAAAACCTCCTTCTAGTAAATGCCCAACTAAAACGCACAGAGAATTAGTGTTCAGGCAGTTTTATGTCATTGTTTGGACTAATAGAACGTTTCATCTAGCCGTATAAATGATAAAGATTCTGTCTTTCTAGTATTAGTATGTTGTGTTTAGACTAATAATAGTCATTACAGTCATCTAACCTGTTATTTTGATCTCTACTAAGAGAGTAAGTTGAATTGGGCATATCTTTTGGTATTCCATATTCTTCAGCCAATAAATACTTGTCACTAAGCGTTTCTGCGTAATGTTTTCGAAAACATGCCCTCCGGACCTCCAAATGTCCTTTTTTAGACCAAAAATGATTATTGACTGATAGAAGGATATTTCTAAGCCGTGAGAGTAAAATAGTAGCTTCTGTATATTTGTTACCCGCTTGAGATTCTGAGGTAACCAATCTTCGAATTTCCTCGTTCTTCTCTTCTATCTGTGACCTTAAACTTTTTTCCGTTGCTGATTGCGAATCTCTCGAAGCAATTTCTCGGTCTAAGTTTGTTTGTGCGCTTGTTAATTTTGTTTTCAAACTATTGATTTCACTTTCTAAAGAACCAATTTTCTTTAATTGTTCTTCTTCGCGTTTAAGAAATCCTGTATTGGCATCAGTTTGAAAGGTAAGAAGTTGTTCTGAAAACTCTTTTTCGCGTTTTTTTAGTTCTTCTTTACTAGATTCTCTTAGTTCTCGGAGTTCAACCGTAAGCTCTCCAAGTCTACTTTCAGAAGCATCTAGAGATGTTTCCAAACTTTTCTTATCTAGTGATAAGTTCTGATAGTCATTCTTATAGGGTAATAGGGCTTGATAATCCTGCTCCGATTTCTTTAATTTTTTTAATAATTGAGCTGATGTTTCTTTTTCACTATCGTAATTTCCTTTCCAAGTTGTTCTAGCATAAGCCCCATAAGCTATAGATCCAGAAACTATACTGATGATGATAATGGCTGCTGCAAGAGGAGTCATTTCGCCAAATATTTTTGCCAATACAATAGTTGGATATCTCAAAAACCAAGGCGCTGAGCTAATGCTTTCATTAACTACTTCTTTCGTGTAAGTTCTATCGATAGAGCCTGTCGGTACACTTGTATCTGTATAATCATTGTCTATTTTTTCAACGTCAACTACTTTGGCATTGTCACTTTTATTCTCTAAAAAGTTAGCAGTTCCCCAGTTGGAGATTGGTTCGACCCAAAAATGGCCAAATTTCTTAAGGTTTTCCGCATTAATCAATCCGGCAGCTATAGTCTTTGTTTTTTCATGCGCTATTTCTGTATTTTTCTTTTCTACATTAACTCTCAAGTCTGCGACTTTATTTTTCGCCTTGTCTAACTCAAGTAGATAAATTCCGTGAGCTGCGTTAATCGCGTTTCGCTGGGCGCTAGTTAGTTCTACTCTATTGAGTGCCGTTAGCACCATTTTTTCAAACTTTTCCAATTTCAGTGGATTAACAGCCATGTTGTTTTTCCTCACTTTTATAGCATGAATTTGGGGGGAGCGTAGCTAATACTCGCAAACATATTTTCTATTTACGGGACTTGATACTTCTCCTTAAAAGTGGCCCGTAAATTATAATTCAGAAGTCTAGCTCGTATTTAGTCGGACTGACAAATTGATCTTCCCCTAACTTTGTAGACACTTTTTACTTAGAAATCGAAGTAAGGTAAAAAGCGTTATGAATAAAAAATATCCAGACGAATTCAAACAAGAGGCCGTGCGCCAAGTAATCGAAAAAAGTCATTCAGTGCCTGATGTTGCTAAGCGATTAGGCATATCGGATAAGTCACTTGATTTATATGAAGACACCCATGATAAAAATGGTCAATTTTCAGGGCTGAACTAGACTTGGTTTGTGTCTCATTTTTATCAGGTCGATGGATTATGCCTCAACCTCGAAAAAGCCAAATTAGTTTAATCGATACGCCTTATTACCATTGTGTTTCCCGCTGCGTAAGGCAGTCGTTCTTGTGCGGAGTCGATACGCATTCTGGGCAAAGTTACGAGCATCGCCGAGGCTGGGTTGAAGAGCGTTTGTTGTTTTTGTCTACGGTATTCGCCATAGATATTTGTGCCTATTCGGTCATGAATAATCACACGCACGTGGTGCTATGTGTGAATAAAACAATGGCTGACAATTGGAATAGCGATGAAGTGTTGAGGCGCTATCACAAGCTACACAGAGGCACTTTGCTGACTCAGAAATTTATGAACGGCGATACGCTGAGCCAAGGAGAGCTAATCACCTTTGATGAAACCGTTGAAACCTATCGGCAACGTTTGTACGATATAAGCTGGTTTATGCGTGACTTGAATGAATATATTGCTCGCGAAGCCAATAAAGAGGATGGCTGCACCGGTCGTTTCTGGGAGGGGCGATTTAAATCACAAGCGCTGTTAGATGAAAGTGCGGTGCTAGCGTGCATGGCCTATGTAGATTTAAACCCCATTCGCGCAAAAATAGCAGAAACACCTGAAACGTCAAAGCACACCAGTATCAAAAAGCGCATTCATGCCGCTAAGAATCAACAATCACAACCGTGCATTTTAATGCCCTTTGTAGGTAATCCTCGTGAAAACATGCCCAGAGGTATCGCATATTCACTCAAAGACTATTGTGAATTGGTAGACACAACAGGCCGATGCATTCGAGATGATAAGGCCGGTCATATTGATAACACTCACAGTCCTATGCTTCAAAGGTTAGGCTTAGATGCTGCTCAGTGGCTAACGTTAACGACCGAGTTTGAAAAACACTTCTGCTACGCAGCAGGTGCGGAGCAAATGATGAATGCATTCAAGCGCCATACCCACCATCAACGGCTGCGAGGAATGACCAAAGCGAGAGAGTTGTTAAGGCGCGCCTAAATCAATTTCGAACACTACATATCATGCATATCTTGTAGCCTACTCCCTTGCCCGAAAATTGACCTTGCGCTCCGCTTCTTTACTCAACGCTCAATATTTCAAGAAAAAATTCAATCTGCCGGGCCAAAAATCAATCTAATTATTTTAGGAGAGTTCCATCTTGGATATGGGAGTAATTGTTGCCTGCAAATTATGATGGGTGTCTATGTAATTGGTTTTGCCGCTCGATTCCCTAACAGCAAAATAATTCAAAAAGCGTTTGGCAAAGAGAGCGACAGTTTCACCATAGATCAATATTGCGGTATCTGGTTCAAACAAAAGCAACGAAACTGGTCACACACTACGATTCGAGGTTACACGCAGAAATATAATTCATATATCCAACCAAATTTTGGACACATGCGCCTAATAGACTTTAAAGCGAGCATGTTCGACGAATGGGCTTCAAAACAAACACTTTCAGGTAAATCAATCAATGAAGCGAGAAACGTGCTAAATCAAATTTTTAAGCGGGCATTCTTCGATGGTGTGATTGATTCAAACCCAGTTGAACGTGTTGAGCGTTATAAACAGGATCACAAAGAACCTGAGCCATTTAACAAAGACGAAATCCAAAAAATTCTGTCTGCATTAGAGACCCCTTATCGGGAGTTCTTTCAATTTGCTATATGGACTGGGCTAAGAACTGGCGAGCTTTTAGGCATACGTTGGCAAGATATAGACCTAGATAAAGGGCAAGCCCATATACGTACCAACATTACCCAAGGTCGAGAAAAAGTTCCTAAAACCAAGGGAAGTATTAGAACGATTGAAATGCTGCCAGAAGCAATTAACGCATTGATTCAGGTGAAAAATTCTGAATATTTCGACAATTACAGAGTATTTATTGACCCAAACACGAAAAAAACGTACAAATACGCTGACGGGTTACGCAAATATGTTTGGATGCCCACGCTAAAACGAATTAATGTGAAGTACCGTTACCCGTATCAATGTCGCCACACCTTTGCTTCCATGATGCTCTCATCAGGAAGAAATCCTATGTGGGTAGCCTCTCAAATGGGCCATGCCGATTGGGGGATGATTAGAAAAACTTATGGCCGCTGGATTACCGATTAAATTATATAATAAGGAATTTTTACTAAAATGGAAAAAGCTTTAATCACTTACTTCGATATAAAAAAATCAGGATTCTATAAACCCCAAAAAGGTAAACAACCTAAAAAAATTGAAGGTACATATTCAGATATACTCCAGAGTGTATATGAGTGGATAAATAATGAAGACGATTTCGTAAACTGTATTCCTTGGTCCTCAGATGTGCATAAAAATCGAACGGAAATTTACTCACGGTCAACACATTTCGACAAAGATACCGGAGATTACATCTTTGTTTTTTGGAGAAAAACTACAAATAAATCAGGACGGTTGGGCGGTATCTCTGAGGATGCAAAAAATAAAGAAACAAATGGGGATGCTTTTTCGGTAAACACAGGTAAAAAAAATGGTAAGAATTTAATTGTCGGCCAACCCATGTATTACTGGTTCATTCCCGAATTTGACATTCTAGCCACAATAAAATTTCCAGACTCACTAATTGAAACTCAAGCTATTTGCTCCTACATCAAGAGGGCAGTTGATAATCGTGTGGCTCACCCTTGCAAGGTTACAACACATTCAACCAGACCACATCCCACCAAAGGGGATGATATTGTTGTTAACACTACTAGATATCAAAGTACCGACGGGCAGCATAAAAACTTAATGTTCAGCTTCGAAGCCAGTGAAAAAAGAATTAACATTTACAGCGCAGACATAGATAAATTGGCAAAAAAAATTACACATATAGTTGTTAGAGATGTCATTGCGACGAAAGTAATTGAAGATGAGCGGCATCCTATTTTAAAACTTTTCGAAAGAGTTCTTGAAAACAAGGGGGATAACATTTTCAACAGACATGTGGAAGTTGAAACAGAGATTAATCTTACTGGTGACGAGTTACAGAACCTCGTTGAATTATACGGTGAAGAATATGATCCCGTAAATACATGGGTAAATATAGGATTCAAGGAAGAAGGGGAAGATTCGCCGCGCTTTTTTAATAATTATTTGGAAAGAACTTCTATCTTAGCTGACCCAAACAAAAAGCACGATGATATACACTATACTGCCGTGTACTTATCCAATATATTAAAAGCTGAAAGGGCTAGCCTTCTAGCCTCATTTGAAGACGATGCTAGAAAGTTGATCAAGGACAACAGGTAAAATCCAGATGCATTTTATTTTAAGACTAATAGTTACCTTGGTTATCAGCGGCAGTCTTGGCTATCTCTATAGCACATTTCTAACAGCAGATAATTTCAAGAATATAGCTTCTGTTTTAATCAACTCATCTGCGGCCACTCTAGCGATTGCGGGGCTTTGGATATCCCAAATTTATCCTGAAGCGATAAAAGCATTTAGCTTACCGAATGTATCAATTATGGAAGCTGGTGAAAAAGCCAAAAGAATTGAGGCTTTGATATTAGTTATTGTTACTTCAACAGTTATTATATCGGTATTATTGATATTTCAATATATATATCCATTAGAAGCCTTGGCTCTCGGGACAATTTATGCGGGATATTATGACTGGATAAAAGCGTCAAGTTTTATTTTCCTGACACTACTTCAATTATTCGCATTATTGAAACTCACATATGCTATGTTTGTTTTCGCTAATCAAATTCATCGAAAAGTTAAAGAGTTTAAAGCCCAAAAGCGATTGAACTGACAAAACAATCATAACATACAGGTTAGTTATTGATATGCATGAAGAATTTCCGGGTTCAACTCCCGCCAGCTTCATCAAACGTCAAGATGAAAAGGCTCTTCAGAAATGAAGAGCCTTTTTTGTGACTTGTAACAGATTCTGTGGAACTGCCATTTAGGTAATGTGCTTTTCGTGTCGCCCCAGTTAATCATTACTGGTGCACTTATTATCTGAATTCGGACGTATTTCGCCTGAAGAAATCTGAACCAATATTAAGTCTATTTTTCGACGTTTTGGTTTTGAAAATGAATAGCTAGCCATTTTTGACTATAAATGGTCTATATCAATTTTTATTTCGCCACATTGTTTGCGTATTTCAGTCTTCCATTGACTTATAGCTTGAGAAATACTGTCTTTTTTAGTTTCACTGTCAAGAATATCTGCACTTCCAGATATAGACTTTATCGTTGGGAATGCTTTAATGATTTGCTCTATATTCACCCCAGTTCCTTTCGCAACGGCCTCAAAATGCGGAATTGCTCCAAAATGCCATATAAACAAATAACTACTAGTTCCCGCGATCAATGCGACACACTGTGTTTTTTTTCCAGTCCCTAGCTCAATATTGTATAACGGAGTACGGCCCTCAATAATT
Source organism: Paraglaciecola sp. G1-13 (assembly GCF_055809255.1). Classification (NCBI taxonomy): domain Bacteria; kingdom Pseudomonadati; phylum Pseudomonadota; class Gammaproteobacteria; order Alteromonadales; family Alteromonadaceae; genus Paraglaciecola; species Paraglaciecola sp. G1-13. The sequence goes on along the minus strand of NZ_CM147903.1, from coordinate 1,568,190 downwards.
GCAGACGAAAGCCTCTTAGGAGAATGCGAGATCTCATTTACGCCTGCATAAACAAAAGATGCCATAATGCTAATTATTAAAAAACCGACGATTAGTTTAGTAATTCTTTTAAACTTAGTCGTTTGTTTTTCCGACGGAATGAAAGCAATTACACTGATAACTAGGTATACAAAAAGAAATAATAATGCCGCGTACATTCTGCCGGAGTTTAACCCCCATGCAACTTGATAAATATCAATGAAACTTCCATAGTGGAATAGGTTAACTCCATTGAATTGCTTTATATAATTATCAGCAAGAAAATAGCTGTGAACTGTGAATACAAATGCAAGTCCTGATAGTACAAATAACTTTTGTTCGTATATGAACGTTGCATATGCATTAAACCTCTTACTTGCCCGATTCTGGGAAGTTACTTCTTGTTTTTTTTCATCATTGTGGCTTTGAGCAGAATTTTGCGGCATGAGTTTAAAATCCATTCACGTATTATTAAACTTAGTATGACCTAGAAAGGCACTATATTACGATTTAAATGAGAGCATGACAGTTCAGCTAAATAGGATCATGTTGCAGGCTTAATTGATTTGAGGTTAGACAAACATATATTTTTCTTAAAGCTAATTTTAAATTATTGTGTTGAAGAATGGGTAATCAACTCAATAAGTGACTTATTCATAACGCGCTTTCTTTATTCATATGTCTAAACACATCGGCTAGAGGACTCTCTGATACCTGATTATCAATAAAAAAACCAAAAAAAAGGCTGCGCATTGGCAGCCTGATCATGAATTAAGGTAGCTAGACTTTCCTTCTGCCCATCACCACTGAAATAACCAGTAGGACTAAAAATACGAAGAAAATGATTTTTGCGATACCGGCTGCAGAGCCTGCAATTCCGCCGAATCCCAACACTGCAGCAACCAGTGCGATAACTAAAAATATAACAGCCCAACGTAACATAACTATTCCTTTTAACAATGAGTGGACTTTAACTAATGCTTCAAACGTGCCAACGGACCCTATAGGTAGAAAAACGCATATAAAACGTGGGGTTGAGCCTAGGCTCGTTTATCAAAAATCGCTTCACTCGGTATTGATTTCATGAATAATTTTATTACCTCGTTGTAAGATTTTCACGTGTTGAACATCGATGATTCCGTGTCGGTGTGCATCACCAAAGCGGCCAGAGGGGGTTGAATTGAAAACCAGTAAACGTAAAAAAGAAGGGTGAGTGAAAAAGAAAAAGCGCGTGAAGAAACAGTTCTTCACGCGCTTTCAATGGTAATTTTAATGGTGCGAATGGCCGATGATTAATGACTATCGAAGAAGTCGTCTACCTCGCGCTCTGCTTCTTCCTTAGACTTGCCGTACTTCTCTTGGATTTTGCCCACCAGTTCGGTGCGGCTGCCTTTCATTTTGTCTACGTCGTCATCTGTAAGATCGCCCCACTTCTGCTGGGCTTTACCTTTTAATTGTTTCCAATTTCCTTCAGCTTGATCTTGATTCATCATTATCTCCTTTGTTGAGAAAATATTGCGAAAATCGCCTGAACACCCGTTGCGCACAGACGTGCTTCAATAAGTAAGCAGCAATGACTATGCCAGCGTGAATACGACAGCGTGAATATGACAGCGCTTTTACCTACATCAGTGTTTCGTTGGGGCGCACCGAGCAAAGCTGGATCAAGTGAGTCCCCACCGCTAACGAAATTTTCAGCTAGACATTTTCAAGTGGGTACATTTAAGCTAGGCACTTTCGAGCTGGGCGCTTTCAAGCTGGGCACTAACTATAGGTGAAGCAGAATAGATACCTGTGCTTTCTTCGGCAGCTTATTCACCACCAGCATAAAGGACTGTTTAATCATTCGTTGAAGTTCGCCGGCTGGCAGGCTGCCGTCCAAAATAACGGTATTCCAATGTTGTTTATTCATGTGATACCCGGGGATGACTGCGCTAAAAACGTCTCGCAGCATAATTGCCTCGTGAGGATCGCACTTTAGGTTCATCCAATACACCTTACTGCATTCTTTACTACCCTCTTTACTGCATCTGTTAGTGCTCTCATCACTGTCCTGCGCTTGCTCATCGTTAATGCTAGCAGTGTGAGAATTTGCACGGGGAGCCGCTTTGCCCAAAGAGAGCGTAGCGAACATTTTACCTTTGACTTTGAAAACCGCTACCTCAGGCCCAAACGGAAAGTCTTCGACTGTATCGGGGAAGTCTAATAGCCACTGACGCGCTTGAGCATAGATTTGGCTGTATGCTTTTTCATGACTGTGCATGTGTTCTTGCCCTTGTTGTTTTTCTTGCTCCTGTGCTTGCTTCTGTTCTGGCGCTGTCTTTGAAGTTATTTTAGAAGCATTTTGTGAGGCCGTTATTTTCATCGTAAACCTAGCGTAAAAGCAAACAGAGGTAAGGCCTAATATAGCGCTATTTTCATTTAGGCTACCACCTGTTTGACGGCATGTTGCTAAACCTTAGAAGCCACTAGCGGAAGTATTTGCCATTGGCGTGCAATATTATTGGCGCTGACCTTGTCTTTACTTATACAAATATCTGGTTCGTAACAAAAACGCTCCAAGAAAAAGCTGAATAGAACGCTATATAAAGCGTTAGATAAAGCGCAGTTCAAAAAGGAATACACACATGCTAGGCAAGAAAATAATGAAAATCACAGGGTTACTTTTTGGGTTTTACCTTTTAACAATGAATACCGCGTTCGCCGAATCGATCGACAGGGCCACTGTTGAAAAACAAGCGACATTAGCACTACAAGGGTTTGACCCCACAACCTACTTTAATCTAAGCGGCGCTAAACAGGGCAACGATGCGTTTCAAGCCGTGTATATGGGTCAGCGCTATTTATTCGCCAATGAAGAGAATCAGCAAAAATTCGCTAATAACCCCGCACAGTACTTGCCGCAATTTGGCGCGCTTTGCGCCCACTCTTTAGTAATGGAAAAAGACGTCATCGCAGACCCTTCAATTTACACCATTGAGGCAGGTAAGTTGTATATGTTCGTTTCACAAGAAGCGAAAAGTGAATGGATTAAAGACAGTAGCAAAAACCTTATTGCCGCCACCAAGCATTGGCAGTACAAATCAGAAAAACGTTTCGAGCAGATCGCGGCCAAAAAACGCTGGAAAAAAGACAATAACGTTGAGTTGTTTACTTTTTAGCAGCCCTGGCTAAAGCTTGCTTGACTAAGAAGAGCTAGCGAAAGCTTGCTTGATTTAGAATGCCTAGCGAAAGCTTGCTTTATTGATTCGAAGGTTTTGCATTTGCGCTAGCAAGCGAGTCAAAGTGGCTTGAACAATACCTGTAAAAAGCTTAAAAAATCACAAAAAAAAGGAGCAACTAGGCTCCTTTTTCAATCCCCTTTACACAGACAAACGCGGCGTTATTACACCAATATGTCGCGTACGTTGGCTAAATCTGTTTTGCCATTGATGATTTCGTCTGGGGTTAAGCCTGAAATCTCATGAGGGAATACCAACCACTCGGCACTTTCGTGTACAAAGTAGTCTGGCACTATGTCCGTTTTATTGTTTTGCGGCTTATAGTAAGGGCAAGCAATACGAATGTTTTTCGGCATATTCGCGCGAGACAACTTCTTAATTTGCTTAATCAGCGCATCAACACTGCGGCCTGAATCAAACACGTCATCAACAATAAGCAAGTCATCTTCGGCATTGGCGTTTTCAATCAAATAATGCAAACCGTGCACTTTGATGGTTTTTGATTGTTGATCGATACCGTAATAAGACGATGTACGCACGGCAATGTGGTCTGTCTCTACTTTTTTAAAATCGAAGTATTCTTGAACCGCGATACCAATTGGCGCACCGCCGCGCCAGATGCCAATAATAAAATGCGGACGAAAACCATCTTCGTACACTTTTGATGCTAAGCGAAATGAATCTTCTAGTAATTGCTGAGCGGTAATAAATGTTTTTTCCATCGAAAAACCCTTTAAAGCGTGGAGTGCCACTGACTGCCTAAGCTAACAAATCAGCGTGCTAATTTTAAATCATCGCTCATTATACACTGAAATCTTATGATAAGAGATGGCGATTATGGCAAATTTGTGACGAGTTACCTGACTCGGCAATAAAACTATTCATATTTAAGCGCACTGGCTGGGTCAACCTTCACCGCTCGATAAGCAGGATAAATACTGGCAGCAAAGCACAGCAGCAAGGAAAACAGAATGAGCATCAACACCTGATGCCAATGCATGACTATGGGCAACCCTGCCCCGCCGGTAGCCGCCATAATCGGCACATTAAATAAGCTCAACAAATTGTTTAGTTGGCTGACAAGTAATAAACCGCCCGCGGCGCCAAACAGCGTTCCTTTGATACCGTTATATAAGCCATTAACCAAAAAGACCTGCATAATGCGCCCGCGCGACAACCCTTGGGTCAGTAAAATAGCAATATCGCCTTTTTTCTCAGTCACCACCATCACCAGCGCCGACACAATATTAAACGCCGCCACCGCGATGATAAGCAGAAGCATTAAGGCCATCATGTTCTTTTCCATCTTAACGGCATCAAACAACGGGCCTTGGCGCGTGCGCCAGTCGTCGCTTTCAAGGCCAAGCTCAGTAACCTTGTCGACCACCGTTTTATATTCAAACGGATCTTGTAAAAATAACCGCGTTTGAGCAATACGGCTGACCTTATTGCGCATCAGCTTAGCGCTGTCATTGATGTTCATTAAAATCACTTTGGCATCAAGCTCTGAGCCCACATCAAACACACCTACCACAGTAAACAAGCGCTGGCTCGGCATTTGCCCAAACGGCCCAAATACACTGCCCTGGGCAGATAAAATACGTGTTTGCTCACCTACCCTTAACCCTAAACGGGTTGATAATGCTCGACCGACGATAATGCCATAACTGCCAGGGGTTAAATCTGCGATCTGCCCGACCAACATATTCTGGGCTATAATAGAGTGTTCATGGGTGGTTTGTGGCTCAACGCCTTGTATCATCACGCCTTCTAAGCTGCGCGGTGACTGCACCACGCCTTCAGACTCAATAAAGTCACTGGTGGCGGTAACGCCCGGTAATTGTGACAAGCTCGAAATGATCTGCTCGTTTTCACCCCGCGTATCTACCACTACGTGCGGCGCAATACCGAGAATGCGATCTTTCAGGTCCCCCTCGAATCCGTTCATTACAGACAAAACCGTAATCAAAGACATTAAACCAAGGGCGATGCCAATAGCAGAGAAGGCGTTAATAAAGGCGATAAATTGATTACCTTTGGACGATTTTGCATAACGCAAACCGATAAATGCAGAAACAGAGTGAAACATGCTAGCAATGGACTCTTAGCAAAGGGTTAGAGATAATTCGACGTGCAAGTTACATCACGCGGTGGCTCATTTGACTGTGTTTATTAACGTTTGTTTGGGTAAACTGAATTTATTTAACCTGACTTTGTTTTAACTGACTTTATTTAAACAAAATGCACAGCATAAATGACTACAGTCATAATCGTTTAACTCATGGTAAAGTAAAACGTTTTTTGAATAATACGCTCTGGTCATAGCGCAAACAAGGTTACAATAGGCCAAACTATGTTTTGCCGCCTAAAATGCTAAATTAACCGTTAGCCGGCCGATAAAGACAGGCCCTTGAGCCACAGTGAATAACGATACTCATTTTCGGAGAATACATGCACGGCATTAGCCTCGAAGAAAAACAGCAACAATTCAATGAATTTTTCACCATAGAGCATGCCATACGGGTTAACTTTAAAGCCGTTGCGGCTGGCTTTACTTTGCCCCATGTCGATGACTTAGGGGAGCACATGCCCTACGCGTTTCGAGTGGCTAGTGAAGCAACCGCCATTGATGCCCAAGCCTTACGCCCACTGCGTAACATGGGGGAACATGCTGTCGAGCTGGCCAACTTTTTAAATGCGCAATCTCGCAAAATTGATTTGTTAATGTCCTTGGTACTACAGCAACAAGACGACCCAAGCTTAGCTTACGAGTCAGTAAAGTTCGGCGGTGGCGGCATTATCGTTAAGTGCGATGAAGCCTACGAGCCCGAGCAAATCGTTGAATTAAAACTGTTCCTAAAGGAAGAGGCCTCCGCCATTTTTTGCTATGGCGAAGTCATTGAGTGCCAGCAGGCAGGCGAGCAATATCATGTGTCACTTATTTATAACTGCATTCGTGAAGAAGATCAGGATCTTCTGGTACGTGCCAGTTTACATCTTCAAACAGCGCAATTACGCAAACGCGCCAAGCAACAAAAGAACGACTAATTTAGATGACAGCAAGTATTTTTAATCCGACCTTGGCCAAAGGCCAACGAGATGCAATTCACTGGGGCAATTTACACGGCAGTAGTTTGGCAATGTCTATTGCCAACGCTGCGGGCAAGACCAAAGGCCCTATTTTGCTGGTAACGGCAGATACCCCAAGCGCCATGAAATTAGAAAAAGAACTCAGCTTTTTCTTACAAGGTAAAAACGTCCAGGTGCAGCTTTTCCCCGATTGGGAAACCCTGCCCTACGACAACTTTTCCCCTCATCAAGATATTATTTCACAGCGCTTAGAAACCTTATACCGCCTCACTCAGGCGGAGAACTGCGTCTTCATCGTGCCGGTTAATACCTTGATGCTGCGCATGGCACCAACAGATTACCTCAGCAAGTATTTGTTATTTTTAAAGGTCAATCAAACCTTAGACATAGACGCGTTCCGTTTAGGGTTAGAGCGCGCTGGCTACCAACATGTCAATCAGGTGATGGGCCACAGTGAGTTTTCGATTCGCGGTAGCATTATCGATTTATTCCCCATGGGCAGTCAGCAGCCGTTTCGTATCGACTTATTCGATAATGACGTCGACAGCATTCGTTATTTCGACCCCGACAGCCAGCGCTCAGGGGATAAAATTGACGAAATTAAGCTGCTACCGGCGCGTGAGTTTCCTACTGATCAAGACGGCATAAAACTGTTTCGCCAGCAGTACTTAGAAAAATTCGACGCCAATAATTCTAAAGAGTCTATCTATTACCAAGTCGGTAAAGGCATGATGCCTGGCGGCATTGAATATTACTTACCGCTGTTTTTTGAGCAAAGCGCCACCCTGTTTGATTATCTGCACCCAGACACCTTGCTCATGATGCACGGCGATTTAGCCAAGGCCTGTGACTTCTTCTGGAATGATGTGAACGAGCGCTACGAGCAACTGCGCTACAACCTCAGTCGCCCGCTTATGGCACCCGCAGATTTATTTTTACGCAATGAAGAACTCTTCGGCGCGTTAAAGCAGTGGCCGCGGATCACCATAGAGCAAAATGCCAAAGAGCAAAAAGCCGGCGTCACCAATTACGACACCCGCACGATTGGTGATATCGCGATAAAATCACAAAACAAAGTGCCCTGGGCAACGCTTAAGCAACGGGTTGCTGATTGGCAAAAAAGCGGCAGTAAAGTGCTGTTTAGCGCGGAATCTCAGGGTCGCCGTGAAAGCCTGCTCGATTTATTAGGTAAAGCGGGCATCAAACCCAAAGCGTTTGAACACCTAGATGCATTTCAAAAAAGCAAAGAGCTAGTAGGTATTACCATTGGCTTGGCCGAACACAGTTTCGTGCTCTTTGAAGACAACAAAGAACTGGCGTTTATTACCGAAACCGAATTGCTCGGTCATAAGATCAGTCAGCGCCGACTGCGTGACAAACGCCAAGCCACTGACGAAAACGCCGTCATTCGTAACTTGGCTGAACTGGCCATTGGCCAGCCTGTGGTGCATTTAGATCACGGCGTGGGTCGCTACCTCGGCTTGCAAACATTAGATGCTGGCGGGATCACCACAGAATACCTCACCATTGAATACGCCAAAGAAGCCAAGTTATATGTGCCGGTATCCGCGCTGCATTTGATCAGCCGCTACAGTGGTGGTGATTTAGAAAAAGCCCCTCTGCACAATCTAGGCACCGAAACTTGGAGTAAAGCCAAGCAAAAAGCCGCCGAGCGCGTGCGAGACGTGGCCGCACAATTACTTGACGTATACGCTAGGCGCGCAGCCAAGCCCGGTTACTCTTATAAAATTGCCTGGGACGAATACCAAGCTTTCAGCGACAGTTTCCCCTTTGAAGAAACCTTAGATCAGCAACAAGCCATCAACGCTGTTATTCAAGACATGGGTAGCAGTAACGCCATGGACAGACTCGTTTGTGGTGATGTGGGCTTTGGTAAAACCGAAGTCGCTATGCGCGCTGCCTTTATCGCAGCGAATCAAGGTAAACAAGTGGCCATCTTGGTCCCCACCACTTTGCTTGCTCAGCAACATTATGAAAACTTCAAAGACAGATTCGCTGATTGGCCGTTTAAGATAGAAGTAATGTCACGTTTTGGCAGTGCCAAAGACCAAAAAGGTGTCATGGCCGGACTCGACGATGGCAAAGTGGATATTGTAGTGGGCACCCATAAACTGCTGCAAAGTGATGTGAAATTTGATGACTTGGGCTTAGTTATTATCGATGAAGAGCACCGATTTGGCGTACGCCAAAAAGAGAAATTTAAAGCTCTGCGCTCAGACGTAGACATTTTGACCTTAACCGCCACGCCCATACCGAGAACGCTTAACATGGCGCTTTCCGGCATGCGCGACTTGTCAATTATTGCGACGCCGCCAGCCAAACGTTTGGCGATCAAGACCTTTGTGAACCAACGTAGCAAAGAGCTTATCCGCGAAGCCATCATGCGGGAAATTCTACGCGGTGGTCAGGTGTACTTTCTGCACAACGAAGTAGAAAGTATCGAGCGTACCGCTGACGAGATTGCCGAAATGGTGCCCGAAGCACGTATTGCCATAGGCCATGGCCAAATGCGCGAGCGGGAACTTGAAAAGGTCATGGGGGATTTCTACCACCAACGACACAATGTGTTGGTGTGTACCACCATCATTGAAACCGGTATCGATGTGCCCTCAGCGAATACCATTATCATGGACAGAGCGGATCATCTTGGTCTTGCACAGTTACACCAATTGCGTGGCCGTGTGGGTCGTTCTCATCACCAAGCTTACGCCTATTTATTAACGCCGCACCCTAAACGCATGACCAAAGACGCCAAAAAACGTCTGGATGCCATATCCTCACTGGAAGATTTAGGCGCAGGTTTTGCCCTTGCTACTCACGATTTAGAAATACGCGGTGCCGGTGAATTGCTCGGGGACGACCAAACCGGTCAAATCACCACGGTCGGCTTTACCTTGTACATGGAAATGTTAGAGCAAGCGGTTGAAGCGTTAAAAGAAGGCAAAGAGCCATCACTTGACACCGCCCTTGCTAATCAAACGGAAATCGAATTGCGCTTGCCTGCACTATTCCCAGAAGATTACATCAGTGATGTGAACACCCGTTTGTCTTTGTATAAAAAGCTCGCTAGCTGCAAAAACGAGAGACAAATCAATGAAGTGCAAATTGAATTGATCGACCGCTTTGGCTTACTGCCTGATGCCGCTAAGAATTTAGTGCAAATCAGCCAGATGAAATTAGTAGCCAAGAAAGTCGGTATTAATAAGGTTGAAGCCAACAATGCAGGGGGAGCGATTGAGTTTTCAGATAAAACCCAAATCGACCCAAGCTTTATCATTAAACTGATACAATCACAGCCGCGCATTTATCGACTTGAAGGCGCCAACAAATTGAAATTTAATGTACCAACACAATCCGCCAGCGATAGGCTGCAACTTATCCTGGATATGTTAAATGAGTTTAGCCAGCAATTAAGAGCCGCTTAATGCCAAATATGTTTAGTTTTGTTAACACCAAAAACCAATCTACCACAGCGCGAAAGCCAAAGCTTGGCATGACACTGCTCGCCTTAAGCTGCACGTTAGGCCTGCACAATACCGCGCACGCTAACGACTGGTGGTTTGATGTTGAAGTGATTGTGTTTAAGCGAGATATTGCGGCACAAAGTATCGCTGAAAGCTTTGCCCATAAAGCACCAGAATTTGCTTCGCCAACGGCATTCGATTTACTCAGTGATTATATTACGCCGGATCTGACCTACATGAGTGCTGGCTTACCTTCGTGTGATGCCAGTGTTGAAGTAAATCAAAAAGAACAACATGAGCGCCAATTCACCTTAGCAAACACGGTATTTACAGAAACGGATTATTCTTATCTCGATGTACAAGATGAGCCGGCAGCAGACGAAACCACGGCCTTGATTGATCAGCTACGGGGCGCACAAAGCAGCTCGGTAGCAAATAACCCAACAAGCCCCATTGATACCCGGGTCTACACTGGTAGCGATGATGTCAGTCAAAGCGGCGCACAAGTTACGCCTAGCACGAGTCCTACTTTAACGGAGCCAACCTGGGTTAAATGGCAAATTCCTCAATCGCTTCCTTGCGCGTTCGAACAAGACCGCGTGTTACTGGCAGGCCCTTATGACAAGCCTATTGATGTCAGTCAACCTGAGCGAATACCCCGCAATATTGATGGCGTGGAATGGCCTAATCGCCAAAGCCCATACCTGTTGCCTAAATCTGCTCAACAGCTAGAAAAACTTGAAGAACATATCCGCTGGCAAAAAGATCTCACCCCGATTTTGCATTTAACATGGCGCCAGCCTGTGGTATTTGGCAAGGACAACGCCCAGCCGTTTAGATTAATTGCCGGTGAAAATTACGCGCAAGCGTATGACCAAGATGGTCAACGCAAAGAAGAAACGCCGTTAAACGAAGTGTTAGATCCACGTTTTATGAACACGCAGCAAAACGAAGATAACACGGAGAAAGGATTATCTAATCAGGCCTTATTTGCGCAAATCAATGCAGCGCTCGCTTCGCCAGAGCCTGCAAAGGTCATTGATTTCAGCCAGAGCACTACTGCTGATGCTGAGGCCAGTATCGACGCAGAAGATTTTATTCAAGTAGCGGAGAAACCGCTTTGGCAGTTAGAGGGTGACTTTAAGGTGTACCTAGAAAATTTAGGTCGCACGCCCTACTTGCACATTGACAGCAATCTAGACTACCGAGCGCCTATTACCCTGCGCTTACCCGGTGATACCGATGTGCAACCGAATAACTTTTTACAAAGCTTTCACTTTGATCAGTTACGTAGAGTAATTTCTAAACAGTTACACTATTTTGATCACCCTTTATTTGGCATGGTGGTGCAAATACGCCGTTATGACCCAACAAAAGAAACTGACACTGATTAAGTGATAACAACAACACAGAAAAGCGGCTCAATTGAGCCGCTTTTTTTATGAACGAATAGTAAGGTCGTTCGTTAACTGCTATGCATAGGTATACCTAGAAAACAGTATTCAAACGCATGTAGTAGTAACCACCTTGCCAATCAACGATGTTGCTTGACCAGTACACTGCGCCACAACATTCATCACGACTAAAGTTACCGTCAACCGTTACGCCATCGCTGTCTGGGTATTCGTCAAAGATGTTACGTGCACCGGCTGCAATCGTTACATTCTCGCTGATTTGATAGCTCGCTTCGAGGTCGAAGAATACGGTTGGATCATATTCTTGCTTAATCGTTGCGTCTGAATCAATAGCGTTAGTATATGATCCGTAGACGTTGGCACGTACCAATAACGTAAGGTCTTCAAAACTGTGTTTCGCTGACGCTACACCGCGCCACTCTGGAATGGCATTTTCTAAGTCAAATTGATCTTCAGCGTTTAAGAACGCAGAGGCATCAGAGTCAATTTCTGTCTTGTTGAAGTTAACAGACGTACTCAGTACCGTGTCACCCATGGTGTAGGTCATCACGAAATCCATACCGTTGGTCACTGTATCAAACGCATTTTGGAAGTAGTTAACACCACCAATGGTGTTTGCACCTGCGACACCGGCCGCTTCTAGCTTCAAGAAGTTAGCATAGGCATCTGCATCTGTTTCATCCGTGGATACATCCAAGGTCGATACCGCATAGAAGCGATCTTCAAGCTCAATGCGATAGAAATCCAAAGTCACGTTCAAGTCATCAATATTGCCAGTTACACCAAGGCTGTAGTTCAATGATTTCTCAGGTTTCAGCGCTTCAGCACCCAAGGCTTGGCCTACTGCACTTAACGCAGGGAATAAACCTGTGGCTACTGGTAGCCCGTCAGGTAAACGGGTGGATACGTTGGTAGTACCTTGTTGACCAGGTGTTGGCGCTCTAAAGCCCGTACCCACTGAACCGCGCATATTAAAGTCGTCACTCAAGGTGTACTTAAACGCGACCTTACCGACGAGTTCAGAACCGAAGTCCGAGTAATCTTCGTAACGCATAGCGGCTTGTAGGAATAACGCTTCACTTACGTCACTGCTTAAATCGGCATAAATACCATGCATATCGCGCTCGTATTTACCTGAATATTCTGGAGAATAACCAGGGAAACCGTTAGAGCCGACACCCACGACTTGATAAACTGGATCATCACTGTTCGAGCAATCTAGGGTAGAACCACCACCGATGACCGCTAAACCTGCTGCTGTCGTGCCGCCTGCATCATCACAGAATCCCCATGGATCAGATGTGGCGTAAGGGCCCGCTGAGTATGACTCTTCTTCCCCACCGGTGAGCTCGTAGCTTTCTTCCATGTAGGTGGCACCAAATGCCAATAACACATCGGAATACAGGCCAAAATCAAGGTACTTAGTAAAGTCAGCAGAGAACTGAGTTTCTTCGTTGGTTAAGTCACCTGGGCGGAATGACGTAGGTGAATCAGCTCCTAAAGAGGGGTTAATAGTATTTTTTAAAGTGTACTGGATTTCGTTAGAGCCAAAACGACCACTGAAATCATAGGTGATACCATTTGCGAACTCGCCTTCTAAGCCTCCAACAAGTGAGAAATCAGTAATATCACCAAAGAAGCGCGGTGTAAAACCACCTGGGAATTTCTCTAGTGGGTTATAAATAGAACCATCTTCTTGGCGCAAATCTTCAATGGTGCCATTACCTGGGTAACGATAATAAAACGTCGCATCCCCTTCACTTTCAGAGTAATTACCAAAGGCATAAAATTTCATGTCATCGTTAAATTCATACCCTGAGTTAAAGAATACCCGCGTTGCGGAGGTATTGGGTTGTCCCCAAGGCTGTACCACGTCTTCGCCGCCTAGGTTGGCGTTATCTAAACCGGCAACAAAATCAGGGTCGCTTAAATAAGGGTTTGCTGCGCCCCGTGGATCGCTTGCATCAGCACAGAACCAATCTTCACAATATTGCTCGCCGCGATCAGTTGAGTCCGAATCCGCATACTCTCCTGACAAACTAAAGAAGCCGTTGTCACCTAATGCGAAACCAATGTTACCGGTAATAGTAACTTGGTCACCATCGCCTTCAAAATATTGACCACCCTCAACAGAGAATGAGCCCCCTTCATCATTGTCTTTCAAAACGAAGTTGATAACCCCTGCGATAGCATCAGAACCATATTGTGCTGCAGCACCATCACGCAATACTTCAACGCCTTTAAGGGCTGAGGCAGGAATAGTAGCAACATCAGGGCCTTGCGTACCAGAACCACCGATTTGTACAAGTGCAGAGCGATGACGGCGTTTCGAGTTTACCAAGACTAAAGTTTTATCCGTTGGCATACCGCGTAAGGTGGCAGGGCGAATAAAAGATGCACCGTCCGATATGGGCTGGCGTTGCAATGAATATGACGGCACCAATGTTTTTAATATGTCGTTGGTATCCGAAAAAGGCACTGCTGCTAAATCGTCTTCACTAAGTACGTCAACTGGTACCGGCGAATCCGCTAGCGAGCGAGGAGCGCCGCGAGAGCCGGTAATCACCACTTTCTCATACGTAGCAGCCGCCTCATCTGGCGTCTGTGTTTCTTGTGCCATTGCTGATGATACTGCCACAGAACTGATTGCGCAGGTCATCAACCCGGTTTTTATTGCTTTGCTAAGTTTATTTTGCTTGAGCATGTGTGTTCACCTTTTTTATTTTTAATCTTTGCGAGCTAATTAACTTGGCTATTTCCGTTATTGCACAGCCTGCTCTTCCCGAGCAGGACTCGTATTGACGTTTACTCTGGCTTGGCCAGTACCACTTCAATTTCTATCAACATGTTCGGGCCACCGGCCAAACCTGCTATTTGAAAAGCCGAACGTGATGGTTTGTTTGGCTGCTCCTTCGTACCAAAGTACTTGGTGTATGCTTTCATAAAACCGCCAAAGTCCATCTTTCCGTCCATGGCTGGGTCACCGACCATGAACACTTGCATCTTGACGACATCACCAAAATCAACGCCTAAGTCTTTAAACGAGCCTTCTAGACGTTTAAACACACTCAAGGCTTGGGTTTCGGTATCGCCGTAATATTCGCGGCTGCCCTTTTCAGCGTCAGGATTCACAGGGCCTGGTGTCATACCCGCATGGAAAATTAACGTGGTGTCAGGCGTGACCTCCACTGCGCGAGAAATGGGAAACGGATTGTTGTTTGGTAAGGCGTGACGCGTCACTTCTGCCAAGCTGTTGGCACTGAATAAAGCGGCAGCAGCAGTAAGTAAAATGCGTTTGTTCATGCGTTTGATCATGTAAAGGTAACTCCTGGTTTATTTAAGTTGGCTGATATAGGCGGCGAGATTCACCGCATCAGGATCTGATTGCACCATCGAAACAGCGGCTTTCATTTGTTGTCCGTAAATGTCTTTTTGGTCATTACCGCGAATACCTTCACGGAAATGATTGATTTGGGTGAGTACATACCAATCGTTAATGCCACTTAAGCGCGGCGCACCTATGGCTTTATTACCGCCACCATCCGCTCCGTGACAAGCGGCGCAGGCTTGATACAAGGTTTTACCCGCATCAATATCGCCATGAAGGGTTGCGGCTGGCTTAGGCGATTCGGTTTGACCAATCCAACTGGCAATGGCAGAGATATCACTTGGCGTTAAGTGACGTGCCATGGCTTGCATTTCACTGCCTGTCACATCACTGGTGTGGGCTCCACGAATGCCTTGTTTGAAATTATTGAGTTGGCGCTCGATATACCACTTTGATAACCCACCTAATCTTGGGGCTTGAATATTGGCATTCCCCTTCAGTTGGCTACCGTGGCAGACAGTGCAATATTCGAGGCCTTCAGGCGTAATAGCTTCAGAGGCATGCAATGCACTGGCGTTACCCGCCAGCAATAAAGCAAAAAGTGTTGATTTAAGCGACATGACTGGCACCTCCACTTTTGGAGTGAGAACTAACAAGGTGATTGAACTGTTGCAAGGCTTGCTCGCTTGATGCCAGTGCCCCTTCTTGCCAACCACTGTGATGACTGATTTGATCGCCAATCATGAAGTGACGACCTTCGGGCTTTTGCAGTAAGTGATAATATTTATCAAAATTTTCAGGACTCATGCGCATACCACAGCCCATTTGATGGTTCATTCGAGCCCATGGAATACTGATACCGTTTTCGATGTACTTGCTGCAGCCGGGGTGGATTTTTTCAGCGGACAACGCCCCAGCGGTGAGTCGCTCTTGCGGTGTCATTTTTTCAAACACGCCACTGACTTTCGCATCCCACGTATAAGCACCTAACAAAATGCCTTTTTGCGCATGAATGTCATGAGACGGATACCACAGCTGGTTAATAGGGTCAGTGGTATAGCTGATACCGCCGTAAATACCGTCTCGCTCCCAAAAACGCTCGCTCATTTGATAAGCAATTTTAAACAAGTGCCCACGCTTAACGCTGTCTAAACCTGCTTGGTATGTATCTGAGAAGTTGTTATCGATACCTGCCATAAAGTAAGCAGGAATATTGTTAAAGCAGTAGTCTGCTTGCACCGTATGTAACTTGCCACCTTGCTCGTAAGTGACCTCAACTCCGTTATCACGGTTGTAGATTTTCTTCACTTGCGCATTGAGCACAGGCTGGGTTTTGAGATTACGCAAGAAGCCTTTAATCACGCCATCCATGCCACCTACTGGTTCCATTAACGGCTCACACCAGTCATACAGCTCAGCGCCCAATAAACCGCCGTACCAAAATTGGCTGTCGAGCATGGCTTTTAATTCGATAGGCGCATGAGGCTTCGGAAACTCCAACATGCGATCGGTTGTTGAGCCAGCGCGCTCACTGCCTATGTATTTACCGTTTTCGGTTAAATCACCATAGGTCTGAGAAAACTTCATTAACGTGGCCACATCTTCTTCTGACATCATTTGGTCAAAATTATGCGAATCTGCTGACTTCCAGAGCAATTCGGACATTAAACCGCGTACATCTGTGTGGTATTCAATGATGCGTTTTGGTTTACCGTCTAAAGAATTATCATCATGAAAATATGCCATCTTGCTGCTATTGGCTTTGATCTGTAATGGCACATTCAATGCTCTGCAATAGTGCAACAAGCGTCTATGGTGACCAGGAATTCGCGCAGGACCACAGTTGAAAAACAAATTTTCTTGTTTATCAAATTGACAAATTTGGGTGTTGCCCATTTCATCAATCTTGTCACCGTTGCGAACGGTTAAGTTACGGCCCCCAGGCCTAAAAGAAGCCTCTAAAATTGTACATTGAATGCCGGCTTTTTCGAGCTCAAGGGCTGTTGCCAACCCTGCTACACCAGCGCCTAGGATGAGTGCGGTAGGCTGTTCACCTTTCGCTGCGGGCTTGATTTGAACGGGTCCTGAATAACTATCATCAGGCATTAAACCTAAAGCTAAACTTGTTTTAAGTAATGCTGATGAACCACCCGCTGCCCCTACATAACTGAGAAATTGTCTTCGCGTAATATTTAGCATAATCGTTCTAACGTACTTCCTAATTTATCGTTCGATGAGGTTGGAAAATCAGGTTTATATGCTAGCGACACGAAACAAATGACAGAACGCACAATAGTATTGTGCGGCCCCATATTTTTTTTATAACCCTTTAATGATAAGGCTTTCAAGGAGGAATGCGGTCAATTAAAGGGGCCTACATCACGATTTTCAAACAAAAAAGAATAAGTTATACGGCATTAAAATTGCTTTTTGAGGGAAGGCGAGATGAAACAAGTATGCGCATACGCGATTTAGTCTGCGCTGGGCACGTCGTTTTTTGGTTGTCGAGCAAGCGCTCTAACTAAGAGCAAATGCTATTTAGGCATTTAATTTGCTAATTCCTCCATAACAAGCGGTTTATTTGAGCAAAATAAGTATAAATTTGGGTAGCGAATGAATACAAAACAACTAGAGTACTTTTTGGCCACTGTAGAGCAAGGCAGTATATCGGGCGCCTCAAAAGTGCTTGATGTCGCACAGCCTGCTATTAGTTTGCAACTGGCGAACTTAGAACATGAATTAAAAATAAAACTCTTTGAGCGAAATTTTCGTGGTGTGTCACTCACTCATGCAGGCTCTCAATTTGAAGAGCACGCTCGGCTCATTTTAAACCAAATCAATACCGCAAAATTAGACTTAATTGGGCAGCAAACCCAGTGCAAAGGCAAGGTGATCGTTGGCCTTAGTCAATCATTGTGTAATGTGCTGTCGGTGCAGTTACAGACAGAGCTAGAGCACCGATTTCCTAATGTAGAATTAGCCTTTAGAGTTGGGCCTTCGTATATGGTCGAAAGTTGGTTCGCCGAACAGCAAATTGATATTGCTCTGTGTTACAACTCAGATTTACGTAAACATGCTGCTAGTTCATTGCCTCTTATTAACGAAAATTTGTATTTGTATATTTCACCACGGCCCAAAAACCCCAGCTACAGTGAACTTTCATTGTTTGGCTCAATCCCTTTTGAGTCGTTACAAGATTACGAACTTTTTATGCCTGACAGACGGGACGCCCTACCTAAATTGCTTGAGGAGCAAGCCCGAAAAAACAATATTAAATTAAAGACACGTAACGCCTTTGGACAATTGATGACCACTTTGCATTATGTTTCTCAGGGGTTTGGTTTAGCCATTTACCCTTCATCAGCGACGTGCCACTTGGAAGCGAGTCATCAAATTCGAGCCATTAATATCACGGAGCCAGAGCTGAAACGTGAGGTTTATTTGCGCTTAGCCGAGCATCAGCACAAAAACCCCGCCGTTGCTGCCGTGTTTGAGCTTATTCGTGAAACAGCCGCAAACTTGCATGCTGATAATAGCTGGCGAGGCGAGTTACTTGACAATAAATACCAGCAACCTTCGGTCATTAACATCGAATCAGCTGTGGCTGGTTAACGCTACTTAGCCACAACTGAGATAGAGGTAGACGTAAAGATTTGCCCTAGCGCATTAATTCAAGTGCTTGGGTGCCTGTCATACCCGGTTCAACGCCTAATTCCCGTGCGGCTTTTGAAACCAATAACACTGGTTTTTGCAGCATATCTTCATGGGTTTTTACCCCTGATACAATTGCGCACGCTTCACCTGTTTTATTACATGTGTTTACATCCACGTAACCACACGCTAATAGACCTTGTTCACCTTGAACTGTGAGTAAGGGTAATTTCAATTCGATACGCTCGCGTTTAAGCTCACCCCAATCGAAGGTTTCCCCTTGCGCTGTAGCAGTAAACATTAAGCCTAACGCGACACCCAACAACTTACCCATATTACTACTCCTGTCTTGTCTTTTTTATCATTTTAAAACGCAGGCTTGTGCAGTATTGATGCCATTCGGGCAAGGCGGGAAATTTCATGAAAATGCGTATGTGAAGAGTATTTATGCACCAATGTAGAGTGTGATTACCCCTTAGCTGCACTTAAATGCAGCTATTTGGTTTTATTCATTTGTTATGCAGGGGCACCTTAGTGAAATAAAGGTTGGCGTAAGTGCTTTAATAAACGATGACCTAAATCTGAGCGAATATCTCATGTGTCATCGCAGCAATGCATAACACATTAACCCCACTATGCTGGAGATCAAGAAGCTTAAAATAGCCCCTTCTTTGACCATGTCTTTTATGGTGATTTCCCCCGTACCGTAGGCAATTGCATTGGGAGCGGTCGCTACGGGAAGCATAAAGGCACAACTAGCAGCCATAGCGGCGGGGATCATAAATAAAGCAGGGTCGTTACCTGAAGAAACCGCGGCAACAGCGAGAATAGGCATCAGCAAAGTCGCGGTTGCTGTGTTACTGGTGATCTCCGTTAGGTAAGTCACGATTAAGCAAATAGCTAAAATAACCATCACCAGCGGTAAATTCGTCAAGCTAAGTAGCCACTCTCCTAAGATTTGGCTCAACCCTGATGCGCTAAAGCCCTTAGCCAAAGCAATACCACCTGCAAATAACAGCAGTATGCCCCAAGGGATCCTTTTTGCTGTTTCCCAGTCGAGCAATCTGGTTCCTTTCCCATTTGGCACAATGAACATCACTACTGCAGCGGTCAATGCGATGGTGCTGTCACCCGCGTATGGAATATCAAACCAACCGCTCCAGCCGCCGAAAGGCTCATTGCGCGTTATCCATGCTAAGGCCGTTAAACCAAACACCCACAAGGTACGGGATTCTTCTTTTCGCCAAGCACCCAAGGTAGGCAATTCAATATCATGCTCTAGGGTCACATTGCGGGTTAGCCACAGGGCGATAATCGGAAGGCTAACAATAACAACGGGAACGCCTACTTTCATCCACGCCAAAAAGCCAAATTCTTGCCCTGTTTGCTCTTGATAAATACCGGCAAATATCACGTTGGGCGGTGTGCCGATGAGCGTCCCTAAGCCGCCGACACTGGCAGAGTATGCAATCCCTAAAATCAACGCCACTTTCAGTTTTGGGTTATCTACGTGTGACAGCACAGCTAATGCCATGGGCAGAATGATCAGTACGGTGGCCGTATTGGATATCCACATACTTAGGAACCCAGTCGCCAATACAAACCCCATCACTAATCGCCGGCCGCTACTCACGCCTACCAAACGCACCATATACACAGCGAGACGCTCATGGGCGCCGCTGCGCTCTAGTGCGGTTGATAACATAAAAGCCCCCATCAGCAGTAAAATAACGTGACTGCCCAACGCTGATGCCGCTATGCCATGATCAAGCACACCAAACATGGGTAACAGTGCGAAAGGGACGATAGAGGTAGCGGGAATAGGAATGGCTTCACTGACCCACCAAATAACCGTTAATGCAGTAATAGCGGCAGTCACTGCCGGTAAGTATTCGACCTGTGAGTACCGTAAAAATCCGTAAAACAGTATCGCCAGTAAAGGACCTATTAAAATAAAGTGCTGACGGTTTAATCGCATAACATTCGCTATCCTAATGCATCGCCTAAAGCAGGCATTTATGAATCATCGCCCCCGTTTTATACATCAAGAGGGACATACGGGCATTGTCCCTCGGGCTCGACTCCTCATCTACACTCATTGTTATATGCTTCGAGAGTGCGCTGGGCCGCTGTGTAAGCATCTGTTTTAACCAGTGCGTTAAAGTCAGCACAGGGCGCTTTGGCAAGCTTTGCTAAACGCGGATTTGTGGGTAAATCACTGGGTAAGCTATCGATGACCTGCGCAGCAGCGTCGGGGTTATTACATACCAGCACCATATCGCAGCCAGCGTTTAGTGCCGCATTTGCTCTGGCGGCAAAGTCGCCAATAAACGCGGCTCCCTGCATCGACAAATCATCGGAAAATACCACACCGTCGAATTGCATTTTTTGGCGCAAGTAGGTTTGTAACCAGACTTTAGAGAAACCTGCTGGCATATCATCCACTTGAGAGTACACCACATGCGCTGGCATCACCCCATCAAGTAAGCCCATGTCGTTTAAGCGGCTAAAAATCTGCATATCTAGCTGAGTGATTTGTTCAAGACTTCGATTATCTACCGGCATCGCAACATGCGAGTCTTCTTTGACATTACCATGCCCAGGAAAATGTTTACCTGTGGCTTTCATCCCTGCTCGGTGCATGCCTTTAATAAACTCACTGGCAAGTTGAATTAAGGGTTCTGGCTGGGTATGAAAAGAGCGATCACCAATAACATCCGATACGCCGTTTAAATCGAGCACGGGCGCAAAACTTAAGTCGATATCAAATGCGAGGCATTCAGCCGCCATGAGCCATCCAAAAGTATTGCAGTATTGCTGTGCCTGGCTCAAATCCTCATCACTACGGGCGTATATAGCACCCATTGCAGGAATAGCACTGAATCCGTCGCGAAAACGCTGGACCCGGCCGCCTTCATGATCCACCCCAATTAATATCTTGTTGCGTGCAGCCAATCGAATTTGAGCAATGAGCTCTTTTAGTTGTTTTTGATCGTAGTAGTTACGACTGAAAAGGATAACGCCACCCACTAAAGGATGATCGAGCAACTCTCTGTCTTCAGGTGTTAACTCGTAACCTGAGACATCTAACATTATTGGACCCATGAATAATCTTATAACTTGTTGAATTAAACGCACTATAAGAGAACATCAACATAAAACAAAGCCTCAACAAGCACCTTACTTGATTAAACCTCAAATAAAATGTCAGATGCCGCCCTAGCATCTCGCCCATTTTTCCGTTCGCGCACAAATTGAGCGTTAGAACTGTTAGAGAAATCATAGACATAAAAATGTATGACATTCCGTGCTACGGATGATTATACTAACCCAAATCGGTTATTCTAATGAGTTGTTATGGGTTTTCACACCGTCGGATTGATAGGCAAGCAAGGGCATCAAGGAGCGAATTTAAGCTTACAAGCGTTGATTGTTTATCTTAAGCAAAAGGACTGTCGAATGATTGTAGAGCAAAGTTGTGCTTCGCAATTAAAAGGTAACGGATTTGAAATTGCCGATCTAAATACCATAGGAACTCAAGCTGATTTAGCCATAGTGGTTGGTGGTGACGGTAATATGTTGGGCGCCGCTCGTGTTTTGGCCAAACACAATGTAGCTGTGGTAGGCATTAACCGTGGTAACTTAGGTTTTTTAACCGACATCAACCCAGATGACTTTGAACGCCAGCTCGATTCCATCTTTGCGGGCGAATGCCAAATCGAGCAGCGCTTTTTACTTGAACTTGAAGTGTATCGAGGCGGAGAATTACAAAGCACTAATTCAGCCGTAAACGAAGTGGTAATGCATCACGGTAAAGTCGCTCATATGATGGAGTTTGAAGTCTACTTAGATGAAAACTTCGTGTTTAGTCAACGCTCAGATGGCCTTATCGTTGCAACGCCTACAGGCTCAACGGCCTATTCGTTATCAGGCGGCGGCCCCATTCTAACCCCCAATCTAGACGCCCTGAGCTTAGTGCCCATGTTCCCGCATACCCTCAGCGCTCGCCCAATTGTTGTGGATGCAAATAGCACGGTGCGCATCAAAGTATCACCAGAAAATAAGGACAATTTACAAGTCAGCTGCGACAGCCATATCGTGCTAGCCGTATTACCGGGGGATGAAATCATTATCCGTAAAAACCCCGCCAAATTATCCTTAATTCACCCCAAAGATTACAATTACTTCAACGTGTTACGCACAAAACTCGGCTGGGGAAGTAAACTTTACTAGAGGCATCAGCAGAATAAATTTTAGTCAACTACTAGACAGCCTTGAAAATATGTATATATTTACAGTTACTGTATATTTGAACAGGTAAATATATGTTACTTCATCTCTCAATTCGAAATTTTGCTGTGGTTAAATCTCTGGACATCGATTTATCCCAAGGTATGACAGCGGTCACAGGTGAAACTGGCGCTGGTAAGTCCATTTCAGTGGATGCATTAGGGTTGTGTTTAGGCGATAGGGCCGAAGCGGGTTTCGTGCGCAGCGGTGCTGACAAGGCCGAAATCTGTGCATCTTTTGATGTGAGTAAATTGTCACTTGCCGCAAAATGGTTAAAAGAGCACGAATTAGACGATGGAAATGATTGCTTAATCAGACGAGTCATCTCTAGCGAGGGCCGCTCGAAAGCATTCGTGAATGGCACACCTGTCCCCTTAGGCCAGCTGAAATGTTTAGGGCAATACTTGTTAAGTATTCATGGTCAGCATGCCCACCAACAGATATTGAAAGCGGATACACAGCGCGAATTGCTGGACAACTTTGCCGAGCATCCTTCTCTTCTAAATAATGTGGCCCAGTACTACCAAAGCCTTCAACATAAACAGAAAATTTATCGTGAGTTATTGGCGGGTCAGCAACAGCGTGCAGATCGTTTTCAGCTTTTGTCGTATCAAGTCTCTGAGTTAGATGAATTTGCCATCGGCGAGGGTGAGTTTTCTGAACTGGAAAGTGAGCATAAAAGACTCAGTAATAGTCAAGCCTTGCTGGAGCAGACTCAGTTGAGTTTTTATCAACTATACGAAGCCGATGACTTTAATGCCCTATCTGCGGTGCAAAATAGTATTGATAGATTGACGGAATTGCAGGATCACGACCCGACCCTTTCTCCGATTTTAGCATTGTTGAATGAAGCGAGTATTCAAATTGATGAAGCTGCTCAAGAGCTTAGAGATTACACTGATCAGCTAGAAATAGACCCAATGAAAATGCAGCAGGTTGAAGCGCGCTACTCTCAAGCGTTAGATTTAGCCAGAAAGCATCACGTTAAAGCGGAAGAGTTATATACCTACCACCAAACATTGACCCAAGAATTGTCTCAGCTTTCTGAAGATGACCAAATGTTGGATAGCATGCAGGACGAACTCTCAGTCCTAGAGAAGCTTTATTTCAAAAGCTGCGAACAACTTAGCCTGTCGCGTACTAAAGCCGCAAGCAAATTAGCCAAGCAGGTGGAAAGCCAAATTCACAAAATGAATATGGGCGACACGATATTTAAAATTGAAGTTGAGCCGCAGGTCAGTGCCTCTCCTAGCAAGCATGGTTTGGACAACATTCAATTCAAAGTGTCGACCAATAAAGGACAAGCCCTTGATAAAATTGAAAAGGTTGTCTCTGGTGGCGAGTTGTCGCGGATTGGTCTTGCAATTCAAGTGATCAGCTCTCATAACAGTCAGGTAGCAACCATGATTTTTGACGAAGTTGATACCGGTATTAGTGGTTCCACCGCTTCAGTGGTGGGGCATTTACTGCGTAAATTAGGTGAAACCTGTCAGGTAATTTGCGTAACGCATTTACCCCAAGTGGCAGCACGCGCGCACAACCAAATGTTCGTTACCAAGTTCAGTGACAAGAAAACCACAGAAACTCATATGATTTCTTTACAAGAAAATGAACGAATTGAGGAGTTGGCACGTCTACTAGCTGGAGACAAATTGACGGATTCTGCCCTCGCCAACGCCAAAGAGTTACTACAAATCAGTAATTCTTAACAATTATGCATTGATTAGGCTGTCTTGGCTGAGTTAGGATGCTTCGCCTATGGACCTTTAGCGAAGTACTTGTAGGGTCTTTATTTACCTAATAGCTGAGAAATTAAATAAGAATGAAGTTTAGAAATATATTGGCGGTGATTGCCGCCTCATTGATGTTGTCTGCTTGTGCTGATTGGATTTATCGAATTGATGTACCACAAGGTAACTTTTTAGATGAGCGTGATGTTAGTAAATTACGCATTAACATGACTAAAGAGCAAGTGGAGTACGTGTTAGGAAAGCCCGTAGTAGAGGACTCGTTTGATCATGATACGTGGTACTACTTGTATCAAATGAAGCGCGGGATGGCTAAGCGTGGTAAAGATTTCCGTAAAGAATTAACCCTACACTTTGTCGATAATCGCGTAAGCGAAGTGACAGGTGACTTTGAATTATCCGAAGACTTTAATACTCCCCTTGATGAGTAACGCCTGCTCACGATAACTCAGCAGTATCGGTTAGTTTGTATTTTTACTTTATGTAAAAGAACAGATTAATCGATATCAGCTCACTGCCCCGCCACACGTTCCAATTTCCCATAGACTTACTCGCATGCGTATTTAACACATATATAAACGCTCTGATTTAAGTTGTTTTTTTAGATATCAAGCTACTTGAGTTGTCTGCATCTATCACCTTTGTCATAAAACTGTCCGTAATTCAGGCTAAAATTAGCCGAGTCATACATGCTTGTGGCATAATACGCGCCGAATTATTTTCCTCAAACAGTCGCGCCAAATTAAAGTTAACGTTTAATCACAGGGCGCTGTTTTCTAATCTGTCAGCTTAAGCACAAATCGCTAGCGTAATTGATTAGTGGCGAGGAATAACACCTTCAACACATTCACCTAAATTACTCGGAAGAAAACATTGTTAACGACCGCAAACATCACTATGCAATTTGGCGAAAAGCCATTATTTGAAAATGTATCAGTTAAATTTGGTAACGGAAATCGTTACGGCTTAATCGGCGCAAATGGCTGTGGTAAATCAACCTTTATGAAGATACTTGGGGGAGACTTAGAGCAATCTGCCGGGAACGTTTCCACCGACCCAGGTGAGCGTATCGGTAAATTGAAGCAAGACCAGTTCGCATACGAAGAGTACAGTGTTATTGATACTGTAGTGATGGGACACAATGAACTGTGGAAAGTCAAAGCAGAGCGTGATGCTATTTATGCTAACCCTGAAATGACGGAAGAAGACGGTATTCGCGTTGCCGATTTAGAATCAGAGTTCGCTGAAATGGATGGCTACACCGCAGAAGCACGTGCCGGCGAGTTATTAATCGGTGTGGGTATTCCGGTAGAGCAACACTATGGCCCTATGAGTGAGATAGCACCAGGTTGGAAACTTCGCGTACTGCTTGCTCAAGTAATCTTTTCAGATCCTGATATCATGCTACTTGATGAGCCTACCAACAACTTGGACATTAACACCATTCGTTGGCTAGAAGGCGTGCTAAACGAGCGTAATTGCTCCATGATCATCATCTCGCACGATCGCCATTTTTTAAACAGTGTGTGCACCCATATGGCCGATTTGGATTATGGCGAAATTCGCTTATTCCCTGGTAACTATGATGAGTATATGACCGCCTCTACTCAAGCCAGAGAACGCTTAGTATCAGATAACGCAAAGAAAAAAGCGCAGATCGCTGAACTGCGTACCTTTGTTAGCCGCTTCTCGGCGAATGCATCTAAGTCTAAGCAAGCCACGTCTCGCGCTAAGCAGATAGACAAGATCAAACTGGATGACATTAAACCTTCAAGTCGTCAGACTCCTTTCATTCGCTTCGAGCAAACGAAAAAGTTACACCGTAACGCATTAGAGTTAACGGGATTGAAAAAATCCTATGAAAAGGAGTTGTTCAACGGTTTAGACTTGATGGTTGAAGTTGGCGAACGTATCGCAGTTATCGGCGAAAATGGTTTGGGTAAAACCACCCTGTTGAAGTGTTTAGTCGGAGACACTGATTTAACAGCAGGCGAAGTCAAATGGTCCGAGAACTCGAATATCGGTTATTACGCCCAAGATCATGCTCATGAGTTCGAAAAAGAAATGACGCTCATGGAATGGATGTATCAGTGGGCTCAAGAGGGTGATGACGAGCAAGTCATGCGCGGTACATTAGGTCGCTTGCTTTTCTCTCAAAATGAGATCACCAAATCGGTGAAAGTCATATCCGGCGGTGAACAAGGCCGTATGATGTTTGGCAAATTGATGCTTCAGCGGCCTAATATTTTGGTGATGGATGAGCCGACCAACCATATGGACATGGAATCGATTGAATCATTAAACTTAGCGTTAGAAAACTACGCGGGCACGCTGATATTCGTCAGTCATGACCGAGAGTTTGTATCTTCAGTTGCTACCCGCATCATTGAAATAACACCAAATGGAATTGTTGATTTCCGTGGTAACTATGAAAGTTATTTAGAAAGCTTAGGCGCTTAACCTCCGGTTTGGGGTGACGCTCTAGCCACAAAAAAAGCCTGAATCATATAACATGATTCAGGCTTTTTTTTGGATTCAAGTAGCTTATACAGACAGCTGTATAAGCAAACGTTGATTAGGTATTAACTAACCATTTAACAAACTGCTTTGCTTCATTTGCATTAGCAAATTTAGTGTTTTGACGACCTTGCTTGTCGGCAAATGCTACGCTTTGTTTGTTTACAGAAATTGAATGCACTGGGTGCATCACACGGATCTGAGAACCGTTGTATAAATAAGACATAATAAAACTCTCTTTCAATTAGCGCGATAATGTTGACGCGCGAAATTCAACGAAGCTTCACTATAGATTTGACGATAACTTTACGACTTTATATGAGTCTAGGAGTGATAAACAGCAAGCACATGCTCGCTTATTCGCCGTTCAATAATTCAGCTTAATATTTTTGTTTTTTTAAATGCTGGCTGACTGGATCAAGGTAAGACAAGACATTAACAACGTTACCGAAATGGTAACCTTGCTTATAAATGCGGAGGATAATTCATAAGCAAGGCCGCACGTTACAGCACTTATTGCGTAAACGCAATAGCTATTTCAATAATATTTAGTGCTATCATGCCCTATTGGTTATTACTCAATTAGAATTCATTATGCCCGCTAGAATTGCAGTATTCGTTGATGTGCAAAACATTTATTACACCACCCGTGACACCTACCAAAAACAATTTAACTATCGACAGTTTTGGCAGCATTTAAGTGAGCAAGGCGACATCGTTATCGCTAATGCTTATGCCACCGAACGTCATGACTCCCAACAACAAAAGTTTCAGTCAGCTTTGAAGCACATTGGCTTTAACGTTAAGTTAAAGCCTTTTATTCAGCGCAGTGACGGCTCAGCAAAGGGCGACTGGGATGTGGGGATCACCATTGATGTATTAGATGCTGCACAGCAAGTAGACACAGTCGTGTTGCTCTCAGGAGATGGAGATTTTGACTTATTACTCAAGGCAGTGAAAAAGAAGCATGAGGTAAAAACGAAGGTGTACGGCGTGCCAGCGCTTACCGCGAATGCTTTAGCTAGCGCCTGTGATGAGTTTGTTGAGATTACGCCAGCAATGTTGCAGTGATGCTACATTCTCAGTCGGAAGCCTCAGGCGTTATTTCATACACCTGAGGCTACTAAATTTTTGACGCTGAATTAAAAAATATGCGAAACAAAAAAAGCCGAAGCATAGGCTAGCAAACCATAGCCAGCGAACAATCCCCAAGCAATTTTTTTGCTACCCGTTTCACCTTTTAAGGTTGCTACCGTGGCAACGCATTGCAAGGCGATAACATAGAATATCAGTAAGCCGAGTCCTGCGCCTAAGGTTAGGCCGTCGGCTTGAATATTTGTCGCGAGGCCAGCAATGTTCTCATCGGCCCCTTCAATACCGAACAAGGTCCCGAGTGCCCCAACGAACACTTCTCTTGCCAGGAAGGAGACCAAAATGGCTACCCCGTAGCGCCAATCTAAGCCTAAAGGCGCAAAAATAGGCTCTATCCACTGGCCTATCATGGCTAGATAAGAATCCTCTAACGCATGCTCTGAACTTGGGAAATACCCTAAGCACCAGATAACCACAGACACCATGAAAATGACCGGCCCTGCCCTGCGAATAAATTGCTTCGCACTGGTGACCACCCGAAATAAAAGTGGCTTCCAGTGCGGTAAACGATAATTGGGCAGCTCCAATATAAAGGGCATTTCGGCTTTGTCAGCATCCTTGTTGGTAAACTTGTTCAATAGCACGCTTACTAACAGTGCGGTGACAATTCCAAGAAAGTAGAGTACAAAAAATGCCGTTCCCTGTAGGCTTAAAAGCCCACCTAAGTATGTCGTGTCTGGAATCAGAACCGCGATAAGCAAGGCGTACACGGGTAAGCGCGCTGAACAAGACATCAGTGGAATGGTCATCATGGTGATCAAGCGCTTACGAGGAGATTCAATGGTGCGAGCCGCCATAATAGCAGGGATAGCGCAGGCGTGACCCGATAAATACGGTATGAAGCTACGCCCTGATAGACCAAAATAACTCAACGGTTTATGGCAAATTAGCGCTGCGCGAGCAAGGTAGCCACTGTCCTCTAATAACCCGATAATAAAAGTGAGTACCATTATTTGCGGCACAAAAACAAGGAATGAGCCTAAGCCACCAAAAATGGCGTCTTGCAGAAAATCGTTGATAAGGCCAGGACCAATTGCAGAAGTAACGGCAACCGCTAACCAGCCAATAATTTCTTCGACGCCGTCCATTAGTGGAGTAGCCCAAGTAAATATACTTTGAAACAACAAGAACATTATGCCGAAAAACGCCACGCCCCCCAGCACGCTATTAAGTAGGAAGCTATCAATTGTGTTTTGCTGTTTTAATACGATATCAGCGTGAATGCCGTAATGTTTGGCGATTTGACGACTGATACTAAACACGGTATCGCCTTCACCTACGCTTTTGGTTGGCACAAAGTTTTCGGGCCGGGCGACCACGTCCTGTAATGCTAATTTAAATTCATGTAATCCACTCAACGTTTTCGCCGACACAGGAAATACAGGGGCACCCAAGTCTTGCGCTAACCTCTCACAATCAACGCTGTGGCTAAAGCGCTCAACCTCATCAATCATGTTCAAGGCAAACACCAACGCTTTATTATGCTGTTTAGCTAGGTCGCGCACTTGTAACCCAAATACCAAGCTTCGCTCTAATCGAGTGGCGTCAAGGTTACACACAATGACGCCTGTATTGGCGTCGTGCATGGCTTCGTGGATTTTTTCCACGGCGATTTCTTCATCTCGAGAAAGCGTGCTTAGGGAGTAAGCGCCTGGAAAATCAATTAACCTATGTTCACCAAATTGACCACTTTTGAGCTCAACGGTTACACCTGGGAAATTAGCCACTTTCTGACGTAACCCAGTTAATTGGTTGAACAACAGACTTTTCCCAGAGTTGGGCTTACCCACTAAAATAATATTTTTCATGACACAACTTGATTGAACGAGCGTTAGGTTAACGCCCATATAGTAAAGGTTACCCTTGAGTATTTATCCCTGGAAAATGAATAATTTAATCGGGGTAAAAACGAAATAAGAAAATTAAGAAAGGCTACTGATAGCAACCTTATCAGCAATACTCTGCTCTAAGGTATAAACACAGTCGCCAATTTGAACCACAAGTGGCCCGCGCATAGGACTGCGCCTCAAACAACGAACTGACTGACCGTCTGTTAGGCCCATTTCTAACAATCGGTTTGTTACCGCTGGCAGTAAAGAGGCGTCTAAACCACTGATCAATGCAGATTTTTTTGCAGGGACATCCCAAAGTGTCATCGCACCCTCACCAAACAATTAATACAAATGAAAACTATTTTCATTAATACCACATATTTGGCTATGGGTGCAATGCGATTTGCTTACCCGACTTTTAAATGGTCAGCCACCAAGAACGCCATTTCTAGCACTTGGTCTGCATTCAACCTCGGATCACATTGGGTTTTATAGGCTTGTGCTAAGTCATCATCACCAATTTGATATGCGCCACCTGTGCATTCGGTTACATGCTGACCAGTCATTTCTAAATGAATTCCGCCGGCATGAGTGCCCTCGGCACGGTGTGCTGCGAAGAACTGCTGAATTTCACGCAAAATAGCGTCGAAGTTACGCGTTTTGTAACCGCTTGATGCCTTGAAGGTATTGCCGTGCATAGGATCAGAGCTCCACACAACATTTCGCCCTTCTTGTTTCACTCGGCGCAGTAGCGCAGGTAAGTTTTGCTCGAGATTATCTGCTCCCATGCGAGTAATTAAGGTCAAACGACCAGACGTATTCTCTGGGTTTAGCGCATCGATGAGCTTAATTAATTCATCGCCTTGCATGGTCGGTCCTACTTTTACCCCGATTGGGTTATGAATACCCCGGAAGAACTCAATGTGTGCATGGTCAAGTTGACGGGTACGTTCACCTATCCACAACATGTGCGCTGAGCAGTTGTACCACTTGTCAGTCAGAGTATCTACGCGCGTCAGTGCTTGCTCATAGTTAAGCAATAAGGCCTCGTGAGAGGTATACAAACTTGTTTCGTGCAAGGTCGGCGTATTGCTGGTATTGATCCCCATCACGTCCATAAACTCTAACGAGTCTTGTATACGACGCGCCACATCTTGGTAACGCTCTTTTAGAGGGTTATTCTCAACGAACGCCATGTTCCAGCGGTTTACTTGATGTAAGTCTGCCAAGCCGCCCTGAGCGAACGCACGTAATAAGTTTAAGGTGGATGCGCTTTGATGATACGCATCGAGCATGCGCTGAGGATCTGGCGTACGTGCCGCTTCAGTAAACTCAAAGTTGTTGATGATATCGCCGCGATAACTAGGTAGAGACACATCACCAATGGTCTCAAAATCGCCGGAGCGTGGCTTAGCATATTGCCCAGCCATGCGAGCAACTTTTGTCACTGGACAACGGCCTGCGAAGGTCAACACAATCGCCATTTGCAAAATAACTTTGAATGTATCGCGAATTTTCGGTGCGTTGAATTCATCAAAGGACTCTGCACAATCGCCACCTTGTAGCAAAAAGCCTTTACCGTCAGCAACTTGGCCTAACTCTTTAAACAACTGACGCGTTTCAGCGGCAAAAACAAGTGGCGGATAAGATTTAAGCTTTTGCTCTACATCTTTTAGGTGTTGCTGATCATGGTAAGTAGGTTGTTGCAGAATTGGCTTTTGACGCCAACTATCAGGTTGCCATTGGCTCACAATGTGTCCTTAAAAATTAGTAAAGTAGGAAATGAAAAATTAGTTCACAAACGGTTGGTAAGCAACATACAAATGTGACCCCTAATCATACCTGATCTCGGCCTTGATGAAATACGCTCAAGGTAAAGAATGACGATAAAAATCAATTATTCGCTGTTAAGTTATCTCAGTAAGCCATATGGATGCGCGATTCCCCAGATAACACCGCCATTCACAATCAAAAATACAAGGAAATGCGTTGTTAAATTCCAAAACCAAAAAACGCATTGTTAGTTACTCCAATACCGTCTTTCTTTTTCCCTAAGCAAAACGCTGCTTGATCTGTTCAAGCAGGCCATCCGATGCCTGTTCAATTAAATCCAATACGTATTCAAACCCGCGCTTGCCCCCGTAGTAGGGGTCCGGTACTTCATCTTCTTGTGAGGAACAAAAACTCATCATAAGAGCAATCTTGTGTTGATGTTCCTCTGGGCATATCTCTAGTAAGTTTCGTAGATTCTGTTTGTCCATGGCGACAATGTAATCGAAATGTTCAAAATCACTTAGGTCTACCTTACGGCATTTTATTTTCTTAAAACTATAGCCCCTCTCTTCGCCCACAGCCCGTGAACGCTTGTCCGGTGGCGAACCTATGTGTGCCCCAAGCGTGCCGGCGGAATCTATTTCAATACTCATGCCCGCATGTAGTGCTTTATGGCGAAATATCGCTTCTGCCGTAGGCGAGCGACAAATATTGCCCAAACATACGAAGAGGACTGATGTGATAGTTTTTTTTACTTTTTTGTCAAACACCTGAATAACACCCGTGAAATTGTGAATATTTAAAAGGACTGGATTCTAGCATTGGCTAAAAATACTTAGGATGCGTGATTATCTTTCCACACTTGAGCGCTTTTTGGTAACCTACAGATATTGTAAATCAAATGTGTCACGTATGGACGAATCGATAAAGATTACAACGGCTTGTCAACAAGTTCAGTGTCACGAATGTGGCTACTTGGTTGAAGTACCTCCCCTTGTACATCGCCAGCGCGCTCAATGTCCTAGATGCCATTATGTTATCACAACCTACTACCAGAATATGGTTCAAAAGTTGGTAGCATTCTCGTTAGCGGCCTTAGTCCTTATGGTTGCTGCGCTAAGTTTTAATTTTTTATCGTTTAGTGCAAACGGTCAATACCATGCAATCAATATCTTCAGTAGCATTGAAACTCTCACAGACAATGATTATGTGGCCTTAGCGATTTTGCAAAGTGCCGTTATTCTTGTGTTGCCGCTGACCATACTGTTTTGTTTACTGTATTTACTAATCCCTGTGCTGTTTGGTAAAAAACCGCAACATGCGGCCGTTTTACTCAAAATTATCTTTGCGCTTCGCGCTTGGACCATGGTGGAAATTTTTCTTGTCGCTGTGCTAGTAAGCTTGGTTAAAATAATGTCTATGGCAGATATTGGTATCGGCTTGTCTTTCTATGCGTACGCGTTATTTGCTATTTGTATGACCTACACATTGATGTATATGGACGAACATCAAATGTATCTCACCACATCATGTGCGTTACCCAAAATACATAAACGGCACTCCCCATCTCACAGCATTCAAGCGACGTGGGCATTACTATTGACGTCGATTTTACTCTACGTGCCTGCGAACACCTTGCCTATCATGCATACGGATATCTTAGGAGATGATGAGCCCAGTACTATTCTTGGGGGCGTTATAACGCTATGGAAAATGGGCTCATACCCGATAGCCGCCGTCATTTTCATAGCCAGCATAGTGGTGCCAGTGGCGAAACTGTGCATATTGTGTTGGTTGAATTTCAGTGTGCAAACCCAATTCGCAGGCCGTAAAAAAACCCGTATGATCAGTTATCGATTTACTGAGTTTATTGGTCGTTGGTCAATGATCGATGTCTTTGTTGTCGCGATTTTGGTTAGCCTGATCCAACTAGGAAATATCATGAGTATTTACCCTGGCTATGCCGCCCTCGCATTCTGCTCTGTGGTCATTTTGACCATGCTTGCGGCAATGTCATTCGATACGAAGTTAATTTGGAGCGATCACTAATCATGCAAGAAAACGGCGAACCTGCTGAGGTCACAAACGTAAAGAGTATATCTAAAATATGGTTGGTGCCGATTGTCGCAATCTGTATGGGAGCTTGGATGTTCTATCACCAATGGAGCAACCAAGGGCCACTCATTAATATTGTGTTCGAAAATGCATCTGGCCTCGAGGTCGGCAAAACTAAAATAAAAATGCATAACGTCGATGTCGGTGAAGTGAAAACCATTGCATTGACCGAAGACTTACAGAAAGTACTTGTTACCGCACGAATGTCAGCACATTCTGAAGGGCTGTTGCGTGAGAGCACCGAATTTTGGGCCGTCAACCCGCGCATATCACTTAATGGTATATCGGGTTTAAATACTTTGGTGTCGGGCACTTACATCAACATGTCGACCAATTTAGAAGGCCCATCAAGCCGCGATTTCGTGGCACTTTCAGCACCACCTATCACGCCCAGTGGCACCCCTGGACTGCACGTTACGCTCAACAGTGACGCTGAATTCGCCTTTAAAGAAGGCGACCCTGTTATTTATAAAGGGTTAAAGGTCGGAGAGTTTGAAAGTATCTATTTTAACTTCGAAGAACGTGTTGTGTACTACAACACGTTTATACAAGCGCCATATCACAAGTTAATTACCACGAATACCAAGTTTTGGAATACCAGTGGCGTAGAGATGGACATTGGCGCAAACGGTTTTAAAGTGAAAAGTAGCAGTATCGAAACACTAATCACAAACGGGGTTGCGTTTGGCGTGCCTGAAGGCATGCCACAAGGCAATAGAGTCAGTGAAAGATCATATTTCAATATTCATGACTCTTACGACTCAGCCGCTGAAGAGCGCTATAAAGAATCAGCCAAATTTGTGATTTTAGTGGAGGATACTGTGCGGGGCTTACACGTGGGTGCCCCCGTTGAGTATAGAGGCATTAAAGTGGGTAAAGTATTGGATATCAACCCACCGAATGCTAACCAACAAAAGTGGTTAGACGCTGGGGTAGCGATTCCTGTCGTCATTGGCATTCAACCTGGGCGTGTTGAGCAAACGGACGATGATATTGGTATTAAATTTATTAACCAACAGATAACTACATGGGTCGAAAACGGTTTTAGAGCGTCATTGCAAACAGGTAATTTACTCACTGGAGCGCTCTTTGTTAACTTGGAACAATATGCCAATCTGCCATCTGTTGAAATGGAAAAATTTCAAGACTATCCAGTGATCCCCAGTATCTCTAATGAGTTCTCACAAATCACCGAAAAAGTCGGGGCCATATTAGATAACATTAACGACATGGATCTCGTTCAGTTATCCGAAGCTGCAAACAAAATGATGGACGACATAAGTGCGAGTGCCAATAGTATGAACAGCACCGCTGATGATTTTTCCGGTACGTTGAAGCAGATGGAAGAACAACAAGTTAGCGTTAAACTAGCAAATGCCTTGGCGGGGATCGCAGAGTTAACAAAAGGCTTCTCTGCAGGCTCCAAAACCAATAATGAAATTAACCAGACGTTAGACTCACTCCAGCAGAGGCTAAGGGAGCTACAACCTTTGCTTCTGGA
This sequence comes from Paraglaciecola sp. G1-13, assembly GCF_055809255.1. Lineage (NCBI taxonomy): Bacteria > Pseudomonadati > Pseudomonadota > Gammaproteobacteria > Alteromonadales > Alteromonadaceae > Paraglaciecola > Paraglaciecola sp. G1-13. The sequence continues at coordinate 1,533,054 of NZ_CM147903.1, read as the reverse complement.
GCTTAATCAAGCACCTAATAGTCTAATTTTTGATAAAGCGCCTAAGCCTTATTTACAGCCCGGCATCAGCAATAATAACACTCAGCAAGAGCGAAAATAATATGAAGATGTTTAGCATTTTTCTAATGATAGGATTGATTTCTGGCTGCAGTTCATCCCCTGCCCCTAATAGACAGATATATTTATTGAACAGCGACGCGCCGTTGATCACGATAAACAATCCCGAGATTGAGAAGATCGTTATATTGGACAAAATACAGCTTGCCGATTATCTCAAACGGCCTAATTTAGTGATGCAAATTCAGGGCAACAAGCTGTATTATTCTGACGTGGATCTGTGGGCAGAAAGTTTGCAAAATGGGATTCATGATACGATGCTTGCGTGGTTAAACCAGCATGCTGAAGCGACACGTTTTGTCGCTTATGATTCACCTGAAGCAAACTTGGGTCAGGAGCATCTTATTTTGAGTGTTCAGTATTTTATGGCGACAGATCAGGGAACGGTCATTAGCAGTGGTCAGTTTTGGCGAACAGGGAATAGACGGACGGATGCGGGTAAAAACGGGAAAAGTGTATCAACTAACAGCTTTTCTTTTACCTCGCCCCTAACCCAGGAAGGCTACAGCCATAGCGTGGCGCTACTTGCAGAGCAATTATCGCAATTGAGTTCCCAGATCGTGAGCGATTTTGAGTAACACAAAGGGAAAGTGAACAAGTATGTTTATCGTAAAGCGTTTATTTAGCGCCTATTTAAATACCGGCACGAATAAGAGCAACACGCCAGCGGTGCGTCAGCAAATTCAAGTCACCAACTTATTTGGCTTGATTGGTTATTTCATCACATTGGTGCTCGGGGTAAGTGCCCTGATCCGTAGTGCTGGGGCGAAAAATGACGACTTCTATCTAGGCGTGACTTTATTGGTAGCAAGTGCTTTATTTTTCACTTCTCGCTTAATTCTCAAATTTTTTCAAAGTAAAAATGGCTATAAAGTTTCGGCTAATTTGGTCACAGGCGCATTAATGCTTCTGATGCTCTACCTAATAGTCACTGGTGGGGTTAAGAATACCGGCCCTCTGTGGATTTACATTGTTCCACCTGTAGTGCTCTTTTTTGGTGGCTTGAAGCGGGGCTTAATCCAATTAGGTTGCTTCGCTTTTGTGGCTATTGTGATATTAGAGTATCCAGGTAACCTGTTCTTAATGGCTCAATACAGTGACGAGTTTAGCTCACGGCTTATCTACTCGTTTATTACCGTCAGCTTGCTATTCGTGTTCTATGAATATTCTCGTCAGCGTTCGTTTAAAACACTTCAAGAGTTAAGCCGTGAATTTGAAAAGCAAGCGCGCTTAGACCCACTCTCAGGATTGCAAAATCGTCGGGGCATGCTTGAGAAGTTAGAATACGAGCACCAGCGTACGTTAAGGCACCATAAAAATTTGACGCTTATGATGTGTGATATCGACCATTTCAAGCGAGTAAATGACAAATTTGGTCACGATGTGGGAGACGGTGTCATCACACAAGTTGGTCAACTTTTTGACAAAGCACTTCGCAAACAAGATACCGTTGCGCGCTGGGGCGGAGAAGAGTTTTTGTTTCTTTTGCCAGAAACCACACAAGAGCAAGCCTTTACGTTAGCGGAAAAGCTACGCGCTCAAGTTTCTAAGCAGCAATATCAAGCAGGCTCAGATAGTTTCACCGTCACGGTCAGCTTAGGGATATATCAAATGCACCCTCAAGACAATCTAGATCATGCTATCAGCCGTGCCGATACAAATTTGTACCGCGCCAAGTCCAATGGTCGAAACTGCTCAATAAAATCCGATTGAGCACATACTGAATAACGAGACTCATGCGTTCTAAACAACACACTCAAATTGACGATATCCCCTTTAATTGGCGCGTAGTAAAACAACTATGGCCTTATTTATTGGAATTCAAGCGCCGCGTTTTCATCGCTATGCTCTGCCTTATCGCAGCAAAGATCGCCAGTATCGGCCTGCCTTTTGTCTTAAAACACGCCGTTGACACTCTAAACACGCCAGATGCAGAAAACGCCTTGGTGCTTGTTCCTTTTGCGCTCATTGCCGCCTATGGGCTGCTGCGCTTAGCCAATGTCTTGTTTGGGGAGATACGTGACACGCTTTTTGGACGTGTGACTGAACGCGCTATGCGCCGTATTAGCCTACAAGTATTTGAACATCTGCACAGACTAGATCTCGACTATCATTTAAATCGCCAAACGGGGGGATTGTCTCGCGACATTGAGCGTGGCACCAGTGGCATAAGTTTTCTGATGCGCTTCTTAGTCTTTAATATTGTCCCTACTCTGCTGGAAATACTGGCTGTTGTCGGTGTGCTTTTTTACAACTATGGCTGGAGCTTCGCGGCGATTATTTTGGTCTCAGTTATTGGTTACATCGGCTTCTCTGTAAGAGCAACGCACTGGAGAACCGAGTTTGTGCGAGCGGTCAATCAAGCCGATTCGCTAAGTAATACCAGAGCGATTGATAGCCTACTGAATTACGAAACAGTTAAATATTTCAATAACGAAGATTATGAGGCTAAGCGCTACGATGTTGCCTTAGCGGACTGGGAAACGGCACGGCGTAAAAACAGATTATCTCTTTTTGCCCTAAATGGCGGTCAAGCCACCATTATTGCTATTGCCATGACCAGCATGATGGCCGTTGCTGCATATTATGTTGCACAAGGCACCATGACCATCGGTGACTTTGTTTTGGTTAACGCCTTTACCATGCAAATTTTCATGCCTCTGAACTTCCTTGGTTTTGTATATCGCGAGATAAGAGGAGCATTAGCAAACATCGAGAATCTTTTTACCTTACTCAGTAAATCTCCAAAAGTAATCGACAATCAAGATGCCAAACCGTTAGTCGTCAGCAAAGGCAATGTACGTTTTGAGAACGTAAGTTTCGGCTACGGACCTGACAGACAAATTTTGCACGGTGTGAGCTTTCGCGTACCTGCGGGTAAAAAAGTAGCCATTGTTGGCCCAAGCGGCGCCGGTAAATCTACCATTATTAAGTTATTGTTTCGTTTTTATAATGCCAATAGCGGCGAAATTTATATTGATGAGCAGCCTGTCAGCCAATTGACACAAGCCTCGTTACGGCAAGCCATCGGTATAGTGCCGCAAGACACAGTGTTATTTAATGACAGTATTTTTGAGAATATCCGTTACGGTAACCCTTTGGCGAGTGATGAAGAGGTTTACCAAGCCATCGACCACGCACATCTATCTGCATTCATCAAATCCCTACCCCTAGGGAAAGACACCAAAGTAGGCGAGCGGGGTCTGAAGTTATCGGGGGGCGAAAAACAGCGCGTCGCCATTGCTCGCACTATATTAAAAGGTGCTCCGATCCTATTGTTTGATGAAGCAACTTCGTCTCTGGACAGTCAATCTGAACATGCGATTTTGAGTGCATTTAGAGAGATTGCAATCGGGCATACCAGTATTGTTATTGCCCATAGGCTCTCGACCATAGTCGATGCTGACAGCATCATAGTGATCCAAGATGGCCGCGTGGTAGAACAAGGTAGTCATACACTGCTTTTAGCCAATAATGGTCCGTATTACCATCTGTGGAATACACAACAAAAAGTGAACTCAAAAGATGCCTGAACAGCAACATCAACAACTCGTTGATGCCATCAATCAAACCATGCCTTTTGGTAAGTACGCCGGTCGCAAGCTGCTGGAATTACCCGAGCCTTACCTTGTTTGGTTTAGCCAAAAAGGCTTTCCCGAGGGTAAACTTGGACAACAACTGGCCCTAATGCACGAAGTAAAAGTCAATGGTTTAGAAACCATGCTTCAACCACTACTGAGATAATGAATAGACCACATCTTCGCGCCGACCGGGCGCATCGAAATACCCGTCGAAATCCTCTTCGAAAAGGTAATAGCGCGCAATATGAAAATATTGATAAGCAGATATTAGCGTTGCATCAGGCTATGGTTGAAAAACTTATTGCACAACCTGAACTTCGTCAACATGTCATAGACACTATTGAATCAAGATACGCCAATGGCCAATTACGCCACGGTGGCTACCTAGTGTGGAGTTGTTTGATGGAGTGTATTGATGACACTCCGGATAGCTTCATCGAAGGGGTACTAGCTGACACGCCTCAAATGCGCAAACTTAGGCGCAGAACTCCCTTCGTCAACGTATTGACAGAGAAAGAGCGCGAACAGGCATTACTCGGTTAACGACTGGCACAAAGTAGCATAGCCACCTAAATAGATTCGCCGTTTTTACAAAGCCACGGTTGAAGGGCTAAAAGCGTTTGAGCAATGACTTCAATACTAATACCGACATCATTATCTGACCGAAATTTTCTCCTTAAACGAAAAAAGCACCCGAAGGTGCTTTCTTTCAAACGCAATAAGCTGTCGAATTAACGACGTAGGCCTAAACGCTTGATTAGATCTTGATAACGCTCAACATTTTTACCTTTAAGGTAATCAAGAAGTTTACGACGCTGGCTAACCATGCGTAATAAACCACGACGTGAGTGGTGATCTTTTTTATGGTCAGCAAAGTGGCCTTGAAGCTTGTTGATGTTAGACGTCAACAATGCAACTTGAACTTCAGGTGAACCAGTATCACCTTCTTTTACGCCATAATCAGCAATGATTGCTGCAGTTTCTTGAGTAGTTAGTGACATAACTTTCTCCAATATAAGAGCTAAAATACAGCAGGCCGATCACTAATTCAGCCATGCCAAGGAGCGCGTATTATAGTGACTACCAACGAATTAGCAAGGGCAAATACGACTAACCTTGCTCGGTGAACACCACAACACGTTTAGGGGCCGCTTTGTTATCGCTATCGAGCTCTGACACACCCAAGAATACGTTTCCTTCAGTGCAATATGTGCGCACCAGAGTGCCCTGGTCAATAGTGGCCTCACTAACATAGGGCACTGGCTGACCATGCAGAAATGAGTCTCTTGAAGCGGGTGTGAGTTTAACACTAGGCAGTGCTTTTACGGCGCTGTCCATGGGGATTAACAATGGGTCGAGAATATCCGTTAGGGGTATTTGCTCCGCTTGGGCTTTTTCGAGCAAAGACTCAAGCATTTCAAAGGTCACCATTTTGTCGCTCGGGTAGTCAGCAACAGCAGTACGATGCAATTTACTCACATAGGCACAGCAGCCTAAAAGCTGTCCTAGGTCATCAACCAAAGAGCGTATGTAAGTGCCTTTACTGCAGTGCACTTCCATGTCGACTTCATCATCTTCAAAGCGAGTGATCTTAAGTGAGAAAATAGTGATATCGCGCGCTTCTCGCTCGATGACTATTCCTTGACGTGCATAGTGGTACAGAGGTTTGCCCTGATGCTTTAACGCTGAGAACATTGACGGAACTTGTTTGATTGGCCCTTTAAACGTCTCGCATGCATCAATTAATTGCTGCTCAGTGACATTCACTTGACGGGTATCAACAACCTCACCATCAGCGTCTGACGTCGTTGTTCTTACGCCTAACTTAGCCGTAACAATATAGGTTTTATCGGCATCTAATAAAAACTGGGAAAACTTAGTGGCTTCACCTAAACACACTGGCAACATCCCGGTAGCCAGTGGATCCAGTGCGCCAGTATGACCGGCCTTGGCGGCTAAAAATGCGCGTTTCACTTTTTGCAGCGCCTGATTTGACGAAATTTCCAATGGTTTGTCTAACAACAAAATTCCGTCTATTGCGCGACCTTTACGACGTCTAGCCAAGCCTTAATCCTCTTGTTCGTCTTCATCTAAAGAGCGGCCTGCATTGCGCGCGCGCTCTTTATCTTTGTTTAGCGTTTCATCCACTAAATTGCTGATACGAATACCTTCACTTAATGAACCATCGCGAACAAATTTAATCGCAGGTACAGCACGCATACGCATGCGATTCGCCAGTAAAGTGCGGATGTAACCTTTGTTTTCTTCTAGGATCGACAAGTAGTTGTCCATGACTTCTTCGTCGTTCTCAAAAAAGGTCACGTAAATTTTTGTGTATGCTAAATCGCGAGATACTTCAACAGCAGACACAGTCACCATGCCCAAACGCGGGTCACGATTCTTGAACTCATTCTGTAAAATACTGGCGATCTCTTTATGGATTTGCTGACCTACGCGGTCGGTGCGAGAGAATTCTCTTGCCATTTTAATCTCCTAAAGCATTAAATGATGCTTTTGTTAAGACAAAACGGAGGCCTAAGCCTCCGTTTTAATTCAATACTAATAACGCGCTAATATTTTATATTGGCGAATTATAGTTCACGCTCAACTTGAACGATTTCAAATACTTCGATTTGGTCGCCCACTTTAACGTCGTTGTAGTTCTTCACGCCGATACCACACTCAACACCGTTACGTACTTCTTGTACGTCATCTTTGAAGCGTCTTAGTGATTCAAGCTCACCTTCGTAGATAACGACGTTTTCACGTAACACGCGGATTGGGTTACTACGTTTAATCGTACCTTCAACCACCATACAACCGGCAATTGCACCAAGTTTAGGTGATTTAAACACGTCACGTACTTCAGCCAAACCAATGATTTCTTGTTTGAATTCAGGGGCTAGCATACCGGTCATCGCCATCTTGACTTCATCAATCAAGCTATAGATAACACTGTAGTAGCGCAAATCGATTTCTTCGGCTTCAATCACGCGTCTTGCACTTGCATCGGCACGTACGTTGAAACCCACCACGATCGCACTAGATGCAGCCGCTAAGCTGGCGTCAGTCTCAGTAATACCACCAACACCACTGCCTACTATGTTCACTTTCACTTCAGAAGTAGACAATTTGGTCAATGAATCAGAAATTGCTTCAACAGAGCCTTGAACGTCGGCTTTAAGCACGATGTTAAGTTCGCTAACATCACCTGCTTCCATGTTCGCGAACATGTTTTCAAGTTTCGCTTTTTGCTGCTTAGCCAGTTTAATTTCACGCTGCTTAGCATTACGTTTAGTCGCTACTTCACGCGCTTTACGCTCATCTTGTACCACTAGCGCGTCTTCACCAGCCACGGGAACACCCGACAAACCTAGTACTTCTACTGGTGTTGAAGGCCCTGCGATGGCAACGTCTTTACCGTTTTCATCACGCATAGCACGTACACGACCGTACTCAATACCACACAGTAAGATATCGCCGGCCTTAAGTTGACCTTCTTGCACCAAGACAGAAGCCACTGGGCCGCGTCCTTTGTCCAAGCGAGACTCGATAACAATACCTTTAGCAGAGCCTGTAGGCGGCGCTTTCAAGTCTAGTAATTCAGCTTGTAGGCTAATCGCTTCAAGCAACGCGTCGATACCTTCACCTGTTTTAGCTGAAACGTTAACGAACTGGTGTTCTCCGCCCCACTCTTCTGAAATCACTTCTAGTTGTGACAATTCAGTCTTAACACGATCTGGATCGGCGCTTTCTTTATCCATTTTGTTAACAGCAACAATCAAAGGGACACCAGCTGCTTTGGAGTGCTGAACCGCTTCTTTTGTTTGTGGCATTACACCATCATCTGCTGCAACAACCAAAATAACGATATCGGTTGCTGTGGCACCACGTGCACGCATAGCAGTAAACGCGGCGTGACCTGGAGTATCTAGGAAAGCAATTCGGCCGTTGTCAGTTTCAACACTGTAAGCACCGATATGCTGAGTAATACCACCTGCTTCACCCGCAGCGACTTTCGCGCGACGAATGTAATCTAGCAATGATGTTTTACCATGGTCAACGTGACCCATAATCGTTACAACTGGTGCACGCGACGCAAGCTCAGACGATATTTTGTCAGCCAACAATTCGTCTTCTAAGGCGTTGTCGTTCACTAATTCGTATTTGTGACCCATTTCTTCCACTACGAGAACCGCTGTTTCTTGGTCTAGTACTTGGTTAATGGTCGCCATCTCGCCCATTTTCATCATCGCTTTGATGACTTCAGTCGCTTTAATGGCTAACTTGCTAGCTAAGTCACTCACCGTGATCGTTTCGCCTAGACGAACGATACGCTCAACTGGCTGCGCTGGCTTGTTAAACGCATGCTTAAGGTCTGAACCTGCATTGCGTTTTGACTTTTTACGACGACGTCCGCCACGCTCGATTTTAATATCATCAGCATCTTCAGCTTCTTGTGCGTAGCGATTACTGTGCACATGCACTTCTTCCGCTTCTTGCTTCTTACGACGCTCTTCTTCTTCTTTCCAGCGACGTGAGTTTTCTTCAGCAAGTTTGCGCGCTTCATCAGCGGCTTTTTTCGCATCTTCTTCAAGCTTACGTTGAGACTCTTGTTCTTGCTTCTTACGGATATTTTCCGCTTCAGTGCGAACACGCTCTTGTTCTGCTTTTTCTTCAGGGCTTAACGCTGATTCTTCGGCTTGACGCGCTTCTGCTTCTTTTTTCGCTTTTTCAGCACGGGCAAGACGTTCAGCTTCCGCTTTCGCTTTAGATTCAGCGGCTTTCTTCGCTTTCTCTTCAGCAGCTTTTTTCGCTTCTTCTGCGGCCGCTTTTTCAGCTTCGAGTTGCGCTTGTTGCTCTGCTAGCGCGCGCGCTGTTTCTTCTTCTGCCAAACGTGCTTCTTCTACATCAGTACGTTTAACATAAGTACGCTTTTTACGTACTTCAACTGTGACCGCTTTCGACTTACCCATATTCAGAGTACTGGTCGTTTTACGTTGTAATGTCATTCGCTTAGGCGCTTCAGAGCCCGTACCGCCATGTTGTTTGCTTAAATAATCCAACAACTGACGTTTTTCATCTTCAGTCACGTTTTCATTTGCCGCTTTAACAATATCAGCATCTTTAAACTGCTTAACTAAGCGGTCAACCGAAGTGCCGATATCGGCGGCGAGTTTTTCAATGGATACTTCTGCCATATTCGTAATTCCTCTTGGTGACCCTATTCTTCGTTAAACCAGACAATGTTACGTGCAGCCATAATTAACTGGCCCGCTTTTTCTTCGTCTAGTTCTTCAATATCGCTGATCTCATCTACGCCTTGCTCCGCAAGTGCTTCAAGATCGGTAATGCCGCGACTTGCCAATGTGTAGGCAACATGGCGTTCCATACCGGCTAAACTTAATAGCTCTTCTTTTGGTTCAGAGGCTTCCAATGTCTCTTCGTTCGCTAACGCTTGCGTGGTGAGTGCTGCGCGCGCTCTGCTACGTAAATCATCAACAATGTCTTCATCAAGACCGTCTATTTCAAGTAGCTCATTAATGGGTACATAAGCGATTTCTTCAAGCGTAGAGAAACCTTCATCAACCAATACCGCTGCAAACTCTTCGTCAATATCAAGACCATTAACGAACACAGCTAACACTTTTGAATTTTCTTCATCGTGCTTGTTGTTTAAGTCTTCAACCGTCATCACGTTTAATTCCCAGCCAGTAAGCTGAGCGGCCAAACGGACGTTTTGACCACTACGACCAATCGCCTGAGCTAGATTGTCAGATTCAACCGCAACATCCATGGTGTGGTTATCTTCATCAACAACGATGGATGCAACCTCAGCCGGTGCCATTGCATTGATAACGAATTGTGCTGGATTGTCATCCCACAATACGATGTCTACACGCTCGCCACTTAATTCGCTGCTGACTGCTTGTACGCGTGAACCACGCATACCTACGCAAGCACCTACTGGGTCAAGACGTTTATCGTTGGTTTTAACCGCGATTTTAGCGCGAGAACCAGGATCGCGAGCAGCGGCCTTAATTTCTAAGGTTTCTTCTGCGATTTCAGGCACTTCCAATCTAAACAACTCAACCAGCATGTCTGGGTGCGTACGGCTCACAAACAATTGAGCACCACGTGCTTCAGGGCGAATGACGTACAATAATCCACGTACTCGGTCACCTGGGCGGAACGTTTCACGAGGTAACATATCGTCACGGTAAATTACGCCTTCCGCGTTGTTACCCAAGTCTATGATGATGTTGTCGCGATTGACCTTTTTAACGGTACCAGTGACTAAGTCACCCACACGCTCTTCGTATTCAGCCATCACTTGGGCGCGCTCAGCTTCACGTACTTTTTGTACGATAACTTGCTTAGCCGTTTGTGTGGTTATACGGTCAAATTTTATTGATTCGATTTGATCTTCAACATAGTCACCTAGTTGAATGTCAGGCTCATCAATTTGAGCCGCAGAAATAGTCATTTCTGCAAAAGGATTCTCTTGCTTTTGATCATCAGCGATAACCATCCAACGACGGAACGTATCAAAGTCGCCAGTAATACGGTCAATAGCAACACGTACTTCAATTTCGCCTTCAGTTTTCTTTTTAGTAGCACTTGCAATGGCAAACTCTAACGCTTCAAAGATTTTTTCTCTTGGAACTTGTTTTTCATTTGAAACGGCTTCCGCCACTAACAAAATTTCTTTATTCATGATTGCCTCACTGATTATTCTTTAGCAAAAGCCTTAATGGCCATCTACTCAATCAAACGTTGGAACAACATTGCCTTTTTCAATATTGGCAAAGGCCAATACAAATTCTTGGTTATCCACTTCTATGGTTAACATGCCATCGGCTTCGGACAATAACTTACCTTTGAAGTTACGTCTGTCTCCCATTGGCATCTTTAATCGTAATGTGACGACTTCACCCACTGATTCGATGTAATGTTGTAACTTAAATAAGGGACGTTCCATGCCCGGCGAGGACACTTCTAAGTTGTATTCGGTATTAATCGGATCTTCTACATCAAGTACGGCACTCACTTGATGACTCACTTCTGCACAATGATCGACTGAAATACCGTCAGGGTGATCAATGTAAACGCGCATGGTTGAATGTTTTCCAGCGCGAACAAATTCAATCCCCACCATTTCAAAGCCAAGCGCTTCAACAGGTGCGGTCAACATTTCAGTTAATTTCTGTTCTAGTTGTGACAAAACTCACGCTCCAAAAACGAAAAAAGGGCCATAAGCCCAGAATAAATTAAAAACAGGATAAAAAGGATAACAAAAAGCCCCGTACAAGCGGGGCTTTTTGTTTCTGGACCCTAGTCCACTATTCTCACTGAAAATTGGCTGAATGCCAAGTTTCAAAAAGTGGTTGCGGGAGCAGGATTTGAACCTACGACCTTCGGGTTATGAGCCCGACGAGCTACCAGACTGCTCCATCCCGCGCTTGAAATCTTTTTCGATAAGGACACTATGCATTGCGTGTCGCGTCTCGAGTGGGGCGTATTATACATAGCTAACTGAAACGCGCAAGTCTTGTGAAGCATAAAACTTAAATAAATCCAGAAGGTTTATTAGATTGTATGCAATTCGTACAAAACCACTGATTACGCAATGCGCTAAGCCAAATTATACAGCTAACTAGACCTGCAAAAGGTCCATCTTAGACGCCAGTTTAAAATCCAATTCACTTAAACCATCAACGTCATGCGTAGTGAGTTTAACCTCCACTTTATTATATACATTGAACCATTCAGGATGATGATTGAGTTTTTCCGCCCAAATGGCGATTTGAGTCATCCAGCCGAACGCACGAATAAAGCTCTTAAACTTGAAGTTCTTGGCAAGTTTACCGTCGTTAATATGCCAATGTTGTTCTGCTCGCAAGCCTTGGTTGAGCGCAATCAACTTAGTTTGCGTTTCACTTTCTGATAATTTATCTACCATGTAATCCTCCTTTTTGCGATTCATTGAATTTTTTCACACTGTCTATCATGCCGTTAGCCAATCAAAATGAAAGCAAAGGCATGATTTACCTAGATGACATTCGGTCACTTAAGTTTACAAAGCGGTAAAACAAAAAAAACCTGCCGAAGCAGGTTTTTTATATAAATTACTGAGTTTAGAATTCGACGGCGAAGCGCGCGTATATTTGACGCCCTCTTGGGTCATGCACCTTACTGTCAAAGCCACTGTTAGTGAATAACTGTGGTGGCTCTTCATCTGTGATGTTGATACCACCCACAGACAATACATAGTTGTTCTGGGTATCGAACAAAGTACCCAAATTAACGTTGTACTGAACATCGTAGGTCACTTGGCTATCAACTCCTTTAAACCCTCCTAATCCTTCACATGAACCTGTATTGACGCTGCCATCAGCACAGTTTTGGTCGTCATCATAACTGTCAATATAACGCGCAAAGATATTGGCAGAATGAGCACCTGAGGACCAATTTAGCCCAAGGTTTAAACGTAGCTCAGGAGAAGAAGTACCTATATTGGTAAAGTTTCTGCGCCCTGCCCCATCGACTTTACCTGCTTGCGGGTCGTTTAGTTCATATTCCAGAATGTAAGTAGCATTGATTGACGGCACAAACATACCAGCGTCCGTATCAATCTTATAACTGGTCACAAAGTCTAGACCAGAGGTTTCAAGAGAGCTTGCATTAACATAAGTATTGTTAACTTGTGTTAACGGGCCGGTTAGTGGGTCACCTGCACGAACAACACGCTCAGGATCGCTTGGGTCTAAGTTTAATACAGCCTGCGGATTTTCTTGAATAATCAAATCCTCAAACTCGAAGTTCCAGTAATCAACTTCAATAGAAAAATCGCTAATCGGCTCGAATGACACACCAAGGTTGTATGCGGTAGATTCTTCAGGTTTTAAGTCTTCATTACCTACAGTACGCACTGCAGCGAATGCATTTGCACCGATAAGCGGGTCAACGAGTTGTTGTAGCGAGGTCCCGCCACCATTTCTTAAAAATACCGTTGGCGCTCTGAACGATGTTGATATTGAACCTCGTAAAGACAATTGTTCACTGGCGCGATATGAAAAAGCCACTTTAGGATCAATCGTATCACCAATGGTGCCGCCGTAATCTTCGTAACGCACAGCAAGCTGAATATCTAGATCGTCAGTTACCGGTAGTGCCATCTCAGCAAACGCAGCCCACACATCTAATGAGCCGTCAAAGTCAGGGTTACCAATTACAAACGTAAAGCTGTCTTGATTAGCCAGTGCATCGTAATCTTGGCTCAATGACTCTTCACGGTATTGCATACCAAATGCGAGACCTGCCGCTCCGCCATCCATATCAAACACATCGAATGACATAAAGCCTTCAAATACTTGTAAATCAGCTTTTGAATCGATGGTTTCAAGACCCGTAAATGAATCAATTACGTACTGAGAGTTGGGTGCAGTTGTGTACGATGTCGCGAAAGGATTGAAGTATTCGCAATCCCCTTCCCCGGGAGTACCCGTTAACGGATTACATTGTCCACCGCCCAAACCGTTCAACGCTAAGTTAAACTCTGTGTTCAACACATCCGGTACACTGAAGAAAAAGTCGTTGGTAGCATTGGTGTAACTGACTTCCCAAAAACCATGCTCTAGCTCACCTTGCAGCGCAGTGTTAAAACGAAATGTATCGGATTCAGTATTAGCGAAATCAGGTGCTTTACCGTTACCTTCAGCACGGCCGAAAAAGGTCACAGCTTGTCCAAATGGATTTTCAGGATGATCAGCAGGCACAACGGGCCCAGTAAGAATTGGGAAACTTGGTGCGCCACCACGAGATGCACGGTTACGCGCAAAGCTAACTTCTGTGGTCCAACTCATTTCGTCCGTCAATTCATATTCTGCTTTCACATAAGCGTTGAGACGAGATTCATCTGGTACGTATGAATAATCTTTACCGAAATCAAACATACAAAGGCCTACATCTAGGCCAGGCACAGTGCCAGGAGGCGCTAACACATTGGATGCACCACCAAACTCTTCACACCCATAGGGGTCAATAAAGGGTGTAGCACCAATAAAGTACGAGCCTGGATTACCTAACGCACTGCTGTCATCTTGGGGGCGGCTCAAACGACGGTCTTTTATAAATAAAGGGGAACGATTGGTGTAACTTACCGCAGCGATAATGCTGCTATCCTCACTACTGGTGCCCCACAACCCTTGCAGTACATATTCTTTGTTATTGCCGTGCGCACCGTCTTGATAGTCCGCGCTAAGTTTCACGCCGTCATAATTGCGTTTTGTTATAAAGTTAACTACCCCGGCCACAGCATCCGAACCATATAAAGCAGATGCACCATCTTTAATGATCTCCACACGGTCAATCGCAATCATAGGAACGAGTGAGCTAGTATCAACGAAATTTAATCCATTGTTGGTCGGTTGAGCGTTAACCACTTGACGTTTATTGTTTAGCAAAACCAACGTCGATGCCACACCTAGACCACGAAGGTTAATATTTGACGTACCGGCTGTCGCATTTTGCGTAAATGCGTCGGGGTTATTTTCAGCCCCAGTGTTAATGGTTAGCGTTTGGGTAATATCAGCGATATTTTTCGCGCCAAGGGCGTCAATTGCAACGCTGTCCACGACGGACAATGGCGACGGCGATTCAAAGTTTTCACTGCGGCGAACGAAACTACCGGTCACCATGATCATTTCGATGTCTTCTTTTTTCTCTACATCAGCTTCTTGGGCTAATACTGTAGGCGTAGCAAATAAAAACTGTGCGGAAATGGCCGCGGCTAAAGCACTGACTCGTGTATTTATCTTCATTGTGTGTTCTCGAGGTAATTATTAGATTCAAATCGAGCGTGTTAACAACGGACCTTTCCAACCACTCAGACCGCGCGTCAATATTGTCTAATAGTTCTAATTCCAACCAGTAAGTGACTGATTCTCGGGCGCTAAAATAACGCGTCACAATGATAGTAGGGGGGGATTCGCTCGATGTAAACGCAATGTTACTTATATGTAAACATTCGTTTAACTCATGGTCGGACCAGTATGAAAAAGGAGAGCAATCTAACAGGTAAAAAGATTGCTCATACTAAAGTTTAAGCCAGTAACATCATTAAAAAAGTGCCTACTGCTGCGGGCTTGTCTCTGCCTTTAATTTCTATCTGGGTGTCAAAGCTAAATAAAGTGCCTAACGGCTTCTTTTCTTTCCTAGCAAGAGAAGAGACAAAGCGAATCTCATCGTTGACACGCACAGGCTCCAAAAAGCGTATTTTATCTATCCCGTAGTTCAATACAGTTTGGCTGGCAGAATCGAGCTGAACCATGTGGTAAAAGGACTCAGGCATGAGTGTCACACTCAAATAACCGTGGGCAATAGTGGTTTTAAACGGACTTTCTTTTTCACAGCGCTTAGGATCAATATGTATCCATTGATGGTCACCTGTGGCATCAGCGAATAAGTTTATTCGCGCTTGATCTATTTTTAACCAAGCGCTTGGCACTAACTCTTCACCGACTTCAATTTGTAATAAACCCTTGGCCATCATTGGCTCCTTTAGATTGTAGTTTGGTCATGCTTACGCTAGCACCCAGTCTCTGGAGAAGACAACTCACCTGAATTTATTTAGATGTATAAACTAAGTATGAGGAAAAAACTCGCGCATTAAATGAAATACATTGTTGATATATAGTAAACATTCACGCTCGTGATGACTCTGGTACTAGTCTGATGGGTAGGTTCTGTGTTCCATAGGATATTTTTCTAACAAAAGAAATTTATTCCTACTTTTAGGGTCTGCATATAGACGCAATTAGACGTCAATAATCACCAAGAGGATCCAAATGGTTAGACATTGGTTAGTTATCGCACTTTTATCTTGTGTCTCACGTGTCACTCAAGCCTACTGCATAGATGATTGGGCATGTTTTGAAAAGGTTAAGCACGGCGAGGTAATAGAATACTGGTTAAGCAATAACAAACCCTACCCCATCACCTCCACGCTCGATGTAAGAACCCGAAACCTTAAAACTGAGAATGCAGCCAAAGAGCGATACATCAAAACATTGGTGTTAAGGCCCCTAGAGCGCGTTAATATTTTGACATTGCAGCCGATTGATAGCGCTCGTCCATTGCACAGCAAAGAAGATTTTTACTGGACCCCAGGTATCGAAGACGCCCAACACGATGATAGTTACCAATATGCGTTACCTTATGCAAAGGGCCAGACATTTAGGGTCGTGCAAGGATTTGACGGCGGCTATAGCCACCAAGGGGCATCGCGATACGCTGTGGATTTTGCAATGCCAATAGGAACGCCTATCCATGCGGCACGTGGTGGTCAGGTGATCGACTTACAGCAAAAACATGACAGAGGTGGTGCCGCTAGGAGTTTCGCCAGATACGCTAATTTCATCACTGTACTGCACGACGACGGCACGACAGGTGAATACTATCATTTACGCCTAAATGGTGTAGTGCCTACCCTTGGACAAGATATTAAACGAGGACAACTTATTGGTTATTCAGGTAATACCGGCTTCTCCTCCCTGCCCCATTTGCATTTCGCTGTCTATCAAGCCAAAAGTTTTGGTAAGTACCAATCAATAAAAATAACGTTTGAGAAGTGACCCGCCAGTTCCCTGTAGGATCATCCTGTAATTTACCTACCAGTAAAAGCTAGAGCGTTTTTTATTTTATCCACGTTTAATCATCCCTTCTATTTTCAAAAACAAACCTTATCCAATTGATTTGACTCGTCCTTTGTATGCTAAAACGGAACTTTTGTGTAAAAAAGTTTACATGTCACTGAGCGTTCTAAGCACCTATATCCTGAAGATAAATTTGATCTATTTTAGAAATTGCGTAGTATTAATTACAACTGGTCAGATGAGCGGATGAGTAATTATCATGAGTATTAGAACAAACCTTAAAAAAGTATTACCTGCAATTTCTTTAACAGAGCAAGAAGCGTTAGACGCGGGTGATGTATGGATTGAATCATCCATCTATCGTGGTACCCCTGATATGCAAGCCTTGCGTGCCATTCCTAAAGCGACTTTGAGTGCAGATGAGCAAGCTTTCTTAGACGGTCCGGTACAAGAGCTACTGGAAATGGTAGATGATCACGAACTGCAAAACGGTCATCATTTACCGCAGAATGTGTTGGACTTTTTATCAGCAAATAAGTTTTTCGCTTTGATTATTCCCAAGAGATTTGGTGGATTAGAGTTTTCTCCTTATGCTAATTCAACCATAGTCGCGACAATTGCAGTAAAAAGCAGCGCGGTTGCGGTAACTGTCATGGTGCCTAACTCATTAGGACCGGGCGAATTGCTAATGCATTACGGTACTACAGAGCAACAAGACCACTGGTTGCCCAATTTAGCTGTAGGTAAAGACATTCCATGTTTTGCACTGACCAGCCCTGAGGCAGGCTCAGATGCGGGTGCTATCCCTGATACAGGGATTGTGACCAAAGAAATGTACGAGGGCAAAGAAGTAATTGGCTTATCGGTGACTTGGGATAAGCGTTACATCACGCTTGCGCCTATCGCTACGGTACTTGGATTAGCCTTTAAAGTATTCGACCCCGACCATTTATTGGGTGACAAAGTGGAGCTGGGTATCACGTGCGCGCTTATCCCTAAGTCACACCCTGGTGTTGAGCTAGGTAATCGTCACGATCCTATGGGTATTCGTTTCTATAACGGCACCACGCGAGGTAACAAAGTATTCATCCCAATGGACTTCATTATTGGGGGTCAGAAAAACATTGGTCGTGGATGGCAAATGCTTGTCAGTTGTTTGGGTGCGGGACGCGGTATCTCACTTCCTGCAATGGGCGTGGCATCAGCACAATCTGCTCTGAAGTCTACCGCAGAATATTCGTTTGTTCGTGAACAATTCGGCGTGCCAATTGGGCGTTTCGAAGGAATTCAGGAAAAACTTGCTGATATAGCGGGTAAAACGTTTGTTTTAGAAGCCATGCGTGTATTGACCACAGAAGGCCTAGGTTTAGGCCTTAAGCCTTCAGTTGTAACGGCAATGGCTAAATACCACATGACTGAATTAGGTCGTGATGTGTGTAACACCGCGATGGATATCCAAGCCGGTAAAGCGATTCAACGAGGGCCGCAAAATACCTTAGCGAATGGTTATGCAGCGCAACCCATTGCCATTACGGTTGAAGGTGCAAACATTTTAACCAGAAGCTTAATGATATTTGGTCAAGGCGCAATGCGCTGTCATCCACATATGAAAGAAATGGTTGATCTTATTCACAGCGATGAAGCCTCAGCAGACAAAGAGTTTAATAAAGTGTTGGGTAAAACCATCAGCTTCAGTGTTAAGAATTCGTTGCGCAGCTTCAGTAAAAGCTATTTAACCTTTACGCGCGGCGCGCAATCTAGCTTGCCTGAAGTGAAGCCATACGAAAAACGCATGAACGCTTTATCAGCCAAACTAGCACCTCTTGCTGATTTATCGCTACTTGTTCTTGGCGGTGATTTGAAGAAAGCCGAAATGCTATCGGCACGTTTGGGTGATGTGATGAGTTACTTGTATGCCTCCATGGCGGTGGTTCGTTTTTACGAGCAACGGGTAACAAACCGAGTTGAAGCCAAGCCTTATTTCGAATACGCCATTCAGTGGTGTTTATTGCAGGGTGAGCAGGCTTTGAATGAATTCGTCAGTAACTTCCCGAACACAGCCACTCGTGGTTTGATGCGTGTATTAACTAACACTTATACGCGCTCAGTTCCGGCCATATCTGACAAACTAAAACGACAGCTTTCTGATGCCACTATGGCGCAAAGCTCGATCATGGCAGATTTAACCCATTTGGTTAAGGTTATTCCTGGTGATGGTAATCACATCAACCAAGAAGCATTTGCTGCAAAGCACGATGTCATGCCTATCCTTAAAGTTGTGCAAAAAGCACTCCGTAAGGATCCAGTGGTCCCGTTTGTTTCCTTTGAAAATGCAGTGACTAAGCTGCATGAAAACGGTGAACTAAGCGCAAACGAATACGCTCGCGTAATCGATTATAATAATAAGCGACAACTAGCCGTGCGTGTTGATGAGTACACCTTTGATATGGAACTGCTTGATGCAAATCAACAGCTCGTCAAAGGTGAACCAGAAGCGCACACAGACGCCGCGTAAAGCAGGCAAGGGAAGCGAAAAGGGGATGATATTTATATCATCCCCTTTTTTTTGCTTTTAGCCCGCAAAGGTTCTAGCGATCTTTACCCGCTCTATTTCTAGCGCTACG
Organism: Paraglaciecola sp. G1-13; assembly: GCF_055809255.1. Taxonomy (NCBI): domain Bacteria; kingdom Pseudomonadati; phylum Pseudomonadota; class Gammaproteobacteria; order Alteromonadales; family Alteromonadaceae; genus Paraglaciecola; species Paraglaciecola sp. G1-13. The sequence continues at coordinate 1,514,076 of NZ_CM147903.1, read as the reverse complement.
CCAGTGCACGAATTTCAGCCAGCGCCAATTCTATTTCCTGTTCGTTGTTCAGCAAGGATGGTGCGAAGCGCGCATAGCTTTGCCGATAAGGCGTACTACTCATAATAATACCTTTAGCATGCATCTTTTCTACTACGGCTTGCGGCGCTAGTCCCTTCACGTCGAAACACACTAGGCCAGATGAAAGCGCACTGTCATGGGGTGTATACAATGTCACATGCGACATTTCTGCTAACCCTTTCTTGGTTTGTGCATTAAGTTGATGAATGCGCTTTTGAACGTTCGCTTTGCCCAACTGAAGGTGTAATTTGAATGCTTCTGGCAAAGCCCAGCGATGCTCGAAGGAGTGAAAACCCCCAGGGGACATATGATCGCCAATCGGCACGTTATCTTGCGTCGTTGACCCTAGCCAAACATTGTAAGACTCACTGAAACTAGGAATAACCGGCTCGCTTTGAGCCCACGCCCGTTCATTTCCCCACACAACACCTGTGCCCCTTGGGCCAAATATCCATTTGTGAGTGCCAGCGACGAAAAAGTCACACCCTAACTGGCTAATATCTTGATCCTCAATACCAAACCCGTGAACGCCATCAATGCAAAACAGTATCTGTTGATCGCCTTTACGCTGCTGATTAATCTTGATGATGGTATCTGCCATAGCCCGAATAGGCAGCTTTACACCAGTGGATGAATGCACCCACGTAGCCGCAACCACTTTTGTTTGCCTGCCAATAGCATCGCGCAATCGCTTTAACACCTGATCCACGTTGACTTGCGCTGGCTCGTCATACAGAGCGATGCGCTTAACCGTGGCCCCAGTGCGTTTAGCCCGGTGCACCAACGACATATCAGTGGAGTAATGGTCGTGCACGGTTTGCAGAATTTCGTCCCCTTGCTGCAATTTTAATCCACTATAAATCAAGCCTAACCCCATAGTGGTGCTGTCGGTTAACGCGATGTGTCGAGCTTCTCCTCCCATATAATCAGCCGCGGCTTGGGTTATTTCACCGTCAATAGTGAGAAAGTGCTCATGCCAGTAATCCGAAGGGTTCTCATCAAATGCTTGTCTGTGCTTTTCGATGGCTTGAGAAACTGGTGCGGGATGCGACGCTAACAAGAATGTTGATAGCTGAATGTAGTCCCGAGTCAATGGAAACAAATTACGTAAGGCTTGCCAATCACTCGGTGCAGGAAAACTACTTGTGTTTGCTATCTTAGGTACTGTATTTGGTCCTGCTTTTAATAAAGACGATATGCTCACCAAACCTGCTCCGGCGCTCAGCCCCAATGCATGTAAAAACTGACGTCTTAACATATAAATCCTCCTTTCTTATCTCGCCGCTCCTAAGGCTAAAAGAACACATTTACAACGCGTTAAGCCATGGAGTAATAGGCATAAGTGTAGGGCAATACTGGAACTTCGCTTTTTTAGAGCATCAATATAGTGCTCAAAAATACGTCAAAAAGATAAACAGGATGAAATGGGATTGGACAAAAATAATGTCACTAACAAGAAAAGATACGATCGGTAAAGCTGAAAACGAGAATACTGAATCACTCAGCACTGTGCCCCTCGAATGGTGGCACAGTGCTCATGTTATTATGCTTGCAAGATTTATTTCACTTCCATATGCGGCGAGCGGTAAACAATCTCATCGTTGAGATCGATACCAATGCCTGGGGTTTCACTGACTTCGAAAAAGCCATTAACGGGCTGAGGGTCTTGAATACACAATTCGCGATTCCAGTCTTTAATGGCGTAAGTATGATGCTCGTGAATCAAAAAGTTAGGGATAGCAGTTTCTAAATGTAAGCTCGCCGCCGTCGCCACGGGACCACCACACACATGGGCCTGAATGCGTACGTCATACACATCAGCGTAATCACAGACTTTTTTGGCTTCAGTGAAACCACCGCATAAGCCAATGTCGGGCTGCAATACGTCTAGGCTTTGATCTTCTAAATATGGTCTAACACCCCAACGATTATATAAACGCTCACCACCAGCAATGGGCACATTCACGCGCTTGGCGACTTTATCGTGTAATTTAGAATTCAAGTAGTTCACCGGCTCTTCGTAATACAAACAACCAATGTCTTCGACCATTTCACCTAACTGAATGGCCGTGGCAACACCGGGTAAACTGTGGCATTCAAAAATAATATCTACGTCGTCACCTACCGCATCACGGATGGCTTGCAACCGCGCTCTGAACAAGCGCATTTCTGGCTGAGTAAATAACTTGGTGCGATCAAAGTGCCCTGCCCCGTTTTTATCGTAAACAATCGGGTCAACTTTAACAGCGTCATAGCCTTCAGCCACGGCTTTTTCAGCTGCGCGTCCGTAATCAACAGGGTCGTTCAAGCGGGTAACCTCTTTATCCCAATCGAATTGTAATTGGCTGGCATAAGTACGTAATTTTTCGTTGGTTTTACCCCCCAATAATTGGTACAAAGGTACATTTAGCGCTCTGGCTTTAATGTCCCATAATGCCGTATCGATTGCGCTCATAGCCGCATAAAACACTGGGCCGCCACCTAGTCCCCAAAAACCTTCTCTGAGCATTTTGCTCCACAGCAGTTCAGTATTGACCGGATTGAAACCGATCAATAATGCTTCTGCAATTTCCTTAATCATATGCGCAGCAGCACTGTGTCCCCAGTCGTATGCAAGACCAGCCTCCCCTACGCCTGTGATCCCTTCATCTGTATGAATACGAATAAAAACGGGGTTCCACACTGTGCGTTTTGGGCACTCGATATCAAAAATTTCAACGCGGGTAATCTTCATTAATTCTATTCCTGAAAGTAATTATTCTTGTCTTTAACGTGTATTTTGTTATTCGCAAAAACTCGGATCGAGCTTGTAAGCTTTACGTAACATGGCTGGCCAGGCTTTTTGGCCGCCGGTTTGCCCACTGTGAACCACATTAGCTTGAGCATATATGCCATCAACTATGGCCTGTGGAATTTCAATAACCGATTGATTTGCTTGTAGTAAATCCATCTGAATCTCACATGCGCGCTGCAAATCATAAAAGCGCATAAAGGCATCCCCCACCGTTGGGCCTAATGTCAAACCGCCATGATTATGTAAAAGCATATGGTTGTTGTTAGCTAAATCATCTTGCAGGCGCCTTTTCTCCTCGGCATTCACCGCCAGACCTTCATATTCGTGGTAGCTCATGGACGACAAGGAGAACATCGCGTATTGGCTCCATGGTTGCAAACCATCTTTTAGGCTGGCAACGCTGATCGTCGCTTTGGTATGCAAATGAATGACGCATTGCGCATCATGTCTCACTTCATGAATAGCGCTATGAATGGTAAAACCAGCAGGATTAATAGTATACGGCGAACCATCTAAGATATTGCCTTCTAAGTCCACTTTCACTAGGTTCGAGGCGGTGACTTCTTCAAATGTTAACCCAAAAGGATTAATCAAATACTCATCTGTACCGGGAACACGCGCAGAAATATGGGTATAAATAAGGTCGCCCCAGCGAGCGTCTGCCACGAGTCTGTAACATGCAGCTAGATCAACGCGAGTTTGCCACTCAACATCGGACACTTGCCCTTTTAAGCTTCTATCTGATAACGCAAACACCTTATCTCCTTACTATTCAAATTAAGCGTCAAATCGCTCTAGCTATTGTTGTTTCGTTTTACTACGCCCTGAAAATTAGCCTCAAAAGACCGGCGCGCATATTATCAACATAAGCTCTGTTTTCACTAAGCTGAGTACTGCTGTCATAAAACAACTATGATAACTGAGTGACAAACAATATCCGAGACCTATGGGAATTACCTTATGGTTTTTAAATATAGATATTTGCCTTTGCTGCTAACGTCAGTCCCGTGGCACAATAACAGTATTAATGTTTACAAGATTACGCGTCCATTTGAGCCCTGTAAAAAGCCAGTGGGTACGTTAACAAAACAGGTGAATTATCATGAAAGCAGGCGCATGCCATATCTTGGTCAAAACTGAAAAAGAAGCGCAACAATTGAAAGCGCAATTAGACAAAGGCGCGAACTTCCAACAACTCGCTAAAAAGCATTCACTGTGTCCATCAGGCAAAAAAGGGGGTGATTTAGGTGAGTTCAGCCCGGGCACTATGGTTAAAGCCTTTGACAGCGTAGTGTTTAAAAAAGAGATTTTGACCGTACATGGACCAGTCAAAACTCAATTTGGTTACCACCTAATCAAAACCCTCTATCGCGGTTAATAGAAGAACTACAGATGACTGGGCGAGGCTTGTAACCAATTTAGCGGGTCATATTTTGTGGTAGCACACGTCATGTGCAGCGTAAAAGCATGGCGTGATTTCTCCGAGCGATTTGGCGCACTAAAATGCGGCAGTAACCCATCAAATACCACCAGCGAACCTTTCTTTACCTCTAAAGGTTTTGCATCTTCATCTTTTGGCCAAGGGGTGTCATCTAGCACTTTTAATTCTGTGCTGTCATCGGTAAAGCGCATAAATTGCTCGCGCAGAGGCGTATCACTGCCATCGGCCTTAACTTGTAAGCAGCCATTTTCAATTGTGGCATCTTCCACTGCAAACCAAAATGTCACTACGGACAAGGGGTCGCTTAGGAAATAGATGCCGTCTTGATGCCAGCGGATCACTCCTCCTATCTTCGGCTGTTTAAAAATATACATAGATTGATGAATTTGCGGTTTGAATAACCCTACATCTCTTGCTAATTGTCTGATCCTAGGATCGTGGCTGAATGCTTTAAATACGGGGTTTAGCGTGTGCAGGGCATGGCCAATTTTGTTAATGCTTACTGCCTTAGCTTGCTTCAAGTCGCCTTTCTCGTCGAAGGCTTCCTCTTCAAAAAAACAGCGGATTTTATCGCCTGATTGTAAGAAGTAATCATCTCTTGATTTGCTCTGATCTTGGGTAGAAAAAACAGCACGAGTTGAATTAGGGTCGAACAACTCAACAATAGATTCAGCTTCACTTTTTAAAGAGGCCATTTCTGCCGTGGAAAAAAGCTGGTTTAATACGATATACCCTTGGGCTCGAAATTCATTTTTCTGATCGACAGACAGCATAGAGACCTCACACTTTGTATCAAAATTTCTTGCAAAACAGTATATTATCTTGCGTTCAAGTCAAGAGCAGGTCTTGTCTTGATTCTCCCTTTTGCTCATATACATCGCTTGATCTGCTTTTTGCAGCATTTCACTAACGCTTATTTCGTTATCACTGAACACCACACACCCCACACTGGCGGTGACTCGGATCTGCGCGCTGTCGGTACTGATATTAATATTCTTTAAGCGTTTCGTAACACGTTCTCTTAATATTTCTGATTGACGTTCATCCTCGAATTGAGCAAGAGCGACAAATTCATCACCGCCTAGACGGCCAACTGCATCTTGATCTCGCATTTGTTTACGAATGATTTTAGCCATAATTCGCAGTACTTGGTCTCCTGCTTTATGACCAAAATTGTCATTAATCTCTTTGAAGTAATCTAAATCGATGTACAACAAACATAATATTCCCTGCTGTGTGTTGTGGGTCTTTACGATTTTTTCTGCGGCTTCTTCCCAGCCTCTTCGATTAAAAATTTCACATAGCGGATCCGTCATGGCTTGGGCTTGAGCCAAAATCTTCTCTTGGTTGATGCGCTTTATTCGTTCTGAGGTAGCGATAGCAAGAAGAAAACTCTCAATGGCAAATGAAAACAACAGGCCATAACGCTGTAAAAACGGACTTTGATCACCCAAAAATATCCGGAAAACCATCGCACAACACACAATCAATGAAGCGAGCAGTACAAGGCGAGCGGTGTGTACTCGAACGTAGGAGGCATATGCAATTAATCCAAACGTACACATCAATACGGCCATGGTGGTTCTTGCCATAATGATGGCAAGTAATGTAAACCACTCCCCTCTAGGTAAAAAACACAGCACAATTGAGACACCCAACACGAAAACAGCAGGATACATCACGACATAGCGAGTGAATCGCGACCAACGTCGCTGTAAGCCCAATAAGGTTACAACGAAAATCGTGCCGGTAAATACCGTTAAGCCAGCGAATAAAAGGTTTAACCTTATGTTGTTGGTTAGGTTTGCATCAAAGAATAGGTTTATGTTCCCTTCCTGTAACAAGAAAAAAATGCCCGCACAGAGAACGTAGTAGCAATAAAAGTGGAAGCGCTTATCTTTAAGGCTTCTCCCCATCACATACAAATAAAAAACCAGTGTAATGCACAGCCCATAAAACAGTCCCAATAACAAGTTATGTTGTTGCCCCGCTAATGCGTAATCTGGCCAGGTTTTGCGAACGAGTGTTAGGCTAAAGTCCCGCTCGGCGTCTAGTACTAAACTTGCGTTGTACTGCCCCTGGGGTAAAATAAAAACCAGTTTATTAGCGGCAATTTTCTGCTGCTCTTCATGCTCAATATGCAAACTTGCTTTGCGTATAGCATTGTTGTTGATAATTAATACACTCTGTTCTTTGACATGACACACTACTGATAGGTGGTTAGTAAATTGTTTAACAGGCACTCTTTTGATTTGATTTAGCGTAAGGGAAAGGGGTGTATGATCCTGCTGTTCGTGCAATACAAAGCAGGTGTCCTGTTCTTGTGCATAAAGACGATGACTGAATATACTGCATATCAATAGCGCCGCAGATAGATAACAGAGAGAACCAGTAGCAAACTGTCCTTTACTTCTGCCATTTACTAGTACACAGCTGAAAATAGGTTTAAGGATACGGCTACCCCAAAGATTTAGCGTCATGATTACAGACACGTGCACCGCATTAAAATACGTCATACCTAATCTATACACCCAAAAGTCAGATTCTTATGTGTTAAATAGCGCATCTAGGGAATTCTCATTTTGGCTAAATGTTAGCGAATTTGACTTACCCTCGGCACTGAAGTCTCAATCCACATGACTTAAAATCAAAAATACTCTTTATTAACAATAACTTAATTACTTGGCACAGGATCTGCCTTGCATTGCTCATTGAGAATTACGCCTAACAAATGATGAGAGATTACGATGAGTTTACCGATCATACTAGTTACAGTCATATTGGCTATTAGTCCAAGTATTCCACTGGCCAGTCAAAAAGAAGTTGAAGTTTTCTATTCTGAGAGTATTGCGCAAATGCGATATGAAAGTAGCCCATCGGCACTGACTGAAGCCAAGAAGAAGCTAATGCGCCACTTACCCTACAGTAACGATAGCCTATCGACACAAGAGGTTGAAAACCTAAGCCTTATTGGTAACGACGTTATAAGAAGCTTGCCCATGCAAATGATGTCAGATATTCGCACTGTTCGTACAGATGTTGAGTTGCCCGAGAGTAGCGTTGTGTTGGGTTCGATTAACACAAACTATGGCAACATAGTGTTAAACGGCGTAACCGTATTTGGTCACATTAAGTCCCTGCAAGGAGATATCAGTTTAACCGGTAATACCGTCGTTTTTGGTAACGTGTTTATTGGCCGGCAGATTAAACAGATTGGTGGAAACGAGATGGTGCCGCCCTCTGTGTTTATTGGCGAAGATGTTCGCATAACAGGCAAGTTAATCGCACATCCTTTGGTGCAGCTAGCGATTGAAAATGACCAGCCTAGCATAACCTACAATGGTGCGTCGTTGAGTTCATCTTTATAGCGGTTCCCCCCAGCGGCGCCAAGCAACTCTTAGCAACTAGCACTCTCATTTCGCCCCGTAGTACGTTGTATTAAAAAGGTGTCTATTCACCGTTAATAAACCAAAGGTTCATCTATTAATGCGAAGGTATCAGCCAAGGCAACAGGTCTCGAAAAGTAGAACCCTTGCAGAAATTGGCAATCGTGCTCTTTAAAAAACGCTACTTGCTCTTTAGTTTCTATCCCTTCTGCCACGCAATACATATCAAGGCTTTGTGCCATGCGTAAGATGGTCTCAATTAATGCCTCGTTATTCTTATTTATGCCTATGTCGTCGACGAAACTTTTATCTACTTTAATCACACTTAACGGAAATTCTTTAAGGTATTTTAAAGACGAATATCCAGTACCGAAGTCATCTAGGGCAATACTGAAGCCGGCTTCCCGTAGGTGTTTCATATAGATAATTGCTTTGTGATAATCTTTCATCAGCGCACTTTCGGTTATTTCAAATCTAACCATCTCTACCGGTAAGGCGTTCGATGCTAAAAAGGCGATCACATCCTTTATAGACTGAAGAGACTCAAAGTGACGGGCCGATAAATTAACGGATAAATACCCATCGAATCCATTGGCTTGCCAATGCTTAAACATAGGAAGCGCCCGTTCCATGGCTTGTAACGTCATGCTTTCAATCAAACCAAGCTCTTCCGCTACGGGGATAAAACGCCCGGGAGAAACTTTTCCAGTGTCGGTAAACCAGCGCATTAGTAGCTCAAAGCCGGCAATTTTATTGCGGCTAATATCAATAATGGGTTGATAATAATTTTCAAGCTGTTGATGGCTATGGGCGTACTTGAGGTCACTTTCTAACGCCAACCTTTGCTGGGCGAGGACGTTCATTTTGGCAGTGAAAAATTGAAAGTGACTGCGGCCATTTTCCTTCGCGTGATACATCGCAATATCCGCATTTTGCAAGAGCTCTTGTGCATCTTGCGCATCATCGGGATAGAGCGCGATACCAATACTCGAAGATACGCTCACTAGATGGTTTTCCAGCTGAACCGGGGTATCGATGATTTCAATAATTTGGCTAGCCAAGTGTGTGAGGTCATCAATGGTATGTACATTTTCAATCAGTACCACAAATTCGTCGCCGCCCAATCTGGCAATGGTGTCCTCTTTGCGTAACAAATTAAGTAAGCGGGCGGAAATTTCTTGTAGCAGTGTATCCCCTGCGTTATGTCCCAGACTGTCGTTTACTTGTTTGAATTTATCCAGATCAATAAAAAACAAACCTAACGTGCTTGCTGAACGCTGAGCTTGATAAATCGCATGATCAACACGGTCAAGCAATAGCGCTCTGTTGGGTAAACCAGTAAGTGCATCAAAATTTGCCAGTTTTATTAATGCTTGCTGAGCTTTCTTATGTTCGCTGATATCACTTAAAATAATCAGATAGGAGTCAATATCCGTGACATCGTTGATACAGGCGACGGCTTTGATGTATACCAATACATCTCGTACTTCCTCATTTTGTAACATGATTTGGTCTTCACCGCGCCAATCTTCACTTGCTTCTAAACTTTCGAGTTTGCTCCAGAAGCTTAGCAATCCGGCTTGTTGACCGTCATATACAAGCTTGAGTTGCGAGGCAATGTCCTGTTGCTCATCAATATTAAATGTGTTGCAAAAAGCTTGGTTTGCCGCCATTGGTACTGTGTGACGGTTGCACACTAACACCCAGTCGCGCGTGTGCTTGTATGCTTCACCAAACAGACGCAAATCTTCTTGCTCTGCAATGCTGTCCGTAATGTTGGTATAGGTCCCTACAACGCGCTGGTTGTGCTCGCTTGCAACTCCCCCTGTCACATTGCCTACATCACGAAACCACAACCAATGCCCGTTGTGGGAGCGCATTCTGTAAGTCACATCAAACACACGATCTTCTTGCTCTAAAAAGCTGTGCCAGCGCGCTAAATACATCTCTTTGTCACGATTATGAATAAGGGATAAGTGCTCTTCTCGTGAGACTGCGCCAGTCTTATTCTCGTAACCTAGCTCATCGTAGAAGCGAGAGGCTTGGACCGTGTCACTCTTTTCATCCCACTCCCAAACGTCACTGTTGCTTGCTTGTAGAGCAAGTGTCAGTCGGCCCTTACTTTGGACGGCTTCTTTATGCGCACTTAGCAACCTTTGAGCCTGCAAACTGCGCATTTTCCAAAAAATATAAGCAATTAGGCCGATCAGTAGAGCGTAGTTTAGATAGGCTAAAGGTGAGTTCCAAGGCGCATAATCTACCTTTATTTTGATTTGTGCACTGGGACTTTCCTTGCCGCCAGACATACCAATGGCAGAAACACTGAAAACATATGATCCCGGTTCAAGTTTGGGAAAATACACCTGAGGATCGGGTGTACTTGGATAGGTTATGTCTTGTGTCCCACTAAGCCGATATTGATACCGTGTGCTGTGTAAGTTAGCAAATTTCAACGTTGAGAATCTAATTCGCAACCCCACATCATCGTAAGCCATGTGTACTTCACTATCTGCTAAATCTATAAGTTTCGATGAGTAAGGCGAGGCTGAAACCTTTATGCCGGTAATTTTGGGCTTTTGCGACGTTTTCTGGCTGTTTGGCAATGTCCCAGGAGTAAACATCACTAGGCCTTTGGGCGAACCGAATACCAGTTTGCCATTAACAAGTTTTATATTGGCTCCCTGATTGAATTCTTCATTAGCTAAACCGTGAGCGTGGCCGTAGCGTTGCAGTGTCATGAATTTGGGATCGAATTTAAGTAACCCGTTATGAGAGCTTATCCAGATGGCGTTTTCACCATCTGATTGCAAGCTATAAATATTATTCGACGGCAGTAGATTCTCTTTATTAAAGAAATACCTTTGTTCAAAGGTGTCACCATCAAGCCCGACTAAGCCATAGCCTGGGTAGCTAACCCACAAAATATTTTGCTTATCCAGAACCCAGCTATCTGGCCATAAGTTAGCACTTAATTGCTTGTCCAGTTGATGAATAGGCGTTAATTGCTTTAGGTTGATGTCCCACTGAAACATGCCACCTAAGGTACTCAATAGAAGACTATTAGGAGCGCCTGGAAGCGGAGGCATAATACCTCGCAGTAACTTTGTGGTAGCAAGTGCATTAAGTTCTTTAAGCGCAGTGATGTCCTTTGTTTGCAGATTGTAGTAGTAAACACCTTGTTCATATACGAAAAATAAATCGCCGTCTTTCGTTGCGATAGCGCTTTGAATATATTCGTTGAGAATGCGGTCATCATCTGCTTTTTTGACCTGTATCGTTTCGAGCTTTCTTGATTGAATATGAAAACGGCGTACCCCCTCTCCTGTAAGCAACCATAAGTACCCAGGGTCGGCTGGTAAAATCTGATGAATACTTGATTCTGAATACTGTGCTAGCTCATTAGATGAAACTAAAAAGGTCTCAACAGTTGCCGTTTCAAAATCATAGTAGTTTAGCCCATTGTCGGTGCCTATCCAGTACCCGCTCGGGTCGACTTGCATTAAGGCCCATATATTATTATCGCTCAACGTTTTAGCAAATCGCCCACCGTTGAGATTGAGTAAATTTTGAAAGGATTGCGAAGTACTAACCCAATGCAAAACCCCATCTGAGCGGGTGCCTAGCCATAAATTGCTACTGTCATCGAATGCAATATCGTAAACAACGTCTTGTGACAGTAATAACCTACTGTCTGTGGGTAAAAGTAAATGCTGGGCTTGTCCGGATTGGGCGTCATAAGTGAAAACCCCTTGATCCGTCGGTAGGTAAAAAAGTGAATCATTCAAGGTGCGAATACGCCAAATGTTGCGACTTGCAATTAATGTAGCGAGTGGGTCGGGGGCAATATCTTGGGTAACATAATCAGATATCTGCGCTAAAGAGACACTGTATAACCCCTTTACCGTCCCTATCATCAATGTATCACGACTTTTATCTACGAAAAGAGACTTGACATCTTTTTGCCCTTCATTGCTAAATTCTGCAAATAAAAAGCCTAAATCGAAGCTTTCCTTAAGCTGAGGGGAATATACGAACAAGCGCTCATTGGTGCCAAAAAATAATAAATCGTTATGCCAAACCAAGGTGCGGATATAATAGCCTTTTTCTATCTTATTCGTGGCCATAGAAAAAATGCTTTTTAGAGTATTTGTGTGCGGCTCGTATCGCAGAATTTCCTCATCTGATGCGAGCCAAACTGCGCCGCCGTTATCTTCAGCGATGGCATTAAAACTCTGTTGCCAATCAGCTATGACTTGGGATTTTCGCTTGTCGATTAACCTTGCTTCGCCGCTTGATAAGTTGATCTTGAAAATACCCGCGCTAAATGTCGCGACCCATAAATTGCCTTGGCTATCTTGCATCAGGTCATTTATCGTTTTTGCGCCTAGGGCGACGTTACTCGGTTCGACGACGTCGACTTGATAACCATCGTAACGGTTCAATCCTGTGTCTGTGCCTAGCCATAAGAAACCTTGATCATCTGTGTGCATCACGTTGATCGTGTCTTGACTCAAGCCATTTTCAGTCGTTAATTGAGAGAAAACTGGGGACTTTAATAATGCATGTGAAACATCTGGGACCGCCTGCGCCTTCAAAGAATGAAGCAATATCCACAACCATCCCAACAAACAACAATATTTACCAAACATGCGACTCCGTCTTTCAACCTGCTCGTTACCTCCTCTATTGTAACGTGATGTAACAAGAATAATAAATTCAATAACATTGTTGATTCAAAAAAATGTCACTTTTGTGTTTTTATAGACGATATTCATCCTTATTACTGGCGCGCTTGTCGCATTACCTATATCTCGACGAGCAAATTTCAGTAACATGCATCAGACGACATTTCGATAACATAATAATAAGAGGCTCTCATGACACACATTCTTTCTGCAGGTATCACACTTGCAATGACGTTGACCACTGCTATCAGCTATGCCCAAAGCCCTCCTAGCTATCAGGACCAACAACGCCTGCACGACATAGCAAAAGCAGTTTCTGCAGAACATATCGAACAGGATATTAGAACCCTAGTAGGATTCGGCACCCGCCATACTTTATCTGATACGGCATCAGACACCCAAGGTATTGGTGCAGCTAGACGCTGGATAAAAAGCGAATTCGAACAAATATCGCAAGCGTGCGGCGGTTGTTTAGAGGTGTATTTTCAATCTAAAAGCATCAGCGGTGAACCCCGCATTCCTAACGCCACGGAAGTAGTGAGTGTTATCGCCGTACAGCGCGGCAGTCACGATCCTGACCGCTACGTGTTAATGTCAGGCGATATTGACTCCCGCGTTTCTGATGTGATGAACAGTACGTCTATATCTCCTGGCGCTAACGACAATGCATCGGGTGTCGCGGGCACATTAGAAGCCGCGCGAGTGTTATCAAAATATAAATTTAATGGCAGCATCGTTTACGCGGCATTAGCTGGGGAGGAACAAGGTTTATTTGGCGGTAAGATACTGGCTGAACAGGCTCAAAAAGACGGTTGGCGTATCAAAGCCGTGCTCAACAACGATATGATTGGCAATATCGAAGGCATAAATGGCGTTATTAATAACACCACAGCCCGTATATTTGCCGAAGGCACTCGCCAAACTGAAACCCCGGAGGAAGCGAAAACACGTCGCTTTACTGGTGGTGAGGTCGATTCTCCGAGTCGCAACTTAGCGCGTTACATCGACTGGATGGCAGACCGCTACATTCCTAACCTAGATACCATGGTCATTTACCGTCTAGACCGCTTCGGGCGCGGAGGGCATCATCGCCCGTTTAACGATTTGGGCTACCCAGGTGTACGCATTATGGAAACCAACGAAAATTACAACCGTCAACACCAAGATATACGCAGCGAAAACGGCATTGACTACGGTGATACCATCGAAGGTGTGAACTTTGATTATGCCGCAAAACTCACAGCGTTGAATGCTGTATCACTTGCAGGAATGGCATGGGCACCCTCCCCGCCGGCTAAGGTAAAAATTGCGGGGGCAGTAAAACCAAGCACCACCTTAAGCTGGCAGGCGCTGAATAAAGAGCAAAACCCGCAACTCAAAGGTTATAAAATTTATTGGCGCTATACAGATGCACCACAATGGCAATTCAGTCGTTTCGTGGGCAATGTGAATACATTTACCCTTGAGAACGTTGTGATTGATAACTACTTTTTTGGTGTTGCCAGCGTGAGTCAAGACGGTACAGAAAGTCCGGTTGTTTTCCCCGGCGCCGCAGGAGCGTTTGGCGAATAACCTAGGTGACTTTTTATAGAAAAACGCAGGCTATGGTGTACTTGAGTATTGAACCACTATCGCTTGCGTCCTTATAAATGTTATTTAGTTGGATGAATGTTGCCACTTGCAGAGGTTGCCCGCAGCGATAATAAAAATTGTGTGGCAATCAGGGCATTATAGCGCGTCCGATTTACCCTTTGTGCGGATACCACCCCAAGTATGCACGAGTTCTAGCGTATGCTTTTTTTGTCGTACTGCTGCAGTTCCATAACTCGGTATACTTGCCTCGAGTAAAGTACCAATTACCGATTTTTACACCTGTTAGCGTGGTAGAGAAGTTATGTCTGTTTACTGGTGACTGATCGAAACGGTTAAACAGGTATTGACCTGCTCGGCTTTGAGGGTGCTGGCAATATCATTTTCCCATCGCCCCCTTCTTTATTTAATTAAAAGTCGTTTATTTAATTATGTTTAATTAAGAGTCGGGTAGCACTGTGGCATTCAAGTGATTGCTAATCTCGAGCTGATGCTGCCCGCCATACCGCTGAGGAGCGTTCGTACTTAATTTTCTTTAAGTTCAAATTATTTGAACAATACAATCAAAATATTCTTATTTTCTTTCATTATCTGTCGAGTTACTTTAGCCACATCAACACGCATCGCTTACTTTAACTCTGATTGATTGTGGGTTAGCGAGCAGGGTAGAACTTGGAAAGTTGAATTAATTTGAATCAAATATATTGAGGGAAAACCATGAAAAGTACATTTTTAACAAAATTAACGACGTCACAAGCGGGTTTCTCAGCATTGTCGCTACGTATTCCCGTTGGCATTACCTTCATTGCTCACGGCGCACAGAAGCTTTTTGGTGCGTTCGGCGGATATGGTTTAGAGGGTACCGGACAATGGATGGCCTCCATCGGACTAGAGCCCGGCTATACTTTGGCCTTTTTAGCAGGTAGTGCAGAATTTTTCGGTGGCATCGCGATATTGCTCGGTTTACTGACTCGCCCTGCTGCTGCAGTTCTCGCTTTTACCATGTTGGTGGCTATTTTTGGTGTACACATAAGTAATGGTTTGTTTATGTCCAACAATGGTTATGAGTATGCACTGGCGTTATTAGCTGTGTCTGTCTCCTTGGTATTCTCGGGAGCGGGTAGATTATCGATAGACTCAATAATTTCTGCTCGTGGCATAAAATAAAATTCATTAGGTAGGTGACAGCTATGATAGATATTCGTTTAGCAGCAACACGGGGGCATGCCAACTTTGGATGGCTCGATAGCCGTCATACTTTTTCATTTGGCTCCTATCACGATCCAGAGCATATGGGATATTCGGCATTACGTGTGATCAACGATGATAAAGTCGAACCGGGTGCTGGGTTTGGCACCCATGGTCACAAAGATATGGAGATAATTAGCTTTGTAACTCAGGGCATTATTGCTCACAAAGACAGCATGGGTAATGTGAAGCACTTGCCCCCAGGTGAATTTCAGCTTATGTCTGCCGGTACTGGAGTGACTCACAGTGAGTATAATGCATCACAAAGTGAGTCCTTGCGCTTTTTACAGATTTGGATCATGCCTAGTCGTCATGGGGGAACGCCTGGCTACCAGCAAAAAGCCTTTGGTAGACGCCAAGGGCTGACGCCCATTATCACCCCAACAGGTAAAAATGGCACGCTGGCGATTAAGCAAGATGCCACACTGAGTCAATTGGTGCTTGCTCCTGAGACAAGCCTGAACATCGAATTGGATAAGGCGCGCAATACGTACGTGCACCAAGTCAGCGGGCAGCTTGATATTAACCAGCATCAACTTAATCCAGGTGATGGCGCGAAAATAAATGAACTCGACACTTTGGTTTTAGCTAACAAAGGCACACAGAGTGTCACTGCGTTGTTATTTGATTTGCCTTAATCAATTACTTAAACGCAACTTAAAGTGAAGCAATAAAGTGCTATTTATAACCACACCACCCTAAGATTGCTTAGGGTGGTGACTTTCGTTTATGGAGAAAAAATGCGCCACGCCGTTACCCTTGAAGCCCTTAGAGTGCTAAACGCCATTCATAGCAAGGGCAGCTTTGCTGCCGCTGCAGACGCGTTATTCAAAGTGCCCTCAGCTTTAACTTATACCATCAGTAAACTTGAAGCGGATTTGGGAGTTGCTCTTTTCGATCGCAAAGGGCAACGGGCTATACTAACTCCGGCCGGCAAATTGGTGCTTAGCGAGGGGAGTGAAATATTAAGAGCCGCCGACGATTTAGAAGAGCGGGTTCAACAATTAGAATCTGGCTGGGAATCAAAATTGGTGATCTCAAAAGATACAATCATCTCTGAAGCGCCATTACTCAAGCTTATCGCGGAATTTTGCACTCTGGATAAACATGTAGACATCACCTTGATTGAGGAAGCACTTGGTGGCGGTTGGGATGCACTTCAAACAAATCGTGCCGATATTGCTTTAGGCGTTACGGGCGAATTACCCAAGGGACAATATGATGTCGCGCTTCTTGGGGAGTTAGAATTTGTATTTGCTGTGAGCGCTAAGCATCCGTTGGCAGATTTTATTGGTTTAATTGAAGGGCATCATATACGCCAATATCCTTACATAGTCGTGGCCGATAGTTCCCGCACCTTGCCGGGACGTACCAGTGGGTTGTTCGATAATAAACAGTTGATTCGAGTAAGTAGCATGAAAAGTAAAGCCCAAGCCCAGGCCGCCGGGATTGGCGTGGGTTTTCTACCTATTCATATTGCAAAGCCATTTTTAGACAATGGCAGCTTAGTGGCAAAAGGTACATCACTACCTCGCCCGCCTATTCCTATTTATTTTGCCAGAGAAAAATCAACCTCAGGCAAGGCCGCGCAATGGTTCTGGGAGCGATTGAGTCAGTATAATTGGCTGGCCCCTCAATCGTGAAATCTTACATAACAGTGCATTTTTTTGGTCACATCACACTTCAAAAACAGGCGATTTAAATAGCTCGATGAAGATTGCGCTTTGAACACATAAAGATTCATAAGCTGGCAGGAAATTAACTTTCCAGCCAGCATAGAAAGTAATGAATGCTATCTATGAAACGGTTATCAAAAGAGTCATTCATTTGTAGAAACAATCGTTAAAGCTTAACCATTAATTTCCCATTGTTGGCACCACTTAACAGCATGTTCAACCCATCAACTGCTGATGGTAACCCCTCAAGTACGTGAGCACGGTATTTAATTTGCCCTTTCATCACGTAGGGCGTTAACTTCGCCAGTAATTCAGGTACCTGAGCGTAATGGTCAGGCATTGTAAAACCTTGAATGGTGAGTCGCTTCTTAATAATCGGGATCCAGTTAGGTCCAGCGCTCGGCTGTGAGGTAGCATAATCTGAAATCATTCCGCATACCGCTATGCGCCCATGGGCATTCATATGCTCAAAGATATGCTGCTGAATTGCGCCACCGGTATTTTCAAAGAAAATGTCCACACCATTTGGCGCAAGTTCATTTAGCTTGGCGTTCATATCGTCTGATTTATAGTTAATCGCGCCATCAAACCCTAGCTCATTAACTAACCACTGGCACTTTTCGTCAGAACCAGCAACACCGATAACCGTCAACCCATCTGCCTTTGCAAGTTGACCTACTATGGAGCCTACTGACCCCGCAGCGCCGCTAACCACAATAGTTTCTCCCGCTTTTGGCTTAGCGACTCCGAATAAGCCTTGAGTGGCCGTTAATCCGGGTAAAGCAAACACTGACAATGCTTGTTCTTCGCCTACGCCCGCGGGTAATTTGTTTAAGCCTTGGCCGGTACTGACGAAGTACTCTGTCCAGCCGGTCATCCCCATGACTTTATCCCCTGCTGTAAAATCGGGATGATTACTTTCTACGACTTCACCTATACCAGAAGAGCGCATGACATCGCCAAGTGCTACGGGTGGAATATAACTTTTGGTATCAGAACTCATCCAACCGATCATCGCAGGATCAAGTGACATGTAGGTTTGCTTGACCAAGATTTCACCAGGTCCTGGCGTAGGCACCGGTTTTTCAACGACTTCGAAAGTTGAAGCGGGGATTGGGCCTGGCTCTGGGCGTTGAATAAGGTTTATAGCGGTATACGTTGACATTATATTTCTCCTAACAATCGTATTTTGGTGTTTTCACTGCTATTTCAGCGATAAATATTATATTAGGCTTTATTTTGCTAAGATAACTCCCCATAAAAGCCAATCTTTATTGTCTTAATAGCAATAATAGAGCGAAATAAAGCGAAACAGATAATTTATGGATCAGCTCAGAGCGATTCGATACTTTTGCAAAGTAGTTGAAACCGGCAGCTTCACCAACGCTGCTACAACTTTCAATGTCCCCCCCTCATCTCTGTCACGAAGGGTCGCTGACTTAGAGCGTTCGTTAGGTGCAACCTTGCTTAAGCGCTCAACGCGAGTGGTGAGGTTAACTGAAATAGGTCAAACCTATTACAATCAAGTCAATGATATATTGCGTCAATTAGAGTTAAGTAATGACACGGTGCGTAGCTATCAAACAGTACCTACAGGGCAGCTTAGGATCAGTGCCATGGTTGAATTTGGCGAGCCCATATTGTTTCCATTATTAGAAGAATTTTCACAGCGTTATCCGCAAATTATTCTTGATGTGCGCCTCAGCGACGAACTATCGGCCTTGTCCCGAGACGAGGTAGACATTGCTATACGAGGCGGGTATGCGCCCAATGAGCGCGTGATTGCAATTAGATTAATGGAAAATCAATTTATTGCCGTTGCCACTAAGGCTTATTTAGAACGATATGGCACACCAAATACACCATTGGATCTCTGTCATCATAAAGGATTGTATTATCGAACCCCTAATGGTCCATTGCGCTGGATCAGCGAAATAAACGGCCAATGGCAAGACGTATCCGCCCCACAGGTGGCGGTTTCAAACAATGGAAAATGGTTATTAGGGAAAGTGCTAGCGGGGCAAGGCATGATGATGGCGCCCAAATGGCTGCTTAAGGAATATCTTGTTTCCGGGGACCTGCAAGAGTTAAGCCTGTCTCCCGAAATTAACATCACTTCGAGCAGTGATTTCGGTATTTATCTTTTGTACCAAAAACAGCGCTATTTAGTGCCAAAAGTCAAAGCAGCAGTGGACTTCCTGGTCGCAAGAATAAAACAATTGCATGCTTAAGTGGTTCTGAAGATAATCAATTTAAACGTGATTTTTGCAGATATCTAATAAACTTCTTAACAGCAATTCATCATTGTAAAACGGCGCACTGCGCATCGTCACTAAATCACGCTGTACGACTTTAATTCCCAGCTCGCGGAGTCGCTCAAAAGGAATCCCACCCGCGTAATATTTCTCATTTACATCGAGCAAAATGGTACTGATATATTTGGCTGCTGGAAGAGGTTGTTCTGTGTGTTTGCGCAAATAGCTAATGAGAGTCAAAACACAATCTTCTAAGCTCATACCTAGCTGTTCAGGATCATTACCTAGATTGGGAATGTAGACCTTTGGATTTGGGTTTCTGCTGACAGCATCCCCTACTCCGACAGGCAATAAATTAGCCACGATACTGGTAAAAAAGCTGCCAGGTGGATAACAAATCATATCGGCTTGCTCAATATATTGGCGATTTTCGCTTAACAAAGAACAATCGACAGCCTCGGGGTTTTCATCGCTCTCGCACAAAAAAAGTTTGGTAATAGCGCTATGCAATACAGGGGTTTCTTTGGCCGTTAATAAATGCTGACCAATCACCGTACTGCCGTCCTGCAATTCTGCGGCTATTTGCAAGTTACACTCGACTATCGGCCTGACTACACCACGGATATCCAACATTTGATGAAAGAAATCGATGCTACATTGCAGTCTATTTTCACCTGCGCACAGGGTATCGATGAACAACAAATTACCGATACTGGCACCGTTTAAATCAAAATTATCAGGCAAACATTGCAACACCCTAGCCATTTTATGACAGAACATTTGGCGCTTTTCTATTTCTAGCGAATGCACAAGTGGATCTTGGCCTTCTGCCATCGACTTAAGATGTTCACGAAGAACGTGCTGAGCTGCAATAGAGGACAATCGATAACCCAATAAGCGAGCTACAACGTTTTGTTCCGGCGTAATATTGTGACTTAGGGCCAGTAAACGATTTCGAATATCTCCAACGCCTGGTAATGCAAAATGCCGACGAATGGTCGCTGAACTGCCACCTGAATCAAACGGTGTTACAAGGTGCACCGAATTATGCGTTGCTTCTATCAGTGGCTGACAGAAACTTCGCAATGCGCTACCGCCACTGAAAAATAAAAGGTTCTTCCCCTGATGCGCTGCCCTATGCTGAGCGTCCAAAGGAGACAGAACAGACGTTAATTTTGTGTGCTGAGTTGGCTTAACGCGCATAAATAGAGGCATTCATATGATGAGGTTAACCCTGAGTGTGACTTTATTATTATGCATAATAGATTACACCTTCGTACAAAAAAGCCAAGGGCGAAGGTAATGTTGCTAGAGTAAAAGCTATATTAAGACGCCGTAAAATTGATAGCGGCTTGTGAGTTAGCGTTTTTACTAGGCGTTGTTTTTAGTGGCCAATGACTTTGAAAACCTGATTTCGCTAAAATGTGGGTTTGCATGTTGAGCTTGCATCAAAGCAATTAAATTGAGCGCTATGCTGCATTCCCCTTCTGCTGAATGAAGCACAATACATTCTTGTTTCTGCTTATTGTAGCTTGTGTCTTTTGCCGTCCCTTTAATCTCACTACCATCGCGCAAACGTAACAAAATTGGCATGTTAAATAAGCAAGCTAGCTCAATATAATCTTGTTCAGCACATTTCATCGTTCATCTCCTGTCTGTCCTAAAGATACTGACTCATGTCAATGAGCTATAAAATGCAAAAAAATAGCCCAACAATGTGGGCTATCAGTATCAGCAAGCTGCAATAAAAACGCTAGTTAACGTGGCGGGAACATTCCACCAGGACCACCAGGGGGCATCATACCTTTCATGTTGCGCATCATTTTCTTCATGCCACCGCCTGACATTTTCTTCATCATCTTCTGCATTTGGGTAAACTGCTTCAACAGGCGGTTTACGTCTTGAATTTGAGTTCCAGACCCCATAGCAATTCGACGTTTGCGTGAGCCTTTGATGGTATCGGGCTTAGCACGCTCAAGGGGTGTCATTGAATTAATGATCGCTTCCATTTGATTAAATGACTTATCGTTGGCCTTGTCTTTCACCTGAGCGGTCATGTTGCCCATACCGGGTAGTTTATCCATCATGGACATCATGCCGCCCATATTACGCATTTGTTCCAACTGCTCTTTGAAATCTTGTAAGTCAAAACCTTTGCCTTTCTGTACTTTCTTGGCAAGACGTTGGGCTTTATCTTTATCAACTTTACGCTCAACTTCCTCAATCAGGCTCAGTACATCACCCATACCCAATATACGCGAAGCAACACGCTCAGGGTGGAAAGGTTCAAGGGCGTCAATCTTTTCGCCCATACCCAAGAATTTAATAGGCTTGCCAGTGATATGGCGAACAGATAATGCAGCACCACCGCGGGCATCACCGTCTGTCTTCGTCAAGATAACACCGGTTAATGGCAACGCTTCATTAAACGCTTTGGCCGTGTTCGCGGCATCTTGCCCGGTCATGGCGTCCACCACGAACAATGTCTCTATCGGTTTAATCGCTTGATGAAGGTCTTTAATCTCTCCCATCATTTCTGCGTCTATGTGTAAACGCCCCGCAGTATCGACTAATAACACATCAAAGAATTTTTTCTTTGCGTGATCAACTGCTGCATTAACAATATCAATCGGCCTTTGTTCTATCGTCGACGGGAAACACTCTACACCGACTTCAATCGCTAGGGTTTCAAGCTGCTTGATGGCCGCAGGACGATACACGTCAGCACTGACCACAAGTACTTTTTTCTTTTCACGGTCGGTTAAATAGCGCGCTAGTTTACCCACGCTGGTGGTTTTACCCGCACCTTGCAGACCTGCCATGAGTACGACTGCTGGCGGCTGCGCGGCAAGGTCTAAGCCTTCATTGGCCTGCCCCATGACAGATTCCAACTCAGCTTGTACAATTTTGATGAATACCTGGCCGGGATTTAAACTTTTTGAAACTTCGGTGCCTACAGCACGCTCTTTCACCTGCTCAATGAAGCTTTTTACCACTGGCAAGGCGACATCGGCCTCAAGAAGCGCCATGCGTACTTCGCGCAGGGTGTCTTTGATGTTGTCATCAGTTAATCGGCCACGGCCGCTGATATCTTTGAGAGTTTTGCCTAAGCGTTCTGTTAAATTTTCAAACATAGCAAATTGGTACAAGTTAAATTCTAGATGTGCTTATGATACCTAAATTCCTCCCAGATAAGAACCAAAGCAGTACAACAAATAAAGTTAATGAGAATTATTGCTAAACACTAGGTATGAAAGGTCATAATGGTTATACTCCGTCGTCTCAGAGCGTTAATCGTTCGCGTTTTTGCCCTTCAGGCTTCGTTCGTGAATTCGCTCAACATCAATACGGAAATCGAGGTTAGATCATGTTGTTAGGCTTAATTTGTTTTTGCCTATATGCTGGCGCTGCTGGCGTAATATTATTGAAGTTTTTTGACCATAAGGGCCCCAACCTAAAACTGTCTTATGTATTAGCTATCGCAGCGATAGCCATGCATGCTTGGCTATTAAATAACGATATTTTTGTTAGCCTTGGCGAGAATTTAAGCATGCTCAATGTTGCTTCACTTGTCGCATGGTTGATTAGTGTGACCATGTTGATAGCCGCCTTTACCATGCCAAATACCATTTTACTGCCTGTGGTGTATTCATTTACTGGTGTCATAATTCTGCTTGACCTCTTTATTCCCGATGCGCACATTATGCAAATTGGCGTGCGCCCTGAATTAATGATTCACATAGGGTTAGCGCTATTTGCTTATGCTTGTCTTGGTATTGCCTTACTCTACGCGCTTCAGTTGGCATACATCAACATGCGCCTTAAAGAGAAAAAAGCCTCGCTCTTGCACTCTTCCCTCCCCCCGTTAATGATGGTTGAAGGCATCCTCTTCAAATTGCTTACCGTTGGTACCATTCTTCTAACACTGTCATTAATAAGTGGGTTTGTATTCTTAGAAAACATGTTCGGCCAAGGACAAGCTCACAAGACCATTTTGTCGATATTGGCTTGGTTGGTGTTTTCTGTTGAGCTATTTGGACACTTCAAATTTGGTTGGCGCGGTAAACCCATTATTTTCGCCACTATTTTGGGTTCAATACTTTTGAGTCTGGCTTATTTTGGTAGCCGGTTTGTCAAAGAAATAATTCTAAGCTGATCCTGTTTTTAGCCAATATCTATAGTAAAATAAGCCAACTTGCTTGAAACGTGGGGAATTTGCCCTTAAAGTTTCGCTTTAACAACCTTTAGGGATCCCTTAGTTGGACGATATATCAACAGGTAGTCTATTTATTCTACTTGGTATTTTAGTATTACTTTCCGCTTATTTTTCTAGCTCTGAAACCAGTATGATGTCGATCAATCGATATCGACTAAAACACTTGGGTAACGAAGGCAATAAAGGTGCCCTGAGAGTTCAAAAGCTTCTTGAAAGGCCTGATCGCTTGATCGGTTTAATCCTTATTGGCAATAATCTCGTCAATATTGCAGCATCGGCAGTTGCAACCGTCTTAGGGTTACGTTTATACGGAGATGTCGGTATAGCGATGGCGACAGTGGTGCTCACCCTGGTTATCCTTATTTTTTCTGAGGTCACACCTAAAACGGTTGCAGCACTTTATCCAGAAAAAGTCTCTTTTCCAGCCTCTTTTTTCCTTCTACCTATGCTTAAGTTACTTTACCCATTGGTGTTTTTAGTAAACGGAATAACTAATTTTATTTTAAAGCTGTTGCGCATCAGTACTGATGACAGTGGCAGCGGTAGTTTAAGCAGAGAAGAACTGCGCACCGTAGTACACGAAGCGGGCGCCATGATCCCCAAAAAGCACCAAGACATGTTAGTGGGCATTTTAGACTTAGAGAAAGTGACCGCTGAAGATATTATGGTCCCACGCAATGAAATTGTGGCCATAGATATCAATCATGAATGGAAAGACATTCAAAAACAGTTGATAAACTCTCAACACACTCGTGTTTTACTGTATCGCGACAGCATTGATGACGCAGTTGGCTTTGTTCATGTGCGTGATGCCTTGCGGTTGCTGTCCAAAGACGAGTTTACCAAATCCAGCCTTTTGCGCGCCGTTCGGGAAATCTACTTCACCCCTGAATCGACACCATTACATACATTAATGTACAAGTTTCAAGCCGTTAAAGAACGCATTGGCTTAGTTGTGGACGAATACGGTGATATTCAAGGTTTGGTTACCTTAGAAGATATCCTTGAAGAAATTATTGGTGACTTCACCACAAGCATGGTGCCGGATCATAGCAAAGAAGCAGATACTCAGCAGGATGGAAGTGTACTGGTTGACGGTAGCGCCAATGTTCGAGAGTTAAACAAAGAGATGGATTGGCATTTTCCCACCGAAGGACCAAAAACCCTTAATGGGATTATTTTAGAGTATTTGGAAGATATTCCAGAAGCTAATATCAGTTTACGATTAGCTGGCTATCCTCTTGAAATTATCGAAATGAAAGATAACGTTGTCAAAACAGTACGAATAATGCCGCAATTCTACTTAGCACAAGATAATAATAGATCTGATTGAGCGAGATTATACCAACACCATTGAAACCTTAAATTTTGGTAAGGGGGTCTTTTGCCAGTCTGTTTTGACGGATTTTCTCTTTTGCTAGCTCTACTTTTGTATTCAGGTTTGTCAGGCGCTCGTAAATGCCCTGAAGCTCAGAGTCATGAGTCAGTTGTGCATTTGATACATGATGTTCAAGTACCTGCTTTAAGTAGGCAGGTAAATTTTTGCCTGGCATGAATGTAACCCCTCTAACGAGTTATCGGTTCTCATACTCAAATCTATAGTGAAAGTTTATCCCTTAACTTCAAGATGGGTGATAAATATCCAACACCGTCCCTGAGTGTGTGGTTGGTTGATAATCAACCATAACTATACTCGAAGTGTCAAAAAATAACGAATGTTGTTGTCCTGTCACCTCGTCTAAAAAATAACTCACAAACGGCATATGGCTCACAATTAATAGAGAATGTTTCACCTTATTCTCTTCGAGTAAATAATCAATGTAATCATGAGTTAGCCAAATGTTCCCGTCAGGCGTGATATCATTTGATACAGTTTGGCTATGGACTGTTATCTCTTCACCGACCGCTTCCAATGTTTGTCGTGCTCGGATAAAAGGGCTAACAAGGCTCATCTCGATCCCTGACGGCTCACAGCGGTCTAATAACCATTGCCCTGCAGCCTTGGCCTGCTCTAGACCAAACCTAGTTAATTCACGGGAACTGTCTTCATATTGAGCAGTCTCGGCTTCGCCATGACGCATGATAATAATATGCATAAATTACTGCTGAATGGTTAACAAACTTTGTTACGCTTAATATAGCAAATAAATGTTTGAAAATCCGAGAGTTGAGTGTTTTTTGCGTTATGCTATTTCAGCGCAATATATGAAAACAGGATCTAGTCTTTTGCTTACTCATCGCCTCGATAATCGTCACTATCACTTTTCTCAGTTTGAGAACGGCTTGAGAGTGATATTTGTCGAAGACCCAAGCAGTGAAGTGTGCAACGTAGCGGCTACTGTTGGCAATGGTCATTTTAGTGATCCTGTTGATTGCTTAGGCTTGAGCCATTTGTTGGAACATATGCTGTTTCAAGGCAACAAAAAATATAAAACGATAGATGCGTTTGATACTTTTCTTTCTTTACATGGCGGCTCGGTAAACGCTGCCACCGGCTCAGAATATAGTCACTATTACTTTTCGGTAACCGGTGAACATCTCTCATCTGCACTTGATCATTTCAGTCAGTTATTGACAGCGCCTTTATTTGAAACAGAGGCAATTGAAAAAGAAATCGGCGCGATTGATGCTGAGTTTTCATTAAAAATACACGACGATTTGCGCAGGCTATATGAGGTGCACAAGGAAACAGCTAACCCGGACCACCCTTTTAGTCAATTTTCTGTCGGTAATGCAACCACCTTGGGTGAACTTAATTTACAAGAAGTGCGGCAGCGTCTAAAAACACTGCATCAAGATAAATACGTCTCTCAAAATATCGCATTGTGCATCATCAGCCCATTTAGTCATCAAACGAGTTTAACGCTCGTTGAGCAATATTTTGGACAACTGGAAAATAGAAAACCGTCTAAGCGCCCCCCTTTACCAGCACTTTACCTGCCCGAGCAGTTGGGTATTAGAATTGATATTACCCCCCTAAAATCGGCTCGCAGGCTTATCGTCACGTTCGCACTGCCATGTGTACACCATTATTATCGCACTAAACCGCTAAGTATTATCAGCGAGTTATTGGCTGATGAGGGCCCAAATGGCTTACTTGGATTTTTTAAAGAAAAGGGATTTGCTACCAATATTAGTGTCGGTGGTGGTATCGAAGGCAGTAACTTTCGAGACTTCAATGTCAACCTACAACTAACAGAATTGGGGTTAGCCAACATTGACTCCATGTTAGAAACGCTATTTCAATACCTAGGGAATATTAGGCAGCACAGTAAACTGCGCTTCTTTGATGAAAAGAAAGCATTGCTGGAACAAATCTGGCAATTTGCTGATGCCATAAAGCCGATTGATGAAGCCGTTAGCTTATCCAGCGCAATATTTCTTTACCCTTGTGAACACCTTATTGCCTCAGAATACATACTCGATAAGGCCGACCCTTCAATCGTGGACGAAATACTGGCTTTTTTTACGCCGTCAAATATGCGCGTTAAAGTCGTCTCCCCTGATGCTCAAACAAACCAGATAAGCCAGTGGTACAACACCCCTTACGCAGTGTCTCCCCTGCCCCCTCAATTGCTAAAGAAATTGCAAAATGAGAGTTGCAGTTCGCTTTTAATGTTACCAGAAGAAAATCAATTTCTAAGCCTCGAGCATACATTGATTCAAGCTGAAAAGAAGTATTCTGTACCCCAAAACATAGTTGCGTCAGAGGACTTCAATGTCTGGTTTGGTCAAGATACCCAATTTGGTTTACCAAGAGGTGATTGCTATATCTCATTCGATTGTCAAGCAGCCACCACTGGGGTTGAAGCGACAGCATCTAGAAAACTGTGGATTGCCTTACTCAATAACCATTTCCAGCAAGCTTATTATCAAGCAAATGTAGCAGGGCTTAATTATCATTTGTATTCTCACCAATGTGGTTTTTCTCTGCATACCAGTGGCTTTAGCGCCAAACAACTGACCTTTAATCAGGAGCTAATAGACCAATTACACTCTTTTGAAGACTTTGAAAAACACTTTGAGCAGATTAAACAACAACAATGTCAGAGCCTACACAACAACTTACTGAACAAACCCATCAACCGATTATTCGCCAGACTCTCGGCTTTCATGCAGCAAAATACCCATACACCACTGAGTATGGTCGCTGCCATGGAGAGCACAACACTTGAACATGTCCACACCGTAAAAGGCCAATTGCTAAATGATAGATATATGGAATCTCTCATTTTTGGAAACTGGGATATCAATCACGTAAACCGATTCTCCGATAAATTACATCAACAACACGCATTATATAGCGGGCACAAAAAGCTATCGAGGAGTGTATTTGATTTATCAAAGCAAGATTCGTTACTTCACGCCCTTCCCTGTGAACATCCGGATGCCGCTGTGGTCATTTATTACCAATCTCCCAATACCGGGCGCCGGGACACATTGTTGACGATATTATTAGAACAATTAGTGTCACCTGTCTTTTTTAACTTTGCCCGCCAGCAAGCGCAATTGGGTTATTTAGTGGGGAGTGGTTATGTGCCGTTCAACCAACATCCCGGCATAGCATTCTATGTGCAATCACCTAAATATTCGGCGCAATACCTCATTACCGTCATCCGAGACTTTTTGAAAAAGTTAACAGTAGATCTATTGTCTTATCAGAAAAATTGGCGTGACATAAAACATGGCGTGATGAAGCAATTATGTCAAAGAGATGCAAATCTAAGTATCAAGAGTCAACGTTTGTGGTCTGCATTAGGCAATCAAGACTATCGTTTTTCTCAAAATAGAGACACGGCAAATGAATTAGAATGCATCGAGTTTTCGGATCTAATGAACTTCGTAAACGGTCTCATCATCGGTAAAAACACGGGTGAATTAATACTGTACAGCGACCCTAAGCATTCAATATCGGCCGATGAGCTTTTGACGACTCCAGTTGACGATGTCTCGGAGTTTAAAAAACGCACGCCGTTAGTAGAATAAAGCGTTAATATTTCTTTAATAGACCGAACAATTCACTGCTTGTTAGTAAAAGTTAGCTGTAGCGTTAAAAAGTAACGATTAAAACTTGTTAAGGCCCCATATTTTAGGCATATTTAAGGCCGTGGGTACTACGGATAGTTTCCTAAATATTAATAATTACAAAGCAGAAAAACTGCTGACAGGTGTTAATTGCGTACTTTAACTATTCCATCCATCTTTTGGTGTCTGTGGCTCGTAAGCGCTACTTTTGGCTTTTTTAATGCCGCTCATGCTCAAACGTTTTCATTTGATAATCTCACCAAAGCCGACGGCTTAACGCAAAATACCATCACCGACATCATCGAAGATAAGCGCGGCTTTATGTGGTTTGCCACTGCAAACGGCTTGAGCCGTTTCGACGGCTATGAATTTGTCAATTATCAACACAACCCAAATGACGTTAAATCATTACCTCATGATTTTATGAGAACCATGTTAATAGATCAGGACGGGGCACTGTGGATCGGCACGCAAAACGGTCTGGCGCGCTACAATCCTTTATCGGATGATTTCACTCGTTATAACCAACAAAATAGCAGTTTAAATAACAATATTATAAATACCCTAAGTCTCACCAATACTGGAAAATTGCTAGTCGCTAACGAATCGACTCTTTACACGTATTCTAAACAGACAAATGATTTCACCCCAGTAGAGGTATCCTCGGAACGACTGCCTGCAGAAATTAAAGCTATACTTGTCGAAGATACTTTTAGCATCATTGGTAGCTACGGACACGGCATTTATCTACTAGAGAATGAGTCAAATACACTCTATAACTTAAACGCTCAAAACCCACTTAACATCACTATTCCTGCTCAATATTTATTTGATGTAAAGCATTTCGGAAACAGTTATTGGTTTGCGACCGAGCTTGGCGCCTATATGTGGGATAAAGAAACTCAAGAGCTACTGCATTTCAACGGGAACAGCTCGCCAAGCCTTCTTGGAAACGAAGTACGCAGCATCCAACAAGGCAATGATGGAGATATCTGGCTCGGTACATCAGCTGGTCTAACAATTGTAAGTAAGACAAAGGATACTACTAAGCATATTTCACCAGATAGTGGCTTAGCCAAGCTCCCCTCACAAAGCGATGCTGGTATATTCCTACTCAGTATGTTTCGTGATAGTAACGATACCTTATGGCTTGGTTCACATACCGGAGGGGTGTATCGATACAATCAAGACTCAGCACTTTTTCGTCATTATGTCTCAACTGCGTCAAATACGAATACATTGGCTGGCGATGTAGTGTGGTCAATAAAGCTAGATAGTAAGGGGTTGGTGTGGCTTGCAACTCAGGCTGGCGGCATATCCGAGTTTAACACTGATACGGAGCGATTTACGTCCTGGCTTGAAGACTTTGAGTACAGTATTTGGGACATGACTATCGACGAAAAAGATCGCCTTTGGTTAGCAACAAGTGGAGGAATATACATTTATGAGAAAGCCGATAATGGCGAATTAAGCCTCTTGAAAACCCTATCTAAAGGTAACTTTTATTATAGGGTTTTGTACTCTAAAAATAAGATTTGGCTAAAGTCCCTTGATAATAAATTACGATGGATAGATACAAGTGATTTTAGCGCCCACACCATACAACTAGGCAATAAAACATTTAAGACATTAGATCCAGTATTCATAGATAGCGAAGAGCGGTTATGGTTAAGAGGAAACAATGAACTCCTGCTCTTTGACATGAAAACGCAAAAACTTGATCAGCTGTCGAACGATCCGCTACTTACCAGCAACAATTTTAGCGCCGTGGTTGAAACAGACGAGCAGTTTTGGTTAGCGTCTCTTGAGTTCGGGCTTATTGTTTTGGATAAGCAAACTTTCCAAGTTACGCAAAAAATAAATGTCAGTTCTGGGTTATCTGATAATCAAATAGTACAAGCTTTGAAAGTAGACGATAGTATTTGGCTAACTACCATGGCAGGCGGAATCGAAGAAGTTTCTATTTCATCTGCTCAGGTCATCCAACAAATAACGCCTGAGAGACTCAATTTTAACGATTTCAATGAAGGCGCTGGACTCGTCACTTCAGATAGGAAAATTTTATTTGGCGGCTCACAAGGTTTTAACCTGTTCGATCATGACCAAATAACTCAGAACAGACCGCCCTCAAGCAGCAACCTTGCTAATAGCAATATTTCAATTCCCCCAATCATTACTCACCTAGGATTATTCAATAGAAAAATCGACGTTCATAGTGTAGGCAGCCCGTTACGAAAGCCCATTTATCTTACCGATGAACTTACACTTTCTAACAGCTCAAATCACGTTAGCTTAACCTTTGGGCAACTTAATCCGCTAGATGCTAAAGGGTATTCTTATCGTTATAAGTTAGGTGGTTATTCTAATAAATGGCTGGATGCAGATAAGCGTACGCGAGAAGCGACTTTTACAAACTTAGACTTTGGCCGATATCAATTTGAGGTTCAAAGCCGGCATAACATGGACCCATGGTCTAAGTCCCGAAAGTTGACAGTCAACATCGAGCCACCGCTATGGTTACATCGCAATGCCCTCATTTTTTACTGCATATTAGTGTTGTTCAGCATATTGGCGGTGGTTAAGCAATATCGCTCTAAGCGTGTGGCACGCTTGGCAATAACCGAAAGTGAAGAGCGTTTAAAACTGACACTATGGAGCAGCGGTGACGAATTATGGGATTGGGATATATATCAAGGTCAAGTGTTCCGCTCAAATACGTGGGGGATCATGGACTTTCCTCAAGATGATATTCGCGTTAACAGTGCCTACCAAGCCAATATCCACCAGAACGATCTAAAGCGGGTTCAGGATGCGCTTAACGAGCACCTACAAGATAAAACCGAGCATTTTGAAGTCACATACCGAGCAAGCACCTTTAAAGGTGAATGGTTGTGGGTGCTTGACCGAGGCAAGGTTGTTAGCCGTGATAACAATAATCAACCTGTTCGGATGACGGGTACATTTAAAAATATTAGCCACCTGAAAGAAGCTGAAGAGCAACTAAAGCTTTTCAAACGCTCCATTGAAACCATTTCAGACGGCGTATTTATTGCAGATACCAGCTTTAGATACATTTCTGTCAACAAGGCATATTGTAAATACACTGGCGAAACGCGAGAGCAAGCATTAGCAAGTTATCTCACTTTCCATCAATATCCTGGGGCTTTTACCGAAGAAGTAAAAAAATCCCTTCGTCAGAAAGGCAATTGGAACGGAGAGGTCGAATCAAGACGAATAAATGGTGAGAAGTATGAGATGGAATTGAACATCGATGCCATCAATGATGAGGACGGCCGCATTAGCCATTACGTAGGTGTATTTTCTGATATTACACCTAGAAAAAGCACCGAAAAAGAATTGCTTAAGTTAGCCAATACTGATCCCCTTACCGACTTACCAAACCGCTCTTTCTTTCAAGCGAGCCATAATAATATTGTGCGCCGTGGCACCCAGCATGCGTTGGTATGTTTAGACATGGACAACTTTAAGAAAATTAACGACTCATTAGGTCATCAGACCGGCGACTTATTGATTAAACAAATAGCACGGCGTTTGCAGAAATTAGCCGGTAAAAGTGCAACGTGCTACCGCCTTGGAGGCGACGAATTTAGTATACTGCTCGACAAAGACACTGACGTGCACAGTGTGACGCATTTCACCCAATCCATTTTAGATGACTTGGCCCGCCCTTTTTTAATCAATCATCAAGAATTTGTGCTGGGTGCCAGTATTGGGATCGCGTTTTATCCTGAAGACGGTAGTTCACCACAGGAATTATTGAAAAATGCGGATACTGCTATGTATTTCGCC
The DNA here is from genome assembly GCF_055809255.1 of Paraglaciecola sp. G1-13. Lineage (NCBI taxonomy): Bacteria > Pseudomonadati > Pseudomonadota > Gammaproteobacteria > Alteromonadales > Alteromonadaceae > Paraglaciecola > Paraglaciecola sp. G1-13. The sequence continues at coordinate 1,481,890 of NZ_CM147903.1, read as the reverse complement.
AAGAACGCTGGCGGTAACAAATATCAATTTTTCAGCGGTGAAATGAATCAAAATGCAGTGCGCCAATTACAAATAGAGAATTTGATACGCCACGGCTTAAAGGAAGATTTATTTAACGTTTATTATCAGCCTAAGATTGACATCGCTACCGGCAAATTGGTTAGTATGGAAGCCTTAGTGCGCTTTGAACATCCAGAGAAGGGCATTGTGAGCCCGGCTCAGTTCATCCCGTTGTCAGAGCAAACTGGACAAGTCATCGATATTGGTGAAGTGGTATTACGAAAAGCTTGTGAAGACACCAAACGTTGGGTTAAAGCGGGGATTTTCACCGGTCGCGTGGCGGTTAATATATCAGCGCGTCAATTTGAATTACCGGATTTAGATGAGAAAATCGAGAGCATTTTGCAAAAAGCAGATCTTTCGCCATTGCATCTAGAGTGTGAAATTACCGAAGGCACATTGATGCAAGACCCTGACAATGCTCTGCGCATGATGACTCGTTTGCGTGAAAGAGGCATACATTTAGCCCTTGATGACTTCGGTACGGGCTACTCTTCTCTGGCCTATCTAAAACGATTCCCGCTTAACACCCTTAAAATAGACAAAGCCTTTATTGACGACATTGCCACCAGCAGCGTTGACCGGCACATGACTGCCGCTATTATCACCATAGCGCACAATCTTGGCCTCAAAGTTGTTGCCGAGGGTGTAGAGCTCGAAGAACAGATGTCAATATTACGTCGCTATGAATGTGAAATGCTACAAGGCTATCTTTATAGCAAGCCTCTGAGCTCTTCACGCTTCGAACGGTTACTAAAAGAAAATCACCAGCTAAACAAATTATTGCAAGGTAGCTAAGGGTACCCCTTAGCTTTTTTCAGCCACTAGCGTTGCCTAGTTTTCATCACCAAAAAATTGAAACGCTATCGTTAACAACCCCATACTACATGGCTTGGGGAGAATTCTATTTGATTCATCTTCTCCTTGTTCGCTAAAAATTATGAATCTTGATCTATATAATGATCGCAAAGTATTGCGATACGGTTTTTGAAAGTATCTTTACCTTCTCGCGTATAGATAACCTCCCCGCTACATAATTTCATCGTGTATTAATTCTACCTTGAGCACATTGGCACACAATAAGCATTAATACTTTCGACTGACAAATAATAGTCAGCAAAACGTCAATAATAAAAATATAAAGAGGAATATCCAATGTTAAAAGCTTATGCAATTGCTCTAGCCCTTACTACCGCTGCTCCTGTTGCTACACAATCTGTTGAAAGCGCTAAAGCTCCTGAAGCGACAAAAACAATAACTTCAACGGTAGAAAATAAAGCAATAAGAGTAGGTTCAGTAAGATTCTAAATGACTAAATACTAATTGAATTTTATTATTCAGTAGAAAAAAAGAGAGAGGAACTCTCTTTTTTTATGCCTGTAATTTAAGGTTGGTATGACGAGTCGGAACACTCCGAGTTAACTAATTGGTTATTTTGTAAAAATAAGGCATAAAAAAACCGAGCTGGTCTGCTCGGCTTTCAAAGGCTAGTTAAAATACACATTAGCTATTTTGGGTAAAACGTATCCTTACTTTCTGCCATGTCTAAAAGGCGCTTAGCAGGCGCAAACTTGTCACCGAACTGCTGCTGATAATGCGTTAATCGTTCCACAACGTGGTTAATGCCTAAGGTATCCATGTATCTAAACGGGCCGCCTAAGAATGGTGGAAAGCCGATACCAAATATCGCACCTATGTCACCGTCTCTAGGATTACGCACAACACCTTCGTCAAGACATATAGCGGCCTCATTAAGCATGAGTAACACACAACGTTCGGCAATAGTATGCTCGCTCAAGCGGCTATTAGGCGTAATGCCAAGTAGATCATAAACGCTTTCATCGACTTCTTTGCCAGGCTTTTTACCCTCATAGTTATAAAAACCACGCTTGTTCTTCTTACCTTTTCGATCGTCCGCCAATAATTTGTCAAAACCTGGCGCTGACTGGAATCGCTCACCGAACTCAGCAACCAAAATTGGTCCTATTTTAGTGCCAACATCAATACCAACTTCATCTAAAAGTTTGATGGGTCCCACAGGGAAACCGAATTTGACTAACGCCTTATCTATCTGCTCAATGGGCTCACCAGCCAATAGAATTTCAGCAGATTCATTCATATATGGCGCTAAAATTCGATTAACATAAAAACCTGCGCCGTCTTTTACAACGATCGGGGTTTTACCTTGCTTCTTCGCTAGCTCAACCGTAGTGGATATTGTTTGGTCAGAGGTGGCTTCATGCGCAATAACTTCTGCCAAGGGCATCTTATCTACCGGTGAAAAATAATGTAAACCAATAACATTTTCAGGGCGCTTCGCCTTAGCGGCAATTTGACCTATAGGGATAGAAGATGTATTCGAAGCAAAAATCGTATGCTCTGAGCAATGCTCTTCCACATCCGCAACCATATTTTGTTTCAACGCTAAATCTTCGAAAACCGCTTCAATCACCACATCGGTGTTATCAAACCCAACATAATCAACAGAGCCTGTTAGCCGTGATAACTGAGATTGCATTTCTGAGTGCAGCATAAACTTGCGCTTCACTTTTTTGTTCAAAATATCGTAGGAATATTTCATCGCATGCGCGATGCCATCGCTGCGGATATCTTTGATTCGAGCCGGAAGTTTAGCTTTGGTTGCCGTCACAAACGCAATGCCACCGCCCATCAACCCACCGCCTAACACGCCGATTTTCTTCAGTGTTTTAGGCGCTACTCCTTCCACGCCATTTTCTTTTTTCATTTCGGTGGTCGCGAAAAACAAACTACGTAGAGCAGCTGATTCAGACGTCATAACTAGATGACCAAAATGCTTAGCTTCCACAGCAAAACCTTGGGTTCTTCCCTTCTCTAATCCCGTTTCGATGCAATCAATAATGCGCTCAGGTGAGGGATAATTCCCCATTGTTTTAGCCTGAGTTTGTTTGCGAGCTTGTTTAAACATGAGTTTTCGGCCCATAGGGGTACGTTCAAGAAACTGCCCCATTGCATCAAGCTTTACTGGTTTTCTATTCGGTTTAGGTTTTTTCGCCATTTCAATCGCGACTTCAAGCAAAATAGAACGCGGCACCATATCGTCAACGATACCGTATTTTTTGGCTTGTTTTGCTCGTACTGAGGCCCCTGTGAGAATCATTTTCATTGCTTGTTGAACGCTAATTAACCGCGGGAGTCTTTGCGTGCCACCACTACCGGGTAAAAGACCAAGCTGTACTTCAGGTAAGCCCAGCTGCGTCTTATTGTCGTCACTACATACTCGCATGTGACACGCCAACGCCAGTTCAAGCCCGCCTCCCAAAGCAGGGCCGTGGATCGCAGCGACAAATGGCACTGCCATATCCTCGATACGTTGGAATACCGCTTGTCCGCCTTTTCCAATCGCTTCAGCTTCTTCTGCACTTTTACATCCTGCGAGCATAGAGATATCAGCACCGGCCACAAACGAGTTATCTTTACCACTGATCACTACCACGCCTTTAATAGCGCTATCACTTTGAATTTGGTCAAGCATGTCACCGACTTGCTCACCAAACTCCACTTTGAGCGTATTCATGGTTTCCCCTGGCACATCCATACTCAAAATCGCGATGCCATCATCACGCTTGGTTAAGGTAAACGCGCTAGGGGCAAGTTGTTGGGTACTATTTTCAGTTGTCATCTTTTCGCCCTTATTCTGTTTCAACGATCATTGCTGCGGCCAGACCGCCAGCGGCGCAAGCGGTGAGTAATCCACTGCCGCCTCCACGTCGATTTAATTCATTTAACATTTGGGTGATCATACGTGTGCCCGTCGCTGCAAATGGATGCCCATAGGCAAGTGAACTTCCCATAACATTAAATTTAGCCATATCAATTTCGCCTGTGGCTTTACTACGACCGAGCTTTTCTTGGGCAAATTTATCACTAGCAAACATTTTGATATTCGCCAATGTTTGCGCCGCAAACGCTTCGTGCATTTCAATTAAGGTTAGGTCGTTTAATGTCATACCCGCCCTATCTAACGCCATAGGCGTGGCATACGATGGTCCCATTAACATATCTTCCCACACGTCGATTGCGGCAAACGCATAACTCTTAATGTAACCAAGAGGGGTGTAACCCAGTGCTTTTGCACGGCTTTCTGTCATCATCAACACGGCTGAAGCACCATCAGTCAATGGAGTAGCGTTCGCCGCGGTGACAGTACCGTGCTTCTTATCAAACACAGGGCGAAGTTTGGCGTAGCCTTCTAATTTTGAATCAAAGCGGATGTTGTTGTCTTTTTCAAATGCGCTTTTGTAAGGCGCAGGGTAAGCGGTCATCACTTCGCCAGCTAATTTACCTTCATTCCAGCTCTGCGCTGCTAAAGAATGCGAACGGTGTGCGAGCTTATCTTGGTCTGCCCGACTAATACTATGACTCTTGGCCATTTGCTCAGCAGTTTGTCCCATGGACAACCCAGTTGAATACTCTGCAACTGCAGGTGGAACCGGTAACAAATCTTTTAGACCTAGCTTTTTAAGAACATTGAATTTTTGGCCTAAGGTTTTGGTTTTTTGCAGATCTGTCAAAGCCCGTGCTAGGTTTTTGGAAACGCCAATGGGAGACACAGACGTAGAATCAGCGCCCCCGGCAATGCCGACACTGATATTGCCCAGCATCATCGATTCCGCAATATTCACCGTAGACTGGAAGCTCGTCGCACACGCCCTAGATACGCTGTAAGCGTCGGTATGCACACTCATGCCTGTACCAAGCACTATTTCACGTGCAATATTAGGGGCTTCTGGCATCTGCACGACTTGACCATAGACCAATTGCTCGATAAGTAGCGGGTCCACATTGTGCTTAACCAACATCTCATTCACTACCATTTTGCCTAAATCAACAGCAGGAACGCCGTGAAAATTCGTCGCCATTTTAGCGAATGGTGTTCGTAGTCCCGCTACAATAGCGATGCGCTCTCCATCTCGAGTCGTAACTGTTTGCTTTGCCGTCATGATTTGCCCTTAATGTTGAGTCAAAAACCAAGTGGTCTGACCTGTAATTTTAATCGATTGTACAGGGAGAATAGAAATTTTGAAAGTCCAAGTAATATTGCGTCAATTTTGTACATTTACAATAGTCCTTAAGGTGATGAATAACACGCGCCATGGCACCCCATGCGGTCAGGCGACGTTGAATAAGGCAGCGTCAGGGTGTTACGCCCATTAGTTACGCTATTTAACAATGTATACAATAGCTTATACCGTTAAATCGGATTGGTTTTCATCGAAAAGATGTTATTTGTAACATTGTTTTTCACCAATGGAACCCTATATACACAGCATTGTCTGTTATACAGTTTATTTTCCCGTACACCTTTGTACGCCAATCAACCAAGGAATAATAAGAACGCATGCCTTCAGTTCAATTCTCACAACTACAAGCGTATTTAGACTCACAAGTTATTGGTCAAACAACCTTGACGCAAAATATTCTCGTGGCGTTACTTGCTGACGGCCATCTATTGGTTGAAGGTCCTCCCGGATTGGCAAAGACCCGCGCCGTTAACTCATTGGCAAACGGTGTTGAGGGTGACTTTCACCGTGTTCAGTTTACCCCAGATTTACTGCCCGCTGATTTAACAGGTACAGATATATATCGACCAGAAACAGGCAAATTTGATTTTCAAAAAGGCCCACTTTTTCATAATTTGGTCCTTGCCGATGAAATAAACCGCGCGCCCGCCAAGGTGCAGTCGGCGCTGCTAGAAGCAATGGCGGAAAGGCAAATTACTGTAGGTAACAAAACCTATCCGTTGCCTGCGTTATTCTTAGTGATGGCAACTCAAAATCCTATTGAGCAGGAAGGCACCTACCCCTTACCTGAAGCACAACTAGACCGGTTTTTAATGCATTTAGAAATTGATTACCCTGGGGCAGAAACAGAGTTAGCGGTGTTAAAGCTCACGCGCAATGAATCATTAAATAGTGCCCCGGTTATGCCACCCAACTTGACGCAAGAAGACATATTCAAGGCACGCAAATCGGTACTGGAAATCCATTTAGATGAATCCTTAGAGCGCTACTTAGTAGAATTGATTATCGCCACTCGTCAACCGCAAAAATACAGCGAACAACTAGCGAGTTGGATCGAATTTGGTGCGAGCCCAAGAGCCACGATTGCTCTAGACAAATGCGCTCGGGCTCACGCTTGGTTAATGGGCAGAGATTTTGTAGGACCAGATAACATTCACGCGGTATTTCATAATGTACTGCGCCACCGGTTGTTACTCAGTTACGAGGCAGAAGCGGAAGGTGTTAGCAGCAATCAAGTGCTTGATAGCATATTGCAACTTGTCCCTGTTCCTTAAGGACACTGGATATGCAAACGATACAGGACATACCTCAGTGGCTGGCCAGCCATCATAGCGATGGCGTTAATCTGAGTATAAAAGAACTGCTTTATTATCGCACCAAAGCGAGTCTGTTGAATTTAAGCTTAGGACGCCCCGCACAAGCCAAGCTAGCCGGGGGTTACCTCGCGAAGACGAAAGGCCGCGGTATGGAGTTTGATGAAGCTCGTCATTACCAGCCTGGTGATGATATTCGAGCAATCGATTGGCGAGTCACTGCGCGCACGGGTAAAACCCACACAAAAATATACCGCGAAGAGAAAGAGCGTCCTGTTTTTGTGTTAGCGGACTTATCAAGCTCAATGCACTTTGGTACCCAATTACTGTTTAAATCTGTACAGGTCGCACACTTAACCGCATTAATCGCATGGGCGGCTCATAAACGAGGGGATCGAATAGGCGGGTTGGTATACAACCAAACACAGCACAAGGAATTTAAACCGTTTTCTAGGCAGAAAGCCGTACTTTCTTTATTGAATGGTATGGTCAATTTGCATCATCCCCAATCACTTCCCTCTAAACATGATGAAGAGCAAGTGACCTTCTCTGATGCGTGTGCCCGACTTAGGCGTTTAGCACATCCGGGGAGTTTGGTCTTTATATTGAGTGATTTTGCCAACTTAACGGATTCGGCTCAACAGCACATATCCCAGTTAAGCCGGCACTGTGAGGTAACCGCTTATCCTATCAGCGATCCTTTTGAACACGCATTGCCCCAAAGTAAATTCCAACAAATGCTTAACTTAACTGATGGACAAAACGAGCAACAAATACTCATCGGTGAACAGCGCATCGCAACGCAATACCAAAGTCAACACGAACAGCGATTTAACGCGATCAATACGCGTTTGAAAAAATGCCGAGCCAATGTAGTACCGATAAGTTGCGCACAATCTCTAGAGCGACAGTTAGCAAAACGTAGTAGTGAAACAGACGTATGAATCCGTTAGACCAATTAAAAGACATCCACATTCCCTCTCAAATAAGCCCTTGGCCGCCGGCCTATGGTTGGTGGTTAGTCGCCTTTATTATCCTTTTAGTTCTCATTGTGCTCATCACCGCATGGGTGAAACACCGACAATATAACGCCGCACGACGCCATGCACTGAATGAACTGACTTCAATCACAAGCAATCAATCTGATTGGCCAATTCGTATGAATACTTTGCTCAAGCGTACTTGCATGCATTATTTACCGAGTGAGCAACATGCAAATTTGCACTCTCAGCGCTGGCAAGCTTATCTCTGTGAGCAGTTGCCGTCGTCTCAACAAGGTTCCTTTAACGCGGCCTTTTCAGCATTGCAAACACAACTCTACCGCCCAGCTACCGCAGACAGTACGCAATTTACTGCTATTCAGGCCCAAGTCGGCGTATGGCTAAAGTACGCCAAATTAAAAGATGTTAGTGAGTCTTCTTCAACAGGAGCCGCACATGTTTGAGTTTGCATGGTGGTGGATGTGGTTCGCTTTACCGTTACCCATATTGGTTTACTTGTTGCCCGCAAAGGCACAAGTGCAATCTGCTGCTTTGAGGGTACCTCACCTGCCCCAAGGGATCCAAAACGTCTCTAAGCCACCCACAAGTAGAAAGGCATTTTTGATAATTGCCACCATAGGCTGGGTTGCCCTAGTAAGTGCAAGTGCCCGCCCTCAATGGTTAGGCGAGCCCATTAGTATTCCCGCAGAAGGCCGCGACCTGATGATTGCGGTTGATTTATCTGGCAGTATGAAAATTGACGATATGCAAGTTAACGGCCGTCAAGTCGATCGCTTGCAAATGATAAAGTCAGTATTACGTGACTTCATTCAACGTCGCATAGGTGACCGATTAGGGCTTATTTTCTTTGCTGACACAGCCTACTTGCAAGCACCCTTGACTTACGATCGTGAGACAGTGTCACAGTTATTAAACGAGTCACTCATTGGCTTGGTAGGAGAACAAACCGCTATCGGGGATGCCATTGGTTTAGCCATCAAGCGCTTCAAGAGCAAAGAAGAGTCAAACAAAGTATTGATCCTGTTAACTGACGGGCAAAATACCGCGGGTAACATTACGCCGGAACAAGCCAATGAACTAGCCATTAACAACGGCGTCACATTATACACAATAGGCGTCGGTGCCGACCAAATGTTAGTACAAAGTATCTTTGGCAGTCGCCAAGTCAATCCCTCACAAGAGTTAGATGAAGGCATGTTAACCACCCTTGCAGAATCCACTGGGGGCCGCTACTTTCGTGCAAGAGATGCCCAAAGCCTAACGGAAATTTATAGCAAGCTAGACGAATTAGAGCCCATCGCTAGAGAAAGTCGACAAATGCGCCCGCTGCAGGCACTTTATTTCTACCCCTTAGGCTTGGCGCTACTTATTTCCTTATTACTGGCCCTTAAACCGCTTGTTTCCAGCTGGTTGTTTAATCTTAAAAACGCTAGAACATCTAAAGAAAGGAGCCAGATTGATGTTTGATTTTACCCTAGCGGATTTTCATTTTTTGCGCCCTTTGTGGTTATTAGCCATTATTCCTTTGTTTTTACTCATTGCGCTGTTGAAACGCATGAACCAACAACGCTCAGGGTGGCAATCTGTTTTACCTTCACACCTGTACCAACACCTTGTCGCGAATAATGGGGTTAAATCTTCGAAACCGCCTTTATACGTATTAGTCGTCGCTTGGACCTTAGCCTGCTTAGCCCTCGCGGGACCAACGTGGCAGCGCTTGCCTCAGCCGGTATATCAGTTAAACAGCGGAAAAGTCGTGGTACTGGATATGTCATTATCAATGCGAGCAACAGATGTCACGCCGAACCGTCTAACTCGTGCTAAGTACAAGGCTATTGATTTAGTCAAGGCCATCGCCGAAGGTGAAACCGGCCTCGTTGCTTATGCTGGTGATGCCTTCACTATTAGCCCGCTAAGTTCAGATGGGCAGAATTTAACCGCTTTGATCCCCAGCCTGTCGCCCGAAATTATGCCCGTTGCCGGTAGCGAGCCGTTTTTAGGCTTGGAATCAGCGATCGCGCTATTACGCAATGCTGGTTACCAGCAAGGTGAAATATTTTGGATAACCGATGGCATTGAAAATACGCAAGTCGCTGAGGTGAGTAAATTGCTTGAGGATTCACCTTATCGCCTTTCCATATTGTCGATTGGTACACCCGATGGAGCTCCTATTCAATTGGTTAATGGTGACTTTTTAAAAGACAATAGTGGCGCTGTAGTCGTGCCTCGATTACGGGCAAGTAACCTGCAAACCCTCGCACGCAAAGGGGGGGGCAGGTATATTGCGATGCGCACAGATGATAGCGATATCGACTACCTTAAAAACCAAACTGTGCTCTCGTCACAAGAAGACAAGCCTGGCGAAACCGATGACAAGTTTGGTGATAAGTGGCAAGAGATGGGCCCTTATCTGTTAATACTGTTATTACCCCTAGCCGCGTATGGCTTTCGTCGCGGGTTACTAAGCATATTTGCAGTTTTCATGTTATTGCCCGGGTATACACCGCCCGCCAGTGCAACTTGGTGGGATGACATGTGGCAAACCGCAGATCAGCAAGGTCAACACGCCTTTAAAACTGAGAATTACGAAGAAGCAGCTAAACACTTTGACGACCCTATGTGGCGAGGAACAGCTGCCTACAAAGCGCAAGACTACGCTGCTGCACTTGATGCATTTCGCGCAGCAAGTGGCGCGCAAGCCCGTTACAACGAGGGAAATACTCTTGCCCAGCTAGGTGAAATTGATGAGGCCATTAAAGCTTACGATAAAGCACTGGCGGTTGATCCCGCTCACGAGGATGCAAAAGCAAACAAGGCATTGCTCGAACAGCAAAAGCAACAGGACCAGCAACAAGACCAGCAAAATCAAGAACAGCAGGAAAATGCTGAACAACAACAGCAAGACGAAAACCAGCAAGGTGACAACAACCAATCTGGCGATCAACAAGAGGGCCAAGATGCCGATAACAGCCCTGAGCAATCTTCACAGGAAAACCCACAGCAATCGCAAACGAATAATGACACGCAACAAGGTGATAGCGAGCCATCCACTTCTGAGGAACAACCTGAGCCTAACGAGCAAGATAGCGAAAACAACAGTCAGCAAGACGGTGCACAGTCTTCTCAACAAGAGGAGCGAGAGCAGTCCCAAGATGAGCAATCATCTCAACCTGCCTCTATGGATGAAAATGAGCAAGCAGAGGAACAAGATGCGTCTCAGCAGCAGGCTGCTTCCATGGGCGCACAAGCACCACAAGAGCTTACTGACGAACAGAAAGAACAAATGCAACGCATGCAAACATTGCTCAACCGCGTTCCTGACGATCCAGCATTTTTATTAAAACGAAAAATGCAGATAGAAAATCAAAAGCGAAGACAACAACGTACACCGACTCAACGACAAAGGAACTGGTAGCAAAATGCAGTTATTTATCCGTTATTTATCTCGTTCATGTTTATTCCTCTGGGCCTTAAGCACATTTGCTCTTGCGCAAATAGATGAGCTGTCAGCCACGGTCGATAAAAACCCCGTACTCGCTGATGAATCGATAACCCTAAGTGTGGTTGCCTCGGGCGATGCATCTCGCGAGGCATTCGATCCTAGCCCATTGAACGCAGATTTTATCGTAGGCAGAACCTCTGTTAGCTCGCAAACCCAAATGATAAACTTTGACACAACCCGCACCACCATTTGGACCACCGTTCTTATTCCACGCAAGCCAGGGCGCTTTGTCATTCCAGCATTTACCATAGAAGGCAAAAGCTCAGCACCCATTAATATGATGGTTTTACCGGTATCGGCTCGTCAAAGTACAGAAGGTCGAGATGTGTATGTCACAACGTCAGTAGACACAGATGAAACCTACCTACAGCAACAAATCCGTTATACCGTAAAGTTGTTTCTTGCCAGAGACCTGCAGCGAGGTAGCTTATCGGCTCCTACGTTGGCCGACGGAGAAATTCGACAAATCGGTAAAGATGCAGAATACAACGACATCGTCGATGGAAAACGCTATCGGGTGATTGAACGCACCTTTGCGGTTATTCCACAAAAGAGCGGTACCTTTACCATCCAAGGCCCGATGTTTGAAGGCGAAGTAGTTCAGGATAGGCAACAAAGCTTTGGTTTCTTCAGCCGCAGTAAAACCATTAATCGTGTGGGGCCAGCACAAGAAATAACCGTGAAACCCATTCCGGCTAATTTTTCTGGTACCTGGTTGCCGAGTGATTATGTTGAGCTACACGAAGAGTGGCAACCTGATGCATCCAAATTCACGGTCGGTGAGCCAATCACCCGCACTTTGACTCTTACCGCTGTAGGTGTTGATGAAGCGCAGCTGCCAAGTATCAATAGTCAATATCCCAGCGGCGTGAAGGTTTACCCTAACCAACCAAATACCACCACTGTTGAAAAAGACGATACGCTCATCGCCCAGCGCACTGAAACCATCGCGATCATTCCCAGTCAAGCGGGTGAATTCACGCTAGATGAAGTGAGCATTCCTTGGTTTAATATTGTCAGCGGACAAGTAGAATACGCCAAGCTGCCCAAACGCATCATTACGGTCGTTGCAGGCGCTAATGATACGTCAGCCTCCAACATTCCACCTGCAGCTGCTGGCAAAAACGAACAGTTTCCCCCTACTGTGCAAACTGCAGAACAGGCCCCTCAGCAGGACAGCCAACACAGCGTTGAACAATCAGCCTCAAGGGTTAGCCAAACAACCAATCTCTGGTTCTGGCTCAGCTGCACATTAATAACCTTGTGGGTAACCACACTTATTGGCTGGGCGGCGCACGTTCGTCGCTTAACAACCAAAGCAAACCTGTTTAGTAGAGCCAATAATGGCGCAGCGAATAAGACGAATCCTTCTGAGAAGCAAGCGTGGAAATCGTTGCAAGCAGCTATCAGCAAGCAAGATACGCAGGCAATTATTCAGGCATTAACGTTATGGCTAAATACGTTAACGGGAAGTAATGGTAAATCAATCAATACATTACAAAACGAATTTAGCAACGCCTCACTAGATAATGCGATAAGTACATTATATGCCTCTAAATTTGGCGCCGAGGACAAACAATGGAACAAGGAAGAAATTGTCTCAATACTTAGCTTAATTCGACAGCAAGCAAGCGCTCATCACAGCAACGAAAAATTAGCCCCACTTTATTAGCTGATGAATAGGTAACAGCTTTGATGACTTAAGAGCGCTATTTTCATGCCTCATTTGCAAATATGGGGCAACTTCCGCAGTAAAAATGCATGTGCAATCAGTCTTTCTGTCACGACTAAGGGCGAATTGCACTATGCCCCGCTTTAACGAATAATAAGGTCACACATAAAAGGCGGAAATAAATAATGAATTTGCGAAAGCAATTTAAAAAAGCCTCGGTCTCTAGTGACATGCTAGATAAACAAAAACGATACGAAACCCTAGTCCAAGCATTACATGGTGATATATTCCGCTATGCATACTGGCTGGTGAAAGATAAAGCGGTGGCAGAAGACATAGTCCAAGAGACGTTTCTGCGTGCATGGAAATCATTGGATTCATTAAAGGACGAAAAAGCCGCCAAATCTTGGTTGATTACGATATTGCGTCGGGAAAATGCCCGACGCTTTGAACGTAAGCAGTTCGACTTGGTTGATATCGATGATGTGTCTATCTCAGACGATCAGTTGACTCACGAAGTTGAGATTGAGCACCGAGAGTTACGGAAAATAATGGCGTCTTTGACTGAAGAGTATAGAGAGCCATTAATGTTGCAAATCATGTTTGGATACAGCGGAGATGAAATTGCAGCTCAACTAGATTTAAACAAGAATACCGTAATGACCCGACTATTTAGGGCGCGAAGCCAAATTAAAGAGGCGCTAGAGAAATCAAATGACAATCGAGAACGGAAAAATGGATGATTTAGAATTTCGCAGAACCATTTATGCTGATCCGAATTGCGATGACATACGAGTCAAAGAAGCGGCAGCACAAGACCCTGCAAAACACGAATTTTGGTCTGAGCAAAAAAAGATCGATGCGAGTTTACAAGCGGCGATGAAAGTCGATGTGCCTGACGATTTAGCACACAAACTTATTTTGCGCCAAACTATGCAAACTCACCAACACAATAAGAAGCGTGCCCGGGTGCATTTAGCGCTAGCGGCATCTTTAGCGTTTGTTGTGGGTGTCAGTTTCACGCTGTGGCAACAACAAAATTACATTGATGTGTCAGCCCAATCACTGGCTCATGTATATCATGAAGGTCCTCATGCGCTTGATGCGAACGAAGATTTTACCTTGCAACAAGTCAACGCTAAGCTCGCCCAATACGGTGGTCATTTAAATGAGGATATGGGGCAAGTATTTTACGCTAACCACTGTGACTTCGAAGGGGTTAGAAGCCTACACTTAGTCATGCAAGGCGAGAATGGCAAAGTGACTGTGTTTGTTGTGCCTCATAAAGACGGTTACAAAGCAAAAGACAGAGTCAGCGATGGCTATCTAACCGCCGAAGCAGTGGATATGAAAGATACCAGCTTAGTGATCGTCAGTGAAAATGTACATGATGTAGAGCAGACCAAAGATAAATTGACTAGAGGCATGACCTTCTCTGCCTAAGAATGTGTAGCGCGTAAAGAAGAGCGCGCTACATAGAAAACGACAATTTTTGAGAAAAAGGAGCTTATGCTCCTTTTTTTATCCCTCTCGACTCCCTTTTGAAGCTCCCCTTATCTGCCCACCGATAAAAACATATCAATGTGCTCGATGCCGCCATCATCGTAAGGCTTACCCTCTGGATGAAAACCAAATTTAAGATAGAAATCAGACGCATCAGTCTGGGCCGATAACGTGATCGTTGTGACTTTAGGGTCAAGACGAATCTGCACAATCGCCTCTTCAATTAATCTATTCCCGACTCCCTGCCCCCTGTGTTCTGGCAAACACACCACCCGCTCAATCTTGGCGATATTTGGCTGTTTTGTTGTACGTACCCTTGCATAAGCAATTAACCTAGCTTGGTGAAACACGCAAACGTGTGTGCTGACGTTATCCTGCTCGTCTATGTCTCTGTATATACTTTGTTGTTCGATGATAAATACGTCCTGACGCAACTGTAAAATTGCGTATAAATCGTTCAACTCCAGCTGACTAAAAGAGATTACTTGGGTTTTATATAATGCCGACACTAGTGTATTCCTAGGTTGCTTGATAGCATGGTGTAAAAAAGTAAACGCTAATTTGCAACAGCGTAAACAAAAATTCAATCATTCCTCATCTTAATCGAAGGACACCATGGAAACAGCCACTTTTATATCATTAGGATTGTACTTTCTCGCCATGCTCGCTATTGGCCTTTATTCTTTCAAACAGGCAAATACTGACGTAGAAGGTTATATGCTGGGGGGGCGAAACCTTAGCCCAAAAGTTACTGCCCTTTCGGCTGGCGCTTCAGATATGAGCGGATGGATGTTAATGGGCTTGCCCGGCGCAATGTATTTGACCGGTTTGTCAAGTGCTTGGATAGCAATAGGTCTCGTCATTGGCGCCTATTTTAACTATGTACTGGTAGCTCCCCGTTTACGGGTATACACAGAAGTGGCAAATAATGCGATTACTATCCCTGACTATTTTGAGAATCGGTTCAACGACAAGAGCCGCGTTTTGCGCATTGTTTCCTCTATCGTCATTGTGCTGTTTTTTACCTTATATACCTCATCCGGTGTCGTTGCTGGCGGCAAATTGTTTGAAACATCATTCGGTCTAAATTATGAATTGGGTTTATACATTACCGCTGGTGTGGTCGTGGCATATACCTTATTTGGAGGATTTATGGCCGTGAGCATCACTGACTTTGTGCAAGGATGTATCATGTTTGTAGCGCTGGTATTGGTTCCAGTGGTGGTGCTCGTCGATTTGGACGGTTGGCAAGGTGTCACCCAGTCTTTAAGTACCCTTGATGGTCAATACTTGGATATGTTCGTCAATGCCTCAAACGGTGAGCTTGTATCGACAATTGCCATCATATCCATGCTGTCTTGGGGATTCGGGTATTTTGGGCAACCCCATATCATTGTGCGCTTCATGGCCATTCGCAGCGTAAACGACATTAAAACCGCTCAGACGATCGGCATATCGTGGATGGTAGTAGCCATAACAGGGGCATTAGCAACGGGGCTACTAGGGCTAGCTTATGTGACCAAACAAGGCACCCCATTGAATGACGCGGAAACAATCTTTATTTATTTATCTCAGTTGCTCTTTCATCCTCTAATCGGTGGTTTCTTGCTTGCAGCAATTCTGGCTGCAATTATGAGCACTATTTCCTCGCAATTACTGGTCACATCGAGCTCTCTAACGAGCGACTTTTATCAAGCATTTTTCAGACGAGATGCGAGTCAACACGAACTGATCATCGTTGGCCGTATATCCGTGGTCATTGTTGCTTTGGTCGCTATTTTCTTGGCGTACGACAGAGATAGCAGCATATTGTCATTGGTCAGTAATGCGTGGGCCGGTTTCGGTGCAGCATTTGGGCCTTTGATTTTATTCAGTCTATTTTGGAAGCGAATGACACTCATCTCAGCCATAAGTGGCATGTTAGTCGGCGCTGTAACAGTGTTATTATGGATTTATTTGCCGATTACTATTGACGGCCAGAGCCTAAGTGCTTGGCTATACGAAATAGTACCGGGCTTTATATTGTCGAGCTTGACTATTGTTGTAATCAGCCTAGTGTCAAAACAAAGTGATAGTTCAATTATCAATACATTTGAGAAAGTAGAGAAGACTTTGCACGACTCGGTAAATAACGGCGGCAATGCTTCTTAAGGTTTAAATAGGGAATTTACATGAACTTTTATGCCGCTAGGCAACCGATATTACATGCAGATAAAACACTGTTTGCTTATGAATTGTTATTTCGGGATAGTTTGGAGAATACCTTTCCCAATATAAATGAAGATGAAGCTACAGCGAAAATGGTCGCTGGGCTTCAATTTAATCTAGGGTTAGACAGCTTGTTGCCTGACACGCTAGCGTTCATAAACTTTACACACAATTCGTTATTAGACGGGTATCCTTTGATGCTACCTAAAGAGAAGATTGTAGTAGAGATTTTAGAAACGGTTAAACCAGGTAAAAAACTACTTAATGCGTGTATCGATCTAAAGGAAAAGGGCTATATCGTTGCCCTTGATGACTATGTTCACCAAGGAGTCTGGCTGCATTTCTTTCCTTATATCGATATTATTAAAATTGACTATCAAGATACCTCACATGAGCAAATTCTAAAGATAATAGAAGCAATAAAGCCCTTCCCCAAGATAAAATTGTTAGCAGAAAAGATTGAAACCCACCAAGAATACTTACAAGCACTGGAGTATGGCTGTTGTTATTTTCAAGGCTACTTTTTCAGTAAACCAGAGATCATAAAAAACACAGCCCTAACGCCTTCGCAAATGTCGATAGCGAAATTAATGGGGGAAATGGCCAAAGAAGACCCCAAAATTGAGATTATCACTCAAGCGTTTGAATCTGATGTGAGTCTCTCTTTTAAATTGCTGCGTTATGCCCAATCGCCGATTTTTAAACGCACCAAACAAATTGAGACGATAAAACAAGCTATTGTGGTGTTGGGCCAAACTGAGCTTAGGCGTTTTGTGTCGTTGCTTTTTACTGCTCAATTCAGTGAAGGTAAGCCTGCTGAGCTTACCGTGATGTCACTTTCGCGGGCTCGTTATTGTGAACTACTCACAGAATATTCCCATCAACGCGACGGCGTGGCATCCGCTTTCTTGGTTGGGCTTTTGTCATTACTTGACGCCATGTTGGATGCTGATATCGCAGACCTTATGGAAAAACTGCCTATATCTCAGAATATCAAAGACAGTATCGTGCTACGTCAGGGCGAACAGGCCAAATACTTAATGCTGAGCGAATTTTTTGAGGAAGGTCGATGGAGTGATGTCAATCGCCTGTGTGAAAATCTCGACATTAATTTTGATGATGCATTTTCAATGTTTCAACAATCTCAACTGTGGGCAAAAGAAAGACTCCAAGCTTTAAAGTAATCCCCATTCAAACAGTTGTCATTTTGTCATGATATATTTTTAAAAAATATATCATGACTGCTCGCTTTCGTGATATTGTTCTATGCATATAATATTTTAGTATATCCATTAACTTAGCACGAGAAACTCTATGACTTCGTCGATTCCAAACGTTACACATTTGAAACAGCTTGAAGCGGAAAGTATTCACATTTTTCGTGAAGTAGCCGCTGAATTTGATAACCCAGTAATGCTTTACTCAGTAGGTAAAGACTCTTCTGTGTTGTTACATCTAGCGCGTAAAGCCTTTGCCCCAGGTAAAATCCCCTTTCCTTTGCTGCATGTAGACACCACATGGAAATTCCACGAAATGATTGCCTTTCGTGACCAAATGGCAGACAAGCACGACTTAGACTTGTTGGTTCATATTAACCAAGAAGGCGTGGATATGGACATTAACCCATTTATTCATGGCAGTGCTAAGCATACAGATATTATGAAAACGGTTGGTCTTAAGCAGGCGTTAAACAAATACAAATTCGACGCAGCGTTTGGCGGCGCAAGGCGTGATGAAGAAAAGTCACGTGCAAAAGAGCGCGTGTACTCTTTCCGAGATGAAAACCACCGCTGGGATCCTAAAAACCAACGTCCTGAATTATGGAATATCTACAATTCACAAATTAACAAGGGCGAAAGCATTCGTGTATTTCCAATGTCGAATTGGACAGAGTTAGATATCTGGCAATACATCTACATGGAAAACATCGAAATTCCTTCTTTATACCTTGCTAAGCCACGCCCAGTAGTAGAGCGCGACGGTTTGCTGATCATGGTTGATGACGAGCGCATGCCCTTAGAAGAAGGTGAAACGCCAGAGATGCGTTCAGTACGCTTTAGAACGTTAGGCTGTTATCCATTAACAGGTGCCGTTGAATCGACTGCGAATACACTACCTGAAGTTATTCAAGAAATGCTACTAACTAAAACCTCCGAGCGCCAAGGGCGAGTCATTGATAATGATTCATCTGGCTCTATGGAGAAGAAAAAAATGGAAGGTTATTTCTAATGGAAAACAACATTGTTTGGCATCAGCACGAGGTTGACAAACGTCGCCGCGCTGACGCTAAAGGGCAAAAGCCGTGTGTGGTTTGGCTGACCGGGTTAAGCGGTTCTGGCAAGTCGACCATCGCTAATTTGTTAGAAAAAAAATTAGCCGATAACGGCAAGCACACTTACTTACTTGACGGCGACAATGTTCGTCATGGTCTCAATGGTGATTTGACCTTTAGCGACAAAGATCGGGTTGAAAACATTCGCCGCATAAGTGAGTTATCCAAACTCTTCGTAGATTCAGGCTTGATTGTCATCACCGCATTTATCTCACCGTTTAAGAGTGAACGTGATTACTGCCGCTCACTGCTTGAGCAAAACGAATTTGTTGAGGTGTTCGTCGATACGCCATTAGAGGAATGCGAAAAACGCGATCCTAAAGGGTTGTATCAAAAAGCGCGTTCTGGCGAAATTACTGATTTTACCGGTATCAGCTCACCCTATGAAGCGCCAGAATCTCCTGAGATCACCCTTAATTTCAGCGGACAAAGCGCCCAAGAATCTGCGGAACAACTGTTCACTCAATTAAAGCAAAAAGGATTGATTGACTAATGCTCGATAGCAAATTGATAGACAGTATTACCCAGATTGCACACCAAGCGGGTGATGCAATAATGGATATATATCAGCGTGATTTTGCGGTATATGAAAAGTCTGACGAAAGCCCTTTAACAGAAGCTGATTTAGCTGCCCACAATTGCATTGTGAAAGGCTTACAAGCTGTATCTGATCTACCTATTTTGTCAGAAGAATCCGCTAACATACCTTGGTCTGAACGCCAGACATGGGATAAGTATTGGTTGGTAGATCCCCTTGATGGCACAAAAGAGTTTATAAAAAAGAATGGCGAGTTTACAGTCAACATTGCATTAATTGATAACGGTGAACCCGTCTTTGGTGTCGTTTTTGCCCCCGTACTAAAGCAAACCTATGTCGGTATTGTGGGCCAAGGCGCTTATAAGCTAGAAGGTGATAGCCGGACTGCGATTACCCCTAAAATGAAGAGCGATGACGAAGAGTGGCGCGTGGTAGGCAGTCGCTCACATCAAAGTCCTGATATTCAAGCGCTACTTGCCAAACTTGGTGGAGAGCCTGAGCTTGTGGCCATGGGCAGTTCGTTGAAATTATGCTTAGTTGCTGAAGGTGCAGCGCATTTATACCCTCGCTTAGGCCCTACGTCTGAATGGGATACAGGTGCAGCTGATGCGGTGGTTCGTGCCGCCGGTGGTAAAGTCACTATTATTGAAAGTGCCGCCAATGTGTTCGACGAACACGCTAAACCTCTTAGCTACAACCAAAAAGAATCCGTTTTAAACCCTTATTTCCTTGTGAGTTGCTGATCATGAATAGTGAAAACGCGTTATTACAATCTGACATCCTGGCGTACCTCGAACAGCATGAGCAAAAAGACATGCTGCGTTTTTTAACCTGCGGTAGCGTAGATGATGGTAAAAGCACCCTAATTGGTCGTTTATTACACGACTCGAAAATGATTTACGAAGATCAGCTTGCCGCCATCACCAAAGACAGTAAGAAGTCTGGTACCACTGGCGACAAAGTAGATTTAGCCTTGTTGGTGGATGGCCTAGCGTCTGAGCGTGAGCAAGGGATCACCATTGATGTGGCATATCGTTACTTCTCAACGGATAAACGTAAGTTTATCATCGCCGATACGCCGGGACATGAGCAATATACCCGCAACATGGTAACGGGTGCATCAACATGTGATTTGGCCATCATATTGGTAGATGCTCGTGCTGGAGTTAAAACCCAAACCCGTCGTCATTCATTTTTGGTTTCATTGCTTGGCATCAAACACGTCATCGTGGCAATCAACAAAATGGATTTAATGGAGTTCAGTGAAGAAGTGTACGAGAACATCAAGAAAGACTACTTGGTCTTTTCTGAACAACTAGATATTCCTGATATTCAGTTCGTGCCTATCTCAGCCCTTGATGGCGATAATGTGGTTAATAAGAGCGAGAATACTCCTTGGTTTGAAGGCTCTACGTTAATGAAAACCTTGGAAAATATTGAAATTGGTAATGACGCCAATATCGATGATTTCCGTTTCCCCGTGCAATACGTAAACCGCCCTAATCTTAACTTCCGTGGTTTTGCTGGCACGGTTGTGTCTGGCCAAATCAAAAAAGGCGATAAGATCACCGCGCTTCCGTCGGGCAAACAATCTACCGTGCGCTCTATTGTCGGTTTTGAAGGCGAGCAAGAGGTGGCTTATACGCCGCTTACCACTACCATCACCCTTGAAGATGAAATCGATATCTCTCGTGGTGACATGATTGTCAAATCTGACAACTTGCCTTTACAAAGCAGTGCTTATGAAGTCAATTTAGTGTGGATGGACGAAACACCGTTAATGCCAAACAAACAATACGGTTTCAAATTTGCCACTAAGTTTGTACCAGGTAGCGTAACGGACATCGAACACCAGATTGATGTAAATACCATGGAGCACAAAGAGGCAGTAAGGCTTAATTTGAATGAAATTGGTGTTGGAAAAATCAAGCTTACGCAGTCAGTTGCCTGTGACCCATACACCAAAAACCGTGAAACCGGTGCGTTCATTATTATTGACCGATTAACCAATAGCACAGTCGGTGCAGGTATGGTGATTGATGCCATTCAAGACTCAGGTACGAAAACAGAATATTCTGAGTTTGAACTTGAATTTAATACTTTGGTTAGAAAGCATTTTCCACATTGGAATGCCACTGACATCACTAAGCTGTAGGCGCAACGTCGATACTATATGGACATAAACCAGCTTCTGGTATTAGCAATATTTACCGGTACATTAGCGGCGCTTATTCTCACGAATAAGCGCCCTTCTTCAATTTTTGCGGGTACATTGTTAGCACTTATATTAAGTCAGCAATTATCGCTTTCAAACATCATCACCAACTTCACAAACCAAGGATTAATTACCCTTATTCTGCTGTTGATTGTAAGCACAGCAGTAGATAAAACGTCCCTCGTCAAACGGTTGGGCCGCACGCTTATCGTTGCGAGCTTCAAACGCAGTTACTGGCGCTTATTTGGGCTAACGTTTGCTTCTTCAGCATTGTTGAATAACACCGCCGTGGTAGCAAGTTTGATTGGTCCGACTAAACAAAATCAATACCATCCTGCTTCTAAGTTACTTATCCCTCTTTCATACGCAGCAATTTTAGGCGGTACAGTGACACTTATAGGTACCTCCACCAACCTCATTGTTGATAGTTTCATGCGCGAGCATGGTCACGCAGGTTTTAACTTCTGGGACTTTACGCTCTATGGTATGGTCGCAGGTTTAAGCTGTGGCGTGTTAATGTTTTTGTTAACGCCACTGTTGCCCGTAATCGAAAACAAAAACCGCAAGTACAATAGTTATTTTATTGACGCGAAAGTAGAAGCCGATTCTGAATTAATTGGCAAAAGTGTCGAGCAAAACCACTTACGCAATTTACCTGAGCTTTTTTTAATCGAAGTGGTACGCAACGGTAAACTTATCAGTCCTGTTAACCCTGAGCTAGTCATACAACAAAACGACAAACTGATTTTTTCAGGGGATATCCATAAAGTCGATAATTTAAGTCACATCAAGGGATTAACCCTTTTTGCAGAATCAAATGGTTTGCTACGTGAAAACCTTACCGAAGTGATTATTTCTAATCGGGCGCAAATCATTGGTAAAACACTGAAAAGTGTTGGTTTTAGGGCATTATTTGATGCCGCTGTTGTCGCTATCCGTCGAGACGGTGAAACCCTATCAGGAAAATTAGGGGAAATTAAACTCCAAGCAGGTGATTTTTTGCTTTTGGCTACAGGCCCTGACTTCGTCAAGCGCCAAAACTTAACCAAAAACTTTTTCATTTTATCCGAGAAAAAAGTCGCCACAAAACTCCTCGATAAACAAGAATGGATAACCTTAGGCGGTTTTCTAGTCACTATCGCCCTTGCTGCCGCATCCATCATTTCACTTTCCACAGGTTTAGTGTTTTTCCTAGCGATATTGGTAGCCACTGGCGTTACATCCACCAACGAAGTTAAACGTCACCTACCGTTAGAGCTCATTATCGTGATTGTCGGCGCCCTTAGCCTGGCTAACGCGTTAGAAGGTGCAGGAGTGATAACCACTCTCACACACTATTTAGAGCCCTTAATGACAAGCTCCAGTCCATTTGTGGCATTGGTAGTGGTGTATTTAGCAACCTTGTTGTTAACAGAGGTAGTTACCAATAACGCTGCTGCAGCACTGATGTTCCCCTTTGCTTATGGGTTGGTAGAGAGTTTAGGCGTACCTTTGATGCCGTTTGCCTTAGCGGTCGCTTTTGCCGCCAGCGCTAGCTTTATATCACCCTATGGGTATCAAACCAATTTACTGGTTTTTAGTGCCAGTAATTATAAGATGAAACACTTTGTGAAATTTGGTTTGCCTATTTCAGTTTGTTACTCGAGCATCGTGCTCATCCTACTGAAGTACACATATGACTTTTAAGTCAGCGAACATTTTCAGCAGCCCAACGGGTTAACCGTTTTAAAACGCAAATAATCCACTTCCCAAGACAAAAAAGACGAGAGTGTCACCACTCTCGTCTTTTTCTTTTGTTGTGTCTGTGTCTTATAGCAATTCCATTAAATAATTAGCCACTCAGCGGAAATTTATTGGAGTTGGAATGATTGACATAAGTCCGCAGTAAATGTCAGCTTACGCCTTAGGTTTGCGTCCTCGGCTCAGCGTGGCCGGTGCGGTGTTGTTTGTCGCTTGACGTCTACTTCCGTGTTTTGCCTCCCCCCCTTGGGACTTGATCCCTCGATGATGACTGCGCTTGGAAGAGCGGGTTGGCTCGGTCTTTGGGGCATTTTTATCGGTAACGTTAGCTGCTATTTTCTGATCGATTTTCAGTGCTGTTTTGGTTGAGCCCTCAACAGCGTCACTAATTTCACGCATTTCATCAGGGGTTAAATTTCGCCACTGCCCTACCTTTAGCCCCGCTAAACGAATTGACATAATACGGCTGCGTTTTAACCTGGTTACGCCGTAACCTAAGTATTCGCACATACGGCGAATTTGCCTATTTAACCCTTGGGTTAAAATAATACGAAATACGAATTTACTCTGCATTGTTACCGTACAGGGCTTAGTCACCGTGTCGAGTATAGGTACTCCGGCTCCCATGGCGTGAATAAAACGCTCTGTCAACGGTCGGTCCACCGTCACTATGTACTCTTTGTCATGGGCATTTTCAGCGCGCAAAATTTTGTTAACTATGTCACCGTCACTAGTCAAAAAAATTAAACCTTCCGAAGGTTTGTCTAATCGGCCAATGGGAAAAATGCGCTCGGGATGACCGATGGCATCGATAATATTCCCTTTGACGTGGCGCTCAGTCGTGCACGTGATCCCGACAGGTTTATGGTATGCCAAATACACTCTGTCAGACTTATTCTCGGCACTCGCTTTAATCAAGTTTCCGTCAACGCGCACTTCATCCCCAGGCAACACTTTAGTGCCTAATTCAGGAATAACGCCATTGATCGTCACGCGTTGGCTGTCTATCAACTTATCTGCTTCGCGACGAGAGCAGAAACCTGAGTCACTAATAAATTTGTTTAAGCGAATGCTAGAAACAGTTGTGCTTGATGTGTTCGATGTATTCAATGTAACCCACTATGTCATCGTTAGTTAGCGCCTAGACATTCCTAGGCGAAACAGATGTAAACGGTTGATAACGCTTGACTAAGCAAAGCATCGTTGAGCACGGGATAACAACACCTGCTCTTGTTTTGCGACAGGACCATGTTGTATCCATAACTTCAGTAATGACGATTTGTCATATTCAAGGCCTTGCTGCAGTTTATCGGCCATCAATTGCAGCTGTATTTCCTTACGCAACGCTTCGTCAGCTTGCGGCGAAGGGACATCGCATACTATTTCTAGCATCAAGGTTAGATTAAGACGAGGTACGTCACTTTGCCCAAGAGCTTTAAACGACTGCTGCCATTGGTTAGGCAATGAGTCTATATCGTCAGGCAAAGCAGGCGTTTCCCAGCGCTTCAGTACATCAAATAGTGCGCTCACATCGTGGGCTCTAGATTGGCGTTGTAACCCCTCCAATTTGGTTTGTCGTTCATCAATAAGCCCGGATAGGCGACGAAATAAACCAGAGTTTGACGCTTTAGGCATCGCTACCAATTGCGCTTCTAGCTCAGTTTGCAAAATGTGAGTGCCGTCCAATTCATCAAACGTTTGTGCTTCATTAACCGCCTGTTGCAATTTTTGCAATATGTCAGCTGCGGCGGCTACTTGCGCGTTAATTTCCTGCTTCTGTAGCTGATTGTGCGCTTTGCGCTTAGCAAAAATCACATCGTTGGCTTTTCGAAATTGATCCCACAAGGCATTTTCAACTTTACGTTGGGTCTGGCCTACGTGTTTCCACTTTTCTTGTAATGCTTTGGCTTGCTCAATGGCGACATTAACATCTTCGACCGCTGACAATGCTTGTGCTTGCAGGATAAGCGCTTGCTTCATCTCAGTATTCTCATTGAAATACACTTCGACTTGTTTCTTCAACGGCGCCAAGGCTTCACGATAAGCATTGTTCACTTGTGTTTTAACAGTGAAATCAACATCACCGACGTTTTGCCACTTCTGCTGCACCTGTTGAATCGCTTTTGCTAACGCATCAGCGGATAAACCATGCTCAGCTAATGTGCCAATCTCGTTGATCAGAGCCTGTTTTTGCGCAAGGTTATTTTCGCGCTGCAACTGTTGCTTTTCAAAGTGTTCGCGACAAGGCGCAAAAGAAAGTTCAATTAACGCGTCAAACTGCTTATTGAGCACATCATCGTCAGGTGTATTCAACACACCCAAACTATTCCAACGTCGACGCAGCTCTTTCACCTGCTCTGCCCGCAATGATACTGGCAATTTAGCATCAACTAACGTTTTTGCTTCTTCAAGCAAAGCGGGCTTTCGCGGCAAGGCGATGTAGGCCTGCAACGACTTTAATTCTTCTATTTTAGCGCTGACCTGTTCGAGTGTGCGCTCATTGCGAGCTTTTTCTTGTTCAGGTAACGCTTCAAACCATTTAGTGACCTTGGTAAAGAGAGCCATGGCCGCCTTGTATTTTCCCTGTTCGATAAGCACATCAATGGCCTTAGCTTTACTGCGGATACGGTTCACATCTTGAGTAATGCTTGCTGAAAGGGTTTTGATTGCACTGCGCCATGTACTCTGTAATTGCGTAAACCTTTGATCAAGCGCTCCAGGCCAACTGTCTTGATATGCTTCACGTAGCGCAAACCACTGCTGCGTCGTGCTCTGCAATATCGATTTAGCACTTTGCACATCATCCCCTTGAGAAGGGATGGCCAACTGGGCAAAATCCGTCAATAACGAATCCGCTTGTTTTAGGGCATCTTGAAATGCAGGTAAATGATTGAACGTGTGCTGGCGTTTTTGTAAGGCATCAAGTAAAGCCTGTAGCGCTTTCGTTTGCACGGCCATGCCCACTGAATTGGCATCCAATAACAAAGCGTCAATACGAGACATACGATTCTGAATTTCTGTTTGTGCTTGCTCCGTTTGTGCCAACGTAACACTTGATACATCGCTTGATAAAATATCTGACAACCACACGAGCATCGCTTGCGTATCTGCCGTGGCATGCTGCACGGCATCTATTACATCTCGTTTGCGCTGCTGCGCCTGATAAACAGGTGCTAATTCTGCATCTAGAATGTCTAACTTACTGTTTATATCAGTATATTTAGCCGTAAACTCTTGGCGTTTCTCTTGTGATAAGCAATCGAATTGTGCTGAAAAAATTACGTATTCGTCATTTAGTTTGGTTCGAGTATCCACCAACTTTCGGTAATCACGCTGCTCTTTTAACGCTAACAAGCGAGACAAAACGAGACGCGTTCCCTTTTCAACTTCAATCGGTTGGGCTTTGGCAAATGCTAACTGATTTAACTTATCTTGCGCCTGAGACTTAATGCTTTCACTAGAAGCTTTTTTGATTATTTTTTGTAAGCTTGCTGGACTGTCCGCATACGCAAGAAGCGCACTTTGAAGAACGTCATCATCGCTGGATAACAGAATAGGTAACGCCAGTTGCGGTTTATTCAGTACGGACAAAATATGCAGTACCAATTTAGGCTCTTGCTGCACCCAAGGCTGCTTAATCAAGCGCTCGAGCAATTTACTGTTTTTACACTCATAGGCAAATTCGCGTTTCTGAGCTTTACTCAATAGGCTCTCATCGTCGTCAAATAGTGTATTATCAACGACTTGTTGAGCGCGTTTGAGCACACGTTCGTTTTTGGCTATCTCTGCCATCTTGTGCCACAACACGAAGCTACTTAACTTTGTCAGCGCGGCTAAACTAACATTCACATCTTCATCGTTGAACGCCAATTCATGCAGAATTGACTTTTGTTCTGGCAAGTCAGGAGACAACGAGTCAATAGCGACTATTCTCACCGCAGGTTTTGGATCTTGATGCTTAGGACGAAACAGTTTTTTAAATATCATTTTCGGTGAACCGCGCTATGGTGTTTTTATCATTTAGCTCTTGCTTAAATTGCTGACGGCTTTTTTGCACTATTTCGCCGTTAGCCCCAACAGTCATATGTTGATCTGACTTAAGGATTTTCGCTTGATACAACATAACAGCTTGCATAGTCGTTTCTCGTTGCCCTTCTGTTAACGGGTTGCCATCAAGCCACTTACCGGTTTCCACCGCTTGCAACAATTTTTGATAAACCTCTGGGGTCATCGATTTGAGTAACATTTCTGGGTTCATTAATTAGACTTCTTAACAAAAACGAGACGCACACGATTGATGATGTACCAAACAAAACCGATAATCGCGACACCCACAGCAATATTATATTGCACTTCACCTGGAGCAGCTCCGCCCCAATACATAAATCCAAACCCTGAGACAAACATCAGCATGGCTATCATTGACTGGGTTTGGATTTTTTGTGATTTCAGATACTTTTGTAAATTGCGTTTGCGGGCAATATCTTCATCGCTCGCATGCCCCATGGCGAAACCGCAGTGATTGCATTCTTCGGTTTTGTCAGAGATTTTCTTATTGCACGATGGGCAATCAATTAACGCCATTTTTTACTCCACTACTAATACGGTTAACAATTTCACCTTGACACTAGATCACGAAAGCGCGGACTGTGCCGCGCTTAATTTATGGATACCGTGACTAGGACTTGTGTTCTTTATTAAAATCATCCCAATATTCATTGACTGATTCTTTCATTTCTTTGCGCAGCAAAAATATGCCTAATAAGTTAGGCAATGTCATCACCACAATAGCCACTGCCGACAACGTCCACACTAGAGTGGTATCTGATACTGCGGCCCAAACGAACGCAAACACGTACACAACGCGATAAGGCATGACTGAGCGCGGCCCTAACAAATAAGTCATTGCTCTATCGCCGTAATATGACCAAGCTATTGCGGTTGAAAACGCGAACAGCAATAAACCAATGGAAACGATGTATTTGCCTGACTCACCAAAAAAGCCTTTGGTAAACGCCAGCGCCGTTAAACTTGCCGAGTGAATTAAAGACTTACCTGAGACCACGATATTGTCTTTAATTAGGTTACCGTCAACCACTTTGAGTTTACCGGTAAACAAATCTTCATCTTCACCAAAGGTAAATTTCACGTTTTCTGCGACAGAGCGCGCGTTGAGCAAGGTATAACCTGTGCTAATTGATTTACCGTTTACTATCTGTATGTCGCCGTTATAAGGCGCCACAGTTGAGGTATCAAGATCATTGATGTAAGCGTAAAGCGCTTGTCTGTCGTTATCGTCGGTATCCGAATAAGCGCCCGCAACAATCATCATGTCACTGCGGTCAAACACGTTTTGGTGTTTTTCTTTCCACACCCCTGAAGACAGAATAACCAAACCGGTGATCGTACAAATAATAATGGTATCGATGAATGGCTCTAAAATAGACACCATGCCTTCTGATACTGGCTCATCTGTTTTAGCCGCGGCATGGGCAATGGGTGCTGAACCTTGACCCGCCTCGTTTGAGAACAAACCACGGTTAACGCCTCGGTTAAATGCATAAGCAATTGTTGCGCCTAAAAAGCCGCCCGTTGCCGCTGAACCAGTAAACACATCGCCAATGACCGAGGCAAACGCAGGGCCGATATTTTCTAGATTGGCAAAAATGACAGCTAAGGCGCCCACTAGGTATATTAATGCCATAAGGGGCACAATTTTAGAGGTCACCGCTGCAATGCGCGTAATGCCACCTAAAATAACCAAGCCAAGCAAAATGCCTAGTATGCTTCCTACCACTAAAGGGTCGAAGCCAAAGGTCGACTCTATACTGGCCGCTATGTTGTTACTTTGAGGAAGGTTACCTGTGCCGAACGAGCTGATAACGGTTGCAATTGCGAAAGCAACAGCCAACCATTTCATATTAAGACGTCTGTCCATGTAATACATGGGGCCACCCGCCATGGTTCCATCGGCAGTTTTGACCCTATATTTGTGGGATAACGTCACCTCGACAAACTTGGTGGTCATACCGAAAAACGCGGTCGCCCACATCCAAAAGAGCGCAGCTGGTCCACCCAAGAAAATAGCAAATGCCACACCGCCAATGTTACCCGTGCCTACGGTTCCCGATAATGCCGTCGTTAATGCCCGAAAGTGAGTGGTGTCACCCTCAGAGCCCTTTTTATCGTATTTCCCTGTTACGACCAGCCAAGCGTGCTTGAAAAAGCGCACTTGCGGAAACTTTAAATAAATCGTAAAAAATAAACCTGTTCCAAGTAACACATAAGGAAACCACCAAGCGCCCCCAAGCATTCCATCTAGCATCTTCAATAAGTCATGAAAGCCTTCCACACTGTTCCCCTTACTTTATTTTGTTTTTAATCGTTATTATTTTATTTTGTAATGTTAAGCCTAATGGTAAAACGTGTAGATGAACTGCTAGCGCAATTCATCTACCACAGCGCGTATGGCAACAAGCACATCTTGGCCCAGTTGCTTACAACGAATTGGGGACCAGCCATAGGCTGTATCCGGTATTTCTAAGTTGTCTTTGAAAGGCATTTCTAAGGTATATGCCAAGCAAGAAAACGCATGAGCGATTGCATTGGTTGCAACGGTCATATTCGCTTTACCTGGTTCATCTTTGTCGTAGCCGAACACATCTTGAAATTCAGGCGTTGCCGTGAGTAGTGCATTTTTAAATGACGATTCTAACTGAGCAATCCGTCCATCGTAGTTCGGATTCCCTTCACTACCGGCTACAAAGTTATAAGGCAGAGCCTCATCACCGTGCATATCTAAAAACAAATCAACGCCAGTTTGCTGCATTTTTTCAGTCACTAAAAAGACTTCTGGGCTATTCTCCATGCTAGGCGTGGCCCATTCACGATTTAAATTTACCCCTTTTGCATTGGTACGTAAATGCCCACGAGCTGCGCCATCAGGATTCATATTTGGTACAACATAAAAAACAGCTTTATCTAACAACAAGCGAGCAAGGCCATCGTCTTCGTCCAATAAACGCTCTAGCAGACCTTCTACTAGCCACTGCGCCATCGTTTCGCCAGGGTGCTGACGAGCTGTGATCCAAATTGCTTTCTTACCTTCACCCGGCTCACCTATGGTTAACATAGACATGTCTCGCCCATCTAGGGTATTACCAAGAAATGTCTCTTCACATAAAGCGTTGGTTTGCGCCCAAGCTAATAAATCTAGATGGCGCTCATAACCATAAGGCGCGAAATACGCAAAGTACATTTGCCCTTGTTCGGGTGTATGTTCGATAACGAGGTTGTCACCGTCAAACTCAGTTTCAACTCGAAACCACTCTTGTCTGTCGTAAGACGCTACGGCTTGGTAGTTTTTCCAGCCTTCAGGATAAGCTGAATGTTCAAGATCGGTAATGGTGAGACGATGGGATATCCAAGGGCGGGTATCTAATTTGAAATGAAACCACTGATAAAAGTCAGACTGATTGTCTTTGTTGATAGCGAGTTTAATGTCGCTTTCGTTCTGTGCTGATATAACGCGAATATTACCACTGTCAAAATTGCTACTAATTCTCACATTTACTGTCCATCTAATTTAACCGCGGTCAATTTAGCATATTGTCAGACTAAAAAGCCAAGGATGCACTGCTTTTTGTATAGGAGATTTGCAACATTTTACACAGCCGCATACTCCCCTTCATTACTGGGTGAGCAGGCAGTTTGAGTTATCAGGAAAATTTGTGCATTTAAGCAACAACATTCAGCCAACAAAAAAGGCGCGCTACCTAAACAAGAAAGTAACACGCCCACTCAGAAACTCGATGTGTACTAGCTCAATAATCACTTTGCATTGAACTTTACATTCGGCTTTAAACAGCCAATTTTACCTTCGGCAAACTTGGGTAATGCAAACCTGCCATATCCTGAACAACGCGCAGAACTTGGCAGCTGTAACCAAATTCGTTGTCGTACCATACGTATAAGGTGGCTCTATTACCCGCCACGATCGTTGCTTGAGAATCAACCACAGACGCGGCACGAGAGCCGACCAAATCAGTCGACACTATCTCTTTCGAGCTGGTGTAATCCACTTGGTTTTGTAACGGTGAAAATAACGAAACATCGCGCAAAAATTCATTTATTTGCGCTTTGTCGGTTTCCTTCGATAAGTGTAAATTCAAAATAGCTAAGGATACATTTGGAGTCGGTACGCGTATTGAGCTGCCTGTGAGCTTACCTTCAAGCTGCGGATAGGCTTTGGCAACGGCACTTGCAGCACCCGTTTCTGTGATCACCATATTCAGCGCTGCACTGCGTCCACGGCGGTCCGCTTTGTGGAAATTATCAATCAGGTTTTGGTCATTAGTGAATGAATGCACTGTTTCAACATGACCACCGTTAATACCATATTCTTCATCTAGCGCTTTTAAAACAGGCGTGATGGCGTTGGTAGTACAACTAGCGGCTGACAAAATCGTATCTTGGGATTGAATATCGTTTTGATTTACGCCATAAACAATATTTTTAATGGCGCCTTTACCCGGTGCTGTTAACAGCACTTTTTTCACACCTTTTGAGGTTAAATGCTGGCCAAGACCTGCTTCATCACGCCACATACCGGTGTTATCCACCACGATAGCGTTTTCAATACCATACTGGCTGTAATCGACTTCACTTGGCGAGTTGGCATAGATGACTTGAATGTATGAGCCATTGGCTTTAATCGCATTACGCTCGGTATCCACAGTGATACTGCCATTAAACGGTCCATGCACTGAGTCTCTGCGTAACAAGCTTGCCCGTTTCTCTAGGTCACCTTCTTTACCGCCTCGCACCACAATTGCTCTTAAACGCAGCTTGTTAGTTTTGCCCTGGCGCTCTATGAGCAAGCGCGCTAACAAACGACCTATACGACCAAAGCCATACAACACCACATCTTGTGCAGAGTGACTGTCGTCCACATCTAGGATGTCGGCCAGTTCTTCGCGCAAATATTGTTCAATGCTCTTACCCTTGTGTTCATCTTTAAAATGAAACGCGTAGGCGAGTTTTCCAAGATCAATCTGTGCTGGCGCGAGAGGTAATTTGCTTAACTCCTCCAGTAAGGGCCAACTTTCTCGTAGGCGCAGTTTAGTGCCTTCTTTCAGACGAACCGTGCGATGCGCCTTAATAATATCAATGGTAGATGCGCCTAACATAGGACGACCATATATTGATATTTCAATGGCTTTATTGCGATACAAATTTCCCAATAACGGCAACATACGCTCTGCGTACTCTTGACGTTCTTGCCAACTGCTCATTAATGCTTGTTCAGATTGTTGATTCATGATCTTTAAAAACTCTCAAAAAACGTAAGTTGGCTCATAAAAAGCGACGAGATTGCTTGGATAAAGCAAAATGGGCCATTATTCTAATCAAAGGGGCTGTTTGCGCCAAATTGTTGAAAATTTACTTAATTCAGTAATTTGTCGTATAAAATGGCAATATATTGGTAATTTAACTACAAGGGAATTTATGCGGATCACTGGCATCCTACTTTCTATTTTCGCCCTCTCGGGATGCGACATGCTGTTCCCTATGACAGCCACAAAAATTTGTGAAGAGCACTCTGAATTCTGTGATGACCTTAATCCTGATGGGTGGTGCTTAGCGGAGAAGAGCCGAATCATTAAGCATAGGTACGCTTACCAGCAGTCACCTAGCGAACTGCTTGACTATTACCTGCTTGAAGACTTTGAAAAGTACAAAGTGTGTATCAATAAAGCTGCACAAATTGAACATATCGTTCAGGTAGAAAAGCAAACTAAGCGCAGGCAAGCCGCAGTCAATGCGGAGCGTGAATTGAATCGATTAGTACGCAAGACGCGTAATTCAAAAGAGCCACATTTATTGCTTTATCACTGGTCGCGCTTTGGTAAACAAGACGCGTTAACCCACTTCTTAGCACTTGAAAAACAAGGCAAATTAAATACCGCGAGTCTGCAATTAGGCTTAGCCTCTTATTATGTGAAATTTGATTTAGAAAAGGCCAAAGGGGCTCTATATAAGGCATTAGCGCTTTATACGGAAGAGCAAGATATTGATACCAATATCTTCGTGAGCCTGAGTACCATTAACCTAAAACAAGAAAATTACCCTGAGGCCTACGTATGGGCGTACTTAGCCCATGAGTTCAAAGTGGAAAATATCAGCTTGACTGACATTAGAAATGCCCTGCCGGCCTCAAGCGACATAACGTCGCTCGAAGACAAAGCAGAGCAATATAAAGAAGAAATTGACGACCGTGTATTTTCACTTTGAACATATCAAAGAGCCAATGTGTACAAAAAACAACCAGCATCTGAAAAAAACTTTCACTAAAAAAATTTATTTTTTTTCAGTTTTATCAAATTAGAGGGTGTTTTATTCAACAGAACGAGCAAAAGTCGTTATTTCTAGGTTTTATTGAAGGCCAAAGACACAGAGTTGACACAAAACCGTTGTCCCGTTGGGGCGGGTCCATCGCTAAAGACATGACCTAAATGCGCATCACAGTTTTTACACACGATCTCGATACGCTGCATGCCATGACTGTTGTCTTGTTGAAACTCGACGTTTCCATCAGCACTTTGCGCCGAAAACGACGGCCAACCACAGCCCGCATCAAATTTGTCTTGGGCGTCAAACAACTTCTCACCACAGCAACGACATACATAATCTCCGAGCGCGTTGTTATCTAACAGCTCTCCAGTGAAAGGGCGTTCAGTGCCTTTTTGGCGCGTCACCCTAAATTCTTCATCACTGAGTTTTTCACGCCATTCTTGCTCAGATAATTTCATCGTTTTACCTCAACTCTTTGTTTATACGTTAGGCATTATAATGGGGATGACATCGTGGTTTTCCATCATTTATCAACTAAAACCTGCCGCTTTCAATGCCTAACGCTCAGCTTGGTGCCATCTGTTATGCTAGATGGCGTTGAACAAACAAATGCTATTACTGGCTTGTTTGTAGCAATTTTGAACCACAACTTCAGGTTGTTCACTAAACTGGGCATAACGCGTATCAAGTACTAACTTCCAACGTTGATTAGCCTCGTAAGTTGGGCAGTTGAACTTAACATCATGGTCACTGGCGTTGAACACGATTAACCAGTGTTCTGTCGTTTCACCGGTTGCATATTCTTCCCCACGCAATTCAACAGCAAAACATTGATTATCAGGGTCGTGCCAATCATCTTCTAATTTACGAGCTCCGTCTGGGCGATACCAATAAATTTTTGCCACATTGTGGGATAAGTCAAAATTGTCGTCTTGAAGCTGCAAGTGGTGCAACAGCACGCTTTGCTTGCGAATATCAATTACGTGCTGGCAAAAGGATAAAAACTTTTGCTGGGTAGCGTCTAAGTTCCAATCAAGCCAACTAATAGGGTTATCTTGGCAATAGGCATTATTGTTACCTTGTTGAGTACGACTTAGTTCATCCCCACCCAATACATGAGGTATACCTTGGGATAATAACAAGGTGGTGAACAAATTACGTTTCTGCCGTTCGCGGATAGCAATGATTTTCGGATCTGTCGTTGGACCTTCTACGCCGTAATTGGCGGACAAATTATGTCCGTGTCCATCACGGTTTTGCTCACCATTTGCTTCATTATGGCGTTCTTGATAACTCACCATATCATGCAAGGTAAAACCATCGTGGTAGCTCACGTTGTTTACAGAGGTTAAAATAGAGCGGCTTTCTTTGGGAAATACATCTCTTGAGCCTAGCAAACGGGTGGCAAAATCACTGGTGGTGCCTTTATCTCCTCGCCAAAATGCGCGCACGGTATCTCGATATTTGTCATTGCATTCAAGCCAGTTAGACGGGAACTGCCCCAAACGATATCCACCATGCCCTATATCCCAAGGCTCAGCAATTAACTTGCAGCCAATTAACACAGGATCTTGACGTATCGTTCTAAAGAAACCTGATAAGGCTGAAAACTCATAAGGATCGCGACCTAAGCTGGCAGCCAAATCAAAGCGGAATCCATCCACTCCCATTTCCTGTACCCAGTAGCGTAATGCATCCATGACCATCTTGAGGACATATGGAAAAGCCGTGTTGACACTGTTACCACAGCCAGAATTATTTACGAACTTGGTATAATCAATAGCCCCGTATTCATTGCGTTCAAATAAATAGAAAGACGAGTTATCAAACCCTTTAAAAGACAAGACCGGGCCGTCTAAACCGCCTTCTGCCGTATGATTAAACACCACATCTAATATGATTTCGATGCCCGCCTCATGATAACTATCCACCATGGTTTTAAATTCACCAATAGCGTCATTTACAGCATATCTTGGTTCCGGACTGAAATAGTTTATCGGGTTGTAGCCCCAATAATTGGTTAGGCCTTTATTCGTAATGTAAGGCTCAGGCATGAAGGCCGCCACTGGCATTAATTGAACGGCACTGATCCCCAAGTCTTGTAAATGCTTAATCACGCTAGGCTGGCACATGCCTAGATACGTCCCTCTTAGCTCGGATGGAATATTCGGGTGCTGTGCCGTCATGCCTTTTACATGAGCTTCGTAAAGCACAGTGTGATCTAAAGGCGTATTGGGCTTTGCTGGACGGTCTTGCCATGCTGAATTTGCAACGACCACGCTTTTGGCAACCATCTTCTGACTGTCGCCAGAGTATAGCTTCGCATCCCAAACCATCGGCCGACTCAACTTTTTAGCGTACGGATCGATTAACAGTTTTTCCGGCATAAAGCGAAAACCAGTGGCTTCTTTGTTGCCACCAGATGTTCTGTAGCCGTACAACTGCCCCGCTTGGATACCTTCAATATAGCAGTGCCAGACTTTGCCCGTTTTAGCGGGAACGTCAATAACCGCAATTTCTGCCTCATCTTCGCTGCTAAACAAACACAGCTGAACCAGATCAGCGTTCGGACAATGCACGGCAAAATTACAACCATTTTCGTCGAGCACGGCACCTAAATAGGTAGCGCTCCCTGGCTGCACGTTTAAATCTGACACGGTCATTACTTACTGTCCCTTATACAAAATAAACACGGTTGCCAGAGGGGGTAACGAAACACTAATAGAATAGGCTTGGTTGTTCCACGGCGTTTTATCCGCTTTGATGGTTTTATTCTGGCTGTGCCCACTGCCCCAATATTGTTTATCATCGGTGTTGAGCAAAATGCTGTATTCCCCTGGGGCCTTGACGCCTAAGCGAAAATTGGTGCGCGGCACGGGAGTAAAATTACTCAAAGCATAAACTTGCTGCTTACCCCCTTTTGATTGTCGCAACATGGCTAAGGTGCTTTGCTCAGCATTTTCATGCTCAATCCACTCAAAACCCGCGGGATCATGGTCTAATTCATGTAATGCAGGGTATTCAGCGTAAAGTGTATTCAAATCTCGATACAGCGCTTGTATGCCACTGTGTTTGTCATAATCAAGAAGATGCCAGTTAATAGAACTGTCGTGGTTCCACTCTGCCGATTGCCCTATCTCATTACCCATAAAATTAAGTTTCTTGCCTGGGTGCGCATACATGAAGGCGGCGTAGCAACGTAGATTCGCCGCTTGCTGCCATTCATCCCCTGGCATTTTTCGCAATAGCGAGCCTTTACCATGCACTACTTCGTCATGAGATATGGGCAATACAAAACTCTCGTCATACGCATACACCATGGAAAAAGTCATTTCCCCGTGATGGTATCTACGATAAGACGGATCTTTAGAAATATAATGCAACGAATCATGCATCCAGCCCATATTCCACTTAAAGCCAAATCCTAATCCGCCTTCAAATACCGGCCGAGATACCTTGGCGAATGAAGTAGACTCCTCCGCAATGGTAATCGCATTCGGGTAATGGGAATACACTTCTTTATTCATCCATTGCAATAGGCTAATGGCTTCGTAATTGTGGTTACCGCCATCCACATTAGGCACCCATTCGTCTGCTTCTCTGGAATAATCTAAATAAAGCATAGATGCCACTGCATCAACACGAAGGCCATCAACATGATATTTATCTAGCCAGAATAAAGCGTTAGCCACTAAGAATTGACGTACTGTGTCTTTGCCAAAATCATAGATGCAAGAGTTCCAATCTGGGTGCCAACCCTTACGTGGATCTTCATATTCGTACACATGAGTGCCATCAAAGCGCGCCAAACCATGGCCATCTTCAGGGAAGTGGGCAGGTACCCAATCGATGATGACGCCAATGCCATTTTGGTGACATTGATCAACAAAATACTTAAAGTCATCTGGCCCACCAAAGCGACTCGTGGGTGCAAACAAGCCTACAGGCTGATAGCCCCAAGAACCATCAAATGGAAACTCCGAAATAGGCAATAACTCTAAATGGGTGTACCCCATGTCTTTTACATAAGGGATAAGCTCATCCACCAATTCGTGGTAACTAAGATACGTTTTGCCAGATTGGCTATCTGGGCGCTTCCAAGAGCCTAAGTGCACCTCATAGATACTCATGGCTTGAGTGTATTTATCCCCTTTGACTTGTTGTTGCCACTTCGTGTCTTGCCACTGGTATTGCTCGTGATCAAATACCACCGAGGCATGGGACGGGTATTGTTCAGCATAAAAGCCAACTGGGTCAGCCTTGTGCGGCAGCTCATTACCGTGGGCATCTTTGATTTGGTACTTGTATTTATCACCGGCTTTAACACCTGGCACAACTAACACCCAGTACCCAAAATCGGTTTTTTGCATAGGCAAACATGAGCCGTCCCAATAATTGAAATCCCCAATAACAGATACTGCACTGGCATTGGGCGCAAACACGGCAAATCGGGTCGCGGCGATAGGTGTTTTCAAACCGACGTCTAAATCAATTAATTGCGCACCTAATTGCTGATATACGTTTTTTGGCAAATGATCAACGAAATGCACCGCGTGAAAGGCTTGCTCTTGAAACTGATAAGGGTCGATGATGCGATAGCTGCCTTGCGCGTTTTTAACTTCAAATGCATACACTGCAGGGGGATTACCCTTAGTAAACTCAGCCGTAAACAGATCACTCTGGGCTTGCCTCTTAAGGCTGCCTATCGCTTTGTCCGTCGCTAAATCAATCACCTTAATACCAGTGGCGTTTGGTACCCAGGCTGTGATAGTAAAAGCGTTGTCGGTTTTGAGAAGACCTAGATGAGAAAAAGGAAAGGTACATTGAGCGTGTTGTAGCTGTTTTTCTAATTGCATTGTGCCGCCTTGCAGTGTTGGCGGCCTGACATACAGGCCGCCTGAGTTATTTATTGCTTTGCTTGACGTCTTACCTCTGTCAAGCGATGAGCTAACGCTTGTAGCTCAGGGTTGCTAAAAATCTGTTGTAAACTTTGAGTCAGTTTACGTTGCCAATTCGGGTATTCATTAAATGTACCCGGAATATTAACGGGTTTATCCATTTCTAACCAATCTTCTAGCTGTAAACTGAGCAGAGAGCTCGAACCGCCAGCCATGTGTGTTTGCATACCAAAATTGAGTCCCTTGGTCATACCCACTTGATTCACATCTCCACTGATTTCATCAGAAATAGAATGATGACCATGCAAGGTATCTAAAATAGACTGTTTGTTATCATGTCTGCTCTCGTACAAGCTTGCAAGGATCTCTTGTGTTGGATACAAGCCTAGTTCCTTGCCTAACGCCAAATCGTCGCAATGCCAGAAGCCATTTAAGGTAGGCATATCGTGCGTGGTTAACGTCGACATTGATTGCACCGGATAATGACTAGGCGAATAGAACCCGCCATCTTTGGCTTGTTCGAAAAAGAACACGCGATAAGAATAAACGCCATTATCCGCCAGCTTTTCACGGATTTCCTCCGGCACTGTGCCTAAATCTTCACCTATCACCATAGATTGATTGCGATGGCTCTCTAGTGCCAAGATCGCAAGTAAGTCATCCACAGGATAATAAACATAGCCTCCTTGCTTAGCGCTATCCCCTTTAGGCACCCACCACAATCGCAAAAGTGCCATCACGTGATCGATGCGTAAAGCGCCGGTAGCATGCATATTTGCACTGAACAAATCGATGATCGGTTGATACGCTTGTTCGTATAATTTGTGTGGATCCATAGGTGGCAATCCCCATGTCTGTCCAAGCGGTCCTAAAATATCTGGTGGCGCTCCCACACTTGCCCCAGTGCAGTACAACGCTTTGTTTCCCCAAATCTCTGCGCTACCTTCACTGACACCTACAGCCAAATCACGATATAAACCAATCTGCATATTGTGGTCTTGGGCGACTTTATTGGCTTTTTCAAATTGCTGGGCAGCTTGCCATTGTAACCACAAGAAAAATTGCACACGTTTAGCGTTCGCTTTGGCAAATTTAGCCACTGCTGGGGCGTTAAAATCAGCGTACTCTGGAGGGAAGACAGGCCATCCCCATGAAGCTTTGCCTTTTAAGGCTAAGTCCTCTTGCAATGCATCATATACAGCGATGGTTTGTAGGCTTTCCCCCCCTTGCTCGACAAATGCTTTAAATGCGCGGTTTTGGGCCGTGTTCTTACTAAAATATTGCTGGCGTTGCCAGTCAAACACCGCGCTTAATGCTTCAAGTTTTAATTTTGTGACCGCTGGATAATCAACTAACTCACTGCCACGTGCTTGCTGTATAGCCCCTTGGAACTCAACAGCATTCACAATAGCCTTGGTGCTATCTTGCTCATACCCGTCAACGGCAGCAACATCAATGTAAATAAAATTTAACCAACGACGAGATGACGGCCCGTAAGGGCTGCATGCGCTAGGGTTGGCAGGATACAATGAATGAATGGGGTTTAAGCCAATAAAATCCGCACCGGTTTTCGCTGCCTCTGCGGTCAAATAAGCCAAGTCGCTAAAATCCCCTACTCCCCAGTTATCATCACTGCGCAGACAATACAGTTGCACACTCAAGCCCCACACTTTATTACCGTCTAATAACGTTTGTGGTTGATAGCATGCATGAGGCGCAATAATGACGCGCATCTCGCTCAGCGACTCGCCATCTACTATTAGTGATAGGTTGTGGTAACCCAAAGGCAAGTTGCACTCGATTGTAATGTAATATTCGTGAAACTCTATCTCATCAATATGATTCACGTTAACCAGTTCACCGTCGATGGGCTCGAAAGAATGAGCAATCACTTCGCCGCTTTCCAATGTTAGCTGCGCGCTATATTCATCGGTCACCAACTCGATGGGTAGGCGCACACAAAAGGAAAGCGCATCATTGCTGCGTTGCACATGAACGGGATTGAGCGGTGTTAACCAATCTTTGATCATTTCTTGCTTCACTTGCTCTTCCAGAGCAGATTGATCATCAACGTTATATCCCATAACGCCTAACAGCTTCTTCTTCACTGTTGATTCGATGGTGGCAGGTTTACCCCACGCATCGGTGTAATTTGACTCAATACCGCGATGCTCTACGAGCTGATCAATCAATGAAGCTGTCATTAATATGTAATTCCTATAAATGGGGACTATGTTCAGCCTACCATTATCAATCAAAGCCAACGTCAGGCGAAGTTGAATACGTTTGCATTAAATAAAACTGTAACAAAATAACATTTTTAAGGGATTATTTTGCCTTATTTATCCATTTAGTCCATAATTTCGTAATTATATTTCACAATTTTGAATTTACGACTCGTCAGAGTTCGAACTTACGACCCGCTTAGAGGATGTATATATGACTATTAAAATTGGTATCAACGGTTTTGGCCGTATAGGTAGATTTGTTTTTCGCGCAGCATGTGAGCGCAGCGATATCGAAGTAGTCGGTATCAACGATTTATTAGACGCAGATTACATGGCGTATATGTTGAAGTACGACTCAACTCACGGCCAGTTCAAAGGCACTGTTGAAGTACAAGACGGACAACTGGTTGTTAACGGTAAAACTATCCGCGTAACGGCTGAGCGCGACCCTGCTGCATTAGCATGGGGTGACGTTGACGCGCAAGTCGTGGTTGAAGCGACAGGCTTGTTCTTAACCGACGAAACCGCGCGTAAGCACATCACTGCTGGCGCTAAAAAAGTGGTTCTTTCGGCGCCTTCTAAAGATGATACACCTATGTTCGTTATGGGTGTTAACCACGACACATACGCTGGTCAAGAAGTGGTTTCAAACGCATCATGTACAACTAACTGTCTAGCGCCGCTGGCTAAAGTATTAAATGATAACTTCGGTATTGTTGACGGCCTGATGACAACGGTACACGCTACGACAGCGACGCAGAAGACCGTTGATGGCCCTTCTCACAAAGATTGGCGCGGTGGACGCGGTGCGTCTCAAAACATCATCCCGTCATCAACTGGCGCAGCAAAAGCCGTAGGTAAGGTTATTCCTGAGCTTAACGGTAAGTTAACGGGTATGGCGTTCCGTGTGCCGACGGCTGACGTTTCTGTGGTAGATTTAACCGTCAACCTAGCTAAACCAGCAACTTATGCGCAAATTTGCGAAGTAATGAAAGCGGCATCTGAAGGTGATCTGAAAGGCATTATGGGTTACACAGAAGACGCTGTTGTGTCTCAAGATTTCATTGGTGATACACGTACGTCAATCTTTGATGCCACCGCAGGTATCGCACTAACCGACACCTTCGTCAAACTAGTATCTTGGTACGACAACGAAATCGGTTACTCGAATAAAGTATTGGACTTGGTTGCTCATATCAGCAAATAAGCTAACTTATCTTTATTGTGAAAAGGCAGTCATCTACACTAGGTGACTGCCTTTTTTTGATCTCAAGGACTCTTCCATGCACCTTTGTAACACCGCCTCTTTGCTTCCCCAAAACGACATCGAAATGCTTATTATTGATAACGAGCATGCTCATGCGACCATTTCATTGTTTGGTGCGCATATTCTCAGTTTCACTCCCAAGCACGATAAAGTGCAACGCCTGTGGTTGAGCAAGAATGCATTGCTCGATGGCAAGCATCCTATACGTGGTGGGATCCCTATTTGTTGGCCTTGGTTTGGCGCTCATGCCACAAACGCAGAGTTAGGCTCTCATGGTTACGTGCGCAATCAGAACTGGCACATCGTTGACTGCCAGGACACTGAACAATGCACCAAGATCAGCCTTAGACCAACTACAACGACTGGCCTAGGCTTTGACGGCCAAGCACGATTAACAATGATCGTTACCGTGGGCGCTGAACTTCGTATTCAGTTGGTCACCGAAAATACCGGCAATAGCGCATTGACTTATACCGGCGCATTGCACACTTATTTTCATGTAGATGATATTAATGACTGTGAATTGACTGGGCTAACAGGTGAATATTTAGACAAACTACAAGACTTTAAACGTTTTGATACCCCTACCCCTTATCGATTTCAGCAGGAAACTGACAGAGTGCATTTAGCCACGCCTAAAACATTATCGATAAGCTCAGGAGCGCACCAGACTGGCATCGCGTCAACCGGTCACGACAGCATAGTAGTGTGGAACCCATGGGCTGAAAAGTCAGCGAGTATGCAAGACATGGAAGATGATGGCTTTCAAAAAATGCTGTGCGTTGAAACTGCTGTGACCCAAGGCCAACAAGTACTACCAGGCCAATCTCACACGTTAGAACAAGTTATTCGCTAACCTCGATATACAGCTTTTTTTGATAATGTTTTACACCAAGCAATAAAAAAGGGAGCCGACGGCTCCCTTCTTAAATCTACACAGCGCAGTAGCTACCTTAGCGATACCTACAACGCCAAATTGCTAAACGATTACTCGTTGCCTTCAGCAGGTGCTGCTGGCTTTTCTAGCAATTCTTTAATACTCAAACGAACACGGTTTTGACGGTCAATTTCCATCACTTTAACGTTGATGATTTGACCTTCGCTAAGATGATCAGCCACTTTATTCACACGCTCATGAGCGATTTGTGAAATGTGTACTAGACCTTCCTTACCCGGCAAGATTTCAACGAACGCACCGAAATCAACGATACGCGTCACTTTACCTTCGTAGGTTTTGCCTGCTTCAACATCAGCCGTTACTTGCTCAATTTTGCTGATAGCGATATCAGCTTTAGCACGCTCGGTAGCGAAGATTTTGATTGTGCCATCATCTTCGATTTCGATGTTAGTGTCAGATGCTTCAGTAATAGAACGGATCATTGCGCCGCCTTTACCGATAACGTCACGGATTTTATCTTGGTCGATTTTCAATGTGTAAATACGCGGAGCGAATTCAGACATTTCATCACGGTGACCAGAAATCGCTTGGTCCATCACACCTAGAATATGCAAACGCGCTTCTTTTGCTTGTTTCAAAGCAACTTGCATGATTTCTTGAGTGATACCTTCGATTTTGATATCCATTTGAAGCGCAGTGATGCCTTCAGTGGTACCGGCTACTTTAAAGTCCATGTCACCAAGGTGATCTTCGTCACCCAAGATGTCTGAAAGAACAACGAAGTTTTCATCGTTTTTCACAAGGCCCATAGCAATACCAGCTACTGATGCCTTAATTGGAACACCCGCATCCATCAATGCCAAAGACGTACCACAAACTGATGCCATTGAAGACGAACCGTTTGATTCAGTGATTTCAGACACCACACGTACTACGTATGGGAATTCTTTTTCAGACGGCATAACCGCTTGAATACCACGTTTTGCTAGACGACCGTGGCCGATTTCGCGACGCTTAGGTGAACCAACAAAACCTGTCTCACCTACACAGTAAGGAGGGAAGTTGTAATGCAACATGAAGCGGCTATCCACTTTACCGTTTAGGCCGTCAATCATCTGTGCGTCACGCTCAGTCCCTAGGGTCGCGGCAACGATGGCTTGTGTTTCACCACGAGTGAACAAAGCTGAACCGTGAGTACGTGGCAAAATGCCTGTTGCTACGTCAAGTGCACGGATCATTGCAGGGTCGCGACCATCGATACGTGGTTGACCAGCAAGAATACGTGAACGTACTACGTCACTTTCAAGCTCATGTAAAAGCTCAGATACTTCTTTAGCGTCTTGCTCTGCATCCGCTTCAACAATCGCCGCAACGGTTTTGTCCGTTAGGGCAACGATAGCGTCTTTACGCGCCATCTTGTCAGAGATTTGATACGCCTCTGTCATTTCAGCTTCAGCGAGTGCTTTAATTTTGTCTTTAAGTGTGACGTTAGCAGGCTCAGCAACCCAATCCCACTTAGGCGTGTTAACTTCAGCAGCAAATTCAGTCACAGCATTAACAACAGTTTGCATTTGCTCGTGGCCGAACATAACGGCACCTAGCATCACGTCTTCAGACAATACTTCAGCTTCTGACTCAACCATCAATACTGCGCCTTTAGTACCGGCAACCACTAAGTCTAGTTGGCTAGTTTCAAGCTCAGAAGTACGTGTATTAAGTACATATTGGCCATCAGTGTAACCAACACGCGCAGCACCAACAGGACCATTAAAAGGCATACCTGAGATAGCAAGTGCGGCAGACGTACCGATTAGCGAGATGATGTCAGTTGGAATTTCAGGGTTAGCTGAAACAACCGTCACTATGATTTGTACTTCGTTCATGAACCCGTCAGGGAATAATGGACGAATTGGACGGTCAATCAAACGAGACGTTAGTGTTTCGTATTCAGAAGGGCGACCTTCACGCTTAAAGAAGCCACCTGGGATTTTACCCGCAGCGTACGTTCTTTCTTGGTAGTTAACCGTCAACGGGAAGAAGTCTTGGCCTGGCTTGGTGTCTTTTTTACCAACAACAGAAACCAACACTGATGTGTCGTCCATGCTTGCCATAACAGCAGCGGTTGCTTGACGAGCGATTACGC
Organism: Paraglaciecola sp. G1-13; assembly: GCF_055809255.1. Taxonomy (NCBI): domain Bacteria; kingdom Pseudomonadati; phylum Pseudomonadota; class Gammaproteobacteria; order Alteromonadales; family Alteromonadaceae; genus Paraglaciecola; species Paraglaciecola sp. G1-13. The sequence continues at coordinate 1,436,956 of NZ_CM147903.1, read as the reverse complement.
CCGTTTCTAGCGTGACAGTATGCTGACCATACTGAAATGATTTAGTAATAGGAGTCATTATTTTCCTTTAAATTTTAACTAATGCTTTCTTTATCGCTTTTAAATGCGGCGCATAGTATAGCGGTAAGGTCGTATTAAAAACAGCAACTGGGCGGAAATAACCCTGAAAAATAGGCATTTAATGTAACGCGATATGCGTTCTGGTCATTAAGTGACATTCTGATGAAAGTTTTATATACACTTTCGAAGCAATAACGTTAAGCCAAGTAGTTACCGCGATATCTTTAAAGCAAAAATAATGCAAACAATAACCAAACGTTTACTTGCCACGGAACCAGAGCCAGAATCGGCCCCCCAATTAAAAACACCATAGATCAACGGATAACCTATGGTGCATAATTCTAAAAGCACTGAAACGCTATGAAGGAATTAATCGCCTTGATAGGCCAAGCTAATAGGGTAAAACCATCTGGCATTCACAAAGTAATTCAGCCAAGTGGTAAATCTAATACCTCGAGCGCTTCGCTCATCGTAAAACGGATGCGGCACCTCGTCGGTGGCAAAATCATCTGTCATAATGGTGTGAATCGAGCCTTGACCAATATAGTACTGGTAGTTGCGGGTCGTATCCGCTAACTGGTCGAAAGAAGCTGTCATCCGTGCATTCCACTCGGCAAAGTACAGGTAATCGCTTGGTTGCAATGCCCAAGAGAAAGGATTGGTATTGCCCTGATCGATTTGATCCATGACTTTGTTGAATAGCACTTGTACCCCATCAAATTCAGTCGTGTACTGAGCGAACCGATTACGCGGATAGCGATATGATAAGCGTTGAAATAAATCCACGTTTAAATCTGCCGCGGTATAGGTGCCCAGACCACTTCTAAAAATGCTAGGTAAGGTATTTTCGAAATTCCAAGGACTGCCCGAATGAAAAACATCGTTAACAAACCCTTCAGAAACGATAGATGCCGAGGCGTCAGCCAACAACGCTATTTTAACCCGCGGGAAAGCAGCCTGAAGATATGGGAAGTTTAGAGTCGCGCCATAGCCCCCAGCGCTAGAGCCCGTAACCAACATCTTGTTTATCGCTTTTCTGTACCTCTTTTTTTCCTTGAAACGGTTTTTCATCCATTCTTGAACGGCTAGAAAATTATCATAGCCTCTGTGTTTGACAGTGATAGGTGCGCCAGGAAAGCCGGTGATAGTTCCGTCAACATCGGTATAAGCCACTTCACTTGAACCGGCATGTAAATCCCCAGTACAGTAAGGAATAAAAACTTTACTCCAGTCTTTAAAAGGGTTTCGTCTATTGTCATCGTCGAATACCCCACCCGCATCGACAGGAGAGTTTTCTTGCAGTACTGATGGATTATAGGTTGGGCGATTATCTGGTACATTGTCCAGTGCCAATGATGCTACGCAGGTCGCATCATTCCAACAAGACCCGCCGCCATTAAAAAAGACCAACACGTTTTTGCTCTTGCCCTCTTTAAAATAAAATCGGAAAGAATTGTCCAGTGGAGTACCGTCAAGTGGATTTGGTACTGTATCGAATGCACAAGAAGGAGTAATCGTTTTTGGCTGCCCATTCTCATCGACAATGTCCATTTCGGATGCCACCGGTATGGTTTGCCACTCGCTTTGTTCTTGTTGATGATGTTTCGCCATCACAGGTAACGTACTGATTAATAATGCAACGCCCATTAAATACTTGCTTTTCATATGTTTCACTCCGTGAGATAAAAAAACTTCGAACTAAAAAATCACCTATACAACTCGCAAGTATTCAAACCTATCTGCCGTGCGAGTACGCTCCTGTTGAATGCGCCTAATGGCAACACACCAACGGATAACTAAGTTCGCAAAGAGAGATGATTTTATTTACCACATACTAGGTAAAAAAATTATAAACAGGTTTATCAGTGGGATATATAGGAAATTGACACTAATTGGATACATTCACATTTTTCGGCTGTAAAAAAACCTTACTACAGCAAGCACAAACAGGGCTGCTGAGCATTAGTAGCATCCTATAGAAAAGAACACTCTAGCGGTTTAAAACGGTATAGGCGCTTCTATTTCCATGTTTTTTCCGCTGTAAGGGTGGGTAAATTTGATATGAGAGGCATGTAACAAAAGTCTGGAGGCCATTTGCACACTGTGGCTATTGCCGTATAAATCACACCCTAAAATGGGATGGCCCATCGCTAAGCTGTGCAGCCGCAATTGATGAGTGCGCCCCGTTTCAGGGGTGAACTCAACGCGAGTGCGCAGCGGGTTGTCAACATACTCAATGACACGATAATGACTTATAGCTTCTTTACCCGTGTCATAGCAGATTTTTTGTCGCGGGAAATTAGGCGGATCTTTCGCGATAGGCACTGATACCCTCCCCTCGGTTTGCTCAACTTTTCCTAGTAGAACAGCCGTGTAACGCTTCTTCACGGTTCGTGCCTGAAACTGCTTAGTTAACTGAGCATTGCTATTTTTATCAAGGGCCAGCAGCAGCACACCTGACGTACCAAAGTCCAGACGATGTGCCATCAAAGCAGTAGGAAATTCCTGCACAATTCGGTAATGCACTGAATCTTTATTCAACGGGTTTTTACCCGACAAACTCAGTAACCCACTAGGTTTATTTACCGCTAACAGGTATTCATCTTGATACAAAACCGTGACCGCCTCATCACATGGCGGCGCGATAAAAGTATCTATGATGGCTGTCATGATAATTTTTCATCATTTTGCCGAGGCGCCTTACTCAGCAAGTTATCTGTGTCTTCGGGGTGATCGTTATCAGGCAGTACAATGTCATCCTCCTGCAATAAACGCGCATCAAGTTTCTTGTTCGATTGCACTCCTAAGGCTTTAAATTGCTCTGCTTGGCGGATTAAGTTGCCTTTACCCGTCGTTAGCTTATTCATTGCGGCGTCATAGTTACGCTGTGTAGATTCCATCGATTTGCCGACTTTTTCCATGTCACTGACGAACCCATGAAACTTGTCATACAATTTGCCTGCGTTAGCCGCAATTTTCTGGGCGTTTTGATTTTGATATTCGTACTGCCAAATGTTGTTGATAGTGCGCAGCGCCACCAGCAAATTCGTTGGACTGACCAACATAATATTATTATCAAAGGCAAGTTTGACCAGCTCAGGAGCATGTTCAGCAGCGAGTAAAAATGCGGGCTCGACAGGAATAAACATCAACACATAATCCAGTGTTCTTAAGCCTTTTAAGTCTTGATAGTCCTTATTACCTAACTCTTTGATATGATTACGCAAAGATGCGACATGTTGATTTAAATACACCTGCCGTGATTCTTCATGTTCTTCGTTAAAATAGCGCTCATAGGCGGCAAGAGACACTTTTGAATCAATCACTACGTCTTTGTCGTTGGGCAAGTGCACCACGACATCAGGCTGATAACTTTTACCACTGTCATTTTTAAGGGCAACTTGGGTATCAAATTCGTGCCCCTCTCGCAGGCCGGATTCTTTTAATACCCGCTCTAATACGACTTCCCCCCAATTCCCTTGCTGCTTATTATCACCCTTAAGGGCTTTTGTGAGCGCAGCGGCATCTTGGGTAATTTGCTGATTCAGCTCTTTTAAGCCCATGATTTCCGTTTTAAGTGAGGCTCTTTCTTGGCCCTCTTTCACGTACTGGTCACTGACTTGCTTTTTAAACCCTTCAATTTGGTCTTTCAGCGGACTCAGCAAGGCATCGAGACCGGCTTTGCTTGACTGCTGGAATGCGTTATTTTTCTGCTCGAAAATTTTATTCGCTAAGTTCTCAAACTGCTGTTGCAAACGTTGTTCTGATGACTCAAGCAAAGCAAGCTTCTCATCGCTGGCAAGCTTCTCTTGTTCAAAACGCGCTGTTTTTTCGGCCAGTTCTTCACGTAAATCTGCCGCGTGTTGCTGAATTTGCTGATAATGCCCTTGCCAACGTTTGCTGTCTTGTTCAAGCACGGGGATACGCTCTACTTGCTGGCTCAGTTGCCCTAACGCATTTTGTTGATTTAACTGCAACTGACGCAAATTTTTATTCTCGCTGTTTGATTCTTGCAGCGCTTCTTTTAAGTCCAGGACTTGTTGCTGAACATAGGTTTGCGACTGTTGATAACGTTGCTCTAGCTGGGATGTTAGCTCAGCTTGCTGGCGACCAGAGAATACCGCGTTTAACCACCAGCCGATAAGGATCCCCAAAACGGCTACTAAGCCAAGTAAGATTAATAGATTGGGATCATCGAAGGAAAAGTGCTGGAAAAAATTCATAGGGTAAGAGAGATCCTAAAACTGAAGATAAATAGTTGGTAATCAAAGTATCGTGATACATGTACCTTGATAAAAAAACCATGATAAGTGTACCTTGATAAAAGTACCGTGATATAGAAATATCGAAGTTTGATGTCGGAAGGTGTAGCACAAAAAAGGCGCCATTAACCCGGCGCCTATTCTAAATCAGCATGCTAAATCAAGCTTCAGCTTTGGCGTTTGCTTCTTGAATCTTCACCTTCCAAATGGCAGGTCCAGTTTCATGGGCATTGGCCCCCGTGCTGTCTACTGCAACAGTAACCGGCATGTCTTTCACTTCGAATTCATAGATGGCTTCCATCCCTAAATCCTCGAATGCCACCACACGTGACTTCTTAATCGCTTTAGACACCAAGTAAGCGGCACCGCCCACGGCCATCAAATAGACCGCTTTGTGCTTGGCAATACTGCTAACCGTAGCTGGGCCACGTTCGGCTTTACCAATCATGCCAATAAGGCCAGTTTGTTCAAGCATCAAATCAGTGAATTTGTCCATACGGGTAGCCGTTGTTGGGCCTGCAGGTCCCACAACTTCGTCACCTACCGCATCAACTGGGCCCACGTAATAAATGAAGCGGTCGGTCAAATCCACACCATCTGGCAAGCCTTCTCCATTATCGAGCATGGTTTGAATACGTTTGTGAGCGGCATCGCGTCCGGTTAACATCTTGCCAGAAAGCAATACCGTTTCGCCTACTTTCCATTCTTGAATATCTTCTTTTTTGACGTCATCTAAATTAACGCGGCGGGTGTCTTTACTCACTTCCCACGTCACTTCAGGCCAATCGTTTAAATCAGGCGGTGTAAATTCTGCTGCACCAGTACCATCAAGATGGAAATGCGCATGGCGGGTTGCTGCACAGTTAGGGATCATCGTCACTGGCAATGAAGCGGCATGGGTTGGCAATGATTTGATTTTAATATCAACCACGGTGGTTAAACCGCCCAAACCTTGTGCACCTATCCCTAAATCATTCACTTTTTTGAAGATTTCAAGACGCAATTTTTCTTCGGTCGTTTGTGCGCCTCTGTCCATTAGCTCCTGGATATCAACCGGATCCATCAAGCTTTCTTTGGCAAGAACGGCTGATTTTTCAGCGGTACCACCTATGCCTATACCCAGCATGCCCGGTGGACACCACCCTGCCCCCATAGTCGGTAAGGTTTTCACCACCCAATCTGCAATGCTGTCATTGGGGTTTAACATCACCATTTTAGATTTATTTTCTGAACCGCCACCTTTGGCCGCGATCATCACTTCAATACCTTCGCCTGGTACGGTATCGATATGCACAACCGCTGGCGTATTGTCTTTGGTATTTTTACGCGCACCCGCTGGATCTGAAACAATAGAAGCACGCAACGGATTTTCTTTATTGTTATAAGCGCGACGCGTTCCCTCATCAACCATTTGCTGCACCGTCAGGTCAGTTTTATCCCACTGCACACCCATACCTATTTTAACGAAACAGGTCACTATGCCCGTATCTTGACATAACGGACGCTTACCTTCGGCTGACATACGTGAATTGATCAGTATTTGTGCCATAGCGTCTTTTGCGGCCTGACTTTCTTCCTTGTTGTAGGCTTTTTCAACGGCCTTGATATAATCTAACGGATGATAATAGGAAATAAACTGCAAAGAATCTTCAATGCTATCGATAAAGTCCTGTTGACGGATAACAGCCATAGTTGCCTCTTGTTTGATGTGTCACAAAGTTTCGACAAAGTCATGTCAAAGAGCTCGACAATTGTCGTTCGTAGGTCGCGCATATGATAACCTGTGATGATAGATTGCTCCATGATAAATCGCCTTATAGAACTCGCAATGACTGTTTTTGGCCAATATCATCACACTTAATACGCTCGACTAGATGGAAATCCAGCTTTGCCAACCCTGAACATCACTGAATTAAACGCACCTAAAAATCACAGTATGAGCCGTTTATTCCAGCACTTCGCAGACCAAGAATGGGCTATATTGTTAGACTCTGCCGACAGTGCCCACATTGATGGTCGGTATGATGTTATGGTTGCAAACCCACTCGCCACGCTCGTCACCAACGGTGAAAGCACACACATTTGCTTCACGGGCGCGCCCCAGAACAATCGTGTCAGTCAAGAAGACCCCATGATGTTAGTGCAAGCTGTGCTCGAAGAGTGCTTGGGCACGGAGTCGGCTCCACTCAGCACCTCTGCACTGCCTTTTAAAGCCGGCGCAATGGGCTACTTTGGTTATGATTTGGGACGACGATTCGAAGACTTACCCCAACAGGCAGAAAATCCATATTCTGCCCCTGATATGGCAGTAGGGATTTATCACTGGGCGGTTGTTAAAGACAACCAGACTGAGCAATTTTACCTGTGCCACTTTCCCACTAACCACAATGACAAAGCGCCTGATGCAGCGCATATAAATGCTCTGTTGAACCATGTTGACGCAGCATGCCCCACTGATGATACTCAGAAATTCATCTTAAGTGGACAATGGCAGTCCAATATGAACAAAAGTCAGTACGTGCATAAAATCGCGCAGGTTAACGCTTACCTAAGAAGTGGCGATTGTTATCAAGTTAACCTTGCTCAACGATTTGACGCCCCCTATTCAGGTGACGAGTATCAGGCGTATTTGCGACTACGGGACGCCAACAAAGCGCCGTTTTCAGCCTTTATTCGTATTCCTAACGCAGTGATCATTAGTATTTCCCCTGAACGTTTTTTGTCGGTCGACAACCATGGCAAAGTGCAAACGAAACCCATTAAAGGCACTCGGCCACGCTCGCCGGATCAAGCGATAGATGAGCAAAATATTCAGGCGCTTCGAGGTTCAAGTAAAGACCGAGCAGAGAACTTAATGATTGTGGATTTACTGCGCAATGACTTAAGCAAGTCTTGCCAACCGCACTCAGTGGACGTGCCTGCGCTATTTGAAATAGAGAGCTTTGCTGCAGTGCATCATTTAGTCAGCACGGTGACTGGTCAACTCGCTGATCAACAGACCGCCCTGTCTTTATTACGTGGCGCGTTTCCCGGTGGCTCTATCACTGGAGCACCTAAAATTCGCGCCATGGAAATCATTGAAGAGTTAGAGCCCCAAAGACGTAATATTTATTGTGGCAGCATTGGATACCTAGGTATTGATGGGGATATGGACACCAGCATATGCATTCGTACAATATTGCTCGAAAATTCACATATTTACTGCTGGGCAGGCGGCGGAATTGTGCTAGATTCTACCGCACTAGACGAATATCAAGAAAGTTTAGACAAAGTGTGTAAAATACTGCCCGTATTATTGCAAGGGAACGCCTAAGCACATGAATAAAAATGAATTTCTCTCTCGTTTTCATCATGCCCGTACTATCCACCCTGAATTGGACTATCCATTGCTTACTGCCGGTAAGCCTGCCGCAGTGTTAATGCCCATGCTTGAAAGACAGGGCCAACTTAGCATGTTGTTCACATTACGCTCTAGGCACTTAAAGCACCACGCTGGTCAAGTAAGCTTCCCCGGCGGCAAGCAAGAACCAAGTGACAACAACCTTTTAAGTACGGCTTTAAGAGAGACCCATGAAGAAATCGGTATTCACCCGCAATGTATAGAAGTGGTGGGCAGCCTGCCGCGTTATCGTACCGTGAGCCGCTATGAAGTCATCCCTTATGTGGGTTTTGTGCGCATGCCATTAGAAATGACACTGGATACCAACGAAGTGGAATCAGTGTTTGAAGTCCCCCTGTCGTTCTTACTTGACAAAAATAATCACTTTATCCATTGGGTGAAGCGTAAAAACGCCGCCCAGCATCCCATTTATTTTATAAAATGGCACGAACAAGTCATATGGGGAGCAACCGCCGCGTTCGTTCGTGTGTTATCAAACCATGTAGCCCAAGACTTTTCAGTCGAGCAGTAAGCTTCAAGTAATATAAGTGGATCAATAAAGCTGAATTAATAGAAGTGCTGCAACAAAAGAGCAGCAATAGGTCTACTTCATATGCACGTTCGCAACTATTCACGGGTCGCAACTATTCACAGGTCGCAACAATATCTTTACATTGCCCAAAGGCAATATATCCCTAGGCTGAGTTGTTCATGCCCACACAAACCTGCACAATTAGTGTCTTTATAATTCAATAGGTTTTGCGTTTTTATGATCAGTGTTTTTGATATGTTCAGTGTTGGTATCGGCCCATCTAGCTCTCACACTGTGGGACCCATGCGAGCGGCAAAAGAGTTTAGCCAGCAATTAAAAACACAAAACTTGTTTGATAAAACGGACGAAGTGCGCGCTGAGCTATTCGGCAGCTTAGGACAAACGGGCAAAGGACATGGTACGGGTAAAGCAGTGATCTTAGGCTTGTTGGGCCACGCACCTGAAACCATCGATGCTACCGCTGTTGATGAGATGCTAGCGGAAGTTGAAAAAAGCAGAAGGTTAACGCTGGATCAATTACATCCAGTGAGCTTTGCTGCCAAAGACGCCATCGTCTTCCATCGACGTAAAACACTCCCCCATCACGCCAATGGCATGACCATTCACGCCTTACATAAAGGCGAAATCATTTCATCGCAATCTTATTATTCCATCGGTGGCGGTTTTATTATTCGTGCCGAGGACTTTTTAGCGCAAAAAACCGCCGCCCTCACGTTGGTAGAAAAACCCGTCCCTTTTGCTTTTTCTAGCGCAGAAGAGTTAGTGCGCTTGTGTAAGGAAAACGGTTTTTCTATTAGCTCGTTAATGTACCGAAACGAGCAAGTATTTCAGCCCAAAAGCGATATTACTGCCAAGCTTTGGCACATATGGCAGGTTATGCACGCATGTATTCAAACCGGTATTAAAACCGAAGGCATTTTACCCGGCGGATTAAAAGTGACCCGCAGAGCTCCAGGGCTACATCGCCGCCTACAAAGTGAAAAAAACGCCGACCCCATGGTCGCTATGGATTGGGTGAATTTGTTTGCTTTGGCGGTCAATGAAGAAAATGCCGCTGGCGGGCGCGTAGTGACCGCCCCTACTAACGGCGCAGCCGGTATTTTGCCTGCGGTACTGTGTTATTTTGATAAATTCGTACGCCCAGTAGATGAAGATATTGTGAGTCGTTATTTACTCACCGCTGCTGCTATCGGCATTTTATATAAGAAAAATGCCTCAATCTCTGGGGCTGAAGTGGGCTGCCAAGGCGAAGTTGGCGTTGCTTGCTCAATGGCTGCAGGGGCATTAACTGAAATTATCGGTGGCTCAGTGGATGCGGTCGAAAACGCAGCAGAAATAGGCATGGAACATAATCTTGGCTTAACTTGTGACCCTGTAGGTGGCTTAGTGCAAGTTCCTTGTATAGAGCGTAATGCGATGGGTGCGATAAAAGCGATTAATGCATCACGCCTTGCTCTGCGTGGTAGCGGCCAGCATAAAGTCTCCCTCGACAAAGTCATTAAAACCATGTGGGACACGGGTAATGACATGAAATCAAAGTATAAGGAAACCGCCCGGGGCGGGTTAGCCGTTAACATCATCGAATGTTGATACGCTATTGAGTATTAAGGTATTTTGCTAGGCGAAGCCTGGCTACAGACACAAAAAAGAGGCAATACATTGCCTCTTTTTTTCGTTTTGAGGTGAACAAGACCCTGTTCATACCTCATTCGCGCAGTACTACACATTTACTTAACGAACTGCACCTTTACTTAACGGGTAAGGTTAAGCCTTTAAACATGCGTTCCACTTCATCGTTATTTTTTTGCATCATGGCTTTTTCAACCACACTTTTAGTTAAATGCGGTGCAAAACGCTCAATGAAGTCATACATGTAACTGCGTAAAAACGATCCTTTACGGAATCCAATTTTTGTCGTGCTGTATTCAAACAGATGGCTGGCATCTATTTTTACCAAATCGCTGTCCAGCTTTTCATCCACCGCCATTGAAGCAATAACACCAATGCCGACACCTAAGCGCACATACGTTTTAATGACATCAGCATCGGTTGCTGTAAATACGATTTTCGGCTCTAGTCCTGCGCGACTGAAGGCTTGATCTAACTCTGAACGACCCGTGAAGCCAAATACGTAGGTCACCAATGAATATTGAGCAATGTCTTCAATAGTAATAGAGGTAGTTTGTGCCAGCGGATGGTCGCGATTCACTATGATGCTGCGGTTCCAGTGGTAACAAGGCAGCATCACCAAATCGTTGTACAAGTGCAAAGCTTCGGTCGCAATGGCAAAATCGGCTTCACCTTTTGCGGCCAAATCACTGATTTGCGAAGGCGTTCCCTGGTGCATATGTAGCGATACCCGAGGGTATTTGTTCATAAACCCTTTAATAACATCAGGCAAAGCGTAGCGTGCTTGTGTATGCGTGGTCGCAATATTCAGCTTACCTTGATCTGGTAAAGTGTGCTCTCTGGAAACCGCTTTGATACTTTCAACTTTGGCCAATATTTCTCGTGAAATGTTAATTACGTCTTGGCCGGCATCAGTTACATGGGTTAAATGCTTTCCGCTACGGCCAAAAATTTGCACCCCTAGCTCGTCCTCTAACATACGTACTTGCTTGCTGATCCCCGGTTGAGAGGTATACAAGCTTTCGGCCGTTGCCGACACATTTAAATTATTGTTGAGCACCTCAACGATGTAACGAAGCTGTTGTAGTTTCATGGCAATGCCTTGATAGTTATATTCAGAGTTCTATATATATTAATTTCTTATATACCTAGCGGGCCATTAATTCCATAAGATTTTAACAAAAATGAAAATTTTTTTGCTTAAGGCCTGTCACTAACGCATTGTAAATTAAAGGATACTCTATTTTTATGCTAGTGTATTCTAGTCATTTATCAGCTCACGGTGAAGTATGAACAACGACAACGGACAAATTGATTTTGCCACAGTATTGGCCTCAGCGGTGCACGACATGAAAAATTCTTTGTCTTTGCTGATCCAATCCATTGAAAACCTTGGGCTGACACTTAAAGGCCAAGATAATGAGGTTGGTGAGCACTTTGCTTCTGCCCATTACGAAGCTTCTCGTTTAAATACTGGGTTAGTGCAATTATTATCGTTATACCGAGCAGGCATGGATAATATGCCGCTGAATATTGACGAGCACTACGTTGAAGATGTTGTCGATGAAATCCTTGCTACTAATGAAAGTTATATAAATCACAAAAAAATCAACCTAAACGTTGAGCAAGAGCCCGACTTAGTGGGATACTTCGACGCTGATTTAATTTGCTTGTTGCTCAATGACATGCTGATCAATTCTATGCGTTACAGTAACCAGCATATATTGCTCAAAGTGTTCAGCGACGATAACCACCTTATATTTGAAGTACAGGACGACGGCCCAGGTTACCCTCAAAGCATGTTAGAAGCCAACACAGTGACCATGCAAAATTATGACATAAGCCAAGGCCGCACAGGGCTTGGCTTATTTTTTGCTAGATTAATTGCAGAGGCGCATAAAGCGCAAGACTGTAGCGGCTCAATTTCGCTCGCCAATGGCGGCAAATTGGGCGGTAGCGTATTTACCTTAAAAATTCCCGTTTAGCATAATTGTTGTATGCATAACCAGGTTAGTGGCGAAAAATAGAGTAATAAATGATTTTCCCTATAATAATTGTTCTCATCGTATCTCTCATTGTCATGGCGATTATTGTCAATGCCGTGCAGCAGCACCGAAACAAAGTGGAGGCTGAGAAACGCGTAGAGGTAGCAAAACAAAAAAATGTCATTGATGAAACAGAAGAGATTTTACTCGCCACTGAGCACATCACCGTTAGTCAGCAACTGAAGTTTATTTTTCAGCAACGTATCGTCAATGCCCTTAAAATTATCGCTCAAGTAAACCCTGGCGTAATGGACATCAGCAGTCGTATTGAAAATGCCAGTAATAAGCTTAAAGAGCTGTCAGCAAATCAAGAGCCTGTTTCGACGGATAGCTTCAACCTGCCCAATAGCGATAAACAAGTGGTCGTTTACATCAAATGCGTTAAAAAAATGCGCGGGTTGCTGCGCTCTGAGTACACCAAAGGCCGCGTAGACAGCAGTGCCTTTATGGTAGAAGACAAATATTTGGAACGCTTACAGCTAAGAGCGAACGTAGAAACGCTGATGCGCCGCGGCGAATCATCTATGCAAGCCCAGCAACTCGGCTCTGCTCGTCAGTGTATTGAGAAGGCGATTACGGCGTTAGACAGCCAATCTCAGCCAGACGATTACATTATTCAGCGTAAGCAAGAGCTCGAACGACAACTTAAGCAGATTCAAGACAGTTTACGCAGTGCAAACACTGAAGATGTGCGTAAACGAAAAGAGTCTGAACGCAACGAGCTTGACGAGCTATTTTCCGAAAAGAAAAAGTGGTAATCGTTTTTATATTGTCCCGCTAACCCTATTGATACCTAAGCGACGTTCACTCTGCTAATGGTTGCTTTATCACCCAGTCCCACAAGGCTTGCGCCGAAACGGACATATTGCCCTGCACCTTTTTAACCATGCCCACTCGCTTACTCAATCTGTCTCCTTCGATCGGTAAGCACCTCAATCCAAGTCGCTGCATTTGCTGCTGGCATAGCCCCGGCACAATAGACACCCCCAAACCATGCTCTACAAATTGCCCCAGTGTCGCTAATTGCGATGCCTCAGCCACCATATTTACCTTGAGCTCTAGCGCTTCGTAGTGGTTGTCGACCCATCTGCGAATGGCCGACCCTCTATTCATGGCAATAAAGGGAGACTGCGCTAACGCATTCCACGTGACGCTGCTTTGCTGACTCAACGGGTGTAACTTTGGCAGCACGGCAATAAACTCGTCGGTGAACATGGGATGAAACAGTAGGCCGTCTAATTGTTCGGTTTCAAAGGTAAAACCCAGCGCCACTCGTTCCTCAGAAACGGCATTGATGACTTGCTCCATTACAATATCCGCCACGGCGACCTTGACGTTAGGAAACTGAGATTGAAACGCTCCTAAAATCGCCGGTAAATGCCTTACAGCAAACGAGGGCATCGCGGCGATAGACAACTTTCCTCTTCCCATTGAAAACACTTGCTGCAAGTCGCCAAATGCATCTTGCCAGTCATTCATCAAGCGTATTGCTACAGGTAAGAAGTCTTGGCCTTCAGGACTGAGTTGCACCTTACGTGTGGTGCGTGAAAACAGCACCCCACCCACTTGCTCTTCCATTTTTTTGATGGCACTGGACAGCGCAGGCTGCGAAAGAAACATCTTTTGCGCAGCTTCAGCAAACGTTGCCGATTGCGCCACTTGTATAAACGCTTGTAGTTGGCGATACGAAACATTCATGAGGGAGTTACTCGAAGCTTATTAATAAATTTTATTTATTAATAAGCATATTAATTCAACTTTACTATCAAAAGATAGTCTTTATATTGATGTTAAATAAACGTAAACAAGGAATTAACATGGCAGGTTTTGATAAAGTTGTAGCCAGCTACGCAGAAGCGATGGCAGGTTTAGAGGACAATATGACCGTCATTGCTGGCGGGTTTGGCTTATGCGGGATCCCTGAAGGCCTAATTGGTCAAATGAAAAAAATGGGTACCAAAGGTCTTACCATAGTGTCGAATAACTGTGGCGTTGATGGCTTTGGCCTAGGCCTTTTGTTAGAAGACAAACAAGTCAAAAAGATGATTTCGTCTTACGTGGGAGAAAACGCCTTATTTGAACGCCAGTTGCTAGACGGCGAGCTTGAAGTCGAGCTCACTCCCCAAGGCACGCTGGCAGAGAAAATGCGCGCTGGCGGTGCCGGCATTCCTGCTTTTTATACGGCAACCGGATACGGTACGCCTGTAGGTGAAGGTAAAGAAGTCAAAGAATTCAACGGCCGTCCTTACATCATGGAAGAGTCTATCGTCGGTGACTTCGCCATTGTTAAAGCCTGGAAAGCAGATCGTTATGGCAACTGCATTTATCGCCACACCGCACAAAATTTCAACCCTATGGCAGCCACCGCGGGCAAAATTACCGTATTAGAAGTGGAAGAATTAGTTGAGCCTGGCGAACTTGAGCCTAGCCAAATTCAAACTCCAGGCATATATATTGATCGCGTTATCGTCGGGAAATTTGCGAAACGCATTGAGCGCAAAGTTTTAGCAAAAACCAATAACGAACTAGGGCAATAGGAGAGCATCATGGCACTATCAAGAGACCAAATCGCCATGCGTGTGGCACAAGAATTTCACGACGGTGATTACATTAATTTAGGGATCGGTATTCCTACCCTTGCCGCTAACTTCGTACCAGATGGTATGCAAGTTATGTTGCAATCAGAAAACGGCTTGCTTGGCATGGGGCCTTACCCCACAGAAGAAGACGTTGATGCGGACATGATCAATGCAGGTAAAGAAACGGTTACCGCTGGCGTAGGCGCATCGATTTTTAGTTCAGCTGAAAGCTTTGCTATGATCCGCGGCGGCCACGTTGATGTCACCGTATTGGGCGCATTTGAAGTTGACGTAAGCGGTAGCATTGCCTCATGGATGATCCCAGGTAAACTGATTAAGGGCATGGGCGGTGCTATGGACTTAGTGGCCGGTGCAAAGAATATTATTGTGACCATGACCCATGCAGATAAACATGGTAATTCGAAACTCCTTGAAGCATGCACCTTGCCCTTAACTGGCGTGAACTGCATAAACCGTATCATCACCGATTTAGCGGTGATTGAAGTGAAAGACGGTGCATTTCATTTACTAGAGCGCGCACCGGGCGTTAGCGTTGAAGAAATTAAAAGTAAAACCGCTGGTCAGTTGATTGCCGGTGATAACGTGCCGGAAATGCGCGTGTAATAACGCGTAAAGTGCGTAAAATAGAAAATAAAGCTCCATAAAATGTGCGGCAATTGTATAATGCGCCCAATCCCTTTTTAGAGTATTTATTTTTTGCAATTTAGCGATCTACCATTAGACCACCGCTTAAGTAAGGCCTTAGAAATAAAAGGCTTTACCGAAGCAACTGAAATTCAAGCGCAAGCCATTCCTTATGCCCTTATGGGTAAAGATTTGATTGCTTCGTCAAAAACAGGCTCAGGTAAGACCTTGGCTTTCCTGTTACCGGCTGTGCAAAGAGTGTTGACCAAACAACCTCTTAGCCGTAAAGATCCTCGTGTACTTATTCTTGCACCGACGCGGGAACTAGCGAAACAGGTCTTTTTTCAGCTTAAATGGTTGATTGCTAAGCATCAGTTAAAAGCGGCGCTCATTCTTGGCGGTGAGAACTTTAACGATCAGGTGAAAGCCCTACGCCATTACCCGCAATTTGTAGTGGGTACTGCCGGCCGTATTGCCGATCACTTAGCGGGTAAGTCTCTGTATCTGAATGGGCTTGAAATGCTCATAATGGATGAAGCCGATCGTATGCTTGATTTAGGCTTTTCTGAGCAATTAAAACAAATCAATGCGGCTGCGGATCACCGTAAACGTCAGTCAATGATGTTCTCTGCCACATTAGACAACGCTGCACTACATTATCTCACGCAATCGATGCTCAAAGCGCCCCACCGTATTAGCATTGGTATTTCTAGCGCTGAGCATAAAGATATACAACAACGCTTTTTCCTAGCCGACAATGTGATCCATAAAGAACGCTTACTGGCGCATATGATCAACGAAAAAGATCATCGTCAAGTGATTGTATTTACTGCAACCCGCGCCGACACCGAACGCTTGTCGAGTCTATTAAAAGAACAAGGTTTGTATAGCATCGCCTTGAGTGGGGATTTAAGCCAAGGCCAGCGCAATAACATCATGAGTGAATTTGGTCGCGGCCAACAACACGTATTGGTGACCACAGACATTGCCTCTCGTGGGTTAGATTTACTTAATGTTTCTTTAGTTGTGAACTTCGATTTACCCAAACTCGCAGATGAATATGTGCATCGAGTAGGCCGTACTGGACGCGCTGGTAACAAAGGTGAAGCGGTATCATTTGTTGGGCCAAAAGATTGGGCGAGTTATCTTTCTATCAAAAGCTTCTTACAACAAGAGGTCAGCTTTAGTGAAATTGAAGGGCTAGAGGCGAAATTCAAAGGATTACGCCCGCCTAAGAAAGCCAAAACGCCTGTTAAAAAAGCGTCAGGTAAGGCTGCGCATAATAGTAAAGCGGGCTCTGGGGCGAATAATCAAGGGCCTGACCGGGTTAAACCCATGCAAGGCACGGAAGTTGGCGACCGTCCAATGAAGCGTAAACCGCGGCAAGTTATTCAAGACGACGATAACGAAGAATAAAGCCGTGATAACGCGGCTCTGGTCGATAGCTCACCGTCCAGAACCGCATTTTTGAGCTGATTATATTTTCGCTTGTGCTCTGACAGCTATTATCGCTTTAGTCCCTCTATTTCCACGCTTCAAAGAAGTCTGCAACATCGCGATTTGGTTTAGATGAGGCATCCGTCATCGGTGTTCCTAAGTATAAAAAGCCGACAATTTCATCTTTTTCAGCGCACCCAAGCGCCTGTTTAACATTTTCATCTTGCGCATAACTGCCTGTACGCCAGATTCCATTGAACCCCTGCGCGACTGCAGCCATTTGCATGGCGTGCACAGCACACGAGGCAGAAGCAACCTGCTCAACCCAAGGCACTTTGGGATGTTCCACATATTTTGCAATCGCTACGATCACCATAGGTGCACGCTTAGGTAATTGAGGTGCTCGCTCTATCTCTTTCTCAGTCATATCAGCATCAATTGCTGCTTGTTCAAAAATATCACCCAGCTTTGCTAGGCCCGATTTTTCACACACAATAAACCGCCATGGCGCTAAACACGCATGATCAGGGGCGCGAAGTGCGGCTTGCATAATATTGGTTAATGCTTCACCTGACGGTGCAGGGGCTTGTAATCTAGGATGAGAGCTACGATTAAGCAGCAGGTTTAAGGCGTCCATAGAATAAAAATACCTCAAGGAAAATAGAATGTAGGCAATCAGTATGGCGATTATCACAACTCGGAGCAATAAAAAAAGGCGCCCAATGCGCCTTGATTTTTATAGTAATTGTGCCCTATTGAGGCATAAATTTTTTACGTAGAAAGTAATCCACACTGGTGAATTTACCACCACCTGTGAAGAACAACGACAACAACATAAAGAAATATGTCATGGCAAACTCAATGCCGTTGTTCAAGATCACAAACTTACCACTTGATGTCAGCCAGTTGTAATTCCCATGCTCTTGCAACAAGCTTTTAGCTGCGGCTAACTTATCAGGTGCGCTCATCACATTTTCATTCAGCATGATCGTACCATCTGATAACCAACTAGAGGCATCAGCTATCGCTGGCCAGCCGTTTGGCCAATGCACAGAAAATGCAGCAACAAGCATAGTAAACATTAAGGGAATAGACGCCCAGCGGGTGGCAAGTCCTACTAAAATGAAGATACCGCCGAGCAATTCAGCTGCTATCGCTAATGAGGCCAACAACGCAGGGGCGGGTAATCCTAGGCCGTAATCTGGACTGGCGAACCAATCAACGGTATTGTCAAAACTACCCAGTTTTGTCCAACCAGCTTGGATCATGATTGGCGCTAAATACAAACGAAGTAGCAAGGGTGCAATGCCCTCAAAGACGGAGGTTTTTTCTAGTGTGCGCTGTGCACCTGTGACTAAATTCAAGACGCTCATAAAGGTTCCAATAAATAATTTGCTACCCATTAGATAGCAGATATTCAAAAAAACTTTCAATCAATGCCAACAATAATTAGTCTTACTTAAGTCGTATCCTTCAAACTGCAGCGTTAATAGCTATGCAGCTCCCACCTTAATGAGTAAGACAATGAGTGCAACTTATTTATTCGATTGGGGAGACACCCTTATGGTAGATTTCCCTGACGCGCTAGGAAAAATGCATCTTTGGCCCACGGTCAAATGCATTGACGGTGCAACTTCAGCCTTAAGTCAATTAGCGAAAAATAGTGCCATTTATATCGCGACTAATGCAGCCGACTCTGATGAACATGAAATCAAGAAAGCATTTGAGCGGGTCGAATTAGCACAGTACATTTCAGGCTATTTTTGTTTCGCCAACACTGGCTTAAACAAAAGCACACCTGCGTTTTATTTAGAAATAATAAAAAATCTAGGTGTCGCCCCCAAAGATGTAACGATGGTGGGAGATACCTTTGACAAAGATATTCGCCCTGCACTGGCAGCCGGTCTTCGTGCTATTTGGTACAATCCATCAAACATCGATGCAACGACAGCGGCAACAGTCGCAAATATCCCTATAAAAGAAAGGCCGTCTTTTTGCGAAGTACACCACTTGGATGAATTGCATGCTTAGGCACGTTCGTTCAGATAACAGTGATTGTCAGCATTATCGCGTAGGTACGCCGCTGTGGAATTTAAAATCAGTATCAGGTTGCACAATGAGATCCGCTTCCACTTCCCCAAAAAATGCAATTCGCTGTGATATATCCTTGCCTGCAATGTCAGTCGCTAATGTCAGATAATCTTGATAATGGCGCGCTTCAGAGCGCAGTAGCGAGATATAAAAATCGCCTAAGGGCTTGTCTAAAAATGGCGCTATTTTGGCAAAACGTTCACAAGAGCGCGCTTCAATGTAAGCACCGCAAATCAGCTTGTCGATGAGGGCATCAGGCTCGTGGGTTTTAACATGGCGTAAAAGCCCTTTTGCGTAACGACTCGATTCAATTTTGTCATACTCAATATCGTAGCGATTCATCATCTCGAGAACTTGATAAAAATGGTGCAACTCTTCGCGAATGAGCATCACCATTTTATCCACTAAATCTTGGCCGTAGCGACTACCTGTTTTAACCAGCATAGATTTATCTAACTTTAACTTTTCAAGCTCTTGCCAATCGCCAATTTGACGATAAGCAAAATCCTCATAAGGCTTTAACCAGGCCAATAAAGCTTTTGCACTGTCGGCATCTACCGCATAACGACGAATTAAAAACATCGCGCTTTGCGCTGCCTTTAACTCACAGATCAGGTGATCCGTCAGCAATACCGCTAGGTTTTCTTTTTTAACGGCTGCGGTGACCCACTCGTCTGGGGTGTCGCATTTCAAAAACGCTTTGATGGGGGCTAATAGGTTTTCCAAGCAGCAAACAACCTTACATAATTTTTGTGAATAAATACCGCAGCATATACAACTGACACGCTCGGGAAATTGGCGCGCAGTACTATACCATAAGCGGTGTGATGATGAGCCGCGCAGCTTACAATTTATCGATGATCCACTCTATCTGTAAGCTGAGGCTATTGATTACTGTTCACTTCTTTTACTTACTGACGCTAATAGAACGCCTGAATAACAGAATGCTCGCAACAAAAAATGCAGATCCCAAACCGAGAATTTTTAGCATTTCAGGTAATACGATCACCATGTTCGCTCCTCTAAATACCACCGCTTGAGCGAATGCCATGTAATGGCGTGAAGGCAGTAACCACGTCACTGGCTGAATCACCTCAGGTTGACTTTCAATGGGCGTTAGCCCGCCGGACAACATCATGATGGGTATGATGACCATCAGCAGTAATAAGGCGAACTGTGCCATGGTACGTGCAATTGTCCCTAGAAAAATCCCTATCGCCGCAGCTGCCAGCAAGTACAACGCCGTGCCACCAAAGAGTAAGAATCGAGAGCCTGCAATGGG
Source organism: Paraglaciecola sp. G1-13 (assembly GCF_055809255.1). Taxonomy (NCBI): domain Bacteria; kingdom Pseudomonadati; phylum Pseudomonadota; class Gammaproteobacteria; order Alteromonadales; family Alteromonadaceae; genus Paraglaciecola; species Paraglaciecola sp. G1-13. The sequence goes on along the minus strand of NZ_CM147903.1, from coordinate 1,416,994 downwards.
CACGTCCAAAATCCATTCCACTACAAAAAAAGTAGACAGGATAAACGACACCAAGATGATAAGACCGTTTGCCCAGACTTTTGACATCACGATTTGAAAAGAGGTCAGTGGCATCACCAGTAAATGTTCAATAGTGCCGTGTTCTCTTTCGCGCAGCAACGCTGCCCCAGTTAAGATAATAGTCAGCATAGATATCTGATTAAGCAGTGCATTAATTGCCCCAAACCACATTCCCGTGCCGTTAGGATTAAACGCTCTGCGTTGCACCAATTCAACAGGATATTCGGTGTCTTCATCAGAGCGAGTGATATAGTGATTTACCTCATCGGTCACAATATTTTGAATATAGGTATTGCCTAAACTGGCTTGAGTGACTGCCGTGGCATCAATATTGATTTGCACACTGGGTCGTTCGCCTTTTCTTACATCGCGTTCAAAATTGGGCGGAATACTAACGACAAACATATAGGTATCGCTGTCCATCGCATCGTCAATTTCGGATGGTGAAATAAGGATTGGCACTTTAAAATAAGGTGGGTACAACGCATTCGCTATGGCGCGAGACAACGCAGAGTGGTCTTCATCGACAATTGCCACAGAGGCATTGTTCACAGATTCGCTTGTGGCTGTTGATTGTGCGTAAATCGCCAAACTAAATGAGTAAATAATGAGTAGAAGCATGACGAAATCACTCAATACACTGCGCAATTCCTTTAGCCCTAACCAGTAAATATTTATCCATGCTCTCATCAACTAGGCCTCCTGCTTTTTAAGAAACAACGCAGTCACCACCACAAAAACGGGTCCAAAAATAGCGAGAACATATATATCATTCATCAACTGCCACACACTTAGTCCCTTAGTAAATGCAGCAACGCTAAGGTGCATGTAATAGGTGGCTGGCCATAACGTACCAATAATATACCCTCCCCCCTCCAGAGTAGAAGTAGGTTGGATCATGCCGGAAAACATTACGGTAGGCATTAGGGTTAAAATGGCCGTAGCAAACACCGCAGCCACTTGCGTGTTGGTGATTGAGGAAACCAATAAACCAAAGCCCGTTGCTGCAAAGACATAAAAGAAGGCGCCGAGCATCAACCCCGTCACACTTCCAGTTAGTGGCACTTTGAGCAGGTAGACCACCAGCAGGGTTAAGGTCACAAAATTAATCATACCGATAACGATATAAGGCAGCTGTTTACCCAATAAAAACTCAAAACGCGTGGTCGGCGTAACAAAGAAATTGGTTATTGTGCCAATCTCCTTTTCCCGCGCCATACTGACAGCCATCAATATGGCAGGAAACAATAACAACAACATGGCAGGGGTTTTAGGCCCCATAGAAAAAATCGTTTCAAAGGTCGGGTTATAACGGTACCTAGGTTGAAGGTCTACATTCGCGTAATCGTCTATGTCATAACCTTGCTCAGCAAAGAGCTGGGTTAAATACGCAACATGCACACCCGACACATAACCTTCAATGGTACCCGCCCGCGTGGTATTCGCGCCGTCAATCCAAGCAGAAACAGAGGGTGTTTCACCTCTAATCAGGGTGCGACCAAAACCAGCAGGAATTTCCAGCGCCAGGGTAATTTCATTCGACTGCATACGTCTTTGCAGATCATCTTCACTTTGAATACTCGGCTTTTTAATAAAATACCTCGAGCCCTCAAAATGGCTCAGGTACTCGCGACTTTGGGGGGTACGGTCATTGTCATAGGCCGCGTAGGTCAAATCCTCTACATCAAGAGATATACCATAGGAAACCACGAGCAACAGCAATGCACTACCGATAAAAGCAAATGTTAAGCGCACTGGGTCGCGCATCACTTCCATGATTTCACGGTAGCTAAAAGCGAGCATACGTTTAAGACTGAAAACACTATCTGTTTCGGTATTTTTCGTATTTGCGGCCTCATCTGATGCCCCCTCTAGCGGCTCCAGTAGCGACGCCGAGGGTTTAGAAGGAATGTTGGTCAAGGGCACGTTCGGTTCTTCGTTCTCAGGTGCTTCTTTTTCCCCAATGGCTTCCTCTAAATAGCCAATGAAGGCTTCTTCTAATGTAGACGCGTGTTTGGCGGCAACAAGGTGCTTAGGCTCGTCATACACTAATACCTTTCCAGCATGCATAAGCGATATGCGATCGCACCTTAGGGCCTCATTCATAAAATGAGTTGATATAAAAATAGTGACTTTATCTCTGCGTGATAATTCCACTAATAAACGCCAAAATACATCCCGAGCAACAGGATCTACCCCCGAGGTCGGCTCGTCTAGAATGAGCATTTCAGGCTCATGAATAACGGCAACAGCAAGTGAAAGACGTTGACGGATCCCAAGGGGCAATGATTGGGCTTTGGTATGCAACTGCGATTGTAAATCAAACCGTGTTACCAGTGTACGAATCCTCTGTGCTGTTTTCTCTTTGGATATATGGAACAAACGAGCATGTAATAATAAGTTTTCATACACTGTCAGCTCGGTGTACAAAGAAAACGCTTGGGACATAAACCCCACCCTCATGCGGGTCAGCATATCACTCGCGTCAACTTCTTTACCAAACAGAAACGCTTTCCCAGAGGATATTGGCAATAAACCCGTAAGCATTTTCATGGTCGTGGTTTTTCCACATCCATTGGAGCCTAAAAAACCGAAAATCTCTCCTGCTTTTATTTCAAAGCTAACATCATCCACGGCCACAAAGTCGTCAAACTTGCGGGTGATACCTTTGGCGATAATCGCGGGTTTTTCGGTTGATACTTCAAGTGGAGGAATAACGAGCTTTTGTGTATTTCCTCGTTTTTCTGGTGGGAGTAACGCCACAAAGGCACTTTCGAGATCATCAGTGCCGGTAGAGGTTTTTAGAGCTTGTGGTTTACCAGAAGCAAGAACTTTGCCCGCATCCATAGCAACAAGCCAATCGAATTCTTCCGCTTCATCCATATACGCGGTGGACACCACAACACTCATTTGATGCCTTTGTGAGCGAATTTGCGCAATAAGTTGCCAAAACTGACGTCGAGATAAGGGGTCGACCCCAGTCGTTGGTTCATCGAGGATCAGCAGGTCTGGATCGTGAATAAGAGAGCAGCACAACCCCAGTTTCTGCTTCATACCACCGGATAATTTCCCTGCTGGACGGTGCAAAAATGATTCAAGTCCGGTGGCTTTAGTGAGCTGCGTGATGCGTAAAGCGCGCTCTTGCGATGTTTGACCAAATAACTTAGCAAAAAAATCCAAGTTTTCTTCTACGCTCAAATCAGCGTATAGGTTTTTTCCAAGACCTTGGGGCAAATACGCGATTTTAGGGCCGGCTTTTTTACGGTGGACTGATGAGCGCATGTCTCCATTTAATACCTGCAATTGGCCGTCTTGTAATTTTCGGGCCCCAGAAATAAGCCCTAATAATGTCGACTTTCCGACGCCGTCGGGCCCGAGAAGGCCCACCATCATGCCGGCAGGAATATCCAACGTGATGTCATTTAGCGCTTGTACATCGCCATACCTATGATTGATTCCCTGCAAGCTTGCAAGCAATGGCGCAGAATCTGACGTTGCCATTAGCGAGCGCTATTATCGTTAGATACGGTTTCTTTAGGTAATTTCTGTAAAAACACTGGCCAGTCAGCCAAAGGCTCATTGTCCAGCGTATTAAGTCGAATGTAAGCCACTCCCCTTACCCCTGTTTTTACCTTTTCGATATGCTTCAGCACAAGCGCTTGTGGGATGCGAACTTTGATCCGAAACATCAGCTTTTCACGTTCAGTCGCCGTTTCCACTTGCTTAGGGGTGAATTGAGACTCTGGCGATACATAGCTCACGGTTGCAGGAATGGCGATATCAAGCACATCCAATTTGACACGCGCCTCGGCCCCCATTTCCACACGATGAGCTTGCGCTGTCGGTAAAAATATCTCCATATATACATCGGAAAGGTTAATCAAAGTTATCACAGTACCAACGCTGCCAAGGACTTCACCAGGCTCAGCTAACCGATAAAGTACCCGGCCAATGGTAGGGGAAACAAGCGTGGCATCATCAATTTGTGTTTGTATTTCTTCCACTACCGCTTTGGCTGCATCCACGCTGCGCAATTGCGATACTTTTAACGCTTCAGCGGCTTCAACGTTGGCAATAGCCACTGCCACGTTACTTTCGCGGGTATCTAGGGTTTCTTTACTGATATTATTTTGCTTAATAAGCTGCTTTGCTCTGGCTAGCTCTTGTTCAGCTAGTCGCTTTTCTGCCTTGGCTTGAGCAATTCCAGCATTGGCTGATGCCACTTGGCTTTGTGCAGCGGCCACGTCGGCCTCATAGCGCAGAAGCTGAGCGTGTAACTGCTTGGTATCGATTTTTGCAATCGTTTGCCCCTGTTGTACTAAGTCGCCTTCCTGAGCATAAATTGCCTCTACTCGCCCGGCAATCTTAGTAGATACATCAACTTGAACGGCTTCAACACGTCCATTCCCTGAAGCAAACCCAACGATTGCATCAGAAGAATTAAAGTAATGCCAAGCGAAATAGCCAGCAGCAATAACGGCCAATAGTAAAATAAGTGAGAGTAACTTTTTCAAGGTGCTATCCAATGTTGATGTTTAAAACATTTCGCAAATCGTACGCTACATATTACGCCAATGAGGTCGCAAGAAAATGACACGAATCAACTTGAAGACAGATTTTTAGAGGCAACTATAAACGCAATGAAAAAGCGCAGGATACAAAACAGATCGTCAGGCTCGTTGAGAAACCACGCCAAGACATATCAAATCTAATAAAACGGCTAATACTAAGGTAGAAAACGAAAACTGTTGACGAATTAACCAACCTACAACAGAATGAACGTTAATTAGTTGTAAATTAATTGTTAATAACAAAAGAGCGAGTAACTATATGATTTTGAATCACCTGTGGGGGTTGTATGCCCATCCTAAAGAAGAATGGCACAGCATTGATGACCGTCACGAAACCTATTTTTACAGCTTAAGTCACATCGCCCTAATATCTCTTATTCCCGCTTTAATGACCTACTACTCTACCGCGTATTTGGGTTGGAGCATTGGTGTTGGCGACACAATCAAACTCACTAAAGAAAGCGCTGCTATTATGAGCGCCGGTACCTACTTGGGCTTAGTGGTCGGCGTTCTAGCCTTATCTGTGCTAATTCACGAGCTGGCGAAAGCGTTCGACTCGACACCCACTTATACCCAGTCACTTGAACTCGCAGCTTACACGGCAACCCCGTTGTTTATGGTAGGTTTTGCGGCATTTTATCCTGTTTTATGGTTTGTCATGATGATCGGTTTAGTGGGCCTCACCTACTCGGTGTATTTACTTTACACCGGCACGCCTATTCTTATGCACATCCCTGAAGAGAAAGGCTTTATTTATGCGAGCTCTGTGGTGACCTGTGGTCTGGTACTATTAACTATTTTGATGGCTGCGTCCGTTATCTTGTGGAGCATGGGCATGGGGCCAGTCTTTACTGGTTAAATTTTTTCTGGTTAGACGTTTATTGGATAAGACTTTATAGAATCAGTATTGACCGCATAAGCGACTGTCCGCCAAAAGATATGCAAACAGCAGATACAAAAAAGCGCTGAATAACAGCGCTTTTTTTATGTTTTAAGAACACAATTTTCGTTTAGTCTTCCTGCATATTGTGCATTTCAAGGTTGCTTAGCTCAGTTTGAATGCCAGCGTTTTTAGCCCCCTCATTACGCAATGTATCAATACGCTCCAAGTAATGTTGATCCACATCACCTGTAATATAGTTTCCATCAAAGACCGACGTTTCAAAGCGATTAATAACTGGATTAAGTTCAGTCACCGCTTCAACTAAATCGCTGATGTCTTGGAATATCAAACCATCGGCTCGGATCAAATCGCTAATTTCCTCAATCTCACGACCATATGCAATCAATTCGTTCACCGAAGGCATGTCAATACCGTACACATTAGGGAAACGAATTTCAGGCGCCGCCGACGCAAAATACACTTTCTTCGCGCCAGACTCACGCGCCATATCGATGATCTGCTCTGAGGTAGTGCCACGCACAATCGAATCATCCACCAGCAATACATTTTTACCGGCAAACTCAGAGGGGATGGCATTCAATTTACGACGTACCGATTTACGACGCATGGTTTGCCCAGGCATGATAAAGGTGCGACCAATGTAACGGTTTTTCACAAAACCTTGGCGGTATGGCAGGTTCAACTCAAGTGAAATCTGTAGGGCGACATCAGTTGATGTTTCTGGGATAGGAATGACAACGTCTATATCCAAATCCGCCCACTCTCGAGCGATTTTCTGACCTAGCTTACGACCCATATTAACGCGTGACGCATAAACCGAAATACCATCGATAAAAGAATCTGGGCGGGCAAAATAAACGAATTCGAAAATACAAGGAGCATTAATTGCCCCATGCGCACATTGTTGGGTGTGCAATTCGCCGCTTTCGGTCACATAAATAGCTTCACCTGGCGCCACATCACGGATAAACGTAAAACCCACGGCATCCAATGCAACACTTTCAGAGGCCACCATGTATTCGTCGCCAAATTCAGTTTTGCGTTTGCCCAGAGCCAGAGGACGAATGCCAAATGGGTCTCTAAAAGCCAGCATGCCGTTACCTATGATTGCAGCAACAACAGCGTATGCACCACGCACTTTTTTGTGCACTGTGGTCACCGCTTTGAATACTTCTTCTGGGGTTAGGCTTAACCCTTCACAGTTGTGGAGTTCATGCGCAATAATATTGAGCAATAATTCGGAGTCAGACGTGGTGTTAATATGGCGTTTAGCAATGCGAAATACGTCATCTTTTAGCTCATGTGCATTGGTTAAATTACCATTGTGGGCAAAGGCAATACCAAAAGGTGAGTTAACGTAGAAAGGTTGCGCCTCTGCAGAGCTAGAACTGCCGGCTGTAGGATAACGTACATGACCAATACCAAACTGACCTGTGAGTCGCTTCATATGACGCGTGTGGAAAACATCGCGCACTAACCCATTGTCTTTACGCAGATGAAACACACCCTCGTCTATGGTGACAATCCCTGCTGCATCTTGCCCCCGATGTTGCAATACAGTCAGCCCGTCATACAAGGACTGGTTTACTGGACTTTTACCTACGATTCCGACAATACCACACATGTGAGTTACCTTTTTAAACGGTTTTGTTAAATGGGTTTGATGAAGCTTGAGTTACCTTGCAAATATTGAAAGAACCACTCTATCACTAAGCTGAATTCTGGAATAAGTAATGATGTTTTCCATCCATCGGCATCAGCTAATGGGGTAAACGTATCGAGAAAAAAGAGCAAAGCGCTGACGATCAAAACGCCACGTAGCACACCAAATACTGCACCAAGTGCACGATCAGTGCCTGACAAGCCTGTGTAGTGTACTAGCTGCGAAATCAAGTAATTGAGTAATCCGCCAAGGATCAAAGTCGCCACAAACAAAATAGCAATCGCCACGCCGTTGCGAATAGTTTGATCATCAATGCTAGTTAGGTAGGTCGCCAAGTCCGCATAAAAACGACTGGCAATAAAGAAGGCGCAAAACCAGACAGCGAGTGAGATTGCTTCTTTAACAAACCCACGTACTAAACTGATAACGGTGGAGAGCAGAATGACGCCGATGATGGCGTAGTCTATCCAGTTCATAAAAATTGATAAATCCGCTGGTGATGCATAACGTGGATCAAAAACCTAATCTTCACGCCATAACACTAAATTCGCGCGCATATTAGCAAAACTCATGACTAAAATCTTGCTAATTTTAGTATTAATAGCAATCCATATTACTGGACAGTGAATGGGGTAATTCGCCCTTTTAATTTTGTTAACTCGGTCAGTTCGCCAAGGGATTTTTCTAAACGAGCCTTTTGCAAATCAGGCCCCACAAACACTTTAGTTAACTTGCCACTACTGGTTTGAACCGGTCGGGTAAAAGCGCGATAGCCAGCTTTTTCTAACTTCTCAAGTAATTCCTGCACATTTTTTTTGTGTCTAAACGTCCCCAACTGAACAACCCAGCCGGCTCCTTCAAGTAAAGCCTTTTCGTAAGCGTGCGTGCTCGATGCTGTGACAGGCTTTGTCTGTGGCTCTGAATTTTGCACGGGTGCTGTATTGGCTAATTGAGCAGCCACATCAGCGTCTTCCTGACCTTTGATATCGCTTTCTTGTACTGCTGCATTGCCAGACGTGTTGTCGTCGATAGCATTGTCTTCAACTATTTCAATGTCTCTTGAGGTGAGACTGGCAAGATCCTCAGTAGAAAAACTGCCTGGACGTTGCACGGTTTTCACCGCTGGACGTTCTGGCAATTCAACAAACAGTTCTTTTTCGCTTTGGGTTTTACCGCCCAATAAATCCGGCAAAAAAATAACAGCGATAGCCACAATAATCACCGTACCAATTAATCGATTTTTTAGCGCAGAGGTCACTCGTTATTTCCTTTATTTGATAGCTTAAGAATGTCTGATACGGTAAAAAAAGAACCGAATACAACAATCAAGTCTCGCTCTTGCGCCAAAGCCTTCGCTTTTTCAAACGCCTGGCAAACCGTGGAAAATTCTAGCACTTTTTGTTGCTCGTCTAACACTGATTTAATATCCGCAGCGGCAGCACCTCTTGGTACATCTAAGCCGCCCAACATCCAGTGCGCATTTAAGTTTGAAAAATCCGCTAGACTCGAGCGAATATCTTTGTCTTTCAACATACCCGCAACTAAGTAAAGCCTGTCGTAATCAAGCTTACGTATTTGCGAAAGTAAATAACCCGTGGCTTGAGGATTATGGGCGACATCCACCATAATGGCAGGAGAATATCCGATATACTGACATCGACCAGGTAGTCTGGTGTCAGTGATCACATTAGCCAAATCCCCTTCACTTAAGTCCAGCTTTAGTAGTTGGATCACCTGCAAGCCAGTAGACACGTTTTGTGCAGGAATATGCGGGATGGGTAATTGCGCGTAACTAAGCTGATGATTGCTCCACACCATATAATCATCTGCTAGTTGATAATCAAAATCCACATGCTGCCAAGATGCCAGTGCGCTGTGCTGAGAAACAGCATCAAGCAAAGCTTGGTATTTCACAGGCTCACCCACCACTACGGGAATATTGTCACGCATGATGCCGGCTTTTTCTGCAGCCACTAGTTCTTTGGTATCACCTAGGAAATCTTGATGGTCCAAATCGATACTGGTGATCACTGCAATGTCAGGCGACACCACGTTCACTGCATCCAAACGCCCGCCTAAGCCCACTTCAAGTAACGCGATATCCACATTGGCATCGTGTACAAGTTTAAGACCTGCTAGGGTACCAAACTCAAAATACGTAAGAGGAATATCCCCCCTAGCGCGCTCGACGGCTTGAAACGCTCGGCAGTGGGCTTGCTCACTCCCATCGATACCGTTAATGCGCACTCGTTCAGTGTACTGAATCAGATGAGGTGAGCTATAAACTCCAACTCTTTTGCCTGCTGCCAAGCAGGCTTGTTCAAGAAATGCGCAGGTGGTGCCTTTACCGTTAGTACCGGCAACAGTGACCACGGTTTGCTTTGAAAAAGAGATATTGAGTTGCTCAAAGACCTTGTTCACTCGCTCAAGGCCCATTTCGATATTCTTAGGATGTAATGCGCTGAGGTGGTCAAGCCACTCATTTAAAGACCAGGCCTCAAAACTAGAGGCCTGTATAGAAGATAAATTTGTCATTTATGTGCTGAAATTTTATGCCTGTTGATGATGCAACTTAGATAACATACTGTGCAAACGATCGCGCATTTCGCGTCTATCAATAATCACGTCAATCGCACCTTTCTCTAATAGGAACTCACTACGCTGAAAGCCTTCAGGTAAGGTCTCACGTACGGTTTGCTCTATCACTCTAGGTCCAGCGAAACCAATTAACGCTTTAGGCTCTGCTACGTTAACATCACCCAACATGGCTAAACTGGCTGATACACCACCCATAGTAGGATCCGTCATAACCGATATGTAAGGCAGGCCTTTCTCGCTCATTTTCGCCAATGCAGCACTGGTTTTTGCCATTTGCATTAGTGAAAGCAACGCTTCCTGCATACGCGCACCACCACTGGTAGAGAAACAGATAAGTGGCATGTTGTGTTCTAAACAGGCCTCAACCGCTTTCACGAAACGCGCCCCAACTACTGACGCCATAGACCCACCCATAAAGGCAAACTCAAACGCAGCAACCACTACCGGCATACCTTTTAATTTACCTTGCATGACCACTAAAGCATCTTTTTCATTTGTGGCTTTTTGCGCAGCAACTAAACGATCTTTGTATTTTTTGGAATCTTTGAATTTCAGTAAATCTTTCGGTTCAAGTTCGCTACCTAACTCGGTACGTTCACCTTGATCTAAAAATTGATTCAACCGAGCACGCGCGGAGACACGCATATGGTGATTACACTTAGGGCATACGCCTAACTGTTTTTCTAGCTCAGTCTTGTATAGAACCGCATCACACTGTCCACACTTAGTCCATATACCTTCAGGTACATTACTTTTAGTGGGTGATTTTGTACGCGGTAATATCTTTTCAATCCAACTCATTAATTTAAACCTTCTTTGGCAATCATATCGTTGTTTTTATTGAGGATATGCAACGACAGATGCAACGATTAATTTTCTAGGCACATTCAAACCGTATTAAAACACAGTTATTCAAAGTTACGAAAATAAAACTGGTCTTAGAAGTCATCCGCAAGGAACAAAGGCCCCATTTTCAGTTTTGGCAGTGCAAACGTTTCTGGATACGTAACGTGCACTAAATACAAACCGTTTGGTAGCGCGGTAATACCGGCTTGCGTTCTGTCTTTGACCTCTAATAATTCGTCTACCCACTCCACTGGCTTTTCTTTATGTCCAATAGCCACCAAAGTCCCCGTAATGTTACGCACCATATGATGTAAAAAAGCATTGGCTTGTACATCAATCACAATATAGTCGCCCATACGCTTAACGCGAATATGGGACATGGTGCGGGTCGCTGTTTTCGCTTGACAGTTCACTGCTCTGAACGAGCTAAAGTCATGTTTACCCACTAATTTTTGTGCGGCTTCGTGCATCAACTCATGATCAAGATCACCGTAGATATGCGTCACGCCATTAGCCAAAATACCGCTGCGCAACGTGTTGTTATAGATGATATAGCGATAGCGCCTGGCAGTAGCAGAAAAACGTGCGTGAAAATCCTCAGGCACGGCTTTTACCCAACGCACAGATATTGTATCTGGCAAGTAGGTGTTGATACCCAGTGTCCATGCTCTATCAGGGCGCTGGCTAGTCGTCTCGAAATGGACCACCTGCCCTGTCGCATGCACACCCGCATCAGTGCGACCTGCACACACAACGCGGATAGGTTCGTTAGCAATACGCGTCAAGGCTTCCTCTAAGTGCTGCTGTACACTTATGACTTCATTTTGCCTTTGCCAGCCATGAAAGCGGGCACCATCGTATTCAACTCCTAACGCTATTCGCATTTAACTACTTACCTCTTTAAAAAATTGCTGTGTATTCTAAAACAGAAAACAGTAATGTGTTGCACTAACTTTGCGCAATCCCCTCTCTTTTTTATAAAAATACAACCACGTTCCCTAAAAACAAAAAAGCGCGAATAACAATATTCGCGCTTACGGGGCAATCCATTACTTACTTATTTATTTAATTAGCCATTAGTCATGCTTAAAGTCAGTAGAGTGCAAATCATGTTTCTTCATCAACTTGTGTAAATCAGTGCGATTACGACCGGCAATTTCAGCGGCCCGAGTAACATTCCCGTCGGTCATTTTAAGCAGTTTTAGCAGATAACTCTGTTCAAAAGCATCTCGCGCTTCGGTGAGCGTTGGCCATTTTTGCTCAGACGTCGACAGTGCTTGTTCCACAAGGTGCACTGCAATCACTGATGTTTGTGTTAATGCAACGCACTGCTCAACCACATTGACTAACTGGCGCACATTGCCTGGCCACAATTCAGTGGTCAACAGTTGCATGGCGTCATCAGAAAAACGGCTGACGCGCACTTCATGGCGCTCGGCGCTTTTCTTAAGTAGGTAACGAGCCAGCAAGGGAATATCTTCTGAGCGTTCACGCAGCGTTGGCAGCGTTAAGTTCACAACGTTTAAGCGATAATACAGATCCTCACGGAAATTCCCTTCACTCATTTCTGTTGCAAGATTTTTGTGAGTTGCCGAAATAATGCGAACATCAACGGGTATTTGTTTGCTGCTACCCACAGGACGAATAACTTGCTCTTGCAATGCGCGAAGTAATTTAACTTGCAACGGCGTTGGCATGTCACCAATTTCATCTAAAAACAACGTCCCACCATCTGCTTCACGAAACAAGCCTTGATGTTCATTCACTGCGCCAGTAAAGGCCCCTTTGGCGTGTCCGAAAAGTTCAGACTCAAGTAGGTTTTCAGGCAAAGCACCACAGTTGATCGCCACAAACGGTTTATTCGCCCTTTTACTGGCTTTGTGAATGGCATTGGCCAATAACTCTTTACCCGTTCCACTTGCCCCGCTGACCAACACACTGACGTCACGTTGCGCCACTCGGTGGGCTTGGTCCAACAACTGCTCCATTTGCATGGAACGCGTGATAATTTGCTCACGCCAAGCACCTGTTTGCGAGCCTTGGCTTTGACTCACCGCTTTGGCTAATAAGTCACGCAACTCGGTATGATCAATCGGCTTGGTAAGGAAACCGAAAACTCCTCTTTGGGTCGCCTCAACCGCATCTTGGATTGTGCCGTGGGCTGTCATCAAAATAACCGGCAGGTCTTTGCCCAAGGACATAATTTCTTCAAATAAACTTAAGCCATCTAATCCTGGCATTCTAAGGTCGCTTAATACCGCATCAAAATTTTGGGTATTCATCAAGCGCAGCGCTTCTTTGCCGCCTTCTGCACTTTGCACACTATAGCCTTCACCTTCTAAGCGAATAGCCATTAACCGTAGTAAACTTTCGTCATCATCTACGAGTAATATTTGTGGCTTTAACGACGCTTCAACTTTACTCACTTAGGATCTCCTTTAGCGTTATCCATAATTGACGCTTCGATTTTTAATAGCTGCTCAATTTGATTTCGCTGTTGTTCAATTTGCAGTCTTTGTTGATCAACCAACTCCTGCTGCTCTTCAATTCGAGTGGACTGGCCACCGTTAATCTTACTTAATGTCACCACCGCTGATTCTGACTCAAGCAACACCTGACTCGGGTGGTAAATCATGACACTGAGCATGTCTTGCATGCCCCCATCAAATTCTTTTATCAGGCTCAGCGCCCATGACTGTGATCGCAACTTGTCTTGGTAAGGAGTATCTTTGCCCTGACAAAGTAATATTTTACGTAGTTGGTCTTGGGGGCTATCGGACAACAGAGCAATCTCTGCTTTACGTTGAGCCCATGTCATCTCATCGCCATCGAGCCAATAATTAAGCCAATAATGAATGTCGCAGTTTTTTTCTACGGACGCATCTGGCGTTTGGTATAGACAATAGTTTCTCTCGTGTAGTACTTCTTGGCGTTCAACATTCACATTATTTTCAGGTACCAATTTACACCCAGCCAAACTCAAAACGAGCAAGCTTATCCCTGCTTTAATTATTATCGCTTTCATTACTTTTTCTCAGTTAAGGGGATTGAAACGCGAAAGCACACATCCGCATAATCCACGTCGACAATTTCAACTTTCCCTCGCATCATACGCGCACAATCGGCAACGATCGACAACCCTAGCCCAGAACCAATAATACGGTCATTGCGTTTTCCCTCACCGCGATTAAATGGCTCGAATAAAATAGCCCTTTGTTCAGGTGATATTTTTTGCCCGCGATTTGAAACGTCTAACACCTGAACATGTTTTTCTTGGTATAGCTTAATATTAATTGGGCGGCCCTTGCTGCCATGGGCAATGGCATTTGACAGCAAATTGTCAAGAATACGCCTAAATAAGTTGGCGTCGGCGTACACTTGCGGCAACTCAATTTTCGTTTCCAACTCATGGTTGTTCTGTTGCAGTGCTAGGCGGTTGTCTGTAATAAAACCTTCCATCAAAGTGGATGTTTTTAACCACTGAAAATCAGGCTTTGCCTGCTGCAGTAGTAAGTTGTAATCAAGCAACTGCATGATTAAGGTGTTAAGGCGGTCTGTACTGCTATTAAGCAAAGACATCACTTCCATTTGCCGATCGTTGAGCTCTCCAACCACTTGCTCAGTTAACAGTGAGCAGCCTTCTTTAATGCTCGCCAGTGGCGTTTTCAACTCATGAGACGCATGACGCAGCAACGCGTGGCGTAAGTGCTCTAGCTGGGTTAGCCTATCTGAAAGGCGATGTAGTTTGCGTTCAACTAGGATCAGTTCCTTAGGCCCCGAGTTAGAAATTTCAGGTAATTCGTCTTCTTGCAGCGAAATGGCCTGAATAACATGCTCCAATTTTCGTACAGGGCGCAGAATCAGCTGACTGCCAAAAATGATCAGTATCAAACTAATACTCACCAGCAAAGCCGTCAACCATGCTTGCGTTTGCTGAACTGAACTTACGTACGCTTGACGTTGTTTGATTCGGTCGTCGAGTAAAGAGTCCACACTCGCTCCCAACTCAGTCAACGCTCGGCGAAATTCAGCTAATTGCGCATCAAGTAGCAATTCATCGCTCAACCTGTCGTAACTTCGAAACCACGTAAGGCGGTCGCTCAGCACGTTACATTCCCGGGAATTATCAAGTTTCACACATAGGCTACCGAGGGACTCAGTAAAGCGCTGAACGTATTTATCTGATAGTTCTTTCAACTCAGGTTTGTCTAACACGTGGTATTGGCGGATGAGTCGCTCAATATCCACTGAGAAACTTTCCAAGTTATTAACCCGCCGAACCATAGCCACTGAAAATTCAGCTTCGTTGGTGGCGATTTCTCCCATTCTGCCTAACGTAATCTGGCTATGCCATAACAGCACCACCAAAGGGACGAGCACAAGCGCAAAACTAACTAACGTAAGCTGGCGTAACGATCCAAGTTGCATTGGCAATCCTAACAATCTATTCCTTCCTAATTCGCCAGCATAATAACAAAAGGTGATGACACAAGGCAGTAAATATCATGGGGGTAACTGCCAATCCACTGTCAACCGGTATGGTTAGTTTATCCCACCACCGTGGGAACGCCTGACATGCACACTCGTGAGCTCATGACGGCTGATAAGGCCATCACCGTTGATATCTATTCGACTAAAAGACTCTAGAATAATTGGATCTGCCACCGCTTCTTTGATGGATATCTCTCCATCGGCGTTTTTATCCAAACGTTGTAAAATGTCATCACCTGACTGATGTGGAATAGCCAAAGCAAAGCTACTCGAAAGAAGAAGAGAAAAGGAAATAGAACGGGAAAACGTAAGGGCGAGTTTCATAACTTTAATATCCGCAGCACCAAGGCAGTCATTGGGTTCGTTGAAAATACAAGTGGCATCCGTGCCCAGCAATTAGCGCAGCTCGTGAGCGTAGCTAAGAATAACAATAGCCATTAGTTGCAAACGCCATCGCAGCCAATAACAGTATCTGTATTGACTATTACTATTCTCACCGTGCCCACTATCCTTGCAAAAATACCCGAGGAACCAGTCGGGAAAAGCACGATTACGCCTTTGGTATAACAATAATTGAGCCACAAATTAATAATCCATATTAATCAATTGGTTAACTGGATTTTTGAAATTATTCTTAGAAGATAAAATGCAATAATGTCGCAAATTTAAGACAGGAACCATGAAAGTTTTCACAGCCCAAATACGATGCTGTAAATTCGAACAGCGCGGATGGTCTATAAGCGCTTAAAGGTGTCTACTATCAGCAACACCCAGCGCTATAAGTTTATAGTTCGCCTGAAGCGGTAAGTTTACTTTTAATAAATTGGCTATGGGGTATATATAGCAAATCAGCTACTCGTCTAATCATGTGCTCTTCTTCAGGGTCAAGCATGTCATCCGAATAGGCTATTTTCCATAAGCCATCGATGATGCCACGTTTCTGCTGCACAGAACTGGTCGCGTTGATCACCCGCGTAAACTGAGAGAAATCAGTTGCCTGTGATGCCTTTTCTTTAGTCAATGCAAGCAGCTCGTTCAACTGACTGTCATCAAGGGAAAAATGAGAACGTAATATGTGCTCGTAAGCGTGTTGCTCCTGAGCACTAAAATCACCGTCAGCCCGCATCAGCTCATATAGTAAAACGGCTGTCGCAACTTCTTGTGAGCTCCCCTGACCTGACGCCTCATTTTGACGAGTCTTCTCTTCAAACCAATTTACTAATTTTGTAATCATAAACACTTCTCATAAGCTAAGCCTTGCCTGTATATCTATTGATTATCAGGCAGAAAACAAGGGGACATACATCAAGTCGCGATAAACAGTAGGCTTTAGGCGTTGAACACCACCAGATGTTTCAGATCTAAGCGAATACCAATATGCTCACCTAGCGCGTGGTCGTGATGACTCGGCGCTAAACACAACACTTTAGCGCTTGGGTCATCATTCAACGCAAGCTCATAAAGTATATGCGCGCCTTTGAATGCGCGTGACAACACCATGGCTACATTAGGACTGCTGTCGTCATGAATTATATCATCAGGCCTAACGAGCACATCTAAAGTATGCGAATCAGAAAATAAGCGCGTTTGTTCATCCGTTAAAGCGAAAACACCTAGCATTGTTGAGACACGGCTGCCGTCAACCACCTTTGCACGCAGTAAGGTGCCTTGCCCAATAAATGCTGCAACAAACTTGTCCACTGGACGATGATAGAGTTGATAGGCTGTCGCCCACTGCAGTAATCGCCCACCCTGCATGACCCCTATGGTATCAGCCATGGCGAACGCTTCATGCTGGTCGTGGGTGACCAACAATGCACTAGTGTCTTCATGCTTAAGGATGCGCCTGATATCTTGCGCTAAGTCTTCGCGCAGTTCAGCGTCGAGGCTGGAAAATGGCTCATCAAGCAGCAATAAATCAGGCTCAACTGCCAGTGCTCGTGCCAAAGCGACTCGCTGCTGCTGGCCGCCAGACAAAGAGTGAGTGTATCGCTCGCTGATATCCGGCAGCCCTACTAGGGCAAGTAACTCATTCACCCGTCGGGCTTTTTCTTGAGGTGTACAGTTGTGCAAGCCAAAGCCAATGTTCTGAGCCACATTCAGATGAGGGAAAAGTGCAAAATCTTGGAACACTACCGCCACTTTTCGTTTATCTGGGGCGATATGAGTGCGCACGCTGGCGACTTCAGCACCTCTTAACTGAATGTTCCCTTGGGTGACAGGCTCAAAGCCTGCGATAGCGCGCAAAATCGATGTTTTCCCACAGCCTGAGGGGCCCAATAAACAGCCGATTTCCCCGGCGGATAACGAAAAAGACACGCCGTTGACCACCGTTTTAGTGTCATAGGCGACATTGATACTATGTAAACTAAGCATGTGAACTCGACTTGTGTTTGGTTGACTCCAGCGCCCGTGTTAACAATATGACGGGAAGTAGCCCAACCATAACAATAGTGATAGCAGGCACCGCTGCATCTTGAAGTCTCTCTTCTGAGGCTAATTCAAATGTGCGAACGGCAAGTGTATTAAAATTAAAGGGCCGCAATATAAGCGTCGCTGGCAATTCTTTTAGTACATCAACAAATACTAACAATAAAGCACTTAGCACACTGGCCCGTAGTAAAGGAACATGCACCTTTTTGAGTACCGAAAAAGAAGACAAGCCCATAGAGCGTGCTGCATCATCCATACTGGGTTTTATTCGCTGCAAGCCCGCTTCAACATTATGCATAGCGACAGCCAAAAAGCGCACAGAATAGGCGAGCAATAGCGCAACCAATGTGCCAGAAAAGATTAACCCTACACTGGTATCAAACCAGGCCTCCGTCAGTGCGTTTATCGCGTCATCTGCTGCGCTTAACATCAGCATAGCGCCGATAGCAATAACGGTGCCTGGTATGGCATACCCTAAACTTGCCAGCTGGACTTGGCTATTGAGTAGCCAGTGACTGCGTAGACGCTTAGCATAAGAAAATAGCAATGCTAAGCTCACAGCGATAAGCGCGGCGCTCACCGCCAAATAAAAACTGTTCCATATTAAAACCACAAACTGAGCGTCAATCTGCGAGGTAGCTCGCTCTGCCGCCCAAATGATGAGCTGAGCACACGGGACAATAAACCCCAATGAAACAGGAATTAAACACGCCACCACAGCCCAAAAACTCTTGATGGGAGACAAATTGATACGTTTCACACTTTGTTGTTTTTGCCCCTGATGAAAATAGCGTAACCGGCGTCTAGAGTGCTTTTCTATCAGAAGTAGCACTAACACAAAACTTGTCAGCACAGCTGCCAATTGCGCAGCGCCTATCGCATTCCCCAAGCCATTAAAGGTGCGAAAGATTCCCGTAGTAAATGTGCTTATGCCAAAGTACTGGACGGTACCGTAATCAGCAAACGCTTCCATCATAGCAAGCGCCGTTCCGGTTAAAATGGCAGGTCGCGCTAAAGGAAAAGCGACTTTACAAAAATAAGCAAAGCCGCTTACGCCCATACTGCGGCTTGCTTCATAAAAACTGGCCGATTGTTCACTAAAAGCGGTGCGCCCAAGCATGTAAACATAGGGGTATAACACCAGTGATAACATCAATATAGCACCGCCCACTGAGCGCACATCAGGGAACCAGTAATCGTGATAGGTCCAATTGAAAAACGCACGCAGCTGCGTTTGTAACGGCCCAGCTACATCTAGCATACCTGTGTAGGTATACGCCAAAATGTAAGCAGGCATTGCCATGGGCAAAAGGATCAACCACTGTAATGCCCCCCGCCCAGAAAACTCATATCTCGCGACCAACCACGCTAAGCTGGTCCCCACAAGTAATGTCAGGGCGCCAACACTGAAAGCAATTATAAGCGAGTGATAAACGTAGTCACTGAGTACAGTGTCGATTAGGTGTTGCCATAAGGCTTTTTGCGGGATGAATATGCTGCTAAAAATTAAAAGAACCGGCACTGCCAAAAGTAAACTAAAGGCAGTAACGGTCCATAACCAAGGCTCGCGCCAAAGACGGGTTTTCAAATCAAGGGATCTAATGCGAAGAAAGCTAGTGGATTATTTCCAGCCTGCTTTATCCATCAGCACAACCGCCTGGCGATTTAACTCCCCTACCTGTGACAAATCGATATCTTCAGCTTTGAAATCGCCAAAGGTCGTTAACACCACACTTTGCTCTACATCGCTGCGAAGAGGATATTCATGATTAGTCTTTGCGTACCACTCTTGGGATTCTTCTTGAAGCATAAAACTCACGAGTTTTTGCGCAGACGCTGGATTTGGCGCGTATTTGGTGATTGCTGCACCAGAAATGTTAACATGAGCACCACGGTCTTGTTGATTTGGCCAAATCACCTTTACTTTACTGGCGGTGTCACGTGTCGCCTCGTCACCATCACTGGCCATGCCGGCCAGATAATAGGTATTGGCAATGGCTACATCACATTGGCCTGCTACCACTGCTTTAATTTGATCTCGATCCCCCCCTTTTGGTGTGCGTGCAAAATTCTTCACAAAAGCGTTTAACCAAGACTGAGTTTGCTCTTCACCAAGCTGTGCAATCATAGCCGCAACCAATGACTGATTATAAATATTACTTGAAGAGCGTACGCAAATTCTGCCTCGCCACTGCTCATCGGCTAAGTCTTCAATACGAGTTAACTGAGCAATATCAACACGCTCTGGAGCCACCATCATCGGGCGAGCCCTTAGGGTAAAGCCTATCCAATTGTTGTCTGGGTCAATGTAATTTGGTGAGATTAAATCTTTGAACTCATCAGTTTGAATGGCTTGGGTTAAACCTTGTTCTTTCGCTCGGTGAAGTCTGCCTACATCTGTCGTAATCAGAATATCAGCAGGGCTGTATTTACCCTCACTTTTTAAGCGCGTAATAAGGGCATCCGCTTTACCCGTCACTAAATTTACTGAGATACCAGAGCTGGCACTGAATTTATCCAAGAGCGGTTTGATTAACGCCTCTTTTCGGGCTGAGTACACATTGAGTTCTTGCGCTTCGGCCAACGCACTCATCGAAATACAACTAACTAAACCAACCAATTTAAGAAATCGTTTCAAACTCATACCCTGCATAAATAATATTTTAAGAATGGCCACCAGCCTAACCTAATTGAGAATAATTATCAATTAGCCGAAAGCTATTTCCCTTCGAACATAAGATAATGACTTTCGCCCATTGCTAATGCTTCATACGTACGCTGGGCCACGCGGTTTTCGCGCTCCACATACAAGCGATAACCGCAAACGTTACCAGCCTTCTCGCCAAAAGATTTCACTTGATTATACAGAGCACTATACAAACCTTTTCGGCGATACTGAGGCACAATGTACACACTTTGTATCCACCAAAACTCACTATTTCGCCAATCACTCCATTCGGTTGTTACCATTAAACTGCCAACTACCTGCCCTTCTATTTCTGCGACCAGATAAAACCCTTTGCTAGCATCATTTATTAAGTTGCTGACCCCTAAAGTTAGAATATCGCTATCAAGCTGTTTATCTTCGGTTTCTTTGGCCATTAATTGATTGAAATTGACGAGTGACTGAATATCACTGACCTGTGCTTTCCTGATGATGGTTTGTAGCTGTGTTTGCATTTTCTGCCTCATACGTTAATTGTCACTTCAACTGCATTGCCAGATTCAAAATATCGTACTGAATCCGACAACTCATTGACTAGCTGGATGCCTCGCCCAAAGCAATTCTCTACATCCACTTGCTTAGAATACTGCTGGTAATCAAAACCAGAACCGGAGTCGCGTACCACGATAATCAAGCGTCTCTGTGCAGGCTCGTACGTTAACGTAATCGTAATCTGCGCCTGGTTCAATTGCGCCAACCTCTGCATACGCAAGTCAAAATATGCTTCAAAACCTTCGGGGGAGTGCTTTAGATTTGAATCTAACTGCAATACTCCGTGGTCCAGTGCGTTATTGTATAATTCACTTACCAGGGTAAATAAGCGAGCATGTAAACCATACATACCTATTTGGCTACAAACCATATTGATTACACTTTTCACTGGATCAGTTTCAATTATCGTTTCAGCATCAAGAGTAAGGTTTAATTTAAAGGGTACATGTGTAACCTGCTGACGCCGTGCGAGCGCAGACAGAGACTGACAGGTATAAGATACGCAGGTGAGATCGTCTAGGGGGTCTGTATCTTGGCTAAAATGTGTAATGTGTTCAAATAATTCAAAAACTGACATATCCGCTTTTTGGGCAATCCAGTCCGTAATAGGCGCTTCACCTAGCATATTTTTCTCGTCGTCCGTGATCTCAATTACACCATCTGAAAACGCCAGTAAACGTTCACCCACTGAGCTTTGATGCCGCTGAACATCCTTACCCATTTCGTGGGGTTCTAATATGCCCAGAGCCATGTGCTGAGACCCAAAGCGCTTAATGACTTGCCCATTCAAATCAAAAAGTAGAAGATCCGGCATCCCACTGTTCCATATCTCTAAGCGCGTACCAGTGCTGCTAACATGCACAATCGCTGCGGCAAAAAACATATCTCCAGGTAATAGTTTGAGTAAGGTTTCGTTTAAGGTTTGAGCCATTTCAAACACTGACAATCCTTTACTCGCCATAGTATGAAAGGCTTGAGAGACGGGCAACGCACCGATCGCCGCGGCCAAGCCATGACCAGTAAAATCCCCGATCAAGTAATACAGCCCGCCATTAGGGCTCGCGCTAAACAACAATAAATCGCCATTAAAATCTGTCGCTGGCATGAGCGTAAAATCTATATACGGCAACAATTTTTTGTCGTTAGTCACTGCATTCGAAAAGATGTGCTCAACAATTTTGTGCTCTCGCTCCACCGCACTGCGGTAAAAAACCAGTTGTTGATTTTGCTCGTAGGACTTTTTGCTTAATTCGCGTGTGCGTGCATGGGCACTGATTTTGGCCGCTAAAATGGTTTTATTAAATGGCTTGGCGACGAAGTCATCACCGCCTACCTCTAAGCAGCGCACTAAGCTTTCTTCATCATCCAGTGCCGTGATGAAGATAATGGGTAAATAGATATCACCGGCTTGCTCTTTGAGTATCGGTGCGACTTCATACCCATTCATGTCGTCCATCATGACATCGAGTAAGACCAATTCTGGATTGATCCGCTTAGCCAATGACACTGCCTCGTGGCCACTTTCAGCCTCGTAACAATTTACATAACCCTTTTGTTCGAGCATATGCAAAAGTAAAAATCGATTAAGGGAGTCATCATCGACGATAAGTATACGCATAAATACGATCCGGTCGGTTAATCGTGTTAGTGGCTAAGTGATCTCGAATTTTTTATCGAAGCGTGCAATTTGTAAAATTTTAAGCACTTGAGGACGGGTATTAATAATCTTGAAGCTCGTCACCTTACCAGATAGCAACTTTTGCATATTAAGCAACATGCCCAGCGCTGAGCTATCCATGTAAGCGGTTTTATGCAAATCGATGATCACCGCTTCAACATCTTCAATATCGGTGGAAAAGGCCACACGAAAGTCTTGCACTTTTCCAAAATCAAACACTTCATCAGCTACGACTGTTAATTGTTTTTTATCAGCTGAAAATCTGCGCTCCAAACTCATACTCACTCCCTAACACTGCACTTCATTACCGGTATATTAAATAGCAGTTTGCTCATTTTGCCTATAAAGATCAGCGCTTTTTTAATAGAATCATGTTTTTAACCTTATCATTCAAGTCAAAGCGATAGTGAAAATGAGCCAAGATAACCTTGTATACAGTACAGATGGGGGCAGAGTTGAGACTAAAAAAATCCAGCCTGCTCGCCCTCAAACTGATGGAATTATTAGGATCCGCCGAGAAACCAAAGGCCGCAAAGGTAAAGGCGTTACCACCCTATCCGGCATGGATATGGACGCAACGCAGATTAAAGCCTTGTGCTCAGAGCTAAAAAAAATGTGCGGAACCGGTGGTGCAGTAAAAGATGCCATTATTGAAATCCAAGGGGATAATAGAGATAAAATTAAGCTTGCGCTGGAAAAGCGCGGCTACACTGTAAAGCTCGCCGGCGGATAATTCGTCACACTAGCGCTATAAAAAGGTTTACCATGCAAAAAATTTTGTTAGCTGACTTAAGCATTATTTTAGTCGAGCCATCCGATACTCAAAGAAAAATCATCAGTACGCTGTTACATAAAGAAAATGTCGAAAATGTTAACGCCGTTGGCACGGTGGCAGAGGCAATAGAAGCCATTCAAAAGCAAGGCGCAGATCTTGTTGTCAGCTCTATGTACTTAGAAGATGGCACTGGCCTAGATATTTTAAAAGCCATAAAAAACTCCCCTGAACTGTGTGCCACTCCCTTTATGCTGGTGTCATCAGAAAACAGACCTGAAAAGCTAGAAGAGTTTAAACAAGCCGGTGTTGCCGCAATGTTACCCAAGCCGTTCAGCACAGAAAATTTATCCCGAGCATTGAAAGCATCTCTTGACCTGATTAACACAGAAGAATTAGATCTCGAGTTATTCGATGTACGTCGAGTGCGGGTTCTGTTGGTGGATGACAGCAAATTAGCCCGCAATCATATTAAACGTGTACTACAAGGGCTGGGGATTGAGCAGATAATTGAAGCCGAAAATGGTGCAACGGCGTTGAGTAAACTTAAAGAACACACCTTTGATTTAGTAGTCACTGATTACAATATGCCTGAAATGGATGGTAGAGAATTATCAGAGTTCATCCGTTTTAACAGTGAAACCTCTCATATCCCTATTATTATGGTTACTTCTGAATCTGTTAATAGCTTGCATATGGCCAACATTCACCAGACAGGGGTGAATGCTCTATGTGATAAGCCCTTCGAAGTCGAACAAGTGAAGATGCTACTTATTTCCCTTTTGGAAGAGTAATTTCGTATTCAAAACTTAGATTTTTAACCTGTTTATAGGGATTTAAGAGCCTAAAGGCTATTTTGGCATAAGGTAATGATTGACATAAGCCGCACGAGTTAATAGATTCGATAGCTTAACTGATAATAGTTCCAGTGCGCCAAGCCTGTGTTAAATCATTTATATACAAAGAACTTATGCCTTACCAAAAAGGCTTTTTAACCCGTTTATGGAAGTGAGTAAAATGTCAGTCGTGGAGCTAGATACACTAAGAGAACAAATTACCTCAATTGATCAGCAGTTACTTAAGCTGCTCGCAGAGCGCCAGCAATGCACCAATCAAGTAGCTGAAACGAAAATTACCCATCATATTCCAGTAAGGGATCATAAGCGCGAAGAACAGCTGCTTGTCAGTTTGATTAAGCGCGGTCAAGGCCACGGTCTCGATGCTCATTATGTGACTCAGTTGTTTCATGTGATCATTGAAGATTCAGTGCTTAATCAGCAAGCGCTGTTGGCTGAAAGAGCGAATCCGGGTAGTAGTCTGCCTCTTAATCGCGTGGCGTTTTTAGGGGACAAAGGCTCTTATAGCTATCTTGCGACACAAAAATATTTTTCGCGTCGCCCGGGTGAACTTTTAGAGATCGGCTGCCAAAGCTTTGGCGAAATCATCAAAAAAGTAGAAACCAACGAGGCTGACTACGCCGTATTGCCGATTGAGAATACCTCCTCTGGTAGTATCAATGAAGTGTACGACCAATTACAGCATACGCATCTGTCAATCATTGGCGAATTAACACACCCGATCAAACACGCATTGTTAGTTTCTAAAAATACCGACGTTCACCGCATTAAAACCTTATATGCGCATCCGCAGGTATTTGCCCAGTGCAGTCACTTTTTAGCTGAGCTCGGTAATGTGGAAGTCATAACCTGTGACGCCACATCAACAGCTATGATGACGGTGAATGAATTACAAAGTGAGTCAGTGGCCGCTATAGGCAGTGAAGCAGGTGGTGCTTTGTATGGTTTGCATGCGATCAAGTCTAACCTTGCTAATCAAAAAGAGAATCACAGCCGTTTCTTCGTGGTTGCGCGTCAACCGGTTAATGTGCCGTTGCAAGTTCCGGCAAAAACAACCCTAGTCATGTCTACAATACAAAAGTCTGGTGCACTGGTAGAAGCTTTAATGGTGCTTAAAAGCAATAACATCAATATGACGAAACTCGAATCAAGGCCTATTACCGGTAATCCATGGGAAGAGATGTTTTACATTGATGTTGAAGGTAATATTCAAGATGGGCCTATGCAAGTCGCCCTCGAGGAGCTCAAAAATACCACTCGTTATTTCAAAATATTGGGCTGCTATCCGAATGATGAAATAAACCCGACCAAAATTGCGGCAGTAAATGCCCTTAAAGAAGAATAGTTAAAGCGACTGTTCACCTAGAGGGTGAGTCGATTTGACATAAAGAAGGCGCTAATTAGCGCCTTCTTTTCATTTTGTTGCGATAAACGCGATAGCTCAGCGCCAGCGCAAAGCATAGTGATGACGGCACTAACAACGCGTTAAAGCCGAAGTAGGTAAATAAACTGGTGCCCATTACTCCACCACTAATAAAGCCGCTGATTAGTAATAAAAACAATATCATTTTGCGTTTATCAAAGGTTTTCTGTCGTAACCGTTCGCCTAGCATGATCCCCAAATCGGTGAAAATCCCTGTCATGTGAGTGGTCCGGATAATGGCTCCGCTGTAGGTGGTTGCTAGCGCATTTTGCAAACCACATGCAGCTGACGCAGTATAGTGACCAGCAGCGTAATTATCTCTAAGTAACCAAATAGATAGCAATAAAAGGCATCCTTCGGTGAAAAGTAAAAAGTCATAGTGGCGAGATAACTTGAGAGTACGATTACGTAAGAAAAAGCCAGAGAAAGCCGCCCCCAGCATAAAGCTGAGCAGAATAGCGAAAAGGTGAAGCGATTCTTGCCACGACACATGGCTTAAACTTGCGCCAATCAGCGTTGCGGTGCCTGATAAATGAGATATAGCTTGATGGGTAAAGCCTAACAATCCTACGGCATTGACACTACCAGCTATCATAGCCAATATAAATGCGCCGTACTCCACCCACCTTGGTAAACGTGAAATCATGATGTTAAAACACTATTAATGGATGAGTCTTACTCGCTTATTGTACGATCGTCGTTCGCTTTAAGAAGTAACTTTTTGCTGTCTACCAACGATTGCTTTGAATAATCGCCAAACCAAGCGCCAATCTTAAAGAATAATTTAATAAACGAGCCTTTATCACCTTTTTTGAGCATATCTAACGCATGATCAAAGGTATCTCTGAAACTAGTGAGTACAGCAACACTGTCCTTATTGTTAAAAATGATATCCGTATATAAAGCAGGATCTTGGGCGAATAAGCGCCCAACCATAGCCAGTTCCAATCGATAGATTGGCGAACTGAGCGAGATAAGTTGATCCAGCGAAGGGTTTTCAGTCAGTAGGTGCGCACCAAACACGTAACTAGAGAAGTGACGCATAACTTGAATAAACACCATTGAATCATCGTGCTCTTGAGCATCAGTTTCCTGTAATGCTGCCCCCCACACACGCATCTGCTGCAATAACCATTGGTATTTGTCTTCTTCACGGCCATGGCACACAACCACGACCTGTTTGACCATACTGGACACATCAGGACCAAACATAGGATGCAAGCCAACCACTGGGCCTCTATGGGCTTTGAGCATGGCAGCCAAAGGCAGCGCTTTGGTGCTAGTAATATCAGCAAGAATGCAATTCGTTGGCAGGTTATCTAGCTTGGCGATAATGTGTTCTGTTAACTTAATGGGTACGGCCACAAGTACCAAACTTGCCGAGGCGAACATATCATCGGCCCTAGGCCAATCTTTTTGTTCAAGAACATCGACCTTGTAACCGCTTCGGGTAAACATATCTACAAAAATACGCCCCAACGCGCCGCCGCCGCCAATAACAACAATATTGTTAACGTTTGGAGCGCAACACATATAGCGCTTATTTTGCGTGTGATAAGACTCACGCATAATTCGGCGCAATAGGTCTTCGACTAATGCAGGAGGAACACCTAATGCTTTGGCCTGTTCACAGCGCTGTTCGATCAACTCGGCTTCACGAGCAGGGACATAAATAGGCAAGCCAACCTTACTTTTATACACACCAACCTGTTCAGTCAGCGCAGCGCGCTTTGCTAACAGCGCCACTAGCTCAGAATCTAGGGTATCAATTTGGTCGCGTAATATTTCTAGTTCGGTTGGCATTCAAGTTCCTTTTAATTTGGGCTGTTAAGTTTATTTAACCGCAAAGGCAATACAGTAATAAGTTTATCACGCATGTGATTAATTAACTCATCTGTTGATTCCCAATTGATACAACCATCGGTGATAGACACACCATACTCTAGCTCACTAGGGGTCTTACCCTTATTGCTTTGATTGCCCGCATTCAAATGGCTTTCTAACATAATGCCAATCACCGATTGGTTACCACCGAGTATTTGATTCACCACATTTTGTGCTACCAATGGCTGGCGGCGGTAGTCTTTACTAGAGTTTGCATGGCTGCAATCCACGACTAAACCAGCACTTAATTTTGCAGCGCGCATTTCTTCTTCACAATCTGCCACGCAAACAGAATCATAATTTGGTTGCTTACCACCACGAAGAATAATGTGGCCATCTGGGTTACCTTGCGTTTGGATCACACTCACCTGCCCTTCGCCATTTATCCCCATGAAACTGTGACCTGAGGCCGCTGACTGCAGTGCATTAATAGCAATACCTAGGCTACCATCAGTGCCGTTTTTAAAGCCCACAGGCATTGATAGGCCGCTCGCCATTTCACGGTGAGTTTGTGACTCAGAAGTACGCGCGCCAATTGCCGACCAGCTGAATAGTTCAGCTAGATACTGAGGGCTAATCGGGTCAAGCGCTTCTGTAGCAACTGGAATTTCAAGCTCAGCCAACCAAATGAGTAACTCCCGCGCTTTACGTAAACCTGTTTCAATATCAAACGTATCATCAATATGTGGATCGTTGATCAGCCCTTTCCAACCGACCGTCGTACGTGGTTTCTCAAAATACACTCGCATCACTATGTATAGCGTGTCTTTGCATGATTCATGTAACTCTTTGAGTTTAAGTGCGTACTCTTTTGCCGCTTCAATGTCATGAATTGAGCACGGTCCACTGATAACCAAAAAACGATGATCTCGACGATGAATAATGTCAGAAATAATTTGACGTGAAGATTGGATCACGGATAAAGCGTGGTCCGTAACAGGAAGCTCACTCTTTAAGGTTTCAGGGGTAACAAGTACCTGTTCAGAGGTAACGTTAATATTATTAATGTTGTCGCGTAACATAATCTTAGACTCACAAAGTAAAGGGTAAAACACGAACTGCATGGCAGTCGAACTGGAAATAACATGTTTAAAGCAAGCGGCCGATTAAATGTAAACATATAACTACAACTGCAAATTAACTTTTTATGTAATTTGATTGACTTTTTAACATTTGATAATTTTTTTCGCAAGATTTAATTGTCTTAATCGTTATTTCACTTGATTTACGCTCAAAAAAAATGCAAAAACTCCCTCTAATAACCAGTGCTTATGACTGCACATCAGTGTTTACACTTTCTGCAGCAGGTATAGAGTAACAAATTTGCGGTTGGGTAGCCGATCGCGATAGTCTTTCGTATTACTCACGTCAACGAGAGTAAGAACAATCACAATAAACAACATCGAACGATAATACAGTCGTCAAATTTTTAGCTCAGGGATCCCTATGAAAAAAGCATTACTCAGCCCAGTTGCATTGGCTGTTATGCTTGCTGCGTGTCAGCCCGACACCGCAAGCCAAACAAATCAGAACGCGGCGCAACAAAAAGCCAGCCAGCAAGACACTTCTCCATTAAATGGTGACATCACAAAAAACAACCCCTTATTGGCCGAGTCAAATGCCCCATTTGGTGTGCCTGAATTTTCAAAAATAAAAATTGAACATTACGAGCCAGCATTTGATTTTGCAATTGCCCAAAATCAACAAGAAATTGGCGACATTGCTCTTTCGAGTGAAGCCCCGACGTTTGAAAATACCATCGAAGCGATGGAAAAATCAGGTCAAGCTCTCAATCATGTGGCGACTGTTTTCTACGCACTAAACGGCACTGATACCAGCACAGAGATGCAGAGCATTGCTAAAAAGATGTCTCCTCGCTTATCTGCACTAAATGACGATATATATCTCAATGCTAAATTGTTCGCTCGCGTAAAATCAGTATATGAACAAAGAGATAACCTAGACTTGCGCGTGGATCAGAAAACCTTACTTGATGATAGCTATCAATCTTTTGTACGTGGCGGCGCTAATTTAAGCGAAGCAGATAAAGCGACACTGCGTGATTTAAACGGTCAACTGTCTAAATTATCTGTTCAATTTGGCGAGAATCTACTCGCTGAAACCAACGCCTTTGAATTGGTTATTGATGCCAAAGATGACTTGGCAGGATTACCCGATGACATTATTGCCGCAGCGGCAGTAACGGCCACTGAGCGGGGCCACGATGGGAAATGGGTATTTACTACTCACCGCCCTAGTAAAAATCCGTTTTTGACTTACGCCGAAAATCGCGATTTGCGCAAAGCCTTATACGAGGGTTACATTCAACGTGGAGACAACGATAATGCTAACGATAATAAAAAGTTAGCCTCAAAAATAGCCTCTTTACGTTACCAAAAAGCCCAATTACTTGACTATAAAACTTATGCGGATTTTGTGCTTGAAAAAGCCATGGCGAAAACCCCGGAAAACGTTTATGGCTTATTGGACCAAGTATGGCCAGCGGCATTAGCACAAGCGAAAAACGAAGTAGCAGATATGCAAGATATGATCAAAGCAGAAGGCGACGACTTTACGCTCGCAGCTTACGATTGGTGGTATTACGCTGAAAAAATTCGCAAAGCCCGTTACGATCTGGATGCCGCGCAAACTAAGCCGTATTTCTCTCTTGATGCAACCCGCGAAGGCGTTTTTTATACCGCTGGAAAGCTTTGGGGAGTAACCTTTAAAGAGCGCCAAGATATTCCCAAATATCACCCAGATGTGCGTACCTTCGAAGTGTTCGACAAAGACGGCTCTAGCATTGGCGTTTATATGACGGATTACTACGTACGCGAAAGCAAACGTGGTGGCGCGTGGATGAACTCCTACCGTAAACAGCAAAAAATGTTTGGCGAGAACGTTAAGCCAATTATTTACAATGTGCTTAACTACCCTCGCCCTGTAGGCGATGCGCCGGTTCTGCTTACGTTTGATCAAGCATCGACCTTATTTCACGAATTTGGTCACGCTATACAAGGTTTGTTATCTGATGGTTACTATCAATCGCAAACGGGCACTTCATTACCACGTGATTACGTAGAGTATCCGTCGCAAGTGATGGAAAACTGGATGATGGAGCCTGACGTTTTGGCGCAGTTTGCCAAGCACTATAAAACCGGTGAAGTGATCCCACAGACTCTGATTGATAAAATTCAAGCTGCGGGTAAATTCAATCAAGGTTTTGCTACCACAGAGTACATGGCGGCAGCATTACTGGATATGAAATGGCACACCCTTGAAACGGCCACTGAACAGGATGCAGATGCGTTTGAAAAGGCTGCTATGGATGAGATTGGCTTGATCCCGCAAATTACTCCTAGATATCGTACAGGCTATTTCTCGCATATATTTTCTGGTGGGTATGCGTCAGGCTATTATGGTTACATTTGGTCAAACATTTATGATGCTGATACATGGCAAGTGTTTAGCCAAAACGGCATTTTCGATCAAGACACTGCAAGCGCCTATCGTGCACATGTTCTTGAAACTGGCGGCACGGAAGACCCGATGATCATGTATCGTCGTTTCAGAGGTCAAGATCCAAAAGTATGGCCGTTGCTTGAGCGTCGTGGTTTGCTTTCTGATGAGCAGTTAAAAACAATGAAAGCGCAGTAAGTCACTATACGACTAAATAAGTATGTAAAGCCCTGTCTAGCAGGGCTTTTTTTGTGTCTGTTGTAAGCCTATCTAATTCCCTGATTTTCAAGTATGTAAGCATATGCTCCCTGTAGCATCTGTGCGCTATGCACGTCACCGCCTTTATCAGGATGGTGCTGATGAATAAGCTTTAGATATTGGCGCTTCACTGCTGTTAATGGCGCATTAATAGGAAGCGCTAACACGGCATAACTTTTCTCAAGCTGTCGTGTATTACCGTTCTTTTTTTGCGCGCAGCGATGCTCTTCTTGCAGATAAGTTAGCCAAAAGCTATCCAGCAACGTTTCCACCTCAGCTTGGGAGGTCTCTGTGAGGTTATCCCAATCCAAGTAATACTCCGCCAAAGGATCGGCTATCGAAAGACTATTATTGTTACCCTGCGCATTGAGCGGTAGCGGTCGGATATTGAGCGGTAGCGGTCGAATATTGAGAGTATAAATATCGATATCACCAATACCCTGCTCTCGCCATGTTTGCCGTAACTGATATAACCCATTGAAGAGCACAAAGTGAGTGCGAAATAGAGCTAAGGGCTCACTCAATGTTAACGATGAAAATAGCGCAGCGTTATCTGAACTTGGTTGCACTGACAAGTGCTCACTAGAAGTGCTATTTGAACGCTCATAAGCGTTTTCGGCGTTCAACTTCTCAAATTTAGCAGCCGAGGCCGCTTCAGACTCACCTGACGAAGTCTGCAAGCATTTCAGCAAGTTGTATTCACTTATTCCTTCGGGATGGGCAAGCAATAATGCTTCGACAGCACTAAGTAAAGACTGAGTAGCCATTTGCCATTTGTCTTTCACTGAAACATGGCTCACGCTAAGCTCGCTACTTAGCACGTTCGTCATCTAATGACGTGTTATCAATTTGGCGAATTGCCACAGCTGGCACCCCTGCCACAACCGTATTTGCACCAACATCTTTATTCACCACTGCCCCTGCAGCAATGACGGCATTGTCACCTATCGTCACCCCATCTAAAATTTTCGCGCCCATGCCTATCCATACACTGTTTCCAATAGTAATAGGTCGTGCCGTTTCTAAGCCTTTGTTACGTCTTTTCGCATCCAATGGATGTGACGCAGTTGAAATAAGCACACCAGGGGCAAGCATCACATCATCGCCAAAAGTAACAGCGGCGGCGTCTAAAATAACCGCATTATGATTAGCATAAAAGTTTCTGCCCATCCGAATGTTGTAACCGTAATCGCAGTAAAAAGTGGGCTCTATCCAAGAATTAGGTGAGTCCGCAAATATACTTTGCAGAGTCTTCATGGCGGATTTTCGTTCAGCCTCAGATGCTAAATTAAACTGCTGACATGCAGCTTTCGCTTTGGCCCTGTCTTGCTGCAGCATTTTATTGCTTGGAAAATATAGCTCGCCTGTGAGCATTTTCTCTTTTTCAGTTAGCTTTTCCATTGTTACTCCTGCATTAATGGTTCTGGTTGCGTTATTGCGCCATAAGATAAGTATCACTGTATAGATAACGCTGTTTTTTAGGATTTTCAGACCTAATATTCGATTGAAGCAAGGTTGAAATACAGTACCCCTTGTACCGTCGTGCGTTGCTCTCGAGCCTTATTTTTCAGTCTCTAAACTTCCACGCCACAAACCGACTTATTTTTTGGCCTTGTCCCATGTCAACTTTCATAAACTGCTTAGCCCCGAAGTAACGAGCACTGGTTTCAATGGCTTTAAGATGCACACTTTTTGACACTAAGCAGGTAAACCAACCAACCTGAGATTGATACTCGACACTTTCTTTTAGCATTCGCTGTATAAAAGCCAACTCACCACCGTCACACCAGAGTTCGTTACTTTGACCAGCAAAGTTAAGTTTATTTGCCGTTGTCGGTTGTGCGTTACTTGTGTTGTTGCTTTTTTGCTTATTACGCCCAAGTCCCTTTACTTTACGCAGACTCCCCGTGGCAGCCTCTTCAGCAGATTTATGGAACGGCGGATTGCACAGACTAAACGTAAAATGGTCGTCGGGCTGAATGATGCCGGCAAAAATATATGCTTTGTCGTGCTGTTTACGCACAGCGAGCAAGGGTTTCAATTTGGGATTATTATTAGCTAATGTCGTCGCTGATTTCAGTGCAACGTCGTCAATATCACTGCCCACAAAGTCCCAACCATAGGTTTGGCTGCCGATAATCGGGTAAATAGCATTAGCGCCTACGCCAATATCTAACCCTATTACTCGATTACCTGTTGGCACAACGCCCTTATTGTCTTTGGCTAACAGGTCAGCAAGACTATGAATGTAGTCTGCTCGGCCTGGCACAGGCGGGCACAAATACCCTTCGGGTATATCCCACATATTCAACCCGTAATAATGAATAAGCAGAGCGGCGTTGAGCGCTTTAACAGACGCAGCTTTCGAGAAATCAATGCTCTGCTGACCACTCTTCGCCTTGATCACATGTGCCTCAAGCGTAGGGTAACTTTGACACAACGCTGACATTGGGTAACCGTTTCGGTGTACATTACGCGGATGCATCGTAGCGCTAGTGTGTGGTGCGTTTTTATTATTCACAGCCAACTTTTTTGCCTTTACTGTTGTGGTTATTGTCATGTTTATCAAGCAACCGATTACTCGCCATTATGTGGTTATAAATTCGGCCTATCGCCTAATAAAAATCTCGCCCCTGCGCCTTTTGTCGCAATGTTATCTTCTTTATTGTACAGACGACATTTGTCTAAAGACAGGCAGCCACAACCGATACACCCTGCTAATGACGATTTAAGTTGGGTAAGTTCAGCAATACGCTGCTCAATACGCTGATTAAAGATCTCACTTAGGGCGGTCCAATCGTCTTTTGTCGGTGTTCGGTTATCAGGCAATGCTTTTAGTAGTTGGCGTATTTCATCCAAGCTGTATCCCATATTTTGTGCAATGAGAATAAAGGACACCCGGCGTATGACTGAACGAGGAAAGACGCGGCTGCCGCCTGGAGTGCGAACAGATGGAATAAGTGCTTGGTTGGCATAGTAGCGGATTAAAGAGACCGCGTTACCAGTGCGCTTTGCGATAAAGCCGATACTGACCAGTGGTTCCTTTGGCATAAAATTAAACTCAACTTTCCCTTGATCTAAAGTTAGCTTTAGATATTAAGCTGTCCCCATACAATAATCCAGTCACAAAAAGGAATACTTATGCGCCCAGCTCTGTTTGAACACGTTAATTTAACCGTCACCGACCCTGACAAAACGGCAGAAATACTCTGTCAGTTATTTAACTGGCATATTCGCTGGTCAGGCCCTGCTAAAGATGATGGTTATACGGTGCATGTGGGGTCAGAAACGGCTTACTTGGCTTTGTACAAGCCAAAGCACTCCATAAACGGCGATATCAATCATCGCAACATAGGTAAAGTGAATCATATTGGGATCTTGGTCAATGAGCTAGATGCCGTAGAAAAGTGCGTCATAGCACTAGGGTTCAAAACGTTTAACCACGGGGATTATGAGCCGGGAAGACGTTTCTACTTTATGCTCAGTGAAAGAATTGAAGCTGAAGTAGTGAGTTACTCGGATTAAATAACAGGCAGTAAAAAGCCCGCAAAATGCGGGCTTTTTTATAAGTTAACGGTAACGCAAAATTAATATTAGTTAAGCTTTTCTTTGATACGTGCAGAACGACCTGAACGGTCACGCAAGTAATAAAGCTTAGCACGACGAACATCGCCACGACGTTTCACAGCAATTGAACTAATTGCAGGGCTGTGGGTTTGGAACGTACGCTCAACACCTTCGCCGCTAGAAATCTTACGAACTGTAAAAGCAGAGTGTAGGCCACGGTTACGTTTAGCGATTACAACGCCTTCGTATGCCTGAAGACGCTCTTTCTCGCCTTCTTTAACGCGTACTTGAACAACAACTGTATCACCAGGGCCAAATGCAGGAACATCAGATTTTAACTGTGCTTCTTCAATGCGCTTGATGATATCTTGATTGACTTTACTCATCATATCCTCTCATCCCAGAATAACTGCCATTTTGCTGCAACAACTCTTGCTGATATTCATCTAACAAACGTTGTTGCTCCTCAGTCAGAGCTAGGTCGTTTAATAATTCAGGGCGTCGTTGCCAGGTTCTACCTAGCGACTGTTTATCACGCCACTGTTTGATTTTTTGATGATCCCCACTCAACAATACAGAAGGAACTGATTGGCCATTCAAGTTTTCTGGTCGGGTATAGTGCGGACAATCTAGCAAACCGTCGCTAAACGAATCTTGCTCGGCAGATTGTGCATGCCCTAATACACCAGGTACCAGTCTTGCGACCGCATCCATTAAGATCATCGCAGGTAGTTCACCACCGCTGAGAATATAGTCACCAACAGACCATTCTTCGTCTATTTCAGCTTCTATTACTCTCTCGTCGATACCTTCGTAGCGACCGGCGACTAGAATCACACTTTCATTTTCAGAAAGCTGCTTCACACCACGCTGTGTTAATGTTTTCCCCTGAGGTGAGAGATAAATCACCTTAGTTTTTTTCTCGGCAGCCTGTTTGGCTGCACGAATTGCGTCTAATAAAGGCTGAACCATCATCAGCATTCCTGGACCACCACCGTATGGTCGGTCGTCAACAGTACGATGTTTGTCGTGAGTAAAATCTCTTGGATTAAAGAAATCTACTTTCAACTTACCGCTTTTTACAGCTCGTCCTGTTACGCCCTGTTCGGTAAAAGTCTGAAACATTTCAGGAAACAGACTCACTACCCCAAACCAACGCTGTGTATCTGAACTCATTAAAAGCTCGGATCCCAATCAACCTGTATGGTCTTCGCCTCACGGTCCACTTTCTTAACGACTTGGTCAATTAAGTAAGGGACCATGCGTTCTTTTTGACCGAAAGCATCTTTCAAATTGGCTTTGATTAACATAACGTCATTCGCACCCGTTTCGAATAATTCTTTCACGACACCTAAGTTGTAGCCCTGTTCGGTTACGACTTGCATGCCGACCAACTCTCTCCAATAAAATTCATCACCATCTAACTGAGGTAGCTGTTGAGCTTTAATTGAAATGTCGAGATTTTTGATACTTTCAGCATCGTCTCTTGTTTCAACCCCAACCAGTTTGGCAACCAATCCTTTATTGTGGGTTCGCCATTGGTCAACGACGATTTCTTTAGTATTCCCTTCTTGGCCCACAAGCCAAGGGGTATAGCTAAAAATACCGTCTAATTCATCGGTATATGAAGTGATTTTGACCCAACCTTTAACACCATAAGGTGCGCCGATTTTGCCCATCACTAATGTGTCAGACGCGTGACTCATTTATACCTCAATCTTTCTTTGCAATTGCAATTAAGCAGCTGCTTTTTGTGCATCTTTAACCAAGCGAGCAACACGGTCAGAAAGGCCTGCGCCATTTCCTACCCAATGCTCTACGCGGTCTAGATCAAGACGCAAACGCTCTTCTTGACCTTGTGCTGTAGGATTAAAGAAACCGATGTTTTCAATAAAACGACCATCGCGTGAACGACGGCTGTCAGCAACCACTACTTGATAAAATGGACGCTTTTTCGCGCCACCACGCTGTAAACGAATAGTAACCATAAATGCCTCAAACTCGTTGTAGCGTTAACGTTAACTTATGTACCTTTTTAGCTACCTAACGATTTACTGCTAGATAAAAGGACGCCGTATTGTACGGATTTTAGGCTTGATTGCAAGTCTAGTTAGTAAAGAATAGGCAATTGATTTAATTCAGTTATCTGCCTTGCGTAGTCCCCATGGCTTATTTGTATAGAACCCCGTGAATGACGCAGAGGATTAGGGCTTGTATATAAAGTACATGCGTTAATACACATTAGAGACGGCTCGTCTTTGCCGGGCATTTTGTATCAGACTGTGAGCGACTTAAACAAAGTGGATACTTGGGCAGCGAGTAACGTTACAACAGTAACATTCAACTCAGTATTAATTGGCGCATAGGCCCAGCCCAGGAAGTCAGCAATGTAACATTCAGATTTGTCCAGTTAGCTCACGGGACTATTTCACCACTGAAAGGCTCACACTTAGACCCGAATTCGTATAGCAGGAGATAAACAGGCTTAATTAAAGCGAAATACGTTTTTCGTTTTCATCGAACAAGAGTGTGTCTGCCAGCGTAAAAGTAAGATAAATCACTTGGCCTACATCCACGGCTTCACTCGATAAAACGACCACCACATGACTTCCTTGTTCTGGCTCGCCATTTGCTTCTGATTCAATGTTATTTACCAAAGGGGTCGAGTCACTCGAGTTTGATGACACAATAACCTGCGACGAGCTAATCGAAGGTGACAGATAGAGATACTGAACATCGCCTAAGTACTCTATTTTAGCGACGTACATTTGAATCCCTTGAGGGATGGGTAGAAGCGAAACCCTAAATGCCCTTGGTCTTATCCCCATTAATAACGTTTGCTTGTGCAGCACTTCAGGCACATCACAAAAAATACGATGCTCAATCTTTCCTGTTAGTTGTAATCCTTGCTTGTCAGCCTTTACTACAAATAAATTGATTTTAGGCTCACCAAAAAAGCGAGCTACGTAAACGTTATTAGGTGAACGGTAGATATTCTCAGGGGTGTCAAACTGTTCAACACCGTTATGACTTAAAAGCAATATACGTTGAGCTAATGCCATAGCTTCATGTTGATCGTGAGTGACAAAGAGAGTGGTGGTGGCTAATTCCAAATGCAGCCGTTTCAACTGCTGACGCATTTCTGTTCGTAGCTCAGGATCGAGGTTGGAAAATGGTTCATCGAATAGAAATAATTGCGGCTTTGACAGCATAGCCCTACCAATAGCCACGCGTTGCCTTTGCCCTCCTGATAGTTGTTTAGGGTATCTCTCGAGTAGGTCACTAATGGCTAAACGCTTAGCTACGAGGGCAACCTCATGGGTAACTTGTGATTGGGCGACTTTTTTGACTTTCAAGGCATAACCTAAGTTGTCCGCCACGTTTAGGTGAGGAAACAAAGCGTAATTTTGAAAGACCATGCCGACATTGCGTTGCTGGGGCGGCAAATGCTCAACAGACTCACCATCAAAAAAGATACTTCCTTGTGTAGGGTGCTCTAAACCGGCAATCAGCCTAAGTAAAGTCGACTTCCCTACTCCGGAGGGACCCACAATAGCGACAAATTCCCCCACTGCAAATTCTGCGGATATTGGCGGGAAACGAAAACTGCTCCTCGTGCTACGTAGCACCGTAGAAATATTTTGTAGGCTAATTTGACTCATGAATAAAAATATCCAATTTGCGTGCAGATTGACGAAGATAATTAACGAAAATATGTGCCATAAAAAAAGGCTGTAACTTACGTTACAGCCTTTTCCAAAATATGGTGCGGATGGGGAGACTCGAACTCCCACGGCCTAAGCCACAGCCCCCTCAAGGCTGCGTGTCTACCAATTCCACCACATCCGCGTGGTAATTCTTTTAACTTTGAGGCACATCACTCGCAGGTGCGTCTGATGTAGTAACGGGTACATCAGATTCTACAGGTGCTGTAGTAGATTGAGCAGGTTCATCTAAAACAGGAACTTCAATATTTTGCCAGTCATCCACTGCTTTTTCTTTATCCGCAGTTTGATTACCTAGAATTAAGCTGATCACGAAAAAGAACGTAGCCAATATCGCAGTAGTACGCGTCAGAAAGTTACCTGACCCCGTTGAACCAAACACAGTGTTTGAACCGCCGCTACCAAACGATGCGCCCATGTCTGCACCTTTGCCTTGTTGAATAAGAACAAAGCCGATCAACATAATCGCTACTATCAAATAAACTACAATCAAAACTTCGTAAAACATCTGTCGCCTCTATCGCTTTGCCGCTAAGCAAATGCTTAAAAAATCTTCTGGATTTAAACTGGCTCCGCCAATCAAACCGCCATCAACATCGGGTTGTGAAAACAATTCAACAGCATTACTGCCTTTGACGCTTCCACCGTATAAAATCACGCATTGGTTAGCAATTTCGCTATCTTGCTTTGCCAAATGTTGACGTATAAATGCATGCACTTCTTGTGCTTGTTCGGGACTCGCAGTTTTGCCAGTTCCAATCGCCCAAATAGGCTCGTAGGCAATAACAATATCGTTAAACGCTGCAATACCCACTTTATTTATTACCGCGTCAATTTGTGCCGCGATAAAATCGAATAATTGTCCGCTTTCACGCACATCTTCTGGTTCGCCAACACAAAATAAAGGGATGAGCTTATGGGTTAAAGCCAGCTCAACTTTGTCGGCAACCAATTCATTTGACTCGTTGTTATCAGCACGTCGCTCTGAATGCCCCAATATGACGTATTGGCACTTCATTTCTTTCAACATACTTACGGCGGTTTCGCCAGTATGCGCACCAGATTCATATTGACTGATATTTTGGCCACCTAAGGCAAAATTACTGTCGTTGAATCCACCTAAATAAGGAAATGGTGGGCACACCACAACATCTACATGAGATACATCAGCCTTGGAAAATGCGTCTTCAACTTGCTTAATTAACGCAAGATTGCCATTCATTTTCCAATTACCTGCGACTATAGGTCGACGGTTATTCATTTGCATCCTAACTCCTGTAGTGCCAGTGAAAAGCGCGCGAGATATTAACCAACCTGCTACCAATATACAAGTAGCAGAATTGAATTTTAACGACTTTCTTCAGTAAATAACTGGCCGCTATTTGATATTGCTGTTTTATTGTCCAGTTGCCTTGCGCACGGCGTCTGCAATATGTTCCGCCCACTTGCGCGAATCGGTTGCATCGTTCGCTTCAACCATAACGCGAATGAGAGGTTCAGTACCACTTTTACGCAATAGTACTCTTCCTCTTTCCCCCAATGCAGATTCAGCCTCTAACACACTATTTTTAACATCTTGCGCATCCAAAGGTGTGTCGCCTTCGTTGAAACGGACATTGATTAAGGTTTGTGGGAATTTGGTCATCCCACGGCTTAACTCGTTGAGCGTCATATTAGCGTTTAGCATCGCCGCCAATACTTGCAAGCCTGCGACAATACCATCTCCAGTTGAAGCTGCATCGAGATTCAATACATGGCCCGAACCTTCGCCGCCAATTGACCAACCTTTTTGACGTAGCAATTCAAGTACGTATCGATCACCTACTTTACTGCGCTCAAATGGCACCCCTAACGTACTCAAAGCTACCTCTAACCCTAAGTTACTCATGACAGTGCCAACCACACCGCCTTTGAGCTTGCCTGACTTGAGGGCATCCCGAGCGATGATATAAACAATCTGATCACCATCAATAACATTACCGTGATGGTCCACCAACATAATACGGTCACCGTCACCGTCTAGGGCGAATCCAAGATCCGCTTTGTGCTTAATCACGCTATCGACAATCGCTTTCATCGAGGTTGCCCCCACTTTGCGATTAATATTTAGGCCATCAGGTTCGGTACCAATTTCGATCACCTCAGCACCTAACTCACTTAATACATTAGGCGCTATGTGGTAGGTTGCTCCATGAGCGCAATCCACAACGATCTTCAATCCTTTCAAAGATAGATTTGATGGGAAGTTGCCTTTACAAAACTCGATATAACGGCCAGCAGCATCGGCAATACGTACGGCTTTACCTAGTTTGTCTGATGCGACACATTGCATTGGTTTGTCCATTTCAGCTTCTATCGCAAGCTCTATGTCATCGTCTAATTTGCTGCCGTCAGCTGAGAAAAATTTGATGCCGTTATCATAATATGGGTTATGTGAAGCGCTGATCACAATACCTGCCTCTGAACGAAAAGTTTTCGTTAAATAAGCGATAGCAGGGGTCGGCATAGGCCCAAGTAAGCCGATGTTGATACCTGCTGCAGAAAGGCCTGACTCCAAAGCCGACTCAAGCATGTATCCAGAAATACGCGTGTCCTTCCCTATAATGACTTTATTCGTACCGCTGCCTGCAAGTACTTTTCCTGCAGCCCAGCCTAGTTTCATTACAAACTCTGGGTTAATCAAATTCTCGCCAACTTTGCCGCGAATACCGTCAGTCCCGAAATACTTTCTGTCACTCATTATTATTTTTCCTTTTGTAACATAGATACAATTTTAATCGCATCAACCGTTTCATTCACATCGTGCACACGAATAATTTGCGCACCTTTAAGCGCAGCAACAGTCGCCAGCGCCACACTGCCTGCTAGTCGTTCTTCTACTGGACGATCAAGAAGCTGGCCTATCATAGATTTTCTAGACATACCTACCAATAAGGGGTAACCCAATTTGTGTAAAGTTTCCAACTGCGCAAGTAACTCATAATTATGGTTCAAACTTTTACCGAACCCAAAACCTGGATCGAATAAAATACGTTCTTTACTCATACCCGCCTCAATACAGACCTTGGCTCGGGCCAATAAAAAATTTTGCACGTCAATGAATACATTATCGTAATGAGGCGCATCCTGCATACTACGAGGCTGACCACGCATATGCATTAGGCAAACCGGTACGTTGGCGGTTGTAGCAACTTCCAAAGCGCTAGGCTCTTGCAATGCTCTTACGTCATTGATGAGCCCCGCACCTGAATCCACAGCGGCTTTCATTACCGCGGCCTTACTGGTATCGATTGAAATGATTGTATCAAAACGCGCCTGAAGGGCTTCAATAACTGGCACTACCCTGTCGAGCTCTTCTTGCTCTGCAACGTCGGCGGCCCCAGGGCGAGTGGATTCACCACCTACGTCAATAAAATCAGCCCCTGACGCAATCATTTCGGCTGCATGTTCAATAGCCTTATTTATTAACGCATATTGACCACCGTCTGAAAAAGAATCAGGCGTGACGTTTAAGATCCCCATCACTTTAGAGGAATCAAGCTTTAATGTTTTATGACGAAAATTCATGAATGCGATTGGTATACCTAAGCTGGACTTAAAAAAAACGCTTTGTTGATCACTCAACAAAGCGTTGTATTAATGACCCACCTAATTAGTGAGTAGCATCACCTGGTTTACCAACCGTAGGATCAGATTTGTTTGTCTCTGCTTTTTCGTCAGCGTCGCCTTTTGGCTCTTCACTGACTGATGCACCACCTGTTGGAGGGGTGTTGTCATTTTTTGAATCTTCGATCCAATCAGCAGGAGGACGAACATCTGTACGGGCCATCAGATCATCAATTTGTTTCGCATCTATGGTCTCATATTTCATCAAACAATCTTTCATGGCATGTAAAATATCAATGTTATCAGTCAATATTTTCTCTGCACGTGAATAATTTCGGTCGATTAAAGACTTCACTTCAGCATCGATAGCACGCGCTGTATCATCTGACATATGCTTAGATTTGGCCATGCTGCGACCAAGGAACACTTCACCTTCTTCTTCTGCGTAAAGCATAGGTCCCATTTTGGTAGACAAGCCCCATTGAGTCACCATCTTGCGGGCAATGTCGGTAGCGCGTTCAATATCGTTTGATGCTCCAGTGGTTACGCGATCTTCACCTAGGGTTAGCGCTTCTGCGATCCGGCCACCAAACAAACTTGAGATCATGCTCTCAAGATGTTGTTTACTATGGCTGTATCTGTCTTGCTCAGGCAAATACATGGTCACGCCCAACGCTCGTCCACGTGGGATAATCGATACTTTGTACACGGGATCATGCTCTGGTACTAAGCGACCAACAATTGCATGCCCTGCTTCATGATAAGCAGTATTCGTTTTCTCTTCCTCTGACATGACCATGTTTTTGCGCTCTGAGCCCATCATGATCTTGTCTTTAGCTTTATCAAACTCTTCCATTGAAACGGTGCGCTTACCACTTCTGGCAGCAAATAATGCAGCTTCGTTCACAAGGTTGGCTAAATCAGCCCCAGAGAAACCGGGTGTACCACGGGCGATGTAAGACGGTTCGACGTTGTCTCCTAAAGGTACTTTGCGCATGTGGACTTTTAGGATCTGCTCGCGACCTCGGATATCCGGTAAACCGACATGTACTTGACGGTCAAAACGACCTGGGCGCAACAATGCAGGGTCAAGTACGTCAGGACGGTTAGTCGCCGCTATAACGATAATACCTTCATTCCCGCCGAAGCCATCCATTTCGACCAACATCTGGTTCAATGTTTGTTCACGTTCATCATGACCACCGCCCATGCCGGCACCACGTTGGCGACCAACAGCATCAATTTCATCAATGAATATGATACAAGGTGCGGCTTTTTTCGCCTGTTCGAACATATCACGTACACGAGATGCACCGACACCCACAAACATTTCAACGAAATCAGAACCTGAAATTGAGAAGAATGGTACTTTCGCTTCACCAGCTATGGCTT
The DNA here is from genome assembly GCF_055809255.1 of Paraglaciecola sp. G1-13. Lineage (NCBI taxonomy): Bacteria > Pseudomonadati > Pseudomonadota > Gammaproteobacteria > Alteromonadales > Alteromonadaceae > Paraglaciecola > Paraglaciecola sp. G1-13. The sequence goes on along the minus strand of NZ_CM147903.1, from coordinate 1,373,590 downwards.
TAGCAAGAAGGGTTTTACCCGTCCCAGGAGGCCCCACTAGCAGTACGCCTGTAGGAATACGTCCGCCCAGCTTTTGGAATTTACTTGGATCACGCAAGAAGTCGACAAGTTCAACCACATCTTCTTTCGCTTCGTCACACCCTGCCACATCTGCAAAAGTCGTTTTGATTTGGTCTTCGCCCATCAAACGCGCTTTACTTTTACCGAATGACATAGCGCCACGGCCGCCACCTCCGCCTTGCATTTGACGCATGAAGAATATCCACACACCAATAAGCAACAACATAGGAAACCATGAGATGAAGATAGAGGTAAGTAAAGAAGGCTCTTCAGGCGGCTCGCCAAGAATTTTTACATCTTGTTTTACCAGATCTGAAATAAGCTGATCATCAAAATAAGGGATATAAGTAGAGAAACTTTCCCCAGAACGTTTTGTTCCTTTGATTTCACGTGATTCACTGTCTATGCGTACTTCACGGATTTGTCCTTGATTTGCCTCTTTAAGAAACGTTGTATAATCCGTTTGTACCTTTGATGACTCTCCCGGAGAAAAACTCTGGAAGACTGACATCAAAACGACAGCTATGACCAACCATAAGATTAAATTTTTTGCCATGTCGCTCAAGTTGTTGACCTCTGTTATTTCAATTCTGTTGCGTATCTCACGCCTGAGACTACTATAATTTAAAGCCCGTCGCTACCAGATAAACCTCTCTGGAACGCGCACGAGATGAATCTGGTTTACGTGTTTTGACTACTTTGAAAGCATTTTTGACTTCATTAAAAAATTGGTCAAAACCTTCCCCCATAAATACTTTTACGGTGTAACTGCCGTTTTTCTTTAAAACCTGACGGCACATATCCAGTGACAGTTCGACTAGATACATGGATTTCGCCTGATCTGCGGTGTCATTGCCCGTCATGTTAGGCGCCATGTCGGACATCACTATATCTACGTTTTTTCCACCGATTTTGTTCAATAACGCATCCAGTACAGCTTCTTCACGGAAGTCCCCCATCAAGAAATCAACACCAGGCAATGGGTCCATCGACAAAATATCGCACGCAATAACATGGCCGTTATCGCCAACTTGCTTGACCGCATATTGCGACCAGCCACCAGGAGCAGCACCTAAGTCAACTACCGTCATGCCGGGTTTAATCAGACCGTCTTTCGCTTGAATTTCTTCAAGTTTAAATACCGCTCGAGAGCGCAAACCTTGTTTTTTTGCTTGAATGACATATTTATCGTCAAAGTGCTCTTTTAACCAGCGTTTACTGCTTTCAGATTGCTTATTTTTACCCATTGGCTTCGTTTGTCATTAGGAATACTTGGAAGATGGCGCTAGAATACTGGTTTTCAACTGTTCACATTCAATATAATTGTAAGAAATATTACTCAATGACTCTATCAAACAAGCAAAAACAACACCTTAAAGGCCTCGCTCATTCACTTAAGCCAGTGGTTCAACTTGGCGCAAATGGATTAACTGAAGGCGTATTGGCTGAAATTGAAGGCGCACTTAGCCATCATGAACTCATTAAAGTTAAAGTCCCTACTGACGACAGAGAAGAGAAAGGCTTAATCATGGACGCCATTATCCGTGAAACGAAAGCTGAAAAGCTACAAACCATTGGACATACTTTGGTCTTATTCCGTCAAAGTGACGAGAAGAAAATCGAGTTGCCCCGTAAATAGTACACCAACAGTAGTATCCCATCATGAAGTCCCCGTATCCTAGCAATTAATCACTTGCAAAATACGGGGCTGCTGCTTCGGTTGATAAATTACCTTATGCAAAGAATCTATCAATCGAAGCGTCTATTCATGGTGATGACCACCAACGCCATGAGCATGCCCATGCTGAATTTCTTCAGGTGTCGCTTGGCGCACATCAACTACCTCTAAAGCAAAGTTTAGTGTTTTTCCCGCCATCGGATGATTCAAATCCACGGTCACCATAAATTTACCGACCTTAAGTACCGTCACTTCACGTTGACCTTGCTCGGTGTTCACTACCGCGGTCATACCCGCTTTCCACTTTTTCGTCCCTTTATCGTCTTGCAGATGCTTCATTGGAATACGTTGCTGCGCATCATCACGAATTTCACCATAGGTTTTCGCAGGTTCAAGCTCCACTGAAAAACTATCGCCGACACTTTTTCCTTCTAGAGCGTCTTCAACACCCGGCATCATATTGTCGTGCCCATGAAGGTAAGCTACGGGCTCTGCATCACGGTTATTTTCAAGCTCAGTACCATCTAATTCGGTAATGGTATATTTAAACTGTACAACTGTGTCTTTTTCGATTTGCATCTTCTATCTCTGATTAACGATAATTTTGGCGGCAGTCTATCAAAACAGTGTAAAAGTGACATCTAAATAGCGCATTAATCCTGCCTATTCATCATCTGCGCCATTCACCACATTAGCGATGTTAAGCAAACTACTCACTGCCATATAATTAATCGTGCCCTTAGGGTAACGCCCTTTAGTATTCATCACTCCCACTTCCTTGTTCATTAATAACTCAAGTGCTTGATCGACTGTTTCCACGACGCAGATATGAAATTTTCCCAGCTTCACCGCCGCAACAACCTCTTTATCTAACATAAGGGAAATCTGATTCGACTTAGGAATAATCGCCCCTTGGTTTCCAGTTAATCCCCGGTGTTGGCAAAGTTTGAAAAAGCCTTCAATTTTTTCATTTACACCACCTACCGATTGAACTTGGCCATACTGATTGATTGAGCCTGTAATGGCGAGATCTTGGCGGGTAGGAATGTTGGTCAGGGCTGAGATCAGCGCAACCAATTCTGCCAGCGAGGCGCTATCGCCATCTATATGACCGTACGATTGTTCAATGGCGATATTGGCTGATAAGGTCAGCGGAAATAGCTGGGCATATTTATGGCCTAAATAGCCGGTCAACAACATAACGCCTTTGGAATGGATAGGCTGGCCGAGTTCAACTTCTCGTTCGATATCAACTACACCGTTCGCCCCAGCATACACGGTAGACGTAATCCGCGCTGGGGTACCGAATAAGCTATCCCCTACTTCAAGCACAGTAAGACCATTAACCTTGCCGACATCCACGCCCTCGGTAGCAATTAGAATTTGCCCCTGTTTAATGTCGTCAAGCACCGCTTCGCTTACGCGACCAGTACGGCGCGTTTTTGCACTCAACGCCGCTTCAATATGCGTAACATCTAAATCTAATGCATGACCTTGGCGACAGAAATAAAGACTTTCGTTAAGCAATTCGATGACATCTGAGAAGCGCGCTGACAACCTTTGTTGGTGCTCTGCCATACGTAAACTGTATTCTACAAGGCGATACATCGCCTTAGGTGAAATACTGCTCAATCCCAATTGCGAAACTTGATGTCTTACTCTACCGACAAAGTCATAAAGTGTTTTTTTGTCTAACTGGATTTCGTGATCAAAATCGACCAGTACACGAAACATTTCATAAAATTCATCATCAAAATCTTGCAAGTTGTAATACAACTCCCGCGAACCAAGTAACACCACTTTAACGTTAATGGGGATTTGTTGCGGATTAAGTGTGATTGAGTTGACCATGCCCACATCTGGCTGTGGCAAGTCCATTTTCAAATACCCAGATTTGAGGACTAGCTTTAATGTTTCCCAGGCATAAGGTTGTAAAATCAGCTTATCGACATCTAGCAATAAATAACCGCCATTAGCACGGTGCAATGCTCCTGGGCGGATCATGCGATAGTTAGTAAAAACTGAGCCCGAGACATTGGTATATTCAACACGACCGAACAAGTTCTGATGCGTAGGATTGGCTTCATAAATAACCGGTGCGCCACTATTTAACGCATGGCTGACCAGAATATTAGGCAAATACTGTTCTTCAAGTACGGAACGACGGTCGTATTCATCGTGTTTATCGTCTTTTTTATCATCTGCCAAAATCTCCACTATCGTTTCGACCAAGTGGGGTTTTAATTGCCGTAGAAACTTTAAAATGCCTAAATCAGACGCATACAGATGCTCTAATTCTTTAAGCAAGGGTTTAATGCCCTGCTCTGCTGTGTCCTTTTTAAGATGCCTAAGCTGCTCTGAAGATGCCCGTTTCCACTTAGGCAGCTCAATCAACGCCTCGCCTAAGCGATTTTCCAATTCATCAATTAACTGATAGTAACGCTGACGTTCCTCATCACTTAGCTTGGCAAAATCTGCATCGGTGATGGGCTTCCCATCAACAATAGGTGAAAAACTGATATTGCCATTTTCTTCATACAATGCCACGTTTTGGGCTTGTGCTAGCTGCTCAACAGAATCAATGGCGTGATCATAACGCTGGTCAAACTCTCGGGTTATCGCTACTTTCTTGCGCTGGTAGCCTGGATTATCAAACGCAGCGGGAAATGTATCGAGCAATTCATCCACCAACTTGCCCATTTCCTTTACGAGGCGCTTACTTTCCCCAGGAGGGAGACGCAATGCAAAGGGTTCACGCTCGTCTTCAAAATTATTGATGTAGCACCAGTCATCCGGCGTGAGCACCTTTTGCACATACTTAGCGATATATTCATGCACTAGGGTAAACCGGCCCGTCGCTTGCTCCCCCATCACATACAAGTTGTACCCTTTGGCGTCTAGGCCTAAACCGAAGTCCAATGCTTCGCGCGCTCTCGCCTGCCCAATAAAGGTAGCTTGCAGCGCTTTGTCATCTTTAAGTGCGTGGTTAATCAATCGGCGACTTGGCTTGGCGGTAATTTCTTTTAAACTCAAAGCGTATTTAAGATGCATGGTTAACTGGCGTTGTCCTTATGCGAGCAAGTAAAATACACTTACTCATACTGAAACTCTCACTTTAGCGTACTAAAGTATGTGATAAACCTATTAAGTAGCGCTTCTCTGCATTGCTTAATAAGCTGATATTTGATTCAAATATCATAACAAAAAAGTGGGAATAGCATGCCTCACTTTACGCACATAAAAAAATTTATCTTCACAGGAATTTTCGCCGTTTTTTTCTCCAACGCGTTTTGCCCACGTCACGCATCTTAAAAAAACATGATCTTAGCGCCAAAATTCCGTTGTTTTTACCATCCAAAGGAGCAAATCTGGGACGCGTTAATGAATAAGATTGATAATTACTAGCATAAAAGCCACACATAAAGAGAAGGTGAAGCAACGTTGCCCCTGTAACCCATCGCGAGCGGTTGCTTTTGTGAAAGCGCCAGAGATAACTCAACCCAGCATGTGTATATCCGTTTTATTTGGAGCAACAGTTTGCTGCGCAAGACTTGCAGCTTAAGGCCTTTGCAAGGAATAGAAGTTCACGAAGCGCTGAATTGGCAGCTATTATTGATAAGGTACAAAGCAGCTAATTTACCTCTCTCGCGAGTTTTATTGAACAGCTAAAACCAGATTAACATTACGGATTTGGCGTTAAGTTGTTATTTTTTACGATAATTAGTGCTAAATCCCAGTTCAGCTATTGTGACCCAGCAAACCGTTAGGGTATTCTTACCGGCTATCTTAATAAATACATCTTATCTTCGCGGAAACTCTTTTTAATGGCCGAAAAAATTTACGAACCTCAGAAAATCGAACAAGAGGTACAAGCGCTTTGGGAAACCAATCAAACTTTTAAAGCAACTGAACAAGAAGATAAAGAGAAATTCTACTGCTTGTCCATGTTCCCTTATCCAAGTGGGCGCTTGCACATGGGTCATGTGCGTAATTACACCATAGGTGATGTCGTTAGCCGTTTTCAACGTATGAATGGCAAGAACGTTTTACAACCAATGGGTTGGGATGCATTCGGCTTACCGGCTGAAAACGCCGCATTAAACAACAATACCGCTCCAGCTAAGTGGACATATCAAAACATCGATTACATGAAAAACCAGTTAAAATCGCTTGGTTTTGGTTATGACTGGGATCGTGAAGTTGCTACCTGTAAAAAAGACTATTACCGCTGGGAACAATGGTTCTTCACTCGCCTGTATGAGAAAGGGTTGGTCTACAAGAAGAACTCTACCGTTAACTGGGATCCGGTTGATCACACAGTATTGGCCAACGAGCAAGTTATTGATGGTCGAGGTTGGCGCTCTGGTGCGTTGGTGGAGCAAAAAGAGATCCCTCAGTGGTTCATCAAAATCACCGATTACGCAGAAGAGTTATTGACAGACTTGGAGCAGTTAGAGGACTGGCCTGAGCAAGTACGTGCCATGCAGAAGAACTGGATTGGCCGTTCAGAAGGTGTAGATATCACCTTTAATCTTAGTGAGAACGCAGCTGACATTAGTAGTTTCGACGTGTATACCACGCGACCTGACACACTTTACGGTGTAACTTACGTCGCCGTTGCTGCACAGCATCCTCTTGCCTTGCATGCCGCACAAACTCGACCAGAACTAGCCGAGTTTATTGAATCTTGTAAAAATACCAAAGTGGCCGAAGCTGAGCTTGCCACTATGGAGAAAAAAGGCTGTGACACTGGCTTGTTCGCTATTCACCCGTTAACCGGTGAAAAAGTGGCAGTGTGGGTCGCTAACTTCGTGCTAATGGGCTATGGCTCGGGTGCAGTTATGTCTGTACCTGGTCATGACCAGCGTGATTGGGAGTTTGCCCAGAAATACGGCCTACCTATTAAGCAAGTGGTTGAGCCCAGTGCAGATGAGCCACAAGAATGTGACTTAACCACAGCGGCATACACTGAAAAAGGCGTGCTTGTGAACTCAGCTGAATTTAATGGCTTAGCGTTTCAAGAAGCGTTTGATGCCATTGCAGCTAAACTCGAAGCACTTGGTTCGGGTAGTAAAAAAGTCAATTACCGTTTGCGTGACTGGGGGGTGTCTCGTCAACGTTATTGGGGTTCACCTATCCCGATGCTGAATCTTGAAAACGGAGAGTCTGTTCCTGTTCCAAGCGATCAGCTGCCCGTTGAATTACCTGAAGACGTGCAAATGAACGGTGTTATCTCGCCAATAAAAGCCGATCCTGACTGGGCAAAAACGGAATATAACGGTCAACCTGCGCTACGTGAAACCGATACATTCGATACCTTCATGGAATCTTCTTGGTATTACGCTCGCTACTGCAGTGCCCAAAATCAAGATGCCATGCTCGATCCAACTCAAGCCAACTACTGGTTACCGGTAGATCAATATGTGGGCGGTATTGAGCACGCTATTTTGCATCTATTGTATTCACGCTTCTTCCACAAGCTGCTTCGTGACGAAGGACTCGTGAACTCTGACGAGCCTTATAAGCGTTTATTGTGCCAAGGTATGGTACTCGCTGATTCCTTCTTCAGAGAAGATGAGAGCGGTAAGAAAGAGTGGTTCTCTCCAGCAGATGTTGACACTGTGAAAGACGAAAAAGGCCGTATTACGCAAGCGACTTTAAAAGCGGATGGTAAGCCGGTTGAGCACGGTGGCATGACCAAGATGTCTAAGTCGAAAAACAACGGTATCGACCCCCAGCATGTTATTGATTTATACGGCGCAGATACAATCCGTGTGTTCACTATGTTTGCCGCGCCACCTGAGCAAACATTGGAGTGGGTAGACTCCGGCGTTGAAGGGGCTAATCGCTTTATCAAGCGCGTGTGGAAGCTGACTCAAGACCATATCGACGCCCTTGATGGCGACACTGCACCGGCTATTGACAAGACAGCTCTAACGGGCGATCAAAAAACCTTGCGCCGCGCCGTTCATCGCACCATTGCAAAAGTCACAGATGATGTCGGTCGTCGCCAAACCTTTAATACTGCTGTTGCGGCAATCATGGAATTGCTCAATAGCTTGCAAAGAGCGCCCCAGAGTACAGATCAAGACAAAGCGGTGCTGCGCGAAGCCATTGAATCAGTGGTGTTATTACTTAACCCTATTGCCCCCCATATGTGTCACATTTTATGGCACGACCTAGGCCACAAAAATGATATTGAGACTGCGCCTTGGCCGATGGTGGATGAATCAGCGTTAGTAGAAGATGAAAAACTGATCATCGTGCAAGTCAACGGTAAAGTACGCTCTAAAATTACTGTGGCAGCAGATGCCAGCCAAGAAGAAGTACAGGCCCTTGGTTTAGCTCAAGAAAATGTGCAGCAGTTTGTAGACGGCAAGACCATACGCAAGGTGATTTATATTGCTGGTAAATTGCTCAACATTGTCGCCAACTAACGAGTGAAAAACGCAATGCGAAACCTCATCATCTGCTTATTCTGTAGCCTTATTATCAGTGGTTGCGGTTTTTCATTGCGTGGCAATTATGAGCTACCCGCAAGTGTTTCTCAGTTAAGGGTAGGCTCAAGCGAAGCACACTCGGCGCTAGAGCGCGCCCTTCGCAATGAACTAAAGCCTTACAGTGTTGAGGTGATTGACTCTAGTGTGAAAGGCACCTCTAACACTTCTAGCATATACCTATTAAGTGATGTTCTTGATAGACGTTTATTATCGCTTTTCAGCACAGGTCAAGTCGCTGAGTATGAATTGATTTACACCGTTCGCTATGAGCTACAGTTTGCCAATAGTGATGCTCAATTGCTCGAGTTTGATATTAAGCGAGAGTACCAAGATGATCCCGATGCCGTATTGGCAAAATCTCGTGAGCTTGAACTGGTGTTATCTGAAATGCGCAAACAAGCGGCAATCCGTATCATCCATCAAATATCAATTGCCCAGCGCACCATAGCAAACACTGCACCCATTAGACCTTAATGCAAGTTTACCCCAATCGATTTCACGCAACGTTGAAAAAGGGCCTGCAGCCCTTTTATCTCATTTTTGGTGATGAACCCCAGCAAAAGCTGACGGCGATTAACCAAATACGCGAACTGGCTACTGAGCAAGGATTTGACGAAAGACAAACCCTCGTTGCCGATGCGCAGTTCGATTGGGCAACATTACTCGAAGCAACGCAAACGCTCTCGTTATTTTCTTCTCGTCAGTATATTGAGCTCGAATTGCCCACAGGGAAACCTGGCACCCAAGGTAGTAAAATACTGACCGAGCTGAGTGCACAAAATAACCCTGATATTCTATTGGTTATTCACGGAGCCAAAATTGGCAAGGACGTGCAAAACAGTAAGTGGTTTAAAGCCATTGATAAACACGGTACGTATGTACCTTGTTACCCACTAGAAGGTAACGCTCTGCAGCAGTGGTTAATGGAGCAAATGCGAACCCAAGGTTTGCACGTCACGCCAGATGTAACCCGACTTTTAGCGGAGTATTGTGAAGGTAATCTGCTAGCCGCCAGTCAAGAAATTGAAAAGCTCTGTTTACTCTACCCTAATGGCAACCCAACCATAGAAGAGGTGGAGCAAGCAGTGGTTGATCAATCTAGGTACAACGTCTTTCAATTGATAGACGTGTTGCTTGCAGGGGACAGCCAAAAGTCAGTGAAAATGCTATATCGCCTTGAAAGTGAAGGTGTAGAGCCAAATATTATTATGTGGGCGCTAACCCGCGAATGGCAGACACTACGTGCACTGCAAGCCAGCAAACAGGCAGGACAAGCCATAAACTGGAATCAACATCGCATTTGGAAGAACCGTCAAGGTATGTATCTATCTGCCTTACAGCGATTATCTCCTATTCATATGCAACAACTTCAGCACAAACTCAACATCATGGACAGCGCATTGAAGCAATCCCAAGTGGAACGCCCATATGTTGAACTTTGTCACCTGTGTTTGCTATTTATTCCTATGTCTTTAGAGAACTTTGCTTTAAATTGAATAACTTACGACCAGCATTAGGCATATTTGGGGGGACATTTGATCCTGTTCACTACGGCCACACTGAATCCGTTATCGTGGCAGCACAGCAAGCTGGTGTGCAATCTGTGGCGATGCTACCGTGTCATATTCCTGTGCACAAAAATCATGCCCCCAGTGCCAGTCATCACCGCTTAGCCATGCTGAAATTAGCCATTGAGCAGTACCCGAAGTTATATATTGATGAGCGGGAAATACACAGCGATACGCCTTCATACACCATTCACACGCTGCGAGCATTGCGCAAAGAGTATCCAAAGCATCCTCTATGCTTTTTTATCGGTATGGACTCCCTGCATTCGTTGCTGAGTTGGAATGAATGGCAAGCATTATTCGATTATTGCCATTTTGTTGTGTGTTGTCGTCCAGGTACTAAAACGCCCTTAAGTGAAGAATTGAAAGCTCTACTAGCAGAGCGACAGGTCGCCACTAATAATGCCCTGCACAATGCATTACATGGTAAAATATTTCTTGCCGACACACCGGAACTGGACATATCGTCTAGTGAGATACGCCGGCGTATAATTAACAACTTACCAACAGACGACATGCTCGCTCCGAAGGTACGCCGATACATACAAACACATAAGTTATATCAGCCGAGCACCACTTTCTGATAAACTTATACTTCGCCCGTTCAATATAAGGAATCCCTTTGGATCACCAACAGTTAAAAGCCTTTGTGGTAGAAAAAATTGAAGACCTAAAAGGTCGAGATATCATAGATTTAGACGTATCAGAAAAATCAAGCGTGACAGAAACCATGCTGATATGTTCAGGAAACTCAAAACGACATGTGGTCTCTATTGCCGAAAATGTAGTGGTTGAAGCCAAACAAGCGGGTAATCCGCCTCTGAGCATCGAAGGCCGTGAAGTTGGCGATTGGGTATTAGTCGATTTAGGTGATGTAGTGCTACACGTAATGCAAGACGACGCCAGAGATTTTTATCAGTTAGAGAAACTTTGGGGCTAATTCCCCGTCGAAGCACTAGCTGTAACATTGCAAAGTAGATAACACCATGCGAATTCAACTAATAGCCGTTGGCAGTAAAATGCCAAGTTGGGTTGAACAAGGTTACCAACAATACGGTAAACGTTTTCCTTCTGATATGCCCCTTAGCCTAACAGAGATACCCGCTGGTAAGCGCGGTAAAAATGCGGACATAAAACGTATTTTGCACAAGGAAGGCGAATTGACCATGGCAGCAATTCCTAAAGGCAATCGCATTGTGACTCTTGAAGTGACGGGTAAGCCTTGGGATACGCCAATGCTTGCGAGTAATATGCAAAAGTGGCAAATGGATGGGCGGGATGTCAGCCTGCTCATTGGCGGCCCTGAGGGCTTAGCACCGGAGTGTATTGCTGCATCTGAACAAAAATGGTCTCTATCTCCGCTCACTTTGCCCCACCCTCTAGTCAGGATCATTGTCGCTGAAAGCTTGTATCGAGCTTGGTCGGTGAATACCAACCATCCGTATCATCGAGAATAGTCATGGCTCGTCATCGTGTAACGATTAAAGACCACACCGCTGAAGCAAACCTTTTTGCTCGGCGTACGGTCATCGCTATGTTGGTCATTTTCATGATGATTGCCATGGTATTGAGCAACCTATACTACCTGCAAATCACCCGCTTTGAAGATTATCAAACGCGCTCTAATGGCAATCGCATAAAAATATTGCCAGTCGCGCCGAACCGCGGGTTAATTTACGACAGAAATGGCACTCTGTTGGCTGAAAACCGTCCCGTTTTCAACTTGGAAGTCATTCCTGAAAAGGTAGATAATTTAGAGAGAACGCTTGGCCTGTTGAGCGTATTGCTCGATGTGGACGAAGACGAAATCACCGACTTTTATCGAGAAATAAAACGCAATCGACGCTTCAAACCCGTGTCTTTGCGTAAACGTTTGACTCCAGAAGAAGTCGCCCTTTTTTCTGCCAATCAACACAAGTTCCCAGGAGTGAGTGTAGAAGCTCGCTTAACACGACACTATCCATACGGAAAAACATTAACCCATGTACTGGGTTACGTATCAAAAATTAATAAAAAGGATCTACAAAAGCTTAGCGAAGCAGGCCTTGAAGCAAATTATGCCGCAACCCATGACATAGGAAAGCTTGGGGTTGAAAAGTACCACGAAGATATTCTGCATGGTCAGGTAGGTTATCAAGAGGTAGAGGTCAACAACCAAGGGCGCGTGATCCGCACGCTCAACTTTAGCCCTCCCGTTCCAGGGCAAGATATCGTCCTAAATATCGATTTGAAACTGCAACAAGAAGCAGAGCGCATTTTAGATGGTGACAAGGGTACCATCGTAATGCTTGATTCAGATGACGGCGGTGTGTTGGCCATGTTCAGTAGCCCAAGCTACGACCCCAACTTATTCGTTCACGGTATTAGCAGTAAAAATTACAGCGCGTTATTAAATTCAAATGGGCGCCCACTGATTAACCGCGCCACGCAAGGTCAGTATCCTCCAGCTTCAACCATAAAGCCTCATTTAGCCTTAGTTGGCCTAGAAGAGAACACAGTGACCCCAAAAACGCGCATCTTCGATAACGGCAAATATCGCCTAAAAAATGTAGAACACGTGTGGCGAGACTGGAAACGCTGGGGACATGGGTGGGTTGATTTAACCTCAGCCATAGAACAATCCTGTGACATCTACTTTTACGATCTGGCTTATCGGTTAGGTATCGATAAAATCAGCGATAACATGTTTGAATTTGGTTTCGGCGATTACACCGGCATAGATTTACACGAAGAGTCAGATGCAAACATGCCCAGCCGTGGCTGGAAGCGTGCTCGATTCAATCAACCCTGGTACATCGGCGATACCATTCCCGTGGGCATTGGCCAAAGTTATTGGACCGTCACTCCTATCCAATTGACACAATCTATCACCACCTTAGTCAATCACGGACATCGTTATATTCCGCAGATATTGCGCGGAAAATACGTTAACAGTGAAGTGGTTCTTGAGGGCAGCAAAGAGCGCCGCCCGATGGACATTAAAAATGATAAAAACTGGGACACTGTACTAGATGCCATGTACGGCGTAGTTAACCGCAAAACCGGTACAGCTCGTCGTGCGTTTGTTGATACACCCTATGTGTCGGCGGGTAAAACCGGTACAGCACAATTGGTGGCCATCGCCCAAGATGCAAAATATGATGCCGAGAGCTTGGCTGAAAACTTGCGCGACAATGCCATGTACGTGGGTTTTGCGCCTTATGAAAAACCGGAAATTGCCGTTACCGTGGTGCTTGAAAATGCCGGTGGCGGTAGCTCACAAGCCGCTCCTTTGGCCAGAATGATGATGGATAAATACTTTGAAGAGCGAGAGTTTGCGCCTAAACCGGACGTAAAAGAACGGGAAGTATCGCAAGATGTCGCCCATCAAACCACTTCACACACTCATTAGGCACTGACGATTGTTATGAATATGATGCTACGCACCAAGCTTGACCCCAATAAGCGTTCTTTGCTCAATCGCATACATTGTGACGGGCCGCTACTCATCGGGTTGCTGGTACTGATGGCCGTTGGCTTAGTAACGATATATTCTGCTGGGGGCCAAGACTGGCAACTCATTGACCGTCAACTTATTCGACTCGGGTTGGCGCTTGGGGTCATGTTGGCCGTGGCGCAAATTCCACCGTTAGCCTACCAAAAGTTATCTATTTATTTTTATATACTCGGGATCGCCATGTTAGTTGCGGTGATCGTATTCGGCCATGTAGGAAAAGGCGCTCAGCGCTGGTTGGACTTAGGGGTAGTGCGTTTTCAACCTTCAGAAATCATGAAGCTTGCTGTTCCCATGATGGTGGCTTGGTACATCAGTCAATTTAACCTTCCCCCGAAATTAAGACACATATTATTTGGCTTTATTTTGGTAGGCGTTCCCACGTTGTTGATTGCGCAACAACCTGATTTAGGCACCTCTTTATTAATTGCCAGCTCAGGGATATTCGCACTCTTCCTTGCTGGTATGAGTTGGCGCTTCATCGGAGGTATTGCCTTAGCGGTATCCATATTCAGCCCTATCATGTGGAACTTCCTCATGAAGGACTATCAAAAACAACGAGTATTAACCTTCCTCAATCCAGAAAGCGACCCATTGGGGTCTGGCTACCATATTATTCAATCACAAATTGCCATAGGCTCAGGCGGCGCCGAGGGTAAGGGTTGGTTGCAAGGCACTCAGTCTCAATTAGAATTTTTACCCGAGCGACATACAGATTTTATTTTTGCAGTATTTAGTGAAGAATTTGGTTTTTGGGGCGTGGTCGGCTTATTGGCTATTTATACTTTCATCGTTATCCGCGGCATGATTATCGCAAACCGCGCTCAAGATGCCTTTAGTAAGCTACTCGCAGGCAGTATTACGCTAACATTCTTTGTTTATGTATTTGTTAATATGGGTATGGTATCGGGCATACTGCCCGTAGTCGGTGTGCCCTTGCCGCTCGTAAGCTATGGAGGGACATCCATGGTCACCTTACTCGCAGGGTTTGGCATTTTAATGGCCATCGCCACCCAGAAACGGTTATTGTCCCGTTAACACTTATATATAGATTTGCTAATGTACTTAGCACGTCAGTGGGTAAATTAATGTTGTCACTTTGTGGAGCTAATGTGTCGTTCTCAACCTTATGTAATCGTCTTTTTCGCCGCGTACCCCACGTATTGCTTGCTCTTTATCTAATAGTATTGGCACCAATAAGTAGTGCACAATCTCTGCCTGAGGCAGAAACTGCCTTCTTGGACGCCATAGTAACAAAGCACAATTTAAATCGCGAAACGGTGCTGCAGTTACTTAACCAAGCTGAAAAAGACCAAGCAGTGATCGATGCGATAAAACGGCCTTGGGAAGCAAAGCCTTGGCATCAGTATTACCCCATATTTTTGACTGAGAAAAGACTACAGAAAGGCCTCGAATTCTACCAAGCTCACCGGGAAACATTAGCCCGCGCAGAGAAAGAATATGGTGTACCAGCAGAGATGATCGTCGCTATTTTAGGTATCGAGTCCTTTTATGGTACCTACAAAGGTAGCTACGCAGCGCTCAATGCCCTCTACACCCTGGGCTTTCACTATCCGCCCCGTTCCTCATTTTTTAAAAAGGAATTGGCTCAGTTAATATTGTTAGCGAATGAAGAGGAGTTTGATGCCAAGCAGTTACAAAGCTCTTACGCAGGCGCGATGGGCTGGGGGCAATTCATTCCATCTAGTTATCGCCATTATGCAGTTGATTTTGACAATGACGGCGTACGCGATTTACTGAATAACCCAGTGGACGCTATTGGCAGTATCGCCAATTATTTTAAACGTAACGGCTGGCAACGAGGTGATTCGATTGCTTTTCCAGTAAACGTAACGCCTGGAAACGCAAAGCCTTGGTTAAGAAAATCCCTTAAGTATCGTGAGACCTTTGCCCAGTTGCACCAAGCAGATATTAGCATTGATGTCGAAACAGCTAAGCGCGTCGGGATCGAAAAAGCCCAAGATAAGTGGGATGGTATCGCGGCTGATAGTGACGCTAAATTACTTAATTTTGCCCAAGCTAGCGGGCACGACTATTGGCTTGGGTTGAAAAATTTTTACGTGATCACTCGCTATAACCACAGCAAATTGTATGCAATGGTCGCGTTTCAATTTAGCCGACAATTAGCCAGCGGCATCAACTCGTTAGACAAAGACGCACAACTGAGTTCACAAGATGATGCTTAAGTACGCGTTTTTAATCATGCTGGTCACATTCATAGCGGCGTGCGCCAATTCGCCGAGTTCAAATAACAGCCGCTACAGCCAGCATAAAGATTCCGCTCCCAGCGCGATTAGAGATGGAATAAAGTTTGATGATGCCGAACCTATGTATGAACCCTACGCCCTTGCGAATTTGCGCAGCTATTCAGTTTTAGGCAAGCAGTATACCCCTCTTAAAACCGGTAAAGGATACTCAGCTACTGGCGGCGCTTCTTGGTATGGCCAGAAATTTCATGGGCATCTCACGTCCAACGGTGAAACCTACGACATGTACGCCATGAGTGCTGCTCATAAAACATTGCCACTGCCTTCGTACGTAAAAGTAACTAACCTAAAAAATGGCCGCGAAGCCATAGTCCGGGTAAACGACCGTGGCCCGTTTCATGACAAAAGAATAATCGATTTATCTTATGCAGCTGCAATGAAACTCGGTATGTTAAGTACAGGCACTACCCAAGTTAAACTAGAGGTCATTCATATTGACGAAGCAGGTATGCAGACAGTGGGTAACGGTTTATCTGAGCCACCTACTCCGTTAAAAGATGATGCTATGCGTAACGACAATGTACAAATCGCCCAAGTGCCCCGCGTACCGGCTTTAGGTACAACATCGGCTACATCACCAAACTCACCCAGTGTCGCATCTGCGCCGCCAATAGCGACTCCTACAGAAATACCCACCCAAGAAAAGGTATTCATTCAAATAGCAGCCCTGAGTAACGATCAGCGAATTACCAAAATTGGTAACGCCCTGGCAAATTTGTATCAAGTGCCTTTTGTTGCACCACTTGAAGAAGGATTATATCGCTTAAGACTTGGGCCATTTACGTCCGAGCACGAAGCATTGGGGATCTTAAATCAGCTGCGTAAAAGCGGATATAGCGACGCTTACAAGTTTTATCCTTCGAATGAGCCCTAGGTTAAACTTTCCGTCCAAAAGATTGTCTTATGAGCGCTTTTTAACGATTTTGTTTTGTGTAACAATTTTTGTTGTCAGCGCAGCAAAGTCATTGAAAAACTGATATATTAGCCATCGTTTTAGGCGCGACACGTCAAACACCACTTTCTTAACAAATATCACATTACGGTAGGTCCATGCGAAACACCAAGACACTCATATTAGCCATCTTTAGCTGCTTCTCCCTTTCCTTTTTATCTCATGCGGCGAGTGCAGCGGTCATCATACCTGACGCGCCTTCCGTATCGGCTAAAGGCTTTATTTTAGTCGATTTTCAAACCGGCAAGGTGATTGCTGAGCAAAATTCTGATATTCAGATACCGCCAGCAAGCTTGACTAAAATGATGACAAGCTACGTGATCGGCAAAGAGATCGCCAATGGCAATATTAAAGACACTGACATGGTCACGATTTCAGAAAATGCTTGGGCCAAGAACTTTCCTGATTCATCTAAGATGTTTATCGAAGTGGGTACACAAATTTCGGTGGGCGACTTAAATCGCGGCATCATTGTACAGTCGGGAAATGATGCATGCGTGGCGATGGCAGAGCACATTGCCGGTAGCGAAGATGCGTTTGCCAGCATGATGAATTTGCACGCTGAAAAGTTAGGCATGACGTCAACGCACTTTGTAAACAGCCATGGCTTACAAGATGCCGACCATTACACGACCCCTCGGGATATGGCGACCTTAGCCCGCGCATTGATCACAGATGTGCCAAATGAGTATAAGGTTTATAGCGAAAAAGAGTTTACCTACAACAACATCAAGCAATATAACCGTAACGGTTTATTGTGGGATAAAAGCCTGAATGTGGATGGCATAAAAACGGGCCACACCTCAGATGCAGGTTATAGCTTGGTGTCCTCAGCGACCCAAGGCGACATGCGTTTAATCGCGGTGGTCATGGGCGCTGATAGCGAGCGTGCACGTAAAGTTGAAAACAAAAAGCTGCTTAAGTATGGGTTTAGATTCTATGAAACTATTACCCCGTATCAGGCAGGCGAAAGCTTTGTATCACACCGCATATTTATGGGCGACAAAGAGACTGTAGATCTTGGTATTTCACAAGACACCCCCATTACTATTCCTCGCGGTCAGAGCAAAAATTTAGAAGCCAACTTCGAGCTAGATAAGAAGTTAGAAGCACCTTTGGCTAAAGGTGAAGTAGTTGGAAAGTTATTCTTGCAATTAGACGGTGAAGACGTAGCCGAATATCCTTTGGTTACATTACAAGAAGTAAAAGAAGGCGGTATGATTGACCGCCTTGTAGACTTCGTTAAACTGCAACTTGGCTTTGATAGCTAAGACAAATTGAGCAGAATATTATGCAAACCCAATTTGATAAATTACTCGACTTCCCTTGCCACCAAACCTTCAAGGTCATGGGTGTAGCGGATGAACGGTTACCGGATCATGTCATCAACTGCTTGCAAAACCATGCACCTGGTGACTATTCCCCCAGTGTAAAACCGAGCTCAAAAGGCACTTACCATTCGTTGTCTATCAGCGTGCGTGTAACGAGCAAAGAGCACATGGAAACCATCTATACTGAGCTTTCTAAGCTTGAATTGGTTCGTGTAGTTCTCTAAAAGCAAGCTATATATAGCGCACCTGTCTGTGCGCTATTCTTCTATAGGACACCACTAAGGTTTGAACGACACAACCCCTGTCATTATTCGCCAGCTCGGCCGCCAAGCGTATTTTCCGATTTGGCAAGCGATGCAAGATTTTACCGATTCGCGGGACAGCAGCAGCCAAGACGAAATATGGCTAGTTGAACACGACCCTGTATTTACACAAGGCCAAGCCGGTAGAGAAGAGCACCTTCTTGCCCCAGGGGATATCCCAGTCGTAAAAGTCGACCGCGGTGGTCAAGTCACCTATCACGGCCCTGGCCAACAAATGATGTATGTGCTGTTAAACTTAAAGCGACACGGCTTAGGTGTACGCACCTTGGTTAGCGCATTAGAGAGCTGCATTGTTGATACATTAAAAGAGTACAAGGTAGACGCTTACCCCAAGGCAGATGCCCCTGGTGTGTATGTTGATAGCAAAAAGGTCTGCTCAATTGGTTTACGTATTCGTCGAGGATGTTCCTTTCATGGCCTTGCCCTGAACGTTAATATGGACTTAGCACCCTTTCAACGAATTAATCCTTGTGGTTATGCCGGCCTAGAAATGGTAGATTGCACCCAATTAGGCGGGCCAGATTCACTCGCGGTTGCTGGCCCAGCTATCGCCGAAAAATTATGTTCATTGCTTGGTATTGCAAGCGTCGAAAACAAAGAAGGTTTTGATGAGTAACGCACGTCCACAAGCCGGAGAAAAACTCCGGGATGATGAAAAAGTTAAACATATTCCGATCACTATCATGCCCACTGAAAAGGCAGAGATGTTGCGCAAACCAGAGTGGATTAAAATTCGCTTACCGCGCACCACGGATCGTATCGATCATATTAAAAAGACATTGCGTAAAAACAATTTGCACTCGGTGTGCGAAGAAGCAAGTTGCCCCAACCTTGCTGAATGTTTTAACCATGGTACTGCGACCTTTATGATTTTGGGCGATATATGCACCCGTCGCTGCCCGTTTTGTGATGTTGCTCATGGTAAGCCACTGCCTCCAAGTGCAGAAGAGCCTATCAAATTAGCCAAGACCATCGCTGAAATGCAACTTAAGTATGTGGTTATCACCTCTGTGGATCGCGATGATTTACGTGACGGTGGCGCCCAACACTTTGTTGATTGCATAAACGCTATTCGCGAGCACAGTCCAACGACTAAAATTGAAGTACTTGTACCCGATTTTCGCGGTCGTATGGACAAAGCATTAGAGATCCTTAAAAACGGCGTGCCAGATGTGTTTAACCATAATTTGGAAACCATCCCTCGCCTATACCGTGAATGTCGCCCTGGGGCAAACTATCAGTGGTCACTTGATTTGCTTAAGAAATTCAAAGAGCAACATCCTGATATCCCCACCAAATCAGGCTTAATGATGGGCATGGGCGAAAACAAAGAAGAAATCGCAGAAGTACTTAAAGACTTACGCGCACACAATGTTGAGATGCTTACCCTTGGTCAGTACCTACAACCGAGTAAGCACCACTTCCCATTAAAGCGTTATGTGCATCCTACGGAGTTTGACGAGCTTGGCGTGATCGCGAAAGAGATCGGCTTTACTCACGCAGCATGTGGCCCTATGGTGCGTTCAAGCTACCATGCTGATAAGCAGGCAGCCGGTGTAGAAGTTAAGTAATTATCACGCTACAGTTTGCATATAAAAACAAAACTCGCCAATCGGCGAGTTTTTTGTTTCTATAACGTAACTTGTTGCGCCAATAGATAAATTTAACAATGCTTAATACCAATTCCATTAAATAATTGCCCTCTCAGAATTCATCCTGCGGGTTTTGGACAAGGTGTCGGTGTGCAGTAATGGCTGTTCCCTTTCAAATACCGAGAACGCAGTACAGAACCCGCAGGGGGATTCTGAGAGGGCGAATTTTAAAGGGACTTTCTCAGCGTTGCTCGAACTCGAAAGAGAACCACTATTACTTCATTCAAGCGCCTTGATTAAGTCCCTTTAAATTTTCGCTGAGTGGCTAATTATTTAATGGAGTTGGTATAAATACACCTTCACCGCCATCACACTTAGTATTTTCACTCTATTCGTTTCACTATTTGCGACGTCCTCACAAACGAATAGCCCTGTAGCCAGCGTAGCCAAGACAGAAAATTCAACTCGCGTCGTACCTCAATGGCGAACACCTGAATCAACAAATCTGGTTTATATGCAGCTGGACTCAGGGCTCGTTATTATGGAGCTGGCACCGTTCATGTCCCCTATCAATGTTGCGCAGTTTAAGGGGCTCATCAAAGACGGCTTTTACGATGGTTTAGACTTCTATCGCGTGATTGACGGCTTTGTAGCTCAAGGGGGAGATGTTACAGAAAGTAGGCCTCATGAACACACTAAACAGCTGCCAGCGGAACTAACTCGTAGTTATAATGGCTTAGGCAACGCTGACGATGACCCGTTCGTGTTGGTGCAAACTGGCGAGTTTATGGCTCCGCAAACAGGTTTCTTAAACGGTTTTGCTGCAGGTCGCGACCCATCAATTCACCAAGAGTGGTTATTGCACTGCCCTGGTGTGGTTGCATTTGGCCGTAACAATGGACTTAACACCGCGAGTTCCGAGTTTTATATCGCCATCGGACAAGCTCCAAGGCATCTTGATAGGAACATGAGCGTGCTGGGAAAAGTGATTTACGGTATGCACCATGTACAACGTATTAAACGCGCCTCAGTGAATGTCCCCAGCGGGGTAATTGAAGACCCAACAAAGCGCACCAAAATAGTCTGGGCTAGGCTTGCCAATGATATTCCGGCGCAGCAGCGTGTTGACGTTCAGGTGCAAGATGAACACTCTGACGCCGTTACCACTCGCATAGCGCTCGGACGCACATTGGAGAATGAATTTTTTCATTACAAAGGTAATGGCAATGTAGATGTGTGTTATTACAACTTGAAAACTCGAATAGTAGAATAATACACATTGCTATAGTATTTATGGCAGCACCAAATGCAGTAGCGACATCACACTAGTGACGCCTATTTTAAAATCTATCTACCTATCGGATGATGAAAAATGAACCTAGATAAAGCGCAAAAACGTATCGAGAAACGGGTTAAACGTGGCTTTCACGGGTACCCTATGATCAGTATTCAGTATTTTGGTGAAACGAGTGCGCTAGCAAGTAAAGTGGAAGTGAGCTTTATAGAGCAAGAAGACGCCGCGCCAATGACGGAAAGTTTCAGTAGCGACAACGATATTCGCAAAGATGAAACCGTACAAACCACCATAATCAAAATAATTGATCGAGTCGATGCCAAAACAGTAACCTTGGACGAAACAGTCCAACCTCTATCATAACCTGACAGGCGCGATATTTAAGTTACTCCCCAGATACTCAACGCAATAAACGTATACAGCAAGGGTAAAAACGATAACATGCAGTGCAACGCAACGTCTAAAACGAAATCAACAGCTATTCTCAGGATTAAAAAAACGCTGGTAACACTTAGCCTAGTAAGCAGCGCAATGTTTACCACTGAGCTAATGGCAGCAAATCCTCCCGTACCCCAGCTGAGCAAAGAGCAAGTCATATCTCAGCTCAAGTTATCACATCATTTTGAAGGGGGATATTTTCGTCAAACATTCAAAGCCAATCACAGAGATAAAGTCACGACCCCTCGAGGTGACAGAACCACTATGACGGCTATTTTCTACATGTTGACCGACGACAACAACATTGATCATTTTCACACCAAGCACTCTGATGGCATTGAGTTTTATCATATGGGTGCGCCAATCACGTATCACATGATTTACCCTGATGGGCGATACGAGAAAGTGGTCGTTGGGCCTGATATCCAAAACGGTCAGCAATTACAACTCGCCGTTCCTGGTGGAACCTATAAAGCGGCTGAATTGCCTGTTGGCACATACGGTTTAGTCAGTGAAGCGGTAGCCCCCGGCTGGGAACAAGAAGATATGATAGAAATAAACCGTGAAGCACTACTCGAAAAATTCCCCCAACATAAAGCGATAATCGACCGCTTGGCGAATAAGAATAAGCACTAGCGACAATAGAAGGCGACTTTACACTGAGTCGCCTTTAATAACAGAAAACGTCAATTGACAGTCGATGTGTTTTAGCAATTTGTTCACCATCGGCGGCGCGGCTACTTGCTGGTCATTATGGTTTAACACCGCAGCAATATGAATATCGCACTCGGCTATGTTTATCTGCTGACGAACAAAAAATATGTTTAATTCATCAAATCGTTGCTCTGCAAGTTCCACGCTCCCAACATATTTACCTGCAACGTCTGCGGCGACATAATGAGCCCCCTCAACTTCTCTTACCAAGGTAAACGCTTGCATCTTGTCCAGGTTCAAAAAGCGAAATGTCACCGTTGCACTGGGTACGTTTTTATTCAAAGGGAAGCTCTTATCATGTCATGGTTGGGTATAAATATATGGCCTAGGCATGACTGCCTAAACATAAAACCGAATCTGTCAGTGTTGCTTTAAACGCAGCTGCCAATTGCCATTGTTCTGCGCTTCACATGCTTGCTCAGTATCATAACGCACATGATGACGAGCATCTTTCAACTTAATCCCCACCTTGAGCAATTGCGCTTGGATTTGGCGGCGCAAATACACATCCTGTTCATGCATTTGCACTTGCTCTAACGAGGCCTGAGTATCGAACACGCAAATTACCGCTAAACTACCAGGGAAGCGGTCATAGCTAGCTGTATGGGTGATCCATTCAAAGCCCGGCACCTCGCGTTTGGCTTGCTCACAAACAATGGTCAACGCTTTTATCACATTGTTATCGAGCTTCTTAACCGTTTTTTGCATGTTCGTTATTCGCCTTTACCGACAGTTAGTTTCTTAGCAACTATACATAGTCACAAAGGTAAGCAGTATTCACTGACACTTGCGCTTTGAATTTCACGTTAGCATCTACTGTGAACACTTGGCCGGCGGTAAGGGTTTTCCACTCACTTTCGCCTGGTAATAAAACGGTCATTGCACCGCTGACTACGCTCATGGTTTCATGCTGTGAGGTGGCAAACTCATACTCACCAGGCGCCATAACCCCTAACGTAGAGTTACCCACTGCTGTGTCAAATGCGATAGATTTTACGTTACCTTCAAAATATTCATTTACGTTAAACATCGTTCCACTCCAGTTAGATTATTTTTGCGGGCGTTAATGTAGCAGCTTTACTGGTCACCTGCACAGCCGATACTATCTTTTTCTTCAAAGATAGCCTTCCTTGATTTACTCTTAGGCCTACTCTTATTCAGTGACTTCAATCAGCTATGATCATTCAATCTCATCAAGCCGTTATTTCTACGCCAAGTGGCAATATGCAAACGTCAATTTACCGACCTGTCAGTGCTGGCGCTTATCCTAGCATTATCTTTTATTCTGAGATATTTCAAGAAACGGCACCAATAACTCGCAGCGCCAAACTGCTAGCAGGACACGGATTTGTTGTGTTAGTACCCGAGGTGTTTCATGAGCTAAATCCAGCCGGGACCGTACTTGCCTATGATGATATAGGTAAAGACAAAGGCAATGCGGATAAATTCGCCAAGCCTTTGGAGCAACACGACAGCGACACCCAAAGCATGCTCAACTTCATCGATTCACAGACCTACTGCAATGCAAAGGTGGGCTCTATGGGCGTGTGTATTGGTGGCCATCTTGCCTTTAGGGCTGCTTTGAACCCAAGAGTAGACGGCGCCTTTTGTTTATACCCAACAGACATTCACTCCAACACCTTACCCTGTGCTCATGGCAATGACTCCTTGAGCCAATGCCCCAAAATTAAAGCTGAGCTGTGTATGATTTTTGGCAAACAAGACCCACACGTATCCCGAGAAGGCAGAGAACTGATCAACGCCACTATGCAAGATCACAACCTCAACTTCACTTGGCATGAGCTCAATGCCCAGCATGCATTTATGCGCGATGAAGGTGACAGATACGATCCTGCTCTAGCTCTTGAGTGTTACCAAATGGCGATACAGATGTTCAACCGCTGCCTGAGTTGATCTTCAATGCTATCCGCTGCAAAGCTAATTTCAGGGGGCCTCGCCCCCAACTCCACGCGGTTTATCCGCAGTCCTCGACGCCGCTCTTTGTGCTTTAATTTGCTCTTATTGGCTGTTTTGTTCGATACCCAAGCAATGACTTCCCCCTTGCTTGAAGACACCCAGAGCGCGCGAGTAGAGCGTGTTGAAAGCAGAATAAGACAAATAAATGCAGGGCAGTTCGATCAGTTTGAGATCCACGGATTTAAGCGTTTCAATGCCGCTGATAAAGAAAAATTAAAGCAATGGGTGAAAACAGGCGTCAATGCCACCCGAGATACCTTAGGGGTGTATCCATCACGCTTAATATTTCATCTGGTGCCTAAAAAATCTAATCAACCTGTACCTTGGGCTTACACGCGACGGGATAAACCTCAGCGTATTTATTTACACGTGGACAGCCGTTTTCAGCAAGATAAATTCATTCGCGATTGGACAATTTATCACGAAATAAGCCATTTAGCGCTTCCCTATCTGGGCGGAAACTATGCTTGGCTTGCCGAGGGATTCGCTAGTTTTATGCAGTATCAAATCATGGCAAACGCAGGGATACTTGAGGGTTCGTTGGAGCAAAATTACCAAAATAAAATAGCCCCTCATTTGAAATGGTTCAACAGCGACTTAACGCCGGCCTCTATTGCTAGGCGTTTAATGAGCCAAAAACAATACCCTGCCGCTTATTGGGGCAGTGCTTATTTTTTCATACTTGCAGATAAAGCATTGGCTGAACAGCACCATACTCGGCTCAGCAAATTGATTAGCCAGTATCAATTCTGCTGCAACGAGCAATACGCTAGTGCTGGGCAAGTAATGAATGATCTAGATGGATTACTCGGGGCACCTGTTTTCACTGAGCTGCTTGCCTCATTTGAAAACTTGCCAGCTCGTCAGCTCTATCCCCAAGCGTTTGCAAGCAATGTCACGCCAACAGAGGGCGTTAAGGCCTTACCCTAAACACTTCGCATTAAGCGGTTTATGCTAAGCGGTTTGTACTAAGCGCTTAGTACAGAGGGTTTTTAACCAGTTATTGGGTTACAATTCGCTTAAATTAAGTCCTACGAGTTTTAAAGTGAAAAAACAAATCTATGTTGCTTATACGGGCGGCACTATCGGCATGCGCCCCTCATCAAAAGGTTATGTGCCCGCAGCTGGGTTCTTATCTGAAACTATCGCTAAGATGCCTGAATTTCATCGTCAAGAAATGCCTGATTTCACCATCAATGAATATCATAGCTTGATCGATTCTGCGGATATGAGCCCAAAAGATTGGCAACAAATAGCGGATGACATAAAGCAAAATTATCAAGATTATGACGGTTTTATCATTCTACACGGCACTGATACCATGGCATACACCGCGTCCGTGCTGTCGTTTATGCTGGAAAACCTAGGTAAACCGGTTATTGTCACTGGCTCGCAAATACCGTTAGCGCAATTACGATCTGATGGCCAAGAGAACTTACTAAACGCCCTTTATTTGGCGGCTAACTACCCTATTCCTGAAGTGAGCCTGTACTTCAACAATAAGCTGTTTCGCGGTAATCGGAGTCGAAAATTAGACGCTGACGGTTTCGATGCATTTGGCTCACCCAATTTTCCGATGCTGCTTAAAGCTGGTATTAACATTGAGGTAAAAGCAGGGAAAGTCACACCGATTGATCAGCAACCTCTGGTCGTGAGCAGCGTTACACCTCAACCGGTGGGCGTGGTTAGCTTATATCCAGGGATCAGCGCAGAAGTGATACGCAACATTCTGCAACAGCCAGTGAAAGCCCTTATTCTGCTTAGTTACGGTGTAGGTAACGCGCCGCAAAACCCAGCGTTGTTGAATGAACTCAAGCAAGCCAATGACAACGGCATTTTAATCGTTAACTGTACCCAATGCCTGCGCGGAAAAGTCAATATGTCCGGTTATGCCAATGGTAATGTTCTACAGGATGTGGGGGTACTTTCAGGAGGAGACATGACACCAGAAGCTGCACTCGCGAAACTGCATTACCTTCTGAGTAAAACTTTAAGTGTGTCAGAAATGAAACAAAGACTCACCAGTAACCTTAAGGGTGAGCTGACTGTCTAACAGCCATGCATAGGTCGACTCTATTGAGGCCTGACCTATACCAAAAGACTGAATTTCAAGCATAAAAAAAGGCAAACTAAAAGTTTGCCTTTTTTTGGAATTCGTATTTAATCAAGCAAGCTTGAATTAAAGTACTACGATATTCTCTGCTTGAGGACCTTTTTGGCCTTGAGTTACAGTGAACTCAACTTTTTGGCCTTCAGCTAGTGTTTTGAAGCCAGTACCAGTAATTGCACGGAAGTGAGCAAATACGTCAGGACCATTTTCTTGCTGAATGAAACCAAAACCTTTAGATTCGTTGAACCATTTAACTGTACCAGTAGTAGTAGACATAGTCTTTCCTATAATTTTCAAGAGTAATAAAAAAACCTTTTTCAAGGCGAGGTTTGCTGAAGCGTGTTGCTATTACTTATGATATACAAGACGAGGTACTACAATGGAACATCGAAACAGTGTGCATAAATATCAAACGTACTTTCAAGCGCGATTAGAATAACACCCCTCACAGTAACGTCAACCATTATTATCAATTTCACTGGTCTTACGAGCTCTTCTTTATCGATATGAAATCAAATACATACGCTCCCACGTACATGTAAAAAGCATGTTAATAACAAGGCTTGAAACAGCGCAGATTACTGCGCCTAGAAAGTCACTATTTCGGCATATACCGGCTAGGAATACAGGCGACCATAGCAGCGCCTAATAACGCGAATACGGTAGCGATTGTAAAAGCGATTTCCGCCCCCTGCCCCTGTTCCCATATCAATCCAGCACCGAAGTTGCCTGCCGCTCCCCCTACACCAAATCCGATGCTGGTGTATAAAGCTTGTCCTTGGCTACGAAACTGATGGCCAAAATAATGGTGAATAAAGTTAATTGAAGCGGCGTGAATCAACCCAAAACTAAATGCGTGTAGCATCTGACTGACGACCAATGCAGGCCAATGCTGTGCAGCAACAGCCAACAGATACCAGCGTAATGCAGTAAGAAGCATACTGACTAACAATGTCCACTTAACACCAAAGCGACTAATCAGCTTCCCAGCGAGTAAAAATATGATTACTTCTGCCGCAACACCCAAGGCGATCAAGGCTCCCGTTTCTTGGCCAGTGTAAGCTAAATCTCTCGCGTACAATGCAAAGAAACCGTAATAAGGGCCAAAGCTTACTTGGATCAATGTCGAGGACACAATAAAGCCAATAAACACTTTTGTGCGCACTTTTTTCCAAATTGATTCACCGCCAGTCAGTGTGCGGCCGCTGGCGCTAGCTTCTTTTAAGCCGAGTGTGACCAAAAACAATCCTAGCAGCACAGCACCACTTAGATAGATAGGCGCCTCACTCGAGAACACATCAATAAGTTTACCCGCCAACACTGTCAGTACAATAAAGCCTATGCTTCCCCATAAGCGCACATGACTATATTTTGTCGCGTCACCACGCACGCTGCCAAGGGTAATCACTTCAGTTTGCGGCGCAATCGCGGTAAAAAACAGCATCATCAAACCAAACGCGACGGTGAGTCCCCAAAAGCTGTTTAACCAAAAGATGGAACAAAATGTAGCAAAAGTAAGAAACGCCCCGAACTGCAGAATGCTCAGAGACTTGCCTGACTTGTCAGCAAAAGCAGCAAACAAATTCGGCCCAATAATGCGCATCAGGGTAATAAGCGCAAATAACTCACCTATCTCTTGTGAGCTAAATCCTCGACCGTCAAGGAACACGCCCAGATAAGGGACCAGTACCCCGAGTTGACCAAAATACAAAAAGAAAGTTAAAGACAGCATCACCAGATTGCCTCTGGAAAATGCTGCCTGAGTCGCTACCACGTAAACGCTTATTTACTTTGGGCAGGAATAACGGGCGTGATAGATTGCACATCCGCGTTTTGGCCGCGGTGACGCAAATAATGGTCCATCAACACTAGGGCCATCATGGCTTCTGCTATAGGGACCGCACGGATGCCCACGCACGGATCGTGACGACCTTTGGTGACGACCTCTGCTGTTTCGCCATTGATGTCAATGCTTTCTCCCGGCACGCTGATACTTGAAGTAGGTTTGAGCGCCATATGCACCACTAAATCCTGGCCGCTTGAAATACCGCCTAAAACGCCCCCAGAACGGTTTGATTTAAACCCATCAGCGGACATTAAATCTCGATGCTCACTGCCCTTTTGTTCGACGGTGTCAAACCCATCCCCCACTTCAACGCCTTTTACCGCATTGATGCCCATCATGGCATGGGCTAAATCAGCATCTAGCCGGTCAAATATAGGCTCACCGAGTCCAACAGGCATATTGGTCGCAACAACAGAAACCTTAGCACCAATCGAATCACCTTGTTTTTTAAGGTCACGCATATAGTCATCTAACGCTTCTAACTTGCTCTCATCAGGGCAAAAGAACGCATTCGTGTTAGTCACACTGTGATCAACCTTGTCGATTTTAATCGGACCGAGCTGTGACAAATATCCCCGCACCTCAATGCCTAAATGGGTCTTAAGGAATTTTTTTGCTACCCCACCTGCGGCCACTCGAATTGCAGTTTCACGTGCAGAAGAACGACCTCCTCCGCGGTAATCGCGTAGCCCGTACTTTTGCTGATAGGTGTAATCAGCATGGCCAGGTCTAAAGGTATCTTTAATTTTTGAATAATCATTACTGCGCTGATCGGTATTCTTAATCAGCAAACCAATACTGGTACCCGTGGTTTTGCCTTCAAACACACCAGAGAGAATTTGCACTTCGTCTTCTTCACGTCGTGCTGTGGTGTAGCGTGAGGTACCTGGTTTACGACGATCTAAATCTACTTGCAAGTCCGCTTCACTGATTTCTAAACCAGGAGGACAACCATCGATAACACCGCCAATAGCAATGCCATGACTCTCGCCAAAGGTACTTAAAGTAAAAAGCTTGCCAAAGGTATTGCCAGCCATAGTGTTATATTCCTCGTATTCGGTAGTTTCTAATGCTTAATAATAATTGCTTAAGAGATGCTTGCGTCACTTATCGGGCAAAATATGCCTCTAAATCGCTTTTACTGATTGCAAACACACCATGACCACCTCGATTAAACTCCACCCATTGCAACGCTAAATCAGGGTATATATGCTCCATATGGAACTGGCTATTACCCACTTCCACAAACAACCAACCATCGTCAGTTAGATGCGCTGGTGCTTGGCGCAACATCTTATGCACTAAGTCCAATCCATCATCGCCTGCCGCTAATGCAAGCTCTGGCTCATGATGAAATTCTTCGGGCAAGTCAGCCATATCTTCTGCGTCCACATAGGGCGGATTGCTGATAATTAAGTCGTATTTTTGCCCTTCTAGCGCAGCCATTAAATCGGATTGAATAGGGTATACTCTATCGCTCAATTGATGCTCGTGAATATTCATTTCAGCCACTTCAAGCGCCTCAGGACTGATATCAACCGCGTCAACCGTTGCGCTTTCAAACGCGTACGCCAACGCGATAGCGATGCAGCCACCGCCGGTACATAGATCAAGAATATGCGTAGGGGGTGTTGACACCCAGTTCGCAAATTTATCATCAATCAGCTCAGCAATAGGCGAACGCGGTATTAATACGCGCTCATCAACATAAAATGGTAAGCCGCAGAACCACGCTTGGTGCATTAAATACGGTAACGGTATCCGCTCTTCTGCGCGGCGCTGAACCAGTGCGGCGATATCACGTTTTTCAATCTGGGTTAGGCGAGCTTGAAACAACTGTTCACCTGTTTGCTCCAGCATATCTTGAGGCAAATTTAAGGTATGTAGTACTAAACACACCGCTTCGTCCCAGGGGTTATCAGTACCATGGCCATAAAACAAACCGGCTTGATTAAATTGACTGACCGACCAACGCACCATATCCAGCATTGTATGCAAATCATTCACGGCTTGTTCTGTATCCACGCGGTTATTCATTTTCACCCTAAAATTTGTTTTGCTTAATCAACGGCTCTTCGTAGTTTCACTACCCAGATTTTGCTAAACTAAGCGGAATAAATGCCTTACATCAAGCCCGCTATTCAACGCTATGAAAAAAACGCCCCCCCTCGAACCATCTGACACGGCACTATTTCGAAGTGAGTTTACTGATGTAAAGCCAATAAAGCAGGACAAAATACCGCCTCAACGCCTTTCCAGCAAGCATAAATCCGCGGATTTAGCTAAAAAGCTTGATCGCCTCAATGACGTTAAGCAGCGAAATGCAACTTTTCAATTCTCGGACGGATTTGAAGGACACTTTGATAGCCACCAGCCACTCAAATACGTTCAGCCCGGGGCCGACTCTTTCGAAGTGAAACGTTTACGTCGCGGTGAGTACCCACCTGACCTCATTTTGGATCTACATGGGTTGAACAAAGAACAGGCGAAATTGGAAATTGCCGCGCTCATTTACGCAGCGCAAAAACAGCATTACCACTGTGTCTGTATCGTCCATGGTATCGGCAGTTATGTGCTGAAAAAGAATGTACCAAACTGGTTAATTCAGCACCCCAGCGTAAAAGGCTTTCACCAGGCCCCATTGGAATGGGGTGGTCAAGGCGCCGTATTAGTACTGATAGACCTCCCCCAAGTGCACAGCAAGTATTAGTGCATAAACGGCTGTTGTAATAACAATTTTTCAAACTCAGGCTTAGGAAGTGCTTTACTAAAATAATACCCTTGAATGTAGTCGCAGTTGAGTTGCTTCAATAGCGCAACCTGCCCTTCTAGTTCAACCCCTTCAGCAACCACATCAATACCTAGTTCATGACACATAGCAATCAATCCACCAATCATGCTCTGAATTTCCTTGCAGCCTTCAATGCCGTCCACCAGCACTTTATCAAGCTTCAGCACATCAATAGGTAGTTTTGCCAGATAAGCGAAAGACGAGTACCCGGTGCCAAAATCATCCATAGCGATGCTTACACCAAGCTCTTTAAGCTCCCATAAGATCGCCAACGTTTGCTCAAAATCTTGGATCAGGCAAGACTCAGTAATTTCCAGCTCAATGAGTGACGGCGGCAATGCGTACTTATCCAACAAGTGTTCGAATTGCTCCACTACGCTGTGATTAGCTAGCTGTCTTGAGGAAATATTTATCGCGACACGCTTCAAGTCAGGAGTGAAATGGTGAAGCTCAGCAATTTTCTTTACGCTTTGATCTATCAGCCATTCGCCGATTTGCTCAATTTGTCCATCTAGTTCGCTCAAATTGATAAACTCATTGGGCGGGATCCATCCCAATTCATTGTGTTGCCAACGGATAAGGATCTCCGCGCTATCAATTTGCTGATCGGGTAAGTGCACTTTCGGCTGAAAATGCAAGAAGAACTGGTTATCACGTAGCGCACCATTAATGGAGTTTTTAATCTTAAGCTGGCGTTGCTGCAAGTCACGCAAGGCTGAATCAAAACGGCACAACCTTTCTCTGTCTGAATTATCGACTGAAAACGCGCAACGCAAGTTTTCCATCAAACTGCTTGGGTCTTCGCCATCAGTGGGAGCCAATGCATACCCCATCACACAGTTTATTTTCACGCAGCCTTTGCGCTGTGTATTGGGCTCGTTTAATTTGTGGTTAATGGCTGATAAGCGACGACGGATCACCTCTTCACTTTCAAAATCAGGAATGATGATGAAAATTTTGCCGCTGTCAAAGGCAAACGTTTTACTGCCTTGTGGCAGTTCGCTACTGACTAATCCTCTAATTTCAGTTAACAGTCCAGTGAAAATACCCGGCCCAGCATGCTGTTCTAAGTAGTCGTAGTCCTTAATTTTAAGCGAAACGAGGCAAAACTCTTGTTGCATCTCAAACTGGTCGCGCACCGCTTGCTCAAATGCGTAATACTCAGGATTGTGCTCGCCTTCTAATACGCGCCGATTCATTATTCTGGCGTGATATTCAACAAACGCGCCGTCGACTTCTTCTATTAACTGTTGATTATTCCAAGGCTTACGCAAAAATTTATGCGCCGCACCGCTGTTTAATAAACCGATAGCTGAATCAAAATCTGCAAAACCACTCAGTACCATGGATATCACATCAGGGTGATGTTGCTTAATTTGCTCGAGAAACTCAGCACCTGACATCTGTGGCATACGAAAATCCGACAGCACCACTTGAATGTTGTGCTCTTGCATTATGGCAAGCCCTTCTTGAGCACTATTGGCCATAAAGACTTCAAATGGTGTTTTCACTAAACAGCGTTTTAATGACGATAAAATATTCGGTTCATCGTCCACAACTAAAAGCTTACCTGTCGCCGGAGTGGCATGTAATTGCTGGCTGTTCATTTGCGTTAGCCCCTAAGCATTATTATGTTAATTAAGACAGTGTTAAGTAACAGAGCACTGATTTTTAGTATGTTGATGTTCAAAACTGATACTGCCCTTCAATTCGCACTCGAACACCTTGTTCGTCTTTCCCTTTAATAGTTCTAATGTCGCTGACGCGGGCACCTAACCACCAGTTATGGTTCATTTTCCGGCGCAATCTAATATCAACCCCCTGCAAATTCGAGGTAGCAAACCTAGCGGTGCCGTTTTGCGCAAATTCATTAATCACACCAAAACGTTCGACCCGCACGTACCTTATATGCCAAGCATAATTGCCCACTTGCTTTAAAGTACCTTGGCTAAACTGCACAGCAAGGCTGGTTTTCTGATCATTAAATTGGTCGAACTGTGAGAAGCTTTCCAACGAATGCCCTATATCTACGCCCAATTTATATCCTTGATAGCCAACACTCGTGGACAGGCGTATCGAACGGTTATCTAGCTCAGTGTCTTTTTTCGCATACCTTGCGCCCTGCTGACCGTGGTAATCCACCAGCCAAGGTGAAACCCTCAGCTTTATCCCCTTAAAATCATAGTTCATATTCAACTGTATGATGTGCATCAGACCTATTACATCGCTGTTTCCATCCAGAGGTTTCAGTGATGCGAGTTGCAGTTGATGCTGTTCATTGAACTGATAATTCAGGTGAACGCCAATAGGGTGCAAATTTCTATCCCAAAATATGTCAGTGACTTGCTTCGATTGCCACGGAATTTTGCCGATATAAAGCTGAGCTTGGCTGGATTTTCCTGAATTAAATTTTCCAGTCATAAATAGGCGTTCTACATACACATCGTTATCTGGCTGAGGCTGTGTATTAAATCTAGCGACAGTAATGGCTGGTACATTTTGCTTATTTTTCAACCCCGTACTTAAACGTCCCTGTGCAGACCAATTATTATTGATGTCAGCCTTGAGCCCTAAACGGGCAATCAAGCGAAGACGCTCCCGGTCTGGCAAATTATTGTGCTGGCTTTCATGTTCGTATCTCAGAATCATATTGCCAAATACATCAAGATCACTCGCAATCGCTGCACTGGGTACTGCACTGAGCGCTATGAGTACTCGCAACATAAACTTCTCCATCGAAAACTCCTTGCCATCACAGATAACATTAAATTCGTGAGACTAATAATTACACAATGTCACTATTGTCACATATTACACTTTAGTCCTATTTGTCATTTTAGTCATAAATGGTATAAACTAATCATACGTAATGACAGCCAAGAGAAATCAATGAAAACATTAACCTCCGGTGAAATAGCGAAGTACTGTGACGTTAATTTGCGCACGGTTATCCGCTGGATTGATAGTGGCAGACTCAAAGGCTACAAGTTGCCTGGTGGTGGTAATAACCGTGTGAAAGAAGAAGATTTTCTCGCATT
The DNA here is from genome assembly GCF_055809255.1 of Paraglaciecola sp. G1-13. Classification (NCBI taxonomy): domain Bacteria; kingdom Pseudomonadati; phylum Pseudomonadota; class Gammaproteobacteria; order Alteromonadales; family Alteromonadaceae; genus Paraglaciecola; species Paraglaciecola sp. G1-13. The sequence continues at coordinate 1,339,597 of NZ_CM147903.1, read as the reverse complement.
TTTGCAAGATAACGAGCTACCTATCCCTACTGAGTTTCAAACAAAAGAGACACGTGTGTTGATAGTTGACGATGAATTGCAAGTGGCAAAAGCCATAAGCCGAGTAACCACTCGCGCCGGCTTCAAAAGTGTTATAGCGACAGACCCTTTTATGGCAGGTGCGTTGTTGACCAGTTTCAAACCGCAGTTAATGACACTCGATTTAAGCATGCCTGGGGTTAACGGTTATGACATCGTTAAATTTGCCCGCCATGATTACGACGATAAATCGTTGAAAATACTAATTATTTCAGCCCTAGGAGAAGACCAACGACAACAGGCAGTCGATTTGGGCGCTGATATGTCACTGTCTAAACCATTTTCAAACAAAGAATTACTAAACACGATTGAAAGCCTGCTGGTTAAATAATTTTTGGCTACACACGTGTTGGTCTCTTTTTGATTGTTTTTTTGTTCACTTTCGAACGATGATAGGAGTACAAGATGAAAAAACGTTTTCTAGGCTGTATTTTTTTATTCTGCGCTTTAACCACATTGCCAGCTTTGGCCGCTGAAAAGCAGTCACAGCAAGCATTAACCTTTGCTGTTGTGCCTCAACAATCAGCGAAAAAACTAGCCAAGTTGTGGACCCCACTATTAAAGGAAATAAGTGCAACTAGTGGGGTTGAACTTGTATTTACTACGGCACCCAATATCCCCATATTTGAACAACGTTTAGAGCGTGGTGAATACGACTTTGCTTATATGAACCCGTACCATTTTACTGTGTTCAACCAAACGGCAGGCTACCAAGCGCTAGCAAAGCAAAGAAATAAATCTATTCAGGGGATCATCGTGGTCAAACAAGACTCCCCCATCACAACCCTGCAGCAATTAGAAAACCTGACCTTGGCATTTCCTGCTCCTGCGGCATTTGCTGCCACGCTTTTGCCTAAAGCTGACTTACAAGCTCAAAATATACTGATTGAAAGCCGCTACGTATCCTCTCACGACTCTGTTTACCTTGCTGTCGCAAGAGGTTTGCTGCCTGCAGGAGGCGGCATTATGCGTACGTTCAATAATGCACCAGAGCAAGTCAGAGATAGCCTGCGAGTCCTTTGGAAAACCAAAGCGCACACGCCTCACGCCATTGCTAGCCACATGAGTGTCCCGTTGGAGGTTCGTGAACGAGTACTACAAAGTTTACTTAGCCTAGACAAAACAAAACAAGGAAAGGGTCTGCTAAAAACCATTAACTTTAGCGCTTTTGAAAGCGCAGAAGATAATGACTGGGATGACATTCGGGCCTTGGGCATTAAAACGCTTTAATACGCGTCATGCTTAGAATATTTTAACGGGAGTCTCACATGTCTTTGCGTCGAAAAACAATAATAGGTATTGCCAGCATAGAAGCCGTGCTGTTGCTTTCGTTAATCATTACCGCCGTGACGTTTTTAAGTCAATCTGTGAACAAAGACTTGATTAAACATGCCTCTACCACTGCGACTTTGTTCTCAACCACCACCAAAGATGCTGTCCTTTCGTACGATCTTGCGTCACTGGATGATTTTGTCTCTGAAGCGCTTAAAAACCCCGGTATAGAATACGCTCGAGTCATTAGTAGCACTGAGGGCATTTTATCGCAAAAAGGCTCTGCTTCAGCATTGGCCCGTGCATTTAACGCCGATATGCATATGTCCGACGTCACCGATGGCATCTTTGACACCTACGCCGATATCATTGAAGGGGATACTGTTTATGGTCGCGTGGAAATAGGCATGAGCACAGAGCAGGCCGTCACTTCTATCGCCAAAATAAAACAATGGACCACCTCCATTGCAGTTGTAGAGTTAATTCTCGTGGCTTTATTTTCATATGCTTTGGGTCATTATTTAACCCGCCAACTTGGTTTGCTAAGGGCTGGGGCGAAAAAGATATCCTATAGCGTACTCTCGGGTGATTTTAATGACACCCGCATTGCGATAAAAACTAAGGATGAACTCGGAGAAGTTGCCCACGCCTTTAACCAAATGGTCGAAACCTTAGAAGCGGAATGCGTTCGGGTTAAAAAATATCAAGAAGAACTAGAGCATCTAAATCAAACTTTGGAAAAGCGTGTAGTGGCAAGAACGCAACTACTTGAAGATAAAAACGCACAATTAAGCCTTATCAACTTTGAATTAAAGAGCACACAGGAACAACTTGTACAGGCTGAAAAAATGGCCTCTCTTGGGCAATTAGCCGCTGGGGTTGCCCACGAAATAAATAATCCAATAGGCTTTGTTAGCAGTAACCTAACATCTCTTTCAGAGTATGCAGATGTGTACGTTAAGCTGGGGCAACATATCACCGATTGGCAATCGAGCGAAACACCAGAAGACCGCAAAAAGTTCGAAAACAGCCTAATTGAATTTATTCAAAGTGAAAATCTTGCGTTTATGCAAGAAGACATTCAAGCGTTAATCAATGAATCGAATGAAGGCCTAATACGGGTTAAAGACATCGTATCAGGACTGAAACAATTTTCCCGAGCTGACAGTAAAGAGAGTCAATACTTTGATATCAATGACTGTGTTAAAACCACGTTGAGTATGGTCAGCAACGAACTTAAATACCACTGTGACATCGTCACGCACCTGCAAGATGTCCCTCAAGTTAACATCAATGTAGGCAAAATTTGTCAGGTACTAACCAATTTATTCATCAATGCAGGTCAAGCAATTGGTTCGCAAAATACTTCCCGACAAAGTATTGCCCCACAAGGTATTGCCCCACAAGGCGTCATCACTATTGAAACCTATTCTCATCATGAATTGGTATATGTGGTGGTCAGTGATACTGGTCATGGTATTCCAGCTGAGAATCTAAAGCGCCTATTTGACCCTTTCTTTACCACTAAGCCAGAAGGGCAAGGCACGGGACTTGGTTTGGCTATTTCTTTTGGTATTGCCCAAGAACATGGCGGCGATCTGAGCGTGTTCAGCGAAGAACACAAAGGCAGTCGCTTTACCTTAAGCTTGCCCGTAGCCACTTTACCCACAGAAACCGTCTAATAATGAGCCTTACAACTCATAAAATAGGAGTCAGTATATGAACACGTTATCAGAAAACGAAACGACCACGTTTACGGTTTTATGTGTCGATGATGAAGTCAATATTCTCAAAGCCATCAAACGAGTTCTTCACAGGCAAGATTTTAAACTGATCACAGCTGAAAGTGGTGCACAAGCATTAGAGATTCTAAAGCAAGAATCCGTTCAGGTCATCGTTTCAGACATGAGAATGCCAAATATGTCAGGCGCTGAGTTTTTGCAGAAAAGTACTGAAATTATCCCCGACTGCTATCGCATCCTGTTGACTGGTTATTCTGATATGTCATCAACCATTGATGCCGTAAACAAGGGAGACATCGACCGTTACTTACAAAAGCCATGGGATAACCACGAGCTCATCACTACGGTTAACGATGGTCTGGCGAAAATTAAACTTAAGCTTGAGAATAAGCGTCTGAGTAACTTAGTTAATAAGCAAAATACCTTGTTGAAGGATTTGAATCACAACTTAGATGAAAAAGTAAAACTGCGCAGCAAACAAATAGTACTCGCGATGCGCAAGCTAGAGCGCAATACCCTTGCCACCCAGCGAGTACTGTATAATTTCATTAGTATTAATCCCCACCTTGATGGCGGGTTTGCGCAAAGTGTGAGCCATCTAGCAGGTAAAATTGCCGACCAAATGTCTCTGCCTGAAAAAGAACACAATCAAGTTACTTTTGCATCGCTGCTTTGTGAAATCGGCCTATTAGGGTTAGACACCGCCCTGTATGCTAAACCTTTCAGTGAGCTTAACTACAATCAGCAAGATATTTTTATGCATCAAACTAAATATGCTGAACAAATTTTAAGCCCTGCAACTCATCTTCGGGACGAACTGGATATTATTACGTGTCAGTTTGAATACGTAGACGGCACAGGCCCTAACAAGCTTTTCCTTGAGCAAATACCATTAGGTGCACAAATTCTAGCGGTCGCGAGGGATTTCTGGCGCTATAAATTAGGGCGAATAGGCAAAACCCCTCTATCCAATAGTGAAGCGATTAATGAGCTGAAGAAATACCGAGGATTACGATACGCGGCCAAAGTCCTAGACATTTTGGTCAAAAATCCAGATCTTATCAGTGGCCAGTTTATTGCCGCGGCAATACAAGTCGTTGATCTGCGTGATGGTATGCGTTTAAAAGAAGATATTCTGACGGAAAATCACATATTGGTGCTGCCTAAAGGCCATGTGTTTTCTGATGCTTCCATTCGCCAACTAGCCAACTATGAAAAACAAAAAAGCCAGTCTTTTGCCATCCATGTGCATCCAGCAGAAACCGCGCCAGACACTACTGAGGTAGAGGAAAACTAAGAGAGAATTGAGTTCCTTTACCTACGGTAGATTGCACTTGTGTATGCACGTTATGTGACTCGAGAATAGCGTATGACACCGACAACCCTAAACCTGTCCCTACGCCTACAGGCTTAGTGGTGAAAAACGGTGTAAATAGCTGGTCGAGTGTTTTTTTGTCCATGCCACAGCCATTATCGATCACCTCTATCAATAATACCCTGGGGGTCAGTATTGATTTAATCGTTAGCTTGCCGCCCTTTGACATGGCGTAAGCGGCATTCACAAATAAGTTCACAAAAACTTGTTGCAGTTGCCCAATGTTTCCAAGTACCTCTGGTAAATCCTCCGGCAACAAATTATCCACTACATGTTCATATTTAAGGGCATTCCAAGCGATTTTCAGCGCCCCTTCAATGCAGGCTTTAATGTCTATTTTGTCTAGTTTGCCATCACCGCTGTGAGAAAAGGTTTTCAAGTTCTCAACGATCTCTTTTACCCTGTCTAACCCTTCTAAATTCGATGCCAGTAAATCTTTGGCATCCTGTTGTATGTAGACTAAATCAATGTTTTCACATAATGACTTGTATTGCGCTGCATCCAACTGCCCCGAGATACCAATTTGCTTTGAAATTAACCCATGTAATTGCTGATAATCTTGTAGGTATTCTTCGAGCATCTCTAGATTTGAGCGAATAAAGCCCACTGGGTTATTAATTTCATGGGCAACGCCAGCAGCAAGCTGCCCTAAAGAGGCCATTTTTTCTGATTGAATGAGTTGCTGTTTAGCCTGCTCTAAGCGGTTCACCGTGTCTTGCAGTTCCACCGTGCGCTTTCGAATACTTACGTCAGTAATGCGCCGCGTAATGCCGCTCAACAGGTGTTCTCTGGCTGTGCTGAGCACAGAGAGCGCCTCTTCGTCTAAATATTCCGCTCGGCTAAAAAACGCTAACCATGCAATTTTATTTCCGAGTAATTCAAAGTTAACAAACACTATCCATTTGAATCCGGCTAATGCTTGGCTAGATTGTTCATCGATAGCTGAGACCAACCACATACTCAGGCATTCTTGCTGTTGGATGGGTAAGAACTGTGTTGCTTGCTGTAAGAATGCTTTGTCAGAGACCCACTCATTTGGCGCCCGCCAAATATTGTCGACTTTAGATTCTAACGCTTGGCCATTTTGCGTCACGATAAACATGCCACATTCCACCGAAAAAAATTGCCCCGTTAACTCCACCGTATTCGTTATCAGCTCTTGTAAGGATATATCCGAGGAGACGTCACCTGAGGTTTGGCGTAAAAACTCTAGCTCAGCTTGTTTTTTCTTAGCCATCGCCAAGGAAGTTTGCAACGACTGATTGGTTTCATACAGCGCGCGAGAGTGCACCTCTAAGTGCTGTTCAGACATCACTCGGGCTTTCTTTTCTCGCTCGACTTTACGCTCTAAAACGGCGATCCTTGCCTCTAATTCCTCGTTCGATTTAGCCAACTTTGGTAACCTTTATCACACATCGTGCGTCGCCATCGTGCTCACATTCTGGTTGTTCAATTGCCACTTTTTGACCTGTATGATCGGCCAGCCCCTCTATGATCCCTTCACAGAAGTAACACATCTTGCGCGGAGAGAGATAATGAAAACTCAAAGAGTTCTCTGTTTCCTCTATAAACTCGAATTCTGGTAATATCGCTTCTGGATTCAGCTTTTTCACTTCCACATGGATAACATCTTGTACCCCATAAAGAAAGCTGAATACGTCGGTAAATTTATGCGCCTCAGGGGGAGCGGCTTCTAACAACTGTTTGAACATCCATTGGCCAAACGCCATTTGAGCCTGTTGACCCGTTAGGCCTTTCTTTCCCATGATTAAACCCACTAGGGTAAACAGTTCTGCGTCATCGTAAGTCGCAACTGAAGTGTATATGCCGTCACTGGGTAACTCTGCATCTTGCAACAATTCGTCCCAAAACTCATCGCCCCATAATTCATCAACAAACTGATTCAACTTTACAAAAATAATGCCTTTCATAAGCTATTCTCCGCTGCGTTACACTCTCGACAACTAGCCAACATTGACTAACAAGTAATGTTCAATTCCAAGATAGTCGATTTTTACCGCTAACCTCAACGTAAATTAGTCTACCTTTGCGTGTAATTCTGTCTTAAATATGCAACATTCAAGCCCCTACATGTATCGCAATCAAACCTTAACCTATTGATATATTTAAATATATAGGAATTGGAACAAGAACTGCTAACTTGAGATTAAATGAATGTTGTGCCTAACAATTTACTTGGGACCAACATTATTAATATAAGGACAATTAAATGTTTGATTCTCAGCGGTTCGATAATTCACATGATCACCATGCCTATGCTTATGGCAGTAAACCACAGCTTGCAGTAGACAATACCCGTGGTTTTAATCGCATCGTCGCCTTCAGTGACGGCAGCGCGCAAGGCTACCAATTACCAAAGTGCCGCAATAGCAAGCGCATTAGTGTGTTTGGTCTTGGCCATAACGGCGCACTGTCGGCTATTTGCATGGCAGCCATTGGGCACAAAGTAATAGGTGTCGATTTAGACCAGCGCCGCATCAACGCGCTCAATCAAGGTCGAACGTTCTCAGACGAAGATGGTTTGCCCGAGTTACTGGCCCAAATCGGTACATTCTGTAATTTGGTTGCAACCGACGATGGTTTTAATGCGGTCAAACGCTCTGATTATTCACTGATCTACGTAAATGACGATGCAGACAGCACGACTTCCGTCAGTATTGATAAACTCAAAATCATTTGCGAGCAGATTGGCCTGAGCCTGAGATACAAAGAGCATTATCATAATATCGTCTTCTGCCAACAATTAGCATCGGAAATAGTTAAGGATGTGCTTATTCCCATCTTAGAAAAACAAAGTGGCAAAAAAGTGTCTGAAGCATTTGGTGTCACGTCAGTGCAAAGTGGTAACCAGACCACTCGCAGCATCAAAGAGTTTTATCAACCCGCGCAATTAGTCATCCAGTTTATCGACAAGCAGAGCTGTCAAATGACCGAGCAACTATTTAACGGTTTCAAAGCGAGTATCAGGCGCATAAGCTGGTAAGCACTTATTTTCCATTACCCAGTTAAAAATCGGAAAAAGGCGCAAACAAATCGGAGAAAAACCGACGTTATTTGCGCCTTTTTAAATGATAAAACTAAGATTAATCGCTGCGTATGTGCGCGAGCGTTTAATACCCATGCTTACGCGTAGGTATCAACCTGATTAACTGATGACGTGCTCGACTGGCTGCCGGTTAACGACGTCAGCATATCTTTAAATAGTGCACCAAGTTCATCTTCAGACATACTGCTGGCGTTATCACGTAAACTATCTAACTGTGACTTTAAAGATGACTGTTGATCCTTACTCAAGCTGGACAACATATCAGTAACAGCACTTTGCTCTTCACTCGATAGGGTCGACACCGCAGACTCCATGCCTGGTGGTATTCCTCCCTCAGGCGGCGGTGGAGGTGGGCCCTTTGGGCGACCAACGTCTGACGAAGCCAATGGATTCATGGATTGGTTAGCAGCATTTATTTGCATTTCAGTTATCCTTTTTTAGGGTGATAATTTAACGTCGACGCTAGGGCGCGTTGATCTTTGCTGTACGCAATTTGGTCTACATGGAAACGTTTTAATCGCGAAACAGTCCTGCCGGCCTAGTCTCTTTTGCCCATCTCAGGTACAGCAACCAAGGTGTCATCAATCATCTGACAAGTCGCACTCATTGAGTCTCCTCGTCTAGTTTCTACGTTGACAGAATCCCCCTCTGATTGACCTTCACAGGCTTCAAATGCTTCAGGAGGCGGTCGGCGCTCACCGCCTTGCCCGCGACCTTCTTGTGCACATGCTGTAAGACTGCTAAGTGTGAAAACACTAGCGACGATAAACATTTTTGATATTGGCATATTTTTTTACTCCAGATTTAGTCTACAACAAATACTATCAAGCAAATGTGCAGAAACAGTGGAGATTGCATGGAGAAGTCGGTTAAATTGCTGCCCCTGACTGGTTAAGCGAACTTTTGTACAGGTATACTTGAGCGATGAATATATTCCGTAAAGTTTTCTTATCTTTTTTAGGCTTGACTGCCTTCACTCTTCTGATCACCTTAGGACTTGCTCGTTGGAGCTTTGACCAAGGGTTTCTTGATTTTGTAGCAGGCCTAGAGCAGCAACGGCTGGGAGAACTTAGCGTAGCCCTTAGCGCAGCTTACTCTCGTGATAAAACATGGAGCACCGTGATTGAATCCGGCTTGGAGTACTATGCGAGCACTCCTCCGATCCATTTTAGAGGTCGCCCACCCGCGTTGAATCAACCCCGCCCTCTAAGGCAACAAGGCAAAGGTCTGGGCTCTCCAGGCAATCGGACTGCTCCTCCTCCCCCTAGGCGTAACGGGCAAGATGCGGCGCCGCCAACGGCTTTATTTGACCCCCAAGGTAAATGGTTAGTAGGGGCAAAACCTCATTCAGATGCAAACGATATGGTCAGTTTCAGCATTTATTTACAAGATGAGAAAATCGGTGAATTACGTAGCTGGTTAGACTCGGTGCCCCAGAGCGAGCTCGCCTCATCATTTTCAATGCAGCAAAGGTATGCGAGCATTGCTATTGGTCTGTTATGCCTGCTTTTAGCAGGGATCGCATCCTGGCTACTGGCCAGAAAGCTCACTTCGCCAGTCAACGACGTCATTCACGGTGTTGAGCGTTTAAGTCGAGGTCACTATGACCTATCGCTAAACCCGGTAAGATCTGATGAATTGGGTATTCTCATGCGAAACCTAAATGGCTTAAGTCATATATTAAATGAAAACCGTAGTGCAAAGAATCGATGGTTTGCCGACATATCCCACGAACTACGCACCCCCTTAACTATTTTACTCGGCGAGTTGGATGCCTTGGAAGCGGGTATTCGACCATTTGGGCCTGAGCAAATTGAATCCTTACAGCAAGAAGCGTTGCTATTACACCGTTTGGTGGACGATCTCTACCAACTCTCTATGTCTGATGTGGGCGGCTTGAAGTACCACTTTAACCAAATCGACATCAGCAAAATTTGTCATAACGTGTGCAGTGCTCTAACAAGCAAAGCTCAGCAAAAAGGCTTACAGGTAACGACTCAAATCCAAGATAAGGTCATCTGCCTAGCGGATCTTCAACGAATTGAGCAATTATTTATCAACCTGTTAAACAACGCAATTTTGTACACTCAACAAGGCGGAAAAATACAAGTGTCATTGTCCCATCATGCCCACTCGGCAGTCTTCGAAATCAATGATACGTTACCCGGTGTACCTGCTGAGGATTGTGAAAAATTATTCGACCCTTTATACCGCCAAAGCGCCTCACGAAATCGCTCTGCTGCAGGTGCCGGATTAGGCCTAACCATATGCAAGAATATCGTTATTGCCCACAAAGGCAGCATTGTTGCCTCACCATCAACCCTAGGGGGGTTATGTGTGCGCGTGGAGCTTACGTTAACTAAGGATAAAATATGAGCAATCAACAACAGATACTGATTGTGGAAGATGAGCCCAAAATCGCTCAAATACTGGTCGACTTTCTGACCATAGAAGGCTTTGCTACACAAGTCATTCATAATGGTGATGAAGCGGAAGATGCCATCAGGACCAAAACGCCTGACTGTGTCATCCTCGATTTAATGCTACCGGGTAAAGATGGTTTGAGTATATGTAAGGATGTGCGCAAATTTTCGCAGGTGCCGATTATTATGCTTACCGCAAGGGTAGATGAAATTGACCGCTTAATGGGTTTGGGTTTCGGTGCTGACGATTACGTTTGCAAACCTTTTTCGCCGCGAGAAGTGGTCGCACGAGTACAAGCCATTTTGCGCAGAGCCACATTTGCAGCTCCTTCATCAGATGAAACCTGTATTTTAACGTTCAAACATATCAGCTTGAATACTGAGCGCTTTGAGTGTGAGATTAATGAACAAGTGACCGAACTTACTCCTGTCGAGTTTCGCCTGCTCAAAACACTGATGAGTCGACCAGGAACGGTTTTTTCTAGAGAGAGCTTGATGCAGAGCTGTTATGAAGACGCCAGAATTGTGAGCAATCGTACTATCGACAGCCACATGAAAAATCTGCGCAATAAAGTCGCACTTACAAATGATCCTCAACCTATTTTGCAGTCTGTTTATGGCGTGGGTTATAAACTGATGTAACAGGTATATTGCCGAGCACGCGTAAAAGCCTATTGGCACGCAACATCTTATTTTGCACACCAAATCCTTAATAACTGCACCGTTTCTGCGTTTTGTTTTTTTACAGTGATAGCTGGTTAACAAAAAAAGATACGCTATGAATACGATACGAAATTACTCCCACTTCATTTTGCTACTGACCTTAACATTCACACTTTTCGCGTGCGGCGGCAGCGACACACAAACGGACACAACGAGCGATAGCGCAACCGCTAACTCCGGCTCGGATACTGGTACTGACACTGACACTGACAACGATAGCGAAACACAAACAGAGACAACCGTTGACGCTAGTGACCTGTTCTTCTTTGACGACGCGGTCGTCGAGTCCATCACAACACAAAGCTGTACTTTATCTGGCGGTACACAAACCACCTGTTATCGCATTACCCTCGCGGGCGAGCCAGCGAATGACGAAATAGGCCCTTTTTGCCCACCAACAATCACCTCTGACGCATCACAAGGGGGAATTTGGTTTGATGGCTCTGGCGAGGTGTACGACATAGACGGTGAATTTATCAGTAACTTAGATCAGCTTTACGGTGATGGCTGGCAGTTATATGACCTGAGCACCGGGGAGGTAAACATCACTGATACTCAAGAGGCATGCGAAGCCGCTGCGCGACCAAATGTCGACCCGGAATATCAAAATTACTGCGTGCAATGCGATTTGGATTATTACGGCGGTGGTGTGAGTGAAACCGTTTTACTGCCTGTTACGCCAGTGCCGTTATCTAACCCCAGTTACGTCAATGCCAACATGGGGGTATCGTTGAACGGCGTGATATTAGCGGCACAAGCCCCCGTGGATGCCATATTGAGCAATTACACCATCGCTGCGTTTGACGATTGTGGTGGGCATATCAATCCATTTGACGGCTATCATTATCATGCTGCCACAGGGTGCTCTACAGGTATTGACCAAGAAGATGGTCACGCCAATCAGATAGGTTACGCACTGGACGGTTACAGTATTTACGCCATGTTAGACGCCAGTGGATTCGAAGAAACCGACTTAGATGAGTGCCGCGGTCATACCGATAACACGCGAGGTTATCACTATCACGTAGCCAGCCCAGGTGAGAATATGTTTATCGGTTGTTTTCATGGTGAACAAGGTGAATGGTTGGGCAGCGAATGATTAATTCAGTAGCAAACATAAAGGTAAAAGCAAAAGCTCTGTATCTGAAACCATTAGTCTCAAGGCCGTTAATCCCTGTTTTATCCATTTTGCTATGTGCTATTTCGACATCAGCCCTAGCGCATGAGGGCCACGTAGATAAAGACGCTCAGTTCGCTTGCAGCGAAAAAGCCTTGCGCGAATCATGTGAATACATGAAGCAAATAGACGAAAAATCCGCCAAGCTATACAGTGGATATTGCCAAAAGATATCGCACACTAAGATGTGTGTGCGTAATCAGCCCATTAAAACCATCGTACTCGAACCGCTGGAAAACTAGCTAAGCGGTCAGTTGCGGCGAGTCTGAATTATGACTCGCCTTTTCGCGCCTTCAGGTTTTGTATTTCAGCAGCCAAACCTCTTCATTCGCCTTTAGTTTACCTTTTAGGCCCCCGACTACATCTTCGCTTGCCAGCTGCGAAATATCATAGTGCTGGCCATAATGGCCAGTAATTTCATCGCCATTTACACAATAAGGTGGGCCGGGTAACAAATGTTGTTCATAATCGAAGCTAATCAATAATTGCGGAGCTGCACCGGTCAATTCGCGCATGTGTAAGGTATACTTTTCACGCATATCAAAAGGCAGTGCCACTAAGGCTGCACGATCATAAATCGCATCAACCCGACCAACCAACGCTGGGTTTAGTTGAAAAATATCCCCTACATACACGTCAATCATCAACCCACCGACCATTGCTTGGTAATGAATTAGGTCAATTTCTTCAAAATGCATGACCTTGGGCTCTATTTCTATATCTTTGAACAGTTGAATAACAGCGGGCTCATGCAACTCGGCGGCAACCACATGATGACCATTCGCCACCAGCCAAGCAATATCTCTGGTTTTACCGCAAAGAGGCACCAATAGCCGGCTTAATTTAGGTAATCCTAGTTCAGCAAAGTGCGCTTTTAACAAAGGGCTCCCTTTAAATTGATGAAAAGCCGTCTCCCCTTTTTGCCACTTCTCATGCCAATAACTCGCTTGCATATTTACTCCATCACTTCGCTTAAATAGTATTGCGACTTCTTATCCGTACTTGATAATGACTTTATAAAATCTATATAAAACCTATATAGACCCTTCATAAATACCAACAAACACCATCATGCCACTTAAAGTCCACTTTAGGTCAAGGTTTTTTGACTCAATCAAAGCGCTTACCGAGACATCTCAAACCTGAACACAACTAGGCTAGTTAGCCAGTTTCATTTAAAGCATCCCTTTAAGTTTTGCTAGCCCGTAGGCATTCACAGTAGAGGCATCTTTAATATCACCAGATAAAATCATTGTCTCGAACTCAGTGAGCGGTACCTTTTTGGTAATTAATCCCTCTTCCTCAGGATCCAAATTGATTTGGGTAAAGGTAAGTTCAGTGGCAAGGTAAATATGGTACATCTGATTGCAAAACCCGTAGGCTAGGTATTGCTCTCCCAAATAATGCATTTTATTCGCAACCAACCCGGTTTCCTCTTTTAACTCTCCAGCAGCTAATAATGCGTGATCAGCATCAGGGTTTTCCTCCCACGCGCCTTGGGGTAATTCCCAACAGCGTTTTTTAATGGGATAGCGATATTGTTCAACCAAATGAATAAAACCGTCTTGCACAGCTAAAATCACCACAAAGTCGGGTTTCTCAACCACACTATAAATCCCTTCGCTACCACTGCTGCGGCGAATTTTATCTTCTTTTAAGCACATCCATTTGTTTTCATAAACAACCGTGCTGGTTAATGTCTGTATTTCATCGCTCATTTTTTCATCCTAGTAGATTAGTCGTTAGGTCGCGCTACACTGAGTCGACCTATCCTAGCGTAAAAGCATGAGTATTTTCTCATTGCATACAAAAGTAATTCCGAGATTTATTGAGGGGTTTTAATTTCGCTGCGTATACGTAGTAACATGAGGTTATTTAATGGGTAAGGCGTGAAAGTCATCCAACTACATCGGGCAAAAAAACAGCTCATTGCCAAAGATGAAAACAGCCTGTTAGTAAAACAACTGTACGATGAATATGGCAGTGCATTACGCCGTTTTATTCGCGTGCGCTCACGATTAAACGACAGCGACTGTGAAGATGTGATGCAAGAGGTATATGAGCGCCTGTTGAAGCTCGACGATTTACCTCAAAAGCTGTCAGGTAGAATGGATACAGTACGTAATTATCTATTTCAAATTGCCACCCATATATTAATCGACCGTGACCGACGTGCTAAAGTGCGCTGCAAAGACGCCCATGTAAGCGAACAAGATACGGCTATATTTACATCCTTATTTTCCCCCGAGCGAGCACTGCAAAACAGAAAGCAGTTACGGGAAATAGAGACTGCATTAGCAGAGATTAAAACCAGCCACAAACAGGCATTTATGTTAAACAGAGTAGAAGGCATGAGTTACCGGGAAATCAGTGACGCATTAGGTGTATCAGTCAGCACAGTAGAAAAGTATATTTCAGCGGCCTTGGTTGCCATCAGAGCGAAGGTGTCTTCCCTATGAGCAGCAATATGAATCGAGAAGTAATACAACAGCAAGCGGCGACTTACGTTGCGCGTCTATATTCAGGTGAGCTTAGCGCGGAAGAAGAAATGCAAATTTACGTCTGGTGCGACAGGTCTCCTGAGCACCAGCAGGAGTTTGACTCCATGCTTGCTATTTGGGACACCAGCAATCAACTGTTTCAAACTGCACAACCAAATAAGAATAAGAAAAAGAATAAGAAAAACGCTTACTGGTTAACGAGCGTTGCTGCAAGCTTAGTATGTACTGTGCTAGTGATGTGGTATCTCACGCTCCCCGGCCCCGCCCCTTTGTATCAAGCGGCCACCCCTAAGCCGAACACCTACCACACAGCCATAGGTGAAATAAGCACGGTCGGCTTGCCCGATGGCAGTGCCGTAACACTCAACACCGACAGTGCGATCAGAATAGATTTTACGGGACAGCAGCGCCGAGTATGGTTAGAGCGCGGCGAAGCATTTTTTGATGTAGCGAAAGACGAAAGTCGGATCTTTAGTATTAACACCGGCGAGAAAACCATTCGTGTCATTGGTACAAAATTTAATGTGCGAAAGTCTGATGCAACGCTAAAAGTATCGGTAACAGAAGGTTTAGTCGCAATACAGCCCTCGGCGTTGCCCTCGAGTGAGCATATAGATTTTGAAGAAGCGGAAACCCTACTCCCCGCGGGCTCAGTCGGCGCTTTCAACGGCACCAGTGAAGTGATTACCCATGTGACCTCCAAGGAAGTGCTGGCCAACCAACAATGGCGACAAGGGATATTTCGTTTCAACAATGAGCCGCTGGCGAACGTTATCACTGAATTTAACCGTTATCGCTTGAAGAAAATCACTCTTCAAAATCGAGATCTTGGCAAACTAAAAATAAGTGGGGTATTTAAGTTAAAAGACGGAAACAGTATTTTGTCCGCCCTTGAAGCCGCGCTACCTGTTGAGATTGACCGTTACCCTGACTATATAGAATTGAGCGCAAGAAACTAATTTTCACTTTTTGTGGAGGATTATTTAGTGCCTTGCGTATACCTCTAATAGGAACAGTCATTTCTAATAATAATAGAGGCACACATATGAAATCACATCAGTCGTTTAAACTCAGCTCCCTTGCTTGCAGCATTATGCTCATGCTGCAAACAGGGAACAGTTTTGCAGCTCAAACACCGCAACAGAACATAGACATACCCGCACAAAAACTCGATGCTGCATTGCTCGAACTCGCCGAAGAAAGTGAAACGCAAATTTTGTTTTCTTCTGCCATTACCCCAGATATTACCACTCGTGGCATATCAGCCACGTTATCAGTAGACGACGCCTTACGTATTTTACTTGAAAACACCTCGTTAGAGTTCGTTAAGCGCTCTGCGGATACGTTTATCATTCGCGAAAAAAATAAGAGCACCTCATCAAGCTCCAATACATCAGAGACTATTGAGCCTGTTGAGCCTGTTGAGGCAGTAAAAAGCGCTGCAGGTACACCAGCAAAAAAGGCTGATGGCGAAGCCAGTGTTGAGCGCATCAAAGTTGTGGGCTCAAATATTCGCGTCAACCAAGACTCTGGCGCATTGCCTATTAGCACATTCAGTGCCGAAGACTTCGAAGATTTAGGCATTACTAGCGGTGCAGATTTGCTGGCTGAATTGCCCCAGCAGGGCGAAGTCAGCTTCAACAGTGAGCGCGTGGTGGGCGGTGTAAACGATGCCCGTGGCGATGTGTCCTCGGTCAATCTGCGCGGTATCGGTACAGGGTATAGCTTAACGCTGCTTAACGGACGGCGCTTAGTATTGCACCCTGGTACCCAGGCAGAAGACTTAGTGCCCGTGACCACGGTCAACTCAAATGCCCTACCGGTACGGGGCCTTAAACGCGTCGAAGTATTACGCGACGGTGCCGCTGCAATATACGGTACAGATGCCATAGCGGGCGTTATTAATTATGTTCTTAAAGACAAAAACACCGGTGGCGACTTGCAGTTCCAATACGGTAAAAATGATGGCACTGACAAAGACACCTTCAGTTTATCTGGCTCTGGCGGTTGGTTTTTTAACAATGAACAAACCCACCTGACACTCAGTGCCAGCGTGTATGAGCAAGATATGCTCATGGCATCTGAGCGAGAATATGCAGCCAGTTCAGATACCCGTAATTATCCAGGTTTGAACCCTGAATTTGTCGGCAACACTTCATTAGATGGTCGCACTACCTCAACGCCTTGGGCAGAGTTAAGCTCAGGCAGCTTAGGCACATTTCACATTCAGCCAGATACATTCGATGGTTGTGAGGTTGCCCTTGGCAATGGCATATGCGCAGACGGTGGCAGCTTAGATCGTGAGTTGCGTTACGATTCAAACTCAGAACGTTCATTAAGCTCAGAAGTAAGCCGCGTAAATTTATACGCATTGCTGACCCATGACCTGACTGATGAAATTGAATTATATGGCGAAGCTCTGTATTACCGAGCAGAAGCTGACCGCCTACGCGAACAAAGCGGAAACTTAACCGCTCAGCGTTTTACTGTCGCCAGTGATGCATTTTATAATCCATTCGGCGAAGACGTAACAGTTAGACGCTATCGCCCTATTGATACAGGCCCACGTGCAATTAATGTTGAAGATTACTCCTACCGCTTTTTGACTGGTCTGCGAGGTTACTATCAAGATTGGGACTGGGACACGGCGCTGCTTTATTCAAAAGCGCATACCCTAGACTCTGCAAATCGGGTGAATACTACTTTGTTTCAGCAAGCAGTGAACAGCACAGAACAAAGCACAGCCTATAACTTGTTCAACGGTGGCAGCTTAACTTCGCCAAACAGTGGCGATGACACAGGTAACGACCAAGACGTTATCGACGGCTTTATGTTCAATATCGAGCGCGAATCCCAAACCGAGCTCGCCCTGTATGACTTTAAAATATCCCGCCCTGACATTTTCGAGTTACCCGCCGGGGACGTGGGCATGGCAGTGGGTATTGAATACCGCTATGAAAGTTTCTCTGATGCCCGAAGTGATGCGTTAAATGGCACTGATAGTTTTATTGATGTGGTCACCGGCAATCCATCGGCGCTTGCCAGTACAGTGCTGGGCAGCAGCCCAACGCCAGACTCTTCAGGTAGTCGCAATGTGTTTTCCACTTACGTGGAATTTGCCGTGCCTTTGTTATCTGATTTACCTCTGGTAAAAAACTTAAACATGCAATTGGCTGCTCGCTATGAGCGTTTTTCAGATGTAGGGGATATTACCAAACCCAAAATATCTCTCGCTTGGCAAGTCAACGACATGGTTCAGCTTCGTGCAGCTTATGCCGAAGGCTTTAAAGCACCAGGATTACCGCAAACCACCGCGGTTGATGTGTCACGCTCAAACACCCGCTCTGATCCCATATCAGGCATTCGCCAAGGCACACTTGAAATTCGTAACGGTAGCGATGATTTAAAACCTGAAACTAGCACCAACACCTTTGCAGGCATTGTGTTTACCCCTATGAAAAACCTGACGTTAACCGCTGATTGGTGGCACATAAAGCAAAAAGACGTGGTGGGAATTCTAAGCAGTCAAACGCAGATTTTGTACGATACGTTACTACGTGCCGATGGTGGCAGCAATGCCAACGTTATTCGTGATGAAAACAATGAAATCTTGTATGTGACGAACGACTACACCAACCTTTTGCCTCGTGAAATTAAAGGCGTCGACTACAGCATCTTTTACAAAATGAATACTGAAGTAGGCGATTTCACCTTCACCGCTAATGCGGCGAATTTAACCCAATTTGACCAGGGCTTGGACTCCATCACTCAGCAGGTAGTCACTGCCCAAGAAAGCGGTAATGAAGCGGTACTATTTAATGGTGAAGCTGTTGGTATTCCGGGTGCCGCTGGTGATTTGCTTACTAAAAATGGTCGCCCCGAATGGCGCAGCAACATCGGCATTAAGTGGCAAAAAGACAGCTGGGGTGCTGGGGTTAAATACAAATACATCAGCGAGCTAGAAAACGTCTTTTTATCTTATTTTGATGATGCGGGTGATTTGATTTATCAACAAATCGACGATTGGTCTACGGTTGATGCCTACGCTTCCTACTCCTTCAAAGAGCAAAACAGTTTACTAGAGAACACCAAGCTAACCTTAGGTGCACGTAATATTGGTGATAAAGAACCACCTTTCACCTCTGGCACATTTGGCTACGAAAGCAGTGTTCACTCTTCATCAGGCCGCTACTTGTACATGACTCTGAACAAGAAGTTTTAGCCCTTTAGCAACACAGCCAATCGCGGATACGCTGATTGGCTTTTTTATGACCCATAAAGAATGGAATGCCATCACCATGCTTAGATATTTTTTCCCCTTAGTATTACTCGCCACGTTTTCAGCATTTAGTCAGGCCAAAGACTGCCAATTTGACGATGTCACCTTTCATAGCGACTTTAGCACTGCCCGTTTGAGTACCTGCGAACGGTTGGCTAAACATGAATACCATATTGGGATTTTGCCAGAAAATGAGCCGGTTAATCCTAGCCCTTGGTTTGGTTTTAAAGTTCAGTCAGAACAAAATGCCCAGATAACGCTTAAACTGACGTTCAATGGCAACAACCCCCGCTATTTACCAAAACTCAGTACGGATGGCACTCAGTGGCAAAACATTCCGTTTAACACCAAAGGCAAAGAAATGTGGATCAGCCTGAACACAGGCAAAGAGCCAATTTGGATTTCAGCCCAAGAAGCCATTGATAATCAAGAGTATGACGACTGGCTAGCCAGTCTCAAAAAACAGCAACCCTCCCTTGAGGTTGAAACGTTAGGGCTATCAGAAAAGGGCCGGCCAATCAAAGCGTTGATTAAACAGTCGCCGAAGAATAACGAATGGCTAGTGATCATAGGACGCCAACACCCGCCAGAAGTGACAGGGGCCATGGCGCTATTTGCTTTCAGTGAAGCCCTATTACTGGATGAGGCACTAAGTACCCCGTTCTTTGAACGCTTTAACGTTCTGATGGTGCCAGATTTGAACCCAGACGGCGTTGAAACCGGTAACTGGCGACACAATGCCAATGGCATTGACCTTAACCGGGACTGGAAAAACTTCGCTCAGGCAGAAACGCGGCTGGTACGAGACAAAATGACCAGCATAGTGCAAGGCGGCGGTAAAATTGTATTTGCGGTAGATTTTCACTCAACCTTTCATGATGTTTTTTACACCATGCCAGATGATCATGATTTAGCACCTATCCCTTTGATGGCCGGCTGGTTATCCGATTTAGATGCCGAGACAGGTTGGGTTTTCAAAACCGTGAATAAGTCAGCCTCATCACCGGATCGCGGAATATTCAAGCAGTACATCGCCGATCACTATAAAGTACACGGGGTCACCTACGAAGTGGGTGATAACACCAATCGCCAACTTATTCCTTATGTTGCAAAGCAAGCTGCCAAAGCCTTGGTAGAAAACCTGTTAGACGTTGAACCAGAAGCATTTTATGTTGATAAAAAATAACTGGCTAGCAGCGCTATTACGCGCGTACTCAAAGCGTTTTTATTCAGTAAGCAACGTTTTGCTGCTCGCCACGAGTTATATCTACTCAAGCGCAACCTTGGCCGCAGTTAACCCGTTAGACCCGAACGGCGATGCTGCGACGTTTGTTGAACAGCAGATTAACCAACAGCAAGCAATGAGCAACACACTCGCTGACAATATGTGGCAGTGGGCCGAAACTCGGTTTCACGAGCAAAAAAGCAGTCAAGCCATGCAAGATATCCTCATTGAGCATGGCTTTGAAGTCGATGTTGGCGTAGCAGGTATGCCCACTGCATTTGTCGCTCGTTATCGCTCAGATAGCGCGTCGAAGCATCAACGCTCAGCAAGCCAAGGGCCAGTGATTGCTATTTTAGCAGAAATGGACGCCCTGCCCGGCTTATCTCAAGGAGCGGTTCCTCACCAAGCCCCCATTGCAGGTAAAGCCGCAGGCCACGCGTGTGGTCATCATTTATTCGGCGCAGGCTCGCTGGCCGCTGCAATAGCGGTTAAAAACTGGCTGGTTCTGAACAAGATAAGCGGCGAAATTCGTTTGTACGGCACACCAGCGGAAGAAGGTGGCTCAGGCAAGGTGTATATGGTGCGAGAGGGTTTGTTCAATGATGTCGATAGCGTATTGCATTGGCACCCTGGTGGCCAAAACACGACTCAGCCCATGACAACACTGGCCAACAAAACGGCTAAATTTCGCTTTCATGGCATTGCCTCGCATGCCGCTGCAGCGCCGGAGCGAGGCCGTTCAGCACTCGATGCCGTAGAAGCCATGAATTACATGGTAAATATGATGCGTGAACATGTGCCCTCAAACACGCGCATTCACTATGTCATCACCAGCGGCGGCGAAGCCCCCAACATAGTGCCTGAATTTGCTGAAGTCTATTACTACCTGCGCACCCCATCAGCCGGCGAGCTACCCGAGTTATGGCAACGCTTAGAGCAAACCGCACAAGCGGCCGCGCTGGGTACACAAACGAAGGTCGATTGGGAAATTATGTCAGGCGTGTGGAGTACCTTGCCAAATGCCACGCTCGCGAAAGTGACATTTGATGCTATGCAGCGTTTTGGTGGTATTACATACTCTCCTAAAGAACAAGCATTTGCTGAAGAGTTGCGCCCAACACTCAGTAAACGTGCATTGAACCAAGTCGGCAACGAGCAAATCATTCAACCCTATACAGATGATATCTATCACGCTACCGCATCTACCGATGTGGGGGATATTAGCTGGAACGTGCCCACGGCAGGCTTTGTAGCCGCCACTTGGGTACCAGGTACAGCGCCTCACACCTGGCAAGCGGTTGCTGCTGGCGGCATGAGTATTGGTCATAAAGGCATGCACCTAGCCAGCAAGACGCTCGCGCTAAGTGCAATACGCTTATTTCAACAACCCGCGCTGATAGAAAAAGCAAAAGCAGAGTGGAAAACACGAGTAGGAAATGTGCGGTACCAATCTCAGATTGGCGAGCGCGCACCGGCAATCACGCCGAAATAAAGCAAGCACTGAGTACCCTTTAGCAATATGCTAGCGGCTAGGCTGACCGGGTACCATTTAAGTGTTGCCTAGGCCAGCCAAATCATGAGTGCTATTAGGCGTGGGTCAACAAACACTAAGGAAACAATATAAAGAGAGCATCAAGAATATATAACTAATTTATAAAGAGAATGTATGAAATTAGCCGAAGTGAGTGACGTACACCTAGTTCAATTGATGAGCTGGTTTGACAACGAGGCGCAACTAACGATGTGGTCGGGACCGAACTTCCGTTATCCGTTTACCGAATCCACCTTCAAAAAAGACTTGAAGTTGTCAACGCTCTCATCTTATTCATTGTTATCACCACAAGGAGAGTTGCTGGCATTTGGTCAATATTACTTGCGTGAAAAAAGGTGCCACTTAGGACGATTAGTCGTTAATCCCGTAAAAAGAGGACAAGGCATTGTGGCTACGCTTATTGCGAAATTAACGGTAAAAGGAAAAGAGCATCTACAGGTAAACACCTGCTCACTGTTTGTTTTTGAAGACAATTCCAACGCGATCCATGCTTATCAAAGGTTAGGCTTTAAACAAAGCGAATACCCAACTGATATGCCCCTAATAGACTGCATTTATATGGTTAGCGATTTAAGCTAATGCTGTTCTAATCCCCTCTTTAGAAAAACAGTTCTACTACGCAGCAGGCGCGGAGCAAATGATGAATACCTTCAAGCGCCACACTCATCATCAACGGCTGCGAGGAAGGACCAAAGCGAAAGCGTCGTTAAAGCGCGCCTAAAACAATTTCAAACAGTACATACCATGCATACCCTGTAGCCACTCCCCTGCCTAAAAGTTGACCTTACGCTGCGTATTCTCCGTCAACACTCAATATTCCAGTAATCATTCTCAATCGTTAGGGTTAGCAATAAATCACCTTTAGTTGAGGAAAATTATCCCTATGAGTAAGAGAGTTTTGATACGACCTTTAATGTGGATGTCTTTTTAAGTTTTGTCTTTTTAAGTTTTCACTTGCTTAAAATCAGATTCATTTTTGTCACTACAAATCAATGTTCAAAAAACACACATTCAGGACATGGTTTTAGCAATATCAATAAACGCACGAAGTCTCGCTGGCATATGGCGTTTAGTTAAATAATTGATGGTGTATCGAGGTAGCGGCCGGACATATTCATCAAAAAGTGTCACTAACTCCCCAGAGATGATAAATGGTTCCGCAGGTTTTCTGTAAACATACGCCAAACCAAGTCCCGTTTTTGCAAAGTTAATCATTGAAACCAAGTCATTCACTATCATTCTAGGTTTTGGCTCTACCAAATAAGGAGTGCCCTTCCCATCAACAAACTCCCAAGAAGCAAGCTTATCTGTTGAGCCAAACGCAAAACGGATGCCTTCATGTTTAGTAAGCTCGATTGGCTTATTAGGCAGCCCATGTTTTTCCAAATAAGCAGGAGAAGCGACGAGTGCCATGTCTAGTTTTGGTCCTATTTCTACTGCATGAGTTTCTTTTTCAAGCAGAGTTTGAGAGCGTATCGTAGCGTCAATGCCTGATGTCACTAAATCAACTTTGCTATCATCATACATTATCGCAACAGCCACAGCAGGATACGCTTTTCCGTATTTAGCAATCACCTCATCGAGGAAAAACGGCGAGCTGCTTCGCGGGGCTGACAGGCGTAACGTGCCTGAAATAATATTTTCATCATCGCTTAAATCAACCAAAACACTTTCTAAATTTTTTAATGCTGGCAGTGACCTTTCAAAGAGCTTTTCCCCTGCGCTGGTGAGCGCAATTTTACGTGTGGTTCTATCGATTAAGCGGACGCCAAGTTTTCCTTCAAGTCGTTGTATGATTTCACTCACCGAGCCGGCAGCAAGATTCAGGTTTGCAGCAGCTGCGCGAAAACCATTAGCTTTAGCTACTTCAACGAATATCGAAATGTCATTTAGGTTTGCACCTCTCATTGTTCATTAATCCTAACAGTCTGTTACTTATTTAACGATTTAAATAAACAATAAGGCGCCTTATATTTAAAAGCAAGCGCTATTCAATAGCGCTTTTAACTAATTACAAAGAGGATGTCATGACAGAAGTTACAGAAATATTTGTTTTAAAAATGAAAGACGCAGGCCGTGCAAATGATATTCGAGAAAAAGCTCGGGAAGACTTTTTGAGTGTCGAAGGTGTTGATTCGTGGAAAACCTACGTCACCATCAACCCCGATCGCCCAACACTATTTGCAGAAATTTACACCTTCGCTGATGAAAAAATCGCGAAAAAGGTGACACCACAATTTGCCAAACGTGAGCTAACCAAAGCATTTCTAGGTGAAATTGAAGAAATTCTTGTTGGACAGTATTTCACTGAGCACCAGCCCCTCACAGGAGAAAACAAATGAGTGATATTAATAATATCAAAAAAGTCATAAGCACTTGGAATAATGGCCTAGGCTGCGGCGACATCGAGCGTATGATTGCGACCTGTGATCCAAAGGTCATAACGGTTAATAATCGCCAGTCTGCCACTGTCGGCTCTCAAGCGATAAGAGATAAATATGTGCCGCGTATCGAAATGGCCGATATAACGTCTGGTTACGATATTGAGCAGCTAGAAGTTTTTGGTGATGTAGCCGTTGTTGTTGGCCGTTTTTATGGTGAGGTGAAAAACAAAGTCACAGGAGAAATTGGAAAACCTGAAGGGCGCTTAGTCCTAGTTTATCGTCGCACGGAAGATGGCTCATGGAAAATGATACTCGACATGGATAATAACTACGCCTAGACGTTAGTTGCTGATTAATGGAAAAGGGCTATGCATATAGTTTTACGTGCATCCCCTATTTCCGAAAAGCGTGGCAATCACCACAATAGGTTTGCCGCCTAAATGTCAAAATTTCGCATCAGAAAAAAAAGCATTCAATGCCTTTAAGTAGCGCTTTGCCACTTGTTAGATTTAATCTATTGAAGCATGAAGCATTCGCTTAATCGTTGATTACCCTTTTTTCCTGATGGTCATTTACCTGAGCGTTTTTCACCTATCTTACGGTTAGTCCACGCTAGGCAAGGTATAGCGAAATTGCGTGTGCTCTTGCCAACGCTCTGCTAACTGCAATAGTTGATTATCACTGCCCAAAGGACCGACAATTTGCATTCCAGCGGGTAACGGATTATCACTGAGCATGGGTAAAGACACCGCCGGCAAGCCCGCTTGATTGGCAAAACTGGTTAAGTCGGCTTGATTGGCTGGCACGGGCTCTTCAAACGCAAATGCCCGTTGTAAAACAGTAGGCATCAATATCGCGCAGCCTTGTTTGAACAATTGACGCGCAAATACTTTAGCGTTATCCAGAACCCGTTCAGACTGCATCATATCCATAGGAGATTTTCGTTCGATATACGACAGCATGCCGCGCATATATTCTGAGAACTGTTGCTGGTTGTTGGCCCAATCCTCTTGGTGTTCAATACGCATATCGGCTTCGCACAGCAGCAAACCCGCTCTTCGGGCTGCACCAAAGTCGTATCCTGAAAAATCAAAATACTGAATACTAAACCCTAAGTCTGTGAACGCCGTTAAATTAGTGGCAAAGTCAGCAGTGATGTCTGATGCAACGCCTAATTGTTCTAAGTTCTCAGGTACCAGTAATACTTTATTGTCAGTGTACGACAGGCGATTAAATGCGCTGAAATCAATAGAGGAAGCACAGCCTTCATCGAAGGCTTTCATCACACTGAGCGCTAAGGTTAAATCTTTTGCTGAGCGGGCTAGCGGGCCGATATTGTCCATTACTCGGCTGCACGTCACAGTGCCGTGATTACTCACCGCTCCGCGACTGGGTTTGAAACCAAAAATACCGCAATATGCCGCAGGGATACGCACCGAGCCCATGGTATCAGTACCCAGTGACAATCCCACCATACCAGAGGCCACCGCAGCGGCTGAACCGCCAGATGAACCGCCCGGGGTATAGCCATGCTTATGGGGGTTGTGGCAATCTCCAAAATGCTCGTTTTGATTGGTGGCGCCAAGCGCGCCCTCGTGCATATTAAGCTTGCCCATCACCTGAACGCCGGTTTGCTTTAAACGGCTGACCACAAACGCATCTTGTTTAGCTTGGCGCCCGACTCGCGTCGCCATGCCTGCTGTGGTAGCAAAACCTTGCACATCAATATTGTCTTTCACGCCAATACAAATTCCTTGGAATAAGGACTTATCAAAAGAAGAGTTTTGCTCAACATTCGGCATGGCGTAGCTGATAAAGGCATTTATCGACGGATTGACACGTTCGATGAAGCTATGTTGCTCGGTTGCTAACTCTTGAGCCGAGATTTGTTTATCTTTGATGAGCGCAATATGCGTACTCACGTCTTGGCTGAGCAGTGCGATATCCATTACTTAAACCTGCTGTCGATTAAACGTATAGGTTTCTGCCTTATGTCTACTTGAGTTAATGGGGTCAGCTCGCCTTCCCCTACCAAAGCCACCTTCACTTCAATGCCTATTTTGCGCTTCAGCACATCAGCATAGGCAGGCAACAAGGCATCTCGCTCACCAAGGGGAGTAGACACTTCAGCGGTCACAATCATCTCGTCACGTCCGCTCGCATCGCGAACAGCCTCGCAAATGAACTCCCCCAGAAACTCAACTCGCTCGTCAAGCATTGGTCCAACGCCTTGAGGGTAGATATTAATACCGCGCAGCTTGACCATATTGTCAGAGCGTCCCATAAAACCTTTGATGCGCTTAAACGGCAGATTAAGGCTGTTTTCACCTACCACTTCTTGGGTGATGTCGTGGGTGTTAAAGCGGATAATTGGATACACATCGTCTTTATAAAGGCACGTTACCACCATGTTTCCGGTTTCACCGGGCGCTACCGGCTCGTTGCTATCGGTATCAAGCAATTCTAAATACTGGGCATCTTCCCACACGTACATGCCGCAGTGATCAGGTCCCTCTGCGGCAATAGTGCCGGTATCACCAACTCCATACCAATCGAATAGCTCAGGGTTACCCCAGGTTTTAGCAATACTTTCGCGGCTTTCCATGCCTAAATGGCCAATGATCATATCGATTTTAATGTCTTTACCAGGAATTAAGCCTTCTTCTTTAGCCACATCAGCTAGGCGCTTAATATAATCAACAAACCCAACCAGTACGTTTACGCCAAAGGTTTTCATTAAATTAACTTGTTGTACCGAGCGTGTTTCAACCCCTGTGCCCGCTGATAGAAACATTGAGTTAGTGTATTTAGTGACAGCTTCGCGAATGTAGTGACCGCCGTTGATCATGCCGTGACCGTAGCAAGATTGAATCGTAGCTGCGGGTTTTAACCCCATAAAACGGTACGAGCGCGCCACTAACAAAGACTGTATTTCTCGACTTTTAGGCCCAAATAACAAAGGTTGCGGCGTACCTGTAGTACCGCTCGTGGTATGAAATACCAAAGGTGGGCGCTGCTCAGGCGGTATGCCATCAAGCCCATGAAAATCACCAATCGGGGGGTACTGATCCACACTGTCCATGATGTCTGACTTTGAAATAAGCGGCAGCTTTTCAATATCATCAAGGCTTTGAATATCCTCTGGTTTAACGCCAGCATTGCCCCAAATGCGCTGATAGAAAGGGATCTCCCAGGCGCGTTTCACCACGTGCATAAAACGCTCGTTCTGCAGTGCTTTGAGCGCGCTTTTACTCATCCCTTCAAATTGCTCAAATACGGCATCCCCCAATGGGTAGTCTTGCAGCATTTGGCTGTAATCGAATGATTCGAAATAGGTTGGGTATGTGGCCTTTTTTACGTTCCCTGAAGAACGACTAGGGGCTTTGTTTTCTGTGCTTGGTGCGGTATCAACCATATTATTCATTTCATTACCTATTACTGACGAGTGCTTCAACTAAGTTATTAATATTCGTGATCTGCTCGAGTTGGTCTATGCGTTTTATCAAAAAGCCAATATCAGCATCGTTAAAAGGCACAATGGCGCTGTTGCAAGCGGCGCTAAATTTAATTAATTGCACCTCACGGCCCAGAGGATTTTGCGGGCTGCCCAATACGTGTTGCAATTCAACACTGTGCTTTACCCCTGAATTTAAGGTTACTGACACACTGACAGGCGCTAACGCATTTGGGTCACTAACGGCATTTAAGTGGGTATATACTTTACTGCCTAGCGCTAAACGCTCTGCATCTTGTAAACACTCAGGTTCAAAATCGACTACCCCAATGTCACCGGTGAGTAATGCGCTGGCGGCAATATAGCCGTTACACAATTTGGCGTAGCTTGCGTCCATCCCCTCTTTGATGGGCCGACCGACTAATTTGTTGATCAAAGGGGTACCGTATACATCAACGCGGGCAACATCTTGCGCTGAAAAACCATGCTGCTTTTGCAGTTGTTGCAAGCCATCAATGGTGCCGTGGCCAGCTCTCCCAGTAGGAAAAGGTTTATGACTGACACGCTCTATTTGATACTCGCGGCCAAGTTTTTGCACCAGAGGCTGGATATCAAAACTGTCTTCGAATAAACGAAAGTAACCATAGGGGCCTTGCAAAATATCTTTAGGGCCTGCAAACCCTGCTTGTGCCATATCTACTGCGCGAATAGCGGCTGAAGCATTTATTCCTATTTGCATAGCCAACATAGGCGAGCCTTCCACATGAGATTGCATGGTGCCGCTCATTTGGCTGTACGCTATGCCAAGGGCGTTTTGCAGTGTTTCGCCTTTCATCTCTAGCATGGCACTCATGCCAGCAGCGGCGCCTAAGCAGCCGCAAATCGACGGGCGAAAAAACTTCAAGCTCGAGGTGACACACTCACCGATTAAGGTGGCCACATCGACTGCTATTACCACACCTAAAATCAGTTGTTTACCGGACAAATTGTGTTGCTGGGCATACGCCACCAAAGATGACAAAATCACCGCCATTGGGTGAACCACCGCTGGCTCATGCACGCAGTCCCATTCTTGATTATGAATTTGGTAGCCATTTACGGCTGCAGCTGACACCGCAGGTAGCCATTCGCCTGTAGCCCACACTTGTGCTTGATGCCCCTGCCCCCACTGGCTCACCGCTTGTTTTATCTTCGCGACATTTTCTATTCGCGAGCCACTTAACCCAACTCCAATGGAGTCCAAAATAAAGGTCTTCGCCGCGTTGACAGTTGACGTAGGCAAGTCTTCAAAGCCCGTGCTTTCAATATGTTGCAATAATAATTCAATGGCATCAGGAGCATTTTCTATAGACGCGGTGCTCATAGGAAGAGGATTAACAGGCGTATCGCTCATAGACTAAAGACTCTGTAATGGGCGCAGCAGCGCGGTAAGACTGGAAATTGGCGCAGATTGTGACCAATCGAATGTGCATAACTTAGCAATGTTGTCCTCTGTCATACCAGAATGGCTAAGCAGCATATGCGCTTTTTTATGACGTTGGGTTTGACTCAAAGGCTTTTCGGGGTCACCTAACGTATCTTGCTGACTGCGCACAATCTGCTGGCCATTTTTCAGAGCCACTGTGCACTTAGCGCCAAAATGCTGGGGATACGCCGATTCTATATGCTGATCCACGCGTATGTTGATAAGCCCGCGCAACATACTGCATTGTTTGTCTTCAAAGGCTGTTTGCGTGTAATGCTCAAGTTGAGGTTCCCCCCAGAGTAAAATAGCGGCCAAGGCGTGTTGGATGCTGAATTTTGCTTGCAGGCTGGTTTGTGGGGTTAACCGGTCACAAAACACTTGCGCGTCTTGATAAACCCCCACATCGACGCGCTCGATATCGTTTATATCCATTGTGCCTTCTTTCAGTATTTCCAGCAGTACGTCCATCGCACCATGAGCATGGCGACACGCCGGCCAAGGCTTAAAGCTGCAATCATATATCCGCCAACTTGATTGCTTAGCGAGAAATCGCTTAGGTGACGCATCATCAGACAGCGCGTTAAAAATCCCCTGAGGGCCTTCAAGAATATATTCAGGACCAGATAAATTTTGCTTAGCCATATACGCCGCCATCACACCTGAGTGGCACGCCTGTGCATTATGCCACTGCTTAGTGAGGACCTTTTCATTGCGCATTTGCCACAAGCCGCCCGTAGAACTGCCCGCATTGCCTATCGCCCAAAGCGCTTGTTGCTGAGATAATTTCAGTATCGTAGACGACGCAAGCGCGGCACCAAGCGCACCGCAGGTGGCTGTATTATGAAAATAACGGTAATGGCTACGCCCAATGGCTTCGCCTAGGCGAATGGTCAGCTCATAACCCTTAATGATAGCCGTTAAAAAAGACTCCAGTGTGCAATCCATTTGCTCAGCAACCGCCAACGCCGCCGGGATAATGACCGGCCCAGGATGCAATATTGAGCTGCGATGAATATCGTCCATTTCCAGCACATTACCTAGGGCACCGTTGTGCTGGGCTGCGTTTTGCATAGTCGTTTTTTGCCCACCGACCGCTGAGCACTTGCCGCCTTCATCGAGGGCGAGTAAGCCTTGATAAGCGCGCCCCGCATCAGACAATTTACCTAAGTTGGCACACGCCAACCAATCCAGCACATGTTCCCCTGCTCGGGCAAGGTCTTGCTGGTTGATAGGCATTTGATCAATGTCAATTAATAGCTGTTTGCTGAGTGAAAGTGTCATTGGCAAGTTACTTTAATTCCTATACTCTTCAATTTGTCCGGACATATTTATAACAGGTATTTTTTCGTTATTCGAATAACCATTGAGGATAAATGACTAAAATCAAATCGCTACCCACTAAACATACTTTGCCTAAATATCAAGATATTGGGGAAACGTTGATCAGCCAAATTTTAGCCGGTGAATATGCACTCAACACGCTATTGCCAACTGAAAAACAACTCTGTGAGCAGTTTTCAATTAGCCGCCATACGGCTCGTGAAGCCCTGCGTCATGTAGAAAAGACAGGCCTAGTGGAGCGCAAACAAGGCTCAGGGACCTTGGTAAAACGCAGCACCATGCCCGAGCAAATTAATCAGTTTATTAACTCAGTGAAAGACTTGTTGGCTTTTGGCCAAAATACTCGATTTGAAGTGCAAGTCAGTGACATGATCATCCTTGACGAGCAAATGGCTGAGCTACTCGATAGCGCAGCGGGGCAAGAATGCATACACATAGGCGGTGTGCGGTTTGAGCCCCATGATAAAAAACCCATCTGTTATTCGAATATCTACCGCCGACCACATCAAGATGAAGTGGATGAAAAACTCAAAGATACCAAAACAGCGATCTACGCTGTGATTGAAGCTTTAGATGATAAAAAAATTGGCAAAATCGAACAGCAAATTTCAGCTTGTCTTCTACCTGAGCCCCTTGCATCACAATTGGGAGCCACGGCAGATTCCGCCGCAATGAAAATTACACGCCGCTACTACTCTTTGAGTGACGACGATTTAATTCTGGTTGCCCAAAGTATTTATCCGGCGAAGCGTTTTAGCTTCACGTCGGTTCTTTATCCCAATAAGTGAGCAAAAACGCCATGTTAGTGCAATTTAACTGCATCGATCACCTACCTTCAATGCAAGATATACGGCTTGCGCAGTTGGGCGCACACCTTGCTTGGGTCGAAGAGAATATGGCAAACATTTGTGTCGCAGGCCCATTGAAAGATGACGGTAAAATTATTGGTTCGCTCTATGTACTTGAAACAGAAGATATCGATGAAGCAAAAGCAATTTTATTCAGTGACCCTTATTACGTAGCCAATATTTGGCAGTCAGTAGAAACACATGAATTCAATGCGTATGCAGGTAATTGGGTTGGCGGTAAAAATTGGCCAACATAAGCACTTTCCCTAGAAAGCACCCTAGTTTAATAAAAAGAAACCAAAGCATTTCCAGATAACAACAAGAAAACCAGGAGTTCCCATGCAATCAGTAACAGAATCAAGTGACAGCCCAATATCCAATGAGGGCAAACGAATGGGACATCCTATGCACTGGATAACCGTTTTTATCGCCATGATGTGTTTGTTAATTTCAAACGGCATGGTGATCACCGGCATCACGGCATTCGACAGTGCCATGCTCACTGAATTCAGCGATTGGTCCCGTGGTGATTTAAAACTGCGCGGCTTGATCACATTAGCGCTCACCGGCGTGCTAGCGCCCTTTGTTGGTATTTTAATCGATAAAATTGGGGTGAAATTTTTGGTCATGGTCGGTGCTGTCGTGCTTAGTCTGTGCTTCTATGCTTACGGCAATATCAGAGATATCTCTGATCTGTATTTGATACACGCAGCCTTTTCGATTGTGCTGCTGGCGTGTGGCCTAAACGTGGCCGTTATCTTGGTGTCAAACTGGTTCGTAAAATTACGCGGCACTGCCATTGGCATTGCGGTGGTCGGGACGTCACTTGGCGGTGCCGTACTCGCCCCCTTGTTTGGCTCTTGGTTGGCTGATGGCATGACATGGCGTGAGGGCATGCAGTTGGCCGCGCTGATTCCGTCAGCATTGTTCTTACTGGCGCTGTTCTTGCTGCGTAATCGCCCGACAGACATTGGGCTAAAACCTTTTGGCTTTTCAGGTGAAGCGAGTGCACCTGGGGCTGATTTATCCCAGCACGGGTTAACCTACAAAGAGGCTATCAAAACGCGTTCGTTTTGGTCTATTGCCTTTATTGCCATGTTTACCTTTTATACGATCATGGGGTTTCAGGCGAACTTGGTGCTGCACTTAATGGATTTAGGCTTTACTTTGCAATCTGCCGCAGCGGGTCTGAGCGTATTATTTGTCCCCGCACTGATAGGTAAGTTTTTGTTTGGTTTAGTGGCGGATAAAATTACTGGTAAGCGTGTGCTTTATACAAACCTGCTACTGATGCTAACAGGCTTAATAGGCATGCTATTCGCGGATAAAGATAACGTGCTGATTGCCATAGGATTAATTGGCTTTATGTGGGGTGGTTTTTACACCTTGCTGCAATTAAACGCCGTGAATAACTTCGGTTTGAAAGCCTCAGGCAAGTTGCTGGGAACGATTACCGTGCTCGATGCATTCGGTGGTGGACTGGGCATTTATGCCACAGGCGCAATATACGATGCTTACGGTAGCTATCAAAATGCCTTTATGATCTTCTGCGTATTGGTTGCCTTGTCTGTGGTCCTTATCAGCCAAGTAAAAAAACACGTTTAGCCCCATTGCAACACCCCTAGCGTTTTACTCCATTGCGCTGGGGGATTTTCCACTATTACCTCTGTAATCACTACCTCCACATACTCGCGACCTATACATCCCCCCCAACGTTTATGTGCTTACACCTTTTGAATACGCGTTGACGATTTGTTCATGTTAGCTCTCTTCAACACACCGTTCACACGTCTTGGGTAAAACGTCATAATTTCAGTCATTGACTAAGTATCAAGCATAAAAAAAGCGACCCTAATTTCGAGTATTAGGCTCGCTCGTTGCTTCTATTTTTATTGCTTTCATTTATGGCTTTTCTTTATAGCGTTACTTTACAAATATTGCGCTAAAACCACCAAGGGGATGGCACGCCAGTGTTGCGAATATAGGCCTTTTTACGGGTAAAACGCCTGATTGATTCAGCGCCCATACGCGAGCCACCTAAGCCTGAGTATTTAAACGATTGCTTTTCTGCTTCATGGATCAAAGCTGTTAATGAAGCATCGTTAATGCTCACAGCGCCTGCCTCTAATTGGCTGGCCAGTTGCTTGGCATAGTCCACATTCTGGCTAAATACCGCTGCCGATAAACCAAACTCGGAGTCATTCGCCATCACAATCCCCTGCTCGTCGCTATCCACTATGGTCACAGGTAAAATAGCAGCGAAGGTTTCCTGACTTACGATATCCATGTCCGGTGTGACGTCAGTTAGCACCGTAGGTGCGCAGTAACGCCCCCCGCCTAAATTAAGCACCTCACCACCACATAAAATCGTCGCACCTTTATCTTTTGCGTCTTGCAGCTGAGCCTCAACAATGCCCACCTGCTTAGCTGAAATGATGGGGCCGATTTGCCCTTGCTGAATATCAGGGTAGTTATGCTTAAGAGCGTTGACGTTTTGCACTAGCGTCGTTAAAAACACATCGGCGATCGCTTTGTGCACATAAACCCGCTCAAGTGACATACAAGACTGCCCGGCATTGACCATGCTGCCCCAACACAGTGCTTTAGCGGCGAGCGCAGGATCTGCGTCATGGCATACCACTGCTGGGTCTTTACCGCCCAACTCTAAAAAAGCAGGAATAAATCGCTCAGCACATGCTTTGCCCACATGACGCCCAGTGGCCACGCTGCCGGTGAAACACAGTGAATCCACGGTATTAATAACACCTTGGCCTGTTTCCCCTGCACCGGTAACGAAACTAAGCACCTTATCTAAAGCCGGTACGCTTTCAAGCACGTCATTAAAAGGGGCGACGAACCGCGATGTGACTTCACTGGGTTTAATTAACACAGCACTGCCAGCCAGCAATGCGGGTATGGCATCCACGAGTGATAACAACAACGGGAAGTTCCACGGGCTAATGACCCCTACCAGCGGGTAAGGTAAATAATCTTGTTGTAATTCAATAAAGGGAATTTCTGCCGCCCACGATTCGCCTTTTGCTAAAAGCGTTGGGGCTTGCTTACACCAGCGATGTATCGCGTTTATGGTGACATCTACTTCCAGTTCCGATTCACTGGCACGGCCTGTGTCGTTAATAAGAGCAGCGACTAGTTTGGCTTTATGCTCGGCCATTTTACTCGCCAATTGCTCTAGTGCCGTTATTCGCCCGTTTAGCCCGCTCTCCCACCACGCTGCTTGTTGCTGTTTTAAATGAAGGGCGATGCTCGCGACTTGCTCAGTACTGAACACGGCTAACTCAAAATCTTCTTGGCCCGTGCGCGGATTAATCACGGCCATGGTTTGCATGCGGTTACTCATCTGAATGCTCCGGTAAAATCACCCCTGCTTCTTTCAGGTTTGCAATGCTGCTCATTTGCGTTTGAATAAAATGACTACGCTGCGGCACATTCACCTGCTGCTTTTCATTGAGCATGGTATTGGCCGGATACACCGCTTGGCTATAATGCTGGCTAAACAATTCATTACGTTGACGTGACAGAATGTTGCCCATACCCGGCTTATTGCGATAACGACGCAAGGCGGTGATATCAAGCTCAGCATTCGCCACCATGCTCTCGCCCATTCCCGCCTCAGCCATGACTCTGCCTTTGAAATCGACTAATTTAGACATGCCATCAGTGGACTCAGCGGGGAAATCAATATCGGCAATGCCCGCTGAATTAGCCGACACCACATAGGCTAAGTTTTCCACCGCTCGCGCTCGTTTGGCGATGTCTTTGGGGGTTAACTCAACCGAACCGACTTCTGAGCTACTGTGCAGCAACACCTCGGCACCATTCATCACCAAACAGCGGCTAATTTCCGGATATAGAATTTCTTCAGATGCCACACAAGCTAAATTACCAAGTTCTGTTTTGGCCACCGGAAACAAGGACGATTGGCCGTACACGTCTAAGTATTTATCCAGCACATCGTGGGGCGTGGGCGCAAACATCGACACCAAACGGCGGTAACGTAATATGCAATCACCGTTGGGGCCTAGAATAAAAGAGGTTTGAAAATACAAGTCTTTAAAGTGTTGATCTAACTCGTACACATTGCCCGACAAATACACTTGGTTTTTTTGGGCAATTTCGCTAAGTAGCTCATATTCTTTGCCATCTTGAGCAATTGCGCCTTTCTCCTTCCATTGAGCCAAGGATTCTCCCATAGGGAAGCTCGTGAGAAAATACTCTGGCAGCACAACCATTTTTACGCTGGGGCCAACGAAGCCTTTTGTGCCTTCAACATGCCTACCCACACGCCGAATATTATCGAATATTTTTTGACGAGCATCAGCCACGTTCAATTTGTTAACGGCAAAACAGCGGGTTTGCAAAGCAACAGCGGTATAAGCAATAGACATATTCTACTCCAAGGGGGTTTGTGACAGGCCGTCCATCAGCATGATGTTGAACTCACCAGTGCCTTCTCGATGTTTTTTTGCTTCTGCGTATTCTGGCGAGTCCCAAAATGCGTGCACCGCTTCACGACTGGGCCATTGAGACATCACGATACTTTTCGGCGCGCTCTTACCTTCAATTAATTCCGGTGCCCCCATCGCGATATAATGCCCGCCGAACTTTTTAATCAATGGAGGAACGGCTTGGGTGTAGAGCTTAAATTTATCCCAATCATGAACGGTTGCTTGGATAATCAAATACGCACTCATAGCACAACTCTTTTGTTGAATTTCGCTTACTTTAGCAAATACCACAACATATTGAAGTGAAAGAACTTTTAGTTCGTTCACTGTTTGATATTTGGCAATGGTTATCGCACTTAAGTGAGCACTAACCGCGGCGCTAATGCATGCTTTATTAAGACTGCGGCAGCAGTGACCCTTAAAAATCGATCAAAAAACACTCACAAATCGATTAACTTTCTAGCACTTTAGTTTAATAATGACTGGGCCAAATCCCTTAAAACAACATTAACAAAGTGGATGACAACTGTGACAAAAGGACAACACACAGATAGCCCTTTTAACAAACCACGCTCCCGGGGAATTCGAGCATCCCAGCAAAAATTGCGTACAGCGCAGTTAGCGGCTGGATTTAAGTCTCAGGCGGAGGTGGTTGATAAAATACAGCAAATAGAGGGCTTAAAGAAAGCACCGCGCTCTCTGGTAAGTCGCGTATTTCGTGGCGAATCAGTCGACCCCTTAAGTATTGAGCGGGTAGCAAAAGCGCTCGATGTGCAAGCATGGGCGCTGTATTTAGATTCAGCTGAAGTCGATCATCAGCCCAGTAGCGGTTTGCTGGAGAGTGATGACACATCTGGCATTCAGACCGATGAAGTTCCTCCCTCGCTCAGTGCGCAACACACACAAATGCAAACACCAACAAACAGTAAAATGCAGTCAGCCCCTCAGGCTGAACAAAACCTTAGAAAACCGTTTACTGTCAAAGCGCCCTCAGCGGATGACAGCCGCAGTGATGGGGATAACAGCCCTTCTCAACCATATACTTCTGAGCGAGCGCATCAAGCGCCCCCGAAAGAACAAGAGCAAGAGCAACGAAAAAATAAGCGCCTGCCCTTTTTGGTAATCACCCTGATAGTGCTGTTAGGCGTCTTAGTCATAGACCGATTTTGGCCAATGGATGTTGAAAGTTCTGCGGGTAACACATTGGCGGCTGTTGTTGATATCGACAATAAAGTGGTCGCTGTGATGCCGATTAAAGGCCGCAGAGGAGCAGATATAACCCGTAGCATTGAGCAATTACTGGCGGGCCCTACTCAACTGATTGTGGGTAGCTCAGCCCTTCATGCTGGCGTGCAAAGCCCTCAAGAATTATTACGCAGTAAAAAAGCGGACTTGGTGATTAGCGGTGAGCTAATTGAGATAGGTCGCTACATTGCGGTTCGCTTATTTTTATCTCGAGATGAAGATATGCAGCAAGTGTGGTCTGGGGTTTTCAGCCAGTCTTCTTCGCAACAGTATATTGAACTGCAGCTTAAAAAAGGTTTGAACACCTTGCTCACGAAACGTCCCATTGCAGATATTGCCGACTGGTATAGCCTGCAACGGTTCTTGAATGGCATGCAGCATTTTGAAGGTGAGCGTTCTGAGCAAGTTATTTTGCGGGCAATGGCTGATTTTCAGCGGGTGATTAGCAGCGCCCCAGATTTAGTTCATGGATACGCTGGCATGTGCGCGGCTTTAGTGGAACAAAACCTTGAAACTAGTGATAAAAATAACCTTGAAGAAGCATCCAGATATTGCTCAACTGGCTTAGAAATAGAGCCGGATTCTGTTTTTATTCAAAATGCACTGGGTAACTTGGCCCGTGTTAAGGGCGATTACCTAATTGCTAACGCACACTTTGAACAAGCCTTACATACGGACCCCAATGATATTACCGCTTTGCAAAAGATGGCTGAAAGCCAAATGCGCATCTTCTTAAAAAGCCGCGAGCCTGAACTTTTCTCGCGCATTTCATCTCAGCTAGCGCATGCAGCTGAGCTTGAGCCAGACAACTGGAAAATCCCTTATACCCAAGGGCGTGCTCATTATTTTAAAGGGGATCAATTGGGCGCTATCGAATATTTTTCCCGTGCAGCTGAACTGTCAGTTAATTATCAAACCTTAAACAACTTAGCGGCGTTACAGTTTTGCGTGGGTGATTTACAAAACGCCAAAACGCATTATCAACGAGCGTTAACTCTCAAACCGCAGCATGCAGTGTTGTTATCGAATATTGCAGTACTACACTTTTACCTAGGTGAAAGCCAACAGGCGTTGGATATTTTTGAGCCGCAAATTAAGCGCATCACCGAAGAGGGAGGCCCAGGGTTATATCAACTCTGGTCTAATGTCGCCGATGTTTATCGCACCCAAGGTAACTCGGAAAAAGCACTCCAGGCGTATCACAATGCTATGTCCGAGCTTGACCGTGAAGTAAGTAAAGGGGAAGCCAATGTCATGCAAAAAGCGTCTCGTTTGGCTATGTATATTTTGGTCACTGAACTGTCACCCGAGTTGCAAACCACAGAGCTCTTAGCCTCTTTAAAAAAACAAGCTGAGGCACTCAATGCAGCGGCGGACCCAGTATCGTTACATCAACTTGCTTTAAGTTGGTTGCACTTAGGTAATGAAGAAAAAGCCCGCGACTACCGCGATAAACTAAAGGCCATTTGCCCTGGGTTCGCGGCTTCACCTGACTTTAACATCCTAGAGCAAAAAAAATTAGCCCCCAAAAGAGAGACTTAAAACCGCTGAAACAAGCGTTTTTTCTCTCGATCCCTAGTCGTCGCTCAAAGCGCGCATAACCATGGCCGAACAACGTATCAGCTTGGTTTATGCCCTCTGTATCGACACGCTAGGGCTAATACTCCGATTAGGAATATGCCCCACGATGTCGGGGTTGGCACCGGCATGTTGTTTGTATCATCGACCACCGTAATTTGTGCATCGAACACGCTGATATCCATAGCCAACGCGTTTAAATCTGACACGATGAGATTATTAAAAGTAAGATTGCTGACGCCTGCACCACTGGCCATAAACGATAGCGTCGCAAACATAAACTCATTAGCCTGAGTGGATAAATCGGCCGCAAATGATACCGCGTAGGCATCAATGTGATTTGAATTTCCTGCTAAATCAAAAATATCAAACTCATCTAATGACGCATTTCCCACTGC
Source organism: Paraglaciecola sp. G1-13 (assembly GCF_055809255.1). Classification (NCBI taxonomy): domain Bacteria; kingdom Pseudomonadati; phylum Pseudomonadota; class Gammaproteobacteria; order Alteromonadales; family Alteromonadaceae; genus Paraglaciecola; species Paraglaciecola sp. G1-13. Next base: position 1,301,001 of record NZ_CM147903.1, on the reverse strand, counting down.
GGAATTAAGGGAACTGACAGCATCGTTGAACCCAAGCAAAAATTCAAACCCGCCTACATCGACGTTTTCTAATCCTGAAAACCAGAGTTCGAAAATAATCGTATCGCCGATATTAACCGTTTCATTTACGTTACTTTGTGTGTTGTTAAACGATAAAATGGGCAGTGCATTCGCTGTTTTACATACTCCTGATAGCAAAACCGCCCCGAGGATTAGGTGTTTGAGCATGAAAGTGATTTTTGCATTTTTCAACATGAATATTCCTTATTTAACCTATTGAATTCGAGTTATTTTCTACATCTTGTGTGCTAAACGTTAGTTTGCTGACCATATGAGATAAAGCAGCACATCCTTGTGCTTATCTCGCTGGTATTACTCGGGTTTTAAGGCGCAACGTGATAGGTCACACTCAAGTGCACAACCTCTGGCGTCCAGCACGTTAATCACACCGTTTTGATCCCAATCTGCCACATCGCCTTCACTTGCGGTTGCATTGCGAAGTCGTGCTATAGCACGAATATCTAGGCTATCCACAAAATCATTGCCATCGACATCGCACATTCTTGGTTGCACCACGTTGATCACATCAATGAGTACCTCATCCTCGTCCGTTGCTTGCCCGTCACTCACCACTAGCCGCAATGTATACAACCCAGCCAAATCAGGCTCGATAAACGCCAGCACATTATTGTTATTGATAACGGTAGCTACGCTATTTTCGGGGCGAGAAGCCACCTCCCATAAATAGCTGAGCGCTTGAGGACCTGAGTCAGGGTCATAACTTAGTGAGCCATCGAGCGCTACGCGCTCGCCTGCATCAACGGTTTGGTCACTCCCGGCATCAGCAACCGGTATTTGATTTTCACTGACAGTCACCATGACGGAGTCCGAGTCGGTTAGCTCGCTATCGCTAACGGTGACCATGAGCGTATAAGTACCTGCGACGTCTGGCACAAACATCGCTAACCCCGCAGGCGTGCTTTCAATACTCGCGCTAACCAGCAAGCTACCCTGGGGCACTGACACAAACACCCATTCGAACGTCAGTGGCGCGGGGCTTTGGTCTGGGTCAAAGCTTGCTGAGGCATTAACCTCAACGCTGTCGCCAAGTTCCTGTTGCTGGTCAGCACCTGCATCGGCCACTGGCCCTTGGTTGACCACCACCTCGTTTATCACAATACTGGCCTCAACCACATCGGTTAACTCACCATCGAAAACAGCGAGTTGTACACGATAGGTACCCGCTACATCAGCTGTAAAGCTAGTGGTGGCTGTTCCTTGGCTAACAAGACTTGCCGTATTAATAGTGCTACCCGCTGGCGCACTTATCACCTGCCACTCGTATGTGAGGGCTTGAGGGCCGTTGTCATTGTCAACACTGGCGCTGCCATCTAGAGCGACTTGCGTACCGGTTAGCATGTCGCCGCTCACTTGAACATCAGCCTGGGGCGCTACATTCGCCTGGGCCACGCGCACCACAACGGAATCACCAGTGCTACTGTCTTCACCGTCATCAACCACAAGGGTAAATACATAATCCCCTGCGACGTCTGGTGTAAAGCTTGGGTTAACACTTGTGCTATTTTGCAGTGCAGTAACCGCGCTGCCTGAGGGCACAGAAACCACCGTCCAAGCGTAAGTCAGTAAATCACCGTCCGCATCGTTTGATGCACTGCCATCGAGCTGTGTAGGCACATTTAATTCGGCGTTTTGATCTGCACCGGCATGGGCGCTAGGTGCACGGTTGATAACCGTTACAGTAACAATCGCACTGTCACTGAGTAAACCATCACTGACAGTGAGTTCGAAACGGTATTCGCCATATACATCAGGTTGTACGCTGGCATTCGCGCTATTCGGCTCAGCAATATCTGCCTGTGCTACAGCGCTGCTATCTGGTGCAGATACCAATGTCCAACTATACGTGAGCGCCTCTGGTGCTTCATCGGGATCGAAGGAGCCAGAACCGTTAAGTTGAATAACTTGATCTTTAAATAGCGTTGGCGCAGAAGACGCAGACGCTATCGGTTTCTGCGGATCAGGCGCTGCCGTTGGCAGGTTATATTCAAGAACGTAGTCGCCAATCTGGTCTCTGCCTGAAGTACCATCACTGAGCACAATGGTATAGGTTCCATTCATCGGTAAGCTCAAATTATAAACCCCAGCCTCAGAGTAATGGCTCGCGTTAGTGAAATAACTCCCATCTGGATTATGCAAGGTAATAAAGGGGGATAAATTAGTGACTTCCAGCTCTCGCATAACTAATGTCACTTCGTCACCCACCACCCCATCAAAGGTGAATGTATCAATGTCACCTTGCGTGACCGTTTCAAAATAAGAACCAGCGCCGCTTAATTTTCCGTGTTCATTAGCACCGAGAGACTTAGCGAAGTGAATTTCATAATCGCTTATTTGGTCGCGTCGACTTGTGCCATCTTGCACTAGCAGTGTGTAGGTTCCGGTTTGTGTTGCAAGAATATTGCGTAAATTAGCGACAGAATAGTTGCTGGCGCTGCTGACTCGACTACCGTCCGGTGCATAAAGCGTCATTAAGGGAAAGTACACATTACGTAAGATATCAGATAGCTGAATATGCAAACGTTCCCCTGCAATGGCCTCAAACGTCCAGGTATCTAAATCGCCTAAGGTGATATCGCCACTTACTGAGCCGCCGTTAATCAGTGGGCCGTTTTCGTTAGCGCCAACGGATTTAGCAAAGTGCACTTCATAATTACCGACCTGATCACGTCGACTTGTGCCGTCTTGCACCAGCAAGGTAAACGTTCCTGTTTGTGTGGCCGAAACGTTGTATAAGTTAGCCACAGTGTAATTACTAGCAGACCCTACACGAGTTCCATCTGGTGCATAAAGCGTCATGAACGGAAAGAAGCCAGTGTTATCCACATCCGCTATTTGAATATTCAAGTTTTCGCCTGCCGTGGCCTCGAACGTCCAGGTATCTAAATCCCCTAACGTAATGTCACTGCTCACCGCACCGCCATTAATCAGTGGGCCGTTTTCGTTAGCACCAACGGATTTAGCAAAGTGCACTTCATAACTACCTACCTCATCACGTCGACTTGTGCCGTCTTGCACTAGCAAGATGTACGTTCCTGTTTGTGTGGCCGCAATATTGTATAAATTTGCCACCGTATAATTACTAGCAGACCCTACGCGGGTGCCATCAGGCGCATAAAGCGTCATGAACGGAAAGAAGCCAGCGTCATCTACATCCGCTATTTGAATGTTCAGTCTTTCACCTGTTGTAGCCTCGAACGTCCAGGTATCTAAATCCCCTAACGTGATATCACTGCTCACCGCGCCGCCATTATTTAACGTGCCGTTTTCGTTAGCGCCAATGGACTTAGCAAAGTGCACTTCATAATTACCCACCTGCTCACGTCGACTTGTACCGTCTTGCACTAGCAAGATGTACGTTCCTGTCTGTGTGGCCGCAACGTTATATAAGTTAGCCACTGTGTAATTACTAGCAGACCCTACTCGGCTGCCATCTGGTGCGTAAAGGATCATCAACGGGAAAAAACCAGCTTCATCCACGTCCACTAATTGAATATTCAGTCTTTCACCTGCCGTAGCCTCAAATGTCCAAGTGTCTAAATCACCCAACGCAATGTCACTGCTCACTACACCGCCATTATTCAGCGTGCCGTTTTCATTTGCGCCAACGGATTTAGCAAAGTGCACTTCATAACTACCTACCTGTTCACGTCGACTCGTACCGTCTTGCACTAGCAAGATGTACGTTCCTGTCTGTGTGGCCGCAACGTTATATAAGTTAGCCACCGTGTAATTACTAGCAGACCCTACTCGGCTGCCATCTGGTGCGTAAAGGATCATCAACGGGAAAAAACCAGCTTCATCCACGTCCACTAATTGAATATTCAGTCTTTCACCTTCGATGGCGTCAAACGTCCAGCTGTCTAAATCGCCTAAGGTGATATCACCGCTGACTGAGCTACCGTTAATCAACGAGCCGTTTTCATTGGCACCGATAGACTTAGCAAAATGAAGCGCATAAGCGCCTATATTATCCTGCCGTGAGGTGCCGTCTTGAACGACTAGAGAATAGGTACCTGTTTCAGGCGCTTCAGCATTATAAATACTGGCCACTGTATAATTACTCGCCGAAGTTACGCGTGTACCATCTGGCGCATAAAGCGTCATTTGAGGAAATAAATCACCAGCGGCTAAATCTACCAACTGAATATTAATACGCTCACCCGCTGTGGCGTTGAACGTCCAGGTATCCTGTTCACCCGCTGTTGATATGGTGCCAGAGACTGATCCGCCGTTAACCAAATCTGCGGCCTGAACTTGACTCGCCCCCATGCACAGCAGAAGTAAGCTGCACAGCATCAGCCAATAGTGCTGTAGAGAGCGAGGCAAAATGCTGTGCGAAGCTCTGTTAGAAAGGGAGGCTGAAGCATGTTCGATGTGAGCATCAGGTCCTCGCTGATTGTACGTAACGTTTCTAGTATCCATGATCTTTCCTTTACATGTTTGTTAGAGTGGCTCCGCTGTACAACGCGCGTGACCAAGTGTGTTCGTATACGCGATAGACGACTGCTACCCTCTGCTAGCTCCGAGCCTCTGCTAGTTACAAGAATTTACTAAACACGAATTAACACAGTGACACAGAATAAATCGCCTAAGAAACACACCTAATCCTTAAGTGAAGCAAACTGAATCATTCGTCGTTTTAAGTGAATGGAAGTGAACGCAAATGAGAAAAACTGAAAGCATCGTGCATGAGTAAAACAGTGGAAATTTTCATCCCGTATCAGCAAGCGGATTTGCCGATCGCAGCCTGTTCCACTCGTCATTCAGGACCTAGGGATTAGCCGTGCAATGAGAACTGAGTAAAACACATTGACGCTGGTTTGAGTCTAGTCCGCAGCAATAAAAACAGACATCAGAAGATTGTGACGATTGAAATCCATAACCAATCATCAGGGCGCATAATCAGCGTGAAACCAATACCTGCTCTTCCCCTAACTCAGCAGACGAAATAACGCCCTACTCGTTTATGTGAATTATCGTTTATATGAATTAGCGCTTATATGCGTTAATCAGGCTTTCATTTTGCATTTTGTGAATAGCGAGCCAGACCAAGTTAGACAGATAGCTTTGTGCCAAAAGCTGTCGTTGAGTTTAAAAAACGTCAACGACTACTCTGTACGTAAACCAGCCGGTGAACCACATTAATATCAGTATTTGTTGTTTGTCTTTTGCGGCCGCTTCAATAAGAGAGACGTTATCAGCGCAACCGCTCAACAATAACAATTCTGCAAGGAGACAAAGTACATGACGCATAGTGAAGTCCTGTTATTCAGAAAAGATGCTCAAGAGTGTCTAGGACATATCAAACCTCGCCATTTAGTCTGATTAGATTGTGCGAACGTGTTACTTGAATACGTAAAATTAGCTAATAACACTAATATCTGAGCAAACAAACTACGCTCAGAATAAGCCTAAGTTGTAATTCATTGATTTTACTTGTTTTTCATCTGTGGTACGGTGATTGCGAGATACACGCACATTGTGATCGATCTAGGGTAAAATGAAATGGAAGAGAAGCAATTCAATAAAATAAGAAATGGCCTGTTACTGGCAGTAATACTTTTCGAAGTGTGTCACTTAACATGGGAATACTTTAACGGCGGAGTAATTACCCATCACCTTTTCATGCGTGCTGATCTTCCCGGATTGTCGAATTGGTGGGGCCTACTGATTTTGCCGCTTCTGGTGTGGCTATCCGCTGCAGTAATTAAAAAAAGAATATCAACTGGGTCGGATGCAAAAACACTTCCTCCGTCGGTATTACTGGGATTCTTTAGCATGCTGCTGGTAAGCACAGTTCAATCAATTGCCTTTGTAAATGGCTTTCCAAGCGTAACAATGTATTTGGCTCTGGGCGTTTTAGTTTCAGCTTTATTTGTACCGCTATACAGAATGGAATGCATTCTTGGGCATGTTATCGGCTCAACCTTTGTGTTTGGTCCTGCTATCCCATTTGTCGGTGTATTGATGTTCGCCCCTATCTCGTTGTTGTCACACAAGTGTATTAAACCTCTATTTCTGCGCTTCAAGAACGGCAGAACGGCTGTGAGTTAAAATGTTCTGAGAGTGAATGGTGGTTTAGTGTTGATGGATAGAAACCTTCGCGTTTAGAAAATAATAAAACCTAAGCCAAATTAAGTACCTATGAACTTCCGGTATTTGACTATTAATGCCCGTCAGACCTCGCCCATAGGCTCCTCCGTACGTAAAGCGGTCGTACAGATGTGAAATACCAAACGGCAGAATGAGCGAAAAGCAGCCGTTCGAGCTTGATGATTTTAACGCTTAACATATGGGGATTTTAGGAGCGCTTTTTCAGCGAGTAAAATTCCCACCATGATGCACTTGTATGGATAATAACTCAGGTAAATCATCCTGATTTTAATCGGGGTGAGGTAAAGTGAGACCCAAGCTTTAGCAGCAACTAAAGCCTTCTTTTGTGGTAGTTCGATTGATTGATGGCTCCTCAGTTGAGAGACCGATAACAAGAAAGAACACCACAAAGGACTCCAAGCAAAACACTCGAATAGTCTACTGGGTTTTCATTGCACCGGTCACCGGACCGCATTATGCAAGCAAGAGTTAGCTTATTATGAATCTAAAAACAAATCAAAACGTTAACGTCGGTGTCGATACGGGCAAGTTTCAATTGGATATTTATATTCGCCCTCACGATATTTATTTCACTGTTTCTAACGATGAAAAGGGTATCAAAGAAGCCATTAAAAAAATCCAACAGCATTCGCCTGGGCGTATCGTCATTGAAGCAACTGGCCGATTAGAAATGCCTTTTATCATGGCATGTGCAAGCGCTAATTTACCCTTTGTTATCGCGAACCCTATCCACGTAAAACGCTTTGCCGGAGCAATAGGTCAGCGAGCTAAAATAGACAAACTAGATGCTCAATTGATTGCGCATTATGGTGAAGCTATTCAGCCTAAGTTACCTCAGTTAAAACCAGAAACGATGCAGGCTATGAGTGATTTAGTTGCAAGGCGAAATCAATTATTGGTCATGCAAACAATGGAAAAGAACCGCCTGCAAATTCTACCAAAAGAACTCGCCATGACCATCAAACCTATTCTCACTGCCTTTAAAAATCAGATAACCAAAATCGAGGATAAAATTGTCGCGCTCATTGAATCTTGTCCTGATTATCAAGCGAAGAATTGCATCTTACAGAGCATGAAAGGAATAGGAAAAATAGCCTCCGCTTCCATCATCAGTAACCTGCCAGAGTTAGGTTACATGACCAACAAACAAGCCTCTGCGTTAGTCGGTGTGGCTCCCATGAATCGAGAAAGTGGGCGCTATAAAGGGTTGCGGAAAATCCAAGGTGGCAGACATCAAGTCAGAACCGTTTTGTACATGGCGATGATGTCAGCGATACAAAGTAACCCCGTATTTAAGGAAACATATCAACGATTAGTCGCAGCAGGGAAGCCTAAGAAAGTGGCTATTATTGCGTGCATTAGAAAGATGGTTGTTATCTTAAATTCAATGCTCAGAGACGGGGTCATGTGGGAAGCGCCAAAGACTACAAATTAGCTATTGACGCCATAGTCTCTTGTTAGCAATACTTTACACCCACACGTCGTCTTCGGCAGTAAGTTCACTATCAGAATCACCTGTATTAACGACACCTTTAGGCTCAACAATCATGATTTTACATTCATTGATGGCTACAGGCTTGTGTTCCACACCTTTTGGTATTACAAACATTTCACCCGGATTTAGAGTAACAATACCATCACGAAACTCAATATTAAGGGTGCCTTCAATAACAATAAATACTTCATCTGTATCAGGATGGTCGTGCCAAACAAACTCTCCTTCAACTTTTACTAGCTTAAATTGATAATCATTCATTTCAGCGACGACACGCGGAGACCAATGCTCATTAAACTTAGTGAATTTTTCTTTAAAGTTGATCGCATCAAACTTCATTTTTGACTCCATACTTTTATGTACTGCTAACTTCCAAAATATGGGGCGCAGACACGTGTGCAATAATGGCGAAGCCGCGCACGTGTTTGCGTCCCAGTGCGCCCTGGCGCATGCCATAATTTGTTTGTTATGTTTCTTCTCTCGATTTCTCCGGCCCAAGCAAAAAAGTCCAAAACCCAGAGTATAGGCGCGTATATAGTTTAGGATGCTTCTTAACCCATGGTTTTATTGCGATCAAAATAGTATCGATAATGAGATATGTAGAGAAAAAGAAACAAGCAGCTATAACTGCTACAGGGTGACGTCGCGAGCCAAACGTTGTCTCGCCTGCCAAGAGTTCGATGTATGCCCAATAACCAAGCCCTACAAGCGCTGCTAACAAGGCTATGTTTAATAAAAGCTTCAATTACTTATTCCTTTAAGTTTAAAACGCCCAGAAACATAACACCCCACTCTAACGAATCCCCTCATAATTATGAGCAGAAACAATAATATAGACACGCATAGCGCTATTTGATGTCTTTTATCGAGAAAGAGGATTTCGCCAAAAACCAATCAAGCTGCTACCTACAAAGAATAACACCATGCGTGATATTCATATCTTACACGATTTACTTAAAAAACAATGCCCTAATCTACATGCCAAACGTCTTTCCTCTTTGATGGTTGCCACCCAATCTTTGCTAGATGGTCAGCAACTGTCGTTGACCGAATTAGGACGCAATATCTCAGGCTCCGTGGCCCCGAAACACAACATTAAACGCATCGACAGGCTGCTTGGTAATAACAACCTACATAATGAACGGCTCGACATCTACCGCTGGCACGCAAAGCTACTTTGCGGTGCTAACCCCATGCCGGTTGTTCTTGTGGATTGGTCTGATGTGCGTGAGCAGCTCAGGCATTTAACCTTACGTGCATCGGTCAGTGTTCAGGGGCGCTCTGTCACGCTTTATGAGCGCGTATTTTCATTCGGTGAATACAATTCACCTGTTAGTCATAATCCGTTTTTACGGGAGTTGGCGAGTATCCTGCCGTCGGGTTGTTGCCCGTTGATTGTGACCGATGCAGGCTATCGTAACCCTTGGTTTCGTGAAGTCGAAAAGCATGGATGGTTCTGGCTAGGCCGAGTGCGCGGTGATGTGGGATTTAAGCGTGATGGGCAAGCATCATGGCAAAGTAATAAGTCGTTTTATCCCAGTGCAAATTTTCGGGCCAAATACCTTGGGTGTGGGCAATTAGGGCGTAAAAGCCCGCTTCATGCACACCTGCATTTGTACAAAGCAAAGGCCAAACATCGAAAGGACAACCGCTCTTCAAAGGCAGGTCGAAACCACACCGCCCAGCAAAGCTATCGTGCCGGTAGCAAAGAGCCTTGGCTACTCGCCACTAACCTTCCCCAGAACGATAAACTTAACTCAAAACAACTGGTTTCTCTTTACGCAAGACGGATGCAAATAGAAGAAACCTTACGCGATATTAAAAGCCCTCAATACGGAATGGGACTGCGCCACAGCAACAGTCGCTGTACCAAACGATTCGACATATTACTGCTGATAGCGATGCTCGCAGAATGGCTATTACGGTTACTCGGTATCATTGCTCAAAAACAAAATTGGGAAAGAGCATTTCAAGCTAACACCATCCGTCATCGGCGCGTGTTATCTATCATTAGGCTAGGCAGAGAAGTCAGGAAAAGGGCAAAAGATTACAGGATGAACTCAGCCCAAATGACATGGGCTATCGCCCAATATATTACCTGGGTTCACAAAGAAGGAAGACCAATTCTATGAGGGGATCCCCCAGCACCCCACTAAGGGGCGATAATACATGGGCCAAAATTAGGAACGAAGTGACGCAGCCCATGTATTAGCGTCCCAGCGAGCAGCGCGAGCGCTTTGAGTGGATTGCTATGTACCTTGTGCATATCTGTCTATCTGTTGAAACAAATCTTCTGAATCTTCAATGTGAATTGGCACGAATATTTGGCCCTTTTTTCCAGCATCCACAACGACAACAGGCATACCATTACTATTGAAAGGAAAGGCTTTTTCAATTTCGTCCATTTTGAAACGACGCTTGAACAACCAATAATTTCTACCGCTGATTTCATTGTTTTCTATGGTTACGTATGAGCATTTGAGTAAATAACTTATTGCGACACCAAAAACTAAGCTGAATAGAAATATAGCAAGAAACATCAATGGAAGTTGCCTAAGGCTAACGTGTTTAAACGCTTCTTCAATATCAAATGATAATGAAAAGAGTCGAATACACATGATAATTGTAAAGCCAACAGAAATAATGATGAATAGTTGCTTGACCATATGCCTAGCAAGTTCTTTCCATTTTACCTTATAAACCACTGAGCTATCCTAGGTACATAACGTTTCACATAAAAGGCGCGAGCTTGCGAGCGTCCAGCGCAACGAAGTGTAGCGATTTTTGATGTGTTTGTTATGCATTTACTGTAGCAAACATAGTTTTGTGTGCTGCTTCTCGCTTTAAGCGAAGCTGGTCAATTTTTTCTTTCTCATTATGCATATATTCAACTATGTCCCAGCTAGATATGTGATTTTTAGGGATTTTGTATTTCTCTCTGAGTTTTGTAGTTAGCGAAGAAGCGATGATCCCAAGTTTTGAATATTGATATTGCCTTTCCTCAAAACCTTCACTGTAGTCCGGCGGAGAGGCAGCATGTTCAAATGTACTGTCAATATAGCTCTCGGCATCTTTTATAAGATTTGGAAAATAAAGAATTTCGTACATCAATTCGGGAGGGAAAGACTTCCAGTTCACATCTTCTAATTGAACATCAAGTTGCGGCGGAGTTACTTGAATCCTAGAGTACCCCTCAGCATCTGTTTGGCCAAGATATAAACCGTCGTCACCAACGACAGACGCACACCCCTCCATAAAAGAATCAAAGATACAGATCATGCGAATTGCCAAGTACTCCGCTTCCTTTTTCTTCGACCTACTTTCCGCATACAACTCTCTGACAACAGAAAATATTGCACTTAACAAAGAACCAAGAACAATGCCTACCAAGCCGAAAATATATTTTTCATCCATCTTAGACTCCGATGGCCTGCTTACGCATAACGCATTAAACAGCGGAAAACTTGAGCGCAGCGAGTAATTTTCCGATGATTCAACTTGTTAGCAGCGTAGTTCAATAACTCAATGGACAAAAGCATCGTTACTTTGATTCATCAATTATACGTTTCATTGCAACATCTAACTCTTGTAACATATCGTATAGTTCGCCAAACGCTCCCACCATCATTGCCGTATTCGCGGTTAACATTAATATTTCAGACAATGCAAACTCTAAACCGTCTTCTTGAACGACTCCCCCAGCAAAAGCCTGATTTCTACCATTGTGAATATTCGGTTTTGTTCTCGGTGTAACATGAGTAAAGTCCTCACAAAACCTGCTATACCAATCGCGATCTGCGTAGAAAAACTTTGAGTTAGCCCGCTTTAAAAGATTTCTAACTTTAGCCGGACTAAAATCTCTAATTCTTGTCGTTTTATCTGCGTTAATCCATTTGTGTAAAGCATCCTTGTCTTCAACAGACATTGCAATAAGATTTGATATTTCTCCCATACTACGAACTAAATTTAGAGCCTCATCATATAGGCCTCTACAAGTAAGGTAGTATGAGCTGCATGCTAAATTATAGAATCTACCTGCAAGGCTTTCTAAAATATGGGGACCACCAAAACATTTTCTATGACAAATCGAGACTTGATAAAGTATGGAAAGTGATATGCCAATTAATTCAAGTCTATCCCTATGAGCTTCGAGAAGCTTTGAAGTTTCTAGTCGGTTTATATCCCCCATTTGTCCAATGAGTTTTATGTGCTCTAAACCTGTAGGTATGTTCATAATTTCTCTAAGCAGCTAACGCCTTGTTCACGGCGAGTAAGTTGGTCCTGTTTTTGCTGCATTTGTTTTTTGCAAAAACCGCGAAAACTCTATCGAGTCCGCGTGCAGCAACTTGTTATACCTATTTATAGTTGGATGTTATTTCTTTGAATTTCAAACCTTCGAGTGTAGCAGTGCATCATTAGATCTCTATGTGTCTGATATGGCTCTTTAGCGTTAGCCCGCACTATAGCAACTTCATGAAAGGATGTTTTTTTCAAAAAGTCTTCATTTAGTCGAGAAGCAAAGTTTACAAACCGAGAGATGTAGCGATGCTCATAGATATCCTGTATTTCTGCTTTTGCAAGACACTCAAGATATAAGCCACATTCATCTAGAAATACTTCTTTTTCTTTTACTGTAAATTCGGGGAACATATCAAAATCCACTTTCCATTCACCATATAAGCGAATCTGAATCCAAGAATGATGTTCCAAACCATGAGCCATTTGAAAAAATTTAAATGGCTTAGTAAATACCGAAGCTGGTAATATAAAATAGTCTAAATCTTGATCTATCATAATATGAATAAATTCATAATATTCATTGTCGGGCACTGTCATAAACGCAACATCATTGAACTCGAACTCAACATCTTTATTGATCCGCCATTCCTTTTCCCACCGCATATCATAATTTTTACCATAAGCTTCTAAGGCAAATGGGTCATTGAAGACCAAACGACGTATGGACTCATCATCTTCTTCATTAATGTACCTTACTGGTATCATCCCCAACGACTGAAGAAAATCGTGATAAAACACGACTCCATATTCCGACTTTCTTGTTTGAAAGTGTTGAGCTACTTCTTTATGTGCGCAATGAGCAAAGCTAACCGACTTAATCTCTTCAGGAAAATCTTCTCCCGCCTTCACTTTATTTGCGTAAAATCCTTTAGGGTTAGCATTAAGTACTCGATTCTCTAATAAACTTAAAAACCTATCTTTTGCTGAGACTTCTGCAATTTCTTTTAGAATTCGAGTCGAACCTACACCTTTTTCATAACGACAAGATGGGTCACTGACCACATGAATAAATAATTCAACTTGATAATCTTTGTAACGTTCAATTATCCCATCAAATTTTTCTATTGCAGCGTCAAAAAGGTGTGCCTCAATATATGAGATTTTACCGCCTTCAACTTTAATCATATGTCCCTCTTGCTGCTATAGGCATAACGCTTAACATATGGGGATTTTAGGAGCGCTTTATCAGCGAATAAAATTCCCACCATGATGTTTTTGTTATACGAACGTTTACTCATTAGGAAAGCTCTTTTTCCATTCTTTTGCAGCACCTAAGGAAGCACCTAAAGGGAATACCGAAGCTACTATGAAGAAAAAGGTAGAATTTTCAAATTCGCTTGATTCAAAAATTCCAAACGTTAAAAAGTTAATGAACCCAAAGATACCAAAACCCCAAAAGAATATAATGGCATATTGGATGAATTTTGAATTGGCAGAATTAAACGGATTTACTCGTTGAAAGCCAATTATAGCCATAAGCACTGCCATACCAGCAAAATACATAAGAATTGTCATCAAAGGAGCGGCAATAACTAAAGCTAAATCATTTACCGTGCTCAAGCCAATTATCAATGAAGCTGAACACCACACCAATACAATTTGGGTAAGCCATTTTTCCGAAAGGTTGATGTACTTATTTAATCGGGATTTGATATACACAGCTTATTCCGAGTTCGTATAACGTCATGTTAACAGGCAAAAAATAGTTGGTTAAAATTAGCGACGAAGGAGCAAAACCAACTGTTTTTTGTCCTTGTTTAACAGCTTGTTATGCCAATTTTACGCTAACCGCCAAACTTGTTCGTAGGCAAATAAGCTTCACCTGTTTGGGAGGCATGGCGCCTAATTCTAGTGATTATATCTTTAAAACTCATTACACCAGTTAAAAATAAATACAAATGACTTCCATCTAGAATGATTAACGTGCTTTTGCTTCCGGACGCATCATTAATTGCTACGCTACTATAGCCCGACATAGACACCATAATACCCATCGTATTATCAGCCATCTTATCTACTTTCGCCTTTAACGAATCGATATCAGTTGCACCAGATTGATCTTTTGTAAACTTTAATTCAACTAAATAGGTTGTGCCTTCAATTGTAACCGAGCCATCTATTTGCCTTCCGTTGGTTTTGTATGGCCTTTTATTTTGTATTTCACAGAAGTCCAACAATTCATAAAACCAGCTTTCAAATTCGTAGCCACCTTTTTGAGTTCCTATTTTAGTGTGCATAGACTCAAGGTTTGTTTGGAGCTTAGTCTTATCAGTTTTAAAGCGCCTTATTTCTTCTTTTTCTTTTCTTGCTCTTTCTTTAAAATCCCGTCTTTCTCTTTCCGTTTTTATTTCGTCATCTTGGTTTTTTAAGTATCGTTTTAATTCGGTAACTGCTTTATGGGCTTCTTGTATTTTAATATCTGAATCTTCCCAATTCCGTAAATCGGGGAATGTGGTTTGTTCAGATAAATTCCTAGCCATTTGAAAAATCAGAGCCTTTCCTTTGTCGCTAGTTTGTAATTTAGGAAATAACCGATCCAACAACTCCCTTTTAGATTCGTCACTAGCCCAAGATGAAACAAATGATTCACTTACATGAGATGCTCTTAAAAATGAACGAAGTGCATTTTTACGCCAATATGACTTTAGAACGGCTTCATAAGTCAATTGAATTAGTCTAGGTGATATTCTTGCAGCCAAACTCCAATTTCTCCTTATTGGCATAACAATTTAATAAGGCGCAACTTGCGCGTTTTTCTACCGAGCTACCGCTCGTTTTTATCCATACTGCCATGATTATCAAGTTTATAAAAGTCACCGCAGGCGGTTGCTGCAAGTTAATAAAGCTATTTAATTTTAGGACGTAAACGCGCGATTGGGTCGTTTGCTTGAATATGGGGGAAAGGCTGCTATAACTGTATATTTATACATGCCGAGTAAAGGTCATGAAGACAAAGTCCCCTCTATTAAATCACATCACTGAGTACATGTTGCTAAGACAGTATTCTCCAAGGACTGTCTCTACTTATTTGAAGTGGATCTCTACATTTATTCACTTTCATGGGAAACGTCACCCTTCATCAATGGGAGATAATGAAGTGGAACAATACCTTGAACATTTGGCACTGAATGCCAATGTGTCACCGCGCACGCAAGCCACTGCATTAAACTCTATATCGTTTCTTTATAAGCACATTATCAAGAGTGAGTTGTCTCTTAATTTGAATTTTGCTAGAAGCAAGCGTCAACCCAAACTGCCTATTGTTATGACGCAGGATGAGGTGAAGCTGCTTATGTCAAGATTGAACAAACGTTACTATCTTATTGCTGGCTTGATGTATGGCAGTGGCCTAAGAAGCATGGAAGCGGTGCAACTTCGCGTGCAAGATATCGACTTCGATTATAAGTGTTTAAGGGTCTACAATGGTAAAGGCAAAAAACACCGAATCGTTACTTTGGCAACGGAGCTAGTGCCATTACTTAGAAATCAAATAGCGCAGGTTGATGAATACTTGAGACTTGATATTCAGAATGAGTAATACGCCGGTGTTTGGATGCCTCATGCGCTAGCTAAAAAATACCCTTCAGCGAATAAGTCGCTCCCGTGGCAGTTCTTGTTTCCCTCTCATAAACTCAGCGCAGATCCAGAAACTGGTGAGATAAGAAGACATCATTTTCATCCTACTTGCGTTCGCAAAGCAGTCAAGCAAGCTGTATTGGTGTCGGGTTTGACGAAGCCAATCACGCCTCATACTTTAAGGCACTCATTTGCCACCCATTTACTACAATCTGGCGCAGATATCCGAACAGTTCAGGCCCAACTGGGGCATTCTGATGCAAAAACGACTCAAATATATACTCATGTTCTTCAGCAAGGCGCTAATGGCGTAGTAAGTCCTTTGAGTCGTTTATATTGATGGGGTATTAACACTATGACCGCTTTGGCACCGAAAGCGCCTACTCAATATATAGCGAACGTACTTCCGATTTATGGTTATAAAAAGCTGTCTTGGCTGTTCAATCTATCGAGCTGGAAAATCTGATACTGTGTGAGTACTGCAGTTTACCTACACACGCTATTCTCCTAATTCGGTCTGGTTAGCGTTATACCCTTCGCCATATATATATCATCGTACTTAAGGCCGCCGTTTCCATAAGGTTTATCGATTGGGCCGGTATTACAATTCATCAAAAAATACGTGAGCGGCCATTCGCGCTGCATGCGAAAGGTTGCACCTTGATAAACCAACGTCTGCTCCGGGAACTCACTGCCACCTTGTAAGTACACGTCATAAGTTTGCCCGCCATCAACCACTCGAGCGTTATTAACCACATACCAAATTTGATACCAAACGCCGGGCGCTAAAGGCTCGGCTTCGCCGTCACTGTCGCTTTCGACGTCAATCTCGGTGTTGGAGTTAGTGTTGGTATTGGTATTGGTATTGGAGTTGGAGTTGGAGTTGGTAAAAGCACCATGCCATTTATGCTTCACATTGGCGTAGCCACTAGGCACTTTAACCATGAGTGCGCCGGTGTTCTTAAGGCCGCTAGACTCGCTTTTATCCGTTACACGTAGTGTGGCTTCAAAGGCATTGTAATCATGCTTTTTTATATCATCAGGGCCCATGTTACTTAGGCCAAAGGCATGGTTATTGGGGAATGCCTCAACATTGATGCGAGTATAAAAAGTGTAAGTGTCACCCACTTTGACTGTCTGGGGCAGAGCTTTGTATGTCAATGCTTTTCGATTACCTACTACCCCCTCTGGCGCAGGCTTTTTAAGCAAATAAGCATTAGTCCCATTAGACGCCGTTTCGACTTGTCTGAGTGTCACCTGAGGAGAAGCAACTAAGGGCTTGGTTTCGTTTTTGGTATCTGCTTTTGTCCAATTATCAACACTATTACCGTGCTCAAAATCGTCTATCAGTAACCAAGCGCCGGGCTCATTCGCAGCGCTCACTGCGCATATCGCTTGACTCAGTAAACAGATACAAATCATTCTGATCAGTTGCACTTACGACTCCTTGTATTGGCCGTCACGTTAATACGTTAATTTTCGCCATCGATAATTTTCCAATGGCGCTGCATTTCAAAATACAAAAACGATGCTGTCCACGTTATCAGCACCAAACCAGTTAGGGATTCTATACCGGTTAAGTAGCGCAAGGCACCTAGGGGCTCAATGTCGCCGAAACCGACTGTGGTATAGACGGTAAAGGAGAAATACGCGCAATCCATTAGCGAGCCTTCGAAATTACCAATGAGTGTGCCCCACCCGTCAATCCTATGCATGAAATAATAAGCGATAGCGAATATCCAAATTTCACAGATATGTGCGAGAAGTGCGCCGAACACACCGAAGACAATACGGTAACTGTGTTTCACTCGCATATTAGGCAAAAAACGCATAGTACGATGCAAAAACTCGTAGTGCAGCATAACGGCACCCGCCACCAGCAAGGTATTAATTATAAATACGTAGATCATTTACCACTTCCGTTGAATCGGTCTTAACCTGATGATAGATAGGCCATTTGATATTATCATCAGCCAGTCTCATTCGCTTATACAGATCTGAGTTTAACACCAAGTCCTCCCTCTATTTTCATATAAAAAACAACAAACTTGCAAAATACCCGCTAACGGTTTTAATTAAGTGGCACATAAAAAAGACGTTAGCCAACAAAGAATGCAGGGAACACATATTCAGCGCTAACGTGCATATTAAAAAGGACGCTTATGAAAACGAATCCACTGTATACGCTGACCCTCACCGCCTTGCTATTAACATTAAGTGGTTGTGCAAGCCAGAAAAGCCCAGCGACAAAGAAAATCGAGCCCTCGTTAGAAATCCCCTCGGTTACACAACATAAAAGCGAAACCAATCAAGCCTGCATCGATATTATTAAAGATTCCGAAGGTGTAAGACTTAACGCTTATAAAGGCCCGGGTGGACATTGGTTAATAGGTTACGGTCACAAAGCGGGTGTAAAGCAAGGCATGACAATAAATGCCCCGCAAGCCGAGGTATTACTTAAAGCAGACCTGCTCAAAATAGAAGACCAAATGCACAAGTTAGTTAAAGTACCGGTAAACAATAATCAATTTAGTGCATTGGTTTGCTTGGGGTACAACATCGGCATGGGCAACCTATACAAATCAACTTTATTGCGCTTACTGAATAAAGCGGATTACACAGGGGCAAGCGAGCAATTTAGCGTATGGCGCAAAGCAGCCGGTAAAGTCAACGCGCATCTGGTGCAACGCCGTGCAAAAGAGAAAAGTTTGTTTGATAGGTAACATGAAGTATCGACAAGCGCTCAATTAGAAATCAGTGGCAGCGCCAGTTCCAACTGATACCTTTCAGCTCACATCGTGAAAATGGCGCCCATTTGTCGTTAAATAGACGTGGTGCGCCATTTTTCTTTCATGAGTGACTGGCGATTAATTGGCCACAGCTAACGTTAAGTCTGCTCTTGCTGCATGTGTCGCTGCCACTAACTGCTCCCGCACCGCTTGCGCGCTAGTGCATGGTTTATCAAATTCCAAGAACAGTACTTTCCCGTCAGCTTCGATGTGACAGCCTTCATAAAATGCCGATAGCATTGTCACCTGTTTTGCTCGCAGTGCGAATTGATGTTCAACAATGAGGGTCATGGCGTCGTGGTGATCTTCATTCATGTGTTCAATAATCCCTTTACTCACTCGCGGCCAATCCTCAGGCTTTTCGCTTGATTGCCAATCTTCTTTGTTTATCCAAAAGATTTTGCCGAAACCGCCTATGTAACGAATGCGCTCAGGTTTAATTTGATAAAACGAAAAGTCGTGGGTCTGCTTATAGCCCTTAGCGCGAGGGAACAACGCCAGATACTGCTCAGTTAAATAGGCGTCTTCCACCAATTCTGCATCGCCTAGAATAGTCACTCGGCCATTGGCTTGAGAATCATCTTGCAAGGTGTCAAATATAGTCACCGACACTTTAGGGTTACCTTTGATATTGCGCGTGTGCTGGGCAATTTGGCTAATATAAGTGACTAAGTTACCTTCATTAGTCATAAAATACGGCACCACAGAGCCAAAGGGATACCCCTGCACTGATTGTGAGTGTGTGCTAAGTACCCCGCTGTGCTGCTGACGAACGAGGATTTTGGCGTCGAAGATGTATTTGTCTAATTTCATTTTTGCTCCTTATGGCTAATCGGGTAAACACCATCAGTGGGTGATATACGGCACACCATCTGGTTGTGGGATAAGTTTGGGCATTACGCCAAAACACTGTTGTAAGTTTGTTGCGGTGATCACGTCAGCCACTCGCCCCTGCGCTAAGCAGCGCCCATTTGCTAACAAAATCACCTCACTGGCGTAAGGTAAAACCAAGTTAATATCATGGCTGACACACATGACGCTTAAACCTTGTTGGCAGAGTGTTTTAATCACATCCATCATGGCTTTTTGAAAACGAAAATCCAGCGCGGAGGTGGGCTCATCGAGCAACAGCAACTTGCCGTCTAACAGTTTTGCCGCGCTGTCCCCATGTCTGTTTTTGTGCACGTCCATTGAAGCCCCTTCAGTTGTTTCAATGAAGGTTGTGGGTAACAATTGCACCAAAGCTTTGGCAATAAATACGCGCTGGCGTTCCCCGCCCGACAACGTTCTAACATCACGGCCGAATAAGTGCGCAATGCTGAGCTGTTCAGCCACTTGGCAAATGAGCGCGGTACTCTGAGCTAGGGTTTCGGTTTGATTTATGCGTCCTAGCTGCAAAATTTCTTCCGTTAAAAAGGCAAACTGCACTTGGTTATGTTGATTGACAAACGCACGCACTTTGGCGAGCGATTTAATTTGCCAGTCGCCTAACGTGCGTTCATTCAACGTTATTGCACCAGTCAAAGGTGCATGAAGCCCAGCAATGCAGCGCAGTAAAGTCGATTTACCGCAGCCGTTTTCGCCTATTACCGTGCAAAAGCTGCCAGCATCCAAACGGATGTTCACTCCCTCAAGTAAGGTGTTCTCGCCGTGATTTAAGGCGATATTGTGTAAATTAAGCATGGCGTTTAAGCAATTGCCCCTCCCCTTTTTTGTTTAGCTAAAAGGTATAAAAAGAACGGCGCCCCCACAGCTGAGGTCACTATCCCGATAGGAATTTCAAGAGGGGGAAATAACGCCCGAGAAGCGGTATCAGCGCCCAACATTAATATGGCGCCAAGCGCACCGCAGGCAGGCATCAAATACTTGTGATCTGCGCTGAAAATCGTGCGAGCAATATGGGGCACCACCAAACCAACAAAGCCGATAATGCCGCACAGTGCGGTAGCCAGAGCGACCGAAAATGCCACTAGCCAGAGTATCAAACGTTTGTATTTGTTGACTTCAAGGCCCATGCACTGGGCTTCGTTTTCGCCAAGAGCAAACAAGTTCAGTGGTTGGCGCAAATGCATATAAAGCGCGATAATCGGAATACTCAATATTCCGACAAACAGCACTTTAGACCACGTCACCCCGCCTAAGCTGCCCATCGTCCAGTAAGTGATTTGCCGCAACGCGTCATCATTGGCCATATAACTAATTGCACCAATATGTGTACCCGACAATGCATTAACCGCAACACCTGCTAAAATCAGCGACGAAATCGCCATACCTGCTGGCGTACGCGCAACTATCAAAACAATCCAGACGGCTATTAGTGCACCAATAAATGCACTTAAGGCGATTAAATACTGCCCACCTATTTCAAGTTGTGGGTAATGGTTAATCAGCGCGAGTGCTGTGGCGGCGGCTGCAGCCGCTCCCCCTGAAATGCCTATTAAGCCGGGATCCGCCAACGGGTTTCGCACCAAGCCTTGCATCGCACAACCTGACATCGCCAATAATGCCCCAACAAACATGGCCATAAACATGCGTGGTACACGCAGCTCAGAAAAGACATACCACTGTAAGTACTGCTCTTGAGACAAGGCTTGATGGTTAAACTTGTTGACTAGTACATCAAATAAAACGTGGCTAGATTGCTCAAAACTACCTGATTGTAACCCCACTAGCAGCAACACCGTTGCGAGGGCGAGCACAAACGTAAAGCCACGCATATGCTTTTTTCGCCTTGCATGTAGGGCAAATTGAAGGGTGATGGGCGAGGCTTTTAGATTGCTAGACATATTAGAGGTCATATTGGCATTCATCGGCTCTGGTCAGCGTAAAAGCCAGCAGTGCGCGCAATCACCGTTTGCAAGGCCTGTGGATAGCGAGGAGACAACCCTAATGCACTGCTACTTTCCATTACACTGATGGCACAATTTCGCCCTGCATTTGTCGCTTTTAGTGCTGGATGTTGGCATAAACGCTGTAATGCATTCGCCTCTCGTGCACGGTGACTTGCGACAAAAATGATGTCTGGGTTGGCCGCTAAAATCGATTCGTTATCCATCACTTTATAATCTATCAAAGCGTGTGCTGCGTTTCTCACACCCGCATCATCAAACAAGGCTTGAGGCACAGTATTCCCCCCTGCGACGGTTAGCCCACGATCGCTGTCAGACATCACAAACAGCGCCGTGACCTTGTCATGCCCGCCTGCAAGGGCACTTGAATCATTCGCCAAACGGCGTTGACTTGCTTTGGCTTTTAGCTGTGCTACTTGTTGGGTAATCTGTTGATTCAATGCTAACGCTTTTTCTGAAGCGTTTAATAACTGGCCTATCTCACTGATAAGCTGATGCAAACCCGCTACGTCTCGTTGCTCATCAAATATTTGAACCTGAATACCCGCAGCTGTTAACTGCTCAGCTAAACTTTCAGGCCCAGTAGCCTGGGCACCCAATAAATGGGTGGGCTGAAACCCTAAAATGCCCTCTGTACTGAGCTGACGAAAATACCCCAGTTTAGGCAGTGAAGCAGCGGCAGCAGGAAATAAACTGGTGCTGTCGGTAGCAACAATAAGCTGCTCTTTACCTAGGGCATAAATTACTTCTGTTATGCTGCCGCCCGAGGCGATAATGCGCATTTTTTTGGGACTTTGCTGGGCATCCGATTCAAGCGAGGTGCCTGCGTATGCTGATGGCTGTAAACTGATTAACGCAAGAAAAAAAACTAAACTAACGAACTTGTACATGGTGCATCCAATTAACGTTTAAACGGTTTGCCGAATTTGTGTGCGGCTGAAGTGCGGTTTACGCCAATACCGCCGCAAACCGCACTTGTTGAAAATAAACCTTCACCTAGATACTCAGCCAACGCTTCGGCGCGAGTACCTGCATGCAGGACTAATGAATTACTCGCTGGTTAATTCATCAAACCGGAAGCTGTAATTACCTGATGTACCCGCATCGTCGTAGTAGCTGGTAATTTGCATTTTAAACGTGCCTTCATTGGTGTTGATCAAGTACACACCGTATTGTGACCACAGCAAATGCCCGCCATTTAAGTTGTACTGATACCAAGGGTTGTTATCGAAGGCCAATTCTTGCGTTACGTCTGACGCAAAGCCGTAAAACTGTGCGGCTTCGCTGTCTATTGCAGCATAAGCATTGTCGTCATCCACTATCGCAGTGGCATCTTCAGCGATGTGAATATCAAATTCAGCCCCTGTGATGTCATCCACTGTGGTGCACGCCAAGGTAATATCCCACGCATCTGTGGCAGATATAGCCGCACCTAAATCAAAGTCTATGTATATGTCATCTGTGCAGTCTGCAGTGTTAATGGTCAATGCTGATTCAGCACCAAATTCGGTGTCCCCGGCTAAGGTATTTTGCGTGGCAACGCCAAACGTAATGGATGACATTGTGCGCCCCTCAGTGGTTAAGTCCGTGACGCGAAACTTGGTATAAGCGTCATCGGAGTCGACAATGAAATAGCGGTCATCGTTGGCAGTCACTATGTGCGTTGTTGTATCGTAATCGTAAAATTTTGCGCCGATGACACTCTCTTCGCTGTCACCCACAAAGCTGTCATCCGCTGGAATATCCGTGCCACTAATAGCGAGATAGTCCTCTAATTCTGTGTCTGCATCAGCGTTTAAGAAGCTATTAGCAACCGCGGCGCCAGTATCATCATAAAAGTCACTGTTAACATCGGTGAAAAATGCCCCAACGCCGTTGTCACTGTGGGTATTCAAATAGACCTTGGTGCGCTGAAACGCGATATCCCATGCACTGCTTTCAGCCGCTTCTTCAGCAGTTAGCGTAAGGGCAATACCCGCATCTAAATCGAAATACACGCGAGTTGGCTCAGCAGTTGTTCCTGTGCTAAACGGCCCCACTATTGTGCCCTCTTCTACCACCGGTGCCGTCGGCTCAGTGGGTGAAGTATCAACGCTATCGCTGCTCGAACTTGACCCTCCGCAGGCTGTTAGTAGTATGGCGGTGCTCAAGCTGGCGAGGTAACTGATTTTCATGTGTGTATTTCCTTGTTGTAAGAGTGTTTTAATAGAATTGATAGCTAACGCCGACAAATACCCGCTGGCTTGAAAGGGGCCTTACATCGAGTAAGCCTTGGGCGATAGCATCGCTGTTTTGATGTTCATCAAAGAGGTTGTCGATACCGGCATTCCACTGCCAGTGGTCGTTAATGTGCTGATTTACGCTGAGATTAACGCTGAGCCAATCGTCTTTTTCGATACCCAATTGTGTGCTGCTTGGATGCTCGCCCGTTTCATACACCACGTAGGCTAACGCATTGATATCGTAAGGGAGTCGCCAAGTGAGGTTGGTCTTAATCTGATGCGTGGGCCGTTCACCCAAGTAAACACCATCGCCATCGGTGGCATGTAGATAGCTGTAGCTCAGTTGATAATCCACTTTTTGCCAACCCAGCTTAAGCGACAGATCTGCCCCTTTCATATAGGTTTGGTCGACATTGGCGTAGCGGGAAATCAATAAACCAGTTTGCGCTGAAGCCTCAACGTCGATCACTGTATTAATAAAATCTTGCGCTTTGGCGTAATGAATATTGGCTCTTAGCGACAAGCGCGGGTAGGCGCTGTGAGCGTTTTTGTTTGAGTCACTGCGAGAGTTATTGCCAGCGGCATCGCGCGATCGATTAGCACCAAACAAGCGCTGAACACTGCCGTGGTAACTCAGCTCAAGGTTGCCACTTAGGGCGGTTTCCGGGTCAAGGTCTTCATTGCCCAGCACCATGTAACCTAAGTTGCTGTGATCAAATACATAAAAGCGTTCTTTTAACGTAGGAACGCGATAGCTTTGCCCTGCCCCAACTCGCAATTGCCATAAGTCATTTTTATCATCGCTTAGGGTAAACAAACCATTTACCCGCGCCGCAGAATGTACCCCAAAGTCACTGTCATTTTGTGCTCGAAGGCCCGCAACCAATTCATGATCGCCATATTGCCAACTGGCTTGCGTGTAAGCCTCAACACTGTCACGACTTTGGTCATCAATTTCAACAGTGCCAGCGTCACCGGCCGTGCTGGCTTGCTTAACTTGATAAAGTTCATCACGATGCAATACCAAGCCTGATACAAGGGCGACATCGCTTAGTTGCCACTGATATTGACTGTCTATTTCTGCCAACGTGATTTGGGCATCACGCAGACCGTTTGAATCTCCGCTGGTTTCATCATGTTGTAGATAGCGCCCTTGTACCTTCCATACTTGGCTTTGACTCACACTGATATCGTGCTGCCACTGCTCGACGTCGGATATATAACTAATGTCTCCAACTTGTCCAGGAATGGCATAGCGCAATTTGCTTTTTTCATCGCTGAAATAGCGGGTCTTTAACGCCAAGTGAACTTCACCAAAGTCCCTAGCCAACCCCAGATTAACAAACGACTTATCCGTACTGGGTGCACTTTGTGAGAGTGTATTTTGGTCGTAATCAAAGCCTGGATCATCAATTTTTTGTGCGCTAACACTTCCCTGCCAGCCCAAAATCATTTGATTAACGTTTAATTGGTATAACCCAGCCACATCACCAGAATCGATGGCATTTTGCATATAACTGCTTGCTTGGTATCGGAACTTGGCACTATTTCGATTCTGTTTACGGGTGATAACGTTGATCACTCCGCCCATGGCAGAGCTACCATAAAGCACAGACGCCGCACCGCGTAACACTTCTATACGCTCAATGTTTAGCACACTGATTTGGTCTAAATCTACCGACGAGCCAGTGGGTGAAATTAGCGGTTGGCTGTCAAGCAAGACCAATACGTGATCTCCGTCAAAACCTTGCATTTGCACTGTGTAGCCGTCTTTTTCGTTACGCTTAGTGACCACTCCAGGAATGAAGTTGAGCGCACTGGCTAACGTGCCATGACTCACTTGTTGTAATTGTGCTCCTGTAATCACCTCAATAGAAATTGGGCTTTGTGATTGGGCAAGCTCGGTGCGCGTGCCCGTTACCACCATTGTCTCTAACGGTGTATTTTCAATATGTTTTACATTGGGCTTGTTGTCATTGAATAACTGCGCCTGAGCACTGATATTGAACAACATTAGGCAAGGTATGAGGGGTTTTAAGTTCACGTGAATACCTACTGCAAATAGTAATCGTTATCATTTGCATTTTAATTTGTCACAATTTCATCCTCTTGGTCAAGGGATTTGTGAATATTTTGATCGCAGACAAGGCGTGTTCGCCCAGAAAATATACCCATAAAAAGTGAGTTGTATCATCACGTTTGAAGCCACGACAAGCGGTGACGCGACAAACAAGTATTCGCGTGAGCTTCAACCAAACCGTGCCTGCATTTAATGGGAAAAGCCGCTGCTTTATGTCGATAAAAATGGCAGAATAGCGCGCTTTCGTTGCGCCCCTTGCAATCTTGTACCCTTTGCAGTCATAAGTTGAGACGTATCATTTGAAATATTCACAGCGCGCCCAAGCTATTTCACCCTTCTTTGCCATGGCATTTGGGGCTAAAGCAGCCGAATTAGAGGCACAAGGCCATTATGTTATTAAGCTTAATATCGGTGAGCCCGATTTTGGCGCGCCACCTGATGTGTTACTTGCTATGCAGAACCTGGCCACGACTTCCCCTCTACCCTATACGTCAGCGCTGGGGTTACCCGAGCTCCGTGCTGCTATCGCAGGCTTTTATAAAATGGCGCATAACGTCGATATAAGCCCGGATCGTGTGGTCGTGACGGCGGGCGCTTCTGCTGCGTTGTTGCTGTTATCGGCGGCGTTTGTAGACGCTGGGGATAATGTGATCATGGGCGATCCTTCTTATCCCTGTAACCGGCAATTCATAAAGAGCTTCGGAGGCAATGTTCAATTAGTGCCGACGACAGCAGATTCACGCTTTCAGTTGAATATGGACTTGCTTGAAAATCACTGGCACAGCGGTACGCGAGGTTTAATGTTAGCCACACCGTCAAACCCAACAGGCACCGCCGTTGCACCAGATGAATTGCAGGCAATGTGCGCCTTCGCTAAAAGCCGCGGTGCGTGGCGTATCATTGATGAGATTTACCTTAATTTGCATCACGGTGACGCAGGTTTTCAGCCGATTACCGCGTTATCATTCGATGATGAAGCACTTGTTATCAATAGCTTTTCTAAATATTTCGGCATGACTGGCTGGCGCTTAGGTTGGTGTGTGGTACCTGAGCGCGCGGTACCTGTTATGGAGCGCATGGCGCAAAACTATTACATTTGTCCATCAACCCTCGCCCAAAAAGCCGCCCTCGAATGTTTTACACCGGCTTCTATTGCCGTGTGTGAGTCCCGCAGAGCGATGCTTAAGTCTCGAAAAGAATTGATTTTAGCCGGGTTGAAAGAGTGTGGTTTGCACGTGCCTGTCCAGCCAGATGGCGCATTTTACGTCTATATTGATGTTCGCCCTACCGGCCTTTCAGCCATGGACTTTTGTGAGCGTGCACTGCAAGAAGCCCACGTAGCACTCACTCCAGGCAATGATTTTGGCGAATTTCAAGGGGATGATTACGTACGTTTGTCGTTCGCCTCCGCTGAGAGTGAATTAACCGAAGGCATACGCAGGCTTTGGCGCTTTATGCAAAATTTAACATAGTCGTTGTTAAGCCTGTGTGAGTGCTTATTTTGAAGATAATCACTCACCAAGTTCTTTACACAACCTTTACTCTTTTCCCTCTAACAATCTTCTGTCTTGCGTATCCAATATATATCATCTTTGGAGGCGCTAGTATGACCCACTCTTTGAAGCGACATATAAAACGATCTGTAAAACTAGCTGTGAAACGCTCAAAGCAAGGTATGAAGTGCCGATTCGCTTTTATTGCGTTAAGTAGCTGTTTGCTTTTAACGTCTTGTGGCTTATTTCATGGTCGGCATTCAGGTGGTCATGGTCATAGCCGAAGTAACGTGAGTGTGCATGCTAGCGGGCACTCTGGTGCAGTCGCAGCTATTGCTATAGGCGTAGGTGTTGCGATTGGCACCATCATATCCGCCATACCCGACAAACATACCCCTATCGGCTCAGGCCGCTATTATGCTGATGGCATATTTTACCGCGATACGTCACAGGGTTACGAGGTGATTTCTGCACCGATGGGCGTCTGGGTAAATGACATCCCTGCCCAGCACAGACTGTCACGCTTTCAAAATAGAGATTACATTGAATGCAAAGGGGTTTGGTATCGTTACAGTCAAAATACTCAACAATATCAGGTGATTAGAAATCCTTATAAATAGAATACAAGCTAAGCAGTGCGTCTCAGTAGCATCGCAATTATTAGCTCCTAAGCGATTAGTCGCCAGCCGTTTTGCCAGTTCACTCGTTAAACAGCAATAGGGATTTGGATACCGCGCCTAATATGATATAAAAATACGCTAGGCGTTTATCGCGTGATCTTTTTCCGGCAGTGAATCCCAATCGATGCATATTTTAAATTTCGAAGCTTTTTTGTTGGCTATCACCTTATTAACCCTCACCCCAGGGATTGATACCGTGCTGGTGATCAAAAACTCGAGTCGTTCTGGAGGGCGTGACGGCATGGTGACTAGCCTTGGCATCTGTCTTGGTTTGTTCGTACATGCGACCTTTTCAGCAGTGGGCATATCAGCGATTTTATTACAATCCGCTGAGCTTTTTATGGTAATAAAATGGATAGGCGCTGCATATTTAATTTGGTTAGGCATTGGAGCATTAAAAGCCGCGCTTAAAGGTGAGGCAAGTGTTGCCATTGATGCTAGCGGCGTGAGAATTTCAAGCCTGAATCGCTCGTTAAAAGAGGGCTTTTTATCGAATGTGCTTAACCCTAAAACCGCCGTGTTTTATCTTGCCTTTTTACCGCAATTTATTGACCCTCAGTACTCGCCGTTTCTGCAAGCAATGACTATGGCAGCAATACACTTTGTGATTGCCATGGTGTGGCAGTGTGGTCTTGCTGGCGCTGTTAGCTCAGCTAAACGCTTCTTTGCTAGCAGTACAGCTATGCGCTGGATGGAAGGTATTTCTGGTAGCGTATTAGTCTTTCTGGGCTCGAAACTTATTTTCGATGATGCTCCGGTAAAATCCAATTAACTCCTCGCCCGTGTCGGTTTTCACTTTCTAAGTAACGGTCCAATAATCATAGGATTTTTGATGTTTCGGTTTGTATTTTCTAGTGCCTTGTTGTCAATATTGCTGCTAAGTGTGTCTGTAAAAAGAGTATATGCGCAAGCCCCTTCTGAGATGGAGCAACTGGCCATGCAGTATGCGCGCGTTATTGGTCAAATTGAGCTGATTAATGTGGCATTCACGCAAATGAATGCGCGCTGTGAAACTGACTTCATCACAAGTGCTAAATTCTTGCCTGAGGTTGATTATTTGCTGCGTAAAAACATGGATTACCGCTTTGATGAATTCGTTCATTGGATGGAAGGCGCAGCAGAAACGCGTTTGCTGGCAACACAAATGGTTGACGAAGTGATAGCGGAACATGGCGGCTGCGACAGTAGTGCACTCACCCATTGGTTTCGTTATTTAACTGAGTTAAATGAACAAGAAAACCTCGCTTTTTTACGTCAAAACAAGCTGTTGTTTGGTCTGCCTAAGGTTGCTCGCAGCGAGCATAAAATACAGTTGGCGTTTAACGCTAAGATAAATGATTACCAGAATTTACCTTATCAAGAGATCCACGATTTAGCGTCCGCGTTAGATCAGGGTAGCTACCGATATTCGCTTCTTAGCTTTTCTCAATCGATTATAAAAGATAGCACCGAAGCACAAACGTTATGGCAATTCGCAGTCGATGAATTTGATAAACCCGGCGCTTACTATGCCCTTGGTAAATCTCTGCAAGAACACGCAAAAGATAAAGCCCTAGGGGCTTTCAAGCAGTCTGCACAAAAAGGTTACCGCTTCGCTGAAACGTGGTTGGGCACCTATTACGCTTGTCATAACAATATGCCCCAGGCTTCATTTTGGCTCGAAAAAGCCAAACAAGACGGCGCGGAACCTGAATATATCGACGATATTTATGCAGAAATCGACGAGCTCGGCACACCCACCAACTGCGTGGATGGTTGGGTATACTAACAACCATGTCGGTAATTTATTTCTGTTGCAGCTTCGCTCCAAGTCGCGAGCACCAGAGCTGCTTTTAATTAATTCCACGATCGCAAAACGCCAACCCTCTCCGTTTTGATTACCTATAAAAACAGCGAGCTTAATCGATTCTATGAGCCCAGATCAGCAACTGACATTTTCTGTAACATTATTCAAGCTTCTGAGAAGGTGGTTCGCTATTCAAACTTGTTTTGTGTCAATTTTATCAGGCCCTAACAGTGGGAAAATCATTAGCCTAGATCAACGTGAACATACGTAACATTGAGGACAACCTAATGAGCAACACATTCTATATTCCTGCCGTTAATATCATGGGCGAGAATGCCCTCGAGGATGCTATTCAACAAATTGAGTCCCTTGGGTTCAAAAATGCTTTGATTGTAACCGACCCGGGCATGACACAATTAGGTGTGGTCGCTGAAGTACAAAACTTGCTCCAAGAGAAAGATGTTAATAGCTTTGTGTTTGACGGCGTTCAACCTAACCCGACCGTGAACAATGTAAACGCGGGGCTTGATGTACTGCACACCCATGAATGTGATTGCGTAATCTCTCTCGGCGGAGGCTCAGCCCATGATTGTGCTAAAGGTATCGCGCTGGTGGCGACAAATGGAGGCCACATCAGTGATTATGAAGGTGTTGATGTATCTAAAAAGGCGCAGCTACCGTTAATCAGCATTAATACAACAGCGGGCACTGCGTCAGAAATGACGCGCTTCTGCATCATTACTGATCAAGAAAGACATATAAAAATGGCGATTGTGGATAAAAACGTTACGCCTATATTGTCCGTTAATGATCCAAGACTGATGGCGGGTATGCCTGCATCTTTAACCGCCGCGACCGGTATGGACGCACTGACTCATGCGATTGAAGCTTACGTATCGACTGCCGCCGATCCGATCACAGATGCATGTGCTATCAAAGCCATCGAGCTTATCCGCGATAACTTGCATGAGGCAGTGCATAACGGCACCAACATGGCTGCCCGTGAGCAAATGGCCTATGCACAGTTTCTAGCTGGTATGGCGTTCAATAATGCATCTTTAGGCTATGTTCATGCTATGGCACACCAATTAGGCGGTTTTTACAATTTACCTCATGGTGTGTGCAACGCGGTATTGCTGCCACATGTGCAAAAATACAATGCGCAAGAAGCAGCTCCTCGCCTAAAACATATTGCCAAAGCACTAGGAGTAGCGGTAGATAGTTTAACGGATGAAGCGGGTGCAGAGGCGGCCATTAGTGCCATAGTGTCATTGTCACGCAGTGTGAATATTCCAGCCGGTCTTGCCGAGCTTGGTGCAAAAGAAGCTGATTTCGACATTCTCGCCACCAATGCAATGAACGATGCCTGCGGCTTAACGAATCCAATTCAACCAACCCATGAGCATGTGGTCGCTATTTTCAAAGTCGCCATGTGATTTACGCTTGTTAACGCATCTCAGGTTTTAAGAACGTTGCGATGAATAAATATGTGCGCGTGAAATAAGTGAAGTGTAAAGGCCTGAAAGTGAACTTTCAGGCCTTTTATTTTGGGAGATTTTACCATTCCACGTTATTAAGTGATCACTCAGCGAGAGTTTAAAAGGGCTTAAACAAGGCGCATGACTGAATGAATAGTCGCTCTCTTTCGAAGTTATGCAACGCAGTGTAAGCCCTTTTAAAACTCGCCTGAAAGGAATGCCCCAGCGGCTTTTGCTCTGCGTTATCACTATTTGGAAGAGAAAAACCATTACTACATAGCGACGCCTTAATAAAAAAGTGCTGGACGCATTCTGAGGG
This sequence comes from Paraglaciecola sp. G1-13, assembly GCF_055809255.1. Classification (NCBI taxonomy): domain Bacteria; kingdom Pseudomonadati; phylum Pseudomonadota; class Gammaproteobacteria; order Alteromonadales; family Alteromonadaceae; genus Paraglaciecola; species Paraglaciecola sp. G1-13. The sequence continues at coordinate 1,269,740 of NZ_CM147903.1, read as the reverse complement.
GGCACTTAATAATGCGGATTGGTATTAAACTGGCAATGAGGTTTTCTTCACGGGGGATTTAAGCACAAACGAGGAGTGAACGCCGCTGACGCCTTCAATGCGAGTGAGTTTATCGAGCAAAAATTGCTGAAAATCGTCCATGTCTTTTACAATGACTTTAAGCACGTAATCGGCGGCTTGTCCGGTGATCAAGTGGCACTCCAACACTTCGCTAAACCCCGTTACGCTCTCCTCAAACTTAGCGAAACGCTCTGGGGTATGTTTGTCCATAATAATTTGAATAAAAGACAACAGGTTTAAACCAAGCTTACGCGCATTTACCAGCGCCACATAACCATCTATTAAGCCGCTTTCTTCTAGTTGCCGTACCCGGCGCAAACAAGGCGATGGGGACAAGTTAATCGCATCGGCTAGTTCTTGGTTTGAGATCCTGCCCTTGTGCTGAATTATTTCAAGAATATGGCGATCGTATTTATCAAGTTCCACGTTAACTTCCCTTCAAAGCAAAAATAATCAATAAAGTTAAATATTGAGCAATATTATTGCGCAATAAAACAAAATAAACCAGTTTTAGCAATTATCTGCCCGCGGGTCTGCGTTACGCTTGTACACCTTGTTTATCTTAAAAGCCGGAGCGCAAAAATGATCAGCCAACCACATACCAAATATCAACGCTTTGAAGGGGTTAGCTTACCTGATCGCCAATGGCCGAATAAACAGATTACTCATGCTCCTATCTGGATGAGCACCGACTTGCGCGACGGTAATCAAGCGCTGATCGATCCCATGTCGATTGATACGAAATTGCGCTTTTTTAAAGAATTAGTCGCTATTGGCTTTAAACAAATTGAAGTGGGCTTTCCGTCAGCGTCAGACATTGATTTTAATTTTGTGCGCTTGCTGATCGAAAAAAATCACATTCCAGATGACGTCACTATTGAAGTGCTAGTTCAAGCACGCTTTGACCTCATCGAGCGCACAGTAGAAAGCTTACGCGGTGCGAAGCAAGCCATATTGCATATGTACAATCCTGTCGCCCCTGCCTTTCGCGATATTGTGTATAAAACCGATAAAGCCGGTGTAAAGCATATTGCCACCCAAGGCACAGCGTGGGTGAAGGAATTGACTGCCCAAGCAACAGAGGTAAATTGGACGTATCAATACTCACCCGAGGTGTTTTCTAGCACCGAAATTGAGTTTGCCAAAGACGTATGTGATGCAGTAGTAGAGGTGTGGCAACCAAGTGCCGACAACAAAATTATCATTAATTTGCCAGCCACCGTTGAGATGAACACCCCGAATACCTACGCAGACCAAATAGAATGGATGCATCGTCATCTTAACCGCCGAGAGCATATTGTATTGAGTGTGCACCCACATAATGATCGCGGCACAGCCGTGGCAGCAGCAGAGCTAGCCGTGATGGCAGGTGCCGACCGAGTTGAAGGCTGCTTGTTTGGCAATGGTGAGCGTACGGGCAACGTGGATTTAGTCACCCTTGCAATCAACCTATACACCCAAGGTGTTAACCCGGAGTTGGATTTTTCGAATATCGATAGAGTGCGCAACTTAGTGGAAGAATGTAACCAGTTGCCTGTGCACCCTCGCCACCCTTATGCCGGGGAGTTAGTCTTTACCGCCTTTTCAGGCTCGCACCAGGACGCGATTAAAAAAGGCTTGGCGGTACAAAAAGAAGATACCCTATGGCAAGTGCCTTATTTACCAATTGATCCCGCTGATTTAGGCCGCAGCTACGATGCTGTTGTGAGAGTAAACAGCCAGTCAGGAAAAGGGGGCGTGAGCTTCTTACTCGAACGCGAAGGGGGTTTGCAGTTACCGCGTAAATTACAGATTGAATTCAGTAAAATCGTACAGCAACACAATGACACCAGCGGTAAGGAAATGAGCGCTTCGGGTATTGTGTCGCTTTTTGAATCAACATATTTGATTCAACCCGATTGGATTGAGTTTAAACAGTGCCAAATTAAAACCGTTGAACAAAACCAACAGCAAATCGACATTCAGCTGAATATTAATAACGCTGAGGTGAATATTAGCGGTGTGGGCAATGGGCCAATCGATGCGGCGTCCCGCGCGATGAGTCAATTGATAAAAACGCCACTTGAGATTGTTGATTACCATGAGCACGCAATTGGCGAGGGCTCTGGGGTCACCGCTGTATGTTACTTAGAATTAAGAACGGGTGACACCACAACTCGTTTCGGCGTCGCCAAAGACAGCAATATTATGACCGCGGCTGTCAAAGCAATGCTAAGCGGTATTAATAGAAGCGAGCAACAAGAAAGCATCCAAACCGCGGTTGCCAAGGCTTACACATTTGACCTAAAGCAAACCGCTTGCTCAGCTTAGTGTGTCGTTAATTTAGTAACGAGCACAGCCACTAGAGCAATGCTATGTGCAGCTCCTATAGTGTCATAAAGCGCAGCCCAGTAATTTTTCATGATTGCTGGGCATGTTAATATAGACGCACAGAGACTGCTGACCTATTCGCTGGATAAGCTATCTACTCTGCTGAGCTTCTAACCAGTCTTTTGTCTTTCGATACTCCCTAGTCGCATCTCTTTTGCTCACGCTCAACAATAACTGACGTCGATTTCAATACCGATTATGGTCTTTGATGAGACTTTGCCCAAAGTATGCGCATTGGCTCGACTCATGCTACACGCTATTGAATGCGCTAGTATTTTTCAGCACCCGTTGTTTGAGCGCAGCATTTAAACTAAGTAAAATAGCTAACATAATAAGGTGCAGTAATGAGCGAAGACGCGACGAACTTTGATCGTAGAAGCATGCTAAAAACCTTAACTGCGGGGGCTGTTTGCACCCTTGCTGCATCAGGAATGGCCAACAGCGCGCCGCAAATCAGCGTGGCTGAATTTCCCGCCGTTCCTAAAGGGCTTTCCCCTGAATCCCTCGCTGAGGATGAATCTTTTTGGGCCAAGGTTGCACTGTTTTACGACACAGCCCAAGGCATTGTTAATTTGGAGCATGGTTATTGGGGCAAGATGTCTCGCCCAGTGCAAGAAGCCTACGTAGACAATACCCGTATGGTTAACACTGACCTGTCTTACTATGCACGTAAACACTATAAAGACGACGAAAGAGTCAGCACCCTTAACGTTGCTAAAGCTCTTGGGGCACGGGAAGACGAAGTCGTGCTGACCCGCAATGCCACTGAATCTATTCATAACCTTATTCGCCAGTACAATCGATTAGAGCCAGATGATGCCATTCTGTATACGGACATCGATTATCCCAGCTTTAAAGACACCATGCGCTGGCTTGCGGCGTCTGGAAACCTCGAGGCGGTTGAGGTAACGCTACCTCCTCAGGCAAATCAGCAACAAATACTCGATAAGTATATTGAAGCCTTTGATAAACACCCTAATTTAAAATTAATGTTGCTCACTCATGTGAGTAATCAACATGGCTTGATTTTACCCGTCGCTAAGATTTCAGCCATCGCGAAGCTACGGGGTATAGATGTGATATGTGACTGCGCTCAATCATGGGGATTACTCGACTTCAATATCACAGAATTGAACGTAGATTGGGCAGGGTTTAATTTGCATAAATGGATTGGCAGCCCAGTGGGTGTGGGTGCGCTGTATATGAAAAAAGGCTCATTGAAAAAAGTATCCCCCTACCCTGGTGAATCTGACCCAAAAAACACCAGTGTGAATTCGCGCGTACACACAGCTACAGTCAACTTCGCTTCAATTTTAACCCTGCCTGCGGCTATCAATTTTCACAACATGCTTGGCGGCGCTAACAAAGAAGCGCGTCTGCGTTACTTACATGCCTTGTGGGCAACCGAAGCCCGCAAGATGCCGCATATCGAAGTACTGGGCGGCGCTGACGGTGAGTCCTGTACAGGCATGGGTGCATTTCGCCTTGCGGGTAAAACAACGCTGGAAGAGGCGAAAAACCTACAGCAAAGGTTAGAAAACGAATTTGGCGTTTTTACAGTCGTTCGCGTCGGGTTATCCAGCGGTTGCTGTATACGGGTTACGCCACAGGTATTTACCTCAGCGAATGATATTAGCCAACTGCTTATCGCTTTGAAAAACCTCGGTTGAGCGTTGAATAACACAAAATTAATCTAAAATTACCCCAAAAAAACAATAAGCAAAAGGAACACCATGAACAAGCTTTTACTTACCTGCGCTTTATCCATCAGCCTTGCGATGTCTGCAAACGCCTTTGCCAGCGATTCACCTGAAGCTCGCATTAAAGCAGCTGGTTTCGAATTACCTGCCCCGGTAAAGCCCATCGCTAATTATGTTACATGGCGACGTTCAGGGAATACCTTGTATCTGTCAGGTCACGGTGCCTGCGAAGGTAACAGTATATTGGGAAAACTCGGCGATACGCTTAATGTTGAGCAAGGTTATGAGGCCGCTCAGCGCGTGGGTTTGTGCGCGCTGGCCACCATAAAATTGGCGGTAGGCGATTTAACGAAGGTTAAACAGGTGCTACAAATTAACGGCATGGTAGCAGCGGTTCCGGCGTTTACAGACCACTCGAAGGTCATCAATGGCTTTTCTGATCTGTTTGTCACTGCGTTTGGTGACGACGGCAAAGCCGCGCGGGCAGCGGTAGGTATGAGCGGCTTACCTGGCAATATGTCAGTAGAAGTCAGTGCGGTTATAGCATTAAAAGAATAATCTTCATTTTACACTGACTGCCTTACTGATTTAATGCTGTCTGCCTTGTTAATTTAATGATTGCTCATTGGTAATGACTATCGCGCAAGGCAGTTGCTCCGTCCCCTTTTTGATTTATTGCGTCATCGCATCATCGCCTCACTGCCTCACTGCCTCACTTTTAAAGCTAGAACGTTAAGGTTTCAAACGGGTAAAAAATGCGTTTAATTTGATAATGTACATCGAAATATTAACCGACATGCTTACCCCGAACGATTCAATAAAATTTCAGCGCTCATTGAAAAACGCCACATGGCTCTGCTGCCTGAATCTAGCCCTGTCACTTACTTTTTGAAAAGTGGAATAAAAAGCAGATTACCAGCCTGATTGTTGCGCTATGCCTTTGAGCCTATGGCGTTCATGGTTTATATTCTGTCGAATATTTATATCTCCAGCAGAAGCAGAGGTGGCATTCATCTTTACCAAGAATCTGTTTGGATAATGTTCGCCGTGCGTATTTGCGGGGCCGGTGCTTTTATTATCACTGCACTTGATCACTACACTCGATCACTACAATAGAAGAGACAACGAACACAGCTATTTCAAATATGGGCAATTGCTTTATTCTGCGTGGCAGCTATGCGAAAAATTGTCATTGTGCGCTAAGTGACTTTATTATGAGAGTAACGGTATGCCAAGAGCCAACCAAATGCCAAGAGACGCTAAGAGGCGCTAGCATTTGATAAAGTAGCCAGAGCGGAGGTCAGTGATCGACTGCTGTTAATCCTGTGTAATGAATATTGCATACCTGTGCCTGAACCCTCCAGGCTATAAACTAACAGAACAACATAAACTTAAAAAAGAGCTAAATATGACTCATGATCTAGCGGCGAACAAACAAAACGCCATTGATTTTTACCGCACGGCCTATTTAGGTGAGCCGGCCAAGGCCGTTGCACTTTACGTAGGCGACACGTACATACAACACAATCCAGCAGTGAAAGACGGTAAACAAGGTTTTATCGATTACTTCACTGAAATGGCTGAGGATTACCCTGTAAAAAGTATCGAATTTGTACGCGCTATTGCACAAGGGGATTTGGTCGCCCTGCACACTCACCAAACCTGGCCGGACAATATGCACTACATCACCATGGATTTTTTCCGTTTTGATGATGCAGGAAAAATCGTTGAGCATTGGGATTCAATACAAGAAATACCCAGTGATTCGAAAAACGGGAACACGATGTACTAACTGCGCGTAATGGGCACCATAGACAGTTCAATGTCTATTTGGAGCCCCTTGTGTCATATAAAGCATAAAAAGCGCAATAAATGCCAATCTTATTGTCGATAAACACCAACTTATTAGCGCAGTTATTAGCGCAGTGCCAGTATCACCCACTGAAAAACGTGAACGATGGTTAGCGGTGTGGATGCCGATAGAAGTAACGCCCTAATTCGCATTATTAAATGAGCGTGGCCAACGATTCTCACGTATTTAATGTCAACGCAAGGCACTTACCCAGCCTCTTTTATCTCACAAATACTGTTAACAAGTGGATATCGTCCACTAGCAATAGCCCCTCTGTGCTCAAGATAAATACCCTAGTGTAAATACATTGTTTTAATCGCATTCACTTGCTGACATAAGGCCAGCCATGGCTTAGCAGGCTTATTGAGTAATAGCTTACGCGCCTAATAAATAAAAATTAATGCATTGATTGAGATCACTTAATGTAGCGAGTATGATATAAAATTGTAAACAATTTACAATAAACATTATTAATATAAATGTGATTTTCTTAGCCGGAAATGAATCGTTACGTTACGCGTTGATGGTCTACGTCATTTGCCGAGCCTGTGTTTATTGATCATTAGGGACTCTTATTACTATGAACATACGTAAACCACTCTCCTTAGTCGCGCTTGGCGTCGTTATCGTTTTACAAAGCGCTTGTAGTCATAACAACGATGTAAATTCCCCCAAAAGCAACCCTGTAGCATTTAAAGATGTGTCTGAGTCAGTTGGCTTAATCACAGATGCAAACTGGAAATACGGCGGTCCAGCTGTGGTTGATTTGAACAATGACGGGCACTACGACTTTTTATTGACCAACCATGACACCACCCCAGTACAATTGTTTATGGGTGATAAAAACCATCATTTTAGCGAGGTGAAGGGTGTTTATGGCAAGGTGGATTTACATGGCGTGTCCGCCGGTGATTACGATGCTGACGGCGACAATGATATTTTATTGTCGCTCGGCGGCGGGAACGGTTTAACCCCGCAACCTCAGCGGTTATTGCGCAACGACAATGGCAAATTTACCGATGTAACCCAAGAAGCAGGCATATCTGAACTAGGCGCACGGGGCAGAAGCGTGCGCTGGGTAGACTTAGACAACGATGGCGACCTTGATTTTATGCAGGTTAACGCCACCAAAATGGTTGATGAAACCTCACCGCGAAACATCATTTTTGAAAATATAGGTAACGCTAAATTTCGGTATGTGAACAGCCCAGGTTTCGAAGATGTTGAAGCAGAGCGAGTGTTACTCACGGATTACAATAACGATAATGTAATGGACATCATTACATTCACCAGTTACGACAAATCCACTATTTGGCAAGGCAATGGCGATTTTACCTTTACCAATACCACCAGCAAAGTGTTTCCAGCGGGACATGAAGGTTACCCAGGTACCGTCACTGTCTCTCAGGCTGATATTGATAATGACGGCGACCTTGATTACTACTTTGCTAGGGGTAAGCTCTACTACACCATCGCCAATAACAGCATCAGTTTTGATAAAGCGCATCAGACGCTTGACCTTCGAGATGTCGGCAGTAAAAGTCACGATGGCTTAACCTTATACGCTGATGCTGACTTGGTGCTCAATGACTTTTATCACTTCCCTAGAGCCAAACTGCTGGATTTTATGCCAGTATATATCGGTGCCAACAAACAGCAAATTACCACGCCAACAGCTGATCAGACCGTGACACAAGAGCAAGCAATGGGCTTTCCTGATGAAGTCACTGAAACCGGTTGGTACATAGGTTACTTAGGTGACAACAAGTGGCGCGTAGAATGGATGCTCACCGATGATTTAGCCTGGGATGTGCGCGCGTCTTTCACCGGCATCACAGACTATGAAGCCAGCTGGACACCGCAAGAGTTAGGAGTGCCTGACGTACTACTACGCAACGACAACGGCGTATTTACCGATATTTCAAACGTCTTACCTGAGCAAGCCAAAAGCAATAACTGGGGAGTGACCACAGGTGATTTTGACAATGACGGAGACGCAGATTTCTTTGTTTACCGCTTTGGCGATTTAAAACGCCGAATCGCTGACGTGATGTTCATCAATAACGGCGATGGGCAGTTCAAAGCCATTGATAAGCAAGATGCCACCAGCGAAATAGGACTCAAATCTCACGGGGATTCAGGCGTAGCATTTGATTTCGACCTTGACGGAAAAATCGATATATTAAGCGGCGATGACGACAACGGGAAATGGCATTTATACAAAAACGTCACTCAAAATAATAATCATAACCACCTACTGGTAAATGTAGGCTATTCCGAAAATGGCGTCGACGCCTATGGCGCAAAAGTGTGGGTCACCACCAAAGGTGGCAAACAGTACAAGCTTATTGGCTCGAGCAACGCCAACCATTCACAAAGTTTATTGAACATTGCGCATTTCGGTTTAGGCAAGGATGACGTAGTAAACGACATTACAGTGCGCTGGCGAGATGGCACCACGCAAACCTTAAAAAACCAGAAAGTTAATCAGGTACTTACCCTAGGTAAGTCTCTTTAGCGGTATTGCATTTCGCTTGAGAATAGGCGGTAAAGTCAAGCATGGGCTTTGCCGTTAATTCATTCCCTTTTGCCTATCACCTCAAATACGGGTGCGTGCACGATTACAGGTATCAACATGAACAACGAGCAATTCAAAAAGTATCTTTCACTCAGCATCTTTGTTGTGCTGCTGCAATTTGGCTTAACCGCCTGCGGTGAGCCCAGCGAAAGCTTCTCCAATATAAGTGTCACTCCATCCTCCCCTGTTAACTTCGATTATGACGTAAATGGTAGTAAGACCAAGAAGTTAACCTTCGAAATTGACAACCCTGGGCAGTCGGCCAACATCTCTTTACTAGCGAATAATCAGGTGTTAATTGACAATCTCAATGTGCCGCAATTCGGCATACAAACCATCAATGTAGTGGTGCAATTTCAAGCGCTGGGCAAGACGAATTTACAATTCAGAACGATCAACTCGCCCGTTACGATAAAAATGCTCACAATAGAGGACGTCACGAATTTACCACTCCCCCACTTCAAGGATATTTCCGTTCAAGCAGGGTTAGATAAAGTAAGCTCGATTAAATACGGCGGGCCTTCTGTAGCTGATATAGACCAAGACGGCGATTACGATTTTATCGTTAATAACCACAACGCTGAAACCAGTAAAATTTACTGGAATAATGGTGATGGCACCGTTACAAAACACAAAAACGACCTATCCCGCTGGTTTATGCAAGACCTCCACGGCACCGCATTGGGTGACTATGATAACGACGGCGACCTTGATTTGCTGCTCAGCCGAGGTGGTGGCAATGGAACGAATCCATCGGTGTCTTACTTCTATCGTAACAACGACAGTAACTTTGTGCGTTATACGGGCGATGTCGGCATTGATCGTGGCGCGCGTGGTCGCGGTGCCAGATTTATCGATATGGATTTAGACGGCGATTTAGACCTTATGTTGGTTAACGAAACGGGGTTGGCTAATCAAACGCCTCAACACTTTTTTTATGAAAACGACGGCGAAGATGGCTTCACCTACAAGTCGGTTGCGGGTATCGAAGATGTGAGATCGTCGCGCACATTAGTCACCGACCTTAACGGCGATAATATCGATGACATCGTTATGTACGGGCCCCTCTCAGTGTGGCAAGGTAACGGCGACTTTACTTACACAGACATCAGCGACAGCATTCCAAATATTGTCCGTGAACTAAGCGGTGTGATGGCCATCACTGACATAGACATCGATGACGACGGTGACCTAGACTTATACTTGGCTCGCGGTAAGGAATTTGAGCATGGTAAGGGCGAATCTCCGTCGGTTGACTTTGACCCTATAGCTAGAACATTCTCTTTGAAAACCCGTGGTTATAAAGGAATCGATGAGTTTAGTTTCACCGCAAGCGGGCCGCTAAAATGGCACAACTATCACTTCTTAGGCCAAAATGGCTTTAGAGGTAAAGACTACCCAATCTATTTAGGAAAAAGCAAAGCCCCAATGAATGTGCCCTCTGGCGGCACGTTTGCATTTGATAAAACCATGGCCCAAGGCTGGCCAGACGATATATCCACCAATGGCGTGTATTTTGGACATATGGGCGACAACAAATGGCGCGCTGCCCTCGTCCGTAACGGCGATATATTCTGGTCTTATTTCTTCACCTTATCCGGCGTCGAAAAGGCCAAACCTCACTTCGAGCCCGAAAACCGTAATATTCAGGACGTGCTACTTGAAAACAAAGACGGGCAATTTGTCGACGTGTCCGACCAATGGAATATTCCCAAAGGTGGAAACGCCTTAGGTGTGACTACAGGCGACTTTAATAACGATGGCCATCAAGACTTGTTCGTTTATCGCTGGGGATTAGTGGAAAAGCGCATTTCAGATTTAATGCTGCTCAATACGGGTGGAGGCGCGTTTGAAACCGTCACCATGCATGGCGCCAGTGACTTGGGCGGCCCAGGGTTTGGCGATATGGGCCAAGCCTTTGATTTCGATTTAGATGGCAATTTAGACATACTCAGCGGCAGTGAATACGGTCAGTGGTATTTGTACAACAATCAACCCGTAAGCAAAAACCACTATGCGTTGGTCAGAGTCGGATATTCCCCAAACAAGCATATTGACGCCCTTGGGGCACACGTCACCGTACAGACGCCATCGACGACCTACAGCAAACGCATAGGCTCAGCAGGTGAAGTGTTTTCACAAAGTTTGCTTAACATCGCGCATTTCGGTTTGGGCAATGAGCAGATTATAAAACGCATTGAAGTGCGCTGGCGTAACGGCGAAACGGCAACATTCACCAACAAGCAAGCGGATAGAGTTTTCGATACTAACAAACTTGATGTTACTGCTCTGGCAATCAATACAGTGGATTTAGCACCACGCCAAGGGGACAAAATTCAACTAACCTCCGCCCTATCCCCTGTCAATGCGCGCCAAGACGTACAATGGCAGTCAAGTCATCCCGCCGTTGCTAATATCAGTTCAACAGGATTGCTAAGCGTAACGGGTAAAGCGGGCGAAACGACAACTATCACCGCCACCAGCCCAAATAAAAATGAGGTCTTTGACACGGCTAAGGTGACGATCTCTGATTGGTACAACAAACCGATCAAATCCCTCAAATTAATCACTACGAAAAAGAACGTAGTGGTTGGCAATAGCATAAAACTGATCGCCAAGCTGAGCCCTGTACACCCAGACAACGGCCAAATCACTTGGGTCAGTTCAGCGCCGAAAATAGCCTCCGTCGACAACCAAGGTAATTTACACGCATTAGCGCCAGGTAACGTCACTGTGACGGCAAAGGCCAATGCAAACTCAGGCATTCAAGATTCCCTACAGTTTATTATTGAACCCAATATTAAGCCGTTTGTGAAAATTGATAATTTAGCGCAATTAACCAGCCAGTCCATACATGCCGGCGACACCTTTGAGGTTAACGTTAATTACCACGCAGGAACGGGGCAAACCGTGATAGCGGCTGATGAAGGCGGACTTAGGGTGTGGCTGCGACACTTTAATAAACAATGGTTCCCCATTGAAGACAGAATAGAAACGGATAAATCCACACTGTACACAGGATCAGGCAGCTCAACCGCTACCCTATCAACTACAGGCTTAGTGCCCACTGATAAGCTACCTGAAGGTCAGTTTTATTCAATCGTGGTGAGCTTTACCAACAGCAACGGCAAAACATTTGAAGATAGTATCGAAGAGTTTATTCTAGTCGAGTGATACAGTCTAAGCCAGCAGCAGGGCTGTACTCGAAAGCCCTGCTAGAGTGGTTACCAAGCACTATGATACCCAAATGATGACTAAGCACTTCCCCGCGATAACTTATTGGTGAGTACATTTGAGCTAAATCAGATCTGCTTCTTCTTGTCGAAGCGTTAAAACTTCATAACCCGTTTGCGTCACCAAAATCGTGTGCTCCCATTGAGCAGACAGCTTTTTATCGGCAGTAATCACTGTCCAACCATCTTTTTTAGTCTTTGTTTTTGCCTTACCCTGATTAATCATCGGCTCAATGGTAAATGTCATCCCTGCTTGCAAACTCAGTCCTGTTCCTGCCTCTCCGAAGTGAAGAACTTGTGGATCTTCATGCATTTCTCGGCCTATGCCATGCCCACAAAACTCTCTGACAACAGAGTAACCATTGCTTTGTGCTACGGTTTGTATCGCAGCACCAATATCACCTAATGTTGCACCCGGCTTCACTTTTTTAATACCTGCCCACATGGCTTCGTAAGTGGTTTTGACAAGACGCTTGGCGAGTGGACTTGCGTCGCTCATGACATACATTTTGCTGGAGTCTGCAATAAAACCATTTTTCTCGAGAGTAATGTCTAAATTAACAATATCTCGCGACTTTAGCTTGTAGCTATCGCGCGGAACCCCATGACAAATGACTTCGTTTACGGAAGAATTTAATGCAAATTGATAACCGTATTGACCAACACTTGCAGGCCTTGCATTTAATGTATTACGAATGAAATTATCGACGTGATTATTGATCTCTAGCGTAGAGATCCCTTCTTGTACAAAGCCATCTAACATATGGAATACTTCAGCCAAGAGTTTTCCTGACGCTCGCATCAATTCAGTTTCTTTTGCCGTTTTAATGTTGACTTGCATACTATTTGACAACTTTTAAGGCAGTGTCAGCGTTGGCATTTTCCAGTTCTTTAACAATAAGTTCTGAGAACGTTAACGTGGGATTTAACTCCGCTAATCGCCCCATTTTTATCCAAAATTCAGCTTGCGCATTGATAGAACGAGACATGACTTGACAGCTTTTTCGCACTTCGTCGTGAACTTCGTCAGATATTTTTATAATTCCCATGACATACCATTTGCATATAAACCATATATGAATCGTATACCTTAGTATTTTGTTTTGCAAAATAATATAGCTGTTCGTTAATTGCAAAAGACATGATTTGCACTGTGTTTGTCAGCAGAGCGTACCCTTTACAAATGACAGAAAGTAGATACAAAGTGAATTTAAGGACACTATAACAACCAGGTTTCACCGAGACTATTGGGGGATTGTCACTGTAACTGACGTAAACCTGAACGACCTTGTACATGACTATTAAAAGGCGTCAGGCATTCAGTCATCTTTTTACTTTTAATTTACTATGCTTTCACCAAAGCGTTACCGCATTAGGCGCTCAATCAGCGACTATGAGGTGCTATCACAGCCTGATATCAACTCTGGTCAATTTAAAAATTAGAATTGAGTCAGGCATATGCCACACATTTATCAAACATACTTACTTAAACGCACTTATTTAAACGCATCGATTTAACGCATTTATTTGATTACGAGTACTGGGCAGTTCGCTTTTTTAACGATCGCGCCGGCAACATTATCATGCAAAAAATGAGACATGCCGGTTCTTCCGTGGCTGGCGATAACCACCATACCAATATCACCGCTGTTGGTTTCAGCCAAGATTTCATCGACCGCATCTCCGTGTCGGATAATCGTCTCAATCTTTAAACTCGTATCTAACTGACTTAATAAATCATGCATTTTAGTTGCGGCAGCATCTTCCATATTCTTAGCTAATTCAGAGGGAGTGATCGTAAGGATCATGTAATTCTCATTTCCTAAAGGCTGCTCAATGACATGCAAAATACGGATACCCACTCGATATAAATTTGCCATTTCAACGACGTACTGCAAAGCATGTGACGAAGTATCGGAAAAATCCGTAGGCCATAAAATAGCGCGTGATCGCATATTACTCTCCTAGACAATGTAAAGGGTGTTGGTGGAATAACGCTACGAGCCTCATCCGAACAGACTCGCCTTTATCGCAAAGACTTAAGTATAGTCAGCGCCCAATGACAATTTAGTGACCAGAATCAATTCAACCACAATCTAAATACCCCTTTCGTTGAATCGGTTGGTTTACATTCAAATAGAACTAACACTAGGTTACTTTGCGGACGCTGAATTTAGCGTATGCAACGTCAAGCTGATTGGATAATGATCAGAAGAGTGAATATTCGTATGCACGTGAGCGTTCACAACCTCTAATCCGCGAAAATAGATATGGTCAAGGTGCTGAAACAAATGATTGAACCTTGGCTTACGATCCATCATCACTTCGTCTAACGAAAACGATTTAGCTAACTGATTAAAGTAACGTAATCTTTTGCCATTCCACGTGTTGAAGTCACCCGCTAACAATATGGGTCCATCATGATTTTCCAGCATGTGGAATACTTGGTGCAAGTGCATACTGAACTTATCAAAAGAGACAAAATTAATAAGGTGGGAGTTTACTACGAGTAGCGACTGCCCTAATTTAGGCAATGGATAGACCGTTGCTAACAACATTTTTTTTGTTTGAGAAACAGGTTCGCTAGGCTTCGATACCGAAAAGTAATGTTGCTGCGCCGCAACAGTCGATCCCGTCTTAACGCCCGTTTCAACATTCGTTTTCACGTTTTTGAAACTACGCGCCATCATCCACTGATGCTGTAGCGACTTTTTGAAGTCGACATCATAAGGTGAATTTAATACCGCTTCTTGTAAAAGGATTAAATCTTTGTCACTAGAAAGAGATTTGAAATCTTCTAACCAGCCCTTTTTTTTGCATTTGAACACATTCCACAGCAAAAGCTCAATGTTCGGCCCCATAACTGGGTTGGGTGCATGCCCCATTATTTTCACAGACTCCAATGGGCTAAAACGACTCTTAAGCATGACTTTATCGGCCTCTAGCAAACAAGATTATAGAAAGATCTGGTGCCCAATAACTCTATCAAAGATAGGGTGAAAATAACCGGAACAAATTGTTACGAGTCTTCTTATAAAAGGGTAGATTGCTAATTTCCTGCTGTGTAACCGGTAGCGAGTTTTGTTTTTTAGAAAGAAAAAACGCTCTCAATTTGGCATTAAGTTGCCTATCAAAACACTCTAAGTTAATTTCAAAATTGAATTCCAAACTTCTGGCATCCCAGTTAGTCGAGCCGACAAATGACCAAATGTCGTCGATAACAACAATTTTACTGTGGTCAAATGGCCTATTATTTTTATACATTTTTATACCGTGCTTAATTATGCGCGAGAAATTTGCTTCCATCACCCAATCCACAAAAGGAATGTTGCTGTGTCTAGGCACGATTATCTCCACTGATACACCACGTAGGGCCGCAGCGTGTAAAGACGTCATTAGGGTTTGGTCTGGTATAAAATAAGGGGTCATAATTTTCACACTTGTTTGAGCGCAAACGAGTGCGTTAATCAAAGTCCAACGTATTTTATTGTGGTCTTCATCGGGACCATCTTGAATGGCTCGAGCAATAACCGATTTATTACTTGTTTTGGTCATCGTGTTTTGTACGAACGAAGGAAATTCAATTAATTCACCGGTCGCAAAAAACCAATCTTCTACAAATACCTGACTAATTTGATCTATCACCGGACCGGTTACTTTAAAGTGGATATCATCAATCGGGTGTTCTGCCGATTTAACCTCATTATTTTTACTTATATTCATTCCACCGACATAGGCTACGTCACCATCCACACAAAGTATTTTTCGATGATTCCGTAAGTTAATAAAGCGAATAGTCGTAAGCGAAATGGCAGGTAAAAAACGAGCCGTTTTCACCCCGAGCTTCTTTAAGGCTCGGTCTGATTTATGCCAGCTGTATCCAATGCCTACACCGTCCAATAATACGTTTACGATGACCCCTCTTTGATGCGCATCGGACAGGGCATCTACAAATTGTCGTCCAAGTGAGTCGCAGTCAAATATGTAACTCGATAAAACGATATAGCGATGAGCCGCATGAATAGATTGGAGCATTTCTGGGTAAGCCATATCACCGTTAACCAATGGCTCAACACTATTATCTGAAACGTAGTTAACAGGATGAATGGTATGCCCCGCAATGACTGCCGGATGCCAGTGCGCCGGAATATGAGATATTTTATTGGGTTGTTCTGGGGCGCGAAAATCCTGCTTAAGTGTTTGAGGGTGTTTTTTCTGCGCTGAGCGCTTAATACGATTTATCCCAAACAGCCAATAAAATAGACTGCCTATAACGGGCGAAAAAATCACTAATCCAATCCACGCTAACGATGTACGTTCATTTTCTTTGAACATAAGTACATGTAACGATGACATAATGGACAAGCCAATATGCAAAACAACTATGATGGTTACCCAATGGATGTAAACCCATTGGGTCCATTGTTCAACTATTTGCATAAAACCCTACTCAAATAATGCTTATGTAAATCAATTTCGGAAATCTAAGTGCTGACAGAATATTACACCATAGCGACAACCTATTTAACGGATACATTTGGCCCAAATTTTATATTTTTGACCATTTTGCTAACGTCGGCGGTTTCTATTGGTTACTTCATATTGATGAGCTACATCATTACAAACATGGATAAACGATACTTTATCCGCAGAAAAAACAAAGATAAAAATGCTGTTATCATCCCTAACCGAACGCCGAGCAAAAGCAGCTTAATATTCATCATTGAAATGGTAAAAGTTCTCTTTGGGATAGCTTTACTAGTGTGTGGGATTATTATGTTAGTTTTGCCCGGTCAAGGCTTAATAACCATGTTGATAGGGTTAAGCCTGATACCCTTCCCAGGTAAAAACAAACTCGAACAGAATCTACTATCAAGACAGTCGGTGAGATCTTCCTTGAATTGGATCCGAGCTAAGGCGAATAAAGAACCCTTTATTTTCGATTGAATGCCCGTCCAATGTTCGAATAGAACAAAAGCATAAAATGGTTGTGGTTAACGTTTTTGACTCAGGTAAGGGAGACCACAGTGCAGCAAAAATACTCAGCAAAGGCTAACATTGCTTAGCTGGTTGACTTTATGGCTACAGGGCATTTGATTAGTGTCATGAACCACATATGGCTCTTGAGAGTGTTTTGAAATGAATAAAGGGTCCCCACTGAGCCTTTGACTGCGGCGAAGCAAGTGTGAATATTTTGAAGAGGAGTAGCTTGCTTAATACAGACTTAGCACGCTATTTGTTTAGAGTGCCAAAGGGTCTAAAACTGGCTTTAAAGCTCCAAATAAAAAAGGGCAAGGTGAGCATCACACCTGCAACGACCATCATGACACCAGCATAAGGGCCGTCAATGGTTTCAGGTAAAACGCCTTGCTGATGAAACTGCTGCCGCAACCCCGTCAACATAACAAGCACGCCTAATACGTCCATTGCAATTAACACAACTAATAAGTTCGAGTGATAACGCACCTTCACTGTTTGTTTTTTCAGATTAGGCTTATCGTTGTTTGCAACGCTAGGAAGAGGGAATAATGACGCCATGAATTCTCACAAAAGTATTTATATTACTATTTAACAATTATGTAACAGTTGACCTCTGTTTTCTGCAATAAGTTCACTCTTGCGTATGAAAAGGCTGAATGTACGGTAAAAACCTTACCCTAGCGTGTAATACTCTGCGAGCAACTGGTTGAACAGTTATAATGACGCGCTTCTTTCGCGTTAACTCAGCAACAAAGGCCTGAATACCTTTTCCCACATGTTTTGGTAACGTCCCTTATGCCAACCAATATGCCCTATTCTTTTGTGACCAACATCTTTAGGCGCGACAGTGTGTCGGGTGATATTTGCAGCGCTGAACTGATCATGCAACATATCGATATTCTTCAAAGACATCATTTCATCATCACTGAACGCAATTGCGCAAATAGGTAAGCTCACATTGGCGAAGCGCTCCTTAAGCCACAGCCCTTCGTTCTCAACCGCATACCCCTCTTTGAGGCACCAACGTCGCCATTGCATCATTACGCCCTTGGGCAGGTTGCACATGATGTTTAGCTTATCCCCAGGGAAGTAGCCCAAAGTCGGCACTGTCAGTGGCACTAGAAAATACCATAAGAACCACGCAACACGCTTAGTGGGGGGCGAATTGTACCACCACGTTCCTGTGCCAGTACCAACTGTAATCGCCCGGCTGATCGGGCCAGTGTTAGGCATCATGCCCAGCATGTGACCGCCTACACTGTGACCAATCCAAATACACTCGAGACCGCTGAAGTGCCTCTCAACAAAATTAAGTACTGCGGGACAATCATTATTCGCCCACCCTAACAAGTCACTATTGCAATGCTTTACATGGCGGTCAATAGACGAACCAATGCCATCATAATCAAATGTCACAACATGAAAGCCTAAGCTGGTTAGCCATATCGCGAAATCCTGATAAAGATGCTGCGCTACGCCCGTCGCGGCCGCAACCACGCAAATACCTTTTACAGGTTTTAGCTGACTCTTAAAAACTTTCAGCACCACCGAATGACCAGCACCTGTAACGATGACATGCTCAATGCTTGACCCGCTAGATGAAGCTTCATCCGTGATGGAAGACTCGTTTCTGCTATTCAATTCGGCCGCTATATCACTAGATGTTGCAACACCTGCTAAAGATTGCGTTGAATTATTCATGACTAGCCTCTTGGTTGTTGATTGAGTCAATGCGTTTAGGTTCTGATGCTCAATAACCAGATAAGAGCACTATTTATTTCGTATGTAAAATAATTTATTTCTAACATTAAATAAAAGGGTTTTAGATTACTGAATAACGAGCAAAAATAGACCAAAGCGTTGCGTTATAAATATTTATTTCGTACATTAAATAAATAGATAATGAAAATGATACACAATGAAAAAGCAACTTAAGATATTTCACTTGCTGCAGTTAGCGCATGGTGCGCTTTTTAAAGCCGCGGATAAAAAACTCAAAAGCGAGCTGCACGTCAGCACGACTCAATTAGCTGTGCTTTTCACATTATCTAAACAGGATAACGCGCCGATCACAGCCATCGCTGATTCGCTCAACATGAGCTACTCCAGCTTATCAGGCGTGATTGACAGAATGACCAAAGCAGCACTGGTTACCCGCCAACAGGGGACAACTGATGCTAGGGTACAAAATGTTATCTTATTGGCCAAAGGACGTGATCTTGCACAGCGCTCCGCTTCAAAGGTACGCAATATAAATCATGCCCTGCTGGAACATTTCACCTTAGATGAGCAAGAAACCATTGCGCGATTTCTAATGCACGTCACGCAAAATGCAGAAAACATAGTCAGTGAAAAAGAACCGTTTTAGTGACTTGCATCAACCCAACCCCATTGTCGGAGTCTCATCATGTCAAAGAGCCTTAATGTTTCCCTAAATAACCGAGTTCTTTCGTTAACCATAAATCGTCCTGAGCTAAAAAATGCGCTCAATCGTGAACTGTACGCGGCCCTAGCGGATGAGCTAGAGCGAAGCAACCATGACGATCAGATCCGCGCTGTTCTATTAACCGCTAACGGCGATACCTTCACTGCGGGTAATGATTTAGATGATTTCATTAACCCAGTTGAAGAGAGTGGCACCCCTTCGGTCATTCGATTTTTAAAGGCTATCTCAGAATGTGAAACCCCTATTGTGGTCGCGGTGAATGGCCCTGCCATCGGGGTTGGCCTTACCATGTTGCTACATTGCGATATGGTGTATGCCAGCAAAAGTGCACGCTTTCGCGCCCCCTTTACCCATGTAGGTTTAGTACCTGAAGCCGCATCCAGCTTGTTGCTCCCCCTTGCGGTAGGTCAAGCATGGGCAAATGATTTGATGCTTGCAGGTCGCATACTTGATGCCAAAGAAGCACTGAGTGCAGGACTTGTTACGCGCGTATTCGAGGATGACGTCTTAGTCGCTGAAAGTCTAAAAATAGCAGAGCAAGTCGCCAGTTTAGCGCCTAATTCAGTTAAGCAATCAAAGCGCTTAATTCGTGGCGTAAACAAAGAGGAAGTTCAGGCGCAAATGAAACGTGAAGGTGTCATATTTGCCGAGCAACTAGCCTCTGCCGAGTTTAAAGAATCCGTCGCGGCATTTTTTGAAAAGCGAGCCCCTCATTTTGCTTAAGGTGGAAAAACAACAAGACCATAAGCGTCTTCACGGGTGGCGCTACAGCCCTTTAACACATGCAGCCTATTCAGGTAAGATGCTCACCTCGTCAGTATTAGCACTGTATTAAATCTCAATGAAAGCAGGAAACAACATGTCAGGCATTACACAGTTAGATGAATTACTTAAATCGATGTCGCCATTTTTGCAAGACGGCGAGTATGCCTTTTGCACAGTAGACGGTAAGGTAGCTGATTATGCACATTTGGATCCGGTGTGCTTTTTTCAAGAATCGGAAGGCTTAACATTAATTTTACTAGCCGAAGATGCCAAACAGGCGAAAATACCTTTTGACGGCACCTATAGACAAATTACCCTCACGGTACATTCTAGTCTAGAGGCTGTGGGATTGACCGCAGCAGTAGCAGCAAAATTAACCGAATACGACATCAGTGCAAACGTGGTTGCGGCCTATTATCACGATCACATTTATGTGCCCAGTGGCAAGGCACAATTGGCTATGAATGCATTGAAAGAATTTAATATGAACTAAACGCGCTGAAGAGCTTTCTTAGTTCCTAGCCATGCTCTCGACCCGTCAAGTTATGCAGGATGAACTTGCTTCGTCTGAGTATATATTGAGTATTTCACGTAACAGTAACTTGGCGTCACCCCGAAGTTTGGTATTACTGACTAATGACTCAAACTCGGCGGGTTGAATATGCCCATCTTGGTATGACAAGCTTATCTCGCTGATCAAATTAGCTTCAAATAATATCGCCGTCATGGGGTCGAGATCATCCACGTTCGTAATGTCTTCCACCTGCCCTTGCACTACATCAATAATCACACTGGGCATATTCCAGATTTTCATTAACTCTACGCTGAGCAGCATCGATTTCTCACTGAGAAATTTCTTAAACACCAACGAGTCTTGTTTAAAATCTGGATCGATCATTTTAAACGCCTCGACCATAAACTGAAAAATAACAACTTTACCCAAATCGTGCATCAGACCAATGGTATAAGCGGCATCGGCATTTTGCTTACGCCTCGCCGCGAGTGTTTTGGCCACAATGGCTACATCTTGGCTATGTAGCCAAATTTTCTCGCCGAAGGTTTTAAAATAAATAGGCTTTTGCTGACATAACTTCTTAATGAAGCGATTAAGCACGAACTCTTTTATGTCATTTGCCCCCATAAACATAAAAGCCTGCTGCAAGTTAGTAATGTCTTTATCACCGCGTTTATAAGCTGGACTATTGGCTTTTTTCATCAATTCAGTCGCAATGCTTGGCTCTTGTTCAACGACCTTGATAAATGACTGCAAATTAAAATCAGGATTATTTAGCAAATTGGTTAGTGAAATAACCGATTGAGGTAACACTGGAAAATGGGTTAGTACGCTATCGGGAGATTTCAGCGCATGATTTACCCGCGTTAAAATGTACTGCTCGATGGGGTTCAATGTGGTGCTAGTTTGTGAAGGCCCAAGCAAGTAATCGTAGAATAAAAAATCAAGACGATTTAATGAGGCGACACTGATGTTGACCGTGCGAGTTGGTATCGGTATGTCGTAAGATTCGACAATATTATCGCTCGTTTTCTCAGTTGAATTTGCAAGTTTACGTTTGTTGTTTTGCTGAGGGTTAGCCGCAGTATTTACGGTGTTATTAGAAACACCTTTATCATTATCGGCAGCGTTACTAGCACGACTGCGCTTAAAAAGACGGGAGATGAGTTTCTCAAACATATTTCAAAAAATTCCAACTGACCAAACAAAAACGAATTACAGTACTGAAGACTTCTAATCATGACTTTCAGCAACATGTCCAGAAACTAACCACCCTGCATTAGTATGCCGTCTACAAAACTGATTATAGGTTAAAGTTTATAAAATTATTCTCCTATTATATTTTAAATTTAGTTTTTTCACCCTGTTTAGTAGTTGATTTATATAATGTTACGGCGATATTCTCCATTCCTAATACTTTAGTGTGATAGGAAAATATTTACTCACTATTTAATCCACTGACTCGTCGCTTTATCTTTTCAAAATCAGATTAACTTGATCATTTTCATTGCGATTCGTGTGGAGCAGATAGGCCCATCACTTTGGGTTAGCTATATTGATTATCGCTCTACCCAGTTCATATTATTCTTCAGTAAATGACCGCCGTCGATTAGTTTCTACGCCAAACGCAATACAGTTCAATATCCTGCTTTAATGTCCGTAAATCCGATAATTGCCCCTCTTCAACCGCTTCATCAAGTTCACGTTTGGCCGCTTCACAGCGTTCACCAAACTGCTGTTTAACAACATCCTGATCGCTTTTAGATGCAGCGCACCCACTTAAACCCAAGACGAACGCACTTCCCCATAACACAGCGTGACGCATATAAATCCTTAGTTGCTATTTTTCGATTGAGTATTTTTAGTGGTGTTTTACTAAAGGTAAAATGAGTTATCAAATTTGTCTTATCTAGACACAACCCAGGTAATGATAGAACTTGTAGACAATCCTATAGGCTTTTAGTGCCCTAGGTGGTTCCACTGGATAAAGCACACAGTGTTAATGGCCGTTAGGGGGCTGCCATAACTCCACTTTATTGCCTTCTGGGTCGATAACCCACGCAAAAATACCGTATTCAGACTCTTCAATATTATCTAGCACTTCACAGCCTTCTGCTTTTAGTACTTTGACTAAGTCGTGCAGCGCTTCCACCCGATAATTGATCATAAAGGGCGCGTTACTTGGTGCAAAAGCCCCTTCAGTTGCTGAGCTGATACACCAAACAGTCGAGCCTTTAGCGGCTTGGCCATTTGCATCACACCATGAAAATGAAGAGCCGCCCCAGTCCTGAACATCTATCCCGAGGTGACGTTTGTACCATGCACGTAATGTAGGTGCATCTTTGGCTTTGAAAAACACCCCACCAATCCCAGTGACTCGTTGCATTATTATTCCCTCCCAATGTCGCTGCTCAACAAAGGATAAACCAATAAGAATCAACTTACAGAAACAAAGTGAAACGCTGTTATCTGCTATGACGTGAGTACACCGAGCGGTGTTAATTTATCTCTAAATTAAACGTTGTTTAGCACCATGTCTTTGATCTTATGAGCTTTCTCAAAATGATCTAATTTGTGAGTTTCAATCCACCACGTGGCTGCTTCCATCAGTAATGCAGGAGCGTCGTTCTTATTCGCAAAGAAAGCGTAAAATGACAAACCAACGTTATCGCCCTTGCTGGCTATTTTTTTGTCACAAACCGTGACGATCTTAGCGCGCAATTCCGCCCTCATACTCTGATAAGCCCTCGTTAATTTTTATTAATGATGAATAAATTTTATGTCTTATACCAACGCCACTAAATAATCAGCCACTTAGGGAAGATTCAATGGAATTGGTATTAGCTACCAAATTGACATAACCAATACATCGAAAGTCAGTCAGACATCAAACTTACTGTACAACAACGTCACACTCTAAACTCATTTCGCACGAAATTGAATTACTGATCAAGCACGCTTCGTCGGCTTTATTGAGCAGTTTTTCAGCTTTTTCAATACTTTCAGTTTTGGGGATCGATAACTGCACTGTAGTTCGTACTTGGGTAAAAAACGTTTTCCCCTGCACTCGGTCGAGAGTGCCTTGAGATTCACATTTTATGTCTTGCCATTCGAATTTAGACGCTCTAGCAATTGCCCTAAACGAGAGCACAAAACAATTGGCGATAGCGGCCATAAATAAATCCTCTGGTGACCATTTGTCACCATCACCGCCAAATTGTGAGGGCGGCGCGACGGTAATATCCGGAAGATTGTCACAATATGCCGTTAAAGCACCTGATGAATCACCTTTGGCGGTGACTGAGTACTGATGGGGCAGTGTTTGCATTGCTATTTCTCCTTAGAGATTGATGACTAGACATACTAATTAGAATACCTGCTTGTCTCTTGATGTTACTTTCATATACGTTTTCTGCTAACTATGCAGGGATTGGAAAACGTTAGATATCTGCAGCTGTACGTTGAAAATGGCGTTAATACTTTAAGCATGTGCTTGAACAAAGCTCTTTAACAACACTCTTTAATAAAGCTCTTGAACAAAGCTCTTGAACAAAGCTTTTTAGAAAAGCTCTTCAGCAAAATCCTCTTTAAGAAATTGAACACTTTCACTTTGTCTCAGGTCAGCGAATGGGATTTATTCACATGACTAAATGCGCGTGATTAACTCTTTATATTGCTGATGCTCTGCCAATAGCACTTGGTGGGTGCCCTCCCCTTTAAGCTGGCCATTTTCCAACCATATGATCTTGTCCATATTGCACAACAGCGCTGGATCGTGCGTGATACACAGCACCGTACTCTCATTCATCGCCCCCATGATAGCTTTCATAACGGCTTGCTTAGATTGGTTATCGAGGCCTTCTGTGGGTTCATCTAACACCAATAATGCGGGGCGACGCAATAACAACTGTGCAATCGCCAAGCGGCGAGATTGGCCTTGTGAAATTCGTCTACCTGCACTGCCTAATCGCGTATTCAATTTATTTGGCAGAGTGAACACCCAGTCTCCCAACTGAGCTTGCTCACAGGCATGTAGCATTTGTTCGTGGGTGGCATCAGGCGCGGCGTAGCGCAAATTATCTGCGATGGTGCCATCGAAAATGTGATGTTGCTGGGCGAGGATCGCGATGAGTTTGGTGCGTTGCGCAAAGGCGAGCCCTTTAATGGCATATTCTTTATCAATTTGCTCGTTGGCATCGTGCGTAACGCAAATATTGCCGTGCTGCTCAGGCCATAAGCCACTTAGCAAATTAACCAAAGTCGACTTACCGCTACCGCTTGGGCCAACAAGCGCCACGTTTTGGTTGGGGTTAATCGACAGACTAATATTCTCTAATGCAAAATGTTGGTTGCCCGTCGAGGGTTTAATGGAAAGGTTCCCGGTAAATGGATCACTATCATACTGATAACTGACATTTTTCAGTTTTAATCCGAGGCCTTTTGTTACGCTGGGGGCCTCATGTACCGGCTGATTTAGCTGCAGTATCGGCTCAGGTTGCTTATCTTGCCCTTGCTGAGTTTGGCCTTTGCTAGTTATCGTGTTGGTACTCGAATTCAATGTATTTTGAGTTTTGGCTAACACGTCTTGCAAGGCAAAAATACGCCCAGCGGCACTTAACGCTACAGGGAGTTGAATAAAGGCATTTGGCAAAGTCAGCACAGTTTCAAAACTGGCTAAAACAAATAATGACAGCATGGCTAAATGCACGTTTTCTATTTGCTGTGTGAATACCAGAGGCACCAGCACGCATACACTTGCAAGCATGGCTAGCTGCACAACGATTAAGCTAACCCCATCACTGTCAGCGAGTGCCGCGTGCCGCTTATCCAGCAAATCATTGTAGTTTTGCTGTATTGCGTTACATTTTGCTAATTGGCTGTCGGTTGCTTGATATAAGGCCAACTCCCGTTGCCCTGTTAACATATCAGATAAGGCGTCACGAAGCTGCGCTGAGCGCTCAGTCTGCTGCGCTGCAGTGCGGCTAAGCTTGGCACTGAGCAACACAGGTAACCCCACCCCCACTAACAACAGTGCACCTAAGCAGACTAACGCCACTTGTGGATTAAAACCGGCGATTATCCAAATGACAATCGGTACGCATACCAATGCCACCAGCATTGGCAGCAACACATTGAGATAAAATTTGTCGAGGGCATCCACATCGTTTTGCATACGATTAAACAAATCAGCACTGCGATTCATGGCCAGCTGTTGATTATTCAACTGACTTAGCGTGGCAAACACGCTGACGCGAATTTCACTCAGCAGTAGAAAGGTCGCGTTATGTGTAACAAGGCGCTCCCCATAACGAGATGCCGTGCGCACAATGGCTAAAAAGCGAATAATGCCAGCGGGTGTAAAATAATTCATTTGTGCTGCGGCTAATCCTGCAGCCGCCATGGACGCTAAAAACCAGCCGGAAATAGCAAGCAACCCCACGTTCGCCAATACGGTCAATACCGTTAGAAAAACACCCAATAACATCGCCCCTATATGGGGCCGACATAGGCGTAATAAACGATTGAAATTATGCATAAGCACCTGCCTGATTATCGCTATTTAGCAATTGCTTAAACGGCCCATTCTGCTGACTCAATGTCTGATAATTGCCTTGTTGCACTACGCGCCCAGCTTCAAGCAACAAAATTGATTCTGCTTGTTGTAAGGTACTTAGTCGATGAGCAATCACCAGTACCAAATGTGTTTTAGCGTGTTCATTGATGGCCCGCTGTACGTCTCGCTCAGTGGCGCTATCTAAATGCGCGGTAGGTTCGTCAAGTATTAAAAGGGGGGCGTCTTTTAAAAAAGCCCGCGCCAGTGCGATACGCTGTTTTTGCCCGCCAGATACCCCCTCACCTTGTTCGCCTAAAAGGGTGTCGAAACCATCCGGCAAGGATTCGATGAATGCCAGCGCGCCTGCTTTTTCAGCCGCCAACGAAACCTCTGCTTGTGTTGCATCAGGCTTACCTAACATGATGTTCTCTTTAATGCTGGCGTAGAATAATGTCGGTTGTTGGGGGATCCACGCGATCTCCCGTTGCCACGTAGGAATATCTGCAGCGCTAAGTGGGCCATTGCCCGAATCAATACAAGAGATGATTTGAGGATAAAAGCCGAGTAAACAGTCAAATAAAGTACTTTTACCAGCCCCACTAGCTCCGACAAAAGCCACCATGCCTGTTGCCGGTAAAGCCAAGCTAATATCGTGAACCCCTTCATCGCTGTCAGGGTAAGTAAAGCTCAGCCCAGAGACAGTAATAGAGCCGTTAATAAGGCTGTTATCTAGCGCACTGGATGCAGGCTCACTCGTCACTTGCGATTCGTTATTAGGGGTTTGCAGTATTTCTAACATATCGCCCGCGGCGCTTATCCCTTCAAGACGAGCGTGATAATGGTTCCCCAGTTTACGCAAAGGTAAATAGAACTCAGGGGCGAGTAACAACACCACAAAGCCGGTGGCGAAGTCCAGCGTGCCAAAAAACAAACGAAAGCCAATCAGTACAGCAACCAGCGCCACACTGATCGTGGCTAAAAATTCTAATGCAAACGAAGACAGAAAAGCGATTTTCAATACACTTAAGGTCGCATGGCGAAAATCATCTGATATTTTAGCAATCTGCTTTAATTCCCGTTTGGTCGCATCAAACAGCTTCAATTGCGTTAAGCCGCGAATGCGGTCAAAAAAGTAATTTCCAAGTACCGCTAATTGCTGCCATCGGTCTTGATTAAGTTGCTCTGCTTTATGCCCAACCAAAATCATGAAAAAAGGAATGAGCGGCGCGGTAAACAAAAATATTAATCCTGCTTGCCAGTCGGTGGGAAATATCACCACTAAAATAGCCAAAGGGATCAGGGCGCTATACGCCACGCTAGGCAAATAGTTAGCGTAGTAATCGTGCAGTGCTTCTACCCCATCATGTAGAGTATTAAGCATCGCACCGTGGCCCTTTCGATCGGTAAAATTTGGCCCGAGTTGCGCTATTTTTTCCAAAAGATTGGCGCGCATATCAGATTTAATATTGCGTGCAGCTCGAGCACTCAAACGTTGGCTTAGGGCCAAAAACAAGCCCCGAACAAGGATCAATCCCCCTAAAGCCCAAAGAAAATGGCTAACGGCGTTTAAGTCGGCCCCTTCAAACATTACTAGGTGAATGCTTTGTGCGAGTAAGTAGGCACTAGCTATCATCAGTAAGGCATTAACAGTCCCAAGGGCGATACTGAATCGAAGTAAGCCCGCTGCGGATGCAGATTCGCGCTTTAAAAAACCGCGCAACAGCATTTGCTGAGCGCGGTCTGGACGGGCTTTAGTTGTCACGTTCTTTTTGCAGCCTCTCGTACAACTCTTTTTCATCGTCCGCTATGCTGTCTTTGTTTTGCTGAAATTCGTACCACATCACGTTAATGACGCCCAGTGTGCAGGCCAATAGCACGCCTAAAATCCACGCAAAATACCACATAAAAACTCTCCTAATATCAGGTGTCAGCACTTAATAGGATGACACCTGCAAATTATTCAACTAACCCGCGCTTAGTAGCTACCATGGGTGTTATTTTCAATTTCATGCACGGTCACCCTGCGCCACATCTTCACGTAACACCAAGTGGTGTACGCCAGAATCAATGGTACAAAAATAGCCGCTGCCACAAACATAACGTTCAACGTCATATGGCTAGAAACCGCATCCCACATGGTTAAACTCACGTTAGGGTTGTTGCTTGAGGGCATAACGAATGGGAACAACGATGCTCCTGCCGTCATAATAACGCCCACTAACATCAAGCTAGAAGACACTAAACCAAGCGCAGGTTTACCCACTTTTGAGAAGAACCAAGCAAGCGCTGCCATCCCCATCCCCAGTGCTGGGAAAATTAACGTTAGTGGCATTGCGCTGTAGTTGTCTAACCACGCTCCTGGCGCTGAGATAACCACTTTAGCAATAGGATTAGCGTAACTTTGCGTATCAGGCATGCTGACAATTTGGTACCCGTCCATGTTGGCTACCCAGAAGCCTGCGATAGCAAAGAGCACCATAAATATGATTAAGGCGTAACGTCCGTATTGGCCTGAGCGCTTGGCGACATCGCTGTCGGTACGTAGCTGCAACCACATGCCCGCATGGCCCATTAACATAGTAATGCTAACTAAGCCGGCCAAGATGCCAAATGGATTAAGCAAACCGATGAACGAACCTTGGTAACTAGCACGCAGCAGATTGTCGATATTAAAAGGCACCCCTAAAAACAGATTGCCAAAAGCAACACCGAACACCAACGCTGGAATGGCACTGCCAGCGAATAGCGCCCAGTCCCAATTATTACGCCAGCGGTACGTATCAATTTTACTCCGGTAATCAAAGGCCAGTGGGCGAAAGAATAACGCGAACAAGACCAGTAGCATTGCGAAGTAAAAACCCGAGAAGGCAGCGGCGTACACCATGGGCCAAGCCGCAAATAATGCACCACCAGCGGTAATGAACCACACTTGGTTGCCATCCCAATGCGCGCCGATCGTATTAATAACCGTTCTGCGTTCGCTGTCCGTTTTACCTACTAGGCGCAGCAGCATAGCCACCCCCATATCCATGCCATCGGTTACCGCGAAGCCAATTAACAGAATGCCAATGATCAACCACCACAATAATTTCAACGTCTCGTAATCAAAAATCATGATTGCGCTCCTTGTTCTTCAGCCGGTTCTTGGTAAATCTTTTCAAAATGATATTTATTGGTGTGCAATGAGCTCGGCCCTTGCTTAACAAATCTCAGCATTAACCAACCTTCGACGATTGCCAAGCCGGTATAAAAGATGACAAACCCAGCAATACTCATGATCAAGTCGTTTGTGGTCAATGACGAGGTTGCCAAGAACGTGGGTAAAATCTCTGAAATTGCCCAAGGTTGTCTGCCGTATTCTGCGACCACCCAGCCGAATTCAATGGCTATCCATGGCAGTGGAATACTGAATACCGCCGCCCACAATAACCAACGTTTCTGTTCGATAACTCGGTGCGCGTTATAGTAAAAAGCCAGTACAAATACGACGAGCATAGCCACACCACAGGCCACCATGATCCTAAATGACCAAAACATCGGGCCCACTTTAGGGAAGGAGTCTTTCACCGCTTGTTGAATATTTTCTTCCGTGGCATCAACCACATTTGGCGTGTAACGCTTGAGCAATAAGCCATAACCCAAATCGGCTTTTAGCTCATCAAACGTGGCGATGTTTTCAGGTGTGTCTTGACCATTTCTAAGTTTATCAAGGTACTCATAAGCCAGCATGCCATTGCGAATACGTTTTTCATGGTTTTTCTCTAAATCGCTTATCCCCTCCACTTCTTCATCAAGTGAGCGCGTAGCAATGATGCCTAACGCGTAGGGTATTTTAATAGCAGCATGAGTTACTTGCTCTTCTGAATCAGGGAAGCCAAACATGGTAAACGCCGCTGGTGCTTCTTCTGTGTGCCACTCAGCTTCGATAGTCGCCAGTTTCACTTTTTGTACTTCACCTACTTCGTAACCAGACTCATCACCTAGTAAAATAACACACAATATTGACGCCAAGCCGAAGCCACTTGCCACCGAGAATGAACGTTTGGCAAAAGAAACATCACGTCCTTTTAGAATGTAATAACTGCTGATCCCAAGCACAAACATTGACGCAGCAACATAACCGGCGGAAACAGTATGAATAAACTTAACCTGCGCCACGGGATTAAACACCAGCTCAGCAAAGCTAGTCATTTCCATACGCATGGTTTGATAGTTAAATTCCGCGCCGACGGGGTTTTGCATCCAACCGTTGGCAATCAAAATCCACAATGCAGATAGATTAGTGCCTACCGCCATCAAGAACGTTACACCTAAGTGTTGACGGCGCGTTAGTCTGTCCCAGCCTAAAAAGAACATACCTACAAAGGTAGATTCTAAAAAGAAAGCCATTAAGCCCTCTATCGCCAATGGCGCACCAAACACGTCACCTACATAGTGTGAGTAGTACGACCAATTGGTGCCGAACTCAAACTCCATAGTTAGCCCAGTGGCAACCCCTATGGCAAAGTTGATTCCGAATAGCTTGCCCCAAAACTTAGTCATGTCGCGATAAATTTGTCGGCCGGTCATAACAAAAACCGACTCCATGATGACCAAAATCCACGTCATACCCAGTGTTAGAGGCACAAATAAAAAATGAAACAGTGCGGTGATCGCAAACTGTAACCTCGATAGATCCACAAAGGTTTCATCTATCATATTTAAGGGCTCCTAATAAGGTCGCTCATGCGACGCATTGCAAATCTGAATGTGGGTGTATTAAACTTTCACTTCTAAAGTTTCAGTAATTACTGAAACTTTGTGAACTTTACTCCTGTTGAACATTTTTTGTCAATAGGAGCGTTATATTATATTTATCTAATATTCATGTAATTGACGTGTATCAGGAATACCTAAAAATACAGCTGAAA
The DNA here is from genome assembly GCF_055809255.1 of Paraglaciecola sp. G1-13. Lineage (NCBI taxonomy): Bacteria > Pseudomonadati > Pseudomonadota > Gammaproteobacteria > Alteromonadales > Alteromonadaceae > Paraglaciecola > Paraglaciecola sp. G1-13. The sequence continues at coordinate 1,238,778 of NZ_CM147903.1, read as the reverse complement.
CATGCGCTACAGCTCAGTTCACTGTGCTGGTAAATGACTCCTTTTCATCGTACATTACGCGCTCTGAACGCAGTTACTTTCAGATACTTCCAGTAACATCGACTCATAAGACAATACGAACGTTACCCACTATATAGATTAACGTCACAGCAAAACAGTTGGGAGTGCCCATGGATATTCACGCCTATTTTATTTTTCTGACCACGACCATAATCGTGTGTATGTCGCCTGGGCCTGCGGTGATTACCATTGCTTCTCAGGGGGCTCGCCATGGAGCGAAAAAAGCCATATTCGGTGTAACGGGTGTGGCCAGCGCCAACGTGGTGTATTTTTTGTTATCAGCGACAGGCATTGCTTCACTATTGGTGGCGTCAAACTTCGTTTTTTCGATAATCAAATGGGTAGGTGTGGCTTACTTGGTGTACTTAGGCGTAAATGCCATTGTGAGCAAAAGCGGCGGCTTGAGGGTTAATCAAAGTGCCAGTTCAAATGCCAAAGGTATCGCATTGTTTAGTCAGGGCTTTATCGTAGAGCTCGCCAACCCCAAAGCATTATTATATTTTTTGGCGTTACTTCCCCAGTTTATCGATATTGAAAAACCCATATTGTTGCAATTATTCATTATGGGCGCGTCGTGTTTAGTGGTCGATTTATTGTCGTACACTATGTACGCCTGCATCGGCCAAAAACTGTCTAGCGGCGCGGTTAAAGCGTCAGTGGTTAATATGATCAATAAATCTGCGGGTGGCTTTTTACTGTTTGCAGGGATTAAAATGGCATCCATCAGCTCGAGTATGTAATGGAGTATAGATTTGAGCTGTGCAGTTTGTGTTCTACAGGAAAATAAACCTTAAACGCTTAATTCGGTGATGTGCCATAACTCACCAGCTGGCCCCCATAAATAAATCACCTTGCCCCAGGGCTCTTGTTTGATGGGCTCATGCTTAACGGCTAGTTCGCCCATGTTCTGAATTTGCTCATATACAGCGTTGATGTCTTTTACGATAAGTTGCATCATTAAATTCTCAGCAAACGTTTGATTATAAACGTTCTGCAAAAAGAACGTGCACTCGCCACAACTGAATATGCATAACTGCTCATTAACGGGCTCTTTTATAAACCCCAAAGCCTGATAAAATGCTTGCGATACCGCGAAGTCTTTACAAGGAATAAATAACCGCACGTCAGTAGGTTGCATAAAAATCCTTCCTCAATTTCTTTGCTTAACTAGCGCCTAATTAAGCATTCGATTTATGCGCTAAATACTAGCCGCGCGCTTGTATAATTATGGTTGCAACGCGCGCAACATAGACTGATATTGCTGCGCTTTATCGGTTTGGCCCGTTTTATATAAATAGCTGACAAGCGCACTTAACACGTCAGTATCAGCTGGCCAGCGCTGATGGGCCTGCTCTAACTCTTTGATAGCAACTGCCGTTTGCCCTTGATGGTCAAGCGCCACCGAGTAAACATAAGCAAAAGACGGCAAAGCTTCACCACTGTGTGCTGATATTTTCAAGTTCGCCAAGGCTTGCCCATATTGCTTCTGGCGAATTTTGAACAAACCTAGCGCATGATTGGCTTGGGCGTTATTTGGCTCAATCTGTAACGCTTCTTGCAAATAACGCGCGCCCTTTGTGTCTTGGCCTTGTTGACGGTAAAACTCAGACACCTGAATTAACACCGGAATATAGCTAGGCTCTATTCTATACGCGGTTAAATACGCTTGCTCCGCTCCTGCTAAATCCCCCAAGTTGCTAGCCAAATGACCAAGGGCTAATTGGGTAATGGGTGAGTCTGCGTTTATCGCAAGCATATCCCGGTATTCATTTAACAGTGGCATCAATTTGGCTTTATCTGAGCGTGTCAACTGACCCACGCTTTCCACTAGCGTTCTTGCCATTTCAAAGCGGACTGATTTACTCGGTTCATCGAGTTTCTGACTTAGTACCTGCCAACGTGCTTGTGGCCCTAGAATAGTCAACGACTCAACAGCAGCGCGGCGCAATAATGCATTGTCGCTTTCGAGGTTTTCAAGAGCGATATCTACCCCCTCTTGTGAGCGATACTGACTCAGGTCAGCTAATAAAGAAGCTCGGCGTAAATAGCTGTACTCAGGGTTTTGAATATAAGTGATAGCCTCGCTTAAGCCCTGAGGGGCCAAATTCTGCACATGCTCACGAGCCACTTTCCATTCATTTACCTTCGAATTACTCCCCCAAAGCTTGTGACTTGTTTCTCGCCAATGCTTGTCGTCTTTATCATGGCAGGCTAAGCAGGATTGAGGCTCACTTGCCGCATTGTCAAAACTCAAATCTGGGATCAAAAAGCTGTGGTCGCGCCTGTCATCCACACCCATGTAGGTTTTTTCAGGCATGTGGCAGTTTACGCACATGGCCCCCTCTGTTTGCGGCGTATGGTGATGATGCTCTGGGCTATTGAAGGTTTCAGCTTGATGGCATTGTAAGCACAAGCCGTTACCTTGAATTTTCACTTTCCCCGTGTGGGCATTATGACAGTTCGAGCAAGTCACTCCCGCATGTTGCATCTTACTTTGCATAAACGAACCGGCCACGAAGACCTCTTCATTGATGCTGCCATTAGCGTGATAAAACGGCGCACGGATCCACTCTAACCGGTTGTCATCCACAAAGCTTTGCTGAGGCTGATTAGCACTGTGGATAATGGCATTTTTACCATGGGTGTCTTTGTCATTTTCTTTGTTGACTGAGAAAGGGTGTGACAAAGGGGTGCGCAATGAATGGCAGCGAGCACACACATTAACTTCGCTGTTGTTCGGTTTGCCATCAGCATGGGCAATCGGATTGTTGGGGCTGAACGCAAAGTTTTTCACCGCGGGTAAAAGTTGGCTGAAGCCAGAATGGTCTTTGCTCAAACTATCGCTTTTAGCCAACTTGATATGCTGACCAGCCGGGCCATGGCAGCTTTCGCAGGCCACATTCACCTCACTAAACTGCGTATCAAAAGCATTCGTTTTAGGTTCAAAATTGCGTTTGAGATCGGTTGTGTGACAATCCGCACAGCGACTATTCCAGTTTTGAAAATGACGCTGCCAGAAAAATGGATGTTCAGGAGTGATTTTTTCAATGGGTTGTAAGTGATACCAGCGCTGACCACCTTTCTCTTCACTGCGACTGTCCCAAGCAATGTTAAACGCTTGTAGCTTGCCCTCGCCTACGTCAATTAAATATTGCTGCAACGGGTAAAAACCAAACGTATAAGGCACATCAAAAGTTTCGACCTTGTTTTGCTTATTGGTTGTCGTGATTTTGTACTCGCCATTTTCAATAAAAAAGCGCGTTGCTATATCATGAAATCTCACTTCGATATCGCCGAAATCCCCCAGTACAGTGCCTTTGCTTGCCGTTTGCATGGCTTTAAAGTGGTCAGACTGCTGCCATTGGTCATACTCACTTTGGTGACACCCCTGACATGCTTGCGCTCCAGCGTATTGCGATGGGTCGATTTTAGAGGCTATTTGACTCGCTGCAGCAACCGCTATTTTGTTAACTTGATTCAAAGATACTTGGGTAGATAGCGAACCCTCGCCCATATCTGCAGCTTGGCTGTTAACAGTGAGCAAGGCAGACCAAAAAAAAGTGAATAATAAGGCACATGTTTTTATCTTTTTCATGTGTGTTATATCTGCCGCGTACCACTTCATCACATCCAACTGCTTATATCCTCGTCAAAAATTACTGGTCTTATTTCACTTGGGCTCATGCTTGGCCCAATCGCTCTCTTTGGTACATGGCTAATTTGTAAGTAACTGATTTATCGCTAATTGGAATGAATCCAAAAATATAACCTACCAATAACCTAAAGAGTTTCGTTTTAGGAGGGGGCGCATTACGGGCGCCTCAGTCTCATAAGAAACATAAGTTTACACTTAGCGCATTAACGCACTGAGTTAAATACACTATTTGATTATGAGTTTGTTGTGATCAGCTTACTAAGAAATTAGATTAAAACACAACTCACCTACTGATGACTAAAACTTCGCGTCTTAGTGAATGAGACTGCTTGGCAACTCAGATGAGTCTGGGAGATAAAACTGATTTATTTACCGCTATGATGCCGGCAACGATCTTCGGTTAGACGTAGGCTGGGACGACAAACAAGGCCACTAAATAAGCCGAGGTTTACGATTTAAAACACTGGAAAATAAGACATGAAATTGTATAGCTACTTTCGCTCTTCCGCAGCATACCGTGTGCGTATTGCTCTTAATCTAAAAGGTATTGACTATCAGTTGGTAGCGATAAATTTACTTAAAGGCGAGCACCTAGGTGAAACGTATAAAGCCATGCAGCCACAAGGGCTTGTGCCTTGTATGCAACTTCAAAGCGGCGAAGTTCTTGCTCAATCAGGGGCGATACTCGCGTACATCGAGGCCAAATATCCGCAACATCCTTTAATGCCCGAAGACCTAATGGAAGCCGTCAAAATACGCAGCTTAATAGACATGATCGCTTGTGACATTCACCCAGTGAATAATTTACGGGTACTGAAGTACCTCAGTAATGAGTTAACCATCGAAGATGAGCAAAAGCAGCAATGGTATCGCCACTGGATTGAACAAGGATTTGAAGCCATTGAACACATGCTCGCAGCAGACAATTCGCCAACGACATCGCCTGCTTTCGCTATGGGGGATCAGGTGACTATGGTGGACGTCTATTTAGTGCCACAAGTATACAACGCCCTGCGATTCAAAGTAGACATGCAGCCCTACCCTAGAATAATGCGTGCCTATCAAGCGTGTAACAACCTAGACGCCTTTATCCAAGCCGCGCCAGAAAACCAACCAGACAGCACTTTGTAGGCTAAGGTTGCGTCACGGGTAATAGATAATCAGTGTCGCATTCTGGGTGTTACGGGTGTGGTGTTGCGGGTGTGGTGTTAAGGGTAAGACACCTACCTAAAACGAATCGCCTTTAGCGAATATCAATTTTACCTCACTCAAGTTAGGATACCGTCACACAACGAATGATCAAACAACGAGGCAAATTTTCATGACAACCCATGTGCTTTTTCGCGGGCCGCAAACACGTAACGACACCTGGCAGGCACTCTTTGCTGATGCCCTGCCGAGCGTGGCTTGGCACCACTGGCCGCATGTGGAAAATAAAGACGCTATTGAGTTGATGATAGTGTGGAAATTGCCACGTGATTACCAACAAGACTATCCCAATTTGAAAGTCATATTCTCAGTTGGGGCGGGCGTCGACCAACTCGACTTAGCTAGCGTGCCTGAGCATATTCAGGTGGTACGTATGCTTGACCCAGGTATTGCCAAAGGCATGAGCGAGTTTATTGCTATGCATGTGCTGAATATTCATCGAGATACCTTCGCCTATATCAACGCGAATAAAGCCGGCTCGTGGCGACCAACGCCCACTGTGGCTAATAAGCAAAGACGCGTCGGTATTTTGGGCTTAGGTAACTTAGGCCAAGCTGCAGCACAAACCGTTTTACAACTGGGGTTTAGTGTCAATGGCTGGAGCCGCCGCCCGAAACACGTTGAACAGGTGACGTGTTTTAGTGGCGATGCTGAATTAGAGTCGTTTTTAGCCCAGACGGATATTTTAGTGTGCTTAGTGCCGCTTACACCAGAAACACGAGGCATACTCAACGCGAAAACCCTAAGCCAGCTCCCCAAAGGGGCCAGCGTGATTAATGTAGGGCGCGGCGAGCAATTAGTGCCAGATGATTTAATGACTTTACTCGATGCCGAGCATTTAGCCTACGCCGTACTTGATGTGTTTGAGATTGAGCCCCTACCTGAAACACATCCACTTTGGCAACACCCTCAGGTTTTAGTGACCCCACATATCGCTGCTATCACTCAAGATGACAGCGCAGGTCAAGTACTCGTCAGCAATGTGCAGCGTTACATCAATAAACAAGCTCTCACTGGCCTAGTGGATAGGGACCGCGGTTACTGAAAACGGTGAACCACATTTACTTTTATACTAGGGCCAATCGATTTCCGACATGACCCCAGCTAGCAATGATCCCAATCCTGTGCGTTGATCTGGCGAAGCTGTTTCAACTCTACACATAAAGCAGCACAAGCTAATCTACCAACATTGACACTACGGGTGCTAAAAATAAGCCCTGCAATCAAACCGTATACTCGAAATGGTTTTGCGATATATAGCGAAAGTGAGCGCTTTTTTAATATGGCAGCAGGCACATTTTAAGCGTCTCACTTAGCCTGCTTACTGTACAGGCGATTAAAAAGGGCGCGAGCCTGTCTTAACTAGCGTATTTCTAAATAAATAAGCAACCAACCAAAAAATACCAATAAAAATTGCGTTCACGCTGTCTTTATCTTTGAAGTCTAACGCACCTAGGCTAGGCGGTGATTTTCTGCTTCAATAGGTTCAGGCAATGGCTTTTCCCCTAATATATCCAGCAGATTGATTTCTATCGTGCGAGAAATAGCATGCAAAGGCAGATGATTGGCAGACAGGCCAAAAGGCGCGGCCAACTCTTCGCTTAATGCATCTAAACCAAAAAAGGTGTAGGCAATAATGGCGCTGAACAAAGGCGTGACTAATCCTTGGGACGCCACAATACCGAAGGGTAAAATAAAGCAGTACAAATAGGCTGTGCGCTGCACCAGTAACATATACGCAAATGGCAACGGCGTAGTCTGAATGCGCTCACATGCCGCCTGTACTTCAGCCATTGCGGTAATGTGCTCATTTAAGCTCGCTTGCAAAATGTCTGACAACAAGCCTTGCTCTCGGCACTGCCTGATTTTTAGCGCGATCATACGTAATATCGCATCCGGTAAACTGTTTGCTTGGCGCAGACATACTGTGTCTTGCTCGGTGACATACTGTTGTATATCGGGCCATGGGTCAGTCTGGCGAAGCTGGTGTCGCAGTGCGTGAGAAAACGCTATGCTGAGCTTGATGGTATATTCTTGCGACTCGATGCCCGCTTTTTCACTGCTATCAATGTAGGACATCAATTGACGGGATAAACTACGAGACGCCACCACTAATTGCCCCCACTGTTTACGCCCCTCCCACCAGCGGTCGTAACTGGCATTGTTGCGAAAACCAAGAAACAAAGACAACGCCACACCAAACAAAGCCACAGGCGCAAGGGTAAAATCTGGGAATATTTTAGGATAGAAATGTTGCGCTACAGCAACTGCCACACCCAGTAAGGTGATAAATAGAATTTTCCCGTAAATAAGCGGTAAAACCGACCCACGCAAAATAAAAAACAATCGAAACGAGTGAGGAGTATCGCGAACTATCATAAGAGTCTCGAGCTAGATATTATAAATGCCTTAAGCTGGGTATTATAAAGAAAAAGTGCCAATGTGTTTGTTAATAGATTGAATCATTAGATTTGCACATATCTAGCCTGATCCTGGGCCAGACGCAGCACCTGAAGCAGCACCAGAGGCAACACCTGAATCAAGAACATAAGCAAATCGACATATGACGCCTTGTCTCCCGTTCTGTCACTGACTTTCTAGCCGCAATACCAAGGCATATACATTGACTTAAAATGCGCTAACATACCTTCTGTTATCAATATGTTATAGGCGTTCTTTATGCTTAACCATGTCGCGAAGCCCTTTACAAAACTAGTAGAGCGCTATCTGCCCGATCCCTATATTTTTGTGCTTATCTTGACGCTAGTCACAATCGGCGCTGCGGTTATTTTTGAACAGCAACCTGTCTTAAGCGTTATTACCCAATGGGGTGATGGATTTTGGGGTTTGCTGAGCTTTTCTATGCAAATGTTATTGGTATTAGTCAGCGGTTTTATGTTGGCTAATACGCCATTAATGAAGAACCTATTAGGCCGCCTGGCAACGCTGGGAAATACCCCGGGTAAAGCTATTATTTTAGTGACCTTGGTATCACTCACCGCCAGTTGGATCAATTGGGGGTTTGGTTTAGTCATAGGAGCATTGTTTGCTAAAGCCCTCGCCCGTCAGACCCATGTAGATTATCGCCTATTAGTGGCCAGTGCTTATTCTGGGTTTGTGGTGTGGCATGGCGGATTAGCAGGCTCAATTCCACTGACCATTGCCACGCCTGGCCACTTCAGTGAGGACCAAATCGGCGTGATCACTACAGGCAGCACTATATTCAGCAGCTTTAATCTGATCCTGCTTGGGATGTTGTTTATCGTCGTGCCTCTGGTTAATCGCCTGATGATGCCCTCTGCTGACGAGAGCATTATTGTCAGTCCAGATAAACTGCAAGATGACCCTATGCCAAGCGCCGAAAATACTCGGCCAGCAGATAAACTTGAGAACAGTAAGCTGTTAGCTGTGTTAGTCGGCTTTGTGGGTATAGCCTACCTAGTGAGTTACTTTGCTCAAGGCGGCGGCCTGAATCTGAATATCGTGAACAGCCTCTTCTTGTTTTTAGCCATCGTCTTACACGGCACCCCTAAACGTTTGCTGCACAGTCTTCAACAGGCCGTGCACGGTGGGAGTGGCATTATTATTCAGTTTCCGTTTTACGCGGGTATTATGGCGGTCATGGTGCAATCTGGATTAGCACAAAGTTTATCCCAATGGCTTATCAGCTTTGCTAGCGCCGAGTCACTCCCCGTATGGAGCTTCATCAGTGCGGGTATCGTCAATATTTTTGTGCCATCAGGCGGTGGGCAATGGGCGGTACAAGCGCCTGTTATTCTGCCTGCTGCCGCAGAATTAGGCGCAGACGTGAGCCGCGTGGCGATGGCGGTAGCATGGGGCGATGCGTGGACAAACTTAATTCAACCATTTTGGGCTTTGCCCGTGCTAGCCATTGCAGGGCTCAAAGCCAAAGATATTATGGGATTTTGCTTAGTTCAGCTTGTCATAACCGGGATCATTATTTCGCTAGTATTGCGCTTTGTGTAAAATTCAAAATTTAAAAAAATGGGTAATTACATTGAGTTAGCAGCATTTAGCAGAACGATATGGAAGTAAAAATACTATTTAACAGGTTTTAATAGTATTTAGCAAAAAGTGGTTAATTTTTCTGGCTTTATCGCGTGGATTTGGCACACTTTTGCCGTGTTTTATAATAATAGTACACACCATACCACGGGGACTAATAACACTCTAAGGTACTGTTGCTATTGTAATTTAGGAAAGCAGTTTACTGCAGTAATTAAGGAAGATTGCCATGACTAGGCTTATCCCGCTTGTAATGATATTTAGTGTAATACTGACCGCTTGTGGAGGTGGAGGCTCAGGCTCCGAGGGAAGCACATCCTCCCCAGCCCAAAAGACCAACTCCATCATAGCAACTTGGTTCTACGAATATCCCAATCAATGCGTTGAAACGTTCGAGTTCAATGCCGACGGTTCGTTTAAAATACTCTCTGCAGAAGCTGTCATTGCTGGCTCTTATGATTTCGATAGCACTACAAATAGCAGAGATCGACATGCTTTAACGCTGACGTTTGAACAGCAAAACCAAAAATACGACTGTGAAGGGGCATACGAAAATATCGTAGGCAGTTATGTGGAATTGTTCGCGGACTTTTCAGCATCTCAACAAATGAATTGGTTCGAACTTAATACAGGTGGTACAGCAATATTTGAATTGGAACGTGAGGTTAAGCTCGAGATATCCGACTTACCTAGTCTCATTCAGGTAGGCACTGAAATTACGTTCACTGTCTCTGCTGATACTGGCACAACCGCCCCCATAACCTTACTTTATGGCCCTACGGGCATGGAAATAGATGCTAATGGGCAAGTCACCTGGACACCCGTATTACCCATGATAAGTGAAAGTAATACGGTGAATTTTGCCTTTACCTCAGAGCGAGTTGTCGTACCCAGCGTAGTGCAAGTTAATGTATCAATGAACAACTTCAAACCTCCCTCGCTGCGGCAAGGATTTGCAGTAGCCTATACGTCCAACGGTATGCAAATAGATAATTTCATTGGCGACAATGACAATGAGATTTTGATTTTGGACAGACTCGGTAATCTATCTATCGTTGAGGCTAATGGTGAAGAATATGAGTCTACTTTTACTTATCCATATTCTCTTAAACGCACAAGTGAGTTGTCACGTTTGTCGGTCTTTGATACCAACGCAGATGGCGTCAAAGAGGCCTTTGTGATGGCTGATAGCAAGATTCTACATGTTGAAAATCTCTCGCTGCCACCTGTGATTAAGTTGCAAAGCGACCAGTTACTAAAGCACTTTATTATCGATAATATTGATAGCGACCCCGCGCCAGAAGTCGTCGTTTTAGAAAGTGAGTTTTTCGGTACACATCAATTGGTAGTTTATGATGATGACTTTAATAGTGAGCTATTCAGAGCGGATATAGAAGAGGGCTACGGCGTTGAAATGTTCATTGGCAATGTAGACAACGATGAATCAAAAGAAGTTGTACTCTCAACGGGTGAAGTTTATGACATTCAATCAGGAGAGCGTCAGTGGTTCGAGCCTGAAGCTTTCACCTATTCTCTAACTGTCGAAGACCTAGATAATGACGGGATTGACGAAGTAATAGCCAGTTCTCAAAGCACTCAAGTAATCATTTGGAATATTCAGAACAGCACTCAAATTGCTGTTTTAGAGAATACTGACAGCTGCTACGGCCCTGTTGCTGCAGCTAACCTTGATACTGATCCTGAAAAAGAAATTATGATTGGTAATTGTGGGTGGGGGTACATTAACGCTTTTGATTTATCTAATGGCTCGTATAACAAACGCTGGTATCTTGACATGATCGGTAGCAGCGAAAAAGGGTTCGCAATCGGTGATGTGAACAATGATGGGCAGGATGAAATGATATGGGGGGCAGGAACAGAATCGACTGCAGAAGATAAGCTAGTCGTTGCAAGTCTAGCCCCTGAGCATAAAGTAACATGGTTTAGCGATGTACCTTCACAACTGACAAGGCATGCTCCTGCGGGCTGGGCACAGATCAATCCGACCGAAGAAGCCGCAGTATTTGTGATCCCCACTAAGTGGGGCGGACAACGTTATGCACTGATGACTGAGCAAGGTAAAGTAACCATTAGTGATGAAATAACCAGCAACTTGACACGTCTCAATCTAGGAATTGTTGGGGACAGTGACGGTGACGGACACGATGAGTTATTTTCACTCGGTGCAGATTTGAACGACACTCGCTTAGATATCATTGATTTAGACAGTGGCATAGTACAAGAGTATGTTCAAAGAGCTGACAGCGATGGTGATATAAGTACATTCGCGATAGCAGATCTGAACGGTGATTTAAACGATGATGTCATCTCGGTTAAGCAAGAAAAGTTGACGCTTTATGACGTAGCAAATGACACTGTCATTGATACATGGGCAGCAGAAAGTCGCATTATCTCCGTTATTGCAACCACAGATACACAGGGAAACCAGGTTATTGTTCTATCCACTTACGAACGTGTGCATTTTCTCTCATTATCATCAGGAAAACTATCACTTCGCGCGAGTAGCACTGAAGTTTACAGAGGGAATTGTAATAAGTTGATTGCCGCACCTCGAACAGACGAAGTCACTTGTTTAGGCGATGTAAATTACGATCACATTACTAAATTATCTCTGGACGGCAACCTCCTATCATCAGTTGATATCGCTCAATTCGAACTCATGGATGCAGTGCAGGCCCCTAACTCCAAAAATGTTTTTGCCTTAGTCGAAAGTAACCGTATTGACCAGCTTGCAACCGAAACCTATATCGTTGAAATAGATACTGATAACGGTACTTTGATTTGGCAGAGCGCGGCAATTGCAGGCAAAGCGAGACTTGTAGGCAGTGCAAGAACTGCAGGTTGGGCAAACAAAAATGCCATTAAATGGGGAAAGGTTGACACAGAATCACATTCATTATTGATTTCAACCGATGCTGGAATGATGATGACTCATTAATGATGAAGGCTAAGTGCTATTGAGCACTTAATCTATCTTCGCCCCTATCAACTGAGACACTAGATGTGACACTTGGGGTGCTGCTTAGGCAGCTCCCCAAACTTTATGCTTTCTCTGCCCATAAGGACATTAGTTAATGACAGAACTCATATTTGTCACATCGCATATTGGCCCTGTTTGCGTTACTCCTTAAAACAATCTTTATAGCTAATATTGCCAAGGGCTGACCTCAATCTAGTTAACGTGGTAGTGGCTATTAGTGCGAATGTAGATAACCGCTGGGGTATCTGCTTTGTTTGCAATACTGTGGGTAAAATTCCCTTTTGATTCTACATAGCTGCCTGCACTTAACGCTTGAGCTTCGCTTTGTTCATTTGAGCTGTACTCAACCGCACCGGCTATGACGACGGCGCGAAACTCACCTGCATCCGTTTTAACATCACCTTTAAAACCCGCGGGCAATTTGATCATCGAACCATTCATATCTGCCGTGCTTTCCCATAGGTAAGTGGTTTGCACACCATCAACGTGAATATCATCCAAATCACTGTCGTTTAGCCACACTATGTTGTCTGTGTGCAGATTTAACGGGCGCTCGCCATTGTCAAAGTTTTCACTTGAGAGTTTGACTAAGAATGGGCCTGAGTCAATTTCAAGATAAATTAAATTGGTATCGGCATTCGCCGCTGTAGTGTGATCTTCACCGGCTGGTTGCGTCCAAAAAGAGCCCGCTGGAATCCACATTCTTTCAGGTTTTGGGTCGTCATTGTGCATTTGGCCTTCGATCACAATACCCCGATAAGTAATGTTGTGAATGTGCGGCGGAGACTCAAACCCTTTGTTAAAACGGACCGACATACCCGTGGCAGTATCTGCGGTGCGATCGCCCCATAGGTCAGCTTAAGCGGCTTATGCCCGAATATAAAATTCCGTTAACCCAAATGTGGTTAGTGCTACCCAGTCGCCAGTTAATTTCCCCCGCTATTCGCCTCATTCGAGATGAACTGAAACGGAACATCAACGAATTGAGAACACAATTAAGCACCAACCAACTCTTATCCGAACAAGAGTGGCCAAAAGCCGAGGAAGAATGGCCAAAGGCGGAGTGAGGGGCAAGGTCAGCGCAAGCGCTCACCTTCTTGAGTATTGAACCAACTAGGATGCCTGCCAGAGCATTGGCTTTAGGCTAGGCCTTGTCCAAATGCTCTGCGTGAAAACGAAAATGTGCTTCAATAAAACTGCTGATAAAGTAGTAACTATGGTCATAACCCTCATGCAAATTCAGCTCTAGCGGATAACCGCCGGCCTTAGCTGCACTTTGCAAAACGTCAGGCTTTAACTGCTCACTTAAGAAGTCATCTGATGCGCCTTGGTCAACCAAAGCAGGGACGAACTGCGTGGCACTGCGCATTAATTCGCTGGCATCGTATTCACGCCATTTAGCCATGTCATTCCCCAGGTATGCGGTGAAGGCTTTTTGCCCCCAAAGGCAGTTTACTGGGTTACTGATCGGGCTAAAGGCCGACATTGATGTGTATCGTTCGGGGTTACGCATGGCGATAGTCAATGCCCCATGACCGCCCATTGAATGGCCTGCAATCGCGCGTTTGTCTGACACGGGAAATGTGGCTTCAATCAGCTGAGGCAGTTCATTCACCACATAGTCATACATGTGATAATGACGATCCCAAGGTGCTTGGGTCGCATTCACGTAAAAGCCAGCGCCCTTACCCAAATCATACCCTTCAGCATCGGCCACATCGTCCCCCCTAGGGCTGGTGTCTGGTGCCACAATGGCGATGCCCAGCTGAGCTGCGATACGCTGTGCACCGGCTTTCTGCATAAAGTTTTCATCGGTGCAGGTCAATCCGGATAACCAATACAGAACCGGCACCTTAGTACCGTTTGCGGTTTGCGGCGGTAAATAAATCGCAAAGCGCATGGTGCAATCTAAAGTCTTGGATGGGTGACTATATTGTTTGTGCCAACCACCAAAGCTTTTATTGATGGATAAGTTTTCAATTGTCATAAGCGTGCCTAACACTCCGCTAGGAGCCTCTTGTAGTTTTGTAGAATTTCGTGATGTTGCAACGTGAAGTTGCTACGTGTTGTTGCTAAAAGCGCAAATGCATGACTGCTCGCTCAAGAGCAAGCAGTCGCTTTCGCTTAGAAATGAATAACGCTGCGGATACTTTCGCCTTTGTGCATTAAGTCGAAAGATTCGTTGATGTCTTCAAGGCCCATAGTATGGGTGATGAAATCGCTCAGTTTGAACTCACCTTGCAAGTAACGCTCTACATAATCTGGCAATTCAGAACGCCCTTTCACGCCACCAAATGCTGAGCCGCGCCATACACGACCTGTCACTAACTGGAATGGGCGGGTTGCAATTTCTTGCCCAGCACCGGCCACACCGATGATCACAGACTCGCCCCAACCTTTGTGGCAGCACTCAAGTGCAGAGCGCATTAAATTGACGTTGCCGATACACTCGAACGAGTAGTCAACGCCCCCATCTGTTAGCTCAACAATCACGTCTTGTAAGGGTTTGTCATAATCTTTTGGATTAATAAAATCAGTTGCCCCCAATTTCTTGGCTAATTCAAATTTACTTTCGTTGATATCGATAGCAATGATACGACTGGCTTTAGCCATGGTTGCACCAATGACCGCTGACAAGCCAATGCCACCCAAACCGAAGATGGCCACAGTGGCGCCCTCTTCTACTTTTGCGGTGTTCATGACCGCCCCCATGCCTGTAGTCACACCGCAGCCTAGCAAACAGACTTCTTCTAAGGGGGCATCTTTGTTCACTTTTGCCAATGAAATTTCAGGCAACACAGTGTACTCAGAAAACGTTGAACACCCCATGTAATGGAAAATAGGCTGGCCATCTTTATAAAAACGCGTGGTGCCGTCAGGCATCAGGCCTTTACCTTGGGTTTCCCGAATTTTTTGGCAAAGGTTCGTTTTACCAGACAAACAGAATTTACATTCACCGCACTCAGGGGTGTAAAGAGGAATAACATGGTCGCCAATCGACACGCTGGTAACGCCTTCGCCTACCTGCTCAACAATACCGCCACCTTCGTGGCCCAGAATAACCGGGAAAATTCCTTCTGGATCTTCACCAGACAAAGTGAACGCATCAGTGTGGCACACACCAGACGCAATCACTTTAATCAGTACTTCGCCTTTGCGCGGAAGCATGACGTCAACTTCCTCAATCGACAATGGCTGCTTAGGGCCCCAAGCAATGGCGGCTTTAGATTTTATAAATTGATCTGACATAGTGATCCTCTCTTTGAGTTAATAAATTGCTTACGGAAATAATTCGCTTTCGTGAATAAAATTGCGTTAGTAAAAATAGTCGCCTTGGGTGCTGCGATTCGTTCATTTAAACCACACCTTGAAGGCGTAAAAATGGGCTTGTACTTAATGGCTATGGCCTTGAGACAAATTGATCATCGCCACACCAACGGCGACAAATGCCATACCAAACCATGTGGTTAAATCTAAATGTTGGCGGTAAATTACGGTCGACAACAAGGTCACGGTGACAATCGCTAGGCCAGCCCACAACGCGTGTACAATCCCTATAGGCATGCCTTTCATCGCTTGTCCTAAAAACATAAAAGCCGCGACGTGCCCCAATAACACCAATACGCTGGGTAAAGGTTTAGTAAAACCATCCGTTTCTTTTAACGCAACGTGTGACATGGCTTCTGCGACCACACCTAGCATTAGAAATACCCAACTCATCTTTGCTCCTTACGTAGTGTATTAGCGCCGCGCTGACAGAAATATTTCCGTCATGACCCGAATTAGTTAACGAATCTTGTCCGCTGCACTAGTGCTAAGTTTAAGCTTCTGCCAAAACGCCCATTGGTTTTTGTTTTCACGCTCGTTCGCGAGTATGGGACGCATTATATTTATTTCTTCACAAATGATAATATACTGATTTAGTAAATTACTTTTACTCACAGGTAACAATGATGCAGTGGGAAGGGATCAACGAATTTGTTTATGTGGCCGAAGCCGAGAGTTTTACTCAAGCGTCAAAAAACTTAGCTATCTCTACCGCCCAAGTCAGCCGCCAGATCAGCGCGCTGGAAACGCGATTAAACGTGAAGCTGTTTTATCGCACCACGCGAAAAGTGTCACTAACTGACGAGGGGCGACTCTTTTACCAACATTGTCGCAGCGTACTTGACGGACTCGATGCCGCTGAGCGCGCCATCACGAATTTACAATCGAAGCCCCAAGGCAAAATCCGCCTCACTGCGCCGGTGACCTATGGTGAGCAGCAAATACTGCCGTTAGTAAATGATTTTATGCTCCAGTACGCAGAGGTAGAAGTCACCGCCTATTTAAGTAATCAAAAAGTCGATTTAGTTGAACAAGGATATGATCTGGCCATTCGCCTCGGTAAATTAAGCGATTCATCCATGATGGCAAGAAAACTCGCGACTCGCACCAACTCTGTGTGCGCCTCCCCTGCCTATTTGGCAAAATTCGGCTTCCCGCACTCTTTATCTGAGCTGAGTAAACACAGCTGCTTGCTAGGCACCCTAGATTATTGGCACTTTCGTGTCGACGACAAAGAGCGAAATATCCGCGTGAAAGGCAGGCTAAGGTATAACAGTGGGTTTAGTTTAGTGGACGCTGCGCTCAAAGGCTTGGGCATAGTGCAACTGCCAGACTACTACGTGCAAGAACATCTTGAAAGTGGCGCCCTGGTCAGTTTATTAGATAATTATCGCGAATCCGAAGAAGGTATTTGGGCGATTTATCCGCGTAACAGGCATTTATCACCCAAAATTCGCTCCTTAGTGGATTATCTAGCTGAGCATATAGGGTATACCAATTCCGTTAAATAATTGCTAAGTGGCCAATTATTTAATGGCGTTGGTATTAAGCCATCAGACTCGTCAACTCAAGACTGCCCTTTTCATGACTGCCCTTTGCGTGAACTGATCTTGAATGCTAGCGTTAGTGTACACAAAGCATGCTCGTCATTACGCAAATGGGCAGTCGTGCTTGCTAGCAATTGAGAACAAAGGAGATCAACATGGAACTGGGGGCTTTTTCAATTAGCTTAAGCGTTAAAGACATCGCTCTATCCAAAACCTTTTACGAGAAATTGGGCTTTGCGGCAGTAGGAGGTGACCAAAAACAAGGTTGGTTAATCCTAAGAAATAGCGGTCAAACCATAGGTTTGTTTCAAGGTATGTTCGAAAAAAACACGCTGACGTTCAACCCAGGTTGGGACGTTCACGGCAATCCCACAGGAACCTTCACCGATGTGCGTAACATTCAGCAAGCATTGAAAAGCAAAGACATTGATTTTATGAGCGACGTCACTGAAAACACGGTCGGCCCAGGCAGCTTTATGATGACTGACCCAGACGGAAATCCCATATTGGTCGATCAACACAGATAATTAATCCTCTGCGTTATTAAGACAATTGATTGAAAAATATGGAAACACAACCCATTGGACTTTACAGGTCTAACTGAACATATTTGAACAACCTAACTGAAATACGTGAACGAATTGAATAAATCTTTGGGTCTGATATGTATCGACTTTCTTAAAAACAAACAATAGTGAGCAACAATGGAAACAAAACTGATAAAAATTGCAATTTGGTCAGCTGTGGTCGTTCTACTCCTGAGCTTGTTGTGGCTCCCCGCGCTTTGGCTGTTCGTACTGCTGATCCCGATCGTGGCATTAGGTTATTACGATTATCACCAAACACGGCATAGCATTTTACGTAATTTTCCCGTTGTGGGTCACGGCCGCTGGATAATGGAGCGCATTCGACCCTTCGTTCGACAGTATTTTTTCGAATCAGAAACCGACGGCACACCGATTACCCGTATGTTCCGCTCATTGATTTACCAAAGAGCAAAAGGCAGTTTGGACTCCAACCCCTACGGCACAAAAATCGATACCCAGCGCGTGGGCTACGAATGGATAGGCCACTCAATGGCAGCAAAGCACCATGACAGCAAACGCCCTGCCCCGCGCATTACCGTTGGTGGCCCCGATTGCACCCAGCCTTACGAAGCCAGTTTTTTCAATATCTCCGCCATGAGTTTTGGCGCACTGAGCGATAACGCCATTCGAGCACTTAATAAAGGCGCGGCCATAGGCGGCTTTTACCACAACACGGGTGAAGGCAGTGTCAGTGATTACCACCTAGAAAACGGCGGTGATATTGTATGGCAAATTGGTACCGGTTATTTTGGTTGTCGGGATAAAGAAGGCAATTTTGCTCCTGAAGCATTTCAAAAAATTGCCCACAAAGATGTCATCAAGATGATTGAAATTAAACTCAGCCAAGGGGCAAAACCAGGCCATGGCGGCCTATTACCCGCTGATAAAAACACCAATGAAATTGCTAGAATTCGCCTTGTTGAGCCCGGCACGCAAGTGGACTCGCCGCCATCTCACAGCGCGTTTGAAACACCTATTGAAATGATGCACTTCGTTAAACAACTACGGGAGTTATCTGGTGGAAAACCAGTGGGCTTTAAACTGTGTATTGGCCGGGCCAGCGAATTTGTTGCTGTGTGTAAAGCCATGGTTGAAACCGGTATCAAACCAGATTTTATCACAGTGGATGGCGGTGAAGGTGGCACTGGCGCCGCTCCACTTGAGTTCTCAAATTCCGTAGGCATGCCATTGCGTGAAGCCCTATCATTCGTATGTGATATTTTGGTTGGCTTCGATTTGAAAAAAGACATTCGCGTTATTGCCAGTGGTAAAACCTTCAGTGGCTTTCATTTGGTCAAAAACCTCGCCCTAGGTGCAGATATGTGCAACAGCGCCAGAGGTATGATGGTGGCGTTAGGCTGTGTACAGTCATTAGAATGCAACACCAACAAGTGTCCAACAGGCATAGCCACGCAAGACCCTAAATTAGCTAGAGGTTTAGTGGTGCCAGATAAAGCCGATCGCGTGGCGCGTTATCACAAGGCCACGGTAAATTCGGCATTAGAAATTATTGCGTCTGCAGGCTTACGTAACACAGAGGATCTTAATCGCTCACATATTTTCAGGCGTGTCAGTCAAACCGAAGTGCGCCGCTTCGATGAAATATACCAAAGCCCCACGCCGGGCAGTTTTTTCGATGATGAAAAACCGAGCAAGTTTGCTCAGGCACTTAAAGAAGCCAGCCCAGATAGCTTTTATCCGAAACAGTACTTAGCCGAGACGGACGAAGGGTTAAAAGAAGTGAGTTAACCCTGGCATCTTTAAACCAACACTAGGCGCTTAGAATAAATAAATTCTACAGCGCCTTTTTTGTGGGCATGACGACGTTAGCGAATATGAGACCGGCAATCAGCGACATAAAAATTAAGAAGGTTTCCTGCCCTATATGCTCTGCTTGCACGAAGTCTTGGCCAGATACAAAGGAATTCAAACCTATGTAGGTTTTCGACCCTGGCACTAAAACAATCAAGCCTTGCATACTCACCAATGACGCTGGTGCGTGGGCAATTCGGGTGAATAAATTAGCGTATATACCAAGAGCAAATGCCCCCACAAAAGTGCTTAAGCCCTGCTCTAAATATGCTGAACTCCACACCGTCGCCCCATACGCAATAAAACCGGAAAGCAAGGTCCACGGAATATGTTTAACCCGTGTTCTGAAGATAACCACTAAGCCCAAGCACAACATTAATATGGCGAACCAGCGTGTCCATTCCGGTAAAGACGTAGCAACTGATGATTCATTTGGGCCAAAGAAACCAAAGCCGATGCTGATCCCCAGAAATGCCCCAAAATAGAGTTTAAATAGTTGCATCACCGCATCCATGACGCGCGCGGTACCAGAAACTAAATTACGTGATGACAACTCAGCTAGCCCCATGGTTAAGGCTAAGCCCGGCACAAGGATGATCACGGACGAGAGCACCACCAGCGGTATGTTCATCCCGTGATCAAAATAAAAGCTAATCGCACAAGCAATCAACCCAGCGGCCAAAGATGCCGCTGGCTCTAACATTAGCGTCACTCGGCGAGAAATTTGTGACCATAACACCAGAAAGTAAACCACTAAGCCGATCAATGACGTCCAGAGGATCTCTTGCCAGCTAGCCCCCATCAACATAGCAAATGCGCCCGGTGCAGCACAAAACCCTAGACCGGTTAAAATCTTGCCATAAGGGCTAGGCATCTCATTGATCACGTCAAGTTGGTGATCAGCTTCTTCTAAACCGACTTCGCCAGCGAGCAAGCGCGTCGCCAGCTCATCAGTGCGGGATAACGCATTCATATCGTAATCACCAGGCTGTACTCGGACAGAATGGTTGTACTCATCTTCCCGCCTGTCGCTCCAAATCACAAACGTCAACGCCGTGGGCGTGGCAATAAAGGATGCGCGAACCCCCAAATAGGTCGCAAGCTCAGTTAGGTAAGCTTCTAAGCGAAACGCAGGTGTACCATATTTGTGCAACATAATGCCCAATTTAACGATAAATTTTCGAATTTGAATAAACTCTGCAGTATTCACTTCACGCACCCTTTTTGATACCTAATTCGATTATTTTAAATCGCTCATATTTAACGACTTAACTTAAATTTTCGCGGATTCTAGTGACATTTAATGTGTTACACAACGCACATTTTTTACTCACATTGGATTATAAAAACTAATCCTTACGAGCGAGAACAGCATCTCTATATTGGTTCCTGATCGATAGACCAAGGTAGTTCCACTTACACGATTATTTACATCTCATCATTCAGTCACTTCGTCTATCTGGCTTGAATTTGATCAAAACACCATCAGCTCTAGTAGTAACAGAAAAAAACAATAAATTTTACATCACTAGGAGAAAGTAACATGGCAAAAGAAAAAGTCGTATTAATTACCGGCGCATCCAGTGGTATCGGCGAGATGACAGCCAAAATATTGGTCCAAAATGGCCACAAAGTAGTGTTGACCGCTAGAAGACAAGAAAAGTTAGATGAATTAGTCGATTACCTTGGCGCTGACCATGCTATTGCAGTCGCCGCAGATGCCACCGATATTCACGAGCTTGAGAAAGTGGTAAAAGAAGGAATCAACAAATTTGGTCGACTGGATGTGGCGTTTGCCAACGCTGGTATGGGTGTGTCTACATCTGGCACAGAGAAAGGCGATCCCGACGAGTGGGATACCATGATCCAAATTAACATCAATGCTTTGCTCTACACCGCTAAGCTCACGTTACCTCACCTACGGGAGTCCGTAGGGCAGTTTATCATTACCAGCTCAGCGGCTGGCAGACGTCCCATTAAAGGTTCGATTTACGGTGCAACTAAATGGTTTGCCTATGGGTTTGGGCAAAATTTAGCAGAAGAAATGGCAGAATGGGGCGGCCGCTGCACAACTATTGCCCCAGGCATGGTTAATACACCATTTTTCGATGAAGAAAAGCCAGACAAACTCGCTCCTGCAGATGTAGCCGATGCCGTGCTATTTGCCGTGGAGGCTGATAAGCGAAATTGCGTTCGCGAAATTTTCTTAATGCCAACAAACTAGACTAGGCTAGACCTTAGGCAAATCTATAGCCGCTTCATTGGGGTACGCTCAAGCCGGAGGACACGGAATGTGGCGTCGTGGTTACAAGGTGAAGTAATTGCGACGCGTTTTGGCTACGCGGCATTGTGATTTAGTGGCGCCGTGGTTGTGTATTTTTCATTTAGGAGGAAATATGAAGCATCTAGCGAAAGCCTTTTTTACCCTAGGATTAAGTCCTTTACTGAGCACAGGGTCTCTGTTTGCACAGTCTTTGCCAGATACATCTGGCAAAGAATTGGTTGAAGCCCATTGCAATGCTTGTCATACCAGCGAGCGTATTGTATCTAGCGCTGGCTACAACCAAACGGGTTGGCAGCATTTGATTGCCACCATGGTCAATTTAGACGGCAATCCGAACCGCGAAAAAATCACTGCTTATTTAGCCGAACACTTTCCTCCAACGTCGCATCGCAACCCGCAACTGGTGGAGGGCGACACCTCTGTTACATTTGAAGAATGGGTGGTACCCACATTGGGCCAGCGTTCCCGAGACCCAATTGAAGCGCCAGATGGTTCGATATGGTGGGCTGGCCAGTGGGGGAATCTCATTGGGAGCATAAATCCACAAACCGGTGAGATGCGTGAATACCCCTTGCCGGCTAACGCCATGCCACACACCGTCACCCACGACAGAGAAGGTAACATTTGGTACACAGGCAACAAGAACGGCACATTGGGTATGCTCAACCCGCAAACAGGAGAGATCACCGAATATAAAATGCCCGACCCGCGTGCGAAAGACCCCCACTCCGCTATTTTTGATGACAACGGTACACTGTGGTTTACCTTGCAGCACAGCAACATGATTGGCCGCTTGATACCCAGCACGGGGGAAATCAAATTAGTCACCATGCCCACCCAAGACGCTCGCCCTTACGGCATTAAAATTGATAGCAAGGGCACACCTTGGGTGGCGTGCAACGGTAGTAATTGCTTAGTCAAAGTAGACCCAACAAGCATGGCAATCAGTGAGTACCCACTGCCAAATGAGAACACCACCGTCAGACGCCTTGACATCGCAGATGATGGCATGATCTGGTACGTTAATTCAGGGCGTGGTCGCTTAGGTCGACTCAACCCTAACAATGGCGAAGTCAAAGAATGGCCATCCCCCAGCGGGCCAAACTCACACCCCTACGCTATCGCGGTCATTGGTGATGCTATTTGGTACAACGAATCAGGTAAACGCCCTGATGCCTTAGTTCGTTTTGACCGCAAAGCACAAACCTTTCAAAGTTGGCCCATTCCCACTGGAGAGGGAGACGCGCACATCTACGCCGGTATCGTGCGCCACATGCGCCCAACCCGTGATGGTAATCTGCTCATCCACCAAAGCGCGACTAATCGAATTATTCTGGTGAAGGCTGAGACCAAAAAGGACTAATTCCGTTATTTAGCGGTTCGTTCGAGCCGCTTATTCTTACCACATCTGAACCTAATCTATTCATACCCATCCGCATTAATACATGCCCCTCAGAATGCGTCCGGCGGCTTTTGAGCAAGGCGTCGCTGGGTAGTAATGGTTGTTCCCTTTCAAATAATGAGAATGCAGAGCAAAAGCCGCTGGGCATTTCTTTCAGCTCAGCTGTAACCAATGAGTAGCCAGTGCGATCCAACTAGTTAAATCCAACTATTTCGCTCAAATTTTCCGCAGACTTTTGTCTTCATTTGTATAGAAGTGTCAGTGATTGCCAAGAAAGGTAAAGGTTATGTAAAGAGCCTCATAGCCAATGAACTTAACGTTTTATCCTTACGTCACAATGGCAATTAAACAAAGCCTTAGGTGAAATATGACCGCTTCTCACCTAAGAAAATAAACCTGGAGATACAATGAAGTTAAGCAAAACGACGTCGTCGATAATTCGCTCCCCTGCTCTATATTTGGGAGTTGCGTTATTGTCTCTTACTGGCTGTGGTTCAAGTGACGATGACAACACTGGATACATCCGCTTTTACAACGCCTCATACAACGCTCCAGCAGTGTATCTCACCGTTGATGAAGATTTAGATGAAGATGACGACGACGAAATTGAAATTACCTATGGTGCAGTGACGTTCGGCAATGTGACTTCGAACAACGCCCTGGACAATGACACTTATTGGGTTGAGCTTGGTTGGCAAGACGAAGAAAGCAGCGATCGCAGCGATCTTGAAGTGATTTATCAAGAGCAGCACAAAATTCAAAACGAAGTGATTACCTTTGTTGCCCTTACTGACGATATTCGTTCGCCTAACGTACTCACATTTGATATCCCTGTGGTAGATGACGATGATGATGACGACGATGATTTGTTTAACGTGCGTTTTCTAAACCTAAACACTGATTATTCAACTGTGGATGTTTACATCTCTGAAGATAACGAAACGTTCAATGAAGCAGAGTTCGTATCAACCGTTGAACTCAACAGCCTTACTGACAATATTAAGATTGAACAAGACCAGTATATTTTCTACATCACTGAGCCAGGTGGCAGCGAGCCAATCTTTACCTCTGAAGATATTTCATATTCTGTTGTCAGCCAATATGTTGTGGTACTGCGTGACAACGTGGGTGTAGGCAGCTCACCCTTTACCATCGACAGTATCGGTGTAAACAGTGTTACTGAGCTAAACGATGTTGACGCTGAAGCCTCATTTGGTTTTTACAACGGCATCGCCACCAACCAATACATTCCTGATTACACAGGTGTAGTCGACTTAAATGTTGATTTAGATGATGAAAGCGAGTTGATGGTCGATGATCTAGGCTACGGCCAATTCAGTGAAACGACGACGACCTCGAACGGTGACTATTCATTCGACATTCTAAATGCAGATAATGACGAATTGTTCATCCATGATGCCTTACTAAGCTTGCAAGAAAACGCTGACAATATTGTATTCTTATACTCAAAAACGGACGCAGTTGATGATGACGAAGACGATATTATCGATGAAAACGAAGACGGTATCGTTGATAATTACGAGTCTATCATCAAGTCTTTAACCATCACCAAGAGCAGCAGTTCAAGTATTTATAGCCATGGAATCAAAGTGGTCAACTTGAGTGATTCAGACGACTTCAGCCGCGTGAAATTCTACTTTGTTGAGAACGACGAAGTGATTTCTACGGCTGATAATACCCTGTCTGTTTTACAAGAAAGCAATAGCTCTATCACGCTTATCAATAACACTTACGATGTTTTCGCCATCGCTACTATCGAAGGCAGCGATATCATCATGGACAGCTTCCAACTGACATTAGACGAAGACAGTGTTGAGCAGTTCTTGATTTTTGCCCCAGATGACAGCGCATCAACCGGGTTCAGCATGACATTAGTGGATCAAAACCAAGTTAACTAATTGGTTTATCGCGTTCGCGCCATAGTAAAGGATTGCCCTGCTATGGCGCTGATTCACATATCAAGTGACGACCCAAGACTCACATTAGCCGACATCTGCATCATACGCTTTGAAAGCTTTTTGCTTTATCGCTGTTAGGCCCTTTATTGCCTAAAAACCAGTAAAGCATTGCACAAGCTAGATAAACAACTGCGCTAACAGAGTCGGACATTTCGTTTTGAGCAGAGCGCTTTTATAAAGGCAAGTAGTAAGCCGCAATAATCAAGCGATCACACGAGCAATGAAACAAGCGATGAAAAAAACAATGAAACAAACACGAATAGCAGCCTTTTTATCCAGCGCCTTTCTATCTAGCGCCTTTTTATCAGTTCCTGCTGCGTTCGGTGCTCAGTATCAAGTAGTTGAGCTACCCGTTGCAGAATTAGGTGTGGACTCATACCCAACTGCCATCAACAGCATCGGTGAGATCGCCGTCAACCTAGCGTCGCAGTTCAATCCCGTGATTGATGTTTCTTTGCTGGACTTTGATTCAGCTACGCTCATTGCCGGGTTAACCAACTTAGAAAACGCCCGATCAGGCGACTTCAATACTGCTGACTACGAATTTTTATATGCCTATATTACCGCCAATGCTGAAAGCCAGTTTTTCCAGCAAATCGCCAGTTTAAATAGCTATGTAGCCTCAGAAGACACCAGTATTTTGCTGCATGGTTTTGACACCATTGACAGCGACACAGACGAGTACCGTAACAGTGCCACCACAACAGTGCGTGGTATCAACGACTTTGGCTATACCGTTGGGAAAAGTTTCGACGGTTTTTACACACTGGAATATGTGACAGAAGACATTGAAGACGTCACTTATGTGCTAAATGATTTTTACTACCGTGGATTTGCGCAAATAGAAGATGACGTAATCGAGCTTACGCCGCCTGAAAGCACTTTGGGTGGATACAGCGAAGCCTACGATATAAACGAACTAAACCAAGTGGTGGGCATAGGGAGCACTGAATTGGTGTCTAGCACATTGCAAGACAGTATTGATGCGTGTGCCGATGAAGATGAGCGAGGTGATATCCCTGAAGCGTCGTGTTTGCGCAGTTTAAGTATCAGCACCAATGCCAGTCTCGGAAGCGTTTTTCAGCAACGAGGAGTGATTTGGCAACTAGACGATGGCGGTGTCGAAGATACCTACACCCTGCCCATGCTAATTGAGCCGGACGACGATGACACTACGGTTTACAGCAGCACGGCTGTCGCCATCAACGACTTTGGTATTGCCGTGGGTACGTCACCCGCGTTCTATCAAAATACTGACACTTTAACCTCAGCGGCGGTGATTTACGATAACGACAAAGCCTACACGATCAGCGAAGATAGCGACGAAGAGTACGATGTTTTTGCCAGCTACGCGGTTGACATCAATAACAATGATTTGGTGGTAGGATACGCCACCAAAAGCGTACTGGGCTCAACGCCCAACAAGTTTTTCGTGTATGACTACGACTCAGGTATCATTGAATACCCAGATGATTTCTTCGACAGTGCCTCTACGGTTCCCACCGCAATCAATGATGACAACCTAGTCGTTGGTTTCACCGAGTTTGAAGAAACCAGTTCAGGCATTCGCCGGGTAGAAGGCTTCGTTTATGATTATCGTAACGATATCTTCTCAAGCCTAAACGACTTAATTGAATGCAACAGCCCCTACACCATTGCTCAAGCAAATGGCATTAACGAAAATGGCGAAATCATCGCAACGGCAACTGTGTCTAGCGTTAACAAAGACATCACAGGTGAAATTGAATTAGATGAGTACGATGCCCAATCTTCAAGCACCCACGTTGTCGCCATTAAGCTAGTGCCCATTCCAGGTGGTTCGATTGATAACTGTGACGTATACGAAGAAGAGTATGAGCGTGAAGGCGCCAGTGCTTTCTGGTTGTTGTTTGTCGGATTGTTTGGTTTAGCACGCTTTGTCCCTTCGCGAACGAGCCTTGGTAACCGCTAGAACACGCGTAGACACAAGGTAACGAACATCACTAAAGCATGATGTTCATGATAAAACCTAAACGAGCAGTTGTATTTAATGGAGTCGATACAACTGCTCGGTTTTAATCAAATCACCCTAGCTTTACGCTAACTCGGCTTAGTCAAAAAGCTGCGCTTAGACACAGCGTTGGTTTTTAGCGCGTTGAGGGCTGAGCTATCAGAGCGATCCTTCAAAGCGACACCTGACAGATTTAAGCGCCGCGCTTCTTTGAGTAAATATAATGCTCGATGCGCGGCGTCATCATAACCCAAGCCTGCGGGTCGAATATTCGAAATACAATTTCTCCGCGCGTCGGTCAAGCCTATTTCTGGTGCCCATGTGAAATACAAACCTAAGCTGTCGGGCGAGCTTAACCCCGGGCGCTCCCCAATTAGCATCAATACCGCTTTGGCGTTCAGGTACTCTCCTACTTCGTCCCCAACAGCCACTCGCCCCTGCTCTACCACCGTCAGCGGGGCAAGACGCCACGATTCCGACTCATGCTTTAGCAAAGTGATTAACTGCCTGAGCAAGGGTTGAACATTGTATTGCACCGCGATGGATGAAAGCCCATCCGCCACCACGATGGCCAAGTCATAGTCTGGCTGAGTAGTTCCTGCTTGTTGCGTCATGAATTTCAGCAATAGATTGCGCGACACATCATTTAGTTTTCGGCCCAAGTCTGGGCGCTGCAAAAATGTCGTTCTATCAAACGCTTGGCTATGCAGCATTATAGGTGGGCAAGGCAACACTGACGAAAACTCGGTCAGTTTGTGTTGTAGCTCCTCTGTGTTTAATCGCAATTTTACTGCATCTCGGGCCTTGGCATGCGACAACTGGAATCCCAGCATTTCTGAGGTAGGTAAGCTTATCCCTGCTCTGCCTAGCCCGATCCGCGCATTTGTGTAACGACGTAACGTGCGCCATGGGTTATTAACGACTTCGCTGCTTGTCATGCTTGCATGACTATTCACCATATTGCTCACGTGACTGGACTCATCATTGTACTTTTTCATTATGAACGTCCCCTTAGTGCCTTTAACGAACGGGCAAAAACGTCTGGCACATGATCTGATAGTATGTACTGCCCATCATTTTTCATGATATTCATTTTCTCTAACCACATCTCAAACTCCGGTGCTGGTCGCGCGCCTATCACCCGACGCAAATACAAAGCATCGTGAAATGAGGTCGTTTGATAATTCAGCATAATGTCGTCTGAGCCCGGGATCCCCATAATAAATGAACAGCCTGCTACCCCGAGTAATGTCAGCAGATTGTCCATGTCGTTTTGGTCTGCCTCGGCGTGATTGGTGTAACACACATCACAGCCCATCGGCAGACCAAGCAATTTGCCGCAAAAATGATCTTCGAGCCCAGCTCGGGTGATCTGTTTGCCATCGTATAAATATTCCGGGCCGATAAAACCCACCACCGTATTAA
The DNA here is from genome assembly GCF_055809255.1 of Paraglaciecola sp. G1-13. Taxonomy (NCBI): domain Bacteria; kingdom Pseudomonadati; phylum Pseudomonadota; class Gammaproteobacteria; order Alteromonadales; family Alteromonadaceae; genus Paraglaciecola; species Paraglaciecola sp. G1-13. Next base: position 1,210,474 of record NZ_CM147903.1, on the reverse strand, counting down.
CCAGCAAAGGATTAAACTTACGAGCCACAGCATAGGCTCTGGCTTCACATGTTTGTTGGTCTAACCCGTGGTGCCCATTGGCGGATAACGCACTCCCCTGACCCGTCTCAAAATACATCACGTTAGTGCCTGCTGTGCCTCTGCCTAAGCTCAGCGCTGCCTCATGCGCTTCTGCTAATGTCGATAGATCGAATCCAAAACTACTGTTCGTGGCTTGAGTGCCTCCAATAGACTGGAAAACCAGATCCACGGGCGCGCCTGCTTCTATGCACTCTATAGTGTTGGTCACGTGGGTAAGCACACAACTTTGTGTTGGAATCTGATATTGCTGAATGACGTCATCCATTAGATGCAGCAAATGTGTGGCCTGGGCAACATTATCAGTCGCTGGGTTAATCCCTATGACCGCATCACCATTTCCGTACAGCAATCCATCTAGCATGCTGGCCGCGATCCCGTTTATGTCGTCTGTGGGATGATTTGGCTGTAATCGCGTTGAGAGCCGGTTAGGTAGGCCAATCGTGCTGCGAAACGCTGTGGTAATTTGACACTTTTTGGCCACCAAAATCAGGTCTTGATTGCGCATTATTTTGCACACGGCCGCGGCCATTTCAGGGGTGATGCCGGCGCTAACACTGGCCAGTACTTCACTCGTGGCGAAATCGCTGAGCAGCCAATTGCGAAAATCACCTACGGTTAAATGCGCTAGCGGCGCAAACGCCTCTTTACTGTGGTTATCCACTATTAACCGAGTGACTTCGTCGCTTTCGTATGGCACCAAAGCTTCATTTAAAAAGTCAGTCAGCACAACGTCGGCCAAGGTAAATTGTGCAGCCACACGCTCTTGCTCAGTCTCAGCTGCCACCCCAGCAAGTATGTCTCCCGAGCGCAGCGGAGTGGCTTTGGCCATTAGCTGGGCCAAACTCGTGAATTGATATGTAGTACCGCCGACTGTGTGTCGATAACCTTGACTCATTCAACTATCCATAATGAAGTTGGTCAGTGTCAGCCGCATATTCACGTCATTATCCTTAAGATGAAGAGAAGACTTCAATTTAAGATCTACATGCATGAACGACTGACAGCCAGATTAGGGTGTTGCGCACGTTATGTTCTGTTCCTTTATTATTGTTTAAAAATGCAAATTTGCTCAGGGCGTGTTGAGCTTTTCTGCACATTTTCACAGCGGTCAGTGTGCTGTTTGAGCAAGGTGAATGATTGAAGGTCTAGTGGTCTCAATCAAAACCATTCAACGCGCCCTATCAAAAAGTAAACCTGCCATGACGAGTTTCATTTTTCGCTTGCCTACATCAGAAGTTGCCAGAAACATGCCGCTGGACTAACTTTTCAGCAATTAATCTCAAGTGTTGGTTAATATATATTGATATCAATAACTTACATGTAAATGGTAAAATAAACTCTCAACACCGTCCATTGTCGCCATGCCGCGCCCAACAAAGTGAGCACCATTTTAGTTGCAATGCACCTTTTCAAAGCATCAATTAATGTTGGGTAAGCGCTGCCGGGGCCTTATTGGACGTATTTAGCTACAAGGCCTTTATAAAAAAAAGCTGTAAATGAAAAACCCAAGCACAGTGCTTGGGTTTCTAGGTAATGTTCGACTTATAGACGCGTTATTGAATTTTCATTATCAAGCCGTCTTATAAACTCTGCATATCAATGACGAAGCGATAACGCACGTCGTTACTCTTCATGCGCTCAAACGCGTCATTAATATCCTGCATATCAATTTTTTCGATTTCGGAGACCACATTATGCTCACCGCAAAAATCGAGCATCTCTTGGGTCTCTTTGATACCACCAATAAGAGAACCAGCCAGCGCTTTACGCCCACCAATCATGAATGCACCGTTAACTGCATCGAGTGGCTCAATGGCACCGACAAAACACATAGTGCTGTTGTATTTAAGCAAAGATAGATACGGGTTCACGTCATGCCCCACCGGAATGGTGTTAAGCAAGAAATCAAATTTACCTCGCCATTTTTTCATGGCGTCTTTGTCTTTAGTGACTAACACATCATCCGCGCCAAGCTTTTTGGCGTCATCGGCTTTATCTTTAGAGGTGGTTATCATTACCACATGGGCGCCCATGGCAGAAGCGAACTTAATGCCCATATGGCCCAAGCCACCCAAACCAATCACACCCACTGTCATGCCTTCTTTCACACCATGTTGATGCAACGGTGAGTAAGTTGTGATCCCCGCACACAGTAGTGGCGCGGCAGCGGCTTTATCTAAGTTCTCGGGCACTTTTAGTACGAATTTATCGTTAACCACAACTCGCTTAGAATAACCGCCCTGCGTGATGTCTTCTTCATCATCAGTAGCGTCTTTTAACTTACTGTTATAGGTCATGGTCGCGCCGTTCAAGCAGTGCTGCTCAAGGTTTTCCTCGCAAGCTGCACAAGTTTGACATGAGTCCACCATGCAACCCACACCCACGGTATCGCCTACTTTGAAGTTGCTTACTTTGCTGCCCACAGCGCTGACTTCACCGATGATTTCGTGGCCAGGCACTAGAGGGTAATTGGAGTTGCCCCAGTCGTTTTTAACCGCGTGCAAATCACTGTGACACACCCCACAGAACTGAATATCGATTTGTACATCATGCTCGCCAGGCGCTCGGCGTTTAATGTCATGGGGTGCCATTTGGCCGTCTTCTGATTTTGCTGCATATGCTGAAATAGTCGTCATCATTTATCCCTTGGTTATCGCGAAAGATATTGTGTGTAACCGTCAATTCAATACCCGCTTTCTCGCAGTTGTTAAACTGAGGCGCTAACTACTTTTGCACAAGTCAGCGCCACGTTAAGTGTTAGGTGCAAGCTTTGCGTTGCTTGCCTTACATTAAAAAGGTGTGAGGGTGAAATCTTACATAGCTGATTTAACATGACTCAATGAAGGATAATCCACGTAGCCTTCACTGCCACCGCCGTAGAATGTCTCATCATTTGGCTCGTTATATGGGCCATCTTTAGCGATGCGAGCGGGTAAATCTGGGTTAGCCAAAAACGAGCGCCCGAATGCTACTGCATCAGCGTCGTTATTTTTAATCCACGTATCAGCCTCTTGTGGACTAAATTCACCGTTCGCGATAAACACCCCGCTAAAGGCTGCGCGCATATCTTTAAGCAGTTGGTTACCTTGCTCGATGCCTGAGCCATCGCCTGTGTGGTTATTCGGGCGAACCACATGTAGATAAACGGCACCTTTGCCAGATACTGCTTTAGCCGCGGCAACGTAAGTGCCTTCTGGGTCGTCGTCATAACTGCCACCTGGTCCGCCGGTGGGCGATAAGCGCACACCAATATTATTGCGCGGTATTTCCTGTGCGATAACGTCAATGACTTCTTCGAGTAAACGCAATCGATTTTCGACACTGCCACCATATTGATCGTCTCGTTTGTTCACCGATGAGCGAATGAATTGATCAAGTAAATAGCCGTTGGCAGCATGTAATTCGATACCATCGAACCCAGCTTCCTTGGCGCATTTCGCTGCGTGACGGTAATCGCGTTTAAGGTTATCAATATCCTCAAGCGTCATCGCTTGCGCTGTAGGGTGTGGCACCGTTGGGCCATCAGGCAATAGATCCCCCACAAAGGCTTCGCCTTCAGGTTGAAATTCGCTTGATGAAAATGGCTGCGCATCATGTGGCTGGAACACTTGATGAGAAATTGCCCCAACATGCCATAGTTGACAGAAAATACGCCCCCCCGCGTTGTGCACTGCATCTGTGACCACTTGCCAGTGCTGAACTTGCTCGTCAGTGAAAATGCCCGGCGTCCACGCATAACCTTGGCCCTGAGGGCTGATTTGGGTGGCTTCAGAGATAACCAGGCCCGCAGAAGCCCGTTGTGCGTAATACAAGGCATGCAAAGGCGTTTGTAAATTTTCTCCTGGGGTTGAGCGCGAGCGTGTTAACGGGGCCATGAACACACGATTGTTAAGCTGTATGTTGCCCATATTGATTGGCGCAGATAAAGAAGGAAAGGCGCTTTTTTCGTTGCTTTTTTCACTGCTTTTCTCGCTACTTAGTCCGTTATTTGTTTCGGGCTGAGATGACGTTGAATTATGAATATTTGGCAATGGTATTGTCCTCTTGCTGAGTTACGGCTGCGGCTGCACCTGACACCTTGTGCTTTGGTTGTCGCTTTAAAAGTGCATACCTGTTCGTAACGTTAAAGTGATGTGACGTAGGCTAAGCAAGGGGTATTCCAATCGCTGGAAATTATATACGTTCGCGTGCTCATGCTAGAAGCGCTCTATTGTGTAGACATGTTTGGTTATAACGGAATGATATTTTTAGAAGGTAAAAACTGGTGAGCCAAGCGCTGAAACAGTAATAATTGCAAAGTGAGTGGCAGTATTACTCGGTCGGTTGCGCAGTGACGAAGTGCTTTTAACGTTGCAGTCAACCACGTAATGAGCCGCGTTATTGCGTACCAAAATGAAAGTAATATTAAGACCCGTCAGCAATATCAGCATTAATAAAGCGCGCTCGGCCCTCATTTTTTGCCACATAAAGTGCCTTATCCGCTTGATCGATTAATTGCGTCTTCTGCGTGTCTTTATCTACATGCGTACTTATCAGACCAATGGAACAGCTTACAAAGTCTTGGCCCTGACCTTTACCGTGTTGAATTTTTCTTCTTTCCCACTCTCGCAGCACTTCAGCAGCCAGCGCCTCAGAAGCCAGTGCGTTAATGCCCAGTGATATGACAATAAACTCTTCACCGCCATAGCGCGCAACCGTGTCTGTCTCACGATTAAACACTTGCCTTAATATTTCTGCTTGAATTCTTATCACCTCGTCACCGCGCAAATGCCCATAGCCATCGTTAAAATCTTTAAAATTATCAAGGTCAATCATAAACACACTGATAGATGTGCCTATACGACTAGAAACCGATAGCATCAGATCAAACTGTTGCTCTAAAGCGCCACGATTATATAGCCCAGTTAATTGATCTATTTGATTTAAGTGCACAAGCTTTTCGTTAAGATGCTGAAAGCGCCCAAAGGCACTTTCAATTTGCTTTACGCCAATCAAGCTGATCAGTAAACCAAGGGAGACAAAGCCAAGATTTACCATACCAAAGCCTGCGTAAACAGGGTATGAGCCTACAATTAGAGCAAATCCGAATATAGTAAACGATACAAAAATAATTGAAAATTTGAATGATAATCGCATGATAAACATACAAAAAAGTCCATAAAGCAGAGTCCCCTCATAGGAAAATGAAAACTCTGCTATTTGCCAGCATTGTACAATCAGCCAGTAGTTGGCATAGCACACTAGAAGGAGACTGACACACAGCACTAAGTGATAAATTCGATGGTAATTCGGTAGGAAAGTCAGAGCGAAAAAGATACACAATATTGGCAATTGCATGCCTAACCGAGAGACAAGGTAGACCTGTTTAACCGCTTCGGGGATAACGCTTAAATCCGCAATGATAAAACTCATCATCAGCACTGTACCTAATGCAATCACTTGCCTCAGTTTGCTTAAGCTAAGTAATACAGTGTTATCTGGTATATGACTCGTAATTGTGGCTATTCCAACAAGTAAACCGGTCTATGAACTTTATAGTGCCCAAACGCGCAGATCAACGAAAAGGATAAATGGTGTTAGTGCATGGCGTTACTATAGTGAGGTCTACTATGAAATACCATGTAGACGTCTTAATTTGTAACCGAGTGCCAATATAACCAACAGCATTAACCAAGACCCTAACACAACACCACCCCAATGGCCGCCTTGCCAGAATAGGTTTAAATAGATGCCTCCAGAACTGGCACCAAGATAATAAAAAGTCAGATACAAAGAGGACGCGCTAGCTTTGCCCGTTTTAGCATTTAAGCTTACCCAACTGCTTGCAGTGGAATGCGTTAAAAAGAAACCAAAGGCATTAATCAGTAACCCTAGAATAATCGCATATAAAGACGGAATTAACGTCACGGCTGAACCCAGCATAATTATCACTGTACCCGCCATCATGCATACAGGTTGCGAATAACGCTTGCCCAACTTACCTGAAATAGCCGATGCGTAAGTGCCAGATAAATAAGTTAAAAATAGCAATCCAATATACTGCGCCGATAAAGCATACGGGCTGTCTTTGAGCACAAACGTAACAAAGCTAAATTGGTTCACAAAGACAAAAAAGCTTAGCCCGCCAATCAGGTAACTCAACAGTAAGCGTTTGTTGGCAAGATGTGCTCCCAGCTGATTTAGCATGGGTATAGGCCGCAGCGCTTTGGGGGTAAAGCGTTTTGAGGGCGGTAAAAGCCAAGCAAACACCAATGTCAGGCTCAAACTTAATAACGCCATTATTTCGAATGTGCCCGTTAAACCAAAGTTTTCCCCTAAAAATCCCCCGAGTAACCGCCCACCGATGCCACCGAGTGAATTACCACTGATATAGATACCTACGGCTATCATCAAAGCATCAGCGTTAAATTCATCACTCATGTAGGCCACCGCGATAGCGGGTAAACCTGCTAAAAAGAAACCCTGCGCGGCACGTAAAATCAGCAAATTGTGATAATCACCAGCGAATGCCAAGCAAGTAGTAGTAACCGTAATACCCGCCATGGTGAACAACATGATCCCTTTGCGCCCAACGGCATCAGAGAGCGGCCCATAAAATAATAGAGAGATCCCCAGAGTAAAGGTAGTAATAGTAAAACTGACACTTGATTGCAGCGCGGACACCCCAAACTGCTCAGTTATCATAGGCAATAATGGCTGGGTAACATACAAGTTAGCAAACACCATGAAGGAGCCTAAACACAGTGCTAGGGTGGCGCGCCAAAACGCGGCAGTATCGGGGGCGATCATCCTTGCAGCTTATCCTTAATTACGAGCTCAACTTAGATTGAAAAATAGAATTTCGATACGCTGTGAAAGCAGCTGACATAAAAAAGCGACCTTAGCAAAGGCTAAGGTCGCTTTCCAATCGCTTATCTAAATGACGCCGATTAAGTCAGCTTAGCCGATGCTGGCGATATTCGGCGCCAAGCCCGACAAGTGACTTAAGCAGTGCTCGTTAAGCGAGTTAGAAGCTGTCTTTAGGGATACGCACCCAGCCTTCCATCAATACACGCGCACTGCGACTCATGGACGCTTTTATCACTGACCATTGCCCATCCACTTGCTCGGCAGCCGCGCCGACTTTTAGGGTGCCTGATGGGTGACCGAAACGCACATCGCTACGCTCGTTGCCGCCCGCGGCTAAATTCACCAGTGTACCTGGTATGGCTGCAGCTGTGCCAATGGCCACGGCTGCCGTACCCATCATGGCGTGATGCAATTTACCCATCGACATGGCCCGCACCAGTACATCGATGTCATCACGTTCAATGGTCTTGCCACTGGATGACACATAAGGCGTTGGCGGCGCTACAAACGCGACTTTCGGCGTATGCTGGCGTGACGCAGCTTCACTAATATCCTTGATTAACCCCATTTGCACAGCACCTTGAGCGCGAATGGTTTCAAACTTGGTCAGTGCAGCGGGATCGCCGTTTATCACCTCTTGCAATTCTGTGCCTGTATAACCAATGTCTTCCGCGTTTACAAAAATCGTTGGAATACCTGCATTGATTAACGTGGCTTTAAGGTTGCTTACCCCAACAGCCGCCAGCTCAGGTGAATCCAAGGTATCCACAATATTACCTGTGGGGAACATGCCACTTGGGCCTTCGGCAGCTGCATCGCCGTCATCCGCTGGGTGCATAAATTCTATCAACACTTCAGCTGCAGGAAATGTCACACCGTCTAACTCAAAATCACCGGTTTCTTGTACTTCGCCATCGGTGATGGGCACATGGGCGATGATGGTTTTCTGGATATTTTGCTGCCAAATACGCACCTCGGCAATGCCGTTTTGCGGAATACGGCTGGCGCTCACCAAACCATTACTGATGGCAAACGAGCCCACAGCAGCCGTTAAGTTACCGCAGTTACCACTCCAATCGACAAAGGCTTTATCGATAGCCACTTGGCCGAACAGATAATTCACATCGTGGCAGGCTCGATCGCTTTTCGACAGGATCACCGTTTTACTGGTACTCGACGTTGCGCCGCCCATACCGTCGGTTTGCTTAGCGTAAGGATCAGGGCTGCCAATCACCCGCAGTAAGAGGTTGTCCCTTGCAGGGCCAGGCTTTTGCGCCACCTCTGGTAAGTCATTCAGAGCGAAGAACACCCCTTTACTGGTGCCTCCGCGCATATATGTCGCAGGGATTTTGATTTGTGGCTGATGTGTTTTAGATTCAGTAGCCATGCCTACTCCTTACCCTACTGTCGCTTCAAGAAAGTCTTGCGCGAAGCGTTGTAGCACACCGCCCGCTTCATAGATGGACGATTCCTCTTGGGTATCAATACGGCACTTCACCGGCACACTCACCTGCTCACCGTTTTTGCGGGTAATGTTCAGGGTCATTTGTGCACCTGGCTTGCGCTCACCTACTACATCATAGGTTTCACTGCCATCTATCTGGTACGTGTGACGGTTATCTCCCGGCATAAACTCCAGCGGTAATACGCCCATACCAATTAAGTTAGTACGGTGAATACGCTCAAAACCTTCGGCAACAATCACTTCAACACCCGCTAAGCGTACGCCTTTGGCTGCCCAGTCACGGGATGACCCCTGACCATAATCCGCACCCGCCACAATAATCAGTGGCTGCTTGCGCTGCATGTAGGTTTCAATCGCTTCCCACATACGCATTTCTGTACCCTGTGGCTCTAAACGCGTTAGCGAGCCTTGTTTGACCTTGCTTTTCCCGTCAGCACCGACTTCACGCACCATTTCATTAAACAGTTTAGGATTTGCAAACGTTGCGCGCTGAGCGGTTAAGTGGTCGCCCCTGTGGGTCGCGTAAGAGTTAAAGTCTTCTTCGGGCAACCCCATTTTGTGCAAATAGGCACCTGCCGCGCTGTTTAATTGAATAGCGTTTGAAGGCGATAAGTGATCCGTAGTGATGTTGTCGCCCAACACCGCCAATGGACGTAAGCCCTTCATGGAGCGCTCGCCGGCTAAGGCCCCTTCCCAATAAGGAGGACGACGAATATAGGTACTTTGTGGGCGCCAATCGTACTGAGGGTTGATGTGCGCGCCATACTCCACTTTTAAATCAAACATGGGCTCGTACACTTTGCGGAACTGCTCAGGTTTAACGCTGGCTTTGACGACCGCATCGATCTCTTGATCGGTAGGCCAAATATCTTTTAGCGTGACTGGATTACCGTTTTTATCATGGCCTAAAATATCCCGTTCGATATCAAAACGAATAGTACCGGCAATAGCATACGCCACGACTAAAGGGGGTGACGCCAAAAACGCTTGCTGCGCATAAGGGTGAATACGCCCATCAAAGTTACGGTTACCCGACAACACAGCCGTTGTGTATAGGTCGCGCTCGGTAATTTCTTGTTGGATCACCGGGTCAAGCGCACCGCTCATGCCGTTACATGATGTACAAGCAAATGCCACCACGCCAAACCCGAGTTGTTCTAGCTCAGGCAATAATTTGGCGTCTTCTAAATACAGCTGCACCGCTTTTGAGCCAGGTGCCAAAGAGCTTTTTACCCAAGGCTTACGCGTTAAGCCAAGCTTGTTGGCATTGCGAGCAATTAAGCCAGCCGCCACCATGTTGCGCGGGTTACTGGTGTTGGTACAACTGGTTATCGCCGCAATGATAACAGCGCCATCGGGCATTTTGCCTTCTTCGTTTTCTATCACCCCACTGATACCACGTTCGGCCAATTCAGAGGTGGGTACGCGACTATGAGGGTTCGACGGTCCAGCAATGTTGCGCCCAATAGTCGATAAATCAAATGTCAGTACACGCTCGTACTCAGCAGTTTCAAGGCTATCAGCCCATAAACCAGTGTGTTTTGCGTAGGTTTCAACCAATTTCACCTGCTCGTCATCACGGCCGGTGAGAGTCAAATAATCAATGGTTTGACGGTCAATATAGAACATGGCTGCGGTGGCACCGTATTCTGGGGTCATGTTTGAAATGGTTGCGCGGTCACCCAAGGTCAGGTGCTTAGTGCCTTCGCCGTAAAACTCTAGATACGACGACACCACTTTTTCTTTACGTAAAAATTCGGTCAATGCCAACACCACATCAGTGGCGGTGATCCCCGCTTGCGGCCGGCCTGTCAATTCCACACCGATAATATCTGGTAGGCGCATGTACGACGCGCGCCCTAGCATAACGCTTTCTGCTTCAAGACCACCCACACCAATCGACATCACGCCAAGGGCATCGACCATGGGTGTGTGGCTGTCGGTCCCCACTAACGTATCCGGAAAGGCCACGCCATTTAGCTTTTGCACCACTGGCGACATACGCTCAAGGTTAATTTGATGCAAAATGCCGTTACCCGATGGAATAACATCGACGTTTTTAAACGAGGTTTTGGTCCATTGAATAAAATGAAAGCGGTCTTCGTTGCGTCTGTCTTCTACCGCGCGATTTTTCTCAAATGCGTCTTTATCAAAACCACCGTATTCAACGGCCAATGAGTGATCCACCACTAACTGGGTGGGCACCACTGGGTTTACTTTTGACGGGTCACCGCCTTTTTCAGCGATGGCATCGCGCAATCCGGCTAAGTCAACCAACGCCGTTTGCCCAAGAATATCGTGGCACACCACGCGTGCGGGAAACCAAGGAAAGTCCAAGTCACGTTTACGATCAATCAACTGCTTAAGCGAGTCGGTGAGTTGTTCAGGGGCACAGCGTCTTACCAAGTTTTCAGCGAGCACCCGTGAGGTATAAGGTAATTTGGCATAAGCGCCAGGGGTAATGGCATCCACGGCTGCTTGAGTATCAAAATAGTCAAGCTGGGTGCCTGGAAGAGGTTTACGGTAATCAGTATTCATAGCGGTCCTTAAATACGAGAGTAACAACGCGCCAGTCATAACCTGTTTGATAATGAGAAATGCAGATACTGGCGAAAAAATGTAAGCGATGAGGCACAAGCGAATGCATACACATTCGCCCTGCTCGCCCGCTTAGCGCTGACTAATAGGTGACACTTTACGCGGCTCTGGCCCAACGTAATCGGCACTTGGGCGAATAATACGATTGTTGCTGCGCTGCTCCATCACGTGTGCAGCCCAACCAGTTAGGCGTGAACACACAAAAATCGGCGTGAACAATTTAGTCGGAATCCCCATAAAGTGATACGCAGACGCATGGAAGAAATCCGCATTACAGAACAGTTTTTTGCTGTCCCACATGAATTCTTCACAGGCCACTGAAATGTCATACAAGGATGTATCGCCATTTTCTTGCGCCAGTTTTTCTGACCATCGTTTGATGATCACGTTACGCGGGTCAGACTCGCGGTAAATCGCATGGCCAAAGCCCATGATTTTTTCTTTACGCTCAAGCATGCCAGCCATTTGTTCTTTGGCGTCCGCAGGGGAGCTGAACTTTTGGATCATGTCCATGGCGGCTTCATTCGCCCCTCCATGTAATGGACCGCGCAACGAACCAATCGCGCCGGTCACACAAGAGAACATGTCAGACAGCGTCGACGCACACACACGCGCAGTAAAGGTAGAAGCATTAAATTCATGCTCTGCGTACAAAATAAGCGATACATCCATCACTTTACGGTGCTGCTCTGATGGTGTTTTACCGTGAAGTAACGCCAGAAAATGTCCGCCTAACGAGTCTTCATCTGTGGTGCAATCAATCTCAACGCCATCATGGGTGAAGCGATACCAGTAACACATGATGGCAGGAAACGCCGCCAACAAACGATTCGCTGCCTTATGCTGCTGGGAAAAGTCTGTTTCTGGCTCAATGTTGCCTAGAAATGAGCACCCTGTGCGCATTACATCCATTGGGTGTGCGTCTTTTGGAATAAGTTTCAGCACCTCTTTAAGTGCTTGGGGTAAATCACGCTGGGTCAGCAAAGATGCTTTGTATTCGTCGAGTTGGGCTTGATTAGGCAGTTCACCATTAAACAGCAAGTAAGCCACTTCTTCAAAGGTCGCGTTGTCCGCTAAATCCGAAACGTCATAACCTGAGTACGTTAAACCAGAACCTGACTTACCCACTGTACATAACGCCGTTTCACCCGCGCTTTGACCACGTAAACCCGCACCACTTAATTTTTTGTCAACCATGATTTGCTCCTAAATATGTATTCGTTAACGTTTATTTGACGTGCTCGTTAAAACGTTAATCACTTTGATTTTTTTGCGCCGTGAAACTTCGGTTTACGCGACGCTATTTATGCGCTTACTTGTTTTTGCCTTGGGCAAAAAGACTGTCTAGCTTTTGTTCGTAATCGTGATAATTCAGGTAATCGTAAAGCTCCATGCGTGTTTGCATGGTATCGACCACAGAGGTTTGATCCCCCTGCTCTAGGATTGCGTTGTACACGTTTTCGGCCGCTTTGTTCATGGCGCGAAATGCACTTAATGGGTAAAGCACCATCGCGGCACCCCACTCACCTAGCACTTGTTTGTTCCATAATTCGGTTTGGCCAAACTCAGTGATATTCGCCAAAATCGGCACATCTAAGGCCTCGGCGAAGGCGCGGTAGTGCTCTTCTGTTTTAATCGCTTCTGCGAATATACCGTCGGCACCGGCAGCAACATACGCTTTAGCGCGGGCAATGGCGGCGTCTAAACCTTCTTGGGCGAACGAATCAGTGCGGGCCATGATGAAAAAGTCAGGGTCGGTGCGCGCATCAACCGCCGCTTTGATTCGGTCAACCATTTCCTCTAAAGGCACAATTTCTTTGTTCGGGCGATGACCACAGCGCTTTTGGGCCACTTGGTCTTCCATATGTACCGCAGCAGCACCCGCCTTTTCCATATCGCGAATGGTTTTGGCAATATTAAATGCACCGCCCCACCCCGTGTCGATATCCACTAACAGCGGTAAGTCACAGGCCGAGGTAATACGCTGCACGTCGACAATCACGTCGTTTAGTGACGTCATGCCTAAATCCGGTAACCCGTAAGAAGCATTCGCCACACCGCCACCTGATAAGTAAATGGCTTTGTGGCCAATTTTCTTGGCCATCATGGCGGAATACGCGTTGATCGCCCCAACGATTTGCAGCGGTTTATTATCGGCTAAGGCTTGGCGGAATTTTTGACCTGGGCTCATATGACTTGCTCCTTAGAGTAGTTATTATGTGATGAGGTGAACATTCACCCCAATGCAACAATTAAAGGGTTATTTGATGACAACAAAATGACGCCACAGCTAGACCGGCTGTGGCGCTAATTTGCGCTGAATATTATTTTTCGAATATAAAATATGGCGGCGCATCAGCATCTCTGCTAACTCGCCGTCCCGATTCGAGATCGCTTGTACAATATGTTTATGCTCATCAAACGCTGTGCTTACGCGAGGGCCAGACATGCCCAACTGCACGCGATACATGCGCACCAAATGATAAATACCGTTGACTAGCATGGTGATAAGGTGGTTGTTTTTACTGCCTAAAATAATTCGGTAGTGAAAGTCCACGTCCCCTGCCTCTTGATAATAAGAGCCGTGATTTTTTAAGTCTTGGGAGTGCACATTAAGTAGAGCATTTAAGTCGGCGATTTCGTCATTGGTCATATTTTGTGCCGCTAAACGCGCGGCCATGCCTTCAAGGGACTCACGTACTTGATACAAGTCCACCAGCCCTTCGGGAGACAAAGACACCACGCGCGCGCCCACATTGGCTTTGCGCTCGACAATATGACACGCCTCTAAGCGGTTTATCGCTTCTCGGATAACGGCGCGGCTCACGCCATACTTTGTCGACAATTCCGTTTCACTAAGCTTTGAACCCGCCAGCACCACACCTTCAACGATGTCTTTACGCAACTGGAAAAAGGTTTTATCAGCAGCAGTAATAGGTTGTTCGGTTAGGTTTTGCATGAATTTAGCGTGTTCTCTTGAGTGATGGCGCCCGATGAAGACGACAGTTTTTACTGAAAATAAAGTGCGTCAGCGAGTTAGGTAAAGTGCGTCAGCGACTTAAATAAAGTGCGTCAGCGATTTAATGTTGTCGACAATATAGCAGAGTAATTGGTTTTTTCAAGAGGGAATTGCGGGTATTGTCGACAATTTGCTCTTTTTTTAATCTGGCGGTTGTTTATGTGCCGCGTGCACGATCATTCGCTGCGCTTATCTTATGAGCTTCGCTCACGGAGCACAGCTTCGCTGCCTATGAGCTGCGCTCACTTATGCGCAATGCTTACTTTATGGCCTGCGGCCACCTATGGTCTTTGACCACTTATGCACTGCGTGCACTGAGCACAGCTTCGCTGCTTAATTTATGGCCTGCGGCCACTATGCGCTGCGCTTATCGTCATCCATGACGAGTATGACTCTCGTCCCTACGAGCCAGTAACTTCTTTTCAACAGCCAAAAGAAGTCACCAAGAAAGGCCGACCTCCAACCAATTTTTTGATCCATATTTTTATTCGCCTTCAATGCCATAGCGGCGAAAGGAAACATCCATGTAAAGCACTTCGCCTTGTCCAGACGTCCCTGTCTGGTCATCTGGCAAGCCGAAGAAAAAGATGGAAAATTGGAGTCGTAAAAAAACCAAAAGCAGCGACTTCGTCGCCAAAGACAGTTGATTCGAGAAACTGTGCGCTTCGTTGCCTATTTATGGCCTACGGCCACCTATGCACTGCGCTTATGGCATCCATGCCTATTTTCAAACCGCGTCCCGCGGCTCAACTGACTTTTTACCAACAGCCGTAAAAAGTAAGCAAAAAGGGCCGCTCTCCAGCAAGACTCTATTCCCTGTGCGTCTCGACTAACACCGGTCATGAAAACGCGTTCCCGACACGACTTTCACTTAGATTGCATCCATGCAATCGACCCAGTGTAAGCCTTCGATGCTCGGGGAGTCTTGAGTCGAGAAACGGGTGCTTCGTAGTTAGAGTAAATGAAAAATGTACTATGAATAGCATTCAAGCAGCCGGCTCCAACAAACTTTCTATCCCGTTAAAAGTAGCGCCTTTATTGTCAGACCGACGTGAGGAAACATCCCTGTAAAGCAACACGCCTTGTCCAGACCTCCCTGTCTGGCCATCTGACAAGTCGCCACTTTGATCGGGAAAGTTTGAGTCGTAAGAAAAGCAAAAGCAGCGGCTGCGTCGCCAAAGAAAGTTGAGTCGAGAAACGGAGCGCTTCGTTGCTTATTTATTGCCAGCGGCGACTATGCGCTTCGCTGAACCACAAGAACTAATGATAAAGATTATGTTTAAGAAATGGAAAAAATTTAACCTGTACAACAAGTTACGGTGTATGCTAAAAACGACATATAGGGAAAGGCGGAAAAATTCCGTGTTTAAATAAGGAACTTTTCCGGCTATTAATATTGTTAGGCGATAAGGGAATAACATGATATCAATTAAAAGGATTGAGGCTGGCCAGTACTCCGTTTCGGATGGCCGTTTCATTGTTAAAGACGGTGCCAACTGGTACGTACTTAAATCAGACGGTAATGCAGACTTTGGTCCGTTACCTACATTAGCTACAGCAAAAGAATATGTAACTGCGGGTACTACATCGGTAGGTAAACACAATCTTGCATCAAAACATGGCCGCAGGCAGAGTAAAAAAGAGTTTAATGCCTACCTAGCGTCAGAGGCTAAAAATGGTAATTCTGGCCCACTCATAATTTACATTCTAATAATGGTCGCTATTTGCATTTTCTTTCTAGTTGTAAGAGGTTATTAGTTTAGGCTGTTTGGGCAAATCGCCTTACAAAACACTGTAGTCACTCGCTGCCGCTCGTTGGGGCACAAACACGCAGGCTCCCTTCGCTTCGCTCTGTATTATAGCCTGCGTATTTGCGCCCCTAAGTGGGAAGTTATAGGACTAGTAGGATACTTGATGATTGAAAAACTATTTCGATTTAAGGCTACAAAAGAGACTGTTGACTCCCATATAGATATCTTAAAAGTGATAATCTCACTTTGTTCTCTATTTATTGGTGGCCTCGTATTCAAAGGGGCTCCTGCGTTTCCGGCTTATTATCTAAAGGTCTCGGTTCTCTTTGCTGTTATATCATGTGTCTGCTGTCTGGCTGCATCTGTCAAATTGGCTGAGTTCAAATCAGGAAACCTAGAAAAACCTAGCTATGGTGTTTCATTTTATTTTTTACTAGGTTGGACTTCCTTTTTGTTAGCTATCGGTAGTCTAGGATTAGGCATCGTCATATAACAAACGAATTAAATCGCTCGCAAGCTCGCTGGGACGCTAATGAATTAACAAGACACCCATGTGAATTCATGTCAAATACACACTTAAAACACCGGATTATTAGTGTGCAAAGCACATGCTTTGTCTTTTTCACGACTCCAATTTTCCATCTTTTTAATTGGCTTGTCAGATGTCCAGACAAGGGTGAGCCCGTGGCTTTTAGGAGCAACGCTCCTATCGGGTGAACGATTCGCCATGGATGGTGAAGCTGAGTGAGACACCAAGGATGGGTTTAAACACAGTTTTGAATTATAAGTTTTCGAAGAGCTTAGTCAGCGAAGTGTTTTACAAGGATGTTACCTTTCGCCGTTCTGGCTTTGAAGACAATTAAAAATATGGATCAAAAAATTGGTTGGAGATCGGCTTCTTTTGCTTACTTTTCTTAGCTGTTGAAGAAAAGTAAGTCGGACGAAATGGATTTCGTTTTAAAAAAAGGCATGGATGTCGTGTGTGCAGCACATTTCTCGTAAAAATGAATTAACAAGCGCTGTTAGAACTCATTTATATCCCTCCTTGCCTACTATACGCGAACTGCGTACACTTTGATGATGAAGTGTATATTCGTAGAATCAAAAATATTTGAGAAATATCGAGATGACTACCTCAATGATGAAGAGTTTAGGCTGTTTCAAGCTGAACTAATGTCAAACCCTAAACAAGGGGATGTTATTCAAGGTACAGCTGGTTTGCGCAAGCTTCGAGTTGCAAGTAAGGGTAAAGGTAAGCGTGGTGGTTCACGTGTCATTTATTACTTTTTTGATCAAAAACGACGCTTCTATTTACTCACTATTTATGGGAAGAGTGAAATGTCAGATTTAACCCCAGATCAAAAGAATCAATTAAAGACTTTTATGGAGGTATGGCGCAATGAGCAATCGTGATTTATTTACAGAATTAAGCTCGGCTCTTGTTGAAGCAAAAGAGCATTCAGAGGGGAAGCTTACCCTTAAAACACATCAAGTTAATGACTCAAATGAACTTGATATTTCACCTAGTGAAATTGTACATATTCGGGAAAAATTTAATATGTCTCGCGGTGTATTTGCTAGCTTGCTTCATACATCTTCCCGTACTTTAGAGAACTGGGAGCAAGGACGCAGTGCTCCAAATGGGCAAGCAATTACTCTTTTGAAATTAGTACAACGTCATCCTGAAACTCTCTCGCACATAGCAGAGCTATAATCGGATAACCGGAGGCCTCTAAACTCCTGCGCTCCTGCCCTTAGATACGAAGATAGATACGAAGACACCCATGTTAAAAATGTTCCTTATTAAATTAACGATGAATCAATCACTAGTGGTTTTCAAAAGAAGGGTAAGACAAGTCGCCACTTTGAGCGGAAAAGTTTGAGTCACGAAAAGGCAAAAGCAGCGACAGCAACGGCAAAGCCTGCGCTATGCTTATTTATGGCCTGTGGCAATTATGTGCTTCGCTCCCGCCATCACCGCAACTGGAGCGCCGGCCAAGTATTCTCTGCGTAGCCGTACTTCCCGCCATCCATTTGGTCACCTGCGCGCCTTGACTGACATTCGTAATGAAGACTTTAATTGATTTTTATTTGCCCTTGAATCCACTAAATCAGAGGCGCTGGAATGTAAAAACAGGGCGAGTTATGAAGTCACTCAAATAGCGAGGGCAGCAATCTTCATTCACTTCCCTTAAACGTTCGCTTTTTGTCGAATACGGTAAGCCCCTTTAATCAATAATCCTGAGCAGCTACCCACTCTCTTGGGGTTTTACCATTTAGACGGCGAAACGCGGCTGAAAATTTACTGGGATTGGAATACCCAACTGCCATAGATATTTCGGTAACACTATCCCCTCTGCGTAGTAGTTTTTTCGCTACCTCCATGCGACGCATAGTCATATATTCGAATGGCGCGTAGCCCGTTGCCGCGCGAAAAGTGCGGGTAAAGGTACGTACATCTAAATTTGCTTCTTGAGCCACGGCTGAAACACGCAAGTTTGTATCTAACTTATTATTAATGAACTCAAGTGAACGATTCAAACGGGCTCCAGATAGTGGGTTGACCACTCGTTTCAGAGTAGGGTTTTTACGATAGTTGGCTAATTCGTGCAGAATAACCAACAGCCCTTGTTCAAAAAACGCACTGGTGAGTCCATTTGCTTCTGCGTCGCGCCATAACGCGGTCATTACTGAGGTGATTAACGGATTGCGGTGAAAACTTGATGCTGCAGGCAAAAGCTCATCGGTCGATATTTTTTCACCGATCACATTTTCAAACATTGTTAGATCGACTGCGATCCCTAACATTGAAATAGGTGAGTAATAGCCAGTCGCTTCTGAATGAGGAACGGATACCATCACGTCACCTGCTCGAATAACGCCTTCAATATTGGCCTCTTTAGAGAATCGACCTAATTTAGCCACACCCGCTGTGCACAGGTTAAGCATTAAACGTGGAGAAGCTTCAAAGTAACCATCAAAGGCGTCAAAGTGAGCATGTGCAAGCTGTAACATCCCATTTGGATCGCTAATTGATATGGATGGCTTCACACCTAAATCTGTTATTCGATTATTAAAATCTGCATGTTGCTGCTGCCAAGTTTGAATACACATCTAAATTCATCCCTATTAAATGATGCCGCTATTGGAGTAATTCGCCCTTAATTGGAGTGGCAGCGAATAAGACGGCACGGCACAATACAATTAATGCGAATAATTCTCAATCAATAATAATATTGCGGTAATTGTATCCGTGCAGGAAAGGTAAAATGAAATCATCAGTATTCTTAAGCGCTTTTTATATCGCAAGCACTGCGTTTTGTGCTCAAACATATGCACAAGAAGCATCAAGTGGCACGGTCAAAAATAAACAAAAAGACATCGAAAGAATCACGGTAACGGGCGAGTTGATCCAGCGGCCTATATTTAATACGGCCAACAGTGCAGACATTTTTGATGAAGAAATCTTGAGAAATCGTGCAGGCTTAGACACGTTGCGCAACGTGCTTGAATCAGCCGCCAATATTTCAGTTGTCACGGGAACAGGCAAGGCTCCAACTGTACGCGGGGTAGATGGAACGGGCGCAGCTGAAAATGCCAATGCCTTTTTTGCGGGCAGCCGTTCACGTTTAAGTTGGCAAATTGATAATCGCCCCGCGAGTTATAGTGAAGTGGTTTTTGGTGACCTGGGCATATTTGATCTTGAACGTATTGAAGTGCTTAAAGGCACGCAAAGTACATTGGTTGGTAGAAATGCGATTGCTGGGACAGTCATTGTCAAAACCAATGATCCTAGTTTTGATAATGAAGCCGTTGTCCAAATTGCGGGGGGCAATTACCAGCAACGCCGCGCTTCCGCTATGGTTAATACATCTATCATCGATGAACAACTGGCTTTTCGATTAACTGGCGATTTAGTCAAACGAGAGTCAGCCGTTAATTACACTGCCTACGAGGGAGCAAGTAACCCTAGTGAGGTTGACGCCTTAGCGCTAAGAGGAAAAGTATTACTCACACCGGATTTTGCTCCCCAAAGTAAATTACTTTTGACACTGTCTCATACCGATTACACCGCCCCAAATAGTGAAATTATCGTTCAGCCCTTTGAAGATAGAGTTTCTAATTTTCCAAATCAGCCAGTACACAATCCAAAAACAACGTCTGTTGTAGCGGATTTTGAAAATGAGTGGTCAGACACAATCCGATTTACTTTGAATACCTCTACAACGGACTTAACGTTCAAACGAACTGCGGCGCCAAATTCAAGCAATGCAACCATTGATACCCAAGATGTTGTGATAGAGCCTAGAGTTCATTATAGGGCTAATAGTGGTTTTTCTGTGGTGGGTGGTTTGTATTATTATCAAGCGGATCAAGATGAGACCATTGAAATTTTTGGCGGTCAGACTTTTACCGATAAATCCAAGACCATTGCTATGTATTCTGAAGGCCTGGTACCTCTCACTCATGACCTAGATTTATCTTTCGGTTTACGTTATGAAAGAGATCATCATCAACGTTATGGCGGAGATGCAACAGGAGAACTGGTTAAAATTGCGAGTAATGAAACTTACACTGCCTTGTTACCTAAATTAGGTATTAATTGGCAACAAACTGACACAACCAATTGGGGCGCGCAAATATCTCGCGGCTACAACGCTGGCGGTGGTGGTATTACATTTTCGTTCCCTATTGTAAATTATGAATACGGTGCTGAATACGTGTGGACAGCAGAATTATACGGGCGCCAAACGTTACTCGACGGCAAACTTTTTCTCACCCAGAATGTTTTTTACTCTACTTATAAAGACATGCAATTACCGTTTGATCTAACGCCGGATGATTCACGTGATGAGGCATTTGTTGTGCGCAATGCAGACCGTGTCAACACCAGTGGTATTGAACTTGGAGCAACGTTAGCTATTACGCCTAACCTCGAAGCTTTTATTAACCTAGGTCTACTAGACACCGAGGTCAGTGAATACCCTGATTCGGGTATTGAAGGTAACCAGTTATTAACTGCCCCCAGTCTAACATCAAGTATCGGGTTTTCGTGGAGTCACAATAATTGGTCTGCAAGCTTGGTGACGCGCTATACCAATGGCTATTTTACTGATGTAAATAACCGTCCCGGTGGTAAAACCGATGCCTACTTAATTGGCGATGCAAAAATTTCTTATGATTTTGCACGTTTCCGAATTTACGGTTCAGTTAAAAATATAGGAGATGTTCACAAAACAGTGGCTCGTTACCCGGGTACGGCGCCTGTCGATAGCGAACAGCCCGATATTGCTTTTGATAGCGCGGTATTGGTGCAACCAAGAACATTTTTGATTGGTCTGGAAGCTCGATTCTAGTGATGGCTTCCTCGCGTAGAATATTGTCATCGCTACATGGATGGTTGGGCGGTATATCTGCCGTCTTTATCATACTTATTGCGGGCTCTGGTGCCATGCTTGCCTTTGTTGGTGAGTTGTTTATTTTTCAATATGGCGACGTACTAAAAGCGACGCCTCCCACTGTTCGTCCGCCGATGGCTGATGTGACGCGTTTAATCGCATCAGCGTCAAAAGGCTATGAGCAAGATTTTCAAACGGTGGGTGTGTTAATGCCCGCGAGCAGAATTGAAAAGATAGAAACCGCAATGGTATTTGTGATGCCCACGGGTCCCCATGCCAGTGACGGTCTGCGCATGCTCAGTGTTGACCCTTGGAGCACACAATATAAAGGTGACTTTCCTTTAAATGGGGCCTTTGCTCATGAACTAATAGATTTCCATCACTCTTTGTTGATGGGTGCTCCCGGCATCATTTTTGTTTGTATTCTTTGCATATTACTCATTCTTTTTGTGATAAGTGGCCTGTATATATGGTGGCCAAAACACGGTCACGTATGGCGTAAAGCCAGCCGTTTGCATTTACATGGGAGTGTTAAGCAAATCGTGTTTTCACTGCATGGATTGATTGGTGTGTGGAGTGCTTTACTGATCATTTATTTTTGCTTAACGGGATTGGCTTTAGCAAAACCGAATTGGTTCAGCCCGTTATTATCAGCCCCCACTTATGCCCCCCCGGCCAGTGCAGGATTTGCGGAAATATGTCATGAAAAAATAACCCCAGCCGATGCTGAACGAGCAGGAAAGCAAGCTTTCCCCAATAAACGTTTGTCGACTTTTTTTATGCCTAATAAAGAAAACGGCCCGTACATGTTGACATATAAGTCTGTTAGCGATGGCAATAAGATTGAAGGTGATGGCCGGATATACGTACATACGTCTTGTCATAATAAGGTTTACGTCGAAAACGCTAACGTGTCAGAAATATCCGTTAAATTAACGGGCATGATGTTGTCATTGCACGCAGGCTATTCCTTTGCAAAACCTATTGGTTCAATCCTTGTAGTCATAACGGGTCTGAGCCTCGTACTGCTTGCAGGAACAGGTTTGGTGACATTCTTTACTCGCACGTTACGAAGGCGACAAAATGGATAGCGTGCGGCACGTGTTGTGTATTGAGTAAGTTATATAGATATCCAGCATAACAGATACAAAACACCCAACTTAATGCTCAGGTAATAATGACTCCCTATGCAAAGTGGGAGTACCCAAAAATTCTTGGGGTATCTTTGGCCCAGTAGATTGAGGGAGTTTACAGCAATACTGGGCGTTGGAGGGGAAAGGCAGCGTACGGTGAAATCGTAGGCACGGGGCTAAGCTACAAGCTATGCATGGGTTGTTATCGTTACGTCTGCTTTAGGCGCGCTTTAGCAATTCTCTGGCTTTGGTCATTCCTCGCAGTCGTTGGTGATGGGTGACGCTTAATCGCATTTATCATTTGCTCGGTACCTAGCGCGTAGGAAGGTCATTTCAAACTCAATACACATTGCCGTACATACGTGATTACTCCCCGCCCATCTGCGTTCTTCACATAAATGTAAGAGCTGTTCGACGCTTACTGGCCACACCTTACGTTTGAGAAAAAAACTCACCTTTACAGTTAATTCCACGATATGTAACAATCTGATATGTAAGTTAAAGTTGTTACTTTGCAAGTTAGTTAAAAGCACCATTGATCATCCAACGGTTTAATTTTATAGGAGGTTTTTTATATGGAAGGTATTTTAGGTAGTTTCGGGCTCGTAGGGATCATGGTGTATGTAGCATTCATCATATTGTGGCTCTTGGTTCCCATATTTATTTTTGTAATTACGAGGCGAGTCAAAGAAATGCGTGACGTGGCCCGGGATTCACAATTAGAAATCATGGAGCTCAATGCGAACATTAAATTTATTAAAGAAAAATACAGTGAGAAAAATGAACAACTAGTGCAGCCAACGGAGTCTGAGTCACAGAATTTATAACAAATCACTAATCACTATGGTGACAGACAAAAAATGGCTTAACCACCTCACCTGATAGGCAGGTATAATCGCTGGCTTTTACGCGATAGTAATATATCTGGCGGTTCAGGAGGATGTGGTGGCTTTATCAACAGACTGGATTTCTCATCAGATCGTTTCGTCTCTAATGACCTATCATAAAGACAAATTTGGTACGGTTAATGATTGTAAAGTGGCGATCAATCACCTCATCAGAAAGTTCAGTGAGCCGCTTGCAAAAGAGGGTTTACAGCAATTTTATCGCTCTAAAAATATCACTGAAAATTCGAGCGTGATAAAAGAGCACCTGCTTCCTGTGAATGAAATCATGAACCATTTGTTATCCCTCAACCTTGATATTTCAAAAACTGATTTGGCCAAGGAAATCAGTCAATATCTTACAAAATCGCTAGTTATCGTCTTTATCACTGAAGCAGAAGACCGAGCGCTGAATGCCCATGGGTATCAGCGTAAAATGCCCCTCGAGTATTTTGATGCAAACCATTCGCTACATAATGACGCTTGGGCTAGGTATAAGTCCGCCGGTATCTACAGCAACATAGCAAGAAGTGAGTTCACAGACTTCCCATGATTTTGTAAGCTCCATTTGCCACTTTCCATCTACTTCCCCTGGCTGCTGCTATTAGCTACCTCACATAAACATACCTAATTTTAGCTTTATCAGTACCTAAATTTAACCACTTGTTAGGCAAGATTAATTGCAATCTACAATAGTCGCTTTGCTTCTATTGGGCTTGTTTTTGCTGACTATTTTATGCTGATGACGACTCATAATATTGACTATCTCCCTCGATCAGATACACAGTCATCGCTTTGACGTCGCTTCGCCTCTAACGTAATTGACTATACTCATTCTTGCATGGCTCAGCAGAACACTTGAGCGGATTAACTTTACGACTAATTGGGGAAATATATGAAAATACTGTCTGTAGCGCTGCTAGCAACAATATCTTTAGCAACCTTAAACGGATGTACGGATAAAGCGGTTTCATTACCCTACTTAATTCACTCAGACGATATTGTTATTGCGGCCAATGACAGAACGTCTGCCATTGAAATCGCCAAGATATTGCAACTGACGTCATTAGAGCCCGTTCAGCATGATGAGCTCGATTGCGAGAAAGGACCTAGTCACATTGCCATCAAAAAGAAAGGATCGTTACAAGGCGCCTTTGACGATCTGGTGGATGAAGGCTGGGACTGTGTGCTCATATTGGACTAGTAGATACTTCAATTTGTCAGCCTTAATGGATATTCATTAAGCCGGCAACTAATCATTTTTTTCAAAAGGACAAGGAGAAAATAATGGCTAAAGTACAGGTAACATGGGATTTGATAATAGAGGGGTTCAGCGAACTCGGTGAAGACGAAGTATCGCTGCAATTTGCAATGGTTACTGCTTTTGGAGGGGACGTTCGATTAGACCCTTATACCACTGGTAACCTCTTTCCCTCTAGATTTCGTAGAGGGCTAATTTTGCCGCCAGACTCAACTGATGATGAAGGTCGACGGATCCGGGCGCAAGGCATGTTTGTTGTACCCGCGAATGTGCCTACCATCAGAAACCCCTTTCTCGGCTTTGTTGCACGCGCAGTCGAGCAAGACAGCTCAAGTGATGAAAATCGTGAGCAAGATAATGAGCGCTTCTACAGTGCTGTTGAATCTAGTGCTCAGCAAATTTTTTCCGCTGGAAATGTACCTTCAGCAACGGATCTTTGGTCAGCGGGAAATAGTGCGAATTTAACCGATAGTGGCTGGTTTATATTTGACCCAGATGACGACGATAAAGTAAGTACATCAGCAAGAGTATTTCCCACATTTGGAAGTCGATTGCGCGAAGCTTTGGTTGCTGAGCCTACTATTGGTTTGGGTGGACTTAGATTGCCGGGCCCTAACGAGTCATTCAGTATTACGTTTGTTGGCTCTGGAAATGCTTCTGGAGCTTTGTATCAAGTAAATGTTTCGATTCATTTAGTGACTAACGGCGGACCTACATCTTCGCAGTCGTGGTACTAATAACGGCTATGTGCGTTCATACTTCTTTGCTGACAATTCGATACTGACTGTTCTTTACTGACTGTTCTTTACGGAGAACCCCTTACTGATAGCAGCCTAACTTTAGGTTTATGAAACGAAAGCATAAACACCAAGGCACTGAGTCAAATTGGTTCCAATAACTCAGTGCCTTAGCCCTTTCTTTACTGCTATTTTTGCATTCCTTTATTCTGCAGCACTCATTACACTTGATATACCTTAATCACTTACACGCTAACGCTGATTTTCATGAACTATTACAAGAAAGACAGCAAATCTTGATCAAGTTGCATGAGCGTTTTTGGATCTGCCATCATGGTTTTGGCCAGTGATTTTGTTCTGGGCAGTAAACGCTCAAAATAAAATTCAGCGGTTTTAATTTTGGCGCGGTAAAAATCTCGATTTTCCACGTCGGTCGCGAGCTTTTCATAAGCGGTTTGGGCCATCTGCGCCCAGAAATATGCCATCATGATATAGCCTGAGTACATCAAGTAATCCACTGAGGCTGAGCCGACAATATCGCGATCCTTTTTCGCTTTTAACGCTAAACGCATGGTGTATTGCTGCCAGTTCGCCACATTCTTGCTTAATGCCCAAATAAATTTGTTCATTTGGCGCTTGTGAGGGTTTTTAGAAATCATGCTTTTGTCTTTACAGAAAAGCAGCACTTCTTTACTGAACGCATTTAATGACTTGCCACGGGTAAGCAGTATTTTACGGCCTAATAAATCGAGGGCTTGAATGCCGGTAGTGCCTTCATACAAAGTGGAGATACGCACATCACGGACGATTTGCTCCATGCCCCACTCTTTAATATAGCCATGGCCGCCGAATATTTGCATGCCTTGGCTAGTACTTTCACAGCCCATTTCTGTTAAAAACGCTTTAAGAATAGGAGTGATAAAGCCTAACCTGTCATCCGCTTTTTCTCGCTCAGCCTCGGTCTTAGCCATTTCTATTTCATCGACTATTTTGGCGGTGTAATAGATCATCGCGCGACCACCTTCAGAGATGGCTTTTTGGGTCATCAACATTTTGCGCACATCAGGGTGCACTATGATGGGATCGGCGACTTTATCTGGACATTTTTTACCGGTTAGCGCTCGCATAGATAAGCGGTCTTTGGCATACAATAAAGAATTTTGGTAAGCCAATTCAGACGCGCAAACGCCTTGCAGCGCGGTGCCTACGCGAGCCGTATTCATAAAGGTAAACATGCATTCTAAGCCTTTGTTTTCTGGCCCAATTAACACACCTTTTGCATTATCAAAATTCAGTACGGCGGTAGACGATGCTTTGATGCCCATTTTATCTTCAATGGCACCGCACGTGACCTTGTTGCCCTCGCCTAAATTGCCTTGTTGATCAACTTGTACTTTTGGCACAATAAACAGCGATATGCCGCGCGTGCCTTCAGGTGCACCGGGCAACCTAGCCAACACAATATGAATGATGTTTTCAGTTAGGTCGTGCTCACCTGCAGAAATAAATATCTTGGTGCCCACGATGTCATAGGTTCCGTCATCATTTGGTATGGCTTTGGTTTTAACTTGGCCCAAATCTGTGCCACATTGGGGCTCAGTCAAGCACATAGTGCCAGTCCATGTACCTTCAGTTAGGCGAGTAAGGTAAAGCTCTTTTTGTTCTTGTGTGCCGTGGCTTTGGATCGTATTCATGGCTCCGTGGCTCAGGCCCGGGTACATGGCCCAAGACCAGTTAGCCGTTCCCATCATTTCTTGTTTTGCCATGCCAAGCGAAGGAGGTAAGCCTTGTCCACCATGCTCAACCGGGTGAGATAAACTCTGCCACCCCCCTTCTACATATTTGTTGTAGGCCGCTTTGAAGCCAGTTGGCGTGGTCACCACACCATTATCGAATTTACAGCCCTCTTTATCCCCGCTTTGATTTAACGGCAGTAACTCGTTTTCACAAAATTTTGCGCATTCTTGCAATATTGCATCCACTAAATCAGGGGTTGCTTCAGCGAACTCCGGGTATTTTTCATAATGTTGATAATATTTGAACACGTCTTCAATCAAAAACTTCATGTCCATTACGGGCGCTTTGTACTGCAACATAGTAGAACTCCAAAATTTGTTTTTCTTATCGGCTTTTGGCGACTATAGCAGACAAAAAACAACTGGTCTAACCACTTAACTGAAAATACTTGATTCACTGAGTAATAAGCAATTATAAATAATGACAATAATCGCAAAGACACCATGCAGCATTTTTTGTGTTATCAATAACTGACTCGGGATGAGCTGCCTTAAAGCGCAATAGTTCAGGGCTTGTTTTTAGGTTCAATCTATTAGGTGCTTTGTTTAGGTGCAATGCGCTCAAGCGGGTAGTTGCTAATGTGACGTTAAGGATGAAGATAGATGCCCTATAAAGTGAATTTTTTTGCTCGGCCAGTCAATTCCGACCAAAAACTACCTTGGGAAAGTTTACTCATCGAGTTTTCTTTGGGTGTGATATGCCTTGTTATGGCTATCTACGGCTGGGATACAGGTATGGCGTTAATGGCCTACCCCGCTGGTATCGTTGCCACTATATGCTTCGCGCTCGTTGCTTATTCGCTATTTGGCTTTTTTCGAGAAAAGTGGCTAGCCAAGAATCAGGCAAAAGATTAGCTGCGAACTCCGCTTTTATCATTAGGTGAGTTGCATGGATGTAAGCAGCAAGAATAACCTTTTTATGGATCGCCCTTGGCATTGGTTACCGCCAGACCAAGTACAGAATAACAAAAATAACGAAGCGCCTTATGCTTGGCGCTTTACTAAGATAAGGAACGTAGATGAATAATTTTTTTTCAGTGGCTGGCAAGATTGCGGTCGTAACAGGTGGCTCTAGCGGAATTGGCGCTATGATCGCCCGTGGATTCGTGGAAAACGGTGTGAAAACCTATATCACTTCGCGCAAACTTGAACAGCTTGAGCAGACCGCTTCTGAGCTATCCGCCTTAGGTGAATGTATTGCCATTCAGTCTGACTTATCGACCATGGCGGGGGTTGAGGCATTCGCCGAGGAAATGCTTAAACGCGAGTCAAAAATAGACATCCTCATCAACAATGCAGGTGCCGCCTGGGGAGCACCGGTAGAAGAGTTCCCTGAATCAGGTTGGGATAAAGTCATGGATTTAAACGTGAAGTCTATTTTCTTTTTGAGCCAACGCTTACTGCCCGCGCTTCGTTTAGCGGGCGACGCGAACGAGCCTTCACGGATAGTCAACATTGCCTCTGTTAACGGGCTCACTCACCCTCACATGAATAATTATTCGTATTCTGCGAGTAAGGCAGCGGTGATCCAATTGACGCGCCATATGGCGGCCGATATTCGCCCAACTAACGTCAATATCAATGGGATTGCCCCTGGGTTTTTCCCAAGCAAGATGACAAAACAATTACAAGGGCATGAGCAAGAGATTGCAGATAGCCTTCCCGCGCGCAAAGTGGGCGAGCTGGCTGATGTGGCTGGTACGGCAATTTACCTTTGCTCTAGGGCGAGTAATTACGTATGTGGTCACACGGTTGTGTTAGACGGTGGTCAAGTGGCTAATGCGGGTTAAGCTGCTTTAAGGCCAAGCAATAGCGCCTCATATTTGAATACGGGGGCGTTGGAAAGCCAGCATTCTTTGCTGGCTTTTTTTATCTGAAACGTGAGTAGCATCCTTCTTTGCAGTATAGACTTGTGCATTTCTCGCCTACTGCCGTTCTTACTTATCAACGGTTGTATTGTGTATTTTGTCTCCCATTCCACGCTTTCATAGAGACAGTTAATAGCGCCTCATCATTTTTTACAATGGCTATTGTGCTTAAGAAAGACCATAAATATGTTCAACTAACCGTTACCTTATTCACACTTGGTTGGCTAGCTTTTGCTTTATGGATCGTTATTTAATTGAAGTCTGATCCAATGAATCAACGTTAAATCAACGAAGAATACATTTACCACTGTATGTAGGAGTTCACTATGTCTCAATATGTAAACCGCGCGGTTGTGTTAGCGAAAAGACCTGATGGCGAGCCACAAAATGATGATTTTAGAATTGAAGAGCAACCTCTAGCCCCACTTGCACAAGGTGAGATACTGGTTCGCACTGTCTGGTTATCCTTGGACCCCTACATGCGCCCGCGCATGAATGACATGAAATCATATGCAGCGCCGACCCCCATTGGCGGCACAATGACAGGTGAAGTGGTCGGTGAGGTAATGGAGTCGCGCTCAACTAAGTACGCTGTGGGCGATCATATCACCGCTTATGGCGGATGGCAGGAGTACTTCGTCAAACCGGATGACGCGCCCATGATGTACAAAATTCAAGATCTGAATATTCCTTTGCAAGCTTACCTTGGTGCGGCGGGTATGACTGGTCGCACGGCGTATTTCGGGTTAACCGAAATCGGTAAACCGCAACCCGGCGACACCTTAGTGGTGTCTGCTGCCTCAGGCGCTGTTGGCGGCATTGTAGGCCAGTTAGGCAAGATGTACGGCTGTAAAGTCATTGGTATCGCAGGTGGCAGCGAAAAATGTCAGTTCGTAGTTGATGAGCTTGGCTTTGATGCCTGCGTAGATTACAAAGCAGGTGATCTTGAAAAAGACTTACAACAAGCCTGCCCCGATGGTATCGATATCTATTTTGAGAACGTAGGCGGTGATGTCACTCGCGCGGTGGCTAAGCTACTCAATCCAGGCGCTAGAGTGCCCATTTGCGGCTATGTCTCAAATTATAACGATACTGATCTAAGCAAGGTACAAACGCCGCAAGATATTTTGGCAACATCCCCTAACCCACCCACCGCTCGCTTTTTTGTGCAAACTGAATGGCAAGATCAACACCAACAAATCACCCAAAAATTGGCGCAGTGGGTCAAAGATGGCAAATTGGTCTATCGAGAGTCTATTGCTGAGGGCATTGAGCAATCGATACCTGCATTCCAAGGGATGCTCAAAGGCAAAAACTTCGGTAAACAGCTGGTCAGTATTAGCCCTGAATAATTACAAATAACAGGGCTGATAATGGCTGTCATAGTTGTTGTCATAGTTGCTATATGCCTTTTATAGGTAACCATGGGGCGATGCTTTGACCGCGTTTCGCATTGCTCCTTTATTTTATCCCCCTATCTTTTGCCTTAGCAACTCACTTGAGCTACTGACTCTATTTGATCTACTCTCTGACTTGTTCGTCTCGTTATTCGTTTCTGAACATTACATCTAAAAATAGTCATCTCAGGTCGTAGCGCTTGCGCATGTTTATTGGGCGTCGAAAAGTCAGTTAGCGCTCTCAGCGGCTAGCAATCACTGCAACTGCAACTGCAACAAACAATCTTGCCTGTGATCAAAGCTTAGCGTTTATTGACGATAATACTTTACCAGCCACTTAACCCCGGCCGATGAATATGACTCTGCATAAAAATAAATGACGTGTGAAGCATCGCCTTGCTCTTATTCGATTGCACGTTTCAAGTTTGCGTAAAGTTAGTCTTTCACTCCCATTTTAGTCTCTCAAGAATTGACGAAAATATTATGCCGCTCATATCAAATCTAGTTAATGTTCGTCTCTAATCAACGACAGAACTAAACTCCAACTTCCATAAAATGAATATTAATCAAGTAAAAACAATCACTTAAAATAATTAAGCAACTTGGAACGAATTTCGCTAACCTCACCCCGAAAGGGTAATTAATTTACCTTCTATTTGACGGTATTTTCCCTTATACCGCTTGATGTATCGATGTGCAAAATGTGTTGAAAGAGACAGAACTTCAGTATTCACATTCTGCGTAAGGGCGATTAATACAACTAGATCAATAATTTATTTCAAGGAATTTTAATGAAACACGTGTTACGTACATCCACCAAAGACCGTTTAAAACGCACAAGTTTGCCTTTGGCTATCATGTTAGGAGTAGCAATTATGAGTGAGGCCGCTGTACCTCCTCTTAATGTCAGTGGGAATCAAATCGTGACAGATGGCGCTCCCGTGAGCTTTGCAGGTAACAGTCTATTTTGGAGTAATACCGGTTGGGGTGGCGAGAAATTCTATACTGCGCAAGCCGTTGCGAATGCAAAGTCAGAGTTTGGTGCGAACATAATACGCGCCGCAATAGGCCATGGTGTAAATACGGCCGGTAGCTTAAATTTTGACTGGGACGGTAATATGAGTCGCCTGGACACGGTCGTAAACGCCGCTATTGAGCAAGATATGTATGTCATTATCGACTTTCATAGTCACGAGGCTCATACAGACCAGGCCACTGCAGTGAGGTTTTTCGAAGAAGTCGCCAATAAATACGGTACCTACGACAACGTTATTTATGAAATCTATAATGAGCCATTGCAGATTTCATGGGCCAATGACATTAAACCTTATGCAGAAACGCTAATCGATAAAATACGTGCGATTGATCCAAATAGCCTGATTGTGGTTGGCACGCCGACTTGGTCTCAAGATGTTGATGTGGCCTCACAAGATCCCATTGATCGGGCGAATATTGCCTATACCCTTCACTTTTACGCTGGCACGCACGGTGCGTCATTGCGCAATAAGGCACAAACGGCTTTAAATAACGGCATCGCACTCTTCGCCACAGAGTGGGGAACTGTCAATGCTGATGGCAATGGCGGCGTAAATGCAAATGAAACCGATGCATGGATGGCTTTTTTCAAAGCAAATAATATTAGCCACGCTAATTGGGCGCTGAACGATAAAGACGAAGGTGCTTCCACTTTTACGCCCGGCGGAAGCTGGAATTCATTGACTGCCTCAGGCACAAAGGTGAAGTCGATTATTAAAGGGTGGAACTCGAGTGTCGTAAATTTAGACAGTGATGGTGACGGAGTAAGTGACAGTGATGATCAATGTGATAACACCCCCACAGGTACAACAGTCGATATTATTGGCTGTGCGATAGCCGATTCCGATGCTGACGGTGTAAGTGATATCACAGACCAGTGCCCCAACACACCACAAGGCACAAATGTAGATGCTACTGGTTGCCCGCAGACAACAGGCAGTGGCACCGATTGTAGTGCAATAAATAACTACCCTAATTGGGTGCAGGCAGATTATCCCGGTGGCACGAATAACCACAACGACACAGGTGACCAGATGCAATACCAAGGCAATGCTTATGAAGCAAATTGGTACACTAATAGTTTGCCAGGTAGCGATTCATCATGGGTATTGCTAGGTAGCTGCAGTTAAACCATGCTATTGCGCTTAACCGCTTCTGAATATCGTCGTTAGATATTGAGATACAATAAACACGGATAGTGAACGGCAAAAATACTACCACTATTCGTGTTTCTTTTCTTTGCCCGTCACTAAATGATCAAAGCGGGCTTTCCCTCTGCATCGACGCGCGCTTTTTACACAAGGTGTTACCCAGAAATAGGATGTTTAATGCGCCACGTTTTGCATCTGTGATTTAGCGACTATTTATTAAATCACCCACTGTGTTAAAATCTTATCGTCTTTTCGACAATCAAATTTTCACCACCTGTGCGCTGTGCGTGCTTAGAGCGGCTTGTGTTAGCTCAAGGTTGTGATATCAACGAAATGAGGACGACCTCATCCCTCGCGCTTTTCTCTGGGACGACCCAGCTCAAAATGGGTAGGTATAAAAATGAACTGGATTATTTTGATCATTGCAGGGTTATTCGAAGTTGTGTGGGCAATTGGCCTAAAATACAGTGACGGTTTCAGCAAGCTGTGGCCTTCTATATTCACTCTTGTTGCCATGGCCATCAGTTTTGGTTTATTAAGCATAGCCATGAAATCACTCCCAGCGGGAACCGCGTATGCCGTTTGGGTTGTTATCGGCCTCATAGGCACGGCGATTGTTGGTATTGTTATGCTCAACGAGCCGCTTAATTTTTGGCGAGTGGTTAGTTTAATCACCATTACGGTTGGCGTCATTGGATTGAAACTAAGCAGTTAATATCTGACTATCCATTTTTTTGTTACGCTTTGTCATATTGTTGAGACAGTTAACTAGTTACAATCAACGACTTAGTCGCACCTCAGGATTGTTAAGGACCATTATGCGCTTTTTGCACACCATGTTGCGTGTCGGTAATTTAGACCGCTCTATCACTTTTTACACTGAACTGCTTGGCATGAAACTGCTACGCAGCAGTGAGAACAAAGATTACCGCTATACGTTAGCGTTTATCGGTTATGGCGACGAAGACAACAACACCGTATTGGAATTAACCCATAACTGGGATGAAGATAGCTACGATATAGGCACCGCATATGGGCACATCGCCCTTGGGGTAAATGATATTTATCAGGTGTGTGAGCAATTAAAAGCCCAAGGAGCCGATGTATATCGAGACGCTGGCCCAGTTAAAGGCGGCAGCACAGTAATTGCATTTGTGCGCGACCCGGACGGTTACGCCATTGAGCTTATTCAAACAACATAATTATCCGCGAAAGGAAACTGAGACATTGGAGTCAATATGAAGAAAACAATTTTGTCGTTGTCATTGCTTGCGCTGCTGGCGAGCCAAGCCGCTTGGGCTGAACCATTGGTCATTGCTCATCGTGGTGCTTCGGGGTATCTACCAGAACACACCATGGAGTCCACTACTCTCGCCTTCGCCCTTGGGGCAGACTTTATTGAGCAAGACGTGGTGATAAGCAAAGATGGCGTACCAGTCGTACTGCATGATATTCACTTAGATACAGTGACAAACGTTGCTGATAAATACCCACAGCGAAAACGTGATGACGGGCGTTTCTATGCCCTTGATTTTACCTTAGCAGAATTAAAGTCTTTAGAAGTGCATGAGCGCAGCACAACAGAGGGCAAACAGATTTTCAAAAACCGCTATCAAGGCAACGCTGAATTTACCATTGCGACCTTTGAAGAACAGATTGAGCTGATTAATCAACTTAACCGGCAGTTTGGCAAGAACATTGGTTTTTACCCTGAGATAAAATCCCCTGCTTGGCACCGGGAACAAGGCGTGGATATCAGCAAAATTGTTATGAAAACCCTGCGCAAACATAGCCTTGATGATGCTAGTAAAGCCATTTATGTGCAGTGTTTCGATTATGCTGAGCTGAAACGTTTGCGCCATGAATTGGGCGCAAAAGTAAAATTGATTCAGTTGCTAGGTGAAAATGATTGGGGGGAATCCCCCACTGATTATGATGCTCTGCGCACGTCTGAAAAACTCGAAGAGTTAGCCACAATCGCTCAAGGTATAGGCCCATGGATCCCTCAGTTGGTTGATATGCAGACCCTACAACCCACGGGATTGGTCAAACGCGCACATGATGCAGGGCTTGACGTGCACCCATATACGTTTAGGCAAGACGCGCTGCCAAAAGGCGTAACCAATAAACAAACGCTGGACTTATTGTTTAAACAGCTAAAAGTGGACGGCTTGTTTACTGATTTTACCGACACAGTCGTGACGTATTTAGACCAACAACCCCGCTAAGGATATATTGGTTAGCGCATTGGCGCGCAGCGACGCCATCACTTAGCCAATAGCAAAAAGCCGATTAATTGTATTAATCGGCTTTTTTGATGGCTCTGTCACATCCTGACGTTGTTTGGCAGAAAGCGATCCCGCTAAGGTTTCGCCATGCGGATCACCACACGTCGGTTTTTTGCACGGGACATTTCATTGGTATTCGGGGCAATGTGTCGTCGTTCGCCATGGCCTGTCACTTCGATTCGCTGAGGTGCTACGCCCATGTCGCTAAAGTAATTTTTTATCTCTACCGCACGACTCACCGACAAGGTTTTGTTCATGTCTCGACCGCCGTAGCTATCGCTGTAACCGTCGAGCAAAACTAATTCCATATCGCTATCTTCTTTGAGGTATTGACCAATCATATTCAAACGGCGCTGGGAGTACTTGGTCAATTCGGTGCTGTTTTTCTGGTAGGCGAGAATGGTGTAGGCAATATCATCAAAACTATAGGGCAGTAGGTTCGATACACATTGTGCGAAATTTTCATAAGGGGCAGCAAAATTGCTGGCATTTAAGCCAACTGAAATCCTGTCATTTTGATTGTACCAGTCTTGATAATATATGGTCGGCCAGAAACCCTTTTCTAGTTCCGAGAGCATAGTCCACGCAACTTGCTCTGGCAGATCGCCATTGTATTGCTTACGTATGGTCATATCTGCAATGGCGTGGTGCATTTGCCCCGGCATCCACCGAGGAGGAACAGAATAGACAGACGCCATACCAAACGTTTTAGGCAAACGCAGCATATCAAGCTCAAACTCCATATTCAGTTGCTTAGACGCCATGCTAGTAAACATTGCCTCACCATAGCCTGGTATTTTATGTGCCAAGGTACACTGCAAACGACTTTGCTGGCTTAACTGCCAGTCAGATGTCTCAATTTTTGCCGCGTATTGCCGTAGCCCAGCTGATAGAGAACCGCTTAACGTCAGGGACACTATAAATAAGATAGATTTCATAAGTCTTTTCGTTTGATTAATTCCGCTTCATGAGCAATCACTGCTCCTGTGCATTGGTTATCGACTCCCACGGTAAAAGCTTAACCCTGAATTCACCGCTTGCCCAGTCTACTAAAGATTATAGTTCGCTAGATTATTAAGTATATAGGGTAGCGACGTGTGCAGATAGTTGACATAATCACGCCTTATTTTTATCGCTATAGGTAGCTATGTCAGATCCCCAATTTCTCCTAAAAGACCGATTCAGAGGCTACTTTCCCGTTATCGTAGATGTTGAAACAGCGGGCTTTAATGCGCAAACCGACGCGTTGCTTGAAGTCGCTGCAATTACGACCAAAATGGACGCCGATGGCTTTTTAACCCCAGATAAAACGTTTCATTATCACGTGGTTCCCTTTGAAGGGGCTAACTTAGAAAAGGCGGCGTTAGAGTTCAACGGGATAGATCCTTGGTGCGCCCTGCGGGGAGCATTAGATGAAACAGAAGTCATGAAAGACTTGTGCAAGCAAATTCGCAAAGAGCAAAAGGACGCTGACTGCCAGCGCTCAGTAATGGTGGCGCACAACGCCGCATTCGATTTAGGTTTTATCAATGCCGCCATCGAACGCAGTAAAATTAAGCGTACGCCGTTTCATCCATTCGTATCATTCGATACCACCACGCTATCAGGTTTAGCGTTGGGGCAAACGGTATTAGTCAAAGCATGCCAAGCGGCCAATATTAGTTTCGATCAAAGCGAAGCACATTCAGCCTTATATGACACCCAGAAAACGGCTGAACTCTATTGTTATATTGTTAATAAATGGCAAAGCGCATGTGGTTGGCCTACCCCAGAGCATGACTAAGCCTTATTTCGCAGACACAAAAAAGCCGCTATTCACATAAGATCACAGCGGCTTTTCTATCACTTCATCTATAACGCATCACGCTACAGAGTATTAAAGCGGATCAGCGTTGTATTAAAGCGAATCAGCGTTGTATTAAAGCGAATCAGCGTTCTCTGAAAGATAGCTAGCAACACCTTCAGGGCTGTCTACCATACCTTTTTCACCAGCTTGCCAACCGGCTGGGCATACTTCACCATGTTCTTCATGGAAGTTAAGCGCATCAACCATGCGAAGCATGTCGTCAATGTTACGACCTAAAGGAAGATCGTTGACCACTTGGTGACGCACAACGCCTTCTTCGTCGATCAAGAATGAACCACGAAAAGCAACGCCAGCTTCTGGATGCTCAACATCGTATGCTTGACAAATTTCGTGCTTAACATCAGCAACCATAGCGTATTTCACTTTACCGATACCGCCGTCATTGATAGCAGTGTTACGCCATGCGTTATGGGTAAACTGAGAATCAATAGACACACCAATCACTTCTACGCCACGTTTTTTGAACTCATCGTAACGCTTATCAAAAGCGATCAATTCAGATGGGCAAACAAAAGTGAAATCAAGAGGGTAGAAAAACAATACTGCTTTTTGACCTTTGATTGCTTCGCTTAGGGTGAAGTTTTCAACGATATCGCCATTTCCTAATACAGCTGCGGCGGTAAAATCTGGGGCTGGGCGACTAACTAGTACACTCATTTTTGATCTCCATTCTTTGGGTTTAAAATATGCTGGCGCATAGTGTAACGACTATTAACGGGTTATCACACTCTTTTACGAACCAATAATGTAGGTATGGTTTGGTAAAAACCAAGTGGCGAGTCAGATTTTACGGCTCCTTCACCTCACACTATCAAGTAGAAATCAAACTAGACTATTTAATGTACAAATTGACAAAAGAAATACTTGAAAGTACTGCAAACAACAATTATTATCATTTACATCAATATTCAGTAAGGTTAATTATGTACGTTTGTTTGTGTCACGGCATTACCGACAAAGCTATTAAACAGGCCGTTCGCGAAGACGGTGTGGGCAATATGCGCCAGTTACGTGAAGCGCTTGGCGTGGGTGATCAGTGCGGCAAATGTGTGCGTATGGCGCAAAGCATCGTTGACAACACGATTATTGATGAATCTCTATTTAAAGAAGTGTGTTAACCCAACCTAGCGGAGTCAACACTCGCCAGGAACACCAAAAAATCAGTGTCTTTTTAGCGTTCATTAGTATTATGACGCAGGGAACAAGACACAAACAAAAAAAGAGTCCTACAGGACTCTTTTTTTATGGATGATTAACTGCTCTAAACGCAGCCAATCGACGTCGTTTAGAGCAACTGGCTTTGTTACTTATCAGCGCGTTTTTCAGCGCTTTCTTTAACGATTGTTTGCAATTCGCCCTGCTGAACCATTTCCATGATGATGTCACAACCACCAATAAGCTCACCGTCGATCCACAACTGTGGAAAAGTAGGCCAGTCAGCGTATTTTGGCAATTCTGAACGAATGTCAGGGTTTTGCAGAATATCAACGTAAGCAAACTCTTCGCCACAAGACATCAACGCCTGTGATGCCTGAGCTGAAAAGCCACAGTTAGGCAATTTAGGCGACCCTTTCATATAAAGAAGAATGGGGTTTTCACTGATTTGTTGCTGAATTTTTTCAACTGTTTCCATAAATATTCTCACTCAAAATTTTATTAACGCTAGTAATGCGGTCAAGTTTACCGTTTTCAAGGCAATATACCAATGCTGCCTTGTGATCTTTATTGGTTTCAAATTATTATCAAGCTTACCCCTTGTAATGTACCTTAAGCGCCCTAAGATCGGTGACTGGGTTTCAGGATAACTTTGGACAAACCGTTTTATATTCGTGTATAAAACATTAGCGTTTACACAAGGTTAGACACACGATTTTTGTTAACTTTAAATGGAGAATTATCATGGCTTTCGAACTACCAGCTCTTCCGTATGAAAAAAATGCCTTAGAACCACATATCTCAGCTGAAACGTTGGAATATCACTACGGCAAGCATCACGCGACTTATGTTACTAAGCTAAACGGCTTGGTTGAAGGTACTGATATGGCGAATAAAGATCTTGAAGAGATCGTTAAATCGTCAGAAGGCGGAGTTTTCAATAACGCTGCTCAAATCTGGAACCACACGTTCTACTGGAACAGCCTAAGCCCTAATGGCGGCGGCGAGCCAACTGGCGCTCTTGCTGATGCAATCAATGCTAAATGGGGTTCTTTCGCAGACTTCAAAGCCGCATTAAACGACAAAGCAGTTAACAACTTTGGTTCAAGCTGGACTTGGCTTGTAAAAACTGCTGATGGCAGCCTAGACATCGTTAACACTAGCAACGCAGGTACCCCGTTAACGGATGCAAGTGTTACCCCTCTACTAACAGTAGATTTGTGGGAACATGCTTACTACATCGATTATCGTAATGCGCGTCCTAAGTACCTTGAAGGTTTTTGGGCACTAGCAAACTGGGATTTCGCAGCGAGCAACTTCGCTTAAACGATCCTGGTCTGATTAACGTAATCAGAAGATGATTTAAAAGCCTCGATAAATCGAGGCTTTTTTGTATCTGCTGTCTTCCCGCTTGTGCCAATAATCATCCTGCACTTCATCAGTAGCATCCTTTAAAATTTGCCAATAATAGACCCCTGTTCATACTTCATTCAGTCTTGCCTACTTTGCGCTTCTTTTGCGCCAACTTCGTTAGTGCTTAAAAATCAGTTTTTAGCATTCTCTAGAAAATATTGTTCTAAATCTGAAACATACAAATGCCAATAAGGGTCTAATCTTACCAGTGAAGCCAGAAAATTTTCTATATGTGAGGTCGAGTTATGGGAATTTTAGAGCAATATCAGACACGGTACGAAGCCCGTAAAGAAGAAGAATTAACCATCGACGAATTCTTAGAAATCTGTAAAACAGATGATTCAGCATACGCCAATGCAGCAGAACGTCTTCTTAAAGCAATCGGTGAACCAGAAATGGTCGACACCGCCAAAGATGCCACCTTAAGCCGTATTTTTTCTAACCGAATCATCGCTCGTTACCCAGCGTTTGACGGATTTTATGGCATGGAAGAATCAATAGAACAAATCGTGTCTTACCTTCGGCATGCTTCTCAGGGGCTGGAAGAAAAGAAACAAGTGTTATACCTGCTTGGCCCTGTCGGTGGTGGCAAGTCTTCTTTAGCAGAGAAGCTAAAAGAACTGATGCAGCAACAGCCCATTTACGTACTCAAAGACTCCCCGGTGAACGACCACCCTCTTAGTTTATTTGATTCGAATGAAGACGGCTCATTGCTGCTTAACGAGTATGGTATTCCACATCGCTACCTTAGAACCGTCATGTCACCATGGGCACGTAAACGCTTACATGAATACAACGGGGACATCCGAAAGTTTAAGGTGGTCAAGTTACACCCTTCAATACTCGATCAGATTGCGGTTGCTAAAACCGAGCCCGGTGATGAGAACAACCAAGACATCTCCGCCTTAGTCGGCAAAGTGGATATCAGGCGTTTAGAGCACTTTGCCCAGAATGACCCTGATGCCTACAGCTATTCAGGAGCATTGTGCCGCGCAAACCAAGGTCTAATGGAGTTTGTGGAGATGTTTAAGGCACCTATAAAAGTGCTTCACCCCTTGTTAACCGCCACTCAGGAAGGTAATTATAATTCCACCGAAGGATTGTCTGCCCTGCCCTTTGAAGGCGTAATATTGGCCCACTCAAATGAGTCAGAGTGGCAAACCTTTCGCAATAACAAGAACAATGAAGCCTTTCTTGACCGTGTATTTATTGTCAATGTGCCATATTGCTTGCGCGTATCAGAAGAAATGCAGATTTATCGCAAACTCATCGATAACAGTGAACTATCTGGTGCCCCATGTGCCCCAGATACGCTAGAAACCCTAGCCCAGTTCAGTGTGTTATCTCGTTTGAAAGAGCCTGAAAACTCGAGCATTTATTCAAAAATGCGAGTGTACGACGGTGAAAGCTTGAAAGACACGGATCCTAAGGCCAAGTCCTATCAAGAGTACCGAGATTACGCAGGTGTGGACGAGGGCATGCAAGGTCTATCGACCCGCTTTGCATTCAAAATATTATCCCGCGTCTTTAATTTTGATCCACAGGAATTGGCCGCCAACCCAGTACATTTATTTTATGTACTCGAGCGCCAGATTGAACGTGAGCAATTCGCCAGCGAAATTGCTGATAAATACAAAGAACATTTAAAAGGTTATCTGATTCCTAAATATGTGGAATTTATTGGTAAAGAGATCCAAACCGCGTATTTAGAATCCTATTCTGAATACGGTCAAAATCTGTTTGACCGTTATGTCATTTATGCGGATTTCTGGATCCAAGATCAGGAATATCGGGATCCTGAAACCGGCCAGCTATTTGACAGGGAAGCGCTGAATACTGAGCTTGAGAAAATTGAGAAAACCGCAGGTATAAGCAACCCTAAAGATTTTCGCAATGAAATAGTCAATTTCGTGCTGCGCGCTAGAGCCAATAATAAAGGCAAGAACCCAAGCTGGACCAGCTACGAAAAATTACGCACTGTGATTG
Organism: Paraglaciecola sp. G1-13; assembly: GCF_055809255.1. NCBI lineage: Bacteria > Pseudomonadati > Pseudomonadota > Gammaproteobacteria > Alteromonadales > Alteromonadaceae > Paraglaciecola > Paraglaciecola sp. G1-13. The sequence goes on along the minus strand of NZ_CM147903.1, from coordinate 1,169,341 downwards.
AAAAGAAAATGTTTTCCAACACTGAAGATCTATTACCCGTTATATCGTTTAACAAAAAAGGCTCTGCGGAAGACGAGAAAAAACACGATGATTTTGTCGCCCGTATGGCCGAAAAAGGCTACACCCAAAAGCAAGTCAGATTGTTATGCGAATGGTATTTACGGGTGAGGAAATCTTCTTAATGTGGCACTGGTAAACAACAGCGCTCCAATGGAATCCATTGAGGTAAAGTAGTATGGCCCATTTTATTGATCGACGGCTCAACGGCAAAGGAAAAAGTACAGTCAACCGCCAACGTTTCCTGCGCCGTTACAAGGAGCAAATTAAGAAGGCGGTGTCTGATTCAATCAACAAACGCAGTGTCACCGACGTGACCAGTGGTGAAAAAATCGGCATTTCCAGCCGAGATATATCTGAACCTATTTTTCATACAGGTAAAGGGGGTGCCAGAAGCATCGTGCACCCCGGCAATGACCAATTTACCGCGGGGGATAAGATCAAACGCCCCGATTCGGGTGCAGGACAAGGCGGGGATAGCAACGCCAGTGATAGCGGTGAGGGACAAGACGACTTTGTTTTTCAAATTTCAAAAGACGAATACCTAGATCTTCTTTTTGAAAATCTGATCCTGCCGAATCTCGAGAAAACACAGCAAGCTAAACTGGTTGAATATGAAAGCTATCGAGCGGGATTTGTATCAGACGGTGTCCCGAGTAATTTAGATGTAGTGCGATCTTTAAAAGGGTCGGTAGCTCGGCGCATCGCTCTCAGTGCCGGTAAAAAAGCGCAATTACAGTTACTGCAAGCGCAGCTTGCTGAAGCCCTCGAATCTAGTCTGCCTGATCAACATATGCTGGCAAAGCTAAAAGAAGAGATAACGCAGTTGGAAAAGGCCATTGCTCGCGTGCCCTTCATCGATACCTTCGACCTGCGCTTTCGCAATTATCAAAAACGCCCCATACCTTCAAGCAAAGCCGTTATGTTTTGCCTAATGGATGTGTCGGGTTCAATGGACCAAGCCACCAAAGACAAAGCCAAACGGTTTTATATCTTGCTGTATTTATTCTTAACACGCACTTACAAGGACGTCGAGGTCGTCTATATACATCACCACACTCAAGCCAAAGAGGTCGACGAACAAGAATTTTTTTATTCAACGGAAACCGGCGGCACAATTGTCTCAAGTGCCTTAGTGTTGATGAAGCAAATCATAGAGCAGCGTTTCTCTCGTCATGAGTGGAATATATACGCAGCACAGGCGTCTGATGGAGATAACTGGACAGACGATTGCGCCAAGTGCACTGAATTACTCGAGAAGAGCTTACTGCCTGCGGTGCGTTACTTCGCTTATATCGAAATTACTGCACGTCAACATCAAAAGCTCTGGCATGAATATGAAAAGCTCAGCGAAACCCATAATAATTTTGCCATTAAGCATATTGTTGATGTTGATGACATTTACCCAGTTTTCAGGGAGCTGTTCGACCAAGGCGTAGAAAAACAATCAGGAGTGGCTTAGCTTATGAAAAATACTCAAGCAGATGTGCAGCACAAGCAAACTTCCGATGTGCTCAGCGATGGCCCCGACTGGACTTTCGAGCTTTTGACCGAATACGAACAAGAGATTGATCGCGTAGCGAAACATTATGGCTTAGACATTTATCCCAACCAGATAGAAATTATTACCGCTGAACACATGATGGATGCCTACGCGAGTATCGGTATGCCGGTTAATTACGCCCATTGGTCTTATGGCAAAAAATTTATTCAATCAGAGCAAAATTATCGCCGCGGCCAAATGGGATTGGCCTACGAAATCGTTATTAACTCAGACCCTTGCATCGCCTATCTAATGGAAGAGAACACCATGCCTATGCAAGCACTGGTAATAGCCCATGCTTGTTACGGCCATAACTCGTTTTTCAAAAACAACTATCTTTTCAAAGCATGGACAGACGCTAGCTCTATCATAAACTACTTATTATTTGCCAAAAATTATGTGGCTAAGTGCGAACAAAAATACGGTGTGAGTGAAGTCGAGAATGTGCTCGACTCTTGTCATGCGTTGATGAATTTCGGCGTTGACCGCTACAAACGGCCGCAGAAAATATCCATGCAGATCGAGCGGGAGCGCCAGCAAAATCGTGAGCAACATATCCAATCTCAAGTGAATGAATTATGGCGTACCTTGCCCAAGTCTGAAGCCAAAAGCAGTGAACCTAATCGAAGGTTCCCTTCTGAGCCTCAAGAAAATGTGCTCTATTTTATCGAAAAGAACGCCCCCTTGTTGGAACCTTGGCAACGAGAATTAGTACGTATCGTGCGTAAAGTATCTCAGTATTTTTACCCGCAAAAACAGACGCAGGTTATGAACGAGGGATGGGCCTGCTTTTGGCATTACCATATACTTAACCATCTCTACGATGAGGGTAAACTCACAGATAAGTTTATGCTCGAGTTTTTACACAGCCATACCAATGTGGTGGCACAACCGGCATATAACCAACCGAATTATTCAGGCCTCAATCCATATGCACTCGGCTTCAATATGTTTATGGACATAAAGCGCATTTGCCAATCCCCCACCGATGAAGACCGCCAATGGTTTCCTGAAATTGCAGGCAAAGATTGGTTGGAAACAGTCCATTTCGCTATGCAAAACTTTAAGGATGAAAGCTTTATCAGTCAGTTTATGTCACCAAAGCTAATGCGTGATTTTAAGTTTTTCGCCATTGAAGATGATGAGCAAAACGCGTTTCTCGATGTTTCCGCCATTCATGACGAAGCCGGTTATCACGCCATCAGAGAGAAGCTATCCGCGCAATATAATTTGAGTAATCTTGAGCCAAATATACAAGTGTATGATGTAGACTCCAGAGGCGACCGCTCTTTAACCTTGTCATATTTGCCACAAAACGGTGTTCCACTGGCTGACAGCCACCATAAAGTGTTAAAGCATCTACATCATTTGTGGGGATTTTCTGTTAAATTAGAGCAAATAGACGAACACGGTTCACGGCAAACACTTACTACCTACCCGGATCAGCCGGTAGAGAATTCACAACCCCTAACAGGCATCATAATTTAGCGTACCTCCTGATCCTAACGTCGCAGATTATATTGCCCAATATCAAACTATTTCAGATGTGACAGAATGACAGTTCAGAAAAACAATCCTTTGCACGGCTTGACCTTGCAACACATAGTGGAAACACTGGTCGAAAAGCTTGGTTGGGAGCGAATGCACGAGCAAGTAAAAATCAATTGTTTCAAAAGCGATCCAAGCGTTAAATCAAGCTTAAAGTTTTTACGCAAAACGCCTTGGGCTAGAGCCAAAGTCGAAGAGCTTTATTTGTATACTACTAGGAGCAAATCTTCATCCCCTAAGAAAACCGTTCAAGCGCCCGCTTCTACTGGTGAATTTGTTTGGCCTGAGCCTAAAAAGTAGAGTCATTAATATTTATACAATGAAGTACTTAGCTGCATACCCTGGACACCTGCAAGACAAAATAGAGCAGCTCCTTGAGCAAGATAAATTAAAAGACTATTTGCTCAAAAGCTATCCCCATGCGCATGACGTGAGCAACGACAATGCATTACGGCTATATGTTATGGACCTAAAGAACCGTTTTATGCGTAAGTCTGCACCGCTTAGCAAAATCGCATTTGATCCAAAAATACATGTGGTTAACCATGCGTTAGGTTTACACACGTATGTTTCACGGGTGCAAGGCGCGAAACTCAAAAGCAAGAATGAGCTTCGCGTGAGTACGCTATTCAAACGTGTTCCAGAGCCCTTCCTCAATATGATTGTGGTGCACGAATTAGCACACCTAAAAGAGAAAGATCACAACAAAGCATTCTATCAACTATGTTTACATATGCTGCCGGATTACCACCAATTGGAATTTGATCTGCGAGTTTACTTAACTCAGATCGAAGCCCAGGGCGACATTTTTTAATTCAATCTTTTTGGACACCTAATGGATTATCAATTTATTCGCAACGATCGCGCAGAGCCTGCCGCCATTTTTGAAATGGGAGCGGAAACGCTCGGCTTATGGTTCAGTGAAGAGCTCGGTCGAGATCGCCAGAAAATAAAGCACTTGTTGGATGTTATTCAGCAATTAGAACACAAAGACATTGAGCAATACGCGTTGCAAGGGCGTGAATTCAATATGGATTTAACGCGAGATGAGATAGAAGTTTACGCGGCCATAACCCGAGATGAAGGCGAAATTGATATTCCTGAAGACACTGAATTATACGATCAAGAATCAATCTGCGGTTGCGGCTTAGAGGACTTCAAAGAAGTCCTGTTATCATGGCAACAATTTGTAGGCAGAATGTAGCTCACCGTCGGATTCTTAGCGTCAAAATTGTATTTGCAGCACCGCATTTAATCTGTTTTAGCTCACCTATATGATGATATTCGAGACAGACCGGTTTCGAACGACTCTGACAGACGGCTATGAGCGACGCAGGAGCAGCAGCCAACTGTTATTTGTCCTGCTTGAGCGGCTTGCTAGGGCTTGATTGAGCCTTACGTTTTAGTAGAAAATAAGTTATCCCTAAAGCGAGAGTAACCAAAGCTAGTCCCATAATTTGTTCGGCTGAAACAATTTTAAGGTCTAACACTATAATTTTTCGTGCTACAGCCATGAGTGCAGTTGCCACAACTAACTCAACTGGGATTATATGTGAGCCAAGGTATAATCGAATATTAATAAATATTTCAACAGCGATTAATACAATCATGAATGCACCAAAGACCTGAAGGATATCTTCTACGTCTAGAAGGAAGTATGGTGGTACTGATAACCTCATATAAAGAACATAAACAACGTCAGCAATACTCCAGTAAATTACTAACACCATCAAAATAGCCAGTATTTTAATCGCAAATCTAATATTAGAGTGTAATAGGTTCAATAATTTATCTGACGTGTTTTCAGGTAACTCTTCATGTTTCATAATATCTCCAGAGTTAAGCAAATAGCGCAGAAAGCCCTAACGCTTAACACTAACGAATCCCCTCATAATTATGAGCAGAAACAATAACATAGACACGCATGGTGCTATTTGATGTCTTTTATCAAGAAAGAGTATTTCGCCAAAAACTAACCAAGCTGCTACCTACAAAGAATAACACCATGCGTGATATTCATATCTTACATGATTTGCTTAAAAACAATGCCCTAATCTACATGCCAAACGTCTTTCCTCTTTGATGGTTGCCACTCAATCTTTGCTAGATGGTTAGCAACTGTCGTTGACCGAATTAGTACGAAAAACAAAAAAGAAAGACACCCATGATAAAAATGGTCAATTTTCAGGGCTGAACTAGACTTGATGTGTGTTTCATTTTTGTCAGGTCGATGGATTATGCCTCAACCTCGAAAAAGCCAAATTAGTTTAATCGATACGCCTTATTACCATTGTGTTTCCCGCTGCGTACGCCAGTCATTCTTGTGCGGAGTCGACACGCATTCTGGGCAAAGTTACGAGCATCGCCGAGGCTGGGTTGAAGCGCGTTTATTGTTTTTGTCTACGGTATTCGCCATCGACATTTGTGCTTATGCGGTTATGAATAATCACACGCACGTGGTGCTTTGTGTAGATAAAGCCTTGGCCGATAACTGGGATAACGATGAAGTGTTGAGGCGCTATCACAAGCTGCACATAGGCACATTGCTGACCCAGAAATTCATGAACGGCGATACGCTGAGCCAAGGCGAGCTAATCACCTTTGATGAAACCGTTGAAACCTATCGGCAACGTTTGTACGACATAAGCTGGTTTATGCGTGACTTAAATGAGTATATTGCTCGTGAAGCCAATAAAGAAGACGGCTGCACTGGTCGTTTTTATTCGCCGCCATCCCTGGCGCTCTCCCTGCGGGCCAGCTAAAGCTGTTCTAATTTACTCCTGATAAATTAGTGGGAGGGTCGATTTAAATCACAAGCCCTGTTAGATGAAAGTACGGTGCTAGCGTGCATGGCCTATGTAGATTTAAACCCCATTCGCGCAAAAATAGCAGAAACACCTGAAACGTCAAAGCACACCAGAGACACCCATGGAGAATTTATATGGAGACACCCATGATAAAAATGGTCAATTTTCAGGGCTGAACTAGACTTGATTGGTGTTTCATTTTTGTCAGGTAAATGGACTATGCCTCAACCTCGAAAAAGCCAAATTAGTTTAATCGATACGCCCTATTACCATTGTGTATCCCGATGTGTGCGGCGTTCTTTCTTGTGTGGAATGGATAAATACTCTGGTCAGAGTTACGAGCATCGTCGGGCTTGGGTTGAAGAGCGTTTGTTGTTTTTATCTACGGTATTCGCTATAGACATTTGTGCCTATGCGGTCATGAGTAATCACACTCATGTTGTACTATTTGTAGACAAAGCGTTGGCTGATAGTTGGGATAGCGATGAAGTGTTGAGGCGTTATCACAAGCTGCACAGAGGCACTTTGCTGACTCAGAAGTTCATGAATGGCGATACGCTGAGCCAAGGAGAGCTAATCACCTTTGATGAGACCGTTGAAACCTATCGGCAACGTTTGTACGACATAAGCTGGTTTATGCGTGATTTGAATGAGCATATTGCTCGTGAAGCTAATAAAGAGGATGGTTGCACCGGCCGCTTCTGGGAGGGGCGTTTTAAATCTCAGGCACTGTTAGATGAGAGTGCCCTACTGGCGTGCATGGCCTATGTAGATTTAAACCTCATTCGTGCAAAAATGGCAAAAACACCCGAAACATCGAAGCACACCAGTATCAAAAAGCGAATTCACGCCATCAAAAACCAACAACCACAACCGGCCGTGTTAATGCCTTTTGTAGGAAATCCTCGTGAAGAAATGCCTCGAGGTATCGCTTACTCACTCAAAGATTATTGTGAATTGGTAGACACGACAGGTCGATGCATTCGTGATGATAAGGCCGGTCATATTGATAACACTCACAGTCCTATTCTACAAAGATTGGGTTTAGACTCTGCTCAATGGCTAACCTTAACCACGGAGTTCGAAATACACTTCTGTTACGCAGCCGGTGCGGAGCAAATGATGAATGCATTCAAGCGCCATACCCACCATCAACGGCTGCGAGGAATGACCAAAGCGAGAGAGTTGTTAAGGCGCGCCTAAATCAATTTCGAACACTACATATCATGCACATCTTGTAGCGTTAGCGTTTGCCTGGTAATTGACCTTACGCACCATTTCCTTCCTCAACGCTCACTTTTCCAGTAAAAATCCCCAATCATTCAAATGAAAAGTACCTTGACGCTTCTTTAGAGGCGTTTACCCACCTTGAGCAGGTGTGCTTTTTAATACGGCTCTAAACATGGGTGTCTTTATTAATATTTCGCTAAACATGGGTGTCTTTGTTAATATTTTACATATCATGCTTACCCTGTAGCCTACTCCCTTGCCCGAAAATTGACCTTGCGCGCAGTTTCCTTCCTCTACGCTCACTTTTCGAGTAATTTCATAATCCCCGACCATTTAGATCAAAAGTACCTTGTCGCCTGTTGAGGGGTATTTTCCGTTCGAAGCAGGAGAGTTTTTTATACGATTCTTAGGATGGGTGTCTATGTAATTCTCGTGAAAAAATGCCTCGAGGTATGGCTTACTCACTCAAAGACTATTGTAATTTGGTAGACACGACAGGCCGATGCATTCGTGATGACAAGGCTGGTCATATTGATAACACTCACAGTCCTATTCTTCAAAGATTGGGTTTAGACTCTGCTCAATGGCTAACCTTAACCACGGAGTTCGAAAAACACTTCTGCTACGCTGCAGGCGCTGAGCAAATGATGAATGCATTCAAGCGCCATACCCACCATCAACGGCTGCGAGGAATGACTAAAGCGAAAGAGCTATTAAGGCGCGCATAAACCAATTTCAAACATTACATATCATGCTTACCCTGTAGCCTACTCCCTTGCCCGAAAATTGACCTTGCGCGCAGTTTCCTTCCTCTACGCTCACTTTTCGAGTAATTTCATAATCCCCGACCATTTAGATCAAAAGTACCTTGTCGCCTGTTGAGGGGTATTTTCCGTTCGAAGCAGGAGAGTTTTTTATACGATTCTTAGGATGGGTGTCTATGTAATTTCTTAGGATGGGTGTCTATGTAATTTCATAATCCCCGACCATTTAGATCAAAAGTACCTTGTCGCCTGTTGAGGGGTATTTTCCGTTCGAAGCAGGAGAGTTTTTTATACGATTCTTAGGATGGGTGTCTATGTAATTGTTACTGAGCAGGTGTGCTTTTTAATGCGATTCTAAAGATGGGTGTCTATGTAATTGGTGTCTATGTAATTGTTGTCTATGTAATTGTTGCCGTTTTATACATGGCCATGATGTCAGCAATTCAAAGTAATCCGGTATTTAAAGCAACATATCAACGATTAGTCACTGCCGGAAAGCCTAAAAAAGTGGCTATTATTGCCTGTATCAGAAAGATGGTTGTTATCTTAAACTCGATGCTGCGAGAAGGTGTAATGTGGGAAGCGCCAAAGGCTATAAATTAACTATTGACGCCATAGTCTCTTGTTAAGTTTCGATTTCATCTAGCTTTTCACCTTTACCAAAAGGAATTCTTGTAATGCCTAAATCTTTTAGGAAGTGACGTATATCCCATGCAGTATGGACAACACCAAGCTCTATAACTTTATGAATTTTCTCGGAAAATAGCTCGCCATTTTCTTCGATTTCTTCAAGTCTATGCAACTCAATACTCGATTCCATATTACTAAATACCATGCCTGCCACTGAAGATTTTTTAGAATCAAAAAGTAAAGGTGTACCACTAAATCCCTTCAGAGCAGGAAATGAAATCTCGCAAGTCGAGCGGGCATCCTCCAAAATAGGCTGGTCAAAAGTTCGAACTATGTGACCTTTAAAAAGTCTGGGGGATGTAACAAGCCTTTCTTGTATCAATCCCTCATTGGTAAACCCATAAGCCAGAACATCTTGAGCAATAAATAAGTCTTTTTCTCCATGTAATGGGATCGCTTTATAGTTTTTTCTAGCTACATACCCAATTGCGAAATCGTATTTGGGGTGGCATTTAACGTCTAAGACGTTAAACATTAATCCTTCGCCAAACATTTCCATACCACAAAGAGTTTCACCTTCTTGTATTGCTTCAACTACGTGCTTACAAGTAGCAATTATGCCTTGGTCGTTCACATGATAAGAGGAGCCTAAGTACCTAAAGTCACTTGCGCTATTCGTAGTCCCATTTTCTAATTTGACTGCAAATAATGGCAAAATACTATCTCGAAACTGAATCATGACTTCCTTAGAAACTTAACAATTTAATAAGGCGCAACTTGCGCGTTTTTCTACCGAGCTACCGCTCGTTTTTATCCATACTGCCATGATTATCAAGTTTATAAAAGTCACCGCAGGCGATGGCTGCAAGTTAATAAAGCGAGTTAGTTTTACGACGCAAACGCGCGATTGGGTCGTTTGCTTGAATATGGGGTAAAGGCTGTTTTAACTGCATATTTATACAAGTAAAGTGAAGGTCATGAAAACAAAGTCTCCCTTCCTAAATCACATTACTGAGTTCATATTGCTAAGACAGTATTCTCCAAGGACTGTGTCACCTTATTTGAAGTGGATCTCTACTTTTATTATCTTTCACGGGAAACGTCACCCTTCATCAATGGGAGGTAATGGAGTGGAACAATACCTTGAACATTTGGCGCTGAATGCCAATGTGTCACCGCGCACTCAAGCTACTGCATTAAATTTACTATCGTTTCTTTAAAAGCACATTATCAAGAATGAGCTGTCTCTTAATTTGAATTTTGCCAGAAGTAAACGCCGACCCAAACTGCCCATTGTTATGACGCAGGATGAAGTGAAGCTGTGCAACTTCGCGTGCAAGATATCGACTTCGATTACAAGTGTTTAAGGGTCTACAATGGTAAAGGCAAAAAACACCGAGTCGTTACTTTGATAACGGAGCTTATTCAATTATTTAGAAATCAAATAGTGCAGGTTGATGAGTACCTGAGACTTGATATTCAGAGTGAGCAATACGCCGGCGTTTGGATGCCTCATGCGCTAGCCAAAAGTCCCCTTCAGCGAATAAGTCGCTCGCATGGCAGGTCTTGTTTCCCTCTCATAAACTTAGCGCAGATCCAGAAACAGGTGAGATAAGAAGGCATCATTTTTATCCTTCTTGCGTTCGCAAAGCGGTCAAACAAGCTGTATTGGTGTTGGGGTTAACTAAACCGATCACGCCTCATACTTTGAGGCACTCATTTGCTACCCATTTACCACAATCTGACGCAGATATCCGAACGGTTCAGGTCAAGCCTGCTTTCTCACCTAAGCAATTTTCTGATGTTTGCTCTTCCCCCAGTTTCGTTTTTTAAAATAGCCGTCGTCACAATTTGTTCATTTTATTGTCGTTAAAGAGTCACATGGCCACTCTAAGTTGTTGGGCTGCGTTTACCCAAGACAATTAAAAAAAAGGAACAAGCAGTGCAACCACTCAATAAAGTGTTAAAACTTAGTATGTTAACTATGGCGGTCGTTTTTGGCCTTTCAGGCTGTGCCCTTGACGGTGATGACGGGCAAGATGGCGCCGCAGGTGTTGACGGCGCAAATGGCACTGACGGAGCCGATGGCCAAAGCCTGCCCCGTGATATAAACATTGAAGTGGTGGGCCGCTTTACCGCCGGGGGCATAGAGGTGTTTGGTAAGAGTGCTGCTGAAATCGTTCAGTTTCACCACGCTTCGACTACCGCATTCGCGATTAACTCTGCCGTTAATCAAATTGAAGTGATTGATTTATCGGGCTTAACCACCGCTGCTGTCGCTAACCCGTTTTCTGATGCCAGTTTACAATCTAGCGCATTTACATTTGCTGATAGCGTAACGGTAAAAGATGAGGCAAATGCAGATCAAACCATCACCTTAGGAGCAGCCAACTCCATTGCCATCAATGGTGACATGCTGGCGATTGCAGTCGAGGCCAGTGTAAAAACCAGTCAAGGTGCCGTATTGTTTTACCGTTTAGATGCTACTGGCCAAGGTACCTTTATCAAGGCGGTTGCCACAGGTGCTCTGCCGGATATGGTGGCGTTCAACCCTGATGGCAGCAACGTATTAGTCGCTAATGAAGGTGAGCCAGACACAGATTACGCAGTTGACCCACAAGGCAGTGTGTCCATGATCACCATCGAAGATGGTGTTCCAGCTGACACAGCAGAAACGATTAATTTCACCACAGATATGACGTTTTCAAGTGACACACTTGATGATGAAGATTTTGACACGGATGCAAAGCGTAAGGCGTTGCTGCAAGCGTCAGGGGTTAAATTTGCTGGCCCAGCGGGCATGACAGTCGCGCAAGAATTAGAGCCTGAGTACATTACCTACGCAGCAAATGGTAAAACTGCCTATGTATCACTTCAAGAAAGTAACGCTATTGGCATTCTCGACTTAGAAGACATGACGATTGAAGTGCGTGCCCTTGGCTTTAAAGATTGGAATGATTTTGAATTAGATTTCACTAATAAAGATGAGCTCCCTAATTTTAGCACTGTAAACGGCCTGTACGGCATGTATCAGCCAGATACAATCACGTCATACCAATACAATGGCGCGACCTTTATTTTATCAGCCAATGAAGGGGATTCTCGTGATTATGACGCCTACTCGGAAGAAATCAGAGTCGCGGATATTATTGATGAAGATGAACTGAATATGACACTCTCCCCTAGCTTACAAGCCACATATGACCTAAGTGGTGGCGATGATGGCCTGGGACGTTTAAAAGTCACCACAGCCTTGGGAGATGCAGATCAAAACGGCGAGTTTGAAGCCTTGTACGCTTACGGCGCGCGCTCGTTTTCTATCTGGGACCAAAACATTAATCTTGTGTACGATTCTGGCGATGACTTCGGTAAGATTTCAGCCGCTATTTTAGGCAATGACTTTAATAGCGCCCACACCGAAAACAAAGGCGACAACCGTTCTGATGATAAAGGTGGCGAGCCTGAGGCTATTACCGTTGGGGAGATAGAAGGTCGAACTTACGCATTTATTGCCCAAGAGCGATCTGGTGATCTGTTCGCTTACGATGTCACAAATCCATTCAATGTTGCTTATGTGGCCCATTACAACAATCGGGATTTCAGTACAGACTTCGAGTTAGACGATGATTTAAACAATCCTTGCGATGAAGCCGAAGGCATGGACTGCAGCGAAGTCGCCATATCGGGTGACCTGGGGCCTGAAAGCATTCAATTTGTCGCCCCAAGTGACAGCCCAAATGGTAATGCACTATTGATTATCGGCAACGAAGTAAGCGGTACAGTGACTATTTATCAAGTGACTGAGAAATAAAAAATATTGCATAAAAACCTTGGTCAAATACTTTGACCAAGGTTACATCTTCTTATACCTGCTTGAGTAATAACCCGATGCCACTGTGATGTTCTGGCGAGAAGTTTTCGCGTTTGGCAAAATCACTCAGTATAAAAGCCGCATCTTGCTCTTGCTGGGATTCGAGTAAACTCGAGAACCCCATAGTCCAGTCACCAAACTCACGTATACCAGTGCTTTTCGTCATCACCAAGCGAACATTTTTATGCCGAGGATCCTGCTTTATTTTGGCATACAGCTGATTAACCTTCACTTCATCACCTTCAATCACCTGAAAAAAGTGGCGAGACACCGTAATCAGCTTACCGCTTATCCCCTGCTCACTATTGATTGCTCTGGCTGAGATAAGGATGTCTTGCAAATCGTTTTCATCGAGCGATTTTGCAAAATCGCTTACGTAAATCAATTGAAACATAACACCTAACCTTCTTACTCAATAGGGAACGAATAAACGTCTAGCTTACTCGGTAAATCAACTGAGTAAGCTAGACGTTAGTCTAATGACTTATTCGCTTTTTCTGGCCTGAAAGGTCAAGTATCAAACGCACAGGTGAGCAAGATGCCTAATTGTTAGACTCAGCAGCGGCAATACTCTTCTTGATCAAAGGAGAAATGGTTAAGCCTTGTACCACGATGGAAAAAATAACCACTATGTAGGTCACAATGACCATTAAATTATGCAAATTATGACCATTGCCTAACATAGTGTCATTGGGAATAGACGCCGCCATCGCGAGCGCTAAACCACCTCGTAAACCACCCCAAGTCAGAATACGTACCGAGTTTAAGTCGTAGCGCCTAAACTGCCTAAAGACTAAGTAAGGAGTGCCAACACTTATGAAGCGCGCGAATAACACGGCGGGGATCATACAAAGACCAATCAAGATCTCGTCTAATGACAGGGTCATACTGACAATCAGCATGCCGATCAGTAAGAACAACAAAGCATTTAGAAAGGTATCTGTGGCATGCCAGAAGTTCTTGATAAAGCGGATACTAGAAATTCGTGCTAAAGGCGCACCTTTTGAGCGGGTGACATTGCCGATGAAAATTCCGCACATCACCATCGCCAGCGCACCTGATACATGCAATGCGATCGCAAGCGCATACCCCGCAGACGGAATGGCCAAGGTGACTAATAAGCGAACGTTAATATCTGGACTTTTTATGATCAAGTAATGGGCAATCACCGCCAGCACTAAACCAAAAATAATTCCCCCTACCGCTTCTGTTAAGAACAGCTCAGCAACGCTGCTAACTGTTGGCTCAACACCGCTAAATGCAACAGCAAACAGAGTAGAAAAAATAACCAAGCCTACCCCGTCATTGAACAAGGATTCTCCTTCGACTTGAATCGAAATGTTTTTAGGCGCCTGCATTTGTTTAATGATCGCGAGCACAGCGATGGGATCTGTGGGGCTGATAAGCGCACCGAACAACAAACAATATATAAACGGCACATCCCAACCAAATTGCGCTAAAACAAAGGCGCTTAAATACCCGACTATGATGGTAGAAACAAGGGTAGAAAACAGCACGAGTATGGTGATTTCCCATCGCTGGCGACGCAAAGCGCGTAAATCAATCTCCATAGCCCCTGCAAATAATAAAAAGCCCAACATGCCATTAAGCAGAATCTGGTTAAAGTTTAGTCTGCTGACCACATTGATAAGCGACTGAGCAGAGTCATCCCCCAGCAGTTTAACTGCTAAAATCAATAACAGAGAAATCACCACAGAGCCCGTCGTAATAGCGATAGTCGTTTGCAGTTTAAGCACGAATTGATTGGTGAAAGCGATAAGGACAGCCAGTGCCCCTAAAAAACAGATCAGATTCCAAGCGTCCATGGACGTTCCTATAGATTAATTGGCTTGTGTGTTGTTGTCGACGTCATGGCAGAAGCGCCAAGGAGAAAACTGAAGCGCACTGGTTTCAGCTGCACAGATTCGACATAACAATTAGGTATTAATTTGACGCGGGGATAATACCCCATGCCATTTAACGCGCCTGTTAACATTGATGCGCAAAGTGTTATGGAATGTAACTTCATGAAAAATTTTCAGCTTAGAGAAGCATTGTTATTTGAAATTGTTTTAATTAGACAACCTTTCAAAGTATCTGATAGTTGATGAACCACTCATTGAGTGATTAAAACGCTAGAGATACGAGAGAAGATACTTTGGCGATTTCATGTGTTGACATGCGCACTCGTGAACCACGAATGCACGTGCCAAGGCCTACCGGAAGAATCTGTACGACAATTGCGTTTAGTTATTGCTTTAACAATGCTAAACGTGTGCCTTCCATTTCCTTAAGAGCTTCTTCTTCGTTAACTGCAACCAAGTAGGGTTGCGGTGAACTAACCACATCATGCTTGAACTCCAACCTAAAGTAATACGTGGCTCCAGCAGATGCTGAGAAAGTATGGAGATCTTCTAATTCAATTTTCGAATTCGTCTCGTGCGCGTTTGCGGCGCCAATAGTATCCATAACGACGCCTAACGGACTGGTTGGAATGTATGTCGGGGTAGTCCTTAAATCAGCTTTAAGTGACAGCGTTTTAGGGGTTGAATCAAAAACAAAATAGGTATTGGTCGACATAACCGCTAATTCAGTATCACCTTCAGTAATTAGCCACGAAAAGGCACTACCATAAAGCTGTTTGTTTTTATAAATAAATACGCGTGCTTTGTTGGTATCAACAGCTGAATCTTGCATTACATACGATTCACCAACGGGCTTTGATGCACAACCAAACAGAAAAGCAGCTGCAAGTAATATGGCATGTATTTGAATAAGACTAAATTTCATCCTTGTTCCTCTTACTATTTAAATGTAATAGCTTCAAACGTAATAGCTCTAAATGTAACAGCTCTAAACGTAATAGCTTCCGATAACGCCATGCTGCTACCGCTTGTAATCACTATCGATTGGCAACTATCATTAGGGGAATATTTTTGGGCCAATACAGGTTAATTCAACATGAGTGACTATTCAACTAAATTCAATATCTTGGAAACGTTTAAAATCTAATACGGCCAAGCGAATCGAATACAATGCGCCAATTTTCTCTTCGACAATTTCTATTTCCGCTACGTAATTAGTAAAGCCATTAAACAGATATAATGTTTATATTCACGCAAGCACCTGATCATATTGAAAAATATTGCTATTTAACTAACTAAACTTGCTATTTTCCCCCAGATGGTTAGTATTTTAGACGTCTAAACGTCCATGGTAAAATTATGCAACCTCCTTCACCTTCGTTAAACCCTTATTCGACTGGCGCTAAACTCGCGCTATTGCCACTGCTCACCTTCTTGGTGCTGTTTTTGGGTGTCGGCTTTTATTATCAGGCGCAAGGCGTGGAGTATGCTTTTTACCAGTTGCCCTCCCCGTCAGCATTGCTGCCTGCGGTGATACTCGCTGTATTGCTGTCAAAGGAACCCCTTACCCAAACCATGGCGCGATACGTCGAAGGAGCGGGTCACAGCAATATTATCACCATGTGTTTTATCTATTTATTAGCGGGTGCGTTTTCCGCCGTGGCTAAAGCCACTGGGGGAGTAGACGCAACGGTAAGCCTAGGGCTGAGTATTATTCCTGCCCAATTTATCTTACCTGGATTGTTTTTAATCGCGGGCTTTATTGCCACCGCTATGGGCACATCTATGGGCACACTTGCAGCCCTTGGCCCAGTGGGGTTGGGCGTGGCCCAAGCCACTGGTATCGAGCCCGCTTTGGTGGCAGGCGTATTGGTCAGCGGCGCGATATTTGGCGATAACTTATCAATCATTTCTGATACCACTATCGCCGCAACACGCACACAAGGCTGTGAAATGCGCGATAAATTCAAGGCTAATTTACACCTCGCTTTACCGGCTGCCCTGATTGTTATCGTACTATTGGTCGTACTAGGCGAAACCGGCGAAGCAAATATCCCCCAAGGCACCAACGGCTGGCTAGCCCTGCCCTATGTAATGATTTTAGTGTTGGCGGTTGCCGGGGTAAATGTGTTCGCAGTGCTGGTGATTGGTATCTTGTCTAGCGCAATTATTGGTATGAGTATCACTGATTACCAACTGGTTGCTGTGGGGCAAGATGTATATGCCGGTTTTGGCCAAATGCAGGAGATTATGATCTTGTCGCTGATGCTCGGCGGATTATCCGAACTCATGCGCCAACAAGGGGGGATCGATTTCTTGCGAGCGTCCATCAGCAAGCTTATTCGCGCTTTATCGTTACCCATTAAAATTGGCAACTCGTTGGGTATCGCGGTACTTATCAGCGCCTTAAATGTCTGTATTGCCAATAATACCGTATCGATTATTGTCGCCGGTAGCACGGCGAAAGCTCTCGCAGAACAAGGCGGTATTGAGCCCAAGCGCAGTGCCAGCTTGCTTGATATTTTTGCTTGTGTGGTACAAGGGCTAATCCCTTACGGCGGGCAGTTATTAATTATTGGCGCAACGTTTTCACTGTCGCCAGTAGACGTCATTCCCTATTCGTTTTACTGCTTTATTCTTGCTGGTGTTACCTTACTAAGCTTTATTTGGCGCGCTAAAAAAGCACGTTAAACCATATAAAAAGGCTTACGCGCAGAGGTTAATGCATCGATTGTGCAATAACATCTGCGGCTTTTGCTGATAAAAATAAAGGCGTTTACGTTTATTTGGCTTGGTACAAAGCGAAGCTCAGTTCAGGTACGGTCACTTTAATCACACCATCGCTTAAGTTGAACCTAGTCGCTTCAACCAGCCCTTCATAATGTGTTGATTGCGCGGCCAACGTCAAGCTAGCGGCTTCAGTACCGGCATTAAACACCGCTAAATACTCTTTGCCTTGTGGCAATTTACGAGCAAATGCAAACATCATCGAGTCCTCATTAAAATACCGACTCTCATATTGCCCTCGGCGCAATGCCTCATGTTGATGCCTGAGTTGCGCTAAGTCACCCAGCGCCAGATAAATCGGGTGCAGAGGATCAAAGTTATCATCCGCGGTGCTCGCGCTGCTTCCCAGTAATGGATCGTCGTTGTCGCTGGCCACCAAAGAAGGGAACATATCTTGTCTGGCGTTTACGTCATTACCGTCACCGGTAAACCCCTGCTCGTCTCCGTAATACACAACAGGTATACCGCGAGATAAATACATAAACGCATGAGATAAAATACTGCGTTGCAGTTTTTCTTCGTTGCTAGCATCAGGTACCCCTTGCTCGATAAAGTAGCCAGTGCGGCCCATATCGTGATTACCTAAAAAAGTCATTAATAAATCCGCTTGGCTGTCTTCATCTGTATATAAATCATCCTGAGCGAATAAGGCATCAATAGTCTGAGGATTATGTTTGCGATAGAACACGTCAGCAGCGGCTTGCTGAAAACCAAAATCCAGCACGGATGGCAACTTACCTAGTGTAGTAAAGCGGCTTAATTGCGCTGGGTCTGGGTCATACACTTCACCGAAAATATGAAAATTAGGGATGCCCTGCTCTTGCGCGTAAGCCATTATCGAAGGGCTGAACGTCTGCCAAAATGGCATGCGCACATGGCGCACTGTATCAATTCTGAAACCATCGGGTTTAAATTCTTTGATCAAATCTTTGTAGATTTCGATCATGCCCTGCAACACCTTGGGGTTTTCTGTATCTAAATCATCGAGTCCATTGAAATCACCGTTTAACGAGCTCTCCCCTGTAAAGGTAGTATCCCCCTGGTTGTGGTAAAATTGCGGATCGTTTAGCCAGGCTGGCACTTTTACAGTTTGTTCGTTAAGCGGCACGAAAGGCGTGTAGTCGTCACCCTCAGCAAGCTGCTGTAAAGATTTATACAAGCAGTGGTTCTCTGCCTTAAAATCACCGTTGGCATGATGGCACTCTTCATACTTCACCACGTCGGCAGTGTGATTAGTGATGATATCGAAAAACACTTTAATGCCTTTTTCATGTGCTGTGGCAATTAGGCTTTTAAGGTCATCGTTCGAGCCGAAATGCGGATCGATCTCTGTGAAATCCACTATCCAGTAACCATGGTGGGCAACGCCATCCCTTTGAACCGCTTTATTGCGCAAGATTGGCGTCATCCAAATGGCGGTGATCCCCATGCCTTGCAGGTAATCAAGTTTCTGCTCAATGCCCTGCATATCACCACCATGAAAACCTCGGTTTGAGGTTGCATCGAAGCCACCAACAGAAATACCGCCCTCTACAGCCCCATTATCATTGCTTGAGTCACCATTGTTAAACCTATCCGGCATCACGAAATAAAACACATCGTCGCGCACATCACGCAACAAATAGTTATCGTTTGGCAGTTTGTTGTTCGCTTTACCGATGCCAGCGACCTTGCTCTCGCTGTTTACTGTGTGCTGCGTATCCTGATTTTCGGCGGTGCCGCAACCAGCAATAACCATAGCAAAAAGAATAAGTGATAATGCTTTGCTCAATATCATGCTGCAGTGTCCTTCATCTTAGCTTTTACAGTAAAACCGCAATCTTCAATTGCCGCTATTCCTAAGGCTTCATCTTCTAATTCGCTTAAACCGCTCACGCCGACTGCCCCCACACACTTTGTATCAACAAATACTGGCACACCACCTGCGATCCCAGTAAATTTAGCATCATTCCAATATCCCATGTCTTTATGGGTTTCTTGCGCCCACGTGGCAAGTTGGCGCGTAGTTTGTCGCTCTCGTGCTGCAGTATATGCCTTGGTTTGCGCCAAGACACCCGCTTGCAAGCTGGCGTCATCCATACGACTGAAGCACAACAGTTCACCGTGTCCATCGGTGACACAAATCGCGATGTGTTGATTATTTGCACGCGCCGTTGTTATGGCTGCTTGCATCATGTTTGTTGCTGTATTTAAATTCACTAAAGCGCTCTTTTGTTTTTATTTGCTGTTAATTGCGGTTGCTAGCTATTACTCAATGGTATCTGGTAATGAATAAGTACACCCTTATTACGGTAACTCATGGCCTTTAGCACTTTCATACAAGGCGTACCAATGTTCGCGACTGAGCTGAATATTCATGGCTTGGCAAGACGCCGCGATCCGCGCACAGTCTGTAGTACCAATAACGGGTTGTAGCTGCGCAGGATGTCGCATTAACCAAGCGAGCACTATCGCTTCAGAGCTTGTGTTATAGACACCAGCTAGGGTTGCGACCAACTGACTAGTGCGTTGTACGGCATCCGATTGCCCCTTTACATCACGCCCTGAATACACGCCCTGGGCTAAGCTCCCCCAACTTTGTAGTTGTATGTTTTGACGGCGACAGTATTCCAACGTACCCGACGTAAAATTGATGTGGCGCCCTTCACTGTTCCCCGCGTAAACGCCTTCATCGATCCAGTCTTGTTTAAGTAAACTGGCTTCAATTTGATTGGCCACTAACGGTTCATCCAATGCGCGTTGCAAGAAGGCGATTTGATGATGCTGCATATTGGACACGGCAAAATGATGTACCTTGCCTTCACGCTTTAAGGCCTCAAACACCCGAGCAATTTCTTCAGGTTGCATCAGAGGGTCCGGTCTGTGCAGCATAAGTACATCTAAATAGTCTGTGTTTAAACGTTGTAAGCTGCTCTCAACCGAGGCTTCGATCCAATCTGCTGACAGGTCATACCGTTTTGGGCCATTGGCATCCGCAAACCGGATCCCACATTTCGATTGAATATAAATTTGTTTACGTAACTGCGGGCGCTCACTAAGTACCTTGCCAAATACCTGCTCGGCTTTACCAAGCGTGTAGATATCTGCGTGGTCAAAAAAATTGATCCCTGATTCCAAAGCGGTATTCACGCAATCATTAGCCTGTTCGACATGCGCGTCAGTAATGGGTGAATCATCCCAATTGCCACCAAGGCCCATGCAGCCATAGGCAATTGAACTGACATTGGGTAAATAGTGAGCTAGGGGGAAATACGAACTTGTCATGACAGTCTCTTAAAGGAATATAGTGATTGAGCACAGTGTAGTGAGTTAACAGCAAAGCAAAAGAGTGAGTTAGTGAAAACATTATTTGATATAGCGAACAATGGAGCGCTAGAATATCGATATTATTTTCCAGTGTGAACGTTTGCCATGAGCCGTGAACATAAAAAGTTTGAACGCTTAATTTTATTCAGTGAAGTAGCAAAGCAATTAAGCTTCACCCGCGCAGCACAAGTGCTTTCAATATCCCGTGGGTATTTGTCAGAGCAAATTCGTAAGCTTGAACAAGACATGGATAAACATTTATTTATTCGCTCTACACGTCATGTATCGCTCACCGAGGAAGGGGCGCAATTATTGGCTGGCATGAATCAAATAAAGCGCTCACTACTGGCCCTAGAGCGTGAAGTTCGCCACGACAATGATGCCCTTGAGGGCGAGCTACGCATCACCGCACCCAATCAATTTACTCAACGTTATATACTGGATTTATGCGCTGAATTTCAAGCGTGCTATCCCGCAATTTCCGTCAGTGTTGATTGCAGCTACACCACTTACGACCTTTCTCAGAATGATTTTGATTTAGCCTTTAGAGCGACCAAAACGCCCCCACAAAACATGGTTGCTAAGAAACTATTTGATTATCGTCATACCTGTTGTGCCAGTCCTGAGTATTTAGCTAAACACGGCGAACCCAAGCGCATTGAGGACTTAGGGGCGCATATTTGCTTAAGTCAGTCGCCTAAGACCCACTGGCAATTTGCTGAGCACAAGGTGAATATTAATAGCCCGCTAGCAGTTAACGACAATTTTATTCTTAAGAAGCATGCCATGGCTGGAAAGGGCATTATTTTAGTGCCCGAATATGTTGTCGAACAAGAGGTTAGCTCAGGTGAGCTGGTTCCTTTGTTGGGCAACGCATTAAGCCCAGACTTTGCCATGTATCTTATTCATCCCCAATTGATCCATCAATCCGCTAGATTAAAGGCATTTATTGCCTTTACTAGAGAGTACTTTGATAACAGAGGTTGAGGATTACTGAATAGGAGCTGCCATAAAAAATCCCCATTACCGGCAATCAGTAATGGGGATGTCACGTTTGCTCATGCGCGCAGTGTGAGTATGCGTTTACAATGCAGCCGCTAAACGAGTACCTTGATCGATTGCGCGTTTCGCATCAAGCTCGACAGCGACATCAGCACCACCGATTAGATGATACGGCTTGGTTAAACCTTCCACTAATTCTCGCAGTGGCTCTTGGCCGGCACAAATAATAACGTTATCTACGTCCAGCACTTGCACCTCTTCATTCACTTTAATATGAATACCTTGGTCATCAATTTTCAAGTACTCACAACCGGCTACCATGCTCACGCCTTTACTCAACAAACCAACGCGATGCGCCCAGCCCGTGGTTTTACCCAGGCCTGCGCCTACTTTGGTGGTTTTACGCTGTAGTAAGAAAATTTCTCGTGGCGAAGGTGTTGGTTGGGGTTTAACACCTTCAATACCGCCACGAGAAGAAAAGGTCATATCAATGCCCCACTCTTTCATAAAGGCAGGAATATTCAAGCTAGTTGACTCGCCCGAGTGGGATAAAAACTCAGATACGTCAAAACCAATACCACCAGCGCCAATCACAGCCACTTTTTTGCCTACCGGTTTGTGCTCTTTAATGACTTCAATGTAGGTCATGACTTTCGCATGGTCGATACCTTCAATCGGTGGTGTGCGTGGCTCAATACCTGTTGCCACAATCACGTCATCAAAATCGCTATCGTTTAAGTCACTTGCGCTTACGCGTGTATTGAGCTTAACGGTCACATTGTGTAATTCGAGCTGACGTTTGAAGTACCGAATGGTCTCATAAAACTCTTCTTTGCCCGGCACTTGCTTAGCAATATTGAATTGCCCACCTAGCTCATCGGCAGAATCAAACAAGGTCACCGAATGACCTCGCTCAGCTGCGGTTTTAGCCGCTGCAAGCCCTGCAGGGCCAGCGCCAATAACGGCAATTTTCTTGGCAGCTTGTGTGGGGAGTATATTTAACTCTGTTTCATGGCAGGCTCTAGGGTTAACCAAACAACTGGTCATCTTGCCTTCAAACACGTGATCCAAGCAGGCCTGGTTACAACCGATACAGGTATTGATTTCATCAGAGCGGTTTTCGATAGCCTTAATAACAAAATCAGGGTCGGCTAAAAACGGGCGCGCCATAGACACCATATCAGCATCGCCCCGGGCGAGCACTTGCTCAGCCACTTCAGGGGTGTTAATACGATTCGACGTGATAACCGGAATAGACAATGATTCGCGGAATTTTGCTGTTACCCAAGTAAATGCAGCACGTGGGACTTTGGTTGCTATGGTAGGAATTCGTGCTTCGTGCCAGCCAATACCCGTATTAATGATGGTCGCACCGGCTTTTTCAATCAACTTACCTAGCTCAACCACTTCTTCATAGGTGGAACCACCTTCTACCAAATCAAGCATTGATAAGCGGTAAATAATAATGAATTTCTCACCTACGGCTTCACGTACACGGCGCACGACTTCAAGGGGTAATTTAATGCGGTTTTCGTAACTACCACCCCACTCGTCGTCACGTTGGTTAGTACGAGCAGCAATGAATTGGTTTAAAAAATATCCTTCAGAACCCATGATTTCAACACCATCATAACCGGCTTTTTGCGCCTGAGTTGAGGTGAAAATGAAATCTTCTATCTGTTTTTCAATCCCATCGTCATCTAAAGCCTTAGGCTTAAATGGATTAATAGGCGCTTGCACCGCCGAAGGCGCAACCAAATTCGGGTTGTAAGCGTAACGACCGGTGTGCAGAATTTGCATACAGATTTTGCCGCCTTCGTTGTGCACCGCATCCGTGATGACTTTATGGTGAGCCACTTCTTTATCGTTGCTCAAGCGTTTGGTATTTTGGTGTGTTGCGCCCTCATCGTTGGGGCCGATGCCACCAGTCACGATTAGGCCCACACCACCTCTGGCACGTTCAGCGAAAAACTTCGCCATGCGTTCATGGCCGTTAGGCGCTTCTTCGAGGCCAGTATGCATTGAGCCCATCAATACACGGTTTCTTAATTTAGTGAAGCCTAAATCCAGTGGCTTAAGAAGATTTGGATATACACTAGCGCCTGCTAGATTTGCTGTTGATGTCGTCATTTTTTGGTCCTGTTTTGTTCTGAATCAGCGCTTACTTATTACGCTGCATACCACTGATATTCTTATGTAATTCTTCGTAAACGGGTTTGCGCTGCTCTTTCGCCGCGCTCATGGCTTCTTGTATATCCGGCATTTGGAACATACCTGTTTGCCATGTAGCCATGTAGTTCAATGCATCTGCTACGGTATGGTCACGGGTGTAGTTAATCATCTCTTTACAACCCGCTACGGCGAGAGGCGAATTACTGGCAATTTTGGCCGCTATTTTCATAACGCCTGCGAGTAAACTTTCTTGGTCAGCAAATACTTGATTCACTAAACCAGACTCTTTGGCTTCTTTAGCGCCCATGTTACGACCGGTATAAGCCAGTTCGCGCACCAAGCCCTGAGGAATAAGGTGCGGTAAACGCTGTAGTGTGCCCACATCTGCGGTCATGCCAATTTCAGTTTCTTTAATTGTGAAGTAGGTATCTTCGGTGCAATAACGACTGTCTGCTGCGCAAACCATGTCAACTGCACCACCAATGACACCGCCCTGCATCGCCACTAATACAGGCATGCGAACGGATTCTAGGGCATTAAAACTGTCTTGCAGTTCGAGCACCATGCGACGCATTCGCTCACCTCGACGAGCAGGCTCACCCACAAAGTCCTTACCCATCTGGGTAAAAACTGACAGATCCATGCCTGCACTAAAATGTTTGCCCTGCGAGGAAATAACAATGACACGCGCTGCTGACTGTTCATCAATTTTGCGCACAGTGGCCGGCAGTTCATGCCAAAAGATGGGGATCATACTGTTCAATGCTTCGGGGCGAGACAACTGAATATGAGCGATATGTTGGTCAATACTGACGCTCAAGGTTTCCAGCTTTGAAAAATCTAAATCAGACACGTTACTCTCCATTTTCCGGATTTTAGGTTGCTAATTAGCGCGTTTTCTCGTGAAAAACGATGTCACGCCCATCAGCCAGTTAAACTAGACAACGTCAAGATAAAGTCTTATTTTGACGCTGTCAAGATGTGTGGTAAATTATCATTATGCAAAATACATCATCTAAAAAAGCTTCCGCCAAAGGCAGCTATCATCACGGCGACCTTCGCTCTAGTTTGCTTGAAGCAGCGAAAGCCATGCTTAGCGAATCGGGCATTGAAGGCCTTTCTTTGCGCAAATTGGCGGACCGGGTGGGTGTTTCGCGCACGGCGCCCTACCATCACTTTAAAGATAAAAATGAGCTGCTGTGCGCCATCGCTCAAGAAGGTTTTGATCATTGGCATAGCAATGCTGAGCGTATTTTGGCGCAAACCGACATCAGTAACCGAGAAAAGTATCACCAGTTTTTTCAAAGCTACATTGGCTACGCCGCTGAAAACCCTGAAATGTACGACCTGATGTTTGGCCGCACAATTTGGAAGCAGAACAGCGCGACTAAAGATCTGCGCGCCATTGCTTACCCTAGCTTTCAGCGCCAAGTTGAAATGACCAAAAAATGGCAAGAGCAGGGTCTAATGTCACCACAAGAAGATACCCTTCGTCTTGCCCAGGTCACCTGGGGCACGATGCACGGCATCGCACGCTTATTAATAGACGGCATATACGCTGATCGCAGTCATATCGAAGAAATGTGCACTTGCGCAGTCAATTTATTTATTCGCGAGCCTGATTAAACATACGCTGCTCGTAAGCGTTGTTTAAATATTTTGCCGCTGTCTTCTCTTGGCAACTGAGCATGTAGCTCTAGTTTTTTAGGCCATTTGAAACGCGCGATACGCCCGTCCAAAAACTCACACACTTGCGCTATGTCTAAATGTTGATCTGGCTGACATTGAGCCGCCAACACTATCATCTCGCCAAATTCACTGTCAGGAATACCGAAGATTGCGCAATCGGCTATTTGCGGCATATGAATCAGAACGGCCTCTATTTCGGCGGGGAATATATTTGCGCCGCCTGAGATGATCATGTCTTTCTTACGATCGTTGATGAACAAGTATCCGTCGGCATCTAAATAGCCCATATCACCGAGTGTGGTGTAATTTTGGTAATGCAGGCCATCGAGCGTCCCCTGCGTATTGGTGTATTTAAACGGTCCAAACATGGGTAGATGTACGTAAATAGAACCTGATTCCCCCGTGGGCACTGGCTGCATAGCATCATCCAGAATAATTATCGAACCGCCTGCTATCGCTTTGCCTACTGAGCCGGGTTTCGCCAGCGACTCTTGAGATGAAATTAACGTCATAAAACCTAATTCACTGGCACCATAGGACTCAAAAAATATCGGCCCGAACCAGTCAATCATGCCTTGTTTAACATCAACAGGCCAAGCCGAGCCCGTGGATAATGCGTAGCGTAAACTCGACACATCGTATTTTTCACGTACCTCTTGTGGCAGCTTTAACAAGCGGATCATCATAGTAGGCACTATGTAGGTATGGGTTATTTTATGCTGCTGCACATCGGCTAGAAAGCGCTCTGGATCAAATTTAGGCTCGATAAATACAGTTACGTTTCCTGCCGCCAGGCAGCATAGTGTTAATGCATGTGGAGCACTGTGGTAAAGCGGCGCTGCTATATAGAAGCGATCACCGCGGTCTAATTGCATAAGCGCCTTTGCTAGACCAGCAAAGACAGTGTAAGGATCGGGTCTTTGTTCATCGTATTCGCGTTTAATGCCTTTTGGCTTCCCTGTACTGCCAGACGTATATGAAAACATGCCTCTAAAGCGCTCAGGCTGACTTTCTATTTCGGGGGTATCACTAAGCACTGCGGACAATCGTTCCCCATGGTTAGCAGCGCTGAGCCTATCGTCGGTCGAATTTTTTGCTGTGGGAACTACATCGGACTGTGCGTAGCGGTGATTGATAACGTCTGGCGTATCAACCACTAAAACGGCTAAATCTGGGGGTAGCGGTTGCGTAAATTGATCCAGTAGATTGCTGTGGCCGACTAATACTTTCGCGCCGCTATCACTAAGGATGGGCATTAATTCCGCTTGGGTGCCATGCCAATTCAAAGTGACATAATACGCCCCAACATAGCGACATGCCTCTACGACCTCGTAAAGCGTAGTATCGTTACGCAGTAAAATGGCAATTACGTCACCTGTTGACACCCCTTTGTTTTGCAGTATTTGAGCAATTTTTCTCGCTCGGGATAACATGTCTTCACGCTTTACTTGTTCACCCGCTAAATGAAAATGGCCTGACATTCGCTTCTCCTATCCTTGGTGTAGCGTCCCCTTCATTGCTTTAAGCAATTTTATCAACACCCAAGGTTTGATTAATAAATCGACAGTATCAGCAGGATAACCCAAGCAAGGCTTTGGTTTGCATCAGCATTTTAAATGGGAGGGTATATCTAAAGTGAATGGCCAGTATGCACTGCGCGGCTGCGACCTAGTAGAGCACTGGGTCCGGTAAAAAAGTGCTACTGCAAAAACCTCGTGCACTTAGCGAAAGGAATGCCAAGTGAACTTAGGCCTGAAAGGCAATGTTTATTGCGCGGAGCCTTGACGCTCACTCAGTGTTTTTTAATACCCTCGGGCAGCGCTGCGAAATCAAATGCCGCCTCATTTGAGAAGTTTATGCAGCCCTTACCGGTTTTTTTAGGGTAAACATTTTATACGCCGCATTGTATTGAGCCTGGCAAGTATAAACCAACAAATGATGTTTTTAATTAGCGGCGGCTATCCAGCCATACTCTGTTCTGCATGCGGGCATCTTATAATCCATAGGGAGACTAGCAAAAGGCGAACACAGTTCAATGCAGTTCATGGCTTTTATCAGCCGCTCGCGCTTGTCTACTTGGTATTAAAAATATATTCCTTTTCCGGCGCATTGCCGTTAATGACAAATTCACCAAGTGATGTGGATAATGTTTATTGTTAGGTAAACAAACGCATAAACCAGCCTTTCTCTAACTCTTTACGGCAGCCCTTAAGTTGAGTTGCGTAACGCAACGAGCGCGCCTTGACGGTTTTGGCGACCTTTTGTAACCAGCGTTTTTTACGATAGCTTTTACGCTTATAACCGCCCCATCCTTCATGGTAATTCAGATATTGCAGCTCAGCGTCCCATTTTGAAACGCGGTTAATTTTGTTGGTTTTACTGATAAACCACCCCATGAAATCCATGGCGTCGTCAAAATCTTCTCGGCTCGCCCAGCCATTTCCTGTCTCGCGCGTGTAATCAGCCCACGTTGGAGTTTTAGCTTGGGAGTAACCATAAGCGCTGCTCACCCGCCCCCAAGGGATTAAACCGAAAAACACATAGTCTTTTGGCGGCAAAGCATCTGCCCGGAACGAACTTTCCTGATACATCATTGCCATAGGCACATGCATAGGCACGCCCCACTTTTCCGTCATGTCGTCAGCGGCATCAAACCAATCGCGTTTTTCGAAAAATATTTCACAAATATTACTGATGTTCTTCGGTGGCGTTGTGGTGCAACTTGACAGACAAAAGATGGAAGCAGCCAGCAGTAAAATTTGACCGAGCTTAATTTGACCGGACTTTGGATGAAGGTACACATTACGAGACATACGTCACTCTCGTCAAAAGTTACAGGAGAAGCACAAGTGTTAATTCATTCGTACCCAATGAATGCCTATACTAACCCGATCGACATGACGATGGTAAGTATGAGCAGTAAATCTGGCTAGATTATAAACAGATAACAAAAATTAAACTCACAATTGAACTATTCATGCGTGGCCGACTCTTACCTGTGTGTGTTTTAGTTTATGTGTGTTTCCAAAAATTTTTAGCCCGACATTTTGTTGGGCTTTTTTTTGCCCTTTTTTCGTCTTTCTTTTTGTACTTACACGCACAAAACCTTGGTCAGATACCATTTGAGTACACATGCTTACTTCGCAAGCCCTGCTTTGAATGGGACCAACTGTCGCTAAACGAACGGTTAGTAAAGAGCACGAGTGGTAAGTGGTAAACGGCACCAGAAGCCAACACGTTATAATGTTGAATGGACGAAGCTTAACTTTTGCTCAAACCAAAATGTTTAATTGAAAACACGCCTTGAGACGCGCTGTACGCCTTGCCGACTACCTTTTATGATTTTTTGTATATTTGTTTGAACTAACTGGCAGCACCTAGGGTCATAATTAGCGTGTGTTTTAGTTTATGTGTGTTTCCAAAAATTTTTAGCCCAACGTCTAGTTGGGCTTTTTTTTGCCTACCTTTTAGCATAATAACTAGATTCAATTGTTGTTTATGGCCAAATACAAGTTAAGTTGGTTCTTGGTTCTTGCGAAGCAAGTATTCTAAATCTGTCTCTCACAAAGTGCATTCAGCAGAGCACTCACTAAAGACACAGGGCTTTCTAGTGTTTCTTGTGTTCAGTAGCCCGTCGTTCAAAATCAAGGTAACCCAACTCATCCGGCTACATTAGGACTCCAGCCCAAGTATTTCAGTTTTTTAGTATATTTGTTTGAACTAACTGGCAGTACCTAGGGTCATAATTAGCGTGTGTTTTAGTTTATGTGTGTTTCCAAAAATTTTTAGCCCAACGTCTAGTTGGGCTTTTTTTTGCCTGTGATTTATATTTTACGTTGGTTCTCGCGCAAACTCTTTTTCGTTTCCTACCCTTTGTCACTGCTTTTTGACCTAACCTAATACGCCTGCTGGATTCTTACGCGATCAAAAACCACTGTCATTAAAGTACCTCTGAGTAACCAAGGTGAGCAAAGACAAGCAGCTGCAGTATTCAGCGTTAGCTGAACTCATTGCGTATTACGTATTACGTATTACGTCACGATATCGGTTTATTAACGAGCTCAAGTAAACCTACCTATGATGATAAAAACAGCCCGTAGGCCGCTAAATTAGTACTATCGACCAAAAAATTTAATTTTTGTTATTTTGTTGGGAACTATTTTTCGATATTTACGGTCATATTTAGCGTGTGTTTTAGTTTATGTGTGTTTTCCGAGTAAACTATTTGGCCCGACTTTTAGTCGGGCTTTTTTTTGACCTAAATAAAATTAGAAAAATGCCCATCACACTGAAAAATTTACCGCTAGCATCTACCCTCAACAGTGTCTCCGATGGGCTTATTTCGCATTAAATTTGCGCCAATTTCATACCAATCGATAAATAATTATTTTTTAACTCTTTTTAATGAACTAAATAAAGGATAGGTTGGTCATACTCGGTGTGTGTTTTAGTTTATGTGTGTTTCCTGAATAAACTATTTAGCCCAGCTCTTTAGCTGGGCTTTTTTTTAACCATAATGAAATCACCTAGCGAACCAAATTGTTGCTCATCTAAACCCTGTCTAAACTGATTGCGCTATTCGTTTAATGCTTTCAGCATAATAGATGGATTTTTACTGCCTGAACTCTCTAATCAATTTTTTTCATCTTTTTGTGAACTAAAGACGGAACACGCTAGTCATATGTAGCGTGTGTTTTAGTTTATGTGTGTTCCCGATTAAACTATTTTAGCCCAGCTCTTTAGCTGGGCTTTTTTTTGACCTAAGATCACGTCACTTTTCCAGACATCAAACGAACCAAGCGCTAACCGCTAGTCCTCCTATCTTGGGATAACCATCAGAAGGGATTGATTTAGTACCGATAGTTACGGAATTTATCTTTTTATATTTTTGTTGAACTAAATAGTGATGTGCCAATCATATCCAGTGTGTGTTTTAGTTTATGTGTGTTCCCGATTAAACTATTTTAGCCCGGCTCTTTAGTCGGGCTTTTTTTTGACCGATGAAAAGTCCCTAAGGCAAGGAAAAGTCACGTAAATTAGATAGGAAAGAACAGACAATATCGACGCCTCCCTAGTGGGTAAACTTACTCGCCTCACTACCAATTTAGTACCGATAGTAAACTAATTTATTTTTTGCATTTTTGTTTGAACTAAATTGAGAGTATATGGGTCATATTTAGTGTGTGTTTTAGTTTATGTGTGTTCCCTTATTAAACTATTTAGCCCAGCTTCTAGCTGGGCTTTTTTTTACCCTTAAAAGGTCAAATAAGAACACGTTTTGCAGCCCCCATGGTTATCCGTTTTGTGATTTTTCCTCGATTATTCTCAAAGTGCGTTCTACACCACCAAAATGACACCTATCAAAGAAAAATTTTATTTTCGTGAACTAACACCATTTGCTTCGGTCATAAGTTATGTGTGTTTTAGTTTATGTGTGTTCCTAAAATTTTTAAGCTCAGCTTTTTAGCTGGGCTTTTTTTTTGCACTGACCAACAGTTTAGCAAGTAGCAACAGGCATAAAAAAACCCGGCGTAGGCCGGGCTTATCTAATAGAATCGCTACCAAGCTAATTAAACTGATAGGTAAAATAGTCACTTAAGAATTGATCAAAGCTCACCGTGTCAGACTTCTCGATATGATGCTGAGCATCTAACGAGCTCACAGCATGCTGACTAAGCTTTTCTGCGTCGAAGAACTTATATTCAGCTTCATTTAGGCTCTGCTTGTACGCTGAGGCCAATTCTACCCCTAGCGTGCCATTATCTTTGTTTTCACCTAGTAATATTGCTAATACCTTGGCAGAAGGTGTTAACGCTGGATCAACAATTTTTTGCCACTCTTGTTCTACCGCTTGACTGTATTCTGCCACGGCATGGTTACTGTCCAGTACTTTGGCCACTTCTCTCATGCCTGCAAACAATTCAGCGGCCCATTGGGTCATTGGTACAGATTTACCCTCTTTCGAGAGCATCAGTTCAGGGTCGCGACCATGATCAACCACGGCACGTAAGTTAGTTTCTGTTTCACGGTACGAGTCTGGCGTCATATCCGGGCTCGGCATCACCACACAATACACAAGAAAAACATCTAAGAAGAAAAACTGATTACGCTCGATGCCAATATCACTAAACGGATCCACATCCAATGCGCGTACTTCTATGTACTCAACCCCTCGGGCTTGCAAAGCGTCTGTGGGCTTCTCTAACGGTTTTGTGGGTTGTTTCGGACGGATGGGTGAATACAGCTCATTTTCTATCTGTAACATGTTGCTGTTAAGTTGCTGGTATTGTCCGTCTTTCTTGCCCGCGTATTTCTCGAATATTTCTGAGGGCGTACTAATGGCTTTGCGTAACGAGGCTATATAACTGTCGACTTGGTTGTAACATGTCATCAACCCCGACTGAGCACTGTTAGTGTAGCCAAGATCACTCATACGTAATGACGTTGCATAAGGTAGATAGAGCGACCCTTTACCGATGGTTTTAAAAGGTAAAGTGGTGTTTTTACCTTTGATAAATGAACTGCATAATGCAGGTGACGCGCCATATAAATAGGGAATTAACCAGCAGAAACGCCGATAGTTTCTGATTAACGCGAAATAAGCTGCTGACTTCGTTTCTTTATTATTTTCGCTACTTTCGACTTTATCTAGCCAAAGATCCCAAAAACTGTCTGGCAATGAAAAATTAAAATGCACTCCCGCAATCGCTTGCATCATACTGCCATATCGATTCTTTAGGCCTTCCCGATAAAGGCTTTTCATTTTACCTACATTAGATTTGCCGAACTGCGCAATGGGGATCTCATTTTGATCATCTATGTAGCAAGGCATACTCATAGGCCACAAACATTCATCACCAATATTGGCGAGTGCAAATTTATGCACGTCACGAAGCTGGCCCAATGTTTTATCAACATTTTGCTCAGGTGGCGTAATAAACTCCAAAAGGGACTCAGAGAAATCAGTCGTAATGTAATCGTGGGTTAAAGCGGCCCCCAATTTTTCATTGTGGGGCGTTTGCGCTAACTTACCATTAGGTTGAATGCGCAGCGCTTCACGCTCTATTCCATGGCTTATGCCCGCTAATGTAGAAGCAAGGTCTTCTTTCGCTAGGATGGCTAAACGCTCGCTAAAATCTTTATCTAATGTTTGCAAAGTAAATTCCAATAGTGTCAGCAACCCACAGTAAATGGGGAGCGTAAAAGTTATTTCAAGGAATATAGACCCTCGCTAAGCAATTATTCGCTCAGCTCAGGCATTAATATTCAACGGTCAGGTCAACCACTTCCCTTCCAAGCGTTGCCAACTGAGCGCGGATGACACTTGCATCTCCAACGACTACAACTTGCATTGAGTTGGGATCAAGCACCTTTGCAGCAAGTGCATTCAGTTCATCTTTACCAATATTATGAATAATCTTGTTTTGCGTCCCGCGGTACGATTTGTCCAAGCCGTAGGTCAGCAGGTGACGCAGGAATCCCGCTTTGCTGGACGGTGTCTCATATTCTAATGCATCTCCTTGCGTAAAGGCATTGCGCATCAGCTCTAACTCAGTTTGCGTCATCCCTTTCTCATGATACTCAGTTATTTCACTGAGCATTTCACGAATACCATCAGCGGTGTTGCCTTGCTTGAGGTCAGCGCTAGCGTTAAACCAACCTAGCGTTTTGCCACCAATAAAATTGGTTGAAGCGCCATAGGTATAGCCTTTATCTTCGCGCAAATTCAGGTTGATACGACTACTGAATACGCCACCAAGAGCGAAATTCATCAGCTTACTTCTAAATTGCTCGCCTGTGGCATCGTATGGCAAGTAAGGTTTAAAGATAGATACAACCGATTGCTTTGCCCCTGGTTTATCCACCAGATAAATAACCGGCTTACCCATCTTAGGAAATTCAGCATAATCTTTAATCTGATAAGGCTTGGCTGGCCAATTTGTTAAAAAGTCTAAAGATGTCTGCAAAGATTGCGTGTCTACGTCTCCCACTACGACTACATTTGCTTTCGAAGGTGAATAATATTGCTGATAGTAAGCTTTCACATCATCTAGCGAAATATTTTGAATCGTGTTCAGGGTGCCAGAATCTGGCAGGCTGACACGGTTATCCTTGCCAAACAGTAACTCGCTGACCGCTCGACTTGCCAAAACAGACGGGTTTTTAACTTGCTGTTGAAGTGACTGAGCAGAACGTTGTTTTAATCGCTGGAAATCACTTTGTAAAAACGCGGGGCTGAACATCTTCTTTTTAAATAACGCCAAGGTTGCATCTAAGTTACGTGACAAACTATTAATACGCACCGTGGTAAAGCGGCCATTTGCATCGAAACGAATGCTGCTACCTAATAACGCTAATTGATTGGCCATTTCTTCATTGGTGAAGCCCTTAGTCGTTTCATTCATCATTTGCGCAGTAAAAGACGCTAAACCAGCCTTGTCGATAGGGTCGAGTAAAGGCCCGCCTTCCATGTTGAAGCTAATCGACACCGTGGGCGTTTCATCCGTTGCTAAGCTGACAAGGGTTAACCCGTTCTCAAAACGCTGCTCGTCAAAATCAGGCACACTGACCACAGGTGAAGGCCCCGCAGGGGGCTGAACACTGCGATCGAAGGTATCGACAATCGTGGCTTGTTCGATATGCGCTTGCACTGTTTTGATATTATCTAGTTGACGCTTAGGGACCGTGAAATTAGCCGGCTTGGCAGCTAAATCCACTTGGCCATTAGGCACGATACTTAACACCACACTCGGTTTATCTTTTATGTAACGCTGGTAAACACGCATCACGTCTTGTGCTGTGACAGCATTGTAGCGGTCCAAATCGTACTGCACCATGTCAGGCTCACCGTCAAAGGTTTGATTTGATGCTAGCGTTGATACCTTACCGGACACACTTTGCAAACCGAAGATCGTTGAAGATTCAATACCCACTTTAGTGCGGTTTAAGTCGTCTTCGCTCACACCGCGCTCTTCAAACTCAGCCAACGTTTGCTCGAAACGTGCATAAAGCTCAGACAAGTTGGTGCTATTTTGCGGGTTAGCAAGTGCTATCAATTGAAATTCACAGGCCAGCTCTCGGCAGGGGTGAGAAACCATTGCTTGGACTGCGTAGCCATCTTTGACCAGATTCTTATAAAACAATGACGTTTTACCCGCCCCTAGAATATTGGATAATACATCAAGCGGCGCCTCGTCTTCATGGCGCACATAAACAGTAGGAAACGTGACCTGCAATAAGGGCAAATGTATTTCATCTTCTAAAGTAACAAAGCGCGCTTCATCTAGGGTGACAAGTTCTTTCTCAGCGTTTTTCACACTTGGGCCAGCAGGAATAGAACCGAAGTATTTGTTTGCCCATGCAAGTACTTGCTCTGGCTCGATGTCACCGCCAATAGTCAACACTGCATTATTAGGGCCATACCAGCGTTTGAAGAACGCTTTTAGGTCATCTACGTTAACGCGATTCAAATCCTCAATATATCCAATGGTTGACCACGAATAAGGGTGCCCTGCCGGATACAAGGCTTCAGAGTTACGCTCACTACGCAGGCCATAAGGCTGATTGTCGTAACTCTGACCACGCTCGTTTTTGACCGTTTCGCGCTGTATCTCAAACTTTTCTTGAGTCACTGAGCCGAGCAAGAAACCCATGCGATCGGCTTCAAGCCACATCATTTTTTCAAGTTGATTAGCCGGAACCGTTTCATAATAGTTAGTGCGGTCAGAATTGGTGGTGCCATTCATATTACCACCAGCCTCAGTCACTACTTTTATATGTTCGTCATCTGCAACGTTTTTCGAGCCTTGGAACATCATGTGTTCAAAAAAATGAGCAAAGCCTGACTTGCCCACTTCTTCTCGAGCTGAGCCCACGTGGTAGGTCACATCAACATGTACAAGGGGATCGGAATGGTCTTCGTGTAAGACTAGGGTTAATCCATTGGCAAGACGATACTTTTTATAAGGGATCCTGACTTGGTCGTCACTTGCACCCTGCTCAGCGACTAAGGTTACCCCAGTGGGTAAATTTGTAGTCGTTGGTTGTGTCACAGTGTTGGTAGGTTGACATGCGGATAAAATGCCAGCAAATGTCGATAATATAACGATTTTTTTTACCACGAGAAACTTGCCCATTGATTTACACTAGTTGAATAGTCTACCCTTTCATTCATAATAAAGTCACCCAGCTTATCTGGTTGGCAACGCGCGATGTTACCGCCCGCTCAAAGGATCCTGTACATGAATCAAGAACCCGTAATTTTCGACGTAGACTTTGCACTGCGCCAGTTTAGCGGCAATCAGAGCCTATTGGTTAAAATGCTTGGTAAATTTAACGAGCAATATTCTGATGCTGAAAACACGCTTGTCAGTGATATTCGCTTACAAAATTTAGACTCGGTTCGACAGCTGGTTCACACTATAAAGGGCGTTAGTGGTAATTTGGGCATGTCGGCGCTGCATCAGGCCAGCCGTGATTTTGAAGCTCAAATCAAGAATGAGGAAGATCGAGCCTTAGATTGCACCACATACAATACAGTGCTTCGTGAAACATTAACGTGTATCAATGAATACGTAGCCGCATCGCAGGACGCAGCGGGCACTGCATCAGTAGAAACCTCAGGTGTGGTCAATGCCCAAGGTAAGCAAGACTTATTAACAGCGCTCAATAGAAACGAATTTATTACCCCCAGCAAACTCGATCAATATATTCGCGATTGCGCTTTAGATGCCGCAGGTCAGGTTGCACTGCGAGATGCCATTGATGATCTTGATTACCCCGCGGCGATTGCCTTACTTGAATAGCTCCCCGGCCACGTCTATTCGTGTTGTTTTAGATCACCCTGATTTTTTTGTTATCGACAAGCCCCATGGAATAAGCGTTCAAAATGAATTGGACGCCCAAGGTATCCTGCCTGTGGTTTGCGCTCAGCAAGCAGTCGACAAACTCTGGCTGGTACACCGCTTAGACAAAGTGACGTCAGGTTTACTGATTTTGGCCAAGCATGCTCAAGCAGCAAGCACACTGGGCAAACTGTTCGAAACACGTGCAATTGAAAAGTATTACCTCGCCTTAGGTGGCTCAAAACCCAAAAAAAAGCAAGGCACTGTCAGCGGTGCTATGAAGAAAATTCGCGATGGGAAGTGGGCGTTTAGTCAAGACGGTACTGGGATAGCGACCACACAGTTTTTCAGTAAAAGCGCTTCAGCGGGTATTCGTCTCTTCTTGCTAAAACCGTTAACGGGCAAAACCCACCAGTTGCGTGTCATGCTAAAAAGCTTAGGCTGCCCCATTTTAGGTGATGCTTTATATAAGGGCACTGAGCAAGATAGGACCTACCTACATGCTTATTGCTTGCGCTTCGAATACCAAGGGCAACTGATACAGCTTACGTGCCTCCCCTCCAGCGGGGAGCTTTTTACCAACGAAGACTGCCAAGTGGCTATGCAAGAGTATATTGAGCCATGGTTACTATCTTGGCCGAAAATAAAACCAACTGCCGCCAGTAAATGAAATAGAGGAACCTATCAATGAAAGTGGCGATTTTGGGTAATGGCGCTATCGGTAATTTACTGATGCTTAAATGTTATCAAATACAGCAAGATGTTGGTGTCTTCATGCGCTCCCAGCAGCACTTTACACTTACCGCAACCGACATTGAGCATCGGGTCCATCAAATTAACATCGACTCATTTGCACGCGCTAGCCTGAGCGAATTTAATGTGCTGATTATTCCGGTAAAGGCCTATCAGGTAGAGGATGCGCTCAAGCAGTTGCAAGCAGATTTAACACCTGTGCAAACGATTGTGTTGCTGCACAATGGTATGGGGGTGATTGAGAGTGCAAAAGCACTGCTGCCTGATAATCCAATTATCGCAGCAACCACTAGTCACGCTGCCTATAAGCCAGATGCGCAGAGCGTGACTGAAACGGGGTTGGGAGTTTGTCATTTAGGCTATCTACAACATTCAGAGGCGACTGACTCTGAAAAAATCCACAACATATTAAACCGTCTTTTAGGCCCATGTACCTGGCACCAAAACATCGAACAAGCCCTGTGGGACAAGCTTGCGATTAATGCAGCAATCAACCCATTGACTGCCATTCACGGGGTCAAAAATGGTCAGTTAACCGAGTTGAAATACCGCGCTGATATTGGAAGAATTTGTGCTGAAACAGTAAGCGTGATGACAGCAAGTGGATTTCATGCAGATGAAAGTGAACTGGTTGAAAAGGTGCTTGATGTGGCTAACGCCACCGCTGAAAACTACTCATCTATGTATCAAGATATTGCTCATCATCGTCTAAGCGAAATTGCTTTTATCAACGGGTACATATGCCAGGAAGCCCAAAAACAGGGATTAGACGCGCCATTTAATACTGAGTTGGTTAACAAAATAAACGCCTTAGCATAGAGCCTTTGCGCTCAAACGGTAAGATTAAGTATTAGCTATAAAGGGGCCCATTGTTTTAAAAGAGCGAGAGCTACTTTAGCGCAGCATTTCTTCAGTCCCCAAATACAAAAAGAGCGCTTAAAAGCGCTCTTTTTCATTCTGAACTTATTGGCTGATTATTCAGCCTTGTCGCCACTGACTTCTGGTTTCATGTGCGGGAACAAGATCACATCTTTAATCGTTGGGCTGTTAGTGAATAACATCACCAACCGGTCGATACCGATACCCTCGCCCGCTGTTGGCGGTAAACCATATTCAAGAGCACGAATATAGTCGTCATCGAAGTGCATGGCTTCATCATCGCCTGCATCTTTCTCTGCCACTTGTTTACGAAAACGTGCTTCTTGATCTTCAGAGTCATTCAACTCAGAGAAACCATTGGCTAATTCACGGCCGCCTACGAAGAACTCAAAACGGTCAGTTACAAAATGATTATCATCGTTACGACGCGCTAAAGGCGACACTTCCCAAGGATAAGCAGTAATGAATGTAGGCTGATCAAGTTGCTCTTCTGCTGTTGCTTCAAAAATTTCACATAGGTACTTACCAGCACCCCAAATGCCATCCACTTCAGGCTCTTTAATGTGCAGCTGTTTCGCCATGGCTTTTAGCTCATCGAGATGCGCTTCAGGATCGTTGATCGCCGCTACATTTGCTTCAGGCCAGTATTTAATGACCGCTTCACTCATGGTTAAACGTTGGAAAGGCTGGCCAAAGTCATAAGTTTTCTCTTCGACTACGTTACCTTCAGTATCTTTGATGGTGTTCTTAACGATGGCGGTACCTAATACATCTTGTGCAACGGTACGCAGCATTTCTTCTGTCAGGTTCATCAAGTCTTGATAGTCAGCATAAGCTTGGTAGAACTCAAGCATAGTGAACTCAGGGTTATGACGTGTTGATAAGCCTTCGTTACGGAAGTTACGGTTTATTTCAAACACACGCTCAAACCCACCTACCACTAAGCGCTTTAAGTAAAGCTCAGGGGCGATACGCAAGTACATGTCAATGTCTAAAGCGTTGTGATGCGTGTTGAACGGTTTTGCCGTGGCGCCACCTGGGATCACTTGTAGCATAGGCGTTTCGACTTCCATGAACTTACGCTCACTTAGGAAATTGCGAATACCGGTGACAATTTTGCTACGGATCATAAAGGTCTCGCGGGTTTGTTGATTAGTGATCAAATCAACATAACGCTGGCGATACTTTGTCTCTTGGTCAGCAAGGCCATGGAACTTTTCAGGCAACGGTCGCAGTGACTTCGTCAACAATTGATATTCGTTCATGTTAACGTACAAGTCGCCTTTACCCGACTTGTGTAGCTCACCTTTAACACCAATGATGTCACCAATATCTAAACTGGTGTAACGTGCTTTAATGTCTTTTTGCGTGTCTTTTGAGGCGTACGCTTGAATACGACCCGTCATG
Organism: Paraglaciecola sp. G1-13; assembly: GCF_055809255.1. Taxonomy (NCBI): domain Bacteria; kingdom Pseudomonadati; phylum Pseudomonadota; class Gammaproteobacteria; order Alteromonadales; family Alteromonadaceae; genus Paraglaciecola; species Paraglaciecola sp. G1-13. The sequence continues at coordinate 1,130,187 of NZ_CM147903.1, read as the reverse complement.
TCTTGCAACAACAGAAATGGACCACGTTTAGCAAGAATACGCCCAGCAATGCTGACCACTTTACCGAGTTCTTCTAGGGCTGCCTTCTCGTGCTCACCAAATTCAGCTTGAAGATCTTCGCTGTAAAATTCACGGCGGAAGGTATTAGGGAAGCCGTTCGATTTACAATTTTCACGGATCTGTGAAAGTTTAGCCCGGCGCTCAGCTATGAGCTTGTTTTCATCTTGTTGCTGTTCAGTCATCGACTTTCCTGATTTCTAGTAGCTGTATATTAATGTGGGTTACTTACAGACCAGACTTTAAGCTGGCTTGTATAAATTTGTCTAAATCGCCGTCTAATACGGCTTGAGTATTGCGTGTTTCAACACCGGTACGTAAGTCTTTAATCCGTGAATCGTCCAGCACGTAGGAACGAATTTGGCTACCCCAACCGATATCAGACTTACTGTCTTCCATGGTTTGCTTCTCTTCGTTCTGCTTTTGCATCTCGAATTCATACAGCTTGGCTTTTAGCTGTTTCATGGCTTGGGCTTTGTTTTTATGTTGTGAACGGTCATTTTGACACTGCACCACAATATTCGTCGGTTCGTGGGTAATACGTACCGCAGAATCGGTTCTGTTTACGTGCTGACCACCTGCACCAGAGGCGCGATACGTATCAATACGCAAATCAGACGGGTCGATGTCTATCTCAATATCATCATCAATTTCTGGGTAAGCAAACACAGAAGCAAACGAGGTATGGCGACGACTACCCGAATCAAAAGGGGACTTTCGTACCAAACGATGTACACCCGTTTCGGTGCGCAGCCAACCGAAAGCATATTCACCTTCAAAGCGAATGGTTGCACTTTTAATACCGGCAACATCCCCATCAGAAACTTCAATCAACTCAGTCTTAAAGCCATGCGCTTCACCCCAGCGAAGATACATGCGCAGCAACATACTGGCCCAATCTTGCGCTTCTGTGCCGCCCGAGCCTGACTGGATGTCAATATAGCCATCATTAGCATCATTCGGGCCGCTAAACATACGACGAAACTCTAAGGTTTCAAGTCTAGATACCAACTCGGCTAAGTCTTTTTCAGCTTCGTCCAGGGTTTCTTGATCGCTTTCCTCTACCGCCAGTTCAAGTAGCTCTTCAACCTCAACACAACCCTGCTCAAGAAAAACAATGGTTTCTACCACTTGCTCTAAGGCAACTTTTTCCTTACCAAGGGCCTGAGCACGTTCCGGCTCATTCCATACATCAGGGCTTTCTAATTCGCGGTTAACTTCTTCAAGGCGTTCACTCTTTTGGTCATAGTCAAAGGTACCCCCGAAGCGATGCACTGCGCTGCTTTACGTCACTGATAGTATTTAATATTGGATTGATTTCGAACATAAACCTTAACATTATCATAGCGATTGAATGGCGGCGGATTTTACCGGATTTTCTGTATTAATGACAGACGTCAAGGGCGATGAACTAAAAATCAATGTCCGCCAGCCATGACTACCGCCATCACCACAAACAAAAACACCCGCTAAAAAGCGGGTGTTTGCATTTTAATGTCGTTAAAGCGACTGTGTTACATGCGCTCCATCGTATCGATACCCAACAAACTTAACCCCGATTGCAAGGTTTTAGCCGTTAAGGCCGCAAGTGTCATTCGACTATCGCGCACGTCTTGTTCAATGCCGTCTTTTAACATCGGGCAGGCTTCGTAAAAGCTCATAAACAAGCTAGCAAGCTCGTACAGGTACGTACACAAGACATGAGGGGTGCCCTCTGCAATGACCTGATTGATGGCCTCAACATATTGTAATTGCTTTACTGCAAGGATTTTTTCTTGAGGGGCATCGAGTGAAATCGGTGCATTTAAGGTTTGGTGATCAACTCCTGCCTTACGGAAAATACTCATCACGCGAGTATACGCGTACTGCAAATATGGCGCTGTATTGCCTTCAAAACTAAGCATGCTGTCCCAGCTAAACATGTAATCAGTAGTGCGGTTTTTACTTAAATCAGCATACTTCACCGCACCAATACCAATCTTATTGGCCAGTACTTTTAGCTCATCACTGGATAAATCAGTCTCACGTTTACTCAATAACGTTTCAGCACGCTCAACCGCTTCATCTAGCAGTTCAACCAGTTTCACCGTACCGCCTGTACGGGTTTTAAACGGACGACCGTCATTGCCTAGCATCATCCCAAATGGGCAGTGCTCATAGGTTTGCTCTGGCTCAATAAAGCCTGCTTTACGGGCAACCAATTCAGTTTGTTTGAAGTGCAATGCTTGGCGCGCGTCGGTTAAGATCAGCGTGCGATCTGCGTGTAACTGCTTGTTACGGTGGCGGATAGCGGCCAAATCTGTAGTGGCGTACAAGTATCCGCCACCAGATTTTTGCACGATATAGGCAGCAGGGTTGCCTTCCTTATCGGCTAATTCAGGTAAAAACACCACTTGTGCGCCTTGGCTTTCAACCGCTAAGCCTTTGGCTTGCAGTTCGCTTACTACGTTGGCCAAGTCGTGGTTGTAGGCACTTTCACCCATAATGTCGTCACGGGTTAAGCTCACATTGAGCTTGTGGTAAACCTCTTCACTGTGGGTAATCGACACATCAATAAAGTTTTGCCAAAGTGCTAGGCAATGACTGTCGCCGCCTTGAAGTTTAACCACGTACTCGCGGGCGCGATCAGCAAATCCCTCTTCTTCATCAAAACGTACTTTTGCTTCACGATAGAAGTCTTCTAAATCTGAAAGTGCTGTTTCAGCGACCTGATTCGATTCAAGCTTATCGTTTAGATGCGCCAGCAACATACCAAATTGCGTCCCCCAATCCCCCATGTGATTTTGGCGAATAACCTTGTGGCCCATAAATTCGAGCGCTTTGACGACGGCATCACCAATGATGGTGGTACGTAAGTGACCTACGTGCATCTCTTTTGCTAAATTAGGCGAAGAGTAATCCACGACCACCGTTTTAGTCGGTTGGGTTTCAATGTTTAAGCGCGGGTCTGCCGCGGCGTGTGACAGCTGCGCGGCGAGCCATTCTTTGCTCAAGTAAATGTTGATAAAACCTGGGCCAGCAACTTCTAGTTTTTCTGCAATGCCATCAAGCTCAACGGCTTCTACTATTTTTTCCGCAATATCCCGAGGCTTTTGCTTAAGTACTTTGGCTAACGCCATAGCGCCGTTAAATTGATAATCGCCGAAGCCGACTTTGGTCGCACGGCTAAGAGGTGCAGGTGAGTTTTCAGGCGCACCGATAGCAACTAACGCTGCGCGAAATTTATTTAATAAAAGTGTGTGTAAATTCATAATGTAAAGCCAGTAATCGTATTTGTTAAACACATAGAAGATGTGCAGATTGGCGGGGCGAATTGCCCCGAACCATTAATGCTCGCGAGTTTGATGGAACTCAATCTCTGGGTAGCGCTCTTGGGCTAACGACAAGTTGACCATAGTCGGTGCGATGTAGGTTAGGTTGTCACCACCATCGAGGGCTAAATTAGCTTCAGCTTTGCGCCTAAATTCATCCACTTTGCGCTCATCTTTGCCATAAATCCAGCGAGCTGTCGCCACATTAATATGCTCATACATAGCATCAACATTGTATTCGCCTTTAAGTCGTGCAACCACCACATCGAACTGCAACACACCTACGGCGCCCACAATCAAATCGTTGTTTTGCAATGGTCTAAATACTTGCACCGCACCTTCTTCAGATAACTGGATCAAGCCCTTAAGTAATTGCTTTTGCTTAAGCGGATCGCGCAGACGAATACGCTTGAATAACTCTGGAGCAAAATTAGGGATACCGGCAAAACGGAACTTGTCACCTGAAGTAAAGGTATCGCCAATTTGAATAGAGCCATGATTATGTAAACCAATGATATCGCCCGCGTAGGCTTCTTCAAGAAGCTCTCGGTCGCCCGCTAAAAACGTTAAGGCATCAGAAATACGCACATCTTTACCGATACGGCTTTGATGCATTTTCATGCCCTTTTGATATTTACCTGACACGATCCGGCAAAACGCAATACGATCTCGATGCTTGGGATCCATATTGGCCTGTATTTTAAACACGAAACCACTGAATTTTTCGTCTTTTGCTTCCACTTTACCTTGGTCAGTTTCACGTCCTTGCGGAGAAGGAGCCCAATCAACCAGACCATCTAGCATGTGATCCACACCAAAATTACCCATCGCTGTACCAAAGAATACAGGAGTTAATTCACCGGCAATAAATTCTTCATGATTGAACTCGTGAGATGCACCTTTAACCAAATCCAGCATGTCACGTAGTTCTTCAGCATAATCGCCTATGGCAGTATCAAGTTCTGGGTTATCTAACCCTTTGATAACGCGTTTTTCCTGGATGGTATGGCCTTGCCCCGTACTGTACAGAATGGTTTCATCACGCAACAAATGGTACACACCTTTAAATTCTTTACCCATTCCAATAGGCCAAGTGATGGGTGCGCATTTGATATTCAGTACGCTTTCCACTTCGTCCAATAAGTCGATGGGGTCACGCGTATCGCGGTCGAGCTTGTTCATAAAGGTGATGATCGGCGTATCGCGCAAGCGAGTGACTTCCATCAACTTAATCGTACGTGCCTCTACCCCTTTAGCAGCATCAATTACCATCAAGCAGGAATCAACGGCGGTTAGTGTACGGTAGGTATCTTCTGAGAAATCTTCGTGACCTGGGGTGTCAAGCAAATTCACCAAGCAATCAGAATAAGGAAATTGCATCACGGACGTAGTGACAGAGATGCCCCTTTCTTTTTCCATCTCCATCCAGTCAGACTTAGCATGCTGTCCAGACTTCTTACCTTTAACGGTACCGGCACGTTGTAAGGCATTTCCGAACAATAATACTTTTTCTGTAATGGTGGTTTTACCCGCATCCGGGTGAGAAATAATAGCAAAAGTACGTCTGCGTGAGACTTCTTGCGGGACTAAAGCGTTCGACATCTAATAAAATCTTCTCGTGTTTTCACGGTTTTGCATGCACAGGTAGAAGCCATCGATAGCGCTTCAATCGTCAAATCCGTCTTGTTAATCGTCATTGCGCGCTATTTTCGCTGATATTAGGCACATAAACAATCAATGCTTGTGGATCAGCTTGGATTTATACTTTTAAAACGACTAATAGTGTTTTCTCAGCAGTTCTGCTGAATGTGAATGACACATCGTAAGATTGGGTAAGGCATCATTTGAAAGGCTAAAAGTGAAAACTAAGTAACAGAAAAAAGAGAAATAAAAAAGGGGCCGAATTGGCCCCAAAACTAGCGCATCGCGCTAGTAACGCAGTATGTACTCAACTTTATTCAATATCGATAACGACTTTACCTAGCCCTTGACCACTGGCTAAACGATCGTGCGCTTTGCTCACGTCTTCGAGGCTGAATGTCAGATCATCTAGTATCGGCCGTAAATGACCTGCTTCAATGATATCTGCTAATTCTGTTAAAATTTGTCCGTGCACTTCACGTTTGTGGTCGTGCAGCATCGGAATAAGCATAAACACCACGTGTAATGATAATCCCTTGAAATGCGCGCCTGATAGGTCAAGTTCAAGCAACGATACTGTTGTGGCAATTTGTCCATTTAACGCAGCCGCTTCAAAAGAGTTCAGTAGGTTTTCGCCACCGACTGAATCAAATATGACGTCAAAACCAGTACCTTGGGTGTGCTTTTGTACATAATCAGCAACCGTTTCTGTTTTGTAATTAATGCTCGTCGCGCCCAATTCTTCAATCAGTGCAGTTTGCGCATCGCCGCCACCCGTTGAAAAAACATTAGCTCCGAAGTAACGGGCCAGTTGCAATGCGATGTGACCCACACCGCCAGAACCACCATGTACCAAGACGTTTTGACCTTCTTTAACCTGTGCGCGTTTTAGGCCTTCGTAGGCAGTGATAGCAACCAAAGGCAATGCAGCGGCTTCACGCATCGATAAATTTTTAGGCTTAGTCGCGATTAGTTTTGCGTCAGCAAGCATGTATTCGGCGAGAGTACCCTGTAAATCGGCTAGCCCACCAGCGCAGCCGTAGACTTCATCACCCACGGTGAAGTCCGTGACTCCTTCGCCTACTGCTTCGATGGTACCCGCGAAATCCATGCCTAATATGGCTGGTGCAGGTGGCGACAATGGCAAGTCTGGGCCCATTTGCCTAATCATCATGTCAACTGTATTAACGCTACTGGCGGCAACACGCACTAGCACGTGGCCAGGCTTAATTTCAGGCTTGGCTATCTCGGTTGGCGTAAAAACACTGGAATCACCAAATTCATTTACAATCATCGCTTTCATCACAAGGGCCTCTTTATTGATTAAGAATGTGCATTGTAACCACTTCACTTTGTAGTGATAATCGGGCAATGGATACAATCAGTTTTTAGATTTAGTTGATAATAGAATGAATATTGAACACCTCAAGCTTTTCGTGCGTATCGCCAGAACCTGCAACATTAGTGCAGCGGGCCAAGAACAGGACTTATCACCTGCCGTAGCAAGCGCTTATATAAGCAAACTTGAAGATAACTTAGGTGTTCGCCTTGTACATCGAACCACCCGTAAGGTGTCATTAACTGAAGAAGGTGAAGCGTTTTTACCTCATGCAGAAGAAATACTCACGAATATCGAAACCGCACGGGCTTCCGTGGGAGATGGAGAACACAACCCAAAAGGTGTGTTGAGAGTCACGGCTCCAGCCTCTTTCGGGCGGATGCATATTGTTCCCGCATTGGATGAATTTTTAGCGCGCTATCCAGATTTATCAGTGGATTTTCGCTTTAACGACTCGATAGTCGATTTAGTTGAAGGTGGCTTTGATATTGCTATACGCGATGCTGCTTTAAAAGACTCCAATTTATTTGCACGCAAACTCGCGCCAGATCGCCGCATTGTTTGCGCTTCGCCAAAGTACATAAAAAGCCATGGCGCCCCTAAAATCCCTCAAGATATAGACGCACATCAGTGCGTTAATCTAATGGGGTTAGACACTTGGGATTTTGAAACAGATAAAGGCCCGGTGAGTATTAAAGCAACGGGTAGAATCCGTATTGATAATGGTGAGGCAGTACGAGACGCTGCCATTGAAGGCTCAGGCCTTGTTATGTCATCTATCTGGTGTGCCTATCAGGCTTTGCAATCTGGGCAATTAGTTCAAGTGTTAGAAGATTACCCCATGGTGTCCAAAACGGCGATTTGGGCAGTTTACCCGAGTAATCGCCAGTTAGCGCCAAAGGTGCGCGCTTTCATTGATTTCTTCTTGGCGTATTATGGGCAAACCCCTTATTGGGAGCGAGCGTTGCAAAATTAGTAACTCACAATGTTCACAGCGATAGCGTTTGCAGTGCGCGATAGTTATTTCCTGTACCAATGATTGACAAACGGCCCTATCGTCCCTATGTCTTTTGGTGGTGGCGTTAACAGTTTGATTGAACACGCTTCGCGTTGAAATATTACCAGCGTCGATTGAAATTCAATGCTGATTGTATATGTCAGTTTATTCATAAAATAAGGAGTCAATATGTTAGGCGAAAATCACTCACTTAATAGCGATTTCCCTGAGTACAGAGAAGTCATCTCAGCACTCAATAAGAATGATGCCAAATTTGCTGAGAAGGCAAAGCAGTACGACGAATTAGATAAAGAAATACGCGTGTTAGAACTTAAAGACGCCCCTATCGATGACGAGGCAATGCATCAGATGAAACACGATCGCGCAATGTTGAAAGACCTACTCTATCAGCGGATACTCGAAGAAAGTAAATAAGAAGTGTCTGGAACTCGCTAGTTGGGAAGTACCTGTTTCAGGTACTTCCTGCATCTCCCTGTGTAATTCCGTTTGACTAAACACATATCACTAAACGTTTTTAATTGCTAAGCGCTTACCTGAGAAACCATCTATCTGAAACCAGATCAGTATAACAATCTGTTACGCTTAAAGGACTAGCCCGCCTGAGAGGTTCATGAATACTGTGGCTGGCCCTGCAAATGCACTTTTTTAACGGTGCACACATGTTACTGAAAACTGTCACACGGATAATATCCACTGCAGCCGTACACAATGGACAATCTGAACACGGGCAATTTGATCACGGCCAATTTGATAATAGACAGCATGGTTAAATCGCTGCCACATAGAGTTAATTCGATGAAGACTCCTTTACTTAGAGGTAATACGCTGAATAATATCATCCATGGCGGCCACTATTTTTGGCGTTTTTTGCTCATCTAGGGCATCACGATGTGGTTGAGCGAATTGCTCAATATCATTGTCGTAGTATTGACCAGAGGCCTGTGAAAACTCTTCAGATAACGCACCGCGACATAAAATATCTGCACCTACACGCAAATCACTGCCCGCCATGCCATAGGCATCTTTTACCATCTTGCTGCCGAGCAGGGATTTGGGATTTACCGCAACAATCACTGGTCCTTCCTGCGCGAACGATAACCCTAACTGACGCGACCACATGGTTAGCGCAAGTTTACTTTGGGCGTAGGCTTGCGAGTCGCTTATCGATTGATTGCCCGCTAATGCCGCCAGACTCACAGGCGCTTGAGCTGCCGAAGACACATTCACCACACGAGCGTTTTTAGCGAGAATAGGAAGCAATGCCTTCGTTAGTACATAAGGGGCTACCGTATTAACCACAAACCGCACGTCGAGTTCATCAGCCGTTATGACAGATGGTACTTTAAAAACACCTGCATTATTAATTAGCGCATCAAGCGCCTTGTGCTTTTCTTTAATTGCATCGGCCAATTGGATAACTTGGCTAACGTCGGACAAATCGGCCAAATAACATTCTGTTTTATCACTGCCTGTTGCAGAGGTTAATGCGGCCTGTGCATCTTGCAACTTACGATCATTGCGACCGTGTAATAGCACTGTATGACCAGCAGACAACAACATTTTTGCCGTTTCAAAGCCAATTCCATCTGTTGCGCCTGTTACTAAAACTGTTTTACTCATGCTCGTCTCTCCAAGTGATAAAATAAAGTAATCTAACGTTAGCTAAACGTTGTCAACGCGCGGTAACAGCATTTTCTAGCGTGGCATCATTCAGCCAAAATAAATGCCAGCACTTATTGCCTTATGGGAAGCATCAACGCTTCAATGTATAAACGTTTCGATTTCAAACACCATTAGATTAGCACTCAAGCATTTACCTGATAATGACTAGGAAAACGGAATCAGTTTATAGAATCGATTGATAATGGTGATAACCGACTGCATTAAGTTGCGCCAATTTGGGAGCAATTTCCTGTTTTAGTACTGTGTTTCACCTCTGAAAACCCGCATATTGCTTAAACGACTCGCCACAGTGCGGGCACCTTCGATTAACGCTTGCAATATACACTGTGTTTATGACCTCCAGCCCCTAGAATTCGCCTAAGTTTAAGAATCTTATACAAAATTTAATTATCGATTGATTAAAAATGTTTGTTAAAAGTCATTTACAAGTTACTAGCATTGCCTTATATTCGAACAATCAAGGGTAACTTTTTAGCCCGAAAACCACTAAATGTACGATTAAATCATGTTTAGGAAGGAAGCCAGCTTACTATGTCACGTAGAAAGAAGTTCAGCGGTGTACAACTCAAATCACTTCGCAAAGAAGCTGGATACACGCAAGGCGAACTCGCGTTACGAGTCGGTATAAGTCGGGAAACTGTGTCGGCCATCGAAAACGAAAAGCCTGAAACCATGAATAGCATAGGTGTTGAGGTAATTAGTAAGTGGTGGGCAGTGTGCAGGCAAAAAGCATCAGAGCAAACCCGTGAATCTTTCTTTTCTACTGTTATGGATTATTTCGGTTTCAATCATACCTAATGCTATTGCGCGCGTACTTACCTAAACTAATTACGGCCCTCTTTGGAGGGCTTTTTATCGCCGCAGGTATTTTAACGTTTAATGACGCAGTTTTATTTGATCTTCTATTTATAGGAGTTTTGGTATTCACTGCGTTAATTTGTCGCAAAGATATAAATGTGCTCGGTGTGATCACGATTATGTTTTTATTAAGGGCCGTAGAAGAAATCTCGTGGTTATATCTAGGGGATTCGGATTTGACTAAGTTTTTTATATATCTGTCATGCCTCTCCATTTCCCTCTATTTGAGGTATGACTGGGGTGCTAAAGTGCTTTTTAGCATAAGCGTTTTAGTCTCGCTTACAGAGCTCTACTGGTATTATCAAAATTACAACGCTCCACAAATATATTGGAATATGGTTTTAGTCGCTATTACACTAATTTCTCGAAATCTAATATTCTCTCGCGTAAGCATTACAGAGCACTATTTATCTAATCGTTTTCAGTTAAAGGTTAAATCAATAAATTTAGATTGGATTATTTATAGGCTGTATGGTTTATCGCTAGTAATTCAAATAATTGTTATTTTGGAATATATTGTGAGGCACCTTATTGATGCACCATCTTTAGTATTATTCTATTACACAAGCGCTTATGCTATTCGAGCTATAAGTACCCTAGCTATTTGGGCAACCTTTAACGAAAGCTATAAACAAATAGCTCCGAAGTTTCTAAAGGCATAAGACTCTACTTTCATTAACAAAACATCCATAATCAGTTTTGCGAATAATCGCATAAACTAATTTACGTGGAGTTTTTTGAATGAATGTATTAAATACAGCGTTAGGTATATTATTAGTATCAACTAGTATTAACGTTTTCTGCAACATCCAATTCCCAGATAATATAATCCTTGATTCGCGCGATCTAATAAAAAGTAGTGAAGAGAGTAAATTCCCTGTTGTCACGATGTCCAGCAGCAAAATGAAACCATCTGTCGTCGCCATGACCAGCAGCAAAATGAAACCGCCTGTTATCGCCATGACCAGCAGCAAAATGAAACCACCTGTTATCGCCATGACCAGCAGCAAAATGAAACCACCTGTTATCGCCATGACCAGCAGTAAAATGAAACCGCCTGTCGTCGCCATGACCAGCAGCAAAATGAAACCACCTGTTATCGCCATGACCAGCAGTAAAATGAAACCGCCTGTTATCGCCATGACCAGCAGTAAAATGAAACCGCCTGTTATCGCCATGACCAGCAGCAAAATGAAACCACCTGTCGTCGCCATGACAAGCAGTAAAATGAAACCGCCTGTTATCGCCATGACCAGCAGTAAAATGAAGCCGCCTGTTATTGCTATGAATACAGGTAAAAGTAAGCCACCAGTTCTTGCTATGAACACGGGTAAAAGCAAACCACCAGTTCTTGCCTAACACTTAGCCGAATAAAACAAAGATATAAGCTAAGCAAACTAACGACATATCAGTTTATCAAGTAGATTAAGCCTCACTCTGTGGGGCTTAACTTTCCGCACGCGTGTATAAATCGCTGGTAACGATTCTGCCCATAGCCCCCTCAAATAATGTGAAATTAATTCACCTTGTGGAATCCAATCCACATTTGTTGGCATACACTGCGCCTGACAATAGAAAAACAGAGTTTTTTTATATGCTGTTTTAGCTCTGTTGTAGTTTCAATAAAATTATGAGGAATAAAAGCATGTATATCACAGGTGCAGATCTAAGAAAAATGAGACAAGACGCTGGCTTAACCACGGTTAAAATGGCAAAGCTTGCTAACGTTAAAACACGTAAGACCTATGAAAACTGGGAAAAAGAAATTGGTAGCCCTAGCATGAATCAGTTCATTGCCATGTGCGTAGGTTGTAACTACAACTCATCTAAGTTTGTTAAGCTAGCGATCGAACGTCAAGATCCTACTCAACAGTTAAACATTTCTTCAGCTCGTAGATAATGTTTTCGATGTGAAGCCCGCAAGGGCTTCATCGATTATCAATGTAGTTTAAGTTTAGCCCCCCAGTACTAACTTCATCATCAACGCGTCTTCTCGTCCATCCTGCGTTTCATAATAGTCTTTACGACACTCAATTTTCTCGAAACCATATGCTTGATATAAGCCTATTGCGGCAACATTAGATGCCCTAACTTCTAACCAAACGCAATGCATGTGTTTATTTACGCACAATGCTAAAAAATGTGACATCAACACCTTACTTAGCCCTCGACCGCGAAACGCTTCACCAACAGCTATGTCCATCAAAGTGGCTTCATCAAGCACAAATAATCCAACATACAAGCCTGCATACATGTCCTCTTGCAGTAACGCATAGGCTTGATAATTATCGGTCAAGCAATCAGCAAACACAGGTTCAGACCAAGGGTGAGTGTGCCCCTGGCAATGGATGGCATAGGCACATCGGTAGTTATCTTGATTGAGCTGAATTAAATCAGTCATTATTGTGCTTGAAACCAGATAACGTCGCCCACAGCTGTTTTTTAGTAGAAGATGAGAAACCGTTTCCGTATGCAGGGGTTGTTAGTAATCTCCCCTCTAACATCACGTCATCACCAACCTGCCACGCGAATGGATACCCGTCGTACTGAGTACACTGAGCATCCGCTATCTGCTCGTAATTTTGTTTTGAAATACCAATGCTAGATAAAATATCATTCAAGAATTTTTCAGGCAATTCGGCTAGTCCCACACCTAGAACGAAACTGTTCGGCACTATTTTTTTATCTAATGTCGATGCTGTTGCTGAAGTTGCGGCGGATTGAGTTTTAAGGCGCTTTATCGCATCAGGTACTGGGCTGGTCTTTTTGCTGTCATTAGTTTTTGCAGGGTCGATATCTGAACGAATTGAATCTTGCGAGCTTAGCTGGCTAGCTTTAGGCTCTGAGCCCTGAGGGTACCAGGCAACAATGCCCATCTCGCCAAGAACAGCGTGTTGATACGAAGTCAGTGTATGTGTTGTTTTAGTATTCATGGGCATAGATTATCACGATATCTTAAAAGAAGGCGGGCGCCAGTCGTTAATTAGTAGCAATTTATCAAATCCCATTGTACTTCTCATCTCTCAGCGGGATAAATCCATAAGTCTAGGTCGTTTGAGATGTGGCTAACAATAAGGTGTAGGAAATTTGTCAGACGCTATAGGGCTTCTCACTCTGCAATAGAGCAAATAGGGTATTCTAAATTCGTGGGGGATATGACTGAAGAGTGAATCTGAAAAATTGGCAGGGGTGGAGGGATGTACTCACGTACTTCCCTGTACCTGACCGTAAACGGCGCTGTGCGGTACAAATTGTTCCAGACAATTTGTCAAACCCCATGGGGCTTCTCACCCTCCAATCGGGTAAAAAAGTTATTTTTAATTTATGGGGGATATGATTGAAGAGTGAATCTGAAAAATTGGCAGGGGTGGAGGGATTCGAACCCCCAGCCATCGGTTTTGGAGACCGCTGTTCTACCAATTGGAACTACACCCCTGCTGAGCTGCTGAATTATACGTAACAAGGGTAAAAGGTAAAGTGCTTTTGTAGCTAAAATATCAGGTTTAGGTTCAACCGCTTATTTTATCGGCAGTATGACATTGTGAGGCGGTTATTTTCTTTGCTACAGCGTACCAAAGGCGACCCGTTAGATTAACTAACGGAAGCATTTCAGTGGTCTTTTGTAATACTAACGGCAGTGGTAACTGCGTATTTTGTGCATATCTTGATAGCAAATAAGTTTGAACCTCAAAATTGAGATTATTCACTTCGATGCAAGCCGCTAAGTCAAAGTAACGATTTGATAACGCGCAATATTCCCAATCGAATATCACGTTAGATTGTTCAGTTGTGACATGCTGAAACGACAAATCATTATGGCAAAAAACTAACTCATGGGCCGGTGTAGCAGACCAAATGCTCGCTAACCCCTGCGCTTCCTCGCGCTCTTTCCAATATTGTTGCTGCGGCAATTGTGATAGATAGCCTGCCCACTGTGCAGGTAAATTCAGTCTGTGCCCTTCAATATCTAAGCTATGAATGCGATGCAATGCATCAGCCAACTGATGCGCTTTAATGTCTTCGCTCAAAGTGCTGTTTTCCAAAGTATGACTTTGTACCCAAGCATCTAATTGAAAACCAGCGGCCGTTGACAGATAGACCGGCTCACAGGCCATCCCTTTCTGCCAGACCGCTTTTTGAATATCGAATAGCTGTTGACGATCAAGTTGGTTTACCTGATCAGATTCGAACATTTTCATAAAAAATTGACCAGAAGCAGTGGTTAAACAATAACTTGTATTAACCGCCCCCGCCTTTTGAACTGGCTTTACGTTAAATCCATCTCGGCAGAGCGCTAGACTTGTTAGCTCAGCCAATACAGCTGAGTTAAGCTGATGCCGATGGGGCATAAGGCCTACCTACATGCTGTTGGCGCCAATTGATATAACCATATACCGCAAATAACACATAAAAAATAAAAAGTGCCCCCGTTAGATACATCTCTTTCGTGAAATACAAGTAACAGGCAAAGCTATTGATCACAATCCAATAAAGCCAGTTTTCTAACACTTTGTGCGCGACCATCATAGTGGTGTAAACACTGAACACTGTGATAAAAGCATCTAGGTAAAGGTATTGAGAGTCCAACCACATACTAGCAAAAACGGTCAGACCAAACGCGATACACGTCAATAACATTAATCGCACCAGGTGCTTTTGAATAGACCAGCTTTGAATGGGGATCTCTTCATCTTCACGCTGCTTCCATTGTTGCCAACCATATACCGCCATTAACAAGTAATAGGCGTTCAGTAAAGTATGAAACAGCAACGAAACTTCCCAAAATAACCAAGTATAAATGCCAGTGCTTACCAGTGCACAAGGCCAGCACCAGATATTTTCTCTCGCTGCTAGCCACACATAAGCAACAGCGAGTATTACCGCCGTTGCTTCTAGCCAAGGTAGTGCAACAAACTGCTGAGCAATATTATTGAACAGCTCGATTAAGCCTTGCATTACACATCGCTGCTCATTTTGTCACCATTTAGGAACTTGCATACAAATATTGCCTGCCCGACTTCCTGATGACTGCGCTGCATTTCTTTAGCGAGTACTTGCATGGTTGCCAAATAGTCCCCGCTCACCAAAGTACTGGTAGCACTGGTGACTACCTTCAAGTGGCCGTATTCATTCAAACGGTCGATAAAAGTTTGGATCGGCTCAAGGTACTGTTCGTTTAACGGGTACATTGAAATCTCTGCGACTAATTTCATTATTAGCTCCTCTTGCTAAAAGTTGTATTGAGCACTGATGCCCACTTGACGGCCATCTCCCAGTTGATAATAAGGCTCCGGAGTGGCGTAACCTTCTCGTGGGTCATTGTTGAATCCACCAAAACCACGGACGTAGTAAGTTCGGTCAAACACATTTTTTACCCACACAGAACACGACCAGTCTTGTACATCAAAACGCATCGCGGTATTGACCAACACATAAGATGGTGACTTTTCGTCGTGACCGTCAGAAAAGCGGTATTCGTCCTTACCATCTGCGTCTATCGACCAACTGACTTGCTCAGACAACTGCACATTGGCGCCAATATTGAAGGTGTAGTTTGGAGCTTGGGCTTGGTCTTGCTTATCAACAACCGAGCCATCGGCTAGGGTATAATCTTCAAAAGTGGCATCAAGCCAACCGAAATTAGCGTGCAAATATACACTGTCGTTTACTTGCCAGCCTGACTCTAATTCGTAACCCCAGTTAGTGCCTGTATCAGCATTACCTATGATGTCAATGAATGTGGCGCTACCGTCTGCACGAGTTTGTACATCATAATCACTGACTTGGGTGTCTTCACGGTCCATGTAGAAAACTGCCATGCGAATAAAGGCGTCGTAATTAATAAAGTTGCCCTTTACCCCAATTTCGTAGTTCCAATTGTACTCAGGTTGATAAATACGCTTGTCCGAGCTGACCCGCTCATCTGGATTAAAGCCAGCGGCTTTGTAGCCCCTTGATACGCTGGCATAAACAGAGGCGCTATCGATACTATAATCAAGCACGGCTTTACCGCCGATCAACGTTTTATCATTGCTTTGGGTGAAACCGCTTATATCGCTGTAGTCTATTTCAAAACGATCGGCGCGAAGGCCCAAGCGTAAACTAAGGGTGTCAGACAGTTCGGTATCGACTTGCGAATATACGGCGAGGTTGTCTTGTTGATAACGACTTGTAAAGTCACCGTCTGCATAGGTGTATTGGCGCAGTAAACTCTCATCCATGGATTTCGAATACAGGCCAAATAACCATTGAGTTGAGCCATTGAATAAAGTTGAGTTGTCGTTTGATAAAAAGCGTATGTCAACGTTATCTGTATCGCGCTCTCTGAAATAGCTGTCTACGGAAGAATACTCGTCAGGATGAAAGCCGACGTATGTCCAATCTTCATCATAGCTGTAGCCCATATCTGAATTTGATTGACTCAAAATAACAAAAACATCCGTAAGCTCGGTGTTTATTTCCGTTTTTAGGCCTAGGGCATGAGTTTTTTGGCGGTCGAAACCAGGTTCATCAGCACGTGATTCTCGAGTATTTTCCAGAGAAAACGCGTCATAACCGTTATCTATATCGAAATATTGATAATTAAGGTCGAAGGTCAACCAATCTGCAGGCAGATATTTCAGTTTTACTCTTGAGGTAAATTCATCTAGGTTATCGGTGTCGTCACGATTTAAAAAAGTATTCTGTACAAAACCATCACTCTTAAACTGTTGAACCGCCACACGATAGAATAGATTATCCGTTATGGCATTGCCGTAAGCGCCGCCTACACTCCATGTATTTTGCTCGGCAAGTGAAAATGATAATTTACCGCTTTGATCCGGTCCGGCATCAACGGTTTTAACCTTAATAACCCCAGCCATGGCACTCGCCCCAAACTCGGTCGCTTGTGGGCCACGCAAAATTTCAACTTGTTCCACATCAAACAATGTGCCCACACCTGCAATACCAGAGAAGTCAAAATCATCCACTAGAAATCCAACAGATGGGTTACTTGGCTCTGAAAATTGGCTGCGCTCACCGATACCGCGAATTTGAATGAATCGCCCGCGAGATGCACCACTGGCAAAGTTGATATTGGCGCCAACATTTAAAATGTCTTCAAGGTGTTGCGCTTGGCGAGCTTCAATTTGTGAATCGCTTAATATGGTTGCGCTTGCAGGGATGAACATTAACGCTTGCTGGCGAAAATCTGAGCTAACAGTAATACGTTCAATGTCTTTGGACTCATCAGCGTGGCTGGCGAAACTTGATGCTATGGATAGAGCAAGTAAGGTAGAACAAAACTTCATTGGGATCTCTTCAGTAAAGGTTGAAAAGATCCGGCTTTGCGGCAGATAAATGGGAGATGTTTACATTTTTGAAATGCGAACGAAATAACCATTCCTACGCCGGTATTATCCGGATCAGGTGTAAGGGTCATATCTCTTAAGAGACAAATCTCAGCCTTTCGGCACCCCTTGGTAGTTAACAAAATGAATCTCGACAGTGTTAACGGCGACAGTGTAGCAATACTGTCATCCAGCGCAAGCGCTGATTATTCGCATAAACATGACGTTAGGTCGCTTTATGACTCGCTAGTTTTAACTTAACTAATTTACTACTGCTAAAAATTGAAGATTCTTGAGTAAACCAAATTTGCCCAGATGGATGAGCGCACACACCTTCTACCTGCCCGTACCCTGGTAACGGTATGGTTTCAATTAATGTGAAATTTTTATCTAGTAGCACTATAAATGGATCACCAAAGCCTACGCGTTTCGAAGGATAACCAACCAAGACATACCGCTCGTTCATTTTGTCGTAATCCGCACCGGTGATCACACCTGGAATGCCTTTTACTGAGATGTGAGCGCTGAGTTTTTGTTTACTTTCATTTTTATCTACCAGATACACGTTGAGAACATCGGTACGCCAGCTTTTTGAAAATAAGACTAAGTCATCACCCACAGCGACTAACGCCTCTGCATCAAAGTCATGATTAAGCGACTCGTTTGCTTTGTGATTATTCCCTTCGTAAGACACACTAAGTTTTTTGGTTTTCGCTTTATCCATTTCATTTCGGGGTAACTTGTATATAAATACATTTTTCCGTGTCCCTCGATTGTTGCCTATATCACCCACATAGAAAAATTCGTCATCTGCAGTCAGGGCTTCCCAATCTTTATTTTTGACATTGTCTGGGCTGCGTAGAGACAAAATATCGCCGTCATCACTTAGTTGAAAAATAATAGGCGCATTGCCTGAATCATTAATACTGTAAATTTGATCTTTACCGGCACAATACAATGCCGAGCTTTCTTCTAATTCACTCGGTAAAGAATGACTTTCAATAATTGAATAATCTGATTGCCCCGCTACGGCACAACTATTTATCGAGATAAAACTTATAGCAAACGCAAGCCAAATTTTTCCGGTAAATCGCGGAAGCTCGGCAACACGATAGAAAGAACCTAGATCCATTAAGTCAGTCCCTTCATTTCTAACCTTGCTCGTTCTTGCAGCTCATCAAACGTTTTACCGTGGGCGACGGGCAAGCGCGTTTCACGATCAACACGAACAAATACAATGTCGTCTGCTAAGCAGATCGTTTTCTTTGTTTCTTTATTTCTCACCAAGCAAGTAACCGTAATTGAAGTACGGCCCACCTTTTTGGTTTCTAGACCAAACTCCACTACGTCACCTTGTAACGCTGGTGATTCAAAGCTGATTTCACCAATGTGTTTGGTGACTAATTGATTCGTTTCTAGCTGACAAATTGCGTATATCGCAGACTCTTCATCTATCCACTCCAGTGCCCTGCCCCCGAACAATGAGTTGGCATAATTAAGATCATTGGGCATCACTAATCGTCTTGATAAAAAGCGCATTCGTATTCCTTGGTAACATTGCTTAAACTGGCGATAATTTCGAGTTTATTGTACAGATAATATCAGCGTGGATTTACACTTTAAAATAGAAGATTGGGTTAAACAGCGGAAAAGCCATGTTTTTCACCGCCAATTGGTGATTGTGAGCGGTGCTAAAGAGTGGGCTGAAAAGCAGGCTGAAAACTTACTTATTAATGTCGAGTCTCTTGCGAGTAAGCATCTGTGGGTAGGTGATGCCCCTAGTACTTATCAAGAGGTTAATAGCGTAGATTATCGTCAACACTTAGGCAGAGAATATAACACTCTTATCTATAACTGTTACTCGGGGTTAAGTGCAAATGCACTTATGGCCTATAGCGGCACTATCAAAGCGAATGGGTTAATGATTTTAATTTGCCCTGAGCTGAAAAGCTGGTCTCAATATACCGCTCCCCTTTCCAAAAAACGTTACTCATACGGCTATGCTAAATACTTGGAGCCAAGTCGGTTTATCAACCGTTTGATATCGATAATTGAAAAAGATCAGGACACGGTTGTTATTACCCCATCTTCGTTTCGTGGACACAATGCCGTCATTGCGCCAGAGCACCTTAATCGACAACTAGACAGCGCGACTTTAGAGCAAGATAAGGTTGTTAGTAGCATTATCAAAGCTGCGTCTGGACACAGAAATCGTCCCTTGGTGGTCACTGCAGATAGAGGTCGAGGCAAGTCCTCGGCGCTTGGGCGGGCCGCACGAGCTTTAATGTTAGAGCAGGAAAAAAGGATCCTTATTACCGCCCCGACTAAGCACAATGTCGAACAGGTATTTGCATTTGCCACCGCGCCAGAACGAAGCACCTCGAATAAGAATGGGAGTTTAGAATTTGTAGCACCTGACGCATTGGTGTCGGGGTGTTACCACGCAGACCTACTATTTGTTGATGAAGCTGCTGCAATCCCCCCCTCTATTTTAAAAACACTTTTAGATACATATCCTAGGGTTGTTTTAAGCTCAACTGTCCATGGATATGAGGGCGCAGGTAGAGGATTTGAATTACGTTTCAAGCCATACTTAGAAACTGCGCACAAAGGTTGGAAAAGCCTAACTCTTAGCACGCCGATACGTTGGTATGTAAATGACTGTTTAGAGCATTTTTGGTTTACTGTTTTTATTATGCAAGACTCCAATTCAAGTTCACACGCCCAGCCACAAAGCAAAGTTACTGGGCAGAATAAGATACCTGAAAACCGGGAAACCTCCCCCATGAGGTTAAACGAATTTAAGTGCCAAGAAGTATCTAAGAAGCGACTGGTTGACTCCCCAGATCTATTGTCAAAAATATTCTCTTTGCTTATCAGCGCGCATTATCAAACGAGTCCTGATGACTTATTCAGATTACTCGACGCCCCTGAACAACGAGTGTATGTTTGTACACTCAACGAGGATGTCATCGGCGTTGCGTTAATTTGTTTAGAGGGAGGAAGCGCCCTAGCAGATATATCACAAGAAATACTGCTAGGTCATAGAAGAGTAAATGGTCATTTAGTCTCCCAAAACTTGGCCTTACATACCGCAGATGACAAATTCGTAACGTATGAGCAATGGCGGATTGTACGAATAGCGGTTAGTCAAGACTATAGACGCACAAGCATCGCAAGCACATTGTTAAAGTTCGTCGAATCATCCGCGATTGAACATGACATACCGTTAATCACAAGTTCATTTGGAGCAACCACAAATTTACTAAAATTCTGGGGGCATAATGACTACGTTCCTTTAAAGCTTGGCTTTAAGCGAGACGCTTCAAGCGGCGAAGTTAGTCTGATTGTGGGTAAATCCTTAAGTCCGACTACTTCTAGCCTATTAAATAAACTATCACTGCAATTTGGTGAAGAACTTATTTACCACGCTTCCCGTTATCACAGAAGCATGGATACATCTTTGCTCGCGAACCTGTTAACGTACTGCCAGCCAGAAGAGAGCTGTACGCGCACTCGGTATCGGGTTGAGCAATTTATTGCATCTACCTCTCCTTACATGCCTTTCTCTCAGTTATTAGCAAAATACGTTTTGAACAAACTAACTAAAGTAAATAGCGCTAATACCCTTACCAAGGAAACTGAAATCCTTGTAGCTGCCTTAATACAATTTAAATCGACCCAAGATTTAATCATAGAATTTAATTTAAACGGCAAAAAAGAACTGAATACATATATAAGAATCGCGATAGCCAGTATTTAGCATCCCTACACCTAGCATAGAGCTCAAACCTGACACTTTGTCGCGGGGAATGCTTCATCATGGACGTGTCTATACCGTATTTGATACCCCCTGAAAGTTTGTTGCTGAGTCGCTTTGGCGCGAAGGCATTGGCGCAACGCGGTTGTCGCATCGGATGCCGCGCATGGGGGTGAAAGCGGGGCTTTTAGGAGCGTAGTTCCTACCGCTTGAACGGGCAGCATGGATGCTGCACTGGAGGTAGCCCCATGGATGGGTGGCAACGAGTAGCTTGATATGTGCTTAACTATTGCATGGGATGCCCCGCATGACATTCGAGGGATTTGGTTTCTTTGTGTGGGGTAGCATTGCGCGACAGCGCTTAAGGGAAAGGGCTATCCGTTTGTGTTTGCATTTCCCTTGCAATAATATTTCTTACACATGCAAAAAAGGGCTACCTCGGTCGCCGCGCGATTGAGGATAGTCATTTCTTTATTGGGAGTCTGGCAGTGTCTTCCGCCAATATCGATTGTCTTTAGTATTTTCTGTGTCGCAGAAACGAAAAAAGCCACCCGATTAGGTGGCTTCATTCTAAATGGGAGTCTGGCAGTGTGCTACTCTCGCATGGGGAAACCCCATACTACCATCGCCGCTAATGCGTTTCACTTCTGAGTTCGAGATGGGATCAGGTGGGGCCGCATCGCTATGGCCGCCAGACATAAACTGTTATCTATCAAGCCGTAGCTCAATAAATCAATATGTAAAAGCTGATGCCGTTCCTGTTAAGGTCTGGCTGTAATCATCGCTAAATCTCTTTAGTCTTACTCTTGATTTTAATACTTGTCATACATGCAACACTCAAACATTTTATTTAGCTCTAACTTTAGCGAGTAGGTAATTGGTCAGGAAGGTTTCCTTCCGTTTAAGCCATTTAACACGACTCGTTCGCTAGAACGATATAAAAAGTCATTTGGGCGTTGTATGGTTAAGCCTCACGGGCAATTAGTACAGGTTAGCTTAACGCCTTGCAACGCTTCCACATCCTGCCTATCAACGTCGTAGTCTTCAACAACCCTTTAGGACAGTTAAACTGCCAGGGATGACTCATCTTGGGGCTCGCTTCCCGCTTAGATGCTTTCAGCGGTTATCGATTCCGAACGTAGCTACCGGGCAATGCTTTTGGCAAAACAACCCGAACACCAGCGGTTCGTCCACTCCGGTCCTCTCGTACTAGGAGCAGCTCCCCTCAATCATCCAACGCCCACACCAGATAGGGACCGAACTGTCTCACGACGTTCTAAACCCAGCTCGCGTACCACTTTAAATGGCGAACAGCCATACCCTTGGGACCGACTTCAGCCCCAGGATGTGATGAGCCGACATCGAGGTGCCAAACACCGCCGTCGATATGAACTCTTGGGCGGTATCAGCCTGTTATCCCCGGAGTACCTTTTATCCGTTGAGCGATGGCCCTTCCATACAGAACCACCGGATCACTATGACCTACTTTCGTACCTGCTCGACGTGTCTGTCTCGCAGTTAAGCTGGCTTATGCCATTGCACTAACCTCCTGATGTCCGACCAGGATTAGCCAACCTTCGTGCTCCTCCGTTACTCTTTGGGAGGAGACCGCCCCAGTCAAACTACCCACCAGGCACTGTCCGCATTCCCGATAAGGGAACAACGTTAGAACATCAAACGTACAAGGGTGGTATTTCAAGGTTGACTCCACGCAAACTGGCGTTCACGCTTCAAAGTCTCCCACCTATCCTACACATGTAGGGTCAATGTTCAGTGCCAAGCTATAGTAAAGGTTCACGGGGTCTTTCCGTCTAGGTGCGGGTACACAGCATCTTCACTGCGATTTCAATTTCACTGAGTCTCGGGTGGAGACAGCGTGGCCATGGTTACACCATTCGTGCAGGTCGGAACTTACCCGACAAGGAATTTCGCTACCTTAGGACCGTTATAGTTACGGCCGCCGTTTACCGGGGCTTCGATCAAGAGCTTCGCTTGCGCTAACCCCATCAATTAACCTTCCGGCACCGGGCAGGTGTCACACCGTATACGTCATCTTTCGATTTAGCACAGTGCTGTGTTTTTAATAAACAGTCCCAGCCACCTTTTCACTGCGGCCCCCATTCGCTCAAAGAGCAAGTCTCATCACAAACAGGGGCGTACCTTCTCCCGAAGTTACGGTACGATTTTGCCGAGTTCCTTCACCCGAGTTCTCTCAAGCGCCTTAGTATTCTCTACCTGACCACCTGTGTCGGTTTGGGGTACGGTTCGATATATCATAAGTTTAGAGGCTTTTCCTGGAAGCAGGGTATTTGCAACTTCAATTCCGTAGAATCTCGTCTCGTGTCTCAGGCATGTAGAATCCCGGATTTACCTAAGATTCAACCCTACACACTTTCACATAGACAACCAACGCTATGCTTGCATAACCTTCTCCGTCCCCCCATCACTGATATACCAAGTACGGAAATATTAATCCGTTTCCCATCGACTACGCATTTCTGCCTCGCCTTAGGGGCCGACTTACCCTGCCCTGATTAGCATGGGACAGGAAACCTTGGTCTTCCGGCGTGCGGGTTTTTCACCCGCATTATCGTTACTCATGTCAGCATTCGCACTTGTGATATGTCCAGCAAACCTCTCAGTTCACCTTCAGCCACTTACACAACGCTCCCCTACCACGCAAAGTAAACTTTGCGTCCGCAGCTTCGGTATATTGCTTAGCCCCGTTACATCTTCCGCGCAGGCCGACTCGACTAGTGAGCTATTACGCTTTCTTTAAAGGGTGGCTGCTTCTAAGCCAACCTCCTAGCTGTCTTAGCCTTCCCACATCGTTTCCCACTTAGCAATAATTTTGGGACCTTAGCTGGCGGTCTGGGTTGTTTCCCTCTTCACGACGGACGTTAGCACCCGCCGTGTGTCTCCCGGATAGTACTCACTGGTATTCGGAGTTTGCAAAGGGTTGGTAAGTCGGGATGACCCCCTAGCCTTAACAGTGCTCTACCCCCAGTGGTATTCGTCCGAGGCGCTACCTAAATAGCTTTCGGGGAGAACCAGCTATCTCCCGGTTTGATTGGCCTTTCACCCCCAGCCACAAGTCATCCGCTAACTTTTCAACGTTAGTCGGTTCGGTCCTCCAGTTGATGTTACTCAACCTTCAACCTGCCCATGGCTAGATCACCGGGTTTCGGGTCTATACCTTGCAACTAAAACGCGCAGTTAACACTCGCTTTCGCTACGGCTCCCCTATTCGGTTAACCTTGCTACAAAATATAAGTCGCTGACCCATTATACAAAAGGTACGCAGTCACAGAACAAGTCTGCTCCCACTGCTTGTACGTATACGGTTTCAGGTTCTATTTCACTCCCCTCACAGGGGTTCTTTTCGCCTTTCCCTCACGGTACTAGTTCACTATCGGTCAGTTAGGAGTATTTAGCCTTGGAGGATGGTCCCCCCATGTTCAGTCAAGATAACACGTGTCCCGACCTACTCGATTTCACTTAAAATTCGCGTTCGTGTACAGGGCTATCACCTTGTATCGCTGTGCTTTCCAACACCTTCCACTCGCTTATCATTAGCTTAAGGGCTAATCCCCGTTCGCTCGCCGCTACTAGGGGAATCTCGGTTGATTTCTTTTCCTAAGGGTACTTAGATGTTTCAGTTCCCCTCGTTTGCCTCATACAGCTATGTATTCACTGTATGATACCGCCGAAGCGGTGGGTTTCCCCATTCGGACATTTGTGGATCAAAGCATTTTGTCGGCTCCCCACAACTTTTCGCAGACTTACACGTCCTTCATCGCCTCTAACTGCCTAGGCATCCACCGTATACGCTTAGTCACTTAACCATACAACCCCAAATAACCTTCAATATTTGACGTATAGACATTACTCATAACCGAAGTTATCAGTGTATCTACTGTGTATGCGTGACAAGTATTCATTTTCAAATCAGATAGAGTAAGCTCTTAAAGAGTTCTCTTAGTTTTGATTACTTTTATCAGCTTTCCATATTGTTAAAGAACATTGTGATACCGAAGTACGCACAATTAAGGTTTAAAAAACCTTAATCAATAAACATTTAATGTAATGCGTATTGATTAAGGCTACTTAATCTTTTTGAGCAAAAATCACTTTCTTAGAAAGTGGTGGAGCTAAGCAGGATCGAACTGCTGACCTCCTGCGTGCAAGGCAGGCGCTCTCCCAGCTGAGCTATAGCCCCTCAAAATCATTGAGGATTTTATTTTTTGGCCAGTTCGTATTTAGGCTAGGCGGATACCGAGGACGTTTAGCCTGCTAAACGACGAGGTGTCCAACACCGCATAAATGCGAAATGGTAGGCTTGGGCAGACTTGAACTGCCGACCTCACCCTTATCAGGGGTGCGCTCTAACCAGCTGAGCTACAAGCCTCTTGCTCGGTCTTTGTCATTGATACTGCCTTGCTGCAGAATTTGCTTGGTCATTAACAGACGTTAACTCCCGGCGACAAATTCTTCGCGGCGTTGTCTCAATAACAAATCCACTTCGCAATCTTCTTTCGAACATTGCGACAAGTTGCTTGAATATCCCAAGCACTTCTTTTTTGCTCTTCTTTACTAACAACAAAACAATCTGTGTGAACACTCAGCCTGATGAGGCCGACCTAATAGTAAGGAGGTGATCCAACCCCAGGTTCCCCTAGGGTTACCTTGTTACGACTTCACCCCAGTCATGAATCACAAAGTGGTAACCGTCCTCCCGAAGGTTAAACTAGCTACTTCTTTTGCAACCCACTCCCATGGTGTGACGGGCGGTGTGTACAAGGCCCGGGAACGTATTCACCGCAACATTCTGATTTGCGATTACTAGCGATTCCGACTTCATGGAGTCGAGTTGCAGACTCCAATCCGGACTACGACGAGCTTTAAGGGATCCGCTTACTCTCGCAAGTTTGCTTCCCTCTGTACTCGCCATTGTAGCACGTGTGTAGCCCTACTCGTAAGGGCCATGATGACTTGACGTCGTCCCCACCTTCCTCCGGTTTGTCACCGGCAGTCTCCTTAGAGTGCCCAACTTAAGGCTGGCAACTAAGGACAGGGGTTGCGCTCGTTGCGGGACTTAACCCAACATCTCACGACACGAGCTGACGACAGCCATGCAGCACCTGTATCTAGATTCCCGAAGGCACCAATTCATCTCTGAAAAGTTTCTAGTATGTCAAGAGTAGGTAAGGTTCTTCGCGTTGCATCGAATTAAACCACATGCTCCACCGCTTGTGCGGGCCCCCGTCAATTCATTTGAGTTTTAACCTTGCGGCCGTACTCCCCAGGCGGTCTACTTATCGCGTTAGCTTCGCTACTCACGGATTAAATCCACAAACAGCTAGTAGACAGCGTTTACGGTGTGGACTACCAGGGTATCTAATCCTGTTCGCTACCCACACTTTCGCACATGAGCGTCAGTTACTGACCAGGGAGTCGCCTTCGCCACTGATGTTCCTCCAGATATCTACGCATTTCACCGCTACACCTGGAATTCCACTCCCCTCTCCAAAACTCTAGCCTGCCAGTTCTAAATGCAATTCCCAGGTTGAGCCCAGGGCTTTCACATCTAGCTTAACAAACCGCCTGCGTGCGCTTTACGCCCAGTAATTCCGATTAACGCTCGGACCCTCCGTATTACCGCGGCTGCTGGCACGGAGTTAGCCGGTCCTTCTTCTGTTGCTAACGTCACAGCTAACGGGTATTAACCGTTAACCTTTCCTCACAACTGAAAGTGCTTTACAACCCGAAGGCCTTCTTCACACACGCGGCATGGCTGCATCAGGGTTTCCCCCATTGTGCAATATTCCCCACTGCTGCCTCCCGTAGGAGTCTGGACCGTGTCTCAGTTCCAGTGTGGCTGATCTTCCTCTCAGAACAGCTAGAGATCGTCGCCTTGGTGAGCCTTTACCTCACCAACAAGCTAATCTCGCTTAGGCTACTCTTTGCGCGGGAGCCGAAGCCCCCTTTGGTCCGAAGACGTTATGCGGTATTAGCTATCGTTTCCAATAGTTATCCCCCACACAAAGGCATATTCCTAAGTATTACTCACCCGTCCGCCACTCGTCATCTTCTAGCAAGCTAGAAATGTTACCGTTCGACTTGCATGTGTTAGGCCTGCCGCCAGCGTTCAATCTGAGCCATGATCAAACTCTTCAATTAAATATTTATCGAACATGAATTTTTTTGGTAGACACTCATCAAGTGAGTGCCCACACAGATTGTCTTGTTATTAATTGTTAAAGAACAGTGCTACCGAAGTAGCGTGCTTCCTTGGAAGCGGCTTAAGATGCTGTCCGTGGACCCTCTTAAGCGGGAGGCGTATAATACGCTCTCAAGTTTCGATGTCAAGGCGTTATTTTTATTTAATTTTAAATCAATTTTTGACGTGAATCACAAACTGAAAAACCAAACTAAACCGCCTTACATCACGCTGATTAAAGTCTTTATAAAAGGCTTAAATCACCTGGTGAAAACCAGTGTCGGTGCAGCTGTTTTAGCGGCTGTCCCGAAGCGAGAGGCGCATTATAGAGATCCCTTTTTTGATCGCAAGTGT
This sequence comes from Paraglaciecola sp. G1-13, assembly GCF_055809255.1. Taxonomy (NCBI): domain Bacteria; kingdom Pseudomonadati; phylum Pseudomonadota; class Gammaproteobacteria; order Alteromonadales; family Alteromonadaceae; genus Paraglaciecola; species Paraglaciecola sp. G1-13. The sequence goes on along the minus strand of NZ_CM147903.1, from coordinate 1,102,615 downwards.
TTATTTCAAAAAAATGTTCAACTGCTCAACTTATAACCATTAAGCACACAGAAGGTACAAATTGGTCGATTTTTCAACGTTTTGCCTTTTGTCTTAGAATCCCTAACTTGCAATCCACCCTATAACGCCAGATTTTTAGTATCAGATTTAGACAATTAACTGCCCTGTATTATCCAAAAAGCTGTGTATATAAAAACGCAAAACATGAATGAGTTTACTAGCGGGTTATGTCTTGTTGAAAATCAGGAAGAAAATGAAACGTAAATTAAGGAAAGTATGTGTGCGATCTGGAAAAGCTAACGACTAATCACTAGCCTACATACTACACGAGATAATTATTATATTGAGAGTTAAAGAACACAGCGGTGGATTTTGAAGCAGACGACAGGGCTTAGTTCTCTAATTAGCCCTGCCATCTTTATATAAGATTATGACTTTGATTTTATGAACGTCATAGCCACAAAGCGCTACTGCTTGTTCGTTGGTTCCTCAACGTCATCATCTGTGGTGCTCTCAGATTGCTCATCACCTTGGGTAAAATCGGCATCGTTTTCATCTGCATCCCCTACTACATGTTCCAACTTGACCTTATCTACACTCCTAAAGGTGTTGATAGGCCCGGCGAGTGCGTATAAGGCAAAAACCACGAATAGAACTAAAGCAGGCTCAGTCGCTACCACTACAAAAATCAGCATCACTAGAAGTAAAGCAACAAATGGCACTTTACCGTGCCAGTTTACTTCTTTGAATGAATTGTATTTAAAATTACTCACCATCAATAGGCCTGCCAAGCTAGTGACCAAGGCAACTAGAACGCCGTAGTCGTCACCATTGACGTCATACTCTCCGCCTACCCACACGAGACCTGCCACCAATGCAGCCGCCGCGGGGCTGGCTAAACCTTGGAAATAGCGTTTATCGGCAATACCAATTTGAGTATTAAAACGCGCTAAACGCAAAGCTGCTCCAGCTACGTATATAAAGGCAGCTAACCAACCTATTTTACCTAAACCGCTTAATCCCCAGTTGTAGGCAACCAGCGCTGGCGCCATACCGAATGACACCATATCTGCCATAGAGTCATACTCAGCACCAAATTCACTTTGGGTATTGGTCATACGAGCAACACGGCCATCAAGGCCGTCAAAAATCATTGCGATGAATATCGCTACAGCCGCAGCTTCGAAGTGTCCATTCATTGACGCAACAACAGCATAGAAGCCAGAAAATAAACCGGCAGTGGTTAATAAATTAGGTAAAAGGTAAATACCTTTACGCTTAGATTCGGGCATAACAGCTCCTTAGATAAAATAACGGCGCCAAGATAACATAAACGTTTGATGGTAGTTATTGGGCAATTCAAAAAAACTGCAAGATCAATCCATTACTAAATTTTTTTTCAAACTATGTTGGCGTATTTTTAAGCATACCTATTATACGTATTTCCTATATTCGCTCCCACAAATAAATGTATAATTAGCGTAATGTGTATTGATTGAGTCACTGGTCAGCTCAGCTGTCGAACTTCTTTACAATAAAACTAAAGTGCGATTCTAAAATCAAACAACCAATTGAAATAGAAGAATTTTTATAAGTGGCTTAATTTATGCTTAGAGTGAAAATATATAATTGATAACACTCAGCATCTTTTACGGACTGGAAGGTTAAATATGAAAAAACAACTTATTTTGCGCAGTGCAGCGATTGCGGCATCGTTAATGACTATGTCATTTGCCAGCTTTGCTACCGATACCACCGAATGGAATTTTAGATCCTACGGTGGTAACGATTATGGGACTGGCAACAGCACTAGTTCATACGGCAATACTTTGAATTTTAGTTCATCAAGCAACAGTTTGTCGGTAACAGCTTGGGCAGATACTAATGAAATCAGTGGTCCGGATACTGTAGAGAACGCTACCGCTGCAAATAATGGTTATGGTTTGCTCAATTACAACCGTAACAGCGACGGACACACTGTTGATAATAGTGGTGATACAGACATGCTGTTATTTTCTTTTGATGATTTAGTGTCTATCACAGGTATTAACATTGGTTATTACTCTAACGATTCGGATATATCCATTGCTGCATTTGACGACTTACCTACACTTCAAGGGCAGAGTTGGGAAAGCGTTGCAAGCACAGCATCATTTAGTGCAAGCTTTGCCAATATAGGTAATGGTTGGAGTTCTTTAGATACTGAATCAACAGAAGCACAATACTGGATCGTTGGTGCCTATAACAGCTCCTTCGGTGGCGCAAGTGGCGCAGGCGCAGGATGGAGCGATAATCTTAAGATCGCAGGTTTATCTACCGTTGCCGGCATTGGCCCAGATCCTAAGCCACCTACAGATGTTGCAGAGCCAAGCTCATTAGCAGTGTTAGCTTCGTTTGGTTTATTCGCTGTATGGCGTCGTCGTAAAACTGCATAAACACGTTTAACGTTTTGAAAACCTCACCTTGTGAGGTTTTTTTTTGCCTTGAAATATACATTAGTATATTTGTGTCCATCAAATACCTAGGGTATTCAGGTAAAATATACCGTAGTATTTTAGCCATGCATTCTATGGAAAAGAGTCAATCCAATATATGAAACTTCGTTCACTTCCCATTTCGCTTCGTGCCATTGCTTTTTGCGCAGTATTACCTTCATTGGCGTTCGCCGATACATCTGAAAACTATGAAAAAGCGCTCTCTGCGTTTAATCAAGAAGCATTCTCTGATTCTTATATTCATCTTAAAAATGCCCTGCAAGAATCCCCGTCTCATTTACCGTCGAAACTGCTAATGGGTCGTGTTTTATTAGTAGACGGTTATATCAATGACGCTATCACAGAATTTGAAGAGGTTATGGATGCAGGCGCAGATTTAAACTTAGTGCTAGTGCCATTGGCAAATGCTTACCTGATTAGTCGAAGATTTGACGCACTTATCGATTTGCCGACACCTCGCAGTTTATCTTCATCCGTAAAGCTCGATGTTCAGCTATTAAAAGCGGCGGCGCATATTCAGAAAAAGGAGTTAGATAAAGCAAAATCTATTTATCAGAATGCCCAACTTCAGCTCGGTGAAAACAGCAATGTATTAAACGGATTAGCGCAGATAGCACTTTTGAATAAAGAATATGCTCAAGCTAACCAATATCTAGATGAAGCCCTGTCAATTGACCATAACAATGCCAAAAGTCTAATGATGCGTGGCTTAGTGTTGCAAAGCCGGGGCAAAAGTGACGAAGCTCGAACCCAATTTGAGCTTGCCTATCAGTTTGATGACTTCGACCCAACCATTAAACGCGCTCTTGCCAATAGTTACGTAGAAGCGAATATGCTCAGAAAAGCACAGGAGATGATTGCCCTTATTGAAGAACAAACCTCTGGTGACTTGCAAACGCAACTATTAAAAGCCCGCGTATTAGCGATGCAAGAAAAAAGCTCAGAGGCTGATGCACTACTCGCTCAACTTAATCAAATGTTGAGCTTGGCCACCGAAGAAAATAAAGAACAAACAAGCTGGCTCAGCTTAGTTGCTGGCATAACCGCTTATATTAATAAAAATTACGAAGTCACTGTACGAGAGCTAAGCCGCTATATTAAAAGTGGCTCAGCTCCTCCTGAATTATTAGGTATGTTGGCCGAAGCGCATATTCGCCAAGCTGACGCCAAAAAGGCCATGGAATTGCTCGAACTTAACGAGCGTATCGTGCTCAGTAGTGTTCCTGTATCGTCGTTGTTATGCGACCTGTATTTAGCAAGTAACAAAGTATTTAAGTGCGACAGCCTAGTTGAAGAATTGAAACAGGTGCATGACAGTAATCATACGATTATTTTATTAGAGGCAAAGCTGCTGGTACGTAGAGGCAAAATTGATGACGCCCTCGCTCTTTTGAGTAACAGTCTTCTTGATGCTAATGCACAAGACGTTTTGCTTTTTAAAGCGACACTTGAAGCTAACAATCAACGTTACCAAGATGCATTACTGTCTGCTAATAAATTGATTGAATTAGCGCCCGAAAATGTAGATTACAAAAATCTACATGCAGATCTGCACATCCGCTTGGGTCACTTTGCCCAAGCCACTGCTTCTTTGAACGAAGTGCTTGCGACAGATCCTAACAACATTGCGGCTCTAATGAATTTGTCCCGAGTTCAGTTTGCACAACAAGCGCTATCAGAGTCTCGTCAAACAATTGAAAAAGTCATTACTATTCAACCGACGAATATATCAGCACTTGTTTTGCGCGCTCAAATATTAGTCAAGCAGGGAAATCTTGATGATGCAATAGAGGCACTACTCACGGCGAAAGCCTCAGCCCCTAATAAAGTGGCTCCCCATGAACTTCTTGCCAATATTTATCGTGTGCAACAGAAGTACGCTATTGCATTAGATGAAATTAATGCTCTGCTGAAAATAGACCGGTTAAATTCAGCTTACATATTCGAAAAAGCGAATTTGCTGATAGCATTAGATGAACCGCAAAAAGCCAAGAACCAATTGGATATCTTATCTGCACAATGGTCAGATGATGCCTCTCAACTCGTTGAATTAAGTCGTGTTCAATTACAAGCAAACGACATAAGCGGTGCAAAATCGAGCTTAGAAAGAGCATCTGTTATTGCCCCGCAATATGCGTTAGCGAAACTTGAGTACGGTCAATTACTTATCAATCAAGGGAATTTAGCCGACGCAAAATACGTTATTGATAATATGCAAAAAAACTTTATTGATAACCCGAATGTACATGTATTACAGGGGAATTACTTTAAAGCCCTGAACGATGATGACCAAGCTTATAACGCTTATTTTGAGGCCGTAACTCTTAACCCTAACTTTACCCTGCCGCTTATCGAGTTATATCAAATAGCCAGTCACGGTAAACATCAACAAGACTTTAGGGAGTATTTGGAGCAGCACTTATTAACGAATGAAGATGCACACTTTCAAAGGCACCTTCTTGCGGATTTGCTGTACATTGAGAAAAGTATGCAAAGCGCAGAAGCCCATTACCTTAAACTTATCGCGGTTGAAGACTTGCCCAACAAAGCGCGTATATATAATAACCTCGCTTTAATCAAAGTCAGTTCTCAACCAGAACTAGGCTTAGAGTATGCTCAAAACGCAGTCGAACTAGCGCCGAACTCTGCCGCTATCTTAGACACCAAAGGTTGGTTATTGGTTAATAACGCGCGCTATCAAGAAGCACTAACGACACTGCGAACGGCGTTTACCATGCGTTCGAATGATCCCTCTATCCGATATCACTTAGCTGCCGCGTTAAAAGGGCTGGGTAAAACTGATCAGGCGAAAAATGAATTGAAACAAGCATTAGCAAGTAATAAAACCTTTCCTGAAAAACAAGATGCCCAAGCGTTGCTTCAAACGCTATAACCGCTCAGCGTCTTTTTAACCAATTAATTTTTAAAGCAAAAAAACGGCTACCTAGGTAGCCGTTTTAGTTTGTGCACGAAAATAATTGATTGCTCTACAGCATTATAGCTAGTCGATGATTAACCCGTTTTCATCAGCATCAATACTTACCACACCTTCTGACACCAATTTTCCTGACAGAATTCTTTGCGCTAATGGGTTTTCAATTTCCATTTGGATCGCGCGTTTAAGTGGGCGGGCTCCATACACTGGGTCAAACCCTGCTTCCGCTATTTTCTTAAGGGCAGCGTCGGTTAACTCCAACCCAATCCCCTTCTCTTCTAAACGGTTGCGCAAAAACTGTAATTGCTTACTCGCAATTGATGTAATTTGCGCCAAGCCGAGGGGGTGGAACACAACCGTTTCATCAACACGGTTCAGAAACTCAGGCCTGAAGTGCGTGCTCAGCACGTTCAATACAGATTGCTTCATTTTCTCGTAATCATTTTCACTGTGCTGCTCTTGAATAATGTCTGAGCCCAAGTTAGAGGTCATGATGATAACGGTATTTTTGAAATCAACCGTACGCCCTTGCCCGTCGGTCAAACGGCCGTCATCTAGCACTTGGAGCAAAATGTTAAACACATCAGGGTGGGCCTTCTCGATTTCATCTAGCAAAATGACCGAGTAAGGTTTACGTCTGACTGCTTCGGTTAAGTACCCCCCTTCTTCATAGCCAACATAGCCTGGAGGTGCACCCACTAACCTGGAAACGGAGTGCTTTTCCATAAACTCTGACATGTCGATACGCACCATGGCGTCTTCTGTGTCAAACAAGAAATTAGCCAAGGTTTTGCAAAGCTCTGTTTTACCTACACCAGTTGGCCCTAAAAACAAAAACGAACCAATCGGTTTATTCGGGTCCGCAAGGCCAGCTCTAGAGCGACGTATCGCATTAGACACCGCATTCACGGCTTCACTTTGCCCCACTACACGCTCATGCAAGGCCGCTTCCATACTCATAAGTTTGTCTTTCTCACCTTCAAGCATTTTCGATACAGGAATGCCTGTCCAACGTGAAAGCACATCAGCAATTTCACTTTCTGTTACTCGATTTTTAAGAAGTTGGTGCTCCAGTGGTTGCGATTCAGATTCTGTGGCTAGCTCTAACTTACTTTCAAGTTCAGGGATCCGGCCATATTGCAGTTCAGACATACGGCTCAGATCGGATGCACGGCGAGCAATCTCCAAATCTAGTTTCGCTTGGTCTAACTCGGCACGAATATTTTGTGTCCCTTGCATGGCTTGCTTTTCTGATTTCCAAATTTTCTCCAATTCAGAAAACTTAATTTCCGCTTGTTCTCGCTCGATCTCGATCAGCTCTAAGCGTTTGTGACTCGCTTCATCCTTTTCTTTGGCCAGCGCTTGCTCTTCCAATTTTAACTGAATGATACGTCGCTCTAACCTGTCCATGTCTTCAGGTTTAGAATCCATTTGCATACGAATGCTTGACGCTGCTTCATCGATAAGATCAATCGCTTTATCTGGTAATTGGCGATCACTTATATAGCGGTGCGATAACGACGCCGCTGCCACAATAGCAGGGTCTGTTATCTCTACCGAATGGTGTAATTCATAACGCTCTTTTAACCCGCGTAATATCGCAACGGTGTCTTCAACACTCGGCTCATCTACCAATACTTTTTGGAAGCGACGCTCTAATGCTGCATCTTTCTCGATAAACTGCCTGTACTCATCTAATGTGGTAGCGCCGACACAATGTAGCTCGCCGCGAGCCAGCGCAGGTTTTAGCATGTTACCGGCATCCATTGCGCCTTCACCTTTACCTGCACCGACCATGGTATGCAATTCATCGATAAACAGAATAACGCGGCCTTCTTCTTTAGCCAGCTCGTTTAGAACGGCTTTCAAGCGTTCTTCGAATTCACCGCGAAACTTAGCACCCGCAATTAATGCGCCCATATCAAGAGATAACACTCGCTTGTTTTTGAGCCCCTCAGGCACTTCAGAATTAATGATACGCTGGGCAAGCCCCTCAGCGATGGCAGTTTTACCCACACCAGGCTGTCCAATCAGTACGGGGTTGTTTTTGGTACGACGCTGCAGAACTTGGATAGTACGGCGAATTTCATCGTCTCGACCAATCACAGGGTCTAGTTTGCCCTGCTCTGCGCGCTCAGTCAGATCAGTCGTAAATTTCTCGAGTGCTTGGCGCACATCTTCAGCATTCGGATCATTGACGGTTTGCCCGCCACGCATTGCTTCGATTGCTTTGTCGATAGACTCTTCAGTGGCGCCAACTTGGCGTAAGATCTCGCCGAGCTTGCCTTTATCTTGTACTGCAGCCAAAACGAAAATTTCAGAGGTAATGTATTTATCTTTACGTTTTTGGGCGATTTTGTCGCTCAAATTTAACAGCACTACCGTTTCTTTCGCTAACTGAACGTCACCGCCTACGCCTTCAACACGCGGTAGGTGATCTACAGCCTCTGCTAACGCCGAGCGTAAGGTATTCACATTCAATTTGGCATGATCGAAAAGCGAACGCACTGAGCCGCCTTGTTGGTTTAACAAAGCCGTCATCAAGTGCACGGGTTCAATATATTGATGGTCACGCCCAAGCGCTATTGATTGAGCATCGGAAATGGCAAGTTGAAACTTGCTGGTAAAACTATCTAAACGCATATGCCACTCACTTTAATGGATTATTAATTAACCTATTAATGGTGCGTTGCCGTCAATATTCAAGCTGGAAATGTGACATTCGTCACTGAATATTGCGCTAGATCAATTTTTCCAAGGTCGTCAGGGCTGCAAACAAATGCCCGACACCATACGCCCTGTTTGAGAAAGGCCTTGATGGGTGGCACGTCGGTGAGAGAAGAATTGCTCTTCAAGTTCATAAGTACACTTATTGGCGGTAAATACGCCGCTCACGCCCAGCCGCCACAGTTTTTCTATGGCGATTTGCTGTAGATCAGCGTAATACTTGCCAGCAACATTGCCTTGAGTAAAGCAATGCCCATATTGCTGAAAACGACTTAACACTGCTTCATTAACTTCAAAGTTCTTCTGACTAATATGCGGACCAATCCAAGCTATCAACTCTGAAGCAGAGCTGTTCATGTTATGGCAACAGTTTTCAATCACCCCGTCAGCCAACCCTTTCCAGCCAGCATGGACGGCCGCAACTTCACTGCCTTTTTTGTTGCATAACAAAATGGGCAAACAGTCTGCCGTCATGACTGCGCAGACAACACCGGCATCTAGCGTCGTACTGGCATCAACGCTTTGATTTTGTTCGCTGCTGGCGTCAACTGAAACGCATGCATTGCCATGAACCTGATTCAACCATTTTATATGTTGATGCTTTGGCAGTAACGCGCGATTCCCCTCCACAGTGGATAGATCGTCTCCTACATGTGCTCCCACATTGAGTGAGTCGTATGGAGCTTCGCTCAAGCCACCTGTACGCGTCGTTGAGAAAGCCCGCACATTATGTGGTGCGGGCCACTGAGGGACAATCAGATCTAGTGCCATGATGTGTTAAACAAGATCATCCGGATTTTGTGCCGTGTCTTCTTTTAACACGTCCAACAAGTTAACAAAATCGTCGGGCAACGGCGCTTGAAAAGACATCCACTCTCTTGTGATTGGATGTTCAAGCTCTAACTGGATGGCGTGTAAAGCTTGGCGCTTAAAGCCACGAATCGTTTCTATCATCAATTCGCTTGCCGCTTTTGGTAATCGAGGACGACCACCGTAAGCTTGGTCGCCCACCAAAGGGTGACGTAAATGTGCCATATGCACGCGTATTTGATGGGTACGACCCGATTCGAGTTTTAAGCGTAAATGCGTATGCGCCCGGTACTTATGTTTAACCCGATAATGGGTTAACGCTGGCTTACCAGATTGCACTACTGCCATGCTGGTGCGCTTAGTCGGATGACGACCGATAGGCTCATCAACACTGCCACCAGCAATCAAGTTACCGTATACGACAGCTTCATACTCGCGGCTGATTTCACGCGCTTGCAGCTTTTCAACTAAATGTGTTTGTGCTGGTATCGTTTTGGCTACCACCATCAAACCCGTGGTGTCTTTATCTAACCGATGGACGATACCAGCACGGGGCACACTGGCAATCTCAGGCACGTGGCTTAGCAATGCATTTAAAATAGTGCCACTCGCGTTGCCCGCCCCCGGATGAACAACCAAATTGGTCGGTTTGTTTATGACTAAAATATGCTCATCTTCGTAAACAATGTTTAGCTCAATTTCTTGTGCGCTGTGACGCTCTTGTATCTCGATACTGGCATCAATTTCAATTAACTCTTCACCAAGCAATTTTTCTCTTGGCTTGTTCACTATCTGACCATCAACGGCAACTTGATCCGCCAAAATCCAATCTTTTATACGAGATCGCGAATAATCAGGGAACATTTCAGCCAAAGCTTGATCCAAACGTTTACCTAATAACGTTTGCGGCACCACGGCCTGTAGTTGTATTTTTTCATAGCTGGTAGACATGCAAAGGAGACCCTAGTAGTGTTTCGGACGATTTATATGTGCATAGCCCAATACGCTGGGTTAGAATATGCAGTTGTTATCGGTTCGGTAAAACCCTATTCTAACGGATTTTTGCCAGCAATGAATCGGCGAACGCTTATCGCAAGCATAAATAAGAGCAAATAAGACAAATATGATGAGAAAGTTATCGTTACCCAAGATTTTTCTAGCCGCTGCGATCATCGCACTAGGTGGCTGTTCGTCCTCTCCAGATGAAGAAGAAGTCGTAGTCAACAACCGTAGTGCTCAGTCTTTGTATGAAGATGCGAAAGAAAAAATGGCAATTGGTAACTTCAATGCCGCGACTGCAACACTCAGCGCATTAGATTCCAGATACCCCTTTGGTCCTTTATCCAATCAGGTTCAGTTGGACTTGATTTATGCATATTACAAGTCAGGTAAAGTAAATGAAGCGATATCAACTATCGACCGTTTCACTCGCTTGAACCCAAACCATGCTGACGTTGATTACGCTATTTATATGCGTGGATTAACCAACATGGAATCCGATAAAAACCTATTCCAAGAATTGGTCGGTATAGACCGCTCAGATCGCGATCCAAGTAAGTCTCGTGAAGCTTTCGAAGATTTCAGGCGTTTAATCGAGAAATACCCTGACAGCAAGTATGCCGCTGATGCACAAAAACGTATGTTGCATATCAAAAGTCGCTTAGCAAAGTATGAAATTGCTATTGCACGCTTTTATATGCGCCGTGAAGCGTTTGTTGCTGCAGCCAACCGCGGGCGCTATGTTTTAGAGTACTACCCTGATACAGATCATGTACAAGAAGCACTAGAGATTATGGTGGAGTGTTACGACCAACTTAAATTAGACGAATTGAAAAATAACGTCATGAAAACACTTAAGTTGAACTACCCTGATAGCAGCTTCATTAGCTAACAATCCGGTAAATTTCACAAAAAAAAACGCGCCATGAGCGCGTTTTTTATTGTCTGTTATTGGGTAAATCAGGCCAACTTTATTTGAAAAATAATTGACTGAACGGATTCAAAAGACGGGCTAAGCCTGACGTAAAATGTAACGGCTTGTCCACCATAGTAAATACCAAACATCCCTCGTCAGCTTCTGAAAACGGCATATGCTTCTTGGTACTATCCATGATCGTGAAGTCTCCGCAATCGTAATCAGCTAATCCATCACTAAATTGACCATCAATCACTAACGTAAATTCGGTTCCCTTGTGAGTATGCTCTGGTACTTTGCCGCCCTTTTCCATGTAGATGAAGTTAGCTTGTCCGTCCTGGCCTAAATCAACCGGCGCCTGCCATAGCTTACCCACAAGCCGTGACCAATTACCCGTTTTATGGGTGTATCGAGCAAGCGCTCTTGGCAGGGCAAAGTGCTTTCCATCCAACTCAAGCATGTTATTAACGGGCTGAAGAACCGGAGCTTCAACGTTGGGAGTTTGCATTATTTGCAACATCATATCGTTAAAATCAGGTTGTGTTTCGACCGCTTCTAAGTTGGTTGGAAAAACCTCAAGTCCCGCCTCTTCTTGTGCCTGCATGGTTATTGCTTGGCAGCGAGGGCACATATCTACGTGGGCGGATATCATCAAAGCTAAATTTGTTGGGCACGTTCCTTCAGCGAAAGCGCGAAGATGCGCCAAATCTGGGTGAAAATTAATCATTATCTTTTAACATCTCTTTCAATCGCTGCAAAGCAAGACGGGTTCTGGATTTGACCGTCCCCAAAGGGATGTCAAATTGGTCAGCGACTTCCTGCTGAGATTTACCTTCAATATAAATTGCTTCAATCACTTCGCGTTGCTTTTTCGGCAGGTCTTCGAATATAACCCCGAGCTGCTGAAGTGTTATTTGCTCATCTAATGAGACTTCGTTTACATCAGCGGTTTGCTCGCAAAGCACCGGCCATAGATCGTCAGCGCAGATATCTTCTTTACGGTTACGCTGTTTGCGCAACATGTCGAAGCGGATATTACGTGCAATAGTGAAAATCCAAGTGGAGGGAGCACCTTTTTCGGCATTGAATAAGTGAGATTTCTGCCACACATTCGACATGGTGTCTTGCACCAATTCCATAGCTAAAGCCTCATTACCCATTTGTTTTAGGGCATACGAGCGAAGACGTGGCGCGAAATAATTAAATATCTCTGCGAAAGAACGTTTGCAACGAGACTGCCCTACCAACACAAGATACGATGACATTTCATCCGCACAATCTTTTGGTACAACAGCATGTGAATGTTTTGATTCCAAAGGGATTCCGACTAGCATCACTTTCCACCGGTATTTAATAATAGTCTTTATACTGGCTGTGATGCGAAAAAGATCATTTCACTAATTGTGTCAAATAATCGATCGTTTTGACATAGTCCCTTTGCTGAATAAAATGTTGTTTCTGTTCTGCTGATACTGGCAGTAATTCTAGCCAACGGTAGATGACCCACATGGGATCATTAAAAAGAGGCTCAGGATACAACTCTTGGATTTCCGGATACTTGTTAAATACATCCATCAAACGTTGCTTAACTAGCGCAACATTCGCTTCTGGCTCAGGTTGCCAAATTGGTGACCAACTGCACTGCCCTACATGCAAGCCGTCTTCCTCTGTGGTCACTTTTTCGATATTGAAACACCGGTCACCCTCAACGGTTATACCTAACAAACCATCACTAAGCATATCAAAGTCAACGACAGTGACATGCGTGCCTACAGGGTGAATATGCTCATTTCGGTCTTTGTCACCCTTTGCGTTTAACATGCATATTCCGAAACCAGTTTGTGTGGCGCAGGCATTTTTGACCATACGCACATAACGTGGTTCGAAAATGCGCAAATCCATACGTCCTTGGGGTAGAACGTGTGCTGATAAAGGAAATAAAGGTAGAGTTATCATATTCACTGTAAACAACGATTTTTTGTGGTTGATAGCAATAGTACGTCTGAGTTGAAATTAGGATCGCTCTTGTAACACGGCACTATACGAGTGATCTAAAACGCGTCTATCGCGTTACTATAATATCGCTAACAATATTCATACTTTTGAAGAGCATAACAGATGGAAGTAGTAACGCTTTTTGTCAATTTTTATAAATCACTAGGCACCCAATCACTCAGTGAGCTTAAAAACATATACAGCGATGATGTGGTGTTCGTTGACCCTGTCACTGAACATAAGGGTTTTGCTGCTGTTCATCGTTATTTCGAGCAATTATTAGCAGATGTCAATGAGTGTACCTTTGATATTTCACAGATAAAAGAAGCTGACTCAACTGTGTTTGTGAACTGGAAAATGCATTTTAGACACCCTAAATTAAAGGCAGGTAAGCTTATCAGCGTTGAAGGCATCAGCCAGCTGATAGTGAAGGAACAAAAAATTTGCTACCAGCGAGATTATTACGATTTGGGCAGTATGCTCTACGAACAAGTGCCGCTGTTAGGCACAGTGATTAAATATCTCAAAAAGCGACTCGCATCATGAAACGTATACTGATTACCGGCGCCACGTCAGGAATAGGCGAAGCTTTAGTAAAGCACGCCGCCCAAAGTGGATATGACGTCATAGCCTGTGGCAGAAATGCCGATAAACTAAAAACATTTGAGGGCGTTCGAGCTGTGACCACATTACAATTTGATGTCACTGACAGGCAGCAGACGAAGCTCAAATTAGAGGCGATCAGCGCCGACATTTATGTGTTAAATGCGGGGGTATGTGAATACGTCGATTTAGATTCATTCGACCCAGATATGTTCAAACGTGTATTCGAAGCCAATTTTTTTGGCGTTGTCCACTGTATTGACGCCCTGCTTCCAAAGTTAAGCACTGGCTCACAACTTGTATTAGTAGACAGCATGGCCAGATTCCTGCCGTTTACTCAAAGTCAGGCATATGGTGCCAGTAAAGCGGCACTGCATTATTTGACTAAAACCATGGAAGTGGATTTAGCGGACAAAGGCGTTGTCGTGCAAAGTATCTCCCCCGGCTTTGTAGAAACCCCGTTAACAGACAAGAATGACTTTGATATGCCGATGAAGATTTCCGTACATGAAGCAGCAGAAAGCTTGCTAAAAGGCATAGAGCGTCAATCTGCCAGTGTCTATTTCCCCACAATGTTTGGTTTATTACTGCGTTTTCTTTCTCGCTTACCAAGCTCACTGAAAGTCGCCTTAAGCAAAAAAATGAAAAATAATTAACAGGAAACGAACCAAGATGTCTAAACGAATTGCCATTATCGGCAGCGGTATTTCAGGTTTGACCTGCGGCTACTTATTACATAAAAATCACGATATTACCGTATTTGAAGCCAACGATTATATTGGCGGTCACACGGCCACTAAGGATGTCACCGTTAATGGCCGAGAATATGCTATCGATACCGGCTTTATTGTATATAACGATTGGACCTATCCGAATTTCATCAAGTTGATGGATTCACTCAATGTAAAAAGCCAACCCACCGAGATGAGTTTCAGTGTCAAAAATCCAGCGCAGAATCTTGAGTATAACGGCAATACCATCAACAGCTTGTTTGCCCAACGACGTAACATTTTCCGCCCGTTCTTTTGGCGTATAGTAAGTGATATTTTGCGCTTCAATAAATTATGTAAAGCACAAGATTTGGATGGCATCTCCGCTGACCAGAGCCTGTTTGGCTTTTTGACGGAACAGCATTTTAGCGACGCGTTTATTTATAATTACATATTGCCCATGTGTGCCGCGATTTGGTCCACTAGTGTCGAAGATATAAAAGCCTTTCCATTCAAGTTTTTTCTACGATTTTTCAGTAATCATGGCCTATTGAATGTGACGGATCGCCCTCAATGGCGCACGTTAATCGGCGGTTCAAGGGAGTATATTGTTCCCCTGACCAGAGGCTTCACAAATAAAATATTATTGAATACTCCCGTCACCTCTGTGACCAAAACAGCACAAGGCTATGAGCTGACCAGCTCTAAAGGCAGTGAATACTTTGATGATGTTATTTTTGCTTGCCACAGTGATCAGGCGCTTCGCCTATTAGACAATACCAGTATTGTGCAGCATGCTTCGGTGAAGAGCATTTTAGGCGCCATAAAGTACATTCCCAATGAGGTCATATTGCATACTGATGAAAGCGTTTTGCCCAAACGTAAACTGGCATGGGCCAGTTGGAATTACGCCATAGCCGATGAAAAACACGCTCATCAATCCCCCGCCGTGCTGACCTACAATATGAATATACTGCAATGTTTGCGTACTGATACGACATTTTGTGTGACGTTGAACGACCGAGCCTCAATCGCAGATGACAAAATACTAGGCGTGTACCAATACGCTCACCCCCAATTCGATAATGCAGCAATAGCCGCTCAATCCAGACGCAAAGAAATATCAGGTGTTGACGGCCTACATTTCTGTGGCGCCTACTGGTATAACGGCTTTCATGAAGATGGCGTGCTGAGTGCGTTAGACGTATGCCAGCAGTTTGGTGAAAGTCTGTAATGCAAAGCGCTATTTACAAGGGCCGGGTGTTTCATGCCCGGCATTATCCTAAAAAGCATGCCTTTAATTACGATATTTTTCTTATGTGGTTAAAGCTCGATGAGATAGAAAAAGTCGAAAAAGACGTGCGTTTTTTTTCCGCCTCTCGCTGGGCGCCGCAACGTTTTAAACGAGAAGATTACTTAGGCGACAACAACACCACATTACAAGACAGTGTGCTGGAACGCATGTCGGAATTAGCCGGAAAACCGCTGCAAGGCGACGTCTATTTTCTTGGCCAAGTGCGCACGTTTGGATTGTATTTCAGCCCAGTTAATTTTTACTACTTACGTCAACCTGACGGCACATATAGCCATATGTTAGCTGAAGTCAGTAATACCCCTTGGAATGAGCGGCATCATTATTTGGTGGATTTACACGACCAGAAAAATTCACAAAAAGCGTTTCACGTTTCCCCCTTCAATCCGTTGGAGATGCAATATCAATGGTCGGTTATGCAACCAAATCAAAAACTTAACTTGACCTTGAAATGCGTGAAAGATATTACTCATTTAGACACGGGGTTAAATTTAACGCGGATTGAATTGAACTCAAAATCCCTCTTTCGCGTATTAGTATCAATACCTCATATGGCCATAAGAACCGTCGTTGGTATTTATTGGCAGGCACTAAAACTATTTATAAAACGTGTGCCGTTTTACGCTCACGCAACACAAGGTAAGAAGTAATATGGTTAACAGCGAACAGACACTCCAAGCGGTGGATTCTCTCTCTTGGCAAGACAAAATTAGCCGCCAAATCATGTTGAAAATATTTGCTAGCCTGCCGGAAGGCGAAATGGTGATAAAAGAAAATGGTGTGCTCGTCGATGTATTCGGTGAAAAGGGCTCTGACTTGCATGCTGAGATAAACTTCATCGATTTACGCGCCTATCGCCATTTGCTTTTTGGTGGTAGCGTTGCTTCAGGGGAAACCTACACGGACGGTATGTGGACGACTCCCAATTTGACCAACGTTATTCGCATATTTGCCCGAAACCTGCCTATGCTTGACCGCTGGGAAGGCAAAATGGAATGGCTCGCCCTTCCCCTTAGAAAGTTAAGTCACCTTGCAAGGCGCAATTCCACCAGCCAGGCGAAGAAAAACATCGCAGATCATTATGATCTAGGCAACAAGCTTTATACACGCTTCTTAGATCAAACCATGATGTACTCCTCGGCAATCTATCCTCATCAAGATGCAGATTTACATCAGGCGCAACAACATAAACTAAAAACAATTTGTGAGAAGTTACAGCTGACCGAAGACGATCACCTTCTTGAAATTGGTACCGGCTGGGGTGGTCTAGCTGTGTATGCAGCCAAACACTACGGTTGCAAAGTGACCACGACCACTATTTCAGAGGAGCAATATCAGTTTGCCGAACAATGGGTGGCTCGGGAAAATCTAGAGCAGCATATTACATTGCTGAAAAAAGACTATCGCTTGCTTGAAGGCCAATACGACAAACTGGTCTCCATTGAAATGATTGAAGCAGTAGGCAAAGAGTACTTACCCACTTTCTTTCAGCAGTGCTCAAACTTGCTCAAAAAAGACGGCATTATGCTGTTACAAGCGATCACCATCAGTGACCAACGCTTGAACAGTTACGCTAAGAGTGTTGATTTTATTCAAAAGCATATTTTCCCCGGCGGTTTTTTACCCTCACAGCTTTTAATCAATCAACATCTGAAAAAACATACCGATATGATGATCCGCGATCTGCATGACATCGGTCTGGATTACGCGAGAACCTTACAACATTGGCATCAAGCGTTTAACGATAATATCGAAGCGCTAGCAAAAGACGGCTACGACGAACGCTTTGGCAACATGTGGCGCTATTACTTTAGTTATTGCGAAGGCGGTTTTCTTGAGCGCACCATTAGTACGGTGCAGCTAGTGCTGAGCAAGCCCGCTTACAATGCACAACTTAGTCGATAAACGATGAAAAAGTTGCTCACATATACACTTATAAGCGCGTTGCTGTTGCCTTTGAGCTTAAGTGCGTCGCCCATTGATGCACTCAAACCTGTAGGCAGCGCTAAGTTGTCGGTCGTATTTTGGGATATATACCAATCAACGCTCTACAGTGATGACGGCACGTTTACCAGTGATGACCTGACGCAAGAAAGTCAGAGTCCTCTCGCCCTAAATATTCAGTATTTGCGGGATATTGAGGCAGATGAACTGGTAGAAGCCACTGCCGATGAATGGAACAAGCTAGGGTTAGGTGAAGCAATCTACCAGCCATGGCTTACACAACTTACGGCGATATGGCCTGATATTCAGGAAAACGATGAGCTGTTGTTTGTCTTAAACCACACTGATGGTGGCGTCTTCTATTTTAACCAAGAAGAAATTGGGCGTATTGATGATCGCAGCTTTGGCGTCAATTTTTTGCGCATCTGGCTAGACAAAAAAGCCAGTTACCCGAAACTGCGTAATAAATTAATAGGCCAATCACAATAGGAACGTATATGACGATATTAAAAACATTGGCATTAACCGCCGGAGTAGCTCTGCTTGCAGGCTGCAGTGCCTCTATCGATGATTATCGTGACACTAGGCCCACATTTTCACTCAAAAACTATTTTGATGGTGAAATAACAGCTTGGGGAATTGTGCAAGACTATTCAGGAAAGCTAACTCGCCGATTCTGCGTTGACATCGTCGCCACGTGGCAAGGTAACAAAGGGCAACTTCACGAGTCATTTTTCTTTAACGACGGTACCCGCCAGACCCGTATTTGGAAGGTGAGTGTCGCGCAAGACCAAACAGTGACGGGCACTGCCGGTGACGTTGTGGGTCAAGCGTCTGGCTCATCCCAAGGTAGCGCGTTTAATTGGCAGTACACTTTGACCGTGCCCATTGATGGCACCGAGTATGATTTTGCCATTGATGATTGGATGTACGCTCTCGACGACCAGCGCATGATGAATCGTTCGTATATGAAAAAGTTTGGCGTGACGGTGGCAGAATTCTCTATATTCTTTGACAAGAGCGCACGTATTCCCTCTTGTGAATCACAAATGTAGGTTAGTACACAGAAATGAGGAAAATAAAAAAGCGGCATATGTGCCGCTTTTTAGATTTGAATTTATTGACTAAGCTAGCCCTACTCTGCTGCCTCCGCTTAGGTCAATACCGCTTATTCTACGACCGAGATAGGCTCTGATTCTTTCGCCTTACCCTGTTTAATCGCAATTTCCACGCGGCGATTGCGGCTTCTTGCTTGAGCATCGTCTTCACCTAACAATGGGGCGGTGTCCGCTTTACCAATGACCGCCATGCGCCCCTCATCAAACCCTGGGGCTTTACGTAGCTCCTCAGCTACCGCAACTGCGCGCTGAGCTGATAAATCCCAGTTAGAACGATACAGCTCGTTAGAAATAACCAAACTGTCACTATGACCGGATATCTCAATATCCCCAGGCATATCAGCCAACAAGGTTCCAATTTTACGCAGGATAGGCTTAAACTGCGGCTGCAAGAAAGCTGAGCCCGCTGAGAAAGAGCCGTTCTCACGAATACGGATAATCAGTTGTTGCCCTAGTGACTCCATCTCGATGGCACCATCAAGAATTTCCTTCTCAAGCTGCTGCGCCACCTTCTTCATTTGCTTATTGGCTTCTTCTTGACTCGCTGTGGTTTTGGCACTGGATTGTTCACTCGCCGTTTGCTGGGCAGCCCCGCCTTTTTGTTCACCGCGTTGTTTTTGACGCCCACCAGCGGAATCTTCATTACCCGCTTGAAACTCCAACATTTGCTGAGTCATTTCTATGGTTTGCTGCTGAATGGTTTCAATAGGGGTAGGATCGGGTCGACCCGGTCTGAATTCCATGGCGATAACACTGGTGCCTTTGGGAATATCTTTGACTTCAATTTTATTTTGAACGCCAAACGCAAACTTCATCGAGCCCGCGATCTGTTTGAACTTCAGTACATCCATTTCTGAAAACGACAGCAATAACACGAAGAAGCACATCAACAGTGACATCAAATCCGCGAATGTCCCCATCCACGCGGGTAATCCGGCGGGGGGGCATTTAGGGCATTCGTCTTCCATCAGTTATGCGTCTTCTGTCGCGCTACCGCGCTTACTGGCTGCAAGATAATTTTTCAAAATACCTTCAATAACACGAGGGTTCTGGCCGTCGGCTATGCCAATTATGCCATCGAGGATTAAGCTCTGGTTTAGTTTCTCTTCCACTGCTCTGTTACCTAGCTTCTCAGCAATAGGCAAACACACAACGTTCGCTAACACCGCGCCGTAAAGCGTTGTTAATAGCGCAACCGCCATTGCTGGTCCAATGGACTTAGGATCATCCATGTTTGACAGCATGGCAACCAAACCAATCAGCGTACCAATCATCCCCATGGCGGGAGCAACATCCCCCATCCCTTTAAAGATAGTAGCACCGAATTCATGCCGCTCTGTGGTCATAGATATGTCTTTGGCCATAGTGGCACGCACAACGTCCACATCGTGACCGTCAACCAGCATATCAACGCCTTTTTGCATAAATTCGTTTTCTATTTGTGCTTCTTCTAGCGCTAAAAAACCGCCTTTACGCGCGGCATCCGCCATTTCAACGATTTTTTCAATCTGAGACTCAGGCGATTCGATTTTGAACATAAAGGCTTTACCGGCCACTTTACCTGCACCAAAGAATTGCCCAAGGGTGAATTGAGATAAAACGACAAAAAGACTACCGCAGACCACAATCAAAATGGATGGAACGTTAAAGAACATCCCCAAATCACCGCCCAGCACCATGGCCATGATCACGAAGCCGATTGCGCCAATCATGCCTATAAGGGTTGCTAAATCCACATTGTACTCCCATCAAAAAAGTGTGTTACGCGAAATATCAAATGGCCCAGCTCTAAAAACGCCTGCTTTAAAAAGCGAAAATTCGCAGGAGGTGCATTTAGGTTGTTGACTTGGTTAATCATTTTATCGACAAAGTTGAAATAATCTATAGTACTTAGCTATAAACCTGCCTAAAGAAATCCAAATAAACGCATTCGTCGTAAGATAATTACTTTATCTCGGAACAATCTTTTGTACGTTGGCCCTATGCGCCATGAAAAAGGTTTGACCACTATTTACCCCTCAGGTAAGGTGCGCTCAACTCGCAAAAGAGCAAGATATAAAAGAAGCAAAACCTATGACCAGTCGCAAAAAAACCGAAAACTTAAGCTTTGAAGAATCAATGCAAGAGCTCGATAGCATAGTCAATCAAATGGAAGAAGGTGAGCTAAGTTTAGAAGACGCTTTAGGGCGCTTTGAGCGAGGCATTCAATTAGCCCGCCATAGTCAAAACAAACTTAAACAAGCCGAACAGAAAGTTCAGATCTTAATGGGTCAAGACGAGCAAGCTCCACTGACTGACTTCGACCCCAACAATACCCAAGACTAATGACATTTGAGACTCAACAGAAGCGTGTGCATCGACACGTTGACGCTTTATTACAAGCGCAAATTGGCAACCTTGGTGACCATGCCCCAACGTTAAAAAATGCCATGCAGTACGCCTTGCTAATGGGCGGAAAACGCATGCGACCTTTTTTGGTGTATGCTGTCGGCGAAGCTTTAGGGGTTGAACAGTCTGATCTTGATGCCCCCGCCCTCGCATTAGAATGCATCCATGCTTATTCCTTGGTACACGATGATTTGCCTGCGATGGACGACGACGATTTACGCCGCGGGCACCCCACGTGTCACATTCAGTTTGATGAAGCCAACGCTATTTTAGCCGGCGATGCCCTGCAAACTTTGGCCTTTGAGATCATCGTTAATTACCCATTATCAGATTTTGCCAATGTGCAACGTATCGAATTGGTGCGTATTTTAGGTCAAGCATCTGGTTACGACGGCATGTGTGGCGGACAAGGAATTGATTTAGCGTCCACCAATAAGCTGATCACTCAAACACAACTGGAGTTGCTGCATAGCAAAAAAACCGGGGCGCTTATCACTGCAGCGGTAAAAATGGCATCCGCGTTGTGCCCGTCAGTTAGCGATGAAAGCAAAACGCTATTGCAGCAATATGCGTCCACCATTGGTTTGGCGTTTCAGGTGCAGGACGATATTTTGGATGTGGTCGGTGATTCACAAACCTTAGGTAAACCCCAAGGTTCAGACCAAGAGCAGAATAAAAGTACCTATCCTGCACTGCTTGGTTTAGAAGGTGCTCAGGGCTATCTCGCTCAACTTCATCAAGAAGCGCTTCAAGCTTTGGACGCTTTACCTTACAATACACAGGTGTTGAAATCATTTACCGATTTCGTCATTCATCGTAATCATTGATTACGAACGATACATCATCCAATAATAATAGTAGAAACGTACCTCATGACCCTGGATTTAGCCCACTACCCGCTTCTGGCTTTAGCGGACACGCCCGAGCAATTGCGAGAGCTTCCTCAAGACAAACTAAAGCAAGTCGCCAAAGAATTACGTCAATATTTGTTAACCAGCGTAAGCCAAAGTAGTGGTCATTTTGCCTCTGGGTTGGGCACAGTCGAATTAACCGTCGCCCTGCATTATGTTTACAACACCCCGTTCGACCGCCTTATCTGGGATGTGGGCCATCAAGCTTATCCCCATAAGATTTTGACAGGCCGTCGTGATCGTATGCCTACCATTCGCCAAAAGAACGGTTTGCACCCTTTCCCTTGGCCGAACGAAAGTGAGTACGATACCTTTGCCGTAGGTCACTCATCTACCTCCATCAGCGCTGCAGTAGGTATGGCCGTTGCTGCAGAAAAAGAAGCATTGGGTAGAAAGGTCGTTGCCGTTATCGGTGATGGCGCAATGACCGCAGGTATGGCATTTGAAGCGCTAAATCATGGCGGTGACATCGATAAAGACATGCTGGTTATTTTAAATGATAACGAGATGTCAATTTCAGAGAATGTGGGGGCATTAAACAGTCACCTAGCCCGTTTACTTACAGGTAACTTCTTTAACTCTATTCGTGACGGCGGCAAGAAACTCCTCAGCAGCGTTCCGCCTATCAAAGAGTTCGCCAGCCGAGCCGAAGAACATATCAAAGGCATGGTAGTACCAGGCACTATCTTCGAAGAATTAGGGTTTAATTACATTGGGCCGATTGATGGTCACGATGTAAACGGTGTGGTCGACACATTGAAAAACATGCGCAACATCAAAGGGGCGCAAATTCTTCACGTGGTCACCAAAAAAGGTAAAGGCTATGAGCTAGCCGAGAAAGACCCGATTAAATTTCATGCCGTGCCTAAATTCAACCCATCTGCTGATGGTTTGCCTAAGGCTGCGCCGAGCGATCCAACGTTTTCAAACATTTTTGGCCGTTGGTTGTGTGACATGGCACAACAAGATCCGAATTTAATGGCTGTTACCCCTGCCATGCGCGAAGGCTCAGGTATGGTCGAGTTTTCACAAAAATTCCCAGCACAATATTTTGACGTCGCCATTGCCGAGCAACACGCAGTGACATTCGCTGCGGGCCTTGCCAAAGAAGGCCAAAATGCCGTAGTGGCTATTTACTCGACGTTTTTGCAGCGCGCCTACGATCAGCTGATCCACGATGTGGCTTTGCAAAACTTACCCGTGTTGTTCGCTATTGACCGCGCAGGTTTAGTCGGTGCTGACGGGCCAACGCACCAAGGCGCATTCGATATCCCATTTTTACGCTGTATTCCGAACATGGTTATCATGGTACCTGCGGATGAAAATGAATGTCGCCAAATGCTATACACAGGACACAAGCTGAACAAACCGGCTGCAGTCAGATACCCAAGAGGTTCAGGCACAGGGGTTAAGCCCGATAACACCATGCAAGCATTAGAAATCGGTAAAAGCAGAACCATACGCCAAGGCGAAAAAGTCGCTATCTTGAATTTTGGCGTGTTACTGCCTTATGCAGAAAAAGCCGCTGAAGTACTCAATGCCACTGTGATTGATATGCGCTTCGTCAAGCCCTTGGATACTGAAGCGGTGGCCAATGTAGCCAAAGATCATGAACTGCTTATTACCCTTGAAGATGGCGCTACCACAGGTGGTGCTGGCGGCGCGGTGGCTGAATACCTACTGAGTACAGTACACACCAGTCGCTTACTGCAAATCGGTTTGCCTGATGAGTTTATAATGCAGGGCACCCAAACTGAGATGTATGCTGAAATTGGAATGGATGACGCGGGTATAATCGCTAAAGCACACACTTTCTTGGCACAGTAAAAGCCCTCTATTCCCAATCTATTAAGCCGCTTTATTGCTACTCAGTAAAGCTAAAAGCGGCCTTGGTATTAGCCACCCACAAACCTATCGCTGAGCCAGTAACCTATCTAGATTATTGGCAAACGCTTGTTTCTCTTTGTTGCCATAAGCGCCAGGACCACCTGTTTGAACGCCGCTGCTACGCATGGTGTCCATGAAGTCACGAATATTCAATATGCTACCGATACTTTCTTTGGTGTAAAGCTCACCACGTGGGTTGAGCGCATGAGCGCCCTTAGCAATGACCTCGGCGGCAAACGGTATGTCGGCGGTGATCACCAAGTCGTTCGCTACGCATTGCTCAACAATATAATCATCAGCCACGTCAAAGCCACTTTGTACCTGAATACTGGTAATGTTTTTATCAGGCGGTACAGGAATGTGTTGGTTTGCCACCAAGGTCATTTCAACCTGAGTGCGCTGCGCCGCTTTAAACAAGATTTGTTTTACAAGAACGGGACACGCGTCCGCATCAACCCAGATTTTCATGGAGTACCTTTTCGATTAACAAACAACAAAGAATCAACAAAACAGAATAAAAAACAAAGAGTATGAAGCGTTAGCGCGCATAACTGTATCGTTTAGAAGCGGCTACAGCCAGCCAAAATACAGCGTGATGTGCATCAGAATGAGGGCGAAAAAACCTGCTAAAATATCGTCAATCATAATGCCGAACCCGCCATGTACCCGCGCATCTAAATAACTGATCGGCCAAGGCTTCAAAATATCAAAAATACGAAACAGAACAAAACCGAGCAACAATGTTTGCCAACTTAGCGGTACCGCAGTCATAGTGATAAGCAAGCCTGCAATTTCATCCCATACTATGGATGAATCATCATGCACCATCATGTCTTTGGCTGTTTTACCACATAACCAAATACCGATGACTGAGGCTATCAAAGTCACCAGCAAATAGCCTGTTAGCGTAGTGCTATAAGCAAGCAAACACACCAATGGAACAGCCGCAACCGTACCGAATGTGCCAGGCGCTTTTGGCGCTAAACCGCTGCCAAACCCCAAGGCTAAGAAGTGAATGGGGTTGGCTAGTGAAACGCGTTTACGAATATGCCTATCCATTATGCTCGCTTCGCGTGGTTAGGTTGTTCTTTCGTTAATTCAGCTGAATTGAAATGCTCAAACCCCGTTTGGCTGTATGCATAACTTTCATCATTGAATTTCAAATCAATCTTGCCAACCGCACCGTTAATTTGGCCGATGCAGGTTGCTGGCACATTACTGCAAGCTAACACACGCTCTACATTGTTTTTTTGCTCTTCACTCACAGTAAACAGAAGCTCGTAATCATCACCAGAACTCAAAGCGTAATGAAATGCGGCATCTCGATCTGCGGACTCGAGCATCGCTTTGGATAACGGCAGTTTATCGAGTTGCAAGCACGCCCCACATTGGGATGCCTTTAATATCTGCTTAATATCGGCCAACAAACCATCAGAGATATCGATACAAGCACTCGCCACACGGCGTAAACTGGTGCCAGCAAATACTCTTGGTGTTGGATAATGCAAACGTTTCAGCAAGTACTCACTGTGCTCGGTACTTTTAACCTCAGCACGATTAAGCAGAATATCTAGCCCTAAGCCAGCATCCCCTAATGAGCCCGTCACATAAACGAAATCACCGGGTTTAGCACCAGAGCGCTTCAAAGCTTGATCAGCGGCAACAAACCCTTGGGCGGTAATGGTGATCGCCAGTGGACCTTGCACCGTATCGCCGCCAATAAGCTGAACAGAGTAATACTCAGTGTGTTCTCTAAAGCCTTCAGAGAACGCTTTAAGCCACTGCTCATCCACGTTAGGTAAAGATAAAGATAGACTCAACCAAGCTGGCTCAGCGCCCATGGCTGCCAAATCACTCAAATTTACCGCAATAGCTTTTTGGGCAATGGCTTTAGGGTCGGCGTCAGGCAAAAAATGCACACCACTCACTAAGGTATCAGTCGTGGTGGCAAGGGCTTGACCGGCAGGAATCTGGGTAATAGCGCAATCATCGCCTATGCCTAACAGTACATCCTTGCGCTGAAAGCTTACATCGCGAAAATAGGTATCGATCAAAGAAAATTCTTTCACATTTTTATTTTAAAACTCTAAGATTAAAGGGAATACATGGCCTGTGTAACTCCCTAAAATATAACGATCTTTTATGACAACTCGTGTTTACGAAGGGTTTTTATGGCTTTATCAAGCACCCCATTCACAAACTTGTGGCTCTCTTCAGCACCAAACGACTTAGCAAGCTCAATGGCCTCATTAATGACCACTTTATAAGGGACATCAATACGCTCAACAAGTTCGTAAGTAGCCAGTCGTAAAATAGCGTTTTCAACGGGATCAAGCTCTTCCGGTAAACGCCCCAAATAAGGTTTGATTTTCGCATCCAGCTCGGCCGTTCTACGCACAACGGCGCGCAACAACTCTAGAAAGTACTCGGTATCAACGTCTTGCATGTTATTGCTCGTGACGATACTCAGTTCTATCTGATCAAGTGGATTTTTTGACATCTGCCAAGAGTAAACGGCTTGAACCGCTAATTCTCTAGCTTTACGACGAGCTGCTGGTTTCACCTACTCTGCCCCTTCGATATTGGCCATAACGTTAACCATTTCAAGTGCACCTAATGCTGCTTCAGCGCCTTTGTTACCTGCTTTAGTACCAGAGCGCTCAATAGCCTGCTCGATACTGTCAGTGGTGATAACGCCAAAAGAAACCGGAATACCGAATTCAAGTGACACCTGAGCTAAACCTTTGTTGCATTCACCAGCAACAAATTCGAAGTGTGGTGTACCGCCACGGATAACAGCGCCTAGAGCGATGATCCCATCAAAGGTTCCTTTTTCCGCTAGCTTTTTAGCCGCGATAGGCAACTCGTATGCACCAGGTACGCGAACCAAAGTGATATCTTGGCTGTTTACTTCACCGTGACGCTCTAGCGTATCTAATGCGCCTTCAACCAAACTCTCAACAACGAAACTGTTGAAACGTGACACAACCAACGCAAATTTTTTGCCTGTTGCGCGAATATTACCTTCAATGATATTCATGCCTAATAAGCCTTATCTGTAAAAAATGGCGCGTATGATAGCACAGCACCATATGATCCCAAACAGCTTAATGCGCTGTTTATAAAATAGTCATTATCGATGGCAAAGTATTTTGCTGCTCAAGGCGAAATCAAAGATCGGGGAGACGTTTAAGCGAATACCGCTTATCAACTGATGTGTAACGCGTAAAAACAAAAAACGCCTGACAAGCAGGCGTTTTTAGAGTTTGTGATTAACTGTTTAGCTAATCGACATATTCAACCACTTCCAAGCCATAACCTGATAAGGCATGGTACTTTTTAGGTCGACTTAGCAAGCGCATTTTCTTCACGCCTAAGCTGGCAAGTATTTGACTGCCAACCCCTACAGTGCGAGATGTGCCGCTCCATGCTGCGCCAACAGGCTTTTCGCCGTTGTCTTCGGCTTCAAACTGTTTCACTTGCGTCAGTAAATCTTCATCTTTACCCAGTAAAACCAGCACACCACCTTCAGCGGCAATGCGTTTTAGTGCTTGGGGTAAATTCATGCTGCGCTCAATTGCCCGCTCAGAACCCAGCAAGTCACTCAAAGTATTGTGCAAATGCACACGCACCAACGTTGGTTCATCAGGGCTAATTTCGCCTTTACTCAACGCGAAATGTACTTGGTTATCAATAGAGTCTTTGAAGGTAACCAAATCAAACTCACCGAACTCAGTCGGCAGTTTGCATTTTGCCACTTGCTCGATGGTGGTTTCATTTAGGTTACGATATTCAATCAAATCAGCGATTGTGCCAATTTTCAGGTCATGCTTTTTAGCAAATTCTTGTAACTCAGGGCCACGTGCCATGGTGCCGTCTTCGTTGAGTATTTCAACGATAACTGAGGCAGGCTCCAGGCCAGCTAAACGCGGTAAATCAACACCCGCTTCGGTATGCCCAGCGCGATTTAACACCCCACCTTCTTTGGCAATAAGGGGGAATATATGCCCGGGTTGCACAATATCGTTGGCCGTGGCATCCGTAGCAACCGCCGCTAAAATAGTGCGCGCACGATCCGCAGCAGAAATACCCGTGGTGACCCCTTCACGTGCTTCGATTGATACGGTGAAGTTAGTCGAGAACTGTGCACCGTTGTTATCCACCATCAAAGGCAAATTCAAGCGTTTACAACGCTCTGCTGTCATGGGCAAGCAAACCAACCCCCGAGCGTGAGTCACCATAAAGTTAATGTCTTTTGGGGTGACGCACTCAGCGGCCATAATTAAATCGCCTTCGTTTTCACGGTCTTCGTCATCCATCAAGATAACCATTTTGCCAAGACGAATGTCTTCGATAATTTCTGCTGTTGTGTTCATTGCCATAATATTGTGATTCTTTTTGGTTGTGTCTTAAATGAGCAGCTATCTGCAAATGTCATTGTGTGCCAAAAGCGCACGACTGTTGTTCAGCATGTGTCCTAACGTAAAAAGCCATTTTCAGCCAAAAACGCCATGCTGATATCTGATTTTTTCAGGCCTGTTTCAGCGGCTTTGTCGCCGAGCATTAATCGCTCTAGGTAACGGGCAACCACGTCCACTTCCAAATTAATTTTAGTGCCCTTCTTGTAGCCACCAATGATGGTTTCTTGCAGGCTGTGGGGAATAAGAGTAATCAAAAATTTGGCACCCTCTACAGCATTCACCGTCAAGCTGACACCGTCTACAGTAATCGAGCCTTTTTCCGCTAAGTAACGGGCTAAATCTTTTGGTGCTTGCACCCAAATTTCCACGTAACGCCCAACAGGGGAGACGGAAACGACTTCGCCCACACCATCAACGTGCCCGCTGACGATGTGCCCACCAAAGCGGGATGTCGGTAACATGGCCTTTTCTAAGTTCACCTTACTACCCGCTTTATAATCGGCAAAACCGCTGCGCTTAATGGTCTCGTGCGACACGTCAGCACTAAAGCCGCTCGAGTTCATGTCTACCACGGTTAAACACACACCGTTATTGGCGATACTGTCGCCAAGGGCCACATCCGACATATCCAGTTTATTTACCCGTATGCGCAAGCGAATGTCATCGCCCGTTGGGGTTAAGGATTCGATGTGCCCCACATCTTCAATTATTCCGGTAAACATAATGTCTTTTCACTCATATTAACTGTGTAATCTGTTTGAACATCGCGCTGATTTGAAACGAACAGGCTAGGTTAAACGAACACCCTATATCAAACACGCCCGTTATTTCCGTTATGTACGGGTCACTTGGCGTGGGTAGTAAATTATGTAAAGCGCGCCGTCAGCTTTAAATCTAGGCCGACTTGGCGTACATCCTGCCATTGTAATTCAAAAGCTTGCTGCATTTGGGTTAATTCGTCCACCGCAAATAAATCTCGGCCTTTATCTCCTAATAGTTTGGGCGCTTGGTACAAAATCAATTCATCTATTAGTTTATTCTGTAATAACGCCCCTGCAAGCTTCGCCCCTGCCTCTACCCATATATGGTTAAACCCGCGCTGGCCAAGGTGTTTCATTACATCTTGCAGGTCAAGTTGCGCACCGTTTGATTGGGCTTGATATTGCTCAACATGATCTGGAAATTCGGCTGTATTTGGCTGGCTATTGATAATCACAATGGGAGACGATAAAGCAAATAAATGCAGATCAGGGCGCATCTGGTTGCGCCCATCGAGCAAAACTCGCGCAGGTTGGCGTAAATTCACTTCTGCTAACGCATTTCTTGCAAAACCCAATTCGCTGTAACGCACATTCAATGAAGGGTTATCCGCCAGGACCGTGCCCGAGCCAGACAATATCGCGCAACTCTTCGCTCGGTGGCGTTGCACATCTTCACGGGCTAAGGGCCCGGTTATCCACTGGCTTTCACCATTATTTAACGCGGTTTTGCCATCCATGCTTGATGCCAGCTTAACGGTGACCCAAGGCTTGCCTGTTTGCATGCGTTTGATAAAGCCGCGATTAAGCGCCTTGGCTTCACTTTCAAGTAAACCACTGCTCACCTGGACACCCGCGTCACTGAGCTTTTGTAAACCACTGCCGGCCACGAGTGGGTTTGGGTCAACCACCGCGGCAACAACGCGTTTCACTCCCGCTTTAATAAGCGCTTCGGAGCATGGGCCTGTGCGACCGTGATGATTGCACGGCTCTAATGTGACGTAAGCGGTCGCGCCTTTGGTGCGCTCACCGGCTTGGGCAATAGCGTGAATTTCTGCATGGGGGGTCCCGGCTTTTTGATGCCAGCCTTGGCCGACAATATTGCCTTGGGCATCAGTAATAACACAGCCCACATTGGGATTCGGCGAAGTCGTGTATTGGCCTTTTTCAGCCAAACGGATGGCCAAAGCCATCATTTTTGCGTCAAGCGCAGAGAATTGCGTCACTCTACAACCTTATTAATTTAACTCTAGGGCACAGGAAAAACGTGAATCATTCGGCATGTTAGTCACCCAAACGTGCGATTTCTTCGCCAAATTCGCGAATATCTTCGAACGAGCGATACACAGATGCAAAGCGCACATAGGCCACTTTATCCAGCTCTTTGAGAGCGTCCATAATTAGATTGCCCAAGTATTCACTGGTGATCTCACGCTCGCCTGTGGCACGCATAGCCGATTTAAGACGACTGATACACTGCTCCACTTGCTCGGTACTCACTGGGCGTTTTTCAAGGGCACGCTGTAATCCTGCCCGCAACTTATCTTCGTTAAACGGCTCACGAGAGCCATCGCGCTTGACCACGCGGGGCATGACCAATTCAGCCATTTCAAAGGTAGTGAAACGCTCTTTACACATAGTACATTCACGACGGCGGCGCACCTGGTGCCCGTCAGCCACTAAGCGAGAGTCAATCACCTTGGTTTCTTGGATAGAACAGAAGGGACAAAACATAACGTTCTCTTGTACCGGAAATTTTCCGGTAAATTAACAAAAAAACGCGAAAGTTGATAGGAGTAAGAGCAAAGGTAGGGCAATAGAATTGTTAAACCAAAGCTAAAAGCCTGCTGTCTCCTGCAACTAAGGCTGTATTTGCTGCAAGAGCCCTCTGGGAACAAAAGTACTGGCCGCCGCGATAACGCTGTTGTCATCAACAGATACCACACGGCTGTTAATTTTCACTCCTCTATGAGTGGCGACCAGCGTGCCTGTCAGCACGTAATTCATATCGGTTTGGCCATTTAGAAGTGCACCGTCGCGCGATAGCGCTAAGTCACCCATGGCGGACACATCAATATTTTTAGTTAGCTTGAAATCCACTACATTAACGCCATAACTGGGCAGTTCAGTGGCTAGCGCTTCTGCAAATTGATTACCTAAACTACTGGAATTTCGTAACGTTTCATCAAAATCAACAAAGCTTGCAACACCCACCGTCATGCCTTCAAGGGCAGTAAACTTGGCCAACTTACCTGCCAATTGCTGGGCGTACTCGCCTAACCCCACTTTACTGTTGGCAAAGATTCCGCCGTGAGAGATGGCATAGCGCCCCGTAGACATACCAAGTTGGTTATTATGTGTTGCGCTTTCTAATTTGCCGTTGACAGAATCGCTTTGGGAATGAGCAGATGCTGTGATGTTATTTAATTTATTATATCGCTGAGTACGGGCTAATTTTTGTAGGTCGTTCATCAATTGCGTTAACTCTTCAGGAGAGTCAGCCAGTGGTGCCAACGGATTGGCATAAGAAGTATTCCCACTATTAACATTGTTAACGTTAATTGAGGTATTTGAATTATCTGTATTGATCGTCTGTGAGCTGCCGACTGAGATGCCTTTACTTTGGCTGCCGTCAGATTGAGCACTATTTCCTTGAGGGTTATTTCCTTGTGTATATTGCGGTTGCCCCTGCATGTATTGCTCTAACGACGGCGAACTGCCAATAACTGACATTTCACTTAAAGTATCAATTAAGAAAGCCAAATCTTCTTCGTTTTTCACCATCCGCTCAAGGGCCGGTTTTTGTGCTTCCCATTCAATTTTTTGTTGTTCGAGCATCGCTTTTAATTCGAGGTATTGTGGGTCGCTTTTGTCTATCACTATTTCATTGTTGTCTTGAAACATTGAACAACCGGATACTGATGTGAGAAAGACCCCTACGCAACATGCTTTGGTTAGCCCCCTAACTACGTACTGGTTATTCTTATTAAATTTACTCACAATGCACCTCAGAATTTTAACGATTAGCTTTAAGCGCTCAGAATATTCTTAGCTTTTTTCACTTT
The DNA here is from genome assembly GCF_055809255.1 of Paraglaciecola sp. G1-13. Classification (NCBI taxonomy): domain Bacteria; kingdom Pseudomonadati; phylum Pseudomonadota; class Gammaproteobacteria; order Alteromonadales; family Alteromonadaceae; genus Paraglaciecola; species Paraglaciecola sp. G1-13. The sequence continues at coordinate 1,070,621 of NZ_CM147903.1, read as the reverse complement.
GCTTGAATTTAAGGCTAATGCCGGGATTGCCCTGACTTCGGTGTAATGCGTTAACCACACTGGCAGGGATAAACCCTTGCGCGCTAGACAACACCTTTTTGCTGTTGATAGACACCATACGGGCGTTCACAATGACCCCGTCTTGATGCTTTACCATAGTGCCACCCATTACATATTGCACAGGCATGTCTGGGTTTAGTTCTTCATAATCGCGGCTGAAATTAAAGTCGCCTGTTGGAGTAACGCGGATATAATCGGAGCTTTTGAAATCCAGTACGTTTAAACCAAATTGATGCAGTTCGTGAATAAAACTCTCGGATAATTGATTGCCCAGCAGGTCTGTTTCATCAAAGCTACCGTCGAGATAAACAAAACTCGTCACACCAATATCCATGCTACTTTCTGGGTTATCCATATTGGCAATCAAGTCTTGCATGATCCCTTGCACATAATGGTTAACATCACCTACTTCAACACGCTTGTAGATGTCTGACATGCGTTGGTTGTTATAGCGACTCACCGACGTCATTTGCTGGCTTGGCGTCATTGCTTCAACTTCTTGTACTTGCTCGTCGCTAGAAAACCAACTTGAACATGAAGTACTTAAAAAGCACATAAGGGGTATAGCGGCTAGTTTTATCGATTTCATAATTAACTCACTTTTATAATGACGAGCGATACAGCTTGTTATGTTTCATCTGGATCTGGTTGGCATTTAGGCCAATCACACTGTTAGGCACATTATCTGATACCGCAGCGATAACCGTTCCTTCCCGTAAATCAAGTAATCTGGCATTAACAGTGGTCATTTGATTACCTTGAAGTAAAGTACCTACCACCATGTAGCGCACATCTATATCTTTGCTGATATCTGCACTGTCACGACTTAGTAATCGCTCGTGATCTTTAAACAATTGCACTTGATTCGCGGCCCGTATTTCAACCACATTAAAGCCGCGCTGAGTTGATACCGATAACATGCTTTCTTGGAGCTGCAAACCCAACATGTTCAATGAGTGGTTGGCTTTTGATAACGCTAAACTCTCTAATTCGGTAAAACTCACTACTGCTAAGTTCCCATATTCAATGGGCGCTAAGCTTGAGAACAACTTATTGGCTATTTGATCTGTATGCAGCAATAGAGGCTCTTCGGCCACAATCTGCCCTTCATCGGCATCCTCTTGCCATGAAGGTAAATGGGCACAGCCTGCAAGAAATAGCACTAATAGACTCAAAAAAATCTTCAAAACATTCGCCCCGCGTTGTTCAGTGCGTTGCTATCTATGGCTATAGCGCAACGTTAAATCATGATTGAAGCGTCAAAAAACAGTGCCTCAGACCTTAGTATTGATGATTTCAGCAAATATCAGGCCATAAAAAAATCCGTTAAGGCTAACCTCAACGGATTTCTATTTAGTGCACTCGTTTTGCCGCACTACACTGGACGGTGTTTCTTATTTAATGAACGACGCAAAACCTACGCGTATACCGGGAACTTACCGCAAAGGGTCAATACTTCACCTTTTACGCGTTGGATGACCGCTTCGTCTTCGATGTTGTCGATAACGTCGCAAATCCACGTAGCCACTTGCTTCGCTTGTTCTTCTTTAAAACCACGGCGGGTAATGGCAGGTGAGCCAATACGCAAACCACTGGTCACAAACGGAGAGCGTGGGTCGTTAGGGACTGAGTTTTTGTTCACTGTGATGTTAGCGCGCCCTAGCGCTGCGTCAGCATCTTTACCTGTGATGTCTTTGCTGATCAAATCAAGCAAGAACAGGTGGTTGTCGGTGCCGCCAGATACGATGTCGTACCCGCGCTCTTGCATCACGCTGACCATGGCCTTGGCGTTAAGCAATACTTGCTGTTGGTATGCTTTAAAATCTGGCTGTAATGCTTCTTTAAACGCAACGGCTTTCGCTGCAATCACGTGACACAAAGGGCCACCTTGATTACCAGGGAATACTGAGCTGTTTAGTTTTTTGTAAATCGCTTCATCGCCACAAGCTGATAAAATCAAACCGCCACGTGGGCCAGCTAAGGTTTTATGCGTAGTGGTGGTCACCACATGCGCATGAGGTAATGGGTTAGGGTATAAACCAGCGGCTACTAAACCTGCAACGTGAGCCATATCCACTAATAAGTAAGCACCTACTTTGTCCGCGATTTCACGGAAACGCTGCCAATCAACAATACCTGAGTACGCTGAGAAACCACCGATGATCATTTTTGGCTTATGCTCAACCGCGAGCGCTTCAACTACGTCGTAATCGATTTTGCCAGTTTGCTCATCGATACCGTACTGCACTGCGTTATAGGTTTTGCCCGAGAAGCTAACATGTGCGCCGTGGGTTAAGTGACCACCGTGTGCCAAGCTCATCCCTAGCACGGTATCACCAGCGTCAAGTAACGCCATAAATACCGCTGAGTTAGCTTGTGAGCCAGAGTGAGGCTGCACGTTAGCGTAGTCAGAGCCGAATAATTGGTTAGCACGCTCAATGGCTAAATCTTCTGCGATATCAACGTATTCACAACCGCCGTAGTAACGCTTGTGCGGGTAACCTTCAGCGTATTTATTGGTTAGTTGCGAGCCTTGGGCTTCAAGTACGCGCGGGCTACAGTAGTTTTCAGAGGCGATCAGTTCAATGTGATCTTCTTGGCGCTGGGTTTCTTGCGCGATAGCTTGACTCAACTCAGGATCAAAATCGGCAATATTCATGTCACGTGATAACATCAGTTCTCCTCGGGGCCGCTACACTTGCGCGATAAAAGTCGCTTAACTGCGTGCGCTTTGGCCTGTCAAAAATACATAATTTCAACAGACACTTAACGCCGTAGCTGCATTTTTCATCAAACGCTATGTTGGCTGGCAATTTAAGTGCTAACTAAAAAGAGCGCACATTCTAGTCATTTTGCACTTTTTGTACATAGCTTTTATGCAATGTTCTATAACCTAAAAGTGTAAAGAAGGATCACCACGGCTTAGGTGGTGAACCAGTCGTGCTACATACGCTCTGCGTCAGGGCTGAATTTCAGGCCAATTTGGCGGCGAATTTCATCCATGGTTTGCATAACCGCTAGGCTATCGCCGTGGGGCATAAAATCACTGCATACTTGATTTTTCTCAATCATGTTCATGGCTTCTTCAATTTGATACTCAAAACCATTTACCCGATGGGCGAACTCAATCACCTCGTCTTGCACGTCTTCTTGCTGCAAAGTCGCTTTATTGCCGTTCCAAAACATATACGGCAATACAATACGGCCTTTACTGCCCATTAACGTCATTGAATTACTCGCCTGTGCAGCGATCGTGCAAGTAAACTGAGCGAAGCGCCCAGACGGATAGCGCATATTCACGATCGTGTTTTCATCTACTTGCAGGTTACCAAAATGGCTCATGGCGTTAATTTCACTGGGGTGCTCTTGCATCAAACATTGGCTCAAAGTAATGCTGTAAACGCCTAAATCGAGTAATGCGCCACCGCCCAAGGCAGGGTTATGTAATCTGTGCCCTTCTCTGTCACCAAAAGAAAAACCAATGTCAGAGCAAATATATTGCAGCTCGCCTATGCGCCCCTCGTCAAGCCATAATTTTACTTGCTCGAAGCATGGCATAAAGCGGCTCCACAGCCCTTCTTGCAGTAATAACTGCTTTTCTTGTGCTAACGCGATTAACGCTTCGGTTTGCGCCGCGTTAATAGTCAGCGGCTTTTCCATCAATACATGTTTGCCAGCTTCTAAGCACATTTTCGCTTGCTCGTAGTGCAGGCTTTGCGGTGTAGCGATATACACCACGTCTACCTCTGGATCAGCCAGCATCTGTTGATAGCTGCCGTAGGGTTTCGGAACGACGCCGTCAGCCTTATTAGGACTGCCGTCAGCTTGATGAAAAGTGCCGTCAGCCTTATTAGGAACGCCGTCAGCTTGATGAAAAGCGCCGTCAGCGCTGTATTTGTCAGCAAAGGCCTGTGCTTTATTAATATCGCGACTGGCCACAGCGTAAAGAATGCCTTTTTGTGACGGCATCAACGCTTCTGCAAACCTATCTGCAATCGAGCCTGGGCCCATAATGGCCCAATTAAATTTTTTCATGTTTCTTCCTAAATAATCTGCGACTAAGGATTGGATAAGCGATACATCAACACCGCGGTTTTCTCGATATTCTGTTTAAAGGTACGCATATCTGCCACTTCATCTTTGGTATGACCGCCCTCGCCCATCAGGCCCAACCCATCGATGGCCATTTTCACGTGCCCTGCGGTAAACGAGATATCTGCCGCCCCGGCATTTCGCGGGTTAACCGCTGTTACTGGACCATAGCCTAAATCAACGCTGACTTGACTGTACTGAGCCAGCAGTGATTTATTGCCTTTGGTTTCTTTCATGGGCGGGTAGCCCTCATCAAAGGTGAAAGTGGCATCGGTTTGCGCTAAGTGTTGCTCCACCACCTGGCTCATAATTGCTTTGGCTTGTTCTAGCTGCTCTTGAGATGCCGCCCGCAGGCCGCCTTTTACCGAGGCATCTTTGGCGACAACGTTTGTTTTGCCAAAGGCGACCACTTCATCGCCGCCCTTACTCGTTGTTACCCGCGTACCACCTGCAATCACACCAGGGTTAAAGCTAAGCAAAGGCAAATCGGCCAGTTGTAAACGGAATTCTTGTAAAATACGCGCCATTTCAAATATCGCCCCATCACCCACTTTGTCGGTGAATATTTGTGACGAGTGGGCAGCGTTGCCAGATGTGGTCACTTGCCATGTAGATGCACCGCGCCGAGCGGTTACCGCTGTACGAATATCGCCATCAGCATCTTCAAAACCAAGGGCGACGTCAGCCCAAATAGCCGCATCGATTAAGGCTTTTTTAGATTGACTCAACGGGCGACCGCTGGACTCTTCATCACCGGTAAGCACCACTTTAATATTTAAGCGGTCAAGCATGCCTTTGGCTTTTAGGGCTTTAATGGCGGTCAGCATGATCACATTGCCGCCTTTCATATCTGAAATGCCCGGCCCGGCAATATGTTGCTCGTCTATTTCTTTGGCTTGCTGGAAGTCATCGTCTTTAGCAAACACCGTATCCAAATGGCCGATTAACAAAAGCTTTTGGCCGCTTGGATGAGTCGGAGATTCATAGGTAGCAACAAGATGCCCTGCCCGGTTAAATTCACTGCCATCGACCCACTGGGTGTCAAAGCCTAGGGCGTCATACTCTTTGCGCATGATGTCACCGACTTCTTTCACGCCAGCAAAATTCATGGTGCCACTGTTAATATTGACCGTTTTTAACAGTAACGCTTTGGCGCTCGCTAACTCTTGGCTTGTTTGCTCTACCAAGGCATTTTCAACCAGGCGGCTGGCCAATGCTGGCTGACAAAATAACCCAGCGCACATAAGTAAAACAGATGATTTTTTTAACATAGCACTCTCTTTTTAATCCCTAAGACGATGCAAATACTACGCGAGTGATGCAAGGGATGCACACCGAAATTTGTCAAGGAATGTGTGCTCATTCAGCGCGTTTAAATCAATCAGTAAAAGATAGAAATATAGTTAAATATCAATCAGATAAAAAACAAACTCTGTTTAGCTGCGAGCACAAAGTAAACAATTACAAAAATAGTCTCAGCTAGCGCTTTCATCGCTCATGTGCAGTGTTTACAATAGGCAAAATTTTATGGAGTTGTTTTCATCATGGCGCAATACGTATATAGCATGAATCGTGTGGGCAAAATCGTGCCCCCGAACAAGTTTATTCTTAAAGATATTTCACTGAGTTTCTTCCACGGCGCCAAAATCGGCGTTCTCGGTTTGAACGGCTCAGGTAAATCTACCCTGCTTCGGATCATGGCCGGAATCGATAAAGACATCGAAGGGGAAGCCATTCCTCAAGCGGGCTTAAAAATTGGTTACTTACCACAAGAGCCACAGCTAGACGAAAGCAAAGACGTGCGCGGCAATATCGAAGAAGCCGTCGCCGATGTCGCCCATGCCCTCAAGCGCATTGAAGAAGTGTACGCTGCCTACGCAGAAGAAGACGCCGACTTTGACGCACTGGCTAAAGAGCAAGGTGAGCTTGAAGCCATTATTCAAAGTAAAGACGGTCACAACCTTGAAAACGCCCTTGAGCGCGCCGCCGATGCCTTGCGTTTGCCGCCTTGGGATGCAGATGTGAGCAAATTATCCGGTGGTGAGCGCCGCCGCGTTGCTCTATGTCGCTTGTTGCTTGAAAAGCCCGACATGCTGTTACTGGATGAGCCTACCAACCACTTGGATGCAGAATCAGTAGCCTGGTTAGAGCGCTTCTTACACGACTATGAAGGCACAGTGGTCGCTATTACTCACGACCGTTATTTCTTAGATAACGTCGCCGGTTGGATTTTAGAGCTTGACCGTGGCCAAGGTATTCCTTGGGAAGGCAATTATTCTTCTTGGTTGGAGCAAAAGGACGCGCGTTTACAACAAGAAGAAAAAACCGAAAGTGCGCGTCAAAAATCGATTAAAACTGAATTGGAATGGGTACGTTCAAACGCCAAAGGTCGTCAGTCTAAAAGCAAGGCGCGTATGGCCCGCTTTGAAGAGCTCAACACCGGCGATTACCAAAAACGTAACGAAACCAATGAATTGTTTATCCCACCGGGCGATCGCCTAGGCGAGCAAGTCATTGAAGTAAACCATTTACGTAAAAGCTACGGTGATCGTTTGCTTATTGATGATTTAACCTTCGCCATGCCCAAAGGTGCCATTGTCGGTATTGTCGGGCCAAACGGCGCGGGTAAATCGACCCTATTTCGCATGCTAAGCGGCGAAGAAAATGCCGATTCAGGGGAAGTCATTGTTGGTAAAACAGTAAAGCTGGCCAGTGTTGATCAGTTTCGCGATCACATGGATGGCAACAACACGGTTTACAAAGAAATTTCTGATGATTCTGACATTATTCGTATCGGCAACTTCGAGCTAAACAGCCGCGCCTATTGCAGCCGTTTTAACTTTAAAGGCAATGACCAACAGAAGTTTGTAAAAGACTTATCAGGTGGTGAGCGTAATCGTGTGCACTTGGCCAAGTTATTAAAAGCCGGCGGCAACGTGCTGTTACTGGATGAGCCAACCAACGACTTGGACGTTGAAACGTTACGCGCCCTTGAAAACGCGCTGCTTGAGTTCCCGGGCTGTGCCATGGTTATCTCGCACGATCGCTGGTTCTTGGATCGCATCGCCACCCACATCATGGATTACCGTGACGAAGGCAAAATTAACTTCTTCGCGGGCAACTACACTGAGTACGCCACTTGGCTCAAAGAAACCCAAGGTAAAGATGTGGTTGAGCCTCATCGCTTGAAATACAAAAAAATCAGTAAATAACAGGTTTTGCCGGTGTTTTAAGCGCACCGTTACCGCAATAAAACAACACGCCGCTGATGGGAAACCTAAGCGGCGTTTTTATTTACCAACAATGCTTGAATTAGTGGAAAAACAGTGCAAAATCGGCCAAATATTAAGACAGGGATCCCCCCTCTCTTCAAACGGATTTTGCTGATGTTTTTTAGCACTCATTTACGCTTTTCTACACTCAACTTTAATGGCTGGCTAAGTACATTTACCGCATTTGCTTTAGCCGTCATTCTTGCCTCTTTTTTGGCCAGTGTATTTAGCCCAGGTGAAGCGTTGTGGTTATTTTTACCTGCCGTATTACTGGCTGCTTATCGGAAAAACTCGGCGCTGGCCTACCTTTGTTTCATCGGCGCAATTTGCGTTGTGAGTTACCTGTTTCGCCACCATATTCCCTATGCGCTATTATCTGTTTTTTCATTGCAAATCAGCTGGTTTTCACTGCTCAGTATCGCCTTGATACAGCTGCTTACTAAATTGACACGGCTTCAGCAACCCGCGTCAGCGTTCGACGACGACAGCAAAGTATTGACCACTGACAGCAACGGCAAAGTCGTCACTGATGTATTAGAGCGTTTTGCGGTGTTTATGGGCGTATTGACCCCCGACGGTATTTTGCGCGAAGCGAACAAGACCGCCCTTGTTTCAGCGTCACTGCAGGAAGATGAAGTCATCGGTCTGCCGTTCGAGCAAACGTTCTGGTGGTCACACGATAGCCAAGTGCAGCAATCGATCCGCAAAGCGATAAACAAAGCAAAGCACGGTGTGTCTTCTCGTTTTGATACCACAGCAAGGTTGGCTGACGATGTACTCATCGATATAGATTTTATGCTGCACCCCATTTTTGATGAACATGGCAGTGTGGTGCAGATTATCCCTTCAGGCATTGACATCACCACCAGAAAACGTGCTGAGCGTAATTCGGCCATGTTGACGCAAGTCAGTTCTGACTTACTCAGTGCTGGCAGCCTAAAAAGAATCAAATCAATCATTACCGAAAACTTAGCTGCACACCTAGATTTAAGTGCCTGCATTTTTTGTGAAACCCATCCCGTTTCAGGAAGGCTTGGGATCACGCATGTATGGCAGCACGCATCGCTAGCAGAAATGCCTAAAGCTAAGATGGAACTGCCCTTTGAAATTGCCATGTGCGAAAAAGAAAACCTCACCTTGATCGTGAATAATGTAGCCACGGACCCCAGATACACAGACGGTCAGTTTCAGGAAAGAGGCATAGGTGCATTTATTTGTGTGCCTATCAGCTTAGATAAGAAGAACCATTTTGTATTGAGTGTTTATCGTAGCGCTTCACATGAGTGGCGTGATGACGAAATTGAATTAGTGATCGAGTTTGCTCGGCGTTTTTGGGTACGCACAGAGCACTTAAGAATTCTTGAAACTTTGCGTGCCAGCAAAACCACCTTAGACATCACCCTTGAGGCCGCTCAAGTGGGTGACTGGGAGGTGGATTTAGTCACAGGCCTAACCCGACGCTCTTTGCATCACGACAAATGCTTTGGTTACGAAGCCCAAATACCTGATGCTCAATGGGGAATTGAAGGCTTTTACGCCCATATTCACCCCCAAGACAGAGATGAAGTGAAATATAAATTCGAAAAGTCGTTGAGAGACGGCAGCGACTTTCGCGCTGAATTTCGCGTTATCTGGCCAGACAAAAGCATTCACTGGTTAGCGTCATACGGCAGTTTATACGGCGACACGGACGGTAAACCGACGCGCATGCTAGGTATTGTGGCAAACATAAGTGAGCGCAAACGAACCGAAGCGTTGCAGATTGCGCAAACCAACGCCTTGGAACAAATGGCCCAAGAGGCACCACTTAATAATGTGCTGGAAACCCTCATATTGTCTTTAGAGGAGCATTCTAAAAATGGCATGATTGGCAGCATTATGCTGGTTGATGAACACGCCCAATGTTTGCACTTTGCTGCCGGGCCCAGTCTTCCAAAAGACTATGTGCAACACATCGATGGCCTGAAAATAAACCAACAAAGTGGCGCTTGTGGTACGTCTGCGGCTACCAAGCAAGCTGTGTTTGTAGCGGATATTGCGTCTGATCCACTGTGGGTAGAGCACCGAGACTTAGCACTGGGCCACAATTTACGGGCGTGCTGGTCGTTGCCGATAATTTCAGGCAAAGACGTGCTGGGCGTATTCGCTATGTATTACAGTGCACCTCAAGCCCCTGCACAAATGGACTACGACAGCCTTGATATCATCATGCGTACCGCTGAGCTCGTTATTAAGCGTAGGCAAAATGAACAATCTGTCAGGTCAAGTGAAGAACGTTTTCGCGCGGTCGTCGACAATGTGCCCCAGCTAGCATGGATGGCCAATGCCCAAGGCGAAATAGAATGGTTCAATCAGCGCTGGTTGTCTTATACCGGTACCACCATGGAGCAAAACTTAAACGGCGGTTGGAAGGCGTACCATCACCCTGATCACCAAGAGGCGGTATTCAATAAATTTTCCGACTGTTTAGCCAAAGGTATCGACTGGGAAGACACCTTTCCGCTGCGGGGTGCAAACGGTAAATATCGCTGGTTCCTATCCCGAATGAATGCGATCTATGCCCAAGATGGCCAGCTAATCCGCTTTTTTGGTACCAATACCGATATCACTGAACAGCGTAAAATGGCTGAAAAACTCACCAAATTAACAGACAAGCTATCAGTGGCTGACAAGCGCAAAGATGAATTTCTTGCCACATTAGCCCATGAACTTCGAAACCCCTTAGCGCCCCTAAGAAACTCGATGGAATTGATACGCAATGTCAAGACCGATCCCGCCATGATGCAGACCGCAGTGGCAACCATGGATCGCCAAGTTGCGCAAATGGTACGCCTAATTGACGATTTACTGGATATTAGCCGTATATCAAAAGATAAACTGTCTTTGAAACGCCAACGTATTGATCTTAAAGACATCGTTGAGCAAGCAGTAGAAGCCGTGAGCCCCTACGCCAAACGCTTGGGCCACTCGGTACAGGTTAATATGCCACATGAAGCCATTTCTTTATTTGCTGACCCTGCACGTTTAGCGCAAATACTTGGTAACCTGCTCAACAATGCGTGCAAATATACCCCTAAAAACGGGTTTATTTGGGTCACAGTCAACTTAGACGATGAGCAACACGTCAGCATTAGCGTGAAAGACAGTGGCTTGGGTATTGCTGAGCATATGCGCTCACAAGTATTTGAATTGTTTACCCAAGTAAGCAATCAGCTTGAGCAAGCTGAGGGTGGTTTAGGCATCGGTCTGTCATTGGTCAAACGCTTAGTTGAAATGCACGGCGGGCACGTCGAATGTAAAAGCGAGGGCTTAGGCCATGGTGCAGAGTTTATTGTCACCCTACCGAGCACACCTGCTAAACCAAGTGGCAAGCCAAAAACTGTCGGCGTGAATCGCGCGGTGCAAACAGAAGCGTTAAATGTGCTGATAGTGGATGATAACCAAGACAGTGCAGACAGCATGCAGATGTTGCTTAACGTACATCAGCACACCACACATGTGGTTTATGATGGTGAGCAAGCAGTTATCGCTGCAGCGCAACACAAACCGGACGTCATTCTACTCGACATAGGCCTGCCTATTCTTGATGGTTACCAAGTGTGCAGCGCAATTCGTAAAGAGACATGGGGCAAAAATATAACGATCATTGCCCTAACGGGTTGGGGGCAGGATGAAGATAGACGTAAATCGAAAGAAGCAGGTTTTGACCATCATATGGTTAAGCCGATTTCATTAAACGCACTGTTAAACCTTTTGGCTCAAGTAAGCCCTGCTAACGGATCGTAGCAGAGGCGTTAAAAGGGCTTGTTCACAAGCTCAAGCTGATAGTTGCTAAGCCGATATTCGTTGGGCTGCGATTCACTCGGCTAAAAATAAAGGCCATTGAGTTAACGCGTTTGAATACGTTAACGTGATAGCCTTGATGTTCAGCTAAGCATCACTAGCAAACTCGGTGGCAAGGCCTGAAAATCAAAGGCCATGCCGATGCTAAGAGCAGTGATGGTTAAGATAGAAAAGCCAAATACTTGCCTTGCCCAAACCACTAACTCGATGTTTTTGCGATAGCCACGCAATGCCATAAACAGCCACCACAAGCTAGTCACACAAGCCACCGCCATAAACGTCAGCCCGGTGTAACCGCTTAGCGGCAGAAGCGCGCTGACAATCGCAAATACAGCGATATACAATACAATATGCAATTTGGTTTTTGCGATCCCCTTTGCTACTGGCAATACCGGTATATTGGCTTTGGCGTAATCGTCAAAACGAAAGATGGCGATGGCGTAAGAATGCGGCATTTGCCACAAACTAAACATCAATAATAGGATAGCGGCACCCGCATCAAATTGGCCACTTGCGGCGCAGTAACCGACCACAGGTGGCACCGCGCCTGACAAACTGCCCACTAACGTGCCATACACTGATTTGCGTTTCATATATAAGCTATACACGCCCACATATACTGCGTAACCCAGTACAGCGAAACCCACCGCAATACTATTGGTATAACGAATAAGCAAACCAAAACCGAGCACCGCCAAGGCCAGACCAAATTGCAGCGCGTGGGCAATGGACACATCTCCTGTGACAGTAGCGCGATTGCGGGTGCGCTGCATTTTGGCGTCAATGTCCGTATCAATACAATTATTGAGCACACAACCCGAGGCCACCACGAGCGACAAACCTAACACCGTCATGAGCATCAATAAACCGTCAACCTCCCCTCGCGAGGCAAGCAAAAAACCACCGGCTACAGAGATTAAATTACCCATGATGATGCCGGGCTTAGTGATGTTGATATAACGTTTTACTTTCATGGTGACCTCCTTATTACATCATCATCGCGTTAGCGCTATAGATAATCCAAATGGACAACCCAACCACCATCACAATAATCAGTGCGGTAAACAGAAACGCAAATGTGTCCAAACGCCCTTTGACTGAAAAATTCAAGTGCAAAAAGTACTTCAAGTGCACCACAATTTGCACCAACGCAAAGGACACCACACTGTAAAACAGAACTGATTTACCAAAGTGTCCACTCATCACCATCCAAAACGGAATAGCCGTGAGAATGACTGATAAAACAAACCCAATTAGATAGGACTTTACGCTGCCATGGGCAGTCGCTTCAGCAGAATGACTCATCACATTGCTCCTAATAAATATACGACTGTGAATACACAGACCCATACGATATCCAAGAAATGCCAAAATAAGCTTAGGCATCCAAGGCGCGTAACGGTTTGCGCACCTAAACCGCGCTTGAGTACCTCAAGCACCATGACCAGCATCCACACTAGCCCAGCGGTTACATGCAAACCATGCATGCCGACTAGCGCAAAGAATGAACTTAAAAACGCACTGCGATCAGGGCCATTTCCTTCAACGATGAGATGATGAAACTCATATACTTCCATGGCAATAAACACACAACCAAGGGCCATAGTGACCAATAACCACAGTAACGTACCTGCACGTTGTTGCTTGTGAGCGCACAAGAGTGCAAAGCCATAGGTAATACTGCTCACCAATAACGCGGCGGTTTCAACCAACACAAAGTTAAGGTCGAATATGTCTTTACCTGATACGCCACCGTCGGTGTTCATGTACAACACGGCGTAGGTAGCAAAAACAGAAGCAAATAAAATGCAATCGGTCATTAAGTACAACCAAAACCCGAACAGCGTATTGCCGCCGGTGTCATGGTGTTCGTCATGCCCGCCCCCATGATCATCTGCATGCAAGCCGTGATCAGAGGCGAATTTTAGGGTGTCTGGTACGGCGCTCATAACGCTTCCTCCTTCACTGTGGCCACACTGGCTAAGTGTGCTCGTTCAATTTCAGCCACTTCTTGCGGCTCAACATAATAGTCCACGTCTTTGGCATAACAGCGTGCAATTAACGCGACTACCATACCCAGTGAGCCAACGATGGCTAACCACCAAATATGCCAGATCAAGGCGAAACCAACGATGCCAGCCGCCCCCGCGATTTGCATACCCGCAGCGGTATTACGTGGCATGTGAATTGGCATATATTCATCGGGTGCCTGGTACTCAATACCTTTTTCTTTCATGTCTGTGAACGCGTCTATGTCATGTACCTTAGGTAGAACGGCAAAGTTATAGAACTGAGGTGGTGACGCTGTTGACCATTCGAGTGTGTGACCATTCCATGGATCGCCATCTACATCTGGGTTTTGTTCACGATCGCGAATACTCACGTAAAGCTGCACAAATTGCAGAATGATACCTACAAAGATAATCACTGCGCCTAACGCCGCGATATACAACCAAATGTTCCAATCTGGGTTGTTGGTATGATTTAAACGACGGGTCATACCTAGGAAGCCAAGCACGTAAAGCGGCATAAACGCCACGTAGAAACCAATTTGCCAGCACCAGAAAGAGTATTTACCTAAACGCTCGTTCAAATGAAAACCTGTGGCTTTTGGGAACCAAAAGGCAAAGCCCGCCATGTAACCAAACACCGCACCACCTATGATGGTGTTATGAAAATGAGCCACTAAAAATAAGCTGTTATGTAATACGTAATCAGCACCAGGCACAGCAAGTAACACCCCTGTCATACCACCGATACTGAAAGTAACCATAAAGCCTAAGGTCCATAAAACCGGCACTGTTATGCGTAAGCGACCACGGTACATAGTGAACAACCAGTTGAATAACTTCACCCCCGTGGGTATGGCAATGATCATGGTCATTACCCCAAAGAAGGCATTTACGTCAGCACTTGAACCCATGGTAAAGAAGTGATGCAGCCACACCACGAAGCCTAAAATCGAAATCGCGCCACTCGCCCACACCATAGAGGTGTAACCAAATAAGCGCTTACCGGTAAAGGTTGAAATAACCTCAGAGAAAATACCAAATGCAGGCAGCACCAATATATACACTTCAGGGTGACCCCACGCCCAGAACAGGTTGATGTACATCATGGCGTTACCGCCGCCATCATTGGTGAAGAAGTGAAAATCTAAATAACGGTCAAGTGTCAGTAAACCGAGTACCGCGGTTAAAATCGGGAACGAGGCCACAATTAATATATTCGCCCAAGTACAGGCCCAAGTAAAAATGGGCATTTGCATCAACTTCATGCCAGGGGCGCGCATTTTAAACACGGTGGCTAAAAAGTTGACGCCGGTAAGCAATGTTCCGATCCCGGATATCTGCAAGGCCCAGATATAATAATCGACCCCCACCCCAGGGCTAAAGGACATCTCCGATAATGGCGGATAGGCCAACCAACCTGTTTTGGCGAACTCACCTAAACCCAAAGAGATATTGATCAACACAGCACCTGCAGCGGCTAACCAGAAACTCAAGTTGTTCATGAAAGGGAATGCCACGTCTCGCGCGCCAATTTGCAGCGGCAGTACAATGTTCATTAAACCAATCATAAAAGGCATAGCCATGAAGATGATCATGATAATGCCGTGGGCGGTAAATATTTGGTCATAGTGCTCTGGGGGCAAATATCCCTCAGCGCCGTTAGTCGCCATAGCGAGTTGGGTGCGCATCATTATCGCGTCAGAGAAGCCACGGATCAGCATGACCAATGCAAGAATAATGTACATGATACCTAAGCGTTTATGATCAACTGACGTCAACCAGTTGTGCCAAAGCACGCCCCACTTTTGATATTTAGTAATAAGACCAACAATGGCCAAGCCAATGACACCAATGACTGCCAGCGTTACCATGATAATAGGTTCGTGGTACGGAATGGCCTCCAGGGATAAATTTCCTAATAGCGACATAGTTACTCCTCCGCCTGCATGTGCATTTGAGCAGAATGCTCTTGATGGTCTTCATGCATATCATGGGAATGCATGTTGCCCATAAACTGCATCACAATATGTTGGAACAGTTGACTGTCCACCGAGCCGTAATAATTAACGGGATTATTTTCACTTGGCTTTGCTAACTGGGCATAACTCTCATCACTCAGTTTTGCAGGGCTGTGTTTAACCGCGCTGACCCATTGCTCAAAGTCCTGTTCGCTGTTTTTAGCGATGGCTTTAAATTTCATTCCGGTGAACCCGGCACCACTGTAGTTGGCTGAAATGCCGTCAAACTCGCCCGCTTCGTTGGCGATCAGGTTAAGACGTGTCGTCATACCTGCCATAGAATAAATCTGGCTACCAAGCTGAGGAATAAAGAACGAGTTCATGGTGGTGTCAGATGTGATCTTAAATTCCACGGGCACATCTTTGGGAAACACCACTTCGTTAACCGTTGCGATACCTTGCTCTGGATAGATGAATAGCCATTTCCAGTTCAAAGACACCACTTGAATAGTGATGGGTTTATGCTCGTGTTCTAACGGCTTGTAAGGGTCGAGCTCTTGAGTGGAGTACCAGGTCAAGGTGCCCAATATCGCAATAATCACAATGGGGATTAACCACACAACCACTTCAATTTTGGTTGAGTGTGCCCACTTTGGGTCATAAATTTCATGCTCGCGACCTTCACGATAACGCCAAGCGAAATACAAGGTCATGCCAATAACAGGAATAACCACCAGCAGCATCAGTACCGTTGCTACAACGATCAAATACTTTTCATCGATGCCCACCTGACCTTTAGGATCAAGCACACCACCTTCACAGCCCGACAGCAATAATATGCTTGCCGTCAACGCTGAATAACCTAACTTACGGATCAACAAAGGATTTCCCCTACCCATAGTTTTCAAAGCACTGCCCAAGTGATTCTGGCAGCATTAAACACCGGACAAACCGGATTTATTGGGTGAGCGGGCTCAAGGTAGATAAGTGGTCAGACTGCTTAGCGCTAGCTGAACCTGTGCATGTGACTTGGTGCTATCGCTAGCACACTAACAACAGTGACTTATTTAATGACTTGAACCGCTACAAAAATAGGGGGGGAGCACGAGAGCCATGTGCGCTGGGCACAGGGCTGATAACAGCGGGAACAGTAAACAACGGCTTAGATTTAGCCGCCAAATGACGAAGTACATAATCAGGTACAAGATTCAAAAGCCATAAAGCATGTTTCGCGAAATAACCGCTTAGCGCCAATAACCAAAGAAAAAATGCACTGCTAAGCACATCGAAAGAAGAAAAGTCGAGGGCGAAGCCCACCAACTCAGCACCTTCGTAGATGCCGCCAAGCAATACACTGAAACCGCTTAAAAAAGCCATTACCCCAGACACCAAGCACACTTTCGCAAAAAACGACGAGCTCGATAGGTTCACCAACGCCTTGCTGCGCTGAATGAAGTTATCTGTATGGTAAGTAATTCGGTTCAATGTAAAATCCGGCGTTTATCACACGTTAAATACTGGGTATTGAGCAAGATCAATTTGTGCTCAATTTTGATGCGCGGATACTAGCAAAAGCCATTCAAGGCTACAAAGCGATGTCAGTCTTAAATTGTAAATATTCATTATTAAAATCATGGCATTACAAAATAGATACATTTTTAACACATTATAAAAACAAATCAGTAGACACAGAGATCGCAACCTCATGAACATGGCCCCGTTCCTTAAAATCGGCAACAAGCCACATATCTTGTATTGCTGTTTTCGGTCAAAAACGGCATGATTCTGGCGCTCTTTCAGTCGCAAGCCTGTGATGTATATGTGATTTAAGGTAAAAGTTAATTATGCCAACCCCAAGTGTTATCCCAGCCAAACAAATACGCAGTCAAGACACTCAGCGAAAACTTATGGCTGCTGTGCACCACTGCCTGCAAAGTAAATTTTTTGAGCACATCAGCATCAAAGAATTGTGCGATCACGCTGGCGTTTCGGTTGGTACCTTCTATCGGCGCTTTAAAAACAAAGAAGCCCTACTACCGCTGCTATACCAAGATTTTGGCCGCGAGCTTACCCAGTGGATTGAACAATTAGAGCAGATGCCGTTTGAGACGTTAGCTGAAGCAGTGAAAGAGATAACTCGCAAGACCCATGATTTTTTCATCGCCAATCGTAGCTTGTTTCGCACCATTCACCTTAATTCACGCTTGCATACCCACATTGTGGCAGGTGAAGCTTTAATCGACAGACAAGTTATGTATAAGCGTATGAGTCAGATATTACTCAGGTTCAGTGATGACATTGATGCTGCTGATAGATCATCGGTAACGAATATGGTGATCTTCACCATGATCACTGCTCTGCTCGATAAAGTGCTGTACCCCGACATTACCCCATCGATTGCATGCGAGTTAGATTCTGTCGCCTTATGCGATGAACTAACAAAAATGTTGCTCTTGTATTTGGGTCACTCAAACGTGCAATAGCCCGCAGCTCAGAGCAGTGGCAAAAAGCAAGATAGTGAATACCTCGAAACCATAATGATAACGTGAGAAAAACGAGCATGAAATTAGTGAAAACAATGGCCATATTAGGCCCAGGTATCGTTTGGGCCGCCACCAGTATTGGTGTATCACATATAGTGCAGTCAACCCGAGCAGGAGCAGATTTCGGTTTTGCCTTATTGGGCTTTATTTTACTGGCTCACGTGGTGAAGTACCCCTTTTTTCTATTTGGCCCTAGGTACGCTGGGTTAACAGGCAAGAGCTTACTCGATGGCTATCGCTCAGTGGGCAAATGGGCATTTTACCTGTTTCTCTGTTTAACCTTTATCACCATGTTTTTTGTTCAATCAGGGGTCACCATAGTCACAGCCGCATTAGCCATGAATCTATTTGGTGATGTGCTTACCCTTTCCCAATGGGCAGCCTTGATATTGGGTGTGGTATGCGCGGTGCTCTTGATAGGCCATTACAAGCTTCTCAACACGCTATTGAAGTGGATGATGCTGGTATTGGTCATTTGCAGCATTATCGCTTGGTTTGCAGCAATCGGGCGTTTGGGATTCAGCCCGGCCGAAGGGGTCCCAACTATCGAAGTTGGCTCTATGGCAAGTATCGCCTTTATCGTGGCATTGATAGGCTGGATGCCCACCGCCGTTGAAGTATCGGTTTGGCATTCGTTATGGATATTATCTCGCGGGGCCAAACCTGGTGTTCAAAACGCGAAAAATGCGACCTTAGACTTCAACATCGGTTATGCGGCGAGTTTATTGTTAGCCATCATCTTTTTATGGTTGGGCGCTTTGCTCATGTTTGGCCAAGGCGAAGGTTTTGCCAACTCAGCAGCAGCATTTGCTGGGCAACTTGTCGGGATTTACAGCAATGCCTTGGGGGACTGGAGCTGGTTGCTCATGGCCATTGTTACCTTTGTGGCGCTATTTTCATCTACCTTTGCGGTTGCCGATGGTTTTCCACAAGTATGGAAGCGTGCCTATCAGCTCAACCACTCACATGATGCCCCCTTACCCCTTGATAGCGCTAGTGATACGCCGCACGCTCGAAAAGGAAATGTGGTTTATATCGCCGCACTCTGCGTACTCGCCTTAGGCAGTTGGTGGATAATTTCTGACTTTAGCGCTGATATTAAAGCCCTCTTGGATTTTGTGACGACAGTGTCTTTTGTCAGTGCGCCTATCTATGCTTGGCTAAATTATAAGGTCATGATGGGTGCAGATGTTGACGCCCAATATAAGCCCCAAGGTATATTTCGCATCTACACTTTATGCTGCTTAAGCGTGCTAACACTCTTCAGTATGTATTATCTTTTTTGGAAATTTGTAGCTTAAATATAAGAGTTTTAGTAATGGGCTTTACCTAGTTACTTAGCCCAACTAGGTATTGTAAAAACGCCCTAATATGACTGCGTAGCACGGGCCGTTGTAGGCTGACGTGATGCACATATTCACCCTGAGGAAATAAAATGAAAGTAACCGGCCGTTGCCATTGTGGCGAACTTGTATTTGACGCCGTTATCGATCCTGAAAAAACCATGATTTGTCATTGCACAGACTGTCAGCTGTTATCAGCGACCGCATTTCGCACTGTGGTTGTCAGCGAAGTAGATGGGCTAACGTTTTCTAGCGGTAAGCCGAAAGAGTACGTGAAGATAGCGCAAAGCGGTAACCCGCGAGCCCAAGGGTTTTGTGAGCACTGTGGTACAGGAATTTATGCATCAGCTGTGGGCGATGAGCCCAAGGTATACAATTTGCGCGTAGGCGCTATCGACCAACGTAATGAATTAATACCAAAGCGTCAAATTTGGGCAAACTCTGCGCAAAAATGGCTGACTGATATTGCGACCCTTCCTGCTTTTGAAAAAGGCCCTGTGTAACGTTTTTCGGTACTGGCTTAGCCATTCATAAAAATGGCGGTTGGCTCATCTAAGTACACCTGAAATATCGCCCTCGACCAGCCCCTGCTACAGTTTTGGTTCACTCGAGGGCGATTGGCTTATCTCGCTGCTCGTCCCCCGAATTTATCGTGCTAACAATATCGCACATTAGAAGAGCCTAAACACTTAAAAAGCGCGTGCTACTTTGCCCCATTTGGCGCGTGCTTTATTTGTGGCAATTCCCTAGAAATTACCTTGCACCCAGCACCTTTACGCGAGTGCCTTACACGCTTTGCAATTTAGCTTGTAAATCTTACAGCCTAAGCGTAATAGTTACTGTTTATCAATGGCTTTGCATTGCTACACCTTTGCTTCTAACCGCTTCAAATACAGCAACCGCCGTTACTCAGGGCATAAAAATGAGCTGGCGTGCTCTTTGCGTAATCCTATTGCAACAGCTAATTTTAGAATAGCCAAGATGATTGTTGTACCAGGCTAAATGTGTGTGCCATCTGTGCACACCCGCAGCCGACACTTTCTATCTTGCCTATCACATCTACGAGTAGGGAGAACATCATGTTAGCAGGCTTACGAGACATTCAACGATTCACTATTGCAGCCACAGACGGTGACATTGGCATCATCAAAGATTTCTTGTTTGACGATCGTGCATGGACAATTCGATATATGTACGTCGATACCCACAAATGGTTACCCCTAGGGGAAAAGGTGCTGATTTCCCCTATTTCGTTACGAGAAATAGACACAGATGATGAAAAGATCCACGTTGCTTTGAGCAAACAGCAAGTGAAAGACAGTCCATCGATTGATGAAGAAAAAACTGTCTCCAGAGAGTACGAAGAAATACTGTTTTCTTATCTGGGTTACGGCTACTACTGGACTGGCCCTGGCGCATGGGGCGAATATGCTCACCCGACGGCCTTAGTAAACCAACAAGCACTTGAACAAGCCAACAGCAATTTAGAAGAGCATGACAAGAGCAAAGCGAATCACTTACGCTCAATTGAGGAATTGCAAGGCTATGATGTCATCGCAGGTGGTGAAACGGTAGGCCATATTCATGACCTGATTTTAGACACCGACAACTGGGAAGTGCCTATGTTGATTATAGATACCCACAATTGGCTACCCGGTGGAGAGAAGCTATTACTGGCACCGAAGCACATTGATGATATCAATTGGCTCGAGCAACGCGTGCATTGCACCTTATCAGCTAAGGATGTTGAACATTGCCCAGAGTGCGATCACGACATGTTAAATGACGCCGATTACAAACTCAAAGTGAAACGCGCCTTGCAGGGCTTGCCCAGCGCGTAATTCACCAACTAACAGCCGCGCGCACATGCCTGTGCATGGCGGCTGACTCTCGACGATATAAAACTCTCGAAGATATAAACCTATCACCAAACATCCCTCAGCCGGAGATTATCATGCAACAAGCTTCCCCTTATCTAAAAACCTTGACCCTTGAGGGTGAAAAATTCTCATATTATGCCCTCGATGCCCTTGCAGATACCCACGACATTGAGCGACTGCCTTTCGCCGCTAAAATATTGTTAGAAAACCTTTTGCGCCACAGCGCTGAAAACTTTGTTCAAGAAGAAGATATTAACAAACTCGCCACCTGGGATATTAATGACCAGTCAACGACTGAGATTGCTTTCGTCCCTTCTCGAGTGGTGCTACAAGATTTTACCGGCGTACCAGCGGTAGTTGACCTAGCCGCCATGCGCGATGCCATGGTTGATTTAGGAGGCGACCCGCAAAAAATTAATCCGTTAAAACCCGTGGAATTGGTTATTGACCACTCCGTTATGGTGGATTATTTCGCCCAAGACGATGCCTTCGACAAGAATACCGCTATGGAAGTACAGCGTAATAAGGAGCGCTATCAGTTCTTACGATGGGGTCAGCAGGCGTTTGACAATTTTAAAGTGGTTCCGCCAGGTAAAGGCATTGTGCATCAGGTGAACTTAGAATATCTGGCACGTGTCACCTTTATTGAAGAGCAGCACAAGCAGCCATTGCTCTATCCGGATACCCTAGTAGGCACAGATTCCCATACGACCATGATCAACGGCTTAGGCATTTTGGGCTGGGGTGTAGGCGGCATTGAAGCTGAAGCCGCCATGTTAGGTCAGCCAGTCACCATGCTAATACCTGAGGTAGTCGGCATGGAAATTACCGGCAGTTTGCCGCCAGGTACCACGGCGACAGATTTAGTATTGACCATTACTCAAAAGCTACGCGAATTTGGCGTCGTCGGTAAATTTGTCGAATTTTACGGCGAAGGGGTAAAACACCTCACTATAGCCGACAGAGCTACCATAGCGAACATGGCACCAGAATATGGTGCAACGTGTGGTATCTTCCCGTTAGACGAACAAACCGAAACCTACCTGCGTTTGACTGGCCGCGAAGAGCGCAATATCAATGTGATCAAAGCGTATGCCCAAGCACAGGGCATGTGGGGCAGCGAAGCTCAGCAAAGTGCAATCTATCATGCGAATCTACACATTGACCTTAGTGATGTAGTAACCTCGATTGCGGGACCTAAACGCCCCCAGGACAGGATCCCGTTAAGTGAAGCTGCAGACAAGTTCAGTACGTGGTTATCTGAGCAGGAAAAACTGATTATCACCACCGAAGATCCCGAGAAAGGGCGTTTCGAATCAGAAGGTGGCCATCAAGCAGAGAAAAGTGAGGACTCCTCGGAGGTCGAATACAATGGTCAGCGTTTCAGCCTTAACGACGGCGCAGTGGTGATAGCGGCCATCACCAGTTGTACCAATACCTCCAACCCTTCTGTGCTGATTGCTGCCGGCTTACTGGCCAAAAAAGCCAGTGAAATGGGTCTAACCGTAAAACCATGGGTGAAAACCAGCTTTGCGCCTGGCTCTCAAGTCGTCACCGAATACCTTAATAAGGCTAACCTAACCCACGAACTCGAAAATTTAGGCTTTCATCTAGTCGGATACGGCTGTACTACCTGCATAGGCAACTCGGGTCCACTGCCCGAGCCTATCAGCGCTGCTATTCGTAAAGAAAAGCTAAATGTAACTTCCGTGCTATCAGGCAATCGTAATTTTGAAGGTCGTATTCACTCTGACGTAAAAGCTAATTATCTTGCCTCTCCTCCATTAGTTATCGCATATGCGCTAGCTGGAAATATGCAGATTGATTTGCTCAAGGAGCCCCTTGGCACCAGTAAAAACGGTAAGCCCGTTTACTTGCGTGATATTTGGCCAAGCAATGAAGAGATTCAAGCGCTTGTGACTGATGTGGTCAATAGCAACATGTTCTCAGAACGTTATAGCCATATTTTTGAGGGTGACGAGACATGGAATAATTTAGACGTCGTCGATAGCGAGCAATATAATTGGCCTGAATCGACTTACGTTAAAAAACCCACCTTTTTTGATGGCATTCAGCAACACCCCGAAGCGATCAGTGCTATCAAAGATGCTCGCTGCTTGTTGAAACTCGGCGACACGGTCACCACGGATCATATTTCTCCAGCCGGTAGCATTGCCCCTGATGGCCCTGCTGCGCAATACCTGCAAGCGCACGGTGTTGAGGAGCACGAGTTCAACTCTTTTGGCTCACGCCGAGGGAATCACGAAGTTATGATGCGTGGAACATTCGCCAATGTCAGATTGAAAAATCAACTCGCCCCCGGTACAGAAGGCGGCTGGACGCGCTTTCAACCATCAGCTGAACAGATGTCTGTGTTTGATGCAGCAATGAAGTATCAAGAACAAGGCACGCCAACGGTGGTAATTGCGGGCAAAGAGTACGGCACAGGGAGTTCTCGCGACTGGGCTGCAAAAGGTCCACTGTTGCTCGGTGTCAAAGCGGTAATTGCCGAGAGCTACGAACGAATTCATCGCTCTAATCTGATAGGTATGGGTATTCTACCCCTACAATTTAAATCAGGCGACAGTGCCGCCAGTTTGAAGTTAGACGGCACGGAGCAGTACTCGATTGACGCCATAGATGGAGATCAAAAAGAAGTAGTGGTATCGGTAAAAGGCGAACAAGGAGAATTCACTTTCGACGCGCAGATCCGCATTGATACCCCCAATGAGTTCAGTTACTTCAATGACGGTGGCATTCTTCAATATGTACTGCGAAGCCTAAATAAAAGCGCTTAGAAAAGCGCGTAACGAGCACAGCGCTTACCTATTCAGTTGAGGCTTGCACCACTTAATCGAAGCCGACCATTTATACTGGTCGGCTTTTTTGTAAGCTCTTAATGAACAGGTGTTGCTCGGGGAGTCTCACTGTGGCAAACGCTGTATTTCACCTTTCTGTGCTTTAGGAGTTGTTATAAATAGGTAAATTTTATCTCTTAGTTGGGTAGCAATTACGCACTTTACATTAGCCATGCTAGACGGATTTTTAAGTTATTGATTCTTAAAGCCTTTTATTTTTAAGAAGTTGGCACAAGAATCGCTTAGTAATATGTAAGCAAAGTGTGAAATCACTTAACCATAAGGAAGACAATGATGAAAACCCAGATAGCAAATTCGTTAAAAGCATTTTTAAACTCTGTTGTATTAGTTGGTATTCTAGTCGTTGGACTAACCTCGTGTGCCACGATTGACGGTGCAGGAGAAGACATAGAGAGTGCTGGTGAAGCAGTCCAAGACGCGGCTAACGACTAAGCATTTGGTTAGGGTTCAGCCCGACCACCGAGTCTTTGCTGCTCAGCGAGCTTTTTTTCGCCCTATTTAAGCAAAGTATAAAGTCCATGTTAAGCGCTTATTTGTCTGATAATGCAGACACCAGATTGCTGTTTTTGAGTAGGAGATAGAAGAATGATTTACTCTAAAGATTCAACAAACCGTTTTGCAGAGCACTTACGCCGCTTACAACAATCAATTCAGCCTTCAAGCCCAAATAAGGCAGTCGCGCGCATGAGCAACAACAGTTGGTTAAGCAAGTTAAACCCTAACCGCTAGACCACCAAGTATCGCATTGCTCGAAAGTCTTACGCCTCAGCGGACTGCTCGAAAGTCGCACGACTCAGCGGACAATGCAGGCGTGAGTCATGTGCTTACGTTCAAGCGTTCAGTAACAGGTTTCTTAATTGGCGCACTGTTTAGTGAGCAAGCTTATCGACTGACGCACTTATTAGCTGACGCTCTTATTGGCTGATGCTCCTATTGGCTGATGCTTTTATTGGCTGACGCCCTTACTGGCTGATGCTCTCATTAATTGATACTATTTGGATACGCTACCCTCGTTAGCAGTCATTGCGACTTTGAACTTAACAAGCTGTTTATGGCGCATTCATAGCGTGTTAATAGCACCGAATTCACAGCCTTGAACTACATACTAGAGCCTTACGCTTTGGGCACTGTGTCAAATGTTCGCGCTATCAAGACGCCTGCTCAGTGAGAATACACATCAACGTTAAGATTCTTTAGCAGCCCGGCCATGCGCATTGAGATATGCTTCTAGTGCGACCACTTTTAAAGGTTTGCTATAGAAATAGCCTTGGATGATGTCACAACCCATCGATTTTAAGATCTGTACTTGGTAATCATGTTCCACACACTCAGCAACCGTACTTAACCCTAGGCTTTTGCCTAAGGTGATAATAGTGCGCACTATGCCTTCATCCCGTAAGTGATGGTCTTCAGCGTTCCCCTCATGAACACAATCTGGCGCAACTAAATCATTGATGAATATGCCGTCTATCTTTAATGTATTGATGGGTAGGTCGCGCAAATAACTCATACATGAGTAGCCTGTTCCAAAATCGTCAATGGCGATTTTCACCCCCAAACCGTGAATTGCACTCAGTACATCAACCGCTAACTCGGTAGATGCGATGAAGGTATTTTCAGTGATTTCTATTTCCAAATACTGCGCCGCTAAACCCGATTGATGCAATGCGCCTTTGATCAACTCGAGGCACTGGGGACTCATCAAAAACGATGCGGGTAAGTTCACGGCAACAGGTACAATATCAAAGCCCGCCCGCTGCCAATCTGCATTCTGCTGGCATGCCTGCTTTAACACCCACACACTGATGGATTCCATTAACCCTATGTCTTCTGCTATGGGTAAGAAAGTGGCTGGATTAATATATTCTTGGCCATTATTCCATCTTATTAAAGCTTCTAAACCAACCAGTTGTTCGTCGTTCACATTCACTTTAGGCTGATACACCAAAGCAAACTGCTGTTGAGCGGAGGCTTGGCGCAATTGGGTTTCTAGCTCTAATCGCCACACTGAGTCATTCAACATGTCTTGGTCAAAAAAGCGGAACCGCCCAGGGCCCAATTCTTTCGCCTTATACATGCTAGTGTCAGCATGTTTAAGTAAACTCGATGCATCGTCGCCATCATCAGGAAAACACGCAATGCCAATACTGGTAGAGATGTGTAATTGATGTCCAGATACAATAAGCGGCAGACTCAAAGATGCGATAATCTCTTTCGCCAAACTGTCCACTGAGCTGAGTTCCTTCGGGTTTTGAATTAGCACAACGAATTCATCTCCCCCCCAACGACCTACCACGTCACTGTCGCTTAGTTTATGTTGGATCTTCTTGGCTACTTCAATTAACAGTTTGTCACCCATGAAGTGCCCTAAGCTATCATTTATGACCTTAAAGCGGTCTAAATCAAGAAACATCAAGGCTAGATTGGTTTTACGTTCACGGGCTATTTCAATCGCCTGACTAATTTTTTCTGTTAGGGAGTGTCTATTTGGTAGTTGTGTTAACGCATCAAAATTAGCACGCTCGTACAATTGCTCTGTGCGCAACTCTACTAGCCCTTCTAGATGTTCATGATGTTCGCTCAACTTTGATTGGTGCTCTTCAATGGTATCTAGCATAGAGTTAATACCGTTGACCAAGCGCCCAATATCGTCTTGTCGACGATTGAAAATACGTTGATCGTAACGCCCTTCTTTGGCGACGTAATCAACTAAGTGAATAAGGCGTTTAACCGGTGACTGTAAGCGCTTTTGCATACGCCAATTCAGGAGGTAGGCTAACAAAGAACCCAACGCAAATACCCACAGTACAATGCGCCCGTACCGTCGCTGCTGAGCCTGTAGCGAATGAGTATCAGCTGATAAAACAATGTAGCCGAGTACGTCCTCCCCTAAGGTAATGTCTTGGGTCAGGTAAAGATTATCGTTTGTAAAAAAGTGTCCAGGTTTGATGTCATCTAACATAACATCCCAACTTGCATCGTCCCGGGTATAAGTCGCAAAGCGCTTTTTTTCGGAGTCCAGTAATTGAGCAAACCGCATGGCTGGGATCTTAGCTAAAGACGCCAGGATCGTCTGGCCTGCTTGCTCATCATGAAAAAGTAACGCTGAGCGGCTTGCCGCAGACAGCAAAGAGGCGTTGCTGTCCATAGTTTTAACAAGGTTGTCGCGGTAATCATCGACAAACGCGGAATAGATGAGAAAGGCGGCAATGGCCAATATCAGCAAATTTGTACCGATGATCGCCATTAATTGCTTTTGAAAAAATGATGCGCGCCTGAGCTTAGAAAAAAGCATTATCGAGCAATCCTAGCTAATTTAAGTAATTCAGAGCTTACTATCACGTCGACTTTGGCTAATTGTGCTAAATCAAACTCAAAGCGCACTCTTTGCTCTTGGGTATAGAACCTTATCGCGCTGTTCGCTTGTTTCACGTCCGTGGACTCTAGCACAATCACCGCCCGCCTCATTTGGTCTAGGGGTTGCTCAAGAGAAGAATGAAAGTATGCCATATGACATAGCGGCTCTTCCTGCACATGACCGATGGCGATATGCATCTTGTTGTTTCCCTGATTATGACGTGCCACAAGGGCCTGCATAAATTCAAAGAATGACCGATCACTTTGCAGACACAATTTGAAATCATTTTGCGCGCCACTGTTTGTGGGCCAACTCATATATTTAGTGAAATTCAGTAAATAGGCGGCCTTTAGTTTGCGCTCCTTACTCAACTCCTCTTGTTGTGCTAAAGCCGAGTGTAAAACCACGATATATGATAACAAGATGGCGCACAGAAAAAGCCATTTACTGATTTTCCTCTCCCCCCTGTTCGCTTTATTCACTTTGATCAAGTCAGACACAGTGTCACTACATCAAACGGGATAAGGTTAAGCCAGATTGAAAATTTTCTTTTGGTTGCGGGCCATTCAAATTCTGATAGAGAGGCTTTGAAAATGCCAAACTCAGCGCATAAGACTCGCTGAATTTCCATCTGACACCGATCTCAGCACTGATTTTTTTGCCACCATACAATCTTGGATTGGTAATACTCGCAGGATAGGGAAATGCACCACTGAGGGTAATTTCATCGTCTTGCCCATGAATGGCACTGCGGTACTGGTAAGACAATCCAACAAAGGGTTTCAGGTCGTCTGATGTGTTAAAGCGATAAGTACTTGCAAGACTGTAACTATTACCCAGACGATAATCCCTATCATTTTTACCGGTGCGTATCATCGCTGACATACTCAAACTAAAATCGTGCTCGCCCATGCTTTGGTAACTAAATTCTAGAGGGAAATCATACGTACCCGAACCAAGCTGCATTGTATAAGGTAGCTGCTGGTCCCCTGCATCTCGTGGAGTATCACCTTTTTCATCGATTGAGCCTGTAGGCAAGCTGACACCGGCGGTAAACCACCACACATCATCCGTTGTCGCGATAAGGCGACGACTCACAGACACCACTGCATCACCTATGCCATCACTATCGATTGTAAAATGATCATAGCCAGGCACGACGCTAATATGGTCAGTGCTCTGGGTGATATACGGCAGTGAAACGTGCACTCGCCAATCAGGGGTAATGCGATATCCCATCGAAAAAACATGCACTTGTTGGTCGATGATCGTAGGAAGAATAGGAAAGTTACTGTCCGTTCTTTGAGTGCCCGCACCTTGCCACAACACCTCAGAATCTGCGCGCTTAGCGTCACCATCAAGATAGCCTCGAAATTCAGCAAACTTAAAATTATATGCGAATGTCCAAGGGCTGCTCGCTTCACTGTTTTCGCTATCGTCCGCGATATTCATGTCAAACAGCTCATTCAGACTCAATTCGGCAAATTCAGAAGGAGTACTTTGTGCGTATGAGAGCTGGGTAAACCCGCTCGCTGCGATGAAAAAAGACAACGAAAAAGAAGAAAATTTAATCATGTTATTAGGCCATAAATTGAAAAAGATAAGTACGCCAATACGTTTTGTCACTTACTGTCTACAGTATCCATACCAATCTATCTATACTACTGTATTGGCTGCAATTATTCAGATAAGCGCATATAGCGTCCTGCATTAAGCCCTACGATTAACGGTAATATTTTTACCGTTAATCGTCCAGTTAATTAAAGCACCTCAAGTGCTTCACTTAAACGAGATACCCCGATCACTTCGATCCCATTAATGTTTTGTTTTGGCATATTGGCTTTTGGCACGATAGCTCGCTTGAATCCATGCTTTGCTGCTTCGCTGATCCGTTCTGAGCCATTAGGCACGGGGCGTATTTCACCAGCAAGTCCCACTTCGCCAAATGCAATTAACTGTGAATCAAGGGTCTTATTTCTAAAACTCGAAACAATGGATAGTAAAAGCGCTAAATCAGCACTGGTTTCTGCGACCTTTACGCCGCCGACGACATTGGCGAAAACGTCTTGGTCGTTCATCTGCACATCACCGTGTCGATTCAATACTGCTAAAAGCATCGCCATTCGGTTTTGCTCAAGACCAACAGCGACACGGCGCGGGTTTGCGGTCTGTGAATAATCCACCAATGCTTGTATTTCCACCAGCAATGGGCGAGTGCCTTCCCATACCACCATAACAATACTGCCAGGAGATTGCTCTTCTCCTCGACTTAAAAAGATGGCAGAAGGATTACTCACTTCTTTTAATCCTCTCTCGGTCATGCCAAACACACCCAATTCGTTCACAGCACCAAAGCGGTTTTTCTGACTACGCAACGTGCGATACCGGCTGTCACTTTCCCCTTCTAACATCATGGAGCAATCAATACAGTGCTCTAGCACTTTGGGCCCAGCCAGACTGCCATCTTTCGTAACATGCCCCACTAACAGCATGGCAATATGGTGCTGCTTTGCAAAGCGAGTTAAATATGCGGCGCTTTCTCTTACTTGCGAAACGCTACCGGGTGCAGATGCCACATCGGCCACATGCATCACCTGAATGGAGTCAATCACCATAATTTTGGGGTTGAGGGTTAATGCTAATTCACAGATAGTTTCAACACTGGTTTCGGCCAGCATATTCAGCTTATCGCTAGGTAGATTTAAGCGCTGAGCGCGCATAGCAACTTGCTGCAGCGATTCCTCCCCCGTGACATATAGCGCGGTGCGCTGAGCTGCTAGTTGGCACATGACTTGTAGCAACAAGGTACTTTTGCCTGCTCCAGGAGAGCCGCCAATCAAAATTGCACTGCCCGGCACTATCCCCCCGCCTAATACTCTATCGAGCTCACTAAAGTTTGAGGTAAAGCGCGGTAATTCACCCACATCAATGCTGTTAAGGGTTTCAATTTTGGCCCCAGTTTGACCGGCGTAGCCGCGCAAATTGCGCTCAGGCTGGCTGCGAGCAGGGCTCACCACAAATTCTGTGATGGTATTCCAAGCATTGCAGTCATTACATTGTCCTTGCCAGCGCGGAAATTCTGCGCCACAGTCACTACAGACATAGGCGGTTTTACGTTTGGCCATATTGCTCCACAAACAGTGTTTACAGTGATAAAAACGACAAGGGTTGCATTCAGTGTTGAATACGTTTTACTAGTTTTGAAAACGAAGAACCTTGAAGAAAGCCGCTTATAATAAGATAAGCTTGCGTATATTGCATTATGAAAACCGCACAGCGTGCCGATAAGTCTTTATGGCGTTCGTCTTTAACAATAAAAAATAAAGTACGTATTCATTATGAATCAAGATCTCGAACAATATCATGACATTATCGAACAATTAAAGCCCATGATACATGAGCCAGAGTTTAGTCAAATTCTGGCTCAGGTTGCCGGTTCGGTGCCCAAGCAAAAGCGCTTCCTGCTCAAGATGGAACTGAAGCGTTTAGCGCGTCCATGTACTCGACTAATCGATTTACGCGGGCATGTGGACGGAAAATGTAAGCTCTATGAATACGAGAGCCAGAGGCACTATTTAGATGACACGGCGATAGAGGTCTTTGAACGTCAGGTGCGCTCATTTGGCGAGTACACGGTTGGCGTGTATGAAGCGGTATTAAATACCGAAAACAATTACCGCGTAATGCATAAAAAAGAACAACAAGCTTCTTCACAACCAAAGCAACCAGACAATTCAACCCTTCCGGTTAGCCGTGGCTATTCAGCCCCTATCATGCCTTTTGGCGAATTCGCCCAACGGGGTGAAGAGCGCATGAATTATTCAATGAGCGTTGAACTGTTCACTGAAAATAACAAAAGCATGTTAGCCACAACGGTCGACGTATCCCTTAGTGGTTTAAAACTTAAAATAAGTAAAGAGCATAGATTTAAAGCGGGTGACCGGTTAGCCGTTCAGTTCAGAGGGTTAGAACATGAGTACATGTTGGACAACCGCCAAGGTGTGCAATATGTCATTGAGTCGATTGACCGCAATGCACAAGACCAGCGATTACACCTGAAACGCTTGTTCGATACCTTAATGCCTAGTTTTGATCGCTTTCTTGAGCGCTTTATTCATGGCAACAAGCGCCGCTATAAAGTCAATATGGACAACACATTTGACGCCATACATAAGAAAACGTATGAGCAATATTACATCCCCAATTTCACCTCCATCCCCGTATATATTGACTCTACTGACGGAGTATTCAAACCACGTTATGCATTAGCAAATGATTGCAATAGGCAAGATATTTTCTACTGGAATAACGAAATTAATGATCTCAAATTGGGCTACCTTTTTAAAAATGAGAGAATTAAACAATGCCTCACGTATCCAAAAGGAAGACAAGAAACCTACCTATACGCGTTCCATCATATTAAAAATGAAAAGGTGTATTTTTACTCCGCATCGCACGAGGAGCTATTAGCAAACCCAAGCTTACATGAGTTGTTTTTAAGTTACGGGTCACGCAAAGTGAGTTGGCGAGTATACAAGTTTCAAGTACAAGAGGTTGAACCTAAGCAAAGTCACCGGCCTCTCTCCATTGCCGATAGCATCAGCGAATCAGTCAAGCGTCAGAATCAACCACCAACCCCACGCTTAATGTCTCGTTTACGCCACTTAAGTCATATTGCATTACTAACTAATGTGACAGATGAATCAAACACACTCTGCTTTCAAAAACTGCCACTTAATCGCGCCAAGCTGCCCAGTTTAAAAGTGTTTGGTCACCCAAGGAATCGTAGTCCAGAAAATATCCAAGTATTTCGATTTAAATATGCAAATCAGCGCCGAGAGTCGCGTTTTATGCTGCGCAGCGCTGTGCAGCTCAAAGTGGAAGATATAATTATTGAAGGCCACACAGAAGATATATCCACACACGGCATTAAACTTGAGTTAAAAACGTTTTTTCATAAAGCCACCGATTGCCAAGTGCAACTGAGTTTTCCGCAATTGCAAAAAGTCACACGTAAATACGATCTGAGTAACCTTTCCTATCAAGTTCGTCATATTTCTAACGAACGAAATGTGCTGCACTTAAACGTATTAAATGACGAGAATAGCGGCGCCACCAAAGCTTTTTTTGAAGAGTTGATTAAAAATAATAAAAATAAACTTAAAGCATATCGAGATGAAGAAGATATTCCGGGTATCGGTGAAGCCTTGCGTAATATCTATGCCAATAATGTCCCTAACGTGGCGTTTTTTATCCGTAAAGAAGGAACCAAATTTGTACCTGATGCCACAGCGACCTGGGCGAACCAGAATCGATTGACCAATTTACTGAGTTTCCAAGCACCCCCTGGTGAGTTCAACTTACTGCCTCTGTTTGAAGGCTTCAATGGCCCGATTGATTTTGTGCAGCAAACACTGACTCACATTAAGCCCCATCAGCGTCCCGTTATGAGTGAGCTATTTGTGGCATTTGATCCCAGCAAAAACAGTGCTTCAGAGGCGATAAAGAGCTGTTACATAGACCAATTCGCCAACGACGATCAGCGTCGTCAATTTATTGCGCAAGCCCTTGAGCAAGGACAGTTTATTGCGCTAAAAATATTTTTAGCGCGCACTGGACGTCCAGATATTGACCGCCTGCAATCAGAGATTAACTACGTAGGTGTTTATGCCGTTCACAGAGCGAAACAACTAGAAGAA
Organism: Paraglaciecola sp. G1-13; assembly: GCF_055809255.1. NCBI lineage: Bacteria > Pseudomonadati > Pseudomonadota > Gammaproteobacteria > Alteromonadales > Alteromonadaceae > Paraglaciecola > Paraglaciecola sp. G1-13. The sequence continues at coordinate 1,037,682 of NZ_CM147903.1, read as the reverse complement.
AAACTGTGGAACATAAATGGTGTTGGGGATATTTTAGATATAACGGATTTAGTGATGAGCCGATACCAATTCGACACGCAAGCCATTGTGAATAACTATGAAAGGCAACTGCATCACCCGCAAAAAAGCATAGAAATAGAACAGTTATTAAACGCTGAATAGTATTAGGCTAAGCGCCAGTATTGGCGCTTAGCCCTAGTCGTTTACTTTTTACACGGTGTGGCCGCCGCCAATACCCACAATATAGAATCTAAACCGCCGTTTCGAATAGAAATATCCGCTTGGGCACGTACAACCGGCTTTGCGTGAAATGCCACGCCAAGCGCTGCAGCATTCATCATGACCAAATCATTTGCCCCGTCGCCCATGGCCATGGTTTGACAATCTGTGATATCGAATTCATTCGCCAGCTCTAGCAATGTAGCAGCCTTGACCTGAGCATCGACCACTGCCCCTGAGACCCGCCCCGTCAATCTACCATCAACTATTTCAAGCTCATTCGCTACAGCAGCATCAAGCTCCAATCTGTCAGCCAAATAGTCCGCAAAATAACTAAAACCACCGGAGGCAATCGCTAATTTCCACTGGTGCTGCTTTAAGAATCTAACTAAGTTGAAAATACCCGGCATTAGCGGCAGGGCACGGCGCACTTGCTGCAATATGTCTTCATTGGCGTCCTTGAGGCACCTGACTCGGCTACGTAAGCTTTCCTCAAAATCGAGTTTTCCTTGCATGGCCTGCTCAGTGACACTGGAGACTTCCTCTCCTACCCCAGCAAGCTTGGCAATTTCATCGATGCATTCAATACTGATGACTGTGCTGTCCATGTCCATTAGCAATAAACCTGGTTCGTCCAAACGCGGCGCACTTGAAAATAAACATATTTCTACTGCATGCTCATTCGCAATACGCTCTAATAATGGCCTTAGGTCTTCTTTGCTCAGCCGCTCTACGCGCAACACGATACCGACGCCAGAAAGAGGCACATCTCGCAAAACTTGGTAACACAGCACATTTAACTTATCCGCAAAGGCCATGGACACAGCGAAGACTTTCGCGAGGCTTAACCCCTCAGCGAAGATAACCAAGCTACTGTGCTCTTTGGTTAAATCGAAGCCCTTTAAGCTGAGCTTGCTGGGGGTGAAATGCTCGTGAGCAATTGTGCTAACAATGCGATCATTGATGAAATGGAACTGATCGAACGTTTGATCTGCAATCAAACGTTCAAGGAAGAGGCTAGACGCCAACTGTTTAGAGTGCGGGCTAAATTCAAACACGTATTTGACCTAAATAGTAATTAGAGCTGAATGGTACCAAAGCGCAGGGTAAATGCCACCTGCATTGCTCTAGGCTTCAACACCTGCGGCTCTTTAACCGCAGGAATCCTCAAAGTAAAGCTCTCGTGCTGGCGTTAGGATAAAATTTACGTTTGAGATAGCCCTCAGGGCGCTTACCATAGATAAAATCTTTATAACTTTTGCAACAAAGTGACCCCACGTTATGAATCGAGTTGAATCCCTGCCGGTACAGGATCACATCAACCTAAGGCCATTGGGCGTAATTCGCACCCCGTACCAACAGAAGTTCGCTATTCCTAGGCAACCGAACCTGGTTGATGCCGCCAGTGGCGAAATTGTATTTCACACGGAATTTAGCGATCCGAACATGTTACGGGGTATTGAGCAATTCAGTCATTTGTGGCTGTTGTTTCAATTTCACCAAACAGTGGAAAAAGGTTGGTCCCCCATGGTGCGCCCTCCTCGTCTCGGCGGAAACAAGAAACAAGGCGTGCTGGCCACACGCAGCACTTTTAGGCCAAATGCTATCGGAATGTCTGTTGTTCAATACGATAAAGTCGAGCATAAAGGCGGGCGCTTAAGCTTGCATGTTAAAGGGGTTGATTTGCTTGATGGCACGCCAATCATCGACATTAAACCTTACGTACCTTGGGCTGACAGCATCCCTGAGGCGAAAGGTGGTTTTGCCGCCGAGCGCCCTACCCTAATGCCGGTATATTTTGAAAGCCAATCTGCCAAGCAGTTGGCCTACTGGCAAGCCAATTATCCTATGCTTAGCGCACTGATCGAACAAGTACTAGCGCAGGACCCACGCCCCGCTTATAAAGCCGAGCAAGACAGCAACGAAGAGTATGGAATGAGTCTTTATGATCTGAATATACGTTGGCGAGTCAGCGCTAAGGCCAACTATGTGGTGAGTATCACGCACAATCACGAGCCGCAAGCGCATAAAGATTAACAAGATTTACTGTTTAGGGACTTTAGCCCAGCCTGTGTGGCTGGTAGAATAGCCGCCGATTTCTAACCTATACCTAATTGAGAAGCTCACGCCAATGCGCACAAGCCAATATTTATTATCGACCCAAAAAGAAACACCTGCTGATGCAGAAGTCATCAGCCACCAGCTTATGCTACGTGCAGGCTTGGTTCGCAAGCTAGCATCAGGACTTTATACATGGTTACCCACCGGCTTGCGCGTGTTAAACAAAGTCGCTCAAATCGTGCGCGAAGAAATGGATCGTGCCGGTTCGTTAGAAATATTGATGCCTGTCGTGCAACCTGCCGATTTGTGGCAAGAGTCTGGTCGCTGGGACGAATATGGCCCTGAGCTTTTACGCATAAAAGACCGTCATTACCGAGACTTCGTATTAGGTCCAACTCATGAAGAAGTGGTCACCGCCTTAGTCAAAAATGAAGTAAGCAGCTATAAGCAATTGCCATTGAACGTTTACCAAGTTCAAACGAAGTTTCGCGATGAAGTTCGCCCGCGTTTTGGAGTCATGCGTGGTCGTGAATTCACCATGAAAGATGCTTACTCGTTTCATTTAAGCGATGAGTGCTTGAACAAAACCTACGATGGCATGTTCGCAGCATATTGCCGTGTGTTTGAACGTATCAACCTAGAATTTCGCCCAGTGATTGCCGATAACGGCTCCATTGGTGGTAATGCCTCCCACGAATTCCACGTGTTGGCTGACTCAGGTGAAGATGATATCGCCTTTAGTAACGCATCAGATTATGCCGCTAACATCGAAAAAGCAGAGGCGCTAGCCCCGCAATTTTCACGCCCGGCCCCCAGTGCTGAACTCACCAAAGTGGCCACGCCAAATGCGAAAACCATTGAGCAGGTCAGCGCGCTACTTAGCATACCTGCTGAACAATCAGTTAAAACCCTTATAGTACTGGGTGAAGCGGATGACAAGGGACAGCAAGGACTTGTAGCACTTGTGCTGCGCGGCGATCATCAATTAAATGAGCTCAAAGCAGAGAAAATAGACGGCGTTTATGCTCCGCTTACTATGGCCAGTGAAGCGCAAATTGAAGACACTATCGGTTGCTCAATCGGCTCTATTGGGCCGGTTGGTTTAAACATACCTGTTATCGCTGATCGCAGCGCGGCGGTATTAGCAGACTTTGTGTGCGGCGCGAATGAAAATGACGTGCATTACACTGGCGCTAACTGGGAGCGCGATGCAAAAGAGTTCCAAGAAGCGGACATTCGTAATGTACAAGCCGGAGATCCATCGCCAGATGGTCAAGGTACTCTTGAGATCAAACGTGGTATTGAAGTTGGTCACATATTCCAGCTCGGCAGCAAGTACTCAGAAGCATTGAACTGCGGTGTGCTAGATGAAAACGGCAAGCATCAAGTGCTTAATATGGGTTGTTATGGCATTGGGGTTTCCCGTATCGTGGCCGCGGCAATTGAGCAGAATCACGATAAGTACGGCATTATTTGGCCTGATGCAATAGCACCTTTTAAAGTTGCGATCGTACCGATGAATATGCACAAATCCCATCGTATACAACAAGTTGCAGAAGACTTGTACGCCCAACTTAAAGCCGCTGGAGTCGAAGTATTGTTCGACGATCGTAAAGAGCGCCCAGGCGTGATGTTTAACGACATGGAGTTGGTAGGTGTACCGCACACGATTGTCATCGGTGAGCGTAACCTTGATGAACAAAAAGTCGAATACAAAAACCGTCGTAGTGGTGAAAAGCAGCTGATTGATATCCCGCAGTTGGCGGAATTTGTTTCCACGCTGTAATCGCCAAGATAAGGCGTATTTCCGCGACGGGGTTAAACGCACCCAACGTTGAACAAATCCAAAACAAATGCAGAAAAATAAAAGCGCACTCACACTGCGCTTTTTTATTGCGTTTTTTTCAATCCGCCGCTTAAAAACTCTCAACATACCCGTGTATAAGATTAAGGCTTATTGAAAGCACCGTTTAGTGCTAATCTTCAACAATATCAACCGTGAGAAACACGCTACTTGCTGCGCTACCATTCGTTTTGCCCGCCTGTAGCACTGAATAATTGAGTATATAGATGCGATTAACTTTTTACGGCGTTAGAGGCTCGATACCTACCCCAGGAGCTGAGTATATTAAGTATGGCGGTAATACAGCCTGCGTACACATCGAGCTAAACGACGGCAATGACATCATCATTGATGCGGGCACAGGTATTCGCACATTAGGCCAGAAACTCGCCGCGAAAGAAGGGGATATACACTTATTATTGACTCACAATCACTGGGATCACATCCAAGGCTTTCCCTTTTTTACGCCTATATACCAACCTAAGCGCAATATTTTTATCACCCCAGGACAAACGACTCTAGCTGAGCACGATAATATTTTACGCCAAATGAGTGGTAGCTACTTTCCCGTTCAGTTTAATACCTTACCTTCGGCTATTGCTCTTGAAGCAAAGCCTGACAATCTGCGCCAATGGCATATAGGTGAGGCAAAAATTCAGCGTCAAAAAATTAATCATCCAGGTGGAGGCAGCGCATATTGTATTACCGCCGATGGCAGTAAAGTGGTATACATTACCGACAATGAGTTGTATCCCCCCTACAAGAAAAGCACTGACTTTCTCGATTGGGTAGAATTCGCCCGTGATGCAGACTTAGTCATTCATGATGCCCAGTACATGCTGGCTGATATGCCAGGTAAAGCGGGATGGGGTCACTCAGTGGCTGAAGAAGCGGTAAAATTGAGTATGGCATGTCGTGCTAAACGTTTAGCTCTGTACAGTCACGATCATACACGCACTGACGATAATATTGCTGCCGTAGAAGCCCACTGCCAAGAGCTAGTGGAAATAGCTCAAGCTGATCTCGAGCTATTCGCTGCAGCAGAAGGTATGAGCATCGCTTTGTAATAGAAAAGGCAGGATCCTAATACACCATGCATGAACGTAATCATTACGCGTTGCTTTTATCCGGCGGCGGCGCAAGAGCCGCATATCAATTGGGCGTGCTGAAGTCTATCAGCACTTATTTACCTAGAAACCAAGGGATCCCCTTTCCCATTGTGTGCGGAAGTTCTGCTGGGGCAATTAATGCCACAGGACTCGCATGCTATGCATCTTGTTATCATTTAGGTATTCGCAAGTTAGAACATGTGTGGAAAAATTTCACCACTCGGCAAGTATACGGGAGTGGAATACGAGATGTGTATTCACATCTAGCGCAAAGTTATTTCCGCAGTTTTCAGTCCACTTTAAATCAAAAGCAAGCCAGTAGTTTATTGAATAACCAACCTCTGCGTAAACTCATTCGTAACCGTTTGGATTTCAAACGCATTGATAATAACGTGGCAAGAGAATATTTACGGGCAATCAGTATCAGTGCGTCAAGCTATAGCACCCACGATTCAATTAGCTATTTTCAGGGGCACCAAGATATACAGCCTTGGCATAGGCAGCAACGCCGGGGAATAAAAACCGCTTTGCATAGCGAGCACTTAATGGCGTCATCAGCCATTCCGTTAGTGTTCCCTCCTGTTAAACTAGACGGGGAATTCCTTGGTGACGGCTCAGTCCACCAGCTTTCGCCTCTTAGCCCTGCTATCCATCTTGGCGCTCAGAAGATATTCGTAATAGGTGTGGAACAACCCGAACGAGCTCCGCGCTTTACTGACGTTATTCATTATCCCAGTAGCTTAGAAATTGCTGGGCATTTACTCGATACTATTTTTGCCGACACCTTGCGCTCTGATTTAGAGCGGTTGCATCGTATCAATCAAACGCTGGAACAATTAGATGCCGAGCAACGCCAAAAGAGCGCGCTCAAGACGATTGATTGTTTAGTGATTAATCCTAGTGTGACGTTTAACGACATGGCAGCACGGCACTTTCATCAAATGCCATCAGGCATTAAATCACTGCTAAAAATAATGGGATTACATAACAATGCGGATTCCTCGATACTCAGTTACCTTCTGTTTGAAAAAGAATACTGCAAAGAGTTAATCGCGCTAGGCTTTAAAGATGGCCTAGCAAGAGCGGAGGAAATCCGTCATTTTCTGACAATATAGCGCGTTTAGGATTTGGGTAAACCTGTGTCGCTAAGTTGAGTTTCGGGTTAATCTTTCTGGGCTTCACCGCGTAATTTTAGCTGTAACCCTTTAAGAAAATTGCGCAAGAACTGGTCTTGGCATTCGCGGTAATGGCGGTTACCGGGCTTACGGAACAAGGCACTCAACTCATGCTTAGACAGACGAAAGTCACTCTTGTCCATAATGGCCAGAATATCTTCAGCTTGCAGATTAAGCGCAATTTTCAGTTTCATTAAAATAATATTATTCGTTAGCACACGCTCTACCGGCGCAGGTGCACCCTCGCGTTTACCCCGTTTTAAGTTAATCAAACCGTTTAAAAATAGTGCGAACTGTAAATCTGTAATGCGAACAAATTCAGGCTCTTCTTCTTTTCGCAACCAGCTGTGTAATTGCGCAGTGGTGGCTGGGTATTCAGCCTGAGCGAAAACGTCAAGCATTTGTTTATCGTTAAAATCGAAAATATAGCGGATACGACGCATCACATCGTTATTGATCATGGGGAATTCCTATTTGTTCACTGGACTCAATGTGCTCATCGAGCTTTAATTGGCGCTATCATACGCATGTTGCCGCTAAAGCACGATCAAAAGTGTTTAGGGAGTTAAACAATTGGCAAATAAATATCTATGATGGTCTCATTTTCAGGTACGTCGGGGAACCCTTGGACTCGCTCCACAAATAGAGGTGCATTTCTTATCTCATAATCCTCATTTAGGGATATCGTTTTATACAACTCATCGATACTCTCGCTTAATAGCCTATCACTGCCATTATGTCGAAAATGGGCACATCGCCCGCTGCCGATAACGCCCTGCTGTACAGCATAATCATTCGGTTCAACGACCTTCCTTATGGAAGCTGCAACATCAAAACGATATTCCTCCTTGGGAACATCTCTAGGGTCATTGTATAAAATGTTGTATGTCTTGCTAGTGCGAGGTGAAGGTCCGTGCTGCTTTCGCCATTGAATAAATTGTGCAACGGTTTTCATGACACCTTCAGGGTCGCCCTCATGGGTTAAAAATGCGATCGCCGTCCGAGGAAAATCAATAACCTGTATCTGCTGTAGTGGAATGTTCTTACTGCTTATGTCAGTCATGTAAGCACCTCGTATATTTACCTCTTTGTTGTTGGCGTGTTTACCATTATTTTCGTTCACGGTGAGCATCTTTATACAGGATGAATGAGTCGTTGGGGTGAGCTCTTCAAAATAGCTAACATTGGCTGGCACGCCCACAATAGCTTGATGAGTGGGAATGGCATGAGACTTTCTAACATACTCAACAAATTGCTTTCGAAATACCGACGGGGCTTGATGAAACTGACGCTTAAATGCACGGGTAAAGCTCTGATGATGACTAAACCCGCAGCTAAGCGCAATATCAAGCACAGACATTGAAGGACGATACTGCAACTCATATATGGCTTTACGTAACCGCGTTAGCAACACATATTCGGCAACGTTATATCCTGTGTACAGAATAAAAGCGCGTTGAAAATGAAAAACGGAAAAACACGCAACATCGGCCAAATCCGTTGCAAGCAGCGGTTGATCAATATGCTCATTGATATACGTTAGAACGTTTTCAATTTTAACCTTGCTACCTTGTGGTCGCTTAATGCTATGCAAGCTGTCCATGAACACCAATGCCATATTGTTTAAGGTAAGCTAAGTTTGTCGCTTTATAACGGGTAAAACTTAACCATTTCTGCGCTTTACTATTTTCAAAAGAGTGTTTGCAGGATTACTGCTCGTGTATCAGCTGGGTCAATTACCGCATCAATCTCAAGCACACTGGCCACTTCTGTAGCTTGGCCATTTGCATACTGCTTAGCAACGAGTTTTTCAAATAACGCTTGGCGTGCGATAGGGTCTTCTTGCGCCGCGAGCTCTTTACTGAAGCCCAATTTAACGGCCCCTTCTAGGCCCATTCCGCCAAATTCGCCAGTAGGCCATGACAACATATAGTGAGGTTTCATGGTGCTACCTCCCAATAACGCTTGAGCGCCTAGGCCGTAACACTTGCGTATTGCCACAGCCACTAACGGCACAGTGAGCTTAGCGCCGGAGGTAAACAACTTGGCTAATCTGCGCACGGCCCCGCGCTGTTCATGTTCTGGCCCCACCATAAAACCTGGGGTATCACATAAACTCAGCAACGGGATTGAGAACTCATTACAAAATTGCATAAATTCAGCCGCTTTCTCTCCAGCTTCTACGTCTATCGCTCCCCCGAGCACCTTGCAGTCACTCGCCAATATACCTACGGGCCGTCCCTTGAGTCGTATAAATCCTGTGATAATCGCTCCCCCGAATTGACGCTGCAACTCAGTAAAGCTGTCGTTATCAGCCAGTATATTGATAGCTTTTCGCATATCGTACACAAAGCGTCGGTCATCGGGCAGTACGTCTCGTAAACTGGCTTGCTGCGCGTCTTTATCAGCCTGCTCTTTCTCTGAGTATGTGATTGGGCCTTGAAAATACCCCAAACAGCGTTTTGCTAGATAGGCGGCGTCAGCTTCATCCTCTGCGACTATGTCCACCACACCATTTTTAGCTTGCGTTTCTATAGGGCCAATTTCTTTTGCATTGACCACGCCTAGGCCACCACCTTCGATCATGGCTGGGCCAGCCATTCCTATCCATGACTTTTTGGTTGCGATTCGAATATCAGCCGCACCGAATAATGCCGCATTGCCGGCAAAGCAATAACCGTTGGCAACGCTAATACGCGGCACGACACCACTTAAAGCAGCCCAGCTTGAAAATGATGCGCACTGGAGCCCCGAATTAACTATGGTGATATCAGTATCGCCGGGCCGCCCGCCACCGCCCTCGGTAAACATAATGATAGGCAGAGTCTGCTCTTGCGCCACAGCCAAAATACGGTCTAGCTTTTGATGGTGAAAGAACCCTTGGGTGCCTGCCAGCACGCTGTAGTCATTAACGATGAGGGCCGTTTTATAACCTGCTGTCGCTTTCACTAATGACAACGTTTGACGATTGACCTCCCCTACACCTGTGATGATGCCATCAGCAGCGGTGGCAGTTTTCAATTCTTGGTAGTCTCGTCGCTGACGCTGCGCCGCTACCGCAAACTGGCCGTACTCCATAAAGTGAGCACCTTCGCACAGATCTTCAATATTTTGCCGGGCACTTCTAAAACCCAGTGCTCGTCGCTTGGCAATGTGCTGATCTCGAGCTTCGTCCGATGTCATGGTTTGGCGGGCTTCGAAAGCATGCAGGGCCTTGCGCGTGCTAGACATAGCACTTGCCTGTGCTTCTGAGGACACCATGTTGGGCTCATCCTCTATCTCTAACAATATCTGCTTAGTCACCACTTCATCCTCTATGTTGACGTGCAGTCGTTTGATAACGCCTGAGTGCGTAGCCACCACAGGCAACACCGTTCCCATGACCTGTAGAGTCAACAAAGGTTGGCCCTGAGTAACGGTTTGCCCTTGGATGATAAAAATGTCAGATATAACAGCGATAGAACTAGCGGTAATAGTATGAGAATGGGACATAATACTTCTTCAATAAAAGGTAAAAATCACTATAAAGCGGTAATGAGCAAAACGGGAACCGCACTTGAAAACAAGTTGATTCCCAACGATTATATAACAAGGCAGCCATCAATCGCCTTCCAGTAAATAACGCTCAGCGCGTTCGACTCGCCTAGGCTTTCCACTGATCACCAGCACATCGCCCGCTCTTAGCACCATATTCATCGGTGGACTTTCCATTTCAATATTGTCCCTGCGTAGGCCTTTAATTTTGACTCCGGAACGATTTACATTGAGATCAACCAATGCTCTACCCGCCGCATAGGCGTTAGGCGCAACGATCACCGCATGTAAAAACTCTAGCTTATCTTGCTTTTCGTAACTCAATTCGGTGGTTTCACCAGGAAAGAAACCGTGCATGTTGCCATATTGTCCCTTTCGCTCTTTACGCACGCGCTTCAATATACGCGACATAGGGATACCCGATAAATGCAAGACTTGGGAAACCAACATTAAGCTCCCTTCGAGAATTTCAGGTACTACCTGGCTCGCTCCTGCCTTGTATAGCTCATTCATACGATAGTCTTTACGAGTACGCACCACTATCGGTAAATCAGGATATAAACTAGATATAAGCTGAATAACCGCCATGGCTTTGTTGTGCTCATCAAATGTGATCAATACTAACTTAGCACGCTCTATACCCACCGCCTTTAAGATGTCGTTTTGCCGAACATCTCCAAAGTAGACAGGCTGTCCAGCACTTTGGCTCTCTTGCACTCGCACGGGATCAGCGTCAACCACTAAATAAGGGATCGCCTCGCTTTTAAGTAACCGACTCACTGACTGACCGACTCGACCAAACCCCATGATAATCACATGGTCATGCATCAGTTCATGCTTTGCCGCAACCGAATCGATTGCTTCAAATTCAACTGGGGGCGCATTCACCATACGCTTTGCAAAATCGGAACTACGGGTCACTAACCAAGGGGTCATTGCCATGCTTAAAATCCCAATACTGAGGATCAAAGAACCCACTTGAGTTGATAAAATATTGTGATCAACCGCCAAAGCGGCGATGACGAAACTGAACTCCCCCATCTGGCATAACTTAAAACCAGCAGCCCAAGCGTCTTCTTTGGGTACACTGAATAATCCGCCAGCCAGACGAATAATGAAGACCTTAATCAACAACATACCGGCCAGCCCCAATAGCGCCCAATGCCATTGAGCCAGTAAATCAGTCAGGTTTAGGCGCATGCCAATTGTGATGAAGAACAGCCCCATCAAAATATCGCGAAACGGGCGAATATCCGCTTCTAACTGATATTTATATTGGCTCTCGCCTAACATCATACCGGCTAAAAATGCGCCTAGGGCCATCGACAACCCAAAAGAATACGTTAGACCTGCTGCCATTAACGCCACCAAAATGGTGGTTAATACGAACAACTCATCCGTGCGAGTTTGCGCGACTTCGGTAAAGACTCTCGGTAGGATCCATTTACCTACGGACATAAGAATGAAAACCACCACTATGCCCTTCACGATAGAAAGCGCAATCGCCATACTTAAGCTTTGCCCGCCGTCCATTGCCAGAAGAGGCACAACGATAAGTAAAGGCACAACGGCCAAATCTTGAAAAAGTAGAATACTGACCGCCATTTGGGCGCGAGATGTATTTAGGATCCCCATGTCATTTGTTTGCTTAATAACGATGGCTGTAGACGATAACGCGACGATACTCCCGACTATGATGGCAGCTGGTAGCTCTACGCCTAAAAGCATACTAATCCCCATAAACGCAAGAGTAGTCAGAAGCATTTGACCTAAGCCCACCCCAAACACCATTTGGCGCATGGCGATCATTTTTGGTAGTGAGAATTCCAAACCAAGAGAGAACAGCAAAAACACCACCCCGAGCTCGGCAAATGTTTGCATATCTTCAGGGTGTTCAAATAAAGCAAGTAAATCAGGGCCTGCGAGGATCCCGCAAAAGAGGTACGCCAAAATAGGCGGCAAGTTTATGCGTTTAAACAACCAGACACTGGCAACCGCCACCGCCATCAAGAGTAAAATATTTGCAAAAATCCCATGCATTACAAGGGTTACCACCTCTTAGCTAGATCAATTCCATTTTTAGGCATGAATACTGCTATGTATCCATCGTTATCGTAATCGGTGCGCTATTTTTAGCGGAAGCGCCAATATTTTGGCAGGAGTCAATAGTGGAACAACTCAATCAACTTTATGAACAGCATGTAGGTGAAAATGTGTTTAATCCGAGCCATTACGCGCCGGTTTTAAATCAACATGAGCTCAGTGCGTTCTTTCAAAAGTGGTTAACCACAATTGATTTAGCTGTTCTTAGCGAGTTGTTTTTCGAACAACTGCAAAATACGTTACCTCTGTGCGGATTAAAAATCCAGTGGAATCACAGTGATATCACCCACGGTGCACTCACCAATAAACCGTATAATAAGTGCTTAGCCGTGCGTCAGGGGGATAAAGAAATCGCCATGATCCACTATTCACTGTCTCGCACTTTGGCCGTGCGTGAGTGGCAAATACTACAACAACTGCACATGCTGTTTAAGAACCCGCTAAAGAACGGTTTAGAGTACGAGCGCATCAAACTGGTTGCCACCCGAGATAACCTGACGGCACTGGGAAATCGCAGCAATTTTGATGACACCATGCACCGTTTATTCAGTCAGGCGAAACGCCAACCTTGTCAGTTCGCTTTACTGGTTATTGATCTTGATAAATTTAAACAAGTGAATGATCAATTTGGTCACACACAAGGAGACAAAATACTCATCACCTGTGCCCAAACAATCTCAGCTTGCTTGCGAGAAACCGACTTTGCCTTTCGTTTCGGTGGCGACGAGTTTTGTTGCTTGTTAACCGACACATGCATAGATTCCTGCCAGCAAATAACCCAACGTATTCAGCTGGCCTTTAAAGAAAATAGCCTGCTTGCTCAGCACTACATTAGTTGCAGTATTGGTAGTGCCATTTATCAAGACGACGACACACAGCATAGCCTTTTTATGCGCGCAGATGCCGCCATGTACCGCAATAAAAAGTAACTCTTTTTTAGCTATATCAAACGTTGGTGTTATTAAACGCGCTGCAAAACACAAGCGCCACTTCACTTTCTGAATAGTTATCCATACCCAAAAAATGATTGAGCTTATTCATCGTTCATTATAACGTTGGGCATATAACAACGAGATAGAAATGAGCATCATAAAATGGATGTAGTTTGATTAAGATCCCCCCGCAGCCACCTGTCAAAGAACTGAATGTCTTGGTCATTGATGGGCAATCACTTGTACAAGATACGATAAAATCTGCTTTTCTAGAAATGGGCATCGAAAACGTTCGTTGTGCTCAAAATGCTTTTTATGCTCTGCGGCTCTGCGAACACATCTCTTTTGATATTATTCTCGTGGCGTTTGATGTGCGCAGTGATAAAGATGGGTTTAACCTACTCGAAGAAATGCGCTTTAAAGGGTATATCGCTAAGACCACCAGCGTTGTCTTTCTCAGCGCTGACACATCTGCCGAACTCGTTAATTGCGTGATAGAACTGCAACCAGATGATTTTTGGGTTAAGCCGTTGGACAAGTCCCGAGTGGCACAACGCATCAATTATATTCTGAAAGTCAAAAGTCAGCTGTATCGTTTGAATTATTGCTTCGATCAAGAAGAATACCCAAGCGCCATATACCTTGCCCAGCGTCAGCTCCAAGACGCATCTTTAGTGCAGTACTATCCACAGATTAATCGCTTGATCGGTCGTTGTTTATTCAATTTGCAAGAATATGCTGATGCAGAGGCTTTTTATCGGCAATTGCTCACGCAATATGATTATGGCTGGATTGTAGTAGGGCTATTAAGGTCCCTACTCAAGCAGGACAAAATAGACCAAGCAATGACCCTTGCAGATGAGTTGTTAGACCGAGACGACGCGCGCTTCGCCACCTATGACACACTCACCGAGTACTACATAGAAAAAGAGAATTACGAGAAAGGCTACGAGCTTATTAAAGAAGCGAGCAAACTGGCACCACGCAATATACAGCGTCACCGTAAAGCGTGGGATTTGGCTCGTTTAAACCATGATCCCTTTGGCCAATACACTGCCACTCAGAACATGGCGAAATACGCTAAAAACTCTATCCATGACACGCCTGATCTTCAGCTCAATGTCATCCGTTCAGGTATTGATTTAGCCAGTACGGCTTCTAACACGCAAGCGCAAAAGTTATTAGCTGACATGGAACGAAAAGTAAGTAAATTTCAGCAAGATTTTACTCACGTTAATGACTTCAAAAGCCAATTAACGGTTTTACAAGCTCGTTTGCTGAGCTTGGGAGACAACAAAAAACAAGCGGAAGAGTTGATGCAAACTCAAGGCGAAGTCAATAGCTGGCACTCGGTTGAAGATAACTTAGACAAGGTAAAGGCGTTTCACGAAGTCGGCCAACGAGAGCAGTCCTTGGCGATCCTAGATAGAATGAAAGAACAAATTCGTGGTAATGAATTTGCCAATCAAGTCATGTCTGAATATATTGATCAAGAGCGTAATGAGCGTAGCGAAATTCATCACACCCCTAAAGAGCTCGCTGAGATGGCGTCTATTCATTATAAACATAAACGCTTTGCGCCTGCTTATAAGCTCTTAACCCAAGCGATGCAACTCGCCCCCAAAAACCCGAACATTGGTCTGAGTTTACTGAAGGTATTAGCGAGAATAGCCCAAGATGAGGGGTTAAATGAAGAACAGAAAAGCGGTTTAAAACACTGCAAATCGTTGTTGAAAACAGCTGAGCTCTCTGCCCAGCAAAAGCTTAAACAAGCGCAATATATTGACGCTATCAATCAGCACCTGTCACGACAATAGTGATGCGCCGCGCCGATAGTAATTTTTCTCGTCGATAATAGTCCGTCACGGCTTTAACAATAAATATTGAGCCTTTAAGCAAGGGATTACTAAAGCTAAGCTGTCGATTGAAAAGTGATGGCTAGAGAAAGCCGCTATCTTCACGTATCAACCCCTTTTAGGATTACATCTAAGACAAGTTAATACGTTCCCCCCCCTCATGATACTCAGTGCTTATCAAAAAAGTCTTTGTTGCGTATGTACTTATGCATGTAATGATAAGAAATAGGTGAGATAAGCCAGCTGGTAAGTGTTTTGTATAGCCGCACTGACGGCCGAATGTTTTCGTATATTCGCTCATTATGCAGCCAAAGATTACGCCCCACATGTTGAAAGATGCCCGGCAAAGGCGGTAAAAACGTAATTATGTCCAAATCGCAGCAAATGCGATAAGTACGGCGGTGCAACATATAATGCTTATTAAAGCTTCTGAATCCCGTAGATGGCTGTCCGAACGTCACGACTCTGCGCACGGGGGAGTCAAAACGCCGCTCAAGCCAATCTGCGGTTAAAATAGCCATCGCCCCGCCGGATGAATGGCCTGTTAAACTGATCCGCTTGCCGCTCGCGATTAAAGGGGTCAGTACTTTTTCAATCTGCTGATAAATACTCAATGCCTCTTCTTCAGGCACCGCTCCTGCTACTTTTTGATTGAGCAACTTATCGTAACCGTAATGAATGTAATAAACGGTCTTGTTGAAACGCTTGCGCTTAGGGAAGCAACACAAATTTGTCAGCCAGTCGCTCAGTACTTGAGAGCCGCGAAAGACAACTATGACTTCTTTCTTTTTGTCTTGCCACAAAATACGCGCCAATACATGCCCCTGCCTGTTTTTGATGGCGACGTGACCGTGCTCAGCGAATCCTAACGCCACATGATCAAAGGTTTTTGGATAAGCCAGCTTGCACAACACTGCATAGCGCTCGTATTGGTAGCGTTTGAGTTTTTTCAATCAATAAGAAGGCGTTAGTAAGTTAATGTTTGCAGGCTACCCGTGCATTGTGACACTTCCATGACTCAACATGTCAATTGTGTATCCAATTGTTATGAATTAAAGATACGAACAAATAGATAGGCTGAATTCAACGCAGCGGACTTGCTGTTACCCACCCTACTTTTGGTATGTTAGGGTGCCTGATGAATCAAGTTTGTTTTGCGATACGGCTTTGTGCTGAATCGATTTTCCAGCAACAAATCGACCATGGATCAGCAAGCCAATGATCTGCTCGCCGTGCCTGATGATCGCAATGTTTGTGCGCTCCCAAGGAGGTATCTTCCACTCTTTGAACCATTGCTTCAACGGCTTAGATTGGGGTGCATCTTGCGGTGTAAAGCGCTGAGAAAAACCACCAAAGACCACGCTTACTGGGGCAACATCAAGATTATCTATGTTGAGGCTGTCATCGCTTACTTCGGTTAATTGCCCACGTTTTAGCTCTAATTCCCCTAAGGATAAGGGTAATTTTTTTACTTCATATGGCTGTATAACCGTTTCATATGGACTTATCTGCTCAGGAATGGTTATCACATAAAGCGCATTTTCAAAACGCCTGAATTGCCATTTTTGCCACTGTATCACTGGGCTAGCATCTTGCGCGGCTAACAACAGCTCCCTGCTTAACTGTGCCAGTATTGCTTGGCTTGGACTGAGAATATTCTGGGTATCTAGCCACATGCGCACCACTTGCAAACGCCATGGCTCAGTCAACGCCAAGAGAAGCTCAACAGACAAGGTGTTGTTTGGGTTTCGCAGCGAGAGTAGTTTTTCTTGTGTTACTTCATCTAATAACGCTTGCTGCTGTGCGCATAACTGAGCGCTGCGGGAAACCGACTGAGCAAAGTGTGGCCAACGCTGATGTAAAAGCGGATTAATATCTCGGCGAATAAAATTACGCTCAAAGTCGACGTTTTGATTCGACTCATCTTCTTGCCACACCAGCGCGTGTTCATCAGCATAACGATGAATCTGCGCTTGGCTTATTTCTAGCAAAGGTCTAAAAAAATGTACTTGCTCTTGAGGTGTCGAAGGTTTAGCGCGAGAAAAAAGACGCCCCATACCACTTAAGCCTTTTGGGCCAGCACCACGTTTTAGTTGCAGTAATACGGTTTCTAACTGGTCGTTTTGATGCTGTGCTAACGCTACAACACTGCCTGGCGGCGCTACTTCGACTAATTTGGCATAACGCGCATCTCTTGCTTGTGCCTCAATCCCGTTCCCGCTCGCTACATCAACAAATACCTTGGCGCTATGAAACTCGACTTCAAGTTCACTGCACACAGTGGCACAGTGCTGCTGCCATTTATCGGCATTATCACTCAACCCGTGATGAATATAGAGAGCACTTAATTGAAACGATGAAATGTCAGCTTGTTTTAACTGCCACAAAGCATGTAACAGCACATGAGAGTCAATGCCAGCACTGTAAGCAACAACAAGGTGTAGAGGAGATGGGTGGGAGCGTTTCAGTGCAGATACTTGCGCTGCTAAATGGTCGAATAAAGACATATCTGCCAATGGGTTGCTAACAACGTCAGCGCGAGTACATGTTTGTAAAAGCGCTGAACATAAACAGCCTGCTTACACAGGCAGCTAATCAATTTTTTAACAGTAACCAAACGACATGAGTCGCTCGTACCGTTGATCGAGTAACTCTTCAACAGACAAGCTTTTTAGTTGAGCGAGTTGCTGTTTAATGGTCGCTTTCAGATTCGCCGCTGCAACGTCATGATCACGATGCGCGCCACCTAAAGGCTCCTCCACTATGCTGTTGATCAAGCCTAACTCTTTAATTTGTCCAGCAGCTACGCCCATCGCTTCTGCGGCTAAAGGGGCTTTGTCAGCACTTTTCCAGAGGATTGACGCACAACCTTCCGGTGAAATAACGGAATAGGTACTGTATTGCAACATATTAACACGATCGCCAACACCAATTGCCAATGCGCCACCCGAGCCACCTTCACCTATCACAGTACAGATAATGGGCACTTTGAGTCCGGCCATCACTTTTAAATTGCGGGCAATGGCTTCACTTTGACCACGCTCTTCAGCGCCCACACCAGGGTAAGCACCAGGGGTGTCGATAAAGGTAATGATAGGCAAATTAAAACGCTCAGCCATTTCCATTAAACGCAACGCTTTACGATAACCTTCAGGCTTAGGCATACCAAAGTTACGTTTGATTTTCTCTTTGGTATCGCGGCCTTTTTGGTGTCCAATGACCATAATAGGCTGCTCATCTAACATGGCTAAGCCACCGATGATTGCTTTGTCATCGGCGAAAGCGCGGTCACCTGCCAACTCATCAAATTCGCTAAAAATACGGGGGATATAATCCAAGGTATACGGGCGCATTGGGTGACGCGCAAGTTGCGATACTTGCCATGCCCCTAAGTCTGCGAATATTTTTTTGCTCATTTCCGCGCTTTTTTCACGCAGTTTTGTGATTTCTTCCTCGATACTAATATCGAATTCACCGCCTTGATTAACCAAACGCAATCCTTCAATCTTTGCTTCAAGATCAGCGATTGGTTTTTCGAAATCCAAAAAATTCAAGCTCATTCCACACCTAATTTGTTTATTCGTGAACAGACGTTATATCTGTCAAAATCAATGAAACACCAGCTCTACATGCTCTTTACCGAACTGCTGCTGTA
This sequence comes from Paraglaciecola sp. G1-13, assembly GCF_055809255.1. Lineage (NCBI taxonomy): Bacteria > Pseudomonadati > Pseudomonadota > Gammaproteobacteria > Alteromonadales > Alteromonadaceae > Paraglaciecola > Paraglaciecola sp. G1-13. The sequence goes on along the minus strand of NZ_CM147903.1, from coordinate 1,019,195 downwards.
ATTCAAAAAGTAACTGATCCTCAGGGGTAACGTACCACTGGGCACCTAACGCTAATGTTACCTCGGCATCCGGATGCACAACATGGGCTTGTACCGGACAGCTTCCGCCTTGATAAGGCGCTAATATTGCTTGCAGTTTAGCGAGTGTTGAGGCATTACACCAGCTCGATTCAAACTGCATACTTAACCATTTTGCGTTCTTTTCCCTCGCCTGAACTATGTCCATAGCGTCGCGGGCGCCTATTGTATTGCCCCCGGAAAATTCATCAAAGCTGACCTGTCCACTTACCACCAATATTCGGTCAGATTGCAGTATTTCCTCGTATTGTTCAAACAGATCGGGGAAAAAACGTACATCTATCCTAGCACTTTTATCATCTAATGTGACAATGCCCCAACGTCGACCTCGTTTATTGGTCATCACCCGTACGCCAATAACTAACCCTACCGCGTATGATACGACATCTTTATGGGTCGGTTTGAGATCAATCAAGCGACCCGTACAGTAATGTTTAATTTCTTGGGCATATTGGTTAATTGGGTGTCCCGTTAGGTAAAGCCCTAATGTGACCTTTTCGCCGTCTAACCAGACTTTCTCTGCCCAATGTGGCACTTTAGCAAACGCTTGCTCCACTTGCTCAGGCTCTGTGGTTAGCAGGCCAAACATATCACTTTGCCCGTGGGCCTCGGCTTTAGCGTGTTGATCTGCGGCAGATATCGCTTCCGGTAAGGTGGCCATAATAGACGCTCGATGTGGCCCGAGGTTGTCCAGTGCGCCAGCGTAAACGAGTTTTTCAAGCACTCGCTTATTGATCCGTTTAGTATCCACTTTTGCACAGAAGTCGAATAAGTCTGTGAATTTTTCGTGGTTTTCCCGCGCTTCAATGATCGCGGCTATAGGGCCTTCCCCCACACCTTTGATGGCTCCGATGCCATAAACAATTCGCCCCTCGCTATCAACGGTAAACTTGTAGCTACCTGCATTGACATCAGGTGGCAATAAGGTAATTCCCATTCGCTGACATTCGTCGACTAAGGTCACGATTTTATCTGTGTTGTCCATATCAGCGGACATTACCGCCGCCATAAATTCAGCAGGATAATGGGTTTTTAACCAAAGGGTTTGATAAGAGACCAAGGCATAAGCAGCAGAGTGAGATTTGTTAAAACCATACCCAGCGAACTTTTCTACCAGATCGAAGATTTTAATCGCCAACTCAGGGTCAATGTTGTTGTTTTTGGCGCCGGTCTCAAATGACTCTCGCTGTTTGGCCATTTCTTCGGGCTTTTTCTTACCCATAGCTCGGCGAAGTAAATCTGCCCCTCCCAAACTATACCCAGACATTTCCTGAGCTATCTGCATAACTTGTTCTTGATACAAGATAATGCCGTATGTCGGCTCCAGAATTTCTTTCAAGCATTCATGTTGGTATGTGGCATCGGGATAGGAGATTGCTTCTCGGCCATGTTTACGGTCGATAAAGTTGTCCACCATACCTGATTGCAAAGGACCCGGTCTAAATAGAGCTACCAACGCGATAATATCTTCAAAGCTATCGGGTCGAAGTCGCTTAATCAAATCCTTCATACCGCGGGATTCAAGCTGGAAAACGGCTGTGGTTTCAGAGCGCTGTAAGAGTTTAAAGGATTTCTTGTCATCCATCGGAATCGCCAAGATGTCGATATCGACGCCTTTACCGGCGGAAATCATATCGATAGCCCATTGAATAATGGTCAGTGTACGTAAGCCCAAGAAATCAAACTTAACCAGACCTGCCGTTTCAACATCATTTTTATCAAATTGCGTGACTGGGTTTTTCCCCTCATCATCACAATATAAGGGCGCGAAATCGGTAATTTTATCTGGCGCGATAACCACACCACCGGCGTGTTTACCCGCGTTACGAGTTACCCCTTCAAGAATTCGCGCCATATCGATGAGATCTTTGACTTCTTCATCGTAGGCGTAAAGCTCCGGTAATCGCGGCTCTTCTTCAAATGCTTTGGTTAACGTCATACCTGGCGTAGGTGGAATAAGCTTTGAAATACGATCAACGAAGCCATAAGGGTGACCCAAAACTCGCCCAACGTCGCGCACAACGGCCTTCGCAGCCATGGTACCAAATGTGATAATTTGCGATACCGCATCACGACCGTACATTTCAGCAACGTGATCAATCACTTCGTCGCGTCTGTCCATACAGAAATCGACGTCGAAATCCGGCATGGAAACCCGCTCAGGGTTTAAGAATCGCTCGAACAGCAAATCAAATTCCAGCGGATCCAAATCCGTGATCCCTAGTGCATATGCCACCAGTGAACCAGCACCTGACCCTCGTCCCGGGCCAACTGGAATACCGTTATCTTTACTCCACTGAATAAATTCCATTACGATCAAGAAGTAACCGGGAAATCCCATTTGGTTGATTACCACTAACTCAATCTTTAATCGTTCATCGTATTCTGGGCGTTTAGCAAGGCGTTCTTCTTCGTCAGGGAAAAGAAACGCTAAGCGTTTTTCTAATCCCTCTTCAGATACTTTTACTAAGAAGTCTGCGATGGACATATCGCCCGTAGGGAAATCTGGTAGGAAATAAGTGCCTAGTAGTACTGATACATTACAACGCTTGGCAATCTCAACTGTGTTCTCAATCGCTTGGGGAATGTCGGCAAATAGCTCACACATTTCCTCGCTGGTGCGCATGTATTGTTGCTCACTGTACAACTTAGGACGACGTGGATCGTTCAGTGTGTAACCATCATGAATGGCCACGCGGATTTCGTGCGCTTCAAAGTTATCAGGTGAGATAAAGCACACTTCGTTTGTGGCCACTACGGGCAAGTCGTGTTGCCCTGCCCACTCCACCGCTCGGTGAATATAGTCTTCTTCGCCTAAGCGCCCTGTGCGTGTTAATTCTAAGTAGAAACGGTCAGGAAAATGCTGCTGGTAAAAGGCGGTAGCCTTTTCAGCTAGGCCAACATTGCCTTTGGTTAGATAAACGCCTAAGTCGCCCATACGGCCACCCGAAAGGATGATCACCCCTTCACTATGCTCAACCAACCATTCTTGGTCTATAACGGCTTTGTCTTGCACACTGCCGCGCAGATACGCTTTAGAGATGAGCAAAGTGATATTTTTATAGCCTTTGTTATTAGCGGCTAGCAACGTCAAGCGAAAAACATGATCTTCTAGTGCATCTGACTGCACCCAGAAGTCCGTACCAATAATGGGTTTAATGCCGTTTGAATGGGCCTGCTCATAAAATTTTACCAGGCCACACATGTTCATCTGATCGGTTAAGGCAACCGCAGGCATATTGAGTGATTTTACATGGGCAATCAGCGGTTTTACTTTGTTCAAACCGTCTAGCATTGAATAGTCGCTGTGGACTCTCAAGTGTACAAATTTACAATCAGACATTTAGTTTCCTGCCAACTGCCCGCCACGTTGCATTAACGATAATTGCACGGGTTTGAAGCTCATTCGGTACTGAGATAAAGGGCCAAGTTCAGCCAGTTTTTCTAGGTGCGCTTTTGTGGGGTATCCCTTGTGCTGAGCGAAACCGTATTCAGGGTGAGCATTATGTAACTCGCTCATTTCCGCATCTCTGGTCACTTTAGCAATAATCGAAGCCGCTGAAATTTCAGCAAATAGGCTATCACCTTTTACCACCGCTTCACTGGCATAATCCCAATTAGGACACCGATTACCGTCTACGCGCACAAACGTGGGCTGGGTTGCTAGCCCTTGTACTGCTCGCTTCATAGCGAGCATGGTGGCATGCAGGATATTTAACTCGTCAATCTCTTGCGGTGACGCTCTGCCTACACAGACCGCTAATGCGTTCTGCATGATGATATCAAACAGGGCGAGACGTTTTTTCTCTGATATTTTCTTTGAATCTGCTAACCCGGCAATTGGTTTGGCTGGGTCAAGGATAACAGCGGCGGTTACCACATCGCCCACCAAGGGCCCGCGGCCAACTTCATCGACACCTGCAATTAACTGGGTCATTTACTTGCTCTCTTGATTGGGTTCTATTAGCGATAATACCGCTTTGGCCGCTTGGGCATCTGCATCTTGCTTGAGTAACCCATGAAGTTCAGTAAAGCGGGCGACTAACGCAGCTTTCTGATCTTCACTCTGGTTAAAGTGGTGCAATAATTTGCCGGCAATATTCTGAGGGTTAACGTCTTCTTGCAATAATTCGGGGACTAACTCTTCATCCGCTAAAATATTGGGTAATGCAAAGTATTTAGCAATATATAAACGCTTCATCATTTGGTGGGTTAGCCAGCTCATACGATATGCTACCACCATAGGGCGTTTGCATAGCATGGCTTCTAGCGTCGCTGTCCCCGACGCTAGCAATACAACGTCAGAAGCTGTCATCACTTCACGAGCATGGCCGATAACCACTCGGTAATTTACGTCAACCAAGTGCTCTCGCATATAGTCTTCAACTTGACGTTTGCGCTCTTTGTTAACCACTGGGATGAGCACACATAAATCGCTTACGTCTTTGGACAATAGTTCTGCGCTTTGCATAAAAATATCGAGCAGCAAGCTCACTTCACTGTGGCGACTACCAGGCAACAAGGCCAATACTCGCTCGTCTGGGTGTACTTTTAATGCTTTACGTGCAGCACCTTTATCAGGCACCAAAGGGATGCCATCTGCCATGGTATGGCCCACAAATTGACATGGGATATTATGCTTATCGTAGACCTGCTTCTCAAACGGAAACAAACTCAAAACCAGATCGGTTGCTTTAGCAATATTGAACACGCGCTTTTCACGCCAAGCCCAAACCGTGGGGCTGACGTAATGCACGGTTTTAATACCCGCTTTTTTAAGAGGTAACTCTAAACGTAAGTTAAAATCTGGGGCATCAACACCGATAAAAATATCTGGGGGATTAGCGATAAAATGTTGATATAAACTTTTGCGAACAAACAACAATCTGCGAATACGCGATAACACTTCAACGAGTCCCATCACAGATAGTTCTTCCATGTCGAATATCGTTGTACACCCTTGCGCTTGCATGCGTGGACCGGCTATCCCTTCAAAAATGGCATTGGGATATTGCTGCTTAATACTGCTGATTAATCCGGCGGCTAGTATGTCGCCGGATGTTTCACCGGCAACTATTCCTACTCTAATGGCTTTTTCGCTCATGGCTTAGCGCACAATACCTCGTGAAGAGGTCGCCACAAAATCAGCCATGATCTTAACCTCGGGCGTGCTTTGCGCCATTTCGTTTAGCAACTCGACCGCTTCGTCTGCTCGATGACCATTTCGGTATAGCACCTTGTAGGCTCGGCGTAATTGCATAATGACCTCTTTATCAAAACCGCGTCGCTTCAAACCTTCACTATTGATACCATGAGGCGTGCTTTTATCACCGCCTATCATGACGTAGGGAGGTACGTCACGCAGCACGATTGCGCCACCTGCTACAAAGCTATGTGAGCCGATATGGCAGAATTGATGAAAGGCTGTCATACCGCCTAAAATAACGTGATCGCCAATGTGCACATGGCCTGCTAACGTCGCGTTATTTGCCAAAATAGAGTGATCGCCAATGACGCAATCATGGGCAACATGGGCATAAGCCATAAGCAAATTATGTGAGCCAATTTGAGTCAATGCCTTATCTTGAGCTGTGCCGCGATGGACAGTGACTGATTCGCGAAAAACGTTATTATCGCCAATGGTCAAATACGTATCTTCGCCAGCATATTTTTTATCTTGGCAATCTTCACCGATGGAACCAAACTGGAAGAATCGGTTGTTTTCGCCGATCTTAGTGTGGCCTTTTACGACCACATGAGACTCAAGCACCGTGCCTGAGCCAATTTCAACATTAGCGCCGATAAGACAATAAGGACCAATTTTCACATCATCGGCGATAATCGCCGAAGGATGAATGATAGCTGTAGAATGTATCACGTTATAGTTTCCGCATTGCACACATGAATTCTGCTTCGCAGACGGCTTTGCCATCTACGCTGCCGACACCGTGGAATTTCCAGATCCCGCGGCGCTCTTTTATAAGGCGCACGTCCATATCTAAACGATCACCAGGCACAACAGGATGTTTAAAGCGCGCTTTATCTATCCCTGCATACAAATATAAATCGTCACTATTACCTGCAGTTTTAAAGCCTAACACGCCTGCGGCTTGTGCTAATGCTTCTAAGATGAGTACCCCGGGGAAAATAGGCTTACCCGGAAAATGGCCAGTGAAGCACGGCTCATTAAAGGTAATGTTCTTATAGGCTGTGATCGATTCACCTAAGGTGTAGTCCGTAACACGATCAAGTAATAAAAATGGGTAACGGTGGGGTAAAAGCTCAAGAATTTCTTCAATTCCAAGCTGATTGATATTATTAACCAACAGGTTATCTCCTCAATTAAGTCACCAATTGGCAAGGTAACTTATTTTAAATGCGATTTTTCGAGTGTTTTGACACGCTGATTGAGGGTGCTAAGGTTACGCAACGCCACTGCATTTTTTCGCCACTCTCGGTTTTCAATAGCGGGCATTCCGGAAGAGTAAACGCCAGGTTTGTCTATGGCTTTTGTCACCATACTCATCCCCGTAATGTAAACGTTATCACAAATTTCCATATGTCCGTTAATTGCCACCATGCCACCAATTGTACAATTGCGGCCAATAGTAACACTTCCAGCGACAACTGTGCATCCAGCGATAGCAGTGTTCTCACCAATAATCACATTGTGTGCGACTTGACACTGATTATCGATAATTACACCATTACCAATGATGGTGTCATCAAGCGCACCACGATCAATAGTACTACTGGCGCCCACTTCAACACGATCTCCTAAGATAACCGTACCTAACTGAGGTATTTTAACCCAACGGCCTTTGTCATTTGCATAACCAAAACCATCAGCACCAATGACAGTGGCAGATTGTATTAAACAGTCTTGCCCTAGTACTACGCGATGATACAGAGTGACATTTGCCCACAGCTTAGTATTGGCACCAACACTTACCTCTTTACCAATAAAGCAGCCGGGGCCAATTTGTACGTTATCTGCTAGCTTAACACCCGATTCAATAACGGCATGCGCGCCAATACTAACGTTATCCCCCAATTCAACATCATCAGCTATCACTGCTAAAGGTGAAATGCCGTCGGCCGAACGAGGAGTAGAGTCAAGTAATTGTGCTGCGAGTGCAAACCCAACATAGGGATTGTCCATCACTAATGCTGAGCACTGACAATGCGATAAATCTTCGGATTTTAAAATAACGGCCGAAGCGGCCGTTTTTTCAAGCTGGCTACGATACCGACTATTCGACAAAAATGAAATCTGACCATTGCCTGCTGACGCCAATGTGGACAGTGAATGGATTTGTGTCTCACCACTGTCGCCATCAGTAAGATGTAGCGTGGCTCCAATTTTATCAGCTAATTGCTGTAAGCTAACCGTTTGATTCAAAGTCAGACCTTATTATCGATTTTAACGCGCGTCCTGTTGGACTTATTTTACTTTACTGACCTGCTCTAATACTTTCTTAGAGATATCATCTTCTGGATTAATAAACGCAACTGCATTGGCGTTTAATATAACGTCATACTTTTCTTTCGCTGCAACAACGTCAATTGACTGCTTGATGAAACCAAGCAATTTATTTTGCTCTTCTTTCAAACGACCTTGTACTTCTTGTTGAAGCGGCTGCGCTTTAGCTGCATATTCTTCACGAAGAGCGTTGATTTTGCCTTCAAGTTCAGTTTTTTCTTTGCTGCTCATAGTCGCTGCATCACGTTGATTCTTCTCAATGTAATACTTAATGTCTTTTTCTAAGCGGCTAACTTCTTCAGTTTTGTCTTTAAACTCTGCCGCTAAGTCTTGTTGAATTGTGGCTGCTTGAGGCATAGATTGGAAAATACCTTGTACGTTAACCGCACCTATTTTTTGCTCTGCCAATGCTGCACTACTGAATGCTGCTGCGCCAATTAATGCCCCTGCTACAAGACTTTTCGTAAATGTTTTCAAAAGATACTCCTGATTTTTAATCGTTATTTTTCTCAGCACTAAACAATACTGGATTTAAAATGTTTGACCAATGTTAAAAGAGAAAAACTTCGTGTCATCCCCTTCTCTTGATTCAATCGCTTTAGAGAAGCTGAATACCATAGGTCCCATAGGCGACAGCCATTGTACAGAAAGACCACCAGAAGCTCTATACAACTTGTAATCACTGTAATCTTCTAATGGATCGTTGTTAAACTGTTGATTAAGCGTTAAATCTTTATAACGGTCATACCTAAATTCGGTATCCCAAACGTTACCTACATCCACGAACAAGCTAGTACGTACCGAATTATCGAAGTCAGCTTCCACAAACGGAGTAGGCACGATTAACTCGACCCCCCCTAAGATCATCGCGTTGCCCCCAAGCGAACGAGACGAAATAGTCACAGTGTCATTAACTGGGCTGCCGTAAATAATATTGCCGTCAATATCTCGGATGACTGAAGGGGTAAGCTGCACACCACGAGGTCCAACAGTGTTGTTTTCAAAGCCACGCAGTGAATCATTACCGCCAGCACCGAAGTTTTGGTTAAACGGTAAGATTTGATCTACGCCATTGGCGGTGCCATAACCGTTACCATAACCTAACTTCAAGCGAGCCAAGAACGACCAACGCTGGTTACGAGACAATGGGAAATAAAACTTGGTATCCACTTCGGTTTTAAAGTAGTTAACGTCAGAATTCGGCGTGGTGATGCTGAACGACGCACGTTGCGACGAACCAGCCGTTGGAAAAACACCACGGTTTAGCGTTGAGCGGATCCAAGCAACTGACGCTAAGAAGCTATCGTATTTAATAGAGTCATCAGGGTTACTTTCATCCACAAACTGATTATAAAAGCGGGTTGTCTGTTCATAAGAAGTGCTTTGGAACAACTCAACATTACTGTAGGTCAAACCAAAGTTAATGCGGTTGAACTCATCAATAGGATAACCGACGTTTGCGCCAACTGAATATTGTTTAGAGTTATATTGAATAAAACCAGCGCTTTCTCCATCAAACTCGCTGTAGCCAACCGAGCCACCTAAGCTGATACCATCGATGGTGAAATACGGGTCTGTATAAGAAATCTGAGCACTTTTTTGATATGACGTGGTACTTAGGTTAAGGGCGATACGTTTACCTGTACCTAAGAAGTTATCTTGTTGGATACCCGCTTGTAAGCTCAGCTTAGTCCTATCACCGTAACCGATCCCGGCATTGAATGAACCAGAAGCTTGCTCTTTTACGCTGAAGTTAACATCAACTTTGTCGTCTTCGCCAGGTAGGCGAACCGTTTCAAAATCAACTGATTCCATGTAGGTTAAGCGAGAAAGTGCGTTCTTCGAAGATTCTAGCGTTGCATTTGATAGCCATGCACCTTCCATTTGTGTCACTGACTGACGCAATACTTCATCAGCAGTGCCAATGTTACCTTCGAAGTTAATACGACGAACGTAAATGCGTTTGCCGGGGTCCACGGATAAGGTCAATTTAACCGTTTTATCTTCTTCATTAATATCAGGAATGGTGGTAACCGTCGGATAAGCGTAACCAAAGCGACCAAAATACTTGCTGATAAACTCTTCTGTGTACGTTACTTCAGCCTGGTTATATAACTCCCCTGGCGTAATAGGCAATACGAGCTTTAAGTAATCCTCATGACCTAATAACTCACCGACCAATTCCACTTCAGAAACTTTATACTGCTCGCCTTCTTCAATATTCAAGGTGACGTATATACCCGCTTTCTCAGGCGTCATGGATACTTGCGTCGATTCAATATCGAACTTCAGATAGCCTCGGTCTTTGTAATAGCTTGTGACCGTTTCCATATCACCGGTAAGGGTCTGTTTCTGATACCGGGTTTCGGATAGGAAATCCCACCATGGGGCATCGAATTTCAGTTCCATTTGTTCGAACAGAGTAGCGTCGTCAAAAATGGTGTTACCAACAATGTTGATCTGCTCAATTTTGGCGGCGTCGCCCTCTTCGAAAAGCAGCTTTAGGTCAACACGATTACGTGGCAAAGGTGTAATGATCGCACTTACATCGGCATTATATTTACCAATACTGTAGTAGAAGTCTTTTAAGCCATTTTCGATAGAAGTCAGCACGGTTTTATCCAGTGGCTCACCTAAACGAATATTGCTGCCGTCTAAACTTTCTTGTAGCTGCTCGTCTTTAATGTCGTCATTGCCTTCAAGAATAATATTACTGATAGTGGGGCGTTCTTTCACCTTGACCACCAGTACATCGCCGTCACGCAGCACTTCAATGCTCTCGAAATGCGTTGATGCATATAATGAGCGAATAGCCTGTGCTATACGGAAGCTATTCATTTCATCACCGACTTTGACCGGCAAGTAGGTCAATGCCGCACCAAGGGCTACACGTTGCAGACCTTCGACTTTAATATCAGAAACGACAAATTCACTTTCTTGGGCCGACTTTGCCATATTGGCAACGGATAACATCAATCCTGCAGCAACTAACTGTTTAAACTTCATTTATTACCATTCTTCCTAAGCGCACATATGTTTGTGCTTTGACCAATTTGGCCGATAAAAATTATAAACGCGTAATGTCGTTAATGATGGCGATACTCATAAACAGGAGTAATAATAAGCCACCTATTTTAAAACCAATCTCTTGTATAGAGTCCGGAACGGGTCGACCACGTAAAAGCTCTATAAAGTAATAGAGTAAGTGTCCACCATCAAGCACCGGAATGGGTAAAAGGTTAATAATTCCCAAATTGACGCTAATTAACGCTAAAAAGCTCAGAAAATACACTATTCCTGAACTCGCACTCATCCCAGCACCCTGGGCAATGGAAATCGGTCCACTGAGGTTTTTAACCGACACATCACCTGTAATTAACTTTCCTAGCATTTCGACGCTAAGCGTCATCAGACGCCATGTTTTGTCGCTCGCTTGGGCAACAGCATCAATCAGACCGTATTGGTGAGTGAATAAAACCCCTTTCGGCCATGGTGCTAACGTTGGGCTGACACCCAAGTAACCAATCTTATTTTCACCATCTTGGCGCGAGCCCAACAAGCCGCTCAACCTCACAACCTGCTCGTCTCTTAGCACCTCAATGACAACATCAGCATTGGGACGCTTCGCAACATAACTGACTATTTGTTCCCAATTTGCCATGGTAGTTCCATCTACCTGCTGAATTTTATCGCCAACCTTTAAACCAAGTTGCTCTGCAGCAGACTTTTCAGCCACCAAACCAACGATACTCAAGACTTCTGGCCGATACACAGACAAACCTAAACTTTCGATTGCGGAGTCTTTGTCCGGATCAAATTGCCAAGTGCTCAAATTTAACACTTTAGTTTGTTCAACTGGGCTATTTGGCAATGTAATAGTGAGTGGCAGAGTATCATTGCCAATATATGAAATCAGCTCTAGATTCACCGCTTGCCAATCGATGGTGTCTCGCTCTCCCACTCGCTTGATGATAGAGCCCTCTAGCAATCCAGCTTGGCTGGCGATACTGTCTGGCTTTATTTCGCCTAGCATCGGCTTGATAGTTTGAACGCCGATAAGATACATCACAAATAAAGCAAATATGGCGAAAATGAAGTTGGTTAACGGGCCAGCAGCGATAATAGCAATTCGCTTGAGTACGTGCTGACGATTAAAAGCGTGAGGCAAATCTTCTTCTGCTACGTCGTCAACTCGCTCGTCGAGCATTTTTACGTAACCACCTAATGGTATGGCAGCAATAACGTATTCAGTGCCTAGCTTATCCGTGCGACGCCAAAGCGCTTTACCGAAACCGACGGAAAAACGCTCGACTTTGACTCCGCAGCGCCTTGCCACCCAGAAGTGTCCCCACTCGTGCACAGCGACCAAAATACCCAGCGCAATAACGAACGACGCTAAACTCCATAAAAAGCCTAACATTAGCGCGCCTCTCTTGAGTAAGATGAAATAATTTGTTGTGCCTGACGACGACATTCCTTATCCCACTCAACAATGGCATTGATGTCATCGAGCTGACACCCCTGCATTTTTGCTACGCATTGTTGATTGACTTGGGCTATTTGGCTAAATCCAATTTGGCCAGATAAGAAAGCTGCCACTGCCACTTCATTCGCTGCATTTAATGCGGTTGTAGCATATTGGCCTGCATCAGATGCTTCTATTGCCAAATATAAATTGGGATAGCGTTGTGGCTCAGGTTCGTCGAAACTAAAATTGCTCACGGTTTGGAAGTCCAGAGGTTTAACCCCAGAATCAATGCGTTTTGGAAACGCTAAGCCATGGGCAATCGGCGTGCGCATATCTGGGTTGCCCATTTGGGCTAACACTGAACCGTCGCAATACTGCACCATGGAATGAATAATACTCTGAGGATGTAATACCACTTTGATATCACTCGTTTGCAAGCCAAATAACCAACGCGCTTCAATAAACTCCAAGCCTTTATTCATCATAGTGGCGGAATCAACCGATATCTTTTGCCCCATATCCCAATTAGGGTGAGCACATGCTTGAGCAGGTGTCATCTCAGATAAACGATTTAATGGCGTTTCCCGAAACGGCCCTCCCGAGCCGGTTAATAAGATACTGCTGATCCCGGAGGCCGCCAAATCACCGTATTGAAAGTCATGAGGCAAGCACTGAAATATAGCGTTGTGTTCACTGTCAATGGGCAATATCGTCGCGCCATGCTCTTTAGCTGCATTAATGAATAACTCGCCTGACATCACCAACGATTCTTTGTTGGCCAATAGTACCTTCTTGCCCGCTTTAACCGCCGCGATAGTAGGTAATAAACCCGCACCACCGACAATAGCGGCCATCACTACATCAACCTCATCAGCGCTGGCAACATCAGCTAACGCTTGCGCGCCTGACAGAAGCTCTGTTTTTATTCCACTGGCGAGTAACGCTTGTTTGGCATTTTGATAACGAGTGCTGTCGGATAACACAAGATACTTAGGTTGGCACAGTTTGGCTTGCTCAAGGAGCTTATCTATTTGGCTATGAGCTGTTAACGCATAAACCTGATACAAACTAGGGTGGCGCAACACCACATCAATAGTGCTTTGTCCAATAGAGCCTGTTGCGCCTAATATACAAATATTTTGCATTAAGCCATCCACGAAACATAGCAAAAGGCAAAAACAGGAAATGCCGCCGTTAAGCTGTCAATGCGATCTAAAATACCACCGTGTCCCGGCAACAAGTTTCCACTGTCTTTGATACCCGCACAGCGTTTAAGCATACTTTCGTTTAGATCGCCTAATGCAGATACCGCAACCGTCAAGCCGCCAATTAAAATGTTGATCCAAATTCGGCTGGGGTCAACGGCATAGTGAAGTGCCGCAAAAGCGATGATAAGCGAAGAAGCGCCAACGCCTCCCATTAAGCCTTCAAAGGTTTTGCCAGGAGAGACTCTTGGGCGCAGTTTAGTGCGACCAAACTTAACTCCAACAAAGAATGCGCCAATATCGGCAGCCCATACTATGCCCAACACGTAAAAAATGAGTGACGCGCCGTAAAAGCTATCGACGTCATACAAACTGGTTCGCAATGAGACTATCGCGACCCAAGTCGGTATTAGCGTGAGTAGACCGAATATCCCTTGAATCCCCCTACGCGTGCGCCAAAATGAACTAAAACGAGGATAGGCAATGATCATCAACAAAGATACGAACCACCACAAGGCGGCGATACCTAAAATATAATGGTAAAGGCTATTTAACTGGCCTTGATACCAGATATTTTCCACGTCTATGGTAAAGGTGAAATAGCTGCATATGGCCACCACTATAAGCGTATATATGGCTTTAGTTTGGCGGGTAACAAACCCAGACATATTTGCCCATTCCCATGCACCTAATCCAAGCACGCCAATCATGGCTATTTCGAAACCAAGCATAGGTAGAAATAAAATCGAACACAGTACCAGCGGTGCCAACACCAGTGCGGTCAGAATACGTTCTTTCAACATTGTGAGCCCTCAGAAGCGAAAGTGGAGATAACTGCAAACGAACCTGTCATTAACTGACCTGTTCGCCCGTCATCCCGTAGCGGCGTTGCCTATCGGCAAAGTTATCGATGGCAAGTTGGAAAGCATCTTCGTTAAAATCCGGCCAGTAGGTATCGGTAAAATACAATTCTGCGTAAGCAACTTGCCATAGCAAAAAGTTGCTAATACGGGTTTCACCACCGGTACGAATGAGTAAATCGAGTTCTGGAAGGTCAGCGCAACAGGTATAACGGTTGAGCATGGCTTCGTCGATTTGTTCACATTCGAGTGCGCCTTCTTTGACCTGCTCAGCCAACGTCTTGGCTGCGTTGAGAATATCCCAGCGACCACCGTAATTCGCAGCAATGTTGAGAATTAAACCATCGTTGTTTTCAGTTAATGTCTCAGCATCTTGAATTTGTGCAACCAGCTTTTTGTCGAAGCGACTGGTATCACCAATAACACGTAATTTAACGTTATTTTTGTGCAGTTTTTTAACTTCACTGCTCAAGACCATTTTGAACAGTTCCATTAGTACCCCCACTTCTTCTTGAGGGCGATTCCAGTTTTCACTGCTAAAGGCAAATAAGGTTAAAACTTTGATGTTGTTTTTAAGGGAAAAAGACACAGAAGCACGAACACCTTTAACACCAGCACGATGCCCGAATGTTCGTATTTTGCCTTTCTTTTTGGCCCAGCGACCGTTGCCATCCATAATGATTGCAACGTGCTGGGGCACGAGTTTACTGGTCGATTGTGATTCTGAATTCATTTATCAGGCAACCACTATACTTCCATTAACTCTGTTTCTTTCGCTGCTAAGATGTCATCGATTTGTTTTACGAATTCATCAGTCAGCTTTTGAATAGCGTCTTCACCGCGGTGAGCATCATCTTCGCTGATTTCTTTTTCTTTCAATAACTCTTTGATATCGCCATTGGCGTCACGACGAATATTACGCACAGCGACACGGCCGCCTTCAGCCTCATTACGTACGACGCGGATCAAATCTTTCCGGCGCTCTTCTGTCAATGCGGGCATAGGAATACGGATAACCGTACCTGCACTCATTGGGTTTAACCCCAAATCTGACTGCATAATTGCTTTTTCAACGGCTTGTGCTGCGCTTTTGTCAAACACAGTTAAGGCAAGTGTGCGAGAGTCTTCAGCTATCACGTTAGCCAATTGCTTTAACGGCGTCGGTGCGCCGTAATATGGCACCATTATGCTATCTAATAAGCTAGGATGGGCACGACCGGTGCGAATTTTGGTAAATTGACCACGTAACGCAAGCACGCTTTTTTCCATGCGCTGACGCGCGTCTACATTGATTTCATCAATCATAAAATGTCTTCCTAATTAATTATCTTGTTTTTCTGGATGGCAAATTACGGTACCAACATCTTCACCAAGCACAACTGCGCGTAAGCATC
Source organism: Paraglaciecola sp. G1-13 (assembly GCF_055809255.1). Classification (NCBI taxonomy): domain Bacteria; kingdom Pseudomonadati; phylum Pseudomonadota; class Gammaproteobacteria; order Alteromonadales; family Alteromonadaceae; genus Paraglaciecola; species Paraglaciecola sp. G1-13. The sequence continues at coordinate 1,003,707 of NZ_CM147903.1, read as the reverse complement.
CTGGGGTATTCATATTAAAAACGCGAATAGGGATATTGTGATCTCGGGCTAGCGTAAATGCCGCCAAGTCCATCACTTTTAATTCTTTGTCTAATACTTCAGAGTAAGACAGTTTTTTGTATAACACGGCATCTGGATTTTTCGCAGGATCTGAATCATATACACCGTCTACTTTAGTGCCCTTAAGCACAGCATCGGCTTCTATTTCAATACCACGCAAACACGCGGCTGAGTCAGTTGTGAAGAACGGGTTGCCCGTACCTGCGGCAAAAATAACCACGCGACCAGATTTTAATAAACTAATAGCTTCAGCCCAGTTATAGGCATCACATACGCCATTAAGTGGAATGGCTGACATTAGACGGGCATTAACAAATGCACGATGTAGCGCATCACGCATGGCTAGACCGTTCATAACTGTCGCGAGCATACCCATGTGATCGCCAACAACACGATTCATGCCTGCTTTTGCTAAACCTTCACCGCGGAATAGGTTACCGCCGCCTATGACTAAGCCAACTTCAATACCCAGTTCAACCAATTCTTTTATTTCTTGCGCCATACGCTCAAGAACTTTTGGATCAATTCCAAAGCCTTCTTCGCCCATTAAGGCTTCGCCACTTAGCTTTAGTAATATTCTACGATAGGCATGTTTAGGTGTTGTACTCATCGGCAGGCTGTTCCTTATTTAACGAATAATGGGGGTCAATAACTCTCGGTATAACAATGTACGTCTTAGCGTACAGGCATTACCTAAGTTGCTTTTGTGCGCACATAGTTCAACACTTAGCGCTAAACTTAGGCGTTAAGAACCTAAATGTACTGAATTTTACAGTACGTGCCGTTATACAGCTTGGTCCACATATAAAAAGGCACCTCAATTTGAGGTGCCAATAGTTTATATGACATTAGCTTTTCGCAAAAGCAAATGGCGCAATTATTTCTTAGCAGCGGCCATTTGTGCAGCTACTTCAGCAGCAAAGTCTTCTTCTTTCTTCTCAATACCTTCACCTACTTCGAAACGTACGAAGTTGATAACGTCAGCATTTTTCGCTTTAAGCAATTGTGCTACAGACGTTGAAGGATCTTTAATGAAAGCTTGGCCTGTTAGGCTTACTTCAGAAGTGAACTTGTTCATGCGACCAGAAACCATCTTCTCAGCGATGTCAGCAGGCTTGCCTGACTGCATAGCGATATCAAGTTGAATTTCTTTTTCTTTAGCAACAACTTCAGCTGGTACATCAGTTGGCTTAACAAACTGAGGGTTAGCTGCTGCAACGTGCATAGCGATGTCTTTTGCAAGCTCTTCGTCGCCACCTTGAAGGATAGCGATAACGCCGATGCGGCCGCCGTGTACGTATGCGCCAAGGTTATCACCTTCAACAGAGATAACACGACGTGGAGAAATGTTTTCGCCAATTTTAGCAACCAAAGTGTCACGTGCGTCACTTACTTTAACGCCGTCAACCACTGAATCGTTCAACGTTTCAATGTCATTGATTTTGTTAGCAGACGCCACTTCGATCAATTTGCTACCGAATGCGATGAAACCTTCGTCACGAGCAACGAAATCTGTTTCACTGTTCAATTCGATCATTGTTGCTACACCGTTAGCAACTTTGGTCAAGATAACGCCTTCAGCGGCGATACGACCTGCTTTTTTAGCCGCTTTTGCTTGGCCATTTTTACGCATGTTTTCGATTGCTAACTCGATGTCACCGTTAGCTTCAACTAGTGCATTTTTACAATCCAACATACCTGCAGCGGTACGCTCGCGTAATTCTTTAACTAGGGCTGCTGTCACTGCCATTGTCGTTTCCTCAGCAATATAATGTACTTAAATTAGGATTAAAAAACAGGGGCATTAGCCCCTGTTAGATTTTCGTGTCATGCACATTTGTGCATTAACAGACTGACTCAATAGGAATATTAAAGGGGCTGATTACTCAGCAGCTTCAACAAACTCACCTTCTTCAGCCTGTACTTCAATGTTCTTCTCACGACCTTCGATAACGGCGTCAGCAGCAGAGTTCAAGTAAAGTTGAACTGCACGGATCGCATCATCGTTACCAGGAATGATGTAATCAACACCATCTGGGTTTGAGTTAGTGTCGACGATAGAAACAACTGGAATACCAAGGTTACGCGCTTCGGTAATCGCAATGTGCTCGTGATCAGCATCAACAACGAAAAGACAATCAGGAAGACCGCCCATGTTTTTGATCCCGCCCAAGCTGTTTTCTAGCTTAGCCATTTCGCGTTGTAACATAAGCACTTCTTTCTTAGTGATTTTGTCGAACGTACCGTCTTGGCTTTGTTGCTCTAGATCTTTCAAGCGTTTGATTGATTGACGAACTGTTTTCCAGTTAGTCAACATGCCGCCCAACCAACGTTTGTTAACGTAGAACTGGTCACATTTAACTGCTGCGTCACGAACTGAATCACTTGCTGCACGTTTAGTACCAACAAAAAGGATTTTACCTTTCTTTGAAGCAACGCTGCCGATGTAATTCAACGCATTGTTGAATAACGGAACCGTTTTTTCTAAGTTGATGATGTGAACTTTGTTACGAGCGCCAAAGATGAAAGGTTTCATTTTTGGGTTCCAGTAACGAGTTTGGTGACCGAAGTGAACGCCTGCTTGAAGCATATCGCGCATTGATACATTTGCCATTATATTAGTTTCCTTAATATGGGGTTAGGCCTCCATACATCCCAGGTCTCGATCTGTGCAGACGAATCTTGCACAAACACCCCGAAAACTGTGTCGATGTATGTGTGTTATTAAATATAAGTTAGTCGCTGTAAATAACCGTTTTATGACAAGTTCAGAAGAGCATATCAATGAACAGTTGTTTCAGCGGGGCGCTTTATATCACGAGAATGAGGGAAATTCAAGTTTAGGTATAGGCGCTATACACCAGCGCCTTGAAAAGTTAAGATATAACCACATTTATTAAGACCCGAAAAAATTAGGACATTGCTTTGCCAGCTACTATCAAAACCGCACAAGAAATTGAAAAAATGCGCGTTGCCGGGCGACTCGCAGCAGATGTATTACAAATGATTGGTCCTCACGTCAAAAAAGGCGTGACCACAGAAGAACTGAACCAAATTTGTCATGATTACATCGTTAATGAACAACAGGCCATCCCTGCCCCGTTGAATTATGGTAATCCGCCGTTTCCTAAGTCTATCTGTACCTCTGTTAATCATGTTATCTGCCACGGCATTCCGGCCGACAAAAAATTGAAAGACGGCGACAGTGTGAATATTGACGTCACCGTTATAAAAGACGGTTACCACGGCGACACGTCAAAAATGTTTGTGGTTGGCAAACCAAGCATTATGACTGAACGCCTAATCCGCGTCACCCAAGAAGCCCTTTATATCGGCATTAAGATGGTAAAGCCGGGAATGCGTTTAGGCGACATTGGGCACGCCATACAGCAACATGCTGAAGGCCATAACTATTCAATTGTACGTGAATACTGTGGTCATGGTATCGGCGCTAACTTCCATGAAGAGCCTCAGGTCGTTCACTATGGTCGCCCAAACACAGGTGAGGTATTGGAGGCCGGCATGTGTTTTACCATCGAACCTATGGTCAATGCAGGTAAACGTTACTCTAAAGTGTTGCCTGATGACTGGACCGTCGTCACTAAAGATCGCAGCCTTAGCGCTCAATGGGAGCACACCTTATTAGTGACCGAAACCGGGGTCGAAATTCTTACCCTGCGGGACGATGAGGAAATAGAGCGCGTCATTAATCATTAAGCGTCATTCGTAAACTCTTTTCTAAGCTTATGATAAATAATTAATTCTTACCGGAATTAGTTATTTGTCATTAGGCTTTAATTAGATGAACCTTAAGAGTATATCTGTGTAATTAAATCGTCATCCAATTGAATAAAGGACCGTATCTTGTCTTTGCAAACGTTAATAAATCAAATCCAACTTATTCAATCCACTGACGACATTCCTGCATTTAAAGCCTGCATCAGCGATAGTTATGACTGGTTAGAGAGTGAGTTTACCCGAGTAGATGTAGACAGCCTTGTTCTTGGTCGTGCCACCTTTGTCGATGCTCTTTTATGCCATGCATGGGAACTACTCGATTTACATAAAGAAACTAAAATAGCATTGGTGGCGGTAGGCGGTTACGGTAGAGGCCAACTGCAACCCTATTCAGATATTGACCTGTTGCTACTTAGCCCTAGTTCGCTCTCTCAAGCCCAGCAAAATACCATAGGTCAGTTTATCACCTTTTTGTGGGACGTTGGTTTAGACATAGGCCAATCAGTTCGTACCATAAAGGAAACCGTTTCCCTAGCCCGTGGTGATGTCACCATAGCGACAAATTTGGTCGAAGCTCGGCTTTTGACAGGTAATCAGGACACCTTTTTAACTCTGAATAAAAAACTTCATGGGCGCGGTTATTGGACTAGCAAAGACTTTTTTATCGCTAAATCAAAAGAACAACAAATACGCCATTCTAAATTTAAAGGCACCTCTTATAACCTCGAACCCAATGTTAAAGAGAGCCCTGGCTGCTTGCGTGACATACAAAATATTGGTTGGATAGCTAAGAAACACTTTAAGGTGATGAAGGGCACGGAATTGGTAGAACGCGGTTACTTCACAGAGCAAGAATTTCAAGAGCTACTAGAGTGTCGCTCTAATCTATGGCGCATAAGATTTGCACTGCATATGCAAGCTGGGCGCAGCGAAAATCGTTTGTTATTTGATTATCAAAATGATGTGGCCAGTCGCTTAGGTTATGGTGATGATGGTAAGGCATCTGTCGAGCGCATGATGAAATCGTTTTTCAGAACGGTAAGACGTATTAGTGAGCTTAACGAAATGTTATTGCAACGTTTTGGACACGATGTATTGCATATCAAAGTCAAAGATCGCTCAATTATCAATCCAAGCTTTGAAATTGCCGATGGTCTACTCGCCACGCGGCATGACAACGTATTCAATGAGCCAGAAGACATTCTGCAATGCTTACTACTGATTGCAGATACGCCGCAAATTGAAGGTTTGCATTCAAGCGTACTTAGTCAACTACGCTTAGCGCGTCGTAAGTTCCATAGTCAATATTACTGCGAAATTCCTCGCTGTCGCACGCTATTTATTGAACTGATGCAACACCCAGATTTCTTTGGTTTAGGGTGGGACATCATGCATAAGCACGGTATTTTACAGTCCTATTTACCGCAATGGGATCATATTGTAGGCATGATGCAATTCGACTTATTTCATGCGTACACTGTCGATGAGCACACCCATCGATTAGTTAAGAACGTTTATCAATACAGTCAGGGCAACGCAGGCTTTCCTCGTTGTAGCCGTATCGTGCGTAACCTAGACAAACCAGAGCTGTTATACATTGCCTCTATCTTTCATGATATTGGTAAAGGCCGTAACGGTGACCACTCTAAATTAGGCGCTAAAGATGTCGCCGAGTTTTGCACCATGCATGACATTAATGACAAAGACGCCGAACTCATCGCTTGGTTAGTTGAAAGCCATCTAATGATGTCCGTTATTGCACAGCGCCGCGATATATACGACCCAGAGGTGATCAACGAATTTGCGGGTAATGTGCGCACGCACAATCACCTTAATCACCTTTATGTGCTTACACTGGCTGATATACGTGCCACCAATGACAACTTATGGAATGACTGGAAAGCCACCCTACTTCGTGAACTGTATTTGCTCACACAAAAAGCCTTAGATAACGGCTTGGAATGCAAGGTTGCTTTGCAAGATAGGATTGACGAACATCAGACCAAAGCAAAAAGACTACTGGTAAACCGCGGCGTAAATGAAAGCCAAGTTGAACAGTTTTGGAAGCGCTTAACGGATGATTACTTTGTGCGTTTCAAGCCCGATCAAATTGCGTGGCATGCGGGCGTTATTCTAGCTGCCCATCCTATGACTGATGACTTTTTACTCGTCGAAGCCAATGAACACACCGCTAAATCGGGTACAGAATTGCTGGTGTATGGTAAAGATAAAATCAACTTGTTCGCTCAGGTTGCTTCTGTACTTGATAGCCGCAACTGTTCGATTCATGATGCGCAGATCATGAAAACCAATGATGGCTACGTCTTTGATAGCTTCATTGTGTTGGAACAATCTGGAGACAGGATTGACTCGGCGAGTCGCTTAAGCAGTTTAAAAGAAGCTGTGACCAATCAGCTAAACAAACCGGGTGAAGAGCACCAGAACCGTCGTAAAATGTCCCGTCAAATGAAACAGCTGGACGTCCCCACTAAAGTGCGGTTCTATTCTAGTCAGCCTGATGTCACGCTGGTTGAACTTGAAGCATTAGATGCGCCAGGGCTGTTGGCTAAAGTGGGCAACTTATTGGTGGAAATGGAGTTTTCATTACGTATGGCTAAAATCGCCACGATCGGCGAGCGGGCTGAAGATTTATTCATCATTAGCAATAGTGACGACAAAGCCTTAACACAAAATCAGGAAATCGAGCTCAAAAAGCGCTTATCCGACACCCTAGATTAATACCCACCAACACCAGTGAGCTCTTTGCCATATATCGGTAATGAGAGCTCACTGTCATGATACTTTCAAATTAACGTCACTTTACTGTAAAACCCTGCTTTTAGCCTAAGCGCTAAACAGTTAAAGGGTTTTACCATGAAAAACACACTGGTTTATCGCGCGCACTACCGCACAGTTTGGTTGTCTGATATTCACCTAGGCAGCAAAGACTGTAAAGCTGAATACTTGCTCGACTTTTTAGAGCACTCAACTATTGAGACATTATACCTAGTAGGTGACATTATCGATATGTGGGCAATGAGCAAGCAATTCCGCTGGCCTGAGGCGCATAATAAGGTGCTGCACAAACTCATGTGTTTATCAAAGGAAGACACTCGCGTTATCTTTTTGCCCGGCAATCATGATGCTCCATTGCAAAAATATGATGGCATCACATTTGGTGAAATCGAAATAGCCAGAGAAGCCGTTCACATCACAGCAGACGGTAAAAAATTATTGGTGCTTCATGGCGATCAGTTTGATCAAGAAGTTTGCTTCGGCCCTTTACAGTCATGGATAGGCGATAAGGCATATGACTTTTTATTATTTATTAATCGTTGGTATAACCGCGCTCGCGCATCGCTTAAATTCCCCTATTGGTCATTGGCAGGCTATTTAAAGAGCCATATAAAAGAGGCTAATAAAGCCATTAGCCGCTATAAGCATGCGTGCATTAACCGCGCGACGGAAATGGACTTAGACGGCGTCATTTGTGGGCACATTCACCACCCCGAAGTTGATAATATCAATGGGAAAACCTATTACAACGATGGAGACTGGATTGAAAACTGCTCAGCCTTAACGGAGTTAGCAAGCGGGGAAATGAAGCTGATTTACTGGACCCAGACGGCTCACGCCAGCAATCTATTCAACCTACGCATGAGCAAAGCAAAAAGCCAAAATAAAGCCGCCTGATGGTCGTTTTTGTTCTTTGTACTGTAATTAAATTGCCATTTAACTGGCACCAAATCGTCATATATCGTCGCTAGTATGAGCCCTAATAACAGCAATAACGGCACTCTCTATGTTTACGGTTAATGACGTTTTACACAAGCACTACCCAAAAGTGGCTGAAAAGCCGTGGTTGTTTAAGTCAGCAGGATTTGTACTAAGACATTTGCTTCATGAGCGAGAAATGAACGAGTTTGCTCAGAGCTATCCGCACCACCAAGGTCTTGAATTCGTTGAACAAGTTATTGAATACTTCAATGTTAGCTATTCGGTGCGTGATAACGAGCGTGAGCATATTCAAAGCCAAGGTCGCTTGGTTATTATTGCCAATCACCCCATCGGCTCGTTAGACGCCCTAGCCCTCATAAAATTGGTTAGCGAAATCAGAACTGATGTAAAAGTCGTGGCAAATCAAATGTTGATGACAATCGACCCGTTACACTGCATGTTGTTACCGGTCAATAACATGGACGGCGGCACCGCAAAAGATCATATTCACAACATTCAGCAGCATTTAGAGCAAGAAGGCGCACTACTTATATTCCCTGCGGGGGAGGTGTCTAGGCTGCGCCCTCAGGGAGTGCGGGATACCCATTGGCATAGCGGCTTTTTGCGTATTGCGCGTCAAGCAAAAGCCCCTATCCTGCCAGTATTTATTGATGCTAAAAACTCCCCCCTATTTTATGGTGTATCCATGCTGTATAAGCCATTGGCGGCCATGCTACTGGTCACAGAAATGTTTAAACAAAAGCGTAAGCATTTGCCCATGCGTATTGGCGAAGTGATCCCATTTGAATCCTATGCCAATGATAAAATTAATCGCATCCAGCAAGTTAAATTACTCAAAAAACACCTTTATCGCATCGGCATGGGCAAACAAGGCATTTTTGCCACCCAAAAAGCCATTGCTATGCCAGAAAACCGCACTGAACTAAGCCGTGCAATAAAACGTGATTGTGAGCATTTAGGGGAAACCACTGATGGCAAAGCAATCTACTTATACCAATACAAGGGTAGTTCACCCATCATGCGCGAAATTGGGCGCCTGCGTGAAATAGCGTTTCGCGCCGTAGGCGAAGGCAGTCACCGCAGACGTGATATTGATCAATACGATACCCAGTATTTTCATTTGATTCTTTGGGATCCAGACGATCTAGAAATTGCCGGCGCTTATCGCTTTGGTGATGCTAAAAAGTTACTGGCACAAACCGGAACCGATGGTTTGTACTCAGCCACGCTATTCAATTATACCGACGCAATGCAGCCGTATTTTGAAAAAGGACTTGAGCTCGGCCGAAGTTTTGTACAGCCCAGGTATTGGGGTAAACGTAGCTTAGATTACTTATGGTACGGCATAGGGGCATTTTTGCAGCGCCACCCTGACTATCGCTATTTGTTCGGACCTGTTTCCTTGAGCGATACCTACCCTAAAGCGGCCAAAGACTTGTTAGTACAATTTTACCGCTTGTATTTTACCCATAAAGACACTATTGCCACCTCTAAAACCCCTTATCATTTGGCAACCGATTTAGCTGAAAGTTTTACAGGCGGTGATTATAAGAAAGATTTTACCCAACTAAAGCATATGCTGGCCAACATGGGAGTGGCGGTTCCGACGCTGTATAAACAATATACGGAAACCTATGACAACGGTGGCATTCATTTCCTAGACTTTAATATTGATGCTGATTTTGGCAATTGTATTGATGGTCTAGTCTTAGCGGATATCCATATGCTCAAAGCAAAGAAAAAAGCGCGTTATATGCCGCACAATGCTGCTAAAGAAGAAAAAGATGCCCCTAACAGCAAGGGAGAAACTAAAGAAATGATATTAAAAAAAGCAAGTTAATCTTATGCTTCTAATTGATAAAGAGCCACCTACTGAGCAGCCATAGGCGGCCTGACGGTCGCCTTTTAGCTTACATTTATAAATTTTCGCTCAGCGATTCATTGTTTACTGGAGTGGGTATAAGTTCTCAGTATTGAGCCGTGATTGGGCCCTGATCCTTAGGCTTTCTTTTTACTAAGGGCGACTACTTCAGCTTTTTCGTCAGACAGTACAGACTTTGCCTCAGTACCTTTGAACATCTTGCCAACCGCATCTTTATTTTTAGACAGCATGATCGCCAAATCCTCTAAAACATCCGCTTCGAACTTCATCCCCTTAGCTTCAATGTACTCGGCTAGGTTGTCTGCTACTTCTAGCATTTTGTCGTACTTATCGGCTTCTTTTTTATCTGCGGTCACAAACTTTTCAACCCCTTTATGCTCAACGACGTATCTGGTAATAATGGCCATATTTGTATCCTCAATTGCGTGTCTGTACAAAATATAGCACAACACCTGTTTTTATGTACAGTTCATTTTTACCGCCGTGCACATATAAAAAAACCAGCCTGTGGCTGGTTTTTGTTAAAGCAAAATCAAAATTAGCGATTAGTGCCCTTCACTAACCTGATTAACAGTGTAACGAGGGATCTCAACCACTAAATCTTCATCTTTAATAATAGCTTGGCAACCTAAACGCGAATCAGGCTCTAGCCCCCAGGCTTTGTCGAGTAAGTCGTCTTCTAACTCATCACTCTCGTCAAGCGATTCAAACCCTTCACGCACAATGACGTGGCAGGTGGTACAGGCGCATGACTTCTCACAAGCATGCTCAATGCCTATACCGTTTTTCAAAGCAACATCCAATACTGTTGTGCCAGAAGGCGCTTCGAGTACGGCACCATCTGGGCAAAGCTCAGCATGAGGTAAAAATATAACTTGTGGCATCTGTTGTTTCCTTAAATCGAAAAATTAATTCTGACGCTAAATAAAATTAAATGCTGTCGACCGTATGACCGGCCAGTGCCTTTTTGATCGAGTGATCCATACGTTTTTCTGCGAATATTTGACTCGCTGCATCGGCCGCGCTAATCGCTTGCTTTATCGCATCGATATCATCATTTTTGCCTGCGATATCTAATACCTCTAAGCTAGCTTGAATAGTGCCGATTTCCGCCGCGCTCAATAGCTCAGCTCCATCTGCATTCAGCGCAGCTTGTAGGGCTTCATGTACTCTTGCAGCTTCTACCTGTTGCTCTTTCAGCATGCGGGCCTGCATGTCGCCTGTGGCGTTCTGCATGGACGCTTTAAGCATGTCGCTGATTTGTGATTCGTCTAATCCATAAGAGGGTTTAACTTGGATCTCAGCTTGAACGCCACTGGATTTCTCCATCGCCATCACGTTAAGCAGACCATCTGCATCTACCTGAAAGGTGACACGAATGTGCGCAGCGCCAGCCGCCATCGGCGGTATACCGTGCAACGTGAATTTGGCTAGCGAACGGCAGTCGTCAACCAATTCGCGCTCGCCTTGCAACACGTGGATCATCATAGCCGTTTGGCCATCTTTGAATGTCGTAAATTCTTGCGCTTTCGCCACAGGAATAGTGGTATTACGGTGAATGACTTTCTCAACCAAACCGCCCATAGTTTCTAAGCCAAGAGACAATGGTAATACGTCCAGTAACAGCATTTCACCGTCAGGCTTGTTACCTACTAGAATATCAGCTTGAATAGAGGCGCCAATGGCCACCACTTTATCAGGATCAATAGAGGTTAAAGGGGTTCGGCCGAAGAACTCGCCCACTTGCTCACGCACATAAGGTACGCGAGTTGAACCGCCAACCATGACGACTTCTAGCACTTCGTCTTTTTCTAACTCGGCGTCTTTCAGCGCCCTGCGACACGCGCGTAATGTACTTTTCGTTAAGTCAGCAATCAAACCTTGAAAGGTTTCTCGACTAATAGATAAGCTGAGAAGCTTTTGCTCATCATCGGCAAAATCCACTGTAACAGTGTCATTGTCGCTCAAGGACTCTTTAGCAAACTTTGCTTTGTCCAATAGGACCCGATGCAAACGTTTTGACAACGCCCCCTCTAGGCCAAGCTGCTGGCGAAAATGCTTAACAATCATGTGATCAAAATCATCGCCGCCTAATGCTGAATCACCACCAGTGGCTAATACCTCGAATACCCCTTTGCTCAAGCGTAAAATAGAGATATCAAATGTGCCGCCACCCAAGTCATAAACGGCAATCACGCCCTCTTGAGCAGTGTCTAAGCCGTAAGCGATGGCGGCCGCTGTGGGTTCGTTTAATAGCCGCAACACTTTTAATCCCGCTAGTTGCGCGGCATCTTTAGTGCCTTGGCGCTGCGCATCATCGAAATACGCAGGAACCGTTACCACAGCACCGCTTAGCTCTTCACCCAAGCTCTGTTCCGCACGTAAACGCAGGATGGTGAGTATTTCAGATGACACCTCAACTGGATTCACTTGACGGCCGGTAACATTCAGCAACGGCGAGTTTGGGTTTGACTCATCGAAATCATAAGGCAAGTCTGGGTAACTGCGGCGAATATCATTGAGGCTACGACCCAAGAAACGTTTTACTGAAACAATGGTATTTGCAGGGTCAAGGCTAGCATCATGCTTAGCCTGCTCACCCACCACCACTTGATCAGCGGTGTAACTGACCACTGAAGGTAAAAGGTGTTGGTTATTGTTGTCACCCAACGTCTCTGCCTGACCACTGCGAACAGTCGCTACGAGAGAATTTGTTGTGCCTAAATCAATACCCACGGCAAGTTTACGTTGGTGAGGTGCCGCGCTCAGGCCAGGTTCTGCAATTTGGAGTAATGCCATTATAAAAACCGTTTAGTTGTTCAAAAGTCGCTTAACGCGTCTTCTTTGATTTCAATTTCGTGACGTAGCTTAAATAAAAACTTCAGCTTACGTACCAGATTTGCAGCGTTTTCATTCGCCGCATCATCGGATTGCTCGAGAAAAACCCCAAGCTCACTCAACAACCGCTTAATATCCGCCGCTACTTCGTCGTCTAGAGACTCAAGGGCAGTAAGTGGATCGTTAGCATGTTGAGCATCGTCTAATTGTTCACGCCATTCCATTTGCTGCATTAAAAATGCACCGTCTTGCATGGTTTTTTGCTCATGCTGTAGTTCTACCCCGCGTAGCTCCAACATATGCTCAGCACGACTCAGAGGTGTTTTTAAGACTTGATAGCCGTCATTAACTTGCGCATTTTTTTGCAAAGCAATGAGTTTGTCGCGCTCGCTGGCGGTAGCAAACCTATCTGGATGCGTGAGTTTTTGTAGTTGTTGGTACGTCGCTGCAAGCGCCGCTTTGTCTACATCGAATGAAGGCGTCAGGTTGAATAGCGCAAAATAATTCATATCAATTAGCGTCTTTTGAGTTTGGCCTATGAAGGTGTAGACAATGGAAGCGTCTACATCGTGATACGTCTTAATCGTCGTTAATAAAAAGCAGGCCTGTTAGCCTGCTTCTTTGATAGCCACGTATAGCAAACCTATACGTTAAAACTTTCGCCGCAGCCACATTCGCCGTTTGCGTTAGGGTTATTAAACTGGAACCCTTCGTTCAGGCCTTCTTTGGCAAAATCTAATTCGGTACCGTCTAAGTACACCAAGCTTTTACCATCGATAATGATTTTAACGCCATTATCTTCAAAAACATGGTCATCTTCGTTTAACTCGTCGACAAATTCCAACACATACGCTAAACCAGAACAACCCGTGGTTTTGACTCCTAAGCGCAAGCCTAGCCCTGAGCCTCTGTTTTGCAGAAAGCTAGATGCTCGTTGTGCCGCAGCCTCAGAAATTTTAATTCCCACTATGGTCTCCTCTTTCGTTTAACGTTTACTGGTGTTTCTTTTTGTAATCTTCAACGGCTGCTTTAATAGCGTCTTCTGCCAAAATAGAGCAGTGAATTTTTACTGGTGGTAAGGCAAGTTCTTCAGCAATATCCATGTTCGAAATCTTCACGGCATCGTCAATTGATTTACCTTTAACCCATTCAGTAACTAATGAGCTAGACGCAATCGCCGAGCCACAGCCATAAGTTTTGAATTTTGCATCTTCGATAATGCCATTAGCACCAATCTTCAATTGCAATTTCATTACGTCACCGCATGCTGGCGCGCCAACCATACCGGTTGCAATGCTAGGGTCATTCTTGTCAAAACCACCTACGTTACGTGGATTTTCGTAGTGATCGATTACTTTTTCGCTGTAAGCCATGATGGTTACCTCATTTGTGAAGACGATTTCGCCTTACTGTGAATTCTATAAATTATTCAAATACTAGTGGTGTGCCCACTCAACGGTATTCAAATCAATGCCTTCTTTGTACATATCCCACAAAGGAGACATATCACGTAATTTGTCGATTGCGTTACGTACTACGCTTATCACATGGTCGATTTCAGCTTCGGTGGTAAAACGGCCGATTGTGAAACGAATTGAGCTATGGGCCAATTCATCATTCAAACCAAGCGCGCGAAGTACATAAGACGGCTCTAAGCTGGCTGATGTACAAGCTGAACCAGATGATACGGCCATATCTTTAAGGGCCATGATCAAAGACTCACCTTCAACGAATGCAAAACTCACATTTAAGTTCGCTGCAACGCGTTGTTCAATGTCACCATTGATGTAAACCGCTTCAATATCTTTGATTCCATCCCATAAGCGATTACGTAGCATTAGAATACGTTCGTTCTCGGTGGCCATTTCTTCCTGTGCGATACGGAATGCTTCACCCATACCTACAATTTGATGAGTTGCCATGGTACCAGAGCGCATACCACGCTCATGGCCGCCACCGTGCATTTGCGCTTCAAGACGAACGCGAGGCTTACGACTAACGTAAAGTGCTCCAATCCCCTTAGGACCGTAAGATTTATGTGCTGAGAAAGACATCATGTCTACTTTCAGCGCTTGTAAATCGATTGCCACTTTGCCTGTGCTTTGCGCAGCGTCAACATGGAACAACACTTTACGCTCGCGGCACACTTCTCCGATAGCAGCGATGTTTTGGATCACGCCAATCTCGTTGTTTACGTGCATCACACTAGCAAGAATCGTGTCTGGGCGGATGGCCGCTGTGAATTTTTCGATATCAACCAAACCATTTGGCTCAGGATCTAAATACGTCACTTCAAACCCTTCACGCTCTAACTGACGGCACGTATCAAGTACGGCTTTATGCTCAGTTTTCACTGTGATGAGGTGCTTACCTTTTTTGCCGTAAAAATGTGCAGCGCCTTTGATTGCAAGGTTATTTGATTCTGTTGCGCCAGAAGTGAAAACAATTTCACGAGGATCTGCATTGATCAAATCAGCAATTTGATTACGAGCAACGTCGACTGCTTCTTCTGCTACCCAACCGAAACGGTGAGAACGCGATGCAGGGTTACCAAAGTTGCCTTCGTTGGTCAAACACTCTGCCATTTTGGCAGCAACACGAGGGTCAACCGGGGTGGTTGATGAATAATCTAAATAAATTGGTAACTTAATGTCGCTCATTGTCTACTCCGCTTATTTACTGCAGGCTCACTTCGATTTCGTTGCCGGCAATATAATTGAGGTGTTTCGTTTTATCTTGTCTGTCTGCTACTAATTTCACGTCGTGCTGCGCCATGAGTTCTCCAAGAGTAATGCCATCGAGAAAAAGGCTGATGCGCTCACTTAAATCTTGCCACAAGCTGTGGGTTAAACAGCGCTCACCACCTTGGCAATCTGACTGACCTTGACAACGCGTTGCATCAACTGACTCGTCTACGGCACGAATGACCTCACCGATAGGAATGTCGCTGGGTTGGCGGCCCAACTTGTAACCGCCGCCTGGCCCACGCACACTGTCTACCAATTTTTCTCGGCGTAAACGTGAAAAAAGTTGCTCTAAATAAGATAACGATATTTCTTGGCGCTCAGATATATCTGCTAACGACACGGGACCGCGCTGTGAATGTAAGGCTACATCCAGCATTGCTGTAACAGCGTAACGACCTTTAGAAGTTAATTTCATTCTGAACACCTAGCTAAAAACTTGCAGCTATTGTCCCAAACCCGACTATTTTAGTCAAGTATTTATCCTACTGTTTTAGTCAAGTATTAGAGTGCTGGTTTTTACTGAGTCATCCATCAACAACGCTAAATTTGTGGATCGAATGACGCCTTTGCCGATTCTTTTTCCGCCGTCGTTAAATGATCGCCGAAGCTATCAATTTCAAGGGTGGGCAGTGATTTACCGCAAACAGTCCCTCCCATGTTATTGATCTCTTTACACATTTCTTCCACTTTGGTATCAATAAGGTGAACATGATCAAGCATTAATCCAATAGCATTTGCGACAGGATCAGGGTTTTCATCTGAAATAGCATAGGCATCGAAGCCATACTTACGGGCAATTTTAGCCCGGTGGCCGTTCTGTTCTTTGTTCGCGCTTGGCATCACGATGCGACCAGGTATACCCACAACAGTGGCGTTCTCAGGGGCATCCTTTACCACAACAGAATTGGAGCCCACCTTCACGCCTTTGTGCATAGTGATAGGCCCAAGAATCTTGGCCCCTGCCCCAATCACGACATTATCTTCTAAAGTGGGGTGACGCTTACCAGCGCTCCAAGAAGTACCGCCAAGGGTGACGCCATGGTATAGGGTAACGTTATCGCCAATCTCTGCGGTTTCACCTATCACCACACCCATCCCGTGATCTATGAAGAAGCGTCTGCCAAGCTTAGCGCCAGGATGTATTTCCACTCCTGTCGCCCAACGGGAGAACGTTGATAAGCTGCGAGCTAACCAGCGCCAATTGGCCTTCCATAATCGATGACTTAAACGATGAAACCAAATGGCATGCAGCCCTGGGTAATTCGTCAAAACCTCGAACGTATTGCGCGCTGCTGGGTCGCGGTGAAATACACTCTGGATATCTTCTTTAATACGTTCGAACATTGTTATGTATTGTCTTTGCTGGACTTTTCGATAGATGCCAATATGCCGCGCAATATGTTCAGCTCCTGAGTTTCAGGACGAGCACGATTAAACAAGCGACGTAATTTGGTCATGACCATACCTGGATGTTGCGGAATGATGAAATTCGTTTTGTGAAGGGTTTGTTCCAAATGGCTATAAAAGCCTTCAAGATCATCCGCCAGCGGGTATTCTTCCTGCACACTCGTCTCTCGTCGCGTTTCATTAAGATGCGCCATGCGAATTTCGTAACATAGTGTTTGTACAGCAGCAGCCAAGTTCAACGAGCTATATTCAGGATTGGCGGGAATACATACATGAAAATGACATTGCTGTAGCTCCTCGTTACTCAAGCCGTTGTTCTCACGGCCAAATACTAAGGCAACGGGATATTTAGGTACTTCGGATACTAACTTTTCGCCGCATTCGCGAGGTTCAAGCATAGGCCAAGATAACGTTCGCGAACGGGCACTTGTGCCGACCACTAAACCACAATCCGCTACTGCTTCTGCCACGGTGGAGACAATTTTCGCGTTGGCCAGAACATCCCCAGCCCCAGCAGCTAACGCGCTAGATTTACCGTCTGGCGGTGATACTGGGTCAACCAAAACCAATTGGCTCAAGCCCATGGTTTTCATAGCGCGCGCTGTTGAACCAATATTGCCGGTGTGGGATGTATTGACCAATACGATTTTAATATTTTCTAGCATAGCAAAGGATTATCTGTGATTTATGGAGATTTTAGGGCGCGGATAATAGCACATTTTGCGTGCAAAAGTAGTGTTGGCACGGTGCGCAGAGTGAGCCACATGCTACAAAATATGTGAAGATGTTATAAGGGTGATTTTCCGGCCCGCTTAACTGCACGTAAGGATATTAGGTTACTTTCCAAAAGCCAAAAATCAACGTTTGCTGGCGGTTAAGTTGTACTTCATCTTGCTTGACCTCGTTAGCGCCTGCTTGAGGGCTGCTAACAAGCATGTAGGTATCATCTGAATTTAGTAGCAATTGGGTATCTGCGTCACACGCTTTAGTGCCAATGCTAACGCCAACAAGCACTTCATCACACTTTCCTTAGAGGCAACATCGTATTTATGCTTGATAAAGCTCCAAGGGTAAACCATCTGGGTCGGCGAAAAAGGTGAATTTTTTGAGGGTATATTCATCAATCCTGATTTCCTCTACCTCAACGCCCTTCGCCGTCAAGAAAGCCACTGTGGTTTCAACATCATCCACCACAAACGCTAGGTGCCGTAAACCTTGTGCTTCTGGGCGACTCGGGCGCTCTGGAGCCCCAGGGAATGAAAAAAGCTCAATCTGCCCGCCATCGGGCAGCGCTAAATCTAATTTATAAGAATCACGATGCGCTCGGTAGTTTTCAGCAATAATGTTCAGCCCTAGTGTTTCGGTATAAAAATGCTTTGAGCGTGCATAGTCAGAACAAATGACAGCGACGTGATGAATGCGTTTTAACATTGAGTATTCTCTATTGGCTATTATCAGGTACGAGTTATCAAGTGCCCTCACCCAGTACACTTGAAGATATCAAAGAGCGCTTACGCTAACATAGTTTGCTATAAATCCAGATTATGATTGCGAATATTCTGTAGTTTGGTAAACTGCGCGGCGATTTTTTGTTCACTTGCTAGCAAAAGCAATGCGAGTGACAAATTCTTTATCTTAACGTTCTTTTAAAAATTGGTGGTTTTACTATGCATCCTATGCTGAATATAGCAGTGCGCGCGGCGCGTTCTGCGGGCAACGTCATTGCCCGTGGTTTTGAAAATCAATCTGAATTAATGATTGAAGCCAAGGGCAGTAACGACTTCGTTACTCGCGTCGATAAAGAAGCCGAGCAAGCAATTATTCGCAAAATTCAACAATCTTACCCTGACCATTGTTTCGTGGGTGAAGAAGGCGGCGTAGTAGAAGGTAGCAACACTGATTACAAATGGATCATTGACCCGCTAGATGGCACCACTAATTTTATCAAGGGTATTCCCCACTTCGCAGTATCCATCGCTTTAATGCATAAAGGTCGTTTAGACCAGGCGGTTGTGTTCGATCCTATTCGTGGCGAACTATTTACCGCAAGCAAAGGCGCTGGCGCTCAACTTAACGGTTTCCGTATTCGTGCTAGTAAAGCAAAAGAGTTGAACCAAACGATCCTTGCCACCGCACTTCCATACAAAAACAAAGATGCATTACCGACATATCTTGAAAGCTTCCGTAACATCTTTTTCCAAGCGGGTGATGTGCGCCGTAGTGGTTCAGCTGCTCTGGATTTAGCCTACGTAGCCGCTGGTCGTTACGACGGTTACTGGGAAAGTGGCTTGAAGCCATGGGATATTGCAGCGGGTGAACTTCTCGTTCGTGAAGCTGGCGGCCTGGTAACAGATTTCAAAGGTAATAACGACCCTATGCATAACGGTGACATCGTTGCTGGAAGCGCTAAAGTCGTGCAAACCCTAGTCAAGAATTTGAAAGCTTAAGGTTGTAATAGGTTAAAAGTGTAATGGCTTAAGAACGTATGACCTTTTTAAAGCGAGCCCTATGGCTCGCTTTTTTTTTGGCTAAAAAATACGACCAATCTTCGCATTCAAAAGCTGAGTACTAAGTACCGGGTATTGAATACTGAATACTGAGTACTGGGTAGACAGTGTTAGCATAAACACACCACTAAAAAAGCCGCTTGATGGTTAATCAAACGGCTCTCGATGCGCAACTCTGTTTACCCTTATGGGTAATCTAATTTGCTACAGCATTGACTCTTGGTCAGCGCCTTCTTTTTCTATCTCAGTTGGCATCAAGTCTTCACGGCTTACACCTAACCATAGCGCCACTAAGCTGGCAACGTAGATAGACGAATACGTACCGATTATCACACCAAACAGTAACGCAGTCGCAAAACCATGAATAGTTGCCCCGCCCAAGAAGAACAATGACATCAATACCAATATCGTCGTTAACGAGGTAATAATGGTACGGTTCAAAGTCTGGGTCAGTGAAATATTAATGATCTCTTCGGTTTCTGAATTGCGGATTTTACGGAAGTTTTCACGGATCCTATCTGATACCACAATCGTATCATTCAAGGAATAACCGATTACTGCCAATACAGCGGCCAGTACCGTTAAGTCGAATTCCAGTTGTAGAATTGAGAACAAACCTAATGTGATGATTACGTCGTGGGCAAGTGCCACAACTGAGCCCAAAGCAAAACGCCATTCGAATCGCATTGCTACGTATACCAGAATACAAAGTAAAGAAACCAACATGGCTAACCCGCCCTGCTCGGCAAGTTCATCACCAATATTTGGCCCAACAAAAGCGATACCGCGTTTTTCAACGCTTGGATCGGCAGCTTGCAACGCAGCAACTACTCTGTCGCCAATTTCAACGTTCTTCACGCCTTCCATTGGAGCAATGCGTATTAGTATGTCTTGGCTGCTACCGTAGTTTTGCACTGTAGGCTCAACAAAGCCGGCTTGAGTTAACTCAGCGCGAACCGCGTCTAAGTTAGCCACACCTTCATATCGCATTTCAATCTGCGTACCGCCGGTGAAGTCCAAACCCCAATTAAGCTGGTTAACACCAAGGGATACCAGAGAGCCGATAACCAGTAACGCGGATAGTATCGCTGCGGGAACGCGCAACGACATAAAGCCGACGGTTTCTTTCATGTTTAGCAATTGCATGTCAGCGCTCCTATATTGATAATTTTTTCAAAGGCTTACCACCACACCATGCATTTACAACAGCACGGGTAACAAAAATAGCGGTAAACATGGAAGTGGCAATACCAATCATTAACGTGATCGAGAAGCCTTTAATTGGGCCTGTGCCCACAGCAAACAGAATCAGACCCGCAATGAAGGTTGTAATGTTGGCATCAAGAATGGTCGAGAATGCACTGTCATAACCGTGATGAATTGCCTGTTGGGGGCTGCGCCCTTCCCGTAGTTCTTCTCGGATACGCTCGAATATCAGAACGTTTGCATCAACCGCCATACCGACCGTTAACACGATCCCGGCCATACCAGGTAGCGATAATGTCGCGCCCGGTATCATCGACATAATGCCAACGATCATCACTAGGTTTAGAGTCAGAGCAAGGTTCGCGACCAAACCAAATGCTTTGTAGTAAATCAGCATAAAGATTAGTACTGCGACAAAGCCCCAAATGATGGCTTGTGTACCCAGTGCGATGTTCTCTTTACCCAAGCTTGGCCCAACGGTGCGCTCTTCTACGATTTGAATAGGTGCTATCAGTGCACCAGCTCTGAGTAGTAGCGACAGGTTATGCGCTTCTTGTGGCGAGTCTAACCCGGTAATACGGAAACTACTGCCCAAGCGCGCTTGAATGGTAGCGATACTGATCACTTCGCGCTTCGCTTCAAAAATCAGCTTGTCGTTAGCATCTCGCTCACCCGTTGATTTATATTCAATAAAGACGGTCGCCATCGGCTTACCAATACTGTCTTTGGTAAACTGTGACATCTTACTGCCGCCTTTAGAATCAAGTGAAATATTCACCTGAGGAATACCGTACTCATCTGCGCTAGAGTTAGCATCAATGATGTGGTTACCGGTCAGAATGATTTTCTTTTTCAGCAGTTGCGGCTGACCTTGCTGATCGAGTACCAGTTCAGAGCCTGCAGGTACACGCCCAGCAACAGCATCACGTACATCATGGTCTAAATCTACAGAGCGGAATTCCAAGGTCGCCGTTGCATTTAGAATTTCTTTAGCACGGGCAGTATCTTGTATGCCAGGTAATTGCACAGCGATGCGGTCAACGCCTTGCTTTTGTACACTTGGCTCAGCTACACCCAGTTGGTTTACCCGGTTACGGATAATGGTGATGTTCTGCTTAACCGCGTAATCGCGGGTTTCAGCAAGCTTCTGCTCTGACATACTGACCACGATTTTTAGGTCATTTTTCTCAGTGAAAACCAAGTCACGATTACGGTTACGTAAAAAGAACTCTGCCTTATCTAGGGTATCTTGGTCACGGAAGAATATTTCCACTCCACCTTCAACTTGGCGCACTGTGCGATAGCGAATACCTTCTTCACGAAGTGCACTTCTAAAATCGGATACCATATCTTCAAAAGACTTATTGACTGCTGAGTTCATGTCCACTTCCATTAGGAAGTGCACACCACCGCGCAAATCGAGCCCAAGCTTCATCGGTGCACCGCCAATGGCTTCAAGCCATGCTGGCGTGTCTGGGGCTAGGTTCATGGCCACGTAGTAGTCATCACCTAATGCTCGTTGCAGGGTTTCTCGCGCGATAAGTTGACTATCAGAATTGGTCAAGCGAACTAAAATTTGTTCATTATCTAAAGCGATATTTTTTGTTTCTATATTCTCGCTAGATAACGTTTCTGTGACTTTGCTTAGCAGTGACTCATCGACACTGGCATTTCGGCCGGCTGAGATTTGAACGGCATAGTCTTCACCGTACAAATTGGGAGTGGCGTATAGAGCACACATACCGACGATAAAAATCAGTACAAGATACTTCCATAACGGAGTTTGGTTTAACACGTAAAAATCCTTCCATTTTGAATGTCGTAAACATAAATAAAGCGGGCAATCGCCCGCTTTATTTAAGGTAACTCATTTTAAATCGCTTTCATTGTGCCTTTTGGCAACACAGCTGAGATAGCAGATTTTTGTACAACGATGTTGGTTGTATCGTTTAGTGCAATTTCAAGAAAGTCCTTTTCTTCTGATACTTTCACGATACGACCAACCATGCCACCTTGGGTCAAAACTTCATCGCCTTTGCTCAACGAGCTAACCAAGTTTTTATGCTCTTTTACACGTTTTGCTTGTGGGCGGTATAACATAAAGTAAAAGATTAAACCGAATACGCCGAGCATGATCAGCATTTCAAAACCGCCGCCTGTTGCACCGCCTGGTGCTGCCTGTGCATGTGCATCAGAGATAAATAAGCTCATAAATTCCCCATAGTTTGTTAAGTTTTGTTGTTATAGCGCCGGTACCGGCATATCTTTTTGTGCGTAGAAATCCGCAACGAATTCATCTAACTTCTGTTCGGCAATCGCATCACGCAACCCTTGCATAACACGCTGATAATATCGCAAGTTATGAATAGTATTTAAACGCGCGCCTAATATTTCGTTACATTTGTCCAAGTGATGTAGATATGACCGAGAATAATTTTTACAAGTGTAACAGTCACATTTATCGTCTAGTGGACTTGTGTCGATTTTATGGGCTGCGTTGCGAATTTTGACAATGCCACTGGTGACAAAAAGGTGACCATTTCGAGCATTACGAGTAGGCATAACGCAATCAAACATGTCGACTCCGCGGCGCACACCTTCTACCAGATCTTCCGGTTTACCCACGCCCATTAAATAACGCGGCTTGTGCGCTGGGATTTTGTCTGTGGTGTGATCCAAAATGCGGATCATGTCTTCTTTTGGCTCACCTACTGACAAGCCACCAATGGCATAGCCATCAAAGCCAATGTCTTCTAAACCTTTAAGGGATACGTCGCGTAATCCTTCGTACATACCACCTTGTATGATACCGAATAGCGCTGATGGGTTGTCGCCATGTTCCGCTTTACTGCGCTTGGCCCAGCGTAATGACAATTCCATTGACTGGCGTGCTTCGCTCTCAGTCGCTGGGTGCGGCGTACATTCGTCGAAAATCATCACGATGTCAGAGCCCAAATCACGTTGCACTTGCATCGATTTTTCAGGGGTCAGTAAGATTTTTTCACCGTTGATTGGCGAGCGGAAAGTTACCCCTTCTTCGGTGATTTTACGCAAATCCCCTAGGCTAAATACCTGAAAACCACCTGAATCCGTGAGGATAGGTTTTTGCCAATGCATAAAATCATGTAAATCGCCGTGCTGTTTAATGATTTCAGTACCAGGGCGTAGCATTAAATGAAAGGTATTCCCTAAGCATATATGCGCGCCCGTTTCATCAAGCTCTTCAGGCGTCATGCCTTTAACCGTGCCGTATGTGCCAACTGGCATAAACGCAGGCGTTTCAACTATGCCTCGGTCAAATTTAAGACGGCCGCGGCGCGCCTTTCCGTCTGTGTTATCTAATTCAAATTGCATAAATACTTCCTGCTGACAGGGCGTGCCCACCAGCGTGTTCTCGTCTTAGGTGATATTCAATGCCTAACAAGCGAGTTGCTGACAAAAAGTGGCCGGATTATATACGAATTGCGTCTACGAATAAAAACTAATAACGCACTATTTATTCGCCTAACGTAGGTATTGATAACAATCCGGATATCAGTCTTGGTTTTTCTCAATGAACATGGCATCGCCATAGCTGAAAAAGCGGTATTGCTGGGCAATAGCTTCTTGGTACGCATTCATCACATTTTCTTTTCCAGCAAAGGCGCTGACTAACATAATGAGCGTCGATTCTGATAGATGAAAGTTGGTTAACATGGCATCAATCACCTGAAATTTATAGCCAGGATAAATAAAAATGTCTGTGTCACTGAAAAACGGCGCCAGCGCAGTGCCATTTTCTAATGCTGCTTTCGCTGCTGACTCTAACGATCTTACCGACGTAGTGCCCACAGCAATCACGCGTTTACCCGCCGCTTTGGTTTTAGCAATAGCATCAACAACGTTTTGCGGTACCTCTGCATACTCAGAGTGCATCTGGTGCTCTAGAATGTTATCAACCCGCACTGGCTGAAAGGTTCCAGCCCCAACATGCAAGGTCACAAATTCTGTGTTTACGCCTTTATCTCGTAATTGCTTCAAAATGACGTCGTCAAAGTGCAAACCTGCGGTAGGCGCGGCGACGGCTCCTGGTTTCTCATTGTATACCGTTTGATAACGCTCTTTGTCAGACTCTTCATCAGGACGATCGATATAGGGCGGCAGCGGCATATGCCCATATTGTTCGAGTATCTCAAGAATAGGCTCAGGGTTAAGCAGCTTTAATGTAAATAGTGCATCTTGACGCCCTACCATTTCCATTTCCACTTTGCCCTCAAGTAATAGTTGCGTGCCCTCTTTAGGAGATTTACTGGCACGTACATGGGCTAAAACATGGTGTTCGTCAATAATGCGCTCAATCAACACTTCTACTTTACCACCAGAGGCTTTTTGCCCGAGTAACCGTGCAGGTATGACGCGAGTATTATTAAAGATCAGTAAATCACCTGGATTAATCAAGTTCACCACGTCAGTGAATTGCAAATGCGACAAGCCTGTTGTGGCTAAGTGCATTAATCGACTCGCGGTCCGCTCTTGAGTGGGGTAACGCGCAATGAGGGCTTCAGGTAAATCAAACTGGAATTCAGAAACTTTCATATATTATCCTGGGAAATGTAGCCCGTTATTTTACGTATAATAATTAATACCTGCAATCACCTTGGTATACGCTAACCAACTTGTGACTTTGCATATTGCGGCTAAAATAACATCAACAGTTTATTTATTATTGACGTTTCTCCTGACTGTTATTTTGCCCAGCGACTTTTGCGTTGGGCTTTTTTTTGTCTGTATTTTTTGGTCGTGTTCTGCAAGCTCGGAAAATTTTTACATCGCTACCGCGAGAGATCTTGCCCCATGTCGCTAAACATATCCACGATATCATCCCGTTCGATACGGCGCATATTAAGCACATACATGATTTGTAACAACAAATCGGCGCCTAATATTCCTTTATTCACTTTGTTGCGCAGGTTGTCTGCGCTTTGGTTCACCCCAATTGATACTAGGCGTTCACTGAGATCCTGATACTTAACACCGCGCTTAGACATTTCCGCTTTTAATAGGCGCTGAACCACTTGACGCCAATCTGCGGAGGCACTATTTGTCTGTTTTGCTGTCAGACCATCCGAATGATTTTGCATAACTATTCCAACGATACAAATGTGACGTATAATTTACATTAGTGACAAATAAATATCAAATGTTGAAAATAACATTTGACTAATTGTTTTTCACCTGACTACACTAAGCCCGAGTTTTGCCAACAAGCTCAACGAAATGTTGAGACATATTCGAACAACGGTCATTAGCCATACAGGAGAGTAGCCATGACATGGGATCTTAATCAACTTGAGGCCCTTTTTAGTGACAACCAAGATCTCGTTGTTACCCGCGAAGAAAATTGTTTATTAATTGCCAACAGCGATGGTGTTGATGCTTGGTTAGCAATAAGCGGAGAACAAATTCTCGTTGAGTCTTTACTCTTTTCTGTCAAAGAGGTGAAAGACAAAATCGCATTGAACGAAGAGATTTTAAAAACCCATATGATTTTCCCGCTGACCACTGTGGGTATTTCGAATGTGGCTGGCGATGAGTATTACACAGCGTTTGGCTCTTTAAGTTCTCAATCGAAAGCACAGAGCATTACGATCGAAGTGCAAACCTTATTTCAAAATGTAGAAGCATTTTTAGATGCTTATGCAGAACATTTACTTTAATCGAGGAGTGACATTATGTCAGTTTGGAGAAAATTAGTAACTGCCGTTAAAGGTGGTGCCACAGAAGCAGCACAAACAGTGGTAGACAGCCAAGCAATCCGTATCCTTGAACAAGAGATCCGTGAAGCAAAAGACGAGCTGCGTAAGTCAGATCATGCACGCACGCAAATTTTGGCTAAGTGCAAATTGTCTGAGCAGAAAGTCGCCAGCTTGCAATCTTCTATTGAGCAATACGAAGCCCATGCTCGCAAAGCGATAGATTCAGATCGCCAACTAGCCCTTGACT
The DNA here is from genome assembly GCF_055809255.1 of Paraglaciecola sp. G1-13. NCBI lineage: Bacteria > Pseudomonadati > Pseudomonadota > Gammaproteobacteria > Alteromonadales > Alteromonadaceae > Paraglaciecola > Paraglaciecola sp. G1-13. Next base: position 977,602 of record NZ_CM147903.1, on the reverse strand, counting down.
GCGCTCAAAAAGTCAGTGACTTGAAAGCTGAACAAGAAGGTGAACAGAAATACTTAGATCAGTTTAAGCAATCTGAGAAGCAGTTGGCGGGCAATATCAGTCAAGCAAAAGCTAATCTACGACGTTTAGAGCAGCAGGTCGACATGGTAAAGGCCACTGAGTCTGTGCAAAAAGCACAGGTCGCTGTGTCGTCACGTCACTTGGGTGCGAACAGCAAAATGAAAACCGCCACCGAGTCGTTGCAGCGTATTCAAGACAAGCAGACATTGCGCGATGCAGAGCTACAAACAGCGCAAGAACTTGCGACTGAAGAATCAAGCGACGACCTAGAGAAACGTTTGGCTCAAGCCGGTATCAAAGGCGGACAAACCTCTGCTGATGATGAGTTAAGCCGCATTTTAGGCAAATAGCTTGCGTATTATTTGAATGGCCAGCCCGCAGTTACAGGCTGGCCATTTTTTTATCTGTGGGTTTATTGTATCTATTACGTTTACACAGTTAGTGCTGACTGCGGAATGACTTACGTTGGCTAATGTCCTGGGATATGAAAGAATATCTCGAAATAACAATAACCTGAATTTAACGCCATGTTTATAAAGATACGTAAAATGCTGTCTCAGTATTTTTCTGAGATGCGTTGGTACACCTTACTGATTGCGTTAAGTTTTTACACTGTTTCGAGCTGGTGCTTAATGGCGCTCGCAAATGAAGATGCACTAACAAACAGCACTGATTTCATTTATTGGTTGGTGGTTACAGGCTCAACAGTGGGCTACGGGGATTTGTCGCCGACAACCACAGCAGGAAAATACATAGTCTCTTTATATGTAATACCTGTTGGCTTGAGTTTTTTTGCATTAGTGATTGGTCGGGTTGCGTCTTGGGTATCATTTCAGTGGGTAAAAGGAGTAAAAGGTTTGCAAAGTTTATCAGTATCTAATCATATTCTGGTCCTCGGGTGGAACGAGCAACGTACGCTTAGATTACTCGATTTACTGCTACGCGAGCGAGAAGCCGTGGACGAACGCCCGACGATTGTATTGTGTGTTCGCGCCGATATTACTAACCCGATGCCAGATAAAATCGAATTTGTGAAGGTTAATAGTTTTAGTAACGACAAAGACATGGACCGAGCTTGTATTGCCGACGCCAAAGTCGTTTTAATGGATAACCCAGAAGATGATTTAACCATGACCACTGCACTTTATTGCAGCCAACGTAATCCTAATGCGCAAATGGTCGCTTACTTCACTGATGAAACGTTAGCCAACCTCCTCCAGCGCCACTGCCCGAATGTTGAGTGCACGCCGAGCGTCGCGATAGAGATGCTGGCAAAATCAGCATTCGATCCAGGTTCAAGCGTATTACACCACGACTTACTCAGTGTGGCCGAAGGCCAAGCGCAGTATTCAGATACCCTTCCCCTTGAAATGTCTCCTGTGCAGGTTGGTTTGGCATTCAATCAGTTGAAATCTCGTTACAATGCAACGCTTATCGGCACGGCTAAGCGCGATGATAGATTGAACATACAAGTCAATCCTGATCTGGATGAGCAATTATCGCCGGGTGACAAGGTGTTTTATATCGCGAAAGCTAGGATCAAAAAAATCGAATGGCAACGTTTTTCTGAGGAATACCATGTTCAGTAAATTATTTGGTAAAAAAGACACGTCGAAAACCCCAAAAGCCCCTGAGGTTATGGGCCTTTACTTGGGTGGTTCATTTCAAATTGATCCACTAAAACTCAAACTGATAGAGCCGAGCCTTATCATTGAGTCTGCTGCCAGCTCACATATTATTCAGGCGGTTGGTGAAGTCGATTTAGATTCAGGTGGCAAAATTCTGCGCTTTTACACCGATGACGATGCATTTTTACAAGTTGTTTTGGACGGCGGTTTGACAGAAAATCACATTACTGATGTCAAGTTATGGTATTTCTATGAAACCAAAACCGTCGGCACCGACACTCAATGGCAGCAATTGCTTAAAAATGACATCTCCCAAGCCCAATATTCACTAGAAGGCAATAGCTATCAGCGCGTATGGGACGCTGTCGGTGATGTGTCACCCGCTGTCGCTATGACCGAAAAAACCTATGAAGAAGACGGTGACGTGAGTGAAACCGACCAATTCGTGATGCTGTACGAGCGCGAATTAGACGATAGCAACATAGAGGCCTTGCTGGTCAGCGGTGAAGAGAAACTAGTTGGTCAGAACTTCGATCGCTGCTTGGTTATCAGCAGTGGTTTTAATATTGAACAAGCCGACATCACGATAAACGGCTAACATCCCATTTAACGAAAGGAAAAACGATGGAAACAATACTTAACTCAATTGCCGGCCTAGGTCATTTTGCCGCTTATTTTGCGGTATCAATTGTATTGCTATTTATCTTCAAAATTGTCTATGCGTTCGTGACCCCCCATGATGAATGGAAATTAGTTAAACAAGAGAGAAATCTGGCCGCAGCGATTGGCTTTGGTGGCGCGATCATCGGTTTTGCCCTGGCGTTATCAAGTGCGGTTGCAAACTCAGCGTCATTGGTCGACTTTATCGTGTGGGGTGTTGTGGCAATTATTGCGCAAGTCGTCGCATTCTTACTTTTGCGGTTCACTTTTATGCCAAAAATTGCCGAGCGCATTATTAATAACGAAATTTCTGCAGGTACCATTCTTGGCGCTGTTTCTGTTGCGGTTGGTTTGCTCAATGCCGCTTGCATGACCTACTAGGAGGACATATGACTCAGCGTAAACGCTCATCAAATATCAACCTAAAGAGCATGCGTAAAGGTTTTTCGGTTAAGCCTTTAGCCTTGGGTATTGCAGCAGTCATGCTTAGTGGTTGTGGTGAAGAAACGGAAAAAGCCACGGTTTATACCTCAGTAGACGACTGTACAAATCAAAACCCTGGGCAAGAAGAGCTATGTAAAACGGCTTATCAAGATGCGCTAGATGAAGCTCAGCGCACAGGCCCTAAATATGCGTCACGGCAAATATGTGAAGAGGAATTTGGGGCCAATCAGTGTAATTATACCCGCACCGAAAGTGGCTCGTTCTTTATGCCTTTTATGGCCGGTTACATGTTGAGCAACCTATTGTCACCGCGAGGCTATAATACTCAGCCCATGTTTACCTCATACTCCCCTTACTCTTCGTATCGCCAACGTTGGATGGGTGCAGATGGCAGTGACTATGGTGATTATCGCCGCCGTAATATGAACGTCAGCAAAGATGCGTTTAAGTCAAAACCGAGTGTGACCAAAACCATGAGCCGAGGCGGGTTTGGCAGTAGCGTGCGCGCAAAATCAAATTGGGGTGGCTCGAGCAGAAAGTCCAGTGGTTGGGGCGGCTAACCTTTCGTATGTTTCGCATTCCTATTCAGCAACGGGCAAATTGGCAGCGTAAAGCCGCTGATTTTGGTTTTAAGTTTCATACTATGCATGGCGAACCCTATTGGGATGAGTCAGCGTACTATCAATTTACCCTAAACCAAATTGAAAATGATATAGAGCAGCCAACTGCCGATATTCATCAGATGTGTCTGGCGGTGGTCGAGCGCGTCGTTAATGACGAGGCTTTGCTTGAACGTTTTCAGATCCCACAGGGGTTTTGGCAGCCCATTGCCGATTCATGGAAAAACCGAGACCCAAGTTTATATTCACGTTTGGATTTTAGCTATGATGGCAGCGGCCCTGCTAAGCTTTACGAAAATAACGCAGACACGCCAACATCACTGTATGAAAGTGGATTTTGGCAATGGTTATGGCTTGAAGAACAAGTCAATAAAGGGCTAGTGCATAAAAAAGCCGACCAGTTTAACTCACTACAAGAGAAGCTTGTTGCCCGATTAGGCTACATCGCTAACCACTATCAATTAGACTTAATGCATTTCGCTTGCTGCAAAGATACTGACGAAGACAGAGGTACGGTGCAGTATCTACAAGATTGTGCGCGCGAAGCAGGGATCGCTGACTACTTCGTTTATATGGAAGACATTGGTTTGAGTGACAGCGGCGCGTTTACCGATCACGACGATCAAATCATTGAAACCTTGTTTAAGCTCTACCCTTGGGAATTTATGCAGCGAGAAGCGTTCGCTCAACATATTCAGCCTTCTGGAAGCCATTGGATTGAGCCCCTATGGAAATCAATATTGTCGAATAAAGCGTTGATGCCCATGTTATGGAAAATGTTTCCCGGTCATCCCAACTTACTGGCATCTTATTTTGAAGATGAACTGCAACTTGCTAACGAGACTAAATTGGTTAAGAAGCCAATATTTTCCCGTGAAGGCGCGAACATCAGTGTAATTGAAAACGGCAAGACGGTGCTCGAAGCACAAGGCCCCTATGGTGAAGAAGGGTTTATTTATCAAGCCTATTCGCCATTACCAAAGTTCGGAGAAAACCACACCTTGATTGGCTCGTGGTTGGTGGATGATCAGCCTGCGGGCATTTCGGTACGGGAAGACACCTCACTTATCACCCAAGATATGTCACGTTATTTACCGCATATTATTTTGTGACAATTTGACATCTCATTCTCCAGCCTTTTACGTCAAAATACCGATATGACTTACCTAACACAGTTTTATGAATAGCAAAACACTCACTTCGCGCAATCCTTCTCGCTTAAGCCAGCAGTTAAAAACGGTAGGCATTATCTTCATTGTGATCACCGCCATAGAGATCATTAATCTTCTCACTGGGCGCATGTTAAATCACTTTGGCAATATTCCACGTTACATTCCAGGGCTTGTTGGCGTCTTAACCGGTCCTTTTTTACACGCCAATGTTAGCCATTACCTGTCGAATATTATTCCGTTGTGTGTGTTGAGCTTTCTAATGCTGCAGTACGGTAATAAGCGTTTTTTTGGTGTCACGTTCTTTTGTATTGTCCTAACAGGGTTGTTGGTGTGGTTATTTGGCCGCTCAGCCAGTCATATCGGTGCGAGCAGCGTGATATACAGTTATTTTGGCTTTCTTTTATTAGCAGGGTTTTTAAGCCGAAAGTTTAAGCTCATTATTATTTCCTTGTTAGTGGCCTTTTTTTATGGCGGCTTAATATTCGGCGTATTGCCTGCAAGAACCTTTGTATCTTGGGAAGGCCATTTGTTCGGCTTTATCTCTGGCTTGATTGCTGCGAGATTGTGGGCCAAAAATGTGCGCTAATAATCCTAATTCTCGCAATCAGGCTTTATCATCAAATTAACCTAAGGTAGTGCTAGAGCGTGAAGTGCAACTTCCCTATAATGCTGTCGTTATCTAAATACAAACCAAGGCCCAAATGAGTAATCAAGCCCCCAAAAAACAAAATGGATTTTTCGGTAATCTAGCATTTAATATCATTATCCCTGTGGTGATCATGAGCAATTTGAGCTCTGATGAATACCTAGGCCCAGCATGGAGTATTGTTGCCGCACTGATATTCCCTATCGGTTATGGGTTGTGGGATCTTAAAGAGTCGGGCAAGGTAAATGCCTTTTCAATATTGGGGATTGTCAGCGTTATATTAACCGGTGGCATTAGTCTGTTGGAGCTCCCTGCTGAATATATTGCTATAAAAGAAGCGGCTATTCCGGCTGTGATTGGCATTGCCGTGTTAATTACCCAGCGCACTACCAAGCCATTACTAAAGGTACTTGTGCTCAACGAGCAAATTGTCAACTGGGACAGTTTGAGCCGAGCACTAGAAGCAAAAGGTACCACTAATGACTTTGAAGGGAAGATGGCGATCAGCTCTTATATTGTCGCCGGTTCATTCTTTTTATCTTCAGTTTTAAATTACGTTTTGGCCAAAGTGATTCTGGTAAGCCCCCCAGGGACGACCGAATATACAGAAGAGCTTGGTCGCATGACCGCACTGAGCTACCCAGTGATAGTGATACCGAGCATGATCATGTTAATGGGCGCCTTGTGGTACCTATTCGCTCAAATTAAGAAATTAACGGGTGAAGATTTAGAGAATTTCCTTGCCCAGCAGTAACAGCCAACAGTGATAACCAGCAATAACTAACGATACTGTTAGCGGAAAAGTCTTGAAAACCAAAAAACGCTGATAGATTGCTCTATCAGCGTTTTTTATTGGCTGCTTAAAAAATCTTAGTCGTGAACACTGACGACCTGCTCACTCAATAATTAGCCGACTAGATTGGTTACTCTCGGCCAAGCAAGGTGAAAATATTATCTGCGACCTGCGTGTTGTTTAACAAACCACGGAATTTTTCGCTGCCAGGCCCTATTGCATATACCGGCACGTCAACACCAGTGTGCCCACCCGTTGTCCACCCCGTATTGGTACGTATATCTAATAAAGTTTTCACTGTTTGATACGCTATTTCGTCATCTTGGGTATCTATTGCCTCGAGCATAAACTTTTCCTCATCGTTAAGAGAAAAGCCAAGAAGCTTAGCCGCTAACGCGCTTTTATTATTAGCTGTCATCAATTGTTTAGCAATAGCGTACGGCGATGCTTTAAGGTTATCGAGCCATTGCGGCTCCCAACGATAAATTTTGTTAGCACCAATGGTGAAACCACCTGTACTGTGGTCTGCGGTTAACACGACTAATGTATCAGGGTGCTGACTAACGTATTGCTCTAGCCACGTCATAGTTTGCGCTAAGTCTTGCATCTCTGTCATCGCTGCGCCGACATCATTGGAGTGGCCGGCCCAATCAATTTGGCTGGCTTCAACGAGCAAAAAGAAGCCTTTGTCGTTTTCAAGGTGTTTAACAGCGGTTTGAGTGAGCGTTTGCAAGCGTTGTTTCGCCGGCATATCTAACGCCCAATTTAAGCCTTGCTCTGCAAATAAACCTAACAATGGTTTATTTTTATCCGTCGTACTCAAGTCGGTTATCTTATCAACGTATTGATAACCAGCCCCCTTGAACTCTGCTACTAAATTGCGATCATCACGAATGAAGTAATTCCAACCACCTCCGAGCATGACATCAAGTACAAAACGGTTATCCACTTTGTCATCAAAGTAACTGTCAGCTATCTCGTTGTAATTCTTCCTACTCTCGTTATGTGCTGAATATCCTGCAGGAGTCGCGTGGTTAATTTGTGAGGTAACAGCAACACCTGTTTTCAATCCATGCTCTTTAGCCCACTCAAGTACCGTGAGAACAGGTTTTTTGTCTACATCCACAGCAATCGCGCCATTATAAGATTTTACGCCGGTGGCCAAAGCCGTTGCACCTGCCGCCGAGTCGGTGACATAACCAGAGACTTGCGCTGGGTACGTACTGGCCATGCCTACCAGCATGCGATCAAAAACGGTTTGCTCGACTACTGACGTATTTTTGTTATCTGCGAAGTAACGATATGCGGTGGTATACGCTGGCCCCATTCCATCACCAACGACCATAATTACATTCTTAGGCTCTTGCGCTACAGCTCCCATACACAGGGCTGATAGCAAAACGGTACTCACAAACTTCATCTCAATCCTATATTTGCTTAATATTTAAACCCTTGATTATACGCAGCCTTTTGCGACAAGGCGTAGTATTGGGTTCGATATTTAAAAAAAACATTAGCGTTTTTTGTCTCAAAATATTTGAATTGTAATTTTTAGGGACATCACGGTGTGGGAAAACCGTCCATATGGACAAAACGAGACAAACGTTGCTGGGATCTACATTCTTATTACGGCGTTAAAAAGGCAAATGCATTCTGTTTCACTGGGCTTATTTATTCTCTTCGCCTTGATATTTAAAGCAAGCCAACAATTATTCACAAGGTGAATACCGAAAATCAATATCATTTCCTTTCGTTATTTGAATTCTATTAGTAGGATTTGGTCATCGGTTAGCAGCAACATTCAGTTTACAACCTGCTAATCAAATTTTACCTACAAACATAAGGAACATCGTCATGTCTAACTACACAAACGACATTCAAGCTGCCCAAACCCTAACTGGCGAGAATAGCCAAACGTGGAGTGCTATCAACCCAGAGTACGTTGCACGTATGAAAGCACAAAATCGCTTCAAAACGGGCTTAGACATTGCGAAATACACTGCGGGTATCATGCGTAAAGATATGGCTGATTATGATAAAGACTCAAGCTCTTATACTCAGTCTCTAGGTTGCTGGCATGGCTTTATCGGTCAACAAAAAATGTTGGCAATTAAAAAGCATCATGGCACTACAGATAAACGCTACTTGTACTTATCTGGTTGGATGGTAGCTGCTCTACGCTCTGAGTTTGGTCCTTTGCCTGACCAATCAATGCACGAAAAAACGTCAGTGCCTGCGTTAATCGAAGAGCTTTACACCTTCTTACGTCAAGCCGATGCAAAAGAGCTTGGTGAGTTGTTCAGCGCACTTGATAGTGCCAAAGAAGCTGGCCAAGATACCAAAGAAATTCAAGCTAAAATCGATAACTACCAAACCCATGTTGTTCCAATTATTGCTGATATTGATGCAGGCTTTGGTAATGAAGAAGCAACGTACTTACTTGCTAAGAAGATGATTGAAGCAGGTGCATGCTGTATTCAGATTGAAAACCAAGTATCTGATGCCAAGCAATGTGGCCATCAAGACGGTAAAGTAACCGTGCCTCATGAAGACTTCCTATGTAAAATCAATGCCGTACGTTACGCGTTTCTTGAGCTAGGGGTAGATGATGGGGTGATTGTTGCGCGTACCGATTCTTTAGGGGCTGGCCTGACTCAAAAAATCCCAGTGTCTCAATCGCCTAACGATTTAGCTGCCCAGTACAATGCCTTTTTAGAAACCTCAGCAGTTGATTCTGTTGATGATTTGAAAGATGGCGATTCAGTATTGAAACTTGACGGCAAGCTAGTAAAACCAGTTCGTTTGCCTAATGGTTTGTACAAGTTCAAAGCAGACACAGGCTTCGACCGTGTAGTACTTGACTGCGTTACATCGCTACAAAATGGCGCTGACTTATTATGGATTGAAACTGAAAAACCGCATGTTCAGCAAATTGGTGAAATGGTAAGTGCTATTCGTAAAGAGGTACCTGATGCGAAATTAGTTTATAACAATTCACCTTCATTCAACTGGACACTAAACTTCCGCCAGCAAGTTTTCGATGCTTGGTCTGAAGCAGGTAAAGATGTGTCTGGCTACAGCCGTGATGAGTTAATGTCAGCACGTTATGATGCCTCTGAGCTGGCGCAAGAAGCAGATGAAAAAGTGCGTACATTCCAAGCGGATGCGGCTCGTGAAGCGGGTATTTTCCATCATTTGATTACGTTACCGACTTATCATACCGCAGCACTGTCAACTGACAACCTAGCGAAAGGTTACTTTGGTGAAGAAGGCATGTTGGCTTATGTGAAAGGCGTTCAACGTAAAGAGTTACGTGAAGGGTTAGCATGTGTTAAGCATCAAGCAATGGCAGGCTCTAACCTAGGGGATGATCATAAAGAGTATTTCTCTGGTGACCAAGCGCTTAAAGCGTCAGGCAAAGACAACACCATGAATCAGTTCGACGTTGCAGTGTAACGTCTAACTTCCAAAGTATAAAAATAGCAGGGTAACCTGCTATTTTTTTGTCTGTAAAACAGCATTCATTTGTAAAATGATTATTTCTTTAACATCAATTTTTTATATTGTTTTTTCTATAGAATTAACTAGCACACGCAGTTAATTTATAAAATAATCCTTTTAATACAAAAACTTAAATTTTTTCACTCACCCACTAGCATCTTTTTCTCATCTGAGTACAATCTGGTTATACAATAGAAAACAATAAGTGCATTAATATTATGAATATTTCAAAAGTAGACCTCAATTTATTGGTGTATCTGGACGTCCTTCTACGAGAAGGCAGTGTTACCCGCGCAGCAAATCAACTCAGTATTACCCAACCCGCCATGAGTAACGGTTTAAAGCGCCTTCGAGATCTTTTTAAAGATCCCTTACTAGTGCGCACCAGTGACGGGATGACGCCGACTAAGCGTGCCCTGGAGCTGCAACCCGTTATACGCGATGTGTTATCAAAACTTGAGGCCTCGATTCAACCAGAGACAGACTTTGTACCTGAAACCAGTAAGCGTACATTTAGGATCATGGCCAGCGATTACGCTGAATCCACGTTGCTTCTTGAGGTCATACGCCAGTTGGCCAAAGTGGCACCAAACATAACGTTAGATATGATTACCCCTAGCGACGTGACCTTTCATGATGTTGAGCAAGGTAAAGTGGATATGGCCATTAACCGCTTTGAAGAGTTACCGTTATCGTTTCATCAAAAAGTCGTTTGGTACGATCGCTTTGCCTGTGTCGTTAGCAGTAATAATCCCATAGTAGATAACTTTACATTGCAAAATTACATCGACAGTAAGCATATTTGGGTAAGTAAAACCGGCTTTGGTGTCGGAGTCGGAATAGATCCGAATGAAGTGCAAAAATTAGGTTGGGTAGATGCCGAGTTGACTAAAATTGGCCAAAAGCGCGATATAAGAGTGTTTACTCGCCATTATCACGTCGCTTTGCAACTCGCCAAGGTGCAGAACTTAGTGGCAACACTGCCTAGTAAAGCAGCCGCGCTATATGAAAACGACCCAAATATTGTGATCCTAGATCCACCGTTTGATATACCGCCGATTGGCCTAAAAATGGCTTGGAGCGCTTTGTTGCACCACGATGCTGGACATATTTGGTTACGTCGCTTAATAACAGATGTGGGTGAAATCTTGTCTGCCCAATAGCCATTCATGAAATAAATAGCTGAGATAGAAACCATAAATTAAACAAACTAGGCATTAGTTCGTAGACTGGGTTCATAGCCTTATCAACGGAGTAGATCATGCAACAATATATTCAACGCGAACAATTACAGGTAGCACCTCAGCTTGCTGCCTTTATCGAAGAGCAGGCTCTACCTGGCAGTGAAGTCGCCCCCACAGATTTTTGGGCTGGTTTTAGCAATATTCTAGCCCAGCTCACGCCAGTTAATGATGCATTATTGGCTAAGCGCGACTTGCTACAACAAAAAATCGATGCGTATTGCCAGTCTCATCCAACCTTAGAGCCTGCAAGTTACAAAGCTTTCCTTCAAGAAATTGGCTATCTAGAAACGCCACCAGCGGATTTCTCAATTACCACCGATAACGTTGACGACGAAGTGGCTACCATGGCCGGCCCTCAACTTGTGGTGCCCATCAATAACGCGCGCTTCGCGCTTAACGCTGCTAATGCCCGTTGGGGGAGCTTATACGATGCAGCCTACGGTACAGATGTTATCCCTGAAGATAACGGCGCTACGCGCACAAAAGAATACAATCACGCAAGAGGGCAACAGGTTATACAGTATGCAAGAAAGTGGCTCGATGTTATCGCACCATTGACCAATGGCTCCCATACCACCAGTCAAGGTTATGATATTACTTCAGGTCAACTAGTGGTAACGCTAGCCGATGCGAGCACAGCGACCTTGTCTCACCCTAGCCAGTTACTTGGATTTGTTGGCGATAAAAACAACCCTAGCGCCATTTTGTTACAACATAACGGTCTGCACGTAGAGCTGCAATTTGACCGCACTCATCAAATAGGGCAAAGCGACCCCAGTGGCATGAAAGACATATTAGTTGAATCAGCACTGACAACCATTATGGATTGTGAGGACTCAGTTGCCGCAGTGGATGCTGAAGATAAAACTTTGGTGTATCAGAACTGGCTAGGACTGATCAAAGGGACGCTTGAAGTGAGCCTAAATAAACCAGGCGGCTCCTCCGTCAGACGTTTAAGTGCCGATAGAAATTACACGACGCTTACAGGCAAGTCATTTTCGCTAAATGGTCGTAGTATGATGTTTGTGCGTAATGTGGGCCATTTAATGACGAACGACGCAATCTTGTTTCAGGGTAGGCCCATCTACGAAGGGATAATGGACGCGGTTATCACCAGCCTAATCGCCAAACATGACTTGCTAGGCAATGGCCAATATCGTAACAGTAAAGCGGGCAGTATTTATATCGTTAAACCCAAAATGCATGGCTCAGAGGAAGTAGCATTCGCTGACACTTTGTTTAGTCAAGTAGAAGATGCTTTGGCACTGCCTAAAAACACATTAAAAATGGGCATTATGGACGAAGAACGTCGCACAAGTGTGAATTTGAAAGCGTGTATCAATGCAGCAAAAGCGCGCGCAGTATTCATTAATACGGGCTTTTTAGATAGAACTGGGGATGAAATCCATACCTCAATGCATTTAGGGCCATTTGCGTTAAAAGCTGACATCAAGCAACAGCCTTGGTTGACTGCCTACGAGTTAGCCAACGTGAAAATTGGTGTAGACGCAGGTATGTCAGGTAAAGCGCAAATTGGGAAAGGTATGTGGCCAATTCCAGATAACATGGCTGACATGATGCAAAGTAAAACCAATCACCCTCAATCGGGCGCCAACACTGCTTGGGTTCCCTCCCCAACCGCTGCGACCTTGCACGCCTTACATTATCACCAGATTGATGTGTTTAGTTTGCGAAATCCGATTGCAAGCAATGATTTTGATGGGTTAGATGATATCTTGACCGTGCCCCTTTTGGCTGACCGTTCCAGTTTGAGCCAGCAAGACATTCAGCATGAGCTAGACAATAACGTTCAAGGGATTTTGGGTTATGTGGTTCGCTGGGTTCATCAAGGGATTGGTTGCTCTAAAGTACCGGACATCAACAACGTGGGCCTAATGGAAGACAGAGCAACGTTACGCATATCCAGCCAGCATATCGCTAACTGGTTGTTACATGGCTTAATTGACGAGGCACAAATAAATGACTCAATGTTGCGCATGGCACAATTAGTCGATGCACAAAATAGTTCTGATAAGGAATACATCCCTATGATGCCTGACCCAATCAAATCAATTGCGTTTCAAGCCGCTCAAGAGTTAATACTGCAAGGAACGCAGCAACCAAATGGTTACACCGAACCTGTTTTGCATGCTAAGCGCAGGGAAATGAAAGATAAACTGGCCACTGTGTAGCGGCTCTTTCAAACGCAGACGTTAAATGCCTGGTGGCGTGTTGTTCTTCGCGCTACCTGGCTTATTCACTCCTTTACCAGCCACCCACTTCAAAATATTTCTGTAACCTTTGGCAGCCGTATGCATGAGCAAAATATGCACTGGCATTTTTATCCAATGCCCTCTCAGCAACGCCATCGTGTTGGCCAAGCCCAACCCCCTCACATTACATAATCTATGATGTGGCTGCAGTACTCTGCAGTACATCCAATCGAATATCTTTAGCGTAATTTTAGGTGGTAGCCAAAGCTGGCTTTTATGCAATTCAGCTTGTGGAATATCGGTATCGAACAGCGTATTTACATAACGTAATGCGAGGGCGAGCTCTAAACCAAACCCCGTTTTTTGCGCCAGAATAAACAGTTCATCCCAAAATGCTTGCTCAGTTCCAAACTCGCTAAACAGCAAGTGCAAATCTGACAAGTCACGAAAGCCATGATGGTATTCTTCTTGATAAAACAAATGCACAGCGCTGTGCAATATCATTGCGCCTGGCGATAAGACGCGCGCGCCACAAGATAAGGTGCGAGCACCAGCGGTAAAATCATTTATATCTGGGGCTTTACCACTGATAAGCGGCACTAAATTATGGTGCACATCTAATATTGTGCCTCGCCCTGAATGCTTCAAAGGCGGAATTTCATGGGCCCACTGACGATAATACATGTCATCATAGTCATCTGTTGGCTGAGTAAACCACGCATATACGCTTAAACGTGCTTCGACTTCACGCAAATTAGCTTTTGATACCAACATATCAATATCAGAAAAAACACGCCCTCTACCTGCACTACATCCTGATAATGTGTAGGCCGCCCCTTTTAAATAAATAAGCTCGGTTTGCAGCTCAACAGGTAAAATTCGCTTGAATTCGCTGGCCTCAAATTTCACTTGCTGAGCGAGTAATTTTGCATGATATTTAGCGGAAATAAGGTGTGTCTGCGCGTACTCAGGAACCAATTCGATGACACTATCGAGCGCATAAGCAACTCTTGGTAAGACAGATGCTTCACGAGCGATCCGTATAAGAAACTCCCACTCCGTGTGTGCGATTGCCTTTGGCACGTTACCGGATAGCAGTGTGACTAAATGGTCAGTATACTTGGATATAGTATTCACGGTGCAAACTGCCCCTCGTCCAGAAATGCTGAGACTTCGGCTAAATCGTTATAATGAATTTCCACTGCGTCCGTACTTTCGACTAACTTTTGCAGTGCGAGAAAACCATCAGCACCTAATATTGAATCATTAAACGCGTTATCCGTTAACGCTTGAAACGCGTCAGCTTTGGTTAAACTGTAGATATCTAACGTGACATCAGATGTGTATTTGGGTAGTACGACAGCCATCACCGGAGCTGTTTGCTTGATTTTATCAATACTTGCAATAGGGGGTTTCACATGAGCCACATCACCTTTATTGGTATCTCTGGCAATATTTGAAATAGTCACCTCTGGGAACCAAGATCTCACCAAATCTATTGAGTTATTCTTTAAACAAATTGGACGAACAAAGGGGTGAACTAGGCCTGTCTCTAAATTAATAACCGTCATTTCGTCTGAGAGTAAACGCCATCCGGTATGGGCCAAGTAGGCTGTTAACGTGCTCTTACCTGAGCCCGGAGGTGCCGGAAAAATTATCGCTTTGCCGTCTTTTTCGAGCACTGCACCGTGGAGTAATAAATATCTGTGCATATGAGACGCCATACACCAGTTCATACCCCACTCTAACACTGGATAAGCTTGTGAGCGTGGCAAGGGTAAAAACGGCACGAACTCATCAAGTAGAAAGTGAATTTGCGGCTTATACCACCGCCTCAAGGATTTAGGTGATTGCACGGCAACCCGAAAATCCGCAGGAGATGCGTCATCAAGTAACTCATAGTCACCATATAGTTGATAAAACACACGCTGCACATCGGGCAATGAAGATTGAACACCAAAGGCTGCTACGCCCAAATCGATATTGATTTCCCCCTTTATCAGTCTCGTGGCGGCTTCATTTTCTGAAATATCCTTAAGTCTCAACGGATTCAACCTTCTGAATGACGCACTGGGATTCGAGGTGCCTGATTGATTGTTGAATATCAATCAACGAAGAATCGGGAAATAGAGCGAACATTTGCTCTTCATTGAAGGGAACACCAAAATGATACTGAGTAAAAAAAGCCTGAAATTGGCCACTCAATCTCAGAGAATTACCCGTGATAGGTACAAACACAAAAACGCCAGACGAATCGCTGGCGTTATAAATCAATATATTTGGGTTTACTTGGTACAAACTTAGCTGCAACAGGTTCAATTATCGCGTGTAAGTTTGACTCAATGCATCCATAAGCGCACCCTGGTCATTCATCGCTTCTTCCTCAAGCATTGAAGCATACATCTCAGGGGTCACTTGCGACGACAATGGATAATTTCCATAATAAGCATTCAAGTATCCAGCGACTAAACTTTTGTCGATGTCAGAACCTTGCCATAAAACACGATACAAATGTGGACGACTCACCACTCCACCACCGCCCTTTGTATATGTACCCGTAGTAGAGATACTGAAAACAGTGTCCCATTTGACCGCTTTAAGTGAGTCTCTTAAATTTTGGTTATTCTTAGCATCTTTTAACCAAGTAGCGGGTGATACTCCAGCAATCGTTGTGGTGGAGCATGCTTGTGATAAGTTTCCAGACAAGTTCCCCGATACTGTACAACCATTCGCCGTTGTAGCCCACGTCGCTTTCGATGGAAGGCTGACTATGAGTGCAGCGGCAGATCCTTTTAACAGAAACTTACGTCGGTTAGAAACAGCGCCTTGGCTATTCTCAGATTTTTTGTCGACGACATTCATTGTTCTTAATACTCCATTAGTAACGCATATCAGGCAGATAAAGCAAAATTTAAGCCAAATCCCAACCTACTGATCTTACTGGATATATTTAACTTAAAATCAAAAACTGTAAAGTTTCGTGACACAATTCGATCAACTATTATTCAGTTTACCGCAATCCCTTTCTTTTTGCTTAATAATCTTAAATATTTAACAGGAATTGCATAGCTAATGCCACTCGGTTTTTCTAAAACCGCTTCTTTGGTTTCTTTAATAAATACCTTGTTAATGATCCCCACCACACGGCCTGTCTCGGCATCATAAATGGCGCTACCACTATTGCCAGGGTAGGCGGTCATATCCAGTTGATAAATCATGAATGGACTCTCTAAACGATTGCGCATTTTCATGGTTAAGTTACGCGCATTGGCACTTGGGATCACGTCTGGGGTGAGTGCTGCAATCATTCCTTTATGGGTTGCCGGGTATAATCCTAATATTGACCCAATCGGGAATCCTGTCATTAGTATGTCTTGACCATCATCAACATACTCATCTGGGCCAAGCTGCAAAGCTGGCAGTGTGTCACGAATTTTCAGTATTGCTAAATCGTGCACCGGGTCCTTAGCGATAATTTCAGCTTTATGGATTTTAGGTTGTCGACCCGTCCCCGAAAAAACAATATGATATTGGACAATCTGTGGATCAAGCGGTTCTGATACAACGTGGAAGTTAGTCGCAATGAGCGTTCCATCACCAAATACAAAGCCACTTCCCCGCAGCTGATGCGAAACAGCAGACATTGCATCATACAATCCTACCCCTACCACAGAGGGTTTAACTTTTTTAACCACGTTTGTTTTTTGCGAGGCGCTGACTGACGTCGTTAAAAACACCAAAGAAAAAACCACACAAATGATTTTATAAATATAATTTTTCGTTATCATAATAAGCTACTTACTATTTCGTAGGGCTAGTGTGAACAGAAACTTTGTCACAACAATAGCGTAACGTGATTAATATCTTAGGGTTATACACAAAATATTAGGATTAATGAAATGAAAGTATTAGTCACAGGGGCTGCCGGATTCATCGGTTTTCATGTTTGTCAGGTGTTGTTATCACGCGGTGACGAAGTCGTGGGTATCGACAATATAAACGATTATTACGATGTTAATCTAAAGCATGGCCGTTTGGCAGAACTTGATGCTCACGAAAAAGCGCAAAATTTTAACTTCGTAAAAATGGATATAGCTCGCCGAGATGAAATGGAGTCACTGTTTCGTGAGCAAAAATTTGATAAAGTTGTACATTTGGCTGCACAAGCAGGTGTGCGTTATTCCATTGAAAATCCCCATGCGTATATCGACAGCAATATCGTTGGCTTTACTAATATTTTGGAAGGATGTCGTCACAATGCAGTCAAGCATTTAGTGTATGCTTCATCGAGCTCTGTTTACGGCGCCAATGAATCGATGCCTTTCTCGGTATCGGACAACGTTGACCACCCTGTATCTTTGTACGCGGCAAGCAAAAAAGCCAATGAATTGATGGCCCATACTTATAGCCACTTGTACGATTTGCCTACCACCGGCTTGCGATTTTTCACCGTTTATGGGCCATGGGGGCGACCTGACATGGCACTCTTTAAGTTCACCAAGGCGATACTTGAGGGCGATCCTATTCAGGTATACAACTTTGGCAATCATAGACGCGATTTTACGTACATTGACGACATTGTCAGCGGTGTTATATCCACCTTGGATCATAACGCAGCGGGTAACCCATCTTGGCAAGGCAAAAAACCAGATCCAAGTACCAGTAAAGCCCCGTGGCGCGTATACAACATTGGCGCACAAACCCCGGTCAATCTACTTGATTTTATTACAACTCTGGAAAGCGCATTAGGTAAAGAGGCTGAAAAAGAACTACTGCCAATGCAACCAGGAGACGTCCCAGATACCTTCGCCAATGTTCAGGCGCTTGTTGACGATGTTGGTTATCAGCCTAAAACCCAATTAAAAGAAGGGATTACCAATTTTGTAGATTGGTATAAAAGCTTCTACAAAATATAAGGAAATGTAAATGCTGCAGTCATTAGCAAACAGTTTAAGCTCGCCGTTAGTTCATGGGCTTTTGTTGTTTGTTATCTTGCAGCTCTTATCTCGGCTGCCACTTCAAGGTCGGCGTATTTACCAATGGGCGTCATGCGTCCCAATCTTATGGGTACTTTTTTGTAGTCTTGTTTATCCCAGTGTTCTATTAATTAAGCCATTGGAAGACCAATATCCGACCATCAAACTCTCTTCAAATGAATGGCAACTGACGGATGGTATCGTAGTGTTAGCCTGCAATCATTTCGATGATGACGGCTTACCTTTTGTGAGTAAATGGCCCCAGTGCACGATGCAGCGCAATTTACACGCTGCGTTAATGTACAACGAAAAACCTCTGCCAATATACTTAGCCGCTGGGATCCTAAATGAGACGGACTTAAAATCTCAAGCCCAATATAACAAGGACTTTTTGGTCACTTTAGGCGTAAATCCAAAGGACATTCATACCTTTCCTATGGGGCATGACACAGAATCAGAAGTAGAAGCATTGGCGCCATATTTGCAAAACAAACATATGGCATTAGTAAGCTCGGCGAGTCACCTGCCTCGCGCAGTGGAATATTTCAGACTACATGGACTCTCAGTATTACCGATACCTGTAGAGCACCTCAGTCGGAAACACGTTTCATTCACAATAGGCTTGCCCAACGCGTATAGTCTTTATCGCAGCGAGCGAGCAATTCACGAGTACTTAGGTCTAATATACCAGCGCTACATTAAGTGATAAAACTAGTAAACAATGCATTGACGCTATAAATCACCAGTCAGATTGTAGGCCTTAGTAGGTTCGGCGAAGGATAAGCAAGGAACTAAACATGAAATCAATAGTGCCGATTTTTTCGGGGGGCGGAACCCGCTTAACAGTGCATATTGGCGTGTTCGATGCTTTACAGAAGCTCGATATTCAGTTTCAACACATGGTGGGGGTTTCTGGCGGCTCCATCGTAGCAGCTCTTTATTGCTGTGGTGTGCCCTTAGCAGATATAAAACACTTAGCCATGACCACTGACTTCAAAAAGTTCAAAGGCTTTTCATTACTCAGATTATTACGCCAAGGCGGTTTAAGTTCGGGGGATCAATTTGAGGCGTGGATGGACAAACACCTTAAAGGTCTAACGTTCTCAGACATAGATAAAGACTTACACATTTTAGCGACCGATGTTAACGGCGGAGGCCCGGTGGTATTTAGCCGTAAAACGAGTCCCGATTTGAAGATATCGAAGGCGGTGCGCTTTTCAATGTCCATCCCACTTTTTTTCAGCTTTCAAGCCTATAAACAGCATGTTCTTGTAGACGGTGCTATTTTATCAGAAGATGCGTTGTATCAAGATTGGGCAGGTGATGGCTCACCAGTTATGTGTTTTAAATTAAAAAGCGAGCATGTGACAGATCCGAACTTTAAAAAAAGTTGGCTGCCATTACGGCAATATGTGATGATGCTGATTAGGACCTTCATGACGGCAATGTCGCGAGAGTATGTACATGCAGAGTACTGGCGTAATACTATAATCATCAATACGGGTAAATTATCTCCCGTCGATTTTAATATTACAGCGATACAAAAAGAGGAGTTGTACAATATTGGTTATAACACCGCATTTGAATTTGTGCCTAAACGAATGCAGATTTATACCGATACACAACTAAGGAACTAGATGTGGACTACCGTTTTAAAGAAATGAATCTATGAAACAACTTCGAAAATACGCTGATCTCCCTATTATTGGGCCAGTGGTAAAAAAAGTAATGAATTTGGTGGTAAGCCAGAAGGCTAATCAGATCTCTAGACATTTCGCGGAATACCTCAGCCCTGTTGTTGCCCTGTCAGACGATCTGCGTAATGAATCTTATAAAATTAGGCACAAAGTCTATTGCGAAGAATTAAAGTTTGAAGATGAACGTTCAGACAAGATGGAAACAGATCAATTTGATAGTCACTCTACCCATTGTTTAATTAAGCACCTCCCTACTGGTGAATATGCCGGTACGGTTCGCATCGTGCGCTCTATGAGCGAAGAGCAACTCCTACCAATAGAGAAATACTGTATTAGTTCGATTGCTGATGACGCAGTACATCCAAGTGATTTTCCACGAAGTGAAATATGTGAAATATCTCGATTGGCAGTCCCCGCTCAGTTTCGAAAGCGTGCCACGGATAAATTTAAGGGTTCAGCCACAGGTGCCATCAATGAGCATATTTACTCTGAGCGCGAGCTACGCTGCTTCCCTTTTATTGCGGTGGGGCTATATTTGTGCGCTGCGTCTACCTCGCGTAAACACGATATTAAACATTGTTTTGTGATGATGGAGCCAAGACTGGCGCGCAGCTTACGCTTTGTGGGCATCCCCTTTCAACAAGTTGGCCCCGTTGTAGAATATCACGGGAAGAGAGCCCCATACTATATCAGTCGTCACCTATTGATGAGCGGCCTGACACCTGGCTTTAAGCGCATGCTGAAGAATATCGAAAAGAAAGTCGCTACGCAGTTTAAATAAAATCAAAACCCTACTTTAGCATGTATACTCAGACCAAATTTTATACCTATAAAATAGGGTAAGATATTTGATATATTTCACCTGTGGCTTATGACGGAATACAAATATAGTTTGATGGTAAGCCCTTGATCGGTAATCGCCAAATAGCACCGTATGTCTCATCTTTAAGTAACAACGTTTAAATAATCTATGCTCTTTTATTCATTTTACTTTTGAAATTCAACATTCCCCATTAATTTACATTTACTCTTTGTGCTACCAATTTGTATAGTATATTCACCTTGCTTCGTGCCTAACCTAGGAAAAAAAAATGGACGTAAAGGAACTTATCCAAACAGCTATCTCGAAAGAAGAAGCTACCGTATTTGAGCAAGTTCAAGCAACTGAGCTTTACGGAAAAACGACTTTTTCCACTGACATCCATATCGATTTAGCAGTAAAAGTCTTTGACGAGGCAGCGATTCCAAAGTTACTGCACTTAGCAAATGAGCTCAAACTCCATCTTTACCCTATCAGTACCGGAAATAATTGGGGATATGGGTCAGTTCAAAATACACCTGTCGCCGGCATGAGAGTCGTGGTCGATTTAAGCCCACTTAAAACCATTATTCCCAACAACAAAAAAGCGGGGTTAGTGACCGTTCAACCGGGTGTGACCCAGCAGGATTTATTTGATTTTTTACAAGAAAACGACTGGCCATTTATGGTGCCCGTTACCGGTGCGGGGCCCCACTGCAGTATTTTAGGAAATACATTAGAGCGAGGTTACGGTATCACCCCCAGAACGGATCACTTTGCTGCTGCAAACGCGTTAAAAGCATATCTTCCTCACCCTAATTTGTGTCACACAAAATTTGCATCCGCGGTTTCTTCCCTAGATAGGTCTTCCAAAGACTATATCGATAAAACCTTTAAATGGGGTCTAGGTCCCTACATAGATGGTTTATTCACTCAAAGTAACTTTGGCATTGTCACTGAAATGACAATTCGCCTAGCCCCCAAGCCTGAGCACTTCAGTGCGTTCTATTTGCAAGTCTTTGATTTAGATAAGTTCACTGATGCAGTCGCCCTTATTGAGCAGACCTTACTAGAGTCTGAGGGTATTGTTGGCTCTATAAATTTGATGGACCGTCGTCGTCTAGTATCAATGGTTGCCCAAAACCCGAACGGTCAAGGTCAGCACAGTGTTATGACTGATAAACAGGTTGAAACGATAGCCAAAGAGCAGCGCCTACCTCAATGGATGGTAGTCGGTACTATTTACGGCTCCAAAAAAGTGGTTTCAGCCACCCAAAAGCAATTTAAGCGACGAGCAAAACATTTAGGTCAATTGAACTTTTCAAATAGCTGGCTGATTAACGTCGCTAAATTTATCGTCAACTTACCATTGCCATCCATTGGGGCCGTTGACAAGATAAAAGCGCAACTAAGCACCTTGGACGAGGGAATAGAAATTATGTTAGGTAAACCCAATCAGGTTGCCCTACCCCTTGCTTATTGGCGCAACCCTAGGATAAAAGTTGATAAAGCCAATGCACTCTTGCCCGATAAAGATAAGTGCGGATTGTTGTGGTACGCCCCTCTAATAGAAATGGCCCCTGAGGTGTTAATTGATTTTGTTGCGTTTATCAGAAAAACGACTCCTAAATACGGAATCGAGCCTTTAGTTACGTTTACTAATCTGAAACATGACTGTATTGATTCCACTGTGCCGCTTGTTTTCGATTTAGAAAACCCAGAGGCGGTGTCCGCCGCTCACAAGTGCCTAGAAGAGCTCTTTATCGAAGGATGCAAAAAAGGTTTTGTGCCTTACCGGATTAGCACGGCACAGCAAGCTACTTTATCGCCTGATGATATTTTCTGGCAAACAACGACTCTTTTGAAGCAAGCCATTGATCCAAATGGAATTTTATCACCTAACAGGTATAACCCTTAACAAACACCAATATCTTACTAGTTTGTATTTTTACATCTCATATTGTTCCTAATATGATAATACAATACAGTGGTGATACTCTTTCGCTGTGCCTCTGCCTCAACGGTGAGTGAATACAGAGCGGCAAGAAGAATTAACTAATGGAGTTAGTATGCGTATCAAACTTTTATCATCTCTAGTCGCAGTTTCAGCACTTACCCTGACAGGGTGCGATAGCAAGTCTGCAGAAGAATACATCGCGGCTGCGAAGGTTCAATACCAGAAAAACGACACACAAGCCGCCATCATTGATTTGAAAAATGCCATTGCCCTAGCACCACAAAATAAGGACGCGCGCGCGAACCTCGGGAAATATTACTTGGCAGGTGGTTCTTTTGTAGAGTCCGAAAAGGAGCTGCGTAAAGCGTTAGAATTGGGTGAGACCAAAGACACCATTTATCCTGATTTGGTAAAAGCGATTTATTATCAAAATGACTTTGATAGATTATTAAGATTAGTAACAGATTTTACAAGTGCTGATCCGAGGGTGCAAAGTAGCGTTGATCTTTATTCATTCTTGGCAAACCTGAAGCAGAATGACAATGACGTGGAAATAGACACTGATTTTTCACGTATGCTGGGCGATGACAAATTATTAGCACAAGTTTACTACGCTTTTGCACAAGGTGATCTTGAATCAGCGGATCAGCTTCTATCCACTTTTCAAACACCAGAACAAAATCATATTGAAAAGCTTATTGTGACCGGGCTTCTTAAAGCACAATTGAAAGAGTATGACCCCGCAATAGCCGCACTTGAGCAAGTCGTCGCCTTATCTCCAGAGTATTTTGTTATTCAGTTCCAGTTAGCCGAGATATTAATCAACGCACAAGAGTACAAAAAAGCCCGGAAACTCACAGATGAACTACTGAAGATAAATGCTCGAAGTGCTTATGCCAATTTATTAATGGCAAAAATAGAGTTACACGATGAGAACTTTAAAAATGCATTTGATGCCGCCGAAATAGCAATTCAAAACGGCATAGACAGCACCCAGAGCAATTTGTTAGCCGGTGTTAGTGCCTATAGAATAGAGCGCACTGAAAGTGCCTACAGATATTTAGCAAAAGCGTCGAAAAATCTACCACCAAATCATATGGCAAATCGTCTTTTGGCGGATGTAAAAATAAGACTTGGAGAAACGGATAACCTTGTTGAAATGCTTGACGGTATTTCAGGACAAGATGCACAGAAGTCATCTCTTTTAGAGAACGCAGCGATGCTTAAGTTTCGGGAAGGTGACCTTGAGAGCTCTAAGAGTTTATTTACTCAAGCAAAAGAAGGCGCTCCCGATAATGCAGTGACTCTACTTCGTGAAGGATTAGTAAAACTGTCTTCTGGTGACCAATCAGGCATTGAGAGTCTTGAGTCGGCAATACAGCTTGACCCTACGTTAAATGAAGCTTGGAGCCTTCTTGCGCAAGCCCACATGCAGGCCAACGAACCGCAGAAGGCAATTTCTGTCGCAAAGCGCTGGCAGAGTGTGAATGAGGTAGACGGCTTGGTATTGGAGTCATACTTACTTCAGCAGCAAAATCAGGATACTCAAGCGAGAGTTTTACTCGATAAAGCTTTATCGATAGAGCCCAACAATTTCCCCGCTACGCGTTTCCTCATGTTAATGAATGCACGAGAGAAACGTTTTTCAGAAGCGCGCGAACTAGCAGAAAAATTAATAAAATCTTCTGACAACCTCGATGGAAGGTACCAATTAGTACTGACCTTAATCAATATATCTATCGCACAAGATGATATGTCATCGGTAGAAACATTATTTAAGTCGTTAATCAACGAGAGCGAAGACTCCGAGACAGGCAGTGTTCTTCAACTAAAAGTTGGACTAGCCACGCTATATAATTATCAAGGAGAGTACCCAAAATCACTTGCCCTTTTAGAGCCCATAGAGGACTCGAAAGACTTTTTCGTTCTATCCGCTTTAGGGGAAACCTACGCTGGTTTAAATAATTTTAATAACGCGAAATCGACTTTTCAGGCACTAGTTGATGCATTTCCAAGAGATACGCGAAGCTGGGTACAGCTTGTTAACTTACTCAATCAATTCAACTTTCAACGTGATGCAGTTGATACCGCTGCTCGTGCAGAAGCGGCTATACCAAATGATCCACGCTTAACAGTTTTAAGCATTCGAGCGCTTATTCGTTCTGGTGATGTTAAAAAAGCAAAGCAAAAAATGGATGCTATGAAGACTAAGGGAAATAGCTCTCCTATGTTTGACTTATTCGATGGCGAGATGGCGTTAGCTAACAAGGATTATGAAAAGGCCAGTGATGTCCTCACCCAATATTATAACAATCACCCTTCTTGGGACTCAGCAATACCATTGGCAAAAGCGCTAGCGTTTCAAAGCAAGGCTGAATTAGGTGGGAGATATTTAGTTCAACAAACGGCCAAAAGTCACTCTAAGCTAAGTAAAATCCATTACATTGCGGAATATTATGCTAAACACGGTCAGCAGGAGTCTGCCGCAGAGTACTACGAAGCACTTTTAGAACTCATACCTGAAGACTTTGTCACTCTTAATAATTACGCCAACCTCGCAATCGCTCAAGGGAACATAGAGCGAGCCATAAACCTCGCTCAACAAGCTATTCAGATACAGCCAAACTCCCCTTATGCTATGGATACTTTGGGTTGGGCACTGTTTAGGAACAATCAATTTTCAGACGCGCTAACCTACATCAAAAAGGCAAATGCGGAATTACCGAAAAACAATGAAATTACCCTCCATCTGATTGAGCTGTTGATCGCTACAGGCAGTAAAGATAAAGCTAAAGGGCTTATCAACCGATTTAAGCCTGCTAATGATACTGAGAAAGACACACTGTCGCGCCTCAGCACCAGTATTTAAGTCACGGCAGTCGCAGGCCTAGCAAATGTTTGTTGCTTGGCCTGTTTAGTATATTTCAACCGAGTAAATCGTATCTATACCATCACTCATTATCCACTGGAAGATATTGCGCTGCATGAGGCGCTGTGGAGCGACCTTTATAAACAGTCTGATGCTAGCGTTTTTCTTAATTGGTCATGGATAAAAGCGTGGTTAACGTCAATAGATTCTGTGCCGGTTGTGTTAGCTGCATATGAAAATACCCGCTGTGTTGGTTTAGCTTTTTTAACACAGCGAAACGCCCGTTCTTCGAGCAGAATAGATATTAAACAGCTATGGCTGCATAGAAAAGGTGAGCAGGCGTCAGATCAAATGTGGATTGAGCATAACGATTTTCTGTTGCATCAGAACAACAAAGACCAGATTCGTTTAGCCATGTTGGAATATCTGTTTGCGCAAAAAAAACTGTGGCACGAATTGTATTTTGGATTAACGAATTCAAAAGTGATTGATTCACTTAAACTAAACTGGCCTTCTTGTCGAGAAGTCATTAGCTCTCCCGATTTCGAAGTCGACTTACGCTACAAAGCCAATTTAAATGATTACTTGGCTGATTTATCGAAAAACACTCGTTCGCAAATTAGGCGTACAGAAAAGCTATTAACACAATCAGGTGAATTAGCGCTTACCGTGGCTCAAACCACAGCCCAGAAAGAAACGTTCCTAGAAGATATATCTCGACTACACAAAGATAAATGGAGAGATACAGAATTTGGCAGTGGATTTGATAACCCGATTTTTGAGCAATTTCATAGACATCTGATTTTTGAAGATGATGTAACGAATAAAACTCGACTTTACTGCCTCACTCTCGATAAAAAACCAATCGCCTACATATATCTACTAATAGATGATGACACTTGGTATTTTTATCTGTCTGCCATAAACGGCCATGACGACAACAGAGTCAAAGTCGGATTACTTGCACATGCATATATAATCGAACAAGCCATAGCTGAAAAAGTCAGTAAGTATAGCTTTTTAGCAGGGGAAGCACGCTACAAGCGTTCGTTATCAAACCTCCCTGAAACAAGCCAAACACTGGTTTGTTTTTATCAACCCACTGTGTTTATGCGTCTACGAGAATGTGCACGACGATATAAAAACGCACTACCAAACATATTGAGACATTAGAATAAAAATGATAACTGAAAATGCCGGTGACTACTCTGTTCCCATAAAATTAGACTCATTGCAAGACAGCGCTGTCACTTCTGTGAGCGTGCCTCTAGCACAAGGGGTGTTGTATGAACTTACAGCGAGTCAGCTACTAGCAAATGGAGGGCCAATATCGTGTGGGGCAAAAGCACTCGCCAATTGGCCTGATGGCAGTATCAAATGGCTACATTTAACCTTTGCCGTTCCCGAGCAGTTAAGAGAAGACCTAATATTTAAGGTTACCAAGGCCAAGCAAAGCGAGACCGCAAGTGCACCAAAGAGCCTAACTTATGTTTCGAATGACTCACACACTACAGTCACTCATTCGCTTTATCGCTTTACGTTAACCCATGCTGATGGCAGCTTTTCAATCGCGTCAGGCACAACAGATGACGCCAATAAGGTTATCCGAGGTTGCCTGAACTTACATGACGCCCATAGCCAACCATGTGCCATTTCATCCTGTCTTGTATCCATAGACGACACCCTGTCCCTACTTGATGGCTCTATCTACGGTCTATCGGTTCAAGTCGACATGACTTATGCGCCCGTAGATGAAGACACCGTTTCGAATATTTCATCAACGAGCGTTTTTCTATTAACCGCCGCCCACGAAGCGATAAAGTTAGATGTCACCCTACACAACGCGAATGCGGCAGTGCACTCAGGCGGGAGTTGGGATTTAGGGGATGCCAATTCGTTTTACTTTTCAGCCCTTAACCTTTCTATGAAAGGCGATGGAGCCTCAACTTTTCAATATCGAACAGAACAGGACAGTCCGTGGCAAACTCATCTAACAGAAGCGGCCACAAATACAAGTGACGTGAGTATTCAACAATTTTCAAGTGGTGGTAAGAATTGGCTAAGCCCTGTGCACGTTGACCATAAGAACACCCTCCCTTTTAGTGTTAATGGCTATCAAGTCGCTAAAGAAGGCGAGGTCATTTCTTCGGGTCAACGGGCGACGCCGTTAGTATATTGGGATAAGAAGGTAAGTTTTACAATTGACAATTTTTGGCAGAAATTTCCTACTTCGATAACCATGACACCTAAGGAGATGCTACTCAGCTTTTTTCCTGCCCAGAAAAACCACCTGCACGAACTTCAAGGTGGTGAAAAAAGCACACATTCAGTATGGCTCTCAACTAACGATAAACCTGACGCACTTGACGAAATCACTAGGAGTAGTAAAGGTGTCCGTCTTTGTGGTGAATATATACATAGTGAAATACCGCTGTATACAGAGTGTCAAAATGCACAAAGCACAATACAAAACTTGATAAATAACGGGTTGCAGTCACAAAATAATTTTTTTGAAAAACGTGAACAGCTCGATGAATACGGATGGCGGAATTTCGGTGATATTTACGCTGATCACGAAACGGCTGAACACAAAGACAGTTCACTTTTTGTGTCCCATTACAATAATCAATACGATCCTATATTTGGCTTCTTACGCCAATTCTTACTGAGTAACGATCCACGATGGTTTACCCTTGCGGATGACTTAGCCAAGCATGTCATTGATATCGATATTTATCATACTAAACAGGACAAGGACGAATATAATGGCGGCCTTTTTTGGCACACTGATCATTATTTGCAGGCTTTTACATCGAGTCATCGTTCATATTCAAAACTTCAAGGTAAAGGTGCGTATCAGGATCACGCTGGCGGCGGCGGACCAGGCGGCCAACATTGTTACACATCAGGCCTTGCGCTGTATTACTTGCTGACTGGCAACCCAAACGCCAAAGAAGCCGTGCAAACACTAACCCAATGGATCACCTATGTGTATGAGGGCGGCAATACATGCCTAGAGTTGTTACTTGCTCTTAAAAACAGACATGTGCTCGGCTTAAAGAACCATTTTACCGGCCAATATCCCCTTGATCGTGGTACCGCGAATTACATTAACGCATTGCTCGACAGTTATGTGGTCACAAGCGAACGTGCATCCCTGCAAAGCGTTGAACATGTTATCCGACATACTATTCACCCAAATGAAGACATCACATTACGTCATTTGAGCAACGTCGAAGAAACCTGGTTTTACACAGTTTTTCTGCAATCTTTAGTGCGTTATCTGGACATTAAGTGCATTAGTAAGGAGTTTGATGACGCTTTTTATTATGCGCGAGATGGACTGCTACGTTTTGCTCAGTGGATGCTCGAACATGAATATATGTATCTCGATAAACCCGAAATTTTAGAATATCCAAATGATACGTGGACGGCTCAAGACTTGCGCAAAGCCCATGTGCTTAGCGCCGCGTATTTCTATGGAAATAAGCACGATCACTCACTTTTGCAAAAAGCTGAGTATTTTGAAAACGAAGTTTCGTCTCGATTACAGCAAAGTGACACTAAAACCTATACCCGTATTATGGTTTTGCTGATGCAAAACGACGGCCCTACGTCTTACTTCAAGCACGCTGTGCTACCAATTGAGTTTAACGAGCGAAAGATAGACTGGCCGGCCCCAGCTTATGCTAATGGTTCAAATGTGACGCGCTTAGTAAAAGCATTTGGGAAACGTATGCTAGCACTTTCAATTCGCAATGAAGTAAACTGGCTCAAAAAAAGGCTAGGATAGCCAGTGACACACTCAGGAACACCTAACTAGATGCAGATTTCTTTTATCATTCCTCACAAAGGAAGGTTTGAAATGTTAATTCAAACCATTGAATCTATTGCTAAACAAACCTATGACTTATCTCAAGTAGAAGTCATTGTCGTCAGTCAAACAGAAGAGGCGCTAAGCCACACCTTTTGTAACGACCATTCATTGCGTATCAACACATTTTTACGTCCTGAGTCAGACACCATCTCGGCCCTTAGAAATTACGGCGAGACTCAAGCTAACGGAGAGTTTTTAGCGTTTCTTGATGCGGATATCTACTTGTCAGAAAACTGGCTTGAGCAAATGTTGAACACCTTAGATTGCGATCCAACTCGAATTATTGCCAGTGCTATGCAAATTTGTCTACCAGAGGCTCCGCCGCTAGAGAAAATTCGCACGAGTTTGAGCAACGCAGAATTGGACACCAACGTGGCGTTTTTACCCGGTAGAAATTTATTTCTCACCCGAAACGCATTTCACAAAATTGGGGGGTTTCCAGAACACCTGCTGACCTGCGAAGATTACTATTTTACTGACAAAGCAGCGCAATTGGGCGCCCTGTTTTATACCTCAGCAGCTAATTACATTCATCTAGGTGAAGATAAAACCCTAAAAGGTATGTTTGACAAGGAGATATGGCGCGGGCAGTCAAATTTAAAGTCTATTGAAGGTAGACACATCCCTATTAGGGAATGGCCAAGCTTTATTGTTCCCCCAGCGATTTTTTTATGCATTCTGTGTGCGCTTATTCAAATATGCGCCGGGCAAATGGCCCTAGCCTTGCTTAGTTCGATACTAGCCCTGATACCTTTACTTGCATACACCATACGTTTATATCGCTTAGATACATTGAAGGTCTCTTTTGTAAACACATTCACCTTCTATGCGGTGTACTTTCCAGCTCGGGCGATCGGTACCTTTGCCGGCATATTTAAATCTATTAGCAATAAAAACCCTTAAGGCATGTTACCTATGATAAGAAAACGTAAAGTCCTTCAATTTATCTGCCCAACAGGCTTTTACGGTGCAGAGCGTTGGGTGCTTGCCTTAGCGAAGCATTTAAATCCCGATACGACGATATGCGACTTAGCAGTCACCATGGAGCCTGGTCAAAAACCACTGGAGTTGGTCAAGGAGTACCAAAAGTTAAATTTAGCAACGCATATTGTCGACATGAAGAATAAGTTTGATTTAGGGGCCGTGGATAGACTCGCCACGCTTATTCGTGAACAGAATATTGATATCATTCACACCCATGGATACAAGTCAGACATTATAGGCGTACTGGCGGCGAGGCGAGCAAAAATCCAGTGCGTGGTGACTCCACACGGCTTTGAGAATGCGAAAGACTTTAAATTAAAGACGTTTATCTGGCTTGGGTGTCAGTCGATGCGCTTTGCTCATAAAGTCGTTCCTCTTTCACAACAGCTTATGCAAGACGTGTTGAACATTGGCGTTAAGCCTGAAAAGACACTGTATATTCAGAACGGTGTAGATCTGTCTGAGGTGGAAGCAGAGCCCGTACCTGCTCGCGTGGAGCCCAACAAAAAACGCATTGGCTTTGTCGGCCAAATGATTAGTCGAAAAAATATTCACGATATTCTCGACATTTTTGAGAAATTACATAAAAAGCATCCTGATACTGAATTAATTTTACTCGGGGATGGGGATGCACGACAAGAATTAGAGCAGCATACTCAAACGTTAGCCAGTAAAGACGCGATACAGTTTTTAGGTTTTAGGGATGACAGATTAAGCCTGCTTAAGTCGTTTGATTTATTTGTTATGACCTCAACGTTGGAAGGGATCCCAAGATGCCTAATGGAGGCAACTGCTGCCAGTATCCCCGTAGCGGCTTATGACATAGCCGGTATTGACCAATTAATCAGCCATGAAAAAACAGGCTTACTCGCCACGTTAGGTGATAAAGAAACTCTACTTACCTATTGGGAAAAATTGTTGTACAACCAAACGTATGCAACAGAAATGGCTGAAAATGCTAAGCAATTCGTATACGATAATTATTCTGCTCAACGTATGGCAGCGCAATACAGTGATTTGTTTGACGAGATGACAAAGGATAGTTAATGCAACGAAGCAAATCGCCACCCATTATTTTTGTTCTCTCCATTGATACAGAGGAAGAATGGGACTGGTCAGGTGCATTCCCACAACAAAATGCTGATGTGAATAATGTGGCATTGTTGCCCAGTTTTCACGCGCACCTTGGTGCTTTAGGGGTTCGACCAACATACCTAGTCGACTATGCAGTTGCGGATTGCCCTACTGCTGCATCAACCATTAGAACAATTTCTGCTCAACAAAATTGCGAGATTGGTGCTCATCTTCACCCTTGGTGCAACCCTCCGTATTTTGGCCCTGCAACAGATGAAAGCTCACACGTAGTTAATTTGCCTAAAGAGCAAGTATCGCAAAAGCTTGACGTATTAATGCGCCGCATCGAAGAGCAATTCTCAGTTAAAGCCAAATCGTTTCGCACTGGGCGATGGGGAATTGATTCCAATGTTTTAAAGCTGTTGACCAATGTAGGAATAACCGTTGACTCGAGCGTTTATCCATTTTACAGCAACGACTATTTCAGTTGCCTTGGGGCACCATCACTCCCCTATTGGCCTGATTTAAACAATCCCCTTGTGTCATCACAACAGCGGGATATTTTTGAGTTGCCGGTAACTGTTGGCTTTAATCGTCCGAACTTTTCACGATGGAATGACATTCACACCAAATTTGCCTCTCCTCCGTATAGTTGGACGAGGTTTAATGGTATCGCTTGGCACACACATTTATTACGTAAACAATATTTGTGCCCCGAGTTATCAGCACCGAAAGACATGTTATCTCTGTGTGAAACCGTCATAAACAAAGGATACACAGTGCTTCACATGTACATGCACAGCTCAAGCTTATTGGATAACAACAACAGCTTACTAGGAAACCGAAACGCCTATGAGTTTTTAAGCGAATCCATAACTGAGGTGATCACGACGTTGCGCGCTAAATACCAACTGGATTTTTGTACGCTATCTGAAGCAGCTGAAAAAATTCAGCAACATCCACAGAAGAGTACAAAATGACGGTGCAAGTACGCTTAGTCACACAAGCAGACAAATCCATATGGAATGCTTACATCAATAACCACCCTAGAG
This sequence comes from Paraglaciecola sp. G1-13, assembly GCF_055809255.1. Classification (NCBI taxonomy): domain Bacteria; kingdom Pseudomonadati; phylum Pseudomonadota; class Gammaproteobacteria; order Alteromonadales; family Alteromonadaceae; genus Paraglaciecola; species Paraglaciecola sp. G1-13. The sequence goes on along the minus strand of NZ_CM147903.1, from coordinate 945,336 downwards.
CAACGCCATATCACTATTATGGTTGGGTAGAGAGTGTAGAACAGGCATACCAACACGAAAATACCTCAGCCATTGCCCTTTGCGGCGACGACGTTGTTGGCGTGTTCCCTTGCATCCTGATGCGTCGACCTTTGTTGCGCCCTGCATTCTGCTCCCTGCCCTATTGTGATTTGGGTTTCTTACTCGCTGATGACAGCACAACTGCAGATAAACTGATGGCATTCATGAAGCAGCAATTATTGAATGTCACTGGGCGAACATTTCAATTAAGAGACTACATAGACGAACCCCCAACAGAGTCACAAATGGAAGGCCAAAAAGTACGCATGCTTTTGTCGTTGCCCGCCACTAGTGAAGAATTATTGAGCAACTTCAAATCAAAACTACGCAGCCAAATACGAAAGTCAGAAAAAAATGGCCTGCGGTATGAAATCCATAAAAACGGTAATGGCTTGGACGATTTTTACCACATATTCGCGATCAATATGCGTAAATTGGGCTCCCCTGTACATAGCAAAGCATGGTTTCAACATATCATTGAAAACTATAAAGAAAACAGTATATTATCCGTCGTTTACAGTGAAAACATACCCGTTGGTGCTGGGATAACGCTGTCTACAGGGGGAGTGACTTCAATACCATGGGCATCGACAGTCGCCGAGTACAATCGTTTAGCTCCTAACATGCTGTTGTATTGGTCTTTACTAAAAGAAGCGTGTGACAATAACATGCAAACATTTGATTTTGGGCGCTCCACTTTTAATGAGGGGACTTATCGATTTAAAGCTCAGTGGGGAGCCACGCCCCAATTACTGAATTGGTATGATGCCACAACACAAATTCAACAAGATTTTAGCGCTCAGGATAACGATGAACGTGAAAACGTACCACAGGGTAAAATCAGACCCGTAATTGAGAAAGTTTGGGCAAAATTGCCTTTGCATGTAACGACCGCGCTTGGTCCTAAAATTCGTAAACATATCAGTTTGTAAAGATGACCAGCCATTTGGTATGCATCAAATGGTTTGTTCAATAAAGAACACCAACTACAGGGCCGAAATATCTATGTGTGGTATTGCAGGGTTTACACAATTTAGCGGGAACATGGGTAACCAGCAAACCCTTAAAAAAATGGGTGACAGTATTTATCATCGTGGTCCAGACGCTGGTCGCGAATATATCGATGAATACGTAGGTCTAGCCCATCGTCGGTTGGCCATTATCGACTTGTCAGAAGCCGGCACACAGCCAATGTACTCACATGACGAAAGATACATCATTGCCTTTAACGGTGAGATATATAACTTTCAGGCACTTCGTGATGACCTTGTCAGCGAAGGCTATCCATTTAAAACCCACACGGACACAGAAGTGATCCTTGCGCTCTATGCAGCGCACGGTGAAAAGATGCTTAACATGTTAAATGGCATGTTCGCATTCGCCCTTTGGGACACCACCAGCAAGCGTTTACTCATTGCTCGAGATCGCGTAGGCAAAAAGCCCCTTTATTACCTTAAAACTGACACTCAGTTTGCGTTTGCCTCTGAAATTAAAGCATTACTTACGCTCCCCAATGTGTCGCGGGAGGTCAGGCTAGACGCAGTACATGACTTCTTTGCTTATCAATATGTACCAGACCCAAAAACTATTTTCACCGATATTCACAAACTGCCTCCGGCACACTTTATGTGGGTCTCGCAAGATGGGATACAGATAGAACAATACTGGGATGTTTCCTTTAAGCAAACCAGCAATCAGTCTCAGACCGAACTGACCAAAGCACTTTACGATTTAGCCACAGAAAAAACCTGTTCTCGTATGGTCAGTGACGTGCCCTTAGGCGCATTTTTGAGTGGTGGAATAGACTCCAGTGGTGTGGTCGCTATGATGGCGCTGAATAGCGATAAGCCAGTCAAAACCTGCTCAATAGGATTCGATGAAAAGCGTTTTAACGAAACCGAATTTGCCCAAATTGTCGCTGATCAATATAAAACCGAGCACCACGAATTTACCGTTCACCAAAATGTAAAAGACAACTTAGAAGAGATAGTCGGTTATTTTGACGAGCCTTTTGCCGACCCATCTTTAGTACCAACGTATTTTGTTTCTCAGTTGGCACGCTCTCAGGTAACGGTAGCGATTGCCGGTGATGGCGGCGATGAAGTATTTGCAGGCTATGAAAAATACACCACAGATGCGCTGGAAAACAAACTACGTCAGCGCTTTCCCGAAGCGCTGCGCAAGAAAGTATTCCCTAAACTCGCCAACGTATTCGCTAAAAGTGAGCATCCACTATTTAGAAAGGCTAAATCTCTGTTAACAAGTTTGAGTTTAGACCCCGCCATGGGGTTTTATGTGACTAACTCGATGATAGATGATCGCCTTTGGGAACGTTTAGCCTCATCAGATACCAAGGCTAAGCTAGGCGCTTACCACCCAAGTGAAGTAACACTCGAAAACTACCACAAGGCCGATGGGAAAGACCACTTGTCGAAGATTTTGTATACCGACATGAAGACCTACTTGCCCGGCGGCATTTTAGTAAAAGTCGATCGTATGAGTATGGCGCACTCCTTAGAAGTACGTGCGCCCCTGCTAGATAAAGACGTCATTGAATTCTCTGCTACCCTGCCATCGGATTTAAAATATCGCGACGGCGAGAAGAAATTCATCCTCAAAGAAGCCTTTAAACCAGTTTTGCCTGATGATATTTTGTATCGTAAAAAAATGGGCTTCTCGGTGCCCTTAGCGACATGGTTACGATGTGAAATTAAAGAACTAACCGAAGATTACTTGTTTAATAAAGCTCAGGGCATTCAACAATATTTTGATATGAATGTGGTCAAGCAGCTTTGGCAGCAACATCAAGCAGAAAAAGCCGATCACAGCACGGTGTTATGGAGCATGTTGATGTTTCAAATGTGGTGGTTTCGTTATATTCAATCGCCTGAAATGACAAAATTGCAATGATGAGTCGATTTTAATGAATATACTTCATCTTACATTTGATATGCGTATCGGCGGTACGGAGCAGGTAATTAAAAACCTAATTTTAGGAGCCGACGCTTCACGCTTTACTATGTCAGTGCTGTGCATTGAATCACCTCTTGGGCCGTTTGCTGAAGACTTGATCAATAATGGCATTCACATAGAAGCTCTAAGCCGCAAACCTGGCTTCGACATGAGCTTGATATCCAAAATACGCCAACATATTACAACGCATAAAATCGATATTATTCACTGCCATCAATATACCCCCTACGTGTACGGTGTGTTAGGTGCATTAGCAACGTCAGCTAAAATCGTTTTCACTGAACACGGTCGGTTTTATCCAGATTCAACCACCTGGAAGCGCAAAATAATCAACCCTATTCTGCACCGTTTCACGCATGCGACCACAGCTATTTCAGCAGCAACACGCGATGCTCTTGTGGAATTCGAGTATATCCCCAGTAACGATATTGACGTAGTTTATAACGGGATTAAGGGTGTTGAACCCGTGCCGGCGAAATTAGAAGATGTGCAACGACAATTCCCTCTGACTCAAGAGTGTATTTTGTTTGGCACTATTGCTAGGCTCGACCCGATAAAAAACCACAGTATGATGCTAAGGGCCTTTAAACGGGTTATTGATGCTGGCGTAAAGGCAAAGTTGATGATTGTTGGCGATGGTGAAGAGCGAGAAAACACAGAGGCATTAATAAGTACCCTAGATTTGTCACAAAGCGTAATCATGACCGGCTATGAGCCAAAACCTCATGCCCATTTAGCATTGATGGATATTTATCTGCTGCCCTCACTCAGCGAAGGCACATCCATGACGCTGTTAGAAGCGATGTCATTGAGTAAGCCTTGCATTGTGACTCACGCAGGAGGTAACCCCGAAATCGTTTTACACGACGTCACCGGTCTTGTCACACCAAATGACGACGAGCAAGCTTACGCAGATGCAATGATAGTGCTGGCACAAAATAAGCAACTACAAGATACCTTCGGTAAAGCGTCCAAAATACGGTTTGAAAATACGTTTGATATTAAAAACATGACACAAGCATATGAAGCGCTTTATTTGCGATTATTCTCAAGCGTGCAGGCATAGACAATGAAAAAAGCACTGAAAAAGATGATGGTCAATATGACCGCTAAATTATTGCAACAGCCTTCAATTGAGCAACAACTAGACGACAAAGCACTGCACTGCGCGCAATCTCTACCTGCCTTGAGTAACCTGGTCTCGCCTTATGCATCAAACCAAGCTCCATTGTCCCCTGTCACATCTGAACGGGACGACATTGTCTTTATCACCAGTCGTTTTAGAAGCGGTTCAACCCTGCTGTGGAATTTATTCAGGCAAACCCCCGAATGCAGTGCCTATTACGAGCCATTTAATGAGCGCCAATGGTTCAACGAGCAAATGCGCGGCGACAATGTGGATAACACACATCGCGGCGTAGATGACTATTGGGCTGAATACAACGGCCTTAGCCAGTTGTGTGACACCTATAACGAGGATTGGATCCGCAAGAGCCTATATATGTCTGCCCAATCATGGGATCCGCAGATGAAACGATTTATTGAGCAGATGATAGAAGCAGCACCAGGGCGCCCGGTACTGCAGTTCAATCGTATTGATTTTCGTTTGCCTTGGATAAGGCAGCATTTCCCCAACGCAAAGATTTTGCATCTGTACCGTCATCCACGAGATCAATGGTGTTCGTTTCTCACTGATCAACAGCTAATGAATAAAGATGATGTACATAGCACGTATCAGGATGCTTTTTACTTAGACGTGTGGTGTCGCGATCTCGCTAAACATTACCCTGTACTTGATATAAAAAATACGCCCCATCCCTATCAACGCTTTTATTATTTATGGAAACTATCCTACCTACATGGTCTAACGTTTTCGGACATGAGTTTAAGTTTTGAGAACCTCACGAGTGCTCCTAAAGCCGTCATTTCAGATATGTTTACTGCACTGAATTTGGACACAAACAAGGTTGCCCCCTTAGTTGATGTCATTCAAGCGCCGCCGACTGAGCGTTGGCGTAAATATGCCGACGAAGATTGGTTTGCGCAGCATGAATATATTTGTGAACAGAACCTGTCACTGATGCTCGAAGAGCGCTCTATCACGGACCCAGAACGATGAAAAAAACCTTGTTATTGAGTGAAATTTTTCCCCCCGTTAAAGGTGGAAGTGGCCGTTGGTTTTGGGAGGTCTATACGCGCATAACAACAGGTAATGTCGTTGTTGCCGCTGGACAAGATGATAAAAGTGATGAAGTTGATAGCATAAGCCCACTTAAAACGTATCGTTTACCACTTAGCTCATGGAGCTGGGGCTTAAAGAGCCTAACGGGGCTAAAATACTACTTTCGCGCATTACGTGCTGTCTTAAAAGTCGTCAAGCAAAATGACATTGAGGTCATTCACTGCGGGCGTTGTTTGCCCGAAGGCTTTATTGGTTTTCTCATCAGTAAAATAAAGGGTATTCCGTATATTTGCTATGTTCACGGTGAGGATGTGGAAACAGCAGCGACCAGCCGAGAACTAAGTTGGATCGTTAATAAAGCACTCGGTGGCGCGACTCGACTTATCGCCAATAGCCAGAACACGGCTGACATATTACTCAATAAATGGCATACCGACCCTGCAAAAACCATGGTATTCAATCCCGGTGTAGACGCTAGTTTGTTCATCCCCGCCCTCCCCTCACAAGAGGTAAAATCACAATTGGGCTGGGAAGATAAAAAAGTGGTTCTCACAGTTGGGCGCCTACAAGAACGCAAAGGGCATGACAAACTCATTGAAGCACTGCCCAGCATCATAAAACGCGTTCCTACTGCCTTGTACGCGATAATAGGCGATGGCGAACGCAAGAGCGCCTTACACGCCCTTGTAAAAGACCTGAACCTTGAAGAGCACGTCTTATTCATGTCTGAGCTGAATGATGAACAAATGATCCAGTGCTACCAGCAATGTGATGTATTTGTTCTGCCAAATCGCACCGTAGGAAGCGATATCGAAGGCTTCGGTATGGTGCTAGTAGAGGCGCAAGCATGTGAACGCCCTGTCATTGCTGGGGATTCAGGAGGCACATCTGAAACTATGTTACTAGGTGAAACGGGTTTTATCGTTGATTGCACCCAGCCCCAAGTGTTAGCTGACAAGATATGCGACTTACTCGAAAACGATATCCTCAGAGAAAGAATGGGCAAAACAGGTAGAAAGCACGTTCAACAGACCTTGGACTGGCCAGTGCTTAGCCAAGCTTTGAAAGATGAATTTGAAACGTTATAAGTAACTATATCTGCAATCAAATTTGTTTTAGCGGAGTACAGAAATCAACTTAGTTAAATAAAATTTATCAATTTATTTAACTAAGTTGATAAATAATCCAGTACATAACGTAACTTCACTTGTAAATCCTAAATTTTAATACCCGAACTTACTAATTGTCGTAGAGCATATTTGGGTGATCAAGTCATAGTTTTTCTTTCCGAAAAACTCTTCAATTAATACCTTGTGATCACCTTTGGGCTGAAACTGTTTATTTTCAACAGCAGATATATCTCTCAAGCAAGGTAAGTCTATTTCCTCTAATGTCTTCTTTATATACTGACTTTTGTTCGCCTTGAAATCTTCATACTTAATTAGCTTTAAATTGCTACTATTTTTGATGTAAGACAAAGTTGTTTCTTCAATCCTCGAGGCTAATCTTTCAACAATCGACATATTATCGTTAGAGGTGGGGTCGCCGTTGATGATGTAATCCCAATTAGCTGTAGGCTTATTTAGATTGTCACACGAAATATTGCTCAACTCAGTGGTACCATCAATTGATAATCTATTAAAAATTGAACGTATTATTTGATGGGGCTCTCTAATTATAAAAACAAATTTTGCTGATGGATAAAGCTTGAAAACCTTATCAATAGATAGAATATAGTCTGGGTCCTTAACTACCTGCTGAAAAAAAAGTTTAGAATTTTTATTCGCAATACGGTTAAATTCGTCAGTTTTGTCAAAAAAAACACGCAAAAATTCCGAGTCAGATGGTGACATTTCATAAATCGGATCGTTTGAAAAGGACATATTAGCACTATGGGCTAATAGAGATGCAATTGCAGTAGTACCTGTCTTTTGGTGTCCTAACACCACAAGCTTCGTATTATTCTGCTTGTACACATAAGCCGTTAAAATATTAACTACTTTATTAATAGTTTCCATAAACACTCACACCTAAAATAAACATTGTAAATAAAAAATTTTAGCGTTTTTTGATTGGCCAACCAAATTTCTTTAACATCTTTTCAATATTCGCATCGTTTTTGTTATTTTTTACATTTTCGTTAATCAGTCCTACCTTTTGAGAACTAGGCCAACAAATAACTTTGAAATATTTCTCTGTCTTTTTAGTCGTAGTACCGTTCAATCTAGCCATCCAAAATAGCCAAATATCATCTGTCATTGGACTTTCTTTCAGAAAAATATCACTACGCACCACCAATTTATCGAAACATTTGGGGGGATATAGCACCCCCCCCGCTCCGACTGGAAATCCCAATAACGCATCTACATCATTCTTTTTACAACTGATCCAATCGTCATATGGCATAAGCTCATTCTGACCACTTTTAAATGTCACCTCATGTGCTATGTAACAAATAACTTCGCTGTTATTACCTTCGTATTCACATAACAGATTGGAGAGCCACCAACGAGGATAGTAAACATCATCATCTGCAGTTACGATAAAATGATCACTGTAATTCTCTATTGCAGGGATTATCTTCTTATAGGGACCTGTATCGTCGGTTTTGCATATCTTAAATGCTGTTCCCGCACTGTTGACTATTCCTTGTAGTTGAAATATTTCATTTGGGAGATCGTCATAGTCAGCTTCGGAAACCCATAATAAAATCTCATTAGGCACAATGTGCTGCTGAACTATAGATAAAATGGTTGGATAGAGTGTGGAAAATCTTGGCTTATATGACGTTAACGATACGACAAGTTTTTTAGGAAGCTGATGCAGCGTTGCTTTTTTTAAATTACTTGAAAGGAACTTCACCTTTCGAATATATATTTCAGACAGTAGCCTGCTAACGTACCAATTAGTTTTAATCTTAATTTTTGACAATATTTTTACTTCCGCCTGTATCAAAATACATATGAGATTAGTGAAAAGATTTTATTTGCTTTTACTCGCAATCCAAGACTTCATTAAGCGTAATTTTTCAATCAATCTCTCAAATATTGATGCTTGGCGCTCTTCGATAGTGGTGATAGAAAATCGAGTTAAGAACTCTTTATTTATACTTCGACTACCGAATGGGATTTTTGTATTTGATTCATTTGCACCAGTATTAATTTTCCAGCATGTCAATGGGCGCAATATTTTTTGTAAAGGGAGTTCCAGAGAGGCCATAAAGCCCCTCACAGCGATGTGATCACCCAACACCTGCACTAACACATATTCATCGCAAGCCTGTAAGAATTCTTGATAAGTAGATATCTTCTCACTTGTTACGGCCGAGGTAAATAAATTATCCGTCAATGCGGAGGCAGACAAGATTAAACTACTGCCACAGTAACGATTAAACCCGTATTTCTCTTGCGCTTTTCGATTATACATATCGAGCAAATAGCCTCTTTCAAGCCAATAGCCACCAGGTGACTTGGCCCAATCTAATTGCTGCAAATACTCTACGCAATCAGTGCTAACAAGATCATCCGCGTCTAATAAAAAGAAGAAATCAGGCTTTATTTCATCATTTGCCGTTTGTATTGCGAGCGCTCTTTTCACACCTTTATCGAGTAAAACCTCTTTTCGGCTGCTTGGAATCGGGCAATCAATAGTGCAAATACGCACTTTAGTCTTATCTATATCCAAAACAGGTGCAACGTTGCAACCGATATACACTCGGTAATTTTCATTCGTCTGGTTAGCCAGAGTGCGCAACGTAGCCTTGAGCAACTCAACAACATGACCATAGTTTTTAGTAGAATCTGGATGACGAAATGCAATGATAAATGCGATCATGAAATTACTCTTTTGATTATTTTAGAAATAGATACTGTGATTAATTTATCCACTATGCGTAAGCTTAGATAGATAAAAAAATAAAATGAATTCATCAGATAGAAAAAAGGTTTTGAGAATTTCACTGGTAGTTGGGCATTCTGACATGCATTAATATAGCTTGCGCCAACAATTTTGATATCAACTCGCCAACGCTCCGCATCACAAAATCGCTCAACTTTTTCCCTATACTGGTTAGAGAGCAAATATTCTAACTCTGTTAATTTGGCAACTTGCAATCCGTGTTGCTTAAAATACTTAAACGAATATGAGCTCTCAGAGCAAGCAAAAGGTAGCTTATTATAAATAAATTGCTGTGCTTTAGTCGGCGGCTTTAAGTCATATGCGAACGAGTCTATTTTTGTATCAAACGCAGCAACACAAGACTTCATAAGGTCAGCTTGCTTCTGTTCGGACCATTGTTCAACATATAATCCACAAATTACTGCTCCGTCCTTGGTTTTATTGGCAACCGTAAATGGAATACGAATTTTATGCAGGCTCTTTTCCAGATAGTTTTCGTATGCCGGTAGCTTTTCTAAATCCGTTAGTGCCCTAATCCTTAGATTGAGACGGCGTTTTTTTACAAAATGAAGGAGACTGGGAATATACTCTAAATGGCCTATCCATAAGAGAGCTTTCTGCTTAGGAATACGCGAGTCATGATCTACCTGATACTTTAAATAGTGTTCAATAGGAAACTGAGGCGCTGTGGCTGTTTTTGCGACTAAATCTCCCACTCTGTCGTTGTGCACCAGAAAGCCTGAAAATAGCTTTAGACGCTCTTTGTATTGCCAATAGACATAGTGAGAGTGAAATACGTCAACTGGTGCGTATAGGACTTTTATACCAGCCTCAGCTTTGTCTAACAACCATTCCACGCTGGGCATTAACTTTACGACAATAATGTATTTAGTTGCAATTGGCGTATTGAAGTCACTGAATTTTTGTATTTTTACGTTCTGTCGCAGCAAGTAATTTGCGACGTCTTCCCCCACCCAGTTACTTGAAGGCAAACCAACTAAAGGCCCTATTGCGATTGAGCCGTTAAAATCCATTGTAGTTTTTTGAGAATAATCCATAGCGTTACTCTAAGCGATTTTAGCTCAATCCCTTGCGTCTAATGAAGTTTTTTACCGCCACGACATAAGACAGAAATAACTTACATTCATAACGTTTCCTGTTTAGATACACTAAAAGCAGTAATATCACAGCATAAACAATTGAAAAAACGCTACAACCTAGGATTAGTCTAACCAGCCAATGCATCTCGGCGAGCCCCAAACCTGTTAAACACAAACTAGCTGCTCCTGCGGCAATTAGTGGTAGCACGAACAAAAAAACATCGGAAAATTTAAACAGCCTATATTTTAACTGAAAATAGCTTGCAAAAATGAATATACTCGTAAAAGAAATAAAGACTCGCGTTTTAGAGAACTCATCTAAATTCCCACCGATGACCAAATAAAGAACACCTAATGTAATGAATGTCATCGAAACTTGATAAAATACGATAGGCTTGTAGCCCCCTTCAGCCATAACATATTCGGATAAGACTTTGAACAGCACGCCAGGTACCAACATAAAAGCTAGAATTGAAAAAATATATGAGTGCTCGACCCACTTCTCTCCCAGCATGAGTAACACTATTTCCTTATCAAAGTATGCCATCATCGCTGTTAGTGGAACCACAAGAGAAAGCAATAGTAATAGTACCGTATTCATCTGATAGGGCTGGAAATCATCCTCTCGTATAGCCTCAGAGAATGTCGCTAGAAGAGGGTCAGTAGCTGGGTTTATAAGCTGAGTGAGTGGCATGCTCGATAAACTTTTAAATATCGAATAAACACCTATCATTTCTAGGTTGAAATACTTGGCAACCAAGATAGAGTCACCCTCTCCCCTAGCAAATCCTACTAAGCTATTAACTACCACCCATTGTGAAAACCTCACCTGTGATCCAATGTTGCTTAGCCTAAACCTTCGCTTATGGGTACATACAAAATTTGAAAAAATAGCCGGCAGAAGATATTGCAGAACTAGACCATACAACATAGCCCAATAAGTTCTATCGTAATACGCAATGATTAAAACAACAGTAAAGGAAATTAGCTTTGAACTAATATCGATTTTGAACAAAGGCTTATAATTCAAATCCCTAGATAAAAGCCAAATACCTGGATTTGATATCAAACCAACGATAAGAATAATAGATAGAAATCGCAAAGGATTTTCTATCTCAGGTTTATCCATAAATGCAGCGATTTCAGGAGTGAATACAAAGAATATTAACCAAATAAGACCTTTGATCAAAATATTCAGCGTCCAAGCGGTATTGATTAAATCATCATCAATTCGTTTTGCCCTGATAATATATTGCTTAGCTCCAACATCGCTGAGTGAGTTGAATAAGAATACCGCTAATGTACAGATTGATACTAAACCAAAATCTTCTGGGGTGAGAATTCGCGCTAAGATCAACATGCTGACCATGCCCAAACCACGTTGGACTAGTTTAGTAGACCCCGTGTAAAAGATACTGGTAACTGTTTTGCCTGTTAACGACATGATAAGGAGTCTATTGCGTTCAGCTTTATGAGATCAGTAATACACCGATACCAAGCATTGGTATTCAATTCCGTGTTCAATGTTTGATATCCTAATGTTTAAGAGAATCGTTGGTTGGATTCACGCAGTCTTTAAGGACCAAATAACTACTGGCGTAGAAATCTTCATCTCGCTCCAGGTAAGCCATACCGTGTAAATCATTCACTTTAATATCTAGATCAATACGCCAAGGACGCCCTTGCGCTAACTCATATGACTTAACCGTGTCACTCATTATTCGAGTGCCTACTTGGCAATTGCGATTTTGCATCACATACGAATTAGGGGACATTTCCTTAACACGCGAAATAATCCTTTCATATACGCTCTCAAAATTATCCTCGTCAGCAAAGTCGCCAGTTTGAGGATTGATGAAATCGTATTTTTCTCCATAATTATGCCCCTTACGCATAATCACGGGCGTATCACAGAACATGCCTTCGATGATTGCCCTATTATTACCTTCAAACTTGGACCAAAGTACGTTCACCTTTGCCCGCTTCTGTAAGGCGGAAACTTCTTGAGGTGTGATCCATTCAAAGACTTCGATATTGTGATCTACTTTGTGTAGAGCCGCGAGTTCAAGGATCTGTTCTTTCGTCATATCTACTGGATAGCCAACTAAGACTATTTTAAGTCTCGGGTTACTTTTGACTAATGGGGTGAGAGCTTTGAAAAAGGCACCATGGCGCTTAAATTTGGCCCATGCAGCTACCATTAAAAGATCGATATCTCGCTCGCCTGATGTAGGAGGAACGAAATTATTGTGATTTATAAACCAACTCGGTCCCACTTCAATAGGAATTATATTGCTATCGAGCTTTTCGATAAATTGCTTATCTCTTTTTTCATAAACCTGTAAAAATATCGGCGCATCAACCAACGTATAGGCAAGAATATTTTCTTCGCAGAAACCAGCCCAACTCGGCTCTAGAATAATATTAAATGACTTGGCAACTCGCTCAATATCAAAAAACCTAAGAAATAATGGAAAGTAGTAACTGTAGTTAATAATTAGAGCCCCCTTTTCTTCTCCTTGGGGTTCCTTAAGCACTGTTATGATACCGTTCAGCATAGCCTCGGGTTGCTTAAAAAATTTCTCCGTATTTTTCAAAGGGGGTAAGTCATTAATGAATTGCTGTGTAATAGCACGGCCTAAGTGTGGATTTAACTTAAAATAGTACAGTGCAATATTAAGCCCTAACTGTTCACTCTTAGCCCATCCAGTTCGGTAGATATTGCTTGCAACTTTAAACGCCAAGCTATGTTTATTTAATTTTTGTAAAAGTGAAATGATGCCATGGCTCGCTAGAACGAGAGGATACTTAAGGTGGTTATAATCGTACTTAATAAATTCTACAATACGATTTAGTAGCAAATTTATCCTTAATTTTACATTCATTATCGGTCTATCCTAAATGTGGGCTTTCCACTTAAATATTGCTTTATGAGATGTTCTAAAAAAACTGAAGTTATCACTTAATTAATAATGTTGACTAGGCACATTTTATCTACTAAAACTCGGTGCGTAGTACTACCAACCGTCCCAAATGTTAATCTCTACTCTTAATAACACGTGCAGGATTCCCAGCTACTATTGAGTTATCAGGAATGTCGTTAGATACTACTGAACCAGCTCCCACTATACAATTAGCACCAATATTCGCCATTATCATTGCCCCGTTTCCGATCCAACAATTTTGACCAATCCTGACTTTTTGAAATCTACCGCCTTGCTCTTTAATAGGACGTTCCAAATCGTTGAAATTGTGTTGCTCTTTGCCACTCATTACATGCACACCACTCCCTAATAGAGCGTTTTTTCCAATGCAACAACGGCCAATATTACTTTGAGGGCCAATATAAACACCTTCAGCTATTTCAGTGTCTTTTTGAGAAAGCAGTACTAAGAAGGAAATGACTGCGTCAGGACTACAGCGCGTCAAAGTAAATCGATAAAAACCAGCTCGTAAATAAACGCCTAGTTTGCTGGGTAACAGACTCAAAAATTGACTGAAACTTGTCAATACCCCGTCATTATTAAACAAACTACTTAGTAAAATACATAACACGCTCAGTGGTGAAACGACTACCGCGGATGTGAAGAATAGAAAGTGTTTAAGTGCGCTTTTCATTTACATTCTCTTGAGTAATTAAAAAGCTGATAAGGGGTGCTAACTGCCCTTCCCAAGAATACTCTTGTTGAATGAGGCGCAATGCCTCAGCCCCAATGTGCTTATTAAGTTCGTGATCTGAAGCTAAAAGACACACCTGCTCAACAAACTCACTTGGCGTAGATGCAAGCAAAATACTCTGGTCAGCAACGCAATTGATACCTTCCGCGCCCATAGGTGTTGAAATGACCGGTAGGGCACATGAGAACGCTTGCAGGACTTTATTCTGCACCCCTCTTGCCAATCGAAATGGGGCAACAAAAATATCTGCGGTTTGGTAGTAAGGTAGAATATCGTCAACGAATCCGGTCACGTCGATCCCTTCAAACTGAGCTAACAATTCAACTTCTTTAACTGGATTCATACCGGCAATAACGAATTTAGCGTGAGGAAAATGGGCAATGATTTTCTGCCAACAGTTTTCTACAAACCAGAGAACTGCATCTATGTTGGGTTTGTAATCCATTACGCCTGTGAATAGAAGCACTGGTTGCGCGTTTTGAGTTTTGGTGAGTGAGGGGTAGAAGCTATTCGTATCCAACCCGTTCCCTAGTACCTCGATATTGTTGCAGTCCAGCACCTTGTCTTTAAATAAGTTCACTTCAGCCTGTGCAATGAGATAGCATTTATCAAAGTGCTCTGCTATTCGGCGTTCAAATTGAGATACTAATCGCTGCTCTCTAGCGTATACCCAAGACATAGGAAAAACGCTAGTGTTTTGATATTGGGCCCACTTATCTGAATCTACGTCCATAAAGTCCATGACCAATAGAGGTCCACACCGCTTGCTATTAAGGGCTTGGCTATTGAAGACATATTCTGCCATGGAAGACGCAGTGCAAAGAATAACGTCAACTTGATTTTCAACAATGAATCGGTCAACACTTTTTTGCAGTGACTTTACATAGAAATTTGCAACACTAAATGATTTTCCTGACAGAACAGCTGATAGCAATTTGAATATTTTTGCAGGCAACCTGAAAGGCGAAGTGCTTTTACAACTAGTCTTTTGCAATGAAGTAAAATATGTCAGTTCTTCATCTGAATCATAGGGAGAAAACAAGTGAATTTCATGGCCTAAAGAGGCAAGAAGTTTTACTTGATTATAAGTCCTAATTTTTTCCCCTTTATTCGCAGGAAACGGCACTCGGTGGGCCAGTACAACAATTTTCATATCTAGTAGATTTAACTTTTAATACCTGGTTGTCCGCGCTTATCAGTGCACCGGACAGCTCATTTATGTCTCATTGTTTTTATACGAAATGTCACACAAAAACGTCTTAACTTCTTTAGGATATTATCCTGCGTATACGCTATGCGTAAGATCCGATATGTGCGATTACCGCCGCTTCATACTTACTCAATATAAAGCTGCACAGTTCAACCGTGTTATCTTGCGCAAAGTCATGCTTGACTATCTCTGAACTTTTCATCATTCCATGCTCTCGGTTACGAAACTCAATATACTCATAAGGCTTTTGTTTAAACTGGAGCATCCAAGCACTATAAAAATCTGCATAGTGGTTCTTAGCTAAGGGCTCTAGAACTCTACTTTTGTCGTCAGCACCAGAGTAAAGCAGCTTAGATTGAGCACTAGCGGCAAAAGGT
This sequence comes from Paraglaciecola sp. G1-13, assembly GCF_055809255.1. Lineage (NCBI taxonomy): Bacteria > Pseudomonadati > Pseudomonadota > Gammaproteobacteria > Alteromonadales > Alteromonadaceae > Paraglaciecola > Paraglaciecola sp. G1-13. Next base: position 929,859 of record NZ_CM147903.1, on the reverse strand, counting down.
AATATTCCTGAAAGAATACAAAGCTTACGTCTGGCGGTATTTATTTGTGTTAATTTTTTTTGTGTGCTCATACAGAAGCGTCCTCAAGGAGATGCTCGGCTAGCCTGATCGTCAACGCAGCTATAGTCAATGTGGGAGGAACGTGACTTCCAGTAGGAAATACTGAGCTTCCTGCAATATAAAAATTCTGGGTGTTAAATACCTTCAAATTTCGATCTACCACTCCGTTCTCTTCACTATCTGCCATTCTCGTTGTTCCCATATGATGATGGCTGAAAAAGAGTTTGTCGGACCGTAAACGATCTTCGTATTCTCTCATTATCTTTAAACGCCCTAAATCAAGACGCCCTAACTCTTTACCCAATACTTCAAGCGCACCCCACATGCGAGCTATATCGTCGTCATGCAAAGTCCAATCTATTAAGATTTTCTTCACTCCCTGCGCATCCACCTCATCAGAAAGGTAGATTCTATTGTCGTGTTTGGGAGTTTGCTCAATCATGATAGGAAGATCATAACCCCCGAAATCTTCGGAGTAATCAAACAATTTATCGCCAAGCGCTTTTCTAGAGATAGCTTCTGTCACCATGTCGATGTCAGACAATACATTTGCCACATGTTGCCCAAAATTATCCGGCAGCTCTTTTTCATCCCAAGCGGTTCCAAGCACATGGAAAGACTCGATGCCTTCCGAAATAACATAATGAGATGCTGGCGCAAGTGGCACTCTAATGTTATTCAGTTCTTTAGACATTAATGTGTCTTCACTGATCTCAATAAACCCATTGAGGAGACGATCACCGACTTCCTTCCTCATAGTGTAAAGCGACAATTTATCTTTGTCTTCCGGATAGAGCTTAGCGGCTCTTAGCACAGGATGATCCATAAAGTATCTGCCAACACAGTCTGACGAATTACCAAGTAAATTTTCATACTTCTCATTAAATACAAGCATTAAGCGCGCGTTTTCAATACCGCCCAAACATAATATAAACTTGTCTGCGGTGACTAATTGCTCAATACCAGAATAATTAGTAAAAACTATTTGCCTTACCTCTGAAGATGCTTGATCGAACTCTAAATCAATTAAGTTGGCATTTTTAAAGATTGATACATTATCCGCTTCAACAAGTGGCTGACCATACTTTGCAAAAAAATGTACAGGCGGTATAGCAGCCTTCACTATGTTTGAGCCAATCTTAGTAGAGTCCCTCAAAACATCCGTTTGTTCCAGTGTTTGTGCCCAGTACTTCGTTTCATAGCCATCAGTTCCTGTGCCGCAATATTGCGCAGCACGCTTGTAAAACGGTTGAACATCTTTGTATTCAATAGGCCATCCACTGTGCTCAATCCACGACTTAACTTTAAAGTCACTAGGCTTAAATTCTGAGGTGCTATTTTCCCAATGATTACTAGAACCTCCTAAAAACCGCAGCCTATTGTATGTTGTATCTTCATACGTTTTTGGCTTTTTAGCAGGGGTATAAAGACTTTGCGACTCCATGGTGAATGTTTCATCACCCCCTTCAACAATACACACCGATTTTCCGCTGGCCAGTAACTCGTTTGCTAGTGTAATACCAGCTACACCACCGCCAAGAATACAATACTGAAATCGGTGTTCCTGTGTTTGCGACAGGGTGTTAGCATCAATAATCATTGCTTTCCTTTGTTTTCTAACTTAGCTGGGGATGTATGCCCTTCAAATAGGGTGATGAGAATAGCGGTCAACCCCCATAGTAACCAAATAATATCGTTGTATGCCATTGCATAAAATGACGAGCCAATAAAAAATACGATAATACTCACAATTAAGAAATTGGCTGCATTCACGAAAAAGTAATCTTTGTCGCTTTGTTCTACTTTATTTTTGACTATATTTCTTATTTTAAATAGCTTCACGATTGACACTATGTACAACAATATCCAGCACAGTAAACCTAAATAACCTATTTCAGATAAAACCTCGAAGTGAGCACTATGCACGGTCCGGTAGAAACCGTATTTTCCAAACGATCCATCATAGATGTTGTAATAGGTATTGTAACAACCTGGCCCTACCCCTAGAGGATTATCCGCCACCATATCCAATGCTATATTCCAAAAATGCGGACGAGATGCCGCTGAACCGTCTAATTCTTCTTCATCAGCGAATGCGCTGGCTAATCTTGCTTCATATCCGTCAGGTAAACCTACGACAGAAAGTACTAGCAAACCAGCAAGACCGAATGCAAGAATATGTTTGAATTTGAGAAGTTTTGAGAGACTAAACCACATCATTAAACCGATGAACATTGCCAATGCGGACCCTCGGGAAAATAAGGTAATAACATTGTAAATGATACCTAAACATACAATCGGCCCCCCCAACTTTATCATCTTCAAAATATATTCTTTGCGAATAATTTTTGGCAGGTATTCCATCGCATTTTTTGCATAAGCCATTCGGATCACAAATATATTAAAAAACAACAATACTGCGGACCCAAACGCAAAACCATTGCTGCCACTGAAAAGTCCTTTCATGGTGGCAGCTCCGTAATAGGTCCCTCCCATCCCAAGCATACCCAACAAACCCGCTTTACCGGCATGAAATGCTAAAGAAAATCCAACTATCGCGACCAGCCAACAGAACCGTTGTTCCGAGTCTGTTACTCGTATAGTTAGAAGAATCGCAAAGATAAGGATACAAAATTGTTGTAAGTACTCAGCCCTAAAACCAATCGGCGAGCAAGCAGAAACCAATTGAGTGAGTAGCGTTAAAACGATATAGACCAGAAAAAATTTGCTGATCACGTCCCTGAATCTCGGCCAAAGCCCTTGGATCAGGCAAGGAATGACAAATAGCACGATGGCTATCATTGGCAATTTAAGCGTGTTGATATTACCCCACACCCAATCTTGAGGCCGAAAAATTCCGAACCACCAATAGCCAATAGCTCCTGCAAAACGGCTCGTGAGTGCAGCTAAAATAAACGATAGAGATACAAGTAAAACGATTATGTCACGCATGAAAGATTGCTCTTTTTAATTCAGTTGCACACAACTGATTTAAACGACTTGATTCACATCTACTCAGGCTTTCTCTTTCAAAACGAAAAGTCAAAATGGTAGGGCGGAGTTTTGACAATATATTAACGCGATTTTTTACTAAAAACTGCTAAAAATCAATACTAATACTGATGAGGATATTGAAAACTAACATTAAGCCAATGCTTAGATCAAACGTCTTTTAAACTTCTATGCTGTGTGAACAGCTCATTTTTTTGCCCCCCTAGTTAGTCTATAAACTAAGACAACAGGTGGTCTCAAATATTTGTTAAGTTTGTCTGCTCCTGGGAATGAGAGATATAACAAGCCACTTACTTCATCATAAGCGGCCCCGCCTACCATTGAGCGTTTATCTGCAAAAGGAGTCGAAAATTCACCATAATCATAGGGGCGAACATCATAGGGTTTAATCAGCCCAGACTTTACCTTCAAAAGTTGATTTACATCCCAGAGCCAGTAATAACTCGAGTAATCTGTGGCAGAAAAGGCGCAATAACCACCGCACAAACGGCCGTCATCTTGTTTGATTTTATAACCGACTCCAGTCTCATGCCCTCCCGATCTACCTATTGTCATATAAGTGCTGGTACCAGGAATAATGAAACCGTACCCAGCCCCAGACAAAAATGTCCACATCTTATTTTTACCATTATCATTTCTTAATATATCGTCTGGGTAAATCTTTCCTGGGTAAGCAGACTTGTCGTAAAGTAAATTTGATAATGGAAAATCCAACAATCCGTTAGCTGGCACCTCCCCCTGTCCTTGCTGTAAGATAGTTTCTTCGGGAGTTACGATATATGCTGATGGTCCGACTGAGCGCCTGCTGATGATGGAAGCATTTGGTTGTGAACCACTTATGTATGTTCCACCGAGCAATTTTTGCCATTCTGTTGGTATTTTTGAAATCCAACCTGCTGAATGTGCTGCCCCCTGCAGTTGATAAGGTCCATTTATCTTACTGTTAGCCAAGTCCGAAGCGTCATCGAAAAAGACAGTGGTATCTGTTTCTTTCCCCCCTGCATCGTACCAGTCGATGTAGTTCACCATTAAACCTTTGCCAACCAACTCCAAACCCGTCACTCTAAAGTGATTGCGAATACCGGTATCTACGCGTTTTGTCTTATGAAACCGTGTAAAGCTCTGAATTAATTGATTAGCGACGTTAAAATCGCTAACACTTGAGCTTTCAACTAAAGGAGGAATTTTAACTTCTGCGACTGCGGCGTATTCTGGATGCCCAATGATGAATATAGAGTGATTTTTCGCATTATATGTAAAGACACCTCCAGAATAATTGAGTGAGTTACCCTTTTCTTTTTGGTGAAAACGCCCTGTTGTTCTGAATCCACCCTTGTATTCTAACTGTTCAATATCAAATAACGGGTAGCGGAGCGCTGGTGAGTTTTCGACAGACGCAACCGATGAGTGTTGATCTTCATCATCTGCAAAATTTTTCGGTGTCTTGTCGAACGCCAAACAAATAGATGAAAAATTCAGAGCGACAAAATTTATCGACAACAAAACAGTGAGTGCACGTGTAACATGTAGCATTCTTTCGACCATACTGAGTATTTACCCTATTCGTATATTATCATTTTATGACCGCTCAGATCGGTCAATGATGCTGAATCACAGTCAATATCAATGGGCTTATATACGTATTACGTGTAGTGAGAAAACAGAAATCGTTATTTAACCCCACAAGCGCTTTAGTATACTTTTCTTCGGGTTGAGGTATTCATCAAGCATGAACCTATTTTGCAGTATGACGGTGTCCTCTCTGTATTCATGCTCTCTATAATTCCATTCGGGTGGCAGTACACTCAATCTCAGATTTGAATGGTATACCAGGTATCTGAAAAGACCTTGATCATGTGGGTGGCTAAACTTATCTTTTAAATACAACTCGGCCCATCTTGAGAGCAAATTCCGTACCTCTGTTGAATTGCGATATAAGATCAAATCACAATTGAGCTCAGGGAAAGCAACAGGTATTTCTGGAATGGGAGTATTGCCTAGCTCAGTATTGATTCTTACTGGAGCGTGTGCGGCTGCAATATCGAAGTGTTCTAAAATATTGGGCAGCTCCGTTACATGTTCTTTTAAAGCATAGGTATCTGCTCCTAATAACAGCACATGTTCCTCGCTCATCTGTTGCATTGCGGCATGTTTAACAATCATCTGACCATTTAAATGAACACGGTCTTTCAGATGTTCCGGAACAAAAAATTTGTAAGGAATCACTTCGTCAAATTCACAATCGGCAATTGGTTTTTCATAGTCCGTGTAAAGATAATACTTTGCATTAGGTAGGTATTTTTTAAAGCTTTTTGCTGAAGCGTTAGCCTCTTTTACGTAAAAGCCATCTTTATGGTGTGTATTGATGTACAAAACGGCGAGGGATTTGGTCATATTAACTCCATGTCATTTACTCAATTTAGTAGCATCCATTAACTCTAAATATGTTTAACAACTCCAATTTCTTACTATAAGCTAACGACTCTAATGCCCACCAATAACTTGGTAATTTGATAAAACCGTCATAGTTAATGGTAGCAATCAAAATGGGAATGTAAAATGAGATGTGGACAAGAATTATGAATAGACTATTAAAAATACTCAAAGTCGCTCTAAAAATCACATGCTTCAGTTTAATGCTTGTTGCTTCCCAATTAGTCACAGCACAAGACTCTTCGGACTTGAGAAAAGTGATTCATGTCAATAATATTTCCTCTTTTTATCAAGCGATAAATCAAGCAAACAAGTCAGGTATGACCGATATAGTATTAGCATCAGGGACCTATAAAATTTCGAAAACCGTTTTGATTTCTGCCCCTAATATCAGACTCATTGGCAATCCATCAGACCCATCCTCAACACATATCATCGGACATGGTATGCGCAACAGAAGCGCCGTAGAAAACATTCTCAATATTAATGCTAAGCATTTCACGTTAGATGGCATTAAATTATCAGACGCAGGCAATCATTTAATTCAAATATCAGGCGAAAGAGATGCCGATTTTCCAGTTCTGAAAAATTGTATTTTACAAGATAGCTATGAACAATTAGTGAAGGTTTCCTCTGGAGGCAGTTCTAAAAGGGCAAGCGATTACGGCATCGTAGATAACTGTGAGTTTAAATACACTAACGGAATTGGCCCCAATTATTATATTGGTGGGTTAGATGCTCACGGAGCTAGAGGTTGGATGGTTGCAAACAGCATTTTTCGTAATATAGCTAGCCCAGATAACCGAGTAGCTGAATTTGCGATACATTTTTGGAACGGCGCTAAAAGCAACACCGTTGAAAATAATATCATCGTTAACTGTGATCGCGGGATAGGGTTTGGTCTTCAAGGCAGGCCTGCTGAAGGGGGCGCTATAATCAATAATCTTATCGTCCATCAGGTCAAAGAACATCCCAGTTCAGATGTGGGTATAATCTTAGAGCAAACACCTAACACTCAAGTACTCGACAACAGAGTTTATCTAGCTCACAGTTACCCCAACGCCATTGAGTACCGGTTTAAAGAAACTCGCAATGTAGTCATCATGGATAACATCACGAATAAAGCGATACAAAAACGAAATAATGCTCAGGCGTCTTTATTCAATAATGTAGTCAAAAATAACTTATCGGATATTGTTACGGACGATGAGCTTTTAATCATTAATCAACAGTAGTGGTAGTAGGCTGGGACCCTCTCTCTCGGACGCGCTTACGGATATGCTCAACGTAATCATTGATATATTTATTAACCGCAATTGAGACAAGAATAGTCAAACCCAAACCGAGTAGAAACACCAACGGGCCCTTACTCATGTCGTCTGTTATTACCCAAGAAACAAGCGCCACACTTGACCAATGAAAGAGGTATACCGGATAGGATAAATCGCCAAAAAACCTATCCACTTTTTTACTAAAATAGTGACCACCAAATTTGAATAAAACTATGGTCATTAACGCACTGAGAAGCAAGTTTACCCAAGTTCCTAGCATACTCACAAACCATGCTTTATCAGGAATGAAAATTTGGCAAAGTACAACAAACAATATATTTGCTGAATATAGAAACACGACCGTTCGACCTCGAATAAGCTGGATTAATCTACTTACGAATGCTTGATAATGATAAATCCATGCACCAATCGAAAACGGGAGAGAAGCTTGTATTACATTTCCGTATTCTAGAAATAGATACCCAGATTTGTAGACGGTTACCGCAACCCAACTAAAGCTTAAAATTAACCAAAGTGAGCTGATTATCGGTGACTTTGATAAACCCAATCCAATAAGAATATAAAAAACGATTTCAATACTCAAAGCCCAAGTAGCAGGAGAAATACGCACTGGGTAGGTGACAGGCTCAAATGCAGGATAGATCATAGTGACATTTGCTATCGCACTCGCAATGTCATTAGGTAAAATCATTTTAGTGTGAAATACGCCTGAGACGTCATTTCCAATCAATAATATTATGCAGATACCTAATAATAAAAGGCACCAGTAGACAGGATAAAGACGAAGAAATCGGTTCAAAGCATAGCGTTTGAAACCATCTAATGAATAACCGTAGGACTCATTCATTATCATGGTCATCAAGAAGCCGCTTAGTACAAAGAAACTATACACCGCGTACGGACCAATAGAAGCGACGTCTAGCACGTGATATATCACCACATTAACCGCTAATATAAACCGATACACCCCAAACATAGATTTCCCTTTGTTATCTACTGTTGCTCAATTGGAATCGAAATACCGATCACATCGTATTGTTTCATTTCATACTGCTTAAAAAACGCTGTCGTTCTATCGACTTTTTTATCTTTAGAAACAATAGGGACATACCAGTCGAACCCTCGTAATGCTTCAGCTTGGCGAAACAGTTCTTCTGGTGTAATGTTCGTTTTTAACAGCACATCAGGGTGAATTTCAAGCAACAAAATGACTGAATCTACATGGGTTAATAACTGAGCTGCACCGGCCAGTACTTGTTGTTCTTGCCCTTCGACATCAATTTTAACGACCACACGCGAACATAATTTCACCTGAGGGTTCAATCTATACCAACTATCTAAACTGACAACATCGACAGCTCCCGAATCAGCTCTGATTATCTGGCCTTCATGGTCGTTAGCACGGCTCATATCAGCTTCAAGATCAGCCTTTCCATCAAAGTCAGACACCGCTGAATTTAGCGCCATTACATCGAGCGAAAATTGAGAAAAATTATGCTCTAGTACAGTGAAAGAGTTTGGATTTGGCTCAAATGCAATAATGTTACTTAAATTGGAACAGCGAGATGCAACTAAAGACGAGACTGTGCCGATATCTGCTCCTAAATCGAAAAGAGTAAAAGGCTTTTCTAAGTCACTGAGTAAATCGCAGAAGGGTATAAACTCTTCTAAATAGTAATTATTAGGTCCACCTTCCAACCAAAAACATAATTCGGTTAACGGGACAGAAAAGAAACGCTCTTTGACTTTATAACGGATCAGTTTGTGCGGAAAATGCACACTCATCCATAGATAAAAGCGATGCTTTCCTCGCCATTCATGGGTCTGCGCCCAAACCAAGCAACGATTAACAAGAGGATTAAAGTGCCGCTCAGCGAAATTGAAAGATTGCATATTATTAGTCGTTACGGAAATATCTGATTGATAGCGTTAAACTTGTTGCTCATCATTCTACTGAACCATGCCTTATCAGTGTCTAACGTACTGTACTCAATTTCTGCTGAAACCATAACAAGACCACTTCCATAATGTTGCCCTAACATTATTTGATAAATTTCATATAACTTTGCATGATTTTTACTTGAAAATATCTCGCCATCAACGAAATACCAATACCCAAGCAAGCGAACTCCCCGAGCATTAACTATTTGCTCAACGTTGATCTTGTCCTCTGGATTTATAATGACTGAATAAGCAGACTCTAATGTCCAAGAGTCTTCCAAATACATACGATTAGCAAAACTCACCAACTCTCCGCGTCCTTTAGGATACCAAACCGCATACATATCAACCGCTTTGTTTTCGAACGCGAATCGAGAAGTATTTTTGTCATAATAATCGACAAACTCAGGCGACCAGTTAGCAGTTACTTGTGCACTTGTAAAAGGCAATGCTTTGAGACGCTCAGGTGAGGTTCCGGCTACTAGTTGGCTTTGGATAAGTTGGTACCAGAATAAGAAAAACAACATAGAAACCGATATTGTCACACTTGCCTTTATATAAACTTGATTAGAGGATACAAAGGGGATTGCAAGTGGTGTTTCTGGTTTTAGGTCAGAAGACTTTTCTCTTATTAACTCGCCCAGCCCTATTAAGCATATGATCACTAAACTAAAAAACACCCATCCATAGATAAGGTGATCCGCACCGACAGCATGCTCCATATTCGTCAAATGGCCGGTCAAAATAATGCCAAACACCCTTATAGCATTGGCGATAATAGGGAAAAAAATGGATATACACACGAACGAAAATCTACGAACACTCGACTGCATATTCATATAAGCATACAACGAACCAATCACAATAGATGCGATGAAAAAGCTGATACCTGAACATGCTTCTGCCACAAGAAACCGGCCCTCTGGGATCTCTATGTATAAGCCACTGCGATAGATTGGTACATTGACCCACTGCAGCATCATGACAGATAAGTCTGCGGTAACAGATTGCAACGTAGGAATTAACTCCTCGCCTACCGGAATACAAAAAACAATAAAGAATAAAGGAAATAAGATTCTTTTAGCTTGCTCGTTTCCTAATAGAAACCAAATGCTAAAAGGTAAGAAGGTAAATGTAGCAACATGCATGAAAAGCTGAACACCACCTGAGAGCCCCACCCCATATAGCCCTAAGCTACCAAAGCATAAAATTAAAACCCAGTAATTTGGTCTAATGGCTGAAAGCGAGAGTTGCTCTTTTTTACAATAAATAAAATAAATGCTGGCAGGGATTACAAATAAACAGTGATTAAAAATATCGGAAATAATCCAAATATCAATCGCGGAGACAAGCCCCTGCCAAAATGTAGCCACCCAAAACGCGACAACAATTAGCAGCGCAATAATCCCTATTACTGAATGACGTTCTTCAGGGGCACGCATACTTCCATCATTCATTGGAAAGACTCCGTCCTATTCCTAGCTAGTGCTTTCAATATTATAAACACTCTTCATGGTGTCCCATGAAAAATCATTAAGTAATCGCTCCAGTTTTCCTTGAGTTTTATTTAAGTTCACATAGTGACGAAATCTTGATTTAAGGGGTGCATTAGTCATGCGAGGTTGGTCAGCGTCTATTTCCCAGGGATGAAAATAGAAAGAGTACGGCTGTTTCTCTTTTTTCAGATAGCCGGTAATCAAAGACTTTGTCAAGGTATATGGGTACAAACGAAAGTAACCACCGCCACCTATGGGTGTTTGCCGGCCCATCACTTTATGGGTAGGGATTGGAATTTCTATAATGCCTTCTTTGCGCGTATAGGCAAAACGCGGCCAGTCTGGTGTACCGTACAAATCATGTTTCACAGGATAGGTGCTAGAACTATATTTAAAACCAAGTTCAGCTAATACCTCAAATGCCCATTCATTGTTGTAGCCTATGGAAAAGCTTGGGGCACGATAGCCAGTAAGAGCTTCCCCTAACAAATCTTCAAGATGCTCCTTCGACCGAGTTACATCAGCCGTAAACTGCTCTCGCGTTTGTTCTGTGGCGCGTCTATGCGCATACCCGTGGCTGGCGATTTCGTGCCCTTGGGCGTGAATTTCTTTTATTAATTCAGGATATCTCTCTGCAACCCAACCCAACACAAAAAAAGTTGATTTAACATTATGCTTGGCAAACATCTCAAGCAGGGTGCGTGTATTTTTATCTACTCTAGGCTGATAATCTTTCCATTGGTCAGGCGTAATAACTGACTCAAACGCAGAAACATGGAAGAAGTCTTCCACATCGACTGTCATCGCATTTAAACCTGTGACAGGCATCCCTATCTCCCTTTACCAAAAAGCACGACTTCAACGGTCCGAATTAAAATAAGGATATCCAACATTAAGCTTTGATGTTTAACGTAATACAAATCAAATTTCAGCTTTTCCATGGAGTCTTCAACGCTTGCTCCATAAGGATAATTCAACTGCGCCCAACCAGCTAAGCCAGGTTTTACATTATGTCTTTGATTGTAATACGGGATTTCTCGGATAAGTTGCTCAACGAATTGCGGACGCTCTGGCCGAGGACCAATAAATGACATCTCACCTCTGAACACATTCAGTAACTGAGGTAACTCATCAATACGATATTTCCGAATAAATTGCCCCACTCTGGTTACTCGATCATCATTTGTAGTAGCCCACTTAGCGCCATCTTTTTCCGCGTCAGGGCGCATACTTCTAAACTTAATGATATTGAATAACTTGCCGTTTAACCCTACGCGCTCTTGCTTATAAAAAACTGATGCTTTAGCCCCACTATTATCCTCAAAATAAATAATCAGCGCAGTAAGCAACATAAATGGCCATGTAAACATCAGTACGACGAATGCCAACAAACTATTCATTCCGTAGTCTAAAGCATCTCTAAGGTAATTTTGAGAATTGAAACCGTTGGAATAGATAACCCAACTTGGGTACATCAAATTTACTACAATCTGCCCTGTTTCGCGTTCCATAAAGTCAAGTAAATCAGTGACTTCAACTCCACGTAACCGGCAATCGAACAGGATCTCCACGGGTAATGTGCCACGCCTTTGGTCACACGCTATAACGACTTCGTCGATATCATTATCAGCAATAAAATTGCGAAAATTTTCATCCACTTTGACGTGAACTAATTTCTCATTTTGGATCCCTTCCTCACGGTTATCACCAGGAATCGGAATAAAACCTAAAAGCTCAAAGCCAAAACGATCCACTTCACGACGCATGCGTTTTTCAATAATCGACGCTCGCTCACCGGCTCCAATAACCACTATTTTAGTTTGCCCTAAACCAAGTAGTCCCAGCCGATTAATGAAATAACGAAAAATCACTAAGGCCACGATACACAAGCCTGCAGCTATGGGGAGGAAGTACTGATGCAAATCGATATAGGCAAGAAACGTATTTCCCAGGATTTCCATGACGAAATATCCTAGGGCGACGCTGACGAAAATGCGCCGGATAATGCCGCGGAATGTCTCTCTTAACTTTGATTCGTACAACCCTACTGATAGTGCAGATACAATCACTAAAAACGTAAATAAGCCGATATAGAGCGTCACATCACCTACAGTAGGGACAGATGAACCGGTAATCTCACTGACAATACCTAAGGTCAAATATAAAATATACGCCACAACTGATGCTTCTAATATCATCAGTATATTTGAGCGCCTAACTTCCTTTCGATTAACAAAACTCATTAATCATTTTCCTCTAATTGCAACAACTTCATCATTTACTGTTTCCCAAATATAAAATAGGTATTTGAGTTCGACTAACTTTTTATTATTGTTCATTATTTTATGTTTTGAAATAAGTCTAAATCTTGTTACATTGATGATCGATGAGTTCAACACACGGAGCTACAATTTACATGAAGACTAACAAAATAGCATTCTTCAATTTAGTATTTTTATTCATTTTAACCTTAGCAGGATGCTCAAGCAGTAATAGTAGCCTTCCTAATGCCTCAACCTATCCCTCATTGACTACTTCGGTAGGCAATTATCAGTATTTAATTGGCCCTGGCGATACTTTATCCATATTTGTTTGGCGTAACCCAGACATTTCTGGAACCTTTATCGTAAGGCCTGATGGAAAAGTAACCACCTCATTAGTTGAAGATATCGAAGTAACCGGCAAAACCCCGACAGTTCTCGCGAGAGAATTAGAAGAATCACTGGGCAAATATATTAACAGCCCACGCGTCACGGTTAGCGTAACGGGTTTTGCTGGTCCACTAAGCGAGCAAGTTCGTGTCATTGGCGAAGCCACTAACCCTAGTGCGATTAATTACACCCAACAAATGACGTTATTAGATTTGATGATATCAGTAGGTGGCTTAACCGAATTTGCTGCTGGTGATAATGCTAAACTTGTACGCACAATTGATGGTAAGCAACAAACCTTCGGTATTAATATTGATTCACTAATAAGAGATGGTGACATTGCACAAAATATCGATATTTTACCGGGCGACATCATTATTATTCCTGAAGCATGGTTTTAGTCGATACTATTAAAGGATATGGACATTTAAATGCAAGATTTACAGAAAACGCTTGAGCTTTTGCTCGACTACCTTAAAGGTGTTTGGGTAAAAAAGCGCTACGTTATGATTTGCAGTTGGCTTATATGCCCTATTGGCTTCGTGTATGTAGCTTCTATGCCGGACGTTTATCAGTCACAAGCGCGTGTCTACGTTGATACGCGCTCCGTATTACAACCTTTATTACGTGGACTTGCGATTCAAACCAATCCCCAACAAGAAATTTCAATGATGGTAAAGACTTTGCTAAGTCGTCCGAATCTTGAAATTATTGCAAGGGAATCAGATCTCGATGTGACAGCCCTCACTCCCGAAGATTACGAAGATATAATATCTGATCTTTCGAGTAATATTTCACTGCGCTCGGCAGGAAGAGACAACCTTTACACCATTGCTTACACTGACAGTGATCCTCAGATGGCTAAAACTGTGGTACAGGAAACACTCGATTTGTTTGTTGAAGGTGCTTTAGGAAGCTCGCGTAAAGACTCAGACTCAGCCAGTCGCTTCATTGAAACCCAGATTGCCGATTACGAGAGTCGCTTGTCATCCGCAGAGCAGCGTGTAGCTGATTTTCAGCGTAAATACGCTTCGCTCTTACCTGAGAAAGGTAATTTTTATCAAAATTACACTGAACTAAACGCGCAACTGGAACAGACCGTCCTCACGATTAAAGAGACAGAACAACAAATTAAAGCGCTTTCAGGTGAACTTCGGGGGCCAAATTCCCAAGTGGATAGCTTCGCAGTTAAACCTTCCGATGCTGACTCCATTTTGACTACTCGTTTCGATGCAAGGATAGAAAGTTTAGAAGAAAAGCTGGATGAATTATCCCTTAAATACACTGATTTGCATCCTGATGTGATAGAAACGAACAACCTACTTGAAGCTTTACAAAAATCTCGCCAAGAAGAAATAGACGATTACCTGTCGAATACTTCAAATGAAGATCCTAGTAATTCACTTGGCGGTCTTTCTAAAGAAATCCGTATTGAAGTCTCACGCTTAAAAAGCCTCATAGCATCTCTTAATGTGCGTAAAGATGATTTTCAGACCAAAATTGATGAGCTCAAACAGAAGATTGACCTTGTCCCTCAAGTTGAAGCTGAATTTACCGCGTTAAATCGTGATTACGGGATAACAAAACGCAAATATGAGGAGCTGTTGTCTCGTCGTGAATCAGCAGATTTAGCACAAAAAGCAGATGTTTCATCTGAAGACGTTCAGTTTAGGGTGATTGACCCTCCGCTAGCTCCACTCGCCCCAACAGGTCCTAATCGTTTAATTGGATATACCGCAGTAGTGTTTGTGGGCTTTGCTGCAGGCTTAGGGGTTGCGTTCTTAATTAGTCAACTTAACCCTATTTTAATACGAGGAAGCCAACTAACTGCATTAACGTCTTTTCCGGTCTTGGGTGTTGTTTCACACCTAAACGTCAAAGAGATTCGTAAAGTGAATCGAGCACGAATATTAGTATTTATGTTTTCTTCGGGTCTTATTCTAATGTTATATGGCGCCTTAATGGCCTCTGAAATAATGAACATCGATGTCATATCGAGGGTATTAGCATGAATACAATAGAACGCGCTTTATCTAAACAGGAAAAAGATAAGAAAGCTAAAGCCGATGAGAGTGGAACTTCTCATGATTCTGTCTCCAAAGACGATATCTTTGGCACGAGTAAGGCGGCTTCTCCCCCTCCAAAAGATCCTACTAAGCCTGCCTCCTCCGCTGGAAGCATCGAAATTGACCTGTTTAAGATGGAAGAAAAGGGTTTTGTTTCAACAAGTGCTAAGCGCCGGTTGATAAATGAAGAGTATCGCGCAATAAAACGCAAAATCATCGACAACGCTTTTGGTCCTCTTTCTAAATCCCTGAATAACAGCAACATTATTATGGTGACTAGTTCACGACCAGGTGAGGGAAAAACATTTACCGCAGTTAATTTGGCTTTAAGTATCGCGCTAGAACAAGACAAAACGGTCTTGTTAGTAGATGCAGACGTACTTAGGCCAAACGTTATGCGCACTTTGGAGTTGCAGAATCAAGATGGGCTGATGGAATATTTACTTGGTGAAAAGGCTGATATTGCCGAGGTTATGTGTCAAACCAATGTTCCAAACTTACGCATAATACCAGCTGGTAAATCACACCATTTATCTACTGAGCTGCTTGCGAGTGAAAAAATGTACGATGTGGTTCAGGAGTTCGCAAACCGTTACCCTGACAGAATTGTTATTGTAGATACCCCCCCGTTGTTAGGGATTAATGAAACCGCCATCTTAGCTAATTTAGCAGGTCAAGCAATTGTCGTAGCGGAAGAGCAAGCCACTAAGATATCAGATATTCAAGAAGCTGTAGGCCAGTTAAACCCGGATATGGCTATCGGCTTTGTCGTGAATAAAGGCCAGAAAATAAATCGCAATGGAACGGGGTATGGTTACTACTACGCAGGAGCAAATTAGTGACAATTAGAAAAGCACCATCAGTACAAAACAAGTTACTTCTGGCGGCGTCAGTCGCTTGCGGAAGTGCGAATTCAGCGTACGCTGGTGATTTAAAAATCGCTCCTTCAATTACTACGTCCGGTTATTATTACAACACGCAAACGGGTGTAGAGCCATCCGATAATACCGAAGCGGTTGCCGTAATCCCAAAGTTAGTAACGACATACCGTGGGAAAAAAGCATCTGCTGCATTTGTAATAGATAACACGACGGTTGAACAACGGAGCGACCAACCTAATACAGATAAAAGCTTCACAGAATTTAGCTATAATTCTTCTCTGCAGATCATTGATAATGTTCTAAGTATATCTGTTAACGGTGACCACAGGTACCGGGCAACTGAAGCCACTCAAGGGATAGTGGCTGACAAGATTTTATCTAGTGGGGAATTAACCAAAACGGCAAGTGATTCTTTGCAAGTTAATTTTGTAACGCCAAACCCCAAAACAGTTGGGCTATCATTACAAACAGGTTTTTCCAAAACAAGTTCTGACGAGACTCTTGAAAGCACTAGCGGAATAGACGGAGAGAATACGTTTGTCAGTGCCCAATTATATCAAGGCCGACGGTTTAAAGGTTTAACCTTTTTGCTATCCTCACAATACTACGATACCAAGCGGGAAAGCGCTCAAGACTTTTCATCTACTCTATCAAACGCTAGATTAGGGTTTGAAATTGTCAATGACATATCACTGGTCCTAGTAGGCTCTGACAGTAAATATGGACTCGATGAGAGTGGCTTCAGTACACAAAGACAAAACTTGGATACCACAAGTTACGGCGCCGGTTTCAACTGGCAACCATACGATGAAAATAGCATTGAAGTTACTTTTAATGAGTTGGATGAGGGTGAGCGTACCACCCGCTATATAGGCGTAAATACCGATTGGGCTTTTTCACAACGCACTGCATTACGGTTCAATTACAGCAAACGCTTTTATGGCGATGCTTACGCGTTTGACCTCGACTATAAATTAAAAACCTTCAGTGCTTCAGCGACTTACGATGAAGATGTGACATCTTATTCACGTTTAAGTTTTACCGAAGGCCCTAGTAGTTTATTTGTGTGTCCAATAGGCTCTACTGAATTCGCGGAGTGTTTCCAACCATCCTCTATAAATTACGTGCTGCAGGCAGGTGAGGAATACAGAAGTTTGAATAGCTTCACCACAGACGTGACCGATGAAACGCTTTTTAGAAAATCCGGCAAAATTAACTTTGGGTATGATAAGCGTAGATTTCAAGCGTCTCTTAGTTTGGCTTACATCACCACTGAATATCTAGAATCAGCAACAGAGCAAACAACTAAGACCGCTTTACTGTCTATGTCCTATGATTTGGGCCGCCGCAATAAATTAGGTCTATCATCGAGTTACTCGACCGTTGAATACAAAACGTCTGATCGTATTAATGATTCACTCAATGTGAGCATTAACTTCAATAGAGAACTAAGTCGTCAGCTCTCGATGAATGTATCAGCACGCTATGTAGAGCGAAAAACGGAAGACGAAAATCGAGATTTAACTGACTCTCGCCTAACGGTTAGTGTTAACTACCAATTCTAACTCTCATTTAATCCCTTTTTCGTCTCGCTCGAATAGGGATTGCAGCTCTGTCTTACCTTGCTCATTAATATCAATCATTTGCTGGAGGTTTAGGTTTTTAGTCGCGCTAATGTGCACTAATTTATCATCATGTTTCGCAAAAACTTCCACGGTACGAAGTGCTTTCTCCTCATCAAACCCATAAGCTTGTAACAGTTTTTCTGCAGCCTTTAAACCCGCAGGAAAGGCTTCCCGCACATAAGTATTCACACCTGCTCTTGCATAATTAATCACACTCATACGATTGCGTGCACGGGCGATAATTTTAATATCAGGGAAGTGATCACGCACCAAGTAGGCGATCTTAAGTGCCTCTTGCTCGTTATCTATTGCTATGAGTATAACCTTAACCTTGCTTATACCAGCCGTACGTAATAGATCCAGCCGACTAGCGTCTCCATAAAACACCTTACTGCCGAACTTTTTCAGAAACTCAATCTGCTCAGGATCTTTATCAAGCGCGATAAAAGGAATTTTGTTTGCCGTTAAGATACGTGCAGATACCTGACCAAAACGCCCGAGGCCCGCGATCAGAACTTTAGGCTCTTTCTCATCTGGCTCTGCATCATAAACCGCTGGGCAATTTTTACTGTTGAACCACACGCTATGCATTATGACCAGCGGAGATGTCAATGCCATTGAAATCCCTACAATTAGAGTTACTTGCTGAGAAATGAGTGTTTCAACAACACCCGTTACTTCCGCTTGTGACATCACTACAAAGGCAAATTCGCCACCTTGTGAGAGCATTAAACTTATTCTTACTGCATCAGTCGTGTTTTGCTTTGCCATTTTTAAAATGGTAAATATAACGCCGCCCTTGACCAATACAAGCACTGCACTCGCCCCCAGAATAAACAAAGGTTCTGAGACCAAAAGCGCTAGATTTAAGTTCATCCCAATCGCGATGAAAAACAACCCTAGAAATAGCCCTTTAAACGGTGCTATTTCCGTCTCAAGTTGATGTTTAAAGCTTGAGTTCGCCAGTAAAATACCCGCGACGAAGGCCCCCATCCCCATTGAAAGTCCAGCCTCCTGCATCCCCAGCGCAGTGGCGATAACAATTAATAAAGCCGATGCCGTCATCACCTCAGAATTGCCATACAATGAAATCAAGCTCAAGAAGGGGTTTATTAAGAAGCGCCCAACCACCAGCACCGCACACAAAGCCAATACACTTACCCACCAAGCTGGCCCAGTCGCTACATCACCTGAGGAAAGACTAGCAACAAGCAATAGTATCGGAATAACTGCCACATCTTGCATAAGCAGGATTGAAAAGCCCTGTTGACCAGGCGGCGTCTTTAATACTCCGTGCTCTTCCATTAGCTGTACAGCGAACGCAGTAGAAGAGAGTGCTACAGATAAACCAACCACCAATGAAGTGACGATTGATAAAGAAAGGATTGAAGAACACATTAGGGCGATAAAGGTTGCACTGAAAATAAGCTGTGAGCCGCCAGTTAGCATTATTTTTTTACGCATTTCCCAGAGCTGCTTGGGGTCGAGCTCTAAACCAATAATGAAAAGTAGGAAGACCACACCTAACTCAGCGACGTGCAAAATAGTCTGCGGATCGTTGACCCAATCCATGACAGATGGCCCAATTACAACGCCTGCAACAAGATACCCTAAAATAGCGCCTAATTTTAACTTTCTAAAAATAGGAACGGCCACCACTGCTGCCACCAAAAATACTACTGCCGAACCCATTAAACTCATCAATTTGCCCAGAAAATGTTATGCAGCCATGATCATATCAGAGCCTAAGCATTTAACACATCAGTTCAGCCGCGCTGGTAGTGTCCCCCCCAATACGTTTCTGCATGCTTTCTACCGGCACTGCTATACTTCACAGGTTAACAAGCGGTCAATAAACACTCTGGAGAAACCTATGTTTAGACATTACTACATAACTGATGATTTAGGAGATTTAGAACAAGTTGAAAGGGAACTAGTAGACAACGGCTTGACGGTACCTCAATTTCACGTACTTAGTGAAAATGACGCCGAGTTAGAAAAACACCATTTACATGCAATAGAATCCGTCTTAAAAAAAGACGTCGTTCACTCCACTCAGTTAGGCGCCGTTATTGGCATTATCGGCGCATTCCTCATTTTATTAGTGGCGTATTTATTTAATTGGCATATGACGGCTGTAGGCTGGATCCCGTTTGGTTTTTGTGCGGTGGTCGTTTTAGGGTTTTGTACATGGGAAGGTGGCTTGATAGGCATTCAAACACCTAATTACCAATTTAAGCGTTTCCAGCAACTCCTTGGGCAAGGCATGCATGTCTTTTTCGTTGATATCACCGCTGAGCAAGAATCCGTGTTACAACAGGTAACGAGTCAGCACCCCAGCTTGCGATACGCTGGTGCTGGCGAAGCCACACCAAGCTGGGTTGTTAACGGGCAACACAAGTTTAACCAAGCGATGAAAGCTATGCCGTAACAACACAAGTTGATTTTCGCTACTTCACAATACCTTAATGCCACAGCATGCCTTATCGCTGCGGCATTGTTACCGACAAGCCTTAAGCGACAGCGATACTAAACGTACAGTTAGCAAACGGCCCCAAAGTCATACCGTTGAACAATACTCGAATTCCACTCTCCATTGAAAAATGCTTACTGATGCCTTCTAATGACATACTCCCATTTAAAAAGGAATTTACAATATGTCTCCCTACCCTCGCTCTATACTTCTTTCGTTAGTGTTGCTTAGTTTAACAAATTCACTTTTTGCATCTGCGCAAACCCCACTGACGTCACAAAAAGCAACTCAACAAGCTGTCATTCAAACCGCTTTAGGGAATATTGAAATAGCACTATTTACGCAAAAAGCACCTGTTACTGTGGCTAATTTCATTGCATATATTCAACAATCAGCGTTCACGGGAGGCGAATTTTACCGCGTAGTGGGCCCTGATAACGACCAAGGCACACCACCAATATCGGTTATTCAAGGGCGCACTAACCCTCAGTTCGAGGACTTCCCGCCTATCGTGCTTGAAACCACTAAACTCAGCGGAATAAAACACAAAGACGGAACCTTATCGATGGCCAGAGGTGGGCCCAACACTGCTACTCAACAGTTTTTCATTTGTGTTGGGGAGCAGTCTTCTCTCGATTATGGCGGCGCTAGGAATCCTGATGGTCAAGGTTTTGCTGCATTTGGGAGAGTGACTGCAGGAATGGATATCGTCAAAAAAATTCAACGTAATCGACAGGCAAAAGTCGTTGAAGATCCCTACATTAAAAATCAGATCTTAGCCCAACCGATCAAAATAATAGCCATAACATTGGCTGAGTAACATCGCGAACGTGACGGCTAAGTTGACGATCAGCCCTTCTGTCACGTTCAGTTGGTGCGACCAAAAATTAAAAGGGTTGAGATAGGTGCCACATTCTAACTAAAGGCAGGTAATTGATCCCAAACACAATAACAACAGTAAGACTTTGACCCACTGATCAATGGCGTGTTGAATAACGTCTTCGTCACAACCAATAGGAAAATGTATGTTTGGCTTCTTAAAATCGTCTCCGTTAAAGAAAATGAAAAAACAATACGACCAGAAACTTGAACAAGCCATGTTAGCCCAGCGCAAAGGTGATATACGTAGCTATGCAATGTTGACCGCAGAAGCTGAGGCCCTGTGGAGCGAAATAGAGACGCTTGAAAAAAATAACAAGTAATTCGGGTCAAGCTACAACCCCTGCCGCCCTATATAGTTGTAAATGCACATCCACAAGTGCATCTATGTTTCGCTGGTATCCGCCCCCTATCACCGCGGCTACAGGGACACCGTATTTCTCACACGCTTCAAACACCATGCAATCGCGGGCGTACACACCGGGAGTCGAAACATGCAAATGCCCCAAATCATCGTTAATATGAATATCCACACCCGCATCATATATCACAGCATCGGGTTGAAACTCCGTAAACGCTTGGTTCAACGCGCGCTTCACTATCCCTAAATACTCGTCATCTGTCGCTCCCTTCGCCAAAGGAAAGTCTAAGTCAGAAGCTTGCTTACGATGGGGAAAGTTCTTTTCTGAGTGAATGGATACCGTGAAAACACGCTTATTATTGGAAGCGAGCTTGGCCGTACCATCCCCTTGATGCACATCACAGTCGAAGATCAGTACTTTTCTTATGGTGGGCGTTTGCAACATATTCAGCGCCGCTAAATACAAATCATTGAACAAGCAAAAGCCTGAACCAAAATTTGCGAACGCATGATGATACCCACCAGTTAAATTCAGGGCTTTACCGTGCTCAAGGGCAAGTGAGGAGGTTAAAACCGTCCCCCCTACTGCCGTAAGCGAACGCGCTATCAGCTGCTCAGACCAAGGGAAACCAATCCTACGCATGGCTTTAGGGTCCAGCATTCCTCGGGTAAGGTCATTCACATAGTCAGGACTGTAAACACGGTTTAACTGGCTAGGCGTGAGCGCGTGCGGCTGGTGAAATTGGCCTTGGGGGACACCTAAGCCGATAAGCTTATCGTAAATTGCTTGATACTTTTCAATGGGAAAGCGATGTTTAAATGGTAAATCTAGCTGACTGTAAATGGGGTGGAAAACTAAAGGTGTCGACAAAAGATGGCTCTCATTCATATACTTAGCTTCAGCCCGACATATAGACCAAAGCGTTATTTACCTTATTGTCTCGTCGGCTTTCCTTCGCTGCAAGGCATATTTATTTCCTAAGGAGTTATCTTGTTAGTTACCTTAACCCAGTCCCAAGCACGCGTTATCGGTGTATTACTTGAAAAAGAAGTCACCACACCTGAACAATATCCCCTTTCATTGAACAGTATCACCACCGCCTGTAACCAAAAAAGCAACCGCGAGCCTGTGATGGAGCTCACAGAGCTTGAAGTACAAAATACTTTGGATGAGTTACATGCCAAAAATATGATATTTGAGCAAAGCGGCAGTCGAGCCACACGCTATAAACATCGTTTTTGTAATACAGAATTCAGCGATTTACAGCTCACGCCACAACAGTTAGCCATTATTTGCGTGATGTTCTTACGCGGTCCGCAAACACCGGGTGAGCTGCGCACCCGTGCCCAGCGTATGGCTGGTTTTACTCATGTGGATGAAGTCGAAAAAGCCCTAAATGAATTAATGGATGTAAACGGCGAGCAGCTAGTGGTGCGCCTTGAACGAGAGCCAGGCAAGCGTGAATCACGCTACGCTCAGCAGTTTTACAGGGACACCAATGAAACCATTAGCTACGGACCTGCAACAGCGAGTAAAAGCAGTCAACCTAACGCCTCGAATACCACGGTCGATACCAACAGTCCCTCTCAAGAAGCACGCATCTGCGCCCTTGAAGATACCGTTACTGAGTTACGTGATGAACTGCAGCAGCTTAAGCAAACCTTAGATGAGTTAACCCGTTAAGAAGCCCGTTGGTATTGAGCATTAAATGTACGTTTTATTGTATCGATGGTAACTAGCGAGTTTTCGATGATGGAGCCCATAGCAATAACCGTGATTCAGACCATCGCGGTAGCTATGTTTTATGGTTTTTTGGCACCTTTTATAATGTCGTAAAGCTCAGGTCGGTGTTTGGCAATTTCTTCTTCTGTTAGGCCTTCTAACGAATGGGGGTATTTTAACCAGCTCTCAGTGGCGTGCAGATAGTAGTCGGGAACCATATCGGTTTTGTTACGCGTAGGTTTAAAGTAAGGCACAGCGACGCGAATATCACTAGGGGCGTTAAGACGTGTTTTTTCTTTGAGGTGATTGATAACCGCTTGAATCGTCAACCCCGTATCGAAAACGTCATCAACAATAAGCAATCGATCTTCTGCTCTGATGTGTTTAATGAGGTAGTTCATCCCATGAACGCGCACCTCTTTAGCCCTACCATCGATACCGCTATAGGACGATGTACGTATCGCAATGTGGTCGCTCTCAATACCGTGGTATTGCAGAATCTCTTGCACCGCTACGCCAATGGGCGTGCCACCGCGCCAAATAGCGATGATATAATTGGGTTTGAAACCATCGTTAAATACTTTGGCTCCGAGGCTAAAGGAGTCTATTAGCAGATCTTGCGCGCTGAGGTAGGTTTTTTCAGACATAATAGGCTTAATACAAACTTGGTAAAAAAGTGATTGAACGCGTATTGTACGCGATCTTCATAGAGCGTTGGTTAGTTTATTGACTTTTGACAGTCGGTAACACCGATGAACTGGCGTGGTGTTAGCCGCGATGTTAAGGACAAAGGTATGGAAAAAACATTTATTAGCGAAGATGCCCTGATCCAAGACTCATTTAGACTGGGGGTGGAGATATTTAATAGCGGCTATCGCCCCGACTTTGTGGTGGGTATTTGGCGTGGCGGCAGCACTGTGGGCATCTATGTGCAGGAATGCCTGCAGTATTTAGGCGTTGAGACTGATCATATTTCAATTCGTACTTCCTATCAGGGGCAACCAGGTTATCAACAGATGATTGATAGTGAACAAGGCATTAAAGTGCATGGTTTGCAGTACCTATTAGAGAACCTCAATCAAGATGATAAATTGCTGATTGTTGATGACGTATACAGCTCAGGCTTGAGCATTAAGGCCGTGCTTGACCAACTATCATCGCGAGCTAAGCGCAATATGCCTAAAGATTTCAAAGTAGCAGTGCCTTGGTTTAAGCCCGCCAACAATCGTACTGACAGGGTGCCTGACTATTATATTAATACCTCTGATAAATGGTTGATATTACCCTATGAACTGGTGGGGTTGACCCACCAGGAAATCATCGACAACAAGCCGGGTTTGAAAGCCGTTATGGATTCCATTGTCCCTACCCCATAGCGGACATAAATGGAGTCCAACATGCATTTCACACGCGGGGCTACTGGAGATGCGTCGCTCATTCAACGCTAGCGCGCGTCAAGAAACTCCGCTAAGCCCTGCTTTGATATTTTAACCGCTTCTAGCGGTTTTAAATCGTTAGGATATTCTTCTTGCTCAATCACAAGCCAGTGTGTTCCGCCAACGGTCATATTGGCGTCAATCAGATTCGGCCAGTTTATGGTGTCTTGACCAATTAACGGCAGCTTATCTTGAACATCGTCCGGTAGTTTGACCTTGTAATGAGTGGTAAAAGTGCGGCCAGGGTAGCGCTTAACATATTCGACAGGATCTTTCCCCGCATAGGTCGTCCAGCCCACATCTTGCTGCAAAATGACGTTTTTATGGGTGTTTTGCGCAATGTAATCCCAATAGGTACTTTGCTGGTAGTCATCAAACTCTTTTTCATGATTATGATAACCAATCTTTATGCCCTCTGGCGCTAGCTTATCAGACAACCGATTCAAATCTGCTACGACAGCGTTAACCTGCTGAGCATCAAACGCCCGAGCGTCGTAAGGTACTATCAAGCTATCACAGCCAATAGCTTGATAAAACGCCACTGTGTCAGCAAATTGCTGTTCGTCTAGTTTTTCAAACGGAATATGCGCGCCGCTGACTTTTAAACCCAGTCCATCAAGAAATGCTTTCAGTGCTTTCGGGTTTTGATCATATTTACCAAAGTCGCCTGCGAACTCAACACCATCAAAGCCCATGTCAGCCAATATAGTGAGGGTTCCTTCGAAATCACGCTTCACTTCATCTTTTACCGACCATAACTGCACACTCACTTGAGGTTCGATGGCTGAAGCTTTCTTTGCGCTTTTCTGTTTTTCAACTTGATCACAACCACTTAGCGTTATGGTGATAACGATGGCACTCATTATCAGAGCGACTCGTGATGTAAAGTTTGCTAATTTCATTTCTATTCCTTTCTATATTTTACATTTTGCATAATTTCTCACGTTGCGAAAAACTAAATGCGCCCTGGCCGCATTTCAGCGACAGCAGCCCCGACTAATGCACCTAACCCCAGAAGGAACGGGCGCATCTTTGGGCTCTCAATGGGCGTGCCTTTATCGTCTAATTGATTGGCGTCTTGTGACACCTCACCCACAACGCGTGTTGATAATTTATCCATAGAAAACGCTTTTACCTTCAAAATTGTGTTCAGCCGCTGTCAACTTATTTAACATCAAAATTTGTTAATCAAAGCGACGATTGCCCAGTTAGCCCGAGTCTTTCTCTTAGCTAAGTAGTTAATCCTGTGCATTAGTTCAAACCAATATTAGATAACCTCAGTAAAAGGGAAGCAAAGTTAACTAAGTGTAAATTATTGTAAGGCCATAAGTTAAGTCCAGATAACGTAAAATCGGATTAAACTAGGATTAAATCAGCGTTTGAAAAGAGACGTTGTTAATGTAAATCGCTATAACGCTAATAGTGAGTAGACTTTATGACTATACAGTGTGCGTTTATCTACCTATATTAAGCCTTCGGGAATATTTGACACGAGCAAGCCATTCACCATGACGACACACCACATAAGCAGTGAGCAAAGCGCACAATTTATTCAGCGCTGCAATATCAGTCAGCTGTTATCTATGTTTGATCTGCTACCGGACATTCTATTTTGGATAAAGGACACTCACAGTCGATTAATACACGCCAACCAATGCTTTTTGGAGCACGTGGGTATTCACACACTTGAACAAGCGCTTGGTCAGACCGATGCCGATTTTGCCCCAAGGCATATTGCCAAACAGTTTTTAAATGATGACCAGCGGGTGGTAAAAGGAGAAACGGTAACAGAACGTCTTGAAATGAATGTGCTTGAATCCGGTGAAGTGTGCTGGTTCACCACATCAAAACGCCCACTTTATGACGCTGACGGCACCATTATCGGCTCGTATGGGACGTCGCGCCATTTAGAGAAAACCTCAGTGGCGCTAAACAGCATGGACGCTCTCAAAACCCCTATGAGTCATATTCGCCAGCACTATATGCAAAACTTGTCTATGCAAGAGCTAGCATCTTTATCGCATCTGTCGATAAGCGCCCTTGAGAGACGGTTTAAAAAGTACTTGGGGCTCACCCCAAGGCACTACATTATTCAAGTCAGATTAGAAAATGCGAGGCGCTTATTAGTGGAAACCACCCTACCCATAAACGTGATTGCCGCAGAAGTAGGCTTTCAAGATGCCAGTTATTTCAGCCGTAAGTTTTACCAGCTATTTGAAACAAAACCGTCTGAATTTAGGCAAAGCTATCAGTAATTTTTGTGTACGAAACTGCATAAAGAGCGCGTAACAAGTATAAAAAAGCGCTATAGGTTGCCCTGTAGCGCTTTTTCTTTGTTTAGGTTTAGCTCGCTAGTCTGCATAACTAGCCCTTTTGGCTCTACAACAAAATACGTGACTTAATGGTGCCATCAATCAAGTTTAGCTGTTCTAACGCCTCATCTGCATCGTCAGTTTCAACATCAATCACCACATAACCAATGATGTCGTCGGTCTGCAGATACTGAGCTGCGATGTTGATATTCTTTTCTGCGAACGCTTGGTTAATCTGGGTTAATACACCCGGCGCATTCTTATGGATATGTAACAAACGTGAGCGGTCAGCATGAGAAGGCAAGGATACTTCAGGGAAGTTAACCGCTGACAAAGTCGAACCATTGTCGCTGTATTTCGCAAGCTTACCTGCCACTTCGATACCTATATTCTGCTGCGCTTCTTGTGTGCTGCCCCCCACATGAGGGGTCAAAATCACATTGTCGAATTTACGCAGGGGTGACTCGAATTCTTCTTTGTTTGACTTAGGCTCAACAGGGAAAACATCAATGGCCGCGCCACTTAGCTTACCCGCTTCAAGTACATCCACCAAAGCATCGATATCAATCACAGTACCACGTGCCGCGTTGATAAGAATAGCGCCTTGCTTCATCCACGATAACTCGGTCGCGCCAATCATGTTTTGAGTCTGTGCGGTTTCAGGTACATGCAAGCTCACGACATCAGAGGTGCTCATCAATTCTTTCATCGATTTGACTTGCGTCGAGTTACCCAACACCAATTTATCTTCGATATCAAAAAATTGCACGCGCATGCCCAAATGCTCAGCCAAAATACTCAGCTGAGTACCAATATGGCCGTAGCCAATAATGCCTAACGTTTTGCCACGGGCTTCAAACGAGCCATTTGCGCTCTTGTCCCACTCGCCGCGATGGGCTTTAGCGTTGCGCTGAGGCACACCGCGTAATAATAAAATCAGTTGACCTAGTACCAACTCAGCCACAGAACGCGTATTAGAGAATGGCGCGTTAAAAACAGGAATACCGCGCTTCTGGGTAGCTTTAAGATCGACTTGATTAGTACCAATACAGAAACAACCGACCGCAACTAATTTGTTCGCCGCTGCGATAACCGCCTCGGTTAGCTGAGTACGCGAGCGAATACCGATGAAATGCACATCTTTAATTTTTTCAATTAATTCGTCTTCAGGTAACGACGTTTTCAAGTACTCAATATTCTCATAACCATTTGCTTTCAGTGTATCCAAGCTGCTCTGGTGTAAACCTTCGAGAAGTAAAATTTTAATCTTGTCTTTTTGAAGCGAAACTTTGCTCATTGCGGTATCCAAGTTGATGAAGAATAAGAAGACATCTGGACGTCTATTTGCCAACGCAAAAGTAGCAGAAATCCGCCTTATAAGAAAGCAGATCTCTTAAAAACAATGATAAATAATGAACATAAGTCAGGCGTTATTTAACCAAGATAGATTTCACTACTTGCTCCAAGCGCGGATCATGTGGATCAGACAACCGAGTCGCCACCACCACTTGCCCTTTTGCATTAATGAAAAAGGTAGTTGGCGTACCTCGCACATAGAATTTATCCATGGCAACTTGGTCGCCATTGACTAACGTTTTGAACGTCATACCTCGTGCATTCAGCGCTTCTTGTGGCTTGGCGTCTTCATCTTCTCGCAAGCTAATAGCGATCATCTGTAGGCCCTGTTGTTGGTATTTCACATAGAGGCGCTCTAGCCCAGGCTGCAACTTTTTGCAGTACGGGCACCACGTCGCCCAGAAGTGAATAATCAGTGGTTTACCTGCAAAATCTGTTGAAGACACTTGATTACCGTCGGCATCTTGTAGGCTCCAGTTAGGTGCCATTTTGAGCGGCGCTGCTGACGCTGCACTTTTCTGCTCTGGCTCTGGCTTTGACTCTGGCTTTGGCTCAGTTGCATAGGTCAGTGGTGAGATAAACATCATGAGCAGTAAAACGCACAACACCGCGCTCACCCTTATAGTGCATGCGCTGTTGGTTTGTTTTAAGTCTTTTTGTAGGATCTGTTGTTGCTGGATATTCTTGAGTGGGGTACTCGTTTGCTGAGTGTTATTTGAGGTCAGAGATATAAGAGCGTGTTGCATTGGGCTTTCTCATTAACGTTGATGTAAACAAGAAAGCCAATCGGCCTTTAAACTTTCGTCACGCGATGATGTTTTATGCGTTTTCTTAACGCCGCGCACTTTCTCTACGCCTAGGTGCTCGGTACACACTAATAGAACTTAGGAGTAGGATTGCTCCACCCAACTCTCAAAGATTAGACAGGCAGATGCACTATCAATCTTCTGCTTATCGAGCTTTTTGAAACCGCCCATTTCAAACAAACGAGCTTTAGCATCGACGGTTGTCAGACGCTCGTCTACTGTTTCAACTGGGACTCTGTACTTCGCGCTTAATCGATTGCCAAACTTTTTCGCTGCAAACGTTACCTGTTGAAAGGTACCATCCATATTCAAGGGTAAGCCCACAAGCGCTAGGTCAGGTTGCCACTGCTCAAACACCTTAGCGACAACGTCCCAATTTGGTATCCCATCTACGGCTTTGATCGCATCTAGTGGCGAAGCCGTACCCGTCACCTCTTGGCCCACAGCAACGCCAATACTCTTTGTGCCAAAATCAAATGCGAGAACAGTACGCTGTCCAGTTTTTGCCATAGTTACACTCTAATGGGTAAATAAAGCGGCACACTCACACCGCTCTATGTTTGAAAGGTTGTCATTTTGGCCAGTACTGACCTAAGCATTACCTGCGGTGGGGGCTATCTGCCAAGTATCAATACCAAGCTTATGCACGGCCGCTTCCCATTTTTTATGGATAGGCGTGTCGAATAATAATTCAGTATCCGCTTCTACCATCAACCACGAGTTGGCACGAATTTCCTCTTCCAGTTGCCCAGCTGACCAACCTGCATAGCCCAGGGTGACAATTGACTTCTCAGGTGCTTCGCTGTTACCCAGTGACGACAAAATATCTTTTGAAGTGGTAACCATGATCTCTGACGTCAACGCTAAACTGGCACTCCAACCTGGTTGGGTGGTATGCAAAATAAAACCACGATCCTGACTCACTGGTCCGCCTGCTAAAACAATATTTTCGGCCTTTTCATCATCCACTATCGCTTCTTTATCAGTCTGGTTAATGAGCTCTTTCAAACTCATGCCTGCCGGCTGATTAATCACTAGGCCCATAGCGCCCTGCTCGTTGTGCTCACAGATGTAAGTCACCGAGCGGGAAAAATACGGATCTTCCATGCTAGGCATCGCAATCAGTAGATAGTTTTGAAAGCTATTCATTTTGTTATCACTCGTAGTGGGTAACATATTATTGGCTATCTCGGGCACTGAGACGCTTCTCTACGGCGTCAAACAACATGCCAATAATATCAACTGGGAAGGCCGCTTCAATTTCACGCACGCACGTTGGGCTGGTGACATTAATTTCCGTAATGCGGTCACCAATAACGTCTAAACCAACAAAAATTAGCCCTTTCTCTACCAACAAAGGTGCGATGGTATTAGCCAGCTTCAAATCACTTTCAGATAGAGGCTGCGCACGACCCGTGCCACCAGCCGCCAAGTTACCACGGGTTTCACCTTTCTGCGGTAAACGCGCTAAGGCATATGGCACAACTTGTCCGTCCACGATCAAAATGCGCTTGTCGCCATCTTTTATCTCAGGCAAATAACGTTGGAACATGGCGTACTGTGTACCCAAATGCGTCAACGTCTCAATAATAACGCCCAAGTTATTACCGTCAGGCTTAACACGAAAAATCGACGTACCACCCATGCCGTCAAGTGGCTTACAAATCATGTCTTGATGTTGTGCATGAAATTCGCGAATAAGCTTTGAACTGCGCGTTACCAAGGTATCGGGGATCAGTTCTGGGAACCAAGAGGTAAATAGCTTCTCATTAAAGTCGCGTAAACTTTGCGCTTTGTTCACCACCAACGTACCGGTTTGTTCCGCCAATTCGAACATCTGCGTGGCGTACAAGAACTCACCATCAAAAGGCGGATCTTTGCGCATTAAAATAACGTCAAGCTCACCTAAGCCGCGATTTTCTTCGTCTTGCAACTCAAACCAATTACTTGCATCTTCCTGCACCGTTAACCTGCGCATCTGCGCCATTGGTTTGCCGTTATTAAGGTACAAGTCACCCATTTCCATATAAAAAATTTCATAGCCACGGGCTTGTGCACCCAACAGCATCGCAAAGCTAGTGTCTTTCTTAATGTTGATCGATCCAATCGGATCCATCACTACGCCAAGTTTAATGGTCAAGGTCAGTCCTTAAAACGTTAGAAGGCAATCGAGAATAGGAGTTGCCATAGATTAAGCTAATTTTGAGGTAATTATCGTAATTTCAAGTACAAGATAAATAAACAGACAGGATTTTTAGATTTTAGCTTACACCGAATCAGCAATAAATTATCAGGACGTCAGAACATATAACTCGACACTCCCTAAGTCCCAATTGACTATGCCTGAAAAGGAAAGGAACTTATGCCGTTAATCATTGCGGTCTTAGTTCGTCGATACTGAACTTGTACTTACGGCCAACTTTCACCTGAATATCATTACCCAATTGTGCCACGTACTCTCCGTTTGAATTCGGAGTTAACGTCGTTAATTTTGCAATATTGATGATGGCTGAGCGGCTAACGCGAGGAAAATGCACGCTATCAAGCTCTTGTTCAAATTGCTTTAGGGTCTTGCGAATAATGTGGGTGTCACTGGTGGTATGTACACACATATAATCTCCCGCTGCTTCTATCCATACAATATCGTCTAACTTCACCCTGATCCAAACAGAGCCACTTTTAAGGGATATAACTTGCTGTAATTCGTTTAACTCGTGCGTGCTAGATAACTCGTTACTTACCTCTAAACTATGAATAAAACTGTCTATGGAATTACCGGTTTTACGACTCAGTAACCTTCCTAGTTTTTCATGCTGGCGCACGACTCGGGTAACATCACCAGCACGGGATAACTTTTCGATACACTCTTTCAATCGTTCGTCGGAAAATGGCTTAAGCAAGTAATCAGAAGCTTTAAAGTCGAAGGCGTTTACGGCAAATTCGCGAAAGGCAGTGACGAAAACAATCGTCGCTGGGTTTCCTTCTAAACGAAGTTGTTCCGCTAGTTCCAAACCTGTTTTACCGGGCATTTCGATATCTAGGAATATAACGTCAGGTTGCTTAACGCTAAGAGCATCGTATGCTTGGCTCGCATTGTTACAACACCCCAACACTGTGATGTTTTCATACTCAGCTAAACGCAGCGCTAGCCCTTCTCTTGCAAGAGGCTCATCGTCCACAACTAGGGCTGAAAAAACGCTCAAGCGCGCAGTTCCACAGGCAACACAATATTTACAGCGCAACCTGAATGCGGGCTTTTTTGAATAGAAAATTGATGATTCTCGGCATAAAGTACCTGCAAACGTTCCATTACGTTTTTCAAACCGACTCCGCCTCGTTGGCCTTCTTCGCGCAATTGCGCCGTTGATGAGGGGATACTATGTGAATTAGGACCGTTATCTGCAACCGTAAGATGTAACAAGTTGTTGTGGATTCTAGCATTGATTTCAATAATCCCTCCGGTTTCCATCTGCGCAATTGCATACTTAATCGCGTTCTCTACTAATGGCTGTAACAACAAGCCGGGTACCAGTAGATTATTAGTGGCCGCTTCAATATCAAAATGAACATTGAGCCTCTCAGCAAAGCGCTTTTTCTCAATATCCAAATAAAGCATCAAAGCTTTTATCTCGTCACGCAAACGGATTTTCTGCTCAGGGTCGTTATCCAGTGAAAAGCGTAAAAAGGTCGCTAAGCCGACTAGCATTTTATTCGCAGTACTTTTATCACCGCGCACTAACGAATCCCCTCATAATTATGAGCAGAAACAATAATATAGACACGCATAGCGCCATTTGATCTAATAAATTTCGCCAAAAACCAACTAGATAACAACACCATGCGTGATATTCATATCTTACACGATTTGCTTAAAAAACAATGTCCTAATCTACATGCCAAACGTCTTTCCTCTTTGATGGTTGCCACCCAATCTTTGCTAGATGGTCAGCAACTGTCGTTGACCCAATTAGGACGCAATATCTCAGGCTCCGTGGCCCCGAAACACAACATTAAACGCATCGACAGACTGCTTGGTAATAGCAACCTACATATTGAACGGCTCGACATCTATCGTTGGCACGCAAAGCTACTTTGCGGCGCTAACCCCATGCCGGTTGTTCTTGTGGATTGGTCTGATGTGCGTGAGCAGCTCAGGCATTTAACCTTACGTGCATCGGTCAGTGTTCAGGGGCGCTCTGTCACGCTTTATGAGCGCGTATTTTCATTCGGTGAATACAATTCACCTGTTAGTCATAATCCGTTTTTACGGGAGTTGGCGAGTATCCTGCCGTCGGGTTGTTGCCCGTTGATTGTGACCGATGCAGGCTATCGTAACCCTTGGTTTCGTGAAGTCGAAAAGCATGGATGGTTCTGGCTAGGCCGAGTGCGCGGTGATGTGGGATTTAAGCGTGATGGGCAAGCATCATGGCAAAGTAATAAGTCGTTTTATCCCAGTGCAAATTCTCGCGCCAAATACCTTGGGTGTGGTGAGTTGGGTCGCAAAAGCCCGCTTCATGCACACCTGCATTTGTACAAAGCAAAGGCCAAACATCGAAAGGATAAACGCTCTTCAAAGGCAGGGCGAAACCACACCGCCCAGCAAAGCTATCGTGCGGGTAGCAAAGAGCCTTGGCTACTCGCCACTAACCTTCCCGAGAACGATAAACTTAACTCAAAACAGCTGGTTTCCCTTTATGCAAGACGAATGCAAATAGAAGAAACTTTCCGTGATATTAAAAGCCCTCAATACGGCATGGGACTGCGTCACAGCAACAGTCGCTGTACCAAACGATTCGACATATTACTGCTGATAGCGATGCTCGCAGAATGGCTTTTACGGTTACTCGGTATCATTGCTCAAAAACAAAATTGGGAAAGAGCATTTCAAGCTAACACCATCCGTCATCGGCGCGTGTTATCTATCATTAGGCTAGGCAGAGAAGTCAGGAAAAGAGCAAAAGATTACAGGATGAACTCAGCCCAAATGACATGGGCTATCGCCCAATATATTACCCGGGTTCACAAAGAAGGAAGACCAATTCTATGAGGGGATCCCCCAGCACCGCGCAAAACCAACGTCGAAATAGCATTCAATGTATTAAATAAAAAATGCGGATTAATTTGATAGCGCAACATTTTAATTTGTGCCACATGAGACAAGCGGATAGCTTCTAAATGCAGCTGTTTTTCATGTAATAACTTGAAATGATAATTAATCCCAAAGTACAAACAACTCCATACCATAATCATAAGAAACGAATAGGTAACGGTTAAAAACAACTCCCCTACATGAAAACCTTCGGGCTGATTGCCTAAATACAAGTCGTACAAGGTTACGTGATCGAAAAAGTACATCAACAGCAGGTTTTTGATGGGAGTCCAAATTACGGCAATCAGCATGCAAACAGTAATAATCACTAACAATACTTGCAGTGGTGCACCCTTTGATAAATGCCCATAAATATAACGCAGCGGCCAAGTCAGGAGCCCACCAACTAATCCGGAAAACAACAGAGGCATTACGATTAAGTAGTTAGCATTCGCCGCATAAGGGTTAAATGCTGCATACTCAATGGTAAAAATCAGCACATAAAATGACCAGCCAAATAAGTGCAATGTCCAGAAACTAGGTTTTTCTTCACCTATTTCGCCAAAGGACTTGCGAAAACTCAAGATTCTTCTGCTGTATTAAACGATTGGCTATTCAGCATCGACGCCCAACGCAGAAAGTAATTGCGCCTTATATGATTGGCCGATTTTGACCTCATCGCCATTATCTAATTGAAGTAAAGAGAAACGACCTAATTCACTGTTCAGAGAATGGACATAATCTATATTAACGATAGCACTACGATGAACTCGGATAAACTGGGTAGGATCGAGTGTCTGCGCAAGTGCTGATAGGGTTTCCCGGTGCAAATGCATTTTCCCTTCGCAATATAATTCAACATAATTTGCCGAGCCCTTCACCCAAATAATATCTTGGGTATTAATGAACTTGACGCTGCCTACGGATCTAATAGGCAGTTGACGCCGAGTTTCGTATTTCGGTGTAATCGACTGGTGTTTTCTATGAATTTTCGCAATCACTTGCGCCAGGCGGCTATCTTGAAAGGGCTTCAATAAATAGTCGGTTGCCTCTAACTCAAATGCGGCTATAGCGTATTCGCTATGGGCAGTGGTAAACACCCAATGACACGAAACACTATTGTGCAGCTCTTTTGCTAGTTCAACTCCGCTGCCACCAATAATTTGAATATCCAAGAAGCAAATATCTGGTTGCTGTTCCAGTATCAGCTGTTTGGCATTTTTAAAGTTACTTGCTTCTGCTACGACCTCACAAAGCAGAGAGCGAGAAATATACTGCCCGATGCGCTCCCTCGCCAAAGCTTCGTCATCTATTACCACACATCGATACATCAAAGTCTCTCCATGCGCTGTTCGAAAATAAATGCGGAATATACAAGGTACATCAGGGATAAAAAACAGCGGTGAGACAAGGGACGGTAAAACAGGACAAAATGTAAAGATTAGGTAAATAAGCGTAAATAAACGTCAAAGAAAGAATAAAGAATAAACAAAGAAAAAGGACGATGCCAACGGCAACGTCCTCCGTCCAGGAAGCGATACATGTTCACTGAATGTATCGATCGGGTCACTACTCCGATGAACTAAGTATAAGGTATAGAATCGAACATTTAGTAAGCTTTGTGACCAATCTCGCATTTTTTGGGATAAACGTACTCAGTTACTATCAGAAACAACCAGAAACTTTTCGTCAATCCGAGTAATTACCCCTAACCGAAAAACAAAACCGGCAACCGAAGTTGCCGTTTGATTAATTTTGAATAATCCGTTTAATTAAAAGCGAGCTTCAAAACCTAGTTCAACATAACGCGGCGATTGCCATGTGTAAGCTGCACCGTAATAAGAATTAAATGAACCTTCCGCGCGATTATTTTCATAATGTTCATTTCGTGACGTCTCGGCTTGGCCATTTAACACATTGTACACGTTCAATGTGGCGCGCATATCTACATCACTAAAGGTAAAGTTGTAGTTTGCTGACAAATCTAGGTTAAATGTCCAAGGCGTACGTCCCCTAGTACCACGTGGGCTGAATTGATAGATTTTCTCATCCTGCCCGCATAACCCGTCTTCATTAGCGTCAGGACACTCATTGGTATAAAGGTAAAAAGTATCACCATAGCTACCATAAACTTTAGGATCATGAGAAGGATAGCCTTGACCAAAGGCACTTAACGGACGACCACTAGAAAGTGTAGAATTAAAGCCAACGGTTAAATCTTCCGTCACATCATATGAACCAAAGAATTTAAATACGTGACGTCGATCATTAGGCTGGTAACCATCTGAGCCATCCATTAGCGCTGGGAAATCGAAATCCTGTGTTACACCCGCATCGGCTTGGCCGATATCAGATTTAACCGCCCCCTCAAAGTTACCCACACTGCGGCTCCATGTATATATCAGAGACATACGCATGTTATCACCACGATAATTAACCTGTGGTTGCAATGCGGTATATTCGTTCACTGCATCAGGTAAACCAATTTCCTCCGCTGAATACGTTCTGCGGCTATCGGGATCGGTAACACTGTCAAAGTCATTATCTAATTGCCAAGTTGAAGACTTACCTGGGTTGAGCAAGGTACAGGTCGCTTGAGAAGCGAACGGCCCACAATAATCATCTAATGCTGTAGCGACTTCACGATAGATAGCGCGAACTGAGAACGAGAACTCATCGTTAATGGCTGTTTCATATCCCACGATATATTCGTCTTTACTGAAGGGTTCCGCTTCTTCCGCTTGGAATGTTTCTTTGGTGGCAGGGTTAGGTACAGAATTAACAATTTGCGAATCAGCAATCGTACCTGATACCGGCGTAGTACCAGTAGGAGCACCCGTTGCATCTGAGCCAGTGAAGGCATAATAAGTGGTTGTATCACTTAAGCCTGATGCAGCACGATAGTTAGTATTGTTGGCTACTGGTAAATAGTACGTACCGTACGTTCCGTATATTTTAGAGTCGCCCTCTCCAGTAGGATCCCAGCTGAAACCTAAGCGCGGAGCAATATCGGTTTTAAACGATGAGAAAACCTTGCCAGTTACGCCTGAGTTTTCAAACTCATCGCGACGAAGTCCTAATGACAACATCAAATCATCTGTCACTTGCCATTCATCTTCCACGTACCAGG
This sequence comes from Paraglaciecola sp. G1-13, assembly GCF_055809255.1. Taxonomy (NCBI): domain Bacteria; kingdom Pseudomonadati; phylum Pseudomonadota; class Gammaproteobacteria; order Alteromonadales; family Alteromonadaceae; genus Paraglaciecola; species Paraglaciecola sp. G1-13. Next base: position 892,837 of record NZ_CM147903.1, on the reverse strand, counting down.
CACTCAAATCAGTACTGAAACCACCACCACCTGTGAATATACGATCAGCGACAACATCAAATAAAGCACCGGTAGTATTAGTGAATAATGGACCATCGTTATTGTTTATTACAGCGTTCGGTTCAATCGAAGAATACGTCCAGCTGTGTCCAGTGATCGGCGAAGAAGTATGAAAAGTTTCACGCTCTTGTTTATCGTAGCCCACTCGTACTAAATGATCTTCGAACGCATACTCAATATCAATTCGCGTTTGCTTGTTTTTATCTTGATTGGTACCCGTGTTTCCACCGGCCCCACAGCTGCTTATCTTCTGATTGGTAGGAACGCTTCTGGTGTCTAGCACAGTGGGACAATCTAAATTACTTGGTGTATTGGTGTAATCCGTTTCGATTTCGCCGTACATAGCGGAGACAGTTAACTCGTCAGTAAAGTTACCCGTGTAGCTGATACTTTTGAGGTCGCCACCACGCTCTCTGATAGTGCTTTGTGTGGCCTCGCCAATTTCCCCCGTCTGTGAATCGAATTTATAAGAGGTAGACTCTGTGTCGCTCTTATTTGAATAGCCGAACAAGCTAATTTTATGATCATCGTTGATAAACCAATCGACCTTTGCTCCCCAGAACATATTGTCTGAGCCGCTTGATTCGCGTTTAATGAAAATGTTATCAGGTGCGTATTGCGAGTTACCACTAGATTGTGAAGCAAAGTTATTTTCAACGTCACGGGGGTTAACTAAGGCATAGAAAAACAAGGTGTCTTCTATCAATGCACCTGATGCTGATAAAGTGAATTCACTTTTGCTGTAGTCGTCTTGAGTTTGGTTGCGGAAAACTTCTTGACCACCCGCTCCACCGGCCGAGTATGAAATCTGACCATCTTCACGAAGCGATTTAGGAGTGAACAAAGCAGTGGCAGCAAATTCCCATTCGTTTGAACCACTTTTAGTCACCGCATTTAATACGCCGCCCGTTGTTCTGCCGAATTGAGCTGAGTACCCACCTGTTTTAACTTGGAATTCTTTATAGAATTCAAAGGGAACCGTACCACAGCCTAAACCTTGGCTCGTATTGGTTACTTCCATTCCATTAATATAACAAGAGTTTTCAGCAACTGAAGCGCCACCAAAGGAAGCCGTTCCACCTGAATTTGGCGAGCTAAAACTTGAATCGCCCATGACAGTGCCAGGAGCAAGTAAAGCAACGGCAGTAATGTTTCGAGAAACCGGCATTCTGTCCAACTCGACTTCATCAATAACTAATCCTGAGTCAGTAGAGCTTAAATCGATTGCTGAAATTCTTGCCCCGGTGACTTCAATGCGCTCGGTACCATCGTTATCGATAAAATCAAATGCTAAAGAGGTGTTTGAGCCCAAGCTAATACGCGTTTTTTGCTCCGCAACAACAGCGTCACCTTTCTTAACGGTGATGTCGTATACGCCAGTAGGTAATTTAGCGAAACGGAAACTTCCTTCGTCGCTCACCGAGATAACGCGCTCTAATCCAGTGGCCGGGTCTTTCGCGATAACGGTGTATGCTGAATAATCGTTTGCGTTAATTGAACCCGAGATATTTGCTGTTGTGTTATCCGCTAATGCAGGTAATGCAAAACCAAGTGACGCCGCTACCGCAAGAGCAGTAATACTTCGTCTAAATGATACTTGTTTCATGTGTGACTCCCTGAATTGAATTTTAATTGTTATTAATCGGTAAATTGCATACGCAATAACCCGATATTTCGAAATTAACAAAAAGTTCAACTAGGAAACTAAATGAGGGATGAAACTGACACTTGATGGTGTGAAAGCAACGTAACACAGCGGTATGATTAGAGCGTAGACACCAGCTACTTGTAGAATTTATCGTTCGCGGATGGGAAATTAACGTTACTGGCTGCGCTAACGTATCGTTAACACATCCAGTAAACAGGCTTCAATACTCATAATTTTGCCAACAACTCCTGGTAATCCACATTTAATCTGCTCGCCATTAAGGCGCCGGTTTTATTCGCGTTATTCAGCGCTGCAAACGTCACTGGATCGTGTCCATTGCAAACAAGCCCTTTGGCCAAGTGTCGTGCGTTAACGCCCGTGCGCTTCATCGCAACATGCAACCTAATGCGACTATCACTTTTAATGGCTTCACACACTCTCACTAGCTTTTTTTCCATAACCGGATCCATATACTCTGCGCTAACTGAAGTCGCGCATAAAGCACTTAGCCCAACAACACCCGCAATCATTACATTTTTCATGACATTCCTCTTTTATATTAGTTTTTTATCAATAAACCGAAATTTTAAAAAGCCACACAATCGGCTGGTTCAGCTAATAAGTAGATGATGAATGTGACATGGTTGTTTAAATATTGCTTAAGCGCGGTAAAATGAGATAAAGCGATTAAGTAAGGATTGTTCGGGTTCAACCGTCTTACAGTTAACAGCGTTCAACTGAATACATATTTATCTTGTTACGTGTCAGAATTTAGCTAGTATGAAAAACATACATGGATGTAGATATTTTTAGGGATGAAACATGACAATCTGCCAGCAACATCAACAAAGAAGCTATGCTCAAATTCGTGAAAAAATGCAACCTGGCGACATCATCGCCTTTGGCGGCAATAGTCTTTTTTCCAAATGGGCAAAGCTCACTACCCGTTCTGTGGTCACCCACGTTGCAGTTGTTATCAAAACTCAGGTTTTGGACGAAGGTAGTGGCCGGTATTTCAACCAAGCCATCGAAGCTACCAGTTATAACGGCAAATGCGGCGTCATGCTTACTCGATTGAGTGAGCGTGTTGCCACCTACGATGGCGACATGTGGTGGCTTCCTTTAGGTGATAAGGCTCGTGCCAATCTAGAGAACAACAAAAATGCTTTCTTCGACTTTTTATTTCAACAAAATCATAAACCCTACGACATCTGGCAACTATTTGGCTCTACTGTTGATGCAACAGATTCCATTCCCCTGCTTAAAGAAATGAGTTTAAACTCAGAAGACTTTTCCAGCTGGTTTTGTTCAGAGTTGGTAGCCGAAGCCATGGAAAGAGGAAAAATCATCGGTAGTGTTAATGCATCCGAGGTCACCCCAATTGATGTTTGTCGCTTTAATGTATTCGACGAGCAGTACGTACAATTCAGAGGGGAATCGAAAACAATTACCGGCTACAACTCTCTGCCGTTCGATACATGGCAGTAGCAGATTGAACAGGTTGAACGTGAAGATGTGCTAAGCGAGTTGAATGCGTAAGAACAACGCGAATGCCCAAACATAAACACTTTATGCTTGGACTTGGGCCTTAAAAAGAAGAGTTGCTTAAAACGCGTTGTCCTGATGGATTTTTATAAACAAGGGAGTGCCGTGCTTACTGTAATCAATTTTGTATTCTTTACCATTAATCGTTTGAATAAACAGTAAGGTTTTTTCCTCACCAAAAACATCACCGACCGTCACATCAACCAGTTCCATATCTTGCTGTTTAGCTTCACGTTTATTATCGGGGATCGTCCCGGTAAACTCTTTAATACTTTTGTGGCTCACAATAATCGCTGGATTATCTTCCCCATTTGTGACTAACAAATCTAACTTTCTGATTTTATGGATTAAGGTATTACGCCCACTGACGAGGAAAGGTTTTTCGGTCATGCTTATCTCCAACTGCCCTTTTGATTTTTTTGCTAAGGCCCACTCTATACCCTGCAAGATAACAAAGTTTATTTATCCTTGCACAACTTTGTTATGTGCTTGTTAAGTTTATAGTTAAAGCGCGATTTAAGTGTATATAAAACCGTCAAACGCCTTTCATTTAGTGACGCCTGCTAATGGATACTATAAACCAGTTGGGCATATCTTATTGAGTGATACAAACAAAGCGGCTAAAGCACAAACAAAGCACAGTGAAAAAGCTCTAATCCAATGCTAAAAACAGTCGTTTGCACATTTTTCCAGCAAACTATCCGACAAAGCTTCGCAAACAGATGACAAGCCTAAAAAAACTGCTTATACTGCGCGTCGTTTTATACCTTCGCTCAATTATTTGGCGAGTAAAACGGCGTTTCAGAATGGCCCAATAGCTCAGTTGGTTAGAGCACCCGACTCATAATCGGTAGGTCCCCTGTTCAAGTCAGGGTTGGGCCACCATTTTTTCTTATTTAAAACCAATCAGTTACACCTCTCCCTACCTTGAGTAGAAAGAAGAATTTAGGACCCCATCGCACCTATATCGCATAGGAAAAATGTTTTTCATACAAAAACTGACGCTTCGCATTCGATGTTATTATTGTGCTGGCTTTAAGAGCTTTGCTTCAATTATCTAACGCACACTACCTCCCGTATTCCTTACAATCCACGCAAGCAAGTCTGTATAGAAGGTAAACAAACGGCCTGCGGTCAGCATTGAAAATACAAAAAATATATACCGCTAAACCACTTCTATTGTCTTTACAAAAGGCGCCACCTCGCGGTTAAATTGAGTGCCTCTCATGTGTCCAGCAAGAGAGCTCAATGTTTAACCAACCACGAAAGGGAGATGAACATGCAGCAAAGTAACGGGTTCGGTGTTTTTATAACGTCGCTCAAGAATGTGAGCAAGAATACAATTAAGACTGCCGGTAAGAGCGCAGCTCTGGCGATGGGTTTATTGATTGCTGTATCGCTATCGGCAAAGGCAGACACAAACCACGAAATTAGCGCAGCACCTGCGGTTATTCATTCGGTGTTTTTCTGGCTTAATAATCCTGAATCAGTTGACGATCGCAAATCCCTGATAGAGGGGCTAAACAGTTTGCGTGACATTCCGCAAATCCAAGCGCTACATGTTGGGGTACCCGCATCTACCGTTTCTCGGGATGTAATTGACAGCAGCTATCAAGTCTCAGAGCTCATGTTCTTCAATAGCGTTGAGGATCAAGACGAATACCAACGCCATCCTATTCACAAGAAGTTTGTGAAGGACTACGCTCACCTGTGGCAGAAAGTAGTTGTATACGACTCGCTAAATACGTTTTAGCTAGCCCTTGAAGCGCGGATGGTAGGTCAACTGATATGGCCTACAACACTGGTTCAAAACATTCCTTAGAGATAACAAACGGAGCGCATTAGATGCTCCGTTTTTATGCGTTTAGCCGTTCATACGCACTGCAGTTTATAAAAAAGTAAAAGCGCCGTAACCGACACTGGCCATTACGCCTATCGCCGACACCCAGCCCAGCGCTTTCATTTGACTCCCTGCCCGGCGCCAAATACGTCGCCTTGGTTTTGTGTCATGCCGGGAAATACGCGCAACGCGCATACCGTACATATAGGTACCCGTAACGGTGAGGCCCGTTAAAAAAATACCGAAAATAAAATACAAAAATTTGCTAAACATACCGCCCCATTGCCCAAAATGCAGTGGGTCAGCAGCTTCTGAAATACGATTGTGCAAGGTTAAGCTAACTCCGTCATGTTGTTGAATGAGTTGCCCGTTTGCAGGTTCAAAACTGACAAAGTTCGCTCTTGGGCGAACAAGTATTGCATCTGCTTGGCCTTGCATTTCCACCACATCAGCTGATTTTTGCGGGAAGTTAATTCTGGTAATAGACAGCGCTGGAAATTTTTCATGGGCTTGCGCTAACATTAACGCTAGGTATTCAGTGTCTGGCATGAGCGAATTCGCTGTAGACTTTGCGCCGCTGGCGGTTAACTGCTCTGGGCTAGGGGCACCTGCCCCCCAGCGTTCAGCTAAATACCAGCAGCCAGTCACACTAATGATCAGCAAAAACCATAAGCTCCATACACCCACTAACCGGTGTAAATCTACCCATCTTGTTTGGCGGTGCTGCCAGCGCGGCGCACGAAAAAAGTGCTTCCACCATCCTTTATAGATATACAAACTCGACACTAACATCGCCAGCATCACCACTGCGAATAGGCTCACTACCGTGATGCCTAACGTGAGCGGCAACATCAAGTGGCGATGCAACATGCGAAAGAAACGCTGCCAGTTTTGCCAGCGCCCATCTCCAAGGTATGCCCCTGTGGTAGGATGAAAAAACAAGCGGTGGCGCTGTTCATCTCCATCAAGGTAAATAACTTCGGCGCTATACCAAGGGTGCAAAGGCGCTTGAATTGAGCGTAGTGTGCTAGCGGGGACTTCTTGCTGAGCACGGGCGTACACCGCTTGCCAGTTCATCCCCTCAACACTTGACGGTGTAACTCGCATGGCGGGGTTGCTTAGCCAGTCCATTTCGTTTGAGAGCACAGCCAACGTGCCGCTTAACACAATGAAGCACAACATAATGGCCAGTTTCACACCTAGCCAACTGTGAACGCTGAACCAAGTTGCTCTATTCAATTTTCCTACTCAAGTCACTTTGCTCTGGTTGCTTTACGCCATTTTTTACTCTAATGCCCGTGCTAGCTCAGCTCTCGCTCCAATCTAGATTAAAAACTGTATTTCAACTGGGCAATCACTTCTCTAGGTTGCCCTGGGAAATGGCCATTACGTTCGCTGAAACCGCTCACGGCATATTCTTTATCAAACAAATTATTCACGTTTACGCTTAGGAGTATATTGTCCCACTTGGTAGTCCAACTCGCGTCAAATACAGTAAATGCCTTGACCTTTTGGGCGTCAGAGCTGATTTGCTCACTGACGTAATTAACGCCCAATGCAATTGACGAATTCATGCTATGTATAGCGTAACGCCCCCATAAACCAGCTTGCTGTCGCGGCGCATTTACAAAGCGATCCCCAGCCCCAAAGGTATTGCTTGAACTGCCGTCAACCACTATGGTGTCATTGTATGCATAGTTGGCAGTGATGCTCAGCTCATCCGTAATATCCCCCACAAGCGTAAACTCAGCGCCGTCACTTTCCACGTTGCCAAAGTTTATCAAGGCTGATTCAGTGTCCTCATTCTCGCCTTCAATAAAATTAGGGTTACTGGCGATCAAATTCTCTTTGTTGATGTGATACACCGCCAAGGTGGTCAGAATGCTACCGCCTAACCATTCATTTTTCACACCGACTTCAATTGAGTCCCCAGTAACAGGCTCAAGATCTGTCACACTCGCATCAGCTTGGTCTGTGGCATCTACAGGATTAAAACTTTCAGAATAATTCACATAAAATGACATACTTTCAAGTGGTTTAAAGCTAATCCCAGCACGATAAGAAACATCTTGATCGCCATACTCAAAGGCGCTTTGTTTATCACGCTCTTCAAAGTGATCAAACCGCGCCCCTAACATCAGCGTCCACTTGTCGCCCAGTTGCAGCATGTCTTGCACGTACAAGCCTTGGCGATTACGCCTGATGCCATCGCGATTTTGATCCGTCAGGTTGTAGCTATACGGGTCGGTTTCACCATAATTAAGGTTGAATATATTCAGGTTACCCACGCCATCGGCTTCGTAGCGGGCGCGCAGATACTCGTAATCAGTGTCTATGTAATGCCAATCACCACCAAACAATAATTGGTGCTGCATGCCAGCAACACTAAAATCATAAACAAAATCAGTGGTTAAGCTAATTTCATCATTGGCTCTGTATTGATCCCGATATTCTCGGCGAATGGTTTCATCATCAATGTTTGCTTCACCGTCGCCGTTAACATCTACCCAACTTTGCGATTCGTGATAGGCCTGATCACGCTCATTAGTCATCAATCGTAAGGTTGAATTCACGCTAAACGCATCACTAAATACGTGCTCAAGTTGAGACTGCACAACCCAAGCTTCAAGATCTTGGTAATCACTTTTTTCATTGGCGTTGTAGGTGCGATCAACCAAAAAATTACCGTTATCGTCCACCGGCACGCCTCGCAGTCTGTGCCCACCCAGATTCTGCACAATGTAATCAAAAGTGGTGGTTAAGCGGGTATCGTCACTGAAATCATGTAATAGCCCCCCAGCAAGTTCGATGTTTTCCATATCAGCATTGTTACGAAAGCTATCTTGGGCTTCATAAAAGCCGCCCAACCGATACGCAGTGGTGTCGGTTAATGCTCCCGTCGCTTCCCCTGAAATACCGTGCAAGTCGAAGTTACCTAACGTCAGATTAATTTCTGCGCTTTCATTGAAGGCTGGCTTTTTGGTTATATAGTTGATCATGCCACCGGGCTCACCACCACCATACAGCGCAGCCGCTGGGCCTTTTAGCACCTCAACCCGATCAACATTAAATAAATCAGGCACGCTGAATCCTGAATAAGGATCACCTCTTACACCATCATAAAAAACATTGCCATCATCGCGAAAACCGCGAAATGTCACCCCTGAATAACTGTATTCACTGACCCCAGCGATAGAGCGATATAAATCGGTGATATCTCGCGCCGCTTGGTCAGAAATCAGCTGAGCGGTAAGCACTTGCGCTGACATGGGTATATCAAGTAAATCGGCATCAGTCTTAGTGCCTAACTTCGTGCGGGTGTCTAAATAAAACTGCTGTGCTCGCCCAGTCACTTCTAAATGCTCAATGTCATCGCTGGGTTGCTGAGCTAAAACACCAGAGCTTAATCCTAAAGCGGTGATACCGGATAAAAAACAACCAAGTGAAGCTGCACTACGAGCCATGAAATAAACATCCTACTAATATAAGGGCTGGAAAGGCGCACACCATACAGTTAATACGAATGATTTTCAATTGCAAGTATAGCTTGGTAATGTAAGATCTTGATCAATTGGCCAAATTCGCGCATTTACTGGCAGTCAATTCTTCAGGATAGGAGTCACCGCATTCATTAGGTAGGTATTTTACCCACTGACATTTACCGCTCGTAGATGGTCAATTTACTTGCTATATTGCGCGCCATATATAGGTTTTATGCTGTGCTTATTTCGGATTTAACGAATATGACGAAGGCGTAAATTAAATGGGAATCTGGTGAGATACCAGAACTGTACCCGCAACTGTAAACAAGCCACGTGTCGATGATAATCGCTCAGGTGCTTGTAAGTCAGATACCAGCCTTATTCACCCTTTATTTATTTTCACGCGGGAATACGTGAATAACAGATTGTCCTTTTAGTATGTGATACTGAGCGCACTGTGTATTCCCCCTTGGATCGTATTTTGATCGATAACAATACAGGTGCCATGCTAAATTCAGCTAACCTACAGGCGAAACAGCTTTCCTACCAGATAGCGCACAAAAGTATTTTGTCTGACATTAATCTTTCTCTTGAGCGCGGTAAAGTGCTGGGGGTGCTCGGCCCTAACGGTGCCGGCAAAACCAGCTTGCTAAAAATGTTATCCGGCCAAACTGCTAGTAAAAACCAAGTGGATTGGTGCGGTAAAGCACTTGAAGAATACAGCCCACTCGAACGCGCTCGGCAAATTGCAGTGGTCAATCAATTAAATGAAAGCGTATTCGCTTTGAGCTTGCAGCAAATTGTTCGCATGGGCTGGCTACCCCATAAAACGTTGTTGTCTCGAGAAACCGAGCAGGATCATCAACACCTCGCGGCATCAATCGCCAAGGTAGGCCTTAGCGATAAAACGCATCAAACGTTTAGCTCACTGTCAGGAGGTGAGCAACAACGGGGATTGATCGCCCGGGCATTAGTCCAAAAAGCGGCGCTCATTGTGTTAGATGAGCCCGTCAATCACCTAGATATTTATTATCAACACCAAGTACTTAAGTTACTGCGCACCCTCGCCCATCAGCAACAAATGACCGTAGTGATGAGTTTGCATGATATTAATTTAGCCGCCAGTTACTGCGATCACTTATGTTTACTAAATGACGGCAAGATGATCGCACAAGGGCCAGTTGAGAGTGTGCTAAAAGCGACAACGTTAGAGCACGTTTTTAACATTCCTTGTCGTATTCGCCGCGATGAAGTGACCGAAAATCTACGGGTAGACTTTTATCCTCCCGATGAACAAGAGCGCCCTCCTCTGCCTGAGGTAACTCAACAGTCAAAAGTGCATTCAAGCGAAGCGAGTAACAAATCAGATAAAGAAGCACATAAAGAAATAAGCGATAAGAAGGGCAAATTGAAATGACTAACCGCTGGTCGTTGCTATTTGTACTTGCGGCACTCTCGCCCATTATCGGCATATTTTTTGGTGCTGCAGACTTGCCTGCATCTGAGCTGTATCACTGCATAGTTGACCAGTGTAGCACTGACGTTAACGCGCTAATATTTTGGGAGATTCGCTTACCTAGAGTGCTCGTGGGCTTTTTAGTTGGCGCAGGCCTTGCTGTTGCCGGGGCCACATTGCAAAACATTACCCGCAACGGATTGGCTGATCCTTACCTATTCGGCGTAGTATCTGGCGCAGGGCTCGGAGCGAGTATCGCAACACTGTTGTTTGACAGTCAAATAGGCGAAACCTTAACGATATTCGGTATGTTGCCTGATGTGCCTTTTTCAATCGCACTGCCAGTCGCCGCCTTTTTAGGCGCAGTATTTGCCGTTACCTTAGTGCAAGCGCTGGCCGCAACATCTTTTGGAGGGCGCGGCGAGCACATGCTGTTAGCCGGTGTGGCGGTGTCATTTATGCTCAGTGCTCTGAGTCACTTTTTACTGTTTTTAGGTGACCCTTTCGCTGCCAACAAAGTTATTTTCTGGCTAATGGGCAGTCTTGCTCGCACTGAAATGTGGTACGCCTGGATCATGCTACCTGTGGTTATGGGCAGCGTGGTACTGCTGTTACTTTTCGGTCGGCGCTTAGATGCCCTCTTGCTAGGCGACGAAAATGCCAAAACCCTAGGCATTAACGTCACCGCTCTTCGCTTAATGGCTTTAGGTATTTGCGCTGCACTAACCGCGTGCATTGTGGCTTACTGCGGCGGCATTGGGTTCGTTGGCTTACTTATCCCCCATATTGTGCGACGCTGGGTTGGGGTGACGAGCCGCGCTTTAATTTTAGGCTGTGTACTTATCGGCGGCAGTTTTATGGTGCTAGTTGATATCGTTGCCCGCTCGGCCCTTTCAGACCAAGAAATCCCTATCGGCATTATCACTTCAGCCATCGGCAGCGTGTTTTTCTTACTCGCTATTCGTCAGCGACAGGCATAAAAACAATGCATAGTCCAAATAGTGCAAATAGAGAAAATCGGGGCAATCAAGAAAATAGAGAAAATGGCGCTCGAGCAATGAATATTAAGAACCCAATCAAATCACGATTGGAACAACACATATGTTAGATCCTGAAGTAACTGCAGCGCCAGCATCTGTAGACTCAGAGAAAGCACCCTCACGCTCAATGCAAGAAGCGATAAAGCCAGTTCACAAGACATCAAGGAAGGCACAAAAAATGTCAGAACAACAACACTCATTATCTTCATCCGTATTCGATCAGTCTCACTGGCAAATATCCCCCGTCGATACCAGTAACCTCAGCGATATAGATGAGCGAATTAACAATAAAACTAAACCCTTAGGAGCCCTAGGCCAGCTTGAAGATCTCGCTCGCCAGCTTGCTCAAATACAAGAAAGCCTCTCGCAAACAGGCAGCCGTATTGACACCCGAATCGACATAAATAAGCCAGTTATGCTGGTATTTGCCGCCGATCACGGCATTGCCGCCAATGGCATCAGTATTGCCCCATCTGACGTCACCCAGCAAATGGTGAGCAATTTTCTCAATGGTGGCGCGGCAATCAACTGCTTTAGCACCACGCTAGGCTGGCAGATGAAAGTCGTCGATGCCGGTATGCTCAGCCCAGTGAGTGGCAATGCCCGCCTGTCAGCAAGCAATATGTTGATTGAACAGCAAATAGGCCAAGGTACGGCTGATTTTTCAAAACAAGCTGCGATGACACCAGCCCAAGCAGAGCTAGCGCTGACGATGGGCGCAAACGTTGCTGCACAGCATATTGCCCAAGGCAGCAATGTGCTGGCATTTGGCGAAATGGGCATTGGCAATACCAGTAGTGCATCAGCCTTGTTATCCCTCATTTGCGGGTTGAGCCCACAGCGCACAACAGGCAAAGGCACGGGCATAACGGATGAACAACTAACGAAAAAAATTCAGCTCATCGAAGATGCTTTAGAGCGAGTCAATAAAGCCCACGGTACAAAGGCCTTTACCCCTAAAACCGCACTGATGGAAGTAGGTGGTTTTGAAATCGCACAAATTGTGGGTGCCATACTCGAAACCGCTAAAGCCGGTAAAAGCATCTTAGTGGATGGATTCATTGTCAGTGTAGCAGCGCTGATTGCCGTGCGTATTGCGCCGCGCGCACGGGATTATATGCTATTTGCCCACTGTTCAGCAGAATATGCCCACCAGCAAGTGTTGGCTCAATTAGACGCTCGGCCGCTATTGTCTTTAGGTTTGCGCCTTGGCGAGGGCACTGGTGCAGCGCTGGCTTTACCCTTGTTGCAAGCAGCAGCCAGTTTCTACAATGATATGGCCACATTTGAGAGCGCTGGCGTAACGGTATAAATGACTAGCACCACGTTAGCGAAATAAAGACGAACATGACTCGATTTTTAAAATATCAGTTCAATTTAATACTATTAGCAGTGAGTTTTTTCACCCGCTTACCGGTGCCGACTGCAATTGTTTACAGCCCACAAAAATTGCACCAAGCGGGACGATATTTCCCATTAGTTGGCTGGCTGCTGGCTGCTTTATTAAGCGCATTTTACTGCTTCATGCTGCCCTATGTAGGACGAGAACCGACAGTATGCTTGCTTATTATATTTAGTTTAATGCTAACGGGCGCAATACATGAAGATGGCCTAGCAGATACGGCCGACGGTTTTTGGGGGGGTCAGAGTATCACGCGCAAGTTGACCATCATGAAAGACAGCCAAATTGGCACATACGGCACGTGCGCACTGATTTGTGCGCTATTGAGCAAGTTTATACTGCTGAGCTCGCTAGCCGCGGATCAGCACCTACTGCTGGCCCTAGCCATTGCCTACCCTTTGTCTCGCGGGTTGGCTATTTCGCATGTGCAACACCTCGCCTATGCACGCAAAAATAGTGATAACAGTAAAAGTGACTCGTTAGCACAGCCTATGCAACCTCGGGTGTTACTTTGGCTGCTCGCCTCAAGTGTACCTGCGGTACTATGGTTACCACTATACAGTGCAATACTCGTCATAGTCAGTGCATGTGTGCTGCGCTTTGCCCTCAAACATTGGTTTAAAAAACACATTGATGGCTATACAGGGGACTGCTTAGGCTTTGCTCAACAAACCCAAGAGTTACTCATCTATCTTTTGTTGATTATCACGTTACCTAAAACAGTGAATGAGCAGACCATAGGCTTTCTTTTATGAACGTCCTATTGATAAAAACAGTCTTAAACTTACCCCTCAAACGTCGCGTTGAATCATTACAAATATTTTGTTGGAGAGCTTAACAATGCTGCATTTAATTATTGGCGGTGCTCGCTCTGGCAAATCAAACTTTGCGTTGCAACAAGCCCTCACTCTAAGCCAACAATCCGGCAAAGATGTCACCTTTGTCGCTACCGCCACCGCGACAGACACAGAAATGAGCAAGCGTATTATGCGCCATCAACAGGAGCGCCCAGCACATTGGGCGTTAGCTGAAGTGCCTCTGAATTTAATTGAGTATATCGAGCTCTATTCAGATAAGGGCGTTACAACTGATAGCGAACAGCCGATACTGCTCATCGACTGTTTAACCCTTTGGCTCAACAACCAGCTTTACCATCAACCACAACAAGATTTCAGCATCCTATTTCAAGGCTTCACCCAGGCCCTTCGCGCAAGTGAATCAAGTATAATTATGGTGGCAAACGAAGTTGGCTTGGGCGTTATCCCTATGGGGGAAGTCACTCGAGAGTTCGTTGATCAAGCGGGTTGGTTGAATCAAGCTGTGGCAAGTATTGCAGATCACGTCACCTTTGTTGCCGCAGGGTTACCCATGGCATTAAAGAGTCCTCAAAAATGAGTAGCAAACCTGTGAAAGATAGCGCAGCGAATGATAACGCGGTAAATCATGTCGCTGTGAATAGTAATACTGACGATAGCCCTGCACTGAGCAGCCGTTCAATGGGTAGCCGTTCAGTGGGTAGCCATCGACTTGACCATGGCGCAGCAACCACGTTCAATTTACTGCGCCATGGTCAAGTTGATGGCCCCAGCGCACTTTATGGCAAGACCGACATTCCCCTTAGTGAACAAGGTTTACACGCTATGCAAGCGCAAATGCAAAAAACGTCAAAAGTGGATGTCATCATTTCATCCCCTCGCCTGCGTTGCCTGCATTTTGCCAAGGCATTCGCTGAATTTTTATCCGTACCCCTGGTGATTGAAGACGACCTTCAAGAGTGTGATTTTGGTTTGTATGACGGTATCCCCTTTGATGACTTAAGCGAGCAATGGCTTGAGCTAAATGCGTTTTGGCAAGAACCTATGCATAACACCTTACCAAACGCCGAATCCTTAGAACGTTTTCATCAACGGGTAGTAAATTGTTGGCAGCGTTTAACCAGCCAGCACCAAGGGCAAAACTGCTTAGTGGTTAGCCATGGCGGCGTGATACGCCAAATTTTAGCTGATGTGTTATCAGCAAATTGGCAACAGGGTGATTGGTACGCCAAGTTGCAAATTGGCTATGCCAGCCTAACGCGTATCGCTATCGCAGAATACGAGCAAGCGGTTCCTGTGGTGAGCTTTATCGCCAAACCAGCGTTTAACGAGAACGCACTATGACCGCTAAAAGCATGAGCGCTAAAAGCGCGACCATCATGATCCAAGGCACTACGTCAGATGCAGGTAAAAGCATGCTCGTGGCGGGGTTTTGTCGCTGCCTGAAAAACAGCGGCGTTCGGGTGGCTCCCTTTAAGCCACAAAATATGGCCCTCAATAGCGCTGTTACTAAAGATGGCGGTGAAATAGGCCGTGCGCAAGCGGTTCAAGCACAAGCGGCCGGCGTTGAGCCCAGTGTTCACATGAACCCAGTGTTACTGAAACCCAGTTCAGATACTGGCGCACAGGTGATCATTCAGGGTAAAGCGGTGTCAGACATGCAAGCCAAGAAATACCATGACTACAAAAAAGTCGCTATGCAAGCCGTACTGAGTTCCCATCAGCGCTTAACGCAAGAGTACGACGTGATTGTGGTAGAAGGCGCAGGCAGCCCAGCGGAGATTAATTTGCGCAAAGGCGACATCGCCAATATGGGTTTTGCTGAAGCGGTTGATTGCCCGGTGATCATAGTGGCGGATATCGATCGCGGCGGCGTATTTGCCCAACTTGTTGGCACATTAGATTTACTCTCAGAATCTGAACAAAACCGCGTCGTCGGCTTTGTCATTAACAAGTTTCGTGGTGACATCAAACTACTCGAGTCAGGTTTAACCTGGTTAGAAGACCGAACGAAAAAACCGGTGTTAGGTGTACTGCCCTATATTCACAACTTACAATTGGCCGCTGAAGACGCCATTCAAGCAGAACAGAATTTAGATGAAAAAAACATACGAATACACATATGTGTTCCTGTGTTTAAACGCATCAGTAATCACACCGATTTCGATATGCTGCGCGTACACCCCCAAGTAAAACTGACCTTTGTGGCCCAAGGCCGCCCTATTCCAGCGTGTGATTTGATCATATTGCCGGGTAGCAAGAATGTGCGTGCCGACCTAGCATTGCTAAAAAAGATGCGATGGGACGAAAGCTTACAACGTCACCTACGCTACTCCGGTAAAGTATTGGGTATTTGCGGTGGCTATCAAATGTTGGGCCAAAGTATTGCGGATCCCAGCGGCGTTGAAGATACGCCAGGCACCAGCGAAGGCTTAGGTTATTTGCCTATCACCACGCAATTACAAGCACAAAAACAGCTTACCCAAAGTCACGGAGACTTATTAATCCATGAAAATGGCAGCGCACCTATTCGAGGCTACGAAATTCACATAGGCACTAGCGTGCGAGCTGATAATGCCAAGCCGATGATCTTATTAAACAACGGCGAGTATGAAGGCTGTATCAGTGAAGACAACCAAGTTGCGGGTAGTTATTTACATGGCTTGTTCGATTCACCACAGGCTTTGCAGCATATACTTGCTTGGGCGGGTGCCAATACAGAACTCGCCGAGGATTACGGGGCGCAACAAGAGCGCGAAATAGAGCGCTTAGCTCAGGTGTGCCAAGGGCATCTCAACTGGGATGCCATTCACACCATTATCGAACAACAATTTACCGCGCCGTCTTTTTCCAGCGCGGCCACCCACAGCAAAGAGGGAGCATAAACTCATGTCTGACACCCCATCTAACGACAATAAAGAAGAAAAAAAAGACGAAAACAATCGCCATAAAGCACGTATGCAGCAGCAAAAAGCCAAAGTGGACGAGCGTATCGCCAACGCGCAAGTCGAAAAAGGTGTATTGATTGTCATCACAGGTAATGGCAAAGGTAAGTCTACCTCGGGTTTTGGCACAGTCGCCCGAGCAGTCGGTCATGGCTTAAAAGCTTGCGTCGTGCAATACGTAAAAGGCACTTGGCCCTGCGGTGAGCGTGATTTATTAGAAAAACTAGGCGTGGAGTTTCACGTTATGGGCACGGGCTTCACTTGGGAAACCCAAGACAAGGAAACCGACAAAGCCGCAGCACAAAAAGCCTGGGAATTTAGCAAAGCCTGCTTGCAAGACCCAAGCATCGATTTGCTGCTACTCGATGAAATCACCTACATGTTGACCTACAAATACATCGATTTGGATGACGTATTAGCCGCTCTGGAAAATCGTCCTGCCAATCAGCATGTGGTAATAACGGGCCGCGCCTGTCACCGCGCGGTTATCGAATTAGCCGACACCGTCAGCGAAGTACGCCCTATCAAGCATGCATTTGAAGCAGGTATTAAGGCGCAAAAGGGAATTGATTGGTAATGGCACCGACAAAGCAAAATAGGCTCGTTTGTCTGTTAACCTGTATTGTCGTGCTAGCGTTCAATGCATCAAGCGTTTCTGCCCAAAATGAAACAACTAAAAGTGAACGTGCCAATGCTAATACCGCTGTTGATGATGTGCCTGGCAATGAGGTAAATAACGCGGCCAGCAACCCAAGCAATAGAGCGCAATCTGAAATATCAGAAGCTGACGCTATCTTTGATGAAATAAGTCAACTTAGCAAAGATAAACGGCAAAAACTGCGCATTATTGCGTTAGCGCCACATATCGTCGAATCGCTTTTTGAAGTAGGTGCGGGCCAGCAAATTATCGCCACAACCGCCCATGCAGATTACCCAGAAGCGGCCAAAGACATTCTACAAATTGGTAACTACGCCCGTCTACAAATCGAAAAGATCGTGCAACTGCAGCCTGACGTAGTGATTGCTTGGAAAACCGGTAATCCGGGAGATGATTTAGCACGGCTGAAGCAGTACAAAATTAAGGTTATATATTCAAACCCTAGGACCTTGTCACAGGTCGGTGACGAACTTCTCATGCTAGGTCAGCTTACGGGGCGCGAAGACCTTGCCGAACAGGCCGCTTCACATTATACGGCGCAGCTCGACAGGCTCAAAGCGCGCTATTCCAAAAAGCCCCCTATGCGCACCTTTTATGAGCTTTGGTCTAGGCCACTGCGCACCGTGGCAAACAATGCATGGCCGCAACAACAATTAGCCCTTTGTGGTGCCAAAAACCCGTTTGCCAACGCCAGTGATGACTATCCGTCTGTCGGTTTAGAGCAAGTGCTAGTGGCGTTGCCACAAGTCATTATTCAACCCACGCAGCATGCCTCCGATACGCCTGACGCTTTGAATTGGGCCCAGTGGCAACACATTCCAGCAGCCAAGAACGGTTTTATCTTTCACCCCAATGCTGACAAAGTACACCGCATGACCAGCCGCATGTTGGATGAAGTGGCACTGATGTGCGAACAAATCGATAAGGCCCGTCAGTTTTACCAGACTGATACGCCGTTACCCCATTAACCGAGTTTGCATACGTGATCTCTATTACCGCTGCTCCCCCTGATACGGTCCATTTTTACCTTTGCCGTCATGGGCAAAGTGAATTTAACGCCAAGGGGTTATTACAAGGGCACTTAGAAAGCTCGCTAACCGCAAAGGGAATAGCGCAAGCACAAGCCCTAGCGTTGAAAGCCAAGCATTGGAAAATCAATCATATCGTTAGTTCGCATCTTGGCCGAGCTCAGCAAACGGCGGACATTTGCGCCCAAGCACTCAACAACGGCGCAAAAGGCTCATTGCGCCTCGAGCCACAAAACTTTGCAGATTTAGCAGAACGCCATTTAGGCGATTGGCAAGGCAAACCCATAAAGCAATTACCGGAATTCCATGCATTTAATCAGCTGTGCTACCAACAAACGCACATCACTCCGCCGAACAGCCTTGAGCCAGAAAACAGCCTTGAGCTAGAAAACAGCCCTGAGCCAGAAAACAGCCTTAAGCGAACGAACAGCCGTGACCTTAATAACAACTTAAAGCAGAGTGAAAGCACAGCCACGGTTCGCGAGCGAATGCAAAAAGCGCTCGTCTGTATTGCGTATTCCAAAGCACTAAACAGCAAGCCATCACAAGCGCAGCACAATGTGCTCGTTATCAGCCATGGCGACGCCATTGCCTGCTTAATGAGCTTATTTAGGCCACCTATGTTGCTCCCAAACACCCAAGGCATATTGCTTAGCTATCAAAATGACACGCTGGAATGGGGCGGCTTGCTTGACTGAGCTCAGCGCTTGGGTGGCGACCATGTTATCTTTTTCAAGCTTGGCTGTAATAGGCGCGCAAATGCTGTTCGCCTTGCTGCTTGATAAAGTATTAGGTGAGCCTAAACGCTTTCATCCCCTTGTGGGGTTTGGGCATTTAGCAAATCGCTTAGAGGCTAAAGTTAACGCTCAACTATTCACGGCACAGCAAGCATCCCTAGCAAAAAAACGCATCAAAGGTGCTCTGTGTTGGCTCATACTTGTCCTGCCTCTACCAATGACGTTATGGGTGCTCAACTATGGCGTCATGCAATATGCCCTGAGCAACGACGCTGTATTGCTAGCGGGCTGCATGTCCTTATTAAACGCCTCGATATTGTATTTAGCTATTGGCATGCAAAGCCTCAAAGAGCACGCCATGCAGATATACCAGCCATTAGCAGAAGGAGATTTAGCCCAAGCGCGACATTTCACCAGCTATATGGTTAGCCGAGATACTACCGAGTTAACGCCAAACAACATGAGCCGCGCCGCAGTAGAATCTGTTCTAGAAAATGGTCATGACGGCGTGATAGCCAGCTTGTTTTATTTTGCCATCGGCGGCGCTCCACTGGCGGCTCTTCATCGTCTTAGCAATACCCTTGATGCTATGTGGGGCTATAAATCACCGCGCTTTTTGCACTTTGGTTGGTGGGCCGCCCGAACGGACGACCATCTTGGTTGGTTAAGCGCTTATTGCACCTCCCTACTGTATGTATTGGCCGCTCCGGCACCTATTCGTTTCACACATTTAGCACGCGCATGGCAGCAAGCTAAGGGCTACAAGAGCAAAAACGGCGGTCGCTGTATGGCCACTGGCGCCGGTGCGCTTGGCTTCACAATTGGGGGAGCATCACAATATCAAGGCAACACAGTACATAGCCCAATATTAGGCAGTGGAGAGCGCGTTACCTTGACCGACATACCCCGCAGCATTCGCCTGGTGCAGCGCAGTGCCTGGCTATTTTCAAGTGCTATTTTGCTTTGTGGGTTATTGGGGTTGATAGGGCTAATCGCACTATGCAGCTTTTGCGGCCTCAGTACCGACATCATTTTCTAAAGGATTTATTTTTATGGATAAAAATACAACGGCCGTAACCCGCGCTCCAACACAGGTCAATCAAACGGGTGATGGGGCAACCGATATACTAAAAAGTGCGCCAAGCGATGCGACAAACGTTGATGCAGAACAGCCATTAATGCACGGCGGGCAATTAAGCACCATGGCCCAGCGTTACCATATAGAGGAAAAAGACTGGCTTGATTTATCCACTGGCATTGCGCCTATCGCCTATCCTGTTGGCATAATTCCCACAGCTTGCTGGCAACGTTTACCACAAAATAATGAAGGGCTATTACACGCCGCACGTGGCTACTATCAAACCCACCATTTGCTGCCAACCCCTGGCAGCCAAAGCATTATTCAAATGCTACCGCAACTGTGCCGCGCCCGAGGCTTTGCGAACAGCAGGGTATGGCTGCCAAAAGTAGGCTATCAAGAACATCGCAAAGCATGGCAAAAAGACCAGTATCAAACTCTCGATTACACTGACGTTACTGAGTTAAGCCAAATAGGGCACAAGGATATTGTGCTACTGATCAATCCAAACAATCCTACGGGTGAACATTATCCAAAGGCGTACGTCGACCAATTACACAAAGACATTCATGCCAAACAAGGGCTTTTGATCATTGACGAAGCCTTTATGGATGCAACACCGGAAGAATCCATGGTGCAAGCATTTAGGCGGCGTAATAGCGCAACTCCGCAGCAGGCAGGCGCTAAGCACCAAGACTACAGCGACGCCTTGATTATATTACGCTCAGTGGGCAAGTTTTTCGGGTTAGCAGGTATCCGCTTAGGGTTCGTACTGGCAAATGAAACTTGGCTTAATGCAATGGCCTTATTATTAGGCCCTTGGGCGGTAAGCGGCCCTGCGCTTTTCGTTGGCGAACAGGCACTAGCAGATAAACGCTGGCAAGAAGAACAAAGGGTTGTACTCTGGCGTTTAAGTAGCGCATTACAAAGCACACTGAAACAACTATTCACACAACCTGTGCATGGCACGTTACTATTCAAAACGGTTCACACACCCAACGCCCCCGCAATTTTTGACGCTTTATGCCAGCAAGGGATTTACGTGCGCTTATGCGACGAAAAAGACGCCCTACGATTTGGTATTGCGAACGAACAGGGCCTGATAAGGTTAAAAGACGCATTACACACATCGCCGATTCAGCGACTCTTGTAAGTGACTTTATCAAAAGCACTGCTGTTGGCTAAACGTGCTCGCTAAATGATCAAGCAATGCTCTAATGCGTGCCGGCAGATGCCGGTTTGATGCATACACTGCACTCAACGTCAGTTGGTTCGCTTCGAATTCCTCAAACAATATCTGCAAGCTCCCCTCTTTTACGTAAGGTTCAGTGACATAAATTGGCCCCATGCCTATGCCCAGCCCCTGCGCCGCCATCTGCGTAACAGCCCGAGGGGAGTTTGACGCAAACACCCCATGCACATTCACATTAAACGTCAGGCCATTTTCTTTGAATTTCCAATTTAGCGGATCCACTTGTGACTTTTGCAATAAGCAGTGGTGAGTGGCTAAGGCATTCGGATGACTTGGTGCACCTTTTTGCGCTAAATACTCGGGGGAAGCAAATACCACAACGCGCATATCCATCAACTTTTTGGCGATAAGAGTCGAGTCCTGTAGATCGCCAAAGCGAATTGCCACGTCTACCCCTTCGTCGATAATGGCCACCCGCTGATCTGACAAACTAAGCTCTACGCTGATATCAGGGTGTTGTTTTAAAAACGGCGCTAGGGCGTCCACCAACTTAGTGCTGCCAAATGCGGTGGGTGCCGTTAGTCTTATAGTACCTGAAAGTGCAGATTGACGATGTTGGATCACATCTTCTAATTCATCAAATTGCTCCAACAGGGGCACACATCGCTCGAAATAAGCCCGCCCGGTCTCAGTCAATGTGACACTACGAGTAGTACGATGAAACAACAAGGCATCGTGTTTTTTTTCCAACTGGCCAATATATTTGCTTGCCAATTTTGTGCTAATACCCAGCTGTTTTGCGCCACTTGTAAACGATTTTTGCCGCGCCACTGCAATAAAAGTCCGCATACCTTCTAGTGTGTCCATCGACTTCGCCCATTTGATATCTGAATTTTCACAATTTAATTGAGAACATATTGTACATAGTAATTCTACAAATCAACATATTGTTCACAGAAATGAGCGCGTCTATTATTTGTTCAACACGACGACACTGAACAGCTTTAGGTTCAGCGCTTTAATTAATCACCAGAGGACATCTTTATGGTCAATCCCATTAAAATTTATTCATTCCCGTTATCAGGCCACGCCCAACGCGTAGAGCTTTTCGCAAATATCGCCGGCATTGCCCACGAAGTGATCAATGTGGACTTAGCTGCTGGCGAGCACAAACAAGCCGCCTTTTTAACACTCAACCCAGCGGGTCAAGTTCCTGTGGTGCAAGATGGCGAAGCCGTTATTAGCGATTCAAATGCGATCTTGGTTTATTTGGCACGCAAGTACGCGCCTGACTACTTACCTACCGATGCGGTGCTCGAAGCGCAAGTACAACAGTTTTTGTCATTAGCCGCAGGTGAAATAGCGTTTGGCCCATGTAATGCCCGCTTAATTACCGTGTTTAATGCACCCCTTGATGCTGATTTTGCTATCGCCACGGCAAACAAAGTACTAGGGAAACTAGAAGCGCATTTAGAGGGCAGAGAATTTTTGGTCGGTGAGAGCCCGAGCATCGCTGACATCGCTATTTACACTTACACAGCGCATGCGCCAGAGGGCAATGTGTCCTTGGCCAATTTCCCAAATGTTCGTCGCTTTTTAGCAAATGTAGAAGCGCTAAATGGGTTTAAACCCATGACAACCACAAAGGCAGGTCTTGTTGCCTAACGTTTAGCGTTTTTTGTTTATCTTTTGGCTGGGTAGTGCATCCAGCCATATCACTTGAATGTAGCAAATTAAATTACCTGTACTGGAGTATTCATGAAACTTACCCACACTCATACCCCATTTCACAACGGTGAGCGTCAGTTACAAGCCAGTGTAGGTGCTCTTGAGCAGATGGACGACATTGGCCGTCGCGCAATCCGCGCATACATGCCAGAGCAGCATAGGCAGTTTTTCCAGCAACTGCCGTTTATGATCCTGGGCAGTACGACAAATGAAGGGCAACTTTGGGCGTCTATTTTGCCTGGAAAGCCAGGCTTCGTGCAGTCCCCCTTCCCTACAAAACTTACGGTAAATACGCCTATTCTAACAGGAGACCCACTAGCATCCGCCGTCAAGCAAGGGGCTCGCTTGGGTCTGCTTGGGTTGGAAATGCCTACGCGGCGACGCAACCGGGTAAATGCCACCGTTACTGGGGTTTCAAATCATCAGCTTGAATTAGACGTTGAGCAATCTTTTGGCAATTGCCCGCAATATATTCAAACCCGAGAAATTCAATTTGTCCGCTCACCAGATGCCCCTATTAAGGCACCTGTTATTGAGGAATTTACTGAACTGAGTGCCTCATTAACAGCTTTTATTGGTCAAGCAGATACGTTTTTTGTCGCCAGTTCGGCGGGGCAAAACCCTCAACACACAGTGAGTAATGGAGAACCTACGCGCAGTACTATGGGGGTTGATGTCTCGCACCGTGGTGGCATGCCTGGCTTTATAAAAGTACAAGGTAATACCTTGACGATCCCAGATTATGCAGGGAATAACTTTTTCAACACCTTAGGCAACTTTGTTATCAACCCCAAAGCAGGCTTACTCTTCGTCGATTTCACAACAGGCGATGTTTTTATGTTGACCGGTGAAGTCACACTGCTTGCTAGTGACTCCCCTTTGATCGAAGGCTTTCAAGGGGCACTACGCGGCTGGCAATTTACGTTAACCCGCGGCATAACCTTAAAAGCGGCCTTACCGTTTCGGGCAGCCTTTGAAAGCTACTCTCCTAACGCAAAAGCAACTGGCACCTGGGCACAAGCAGAAGCGATAATAAAAGCACAAGCACAACGTAACCAGTGGCGCCCATTTATCGTCACTAAAATAGAAGACGAAAGCAGTACAATTCGCTCATTCTACTTATGCCCAAGTGACAATGTACCTGTATTGCCCTTTTCCCCAGGCCAACATCTCACCTTGCGTATCAAACTGCCCAACACTGACAAATGGCTCGTGCGCAATTACACCGTATCCAGCGCCCCGACAGGCAATTATTATCGCATTTCGGTCAAGCGTGAATGCCATGGCCAGGTATCAAGCGCGCTACATGCCAACGTACGCGTGGGCAGTGAAATATACATAAAATCGCCGAGCGGACACTTTTTTATCGACAACAAACAACGGCGCCCTGCTGTTTTGATAGGGGCTGGCGTCGGTATAACCCCTATGTTATCTATGGCAAATGATGCCCTTGGTGAAGAGTTACGCAGTCGTTATGTTCGCCCGATGGCCGTAATTCAAGCGGCTAAAGATAGACACCAGCGGGGGTTCTACCAAGAGCTCACTGATATCGCTAATCGCAGTGCTGGGCGTATTCAGTATTACTCTGTGTTAAGTGATATTGACGCTGGCAAGCCGCCTAAACCAATGCCATCTATAGACTACACAACTCAAGGGCGGATAAACCACACCTTATTACTCGGCGTACTCAATACAATGGGCACTGCGAATAGCAACGATGCAACATCACTATTCGACAAAGACTTTTATCTTTGTGGCCCCCAAGGCTTTATGCAAAGCATATACGACGTATTAATTGAACTTGGCGTACAAGATAACGACATTCATGCTGAAGCGTTCGGACCATCATCTTTAGTGCGCCAAACAGTAGATCTCCGTGCTCGCGCGGAGCAAGAAGCTGAATCGGCTTTAATAATATTTGCCCAATCTGGTATTGAACAAAGCTGGAACAGGGGTGACAAGTCCCTACTTGAAGTTGCCGAAAGTAGCGGGCTAACGCCAGAATACAGTTGTCGCAATGGCCAATGCGGATCATGTGCAGCAAAGCTACTAAGTGGTAGCGTAACGTATCGCAATAACCCTAGTGCCCACGTCGACGAGTCAGAAATATTACTTTGTTGTGCTGTCCCCGCTAAAGATAGCCAAACCATCGCGCTGGCCTTGTAAATAAAGCAAAAAATTCAGTTTCAATAAAAACGTTTTTTAGTAAATAACCTGAGTTCTGGTTAAATAGTTCCATCATGGAATATTAATCGACCTAAAGAGGATGTAAACATGAGTACACGCCCACCGTTACCCCCGTTCAATGAGCAAAGCGCCATGGAAAAAGTTCGTTTAGCTGAAGATGGCTGGAACAGCCGAAACCCTGAAAAGGTATCACTGGCGTATACAGCCGATACCAAATGGCGCAATCGCAGCACCTTTGTGAACAACCGCGAAGAAGCTGCCGCTTTTTTAAAAGCAAAATGGGATAAAGAACTAGAATATCGCCTCATTAAAGAATTGTGGGCCTACACAGAAAACCGTATTGCTGTGCGTTATGCCTACGAGTGGCACGACGACAGTGGCAACTGGTTCCGATCGTATGGTAATGAAAACTGGGAGTTTGACGAAAATGGCTTAATGCAAAATCGTTTCGCTTGCATCAACGACTTACCCATCAAAGAATCAGAGCGTAAATTCCACTGGCCGCAAGGTCGCCGCCCTGATGATCACCCAAACTTATCTGAACTTGGGCTATAACTTAAAAAGTAAACATAGCTAGCGCTAATCTACAACTTAGCGCTACTCGAGTGCTTCTCACTACGCGTACTGCTTCCTTTACAGTGTAAAGGACTACTTACAAATATCAGTTTTGTGGGCTGCCAAATGGGTGATTATTACCCATTTGCGTTTTAGCCACACTAGGCTCGTTTTCATTTCCTCATACAAAACATAATAACAACAATAGGTTAACAAAAAATATTTTTTTCCTGTCGCACTATTCCAACCGGGGAGAGGTCCTATTTATCTAATTCCCCCTCGTTTTTGACTTTGTCTATGGAACGGAATAGCCTACATAAAATAGTAACATTTGTTACCAAATTAATGTGAGGACGTGAAGATGACAGATCTGTTTGAAAATCCGATGGGACTTGATGGTTTCGAGTTCGTTGAATTTACCGCACCGGAAAAAGGCATATTAGAGCCTGCGTTTTTAGCTATGGGGTTCACCTTAGTCGCTAAGCATAAGTCTAAAAGTGTCGAACTTTGGAGACAAGGTGACATTAACTTGATCACCAATTATGAAAAGAACAGTCATGCATATCACTATGCAAAAGAACACGGGCCTTCAGCTTGCGGGCTAGCGTTTCGCGTTAAAAACGCTCAATTTGCTTATTCTGAAGCGATTAGAAAAGGGGCTCAAGCGGTAGACATTCCCACAGCACCAATGGAGCTACGTTTACCAGCAATAAAAGGTATTGGCGGCGCCACCCTTTATTTAATTGACCGTTATGCGCAAGGTCAGACGATCTATGACATCGATTTTAACTGGCTTGAGGGCGTAGACCGAAACCCAGAAGGGTGCGGTTTCCACACTCTTGACCATCTTACCCACAATGTTTATCGCGGCAGAATGGATCATTGGGCCCGATACTATGAAGACCTATTTAATTTTCGTGAAATCCGCTATTTCGACATCAAAGGCGAATACACAGGTTTATTATCAAAAGCGATGACCGCACCAGATGGAAAAATTCGTATTCCATTAAATGAGGAAGCTGCCGGAGGCGGAGGTCAAATTGAAGAGTTTTTGATGCAATACAATGGCGAAGGCATACAGCACATCGCATTTTCGTGTGACGATTTATATAGCTGCTGGGATCGGTTAAAAAAGTCAGGGGTTAAATTCATGACCGCCCCCCCAGAAACCTACTACGAAATGCTAGCTGAACGCTTACCTGGTCATGGTGAGCCTGTTGATGAATTGCAATCAAGAGGTATTCTGTTAGATGGCACAACTCAAAACGGCGATCCTAGGCTCTTATTGCAGATATTCTCAGAAACTACCCTTGGCCCAGTCTTTTTCGAATTCATTCAACGTAAACAAGATGACGGGTTTGGTGAAGGTAATTTCAAAGCATTATTTGAATCCATAGAGCGCGATCAACTCGAACGCGGCGTGTTGGCAAACAGCTAATCACATCGGTTAAGAAGCAGCTCTGTGTTATGACAAAGCAAGTCAAATGATTTACTAAGAGGAAGGTATACATATGGTAAAGGTAGCAGG
Source organism: Paraglaciecola sp. G1-13 (assembly GCF_055809255.1). Classification (NCBI taxonomy): domain Bacteria; kingdom Pseudomonadati; phylum Pseudomonadota; class Gammaproteobacteria; order Alteromonadales; family Alteromonadaceae; genus Paraglaciecola; species Paraglaciecola sp. G1-13. The sequence goes on along the minus strand of NZ_CM147903.1, from coordinate 865,913 downwards.
AGTTCATCATGTCGCTTATCGATGTATAGACGCAAAAGAGACGGCTCAATGGTACAAAGACATACTGGGCATGAACTTGGTATTGTCCATTGCGGAAAACGAAGTTCCGTCTACGAAAGAGCCCGATCCGTACATGCATATTTTTCTAAACGCCGGTAATGAAAATGTTTTAGCATTCTTCGAGATCCCTAACTCACCTGACATGGGGCGAGACGAAAATACGCCAATTTGGGTCCAGCACCTTGCTCTAAAAGTAGCCAGTGTTGACGAATTGCTCGCAGCCAAAGTGCATATTGAAAGCCAGGGTGTTGAAGTGTTAGGGCCGATAGATCATACAATTTTCAAATCCATTTACTTCTTTGATCCTAACGGTCATCGTATGGAGCTTGCCGCTAATACGGGTACGCCAGAACAATACAAAATGTTAAACAGCGTGGCCCAATTAATGGTTGATGAATGGTCAGAAACCAAAGTCGCACCCAATCATGCCGCATGGCTTCATGAAGCTAAATAACGTTGGCTAGCAAGTGTGCGAAATACTGATTTAGTCGTTAAACCTGATCTAATGGATATATTCTTATGACCTTATTAAACGAAACCCATGATATTAAATTGACCAGCTGGGTAAGCTCGGCTAACCGAGACGGTGACTTTCCTATTCAGAATTTGCCTTTTGCCACGTTTCGCCGAAAAAATAGCAACGAACGCGTTCGAGGCGGTGTCGCTATTGGTAAATACGTCATTGATATGGCGGCACTCGCTCAAGCAAGCAATTTTACCGGCCTTGCACTAAAAGCAGCTAAAGCCGCCGCCCAAACGAGCTTGAACGAATTAATGGACATGGGTAAAGAAGCGAACTCCGCTTTGCGCCTAGCGCTGTCTCGCGCACTTCGCACCGAGGCCCGTGAACAAGAATGGTTGCGCGACTGCTTAATTTTACAAAGCGATATCGAGTATGCAATGCCTTGCACAATCGGTGATTACACTGATTTTTATACTTCAATTCACCATGCTACTGCGGTTGGTTCGCTTTTTCGCCCAGACAACCCCTTGCTACCAAACTACAAATGGGTACCGATTGGCTATCACGGCAGATCTTCCACCATTGATATTTCAGGGCAAGCGTTTCCGCGTCCTGTTGGCCAAATCAAAGCGCCTGATGCAGAAGCCCCCGTATTAGCGCCCTGTAAACGACTTGATTATGAAGTAGAGATGGGTATTTTCGTCGGCCAAAGCACCACCTTGGGCGAGCGAATCGATATCACGTGCGCAGAAGATCACATTTTCGGTTTATGCTTATTCAACGACTGGTCAGCACGCGATATTCAAGCCTGGGAATACCAACCACTAGGGCCTTTTCTCGCCAAAAACTTTGCATCTACCATTTCCCCATGGATTGTCACCATAGAGGCATTAGCCCCCTACCGAACCCAATTTGAACGCCCTGAAAGCGATCCGCAACCACTGCCGTACTTAAGCAGTAGCGAAAACGACAAGCAAGGGGGATTAAACATTCATTTAGAGTGCCTGATTCAAACTGAAAAAATGCGTAACAACGACGAAGATCCTTACAAGATAAGTGATAGTAATTTTAAGTACTCTTATTGGACGATTGCTCAGCTTGTTGCTCATCACAGTGTAAACGGCTGCACCATGAGAGCTGGAGACCTACTTGGGTCAGGTACACAGTCAGGGCCTGAGCATGATCAGGCAGGCTCAATGCTAGAGCTATCTAGGGGCGGTAAGGAAGCATTCAAGCTGGGCAATGGGGAAAAGCGTACGTTTTTAGAAGACGGCGACAGCGTAATCATGCGTGGCTATTGCCAGAAAGACGGCGCAGCCCGTATCGGCTTTGGTGAAGTACAAGGCACTGTGCTGCCGGCAAGTCTTTAAGGTTTTGTAGCATCAGTGTGATATTAAAGCTGTCTTGTCAAAAACGAGTACTTGTGCGGTAAAGTAGCCCGAAATAGCATAAGGTAATGTTATGAACGTAACGTTGCCTTTTCATAACATTTCGCATCACGTTCGTGTAAATAGGTAAATAATAAACTTGTCATAACATGGCGGCTGTTGGCCGAAACGTATTAATCGTCAGCCCTTGCACCAAAGCAATTTGGTCTATAACCAGCAGCCAATTTAGCCATAACGTGCAGATGTTTAGCAGTGGAGATGTGGCATATCAGGTGGTAATGTGAAGTCCCTACATGACTAATCTGTATTTTTAAATGCCCAAAGATGACGACATATTATTAGATTTAAATCAGTTTTTTCCGTATCAGCTGTCGATATTGGCGCAGCAAGTCACTGAATTTATAGCTAAAATATATGAAAAACACGGCTTAACGAGAACCGACTGGCGCGTGCTCGCTGCGGTTGGCTTTCATGGTGAAATATCCGCTCGAGACATATGCAAGTTCACACGATTAGAAAAGATGCCAGTGAGTCGTGCTATTGCAAAACTGATTCGAGCAGGCTTATTGCTACAACATCCGGGCTCCTTGGACCGGCGCACAAACGTGCTTAACCTAACGTCTGAGGGAGCGAAGGTGCATCAACACATTATTCCTTTGGTGAAGGCCCAGGAAGAACGTTTACTCGAGGGATTATCCACACAAGAGCGAGAACAATTGAAAGCGCTAACAGTCAAGCTAGGCCAACAATTAGAAGTGGCCACTAAATAAATATTGTCAAAACAGCTTACGCGTATCGACTAGTCTGCACCAGTCAACCCAAGTCTAGCGCTCAGTGAACTCAACTACACAACATCGTGAACCAATGCAGAACGTAGCACCTCACCTACCAGCTCTTTTACTAATCTAGTCGTATCAGAGACCTCTAAATCATTGGCATAACACAGCACGATATCACGCTCTATACGGTAACCCTGTAATGGATGCAGGCGTAAGCTTGGCCGCCGTGTAAACAACTCAGCGAAAGATGATGGCAGCACCACGATACACTGCCCAGATAGCACCAGATCAATCATGATCTCAGTATTGTTGGTGTAGCCATAGTGGGAAATATTGAGGTCGTGTTTCTGTGCTAACCAATCAATGATGCCTGATATGCCATGATCTTCTGAAAACAAACACAGCGGCGCCGTTTCGAGAATTTCAACCGGCAACTCTTGCAAAATAACTTGTTCTTGGCCGCCGGAGGTTGTTGCGCTATCCACATCACTTGGCAAGCAGATTAAGAACCGCTCAACGGCAATTTCTTCCACCAAAGAAGAGCCGAGGCTCAAGTTCTCAGCACGATGCACTACAGTGCGATCGCTCGTACTTAACTCGATAGCTGAACTGGTAATATAAAAATCGAGCTCAGCTGCCACGACAGACTGCTGTAGCGCTGTGCCACCTAAAGCTTGAATGGATGGTATTAGCTTGGGAAATCGATGCTTTAAACTCATCATCAAATTCGCCCCAATGGAGTTGGCAAGGCTATTAGCACAGCCTATGGTAAACGATCCTGACACGTGCTTTGAACTCGATTTGAGTTCTGCCACCGCATGTGAAAAATACTTAAGAATAGATTTTGCATGCACCAAAAACTGTTCACCGGCCTCAGTGACCTGCATTCCTTTTGGTGTTCGGACAAATAAATCAGCCCCCAAAATGTGTTCTAGCTGCTGTAACTGCGTGCTTAACGCAGGTTGCGCCGTATAAAGCAACTTAGCAGCTTTAGTAATACTGCCCGCTTCCGCAACCGCAACTACCGTGCGCAAATGCTTAAATTCTATGCCCGTGCGTGAATATTTTAAGTCCATAACACTCTGTACTAAACGACTTGAGGAAGGTCATTGTATATGGCTAAGTTAACATTACAAACCGTAAAGCATAGCTTTTGGCTACAGCCTACAAAGACATGCAATGGGGTACTTCGCGCTTTGCAAATACAGTCAGAAAAATTGTATTTCAGCTTTATGAACAAACTAGCGCGAGTCTCTTACAACAGGTGTACGCCTTGCAAAGCAAGGCTACCCTCTGTCATTTCCATCAACATACCCAAACTCAAATTAATTCCAAGGGATTTCAATATCGAATAATGGCGCATGTTGCTGTGCACCATACACATCAGAATCTCCTACACTGCCTGAAGAAACAGGCCTGGGAAAAGACACTTTAATCGCCTCTGCGGGATCAAATTCGATGATGGAAATATCCTCCTCATCGATACGGTAAAGCTGCGAAATAAGACGCTTATTGATAAGCCCCGTGCTTTTCGCTTTCAAGTAATCCTCTTTGCCGTAGAAAAAAATATCAAGGGTAAGATAAAACGGACCCGCATTTTTACTTCTGAGAAACTTGGCCAACTGACCAAGTGTTTTAGTTTCTGTCATAGCAAGTGAACTCCTAATCGTTACAGGTCTGAGATAGTTATAGGGAATTGGCTCACACCTTCATCCACGTTGAGGAGATGATATATATTGAACTCATACACTTCCCCCATGTTGAAATTCGATGGTGAATACAGAAACGCTAAGTTACCAGAAATCTGTTTTCGCCCTTCATAGGGGTAATGAAGGAGTATTTTGTGAAAAAAGGAACACACGGCATAGGCAATTTCCTGAGTCGTTGCCACGGCTTCACCTACCAAACCGATTTCGTGACCTACAAAGTCAACATTAGGCTCACGATCCCTCATGACGGCGTTTTTGCCATAGGTATGGAATATTAATTGGTAGTCTTCATCAATCTTATAAGGGAGCTGTTTAACCATTTCATTTTTGGCTTGCTCGATGATGCTATCCACAGATTTAATGAAAATAGGATCTTTGATGCCCGCAATAAACACCGCTCTGTGGCCTACTTTCTTAGCGCCTTCTAACTTCAACGTATACTGCTTCGCAGGGATAAATTTAGTCTTTGCAATACGCACTGTACGATCTGTTTCTTGCACAAATGTCGTTTCAGATAAATCGATCATGCCACCAGGAAACACCAACTGTACTGGGTTAGTGTTTTCATAAAAGGTATGTGCAGCAACCGACTTAACCGTCGCTTTTCTGTTTTTATTGAGCGGCTCTATGGTAAATGAATCATCTCTAACGGTCGCCAAAATGGCATCTGCGCCAGCGGCAGGCTCTGCGGCCATGGCCCCACACTCTAAAATTTGCCCCATGTGATATGCTAATCCAGGATCAAATCCTTTATAGATTGGCAGAGCAGCGAAAATGGCTGGATCATAAGCTCGTCCGGCGATAATAACGTCTGCGCCCAATTTCAACGCTTCAATCAAAGGTTCAACTCCCATTTGAGCAACAATGTGCTCAGACTTGTCAATCTCTTGGGCGCTTAGTTCTGTTCTATCTTCAAAGCGTTGAATTTTATCTTCGGTGACACATTTCTTGAGAAAATCCTTTTCGAAATCAGCCTCAATTTTAGCTAATTTAAAGTGGTAGTTATTCTCTTCTGCGATCTCCTCAATAATACGAATTGTCTCATTGAGCACCGAGAGGCACCCCGGTCCACCAGCGGAGCCAATTATTAAAGGAATATTAAGTCTTTGCTGGGCTTCAAGGTAGATTTCTAAATCCTTCCTCTGAGGCCCCCAGCCGAGAATAGTTTGTCCCGTTCCAAGATAATACGGACCAGGATCCGTTGAGCCTGCATCAACGCCAATGGCATCGGGCATTCTCCTCAATCCTTCTTCGAAAGATTCAGTTGGGCATCCAAAACCTAAAGCTGCTGAAGGACACAGTATTTTAATTTCTTTCATTTTAAATCCAATTAAATCAAGTGAATAGTTTAAAAAAGTAGCTGGCAAGAACCAACATGAGAGCTCCGCCGATACGAGAAGATATTTGCGCATAGGGGTATAAACTTAAACGTCGTGCAGCACTTAACACCTGTAAATCACCTGCTCCACCGGCGTTTGCCATACAAAGTCCCCCGGCAAGGGCCCCCTCGATCGGATAACACTTAACAAAGTGGGCAACGACTCCCGCGCCAATTGCGGCGCCCAAAACGATGGAAACAATGATAAAAAGACTTCCGGGGTCAAAGAGTTGAGCAATCACCTCAAAGTCTGCAGACAACCCAAAGGCTGCCAAAATGGTGACCAAAAAAGCTTTAATGCACCATTGTGATAACAAAAGCAGCGCAGTTTTCATCGAGTCACTGACGACGCCAGTCAGGTTCATCACAACAGCAATCACAGTGACCCAAGCAAATAAGTGCATCAGTCCTACTGTCGCCGAAAGCACGACGCCAACAAGCAACAAACTGACAACCAAGACTGTCGCTGCATGAGTATTTACGTCTGTCGGCTGTGCCGACTTGAGTTCATCATCAACATCTTCTTGTCCCTTTACTAACTGCCCCTTCCCACTTAGAAAAGTTAACTTATTACCCAGCATATTGAGTGATGATGCTGTGATAATCGCGACGATATTACCTAGCGTCAGTACGCCGATTGCATAATTGAAGTAATCTGCGGCGCTGTTCCCTGTCGCTTCGGCATACACTTCAGACATAGGAATAGCACCGGCGCCTGTTCCACCTCCCATAATCGGTAAAAAGTACATTATCAATACGCGCTCTGTAGGCACACCTGCCATCATTCCGGCAAGAACCCCGAATATGGCAGCAAGCGACAACCCACCTAAAATGATAGGGGCGTAAGACATCAAAGCCGCTTTTAATACCTCTGTCTTAACACTGATAATGCTGCTGATAAGTAATGCAGCGAGAACAAAGTACAAAAAACGGTTTTCAATAATGAAAGATTGGACATACTCAATATCTCCCGTATTAATGGCTCCTGAGTTAGCCGTTAGTGCCGCACCGAAATAAGCGACCACTAGCCCGCCACCCAATACCGATTTCAACAGCTTCACCCGTTCTCCCAGTGCATAAAAAAACAAACCTATCGTCCATAACACTGCAAACGCGCCCACCACACCAACCGTTTTCAACTCGTCAAGTTGAAGTATCGCCACTGACGTTATCGCTATCAGTACAAAGAGCCCCATCGGTATACCTTGAAGGTCAAACGATTTACTCGTATCGAAAAGTGTATTCATCACAGTTCTCTTGTTGTTTGACGTTTCCACGTCAGCGCGCTTTGTTTGCATATTCTTCTCTCAAAAAACAGGTTTATAGACCCGTAGTGTAACAGTGAGCTGAATCGAACTTTTTTGAACATCCAACACAAACAGACTTAGCGACAGAGCCGCTTGATGTAGGCTCGCCCCGCACCATAATGCTCAAGGCGCTGGCTAATCCAAGCGCCTGCGGGTCATTGAGATCAAAACTCAACACGCGCCCCAATACGTATAGTTCGTCCAATTGTGTCGTATAAAGCGCCATTGGTAGGTAGATCTAATGGTGACGTACCTTGAAGCGAAACAACCACCGGAGGGTCTCGATCGAATACGTTATCGACTACAGCGAATACCTTTAAGGTGCCCGAGGATAAATCGAATTTCTGGGAGATATTCAAATCGAGATAAGTGCGTGACGGCACGTCGTTGCCCTGCAAGTAATTACTGGCAAAGTCGCTCTCTACTTTAGCTTCACCAATGAAGCGCAATGTGGCGCCAATATTTGTTCCGCCATGTGTTTCATAACCAATGTTGCCAATTCCGCGCCAATCTGGGGCACCTGAATCAGCTCCACCAGCATTGTTGCCAACCTCTCCCTTGCGACTAACAAAGTTGAGCGTTCCTGGTACGCCTATAGAAAGCTTGGTAACGTGGGTAGCGAAAGCGCGCATTTTTAACTCGCCCTCCCCTAGCTCCATGGTGTAAGCGAATTCCATGTCAACGCCGGTCATTTGCTCGGCTTGAAAGTTAAATGGTAGTTTCGATATCTGGGTGACAAGACCGTCACTATTGCGCGCGACATAGGCGCAGTATTCTGTTTGGCCTTCAAAGCAATTGTCGAGAATATTTTGCGATGAAATATCGCCAATCGCATCGTTTATATCTATATCGAAATAATCTACAGACATGCTAAAACCTGGCAACCAATCTGGGGCATATGAACCTCCCACAGTCAAAGTGTCAGCTTCTTCGGGGCGAAGATCTGGGTTACCGCCTGAACGCTCTAAATACTGGGTAGATTCACCGTCTCTGAATGGGTCATTCACTGCTGAGGCTCTAACGAGTCCCCCACTGAATAAATCGTTGATGTTTGGCGCACGAATATCGCTAGAACGTGTTACGCGAAAACGAAGCTCATCAATAGGAGAGTAGATAACCCCTGCCTTCCACGTTCTAACTGAGCCACTATTGCTATAATCGGTCCAGCGAATAGCAGAGTTGATGTCTATTGTTCCGTAGTCCATATCATCCAGAACCGGTAAGCCAAGTTCTAAATATCCCTCTTTGACATTTACCTTGCCTGAGAAGGGTTTGAAATTCCCCACAAAAAATTCATTGTTGATAGATTGCTCATCAGCATCCCCTGAGCCGGACTCTTTGCGATAATCAGCGCCAAAAGCCGCAGTCAGCGGCCCAGCCCAAAGATCTGCAACAACACCCGTCATGCTCGCTGACCAAACGTGTTGCTTTAATTTTTGGTTAGACACGGCAGTGCCAGTAAGGTAGGCCTTTACATCATCAGCAACAGGTTGATTGCCAAATACATTGTAAGGTAAACAACCATTGCCTGAATCGCTTAGCGATGATCGGCATACAACGTTACCAGCATCATCGGTAACGGCATCAGCAGCCAAAATAAAACGCGATACGATTGGGTTATTTTGGGCACGAACATTAATATCGACATCCCCATACTGATAATAAGCGCTCCACGACCAATCACCGCTTAGTTCGCCGTCAACTCCCACAAGGTAACGTTGAATTTCCCTTTCACCAACCGGTTCAGCCACACCAAGGTTCACACCTAATTTGCCGAGTACGAAAGTACTTTCACCGGCATCGCTTAGTCTTTGCGCAGTCACAGCGTCAAGATACGGGTTATCATTCTGCACCACTTGATTTGCAAAGCGGAATAACGGTAACGTTTCTTGGCGAACGGTGGATTTGCCGTAAGACGCTTCACCATAAATGGTCGTGTTTTCAGTCAGATCGTAAGTGGCGTGCATAAAACCGCTGTATCGCTCTAACGGTGCAATAAGTTGTTGCAACGCAATAGGGTTATAGGCGTCTGGGCTGACTGCGATAAACCCGTTTCCCGTGGGCGCGCCGAAATCGAAGGGAACAGGGTTACCATTGTCGTCAAATTGCGTACCACGCAGAGGAGTGTTGATGATTAAGCCCCCTGGTGTTGCTAGGCCCAATCCACTGTCTACAATAATGCGCTCATGCTCTGCGCCACCTTGGGTGTAATTTGGATTCGGGACAATACTTTTGCTTTTAGCCCAGTCTCGTTCTCTCGCAAAAGCGGCCTTGTTTTCAGCGTATTCAATGTTACCTACTACGTGACCTCGACCGTTGGCAAAACTGGTCCCTCCAGCAATTGAGCCGGACTTACTCTCTGCATCACCTTCAGATGAACTGCCGCCTTGAATATGGGCTTTTACACCTGTGTATTTTGTATCAAGTACTAAGTTTACGACGCCAGCTACTGCGTCAGCCCCATATGCTGCAGAAGCCCCTCCGGTTACGATATCTACGCGTTTAACCAATGCACTTGGCAACAGACTTAAATCAACGGAGCCCGTAGGTACCCCAGGAACAACGCGGCGACCGTCAAGTAAAACCAGTGTTCGGTTTGTTCCAAGGTTACGCAGATTCAGTAAATTTGCGCCTTGTAAACCTGAGCTAGACGTAAAACCAATAGAACGGGGCGTGCTTGAGTTTTGTAATTGTGGCAAATCATTAATAAAGTCTGCGATATTGGTTTTGCCACCAGCTTCAATTTCATCACTTGAAAGAACTGTGACGGGAGTTGGAGCCATGGACCCATCTTGACGCAATCGTGAACCTGTTATGACAACCTGTTCAATATCAGATGCGTCTGCTTGCTTTTCTTGCTTGGTCAATTCACTTGTTTCTTGCTGGGCATGTGTGAATGACGGAAAACATGACAGAAGCACTATTCCTGGTACTAAACTACTAAACATATTATTTTTAAGGCGGAACTGCTTATGGACGCTCATATTTCTTCCTCTTTAAAGAATATTCCGTGGTTAGTCGAATCCAACATTTCTCTACACATAGTGGAGACTCCGTATATCGGTGATCTGTCACAAGCGATGCATCTCATGACGTTTGTTAGCATTTATTAAATTGAGAAGCATAATGCGTGCTTTAAGATGCTTTTCACTGTACGTCATGCGTTGTTCTTAATTTTAATCTTCGCTCAGCAACGATTGTTACAATGACGTTAAGTGGATGTTAAGAAACTAAGGATGCTATTGCTAATATCAAATATCGATGCGCTATCGATTAAACTTATGGCTCAATTTATACACGTTAAGGTGCGGGTAAATTACCGCTTAAAAAAACACTGAAATTTGCTCACAGGGCCTGTTGTATAAGGATTCAACCTTTACTTTCTTTCTAAAAACAGTCTGTAGGTACGTGAATTAAATACGCTAAAATGGAAGAAGCTAAGCACGCTCTAACGCACTTAGCTGAGAGTAAAATCAGGGTACATATTGCATATGTGTTTACTATTTTGGAGCGCCTATAAAGTCTTTCGCCGTAGGAACCCACACACGATTGTATTTCTTCACACCGCTATAATTATAGAATTGCGTCTCATCGTCTGGGTCTAACCTTTTGCCTAAAGCATTAAGAGAATCAGGTGATGTACTGGGCCACTCCCCTGTTTTAATCCGCTGCTCAACGGTATCAATAGCCGCAGCAACCTCCGCCACGCTATAGGTACAATGCCCCGCTCGATTAACATAAGCGCTGCGAAACAACTCTGAATAACCGTTTTCAGCCACTAAAGATTCATACCCTTTGACCATGCTCGGGTACACTAACAAATCACCATTATCATGCAGACGTAACAAAGGTACTTTTGGCTTTCCTACATGTGTTCGCCCCGGAGCGCTCCACCAACGTATCGCTTCGGGATCGGCCGCGACTCTAGTAGATGAATTCACCTGATTAAGCTCATCAATTAAATTCAATCCAGCTTTTTCATAAAGCGCTTCAACGGCCTTTTGATAAGATGGATTACCATTTTTGAAGAACGCTCGATAATCGATACCGGTATTCCAGCGTAGCTGCCCCGGTGCCGCGCGTTCGAGCATAGTGTGACCAAAAGTACGCTCAGAAGGCAGCACCAAAGATACGGTTTGATACATACTTTCTTGCAACGCATCCACATCGTTAACGTCGGGTTCCGGCATACTGGCTTGCGCATTTAGACCAAACGTCCCCCCCCAACCAGGCCATTGACCGATAGTGACGGCCAGCGCAATACGTGCCCGACCTTCAGGCGTTTTTTGGGCGTTTTCTATGGCTTCACGCCAAGCTGCACCAATTTCTTTGATCTCATCCCCATGCAATGGAAGGTTCACTATGGGCAACTCTGGAGCGATCAAAGATTTCAAAACAAAGAAACCATCAAGTGAAGAATTCGTAAACCAAGGACTCGTTGGCGCACCAGCTGAAATAGCACCATCGATACGATCTGGATGAATTTCAGCCATGCCTGTTGCCACATTACCACCGCCAGAACAACCGTACTGAATTGTCCGTTGTGGTTTACCAAATTTTTCTGCGAAAATGTCCAGTACTGAGACCAAATCATGTATCTCATGAGCAGGATCGTAATGTTCAAGTCGCTCAGGACGACGCAGCGTTCCCGAAAAAGCATAACCTCGCTCAAGTAGCTTCAGATACTTCGGTGATTCGGCCGCGTGATAATAATCAAGATCACTTATCAAAGTGCCGTTCCAATTTTCAGGTACCCGAATACGATACTCTGTCCCTCTGATTGCAATGGTGTCTTTGATGTCTATGTATTTTAATTTTGACGGCGTCATGCTGGTTGACTCTGGAGCTTGTGGAAAATTCCAATAATGTGCAGGCTCTTTTTGTTCTTCGGCTCGAGCCGATACCGTAAGGCTTACTCCAAGAGAAACGACAACAGCCCCGAGCAACTGCAACATTGAGCACCTATGACCCCGACAGCTCACTTGATAACCAGTTATCTTCGAAAGTTGTGAATACAGATAAGTGGTACGCATAGGTATTGATCCGATCATTTTCATTTTAATACTATCCTCGAGAATTCAACTTTTAAACGAGTTGAATATACAACCCCAAATTTGTCATCGTTGCTTTGCCTGATGTGACAGCCCACGTGATTAGTTATATCAGTGCCCTGATCTCATAATCAAAAAGACAAAATAATAATCACAGCCGGGGTCAAAACCCCAACCTCATTTAACAATAAATAAATATTAATTTAACAACCAATAGCAATATTTAATACCGCATTAGAATTTCCTATTTGCTAACTCCCCCTGCAACAAGCATCTTTTGAAACACATTAAACCTCCCCTCTAGGCGAGGCGACACAATGAATTTTGCCTGCTAAATGCAGCCTTCAATACCTTTGCAAAGCCACTACCAACGAGTCTGAGCAACGCTTGGAAGTGATTGAATGTTACAAATATTGAAACAGCCCCGTTGCGAATAACGCAGGTAGGCTGATTAAAGTGCAAAACCAGTTTTATGGGTATGGCCTACCCCAAGACAACCAGTAAAAGTGAGTCTTAAACAGCCGAAACAGCGCGCTACCCCTCAAACCCAGAGGAACTCAGGTACGTTTTAACAATAAAAACTTTGTAGTAGTCCTATCGAGAGGAATAAAAATGAATCACTATATCAATACGTATTTACGTGATGCGGTTAATGATGAAGATGCCCAAGAACTAGCTGAGTGGTGCGAGGCACTGCAAGCGCTAGTCGCTCACGCTGGCCCTGAACGCACACGCACAATACTGGATGTGATCACAAAAATTGCTCGCGACCCAGGTATCGGCTGGCAACCCGTACACGGCACTCCCTATGTGAATACCGTCACCGTAGATCAACAGCCTGCCTACCCAGGTGATCTCGCTATCGAAGAAAAACTAGTATCGATTATGCGCTGGAACGCCCTTGCAATGGTGATACGCGCCAACAAGGCTTATGGTGAATTAGGCGGTCACATTTCCAGCTATGCCAGCGCCGCTGATTTATTCGAAGTTGGATTCAATCACTTTTTCCATGCTGATGGCGATGACATCAATGGTGATTTAGTCTTTTACCAGCCGCACTCCGCGCCGGGCGTTTATGCCCGTGCATTTTTAGAAGGGCGCCTGAGCGAAAATGATTTACTCCATTATCGCCAAGAAGTCACTGCGTCGACCGCTGGCGCGCAAGGTCTATGCAGTTACCCGCATCCATGGTTAATGCCAGATTTTTGGCAGTTTCCTACTGGTTCAATGGGGCTAGGGCCTATCAGTTCCATTTATCAAGCCCGCTTTATGCGTTATTTGCAGCACCGCGGTTTGAAGGATAATTCTCAGCGCAAAGTATGGGGGGTGTTCGGCGACGGGGAAATGGATGAGCCAGAGAGCATGTCTGCGCTAACCATGGCGGCGCGTGAGGGATTAGATAACCTCGTATGGGTAATCAATTGCAACCTACAAAGGTTAGACGGCCCAGTTAGAGGCAATAGCCGTATCATCGATGAACTAGAAGCACTGTTTAGTGGCGCAGGTTGGAACACCGTCAAACTAGTTTGGGGCTCTGACTGGGATGGACTATTCGCCCGAGATACTCAAGGTGCGTTAGTACGCGCATTTGCTGATACCGTTGATGGTCAATTTCAGACATTTGCCGCCAAAGACGGGCGCTTTAATCGAGACAGCTTTTTTGGCCAAAACGAGGCCCTGAAAAACCTTGTTCAAGGACTTACAGATGAACAGATCGACCAACTCAAACGCGGCGGGCACGATCTGGTAAAAATTTACGCTGCTTATCACGCTGCAGCCCAGCACAAAGGTCGTCCCACTGTCATTCTTGCCCAAACCAAAAAAGGCTTCGGTATGGGCGAAGCTGGACAAGGAAAAATGACAACGCACCAACAGAAAAAATTAGATAAAGACGCCCTTCTCGATTTCCGTGACCGTTTTCAACTCCCTCTCGATGATGAGCAAGCTGCATCCCTTTCATTCTATAGGCCTGATGAAGACAGCGAAGAGATGCGTTACTTACGGAAAAAGCGTGAAAATTTAGGGGGGTACATGCCAAAACGTGCTAATCACGCTGACGTGGTTGAGGTACCTGATTTATCTAAATTCGGTGGCTTTGCCCTAAACGCCGACAACAAAGAAATGTCTACCACGATGGCCTTTGTGCGCATGATGACGAATTTGCTTAAAGACAAAAAGTTGGGCCCAAGAGTGGTACCAATAGTCGCTGATGAAGCCCGCACGTTCGGCATGGCGAATCTATTTAAACAGGTCGGTATCTATTCCCGCGTGGGTCAAAGCTACGAGCCTGAAGACATAGGCTCAATCCTCAGTTACCGAGAAGCATTGGACGGCCAGATACTGGAAGAAGGTATCAACGAAGCCGGGGCCATCAGTTCATGGACTGCGGCGGCCACCAGCTACTCAGCCCATGGCGTCAGCATGTTGCCATTTTACATCTACTACTCCATGTTTGGCTTTCAACGAATAGGAGACCTGATTTGGGCAGCCGCCGATCAGCGCGCGCGTGGCTTTCTATTGGGCGCAACCGCCGGTAAAACAACACTAAGTGGTGAGGGGTTACAACATCAAGACGGCCACAGCCATCTCATTGCTTCAACCGTTCCCAATTGCCGCGCCTACGATCCCGCATTTGCTTGTGAGCTCGCAGTGATCATCGATCATGGCGCAAGGCGCATGTTAGAAGAGCAACAAGACGAGTTTTACTACATCACTGTAATGAACGAAAACTACGCGCAACCTTCGATCCCTGAAGGCGTTGAGAGCCATATTATTAAAGGTATGTACCATTACGACACCAGCCATGTGAATAAAGCAGTTGCAAAAGTGCGCCTGCTTGGTTCAGGCACTATTTTGCTCGAGGCTATCGCAGCAGCTGAAATTTTAGCGAATGACTGGAATATTGAATCTGAAATTTGGAGTGTTACTAGTTATACCGAATTAGCCAGAGATGCTCGAGAAATAGAGCGTCATAACAGGTTACATCCCAATTCAGCGCAACACTCGAGCCACTTAACAAGCTGTTTGGGAGGGAGTGATCCTGTTATTGCCGTTTCCGATTATGTACGTGCCGTACCGCAACTAATCGCATCTTACCTTCAACCTCGCTTTACGGTGCTAGGCACAGATGGTTTTGGCCGCAGCGACACACGAACAGCTTTGCGTGATTTCTTCGAAATCGACCGCTATCACGTGTGTCTTGCGGCGCTGACCTCTTTAGCTGACCAAGGTGCTATCGAACGAGATATTTGTCGCCAAGCGATTGAGCGCTACGGTATAAATTCAGACGCAATAGCGTCATGGGAGTGCTGATAATGAATGCACCAGTAAAACATATTTCGCAAGAAGTTCTAGTACCCGATATTGGTGGCGGCACAGACGTTGAAATCATAGAAATATCAGTCGAAGTGGGTTACAACATCGAGGTAAATGACGCGCTGATAATACTTGAAACCGACAAGGCAACGATGGAGGTTCCCTCGCCGATCGCTGGAATCATCACGCGTATATTTGTTGCCCAAGGAGACAGAGTCAGTGAAGGAAGTGTTATTCTTGAAATTGAGGCTGCTCCAGAAGCCCCCATTCAAACGGATAACGCAGAAGGCAATACCGAAGCTAGCATCGAGGAAGAATTACGTTCCGAGGAAGTTGGCACTGAAGAAGTAAGTGCTAATAAAGACGATTCGCCAAGGTCAGTTGCGCCTCGCAGCAACGAATCCACCAAGGACGTTCATTTTCATACTTCTGCGTCAACTGCGAATGCCATGGGGATAAGCGCGGTAGATAGAGATAGCATCGCATACGCCTCCCCTTCCGTGAGGAAACTAGCACATCAATTAGACATCAACCTCAATAACGTCACCGGGAGTGGCCCCAAAGGTCGCATTACTAAAGAAGACACCCACGCCTATGTGAAATCGTTAATGCAAGAGGATCGCAACAGTGGTGATACACAAATTGCTGCTGAAGGTCCGCTGAAAGATATGTTGGCATGGCCCCAAGTCGATTTTGCTAAGTTTGGTCCCATTCAACGCCAACCGATTTCTCGGATCCGCAAAATAAGCGCCGCAAATTTACATCGCAATTGGGTCAGTATTCCTCATGTGACTAATCATGAAGATGCAGATATAACTGACCTTGACGCATTTCGCGTTGAGCTCAATCAGCAACAGGAAAAATCAGGGATAAAGGTCACCATGGTTGCCCTTTTGATAAAGGTTGTCACCGCTGCCTTGAAAAAATTCCCTGAATTTAACGCCAGTCTCGACGGTGATGACATCATATTGAAAGATTATTTTCATATTGGCTTTGCAGCTGATACGCCAAACGGTCTCGTCGTACCGGTACTGCGAGATGCCGATAAGAAAGGGATTTTACAGGTCGCCAAAGAAGTGAGTGAACTGGCGGCAAAAGCCAGAGACAGTAAGCTAAGCGCTAATGATATGAGTGGTGGATGTATCTCTATATCTTCATTAGGAGGAATAGGCGGTACGTATTTCACCCCTATTATTAACGCGCCTGAAGTAGCTATTTTAGGAGTAGCAAAGGCGCGAACTGAACTCAAGTGGAACGGCAAAGAAGCGATACCAAGATTGATCCTTCCCATGAGTCTAAGTTGGGATCATAGAGCCTTAGACGGTGCTCAAGCTGGACGTTTCAATGCCTATATAGCTTCTCTGCTTGCTGACATCAGGCGAATAATGCTCTAACTTGCTAATGCTTATTATGGGTTAGTCAAATTACAAATATGGTTAAGGTAATTGCTGGACGTCAATTACCTTAACAATTTGTCCACACTAAAAAAGGTTATAGCGATTGCGGTATTGGCTGGCAGAAAGGGTTGTCCAGCGTTTAAATGCTCGAGCAAAACTGGGCGCATTTATGTAGCCTAAACGCTGGGAAATCGTTTCAATGGGCAAAGTAGTACTACTCAAATACTCCATAGCAATGCGTCTACGTATTACGTCTAACTCTTTTTGATATGTCGTTCCGAGACTTTGTAGCTCCCTGCGCAACGTACGTGGTGATGTGGCGAGTGCCTTAGCCGCTTCCTCGAGTTTAGGAAACTGATCTGGTTGACGCAAAATAACGTGTGATAATCGTGTAATTAACCCTTCTTGCTGGCTGATTTTTGCAAGCATGTTCTGGCACAGTTGTTTGATCACTATCTGGGTTTTGATATCAACACTGCCCAAAGGTGCACTAAGATGTATCGCATCAAAATGTACACTGTGTTGCGCTTGGTTAAATTTGAATGCTAGGGGGCTTAATTGCGCGTCCCAATCATCCGGTTTTACATAAGTAACCGTGGCGTATTGTACAATGTCATCGCCTGCTAACAGTTTAATAATATTACGAATTGTGACTAAAGCCGCTTCACACATAAACGCGCGGATGGTGTCGTAATTTAAGACTTCAAACACCTCTAAGATTGCCTTTTCGCCACTGACGTTTAACGTTAACTTGAGCAGTGGCCCGCGTAACTTAAAGTAATCCACAATGACCTGCAATGCTTCACGCAAACTTGCACTGCTCGATGCAGCGTAACCAAGTAAACCGAGGTCAGTAAGTTTTAGGTGTTTGCCGAATGCGAGCCCTAAACGAGGGTTTTGCGTAACGTTGATACAGCGGGTAATAAACGCTTTGTGCTGGTTAAACGTGACGTTCACTTCGCCTCGTTCAAATTCTTTCTCAGTGAAAGGTAAGTCTACGAGTAACGCATCTGCTTGATAGCCTTCGCTTAGCAACCAACGGAAAAGTGCACTGGGGAAGTAAGTCGGCACCGCAGGCTCCGTGGCACCAAATGTGTCGCGCATATTGTTAGTCTCCAACGAGTGAGAACAAAGCTTACCACAGGTCAGCGCTTTGGCCACATATGCTAAGCAAGTGGCCAATTAGGCTATTCCACTGATCTCTTGTCTCCCTAGAATGGGACAACATTATTTTGACCTACTGCACTTACAGTCATTAGACCCATAGAGATATAACAATGCTAAAAAAACACCTTATGCGCTATATGACCAAAGCCATCTCAAGCGATGTACTGCTTAATATTAAGCGCTCTGTCGCAGAAAGTAAGCGAGCAATAACACTTAGAAAACATACACTTGAAATTTTTGTCAGTATAACTGATCCCTATAGCTATTTACTTCTTCAAGTATTACCTGAAATCAAAGTACGCTATGGCGTTCAAATCAGGCTGTTCACCGTACACGATAAACAACAAGAGATGTTTCCCGATTTAGAAAAATGGCAGAGCAATAGTTTACTTGATTGCACTAGGCTCGCTGCTTTATACGAGCTAGAGTTTCCGCCATTAGCATCTTACCGCCCTAAAGCTGAGTTCGAACTCGCCCAGTATTGGGGAGCGATGCTGGAAGCTGAGCATAGCGATACAGCAGTAGAGGATATGCGGGGAATTTTTCAACAATACTGGCAAGACATTCCCTGCCCACTCGTTACTAAAAACCGGAATGAAAATATTTCGATGCCACTAACGCTGTCTAAGACAATTGCAGATAATGAGGGGTATCTTGCCGAACAAGGGCACTATTTACCTGGCACAATCAAATATGCAGGTGAATGGTATTGGGCGATAGATCGGCTTGTTCACCTTGAAAAGCGTCTAAACTCATTGCTCTTTGCACCTAGCTCGCAAGAGATAAAATACGACCGCCAGACGAAAATCTCTTTGACTTCCCCGTTGAAGTTAAAGGCTATTGCAGATCCAGTCATTCTGTATTTTTCAGCTCGTAGTCCCTATTCCTATTTAGGCTTAGAGTTAGCGATAAAATTGTGCCAACAGTATGCTTGCGAACTGATTGTAAAACCTGTGTTACCCATGATGATGCGCGGCATGAACGTACCACAAACCAAGAAGATGTATATTTTTCATGACACGAAACGCGAAGCTAAGAAACAGGGCATTCCTTACGGTTTTGTGGCCGATCCCTTGGGCAAAGCCGTGGAAAACTGCTATTCACTATTTGCTATGGCCAAGGCCCAAGGCAAAGAGATAACCTACCTGCTCGAATTCGCTCGCGCCGTGAACAGCCAAGGCATATTGGCTGACAACGAGAAAGGTATGCGCATCATCGCACAGCGCAGTGGCCTTGAGTGGGAAGAGGCGAAAAAAGAACTTCGTAGCCAGTCGTGGCGTAAAGACGTTGAAGCCAATATGGATGAACTTAACGCATTGGGTTTATGGGGCGTTCCCTGTTTTCGATTTCAGGATACGGTCACTTGGGGTCAGGATCGCCTCTGGGTCATCGATCAAGCGATACAGGCCAATACCTGACCTTAAATGCGGGCCTAAAGTGTGGACTAGAGTATGTAGCCAGCCGAGAAAACTCACGCGATAGCGATTGGCTTAAGCCGCAGACATCACAACCTTATAAGATTTTTATTTTATCATGACACCCATGCTAATTTTACCTAGCTCATATCTTATTGTGACACCCACGTTAATCTGATCTAGCTCAGGTTAAAAACACTATGCTGACATCCATGATAAAACCCTTCTCGTTTCAAAAACTGAACTAAAATCATTAAGTATCTTATTCATCATGGTGTACGCATTGTGCCTCAACCTAGAAAAAACCAAATCAGCCTAATTGATACCCCCTATTACCACTGCATTTCACGATGTGTTCGGCGCTCTTACCTGTGTGGGATTGATAAATACTCTGGTCAAAGTTACGAGCACCGTCGAGGTTGGGTTGAGGATCGTTTACTATTTTTGTCGACCGTATTTTCCATCAGCATTTGTGCATACGCAGTAATGAGTAATCACACACATATAGTACTACACGTAGATGATTCAGCAGCGAATGATTGGAAAATTGACGAGGTATTACGCCGCTATCACAAAATACATAAGGGCACCTTACTCACGCAAAAGTACGTCTGTGGTGATAAACTCACTCCAGGTGAGCTGATTACCTTTGATGAAACTGTTGAGCTATATCGAAAGCGTTTGTACGACATCAGTTGGTTTATGCGTGACATCAATGAATATATTGCCAGAGAGGCGAATAAAGAGGACTGTTGCACTGGTCGATTTTGGGAAGGGCGATTTAAATCTCAAGCATTGTTAGATGAAAGTGCACTGTTAGCATGTATGGCCTATGTTGACTTAAACCCCGTTCGAGCTAAAGTTGAAAAAACGCCTAAAACCTCAAAATACAGCAGTATAAAAAAACGACTGCAAGCTTTTAATAATAAGCAACAACAACCAAAAAATTTGATGCCCTTTATAGGCAATCCGAAACAAAACTCCCCTAAGGGCCTCAGCTATTCACTTGAAAACTATTGCGACCTAGTACAAACCACCAGCCGCAGTATTATTGATGACAAAGCCGATCATATCGAAAAATACCAAAGCCCAATTTTACAACAGTTAGGCTTAGATTCAGCGCAATGGTTAATTTTAGTGACTGAGTTCGAAAAGCACTTCTTTTGTGCCGCAGGTGCAGAGCTGATAATGAACACCTTCAAACGGCATACCCATCATCAACGTATTAGAGGTATGGGAAAAGCCAGAGAGTTACTTAAACGAGCGTAACTTTAACTATTAAAATCTGCGAAAATCATCTCGGATGTACATTTTCGCAGGCGCTTTACGCCTTAAATTCATGCCATCCTTCATTTCTACTCACAAGACGCAAATATCAGATAAATAAAAGTAACACGTACCCACTAATCTCTTTTATCACGAAAGCACTCGCCTACTTTGAGCCTGAGCTACTTTCACCAAATCTTATTATCGGTGTGACAGTAACGGTCTTAGGTCTAAACATGGGTGTCTTGATATTAGTTTTAGAGGTATGGGAAAAGCCAGAGAGTTACTTAAACGAGCGTAACTTTAACCATTAAAATCTGCGAAAATCATCTCGGATATACATTTTCGCAAGCGCTTTACGCCGTAAATTCATGCCATCCTTCATTTTTACTCACAAGACGCAAAAATCAGATAAATAAAAGTAACGTATACCCACTAGTCTCTTTTATCACGAAAGCACTCGCCTACCTTGAGCCTGAGCTACTTTCACCAAATCTTATTATCGGTGTGACAGTAACGGTCTTAGGTCTAAACATGGGTGTCTTGATATTAGTTTGTGCGTGATGGAGTTCACGAAGTAATGATGTGGTAGGGCAACGAGATAACACCGGTGGTGCGGCGACATTAACGGCTAGGGTTTGAAGCTGGGCGGCTGTTTACTTAGACAATTTATCATGGGTGTCATTTTATCGGTTTCATTTTATCGGTTCTCACTTAGACAATGTATTATGGGTGTCATGATATTGGTTGGTTGGTGGTGAGGCGTGATACTACTGTGTATCAACTGCTGGGGTTGCGGCCTTATTCATTGACTTTGTAGCCCAGTGTTTGTATCGTCTCGCCCGCTATTCTAGGTGCCTGTTGGTTGTGAGCCATTTCAACTGAACAGGGTAAACGGGAAGTATGGTGTCACCAGACAAACATGGCTGTCTAGGTTAACCCATCGCTGCCCCCGCAACGGTAAGCGTCCTTTGAGATGTCAGCCCGACACCGGCCTATGAACTAGTTATTTACGAATGAAGCGGAGGGCTTCATTAGAATGCACCTATCAAATTAACTTGTTGGTGGCTTTAGTTTTGACGCTATCTTATCCTTTTTAAACGTCATTTCACTGCATATCGCCGCAAGATTATTATAATTCACGCATTTTACCCCTCCTTCGATCGTTAACTTTTTTCAGATTGAGGAACACACATGCAACACCGTCCATTGGCTATCGCCATCTCTCTCGCCTTTGCTGTAAGCCCAGCTATCGCACAAACTACTGATGCTCAGGCAGCTAATTCAACAGACGTTGCTAGCAAAACCGACCGCCCGCTTGAACGTATGGTTGTAGTGTCAAGCCGGGTAGCTATGCCCATTCGTGAAATCGCTACGTCTGTATCAATTATGACCCGGGATGAAATTGAAACCCGTGGTTATATCAATTTAGCAGATGTGCTACGCACCCAGCCATCAGTGACTGTGACAGGCAGTGGTAGCGTAGGCTCAGCCACCAGCTTACGTATTCGCGGTGAAGAAGGTTACCGCACGTTGGTACGTATTGATGGCGTTGATGTTTCTGACCCAACCGGCACTCAAGTCGGCCCTAAATTTGGGCAAATACAAAGTAGCAACATCAACCGTGTTGAAATACTCCGTGGTAGCCAGGGTTTAGTGTATGGCGCGGATGCTGGCGGGGTGATCAATATTGAAACCGCTAACGGAGTGGGCGCGCCCTCTGGTCACGTTTCAGCAGAATATGGGCGCTATAACGCGACCAATTTGGCGGCTGATGTAGGAGGCTCAAGAGATAAATTCGACTACTATGTTGCCGCATCTGACTTTTCAACCGATGGTTTTAACTCACTCATTGCTGACAATGAAACCCCAGACGCTGACGGATATGACAACACCACCCTTCATGCCCGGTTAGGCTACCAAGCCAGCGACAGTCTGCAACTTGGTTTTGTCGCACGTAATACCGATGCTGATGGCAAGTTTGATAATTGCGGCTTTGGTGAAACGGCTACCAATAACTGTACTAATGATTTCGAACAAACCAATGTTCGCGCCACGGCCAACTATGCACATGGAGCATCGGAGCATAAGTTTGCGCTGTCAAAAATGTTTATTGAGCGCAACAATTACACGCAAGGCGTGTTCAGTTTTGGCGCCAAGGGCTATACAGAAAGAGCGGAGTATTTAGGTAACACGGAACTGAATCAAGACTCTAGCTTAATTTACGGTATTGACTGGGAAAAAGAAGCCATTACCAGTACCGATGACGCGCGAATTCAGCGAGGTTATTACCTTGAATACCAAAGTGAAGTACTGAAAGACTTTTTCATTACCGCAGGTGTGCGCCATGACGACAACGAAGATTTCGGCGAGCACACGAGCTATCGGTTAAGCAGTGCTTATATTTGGGCAATCGGTGAGAACGAACTTAAGCTTCGCGGGGCCTACGGTACCGGTTTTAGAGCGCCAAGCTTATACGAAATCGGCTATAACGCTGGGCCTTTTGCTAGGGCACCAGCCACTGAAACCGATTTAAAAGAAGAAACCACCAAAGGCTATGAGGTTGGCCTAACCTACTCTTTGGCCTCTGGCTCACAGTTTGAAGCCACTTACTTTGATCAAAAGATAGAAGACAGCATTTACTTTGATCTCGCCGCTTTTTCGGGTTACTTACAAGACTTAGGCGAAAGCTCGTCCAAGGGTATCGAGCTCATTGCAGACGTGCTTGTTACCGATACTATTGGTGTCACCGCTAATTATACCTACAACGATACTGAAGATACCGCTGGCGACCAGCGCCGCCGTCGCCCCCGTAACTCAGGTAGCGTCAGCGTGTATTACGACAATAACACTTGGAAGTTAGCCGCTAGCCTGCGCTCATCTCATGATTCGGTCGATGGCGTAGCACTCAAAGGCTATGAAGTGATGGATATCAGTGCACGTTATACGGTTAATCAAAATTTAAGCCTGACCGCCCGTATTGAAAATGCCTTTGATGCGAACTACCAAGACATTGCAGCTTATAACACCTCAGGTGCGGCGGGTTACATTGGTGCTCAGTACCAGTTTTAATCGCTGAATATTGAAAAGCATTTACGTTTTATCTAACTCAAAAGGGATGCCGCGGCATCCCTTTTTTAAGGGTTAGTTTTGTCCAAATCAGCCTTAGCTTCCCATAAAAAAAGCTAACCGTTTCGGGTTAGCTTTGTTAATCAGTCATTGTTAGTTAAAGCCTATGCACTAGGCAGTTAAGCCGCAACCTGTTTATGTTTATTATGTGCTAGCACTAATAAAATCAAACCAATCACCACCACGACTGCACCGATTGGCTTGCCTAAATCTGGTGATAAGTTAAAGCCGATAGCCGCAGTCATAATATAAGAAACGGTAACGCCAGTGGTGATCACAGCTGGAATACTCGCAATCCAATGGAAGGTGCCTCTGTCAAACAAGTACTTGGTCGCTAACCACAACACGCTAGTTGAAAGCAACATATTGGAAAACGCGAAGTAACGCCAAATCACCGTGAAGTCTAACTTTGTCATAAAATAGGCAATGGTCAAAATAGGCAGTGCTAGCAACAAGCGGTTACGGATACTTTGGGGAATGTTAAACGCGTCAACCACCGTCAAACGAAGCGAGCGAAACGCTGTATCACCAGAAGTGATCGGGAACACCGCGACCGCAACAATAGCCATGATTCCGCCAAATACACCTAAGTAACTATTGGCTACATGATTAACGACCAAACCTGGACCGCCCGTATCAAGCATAGCTTTGAGACCAGCGTATCCTTCGGGGAAGGCCGCAATACCTGCTAGTGCCCAAACACAGGCCACTATACCTTCACACACCATGGCGCCGTAATAGACTGGACGCACGTACTTTTCGTTAGTTAAACAACGGGCAATAATAGGGGCTTGGGTAGAATGAAAACCGCTGATCGCACCACAGGTGATAGTAACGAATAACAGGGGCCAAGTTGGCAACCCATCAGGATTAGGTGCTAAGAAATCATGAGCATGATCCGCTTCGAAGTATGCCCAAAAATCGCCGGTAACCGGCAAGTGCGGCGCATCAATAAGTAGGGCCACGGCAATCATACTGGTCATTACAATCATCAATAAACCAAAGATTGGGTAAAACTTAGTGATAATTTTATCGATAGGTAACAAGGTCGCTAAAAAGTAGTAACCCAAAATCACTAATACCCAGAAGGTATTGTCCGCCAATATGGTCCCTTGAAACGAGTCTAAGTTACTTAATAGACCCGCCGGACTCATAATAAACACCACCCCCACAAAAAATAAGAGCATAGCGGTAAATATCAGCATGAATCCCTTAAAGACCACATTGTAATAGTGCCCAGCAATCTCAGGCAGACTCTTGCCATCTTCTTTGATGCTCATCACACCTGAGAAATAATCATGCACAGCGCCGCCTAACACATTACCAATCACAATCCACACTAATGCGACCGGGCCGTATAAAGCACCTAATATCGGCCCGAAGATAGGCCCAACACCGGCGATGTTCAAAAACTGAATGAGAAACGCACGTACCGGGTGAATAGGCACATAATCCACGCCTTCGCTAAAGCGAGTTTGTGGCGTGGCAACCGTGGGGTCGATCCCTGCTTGTTTTTCAACAAAGGGGCTATAAAACTTATAACCGAGGATCAAGATAGTGATACAAATAAAAAAAACGATCATAACAGCGCGTATCTCTGTTCAAAGTGATTCGAATTAGAGCGCGCCCAGCGCACCCCGCTTTTCATTCCATGAAGTTGTTTCATTGATTAACAGAACGTTAATTTGAGCGCGAGATAATAACAAAGTCCGTTAAAACAAAACATGATAAACGAGACTATTTCAGACGTTGATCACAAGAAAATGTAACTAAGTTGCATTTATGCCTAACTATTAAGCACACATATAAACTGGTAAGACCTATATTTACAGCGAGTGAGTATACACAGGGCTTACAGCGCTGTTCGACAGGTTTAGTTTGCTGTTCTTTTTTCCATCAACGCCTCAGCCAATTCATAATTACCTTGACTTAACGCTATATCCACCAAGCTATTGCCTGAACTGTCTTTGGCCGTTAAATTGGCTCCCGCTTCGGTTAACGCTGAGATAGTATCCGTGCGATTGAAAAGCGTAGCAAACATAGCGGCGGTTTGGCCGTTGCTATTGGCTTGATCAATATCGCAATCAGCGCTAATAAGTGCCTTTATCGCTCCGAAATTCCCCTTGAAGATAGCGCCCATCAAAGCGGTGTTTCCTGAGTTGTCTTCTTGACAAGCATTTACATCAGCATGAGCTAACAAATATTCTACCGCATCGGTTTTGCCATGATAGGCCGATAGAATAAGCGCGGTATAGCCTTTTTGGTCTGCAACATTTGGGCTTAGCCCGGCAGTGTAATACGCACGTAAAGTGGGGATATCACCTTGCCGTGCTGCATCAAAGTAAACCGTTTGTAGGTGTGTGCCATCAACAGGCTGTGTTTGGCCCGCAAAGGCTAATGTTGACGCTAATATCAAAAAGCAGCATGTCATTAAAATTTTTAGTGGTAAATAGATGATGCTATTCATGCCTTATTCCTCTTATGCTTGCTAAAACATAATGTTTAGCAAAAAAATTGGCGTGCCGGGTGTTCTACCCTTAACACGCCATTATTACTGATTTTACCTGAGCCTTGCTTTTACACATCGCATCTTGCTCGAGCGCATATTTGTGATGACATGCAAGCAGCGGCTAGATGCTAGATGTGAACTGCTTACAACTCAGCCTTGTATGAAATACGGCTGAAATCATCAGCGACTTTCTTGGCACGCTTTTCAAGTGCAGCTTGGTTGTCCATCAATTGCTTGGCGGTCGCTTTCACTTTGCTTATTGGTGCACTGGCTAATTTAGCCACGCCTGTTCCGTAATGTTTGTCAGCGTTGTACATATATGCACTGATAATCACGCGGATTTCTTCTTCAGGAACACCTGCTAAGGTTGTGCCTAAGTTTTCAATCAAGTGCTGCTGCTCTACTTTGCTAAATGAACGGAATTTCTCACCGGCTTGGGCAAAGTTACGCTGTTTGTAGAACGGCGCTTGTTGAGTCGTTCCCGACAAAGGCGTTTGGGCATATTTGTACTGGTTGTCGTCATCTAATGCTACGCGGCGACTTGGTTGATAATTCACATCACGTGTGCTGTTGGTGGTGCGCAATTTACCGTGTTGCTCGTGGTTATTGATCGCAGCATTACGTGGTGCATTAATCGGAATTCGGTATGCGTTTACGCCGATTCTGTAACGCTGCGTATCAGCATAAGAGAATAAACGACCTTGTAGCATTCTGTCTTCAGATGGCTCAATACCGGGTATCAAGTTACTTGGTGCAAACGCGGCTTGTTCTGTTTCTTCAAAAAAGTTATCAGGCACACGGTTAAGGGTTAACTTGCCGATTTTCTTGGCTGGAATAAGCGATTCAGGCCAGATTTTGGTGGTATCTAACGGGTTAAAGTCGAAGTCATCAAGTTGCTGGGGCTCCATCGTTTGTAAGTACAGATCCCAAGAAGCGGTTTCGCCTTTTTCACCAATACGGGTGTAAATATCCGTCGTCATCGGCTGAAAGTCTTTACCTTGCATTTCTTGCGCTTCTTGGGCGGTAAAGTTCTTCTGACCTTGCTTGGTTTTCCACGTTAGTTTGAAATATTTCACTTGGCCTTTGGCATTCACAAATTTAAAGGCATGAACACTTGAGCCATCCATATTCAGGTAGCTCTTTGGCGTACCCATGTCTGAAAACAAATGCGTTAGCATGTGAGTGGACTCAGGCACATGAGAGAAAAAGTCGAACAAACGTGCTGCGCTTTGTTTGTTCGTCACGGGTGACGGCTTAAGGCTGTGCACCATATCTGGGAATTTGATTGCATCACGAATAAAGAAAATCGGGAAGTTGTTACCAACTAAATCCCAGTTACCTTGCTCGGTGTAAAACTTGACTGCGAATCCACGAGGGTCGCGCAACGTTTCAGGAGATTGATGACCATGGATAACCGCAGAGAAACGCACAAATACGTCTGTTTTCTTGTTTTCGCTTTGAAACGGTGCTGCAACCGTTATGTCTGAAAGGTCAACGTAGTTTTCATAGTAGCCGTGAACGCCGGTGCCACGGGCATGCACTACTCGCTCTGGTGTGCGCTCTCTGTCAAACGCAGCTAATTTTTCAATTAAGTGGCTGTCTTGTAATAACACTGGGCCCCATGGTCCAGCAGTTTGTGAATTTTGGTTATCGCCCACTGGCGCACCATTTTGGCGAGTCAACGTTTCTGCGCTGGACATAGTAGCAACGCTAAAAAGCGTAGCCGCAATAAGAAGTGAAGCTTTTATTTTCATTTTAGTTCTCCGAGGAAATCTTAAGTATCCCAAGCGCCTTTGTGTGTTCGGTACTTAATCAACTTTTATTATTTTTATAACCAGAAGACGACGCCTTAAAGGGCAAGTACTTCTGGTTACGTGAGTTGAAAGCAAGCCGCTATCTGTTGTTGCGAACTACTTTTAACGGCCTATTTCTGGGCTGGACTGAAGTATGCTGAGAAAGGGAAAATCAATAAAATGATTAAACAAGATTGTGGCAATCTAGAAATACGATGAAAGGAAAGTACGGTGACGTGCTAGCAAGATTACTAATACTGGCCCAGTGAATTTAAGCAGCAGTTAATTTAAGGAGCCGTTAATTCAAGGAGCAGTTAATTGAAAGTGCAATGACGTTAAAAATTCGGCGTACTTTTGCTACAGCGCCTTCCATTCAAGCGAGCAAGGTATACATTGCCATGAAAAGTTCATACACCTTTGTGTAGTCGTCAGCATTTATTCGCTATAGTGAGCCCTCAAAATGAGGCTATTAAGCGTGTTATTCGTTAGCTTGTGAAAATACCTGTTTTAACAACTTTCAGTTACCACTTTGTAGGAAATTGTATGCCCCTTTCTCGCTGGTTAATCGCTCTGGTTTCACTGACACTGAGCAGCTTTGCTCATGCTCAAGCAGGCAAGCCTTATATCATCATGGTGGGTGTTGATGGTTTGCGCCCTGCTAGCGTTACCCAAAAAAACATGCCGAATTTATACGCCCTTGGGCAGCAAGGCGTCACTGCAAAAAGCATGACGCCAGCGATGCCAACGAAGACCTTTGTCAATTTTTATTCTATCGCCACCGGGCTGCACCCAAAGCATCATGGGATAGTATCTAACTACCCGTTTGACAGGCCGCTCAATCGTAAATTTTCGCGCAATACGGATGCAACAGACCCTTACTGGTGGGGAGGAGAGCCCATTTGGATCACCGCTGAAAAGCAGGGGATGAAGGCTGCCACGTATTTTTGGGTCGGTTCAGAAGTGGATATTAATGAAGTCAGCCCTTCTTATCGAAAGACCTACAATCAAAACAAGGATTACGCTGAGCGAGTTACTGAAGTGTTGCAATGGTTGTCGCTTCCCGAAGCGCAACGACCACATCTTGTTACTTTGTATTTTTCCGCAGTGGACAGCGCGGCTCATGATTTCGGCGTCAATTCTACAGAAGAAATAAGTGCACTTGCACGCATTGACCAACATATTGGAGAGTTGCTCGCTGGGCTGCAGAAACTAAAGGGTTATCAAGACATAAATGTGGTGGTGGTTTCCGATCACGGCATGATTGACTTGAGCTCTGAACGAGTCATCAACCTAGACACTTTGGTAAATTGGTCAGATTTTGTCGTTTCAGACTGGCCTAAAGACACTTCCTCCGTATTTTCCCCCTTTTTGAACTTATATGGTGAACGTTCGCACGTAGACAGTGCATATCAAGCACTAACGATGAACCACATTGCGCATCTACGCGTGATAAAGCGCCCTGCACTCGCACAAAAATATCAGTTCAATCATCCTCAACGCGGCCCTGATCTTATGCTGTTAGCAGACCCTGGCTGGAGTATTTATGCCAGTCAAGATAAAAGCCAACCGAATGCATCGACATTAACACACACCGCAACCCATGGTTATGATAACCAAGCACCAGAAATGGCAGCGACCTTTATTGCGAACGGCCCAGCTTTTGCTAAACAGACGACTTCCAATCGTTTCGATAACATCGAAGTGTATAACTTAATTGCTTGTGCGCTGGGCATAAAACCCGCCCAAAACGACGGCAAGATGTCGAATGTTCGACACATTTTAAGTGCCGAGAAACAATCATGCTTGGCAGAACGCTGAGTTAGCTTAGGCTAAAAACGCTAACACCTTACGCAATAAGGGTTTTATTGCGTATAATGGCAACTAACAAACCAATCACCATGTTGGTACATCCCCTACAATTTTGGAGAGACCATGGACAAACAGACCAGTTCGCGAAATACCAGCGCCAAAGCATTACGCCTAAACCTAGACGAGAAAAAGTACGGCACGATCGTAGAAATTGGCGCAGGCCAAGAAGTCGCGAGGCAGTTTTTCTTAGCGGGTGCGGCGGCGGGTACCATCGCTAAAACCATGTCTGCTTATGATATGAAGTTCTCTGATGCTATTTACGGCGTACAAGAAGACAGACGTTATGTAAGTAAAGCGCGAGTCAAAGCCATGATGGAACAGGAGTTCGAGCTGGTACTTGATCGCGTCGGCGATACCCGTTCTCGCTCGTCTCGTTATTTTGCCTATGCCGCCACTGTTGCGGCAAAGAGTTTCAATCGTGCGAATGAATGCCATGCTTGGTGTGGTGTTCGCGTACAAATGTATCCTGGTGCTGAACCATCTGATATCACGGTTCACGTGCGCATGCTTGACGATAACGCGGAAGCCCAGCAGCAAGCGTTAGGTGTAATCGGTGTAAACCTCATTTATGCTGCTTACTACTATTTTGAAAATCCGAAAAAAATTATCGACTCGTTAACGGATAACATCAAAGCCAATCGAATCGAAATAGACTCAATTGAATTCAAGGGCCCCTACTTTGAAGATGTTGATAACCGCGCGAAAAACATTCATCTGATCAGAAGCTGGAAGACCCGCGCCATTATGTTTAAACCGGATGGTACCGTGGCGGTTCCTGCTGAAATGCTCTACAAAAAGAACGTACTGACCATTCGTGGTTCTTTTAGGCCCGTTACCAAACTGAACGTAGACATGATAGAGCAAGGGCAACTGGCTTTTGGCAAGCTACCCGGGGTAGAAAAAGGCAATACGGTTGCTATTGCCGAAATCACCCTGAACGACAGCCGAGGTAATGACGCAAAAGTCCCCTCTAAAGACATTATCGCCAGAGTGCAATTGCTTAACTCTTTGGGTTACAACGTGATGGTTTCGGATTACACCCGTTACTTCTCGCTACGTGCTTATTTCAGGCAATATACCAAGTTACAGATTGGTATAGTGGTGGGTATGATCAACATTAAACAAATTTTCGACGAGGAATCATACCGCGGGGTTGAAGGCGGAATTCTAGAAGGCTTTGGTAAGTTATTCCCGGATAACACCCGACTATTTGTTTACCCTGAACTGGATAGCGAAGGTGAATTAAACGACTTTACTTCGGTAAAAGTACCTGATCATCTGCGCTTTTTATATCGCCACTTATTAGAAAATAACTTTATTCAGGGCATCGATTGCAGCGACCCCAACTTGTTTAAGATATTCTCCCGAGACGTACTGAAACAGGTGACCAAAGGTAGAGGTGAGTGGGAAAATGCCCTACCTGAAGGCGCGGTCGAAGAAATTATGAAAAATAACTTTTTTGGATTTAAAGGCTAAATTCTAACTCCCGCCTATCGATAGATGACAAGGCTGACTCACATTTCAGCCTTGTGGTTTATTGTTCTAGATCAATTTTGATTTCTGTACGTTATTTATACTGCGCTTGTTACCCCTTATTTCACTGAGTTAACTTGCGAGCACACTTCATGCACCCATCTGTTACGTTAGATCCCGCTTTACTTGAAAAATATCCACTTCGTGGACCGCGATATACGTCTTATCCGACAGCGCCAAACTTCACCCCCTTATTCAAGCAAGCCGATTTCTTAAACGCTGCAGAGCAAAGTGATAACAAAAACCTCTCTTTATATGTACACATCCCGTTTTGCCATTATCTTTGCTACTACTGTGGCTGCAATAAAATTGTGACCCAGTTACAGACCAAAGCAAATGTGTACCTTAAGCATCTAATTGAAGAAATAAAGCAGCAAGCTAAGCACTTTGGGGCGAAAGCGGTTACTCACTTACACTTCGGCGGCGGAACACCCAATTTTCTAACAGACGATCAGTTACTGCAACTGATGAACGAGCTCAAAACGCATTTTTATTTCACCACTGACGCACAAATAAGTATCGAGATAGACCCAAGAGATATGACCGTTGGGCGTATTGATGCCATGGCAGACATGGGATTCAACCGTTTGAGTATCGGTTTACAAGATACAGATCCTAAAGTACAAAAAGCGATCAATAGAGTACAGTCGACGGAACTCATAGCGTCTTTGGTGGCTCGTGCCAAAGAGCGTCACTTTCGTTCAGTCAACTTGGATCTTATTTACGGCCTGCCTTTTCAAACCCCTGAAAGTTTTGCCAATACATTAGAGGCCGTACATGCGATGCAAGTGGAGCGGGTGTCACTGTTTAGCTATGCCCACTTACCAGAGCGTTTTGCTGCACAGCGAAAATTGTCAGTAGACGCCCTACCGGACACAGAGCAAAAGCTCGCGTTAATGCATCTAGCTGTAGATAAACTTACCCAATTTGGATATCAATTCATCGGCATAGATCACTTTGCTTTACCGAATGATGAATTAGCGCTAGCCCAACAAAACAACAGTTTAATGCGTAACTTCCAAGGCTATACCACGGGGCAAAATACCGACCTGCTAGGGTTAGGAGTATCTGCAATTAGCGCCGTGGGCGAGAGTTACAGCCAGAACCAAAAAGGACTTGCTGATTACTACTACGCCATCGAACACCAGAAATGCGCCCTTGAGAAAGGGTTGAAACTCAGCAAGGACGACCGTATTCGACGCCGAGTGATTAGCGACATTATGTGTAATTCCATGGTTGATAAAACCGCTATCTCTGTGTGCTTTGATATAGATTTTGATGAGTACTTTGCTAGCGAATTGCGTGGATTAACTATGTTTATTCAAGATGGTTTGATGCTAAATTTACCCCACGCACTTTACGTTCAGCCCAAAGCCCAACTCTTGTTACGCAGCATTTGCATGGCATTTGATGCCTATCTGGGGCTCGATACACAGCAGAAGTTTTCAGCGACGATATAGTAAAATACTACGCTATGTGATCAAGGAAGATCTGTGTTATACCTAAGGTGTATTTTGAGTTAAATCAAAGGAATAGACTCGATGGTCAACAGAAGTTTTCCTATTCATGGAAGTTTGTATATATGCGTAGAACTAGAGTTAATGATTATTCGTGCTCGCGGCCCAGCTAACACTGAAATGGTGTTGCAATACCAGCGCGAAATAAATCAATATAGAGAGCAGTTATGTGACAAACCATGGACCAGTTTGACTGTACTGAGTGGTGAGCCCTTATTGCCACCTGAAGCGGCAGGGATGATGGTTGAATCAATCAAGCAAGCTGAGCATATGAACCTTGTGGCCACA
Source organism: Paraglaciecola sp. G1-13 (assembly GCF_055809255.1). NCBI lineage: Bacteria > Pseudomonadati > Pseudomonadota > Gammaproteobacteria > Alteromonadales > Alteromonadaceae > Paraglaciecola > Paraglaciecola sp. G1-13. The sequence goes on along the minus strand of NZ_CM147903.1, from coordinate 832,580 downwards.
GCAATTGTGTTTGATGATGTACAATACAAATCTATAGCAGAGCAGTTTTGGGAAAGCATATATCAACGTACTTCCTTAAAATACGCATTTTTTGACGATGAAACATCCGCTAAAAAATGGCTGAAAGAAGAATTAAACGCAGCCCAGTCACAGTAGAACGTGCGTTTTTAGCTTTTAAATAAATCCCCTGAATGCATATGTCGTTGACGCTTTAGAAGTCATCGACAACGCAAACCCTTTACACCTTGCCTTACTTGCAGTGACCAACCTCTCCTTTCTAACTTGAGAACGAATGACTTGAGTACGAATGACTTGAGCATAAGCTATTAAGCGCGCTTAATAGCTTATTGCGAAAGGCGTTAAATGGGTGAGCCTGGTGGCAAAGGCTTAGGTTCAAAATGCGTTGGCCATTTTCCAGTTTGCCAAAACTGATTAAGCTGTTCCGCTAACACTCGGTTTTGCCCACGCTTTTTCAAGCTGCCTAACCACTGGGTTAAATCGCGCAGTTGTAATTCAATCGCGCCTGCCACTTCCGGTGCTAATTCAGGCGAAGCCAACAATTTGACTAAACCGTCGAGCACCACATAATTGATCCGCTGTGCAAGTTGGTTAGCGCTGTCTTGTTTTAAGCTACGTGCCAACAAAGTGGATATAACACTATGAACGCTCGGGGCTTCTTTATTCAGACTATGTTGCTGCGCCAATCGATTTAAACGCTGAGGTTGTAGTAACAAGGACAAGCTGTAATTTGCCGCGGACTCCCCAGCCGATACTGGGTCGAACGTTAGCCCAGTACGACCTTTAAAGCTCTCGCGGTTGCGTGATTCACCATAGGCTTTAGGCGGGATTAATTTTACGATATGTCCAGGCACACTCAAAAAGGCAGGTTGCATGGTATCCAAAATCGCATTTAATGCTCTTTGTTGCGCTTTACCATCAACCGGCTTTGCGCCTCTAGCTTTATTATAATCCCCCTTACTTTCATACTCATATTCCACCCCGCCAATCAGTTTTGCCGCTGCATCTAACTGATAACGATGAAGTAAATATATTGGTACAAAACGCTCTTCTAATGAAGATAACGTATCGCCAGTAGGAATGCTGTTAATACCGAACTGCTGCATTGCAACGCTGCGAACATCGCTAATTCGCTTTAACTCAGCCACGGCATCTTCACCGTTATCCCATAAACTGCCTGATGGGTTAGCCGCGTGTAGAGGCCGAGCATCGGGATCGGATTGATAACGCATGCCACTGGCACGTGCTTGTGTCACCAATTCGTTTAAGCCTGTCGTTTCATCTTGAGTATTGACATAGGTTTGGTAGCCATAGGCAATCACGTAGTCATCCCATTTACCCATGCCTGTCGCGTAAGCACCTTCTAAACTGATTCTGTCATTTTTTAAGGTGATAAGCGGATGCGGATAATCCATTACTGACTCACGGCCATACTCGCTGGCAGCGAAGTTATGGGAAATACCTAAGGTGTGCCCCACTTCATGGGCAGACAATTGACGAATACGCGCCAGCGCCATCTCTTGTTGCGCTTGCGTATCAGTAACGCCTTCCGCTTTAGTAAAGGGGCTGGTTAAGCCAAGAGCGATTAAATAATCTTGGCGAACACGCAACGAACCAAGCGTTACGTGGCCTTTAATGATTTCCCCGGTGCGAGGGTCAACCACAGAGCTGCCGTAAGACCAACCGCGAGTGGCTCTGTGTACCCACTGGATCACGTTGTAGCGCACATCCATTGGGTCAGCACCTTTTGGTAGCACCTTCACTTGAAACGCATCTTTGTAGCCAATTTTACTAAAGGCTTGGTTCCACCAGCGCGCACCGTCAAGTAATGCACCTAAAACTGGTTCAGGAATGCCTGGGTCGAGGTAGTACACGATAGGCTCAACCGCTTCACTGGTTTTAGCCTTGGGGTTTTTCTTACTTAGGCGATGGCGAGGGATAAACTGCGTCGTCATGCTTTGATCAAGCGGCGCTGAATAGTCCTGATAACCCAACGCCCAATAGCCTGAAAACGGGACAAACTTGCGTGGTTGGTACTTATTGTCAGGTAAGCGAACAAGCGAGTGGTGCAAATGCACCGAAATACTCTTTGGCGCAGGCGTCACTTGTTTTACATACTCCCCGGGCTGGCTACCAGCAAACGTCACCAGTGATTCAAGCTCGGTATTATCCACAAAGGCTTTGCTGCGCGCTAGATATACACCGCTTCGGGAAGCATCAGGGCTATAGCTGCCCTGCTTGGTCGTATTTAAACGATCGCTAATCTGGTGAATATCAGACAGTAGAAAATCCGTGTAATCCACCAGCACCATCTTTTCGTTAGAGGCGACAACAGGCAACCCTACTAATACAGAGTCAGCGAACGCTTCATCGATACTGGCCTGTTCAGCGGGATTAGCTGATGTCGCTCGATACGCTGTATTTAACTGTTTGAGCATCACTTTGTTACCAAAGCGTTGAAACTCGACCAAACGCGTCTTGCCTAACTGACCACGATCAAGGCCGATATCGTTCGAGCCAATACCTTGGGGCATGCTGCTTTGAAATAAGAACGGCTGCGACAGCTTATCGATGCGTAAATAGACTTTGTCGTTCTCGCCGTCGTAATAAAAATCAAAAAAGCCAGCTTTGTGCTCCATCCCATCGGTGAATTCAGCAATACTCTGTGCGTTCGCCGCGCCAGCCATTAAACACATTAGCGTGCTTAATAAAAAAACAACGCCCCTTCCCCTTAATAACCGCATCTGCGCTCCTTTTATCGTGAATATGAGTATGAGTATGAATATAAATATAATTATTGGTTTGATTTTATAGTTATTCTTGGCAATACATTAGCGAGATCCGCACCGCACTGACAGTAATAACCGTCCAGTAAAAACACTGGTGTATCGGTTTTCTCAGTGCACATTACAATGGATCTTTTAAGAGCTCGCCTCGGTGCGCTGAGAATGTAAAATAGGACGCTCATTTTTATTGCCATTAGCGCTAAAAGAAAACGCCCGAGCAGAAAACCCCGCAATAAAGAACATCCCCAACAGCACAAAATGCAACATTGTGTATCTAATAAACATTTGATCTGCGGTTAATAAATTATCTCTAGATGGGCTGAGAATAAACTGCAAACCAGAAAATACCCGACCATATTTGATAATGACATCTTGCATACCATGCTGTAGCAAGTAAAAACCTAGCGGTGCAGATCCCAAGGTGAGCGCGAAATAAACGAGCAACTTGAAGGAACGGGTGGCAGTGCCATTCTTAACCCACCACGCAGAAACCCAGACCAGCAGAATAATGTAAGCCACAAGGTTAAGTAGCTTAAATGAATACCCATTGTTAGGCAGTAGTTCAGTAATATTATCTGTACCGGCTTGGACCACCACTATCAAGTAAGCAACTGGTAAAATTAGGCAGCCATACAATACCGAAAATGCGAATCGACTGGCTTTGAACCCCACGGATTGAGTAGTAATAAACCAGCTATACACCACAAAAAACGCGCCAGAAATAGGCAGGTAAAACCCGAGAAAGCGATAACATAACTCGAGATAATGTGACTGCTCTCGCCATGTGGGATACCCCAAAATGTCATGCAAGCTCTCAATGGGAAAGCTTAGGTAAAAGAGATTAAATACCAGCAAGGTATGCACTAGCGTCAATGTAAATAACCACAAAGCTGAGGTTTTGCCTAGCTTTAAGGCCAGATTAAGCGCGATGCCGGGCAAACCTAACGCCACTAAAAAAGAAAATGACATCATAGCCGCACTTAGCCAAACCCAATCAGAATCAAATAACTCTTTTATATTGTAGGGCGTTCGAGAGTCTCCCTGTACAAATACGAGCCCCAAAAAGATAAGCCCAAATACTACCAATGGATAAAACTTGATAAACCTGCCACTGGCATTCACTGAGGTAGTATTTTCTCCTCGATTGTCCTCTTTTAGTGCAACGCCATCTGCTCCCTGTTGCAGCGTCGGCGTTCTGTGTGGACCACTGTCGTATTCATCAGTGTCTTGTTTATCAATGCCTTGTTTATCTGAATGCATCTGAAAAACTTTCCAACCTAAAAACAAGCCAAATAGATTTAATACGACGTCAGTTGCAACCGCTACCTTATTGGCCATAACTATTTGCAATAACTCAAGACCGAACAGGAACATCACCGCAAATAGGCAAAACAGTATACGGTTCTCTTTTTTCAGTTGGTGCTTAGCTGAAATAGACGCGAGCAACAAGCCCAGAGGTATAACGAGCAGCACCTTACGTAGTAGTTGCGTAACAGCCTGCAAAGGCCCTTCCCGCCAATAGGTTTCTAACGGCGCAGAGAAAAAATTGTGCCAATTACCAAGTACGGCTTGCTTATTTGCGACCAACTCAAAAGGGTAGATAGCGAAAAGAAACAACATGATGCACCAAGCGAACAGAATCAGCTCTTGCGTATACGAAATGAGCCCCATGTTCGCCTCAATGGTACCTGATTGTGGCGCGCCGTCTTTACTGCGGCTAGCACCTAAATTAGCGAAGAATTTAAGCGCAAGCATAATACCAATAAACGCTGTTACGATATCGGTCGAATCAGTATATCGACTGAGTACCAATAGTTGTGCTAATTCAATGCCAACGGCATAGAGGAGACATTTTTTTACTATCTGGATCGGCGTGTACTTACCACTTTTCACGTAAAGCCAAGTAATAAATCCCCACAGAAAAATGTCGGATAAAATACCAAATAGCCACTCGCTGATGCTTGAGTCGAATGAGGTAAAGGGAAGTAATGTAATGCGCCCTTCTTGCCATTTTTTGAACAGCTCCACAGGGCTTATGGATAAATCCAGTGGCATGACACTGTAAATAACCAATACGGTTAATGCGCCATTGGCATAGGCGATCCATTTGTTGTCTCCGCCATGACGGTTGAGCTCATGCACCATGGAAGTGAATTTATCACGGGTAAATAAGTATAAAACGAAGCTGGTGATCATACCCAAGAATTGAGCGAAGACGTCTTTGAACGACGAAACCCTATCGTTCAAAAACAGCTGAACAAACTCAATACCAACTGAAAGGCTGAGTAATACAATACAGATAGAGATCAGTTGAAGGGTGCGCGCCGGCGCAGAACTTTGCCGTGAGCTCAGAATAAAAAGCAAGTACGACAAAGGCATAAACAGCAGAAAGTTAGTGAACCAATCAGAGCGATTAACAATACTGAAATCGAGTTTCTTCAATTCCATAAACGCGTGCACTGCGTCCGTAAAAGACAGCGAATTGACATTAAATGGCACCCAGCTACCAAAGATAACGAATATCCCGTAACACAGAGTTATTTTTAGCAGTAACGCTTTGTCTCGACTCAGAACATTTTCACCTTAGAAGTACAAGTCCGTATGAGATGCAGATAAGCATCTTCATTTCGCCAATCTTATGCAATCAACATAAGCGGGATAAAATTTATTTTTTTGACGTTAACTAAATTCGAGTCACGAGTCTATGTTTCAGTTTCGCTCTGATGGCGCTAAGCATCTGTTAACTCAAAATTTTCAGAACGATTCCTGTGCTAACGCTGTATTTAGGCGTTAGCACTTCACATTCTACGTCGCGCAATTTATTTACCGTAATGTTGAGTGAGCGTTGATAGTGTATTGCAACAGGCGCTTGTAAAGTTTATTTTATGGCCAGTACATGAAGTGGAATGATCTTGATTAAGTAGTCGATCAATCTTCTAACAGGGATGCCAGTAGTGTTTTATACGGACATAGTAATGACTCACCTCACAAAAAACTGCCTCGTTGCACAATGTGCTTTACCACACAGAGTGCGATCAAATATCCAACCTACATGTTGTTGTGTATGCTCAATTTATGGGGCATTTAACCAATGAAATACAGAGCGGATATAGACGGCCTGCGCGCCGTTGCTGTCATACTGGTTATTCTTTTTCATGCAAAAATCAACCTGTTTCCTGGTGGGTATATAGGCGTAGATATATTCTTCGCCATCAGCGGTTTTTTGATTACCTCTATTATTTATCCCAAAATACTGGCCGGTAATTTCTCGTTTTTCGACTTCTATAAAAGAAGAGCGAGGCGCTTACTGCCTGCCAGTATTTTCATGACGCTGGTGACCTTGCTGGTTTTTGCGTTTATTTATCCACCTAATTTATTTCAAACCTTGGCTAAGTCAGCCATGGCTTCATTGCTGTTTTCATCGAACTTATATTTTTGGCAGACCTCTAGTTACTTTAGCCCCAATTTAGAATTACAGCCGCTGCTACACACCTGGAGCTTAAGCGTTGAAGAACAGTTTTATTTTTTATTCCCATTATCGCTGGTGTTATTAGGGCTGTTTAAATTAAAGAAAAGTGCTGTTCTCAGCCTCGTTGGATTAGCCTGCGCAGTATCGTTATTTTTAGCTTATTGGTTCGCCCCTAATAATTTAAGCTTTGTTAGTTTCTATGTGCTGCCTACCCGCTTTTACGAAATGGGCTTGGGCGCGCTGTTTGCCATACACTTAACCCACAAACCTAACGCCTTTAACCGAGTTAAGTATTTACGTGAAATAGGGCTGGTTATGATCGCCATTGCCGCTATTCAATACGACCGCAAACTTGCCTTTCCCAGTTTTTACGCTGTGTTACCTGTCATGGGCACTTTACTGATGCTGATTGACCACAGAACTAAGGGCCTGCTTTACAAAGTGATGTGCTCAAAACCTGTGGTATTTACCGGCTTGCTGTCCTACTCACTTTATTTATGGCACTGGCCGATATGGGTATGTTTTGAATGGCTGACAGAAAACACATCACCGGCCTACATGGGGGCTTATTTCACACTCACGTTTGTGGTGTCGTATTTATCTTACCGATTTATTGAACAACCATTGAGACAGCCCACTTTTTATCAAAGTACATACAGCAAAACTGCCTTGGGCGGATTCGCTGCAATACTGATAGCGAGCGTTTCATTCTCCTCACTACAATCGAATAATCGTTTATTGCCGATCTCTGAGCCCAGCATATCCGCTTATACCAACTCTTTAGTGAGTGAACCCTTTCGTGATAAATGCACCGACACCAAAAGGCTCAAAGGCCAATATTCGGTGTGCGTGTTAAAAGAAGGCACCAACGCAGAGTACTCTATTTTATTGTGGGGCGATTCTCACGCGTCAGCATTGATGTCAGCATTAGACAATTTTTCTGAGCGCTTCACTATCCATGCGATGAATACATCAGGCTGCCCTAGCCTAGTGGATACTAAGCGCAAAGGAAGCAGTGATTGCCATTTGCACAACCAATACATGCAATCCTATTTATTGGAGCAAACTAATCAATACGATCTTATCTTGGATGTGAGCGCATGGGACAATTACATCGAATATGAATTACTGGAAACAGAATCTTCGCAATTAGAAGAAATGCACGCGGCCTTGCAACGCACCATCGCATTTTTTGAGCAAAATCATTTGAAATATGTTTTTGTACCGCAAATTCCAAAGCAAAAAACCAATATCCCAAGGGCGTTTTTTAGGCAACAACTGGGTTTGAATGATGAACAAGAATACGTCCTCAGAAGTGAATACGCTACTAAGCTAAAACGTTTCGAAGAGATGCTTTACCCCAGTAAAAACATGATCGCCCTAGACAGTTTCTTCTGTGAAGAAGACAAGTGCGGCGGCAGTAAAGACGGCAAAATAATGTACAAAGACGCCCACCACATTTCAGTGTCAGCAGGTGAAACCATCAGTTATTACCTTGAAGGTAAAATTTTGAATGCGATTGAAGGCAGTGGCGAAACGCTAGCAACCTCCGTAGAGTAAGGCAGCAGAATGCTTACGCTCGACATCTACCAGAGCGAGTAAAAGCGCATCATGCTACACGTGCCTCAGAAATTGCTAAGCCCGAACCTACAACTTAACATCAAGACCGTTAGGCACGACAAATCATCTGTGTTGAGCGCCATTTGCCGCATGAGTAAAATAATCACCCAAACTAGCCGTAATTTAGAGACAGGTACGCATTAATTTGTCAGTATTTTTTACACATAAAATATTAAAACCATCAAAAATAACATAACCATATGATTTACATGGTTAATTGTTAATGGCTCAAAATTTGCTTTACTATACTTTAGTCTAAGTTTCATACACCTTCCTTCACATGAAGTGTAGTTACTCAGATATGCCATATTTTTAACTTAGTAGGAACACTAAAAAATGGATTTAAGAAGTATATTTACCCGTTTGGCAGCAGGTGCGTTTTTAACTGCCTCTGTGGCCGCAAATGCAGCAGTCATTACCGTTGATAACACAGACGCTGGCTTTACCTCTAGCGGCTTGAATTTCAGCACCTATGAGTCAGGTTATTTTGGTGCCAACTACATGGCCGATACACGCGACTCTGCAGGTGACTTTGGTTTGTGGGATCCAACAGGTAGCAGCGATTGGGTTGCTGGTATTTGGAAAGTAGAAATGCTTTGGAACTCAGGTCCAACAAGAGCAAATAATGCTGCTGTAACCGTTGACTCTGGTTCATCCACTGCTAGCTTGGTTATCAATCAGTTGCTCAATGGTACGGTTTGGAATGACCTAGGTGAGTACGATTTTGATCTTACAGGTGCTTCAGTGAAGATTGACGACAGCAATTCCACATCAGGCCAAAACATTATTGCCGATGCGGTACGCTTCACTTTCGTTTCAGCATCAACACCAGCTTCACCAACTGACGTACCTGCTCCTGGTACATTGTTAGTATTACTAGGTGCTGCGGCTGCAGTATTTAGATTGCGCCGTAAGTAAATTGATTGCAGTACGCCGCCCAGCGCGTACTCATATGAAAAAATGAAGAATATACAAACCAGCTAAATGAACAATTTAGCTGGTTTTTATTTTTAGTGCCTAAAGATCGTTATTACTTAGATTTGTAAGAGCAAACTCCCCTTTCACTTATACCCAGATCCCTCAATTTTATTACTTACACCTTATAGATATTCCACGTAGCGCCCGTTCGATGAATCAAATCGTATATTTTCCCACTCGACCTTAGAAGCGTTATAGAAGCCAATCACTGGGATCGCGATAAAAGGTTAACGACGTTTCTAAAACCCCCTCCCGCAGTGCGTTTAATTGCTCAGGCGTGAGCTTACTTTTCCACTTCTGAGCCGTTAGTTTTGAATTTCTCGCGGTTTGGAAGCCACTACTTAAATCATCTTTGGAATAACAGTATTGCTCGATAATTGAATCAAAATCTTCTGGTACGTCAACGCCACAATCAGTAAAAATGTTAGAAAACTGCTGCTTAGGGTCATCCACTAAGTCTTCATATTTAATTATCTTTGCATTTGGATAGTGATTCACCACGTCGACAGCTTCTGCCAAGAACGTGCCATATAACTGACCAAAACGCCCCCATTCATCAAGCTCAGACTCACCATCTAGTAACTCAGCGTGTCTTGTTAACCAACCTCTTTCGTGAAAACTTAATGCCACCGCGGCAGGGTGACGCAACAATATTAATAGGAAAGGTTTGTAATGCTTACAGTAAAAACTGGCTGCTGCAGGGTTCACCTCTTTAATCAGTAATTTTTGTGGTGTTGAATTTGAAAAAGGTAGAAAATCTCTTTTGTGATCCACAACCCCTCTGTGAACACTTGGTATACCGCCAAAGGCGTCATCAGCCAATGTCTGGTAAATGCTAATGTCCTTGTGGTTATCTTCGGCTCTAAACACTGCTTGTTCACCACCAAATCGTTTTAAGTAAGGCTGAGTAACGGGCTCTCTCAAGTATGCAAACTGTTTTGAGGTAGCCAGTATTTCACCCGCCCACGAAGAGCCGCTTCTGGGGTAAGACAATAGTAAAATAGAGGGTGTTATAAAACGCTTAGGCTTAATTTTGCTTAATAAACGAATAAAGTAGAGACTAGTAACAACTTTAATTTTTCTAAGATATTGTTTTACCCTACCCATGTAAATTCCTATATATTCAGATAGTTAGAAAATAACTGTCACACAGTGCCAATTGTATTGCAATTTAAAAAATGTTAAGAGATTCGAATAATCGCCTGCTACCCATCACTGAGCCTAGCATATCAGCTGCTACCAGCTCTTTAATTAGTAACCCCTTTGCTCAGAACACTTTTCACGCTAAATGCACTGACACCAACAGTTCAAAGGCCAATATACGGTGTGCATGTATAAAGGAAGTGAAATAGCCGAGAAATCAATTTTTGCTTTGGACCTACTCTGGCGTATCCGTATTGATATCATGTTAGATAACCTTTCGAATCGCTTCATTATCCATGCAATGAATACTTCAGACCATATTAACCTAATAGTGACTAAGCGTAGAGGTAACAAAGCTCGAATGATGAACAAGAATACGTCCTCAGAAGTGAATACGCTACTAAGCTAAAACGTTTCGAAGAGATGCTTTACCCCAGTAAAAACATGATCGCCCTAGACAGTTTCTTCTGTGAAGAAGACAAGTGCGGCGGCAGTAAAGACGGCAAAATAATGTACAAAGACGCCCACCACATTTCAGTGTCAGCAGGTGAAACCATCAGTTATTACCTTGAAGGTGAAATTTTGAATGCGATTGAAGGCAGTGGCGAAACGCTAGCAACCTCCGTAGAGTAAGGCAGCAGAGTGCTTACGCTCGCCATCTATCAGAGCGAGTAATAGCGCATCATGCTACACGTGCCTAAGAAATTGCTAAGCCCGAACCTACAACTTAACATCAAGACCATTAGGCACGAAAAATCATCTGTGTTGAGCGCCATTTGGCGAATGAGTAAAATAACCACCCAAATCAGCCGTAATTTAGAGACAGATATGCATCAACTTGTCAGTATTTTTTACACATAAAACAATAAAACCATCAAAAAAAACATAACCATATGATTTACATGGTTAATTGTTAATGGCTCAAAACTTGCTTTATTATACTTTGGTCTAAGTTTCATACACCTTCCTTCACACGAAGTGTAGTTACTCAGATATGCCATATTTTTCACTTAGTAGGAACACTAAAAAATGGATTTAAGAAGTATTTTTACCCGTTTGGCAGCAGGTGCGCTTTTAACTGCCTCTGTGGCCGCAAACGCAGCAGTCATTACCGTTGATAACACAGACGCTGGCTTTACCTCTAGCGGCTTGAATTTCAGCACCTATGAGTCAGGTTATTTTGGTGCCAACTACATGGCCGATACACGCGACTCTGCAGGTGACTTTGGTTTGTGGGATCCAACAGGTAGCAGCGATTGGGTTGCTGGTATTTGGAAAGTAGAAATGCTTTGGAACTCAGGTCCAACAAGAGCAAATAACGCTGCTGTCACCGTTGACTCTGGTTCATCCACTGCTAGCTTGGTTATCAATCAGTTGCTCAATGGTACGGTTTGGAATGACCTAGGTGAGTACGATTTTGATCTTACAGGTGCTTCAGTGAAGATTGACGACAGTAATTCCACATTAGGCCAAAACATTATTGCTGATGCGGTACGCTTCACTTTCGTTTCAGCATCAACACCAGCTTCACCAACTGACGTACCTGCTCCTGGTACATTGCTTGTTTTGCTAGGTGCAGCGGCTGCCGTATTCAGATTGCGCCGCAAGTAAGCTTGTTATTTGCGCATCATCTATGCGTGCAGACAAAAACAAATACTAAAATCCAGTTGAATGTATAATTCAGCTGGATTTTTACGTTCGCAACGGGACTGTCGTATACTGACGCGCAAAGAAACTAATGTATTTTTGAAGAACTTAATCGAATAAAACGAAAATTTCTCGACGTTATATCTTTTTAGGTTGTTACAATCCAAATATAGCTTTTTTCAGTCACTTCCCAATAAGACCAAAATATGTCATACGCCAAAAAAACCATTATTGGTACCCTCTGGAATACCATGAGCAACATGGGCAATCAGCTCATATCGTTGCTAGTTTACGTGTTGCTCGCTCGATTACTGAGCGTTGAAGAGTTTGGCCTTATCGCCTTTAGTTTCCTTATTTTGGAACTCGGTAATCTTTTTGTAGGTTTTGGTATCAACCAAAACTTAATCCAAAAAAACGAATGGGATGATACGTTCGCCAAAACCTGCTTCTGGTTTTTGCTTGGAATATCAACGCTTATCGGCACAGTCATTGCTTTGGTCATTGCACCTCTTAGCAATTATTTTTACCAAGCCGGCTCAGGCACTGTTTTACTATTTCTAGCACTAGTGCCTGTTTTTAATGGTGTTTCGCTGGTTAACTCTGCAAAACTAGAACGTGAATTCAAAAACAAACAGTTGTCAGCCATTACACTAACATCAGTCACCGTAGGTGGTATTGTTTCCGTTAGCTTGGCTTTGAATGATTTCGGCGTTTGGTCCGTCATATGGGGGCGATTACTCCAATCAGCTTTAAATAGTATCTTATTGATTACAGCAACTCACTTTCGCCCAGCTCTGACAATAAATAGAGTGCATATTACAGAGCTAGTACATTTTGGCCTGCCCCTTATGTGGATTGCACTAATGCGGTTTTTCGCAGAGAAAACCATGAATTTTGTTGTCGCTCTCGTTTTAGGCAATGCCGCATTTGCGTTTGTATCAGTCGCCCAGCGGGGCCAAACTACACTGACGTCTCTTACAATTAGCCCGCTAAATAAGATGATGGTACCGTCATTCTCGCGCATCAGTAATGATAAAGTGGCTGAATCTTATTACCGTGTGTTACGCACATCCTCGTTCATTGTTTTACCTGTGATCATAGGTTTCGCAGCGATTGCAGAGTTAGCCGTGCTACTCACTTTCGGTGACAAATGGTTAGTCAGTGCAGAGCTCATCAGTATTTTGTCGTTTGTGATTATCGCTAGTATTCTGGGCTGGTTTCTACCAGCAATTATGATATCTCAAGCGCGAACACGAGCTGCATTTCAGTTAGGTGTTATAACGCTAATTGGCAACGTATCAGCGGCTATAGCAGCAGCCTTCTTTGGGATTTATGCAATAGCTGTCGCCGTGACGTTAGTCTCTTTTATCACCTTACCTATGCGCTATCGTATTATCCAAAAATTTGTGAATATCAGCTTCAAAAAATCGCTTGAAAGCGTTTTCCCTAGCACTTTAGCCGCTTTGACTATGTTTGCTGTGGTATACAGTTCACTGCAGTTTAACGTCATTCAGACTGGCTTACTGCCATTAGACTTGGCACTGTATATGCTATTGGGGGGAGTATGCTATTTAGCTGTACTGCTACTATTATTCAGGCCCTTCTTTTACACATCACTCAAAGAGCTTAAGGCTCTAAAAAGAACGAAAAAATAACGTGAAATGTCCGAGGTTAGGCGCTTTCTAGCCTTTATTTCAAGAGAGTAAAGTACGCCACGCATTCCGTATTTTCTCACGAGAATAATGCAGTAGAGCTTCTTGCATGACCTGCTTTTTTGGGATTAAAGGCAATCTTTCAATATTATCCGGAGTAAACTCGCTAGGCGTTAGAACATGCACGAAATCATGTTCCGCAGCTTTAGCTAAAGTAAACTTTGAAGGTAAGCAAAGTAAATTACAGCCAAACGTAATGGCATGATAAAAGGTGCCAGATGAAATCATTCGGTTATCTTCGTGGGCTAAGACTATAAAGTCATAAGATTTTAGAATGCCTTCGAGTGCATGATCACTCAAATAGCCATAACGGCATTCGACCTCTAACTCGCGATCTTCAATAATTGCTTCAAGTCTTTGTGCGTAGGCGATATCGTCACATGCACCAGCAATTAACATAGGCTGACATTTAGGCCAACTAGCTAACGCCTTATGGATCCCTTTATACGATTTAATTGCGCCTACAAAAGCGAAGCGAGGGCGGGAGCACACTTCGGACTCAATCTCTGCTAGTTGAAACTGAATCTGTTCGTCAGTTAAATAAAGCGGATGAGGTATAGTTTGTTGACCATAATAAGTTTCTAAACAAATTTGCTTAGTGCTTAGCAGCTTCAATATTCTGCACATCAGAGCGTGTAAATTAAGATTACCCTTGGCATTGTGAGGAACATAATTGTGCCGAACCCAAACAATGTTCTTAGTCATCACTTTTCCTAACAGAGCAATGATAAAGAACCAGACGAAAAGCGCTAATGCACGAAACAAGGAGATACCGCTGCGGTACATTTGATCTTCAACCCAATTGAGTATCAACGCATTATTTTTACGAGCCCGCCACGTCCCAAACGAAAATAGCTGGCGAACCGAGGCAATGTTAAATCCTAAACTTTGAATTTCTTTCTGATTAATATCTATGAAATCATTATTGTGAGAATAAGGATAAAAGTAAACTGACAAGCGTTTTCTCTTTTTTATTATGTAGAGTTAATATATGGATAACAACAGCTGTATTTCACTTTAGTTCATCCACCGTTAAGTAAAGAGGAAAATGTCATTACACCAATTTAACTCGATGTAGAACTTTACTGAATAAAGTTTGAATTGTCGCCTTAACTCCTGCCAATTCTATTGATTTCTGTATCCAGCCAAATTTATTACTTTTGTTGGGCAAATAGCTTAATATTTGCTCCGCAACACGCCTATTGAAAGGCGCTTTCCCGAGCCAGTTTTTGTGTTTATATGCCGCTCTTAACCTTACATCTATTCTGGATACGCACATTTTTTTTACTTCCTCGGTGATACCACCAGGAGTACCTTTCCTATAAAAAAATAAAGCTCGAGGTAGGTTGATAAATCGAGCATTCGCTTGAACTAATCGTACAAATAGATCCCAGTCCTGACCATTTTTTAGTTCTGGGTCAAACGGGGTTTTAAGTAAAACTGAGCGTTTGCCGCTAAAACCACTCATCCCTGAATAGCGATTACCATAGCGCAACTCTTGCGCTGTGACATGATTGCCAGGATTTACGTTTATTTTATTTTCTGATCCCATTAATAAATACCCACAAATAATAGCTTCGACGTCGCTATCACCTCGGTAAACACTTTCATGGACTTCCAAAAAATTTTCTAGCCAAACATCGTCATCGTCCAAAAAACAAACAACATCGCCAGTCGCCTTCGCAACCCCTATATTACGCGCCGTGTTTGCTCCGCTCTTGGAGTTCAAACGAATATAGTCTATGTCATATTCTGAAAATTCGGCCATTACCGGCTGATAATCCGCTTCGGAACAGTCGTTAACAATAATGATTTCGAAAGGCTGAACAGTTTGAGCAAGTACACTTTTCAAAGCCGATTGAAGAAAGTCTGGCCTCTCATGAGTAATTATGACAACGGAAGGTCTGAGGCTATTCATAACATAAATTTCATGTCTTTAAGTTCGGTAATTATAGAGCTCTAATCATTTGCTAATTCATCATTGAACAATTCACACAACGTTGACGCTGTTAATCAGAGAGACTGACTTGTAAAAAATGTGATGGCTCAATGTCGTTAACGTAAGCTTGAAGAGTATATAGACTATATTAACTGAAAAATAGTTGTTGCCATTAAAAATAGCTTAAAGACTATTCAGTAGCAGGTAAATACCCACACGGATTTGTGCTTTATTACCTCCATCAATGTAATTTGAATTAACTCGATAACTCCGTAGGCTCAGTCCATTAATATAAGCTAATGACCCATAAGTAATTTTAATGCACATTATGGTTACCACTTTTCAACGATTGTCCTTTTATGTATCAAATCAATGATAAATACGTAAAATAAAGTAAGGTGCTCGTTTTCAGTCTTATTGCTTAAGGTACCCCCTCGAACTCACTTTATGGAAAGGTATGTAGTAGCTTAAAAACCGTTGAATAAACATACCTGTTAATCTAGTGCTTTGCCTTGAACAAGCTGCCATGTGAAGTATAATAATTTTACCTCCCGCTATCCTGTAATAGTTAATAACCAGCTTACAAATGCAGCTAGGCTGCCGATTAACGCAATCTTTAGGAGTAGTTATGTATAACCATTATGGATCCACCAGTATCTCTTTAACTAACTATTTAATGATAACTTTGCTTACAGTGGGAATATCAGGCTGTTCCGTTTTTCACGCCCCTCCGACGCAACCGATAGCACAACCAGCAGCTACCCTCATTAATGAGATAAAAGCTGAGCAACTTTCCACAGAAACTCAGATTATCTCGATGTTTAGTACTCAAGGCACAAATGACACGCTTCCAACGAGTACGCAAAAAGCGTTGAAAACCTATCCCGTTTTAGCAGCAAACTTGCTCATTACAATGAGCAAGAGTGAAAATATTCAACAGAGCATCATCAATTTCATTGAAAAACACATAGAAAACCAAAGCGAATACATATACGTTGCGCTGACATTGTATCCTATCGACGGTTATCGTTTAGCTGAAAAATTAGCATTACGTGATGATGTAGATAATGAAATTATTACAACTGCGAGTTTGAGAGCCGGTTTTGATCCAGCGCTAATTTTCCCTGCTACATCGTCAAGCGACTTAGATTATCGAATAGTCCCCTTAATAGAGTCTGCCAGTATAACCTTGTATAACAAAAATGAAGATTCATCGGCGGCAATATGGTTTAAAGCGCAAAATGACGCACAATGGCAAGAAGGGTTAGCACTGCAATGGGAGCCAATCCAAGGTGCCCTATCTGGGTCTATGGTGTATCTAGAATCCGATACCCAGTACACAGTTAAAGTATCACTAAGCGAGAACAATGAGGTTGTATCTGAAGACGAATATACCTTTACCACCCGCGCCGAATCTCCCCCTATCGACCCAGAAAAAATCTATTACCTCAGTGATATCTATCAAGGTGGGCAACTTGATTTAGAGGCCCTAGGTATTGAAGGTAGCGAAAGTGGCTGGGCCAAAATAGTAGGTGACGGAGTCACGGTTGAAGCAAACGACGGCGATCTTTCAGCTGTTTACTTGGGCAGTCAGAATTATGTGATGCTTGAGAACGTTACGACTAAAGGCGGTGAGCGTTATGGAATTCACGGTTATAAAGGTCACCACACGTGGATAAAAGGTTGTGATATTTCTAATTATGGTCGTGTGCCTGATGATATCCGAGATGGTAAAGCATATTCGAGCACTGAGAGCACTTCCCCAATAAATTATGATTCAGGTATTTATTTAGAACGCAGTGGTGTTGTGGTAATTGAAGACTGCGAGGTTCACTCACCTAACGGCAAAGCCAACAGTTGGGAATATGGCCATCCAAATGGTCCCAATGCTTTACAAGTATGGGGTAAGCACGACAATCTTGCTTACCGAGGTCAGTATATCGTACGTAATAACCGTTTTTACGGCACACCTAAACATCGATTCAATGATGTCATTGAAGGTCGTGGAAATCGTAGTCGTGAAGGAGGATTTGTACGGGACTCGGCGATATACAATAATTACATAGCCTATTCGAATGATGATCTAATTGAATTAGACGGTGGGCAAGCTAATGTACTCTTTTACAATAACGAATTGACTCAGGGCTACTGTGGTATCAGTACCGCGCCGAACATGATTGGCCCTAGTTACGTATTTCACAATTACATACATGACCTAGGGGACGAGAGAGGCAAAGAGTGGACCGCAATAAAAATGGGTGGCCTAATGAGCAGCCCATCCGGTATTACCAATGTTTTTGAAAATCTTATCATCACTGATAGAAACGGTATTTCTGCCTCAAGGGTTGATGGTGACTACACTTTTTGGGTTAATGCAGTTAATAATATCATCATCAATAGACGAACGAACAATCTCGTTGGTTATGGTATATTCGATAGAGAGTTATACGCCCAGTCAGAGTTCGTCAATAATCTTATTCACAATACATCCCTAGACACCCCTAAAATACAAGCAATTGAGAGCAAAGACTTCTATCACCCTTCCTCGTTCGAGCCAGCGTTTGTTAGTGATATAATACAATCACCATTTCCAACTTTGCTTGAAATTGACAGTAGCTTTATTTTGGCCAATTTTTCTCGTTTAGCACGGGAGCGTGCTTCATCTTCAGAGCAACTTGGCACCGTAACACCGCTTATCTTTAATGCATCAGAACTTACTTCGTTTGCAAATCAAAATAAAGATAATCTATTTCAGATAGATCCAAATGGACTGGGACTAACCCTAATTGGCAATACTTGGAAAGCACTGAATTATACATACACCTTAACCGACAGTACCATCATTGAGTTCGATTTAACTCATAACGGGCTCGGGGAGATAATAGGACTCGCTGTTGAAACAGATAATCAACTAAGCCATGACCGTCTCTTTAAGTTTTACGGCTCACAGTCTTGGGAGTTAGATGATCTGGTTGCAGAGTCAATAGATGATGTTGCAACCATTCGTTTAAACGTAGGACAGTACGTTACCGGCGAGATAACCAAAATCGTATTTGTATCAGATTATGATCAAACTCAAGGCTCCATCAAGCCTAGTACAACATTCGAAAACATCAGAATCTACGAAGGGGTAGCAGTAACCAGCGATTCAGTCGAAACAAACACGACGAGCCTAATTCCCATAGGTTCGTCGGCCTTTTAAACACGAACTAACAGCTTACTAATATAAAAGGTAACCTTCGGCAGGGCATCATACAACAAGTAGTAAGGGTAAAATATAAGCCCTTTCCCTTGCAAAACATGAGGCCGATAAAAGTCTAAAATATCGGTCTTTTCTTCGGCAACAGATCTTACTGAGCGCTTAAATAAATCTCTTATTACTTCAGTACTCGGTCGATAGAACAACAAGGCGTCTTCTAAGCTTACATCTGTATTTTCGTTAAAATTATTGACGTGCATATAAACCGAGAAATCAGAGAGGTAACGCTGCTTCATTGACTTTTTAAAATCTGCCGAAACTGAACCGCCAACAGACTTATACCTTCTAACTAAAGGTGACTCGATCATTGAAAACTTGCAATGACGGCTCATTCTACACCAGAGATCACGATCTTGTGCGAACTTGAATAGACTACGGTAACCACCTGCTCTGAGGTACTCAGCTCTCCTAAACATAACCGTACTATGCCCAAACGGGTTATATTGAGCCATAGTTTTAACGTTATCTTGCGGTAACGCTTTACCTACAACTTTAGAGGAATTTCGCACCACATCAAAATCTTCATACCAAGTGCCTACAAGACCAATATCCGGATTGGCATCCAGCACCGCAGCTTGCTTTTCGAAACGTCCTGGCAACGATAGATCCCCAGCGCCATGTACTGCGATGTATTGTGAGTCAACGCTGTCAATGGCGCGCCTGATCGCATTTACGAAACCTGAATTTTCGTAACTTACTACTTGTACATTATTGCTACGATAAGCCTCTAGCTTCGACTTGGTATCATCCTTTGAACCGTCATCCACCAGTAACAATAAATCATATTGCGATAGTTGTTCAGTAATACTTCGGATTGACTCGTCAACCATAGCTGCTCGGTTGTAATAAACTGACACGATCAGTGTTCGGGGTGTTTTCATAATTTAGCAACTTTTAAAATTGGCTTCGCAGGAATTCCTACAACGGTTTGGTTAGGCTGAACATCACGATTTACAACGGCATTGGCACCAATGACTGCATTGTCACCGATATGAATTCCCCCAATGATTACCGCCCCAGCATAAACAGTTACATTAGCCCCAAGTCGGGGATATTTGTTTTCTGTTGACTCACCTCTTCTTGCTGCGCCAAAAGTGACATTTTGATAAATGGTGGTGCCATGACCTATCTCTGCGCCTTCGCCGATAACAATACCCGTAGGGTGAGGAAATCTTACAGAATCAGCAATATTAGACTTTGGAGATATATAGCATCCGAAACTATAAATAACTTTTTTCTTAATTCTGTCAGCTATAAACCTACCAATAAGCCCATATTTACTAAGTTTACTTGCTCGTAAGTGCAATTTTAAAACCTTATCACCCGCTCTAAACCGGAACATAACCCCTCACTAAAGTCTCTTTAATTGAACTACAATTTTTAACTCTCGAAGCATCTTTTTACTTTTTCTTTAACCGAGCTAAAATTGGAGAAAAGTCAGACGTTTTACAAATCAACAAGTCTTTAAACGGCACGTTTTCTCGTTTTGAAAAAATGACAGCGGCCCCAATCGCAGAAAAGGTGTAACTTACCGTGGAAGCAAGAGCCGCACCAACTCCATCATAAATAGGTATAAGTATGAAATTTAAGATCACATTAATCAAAACAACCGCTCCCATTAGATAAATAGTAAAGTATGGGTTACCCTGCCCCGCATAATATGCATTTATTGATTTGAAAACGGATGCCATCACAAGACCTAGGCTAAGCATCAAAAGCATATTAAACGTGAGAGAAAAGCCCTCTCCAAATACAGGCTCTACCAAAAAATAAGATATAAAGAGCAAGCCGAAGCCAGAGGCGGTGGTAACAAGTAAAGTTAAACGGGAAGTTTTGCAGACAGTTTGAATAATCGTTTTTGGATCAGAATTGGCACTTTTAGACATCAAAACAACCAACACCGCAGCTGGTAATTGCCATAAAAGCTCACCTATTTGCACCGCTACAGCATAGTTACCGAGCTCATTCGGTGTAGATAGCCAACTTAGAAAAAGTATATCCAATTTATAATTAGCTTGAATAAAAAACAGTGCTAAAGCATAGATAATACCTAACTTAAACATACTTTTAAAAACACTAAAATCGAATTCAAAACTGAAAAGCTGATTTTTCTTTAGATAATATAAGGCTTGAAATAAATTAAACAACGCTGCAAATGTAGTCATAACTACTGCTGAAAATACAGTCAAGTACCCTGCAAAATGAAGTGCAGCTATCCCTGTCAAATAAACTAATTTTTGAATCCAAGTAGCTTCATTGAATTTGCTAATTTTTTCCTTACCCAGGAAAATGCCTTTAAGTGCGTTAACCGCTATAGATAACGGTAAAATTATTGCCGCCAACATCAGGGTCGAATCGCTAAACCCAGTCGGCCCGAACCATCGCATTAATGCATAAACGGCAAGGGTCCCCACTGCACCAGCGAAGAGTATATAGCTAAATAAAGCACCAATAATTTGGGCATCGCTAGCCTTCTTTTGTCCTAAATAGAAGACCGCTGATTGGCGCATACCACCCTCGGTGATGGCTACAAGTAAAGTGGGGTAAATAAGGATAGCCGCTAAAAGTCCCCTCCCTTCAGGGCCTAATGCTCGGGCTAAAATAATGGTACTGATTAGGCCAAAGCCTAAAACGAACACTTTCGTCATAAAGACCGAAATAATATTCTTTAAATAAGACCACTCATTAGTTTTGGTCATACATCGAAACATCCATGGTGTTGCATGTGGTTAATTTTCATATACTGCCAGTGTTTATTAGGAAACATTACAACCGCCTAGGAACGATAACTCACTTGCTAAGTTCATCATTCCATCGCCGCTCAGCAACTGAATGCGCCGGTGTTTGTTTGCCCCATTTATCGATAAAAATGGCTTCAGCTCTAAGGCTATATCCAGTATTGATTTGTACGCTCTTTCGCGCTAGGTGGATAAGATACAAAACATCATCTGATGAAGCATGGCCCTGATTAACAATAAAATTGGCGTGCAACTCTGAAATGGCAGCCTTGCCCCGTATAGTGCCTTTTAGTCCTGCATCTTCAATCACTTTGCCAGGCGGGCCGTAATCAGCATACATGGCGGGGTCGCTCACAAATACCGAGCCACAGTTGGGCAATTTATTTGGGAACTTTAAACGCCGAGAACGCAATATAGACAGCACTTCGCGCTTAATGGCTTTGGGCTCTCTAGGGGTCAGCGCCAACTCACAGCGCACGATTGTCTCGCTCTTATGCTGAAAAACAGACGCTCGATAAGCAAACTCACATTCACTCTGCGAGTAAACGTTTAGTTCGCCCCGCTCATCAATAGTTGTCACACTAACGATATTACTTCCGATGCCCTTTCGCTGACTGCCACCATTCATATAAATCAAGCCCCCTAATGTACCTGGGATACCGCAAATATGCTCTAAACCACTTAACCCATAAGAAGCGAGCAAACGGGCAAATCCAGGTACCCAAATACCGCTTTCACAAACGACTTTAGTACCCTCAATGACTACATTAGACAAAGCCCCCCCCATCTGAATTAACGGAATATCTAACCCTTCATCACTGAAGAGCAAGTTACTGGTAGAGCCAACCACAAGTTTAGGGATCTTATACTCGTAAAAGATTTTAAGTAAAGCTGATAAGCCCACTATCGATTTTGGCTTAATAACTAACTTAGCCAGACCGCCAATGCGCCAGCGAGTGATATCACAAAGAGGAACATTCTCAGTGATATCACAATCAACGCCACGTAATAACTGTGAAATATATGAAGCATCCATTTCCTAATTAACGCCTCAATTAATCTTTGTAAGTGGGTTGAATGGTAGCGCCAAGGCTATTCATTTTCTCAATAAAACGGTCATAGCCACGGGTAATTTGCCATGCGCTTTCAATTTTAGTTTCGCCGTCAGCAAAAAGCCCCGCTAACGATAGTGCGATACCAGCACGTAAATCAAGGGCTTTAACTGTGGCACCGTTAAGAGGATTTCCACCATTAATTTTCAATAAGTTCTCATCCACTGAAGAATCCAACCCCATCTTATTTAACTCATTTGCATAGCCATAACGACCCGGAAAGCGCAAATCGACAAACTTTGATTGGCCTAGAGCTTTAGCTGCATAGACCGCAAATATGGGCTGCATATCTGAGTTAATGCCTGGGTAAGGACCGGTACTCATTTCTAACGGGTAGCATTTTGAACCGCGCACAATCAATGAATTGTCATTTCGATACAAATTTGCACCCGACTCACGTAAAAAAATCAACGGAATCTCAAGGTGTTGATAAGGGAAATCGATTATTTCGATTTCACCATTTGTTACTGCAGACCCGACCAACCAAGTCAATGCTTCAACATTATCAGGGATAACCGTATGAGACGTGCCGCGAAGTGAGTCTTTACCTACAATTTCGATGTGTTCTTGACCGAATACGGTAATTTGAGCCCCCATTGAATTCATCATATCAATCAAATCGAGTATCTCTGGGCGTACGTGAGGGTTCCATATTCGTGTAACCCCATTTGCTAACGAACCAGCAATAATAGCATTTTCAGTCGCGCCAGTTGAGCGTATAGGCAAATGAATATCTGCACCTATCAGCTTACCTCCTTTAGACTCAGCACATAAATAGCCTTCTTCTTCCCAGACTCTAGCGCCGAGTTTTTCCAGTAACATCACATGTAGGTCATACGCGCGATCACCACCACCACCACCTATGCTACATCCACCAGGTAGTGGTACTGCGCCAAAGCCAGTGCGAGCCACAAGACCGCCTAAAATGAGCAAGGTATTACGAATAGAGCGACTGTCCCACTCTAGCTTGTTTTTAATACCAGCAGGCTCTTTAACAAACAAAATGTCTTCTTCAACAACACACTCTTTTCCCAACACTTCCAACATATCTTTGTGCACGATGGCATCTAACAAGGTTGCAGGGTAATTGTGAATAGAGATGGTTTCGTCGCTAAGCAAGGTGGCAGCCATAAGGCGCAGCACAGAGTTTTTGGCTCCGCTGACTTTAACCTTTCCGCTCAATCGAGCTGGGGTAACAATGACAGATTCAATTTCTTTGTTGCTTACATTACTATCCAAAACTGACATATTTAAAATTCCTATTGATTTATTAATTTACTTAAAACTTATGAAGCTCATTGTTTCTCCAACAGCCCATACACGCGTAAAGTCTCTTCCGAAACGTCATCGATAATCTTGGCCGGAATGCCTACCGCTAACTTATGTGCCGGAATGTTTTTTGTTACTACGGCATTAGCTCCCAATAAACACCCATCTCCTATTTCTACTTTGCCGAAAATCTTGACGCCAGGAGCTAAAAATACGCTCTTACCTATTATCGGTACTAACTCTTTTGAACCAGGGTGGCGACCGATACAAACTCCAACGTTCAACACTGACCTTTCCCCTATAAAGGCGCGAGAGTTTACAACAATGTAACCATAGTGAGGAATATAAACTCCTTTACCTAAAGTATTAATTGGTATGGAAAAACCTAGCTTGCGTGATAAAGACAAAAATAAATATTTGCTAAAGAAATAAAAAGGCTTCAAGTACGCCTTATATTGCAAAGACTCAGTTGCTCTCAAATACCAATGAAACCTCGTAATTGGATCGATTAGGAACTTCATCAGGCTTAATTTTTGCCCGCGCGAATTTAAATCAGCTTTGATTACTTCAATAAAACGTTCTTTTTTCCTACTCATCACATTGAACTCCTAAAATTCGACACCATTGGAGCTGTGTACTTTAGTTAATCGATTTGGATAATTGATAGAATTTTTCACTTGTTGTAGACCAACTGTATTCCATTTGAGCTCGTCCTTTAAGCCGGCTCCCCAAAGTTGCACAAAACTCACTATCGGTTGAAAGCACTTCCAATTTACTTTGTAATTCAATTACATCGTCTGCTGTAAACAACGCATCTTTAAATTCAACCAAGTCACTATTCGCCGGTACATCAGCAGCAAGAACTGGCTTACCCGCTGCCATAGCAGAAAGAATACTATTTGACATACCCTCTAACACAGACGGTAATATAAAGGCTCGGCAATGGGCCATGAGAGGATCTAAGTCTTTCTTTGAAATGTGCCCAACAAATATAACATCTGAAGCAGCCATATCGATTAGTTGTTGCTCGTATTGCTTGTCTTTAACATGTCCGCCAGCGACGACCAAAGGAGGGCGTATTTCTTGAGGGAGCTTACTGTGTGCTTCGAGTAAAATGTGTAAGCGCTTAACTGGGTCAAGGCGTGCGGCAAACAAAAAATAACCGTACGCAGTTAATCCGAGTTCGTTTAACTTGCCTTCGCCTTTGGTTTCTATCCCTTTTGCACCGTTAGGAATAAATTTAACATCACTGCGCTTAGGTGCATAGATTTCAACCATCTCTTTGCTGTTGACAGTAAAGGCATTTGAAAAACGCCAAGAGCAATATTCTCCCATCTGAAGAATTTTTTGACTGACTTTGCCCCATTTATCTCTGGCGCTATCCACAGCGCGCAGGCTAGTGATAACTTTAATCCCACCTAACCTTAACAAAGGCGTAAAAATACATGGGCCCGAAGCAAATAGATAGACAACTTTCGGTCTACCTACAAATAGCGCGTGTAAAACACAGAACAGAATAAGACCATGCTGTCCTAATTGTTTATAAATCAATAACGGGCAATCAACTCGAGTTAAGTTTTGCGGCAGGCTAAATACGTTTTCATTTTCATTAGACGCACCATATACGATTATATTTTCGCTTTTTTTAGCCACTTCCAATGCGATTTCTCGAATAGCGTTTTCAACACCACCATAGTTCGAAAACAGCCCTCGCCCACCAATAAAGGCCATATCTACTTTAGACAAAACGCGTACCTCATTAATCTAAAACTTGTTATAAAGTTTTTATGTAAATGCTTTGCTTAGAATGAACTGAAAGTTTGCGTAGAAATTCTCTGGAGAATACTTTTCAATGCATTTAAAACTTAATTTTTCGTAACGTGAGCGTAATGTGAGGTCGTCTTCCAATAAACTTAAACCTTTGGCAAGTCCAACGTCGTCACTTACATTAACTAGAGCGCCGAACTCAGCTTGATGGACTTCGCTGAGCTCAATAGTTGCCTCCAAGTTCAATATCTCTCTTGGGCCGTCCGTACAATCTGTTGATAATACAGCCTTCCCCAAGCTCAAAGCTTCCACTAGAGAGTTTGGAAAGCCTTCTAACTGCGATGGAAGCACAAAGAACTCACTTTGCGCTATATATGGATAAGGGTTACTTCTAAAACCTTCGAAATAGACCTTTTCTGTAACTCCTAGCTCACTGCATATGCCTTGCAAATACTCTTTTTCAGGCCCATCACCAAGTATTCTGAGGTCGCTCTGCACTTTAGATGAAGCATATGCCTTAATCAGTGTGTCGAACCCCTTGGTTTTCACCAAACGCCCCATTGCAACGATATACTTGTTATAAGGGACGGCATCGCTGCCCGTTACAAGGGCTTGTACAGCCTTGACATCGATTGCGTTGTTCAAAACAAAAATCTTGTTCGACGTAATATTAAAATCATCAACCAAACAGTCTTTTACGCCTTGTGATACAGCAATGACCAGCGCTGCTCGTTTATAAATAAACTGCACTAACAAACGTTTTAATGCTATGAAACTTCCCTTCAAGCGGCCATTTGTATTACTCCGTTCACTGACTAAGGCTTTGTAGGTGGCAAAAAAGCTACCGAAAACGTTATACATATTGGCTCTGGTTAAAAAGCTCACCACATAATCAGGTTTCGCCTTTTTCACGATAGACATATATCTAAGAAATGATCGAAATGAACTCATCTCACCAATTCGGTGAACGATGACCTGCTCAGGTAACGCATAAATGTCCTTTCTATCATCAATTAAAATGATTTCTATATCGTCGCCGTTAGCGTCATTTTGGATCAAAGAAACAAGCGAAGAAAACACCCTCTCAGCGCCTCCTCCTTCGAGTGAGTTTATTATATAAATCCCTTTCACTTAATTCTCCTATGCGCGAGATTAATGATAGTTTTTAAACCATTCGACGAAATTATTGATCCCATCTTGTAATTTTGTTTGTGGCTTAAAGCCTATTTCGTTTTCTAAATTTGTAATGTCGGCGAAGGTTCTAACTACGTCGCCATCTTGCATAGGTAAGTAGTTTTTAACTGCTTTTTTACCTAACGCATTTTCTATACAAGTGATAAATTCTTCTAGTTCTACAGGGGTATTGTTACCTATATTATACAGTTTATAAAAAGGTGAATATTCTGACGTAGAGACGTCGTTTTCGATTGGCTTAGGTATTACATTCTGAATGCGCAATATCCCTTCAACAATGTCATCTATATACGTGAAATCTCGTTGCATCTTGCCTTCATTGAATACTTTTATCGGGCGATCGTTTACAACAGCATCGGTAAAAAGGAAAGGCGCCATATCGGGTCGGCCCCAAGGCCCGTAAACAGTAAAGAAACGTAGGCCAGTTGTGGGCAATGAATACAGATGGCTATAAGTATGCGCCATTAATTCGTTAGACTTTTTAGTCGCAGCATAAAGTGATACAGGATAGTCTACTCGGTCATTTTCAGAGAAAGGTATTTTTTTATTGGCGCCGTATACTGAACTTGAAGACGCGTACACCAAATGCTCAACTTTATTATGCCGACAACCCTCAAGAATGGTGGCCATTCCCGTCATATTGGAGTCAATATAAGCCATCGGATTTTCTATGGAGTAACGAACACCAGCTTGTGCCGCTAAATGGATCACACGATCAAATTTTTCGTTTGCAAATAACGTAGCGATACCGTCACGATCAGAAATGTCTAATTTTATAAAGGTAAAATTATCCAAATGCTCAATACGCGCTAAACGCGCTAATTTTAATTTTGGATCGTAATAATCATTAAGGTTATCCAATCCAACGACCTCATGGTCTTGTGAGCAAAGCTTTTCAGCGACATAGTTTCCGATAAATCCGGCGGCGCCCGTTACTAAATATTTCATATATTATCTCGTTTAATATGTGTGATTGATCTGAGTGTTAGTTTGCACAAGTCGTCCAACATGATAGCTCCATGCTAAAAGTGAAACCATTTTCGGGCTGTGCTTTAACCATATTCACTGTCGTCATGCTTTATTTTTTGGGAAATAAAGTAGCTCCCCCATGCGTTCAGCAGAATATTTCGCATTTTGACCAGTTAGCATAATTCTCATCCATGTCCATGTCAGCTAATCGCTCTATAGCCACAACATTAAGCACACCCAACAAAAAGTGCGTAAGTTAGCACAAATTGAATCGAAAAGTGGGAGCCTTTATTATATCAAAATCACAATAACCAAATTATACATGTTCTTTTTCTGAAGTAAGCAATTTTAAGGCCAACGACAGCAATAAGATGTTACCCTTAATAGTATGTTCAATGTAATTAGGTACTGATTGAATGCTTTGTAGCTGTGGCATACATCAGCACGTAAGTTTGCTCTGCAATTTTATTCCAATCGAATTTGTCCAATATATCGTCTCGGAATGAACGAGGTATGGGTAGCTGTAATTTTTTAGCTAAGTCCGCCAAGTCCCCTGTCGAAAAGTAATTATCTGGTTTTAAATCAATATCTAAGTTGGGCAGGATATCGCTAAGTAATACAGGTGTGTTTGCACTTATCGCTTCTAACGCAACAATGGGTAACCCTTCGTGATACGAAGGTAATACAAATAACTTAGCGAACTTATATAACGCTTTTAACTGAAGGCCTTCACGCCTTCCTGCGAAAATGACTCGCTCAGATGCTTGCTGTAATAAGTCATCAGAATAAGCGTCTTGGTGATCAGCACTTCCTACTATCACCAACTTCTGTGGTATGTCAGCCATAAGATAAGCTTTCACTAAGTCGTGAAAGCCCTTTTCAGGTACTAACCGACCCACTGTCACTATGTAACTCTGCTCTTCTATTGTAAGGCCGGTTGCGTGCAGATCGCTTAGAGTCACGTTGCTATCAAAATCCGCGATTGCGCCGTTAGGTACAAACTCAATCTTGTGGGCTTGCTTAGGGTTCTCTTGCTTTAAGCGTTCAGTAAGAGAATTGCCTACCACCAAAATTTTATTTGCAAATTTAATTGCCATTTTCTCGCCTGTTTTAAGTAAGCCTTTGGCAAAGGCATTCCATTTTTGGCGATCATAGTCTGCCCCATGATGGGTCACGACGACCTTCATGCCTAACAAGCGTGCCAACGGAGTGAATAGCGCAGGGGCGATGGCATGTAAGTGAATAACATCAGGGTGCACAAATAAGCGCGCAAAAAATATAGCGACAAACGTATGCAAAAACGTTTCTAGAAATTTGTGGCGCATCGCCCAAACAGGAACAACCTTTACCCCTTGGAATTCATACGCCGTTTTTTGCACGTAGGGTGAGCGTGCCAAAACGGTCACTTCAGTGCCCTGAGCAACGAGTCGCGGATAAAGCTGCTGGCAATGAGACTCAATGCCACCCATAACTCTCGGTATTCCACGCAGTCCAATTGCACATATTTTCATTTCATCTCACTAGCTCGGGGATTTGCAAATGTTATACTTAGGAGTATTGCATACACAATAAGACCTTCTATAGCCCATATGGGCATAGTAGCCAAATTCATAATTAAAAAGCCGACTAGAGAGAAAAACACTTTTTTAGATAAATTTTTATCTTTCATTTTCCATGCAGACACCAGAACAATGAGATTGAGAAAAAGGAAAGAACTAAGCCCTAAATACCCAAACTCATAAACGTATGATACATAAGTATTATGAGCATATTTTGGAAATAAACCGACCCAAGACTCCGGACCGTTTCCAAAAAGCTGCTGCCAAAAATCCCCTGCCCCAAAGGCATATAGATAATCGCTCCATATATATACACGAGCGGAAAAAATATCTTTCTCAAACTCTGTATAGTAAAACGGTGCTTTGATTAATTCATCAAAATTACTTATGAATATGATTATGTCTTGAAAGCGTTCTTGTTGGGTACTGAAAAAAAATGAGAGCACAGCGACTGACGTTAACCCACCAAATACGATTGCAGGCAATTGGTAGCGAGGTTCCATTTTTTGTTGCATTCCAGAAAGTAAGAATATTATAACGACCGGTAGTACTGCTATAACGGCAGTCCTATAGTTCGCCAGAAATATAAATATTACACCAGTAAAAAACAATGTTGACTGCCAGCGAATTACTTTTTTAGGCATCAAACCAACCAATATTACAAAGGCGACTAACATCATGGAAAATGCAGCTTCGTGGTTATAACCGCCTATGTAACTTGCTGAATTATCGGCTTCAGATGCTTTTACTTCACCCAATAAGATCGATAGAAATTGCAACGCAACTGGCATTATAAAGGGTATCAAAGCTCTCTTAAGGGTTTCTCGAATGCCACTCAATTTGAAAGCAAGAAAGAGCGCGATTGCGATAGTGAGAAAGTAGGTCCACTTAACCAAAACTTTAATCAAGCCAACATATTCCTCGTTGAATAGAGCGCTAATTAAAACAGTCAATAGGAAAAAATAGATGGTAGCAAATTTTTTCAACCCAAAAAAAGCGGTCGGTATAATAAATACACCAAAAGCTGTTATTCCGATAGAACCTAGCGCGTTTAAGGAAAACCCAGCAACCAAAGATGGAAAAGTAATAGTATGGAATGCAGATAAGAAAAACCGAATCCATAGAGCTAACATTACAAATGCGATATATTTATTGGATGACTTTTTTATGGATTTTACAACATAAAAGAGTGTGATCAGGCCGACTATTAGTTTCACTAACTCAAACATGCGCGATCCCCGAGTAAACCTTCATTCGCAGCAACTTATTTTTCATCAGTCCCCGCACCAACTATTGACTCATGTCTGAAATCTAAGGGCCCCTTTTCAGCAATTACTTTTGCAGGTGAGCCTGCCAATGTCACGTTGCTGGCAAAAGACTTATTTACTACTGCATTTGCGCCAGTAGCGACATTATTACCCAGGCTTATGTCACCATATATTTTTGCGCCTGGTGCAATATAGCAATTGTCACCAATGATCGGAGCCTTGCTACCGTCAGAAGCACTTGCACCGATGTTCACGCAAACATGTACTCGGCAATTTGCGCCAATACGTGTGTTATTGTTAACCACTATTGTCCCAGCATGAGCTATAGATAACCCGGGACCAAATACATTTGCAGGAATAGAAAACCCCAGATTTCTACCTAACTTTCTCACTCTGAACTGCAGATAAAGTGCATAGAATTTAGTCACGATATTTGACGATGTATTTTTGTAATATTCGAGTTTTCTCAGCGCTTTCTGAAAGTGCCAAATGTCATGTGTCAACCTATCTTTAAGCCCACCCTTGATATTGAGTGCCTTTTTGTCTTGCTCTAGATAGCGTAAATAATCAGATTTTGTTTTTATCATCTTAATTTCTTTTGACTTCAGAATTATTTAAGGCTTTTTTTACAATTTGCTCGAAGGTGTGTTGCATCGCTGCATACGAGAAAAATGCAGCTCTATGTTCGCTTTTAACTTCGTATCGTTGAAGATTATCGGCTAATTCCATGTCATATATTGCACCTTTAAGTGCATCAACATCATTCACTTTACACAAAATGCCGTGCTCGGCCGTTAAATAGTTATCTGTTTGTGTGTTGTTATCGCCCGTTAGTATTTCAGCGGGGCCAGATTGGCAGTTTGTTGCAATAACAGGCTTACCTAAACACATTGCTTCTGCAATACCATTGGGGAACCCTTCTGCATTTGATGAGGAAACTAAGTAATCTGCATTCACTAGGTAGGGATAAGGATTTTCTCGAAAACCGAGTAGGTGTACTCTCGATTCAGCACCCAATTGTTTCGCTAGGGCTTTTAAATCAAGCATCTCGGGCCCTTGGCCTAGGATCACTAAATCTCGCTGGCTCGCACTTTTCGCAAATGCCTTGATTAATAAAGAGAAATTTTTATTAGGCACTAAGCGCCCAATGCCAATCATGTAAGGCTTGGTCGGTAAATCGTTGACTGCTGCTTGTGACTTTTCCAGCAAGGTGCTTCTGTCATATGCATTATACATGACGGTGCATTTGGATTGTGGCACACTGTAATTATCGACTAAGTCTTGCATAACGCCTTGTGACACAGGCACTACGCATGTCGCTTTAGGATAGAGTAATTTAATTAAGAATTTACTGATAAAACCCGTACGAGATGTTGCAAAATGGCTACTAGTATTAACCCTTTCACTGATCACAGTAGGTATGTTTTGTTGCTTACCAATAACGGTAGCAACGAGGTTACTGCGCGTTAAAAAGCTGACCAATAAGTCAGGTTTGTTATTTTTAACCCATTGGCTTAGTTGGTAATAACTGGAAATAAGTTTGCCATTGGCATCAAGGGTGATTTTAGTTGCATAGTCTGGGCACTGCTGCTCTTCGGGCAAATCATCGAGCAAGATCAAGTAAACGTTACAGCCATTGGCAGTAAAACTGTCTTGTATGTTGCATATTAGGTTACATATAACCCGCTCCGCTCCGCCCCCTTCCAATGAGTTGATCACGAAGGCGATAGTCTTATTGTGGTAATTTAACATCAATGCTACTTCTGTAAATTAAATCAAAATCCATATTGCTTAAGTTGCAGCAATGTTCAGTGGCGCTTACAACGCATTCTTGCACTTCTGTGGAAGAGCCCAAAACTTTGATACAGCGCCGATAAAGCAAGCATAATACCAAGGTTACACCAAAGCGTTAATTAAGAATACTTTGCCAATGTTCAGTAGGTTAACGTACTATTCCTTTCACTTGCGCCACGGGCGTCCTCATACTTAGATTTATTATAATGCGTGCGGATTTAGTTATTATGACACGAGTTGCTAGCCATTGTCTCGTTGAGCGATAGTCACAACGCACCAGCGGAAATCTCATTCGCTGGCCAAAAATAGGTAAAGGATTTTATTTTCTAATGCGTTTTTTGTGTATTTTTCTTTCAATAGTGTTTGTTTTATTCATGTTGCGCGCGCTAGCGGATAGCAACATTGTATTTAACGACGCGTTGTTTAATAAAATACGCAGCGAGTATGACAATGAAGCACTAAAGCGTGTTAGAGCATGGCAGGAACTCCTCAGCGATAACCTCGATATTCCCGTTGATGAAAAACTCTACAGGGTGAACAATTTCTTCAATGAGCTTGAATTTGTCGACGACATCAAGCATTGGGGGAAAGACGATTACTGGGCCACGCCAGTCGAGTTTTTAGCCACCGAGGGCGGTGATTGCGAAGACTTTGTAATAGCTAAATATTTCAGCTTAAAAGAATTGGGCGTTCCCGCCGAAAAATTACGCTTGATGTATGTTACTGCAACCCGCCTGCGCCAGGCCCATATGGTGCTGGCCTACTACGAACAATCAAATTCAGTGCCTTTGGTACTCGATAATATTAATAGACGTATTTTACCCGCTTCACGCCGCCGCGACTTATTACCCGTTTACAGCTTTAACGGTGACGGCCTTTGGTTGGCTAAAGAACAAGGCCGAGGCCAGAAAGTACAGCAAGGGGGTAATAATAATTTATGGAACGATTTAAACCAACGAATGCAATTAGGCGATTAATGATGCTTGAGGAAACCCGTTATGCCACTGTCTAGACAATTGAGCTTAAGCTTGCTCGCTGTGTTGATACTCGTGTTTATAGGCACACTTTGGATCAATACTAACAACACGCGAGATTTTGTTGACCAGCAACTAGCGTCACACGCACAAGACACGGCGACATCGCTCGGTTTATCCATTGCCCCCTACGTGGCAGTGCAGGAAGACTTGCCTTTGGTAGATACCATGATGAATGCTATTTTTGACCGTGGTTTTTACCAAAGCATGGTGCTGCGTGATGCCAACCAAAATATATTGCTCGAAAAACACAACCCAAGTACGGTTGAAGGTGTGCCTAAGTGGTTTCGGGAGTTATTGCCCCTTACCCCACCAGAAAGCGTTACTGATCTGAATGACGGCTGGACGATGGCAGGCACTTTAGCAGTGCAAAGTCACCCTGGGTTTGGGTATCAACAATTGTGGCAAAATGCGGTGCAGTCTTTTTGGATGATATTGGCCGTATTTATCGGTGCTCTAGTCCTGTTATATGCTTTGGTCAAAATGATCACTACGCCTTTATTGGCTGTGGTGAAACAGGCTGACGCCATCAGTAAACAGCAATTTGAACAAATTGCGACGATCCCCCGCACCCCTGAATTGAAACGTATCGTGCTAGCGGTAAATAGAATGTCAGCTCAGCTAGCTAAACTGTTTACTCAGCTGTCGAGCCAAGCTGAACGTTACCGCGATTTTGCCTATCAGGACACGCTCACAGGTGTGGCTAACCGCCGGGCGTTTGAATTGGCTTTTGAACAATTACTCGCTGATAGCGAACAACATTCACAAGGTTATTTACTGCTTATCCGTTTGACCAGCTTAAACGAAGTTAACAGTAGTTTGGGTTACCAGGCGGGGGACGAATATGTCACTCTTGTCAGTCAAGAATTGCAAAATGCGCTTGCTCAACAAGACCTCAATGGAACCTTGTTTAGAGTTTCAGGGGCTGATTTTGTGGTGTTATTAGAAGATATTGCTCAGCAACCCACTGTTAGCTTTGCGCAAAGTGTTATTAGCCAACTCAATGCCATTGAAAAAAGCGAGTATAGACTAGGCACGGCTCATGTCGGTGTGGGGTCATTTAGTTTTGGCGACACTCGCACGGATGTATTAGAACGAGCAGATAATGCCCTTTCTGGTGCGAGTGTTAGCACAGATAGATGGCAGTTAGCACAACAGGAAGACGTACATCACAGCAACTGTGAATGGCGCGCGCAATTAAACACCATTTTGCAGCAGAATCACGCAGACTTTGTCGCTCAGCCAATTCAGACTAAGCAAGGCGAGACGCTCTACGCCGAGTGGTTTGCGCGTTTCAGTTCAGGTACTGGTGCATCTGCGAATAAGGCTGATAGCTCAGAACATAATAAGACTGATAGCGACAATAAAGCTCACGGTTACTTGCCCATGGGCCAACTGGTACCGGCGTCGGTCAGGCTCAATTACGCGCAAAAACTTGATGAGTTGTTAATCGCGAGCGCATTGGCGCAGTTGCCTAATCAGCAGCATGCGATTGGCCTTAATGTATCTCGTTTATCACTCAGCCAAACTAGTTTTCACCAGTGGCTTATTAGCGCCCTCCCCCAAGATAGTGCAGCCTGCGCTAAATTAGTGCTCGAAATACCAGAACGGGCTTTGGTTAATGGCACACAGGACTTAATGCGCTTTATTCAGCAGCTGAAGTCGCGCGGCGTTAGGATCACAGTGGAGCGCTTTGGCGCACAATTAGCTGCAATCACACACCTTCGCAAAATCCGCCCTGATTATTTAAAGCTAGACGGGCGTTACGTGCGCAATATTCACAATGAGCCTGACAACCAATTATTTGTTCAATCTTTGGTCAACATCGCACACGGTCTGAACATCCAAGTCATCGCTGAAATGGTGGAAAGTGAAGCTGAAGCGAAATGCTTGACTGGTTTATTCGTTGACCATTTACAGGGCTATTACATCGGTATGCCGGTCGATACTAAATAAGTAAATGAGTGTAGTAATGTCAAAGGGGTTCAATTGCGCTTAAGTCAATATAAACAAGGCATAAGTTGTCAGTTAACTCTCACTCAATGAGTATTTAACTTCCATCAGCAAAATACTGATAAGACTCGTTTTTTTACCTGGTCGACCTTAGTCTAGTATTGCTTTTTCGACCGTCTAAACTTATGATTGCAGCGTTTGTTGTGAGTTTTAAGCTCACACCTCTATTTTTCGGAGTTTTTATGCGACATTTTTTAACCTATTTATTTTTGTCTAGCGTGATGCTTGTATCACCCGTCCATGCTCAACAGACAGAATCCACTCAACAGGTGAGTGCAAATGACGCGGCTCTAACTGAGCAGGAAATCATTCTCTTTGGAGATGAAGATCAACCTGGGCGCACTATTCATAGCGCGATAGTCACTCTGGTTCAAAGCGGAGCGACGTTGGACGAAGCGGTAAGTCAAACCATTGCAGATGTGACGCGAGAAGACGATGCTTTGATCAGTGGCACAGCGAGATTAGTCGTTGGGTTAAACACAAAAATTAGTGCAAACTTCATGCGCAACATGGTTGATTTGAACACGTTAACTGACTCAACCAAAGGTTCAATCGAAGCATTTCCTGGTGACGCTGGTGAGATCATACGATTGGCGGTCACACTTTACCCCAGCTTTGCTCAAGACGTTATTGACTCAGCCATTACGACCGGTGAAATTGAACCTAACGATGCACTATTAGCCGCAATCTCGGCAGGTGCTGACCCAACAACCGTCTCAGCAGCTACCGCAGCAGGTGCTAACGTTGCTGTAACAGCGACGCCAGCTGGAACAGGTGTCGGCGCAGGTGGTACGGGTGGCGGGGATACCACTGCCTCAACCAATTAAATGATTTAGTATTTTTAAAAGCCAGCGAAAATCGCTGGCTTTTTTGTTTACAATCATTCAGTTGTCACTTTCATTTCGTTTACCACGCATTCAAAATAGCTAAAGGGATCCTTTGAATACCAAACTTCATAGCTACTCGTTTTATATCTTATTAGGTTTGCTGGTGTGGTTACCTATCCCATTAGGCTCAAACCGCCCTTGGGCTTGGGGCTTGATGGAAGTCGTTATTTTCTCATTGTCTCTGGCGTGCGCGTATTTGCGAAGAACAAGACCTTGGATGGGGTTACGTGCTTACCGGCTGCCAATAGGTCTCTGGTTGGTTTTCTTGGGATTCGCCATCATTCAGATTATCCCCTTACCCGCCTCTATTATAAATGCCCTGAGCCCGATGAGTTATGAAGCTCAACTACATTATGGTGTTGAGCAGTTTCATCTATCGTTAGATATTGGTCAAAGCTATATCAATTTGCTCAAAAGCCTTAGCTATTTCTGCTTGCTCATTGTTGTATTAGTGTTAGTGGATACTGAAAAGCGCTTACGATTGATTTTGCTTACCATGTTAGCAAGTGGCGCGATTCAAGCTCTGTATGGCGCATTAGAGGTTTTATCAGGCAGCGAGTACAGCATGATTTTCGGCTTACCTGTCAGTGATGTGGCGACGGGTAGCTTTGTTTACAAAAATCACTTCGCTAATTTCTTAGTGCTGACTTTATCAGCTGGTATAGGCTTAATGGTAGCCAGCCTGCAAGGTAACCAAAGTGGCAGTCCTAGAGATATTATGCGCTCAATATTGTCGACATTACTGGGCAGTAAGGCACTGATTCGCATTAGTTTGGCCATCATGGTAATTGCGCTGGTAATGTCTCGCTCACGGATGGGGAACGCAGCATTTTTTGCGACTATGACCCTGATAGGAGTTTTGGCTCTAGTGATAATTAAAAACCGCAGCCGAGGCTTGTCCATTTTAATTGTTAGTATGTTCGTGATTGATGTTTTTATAGTCAGCGCATGGTTTGGACTCGATAAAGTGCAAGAGCGTTTAGAGAGCACCAACCTATCTCAAGAAGGCAGAGGTGATGTTGTTACGGACGCTATCCCTATGCTCTTAGACTTCCCCTTATTCGGTAGTGGTGGTGGTAGTTTCTATAGTACCTTTCCTAGCTACAAGGTATCTAATATTCACTCTTTTTACGACCATGCGCATAATGATTATCTGCAAATGGCGATTGAATACGGAGTCCCCGCGACACTATTTTTAGCTTTGCTTGTTTTATGGTGTTTTGCCAAGAGCGTGCGAGCGATGCGCAAACATCGCCCCTCTATTTTAAAGGGAACCGCATTCGCATGCTGTATGGCTATCCTAGGAATGTCATTACACATGACGGTTGATTTCCCGCTGCAAGCACCTGCGAATACATGTTATTTTGTCGTTTTTTTAGCTTTGTCTTTAGCCATCAATCAGCTAAAAATAACAAGGGGTAAAAAGCGACATTTAAATAAGAAGGTAGCGGTATGAGCAAGAAATTTAGTGGGCCAATAGAGCAAGACCCGGCGATTGTAAACTTGCTAGAACGCATGCCAAAATCCGTTCAAGCATCATTTAGTGAAGAGCAGCTATCTCACCTCAGAAATGCTGTGAGTAGCCGTCAGTGGGGTCACCACCCGATAGATTTACGTGGCACTATTCCTTGGTTTAAATATCGTTACTATTATGTTTTGTTGGCGGGAAAGAACCATCGCAGCATGACCCGCTCTCAATTACGAGCCAGCCGCTTTATTAACGCGCTGCTGCTTGCTGGTTTCATGACGTTTTCTGCATTAACAGGTATTTTGCTAATTTACTTGCTTAAATCAGCATTAGGCATTGATTTACTGCCAGATTATTCACTTGGTGTGTGGGATTGGTTTAAGAGCTGAGACTAATTAGTTACTTTTTCGATAGTCAACTTACAAATAGCATTTGGATGCTTAGCGTTTTCTCTTACTGGCTGGGCAATTTGGTACTTTCCGTTGGACCGACAAGGGTTCATTTCTAAGCCATCTGCACACGCGTTTTTCAGCCTTGTATTGTGTGATCAGTTCTAGCACTTGCTTCCGGCTCTGAGGAGCGCTTAAACCAAGAGCCACTCGATGGTAAAACTCTTTTCGAATGGTCAGCAGCATTGGGTGATTATTCGCATACAAAGCCATACCTAACTTCACGTATAAAATGTGCACCTCGGGCTTTTGTGGCCCTAACTCACTCGCTCGTTGCAGATACAATAGCATTTCGTCATCGAATTCTTGTAGACGCCACTTAACCATGGCTAAAGAAGCCCAGGTGACAGGCCACAGCGGGCGCAACTGGGTCGCTCGCAGATAATGCGCTTTTGCCAAGCCTAGTGAGCTTTCTGACTCTTCGTAGCCTGCTATTGCCCCCCATTCAGACACTTGCCCTAGTAAATCTCGATACAAAGGATGGCTAGGCTGGCTATCAACCGCAGACTCTATGGCCGTTTTGGCGGACTGATACTCTTCGATAGTCAGCGTATCGCCTTGTTCTTGCCAAGACGTCACCATGTTTTGCACTTTATAAAAGTCAAAACTAGCGCTGGTGAAACGCAGCGCCACAAATAAGCAGACTAATGCAAGCAAAGCAAAACTGAGCACTGCCACATATCGTTTTATAAATACACGCGTGTGAGTGATGTTGCTAATAGGAGTTATTGCCATGCGTTACCTTGGGATATTGACCATGGAAACGTTTTGAATAAGTTCACAGCATACTCTTTACCCTTGAGTGCCGTTACCGCAATAAACGCCTCAGCCATATCATTGGGCCGACGATTGATACTATGGGTGTCAGATGCCACGTATGAAATAAGATCACGCGCCAATAAAAGCTCTACGGTGTTTTTCGCTGATTCAGAGAAGCGACCGATTATGGCACCCGCTGTCGCTTGAAATAAACAACCCGCTCGCTTCAATGCAAAAATTTTATCCGGGTTAGCAATTATATCTCGGTTACGCTCAGGGTGAGCAATTACAGGTTGAATTTTATTTTTGATTAACCAGCGCACTAAATTATCTGTACCGGGGGGAATATGACTATGAGGTAGCTCGAGCAGCATTACGTCTTTATCTTGCCACCTGCCGATAAACGGAATTTGGCCGCGTTTTTGCCAGATCATGATATCTGGAGTAATACGGACTTCTGCACCAAATGACAGTTTAAGAGGGCAGTTAGCTTGGGCTAAATGCGTTACTAGCGTTTGATAAGTCTGAGCGATATTAGCTATATCATTATCGAAATAGCTCTGGTGGATATGCGGGGTACACACCATATGAGTGACCCCAACAGACACAGATTGTTCAGCCATGGCTAATGACGCCGCTAAATCAGGGGCCCCATCGTCTATTCCTGGTAATATATGACTGTGTAAGTCGATCAAGATTGTTTAGTCTTTTCAGCCTTATAGTGGTTATCTTGATTATAACTGTGATAACCATATTGGTCGTAGAAGCCAGTGTATTCCCCATGCTTTTTCGCTTTACGCAAATCCACTTGGTTTAACACAACGCCGTCAACCCTATGTCCCACTTGCAAGAAGCGACTTAAACCGTTACTTATAAGTTTGTCGCTCGTACTGTCGGCTTTAACCACATAGACCACTGAGTCACATACCTTTGACACTACAATAGCGTCACTCACGGCCTGGGTAGGTGCGCTATCAACAATGATATGCTCATAGCGCTCTTTTAAGTCTTGCATCAAGGCCTTAAAGCTATCAGAAGCAAGTAGTTCTTGAGGATTCGGTGGTACGGTTCCTGCGCAAATAATATCAATACCTGACATTTCATCCGTTACAATACACTCTTCAAGCGTGTGCGTACCTGCAATCAAGTTTGCAACACCTGGTTGAAAACCTGGCAAGCTGAATTGATTGGCAATAGTTGGGCGCCTCAGATCCGTATCTATTAGTAGTACTTTACTCAGCTGACCAATAGCAAAGGCCAAGTTAATGGATACCGTACTTTTACCTTCTTTGGGCACACTAGAGGTCACGAGGATCGTTTTCGATGGTTTATCAATATTCAGCAATTGTAAACTCGTTCTTAACGTTCGCACTGCCTCACTAAACGTATGGCGCTTACCGTCGAAGAAATGACGTAGTGAAAGGTTGGCTTTCTTGCTGTGCGCTTCCCAGGGGATTAAGCCCAACATGCGTTGGCCTAGTTTACGCTCCACATCTTCCACTGAACGAATACCGCTATTCAATGCATCCATTGCTAAAGCTAAAAACACTCCGAAGCCTAAACTCACAATAAAGGCTGCGGCAATGATCAAGCCCTTTTTAGGCTTCGACGGGAACGAAGGAGGCACAGCCAAATCTAACATGCGTGCATTCGCAGATTCGAACCCACCTAATTCTGAGGTTTCATTTAAGCGTGTAAAGAACGAGCTATAAAGCTGCTGATTGATATCCACTTCACGCTGCAGTGCTTTGTGTCGACTTTCAAGGTTGGTGAGTTTACGGAAACTTTCCTTATTAACATTCACTTCCTCTCGCAACGCATCCAATTTCAACTTTGCAGTACTGAATTCAGTATTCACCCCGGACACCAATGAGCGAATTTGATCGTTGAGACTATTCTGGATAGAGCTGAGTTCAGCTTGGGCTGCAATCATCTTAGGATGTTTAGGACCGTATACCTCACTTAGCTCAGACACTCGGCTTTGAGCGCCTATTTGCTGCCTTTTGACATTCTGTACCGCTGGATGGTTAATGACTTCAGGTAAATCAGCTAACTCGGCGATCGTCGCTCCTGAGTTAACCTGATTGTACAGCGTTTCAGCGCGATTATAGGCCGCTTGAGCATCAATCAACTGACGGCTAAGATCTTGTAATTCATCAGCCGCTAGGCCCACTACACCGTCGATATTGACCAGTTTTTCTTGCTCATAAAACGCTGAAAGGCGTCGCTCCGCAGTATCGAGCTTAGTGCGCAAACCTTGTAAGCTTTCATTTAGCCAAGTGGTCGCCTTGGTGGTCATATCAAGCTTCGATTCCAGGTAGTTTTCGATGTATACGTCACCTACTGCGTTTGCTGCTAGCGCCGCGAATTGCCGATCTTCGTGCTCAAAACTAATTTCTACGATTTGTGTATTAATAAGCGGGTTAATTGCTAACGCTTGCATCACCTTGACAGTGGCGTAACGTTTGCGTGCATCAAGTTGTTGAGCTTCAGTTAAAACCACTTTTTCTTTTTGCGGTAAGAAAGGAAGCGATGAAATAACGCCTGCTTTTATTGCCGCTATTTGCTTGCTCACAAAGTTAGCTTGACTGTTTTCATAACCTGGTGCGAAGGTGGGGTTTTCATATAACTTTAGCTTTTCGACCACCTTCTCGGCGATCTGTCTTGATTGCAATATCTCGTATTGAGTTTGAAAATACTCCTTTCTTGAAGAATCTAAACCATACACTTCTTCAATCGAAAGCACTTTGGCTTGTTTAGACTCAATCAATAACTTAGCAGTCGCCTTATATTGCGGCGTGATAGACATTACGATAAGTGCGACTAATACTGTAATGAATACTGCTAATCCAATAATGCGCCACAAGTAACGTCGAACTGTTTGCCAGTAATGACCTAAATCGATCGTTTCTGAGTCCAGTAACTTAGCCTCTAATTGTCCATTTGATTGCGCTGACATAATAAACTACATACCTTTTAAAAGAAGCTTTGTTGGACGGTAACTATGTCACCGGGTAAAACTATATCGTTAGAGTCTGCATTTAGTTGTTCCGCTTGGCCAGACTCATTTTCTCGACGAATAAATATCTTTGTTTTCGACGCCCTTTCTGTATAACCTCCTGCTAACGCAGCGGCTTTATTTACCGATAATCCAGGCTGGTATGGGTAACCGCCAGGCCTTTTGACTTCACCGTCGATAAAGAAAGGGCGATATTCAATCACGGTTACCGATACTGAGGGCTCAACTAAATAATCGCCTTTGAGGCCTGCATAAAGTTTTGCTTCAAGTTCTGACCCGGTTAAACCTGTGACTCTTAAATCCCCCAAAAATGGGTAGTTGATCACACCATGATTTGGCAACTTAGTGGTCAGGGAAAGATCTTGTTGACCAAATACGATAATTTTAATCACATCGCCAGAGCCTAACTTATACTGACTCAAACTAGCATCTAACGACCAAGCGGCACTGCTGAAAAGCACAAGCCACAACAAAAGTATGGTTTTTGATTTCATATTCACTCCAAATAAAACAAAGACTATAAAGTCACTTTTGCTGACAAACGATATACATTTTGGTCAAAATCAATTGCATTTTGGTTACTGTTTCTATCGCTAAAGGTGTAACCTAAATTAAAGGTTAACCAGCGCCTAAATTCATAAATAACAGCAAGGTTTATATCTTGCAAATCATCTGTTCGACCACTGCCTTCATAATCATCCGTACCAACGGTAAACCTCGCTTCTGTTCGTAAACGTTGTAACCATTCATGACGCCAAGTCAAGGAGATATCTTTGCGGCGAATGAAATCACCTTCGCCGTTGGTTTCACGGGCTTCATTTTGTGTATCGAGAATAAGGGTGGCGCGCTCTAACGGCTCCCAAACCACGCCAGCTTGCCACGTGG
Organism: Paraglaciecola sp. G1-13; assembly: GCF_055809255.1. Taxonomy (NCBI): domain Bacteria; kingdom Pseudomonadati; phylum Pseudomonadota; class Gammaproteobacteria; order Alteromonadales; family Alteromonadaceae; genus Paraglaciecola; species Paraglaciecola sp. G1-13. The sequence goes on along the minus strand of NZ_CM147903.1, from coordinate 789,825 downwards.
TGCCAGAGAAATTCCCACGCTCAGCAGCGTCAAAGTCTTTGTCTTGGTAACCGATCTTGGCATAGCCTGAAGTAGAAGCGGTTGACTGCCATTGCGCTCCAATCAAATAGCTAGTTTCTACACTATCAAATGAATTTGCATCATTCACTGAAAATGCATATTCCACGTCGGTAACAGTGGTTTCAAAAAGTAAGTCTGTCGCGGCGCCGATATTGTAATAGAACGTCCCTCCGACTTTACTTTTGGTTCTATCACGGGCCTTGTATTCATCGGTATCGATTTTATAGTCAAGGTCCCGGTAGTTTAGGTTTAAATCCAATCTTGCCTGGGCGCTTAGGGCACCGTAAGAATAGGTAAAGTCCACTTCACTTTCTATAAATTCATCTGGAGAGGTTAATTCGTCTCCGCGACCAATTGAAAAACGCTCCCCCCTATCATCATGGCCATCTTCAAGATCAATACGGGTTTTAATTCGATGACGGCTATTAAGTTCATAATCTAATGAGGCAAAGATCAAATGATCTGTGTAATCATCTGCAGAACTTGAGAAGTAATCACCGCGAGAAAGCTGATAGCCAAAACGTAAGCTGTTTAAGCCAAAGTTATTTACCAATGTAAATTTTGGGACGATCGAACTAAACCAGCTTTCTATCTCATTATTATTCGAGCGGGTGACGTTGTCATTAAAACCAACCGTTGTTGTCAGTGTTGGTACTAATTCGAATGCCCCAAGGTCAATCCCGGCCTCCTCTTGGGCAAATGACGACGAACATACACATACCATTCCTATGGTGCTTGCTAATTTAGTCTTACTCATTCAATCATCTCTGTTTTAAAGTTAAAATAAGCTCTTGCTTATACTAAGTGTATCAATTTTCTAATGAAATTAGCGTCTTGTTATCTATATATTTTGACACAAATTAACAGTAAAAAACCACCAGTTACGACTCGTAAAATCGGCGAAGCGAGATATTAAGCGAATTTTATGCCATTAAAGACCGCGATAAAGCTAAATTATCCAGTTTCGCCTATTAGTATACCGTTCTCGTTAAACCAAGATGACACCATATAAAGGATGTAGCGATTGCAAATATTGCAAAAAAACCGCGGGATATTCAATTTTTCTGATTATAAAACGAGAAATACACCGTTGTAGCGCGATGCAAACGGGTAAATCGACTCAAAAACGCGTCGGTCATCTTCTACTAGTTATTCTTATTAAGTGAAAATGTCGCTTAATTTTCATGCACTTTGTCATGGAGTGCCCAGAGCCATATAGAGCTACTGAATTTCTGAGACCAAAGTGTTAATAAATGGCCTCATACTTGCTTATTCTCTGGTCAGCTGCTTGGCTCGTCAGTGCTAAGTTCGGTTATATCTGAAAATAATAAACAAAAAACACACTCGCTATTGTGGAAAGTACCAGCAATGTCACAAAAAAAACAAAAATATGTCGTAATTATACAACAGAATAGCGTGATATAATGTTTGCGGTCCAGAGCAGGCTAACTTCTATATCAACTCAAGATATTGAAGCTAAAAGGAATTTTTTAGGTTTATAGGTTTTTAGATGTTGGGAATTAGCGACATTAACCTGTCGCAAAATTAAGACTCCGCTCGATATTGGAGCAATTTCTTTTACAAGCACTGTAAATTTAAATGTAGTACGCAACTTTAATGGTAGAGACATCATGCATAATAAAAGCCCCGGGGGCATAATTCAGAGCAACCAAAGTAGTTTTTCTACACTTTATCGTTTAGTCGATATGGTTGTTATCACCTTAGTGTATTTTCTTGTGTTGTTATATCAAGGATTACCGATTAATTCCTCAGATTTATTGTTACTTTTTGTCAGCATCATTTCTTATATGTTGTGTGCAGAAGCAGTTGATTTGTATCGCTCTTGGCGGACCGCCCCAAACACTTTAATGATAAAGTGGGCCATGATTGCCTGGGGTGTATCTTCTTTAGTGACGACTGCTTATGCCTTTATTTTCCCAGAAAGTATCGCTGCATCTAATTTTGTGATTTTAAGTTGGTTGGTGCTTTGTGCACCGACCTTAGTTAGCTGGCGCGTGGCGTTTCGCGAAATATTGTTTAGGCACCGTAAAAAAGGCCACAATACGCGCAGAGCGATTGTGATTGGGGCGACACAATCGGGATACAACTTAGCAACCCAGATTATGGAAAATGATCAATTAGGGATCATTTTCAAAGGCATGTACGATGACCGAGCTCCGGCTCGTATCCCCCATGAAATTCAGCATCAAGTGATGGGCAGCATTCAAGATGCCATTAAACTAGCCAAAGAAGGCGAGGTTGATTACATCTATATTGCCATGCCCATGAGCGCCGAGAAGCGTATCATGCAAATTTTAAACATGTGCAGTGACTCTACCGCTACGGTCTATATCATCCCTAACTTCTTTATGTATAACCTGTTGAATGCTCGCTGGCAGAGTGTTGGTTCGATTCAAACCTTGAGCGTATTTGATACGCCCTTTCAAGGTGCAGGCGATATCACTAAGCGTTTAGAAGATATTGTTGTGTCGTCATTAATTTTGACGATGATCGCCATCCCCATGCTATTTATTGCCATGGCAGTGAAATTAACCTCTAAAGGCCCTGTGATTTTCAAGCAAAACCGATACGGTTTAGATGGCAAGAAAATCAAAGTGTATAAGTTTCGCTCCATGACGGTGCAAGACAACGGCGATAAAGTGCAGCAAGCGACCAAAAATGATGCACGCATTACGCCCCTTGGTGCCTTTTTACGTAAAACTTCGTTGGATGAATTGCCACAATTTATCAACGTGTTACAAGGCCGTATGTCAGTCGTTGGGCCTCGCCCGCATGCGGTTGCGCACAATGAAGAATATCGAAAGTTGATTGAAGGCTATATGCTGCGTCATAAAGTACGCCCTGGCATCACTGGCTGGGCGCAAATCAACGGCTTTCGCGGTGAGACTGAAACCATTAACAAGATGATTAAGCGCGTAGAATATGATTTGGATTATATACACCGCTGGTCAGTGTGGATGGATATTCGAATTATACTCGCCACCGTTACCCGTGGGTTTATTAATAAAAATGCTTATTAATAGGTCATTTAGTTAAATAAAAAGCGCCGAGCAATTGCTCGGCGTTTTTGTGTCTACTATGAGCTGACTTTAGCTAATTGATACTCCCCTAATTCGACAGCCGAGTGCACCACACTTTAATTGACTCACCTTATTCAGGCGCATGTTATTCAGGCTCGTTTTCATTTGGCCTATAGATTTTAAACTCGCCTCCTGCGTGCAATAACCCAAACATATGCAGTAGCCCATCGTAATAGCGATACATTCCTGTGGGCGCGTCTTGTTGCCATAAGTAATTCAGCATTTCGGTAGAAAACGGGTTTTCGCTTATTGTGGCCCCTACCCCATTCATTGCAGTGCGACCATGACTACGGTAATCGATACCAGGCTCACGTGTTCCGTCGACCTCATACACAGCAATGAAATCACCGTACTGCTCAACTTCGCCTGTAAAAAAGGTAACTTGCTGCTCCACCAGAGACTGCAGAACAGGTGACTGACTTACCCAGTGATAATCCATGGCCATGTTACCCATCACCCGGAATGAATCGTAGGCACTTTTATGACTATCAGGGTTAAAGCTAGTCGTCTGGGGCTCACCTTCGTGACTAGCATAGTCACTGAATAGGCCCGTAACTGGATGAGCTGATTTCGCCAAATACTGACGACTTATGGCAGCGGTCTCGTGCCAATAATCGTTGTTTTCATCCGCCCACAACGCCCACATTTCGTAAAAAGCCGGTAGGTGATATGAGGGGTCGGAGAAACTCGCCACATTGGTCGTCGTCACAAATTCAACTTGTTGATAAACGGGATGCATCATAAGCCGCGTGCTGCTGTTATCAGATTTGGTGAAGATCATATCGTGGAGTATGTCATTTGCCTCTTGCTGATAATCAAAGATACCATCAGCACTCCCCCAGCGGTTATTCGCAAAAAATAGTGCCATTGCAAAATACTCTTCGCCGTCTGGTGCAGGGTTGGTATCAATCGCATTATAAGGAGCATTGCCACTGAGTCGCCACGCGAAAAAGTCTTTGCTATTGCCGGACGTATTTTGCATTTTAGCTTTAGTAAATCGCCACAGCTTGTTGAAGGTTTCTTGGTCGTCCATCATCACAGAGATCATCATGCCGTAAGACATGCCTTCAGAGCGAATATCGTTTGAATCTATTGCCTTGATGAATGCCATGTTGTCACCCACACCATACAGCAGTGTGGTATCAGAAAGTTCAGGTGCCGGCTCACTGGGCGCTTGCCCCGCAACGAAGACATTGTCTATTTGGATATCGCCTGCCAGTTCCGGCGTTTTGCCATTTGCGACAAATTGCACGCCAATACCGCGCAGTTGGCTAAAATCAAAACTGTCACTGATATAGCCAAATTCAGTGGCAGCACTAACATCGCTAAAACTAAGGGTGATAAATTCATCTTTAGGGAATCCATCGACCATGGTGTAACCCAAAAAGGCAGGCTGATAATTGGCATCCTCCAGCATTATTTGCACGACTAAGTTGCCGTCTACTACGTAATTAGCGGGTATCTTTACGTCGAAACTGATATCGCGCCCGTCCGTGATATCAACCCCGGCGAACTGTTGGTATTTAACGGTAAATACGTCACTATCACTTAGCCAATTCGGGCTGATTGATAACACATTATTACTTTGGCCATCGTCGTCTATCACATTGCCCACTGTCAGCGCTGGCTCAATAGCACTTCCATTGTTCGCCCCCGCACGCCACTGTGCAATACCATGGTCGAATGAATCTAAGAAACTAGGGCTGTTATCTGTTTCTGAGTCACCAACTGGTTGGTAAACGCTTACTTCTGAAACAATGATATTGCCACCAATATCAGCGCCTTTACCATTTGCTAAAAACTGGAACCCTATGGTGTTGATTTGGCTAAAATCGAACCCTTCAGATAAGTAACCGAAATTCGTATCAGGCCCTAAATCTTTGACTAAAATGGTGCTTTCATCGGGTTGGGTTATTGTACGATACGCAAAAAAGCCTATTCCACCAGATGAGTCTTGAATAAAGAGCTGCGCCGCCATAGCACCGTCATCAGCGTAGGCTTGATCAACAGCCATTTTGTATTCAACATCAACGCCCTGCGTTGCATCAATGGGCTCAAACGGGCTTGAAAGAACCGCGAGCGCGTCACCGCCGCTTTGCCAATTTGGCGTGATGATTAAAGCTCCCCCGTGTTGAGAAAGTGTCGCCTCAACCTGCGAACCGTTATCCGCATGCCACTGCCAGTTATCAATACTGTCATCAAAACCTGCATGGTAAATTCGTTCGCCTTTACTGGGCTGCGGTACAGCTTGGTCGGGCACCAATTTGAACAATTGCTGATAGGTGGCATTAATTTTTGCGGTGACTTGTTCTTGGGTTGCTAAGCCACGCTCAACAAAGAAATTTTTATATTCACCCGTGTGATAAGCAGCGTTCGGCGAAAAGTCATCGCTAATGGCATTGCCGCTTTGCTGGTAGTCGATAACCCAACTTAAGTCCTGCTCATTGAATCGTGCTCGGCGGTTTTGGACTAGTACGAACGGCTCTGTTAGCTCAAGCACGCAGTTAGCGGGTATTTCTATAACACTGACACCAGAAGATTCTATTCGTGAATGAGGGGTACTCGAAGTCACGTCTATTTGTACGTCTTGAACGCGCTCGGCGTCATTTTTAACGAACACCGAAAACTCGTACCGGTAATCACTTCGCCCTATCCGCGTTTTGTTTGTTAGCGTTAAGTGATCAATGCTCACTTCAGCATATGACGGCATACTGAAAGATGTTAAGAGCAGAGTTCCTAGTGCTAATGAGACCCTCTTTTTTATAGAAACCATTTTCACGCTGGGGGCACTGCTCATCGTATTGCTGACTGATAAAGTGCTCATGCTGTCACTCCTTCGCCCACGCGAAGATGATTTCCACCTAGGTCCCCTGCAAAATGTGATTTACCTTGGCGTCTTATAAAACGGCCCATTACACCAACTAACGCGATGAAGAATAATGCACTCATTGGCGCACTAACGGCTCGCGTTGTGCTTAGTTGATACTCACCTTCGCTTGTTATATCGAAAGAGTTGGCGTTATACGTTTCGAAGCGCTGTGTGGTGCTGATTAACTCTGCGTTATTGGTCCAATCGAACACAACCGATAGCCCGGTTAATGTTTCCCCTGCCTGTAACGGGCTGGCTAATGCTAAGGCATCGACGAATCCGTCTTCTTCTAGGCCAAATATGCTTTGTGACGGCGCAACATATACGTCCCAATCAACAGGGCTAAAAAGCAACCCTATGTTGTCGAACACACCATATTGAAAATATACAGTGAGCCCATCGATGGCATTTTGGCTATCATTAAAAAATTGATAGTCAGCTTGATATTGCTGTTCGCCTAGTTTGGTTACATCAGAATTAATGATGAGTGCATGGGCGTTTAAGCAACTAAATAATAAGGTCAGTATCAGTAGTGTCTTCATCGGCTTCCTCTTATGTTCTATATGTGTTGTGTTTTGTGTCGCCGTATTAGGTATCAGTGAGCTGGTGATGCCTAACGGCGTTGTGTACGTATGGGCATTGCGCGTAAAGCGGTGCTGAGAATGCTGGTCTACTTACTTCAGCAAACATTCGCCTCGCCTTATGGTCATAAAGACTACACAAAGAAACCGCCGCCATTAACACAAACTTTACATTTAGAAATATTTCATAAGACGTAAGTAAGACTGCGTAAAAATCGAGCGAGGAAAAAGCTGAGGAAAATACCGAACAAAGTAACGAAAAAGTGCCGAAGGAGCTAACAAGCGAACTAACAATAGCCGTAAAGAAGTACGCAGAGGGAATTTGCTAACGTAAAAAAGCCGAGACATATCTCAGATATGCTCGGCAAAGGTGTCACACAATGAACTTGGTGCGAGTTAAGGTGTTAGGTATTAGCGCTTTGAGTTGTAAACTTACATCTTACGTTCACCGTTCAAGCTGCCTTTTCACCGATATTACTTTCAACTGACGGGGCATTTTCGTCAGCCGGCGCTCTAAGTAAGAAATCAAACGCACCGAGTGCAGCATTTGCTCCGTCGCCCATGGCGATGATAATTTGCTTGTAAGGCGAAGTCGTTACATCACCTGCGGCAAATACACCTTCAATCGAGGTTTCACCGCGCTGGCCTACTTCAATTTCACCTCGAGCAGTTAAGGCAATATCACCTTTTAACCATTCGGTGTTCGGCACCAAACCAATTTGCACAAAAATGCCAGCCAATTCGACTTGATGACTTTCTTGGCTAGCTCGGTCTTGATAGGTTAGACCGGTAACACGTTTGCCATCGCCTAGCACTTCTGTCGTCATGGCATTTAAGATAATGTCGATATTGTTAGCAGCTTTCGCTTTACGCTGAAGTACCTCGTCAGCACGCAATTTTGTATCAAATTCGAGTACGGTGACATGCTCAACGATATTGGCTAAATCAAGAGCCGCTTCGATACCTGAATTACCGCCACCAATCACCGCGACGCGTTTGCCTTTAAATAGCGGCCCATCACAGTGTGGGCAATAAGCAACGCCTGCCCCGCGGTATTGTTGTTCGCCAGGCACGTTCATTTCACGCCATCTTGCGCCGGTGGCTAACATCACTGTTTTACTGGATAACAATGCGCCATTCTCAAGCTCGATATTAAGCAAGCCGTCTTTTGTTAACTTCACGGCTTTATTATTCGCCATGATGTCCACATCATAATCTTTAACATGTTGTTCTAGGCCTGACACAAGTTTAGGGCCGTCAGTCGCTTTAACGGAAATAAAGTTTTCGATAGCCATGGTGTCAGTCACTTGCCCACCAAACTTTTCGGCCACAATACCAGTACGAATGCCTTTTCTTGCTGCGTAAATCGCAGCGGCTGCACCCGCTGGACCGCCGCCTACAATGAGCATGTCATAGGGTGCTTTGTCATTGAGTGACTGGGCTTGCTTGGCATCTGCCTGAGGGTCAATTTTGCTTAAAATTTTCTCTATGGTCACTGCCCCTTGGGTAAACAGTTCGCCATTTAAGTAAACACTTGGTACTGACATGATATTGCGCTGGCTCACCTCTTCTTGAAACAGTGAACCATCAATCATGGTATTAGTAATATTTGGGTTGATAACAGAAAACACGTTTAATGCTTGCACTACCCCAGGGCAGGTCTGACAGCTCAACGAAACGTATGTCTCAAATTGGTACGAGCCTGAAAGTGACTTAATTTCAGCTACTTGCTGCTCACTTATTTTCACTGGGTGGCCGCCACTGTTTAATAACGCGAGTATTAATGAAGTGAATTCATGGCCCATAGGTACACCAGCAAAAGTAATTGAGGTGCTATTTGTTATGGAAACCACTTCCATAGACGGTTTTCGAATGTCGCTTTTACTTTGCGCCACAACGCTGACTAACGGCGATAACGCAGCTATTTCGTTCGCCAAATCTGTGAGTTCTGCGGATTTCTTAGCTTGATGTTGCTCATCAACAGCAATGCGTAACTCCACGGGTGAAGTTAAATTTTCTAAATAAATCGCCAATTGGCCTTTTAATTTTGCGTCTAACATAGGTTACTCCAATAGACTGATGATGGGCGGTGTCTTTTTTGCCATCAATTGTTTGCTAATTGATGGTAATTGGCTGGCTTGAACACTCTAGCCAGCCCTTACTTAACGCACGCCTAGTGTTAGATTTTGCCTACTAAGTCAAGTGAAGGCGTCAATGTTTCTTCGCCTGGCTGCCATGCTGCTGGGCACACTTCACCATCGTGATTGGCTACATATTGTGCAGCTTGCACTTTACGCAGAAGCTCGCTTGCAGAGCGGCCGATGCCTAGATCGTGAATTTCAGCAATTTTGATTTCGCCTTCAGGGTTCACTACGAAAGTGCCACGAAGTGCTAAGCCATCTTCTTCGATCATTACACCGAAATTACGAGTAATTTTGCCCGTTGGGTCGCCGATCATCGCAAATTCAATTTTGTTGATGGTGTCTGAGCTGCTATGCCATGCTTTGTGCGTAAAATGGGTGTCAGTTGATACAGAGTAAACATCAACACCTAGTTCTTGTAATTTCGCATAATGGTCAGCTAAATCGCCTAGTTCTGTGGGGCAAACAAACGTGAAGTCTGCAGGATAAAACATGAAGATTGCCCATTTGCCTTCAATGTCCTTTTCTGACACTTCAACAAACTCGCCATTTTTGAATGCTGTTGCTTTAAACGGTAAAACTTTGGTATTGATAAGAGATTGTGTCATTGAAATATTCCTCGTTTCATTTGATTGTGGGTGACTTCGAGGAAAATAATATGACGGAGGATGATAAGTTTAAATTAATTAAAATCGATTATTGAAATCTATTTTTAAGATTAGATGTACGGGTGAGTTTTAACGGCAGTTTTGTCACGGGAGGTTAAACGTAAAAAACCACTCAACACTGCCTATTAAGACAACGTATGAGCGGTGAGAGGTTCTCTGCTAGCGCGAAAGACACGCTAGAATTATAGATTTTATTATACTGAGCAAAACCTAATGCTTTGTTATTTCAAAGCTTAAAACAACATTACTGAGAAAGTGAAACAGTGAGTCGGTCAGCGCTGGCTTTTTCAGTTTCTACAAACTTTGACCATTGCTGCGCCATACCCTTACTGCTATTAAATTTCTCGGCTTCGGCCAATTCATTCAATGCTTCGTTGTATTGCCCTACGTTAAAAAATGCCATGCCTTTAACTAAATGCACCGTGCCTTCGTTCCGTAAACCGCCTTTTCCTAACGCCGCCTCTGACGCTGAAATAGCTTGTTGCCACTTCTCCATGTTGAGATAAATTTGCCCTAACTGCGCATCTAGTTCGCCATCATCAGACAAATCAGCGGCAGCCTTCATAACAGGTACCGCTTCTTCGTTTTCTTTAGCGAGCACCCAACATTGGGAAAGGAACTTCAAATTTTTAAGGTTCTTATCAAGCACGCCGCTCTCAAGGCCCTTTTCAATTAAACGAGCACCTTTAAACGGCATTTGGTGGTAGTAATAAAGCTGCGCGAGGTTAAACATATCAGAGCCGCTTTCGATGTAGCCTTGCTGATACGCGGTTTCAAGAATGGCTAATTGCTTTTGCTCTTCGCCTAGTTCTCCGTACATGCCAGCAAGTTGCACCCAATATTTGGGCTTATCAAAATGCCTGACCAATTTCAGCAGTACGTCTTTCACGTTTTCAGATTGCTTTAGTTCGTAATACACCGCACGTTGCAATACATACCAATTTTCATCTGGAATATCGTCTTGTGCTTCAACAATCTCAATCGCTTTTTCGATATAACTCGCGGCTTTATCGTAAGACTTTTGCTGGTACATAGCCTGCGCTTTTAACACGTAGTTTTTAGCGGGTATTTCAGAGTTTGGATTAACCGAGGCATTTAACGTTTCCCAGCGCTCTAAAAAGGCCACTGTTTTGTCAAAATTGCCGCGCATCATGTGCAGTTGCGCCAAACTAAATAAGGTGCTTAGCTCAAATGACTCTGGGATTGGCTGTTGCTCTACCACGGTTTCAAACGAGGCAATCGCTTCATCAAAGCGCTCAACGTTATAGTAAATAAAACCATAGAAGTTATACATCATGGCCAGCTCATAGCTGTTCATTGAACTCGCTTTACCTTTCACGTTTTCCAAGGCTTCGAGGGCTTCGTCAGTTTTACCTTCATCTGCCAATTTTTGCGCTCGGGAAAGTTGGTCGTACACTTTCACTCTAAGGGCTGGCGTTCTTCGGGTTTCACGTTGACTGTCTTCTTGTGCCTGGGCATTTTTCATTGCCACCGGCGTGACATTAATGCCCAGACCAATCACTGCACATAATGCCAAACCTAGAACCTGGCGTGAGAGGTTACTGCTTTTTTTATTGTTTAATTTCATCAAGCCCCCAATTAACCATCAATCTGGAAAGAAATACGGTTTTGCACACCAGCCACTTCAGCAGGTTCACCGTTGACTACCCGAGGTTTGTATTTAAATTTAAGCGCTGCATCAATTGCCGCTTGATTAAACAGATCAGCTGGCTGGGCATCTACCACAAACGGATTTTTCACCGAACCCTGCTTCGACACTGTAAATTCAACAATAACGTAGCCTTCGATACCACGAGATAACGCACGTCGAGGATAAACCGGTGCCACTTTCACAATCGGCAGATATTCCCCGTCACCCGATTCAAGTGCTAAGCCGCCATCTAACGATAAACCTTCGTTAACGTCGGCTCCAAAGTCCATTCCATTGCCCTCGGCATTCGGCGTAGGCGAATCCATCTGCGGTTGCTCCATCGCTGGAGGTGGCGCTTCTGGCTTAGGCGGCTTCTTGGGTTTACGATCTTTCTTCTGGGCGGATTCTTCTTTTTTCACCCGCACGAAATCCAGCACACTGCCCTTTGCAGGCTCAGTTAATGCGCTACCACCACTTTTGATCAGTGATTGCATCACGAAAAACAGGCTCAGCGTCACAATGGCTGACAATGCTATCGCTATGAGATATCTAAGCATGATCTAGGGCTCTTGCGCTGCAATCGAAACATCGGTAATACCGGCGGCACGAGAGGCATCCATGACCTTAATTAAGGTTTCGGTAGTCGATTTTTTATCCGCTTGGATCACCACAGTACCTTGTGGGTTTTCCGCATGCAGACGCTCAATATTCGCTTGAACTGCACGCACATCAATTTTACGTTTGTTGATCCATATTTCGCCTTTGTCACTGATGGCTATCAGAATATTGGCGCGGTCTTTCTTGACCGCTGTTGCCGCTTCAGGACGATTCACATCAATACCCGATTCTTTAACAAAAGACGCGGTGACGATAAAGAAAATCAACATGATAAATACCACATCGAGCATCGGCGTCATGTCGATTGCTGCTTCTTCTTCGTCCATCAAATTTTGAAAATGTTGTTTCATAACTGTCTCTTTTAAGGCGCAGTAGGCAGGCTACTTGCGCTCTATTGTCAATGCGTCTTCTAAATGCGTACGTTCTGATTTTGTGGTGCGGGCTAACCAAGTTGAGGCAAAAACCCCGGATAACGCACCGACCATACCGGCCATGGTAGGAATGGTCGCTTTTGATACACCAGAGGCCATCGAGCGCGCACTACCTGAACCAGAAATAGCCATAACATCAAACACTTCTATCATGCCGGTTACCGTTCCCATTAAGCCCAATAGAGGGCACAAGGCAACTAAAGCCTGAATAATCGGAATGCCCGCGCCCAAGCGCAGGCTAACGCGAGAAATCATCGCTTGACGTATTTGTTCTGCGTTCCATGAGCGTCTGTCTTTACGTGCTTTCCAAGTGGCAATGGTTTCTTTCTTATAGGCTTTATGCCAGATGAACACGTACAACGCTCGTTCAAGGATCAGCAACCACATGACGAATATTAAAAACCCGATGACCAAGAGAACTTGGCCACCTGTTTCCGTAAAATCACGTATTGCTTCGAAAAATTCCAACATAGCTAATTACCTTAGGCGCTTGGAGCTGACTTTGTTTCCATGCGCTCAGCACGCTCGGCAATCACACCTGACGCTTGTTCTTGCAGAATAAAGACTACGTCTTTAGAGCGTGTGTTGAGCATCGCGTAGAGCAAGGTCATTGGGATAGCCACAACCAAACCAAGTACGGTCGTCACCAATGCGGTGGAGATACCACCCGCCATCAATTTAGGGTCACCCGTTCCGAACAAAGTAATTGCTTGGAAGGTGTTAATCATACCCGTCACCGTACCAAGTAGACCCATAAGAGGCGCTACCACAGAGATGATTTTGATGATCGTAAGGTTCCGAGACAACTTAGGTATTTCACCCAAGATAGCTTCTGTCAGGTGTAGCTCAAGCGACTCAGTATCCGCTTGTGGGTATTTGTCACGCACTTGCATCACGCGACCAAGCGGGTTGTTAGAGGTAAACTTGTCAGATTTGAGCTGCTTGTTTACTTTGGTTTTAATCACAGTCAAAGTGATTAAACGCTCAAGGGCTAACAATAAACCAATTGCACCAACGATAAGGATGATGTACCCGACTAAACCACCTTGTTCAACACGCTCTTTTAAGCTTGGTGCCTGAACCAATAATTTAAGAATTGACCCGCCGGTTGGGTCTAAACCAAACTCAACTAGCTCGCCATTTGACGCCTGAAGCGCTTCTGCACTTGCGGTATAACGACCAGCAGGCTGACGAATTAACTCGCCAAGTGAGTTAGTTGAACCTTCATAATCAAGATATTTGCCATCAGCAACCAAGGCAAACGTCCCCACGCGCACCACTTCTTTGCTGACTTTAGCGCCGCCGGCTTCAACTACGTCGGCGTTGAAACGCGTGACTTTTCCTGATTCGGTCATTTCACGTTGCATTTCAAACCAAACACGCTCAATTTCTTCTATAGAGGCAAGCTTTGAGCTTGAGCCCATGGACTGTGCCATTTCATCTAGAAACTCTGCACGGTTAGGGATTTGAGCGGAGATAACAGAATTAAAGAACTTGCTCTTAGTGTCACCAGCGACTTGTTGAAGTACACCGAACAACTCTTTAAGTGAGCCTAAACGCTTAGTTAATGCGTCGTTTAAGTCACCTAATTTAAATTCGTTTTCTTCGAATTGCGTTTCTAACGTTTCAGATGTGCGCAACGCGTTGTCACGGTTTTTGCCTGCATCGCGAAGCATTTGATCTTGCTCAGCACGCTTGGCAACAAACTCTTTCTCACGTTGGTTGTTCTGTTGAGTCTGCTGAAACTGACCTTGCTCTAATTGCTTAAGCAGCGCATCTAAATCCAGTGCTGACTCTTTCTTCGGTAACGGATCGGCCGCCATTGCTGAAGTTGCTGTTAATGTAACAAGCAAGGTAAGTGCGATATTTTTAATTAATTGATTCATCTTCATCGTGCTCTTAATCTGTGATCGCAACAGGCAACATCAGTAGGTCTGGTGCCATTTGTTTTTTAGCCATACGCAGGCCTTTAGTAACTTGGGTGCGGTAACTAGACGGTAAGGCATCCCACTGACGAGTTTGCGCATTCCACATACCTTGCATGCTTGCGTCACGCGTTTGATATATTAAAGCGGTACGGCCAACGCGCAGAAAATCAACGTTACGCTCTTGCCCATCAATATTTTGTAAACCGGCGTAAGCTTCTAATGTGCGTCCGTAGTCCATTTCCACTTGGTAGGCTTCCATCACGCGGCGAAATTTCTCAGAGGGCGCCACATCAGCTTTGTCCATCATACTTTTCAAGCCGGCAATACGTGTTGCTCGCTCTTGGGCTAAAAAAGGCACATCAAGAGCAATGAACTGCTCGAGACCATCAATCATGCGCATCATCAACGGCGTAATTTGACGCTCAATAACACTCACATCATCGATTGCAGCGTTTAAGTCGGCCATTTCCTGTGCTTGGTTCTCAATTTGCTTGCGCAACTGAGTGTTATATACCTCTAGGCCTTCAGTCTCTTTATTAATGGCTTTGAATTGCTGCAACTTATTATCAATCTGATCATTGAGCTTGTTGATTTTCTGCTGTGAACTCGCTGCTGAGTTGTTAATCTTCGTCGCTTTTTCAACAGCTGGCTTCAGGTATGCATCTTCCTGGGCATTGCCAGATGCAGATAAAAGCAAACTTACACTGAGTAAGCTGGCTGATAACATAGTGGTAGACTTCATTACTCAAACCCTATTTGAAGGAAATGGTGAAACAGTGTGCTCCTCTCGGATCAGTCTATTTCATTCAGAATTTGCGCAAGGATAGGGGCTAGTCGTGGCATTTTTATGACAGCTATATGACGTATAGGTGACAGTAATATTTCAGTATTATGACAGCCTTTTATGGCGCGGTTTATGTGTGCGTGCAAAGCGCTGAATACTCAGCGTACGTGGCTCTTTTTTGCGCTCACTCAGCCTCGAAGCTGTATGTTATCGTTTTGATTGTCAGCCAAATGTGACATTTAAGTGATCCCTTAACTGCTACAATTAACGAGACTTTAAAAGGACATTTAGGCACAATACGCCCCCTTCGCTCAGCCTACTTATTTGTTCTTGTTTTATATCCGGACAACGCTTCATAAATGAACGTGTGATGTTAAAGAAATAAAGAAGCTAATTAGCAACATGGGCGATGGGAGTAACGCGATGACACAATCGCAGAGTGACATACTGACTATAACCACACATTTACTAGCGGTGACACAATGACCAATTTTCACAAAGCAGCATTAGCCGTCTGTATCCAAGGTGCTCTATTTAGCCATACTCTTCATGCACAGGAAGTACCTGCAGCAAAAGATAAAGGGTTAGAAAAGATCACGGTTACAGCGCAAAAACGTACGCAAAGTATTCAAGAAGTGCCAATCTCAATTGCTACCTTAAACGGAGAGCGATTTGAAAGCATATTTTCAGGTGGTGACGATATTATCGCCCTAGCAGTGCGCGTTCCAGGCTTATACGCCGAATCATCCAATGGCCGTGTAGCGCCGCGTTTTTATATCCGCGGTTTAGGTAACACAGATTTTGACTTAGCAGCCTCTCAGCCGGTTTCCATCGTGATGGATGACGTGGTCAAAGAGAACGTTATTTTGAAAAGCTTCCCATTGTTTGATGTTGAGCAAGTCGAGGTTATTCGTGGCCCACAAGGTACCTTGTTTGGGCGCAACACTACTGCTGGTATAGTCAAGTTTGACTCAGTTAAACCCACAGAAGATTTCGATGCTTACGCCAAGTTAGGTGTGGGTAATTTAGGGACAGTCAATTTTGAAGCAGCTGTTGGCGGCGGACTTGCTGAAGATTTATCAGGACGTTTATCTGTGTTATCCCAAGACCGGGATGACTGGATAGACAATGGCTTTACTGGCGAGAAAGATGCGATTGGCGGCTTTGACGAAAAAGCATGGCGCGGTCAGTTGTTATTTACCCCAAGCGAAGACTTTTCAGCGTTGTTAAACGTGCACGGCCGTGAGTTAGATGGCACCGCATCGGTCTTTCGCGCTAACGTATTTACTAAAGGCAGTAACGATTTAAATCAGAATTTCGATCGCGACACTGTCTATTACGATGGCGACATCGACGGTAATGGCACAGACAATAACCCGCAAGAATACGAAAACTATGGCGCATCTTTAAAGTTAGAGTTTGGCTTAGATGAAATGTCGTTCACGTCAATCACTGCCTATGAAGAAGCAGAAGGCTCAAGCCTTGGTGATATTGATGGCGGTGTGTATACCAATGATTTAACCACGCCAGTACCTGACGGCCTTACTTCTGCCAATTTCAACTCTGGTTTTGAAGACGTGTTAACGTTTCCTGGCGCCATAGGCTTTAGTGCTGTCACCCAAGATAACTTAGACGACTTGGAGCAATTTACGCAAGAAATCCGCTTGGCCAGTGAAACTGACGATGCCCTTAGCTGGCAAACCGGTGCGTTTTACTATGACTCGTCGTTCAACGTGACGAGCATCGATGGCTACTTTGGCGCGACCACAGTATTCCATGAAAACACCACTTGGGCTGTTTTTGGGCAAACAACTTACGAATTGAACGAGCGTTTGAATGTGACCGGTGGTGTGCGTTATACCCACGACAAAAAATCACTTCGTGTTGGTGAGCAAAACGTCGACGGCTTCGCATTAATCACTGGTGATGCCAGTGTTCAAGACTACGACGACATTGATGTGGATGATGGTCAAATTAGCTGGGAGCTAAGCGCTAACTACAAAGTAAGCGATGACACCTCGGTGTTTGCTCGTTTTGCTAATGGCTTTAGAGCTCAGTCGATTCAAGGGCGTGATGTGGCTTTTGAAGGTGCACCTTCAGTGGCTGACGCAGAAACCATTAACTCAATCGAGTTTGGTTTTAAGTCTGACTTGTTGGAAAACACCTTGCGCTTAAACGCTGCCACTTTCTATTACCAAATCGACGATATGCAGTTCTCTGCAATCGGTGGTGGTGCAAATAACGTAGCATTAGTAAACGCAGATAAAGGTGTGGGTTACGGTTTTGAAATCGACGCACAATACGTGGCGAACGATTACTTAACCCTTACCGCAGGTTATAGCTACAACAAAACAGAAATTAAAGATGATTCATTAACGTTACTGCCTTGTGGCACAAATGAAGCATTTGGCTCAACAGGTAACTGTACCGTACTTGACCCTCGCCCGAATGGCTTTAACGCTGTTATTGACGGAAACCCTTTCCCGCAAGCGCCAGAGACGATCTTCACGTTCACAGCACGTTATGCGGTACCTTTGGGTAATGATGGTGAATTCTTTGCGTTTACGGATTGGGCGTACCAAGGGGACACGAACCTGTTCTTGTACGAATCTGTTGAGTTTCAAACAGACGGCAACGTAGAAGGCGGTTTGCGCATCGGTTATGAAAACTTCGAGCATAACTATACCGTAGCCTTATTCGGTCGCAACATTACCGATGAAGAGAACGTAAAAGGTGCGGTGGATTTCAATAACCTAACGGGTATTGTGAATCAGCCGCGCATCTTTGGTATCGAAGCGAAGGTCAGCTTCTACTAAGCAAGCGACAAGAAACAGTGGTCTAAATACTTAGGCTCGTTCTCAAAAAAGGCAGATAATCATCTGCCTTTTTTATGCGCTCGATATTGGCCCTTATGCTGACGCTGTATCTTTGCGCGTCATCATGACGATGAACAACGCAAGTATGACACCTTGCACCAGTACGCCCTGCCATGTGGCAGAAATACCCAACCAGCTTATCGAAACATCTAGTGGAAATGCATTGATGCCAATGATCGCAGCTTCTTGCAGTGCAGAAATCCCCTTGCCCGCCAAAATAAAGGCCAATATCAACATAAAGTAAGCGCTCATAGAGAAAAAGCGGGCGATAGGTAACTTGACGGTGTACTTAAGCATCAGCCAGGTGATCAGTGCGAGTATGGCAACCGCAGCGACGAGTCCGTACCACACAAAGCTTACTTGGCTACCATCCCCTACCGATTGAGTTAACAGTGACTGATAAAACAAAATCGTTTCGAATACCTCTCGATAAACTGAAATAAACGCTAACCCAGTTAAGCCCCATAAGGTGCCGGTGCTTAAATGACGTTCGACGTTGTCATTGATGTACTTCTGCCACACTGATGCTTGGGTTTTGCTATGCATCCAATAACCGACGTAAAACAAAATGCCGGCGGCTAATAAGGCCGCGCCGCCTTCCATGAGTTCTCTTGATGCGCCACTGATCGTGATCAGGTTTTCAGCCGCCCACCAAGTGACGCCACCAGCAATAAGTGCTGATGCCCAGCCAAAATGTACGTAGCGAATGGCGTCTTGGCGCTGGGTTTTTATCAGTACGGTGATGAGCGCTAACACGATAAGCAGTGCTTCTAACCCTTCACGCAGCAAAATGATCAACGAAGCCGAAAACATAGCGTTGTTCGATAACGTCGCTGAGTTCAGTGTGCTATCGACTTGTTCAAGTTGCTGCAATATTTGTTGTGATTCAGCGCTTACTTGCTGCTCATTATTGGGTGAGCTCAGCACATTACGGAAATTCAACAACTGCTTTTCTACCGATTTTCGTAAACCACTATCTCTGGCGTCGAGGTTATTTTCGATCAGTTCAAAACCATCTAAATAGGCACTGACGGCGAGTGTTTGTGCTTGCGCAAAATTGCCTTCGTTGTAAGCATCGACAGCGGCGATCAGGTTGTTTTTTGCTGTGGCGATAGGCGTATTGGCTTGTCCGAAAAATACCTCTGGCGAGGCGCGCCACTGCTCAACTTGCATCTGGCTAATCGCATCATTTTGCGCTGCAATTTGTACTGGATTATTGTTTATCCAGCTTTGCAGGGGCAGCGTCGGTTTAACATCTAAATCATTTCCCGCCGCACCTTTAAACGCCAAACTGCCAGCATAAAACGCTAAAGACCAACGCTGCTGATCGTTGAGCTCGGTAAACGCGCGCATTGCGGTATCGTCTAGCCCCGCGCTGATAGCGTCGTAAAGCCCCAACAAAGAACGGTTTTGTGCGCGCTCTTTTTCAGTAAAGTCTGTTGGCTGAGGGCTAAACGACTTCGCTAGTGGACCGTCGCCTTGACCGGCTGGGCCATGGCATGCAGAGCAGTTATCAACAAAGAGTTTATCTATTTCTGCTTGAGGCAACAGTTGTGCTGGCAATTTTAGCGCGGGCGACATGGCTAATAACTCTTGGCGAATTTGTAATGTCAGGCTTTGAATTTTCCCCATTGGTGACTTAGCTAAAATAGCCTGCTGCAGTGCTTGGGCATTGGCGATGACCGACGTTTTCTGTAAATCAAAGTCACTTAGCGCGGCAGTTTGTAATGCCTCCGCCTTTTGCAAAATTAGCTTGGCGAATTGTTGCATTTCAGCAAATTCGTCTTCGCTTGATACTTCACCATCGACCACGGCTTCTGAGTAATCAACACCTATGTATTCCGCCATTTGTAAAATCTGACGACTCTCTTTAACCGCATCTAGTTGAGAAGCTGATTGAGCTAAACTCGGCGCCGATTGAGTAAGGCTCAGCATGATGCAGAAACTGAACGCCAGCTCAGCAAAGAGTTGACGACGACTTTGCATAAGATGAACGAATGAAACCAAAAAGCGTTTAAAACAAATAGCAGAAGAGTACAAAACTAAAACCTTAACGTTTAAGTGTGTGAATGCGTATGGCGACATCTATACGGCATACCCAAAACAAATGAGAATAATTATTATTTTACTTTTAACCGGCCATCGAAGCAACGCTTTCAGCTTATTGCCGCAGTGCTAAAGTACTATGTCTGTTTCAATGCGCGCGCCCTATATTCATTGCTGTCACTTAGAAAACAACAACTAAAGAGGACACCATGAATATAATAAAAGAATGTTACAGAATACGAATATTGGCGCTGTTAATGTGCTTGGCTCTGCCGTTCAATGCATTTGCCTGTAAAGACGCAGTGGTATTAGTCCATGGCAATACGGCCACACCTGCCAGTTGGGATAACACCTATGATCATCTGCTAGCTAATGGCTACAGTAGTAGCGAAATCTATAAACCGGATTGGGGTTCGAAGAACTGCGCCGCCTGCAACAACCATAGCGGCAATGAAGAAACGCCCGTGCGCCAAGCAATACAAAGTGCTCTAGCCTCATCCTGTACAGGCAAGATTGATGTGATCGGTCATTCGATGGGAGCAACATTAGCCGCTCAGCAAATTGATAAACTTGCCATTGCCAACCAGGTAGATACCTTTGTGGGGATTGCCGGGGCATTTTTAGGCCTTAAAAGCTGCGGTTATTACCCGTTTAATGTGTGGAGCTCTACTTGTGGCTCAGCGGGATTATCCGTAGGCAGCCCATTTTTAGACAGCATTTATAATGTGCCGCTAGCTTCAAAAGTATATTCGATTAAGAGCTATATTGACCAAATTGTATGCTCAACCGGTGGCTGCACTGTCGGCGGTGTGCATAGTAGTCGTATCGTGAATGAAGACGCTACGTTCAATTACGCATTAGGACATTTTGGTTTGCAAACCGACACCACCGTAAAACAATACGAGCTAATTCAGTGAAGTCACAGGCAAAAAAGTAGCCGCTAATGCGGCTATTTTGAAAACAAAACATGATTAAAAATCGTACTTATAGCTCAACTTAACTGTTGTGCCGATAGAGCGAGTTCTAACCGAAAGACCACTTTGTGTCACTTCTTGGTCTTCACCCAATAGATTTTTAACCGTTAATTTAACGGTAGTGTTAAAGTCTGGGTAGTAAGAATACGTCGCATCTAACGAATGAAAGGGTTGCTCAAATGAGTCGTCACGACCATTAATACCCGATGCGAGGATACGCTCACCAAAGGCGTTATACACCAAAGAGCCACTGTGGTTGCCATTCGCAGAGTCATAGCTAAGTTGCATGTTCACAACATATTGAGAATGACCTGTCATACGTTTTTCTGTATTGGTTAAGTTACCTGCTGAAGCAGCGTCAATCTGCACTTCTGAATCACTCAAGGTAATATTACCAGAGGTAAAAAAGCCATCTGATACAAAACTCAAATCATATAACCATTCAGCTTCGACACCGTATACTTCCGCGGTCTCACCGTTCGTAAAACTAGCGGTGTAACTTGAATCACCTACGTTCAGCACGGTTTCAATTGGGTTAGCAATGTCTTTGTAGAAACCTGAAATGGCTAAGTTATCGCCGTCATCAAAGTACAACTCGTAACGCAAATCAAAGTTTTTCAGCGTGGTTGAGCTCAACGTGGTGCTGCCCGTAGTACGGATATCCGTTAACGGGTCGTTGTAACCTACTGGAACAACCTCTCTTAAATCAGGGCGTACTACCGTTTCTCCGTATCCGAAGCGCAGCTGGTAATCTTCGCCACCCACGTAGGTCAAACTCAAGGCTGGATAAAAATCATCATCGTTAACGGTACCGTTAAGAATATCTTCTTCGCTGTAGTAGTTATCAGAATCTTCTTTGGTAAAAATTAAGCTCGAAGACGATAACGACACTTGTTTGAATGATTCATAGCGCAAACCACCACTTATGCGCCAAATACCTTTATAGAACACATCGAAAGCCGCATAACCGGCATCAATTTTTTGCGCCGCTAAATAGTCATCTGCTTCTGGTGCGATAGGCTCATTGAAGTTAATCAACATATTGGTATCAATGAATTCGTCGGTCAAATAGCTGCTTAACGACAAGATATCTGACTCATTGTCATTCACAACGATTGATGAATTGGTGTTATCGAGGAAAAAGCTAGATGTGGTATACAAACGCGCTCTGTCTACGAAGTCCCAACCGCCTTTCAATTCCACTTCCAAATTCTTGAAGGTAAGAGGAAGCGTGACGTTTCCTCCCCAAGATTTCATGTTGTCTTCCATGTCAACGAACTGATAGTTAGCTCGACCTTGGGCACCATCAATGAACGAGCCAGTGTAGGCGCCGTTGTCGTAGGTGTCAGTGAATTCATAGGCCACATTCAATGGGTTGTTTGTTTCAGCGCTTGATTCTGTGTACTGCCAATCAACGCCAACGCCCATGTAATCTAAGAACGTATGCTGACCGCGGAATTGGTCAACATCTAACGTGCGCTCTTCGAAATTAAAACTATGAGTGCGGTCTGCTTCATTATCAGCGGCGATAGTAATGTTTTGACTCGGATTCTGTGAAATAGAGATTTGCGATTCATCTTCATTATCTTCGATGTAAATCTTGGTGTAGGTCAGGCTATGGGTGTCTAATTTGTAACCCACGCTGACTAAGCCGTTCAAACGCTCTTCTTCAGTCGTCATTTCTGATGACGCAACGGTATCAAAACAGGAGTTTTGTACGTCTTCTGCTGTCACCAACTGACTAGAACAATTATCGATAGGGGTTGCACTTGTCACCGCACTGGTGCGGTCGGAATATGTCCATTTATTGTCGTATGCAACCGATGCTAGGAATCCAATTTTTCCATCGAAAAAATCTTCATCAAAACTATTGCCAATAAACGCTTGAGCAGAATAGTTAGGGTCTAACGACTCATCTTTCAGTGCTAAGTCGCGAGGTAGTGATTTCGCCAACGTTCTATTTAACACTCGAGCTTGATCCGCTGCAGATGTGTCACCTGTGACCAAATTATCTTTGTTGATAATATTCGCTAGGCTAAAGTCACCACGATAATAAGGGATGGCATCTGTTAGTGTTTGCGGGATCCCCTGCTCGTTCCGATCATAGGTATACCCATCGGAGTTATTACTGTTGGCCTCGATACCGACTTGAATGCCCGATACAAATTCTGTCGGGATGGCTTTTGTTCGAATATCAACGTTACCGCCACCGAATGCTGCTGGCATATTGGGCGAATAAGCTTTTTGTACAGATAGACTTTCAATCACGTTAGCAGGAAAGATATCTAGCGGTATGACGTTTCGGGTTAAATCAGGGCTGGGAATGCTGGCACCGTTCAAACGTGCACTTGAATATCGCTGACCAAGACCACGCACATAGATAAATTTGCCATCGACCAGCGTGAGGCCTGTTACCCGGCGCAGTGCCGACGCAGCATCGCTGTCGCCAGTGCGTGAAATTTGCTCAGAGCCTAGTATATCCGCAACGAAGGCTTGATTTTTACGCTCTTCGATAACGGCAGCAGCGGTTCCCTGTAATCGAGAACCCGTTGCCACAACTTCTTCCATTACCTGGCTTTCTTGCGCGACTGCGCTTACTGCACTCACCAAAAGCCCGAGTCCTACCGAGTAGGCGACTTTTTTAAGTTTGTATTGATTGCTCACCTTAAACTCCTAGCTATAAATCGAAAAATAGGCGCTCCTAGGCGCCTATTTATCTTATGCAAATTGGTTACTCGTCAGCAGCTGCGTTGGTAAACGCATCGTTTGCCCAGTTGTACCAATCAGAAGAAGTGTCAGTGTCAGATACCGCACCTATGTAGTCAGTTGATTCAAAAAATGCATCTAGTGTCGAGGCATCAAATGCTGAAATAGTGATATCTGTGCCAGTCGTTAACGTTGCAAAGCCATTTGCAGCAAGCACGTCAGCATTACCACCAACGACTTCACTGTCATTCGCTTCGAACCATTCTTGAACCGTGGTTGAATCACTACCAAAGGTAACAGTTTCGTTGCCAGCATTAGCTAATTGAGCACAAGCTGCTACTGAGTTATGGATAGACGCTGAGCCATTAACAATAACTTCAGCGGCGTCACCACTGTAATTAATACACCAGGTTTGCGTAGCAACTGGCTTAACCAATAATGTGTTGTACCAAGTAGCTGAAATCATATCGTCTAACTTCATGGCGATTGACTCATCGTCATCACGAATAGACAAGCCATCAGTGGTTAATACGGTTACATTAGCAATCACAGGCGCTGACGCAGGCGCTTCAGCTGAAGAAGTTCCTTTCACCCCATCAGACTCGAAACCGCCGTTACCCATGTTCACGGTCACGCCATTTGCATTAACCACTGTACCTTGCTTGATAAGAACGTACTGCGCACGACCCTGCCAACCTGCATCAATGTCTAAGCTGTCATCTTGAGTATCGGTAATAACGATGTGCTTAAGGTCAACGGCACCACCGAATAATTCAATACCATCATCGAACCCTTGATAGATATCGATATAGTCAATTTCAGTCCCTGAACCAACAGCAAACAAGCTGAGCGAGTTCAAATCGTTTCCGGCTTCTTGGCCTGCTGGTAAACCACCTGCATAATGAATTTTAACGAATTTAAGCGTACCGCTATCGTCAGCGTTGTCGCTACCACCGTAGTAACTGGTTACGCCTTCGCTCTCTGCGCTACAGGTATTTGCACCACGCTGAGCATCGGTACATTGGTCAGTAATACCGAAACCGTCGATCATCATGCCGCCCCAATCGCCGTATTGAGCACCATTTCCGACTGAATCAAGACGTGTAAACGCATTCACTGAAGTAAATGTGATTGGGTCAGCAAGGGTTCCTTCAGCTTCAATATTCGCACCACGATTCACTAATAAGAAAGAAGTAGACTGGTTAAAAGCAACTGTTGCACCTGCTTCTACAGTCAGGGTGGGGCCGTCAGTTTCAATAGTGCACGTTCCGCCGTCGGTATTACAACCTTCACCAACCACCAATGAGCCTAGGAAATAATGCACACCATCGTTGCTCAAATCATCAAGCGTCACGTTTGTTGTAAGAGGGTTACTTGCGCTAACGAACGTTGTTGAGTAAGAACAATCTTGGCCGTCATACGTACCTTGAACCGTCTCGCCGCTATCATTCTCGTAAGAGGCACAAACGTTAGTTGTGCTATCGCCACCACCTGTAGTCGGGTTGGTTACGCTATTATCAACGCTATTATCGATGACCGTCGGAGTCACTTTTATATCTCCGCCACAACCAGCAAGTATTAGAGCAGTCGCTACTGCAGACGCGTTGAAAAAATTCTTAAGTTCCATGGTGTTCTCCGATAAACGAGTGATTTTTTAATGTGTTTTAAAATTTGCACGAAGATTACCGAAGCTCGGTGACATTTTTGTTACATATAAAAACTGTCAGAAAAGTTTAATAAAAGTGTCACGAACTAAGTGCTGCGACGAAAGGAATAACGCGGAAAATTTATAAAATATGTTTAATTTCAGACATCTAGAGAGAGTCATGGGCAATACACGCTTTTCGCCTAAAAAGCGCAGTGTCTAAGACGTGGACTGTTTCACCGATAACTCGTGAGAAAACGCAAATGAAAACTCACTGCCCTCTCCGACTTTGCTTTTGATACGTAAGCGAGAGTTATGATGATTAAGCACATGTTTAACAATAGATAAACCTAACCCCGAGCCACCTGTTTTACGCGAGCGCGCCTTATCGACTCGATAGAATCGCTCAGTCAGGCGACCTAAGTGTTTGGCCTCAATCCCATAACCGTTGTCGGTGACCAAATACGTTGCTTGGCCATCCACTAACGACCATTGCACGTGAATTTTGCCGCCTTCTTGGGTGTAGTGAATGGCATTAAATAATAAATTGGAAAACGCACTGCGTAATTCAGTTTCGACACCGTAGACTTTCAGACCTTGGTCAACGTCCATTGTGATCGTATGCTGCTTTGCGCCATTGAGGGTATCGGCTTCAATCTTGATCGTATTGAGAATTTGCGGCACATCGACAATGTTTTCCGTAGAGCGCTCACTACTGGCTTCGATTCGAGATAACACTAATAGCTCCTCGATCAAGCACTGCATGCGCGTGGATTGAGAGCGCATTTCTTCAAACGCTTTTGCCAAAAAGGCCTCTGGGATATTAGTCGCCCCGGGCAGAGTCTCTAAATAACCATTGATCACCGTTAAAGGCGTTCGTAGCTCGTGAGACACATTAGCGACAAAATCTTTGCGCATTTTCTCTATTTGGGTGAGCTTGGTAACGTCCCTAATCAAAAGCAGTAAATGTTCATCGCCGTAAGGCATAATACGATATTCAAGAATACGCTGATCGTTTACCGGAGACGGCACTTCTATCGGCTTTTCATAATCTTTGTTGTGATAAAATTCGACAAATTGTGGATGGCGCACCAAATTGTAAATTCGACGACCTGCATCGTCCGGCCAGCGTAGCCCTAACTCAATTCTAGCTAATCGGTTACACCAAATAATCGCTGCGTTTGCATCCACCACGACGGCGGCATCAGGCAGCGCTTCGGACCCTTCACGGAAGCGTTTAACTAATAACCCTAGTTCTTTGCGTTTAGCGCGGTTTCGCCTTTGCAGTGTGTAGATACCGTCGTATATATGCTCCCACACGCCATTGACTCTGGGAGGCGTAATTTTTTTACTCTGCCACAACCAATGGTTTAGTCGATAAATATTCCAGTAATGGCTCGCCAAGAGCAGTAACGCACCAATAGCGACTGCTAAGCTTGGCTCTGAGAAATACCAGCCAAGTAAGATAACCACCAAAAAGTAGGCCGCTAAACGGCCTAGGCTTCTAAGCCATGAGAAAGGGTAATACATGGCAGCAACTGTTCTCCTGTGCAGCCGACGAATACGGAAGTTTCAGTATAGACGGGCTAGATTACACTTTTACTGAAAAGCGGTAGCCTGAGCCGCGAACGGTTTGAATCATGCTGTCATGCCCAAAGCGTGATATCGCTTTGCGCAAGCGACGAATGTGTACATCTACAGTACGGTCTTCCACGTATACATTTGTACCCCAAACGTTATCCAGTAATTGCTCACGGCTATAAACCCGCTCGGAGTGCGACATAAAGAAATGCAGTAATTTGAATTCAGTCGGGCCCATATCAAGCGGCTCATCATTGGCGGTCGCACGGTGCGAAACAGGATCGAGTTTTAAACCATTGAATTCAATAAGTTCATCACTAGATGTAGGCGTAACGCGACGAATAACCGCTTTTATTCGGGCAACCAATTCCTTGGGAGAGAAAGGTTTTGTCACGTAATCATCAGCACCTGAATCAAGCCCACGTACTTTGTCTTCTTCTTCGCCCCGGGCCGTTACCATTATAATGGGAATATCACGGGTAAATTCATGTTGCTTTAAACGCTTCGCGAGTTGTACACCGCTGCCACCTGGCAACATCCAGTCCAACAAGATAAGGTCCGGGTATGGCTCAACGACCTTTTCCAAGGCGACATCAAAATCTTCTGCCTCAATCGTTTCATAGCCAGATTGCTCTAAGACAAATTTTAACATTTCCCTGATCGGCGCTTCATCTTCAACCAGTAATACTCGTTTGGCCATTTTCATTTTCCTGTTCATGACAAAGTCCGCAATTATTCGTTAGGTCTGTGACATTTTTATTAAAGTTACCATAAACAGCGTAATAACCTTGCCTAAAACACTTAAGTAACCCTAAGTTTTTGTCATATTATGGAAATAAAGCAAATATTTTCAGTTACTTGTATTTCATTACAAGGAGATTGCAGTTCGTTACTGTGACTTGTTAATTTAATCCATAGGGCATATTCTTAATTTTCATCTATCTCATGGATTGGCATATGACTAACGAAAAAAGCACATTATCAAAGAAACTTTTGACACGTGTGCTATCGGTGTACTTTATATTGACCCTTATAGTCACCGTGGGACAAATAGTTACCGAGTATGTAAATGCTAAGAGTCATATAGAAGGTGAGCTTCAAACATTAAAAAACACCTTTAGTACCAGTTTGACTAGAGCCATGTGGGAACTAAACATGGCGCAGGCTAAATCGATTGCCACAGGGTTAATGGAATTACCCATAGTAGAAGGTGTACAAATCCGTGACGAAAACGGTCAGTATATTGCTAACTTAGGGCTGACCTCAGAGCAACCTGAATCCCCTATCACAAAAGGTGTGGTAAAAGATCATACGGGCAGCACCTTTGGCTATAGTTTTCCTTTAATTTTCGAGTTTTCAGGGCGTACATCATTGGTCGGTGATGTCACCTTGTACTCCAGCGCGCAAATAATTTTTAGCCGTATTGAAGTGGGTATATTCTTTCTTATTGGTAATGCGATTATCAAAACCGCGTTTCTAGTGTTTTTGTTTATGAGCGCTTTTCGCACCATGCTGACGAATCCCTTAAATGAGTTGCGCCAGCAAATTTCAGACTTTGATATCAATGACTTAGAATCTTCAAAATTACATTTAAATGTGCCTGAAAAAAATGAGTTCACGGTTTTAGAGCAAGCCTATAACAGCTTGGTTGACGGCATGGTGGACTTTCAAAAGCGCCTAAATGGGACACAAGCCGAGTTGCGAGAAGCCAACCGAATGCTGGATGACCATAATATATCGCTAGAGCAAGAAGTGGCTAAAAAGACTGCGACATTGAGCAAGATCATGCTCGATTTGGAGCAGCAAAAAGACGAACTGATAGTGAACCAACGAGAGCTTCGCCAAGAAAACGAAAATCGTCAATTTATTGAAGACGAGCTACGTAAAAGAAACAGTGAGTTAGCGTCGTCCATGGATACCCTTCAACTGGCTAAAGATCAGTTAGTCGAATCAGAGCGAATGGCATCACTAGGAGGATTGGTTGCCGGTATAGCCCATGATGTAAATACCCCGTTGGGCGTCGGTGTCACGGCCACCAGCTTCTTGCAAGAGAGATTAAATACGTTGGAGAAAGCCTACCAAGAGAAAACCCTGACTGGCAGCACAATGAACACGTTTTTGTCTGATGCTCAACAAACCATTACCTTGCTTACTAACAATTTAAATCGTGCATCAAACTTGATATCGAGCTTTAAACAAGTGGCTGTTGATCAGGCAAGCGAAGCTGAAAGAGAAATCGACTTAAAAGAATATCTCAATGAAATTATTCAATCATTAGCCCCAAGCTTGAAGAAAACCCAACACATCATCAATATAAGTTGCCCTGACGACGTTGTTATTGTTTGTGCTCCGGGTATGTTGGCGCAAATTTTTACCAACATGGTGATGAACTCTGTCATTCATGGCTTTGAAGATATGAGTAAAGGCACTATCGACATTGCAATAACCAAGCAACCTGAAACGCTAACCATTGATTATCGCGACAATGGCAGAGGTTTGCCGAAAGACTCATTAGCTAAGCACTTTGAAGCTTTCTACACTACTCGGCGCGAGAAAGGCGGCAGCGGTTTAGGAACACACATCATGTATAATCTGGTTACCCAAACGTTAAAAGGTGATATTGAAGTATTCAGTGAGCCAGGTAAGGGTTTACGATACGTACTGACTATCCCGCTACATTCTTAACGCTAGATTTGGCAGTTTTGCGTAAAGACTGCTAGGCTAGCGACCGTTTTTTATTTATCCCCAATTGTTTTCATCCCCTTATCAACGGACATTACTTTTATGTGGTTCAAAAACCTAAAACTCTATCATTTGACGCAAACTCTCGACTTAACAGAAGAAGACATACAAGACAAACTCGCTGAATTCCCCTTTCGCCCTTGTGGCTCGCAAGAGCTGGCAACTATGGGTTGGACATCGCCAGTTGGCCAAGGCGATATGTTAGTACACAGTGCGGGCGGCAAGTTTTGGTTAACGTTGAAGAAGCAAGAGCGGATCCTGCCAGCGGCTGTCGTGAACGCCGAGTTAGCGGACAAAGTGGCACTAATGGAAGCTGAAACAGGCTCAAATGTAGGTAAAAAAGCGCAGCAGGAAATGAAAGAAGAGATCATTCAGCGCTTACTTCCACAAGCTTTTACTAAAAATAGCTTTAGTCACGGCTTTATCTCTACTCAAGATAACTTAGTCGTAGTTGACGCCAGTGCAGATGGCAAAGCTGAGACTTTCTTGGCCATGTTGCGTAAAGCAATTGGCTCATTGCCGGTTGTGCCCCTAGCAAAACAAAGCGTGCAGGAAGAATTAACGCATTGGTTAACGGACGACTCTGTGCCTAATGATGTGGTGATTTTAGAAGAAGCGGAACTTCGCTCTATGGAAGAAGACGGTGCGATCGTGCGCTGTAAAAACCAAGATCTTGGCAGTGAAGAAATTGCGAATCACTTGAGTGCTGGCAAAACCGTTCAAAAAATAGCTATCGAATGGGATGAAACCTTTAGCGCATTGTTACAAGAAGACATGGCAGTTAAACGCCTTAAATTCACCGATGTCATGACAGAGCAAAATGACGACATTCCTAAAGAAGATAAATTAGCTAAAATGGATGCCGATTTCGCCTTGATGTCTGCTGAAATAGTGCGCTTTTCAAAGCGCTTAGTGGAGATATTTAATCTGCAGCAAGATCAAGAATAATCCCGCTGATCAGTTATAAGAAAGCCAGCATAATGCTGGCTTTTCGCTAATACATGTACTTGGGCATTAACGCCTTAAGCGAATACAGCAATGGCGCTATCGTAAAGCTCTTGATACTCATCTGATTGTAAGACTGTCAAGTCTGCCAATATCCCCTTTTGCACCGCTAAATTAAGCAGAGCGTCTTTCTGTGAGTCATATAAGCCTGCCATAACAGCGCCTAAACGAGTGAAATCAAGATAGGAAATCATATCCGTCTGGACTGACATATCGCGCCAGTTTTCAGCAACATTAACAAATTCTTGCTCGAAGCCCCATTCACGCATGATGCTTGCACCAATTCGTCCAGCTAATTTATCGATCGCCACATTTAAAAAGGTAGGATTGGCAAACACTTCCGGGTGACGTTCGGCTTCGGTCAAAATCGGTAGTACACCAATATTGTGGACTAAGGCAGCAAGGGTCATGGTGTCTAGATTAAGGGTGCGATTTTTGGTTTCTTTAACGTGCAGTTGCATAACCGACATCGCGGCCGCAACCACTTTCAGGTTTTGTTGCCACACATTATCCAAGTAGTTTTTCACGATATCGTTTTTAGAGACAAACAGTTGCTCCATGGCTAGCGCAGTCGCAATATTCTTTATCTGACGTAAACCGATACGTGTAACAGCTTGTGAGGTAGACGTTACTTTGACGCTTCTACCCATGTAAGAACTGTTGGATATTTTGATCATCCGCGCGGAGAGTGACGGATCTTGGCCAATGACATCAGCCATGGCATTTAGGTTAATATTCGGATCGTCCGCAGCCTTTCTAACTTTCAAAGCAATTGCGGGAAGCGTTGGTAGCACTAATGTATCGTTGTTTATTTTTTCGACCAAGATGGTTAATAACGCATTTTCTGTAGACATTTTCCAACCTATTGTGTGTCACTCATTATTTAGCCAGTTCACTTACTATAGCAACCTAGCACCAATCTGCATCCAAGCGTTTGATATAATTGACTAAGCTAAACGTCTTCAGCCAGTATTTTCTCATTCGCAACGTTCAAATAATCCTAACATAGAATATTCATTTAACGATCAGTCTTTAGCAGCATCTCAAAATTGAGCTAATTTACTCGAAGCAGATGGCATGTTAAAAGGTTCTTTTATTTTGCAATTTTAAGGTTTTGTTATGTGGAAAAAGTCCATTGTCAGCGCAGTATGTTTCGCCGTTTTTGCAACCGCTTGTACACCTTCGTCAAATAAGGCTCCGGTAGCGGCTCAAGCAGTAAGCGATTCATTATCCGGCCTCACTGTGCTTGCTAATAGTAAAGACCGATTAGACATATACCAATCAGTGCCGTTAACGGCCGACCTCTCCTCCCTATCGGCGAATCAAAAGCAAATGCTAGGCCTGCTTATTGACGCAAGTAAGATAATGGACGATTTATTTTGGCAACAAGCTTATGGCGATAATAAAGAGCAGTTCTTGAGCCGCATTGCCGATGAAAGCGGCCGTCGCTTTGCCGACATTAATTATGGTCCTTGGGATAGATTAAATGGTGACAAGGCGTTTTTAAGCCAGACCAGTGAGAAACCGGTAGGTGCCCAGTTTTACCCTGAAGACATGAGCAAAACTGAGTTTGAAAAAAGTGAATTTGCAGACAAAACAGGTTTGTATTCCATGGTTGTTCGTGACCAAGAAGGCTCATTAAAAGCCGTTCCTTACGCCGAATATTTTGCCGAACCATTACAACAAGCAGCGAGTCTGTTAAATGAGGCTGCTGAATTAGCTGACGATCCTGCTTTTGCCAATTACTTACGCTTGCGCGCAGACGCTTTACTTAGTAACGAATATCAGAAATCTGATTTCGCTTGGATGGACATGAAAAGCAATCCAATTGAATTAGTGATTGGCCCCATTGAAACTTACGAAGACCAGTTATTTGGTTATCGAGCAGCGTTTGAAGCCTACGTGCTACTCAAAGATTTAACTTGGAGCGAACGCCTTAGTAAATACGCGGCTTACTTACCTGAATTACAAACTAATTTGCCCGTAGGCGAAGCCTATAAAAAAGAGATGCCTGGCGCCAATGCTGATCTCAACGCTTACGATGTCATTTATTACGCAGGACACTCAAATGCGGGCAGTAAAACAATTGCTATTAACTTACCGAATGATGAGCAAGTGCAGTTAGAAAAAGGCACACGACGTTTACAGTTAAAAAATGCGATGCGTGCAAAGTTTGAAAATATCTTGTTGCCGATTGCCAATGAGTTAATGGTCCCAGAGCAAAGAAAGCATATTACCTTTGATGCGTTCTTCGCCAATACCATGTTTCATGAAGTGGCTCATGGGTTAGGGGTTAAAAATACAATTAATGGCAAAGGAACGGTGCGCCAAGCATTAAAAGAGCACGCCTCAGCGTTAGAGGAAGGTAAGGCGGATATTCTCGGCTTGTACATGGTTAGTCAATTATTGGACAAGGGCGTTATCACTGAGGGAGAAATTGAAGATTACTACACAACCTTTATGGCGGGAATCTTTCGCTCAGTTCGCTTCGGTGCTAGCTCTGCCCACGGCAAAGCAAATATGATCCGCTTTAACTTTTTCCAAGAATATGGCGCTTTTAGTCGAAATGATGAAGGGTTATACCAGGTCAACATGGCCAAGATGAGTAAAGCCATAGATGCATTGTCGCGGTTAATTTTGACCTTACAAGGTGATGGAGATTATGCAGGTGTTAGCCAGTTGGTGGCGGACAAAGGGCTGATTAAGGAAACGTTAGCAACAGATTTAAAACGCCTAACAGATGCAAATATTCCGGTGGATATCACCTTTGAGCAGGGCAAAAATATACTTAAGTTGAAAATGCCATAACTTAATAGCTTGATATTTATACTATAGATCTACTCTTGCTGTGCTAAATTTATCTTTATCCGAGCCGGATGGACGAAACTTTATCACTAGCAATCAATCTCTTTCAAAAAGCACAGAACAAGATGCCGCCGAGCTGCTGTACCAAAACAGCATAGGCGGCATTCTTGTTTCGCTGTTCGCTGCGACCATGCTGGTTTTCGCTTTTGACAATACCAACTTAGTGACATTTAAACACACTTGGTGGTGGGTGATGCTTGCTGTCATTTGTGTTCGATTGCTTGATTCAATTTGGTGGCGTACCAAACAAAAAGGGCAAAAATACGACGGCCACCGCGCAACGCTCAGATTTGTCACCGGCACATTTGCGACAGCTGCAATGTGGTGTATTTATTGTTTAGGCGTCTACGCTACTGCCGACACCGTCGAATTAGCCAGTACCATCATTATTGTGGCCGCCATGGCAGGCGGTGCTGCCAGTGTCTTAGCGGCTCATAAAAAAACGGCAATGGCCTATTCAGTCATATTGCTGGTACCATTTTCAATCGCCCTGCTCCTTTCCGATGATGATTACCGTCAAGTGCTGGGAGTATTGGGATTATCCTTCGGATTGGTGATGAGTATCAGCGCTAAAAAGGCTGCTGACTTTACTACCCAAGCGATTCGATTAAAAAATGAAAATGCTTCGTTAGTACAGCACATGGAAGCGCAAGTAGAAAAACGTACGCGTAAAATCTACGAGCTTTCTAATCTCGACCCTCTTACTGGTTTATTCAATCGCACTGCTTTTCTCAATCACTTGAAATTAAGCCTTCAGGAGTGTATAGAACAGCATCAGCCAATGGCACTTCTGTTTATTGATTTAGACGGTTTTAAAAAAATTAATGACACCATAGGCCACGATGCCGGTGATCAGATACTGACTCAGACAGCGTTACGTTTGAAGGAGCATTGCAAAGATCATCAACTATTGTGTCGTTGGGGCGGTGATGAATTTTTAATTGCGTTACCCAACACTCAGCAAGCATCAGCGGTGGCTCAGTCAAAAGCATTGATAGATTATATCTCAGAGGCTTATACCTACGATAATGCGCAACTCTCATTAGGCGCGACCATTGGAATATCCCTCTACCCGCAACATGCAAGCGACGAGTTAAAGCTCATTCAACTTGCTGACATGGCAATGTATTATCAGAAGAAACGCGCTATATCGACCTCTGGGGTATTTTCAAAAGAATTAGGCAGCAAATTAACCCGGGAGCAATTTTTAAAAGATGGATTAGCGCGCGCCATAGAAAACAAAGAGCTTAGCGTGTCCTTTCAACCCATAATGGCCTCGGATAACAGCGAAATATGTGCGTTTGAAGCATTGCTACGCTGGCAAAAAGAAGATGAGCATATTTCACCCGTTGAGTTTATTCCGATTGCTGAGCAACATGGGTTTATCCGTAAAATAGGCACCTGGGTGTTAAATAAAGCCTGCTTTGTCGCCGCATCTTGGCCTAAACCGATTGCCGTAAGTGTTAATGTGTCGGTCAGTCAATTGCAATCTGATGACTTCATCACCATTGTCGAAGAAGCCCTGCTTGCTAGTGGCCTTGCGGCCAATTTGCTGCATTTAGAAATAACGGAATCTGTCTTTTCTTTTGACAAAGACATCATGATATCGCGCATTAAGATATTGCAAAGTCGCGGAATTAAGGTCTCAATTGACGACTTTGGTACCGAATACTCTTCTTTATCAGTCATGCAAGACTTGGCGGTTAATACCGTTAAAATAGACCGTTCATTTGTCAACCGATTAGATTCTAGTGGGCTAGCAATTGTTCAGGCTGTTATCAATATTGCCCATGCATTTGATTATTTGGTTGTTGCTGAGGGTGTGGAAACGAAAGAACAAGCCCTTGCGTTGCAAAAATTAGGCGTGCATTTTTCCCAAGGGTTTTACTTTTCTAAACCCATACCTGAACACAAGGTACTGCAGTTCATCAAAAAGCCGTGTGCCAAATTAACAGATGACATCGCCATTCTGACAAAGGTATAGCGATTTAGGGTGTAACAAAGGACGTACACTGGGAGCATAAAACAAGCGAAGCATTTCGCTTCGCCTTTAATTATCTTTTTGTCACTTTCGTTTTATCGATGCTATCACTCGATTTTTAATTTATCGCTATAAGGCGGCCAGCCAAGTGGCTTACCTGCCAGCACATGTAAATGAATGTGATAGACAGTTTGCCCGCCATATTCATTGCAATTCATCACTGTACGAAAGCCTTGCTCAGCCAAACCGTGCTCTTTCAATATATGAGAAGCAACCCAAGACAGATGCCCGACCACTTCACGATCTTCTTTTTCAATGTCATTGATGGTTGCAATGGCCTTCTTCGGTATCACTAAAAAGTGTATCGGCGCTTGGGGGTTGATATCCCTAAACGCCAAAGACATTTCATCTTCATATAAGATCTCAGCGGGGATTTCTTTATTAATGATTTTAGTAAAAATTGTTTCACTCATACTAATACTCCTTTTTCGTGATGATTACGCGAAAACAAACAACAGCAGAATAACGCCAAGCAACATGCGGTAGATAACAAACGGCAGCATACCAATACGCGAAATCCACGCTAGAAACAGGTAAATACACGCGTAAGCACTGACAAAAGATAAAACCGCTCCCACTATTAAGGCGTTCCAATCTACCGCATCAGGGGCGCTGACTAAGTCTAACGTGGCTAGAAGGCCAGCCCCAAGGATCACCGGTATTGACAGTAAGAACGAAAAACGCGCTGCGCTTTCTCTATCAAGCCCTAGCATTAGGCCAGCGGTCATCGTAATACCGGAGCGTGAAGTACCGGGTATCAAAGCAATCGCTTGTGCCATACCTACGATAAGGGCACTTTTCCATGTCATGTCATAAATGTGTTTATTCAAGGCCGCTTTTTTATCGGCATACCAAAGCAATAAGCCAAAACCAATTGTGGTACAAGCAATCACCAATGCAGAACGGGCGTACTCTTCAATAAACGCTTTACCTGCAAAACCAAAGATAAGCGCAGGTATCGTAGCAATAATCACCCACCACGCTAGTCTACTGTCATCAGTTTGGTTTTTACTGAAACCAGAACCAAACCAGGCCACCAACATACGGCCGATATCGCCTCTAAAATAGATCATGACGGCTAATAAACTGCCCACATGAACGGCAACATCAAACGCTAAGCCTTGGTTTTCCCACCCTAGCAGCACGGACGGTAAAATAAGATGAGCAGAGCTCGAAATTGGTAAAAACTCGGTAATGCCTTGGATAATAGCAAGGATAATAATTTCGGTGAGAGTCATTGGCGATTAGCGCTCCATGTAAATTTGATAGGCCATAACTGTTGTTGGGATTTATCGTATTGCTGCCATAAGGAAAGGTAGCTTTTATTCGCTAGCGGATGCTCTACTTCAGGTGCAATTTCCGCTAAAGGCTGCAACACAAACGCATTGTAGAGGATCTCAGGGCGTGGAAGTTCCATCGGTGTTTGAATAATGACATCATCGTATGTCAGTAAATCAAGATCTAACGTTCGCGGAGCAAATTTTTTGCTTTCGCGGGTGCGCAGGTTTTCGGTTTCTATTTTCTTTAAGTGCTCTACCACTTCAATGATGGGTAAGTGAGTGTCGGCCTGTACCACTAAGTTGTAAAAGTTATTTCCATCGAATCCAACGGATTTGCTTTCGTAAACCGATGATAAAATGAGTTCACCAAACGCTGCATACATAGCATCAAGACCAGCACTGATATGCTGCTCTCGATTAATGTTACTGCCAACACTGATGAAAATAGTATGCTGAGGTGCTTGTGCACTCATGTGTCTTTGCGCTCACGAGTAAACTCGACCGCGACATTTTGAGCTGTAGGTAAAATGTCAGGTTTGCTCAATTTCAAGGTCATTTTTTGCACAGGAAATTGGCTGAAGACTTGGTTGATCATGGCTTGAGCTAGCGCTTCAATTAACGCAAATTGACTCTTTGCAGCCACATCTGTGACAGCTTGTGCTACCTCCGCGTAATTCAGCGTATCGTCAACATCATCGCTATAGGCAGGCTTTTGTAAATCACTAAATAACACTATATCGACCAGCAATCGCTGCGTCGCATCCCGCTCCCAATCGTACACGCCTATTAGAGATTGTACCTCTAAGCCTTCAATGTAAATTTTATCCATGAAAGATCCGCGCTGTTATTGGTTAAATTTTAAGGTAATCTTGGTGAATTGTACCTCGTTTACAGAACATAAGTACATGACGTCACTTAGCATTTTACTCTTTTGTAGCGCTTATTTGTTGGGCTCAATATCCAGCGCAGTCTTGATCTGTCGCGTGTTTATGCTGCCCGATCCGCGTAAAACGGGCTCTAACAACCCAGGAGCGACAAATGTTTTACGCATTGGCGGTCGGCTACCGGCAGCCTTAGTCTTTATTTTCGATGTGCTAAAAGGAACCCTTCCAGTATACGTGGGGTATCTGCTAGGCATGCCTCCAATCACTCTAGGGCTAGTCGGCATTGCTGCCTGCTTAGGGCACATCTATCCTTTGTATTTTAATTTCAATGGAGGAAAAGGCGTCGCCACTGCAATTGGCGCGATGCTGCCATTGGGCTGGGAGTTAGTCAGTTTACTATTGGCCTGCTGGCTCGTGATAGTCTTTATCACCGGGTATTCGTCTTTGGCCGCGATTATTTCAGTCAGCGTGGCGCCTTTTATCACATGGTTTGTCAAACCGGCTTACACAGCACCAGTCACCATGTTATGCATACTGATAATTGTGCGCCACAGACAAAACATCATTCGTTTGATGAGTGGCCAGGAAAGTAAGATATGGGATAAAGGGCGAACGAAAGAATAATTCCACAAGGCGAGTGTTATCACCTAACTAAAAATGTACTCAGTAATTCTCTGTGTGTTTAAAGCACCAGCCCTTAACGTTAAATGGCTGGCAATTCATCAAGAGACCAGCGAGGTTGAGCTTTGGTGGCTAAGCCTTCAGTTTCGCCAGCTTTCAATCTTTTGAGCCCTGCATAAGCAATCATAGCGCCGTTATCGGTGCAAAATTCTAAGCGTGGGTAATACACGGTGCCATGTAGCTTTTTCATCATGGTTTCAAATTCAATGCGCAACTGTTTATTAGCACTTACTCCGCCTGCAATGACCAAGCGTTTTAGCCCTGTTTGTTTAAGTGCTCGCTTACACTTAATCGCGAGGGTGTCTACGACTGCTTCTTGAAACGCATAAGCGATATTGGCTTTGGTCTGCGCTGATTGATCTGAACTACGAATGGTATTGGCTGCGAACGTTTTTAAACCGCTAAAGCTAAAATCCAGTCCTGGACGGTCGGTCATAGGGCGAGGAAACTTGTAATGCCCTGCTTCACCTTGCTCAGCCATCTTAGCTAACAAAGGCCCACCGGGGTAATCTAACCCTAAAAGCTTAGCCGTTTTATCAAACGCCTCACCTGCGGCATCATCCACCGATTCACCTAAAATTTCGTATTGCCCGATACCATCAACGCGAACCATCATCGAGTGACCACCGGAGACTAACAACGCCACAAACGGAAACTCCGGCGCGGGTTCATCTAACATAGGGGCCAGTAAGTGGCCTTCCATGTGGTGCACCCCAACTGCAGGCACATCCCAAGCAAACGCTAAGCTGCGAGCGACAGATGAGCCAACTAACAAGGCGCCTACTAAGCCAGGTCCTTTTGTAAAGGCGATACCGTCAATATCATCCTTTGTGCAATTGGCATCAAGCAATGCTTGCTTTATTAGAGGTACAATTTTGCGCACGTGATCACGAGAAGCCAGCTCAGGTACCACACCGCCATAATCGGCATGCAACTTTACTTGGCTATAGAGTTGATGAGATAATAAACCTTGATGTTCATCGTAAACAGCAATGCCTGTTTCATCGCAAGATGTTTCAATACCAATAACGCGCATAGTAGATGTGGTGTTCCGTGTAATGTTAGGCCGCGCATTCTACCTTTCTCATGATGATTTCACCATATTAGAGTGAATAATCCGCGACTAATCTAATATTTCCTATATCGGGTCTTTACATTGTTAGCGTATATGATTAAAATTCCGCACCATTTTTAACCGAGCCGGTTATTTTTTGCGCTGGCAGACAAAGTATTTATTTTTGAGGTGAGATTTTAATGCCAATCGTTAAAGTTAGAGAAAACGAACCATTTGACGTAGCGTTGCGTCGTTTTAAACGTTCATGTGAAAAAGCAGGTGTTCTTTCTGAAGTTCGTCGTCGCGAATTTTTTGAAAAGCCTACTTGGGAACGTAAGCGTAAGAAAGCAGCTGCTAAAAAACGTCTTTTGAAGAAGTTGTCTCGCGAAAACGCACGTCGCATCAGATTGTACTAATTCTCTCCTAGGGTGTTTAACGTATTAAACACCCTTTGCAGTTTTATCTTAGGTTCATTTTAAGTATTTCTTCGAGTCAATTTCATGTCCTTGTTAGATGATTTAAAAAATGCCCAAAAAGACGCAATGCGTGCCAAAGACAAAGTTCGTCTAGGTACTATTCGTATGGCGTTAGCAGCGGTTAAGCAACGTGAAATCGATGAGCGTATTGAGCTCAACGACAGCGATGTCATTGCTCTGCTTACTAAGATGGTAAAACAGAGAAAAGACGCTGCGAGTCAGTTCGAACAAGCCAATCGTCAAGATTTAGTTGATGTAGAACTTACTGAAATTGATATTTTGCACACTTTTTTGCCTCAGCCTTTGAGCGAAGAAGAAGTCAGCACCTTAATTGACCAAGCAATGGTTGAAACACAGGCAAGCGGAATGCAAGATATGGGTAAAGTAATGGCTTGGTTGAAACCTAAGGTTCAAGGTCGAGCTGACATGGGAAAATTAAGCGGTCAAATAAAAGCCAAGCTAGACCTCTTGAGTTCGCCTTAATCAATATTAAGGCACCCAAATATCTATTGAAATCAAGCCGCATTTATTTGCGGCTTGTTTGTTTATGCAGACCAAGTATAGTGCTTTTTTGCATCCCTCATGCTTTGCCCGAATAAATTGAGAAGTTGACATGAACGGCCGTATACCTCGTGAATTTATTGATGATTTAATCGCTCGCACCGATATTGTTGAGGTGGTAGACAATCGCGTTAAGCTCAAAAAAGCAGGTAGAAACTATCAAGCATGCTGCCCTTTTCATAATGAAAAAAGCCCCTCATTTACGGTAAGCCAAGATAAACAGTTTTATCACTGCTTCGGTTGCGGTGCCCATGGCAATGTTATTTCTTTTTTGATGGAATATGACCGACTTGAATTCCCAGAAGCCATTGAAGAACTAGCGCAATATCACAGTGTTGATGTACCTAGAGAAAAAAGCTCAACCCCCGCTCCTACTGCTGAACAAAAACAGCAAAAGGCAGATGATTATGAGCTTATGGAAACCATATCCCGTTATTTTTCTCAGCAACTTAAAGTGCATAGCGATAAAGACAAGGCTATCGACTATTTAAAAAAGCGCGGCCTAAGTGGTGAAGTCGTTAAGGCCTTTGGTATAGGGTATGCCCCAACCGAGTGGGATGCGGTGCTTAGTACCTTCGGCCGTACGCCAGAGGCCCAACAGCAACTGCTTGATTTAAAGTTGATTACTGAGAATGATAATCGCCGCAGATTTGATTTCTTTCGCGAACGTATCATGTTCCCTATTCGCGATAAGCGTGGCCGCATAGTTGGTTTTGGTGGTCGAGTGTTAGGTGATGGTACGCCTAAATACCTTAACTCTCCTGAGACGCGCATATTCCATAAAGGCAACGAACTTTATGGTTTTTATCAAGCGAAACAAGCACATCGCAACTTGCCGCGAGTCATGATTGTTGAAGGTTATATGGATGTGGTGGCCCTCGCCCAATTTGATATTAAGTACGCGGTCGCATCGTTAGGCACAGCCACTACCCCTGAACACATACAAATGCTATTTCGCACTACCAGCGAGGTAGTTTGTTGCTATGAC
The DNA here is from genome assembly GCF_055809255.1 of Paraglaciecola sp. G1-13. Taxonomy (NCBI): domain Bacteria; kingdom Pseudomonadati; phylum Pseudomonadota; class Gammaproteobacteria; order Alteromonadales; family Alteromonadaceae; genus Paraglaciecola; species Paraglaciecola sp. G1-13. The sequence goes on along the minus strand of NZ_CM147903.1, from coordinate 748,588 downwards.
GGCGATCGAGCTGGGCGAGAAGCAGCTTGGCGTGCATTAGAAAATGCCTTGGCATATCTAAAAGACGGCGTTGAAATGAAATTCCTGTTTTTACCCGATGGGGAAGACCCAGATACTTTGGTGCGCCAAATTGGCAAAGAAGCATTTGAGCAAAAACTGGTGAGCGACTCTGTACCTCTGTCTAAATTTTTCTTTGATAATTTACTACAGCGTCACCATATAGGTAGTGCAGAAGGTAAAGCGGCGTTAAAAGCAGAAGCCATGCCGCTAATCGAGCAAATATTAGGGGATAATCAACGGGCTATTTTAACCTCTGAGCTCAGTACGCATATGGGTGATAGAAATCGCCACCGCCTAGAGCAAGACGTAGCCAAAGCGAATCAGCATAAAGCAGGCGCAAAACTGGACTTTACCGCTTTAAATAAAGCCAAGATTTCCCCTGTAAGGATGATGATCCGCTTATTACTTGACCAGCCGGGGATTGCTATCGAGTGTCAACATGCTAATCCCGCGGCGCTGGGCGATATGCAAGTGCCTGGCCTGGACTTTTTAAGCGAACTGTTTCAGTTCTGTTTAGGCAAACCCTCTGCCAATACCGCCCAAGTATTAGAGCATTTTAGGGATCATCCTCAGAGTAAGAATCTCGCTAAATTGCTCAGCTGGGAATACGCTGAAGAAAACCAAGCATTGGTATTTAAAGATAGTTTTGCCAAGTTACTGGATTGGCATTTTAAAAGTAGGATGGACGAGCTCATGTCAAAAGCGCGCTTAGGAAATCTCAGTGTAGATGAAAAACAAGAGCTGAACCTACTTGTAAAAGAACAAAAATGACCCAACATCTAGCCCAAGGGTAGTCGAGTCTGCTATACTGGCTAATTCGCTACAGCCTCGAGCCCAAGCAAAGTATTTAGCATTTTGAGCCCATTAATTGGTCCTCAGGGTGCAATTTTAACCCAAATCGAGAAGTGTAAGGTATATGGTGCAAAGCAAGCAGTCGCAGATAAAACTCCTCATTGCAAAAGGTAAAGAACAAGGCTACTTGACCTTTGCCGAAGTAAATGATCACCTGCCTCAAGACATAGTTGACTCGGATCAAATCGAAGACATTATCCGCATGATCAACGACATGGGGATCAAAGTGTTTGAAAACGCTCCTGATTCCGATGAACTATTGATGCAAGAAACCACGACAGATGAAGAAGTCGCGGAAGCCGCCGCCCAAGCCCTAGCTACGGTAGAAAGCGAGATTGGTAGAACGACAGATCCTGTGCGTATGTACATGCGTGAGATGGGTACGGTTGAGCTGTTAACTCGTGAAGGCGAAATTGTTATCGCCAAGCGCATCGAAGAAGGTATCAATCAGGTTCAATGTTCTGTTGCAGAATACCCTGAGGCAATCACCTACTTGCTTGATCAGTGGGACATGTTCGAAGCTGAAGAAATTCGCTTAAGTGACATCATTGTTGGTTTCGTTGATCCTAACGAAGCAGACAATATTGCCCCTACCGCTACCCATATTGGTTCTGAGTTATCTGAAGAAGAGTTGGAAGACGAAGATGATGATGGCGACGATAGCGATGATGAAGACGAAGAAGAAGAAGATACAGGCCCAGATCCAGAAGAGGCCCGTGAGAAGTTTTCTGAATTACGTGTTCAATACGAAAAAACGCGCGATGTAATTGCATCTGAAGGCCGTTCTCACGCTAAGTCGCGCAAAGAAATTGATGAATTAAGCGAGATTTTCAAAGAGTTCCGCTTAGTGCCCAAGCAGTTTGACCGTATGGTTAAAAACATGCGTAGCATGATGGATCGTATCCGTGTGCAAGAACGCATCGTGATGAAACACTGTGTTGCTGCGGCAAAAATGCCGAAGAAAGACTTCATCAAAGCGTTCTCTGGAAACGAAACCAGTACTGATTGGTTGTTCGAAATTCTTGCTTCTGACGCGCCTTATGTTGAAGAGCTTAAAGTACATCAAGAAGAACTAGAGCGTAGCATCGGTAAAATGAATGCCGTTGAAGACGAAACCGGCTTGATCATTGCCGACATAAAAGACATTAACCGTCGTATGTCAATTGGTGAAGCGAAAGCGCGCCGGGCGAAGAAAGAAATGGTGGAAGCTAACCTACGGTTGGTTATCTCAATTGCGAAGAAGTACACCAACCGTGGTTTACAATTCTTGGATCTGATTCAAGAAGGTAATATCGGTTTGATGAAAGCTGTTGATAAATTCGAATACCGTCGTGGTTACAAGTTCTCGACTTATGCTACTTGGTGGATCCGCCAAGCAATCACACGTTCGATTGCAGATCAGGCACGTACTATTCGTATTCCTGTGCATATGATTGAAACAATCAATAAATTGAACCGTATTTCTCGTCAAATGTTACAAGAGATGGGCCGCGAACCAACGCCAGAAGAATTGTCAGAGCGCATGTTAATGCCTGAAGACAAAATCCGTAAGGTGTTGAAAATTGCTAAAGAGCCCATTTCAATGGAAACCCCTATTGGCGATGATGAAGATTCACATTTAGGTGATTTCATTGAAGATAGCACCATTGTGCAGCCTCTTGACTCTGCCACTGGCGGTAGCTTGAAGAACGCCACTCAAGAAGTATTAGCAGGCCTAACCGCCCGTGAAGCGAAAGTATTGAGAATGCGTTTTGGTATCGACATGAACACGGACCACACGCTTGAAGAAGTCGGCAAGCAGTTTGACGTTACTCGTGAGCGTATTCGTCAAATCGAAGCGAAGGCACTGCGTAAACTACGTCATCCAAGTCGCTCTGAGCAGCTACGCAGCTTCTTAGACGAATAATGATCACGCATAAGCAATGCGCTTATGTCTTGTATTAGCAAGTACAAAAAACCGGATTCAATATCCGGTTTTTTTTCGCTTATTTTTTGTCGCCTGCAATATGGTAAGTATCAAGACATACAGCTTTAACGTTCATCAACGACTCCATTACAAACCATAAGCAGGATTGAGCCACATCGCAGGGTTCATAGATCGCGCCGGACACAAAAAAGCGGCATAAGTTAAAACACTTAGCCGCTTTAGGTATGCTCAGTTTTTTAGCTGAATTTCAGCAATGCGTTAAAAATCATCACCCTTAACGTAAGGAATTTCATCTTCGAGTTTTTCTAGCTTATGAGTGATAGCCAGCGGTGAGCCAGTGTTACGTGCCAACCAATAGTAGGCAGTGGGAACCACAAACAAGGTCAGTAGCGTTGATACAAGCACCCCAGCGAATATCACCATGCCGATAACGGTTCTGCTTTCGGAGCCTGCACCACTTGCAAACACCAGTGGCAATGAGCTAAAGATAGTAGTGAAACTGGTCATCACGATAGGTCTAAGGCGCAGCATGGCGGCGCGTTTAAGGGCTGATTCAAACTCAGCACCAGCATCACGTAGTTGATTGGCAAATTCTACAATCAGAATGCCGTTTTTGGCCGCAAGTCCAATCAACATCACTAAGCCAATTTGGCTGTATATATTCAGCGTCATTCCCGCAAAATATAGCCCGATAAAGGCCCCTACTAACGCCAATGGCACAGTGAGCATGATAACTAACGGATGCACCCAACTTTCAAACTGAGCCGCAAGGATCAGATACACGATGACCAATGCCATTAGGAAGATAAAAATAATCGAATTACCCGACTCCTGATAGAGTTGAGACTCTCCCTTGTAATCTACCGACACACCTTCTGGTAATTCGGTATCAACAATGTTATTTAGGTAAGTCAGTGCTTCGCCCACCGTGTAACCGTCAGCCAAGTTTGCACTGATGGTGATACTGCGCATCCGATTGTAGCGATTCAAGCGCGAAGAGGTGGCTCGCTCTTCCACTTTCAGTAGGTTATCCATTGGGATCAGCTCGCCTGTCCTAAACGAGCGCACGTACAGGTTATCAATACTCTGTGGGCTGCGATAGTCCTCACGGCGACCTTCTAAAATCACATCGTATTCTTGGCCACGATCTAGGAAAGTCGACACACGGCGCTGGCCTAACATCGTTTCTAACGTGGTGCCAATGTCGCTCACCGATACCCCTAAATCTGCTGCACGCTCGGTATCGATATTAATCAAGAGTTGCGGCAAGGTTTCTTTGTAATCTGAGTCCAACCGCAGCAAGTTAGGGTTTTGTCGGGCAATTGACAGAAGCTTATCCCGCCACTCAACCAGCTCTTCATAAGTATTCCCCTGAAGAACAAACTGTACTGGACGCCCGACGCCTCGCCCGCCCAAACTTGAGCGCATGATTGCGAACGCTCGCACATCAGGGATAACGGATAACTTTTGACTGATTTCATCCATCAAATCAAACGTTGAGCGTTTTTTCTCATCCCCTATTGGGGTGCCTACAATGGCAATGCCTGCACTGCTGCCAAAGCCCGGTAATCGAACGAGTACCCGTGTTGCTTCTCCGCTGTCTAAATACGGCAGAATGATCTCTTCTACCTTTTTCATGCTTCTACTGTTTTCTTTAAAGCTTGCGCCCTCTGCTGCTTGGATCTGTATAAAGAAATTTCCTCTGTCTTCTTTTGGTACAAATTCACTAGGTAATATTTCCACCAATCGTAATAAACCAACAACACTCACCAGAATAAGCAACGCCATCAGAATAGGTTGATGGATGGTTTTGCCAAGCACCTTAAAGTAACTGCCTTCAAACTTGGTGAACGACCTGTTCATCCACGCATTTAACCCTTTAGAACTTTTGGTTTTTGTTAATAGTTTAGAGCTCAACATAGGTATCAGCGTTAATGCAGTGACACTTGAAAATGCCACTGCTGCAGCTATTGCCAAAGCGAACTCGGTAAATAACCGACCTATATTTCCTTGTAAAAACACTAAGGGTACAAACACCGCAATCAACACTAATGTTGTTGCTATAACAGCAAACCCGACCTCACGCGCTCCACGATAGGCAGCTAATAACGGCGGCTCACCTAACTCTATACGACGTGAGATATTTTCAAGTACCACAATGGCGTCATCCACCACCAACCCGATAGCTAACACTAATGCGAGAAGCGTTAATAAGTTGATAGAAAAGCCCAAGGCGTACATCACAGTAAACGCAGCGACTAACGACACAGGTACGGTCACCGCAGGGATGATCGTCGCACGGATATTGCCAAGGAAAATATAAATGACTAACACCACCATCAACATCGCAATGGCTAGTGTTTCATATACTTCGTTTATTGAGGCTTCAATAAACACTGAGGAGTCATAACTAGGTACAATAAAAATATTATCCGGCAAGGTCTGCTGAATTTCATCTATCGCTTCTTTTGCCGCTCTTGCTACTTCTAATGTATTGGCTTTCGATTGCTTAGTAATACCTAAGCCAATCATGTTCACGCCATTACCTCGAAACTCTGTTTCGTCGTCTTCTGCGCCTAGCTCAACCGTAGCCACTTCCCCTAAACGGATAAGATACCCGTCAGCGCCAGCTTTAACAGGAAGTTTTGAGAAATCATCCGGGCTTAAATAACTACGTGCAACACGCACATCAAAATCTCGTTGATCTGACTGCACTTCTCCCGCGGGGAGCTCCACATTTTCAGCCTGAATAACCTGCTCTATGTCTGCAACGGTAATACCTCTAGCCGCCATAGCATTACGATTAAGCCAAACTTTCATGGCATAACTGCGACCGCCTCCTAACCGCACGTTTGCCACCCCCTCGGCTACAGATAATCGGTCTACCAAGTAACGGTCGGCGTAATCGGTCAGCTCCATAACACTCATGTTGTCACTGCGCAGGTTATACCAAACGATGACGTCATCATCTGAGGTTGATTTTGATACCTCAGGAGGATCTGCTTGATCAGGCAAGTTATTCAGCGCCCGGCTTACCCGCTCACGCACATCATTTGAAGCGGCGTCAATGTCTCTGGAAAGGTTAAATTCTACATCGATTGAGGACCGTCCATTTCTGCTGGTCGACTCAATATTTTTAATCCCTTCTATACCACTGATACGGTCTTCTAATAATTGGGTGATCCGGCTTTCGATGATGGCTGCTGATGCGCCGGTATAGGTTGTGTTAATTGACACAATGGGAGGGTCAACATCTGGGTATTCCCGCAGTGACAGAAACGTCACAGCAACAATCCCGAATACCACTAAAAGTAAATTGACGACCGAAGCGAATACTGGGCGTTTGATGGAGATGTCAGATAACAACATTACATTTACCCTTGAGATGTGTGCATAGATAGCACATTAACATCCGAGCCTTCGCGCAGACGAAGTGCACCTTGAATCACAACCTGCTCGCCTTCCTTCAAACCAGACGTTATCTGTGCAATACCCGGTTTTCGCAAGCCGACTTTCACTTCCTTACGAGTCACTTTGTTGTCCTCAATAACAAACACGAATTGCTTGTCTTCAATGGGGACTAAAGCGCCTTCCGGTATTGTCAGCGTCTCGAGAATTTCTTTTTCAAGATGAATTTGCAATAACATGCCTGGGCGAAGTTTTAACTCTTTGTTATCGATAATAGCGCGAATTTGAATAGCGCGAGTGACAGGGTCCACACGGGACGCAATACTGGAGATCTCACCTTCAAATGTTTCTCCTGGGTATGCCACCGATGTAGCCGACACCTGCTGACCTTTACGTACGCTGGGTAAATGCGACTCAGCGATAGTGAAGTCCATTTTGATAACATGTAAATCATCTAATGTTGCAATTAAATCCCCAGGCATCACCAAGGCCCCTAAACTGACTTGACGTACGCCTAGCAAGCCGCCAAATGGAGCACGCAACTCTAGTTCTTCTAATTGTGCCTTAGCGACTTCTAATTGTGCTTTGAGGGCTTTTACGTTGGCTTCTTGTTCATCTAATAACTGGGCAGAAGCAACACTTTTTTGTGCTAAATTGTCGATACGCTTTAACTGGCGTTTCGCTTCTTGTAAATTAATGTCGAGTTCATTTAATCGTGCTCGTTCTTCACGGTCGCTCAACTTAATCAGTAGCTGGCCTTTCTTAACCAAATCCCCATCGTCAAATTCTATACTTTGCACAATGTCTGACTTTTGCGCCGTCAACATAACAGATTCGTTCGCATTCGCGGTACCTAGCGCTTCCACCGTCACAGGAAACTTTTCTTTCACCATAGTATAAGCAGTCACAGGAGTCGCACTCGGCTTCTGCCGCTGCTCCTCTACTTCAGTGGGCAAATACAAATAAATAAGCAAACCACTCGCCAAAATCAGCGCGATTAGAATGGGTGAAAATGAAATTCCTTTGGACATGGAGAAACCTTTTTATACGTTAAATTTTGAGTGTATGCTTTCTACGACTAAAGCCGTAATTTGGCTCGATAGTACGTTAAATTACTGCACTTACTTAGTAACATTTACGCTTTCTTACACTTTTTTACTACGCAAGTTATTGAACTGAAAAGTATGGTATTTCACCGCATTAGAGTTTGTGATAACGCACCAAAAATACGCAAAACATGCCCTTTTATCGAACATTCTGTCTTCTACCACACGAGATAACATGACTAACACACTCCGCTAACGCTACACATTTGCGGGCACAAAAAAAAGGCGCTCTTGATGAGCGCCTTTGGTGTGATTTTACAGCTCCATTTTGGAGCCGTTAATTAACGCAATATCTGCTAATTAATTCACTGCACAAGCTGAACGGGTACACATACGTTGGAGTAATCTAACGTCTGTATAAGTGACTTGACCATCGTCATTAAAATCGAAACTCATATCGATATCCTGACGAAGCTGAATCGCTCTTGTTAAAGCACGTATATCCATCATATCTACGTCGCCATCACCATCCCAATCTCCTTTCACTGCAACAACGGCATTCGCATTAATCTCACTATTTTCCGCTTTGGTACCAACATTAGCTGGTAAAGAAGAGGTTGCAAACAGCTCGATTGGACCACCAGCATTATCTTCAGTAACAACTAAGCTAAATGTTAGAAGTTGAGTGTTATCAGGATCTTGTAACGTGAAGCAAAGTTGTGAACCGGACGTAATATCACTTCCAATGTCACCAATAGGCTCACCATCTCCCACGTAGTGAGTTGTCAAACCTGTCTGCCCATCTACTGATTCAAAACCAATCGATGTTCCTAAGGTATCAGCTGTAGCATGAGACACATTATCATAAGTAAATATGATACTAGGTTGGTCACCCTCAGCTTCATTCATAAAGACAACTTGGAAATCAAGAACATCTGCATCGCCTGAGAAAGGACGCATATCATCCCATTCGACTATAGTGACAGCCGAGCCTGCCGTTGCCACTGTGATCCCCGACCCATTCGCGACATCGAGTATCATGTCACGCCATAGTGGAGCAACGAGACCATTAGCCGGTGTCTCATCAGGCATGAGTTGGTTCACCCATGGAGTTGCACCAGCATCTCCCGTAAACGTGATAAACCCATCATCTGTCACACCGATTGAGTCGTACAATTGACCAAGGAATGACGCTGGCACACTAAAGTTTGCCGTTGTGGTATCACCATCAGCATCCGAGAATCCAAGACCAAATCCGGCTAAATCAATATAACCAGACCCTTGGCCAAAGTTAGGGTTTGCACACAATGGATTGTTTGCATTAGTTGAAGCAGTATAAGACGCCGTTTGTCCTTTAATGGATTCTTGAACCACATTCCATGTTAGGGAACCGTCATCAGCAACGGTGCCATCAAGCAAAGAACCTTCAACTAACTCTACACCTGCTGGCAAGGCTAATGAAATATCGTATAGACGATCATCGTTTGTAAAGTTAGGTCCTACTTGTATAGCGTAGTCAATAACATCACCAGCCATCAGAGCGTCATCTGAGCCCCCTATGACTTGTACGTCATCAGCGATCCTATCTAACTCAACAATAACAAGACCAAAATTACCTGCAGATTCAGCACTAGAACCCACATCAAACGCACCATAGTATTTATCACCTTCGACAGCGTCAATATCCCAGCCAACGCGAATGTCAAACGGAGTAATAGCAGGGATAGAAGAAGGAGCGTCTACAGTTAAGTTGTCACCGACTTCTGCGTCAATTATTGCTGTAGCAATCATAAATTCATCACTCGCATCAGAGGCTGAAGCGCTCCAATTCTGAATGACAACCCAATACATACCTTGCTCTGGTTCAGTGACTTCTACTTTCTCTAAAGCAGTTGCCGTTGCACTTGACCCAATAATCTCACTTGCATCTGGAATGCCGTTCTCATTGAAGTCGCGCACCAAAAACAAATCCAAATCAGGTGATTCAGAAGCCGTTATCTCAGCGACCAAGTATTTAGCGTCTTCGGGAACCATCATAGGAATAATGTGAACACCGTCGTTCAAATCATCTAGAGCACTACTGTTATTGCTATCTTCTGGAATGCTCGCGACGGTATTTGTCGCTTTAGTCAGCCCATATGAACGCGCCGTAAAGTCATTGATTTCCACCGCTAATATATCTGAAAGGACACGCGTATCTGCGTCTCTGTCAGCTGAAATATTCATGGTGTCTGGAATATTACTCGTCGTAGCAATTACAGCCACAGGCAAATGTAAATCAGGCGAGCTATCAGAGGTAAGATTCACTTGACCAAACAAGAAGTCTTGACCGCTCTGGCTGGCTGAAGCAGTAACCGTAATTTGCTGACTTTGACCGGCTAAGATATCAAACGATTCAGGACTAACTGTGACACTCACACCATCAGATATGCCTACTCCTGATACAGTCCATGAACCGTCTTTCGTAGCGGTAAATGTTCTTGTCCAGCGACATGCTCCAACGCAGTTATCATCCGCCATACTAGGAATGTTAAGCGTGCGTGGATCGCCACCATCATTTGGATTTGCAGCTAAGTAATTAGCCCCAGACTCATCCATGATAAGTCCGGTTTGATTGGCTAAATTAACCTGAATACGACCAGAGCCCATATCAAACCAATCAGCAGGAGTAACGCCATCTTCTTTGCGCATATTGGTGGTTGCAGTCATCATTAATGCTGAACGCACATTATCAGGAGACCAACTAGGATTTGCTTCCATTAACAATGCGGCTGCGCCTGCTACATGCGGGCTTGCCATTGACGTACCACTTAAGAACGCAAAATCGCTAGGATCAGCTACATGTCCATCATGACCAAACATTTGATCCGCTGAAGCGGCATAAATACTAACACCAGGCGCTGCTATTTGTGGCGTAATGGTGCTAATGGAGGGATTAGGCCCTCTAGAGGAGAAATCAGCAATATCATCCCCTTCACTTAGAATTAACTCACCTGCAGAAGCGGTAATGGTAGCCATGTGACCTTCGCCACTTGCTAACCAACTACGTAACATGTCCGCTTTTTCAGCATTAATGTGAATGCCAGGAATGACATAAGCGTCATTATCGACTGTGCTGCCACCGCCTAGTACGTTACCTAAAACAAATCCATCTGCACCACCAGCGGCGACATTCTGTGCTTTTGCGACTCGTGCAATTGCACCTCTATCACAGAGCACTATTTCTCCGCTGAAGGTACCATCAGGAAATGGTTGTAAGCACTGCGCGGGATCGCCATCGGGATCGTTAGCATTGCTGTAATCACCAGCATAAACGATGGAAGCTGTGATCCCACCAGAATTACTGTTACCGGTTAGCGTACCTAACTCAGTATCACCGCCAGTAAACTCGCCTATCTCTTTGGCATAATCTATTTCACGACCGTGAGTAGAGGCAGCAACGGCAGTATACCAAGGGGCATGCTTTGATGTCGTTTCCGCATCTGGGCCTGAGTTACCTGCTGAAGTAGCCACAAAAATACCCGCGTTTCTGGCTGACAAAAACGCCATATCGACGTCACTGCTCCAAGGGAATCCGCCACCACTGATGGAATAGTTGATGATATCGACACCATCTTCAATTGCATCATCAATACCCGCTAGAATAGCGGCACCAGGGCAATCACCATAGGTATCCCCTGCATCAGCGCGCCCGGGGTAACAAATTTGATAGGCAATGATGTTAGCGTGAGGCGCAACACCAGATATTTGACCAAACTCAAACTCACCTGGAATACCGTCACTTTCTTCGCCTTCACCAGGCGTAAGAACAGGCACGTCTAGCAATATGTTGCCAGCAAACGTACCAGCGGTGTGCGAGCCATGACCGCTATAATCTTCACCATTACGTGGTAAATTCGGTGGGAAAACATTGGTGTCCCCATAATCATCCGTGATCCGAGTGTAGCTGCGCACGCCAATCAGTTTATCATTACACATTTCTGGGAAGTTTTCGGCACAATCGCCAACATATACACCGGCCCCACGAGGGTTAGTATGATCGTATCCGTCATCGCCTACATCGGCAAACGAGCGACTATCGGTATTCACACCGGAATCGACCGTAGCAATAACGATACCTTCACCCAGCGCGCCGACACCGCTATTCGTTACTGTTCCGTCCCACAGGTCCGGTGCTCCGATCTTTACCGGCCCGGTGTCCGTGTCCATTTTATAGGTTGCTTCACGCTCGACTCGTTCTACACCGGGTAATTTAGATAGTGCCTCTGCTTCGTCAGGCGTAACACGCACGGCAACACCGTTTACGCTGTACTTAAAGGTATCAACGACACGTAAGTCTCTTGTTTCCCTTGAAGCGCGTGTAATAAACGAGGCTTGTGCCTCTTTAAGGTAAGATACATACGCTTTAACTTCCGGCGACTCAACATCGATTTTGGGCGCCTTCTGAGGTGCCTGCGTTCTTGCAGTACTCGATTTTGTCGCTTTCGGGTTGGTGGCTTTAAGGTCTTTAATTCCACCATCATAGGTGGCTACGGGTTTGTCAGTTAATCTAACGATATAAACGTAGGGTTTATTTTCAATGCCTTTCTCAAAGACGAATCGTTGGGCAATACTGTTTACGATAGGTTTTTGATTTTTGTTTTTATTGACTGATGCTGGACTTGCACCTTTAAGTTCAGATGGCGAAATATCAAACTTCGATACTCCGTCTGCTAACTCTCCGGCAGAGTGCGCTGACATTGACATCAATGCAGCGGATACAGCAATGGACAGTGTATTTTTCATCTTATCTCCGTTTCCCTGATGGGTTAATTTATAACCTTGTTATTAGATGTTTTACTTCGAAATGACGGATAAATAAAATGCCTTAATATTTTGCATATCTCGGCTACAACAGTAGTTTACCCGAAGGGGGTGTTAGCTTATTTTTAACTTACATATAACGCAATTGCAACCGCGTAATTCGAATATGACTGAATTTAAAACAAGTCAATTGTATTGCCATGTTTGCAGTCCAAGAATATCTCGTTGCCAGTGGTGATAGAGTGAGTTCTGGAATGAAGTGTCAGGCTATATTTCTTGAATAGATATCACAACAGTGGGTAATAAAAAAGGCGGTTAGTCTAAGATTAACCGCCTTTCAATATTAGTTAATGTACATCAAAACCCTTCACTATCAGTGGATGGTTCTAATTTTCAGATAACACTTACGCTTTACGGCGAACACCAAACAAGCCTAGAACCGCTAAGCCTATAAAGGCCATTGCACCCGGTGCCGGTACAGCTATGCTAGTTGCAGATGCACTAACATCCAGAGCCGTTTCATCACCGGGGAACGGAGCGAACAGAGATGAAGCAACTAGAGAGAATGAAGATTGACCTGCACCAATAGCCAGCAAATCGAAGCTCGCTACTAGATAATCGCCAGCGCCATAAACTACCGGAGCGAAGAAGTCTTCGTAAAGGTTAATAGAAACAAGCCCTGGACCCGTAGTGTCAACATCTAGCCCACTTGCTGTAAACGGATCAAAAGGTGGGAAGTCAGAGCTGGCACTACCATCTACATATGCAAAAAGGTTGCTATCATAATTCAGGCCAGTGAAGATGGCCGAAAAATCTTCGGTAACACCAGTCAAGTTGATATTCACAGACACCGTATCCCCCACTGATGGGTTTACATTGTCCAGTTCGATATTGATCATATTGGCGTTAGCGGTGCCAAAAAACATTGTACAAACTAATAAAAGTACTTTTTTCATTTTTATTTTTCCTACTGTTTGTTAACGGTACAACTCATTAAATAGCGCAACGTGTGCGAGTACACATACGTTGCAATAATCTTACATCTGTATAACTTACTTGCCCATCTTCGTTAAAATCGAAGCTGTTGTCTATAGTTTGACGAAGTTGAATTGCTCTAGTCAGTGCTCGAATATCCATCATATCCACATCACCATCGCCGTCGTAGTCACCCTCTACTACTTGTACCTCTGATTCTAGTAGTAGCGAAATCACCACAGGGTCGTGATCTGACATGCGATACGCGTCAGGCGCATAGTAATCAATCAGCTGCTGATCAGACTTAAACTCAACGTTATAATCGAAGACTATGGGTTCATCAGCGTTGATGTGCCATTCAGTGGTATCAACAATTTGGTCAATTAATGTTGCGCTAGCTAGCGCATGGTCTAGGTAACCAAATTCACCACCAAATGAGTAAGAGTATGCTTCATTGCCACCAAATTTATTGGCAAGATCAGTGTAACCCTGCTGCAAAATTTTAAGGATAGGCTCTTCCATCGCATAAGAGTTTAAATCACCAATAATCAACGTAGGGGTGTCAGAGAACTGCTGTGACAAGAACGTCGTTAATGCTTCAGCGGCTCTCGTACGAGTCAGGTTACAGTTACCTTGCCCTGTCGTTGTATCGTCATCGCCAGCGCCACAACTTGATCCTTTGGATTTGAAATGATTTACGCTGACAACCAGCTCTTCATTGTTTGCAACTAAAGCAAACTTTTGATTTAACGCTGGGCGGTTCTTGGTGTCTAAGAATAAAGGACCATCGTCATCAGAAATAGAATTACTGCTGTCTAATATGGCCGGTTGTCCAACGACTGAAACCACCGCGGGTTTGTATATTAACGCAACCGTGATCGCATCAGTGCCGATAGCGCTCCCCGCATCAACTGTTGCATAGGTGTTAGCACCTAATACATCGTTTAAACCAGAAACTAAGTCTCCAACGGCGCTGTTTGCCCCAAATCCGTTATTCTCGACTTCCATCAAGCCTACGATATCTGCGTCCATAGCAAGTAAAGCAGCTAGGGTTTTAGCGCGTTGACGCTCAAGCTCTATTTCGCTATCAGCACCACGACATTCTAGATTAGAAGGGCCACACACGTTCGGGCTAACATCTAACGTGTTGAAGTAATTCAATACGTTCAAGCTTGCCACTTTAAGGTTACCTAATTCAAGATCAGGCGCGTCAGTTCTTGGATTGCTTGCCACAATAGTCGGCTGTTCAACCGGAATAATCCGATAAAGACTGAAGCTAAAATCCATTACGCCTGTTAACGCAGTGACCGTGTCACCGCCACGAAGCGGATTACTGGCAGACAAACCACCAGCAGGATAAACAACAACGTCTGGGTTCTGGCCATTTACACCATCATCTAACGTAATCTGATTGAGCTCATTCTGAGCCGCTAACGCAATCGCTTCAGGACTACCAGCTGTATACAGGTTGGTAGGTATAAACAAACGCCCATTGGACAATAAGACTTCACCGTATCGCCCAAGACTGTATGTGTCAGTCACTGTCAGCTCACCAGAACTGGCTACTAACATGCCCTCTAGCGCTTCCATCGAATCAACAGAATCAAACGGTAATGTCAATGCAGTGGCTGTAACTGAACCAGTTCCGCAGTCAGGGTTAATCTCAGACACGACAAGTTGCGTCTTGTTAAATGCTTCCGCTACGTCACCTAAAACGCGCACCACTTTTCCGGCTTCGGGTAATGCTAACGATGGACTGTAAACAAATACACCTTCTGATGTGGCACTGTCTGCATCTTGATCGCTATCTTCTTCTTGTACAAAGTAGCCACTAAGATTTGGGAAACTCGCGGTAACAATACCTTCAATGATATGAGTTTCGCCAACAGCTGGGGAAATATCCGTAGAACCTTGAATTGCGCTAATTAAGGTTGCTGGGTCTGCACACATACCTAATAGAGGTGTTTCACCACCGCCATTGTCGCCGCCGCCGTTATTTCCGCTGCCAGCAAAGCTGCCAAGGGGGAAAGGGGTTGACACAGTCGCATTATTGCTTGAACCATCAAGTACATTGGTGCCGCTGAATGTCCAGTTAGCCAACACAAAGGTTGTGCCATCTGGGCCTGAATCGGCCACACGGTAAGCCCAACCATCTAAGTAATCCCAAGGCTGGCCAGTGCCGTCGACATTAATATCTCCGAACACGTCAACCACTTCCCCCTCGTGGAACAATTCAATGGCGTCATCACCGTTAATACCCGCTGCACCTGAGATGAATGTTGGATCAAACCCAAAGTAAGCATTAAAACCTGATGTTTCCATAGCGACATAGAAATATTCACCGGCAGAGACAGAGCCAGAAAACGTAAATTCTTGATCGTCTGTTCCACCACCGTTATTTGCAGAGCCAAAACCAAATACGCTTAAATCTTGTATGTCGGTTACCGCATAGAATTCAATCGCTTTGGGCGTTCCGCCCGATAGAGGGCCGTCAAATACACCAGATATTAACAGGACTTCTTTACTGGTGTATGAACCGATTGGAAATTGACTAGCCGCAGTGGCATTCGTTGCTTCGCCATCTAATGCATTAGCCCCACTGAACACCCAATTGCTAAGCGTAAAGGTAGAGCCGTCAGGACCTGTACTAGCAACGCGATATGCCCAACCATCCACATGGTCCCATGGTTCACCGGTGCCGTCTGTATTGATATCACCGAATACGTCAACGACTTCTCCGTCACAGAATAATTCAATCGCATCATCACCGTTTATTCCTGCAGCGCCAGCCGTATCCGTTGGAGAAAATCCAAAATAAGCATCGAAATTACTGCCTTCAGAGGCGATATAAATAAAATCACCTGCAGCTGCAGAGCCAGAGAAAGTATATTCTTGGCCGTCAGAGCCTCCGCCGTTATTAGCAGAGCCAAAACCACATGTGCTTAAATCAGCAATATCATTACGCACAAAGAACTCAATCGCTTTAGGTGTGCCACCAGAAAGAGGTCCATCAATCACACCTGAGATGACAATATCGCCCGCAGAGGCCGAGCCGCCATTGTCGCCACCAGTGTCACCACCTGTGTCTCCACCCGTGTCGCCATCGTCTTCACCACCAGTATCACCGCCGTCGGTACCACATGCTGGTGTTTGATATAAAATATCAACCCACTCAGGGTGGTCGATAAACGGATTACGGTTACCTTGGTACTCGTAAATCGTGTCGTTACGTGTTTGTTCCGTTGCATCTACCGGATCAGCATTATGCCACTCCACTAAGCGACACAAACGCCCCAACTCTGGAGCACCGGTTGAGGTTAAGCGGTCTACCAAAACAAGATCGGGTGTCGAGTCACCAAAACCTTCGTAACGCGTGTCCATATAGAACATCATGCGCGCAACATCGCCTTTCACGGCATCACGTGGTTCAAACGAATCATCATCAACACGATTGTTATCGGCTTCAGATAAAGCATTATCGCTGTTATCGAAATCTAAATTGCCACGCGATGAATTAACCGAAATATCGGTGGGCCGTAAATGATGAATATCGGTATAAGCTTCTTGGGATTCATTTGGAAACCCATGGCTTTTTGCCCAGCTATGTTCACGATTCCAGTTGTCAGGATCACTGCTCTGTGAGCCGCTACCATTACTACTTTTCGCGATTGATGTACCTTTGTACCAAAGGATCACGTTATCAGGGTTATTTGGATCTTCATCTGTGTGGGTTAATGCGCTCCACACTTCTGAATACGTTAAATTCTTTTGCCCTTGCGTAATAGCGCTGGTAATAGCACTTTTAATCGTAGCAGCAGGCGAGTTGGCGTTTATTTCTGCGCTGACAGCTGCATAATAACTTTCACTATCAAACGTACTTGCATCAGCAATAGGATCTAGCGCTGGGCAGTTAAAACATGGAGCGTTCGGGTCTGTTGAGCCACCGCCTGTATCGCCACCACCGACCTCTTCAGCGAATGCCTTTAAAGGAAATGGAGCGGCTGCTGTTGTATTGTTAGTTTCCCCGTCAAATGCATTGGGACCACTAAACGTCCAGTTACCTAATACAAACGAACTAGCATCAGGCCCAGTATCGACATTACGATATGCCCAACCGTCTAGGTATTCCCAAGGTTCACCATTGCCATCGACGTTAATATCACCGAACACATCTACCACGGCACCGTCACAGAACAACTCTATGGCATCATCGCCATTGATGTTGGCGGCACTATTAGTGTAAGTCGGTTCAAAACCGAAAAAAGCAGCGAATTGAGGTGATTCAGACGCGAGGTAAATGTAGGTACCTGCAGTTGCTGCCCTAGCGGGAAAAGTGAATTCTTGATTATCGGTGCCGCCACCATTGTTGGCCGAACCTACACCGCATGTACTTAAATCGGCAATATCTTGGGTAACAAATAATTCAATGCCTTTTGGCAGTCCACCGGGAAGTGGGCCGTCAAAAACACCAGATATTACAAGCTCCCCTGCTTGCACTGCGGACGCGCTTAATAGCGCCAGCAGAGCTGGGTATTTTAATTTCATAGTTTCTCCTGAGAATATTATCGCCAGTTATCCGGCTTCTTATAATTTTTTAGGGCGGCAATGTTCTTATATTTCTATGACATCTAGATGACGACAAAATACCTAATGTCGTGCAGCACCTGAATCGATATTGTCATAGGGTTGTTCAATATTCCAGCACACCTGACCAAATAGTCAGCAATTATTTTTTAGGCGCCAACTTTCTTTACCGTTCAAGGAGTTAGTTGCATCAAAAATACTATATTTACAAAAGAAATGAGGTTGTTAGGTGGGTGAGATTTAAACCAAGAAGATGCATGCTGACGGTAAAGGGCTGCGCAAAGCTGACTAAAAATGGCGTAACTTTAAAACAAAAGAGCACGCCATTTGTGGCGTGCTCTTTTACCGATGGAATTCAGTGTGGGGTTAATTTGACACTAACAATCTGTAAACCTCAGCGTAAAGACAGCTTAGTGTGACTGCCTAGTTATTCTAAAAAGCGCTATAGGCAACAGCAATGCAATCAACCACCCAGCACTGCCGCCGCTTGCTTCAACAACCACGACATCAGGCTCCACATATATCACTTCTTTGTCTTGGCTTTCGATACTCAGTAAATAGAGGTCTGTATCACTGTATCCATCTGACACCGCAACAAGTTCATTTGTGTAAGCATCGTAAATTTCAATTAGCATTTCATAGTCATCTGGGTAAAAGCCGCTAAGAAGCTCTGTTTCAACGGTGATTTGGTCTTCGGTAATATCACCCTTAATATAGAAGTCTCCAGTGGTGTGATACTCTCGAAATACCTCGTTCACCCCAAGATAAAGCCTTGCGTAGACTTCACTACGGGCGTAAATAGAGTCCACATCAAAACCTACACTGAAGTGATGATAATACCCGTCATAATCGCTGTCAGTGTGCAATGAAACGTATGCATCATATACCCAAAATTCTTGATTAATATCGCTTTGTGCTGGCCTTGCTGCTAACGTTTTGGCAGCCTGCGATTGAGGAGTTACCTTGGCCGCTGTTTTAAGCGCTTGACCTTGATCGATGTTAGATAAAGAAGAGGTTTTTTTTGCAGTATTCAACACCTTCCCTGCTTGCGACTCACTAGACTTTGCTGACCAATCAACATCATCTGCTTGAGCATAAAAGCAAAAGATGGCACTGAATATGACACTGTGAACAACTGATATTTTCATGACGCACTCCCTATAATTTATGTAAGGAGTGTCGTTTTTTCACCATGAACAAACACTGAAGATAAACTTACTGCCAGTTAAGCGACGTCAAAATAATAGCCGCCATTGGCACTAGGTAACACTATGACTCGATAAAGTAGGTGCCCCAGCCATCAAATTGTACGTTTTGTTTTTGCGCAATAGCTAGCAACTTAACGGTATCAGCATTGATTAAGTCTACGTCTAGCAAGCGTTCAACAACCGCATCAAAACAAAAAATAGTGCCTCCGTCGTCAAGCATCAACTCTTCTGCATCGCCCACTTCAAAACCCGCTTTGAATGCGTCAACAGCCGCTTTCTCTAGCACATCAAAATCGTCTCCCGCAAAGTGATATTCAATAGTGTGTGGCTTGGTACTATCGCTGCCATCTTCAATTAATGCTTCGACTGTTTCTTGGTTAAATTCAAACCATTCTGCTTGTTCTTCTGTACTCATGAGTTGTCCTGTGTTCAATTTAGGTCGCTAGTTTAGCGGTTGCCAGCGGCAACTTCACTGTCTAATTCTGCTATTTTTTGCGCCATGGCAGTATGAAAATATGCCGTCCATTCTTTAGTAGAGCGGCTACTGTCGAGTTCTTGCGGTTTACCTACATCAATGATTACAGTGCCATTGTCCCATCTGTTCAGTTTAATTTTATTATGCAGATTACTCGCCGCGACTATGACCACTGGGCGTTTAGCGAGCTGGGCAATACGAAACGCACCTGTTTTAAAAGGCAGTAGTCCCCGGCCATAACTGCGTGTACCTTCGGGGAAAAACCACACAGAAAGTTTGCGTTTATGCATCTTTTTCACTGTCCCCTTCAACGTATCCATAGCTCGCCCAGAGTTTTTACGATCAATCATAATATTGCCTGACAACCAATATACTTGGCCAAATAACGGGATCCACTTCAGGCTTTTTTTACCAACTGTCACTGTTCCCTTCAATGCAGCCGCGCAAATAGTAAAAATATCATAACTATTCTGATGATTGGCGATAAGTATAAAAGGGCCACCGTTTAACGCTTCAGGGGCGATTCTAACCTCCAACTTGAGCCCTAATAATTTGCACGTTGAACTATACAACTTGCCCGCTACATGCACATTATCTCGGTGAAAAGGGCGAAGAATACAAATTATCACCAGCAACAAATTGATAAAAAGAAAGTAAAAGAAAATACTGATAATCCGAAGCAAAGCTAGCACGTGTATTCCTATGATCAAAAACGGGCGCTGATTATACCTATATTTTGTGGTTAGGATGTCTGATCAGTGCTTAACTTTAGTGGTATAACATTGATTTTAGGTTAAAAATCTCATTATTATAATTGAGCGGCCGATACAATTAAAAATCGTATCGTAAACATACCAGGGTTAGGGCGTCAGTATACATGCAACAGTTTACTCATGAAGATTTGGATGAAGACATCCTCACAGACTTACTCGAAGAAATTAATGAGCTTTACGAAGCGAGTGAGCAGACCCTAATTGAACTGGAAATAAAACCCACCGACAAAGAACTTCAACGCGCCCTGTTTCGCTCTATTCATACGATAAAGGGCGATTTGGGTTTGGTTAACTTCACGCCTATGATCCCTTTACTGCAGCACGTTGAAGATCTATTAGATTTCCTCAGAAAAGGCCAAATTGAATACACCAGCAACATGAGTGACTTGGTGTTACTCAGCATGGACAGAGTCAAAATTTTTGTCGAGAGCTGTATTCAAAACGGCAGTGCACAATACGATGCTAGCCTATTCAACTTACTGATCCTACAGATCACAAAAATAGAACCGAGTAACAGTGCCGAGCATGAGAAGATCTTGTCAGAGGCCGTGCTGCTGTTAGATCCCAGTTTGGATGTTCGCGCTTTCATCAAAGGAGAAAATGCAGAAAACCATCGACCTCCTTCATCTAATCTTGCGACGACTGGGATTCCGAAGCACCTAAGCGATCTTAAACGCGGTGATATTTTGTTCTTCCGTGAACTTATGAAACCTATCGAAAAGCGCTCTTCTTATTGGCTTGGTCGTGGCGATCGTATCGCTAAACTAGCAGCCTATGTGAATAAAGTAGCCGGCATGCCAATCGATGAGGACCAGTTAGCCGTAGCCTGTTACATGCACGACTTTGGAATGGCGTTTATGCCAATCGAGATATTGCACAAAAACGGGCGAATGACGGAGACTGAATTTAACTTAATGCGCTCTCATGTTTATAAAAGTGCACGTCTGTTAGAGCACTTAGATCATTGGAATGAAGCGCGGAAAATCGTAATGCAACACCATGAACGGATGGATGGCAGCGGTTATCCTCTAGGCTTGAAAGAAGTGGATATCTGCGACGGAGCAAAACTTCTAGGCATTTTAGATACCTTCAACGCCATTACCCACTCACGGGCACATACCACGCAAGCTGTTCACCCCAAAAAGCGTGCAGTGATTGAGATGAATCGCGTTAAGGATGGTCAGTTTTGTCCTAAATGGCTAGGTATGTTTAACCGCGCGATGGCCGTTTTGCTGACTAAATAAGCCTTCTATTATCAACCAAGAAAATCGATTCAGTGCCAATATGTATCGGCACTGAGTCTAGGCTCACTACATATTAAGCTCTTTTAGCTTACGCGTTAGCGTGTTACGCCCCCACCCCAGTCGTTTTGCCGCATCTTGTTTATGGCCATGAGTATGGAACAAGGCCCGTTCGAGTAACACCCTTTCAAATACCAGCATCGCTTCATCTAAGATATTATTACGACCTGACTGTAGCTGTTCATCAGCCCAAGTTGCAAGCAAGGTTTGCCAATCACCTGACGCTTCCTGACTGTCCTTGCTTAAGGGGAGCTCATGGATCTCTGGCGGCAAATCATGGGGCAAAACTTCTTGCCCACTTGCCATCACTGTTAACCATCGACATACGTTCTCAAGCTGACGTACGTTTCCTGGCCACGGCAACTGCATCAAGATCTTTTTAGTTTCTTTACTCAGACTTTTGACTTCTACCCCTAGCTCCGCTCCTGCTTTTTGTAAGAAGTGCGCAGCGAGTAAAGGTACATCCTCTCGTCGCTCAGTTAAGCGCGGTATATGAATACGAATAACATTTAAGCGATGAAATAAGTCTTCTCTAAATTTGCCATCCGCTACGCGCTGCTCGAGGTTTTGGTGAGTGGCCGCAATGATCCTTACATCAACGCTGACAGGGTTATGACCGCCCACGCGATAAAATTGCCCATCCGCTAACACACGCAACAATCGAGTTTGAACATCAAGTGGCATGTCACCTATTTCATCGAGAAACAAGGTACCACCATCGGCTTGCTCGAATCGTCCTTGCCGGGCATTCTGTGCTCCAGTAAATGCGCCTTTTTCATGGCCGAACAATTCAGACTCAATTAAATCGGCCGGTATAGCCGCCATATTTAAGGCGATAAATGTTTGCTTTGCTCTAGGACTATGGCGATGCAAGGCTTGTGCAACAAGCTCTTTACCTGTGCCCGATTGACCATTAATCAACACACTGATACTCGAGCGAGATAAGCGCCCTACTGCTCTGAAGACTTCTTGCATAGCAGGAGCTTCACCGATGATTTCGGTCGCGGTCGCTAAAATCGGACGTTGATTACTTTTTGCTTGTTCTCGCACGTGAGTGAGTGCTCTGCGCACTAGGCCTACCGCTTCATCAATATCGAAAGGTTTTGGCAAATATTCAAACGCGCCGCTTTGATAAGCGTTTACCGCGCTGTCTAAATCAGAATGCGCAGTCATAATGATGACGGGAATGTTCGGATATCGCTTGTGCACTTCTTCAAGTAATGCCATACCATCCATTTGCGGCATACGAATATCCGATACAATCACTTCTGGTGGTTGATCCGTCTGCAACTGTAACAATAAATCTTCAGGATTCTCAAAGCTGAAACATGGAATGCTCGCAGCTTGCAGCGCTTTTTGTAACACCCAACGAATAGAACTATCGTCATCAACTATCCAAACTGGTTCTGTGCTCATGAATTAAGTTCCTTCCTGTTAATAGGAATATATAAAGTAAATTCCGTATGGCCTGACCAACTTTCTACGTCAATCTTGCCTTTGTGGTGGTCTATCAAAGTTTGTGCGATCGACAACCCAAGCCCCGTGCCTTCTTTTTTGCCGGTAACCATGGGATAAAACAAAGTGTCTTTTAACTCGCTAGGTATCCCTGGGCCGTTATCAACCAAGCTGATTTTCATCGCCAATGGGTGTCGTTCACCGTGGATTGTGACTTGGCGTTCAATTCGTGTGACCACGTTAATTTTCCCCTCACTTTGCTCACTTTGCATCAAGGCCTGAACGCTATTACGCATAATATTAAGCACGGCCTGCTGCACCATGTCTTGGTCAATAATACTCTCGGGAATACTTGGGTCGTAGTCACGATCAATCACAATATCGTGACTAAGATCCAGTTGAACCAAAGTGATGACTTTTTCCAATACACGATGGATATTGTGACTTTGAAAATTAGGCCGGGAATTGGGGCCAAGCAAACGATCCACCAAATTACGTAAGCGATCAGATTGCTCAATAATCATGGTAGTGAACTCTTTCAAGTCTGCCGACGGTAGCTCTTTTTCAAGTAATTGCGCAGCACCGCGAATGCCCCCTAGAGGGTTCTTTATCTCGTGGGCGAGCCCACGGATTAACTCACGAGCGGCCTGTTGCTGCGCCCACTGCTGTGTTTCTTGGCTGATCTTCTTTTGCTGTTCAATTAAACGAACTTCTAATAGTAGCGTTACTCCTTCTGCCGTATGTAAACAGGTGACGGTTACATCGGCGTGAGTGTGGCGACCATCGGCAAAGCTGATTTGTACATCACCGTCGGAATAACCTTCCCCGTGTTGCATGTCTTGAGTAAAACGAATGAAATCTAGACTTGAGTCAGCAATAAGTTGCTTAATGGGGCAATCTATCAACAGATTTAAACTGCGCTCAAACATTGCCTGAGCAGCGTGATTTGCTTCTACGATGGCAAGTTTTTCATTCAACAGGATAACCGCAGTCGATAAGTTATCCAGCAAGGTGTCGGTTTTCATTTTGAACGGCATAATCACAACAAGTTGCTACGCACCATTTTGGTGCTTAAAAATAAATTTCAGCGCATCATGTCCGTTTGGTCAAGTGAATGTTCCTAATTAGGGCGATTCAGCACTGAGGCTTGGTGCAAATAAAAGGTCTGCTTAGGAGTGGATGCAAGTATCTTGCCCGACTTGTGGGCAAGATCTACATGAAATGTATAAGCTCCTCGATTTAAACCATTAAGATTGAATAATCCCTTATTTTGGGAGATTACTTGATCATTTAAGTGCAATGTATACGTCCCTTGCACCTGTGGCTCCAGGGCGGTGCGAATCGTTACCTTTCCGTTATTATCTCTGATAGTTTGCTCTGGCTTAGGAGAAATAACACTGAGATGTACTTCCTTGGTTTTTTTGCGAACGATTGGTGGTGTGGTGATAGATGAGGCAGAAACGCTTTTCAATGTCATGACTGAGCCAGATGACATGGGAACATGCTCACCCAGCTCGGTAGGAGCGTCGGTATAAATAATCCGGCCATCGTCTGTCGTAATTTTATATATCCTATCACTTGGTATAACAGCTAAAGACCAAGTACAAAGTATAAACGCCGCGATAATTGTCTTTATGTGAAACACTGATGACCTACCGTTATTATCTGAAAGCACAGTCTTAAAAACACCATAAAGTTTATACCAATCTCCCTATTGAGCATCATCCATTAGGCATACTTGAGCAACTATACGTATAAAACCCACTCTATAGATACAAAAAAGCCTGCATAAAGCAGGCTTTGAATCATTCACAGTGGCAGCTGCGCTACCTCAATGAAATATATTACACGCTGTAATACATATCGAATTCAACTGGATGAACAGAGGTATTCAATAGTTCAACTTCTTGCAATTTAAGTGCAATGTAAGCGTCAATCATATCATCGCTCATAACGCCGCCAGCGGTTAAGAATTCACGATCACCGTCAAGTGCTGCAAGCGCTTCTTCTAGAGAAGTGGCAACAGTTGGGATTTCAGCAGCTTCTTCTGGAGGTAGATCGTATAAATCTTTATCCATTGCATCGCCAGGGTGAATTTTGTTCTTAATTCCGTCAAGGCCAGCCATCAACATGGCAGAGAATGCCAAGTAAGGGTTAGCAGTTGGATCAGGGAAACGAACTTCGATACGACGTGCTTTTTCGCTGTTCACGTGAGGAATACGAATTGAAGCAGAGCGGTTACGTGCAGAGTACGCAAGCATTACAGGTGCTTCAAATCCAGGTACGAGACGCTTGTACGAGTTAGTTGATGCGTTAGCGAATGCGTTAATAGCACGAGCATGTTTGATAATACCGCCTATATAGAACAAGGCTTCTTCAGACATACCTGCGTATTTGTCGCCAGCGAAGATGTTTTTACCATCTTTAGAGATAGATTGGTGACAATGCATACCAGAGCCATTATCGCCAACAAGAGGCTTAGGCATAAACGTGGCAGTTTGACCGTAAGCATGGGCAACATTATGCACTACGTACTTATAAATTTGTATCTCATCGGCTTTCTTAACAAGCGTATTGAAAAGACAAGCGATTTCGTTCTGACCAGCTGTAGCAACCTCATGGTGATGTGCTTCTACCGTCAAGCCCATCTCTTCCATAACCATACACATTGCGGCGCGAGTGTCATGCGACGAATCAACAGGAGGAACAGGGAAATAACCGCCTTTCACACCTGGACGGTGGGCCATGTTGCCGTCTTCAAACTCAGCGCCTGAATTCCACTTAGCTTCTGAAGAATCGATTTTGAAGAAAGAACCCGCCATATCAGTGTGGAAGCGAACATCGTCAAACAAAAAGAATTCTGGCTCAGGGCCGAATAACACCGTGTCACCGATACCTGTAGATTTAAGGTACTCTTCCGCACGATTTGCCACAGAGCGTGGGTCACGGTCGTAGCCTTGCATAGTATTTGGCTCAAGAATGTCACAACGAATGTTCACTTGTGTTTCTTCAGCAAATGGATCAACGACCAATGTATCTGTATCTGGCATCAATACCATGTCAGATTCGTTTATGCCTTTCCAACCCGCAATTGACGAACCATCGAACATTTTCCCTTCTTCAAAGAAGTCTTCATGAACTTGATGAGATGGAATAGAGATATGCTGCTCTTTACCTTTAGTGTCCGTAAATCGCAAATCTACAAATTTAGCTTCGTTTTCTTTAATAAACTGTAAAGCCTTTTCTACTGACATTTCGTCCTCCAGAATAAACGGTAATGTATAAATAACGTTGGTATTGGTTAACTTAGCAATTTTCGAAGCGATAATCATGCCAATCATAATAAAGGCGAAATCGCGGTTATTTGGGCTTTTCAAGTGGACACGGCTTGTTGCGCCCAGCACCAATGCACCAATCGAGAGCAAAAGCGCACCATTACCGTGCATAAGAGGATTTATCCCTTCTCTATGCCAAAGTAGGTGACACTTAATAGTGCAAATACAAATCTAAAAAGTTAAATCCGCATAAAAACTAAATGGTGTTCGCAAAATGCACATTATAACTGTACAATCCGCGCCCTATAAATTCCGTTAATGGTGGGTAAATCCACCCATACTAGAGAAAATATCATGAGCGCATCGCAAACCTCGACTGACAACTTGAGGAACATAGCAATTATTGCCCACGTTGACCACGGTAAAACCACCTTAGTCGACAAACTTTTACAACAGTCCGGTACGCTTGAGAGCAGAGGCGCTGCTGAAGAACGGGTTATGGATTCTAACGATATCGAGAAAGAACGCGGTATTACCATACTTGCTAAGAACACTGCGATCCGTTGGAATGACTACCGCATTAACATTGTAGACACCCCTGGACACGCCGATTTCGGTGGTGAAGTAGAGCGTGTTATGTCAATGGCCGACTCCGTATTGTTGTTAGTTGATGCACAAGAAGGCCCCATGCCACAAACGCGCTTTGTAACACAAAAAGCGTTTGCTCAAGGCTTGAAGCCGATTGTTGTTATTAACAAAATCGATAAGCCTGGCGCGCGTCCTGATTGGGTTATTGATCAAGTTTTTGATTTGTTTGACAATTTAGGTGCCACTGACGATCAGCTTGATTTTCAAGTCGTTTACGCTTCTGCACTTAACGGTTGGGCTTCAAACGATGCCGATAAGCCAAGCGAAGATATGACACCGTTGTTCGAAACTATCGTTAAGCATGTAAATGCACCTGATGCAGACATCGATGGTCCTTTCCAAATGCAAATTTCTCAGCTTGATTACAACTCATATGTTGGTGTAATCGGTGTTGGCCGTGTTACACGTGGTTCAATTAAAACCAACCAAGCAGTAACGGTTATCGGTGCTGATGGTAAGAAACGTAACGGCAAAATGGGCCAAGTTTTAGGCTACATGGGCTTAGACAGAATGGAAGTCGATGTTGCTAACGCTGGTGACATTATTGCGGTTACCGGTTTAGGTGAGCTTAAAATTTCTGACACTATTTGTGATCAGAACACAGTTGAAGCCTTACCGCCGTTATCAGTTGATGAACCAACAGTAACCATGACATTCCAAGTGAACACCTCACCATTTTGTGGTAAAGAAGGTAAATACGTCACTTCGCGTAACATCCTTGAACGTTTACAAGATGAGCTAATTCACAACGTTGCACTACGTGTAGACGAGACACCTGATCCGGACAAATTCCGTGTATCTGGTCGTGGTGAATTACACTTGGGTATCTTAATTGAAAACATGCGTCGTGAAGGTTATGAGCTTGCTGTATCACGCCCAGAAGTAATTTTGCGTGAAGTTGACGGTAAACTAGAAGAACCGTTTGAAACTGTAACTATCGATGTTCAAGAAGACCATCAAGGTTCAATCATGGAGCAAATTGGCTTACGTAAAGGTGAGCTAACTAACATGTCTCCAGATGGTAAAGGCCGTATTCGTATGGACTTCATCATTCCTAGCCGTGGCTTGATTGGTTTCCAAACTGATTTCATGACCATGACTTCAGGCTCTGGCTTGATGTATCACACGTTTGACCATTATGGTCCGCACAAAGGTGGTAACATTGGTCAGCGTAAAAACGGTGTATTGATTGCTAACGCAACAGGTAAAGCCCTAACTAACGCATTGTTTAACCTACAAGAGCGCGGCCGTTTATTTATCGGTCACGGTGTTGAAGTTTACGAAGGCATGGTTATTGGTATCCACAGCCGTGATAACGACCTTACAGTTAACGCCCTTAAAGGCAAGCAGTTAACCAACGTTCGTGCATCTGGTACAGATGAAGCACAATCTTTGGTTCCACCAGTCGTGCTTTCACTTGAGCAAGCGTTGGAATTCATTGATAACGACGAGCTAGTTGAAGTGACACCTAAGAGCATTCGTATCCGTAAGAAGTTATTAACGGAAAACGATCGTAAGCGCGCGGGTCGTTCAAAAGACTAATCAGTCTTACCTATTTAATAAAAACGGCTCACATGAGCCGTTTTTTTTGCTTTCACAAAGTGTTACTACGCAGATAACCTGCGCACAAAACGCAGTGCTGCTAAGCCTATCAAACTTAAAAATCCAAGACTACCGCCAGAGCTACCTGAACTTCCTCCCCCGCTGGTGTCTTGATTGATTAATGTGTTGGCCACAGGATTCAATTCTGAGTGTGTCACACTGGCTGAGTCAGTCACCACTACATCACTGATAATCACCAAGTGTTGGTCTGTTACCTCTGCCCCTGCTGACAAATCTGCTTGAGTATAATCGCGCAAAGGCGCTGCGCTTGCCGCGCCCCCTAAATCAAATCGGTTAAGGGCGGCGATCGCATCGATAATATCCATACCGTCACCTAGGACTTGACCAAAAACGGTGAAACCGCCATTTTGCACATCGAGGTTTGCGCTGTTGTTGTTAAGATTAATAAACCACTGAGATGTTGCACTGTTCGCATTGCCGCTCAATTTGGCCATAGCAATAGTGCCGCGCACGTTCGAAAGCTCAGGCTCATTTACAACCGAACTCCCCGTTGGTACGCCATCGAGTGGTAGTGCGTTATTGTATTGAAAACCACCCGCTTGAATAACGAACCCAGGCTCTGAACGGTGTACTACGTTATTAGCATAAGCCCCAGAATTTACGTAGCTCAGGAAGTTATCTACTGTTTGCGGGGTTGTGTTATCGAACAGATTGATGTTTACATCACCGAGTACCGTTCGAATTTGCACTTCCGTCGCATGCGTAATATTCACTGCCAAGCAGCATAATCCTGCGACGAGCACAGTGTGTTTTAATTTAGGCTTCATGTATTAAATCATTTAAGTGGTTAAACAAGCCGCTAGATTAAAGCAATTGCACTGAGTGATTCTTAACAAATTGTAATCTTTTTCAGGTACACACTTTCAAAGAAGCTGAATATCTTGCTGCACCAAGTCGCTTAGAGAATGGCGAGTAATTAATAATTTGGCTTGCTCAATGTCCGGAGAAAAGTACCTGTCTTTATCGTAGAAAGTGATCTTGCTGCGCATCAAAGCGTGCACACTTTGCAACTGCGTACTGGTTTTTAAGGGAAATCGAAAATCGATACCTTGAGAAGCCGCCAACCATTCAATAGCCAAAATGCCCGCGACGTTATCAAAGATATCTCGTAGCCTGCGTCCCGCAAACGTCGCCATGGAGACGTGATCTTCCTGATTAGCAGAGGTGGGCAAGGAATCGATCGACGCAGGATGAGCGTAGGTTTTATTCTCGCTGGCTAGCGCGGCGCTTGTTACTTGTGCAATCATAAAACCAGAATTCACCCCGCCATTGTCCACCAAAAAAGGCGGCAAACCGCTTAAGCTAGAGTCAATGAGTAACGCCATGCGTCGCTCTGAAAGCGCGCCAATTTCTGCGAGGGCAATGGCGAGCATATCAGCGGCCATGGCCACGGTTTCAGCATGAAAATTACCGCCAGAAAGAATGTCGTCCGACTCTGAAAAGACGATTGGGTTATCCGACACGCCATTTGCTTCGGTGACAAGAATCTGTTTGGCGAAACGCATTTGCTGCAGGCATGCTCCCATCACTTGTGGCTGGCACCTTAAAGAGTATGGGTCTTGTACCTTCTCACACCCTCCATGTGATTTGCCTATCTCAGATTCCTGTAGCAAAGTTCTAAATCCTGTTGCCACGTCTATTTGTGCTTGATGCCCCCTGACAATATGAATACGCTCGTTGAAAGGCACACGAGAGCCAAGCGCTGCATCAACAGATAACGCGCCAATAGCGATAGAACTCGTTAAGGCATTTTCAGCATAAAACAGCCCTTGCAAGGCAAACGCCGTTGATGCCTGCGTACCATTTAACAGTGCTAAGCCTTCCTTAGGCGCTAATGAAATAGGCTGCAAGCCAGCGATCATCAGCCCTTTTTCGGCGGAAATCCGATTTCCTTGATATATGACCTCACCTTCCCCTAAAAGAACCGCGCTCATATGCGCAAGGGGGGCTAAATCACCAGACGCGCCCACTGAACCTTTTTCGGGTATTGCCGGATACACCTGATGATTGTATAAAGCGATCAATGCTTCTATAACGATTAATCGAATACCTGAGTAGCCTCTTGCTAGTGAATTGATCTTCAATAGCATAAGGAGTCTAACGGTCGATGCAGACATAAGTGTGCCAATACCAGCCGCATGCGACAGCACGATACTTCGCTGCAATAACTCGAGTTCATCCACCCCAATCTTAGTATTCGCCAGAAGCCCAAAACCGGTATTGATACCATATACGGTGCGACCTTGGGTTATGACATCTCGTACGGTTTGTTCTGCGCTATGAATGCGCTCAAAACTATCGGGGCCGAGCGTGATTGGCACATGACGCCTGTGTACTTGACGCATCGTTTCTATGGTTAACTTCCCAGGTTGAAGAAGATACTTCAGCTCCATTATTACACCTCCCCCTGTGGGTTTATGCTAGTCACTCGATCGCTTTGCATGGGTAAATCGAGCTTATGACGTTTAGCGCACTGCTTAGCGATTTCGTAGCCTGCGTCAGCGTGGCGCATAACGCCGGTGGCCGGGTCATTATGTAAAACGCGAGCTGTGCGCTTATCAGCTTCTTCGCTACCGTCACAGACAATCACCATGCCCGAGTGCTGGCTGAACCCCATCCCAACACCACCACCGTGATGCAAGCTCACCCATGTCGCGCCCGAAGCCGTATTCAACATGGCGTTTAGTAAAGGCCAATCAGAAACAGCATCAGAGTCATCAAGCATACCTTCAGTCTCGCGGTTCGGTGATGCCACTGAGCCTGAATCCAAATGATCTCGCCCAATAACAATAGGAGCGGTCAATTCGCCGGTGCGCACCATTTCATTAAAAGCCAATCCCAATTTTTGCCTTTCCCCCAAGCCAACCCAACAAATACGCGCTGGTAAACCTTGAAATTGAATACGCTGTCTGGCCATATCTAGCCAATGATGCAAATGTTCGTTGTCGGGAATAAGCTCTTTTACCTTAGCATCAGTTTTGTAGATGTCTTGTGGGTCACCTGATAAGGCCACCCAGCGAAATGGCCCTATGCCTTGGCAGAATAAAGGGCGAATGTAAGCAGGCACAAAGCCTGGAAAATCAAAGGCGTTTAGTACTCCTTCCTCCAGCGCCATCTGACGAATATTATTGCCATAGTCTAGTGTTGCAGCGCCTTTAGCTTGCAAACCAAGCATGGCTTCAACATGTATTGCCATAGACTGTTTCGCTGCTTTTACCACGCTCGCTTCGTTTACGGCGCGCGTTTGGGCTGCTTGGGCCAACGTCCAACCCTTAGGTAAATATCCGTTCAAAGGGTCGTGGGCACTCGTCTGATCCGTAACCACGTCGGGGGTAATGCCCTTGGCGAGTATGTCGGGAAAGACGTCCGCGGCATTACCAACCAAGCCGATAGATATTGGTTTATTAGCGGCTCTTGCCGCATCAATTCGCGCTATCGCTTGGCTTAGCGAAGCTGCTTTTTCATCTAAATAACCTGTTTTAATTCGAAAATCGATCCGACTTTCATCCACCTCTACCGCCAACATTGAGAACCCGGCCATGGTAGCGGCCAGTGGTTGAGCGCCCCCCATTCCCCCGAGCCCAGCAGTTAATATCCATCGTCCCTGTGAGTTGCCCTCAAAGTGTGCTTTGGCCACGCTGACGAAGGTTTCGTATGTGCCTTGTACTATGCCCTGAGAGCCAATATAGATCCAAGAGCCAGCCGTCATTTGCCCATACATCATCAAGCCTTTTTTATCGAGCTCGTTGAAGTGCTCCCAGTTAGCCCAATGAGGAACAAGATTTGAGTTCGCTATCAGTACCCTAGGCGCATTCTCATGGGTTGTGAAAACGCCCACAGGCTTTCCGCTTTGCACTAATAGCGTTTCGTCATTGTTCATACGGGTTAGCACTTCAACGATTTTGTCATAGCAAGACCAATCCCTCGCGGCTCGTCCGATGCCGCCATACACAACAAGCGCATGAGGATGTTCTGCCACTTCGGCATCAAGGTTATTCATTAACATTCGTAGGGCCGCTTCTGTCTGCCAACTCTTAGCTGTCAAAGTGCTCCCTCTTGCTGCTCGGATGGTGCGACTTTTATCGAGACGTTGCATTCTCACTCCTAATAGAAAGGGAGAAATCGAGATGTCCTCCGATGCGGTAACGATTTCCTGGGTGGAATAACAAGGCGTAACTCACGATCCCTTTGGCTGAAAATGTACGACGACTCACTTGCAAACAGGGTTGGTTATTATCGATTGCTAAAACTTGAGCCACACTGTTAGTAGGCAATATCGCTTCAATAGCATGATCCGCTTGAGTCAACGGCGCGACGCTATTTAGATAATGGTTAGCCGTCGTCTGGCTGAAGTCCTGTTCTAGGTATTGCGGAGCCCATTTAGGATTAACCAGACGATCTTCAAGTTGTACTGGCTGGGCATTCTCTAAGTGTACGACTCGAGTATGAAACAGGTCGGTACCGACCACAATATCAAACCAAGCGGCTTGCTGATTATTGGCTTTAACGCATTTTTGACTGAGTACCTCATTGCTGTAGTCATGGCCACGGCGCATAATTTCATCGTCTATACTTCGAATTTCCAGCAATGCGCTCATGGGACGATGATCGCTTACAAATGTACCTACCCCTTGGCTGCGCGCCAGTACTCCTTCATCGACCAGTTCAGTTAATGCGCGCCTTGCAGTCATGCGGCTGACCTGAAATGTTTCTGCTAACTGATTTTCTGAGCCAACCTTGTCTCCGGGCTTCATTTTCCCAGACTCGATTTTATCTATTATGGCCGACTTAATTAAAACGTATCTTGGTTGCATTAATAGCTCCTGTTAGTTTGGCTAACTTACTCCAATAAACTTGTATATACAAGTATGTACAAGTAAGCTTAATTCTAAAATGGCGCGAGGTAGTAAATGAATCAGAATGCAGATTTCTGTATTAACAATGTCAATATAGCGACGATGCGCTCCACTAAGCAGACAGAAAATGATCCATACGGCATAAGAGAAAACGCCTGTATTTTCATTAAAAACGGCCTTATAGACGCAATTGAGCCGGCGAAAAGACGACTAAGTAGCACAATTAAAACGTTTGACGCACAAAGGAAATGGCTACTACCCGGTTTGATTGATTGTCACACTCATTTAGTGTTTGCAGGCAACCGCGCACTAGAGTTTGAGATGCGCCAGCAGGGCATGAGTTACGCGCAAATAGCGCAGCGAGGTGGGGGTATTCGAAGTACAGTTAATGCCACACGTTTAGCCTCCTATGAGGGCTTACTCAATTCTGCCATAGGCCGCGCAGCACGCTTAGTTGAAGAAGGGGTAACCACGATTGAAATCAAGTCTGGTTATGGTCTTGATTTAGCAACAGAGCTTCGTATGTTGCAGGTGGCCAAAGATATCGAATCATATTTACTGGTCAATATTCAGCCGACCTATCTCGGAGCACATAGCGTACCGTTTGAATTTCACGAAGACCCAGATACTTATGTGGACTTTGTTTGTGAGCACGTCATGCCAGAAGTCATTAAGCAAGGGATAGCGACCAGTGTTGACGTGTTCTGTGAGTCAATCGCGTTTAGCCCAGTGCAATGTGAAAAAGTATTCCGTTCGGCTAAGCATTATGGTTTGAATATAAAAGCCCATGTAGAGCAATTATCTGATCTGAAAGGTGCGAGGTTAGCTGCCAAATTTAACGCATTGTCCGTTGACCATATCGAATACCTGTCACCTGACGATGTACCCGCAATCGCCAAATCTAATACCGTAGCTGTACTGTTACCTGGTGCGTTTTATCACCTACGCGAGACGCAACTCCCCCCTTTAACAGCACTTCGCCGACATCATGTACCAATAGCCTTGGCGAGCGACCTCAATCCCGGCAGCTCGCCTGTAGCATCATTACTAACGATCATGAATATGGGTTGCATATTATTTGGTATGACACCCGCAGAAGCGTTATCGGGTGTCACACGAAATGCGGCGCAGGCTCTAGGTCTAGCTCAGAAGGGACAAATTTCATCAGGTTTTGATGCAGATATGTGTTTATGGGACATACAACATCCTAATGAACTAAGCTACGGCATTAACCAAATTCGTCCGACTCGTGTTTGGGTTAATGGTAAAGAGCGCTGATATGAACAATACATTTATATGGCAGGGGCGCACTGATGATGAAGATAAGGCGCGTGGGTTAAGGTGGCATCAGGTTGTAAACCAAAAAGCGAGCTCTACAACTAACCCGCACTGTTGTTTAATTGGCCTCGCATGCGATCTGGGCGTGAAAGAAAACAAAGGTAGAATTGGTGCAAAAACGGGCCCAAATGCCATTCGTTCCGCGCTAGCCAACTTACCGTATCAGCACAATGTCAGTTTGCTTGATAAAGGCGATGTAGTTGCCAATGAATGCCTAGATTCCTGTCAGCAAAATTATGCAACTGAGGTATCAAAAGCGCTTAAGCAAAACTGTTTTGTTATTGGTTTAGGCGGCGGTCATGAGATAGCTTGGGGAAGTTACCTAGGTTTACAGCATGCATTCAACAACTCTGATGTAGCAAAGGATAATTTAAAACGTATCGGCATTATTAACTTCGACGCGCACTTTGATCTACGTTTACCAGCACCGCATGCTAGTTCTGGAACCCCGTTTAGACAAATTCACCAGTACTGTACCGAGCATTCTCTACCATTTGACTACGCGTGTTTAGGAATAGCTAAGACCGCCAACACATTAGCATTATTTGATAGTGCAGCAATGACGGGCACACGATTTTTACTCGACGAAGATTGCTCAGTAGATAAAGCGATATCATTGCTTACTCCAATGTTGAGCGAAATTGACTTGCTGTATGTCACGATATGTCTTGATGCATTCTCAAGCGCTAATGCGCCGGGGGTTAGCGCGCCAAGCACATTAGGCATCGAGATACCCTTTGTGTTGCAAATCCTGAGATGGCTCGCCGCAAATCAGAACAAACTTGGTTATCAGTGGGCTTTATTGGATGTAGCAGAAATGAATCCCACTTACGATATCGACCAGCGAACAACTAAACTAGCAGCAAGGCTGTTATTCGAAGTAGTAAATGCGAAATTCCCTTAACAACGTCCAAGAGTAACCAGAGATTAAGTCTTGACTGGTTACTCTTGGACAGAACAGTTAATTCAATGCCTTATACAACCGCAATGATTTCCTCGATGGCTAGGCGAGCTTTAGGTAAGCCATAGTTCCAATCGTCGTCGGTGTTTTGATAGCCCATAGCCAAGGCTACTTCACAAATGTGACCATCAAGCTCGTCACTGAATTTCTCACCAATCAACTCTTTATCAACTCCTTCCATCGGTGTAGATGCGATACCTAATCGTGCAAGTGTGTGCATAATATTGCCAAGTGCTAGATACACTTGCGCTTTGGTCCAACTGCCATTGTATCCACTCTCGTCCGTATTCATTTCAGCAAAAGCGTATGCACCCATAAAGGAATCTCGCATGTCCGCGGGCAAGTGACCTGAACTCACCTCTGCATCAACACGCTTAACAAACTTTTCTTTAGTAAAGTGCGGGTCGTATGCTAGTAGAAGAGTATGTGATGCTTCTTTCGCATGGTGCTGGTTAAACTGATGTTTATTTGCAAACGTATCATGTAAGCGTTGCTTCCCTTCATCACTTTCAACTAGGATAAATTTCCAAGGTTGCGAATTGATCGATGAAGCGGATAAGCGGATCGCTTCTTTAATAACGGCGATATCTTCATCCGAAATCCGCTTAGACGTATCGTATTTTTTCACTGTATAACGCGTGCTTAAATCTTTGATAATTTGGTGAGACATTATTAACCGCCTTGTTTGTAAGGTTATCTAAAAGTATGGATGCAAGTGTATGCGCTTTTGAGGCAACTGATAATTAGGCAAAACATTGAAAGACTTTATTGATTACTTTGACAATCTAAATGAACTGGAAGGCCCTTTTTTAGAAGCGCTAAATCCCCCCTTGCCATACACCAACTCCATTAAATAATTAGCCACACAACGAAAATTTAAAGGACTTATACCAATCCGCATTAATACAGGATTTATCATTGCTCGATTATCGTTTGCGCGAGAGCGCTTAGGATGAAGTCACCTTGGTGATGTGTCTCGGTTGCCTTTGGTATTTTCTGTGCGGCAGAAACGAAAAAAGCCACCCGATATAGGTGGCTTCATTCTAAATGGGAGTCTGGGTAAGGCTGGTATCTTTAGTTGCACAGTAACGTCCAGCCGCACGACACGCCAAGGAAGGCGTGGCAGCCACTTTGTCGCGGGGAATGCTTCATCATGGACGTGTCTATACCGTATTTGATACTTCCCTGGAGGTTTATTGCTGATTCGCTTTGCGCGAAGCGCATATACGAAAAAGCCCTGACCGTTTTTTGGTCAGGGCTTTTCGTGTAATGGGCGTCTGGCGGTGTCTTCCGCCAACCGCGTTGTCACGCAACGCGGTTGGCGCATGTGATGCCCCGCATGACACTCGAGGAATTTGGTTTATCCGTGTGTGGGTAGCATTGCGCGACAGCGTTTAAGGAAAAGGGCTATCCGTTGATGCCGTATCAACCTTGCATTACTTTATTCTGCACATGCAAAAAAGGGCTACCCTTACGGATAGCCCTTTTTCTAAATGGGAGTCTGGCAGTGTGCTACTCTCGCATGGGGAAACCCCATACTACCATCGCCGCTAATGCGTTTCACTTCTGAGTTCGAGATGGGATCAGGTGGGGCCGCATCGCTATGGCCGCCAGACATAAACTGTTATTTATCAAGCCGTAGCTCAATAAATCAATATGTAAAAAGCTGATGCCGTTCCCTTGCAGGTCTGGCTGTAATCATCGCTAAATCTCTTTAGTCTTACTCTTGATTTTAATACTTGTCATACATGCAACACTCAAACATTTTATTTAGCTCTAACTTTAGCGAGTAGGTAATTGGTCAGGAAGGTTTCCTTCCGTTTAAGCCATTTAACACGACTCGTTCGCTAGAACGATATAAAAAGTCATTTGGGCGTTGTATGGTTAAGCCTCACGGGCAATTAGTACAGGTTAGCTTAACGCCTTGCAACGCTTCCACATCCTGCCTATCAACGTCGTAGTCTTCAACAACCCTTTAGGACAGTTAAACTGCCAGGGATGACTCATCTTGGGGCTCGCTTCCCGCTTAGATGCTTTCAGCGGTTATCGATTCCGAACGTAGCTACCGGGCAATGCTTTTGGCAAAACAACCCGAACACCAGCGGTTCGTCCACTCCGGTCCTCTCGTACTAGGAGCAGCTCCCCTCAATCATCCAACGCCCACACCAGATAGGGACCGAACTGTCTCACGACGTTCTAAACCCAGCTCGCGTACCACTTTAAATGGCGAACAGCCATACCCTTGGGACCGACTTCAGCCCCAGGATGTGATGAGCCGACATCGAGGTGCCAAACACCGCCGTCGATATGAACTCTTGGGCGGTATCAGCCTGTTATCCCCGGAGTACCTTTTATCCGTTGAGCGATGGCCCTTCCATACAGAACCACCGGATCACTATGACCTACTTTCGTACCTGCTCGACGTGTCTGTCTCGCAGTTAAGCTGGCTTATGCCATTGCACTAACCTCCTGATGTCCGACCAGGATTAGCCAACCTTCGTGCTCCTCCGTTACTCTTTGGGAGGAGACCGCCCCAGTCAAACTACCCACCAGGCACTGTCCGCATTCCCGATAAGGGAACAACGTTAGAACATCAAACGTACAAGGGTGGTATTTCAAGGTTGACTCCACGCAAACTGGCGTTCACGCTTCGAAGTCTCCCACCTATCCTACACATGTAGGGTCAATGTTCAGTGCCAAGCTATAGTAAAGGTTCACGGGGTCTTTCCGTCTAGGTGCGGGTACACAGCATCTTCACTGCGATTTCAATTTCACTGAGTCTCGGGTGGAGACAGCGTGGCCATGGTTACACCATTCGTGCAGGTCGGAACTTACCCGACAAGGAATTTCGCTACCTTAGGACCGTTATAGTTACGGCCGCCGTTTACCGGGGCTTCGATCAAGAGCTTCGCTTGCGCTAACCCCATCAATTAACCTTCCGGCACCGGGCAGGTGTCACACCGTATACGTCATCTTTCGATTTAGCACAGTGCTGTGTTTTTAATAAACAGTCCCAGCCACCTTTTCACTGCGGCCCCCATTCGCTCAAAGAGCAAGTCTCATCACAAACAGGGGCGTACCTTCTCCCGAAGTTACGGTACGATTTTGCCGAGTTCCTTCACCCGAGTTCTCTCAAGCGCCTTAGTATTCTCTACCTGACCACCTGTGTCGGTTTGGGGTACGGTTCGATATATCATAAGTTTAGAGGCTTTTCCTGGAAGCAGGGTATTTGCAACTTCAATTCCGTAGAATCTCGTCTCGTGTCTCAGGCATGTAGAATCCCGGATTTACCTAAGATTCAACCCTACACACTTTCACATAGACAACCAACGCTATGCTTGCATAACCTTCTCCGTCCCCCCATCACTGATATACCAAGTACGGAAATATTAATCCGTTTCCCATCGACTACGCATTTCTGCCTCGCCTTAGGGGCCGACTTACCCTGCCCTGATTAGCATGGGACAGGAAACCTTGGTCTTCCGGCGTGCGGGTTTTTCACCCGCATTATCGTTACTCATGTCAGCATTCGCACTTGTGATATGTCCAGCAAACCTCTCAGTTCACCTTCAGCCACTTACACAACGCTCCCCTACCACGCAAAGTAAACTTTGCGTCCGCAGCTTCGGTATATTGCTTAGCCCCGTTACATCTTCCGCGCAGGCCGACTCGACTAGTGAGCTATTACGCTTTCTTTAAAGGGTGGCTGCTTCTAAGCCAACCTCCTAGCTGTCTTAGCCTTCCCACATCGTTTCCCACTTAGCAATAATTTTGGGACCTTAGCTGGCGGTCTGGGTTGTTTCCCTCTTCACGACGGACGTTAGCACCCGCCGTGTGTCTCCCGGATAGTACTCACTGGTATTCGGAGTTTGCAAAGGGTTGGTAAGTCGGGATGACCCCCTAGCCTTAACAGTGCTCTACCCCCAGTGGTATTCGTCCGAGGCGCTACCTAAATAGCTTTCGGGGAGAACCAGCTATCTCCCGGTTTGATTGGCCTTTCACCCCCAGCCACAAGTCATCCGCTAACTTTTCAACGTTAGTCGGTTCGGTCCTCCAGTTGATGTTACTCAACCTTCAACCTGCCCATGGCTAGATCACCGGGTTTCGGGTCTATACCTTGCAACTAAAACGCGCAGTTAACACTCGCTTTCGCTACGGCTCCCCTATTCGGTTAACCTTGCTACAAAATATAAGTCGCTGACCCATTATACAAAAGGTACGCAGTCACAGAACAAGTCTGCTCCCACTGCTTGTACGTATACGGTTTCAGGTTCTATTTCACTCCCCTCACAGGGGTTCTTTTCGCCTTTCCCTCACGGTACTAGTTCACTATCGGTCAGTTAGGAGTATTTAGCCTTGGAGGATGGTCCCCCCATGTTCAGTCAAGATAACACGTGTCCCGACCTACTCGATTTCACTTAAAATTCGCGTTCGTGTACAGGGCTATCACCTTGTATCGCTGTGCTTTCCAACACCTTCCACTCGCTTATCATTAGCTTAAGGGCTAATCCCCGTTCGCTCGCCGCTACTAGGGGAATCTCGGTTGATTTCTTTTCCTAAGGGTACTTAGATGTTTCAGTTCCCCTCGTTTGCCTCATACAGCTATGTATTCACTGTATGATACCGCCGAAGCGGTGGGTTTCCCCATTCGGACATTTGTGGATCAAAGCATTTTGTCGGCTCCCCACAACTTTTCGCAGACTTACACGTCCTTCATCGCCTCTAACTGCCTAGGCATCCACCGTATACGCTTAGTCACTTAACCATACAACCCCAAATAACCTTCAATATTTGACGTATAGACATTACTCATAACCGAAGTTATCAGTGTATCTACTGTGTATGCGTGACAAGTATTCATTTTCAAATCAGATAGAGTAAGCTCTTAAAGAGTTCTCTTAGTTTTGATTACTTTTATCAGCTTTCCATATTGTTAAAGAACATTGTGATACCGAAGTACGCACAATTAAGGTTTAAAAAACCTTAATCAATAAACATTTAATGTAATGCGTATTGATTAAGGCTACTTAATCTTTTTGAGCAAAAATCACTTTCTTAGAAAGTGGTGGAGCTAAGCAGGATCGAACTGCTGACCTCCTGCGTGCAAGGCAGGCGCTCTCCCAGCTGAGCTATAGCCCCTCAAAATCATTGAGGATTTTATTTTTTGGCCAGTTCGTATTTAGGCTAGGCGGATACCGAGGACGTTTAGCCTGCTAAACGACGAGGTGTCCAACACCGCATAAATGCGAAATGGTAGGCTTGGGCAGACTTGAACTGCCGACCTCACCCTTATCAGGGGTGCGCTCTAACCAGCTGAGCTACAAGCCTCTTGCTCGGTCTTTGTCATTGATACTGCCTTGCTGCAGAATTTGCTTGGTCATTAACAGACGTTAACTCCCGGCGACAAATTCTTCGCGGCGTTGTCTCAATAACAAATCCACTTCGCAATCTTCTTTCGAACATTGCGACAAGTTGCTTGAATATCCCAAGCACTTCTTTTTTGCTCTTCTTTACTAACAACAAAACAATCTGTGTGAACACTCAGCCTGATGAGGCCGACCTAATAGTAAGGAGGTGATCCAACCCCAGGTTCCCCTAGGGTTACCTTGTTACGACTTCACCCCAGTCATGAATCACAAAGTGGTAACCGTCCTCCCGAAGGTTAAACTAGCTACTTCTTTTGCAACCCACTCCCATGGTGTGACGGGCGGTGTGTACAAGGCCCGGGAACGTATTCACCGCAACATTCTGATTTGCGATTACTAGCGATTCCGACTTCATGGAGTCGAGTTGCAGACTCCAATCCGGACTACGACGAGCTTTAAGGGATCCGCTTACTCTCGCAAGTTTGCTTCCCTCTGTACTCGCCATTGTAGCACGTGTGTAGCCCTACTCGTAAGGGCCATGATGACTTGACGTCGTCCCCACCTTCCTCCGGTTTGTCACCGGCAGTCTCCTTAGAGTGCCCAACTTAAGGCTGGCAACTAAGGACAGGGGTTGCGCTCGTTGCGGGACTTAACCCAACATCTCACGACACGAGCTGACGACAGCCATGCAGCACCTGTATCTAGATTCCCGAAGGCACCAATTCATCTCTGAAAAGTTTCTAGTATGTCAAGAGTAGGTAAGGTTCTTCGCGTTGCATCGAATTAAACCACATGCTCCACCGCTTGTGCGGGCCCCCGTCAATTCATTTGAGTTTTAACCTTGCGGCCGTACTCCCCAGGCGGTCTACTTATCGCGTTAGCTTCGCTACTCACGGATTAAATCCACAAACAGCTAGTAGACAGCGTTTACGGTGTGGACTACCAGGGTATCTAATCCTGTTCGCTACCCACACTTTCGCACATGAGCGTCAGTTACTGACCAGGGAGTCGCCTTCGCCACTGATGTTCCTCCAGATATCTACGCATTTCACCGCTACACCTGGAATTCCACTCCCCTCTCCAAAACTCTAGCCTGCCAGTTCTAAATGCAATTCCCAGGTTGAGCCCAGGGCTTTCACATCTAGCTTAACAAACCGCCTGCGTGCGCTTTACGCCCAGTAATTCCGATTAACGCTCGGACCCTCCGTATTACCGCGGCTGCTGGCACGGAGTTAGCCGGTCCTTCTTCTGTTGCTAACGTCACAGCTAACGGGTATTAACCGTTAACCTTTCCTCACAACTGAAAGTGCTTTACAACCCGAAGGCCTTCTTCACACACGCGGCATGGCTGCATCAGGGTTTCCCCCATTGTGCAATATTCCCCACTGCTGCCTCCCGTAGGAGTCTGGACCGTGTCTCAGTTCCAGTGTGGCTGATCTTCCTCTCAGAACAGCTAGAGATCGTCGCCTTGGTGAGCCTTTACCTCACCAACAAGCTAATCTCGCTTAGGCTACTCTTTGCGCGGGAGCCGAAGCCCCCTTTGGTCCGAAGACGTTATGCGGTATTAGCTATCGTTTCCAATAGTTATCCCCCACACAAAGGCATATTCCTAAGTATTACTCACCCGTCCGCCACTCGTCATCTTCTAGCAAGCTAGAAATGTTACCGTTCGACTTGCATGTGTTAGGCCTGCCGCCAGCGTTCAATCTGAGCCATGATCAAACTCTTCAATTAAATATTTATCGAACATGAATTTTTTTTGGTAGACACTCATCAAGTGAGTGCCCACACAGATTGTCTTGTTATTAATTGTTAAAGAACAGTGCTACCGAAGTAGCGTGCTTCCTTGGAAGCGGCTTAAGATGCTGTCCGTGGACCCTCTTAAGCGGGAGGCGTATAATACGCTCTCAAGTTTCGATGTCAAGGCGTTATTTTTATTTAATTTTAAATCAATTTTTGACGTGAATCACAAACTGAAAAACCAAACTAAACTGCCTTACATCACGCTTATTAAAGTCTTTATAAAAGGCTTAAATCACCTGGTGAAAACCAGTGTCGGTGCAGCTGTTTTAGCGGCTGTCCCGAAGCGAGAGGCGCATTATAGAGATCCCTTTTTTGATAGCAAGTGTTTATTTCAATAAATGCTAAATAAAGCCAGTAGAGAATGTTTTTTGAACAAAACTCGCGCTTTACTGTCTATTTAGTAAATTTGTTGTTAAGTTTAGACTCTTAAGTGGCACGGATGTCATAACGTAGAAGTCAGTTTTAGTTATTGGATATCTGAAAAATGAAAAAAATAATAAAAGTAGCGTTCATTGCGAGCTTAATTTCGTCCGTATACAGTGTCGGTGCTCAAGAAGCTGAGGTTTCGAATGATAACCATGCAACTAGTTCATTCGTAAAACGTCAAGTCGCTCAAAATATGTCGATAGGTCGTGCCGTTAAAAGCATTGCTAGTAATTACCCACAAGAAACATCCAGTGTGGTGAGCACGGCATTAGATATGTAT
Organism: Paraglaciecola sp. G1-13; assembly: GCF_055809255.1. Lineage (NCBI taxonomy): Bacteria > Pseudomonadati > Pseudomonadota > Gammaproteobacteria > Alteromonadales > Alteromonadaceae > Paraglaciecola > Paraglaciecola sp. G1-13. Next base: position 705,145 of record NZ_CM147903.1, on the reverse strand, counting down.
CCAAATAAGTATCAAGAAATTATACACGCCGCAATATCCGCTCAGCCTATGTTGACAGAAGATATCGTCAAGATTGCTTTAGAAAAGGAAATCGCTAGTTGCACTGCGATTGTTAAAACCGCAATTAATGCTGAACCAAGCTATGTTGACTTTGTGGTAACAGCTGCAGCTAATTCAACGCCTGATGAACTGAACGAGATTGTGAGAGTCGCAGTCATTACAGAACCTGATTCCGCTGACTTTATTGTTCAGTCGTTAGCGCAACAGCACCCTAACAAAATCGTTGATATACTAACTTCTGCGATTGATGCAGTTCCGCTCGTCGGTGAGTATGTGGTTGAGGCATTGCTTGCTATCTTTCCTAACGATGCCGAAAGTGTCGTTAGTACAGCTGTTCGTGAGTCTGGGCCGCAAAGAGATAATGTTAGAAGAATTATTGAGACGGCACAGAATTTCGGACTTGATGAAGACAGCATATATAAGTATGCAAAGGAAGGTGGCGCTACTGATGAAGAAATCACAGCCGCACTAAAAATTGTTACTGAACAATAGCTATCTAATTTTCAAAGATTTTAATATTATCAAACCGGATTATTATCCGGTTTTTTTATAACTGTTATCACCTTGCCCTTAGCCTACATATCCGTCTTATGCACTACCCAAAAGTCCTCTGTGCATTGTCCCGCTGAAATAGCTGTTCTGTCACAGTCTGTTGCTGTTGTTAATATATGATTATTAATATTCGTAAGGCGACTCTTAGAGCATTTGCCTTAGGATAGTTAGCGGTGAAAGATAAGTAATGAAAACCAATAGGGAGATATAATGGACTGCACACTTTGTTCTCCAGGATAGGTCTTAAAAACGGTACGCTCCTACTCAGTAGCTACAAAGCAATGCTTAGTTATTCTATGAATTTCAGACATAAAAAAACCGGATTTTAATCCGGTTTTTTTATTGTAGGAATTTTTATTCCGCAGCTGCGTCTTCAGTCTCTACGACTTCTTCCACTTCTGGGCGGTCTACTAATTCTACATATGCCATTGGAGCATTATCGCCGGTACGGAAACCGCATTTTAAAATGCGAATATATCCACCAGGACGCTCTTCATAGCGAGGGCCAAGTTCATTAAATAACTTACCTACAACTTCTTTATCACCAGTACGTGCAAACGCTAAACGGCGATTTGCAACACTGTCTTGCTTAGCAAGTGTGATAAGAGGTTCAATTACGCGACGTAGTTCTTTCGCTTTAGGAAGAGTTGTTTTAATCAACTCACTCTTCACCAATGAGCCAGCCATATTGCGAAACATCGCTTGACGGTGACTACTATTACGATTCAACTGACGACCACTCTTACGATGGCGCATAGTCCTATCCTTCTTTAAAAATCAGTTTTAAATCTGATTAATCTTTTTCTGCGATGCTTTCTGGTGGCCAGTTCTCTAAGCGCATGCCTAGTGAAAGTCCACGAGAAGCTAGTACATCTTTGATCTCAGTAAGAGATTTTTTACCTAAGTTAGGAGTTTTTAACAACTCAACTTCGGTGCGTTGTACTAGATCACCAATATATTGTATCGCTTCTGCTTTAAGGCAGTTAGCTGAACGTACTGTAAGTTCTAAATCATCAACTGGGCGAAGAAGAATCGGATCAAATTCCGGCTTCTCTTCTTTCTCAACAGGCTCTGACATATCACGAAGTTCAACGAATGCGTCTAATTGCTCAGCTAATATAGTTGCTGAGCGACGAATCGCTTCTTCGGGATCGATAGTGCCATTGGTTTCCATATCGATAATTAACTTGTCTAAATCAGTGCGTTGTTCAACACGCGCAGACTCAACGTTGTACGAAATACGTGATACTGGACTAAATGAAGCATCAACCAATAAACGACCAATTGGGCGATCATCTTCTTCAGAAGAGCGACGAGTTGACGCTGGAACGTACCCACGACCCATTTCTACTTTAATGCGCATGCTGAGTTCAGCTTCGCCAGTTAAAGTACAAAGAACGTGACTTGGGTTTACGATTTCAACATCACCATCATGCTGGATGTCTCCAGCTAATACTGGGCCCGCACCGGACTTCACTAATGTTAGTGTTGCTTCGGTTTTGCCTTCAAGACGTACCGCCAAACCTTTAAGGTTAAGCAATATTTCGATAACGTCTTCTTGAACGCCTTCTTTGGTGCTGTACTCGTGTAATACACCGTCGATCTCAACTTCAGTCACTGCACAACCTGGCATAGATGACAAAAGAATACGACGTAACGCATTACCCAATGTATGACCAAAACCACGCTCCAAAGGCTCTAAAGTGACCTTTGCACGTGTAGGCGAAACGTTATCAATTTCAACTAACCTTGGTTTTAAGAATTCAGTTACAGAACCCGACATTGTTACCTCTCTTCTTTAAGCTTTACTTAGAGTAAAGTTCGACAATCAACTGTTCGTTTATTTCAGCAGACAAATCAGTTCTTTCAGGAACACGTTTAAATGTGCCTTCCATCTTTTTGCTGTCCACTTCAATCCAAGTTGGTTTCTCACGTTGCTCAGCAAGCTCTAAAGCAGAAACAATACGAGCTTGTTTTTTAGCTTTTTCACGTACAGATACAACATCATCAGCAGAAACATTAAAAGAAGGAACGTTAACAACTTGACCGTTAACCAAAATTGCTTTGTGGCTAACTAGTTGACGCGCTTCAGAACGAGTGCTAGCAAAACCAATGCGGTAAACAACATTGTCTAAACGTTGCTCTAAAAGTTGCAACAAGTTTTCACCTGTATTGCCTTTTAAGCGTGCCGCTTCTTTATAGTAGTTACGGAATTGCTTTTCAAGAACACCGTACATACGACGAACTTTTTGCTTTTCACGTAATTGAACACCGTAGTCAGACAAACGTCCACGACGTGCGCCGTGTTGACCAGGTGCGTTATCAATTTTACATTTTGATTCGATTGCTCGAACGCCACTTTTCAGGAACAAGTCTGTTCCTTCGCGGCGGCTAAGTTTGAGTTTTGGACCCAAATATCTTGCCATTATCTTTCTCCAACAGTCCGTCGATTAAACGCGACGTTTTTTCGGTGGACGACAACCGTTGTGAGGAATAGGCGTCACATCGGTAATATTAGTGATTTTATAACCAGCAGCATTCAAAGCACGGATAGCAGATTCACGACCTGGACCTGGACCTTTAACGAATACTTCTAGATTTTTCAAACCGTAATCCTGAGCGGCTGTACCAGCACGTTCAGCAGCTACCTGAGCAGCAAAAGGGGTAGATTTACGTGAACCACGGAAACCAGAACCACCAGATGTAGCCCAAGACAAAGCGTTGCCTTGACGATCTGTAATTGTCACTATTGTGTTGTTGAAAGAGGCATGGATATGAGCCATACCGTCAGCAACTTGACGTTTTGCGCGCTTACGCGTGCTTTTAGTAGGAGCTTTAGCCATCTTAATCCCCGCTTACTTTTTAATTGCTTTGCGAGGACCTTTACGGGTACGCGCATTAGTTTTAGTGCGTTGACCACGTAGAGGAAGACTACGACGGTGGCGAATACCACGGAAGCAACCTAGGTCCATCAAACGTTTAATACTCATTGATACTTCACGACGAAGATCACCTTCGACAGTGAATTTCGCGACTTCGTCACGCAATTTATCAATTTGTGCTTCATCAAGATCTTTGATCTTGGTTGTCTCTGCAACACCAGCAGCTTCACAAATGCTTTGTGCACGTGTAGAGCCTACACCGAAGATCGCGGTTAGCGCGATTACAGTGTGCTTGTGCTCAGGGATGTTAATGCCAGCGATACGGGCCATTAACAGTACTCCTCATAGTTTATGTCATCAGCCTAAAAAGCCCGATAGGATACTTACCCGATGACAAAATTGCAAATTAAGGTTTGCGGATACTATCGTATTTAGCAATTCCGCAAACCATACGATTAACCTTGCCTTTGCTTATGCTTAGGGTCAGAACTGCAAATCACACGCACAACACCGTTGCGCTTAATGACTTTACAGTTACGGCAAATCCGCTTGACGGATGCACGAACTTTCATTTCATCACTCCGTAAATCGCTAACTTAACGGCCGTAGCCCTTAAGGTTAGCTTTCTTAAGAACAGACTCATATTGATGAGACATCAAATGGGTCTGCACTTGCGCCATGAAATCCATGATAACCACTACCATAATAAGTAGAGAGGTCCCACCGAAGTAAAACGGTACGTTCCAAGCTATCAACATGAATTCAGGCACCAAACAAATAAAGGTTATATAAAGCGCGCCAGCTAGGGTTAAGCGAGTCATTACCTTATCAACGTATCGTGAGGTCTGCTCACCAGGACGAATCCCAGGAACGAACGCACCAGACTTCTTCAAATTGTCCGCTGTTTCGCGAGGGTTAAAAACCAACGCAGTATAGAAGAAACAAAAGAAGATGATCGCAGCAGCGTAAAACATCACATACAGAGGCTGTCCAGGAGACAACATCAATGCCACTTCTTGTAACCAAGAGAATGACTCATTCTGACCAAACCAATTTGCAATGGTTCCAGGGAACAGAATGATGCTTGACGCGAAAATCGGAGGAATAACACCTGCCATATTTACTTTTAACGGTAAATGCGTGCTTTGTGCTGCAAACACCTTACGGCCCTGCTGACGCTTTGCATAGTTAACGACGATACGACGTTGGCCACGCTCTACGAACACAACAAAATACGTGATAGCAATTATTATTACGCCAATAAGTAACAAGAACAGTAAGTTCAAATCACCTTGTCGTGCTTGCTCTGCCGTTTGACCTATGGCCGTTGGCAAACCTGACACGATACCCGCGAAAATCAATATAGAAATACCGTTACCGATACCTCTCTCTGTAATTTGCTCACCTAACCACATTAAAAACATGGTACCGGTGACCAAACTCACAACAGCTGTGAAGTAAAAACCGAACCCCGGATTAATCACCAAACCTGAAATCAGATTAGGTAGATTTGTCGCTATCCCAATTGCTTGGAATGTAGCCAACACTAGCGTGAAATAACGTGTGTATTGACTAATTTTACGACGTCCTGCTTCGCCTTCTTTTTTAAGTTCCATCATCGGTGGATGCATAACAGTAAGCAACTGAATGATAATGGAAGCTGTAATGTATGGCATTATACCCAGGGCAAGAACCGAGGCACGCTCAAGAGCACCACCAGAGAACATGTTAAACATTTCTACAATGGTACCCTTTTGCTGGTCGAATAATTCAGCCAACACCGCGGCATCGATACCAGGAATAGGCACATATGAGCCAAGCCTAAACACAATTATCGCACCAAGTACGAACAACAATCTTGACTTAAGCTCACTCAAGCCGCCTTTTGCGCTTGAATTTGATCCTGGTTTAGCCATCTAGCTTATTCCTCTACCTTACCGCCGGCCGCTTCGATTGCTTCGCGCGCGCCTTTTGTAACCTTCAAACCATTGATAGTAACAGCTCGTGAAATTTCACCGCTCTTAAGCACTTTAACAAACAGCATTTCTTTCTTAACAAGACCTGCTGCTTTTAAAGTTTCAAGTGAAACCACTTCACCCTCTACCTTTGCAATTTCACTCAACGTCACTTGGTCAGAAACCAAAGATTTACGTGATGTGAAACCGAATTTAGGTAGACGACGCTGAATTGGCATTTGTCCGCCTTCAAAACCAGGCTTTACAGAACCGCCAGAGCGAGACTTTTGACCTTTGTGACCACGGCCACCAGTTTTTCCAAGACCTGAACCCATACCGCGTCCAACGCGCTTACTAGATTTTTTTGCTCCTGGTGCAGGAGCAAGAGTATTTAAATGCATCTGTTACTCCTCCACTACTTCAACCATGTAAAATACACGGTTGATCATGCCACGAACAGAAGGGGTATCTTCGAGTTCACGAACATGACCGATGCGACGTAAACCTAGACCCGTAAGAGTTGCCTTATGCTTTGGAAGGCGACCGATAGCGCTTTTGGTTTGCTTAACTTTTATCATCTTAGCCATGTTCAATTACCCCAAAATCTGCGTTACAGACAATCCACGTTTAGCAGCAACTTGATCAGGCGAAGTCATTTCTGTCAACGCATTGATAGTTGCACGCACAACGTTAATTGGATTGGTAGATCCGTAACATTTTGAAAGTACGTTTTGAACGCCAGCGACTTCAAGTACCGCACGCATTGCACCACCGGCAATAATACCAGTACCTTCTGATGCAGGTTGCATGTAGACTTTTGAGCCTGAATGACGACCTTTAATTGGATGCTGTAGCGTGTTGCCATTTAGATCCACGTCCACAAGATTGCGGCGCGCTTTTTCCATAGCTTTTTGAATTGCAGCAGGCACTTCACGTGCTTTACCGTAACCAAAACCAACACGACCATTCCCGTCACCTACTACTGTCAAAGCAGTAAAGCTAAAGATACGACCACCTTTAACTACTTTAGATACACGGTTTACAGCAATTAGTTTTTCTAACAGGTCACCCTGTTGTTGAACTTCTACTTTAGCCATAATTAACTCCTAGAACTGAAGACCTGCTTCACGAGCAGCATCAGCCAATGCCTTAACTCGACCGTGATACTTAAAACCGCTGCGATCGAAAGCGACAGTCTTAATGCCTTTCTCGATAGCTCGTTCTGCAATCGCTTTACCAACTGCTACAGCAGCTTCTGCATTACCCGTTGACTTAACGGTAGTGCGAAGATCTGCTTCAACAGTAGAAGCCGCCGCCAAAACCTGTGAACCGCAAGGAGCGATTAACTGGGCATATATATGGCGTGGTGTGCGGTTAATAACCAAGCGATGCGCGGCCAGTTCACTAATTTTTTTGCGTGCACGTGTAGCGCGACGCAAGCGAGCTGATTTCTTATCCATCGTATCACCTACCTACTTTTTCTTAGCTTCTTTACGACGCACAACTTCATCAGCGTAACGAACACCTTTACCTTTATAAGGCTCTGGCGGACGGTATCCACGGATGTTAGCTGCAACCTGACCTACCAACTGCTTATCGGCGCCTTTAACGACGATTTCAGTTTGACTAGGAGTTTCAACCGAAATACCTTCAGGCATTTCGTATGCTACTGGGTGTGAGAAACCAAGCGTTAGATTTAGTTTTTTACCCTGCGCTGCCGCACGATAACCAACACCATTTAACTGAAGTTTTTTCTCAAAACCTTGAGATACACCAATTACCATTGCATCTAACAAAGAGCGAGCTGTACCAGCTTGAGCCCAACCGTTAGCAACACCTTCACGAGGTGAGGCTTTTAGTTGGTTCTCTTCTTGAACAACTTCAACTGCATCGTTGAATACACGGCTTAATGTACCGTTTTTACCTTTTACTGTGACTTCTTGCCCAGCGATAGTAACTTCTACGCCAGATAAAACGTCTACAGGAGCTTTTGCTATACGTGACATTTTTATCCCCTTACGCTACGTAGCCGATGATCTCACCACCCATACCCGCTTTACGCGCGGCACGGTCAGTCATCACACCTTTAGAGGTAGAAACGATAGCAACACCTAAACCACCCAATACTTTTGGCAACTCATCTTTTTTCTTATAGATGCGAAGACCAGGGCGACTTACGCGCTCAATGCTTTCAATTACTTTCTTGCCTTCGAAGTACTTAAGCGTCACTTCTAAAACAGGTTTAACGTCACCAGAAACTGCGAAGTCTGAAACATAACCTTCTTCTTTAAGTACGGCTGCAATTGCAACACGTAGCTTAGATGAAGGCATTGATACAGAAACTTTGCTAGCCATCTGACCGTTACGAACACGTGTAAACATGTCCGCGATAGGATCTTGCATACTCATATTAGCTACTCCTTACCAGCTGGCTTTTTTAAGGCCAGGTACTTCGCCGCGCATAGCTGCTTCACGCAACTTAATACGGCTAAGACCAAACTTGCGTAGGAAACCATGTGGACGGCCAGTAATGCGACAACGATTTTGTTGACGCGTACGAGCTGAATCACGTGGAAGTTGTTGTAGCTTAAGAACAGCGTCCCAACGTTCTTCGTCAGAAGAGTTGACGTTGCTGATAGTTGCTTTAAGTTCAGCTCGTTTAGTAGCGAACTTTGCAACTAGCTTGGCGCGTTTAACTTCGCGCGCTTTCATTGATTCTTTTGCCATAACCCTACCCTTACTTTTTAAATGGGAAACTAAACGCACTAAGAAGTGCATGTGCTTCCGCATCGGTTTCAGCGCTAGTCGTGATAGTAATATCCATACCGCGAATTTTATCTACCTTATCGAAATCGATTTCTGGGAAGATAATTTGCTCACGAACACCCATGCTATAGTTTCCACGGCCGTCAAACGACTTAGGATTCAAGCCACGGAAGTCACGGATACGAGGAATTGCTATTGATACTAAACGTTCAAAGAATTCCCACATACGCTCACCACGTAGGGTTACTTTACAGCCAATCGGATAACCTTCACGGATTTTAAAACCCGCTACAGATTTGCGAGCAACAGTTACAACAGGTTTCTGACCAGCAATTGCTTGCATGTCAGCAGTTGCGTTTTCCAACACCTTCTTGTCTGCTACCGCTTCACCTAAACCCATGTTTAGAGTGATTTTCTCAATCCGAGGGACTTGCATGACGCTTTTGTAGTTGAACTGCTTCGCAAGTTCCGCTACTACTGTTTCTTTATAGAAATCATGCAGTTTCGCCATCGTACTCTCCAATTATTAAACCAGTTCACCGTCAGATTTGAAGAAACGAACTTTTTTGTCGTCTTCAAAACGGAAACCTATGCGATCTGCTTTACCCGTTTTAGGGTTAACAATCGCTACATTTGACACGTGAATTGATGCTTCTTTCTCAATAACGCCACCAGTAACACCCAATTGAGGGTTAGGTTTCTGATGCTTCTTCACCAAGTTCACACCTTCAACGATTAAGCGGTCAGCCGCTGGAAGAACTTTAAGCACTTTGCCTAGTTTTCCTTTGTCTTTACCTGCCAAAACGATGATTTCATCATCACGACGAATTTTTCTAGCCATTATCGTGACTCCTTATAGTACCTCAGGGGCCAGTGAGACGATTTTCATGTTATTAACACGAAGCTCACGAGTGACCGGGCCAAAGATACGCGTACCAATTGGTTGCTTGTTTGCGTTAAGCAAAACAGCTGCGTTGTTATCGAAACGGATCGAAGATCCATCAGAACGACGAACGCCTTTTCTAGTACGCACCACCACTGCAGTTAGCACATCACCTTTTTTTACTTTACCGCGAGGAATTGCTTCTTTAACGGTAACTTTAATGATGTCGCCAATATGTGCATAACGGCGATGCGAGCCACCAAGAACCTTAATACACTGAACCCTGCGAGCACCCGAGTTATCGGCTACATCCAGGTTAGTTTGCATTTGGATCATGTTAGTGCTCCGCTGTTAATTAAGACTCTCACGAGTCGTTTTGTTTCCTAAAAAACCAGCGTTATTGCTGACTTTTTATACATACCCCTATTAAAAGGGCGCGAAATACTAACAGAAAATAACCAGTGGCGATAGTCGAATTTGCAAAAAAAAGTGACTAATCAATAGATAATTCCCTCTCATCAGCGAAGAGCTCATAAAACATATTTAAAACAGTGGCTTAGATAATTTTAATACACGCAAAAAAGTTGTTAGCCACTAATGTATAGATACCTCTTACAAAACTCTCTCGAGTCTATTGATGTTATCAACGTAGCTTCACTAAATGGCCATTCTACTTCGCTAATGTACAGCCTGGAATTAGTCGACCGCTACACTTCATCCGATGAAAAGCCAGAGGTTTCGTATAATTGGAATTGCTCTATCAACAGATAATGTTCGAAATTTCACCTTGCAACGAATAGTTGATATTCATCATCTCTTAAGCGCATCATCCGCACCTATCAAGGACAACAAAGGAACAGATTAGTATGGTGGTGATAAGGTATTTAGGAGAGCCCCTCTACGTGTTACTTACATTCTATAAATGACTTTACACATAAAGAGGCGGTTAAAGCGGGCGCGAACTATTTTTGATAAATTAACTTTTCTCTCTCGGGAGCGTTAATTAGTCCATCGTATTTTTCTTCCAGTAAATGGCGCTTTATCTTTAGCGTAGGTGTTAGTAGGCCGTTTTCTACAGTCCAATCATCTTTCATAATCACTAAACGGTCGAGTACTGCGTGACTCTCTAAACCAGCGTTAACCGATTCCAAGGTTGCTAACAGGCTCTTTTCTACTTTGTCTTTGTCTTGTTTGTTGGCATCTTCTGATAATACGACTAACGCAATAGGCTGTTTTAATTGCGAGCCGGTGACACAGACTTGCTCTACAGAAGAGTTGCCCATAATGAGAGCTTCAATCGGTACTGGCGCGATATACTTACCCTTGGCTGTTTTAAATATCTCTTTTAAGCGCCCGGTAATTTTAATATAGCCATCACTATCGATTGCGCCCTTATCACCTGTGCGCAAGTATCCGTCTTCGGTAAAGGTTTCAGCGGTTTTTTCAGGCTCCAGATAATATTCCTGCATATTACAAGGCCCTTTAACTTGTATCTCGCCCTCTTCGCCAATTCTAATATCGACACCTTCATAAGCGCGGCCAATACTACCAATTTTGTCCTCTCTAAATGGAACACAACAGGTACCGTAAGCACTGTTTTCTGTCATTCCCCATCCTTCAGATATTTTAACGCCTACTTTCAAAAACCATTTAAGGGTGGCTGGCGAAATAGGAGCGGATCCACTGGCGCACATACGAGCCTTATCTAAGCCAAGTTTAGTTCTAATCTTACTCGCGACTATATTGCCGACAAACGGTATTTTCAGCAGAAAATCGAGTTTCTTTTGGGGCATGTTTGCTAAAACCCCCATTTGAAAACGAGTCCAAAGACGCGGAACAGAAATAAATAACGTAGGCCTTAGGTGGCAAATATCGCGATTGAATGTATCAAGCGACTCTATAAAACCAATTTGAGTGTTTGCGTAGAAACTAGCCATTTCCACCAAAACGCGCTCGGTGATATGCGCCAATGGCAAGTAACTCAATATACGGTCTTCATCGCCAACGCTTAATTCATTCCTTGAATTGCTCGCAGCCCAACTAATCGAATTATAGGTATGCACTACACCTTTAGGGTTACCCGTGCTGCCCGACGTATAGATAATCGTCATAGTGCTGTTCATATCGGGTACTGGGCGCTCTAAATAGGGCTCATTTGCCATCAATGAATCCCAATCCTTATGGGCTTCAATATCAGGATAAGGAAATGCTAGCTTAGTAACGCCCTCAGGGATCGCTGCTACTTGCTCAGCAGTATCATCTAACTTGCCCACAAAAATAACAGGACATGCTGCGTGATTTAATACATATTGAATCGTTTTCTCGCCGGCTGTTGAATAAATTGGTACGGATATATGACCGGCCAACATAATAGCTAAGTCAGCAATGAACCATTCAGCACAGTTCTTAGATAATACGGCAATGTGGCTACCCGCTGGTAAGTTCAGCGCAATTAATCCAGCTGCCGCGCGGCGTACTTTGTCTGCCGTCTGTGCCCATGTATAACTAATAACAGCACCGTTAATCGGTTGCTTCAAATATACCTTCTGCGGCGTTGTATCTTCCCAGTGGTACATCATTTCTAAGGGCGTCTTTAACGACATGTTGTCTCCAGTACATAAATCTACATTTTGATAACAACGTTATAACGATTGAAACCCCACAGGTCAAACAACTATAAGACTTAAGCATTTATTTTGCGTATTCACTTCGATAAACAGAATCAATTCAGCTTATCTTTTCAGCAAAAAGGTGTTTTTTTAGCCTCATTGTGGGATTTCGCTAAACATTCCCTCCAGCCAATTCGAAAAACACTGAATCTTTTCGCGCTTAAAATGCGCTTCAGGCGCCACCAAATAATATGCGTAATGACACTTGAAACTAAAATTGAACAGTTTCACCAATTGCCCTTTTTCTAACTGTTCGAATATCAGGCTATTACGCACCATTGCTATGCCCTGCCCCGCTAGCGCCGCTTCAATAATAGTGACACTGGAATCATCTACATGTAGAGCATTGCGCCCCACGTCTGGGTTTATCCGATGCAGTTGATAGAAAGATTTCCAGGCGGGCAAAATATCGCTGCTTTTCTCGGTTAAAGTGGGATGACGGGAAACAGACTGAGCAGTGTCAATCTGTTTAGCTAACCCAGGATGACAAACTAGGTGAATAGTATCCTGAGCCAACTTTCTGCTTTTTAACTGACGGTAATCGCCGATGCCAAATCGTATCGCCAAATCTAATTCATTTTGGTCAAAATCTAATAAACGGTTTGTTGGCTGGATCCTTACATTTATGTGGGGATATTCTTGCTGGAACAAATACAAACGCGGTACAAGCCAACGAGAAGATAACGACTCAATCACGGTTAAGTTTAAAATATTGGGTCTTGGATCCATCACCAAGTTGCCTACGCCTTTATCTAGAAAGCTGAAGCCTGTGGCAATATCAGGTAATAGTCTTTCCCCCGCCTTTGTTAAAGACACATGCCGGTGACCTCTTACAAACAGCTGACAACCGAAGAAGACTTCTAGCGTTTTAATGTGCTGGCTGATAGCAGCTTGAGTAACAAACATTTGTTCCGCTGCTGCTTTAAAACTCAATGTTTCTGCAGCCGCTAAAAAATAACGAAGCGCATTGAGGGGCGGGAGTTTATTCATATAAAATGGAATTCAGTTAAGTTTTTCTTAACTGTAGTTTAGTTTTAATCGTTTGTCAGTAGAAGAGTATCTGCCTATCGTTAAACCTCCAAACCATGAGGAATTAACGATGAAAAACACCATAAAATCTTGCCTAGCGTTTAGCATTACCCTGCTATTTCTCAGCCTGAGCTCGGCCGTTTTTGCAGGCCAAGGATTAGAAAAACTATACACAAAAACGGGTTATCCATTTGAACCTTTGGTCAAGCGTTCGCAATTGGTTCGTATTTTGTATCAACGACAAGATGAAACGGTGACCTGCCGAACGGAAATAACTCAAGGCTCGATTGTGTGGGAAGGGCAAGAAAAAAAGGCCCGGCATGATGATTTCATTACCGAGCCATTGCGATCTTGTTTAGAGCGCTCAGAAGCGAAAAGGTTATTGAAGAACACCTACCAATAACCGGTAGTGTCACGCCTGTTACTGTAGCTACTGTCATATCTGATTGTGGCAGTAGTTATAGCTGCGCTTAATGTATAGGGCTCACCTCCTATGGTATGAACAGCGCCCCATACTCTTATATAGAAACTACAAAGCATAAAAAAGGTGTGACAAAACCCGAAATTATCAGTGCCAAACGTTACGACTAGCTAGTGCGCTGACGTACAATTTCATACAAGCAAATACCGGTCGCCACCGATACATTCAAGCTAGAAACCGAACCTGCCATGGGCAGCTTTATTAGCTCGTCGCAATGTTCTCGGGTCAGCCTGCGCATTCCTTTACCTTCGGCGCCCATCACCAGCGCTATCGGTCCTTGCATCTTACAATCGTATATACTCTGGGTTGCTTCACCTGCAGTACCCACCACCCATACGCCTGCATCTTTAATCTCTCGTAAAGTACGTGCCAGGTTAGTCACCTGTATAAGGGGGATCAAATCAGCTGCACCGCAAGCGACTTTCCTCACCACTGGCGTTAACGCTACCGAGTTGTCTTTGGGCACCACAATAGCGTCAATACCTGCTGCATCGGCGGTACGCAAACACGCACCTAAATTATGAGGGTCAGTTACACCATCGAGTATTAACAAAAAAGGCGTGGCGCTTTTTTTAATGATTTCGTCTAAATCATTTTCGTTAAACTGTTTACCGGGCTTCGCTTTTGCTACAACACCTTGGTGCTGTTCACCATTGACTTTATCGTCTAAGGTTTTGCGCTGGCAAAATTGCACCGCAATACCAAACTTACGCGCATGATTGATGATTGAATTAATCGGTTTGTCGTCACGACCTTTAAGGACAAACAACTCAATCAAACGCTCTGGCTCACGCTCTATCACTGCTTCTAATGCATGAATACCATACAACCACTCATGTTGAGCCATATCTATTTGTTCCTTTTACTGGACGAAGAGCGACGTGACTTAGCCGCTGGTTTATCGGCTGCCCCCCCTTTACCACTCGAACGACGAGTGCGTGGTTTCTTTTTAGCGCCACCAGCTTTGTCGTTCTCATTTGCCGCTTTGGCCCCGGCTTTGGATACAGGGCTTTCTTTGCCTGAAGTATTTTTTGCTGAACCTTTTTTAGCGGAAGACGATTTCTTTGTTCCGCGTTTTCCACCTCTTGGTTTTGGTGGCGCTTTGGCTAATACAAAGTCTATTTTTCGTTCATCCAAATTCACCCCTGCCACCTTCACTTCAAGCGGATCGCCAAGTCGGTAAACTATGCCCGAATTTTCTCCGACTAAGTGCTGCTTCGTTTCATCAAACTGATAAAAGTCATTATCTAATGCAGAAATATGCACTAGCCCATCAATATGGAACTCGGATAAACGCACGAAAAAGCCAAAACTGGTTACCGATGCAATAACGCCATCAAATGTATCTCCAACATGGTCCAGCATAAATTCACATTTGAGCCAATCGGATACATCGCGTGTTGCATCGTCGGCGCGTCGCTCTGTCATAGAACACTGCTCGCCTAATGCATCCACCTCTTCTGCTGTATACGCTTTACCGCCAGTCTTACTTTTGCGCTGTTGCTTTTTATCTATCGTGGCTTTTAAAGCACGATGCACAACTAAATCGGGGTAGCGACGAATGGGTGATGTGAAATGCGCGTAAGCTTCTAATGCTAAACCAAAGTGGCCAATGTTTTCATGGCTGTACACTGCTTGCTTCATAGAACGCAGCAACATGGTTTGAATTAGCTCTTGATCGGCCCTGCCCTGAATTTTGCTGATCACCTCAGTAAATTCTTGTGGCGAAGCATCTTTGCTGATGTGATGGGTAATTCCGACCTCTGCCAAATAAGACAAAAACGCACTTAATCGATCCGAGTCCGGCTCATCATGTATACGGTACAAGGCTTCAGCTTTTTGCTTGCTTAAGGTTTTGGCCGCAGCTACGTTGGCCAAAATCATACACTCTTCTATCAGTTTGTGAGCATCATTACGCGTGACAGGCACAATGGTGTCTATTTTACGCTGCGCATTGAACACGAACTTACTTTCTTGAGTTTCAAATTCAATAGCCCCTCGCTGACTACGTCTGCGTTTCAACGTGCGGTACATGTCGTGTAAATTTTTAAGATGTGGGACCTGCTCTGCGTAGCGATTTTTCAGTTCAGGGTGAGTCTGGCCGTCATCTTTCAATATATCCCATACTTTTGTGTAAGTAAGGCGCGCTTTTGAGTTCATAACAGCTTCATAGAATTGGTGTTCTGCTAGCTCTCCGTTTGCGCTGATGGTCATTTCACAGACCATACATAATCGGTCTACTTGGGGGTTCAATGAACACAATCCGTTGGAGAGTACTTCAGGCAGCATGGGAATAACCTGCTCTGGGAAATAAACCGAGTTACCACGGTTTTGCGCTTCGCTATCAAGCGCCGTACCTGGTCTGACATAATAACTTACATCAGCAATCGCCACCCACAACTGCCAACCACCGTCATCTAGCGGTTCACAAAATACAGCGTCATCGAAATCACGTGCGTCTTCACCATCTATCGTGACTAATGGTAATTGACGTAAATCGATTCTATTTTCTTTCGCTTCTTCGGGTACTTGCTCATTGAGGTCGGCAATCTGTTTGGTAACACCTTTGGGCCAAACGTGAGGAATATCGAAAGTGCGCAGTGCCATGTCGATTTCCATGCCCGGCGCCATATGCTCACCTAGCACTTCTAATACTTTACCAATCGCGTTCACGCGACGTCTTGGGCGTTGAACAATCTCTACAACAACGATGAAGCCTTGACGGGCACCGTTAACATACTCAGCAGGAATACTGATTTCATGATTGATACGGCTGTCATCGGGAATAACGATACCGGCACCATTTTCAAAAAAGTAACGACCAACAATGGGTTCGCTACGCGGCTCGATAATTTTAGCTATGCGTGCTTCTCGGCGGCCTCGATTATCGGTGCCGCTTTCTTTGACCAGCACTATGTCGCCGTGCAGCACCGTCGCCATTTGTGCGTTGTGAATAAACAGGTCTTTTTCGCCGTCATCACGCTTTAAAAATCCAAAACCGTCACGGTGGCCAATCACACGCCCTTGAATTAGCTCTTCTAACTTAAGCTTGGCGTATTTTTTATCACGATTGAATTCGATTTGCCCTTCGCGCTCCATTGCACGCAAGCGACGTTGAATGCCAATTCGGCTATCTTCATCTTCTGCATTTAATAGGTGACAAAATTCAAGAAAGGACAACGGTTTTTTGGCTTTGGTGAGTAATTCAAGTAAATACTCACGGCTCGCTACTGGATTTTCGTATTTTTCTTTCTCGCGCTGGTAAAAGGGATCGTCGCTCATAGAGGTGATGGCGTTTCCAAGTTAGGTAAATGTTGCGCCTAGTATAACGAAGCTGGCGCAATTAAAAACGCTTAATTGACAACGACAAGGCGCAAGTTGTTCTACATAGATAAAACGACCGATTTAATGGGGAAATAAGTTATGAATCCAAAGGACGTTTCGCTTTACGTACCGCTTTAGGATGCATCAGTTTTTCTAGATCAGACAAGCAAGACGCAATTTTTTGATGGGTTTTCTTATCGTTCGTCACGGCGTTATACAACCAATGGTAAGCATCTTCATAATCGTAAGGGCTGCCATAACCATCTATGAACAATTCCACTAACTCTATTTGCGCTTTTTGGTTACCCAACATTGATGCTTCGCGTAAAAACACCACCGCGCGCTCTTTATCTTGCTGCACCAACTTGCCTTGAGCATAATAACGGCCCAGCTGCTCTAGCCCTTCTGGTAAACCTTGGTCGGCAGCTTGACGCATAAAGCTAATACCACGCTCAGGCTCAGCAGTTACGCATACCCCCCAAGCAAGCATGTCACCCCATAAAAACTGATAGGCAGGTATTTTTAAGGTTTGCGCTCTGGCCTCAATGTCTTGCACCAATTGACAATCATCTAGCACAACTTGGCTTAAATGCTCATTACGGTGAATGAGCCGAAGCAACTCATCTTGGGAATAAAGTTGCACCGCTTTGATTTCGTCTGCAGCGAGGCTAGTAGACATACCAGAGGTAGTTAAAATAAGCAGTCCAGCCAGTAGGCCAGCATGAGACAATTTAGGGAGTGAAACTTTCATATGGGATCTATCTGCTGTGGCGTATAACATTTTTATCGGCAGCATCTGGATTTTGTAAACCCCTAACTGCCGAATCTGATCCGTAATTACTCAGACTAGAACAGACAAATATGAATTAACTCGCTAACGCTGACTGAACGACCTGGGCGTGTTCAATTAAATCATGACCAAGGTCTGTCAAGTAACCACCATCTGGCAAGGTCACTATTCCTTTTTCAAACAGGCGCTTGGCGGCATCGATCACAGCTGGCTCTGCGTCATGGTGTATTTTTAAGCCCTGCATCAGGCTTGTGGTAGGGAATTTTAATAACAAATTAAACTCGCTAACCATTTCGTTTGTAAGTGACATAAGCATTCCTCGATGATTATTGTGTAGTAAAGACAATACATTCAGGTTTGCTCAGCTTACTTTCACCAACGACGTTTGCGCACAGAGTTTGAAGATAAAGACCCACTCGATGCGCGACAAAAAGTATGTCGAGCTAACCCGTTAAATTTGCACATCATGCAAGCTCAATAAACCACTAGACGTTAATAAAATCAAGCCAAAAACAACAAAGAGTTTTCATTATCTGGAAATTGGTAAAAGAGAAATAGCTAAAAATAACAAGGTCTAACGATCCATCTCGTAACTTAGCACTGAGCAGTTTATACTCTGACAAAATAGATATTACTTTTAATGCTCTTCACTTATATTGAGACATTAATCGAAGTACACCTAAGCAGTTTGAACCACTCGTTATTCTGCACATTTTCGGAAGGACGCATAAGCGCCAATATGTCGCTGTTAAAGCACCTTCTCTCACATTTTAATTATTTGCGCCAACAGCAGCGCAATTTGATATAGCGCAGAACATTATTATGCATCACACCCCTTGTAAGGTTGATTCCATTGTTGCTCTCAACCCAGTCGTCAGTTTAGTCACCCTGATCCCACAGCAGCCTTTTACACATCAAGCTGGTCAGTATTTGAAAGTCGTCATGGATGAAGGCGATCAGCGTCCATTCAGTATCGCTACAGCACCGCGAGAAGACGGTAAAATTCAATTGCATATTGGCGCGGAGCCAGGCAATAGTTATGCAGGTGAAGTTCTTGAAAAAATGCGAACTGAGGGTGAAATTGCCGTTAATGGCGGTTTAGGAAATGCCTACGTTCAACTGGAAGATAGCATGCCGACCATTTTACTCGCAGGGGGAACAGGGTTTTCCTATACCCAAGCTATCTTGCAAAAAATGCTCGAATCTTCTAGCCAGGTCAAAGGCCACAAGGATCCAATTTTCCTATATTGGGGAACGCGCTCAACCGCTGATATGTACGCATACGATGAACTTGTCGCTCTGGATAAAAAACACGAGCACTTTACCTTTGTTCCCGTGGTGGAACATCCGGGTCATCAATGGTCAGGCAAAACCGGTTGGGTGCATAAAGCAGTACTCGAAGATTTTGTCAGCCTAGAGCCTTATCGGGTTTACGTAGCTGGTCGCTTTGAAATGGCTGGCGTGGCAAGAGAAGACTTTCATCAGCAAGGGTTAATCTTGAAAAACTTGTACGGCGACGCATTCGAATTTATTTAACACCTGAGCACGGTGCATTGTAAAAAGCCTATTGGGTAAACGAAACGCTTACCCAATAGGCTGAATATTTATACGTTTTGCTAGCTCGCAGCTAAACCGCGCCGCTGAAATCCAATTGCCGCCACGCTTCATAAACAAAAACAGATACCGCATTCGATAAATTCATGCTGCGACTGTCAGGTAACATAGGAATGCGTACTCGTTGTTCAGGCGGCAAGCTTTGAATAACGTCATCAGGTAATCCTCGCGTTTCGGGCCCAAACAACAAGGCATCACCCAATTGATATTCAGCTTTGGCAAAAAAAGTAGTGCCTTTAGTGGTGCAAGCAAAAATGCGCTTAGGTTGGCGTGATTCCATATAGGCCTGTAGTGACGCATGCCTTACCACATTGGCAAATTCATGGTAATCAAGGCCTGCGCGACGAACGCGTTTATCGTCCCATTCAAACCCTAAAGGCTCAATTAAATGTAGGGCAAATCCAGTGTTTGCGCATAAACGAATAATGTTGCCAGTATTCGGCGGAATTTCAGGTTGATATAAAACAATGTCTAGCATTTAGGTGATCACGATAAAGTCAGATTAAGCGCAATGCTAACAAATTGCGCTTACTGCAGTAAGGTCTATCTGTCATTTGCCAGTCGCAGAAACGCTAGAATAGCTTCTAAACAGGGGCGACGATATTGGTCTTCTTCAAGCAGCATTTCGTGCCGAGCACCAAAAATTTGTTGTACTTCGCAATGGGGCAATTTGGCTAATACACGGCTTTGCCTTTTGTTGTCCACCACTGTATCCGCCCCTGCTTGAATGGCCCAAACGGGGATCGATATTTGACTCGCTTGAGCTTCGATGGCATCCATCGCTTTTAGGGCTGCTCGCAACCAATGCCCGGTCACACCTCCTAATTGCACTTCTGGTTGCAAATTATACTCGTCTCTGAAGAGGCGATAACGTATTTCGCTGTGGGTGAGCTCATTAAGCGCGAAGTCGGTTTCCTGATAATTTTTTTGGCCAAGAAAATAACTCGCGTCATGACCTAAACCGCGACTAATAAGCAAGTTTGCGCCTATTAAAATACTCGCCAGCCAATTAGGTAACGCGGGGCGAATGCCAAACATGGGGGCACACACAATCAGTTGAGCGAAATCTTGCGGATGCGCTAAAACATACAAAGCCCCAATTGCACACCCCATAGAGTGGCACAATAACTGCGGCTTATGCTGCGTGTTAGGCTCAATGATTTTCTGGTAAAACAGCTTAAAGTCAGCAACGTAATCGGTAAAATCGTCCACAAAACCCATATGGGGGTTGCGGGTCATGCGCCCTGACAAGCCTTGACCACGGTGATCATGAATGAACACCGAATATCCATTTTGATATAAGTCGAACATGACTTCTTGATATTTAACCCAAGACTCAATTCGCCCTGTAGAGATAGCCACGGCACCAATCGCGTGCGGATGACACAAATAGGCATAACTAATGTTTACACCTGAATGCCCCATAAAATCGCCTTTGGTCAGAGAACGCATTAAGGGTTTTATTTTCTCTTGATACGTCCGTTCCAGTTGCTTTTCTGAACTTATTTGGTATTCACTCAACGGTTATTACTCTATTTATCACTCTATGGGATTAGCTTACCAGAGGTTAATAGTGCAGAACACAAAGGTAGACTGTGCAAAAAAACAATGGGGCTCACCAAATTCGAGTGAAAAAGTAATTGGTCAAGGCGCTAAGCCATTATCGGCAATCGAATATGCACGCTCAAGCCACCCTTAACTTGGTTGCGGGCTTCGATTGTGCCCTCATGCGCAGCAATGGCGCGACTGGCAATTGCCAAGCCTAACCCTATTCCACCACTGTCTCGCTCTCTTGCGCTTGAAACACGGTAAAAGGGCTGAAAGATATGCTCTAAATCTGAATCCGGTATGCCTTTGCCGTCATCACAAATAACTAAGTTAACGTCAGGGCCGTCAATTTTCAGGGTGAAAGACACCTGCTGATTTGCGTATTTCACGGCGTTGCGCAGAACATTTTCAATGCCGCTCGTTAACAAATCTTCGTCAGCATTTATTTTCGCATCAGAATCAATATCTACCGTTAACGTTTTGCCTTGTGATTGGGCTTCGAACTCGCAGTCAGCTAATAGCTCTGTTAAAAGTGTATCAAAACTCACCGGCTGCTTTTTCGAATCCCGAGCGTTATTATCTAATCGCGACAGCATCAACACTTGAGCGACCATATGCTCCATCTGATGAGCTTCTTTTTCAATTCTAGCTAATGCTTGCTCGTTACTTTTTGTGTTGCTCGACGGCTCTTGTTGCTGAGCGATACCAATGGCGAGTTGCATCCGCGTTAACGGAGAGCGTAACTCGTGAGATATGTCTGCCAATAGACGCTTTTGCCCATTAAGCAAAGTCTCCACCTGCTCTGCCATATAATTAAAATCTCGCCCTAAGCGCCCTATTTCATCGCCTCTATAGCTGGCAGATCCAACTCGACTGCTAAGTGCACCGCTAGCCATGCGCTTAGTGGCCACTTGCAATTGTTTTAATGGTTTTACAAGTGACCAAGCAATTAATGAGCACAATACCGCACTTATTAACAATACCAGGCAGATAAGCAATAAGGGTGGGCGGTGGCGCATATCGCTAGCGAAACCCATGGGCCGTATTCGTCCCACAAATAACAAATATTCAGTGCCAGCAATATCGGTCGCCATTGGGCCAAACATATCGCCGATAGGTGTTGCAATACGCAATGGATTTGCAGAGCCAATTAAATCGAGAAATGGCTTCTCATTGGGTAAGCGTGGTAACGGCCCCTTGAGTGTGAACGTCTTGGTTTTTGGATTGAGCAAAATCATCATCAACTTACCGCGCTGACTGGTGCGTTCAAGAATATTCTCTAACGGCTCACCATCTGGGCTACGAGAAACTTGCCGCTGCAAAGCTCTAACCGAGTTTTCCAGCATGAAATGCTGCTTGTCATCCATGGGTAAATATTCAACTGGTGGAGCAATATTTTGCATTATCCAGTAAGCACCAACGATCATGACGATAGTTGTGCCCCAGAACCACAAAAAAATACGACCATACAAACTTCGAAATGGGTTCAAATATAGAAGACGCCTCATATTTCACCCAAATAGACGTATCCTACTCCTCGATGGGTTTTGATTTTGTCATGGTCACTAAAATGACTTAATTTCTTACGCAAATTACTCACGTGCATATCAATACTGCGATCAAAAGCGGCTAGCTTTCGACCTAATACCTGCTCACTTATTGCCTGTTTAGGCACGAGATCTGGGCTACAGCTCATCAACAGTTTCAGCACCGCAAATTCGGTGCCGGTCAACTCCACTTGCTGGGCGTTACATGCGACAGTTTGCGCTGCAATATTTAACTCCACATCACCAATTTCGATCGTGTTTTGTTTTTGCTTGTCGCTTTGCAAGCCGGCTTGAATATCTACACGGCGCACAATAGCTTTCACTCTAGCCGATAACTCTCTGTGGTTGAAAGGTTTTGCCAAATAGTCGTCGGCACCGAGTTCCAAGCCTAATATTCGATCAAAATCATCGCCTTTGGCAGTTAACATCAACACAGGGGTAACATGTGTACTACGTAAACGTTTTAATACTTCGAACCCGTCTACTTTAGGAAGCATTACATCCAAAATGATTAAATCATAGTGCTGCCCTGATTTCGCAGCTAACAGGCCGGCCTCCCCATCACTTGCCACATGAATCGTGTATCCTTGCGCGCTTAGGTATTCCTGTAACAACTCGGTGAGTGCTTGATCGTCATCGATCAGCAACAAAGACTTTTCTAGCATGAACACTTTCCTTCAAACTCCAGCGGCCTAACAATAGACGCGCGAAAACCCATAAAATAATACCGAAATTGTCGCTACTCGATTGTCTATTTACTTAATCTTTACACTGGCTTTGCGTTTCTTTGCGCTGGTGGTGCTAACCTTATTTTGTATTTCACTATAGTAAGGCATATTCAGTGCGAACGTTAAAATCATTATTTACCCCCATCGCCGTTGCTTTGGCACTCCTGTTGACTCAGCATGTCGCTATTGCAAAACCGTCGCCGCATAATGGCCCGATATCCTTACGCCCAATTTTAAAAAAGTTAGATTTAACCGGCGCCCAACGTCAAGACGTTCGATTACTGTTAAAACAAAACCGTGCGACAAAAGATACCTATCAGCCTGACCAAAGATCTATGCGTGAGAGCTTACGTAATTTAATACAAAGTGATGTATGGATTCAAAGTGAAATAAGCAGCGCTATTCAAGCTGACCAACACTTACAAAATCAGCTAATGTGGCTGGATATTAAAACTCAGCAGCAAATTTGGCAGATTTTAGACGATGGCCAGAAAGACGCGTTCTTAGTCGAATTACATGCTAAGCAGCAAGAAAAAGGACATGCCACCAAGTTGCAGCAGAGCAAAACACGGGGTAACAGCATACCCAAGATGTCTGAGGCACAACGCCAAACAGCGCACTTAGAAACACTTAACCTAACCGAAGAGCAACAAGCTCTATTTAAAGCACAACGCGCTGCTGAAAAAGCGGATAAAGAAGCAAACAAATTTGCTAGGGAGACATTTAAGGCACAAGTTATTGCGATAGTGACCAGTGAAAGTCTGAGCGAAACTAGTTGGACAGCCTTGCAAGCTCAAACAGAAGTACGGCGCTATGAACATGCTCTTACTAGGGCTAAAAATCAGCACACGTTTTGGAATGCACTGACCAGCGAACAACAGATAACACTCCATAGAATGATGGAAAGTCGGCATAAACGAGAGAGTAAAAAGCGTAATTCACTTGGAAAAGCCGATAGCTAACGTTCAAAATGTGTAATAAGTGTGCTTGCTAGGTTTTTTTCCGCTTATGTACCGCATTTTATAAAACGACTTTGACGCGAATTTTACCCTTACGATTAAAACTGTGACAAAGCAACTCTCCCTGAGTCACTCTACTTTTTGTTTATACCTTAAAACTCCGGCACTGCCCGCTCGTATAATCCCTCGATAAATAGCGGCGAGGTGATCAACATATCCGCTGTAGAAGTGTTACACGCGACCGGCAAATTCCATACTGAGCACAAACGCAACAGCGCTTTTACGTCTGGGTCATGGGGGGCTGGGTTCAAGGGATCCCAAAAGAAAATCAAAGCGTCTAACTTACCTTCGGCGATCAATGCCCCTATTTGTTGGTCGCCGCCTAGTGGGCCGCTCTTATATCGCGTAACGGGCAAGTTTAACGCTTCTTGTAGTAAGCCCCCTGTCGTGCCTGTCGCCACTAAGTTATGTTTTTCTAGCTCTGCTTTATGCTCTAGTGACCAGCGGATAAGCTCTGGCTTTTTATGATCATGCGCGACCAGCGCTAACGTCTTTTGCATACCTTCCTCAATAAATCTTTTAAAAATCGTTTTGTGAAATCACAGTAGCGCTGTAGCGCCCTATAAATCGATGCGATGTACAGCGTTTGATACTTTTTGCTGCTCTATCATTCCACCTAGCGTGACAAAATGCTTATTTTCCCCTACGCCCACGGCCAATAAGCCCCGGTGATCCATAGTAGGCGAGTCCGTGTGGGAGACATTCCAACTCGACTGAGTAAAGTCGTAGCGCCACACCTCATTGCTCGGACTTGATGGTTCACCATCGTAACCCGTGCCGTTATAATTGTATGGGTTATCTGAACCGCCCACGAAGATGGCTGAATTGCTGGCAACATCACCGGTCGCAGCCATACGATAACGTGCACTCGATGTAGGGTGCGCTACTGTGCGCCAATCAATTTTTTTGATATCACTCTTGTCAATCGTTCCGTGGTAGCAAGCTGGTTCTGCGGAAAACGTACGCCGTTTATCTGGTTGAGCATCCACCTTAACGCCATCACAAAGCATAATATTTTCCCCCACAATCGCACCTGCATGACCGAAAACGGGATTACCTAAAAAAGGTGAACCTTGTTGCCATGAATCTGTTTTCACATCGTAAATTTGGACTAAATTGACGTTGCCGTCATTATGCCAACCGCTAATCAGATATACGTAACGCTGCTGAAAAACGAGTGCGACTGCATCGTCCACGGGCACTGGCGTCTGAGCTATGGGGTAGTAGGTATCCGTAACAATGTCATAGCGAAAGTTGTCTGGGCTTGACACTTCATTATGCGCAGCATCAACGGTGTAACCACCAAACAAAAGTGCCATATCGCCTACACCAACGGCAATACTGGCTAAGCGACCAGACTGGGGTAAACTCGACGGCACGGGTGATTTTTGTTGCCAAGCTTTGCTTGGCGTAAATGATTCACCTGCAAGCTCTAGAGCCCACACCTTGTTGTGAACATCTTCATGCGTTTTACCTGCTCCTAGCCCCATGAAAGATAACAAAAAATGACCATTTTCAGTATCGACTTTGACCACCGCATTGTTGGTAACTGGTTCAGGCATTGCTGGGTAGCGTCCCTTTATCTTGGATTCAGCGTTAGCATTTTGTACCCCAATTGCACTTGCCGATAAAATCATTACCGCCGCCCCTAGTGATTTTACGAAAAGGCTTACTGACGTTGCTGAATTAACTCTTTGTGCCATTTCCTGAATCAACTCGGCCATTAAAAGCAGACCTGCTTGATGAAGTTACGCAGTAATGTGACGGTTGGGTCAACATAATGCAGCGAGATGAACTCATCTGGTTGATGGGCCTGATCAATACTGCCAGGGCCTAATACAATGGTGTCGCAGCCTAATTGATTGATAAATGGCGCTTCGGTGGCGTAATTAGCACTGACAGGATCAAAGCCCGTGAGTTTTTTGGCCAATTCAAGAATACCCTGCTCATTTCGACAACCAAAAGCTGGCGCGGTTTCGTACATCGCCTCACGAGTAATGCGCTGTGGGTATTTTTGCATCAGCGGGGCAAGTGCTTCGTCAATCATGGCAATGGCTTCTTCGTCACTTAGTGAGGGAATAGCGCGCAAATCAAAATTTAATTGGCAGTGTCCGCAAATACGGTTTTCCCCATCGCCCCCGTGAATATGCCCGAGATTCATAGTCACCTCTGGCACGCTGAAGGCATCATCTCTATGATTTTCAGACAACTGTTGTTTTAAAGCGATAAGTTTCCCTATGGCTTGGTACATGATCTCAATCGCATTGACCCCTTTTGCTGGATCGCTTGAATGCCCTGCTTTACCTTGAATATTCAGGCTATGCCCCATATGCCCTTTGTGCTTAAAGATCGGCTTAAGCTCTGTGGGCTCACCGATGATCGCCATGTCTGGCTTAATCAATTGTTGCTCCACAAAAAACCGCGCTCCCGCCATGGACGTTTCTTCATCTGCAGTAGCCAAAATATACAAAGGTTTCTTTAAATCTTTTAGAGGAATGTCTTGAATCGCTTCTAAGATAAACGCAAAAAAACCTTTCATATCACAGGTGCCTAAACCGTATAACTTGCCATCGTTTTCTTGTGCCTTAAAAGGGTCAAATTGCCATTTATTGTCGTCAAAGGGCACAGTATCCGAATGGCCGGATAGTAGTAGCCCCCCCTCACCACTGCCAATTTTAGCTAGCATGTTGTACTTATTTCGCGCATTGGGCACTTGTTGAATACTTATGTGGAAATTGTAGTCTTTAAACCAGCCTGCTAGCAGATCGATAATGGCGCGGTTTGATTGGTCTAAATCTGCACTAAAGGCGCTAATAGAGGGAGTATTGATGATATGTGCATAACGTTCTAAAAAAGACAAAGACGGCATAAGCCTCCCTTTAAATAATTATTCATTTTATTTGCATAAATATATAACACATGGCATGCTTATCGCCAACATGATTTAGCCACTTTGCAAATACATATTTGGTCTAGATTATTTAGACATAATATCTTAATTCGGTTTAATTTCGCATATGATTTCAATAACGTCACAATTCGATTCCCTGCCTAGCTTCGCCAGCATGTTGTATCGACGATAAGTCGAGGTCTGTAGCGTTTAGCTCACCCAGACCTTTAGTATTTGCTAAAGGTCTTGGGTGATTTTTTATTTTTGTCACCTTCATTTAGTAACATTAAGTCACACGACTATTAGAGATATACGTTTTATGATCAAAACTTGTATTGTCGGCGCCAGTGGATATACCGGTGCCGAATTAGCCTCTTTAATTCATCGCCACCCACGCTTTGAATTAAACGCCTTATATGTATCAGCCAAAAGCCAAGATGCTGATAAAAAGCTCGGAGACGTACACGGTTATCTATTCGGGCAAATCAATTTGCCACTGATCCCGTTAACCGACGACGTTTTGCATTCGCTTGCAAACGAAATGGACGTGATTTTTCTAGCGACCCCCCATGAGGCAAGTCATGATTGGATGCCAGTATTATCATCGGGCAAAGCCAAAGTGTTTGACTTATCAGGGGCGTTTAGACTCAAAGATCAACAGGTTTTTGCGGACTACTATGGTTTTGCTCATGAGCAAGCGGCCAGCTTAAAGCAAGCCGTCTACGGTCTCGCCGATTGGTTTGCAGAGGATATTAAAAGCGCTGATATTATTGCCGTACCAGGTTGCTACCCAACAGCGTCGCTGAGTGCATTAAAGCCCTTACACGAAGCGGGCTTAATCGCTGATGGTCATTTACCTATTATTAATGCTGTGTCTGGTGTGTCTGGTGCTGGTCGTAAAGCGGCCATGGGCAGTAGTTTCTGCGAAGTTAGCCTGCAAGCTTATGGTGTACTAGGTCATCGTCATCAACCTGAGATCAGCGCCTACTTAGGTCGTGAAGTTATATTCACTCCTCATCTGGGTAATTTCAAACGGGGAATTTTGGCGACCATTACCGTCAAAGTAAACGCTGATGTAGACGCAGATGCCGTTGCAAACGCATTCAGTCATGCCTATCAGAACCACCCCATCGTGCGTATTCGCGATACTTGGCCCAAGTTGGATGATGTTGTAGGCACACCCCACTGCGATTTATTCTGGAAGCTTGATACCCAAAAAGGTTACTTGGTTGTGACCAGTGCCATCGATAACCTACTGAAAGGCGCGGCCTCTCAAGCGGTACAATGTGCCAACCTTCGCTTTGGGTTCGCATCACAACTTGGCTTAGTGCACGAGGTGTCAGCATGAACCCGTTAGTCATAAAGGTCGGTGGCGCTTTCATGCAAGCCACCGCCGAAGCGTTACAATTGCTCACGGTTATTAAGCAACTTCAGCAAAGTCGCCCAGTCGTACTCGTGCATGGCGGCGGTCCTATGGTTGAGCAGTTGTTGCAAGCTCTGCAATTTACCAGTACTAAAGTGAATGGTTTACGCGTCACGCCACCTGAGCATATGCCTTATATTACGGGCGCTTTGGCGGGGACTGCCAATAAGCAACTTTGTGCTTTTGCCATTCGCGCTAACACCACACCAGTCGGGTTATGCTTGGCTGATGGCGCTATGACAAGCTGCTCTGTGCTAGATCCTGCCCTTGGTGCAGTGGGCGTAGCGAAAGCAAATTCACCGACTATGTTGAATTTATTGCTCGAGGCGAATATCCTGCCGATTATCAGCTCCATAGGTGCCGATGAAAAAGGCAATTTACTCAATGTAAATGCTGATCAAGCGGCAACGGTTATTGCTCAGCTGTTAAATGCTGACTTGTTGTTGCTATCGAATGTGCCTGGTGTGCTCGATCACAATAAAAACCTGATTAATCAACTTACGGCTAAAGGCATTGCCGAATTAGTCGAATCAGGCGTGATCATAGATGGGATGCAAGTAAAAGTGGATGCCGCACTCGATGCAGCAACGAGCTTGCAACGCCCCATCACGATTGCCAGTTGGCAAACACCAGAGCAACTCTTAGGATTGCTGGCGGGTGAACCCGTTGGCACTACCATAATCCCAAATATTTAAGGTACCTCCATGAAAAAGGATCTACTGTCGTTCACTGATTGGTCTGCTAAAGACCTCAATGCACTCTTGCAACTGGCCGTCACCATTAAGAATAATCCAGCTGACTACCGCCAAGCCTTGGCAGGTAAATCAATTGTTGCCTTATTTGAGAAACCGTCACTGCGCACCCGAGTGAGCTTTGATATAGGTATCAACAAACTAGGCGGGCACCTTGTTTATTTAGACAGCCAGTCAAATAAATTAGCAGGCCGTGAAGACGTCAAAGACATGGGTAACAACCTTGCCTGTTGGGCTGACGCTATTGTTGCACGGGTTTTTGCGCACTCAACCTTAGAAGAATTAGCCAGTTCGGCCAAAGTACCTGTTATCAACGCACTGTGTGATATGTACCACCCGTGCCAAGCCATGGCCGACTACTTAACCTTAACCGAACGTCTTGGCGATTTGAGCAAAGTTAAACTAGCGTATATCGGTGATGGTAATAACGTCACTCACTCTTTGATGATTGTGGGCGTGACGTTAGGTTGCGAGGTGGTTGTCGTTACCCCTCCTGGCTATGAAGTAGACCCTGCTATTGTCACGCTTGCTCAGCAAAAAGCCGAGCAAAATGGTGGCAAATTAGTTATCAGTCACGACGTAGAAGCGGCTAACGGTGCTCATGCACTTTATACTGACACATGGATTTCGATGGGCGATGACACCCCGCTTGAGACCATCAAGCAAGCGTTTGGCAAATACAAAATCGATGAAGCGATGATGCAATCAACCGGTGCTCAATACGTTATGCACTGCCAACCTGCCCATCGCGACTTAGAAATTAGCGGCACCTTAATTGATTCAGAGCAATCTATTTTGATGCAGCAAGCAGAAAACAGAATGCACGCCCAGAATGCCATTTTAGTGCACCTTCTTGGCGGCGCAGCTTAACCCCATTTAACACTTTTAATTTTTAGGTACAGACAATGAGCAAGAAAAACATCAAAAAAGTAGTATTAGCCTATTCAGGTGGTTTGGATACATCAGCCATCATTCCTTGGTTAAAGGAGAACTATGACTGTGAAGTTATCGCGTTCGCAGCTGATGTAGGTCAAGGGGACGAGGAACTAGAAGGTCTACGTGAAAAAGCCATCAAAACCGGCGCCAGCGAATGCTATATCGTGGACTTAAAAGACGAATTTGTATCTGACTACATCTACCCCACTATTACTACAGGCGCAGTATATGAAGGTCAGTACTTACTTGGTACATCAATGGCGCGCCCTATTATCGCCAAAGCACAAGTTGAAATCGCCCGTAAAGTAGGCGCAGATGCACTTTGCCACGGTTGTACAGGTAAAGGTAATGACCAAGTACGTTTCGAAGGCACCTTTGCTGCACTCGCACCTGAGCTAACCGTTATTGCTCCTTGGCGTGAGTGGGACATGGTATCACGTGAAGATTTATTGGCTTATTTGGCCGAGCGTGACATTAAAACCACAGCGTCAGCCACCAAAATCTACAGCCGTGATGCAAACGCATGGCATATCTCACACGAAGGCGGTGAGCTTGAAGATCCTTGGTGCGAGCCAACCAAAGAAGTATGGACCATGACCGTTTCTCCTGAAGATGCGCCGAATACACCTGAGCGTGTTGAAGTCAGCTTCGAACATGGCCGCATGGTAAAAGTAAACGGTGAAGCCCTTAGCCCTTACCAATGCTTGGTTAAATTGAACGAGCTTGCTGGTGCACACGGCGTGGGGCGTATCGATATCGTAGAAAACCGTTTAGTGGGCATGAAGTCACGTGGTTGTTATGAAACCCCAGGCGGAACAGTTATGCTTGCGGCTTACAAAGCCCTTGAAAGCCTAGTGTTAGACAAAGCTGCGCTTAAGTACCGTGAGCAAATCGGTTTAGAGTTCTCACATGTCATGTATGACGGCCGTTGGTTCACCCCCCTAAACGATGCACTGCTCGCCGGTGCAGCAAGCTTTGCTGACAAAGTAACGGGCGACATAGTCGTTAAACTGTACAAAGGCCAAGCAACGGTAACGCAGCGCCGTTCACCAAACAGCTTGTACTCTGAAGATTTCGCTACCTTTGGTGCGGATGACGTATACGACCAAAGTCATGCAGAAGGTTTCATCCGTCTTTATAGCTTGTCTAGCCGCATCAGCGCGCTAAACAAAGAAGGCATTCCGTTCAAAAACACAGGTATCGAATAATGAGCTTGTGGGGCGGACGTTTTCAAGATGGCAGCAGTGCGATGTTTCGCACTGTTAACGATTCACTGCCATTCGACAGAGTGTTGGCGAGCCAAGATATTCGCGGCTCAATAGCATGGGCACGTGCCATTGCAAAAGCGGGCGTACTGAACCAAGACGAGCACCAACAGCTTGAAGAAGCCCTTAA
Source organism: Paraglaciecola sp. G1-13 (assembly GCF_055809255.1). Taxonomy (NCBI): domain Bacteria; kingdom Pseudomonadati; phylum Pseudomonadota; class Gammaproteobacteria; order Alteromonadales; family Alteromonadaceae; genus Paraglaciecola; species Paraglaciecola sp. G1-13. The sequence goes on along the minus strand of NZ_CM147903.1, from coordinate 673,902 downwards.
AGCCTTGTTGGTAAAAGCGGATGCCGGTGAGCTCGATTTTGACGCCAGCAGTGAAGAAGATATTCACAGCTTTGTAGAAGCAACCTTAATCGAGCAACTCGGCGATGTGGCGCGCAAATTACACACTGGCCGCAGCCGTAACGACCAAGTTGCCACGGATTTTCGTTTATGGACCCGTGAACACGTTGATTTACTGGTTGAAGATGTTGAAGCGGTTATTGCGTCATTAGTGGGTAACGCGGATGTCAATCAAGACGTTATTTTACCTGGCTACACCCACTTGCAGCGTGCTCAACCGGTGCGCTACCCGCACTGGTGCTTGGCCTATGTTGAAATGCTAAAACGCGATTTGAGTCGTCTGCATGACTTAAAAGCCCGTTTGAATCAGTGTCCTTTAGGTAGCGGTGCACTTGCTGGCACAACCTACCCTATCGACCGTCAAGCGATTGCCGAAGAGCTTGGTTTTGACAGCCCGTGCGTCAACAGCCTTGATGCGGTATCTGATCGTGATTACGTGCTAGAGCTTCTTTTTGTCGCCAGTACCAGCATGATGCACTTGTCGCGTATGGCGGAGGATTTAATCTTCTACAACTCAGGCGAGGCAGGTTTTATACAGTTAGGTGACGCGGTTACTTCTGGTTCATCCTTGATGCCTCAGAAGAAAAACCCTGATGCATTAGAGCTGATGCGCGGTAAATGTGGGCGAGTGTTCGGTAGCTTACAAGCCTTGCTTGTGACCATGAAAGGTCTGCCCCTTGCGTATAACAAAGATATGCAAGAGGACAAAGAAGGCTTGTTCGACGCGACGAATCAATGGCATATCTGTTTACGCATCGCTTGTGAAGTGGTTGATAGCATCAAACTTGATAGCGAGCGCTGCGCGAAAGCCGCCCGTGAGGGTTATGCTAATGCGACTGAGCTTGCTGATTACCTCGTCGATAAGGGGATTCCGTTTAGAACCGCCCACGATATTTCTGGCCGAGTCGTGCTGGATGCCCTCGAAAAGAAAAAGGCCATTGAAGAGCTCACAATCGCTGAACTTAAAGTGTATTCAGACGTTATCGAAGAGGATGTCTACCCTGTTCTACAACTTGAATATTTGGTCAACAAGCGCGACATCTTGGGTGGAACGGGCATTAAGCCTGTACTCGAAGCGCTGGCTAATGCTAAAGCATCGTTCAAAAAATAGCGATGTAAGTGTAAGGAAAACACGTGGTACTTTCACACAACGACAGCGTAAAGCTATTTCGCAATTCGGCGCCTTACATCAATGCGCACAGGGGTAAAACCTTCGTATTGATGTTTGGTGGTGAAGCAGTTGAAGATGCAAACTTTGCCAACATTATTCAGGATATCGCCTTGCTTAACAGCTTAGGTGTACGCTTGATACTGGTACACGGCGCGCGACCGCAAATTGATCAACGTGCCGTCTGGCGTAAAGTAGAACCGCGTTTTTCAGAAGACGTGCGGATCACCGACAAGCAAACCCTTGAGTGCGTGAAGGATGCTGCGGGCTCTGTGCGCTCACAAATTGAAGCCTTGCTCACCATGGGCTTGGCTAATTCACCTATGCACGGCGCGCAAATTCGTGTGTGCTCCGGTAATTTAGTGGTGGCTATGCCTATCGGCGTGCGTAACGGCGTGGACTTCGAGCATACTGGTTTGGTACGTCGGGTTGATGTAACGGGCATAAATGACCATCTTGACGATGGCTCAATTGTACTACTGCCACCTATGGGCTACTCCCCCACGGGTGAAGTATTTAACTTGAGCCACGAAGATGTAGCGACTAACGCAGTTAAAGCGTTGAATGCTGACAAGCTGATTATCTTTACGGAAAAAGATGGCCTTGTAGATGAAACAGGGCGTTTGCTGCGCAATATTCAGCTCAACTCTTTGTACCCTATGCTAGAGCAAGCACATTTACAGCAAGAAAAGCACAGCATTCAAACGATTATCGACAGTCTGGAGTCAGGCGTCAGCCGTTGCCATTGTGTTAGTTACGGTCAAGACGGCGCGCTATTGCAAGAGCTTTTCACTCGAGATGGCGCAGGCTCGCTTATTTCGCAAAGCTATTACGAGCAGATACGTACGGCGACCATTGAAGATGTGGGCGGTATTTTAAACCTCATCAACCCGCTGGAAGAGAAAGGTATTTTGGTGAAGCGCTCCCGTGAAATATTAGAGCGTGAAATCGAACAATTCACCATCATTGAACGTGACGGCATGACCATAGCCTGTGCGGCGCTGTACCCTTATTTAGAGGAGCAATGCGGCGAGCTAGCGTGCGTAGCAACGCATACTGATTACCGTGGTGGGAATCGTGGTGAGCGCCTTTTAAGCGCCATCTGTGAACAAGCAAAGTTACAGGGGTTAACCTCGATATTTTGCTTGACTACAGTGACCTCTCACTGGTTTCAGGAACAAGGCTTCGTGCGAGCCACACTCGATGATTTACCCGCTAAAAAGAAACAACTATACAATTTTCAGCGTAACTCAAAAGTCTTTGTGTTAACGCTGTAATCCACGCAAAACATGTATCCACACAAGCAGCTTCCTTCGAAGCTGCTTTTCTATTTCTCATTTTATTTAGGACTAATATGACCATTCAAGATCTGATCACCCAAGTGCGTACCCAACCACAAAGTGTAGAGTTCAGCCAAGTGATTAATGCGATCCAACAACACTACCGATACACAGCAACCGCGTTCACCAATGGTGACGTGGTCAATGAAAAAGGCAGCAATGAAGGTTCATGCAAGATTTTTTACTTTGCGCAACTCAATCAATTAACGGAAACTGAAACATTGCACTTATTTGGTACCTTTTACCGTAACGATGTATTGCAGCACCCTGACGCCAACGATCACGGTAATATCAGAAATTTTATGAATACAGGTTGGCAGGGAATTAAATTCGAGTCCGCTGCACTGTCTCCATTAACAGCATAAGTATCATAAAGCTTGCTAAGATTGTTTGTTTCCCCCATTCATCATCAAATAGCGGTTAAGCGAGCATGAAGGAGTGTACCCAGTGCGGAAAGTGTTGCACCCAATACGGTGATGGCGGCTTGTCTGTCACCGACAGCGAAATCGATATGTGGGAGCTGTTTCGACCGGATATCGCTCAGTACGTTAAAAAAGGCTTGATTTGGGCTAGCCCAGACACGGGCAAGTTGCTGAACCATTGCCCCTTCTTACGCGTCGTGCCAGCAGACAAAACCATTGAGAACAGCAAAGATATTTATACTTGCGATATCTATTTCGATCGTCCTGATGATTGTCGGTATTACCCAGTCACCGTAAAACAAATGATCAACGACGAATGTGAAATGCTGGAAGATAACGACTTGGATGATCCAGTAAAGGCTCAGCGAGAGCTCGATATATTGATGAAAGACAGCCGCCCAGCATTTGATAAATAATCCTCAGGGGCAAACCGGCAGACACAAAAAAGACCACTTTCGTGGCCTTCTTAATCATCTAAACGATGAATTAAATACCGGCTGCGCCAGCAACGGCTTGTTTAGCCAGCTCAGTAATACGATCCCAATCACCCGCTTCAACAGCATCGTCAGGTGCTAACCAAGAGCCGCCTGCACAACGCACGTTAGGCAATGATAAATACTCAAGGTAATTAGTTGGGCTTATGCCACCTGTTGGGCAAAACGCGATGTCAGGGAATGGTCCACCGATCGCTTTAATGGCTTTAACGCCACCTGAGGCTTCAGCTGGGAAGAATTTAAAGTGGGTATAACCGAAGTCAATTCCGCGCATTAATTCAGAAATAGAAGAGATACCAGGAATGAGCGCGATACCGCCTCTATTACCTGCATCCAATAAATCAGATGTCATGCCAGGGCTTATTGCGAACATAGCACCCGCCGCTTCAACTTCAGCTAATTGCTTAGCATTCGTTACCGTACCTGCACCTATGATGGCATCTGGCACTTCAGTCGCGATAGCTTTGATTACGTCCAGTGCTGCTTCTGTGCGCAATGTCACTTCCAATACACGAATACCGCCAGCAATTAATGCTTTAGCAAGAGGGACCGCATGCTTTACATCTTTGATCACCAATACAGGAACCACTGGTCCTTGACTGAATACATCTTGAGACGAAACTTTCCAATTTTTTGTCATTGTAGTTAACCTTTATAATGCTGTTGTAGGTATGCCATGGCACCAATCAAACCATGATCGGGCTCGGTAATAATGTATGTAGGTATGCCAGCTACGTAATGACGAAACCGGCCTTTTGCTTCAAAGCGTGCGCGAAATTCACTTTGTTGAATAAACTCAACAAATCGAGAGGCGATCCCGCCACCGATATAAACACCACCGCGTGTACATAAGTTAAGGGCTAAGTTGCCAGCGAAACTTCCCATAATGCGACAGAACTGTTCTAGTGTTTCACGGCACAGTGAACAACTGTTATCAATTGCTCTAGAGGTTATATCTGCTGCGTCGCTATACTCTGACGGCACATTTCTGGCCGCAGCCAACCCCTCATAAATATGAACAATCCCTCGTCCTGACATCACTTCTTCTGCTGAGGCGTGGCCTAGCTTTTTGGTCAAAAAGCGCAGAATCGCAATGTCATTTTCATCGACAGCTGAAAAATCAACGTGTCCACCTTCCCCATCAAGCGCTTTCCATTTGCCATCGGTACAAGTTAGGTGTTCCACACCTAGGCCAGTACCAGGTCCAAAAACGGCTATATTGGCACCGGGTATCGCTGCCCCTTGCCCAATTTGCACTTTTTGGTCGTCGCCTAGCAAAGGCAAAGAATGGGCCACTGAGGTGAAATCATTGATCACGCCCAACCAACTCAAACCCAAATCCCCCTGCACTTCTTTAATCGAAAAAGCCCAGTAGTGATTGGTCATTTTGACGTGGTCACCTTCAACAGGACAGGCAATGGCCAAACAACCAGCAGCGAATTGGGTTGCGGGAAACTCTGAAAAATACTGTTTTATTGCGTCATTCAAAGTGGCAAAATCAGCACACAAGTATTTGCGAATGTCAGCGATTTGTCCGTTAACGACCTGCGCCAAACGAATATTAGTGCCACCAATATCCGCAACAAAATTAGTTGTCACGATTAATCATCCTGTCCGACGAAAAGAGAACAAGCACCTTGCTCGGCACCCGTTAACGTTGAGCGCATACCGGCAAACATTTCGCGGCCCATACCCACCTGATGAGAGGCAACGTCAGTCACTTTCGCTTCTCGAGCGGACAATTCAGCTTCATCTACGTGCAGTGTCATGTGGCCAGTCTCTGTATCCAATTCGATGATATCGCCGCTGTTTACCTTAGCGATTAAGCCACCTTTTACCGCTTCAGGTGTTAAGTGAATCGCCGCTGGCACTTTGCCCGAAGCACCTGACATACGACCGTCAGTCACTAAAGCAACTTTGTAACCTTTGTCTTGCAGTACACCAAGAGGAGGCGTAAGACTGTGAAGCTCTGGCATACCAATAGCTGAAGGCCCCTGGAAGCGCACGACCACGATGCAATCTTTGTCTAAATCACCGGCTTTAAACGCCGCTGCTAGTTCGAATTGATCTTCAAATACAACTGCAGGGGCTTTGATTTTGCAATGAGGCTCACGCAGAGCTGACGTTTTCATTACCGCACGACCTAGGTTACCGGTTAATACCGATAAACCGCCGTCTGGCTTAAATGGCTTTTCAACACTGGCAACCACTTCTTTATCGAATGACTCAGTTGGGCCATCTCGCCAAACCAGTTCACCATTTTCAAGCATTGGCTCTTGGGTATAACGCTCAAGGCCATCGCCACAGATAGTTTTCACGTCGTTGTGTAGCAAGCCTGCATTCAATAATTCTCTGAACAATAACGCCATACCGCCAGCAGCAGTGAAGTGGTTAATATCAGCAGAGCCATTGGGATAAATGCGGGTAAGCAAAGGAACAGCATCTGAAATATCAGAGAAGTCATCCCAGTTAATGGTATAGCCAGCGGCTTTAGCAACGGCAACCAAGTGCATAGTGTGGTTAGTTGAGCCGCCAGTGGCTAGTAACGCAACTAAACCATTAACGATAGCTTTCGCATCAACAATGTGACCGATTGGGCGGTAATCTTCACCTAGGTCAGTGATGCGCGTCACTTGACGTGCAGCTGCATCGGTTAAGGCTTCACGCAATGGCGTGCCTGGGTTAACGAACGATGAGCCAGGTAAATGCAAGCCCATGGTCTCAACCACCAATTGATTACTGTTAGCCGTACCGTAAAAAGTACAAGTGCCCGCAGAGTGATAAGACTGAGACTCAGCCTCAAGCAATTCTTCACGGCCCACTTTGCCCTCAGCGTACATTTGACGCACTCGGGCTTTCTCTTTATTTGGAATACCTGATGGCATAGGGCCAGCAGGGACAAAAATGGTCGGTAGATGACCGAAGCTTAATCCACCGATCAATAATCCGGGCACGATTTTGTCACATATGCCGAGCATCAATGTGCCGTCAAACATGTTATGCGACAATGCCACCGCCGTTGACATGGCAATCACGTCTCGGCTCATTAGGCTTAAATCCATACCAGCGTTACCTTGGGTAACGCCATCACACATTGCAGGTACGCCACCGGCAAATTGCGCCACGCTGCCCACTTGCTGAATGGCCTTCTTAAGAATTTCTGGATAATCGTGGTAAGGCTGATGTGCAGATAACATGTCGTTGTACGATGAAATAATCGCAATGTTCGACTTTGTCATGCTACGCAAGTCGGCCTTGTCTTCAGCACCACATGCTGCAAAACCGTGCGCCAAGTTACCACACGACAACGTGCCACGATGTGGCCCCTGTAAACGGGCTTTTTCAATTTTGTCTAAATACGCCTTGCGCGAGCCTTGGCTGCGCTCAATGATGCGTTGGGTGACTTCTTGAATAATAGAATTCATATTTTTCTCCTAGGGAGCCCACATTAATTCGACATCGGCGTTATTTATCACCGCGCGAATGGGCATTTCGTGCTCATCGCCACCTTTTATCGCTTTGTCCAGTACCTGTTTTTTACTGTCCCCTGTTAAATGCAAAAATACATTTTTACTGTTTAACAGCGCGGGTAAGGTCAACGACATGCGTTGGTTCGGTGCGGTCGTAGGTTGTACAGCAATGTACGTACGACGCGCGCCCTGGTCTAAACCTTGGTGGATCTGATCTGAACATGGGAACAAAGAAGCAGTATGCCCGTCTTCCCCCATGCCCAGGATCAATACATCGAAAGGAGTATGTAATTTGGCAAGATTTGCAGTGCAGGTTTCAACCGCATCTTTAGCATCTTCGTGCTCGGTTTTAAGGCCAACAAAATTGGCAGCTGCTGCGTTGTTTTGCAGTAACTCTCGACGCACCATTTTTTCATTGCTGGCGTCATCGTCTGTTTCTACCCAGCGCTCATCGGCTAAGCTGATGTCTACTTTGTTCCAGTCGAGTTCCACTTTTGATAACGAGTTGAACAACGCTTTAGGTGTTCGTCCACCAGAAACAACCAAGCTCGCTCGGCCATTCTCACTGATGCCATCTTTCAAAATATCGACGATACGCTGCGCGAATGTAGAATTAAGTTCATCAGTTGATTGAAAGTTATTTTCAGTTAGTGACATATTATTTCTTTCCTATTCTGCTTTCGTACCATGCTCGGTTTTCACGGGCGAGTAGAGCAATTGACGCCACTGGTCCCCACGTACCGGCTTGATAAGGCTCAGGCGGCTCATTGGTGTGTTTCCAAGCATCAATAATGCCGTCAACCCACTTCCAAGCAAATTCCACTTCATCACGGCTAACGAACAAGGCTTGATTACCCAGCATCACTTCAAGCAGTAATTTTTCGTAGGCATCAGCGATACGATCATCTTGGAACGCCTCAGAGAAACTCAAGTTCAAACGTGATTTCTGCAAATCCATACCGCTAGTCCCTGTCAAACCAGGAACTTTGTTCATGACTGTGACTTCAACGCCTTCATCCGGCTGCAAGCGAATGGTGAGCTTGTTCGGCGGCAATTGTGCGAAACTGTCTTCAAATAAGTTATGAGGCTGGCGTTTAAAATAAATAACCACTTCACTGGTTTTGTTCGGCAGGCGTTTACCCGTGCGTAAATAGAACGGCACACCGGCCCAACGCCAGTTATCAATGTCCACATTTAGCGCTACAAAAGTTTCTGTTTCACTACGTGGGTTTGCATCCGGTTCGTCCAGATAACCAGGCACTTCTTTGCCCTTCACAAAACCACCAATATACTGTCCACGAACACTTTTCTGATTGATATTGGTTGAGTTGATGGGACGTAACGCTTTTAAGACTTTTAATTTTTCACCGCGAATACTGTCAGCATCCAAGGTTGTTGGCGGTTCCATGGCAATCAATGTCAAAATTTGCAACAAGTGGTTTTGCACCATGTCGCGCATTTGTCCAGCGGTGTCGAAATATCCCCAACGCCCTTCAATCCCCACCGATTCAGCCACACTGATCTGTACATGATCGATACTGTTGTGATCCCAATTGGTCGCGAAAATAGAGTTCGCAAAACGCAGCGCAATCAGGTTTAAAACCGTTTCTTTACCTAGGTAGTGATCGATACGGTAAATTTGTGACTCATCGAAGAACTCAGCGACCTGATCGTTAATCACCTTAGAGGACGCTAAATCGTGGCCAATCGGCTTTTCGAGAACGACGCGCATGCTTTTATCGATAACGTTTGCCGCTTTAAGGCCACGGCAAATATCACCGAAGATAGAAGGAGGCGTAGCGAAGTAGCAGACCATGGTGCGTGAGGCATCAACATGCTCACCGAAGACGCTGTAACTTTCTGCGTTTTTCATATCAACGCACACATAATCTAATTTAGCGGAGAAACGCTCCCATGTTTCATCACAAAGGGTCTCGCCACTAAACTGTTCAATATTTTCTTTTACAAGTGCTACGTAGTCTTGCAAGCTGATGTCGTCTCGGGCTACCCCTAAAATCGATGTTTCAGCGTGCATGAGTTCTGCTTTCTCTAACTGGTAAAGCGACGGAAGTAATTTGCGGCGAGCTAAGTCACCTTTAGTACCAAATAGAACAAAGTCGCACGGGGCGGATGAATTATCTAACGTCATTGTGTTTAACCTGCTAATTAATAAAACTGCGTGATTGGAATTGGGCTAATAATAACACTTCAATCATGACTTATCTTTGCCCACAGTTAACAACAAATGTTGTAATTTTACAACGTTTGTTAAGAAAAGGCGACGCTTTCTGTGCCTCCACTGCCTTAAAAACCGAGTATTTCACCGATTTTTGTCAAAAAGTTACAAGAAGGTTACCAAGTTTGCTGTCGACAATGCTATTCTTGTGCCTACTTCATGATTTTAGTTAAAAATTCTGTGGGCATATGAATATTCTTGAAAAAATAACTCAGCATAAATTAGCGTTCAGCAAGTCAGAACGTAAGGTCGCCGAAGTCATTTTGGCCAACCCTCAAGTCGCTATCCATAGCAGCATCGCCACCTTGGCTAAGATGTCTGATGTCAGCGAGCCCACTGTTAATCGTTTTTGCAGACGCTTGGATACCAAGGGGTATCCTGATTTTAAATTACACCTGGCCCAAAGCCTCGCGAATGGCACCCCTTACGTTAATCGACACGTTGAAGAAGATGATGGCCCTGAGGAATACACCAAAAAGATTTTCGAATCGACCATGGCCTCACTCGAGGTTGCCCGCCAATCGGTTGATATCAATACGATCAACAGAGTGGTAGATTTGTTGACACAGGCGCAAAAAATTTCCTTCTTTGGCCTTGGCGCCTCAGCGTCGGTCGCTCATGATGCCCTCAACAAGTTCTTTCGTTTCAATGTTCCGGTTGTCTATTTTGAAGATATTTTGATGCAACGTATGAGCTGTATGAACTCATCTGAAGACGATGTTGTTGTGCTTATATCTCACACTGGTCGCACAAAAAGCTTAGTGGAAGTCGCACAAATTGCCCGCAGTAATGATGCTACCGTGGTAGGCATTACCTCGCAAAATAGTCCCTTAGCGAAAGAGTGTAATTTAGTTTTGTCATTAGAAGTGCCTGAAGATACAGACATGTATATGCCTATGGCATCACGTATTGCCCAGCTAACGTTAATCGATATATTAGCGACAGGCTTTACTTTACGAAGAGGTACTAAATTCCGCGAAAACTTGAAACGAGTTAAAGATACCTTGCGAGGCTCTCGTTACGATAAGCGGAATGAACAGTAGGTAAATTTTACAAAGAAAGGCGCCTTAATAACCCTGATTGGTCTGACCTCAGCCCATTTAACGCGCTTTAATAGCTTTTTTTGTTAAAAAATTTCACAATAATGACTTATTAATCTAATATTTTCGTAATTAAATTACGAAACAGTAATTAATCTGTCAGATTCACTTGCTATAATCACACACTGATAGCCGTAAGATTAATGTCAAATTCGATGATATGCGACTGAGTATATTATCTGGTCTATCGTTAATCTGCTGACACAAAATTGTTATACCCGTACACAATCTTTATTACCTGCATTCCTGAAACAGTATGCGCCACAACCAGAGCAAATTACCTATGTTAAGACGAACCAAAATTTTAGCTACATTGGGCCCAGCAACAGACACAGTTGAACAAATTGAGGGCATAGTTCAAGCCGGAGCAAACGTTGTTCGCATGAACTTCTCTCATGGCACGGCACAAGACCACATTGACCGTGCGGATAAAGTGCGTCAGGTAGCAAAGAAACTTGGCAAATACATCGCTATTTTGGGTGATTTGCAAGGTCCTAAAATCCGTGTGGCTAAATTTAAAGAAGGTTCGATCATTCTTGCTTTAGGTGACAAATTCATTCTTGATGCCGATATGGGTCGTGATGAAGGTGACCAAGCTGCTGTTGGTATTGATTACAAGGCACTGCCTAAAGACGTGAACACGGGCGACATTCTTTTGTTAGATGATGGCCGTATTCAGCTTAAAGTAATGGAAGTACAAGGTAATAAAGTTCATACGCAAGTCACGGTTGCAGGTAAGTTGTCGAACAACAAAGGGATCAACCGTCTAGGTGGTGGCCTTTCAGCGGAAGCATTAACTGAGAAAGACAAAGAAGACATTAAGACAGCCGCAATTATCGGCGTTGATTACTTAGCTGTATCTTTCCCGCGCTCAGGCGATGATTTACGTTATGCACGCCAGCTAGCGGAAAAAGCGGGTTGTCACGCAATGATTTGCGCCAAAGTGGAACGTGCTGAAGCGGTTGCCACTGACGAAGCCATTGACGACATTATTGAAGCATCAGATGCGGTCATGGTTGCTCGTGGCGACTTAGGTGTAGAAATTGGTGATGCTGAGCTAGTGGGTGTGCAGAAGAAATTGATTGCCCGTTCTCGTCAGCTAAACAAAGTGGTTATCACAGCCACTCAAATGATGGAATCAATGATCACCAGCCCAATGCCTACACGTGCTGAAGTCATGGATGTGGCTAACGCAGTATTAGATGGTACAGATGCCGTGATGTTATCGGCTGAAACCGCTGCCGGTGATTTTCCAGTAGAGACAGTGGCAGCAATGGCCCGTGTTTGTGTGGGTGCAGAAACCCACCCAAGTGTTAAGATTTCTAAGCACCGCATGGACGAAAGCTTTGGCTCTGTGAGCGAAACATTAGCACTGAGTGCCGTGTACGCCGCAAACCATTTAAGCACAGTGAAAGCCATTGTTGCTTTAACAGAGAGTGGTAGCACACCGCGTTTGATGTCTCGTATCACGACTTCATTGCCGATTTACGCTTTGTCACGTCATGAGTCAACGTTAAATATTATGGCGCTTTACCGTGGCGTTAAGCCGGTATTCTTTGACTCTCGTGGCAGTAGCCCGGGCGAGTTAACCAAAGACGTGGTTGCTATCATGAAAGAAAAAGGCATGCTTGAAACAGGCGATCTCTTTATCATGACTTATGGCGATACCATGGAAACCGTAGGCGGCACCAATGCGTGTAAGATTGTAGCGGTTAGCTAAACGGCTCTAGCAGCTATATCAGCAAACTAAATTTGAAGCCGGGACGAATAATATTTGTCCCGGCTTTTTTATGCTCTTTAATTTAGCCAAATATCACCAATCCCCTGCATCAACACATTGCCCACATAAAGCGCTATCCCAGGCATGAATTTCTTCTCCATAAGTAACCTTTTAGACCCATAGTTTATTGATAAGCTGACGTGTAAGAACGCCTGCTGAACCTGCAACATTTCAAATCTCCTTAGCGAGTTGATTAACACCAGTGCCGTCCATTATGAATCACACTCACCTTGTATGAGGTGGATTTTTTTACCTAAAATTGTTGCAAAATCAATATCATGTCGCTTAGGATAGGAATTGTCACTAGGGTAATTAATGCCACATACCCGCCAAGAAAGAAGTGTTCTTACTTCTTATTTAAAACACTAAAAAAATATAATTAATCCAGGAACATACATGAAATTTAATCACTTAAAACTCACGGTGGTAGCCGTTGCTGTCGCATCCAGTTTGCAGGTTCATGCTCAAAGCAATTCCGATACCAGCATTGAAAGAGTAGAAGTAACAGGCTCGCACATTCGCCGAGGCGACTTAGAAGGCCCCTCTCCTGTCACGTCCTTGTCCGCTGAGGAAATTGCTAACACAGGGGTTACTGATTTAATTGGCTTGTTTACTAAGTTACCCATTGCTGGGCAAGGCACGTTTTCAACCCAAGGCAACAGTAGTGACGGCACAGGTAATGGCGGCTCTAGTGTTTCTCTGCGTGGACTCGGAGCCGATTCAACCCTGATATTGGTTAACGGTCGACGAGTCTCTGTATCGCCTTTTGCCAACTCGATCGATACCGCCTTCGTGGATATCAATAACATTCCCTTATCAGCCATTAAGCGAGTAGACATTTTAAAAGACGGAGCCTCAGCTACCTATGGCTCTGACGCCATCGCTGGCGTTATCAATATCATCATGAAAGACGATTTCGACGGTTTAGAATTGTCGGGAAAATATGGTGATACCGCTGATGGGGGAGGTGCAGAATCAAACGCAAGTTTGCTGTTTGGTACTAGCTCTGACAAATCTAGCCACACCTTTGTATTAGATTATTTCGATAGAGAAGAAATACTCTATGCGGATCGTGATTACGCAAGCTCATCTAATCAGTCCGCTCTTAGGCCAAATGATCCCTACGCGACTGATTTCAGAAGCTCAGCTGGCTACCCTGGGACCATTGCCCTTGCCTCGGATTCCACAGTGCGCTTACCTGACACTTTTGGAAATGACGTATGTCCAGCTGACCAAATAGTGGGGGATTTATGTCGTTATGATTATGCACCGTTTAGTTCGTCTATACCGGCATCAGAGCGCGTTAGCTTTATGTACATGGGTAAGTTTGAGATCAATGACGATGTACGCGCATTTATTGACTTAAACGGACAAAACTCAAAAACCACGATCCGTGGTGCTGGTAGCCCAAGCTTCAATGAATTGTTTATGTCAGGGGACAATATTAATCACCCCTTTGCTGACGACCCTACACATCCTTTCTATCAACAAGATTTAACTATGCGCCGACGCACAGTTGAAATAGGCAACCGAGAAAAACGAGTGGATTCTGATTATTATCGCACGGTAATGGGTCTTGAAGGTGGGTTCGGTGACTGGGATTGGGAAGTCGCTTACAGTTATATTAAAAGTGACTCAATTGAGAGAGGTGTCAATGGCTTTCCTAACTCTCGACGCACCCAAGAAGCCATAGACAGTGGTTTGTGGAACCCGTTTGAGCCTTCAAGCAATTCCCAAGAAGCACTCGATTACATTGAAACCCAAACGACTCGCTATGGTAAGTCCACCAGTAAATCGTTTGATGCGCAAGTGTCAGGTCCGATCATGAATATGTCAGCCGGCGAATTGATGTTGGCAGTTGGCGCTGAGTATCGAGAGCAAGAGATCAGTGATAATCCAGATGATCAGTTCATACGAGGCGAAGTGTTTGGTACTGAAGCAACCCAGGCCAACGGCGGACGGGACAACACGGCTGTGTTCGCTGAACTTGCGATCCCTGTTACAGAAACCTTCAATGTTCAGTTAGCCGTGCGCCACGAAGATTATAGCGATTTTGGCACAACGACTGATCCCAAAGTGGCTTTTATCTGGACACCGATGGATGAATTGTCTATCCGAGGCTCTTATGGCACCGCCTTCCGTGCGCCGTCTTTACATCAAATTGGGCTGGGCAGCACGGATGAGTCACCTAACTTAGTTGATAATGTTCGTTGTGATGCAGTGGGCAATGTTAACAAGGCCTGTGAGCCACAAGAGTACACTGCGGTGTTAACTGGCAACCCCGACCTTGGCCCTGAAGAGTCAGAGAGTTATAACTTTGGTGTTATTTATGAAATCACCCAAAGCATTGATTTTTCATTAGATTATTACAATTATGACATTGAAAATGTGATCAATAAAGACACCCAATTTAAGTTTACCACCCAAGGGAGTAATCCAGAGGTGGTGGAGCGATTGCCATCTAATATTCCAGGCGACCCAGGGGAAGTAGTACGTATCTTCGACCAGTTCGAAAATTTAGGGAACATCAAAACCTCAGGTCTTGACCTTGATTTAGGCTATAAAACTGAAACTTCGTTAGGTGACTTTAAGATTAACTACATTTTAAATTATGTATTGAACTATGAAGATATTCGCACTGGAGGTCGCATTGATACCCAAAAAGGACAGTTCGAACAACCCGAAGTGCGCTGGACAACTGCAGGGTCTTGGGTAAAAGACGACTGGAGCGCGAATGTTGCGGTTAACTACATCGGCGAATTTGAACAAGATGCCTCGGTGCGAGTGCAATCCGACGGCACAATATTGCCTGATATTGACTCTATGATCACAGTAGACACAACCGTTAATTTCAGCGGCATAGACAATACAATATTAACCCTTGGGGCAACTAACCTGTTCAATGAAGAGCCTCCCTTTAGCTACCACGATTATATGGGGCATGTAGTGGGCACCCATAACTCGCAAGGTCGCTTCATGTACGTGCAAGCAACTTATAAGTTCTAAATTAGCAAGTGTATCCACTCGCTATCAGCGTGTTTGTTGATAGCGAGTTATTCTCAAAGTCTTCTTGTGCACTCTCCCTTCACACCCTTGCCAACCCATGGTCCTCACTTTTTAGGTGAATTCGTCTTCGCTATAGTTAGGCATCAATCAAATAAAGTGAAGCCACCAGCATCTGGTTTTACTATTAGCCCATCTACACTGAAAAGAGATGAATAAAATGAGCACAAACAAAGAATTCGATATCGTCGTTTATGGCGCTTCAGGCTTCACCGGCCGACTTGTAGCAGAATACTTGGCTAAGCAATATAAAGATGACAATAGCTTTAAATGGGCGATGGCGGGTCGTAGCGCTGATAAGCTCGCTCAAGTACGAGATGAAATAGGCGCACCAAAAGATATCCCTTTGGTAGTGGCGGACGCAGAAGATGCATCCTCTATGCAAGCGATGCTTGATAACACACGCTTAATATTGACCACCGTTGGTCCTTATCAGCTTTATGGCTCTGAGCTAGTCGCCATGTGTGCCCAATCGGGTGTTGATTACGTTGATTTGTGCGGTGAACCAGTATGGATGCGCCACATGATTGATGCGAACGAAGCTGCAGCCAAAGAAAGCGGTGCACGCATCGTCTTCTCATGTGGCTTTGATTCCATCCCGTTCGATTTGGGCGTGTATCACTTGCAGCAATTAGCCAAAGAAAAGTTCGGCCATACATTTAACCGAGTCAAAGGTCGCGTAAAGAAGATGCAGGGGACTTTCTCTGGTGGTACGGCAGCAAGTTTGAAAGCAACGCTAGCGGCTGCCAAGCAAGATCCTAAACAATTCCAGTTATTGCTAAATCCCTTTTCTTTGACTCCAGGGTTTGCAGGTACCGAACAACCTGCAGGAGATAAACCTTATTTTGAAGAGTCACTCAACACCTGGGTCACTCCTTTTATCATGGCTGCCATCAACACCCGTAACGTGCATCGCAGCAACATGTTGCTTAGCCACCAATACGGCAGCGATTTTGTTTATGACGAAATGTTGATGACAGGTCCAGGTGAGAAAGGCGAAAGCATTGCTAAAGCCGTTGCGAGCGATAAAGGCATGATGAAAGACGGCGGCCCTAAACCCGGCGAAGGCCCAAGCAAAGAAGAGCGCGAAAATGGCTTTTATGAAGTTTTGTTTGTGGGTAATGATCAAAATGGTCAAAACCTAACGGTCAGTGTTGGCGCAACTCTTGACCCTGGTTACGGCTCTACGTCACGCATGATTACCGAAGCTGCACTTTGTCTTATTAAAGATGCCGGTGATACCCCAGGGGGCATTTTAACACCCGCCTCAGCCATGGGTGACAAGCTCATTACGCGGTTAGTGGATAATGCTGGCCTGACGTTTAAGCAACTGTAAAAATCGACAGTGAGAAAATCAAAAGCCCAAGCAATGCTTGGGCTTTTTGGTAATTGGATTGTTCGTTAATCTGACAAAAAAGTGGGTTTAGTATTCCCACCAAGATTGCTGCCACCACTCCAAAAACTCTTCGAAGTCGATTGAGCCATCATTGTTCTTGTCAATCAAACCAAAACCTTCTTCGACATGACTCGCCTTGGTTTTTGGCGATATGATAGTTAACAATTCAATGAATTCAGTTAGGCCTATTTCGCCATTTTTATCTGTATCAAAATAATCAAATTCTTTACGAATTTCAGCGACCTTTTCTGGCGCTAATGTCTCTTGATCTGCCATGTTTAAACCACATTAATTAAGTTAGGGTGAGTGTACCCTTTCATATAACCCAATGTCTACGCCGACAAGTAAAAGCGCATGAAGCAAGGTGCCTAACCGTTGCTTTTTCCAGCAGCGGTGCGTTGAGCTCGCCTTTGTGCAGCTTTTTGCTGGCGGCGTAATTTTATGGCCTTAGTGGCGTCTTCGCCCACATGCGCTTCGTTGCGTTCGCGCGCAAGGTTCACCTGTTTCTCACGCTCACGAAAGCGTTTAAGTTGCTCTTCGCTATGCGTACCATGACATTTAGGGCAACTGGCTCCAGCTTCAAAAAGTGAGCTTGCCTTATCTTCTTCGGTAATGGGCAAACGACAGGCATAACACTGGTCGTATTCACTTTTTTGTAAGTCATGATTGACCGCAACCCGGTTATCGAAGACAAAACAATCCCCTTCCCATAAGGTGTCGTCTTTCGGGACTTCTTCCAAGTACTTAAGAATGCCGCCTTCTAAGTGGTAAACCTCGTCAAAACCTTGCTCTTTCAAGTACGCGGTTGATTTTTCGCAACGAATACCCCCCGTGCAGAACATAGCGACCTTCTTATTCTTAGACGGCTCTAAATTGTCTTTAACGTATTGCGGAAACTCACGAAAAGACTCGGTATTAGGATTAATGGCATTTTTGAAGGTGCCGATTTCGATTTCATAATCGTTGCGCGTATCGATTACGGTGACATCAGGGTCTGAGATTAACGCATTCCAATCTTTCGGCTTCACATAGGTACCCACAGTACGAAGAGGGTCTATTCCTTCCACGCCCATGGTGACGATTTCTTTCTTTAACTTTACTTTGGTGCGATGAAAAGGCTGGGTTTCGTCCAACGATTCTTTATGAGAAATAGGCGCAATGCGCGGGTCTTTATTCAGGTAGTTTAATAACGCATTGATACCCTCGCGAGAACCAGAAACGGTGCCATTGATCCCCTCTTCCGCTAACAACAACGTCCCTTTAATGCCGTTATCTTGCATAAACGTTAACAGGGGTTGGCGCATTTCTTCAAAGTTTTCGAGGGTCACGAATTTGTATAAAGCGCACACGACAATCGGCGCAGATGTTTGATTTTGCATTGTAGTTCCTTGCGATTTGGACCGTAAATCCAGAGCAGTTAATGGGATGCTTAAAAAAGCGCCGGAAATATAGCAAAACCGCATCAAGATTAAAAGTGTAAGCGCAACTGGCCAGCATTTTACCGACCTAAATCAACCTTTTTTCACGCTTACTACAAAAGCGTACTCTGACTCAGTCACCGCATTGGTCAAAAAAACCACTTTTTAGTCATTTAACAAAGTATACGTTTATATTTCACAACCAAAAAACAGAGGAAAACCATAACTAATTGTTTTTATTGCATTTTAAAATTGGCACTCGGGTTGCAATCACTAAATTAACAAGACGACACATTGCAAACACTTATTAGAATACTGATTAAAACATTGATTAAAATACTGATTAACGAAAGGAAATACACCATGAAAACATTGACTAAAACGATTGCCGCTTCTCTACTTTCTTTTGCTGTTTTAGGTGCTACACATGCAAACCAAGAATTGATACCTACTGATAACGAAGCTGGCACTAAGTTATGTATTGCAGCGACGACAGGTAGCGTTATCAAAATGAATAAGGCCATGAAATCCAGCAAGGTCACCAAACGTTATGTGACGGAAAAAATGACCTGTAATGGTCAAAACATGGTGGCATTTGTCGAGCAATACGGCGAGAAAGCAGAAAAAATGAATAACTTTCTAACCAACGGTAAGTACAGTGAAGAGCGAAACGTCATCGCCAGTGTAAACGCACACTAATCGTTTGGCCGCTAGGAGGCCGAGCGATAACGCCCCGAAAGCCAAATAAAAAATCCGCCTTGAGCGGATTTTTAATGTGTAGCGTTTACCCAGCGATGCTGAGCTCTCGATGTAACCAAGCCTTACCAAACTGCCCATCGCGCTCTATGGTCCTCGGCGACACCGCATAAAACTGTGCGATGTCACTCACTGTTGAGCCAGCGAAAAACTGCAACTCTAAGATTTCAGCTTTTCGTTTATCAAATTTTGCTAAAGCCGATAACGCCGCGTCTAATTCAACAACATCATGGCTAACGGGTTGCTCTGCATATTTATAATCAACGAGAGTGACATGCCTCACCCCTGCCCCACGTTTTTGACTACTGTGTGCCCGAGCGTGATCAACCAAAATACGGCGCATCATATTACTGGCTAGTCGATAGAAATGGGCGCGATCGGCAAAGTCTAATTGGGCGTGTAGTAAATCGATAAAGACTTCATTCACCAACGCTGTAGCTTGCAATGTATGCCCAGCGCGCTCGTAAGACATGTGCTTTTGTGCTCTGCGGTGCAATTCAGAGTAAACCAACTGACTTAAATCCGTAAATGCCTGTTCGCTTCCTGATTGCCAGTCTCGAAGTAGCTGCGTGATATCGCGATCGTTGTTCATATCTTTACACATTGAATAATGGAATAGAGTTGCATAATTCTAGCACAGGAATAGACTATTTTTTAACCGCTCGATATGTATAAACCCTGCCGTTAATACATTTTGCGTAAAGGATTAAGGCAAATGAACCACAATGAATGGCAAACAGTACAAGACATCTTTCATCACGCAATTTCTCTGCCCGCAGAGCAACGCAGCGCGTACGTTCAGCAGCAATGCAAAAATGACTCATCCCTCTATCAAGAGATCATATCCTTATTAGACCATCATGAGAAAAGCACTGAAATTGACGCCATCGTAGATTACGCAGCCCATTGCGTTGTTAACCAGACACCACAGAAGATCGGTGATCTGGTAGACCGTTATCGCTTAGTTGAAATGATTGGACAAGGAGGAATGGGCGATATCTACCTGGCCGAAAGAGCTGATGAACACTACACCCAACGTGTGGCAATAAAAATTAATCGAAATGCACTTGCCAATGCTGACCGTGCATTACGCTTTAAAACCGAGCGACAAATCTTAGCCAACTTAGAACACCCAAACATTGCGCGCTTGCTAGATGGCGGAACCACGCTTACAAATCAGCCCTATCTGGTAATGGAATTCATAGAAGGCACACCTATCGACCAGTACTGCCAAGAAAATAACCTGAACCTTAATCAACGCCTTAGACTGTTTCAAAAAGTCTGCGACGCAGTGCAGTATGCTCATCAGCACTTGGTGGTGCATTGTGACTTAAAGCCATCAAACATACTCATTACCTCACAAGGGGAGCCTAAATTACTCGATTTCGGTATTTCTAGATTACTCGACCCACAACAGCCCAGCGAACAACATCCAGTTGATGCCAATGCTGATCGCATGCTTAGCCTTCATTATTCAAGCCCAGAGCAAATTTGCGGCGATCCTCTGTCCACCAGCACAGACATTTATTCTCTGGGTGTGATCCTATACAAGCTACTGACCCAACAGCTCCCCTACGAGAACGCACCCGGCAGTTTACATGACGCCATTCTAAAATTTACGCCAGAACCCCCAAGCAAATTGCTGCTGCATGATAAATCTCCGCTGGGAAGTGCCAGCAATACTCAGCACACCATGATAAAGGCAAAGGACGTCGCTGGAGATTTAGACGCTATCACTTTAAAAGCGCTGCACAACAGAGCATCCTTGCGCTATAAAAACGTTACTCAGTTTTCTAACGACCTTGATTATTACCTGAACCATTTTCCCGTCATGGCGCACCGTAACACTTGGCTTGTTCGTAGTAGAAAATTTCTGCGGCGCAATCGACTTTCTAGCGCGCTGGCTGCTTTATTCTTGATTACGATGACCACAACAAGCAGCGCTATTTTCATCCAGTCTCAACGCATTGCTCAAGAGCGTGACACCGCTGAGCAAGAGCGCGGTAAAGCAGTTGCGATCACTGACTTTTTGCACAACATGTTTTTTTCTATTCAGCCTGATAAAGCCCAAGGTGAAGTTATCACAGTAAGGGAAATATTGGATAAAGCCAGTGAAGAACTTAATGAGAGTGACGACCACACACTTTTAGCACAACCTATGGTACAGGCTGCGGTACGGCGCACCATTGGCGATATATATTATCGATTGGGCGTTATTCAACCAGCAATTGAGCACTTAGAAAAAGCCTTAGCACTGCACAGAAAGCATCAAGGGGATGACGCAGGATTCTATCGAGTGCTCAGGGCCTTAGCTAATTCTTATAATCGCGCTGATAAATTTGATTTGCAGCGGCCAATTTTGGAAGAATCAATAGATGTCGCCAAGCGTATTTTTGGTGAAAATGATGAAAAAACATTGGGCGTCATGTCTAATCTTGCCGGCCTTTACAATGATACAGGCAATTCATTTCTGGCAATTAAGCTGCACAATGAAATTTACGACAAAAGCTTACGCGCTTTAGGCCCGTCCAACATTGTCACTATCCTTGCCATCACCAGTCTTGGGGCTGACTACTATGCGTTGGGTGACTATCAAAAAGCCGAAGAATATTTTACCCAAGGTTTAGAAGCATGCTTAAAAGAATGGAACGAGAACCATGGATTGGCTTTGTATAATTTGGCTGGTGTTGGGTATGTACTGGAGCGCTTGGGGCAGTTTGAAGCGGGGTTCATTCCTACAAAAAAACGCTTAGAGCGCGCGCTACATGTACTAGGTGAGCAACACCAAGACACCCTAGATGCCAAGCTGAGTATGGGCCGTATTCAGCTCGGGTTAGGCGAACTCGCTCAAGCGGAGGCTCTGTTCAATGATATTCTACTGGCTTTAACGCACCGTACCGGTAGCCATCACGCCCTCAACTATTCGACGCGCTTTGCCTTAGCACAGCTATATATAAAAACAGATCGCGCCGCTTTAGCATTACCCTTAGCCCAGCAAACCTTAGTTAAAGCCAAAGCCGTATGGGCAGAAGATAACCTGAAGGTACTGTTTGGCACCCAGATATTGGCCGATGCACTCGTCGCTGAGCAACAATACCAAAAAGCTATTACGCATTATCAACAAATTTTGAACAGTCGCCAACGCAGTATCGAAAAGGAGCAAATGCAAAATAAACAATTTGAAATTGACCACCAGCAGGTCAAATACGTCGAAGCATATAATGCCCACTTAGGGTTGGCCAAGGCGTATACAAAGCTAGAGCAAAATGCCGACAGCATCGAACACTTGCGCGGTGCATTGAGATTGAATCAAGCCCATCCATCCATGGTAGCGACTGACCTGCCATGGGTGTTGGCCTCCTTACTTAACGAATACGAAGACTCAGGAAACACAAAACAAGCTTCAAACATACGTGCCCAGCTTATCGCACTAGAACCGCGCTCTCCCTAATTATCCGCATTTAATTTAAAAGGTATACTTAACCGATGCCCACCACCGTGAAGCGTCTTTGAATTGCCCGAACTGACCATTGGGATCTCCAAACGCCCAATCAATTCCGGTTTGTAGTTTCAAGTTGTCACTGTAATCATAAGAAATACTCGGTCTTAGTGCGCCATCACCTTGGTTAACACTTCCCATAAGTTCCATTTTAAATAGCAGCCTAGCGTTAAAAAAACTGCGCTGGGCGCGCAATGTGAGCAAGGTATCCGTACTTGGACGCACCAATTCAAATTGCTTTTTGTCCAGATAGTCCACGACTAACTGGGCATTTACAAACCAGTTGTTAGGTGCGCTCCAGTCAAGTCCCCCCCCTATTAGCAGCCGCTTGCTGCGAGCTTGCGCTAATGGCACTTCAGCAAGCACATTTAACGGCTGGTCGGGAATGTAAGCCAGCTCCATTCGCCACACTAGCGTATCTTGAGTAACATCATAAGTGGCGCCTATCACAGTGCGGCGCAAGTAATCGAAGCTGACGTTTATCGGTGCATTTGCAGTAATTGCCGTGGCGAGCCTAAGGACAGGGTCGGTATCAGGGCCTCGATATAACATAAACGACATATCACCTTCGCCCAGTGCATGGCCGACTTTTACTCCTAGGGTACTATGAGCGATTATATGTTCTCGTTTTGATGTGTTTATCATCAAGACTTGCTCTAAACGGCTATGGCTTTCTTGACCCAAAAGACCTAAATCAGTAATTGATAATCCACCAGTAAAGCGGGTCGAGGTTAAAAAAAAGGTATCACCAACTTTGGCCTGTTGCGTGCTCGTTCCATCGAATGCAAAAGAGGTATCTACTCGCCAGCCATCAAATTTACTACGCCAACGTACACCCCACCGTGCGATCCGTTCTGGGCGAGTATCAGTGAAAACAAAGTCACGGCGGCGCACAGGATCGAATCGATCCGTCACTTGCACGCCATCCAGTACGCCCCAAGGCGTAACTTGCTTGCCGATAACGAAACTGGTGGCACGTTTACGCCACATTAAAAATGCCCGAGTTAGCTCCACACGCGTCTCTGAATTATCGACAATGGGGCGATTAAACGAAGCGTAATTGTCTGTGCTTCCCAGACCAGTTTCTTCAAAAGCGACTTGAGACAGGGTGTCTATCTGAGCGCTCCATTGCGGGCTCAATCTCAACTTATGCTTGGACGATAAACTCACTCTAGACAGATCCAACTCACTATCTCTTAAATTAATCGCCCCGCGATATTCCAAAGAAACTTGGCTTGACTGCAACGTCACTTCTGCTTTGACTTGAAGAGCAAACACCCCAGCAACTGCGAGCAACAAGCACACGGCTGCATTATTCAATCCTTTTCGCGGGATCTGACGCTTATAAACAAACGAATGACTGTTCATGTTATTCCCTTCATTCTTTAACGGCGTTTCGCTGCCACCATACCCAACCATCTACAACCCTGCGATATTGGGCACGCCGTAACTGAGCTCATCAGCGCTCAAAATACTTTCAGGTAAGTCTGGAATGTGTTTCACATCACTTAGCACAACGTCCGTTCTATGCGCGAGTTGCGCATTCATCACAGTGAAGTTGGTTGCCACCCACGCATCGGCTATGCGCTCTAATCGTTTTACCGATATGGTTTTTAGGGGCAATCCGTCGGTATCTGTGTAATCAATTTTCAAAGGGAAATAAGTCTCAGGGTCGATCAGCGCTATAAAACTGCTGTACCCGAGTTCTACTTTTTTGGCGGTCGTTTTCGTTGTCCCTTTTAAGACGTAATATTCCTTTTGCTCAATCACTTGCTTCTCGCCTACAGTGAAGTCCCAATCTGTTAGGGTAAATTTGAAGTTATCTTTAATATCTCCGTAGGTCAGGTCCGTTCCCATAAAATAGTTACCTTTGCTTGACGCGGGTAACTTACGCACGCGATCTGTCGCTGGTAAATACAGCCAATTTTCATCACTGCCCGATACCTTGTCATAACTTAAAAAACCGGTGTTTTGCAGCGCCGCTGGTGCGGTAAAATATATTCCTATTTTGGTATCGCCTTGATCAACAGAATGAACAAATAACGCTGAGCGTTTTCGTACCCCCCCAGCATCATTATGCAACGTAAAGTGCATATTCCCCGCGCGACCGTCATTCGCCGCTCTGGCTACCACATTATTCGCTAATTCTAAGGCGCTCAACTGGGTATTGGCCTGTGCTGAAACCGCATGCATAGCGAGTAAACAGCATCCCCAAAGACACATGAAAATACGGCTCATACGGTCTTCTTTTTGGCTCACGGTTGGCAATTTTTTTGCGTTAAAGAGTTTCATTACACACTCCCTCTTACATCGATAACAAATGGCGTGGGTGCACACAGGGCGTAACACGCCGGAATAACAATAATTGCCCCTGCTAAGCTACCAATAGACGCAGACGCCACGAGTGCACCAAACCACTGCAATGGCGGTGCTGAACTTAAGCAGATAACCCCCAACGCAAACGCCAAGGCCACAGCTGAAAATACGCACGCTCTGGCAATGACCACATAATGTCCGCTAAAAGCGGCACGAGGACTCGAGCCTTTTTGTAGTGACTGGCGAACACCAGAGATAAGATGAATGGCAAAGTCGACCCCCAAGCCAGTTGAAATGGCCGCCGTCATGGAGGTAGCAGGGGCTATATCTATCTTTAAAAGCCCCATCATTGCATAGGTAAACAGGACCCCTGTAAGTATCGGAACCAGGCTCAATAATGCGGCCCAAAATGAGCGAAAGGCGAGAAGCGAAGCACAAAAAACAAAGGCAATAGCCAAACCGAGTCCGGCAAAATGAGAAGCTCCGAGTAGCTTCATCCACCCTGAATTAACCGCCACTCGTCCGCTCACGTTGGCCTCTAGATCATATTCCTGAGACCAAATTTCAGCAATTCTCTCAAATTCAGACACCACAGGACTCACCTGACTAAATCGATCTGTCGTTAGTTGTGCGCGAATAAGGGTATGCTGATAGGTAAAGTCAATTTCCTCTTTGAAATCACCTGGGTCTCCTGCCGCCTCATATAAAAACATGTACTGTGCCGGCGCATGCTCAGCGCTAGGTAACTCACCAACAGATGCGTTAGTCAATGCCCGATGCATTAACCCCATGTAATCGCTGATGGAGGTGCTTTTAACCACGAGTGGTAGCTTATTAATACGTTGCTGCAATATGGCTATGGCATGCATCGCATCTGGTGTCATTAAATCGCCAGCTTGTTTACCTGACACCACCACATCTAAAAAATTGAGCCCTTGCAAATGGGTATTTAAGGTCACGTCAGCCAAACGGACCTCTTCATCCGCTTGAAAATAACGTTGGCGCTCATAATCGAATCGCGCTTGAGTAGCAAAATAAATAAAGACGCAAAGTACCAGTATTAAGCTGGAAGAGGTTGTCCAAGGGTGATTAAACGCGTTTTGCGTTAGGCGATAAACCAACGCATCCACTAGGCTGTCTTGTACATATTGTGGCTGTTTTTTGCTGCCCAGCCCAATCAATAACATAACCGCAGGCAAGGCGCTTAAACTCAAGATCCACGCGGCGATCACCCCGGATGCTGCAAACCAGCCAAATTCGGCAATGGGCTGCATTGACGAGCCTATTGCCAGACCCACAAACCCGGCAACGGTCGTTACCGTCGTCAGAGTAACGGGCAAGAAAGTTTGATTGAGCGTGGCCAATAGCAAGTCGGCCTTGCTTTTACTTGGCTCAACACGGCATTTTTCCATAAAGATAGTAGATACATGCAAACTATCAGCTATTGATATCGCCATAATGATCACAGGCAACGCCGTGGTGATTAAGTAATATCTGGCATCCAACCACCCCATCAAGCCTACTGTCATCGCCGCCGAGCCAGCAATAACCAATAATGGGCCGGGTAATCCACGCCATTCACGCAAAGCAATAAAGATCACCAACAGTGCAGTGATAATCGCCATAGGAATGAATATGCGCGTATCTTGATTGACCATCTGCGCCAAACGCCCATTCATTGATGCCACACCGGTCACGTGCACCTCTGCATTCTCAGGCCGGTGCGTTTGGCCAATTGCCAGCACCTGTTGGTAGGTTTGCGTCGCGTGGTTGGCGTCTTGAACCGGTATGATTAAGGTCAGTGTGTCACCGTTTTTGGATGCAAGCAGGCCGTCCATCATAGGCATGCTGCGCAACCTCTCTAACGCTATCACCGCTTTGTTATGTGTCACCTCCCCCGTCGGTAGAATTGGCTCTACGAGCAAATCCCCCTCATCCCCATAGATAGCATTCTCGGTCAAAATACTGATCAGAGCATTTTTTTTAACATTATCTAGCCCGCGTACGTCCTGTTGGATCAAGCCTAACGCTTGAATAATATCGGCGCTAAAGGCAGATTGGTTATCGTTAGCCACAATGCCCAGTACGATGGGATCTTCAATGCCAAACAGTTCACTTGCTCTATCTCTGGCAAGCGCAGCAGGATGATCGTTAGGAACAAACGCATCCACAGAGGGGTCTTTGTGAACATGTTTAAGCCCAACTCCCATGGCGACAATCAGCAGCGTGGCGATCAGTAAGATCCATTTTGGGTTATGGATAACGAAGGTAAAATAACGTTCTTTATAGGTTTTTCTGGCTATTTTCATGGTCATGATTGCTGTCCTTGTTTTAGCTGGGAAACACGCGACAAACTGTTCACTGCCCAAGCTAGCTGCCAATTGAAGAACTTTGCGACCCAGCTACAATGGCTTAACCAGTCATTAATAGCGGATCCCAAGACGTCACATCTTCCATTCTCATCAAGATAAAAGCAGGGCTTCTGCTCTCTTTATCTTGTCGCTTTTCTTATCAGCGAAATTCCCACTACAAATCCGCCAATTTATTTTCATTTTCGATAAATTAATTTATTAAGTGCACTGTAAACGGTGTTATCTAGCCACTTAGTTTTGCGCTTTTTACAGCGCGAAACCTCTGACCAACAGAGCACTGTAGTTGACGCGCAGTACGTCGAGCTAGCCGACGAAACAGACATGCGAAGCTTAGAAAAAGACAACTAACGAAAGCTATTTTGGGCACATCCATCAGCGCCAAGCGCATCACTTCATGTTGTTTATCGCTCAATAGTCGCTTAGCAGACTGTTTACTGCTTATGGCTTGTCTGGGGCGCGCTTTGGCAGGTAATGAAATTGACGTTAATTGGTTGTCCATTGCATTTGCAGATGAGTAAAGTAATGCCGTTGTATCAGAATTAGGGTCTGATTTATTCAGTGAGGCATCACGTAAAATATTCTCAGGGCTGGCCTGAATCGCTATCGCTGGCCAACTAATCAGCCAAGCCGAAAAAAACAAGGCTTTAGTGCCAAACGCTATTGGTTGGTGAAACGCTCTTGAGCACATATCACACTCCTGTTTGTTAAGTCTCACTTCCTATAAGCGCAATTTTTAGAAGGGAACCGCCACATCGTTTGTTATTTCTGCACGTGACGCTTTATTCAGTAGGTCCTGTTTGCCCGTCAATCGGGTTATAATCTGTTTATCAGCAATACACAGGATGAAATATGTGTGAGTTATTAGGCATGTCTGCGAATGTTCCAACTGACATTTGCTTTAGTTTCAAGGGTCTTCGGGAAAGGGGCGGCCGCGTCGGCCCCCACAGAGACGGTTGGGGCGTGGCATTCTACGAACAAAAAGGGGTGTGTATTTTTAAGGATCGCCTGCCTAGTTACGAATCTGAAATAGCACGCTTAGTTTCTGACTATCCGATTAAAAGCACGGCCGTTATTGCCCACGTGCGCCAGGCCAATCGTGGCCGTATCGGCATGGAAAACACGCATCCGTTTAGCCGAGAGCTATGGGGCAGAAACTGGACCTACGCCCACAATGGGCAGTTAAGTGGTTACGCTGATTTACCTATCGACAGGTTTACCCCAGTAGGCACCACCGATAGCGAGCGGGCTTTTTGCTATTTGATGAGTGCATTAGATAATCGCTTCCCTAAGCGCCCAAGTAAACGCATATCCGCATTCAATTTTCTGCAGCGTGAAGCCAAAAAACTGAATAAGCTCGGCGTATTTAATATGCTAATCACAGATGGTGAGTACTTACTTGCATTTTGCTCGACGAAATTGCAATGGATCACTCGCCGCGCTCCTTTTGGCAAGGCACACTTATCAGATATTGATGTAGATATCGACTTCGCTAAAGAAACCACACCGAATGACATTGTGACCGTTATTGCCACCGAGCCACTCACGGGAAACGAAGATTGGCATAAAATGCAGCCCGGCGAAGGGCAGATTTTTCGTTTTGGTGAGCCACTAAAAAAGCAGGTTAAGTGAAATGGCTATCGTAGAGTTACGTGAATACAAAATAAAGCCGAATATGAAACAAGCTTGGCTGGCATGGATGAACGCAGAATTGCTGCCTTATCAAATATCTCAAGGTATGCGCGTCCTGCAAACTTATATTTATAAAGATGAAAACGGTGATGAATGGTT
The DNA here is from genome assembly GCF_055809255.1 of Paraglaciecola sp. G1-13. NCBI lineage: Bacteria > Pseudomonadati > Pseudomonadota > Gammaproteobacteria > Alteromonadales > Alteromonadaceae > Paraglaciecola > Paraglaciecola sp. G1-13. The sequence continues at coordinate 645,206 of NZ_CM147903.1, read as the reverse complement.
TGTGTGGTTAAGAGAGTTTGACGACGAACAAGCTCGTCAGGCCTTATATAAGAAAACCTATAACCAGTGGTGGAAGGATGAAATTCGCCCTAGGGTGTTTACTATGATTGAGCAGGACGACATAAGAGTGCGCTTGCTCAATCCAGTAAAACTCGTCTGATTAACCAGACTTTTTCAAAAATAAATTCATCAGAGTATTCTGATCTGGCACGCCGGTTTGGGCCAAACCACGATCACGTTGAAAGTGCTTAAAGGCATCTAATGTCTCCTGATCGAAATCATCGCTTCCCAACGCGTTTAAATAGTCCATTTTGATCAATCTTTGTTTCGCGCGCTTGAGAATTTCTACGTAAAAATAGCTTTTAGCGTCATTCACATCTATCGCGACCAGTGCTGACTCAGCAGACAAACGAATAGGAAACAATGCTTTAAGCAAGCCATTGGTAACGGTTAAAAAGTGCGTGTCTTTAGCGTTCTCACAATCTTGTTGCAACAGCGCTAGCAGTAACTCTGTTGTTTGCCACGGCGTTGCATCATAGTTCTGGGGCTGAAATCGGTTATAGGCACTGATATAACCCTCAAGCCATCCGCCATACAAATAATAATCAGTGCTCTTTTGCGCTGACGCTAATAAAAAGTTACTACATAAGCGCTTTCCTGCACCTTTAACCGCAAATTTGCCGTCTTCATCTGCCGCACTAGCAACGCCAACGTGTGTGCTTAGTAACATTGCCAGTGCAATCGCTTTAAAACTGTTCATGCTTTACTACTTACCCTATAAAACCAAAAAACCCAGTTCAATACATCGAACTGGGTGACTTTATACCAATTTCGATAAATTTTTACTAAATGGCAAATTATTTAATGAAGTTGGTATTAATCTCTTAAAAAGTAATTAAAACCTCTTTCGACGCAAACCACATAAACCAATCAGTGATAAGGCAAAGATTGCCAATGTACCCGGTGCTGAAACCGCGACACTGTCATCAACAAATTGTGTGATAGGTGATTGCACCACACCAAACTGACCGCCTTCACTAAATGCCACACCGGTAACGAACGCTAACGGATCAGTCGGATCTAAGGCGAGTTCAACGTTAATACTAGAGATCGTGAATTCAGGCACTGGCATGTCAAATTCAAACGTTTGACCACTGGTTAACGCCACCACTTGTTCAACTCCATTGACTAAATAACTGAGTAAATACCCATCACTGTCATTCACGCTGAGCAAGGTCGGGGCGGTTACGCTAGCAAACATGCCACCGTCTGTTGCTGTATAGGTATAACCAGTGGCAACATCAGGATCGAACCAGATCGTTTCCCCTGCATCGACTTCAGGTAATGTGAATACGAAGTCTCCATTATCGCTAGTTTCATCAGGCATAATAGGGGTGAATTCAGATTCCCCTCCCTCTGAGTCAAAGTTACCAAAGCTGCTTAGAAATATAGTGGTATCTAGTGCCGCATCCGACGCATCCGCCAATAGAAGAGTAAAGGTGTTGCCTGTACTGCCTGGTTCAACAGGGATATCAAACTGCAAAATCGGAATACCATTAGGCGCTAGCATGCCGTTTAACTCTGTTCCTTCGACTGGGGCAAAATCAGGGTGATTAATATTGATCAGCGCCGGCGCACCATCGGTTGAACCATCTGTCACTTCAGCACGGGCTAAATTTACACCATTGAGGAACATGCCAAAGCCATCGACAAATTCAGAATTAACCCAGTCAGGGAACTCTTCAGAGCCAAAGGCACCGACAAATGAGATTACTGAAACACTGTCGTCTACATCGAAGGTAATGCTAAGTTCGATGGGGTCGAAATGTTCAGCCTGTCCTGTTATCTGGGTTAAAAGCGCATTTTGCTCATCAGTGGCAGAATTGGTCTGTCCAAAATCGAGAGCATCAGGTACATCTTGATCTTGTGTATTGGTGCCACTTTCTGGGCCTAAATCAGTGCTGCTTGGTTCTACAGTCGATGTTTGCCCTTCACTTTGAGTTGAAAAAGACGGTCCTGAGCTAGCTGAAAATTGAGAAAAACTTTGCTGTTCTACGCAACCACCTTCGCAATCCCCGCCGCCCTCGCCGTCTCCAGGACCATCGTCGTTGCCAGGGAGCTCGCCATTGCCTTCACCGCCTGAGTTATTATTTGGCCCATCTTCATAGTCATTAACATTACCGGTACTAAACACCACACCGCCAGCACTAGGCAACCCGTAAGTACCAGAGTGATTAGTGTATGTTCCCGCTTGGGTACTGAAATCAACATCGTTCATGCCACCGCTTAATACCGCACTGGTAACAGTGACGCCGCTATTAGGAATGATTAATGTATCTGAAAGAACAGAGGCATCGTCCGTGGATGTGATTTCGATACCGTGAACAACTGACGAGCTAAGTGCTAGTGACACCGCACAGAATGATAAAGACAACTTTTTACTTACGAACATTTCTTATTTCCTATAAATTTCGTATTAACGTCAAAAAATAATATTTCCTAGGAAAACGCTTGAGCAAGAATCAAACCAAAACAGTGAAATATAACCCGTTGATTTTAAAGAACAAAAAAGGAAACAAAACTTACCTACAGATAAATAGTAAAGAAAACTGACAAATTATAAGCTTAAAATAAGGGAGTGTGATTTATTTATATAAATCATAATGATAGGGATTGAAAAATAGGCAAACGCAGGATTCAACCTAAAATAGTCACCAAGCACATGCAAATCAATGCAAAGTGTAAAGACACGTACCTAATATGCTTAGATACGTGTTTGTTGCAGGTAGAATAACCCGCGGTTAAACGCGAGTACCGCCATCTAGTTCAATGGTGCGCCCAGTGAAGTAATCATTTTCAAAAATGTACCTCGCCGTATGCGCAAGTTCCTCTACTTCCGCTAAGCGGCGCATCGGGACGGTATTTAAAAATGCTTGGCGCATCTCAGGGCGCATCTGTGCCGCCATGGCGGTTTCAACTAAACCTGGTGCGATACACCCTGTACGAATACCAAAGCGCGCCAGCTCCTTCGCCCATGAGACTGTCATGGTAGCCACCGCCGCTTTCGACGCTGAATAGTTGGTTTGTCCCATGTTACCGGCACGAGACACTGACGAAACGTTAATGATCACCCCATCGCTTTTGCTCTCAATCATTTGCTTCGCCGCTTCACGCCCGCACAAAAAGGTGCCTGTTACGTTAACATCGAGTACTGATTGAAACTGTTCTTTGGACATCTTGCTGACAACCTTGCCCTCTTTCACCTTAAGCAGCATGCCGTCGCGCATAATACCGGCGCTGTTAATCAAACCATTTAGCTGACCAAAGTCCATGCCGATGTCAGCAAACGCGACTTCTACTTCGGCCTCATTTGTAACGTTAACCACGTAATATTCAACTTTAACGCCAAGGCCGCGCAGCTCCTTGGCTGCCTGCTGCAACGCGGCCTCTTGCATATCAATCAAGGCGACACTAGCACCTTGTTGCGCGACTTCTTGTGCCATCGCACGACCTAACCCTTGAGCAGCGCCGGTAATGGCAATAACTGAACCTTCTAATTGCATAATTCTACTATCCTAATGTTGATCAATTTGAATCTAGCTTACCAGTGGATCTCCACATGCTATTTATTTGGTGCTGAAAATAACTCGAAAATACTTGAGAAATCACGTTGCCCGCTGCCCTGCATGCTGTGCATGTTGTATAGGTTTTGCGCCATCGCGCCCATGGGCGTGCTGGAATGACTTTTAAGGGCAGTGTCCAACGCTAGGCCTAAATCTTTACGCATCAAATCCACCATAAAACCACCTTTATAATCATTTGATGACGGTACGTTTGGCATCACATCTGGACATGGGTTATATAGCTCTAGTGTCCAGTTTCGCCCTGAGCTTTGTAGCATAATATCCGACATGACTTTTGGATCTAAACCGTTATCAATGGCCATTTGTAAGGCTTCTGACGTGCCCACCATCAATACCGACAACAACATGTTATTGCAGATTTTTGCAATTTGCCCTGCGCCATTTTGTCCTGCATGAAAAATGTTCTTACCCATAGCACTCAGTACAGGTAAAGCCTTCTCATAAGCGGTTTTCTCACCGCCTACAATAAAAGTGAGCGTGCCCGCAGCAGCACCCGCTGTTCCACCGGACACAGGCGCATCAGCAAACACGATCCCCCTTTCAGCCAGCGTTTTGGCAACCAAAATAGAGGTTGCTGCGTCAATGGTACTGGAGTCAATCACTAACGTATTTTGCCCAAGCACGCCAATCAAACCTGCAGTGCCGCGCTCGCTGTCTCCTAAATATAAACTTTGCACGTGTTTACCCGCAGGCAGCATGGAAATAACGATATCTGCACCTTTCACGGCATCCTCGGCGCTCTGCGCTGCTCGTGCACCTTGGCTTTCTAATTCCGCAACCGCTTGGGGTACTAAGTCAAAAACACAGACCTTGGCGTGAGCTTTAAGTAAATTGCTCGCCATAGGCCCGCCCATATTACCCAAACCAATAAAGGCGATACTGTAATTTGATAATGACATGATTACTCCTTGGCTAAATCTTGAAGAGGGTGTGCATTTGCTTGCCATGGACTATCAAAAAACCACACCATGGTCTCATTTGGCACCTGGTCAATGCTTGTGTAACGCCACTTTGGCTGATGGTCTTTATCCACCAATAATGCCCTAACCCCTTCTTGGAATTCCCCAAACTCACCACAGCGGCATGACATGGTTAATTCCATTTCAAAACATTGGGCTAAGGTCAGGCTTTGCCCATGTTGAAGCTGCTTGAAAACTAAACTGGCGCTAATAGGCGAGCCCGTTTGCAAGGTCTTTTGTGCTTTACTTAGCCACTTATCGCCTTGTGCATCAAGCCCCATGATCTGATCTGCCACGTCAGCGGCGCTGGTTTTCATAGCAAGTTCATCAAGTGTGCTTTGTAAAGGCTGTACCTTTGCTTCTGGCAGCAATGCCTGATGTTGTTGATGCTGCTTGGCGCATAACACACTCAACTGATCGCTGTTGGCTGCGCTATTATTGCCCCACGGCACGTGCTTCAAACTATCAAGCCATTGGTTTTTCATATCATTTGGCATGAAGTAGTCGGCCATATTGACGTACAAGGCATCAGTGGCATTCATGCTGGCACCTGTCATGCCTAAAAATAGGCCGCAGCCTGGTGGCATATTATTTAAGAACCAACTGCCGCCCACATCTGGGTATAGCCCAATGCTGATTTCGGGCATGGCAAGACGCGATGTATCGGTCACAATGCGATGACTGCCACCATTCATCAAACCCATACCGCCCCCCATCACGATCCCCGCTCCCCATACAGCGAACGGTTTAGTGTAGGTATGGATCAAGTAATCAAGTTGATATTCTTGGGTGAAAAAGGCCTGCAAAGATTCAGGCATACTATTAGGCTGGCTTGCCATGGCGTTGTGCATGGCCACTACGTCACCACCGGCACACAACGCTTTCTCGCCGCTGCCATCTAAAAGCACCATGCAGATATTTTCGTCTTGTTGCCACGCTAGCAGTTGCGGCATCAGTAGCTGAATCATGTCCATGTTTAGCGCATTGTGGGCGCTAGGCCGATTAAGCGTAGCATGCCCTATTTTCATGCCGCTGTTGGTAGTAAGCTCTTGAAATATAACGCTGTCAGACACTGTCTACTCCTTTTGTAAGATGCAAATGCAAGCCTTAAAGTACAGACTCTGATATGCAAAAAATCCCGATAGCTCAGGATGTTTATACTCGCTCTACAGTATGCTCCCGGCGTCGTCCGCCAAAAGACGTCGACCCACAATCATGCGCATAATCTCATTAGTTCCTTCCAGAATTTGATGTACCCGCACATCACGTACATGACGCTCTAATGGGTATTCTTGAATGTAGCCGTAGCCACCATGAATTTGCAGGGCTTGATTACACACTTCAAAGCCAATATCGGTGGCAAAACGTTTTGCCATGGCACAATAAGCACTGCGCTCAGGGTCTTTATTGTCCAATTTAAACGCAGCTAGGCGCACCATCTGACGGGCTGCGACCAATTCGGTCGCCATATCAGCGAGCTTAAATTGCAATGCTTGAAAGGCAGCGAGTGGCTTACCGAATTGCGTACGCTCTTTCATGTAAGCGGTAGCGGTATTCAGAGCCTGCTGAGCAGTACCGATGGAGCATGTCGCAATGTTGACTCGGCCACCATCTAAACCTTGCATAGCGAAGCTAAAGCCTTGGCCTTCATCCCCAAGCAAATTGATGTGACTGACGCGCACATTATCAAACGTAATTAAGCGCGTGGGCTGCGCATTCCAGCCCATTTTTTCTTCCGCTTTGCCATAAGTGATACCTTGTGCATCGGCTGGGACTAAAAACGCCGATATACCTTTAGGACCATCCCCGCCGGTGCGAGCCATCACGACTAACACATCGGTTTCACCCGCGCCTGAGATAAACATTTTCGAGCCGTTAAGCACATAATCATCGCCGTCCAACTTGGCACTGGTTCGAAGTGCTGCGGCATCAGAGCCAGAACCCGGCTCTGTTAAGCAATATGACGCCAGTAATTTACCTGTGACCAAATCGGGGCACCACTTGGCTTTTAATGCTGGTTTGCCCCATTTTGCGATCATCCAGGTCGCCATATTGTGAATAGTCATCATGGCCGTGGTGGCAGTGCACCCCATGGATAACTGTTCGAAAATAATTGATGAGTCCAAACGACTTAAGCCTAAACCACCGTCTTCTTCACTGGTGTACAAGCCGCAGAAACCTAACTCCCCAGCTTGTTGAATAACGTCTTTCGGGAAATGGTGCTCTTTGTCCCACTTGGCTGCATTAGGGGCTAGGGCTTGCTCTGCAAATTGACGAGCTGTATCCGCAAATGCTTGCTGATCTTCGCTTAAATCAAAGTTCATAATGGGCTCCTTTACTTCAATTCGATAGTCATGTTTGGACCACTGGGAATATCGTTCTCAAACCAACGGGCTGTCACAGTTTTGGTCTCAGTGTAAAAACGTACTGCTTGCTTACCGTAGGCGTGTAAGTCCCCGTAGAAAGAATTCTTCCAACCGGTAAACGAAAAAAACGGTAAAGGAACAGGAATAGGTACGTTGATTCCCACTTGGCCAACTTCTATTTCGTGCTGGTATTTGCGCGCTGCAGCGCCGCTAGCGGTGAAAATTGATGTGCCGTTACCAAAGGGATTGCGATTAACCAGCGCGATCGCTTCTTCGAGTGTATCCACTACCATGCAACATAAAACAGGGCCAAAAATTTCCTGTTTATATATTTCCATGTCCGTAGTCACATCGCTAAAAACAGTGGGCCCAACCCAATTACCCTCTTCGTAGCCAGGTAATGTGAAATCGCTACCATCCAATAAACATTTCGCACCTTCATCTTTACCTTGCTGAATAAGTGATAACACGCGGGCTTTTGCCTGCGGGCTAATAAGTGGGCCGTAAGCCGCATCTTTGTCATCCCATAAGCCTGGTTTGACTTGGCCAATCATCTGGGCGAGTTCGTCAATCCACTGACTTGATGCGCCAACAAATACAGCCACAGAAATCGCCATACAACGCTGACCAGCAGCGCCAACTGAAACCCCGACTAGGTTGTTTAGTACTTGCTTTACGTTGGCATCAGGCATGATCACAGAATGATTTTTAGCACCCGCAAAACACTGTGCCCGTTTCATATTATCGGTTGCTGTTTTATATACATGCTGGCCTACAGGGACTGAGCCCACGAATGACACTGCGCGCACATCATCATGGTTAAGCAATTTATTGACTTGATCTTTACCACCGTGAACAACATTTAATACCCCTTTGGGCGCGCCAGCTTCAATAAACAATTCAGCCAAGCGTGTGGGCGTAAGCGGGTCTTGCTCTGACGGTTTAAGAATAAATGTATTGCCACAAGCAACAGCCATCGGGAACATCCACAGCGGGATCATCGCAGGGAAGTTAAATGGCGTGATCCCTAGGCACACACCCAGCGGTTGAATATAGCTGTAGGTGTCTATACCACGAGCCACATTTTCTGCGGTCTCCCCCATCATCATGGAGGGCGCGTTCATGGCTTGCTCAACGACTTCAATCCCCCGCCACACGTCACCTTTTGCATCATCAAAGGTCTTGCCGGTTTCACTGCTCAGTAACGTGGCAATTTCATCATGATGCTCTTTTAACAATTGCTGGTAGCGCATCATCACGCGAGCACGCTCAGGCACAGGTACTTCTCGCCACGTTAAAAAGGCTTCTTTGGCACTGGCCACCGCGGCTTCTAGTTCAGCGTCAGTGGCAATGGGCGCCTTGGCGATGACAGAATTATTCGCAGGATTGGTAACGTCGATAAATTGCTGCGATTGAGATGAAAAAAACTCACCGTTGATAAGTAAAGGAACGTGTTGCATAAGTAGCCCTATTTAAAGCGCTTTGATTTTAACGGCAAACCAAAACTGTTAACAAAGTGTTATCAAGATTACCAAACAATTTACCTTTACGTTAACGTCAGTTCAATAATTTATTCTATTAACTGACAACTTCTGTATACATAGCTATGGTATTTCAGCAAACTAGGCCTCTAATGTTTCCCTTAAGCAAATAACTACACGTATTCTTTTTCCTTGCTATGCTACTGATTATGATGAAAAAAGATTTTAAAATCCGAAAGGCCCTTCATGTCACTAAGTGATATCAAAGTCGCTATTGTTGAAGACAATGGCATGGCTCGTATCAACCTGCGCAATCATTTAATGGAAATGGGCTTTAGCGAAATCGGCTGTTTTAGCAACGGTCGGGAGTTAAAAGCCCACGCACGCCTGCGTCGCATCGATTTGTTAATAATGGATTATCATTTAGGCCAAAACAAAAATGGCGTAGAAGTGGTGCAGGAATTACAAGAGCTGGGATTATTAAAAAGCTCTACCAGTATTATTTTTATCACCTCAGATCGCTTACCTATGATAGTGGGTCAAATCGTCGATGTGCACCCTGACGCACTTGTCATCAAACCGTATACCATTCGCAGTATCGAAAAAAACATTTCCGCATGTTTGAATTTCCACCACTATTTAATGCCCGTTTTCAAACTCATGGACGAAGACGAATTCGCTCACGCGTTAGATAAGTTAAATTACATGCTTGAGCGCAACAGCCGTCCTCGTATGCGCAGCCAAATGGTTAAGCTGCAGGCGCGTTTACTAATAAAAGTAAAGCGCTTCAAAGAAGCCGCAAGCGTGTACAACGATGTACTTCGCGGCTCAAACAAAATCATTTGGGCCAAGTGGGGACTGATCCAGAGCCTGTATTTAGATGGTCAAATAAAGCAAAGTGAAGACATGCTTTTGGCACTCACGGGGACTCAGCTCACCAGTGATAAAGCCCGGGAGTGGCTAGCGCGAATTTGTATCGACGCCAACCAATATGCTCAAGCAGAAGATCACATTAACGCAATTCGCGAAGGTGAGATGTCGGTCTCTGCTGCTCGCCTCAAAGCTTATATATATCAAGCCCAAGAGCGCAATGACGAAGCGATTCAATTACTTGAGAAAAAGCGAGAGTCGAATCGTGGTATCCGAGAACGTTACGATGAGCTATCTCTAGATTTAGCCCGATGTTATTTGCAAGAAGCTGAGGGTAAAAAAGCCAATGAGCGAGAGAAAACCCTGCAAGTCGCTAAATTTTTGATTGGCTCGGCTGGACGTAAAAACTTGGATCAAAAATTAATCATTAAAAAAGATTTTTTGTATGCGGCAGCAGCTGTCATGGCGGGAAATATAGATAAAGCCTCAGAGCTTCTCAATCGTGAGGGCATGGATGACATGACTGATAGCGACGTCCTGCAGATGACAGATGCTATTTCCGCGTGGAAAGGCGTAGGTAACGATGAAAAAGCCTCAGAAATATTAGCCTTGTGCAAGATGCGCCTTTCTCAACTAGACGATGGCAATGAGACTACCGTTGCCAACATGCAGGTGGTGAAACGTGAAGAGAGCATTGGCGAACGCCGGCCTGAAGCAATGAAGTTAAACAAAACAGGCTTAGAACATTACATAAAGCAGGACTATCAAAAAGCCACACGGGATTTTTACCAAGCTTATTTACTCTTTCCTCGAGAGGTGGCCTTTAGTTTAAATCTGCTTCAAAGCTTAGTTGAAGCTGAACAAGGGGCTTATAAAACGATTAATACACGGCAGTTTTTATCTGAACTTTCCCGTCGCCAAATGGCCCCCAACAATCAAAAACGTTTGGAAGATATCGCTAAAAAAGTCGAAAAGTCCCCGAAAATTTTTAGCTAATTATTTTAGGCTACTGTGTTTTATCCGTCAGCGGAATAGACAGATAACGCAGCCCGTTACTCTGCTTTTGAGGTAACTTCCCTGCTTGCAAGTTAACTTGCAGGGAGGGATACAGCAGTTTCGGCACCGCCAGCGTAGCATCTCGTTTGTTGCGAAGCGCCACGTACTGCGCCTTATCTATTTGATTATTCACATGAATATTCGCCGCTTGGCTTTGCGCCACTGTCGTTTGATATTGTAGCTCTCTGTTGTCGGGCTGGTAATCATGACATACCCAAATTTTGTAATGTGCCGGTAAGTGATGAAGGCGGTTTATGCTGTCCCATAACAACCCTGCATCACCCCCAGGGAAATCACATCTTGCCGTGCCACCGTCAGGCATAAATAGCGTGTCGCCGACGAAGACATTGTCATCAATAATGTAACTAAGGCTGTCACTTGTGTGACCTGGCGTACTCATGCACACCAGCGTGGCTGAGCCAAACTGCAATGACTCACCGTCTTGTAATAATTTGTCGAACGCGTCAAAGCGATGACCTTCCTCAGGTGCAAAATTGAATGTCTTAGCAAAGCGTGCTTCCACCGCCTTAATCCCTTCCCCTATACACGTTTTAATGCCTGTTTTTGAGTGTAAATAATGGGCAGCACTTAAGTGATCTGCGTGGGCATGGGTGTCTAATATCCAGTCCAACGTTAGCTGATTTTCGTGCAGAAATGCCAATTGCTTATCAGCAAAAGTAGAGGACACTTCCCCTGAAAAGAGATCAAAGTCTAAAACGCTGTCGATGATCACTGCGTGCTTGCGTTCACTGTCTGACACTATATAACTGACTGTGCCCGTTGCATCATGATAAAAACCATTTACTTGAACTGTCATAAATTACCTCTTGCTAATTTGCACAACAATATCGTATATTGTAAATATACAATATTAATCAAAGTTTGTACAAGTTTATGTTTCTGATGTTGCTATTAAGCGCAGGGTTAATCGGGCTAAGTTTAGGGCTGTTAGGTGCGGGAGGCTCCATTTTAACTGTGCCTGCCCTGACCTTATTTTTGGGGCTAGATGAAAAAAGCGCTATTACCAGCTCGATGCTAATAGTGGGCCTTATCTCAGCAGTAGGCGGTATCAAAGCCTATCGAAATCGGCAGTTAGATTTATCGATCCTTGTTAGCTTCGGCATTGTTAGCTTGCCTTTTGCTGCAGTGGGCGCGCGTCTAGGCATATGGCTCCCTCAAGGTAGTCAAACCCTGTTGTTGGTGGCCATTATGTGCATTGCTGCTTATAAAATGTTTGCCGGGACTGTCCGCGCTGCCTCAGACAATTCTTCATCTTCCCATACCGCTTCAATGGCTACGTCTGTTTCTGCGCCCCCACCGAGCAAGCGCAATCTACTCATCGCCGCAGCCTCTATGGGGTTGATAACAGGTGTGGTCGGTGTGGGCGGTGGTTTTTTAATTGTTCCCGCTTTGGTGTTTTTTACCGGTGTAAACATGCAAAAAGCAGTCGCAAATAGTTTAGTGCTTATCGTGATCAACGCCTTTACCGCTTTTACCACCATTGCGGCAGGTGGGCACGGTGTTGAGCTAAACGGCATCATCATTATCACCATGGCCAGTATCGGCTCTATTTGTGTGCTGGCTGGGCAAAGCATTTCATCTCATTTGGACCAGCGAATACTCAAACGAGGATTTTCCACTTTGATCGTACTTGTTGCCATTTGGCTGTTAATCAACTTACTTTACTGAGGTATCAATGATGCAAAACCGTGTATTAGATTATTCCCAATATATCCAACAAGTGCGACAAATCATCAAAGAAGTGACGTGCGAAGAATACGCCAAAGATCCCAGCGTTTATCCCGTACTGATTGATGTGCGCGAGGATGAAGAATGTCAGTTGGGTGTGCTGCCGGGTGCGCATATAATTCCTCGTGGGCTACTTGAGGCTAAGCTAAGTGGGGTGGCTATTGGTCATGACGAAATCGAGCCGTTAGACTGGCTAGCCCAACGCAATATACTGCTATATTGTCGCACGGGAGGGCGTTCCGCGCTGGCGGCACAATCGCTGACGCGTATGGGGTTCACCCATATCTACTCACTCGCAGGGGGAACCCAGCGCTGGTGTGAACTTGGCTATGCTATTGCTCAAGAATAAGTACGAAGCACATGCCATTCGTTGTAGTGTGTTAACTAATAAAGGTGTTAACTAATAAGAGTGATAGATAACCAGCGTGTTGAATAAAACCTGTTTGCATCAAAGCGCAAACCAAGTGCTAGCGCAATGGCTAACAGCAATAAGCAGTTTTAACGGTGAGTGCTTGCGCTTGCGTTAAGGGTATAACTTGACGATACCGCTTTTTCCTTCCCAGTCCCCCACCATCCATATTTGTTCAAAGGGGTGTGCTGGGGGCACATCAATTTCATGCTGCAACGCTTCAATTTGCTCACGATCCCAAGCCGGGTGCGCATTACGGATAACCAGCCAAACACGTTCAGAGCGGTAATACTTGCCTGACTTATTAAGTAATATTCTGTTCAACGCTTTAACTAAACGCGCCTCAGGCTCGGTATGTGCTGTTAGCTGCCTGAGCTCGGCGCATGTTTTGTCATCAAGGTGACGTCCTAAAATCTGTTTTGCTTCTAGCTCAGTTCCGTATAAATGCGCAATTTCGAGATCTAAGCGTTTACCGTCTAACTTACATGACACATCTGGTTTTCTAGGCTTATTATGCCAAAGATGCCTGATTTCATGGCCGCTTTCACGTTCATAACAACGCATAAAAATTTTAGCCGCCTGATGTTCAAGCCCAACCTTTTCTTGCTCGCTACTACTGAGCTGCTTCACGCGTTTCTCCCGATATTGTACTTCGTTTCATTTAAAACCATTTTCAATAGGTAATTTCGCAAGACCCATTATTTTATTTCAATCATGAACCAACCCTTGAATATTTACCCTATGCAGTTAGACACTAGGTTAATGGTCTGTTTAACAAGTAAATAAATATAATCAAAATACTGAATTAATGTACATATTCTTTAAATAGGCTATTAAAAACAATAATGATTCGATATTACCGAACGGTAAAGTCTATTTATTGCAGCAATAAAACTAATTTTTTTGATTTTTCGTCCCTATCTAGTAGTCTCACATTATCTTAGCTAGAGACACACACATGCGTACACTTCTTATTATTATTGCCTTACTCGGCAGCTACTTTGTTACCCCTTCTGCTCACGCCACAAAGCAAGGCATCGCGGTTGATTACCTTTTAGGCTCAGATGACATTCAAGGCATACGATTAGCCTATCGCCCTTATGCAACACAGTTAACACAAATTAAATGGTTGGGAAATTTAGACATTTACTGGGAAGTCAGTATGAACTTCTGGGAAGTGGGTGAGCAGAACCGCCATGAAACAAACTACGCTGCGGCGATATCACCGGTCATTTCTAAGCAGTTCGCGACCATCGCCAACAAATATCCCCTAAGATGGGAGTTCGGTATCGGTGTTTCGTTAGTAGAAGACACCCGGTTTGCAGGTAAAGATATTGGCTCTCACTATCAGTTTGAAGACCGCTTGGGCTTAGTGACCGATTTTGGTGAGAACATGAATCACTCAGTGGCATTACGCTACATGCACTATTCGAATGGCGGGTTGAACGATCATAACCCAGGCGTGGACTTTCTTAACGTGTCATACGCGGTGTACTTTTAGTTGTTACCTTTACAGCGTCAACACATCGCAAACGGCTCGCCCAAAAGCTTAGCTAAAGTGGGTGGGCGAGCGTATTACTGAGTTACCCTAGCACGTGCTATTTGCTATCATTTTTTACACTTTCAGCATAATCATGAGCTTGTTGTAACACTCTAAGGGCATTGCCGCCCCAAATATCTGCTAAGTCGCTTTTGCTGTAGCCTTCATCAAGTAGACGTTTTGTGATCTTAGGTAGATTAACCACATCCATCATGTCATCAACACCACCGCCGCCATCCCAGTCTGCGCCAATACCAACATGCTTAGGCCCAACAACATTTAATGCATGAAGAAAGTGTTCCATATACACTTCAAACGATGCTTTAACAGCGGGATGCTCATGATCGATTTCTCGTCGTTTCTCGAGTAAAACACTGCGCTCACTTCCCTCTTTAACCAACTTCATCAGCCCTTTATAGGCTTCTTTACGCTGTGGATCGTCAGGCAATTTTTCAAGGTACTCACTGTACGCATTCATCTGAATAACACCGCCGGACTCAGCTAGCTGTTTAAGCAAAGCATCGTCAACGTTACGCGGATGATCGTAAATCGCTTTACTGCCAGTGTGCGACAAAATAATCGGTGTCTTTGACAAGCGGATCATGTCTTTTACCGTTTCATCATGAGCATGGGAGCCATCAAGCACAATCCCTAAACGATTAGCTTCTGCTACCAGCTCTTCGCCTAAAGGCGATAACCCATCCCACTGTGTGCCACCAGGATCGGTGGAGCTATCGCCAAACTGATTGTTTTTGAAATGCACTGGACCTGCCATACGCAAACCAAACTTATAGAATGTTTCAAGCAAGCTAATATCCGTCCCTAGCGGGTAGGCATTTTCCATGCTCATGTACACAATATGCTTGCTGTTCTTCTTTATTTTTGCGGCATCAGCAGATTCAGTGGCAAATTCAAACACTTGTGGGTTTGCCGACACCATAGTACGAATCGCCAAAGCACGCAGTAAGGCGGTATCACGACTTTGCTCATAGCCCCCTTTGGTCAGCTCACCTTGGGGAGAATACACAGCCCAAAAACCGCCATCCAACGCGCCTTCTTGCATACGCGGCACATCCACTTGAGAATAATCATGCCCATAGGAATGCCGTTCAAGAATATTAAAGCCAGGCACAACCAGATTTGCCGGTGTATCTAGATGGGTATCCAAAGTGATTAAGCTGCGCTGAATAGCCGTTGCATCTTCTATTGATACAGCGGCATTTGCTGCCTGACAGCACAATAAACCAAGAGTAATGGAAAGCACCTTTTTATTAAATTTATACATATGTTTACTCATATTTATTAAAACGCCACGGTTAAAGAGGCTTGAAAATTACGTGGATTAAGGGGGCGATAAAAGGCCGAGCCGACAAACGCAAAGGACAACACTTCTTCGTCAAATAAGTTGTCCACATTGAAGCGAAGACTCACGTTTTCCGGCATACCAAACGGATTGACGCCGCCTAAATCCACGTACGCGCTGACAATAGTGTAACTGTCCATCGAATAGGTTTCAGCGTAATCGGTAAATCGGCTACCCGTATACTTTGCTGACATATTCGCCACTAACCATTCTGTTGGCTCATACGTGATCCCAGCGGTCATCAACCATTCTGGGCTGTCCGCTAAGCGGCTTCCTTCGGGATTACTGCCAAAACCATCAGCCAAGGTAGCATCTTTGTAAGATATGTTAGCGTTCAAATACAGTTGCTTGTTAAATGCCTCGGGTTGATACACACCACTTAACTCAAAACCATAGGCTTCTGATGCGCCGCCGTTGATGTAGAAACTTTCTGGTTGCTGAGTCGCGGGGTTAAAAACGTTGCTGGCAAACAGGCGGTTATCGAATCGCGTGTAGAAAAGTGCCAATGCGGCATTAAACGTTTCTTGATTGGTTCGGTAACCCACTTCAAAGTTATCTGCTTCTTCCCCCTCAGGTGTTTCAGGCTCAAAACTCAAGGCGTTATCGTAAATATCGTCGGTGCCGCTGGGGAGCGCATAGTTTTTAGAGTAAGACGCAAAGACTTGATCCGTGTCATTTACACTGTACACAGCGCCGATAGAAGGTAAAAAGTGTTTACTGAACTCTCCGCCGACAGATTGCGGACCATAGCCAGCTTCGCTGTTAATTTCATAATCCGCATAATCTCGATAGCCATCTAGGGTGTAATCCACACTTAAAGACTTAATACCCAGCTCTAGCTTCAACGCATCATCGAGTAAGCTTATGGTGTCTTTTAGGTAAAACTGGGTGGTTTCTCGTACTGCAGTGTAATCACGTCTGTAATAGGCGACTTCATCCCAAATCACATCCCCATCGACGCTACCGCCGGTTTTGTTCAAGCGTTGTTGGGTTCGATTGTAGGTGTCTTTTTCTTGCCAACCACCAAACTCAATCACATTGTTTTCAAGCTCTAAGGTAAAGTCAGCCACAAAGCCTTTACGATCACCGCCCACCGAAGAAAGACCATATTGCACCCCGCGTGGGTGCACTACATCAAGCCCTGCTGCGGCTTGGCGTTCATAAATACCCAGAGTATTTGTATAGGAATCAGGTGATACGCCGTACCCATCCTTGTCTTCAAAGTAATAGGTACCGGCAAACTGCAGATTGTCGGTTAAGTAGGTTTCAAGTTGCAAAGAATAGAGTTGATCGTCTCGTACATTCACTCTGTCTTCATAGTAACTTGTACAATTGCTACCAGTGAATACAGGGGTGAAGTCGCTATCATTTATCGAGCCATCTTGATTGAAATCATATACTTGTGGCATCGCCCCGATACAACCTTCGGGGATCGATTCTAGGTAGCTGTAGTAATAGTCGTTATCAAACGTGGCTTCGGTGCCAGAGGGTGAGTCATAGTCGAAAAAGTCGTTTGAAACATAATTAAATGACAGTTTGGTATCAGCACTAAACGCGTAAACCGCTTTGGCCTCAATATGTTCTCGGTCAATGGTGCCGGGGCCGCGCCATAAATCACTGTCGGTTTTTGAGCGGCTCACAAACGCTTTAAAACCATTGAGATCACCCGTTTCTAATTTAATGAACGAGCGCTGTAAATCGTCATCTCCCACGGTTAGTGACATCATACCGCCCATCTCATCTGATGGGTCAACCGAGTAGTAAGACGCGATAGGGCCAAGTGTGGAATAACTAGGCGCTGACACATCTCCTGCACCGGGTGAAGCAACTACAGAGGCTAAGTTCTCGTTGTCCACGTATCTGAAAATCGGACTACCACCAAATGCGTCTGAACGCCCCATCGGCACGCCATTTAATACGAAGCCCATTTGGCTCAAGTTAAACGCACGCACATTGACCGAGTTACCAAATTCATATAAACCCAAAGCCCCATCTGTTTGCACGTTAAAACCCGGTAGACTCTCAAGCATTTTTAAGCCTGAAATTCCCCCAGGGGCTGACAGCAATGCTTCACGGGTCACGGCCAGCGTGTTAGTTACCTCTCCCGTTCCTATCGCCACTTCGGTTTCAGATATTCGGCGGCCCATCACCTGAATTTTTTCAGGCGCATCTTCCATTGCATTGTCATCAACCTCTTGGGCTAATATAGGGTTAACGGTGAATAACGCGGCAAGCGACACGCTAAGTAAAGTAGGACGAAAATATTGGTTGGCTGTTTTCATGTGCGTGGTTCCTGGTCTATTTACATTGGCGTTAGCTACTTTCAAATACCATTTCGTGGAATAGCGTTTCGATAAATACCTTCTGCGAGGATTAACCAACCCATCACAATAAATGTACCAACCGGATTAAAAGTGCCTGTAAAAAATCAACCGAGGCACGAAAAAACGCGTTTTTACTGCGATTGAACACAGATCTGACGAGTAAATAAACCTTAAACAAAAGATGGTACTGACGTACCACGGTCAACCGAATACCCAACCCCTGCACCACAAAGAATAAAAACGCACCAAAAATGCAAATTGTAACAAATAATAAATTCGGGCAATATAATTGGCGAAAACCCCGTATTTATTAGCCTGAGCAAGGTCTAACCAGTACTAGAAGTGATTGCGCGGCGTGCAAAACAGGTCGAAACTGAGCTGTTAATCCAATCGCGACATTCCTACAAAGCAATAAGAAGGGATAAACCCTCGAGCATATGCAGGTCCGTCATTTGGGAAATTAACAAGAACGCGATAAAGCGATAGGCATCGCTAAAAACAATTCATTGAAAGGGACACACTATGCAAAGCACACACACAATAGATTTCACCTCTACATCTGTCAGTTCATCTGCCGGTCACTCCTATAGCACCAGAATATTACGCCATTCAGCCCTAGCACTGATGGTCAGCGCGGCCTTAAGTGGAACCAGTCTGCACGCTCAAGAAAACAGTGCCCAAGCACAAAAAGAGGCTGAACCCTACGAGCGAGTCATAGTCACATCACGTAAGCGCTCAGAGTCAATGAACGACGTGCCCATTAGTATCAACGTAGTGGGTGAAGGTTTGATTGAAAATTTAGGCGCCGCTGACTTCACTGATTTGCTTGGTGTGGTGCCCAGCCTTACAGCGTACGAGAATGGCCCAGGCCGGACGCGCTTATCTATTCGTGGCGTAGCAAACGGCGGGGGTAATGACAACGATACCCAAAACCAAGAAACCGTGGGCATATACCTAGATGAAATTCCCATTTCAATGGGCGGCATGAACCCAGAATTGGCTTTGTTTGATTTAAAACGGGTCGAAGTATTACGTGGGCCACAGGGCACACTGTTTGGCGCAGGCTCAATGACAGGCACCGTACGCTTAGTGTCTAATGATCCAGACCTATCCAAATTTGAAGGCAAGTACGAACTTAGCGCATCAAAAATAGAGCATGGTAGCAATAATAAATCCGTTAAAGCGTTAGTCAACGTGCCCATTATCGAAAACGAATTGGCCGTACGCGTCAGTGGTTATTACCTCGATAATGGCGGCTATATTGATAACAGCTTAACCGGTGAAAAAAACCTTAACGATGGATTATCTAAAGGAGCCAAAATAGCGGCTTTATATATTCCTACTAACGAATTAAGCATTGAGCTTAGTTACTTACACCATGACTATTCAGATGATGGGCGTCCTGTAGATATCGACTCCACGCCCCTATTTGTGCGCGATTATCCCTCCTTCGATGGTTACGACGATACCATGGACATAGGTAACCTGACCCTAACCTACGATCTAGATTGGGCTGAGTTAACGAGTTCTACATCCTACTTTGACCGTTCTATCGTTAACCCTCGTTCACTGGATCTGTTATTTGAATCAGCCCTACCACCGGGCATAACACCTCATGAATTGGTTGACTTAACGGACTCAGAAGTCTTCGTGCAAGAGTTGCGCTTAGCCTCAACCACCGACAGCGATTTACAATGGACGGTAGGTGCATACGCTGATAAAAAAGACGTGTTTTATGAAAATACCTTCCCTGTTCCTGGGGCTGATGCAATTCTAGGGGTGCCCTCTTCCGCCTTTGGTGCCCCCGAGGATCACTTATTTTATGGCTTTGATGATTTAACCGTGAAAACCTACGCCTTTTTCGGCGAACTCTACTATGACATTGGTGACCTATCCATCACAGCAGGCTTACGTTACTTTAACTGGGAACAAGAGATTGAATTTTATCAGTCAGGCTTGTTCAATGGCGAAGCCAACAGTGACACACGTCCTAAAGGCAAAGTCGATGGCTACAACCCTAAGCTTAATGTGTCGTATCATTTAAATCGCGATAATTTAGTCTACGCGCAAGCCGCAAAAGGCTTCCGTTACGGGGGGATCAACGGCGCTATTCCTGAATCAGTGTGTGCCGATGAGCTGGCACAGGTTGAACGTGATGGTGGCGATACACGCTTCTTCGACCCGGATGAAATCTGGAACTACGAAGTCGGTGTAAAAGGCAGTGACACCCAAGGCACCGTGAGCTACAACGCCACATACTTCCACATTGACTGGAGCGACATGCAAACCAGCCGCAGCTTTGAATGTGGTTTTGGTTTCAAAGAAAATGTTGGGGATGCCACCAGTAGAGGCCTTGAACTAGAAGTCACAGTGAAACCTCTTGATGGCTTGGTGCTATCGGCTGGCGGCGCTTACATCGACACCACGTTGGATGCAGATGTACCCAACCTAGATGCGCAAAAAGGCGACCCAGCCCCTTTCGTACCTGAGTTCTCTTTCACGACATCAGCGGAATACTCAACTGAATTAAACGAAGATCTTGAAGGTTTCGGTTGGGTCAATGTGCAATACACGGATGATCGCTCAACCGAATTCAGTGAGCAAAACTCGAACTATCGCAAAATGGACGCCTACACAGTGGCAAATATGCGCGTGGGTATTCGCTTCTCTGGTTACGAGATATCCTTGTTTGCCAACAACATGTTTGATGACGATGGTGTAGTCAGAGCCATTGGTCGCCCACCGTTTGATCCACCTGCCAGCATACGTGTTACACCGCGTACCATAGGCATGACTTTTAGAGGTGGTTTTTAAGACGTATTACGTCAATCATTAAGCGCGAGATAACCCTATGCGGCACAAGTGCATAGGGTTATCTTTGTGAGTATTATTAGTGAATGACTGAAGTGTGAACCCACAACAGAACAAATTCTGTTGTGTGAATAAAAAGAATAAATAAAGACCACAGCCAAACACAACCACATTCAAATGGAGTGACTGATAATGTTTAACCCGCTACGAAAAGGCGCCATACCATTCATGCTCGCCGCGCTACTATGCTGTTCGTTCAGTGTATTGGCCGACACTAAGAGCGCCCCCAAGGCAACCCAAGCAGTCAATAACGTACTCGATGGCTTGCATGAAGCCGCCAGCCAAGCAGACCTAAGTAAATACCTAGGCTCATTTACCGATACCGGCGTATTTATGGGCACGGATGATTGGGAGCGCTGGTCGCGTCCAAAAACATTAGACAAATACGTGGCTGAACGCTTCGCAGGTGGCACCGGTTGGACGTACAAATCCGTGGAGCGCAACATCAATTTCTCTGCAGAGCAAAACATCGCTTGGTTTGACGAGATTACCGTGTCTGAAAAGTGGGGCCGCTTTCGCGGAACCGGTGTGCTAATAAATGAAAACGGCCAATGGAAAATCGCCCACTACGCCATGTCTGTGCTCGTCCCTAATGAGGCATGGGAAAAGGTCGCCGAAATCAATATTAAGACCTTTGCAGAGCGGGCAAAGAAATAGTTCTTTGAAACATGCAGCACGGTAAAAAAGGAATTTCATGTTAAATAGCCCAGCTTTACGCTGGGTTTTAACTTCGCAAAACTGGCTCCGTTATTTAGATCCATACCCCCTTTCTTGATAAGCTGATCGCTGAACGTTAATCAGCAAAGAGCCTTTATGCGCCAAACACTCATTTATTGTTTACTCAGCCTGCCGATAGTGATCATGCTGGGCTGGTTTTATTTCGACAAGCGCAAGCTAAAGCGCAAAGAAGCGCGGCGCGCTGTATTAAGTGCTAAACCGTTAGCACCTGAATATCTGCAGATTTTAAAAACCCAATACCCACTATATTCGCGCCTGCCTAACGAACTGCAGCGTAAGCTCGTTGGCCACATGCAAGTGTTTTTAGATGAAAAAGACATCATTGGCCGAGGTGAATTTGACGTCACCAACAAAGTGCGCGTGTTAATCGCTGCACAAGCATGCACCTTATTGCTCAATCGCCCGGGTGATTACTACCCAGGTTTTCGGACGATTTTGGTTTACCCCGACACTTATGTGGCCAGCAGCACCCAACATGATGGCTTGTTGCAGGTCACGTCCACCAGCACTCGCGCGGGTGAGTCTTGGCATCGCGGGCCAATTGTTCTCGCTTGGGAGCACGTGTTACAAGGCGCCCTTGATAGCCGTGATGGGCACAACGTAGTAATGCATGAATTCGCCCACAAATTAGATGAAGAAAATGCCGCCATGGACGGCCTGCCATTATTACCCGCAGCCGAGCAATACCAACAATGGTCACAGGTGTTAGGCGCTGAATTCGCCGTGCAACAACAAAAATTGGCCAATGGCGATAACGATGTGATTGACAGTTATGGCGCAACCTCCCCGGCCGAGTTTTTCGCTGTTGTGACAGAAACCTTCTTTGAAAAGCCGCATCAACTGCAACGCCACCACCCGAAACTGTATGAACAGTTCAAGCAGTGTTACCTGCTTAACCCATTGGAGTGGCGGGAATTGAAACAGTCGTAAAACATACGTCCTTTTTAATTGAAAATGGCCTATTCGAGCGCACAATAACGTTTCTATGTATAAGGCTTAAGAGCAAAGGAATGAAATGAATATAAACCTAAGGCCAGTAACTAAAGATAATTTTGAAGAGGTAAGTGATCTAGCGGTAAGTGAAGGGCAACAAGAGTATGTGGCTGATAATAGCTGGTCATTGCTGGAATCAAAATACCATACAGGCTATACCTGTCGAGGCATATACCAAGGTAGCACGCCCGTCGGCTTTTTTATGTGGGTCGCTGAAAGTCCCCGTAAAATATCTATTTGGCGCTTTATGGTAGACGAGCAGTATCAAAAAAACGGTATTGGCCGAGTTGCTATGGAGCTTGCGCTACATGAAATAAAACAAACAACGGGTTTACAAGAAATAGAGATTTGCTATAACCCCGACAATCCTGTGGCAAAGTCGTTTTACCAAAGCTTTGGCTTTACCGAAGTAGGAATGGATGAAGACGACGATGACATGCTTGCCATCATCAGCTTATAGGAAGTTGCCCTTAGGTTGGGGATCTAGAAAGCAAAGTGGTAGCTAGCAAGAAGTGAAACAGGCGCAAAAAACACCAAAGCTGTAGGAAGAATCAAAAGAGCGTGACCATAAGCATCTCTTACGATCACGCGCGATATCTGAAGCGGTCTTGAACAATTACTCTGGCAAAGTAATGTTCAACTCCAAGACAGAACAATCTTCATTATTGTCTAACTGAACAATCACTTGCTCTTCATCTATGTTTACGTATTTACGAATAACGTCCATGATTTCTTTTTGCATCAAGGGTAGGTAGTCAGGCTGTTGGCGCTTGCTGCGCTCGTGCGCCACAATAATCTGCAAACGCTCTTTGGCCAGCGATGCTGAACTCTTTTTCTCTTTCTTTAAAAAGTAATTGAAAATGCTCACTATTTACCTCCTAGTAATCGCTTCAAGAATCCTTTTTTCTGTACATCAAGGAAACGGTGTTTGACGTCTTCGCCAAGCAACCGTGACACAGCATCAAGATAAGCCTGACCCGCTTCAGACTCTTGATCTAAAATAACCGGTGCACCTTGGTTAGATGCTTTTAATACCGCTTCAGACTCAGGAATAACGCCAAGCAAAGGTACGGCCAGAATATCTTCAACATCCGCTACACTGAGCATTTCTGCTGAGGCAACACGTTCTGGGTTATAGCGGGTAAGCAACAAGTGCTCTTTGACCGTTCCGCCCTGCTCTGCTTTAAGTGATTTACTTTGCAAAATACCGATAATGCGATCTGAATCTCGCACCGATGATACTTCAGGGTTCGTTACTACAATCGCTTCATCCGCGAAGTACAAGGCCATTTGCGCGCCTTGCTCAATCCCTGCTGGTGAGTCACATATGATGTACTCAAAGTCTTTGGCTAGGTTCTCTAGCACGGTTTGCACGCCTTCCATTGACAGGGCGTCTTTGTCCCGCGTTTGCGACGCTGGCAAAATAAACAAACCTGGGGTGCGCTTGTCTTTGATCAGCGCTTGATTCAATGTGGCTTCTTTTTTGATGACGTTCACAAAGTCATACACCACACGGCGCTCACAACCCATGATCAAGTCTAGGTTTCGCAAGCCCACATCAAAATCGATTACCACGGTTTTAAAGCCACGCATCGCTAAGCCTGTTGCTATCGCTGCGCTGGTTGTTGTTTTCCCTACGCCACCTTTACCGGACGTTACCACTATAATTTTAGCCACTACATTCCCTCACTAACTGTTTTAGCCAACCCACTGATTGCAGTTTATCGACGACACGTGTTTCTCGCTTTGTTCTCGCTTAGCTCACACGAAATGCCCGTTAAATCACCGCAACCTGTATGGATTCACCCTCTAAAAATGCATGTGCCGGTTCTTTCCAGCACAGCTCACGTAATTTTTCATTCATCACAAAGTAGCCAGCAATCGAAACCAGCTCAGCTTCCATCTGTCGACAAAAAACCCGTGCATTTGTATCACCCTTCACACCAGCCAAAGCGCGGCCTCGTAAAGGACCATAAACGTGTATATGTCCATCGGCTAATACTTCAGCCCCTTCACTGACTGCCGCCATCACGATTAAATCGCAACCCTCTGCGTACACCTGCTGACCAGAGCGCACCGGTTTAGTGATCACCTTACTTGGGCGAACGACCGGCGCCGGCTCGGCAACGGTTCGTTCTGGCTCAACCTGCTTCACTTTCGCTTGCACTGGTTCAGCCGGGATCTCAGTACTTCTGGTCTTGGCTGCTGGCAGTGACGCAAGCCCCAACCCCATTACGGTGTAGCGCAATTCGGGCGTAGCGCCTCTACATGCGATCGGCTGTAACCCTTCCTCACGACACACGGCAACAATATGTTCAAGTTGCTCATCTTCAAGCTGACCTTCGAATGAAGCTAAGTTGAGCACCAAAGGAGACGCATTGAAAAACTGTGGAGCGGTATCAATTTTTTGCTTTAGCTGCGCACGAAATAAGTCCGCGGAATACGCCTGAAGATCCATCACCACTGCTGTAAACGCAGTGCCTTTCATCTGAAAACACACTTTTGCCATTGGGCAACCTTAACCTACGAATAAGAACCAACGCACCTGTCGCAATCTGTGAATTCCCTAGTTACTCAGTAAAATAACTAAAAGACAGCGAAAAATAGCTAACAAGTACAAAAACTGGACGCCACTTTAACAAATAGAATTAACATCCGGAAATGAAACTACAAGAAGAATGAAAGATTTATGCCGAAATGGCTAAAGTCATAGATTTAAGGGCTTTTTAGCGCACATTACGCGCCAACAAACCCCGTTTCGTATCAATTCGGTAACACCAACCGATAAAATATTAATGTCTCAGCCGGATCATAGGATATTGAACGCGACACGTTTTGTCGTAGGGAGGTAATAAGATAGCTCCATTGTAAATTGAAAGGAACTTGATATGTGTGGTTATTGTATTGAAACATCTGCGTGTGAAACTTGGGAATCAGGAACCTTCGAAATAGGGAGCTTAGATGAAAATCTACGAGACACTTCAGCTTTCAATGCTCATATGTTGCCAGAGTTTACTTTTTACCAAGATTTAGGTTTACCTTATCTCCTTGAATACAAAAGTGACTGTGAATTGCTTCCTTGGTTACTTTACAAAAAAAGCATAAACACCCCTCTTTCCAAAGAAGAGATGAACTGTGGGCAGAACCTTTTAACCCAACATAGTATCGCGTTAAATCGCTTAGCCGAAGACGACTTACTATGGGCTTTTCCAGTACTACGTCATTTTCTAAGTAAATTTAATTTCAACTCTCAGATTTCCCCTAAAAATGACGGCTTACAGCAACTCTTACACGAGTGCGAACGATATATAAAAGAAATTTCGAATCATTTTAAAACTCATATGGATAAAAAATACTTCAGAAATGAAACTCAAGCACCCAAAATTCAACAAGAAACCACGGCACAAATTTTTCTACTAGTTGGCACTAATGAAGATGTCATACCCTCTCACCCCGCATTCGAGCAATTTCCACTAGCGTTATACTTTGCCACTGAATTGCTAATGCAATTTAAACCTCATTCAGTGATGCTGGTCAAACCGATATTAGCTATTTTCGATGCTCCTAGCTTTTGCTCGCATATGATGGCTTGGCAACGCTATCTTGCTACTCATGCAATATTACATTTAAAGTTAGCCAACCAACCGCATAACTTGATAAAAGTGCGTTTGTTTCTTCTCTATTACCTTGGACTGCGCTTTTCAAGTAACAAAATAATATTGAAAAAAATAATACAGGCGATTCGAGAAATTCCAATGCCAGATTCTGATTACATATCAAGAGAGCAAGCATTGGAAAAATTGATTCAATTTAATTTTGACTAAATCTTTTATATTTACTGTTACTGTTTATAAAAACTTACAATTTTCAAGAGAAAATCGCTATGCCATCACTATTAAGTTCTTTACGAAAGCAAACATCAACCACTCAACAGAAAATAAAACATCTACATCAGTGGCTTAAGGGAGAATGCCTTGAATCAGCTAGATTAGATGATTTGTTAAATCAGTGGGATGACATATTAGAGGATATATTTTACTTTTTTGAAAGTCAGATTGAGGAATGCATTAGCTCAAATGAGGCTTGGAAAGAAAATGAATTAGATAGAGAAGAGCTATATGAAAACTTTTTAACATTGGGCGATGAACTTAATATCGAGGATGAAATCGAGAACTTGTTTACTATGCGAGAGATCGAAAAAAGTGCTATTCATGCGAAAAAAATTACTGAAATTTCACTGAAAGAATTTAATATATTGCGTGAAAAAATACTGTCGAATATATCAATACTAATCGAAACTGTTTGTAGCATTGTTGAATTTGATGAGACTTGACTGTGAGAATTAGATAAGTCGTAGGGCTACCGACCAGATCTTAAACTAAAATTTCGAATCTGTTATAAGCTCCGCCGAGCTGCTTAATTTAGCGAAATCTTCTAGTTGTTTTTTGTTCATTTACATCCGCCTATCCTTAATTCTGATTAGAGTATGTTGCGATAAGCAGGCACACTAAATTAAGTACAGCGTCTTTCGGGGTTGAATTCGCGTTATAAACTTCTAATACGCCAGACTACGACATGTTCATCACGATAACTTGCCTTTTCAGAATTCTTATATTCAGCTATAGGGATTACTACATGAGGTTTTATTTTTACACTATGTTCTTCAAATCTACTATCTAACTCTTTTTGAAAAAGTTTCCATCGTTTTTTTATGGTACTCTCAGTTGCTCTCGTTACGACAATAAGATAACTATCTTTTAGTGACTTTTTCTTACCTAACACTGCAAAATCAGCTAACCGAACCACATCTTTAATTACAGATCTAAATCCGAGCCTTAATTTTATTTCAACTAAAGTCAATATAGATTTATTTATTGGACTTTGTATAACGAGATCTATACGCCCAGCCCTCGAATCATTCGGTAATTTTATCCCAAGCTCCGATTCCAATTTAGAAGTGCTTTTTTCTAAATCAAAAGCTAGTTTATTTCTTTTAATAGCTTCAGCTAGTTTCACGGTTAAATAGTACTCTGGAAGCTCCCAAAGACTTTTCCCAGTCTGATTTATCGCCTTATTTGATATTTTTCTGACCTCTTCACCTAAACAAAATTTCATATATTTCAATCCTAATTTATTAGTTTACGGAGTAATTAAATGGTAACTATTAATACTTCTATGTTAATAGAAAATCGCTTCTTTTAGTGTTTTATAAACACTACACTTAACTGCTTCAGGGCCGACAATTTTTATATCCTGAATATAACCTTGTAACCAATGCTCAAGCTCCCTAGTGTGAGTTACTTCAACCGTGACCTTGCTCCAAATTGTGTCTAGCTCAGTTATCTGTTGGTTTTCACCGATAATTGACTCTTTCAACAGCCGAAGTACATAGCCTTTAACCTCTAACTTGAGCTTTATGACTCCCACCGATAGCCCACCGCCGACTTCCCCGGACTCAACATACTTAGGCAGATCAAATTGGTTGTCGTAGTGCTCGTTCAATAGCGTTGCACTTCGCACTCTGTGGGCCAAGATCATTCGCGTGTCTTCATACCCCTCATATTGACAAGCAAACACTAATTTATTGTCTCGAACGATAAGTCCTAACAACTTCACCACCGAGCTGCGCTTACTGTTTTTATATTGAAAACTAATTTTTTTGTTTTCAAGTAAGCCGCGATAGAGCGTATCTGTAATATCAGAAGCGACCTCATGTGGTCTGACAGCAATACCCGGAGGCACAATAGCTACTTTATCCAGCCATGTTTTATAGATTTGATTAGATTCAAGGGTCTTATCTGATTTTTGAAACAAAGAAGTTAAGGCGCTAAAAAGGTGCAGAGGAAGATGCTGGCAAAGATGTTTTTGAACCAACTTAAGAGATATGGCCTCTTCCGGAGATAGTGCTGGTAAGTAATTGAAGTTGGAATGCTGTGAATAAGACCATTTGTTACCCTCTGGTGACTCACCTGACACTAACCCAATAAGTGTTGAAAACGTGTTTAAGTCCCGCTCGACAGTTCGCTTCGATACAACAAAACCTTCATCCATTAGTTTATTAAATAATGATTTAGCCGATGTCCATCTAGGGTAGACAGGGATCAAGCGCATCATTGTCAGTATACGTAGTAATGAATCTTTCTTAGCCGCTGGCACTTCGTTCCTCCCTTTGATCTGCATAGGATAGTAGAACAAATTTGCGACACATTACGTCGCTAGCAATCAATGTAGGTATAATTTTTTATACGGCAGACTGAAGCCAAGAAGGTTTCAACATGTTCAAATGACAATACTGGCTAAAATCTGTATCGACTGATGTAGTTAAAGCGCTTAAAGTCAAAAGAAAAGCGATGATAGAAAGAAAATCTACACGCTTTAAAAATCGAGACGTAGTGTAAAGCGCCAAACGCACAAGTTACGCCTTTACTTCACACATCTAACTCGAGCGTGTCTCTGGGGGATAAAAACAGTACAGGTACGCCGGGTTTGACCATTTTTTCGGTGTAGTTTACCCAGTCAATTCTGTTTTTCTGGTCATCATGCAGCTTGATCACGTCCCCTGTATTCGCTAGTCGAATTTTACCGAGCTGTTTTACCACTGTTGATTCACCCGGCTTTAACGTGACCTGCCCCACTGCAACAGCGTTGTCTTGATTGTCAGACAGGCTCCAGCCTGTTAGGTCAATCGCATCCGCGCCGAGATTAATCAGCCCTATCCACTCATTGCCCTTGTCGCTGCCTTTAGGGTTAACCATGGCAGCACTGATAAATATATCCACCACGTCGTCTTTTACCGTTTGCCTAGGCCCTGACGTGTTTTGGATATCACTTGGCTTGGCCACTTCAATCAGCTCAGGCGTTAAAATTGGCTCACCATTAACACTGTTCGGCCCGCGGGTATGAGTGCTCGAATCGCAATGGGTCATAGGGTTAGCGTGGTAAACCTGTGGCTCGAATTGCAACCCTGTCAGCTCTTCAATGTAAGTGACTGTGGTTTGATAAGTTTGGTTATTGTATTTTTTGCGCCCAGATTTGTCCGCTAACGCTTTTTCGTCTTGGAACATGACAAACGCGCGCACCTCCAATTCATTCGCCTGATTAACAAAGCACACAATTTTGAAAAAGCCCGCAGGCACCAATGCCAACGCATGGCCACTTGGGTGCACACTACGATCATAATCCGCATAAAAAGGGCCAGAGAACGAGCTGATCTTACCGTCTTTATCTAAGTCTAAACCGCACACCCAGTCTTCAAGCCCTAGCCATTCATCTTGGTTTAGATTGGCATGTTGCAGGCACGCATTTGTGTAGTAAAACGTTTCGTTAGACGCGCGCTGGGCATCAATTGCGTTATCACCCCACGCGGCCGTGGTGCGCCTTGCCATATGGCCGCGATCCCAGTCGTTATTGCGATAATAGGTATTATCTAACTGAAACTCCCTGCCAATACGGCCGTCAATGCGCCAGCGATTACTGCGACTGGTTTGCTTGTGTTTATTCTGATCAACGTTAAGTGCCACGTAAACAGCGGAGCGCCTTTCTGGCGCACCGTTCATGACCAATGAATAGTGCACATAATCAGCCACATAATGCTCAGTTAAATCATCATCTCGCACGATGTTTTCATCAAGGTGCGGCGCAAAGCTTGGTAAGGGTAAAAGAAAGCCATCAAGAAAATCAGGATCGTAAGCGCTCATCAGCAAAACTCCTTCCACAAATGAATGAAGAGAAGACTGCGTACTACCAACTCTGTAGTGATACCTCAGATATGTTTATGACTAAGATTAGTAAAGGATCTCACTTTACGATGAAACAAATATGAAGCTAAGTTGAAGAGCCAGAGGTAAAAAACGAAAAACTGAAAGGTGAAGAGCTAAAAAGGGAGAGGCTACAAAAACAAAGGATTCTGGTAAATTTGTATGCCCTTTAATAACTCACCAATGCCAGGGGCGTTAATCTGTGCACTTTGGTGGGGATCTATTCTTTTGTACTGAGCAACTTAACGACGTCAAGACGTATGAGAGGGCATTAAAGAGCAATAATCAATATTTGATTAAGGTGCGTGTTTCTATGCTCTTACGGGGGACATTCACGTTCCCGTCCTCTTTCATATCCAGTGCGCTGTGAGCCAAATGTGGCCGCCCTTGGTTGTCATATATATTGAAAATAATCGCTTCATCGGGTCTCATGTGTGATTGATAAAACCACTCATGCTCAGGGTTTTCGGCCACCCCTAATATTTGCCCAGTGCGGTCAGGGTAAATCAACTCGATGTTCATCCAGTCATCTAACTGCATAGAGCTTGGGCGAATAAAGCCAAGTGGCGATGACATTATCGGTTGCGCAACAGGCCGCCACACATTCACAATGCCATAATGCCCTTGTTGAAATTCTTTGGCGCGCTCTGCCCCCACTATGTCAACCAAACGTCTATTAACGCCCGCCTCACTATAATCATTATGCACATTACGCGCAGGTCTGCGCGTAGCGTTTGGGTCATCAACTCGCACTGTGTGATCAAAAATCACCACCTCTTTTGCACCAATAGTATGCTTGAGTAAGCCACTCAGCTCTTGCTCATAAAGGTCTTTCCAACTATCGCCATGTTCAAAATCCTTTACCTGAGTATTCGCCTCAACAAACACAATGCCATCTTGCGTAAAATTGACCGAGTTAGCTTGGCTGCGCACATCACGAACCATTACATTGGCTGGCGTTAGCTCGGGTGAAATAATATTGCCAACAATACCATCAACATCAAATTGGAACGCCTGAGGCGCATCACGTCTAACGTGATAATTAACCCTTGCGGTCGTCATAGTCACCCTCCTCAATCGACTGAAATCAGGTCAGTCATTTGCTTAAATATTTTCCTATATCCTAGGCTGCGAAATATAAGGAGTTAAGCGGCCGGGATAAACAGCAAGCGCGTATAAACAGAATCTTTAAATGAATGATAATGGCGGGGTTAAATCGAAGCTCTGACACTGAGATAGTTTATCTACGTTTGTACTCTATGTTTTCTTTCGGACCAGACGGCCTAATTAATCACCTCACTCGATAAGCGATAAGCGATAAGCGATAAGTCAATGATTAGGCGCTCTATTCATGAAAAAAAGTACCATTGTGCCCGGTAAATCTATAAAAACGAGTACTCACGCTTTTTTAGCAACGAATTTCAGGGGACAGCCATGACAGACTTCAGAGTCAAAACACGCATCACAGATATGCTCGGTATTGAAAAACCCATCATACAAGCAGCAATGGGGTGGATTGCACGCTCACAGCTTTCATCTGCGGTATCGAACGCTGGCGGCATGGGCATAATCGAAACCAGCTCTGGAGAGCTTGATGCCATTCGCGAAGAAATTTTAAAGATGCGTGACCTAACCGACAAGCCGTTTGGTGTAAATATCGCTCAGGCGTTTGTTAGAGATCCTAAAATTTTGGATTTCATTATCGACCAAGGCATTAGGTTTGTAACCACCTCTGCGGGTGACCCAACAAAATACACCACCCAGCTAAAAGAGGCTGGCCTCACCGTATTTCATGTTGTGCCGCACCTTAAAGGCGCATTAAAAGCGGTTGAAGCAGGCGTTGATGGGCTTATCGTTGAAGGCGGCGAAGGCGGCGGTTTCAAAAATGCGGATGACGTATCAAGTATGGTGCTTATTCCGCAAGTATGTGAAGCGGTAAACGTACCTATTGTTGCAGCGGGAGGGATTATGGACGGGCGCAGTATGGCCGCCGCCATGGCATTAGGTGCAGAAGGGGTGCTTATGGGAACGCGTATTTTGAGCGCAACAGAGAGCCCGGTGCACCAAAACTGGAAAAACGCCATCATAGATGCCGATTCAACTGACACTGTATTTCTTAATCGAACTGGTCCTGGCCCTGCCCTTCGTGCCCTGCGCACAGAACGCTCAACGCGTATCCTGAATGAAGGCTCAGCAAATATTTTCAGCGAATTTCAAGATACCCAAGCCGTATATTTCGGCGGTGACTTAGAAGCAGGAATAGCACTAACAGGCCAAGTTGCTGGGCGGATAAAAGAAACAAAATCGATTAGGCAAATATTCGATGAGACAATGATGGAGTTTGGCGAAGTGACCGGACGTTTAGCCGCCTTAAGCAACCTATTAGAGCGTTAAGCAATTGGAGTCATCACAAAAAATAAAGCAGGCACATAGCTGCGCCTGCTCGTTTGGATAAAGCGCTTTAATTAAGCCGAGAGTTCTTTGCGAATAATCTCAGTGCCGGCGCTTAACGCATTCAGCTTAGCGCTTGTTACCTCTTGGGACAAAGGCACCATGCCGCAGTTGGTGCACGGATAAAGATTTTCGGCATCAACATACTGCAGTGCGTTTCGAAGGGTATCGGCCACCTCTTCTGGAGTTTCTATGGTATTGGTTGCCACATCAATGGCCCCTACCATGACTTTTTTGCCACGAAGTAGCCCGATTAATTCCATGGGCACTCGGGAGTTTTGGCACTCCAATGAGATAATATCGATATTGGATGATTGCAGCTTAGGGAAAATCTCTTCGTACTGTCGCCACTCTGTCCCTAAGGTCTTTTTCCAATCGGTATTGGCTTTAATGCCGTAGCCATAACAAATATGGACTGCAGTTTGGCATTTAAGCCCTTCTACTGCGCGCTCTAACGCGGCTATACCCCAATCATTAACCTCATCAAAAAAGACATTAAACGCTGGCTCGTCAAATTGGATAATGTCCACGCCTGCGGCTTCAAGTTCTTTCGCTTCTTGATTGAGTATCTCAGCGAATTTCCACGCGAGCTTTTCGCGACTTTTATAATGATCATCATAAAGGGTATCGACCATGGTCATAGGCCCGGGCAGCGCCCATTTGATCGGTTGCTTAGTTTGCGAGCGTAAGAATTTGGCATCTTCTACGAATACCGGTTTTTGCCGAGTCACGGGGCCCACTACCATGGGTACGCTGGCGTCGTAGCGGTTACGTATTTTAACCGTCTTACGGTTCTCGAAATCTACACCACTGAGGTGCTCGATAAAGGTGGTCACAAAATGTTGCCGCGATTGTTCCCCATCACTGATGATATTAATGCCCGCTTGCTGCTGATTTAACAATGACAAACGCAACGCGTCCTGCTTCCCCTGAACAAGTTCATCGTCTTGCAACTTCCAAGGTGACCAAAGTGTTTCAGGTTGAGCGAGCCAAGACGGTTTAGGCAGGCTACCGGCGATGGTAATAGGTAAAAGTGTTTTCATGCTCTCTCTCTAATCGGGTCTTCATCATTCAGCTTTAATATTCCCAAAGCTGGTTTATTCAGTTTCTATTATTCAATTGCTATTAGTTAAATTGTCAGCCAATGCATTAAAAGGCGCTGTTTGCAGACCACTGCTCAAGAATAGGCTTATAGGGTTTGATGAAGTGCTCTTCAACAAACTTGCCTTGCTCAACCGCTAACTGGTTTCGCTCTTCTCGATCGTATTCAATTTGGGTCAGCGAATGATCTTGATGGCGTAAATTAGGTTGGTAATGCTTACCCGCTACCGCGTTAGCGTTATAAATCTCAGGGCGATAAATTTTCTGAAAGGTTTCCATGGTGCTGATAGTGCTGATTAACTCAAGATTGGTGTAATCATTGAGTAAATCCCCTGAAAAGTAGAACGCCAAAGGCGCAACACTGTTCGCAGGCATAAAGTAGCGAACCGTTAAACCCATCTTTGCGAAGTACTGTTCTGTTAACGACGAACCGTTCGGCTTATATTCATAGCCTAATACAGGATGTTGATTTTCAGTGCGCTGATAGGTTTTGTTTTCTGACACGCTCAGGCAAATAACAGGGGGTTTACTAAAGTTTTTCTGGTACACGTCTGAGTCTACGAAATGCTTAAACAGCTTGCCGTGCAAATCGCCAAAATCATCGGGAATACTAAACGACGCTTTGCCTTTATTGTGCTGTGACAAAATAACGCTAAAGTCATAATCACGCACATAAGAGGAAAAGTTATTACCCACAATACCTTCAATACGCTGGTTGGTGACGTGATCAACAATATTGCTTTTTAAGATCTCAATGGTAGGGAATGTTTGGCCATTTCCTTCAACGTCTATATCTACCGAAATAATCTCAAGCTCAGCCGAGTAACGATCGCCTTTTTGGTTATCCCAAAATGCTAAGGCATTGAAACGGTTATTGATCATCTGTAAAGCATTGCGCAAATTCTGTTGGCGACGCTTCCCTCTGGCCAAGTTAGCGAAATTCGTGGTGATACGGGTATTGTCCGACGGATGGTAATTTTCATCGAAACAAATACGCTTAATGGAAAATGTAAAATGGTTATTCATCGTGACCTGACAATCCGTTTATTGAAATAAAATCTATCGTGTAACTGCTGATAGGTGCACTGGGCGCTCAAGCAAACTCGTCGCTAAAACCCAAATGTAAAAAATGCTAATAACATCAAACGCCTCAAGCGTTAGCAGCAGAGTGTGTTTTATACGTGGAAGGTTAGATGAATAAAAATGATTTGATCTCATTAATGCATGAGCAAAACTCATACATTGAAATTATCAATTGTGGTGGATATTAAATATTATAGGCTCCCCACTGTGAATTCAGCTAAGGGGGCTGGGCAAAGGGAGAGTTTCTGACAGCATCGCCAAAGTCAAAATCAGGCAGTCTAAAACCCCATGCAACAACAAGCCCCATGAAAACGTAAGGCTCCAGTCATTATTTTGCAAAAAGCGAGTGAATCCCTTTCACCGCGCTACAGGTCATAGAATTCATGTTTTTAAGTTCATGTTTTTAAGTTCATATAATGTAAATGTGTCAGAGTAAACTTGCTAAATAACCTTGGAAATTATCAGCTAATTCACTGCCCCAATGGTCTCAAGTTATTTTTATATGTAGAGTGACTCAATACATGCTAGTGATGAGATTCTATTTGAATACAGCTGAAACGATACATGTGTCAACGGCGACTTTTAATGGAGGGATCGTTTGAATATAAATTTACGCGAAAGCCATCTTTGCGATTTGTCAGAATAGTCCAAGCGTTTATTTTAAACGGTAATACGAAATTAAATTAATACCGTTAAAACTTTCATGCAGATAGACCTCCAATAAGTAACCAGTGTTCACCAGATACTCCCTCAGGCTTGTTATCATTATCAAGTAGACATTGTAATTTGAGCATTGACTTCGTTAAAAGAACGTCTTCCGCCATCATTGATGTATAGCCAACATTAGTAACAATATCCACGTTGTCATATTGAAGTAAAATTTCTGCTAACTCATGGGTTTTCATTTCGTCAATAACACCTTACTGGTTTAGTCTTATTTAAAATTGAATACGTCACAATAACTTGCCAAAAGCGTTTACTGTAGCCAAAATTTTTAAACAAAGTGCTTAACCTGATTAGAATAACTCACCCTTTTTTAATATGTTTAGCGTAATAGTTAATCCTGCTTAGTTTCTTGACCCTCATCAATTTTATCCATTTTAATAAACTCCTCTAGCGCTGCGCCAGGGTCTTCTTCTCCCGCGATAGACTCTGCAATCGGACTTGCCGCCTCAGCTTCGGAATCTTCGAGTACAAGGTCTTTTTTATCTTTTACTTCATCATTTTTATTCATCATTAACGTTCCTATATTGGGTTGATTAGACTTGCTGTTAACACTGCTCTGACTGAGTTGCGGCTTTCCTCGCTTTGAGTCCACGGATAAGCTCCTCTAAATAGGGTATGAGCTCCAGCGCTACCGCGATAAATAATACTGTTATTAGATAGGTCGTGGGCAGGGGGGCTTCCTTTAGAGTAAGTGAAAGATCAAGAGGAAAACCACTAGCCGAAAACAGTGACGTAAAATGAGGCCAATGACGTGCAATGATTAGCACTAACGCTAGAAGAGGAATCATTTCTAAAAAGCTGTGCACATGCTGTTCAATAGGACCCACGCGCCTTTTGCTGACTGCATAGGAGACATCCCAAAGTGCGGTTAATTCGTGAAGAATGAAGAGCAAGATACTGATACCAATGATCAGCGCATTAACCTCAAATAATAGGACGAGCATGAGTGGGATCCCGACCTCAGCAAACATTAGTAAATGAATGAAGGACTCTTTTGCACCGCTTGTTTT
Organism: Paraglaciecola sp. G1-13; assembly: GCF_055809255.1. NCBI lineage: Bacteria > Pseudomonadati > Pseudomonadota > Gammaproteobacteria > Alteromonadales > Alteromonadaceae > Paraglaciecola > Paraglaciecola sp. G1-13. Next base: position 608,715 of record NZ_CM147903.1, on the reverse strand, counting down.
TGCAATATTGCTGCGTCGATGACAAAACCAGTCTACAACTCCTGCTAGAAGCCAAACCGGAATGACAAAATACATTAAAATCACAAGAGTAGGATCACTCATAAAGACTATCTCCCTACATCTAATAGACGGGGTGTTCACGCGTTATCAGCGAGTACACCACTAAGTTCACTTTAAAATTTCATAATTAATTGGTTTGTATTTAAAGTTATTCGATTCGCCAGCTGAGCACGCCGTTAAACCTACTACTAGGTCCATGGAGGCTTCAAATATAGTGTAATCACCGGCTTTACTTTTCGGTGGAAGAACTTTGAAGCTACCGTCCTCACCCACCTCAACATTCATGAATGTGTTGAAGGTCGTTCCGATTAAATGCTCAGGTATACCGAATTCAGAAAATGCATTCACTAAATTTCCATGACACCCGGGAACAGGCTTTTCATTTGGGTAAAAATGCTTGAATGTATCAACACTGCAAGGCGTTAATAGAAAGTCGTGATCTTCAACCATGTCTTCAACAATTTTCAGCATAACGTTGCTTTGATTGGAGTAAAGTTTACTGCCCACCTTAAATGTCAGTGACTCGTTATAATCTAACGAACGACCAGAAGACAAAAACTCTTTAAAATTATGCTCATTGAAGCAATATATATCGGCGACTTGCTCCCCTAAAGGATCGGTAACTTTCAACCGTTCCCCTTTCTTCAATTTAAATGCTGTGCCACTTCTAGGTTTTATTTCGTTACTCATCTTTTTTCCTCGTTGAAAATGGACATCTCCATGAATTGCTGACCGCCCTACCGCTGTATTGCCGGGCTTCAGAAAGTTCACCATGGTCGTATAAATTTGGGTTAGGTGAGCCAGAAAAAACTTCTTCATTTGTTCGGATTCTGTCTCTTAATGCCGTGAACTTGTTTGTTTCCTTCAATATTTGAAATTGGCTATGCAGGTTAAAAACGATAGTGGGGTGTTCGAATCTTCTCGCTCTTCGCTCTGCAAATGGTGAGAGACCTATGATGAAAAATGCTTCTCCGCCGAGACTAAAGCTAAATTCACTATCATCCGGGTTATCACTCACTCTTCTATCCCACGTGTGGGTCATTGAGTCTCGGTTATACAAATTTTGGAGCTTACTCCACAAGGCGTCTTCAAACTCTTTCTCACTCGTTAATGTCGAGTTTTTAAAAGTGGCCACAAAGCTAAAATATAAAGGCTTACTCGAATTATAAATAGTTATAAATTGATATAGCTCATCAAGTATATTTTGATTATTTTGATTTGAGAAAATATCACCAAAATCACGTGTGACGATTTGATCTTTATTTAATGCTATCTTTGCTCCGACACAGGGAAAACCATCTTGCTTAATGAAGTTTTCTATCGATGAAGGTCGTTCTCCTTGAGAATTCATAAATTAATTCCCCCTCTGACTTAAGTAAGAAATAACAATGAAATTAGGAGTTATTCATTGAAAAATTAAATAATGCTTGTGATCTTGCTGCTGTCTTAAGAAGTATGAGAATTACAATTCAATTGATATGCCATATTTATTGAAGTGGCTCAATTTCGTTGTGGCACAAGGCAGCACAGTAATTGAAGAATTAAAATTTGAGGCTGGGCGTAAATTTCACTAGACAGGTAGAAAATAATACCCCTTCACATGTAAGTTTTTCATTTAATCTTTTTCAATTCGGTAGATATTAATAACTATTTTTAAGGCCGATAGCATCTTAGGAAGTAAAATTAACCCGGCGGTAACTCAACACTCGCGCAACCTATTCGCCTCTTAAGTTGATAAACAAAATGATCGGCCCTCTAGGAGCTCATATTTGCGTCTTTGGGCTTTGGGCTTTGGGCTACACTGCTCGCTTCTGCGCGATACAATAGAGTCTTTTAGCACTGCGGAATGATTGGGGGGATATTGTTATAAGTTTTCAGCCGTATAAGACGTTTATGGCTTGAGAAATCGCAAGAGTGTGGTGGGTTAGAAATAGTGTGACGTGGTGAGAGATGATGTGACGTGGTGAGCTGGGCCCACCACGTCGTGTACTTACACTTCGTGCATTGTCCCGTCGTACTGTTACGCACTAGCAACTTTCACGTCGTCAAAGTGTTTAAATGTTTCTTTAATTACATCTTTTTGATCACTGTTGTCATAATGCACTCCGACTAGCACAGAGCCCTCTTCAATCGCGTCTTCGTAAAATTTCACTTCATGCTCAGGGATTGCTAAGCCTATCGCTCCACCAATGATCCCGCCTGCAGCCGCGCCCGCTCCGCCTGCCGCTAGAGCTGCCACTAATGGACCACTCGCAAGTACCCCTACGCCGCCGGTCGCAACCACTCCAACAGCGGCAAGCCCCCCGACAATCGCCGCCAAGACACCACCTGATGAAGCACCTATGGCAACTCCCTCTGGTAATTTGGATTGGTCAGTCAGGGCGAAACTGTCTTTGGTAATTGAATCGTTAGCCACTAGCGAAATATTCGCGTCGCTGAAGCCTTTGTGTTCAAGCATGGTTATGGCTGCACTTGCTTCGGCGGGATTTTTGAATAGTCCTGTAATGATATCACTCATAATTATCTCCTTTGATTGAGAGCGTTATTGCTCTTGACTTACACCTAGCTACAGCAACCTTCGAGCCATTAATATAGGCAACAAAATATCAGGCTGAAGTGGGCGTAATATAAGGACAAAGCGAATTTTCTGTTAAAAATTAAGGCTTTCAGTAATGGGAATAAATTACCTGACCCATGTGCTTCACCGTGTAAAAAAGTGCTCAAAGCCATTGATTTTTATGGTACTCACATATTTTATACAGTGCCTTTGGGGCATATCAGGCGCTTTACCATGACGTTATGCTGGTAGGTTACAACGCGGTCAACGTTTGCATGATGACCCAGCCTATCTGCCTTTTGGAATTTAGCTAACTGACTCGCACCTTTCATTTGCTTTGATTAAGTAAGATTGCTGCTGGGGTCTTCGGCTCGTGCGCAGTGCGACTTCAATACCAAACTTATGGCGCCGAACTTAAGTTCTTTTGAGTTTTTCGTTCATCTATAACGAACTGCATATAGAACAAACTGCATTTTTAGCGCTATCTATTGAAGTCAGCGGACCAATTAGCCACCACGTGCTGGTTCTGACTGTCATTCATTTATCAATGTGGCTTGCTCTTTGCTGCATAGGCTTAATATTGGCAACTTAAATGCGCTAATAAAATCACTTTCAAGCGTCACCTCGTCGCAATGTGACCTAAAACAAGAACAACAAATTTTATGCATTGGGAGATTAAATGAATGTAAAGTTGGTCGCAAAGCGCGCACTCGTGCAGGCTGTTACAACAGTAGCCGTATTGCTTTTTACGTGGTTGATAATAGGAAACAGCAAAATATTCCTTGTTGCTTTCGGAGGGATCTTGATTGCCGTAATGTTTTCTGGATCTGCTCGTTGGCTAGCGAAAAAGACAAACATCACGGCGAAAGTATGGCTTCCAATTTCTATGCTCGCTCCTGTATTGCTGTTAGGCCTTTTAATGACTTACGCTGCCCCCAAGATATCAACGCAAGCGAATGAATTAGTCGATAGAATGCCCGAAGCGCTAGAGTTCGTTCGAGGCCAATTCACAGAATTCAGCTCAATCGGAAAGTTTAACGATAATCTAGACAAAATCACCAACTATGATCCAAAGATGAGTACAGTAATGAATGCTGTCTCTAGCTTATTATCATCAACCATAAATGGCTTCGGAAACTTCATATTCGCTATTATTTTGGCAATATTTTTATCTATAAACCCCAAGTGGTATGTTAACGGCGGCCTAAGTTTAGTTCCTTTACAGCATAAGAATAAAGCGCGAGATCTTTTAAAGCGTTGCGAGACTGCTTTAGCAGGTTGGCTACTCGCTAAATTAGCATCAATGGTCATGGTCGGCCTGTTTACAACTGTTGGCCTGTGGGCATTGGGGATCGATTTAGCGTTAATACTGGGGATTATTGCTGCTCTTTTATCTTTCATCCCTAACCTTGGGCCTCTGTTGGCATTTATCCCCGCAGGTTTAGTAAGTATTCTTACTGGGATTGATACATTGCTTTACGTTTCAATTTTGTATGTTGGAGTACAAACTATAGAAAGTTACGTTCTAACACCAATACTTCAAGCTGAGATTGCAAGCTTACCCCCCGCTTTAGTTCTGTTGGTTCAAGTGTTACTAGCCAGTATGGTGGGTATGGCGGGTGTGTTACTAGCTGCCCCATTGACCGTCTTACTCATCGTTATTACCAAACAACTTTACGTAAAACGCCTTCAAGGTTATAAAGAACAGGATAGTAGTTAGCATTTTACAACCCGTTTCTTGATAGCCAATGTTGCATGACATCTACACAGCGTAATTAAGGAGATAGACATGTTTGTTAACGATCCACTAGCCGACCTTTTCCTGCGAGCAATAGTGTTAACGGGAATAGCTATGTTCTGGGTCGTTTTACTTGTGCGAGTAAATGGTTTGAGGTCGTTTTCTAAGATGACCAACTTTGATTTTGTTATGACAGTCGCCATTGGCTCTTTGCTGGCAGGAGCGAGCCAGTCAACCGACTGGACCAGTTTCGTGCAGACAATACTCTCTATGGCAATGCTCTTCATCGTCCAATTTACCACCGCCACAATTCGTAAAAAATCATCAACGTTCGAGTCTATAATGCAAAATCAGCCCGCTTTACTCATGAAAGACGGAGTCATTTTGCATGCCGCCTTGAAAGCGACTCGTGTTGCAGAAAATGATCTCATTGCGAAGCTTCGAGAAGCAAATGTTTTGCACCTCTCACAAGTTCGTGCTGTTGTGCTGGAAACCACTGGCGACATTTCTGTCATCCATGGCGACAGCTGCTCTGATGCCATACTACAAGGTGTTCGAACGGTGAAGTGAAAGTAGATGTGGAAGTAAAATTGAAAGTGAAAGTGGAAGCCAACAATCAGTGCACTACGTGTTTACTATCGCAACGACTTGTTAAGCCAATATTCTTCTATGGCTTTTTCCGCTACGGCACTTAACACATCTCTATTAAGGGCTTCTGAGTAACCCATAGTTGATCTTGCTAATTCTCTATCGACAATTGCAGTCGCGACCAAATCGACAGCGTCGTCTAATGACTCACCTACTTCGCAATAACGAACGTGATGCTCACAGTTTGAGATGTGCTGTTGATTGCCAGCAAACCACTTTTTGAAAACCTGTAGCGCTAATGCCTTATATCTAGGTTGGTGTCCGCCGAAGACGATCATAAAGATGTTAGAGCTGGGGTAATCGTCCTCACTGCAGACCCTTTCAAGGTTACTCACAAGGTTATCTATCTCATCATTAACGGCTTCGGTCATCAATTTGGCATATATTGACTCTAGCTCTTGTTGGTACAGGCTCATTGCACTGTGAGGTAGCACATTTGAATGTTCGATTCGTTCTAGCAGTTTCGTGGTTACATCGGCGACTTCTTTACCTAGGCTCAGCGGAGCCTGTTGGCGAATTTGTGACACCCACCTATTCACCTGACAAAGAGTGGCCTCATCTACTGAATGACACAGTTTATAGTACACCGCCAATGTCCCATGACTCATCGCTTTCAGGCTTTGATAGCGCTCATCGTTTATGACATATTCTTTTACCTTACTTCCCGCTTTAACGATAAGCCTGCTATCAATACGACAAATTAGCATGACCTCCCCATCATTAATGCTTGCAACCGCTTTTGCTTTCTCAACTTGGTAAAGTCGATGAAATTGAGCATTAATTTCTCCTAAAGGATTGCCTTTAGGTTCTTGTATCGAGTCTTCAACAATAATTGCCATTATATTCACCTCAAGCGTTCTGCTTCGCGCACAATAATGTGCTCACCTTTATCTTCGCCCTCAACGTAAAAACGAATCCACAGCAAGCTTAGTGCTGTTCACTGAATTGCTCTTGTCATCACAGTAGGCGGTATACAAAACGCATTCCACAACGATACATAATCGTCCATTACATCTAAGTGGCATACAGATTGCGTTGTAGATACGGCAAATTCAATAATATCTAGGAGGACTTTATGAGTAATCAATACGATAAAAATAGTATTTCGGAAACGTTTGCAGATGCCATAAGTGAAGAGGAGAAACGCAAGTTATACCAAGCGGTTTCTAACCAACGTCACAAAGCGATGAGTACGCTAACTGGGGTAAAAACCTTTGTCAAAGCCAACCCTATCAAGGCTACTGGGCTAGCGGTATTAAGCGGGTTATTAATTACGTCCATTTTCAAAGGTAAATCCCACCACTAATTTCACGGTAATCTATGCAGCGGAGCATCCGTGGCTCTCACCACCTGTTTCGCTGCAGTTCTACAATTCCAATAATGTTTTCAATGCCGCCGATACAAGCGCCACTTGACGTATATGACGCATACCATAAACCGCTCAACCTCCCTTATCAGTAGCTATTATTTTTAGCTTAAATACGGCATTGACGTGTAATTTTTTCCTCATGCTTATGCATTAATGACAAAAACCCTTCCACACCTTCATGCTCTGTATTTGGCAACAGTACCAATGAATAGCTAAATCACTCATCGCAAAGTACTTTCACTACTAATCGAGGCCTTTGGCACATCTATTGCTGAATTTCATGTGAGATACCAAACAAGTGAATAGTCATAGCTCTTAAACTGTTAAAGGGGATACAAAGTGAAAACATTCCAAGATAGATATAATTTGCACGTTGATATTGATGCCATTGAAAATCACATAGACGGCACATTTCGCAAGCTCAACCGTACTACCCGCTCATTACATAAACCTATCCCCAGCCACCGTAGAGACAAATGGCAAGACCATAACCTAGAGCGATTATCGAGCCGTTAATCACGTTCAAATAGATCCTATTCATCCATAACAGTTACATTGTGTGAAGGAGTTTTCGAAAATGAAAAAAAATCAATTTACGATGCAGGATCCCAGAAGCCAGTATCACATGAGCGATACTGAAAAAGACAGCGAACAACCTGACCCCGGCTTAGATGAAATATTAAAGCCGAAAGCGGATCATGGTGAAGATACTTATCTTGGAAGTAACAGGTTGAAAGGTCGAAAAGCATTAATAACCGGAGGGGACTCTGGCATTGGCCGAGCTGTTGCCATTGCGTTTGCAAGAGAGGGAGCTGATGTCGTTATTAACTATCTGCCAAGTGAAGAAGAAGATGCAAAAGACACGTTACAGGTCCTAAAAGCAAGTGGCATTAACGCTTTTGGGATCCCTGGGGACATATCTGACGAAGAGTTTTGCAAAAGCTTAGTCACTCAGAGTGCAGAATGCCTCGGGTCAATCGATATATTGGTAAACAATGCGGGGAAACAACAGTTCGTCGCCGACTTAGAAGATTTAACGACTGAGCAATTCTGTCAAACTTACGCGACTAATGTGTTTGGTATGTTTTGGATAACCAAAGCTGCGGTAAAACATATGCCGCCGGGCGCCAGTATTATCAACAGTACGTCAATTCAGAGTTATCAGCCTTCAGCTGGTCTACTGGACTATGCATCAACTAAAGGTGCAATCACCAGTTTCACTAAGGGCTTAGCAAAAATGCTGATTGATAAAGGCATTCGAGTTAATGGTGTTGCTCCCGGTCCCATTTGGACACCGCTGCAGCAAAGTGGCGGACAACCAGCAAAAAAATTACCGAAATTTGGTGAGAACGTTCCCATTGGCAGGCCTGGACAACCAGCTGAGTTAGCGCCTGTTTATGTGTATTTAGCTTCACAAGAGTCTAGTTATGTCACCGCTGAAATCATGGGTGTAACGGGTGGACAACATCTCCCCTAATTGACATCCCCCTGAGCGTGTAGACATTTTTGCTTAGAAATTAAATAAGGGATGTTGAGCATAAAATGGCTTAATGCTCCTAAACTTAGGCGGTAGTGGTTTTATGATGTTCTGGCTCATTAAACCATTACACGCCTTGAATCCACTCCGATGTTATGGGGGACTGTAATGGCTCACTGAGCATCGGAATCAGGGTCATGTTTATTCGTACTCTATAGTTTGCTTGCACAGTAGTACATGCAACGCTATTTCCGCGCTGCAGTGGTGTCGAAATACTCATCAATCATATTGGGTATATAGACTTTTGTTTCACCATCGCTCCACTGCACTTTGACGCTCTCCACGTGTGTACAGTTTCCTAAACCAAACAACAGCTGATTGTTGTAAGAGTCTGCGTAGGCAGAAGATGATGCACCTACTTGTTGCTGCCATTGTCTACCGCAGGCTTGTAGCGTCGCTTTAGCCGCCAATTGCGTCGCCTTACCTGACGGAGAGCCACCTACTACAACACCGAGAAAATGATGGCTAGATTGACCGGATGTGTGATTTTCAAAGAGCCGCCATGTGCCGCGTTCATTGGCGGTAACGAGATCAAGGTCGCCGTCTTTATCGAAATCGATAACGTCTGCGCCTGCTCCCGTTGCCCCTAAGTCGTTAATAACAATGCCGTGCTCCTTATGCTCAACGAAGCCATTTCCTTTATCGTTCATATACATAATCGGCTTGTGAGGCTTCGCCATGTTGCCGTATTGCATAAACAATAAGTCCGTCCATCCGTCATTATCAAAATCAGCGGCCACCACGCTCGCCGTGGGCTGTTGGATATCAATGCCTTTAACGGCAGTCACTTCAACGAAATGCCCATTTTGGTTTTCTAATAATTTAACCGGCAGTCGCTCGATAGTGGTTGGCGTTGGTCCATCTGTCACATTTAACACAACCCCAGCAGTGGGCGAGCGCGTTTGGCTACAGATACGCCATTTATCATCACCTAAATAGCCGATATACAGTCCAGGCTTAGACTCTGGTGATAAATACTTCATCTTAACGCCTTCAGGACAGATATCGCTCGGCCAGCCAAGCGCTTGCTGAGGTTCAATATTCAGCGCCCGACTGCCGCTTAAGTCCGACTCATAGCTTTTGATGTCCTTTCGCCCGGCAATATTAAGCTTGCTTTTATTTTGGCCGAGGTAAATGTCAAAATCAGGATAAGCCATTTGCAAATTAACGAGATGAAAGTTGCCATTAATGGATAGCTCTTCAATATACAGTGGCTGAAACCGGGAAAAGAAGGCATAGCGTTGCTGCGCTTTATCATAAAAAAGTTGATGACTAAATTGGTGCTTAGCGCGACTAATCGCTAAATCAAGATCCCCATCGTTGTCGTAATCAAGCTGAGCAATGGCACTAACTTCAGTCGTCTTGTAAGCGCTACCTAGCACGGCTTTAGTTGCATCGATGAATTCAAAATCTGGCCCGCCGAGGGCAGCTACCATTTTCCCTCCGCCAAAAATAATGACATCGGGGTCATCATCATCGTTAATGTTCGTCACTATGGTTTTATAACTTAACCGTTGTGAGTAGGGTAAATTCCCCTCAAAGGTAAATGCGCCGGTGCCGTCATTTGAATACAGGTGATTCGCACCTGCTTTGGCCTGTTCAGGTGTCGCAAAGCCCGTCAGGAAGAGGTCGACACTGCCATCTTGATTTGCATCCAGCGTTTTCACCGACCGCCCTCGCCCCTTTTCAAAGTGGCTTAACACTCTGTTTTCAGTTAGTTGGCGCGCTTTTGTTATCTCAATATGTTTAGGCTTTCTTGGGTTACTGCCATTGCCGCCGCCTTGAGCAATAATGACCTCAAGTAGGCCGTCGTTGTCAAAATCAGCAATACCCGTGCCGTGCATATCCCCAGTTTGTAACGTGTCAGGTTGGCTAAACTTACCCTTCTCATTCCAAAAAATAAGGATTTTATCGGCGTGTTCCGTCAGCAAAAGATCTTGCCAGCCGTCACCGTCTAAATCACCGACTATGGGGCCGTCCCACTTTCTACTTGCTCGCTTAGGGGATGGCAGTGCATCTTGGTTTTCTGAGAACAAAGTCTGGGCTTGGTTAGATTGTTGCGCCAGTAGTTGACTCGCAGCTTCGTTAGTAGAAGAGCGAGATGGCGACTCACATCCCATCACTATCAATGAAGAGCCAAGCAGTAAAAAGACTTGAGCTGAGATCTTGAACGTCATCATATGTGTCTCCGGTAGTTGCTAGCTAAGCGTCGAACCGTGATGCCTTTTGAGTAAATGACTCAGGCCCAGCTCAGAGCAAGTTAAAGTGCAAAGTTAAGTGCAAATTAAAATATTAAATAAAGGTGAGAATCACTGTGCAAAGAAAAATCAAGCCTTACTTGCTTGCCAAACGGGCCTGGGAATAAGCCAAATATAGAAAAGGCCAATCAAAACGTGAGTGGCGCTTCGATTAGCCTAACGGTGCACATCACCGAAAAAGGGTTAAATCTCTAGAGGCTATTTCCACACAACAGGAACGAACACGGTCATCTCTGCTGTGCCCCTGTTACTCCACGCGTAGTAAGGTATGAATTGCGCCTGGTGTGATCCCCAGGTAGGTTTTTGTACTTCATCATACATGTTTTGTGTATTGTCTTGACGCACCAACAATTGGGTTTTGATAGTCGTCATGCCGCCCAAAAAGCTTTGGTCGAACTGAGCGTCAAACTGTGCGTCAGAAGCGATATAGGCATCCAAAATCCCGGTATTCTCTGGCAAGTCCGGTGTCTCAATACAATAAACAAGTGGCCCACGTTTAACCGCAACTTGATTACGTATTTCTTCTATACGGGGGTGCCCTTCAACAAACGTGGTGTTCATGGGTAGGTCAATAGCAATTTTGTCGCCTTCGCGCCATTGGCGAGACAACGTCAGGTATTCACCGTTCTTAACGCCGTTTATCGTTTCGCCGTTCACGGTAACGGTTGCGTCTTTTGCCCACCCTGGAATACGCACTGCGATGTCAAACGATTCGGTCTTACACGCCTTTACATCTATGCAGATTGCGCCATCCCAAGGGAAATTAGTGACTTGGCTTAAAGACAAGTCACTGCCATCAAGCAGTTTTGTGTTTAAATTATTGCTGCCGAATAAGTTAACCGCTACGCCATTATCCGTAAGGCTGTAAGCCCATGCAGATACTTGCGCTATGGTCCTAACCAAATTTGGTGGACAGCAGAAACATTCGATATAAGCTTCTCTATCTGGAGATTCAGTGCAATCACAGTGGTCAGAATAGTCACGCTGGCCGAAGTTCATACGCAATGGATTGGCGTAAAAGTACTTTTCACCGTCAGCACTGATCCCCACCATCGCACTATTGTGCAGTACTAACTCAACGTTATCTGCATGCTTAGCATCACCGGTTATACCAAGCATGCGCCAGTTGAACATAGCGTTCGATATATTCGCGCAGGTTTCGTTGTAGGCGGTCGAATTAGGCATAAGGTAATCATCAATAAACCCTTCGTGGATCATATTCTGATCGTCATACGCACCGTGATGGCATTGACCTAACGCACCCGTAACATACATTTTGCGCTCGTTGGCACTTGACCAAATGCTTTGCAGCGAGTCAATTAAGGCGGTTTCACCTGTTTCTGCATATACGTCTGCCGCACCAGAGTACAAGTACATGCCGGTAACAGCATGGCCAACCGCTTCTGTTTCTTCCCTTAACGGGGTTTTCATTTGGCACTGATCGCCCGTAAACCAATAAGGCACCGAGTCATGTAATTCCATCGGAACAGAGCCGCGCATTGTCACAAAAATATCCGCTAACTCAAGGTACTTGTTCACACCCGTTTCACGGTAAAGCTCAACCAAGGCCATGATTTGCGAGGGGTTAAATCCGAAACGAGCGAGTTCTTCGTCTTTAGAGGTAAATACACCGTAAAGGTAATCAGCATGCTTGATAGATAAATCGAGCCAATTGGTTTGGCCGGTAACGCGGTGGTGAATAACCCCCCCTAGAATAAGGTGACCACTGTTGTAAAGCTCATGATCACATACCGCTTTCCAGCGAGGCTTGCCGAGTATTTGATTATGGGTATGCAAATAGCCATCGCTACACATGGCGCTTGCGAGCACACGGATGATCTCATCTAATTCCGTTAATAATGCGGTGTCTTTATTGATTCCGTACACATAAATGCAGGCTTCCATCCACTTATAGAAGTCGCCGTCGTGCCACAACATGCCTTTTGCTTCGCCGTCCTGCATTTTCGCAGCAATTTTGAAATTGTTGTAAGCGTGACCAACATCCCCTTTAAGCAATTCCCCCATATGTGGCACCATGATGGTCTCGGCTTGCTTGAATTTGTCAGCCCAGAATCCCTCTGTCCACTGGCAGTCACCAATATTGATGCTTCGAAACTTTACAAACGGGCTTTTGCTATTGGCGTTAATCGCTTTGTTGTGGGCATATTTTGTGTTCACAATACGTTTCCTATTCATTCAGATGCTTTCGCGCCCTTGCAGGTTAGGTTTAACTCAACCTAATTCTTGGGTGCCACACGTCATTCAAATTGTTCATCAGCTATCAATACGGGATAGCATACTGACTGTTCAACAATACATTAACGTGGTTGTATCATAATTGCAAACATATGATGTTTAAATCATTCGAGAAATTTACTATATAGACTAAGTGTTATTTTGCTGTCTACTTGCCAAGATGTGTAACAGACTGAAGTGCTGATTTGCTTAGCGTGTCGGCACAAAAATGAAGAGAGGAATGAGCACATTAGCGAGGGTTGCGTCAAAAGTGCGTGGGGTCAATCAAAAGGCATCGTCGTGATAGCGGCGTATAACAGTACGCTGTTGGCACACACTTCGTTCGCTGGGGCGCAAAGCTTAGCGTAAGAAATTATTATAGGTGGGTGTCAATGTTAGCGTTTCTTTAGCTGTCTCTGTCCATTTTGGAATTATTTCTTTTCTCCTGTTAATTCTACCTAAAATGAAAATAGTCACCATAAGTTCAAATTGGGAAGCTCTACTTGGCGCAATCTTTGACTTATTTGTTGTCCTTTTAACGGCTGGTAAAATCATTTATATTAATAAAAAAACTCCTAGTTTGAATTGGATTTTGGATGAGGATATAGATTGAATTTTTCTATCGACAATAGTTTTATTGATACGCTTTAATCTTTATTTTAAAGCTGTTTATGCAGAGTTTACTCTAAAGCAAAAAACTTGCCCCTGTTAGCCTGCTTTTTTCGCTCCTACTTTATTTATATTCTTCCAGCTAATCCTTTCTTTTTTTGGTAATGGTTCAAGCTATGATATTGATAAATTATTATATCAAGCATTAATGTTAGGAGTAGAAGAAGAACTTATATTTAGAGGTCTTCTTTTATATACCTTCTCACTTGCAATTATCTCCACTCGTTTTGATATGCTTGGTGCACAAATCAATGTTGCAGGTTTGCTATTGTTTGGCTTAGTCCATGGGATAATGTATAACGGTGGAGAGTGGTGTTTTCTTTAATAATTTTACTGCTTACTGGCTGTTATGGTTTTATTTATTGTGGTTAAGTGAAAAAACTGAGAGTTTAATTTCTAACAAGGCGTTCAAACGGACAAAAAACAGCTAGCGGTTGTTCGTGCCTTACACATTTTAGCCCACTAGAATTTGTTCTTAAGGGGCGTCAGGGCTTAGTATTGACTCAATTAGGGGTAACCTTTGACTAAATTGTACTTATTGTTAACGGTACTTGGTATTGCCATTCCTTTTGGCGCATTTATCCCCTGGTTGGTAACCAACGGTTTAGACTTTATCGCTTTATTCAATGCGGCCATTGCCAATCCAATTAGCATTTTTGCTTGGCTTGACGTTTTGGTTTCTGCTTTGGTGCTATTAACATTTATCGTTGTAGACGGTAAAAGAAATAAGGTTAAATACCACTGGTTAGCAGTTCTTGGAACTCTAAGTGTTGGGGTGTCATTTGGTTTTCCCCTTTATTTGTATCTAAAAGAAAAACAGCACCTTAATTCAATAGAGCCTTAACGCGGCGCTGGGGGATCCCCTCATAGAATTGGTCTTCCTTCTTTGTGAACCCAGGTAATGTATTGGGCGATAGCCCATGTCATTTGGGCTGAGTTCATCCTGTAATCTTTTGCCCTTTTCCTGACTTCTCTGCCTAGTCTAATGATAGATAACACGCGCCGATGTCGAGTCGTGTTAGCTTGAAACTCTCTTTCCCAGTTTTGCTTCACGGCGATGATACCGAGTAACCGTAATAGCCATTCTGCGAGCATCGCAATCAGCAGTAATATGTCGAATCGTTTGGTACAGCGACTGTTGCTGTGACGAAGACCCATTCCGTATTGAGGGCTTTTAATATCACGGAAGGTTTCTTCTATTTGCATCCGTCTTGCATAAAGGGAAACCAGCTGTTTTGAGTTAAGTTTATCGTTCTCGGGAAGATTAGTGGCGAGTAGCCAAGGCTCTTTGCTACCCGCACGATAGCTTTGCTGGGCGGTGTGGTTTCGACCTGCCTTTGAAGAGCGTTTATCCTTTCGATGTTTGGCCTTTGCTTTGTACAAATGCAGGTGTGCATGAAGCGGGCTTTTACGCCCCAACTCACCGCAGCCAAGGTATTTGGCGCGAGAATTTGCACTGGGGTAAAACGACTTATTACTTTGCCATGATGCTTGCCCATCACGCTTAAATCCCACATCTCCGCGCACTCGGCCTAGCCAGAACCATCCATGCTTTTCGACTTCTCGAAACCAAGGGTTACGATAGCCTGCATCGGTCACAATCAACGGGCAACAACCCGACGGCAGGATACTCGCCAACTCCCGTAAAAACGGATTATGACTAACAGGTGAATTGTATTCACCGAATGAAAATACGCGCTCATAAAGCGTGACAGAGCGCCCCTGAACACTGACCGATGCACGTAAGGTTAAATGCCTGAGCTGCTCACGCACATCAGACCAATCCACAAGAACAACCGGCATGGGGTTAGCGCCGCAAAGTAGCTTTGCGTGCCAACGATAGATGTCGAGCCGTTCATTATGTAGGTTGTTATTACCAAGCAGCCTGTCGATGCGTTTAATGTTGTGTTTCGGGGCCACGGAGCCTGAGATATTGCGTCCTAATTCGGTCAACGACAGTTGCTGACCATCTAGCAAAGATTGGGTGGCAACCATCAAAGAGGAAAGACGTTTGGCATGTAGATTAGGGCATTGTTTTTTAAGCAAATCGTGTAAGATATGAATATCACGCATGGTGTTGTTATCTAGTTGGTTTTTGGCGAAATTTATTAGATCAAATGGCGCTATGCGTGTCTATATTATTGTTTCTGCTCATAATTATGAGGGGATTCGTTAGAACGCGGCGTTATGTGTAGTGAATTATATAGACACCGAATTATATAGACACCCATCTTTAGAGTTGTGTAAAAAACTCTCCTGCTTAGAACGAAAAAATCCCCCTCAATGAGCGTCAAAGTACTTTTGGGTTTAGTGATTGAGAATTTTCTGGAATATTGAGTGTTGAGTAAGTAAGTGGCGCGTAAGGTCAATTTTTAGGCAAGGGATTAGGCTACAAGATATGCATGATATGTGTTAGTTGTAATGTGTTAGGCGCGCCTTAATAACTCTTTTGCTTTGGTCATTCCTCGCAGCCGTTGATGGTAGGTATGGCGCTTAGACGCATTCATGAATTATATTGACACCCATCTTTAGAGTCGTGCAAAAAACTCTCCTGCTTAGAACGA
This sequence comes from Paraglaciecola sp. G1-13, assembly GCF_055809255.1. NCBI lineage: Bacteria > Pseudomonadati > Pseudomonadota > Gammaproteobacteria > Alteromonadales > Alteromonadaceae > Paraglaciecola > Paraglaciecola sp. G1-13. The sequence goes on along the minus strand of NZ_CM147903.1, from coordinate 593,080 downwards.
AAAAATCCCCCTCAATGAGCGTCAAAGTACTTTTGGGTTTAGTGATTGAGAATTTTTCTGGAATATTGAGTATTGAGTAAGTAAGTGGCGCGCAAGCTCAATTTTTAGGCAAGGGGCTAGCCTAAAAGATATGCACGGTATGTACTGTTCGAATGATTTAGCCGCGCCTTAATAACTCTTTTGCTTTGGTCATTCCTCGCAGCCGTTGATGGTAGGTATGGCGCTTAAACGCATTCATCATTTGCTCCGCGCCTGCAGCGTAGCAGAAGTGTCTTTCAAACTCGGTCGTTAATGTTAACCACTGAGCAGCGTCTAATCCCAATCCTTGAAGAATAGGACTGTGAGTGTTATCAATATGACCAGCCTTACCATCACGAATACAGTTTCCTGTGATATCTAAGAGCTCACAATAGTCTTTGGGTGAGTAAGCGATACCTCGAGGCATATTTTCACGATGATTTCCTACAAACGGCATTAAAACACTGGGTTGCTCTCGTTTATTTTTAACCGCCTGAGCACGCTTTTTGATACTGGTGTGCTTTGACGTTTCGGGTGTTTTTGCCATTTTTGCCCGAATGGGGTTTAAATCTACATAGGCCATGCACGCCAGAAGGGCACTCTCATCTAACAGTGCTTGAGATTTAAAACGCCCCTCCCAGAAGCGGCCAGTGCAGCCGTCTTCTTTATTAGCTTCACGAGCAATATACTCATTCAAATCGCGCATAAACCAGCTCATGTCGTATAAACGTTGTCGATAGGTTTCAACGGTTTCATCAAAGGTGATTAGCTCTCCTTGGCTCAGTGTATCGCCGTTCATGAATTTCTGAGTCAGCAAAGTGCCTCTGTGCAGCTTATGATAACGCCTCAACACTTCATAGCTATCCCAATTATCAGCCATTGTTTTATCCACACATAGCACCACATGCGTGTGATTATTCATGACTGCATAGGCACAAATATCGATGGAATATACCGTAGATAAAAACAACAAACGCTCTTCAACCCAGCCTCGGCGATGTTCGTAACTTTGGCCAGAATGCGCATCGACTCCGCACAAGAATGACTGGCGTACGCAGCGGGAAACACAATGGTAATAAGGCGTATCGATTAAACTAATTTGGCTTTTTCGAGGTTGAGGCATAGTCCATCGACCTGATAAAAATGAGACACAAACCAAGTCTAGTTCAGCCCTGAAAATTGACCATTTTTATTATGGGTGTCTTTATACTGTTTATACTGAAGGATATAAATTAGCTATTAACGCTATAGTCTCTTGTTATGCGTTTTTTCGCTGGGCGATATTGTTTAAGACACTATTTTTAAACATGTTGGCAACAGTTATTACTGCTGCTTTTCGTGAAACAAAGCGAGGTACTAATGATGTTAAATAATTAACGCATCCAGATACTACGTATACACGGTTTTTCCCATATGCACTTAATGCATTGTTTACAACTTTTTCTGTTGATGAAAACTTCATTTTTGATGTATCTGCATTTGCTCTTTTCATAAAGTTAGATTCGGTTACACCAGGGCATAAGGCCATAACTCGAATGTTTGTACCTAACAATTCACCTGATAAAGCTTCTGAAAAGTTCAATACGAAAGCCTTACAGGCGCCATAGACTGCTTGATAAGGTAATGGTTGAAAAGATCCTGTAGAGCCAACATTAATAATACCACCACTGTCTAGCTTTTTCATATGCGGGAGAAACAAATGAGTAAGCTCGGCAAGGGCATGCATATTGAGCATCATCATTTTATGATAGTTTGAAAAAGTTTCGTCTGAAAATTCACAAAACTTTCCAAAGCCGGCATTATTTATTAAAAAATCTACTGTTAAACCCATGTCGTCAATTTTTGAAAATAGCAATTGGGCACCATCAGGTTCACTAAGATCAACATCTATTGTTTTTACCCAAATACTCGAATTTTTAGACTGTAATTCTTTGGCTATCTCAACAAGAACACTGTTTGTTCTGGCTGTAATGATTAAGTTTGCATTCTGGCTGGCAAGTTGATGGGCGAACTCTTTACCAATACCAGAAGATGCTCCAGTGATTAGTACCGTTTTGTTCTTGAAAGTTAAGTTTTTCATTATAATTATCTTTGTAATAAATTTAGAAATAAAATATAACCCTTGTCCCTAAGGGCAAGGTCAAGAAAACTTTGTCATTAAATCGATTTTAAATTTTTTTAATTCTCTAATCTTAGATTGTAAGGCTTCGGATTCTTTTTCTAACTCGATTACTTTTTCATCTATATGAGCAGAAACAAGTGGAATAGGAAGTTTTTTTTCAGTGATTTTTTTAGATACAATCTCTTTCAATTCATTGAGACTAAACCCTAGGAATTGAGCTCTTCGAATCATGCTTATGACCATTACATCATGTTCGCTATAAGTACGATAAGTCCCACTTCTTATTGGAGAGGGTATTAATTCTATGGATTCATAATAACGAATTGCTTTACGAGTAGCGCCTGTAATTTCAGCAACTTTACCAATTAACAAAATAGAACTCCCAGATTGATAAACACATAACGCCTCATCCTAATGAATCCCCTCATAATTTTTAGCAGAAACAATAATATAGACGTGCATGGTGATATTTCTATCTTACACGATTTGCTCAAAAAGCAATGGCCTAATCTACATACCAAACACCTTTCCTGTTTGATGTTTGCCACCCTATCCCTGCTTGATGGTCAACACCTCTCGTTAACTGAATTGGCACGAAATATCTCAGGCTCTGTGGCCCTAAATCACATTAAAAACGCATCCACAGATTGCTTGGTAATAGCAACCTACATAACGAACGGATCGATATCTACCGTTGGCACGCTCGTGTGCTTTGCGGTGCCAACCCCATGCCTGTTGTCTTTGTAGATAGGTCTGAAGTGCGGGACCAACTTAGGCATTTAAGGTTACGCCCTTCGGTCGGTGTTCAAGATCGCTCTATTGCGCTTTATGAGTGCGTATTCTCCTTTGGTGAATACAACTCTCCTATCAGTCACAACACCCTATTACGTGAGTTAGCGAGTATCCTGCCATCTGGGTGTTGCCCATTGATTATTACCGATGCAGGTTATCGCAGCCCCTGGCCTCGTTTTGCTTTTGCTTTTGCTTTTGCTTTTGCTTTTGCTTTTGCTTTTGCAACTCAGAGTGGTTTTACTCGCACGATAGTAAAAAATACGGAATAAAATCAGAAGCTAGGAACTTAAAATGACGAAAGCAACAATCAAATCGAGAAGTTACATATACGATATGCTCGGTAATAGGCGTTAGAAATTAAAGGTAAACATCAAGTATGAATAGCGTTTTAGTAATCGTTTTAAGTTTGATTTTAGCCGCATGTGCCGGGCCAATTGCGAAAGGTTCTAAATTCATTAAACATACAGATATAGCGAACAATGCTTCGCTGGTTTATTTGTACAAACCATATAATAATGATGGTGTAACGGTATGTTTAAAGGTGCTTTTAAATGATATTGAACGTGGGTGTTTAAGCGGTAAAGGCTTTATTCGACTCAACCTTGAACCAGGTAATTATAAAGTGGTTTTAAAGCCAAATGCATTTCTGACCCACAACTTGATGGAATTTGATGTTTCACTTCAACCAAATCAGGTCAGCTATTTTGAATATACCACTACATCAGATACTCCGCCCAAAGATGCAGTTGCAAAAAGGTTCTATTCATTTGCAGGTATTTCTGGTCACAATCTAATTGTGGAAATAGAAGAGAATGACGCTTTAAAAACCCTCTCGGGGCTATTTGAATCAAATTAATTGCTAACATGTGCATCATAATGAGAATTTTAATCGCTGGTAAAGCGCTCCTCAAATCCCCAAATGCCAAGCTTAAAACCATCAAGCTAGAACGGCTGTTATATGCTCTTTTAAGCCTTTAGAGGCTGCCCCGTAACGACCAGTTCGGTGCATCAAATAGTGGTGTATCTTTGGGGTAAAAATCAGCCGATAAACCTCTTATAAACAAAAACACCAGCCTAAGCTGGTGTTTCATTATTTGTCGCTTACTTACTGAGTCATGTTAGCTGCGAGACTATTTGTACTTAGCGACTTTATCAAGCAAACGGTGATCTGCATCTTTAAGCAGGTTTGCAGTTAGCTCTTCTGCCAAGTTCGCATTACGGCTGGCAATGGCGTTACACACTTCACGGTGAAATGGCACTGAGGTTTTATTTGCTCTTGGGTCTTTGTTGGTTAAGCGAATACTAACTAACAAAGCAGAGTAAATGACGCCCTCCATCGCTTTTAAAAACTCGTTGTGGGCGGCTCTCAAAACGGCGCGGTGAAACTCAGCATCAGCGATAATGAAGTTCTCCACCGTGCCTTCTTCTTGCTCCATAGCGACACAAGCGGCTTCGATTTCAGCTATGTCTTCATCTGTTGCACGCTCAGCTGCCCAGCGAGAGGCTTTAGGCTCAAACGCTAAGCGGATTTCCATCAACTGCTTTAAGAAAGAAGGGTTAGGTGGTGCAGATAAGTGCCATGCAAGCACATCATCATCCAGCATGGACCATTGATCCCGAGCGCGCACGCGGGTACCAATCCCTCGGCGTACATCGAGTAAGCCCTTGCCGACTAATATTTTGACTGCATCGCGAATAACCACTCGGCTGACCTGGTAACGATTCGCTAAGGTGTTTTCTTCATCGATAAGTGTGCCTGGCTCATAAGTGCCAGCAACAATGCGTCTGCCTAATTCACGTGCCACTTGAACCGGCATACTCGGTGTCATGGTCGCCGTGCGCTTAAGATCGTAATATACGAGTTCGCTCATGATAATTGTCTAAACATAATATGTTAAGTGATGCCATAAATGTATCACGCTTACATCATGATACAAAGCACATTACCCATCAGCCTGGGTAAATTATTGCGAAGTCAATTGTTAACCATACGCTCCTATGGACTGAGACTGTTCATTTGTCATCCACTCACACCTTGACTAAATCACGTTCGATGTCTTCAATGCTTTTGCCCTTAGTTTCCGGCAGTATTTTTGCCATAACCAACATGCCAATAAACGCGATAATGCCGTAGTTTAAGAAGGTATTCGCCGCACCTAAATTCTCAAGCTGCCAAGGGAAAAACTGCTGTATTACGTAGCTTGAAATACTCTGCACGAACGCTGCAACAGGTAAGGCCACGCTGCGCACGTTGTTCGGGAAAATTTCAGAAAATATCACCCACATAACAGGCCCTATCGACATATTAAATGCCGCTAAGAATGCAAAAAGTCCAAACAGAACAAAGAACGCATTGATGCTTATGGTCGAGTTAATAATCGCACCACTGACCAAGGGTAAGTCCTTTTTACTATAAATGCCGGTTAACTCCCGCTTAAGATCGACGTCCGTGGCGTAGGTTTTACCTACTAGCGGTTGCAGAAGTGTCACGTCAATGTCGCTTTGCTGAATTTTTACGATTGCCTCTTGGCTCAACTCATAATGGGCGGACTTAAATCCGTACCAGATAGAAGTATGAGCAATACTGATGAATAGCAACCCGATGAGGGTCAAATTCCGGCGCCCCCATTTTTCTACAAAACGAATGGCGACTAAGGTAAAAATAACCGCTACCAAACCGAGAATAACGGTTTGCATAAAGGTGTCTTCCACCGACATGCCAATTTGCTCGAATACCGTAGGCGCATAAAACAACACAGCATTCATGCCACTTGCACCCTGCACAATGGCATACCCAAACGCCACACATAGTACGAGTGTAAAGCGCTTACTGAAAAGTGTTTTTAACTGAGTAATCGGTGTGTTTTTCGACTCTTTGTTCAGGCTATCTTGCACGGCAACAATTAAGCTTTCTATTTGCTCTTTATGGGCTATTTTTGCAAACGCTTCGCGGGCTTCTTCCAAGTGACCTTTAGCGACCAACCACCGAGGCGAGCGAGGCACAGTTAATAGGAGCAGAAACCAGATGATGTTTGGTACTAGCTCAAAACCGAGCATCAAGCGCCATACGTTTTCGTTGTCAATCCACGCGATAGAGTCCATAGATAAAACAAGGCAATAGTTAGCCAAGAAGGCCATCAAGCTACCTAGTGTGATCAATAGCTGGTTGATAGAGACAAACTTGCCCCGTTTGTCCGCTGGTGCAATTTCACCAATATACATGGCCGACACCGTAATCGAGGCAAACGCCACACCGCCAATGAAGCGCCCCACCACGAGCATGGTGTAACTCGTGGCAAATGCAGAGAGCAAAGTAGACAAAGAATACGTAAGAGCAATGGCAAGCAAGACCTTACGACGACCAAATCTGTCGCAAAAAGACCCGGTGAACAAAAGCGCTAAAATAACGCCTAAAATAGCCACCCCAACCACGGTGCCCGTTTGCATGCTGCTGAGTTCGAATTGCGAGTTTACAAAACGCAGCGCACCCGAAATATTAGCAGCATCTAAACCGAATACAAAGCCGCCAAAAGCAGCGATGATCGCGAACTTAGTGACATTCCTGTCGACTTCACTGTTGCTCATGTTGAATTCCAACTTGGTTAGTGGTCAGTCGATGCGTATACGATCACAGCTGCACAGTGGCTATAAGCGCGGTGCGTTGACTCACCTGATATTTTTATGATGAAATGTAAGAGACGTTGAAGTTTATCCCTTAATTGCCCTTCGTTTTGGCCTGCGCCACGCGACATGCACGTACATACCCTTGAGCATTTTCAGTGACTTGCTCCACAGTCATGCCGGCTTTATACAAGCCTGAGCCCAAACCAAAACCACCCGCGCCAACGTCAATAAAACCACTCATGGTTTCATTTGATACACCGCCTACAGGTAACACAGGTACGTCTTTAGGTAACACAGCCATCATGCCTTTAAGGCCTGCAGCCCCTAGCGTATCAGCCGGGAAGAGCTTTATCCCATCGGCCCCCGCCTCAATGGCGCTAAACGCTTCTGATACCGTGTAAAAACCAGGCACACAATACAAACCTTTGGCTTTTGCGTGGCGTATTACATCGGCGTTAACATTGGGTGAAATAATAATGCGACCACCCACAGCCTGAACTTGGTCAACCTGTGCGCAGCTTAAAACCGTGCCTGCACCGATAATCAACTCATCACCAAAGACCTCGACTAAGCGCTTAATGCTTTCTAAGGGTTGAGGTGAATTGAGCGGTACCTCAATAATATTAAACCCTTCAGCTTTCAATGCTCTGGCCACTGGGATGACTTCATCTGGGGTGATCCCACGTAAAATAGCAACCAGTGGCAGTGCATTCATGGCGGCTTGTAATGTCATTGAACTCATTGTGCTTCCTTTGAAATTTTTGTTAGCCCGTCGGGTGTATAAGTTTGTGCCCGGCAGTGACGCCGCCTACAATTTACCGGCGACTTTGGCAATATTGAGCATGCCCAAGCAAGATGCAGTTTCAGCATCAACGCAGCGTACATTGAGGGATGTGCTGGCAATTACTCGCTTATAAAGTTTGCTCAGTGCGGGCGCTCCCACAAGGATAATCTGAGTATGAGGCCCCCCTGAATTAGTATTTTCGGCAGTATTGATATCATTGGGTTGATACACACTGAGCATGTCAAACACTTCGGTGCCAATCAGCATTCCTGACAAATAACTGTGCACACCCGAGGCGAGCAAATCGTTATTCAGTACTTTGCTGCGCGCGCTGAATAATTTGTGTAGTAACGAACCTGGTGCGCGGGCGGTTTTTACCCCTTCATCAAAGGCTTCACCATCAAACATCTCGCCGCTATTGGTATTTTCAGGATTAGCAACGTGCTGACACATTTTGCCTAAAATACTATGGGTGTTGAGTAGCGCAAACAATTCCCCTGTCATATAAGTACTGAACTGGGTAATGTGAGAGTGCGCAATGCTATTACTGCTAAGGCCGCTAGCCTCGATAGGTGCCATCGTAACCTGCGCCCATTTAGAATGAGTGCCCGGCAAACACACAAGTGGGGTTGCTTGGACGGCATTTGGATAAGTTGCGCATAGCGCCCCAAAAATTTGCACCTCTTCCCCGCGCATCACGTCGACTTGGCCGAAATTGGACAGTCCTTTTACGCCAGGCACAATATAGGCCTGAAACTGTTCATCCCTTGAATCCGGGTTGACTAAAGGCTTTGAGACCGGGCGTGCTACCGAGCGTAAATTCGAAGCTAAGTCAGCCAACGTGGCTGGACAAGCTACATAACCCGCGTCTTGCCAGCCTTGGGCACTGCCAACCATCCCCGCCAACATAACGGGTACTGGTTTCTCCGACAGCCAAGGCTGTAATAACGTGCTCAACTCAGGGCCGTATTGCCCCGCGCTAAAATTCAACACTCCTTTATCGCTTTGCAGGCGTGCTAATACCTCACCCATGCCATCGATAAGATAAGCGCGTAAGTTAGAGCTGCCCCAATCAACGCAAATCAAGACTGCTCGATTAAAGTCAATCATTGGGGTTAATACCCTACTGAGTATTTTTTAATGAAATCGAGGTTCGGCTCAATCCCAAGGCCAGGGCCTTTAGGCAATGCAACAAAACCATCATTGCGTTTCACTTGTTCGTTTATCTCTAATGAGTCGACCAATAACTCCTCACGGAAGCGATTAGGGGTAGTGTCATATTCGAGCATAGGTTGGACTGGGTGTGCCGCTCCTGGGAAGTCCGGCAATGCTGCCAACAGATGCATATTAGTGGCAACCGCAACAGCTGACCCCCAAACATGATTCACAACAGGCACAAAATGGGCTTGAGCCATCGCCAGTACCTTCTGGTAATGGGTAATCCCGCCTAGGCCACACACTTCTGGTTGAAGTATGTCTACGCAGCGATTCTTAATTAAATCTCGGAATCCCCACACAGTGAACTCCCCTTCACCACCGGCAATGTTTACATCAAGGGCCTCGCATAGATCGCGGTAGCCTTGTAAATCTTCTGGCGCAACAGGCTCTTCAAACCAAGCGACGCCTAGACGCTCTAATTCGCGCCCTAAAGGTATTGCTTCACGTGTTGTGTAAGCATGATTGGCATCGACCATTAATGGCACATCTGGCCCAATGGATTTACGCACGGCTTCTACTAGGCGCACGTCTTTTTCCACCCCAAGGCCAATCTTCATTTTCATGGCTTTGAAACCTTTGTCTAAAATAGCGGCGCTTTCAAGCTCAAATCTGTGCTCTAAATCCGGTACACGCTGTAACATCATGCCATAACCGTAAACGCCAATTTTCTCTCTAAAGGCACCACCAAGCAATTGATAAACAGGAACATTATGAATTTTACCTGCGATGTCCCACAACGCGATATCAATGCCTGACAAAGATTGAATAGGCATGCCTTTTTGGCCGTGGTCACGCATCAAGTTATAAGCTTTGTGCCAGATCACTTCGCGATCCAGTGGATTCATGCCCAATATCATCGGCTGAATCACTTTCTCGACAATGGTTTTATTGGCCAGCGCAATATTGCCGCCGCCAAAACACTCCCCCCAACCTGTCACGCCAATATCCGTGCGGATCTCGACTAGGTGCGTCGTGCGCTTAAAATAATATTGCTGGGAATACCCCAACTCTTCGTCTAAGTCGTACTGTAAAACGTGGCTAATAACTTGAGTAATTTTCATTATGCTTGTCCTTTGCCTAACGCAGTAGAGATGCGCTTAACGGTGAAATATTCTTCTAGTGAAAGGTGCGAGCAGTCAACGCCCACGCCGGATTGTTTAACACCGCAATGAGGTAAGTGAATGGCATACTTAACGCCATTAACATGCACCTCACCAAAGCGTAAACGCTTGGCAATGCGCTGTGCGCGCTCTTCGTCTGCAGTAAATATAAAGGATGATAAACCTGCGTCCGTGTCGTTGGCGTCTTTGACGACTTGAGCCTCGTCATCAAAGCTCAATATACTGATCACCGGGCCAAACACTTCTTCGCGGAAGATTTTGGCATCTCGCGTCACATCTTTAAGTACGGTAGGGGCATAAAACGCGCCCTTAGGTAAATGCTCAGGGCGGCCCGAGCCGATAAGCACTTCAGCCCCTTTTGCCACCGCATCGTTGACTAAGCCATCAATGCGTTGCCATGCTTGCTGGTCAATCACCGGGCCCATATCAATAGCGTCATTACGGTCGAAGCCAACCTTTACCGCTTGGGTGCGAGCCAATACTTTTTGATAGAATATTTCAGCCACATCACGGTGCACAAAAACCCGATTCGGCGCGACACAAATTTGACCTGCGTTTTCAAACTTCAATCCACACACAATGTCAGCGGCTAAATCTAGATCTGCATCGTCAAAAATAAGAACGGGTGCGTTACCCCCTAACTCCATGGAATAACGTTTTATCGACGTTGCCCCTTGCTGCATCACATGCTTACCTGTTTCGGTAGAGCCAATAAGGGTGAGTAAGGCCGGAATGGGCGAAGTTGAAATCGCATCACCAATTTCTTGGTCAGGCCCGCACACAATATTCACCACACCTGGGGGCAAGCCTATCTGCTGGCAAATTTCTCCAACCGCGAGGGCAGAAAGTGGGGTCTTCAGAGAGGGTTTGACTACGATTGGGCAACCAGAGGCGAGCGCAGGCCCTAATTTATAGGCCAAATTTAACAGCGGGAAATTCCATGCTAAAAAAGCCGCGACCACACCAACCGACTCTCGCACGAGCACATGGGAATGAGTGCCTTCTTTGTCTTCTAATGTTTCAGCCGCTTGCTTCTGAATGTCGCTGGCGAAAAAGTCCAAGCTGTCTAACAGCATTTCAAAGTCGCCTTGGGTACTTGCCCAGCTCTTACCCATTTCAAGGTGAATACACTCCCGTAGGTGGGTTTCGTTTTCTTTTAGCGCAGCCTTTAACTTCATCATCCATTCAACGCGCTCGCTAATAGACGTGCTTGACCAACTGTCGTAAGCGGCATCTGCTGCTTCTAGTGCCGTTAGCGCAAGAGCACCATCAGCAACGCTAACCTCGGCGACGACTTCATCGTTAGCGGGGTTGATAATAGAGACCGATGCATGACCGCTATGCAAGGTGCCATTGATGTACATTTTTTTAGAAAGAGTCATGTCCGTCCTTTAATGCGAATAACGAAATGGATTAAAGAGTATGAACACATTTAAACATATGATGTTTAAATTAACAATATGTATTCGTAACGAAATTGTTAACTAAATTTGATATTTGGTAGGTGAAACGAGAAAAATTGACTTACACAAATATAAATAAGGCAATGCGCAACGCGAATGACGAAGCGCCGAAAGGAAGCGTCAAAGAAAAGAAAAAGCGCAGGGAAGTGATTAAGGCTGATAAGTCTTGAGCCCAAGACCTAAACGGGAGTAGCCAAAATGACAATTAACACGTTTACACCGTATTGGCGCTCTGTTGCCAATTGCCTTAGCATGTTGGCTTTTACCTGAGCTTGTTAGCCCTTTAGCCCGTTAGAAAAAAATGCCGACAGTAGCAACTGTCAACATTGTCCCTAACAACTTTGTGACTCGTTTATTCTAGACGCTCTGGTACACGGTATTTGTCCATACGATTTAGATCGTATTCCTCAAACTGACGCTTAAGCAGCCATAATGGGCGCTCTAGTGTCATTTCCCAGCTGAAGAAATCTTTGAACATTTGCTTAACACGCTCAGGCTCTTGGGCGGCTAAGTTATGTTGCTCGCCAATGTCACTGGCTAGGTTATACAATTCTGCAGGTCGGTCTGGAAAGCGTAATAACTTCCAATCTCCTTGGCGAATAGCTGCGCGAGTTTCTTTTTTCCAGTACATGCTCTCGTGAGGTGCCTTGTTATTTTGGCCTGTTATATAAGGCATCAAATCCACGCCATCCAATTCAGACATCACCTCTTCACCGCCACCCGCTTTAAAGAATGTAGGTAATAAATCGAGTGTACTAACGGGTTTATCGTACACCTTTCCTGCAGCTAACTTAGCAGGCCATTTAACCAGAAAAGGCACGCGTATCCCCCCTTCCAAGAAGTTAGATTTGCTACCTGCCAACGGGTAATTAGACGAGGCGTTTTTATCCGTTGGGCCGCCGTTGTCATTGCTGAACACCACAAGAGTGTCATCTTCTAAACCTAGCTCTTTGAGTTTGTTTAGCACCGCTCCGCTGGCTCTATCAAGTGCGAGGGTCATGGCTGCAACTTCCTTGCGCTTGCCTTTTAACTGAGGAAATTTCGCTAAATCTTCTAGCGTGGCTTCCATTGGTGTGTGAACAGCGTTAAATGATAAGAAAATAAAGAACGGTTTATCAGGCGCTTTTTCAATAAATTGATTGGCTTTCTCGGCTAACACATCGGTCAAATACCCTTCGTGCTCTTGAAATTGATCAATACCGTGTTCAAGTTTTTTGTCAGTAAATACGGCAGATTTGCGCTCAGGGGCATTGACTTCATAGGCCCAGTAGCTGCGATCGCCGCCGCGAAAGCCATAAAATTCGTCGAAGCCACGGTGCATGGGGTGCAATTCATCCGTACCACCTAAGTGCCATTTACCGTAGAACGCCGTGCGATACCCAAGAGATTTCATGTAGTCACCCATAGTGACTTCATCTAACGGGATCCCCATTTCTGCCCCTTTTATAGCAGAGTGCTCACTCATATAACCCGGCACGTTTATTTCTTCGTAACCGAATTTTTGCTGGTAGCGCCCTGTCATGATGCCCGCCCGAGATGGGCCGCAAGTAGAGTCCGACACATAACCTTGGGTAAATCTAACGCCTTCGCTAGCAAGCTGATCCAAATTGGGTGTTTTCATTGTTTTGCTGCCTTGAAAACCAAAGTCGGCATACCCTGCATCATCGGAAAACAGAAAAACGATATTCGGTTGCTTGGCGTAACTTAACGAAGTGCACGCCACACTGATAGAAAGCGCTGCTACAACGCGATGAAAAACTGATTTCATAATGTAAACCCCAATAAGGTAAGTCATCTTAAAAGCGCCATTCGCGCTAGTGTTTAGTCGACGCTTTCGTCAACCGTGTGTTGCAACCGCTCGCTGGCATCACGCAGTAATCGGTCGGTTAATTGTTCAGCCCTGGCACCATCTCGGTTAGCAATGGCTTGAAAAACTTCGAAGTGAAAAGGCAGAGATGTGCCGTTCTCGATGGGATCTTTATTGGTGACGCGAATACTGACCAATAAAGCCGAATAAATGACACCTTCAATGTCTTGCAAAAATTCATTGTGCGCGGCAAGGAGTATGGCGCGGTGAAACATTGCATCGGCTTTGATGAACTTAGTGACTGACAGCTCATCAGCTTGTTGATACTCGTATTTAACCATGTCTTGATATGCCGCTTCGATATTGGCTATGTCGGTATCCGTCGCGCGCTCTGCCGCCCATCGTGCAGCCTTGGGCTCAAATGCTAATCGAATTTCCATCAGTTGTTTTAAAAAGGCTGGTGCTGGCGGCGCTGATAGGTGCCATGCTAAAACATCATCATCCAGCATTAACCAGCGGTTTCGAGAATTAACCTTGGTACCTATGCCTCGCCTTACTTCAAGTAAGCCTTTGCTGACCAGTATTTTCACCGCATCCCGAACCACTACTCTACTGACCTGATAGCGTTCTGATAATGCGTTTTCATCGTCAATCAAAGTGCCCGGTTCAAATTTACCAGCAACAATACGTCTACCAAGCTCACGAGCAACCTGCACAGACATGCTATGAGATATCGTTCCGGCTTGCTTTAAATCATAAAAAGTCATTTCATTCATAGATTAAATATAAACATATGATGTTTGCATTTCAAGTAATTATTTATTTAAATTGTTTGAATAAATAAATGTGTCTGCTTTGCTAAAAAACGACGACATTAACACCACCAGCGCCCCATAATTCAGGCGCTTTCATGTTTCTGTTTGTTTGGATCTTAGGTTATAGAGCCTATACCTAAGGCTTATCAGTTCTAAGAGGGAAAGTGTAAATCTGCGCTGACTTCACGAGCTCGGCGCTGTCTTGTTCACCATTACTCCAACGTACATCGATTTTATCCACTTGATTACAGTCACCAATACCAAAGTGAACGCTGTTGGGTAGTGATTGAGTGTAAGGCGCTGCAGTAGCACCAAAGTGCTGAGTTTGTGTTCTGCCACAAGCGGTTACTCTAACCATCGCATTTCGAGCTGAGGCCCGGGCTTTGGCTGACTCTGCCACGGCTATTTTTACAAAGTTTCCGGCTTCACTTGCATTGCGAAATAAATGCCATTTCCCGCGCTCGTTGGCATAGACCAAGTCAAGTTTGCCGTCCAAATCAAAATCAATTACATCGGCGCCAGAGCCTGTTGCACCTAGTTCTGGTGAAGTAACACCATGATTGGGGTCCGCTTTGAACGTACTGTCACCTTGATTCAGAAGCACTTTTTGTTGGTTAGCCGTTGCCATATTGCCTCGTGTTACCACGAATAAATCCGCAAAACCGTTGTTGTCGAGATCACCAACGGCCACCCCGGTATTGTTGACGTTATCTAGCAGATTTGCTTTATCGGTTATATCAACAAAATGGCCGTTTTGGTTTTCAAGGAGTATATCGTTAGGACCATTAGCAAGATCCTTAGATGTGTAATGTTTAACGTTTTTGATAACGCCGGTAGTTGGCGGGTTCGTTGTGCCAGCAATACGCCATGTATCATTGCCTATGTACCCAATATAAATGCCTTTCTTGGTCGGTTTGTCTGGCCAGCCCAGCGCCAAGCTGCTCACAAGACGAATGTTCTGTCCCCCATGAAATTCCCCGGGGAATTGATAAGGGTAACCACTTTCACCGATAAAAACGTCTTGATCTGGATAAGATGTTTGCAGATTTTCTATTTCAAGTACTTCACCAATAAGTAAATCATCTAATTGAAATTTCCCCCGTTTAGTATAAAACGCCAGTGTCGATGTTTGTGGGTCGTAAAAGGTATCCCCTGCGTTCAGGCCTCTACCTCGGGTGAGGTACAAGTCAAAATCTCCGTCATTGTCAAAATCAATCTGCGCTATGCCGGTTACATCAGTAATGTCTCTGCCAAGAACACTCTGCGTCACATCTTTAAAACCAAATTTGCCGTTTCCTTGCAGTGCCTTAATCGCACCATTGCCGTATAGCAAAATGTCATTAAACTGATCTTGATTAAAGTCGGTGATCAGCATTTTTTGCCCGTCCCGGTGGGTGCGAGGTAAATTTCCCACTTGAATCATTTTACCGTCGCCATCATTGCGATATAGGTAGTTTTCACCTTTTGGGCCAGTATACATAGAGGGAAACCCTAGTAGCGCCAAATCAAGATCGCCATCATTGTCTGCATCAAAAAACTTGCTGGTGCGGCCACGCATGTTGCGTAGTGGTGGTGAAAACTGCTCACCTTCTGTGATGGTACGATCTCGGCTTATATGAAATAACTTAGCGTTTCGAGCATTAGCCCCTGAGCCGCCACCTCGGGAAATAAGCACATCCATGACACCATCTTTATCGAAGTCTCCTACGCCAATTCCATGCATATCGCCCACGATAAGATCATATCCTTTGCCGAAAACGCCTTTATTGTTCCAATATAACTTGATGCTGTAACCATGGTCGGTCAGCAGTAAATCGTCATAGCCATCTTGGTCTAAATCAGCGATAACCGGGTTATCCCATTTGCGCCTATTCATATCCTCAAGGGAAATAGCATTATCAGCGCTCACAAAGTGCGACTGTTGACCGGCGTGCTTTACGCTTGTTACGGCAATGTTTGAATTTGATTTGTTCGGCGTTAATTCTGAAGGTGTCTGTGTGGCAGTTTGACAACCTACTATTGCGCTAACCAAAACGCTTAAAGTGGCAATAGCGTAGCCTGAAAAATTAGTTTTCATTTGATGTTAGACCTCGTATTTATCCTGCAAGAAGCTTGTCTTTGAGAATGCCGCACTGCGAAGGATCGCCGCAGTATGACCAAAAGGGTAAAGGGAGATTTAGGCGGTGCTTGAGCTGCATTCAAGCACTGCCTAGTTGATTAAGGATTAATGCCCTTTTTTGCTATTGCTGCGTGTGTTGTCTCCAACCTGAAACGTTTGGTCGAAACGTGGCATGGCTTTTAAACGCCACTGGGCACCTTCAGCGGACTGATGAAACCACTTAGGTTGTTGGTTGTTCCATGACCAAGATTCCATAGACGACACCATGTCACGCAAGATGTCAGGGTGCTGAGCGCTAATGTCATTATCTTCTGAGATGTCTTGGGCAATGTTGTACAACTTCCAGTCATCGTTATGATTTTTGACCGCTTTGAACTGGTTACGCCTAGCTGCGGCGTCGCTGTATCCATTGCGATGACGAAGAACGTAAATAAACTCATCTTTGTGAGGCGCGGTATTCGCTTGAATATCAGCCCAGATGTCTTTGCCATCGAGCTTTTTATCCTCTGGTACTACTGCACTGCCTAGCCCTGCAAATGTTGGGTATAAGTCTAACGCCAGAACAGGGTGAGAAAAACGGCTGCCCGCTTTCATATGTTTTGGCCAGTGCACCAACATAGGTGTTCTAAAGCCACCTTCTTGTACACTGCCCTTACCTTCTTTGAGCGGGTAATTGTTAGCGCCTTGACCTAACTTGCCCCCGTTATCACTCATAAAAACGATAACCGTATTGTCATATTGCCCGTTCTTTTTAAGCTGCTCGACAATTCGGCCCACGCCTCTGTCTACCGCATACACCATACCTGCATAGGTGCGGCGCTTTTTGTCTTTGATTTGGCTGAACATAGCCATGTCTTCTTCTTTGGCTTGCAGTGGCACATGAGGGGCGTTATAGGCAAGGTACAAGAAGAACGGCTTTTTCTTAGCTGCTGCTTTATCCACGAAGTTGACTGCTTCGCGGCTTAAACCGTCAGTAATGTACTCGGTTTCTCTCACTTCTTTGCCGTTGTGCTCAAGGGGCGTGAGGTACATGTTTATATTGGTCATGCCTTGGGCAACACGTTTATTGTAAGCCGCTTCAAATTGCTCAGGAAAGTAGTTATGCCCGCCGCCTAAAAAGCCATAAAATTCATCAAACCCGTGTTTGTTAGGGTGATATTCAGGGGCTTCACCCAAATGCCACTTCCCCATGGCGCCAGTGAAATAGCCGGCACTTTTCATAGTTTGTGCAATGAAAGGTTCATCAGCTGACACCCCAACATTGGAATTGTCTTCGGGCAAATTAAATTGGGCACCTATTTTATGCGGGTAACGTCCGGTCATAATAGCGGCGCGGCTTGGTCCACAAAAAGGATGAGCAACATATGCGGCATCAAAGGTCATACCGTTTTTGGCCAGTCCGTCCAGATTCGGGGTTTTAATGTCGGTAGAGCCGTTAAACCCCACATCGTTGTAGCCTAAATCATCCGCTAACACGAAAAGAATATTAGGTTTTTCGTTTGATTCATCTGCTTTACTTTGCCCAGCATCAGCGGCGCTTGCATTGCCAACTGATATAGCAATGAGAGTACCCCAAAGCAGTGAGCTCACTTTTTTATTAAAGGTCATTCTGTTGTCCTTACACAAAACTTATCTATACGGCCCAACCTGTTCTTGAAATGGGCTGAGCTCATTCAATCAAAATTAGTCAACGTTATAGGCTTGGCTTGTGCCCTCTTTGCTTCGATAGCCCGCGACTTGATAGCGGAACTTCTCTATTGATGGGTCTTTGATACGCACGAGCTCGTCTTCCATCAGTTGCACCATATGGCGTAGCTGCTTAGTGTATTTTTTGTCTTTGATGAGGTTGTTGACTTCGATGGGATCATTTTTCAGATCGTACAGTTCGTCACGGTTATCACCTGGGTTCCAAACGAATTTCATCTCTGGGGTACGCAAAGCGCGAATGCCAAACCAGCCACCGTTGTACCATTCGTAAGCATATAACGCTTGATCGACTCTGCCTTTATCAGCAATGTCGCCTTGCTCCATCAGATTAACCAAACTTCTGCCGTCCACGTCTCCGTCAGGCTCCAGTGACATCATTTCGCTAATTGTCGGCGCAATGTCGAGCATTGAAACTTGCTTGTTAACAATTCTAGGCTCTACATTTGGCGCGCGAATGATTAAAGGCATGCGCATCAATTCGTCGTAAGCATAAGGGCCTTTATCGTACAGATTATGCTCTCCCAACATGCTTCCCTGATCGCCTAGCACGATAATCGTTAAGTCATCGTACATGCCCACGTCTTTGGCCGTTTTGATGATATCCCCAACCGCATGGTCGATCATGGCAATGGCACCGTAATAAAAGGTGCGTGACTTGCGCCAATCCATATCCGTCATATGGCTCACATCATGCCAAGGCCACCAATCTTCATCTTGGGCCATCGGCTTAAACTGACGTTTCACAGCGTGATTAGCGGGTAATTTAACTGTTTTCGGATCGAACATACTGGCGTATGGCTCTGGCACTCGATAAGGAGGATGCGGCTGTTCGAAGCTGATGACGCCAAAGAATGGTTCATCCATTTTGGCCGCTTCACGTAGCATTTTTTGCCCCATATGCACGTTTTCAGCGGTATGGCTTGTTTCGTATGTACCAGGCAAGGTTTGGTAATATTCGTGCTTCTCGCCATTTTCGTCCCGCTCGCCGCGATTGTATTGCGCCATTTTGGCTTGTTTTTCATAAGGCACGTAGGGGCGAGAATGACGGGCCTGAGAATGTTCTTTGCCCCACATAAAATCAGCACCTCGTAGCGCTGGGCCTTGGGGGCCAAGGTGCCACTTGCCCACATATCCTACGTGGTATCCGGTGTCTGCAGCACGGCGTATCACGCCTCCTTCTTCTTCACTTAGTTCATCCACATGAGAATGGTACAAACCTACGTTGTCATCTAGGCCGGTTTTATGTCCCCAACGCCCTGTAAACAACGCAGCACGTGAAGGTGAACACAAGCCAGTGGTTGTCATGGCATTATCAAAGCGGGTGCCATCGTTGGCAAGAGCATCAATGTTAGGGGTAGGAACTGGCCCGCCACGATACGAGAATGTATCAAAACGCATGTCGTCAAACATAAGAACCAATACGTTTGGTTGTTTGGTTTGCACAGTTTCTTGCTCTGGTTCATTGGCAGCTAAGCTACTGTGACAAAACAAGGCAGTTGCCATGCCCGCGATAAAAAACGTTAACTTCATTATGTTTTCCTTACTCTGAAATTGCTAATAACTAACCTTCTACCTAATGCGCTTAATTGCTAAGTAATGGATGAACAAGGTCAGTGTTCTGTCGTTACTCTGGGAAGAAGCGTGTTGCTGTCGCTGAAAAATCGGCTCTGTCATTTGTCACTGAGCCTGGCAAGCGGTGATGCTGCACTCGAGTGATAATCGGTAACCTAGTGTAAGAATCCGGGTTCATTATCTTTCGCCTTAATATGTCGTCCTAGCAGATCATCTAAATGCCTTATATGCATCTAATGTCGCGCAAAATCTCAGAAGATAGCGTTTAATGACTGCGACTCATCTCATTAACCTAGCCGAAGAACATCTACCGTCGTCTATGTCTTCCCAGCAATCTAAACATATGATGTTTGCACTTGCAATATCTTTTGTTGCGCATTTGTAAATTGTTGAAACAGTGGTAAAGCAAATGAATTCACTCAACTCAAGCTACTTCTTATTCACATTTTCACCCAAACGCTTCGCCAAATTCCCCACAGCATTTTCTAATCAAGTTGTAGCAGAATGATTAAACGTCTTATGCTGGCGCTTGCTGCTAGGTTTTATTTCCCTGAGCAGTGATTCAAGCATTACAGTTGCAGGACACTCCTATTCAACAAGGACGTGTTATGTCGTGATTGTTCCCACTTTTTAAGCTCCTAATGCTAGTACAAAGAAATTTTTAGCATGGAATGTTGCTAGCTAACTAGATGATTCATCCCTTAGCTAAAAACGAATAACTTCGACCTATTCATTCCTTATCCCATTGATATAAGTTCTTATTTTAGTGCTCACCATAGAGAACTTAGGGATTGATAAACCTCGAACGTCTGAACTAATGTTACGTAAAAGTTAAAAAACATATTGCGGATGCAAACATCATATGTTTATATTTGTATGAGATTTGTAACTGCTTGTATCAAATAGTTTGAAGTTGGCGTGGATGGCAGAGGCTCAGTCATTGAAACATCACTCCATATGTTTGAGTTACAAAACGCGCTGAAAGTAGCATGCGTTAACGAATGAACACTGCACCTAATGACGCAAGTACACGACACATGATTGCGCAGATGAAATGTTCAATTTAGAAGGCAACGCACACACTTTCCTTTTAAACACGCATGTAAATATTTAAAAAGAACGCGGGAAATATCATGAGAACACATTTTAGATTAAACGCTTTATCACTGGCGGTTATGACAACTTTTCTGAGCACACATGCTGTCGCTCAAGAGTCCGAGCAACCACCAGCAGAGCCTGTCCAGTCAAAACTCGCTTCAGAAGAAGATATAGAAGTCATTGATGTGACGGGTTTTCGTAGCAGTTTGATGAAATCAATGAATGCTAAGCGATTCTCTGACACTGTCAGTGACTCAATTCACGCAGAAGATGTGGGTAAATCTACCGACCAAAACATTGCGGACGCGTTATCCCGCGTGACTGGTGTCACAGTACAAGAAGAGGCTGGCGAAGGAACACGTATTTCAGTACGCGGTGCTGGCCCATCACTAAACCAGATTTCTATCAACGGTGTGGCGTTAACTGGCGGCATTAGCAATGACGGTTCCAACAACAATGCAACCAATAACAACAGTGTTGATTTAAGTTCTTTCTCATCAGATATTTTGTCCTCAATTGACGTGGTAAAAACTGCGGCCGCCGATCAAGATGAGGGCTCCCTTGGTGCAAACATCGTACTTCGAACCGTCAGACCATTAAACCTGAAAAAGCCCAGACGTTCATTCACCATTGAAGGGCGTTATAACGAGTTCGCTGACGACAACGATTTCAGAATTAACGGTAGCTTCGCTGACAAGTACTTCGATGAAAAATTGGGATTTATCATTACTGCCTCCAGAGACGTTCAAAACACGCGGCAGGACAGAATTTCAACGGACTTTGAAACTGGTGCAATTCCAATAAATGACTTAAATGACGGTGGGCGTACCGCAACCGATTTAGCTACAGGTCAGCCTATTCGCGTATTGGGTTATCAACGCGACGATCAAGGAAACGTATTACGAGATGATAGCGGACAAGCGTTAGTCAACCCTATTGAGAGCTTGGTTGATTATGACCCAACAACGCAACAGCTGGTTGAAGGCGACCTTTTCGTATTGGCAAGAGACTCAGTCAATTTTGGTCTTAATACGGATAAGCGAGAACGTTTTTCACTGTCAACGGGGGTGCAGTACCGCCCTGACGAAAAAACGGATATTCAATGGGATGTGACATACACCAAACAAGATATCCTACAAGATAACCATAGCGTAAATATGAATATTTCTCCGTTAGTGTTGATCCACCCAGATGATGATAATACCGCGCTCAATGTGGTTGATCTTCGCACCAATACCCTAGAACGCTCAACGAGTCGCTCGATTGGCGGTACCACAAACCGCACAACAGGTTTGCGTGAAATCGAAACAAAGGTCAGCACATTGGATTTGACTCGTCATCTTACGGATAACCTCACTATGAACATAGTGGCCGGATATTCTCAGACCGTTGATGAAACACCTGATGATGATGAAGAAAATAGATTCCTTTCAATCGGAACAGCTCAATGGGGAACCGCCGGAAGAAATGCTGTAGAAGCCCAGCCGGACGACATACTTGAGCTTGTAGGTTACGACTGCTCAACAGGCTCGACAGCAGACTGTGATTATTTTAGTGGATCAACACTGGCGCAATTTGATGCCTTCGACGGCTCTGTGACGTCGGTAACTAGTCGCTTTAACCCTTTCGATTTAGAACACAATCATTTAGGTCAGTTGTTATTTCGTAAAAACAAGCTGACTGACACCAACAAGTCCGTATTCTTAAACTTTGATTGGGTGCTGGATTACGAACATGTGAGATCCGTTGAATTTGGTGCCAAATGGGCTGACCGCTCACGGGATGTGAATATTGAGAACACCCGTATCACCAATGGCGAAGATCTCATCGATGTTGATGACCCATCCGCACCATTTGAAGTCAGAGGCCTGGCGACCATTCGTGTTGCCGACATCATCAGTGGCGAAGCATTCCCTTATGATAACTTTGGCGAAGACTTGCAGGCGAATCGCAGCAACGCGTTATTTGGTGGATGGCCATTGTTGGATGCAGAAAAAGCCTTAGAACTTGTCGGCGGTAAAAATGCTGGTGAACTTGGGGTTAACCGTTCACGTGCCGGTAGCCGAGAAATTGCAACCGAAACGATGGCAGCCTACGTTAAAACTAACTTCGAGTTTTTCGATGGTAAGCTTACAGGTAATATTGGCGTGCGCTACGTTCGTGACGAATCGGACGCGTCAGGTCTTGGTAGTATCAATTATATTCGCGCCCCGCAAATGCTGGACCCATACGATCTAATCGTTACGCGCGGGCTGGCTAATATGAGTAATCCCGCCTGTCCTGAAGCCGTCATCAGCAACAACGATACACGTTTTACACCAGAGAATGACGACCAGTTGAGAAACTGTTGGGCGTTTGCAGTGACACATGGCTACAACTTTAATAACCAAGCCACCATTCCTTACGATACAGCCACTGGGCAGTTCCTGATCCCTGGCGCAGATGGCCAAGTTGGCCCGGATGTTAACCGTATACTTTTCGTAGATGGTTCAGGAAATATCGTTACCAGTAATGAACTGCCAGCACAAATTTACGACCAAAACGGCAACCTTGTCCCCACCAGCGCATCTGAATGGGCAAGATTTAATTCAAACGGTTTGATTTGGCCATTCCTAGACAGAAGCACCGCCTTCACTGGGCCTAATGGCACTGGGCAAGAAGTGCAACAACGGGAAGCACCGGTGTCGGACTCAGGTACTAACGAGGCTTGGCTGCCTAGCTTGTCCCTTAACTATGCGTTGAACGAAGAGACAATATTACGTTTTGCAGCAACAAAAACCATGACTCGGCCAAGCTTCGATTCGTTAAATCCGGGTAACAGTATTCGCGAGCAACAATTCGGAACCGGTAACGGACGCGCAGGCAATACCCAGTTGAAAAACCTAACCTCGACTAACCTCGACTTCTCTTACGAGTGGTATTTCAATGAATCAGGCTTGTTATCCGCGGCACTGTTTTACAAAGATATGCAAGATTTTGAAGAAACCATTATCACGCCGTTCCATTATAAAGATGTACGCGATCAGATCGATTTAGAAAGTGCTGACCTACTACTCGATTTTGATCCCAATCGCACCCCTGGTGACGAAGATAATTGTCATCCATTGCGCTACGCCGCTGGCTTTTTCGATAAGTGGACGATTGAGTGCGATGTGGTCAATGTTGCCACTGTAACTAATGGTGACGGCGCCACGATTAAAGGCATTGAGTTAGGTTACACTCAAAACTACACCATGTTACCAGGGGTATTATCTGCTCTCGGGATAAGCGTTAATTACACCTACCAAGACTCAGAATCAGAAGCACAAGAAATTGGCTCAACAGGTCGTTTCTTGCGCCCACTACCACAGCCGTTTACGCCGAAACATTCTGCCAACATGACCATTTACTGGGAAAAGGACGGCATCCAACTGCGCTTGGCCAATCGCTATACCGATGTGCAAGCGGTTTCAAGGAACAATGGTGGGGCAATATGGCAAGAAGCGAGCTCTCGTCTTGATTTCAGCGGCAGCTACGCCATCAACAAAAATTTTACTGTGACCTTCAATGCGTTGAACTTGACCGACGAAACCAGACGTAATTTTTACACCGCCTCAGGTACGGTTGATGCGACCAATTTGAATTCTCAAGAAGTGGTGTTGGACGAAGGCAATGTTTTTGATGACAGCGGCATAACGACAAACAGAACCGTTGCTCTATTCAAAACTGGACGTCAATTCCGTATCGGTTTACGCGGCACTTTCTGATACGCCTTATTCAATAACACTTTAAGAACAGGTTGAGCCCGTTGTGCTTGCATACTTCGCTCACATCACGTGCTCGACCTACATAACAGGATTTTGGAGAAGTAAGATGAAAAAACACTTACTAGTAAACAATGTAACAGCAGCCGTACTTGCCACGCTTTTAGCCGGCTGTGGCGGCGGTACTGACGAAGGGTACGACCCTGATTTTTCAGCGTCTGAGATTGTGACCTTTGATACGGCGACGCTTAGCGCGTCTTTTGAAGAAGAAACCGGTACCCAAGAAGTTGATTTACTGGCTGGGGCCATGGCTGATGGCAAGCCACTGGCCGGCAATATCAATGTTTCAGACTTTAACTTCACCGTTGATCAAAACTTTGTCACGCCACAAATAAGAGGTAATGGTTTAGCCAATCAGACCGTGTCACCTTTTTCTGAACAAGACGGCAAGCTCATCATTGATACTGACAAATTTGCTGACCGGCTCAGCACCTGTGACACCACTGATATCATTGGAGGCCCGCGGGATGAGGATGACAACCCAACACCTGACGGCTTCTTAGATACCCCGCCCCAAGTGACTTATACAATCGATTTTGCAGTGGATAACGGCTTTGATTTAGCCCCCGGGGAAGTATTGCCCAGACGCACTTTAATATTGACCATGAATGCAGTGTTCGACGCTGTTGAAAGTGTGACGGCTGAGCCGATTCGCGTATTGATGGGCCAAGAAGCCACTCTTTTTGCCACTGTGCTTCCTGAAAAAGCATGCGATCAGGGCCTAACTTATTCGATAGCCGACCCGTCCATCGCGAGCATAGACGACAACGGCAATATCACTACCATTGAGGCTGGGCAAACCACGGTAACAGTGACCAGCGTCAGTTCGCCTGATAAGTCAATTACAGTAGACCTAGAAGTCTTTTCTGAATTCACCTTAGCAATTTCCAACAGAGACATGGACAGCAATGGGCTGCCAAGTGAAACGAAAGAGGTACCAGCCTGCGTAACCGCAGGATTTAACGTTACCCCTACCCCAGCGTTTGGAGACGCCTTAAGCGGTGATTATGCCTACGCGTGGGCATCAAGCAACGACGTAGACTTCCCTGCAACATCTGTTAACTATGGCGAAAGTGGGGTTGGTATGTACTCAGTGGGTGACGCTTCAACCGTTGGCTATACGTTCGATGCATCCGTTTCTTTAGCGTCTGGCGATACTGGTGCAACTGAATTCGCAGATGTGGCGAATCAAGGTATTACCGCGACTGTGGTCAGAAACCTGATGTGCGAAACCGGCGTATCAGTTCACCCTGCTGGATTCAACACTGATTTTAATCTCGACGGTGCAGGCGCTCCTTGGAAAGGCGGCACTGTTACTGCTTCTGACGTCAGTCTTTCGGGCAAAGCGTTGGAAATTACTGCTGGCGCCGATGACGCAACAAAAGTCCTTCAGCAAGTGTTCAATAAACAACGGAATTGGCATAGTGCAACCTATGGCTTGGGCGGAAGCTCTATCGGCCAGACCTACAAATATTCAGTCTGGGTAAAACTGCCTGAGCGACCAACACAAGACATCACCCTTAAACATGTATTGTTAGCATGGACATATGACGGCGGCCCAAGTGGCCCGGGCTTTGATTTTAGAAGACCTACCGCTGGTATTTTATCTGCAACATTACAAAAAACCACCGAATGGCAATTGGTCGAGTTTATCAATGAAGCAACTGGCGATAGAGAATGGTCCGTGCCACCCCAGTGGAATGTCTCCACCGATGTATTCCAATTTTGGGAAGTGTATGGCCTACCAGAAGGCGGGAAAATCCTACTTGACGAATACGCAGTCATGCCAGTGCAATAAAAAGCAACCTAAGCCTTCGATTTAGCAAACTGCATTGCAAAAAATAAACACAAATTAACATGTGCGGCTGATACATCTGGCCGCACAGTAGGAGAACAAATGAAACATCATCTTTTAGGGGCAAGTATTGCTTCAGCACTCATACTTAGTTTAGGTTGCAGCCAATCAACCGAACCTAAACAGGTATTGGAAATAGCGACCGAAAAAGTTGAATCTGTCAGCCCACTTGAGCAACAAGCTAAAGCAAAATTGGACAAGCTCAAAGGTATGATGGACGAAGCACGAAGCAAGAAAATAGACGTCACCCGAGAAGAAACGCTAGTGTGGTTTTCTGAGCAGTTTATCAAATTCGCGAATTGGGATGAAGCGAACCCTAAAGCAATTGAAGCCGCTTTTGGGTACGAACGTTATTACGCTGCCGATAAAGTTGAATTAGCAGCTTCTTTACCTGACTTCGAACGCCAAAAAGTAAACGAGATTTTAGATAAAGGCATAACGGTGCTCGCACAAGTACTACGCGGTGACATAAAACGCCGACCAGTAAACAAGGTTGATTGGCAGGGTACCAAAGCTGGCGACAATATGTTTGTGAGTAATGGGAAACCTATCTTCCCTTATGATTACTTTTCCAAAACGGTTGGCCAACCTCTTACTAATACCGACGTGTATAACGACCATTTAGGTGCACTATACCACGGTGGTGAAAACCTCTATCCAGTAGATCATGACCGCGCCATTAACTCCTTTTTATTGAAGGAAGACGGGACCTTTGACGAAGAACTGATGAAGGAACTCACCGATATTCCTGATACGAATATTGGCTTCTTATATTACTGGATCATGGGGATCCCTGAGTGGGTTGAAAAGCAAGAACCTGAAGTACGTAAGGGTCGTTCACTCTTTACCGGATTCGACATAGACAACCCTTTAGCACGTGATTTGTGGGGTAAAATCATCCGTAGAACAGGTGAGCTAACAAAAGGCAAAAAAGTAACAGAGCTGGGCTTTGTGCTGGCTAATGAACCTCATTGGTTTGCAGAAAAAGACTTTTGGACCGCTCGCTTCGACGAGATGACTTCAATTTCCTCCTACACACTCAACAATTTCCGCACTTGGCTAAACGATAAGTACGAAGGCGACTTAGCTCAGCTTAATGCCAATTGGCGAGCCGACTTTGCGAGTTTCGATGATGTGACTATCGACATACCGATAGATCCTGCTTTGCAAGGCCAGCCAATTTGGTTTGACTGGTCACGTTACAACATGGATAGAAGTACTAACTGGTTTGCATTTATGCAAAATCAGTTACATTCAGTTAATCCAGATGCCGACACGCATATTAAAATAATGCCGCGTATGTTTATGGATAATGTTCGCTCAGGTGGCATAGATACCGAAGCATTAGCGGAATTAACCACCATGGTAGGCCATGATGCTAAATCATTTGGCAGCAAGAATATTAGGCCAGGTAAATCCTCAAAATGGATGGAAAAGTACGCTTATTACTGGGGGTACGTTGCTATGTTCCACGACTTTATGGAGTCAGTGGCACCAAATAAAATTAATGTTAACTCTGAATCACATTTCTTATCGTCCGGCCAGTGGCGAGATTTAGACACTCGCCCAAGCTATGTTCGCAGTGTCTATTGGTTGGCCACATTACTAGGAATGGATGCCAACACCGGTTGGTTTTGGGCACGGGATCCCGACGGCTCCCCTGAGGACCGATTGGAAGGCGAGTTAGACTTTTTCGATCCAGGTTTGGCTGGTGCCTATGCTGGGTCTAACAACATGCAACCTCAAGTCACCAATGAAGTGACTCAGGTGATGTTTGACTTGAATAGTTTTTCAGAAGAGATCATCGAACTGCGGGAACAACCTCGTCCGCTACGTTTGTTTTACTCTGAAACTACAGCCATCAACACTGATGACTACATGACCAAAGGGTACAAGCTCTATGAAGAGCTGTTTTTTGAAGGCTTACCGTTGGGCTTTGTCACCAAAAATATTATTGAAAAACAAGACAATAGCGCTTGGGATACGGTCATTGTTTACAACAACCCAAATGTGAGTGACGCTGAATTTGCTGCATTACAGTCTTATTTAGAGCAAGGCGGTACCGTCATTCTCGATGCTAAAAGCTTGCAATTTAACGAATACGGCCAAACCCGCAAACAGTCACTTAAAGCAAGTAAAGGGAAACTAATCGCACTTGAGGCAGAAGCTGATATTGCAAAAATCAAGCAAGTGGCTCTAGCAGAAGTTGCCGACAGCATGCCTGATATTTTGCTAAAAGAAGATAACGGCGAGCCGTTCAAAACGACCACATGGCGCACAATCAAACAGCCTGACGGTAGCTACCTAGTGAATATTCTGAATGTTGGGCGTAATGTCGCCAAGCTTGAATTATCACTGGCAAATGGAAAGCCTGCGATCCTCACCAACATGATGACCAGCAATCCAATAAATAGCCATTTCGAACTTGAGTCAGAAGGCGTATTGCTGCTAAAAGTCACCCCTCAATAACCGCTATTTCAACACCCCAGTGTGACGAAACCACTACCTTTAACAAAGGTGGTGGTTTCGTTTAGACTGAGAAGGATAAATACACGCAACCTGTGCGAAGCGATAAGGCGTATAGTGCACTTGCCCACCATGCGGCGCAGGAAAAAAATGACTGATTTGTCTCACAGATTAGTTCAACACTGAGGTAAATATATGACACTCGTGAAGCTCATACTCATTGGTACCTTACTCGGAATACTGTCTTCCTGCACTCATCAACGCCCCGTAAAAAGTGGCTGGCATACCCTATTCAATGGGGAGAATTTAGACGGCTGGACAGTAAAAATTCATCATCATGAAGTGGGTGAGAATGTGGCCGATACCTTTCGTGTTGAAAATGGTTTATTACGTGTCAGTTACGATCAATACGATACCTTTGATAAACAATTCGGCCATCTATACTTCAATCAACCCTTCAGCAACTTTCACCTAAAGCTGGACTATCACTTCTACGGTGACTTCCTATCTGATGCCCCTCATTACGCTGAGCGAAACAGTGGTCTTATGTATTACAGCCAAGCGCCTGAAACGATATTGAAAGAACAAGACTGGCCCATCTCGGTGGAAATGCAGTTTTTAGCTGGCCTAGATGATGGTAAAGCACGGCCAACAGGCAATATGTGCTCCCCAGGCACGGACATCGAATACCAAGGCGCTGTTTACACCGATCACTGCTTGATGTCATCATCACCAACGATTCCGGTGGGTGAATGGGTTAGCGCAGAACTAATAGTCAATAATGGCAATGTGACCCACATCATTAACGGTGACATCGTATTGCAATATACCCGCCCGACGATGGGAGGTAAGTTTGTAAAAGGGTATGACCCTGCAATATGGACACCGAGCGCACCACTACACTCTGGATACATTGCCTTGCAAAGTGAAGGGCATCCCATTGAGTTTAAAAATATCAAAATTAAAGCATTGTAGTGCTGGTGTGGACTGAGTCTTCGGCATCAAATAAAGCGAATACCGGCTCTTGAAAGACAAACAAAGCCACAGCTACCCTCTGCCAGCAGCCTCCTCAAAAAGAGAAAATGTTATGTTTCACTTTTCTCACTAGGTTGATTTAGGAGCGACCCTGGCAACATGTATTAAACTTGCCAATTTAATAAAGGGTTTAATAAGTAGTTGGGCACTGCCTGCTATAAATAACCAGGTGCCATCTTCAACAAGAGATTCACTTAGAAAGAAAAAACTGCCAATCAAAAACCAGACAGCGATCAGTAAATCATTAAAAGCACCTAATGCTTCGTATCGACGCTGTATTACAATGTGTCGCTTACCTAAATCTAAGTCCAACTCAAAACCTTGCTTCATCACCCATCCCCAATTGCACTTTGCTTAAACCAACGCCAATAAATAATCTCAAATTCAACTTCTAAGCGCACCACTTAGTTTAACTTTATCTAGACAGCCATGTTAAACGACTTTATATGGACAGCCATGTTAAATATAGCCCCCCTTCAAATACTCTTAATTGATTCACAGTCGATTGGCACTGCTTGCTCATATGCTATGTGAAGATGTTTTTAGTTGAAATGAGTGCAGCTCAAAGAGATTAAACAGAATTTTGTAAATTACGGGCAGAGGTTTAAACCATGCTTGGGTAGGGTGAACTGATCTACTATTTTCAGCTTGTCGCGGGAAACAGTTTTATGCTTGTTTTAACAACTCTTTGGCTTTCCCCATCCCTCGCAGTCTCTGATGGTGGGTATGACGCTTGAACGTGTTCATCATTTGCTCCGCACCTGCGGCGTAGCAAAAATGCTTTTCGAACTCCGTGGATAGGGTTAGCCACTGCACCGTGCCTAACCCGAGTCTTTCTAAAATAAGACTTTGCTTATTATCCATATAACCTGTCTTATCATCATGAATGCAGCGGCTTGTGGTATCTATAAGCTCGCAATAATCATTAAGTGAATACGCGAAACCTTTGGGCATTTCTTCACGATAGCTGCCTACAAAGGGCATCAAGGCGCTAGGCTGCGACTGTTGATTTTTAGCCGCGTCGATCCGCTTTTTAATACTTGTGTGACTTGCCGTTTCGGGTGTTTCTGCCATTTTTGCGCGTATAGGGTTTAGGTCAACGTATGCCATACACAGCGGGAAATACAATGACAAATTTATCGGGAATAAAATTTGAACAGCTTTAGCTGGCTTCGAAGAAGTGAACGACATGGATGTTGTGAATAAAATAGGTGTATCGATTAAACTGATTTGGCTTTTTCGCGACTGAGGCATAACCATCAACTTGATCAAATAGAACACCTATCAAGCTTAGTTTAGGAATGAAAATAACTAATTTTAACTTGGGTGTCTTTATAATAGAGAGGTGGTGGATATTTCTAGATTATCTGAAAATCTGCGCTCCGATATGTACTCTGTACTAGTCGGAATTCACAATGCATGGCCGGCTGAAGTGTTAACGCTTCGCGCCTTCAAGGTGTAAGTCTTTTCAGATAAGGTCTTAACATCTGAATTGTGCTTGCTGTGATATTCACTGATAAGTCACTAACTTTTCCCTTTGCGAACGCTACCGTTTTAATTATTGCTAGCAACAGTGTCATGAAAAGCAGTATTAACGTTATAACTCAGCCTCAAAATCTGGTTGCCAAGGCGTTTTGTTACCCTTCGCTTTTAAGAAGCGCGCATTAGTTTGTTGATACCACTCATGCAGTTTTTTGCGCAACGAAGCGACTCGTTCGGGCGCTTGGTTTGCTAGGTCTATTTGTTCGCCTATGTCATTGGCAAGGTTATACAAATGTACCTTACCGTCTTCGAAGCGTTCAATTAACTTCCAGTTACCCTGACGGATTGCTGCGCCAGGGAATCCCCCCTGATTCGAGTAATGAGGGTAGTGAAAATACAAAGGCCTTCGCATTAGCGCGTCGCGCTTTGCGCCGGGCGAAAAGTACTGATTTAAATCTACTCCATCCAAGTGTTGCCCAGGCTGCAAATCGAGGTGCCCAGCACTGAGTAAGGTGGGATACAAATCAGTAGAGGTCACGGGCTCATTGATCTGTAGGTGCTTGTGTTTCTTCTGGGGTAATTTAACCAATAACGGCACTCTAATTCCCCCTTCGTATAACCAACCTTTGCCGCCTCGCAAAGGCAAATTTGAAGTAGGTGAGCCTTCCGCGCTTGATAACCCGCCATTGTCCGAGGTAAACACAACAAGCGTGCTTTCTTCCATACCCGCTTGCTTTAATTTGGCTAATAGTCTGCCTACTTGGGTATCCATTTGTTTGACCATAGCAGCATACGTGGGGTGATTTTGCTTCACTCTCACCTCCCGTTTATCCGCAGTTGGCCAAGCCTGCTCTTCCCTTTGAAACTCGTCGTTATGGGCGTATTGGCGTATTTTTGCTTGATACTCGTGTACGTCTTTGTTCGGCGCAGCTAAAGGCGTATGTACCGTATAAAAAGACAGCATCATAAAAAACGGAGCGGTTTGTTTGCTGTATTTATCCACCAAGGATATAGCTTCATTGGTTAAGCGCTGTGTCAAATACTCGCCTGCGGGACCATCCGTTAATCGTGCATTTTTATATGGCGAAAAGTATCCAGCAGCTGGGTGACCATTTTTAGTACCTGCAATATTGACGTCAAAACCTTGGTTCTCAGGCCACAGATCTTCGGTTTTCCCTAAATGCCACTTACCTAAGAAAGCAGTGTTGTAACCATTTTGTTTGAACGCCTCAGCCAAGGTGATTTCAGACAATGGTAAAGCGTCATTAAACTCAGCGGGAAGAAAGCGCCCTGCCCGTGCGGGTTTATCATTAGCTGGAAACCAATCAGTCGCTTTGCCTCGGGTTGGGTGTTTGCCTGTCAGCAGCGCGAATCTTGAGGGGCTACACACAGGGTTAGCCGCATATCCGTTGGTGAACATAACACTCTGACTAGCAAGCTTATCGATGTTGGGCGTGTCGTAAAAACTATTTTCGTTGTACGCTTTTATATCTGAGTAGCCTAAGTCATCCACTAGAATCAGCAGTACGTTAGGCTTTGTTACAACTTGTGCAGCGCAGGAATTCAGCACACTTTCACAGACAATCAACGTTATGAATAATAGATAACTTAAACGCTGAAGATGGCGACGTTCGAATGTTATAAGCATAAATTCCCCTTATTGATATAGACTACTGCCCAAGTTGTTCTGGCTTTTGCCACACGCGGATGTATTCCACCTCGAAGTCCACGACGCCATCATTTTTCAAATGCTCAGGGCTGTTTTTCTCTAAATCCTCTTTACTGTTGGGGTAGCCGTGCCACGGGAAGGTTTCCATGTCTAGCCACAGGTTTATCGGCTTTGTCGCCACGTAGCCA
This sequence comes from Paraglaciecola sp. G1-13, assembly GCF_055809255.1. Lineage (NCBI taxonomy): Bacteria > Pseudomonadati > Pseudomonadota > Gammaproteobacteria > Alteromonadales > Alteromonadaceae > Paraglaciecola > Paraglaciecola sp. G1-13. Next base: position 560,322 of record NZ_CM147903.1, on the reverse strand, counting down.
TTGTAGTCTTCAGGGAGTCCTTCGCGGTTCTCCTTAGCCCAAGCGGTGACCTGCTCTGCACTGACCGTTGACAGCAACTCGCCGTCGACATAGTACTTAACCCCATTTTCATTCCATTCCACGCCGTATACATGAAAGTCATCGGCCATTCTAAAGCCAAGATCTTTGTGTTCGGTGTAACTCGGCTTACCTCCAACGGGCTTTTCCCAATCTCGGATAGACCACCATAATTCACTGTCCAGGTGGTCTTTTTTGGGATCTTCTCGGCTGTCACCAAAAGACTCAAAAAAATCAAATTCCAACTTAGGTCCCATTGACCAAAAAGCGCTAGTCACTTCAGCATCAGCAGATTTACTTTTGATTTCAATGTAGCCGTACGTAAATGAACGGCGGTTAATTAGGCAAGGAACGGTAATATTTTCATGTTTCATCGGCTCGCCAAACACCGGCTTTCTGATTTCATCGGAAAAGGGGAAATCTGGCTCCCAGCGGGCTTCTAGCATTAGCTTTCCGTCTTCCAAGCGATGATTTCGCCCGGAAAATTGCGACGGAGCCCTGCCCTTCCATACCCATTTATCGGGTTTGTCAGGGTGAACATATTGCGGCTTACCGTTTTTAAACTTACCGACAATAAACCAGCGGGCTTCATCGAGTGTGCTGTTATTGAACTCGTCACTCACAGCGGTATTTAATGACCAATTCCCCTTATTATCTGGGTCGGACAATGGCAAAAGCATTTCAGCACTCGCCTGAGAATGAAGCGCAAAAAAAGCACTGAAAGCGAGCGTCTTAGCCGCATAAATTTGCTTGATCATATTTACCTTCTTTTATGGTGTAAATGGAAATAATTTTTAGGGCTTAGCTAACAAATATGAGAAAGACTAAATATTAAACGTGAAGGTATAAGCTGACTTACAAGCCCTCCTCTCTTGACGCTAACACCTACTCTTTCGCTTCTAGCTAGAGCGTTCAGCAGTAACTAGTTCGCTTAACGAGGCTAGCCAATACTGAACAACACGTTACTTATTGATGAAATCTGTAGCAGTACTGCCGTTGGGGTTACGCATATCACCGCGATACAAAATCAAGGTATCTTCAGGTAAACCATCAGAAACGATATTCGCTTTAGAGAAATCCACAGGGTAAAAGCCAAATTTAGCGGATTCATTGCCTACTTCTGTTGCAGATAACATGGATAAGGCGAGAACAGGTGCCGTTGGAAATATTTTATACCAACGCGTACCTGACGGATTATCAAAGCTTTCTGGGGTCAATGCGGCTAACTGCTCAGGTGTTTGCTGGCCGATGATCTTCTTCTGCTGTAAATCATTCCGGGTCAGTTGATCGATGTTTTTATCGTTGAGGTTAGCTAAATAACGTCTGTTGGCATCAGTTATCAAGTACGTAATGTTATTGCCCACCTCTGCAACAGGGGCATCAAATACGGTTTGTCTTAGGGTGATATCCCCTTTAATCACTAAGTTATTAATACGACCTCGGGTTAGGTCGCGACAACGGGTTTTACAATTGAACGAACCTTTACCGACTAATAAAGCCGTGCCGCTGTCTATTGCTTCGATATTTTCAACACTGATGTCTTTCATGATTTTTGAATGGGGTTTTAACCACACACCAGTGAAACCATTGGTGACCTTCACATTAGTGATATTGATTTTGTTCATAGACGAGAAGTAAGGCCCCGAACGATTGAAGTTATCGTTGTCTGTACCGTTACCCGCCTCCACGCGAACGCCGATACCGTTGAAGGCTTCAATGTTATCGATTTCTATCCAATCTCCGCCATATACTTGCACTACGCCGTAACCAGTATGGGCATGGCTTGCCTTAATATTTTTGATTGACCCTTTAACCGGTGTACGACCGTAAGTGGGGTTACGTTGAATGGCAAACATATCAGGCACAATATCACCACTCTCATCAATGAAGTCACCATTATCGTTGGTGGCTAACGGGATATTTACGGGGTTCATCGGCTTATTGAGATTCGCGCTTCCTGCAGGATTTTTTACATAACGCTCTTCCAAAAATAACGGTGTAGGACCAAAGCGATACGCAAATGCACCGTCCTTGTAATCAGCATCAGCAAACATCTGCACAGCAACGGATTCCGTGTGATTATCTTCAATGTTGATATCTGAAATCGCGAAGTTCTTCACGTAAAACAAACCAACAGGGATGGCGCGGGTCAGGTTTACCACGCCATTACCGTTACCACCGTTCATGTAACCGTAGTTATGCGGCATGTTGGTGGTGGCATCTATAGTGAACTTCTGACCAGGTATAGTCGAGCGAACTTCTACATTTTCGACCCGCTCGGCTAATAAATTGCCTGGGCCGTTACTCCGGCCGAACGAGAACAAAAACTGACGATTGGGTTTATTCTTATTTTTGTGATCATTTTTGCTTGTGGGGTAAAGGTCTTCCTTTATGCCGCGCATTTCAAGTACAAGGCTAGGCTCCACTTCGATACGTACATTAGACGGCACCGCAATATGAGATAAACTAAAACGATTTTGGCCATTCGCATTTGCGCGAAGTATAACGACACCGCCACCGGTTTCTCTTTTTGCTTGATTGAGCGCCGTTTTTAATCGCCCGGTATCATTTACCGTGTCTGCAAATACGGCTTCGGCGAACAGTTTAGTTGGGGCGTGGTCAAAGACCTTATTCTCGAAAAAGCCGACATTCACCGTAGTAACGCCGTTTTCGTCCGTGTAGCCGGTATAACCGCTTAAGTCTGTATCAAGAATCGACTCGCCATCTGGGTCGGGTATCGGTGCCGAGTCATCTTTTTTGCTTATCAGCGAAAGTTGGTTAATGCCTAAATTCGCTCCATCTGGGCCTCTAAATCTAAAGCGAATCTTATTGGCTGACACATTAGGGTTGGCGGTAAAGGTATTTAGACCTACGTTAGCATCGCCCCAGCTTTTCAGCACAACCCAACCACTGTCTGTTTTATGGGCTGCTTCCCAGCTTGTAACACGATTTTGTTCTGTATCGTCTTGGCTAAAGTTAAAGACTAAATTATTGCTTTGTTCGATATCAAAGATGATGTACACGTTACTATTAGCTGCACCTTCAAGGGTCGCCACGGCTTCCTCATGGTTGTCACCTTGTACAACGTTAGCCAGCGCTGCGTTATCCCAGTGGGCGCTTGGCGCCATATTGGCGACTGATAATAAGTTTTTCTCTGGGCTATCGGCCGATGCGAACTCTTGAACCACCGCGTTGTAATTAAGCTCTCCTCGCTTTATCCCGAAGTAAATTTGCGTCTGTTCGTCCAGTGAAACAATATCAAAATAAGGGAGTCCATTATCGGTAATACCATCTGCATCGAGTACCGCGTGGCTGCTATCGGTCACCACTATGCGCAATTTGACAGAAAGTGCTGTGGCATCTGAAATGACAATATTGTTGTAAGTGTAATAGCCCGCACGGCGTTTGGTGTAGCGTTCACTTTGTTCAACGCTGGCTGACTCCACCGTCACCCACTCGCCTTCTTCTTGTGCATAACCATTGAAAGATAACTGACAAACCAAGGTGATGAAAATTAAGCGTGTCACTGCCCACTGGGCACCTTTTAGCGCGCGCAAAGAAACCCAATTGTGATTAGGATCAAACATTGTTGTTCTCCAAAAAGTCAAAAGCTGGTCGGCGAAGTCATAGTGATGACATCACCAATAAATTAATCTGTAGAGGTGAGTCGTTAGAATGCAGGCTTTCGAGAAGCAGACGTTTGCCTGAGCGCGAGCAATCCCAGCAGGAAAAGAGCAAAGGTGCTGGGTGCAGATACCGCGTTAGCACGTTGGCTAATAGAAATATTGGACACGGTTAAGTAGTCATCGTAATCGTAGTTAAAGTCTTCAATACCAAATTCCAAAGCAACCGAAGCGCCTGCTAGCGCACTGATATCGGCACTTAAACCGTCGAGCATAAAGTCATGTAGAAGGTCGCCATTATCATCAACAAGAGTGACATAAGCGCTGTCCGCTATTGAGTCAAATGCCAATGAAATAAATGACGAGTTATCAGCAACCATGAATGTTTGAAACAAATAAATACCCCAATATTCTGCGCTTAAATCGGCAGAAGTGTTGAGTGTGACGCTGTTTGAGCCAGTGAAATAGTTATCCGAATACTCGGTAAAGTTAATGTCATAGGTTGCCACTTCTTCATCGGCATTGACGTTGTAATAGTTAACATCTCCTGACCAGCCGTTTAGCCCGTCAGTAAAGCCCCCATTAATTAGGCCGGCAGAGGCACCGCTGCTAAGGAGCAATCCACCAACCAAAAACAGTGGTTTTACGGTCGCTTTACACGCTAGGTATATGTTCATGTATTCCCATCCCTCACTCTTTTTTTGTGAATAAGTGTTATTCATGAGCGACAAGCTCAATACATATAGCGCCAATATTTGAATTGGTCATTTGATGCGCTTCACGTCGCTTAAGTAAAAATGAACCGCATTAAAGTGAATGTACGAACTGGAACATTTTGTTACTGAAATGTATATCAACATTAAATCATTGTAAACATCATATGTTTAATTTTGCGCTATAAAAGCAATTTTAGTACAAGTAAAAAGCGTAGAAATACTGACTGGCGAGCTAGCTGAGGATATTAATTAACTAGAAAGGATTAGAGACTCACAGGTGCTAAGTACTGTTACTCAGGGCACGGGATGTTAATCAGTGACCGTAGCGATCACTCTGACGCTCTCCACTTGTGTACAGTTTCCTAAACCAAATAACAGCTGATTGTTGTAGGAGTCTGCGTAGGAAGAAGATGAAGCACCTACTTGCTACTGCCATTGTCTACCGCAGGCTTGTAGCGCCTCTTTACCTGACGGGGCGCCACCTACCACAACACCCAAGAAATGATGATTAGATCGAGCGGATGTGTGATTTTCAAAAAGCCGCCATGTGCCACGTTCATTGGCGGTAATTAGATCAAGGTCGCCATCTTTATCGAAATCGATAACATCTGCGCCCGCCCAGCCGTCATTATCAAAATCAGCGGCTACCACGCTCGCCGTGGGCTGTTGAATATCAATGCCTTTAGCGGCAGTCACTCGATAGTGGTTGGCATTGGTCCATCAGTTACATTTAACACAACCCCAGCAGTGTGTGAGCATGTTTGGCTGCAGATACGCCATTTATCTTCCCTAAATAACCTATGTACAAGTGGGCATAGACTCTGGTGATAAATACTTCATCTTAACGCCTTCAGGGCAGATGTCGCTTGGCCAGCCAAGCGCTCGCTGCGGTTCAATATTCAGCGACCGACTGCCGCTCGCAATCAAATAAAACACCCAAAATAATAAAGTTTTTAAAAATAACTGAATCAACAAGCTTAAAGTAATTGGGGTAATTTTCTCATTTGGTTTTAAATTCATAACTCAAAAGTTGTTTACGCGTTAGGACAACTGGCAACGACCACACAGTTAGTAACTGGCTAGCTCCTGCAAAAGCGGAGAGCCAACCTATTTTACAGGCCGGAATGAGTTGACCGCTACATAACGATGGCTCTGTCGAATAAATTGAACTACTAATTGAACTACTAAATAGTGGGGATTAGGGAGGACGGGAACTAAAAATATAAAAATGACAAGCTGATTTTTTTTCACATTTAGGATTGCAGGTATAACCCTAAATGTGAACATCTAAACATGCCATTTTATAGACATAAAGTATGCTAATCCTGTTGCTATCTTTGCAGTAAGAATCTGTCTAGGTCGTTAGCAAGAGTAATGTCGCCTTGATAAAATGCCGCTATTTCATTGCTATATTTTTTATACTCAGCTGGCGCGGTCAGCCCAGGTGCCATATGGGTAATAACAACTTTTTTAACGTTCGCGTTTGCGGCAAGCTGGCCAACTTCATCAGGCGTAAGATGGTGAGTAGACAAATGCTGACCTAAATGTTTGAAAGCTTGAGGGGGCATTTTAGGATGCGCACGTTTTACAAGATTAACCGTATGATCAACATCCATCATTTCGCTGATAAGTATATCAGCATCTTTAGCAAGTAATTCAACCGCTTTGCTTGGCCCTGTATCTCCTGTGTAAACGACTGTGTAATCTGCCAGTTCAAACTTAAACGATAATGCCTGGTACTTCTTCCACTCATCGCTGCCTTCTGGCCAGCTAAAGTGAGTATTTCGCACTGCTGTTAAGGTAAAGTCCTCTAGGCTGACCTTATCACCATCTGTCAACTCAACCACGTTGACCTTACGATTTGCAGGTTCTGGTATTTGGCCTGGTACACCATAATGGCCTGCCGCGCCGTATTTCATAAACGCAAAGATCCCGTCCACTGTTTCTTTGATCCCAGGGGGGCCATAAACAGTCAATTCATTCCCTGCATTCACTTGCCAGCGAAGACTTAATAATGCGGGTAACCCGCCGGTATGGTCAAAATGTAAGTGACTGATAAAGACTGCGTCAACATCGGTTGTTTTCAAGCCTGCTTTGGTTAGCTGGCCCACTGTGCCATCGCCCGCGTCGACAATATAAGTATGGCCGTTAACAAATAAAGCGTTCGACGGTTGTGAATGTGTCGCATGGGGTATAGGACCTCCCATTGTGCCCAGGGTAATCCATTCATCTTTTACATCACTGGCGCTATCAGCTATTGCACAACTGATACAACTTATCGTGAGCAACATGCCGCCAATAATTCTTGTCAAACTCATTTGCGTATCCTTTTTACTTTCATTTTAAAAACAATAAAAAACTGACAGTAAACTCTCTACTGACAGCAGAACCAAACTGAACAAGGATGAAACATATAAGTCACACCCTTGTAACATTTGACTCACTATACGGCTTGCCTCGGTATCCATATAATTGATTTTATTGATACTTGTTAGCGATATTAGTGATGATCTTGTTGTATTTTGATGAGGGTTTACAAAGCATAGGCAGATTAAGTTGATTGTCGACGTTCACCAATTACTAACATATACATAGCTGTATCATTATGGATGTATCAGATTTAGAGATAGTTAAAATCAGTTTATTCCACTGGCATCCCACTGCATTCCCTTACATTATTTTAACAATGACTCATAACTTTGAAGTTTGGTAGAACACTATCGTTACCGTCTTTTTCTCAATATGTATTAGATGAAGTAGCGCCGATTAGTTAACGACATCCTCTACCAAGCAAAAATATAGTGGAAATAAAATATGCCAAACAGTCTCGTTGATACCGTATTGATAGATAAAATAAGCAATCAAGCCTCTACTAAACATGCCATTATTTTAATCTTGGCAGCCATAATGCCCCCGATGGCAATTGCTTCTTTGATCCCTGTTTTGCCTTTATTAATGAAAGAATTTGCCCATGAGCAAGGCTCGGCATTTTTAGTGCCCATCGCACTGACCGTTCCGGCATTGTGCGTCGCGCTTTTTTCACCCTTGGCCGGCTGGATATCTGATAAATTAGGTCGTAAACCAGTTTTGATATCTGCACTTTTGGCTTACGGGGTGGTTGGCGTAGTCCCATATTTTTTAACTGATCTGCATCACATTATTATAGTAAGGATATTATTAGGTGTTGCTGAGGCGGCTATCATGACGGTAGCGACAGCGTTAATTGCAGATTACTTTACCGGTAAACTCAGACAAAAATGGATATCTATTCAGATCGCTAGTGTGAGTTTGAGTGCCATCGTTTTAATTGCTATGGGTGGGCTTTTAGGTGAATTTTTTGGATCTCGAGGACCCTTCTTGCTGTATTTAGTCGCTATCCCTATCGCCTTAGCTGCCTACGTTATCTTATTTGAACCGCAAAGAGGTCAAGATCAAGAGCAAGCTAACAAGAGCAGGCCCAAGGTACCTTGGAAAAGGGTTACCCCCTTACTATTAACAACGCTTTTTGTGGGTGTCATCTTCTACACCATAATAGTCAAAATTGGCGTTATTTTAGGCTTAGTAAGTGAGGTATCGCCGGCAACTATTGGTGGTATAGGTGCAGTGGGTAATATAGGTGTTGCGCTGGGCTCAATGGCATTTGGTAAATTTAAAGGCGCGTCAGGTCCTAAATTAATGAGTATTGGTTTGGCCTTGTCAGCCATAGGATATTGCGGTGCGGCACTATCTTCGACGCTTATATTTACCACCGCAGCCCTTATTGTCGCTTGTTTAGGTTTTGGTATGCTGTTACCAACTATGCTTAATTGGATACTTAGTGTACTTCCGAAAAGTGTCATTGGTCGTGGAACAGGTCTTTGGACAGGTGCATTCTTTTTTGGCCAATTTACAGCCCCTATCATAGCAACAGCGTTACAAAATCAAATTGGCGGATTAGAAAACGTGTTATTGATTTATGCTGTTTTATCGTTAATTGGGGTATTCATTGCCTTTATGAAACTGAAGGGCGCCAAAAGCTTAGTTAATCACTAGGCTTTAGTGCTGGCACTACCGGCAAATAGTGCGACCCTGAAGCCACAAACAAGATAGTGATTGTGCTGCCTCGACTTGGTTGCAGCGAAGTTTAATGAAAAAGTACTCTTTAAATTTGCGAGCAACCTGTAGTCCTTTCATTAATGTGTTAATGAGGGCTTTGCCTCATCAGAACGAATAGTTCTGCCATAACTGCCTTACGCCCTTGTTGGGGTCATGTATTACCTGGTGCTTGTTATTGAATTCCATTACTGCGCGATCGACCCGATTGTAAGCGGGCCATTCAGTACCGCCCGTTTTGGCAAAACGCAACCATTGAGCCTGCATGTAATTAGCCAAAAATTTAGGCGGTTGAGCATCGACAAAACTTATAGCTTGTTCACTATCAAGGGTGTTAAAGGTAAAGGGAACATCGACAAAATGCGCTGCCCCCAAACGTCCGTCATAAGCAGGCGACGACCATGCGAAATTATATTTCCATACGGGATTCCCCATGGCGACTAACTGCTCAGCGATATGCAAAGCGGGCATACGAAACGTATAATCGGACTGTGCCTGAGCGTATACATCACCAACCGAAATTTCGTCAGTTTTACGGTAAACATCGAACGCATCGCTTCCGAGCTTTAAGTCTTCCAAAAATAAAGATAATTCAGTTTCTTCAATTCGATCAATTGCACCGCCTGGCACTAAGTACAGCCTTGATTCTTGGTCAGTACTTCCCACAATAACGGGTATAGAAGGATCGCCGTTATTTAGTAAATCAGCCATTGGCGATATTTCAATAACATCACCATCAATAACCGGTAAAAAGGCCGTGCCTCCCCAAGATAGCATGCCCCATTGCTTGTGATCTGTAATCGAATTCCCCATGCCGATAACACCTTCGACAAGCTGCGAAAAAGGTATGTCAGCAATATCTGTCATTGTGGCTTGTACATTTTGTTGCTTTGCAAACTCACTGGTTACTCGAGCGGCTTGTGTTTTTGTGATTGCTTGCATAGGTGGGCTTTGCATAATCGCTTTTTGATATAGGCCACTGGCTTTTTTACTGCCCAGCAAAATGGCTACGCTGCCCGCACCAGCTGATTGGCCGAACAAAGTCACGTTCTTAGGGTCACCTCCAAAATCCTGAATATGTTCTTTCACCCAGCGTAACGCTAGAATTTGATCTAAGATCCCTCTGTTATCAGGTGCATCGTCGAAATGCATGAAACCGTCTACACCAACCCGATAATTAACGGTCACCACCACCACGCCATGTTCGGCAAAACGACGCCCATCGTAAACTTCCTCCGCTGCATCTTCGCGAATAAACGCCCCTCCCGGAAGCCAAACCATAACGGGCATTTTCGTATCTGCTTGCACAGCAGCGCCCGTCGTCCATACATTGACGGTAAGATCCCCTGCCCGGCCAACCAATTCTACGTCCGCCCCCCGCCCTGGCTGCGGAACAGGAGGTGTAATGACAGTCGCATCCAACGTTTTCTCCCAGGGGGTTATCGCTTCTGGCGCCTGAAAACGTCGCTCAGGGCTAAAAGGATTTTTTGCATAAGGCACGCCATAGAAAATAGCCACATCGTTAACAAGCTTACCCGTTACCTTTCCTAGTTTGGTCGTTGCAGTGATGGTGTTATTAGAATTCATAGATGGACCTGCACAGACGTTTGCACAAAATAAGATGAGAACAAGAAAGACACATACTATGTTAATAAGAACTTGGTTCATGGATGCTCCAATGACTATCAAAGGAAAAGATACCGATGGTTTTATCCATATCTTTACCTCACTATATTAAATGTAGGTCTGAAATAGAACTATAGTCACATCAAATCAGCATGCCGAGATGTTATACATTTAGTAGAAAAACGGCCAAACAAAGCGTATTCACCCTTCACATAATTGCTTTATTATTCGCCTTGCGTGATTTGCCCCTGTATCAACATGGATATCAATCATAGGCTGGCCTTTGAAAGGTTTCATGGTCCGATACTGTGCCTCGATGACCCCTTTGTCTTCATCGAATGTAAGCCGTGTTTGTCAAAGCTCCTCAAGATGCGCGTTCCTCCCTCGTAATATTAACTCACAAGGGTGAAACCTTGCATGACAAGGTATTAGAAATCGCCCTTGAAAGGGAAAAATTACTATTAAGTGGTATTTCTCAGGAAGAATTAGATCTGCTGATTAACGTGCTGCTCAAACTAAATAACAATGTTAAAACCGTTAATGCATATGAACCGAAGTTTGAACATAAGTAAAACGGGTTGACGACCAGCATCAGGTGCTACACCTAGGTTTTAACGTGCTCTGCGTTTGAAGGCATAGAGCACGTGAAAGGTGCTTTTTTGATATGACGTATTGGCATCCCTGATAGGTACTATGAAAATAGCCGAATAGTGTTAATCGGCTCAATTCGCTATGCTCGTGTTCAGGTAAAAATAAACGTTTTTCTTTAGTAGGCATTAGTCCTCTAGGAGCGTAAAAGTGAGTAATATCGTTCTTTATACGTCGCCAGGAAGTTGCTCTCGCGTGACTGCCATTGTATTAGAAGAACTAGCGCTTGAATTTGAAACGCGAGTTGTGCGTTTTATGAAAGGTGAGCATAAGTCTCCTGAATTTAAACTGAAAAACCCTAAAGGAAAAGTCCCTGCGCTTATCTACAAGGGCCAGACGCTCACTGAAAATGTCGCCATTATTACCTATTTAAATCAACTACATGGCCAACTGTTACCTGCAACTGACAATGCCTTAGACTTTGCAAAACAGATTGCGGATCTGTGTTTTTGTTCTGCAACACTGCACCCTTTAGTCACGCGTATAAGAATGCCAGAATTTTTTGCAGGCGGCGACAATGCAAAAACAGTGCAAGACATTGCTTTTAATGCCATGGATGAGTTTTTTCACTTAATTGATAACCAGTTAGCTGATCAGCAATGGTGGTACAAAGATCAATGGTCAGCTATGGATGCCTATCTTTATTGGTGTTTTTGGCGTGTTCAAGGGGCTGGTTATCCTGTTGAAAAATATCCTCACTACTGCGCTCATGCGCAACGAATGGAACAACGCCCAGCAGTGAAACGAGCAGCGGCACGTGATGATGAAGCGATTGAGATTTTGGAAAACGAAGGTTTGCTGTTTACACCCAAAAAGATTATTCGTTAGTTTACTGTTTTTAAAAGGAAATAAGATGGCTACTAGGCCTGCACCAAGAAAGTTAGTTGTGAACAACAGCCGTTATATCACACCTAATATGTTACGTATTACCTTAGGCGGCGAGGAGATGAGTGACTTTCCTGCGGATCAGGACAGCGCTTACGTGAAGTTAATTTTTCCAAGGGCCGATGGCGGTCGTCCTACGATGAGAACCTACACAGTGCGTAGCCAAACAGAGAATTCGATTGATGTTGATTTTGCCTTGCATGAGGCGAAAGGCCCGGCCTCCTCATGGGCAGTCAGTGCTAAAGTCGGCGATAAGATTATAGTTGGCGGGCCAGGTCCTAAAAAACTGCTTAACCAAGATGCAGATTGGATAATTATCAGTGGTGATATGACAGCCTTACCGGCAATCAGCGTCAACCTTGCTATTTTGCCAAAAGATACGAAAGGCTATGCGGTGCTAGAAGTAGTAGATGAAGCAGATATCCAAGAATTGGCGCATCCTGACAATGTGCAATTAATATGGGTTGTCAGTAAACCCAGTACCGATACAGAAGTTCTGCCTTTACTGGATCGCATCAAATCACTACCTGAACTTGAAGGTAGTTTATCAGTATGGGTTGCCTGTGAATTCAGTACAATGAAAGCGATTCGTAAGTATTTGAGAAGCACTTTTGACTTACCTAAAAGTCATTTTTATACCTCCAGTTATTGGAAACTTGGGGTCAGTGAAGATGAGCATAAAATTGCCAAAAAAGAAGATGCTGAATCCTAAGATTGGCGTCCAAATCAATCCATGGCTTCGACTTGCTGCGGCTGGTTGTTGCATCGAACATCATGAATAGTCGCCCTTGGGAAGAGTTTCAATTAATACCGGAAAATATTTATTGAGAATCAAATCACTCTGGCAAGTCGGTAGTCTCTTTAGAAACGCGTAGGGTTCTACCTCACAGTCAAATAACGACTATTCCTTTTAAGAGTGTAATTGGTCCAAAAAATTAGCCCAGATGCCCTGAGTTTGTTCGATAAATTAGCCAGGCATAGATGTGGGGTTACTGTTTTTAGTTGAACTGATTATTATTGATGGCACCACAACAGTTTAGCTTTGACGTAAGACTTGCTTGGCTGCGTTCATATTACGGGCATTCCATTAAGGTGAAGCCGTCAAACCTCCCTTGTCATCCTCGATGCTAAACCGTGGTTTGTAGACCCTAATATTGGCTCGAACTCTTCATGAGCACCTTTGCCTTTGGCAATTGTGCTAGAGTCCAAAGCAAATTCTAAGGTGCTACGATGTATCGACCCATCTCAATTCTATTTTGGTATGCGCGAGAGTTGCCTCTGTGCCAACTGAAAATCGGTCAATAACCCGCTTAATGTTTTTTGCGTGGTCGCATCTCTTGTACACCCACTTCTTCAGCATACTGTTGCCAAGCGAGCTTAAGTTCTGCAACCTTTTCAGGGTGTTGTGTTGATACATCAATTAATTCCGCAGGATCATCAGCTAGATTATACAATCCCCACTGCCCATTGCCCGCAGGTCGCGAAATAGAAAGTAACTTCCAATCCCCTTTACGCACAGCTTTATTCCCATGAAGCTCTGCGCCTAAGACATAATCATCGCCGTGTAGACTGACGCTTTTTCCAGTCAGCATGTTCATCATCGATGCCCCGCGCATTGGCGTGATTTTGTTTGTTTCACTCGCGGTGAAATAAGGATGTTTTGCGTTAGCTAATTCTAATATGGTTGGCATGACGTCCATAACACTGACGATGCCGTCATACTGCTTTGGTTTAACCATTTTAGGGAAATGAACAAATGCTGGGGTATGAATGCCACCTTGTGCCACTGAGCCTTTGTTTAGCCGTTTAACACTGCTACCGGCGCGTGCCCATTGCGGACCGTACATAACATAGGAGTTAGCCTTGCCCATGTTTTCGTAACTATTGTCACAACATGCGGCAACAAATTTACTCAAGAAGCTTTTGTAGGCTGGTGAGTTAGGTGTATTGGCTTCAGTACCATTATCTGACATAAAGAAAATGACAGTATTATCGTATACCCCCTCATCTTTTAAGTAGGTGACCAAATCACCAATGGCGGTATCTAAGTCAGATACCATAGCCGCATAGATTTCCATTTGCTTAGCTGAAATTTTCTTTTCTTCAACGGTCAAACTTGCCCAAGGCTTTATATTCCTTGGTAAGGGGGGAATTTGGCTAGACTTTGCAATTAAACCGAGTGCTTTTTGTTTTTCTAAGCGACTCGCTAAAAGCGCTTCATAGCCTTCATCATACTTACCTTTGTATTTCGCTATTGAAGACTCTGGGGCTTGCAAAGGCCAGTGGGGAGCGGTATATGCCATATAGGACATGAAAGGCTTAGTTTTATCCCGCTCTTGTAGATATTGCTTCATCTTACTGGTGAAAAACGGCGATGAATAAAAATGGTCAGGTAACGTCGCTGGCTTATCATCTTCTACATAAGTTGCTTTTTTGGCGAATGGCATAATAGACATATCATCGAAGTGCCCCGCTCCACCTTCCATTAGTGCGAAAGAACGTTGAAAACCACGAGCGGCAGGCATTTGTCCGTCTTTTTTACCTAAGTGCCATTTGCCGACCATAAAACGTTGGTAATCAGCTTCCGCCAAAACTTCAGGTAAGGTTGCAACGCTATCGTTTAAATACCCTTGGTAACCTGGCTTATCTAAAAGATAAGGCGCGAACGCTTGCATAACTTCATCCATGGCCCCTAGACCCGCCAAGTGATTATCCGTGCCGGAAAGTAACATTGCTCGGGTAGGCGAACAGGTTGCAGCGGTATGAAAATTAGTTAGCCTTACACCTGCATTTGCTAATGAATCGATATTCGGGGTTGCTATTTCGCTACCAAACACGCCTAAATCGGTTAATCCCAAGTCATCGGCAACAATAATGACGATATTAGGACGTGTGTCTGATGGCGATTCCAGCACTTTATTTTCTATAACTGGCTTACTACTTACGTTAACCGCCTCTGAGGAACATCCTGTTAGTAAAAGAAAAGTACTCAACCATACTGCATTAATAGTTATTCCATAATGTCTTTGATAACTCATTCATTACTCCCGGTAAGTCCACATATATTCAGCATACAAAATGTTCTGGTAAGGCAACTATTTCAAAGTAGTTATTATTGGTATTACAAATCTATTATTAGCGTGTCAGTTAACGACCTTGAGCAGCATGGGGTAAATTGATTGTTCTTGGATTTTTCATCAGCAGATAAAAACTCGTCTCGGTGATCCGGTACTCCGTCAATAACAGGTGTTAGACACGCACCGCATATTCCCATCTCGCAGGACATATCAACCGTTACGCCAGCGTCTTCTATAGCCTCTAAGGCCGTTTGCTCGACAGCGACATCGATTTCCAACCCTGAACGTTTTAGAATAAGTTTAAATGGCTTATCACCTGATTCGGCAATCTTAGGCTCCGCTTTGAAGTTCTCTTTATGCAGATTTTCTTCTTTCCACGAATTCGCTCTTGCCACATCAAATATGTGCTCCATATACCCCACTGGTCCACAGGTATATAAATGGGTATTTTCAGTAAAATGACTTAAGGCTTGGTTAAGCCTAGTATTGTTATTTTCTGGCTGATCAGAGAAATAGTAAGACACCTTAGATGCGAATGGGCAATTTAACAGCAGTTGATAAAACGCAGCCTGCTCTTTCGATTTAGCGCGATAATGCAGCTCAAAATCAACGCCGATACCATCAAGTTCTATTGCCATTGACAATATAGGCGTGATCCCTATCCCCCCCGCAAAAAGAAGGACTTTGTCACTTTTCGCATTGATAGGAAATAAATTACGCGGTTCCGATATAGCGATTTCATCCCCAACGTTGAGCGTATCATGCAGTGCCAGCGAGCCGCCCCTTGAGTTAGCATCCTTTAAAACAGCAATTTTATAGAACGCTTGAGATTGTGCATGGCTTATCAAAGAATATTGCCGAGTCAAGCTATTAGGTAGCTGCACATCTACATGACTACCCGCTGAAAAAGCCGGCAATTCTCCGCCGTCTTTGCGCGCTAATTCAAAACTACAAATATGGGGGGTTTCCAGTGTTTTATTCTTAATAACAACGTCAAACATAATATTTCTCGATATATTTTTAGCTTAAAAATAGCTAAATAAGGATCAGTTAACCGTCGAGCGGTTTAACCTTGCCTCTAGGACTGCATCCACAGACCAGGCACCAGGACCTGAGAAGATGAAATAGAAAAAGACGAAACAGTACATCACGGCTAGCTCTCCACCATTGACCACAGGAAAAAAGTCTTTTGATGCGTAAAAAAGAAAGTAAGCCACAGCCATCTGTCCGCTCAATAAGAAAGCCACACTGCGAGTACCCAGCCCCATTAACAAGCAAAGGCCACCAAAGAACTCTAAAATGCCAGCGAAGCCCGCTAAACTGAATAACTCCAAGGGCCCTTGATGATGCCCTCCCTCTGGGAAGTGAAACAATTTCTGCGCACCGTGTTGTATATAAAGCAGTGCTGTTACAACCCGTAAAATGGCTAGGCAGTATTTCTCATATGGATAAAACATGCTTCAATCTTCCCCTCGAGGCTTGATTCACGTGTTCTTTAATAGGCGCTAACCGTTTTAAGCTGCGCCCATTAATCGGCGTACCTGCAAAACAGCGAACGCGATGGGCTGCACTGACGCAAAGCGTGAGTGCAACGGGCACCTATTTCTTCTTATGCGTCAGCTAAAGGCACATTTTCTTCCGCCAGCATGGCTTCAATTCTTCTTCTAACCTGTACCGCAGGCTTGTCTGCTCCAACTAACAGTTCTCGTTGTTGAGTGACCGCAAAATCGAGCCTCTTTTCTACAGCATTGATCGCTACCTGGTCTTGGGCGCGGATTTTCTGATCAGCGGCAAGTTGGAATTGGTTTAAGCTTTCATCACCTAACCTGAAATTACGCGTAGAAAACCCAAAATAGTGAGTTGTTGTGTCGGTTTCAGGGGTAGCACCATGAAGTATCATCAACGAACCCAACTCTTTGGGAACCTCACTTTTGCCAGGCACTGCCGTGATAATGGGAAGACTTGTGGACATGAATTCAGGACCGAAAAAATCGCTCTTGATCATAAAGTCACATACACCCTCGAATTCAGCTTCTGGGCCAAAGACCATCTTGAAATAATCATTCCAGGGGGCTTTGCCATTTCGTGTTATGCGATAACTTCTTTCACGCTCTTCAGTGACAATGGGTATATCT
Source organism: Paraglaciecola sp. G1-13 (assembly GCF_055809255.1). NCBI lineage: Bacteria > Pseudomonadati > Pseudomonadota > Gammaproteobacteria > Alteromonadales > Alteromonadaceae > Paraglaciecola > Paraglaciecola sp. G1-13. Next base: position 543,463 of record NZ_CM147903.1, on the reverse strand, counting down.
GCCATCGAATCTTTCCCTGCGATATGGTGATGCACATAAGGAAGGTGGGTAAGGTCCATTAAGTTATCGACCAATAACTGAGAGCGGCCTTCAAGATGGAAATAATTAGCCGAGTGGAAATCCCAACCTGGCTGATCCAAACCAAAATCTTCGTAGGGCGGAATTAAATCGATATCACATTTGTCTTCATCGCCCATCCAAATCCAACAAATTGGACCTTTTTCTACAATTTTATACACTGGCTGGCAGATTCTGCCTGTGACTTTTGGTTGCGAAGGAATTTGAATGCACTCGCCAGTATCGGCAAATTTGAACCCGTGGTAACCACACACAATAGCATCGCCTTCAACGCGACCTTGCACCAGAGGTAAATAACGGTGGGGGCATAAGCCATACATGGCAACGGGCGTACCATCTTCTTTACGATACATAACCACAGGCTTATTTAGCATGGTGCGTTCCATTGGCTCACGGGTTATTTCGGTTGAAAATGCCGCCATATACCAACGGTTGCGCACGATCGAGCTTTTATATTTAAATGGATACATAATTTATTTTCCTCAAAAATTGTCTAGCGCGCTTATCGCACTCAATTGTTAAAAAATTGTTTACGCAATATAGCAGCGCCGTTACATCGCGACCAACGCTTAACATCGCTAGTTGGCATTGATAAAATCGATGGTTAATAGAGAGTCACTTTTAATCGGATCAAGAGAGTACCGTTTCATCGGCAACGTAAGGATATAGTCCGGGCTAGGTGTGACTACCGGTAGTAAAAAGCAGTAAATTCGTTGAACATTTGATGCCTTTAAAATAGATTACTTAGTAAAATTACAGCTTTGAAACTGATGGTTACTGTTTATGCGATTTAAAGGCCTAGATTTGAACTTACTCGTTGCGCTAGATGCACTCATAACGGAGCGCAATGTCACACGAGCCGGTGAGCGAATACATCTTAGTCAATCGGGAATGAGTTCAGCGGTTTCACGCTTAAGACAATATTTTGATGATGAATTATTTGTGCAAGTCGGCAGAGAACTCATCCCCACATCACTTACTGAAGCACTAGCTAAACCCGTTCGGCGAATTCTAGTAGAAATGGAAAATACTATAATAAGTAGACCTAAATTTGACCCTGTCAGTGATGAACGGTGTTATAGAATCGCTGCGTCAGAATTAACGACTATGGTATTAATGCCCAGTGTGATCAGTCGGCTGGCCCAGGACGCTCCCAATATTCGCTTGAATTTATCGACCATTGGTGAAACCGATTTGATTGATAAAGGGGATATTGACTTAATGATTATTCCCAAACAGTTTACGCAAGACGGACACCCCTTCGATGAGATATATCAGGAAGGTTACAAGTGCATTTGTTGGCAAGAAAACACATCGATTGGAGAAAAAATAACGTTTGAGGATTATCAATCTGCTGGCCATGTTGTGGTCAGCTACGGTAAAAATAACGCCCCAGCCTTTGATAGTTGGTTTATGAGCCATTATGGTATTAGTCGAAGAGTAGAAATTATGACGTCTAATCTGCTAGCGCCGCCGTCCCTGATTATCGGTACGCAACGCATCGCAACCGTACACAGTAGGCTGGCACAAATAGTTAGCCAATCATTACCCATCAGAGTTTTACAGCCCCCGATTGAAATTCCCCCCTTGACGCAAACCATGCAATACCATCGAAATCGAGAAAACGATGTAGGCTTAGGCTGGTTACGTCAACTGATTATTGATGTGGCTAAGACTATTTAATAAGTCTTCACGAGACGCAGTCACCTCCACTTAGTGTGTAAAAAAACCCGCGATGACAGGTCGCGGGTTTTCAATACAACGTTATCAGCTTAGAACTCGTAATTAACACTCACTCCATAAGTACGAGGCGGTTCATAGGCTGAACCAGCGATATTACCCGAACCAAGTTGATAAGTGGCAGCAATGGCCTCATCGGTCAGATTACGGACAAACGCATTTACCGTCCAAGCCCCGTCGTTAGACACTAGCGTTACGGATGCATCAAGTGTCACATCACTGTCTTTGCGCCCACCTGGAACGTAGTTAAAGCCCAATTCACGTGCTCCACGATAACGCGCATCTAGATTGCCAATAAGCGCATAACCGTCCAGTTCAATCGTTTGTTGTATCCCTAACGTTAAGGTTAGGTCAGGTGCGTTTAACGCGTCTTTACCTGAACAGTCAACAGTAAATCCTCGCTTAGCGCCGACGACATCTAACGCGGGATCATAAGCCACCAAGTTGTCGCCATCAAAGATACCAAGGGTATTTTCACAGGTATTAACAGGGGTCAGAAAATTAGGGGGATCAATGCCAGCATCAGACAAGTCAACTTGAATATATTCATAGCTGTCATACACAGCATCAAGAAATTGCGCCGAACCTCGAAGCAGTGTGCCCACGGCAAGAGCGTATCTAAAGTCAACTTCAAGACCTTTTATGGTCGAAGCCCCTACGTTACGCGTGTAAAAAGCGTTATCCCCATTGATGTCTAACCCCAACGCCGCGAGTTGCTGGCCCTCATATTCCCAGTAGAATAATTCTAAGTTGAGCTCAAGGGCATTATCCAACAAGCGATTTTTAGAACCGACAGTGTACGCATCTATATATTCAGGCTCGTAAAACTCTCGACCGGGAGAAAGATTGAATCCACCCGCTCTAAAGCCCGATTCAAAGCTTGTGTAAACCATGTTTCTATCGCTGAGATCATACTCAACAGCAGCACGGTATGTGGTTTGCGTATCGCCACCTTCTTCCACCGTCGCTCCCGGCGTGATAGCCAATATTGCGCCTGGGCCAAACTGTGCTGGGGCAAAATAATTAATGGGTCCATAAGGACGAGCCCCAGGTGTTATCGTACCATCAGCATTTAAGGGCGAACCTGTAGGGAACAATGCAGGATCAAGCATGGCCAATGTATCTACTAATGTTAGTGCGACAGGCATACTAGGAATTTGCGGGCAGAAAGGCGCTCTGCCTTCTGGATGTTCCAAACAGACAGCCGCAGTAGCCGTTTGGGTAGCGTTCATCGTATAACTATCGTCGGTAAATCGAATGCCACCTACAAGTCGCAATGTCTCCGATACGTTGTAAGTCAAACGACCATAAATGGAGGCTGATTCAACGTCACTCTCCCAGTCATTATGGCTGACTGTTGAGAATTGATTGAACGAGTTAATACCATGTACATTTTCATCAAAGTACAAGCTACCTAAGATCCACTCAACACGCTCAGTTTCTCCCGTTAAGCGCAGTTCAATACTACTTTGGGTAGCTTCATCTTTATTTATTGCCGCTTTAAAAGGAGGTCCATTAAACTGGTTATCGAGCTTAGATACCCTGTGAGAAGGGATAACGGTTAGTTGAGCCCAATCCAAGTCATAGTTAATTTCAGCGTTAATACCCCAATAAGAATCGTCACGGGTAGGATAAACGAAACCTTCGAAAGGCATATGACCCGGGGCGCCAGCTACGTTAGTTTTAATATATTCAAGTACATCCGGATTGTGTAAACCTTTGAAGTCACCAGACAGCGCATCTGGCGCTGGAACATACGCCCAGCTTGGCACAGGAAGTTCAGATTGAAAGGCTGCAAAAGCGTAATACCCTTCATATTGCACACCGGCCCCAGCACCTTGTTGGGTCGAGTAATCGGCTGTCACGCGAATATTCAAGTCATCACTTGCTTCGATATAATATGATGCTCGTAGCGCAGTATCATCTGTGTCAGATGTACCATCGCTGAAGTAGCCATCACGCTCAGACACTACAGCAGCTAAACGCAGCGCTGAGTCGTCTGAGACTTCGAAGTTACCGACTGCCGTAACGTTATAAGCGGAATAATTGCCTAACCCGAACTTAATACTGCCACTATTTACATTCAATTCCGGCGCTTTCGATACCACATTGATCGCACCACCTGTCGAGTTGCGGCCATATAATGTACCTTGAGGTCCCTTCAAAACTTCGACTCTGTCCAAGTCTAGAAATGACGAAATCGTCGAAGATGGCCGTCCGATGTAAACGCCGTCGATATTGAAAGATACCGCAGGATTGGTATAACCGTTATTGGTAAAATTACCCACACCTCGAATGAAATAAGCGGTGTTCGCGCCGCCCCCAGTAGAAACAGTCAGTGCAGGCGCGACTTTGTTCAGTCCCTCAGCATTACTGATCCCCATGCGCTCCATTTGAGCCCCTGATGCAGCATTAATAGGAATTGCAGCATCTTGAAGTGATTCCGATCTTCTTTGTGCTGTAATAGTTATCTGTTCGATAGTCGGATTACTGCTCGCCTCCTCTTTTATTTCGCCATTGCTGCCATCCGTTTGTGCGGTTGCATAAAGTGAAAAATTAATCGATATCGCGAGCATAGTCATGTTAAAAACTTTCATCTGACCTCCAGATATTTTGCAATCTGGACTACATGCCAGTTATGCAATATTTATAAGAAACGTGTGTGTGGCATAAAGCCAATTAGTCTATTTTGCGCGAACAATGTAATCGCGCTGTAAACATAATGTTATAAAAAGAAGTATATTTAAAATTAATTTAACAGGTAATATGTATCTGAAATATCGATAACTGTATTCTTTACAGAATGAGAAGCGGTAGCATCAAAGTCGCTGTTTTATAGACCATTAATAGCGCACGTTGCCTGCAATACGTCACTAGATACGACTGAGCCTACTGTGTCAGTCACACAATTCTCTCGTGACTTAGTGAACGGGGATATTGAATTTACTGATGATAAATATCTTCAATTCGAGTCAGCTACGGTTATGCACCTTAAAAATTGTGCAATACCGCAACTGAAGATAGAGAAAAGGCCAAGATGATTTTCCATGGAGTACCAGCAGGGCGACTACCATGGAGTGAATATTTTAGATCGGTTGCGCTAGCGCCATCATAGATTCGCGCATAATTTCAGTATGCTCTTGCTTATCGCCGCCCTCTATTTCTATCTGGGCTAATCGAGCAGAGTTTTCTACCACCATACGACAGCGCTCCCAACGTCGCTCTTGAAAGGTAGCGAGCGCTTTATCTACCGTCACCTCTTTGGATAGCTCTTGAGCTAATACAATAGCGCTTTCTATGCCAATACATGCTCCTGAAGCTAAATGAGGCGTAGTCGCATGCACCGTATCGCCAATTAAAACGATACGATTTTTATACCAAGGGGCAGGCACTAATAATTTGCCTATCGCACGAAAATCAATCAATGAATCTTCGTTCAGCATAGCTTTTAGCTGCTGAATAATAGGGGCCGGAAACGTCGACATTAAAGCTTTTAGCTTCTCTAAAAAATCGGCGGGTTCCACATGTTGTCTTTCTTTTTTATCTTCCGTTAAAAACAAGTACATCTTATCTTTAGACATGGGATTAACACCGACTTTTAAATGGGGTCCCACCCACATCATAGTGTTTTTCACTTCAGGAAGGCGTAGTAACACCGCACGCCAAATTCCTTGTCCTACATATTTAGGTGCTTCAGCTTCCGGAAAATAGGTACTGCGCACTTTTGAAAACATACCATCTGCGCCTATGACCAAGTCGTAACGGTTTGACGTGCCATCGGTAAATGTAACATCGACCCCACTTTCGGTTTGTGACATCTCGGTGAAGGTGCAACCCAGTCTTACATTTGCGCCCGACTGCCGGGTTTTCTCTGCCAATATTTTGGCCAAAGCAGGTCGCATAATAGCACCTGAGTTGGGAACATCGGGATCACCCATCACGGGTGTTGGGATATGCGCCAAATGCAAACCATGGGGTGCATGTATGTCTAGTCCGCTATGGGCACTGCCCACCTTTAAGAATTCCTCTAAAATACCCAACGTTTTAAAAGCGCGTAAGGTGGCTCCACCGATACTGATACCCGCACCATCGGCTCGCCAATTGGGATCTATTTCGACTAAATCAATTTCTATACCGTATTTTCTTAATTCAATGGCTGCTGACATACCTGAGAATCCGCCACCGATGATAAGGACTTTTTTTACGCTTGGGTTCACAACTTGAACTCCTCAATGGTTGTTAGGCTTAATAAAATGTCTTTTTGACAAGATACTTCTAGTGGAATTTCATCAAGCTTTTGCCCTAAACAGGGACCTTGCACACACAGCCCTGTCTCAATATCAAACAAAGCTCCATGGGCGGCGCAAACTAGGTAACCGGCTGCACTATCAAGGTACTTATGACGTTTCCACGGTAATGAGGTCGTGCCGTAGTGAGGGCAGATATCGACATAAGCAAAAAGTTGTTCACCTTTGCGCACAACAAACATGCTGTCTTTACCACGGCGCATTGGGTCAAACCCTTTGGCTTGCCCCTGCGCAATGTCACTTGTCTTACCTATACAGATTTTACCCATTCACATTAAGGCGCTTGGGGCGGAGGTGGTCCGCCTGGTGCCCATTTTTCTTCATACTTGAGTAAGAATACTTGTGAATTATCTGCGCCAGGCATCGCCTCGCGAGCAACCCATTGGTCATTGTGTAAGTCCATATCGGCGTCATATTCAATGTTGCAACCAAAGGGACTTTTAAAATACCAAAACCAGTTAGAGCCGAAAATGTGACGCCCTGGTCCCCAGAAACTCTGATAGCCTTTTTCGACCAAGGCGTTACCCGCCTGTGCTACTTCCGTTGGGCCACTCATGTGGAAGGTAAAATGCTCTACACCTTGCATGTGGGGCGGAGTATTGAGAAAAAACAATGTGTGATGATCGTGCGTGCCTGCCGGGCGCATAAATGGCCCCATATGTTTAAATCGGTCGGTGGTCACAAAGCCAAGGCGTTCAGCGAAAAAGGCTTCAGCTTTAACGGCATCAGGCACAAAATAAACCACATGAGACAAACTGCGGGGTTTAGCCACAAAATCTTTACTGACCCCGACTTGATTCACTTCTCGCTGAGGAGCGGCGCCAGGCGCATTGATAGCTTCCGCTGGCAAATCAATTACCTGGCGAATAGTCACCTGAAAACCCAAAACAAATCCCATATCATCGAGAGCTTGGATACTGCCATCTGGCAAAGTAATGACTTCTCTATCTTTAGACAACTCAGCTTTAATTTCATCGACAGTCGCTTGATCCGCAACACCATAAATGGTTTTACGCAACATAGAGCCTGTCTTTAAAGCAGCAGGAAGGGAGTCATCATCTTTAGCGCGAATTTCAATACCCGTCCCATCAAGGGCAACAAAGTTAAATTCGTCTTTTTCAAGCAAACCATAATCGAGGGCGAACTGCTTACACGCGGTGACATCGTCGACGCCAAAAACAAGTTTATCTGGTCCGATAATATTCATAATAGGACTCCTACTTTTCTTTTAATTCGTTAAAGGTTTCAGCCACCCAATCAGCGATGTAAGAACCCGCATTCGAACTGTTATCAAAACTTGAATGCTGCACGCCACCTTCACGTTCGGTAAATATTTTAAGTTCCCGTTTAGGGCTATTAACTAATTGCTCGTAGGTGCGCTCAGCCCATTTAAGGGGGATTTGCGAATCCTTCAAGCCATGAGTAACTAAAAAAGGCACTTTGATTTTTTCAATCTGACCATCAAGATGAACGTTTTCAGCAATATTCATGAAGTCATCCATATCTTTGGCGCCCCACACCCATTGGACATGTGCCCAATAATGGGGAACGGGGAAGTCACCTTCTTTCTCTAGGCGACGCTTTTGCACATCACGCCAGTCATGGTTAGCACCCCAAATACAACCTAGGGCAAGTCTAGGTTCGTTGGCAACCGCACGAGGACAGTAATAACCGCCCAAAGACACCCCTTCCATACCAATTCGTTTGCTATCCACGTCTTCTTGTTGTTCTAGCCAATCAACCACTGGGCTGGCCCAATGTTCAGTATCATAACGAGCATGAAAACCTTGTAATTTTAACGCTTCACCTGTGCCGGGTTGGTCAAGAATTAACGATGATACGCCGCGTTCAGCTAACCATGCGGGTAACCCCACGCGATATTTCATTTCTTTAGATGAATCAAGACCGTTGACTTGAATAAGGATGGGCGCTGGGCCTTCTACTCCCTCTGCTTTCACATAAAGTGCTGACAGATGTTTTCCTTCATAAGGAATTTCTACACGCACACAATTTTCTTTACCAAGCTCAATGGACTTTTGGAAAAGCTCAAGTGAACGTTTATAAAGCTCTGTTCTGCCAGGGGCTCCATGGGCTTGAATACGCTCACAGGTAATTAGATAGGTTGCTGCACGATTATATTTATAGCCTGCTGATAAGGTGCGTCCTTTTTCTAAATCTTCTTCTGCTAAGCCGCAAAGTTTATCAGCCATCTTGGCCCAGGTGTCTCTAAAGGCTTGCACACCCTCTTTATCAGGTGACTTGGCCGCTTCTTGCAACGGTGCGCACATTTGCTCTATCTCGCCGATACGTGCGCCCATTTCTATGGCTAAATTAACGGATAAATTCCAAACATAGTTAGTCGGGAAGTATTTAAACATGTCTATTCCTGTAAAATTTGCAAAATAAAATAAAATCCAAGAGCGATAATTTGACTATTTTTCAATTAACGCCACTGCCCTAACGAAACCAGCAGAAGCCTGTTTTATTTTGTACGGAAAGCAATTGACTAAGAAACCGGTGCTCGGTAAAACCTCTAAATTACTCAGTTTTTCCATTTGACCGTAGCCTATATCTCGACCGGCTTTATGCCCTTCCCAAACGATTGATGGATCCCCTGATTCAATGAATCGCTCTCGGGTATATTTGAAAGGTGCATCCCAACTCCACGCATCGGTACCAACAACTTTGACACCCCGCTCTAGTAAATACATAGTCGCTTCACGCCCCATGCCAACGCCTGCATCAAGATAGTCTGGTTGACCAAATACTGAGCCAGCTCGAGTATTCACTACCACAATATCTAAAGGCTGAAGCTCGTGTTTAATGCGCTTAAGCTCTGCCTCTACGTCATCAGCGGTAATCAGGTATCCATCCGGTAAATGTCGAAAATCGAGCTTTACGCCGGGTTGAAAACACCACTCAAGAGGCAGCTCATCAATGCCATAGGCTGGTTTGCCGCCATCAGTTGTTGATGCGTAATGCCAAGGCGCATCCATGTGCGTGCCGCTATGAGTTGTAATCTCTAAACGCTCTGCCGCCCATGCTTCATCACCCGGCATCTGTTCTTTTGTCAACCCAGGAAACATGGCGCCCATTTCGGGCCAGCCTTGTTGATGATCCATATAATCAATTTTGGGCAGTAATGGAGGTGGATCAGTGTAAGGGTTGTTATCTAACGTCACGGATAGATCGATTATGGTGAAATTTCTAGGGTTAAACATCAGAGCTTCTCTCTATGGTTATGCGCTGTAACACGCTGCTCAATTGCACCAAAAACACTTTTTCCGTTGGGAGCAAAAGCATTCATGCTGACCACCTCGTCTTGCTGCATAAAGGGCGTTTGACCGCTACCGGTTTTAATCATTTCTTTGGCACGCAATTCAGAGATACAGGCTTGGCCTTTGCTCGGGTCAACGTTAGACACTGTCCCCGAACCAAATACCGTTCCCGCTTTTATGGCGCGAGTTTGTGCTACGTGCGCAATCAATTCATGGAAGCCAAAGTGCATTTCTTGGCCTTGGGGTTCACCGAATATTTGGCCATTTCTTTTAACTTGTAAGGGCAAGCACACTCGCCCATTTTGCCAATGCTCACCCAATTCTTCAGGCGTTAGGGCCAGAGGAGCAAATGCAGTGCTGCCTTTGGCTTGCACAAAGCCAAAGCCCGTTTTCATTTCTCTTGGACCGAGGGCCCGATAACTAATGTCATTCAGTAACACGACTAAGCGAATTTTAGTCAGAGCATAAGCAGCAGAGCTACCCATAGGGATAGCATCCACGATCACCCCAAACTCCCCCTCGAAATCGATTCCATGTTTAAAATCGGCAACCACAATGTCATCCTGTGCCCCGAGAAAACTGTCACCTGCACCTTGATAAACTAAAGGATATTTATCAGCGTCAGCAATAGGGTCTAAATGAAAAGCTTGTTGCATCAAATGGCCGTGGTTGAGAAAAAGCGACCCATCTAGCCATTGCCAAGAACGAGGTAAAGGGGCGCAAGTATCCATAGTAGAAAACTCAAAACGTTGCTTTTCGAGTCCATCGTTGAGACGTTGGTATTTAACCATCAGGGCTTCACTGCAAGCCGACCAATTTTCCAGTGCAAACTGCATTGTCGGTGCAATGTTTTCAGCTTCTACACAATATTTTTGGTCATTCGACACAATGACTAGCTTGCCATCGGGATGCTCTGTTCTTAGCGATGCTAATTTCATACTTATGCCCAGTTCAACTTGTTAAAAAATAATCAATTTAATGAGTGAGCGATGTTAATATTTTATTTGCAATCCAAAAAGTTGAATGTTTAGATGGCTACCATCAGAAAAATAGATACCTGATGAGATTCAACCTGTCCCCCTAGACGTTCGTGATTACTGGGTATTTTAGAGAGAGATAGTATGAGATTTGAACAACTCGACCTGAACTTGCTTGTCGCACTAGACATTTTGATTGAAGAGCAAAATATTACACGCAGTGCTGAGCGACTCCATCTTTCACAATCTGCTACCAGTGGCATATTGTCGAGGTTGCGGGCATTTTTTGAAGATGATTTATTAGTACAAATTGGTAAAAAAATGCAGCCTACCCCATTTGCGCTGGAGTTACAGGGGCCGGTAGCAGGGGTGCTCGCCACGGTACGTGGTTCGATCATTGGCAAGAAAGCCAATAACCCAGAGCACAGTGAGCGTCATTTTAAGATCATCGCTTCTGATTATGTTATTCAAGTACTACTGAGCCATGTAGTGGCAGAAGTCGCTAAGCTAGCCCCTAAGGTGACCTTTGAATTTTTGACACCTTTTGCCCACGAAATAAATATATTATCCAAGGGCGGCGCTGATATGATGGTCGCGCCAGAAGCTATCATTTTAAGCAATTACTCAAGTGCTTCGCTGATAAGTGATGAATTAGTCTGTATCGCGGATATAAACAATACAGAAGTCGGTGACGAACTCACCTTCGAGCAATTTAATGCTATGGGTCATGTTTCGGTCGGCTTTGCTCGCGTTAGCTTATTAAGTATTGAGCAATGGTTAATAAATACCTTGGAAACAAACCGCAAGATCGCAGTGATCACCAGTGATTTTTCAACCATGGTTTATGCGTTGTTAAATACCAATCGAATTGCCATATTACCTCGACACTTTGTAGATATGCACATACAACGCGAAGCAGTGAAAACGGTGAAGTTACCCTTCTCCCCACCTAACTTGAAAGAAAGCTTAATGTGGCACCCTACTTTGGATAATGACCCTATGCACAGATGGTTACGGGAAAAAATTATTGAATGTGCCGGCAAGTTTGAATAACCCGATAAACATAAACCATCGTCACAAATAGAATAGAGCTGGATACTCAACCCAACAACTTGAGTTGGGTTGAGTGCTGGCTAAGATGCCGCATTATCCCCGTTAGACCACTTATATGCAGTCAAATCGTTAACTAACAACCTAGCCGTGTCATACGCAGATTCGTTCTTGTTATGGCTCAAGATTTTCCGCGGCTAACATGCCATCAACTTTTCTTCGCGCCTGAATGGCCGCCTTATCAGCGCCTACTATCAGTTCTCGCTGAAACAAAGCGGCTGCATCGATGCGTTTTTCCATGTCTTCAATCGCGTCAACATCTTGTTGTCTAACTTGCATTTCAGACTCAAACTGAAATTTATCTAGCGCCGTATCACCTTGTCGGAAATTTCGCGTAGAGAAACCAAAATAGTGCGTACTTGTTTCAGTCTCAGGTGTCAGTCCGTGCAATATAGCCATATGCCCCAACTCTTTGGGTATATCCTCTTTACCCGGGATCTTGGTAATGGTGGGTAAGCTAGTTTTGACCAATTCTGGGCCATAAAAATCACTCAAATGAACAAAGTCGGCTAACCCTTCGAACTTGGCGTCTTTTCCGTAGACTATTTCCAAAAATGGATTCCATGGCATTTTTCCGTTTCTGAGCACCCTATAACTTAGGGAACGCTCCTGTGTCTCCATAGGAATTTTTTTCAATGTATCTCCGCCTTTGCCTAATTGCTGATGAATATAAGGCAGGTGGGTAAGATCCATTAAATTATCGACTAATAGCTGAGAGCGACCTTTCACATGAAAATAATTTTCAGAACTGTAATAGGTATCTGGGTTGTCTAAACCAAAATCATGATAGGGAGGAATTAAATCAGTGTCACACGTATCTAGGTCCCCCATCCATATCCAGCAAATAGGCCCGCGCTCCTCTATGGGATAAACGGGTTGGCAGAAATTACGCGGAACGGTGTCTTGGGAAGGAATATCAATACAATCGCCATTATCGGCAAAGGTAAAACCATGATACCCGCAGACAATATTGTCGCCCTCAACTCGCCCCTTAACGAGCGAAAAATACCGATGTGGACACAGCCCATACATTGCCACCGGCGATCCATCTTCTTTTCGATACATTAGAACAGGTTTACTGTGTATCGTGCGCTCTATCGGCTCACGTGATATCTCGTTAGAAAACGCCGCCATATACCAACGATTACGTACAATTGATGTTTTATATTTGAAGGGGTACATAATTTAGATATTCCTAAAATACATTATCTTCTCTGTAGTCTAGCCCCCGACATTGGATGAATATATACTTTAAAAACCTAATTATCGGCTAAATACTCCCACTATGGATTTACTTGGTGACGTACTTTGTTCCTTAAATGTGTTCTCACACTCTATCGGCATATTCAAAATAGGCGGTTCGACTCACTTACATTTAACGGCCATGCCAACCAATTTTGCTTTTATATTTACCAGTACCGAAGGTGAATGTTGGATCGAAGTAGACTGTTGTCCGCCACGGCAATTGCACGTTGGTGACTCCGTTTTGATATTAGGTGGTAGGGCCCATCGTTTTGGTGCTTCACTTGCGAGCGAACAAAAGAGTTTTGAGACATTATGGGCCGCCAATGGCTTACCCAAATTTGGTGAGACACGAGACAAACCAATATATTTGAGTGTCGATGAGACTGAGGATGGCAGTTCATTACTCTCGTTGGCATTCACGGTGGATGAACCTGCGCATCACTCTTTGTTGAAGTTACTTCCCCCTTACATTTTTGTTTCAAAAGGCAGTCAGTTGGATACTTGGTTATCAGCCGCATTCGGTTTTTGTCAACGAGAGCTGTCACATAATACGCCGGGATTCAGCGCAACTGCGATGAATTTTACTAACCTGATATTTGGTGAGTTTGTCCGCGATTATTTAAACTCGGCGGATTTACCTCACGAAAGCTGGATGCGTGGATTATCGGACCCAAGAATTGGCCGAGCACTAGCAATGATGCATACCAGAACCGCAGAACAACTTATGGTCTCAACCATGGCGAAAGAGGTGGGGATGTCTCGCACAAGTTTCGCGCGGATTTTCAAAACACTGGTTGGCCAATCCCCGATAGATTATTTTATTAACTGTCGAATGCACAAAGCCGCCCAGTACTTATTAGAAGGGAATCACTCCATTGCTAAAATCACAGAGATGATTGGATACCATTCCGAGCGAGCATTTAGGCAAGCATTTATTCAACGCTTTGGTCTGTCCCCTAGTCAGTTCAAAAAACAACAGCAAAAAATCTAGCTTCGTTGTAATTTCATTAAGACAAATAACGAACAATAGTAAGTAGTACTCGCCCACCAAGCGCAAGGCAGGCGAGTTCATGTCTAAGGTTACATTTATTAAGCTGCGTTACCGTGTGGGTCGATGACGAACTTCATCGCAGCGCCGCCATCAAAATCAGCATATCCTTTGGGTGCATCATCTAACGAGATCATTTTCACATTTACCGCTTTAGCAATTTTTACTTTATCGAATAGAATCGATTGCATCAGTGCCCGATGATATTTCATCACTGGGCATTGGCCGGTATGAAACGAATGAGACTTCGCCCATCCCAAACCAAAACGCATACTTAGCGCTCCCTGCTTCGCAGCATCATCTACCGCACCAGGGTCTTCTGTAACATACAGTCCAGGAATACCAATTTGGCCTCCTGCCCGGGTCATTTTCATCGCTGAATTTAGTACGGTTGCCGGTGATTCCTGATGGTGATTGTGGCCACAAGCGTGTGCTTCAAAGCCCACACAATCCACGAACGCGTCAACTTCACGCTCACCGATGATAGCTTCAATCCTATCCCCCATATCACCCTCTTGGGTCAGATCGAGCGTCTCGCAGCCAAAGCTACGAGCCTGTGCGAGGCGCTCTTCAATCATGTCTCCCACAATGACACATGCCGCACCTAACAACTGAGCAGATGCGGCAGCAGCAAGGCCAACAGGTCCTGCTCCTGCAATATAAACTGTCGACCCAGGACCAACCCCAGCCGTTACGCATCCATGAAATCCAGTTGGGAAAATGTCAGATAACAAGGTTAAATCTTGGATTTTTTCTATGGCTTGTTCAGGATCAGGAAACTTGAGCAAATTGAAATCGGCATAGGGCACCATAACATATTCAGTTTGCCCTCCGACCCAGCCTCCCATATCAACGTAGCCATAAGCGGCGCCAGGTCGAGCAGGATTTACGTTTAAGCAAATGCCCGTTCTTCCCTCTTTACAATTGCGACAGCGACCACAGGCAATATTGAATGGCACTGAAACCAAATCACCTGGCTTAATAAACTCTACATCTCGACCCACCTCGATGACTCGACCGGTAATTTCATGACCTAACACTAACCCTGACGGTGCTGTGGTTCGCCCGCGAACCATATGCTGATCAGAACCACAAATATTGGTTGTTACTACTTCTAGGATCACGCCGTGCTGACATTTTCGATTACCAATCGCCAACTCAGGAAAAGCAATACTTTCTATAGCCACCTGGCCTGGGCCTTTGTATACAACACCGCGATTACTTGTTCTGTTCATGAGAGTCACCTTTATTAAAGATTTTTGTGTCATACCTGAAAAATAAAACACGTTTCACTACGCTGAATTTCCAAGTAATCGTTAAGTCGCTTACCCTTGTGAATAATTAGCCTCAGGTCACTAAAGAGCTAGCTTCGATTTACGTTTACTGCATCAAATAAGGCGGGCTTGTACGACCCGCTTTATTTAATATTTACCTTACCACTGGGTTTTGAATGGACCATAGGTAGGGGTTCGTCCGTTGGTTTCTTCTTTAACAATGTTGTTGCGTTGACGCCCAAGATAAGTAATAGAGCTCTCCATAACGTCACCTTCTTTAAGCCACAAACCGCCCAGCGTTGCAGCGTTACCAGGAGGGGAGCCCATAATCATTAAATCGCCAGGCATTAACTTAAGGCGCTCCGATGCATGAGAAAGCACTTTCTCAGGGGAGAAAATCATATCTTCTGCGGGCCAATCTTGACGTTTCTCGCCATTGACGTTTAATTTAATCTGCATCTTATTACGATCGACAAATTCTTTTGGTACAGCAAATGGGCCAAATGGCTTGAAGTTAGGCTGAAACTTACTAACCCAATCAAAGTTGAACTTGATATCAGCGCGTTTGAACTCATCCACCGTGCCTATATCATTCACCATTACGTAAGCGGCAATAAGATCATCTGCATCTTCGGGACGAACATAACGCTCGCTTTTACCCACTATGACACCTAGTTCTAATTCCCAGTCCGGCTGCTGACCAATCAAAGGTAAAGGAACATCATCGTTTGGTCCGCACAACGCAGAATGCAAACCTGTAAAAAAGTAGGGCATACCTTCGCGTCCGCGGCGATCCACTTCTTCGTAATTACGCTTGAAGAAAGCCTCGTCATCTTCATCGGGTAAACGCTTATCTTGATTAAATTTGTTAAAGGTCATCATCTCAGCGACATGTTGACGATAGTTTGACGCTGCGCAAATCATATTTGGGTGCGCTAAAACAGGCAGGATATTCAAGCTGTCTAAGGGTTTTGCGGGACGCTCCTGCTTTGCTGCAACCTCTTTTAGCCAAATTAAGGCGTTGTCCCAATCATTAAAAATGGCGTGGGTATCTGCATAACGATCAGATAAATCGAGCACATCGCCATTAGGTAAAACCAAGCCTGGAAAAGCGGCTTCGCCTGCTACCTGATAGGTGCCTATGCCAAATGTACCTTCAACTAAACCAGTCACTGAATTTATATTTTCTGGCTCAACAGCTGGTTTTACCATCTGCGCCATAAAGTCATTTGCACTCATAAATTTATTCCTCTTATTTTGTTTGTTGGCAGAACACTGAGATCATGCAAAATAACGATCAGGTGGCTCAGAACTCCACACATCCATTTCCACTTCTGCTATGTTATGTACGCGTGAACCATCACTCGCTCTTAACCGATCGGTGTCTGAAAAGGTTTCAAATCGATTACGATCTGGGTCACGCCACACATCAAAAATGTGGCTGCCATGGGGATGTCGACCTACGCCCCACACCAATTCATATTCTTTCGATTCTAAATAGCGATGGGTCATAAATTGGGCTTCGAAATCTTGGGCTTCGAAACTAATATGGTGACACGCCGTTTCACCTGTTTGACTTTGCATTAATGCAATGACATGGTGATCAACCAGTTCTTCACCTCTGTCCAAGCGACAGAAACCAACAATTTGTACCTGAGGCTGCCCCGGGATGTGGTATACATCGCTTGGGATAAGACCTAGAACATCTTTATACCAAGGTAAACTTTGAGCAAAGCTTGGTACAAATAACCCTACATGACCCAACCGGAATAATTTCGCCGGCGCCATAGGTCGTTTAGGCTCAAAACGTTCGTTACGAACATATTGTCCTGGTGCGTTCATCACTAATTGCTCGTAAGGCGTTTCAGGGGAAACCCGCTCAATTCCATACACCAGATCAATTTTAAAACCATTCGGATCTGTCAGGGTTACCGCTTGTCCACCGCCTGGCGTGGTTAGTTCGCGAATGGCACTTGCACCATGTTCTGTTACTGCTGCTTCTAGGTCGCTAAGGGCTTCAACTTCGAAAGCAAGCCCAATAAAACTGGCTGTATCTGCTTTTTCAGCGATATATGAAAAGGCATCACCACCGCCAGTTCGCATAATTAGTTTTTGATCAGTGCGCTCTACGGTTAATAAACCGAAGTCTTTGGCAAATGTTTCTGTCTGGTCCAAATCCAGCACTTGAAATTTGACATGATGGGGGCTTTTTAGCCTCATGGGGTTACTCCACTTGTTATTAATTTATTTATTGAGCTTTTCAACCTCAGCACGTATTTCGATATGAGA
Source organism: Paraglaciecola sp. G1-13 (assembly GCF_055809255.1). NCBI lineage: Bacteria > Pseudomonadati > Pseudomonadota > Gammaproteobacteria > Alteromonadales > Alteromonadaceae > Paraglaciecola > Paraglaciecola sp. G1-13. The sequence goes on along the minus strand of NZ_CM147903.1, from coordinate 526,117 downwards.
AAAAGCGATGTACTCAATCTTTGGGTGAATATAGGCACTGAACCTATTACCGTCCAATGACAAAATACACACCCAGCTATTCGTGATACTTATAGGTTGAGTGAAAATATTCTTCTTATTTACAGGTCAGCTAGCTACTTTTAACCGTCAGCCCAAGTAGTTCTACTGCGTTGATGCCGAGAATTTTGGCTTTATCTGTTTCAGATAGCTCACTGTGAAACCCCACAGGATCAGGCTCAGCCATATCAAACGGATAGTCGCTGCCCAGACAGAGACGATCTGAACCGTGCGTGCGCACTAAGGAGTCCAACTGTTCTTTGTCGAACACCAAAGTATCAAACCATAGTCTGCGTAAATAACTTGAAGGGAGATGTTGACAATGCTCACTGCAATCAGCGCGAGCTCGCCAGCCATGGTCCATGCGCCCCCAGTAACCTGGAATATAACCACCACCATGGGCGACACAAATTTTCAAACTTGGGTAGCGGTCTAACACGCCACCGAAGATCAAATGCCCCACGGCAAGTGTTGATTCCAACGGATTGCCGATGAGGTTATTAAAATAGTATTCCTTCATTCGGTGAGCATGGGTAAAACCAAGAGGGTGAATGAAAAGTAAAATACCAAGTTGTTCAGCGGCAGCAAAAAAAGGCTGCAATTCGTCGTGATGTAAATCTTTGCCATTAACATTGGTACTGATCTCAATACCACGAAGGTTAAGTTCTAGTGCACAACGTTTCATCTCTGCAATTGCCAATGGGATATCTTGCATAGGTAACGTCCCCATACCGACAAACCGTTCAGGGTGACTGTTTACGGCATCAGCAATACCATTGTTAACGGCCTGGGCTGCTGCCAGACCTGTCTCAGCATCGGTGTAATAGAAATACTGGCCAGGATTGGGCGATATCACTTGCACGTCCACTCCTAGTCTGTCCATATCCTCAATACGTAAATTTATATTGTTAAGCGTCGGACCGATTGTACAAAACTGCGCTTTGTTCACCTCATTCGATTGAGGGCTTGAAAATTCATGGATCCCTGGCGGTGGGCCCGGATACTTAGCCTGCACAATTTTATCAGCTGCCGGTACATTCAAATGACAATGAATGTCTACAACCAAATGTGTGCCTTTTTTATTCACCGTGATTACATTTTTCTCTGTACAGCAATCAGTACTCATACACCTAACCTTCTATCAAAATGGCGACTCATCACGCTACTCTCTATCTATGACCTATAAACGTCCAATCAGAATTAACCTTGCAAGCAATAAGTAACGCTGATAGGTTACAAAAATGAGATTCGATGGATTAGACCTAAACCTGCTGGTGGCCCTAGAGGCATTAATTGAAGAGCGACACGTTTCCGCTGCAGCGCGTCGCATTCATCTTAGCCAGCCTGCGGTTACCGGTGCCCTCAAGAGATTGCGCGAATACTTCAACGACGAGCTTCTCGTGCAAAGCGGCCGACGTATGTTTCTGACTCCAAAGGCAGAGGCACTAGCCGAACCAGTGCATCGGGCATTACTGCAAATAAGAGGTGAGATAACGCGCGCAGGTAGTTTTAATCCTCTGACCACGACACGTCATTTTGTAGTATCCGTTTCTGATTACGCCTATACCATTTTGTTGGCTGATGTGGTTGCCAAAGCAGCATCGTTAGCTCCTTCAGTTACCTTTGAAATAGTGCCTCCCAATGAGCAAGTCAATGAGCGCTTTGAACGAGCAGAAATCGATTTGTTGTTAACCGTGGATAGGTTTGCCCTGCCCGGACACGCATTTACCGAACTTTGGCGAGACGAAGAGGTGATCATTAGCTGGCAAGGAGCGAATTTTGATACCATTGATGCTGACACTTTCTTTGCTTGTGGGCATGCAGTAGCAAGCTTCGGCCTCGAGCGCAGACCATCAATCGCAGACAATCATATAAACCAAGCAGGCTGGAAGCGTCGCGTAGAAGTTCAATTACCTGATTTCGGCGCATTATGCCAAGCCGTAGTGGGCACCAAACGCCTTGCCACTATGCACCGCCGATATGCTCTGCACTTCGCAAAACTGTATCCAATCAAGCTTCACTCGACATGGGAACCCTTTCCTAAAATTGTTGAGGGTATGCAATGGCACAAAGTGCGCAACTTGGATCCGGGGTTACAGTGGTTAGCTGGTTTGATAAAGGATGGCGCTGACGCTGTAAACGACCGTTCTTAATAGCGCCTGTCGTTGAAATGCACTTATATAAGCCGTAACCCCGACTTATAAAGTACGTCTATTATCGCGATGAAGCGTTAAATTCGCTAGGGATCTAATCAAGCAACTTATATTTACCCTGTTCATCCCACAGATCACCATAACTTAAAGCCACGTTAGCGTGTTCGCGCATGATAGCTTCAGAGCGTGCGCCTTGGCGTTTAATTAAGGCGTCAAATACCCCATGGTGTTGCATATGGGCATAATTAAAACGACGAAATTCTCGGTCAAGTTGTGCAGGGTTAAACACCAGCGCTGTGGCGGATGCAAAAGGCAAATTTTCATTTAATTTCAAAGCAGCGTGAATAGCAGGATTCCCGCTAGCCTGCAAAATTAAATCATGGAAGCGTTTGTTTAAACGCTGATACGACTCAATATCCAACTGGCTTATATAGCCCTTACTAAACAAGTCATCCCCTTCGACTAAGCAATCTTTCATCTGCTCGATGGTGGGATCATCTAGGCCCTTTTCCGCTGCTTGCCTAGCCGCTAACCCCTCTAGCACGCCCCTAACTTCAATAGAGCCTAAAATTTCATGCTGCGTGATTTTCCTGACCATATAGCCCCGACGAGGTAATTTGGTCAGCAACCCCTCTTGTTCTAAAGCACGAAATGCGATGCGCACCGGCGTCCTGGAAATACCCAGTAATTCAGCGGTAGGAATTTCAGCCAGACGTTCACCTACAGGAAATTCGCCTGATACAATTTTATCTCGCAAAATGCTGACTATCCCTTGCCCCTCTCGCGTCATTTGTCTCTCCTGTATTGGGTCACTAAAAAACGTTTCCCAGTATAAACGTAATCATCCTTTATTGGATCCAATTCAAATAGGCATCTTGCTATCGTCATGGGGATTGAGATTGTAATCAGCCGCATACACACCCCACAAGTCGCTTTCACTCTACATATTACCTCATAATAAAACTAAATTGGATCCAATAACTGCTATTTTGAATTGTTTAGCCCGCTAAAATTGCATAGAATGGATCCAACGTTAACAAAAGGTTAAATTTATGTCTGTGCAAAAATATCCATTAAATACTTGGTACGTTGCTTGTACACCAGATGAAATTACGACGGCCCCCTTCGCTCGTAAAATATGCGGCATCGCCTTAGTGTTTTTCCGAAATACTCATGGAACGGTGGTTGCTCTAGAGGATTTTTGCCCTCATAGAGGGGCTCCTTTGTCCTTAGGAAAAGTCGAAAATGGTCAATTAGTGTGTGGTTATCACGGCTTACGCATGGGTGACGATGGTGCTACTAAGGCAATGCCCAATCAACGTGTTCAGGCTTTTCCCTGTATCCAACGTTATGCAGTCGTTGAGCGCTATGGGTATATCTGGATTTGGCCGGGCGATAAAAGTTTAGCCGATGAATCCTTACTGCCAAAGCTAGAATGGCCAAACAATCCAAACTGGGGTTATGGCGGTGGGCTATATCATATCAAATGTGATTATCGCTTGATGATCGATAACCTGATGGACCTAACCCATGAAACCTATGTACACGCCAGCAGCATAGGGCAGAAAGAAATCGATGAAGCGCCCGTTACCACGAAAGTTGATGGTGAAAGTATTGTCACCAGCCGGTTTATGGACAATGTAATGGCACCGCCTTTTTGGGCATCGGCCTTGCGCGCCAATGATTTAGCCGATGATATTCCTGTCGACCGTTGGCAAATCTGTCGCTTCAACTTACCCAGCCATATTATGATAGAAGTGGGGGTTGCTCACGCAGGTAAGGGGGGTTACCTAGCGCCCAAAGAATGCAAAGCGAGCAGCATAGTGGTTGATTTCATCACCCCCGAATCTGATCATTCCATTTGGTATTTTTGGGGGATGGCAAGAGACTTTAAACCCCAAGATAGCGAGCTTACGAATTCAATCCGCAATGGACAAGGCGCCATCTTTGCCGAGGATTTAGACGTATTAGAGCGACAACAAGAAAATCTATTACGTCACCCCGATAGGACACTTCTTAAATTAGATATAGATGCAGGTGGAGTGCGTGCACGCAGAATGATTGAGCGCGCGATTAAACAAGAGCAGGCTTCTGCGAATTAACCTAGCTACTGTCAGCCTTGCCAGTTAGGGCGCCAGCCCTGACACAGGGCTCGTTTTGTGTGAGTGTATACTCACTAGTTGCACACCTAACCTTGTGGGGGGCGGCCAAAATTCTTACGTCTCAATTTCCAATTGTGTGGCCGATGGATAACGAGGCCCACTAATGTGCTTAGGATGAAATACCTGACTGAGTTTTCTATTGGGTGGATGTTAAGCGAATATTGGACGCCCTACATTGTCCCGCAAATGAGAAATTTGCATCGTAGCGGGTATTAGATGAATGCGCGGATACTGTATTGAGTATCCGATAACTGTTCTTTCAATATCAATATCGACACCATTCCCATGCCTTAAATCTGACGTTGCCTTACGTTTTAGCGAATGGATCCCGCCCTGTTTAATTATTTTGTGATGGCGATAAATGGTATCGCGGGAGACGCAACTAAGAAAGAATGCTTCTTTTGCATCTTCGTATCTTCTATGGGCATTTTCAGGCTCTCTGACTTCAGTTATCGATAGCTTACGTCCGACGAAGTAAGTACCGAATGGCTTATTTTCACCAGCTCGGATTTCAATTGTTTGGTTTGCGACAGGGCGTTTAAGCGGAGAGCCAATAAAGTAGAATTTGCCCTTGTAGCTAATCGTATGGTTGTTGCGTATTTTCCGGTAGACCTTACTGATGCAGATATCATCAAGGTCAATCCGCTACCCCCAAAAAAACAATAAGGTCCGCGTCATGCAAGGGCTTGTTAGTAAATGGCGGTGAGAGGGAATCCCCGCCATGCCGCTACAGGCCACAGAACTCGTGCTGTTGAGTTAGAATAATATAAATGTGACAGAGTAAAGTTGATAATTAATCTTCAATCTCATATTAATCTTTACGGGTTAGCTTTTAATTACACACTAAATATTTTCCAATGAGCAACCCGCAGTAGTCCAATAAATTCATACCCCCTATTAAAGATGAGACGATCTTCTTGCTTTGCGCATCCTTAGCGCTATGGGAAGAAAACGAATTTGCTTTAGCATTAGTTCGACTAATATTTTCTCCTTCATGACCAATCTATTATCTTGAGCGAGGATTTTACGTTGTTCTCGCAAAGCGAAAAGAAGTCAGAAACATTGTTAACAGATATACTAAAAGATAATAAATCACGCTCTTCAACTGCTCTCAACATTGACCACTATTGCTGCAACGCACGCAATTTAGATTCGTATTGCTGCGCTTTATCCGTTTGGCCTGTCTTGTTCAAATAGCTGATGAGCGCACTTAGCACGTCAGTATCAGTTGGCCAGCGCTGATGAGCCTTTTCCAATTCACTGATAGCTACATTAGTGTGGCTTTGGTGGTCGAGGGCAACGGCATAAATATAAGCAAAAGACGGCAATGCTTCATCGCTGTGTGCTGATATTTTCAAGTTCGCCAGCGCTTGCCCATATTGTTTCTGGCGAATTTTAAACAAGCCTAACGCGTGATTGGCTTGGGCATTGTTCGGCTCAACGTTTAGTGCCTGGGTTAAATACCCTGCGCCTTTTTCGTCTTGGCCCTGCTGGCGGTAAAACTCAGAGATTTGAATTAACACCGGTATATAACTGGGTTCGATTTTGTAAGCAATTTGATAAGCTTGCTCCGCCGACGCCAAATCCCCCAGACTGGTATGCAAATGACCGATGGCCAATTGGGTAATAGGCGAATCAGCGTTCAGCTCAAGCATGTCACGGTATCCATTTAGCAGTGGCATCAGTTTCGCTTTATCAACACGTGACAACTGACCCACGCTATCCACTAATAGCCGGGCCATTTCGAAGCGTACCGACTTACTCGGCTCATTCAATTTTGCGCTCAATACCTGCCAACGTGCCTGTGGGCTAAGAATTTCTAGGGACTCAACGGCTGCCCGGCGCATTAAGGTATTTTCACTTTCAAGATTTTCGAGGGCAATATCTACCCCTTGCTGGGAGCGATATTGACTCAAGTCAGCCAATAAAGACGCTTGGCGTAAGCGGCTGTTATCAGGGTTTTGAATAAACGCTATGGCTTCGTCTAACCCTTGAGGAGCAACATTTTGCACATGTTGACGGGCAGTTTGCCACGCGTTGTGCTTGGTATTGCTGCCCCATACTTTTTGACTGGCTTCTCGCCAATGCTTGTCGTCTTTGTCATGACAGGCTAAACAGGTTTGTGGCTCACTTGATTCGTTGTTAAAGCTCAGATCAGGTAATAAAAAACTATGATCCCTTCTATCATCCACACCCATATAGGTTTTTTCGGGCATGTGGCAGTTCACGCACATCGCACCGTCTGTTTGCGGAGTATGGTGATGATGCTCTGGGCTATTAAAAGTGTCAGCCTGATGGCATTGTAAACATAGGCCATTACCCTGAATTTTCACTTTCCCCGTATGTGCGTTATGGCAATTTGAACACGTTACGCCGGCATGTTGCATTTTGCTTTGCATAAACGAGCCTGCCACAAAAACCTCTTCATTGATGCTGCCATTAGCATGATAAAACGGCGCGCGGATCCACTCGAGTCGGTTGTCATCCACAAAACTTTGCTGAGGCTGCTTGGCGTCTGCATCAGAAAATGGATGACTTAGAGGAGTGCGTAATGAATGGCAACGAGCACAAACGTTTACCTCACTGTTATTTGGTTTTCCATCAGCATGAGCGATAGAGTTACCTTCACCAAAAGCAAAATTCTTTAGCGCTGGCAGTACCTGAGTAAACCCCGATTGATCTTTCGTTAAAGCATCGCTTCTTGCCAGTTCAATGTGCTGCTCTGCTGGACCGTGGCAGCTCTCGCAGGCCACGTTCACTTCACTAAATTGAGTGTTAAACGCATTGGTTTTCGGCTCAAAATTACGTTTTAAATCGGTGGTATGGCAATCGGCGCAGCGGCTATTCCAGTTTTGAAAATGGCGCTGCCAAAAAAATGGGTGCTGCGGAGTGATTTTTTCAATCGGCTGTAAATGAAACCAGCGCTGACCGCCATCTTCTTCGCTGCGGCTGTCCCAAGCAACGTTAAACGCCTGCAGTTTCCCCTCACCAACATCGATTAAGTATTGCTGCAAAGGATAAAAGCCAAACGTGTACGGTACATCAAAGGTTTCAACCTTATTTTGTTTGTTGGTGGTGGTGATTTTGTAATGGCCGTTTTCGACAAAAAAGCGTGTTTTTATATTATGAAACTCGACATCAGTATCCGCGAAGTCCCCTAACACACTGTCTTTGGTCGCCTCTTGCATGGCTTTGAAATGGTCGGACTGTTGCCACTGTTCATATTCACTTTGATGGCAACTTTGACAAGCTTTGGCTCCGACGTAATGTGGCCCTTCAATTTTCGAAGCGGTTTTAGAGGTCGCTTTATTAAACGCACTAAAAGATGCTTTAGAAAGCGTTTTTGACGGTGCTGTGGACGGTGCTGTGTAAGAAGTATCGTAAGGTACCGAACCGCTATTTGTACCCTCAGCAGCACTGCAGAGGCTAAAAAGTGCAGCCCATATAGAAGAAAACAATAAAGTGTAAAATGTAATTTTCTTCACATGTATCGCATCTACTACATACCGCTTCGCCACGTTCAACTGCTTATATCCTTGTCAAAATTACTGATCTTGTTTCGCTAGAACCTAAACGCTCTTTAAAGCATCACTGCAAATAGATTTATACCTAACGGCTCTACTTCAGGGAAATTAAAGAGCTGATATTACAGGGAAATATTGCTTTAAGAAGTGCTCATGTAACCTTCTTTTATATTGTAGGCTTCCATCTGTCTATACATCAGCAATAACAGAAAATTTTAATTTGTAATCAATACGTATTTCAGCACTTGGACCGGACGAAGGACTTCTGGCGAAGTCATTGGAGCGGCTCCAAATGCTGATTTTTCAAAGACGAGTACGCCCAAGTCTTCTATTCTTTTTTGATTGCATTCAAACGAGCTTGAAATTTAGCGACCAATTCTGGATGCTGCTTAGCTACATTATTTTGTTCAAATTTGTCTTTTGACAAATCAAACAGTTGAGCTGACGTTTGCAGACCATTCGCTATCGCTGTTTTATTCGCCAGCCAATCCGGTGTTTGGCCATTAAACGGCTCTATGTATTTCCAGTCTCCGTTTCTAAGTGCCAAGGTAAAGGACTCCTCGAGCATTTCCTCTCGCGCACTTGCACGGCTGTCCAGTAGCGCCGGTAGTACGTTAACACTGTCAGATGCTCCGTCTTTTTCTAACTTTGCGCCAATTAACTCAGCAAATGAGGCATATAAATCAATATGACTGAGCAACGCATCGCTTTCACCATTTTGAATTAAACCGTTTGGATAAGTCACAATCATAGGTACACGCGTGCCCGCTTCATAAGCACTGTATTTGCCACCTTTAAATCCGCCAGCAGGATCATGATCGCCCCGCAACTCTTCGGCTTGGTCATTGTAGCCGTCATCCATTACTGGGCCATTATCACTTGAGAATACTATCAAGGTGTTATCGTACAAACCCTGTTTTTTAAGTTCGTCAACAATACGCCCTGTCATCCAATCCATTTGTAAAATCGCGTCGCCTCTTGGTCCCATACCGGATTTACCGGCAAACATTTTGTTTGGCACTCGAGGAACATGGATATCATGAAACGGAAAGTACAACATAAAGGGCTGATCTTTATTTTCCTGAATAAACGAAATAGCTTTATCAGTAAAAACCAGCGGAATATCTTCATCAACCCACTCGGCCGATTTACCTCCGGCCATCCAACCGATACGGCTGATACCGTTCACAACGGTTGCACTATGTTGCAGATCAGCGGTTTGCTTTAGAGTCTCAGGTGATTCCGTTCCAACAGGCCTATGTCCGATTCTTTTTTCATAGCTGACTGTTATGGGGTCGTTGGGATCTAAGTTAACGACGTTATGATTTTCTAGAAATACGGTAGGTACCCGGTCGCCCGTAGCAGGCATCAAAAAGCTGTAATCAAACCCTAATTCAATTGGCCCCGGCTTAACATCTTTGTTCCAATCAACAAAACCATCGCCAAGTCCTAGGTGCCACTTACCTACCACGCCTGTAGTATAACCGGCTCGCTGAAACATTTTAGGCAGCGTTGGCTTAGTATGGTCAATAATAAGGGGGGCGTCACCGGGTAAAATAGCCGCATTGTTTCTAAAAGCATACTGCCCCGTCAACATTGAATATCTTGAGGGCGTGCATGTGGCAGCAGTACTATGAGCATCCGTAAACTTTATGCCCTCAGCAGCTAAGGCGTCCACATTAGGTGTTTCTATGGCAGTCATACCATAACTGCTTATATCGCCATACCCTAGGTCATCTACATAGAAAATAACGACATTTGGGCGCTTTTCACTCATCACATCATCCATCTGAGTGTGAGTCGATATTTCTCTATCAGGATTTGAACAACTTGATAACCCCATTACAGACGCAATTAATGCGCCACTAACCAATAAAATTTGTTTTATGTTCATAATTCCTCTTTAACGAATTGCGGACGAGTCTGGTTTACAGGTAAAGGACAACGATACCCCTAAATATCACATAAAAAATACAATACCGCTAGTTTAAACACCAACATTATTAACAAACCATTATTAATCGTTCTAAAACGCAAATAAAAAAATAATAAAATCAGTAGATTAAGTTATTTATTTGAAAAACATGATGTAAATAAATGCAACAAAAAATAAGGACAACGATTTACCAATAATAAAAGTAATGGTAATGTGAATGAATAAATATATTTCGCCTTGGTCACCAACAAAACTGGTGAATTAACTGGATTGAATTATCGAAATGAAAAAATTATTTTTTATCCTATCTTGCATTGCAGTGCTAAGCGTTTGCTCAAACGCACTTGCAGATACCCCGAAGCCCAGTGAGCGAGTAACCAAACCAAACATCATCATATTTTATGTTGATGATCTAGGCTATGGAGACTTAAGCGCCTATGGGGCAGAAAGTGTTACCACTGCACATGTCGACAAGTTAGCCGCGAATGGGATCAAGTTTACAGATGCCCATAGTTCAGCAGCGACTTGCACACCTTCTAGATACTCGTTGTTAACAGGTGAGCATGCCTTTAGAAAAAACATACGAATATTAAAAGGCGACGCCGCTATGGTCATTTCGCCCGAACAGCCGACTTTGCCCAAGTTATTAAAAAAAGCAGGCTATACAACGGGCGTAGTGGGTAAGTGGCATCTTGGTTTAGGCGCCGATACGGCCCCTGTGAATTGGAACGACGACGTTAAACCCGGTCCGTTAGAAATTGGCTTTGACTACAGCTTTTTAATCCCTGCAACAGGTGACCGCGTACCTTCGATATATCTGGAAAATCATAACGTCGTGAACCTAGATAAGAATGATCCTCTTTATGTTGATTACAACAAAAAAATCGGTAACAGGCCGACCGGCTATGAGCGCCCTGACTTATTACGTCAGCAAGCAGATAGTCAGCATAGTCAAAGTATTATTAATGGTGTGAGTCGAATAGGTTGGATGGCCGGCGGAAAGTCAGCTGAATGGGTAGATGAAGACTTTTCTACAGTGACCACTGAAAAAGCCAATACTTTTATTTCGGATAACAAAAACACCCCCTTTTTCTTATTCTTTTCATTTCATGACATTCATGTTCCTCGCTTACCGAATGACAGATTTAAAGGCGCGACGACTATGGGCGTGCGGGGTGATGCCATTGTGCAAATGGATTGGATTACTGGCCAAGTTGTTGAACATTTAAAGGCCAATAACCTATTAAACAATACCCTTATTATATTCACCTCTGATAACGGTGCAGTACTGACAGATGGCTACGACGATGACGCTTTAACATTAATCGGTGAACATAAAGCCAATGGTCCTTTTAAAGGTGGTAAATACAGTGCATATGAAGCCGGAACTCGCGTTCCGTTCATCGTACATTATCCCTCTAAGGTCAACGCGGGAGTAAGTGATTCACTAATAAGCCAAATCGATATTTATGCTTCTGTCGCCGACCTACTCGGTTTACCGCTTGATGAAAAAGAAGCCATTGATAGCGAAAACTATTTGCCCGCACTTTTTAATCCGAACTTACCCGCGAGAAAGACGCTAATAGAAGAAACCCCTCATATCCTTTCACTGCGCAGCGGAAGTTATAAATACATACGAGCGACAGATAAAAATGCCAGCTTCGTCGTAAAAAAGAAGAATATTGATCCCGGTACAATGAACACGCCTCAATTATTTAACTTAGTATCTGATATTCATGAAGAGACGAACCTTGCCAAGAAACTGCCGCAAAAGGTGAACGAAATGGAGCTAATAATGCAAAGCATAGAAGCACGCCAGACCCGCTTAGAATCAGGAGCAGCAACACGTGAAATCAACTAAATACGTTCTTATTCTATTATCTTTACTGATCTCAAATACTGCTTCGGCAACCGAAGGAGCCTCTAAGATGAAGTCGACTCATCCGTCGGCTAAGCAACCGAATATCATCTGGGTGGTACTAGAAGATATTTCATTAGATTTAGCCTACAACGGTACCCCTGAAGTAAAAACCCCCAACCTAGATACAATAGCCAGTGAGGGCGTTCGCTATAGCAACGCCTTCGCCACCGCCGCTGTTTGCTCTACCGCACGCTCAGCGATTTTTACGGGTATGCATGCCACTAGTATTGGCGCACAGCACCATAGAAGTCACTTAAGCGATGACTACACTTTGCCAAAAGATGTGAGAATGGTATCCGAATATATGCGTGACGCAGGTTATGTGAGCTTGTTAATGGGACCAAAGCAAAAAACAGATTTTAATTTCACACCTACAGTGAATGCATTTGATGCCCAAGACGGTGAGATAAAATATTCGGGAGGAGCTTATACTCACGCTCCCATTGACACTAAAATTTTAGATAAACCAGCCTGGAAAACCTACCAAGAGAAATATGCTGATAAACCTTTTTTTGCCCAAATTAATTATAGTGAGACTCATCGTACATTTATAGCCGACCCAGATGATCCCATCAATCCAAAAGACGTTAAATTACCAAGCTACTACCCTGATCACGAGATAACACGGCGTGATTGGGCACTTTATTTGGAAACTGTGCAAACGGTCGATAAAAAAGTAGGTCTGTTATTTGATGAACTAGAAGAAGCCGGTGTTCTTGATAACAGCATAGTATTCATTTTTGGCGATCATGGAAGAGCTATGCTGCGCGATAAACAATGGTTATATGATGGTGGTTTACGCGTACCACTTATCGTGTGGGGTAAAGGAATACCAGCAAATCAGAGTAACGATACGTTAGTGAGCCTCATCGATATAATGCCTACCAGTATGGACCTGGCGGGAATAAAGGTGCCCCAATATATCGAAGGAAAAGTGATGTTTGGGCCACACAAAGAAACCAGAGACTATGTATATGCTCATAAAGATAGGTGCGATGAGACAGATGATCGGGTAAGAGCTGTGCGCGATAATCAATTCAAATATATAAAGAATTTCTATCCTGAAAAGCCTTACACAGACTTTAATGCTTATAAAAATCTACAGTATCCAGTAATGGCTCTGATGAATAAGCTCCATGCCCAAGGCAAACTGACCCCGCAACAAGCCTTATTTATGGCGGATTCTCGCCCACCGGAAGAGCTTTACGATACGGTTAACGATCCAGATGAGGTCAATAATTTAGCGACTGATCCGGCATATAAAACGCAACTCATCCGACTTAGAAATCAACTTAGTTTGTGGCAAACACAAACCGGTGACATGGGCATGGTCGATGAAAACCCTAAAGAGATCCAATATTGGGATGATTTTTTCGCCAAGCATTATAAAAAAACCATGCTAGAGAGAGGACTAGCGCCTGATATTAGTCCCGACGATTATCTAATCTGGTGGGATAAATTCTTAACGAAACTAGGTAAATAACCCCCTCGCCAGCATCGTTACACAGCATATATCAGAGTATGCTGTGTAACGAAATATTCAGACAATAGTCCCGAGACCTTCCCATCTATGAAAAGAAATAGGCTTTATTATTCAAAGCAACTCGGAACCACTAATAGGAAAAAAGATGTCTCACAGATTGACGAAAATATTAGGTGTGTTGCTAGTTGTGACGTTTTCACTTGAAACTGCGGGGGCACCTCAAGCCGCAGGACATCCCATTCATGTCGTGCTACTCGCTGGTCAATCTAATATGGGTGGCGCAGGAAACTATGAAGAGCTTGCGTCATCCGTCATCGAGCGTATACAAAAGGTATCCTCACGCGTTAACGTCAGTTTAGGTGGCAGAAAGCCGCGGCCTTTGTCATATGAAGTATCTAAGTTTCATCAGGATAAATATGGCATTGGCAGAAAATTTGGCCCCGAGTTATTCGTAGGATTAACCCTTGCCGAAAAATATCCGGATCGAGAGTATCTGTTGATCAAGACGGTACAAGGTGGAACGTCGCTCTACGGTGCATGGAATCCTCAATGGACAGCCGAAAAGGCTAAGCGCGTAGAGCGTGGAAGCGTTAAGCAAAACTTGCAGCTTTACCCCCTTCATCTTACCAATGTGCGAAGTAATTTGGCGCGTTTAGAGCAAGACGCAAGGCTTTACAACATAACAGGAATGCTTTGGATGCAAGGTGAAAACGATGCGGCAACAGAAGTGGCTGCACATAGCTACAAAGCTAACTTACTCAGACTCATTGACGGATACCGAAGTGAACTGGAAGTGATTACGATGCCTTTCGTTATTGGACAAATTAATTCAACTTATGGACGCTACCCCAGCGGGCCAGATATGGTCAGGGCGGCGATGGCCGACGTGACTAATATGCTTCCCAGCACTGCTCTTATCAGCACATCGACGGATAGATCGTGGCATGACTATCCCAAACACTCAGATAACGTTCACTACAACACTCTAGGACAAACTCGCCTAGGCATAGCGTTTGCCGAGACATTAGATTCGCTGACCAACCCCTAATTAGATACATCAAATAAATAGCTATGGTTTGTTATATGTTGCCCGAAAAATAGCTTCTAACATGTCATTGTTTGCCAGGCTTAGAAAGTGCCCTAACGCATTGAACTCGAACGCTTGCTGCATAGACAGCGCAATACTCAAGACCAGCGTATCATTCTGCGATTAATACCCAGAGAAAAATAACAACTCAATGATGACATGTACCCATGGTTGCCTAATAGATGAGTGAGCACCGATTGGCATTAGTGAATGCACCCTACCTTTAATAATATAAAATAATCTTGCGAGGTAGCGAAGTTACGCCTTGGCGAGGGGAAACGGAGTGAGCATAAGAAAGAATTTACGATACGTTGATTCATTGCAGGATCGTACATTGATACATTTTCACCTTACAGATCCTGTAAGGTGAAATTCAGCGCATACTATTGAAAACTTTTACGATAAAGCTGTTCGATTTTGTCGTAATAGGGTTTGTTAGGCTTTGGCATATAGTCAGGCCAAGGCATTTTGTCGTAATAATCATCTCCTTTCACACCCTCTGCATCAGGGTGGCGTTTTCTGAAACTTTCACACTGCCAGCTGACACACTTTTTCCCCCAAAGATCGATAGTCTCTTTAATCGCTCGGTCTGACTCAGGGTACGCCCCTTTGTCGTCTGTTTTTGCTATCCAATCTAACAATACTTGGCGATGCTCCTTGAGCACTTTAGAGTAGTCAGGATTACCGACTAAGTTGCTAATTTGATGCGGATCGTTCGCAATATCGTACAATTCTTCAGCCGGTTTTGTGGCTGAAAAATACTCAGCTTGCACCGGCGTCAATGTGCCCGCTTCAAATGCTTGTTTGAACTCTATGCTGAAAGGTTTCTTATCTCTAAATTGAGGCTGCGAACGAGGAATTTCAGGGTGGAAATTACGTATATAACGAAAGTTTTCTGAGCGCACTGTGCGGCCTCTATCGAAACTAAAATCCATACGATCTTTGGCTGAAATAACATATTTACGTGGCGTAAGTTTAGCTGCAAACAAATCTTGACCATCGTAACTATCTGGCACGTCAATACCTGCCAATGCAAGACTGGTTGCAGGAATGTCTAATCCACTGACGAGATCTGCTCTGACCTTGCCATGTTGGTTTAGACGTTGCTCACCTGCAGGCCAATTGACGATAAGCGGTACATTCAAGCCCCCGTCATACAAATCTTGCTTATGTCTCAACATGCCCATTCCATGGTCAGAGAACCAGAAAATGGCGGTGTTTTCTAACAAGTTGTTGGCTTTGAGCGTGTCAATAATCTCAGCTAATTCGATATCCGACACAACCTGGGTTTTATAATGTTTAGCCCACTCTTTTCGCGTTGCTGGCGCGTCCACATAATAAGGCGGCAAGGTCATTTCATTTGGATCAACTTCTGGGATATTTTTTCCCTCAAAATGCGTATGTTTACCACCTTTCAATTGCAACTGGCCAAAGAAAGGTTTGTTTTTTAACTTACTCGCCCAATTAAAATCACTGCCATCTTGTGCACCTTGAAAGCCAGCAATACCATCATGAGCATTGTATAAGCGCGAACGGTCATAACTAAAGTTATAATCATCCTTGCCAATATTAAAGGTCTGATAACCGGCTTCAACAAACAGTTCAGGTACCGTTTTATAACCTTCAGGTAAAAACTGCTTATTATACCCAGAGCGAAACGAGCGATGATCTTGCAAGTTTAAAGTTGTCTGGTACTGGCCTGTGACTAAGGCAGAGCGACTTGCTGAGCACACTGGCGCTGGCTGATAGACTTGGGTGAACATCACACCTGAATCTGCTAACTTTTGAATATTCGGGGTATCGACAGTGTCATCTCCCCAAGCGTTATTCCAGGGATTCTGGTCTTCCATATAGATCCACAGAATATTTGGAGGGCTTTTGACCTCACTCTGGCTGTTATCAATTGCCACCTGTTCACTACTACTACAGCCACTTAATAAACTACCTGAAATCATGATAACTAGACTCAGTTTAGAGATGACGCGTTTATTAATGAACGATCTAATTTCCTTCATTGTTTACCCCCAAGCACTATAGAATGCCGTTAAAATTGCGATGATTCCCGCCGCTAAAATATTATATGAAACCGTCGTTTCAAAATTAACATCGCCTAGCGAGACGGTCTGAGATTCATGTTCACTGTTTTGTGTTTTTGTCACCAGCGAACACACCACTGCGATTGCCATGCAGCATAAAAATACGACCCCCACTCTGTCCATGAATGGCAATTCGGGGAAGGCCGCACGAAATAAAAACGAGAGTGCGGCAGAGCTAAGGGCAGCCGAAATAGCCCCGACAGAATTCATTTGCTTCCAAAACATACCCAGTAGAAAAATAACCACTATTCCTGGTGTGAAAAAGCCGGTGAATTCTTGAATATATTGGAATGCTTGGTCAAAATTTCCGAGTAAAGGTTTGGCACTGATCATAGCGATAATAAGCGCTAATACACTTACGATCCGGCCCACCTTTACATAATGAGTTTGGCTCCTATTCTTTTTGATATGTGAATAAATATCCATCGTAAAAATCGTCGATACGCTATTACACATAGAAGCCAAAGACGAAACGATAGCGGCTATGAGTGCGGCGAATATTAGCCCTTTTAGCCCTACAGGCATCAATGTCATCAAGCTAGGATAAGCTTCATCCGCACGGTTTAAGTCAGGGAAAAGAACAACGGCGGCAATGCCTGGCAACACGACGAAAAACGGCACTAAAATCTTAAGATAAGCAGCAAATGCAATACCTTTTTGGGCTTCTTTTAAATCCTTAGCGGCAAGGGCTCGCTGAATAATATACTGATTGAATCCCCAGTAACTTATATTCATGACCCACATTCCCCCAACAAGCACAGAAATACCGGGTAAGTCAGCATAATGGGGGTTATCAGAGCTGAAAATCATGTCAAACCTACCAGGCAAATCCTCAGTGAGCACTGCGAACCCAGCGAACATGCCATTGCCTTGTGAAACTAAATCTAGGCTTATGTAAGTCAACATTAGGCCACCAAAGATCAACAAAACAACCTGAATAATATCCGTGTAGGCGACGGCTTTAAGGCCACCATATGACGAGTAGGCAAGTGAAAATAACCCCAGAAAAATCATGCCCGTTGCTAGATCAACACCTGAAATAGTATTGATGGCTAATCCGCCTAACCACAACACTGCGGTCAAATTTACAAACACATAAACTGCTAACCAGAAGACCGCCATAATCGTTTTAACGCGCTTATCAAATCGTTGCTCTAGGTACTGGGGCATGGTGTAAATATTGTTTTTCAAAAAAATGGGCAGAAAATATTTACCGACAATAATAAGAGTAATCGCCGCCATCCATTCGTAGGACGCAATAGCTAAACCCAAGACATATCCCGAACCTGACATACCAATGATTTGTTCTGCCGATATGTTTGAGGCAATTAATGATGCACCAATTGCCCACCAAGGCAATGATTTACCTGCAAGAAAATAATCTTCTGTATTACGTTCGTGCTTATTTTCATTGCGAGAAATGTAAAGCGCCAGCGCCAGCAACGCCACGGCATAGATAACAAAAATGCTGATATCAATAGTCGAGAGATTCATGATGAGTTTTTCCGTGTTTCTTAGATTTAATCGATTGAACAGCTAAAGAACTGTGTCTTTCGTTGGGAGCCAACGCCAAGTAAAAAATTTCCTTTACTTGGCACGTCTCAGAACATCGCGATGCTCACCGCAGCATTACTGACTAATCACTTCGGTAGTTCCATCACGCAACTGATCTGAATAAGCTCTAATTTTGATGTTTCCTGGTTCACCGGTTTTACTTTGAATAATTAGCATCGCTTTACCGCTGAAAAGCCGTCTATAGCTAGCCTTGAATGGTTCCACAGTGGAAGAGTCACCATTTCCAACACCCGCAATGGTTGCCGGCCCATCAACAAAAAATTGTATTTTGTTATCTGCATTTGGTACTGGATTACCATTTTTATCTTTTACGATGACAGTGACATAAGACAAGTCGACACCGTCTGCTTTAATATCAGTACGATCAGGCGTCAATTCGATACTGTAAGGTGCGAATGCTGTTTTAATGATTTTAGTCGCCACCACTTTTCCGGCATTATAAGCCACGACTTTTAGCTCACCGGGTTGATATGCTTCATCCCAGCGCAAGCGGTATTTAGATTCGAACGATTTAGTCTCTTTATCTTCTCGAAGATCTACCGGTAAAGTAACGGTGTCGATACCTTTCACCTTACGGCCTTTAGATTCACCATTAATAAACAATTCGACCTCTTGGGCATTGGTATAAACAAAAATAGGAACAACGTCACCAACCTTATTTTCCCAATTCCAATGAGGTAGTACATGCACCATAGGCGTTGCAGTCCACTCACTTTGATACAAATAGAATCTATCCTTGGGAAAACCAACTAAATCTACGGCACCAAACGACGAACTTCTCGCAGGCCAATCTTGATTCCAATAGGCTTTGTTTCCATGATCCCGCCCCCCATAAGGTGTCGGTTCGCCCAAATAATCAAATCCAGTCCAAACAAACTCCCCCATCACATTTGGATTATTTTTTAAATTCTCGAATTCAAGATCGGGTATGTAAGCCCAAGGTGGCGTTACTAGATCGTAGCTAGTCACATAATTTGATTCATGTTTGCGGTATTTTTCTAACGGAAAGTGGTAAATACCTCGGGTACTAACAACTGAAGATGTTTCAGTCCCTAAAATCAACCAATCACTATTTCTTTTGGTGACTTCACCATACTTGTAGGCTTTGTAGTTCAAACCCACAATATCAAGCTCATCGGCTAGGCCATTATCCAGTGCATCGGGGTACATGCTTAGCCCAGCAGTTACTGGGCGCGTTTTATCTTCATTTTTTACGATATCGGTAAGCTGTTTCGTTACTTTCCAACCATCTTTCTCTTTTTGCTCCATGATTTCATTACCGGTACTCCACATTATGATCGATGGGTTATTGCGGTTTTGGATCACCATGTCGCGTAAATCTTGCTCATGCCACTGATCGAAGTACTTATTGTAGCCGTTGATAATCGTGGGCTTTTCAATCTTCCACATGTCAAATGCTTCAACTTGCAGCAAAATCCCCATTTCGTTGGCTAGCTCGACCAATTCAGGTGATGGTGGATTATGTGATGTACGCACCGCATTGGCGCCCATCTCTTGCATAATCTCCAATTTTCGTTGAATTGCTCTGCGATTAGCGACCGCGCCTAAAGGACCATTATCATGGTGTAAACATACCCCTTTGATTTGTACACGCCTGCCATTTAACCAAAAACCATCATCCACTTTAAATTCAATTGAACGAACTCCCAGCGGCGTAGAGTATTCGTCGACAAGCCGGTTATTTTTCCAAACCTCACTTTTAATGGAATAAAGATGAGGATTGTCGATGTCCCATAAAATAGGATTAACGATGTCAAACTGGCTACTCGGCGTAATAGTTGATTGTGCATCCATACGATATTCGCCAGAGGATTGAGCAACTAGATTTCCCTTGGCATCCTTAATGTAATGGATCACTTTGGCAGTATTAGCATTGTCGCTAACGTTAACTAAGGTTGTTTTTAGTTCAACTTTAGCCAACTCTTGAGTGACAACAGGTGTGGTGACAAAAGTGCCCCACGGCTTGATATGCAGAGGATCATTGATTTCTATCCACGTATTTCGATACAGGCCTGCCCCCGAATACCATCTTGCGGAAAAATTTTCTGGGGACAATTTAACCGCGATAGTATTTTCGTCACCTGGCGGCTTAAGAAGCTCAGTAATGTCATAGTTAAACGCGACGTATCCAAACGGTCTTTTACCCACTTCATGCCCATTTACATACACAGTAGAGTTATCCATTGCACCATCAAAAGTGACTGAAACACGCTTATTCTTTGCATCATTGTTCAGTACAAAATGCTTTCGATACCAGGCAGTCCCAAAAATGGGTAACCCACCATTTCGCGCATTGTATTTTTTGTCAAATGGACCACTTATCGCCCAATCGTGAGGCAGTGTGACAGGCTCCCACGACTGATCATTATTTGTTACCTGCTCAGCACCCACTTTGTCGCCTTTATAAAAGTGCCAATCCTCATTAAATAATTTTTTGGTTCCTATACCACTGTGAGCAAGTCCATTTACCGAGTAAAAAATTATACACAAGCCGACAATCAAGCTTGTCTTCGTTTTACTACTTATTAGTTTTAAAGCAGGAATCATTTCATATCACCTAAGAAAGAATAGCTGTAAGTACGAGCCTTACTTTTTGTTATCAACCCGAAAATATTGCTGCTAAGATTACACCCACCAAAACAATTAGGCAAACGATGCCACAGATATAATTTATAAATAATATTGATTATTTTGTCTGTTAGTTCACCTTGAAAATAAAATAAAATTATAATTACCGTTAAAAATCAATAATTTATACCAAAAAATAAATTTAAAACCTTTAATCCCTCTTATGTAAAATGATTGTAAACAAAAAGTATTGGCTTTATCTAAAGAAATAAACTAGCATTATTTAGGACAACGCGGTCCCAATTAAACAAATTTTAGTTAACATGCATGAAAAGTTACTCTCTATGTGTGCTAACCACATAGTTATGCATAAGAGCCGGAGAAGCCCAATGACACACAATTTGAAATTAAATGTCATCTCAGCTGCCGTTATTGCCTCGCTATCCTTAGCGGTCGCATACCCAAGAGCAGCCATTGCCCAAGATGATCAACAGCAAAACAGTCAGCCCGCACAGAAAAGTAACGGCGATTCAACTGACGAAGATATTGAAGTAATAGAGGTGGGCGGGTTTCGCTCCAGCTTAACGAAATCAATAAATTCCAAACGTTTCTCAAACGGAGTTGTTGATTCGATACACGCTGAGGACGTTGGCAAGTCTACTGATCAAAACATTGCAGATGCTCTCTCTAGAGTTACCGGGGTGACAGTTCAAGAAACAGATGGGGAAGGCACCAAAATTTCTGTCCGTGGCGCAGGCTCCGCATTGAACCAAATTTCAATAAACGGTGTGGCTGTGACAAGTGGTTTAAGCGGTGATGGTGCTAACGCCACTTCCGATCAAAGTGTTGATTTAAGCTCTTTTTCATCAGATATTTTGTCGTCAATTGATGTACAAAAAACATCTGCAGCAGACCAAGACGAAGGTTCTCTTGGGGCAAATATCGTCTTGCGAACAGTTCGGCCTCTGAATTTAAAGAAACCGAGAAAAACAATTGAAGTACAAGGACGCTACAACGACTATTCTGGCGACTTCAATAGAAAGCTGTCTGCGAGCTTCGCTGACAAGTATGTTGATGATACTTTAGGTGTTATTTTCACTATCTCTGATGAAACTCAGAGTACACGAGTCGATGAGCTTTCGCTTGATTGGGATTCTCAAGTTTATACTGCTCCAGCAGGGCGTGCGAGAGACTCAGTCACCGGTGAAATAATAACCGAAGACGTCCAATTTATTACACCGGGCAGCGGAGAATATAGTCTGTCTACGAACCAAAGAGATAGGTTGACTGCCACCGCGGGGATTCAATATATTCCGTTCGACGGCACGGAATTACAGCTGGACTTAAATTATTCAAAACAAGATATAGACATCGATAATCAGCGATATAACCTGCAGTTAGGTCTAACCGATCCAAATTTAGATACTGATCCCCAGGAAGATTGGTGGATTGTAAATCAACAAACAAACACATTGGAAAAGCGCTTAATGCGTCGTTCCAGAGCTCGTCTTTTTAGACAAATCGATGGTCAAGAAGTCGAAAACAACATCGCTTCATTGAATATTAAACAAATCATTACCGACAACTTTAGCGCTGACTTTACCTTGGGTTACTCGAGAACAACCAGCGATGCTAAACCCAATGCGACGATACTACTGACACCAGCAGCCAACACTAACAGTGTACCACTAGTATCCAATTCTCCAAACGTACCAAGCTTGGAACCTTCAGGCCTTGACTGCTCTTCTGGCTCTTGCCATTTGGTTGTGGGAACAGGGTTCGCAATCGGCCCGCCAGGAGCAATAGATCCCAATGATATATTAGCACCGAGTCTCTCCAATCCATTAGACACAGATCTATTTACGGTTCAAAATATTAACCAAGACATAGAGTCAAATTCGGATACCAACAAATCTGCATTCTTAGATTTTGACTGGGAAGTAGACTACTTGGGCGTTACTCGCGTAGAGTTTGGTGGAAAATACACCAATCGAGTAAAAGATGTTTCTTCACTGCGTAACATCATTACTGATGGTCAAGTTATTCTCGATGAGAATGGCGATTCATTTAGCGTTAATGGATTATCAAGCGTTACATTAGCAGATGTGTTGACCACGAAAAGTTTCCCAGTTGATGATTTTATGGAAAGTATCATTAGTGACAGAGCACCATTTCTCTCAGGTTGGGGTGATATCGATCCGTTCAAAGCACTAGAAATAGTCAACCCCAGCAATGGCAGCGAAGGGAAAGATATTCGCTCTCGTCAAGACCCATCTGGTTCAAGAAAAATTGAACAAGAAGTCAATGCATTTTACACCAAGGTAAATTTTGAATATTTCGACGGCTTTATCACAGGTAACCTAGGCATGCGTTACGTTAAAACAAAAACAGATGCCGAAGCTTACAGCGAATTTAGATACCTAGGAAATAGCAACTTTTATGATGTTTACGATTTAGTCTATAACCGACAATTAGCCAATACTGATTTGCCTGAATGTGGCTTTAATAATTCTGATAATGCCCCCGCCTACCCCAATGGTGATCAAAATCAAACCCCCACCAACTTGCCCGCTTCCGGCACGTGCCATGACCCCTTATTGATTTATAACTATCACAGATCCGACTTAGTTGATGGCCAAGTGCCGCCAGAACTGCAAACACCAGAAAATCAAATTTTACAAGTGCAATACGATGAGCAAGGTCAGGTTGTGGCCATCTTGGCCAACGGTTCTAACCCGAACGGTAGAAACGGTCGCTTCCCTTTTGGGAGCAGTGCGATAAAGGCTTGGGCTGATCGCTCAACAGGAATTAACAATATCGTTAATGGAGAAGAACTAGGCTCTGTCGCCGCCCAACGAAGTGTCCTAAATCATGATTCAGCAAGTAATAGTTTATGGTTGCCCAGCTTAAATTTAAATTTCAAGTTTGACGATGACCTTATTGGTAGATTCGCTATATCTAAAACGATGGCTCGTCCTAATTTTGACGACACTCGCCCCAGCGGACGTATAGTAGAAAGTCAATTCAATGCTTTTGGTTCAGGGAATATTAATAATGTTGGGTTGAAGCCTCTCGAGTCGAAGAACTTAGATGTTTCTTTGGAATGGTACTTTAATCCTACGGGCTTATTGTCTGTCGCTCTGTTCCGTAAAGATATGACCAACTTTACCGAAAGCATTGCTGAGACTTATCTATGGGCTGACTTAAGAACTAATTATGACCTCGATGGGGTGGAAAGTCTGGACGACGTGCTTATTGTTCCAGAACCTGTTATTGATCCATCGACTGGTGAGCAGGCCAAAGATGAATTTACAGGCTTACCTATGTGGACCCAGACCGTGGGCAACACACCTGAAGGGGGTATGCAGTGTATGCCTGATAGAGTGGTGCATGTTGGCTTACCTAGTGCTCTAACATTCAATTGTCACACACTGATATTAGATGTAAAAAGAAATGGTAAGGGGGCTGTAACGCAAGGCCTTGAGTTTAACTATACGCAAAGTTATGACTTCTTACCTGGTATGTTGTCCGGTTTAGGTGCGAGTCTCAATTACACGTTTGCAGACTCAAAATCAGATGAAGAGATATCTTCCACTACAGGTATTGTGGTTAGTCCGCTTCCTCAACCCTACACCCCGAGACATTCTGCGAACGCCACGATCTTTTGGGAAAAGGATGACATCATGATGCGCCTCGCTGCGCGTTATACCTCGGTACAACTAATCAATCGGAATACCGCGTCAGGCTTTGGAGCCTCTTGGTTAGAGGCGACTACTCGATTAGATTTTAGTTCTAGTTACTCTTTCAATGAAAACATCCAGTTTACCTTTCAAGCCCTAAACCTTACTGATGTTACGAATCGTAGTTTCTTAACCAGTACTGCTTTTGAAATCAATGGTGAACGCTTAGATGAAGGAAATGCCATGATTGACACCGTGACCACTAGCCGACTCTTATCTGAATATAAAACCGGCCGCCAATTCAGGTTTGGTATTCGCGGTACATTCTAAATCATCAATGATTAAGACGTGCCCAGGCAATCTGTAATTTTCCTGGGCGCCCGTATCGGCCCCATTAATATTTATTTAATGATTTTACAATAACAATTGAAACTGAATAAAACAGGTCCTGTAATACCGTGCTACTAAAATGTACCACTCTGCTTTTTGTGTGGTTCGGTATTGAGCGAAGTGAAAGAGGATAACCTTCTTTCACTTCGCTTTTTTATGTCAGCAAATTTTCACTTTAGGTACAAAATACGCGTTCTCTAACAACAACATTACTAATCGAATATGATGGCTCTACAACATGATTGCACTTAGCTTATTGCCGCCTAGAAATTGAATTATTCCCTGAGTACCGCAGATACATTTAGTCGTACATGCAAATTTAATCGCTCAGGTAGCACTGTGTAATTGCTCATAATATAGACAGCTTTCAACTAAGCCAGCCAACAAAAATAGACTTGATATGCAACGTAATAGAACGAGTCTTTAATGCTACGCGGTTAAGCTGTATAACGTCATTGCAAGTATGTAGTCCCCTTGCGTGTTGGCTTTGTTCTGTTGCACTACATTAAGCCCAAGGCATCTGCACGCAGGGGTTAATATTCGTTTTTATAGCAGAGACGTCCAGCGCACAAATAGAGCCCTGGATGTATCTCTAGAGGGTAATGGAACGTTGGGAAAATAGAACGGCTCAATAATTTAGCAACTAAATTTTGTTTACAGCGGAATATAACTATCGTGGAAATTTAACGGTTCAAAGTGTTCAAGTAACGCTTAATTGCATTGGTTAGCAATCAGTACAAACACACTGGCTTGAAGTGCCCTGATCAGAAGACGATTAACACGTGTTGATATGGGGCGACATCATCTGATTAACGTGCTCCCATACAATTTAAAGTTCGTACACCAAGGGTCATCAGCCCTAATCAAAGCCAAAAAACTGATTATCTTCGATAACGACATCTTCACTGAATCGCGTTCTAAAAAACTCAGGCGTTTTTAATGTCCTAGCAGGGAAGAAGTCTGATTTATTTATCTTATTATTCTTAAACGTGACATGACTGACAGAAAACAAATCTAACAGTAATCCTTTGTCGTAAACATGGAATATATTGTCCTCTATCACGATATTTTTGTTGTAACGTGACACCTCCTGGAATTCTTTATCAATTCCTGCGGCAACTGCGATTATAGCCTTTCCCCAAACACTAAAATGACTATTATCAAATGTGTTACCTCGAATAGTGACATCCCTTACCCCCCCCTGTTCGAACCAATTTATTGCATCGCCCTCAAACAATATTGCGGCACCAGGTACATGAAAATAATTGTCCTCAACCACGGTTTTTCCGCGACTATTTAACAACATCCCCCTAGCTCGGTTGCGTCTTATGATGTTGCCTTTGATTAATACATTGGCGTAGTCTCTTACTTCTGCGATTGAGTCGCCCACCATCATTTTAGGGTCAATTGGATCACCAAAGGTCACTTCATAAATTTCTGTATTGAGTTTTTTGACCTTAGTGACGGTATTGGTTCCATAGGTGATCAAACTCTTGCTTTGCACCAACTCCATGGTATCTCCGGCATCAATGAAATCGAATCCCCATTGTTGCGGGTGCTGTATTTTGATAAGCGCGGTATTAGGAGATTTGAGTTCAAGAAACATGGCATAAATGCCGTGGATATTCGTTGCATCATCTTGCTGATTTTCAAACAAGTTGTTAATGAGTTTAATATTCCCTTGGCAATTATTAAAATGCGTTGCATCCGCTGTTGCACTGATTATTCGTCCTTTCGACGGGGTTACCTTACTATTTTGAATAGTAACGTTGCGACACCGCTGGCCTAAAACACCCATTCCACCTGCATGAAATATCGTCACATTATCCAATAAAATATCATCGCTATCAGAGATAACAATGGCAGGATATTTTCGGTATTTTGCTGAAAAGGTCATAATGTTACCCACCGTTCCTTGCAGCTCGGAGTGGTAAATACGTATGTTATTTTTGCCCCCAAGCTGCTGTGCCCGTAACCAAGATCCGGTTTGTATATCAGACGCCATATAGGCGGTTGCTCGTGTATTTACATCGTACTCTAGTAGTCGCTTAAAGCGATAATCATAAGCATGAAGGGCATCTTTTCGACGCTCCAACTTCTCATTTATGGGATAGTATGACGGATATTCTCTTAGCCCCTTAAACTCTAAAATACCAGCACTATTAATACTGTATGGGAAGGCGTCAGGAATATGTATGTCCATAAAGCCATTTCCCACAGCGAGTATAATTCCTTCACTGTGAAATGCTCTGTTGAAGTCAATACTGAGATTTTTAATTGATATATTATTGGCGTCTTGAAGAATGAATGGGTTGATACCACCGTGCATCGTAAATGCAGAGCCTTGGCCATCAATAGTCAGGTTGCTGATATTCTTCAAATAGATTGCAATACGTTTAAGTCCCTGATCATTGTTACTAATAAACGCATAGTCTTCAGTCGCGAGCCCAGGATAAAAGTGATATTCACCAGTGGCGAAAGTAACTTTCGTAATATTGTGGTCTTTTATATACGTTAAAAGCGCTGCAACTTTGGCAGTATTGTCATGGCGCCCAGGTTTCACACCAAAGGTAGCTGCATTTAGCTCGTTATCAAGTAGCAAGGTTTCTGCATTTGCTTCAAATACGATGAGACAGGACGACAAAAAGCAATAGAAATATGCCGTTATAAAGGCAGTATTGGCAATGGAACTCAGACTCTTTTTCATACCGTTTTTTCTCTTCTAAATAAATCCAAGCGCATAATTTTATTGCTGTAACTTGGCATAGACATGGACTCGCTTACCTGCCATGTAAATAATATGTTGCGTTTTAACATTACGTGCATTTAAAATCAATTAAATGGCTACGATATCCTCAATGAAAATTTCATTTAACAATATGTGTTATGAACTACACAATGAGAAAATATTACAATTAAAATATTTAAAATCAGTTAGTTAATTAAATTAAAATGAGTAAATACAAGTAAGAAATTTACATGTAATTAAACGTAAAGAAATGCAAAGTCGATTAATATTGCAGCGGAAAACTTGAAAAAACACAAAACAAGGGATAACGTTTTACTAAATTTTTAACGGCACATTATGATGATTAAAAGCAATACCTACAGATTGATTTTTAACCGATTTTTTATTTTCTTCTTGGGCCTGTTCTCAATGTCGAGCTTAGCGTTAGACCGAGCAATAGTGAGCTTTGATACTGGCTACACAATCACTAACGTACGCTCTGTGGTAAATGAAAAAGAGCCACTAGTATTCGC
This sequence comes from Paraglaciecola sp. G1-13, assembly GCF_055809255.1. Lineage (NCBI taxonomy): Bacteria > Pseudomonadati > Pseudomonadota > Gammaproteobacteria > Alteromonadales > Alteromonadaceae > Paraglaciecola > Paraglaciecola sp. G1-13. The sequence continues at coordinate 498,203 of NZ_CM147903.1, read as the reverse complement.
TTCTACCTATGAAGGTACCCTGCTCGTCGTAACGCAAAGTGGTGAGATCAAATGGAAAAATACACTTTCAGGCTTCATGAATCATGATATTTGGGCGCAAGATATTAATAATGACGGCGCAAGCGAATATTTCGCTGCAAATGCCGACGGTGCAGTGTATGCGCTCGATCATCAAGGGCATATAATGTGGCGTTTCGCCCCTACTGAAGCGCCTATGAACGCAGTAACTGTCATTACGGATGGAAAGGCTCCTGTGGTGGTTGCTGGGGGCTACGACAACAGCTTTTATTATATCGATGTGAAAGGACATCTGATTTCTGAAGTTAAATCGGCAGATTATTCCATCAGCAAACCAAAATATAAACACACCAGCTCATTTGACGAAGAGGGCGCCCGAGAGCCGAAGCCTGAAAGACACGCAATCAACTTCCTAAGGCCTATTAACAGCAGCGATGGAACTCAATCGCTTGTTGTTCAAACCGCCATCAATTCGATGCAAACCTCTGGCAGTCTATATTTATTCGATTATCTCGCCGAAAAACCAAGCTACGGCCAAGACATTAGTGCCACGAACACACCGATAGGTGATTTAAAAGTAGTCGACATCGATAATGACGGTAATGACGACATATTGATGGGCAGTACAAAAATAAAGCAAAATGGTTTAACCATTTTTCAACCTAGCAACCAGAAACAGTACATTTTCACCCTCGAAAAAATCAGTAAAAAGCTTAAAGAGTTTGGTTATCGTGTGGCACAACCTGAAGTTGTTGACTATCAAGGTAAAAAAAGTTTCTTTCTTTTGTATGGCAACAGGCTTGCGATATTTCCTGTGGATAGCACAATCCATGACGTGACAATATTTACCAGCCACTACTCATTCAATGACATGTGGCGAATAGAAAATACCAATAAAATCATTCTGGCCAGCGTGCAATCTGGCGGTAGTGAAATCCATGTTATCGATTTAGACAATAATCAATGGAGTGAGGCATTTGAAGCGCTTGAGCCTAGTGGCAAAATGCAAACCGTTAATCAAAACGTACAAACGCTAAAAGAACAGGTAAGCGCATACCTACCATATTATCAGAATAAGCCTGTTTACCTTATGTCTGACAACCGCAAGGCTTCCCCTGATGTCATCGAACATATTCGCGAACATTATCGGAGCCCCGTATTCTTGAACTACGGAAACTTAGGTTCCGAAAACTATGATCGCAGCATCATAAAAAATACAGCCTATAGACTCAAAAAGGACAAGAGACAAAAGTACAATTTATCTCAGAAAGAGATCTTAGCAAAAGCCAAAAAGCTATTTGAAGACCGGGATGGCGTGTCTTTTTGGGGGGGGCATGGCAACGATCCTCACTTTCGAAGTTTAGATACTCACAAGAAGACTTTAGATTTAGCCAACGGCGCAAAAACAGTGATGATCTTCCCTGAAATTGCACATTACAATCGCGATTTCGTCGAAATGCTGGACGACTTTTTCTATCCTCTCGCAGAGTATACCCAGCAAAAAAATGGAATAATTTTCCTCAGAAACAAACATACTTTTTGGCAGTCTCAAGTATATCGTGCTGGCTGGTCCCGCTTACTGTCAGGAGAGTTTGCTGATGTATTTGTTCCCGCAATGGAAGAAACAACAGACAAATCGATGGAACTGAGTTTGTCAGCGCGCATGGGCTTATGGGCATCGGGCTCTGTTAATGCATGGGGTACGCGTTTTTCACGAGACAACACCAGTTTTGACCGTTTGCGTCAACGCTCGCACCAAATGGTGCCCAACCATGCTCTTCGCCAATTTGTTTACCATCTCGCGAGTGGAGCTACCTATATTAATAACTTTGCTTATGACTCACAGTACATGGAAGTACTCTGGGAAATGATTGCAAAGGGCATCATTTATGTGCCCAGTATAAGTGATATTGTCAGCTTTTCCCCAGTGCACCTCAGTATGTTACCTCCTGACGGGCATTACACAGATGAAGGAAACAATGTTAAATGGCTCAATATGTTCGATGCCAAAGTAGAGGAAGAAAACAAATCTGTATTTAGTCGACTTAATGGAACTTGGCCGGGGGCACCCGTTACCAATTACGATTTTTCCCGTTATGCTGCGGGGGTGAAAGACAGAAGATTGAACTTTTTACCGCCATACAGCGATGGCCTAGTCTTAATGACTCCGCCACAAGAAGGGCCTCACGCGGACAAAGAAGTAAATCGCCCCCCATTGAAAGCTAGTCTTAATCCTTTGTATGCAGATATTTTGCAAGAGTTTTATACCGATGGACGAAATTACTACTCAAAAGATGGCAAACACGTTTTTGCAGCCGACCAGTATTACACCGTCATAGAGCAAGCAATTAAGCAGGCCGCAAACGCATTACCGATAAGGGTAACAGGGGCAGTGGCTAGCGTAACGGCACAAATGAGCCCGGAAAAACTGAGATTAACCCTTATCGATAGCGGCTATATTAATCCGTCAGACAGATCCGTTACGCTTCATTTCAATGACAAGTTACAGATAGACTCGGTGGTGGACGTACTCACTGGCGAGAAAATAAAGGTAGGGTACAAAAAAACTACGCTCGTTGTTCCTGCCGGCTTGTTTAGGTTTATTGACATTAATCTGAAACCAAAGAAAGGTGAATAAGTTCAGTAACACGTTAACGTGATCACTCTCGGCCCTAGGCTAAATCATTTTTTAGCCTAGAACGGATGGATGGATTCATCTAACCCTGACTAGCATTGCCTATATACATTTTATACGTTGACCATATCCAAAACTGAATCTCGTTCTACGAGTGTTGGCATGAAAAGGTGTGTTCTGTTGCCTACGGCCTCTTTTTGGGTGGTCAGCTGTACTGACAGCTCAGTAGCATAAAATGCCATATCATGAACAGGATAGAGCATGGTCGTTAAGTTAGGTCGACATATTTGAGCGAGCAGAGAGTCGTCAAACCCAATAATGGATACATCTTCAGGTATTTTGTAGCCTAAATCCTGCAATGCATTACTTGCGCCGATTGCCATTACATCGTTGTAGGCAATAAGCGCGGTGAATTCGACTCCTGCTTTCACTAACGCTTCAGCGGCTTTATATCCGTTCGCTAAACTGGGGCGCACCGTCATAATATTTTCAGCCGGTATATTTATATTTGCGCGAGCCATTGCTTTTTGAATGCCGAACAACCTATCCTCAGCATCCTGGTTATCTCTATCACATGCGATGACAGCAAATTTAGTATGACCTTTTTTCAATAGATGCTCTGCGGACATTCTGCCACCTGCAACATTATCTAACCAAACACATCGCTCCGCGAGAGAGTCGACCTGACGATTGATGATGACCAAACCATCGATATTTGCAGCTAGATTTTCTAACGTTTCTTCAGAGGATAATTTGCTATGTAAAATTATGTTTGAGCAACCGTGCTCTCTAAGCGAATTTATTGCTTCAATTTCAGTATCAACGTCACCCAATGAGTTGCTCATCATGACTTTATAATTAGCAGCTTTTGCAGCAGCAGCTACGCCTGATGCAATACTTCCAAAAAATGGACTAGCAAAATTTGGTGTCACAATACCGACCATTTCGGCCTTTTGGCTAACAAGCGCACGGGCGTTGACGTTAGGATAGTAGCCCATTTCAACAATAACACTCTGCACATGAGCTCGGCACTTTTTACCTACTTTTCCCGCTCCGCGTACAACCCTAGAAACGGTTGAAGGTGAAACCCCAGCAACCTTAGCTACGTCTTTAATCGTCACCATTTTATCTGTGTACCCAATGTTCATATTTCATATCTTTGCGACTATTTTGCTAGTATTTTTTATCTAAGTTAACCAATGATATAGTATATCACCACACCAAAAATAAACTGTTAAAATACTGCACGTTAGCGTTTTATTGCATGCATATTTATTACAAGCACCTCAAACATTAAAGTTTGCGTAGCCTGCTGTTAAATAACAAGAAAAGAATCAATAACGCAATAAACGCGGTACCAAAACTTAATGTTATCCTCATCATGTAAAGCGTATCGTCGCTTTGCATAGAGCCTAGGTTGGCGTCAAAATCGATGGCATTCAAAATGATACCCAAAGCGAGTAGCGCCATCGCTTTGCTGATGTAATTCACCCAAGAGTGCATAGAGATAAAAATTCCTTTGATATCGTAGTGACACTGCTTTTCATGTTTTGCGCAAAGATCTGCAATTAATGAAGGGATTATTAGCGCATTACCCGTCCAAACGAAGTTCGAAAACACTGCGTCTAAAACAATCCACCAGCCAATCGATGGAACAAATAAAAACCACTTCACTAAGCCACTCATGGCAGCTATCAAAAAAATGAGTTTCAGTGCATTTAGCTTTCCCATTTTACGCGTCATATATAATACTACCGGTATATATAAGATACCGAGAAACGCATACGCGCTCGATAGCGCGCCCTTTAAAACCGCTCCTTGGGCTATGTCTCCTTCGCTAACGAAATACACCAACAAGTAGTAGTCCATCGACACTGAGCAACCTATTCCCAAGACGATAAGCGTAACAAGCAGCATCAAATAGAGGAAATCAGGATTACGCGAAACCGTTTTAATCTTGGTGACAAGGCTTACTTCTGTTACGACTTGGGTCACCGGTTTTTCCTTGAGGAAAAAAACGGGTATTACGCCCATCGTCACAATCAGCAATAATCCAATTGCCCAGCCAACGATTTTAACACCAGCAAAGATTGAACCAAATATCGCCAGTTGCGTCAGCGGAAAAGCCCACTGATAAGTCATACCACAGACTCGGCTAAATATATTAGTAACCGCAAAAATACGCGTTCTCTGATAACTACTATCACTCGCCTCGAAGGCCATGCATTTCAGGGGGATACTATAAAAAGAGCCTGCAATATGAAAGAGTAACGAAAAGCCACCTAGATACAAGAATTTGTGATTATCACTCCACTCTAACGGCACACTCCAGAGCACACCATACAGGCAGCCACTCGCAATTGCTGCACAAAACAAAAAGGGCTTTCGTCGACCAAATCTTGAGTTAAATCCGTCCGATAAATGTCCTATCCAAGGTTTTAATGTCGTCGCAATAACCATAGGGATCACCGAACATAAACTCAGCAAAAATGGGTCAAGGCCCAGTGTCATCTGATAAAACGGAATAGCAAAAAGCAAAAAGCCTTGATTGCTATAGAACATGGAGACATGTCCAAAACCCAGTGCAAGCAATGTTTTATTTTTTACAGTGCCAGGCTCTGCAGATTCGGCAGTCGACATTTTTGATGCTCTAACGTTGGTAATAGATTGATTGCTCACGGATTTAATTAACAGTCTGCAAAGTAAGCAACCAGTGTAATGCAATTATTAACGTTTTATCCACGGCTAATTCATCATCCGACAGGCTGAGTTTGCTAGCGCCAACGCCAGATATAGACTTAAGCACACGCTACACAAACGGATAAGGAAAGGTGATTATAAACCGAGAGATAAAGCTAAAATCTGATTTAATAAGTCACTCCATGTTTATAATCTAAATAGCCAGTTGCCGATGGTCAAATTAGCTATGCCACGACATTCAATCGAACAAACAAGGTCGAGAGCATCAAGGCAGATTAACCTGACTATCACTTGGGCATTTCAGGGCGAAACGACCTTAATTGTTTTTGTGAACGTATTTTAGAAGTAACATGATGCGAAACTTTCTTCAGCAAGAGGCGGTTTACATTAATCAAAAATGTAACCGAATCAAATGCTTAAAAATACTAATTTTCAGTACTAATGTACTTCCATCTAGCGGTTAACCAAGTGTCCATCATGCGGTAGCCAAGCGCTCTAACAGACAATGTTTTACGTCTTTCTGGCATGAGTGTTTCAGGGAAAATCCATCCTCCCGACTCATGAAAATAAGTCGCTATATTTAGCAACTCTAGTAACGCAATATCACTTGGCGCCTCTGCAAACATTTTACCCAGCGTGACAACGGGGTCAATTTTGCCCACAATTCCTAGAAACTCTGCCGCTCTGCCTCTAACCAAGAGATTATCGTCATATTCTAGCAACTTACTGGCAGATTGAATAAATACATCCGCTTCGTGACCAAATGAACTCAGCACGATTAAGGCCCAATAGCGTTTCCACGGGTTTGTCGATTTCAACAATGCTGCAAGCTGCTTTTCGACCACATCAAACGACTGCAACTGTAGATTAGCAATATCAATCAATTCTGTAATTTCACCCTTGTGTTGTTGTCCAAAAGCAACTGGGTTATTCGTCGCATTCTCGAGTAAATAAGCTTCAGGATAAAAACTTAAGTCAGGCATGGATTTAAGTTGCTTATTTAGCATTGCCCGCAGTTTAACAAGCTCGTCGTGATACTGAGGGTCATCGGCTAAGTTGTGTAATTCATCTGGGTCTGATGCGATATCATAAAGACGTTCTGGCGATTTAGCGCGGAAAAATGCCGATTGAGTATTTGCTAGCTTACCGTTGCGATACAACTCTTTCCATTCACGATAAGCGGCTTGCCTATATCGATACTCGGCGAACATGCCATCAGGATAATAAGGCTGGTAACTACGAATGTATTTGAAGTTTCCTTTTCTAATCGCGCGAAGTAGATCGTATTTTTCATCAAAACGATCAGCATATGAAAAGCTATAATCTCGGGTTGCCAATGATTTTTTACTGACGTCATTTCCTAGAAAAGCACGTCCGTCATGTTGGGGGGATGGTTTAATACCGGCCAATTTTAATAATGTAGGCGCAAAGTCGATAAAGTTTACAAAACCGTCAAGTCTTGTGTTTTGTGCATCTTGCATGTCGTCAGCGAGTAAATATTTGAAATGTTCAGGAATACGAACCACTAAAGGCACATGTAAGCCCCTTTCAAATAGATAGCCTTTACTCGCCGGCATGACACCTCCATGGTCCCCAAAATAAAAGATAAACGTATCTTCTAATAGGCCCTCGTCCGCTAACTTATTAACCAGCTGGCCGAGTTTATTATCGATGATAACGTGGTTATCTAAATATCGCTCTAAGGTGTACCTAAATAAAGCCGTGTCAGGATAAATTGGAAATCTATCCATATTTTTGATGCTGTGGTCATTCGTGTGAGTTGTTAGGTCCTCAATAGGAAAATGCAGCGTATGCTCATGGGTATCTTTCCAGGTCTGCATATGAAAAAACGGCTGATCGGCTTTACGACCGTTCCAAGAAGAAGTTTTACTGGTATCGTTCCACACGGTTGTTTTAGTTTTTTCGGTAAAATTAAAATCGTTTTTAGCATTATTAGAGGTGTAATAACCCGCCTCTTGCATCAGCTGGCCAATAGATTTTACGTCATCGGGCAGCGTAGCAAGTTTATAGGGTCGATGAAATTCTGTGCCAATACGAGGCCCATAAGCACCGGTCGCTAGAGTCGTTCTGGCCGTAGAACACACGGGGGCATTTGAAAAAGCGCTATTGAAGATAAGTCCCTTGGCCGCTAATTTTTCAACATTGGGCATACTGACGCCAAAGCCATCAGGATTATCAGGGTTATACAGTTTTAGGAATTCAGCAGAGTTATCCTCAGAGACAATCCACACAAAATTCGGACGTTTTTGATTAGAAGTTTTAGGGCTGCTGTATGCCATGTTAACACCTAAAAGCAAGAATCCAGCGAACAAAGCCAAGGTGTTAGTGAGTGATTTCTTAAATGTATTAAATTGACTATTCACAAAATAACCTTATTTTATCGATTTGTCGTTTTGCAATGTTTTAGCTGACATTGAGTCTACTTTAACAGCTGTTTTATAGTCGCCCTGATAGCGATTATTCTTGAGCGTAACGTTCCGGCTATGCATAAATTCGAAAACTGGCGCATTTGGATACAACTGCTCTTTATCGATATTTTTATCAATAATGTTGTTTTCGATCAGCAACCCATCAACCCTGTCAGCCCAAACAATTCGTCCCCCATGAGTGTCTATTTTGTTATCCACAAAACGTATGTTTCGATCATAGAGTTGCTTTTGATTAAAGCTTTTACCCAATTTAGGGGTAACATATAGCACTGCTTGTTCACCACCAAAGTAAGAATTGTATTCAAAATGGTTATTACGAATTAACACATCACCGACAGCCCCGGCTTCAAACCACACAAACGTTTCACCACGAAATAGGATTGATGCCATCATGGAAGAAAAGTAGTTATCTTCGATCACCGTTTTCAATGGCGTTTTTATAACGACATTTCTCGCCCGATGATTTTTAATACTGGTGCCTCGCATGGTGAAAGTCGGATACCATGTTTTGTTTTCTATCATATCCCCTGGCTTCAAATCCTTGGGTAACACATTCGAGAAAGTGAGCTCAGAGTAAGTTTGGTTAATAACATTTACGTTAGTAACAGTATTGACTTGCTGACGGTCGGTATTTGGTTGTTGAATAAACCACACCTCATCTCCCCTATCAGCAAATTCGTAACCTAATTGCTCCCTGTGTCCAAACTTAAATCTAACCGTTTTATCGCTAATAACTTTGTCAACAATGACGTAAGTACCACGAAGATTGGTGCCATCATCAAGCATATTTTCAAAACGGCTATCTTCTATCAACACATGACCTTTACAATTGGCAAAATGTGTAGCATCGGCAATAGTCGATATCACGCGGTCACTGCCATCGCTCAAATACACACCCGCTTTATGTAAGGTTATATTTTCAGTGCGCTCAAATAAAAATCCCATTCCTAATGCGTGATGAACCACTACATTGTTTAATTCAACATTTTTTGAGTTTTTCACATGAAACGCAGGTGCATACCTGTGTAGGTCGCGATCCCCTTTCGAACTAACTAGACTGCCAACGGGTGGAAAGGCTTTTAATTTCTCATGTATACGTAGCAAGCCATTATCTAATTTCTCTACCTTATTAGGTCGACTCTTTGCATCCTTGATACCAGGATAAACACGCTTAGTATCTGGCTCCCAAGCCAATGAACTACCCAGTTCAGAAAACGAGAAACCATCTACGTTAGGAAAGGTTATTTGTCCATTTTTAATCGCCCACTGATGACTGCCGTTGATTGGCTTCACATCACGCCAAGCCTCTTTTTCATTTACAGCTACAATTTTAGCTAAAAATGTAAAAGGAATATCCCAGTCAATAGACACGTTTTTTATCGTGACATTCTGGCTATGATAAATCTGAAAAGGCGCTACCCGACCATGAAATATGAAGTCGGAACCGTTGCCGTCAATTTCTACAGATTTAAAGTCATCTAAGGGAAATACGACTTTCTTTAAGCCATTACCATGATTGGTAATTGTACTAAAACGCTCAGTGGCAAAGTCCGGCAGAAATCGATACTCGCCTTTCTCGAACACAATCTTAATATTTTTATCGTCTGTGGCGTTAAGCGCTTTTAATAGAACAGGGGTCATATCGCTCGCAGAGGGGGATAATCGTATCTCAGTGGTTGCTTGAGCATTCGCCGTGAACGCTATTACCAGACAACCTACAATCAATGCCATCGTCTTCTTCATATTACCTGCCTACCGTAAAAGTGATTAAATTTACATTCGTTGTTTAGTAAATTGATAGCGCACATGGTGCCATTAATTTCAAAACAGGGACTACGTTATCCCTAATACTAACTAAAATATTTTAAATAAGCACTAAAACAACAAAATAAACACCTCAGACTCACACTTGCTTTACATCTATACCGATTAACAAGAACGAGAGGAATACGTCCTCTGATATCAACCCGCGACAAATAACATTTTAGCGAACATAGCCTAATGTAGGCTCGCCCAGTCGCTAAATGGAAGGTAGAAACATAGAGTGTGTAATCGTAGAGGAGCTAGTTTTTTATATTTTCCTAGCTTGAAATGAGAATAGACGATGTGCTGATACTGTGGCTTACATTAGTGATTATGCTTCCATGCAAAAGCAGCAAAACACATTAATGCTCGCTGCCATGTCCTGGCAATCTTCAACTCAGAGCATATTATCAGTTGTACTAGAACAGATTACTTGACGCCAGAATACTGCTCTACTCCCATCTCTTGTTCCCACAGTTGAAGTTTCTGTTTTAAACGAGCAACTTTTTCAGGGTGCTTGTCAGCTAAATCCGTAGCCTCACTAACATCATCGGGAATGTTATAAAGTTTGAGCGTCCCACTACGATAGACGATCAATTTCCACTCTTTTTCACGCACTGACGCATATAAATCCTGATACGCACGATATCCATAGATGGCATCCCCACGCGTTAATTCAGTGTTATTTTTAATGGTACTCACAAGTGATACACCGTCCAAATCTTCAAAGTTGCCAGGCTCTAAGCCTGCGAATTCAACGATGGTGGGGAAAAGATCCGTCGATTGAACAATACTGTTATTCACAACTCCTTCTTTAATGACACCCGGCCAACTAACGATAAAGGGGACTCTCGCTCCCCCTTCATAAAGGGTATCAATACGTTTTGTCCCACGAAGTGGGGAGTTATCAAATAAGCCACCTTGATCCGACAGCAACATGATGATGGTTTCTTTTTCTAATCCCTTAGCACTAAGTGCTTGACGTACCTTGCCAACTGATTCATCGATAGCACTGATCATTGAAGCATATTGAGCATCCTCTTCAGACATGCCTTTTAACTTGAAATGAGCGACTAAATCTTTACGACCAACAACAGGGGAATGTATTCCGTAATACCAGAGCGACAACATGAATGGTTGTTCTTTATCATAATCACCAATGAAATCGACTGCTTCGCGAGTAAGTCTATCAGTCAAATACTCATCTTTTCCGTCTGCTAGCGTACTAGAAAATTTGAAATAAGGAGGATAATAACTTGATGGGTGACCGAAGTTGGAAGTACCAATTTGCTGATCAAAACCTTGATCAATAGGGTGATATCCTTCGTGGCCTAAATGCCACTTACCAACAAATGCGCTATAATAACCAGCCTGCTTTAATGCCTCTGCATAGGTGATATATTTTGTGTCAAGCCAGTTGGTACTTGGCATTTTAGCCGGATCTTTTTCCCACAAATGTGTTTTTTGCTTAGTACGTCCATATTTATCAAAACCATATTGAGGCTTTTGCGGAATATGCCTCACCATCTTTAGCCTAGCTGGATGCAATCCAGTGAGGAGCGTCGCACGACTAGGGCTGCAAGTCGGCGTTGCAATATGCATGCTATCGAACTCCATACCTTTAGCCGCTAGTTGAGTGATATTAGGTGTTTCGTATTTTGGCGTTCTACTTTCGGTTGCCATCCACCCCATATCATCAACGAACAACATAACAATGTTTGGTTTTTTTACATCTTGCGCTTCAACAACTTGATCGGCATAACAAAATGATAAAATTGAACTGGCAATATACAAAACGGCAATACATGGAAGCTTTCTATTGTCTGAAATCATACTCTATCCTTAATTTACACTCTTTGGATCCTCAACTACCGACGGTTCAGAAAGCGTTCTTCATTCGCTTTCAACCAATAGCCACTCACTTAGCAAGTAAAAACTAGGTAGTCGTCAAAGTAAAAATGTCGGAGTAACATGTCTTCCCTCATCGGATCAATAAAAGCTATTGAAACGCGTTTAAATTGGACTTTTAATTAACTTTCATTCGGAAAGTTGCTAGCGACCTAAAAAAAAGGATAACGATGTCCCTACAGCTTGTAAATAAAAAGTTTTATTTGTGGATTTTCCTAGGTTTCCTTAACTACTGTTGGTTCAATATAAAAACCACCTTTCATCGTTAATACGCTTAAAGGCCTATTAGAGTTATTTGTATTGAGTCACTTAATAGTATTGCGAATGACCCCTGAAGCAATTATTAGCGTTAGAACAGACATGGCAATGCCTGCCATTACAAGGCGCCTTTAAAATAGGGGCTTATTGGATTTCAAGACTTTTGAACATTAGCATTTCAGATCAAACGAAACAGTTGGGATAGATATCCCCATCTCTAAAGTCTCTACCATTAGGGTTCCAATGAAGGTTTTCATTTTCCTTATTGTGGTACACAAGGAAGTCTTCATAGTTATCTAAAGCTTCAATCTTGTCTCTTGTATGAACATACCAACGGTTAGCTATGATCTGACAGTCTCTTAGACTTAGCTCGTTGCAGTTATCACCTTTGAGTTGCAGGTCTGCTAGTCGTATTTGGCTATCAGCATCTGCAAGTAAGGGGATGATTAGACTTTTGGCTTCAGTTAAATCTTTAGTATTAAGTGATTGCTTAAATACAGCTTTCCCAATGATAGGGACTAGACGTTTTGGTACGCCTTTTCTGAGCTAATAAATGCCGGATTTTGGATGTTTGAAAGGAGAACTCATTATACTCATTTGTACCAACCTTTTGTACCAGTTGGCACGCAAGGTCAATCCGCTAAACCCTAGAAACAACAAGGCCCTGCGTTATGCAAGGCCTTGATGGTATATGGCGGAGAGAGAGGGAATCCCCGCCATACCGCTAGAGGCCACAGAACTCGTACTGTTGAGTTCGCATAAAGTAAATGTGACAGAGTTTTGTGGCAGAGTAAAGTGGATAATTAAACTGAATTTAAAAGCGCACACACCATCAAACTCTGAGTAATTGTCATACCAGTACTTCATAATGAATCTATCGGCTCAATCGATAAATCAAGATCGCTGCTCTTTTGACTGCTGCTGGTAACGACGATAAATCCAAGCGCTCGCTAGATGAGTGACTACCGTCGCCATAACCTCCTAAGCCTGCCAACGAGTCCGTGTAAGGCGCAACAAACGAGATGTCGGATGCACCTCGGCGTAACGGGTCCAGCACCGACATTGCCTCATAACCCAAAGATTGATTGATCTCTGAGGGCATGCTGTGAAGGTAGAAGTTACTCTCTGTTGACGCCATCGCAGGGTCGCCCGAATCAAACGTCAATGTTGCCTTGATTTGTGGTAAGTGCTGCTCGACAATTGCTTGCATGGCGAGTGTTACTCGCTCGGTCTGGTCTACCGAAAGTGTGCGAATCCCCCTTAACCACAACTGTGTTGGGGATCACATTTGGCTTGCCAAAAATAACGCTGTTCGGATCATCACAACGAGTATCTATTTTAGTTCCACCAGCTATGGTACCGGCGTTGAACGTCAAGTACTGCTAGCCCCGCACTGTTTCATAGAAACCATGCAGAATTCTAGCCGCCTCAAAGATGGCACCGGCACCAAACTCTTTGTTAAATATCAGCGAAGAATGGCCTTGCTTGCCGGTAACCTCTAGGCACCATCCGTTATAGCCTCGCCTTGAGACGGTCGCCCACTCTCCTTGGGAATCCCTGATACCAGCCTCGAACTCCAGCGCAACTGCCTCTTCTTTGAATTCCTTTGGGTACTGCTTATAACTACGTTTCTACGTCATGTTCACGCCTTAATATTTGACGGTTAATTGTCTCTTGTTAAAGCCTCCGATGCTATTTAATCAGAACAACAAACAAGACGCATTGAAATAAATCAAATGAGTATCCTGCTAACACGCAATCAACGTATTTACATGGGTATAAATATGATAGGAAGTGGTGGCGCGAGATATCCCAGGTGATCCCTCCTAAATCTATAGGCGTTTATTACTAGACCTCTTATTCAGAAAGAGTACGAGGTCTAATAAGTTAAATGATTAACACTATTTTAAGGGCGTTAAATACCGAGAATACCCCTTAGCTATCCCTGCATTTCCTCTAGTGTTTTTCCTTTGGTTTCGTAAATATATTTAACAACAAAGAAGATAGAAAGCAATGCACACATCGAGTAGAATCCGTATGCGCCAGCAAGCCCAACGCCTGCAAGTAAAATTGGAAATGTCATCGTTATAATAAAATTAGCGCCCCACTGTGCTAGTCCGGCGATAGCAAGCCCCGAGCCACGAATTTGGTTAGGAAACATTTCCCCTAACATGACCCACATGACGGGTCCCCATGAAAGGTTAAAGAAAAACACATAAGCATTAGCGGCGATCAGGGCTAAAGTACCATAGCCCCCCATATCTAAATCACCCGACGGTAGAACATCTGAATTTAAAAATGCATACACCATCAAACTTAAAGTAATTGTCATACCAACGGACCCAGTTAACAAAAAGGGTTTACGACCCCACTTATCAATCATAACCATTACGATAAGGCATGCGGCAATACTTACAGCGCCACTAATAATATTGATAAGCAAAGCGTCTCCTTCTGAAAAGCCGACGGCTTGCCACAATACGGAGCCATAATAAAACACGACGTTGATTCCGACCATTTGTTGAAATACCGCGAGCCCTATACCCACCCAAACGATAGGTCTGACTTTAGAGGTTGCCTTGTCTATTAGATCCGATAGCTTTGGTTCGTGCATATTTTCTGATAATGACGTCTTGATTTGATTTAGTGTTTGTTCACCCCCTTCCCTTCCATACAATTTACGCAGGATCTTTAGTGATTTTTCTCCTTTTTTATTTAGCATCAAGTATCTAGGGCTCTCAGGTATGGTCATGAGCAGTAGCAAGAATAAAGTCGCTGGAATAAGTTCAATCCAGAACATCCAGCGCCAAGCCTCAAACCCCCACCAAAATTCAGCTGTTGATGCTCCTGCTACCTTTGCTAAAAAAAAGTTACTAATAAAAGCACAAAACAACCCAAATATAATAGCGACCTGTTGAATTGAAGATAATCTGCCACGCAAATGGGCTGGTGCAATTTCACTAATGTACGCGGGAGCCATTATTGAGGCAGCCCCTACCGCTAACCCACCTAAAATTCGATAAAAAATAAAACAACTCGATGACTCAGCAATCCCCGATCCCCAAGCACTAATAATAAAAAATGCAGCAGATATAAGAAGCAAAGATTTACGACCAAATTTGTCCGCAAGTCGTCCTGCTGTAAAAGCCCCGACAGCACATCCTAGTAGCATACTTGCAACATTAAACCCCGTGCCGACGCTGTCTGATTCGAAAGCTAATCTAAGGCCATCAACTGTCCCATTAATGACACCACTATCAAAACCAAATAAAAAGCCACCTATAGTGGCAACACAGCTAACCAATACAATGAACAGAATATTATTCTTGTTATCACTCATTTTCATTTCCTCGAATTCAATTAGCTTAATCAACAGACAATGGATGAATGCGATTTATTGCCTTTCAGCCGTCATGTTGCTATACAAAACATCAATATTTCTAATTCACTTCCCACACGAATGTGATGTACTAAGCGCCATGTGCACAAGGTATGATCAGTATCAATCGCAATTAGTAAGTGACTTTACGCAATAAGCTTCAGTAACTGACGGAGAAGCGTTGCTTCATAAACATTTTTTACTCCACTTTTTCAGATAAGGGATTGTGATGACTTAAGTGTCTTGCCCTTCGTCCAATCGAACCAAATATTTGGTAGGCCCACGATGACACAATACGACTAATTTTGATTGATTAAGCTTATTGCATGTTAATTTTTAGTTCAAGCATGTTTAATAATAGTTAAAAACTTCTTTAGCCACACCCTGGATTTGGATAGAGCCTTACGCTAAAGTGCAAGACTATTAATATAAAAGAAAGATAAAGCATTGATTTTATTAAAGAAATAAACAAAAATGCTGATTTATACTTATGAATTCTGCTCTGAGTTTAGTGACTAGATTTTCAGAGTTGACAAAACACCCCACCCATCAATAACAATCACAATAAATCAAAAAGCATTGTAACTTACTTTTAGTTAGTTATTATGAGGCTTACTCCTTTCCTTTGTTTAATACATGAGCTCATAAGGTTTAACTTGAGATCTGAGGCTATATAGACACCATGATGGTAAAGATATGTACAATATTTCTATGCTCCCTAGCAAAATAAAACAAACAACTATGTTCTTAGGCTTAATGTGTTTAAGCCACTTAGTAAGCGCAATACCTGATAAAGGTATTTCTGTGCTTCTCGTAACTGGCCAATCCAACATTGCGCACAACTGGCGAGTCAGCCATAAAGTTTTAGCTGCGCAATTACACGACGCCAAAATATTTTCGGTAAACATTCAATCTGCATATTCATTAGAGAAAACAGTCGAAAGTTTCTCACCAAATTGGTCTGATTATGATGTTGTATTGTTAGATTACGAGGGCCCAGAATGGTCTAAAGAAACAGAGATAGCATTTGAAACCTATATAGAAGCTGGCGGCGGTCTAGTGCTTGTTCATGCCGCAGACAATGCGTTTCCGCACTGGCCAGCCTTTAACAACATGATTGGCGTAGGCGGTTGGGGAAATGCGAATTTACACGAACCGAAGCTATATCCAAACCAGCCCAACAAGCAAAAAGGTCGCGACGAGACCTCCGGTCCTAGAATATACTGGGAAAACGGTCACGTAGTTAGAGACGACAGTAGTGGCGGAGCTTTTCATCCCACCAAGCACGATTTTTTGGTTAGCGTTCGCGCCCCAAATCATCCAATAACTAAGGGGTTACCAGATAGTTGGTTACAAGGAGCCGACGAATTGTATTCTAATCTCAGAGGACCTATTGGTAATCTCAAAGTTCTGGCTACCGGCATTGCTAATCCCAAATTTGCAAAAGCCGATCGAAAACACGAACCTGTGGTAATGGTTTCAAATTATGGAAAAGGACGAATATTTCACATGACATTGGGCCATGTAGGGAAAGCGGACGATGAAAATACTTTATCAATGCGCAATGCAAGTTTTACGACCTTGTTAAGCAGAGGAACGGAATGGGCAGCAACGGGCTCAGTTACTCAACTTGTTCCAGATGACTTCCCTAACGCATACGCAACGTCTTATCGTCCAAGCGCCATTGCAGGCTGGGACGACTTACTTGATGCTAAACTCAGTAAGTTTGAAAAATTCATTGGTATTCCGCATACAACGGTTAAAGATTTATCTCTAAATACGTTTCAGGCTGAAGATGTGCGTACAGGTATACCTCTGGGGTTAAATAATGATCCTAAAGCTGTATTTTCTACCTACCAAGAGAATGGCAAAACCATTTTAGCTGTCAGTGGCGAGATATACGGCAGTCTAACCACCACAAAAAATTATGAGAACTACCATTTTCAAGCTAAATACCGTTGGTTAAATAAAAAGTGGGAACCTCGATTACAAAAGCCAAGAGACAACGGCATTCTGTTTCATAGCTATGGTAAACACGGAGACTTTTGGCACGTCTGGAAAAAAAGCTTAGAGTTCCAAATTCAGGAAAATGACAATGGAGATTTTATTACTATAGGTGGTACGTCTGCAAAAGTCCCTTATCAGTCAAAAAGTGGTCAACGAGGCATTTACGATCCATACAAACCCTATCTCGAATTCCAAGGCTACTTGAGCGCTTACCCAGAGCCCGATCGCCCCAATGGAAATTGGAACACGATTGATTTATACACTTTTGGAGATAAAGCAATCTATGTGGTCAACGATAAAGTGGTTATGTCTTTAAAGGATGCGAAAAACCATCTAGGAGAAGCACTTCGTAGAGGTCAAATTCAAATTCAGTCAGAAGCTGCGGAAATAGAATATAAGGACGTACGTATACGTGATATTGATGAACTGCCGCCCTTGCTCGAGCTAAAGTCTAAACTATAGGACTGCCTCATTAAGCCCTAAATACCACAACCCTTTCTGAACTAATTCACTACATAGAACGCATTTACGGGTTAGTTAGAATTGGTAGTCCCACACATGAAGATTAGATATTAATCACCGGAGTGCCCGAGTATCGTATTAATTTAAGCTGGGTGCACTTGCGGGCAAATCTGAAGTATATTTAAAAATTTAATATCTAAACAAGCTAGCGTTGGTAAACATAAGAGACCAAATTGTGGCCTTCTATGAATAGATATTTTTCTTTCGTTAAATACAGTTCAATTATGTATCACAATGCCTTCTACCATAACTGTTCAGAATTTTACGGCTTGGATGTGGCAATTCTGATGTCATCGATACAGCCTATTTCATCATGGGTTTAGCCAACTGGAAGGTACGGTTGACTAGTTTAATTTTTCTAATTGGTCATATAGGTTGTGAAAATAGATTTTTGATATGATACGCCGGCTTCATGGCGAGGTTATAAGTTGATTAATACCAATGCTAATTCTCGGGCTAAGTATCTAGAGCGCGAATTAAGAAAAGCTGCTGATGAGAATTAATTTTTTTCGAAAAGCTCTTAGCTCAAAACTGAACTAACATCGCCATTTTTAAAAGGCTGACTGTCAGGTCTTAGCAGTCAAACTACAACTAAGCATTAGTCTCTGTTGCCTAGCTCGCTTACTAATTCTTTCGCAATAACAATGGTTTTAAGTCACTTGGTGTCGCAGCTTTAGCGCCACCTTTATCAGCACCTGTTAACCACCAATAAACCATACCGGCATCTGAACAATCAAATTTACCCGTCTGAAAAGGCACGACACCATCTTGTTCGGCATACGAAAGCATTTCCCAAATGAAAGATAAACCATGTTCGCTATTATTTTTTGCCCAATCCCACGCTTCGATAGGGGTCTGTAAACCAACGTTTTGGTCGCCGATTTGATACTCCTCAATTCCAAAATCTAATATTTGCTGCCACGTAAAATAGTCTCCACTATTGTCATTAGCAGGGTGGTGAGATACAACCTTCACATGTTTGCGTTTTTCATTCTTGGCTTTTGCTAGGGCATAGCCTATTAAGTCTGGCTCACCAGCTTCTACTATCCAAAGAGGAGAATCTTGTGATGTCCTGTTAATAGCATTTACTAAGTCCTCGATTGCAGTTTCCTGCTCTTTTCTGCAGTTATATAAGTGTACAACACTGTCAAATGGGCCAAAAAGATTGAGTGACTCGTTAATTGAGCTTCCCAGAACCCGCTGGCGCCGGCTTTCATTTTCAGAGTTAATTTGGTATGTCGCTTTGTTTCTAAAAGGATCGAGATCACAAGAATGCGATATATGAACTAAGCGATTTGCAGCTCCTGCACTTTGCAATAGCTTAAGCATCACAGGCGTCGCTCCGATGTCATCGGGATCTGGCGAATTACCATCAATCACTATTGCAAGATGGCCTTTTGGTATTTTAACTTCAGTAGAATAGTTAAATTTTTCATATTGCTTGTCTGTTTGGCTTTCAAGTGGGGAGCTACAGGCAGTAATTAATAAAGTCGTAATTAATATCAAAATTAGTGCTTTCATGCTTTCTTCCTAAGAATTCCATACGTATGTCGCACAAATAGTATTGTGCAGCGGGAAAGGGCCAAATAGCTAAATGCATCAAAATGATCAGTTGTGACCAAATAGTTGCCAATAGTAATCATAATGTGTCACGATGTAAATCTTGTTAATTAAATAAGTCCTGCTTTTAGGGTGCGTACAACGATATGATGAAATTGAAAGTTATGAATTATAAATCAGTTGGCTTTACTGCCATTTTGGTCTCTGTTTTGACTGCTTGTCAGACTCAAACCAGTTCCGTAGTCACGAATGAAATAGACAAGGACCCACAATCTCAAACGGGTAGTTTTGGGGATCAGGGAGACGGCACGTACATAAATCCTATATTGAATGCAGATTACCCTGACTCAGATATTGAGCAGGTGGGTGACACTTACTACATGATCACCTCAAAGCAGCACATGTCACCTGGTATGCCAATTTTAAAATCTCAAGATATGGTTAACTGGGAAAATGTCGGACATGCGTTTGCTAATTTATCTTGGGCGCCTGAATATAATTGGGACCGAATGAATGGTTACTCATTTGGTGTCTGGGCTGGGGACATCGCTTATCACGAAGGTAAGTGGTACGTGTACCAGATAGACTACCAACATGGCTTGATGGTAACGACTGCAGATAATATAGAAGGCCCTTGGAGCGAACCAATTATGATGCTCCCTAACGCTGATGTTCTTGATGACCCTGGGGTTTTTTGGGATGAGGATACTAAAGAAGCTTATGTAATTATTAACACAGGTACCAAACAAAAAAGTGATAGCAATAAAATAGAAGGTAACGAGAATCGAATATATAGGATGAGCTGGGACGGCACTAAGATCCTCGACGAAGGAAAACTCGCATATACCGGCGTAGGCGCTGAAGCCGCAAGGGTTTATAAAAAAGATGGCTTCTGGTACATATTTTTAGCGCAATGGACAATAGGTGATCCTTCTACCAAGCCTGGTGTCAAAAACCCTAAGAACGACAGAAAACAAATAGTTCTTCGTTCTAAGGATAGTATTTATGGGCCCTATGAAGTGCGTACTGTCTTAGAAAAGGGCTCTGCATTTGGTAACCGCAGCGCGAGCCAAGGCGCTTTGATGCAGGCTCCCGATAAAAGTTGGTGGTACATGCACCAGCTTATTCAGAACGATGATATTCCATTTCAAGGGCGGCCGCAGAACTTAGAGCCTGTTACCTGGATAGATGATTGGCCGATGATTGGCGTCGATGAAGACAACGATGGAATAGGAGAACCAGTAAAACGCTTCGAAAAACCAATCAAAGGTTATCCAGTCACCGCGCCGAAGTCTGACGATACCTTCTCAAATACTAAGCTTGGACCACAATGGGAATGGAACCATAATCCAAGGAATTCCCACTGGTCTTTAACAGAGCGTCCCGGCTGGCTGCGTTTGAAAGCAAGTAAAGTATTACCGCAAAGTGCTCAGTATGGCCCTAAAATTAATGAGTGGACCAACAACGACGGCTCAGACGGTGATTTCTGGCGTGCTAATAATACACTCAGTCAACGGATAATGGGCACTACAACAGGAACGGCAGTTGCTAAATTTGATATCAGTGGAATTGCTCCGAATCAGTTAGCGGGCTTCGTCAGATATGGTGGTACATTTAATTTGCTTGGAGTAGAAGGCTTAGATAACGGTAACAAACGATTGTTCTATATGGATGGAATGAGTAACAAAACTGAAGGTCCTCTAATAACGAGCGAAAAATTATTCGTTCGAACTTCAAATGCAAGAAATCAGGCAACTTACGAATACAGCACCGATGGCAAAATATTCAATTCATTCGGCCCCACTTTTACCATTAGTTTTGGAAAGTGGACTGGCGACCGGCTAGGATTTTTCTCATGGAATGAAAACCAAGACGCTGGTCATATCGATGTAGACTGGTTCAAATACGATTATGATGGACCGAAGGGTAAATAACGCGTTGATATTATAAAGCCTAGTAAGTAGCGGAAATTTTTTCGCTGCTTAACCCTGTTGATTGGTAATGATGATTGCCTTCTGTAAAAAGTCACCTGGACCTTAGACCTATTAACATGCAATTGTAAATTGCCTTTAACCAATAGTTATTGAAAAGTCGAATTTATCTATACCATATATAATTTAACCACTCCGAATGACTGATAATGATTGGTAAGAATTACTCTCTATTTAGACAGGAAGCAATTATCCAGAGTACTCCATGGTAAAAATAGAAATCTTAAAGGCTATTCGTGGGCATATAAATAACAAATCGGTATGGCATGAAGTCCTCACTTTGATCGAAAATTGCTAAAAGCCAAGTCTTACTCAAGGCAACATATCTTCATTGTTGATCATAACAAACTCGCTCACTGCATAGCTTTTACTGTGGCGTTTGAAGCGACAAATCTACCTCTATTTATTCTGATTATAGTAAATTAGGTTCATGTAATTCGGGAGATTGCGCCAATTTATTATCCTTATTTACGAGAAAAATTTTTAAAGTAGCTCCTACCTTATTACTCTTATAATCACGTGCTTTTCAACTACCTCAAGTGTTCCAATATAATTTTTCCCTGACCGTTTTTTAAAGATATAGGCTGTAAAACAAGTTTATTAATCTTCGCTACTAGGCAAGATATGTAACTATCAAAATTTCCGACTCCAAACATACTTAATGAATATCAATAAGAAGACAAAAGCAACATTTTGAGCGATTATGACCAAAGGTGTTTACATTTGATTTAGTACTGGTTAAAGTGCAACGGTATTGTTAATTAAAAGTAAACGGTACGTGTTTGAAATTGGTTAAAAGAAATGAATTAAATCTGGTGGCGAGTGGTATCTCACTTTCGCTCAGTACTAATTTTTGAAGGTCAGCACAGAAACCTATTTTCTGAAGGCATGATCGACAGTTGGTCTAGGGAAATACCTAATCTCAGTTCATCAGGCATTAACAAATGTCTCACGAGGATAAAAAATGCAACATACTCTAAAACACAAACTATTATATCTGGCCTGTTGTTCAGCATTTGGCACCACTGGTAATGCTGCAGCTCAAACTGAGACTGCAAACCCTGACGTTGAAGTTATTCAGGTTCTTGGCATCCGTTCTTCTTTGAGCAGCGCCTTAGACCGCAAACGAGAAGCGCCAAATGCAGTCGATTCAATTACAGCTGAAGACTTAGGTAAGTTTCCCGACCAAAATATAGCAGAATCGCTACAACGCGTTTCAGGAGTATTTATCGATCGGCAGTCAGGAGAAGGCTCAAAAATCACCGTTCGAGGGTTCGGGCCCGAATTTAACTCCGTTCGTTTGAACAATCGAACAATTGCCACGATAGATGTGGGAGAAGTAGATATATTTTTTTCCAGTGTAAATTTATCTCGTGCATTCGATTTTCAAGCCCTTGCAGCTGAAGTACTCACCGGTGCTGACGTAGTGAAAACGCCTACATCTGACTTATGGGAAGGTAGTCTAGGTGCGAGCATTAATATGCGCACTGCTCGTCCGTTAGATAATATCGGCTTACATATGTCGGGATCAGCACAAGGACGATACCAAGATTTGGGCGAGGAATGGGGACCGCGCTTTTCAGGAATTGTAAGCAATACGTTTGCTGACGACACCATGGGCCTGTTAGTAGCAGTTTCATATGAAGACCGAAGTTCTCGACTAGAGGAGTATAGAGGTGGCCCATGGACATATTATAATGGTCCTACCGTAGACTCTGACGAGAATGTTGAATTTCGATTTCCACAAGGAATGGGGCAAAGCTTCACCATTGATGACCGGAAACGATTAAGTATTAGTAGTACATACCAGTACGAACCAAATGAAAACATGGGTATGACGGTTGACGCACTTTATGTGGATTTTAACCGTGAAACAACGACTCAAGGTATCAACGCACCGTTACAATTTCCATTTTTCTCAGACGTCGAAATTAATGAGAATGGCACGGCAACATCTTTTACTAAGACATTTGGCCCAGTTGACTATCGATTTGAGGAAGGGGGCGGCGACAGTGAAACAGTCGCACTCGGCTGGAACGGATATTTATATTTAGACAATGGCCTATCTTTTACCGCCGATGTATCTTGGTCTCGCGCAGAAGCGACCAATGCCGCCACTCGATTACAGGCAGCGATAAAAGACAATAATCCGTGGAACAATCCATTACAGCCAGGA
The DNA here is from genome assembly GCF_055809255.1 of Paraglaciecola sp. G1-13. NCBI lineage: Bacteria > Pseudomonadati > Pseudomonadota > Gammaproteobacteria > Alteromonadales > Alteromonadaceae > Paraglaciecola > Paraglaciecola sp. G1-13. Next base: position 474,796 of record NZ_CM147903.1, on the reverse strand, counting down.
ACGATTGATGATCCATTAGCTGGACAAACTAGCCCTGATTTTCGTAACAACATTATTACTTGGACAAATGGAGATGTACCATCTTGGTCTACGTCTCTCGACTTAGCAGATCCAGCAAATGCTAGAGCTCATGTTGCACTAACCCCGTCAATCCAATTAGAAGATGAAGTACTTGAAGGTCGATTTGATGTTAAATATGAGTTGGATTATGGCTCATTAAGAGGCCTCAAGAGTGGGGTGTTTTACAGTGAGCGTACAAAATCAGCATTACCCTTTAACTCTGGAATTTATCGCCCAACGAACCCTGATGGACCATTCGATCCAGGTTATACTTCAGCAGGACCATTGTTTGCTGACAATAACTTCGTCGCGCATTTTGACCCTACTGACGGCGTTCAAGCTCCCTGGGAAGCCATCAACGTACCTAATGGTCCTCGACCAAATATAGGGGGTCGTTTTTTCTCTTTACCTTTCGATATTTTCACCCCGGTGTCAGTTCCTGACTTGTTGAGTGATTCGGGCGCCGACTTTCCGCGCTCATTTCTGTTAACAGATAAGGAGGGTTATTGTCAGGCAATAAGAGAAGGCTCAGGCAACAATGATGTTTGCTCTTCCCAGGCTCGCCCTGATCTTGCCAGACGTGTTCAAGAGAAAACATATGGTGCATATGTAAGACTAGACCTTGATGGTGAATTTCAAGATCTACCTTGGGCAGCAAATTTCGGCCTTAGATATGTTGAAACTGAAACCACGGCTTCAGGCCCGTCTGTTGAGTTAATTCGAATCGATCCCGTTGATGCTGATGGAGCCACATCTGGTTTAGACTACGTCACTACTGAAAGGCAGCAACTTACAGCAGATAACTCTTATTCAAATATATTACCAAGTGCAAATTTCAAGTTGTCGCTCAGTGATAGTGTCGATTTTAGAGCTGCAGTTTCAAAAGTCATTACCCGCCCTAATTTAGGTTCAATCACTCCAAACCAGAGTTTTAGCGGATTATTTGGACTTTCCAACCGTTCATCGAACAATACAGATCTCAAACCATTCGAAGCTTGGCAATATGATGGTTCAATAGAATACTATGCTGACAACGGTAATGCTTTTTCAATATCCTTATTCTATAAAGACATTGATACATTCATTTCTGAAACAACAGAGCTTGTTCCATCTGGTTTCAGTCATCCTGCTTTTGGCGAAATTATCTTTAGGGATACAGCTGACCGGAATCGTGATGGGGGATCAATTCAAGGTTACGAGCTTGCTGGGCTAGCATATTTAGACTTTTTACCAGGTTTTCTTAGTAAAACGGGTATTCAAGCGAACTATACATTTGTAACCGGTCAGGACGATGAGGCCGCTATAGGTAATAATAGTTTACCCTTGGCAACAACTCCAGGCTCTGGTCTCGAAGGATTCACCCCCCATTCTTATAACTTGATTGCATTCTATGAAGACGAGAGTTTTTCAACGAGGGTATCTTGGAACTGGCGCGATAAATTCCTTGTTCGTCGTTCAGGCGGTGCCGGTATTGCAGAGCACTTTGATGAATACGGGCAGTTGGATTTAGGCTTTGGTTACACGGTAAACGAAAATATCAAACTGACGTTTGACGTCAGTAACGTACTGGACACTAATACAATTAGGTATGCTGATGTTCGAGAGCGTGTCATCCTAAATGAGTACACTGGACGCCGTGCTTTACTGGGTGTTCGAGCTACCTTTTAGCCTTAAAAACTAAACCTGTATAAAGGCTCTGTAAACTAATATTTTACAGAGCTTTTATGTTTCTGAAGCGTAATCATACGCACGACGTCTCGCTGTTAGATAAGCCAAATGAGAACAAGGAGATATACCATAAGCTAACAAAGCAGTTTTAAATAACTCAAGAGTAAGGTGTAAAGCAAGCCACCTAATCCAACCAAATTTTTTATAAACCTAAACCGCATCTACCTGTTACTAATCATACTATTTATTAGCAAATAACATGAAACCACCTTAGAGCTTGTGAAATACAGCCTAAGATAGTTAACGCTAATCAAATCAAAGTACTTGAATCTAAGATAAAACTTCTTGGACCCATTCGGTTAAAGTATTCTTTTAATGTGGGCAACAAACATTTATTACCCAAGATGCTTATAATACATGTTTGATATTAATCACAGTGTATTCTACAGCTGGCTAGAGTAGCCTAAACCTGCCAGAAAATGGCGGGGCCTCGCAGGAGAGTTCAGCATTGATTATTTGCACAAACTGATGCTGAAGGACGTTATTTGCTAAAAAGCCGAGACGACGAGGCGAAAGTCATCACTTCATTATACTTAACTTTGTACAGCGACAGTTGTAATACATCTGCCCTGAACATCCCATACGTGAAAAATGCCCCCCGACCTTTCCCTAGCTCAGGCTCATGGTAAATGCCTATATCCTGCAGTAACTCTAGATTAATCTTCTTGATGTGTGCTGAGTTGCCAATGCGGTATTTATTGATTAAGCAGGTAATCTTAATCGTGGTAAGAATGGTGCTTGGAATAAAGCTGCTACTAATAGGGTGATACGTTCATTTTGATCAGGATATTTATACAAATAACTACGCCCAATCGCCTGAAACAAGATTATTAATTTATCTTAAGTTCACCTAACCGCTGCGAATAATAAATCACTTGCATGCGGTTAGGCGGGTTTAAAAGCTATTTCGAGTTTAGGTTACTGGATTGAGTTAGAGCCACGTTATTTTTCATAAGTACGTATGCTAATTTTGCTCTCTTGAAAGCCAATCCGATGCGCAACGACTTTCAACTTAGTTCCATCCTCAATAAAAAATGGGCTCTTATATAGCTCCCATTCTGATGGTTCTAAACCTTTATCTATAATTTTGTACGCTATTGTCGCACCTCTCGTTGGGCTAAGGATTGTTACGATCCCACCAATGATATCCACTTTAGGAGTCTGAGTTATAGGTTGAGTATCATGGCCATTCCACAAGTTTTTAATTAGCTGCCGCTCTGGAATATTTGGCGTATCACCAATGTCGCCTAACCAGCGATCCATCTCGGTACTCAATTCAGCAACCTTTTCTTTATACTGGGACATTCCAGCTAGATTGTGCAACTCGTCAGGATCATTTTTCGTGTCAAATAGCTCTTCTTTTGGCTTACTTTTTCTAAACCATTGAGACTGATATTCATTTAATTTCCCCTCATCCCTTAAACGCAATAATTCCTGCATGGTTGGGATTTTTTCACGGTATGCGACTGGTAAATAGTAACCCTGTTCAGGGCGATAATTTCGAATATATTTGAATCGCTTATCTTTTACTGCACGAATAGCATCGGTAAATCCGTCAAATCGATCTGCGGCTGCATGAATATACTTGCGTTTAGGGCTTTTGCTGTGAATGAAGTTACGACCTTGTATGTAGGCTGGTATTTGGATTCCAGCTAGCGCCATAGTGGTTGGAGCAAAATCTACAAAACTAATTAATTGATCATCAACCGTTGCTGCACTTTCAGCATGAGGATAACGAATAATCATGGGAACTTTTAAGCCACTGTCATAGATTAAGCGTTTTTGGCGAGGTAATGGCCCGCCATGGTCAGAGTAAAATACGATAATGGTATTATCATATAAACCATCATCTTTTAACTGCTGCAAAAGAGCTCCCATTTGTTTATCCGTTTCTGCAAGATTATTATACATTTTCCACATATCTCGGCGTACAGTCGGTGTATCTGGTAAATACGGCGGAATATTAAACGCAGTATCTTGAGGCAAGTAAACAGCTGTTTCGCTTTCACTCGTTTTTGTTAACTGATGCTGGGGTAGCTTCGAGATCTTGTCTGCATCATCAGAAAAATAGTAACGTGATTCTATTTTTCTGAATCCATAAGGCTCAAATAGTCCAGATTCATGAGTTGTTGTGAAATTAAACACTGAGAAAAAAGGTTTATCTTTAGGACGGTTTCGCCAATGAGCATAAGGACTACTGTCATCCCATGCCCCCTTAGGGGCCTGAAATTGATAATCAGTTTTGAGGTTATTCGTTGTATAATAACCATTCTCACGCATGTATTGACTAAGCATTTTAGCATCTGAGGGTGGTATCGCTTCGTATTTGGGCAGACCTGTTTCTTCAGTATTCGATGTGGTCCGCATATTATTGGCCCCGAAAGACGTTGGGTACATTCCCATTGCCAATGCTGCTCGGCTAGGTGAACATACGCCTGAAGTAGAGAACACGTTAGTATATTTCACCCCTTGCGCCGCTAAACTACTAATGGTCGGTGTTTCAATAGTATGGTCACCATAATCTGGAAGAATAGGACTCATGTCTTCCAATACTAACCACACTATGTTTGGCTTTTTTTTATCAACTTTTGTTATATTTTCAGTACTTTCAGGGAGAGTTTTACTATCTGAACTTGCGTGATGAAAAGCAGCCACCCACATTAAAACTGAGATAGTAGCGCCTATAAATAATGACCGATTCATATGTCACCTTATGTATTGTTGGCTATCTGGAATACGCACCTAAAGTGCCTAATATATAAAAATAAGCAAACTGCTCATTTAACATCAAATAATACCATCATTAAAATCATTATTGGTCAATATAAGTCACAATAATCTTAACAAATCTCACAAGTCCATAACAAAATTTCACTTATGACTTTATGGAACTGCCGACAAAATGCGTAAGGGTTAGTTTATTGATTTAAGTTAAGACCTCGTACTAAACGCTAAAGTAAATTTTGATTGTTACAAATATCAATATTGGCAGGCCTTATTCTTTGACCTTAATTAACGTCGCAGCGAAACTATAAGATACAAACAAGTAAACGTACTTTTAATTTCAACCAACTTGGATTTCAGCATCAGCGTAACGGACTTTACGGGGTTTAGGAGTGGCTAAAAAGTAAGCGAAACTTAATGGACCGACGCGGCCAACTACCATCATGAAAATAATTACGACTTCTCCAGTTTCACTTAATTGCCCAGTTAGCCCACGAGACAAGCCTACTGTACTCAGCGCGGACACAACTTCAAATACGATATCTAAAAATGGCGCATTTTCAATAACCGCCAATATAAATGTTCCTATAAATATCATGCCTATCGATATAATTGCTAAAGATAAAGCTTTAAGAACCTGTACTTGAGGTATGGTGCGATTTAACACTGTTACTCGGGTTCTTCGACGTAAAAATGTGTAAGTAGTCATAATTAGAACGACGAAGGTGCCGAGCTTTAAACCACTGGCTGTACTTAACGAGCCTCCGCCGATAAACATCAATAAAATGGTGAGGGTTGTACTAGCATCGGTGAGTTGCTCAATAGGCAAAGTATTGAAGCCAGCCGTGCGAGGAGTGACAGCTTGAAACCAAGCGGCGATAGCTTGTTCCATTAAAGGTAAAGCCCCTAACGTATTAGGATTTTTTGCTTCGAGAAGCCAAATAAGAAAGAATGCAATGACATTAATCACAAGCGTTGCTAATAATACTATGCGTGTGTTTACACTTAGTTTTCGCCAGCGCTTATTGGCTTTAATATCGATTAAAACAGCAAAACCAATGCCACCAATAATGAACAAAACAGTGATGATCACGTTAACCGAAATATTAGCGGAATAAGCAGACAAGCTATCGCTGCGAAGAGCAAAACCTGCATTGTTAAATGCTGATAATGTATAGAAAAAAGCTTGATAAGCAGCTTCAGTGAAGCCGTACTCATTGAGCCACACAGCGGTGAGCAAAATAAAGCCTATCAGCTCAATGACGATTGAGTAACATAAGACAAATTTGGCCGTTTGAATAACTTTTTCCATGCTAGTTTGATCCATGGCCTCCTTCAACACGATCTGCTGATTTAAGCCTAATCGCGCACCTAAACTAATAGCCGCGACTACAGCAAAAGTCATAAACCCTAAGCCGCCGGCCTGAATGAGTCCAGCGATCACCACCTGACCAAAAGTCGTGAAATGACTACCCGTATCAACAACAACCAAACCAGTTACGGTCACTGCAGAAGTAGCAGTAAAAAGTGCTTTAATAAAGGAGGTTTCGACCGACGATGCAGCGGGTATCATCAACAATCCCGCACCAATAAAGATCAATACTATGAAACCCAAAATAAGTACTGCCGGCGGACTTAAATTAATATTTAGTGCTGAAGACTGCTTGCTTTGTTTGTAAGGCTTTACACTCGGGTCCCAAGGTTTCATTTGGTATAAAATTCTGGAGCTAATCTTTTCAAAGCAGTGAGGGGGCCACTTAAAATAAGAGAATCTCTGTCCTGCAATAAAAAGTCATCATCAATATGTTTCAATATTTCATTGTTACGACGAACTAGCATTGGCTCAATACTAGAACGTGCTTTGCCTAAAAGTTTTTTCACCGACAAATTAGGGTGCTGAGATTTGATTTCAACTTCCACTATATATAATCCATTCCCAATAGACATATATTGATTCATCATCGGATAATTTAGCGATTGAGCAACCCTTAGGCCAATTTCTTCCTCTGGATGAATAATCCTTGAAACCCCCAGTTTACTTAAAATAACGTGGTGAGGTTGAGTAGTTGCCTTTACCCATATTTCTTTTATATTTAGTGACTTAAGAAGAAGCACACATAATATACTGGCTTCAAGACTATCACCAATTGCAACTAAAACCGCATCGCATGATGCGATATCTAGTTCTTTTAATGAGTGTTCGTCAGTCGCATCTGCGACCGCTGAAAGAGTCAACTTATCTGACACTCCATTAATCAACTTAGGATCTAAGTCAACTCCGACAACGGAGTTCCCTAAGCGCATTAATTCCAACGATGCCGCTAGTCCAAATTGACCTAAACCAATTACTGCAAATTGACTCATACTTCACTCTTTAATTTACGCCATCGAATGGACAGCGATCTTAGTATATTAGTCGACAGAACCCAATAAGCATGGCAGACAAAAACATCACGAAATGTGACCATTTTTTCGAAATTAATGACCTCTATCCCGCATACCTTTATTTGGCATCGAGATGCTATTTTATCGGTTAAAATAATAAGCTGAGCCCCCCGATATACAACCCCCTAATCATGTCAGAAGCAGCTAGCCAAACACTTGATTAATTCTTTGCGGAGCATAGCCACCCTCAGGAATTATCAGGGTAATTTGATGAGCACATAAATGTCGATATTTTAAGTAATACTGACTTTCTCGTGCTTATTATTTATCTAACCTAAAATTCAGAACGAGATAGCCGTTCCTTTATTAGCTATTGAGTAACAATACTATGAGTTCTTTTGGCCCATGAGCACCATATGCGAGTGTTTGCTGGATATCTGCGGTCTTAGAAGGCCCGGAAATTAGCAGTACGTTAGTGGGTAACTTGTCATACCAATGCTCTTGTGAAATTAGGGCTGCAAAGTCGCTTACCATTTTTTGAGCGTCGACAAGAACAAAATGTATGGGCGGAACTAACGATAATGTGCGAGGCTCCTCAACAGAAGGCCATAGAACAATAGTACCTGTGGCAGCGATAATGCATCTAGAACTCGTAAAACTAGCTGGACATTCATCAAATAGCACATCCTTGTTATCATGTAGTAAGAAGTCAAATTGCCGCAGTTTTACCTCTGTTCTGTGCCTAAAATAAACTTCTATTGACTCGGAATGCACACCTTTAGCGCCGTATAAAAGAGAATCAATGTTTCTCTTCTTTAATTGCTCCTCTATTACGGTAGGAAACGACTCTATCGTTACAGGTAGAACGTCAGCATGATTGCTTTGTAAAGTCGTGATGAAGTGCTGAATGGCTTTTTCGTGCGACATTGTTGGATACTGGTACTTTGGTTCGTCAGGGAGTTTTTTATAATCAGCTCCAGCAACGTCTGACTTGAGTTTGGATAGAATTTTATTTCTTGATGTCTGGCTGTGGTATTTAATCGAAGTCATATTATTCTCCTATATCTCGGCGTTCGTTGATTAGTTCATGCAATGTTTTCTCCGCTATATGCGGTGCAGTTCTAACTGACGTCCAAGGACCTATATTGCTAGGCACTAATTTACGAAATCGTGTCACTAACCACATGGATACTCGATACAATACACTGTAGCTATGCACGATACTCCACACTTTCCATACGAGGGCTTCAGACGTTTTACGATTTGCCCCCTGCCCCCTCATCGATTGAGGCTTGTCTGCTTTTGGCCTAACACTTTCTTGCCTTAGGCGTTGTAATAACTTTGGAATAGGTATTTTAACTGGGCATACCTCACCACATGCACCACACATTGATGATGCCGTAGGTAAATCTTTGGTAGCATCTAATCCAAGCATGTGTGGTGATATAATTTTTCCAATCGGTCCTGGATAAACAGTACCGTATGCATGTCCGCCGACTCTTGTGTAAACAGGGCAGTGATTCATGCAAGCTCCACAGCGGATGCACTGTAACGTCTGTCGTAACTCATCATCTGCAAAGGCCTGGCTGCGACCATTATCAAGCAATACTAGATGAACCTCTTCTGGCCCATCTTTTTCTTCTGCCTGTCGAGGTTTGCTGATCATATTGAAATAGGTCGTGATTTGCTGACCCGTAGCGCTTCGCGTAAGAAGGCTCAACAGAGGGGGTATATCATCGAGCAACTCGACTACTTTCTCGATACCTGTAATTGCAATGTGTAAGTCAGGAACCGCTGTGCACATTTGACCGTTACCTTCATTCTCAACTAAGCAAAGTGTGCCCGTTTCTGCAACAGCGAAATTAACACCTGTAATACCCACATGAGCATGTTTGAATTTGTCTCTAAGAACCCGTCGCCCTTCATTGATCAATTTGTCAACGTCAGTAGTTCGTGTGAAGCCTGGGATTTTGTCGGCAAAAAGATCCGCGACTTGTTCTTTATTTTTATGAATGGCTGGAATAATAATATGCGACGGGTGCTCCTTCGCTAACTGAACTATATATTCCCCCATATCAGCTTCTAGGCATTCTATTTGCCGCTTTTCTAAATAATCGTTAAGCGACGTTTCTTCGGAAACCATCGACTTACCTTTGACTACTTTTGTGCCATTTTTTTGTTCAATTAGCTGAGCGATAATGTGGTTGGCTTCATCTATTGTCTCTGCCCAGTGCACATTAATGCCATTTCGAGTTAGATTTTCTTCAAGTTTTTCTAATAGATAAGGTAATTTTAATAAACTACGTTGTTTTATTAACTTGCATTGCTCTCGCAATGTCTGCAGTTCGTTATCATCAGGGAACGCAGTTCTGCGTTTATCCATGAGATAGTCCATCGCACCACGGAAATTACTACGTAATTCAGGATTGGCTAAGTCTCTCTCGACATTAGAGCGAAACTGTCTAGCTGTTTCAGCATATTTGCTTTCGTTTGGGTTCACTTGATGTACGGTCATAGCTCGTCTCCACCTAAAGTTGGATCCGTGCGTGAGAGTAAGTAGCTTGCTATATGCTCACCTCGCATTGATTGGTGCTGATATTCCAACGCACCATTTATATTCATCATGCAGCCATTGTCCGCTGTGATATATCGTACAACGTCGGCGTCTAACAAGCTTTGTGTTTTATCCGCGACCATCGCACCTGATATATCAGCATGCTTCACTGAGAACGTGCCGCCGAATCCGCAGCACTCGCTTTCATTTTTATGTGTAATGAGCGTGACATTGCCGAGCTGTTTCAGTAACGACTGACCTGTGATGTGAACCCCCATTTCGCGCCTTGCGGCGCAAGAGGTATGCAAAGCGACTTTCTCGTGCGGTCCATTATCAGTGAGTCGAACTTTCAGCACATGAACCAAGAATTCAGTGAATTCAAAAATGCGTTCACAAAATTTATTTACATCTATTTTCCCATCTAGCAAATCTGGGTAGTGATGACGCATCATACCGCCACAAGAACCGGAAATAATGACAATTGGAATATCTAATGGAAATTGTTTTATTTGTGCAAGGGCGACCTTCCTTGCTTCATCCTGATATCCAGAATTATAAGCAGGCTGCCCACAGCAAGTCTGCCCCATAGGATAAATCACCTCAATTCCTTGTTGTTCTAGAAATGTAATTGCGTCAATACCAGAATTGGGAAATAAAGTGTCAGCTAAACACGTTCCGTATAAGTACACTTTATCTGGTTTAACTGGATAAACCCGCAAATGTTGGCTATTGAGTGTTGTCATTATATTCTCTTAGACCTTGTTTCGTGTCGGTGAATTACAAATATACTCCCCTCAAATTTAACTGTATATTGACAGTAATAACATAAACTATTTCCAAAACAAACATAATGAGAGTGTGATGATTGGTGCATCTGAACTAGCAATATTTGCGGCTGTAGTCGAAGAGAAATCTTTTAGTCGAGCGGCAAAAAAGATTGGGTTGTCAAAAACAGTAATTAGTAAAAAAATATCAACACTTGAAATTGAACTCAACACTCAGCTCTTATACAGAACCACTAGGAAGCTCAGTCTTACTGACGCCGGTGAGACCTTGTACCAACACTCTAAGGGGATAAACCAGCAGGCAATCGATGCTCTCGCAGCGGTCAATGAATTATCGAGCGATATTTCAGGACATATAACTATGTCTGTACCCACAATATCAGGGGAGCTACTTTTAGCTGATGTAATTACAAAATTTTGTCATGATTACCCTGCCATCAGCATCGAACTGCGCTTAGAAAACAAATTAGTTGATCTGGTAGAAGAAGGAGTGGATCTTGCGATTAGAACAGCCGAGTTGGAAAATTCATCTCTAATTGCCATCCCATTATTGAAGTCGACATGGGTTGTTTGCGCATCACCGGGCTATTTAGCCTCCAAACCTAAACTTCGAGTAGTCGACGACTTATTGGAACATAATTGTCTATGCTATGACTTACAGACGATCGGAAGTAATGAGTGGCGCTTTTTAGACAAGACCATTTTGAGCAATGATGATAAAGCGATTAAAGCTATTAAAGTAAGGGGTAATCTTTCTTCAAATAATGCATTTACCTTAAAGAAAGCAGCCCTAAATAATGCTGGCATTATTTATGTACCCAAGTGCAGCGTGCATGATGAACTAGTTTCAGGTGCATTAGTTAAACTACTAGATCAATACCAAACTCGTCGCTTAGGAGTCTTTGCTGTTTACCCTTACACTAGGTTAAAACCAAAAAAAATCGATCTCTTAATCACACGAATAAAGTCTGCGTACGAAGAACTTCAACACTACTTCGAATAAAGTGATGAGGTGACATATATTGCAAACTACACATATCACCTAATATTTCTTTTCCGTATAGTAATTTCTATCAACCTGACACTATTACGGTGACCATATACATTATTAAAAACTGTTAATGAATAACGATACTTGCATTAATCTTATACTCACCCGGCGCCAAGTTAGTGATGTTCGAGTGTTCCTGCAAGCTGCCATTTATAGTAACTTCGCTTGCTGACTCAGCTGGCAATACAATATCAGCAGTGGTATTTTTAGGTATCGTTACTACCATTACCAATTTAGAATTGTTAATACGCCATTCAACAGCGACCTTACCCTGCGGGGTATCATAATACCCACTAGCCGTGGTGAGCTTTTGGTTGAATTGAGGTTCGATACGAATATGTTTGAAGCCAGCTTCAGACGGTGTAATACCTAAAATCCCTTCGTAAAACCACCTTGAAACGGTTCCATAAGCGTAATGGTTAAGAGAATTCATACCCTCTGAATTAAAGCCATCTTCGATGGAGTATGAGTTCCATCGCTCCCAGGTAGTGGTCGCACCATTATTAATAGAATAAAACCATGATGGATAGGATTCTTTAAATAACAAGTCATACATTACATCGCTTTCACCAGCACTTTGTAACACGCTAGTGAGTAGTGGAGTACCTAAAAAGCCAGTCCGCAAATGGTTATTCGCGTCACTGATTAATGCCAGTACTTTTTTCTCAGCAACTTTCTTCTCTAGTTCGCTAAAGAGATCAAATTCGATAGGCAAAAGGTAACTGGTTTGAGTAGGGATACCGGATTTGAGATTTAGCTGGTCATCAAAAAACTCCGCTCTAAACGCTTGTTTTACTTCTGTATAATGTTCGCTCAAGGCCTCTATGTCTTTTGCTTTACCTAAGACTTTTGCTGATTTAAGCGTCAACTCAATAGAGCGTGCGTGATAAGCAGTACCAATCAAGCTAAAATTAGTATCGCCTCGATTGCCGCCTTCACCAGGGGTTTCTGTTTGCGGGTAAGGTTGCAGCCAATCGCCAAATGTTCCCATTGATGAAACATGGTTTTTACTTTTTGAGCGGTGGAAATCTATCCATTTTTTCATCATGTCATAGTTATCGGCGAGGATTGTTTTATCGCCGGTCATGACATATAGCTCCCACGGAATAACGGTTGCAGCATCTCCCCAACCAGAAGATTCAAAATTTAACCAGTCAACAAACGGGATATACAGTGGAATCATCCCATCTTCTTTTTGCTCCTCTCGCATACTTTCAAGCCAAGCCGCCCAAAAACCGTACACATCAGCCATGTACATTGAAGGAGTGGCGAAAACTTGTGCATCACCTGTCCACCCCATGCGTTCGTCACGTTGGGGGCAATCGGTAGGTATATCTAAAAAGTTCCCGCGCAATCCCCAAACAATATTGTCAGCAAGTTTATTCAGTTTAGCACTCGAACTTTTAAAATTAGCATGAATATTAAAATCAGAATGCTGAACATACCCTTTTACCCAATTAAGATCTGGTGCTTTGCTCGCATCGTATCCAGATAATTCAATGTAGCGGAATCCATGAAAGGTAAAGGTAGGTTTGTAAGTAATGTTGCCACTTTTATTTGGTAAATAATGGTTGGTCGATTTTGCTGAACGATAGTTATCGGTGTAAAACTCACCCATGTTTAATGCTTCAGCGTATCTAACGGTCACTTGTTGGTCTTTGATAACAGGAATGGATATTTGCGGGACGCCCACCATATTTTGTCCTAAATCAAATATCGCTTTACCATTTTTTACACTAACGAGTTCAATCGCTGGCATAACGCTAGCATTGATAACGGGTGTATGACGTTTGGGCTTAAGCTTTACTTTACTTTCTAAGGGCTCGGCTAATGTATTCACCCAGTCTGAATCGTTAAAATCAACTGTGTTCCAACCCGGTATTTCATAGGCTTGGTTGTATTGCTCCCCATCATAATTGCTGGAAAAGCGAATGGGTCCATTTTGGCTGGCATGCCATGAATCATCGCTAACGATGACGTCTTTTTCACCATTAAGATAAGTAATTTCAAGTTGCGCTAACAAACGGGCCGGTAGCTTATTATCTTGCTCATAAAGTTCATAGACACGGCCTGCGTACCATCCACCTGCAATGCTGGCCGCCAAAGCATTCTCGCCGGTTTTAATTGAATCGGTTACATCGAAGGTAAGGGTTTCGATCCGCTTGGCATAAGGGGTCCAGCCAGGGGTCATGACATAATCGCCGACTTTGTTTCCGTTTAAATAAGGTTCAAATAAGCCTTTGGCAGTTATATAAAGCCGAGCTTGCTGAATATCTTTTTTAGCGACAAACGTTTTACGCAAGTATTGAGCAGTGGCCAAAGTAGAGGTTTTTGGCTGACTGTGGGAAATATCGGTGGCCGGATGACCAATCCATTTAGCTTGCCAATCCTGATTGTTTAACAGGCCAAGTTCAAATGTATTGATTTCACTCCAATCAGAAACGTGATCGTTTTCATCCCAAAATCTTACGCGCCAAAATGACTTCTGGCGTGAGGTTAGTTCGGCACCTTGATAATTTACCCATGACGTTTCGCTGGACAGTGTTTTTTTACTATCCCAAAGCCCTGATGATTGCCCGAGAGTTTGTATACTACTGGCAACTTGTATTTGATAAGCGCTTTGACTCTTTGCTTTAGCTTTAGCAGATATCTGCCAGGAAAATCTTGGCGATGACTCATAGTATCCAACAGGATTAACAAATCCTTCACCCACTTTTAGCATATGTGGCGCTAGTATTGACGATTTGTCAATATCGACGTTTTTGGCTGTACACGATATGACGAGTAATAAAAGGCTTAAAAAACTTACATTTCTTATATTTATCAGTCTTAACATTTTAATATGTATCTCTTTTCGGTTAATGCTAGGTTTTAGGCCTTAATAAATCGGGGAGATTACCTATACTCCCTATTAATTCATTCAGTCAAATCGCGGCGATGAGGTTGTAGCGTTAAGCGTTTTTCAATTCATCAACTAAACACGACAATCGTTTAATTCCTGACATTATTAAACGATTTTCGTTGTTTAACTTCCTCACTTCTTTGCGCCTCATAACGCTCTATGTAACCGTCCGTTTTAAGACTTAACATTTTTAATGTTGATTGATATTTAGGTAACTCAGCTAAATTAAATTTCTCTTGTGGATCGTTACGTAAATCATAAAGTTGTTGGAATCCGTTTTTATAAAAATCTACATACTTCCAATCTTCTGTTCGAATGCCTACTGTGGGAGGAATGGACACTCGTTTAGGTTGATACATATGCTCGAAGAAAAACTCAGTACGCCAATCTGTAGGTTTATTGCCGTTTAAAAATGGGGTAAGACTGCGGCCCTGATAAGAATCTGGTGGATTAAGACCGGCTAATTCAAGAATAGTCGGTGCAATATCGATATTCAAAACGAGATTGGTATTCTCTTCGCCCTGCGCAGCTTTATTGCGTGGATCGTAAATAATCAGTGGAATACGCAAGTCCTCTTCCCAACCAAACCATTTACCAGCGAGCTGTCGCTCATTAATATTATATCCATTGTCACCAGCGTAAATGATGATGGTATTGTCAGCTATACCGGCTTTTTCTAATTGCTGTCTAATCATTCCCACTGCTTTATCGACGCCACTAATGGCACGATAATGACGTTTAACCATTTTTTGATATAATTCATCTGTGCTATAGCGATATTTCCAACGCACATTACCTATCGATTCTTTTAAGAACTCGGGGAGTTTTTCAAAGGTATCGTCTCGTGAAAACTTAGCAGGTGGGATCGTAACATCGGCGTAATAGTCCTCAAACTCTTCTGGATAATGATACTGGTCTTGTTGGTCAATATCGTGGGCATGAGGGTCCCAAAAATTTACCGACATAGTCCAGGGTTTACCATTATTTTTTGATTTTTTTATAAAGTCTTTAGCAAGTTCAGCGATGTAATAGCTTTGTGGGAGCTCGATACCGTTATATTTGGCAGTTTCAGCTTGTAATAGAGGCTTATAGTAATCAAAGTGCTCTTCAGCTTCTTTTGCCAGTATAATCTCGTACTTGCCGACAAAAGCAGATTGATAGCCGGCTTCCTTTAATAATTTTGGATAGATATTATTTGATTCAACAATCCCAGTTGACGGCTGCTCAAAGGTATAGTCGTGAGTTCTTTCTGTTAAACCTGTGAGTATACTAACTCGACTAGAGGCACAAATTGGAGTGGTGACGAATGCATTTCTAAAAGCAACTCCTTTTGTTGCTAGCTCATCTATTGTTGGTGTTTTGATGATCGGATGGTACTTTCCGATCAGATCCCAGCGGTGGTCGTCCGCTAAAATAAATAATATATTCGGCTTTTTCGGTTCGCTCTTAAGCGCTATTTGCTCGTTCTTTTCTTTTACGCTGCAGCTTGTGATTAAGATCACACTCAAAACGAGCAAGTAAAATTTTCTATCTATTTTTTTCATTTTTCACCAACAAATAGGCCAATAAGCTTTATTAGAAGTTATATTCATATTCATCCCGCAATAACATAACCACCAACTTCAATCATAATACTTCACCAATAAGCATGAGATGTCAAATAAAAACACTTTTTTTGTTAAAAAATTATCAATATTATAAGCACCATCGAAGTGGTCTGTAGCAGAGCTCCTCTTAAGCAATCAAACTATAACCAATTGATAGTAAATGATTAGTGCTAATCTAACCGCACTATATCGAAGTAATCCAACAGGAATAAAATCGATTTAAAATCAGGAATTGTTAAAAATCATATCTTGAAGCATCATCAAGTTAGGTTTTTTATATTGTATTTTTGGGAAAATCGTTATTAAATTAGTCAAATGAAATCATATTAGCTCACCAAATTGAGCCGCGATTGAAAACCACCGTCAAAGAAGCAGTTAATTGATTAAGTTAGGGACAGATTAAATATAAGCATCTGTATCTACTATGTGAACTTTAAACTTCAGTCTTGTTTGATAATGCAAGATTGAATATGACCAGCCGAGGTAAAATAATGAAAATCAAACATCGTAAGCTAATGCTTTTATTATCCAGTTTAGCATTGGGGTATTCAGCCTCAAATTATGCCGCAGAAAAGCCGAATATTATTTTTATTTTGACTGATGACCTTGGTTTTAATCAAATAGGTGCTTATGGAAATACGCCAATTAAAACGCCTAATTTAGATACTATGGCGAGCAATGGTATTCGATTTACTCAGGCATACGCTGGCAACACAGTATGTTCACCTTCAAGAGTTTCATTATTTACCGGGCGCGACGGGCGGTATATGAGCAATAACTCAAACACTGTGCAACTAACCGAGATAGATATAACCGTCGCACATGTCATGAAATATGCGGCTTACGACACAGCTTTGTTTGGTAAATACTCTATCGGCTCTCAGATGGGAGTCACAGATCCTTTAGCAATGGGTTTTGATACATGGTTCGGCATGTATTCAATTTTGGAAGGTCACAGGCAATATCCTCAGTTCTTATGGCGAGATGGTCGAAAAATTCGTATTACAGAAAATGAGGGAGGAAAAAAAGGAGCTTATGCTCAGGAGTTATTCACTGAAGAAGCCATAAAATATATAAAACAAGAGAGAGAAAATCCTTTCTTTATGATGTTAACTTTCTCATCTCCTCATGCAGAGTTAGCCGTTCCAGAAAAGTATAGTAGTCAGTATGCTCTGCAGGAAACCCCCTATTCAGGTATGTCTACGGGCACACCAAGTGATAAATACGCATCTTATTACCCAGAGGCTGTTGAGAAACCGAATGCCACTCTGGCAGGTATGGTCACAGCTTTGGACGACTACGTGGGCCAAATAATAGATGTATTAAAGTCGAAAGAAATGCTAGACAACACAATCATAATATTCACGTCGGACAATGGTCCTCATGACGAAGGTGGAGCAAATCCTGAGTTTTTTAAAGCTGCATATCCATATAAAGGTCAGAAACGAGATTTATATGACGGTGGTATTCATGTGCCCATGATTGTTCAATGGCCTGATAGGATCAAAAAAGCACGTGTAGACGATACCCCTTGGTTGTTTGCTGATATATTGCCAACACTTGCTGACATAGCTGATGTTGATCTAAATGTAGTCCCACGAGTTAGGACTAATGGTGTGTCAATAACCGGACTTTTAGGCGATGATCCGCTAAAAATGCCTGAACGTATACTTTATTGGGAGTTTTCTAAACAAGTAGGGGATCCGAATTCAGGAATTATTGGTGATACTTTCCAAGCGGCCCGCAAAGGCGATTGGAAAGCAGTAAGATATGGCTTTGATGCACCCGTTGAATTATATAATATTACTAAAGATCCCCATGAATCTAATAATCTTGCTAGTACCGATAAAGAGCGTACAAAAATGTTTTTAGATATTTTTAATAAATACGACGACTAAATGAAATAGGGAAATTCGGGCTACGAATGACTTCACATTAACGGAGCTGTAGCCCTTCACTTAGCGATATAGTCTGAATTAATCTCTTTGCTTAAGGTTAAAGTTGATTTGGGGTGTATGTTTTTATTCTGAATCTTTCTTTACTAACTCTATTTTTGATATATCAATTCTGTGCAAAGTGATGGCATTCTAGCTTTTTCTGAAGTGATTTTTTAAGCTTAAAATATCTCCTCGTTACTAACTTTTTTTATTTATCTAAATGCAGAATATACTTTATTTATTCTAAGTGAAATACCAACTCGATAGGCTCAGATAAAGGTGAATTGTCCTCGTTGGTTTGCATGATATCAGCCATATAGGCCCACCACTTTTTTACAATGGGCTGAATCGATAACGTATCCATTTTATGATCTGATGTTCTCTTTAATACAGCAAATAGTGTATTGGAAGTACTATCAAAAAAAATTGAATAGTCAGACACGCCTGCCTTTCTCAATTCAGTGACCAATTCAGGCCAAATATTGTCATGTCGTCTCTTGTATTCATCCTCATACCCAGGGAGAAGGGTCATGATAAAAGCTATTTTTTCCATCCTAATTCCTTAAAAATGATAATACTGTGTTTAGCGTTTTATTTACGAAATAACAAAAGCTGTAGAGATATCCCATTTCGTGATTTAGACCAATAAAAATCGCCTCTCAATGCTTGATATTGAAACATTATGATTGATTATGCAAGGTTAATTATTTATTCTTAAACGGTTATAGAACACTGTATTCGAGAAGAGACGTCCAAATAAATAGACCTTTAATTATTTTCGGATCAACGTCACTTTTACTAAATGTTGTTAACCACCCGAGAGTGAAACATGTCAGAACTCAAGAACCAAAATACTATTGTCGTAGATATTGGCAAAACACACGTCAAAATACATCTTTTAGATAGAGACTTTATATCGATCTGCTCTAAGCAAATGAAAAATATTGTCGTCAAAGGTGAATATCCAAGTGTTAATGTCGAGGGGATCTGGGAGTGGCTCGTTGTTAACCTACGCGAACTAAACAAACAATATACAGTTAAGGCATTAACCTTTACCACACACGGCGCAACAGCGGCGTTGATTGATAGAAATAGTGAAAGTATCGACGGACTGGTTTTACCAATATTAGATTATGAGTATGATTGCGCTAAAGACGTTAACGCAGAATATGCTGCTTTAAGGCAAGACTTTACCAAAACATTTTCTCCTAACTTACCCCTCGGATTGAACTTAGGTAGACAGCTTTTATGGCTGAAAAAAAACTATTGTGAACAATTCTCAAAAGCCACTGACATTTTACTTTATCCACAATATTGGGCATGGCGGTTCACTGGTAAACGTCAATCGGAGATAACATCCTTAGGTTGCCATACCGACCTTTGGTCTATTGCAGATAATAATTATTCTTCGTTAGTTACGAATTTACAAATTAAAAATTTATTTCCATCGATTAAACCTGCCTATTTTGATTGCGGCGAAGTCCTTCCTGAAGTTGCTACCAAACTAGGTTTAAATACTCAATGTCGTTTTTTCAGCGGTATTCACGACAGTAACGCAAGTTACCTTCGTTACAAATTGGCAATAGAGCAAGAAGAATTTACGGTTATTTCAACGGGTACGTGGACTGTTCTAATGAACTCTCAAGCAAAACTTGGCAAGCTTGATGAAAATAAAGATATGTTAGCAAACATCGACGCAATGGGTTCGCCAATCGCATGTGCTAGGTTCATGGGCGGCCGTGAATTTGAAGAAATTTGTGAAAAAGCAGGCTCTTGGCTTGGAGAACAATTCAATGAATCTGACGTGCAATCTATCATCGATTTAGAAGTTTTTGCGCTACCTAATTTTAGCGAAGGAAGTGGCCCATTCGGCAAATGCGAAGGACATTTTATCGGGCCAGTGGTGAGGATCAGCGGTATCGCATTAGCCACGTTGTATTGCGCGCTAATGATTGATTATCAGCTAGAAATGCTTGCGGCAAAAGGAAAGATTTTCGTAGAAGGCGCTTTTCTAAAAAACCCCATATTAACGTCTATTTTATCTCAACTCAGACAGGAGCAAGAAGTCTTTTTATCACAAGATTCAACAGGAACCGTCTACGGTGCAGCGCAATTAACAGATTGGAAACAAAAGAAATGTGAGGTAATTACCGAAAAAGCATCCGTAACACAGCTAGTTAATCTACAGGCTTATCGTAGTGCTTGGCGCAACTTGATTAATCTATAATAAACATAAAATACCATGTCACTACAGCTCACACTTACAACTCGAACTTGCAGTATTGAGAGTTGTAAGTTCCCTGAGCAATTCTTAACTCAATAATCCTATTATTAGCAGTGCGAGGATGCATATTATACGGCGAGATAACTCAAACTACTGACTAACGTTTAATAACAATGTCATACCTGAGTCACCTTATTAATCCCTTTCATCCGCAGCTTCAACAACAATAACTTCAATATCATGGGATTCAAAATACTTGATGAGTTCATCGTCAGCACCTGAATCGGTAATAAGTACATCTACATCGGATAACGGGCAAAATATGAAATTGCTTCGAGTACCTATTTTGCTGCTATCAGCAAGAATGACTAGTTTATCGGTTTGTTTTTTCAGTTTTTGCTCTGAACGAATTAACAATGGGTCAGATTCCATCACCCCAAATTTTCCGATACCAGGCGTCCCCATAAACATCATAGAACCATGATAATTTTCGGTAGTATCTTTTTCGTAAGAACTAAGAATGATACCTTGCTCACGATAAAGCTCTCCACCGGGTAGTGATATTTGATTATCACTATTTTCAGAAAGATAATTCGCAAGGACAAAAGAGTTAGTCAAAATATTCAACTCTAATTTAGCTAAATATTCGCCCATCATATAAGTAGAACTACCACCGTTAACAATAATTGCATCGCCGTCAGAGCAAAGTTCAGCAGCCCTCTTCGCAATCAATTTTTTAGTATTAACGAATTTATTTTTATCCACCGAAAATGCTGAACTAGCCAAATGTGGTTTTTTTGTGGATTTATTTATCGACTCAGCGCCACCTCTAATCTTTGATATTTCACCACGCTTAGACATTTTAATGATATCGCGTCTAATTGTGGCCTCCGACGCATTTAACTTTTCAGTCAAATTACGAACACTAGCAAATTGTTGCTGAGCGAGAATATCTTTAATAAGTTGCTGTCTATGCTTTTCTAACATAAAAGAGTTTATCCTTCTCAATATGTTGTTTATGAAGGGATCAGTGCTATTGGTCAAAACCACTAACTTGCGGTGTAAAATAATACCACATTATGAAGTAATTTGATTGTAAATGTATAAAGTTTTAATCATTGTAAGTTACTAGAAGACCATCTGAAAAAATGACCTACAGCGTATGAACACAGACTAGCCTCGTGAAGCTTAAGCACCGTGTCCAATTTCACTTTTTGGTATCATCTGCTGACTGTGCACTTCGTTGACGACTAAAGTCAGTCGCTGGCCGATTCACTAGATATTATGGAAGGATATGCTCTGACGTTTAATTTCAAGCATCACACAGAAATCTAGTCGCTTTAGTCTTAGGAAGAGAGTGTGTTTTACTTTATAACTGTGAAGGTAAAGAATAAGTGACCTACTGTCCCCCTATTCACCGCAGCCTAAAGTTTTAATGTCTGAAACTGCGGATGAAGACTGTCATCATTTGTGGCTCGATAGTCACTTCAACCTAGAGGTAGGTAATCATAAACAGAATAGAAACGAGTTATTTACTAGGTAATATTATTGCTCACCAAAAATCCTCGTTAATAAGGTGTTCTAGCACGCTACTTAAAAGGCGATTTACCTTTCCTTCAAAGTAGCTTACTTGTGCCAGAAAATATTATCAGAGTAGTATCTAACCGATAATGATGTTTTAAAATATAATTATAACTAATCTGAGCTTAACTGCAGATCATCGCCTACGCGTGGATACTTAGCTTTGCTTATCTCAATATATGAATAAGTAGCTGTAATAAAGTAAATCAATGTTGGAAGTATCAGCCACGCTGTCACCAATCCAATACTGTTAATGGCGTATGACATAATCCCCAAGCATGCACAGGCCATTAACGCAGCCCAAGATATATATTTAGCCACAATAGCATTGAATGGAGCATCGCTAGATACTGCTTTCAAGCTAGCTTGGGCAGACGCTAGATAGGCTAGTTCTGCTTGTTTTCGCGATAGTTCCGTCGCTTCGGCTATAACTGACTCAGGAAATATTTTAGTTGCTCCCATGCTGGCAGCTAAAGCAATATAGAGAAAAGTGGCAAACGTCCACAGTGGTACCAGTATGAAGAACAAATGCAGTAAACCCGAAGTCTCCAAGGCTATTCCCACTAACATAGAAACAATCCACGTAATGAACGCTGCCCAGTTCGTTGAATTACCTTTATAAGAAGACCAATATCGAGTAAAGCCAATTTTAGGAAAAAGCCAGTGCTCTGCGACAATAATAGCGCCAACTGGGGCTAGCAGTAGGCCCATATAGCCCACAAACCCAAGTAAACCCGAAAATACAAAAGGAGAACACGCGATAATAGTCGTAATTACGCCTACCACTGTCGTGACTTTGCTGCGACTCCAAGAGTGATTCAAAGAACTAAATGCCAAACCAGCGCGGTAAATCGTAGGGTTGGAAGTAGTCCAACCTGCAATAATAACGGCAAGTATACCCGAGGCCCCTAACGCTTGATAAGCTACGGTTCCAGGATCAATAGAAGTGATACTGGTTTTTAATAAAATTGCAGCGCCAGCCCCCATGATACCGGCACAAATCCAAGCTAAATAGTGCCCAATAAACATACCCAATGCTGAAAAGTAACCATATTTAGCGCTTTTGGCGAATCTGAGTAACGTCATGTCTCCCAAGCTACCGTGCATGGCTAAATTAGCCACCCAAGCGAACGCTGCAACGTGCAAAATGCCTATGCTACCGTCGGTATCTTTCCAAATTGATTGATTTGCTACATATAAAAAGTCATTAAAACTATGAATTCCATTAACTCCAGCAGTAGCAGCTACGGATGTGGGAAGCATCACTAATGCACCAACAACGAACATTAAAATCATCCAAGGTGCGCATACTTCAGCAAATGCAGCAAGTTTTTTAAAGCCTTTGACAGCCATATATACCACCACTGCTCCCACACCTAAAACAACTAAAACAAATCGAAAGTCAGTTGGAAAATATCCAACCTGATCATCAATACCGAACAAAATCCTCACGGCAGAAGCAGAAACAGTGATCATTGCCCCGGCCAATACGCAGAACAAAACACCGTTCACAACGCTATATAATTTGATTGTCCCAGGCCCGGCAATTTTTTCTAAATAAGCATAGAGTGTTAAACGAGTATCTGTAGCTATAGGTGCGGTGATTAAGGCCCAAGTAAGTACGGCCAGCAAATTCCCAAATAATAAGCCGATTAACACATCTGTAGCGCCGACCCCCCAAGATACGAATAAAGCGCCGATAACGAATTCCGTACCGGCAACGTGTTCACCAGCATAACTAGCGGCGAATGTTTTCGCTGATTGTAATTTCGCAGGACTAACGGGTGTAGTTTCAAATTCTTCAGCTGCCGACATTTTACCTCCAAAGTATCGACATCTTGCTTAGTTCTTAAAAAGATAGCCGACATTTATTATTCTTATTTTTTATCAATACCAAGCAGCAAAGACAGCTGTATATCTTTACTGCTTGCATTGTTGGATAAAGTGATACTTAAACGATACCTGAACCGCTGCCACCACTTGATGGGCGTTTAACTGCTACCAATGACCGATAATTGGCTTTGCGATAGGTAGCAATTGGGTCAATCGCGCCCCCTTTCTTCATACGAGCCATCGCTAAGATAGGAGAAACGTCAATATTAAATGCATTCTTAAGCGTGTTGCTAGCCATTAACGCGTCATTATTAGCCTGATACTCAGCCAATTTAGCGCGGTCAACTAATAACGCAGAAACGTAAGAACGCTGTACACTTGCCGCAGAATTCATCAGGCTTTCAATCGGATCGGTGACATTATGTGACTGATCTAACATGTAGTTTGGTTTGAACCCTTCTTGGTTGCGGAATTCAGCATCAACCAATTCGTTGAAAATCAAGAATTGTTGATAAGGGTGCAAGCTGCCGCTGTCTAAATCGTCATCTCCGTATTTGCTGTCATTAAAATGGAAGCCACCTAACTTTTTGAACTGAATCAAACGGGATACAATCATTTCAATATTAACATTTGGTGCATGGTGGCCTAAATCAACTAGTGACTTGGCTTGCTCACCTAACTCCATCGCCGCTAATATATTGCTACCCCAATCTTGGATCACCGTTGAATAAAAAGCAGGTTCAAACATTTTATGCTCTATGTGCAATTCCCAATCATTAGGTAAGCCGGCATAAATCTTTTTCATGCTTTCTAAGTATCGTTCAAACGCATGTTGAAAATGTTGCTGACCCGGATGGTTTGAACCATCCCCCACCCACACGGTTAAGGTTTTAGAACCGAGCGTTTCGCCCCATTGAATGCAATCGAGATTGTGCTGAATCGCCAATTCACGAGATGCTTCGCTAGTATTGCTTAAGCTTCCGTATTTGAAGCTATGTTCTTGGCCGGGTTGATCTTGAAAGGTATTCGAATTAATCGAATCCCATTTCAAGCTTAAACTGTCAGACGTTTGCTTTAATTCGGAGAAATCATCCACTTTATCCCAGGGAAAATGCGGAGAAACACGCTCAGTACACTGAGACAAATCATTAATGACCGCGCAGTCTTCTAACTTTTCCCAAATGTTACGTGGCTCACCTTCACCCGGAAAACGTGCGAAACGTGTACCACCTGTCCCCGTACCCCATGAAGGCACTGCGATTTGGAACTCTTCAGCTTTAGTTGTGATATCGTCAATATTAATATTCGCACGTGCTAATTTGTTGCCTAGCGCTTGGTAATCTTCTTGTAAATCGGCCACTAAGGTCGCGTTTTGGTCAGCAATGAGAGTTTTATCGATACGTTGAGTCATATTATGTCCTATTTTATTTGGGCTTAGCGCAGGAAAGCTTCATGAAGACCACCATCAACAGACAGTACCTGCCCAGTTGTCTTGCTAAGCTGACCTGAAATTAATAGATAAGCGGCTTCAGCTTGATCAGCTGGCGTAATTGCTTGCCTGGTTAACGTTCTTAAGGCGTAAAATTCGGCCAATTTGGTGCGCAGCGTTTCAGTATCTTCTGATTCTGCAAAAGCGATGTCGTATTTGGTCAGTGATGCCATTACGCGGTCGCGAGGGAACATAGTGCTGCCTTTAACCACGGTCGCAGGCGCAAGCGCATTTACATTAATTAAAGGCGACAGCTCAATAGCTAGTTCGCGGACTAAGTGATTTGCAGCTGCTTTGCTTGTGTCATAGGCGAGAGATCCTTTCTTAGATACCGCCGCGTTGACACTAGTCGTTAATACTAACGAGCCAGAAAGCGCTTGAGCTTGCCAAATTTTATTCGCTTGAGTAGCGACTATGTATCCGCCTTTCACGTTGACATCAAAGCTAATATCAAACATTTCATCGTTTTTATCTTCGTCAGCACCCGGTGATAAGAAAACACCCGCAGTAACAATGACGTTATCAATACCACCATAGGCAAGCAGCACATCATCAAACATGGCTTTTACGCTGTCACGTTGCGTGATGTTGACTGCTAGCGCTATCGCAGGACCACAACCTGAGATCCCTGTTCCAGCCACGCCAATGCCTTGCCCATATATTGCCGATAACTCATCCGCTGTCTTTTGGGCTGCTTCGAAACGCAAATCTGCACAGACTACATGAGCTCCTTCTTTGGCAACTCGATGTGCTGTTTCTTTCCCTATGCCGTCACCCGCCCCCACTACAACAACTACATTACGGGCCAATGGTGCTTCAACTGGCATACGTTGCAACTTAGCTTCTTCTAATGCCCAGTACTCAATATCAAACGCTTCTTGCATTGGCAGTGCAGTATATTCACTAATGGCTTCTGCGCCGCGCATCACTTCAATAGCACAGTTATAAAACTCTGTTGTTACCCGTGATTCACTTTTATTTTTACCCCAGCCAATGACCCCCACCCCTGGAATCAGTATAACGGTTGGGCTTGGATCACGCATCGCTGGAGAATCATCGCGCTTACAAGTGTTGTAGTATTCGATATAATCTAGGCGATATTGCTCGATACCCGCTTTTAGCTTATCAACAAGGGAATCAAAGTTGTCCGCCTGTGGGTTGAAATCAACATACAAAGGTTGAATTTTGGTACGTAAAAAATGGTCGGGGCAAGAAGTGCCAAGTTTCGCTAGTCTTTTAGCATCAACACTGTTTACAAATTTCAATGCATTGTCGTCGGTTTGCACAGTCGCAATAAACCTAACTTTGTTTGATAACAGTCCTCGCGCCACTGGTAAAAATTGGGTTAATAAATCTTTACGTGCTTGCTCAGTCAAGCTTTCATATTTAGCCCCACCAAACGTAGCATCGCCTTTGTCGTGAGATTCAATATACCGAGCGGCCGTTTCAATAACCCAAAGAGAAGTTTCGTAACAACTTTTACTTTCACTATTCCAGTTAGTGTGACCATGCTGTCCTAGTAAAATACCTACAGAGTCAGGCTTTGCTGCATACGCATCTTCACATACTTTAGCGGCTTCCCAACCTGGGCGCATCCAAGGCACATAGGCCATTTTTCCGCCCCAAATAATCTCAGTCAACTCTTCTTGCGCTTTACACGATGCAACAGCAATAACCGCATTTGGATGCAAATGGTCAACGTGTTTATCTTCAATCATTGAGTGAAGCGGCGTATCAATTGAGGAAGCGCGGGGGTTTAAACAAAAATTACAATGTTTGTACATTCCAATCATCGCGTCTTCACCGGCAGATTTGTATCCTTTATCGGGAAATGCTTGATAAGTCGCATCCAACGCCTGCAATTTCCCTTGGTATAAAGACGAAAAATTCTCTTTTTTAGCCGTGCGTAGATCACCTCCGGACCCCTTAACCCATAGAACTTCAACTGATTCTCCAGTAAGGGGATCTTTTTCCATAAGCTTTGCAGAAGTATTACCACCGCCTGTATTGGTTATGCGCTGATCTGCGCCCAATATGTTTGAACGATAAACAAGACTCTCAATCGGCGTTAACTCATTTGCTAAAGAATCATCCCAGCTATAATCGACATGTTTAAAATCTTCTTTTTTGCTCGGCATCTTGCGTATCACTCCAATCAATTAGTTTGAAAGTACTTATTTGAACTTTGTAACATAAATATTACATCGATAACAAACACAGTCAAGCATTTTTAATCATAATCAATCACAATAAGGTCAATTCAAGTCAAGAAAATTTATCAGATATTAAATGCAACCGATCTTTCTAATAGAATCCGATTATTCGAAATCCCGGATCCATATTTCCTAGTCGAGCATAAAAAGTCACTTTGATGATAATCGAAGAACTAATCCTGTAGACAAGTTAGTAAAGACGCTTCAGATATATAGGAGTGTGATATGAATACTTATTTTGCGCGTGGCACTTATTTATTGCAGAAAGTGCAATCCTATTTATTAGCGAGCGAATTTCAATGAGCGGAAGGGTTTTTGCACTTAATAGGAATATACCGACATTCGGTCTCTAACATATGCTTCCTGTATTTTATAACGTAGGTGACTTCTGCTGGAACGATAAGCCGTTCCATCGCAGCTTTCATGAGTTTGAATTGAACCTGAGGATAACGCCCTTGCGAAGACCCTAGTGCGATAACCCATAAGTGCTCATCAAACTTTCCAGCCATAAAGCTGTGATAGATCCCAAGCTTTTCAATGTTATAAGGTTGTACGAATGAATTATTATCCGTATTTACCACTCAACCTGTTTGCCTTCCCAGTCAAAAAATTGTCCCGTTTGCTCTAGTGTCAAATCTTTAGCCAAAGTAACAATGCCTGAAGCACTTTCATAAACTGAAATATCCGCGTCAGAACCTCCCATGTCTGTTTTAACCCAACCAGGATGAACGGGATGGACAGCCACACCAAACTTTCTCAGCTCTAAAGACATTAACTGCATGACCTTGTTTACGGCTGTTTTGGAGCTGCGATAAGCATACAATTCTGTGCCCTCATTTTTCAATGACCCCATTTGGCTTGAAATTGTAATAATTCTTGGTTTTTTAGATTGCTTTAAATTTCTGAGTAATGAACGACTAACCAACAATGGGGCTATAGTATTAACGGCGAAGGTATTAAGCCAACCTTCAGCTTCGATTGTTTCAAACTGTTGATTTTCAGGATGAATTGTTCCTGCATTATTGATGAGGATGTCAATCGTAATATTTTTTAGTTTATTTGAAAGCATCGAAATAGATTTTTCATTTGTAACTTCGAGTTCAAAAACAAACAAGTTATTATGTGAAGATAAGTCGCTCAACCCATTAGTTTGCTTTCCGCGATAGGTGGCAATGACTTTATAGCCCAGGCCAATAAATTGTTTGGTTAATTCAAGACCAATACCTCTAGAGGCACCAGTTATCAATACGGTTTCCAAAGTTCATCCTCCATTATCGATGTTGACCTTTCGAGTTTTTGCCATATTTATACTTTGACTTGAGATGTAGTGATGTTATTCGAAAGAGTAAAGGACGGCGATCAGTAGCTATTCAATGTATAACCTAATAGACAATAATCGCAATCCTAGGCGCCTAACTAGTGATCATTTTGGCGGGTAATAAAACGACATGGCGCTAAAGAGAGCACGTCCGATTAAATTAGCATTATTTCGTTCGGATATAAAAATGTCCATGTAAAAAACGTCTTATAACTTAAATCGTAACACTAGATAATTTTAGAATATTATTTTTGCTATTAAATTCGATGAAACATTAATAGCCCATTTATTTATTAAAACTGAGAGCGTTCAAATAAAAATTTATCTAATTGGGGCAACATCAATGACGTTATTAACTATCTAATCCACCCAAACAAATGTATTTCATATCTGTATAATCTTTTAAGCCATATTTGGAGCCTTCTCGACCGTTACCTGATTCTTTCATGCCATCAAAAGGTACCATTTCATACCCTATCGCAATTTTATTAATACCGACCATACCGTATTCAATATTTTTTGTCATTCGCCATGCAACCCCAATATTACTAGTGTAAACATACGAAGCTAAGCCAAACTCAGTATCATTAGCCATTTCAGTAGCGTGCTTTTCATCCTTAAATTTAAAAATTGGCGCGACTGGCCCGAATATCTTTTCCCTAAAAATATCCATTGTGTTATTCACGTTTGTTAAAATTGTGGGTTCAAAATAACAAAGGGCTCAGCGGACAGGAATTCACCCGTTTCGCGGTCAAGCACATAGAAAAAGCCATTCTTCGGCGCTTGCATAATGACTTTGCGTTTCTGCCCTTCAAGCTCCAATTCTGCAAGGATCATTTGCTGAGCGGCGGTGTAATCCCAACTTTCACCCGGTGTGGTTTGGTAATGCCAAACATATTCACCTGTGTCTGGCCTTACGGCAACGATAGAAGATAAAAATAAGTTATCTCCCCCCCCCCTGAGCTGCGTATTTGTTGATTCCAAGGAGAGCCATTACCGACACCCACGTACAGTAAATTAAGATCTGAGTCGTAGGCCATAGAATCCCATACCGTGCCACCGCCGCCTAGCGTCCACCATTCACCTTTCCATGTTTTGGCTGCCATCTCCAGAATGGGATTTTCGAAAGGCTTCGCAGGGTCGCCTGGCATTGTATAAAAGCGCCATTTCTGTTTCCCTGTGCGCCCATCATAAGCTGATACGAAACCGCGCACACCAAACTCTCCACCTCCATTGCCAATAATAACATTTCCCTTTACCACTCTTGGCGCGCCGGTAATTGAGTAGGGTTTGTCAGTGGGTGTGGTTTGAACTTCCCAAGCGAGCGAGCCATCTTTAGCGTTAACTGCGACTAATCTACCGTCGAGAGTGCCTACATAGATCTTATCTTCCCAAACGGCGACACCTCGATTGACGACATCGCAGCACAGATGAACCGCCCATTCAGGAGGCACCTTAGGATCATACTTCCATAGCTGCTCGCCCGTAACAGCATTAAGAGCGTACACTTTGCTCCAGTTACCTGTGAAATACATTACTCCGTCAACCACGATCGGCGTAGCTTCTAAACCGCGAGTTCCTTCCAAATCGAAAGCCCATGAAAGACCAAGCTTTGAGGCGTTACCAAGGTTTATTTTGTCTAAGGTGCTGTAACGCTGCTCCTTGTAAGTTCTACCATGAGATAACCAGTTTTCTGACTCTGACTCAGCGTTAACCAAGCGCGTATCTGACACGCCTGAAGAAGAGACACTTTTAGCAGGTACCGGCTTTATTTCTTCAGATGCTTTACACGCAGTGGTTACTAAAAGCATGAATATCATCATGCAATAACTCGCTGTTGAAACGTTTGTATTTAATGGTTTATCGGCCATGTGTTCCTCGATTATTTATTAGAATAATCGTTAGAACACTAGGGGATAATTCACACGCTCACTATCCGAATAAACGCGGGACTATCCACTTTTGATATTTATTGACAAGATAAGTACATTCGGGTTACTAAAAAAGAAAGCGTTTTTAACTTGTGATGAAATGAATCCCATTTTTCCCCTTAGCCAATTTTCCAAATTCTCGTCTTCAAGCGTAGATGAGGCCCAAAGAAATGTGGCGAATATTTTTTGTCCTCACCAATTTACGCTACTCAATAGAAGCAACACATTTTCTACCCAAGTCAACGAAGCCCCCTTCGGAAAATCAGCGTTAGTGTATATTTCATATGGTACTGCGGTGAAAATTGAAACAGAACAAATAAGCAATAGCTTTTTGGTTCAAGTCCCTTGGAAGGGAAGCGACCAAGTAGAAGTCGCAGGTAGCAATACGATTATCAGACCTGGTTTAGCGAGCATTATCTCGCCAAATCAAGAGATGAGAATGCTCTGGTCACAAGATTGCGCTTTTTTTACCGTCAGACTCGACAAGAAAAAGATAGAAGAAACACTTGTGAATATACTCGGGTGTGCCCTGCCCATCCCATTGGTATTTGAGACAACGTTTGATCTGAACAGCCCTGAGGGCAAGAGTTGGCTCAATGCGGTTCACTTTATATCTCAGCAGTTAGAGTTATCGTTACAGCCACAGACAACATTCGTTCTGTTGCAACAGTTGGAGCATACGCTGTGTTTAATGCTGCTAAACTTAACTCGACATAATTACAATACACGGCTATTACAAGAAACCGTTAGCGTAGCTCCAAAAACGATCCACCGCGCAAAAGATTTTATTCACCAAAATATTCAGCAACACATCACCTTGGAAAAACTAGCTCAAATCACTGATGTTGCCCCTGCCACCTTAACCAAACATTTCAGCCACTTTGTTGGCTTGTCACCAATGAAGTATGTGCGTAATGAAAAGCTCTCTGAAGTGCGTCAGATTCTGCTTTCAAATCAGAAGAATATCTCGGTCACCGATGTCGCATTAATGTTCGGGTTTAATCATTTAGGCAGATTCGCTGAATACTATAAAAACCGCTTCGGAGAACTACCCTCAGAGACTTACCAAAGACACAGCTGACTTTGTCTTATTCAACATTGTCAGAGCAAGTGACGATGTGGCTACACCTCCTCCCCAAAAAAATGGAACGACTCTCTACAGATGAGCAAGCGGCCCCCAGCTAAACGAATCATACTGAACCCAATTTGTACAAATCTATGTGCCTTTCCTGAGAGAACGGATCATGAATTTTTTATACTTCAACTGACGTAATTTTGCTCTTACTTTGCGCTATGAAATTTTAACACGAGAGACTTCACAATGTCATAAAAGTGCTCGATGAAAAACCATCAACAACTTAGATGTCAAAAGCAATCAACAGAGCGAATTTTCTACTCATTTTATTATTAAAGTAAAATCGTAAAGCCCTTACCAATCATGGTGAATTTTACTACCCTGAAAACAACTAATTCAACTGGAATTTGAAGTGTTACTCCTAAAAAGGAAGATGCGTTACTCCTAACAAAAAAAGTTAGGAGTAACGGGGGGAGGCGGATCAAAATTTTAGATCTTCCTTTTTAGGAGTAACGCATTTTGCTTACGCTGCGAGCCCGTTTTTTGACTTGCAAATAATCTGTAATGCAGAACGCATAAAACTCGATGATTTCAGCGTTTTTTTGAGGTTTAATCAAACTGTGTAGCCCGACTTTTAACGCTAACGAAAAATGGCCGATTTGAGTAAATGAAATGAGTTAAATAAAGGTTCAAAAAGCTATGTTACTCAGTCAAAAAATTGCTTTAAACGACTCTAAAAAGATGTACAAAAAAGTAACTTTTGCCGTAAATATAAAGCTCTTTTTGATGCTTAACTTTCTTTAACAAAGTACACTTTTGCTAGACTTTCTTCGCTGATAAAGAAGTCATTTAGTTTGCTATTCAAATCACGAAAGTAGCGTCTACACAGTGTAGAGCATGCCCCAAACGTTCACTCTTTTTCGAAGCAAAATAGGCAAAAAATTCTTAAACCGAAATTTTATAATACCCCATTTTAAGCAGCAGCCATTTGTAGAAAATCTTTAAGCCGCTCTCAATAATTGCTCAGGTGCACACTACCTATCGCCATAATAGGTTTTTCATTGTTGCTGATCCATAGCCAACCTGTCGCTGAATTTTGTGATTTCTCGACACTTTTAAACATATCTAAGGCTAGCCACTCATGCCAAACAGTGCGATTAAATTGTTAAACGTAGGCATTTTGTGTAGATTTTCCGCGCCATTCAATCACTTGCCCTAGCGAACAAATAACTCTTGCATTAGGTATGGATAAATCCACATTAATTGCTAGATCTTACGATTTTAATCGTCTATTTCATTAGACGTTCTCATCACCCTTCGCACATAATAAAGAACGATAAAAAAGATACTTTTTAACGAAAATTTTGCACGTTAACTCGCCCAATATGAGATAATTTTCTATTTAGAGTTATAAAAAATCAAATTTTTACATCAATCCATGTCATTCTAGATCTCTCAATTACCCATAAAATCTAACTAAATATAACTTTAAACGATACGAAAAAAGTTTCGTAAATAGTTTTCAAAATATACTAAAGATCATTAGTTACATAACCGAAAACTCAGATAAAAATATATTTATTTCAACTGTAAATCCGCGTTTTCAACACACGTAACAATGTAAACTCCCATTAAAATCCCCATCAATCCAAAACAAAATAAAACAAAAACCCATTTCATTTTTAATAGAAAATAGGTTTCCCAATTATAAGTTTAAGGCTAAATTACTGTTTAATGATTAGTTTTAATTAACTATACTTTGATAACCATATTTTTCTGGATTAGACATGAAAAGCATAATAATAGTGGGAGGCGGAACATCCGGATGGATGACCGCAAATATACTAGCTCATTCATTTAAAGACATAAATATCACTTTGGTCGAGTCACCAGAAGTTCCAATTATTGGGGTAGGAGAAGGTTCCACTCCCGCACTAAGAAATTTTTTCGATTTGTTGAACATACGAGAAGATGAATGGATGCCAGAGTGCAATGCTACCTATAAAACTGGGATCCGTTTTAATAACTGGTCTACAGTTAAAGATTATGAAAGTTATTTCCATTCATTCCCATCAACTATAGATCAGCACATACAAAACAATTTTTTTTATAATGCTCAATTAAGGGCCACTGGGATAGATTTATCAGCTAACCCAAGCAGCTTTTATTTAGCTGCAAAAATATCGGAGCAAAAAAAATTACCTATTGCTAATGAAAACTTTCCATTCGAGATAGATTATGCCTACCATTTCGATGCAGGCTTGCTAGGGAAGTATCTCAAAAAAATAGCTATGGGGAATGGTGTCAATTATAAAGTGGGTCATGTCAAAGATACTGAACTATCAAAAGATTACGATATTAAGGCAGTAATATTGAAAGACAATCAAAAGATCGCAGGTGATTTTTTCATTGACTGTAGTGGTTTTAAGGGGCTTTTAATTAACAAATTACCCCACATTGAATTTATTAGCTATCAAGATGAACTGTACAACGATTCAGCTGTTGCTATTTCGACGCCATTAGATAGTGATGCGATCGGAGCTCAAACTGAAGCCACAGCGCTAAAATATGGCTGGGCTTGGAAAATTCCCCTAACCAATCGCAACGGTAATGGGTACGTTTATAGCTCTAGATATGTTAACAAAGAACAAGCTGAACAAGAGTTAAAGAAACATTTAGACATTACTAATAGTGAGCAAGAAGTACGTCATTTATCATTTAAGTTAGGACGAAAAAACAAGCACTGGAAAAACAACTGTTTAGCTGTAGGGTTATCACAGGGTTTCATAGAGCCTCTAGAAGCTACCGCTTTGTTATTAATTCAACAAACCGTCGGAAAGTTTGTGGATGCATACCAGCAGGGCGGATTCACGAATAAATTCCAAGAAAAATTTAACCATCAAATTAATTCTGATTTTGACGGAATTAAAGACTATATTGTTTTGCACTACACTCTAAATTCAAGAGATGACTCTGAGTATTGGAAAAATAACAGCAACAATTTAAAAAACATCTCACCTAGATTACAGAAATTATTACAAGGCTGGAAAAGTGGATTAGATATTAGCCAGTTAGTGTTAAAGTTGGGATTACAGGAATATTACCCAATACCCTCTTGGTACGCTATCTTAGCTGGCCATGGTTATTTCCCTATAAAATTAAAATCACCAAGCGATAAACATCAAGTTCAAGGTTTAGACAAATCACGAGAATTTTTACGTAGGAGCTTATTAAACTACCCTAAATACTTAATCAAATAAATAAAAAATATTATTCAATAGTTCAATCTTCTAACTTTTATTTATCATATAAAAAGCCACTTCTCTTGAGATAAGAAGTGGCTTCTATAATAATCAACTAATTATAAACGACCGCGGACACCAAGAGTATATCGAGCTTCATTGATAAACTGTTTCTGGCGATTATCTTCCCACTGCAGATATTGAGCTTGAGACTCCTCAGTTATATTTGTTCCTTGCGCATAGACCGATATATTTTCATTAATATCGTAACTGACCGACATATCAACATAACTTGTTGGCTCGTTGTAATGGGCAAATGGTCGGCTCACTTGAGCTCCATCATCCCATATGCTGGTCACGCCAACCAAGGATTCACTGCGATAGTTGTGAGCCACTCGGACCGCTAAGCCATTTTTCTCCCAATATATTACGGTATTTGCCTGATTTTCAGAATTATCACCAATGGGTAACTCGTCACCATACCAATCTGTGTTGGCACTATCACTTGGTGCATAGGTGTAATTAAACATCATGCCTAAACCATTTATGGCTTCGGGGAGAAAGTCGAATGCTTGTTGATAACTAAATTCAACTCCTTTTATTTTACCTCCATCTCCATTTAGGATCGTACTTGTGGGTACGCTTGTGTTGGTTACTTGTCCGTCTGAATCTGTTATGTCACTACGTATCACAGTTCCATTTTCAATGAATGATTCGATATCCATACTGAACACACCAATACTCACTAACCCTGTTTCGTTAAAATACCATTCATATGAAGCATCAATGTTAGTAGAACGCCAAGGCTTTAAGTTTGGGTTGCCATTGGCAGATGCTGATTGTGCCTGAAACGACCCATCAGGTTGTATCAATCGCGTCACACTCAGTCCTCTACCTAAGTTATTGGCATCATGAGAGCTCAACGTTTCGTTATATGAAAGGCGGAAAATTTGGTCATCAGCGATTTCAAACGAAATATTTGCGCTAGGCAGAAAGTCACTATAATCATTGCTAGTGGTTGTTTCGCCACCGTCTAAATTCTCAGCCCCAGGCCCGAGCAAATAAGTCTTATTATTAAAAACAGCGGTCGTGCCCGATACAATTTCGTGCTGCGTGATTTCCAGATCTGTCTCTATATAGCGAAAACCTAAGTTTGCATTGTAAGGGACGCCCAATTCACCACTGAAATTTGCCTGAGCATAAATAGAAATCGTTTCTTCGTTCACGACAAAGGTATTGTCCGGGTTTATCGCTTTAATATTGGAGCCATATAACTTGGTATTAAAGTCCGCGGCGTTGTCCAGCGCCTTAGGATCAAGAAAATAGAGGCCACCCAGCCCTGTTGCTCCGCCAAAGTCACTTATTTGGATGATGTTATCGGCGATACGCGGGTCATCAAACGATATAGGGGGAATGTAAGATTCACCAGTAACAGGTGCGCCTGATGCAGTATCTTTCCACCGAGCAACAAAATCATCTCCATTCCCATTTGTGAACTCGGCCAACCCATTCCAGTTAAATCTTTCAACTTCACGTTCTGATGCCCGAACACCAAAATCTACAGACGCAAGGTCACCCAAATCAAATATATAACTACCATCGGCCCTAACAACATCTAGTGTGGCGTCAGTTTCATTTCCGTTGTTGTTGATGGACGTGGCTGCATATCGACTACTATTTGAACCTAACACTTCGCCATCAATCGTGGGTAATTCCCAGTGCTGATTATCACCTGAATAACGGATCCCCACTGGGATTTGTGTATAAACGGGAGCTCCGTCTAAATCTAAAACTGGTTGAGATGCTGCATCTAATGCGGGCTGGCCTGCATAGCCCCAAGGATTTACCGCACTTATCACTTCACCACCGGGGCCTTTAAAAGTTGCACCTACTTGAGAACCATCATTGATGTAGTTATCCGCAAATCCGCCATATTGATCATTCTTTGCACTGCCGTGTACATAACGAACACTGCCTGAGAATACCCCACCGTTATCGAACTCTAATTCAATATTTGTATTTAATGAGTCTCTGTCAGAATATAGCGTTTCAGAATGAGACATAGTACGACGAGCCTGAAGCTCGGCAGCTTGGACTGAATGAAAGTCCCCTCCATCCGCATCGTGTATATCTGGGCGGGCTACTGTTTCAATAGGATTAAACCACCCCCACTTACCTTGCCACGCATTGCTCGCAATAAATGCTGCCGAGCGCTGATACTCTTCCATTTGTGTATAAAACACGTCAGCCGTTAGTACAAAACTATCTGATAATTGCGCCTGAAAAGAGGCATTGATACCCAACCGCTCACGATCCGTAAACTTATTTGCCGCTTGGTGCCCTTGGAAAGACTGGAAACCGTCATTGAAGTCGCCGTCCCCGTTTATGTCATCGGGAGAACGAGCAAATCGCCCTCCACCAGGCCCGTCTTCAGAAGCTCCACGAAACCAACCATCGCCGGCCGAGCCTAACGTATAATCAGCTAAGTTGGATGTTTGATAAGCCACGTTTACTGTAGCGCCAATGGTGCCCGTATTAATTCCACCAAAAATAGAAAGTCTTCCATCGGTGTCATCTCCCAACGAGCCCTCGGTAAGTTCAGCTAAACCAGCGAAAGTAGTGCCTTCATCAAGATTAAAACCTCTAAGAGTTTTCAGGTCTACAGTGCCTGAAATACCGCCGCTGAGTACACTAGCCGTGTTCGATTTAATCACGTCCATACCAGACACCATCGTAGAAGGTATGTCAGCAAAGTCAGGTTGCACTGTAGTTATTGAACCAGCAGCTAAAAACTGTTCACCATTTAGTGTTGTATTAACCTGTGGCATACCTCGAACGTTTAATCGGGCGCCCTCACCTGCGGAGCGCGTAATCTGTACCCCTGAAACGCGCTGCAACGAATCTGCAATAGTCGCATCTGGTAACTTTCCTATATCCTCTGCCGAAATTGAATCAACAACGCTAGCAGCAAATCTTTTCGTATTTATTGAACGGATCTGAGAGCCCTTAATACCTCTAATTTGAATCACTTCTACTGAACTATCAGTTTCGATTTCACGCTCTACCTCAGACGTTTGTTGAGCAAAGAGTGTGTTGGATGCTAGGGACAGCCCTGCTAAAACACTAGCCGACAAAATACTGCGCTTAAAATTTGTATTTTCAAAAAGCATATTTTATTTCCTGTTTCTTATTTATATTCTGATACGTAGCTTAGGTTGCATCCCATTCACCTATAAATATTCAGTGCCGAATAATTACTAACTTAATATGTGCATCCAAACCAACAAAGTAACCGGTTACACATAGATTTAAAAAAAATCGCAACCAAATAACTGAGTGGAAGCTTAACGTAACCGATTACAAATGATCAACATTTTAATTACATAAATACTGAAAAAAATGCTTAACCAACTGATTTAAATGAATATAAAACTCTAGAACGCACAAATATTCGCCACTTCTTTTGCAAAGTTATACAAGCACTAAATTAGGCTCTCTAACACTCCGCCTTCTGCAGCTAACGAGAATATTCAGACTCGTTAGCTCTGAAAGATACGAAGTGAACTTTGGGAAAGGCTATCCAACACACTCATAATTTTAATAAGCAAAACAATACCCTCCCTCTCAACAGGCCCCTCCCCTGATAACCCTAAACATATGAAAATATGAGAGCGAGAAGTTGCAATACCAATTGTAACTGGTTATTTTGTGACAAATTTGTTAACTTAAGAATCATTCAGTATAAAAGTAGTAAGCTCTGAATGTGACTAGGTACGTTTTAAATGTAACCGGTAACTTAATTCGTGAAGCGTGAGTTTAACCCATTGTTAAAATAATGAACTTACGCATCTCATAACTTCTCTTAGCAAATACTAAAGGGAACGTATCAATGCACTATGGCTTAAAAGCGCTGAGCAGATTCGTGACAGTATTTAAAACACAAAAAATCATGTACTCGTCTGTCGCAGTCTCGCTAGCAGGCTTATTTTTTAGCTTTGATACCGTAGTTATATCTGGAGCAGAGAGACCTATTCAAGAGTTATGGGGGCTGACATCTTACGACCATGGTTTATGGATTATGCCTTACGCCCTATGGGGAACTGTGATTGGTGCCCTATTTATGAATATTCCGTGTAATAATTTAGGACTCAAGAAAACACTGATCTTAGTGGGAATATTAATTTTGATCTCGGCACTTGCGCCCGCCCCAATTCCCTTTTCAATGCTAAGATTCATTGGTGGTATGGTCCCAGGAATATCATCAATCGTCGTTCCTGAATATATTTATGAAATTGCAGCTGCTAATCATAGAGGTAGGTTAGCGACGATGTATCAATTTCAAATTGTCTTCGGAATATTAATCACTTTTATATCTAATTGCGTCATTTCGCTGTTAGTAGGATTGGAATCGCGCGTTATGCAGGCCCTAGAAGCAGTACCCGCACTCGCGAATCTTTCAACGTCACTTTTATCAGTCGATTTACCCCATGAGTCATTTTTGGGTTCTATATATGATGCCGAAAACAAAAGGAAAATCACTTGAGGACCTAGCCTAATAGTTTGCTTAAAAAGTCTAAAGGAGTCTCACGGAAAATATGTAAACATAAATTGAAATCTTAAATTTTGACTATAAAAATCTTTTAACTTCCCTACGTATGTTATGCGCAAAACAATAGGGACACAGATAGGGCAATACCATGAACCGACGTCAATTTAACCTTATGGCTCTGGGGAGTATGCTGATGCCCAATGCAGCGATTAGCGGTAGTGACTTCAGAAATTCTTCGCGATTTGATATTTCCATTTCCCAATGGAGCTTTCACAGAGCAATGTTCGGAGCCAGTAGAGATGATAATGCAAAATTTAAGCAAACGCTGCATTCAAATCCTGACGAGGTATTAATGGGTAATATGGACCCAAGAGAAATCACCAAGGTGGCACGAGACTTGGGAGTTTCAACGGTCGACCTGGTAAATGTACTGTGGTTTGGGCACGCTCAGGATAAGGCCTGGTTGAAAGAGTTCAAGCAACGAGCTGAGGACGATGGAATTTCGTTTAAGCTATTAATGTGCGACGAAACCGGGTCGATTGGAAACAGTAACTCCAAGTTGCAAAAGCAAGCCGTTGAAAACCATATTCCATGGATGGAAGCTGCGGCAGAACTAGGCTGCACCCAACTTCGTGTAAATGCTTACGGTGACGGTACCTATTTGGAGCGTCTTAATCAATGTGCGGAGGGCCTTTATGACTTGTCGGAAATTGGGCTTGAATATGGGTTAGAAGTACTTGTTGAAAATCATGGATATCAATCAAATGTTGGAGCGTGGTTGGCGATGTTAATTGACAAAACAGCCCATAAAAATTGCGGAATATTCCTAGACTTCGATAACTTCTTTATGGGTGGGTGGAATATTGAGCCACCTCGTTGGTATGACAGATACCAAGGCATTATGGATCTCGCGCCATACGCAAAGGGTATCAGTGCGAAAGCACACGATTTCGACGCATCTGGCAGAGAAACGACTATCGACTATGACCGATGTATGGATATTTTGTTTGCTGCAAATTTCCAAGGTACTTATAGTGCTGAATTTGAAGGGGATCGTCTTTCAGAGTACGAAGGTAGTAAAAAAACAATTGAATTATTGAAACGCTACCAATAAAGCTAAAGGATATAAAGCTGTGCGGATTAAGCCGCACAGCTGCAAGCCAATATTCGCTTAAACCTCATAGTTATAAAATTTTCCATATAACCAAATGGTAAAACATCTTCAGCTAGCTTTTCTTACTATGGTTTCAGTAGTTCTATGTAACTGGTTAC
This sequence comes from Paraglaciecola sp. G1-13, assembly GCF_055809255.1. Classification (NCBI taxonomy): domain Bacteria; kingdom Pseudomonadati; phylum Pseudomonadota; class Gammaproteobacteria; order Alteromonadales; family Alteromonadaceae; genus Paraglaciecola; species Paraglaciecola sp. G1-13. The sequence continues at coordinate 434,336 of NZ_CM147903.1, read as the reverse complement.
GAAAAATTTTTCATTACTATATAATGAGTTAATATTTGTAAATATCTATTATACTTACACAAAAGTAACCGGTATTGCACTTATCAAAACAACATAGTGACATTAGGAGTGAATCAGCGCTGTGACAACAATTAGAGATGTTGCTAAAGAGGCAGGCCTTTCAACGGCAACAGTTTCACGGGCGTTAAGTAAACCTGAAACATTATCAAAAGAAAACTTAAAGAAAGTCCAGTTAGCGATAGAGAAATTGCAATACCGGCCAAATATGCTTTCTCAAAAATTTCGCAACAAAACAGCTAAAAGCATCGTTATTTTAGTGCCTAATATAGCAAATTTGTTTTTTACTACTGTCATCCGAGGCATCGAAACAGTAGCTCAAAGAAGAGGTTTTAGCGTGCTGTTAGGCGACACAAGAGACTCTTCAAGCCGTGAAGAGGAATATATCAATCTAGTCGAAACTCGACAAGCAGACGGTATAATCCAACTTAGACCTTATAACGATTTTGATTCCGCTCTACCTCGTTCCCAAGTGCTTGCGGTAAACGCCAGTGGTTGTGAAAACACTCCGTACCCCTCGGTACGAATCGATAACATTGGCGCAGCTAAAGAAGTAGTAAAATACCTCATCTCAATCGGACATTCTCGTATTGGTGTGATTACCGGACTAAAAACAAACCCACATGCAATCGAGCGCCTAGAAGGGTATAGAAAGGCATTATCTGAAGCCGCAATCACTTATGACCCAAAGTTAGTGCTAGAGGGCGACTTTTCATACTGGTCTGGACTTAATGCTTCTGCTCTATTTGCAACTATGGATTCACCTCCAACCGCTATCTTTTGCATGAATGACCAGATGGCTATAGGTGCGATGAAAGGCTTCAAAGAAAGAGGTATGAAAATCCCTCAAGATATATCTATTACAGGCTTCGATGATTTAGAAGTATCACGCTATTTAGACCCCCCTTTAACAACAGTTGCTCAACCAGCCGAGAGAATCGGAGAAAAATCAGCAGAACTGCTATTTCAATTGATAGACGAGCTCAACCCTAGTCAAACAGAATATGTCTTACCTATCGAATTTGTTTTACGTGGAAGTACTGCCGCCCCGAGAAATAAATAGGCTATTTTTATCCGCATTTGAAATAAATAATAAATATTAACTCAATCGATCCGCTACAACTAAGTAGCGGATCATGTCTGACCGACTATAGCTTAGTCATCGATAAGTCTTTCACTTCAATCCCTTGCGTTCCTGGATTTGATAAAATCTTGATATGGAGCTCTTCCTTCCCTTTAGGTAGGTTAATACTTCCAAGATCGACCGTTGCCCAAGTTTGTTCAAAAACTGAATACCTTGGAGCTCGATCACTGGCAGGTAACGCTTTGCGTTTGTGAGACTTAGTAATTTTAGTATCAATATGCTGATCACCAATCTCTACTCTCACAATCATACCTTTGGCGTCTTCATTTAGCGCGTAGCGCATTGATAAACTATAAGCTCCGGCATCGACGACATTTATATGCCATGTCATATAAGCTTCGGGATCAATCCAATTAGTTACCCAAGAATGCGCCCAACCGTTGCCTCCGGCGTAGCCAATACCTGTACCTGTTAAATAAGCGTTAGCCCCTTCAAGCATCACCACGGGATAACCTTTGTGACCGATATCAGCCGGTATAGGGTCAAACCCCGCTGACGTCACATCTTCAAACCAAGAGAAGTAGGCCTTAGACATTTTTTCCAACTGAGCGGGATATTCAGTAGCGAGGTTGTGCTGCTCTTCGCTATCATTGACAACGTCGTACAGTGACCAACTACCTTCCTCAAGCGTAGCTAGCCACTGTTGAGTGCGCACTGCGCCAGGAGAAGGTACGACCTCGCCCATACTCCACCTATGTGTATACAGCATCCTTGATGGCAGTTCGGTTTTTGCGGATGTAAGTAGCGTAGTTAAATCTATTCCATCTATATCTAGATTTTGAGGTACATCAACATCAGTAAGGTTAAGAAGAGTTGGAAACAAGTCTATATGCTGGGCTATGTCCTGAACAACCTTGCCTCCCTCTATATGATTTGGCCAATGTATATATAGTGGCACTCTCACGCCTCCTTCGTGCACACTACCTTTGCCTGCTCGCATACCTCCGTTATAACGGCGTCCTCCTACATTCTCACTTTGGTGAGGCCCGTTGTCAGAAAGAAAAACAATAATAGTTTTATCACTTAAGCCTAAGCTATCTAGCTCAGACAGAACCCGCCCAATATTGGTATCGATATTTTCTACCATCCCATAGATTGAGGCAGTTCTATCGTTTAACCCCCTAGCTTTGTATTTTTCAAAATAGGTATCAGGGACCTGATAGGGGCTATGTGGTGCGTTATAGGGGATGTAGGCAAGAAAAGGCTTATCTTTCTGCTTACGAATGAAATCTATCGCAGCATCAGTGAGCACGTCGGTAATGTAACCAGACGTCTTTTTCATCACACCATTGAACTCTAATTCTGTATCAAAATATTCACTCCAGTGCCCTGCGGTAAATCCCACAAACTCATCAAATCCTTGTCCTAGAGGGGTATTCGGGAAATATGCACCGTTATGCCACTTTCCAAAAGCACCAGTTGCGTATCCCTTGTCAGCTAAAACTTCGGCTAACGTTACTTCTTCAGCCCTCATCGCTTCTTCGCCCCGCGTAACATTGTGAACCCCCGTTCTTAAAGAGTAACGACCGGTCAATAAGCTAGCGCGGGTGGGTGCACAAACAGGGTTAACATAAAACCGTGAAAACGTAGCGCCCTGTTTCGCTATTCCATCAATATTTGGGGTGTCGATCAAATTATTACCGTTATAAGCCACATCACCCCATCCTTGATCATCCGTTAAAATCAACACTATGTTCGGTTGAGAGGTATCTTTTTCCAACTGAGTTTGCGCACAGACCACTGTAGAAAAAATTAACAGTACGCTGATTAAAATGCTATTAATCGCCGTCGAGTTAAGCATATATTTCATTCCTAAATATCTAGTACTACATTTCTAGCGACAAGCCCAACAGAACATAACAATTAAACAGAACGTTCCTACGGGCAAAGTAGCCAAATCGAGTTACCTGTGATTAAAGATCTTGTAAAAAAGAATCTAATCCACTTTTAGATACTTTGACCGCTTCAAGAGGGGTCAAGCCGTTAGGGTATGTCTCTTGTTCGACAACGAGCCACTTAGTCCCACCAAACTCAATATTCGCGTCAATGAGGTTTGCCCAATCAATAGTGTCTTGGCCAATTAGGGGCAATTTCCCTTGAGTGCCTTCAGGTAGTTCTACCTTATAATGCGTTGTGAGCGTGCGGCCAGGATAACGTTTCACATATTCAATTGGATCCTTACCTGCGTAAGTCGTCCAACCCACATCTTGTTGCATGACGACATTCTCATTTGTATTTTTGGCGATATAATCCCAAAACGTTGTATCTTTATGAACACCAAATTCTTGCGCATGATTGTGGTAGCCAATCTTCATACCCAAAGGTGCCAGCTGAGCAGACAATCGGTTTAAGTCTGCGATAAGGTTGTCAACTTGGCTATCATCAAATGCTCTTTTATCAAAAGGAATGATCAACGTGTCACATCCTAGTGCGCGATAAAAACGAGTGGTTGCACTAAAATTCTCCGAGTTTAATTTTTCAAAAGGAAGGTGCGCTCCACTAACTTGTATCCCAATACCGTCCAAAAACGATTTGAGTGCTGTTGGATCTTCTTTGTATTTGCCAAATTCACCGGCAAATTCCACACCATCAAATCCCATATCTGCTAATTCACTTAATGTTCCTTCAAAGTCACTTTTTACGGCGTCTTTTACAGACCATAGCTGAACGCTAACTTTTGGTGTGAGTGATTGTTCAGTATTATTCACACAACCGTTTAGCAGCAATAAAATAGAAACTATACTGCTGATCAATACCTGCTTAGACCTAAACTTGGTAAACATTAGTTTTACTCCCATTTCAAATTCGTCCGTTTTTAATTTCTTTTACTGCAAAATCGACAGCTCTGACAGTCAAAGCCATGAACGTTAACGACGGGTTTTGAACTGCTGAGCTACTAAAGCAAGACCCATCGGTTACAAATAAGTTGTTGATATCGTGCGATTGGTTAAACCCGTTAAGAACTGACGTTTTGGGATCACTTCCCATTCTGGCGGTGCCCAATTCATGAATAGCTAAACCAGGTGGCTTTTGTGTCACGGTTTTTTTGATGTTCTCAATCCCTGCAACCTTTAGCATTTTTTCAGCTGTATCTGCTGCATCTTTCATCATATCGAGTTCGTTGCTAGACCAACGACAATTAATATCTAATTGAGGAATACCCCATTTGTCTTTCAAAGTAGGGTGTAACTGAACTGTGTTCTCATATCTAGGAAGCATTTCTCCTTGAGCGCTAAGATTAAACTTCCATTTACCTGCGTTTGAAATACTATCTTTAAAATCACGGCCAAAGCCTTTATTACTGGCATTTTCTTTCCAACCTTCTCTATATGCGCCACCTGCTAATGCGTACCCCCTTAAGTATTTCTTGCTGCCTTTTTTAGGTTCATATTGAAAATTTGGTATATAGATCCCACCAGGGCGACGACCTTTGTAATACTCCTCTTCGTATCCCGGAATGTCTCCATAGGCTTTAGCGTTATAATTATGGTCCATTAAGTAATGACCCAATACGCCAGAACTGTTAGCAATGCCATTGGGGAAAGACTTTGAAGTACTATTTAGCATTATTTGCGTGGAGCCTAAGGTTGAAGCGCAAAGAAAAACAACTTTGCCAAAATACTCACGCTCTTCAAGCGTGTCATTATCAATAACGCGAACACCTTGAACTTGTTTACTTTTTTCATCATAAATCAGGCTATGTACCACGCTATTTGGGGCAATATGTAAATTGCCTGTTGCAGCGGCAGCAGGCAACGTTGAACTTTGCGTAGAAAAGTAAGCGCCAAATGAACATCCTTTCTGGCATTCGTTCCGTGCTTGGCACTGAACTCTACCTTGCTGAATGTGAAGCTCGGTCGGCTTTGTCAGATGAGCCATACGTCCCATTATCATTTTACGATCGGGGAACGCTTTTTCTATAGCAGCCTTTATATCAATTTCGGGCTTTGTCATTTCAAACGGAGGTAGAAAGAAATCGCTATCAGGTAACTGTTCCAATCTTTCTTTGGCACCACTAATTCCCGCGTGCTTCTCCACATGCTCGTACCACTTTGCGATATCCGAATATCGAATTGGCCAATCATTTCCGTAACCATCGTGGATATTTGCATTGAAGTCGAAGTCGCTTAACCTAAAGGACTGTCGATGCCATAGCAATGACTTCCCGCCGAGCTGGTTCGCACGTATCCAACTAAATGTGGTCCCCTCTTTAGTGGTATAAGGTAAATCTCTATCGTTACCGAAGAAATGCTTGGTAGCGTCATTAAAGGCATAGCACTGCTTTTGGATTCGATGACGTTGCTCGAGTAAGATATTGTCAACCTTTCCTCGCATCGGCATTTCCCAAGGCGGGACACCTTCTCCAATATAATCCTTCCTGTGCTCTACAACGCGTCCTCTTTCTATCATTAACGTTTTCAAGCCACGCTCGCAAAATTCTTTTGCCGCCCAACCTCCTGATAAGCCAGAGCCGACGACTATCGCGTCATACACCTGATTGCTTTCTTTAATGTACATTTCGTTGTTCATAACATTGCCCTATTAGAAAATCTTTACGCTAAACGTTTTGTCTCAAAAGCCAGATTGCTAACTTTCAGATTAGCCAAACCAAGCTTTATTTACGGAAGAGTATGGGATAGACCCTTTGAAACCGCCGGGTACTGGTAAATACGCCAATTCTTCAGTTGCGCCAATTTCAGTCGTAAAGTAGCCAAAGACAATTAATTGTTTTAGAAAAGCAAAATGTTCAGCATCGTCTGCCAAAAAACCGTTTTTTGCATTTTCAATCGACGTTAAAAGGGATAGTTGTTGTTGCTCGCTACTCTGAATGAAATTCTTCTTGAATTGTTTTTTGGCTGACGAATCCATTAATTTTAATAACTTTACCGCTCGCAACTGCTCGTCGGCGCGATGGCAACGAACTAGTTGATTATCAATAAAACCATGCGTATCTAGGTCGGCTGCACCTGGAGTATCGGTTTTGGGAATAACGAGCTGACACACGTCACGCAGAATTTGCATTTGTCCATATGTGAATAGTCGTCCCGCTGATTGAGCGCCTTCAGAGTGCCTTTCATAGGCCATGGCAACACCTAACGCGTTTCCACCAAGTATTTTTGAAGCACCTGCACTGCCGATGATTGCGCTGAGGCCAAAAAGAATAGACCGTCGTTTCTTATCTTCGATTAGCGGCTCAGATCTCATCTCATTGTTGGTTTTTAATGGAGTTTTCATAGTCAAAATAACCTGTATTTAAATATAGAAGCGCGACCAAATAGCCGTCCTTGCAAAGCTGAAAATGACGAAAGGTCTATCTACCTGAAACTTGCACCAGATATCCAATCAGGACATCCATAACTATGTTCAGCATTTAATAGTTTGCAGCTGAAGTCGGCAAGACCTCAAATGTAATGTAACCGGTAACCACTTAATTTTAATAGGACCGAAAACAATTCAACAAAATATTAACGTAACCGGTTACATTTAGTCAACGACTAATTTCTTACCATCGTTTACCTGACTTACTAAGGAAAGATTATTAGGACGACAGAACTGTGCCTTATTTGAAAACCTAATTGCTCAGATCAGCGACTAAGTACTTGTCGTGACGAACAGTGCTTGAATATTGGACGGTAAAGAATCTCCCGATTCATTGCTAGCAATCACGCGGTACAGGTATGTATGATTTGGTTTCAACTTTGCTTTATCTTGAAATAGATTGTTATACCGCGAGTCATATCGATTTCTGCCATCACTTATACCCTCACCAATAATTTTCCACTCTTTCGCTCCAACCCTCTTTCGTTCGATTCTATACGCTCTCCCAACCGGCGAGCCCAACCAATTAATATATTGCCCCTGCTTGATAGCTCGTAAATTTGGAGCTTCCGGTAAAGGTAATGGCACAAGCTCTGCTAACCCAAGCATATTTGCCTGCGCTTTTCTTACTGTATCAATGACTGCTATTTCATCATTACCATTTCCCTCCGGAAAACCAGGTAAATGGTAACTGTAAAATTCAGTGCTTCCTTCCTTATGCCAATAAAATCCGCCGTTATGACGTCGGCCTCTAAACCCCCACACCAACGCACCAGAAGTTTGAGCCCCGTTTACTTTTGCACCTACAGCGGTTTGTAGAATAGTTTGCATTTGTTTGGTAGGGATCAACCCAAACTCACCAACTATGTAAGCCTTTTTACCGCCAATAGCATTTAAATCGTCAACAATAGTCTGCGGCTTATTATTATGATTAACGGAATAGAAGTGATTACTAATGATATCTATATTCGGATCGTTGACAGATGACTGCAGCACACTTAGATAATTACCATCAACAACCAACTGATGTGGTGCTAGTTTCTTTATTAAAGCGGCCGTGTGAGTGACAAAGTCAGTCGTACTGTTTTTTAATTCATTACCTGTTTCCCACGCCATTACAGCCTTTTCTTCTGAATATTTTCGCCCCGTTATTGTGTTAGTGCGGGAAATGATTTGCTTTATAACAGATAAATAAGCTTGATAGGTTTTACTATTAATATTATAAAAATCCTCAGCTGTTTCCCCATAAAACGCGGCAAGTTCGGTGCGCCCTCCCCACCAGCTCCAATGGTCTATAAAGGGAACAATAATTCTTAAGCCTTCCCTGTCAGCTATCGCCAGCATACGATCAAACACCTTCATTGCATGCTCGTTTAACCTTGGAGCATCTTCAGGAGTAAGAGGAGGTAGAATATGTGCTTCTCGTTGACATGCCACATCATCAGGATGAGCTACCGAAAACACATATATTCGAGTGGCTTTTTGCCCACTTAGAACGAGAGAACGGATCCAATTTTGCTGCTCGTCCTTTGTAGGCCACTTCGAATAATGTCCCCAGCCTCGGCGGTCCGCTTTACATACGCCTCGTTCGTCATCTTCTATTCGATGTAATTCAGGGGCATGCATACCAGCAAATCGTAACACTTCATTGCCGTCCTTCAACACACTACCTTCGCGGGTAATAAAGTGATTAAATTTACTATGCGCTAAATTACTCGTCAGCATCGTGCACGTTGCCAATATCAAAATTTTTAACATTATCTATTACTCAATAGCTAATTGATTTATCACCAATTATTCAGTCATTAGGTCAAGTATCTGCATCATTGCACGCCCATTATGATATGGAGCTTTCCAAAAGCCTGCCTTATAAATCCGATTCTCGGGACTGTGGTCCTTGCTAGCAAGCCAATGCCACTCGCCGTGCACAGCGTCAATATGATAGCGCTGAATAAAAGACCAAATGGGTTGACATGCATCCTTGAAATCTTGATTGCCTGTTATGGTAAACGCATTCATAAATCCAACTAACGCTTCTGCCTGCACCCACCAATAACTCGTCTCAATTCGTCTTTCTGAATTGAAAATATACTCGTCGCAAACCTGCCCCTCTGGGCCGATGGCTTCATCCAAACAGACTTGGGCTAAATCAACCACAAGGGGTTTGAACTTAGCCTCAATAACATCATCACCCAGAATATTTACAGCTTCCCAGAGTAACCAACTTGCTTCAATATCATGCCCAAAAGAGTAGGTTAAAGATTCATTTCGCCAATGCATGTCAAAAAATAACTTCAGATGCGCATTCTTTCGACAGTAAATATGATATTCGAATACCTCAAGAACATGCCGCAAGGCTTCTTCCGTTTCTGCGCTCTTATGCACTGCATAAAGCGCAGAATAGGCCTCGAGGACATGTAGATGAGTGTTCATAGATTTAGGTAAATTCAGATCTTTATCGCTTAAGCGATAATCCTGAATATCAGACCACGTTTCACTGCAGGCTTCTATATAACCGCCACACTCCCAATCTCTAGCATGCTCTTCTATTAATTTAAAATACGTGAGTGCCTTGTCTAGCGCTGTCTGCTCACCAGTAAGACGAAAGTAGTTACAAAGAGCATATATGCAAAAGCACTGAGCATAAGTTTGCTTTTTTGCTTGGAGCACGGTGCCATCAAATGCTAATTCCCAATACGCCCCTCCATACTCTTGATCGTCGAAATGATTCATTAGGTAATGAAAAGCCCGAGTGGCAAGCATCTTATATTCAGCATTATTTTCTCGCCGAGCTATTTCACTAAAAAACCATAATATTCGACTATGAAATACAATGCCTTTACTTGCATGAGGGACAACTTGAGCCGCATAATCAATTTCCCCTACAAAGCCTCCATACTCAAAATCAACACTGTACTCGCCCCACCACGCAGCAATACGGTTTAATTCGTGCTCCACTGTCTTGGAGTCAAATTTATCGTTCGAGATTTCACTTTCTAATGCAAGGCTCACTACAGTTCCTCATTCGCGTCGATCAAATCGAGTATTCTACGAACCGATTGATGAGAATTGTAAGCATCCGCCGGCGTATTGATACAGTAATCAAGCAATTGACTCACGCTTGAGGTGGCTACATGTAGCCGCGTATCACTCGAGCCATAATAGATAAAGACTTCGTTGTACTCATTCACAACCCAGCCATTACTAAAGACCACGTTAGATACATCGCCAATACGCTCGCCACCTTGCGGAGCAAGGAAGTGACCAGCTGGTTTGTGCGTGATTACCCAAGGTTTATCTAAATCAGTTAAAAACATGTACAACACGTAGCGTAACCCAGCTGCTGTATTTCGTACTCCGTGAGCTAGGTGTAACCACCCCTGTTCGGTTTTTATCGGTGCCGGCCCCTGTCCGTTTTTAACCTCAGATATAGTATGGTAAACCTTGTGATCTATGATGGCTTCATTGGTTATTCGAGCTTCTTCCATGGAATCGCAAAGTCCCCAACCAATACCACCACCGCCACCAACACTAATAAAGCCGTCTTGTGGGCGTGTATAAATTGCATACTTGCCTTTTACAAATTCGGGGTGCAGCACGACGTTACGCTGCTGACCACTGAGTGTTATTAAGTCTGGTAGGCGCTCCCAAGTAATTAAATCTTTAGTGCGTGCAATACCGCACTGAGCTATTGCGGCAGAAGTATCATGGGGTAACGCAGGATCCTTGCGCTCAGTGCAGAACAACCCATATATATGACCATCCTCGTGCTCAGTTAATCGCATATCATATATATTTGTATCTGGTTCATTAGCTTCAGGCATTTGGATTGGTTTAGGCCAGAAGGAAAACCCATCAACCCCATTGTCGCTTTGTGCTATAGCGAAAAAGGACTTTCGGTCATTCCCTTCAACTCTAGCGACAACAGTATATTTTCCTTCGAACAATATTGCTCCAGCATTCAAAGTGGCGTTGATACCAATTCGTTCCATAAAGTATGGGTTACGTTCTTGGCTAAAATCATAGCGCCACGAAAGCGGGGTATGATCAGCTGTAAGAATAGGATTCTGCCAACGTTGAAATATGCCATTGCTAGATTCCGTAGGCTTGTTTATCGCGTTAATTAACTCGTTATGTCTTGTTTTGACGTCTTTAAAGCGAGTATCAAATAAAGATCCATTGTTCATAATAAGTGCTCTCGTTCGCTATGAAAATCCTTCCCCTTGTTAGCAGAAGAATGAGTGTAAAAGTTGAAGAATGAAACGTTAAGTCTGTGGCTCATCATTTAACGAGTTCCACCAATAATGCTTGAGCAAAAGGCTCGAAAAAATCGCTATGCCGGTGGCAACAGTGAGTCCTTCCCAATGCTTGATTACCAAGAAAATAGGAGCCGCAGTTAAACTGGTATGCCAAATGAGGCCTATCACTACATTAAAGGCGTCTTTCTTGAATTCCTTATTTGGAGCGATACTCGGATCGTCTTTTTGTACAGCTAAAATAATTGGGCCCCATAATCCCCAGGGTCTAGTTTTTAAATAGAAGTTTTTGACTACTTCAATGTCATCAGGGGCAGTGATGTAGCTGACAATAACGCACGTTGCTAAGCAGGCAGCAAACATAAAAGGGAAGCTATAAAGTGGTGAAATATCAGTAAACATCATAGGAACAGCTGCAATGATCCCTGCTGACATCCCTGCAAAGTAAGCAGCTCCATTAAAACGCCACCAATACCATTTGAGAAGGTTAGAAGCCGTGTAACCGCCATATAGTGCAGAAACGAGCCACATAACTATAGCGTTCAAGGAAGGAATAAAGAGACCTATTAACGTGCCAAGTACAATAAATACAATCGACACTAAATAACTCATGTTTACATAGGTTTTAGCGGAAGCGTTGGGATTGATATAGCGTCTGTATATGTCGTTTACAACATAAGCTGGGGCAGCATTAGTGGTAGCCGCAAAGGTAGACATGAATGTCGCTAACAAACCTGCAATGATAAGACCCAACAAGCCACTAGGAATAAAATTGGCTAGGGTAAAGGGCAAAATCTGTTCAAAGTCTACGTCTGGTCCCATTGCATTAAGTTGTGGCATAAAATAGACAAGAGCGAGTACTGCCAATCCAGTAATCATCATATAACGAGGCACCAGCAGCACTAAACTTACAAAGCCACTCATTTTAGCCGCATCACTTGGCGTTCTTGCTGAGAGCACTCGCTGCATATCAAAGTTTGGTGCCGGGCCAGCCATGCTCTGTAAGATACCTTTGAATAGAACCAGCATGATAAATACAGAGAATAACGACCATCCATCACTGACAATACGTTCGTTCGCTTGGTCTAATATATTGGTCCAATCGAGATGTAACTCCCAACCGAACGCCATACTGTCCCATCCTTCAGGGGTGGCATTTGCTAACAACTCAGGTGACACTTTCATCATTGCGACAATACCAATTGCAATGCAGGCAACCGTCATAATCACAAACTGTAAAACTTCAGTAAAAACAACACTCACCATACCGCCTTTGACAACATAAACTGAAGTCAAAGCAGTCATTATTAGGCCGTAATACACTTCATTACTTCGGGAGTCACTGGATAGTTCCCAAGGTAAAAAAGCCGCTGCAAACTTTCCAATACCGATAAACCCATATGCCAGAAAGCCTAATACGCTTAGCAGAGCAAATAGCACCACAACAAAGTGACTTAGCGTTGCCCCCCTGCTTTCACCAAAACGAAATCGGATCCATTCAGCTCCTGTCATTACCCCTGAGCGGCGCAGCCAAACAGATAGAAATACCATCAAAAAGATTTGGTTAAAACTAGGCCAGAGCCAAGGGATGTAAACGCTTTTGAGACCATATATAAAAAGTAAATACACCATCCACATCGTGCCACTGATATCAAACATACCCGAGGCATTCGACAGTCCTAGCATTTGCCACTTAAGTTGATTTCCTCCCAAGAAATAACTCTGTACATTCTTGCCGGCAGATTTCGATATATAAAGCCCTAGCAACACAATAGCGAGCAGGTAAGAAGCAATAATTGATACATCGAGTACGGATAAGTTCATAAATCTGTTTTCCAGTTGTAGGTATAGATACAACTTTCAGTGTGAATTGAGATTACCACAATAAAATGAACCGGTTCACTTGGCAACTGGTATTTTGCAATTTATTAACAATTACAAAATATCGTAACCCCTCTTTTTAAGATGCTATGGCGTTAAACATGATAATAAGTAAACTAACTCGGATTATTTTATTCATGTATTAGCAATAATGGTTTCCATACGAAACCAAAGCGTACTTAAATTTTTGTTAGAAGGTAGTGAAGTGACAACTATAAGAGATGTGGCGAAAGAAGCAGGTTTATCTACCGGGACTATATCCAAAGCCTTGAGCAATCCAGAGCGTGTATCAAAAAAGAATTTAGAGAAAGTCCAAGTGGCCATTGAGAAGTTGAATTACACGCCCAATATGTTGTCGCAGAAATTTCGTAGCAAGACGGCTAATACAATCGTTGTCTTAGTGCCTGATATCGCCAACTTGTTTTTTGCAAAAGTGATTAGCGGTATTGAATCTGTTGCGCAACGTGCCGGATACAACGTACTACTCGGTGATACCAAAGACTCTTCAAGCAAAGAGAGTGAGTTCATTCGTATGGTAGAGACTCGTTTAGCTGATGGGGTCATAAACTTAAGGCCATATGTAAAAAATGACTCACTTTTACCTAAGGCTAGCGTATTTGCAGTGAGCGCTAGTAGTTGCGAGGGCACGCCATATAGCTCGGTTCGCATCGATAACATCGGCGCTGCGTATAAGGTAGTCAGCCACCTAATAAAATTGGGGCACAAACGCATCGGCGTGATCTCAGGGTTGAAAGAAAACCCCCATACACTGGATCGCATGAAAGGCTATCAAAAGGCTTTGCAGGACCACGATATACACTTTGATAAATCACTTGTCATTGAAGGAGACTTCAATTACTGGTCTGGTATCAGTGCTGCTGAGCAATTCTACAATATGGAACAATGCCCTAGCGCTATTTTCTGCATGAACGACGAAATGGCTATAGCTGCCATAAAAGGCTTTTATGACAAGGGAATTAAAGTTCCTCGAGATATTTCGATAACCGGGTTTGACGACATGGACGTGTCAAAATATATCGTACCTACATTAACAACAATTGCGCAACCAGCCGAAAAAATCGGTGAGAAATCGGCCGAGATGCTTATCGATTTAATTCAAGGAAATGAAACAGAGCATAAAGAATTTGTTTTACCTTATGAATTTATCATACGAGAAAGTACAGCAAACTATAAAGACGTGAAAAAGTAATAAATATTAGATACAAATTGAACCGGTTCATTTTTTGTGTGATATTTAATTTCACACAGTCGCATTTTGAGTAAATTTACGATGTTAACCGGTTTAAAATATTCTGAGACTATTATTCATTCTACACATCCAGTCCGAGATGCTATTTACCGCCTGGACGAATGGCTAGGTAAAGGTGTTCTACCCTACTGGGCAGAAAAAGGATTTCTGTCGAACGGTAGTGCGATCGAAAGCTTCCTGTCTTCTGGTGAAGCTGACTTAAGCGCCCACAAGCGAATACGTGTGCAAGCTAGACAAATGTTTTGCTGCAGCTATGCACATAATCAAGGGTGGTTAGAAAACGCTGCACTCCGAGTACACCGATTAGATGAATTTGTACATAAGCATGCGGAAATTAATAACAGCGGTATGTTTAGTCACGTACTAGATCATCAAGATAAGGTCATCGATGGGCATGTAGATCTTTACGATTGCGCCTTCTTTCTACTCGCTTATGCTTGGCGCTATGCAGTATTTAATGACTTAAACGCTCTAATCAAAGCTAATAAGCTTATGGACAGTATTGAGCAGAGGTTGAAAGGCTCTTCTGCGGGTTGGCTTGAAGGTGATTATCAATATCAGTGTCGACGTCAGAACCCTCATATGCATTTATTTGAAGCCTTTCTAGCCCTATACAACGCCACTCACAATGCCAAGTGGTTAGGCTATGCAGGCGAAGTTTTCGGACTTTTTGAAAGTGTATTTTATGATCACGAAACAGGAGTGTTAAGAGAATTTTTCAGCGATGACTGGCAACTGTCAAGTTCAAAAGGTGATATTGTCGAACCTGGCCATATGCTAGAGTGGGTATGGCTATTACAAGAGTATCACAAACATACCAATAAACCTGTGGCACAATACTGTCATACTCTATATCAAAATGCGTTAACCCTTGGTCTAGATAATATAGGTAATAAAAAAAACCTCGATAAACTGAGTAAGCAACACTTGCTGTTTGATCAAGTGGAGCTTAAAACAAGATCATCGACAAAAACAAAACGTTGCTGGCCAATGACCGAATGGATAAAAGCGAGTCTCGCTATGGCTAATATGGAACCCGATCCACTCCCTTATTTAGATGATGCAAAAATCGCTATTGAAAATTTGCAGCATCACTTCCAAAATCAAATTCTGCCAGCACTTTATATCGACCAGCTCGACGCTGAAAACAAAGTTATTAACGCATCAGCACCTGCAAGTACGTTATATCACTTACTTATGGCCCATGGTGAAACTATGAAGTATCTTTCAGGAACTTAACCTATTTTCTGTTTGGCTTTTATTGTTTGCAACCGATATTAATAGCCTCGTAGATTATAAGTAGTACTGAATTTTCACCTTCTTGGAGGACATAAAATAGCAGGCTATGTAATTAAATGTTCTTCACCAAGCTCTATTGATACAACCTGATGTATCTCTCAGATTAATACTAAGAGAAATTTGTTATGTTCCCCCTGCCCCCAGATATATTTCACTGCTGTCCAAATTGTAAAAGCACAAAGATAACCCTCACGGATGAAGTGCGTTTTTCATGTGCAAATTGTCAATTTGTCTACTTTCACAATACAGCCAGTGCCGTAGCTGCAATGATACTCGTTAAAAACGAAATATTGCTCACCAGACGAGCCAAGGAGCCAGGCAAAGGACTACTAGATTTACCTGGCGGCTTCGTGGACCAGTTTGAAAGCTTAGAACAAGCGTTAACAAGAGAACTACGTGAAGAACTCAGTATTGAATTGTCAGGCTGGCAGTACTTTATTTCATTTCCCAACCAATACTTGTACATGGGTGTTAATTATCACACTTGCGACTCAATTTTTACGAAAACGTTGCCAAACAAACCCGAACTTAGTATTCAGCAAAGCGAAATAGCATTCGCAGCATTTTATCCGTTATCTGAGATACCTCTTGCCGATATAGCATTTGATTCAATTCGTAGCGCAATCACTGAACTAATCAGGTTACGCGTGAATAAAAAGCTCTAGCAATTCCACTATTAAAAACTCTGCTTACAGAAACTTTCAGGTTGACCTATTGAATATTCAGAGATAACAATCTAAGCATCTGAATTTAAACAATTCGACAGACACAAAACCGCGGCGTGTACACATTTTCAGTTTCAAACTTTAATAAGCTCGCACAGTTTCGTATCCGTCTGCCAATCCCACCTAGCGCTTAGCAAACTGCCATGGTAGCAATTGTTCTATATTTACATTGGGCCGGCTGAGTACTTCAAGGCAGGCCATTAAATACTCGAACACATTTAGGTCATTGGCTTTTGCCGTTTCGACGATGCTGTAGAGAGCCGCACTGGCGTTTGCGCCCGTGGCCGTTTGGCTAAACAGCTAGTTTTCCCTACCTATGACGAACGGCTTAATCGCGCGCTCAGTGCAATTATTATCGATACTCAATAATCCATCGAGTGTATAGTGCACTAGTTTTTTCCATTGGTTTAAGCAGTATTGTATCGCTTCCCCCAACTTGGTTTTGGGTAACACTTGTTGAGCCGATTTCATTAGCTGCGTATGAAGCTGGCTCAGCAGCGGCACACTATTCTCTTGTCTTGTAGTGTATCGCGCCTCTACCGTTTTATCTTTTAACTGGGTTTTTACGCGATAGAGCTTTTGGATGTGATTGAGTGCCCAGTCCGCTTTGCCACTGCCTTTCTTACCCGCGCTTTTTTGGCTTCCATACACTTACGGCGTGCATGTGTCCCAGCAGCCAATGAGTGTGGCTTGCGTTTGCTCGTAGCCTTGATAGCCATCCACTTGTAAGTAGCCGTTGTAATCTTTCAGGTAATTTACGGCGAATTGCCCAGCGCGACTATTGTGATAGTTGTACAGCACGATATTAGGTGTCTCTGTACCCGGGATATTACCGATAGGTGAGTCAGCGCTACTGGCGTACAACCACATATAGCTATTCACTTTCTCAGATTCAACGACCTTCAGCGTGGTTTCATCCGCCGCGATAAACAGTTGTTTTAGGATATGTTGATGGAGTTGGTCGTAAAGCGGTTTAAATAGCTCAGCGCAGCGGATTATACATTATTGATGCATCTCAATGTCCCGATGATATGAAGTCCACCATCAAATCACATATTGCGGACAGGCTTGCCCGAGTGTCACGTGCTTAGCCACCAAAGCCTTGACAGTAGAAGTATCCGAACACGCCAGCCTCATAACATCACTAGACCTATCGATTCCCTTGTCACGATGACTAGCTCTTGCTTTTTGTACGCTATAACTTATAAAATTGTCAGCTCTTCAATCGGCTAATTTTGATCTCTTTTACCTCGTTGAGACACGGAGATTTGAACTTTTAGATTGTTGTTTGGATAAACATGTTCAAACTTAATTTGGGCCGACAATGATGAGATTACACACACTATTCAAATCACCTCTTGATGTGAAAATTTACTTTCGTCTATCAATATAGCCTTCTGTGAAGACAGAAACGTTCAACAAGTAGGGCATCAAGCGTAACCTCCCTGACTTATGCTCTCAATGTAATCGATAAGTTCATTGAAGAAACCAGATTCGACAGCTGATTTCGCTGTCATACCAAATGCAGAAATCGTTTCAGTTTCATACCAATTTAGTGCCGATTCATCACTCCCTGCCCACATTTTAACGCGATTCAAAATGAATTCCTGCTTCATCGTGCCTTTAACGCTTAACCGCCTAAGAGTTGGACATCCTGGGTATGAGAGTGTGGTCCCATCAAGCATAAACTGCCCACTTTGATATAGCTCGCTAACGGTTTCTCTGATTTTATCTACAAAACGCTCAACAGGCCTTGAGTCATATGCACCTTGTCCAATATACATAGCGATATGCAGATTATCATGCTGATCTAGCGCGACTATCAATTTGTCAGATTTTGAGTATTCCACTTGTATTTTTTTTACGACGTCGACATCCATTTTAGTACCTCTTTCAAGTTTAACTTTTCTTATCACACTGCGAGTTTCATTTTTCACTCGTGAACCTGTCAGTAATCAAAGCAATAGACAAATATCAGCCTATTGCTCTAAGCAATGCTCATCCTGCCTTATATCGATCCACGTAGAGTCCAACAATTGAATATTCATGCTATGTGTCAAGATGAGCTCATCATCCTGCAGCATCGTTATTTTGAGAGGGCGCGCAATTTTCACCTTGTGCTCTGTGTGAGCCCCTCCCTTATTTAAATTGGCTGGCAAATGTTTCATGACGTCCCACACGACTACATCATCATGACCATGATAGCTAATGACATGCAATTTTAATGTGTGGTTACCTTCATTCAACGCATAATGCTGCCTAAGGTGAAAAATACAGTTGTCGATTGTGACAACGCATTTACTTTTTGCAGAAGCAAAACATAGAACACGTTTTTCTTCAGACAGATATCGCGCAAACGGGGTTTGCATCTGCAAATCATTAAACAGTGGAGCGGATTCGTGCTCATGACTATTGCGATAGTTTTGCAAGTCCCAGTAATAATCATAATTTAATCCAAACTCACCTTTTCCTTCAAATCCTAAACGAAACATTATGCTTCCACCTCAGTTGACAGAAGTTCATCACGCATGATTTCAACGCAACTATCAGCCTGCACCCCCAGCTTTAAGTGTCCTCGTTTAACATCTAGAAAAGAACAGCCAACATTAACTGGGCTACCTAATTCATTTTTCAGACCCAACACTTCGAAATTGTTGCCGGAGTGGTTGATGATAACCGGCTCATTGGAACTAACGCTTACTATGGTCAATCCGGTGTCTATTTTTACTGCACCTGAAGCGTTGTAGCAGATTTTGGCTCCATTACTCGTTACCTTTCTAATAACAAGCTGAACAAACTGGTTCCCTGCTCTCAATATCAGAGATTCGCCAGATTTACGTGTAATCACTAAAAAGCTCATTCAATACTCCTAAATATGTTAATTTAAGCAGCAAATAACAACTTATAAGAACGTTTTGCCACCCTGAATGACATTATGTAATTATAAGCAGCTTGGGTCAACCGGAAAATGTCATTCAAAGTGACAAATAGCAATATTAGGTATCAAAAAGAATGATTAAATGCCATTTAGCTCGCCTAATGGGCGAGAGAAAAATGAAGGTGATGGACGTCGCACGAGAAACCGGTTTGCACAGAAATACAGTGACACTCCTGTACAAAGAAACAGCGCAGCGTATTGATCTAGATGCGATCGATAAACTATGTGAATTGTTTGAATGTGAAGTCGGTGAGCTCTTAGAAAGAAAATAAAACGCACCAAATTTTATGGCGGCTAGCTAATGTTGTATTAGCCAGATTTGTAGTGGTTCAATCCTCCTACCCAGCGCCTTAAGAAAAACTGCATCTCAGCCAGCTGCTTAAATTGCTGATTGTTTATAAGTATAAGTTCCGTTTAGATCTGACATTCTGTAAATGTTGATTATAAACAAATCCGAACGAAGGCTATGTGCCAAACTCGACCTAGCAGTACCCCTTACTATTATATGATTTTGTAGTGCTCTATTGTTGCTCTCCAAATCGCTATCTTGCACTGAATTGCTATATCGAAAACTCAAAATCTTTAGAAATGGGCTAGCAAGTGAATTTAGGATCTATTTCTTAATGAGCAGGCAGGCGCAAAAATCCCTATAACTGCAAATTTATAATAGTGAAAATAAACAATGTACTGCTAATTTTAGCCACATAACAATGCTTATTTTCACTATTAATGGATTTGCACAATAATGCTTTTTTACACTATAATGTCAATATTTAGACACAATAATGGAAGTTTTCACTATTATGGAAATTGATAGAAAAAGTAATGCTGCTATCTTGGAAATGATAGGTAAGCGATTCTTGCAGGCGCGTCTTAATGAAGGGTTGGAGCAACAAGAGTTAGCTGATAAAGCTGGCGTAAATGTTTCAACTGTTCAGGGGTTAGAGGGCGGTAAGCGAAGCGTGGGAATGTTAAAGGTGTTGGCCGTATTGCGTGCCTTGGGTAAGTTACATGAAATTGATAACTTTATGCCGGAGCCGCCAATTAAGTCAGCGTCATTAATTACAGCTAGAAATGAACCGCGTAAGCGTGTGGGAAAGCCAAAGGGTGGGGGAAAGCCAACAACTGGTTTTGAGTGGAATAAAACGATTCAACAATTACATGGAGATAAGGACAAGTAATGGCAGAAGTAGTCGAAAAGGCTGATGTATATCTGTGGGATACATTGATTGGCTCTGTGATTTGGCAAAAAGGTTTAGGGTTCTTTGAGTATTCGAATCACTTTCAACGTTCGGGGATAGAGTTGTCGCCAATTAAGATGCCACTAAGTGGTAAGTCTTACTCGTTTGGTGATTTATCAGAAGAGACCTTTAAAGGTTTACCAGGAATGTTGGCCGATAGTTTGCCGGACAAGTTTGGTAACCGATTAATTGACCAGTGGTTAGAGCGCAATTATCGTGATCCAGAGTCATTCAGTCCAATAGAGCGCCTTTGTTATATCGGCTCTCGTGGTATGGGTGGTTTAGAGTTTAGGCCGACTGTTGGCGAGATTAAAGAAAACGTGTCCGAAATTCAGTTAAGTGAGCTTGTTGATTTGGCTAATAAGGCGCTTCAAGAAAAGACTGAGTTAAACGCGACATTTGATCATGAAAGTCCGGATGCGCGACGCGAAACTGTTGAGCAGATCATTTTAGTTGGTACATCAGCTGGTGGTGCGCGAGCAAAAGCGGTTATTGCGTGGAACAAGGAAACGAATGTTATTAAAACTGGCCAAGCTCCAGCTGGTGCGGATTTCGATTACTACTTGTTAAAATTTGATGGTGTGGATGGCAATAAAGATAAAGAGTTGCTTTCAGATCCGAAAGGTTTTGGTTTGCTTGAATACGCATATTACTTAATGGCTTTAGATGCTGGCGTAGAAATGAATGAATGTCGTTTGTTTGAAGAAAATGGGCGCTCTCACTTTATGACTAAGCGCTTTGATAGGCTTAATGGTGGTGACAAGATTCATATGCAATCGTTGTGTGGTATGGCTCACTATGATTTCAA
Organism: Paraglaciecola sp. G1-13; assembly: GCF_055809255.1. Classification (NCBI taxonomy): domain Bacteria; kingdom Pseudomonadati; phylum Pseudomonadota; class Gammaproteobacteria; order Alteromonadales; family Alteromonadaceae; genus Paraglaciecola; species Paraglaciecola sp. G1-13. Next base: position 413,398 of record NZ_CM147903.1, on the reverse strand, counting down.
TGTCTCTGGTGGATACTCATATGAGCAGGCGATAGGTGTAATGCGTGAGCTTGGTTTATCGGCTAAAGAAATTGAGCAGTTCTATTTGCGGATGGTTTTCAATGTGGTGTCCGTTAATCAAGATGATCACACAAAGAACATTTCGTTTTTAATGGATCAGTCTGGAGTTTGGCAACTGTCGCCAGCTTACGATATCACTTATAGCAATGGTACTGGCTGGACAAGTAAGCATCAAATGACCATTAATGGTAAAACACGAGATATTCAGTTGGGCGATTTATTAGCTGTGGCGCATTTTGCTGACATTGGTAAAGCGAAAGCTAAAAAAGTGGTAAAGGCTGTGGTGCAGACCGTTTCTAATTGGTCACATTACGCGAAAGAATCCGGTTTGGTGGCCTTTGGCGATATGGATGAACTTGTGGCCGAAGTTGGTAAAGCTCATCGCCTTTACCTGGGGGATGACTTATAGTCTTCAATAAGGGGAAAACCTAACCCCGCGTGACTCTATCAACTAATTGTTGACTAAGTTGATAGAGTGTTTACCCATCCATGTTAACTAAGCTTTTTCATCTAAATGCCATGTTAAATTGTCATCTAACACCTTTTTCAACAACGCCAGTGATATATCTTGCACGTCTGAATATACGCCAAGCGTAACTTGGTCGTCCTGTGCATGCCCCACTATTCTCTTGACTAAGTGTTTTTGGGCCCCCCTCTTAACACACGTACTAATCACTGTGTGTCTAATACAATGGAAAACCACATTTGTTTTGTTGCGTTCCTCCGTTTTAACATCGATACCTATATTCTTGAGTACAGAACGGTTAAACCACCTGCTTATTGGGTCTCCCCAGCCAGCTTTGCCAGGGCCTTTTTTCCCTTTTCGTATCTGACTAAACAGATATGTTTTCTTAGCTCGTTTTAGCCGATAGACGTACTCTAACAGACCGATATCCAGCAAATACTGCGCTATAGGCACTAGCCTGCGTGACGAAACATTTTTTACATTTTGGGAGCGTAAGTCGAAACACCACACCCCCTGCTCTTGTTTTATATCATCTAGCTGTATTTCAGATACCTCGTTGAGTCTCATTCCTGTATAAAAAGTAATGGGAACAAACCAATTAGCATCATCACGAAAAATTTTAGCTTCAGAGGCATGCTGTGGCGTATAATCTAATAGCTTGGTTACTTCATCAGGGGTAAAGGGTCTGCGGTTAATACGAGATAACTCGTTGTCTTTGACTGATACATCGGCAAAAGGGTTTTTCTCTATCCCCTCGACATTCTTTATTAACCAACTAAAGAATGTACGGTAATTGGATAAGTAACCATTGATAGTTTTGGCATTTAGGGACTTTTTATCGCATCCCTTAGTTATATTTGCAGGCCTAACCAACAACATATTCTTTACTTCTTGTACTTGCATTTTACCAAAAGCACGACAATCAAAGTCACCTGGGATGGTTTCAAATAGTAACTTAAATCGGCTTCTGTAATCATTTATCGTCTCGGCTTTCACTTTTCTTGACTGCTCGAGAAGAAACATGTCCAGTTGGTTCCCAAGTGAGTAAAAGTCCGCTGCCTCATTGGGAGCTAATCGTTGAGCTTCATCAATTTTAGCTTTTATCGTTTGATGTTGAGCAAAAGCAATATTGAAGTTGAAGAGATCATTTGTGTAAGAGACCCTCGGACTAGGCTCCACTTCGTAAGCATCTAATCGATTACGATACTCACTCAACTGGGTCATTAATGAATCCAGCATAGTGACGTATTGAATGTACTGGTCACCTTCTCCCGTTAGAGTATCTGCAGTGTTTTCGCTGATCCATTTAAGGGATGCTAGCTGCTGTTCAGGCGAGATAATTTCACTTGGATTGGCGATTATGGCTTCTCGTTGGGAAGCACTAAACGGGGTAAATGAATCGAGTGGGCTATCACCGCTGAACTCGATTATCTTTTTTCCAGCACTGAGTAAAAGGGCAAACTTTTCGCGTAGAGCTCGTTTAAAAATAGCCTTCTTATGAAAAGTAGACAATGTTGCGGTACTTTCAATCGCTTCAATATTGAGCTCATCACAATACTTTGCACCAACATCATGCTTAGCCTTAACATTTTGATCGATCTCTTCCATGAGCTGATCCTCCATTAGATTCCGTTTAATATATAGCGCTAACCACCGCGAATCCTCCAAACATGACGTTTGCAGAGAAGCTACAAAGTAGGCACCTTTTGAGGGATAGTAGTCGAATTTTTCAGAATTTTTTAAACGTGTACGAAAAAAATAGTTAGCAGAATTGCTGTACTGGTATAAATAAGTTGGAAGGTTGCTTTTCATGTCTCTGCCTTTTTGTGACAGAGTTCTGTGACAGAGTTTTTCACTCTTTAAACTGTATAACGCTAGAGGCCCCGATATACGGGGCCTCTGCGATTATTTGGCGGAGAGAGAGGGATTCGAACCCTCGTTAGGTTTAACCCTAAACACACTTTCCAGGCGTGCGCCTTCAGCCACTCAGCCACCTCTCCAAAACTTTAATTTACTCTTCGAAAAATTATCGAAGTTAACACGTCCATGATGATCAGCACCCAGTCCGTTCAGTCGGGCGGTGCTATGCACCTAAAGAGGCCGGCTTCACCCACCTCTCCAAAACTTTTCAGACTGTGCTTGCCAACCTGCAATAACAGCGCATTGCCTCTTACTAGTAAAGTCTAACAAGCTTTTCAGCAGGCGCGTATGTTAGGGAAAACCTTTGGCCTGCGCAAGTGTTTAGTTTGATTAGGCGGTTAAGACGCTCATTATCTAAACGATTAATACTAAATAAGCGTCATAAACCGGGTTAACTAGTGTTTAAGCAACAGGCAGCTCTATCTTGCCATTGATGACCATGATGCAATCCATTCCTGCATGTTGTGCGGCTTGGCGGCCAATTTCAGTGTCTTCAAACACGACACACTCGTCAGCATTCAGGCCCATGTTTTTAGCGACGGTTAAGAATGTTTCACCATGGGGTTTACCATGAGTGACATCTGACGCCGTGACGACCGTTTCAACCCTTTCAAGCAGGCCGGTTTCGGTCAACATTCGAATGGCGTTTTCCCGCTCTGAGCCAGTGCCAACGCCCATTTTCAGGATGCCTTTGTAACGCTGCATTACGTCAAACGTATCTTGGATCACGGTTAGGTTTTCATCTAGCGCTAGCCAAGCTTGGCGCTTAACCTCGGCAACTTCATCTAAGTTGTGATCCATGCCGTGCTTTTTATTCAGTAACTGCGCTATTTGACGCGTGGGGACTCCCCCTAAGTCATGAATATATTGAGCATCGTATGGATAACCAAAATGTTCACAGGTTTGTTGCCATGCAACCGCGTGGGAGCCCATTGAGTCGATTAACGTACCGTCCATATCAAAAACGATCCCTTTGTAACGGCTTAAATCTGGCATGATTGCTCCTAAATAGTCGAATTAAAACATAACACTATACTGTTTATGTGGACGAAAAATGAAAAAGCCAGCATTCGCTGGCTTTCAATCAGGATTACTAACGAGAAACGAACTAGGCGTTGCCTGTGACCTTCATTTTCAGCTCAGCGGAAAAATCAAGCATTCGATCAAGCGGTACTAAGGCCTTTTTACGTAGTTCATCGTCTACAAATATTTCGTGACCTGTCGTCTCGGTCAGCGCTTTGTATATCGCTTCTAATCCATTCATTGCCATCCACGGGCAGTGCGCACAGCTTTTGCACGTTGCACCATTGCCTGCAGTGGGTGCTTCTAAAAAGGTTTTGTTCGGCTCTAACTGTTGCATCTTATAAAAGATGCCTCGGTCAGTGGCGACGATAAAGGTGTCATTGGGCAACGTGCGAGAAGCATTAATAAGCTGGGTCGTAGACCCTACAGCGTCGGCTAACTCCACTACACTGGCGGGTGACTCTGGATGTACAAGCACAGCAGCGTCCGGGTATAGGTGCTTCATGTCGCGCAGGGCTTTGGCTGAGAACTCGTCGTGCACGATACATTCGCCCTGCCACATTAACATGTCAGCACCGGTTTCTTTAGCTATGTATGACCCTAAGTGACGATCAGGCGCCCAAATAATCTTTTTACCTTGGGCGTCCAAATGCTCAACGATTTCAAGGGCTATGCTTGATGTTACCACCCAATCTGCACGCGCTTTTACCGCAGCAGATGTATTGGCATACACCACAACGGTATGCTCAGGATGTGCATCACAAAACGCCGAAAACTCGGCTTCTGGGCAGCCGATATCCAGTGAACAAGTGGCATCAAGGGTTGGCATAATTACGGTTTTGTCTGGGCTGAGTATCTTTGCTGTTTCACCCATAAAACGAACACCTGCAACAACAAGTGTTTGCGCATCGCAATCACGGCCAAAGCGCGCCATTTCTAAGGAGTCAGAAATGCACCCTCCCGTTTCTTCAGCTAGCGCTTGGATTTCATGATCAGTATAGTAATGCGCAACTAACGTGGCATTCTTCTCGATGAGCAATTGTTTAATTTTGTCGATGTAATCTTGTTGCTGAGCAGAAGTTAATCGCGCTGGTTTTGCCGGGAACGGATAATCCACCGTACCGATAGAAAGTGCCTGATTCATAGTGCTTATTTGGTTACCACAAACATCATAATTAATCCGCGTAGTATACCGATAGTGTGAGCAAAAATCACACTTCCCGTTATATTCAATCGCACCGTCTTAATCTGCTTGCAAGTACTGCTGGTAACGATCGCGCCAATACTTGCCACGCGCAGACTCACCTTTAGCCTCATAGCCTTGATATAAATTAATGTAAGCAGGCGTTAATAAGGGCTTTTCCAATAAACGTTCGGCCCACACTTTTAGATAATAAGGTGGGATATAAGCGATGTCGTAAAATTCCATAAACGTCATTTTTCTACTTGGTTTGTAGCCTTGCGTTGGGTGATTATCACAAGTGCGAGATTCACTCATTGTCGTGGGAGCAGTCATCCCTAAAGTTTGCCATTGCTTTATATTCGGTTTTTTCGCCGCCTTGCTCACGATTAGATTTGGTGCATCATTCGAATTACAAATGCTGTTCGCTAATCCTGATGACAAGGGATATTCATCTACAAAACCAGCAAAATGCGCGAGTTCATGTACAAAAACGTTGTAATCATCTTTGCTATCTAAAAACATAATCCCATTGTGTACATTCGCTTTGCCCTTATCCGCAAGCACCACTATATGGGTAAAACTCTGCTTAATAAGAGGAACACTTAATGCGGTAATATCGCATCCTAAGCGCTGAGCACCCCGCCAGTTAGCTGAGCAAGTGAGTTCGTGTGATGTAAGCCAAATAGGTTGATTAATACAGATAGGCAGCTCTTTTAATCGAGTGTCTTTTTCAAAACGAGTTTTAAAACGCTCTCCCTGTAAAACGGAATGAAGTGTGCCAGCCACCATTTGCAGCTGCTGGGCACATTCTTGCGACGAATTACGCCCAGAGGAGGCGAAATTGTTCTCAAAACGTATCATATTAAGTAACGCGGTTGCACGACGACTACCAATTTTCTTAGCTTGTCTCAACGCAGCAACAGCGTTTTCTTCTTCGCCAAGCAGGGATAACCATTCAGCATAGTACACCGCACTGCCCGCATCTTGCTGCGCAGCTTTTGCCAACCAGTATTGCGCTTTTTGCCGTTGATTCTTGACGATAAAATGATGATAAAGCGCTACCTGAGCATCTACATCACCTTGTGATGCGACGTAGATAAATGCCTTTTCAGAAGCGCGACTGCGTTTTCTACTTGCTTGTAAGTGAGAAAAATACTCCTGAATTTGGGGTGAGCCAGCTAATTTTGAGAAGTGTAACCAATATCCATTGTCAGATTCGATGGCTACTTGGCTTATTCTAGATAACGCTGTCGGGTCGCCATATTGATGAGCTTTATACAAAAAATGGAATGGATTCGATTGTACGGCCGCTTGCGCATTTAGAAAGGCTAAGTAGTAAGTTGAATCACTGCGCCCGGCAAACAGCCAAACCACACAACAAAGCGACAGGCCTACCTTTAGCACTTGTCGTCTCTTAAGCGCAAGCTGCTATTGTGGCCCTTCACTTTCAGCAACGGCTTTATCGCGCAGCATATCAAGCTCAAGTCGCGCATATCTGTGTTCAACATATTCAAATACGTTGGTGCTCAGAGCTAACTTGAAGTAATTCGACGCCACACCGCGGTTACCCAAAGCTGAGTTATATTTTCCCAGATAGAAATACGCTTCACAAAGGCGATCCGTCAACTCTTGCTGACTTTTTACCCCTTGAATTAGGGCGTTTAATAATGCCTGTTCATCTATACGTCCTAGATATAGGTCGACTAAATGTGTCGCCCAGTTGTCTTCGTCTAAGTTTTCACGATTATTGCTTAACGTAATTAATGCATCTGCTTGGTCAAGTTCGCTATGGGCAATAAAGGACCAAAGTGCACGATAAGGATCGGATTCATCATTTCGGTAGAATTCACTAAAATCATTCACGGCTAAATCGGCACGGCCACCGTAATAAAGCGCAATCCCACGATTCAAAAATGCAAATTCATAATCAGGATTAATGTCTAATGTGGCATCAAACGCTTCATAGGCTTGTATAAAATTCATTTGCTGGATGTAATGTACCCCCAAAGAATTATACGCCTCCGCCATATCTGGTTTAAGACGTATTGCATGATCAAAATCGTATTGGGCTAAACCAGCAAGTCCAACGCTGTCATACAACATGCCGCGTTGATGGAGTAACTCTGCCCTTTCTTGATCTTCTAACGGTGCTTTCTCAAGAATTTGGTTATATCTAGCAATCGCCATTTGCGAACGCACGCTCATGGGCGCAGGTTCAGCGAGTAATAAGTTACTCATCTGTGCTTGGCTTTGCTGAGCTTGATTGCTACTAGCACAACCACTTAATATCAATCCTAAGAATACCAGTGAGAAAAATTTATTTTGCATTGTAATTAGCATAAGAGTAGGCAACGCTCGGTCTAAAATGTGATGGCGATAAAAATGCGGAATCGGCCAGGAAATGAAGCTTAGTAAACAGTCAGGGTGGCGTATTTACCCATAAATGTAAAGACAACGAGAAGGCGAAAATTGCAATCTACTGTATCAAGTTGTAAAAATAATGCACACTAGCCGGCTATTGAGAAAAAAAGCGATACCATTTTGAATAAGCAACAAACTGATTTACAAAGCCTCTTTAATGCCGCTTTGGATGTACAAGCCAAAGCACACGCTCCTTATTCTGATTACAGAGTGGGCTCTGCCCTAGTGGCAGAAGACGGTCAAACGTATACTGGCTGCAACGTAGAAAACGTATCATTTCCGCTAGGTCAGTGTGCCGAAGGAAACGCCTTAGCAGCAATGGTGGCAGGTGGTGCGAGGCAAGTCCGTGAAATTTTAATTGCCAGCCCAAATGAACACTTTTGCTCACCGTGTGGCGGGTGTCGTCAGCGTATTTTTGAGTTCGCCAGCAAAGACACTTTAGTTCATATGGCCACCAGCGAAGGTGAAATTAAAACGCTTTCCATGAATGAAATTTTACCCTTTGCATTTGAGCAATAAAAACCTCGTTAGCCCTGACGCCTGATAAAGAAAATATTTGCACACAACAGCATTGATTAAAAATCAACCACCGTTATAATGTGCCGAGTTTCGAAGCGTATCTAGTTAGAAACGCTACAAATTAAAGCCTGTCTACTTTTTTTACACTGACTATTGAGCGTCAATTAGCCAAAAGTCTAAGATGTTGAATTAAAAGGATTAATGAGAAGTGGCTCAGTTTGTGCTTTATCGACAATACATATCACAGTTGCAGTTAGGTCGTCGTACAGGAGTAACCTATGACACGTTTATTTAAGAAAGCAAAATTCATATCAGCAGCCGCTTTACTAGCGCTAACTGCATCGCAAAACATTAGCGCCGCTACTATTACCTTAGGTGGTCAAGCAGCCACAGACGGTTCTGGTAAGACAAGCGCCAATGTTAACTCGAACAATACTATCAATGCCATCAGCGACGGTTTCTTTGTAGAAACGTTCGATAGCGCCACCGCAATTCCAGGGCTACCGACTGCAAATGATACAACTTATAATGTGGCAGGCAGTTCTACTGGTTGTGCAATCAACTCACCATTACTTGTTCAACCTAGCTCCACTAACGTGTTAAATGTACGTACAGGTTCAGTGAGAAATGTAGCAGCTGCACCTGCTGGTGACACGACTTGTTATGCTTACACCACACCTGAAACGGTTGGAACTGATAGTTACGTAGACATCGATTACACCAATTTCTTAGCCAACATCGGTACAATAGATGCGTCTTTAGCTGGTTCAAGCATTGACTACCTAGGCTTTTATTGGGGATCAATCGATACCTATAACACCTTTGAGTTTTACTCTGATACTGACCAATTAGTGAAAAGCATTGCTGGTCAAGAAATATTAGATCTTGTTGGTGGTGTTGAAGGTGACAGATTATCTGATAAGTCCAATGTTTACGTGAACATAAACTTCAGCGTTGCTGAAGCTTTCACCCGCTTACGTGTTGTTTCATCTGGCGTAGCCGGTGAGTTCGACAACATCGTGGTTGGTTTATCAAATCGTAATGTACCAGCACCAGCTGGTTTGGCTTTCTTAGGTCTAGGTCTAATCGGCTTCGTATTGCGTAAAAAACTTCAGAAGTAATATTAACAATTCATAAAAAAAGTCGGCTCGCCGACTTTTTTTATGCCTGAAAATAAGCCGTATTAAAGACAAACGCCAACAGTTAAAAAGTCCTCTATTCAGTCCTATTAAGTTGTTAATAATGGGCTGACAAGTTTTTGCTTTACGCAAAGCTTCAATCCCTTGTTTAACGTGTACTTAGTTGCGATTCTCCCCTTAGAAAACTTTACACTAAGCGTGTAAATTTCGTACACATTAGTCACCTATTTTTACGCTTTCGGTATAGATATTTACCGCTCAGAATGCAATACCATGATAATGCTCAATAATTTGTTCTGGCACGGCTTATGCTAATACTTTAGTAGCAGTAACTGTAGCTGCATAACGGAGTTACACATGAAAAATTCAATGACTAAAAACAGTATAAAGTTATTTAAAACTACCTTAATCGCTTTGGCAGTTAGCCAGTCTGCGCATGCGGCGGTTATTTCCTTTGAGGGCCAAGCCGCCACTGACGGCTCTGGCAAGACGAGTCTAAAAATCAACGCTGACAACACGATCAATTCTTTGTCCGACGGCTACTTCGTAGAAACGTTTGACAAAGCCACCGCTATCGATGCGCTGCCCTTGACCCAAGATGAAAGCTACAACGTTGCTGGCTCATCAAACGGATGTGCCATCAACTCACCATTAGCCGTTACAGCCAGTGGTTCGTCCGTGCTTAACGTTCGTAAAGGGTCAACTAGGAACGTTGCCGCGGCACCTGCTGGCGATAATACTTGTTATGCTTACACAACGCCCTCCACCGTGGGTGTGGATAGTTTTGTAGATATTGATTACACAAGCTTTCTAGACAGTATAGGAACAACCGTGTCGTCACTTGCTGATTCTCGCGTTAATTACTTAGGCTTTTATTGGGGCTCGGTAGACACCTATAACTCTTTTGAGTTTTACTCTGACGATGCACTCGTGGGCAAAATAACTGGCGCTGAGCTTTTGGCCGAACTAAACGGCACCGCTGGTAACCAAGTCGCGGATTCATCAAATGTCTATGTCAACATAGCCTTTGGTGCAAACGAAGCTTTTAACAGACTTCGAGTTATCTCTTCTGGTGTTGCAGGTGAGTTTGACAACATCGTTGTTGGATTAGACAAGCGAGACGTGCCCGCGCCAACCAGCCTTGCTATCTTGGGTTTGGGGCTATTAGGTCTTGGCGTTGGAAAACGCCTCAAGAAATAATGAATACACTTTAAATCAAAGCCGGCTTGCCGGCTTTTTTTATATCCATTTGTTTATTTTTCTTTCACCCTTGAACACTTTGTGCAACGAGCCTATGCAGAAAAGCAAATGCACAGCCTGTGAAGTCCGTCATGAAAAATATGAAGTTTTTATGAATATTAGCCCAAAGCCACCAGCTGTCATGTTTCTGTTTTACTCCGCGATTACTATCCGTCCATTTTTAGCGTGTAAGAGTAAACACAATGAGCAAAACGCTACAAAAGGCTTCGCTGTTTTTTCTAAACTCCCATGTAAAACCCCAAGCTTTAGAAATAACGTCCCCTGCGTCTAAACCAAAGAAGATACAAGCCCCTAACGCAATCGATAAGCTGTTCAGAGATCATTGGCGCGATGTGTGCCGCATACTGCACAAATGTTACGGCTCAGGTCCACCAGAGCCAGAAGACGTGGCCCAAGAAGCGTTTAGCCGTATTGCCCAAATACGTGATTTTGAACAAATAGAAGACCCCAAAGCCTATATCATCAAAATAGCGATGAATATTACCCTCAAATCGATAGGGCGTTTGTGTAAAACTCGTGAGCTCATTGCACAGCATACTCAACTCCCAGAAGATCAGTGTGATGACGTTTGCCCCGAAACTATTTTGCAGGGTGAGCAACGTATTGCTGCAATACAAAAAGGCACAGAACAGCTAACTGAGAAGCAACGCGACATTTTGATGCGCGCCCGGCTCAAAGGCCAAACGTATTCTGAAATATCCTCAGATACCGGCTGGAGTGTTGCAGATATCTGCCGCCAACTAAACGCGGTAATGGCAATTTTAGAGCGCATTGATGAGCAGGAGAATAACGCCAACGACCAAGCTTTCTCATCACATATCTCGCCCCGCAATATCTCAACAGAGCCAACGTCATGACACATATAAAGAGCAATTCTAGCGACAACGGGCTAAACAATAGCAATCGACCAAGTGTTAAAAAAAGCAATGAGCGCTGCGCAAATCATGAAGTGAATGAAAGCAGTGAATACGAGCAGGCTTCCAGCTCATCCTCGCCTCAAGCCAGAGCCAGAGAATGGTTAACGTACTTACATTGCGGACATACCAGCGCAGACAAACGCGAAGAGTTTGTTGTGTGGCTCAATAGCAGTGACGATAACAAACAAGCTTTTAACCACAGTCAAAAGATCTGGCAAACCATAGGCATGACAGATTCTGCGGTAGAATGGATACAGCAACATGCAGTTCAACAAACGACCACAGTGCATCAAGTAAAGCCCAAACGTGTATTCGCAAAATCGTTTTTGGCGTTATGTGCAATGGCCGCCAGTGTGGCTTTACTTGCGCTCAATGGTGTATTTAACACAACCGCTCATCTTGAAATTCCTCAACCGCAAACCGCGTTCACCTCGCCTGTGGGGCAAAATCGCCAAATCACCTTAAGTGATGGCAGCGACGTGACGCTTGCTGGCAATTCAAGTATTTTAGTCGCGTTCAGTGAGGATGAAAGGCGTATAACCTTACGTAAAGGAAGCGCCTACTTTGATGTGACTCATGACCCTAGTCGCGTATTTTCCGTTACGGCTCAGCAAACTCAAGTACGGGTGCGTGGTACCGCGTTTGAGGTAAAATACAGCCCAAACAATAGTTTGAAAATTTCAGTTCAACGGGGTTTGGTTGATGTGGCTGACCTACCAGAAACAGCAGGGCAAAGGGAGCAAGTATTACAGCTAAGACCAAACGAACAACTGCATACTGATATCCAAGGGAGGTTTATCTCACCTATTACTGTTTTTCAGCCTGAGACTGAATTTGCTTGGTTAGAGCAGCGGCTGATTTACGATAACGTTCCCCTCAAAAATGTCATCATGGATATTAATCGCTACGTGAAAAAACCAGTGATTATTTTAGATAACAGCATTAACGAACTGCCTATCACGGCATCATTTACCTTCGAGCAAATCGAGCCCATGTTAGAGGGATTAGCCTCGGCCTACCCCATAATACTCACCCATGAAGCCACTCGGAGCGTATTAACTGAAGAATAATGTGCAACGCCAGCAAGAGCCAAACCTTGCTGGTACACCTTTACCTCTCCTGTCGGATAAATAACGACCCGCTGTGTGAAGTTTTTATGAAACAAGCACTTATGCTGAAAAAAATATCGCGCTGATGACTCTTCTAGCGAAACCTATATTAACTAACTGGAAGTAACATCATGAATACACTTACACGTTCAATTAAATTCGCTTTGTTTGGTACTGCCCTCGCAGCTTTGACACCCGCCTACGTGTTAGCTCAGCAAACCCAAGTTAATATTTCAGTGCAACCACTTGGGCAAGCATTGAACTTGTTATCGCAACAAACCGGCACGGTTATTATTGCTCCAAGTCGCCTTGTCAGCGGCAAACAGGCTATTGCCACCTCAGGTGAACTTAGCGTTCTCAATGCGGTAGAAAAATTGTTAGATGGCAGCGGCTTACAAGCATACGAACAGCCCAGCGGCGCGATTGTTATCAAAAAAGCGTCACAAAAAAATAAATCTCAAAATAAACGTGCCGCAAGCTATCAAGCCCCGATGGACGAAGTTGTTGTGACTGCGTTAAAGCGCGATAGCAGCTTACAAGATACTCCTGTGGCCATTTCAGTGTTGGGCGCAGACGAGTTAAAAGCCCAAGGCGTAACTGACTTCACTGACTTAATTGATAGCCTCTCAGGCATTTCCATTAACTCTGCTTTTGGTGGCCCTGAAAACAGCTTTATCACCATACGTGGTATAGGCGGCGCTGATGACTATAAGCCTAACGGTAACCCGTCCGTAGCCTTACACGTTGATGGAATTTATCAAACCTCCAACGCTTATTTGAGCATGCCTCTTTTTGATTTAGAGCGCATCGAAGTACTCAAAGGACCCCAAGGCACCCTCTACGGGCGCAATACTACGGCCGGGGCAATTAATGCTATCACTCGTGCCCCAGGTGAGGAGTTAAACGGCTACGCCGATATCGAATACGGCTCGTACGACTTTGTGTCAGGCACAGCAGCGGTTGGCGGCAAGGTCTCTGACAAGTTAGGCGTTCGCGTTGCGGTTCTTATGGAGCAAGGTGGAGGCTTTATGGACGGTAAAGGAGCAGGCAACTTCGCAGGCTTTGTACCCCAAGGCACCCAAGGTATTGTGCCCCCAGTGGCTGACCCAGGTGAGCGCGACGGATTTGGCGATGCAGATTTATTCGCCTTTCGTGGCACAGCCGTTTACAACTTTGATGATGTGACGTCTCTTACGCTGCATTACTTTACCAGCCAAGACCGAGGTGACACCCGCCAGTATGACCGTATTGCATTTGAAGATGACAACCCTTCACTTAACGCAGGGGAAGGTAACGACCCTTACGATTTTTACACCAGCGAATATTATTCTCATGAAATCGATGTGAGCGGATTTTCAGGAGACGTTAACCGCCAATTACAATCAGGCTTAAACCTCGACATACTATTTGCATTGCAAAGCAGTGAGCGCAATGTCAGTGGTAACGGAGACGGCACGTCATTTCCTCGCTACCAATACAACTTCGACGATGATCTTGACCAAACATCATTAGAAATTCGCTTGAGTGACGCAACCGGCGGCGAATTTGACTGGATAGCAGGGGCCTTCTTTATGAATGACTCTGTTGATTTCACCAGTAACTGGACCAGCTACGCGGTGCTATCTCAATACAGCTCGCCCTACAATCAGCGCCGTAATAGCTTTGCGACCTTCGGAAACATCGACTGGAACATTTCAAACGACTTAGTGATAAGCGGTGGCCTGCGCTACACCAAAGACAATGCGAAATTCCGCGGTGAAAATATTGATGCCGATCCATGGGGATTATCAGTTTTTGAAGAAACCTTTAAAACAGACGCCAACTTCTCATGGGATCGCGAGTTTGACGACAGCAATGTCTCAGGCAAACTGGCTATTCAATATTTTATCAACGATAATCTCAACGTTTTCGCCTCCGTGAGCACAGCCTATCGTGGTGGCGGCTTCGACGGCACATCGATATTCTCTGAAGAAGAGACCCAGCCCTTCGAATCAGAAGAAGTACTCGCGTATGAAGCAGGGGCACGGTATGTAACAGACAACATCAACTTCACCTTTGACCTGTTCTCGTATGATTTTGAAGAGCTGCAAGCAACGGCGCGGCTATCAAACGACACCAATGGTAGAACTAACGTGGGTGAAGCCACCGTGCGCGGTGCAGAAGCCTCAATAGCAGTCACGTTATATGAAGCCAATGATCACAAAATCACCTTCAATACTGCCGGTACTTATTTGGATACGGAAATCACAGAATTTAGCTCTAATCGGGTGAACGATGTGGTCAGTACCATCGGCGACCCACTGCCTGGCTCTCCTGAATGGAGTCAAACGGCGGTACTAAATTACCAAACATCACTGGCTAACAATACCCAACTCAACGCCCGTATGAATTACAGTTACCACGGTGAAGAGTCGAACCGCTTAAACGCTGGCGATGGCAATACAGCTCCCTCGTATGATTTGCTCGGTGTACGCCTAGATGTAACGTTTGCAAACGGGTTAAATGTTTACGCTTACGGTCGCAACATCACAGATGAAGTGTATTTTCTTGAGTTAAACGGTGGGGCGCGTTTAGTCGGCGCACCGGCCACATACGGCGGTGGTGTTAGCTACGCCTTTTAGCCTCACATTATTCATTCACATTGTTTACCTCACTATCATGGCGAGTACGAACGCTCGCCATGAGCATATCCCTTCAAACACGCCACCGTTTTTCAGTGGCGTGTTTTTACCGTTAATTTGTTTAGAAACAAGGTTTACTTATGACAGCCCGTCTTTTCTCGCAGCCTTTAAGCCTGGCTCTGCTCCTACCGCTTTTGCTGTACGTGAGTGTCGCCAATGGCGAAGCGGTTTCAGTTAAAGCGTTAACCCCACACCCAGTTGCCACCCAATGGCCGGATCGTATCATTGCTACTCCAACGGTCTCCCCAGCAGACAGCTTTTCGGTGACATGGCGTACCGATAATTCAGTCAACAGAGCCTACGGAGAAATTGTTCAAGCACAACCTGATGCACGCTATGATACAAACGCGGCTCAGTTTGTAGCGAAAACGCACAGCGCTGCACTGGCCAATGGAATCGGCGACTCTGGTCACTTTCACTATCCAGCCAATGATGGTCAGCCCAATGTTCATTACCATTCACTAACCTTCAAAGATTTACACGCCGATACGTATTACAACTACCGTGTTGCGGGCGCAACGGGTATGTGGTCCCCGTGGCAACAAATTAAAACTGCCCCTGTTGATACCCATCAAGACTTTTCCTTCTTGTACTTCGGTGACGCCCAAAATGGCATTTATTCACATTGGCCATTAGTACTGCGCCGCGCTTGGCAACACGCACCGAATGCTAAATTTGCCATTTATGCGGGGGATTTAGTCAATGAAGGAGCAAGCGATCAACAATGGTCAAACTGGCTGAACGCAGGGCAATTCATTCATCGTACATTGCCAGCGGTGCTCGTGGCCGGTAATCATGAATATGATTGGCAAGTACAAGAAAACGCGCAAAAAAGCTGGGCACTATCCACATTGTGGCAAAGCCAATTTACCCTGCCCTTGACCCCTTCTTTACCTAGCGCACTGCAAGAAACAGCCTACGTTACCCATTATCCAGAGATGGATGTTTTTGTACTTGACTCCGAAGCCCGTGGTGACATCAATTTATTGCAAGCTCAAGCGCATTGGTTAGACCAAGCGCTACAAACTAGCACAGCGAAGTGGCGCATCGTGACGATGCACCACCCTATCTTCTCGTCATGCGGTATGCCGTTGAATACCCCAGGGCAAGATGAACCCGAAATACGCGCAGCATTTTTGCCCATTATGTTAAAGCACAAGGTTGATTTGGTGCTGCAAGGCCACGATCACGCCTACGCGCGGGGCAGCATCGGCATTCAAAGCGACATTCATAAAATGGCCACACCTTCCTCAACGAAGCAAGTTAAAACCGTATTTGTCACCTCTGTAGCAGGACCTAAGACCTACCCGATTAAATCGACGCGCTGGGATGAATACAGTGATTACGATGTCACACTAGAGCGCATTGGCGAGAACACCCCAACCTACCAAATCATCAAGAAAACCCAGGATAATCTCATTTACCAGTCTTTCACCTCTGATGGGCAGATTTACGATGAATTCACTTTACGTAAAGACAATCAAGGAAATAAAACGTTAAGCGTCGCTAAGGAGTTACCCCCCCAGCGCACATTTAAAAATACCGGTTTATACAAAACTCATCACGATTTAGCTGAGTAATAAGCCTACCTCCATATGGGCATGCAGGGAGTCAACGTTACTTCCTGCATTGTCTTAACACTTGCCCCTCCAATAAATCCCCGCGAACTGCACAGTTTCTGCACGCTAACTCCACACTATGTCGATATATTAATCGCCTGAATTTCTGCCCTCAAAGGTCTAGCAATGGCTAAAAAACGATTCACCTCAATCAACACATGGTCTAGCGCATTGTTTCTATGCGCGTTACTCAACGGCTGTGGCGCTGAGTCATCAAATAGCGAAGATAGCGCAACGGATGAAACAGTGAATACGTCGCCTGTAGTAGAGGCGGGAGAGGCTCAAACTGTGGTAGCGGGCGACTCAGTTACCCTGAATGCCAACATTTCAGACGATGACACAAATTATGACATTAATTGGGCTCAACTATCTGGAACCGACGTCACCCTTAGCGATGCTAACTCGCCTAGCACCCGTTTTTCCGCACCAGCTGTAGCCAATGAAGAAACACTGCAATTTCAAGTATCTGTAGATGATGGTGTCAATGATGCGGTCACCGATACAGTGTCTGTTACTGTCAGTGCTGTTAATGATGATAGTGAAGACGACTCTGGCGATGAAAATGACAATGTGTGGATCATCAATACCACTAACGAGGTTTCCAGCCGAATTTTGGACTCAGTCACAGGTATTGGCGTGCTCGTAAATGTGCAATCGGTAAGTGATGAAACCATTGATGACACGGATTATACCCTTGTTACAAGCCAAGGGATCCCAAAATACGATGTCACCATGACCCAAGAGATTATAGACAGCATCAATAACCGCCCAAAAGCCAGTTCAGATTTAGTCACTGGGCAAACGACCGCATCTGTGGGTGATGTGGTTGAGTTCGGTGAAGACGTAGGTTACGTCAGCACAGGACAAAATTGCGATAGCAATGCCGGTTACGGTTATTGGCCCCCAGGCCCTGCTTGCCCTATTGAAGATGAGCGAGAAGTGTATTTTCCAAAAAATCCCCAAGCCACGACACAAGAATGTGAAAACGGTTTAGGCAAAGTCGGCTTATTCGTTAATGGCTCATCTGTGTATAACTGGGGAGATGGAATGAGTTACAACAGCGATGGCTCATGGCTAAACCTTGCCCCTGTTGCTGAACAATATGACGTGGATATTTGTGGTGGGCACTCGGCAAATGGCGACTATCATCACCACTTTTATACCAGCTGTTTAGCCGACTTGGTCGGTGATACCGGCGACCAACATTCACCTATTTATGGTTACGCAGCCGACGGTTATCCCATATATGGCCCTTGGCAAGAAGATGGTCAGTTAGCCGTGAGCGCATGGGAAGTACGGGATTATACGTCAAGTTCAGCAACGGGTTGCTCTGACAACGCTCGTAGCTGTACCTTGATTGACCAATACGATGCATCTTTGGGAACCGAGGCCGCCACTCAAGGGCCGGAATTTGAAGATGTGGTAACGACATTATCGGGTAACGAATTGGTTGCAGATAACGGCTACTATTACGAAGATTACTATTGGAACAGCGCGTTAACCGAGCAAGGTGGCGTCTACTTAGATCAATACAACGGCCATACCGATAGCGTTCGCGGCTACCATTATCACATCACCATCATTCAGGAAAACGGCTCCTACGTACCGGCGTTCCCATACATTATTGGCACCCGCTTTGCTGGCCAATTACAAGACAACGCAGTTGCATCATGCAGCACAGGGGCGACGATGGGCCCGCCCCCAGGAGCTTAATATGTCAATACGTCAGCATCTTTTACCTCGCAAGCTTCTTGATATTGTTCGTCACAAAGATTTTGTGATATTCACGCTTTTCATTGTGGCCGTGACGCTTTTTAACGTGACTGGCAATATGGCCTTAGCATCAACCGAAATACATGAGCATAAAGCGCGGGATATTGGCAGAACCACACCCGTTCCGAAAATCCAGCTGAGCGCATTTCGCGATCCCATTGACGGGGTGAATATTCATCTGGAAGTGGAGAATTACCTACTGAACGCCCCTGATTTAGCAACGATAACTGCTGACGATAAAGTCGACGGCGTGCTACAAGGCCATGCCCATGTTTTCGTAAACGGGATTAAACGCCAAAGGCTGTACGGTAAAGATGTGCACATACCGCAATCTTGGCTAAAAGAGGGCGTTAACCAAGTTGCGGTATCTTTGAATAGTCATAAGCATGAGAACTGGATGTCTGGGGATCACAATATCGTCAGTTCGGTTTTTCTCGATTTATCTAAGCAAAACATAGTCTTGCACTATTTTACCTCACAGCCCATAAAAGCCACCTCACAGCCTGACGAATCGAACGCTGAGCAGATTAAAAGCCAACATGCCCACCATTAGGTGTGCTTGTTGGCTAAACTGGGTGTTAATCGATATCTAAATCAAACTTCGCTTTTTGCAACTCTCGCTGCATGCCCTGCTTGCCCGTTAGAAACAATTGCTCCAGCTTAACAGGGGTATCCTCATTCAGCGTGAGGGTAATGCCATCCCCCTTTAATAACGCAATACCGGCTTCGGCTAGTTGCTTCTCAGTTTTATCCGTTGCTCTGTCTTTGGCTTTTTTGCCGCGCTCGATAGCAGACTCACGCAAAGACTCAGCACTGACGCCTTTTTGCTTAGCTTCGCTATTGAGTAACGCGTCTAAAATACCATCATCTTCTAAAGACAAAGACGCTTCATGCACCACCAATTCCTGTAACATAACCGTGCCCATCAACAACGGGCTTTGATTTTGTAGATCTTGCAGCTTTTTAAGGCCACGCAGCTTCATAGAGGCATATAACTCACCAATATTGTCGCCATCAATACTGAGTGCCCCGAGCTCAGCTTCATCATCATCAATATCAATTTCTAGCGCCAGCGCGAGATCCATTTCATTGCCCTCTTGCTGGAGCAAATAGATGAATGCTTCAAATAAATCCCTAGGAGAGTTGTTAATGGGAAACCCAGTCACTCGAATATCGTCTGCCTCCATTGCTATTTCAGACAGCATATTCTGTTCTTGCTCAAACTCTTCAATATACAATTCATCGATAAACACCTTACCGATACGCGTATCAACCACCAGGTCGTCGATTGTGACGCTGCCAAATACAGAGGCTGATAAGTCATCGTAACTCATCTGAGCCCCAAATCCGCGAGTTTCATTGACTACCGCTTGCATAGCCTCTTCCGCTTTTTGCGTCGCCAACATTGAGCCACCAAAATAAACAACCGCTAAAAAAACGGCCCCGACTAACACTATTTTTTTCATATCCATATTTACACTCTACTGTTCATTTTGGGTTTATTAATTGGGCTATTGATAACAATCCGATACACTTATTGCAATGAAATTTACCGAGACTTTATATCGCTTCACTGTTCATTCGTTGCTCACTCACGTTACTAACAACATTTAAATAACAATTTATGGCGACGCTTTATATTAAAATGTCGGACATTATCTCAGTTCCTAAAGGATCTCCTGAATGTTCGCAGGCCTCGACTTTGGCACGTCAAACTGTTCTATCGCCGTTATCGAAAACAATACTCCAGTACTTATTCCCCTTGAAGATGGGAAATCTCGCTTACCTTCATCGCTGTTTATTGAACACAGCAATAGCACACCTGCCGATTTGACTACGGACATGATTGCTAAGCAGATCTCTGCTTTAAAAGAAGATCCACAAGTATCTACTTCACTCAATCATGAGCAACTGGTGAATATTGCACGCAAACAGCTGCGTAAAGCGCATCGCTTAAACACAGCTAACGATCAGCGAGCACAAAGCATAGTGCAAGCACTTGCAGCCAATGGTGACGTTATTTTCGGGGAGGAGGCTGAGCTAACCCATGTCTCTCACCCTGAAAGTGGCTTTTATATTAAATCCCCCAAATCATTTTTAGGGGCAGACATCAACGCTACGCAAAGAGCCGTGTTCACCACCATAGTCGAAAAAATGTTGGCCTTCATTAAGCAAGAAGCAGAATGCATTAAGCAACAAGAGTTCAGCCAAATCATGATTGGTCGCCCGGTTAACTTTCACGGGCTACTCGGTAAGGACGGCAACAAACAAGCCCTGAGCATTATTGATAGCGCAGCGGCAAAAGTTGGCTTTAAAGACGTGCAATTTTTGATGGAGCCTGTGGCCGCCGCATATGATTATGAGCGCCAATTAAACGAAGACAAGCTGGTGCTGATCCTAGATTTAGGTGGGGGTACCACGGACTGCTCCATGATCAAGGTCGGCCCAAGTTACGTGCACTTAATCGACAGACAAGATTGTATTTTGAGTCACACAGGTAAACGCATCGGGGGTATCGATTTAGACAATAAACTGGCGCTGATGGCCCTGATGCCGGAATTTGGTAAAAATACGGTACTGAATAATGGCTTACCCGTGCCCAACCATTTGTTTAAACAAGCGGTGAGCGTTAACGATGTAGCGGCTCAGCAAGAGTTTAACGGGCGCCTAACGGGCAAAGATATTGAAGAGTATTGCCGCATCAGCCCCAACCCAAAATTGAATCGCTTGAAAGCCCTGCGTGATGGTAAATATGGTTTACGTGTTAGTCGCAGTGCAGAAAAAGCAAAAATCCTGCTATCTGATCAGCAAGAGATTCAGTTGCCCCTGCATTATATTGAAGCTGGCTTGGACATACCTGTTAGCCGCGCACAGCTAAGCGATGCTATTGCCGATGAGCTAAGTAAGTTTGAGCGCTTAATGAAAGAGGCCATTACCCAAGCGGGTGCTACGCCAGACGTGCTTTACGTCACCGGTGGTACGGCGATGTCCCCTGTGGTGCAGCAATGGATAAACTCGGTCTTTCCTGAGTTAGACATTGTGATTGGTGATCATTTTGGCAGTGTTACCTCAGGGCTGACAACCCATGCACAACGTATATTCACTAGATAAAACTCGTGTCCGCTAGCGTGAAGAACCCCTAGTAACAATTATAAAAACGCGGATGGCGATCGCCTATCCGCGTTTAAGAAGCGTAAAGTACTCAGTTTGTATTATACAAGGTTACAAACAACTCGTTCTACATACAATCTCGCCGCCAGCATCTGAACAGATAGTAGCGACAGTAGCACAACTTTTTACTACTTCTGCAACTCTGAAAGACCAAGCTCCCACATAATTGTTGAATAACACTTGCCTGTCGGGGCTAGAAAAAATAAATCGACTGCCGATTGCTTCTTGCTTGGTAAGGGGTATCGTATTGTTATCAGCATCTCTCGCTGTATCAGGCATGGCATCATAGCCTTCAGAAATGTGGTTAGGAAACACTTTGACAGCGCTCCCGTCTGGAAACGTCAATACGTAGTACAATTTGATAGTTTCTAGGCTAAATGACGCGAGATCTAGTGTATTTAAAGTAGCGTTTATCACCGAAACAAACTTGTCCGTGGTTCCCTCTAAATGCAGTTGAAATAGGTCATTGCGTGTCTTAAATGTTCTGAGAAAATCATAGGTATTCTCTGCGTAGATACTGTCAAGAATATCAATAGTTCCTAGTTTCATAAAGCCTTCTGGATTAGCAGAAGCTTTGGATTGAACGTTAAATGAATAGTCTTCATTAGAGACAGACATTTCATTTTTTAATGCTTCAATTAACCTGAACAAACCCTGTAATGCTGCATTTTCTGCATCGCTTAGTGATAATAATTTAGTTTTTTGTACGGGAGTCTGTTTTTCACCAACATCGACCCAATCAATATAGACACGATACTTTACGTACTTCTGAGACGGGAAATCGATAATGTACACATTCCCACTTTGATTTTCAGAAAATTGCTGCTTTGCAGCCAGTTTATATTGGTAATCTTCGCAGTCGTGACAAGCAGTCAGTTTAGTATGCTCGGAAGCCTGCGTTCCCCATGAGAAAACACTGATAATAAAGATAAAAAAACACACTAAAATGCTAGTTTTGCTAACAACGTTGAACATGACGCAAACTCCCTTTCTATTTTACCCTTGAATTAAAGGGCAATAAACTAACCAAAGAAAGCGAAGTAGAAAGGAAATGAAATAAGAAATCAAGCCGCGATGACGTGCATTCAATTTTTTACTGTAGTGAAATGTCTACCAAGCTAGGGTGAGGAGCTCGCCAATAAAAGCTTAAAATTAACTTATCCATAAAAATCAATGAAATATGATGATTTACTTTTTATCATTAAGCTCACCTTGGGCACCTTACGGATTCAAAATACATATAAATAGATAGATAGCTAGATAGCGAGTGAGGAAACGGCTTTTGAAACAACTTGTCTGCTAAACTGCTATTAATATGCCACTGTTTTAAAAATCCTTTTAACCAATAAATTAGGGGCTCAATAAGCCCCTAATTCGTTAAAGTGACAGTGCGAATGCTTTAGCTAGCTTGGCTCACCACCGCTTGCATCTGTGCCTTAATATCACCTTGCGCGTAAAGTGCTTCAATTTGCTTCTGGTATTCTGCTACAAATCTAGGCTGTTGTTTCACTTCAGCAAAAATACTATCAAGCTGCAAAAACGCTAAGGGATCATTGGCGGTTTGCTCTGCTGCTTTATGCAAATCAGCTGACATTACGTCGTTAATATCCAGCGCTTTACCGTTTTTATTCACCTGTTTATCGCTGTAGTAGCACCAAGCGGCAATCACCAGTGTTGCGCACTTAATTTCGCCGCCGCTCGCAAGATTTTGCAGTAATGTCGGTAACAAAAAGGTAGACACTTTTGACGAGCTTTCTAAGCAAATACGCGACAAGTTATCCTTGATGTTCGGGTTAGCAAAACGTTCAAACAACACATCCTTGTATTCGGTTAAGTCAATGCCATCCACTGGGTCAAGAATAGGCGTGACTTCAGAGTCCATAAATAACCGTAAATAGCGCGCAAAAAGAGGCTCTTGCACTGCACCATCAATCGTTTCCTGCTCTTCAATCGAGCCAAGAATACCTAGCACTGAATGGCCCGCATTCAGAAGACGTATCTTCATTTTTTCATATGGGGTCACATCCGTTACAAACTGCGCACCGACTTGTTCCCACAATGGGCGGGCATCGCTGAATTTATCTTCAATAATCCACTGAATAAAAGGTTCACACACTACAGGCCAGTTGTCTTTCACGCCAACTTCGTCGGCCAAGTAAGCCATATCAGCAGGGGTGGTAGCCGGTGTAATGCGGTCAACCATGGCGTTTGGAAAATGCACGTTTTGTGAAATCCATTCAGCCAAGTCTTGGTCAAACTGCCCTACGTAAGCCAAAAGCATCTTGCGAGTCATATTACCGTTGTGCTGAATGTTGTCACAAGATTGCACTGTAAATGGTTTTTTGCCTGCGTCTTTGCGTGCTTTTAGCGCCGCCGCTAGATAACCAAATACTAATCGAGGCGAGCCAGGATTCGCTAAGTCATGCACCACATCAGGGTGGGTGAAATCAAACTCGTCAGTCACGGGATTGAAGTTGTATCCCCCTTCGGTGATGGTCAAAGACACGATTTTGGTTTCGTCGCTGGCCATCTTATCCACCACTTTTTGCGGTGCATCGCAGCTAAGTAAAAAGTCCGTCAAACAACCAATCACACGATTTTCAACTTGGCCATTTGGGTGCCTTACTATCAAGGTATATAGGTAATCCTGATCTTTAAGAATTGCCTGCATTTTACGGTCGCCTTCGCGCAACCCAACGCCGCAAATTCCCCAAGATAAATCACCGCTTTGCTGCATATATTCATCTGTATAGAACGCTTCATGGGAACGATGAAAGCCCCCAACACCAATATGCACGATGCCTGATGTCACTTTGCTACGGTCGTAATTTGGAACGGTAACACTCTTAGGCAATGACGGTAAATTTGCTTGATTTAATACAATACTGTTTTCGATAGTCATAATGATGTCCTAAACGTTGGCGCCGACAGCTATTTTTTTACGCTGCATGGCCCAATAAGCGGTGAAAAAGTAAATAAGTGTGCAAGCAAAACCGACATTGAAAAACATGTCTCTGTTCACTTCGTAGCCAGAAATGTCGGCACTGAAAAACATGGTGTTACACGCCAACGCAAACGTAACAATTAAGCTGGCAATCGATATCACACGTAGCGACTGGGTTAATTTTGATATATGTATAACAGGGTCAGGTTCGTTTCGCGCCTGCTCTTCTTGATGAAGCTCAACACGTTGGTTGAATGCTTCCATTTGTGCTTGCTCTTCTGGGTACGCTTCAGCCGCACCATGACGTTTTGCCATCACGGTATATACAAAGATGGTGAAGAACCACGTTGGTATAAACAGGTAGTAAAAAGACAAAACATCCAACGCATTTAAGCCAAAACCAAACGCTAAACCTAAGCCCCAAGCCACAACAGCTGGTCTGCTATGTGTAAGCTGACGATATGCCACCCAGTAACGCGTATAACCAATACGCGGGAAGATAAAGTGCTCAGCAAATACGATGGCACCTACTGGCACCACCAATAAACCGGCATAGGTTAATAAAGGCAAGAGCTTGGTAAACACGAAAGGGAAACATGCCACACATACAGTGACCAGACCTACGGTTAAGGTCGTTTTAGTACGTGAATGGTTTTTGAAAATGGCTTGAGCAGCCAAGCCCGCACGATACAGGTTCGCGTTCGCTGTGGTCCACCCCGCAACAATAACAATCACCAAACCGGATAAACCTAGTGCTTGGTATGCCACGTCACCTGGGTCTAATTCCACAATCGATTTTTGCACGATAACCGCTGTGCCTGCACCCATGATACCGGCAGAAATCCACGCGATATAGTGACCAAATAACATGCCGGCCGAGGTGCACACACCGTACGAGCGCTTGCGGGCGTAGCGTAAAATAGCCATATCAATCAAGCCGAAGTGGGTGATTGTGTTGGCAGCCCAAGAAAAGCCTATGACTTCTAACAAACCAATACCAGGCTCACCGTTGGCGTCTAGGCCCGTCCAAACGGAGATACTGCCTATGTGCATGAAATCAGACCAACTACTGAGTCCGGTTTGGCCAATAACAGAGTCTGCCAAAGCGGGCATCAAAATCAATGGGCCACTCACAAACATGACAAGCAACCATGGCGCACAAATGCCAGAGAAATTGGATACTGCGGTAAAGCCATACATAGCCACCAGCACCACGATAATCCCCACCGCTAAGACGATAGCCACAAACCAAGCATTGGTGGGATACCAATTGAGCTGAGCTGGAATATCAAAGGCGAAGCGCACTGCCGTCGCCGAGACCGTAATCATGGCAGCGGATATAACAGTAAAAATAATAACATTCGCCCAATTGTAGAGCTTAGTCATTGAGTCACCGGCAATTTTTTGCAGGTAAGTGTATAGGCTTAATCGAGTTTCAACCGCGATGGGCGTAGTAATGAAGGTCCAGCTTAGTACCGCTAGAATATTACCAATTAACAAGCCTAGTAAGATGTCGGTCATGGTGGCGCCAAGTGCCACAAACGTTGCGCCGAAGACGAATTCCGTCGCGGCAACATGCTCACCAGCGTACAGACCTAAAAAATGGGTCCAACCCTTTAATTTATGCTTGGGAATAGGTAGCTGTTCTTCGCTAATATTCCCGATACTGCTGTTATGCGTTTGAGACGTCATATTGTTTATCCAACCTGCTGTCAATTTATGCCACGCGAAACTCAAATAGCGAGTAGAGCGTTAATAAGTACTCAGGCCTAGGCGTCATAAAATTCGAATAAAAGCCTCGAATGCACTCAGGCAATAACAAGTACAAGATATCTTATTTGGGCATATGCCCCAATGGAGGGCATATTCCCAAAAACGAGTAACACTTGTCAACTCTTTGTTAATGACGTGAGTACAGTTAAATATCGGACAATTATTAAACGACGCACATCCCAATGCCACGAAAGATCGATCGCATGTAAAGAAAATAACTATATTTTTCATGAAGATGGCTGTGGTAATTCAGAGTTGAATAGCACCAGGATGAGCAATAAAGTAAACATTTTGTAAATAAATAAAGTTGGGAAATGATGTATTTATGTACAAAAAGTTCTAACAAAAAATAGCAAAGGTGAATAAAAGTTAACGATTGAAGACGCAAAAGAGTCGTGCCTTTTCAAAAGACACGATGACAATTTTGCTTAGCGCAGCTGATTCATTCCACGGTTTTCATCTTTGTGAATCGTTACCGGCCAACCGTCATATTGGTTTGACACTTTATTGTCAGCTACATCAATCAAGAATTTATAGGCTTCTAAGGTATATGTTTGTTTTTCGATATCAAACGTGATCATACCAAAGCCACTGCCTTTTTCGTGCGCTTGCACATACCGGTTAGCCGATTTCCCCACTAACGGGTTCGCGACGGCGTAAACGTACATCTTATTGCCAAAGGCATCCAGATATTCGCCGGTATTAGCTAAACCATGCTCAGGGCGATTTATCACATCGAAACCTACCGCATCGGGCTTCCACCAGCGCGGCCAACCTGCAGCAATCGCTGGGCTACAAAATGCCCAATTACTGTCGCGCTGTTTATGCACACCATATTGCGACAGCGTACCTAAATGCGTATCGCCACATATATGCAGCGCTGCAGACTCGCGCATAATATCGATGGCATTGTTTCTTGCCGTTGCTGGCCAACCACTGCTATCAAAATCGTACTTCAAATATCGGTCAGGCCGTGGTTGATGGGTTGCAATGCCTGCAAATACCGTTTGGCTAAGCACCGCTTTAAGTTTATGACCTCGCCAATCTTGTCCCCATTGCTTTAAATATGCCTCTTGACGTTGACCTAACAAGGCTAAGTCCGGACCATCAAAATCGGGGTTTATATAACCTGGCGCCTCATCTTGACCCGTTGCCCCCACTACAACGCCAATTCCCTCAGGCGCACTCTTCCATTGGCGGTCAGCTAATATAGCAAATCCCACATCACCGTAGATCAAGCTGCCATAGTAGCTACTAATACCACTTGGATTGGGCGTTGTATCAAATCCTTGAGGATGGTGTGACGTATTGGTTTTGTGCACAACGTTAATCATAGAAATAGGTTGAATGTATCCCCCTAGAATGCTCGCAGACGGGTCCCGTTCAATGTGTTGCATGGGTGCACCGCCCTCTCCCCATAAATTACCTTGTAGTACATCGTGATCATCCGGTAAACATACCGTCGGACGGTCGCGCATCACCTCTTTAAATGACCAACCAAATTGATAGTACATGCGTAAATAATTCAGTGTTGCGCGCTGCGCTGGCGCCCTAACATAACCAAAACCACCGTGATGTTCGTATAGCTGATCACCAGAGAAAAACACTAAGTCTGGGTTAAGCTTTTGTAGGTTTTCAGCCACTGGAGCATATGGAAATGCGTAGTCGTTTTGGCAGGTCAATGATGCCATACGTAAAGGTCTGTCTTTGGGATTTGCTTGAATGGTCCCTGAGTATATGTCTGGGGTGTGTGAGCCATCTTTGCGTAATTGATTGTATATCACCCGAAACTCTGTGCTTTGGCTCTCGTCCCAGTTGTCATGGGTGAAGGTCGCTAATGATGCAGCTGGATCAATCTGGCTATGCCCTAATGAAATCCACTGACCACGGCGCTTAACTTGAAGCTCTACGCTCTGATTGTCTTTTGCCCCTAGGGGCCCAAGTAAGGCACTGAGTTTGAGCACAAATCCCTTTTCGCTCTGGGAATCGCTCAAGGTATACATAGTCCACAAAATGGGGCCGAAGCGCTGCTCTGGTAAGTATTCGAATGCGCTCCCCGCCATACGCCAGTCACTAAAACGGTAGCGGCTACCATTATGCTCTTTGGCATCAGTTTGAAAATCAGTTGCTGGCAACGCAAAATTACTCACAAGGGCTACATTGCCGAGCACTTCATCTGCTGATACCAGCAATGAATGCCCCACAAGCAAACGTTGATCTTCTGCTAGATGCACCTCCACATTGAGTAACATCGCGCCAACTTGCGGCTTACCCGAAATGATTAAATCCACTGGTTTATCAGCAATATCAATTTTCAGAGGTATTCGCTCGCTGCCAACAATTAAGGTGTTTTTAATCACCCCAATATCATATCCTTCGCGCACAAAACAATTACTGCGGTATTCATTCAGCTCACTGCGCGCGCCTAGGCGCACACCGCCACCACCGTCGTTTTCATTTGGCGCTAGATTTTGTAAGCGTACACGTATTTCAAAGTCACCTTGTTGATGTTTTAACTGATGCGTTAGCGAATGAACACTGCGATTGCCACCAGGGTTAATGCAATGAGCATGACCTTCTTTTACTTGCCAATCTTCCATCGGGTTAGCCCAAAACTCGCCCCCGAGCCAAACACGATCATGGATTTGCTGCCAATTATCCTGCATTTGAGTAACGCGCTCAGCGTCAGCATTTACCGCTGATTTTGCTAGTGTGGTATCCGCTTTTTGATTCTGCAACGAGCGAGCACAGCCTGCACTGGCTGCAAGCACTCCGGCTCCCACCCCTGCTCCTACGAATTTAAGTGCCGCCCGGCGCGACATAATTTCTGGTTGCGTACAGTTATCATTGCTACTTTTCATCTGGGACCACTTTGAAAATTGTTTATTGTTAACATTAATTATACAAAGTAGAAAACAAAAAACCACTACTTTTTTGACTTTTATGAATACGGTTTCCCTCTCACGTGCTCTGTCCCCAAAGGGGATATTCCAACATTGTAAAAGCAAGGTAACATTCAAAAACAAATCGCTCTGGCTACACCCAAGTAAAATTAATTGCTACACTACTGTCTTTACATACAGTCACATTACCTTAAGCGCCATCTCAATGATCCTATATATAGCGGAGAAGCCCAGTTTAGGCCGTGCAATTGCGCAAGGCTTCAGCGGTCAGCAACAAAAGCATGATGGCTATATCACGCTAGGAAATGGCGATTGCGTCACTTGGTGTATAGGTCATTTGCTGGAACAAGCTGAGCCTGATAAATACGACCCTGCTTATGCAAAATGGGCTTTGCAGCACCTGCCTATCGTGCCTCAAGATTGGATATTGGTACCCAAAAAAGGCACCAGCAAACAGTTATCGGTCATAAAACGTTTATTGAAAACAGCATCTCAGGTGGTCAACGCGGGAGATCCAGACCGTGAAGGTCAGCTTTTAGTGGACGAAGTCATCACCTACTGCAAAGTTAAGCGCGATATTATCGATAACGCTGGGCGTTTACTGATCAATGATTTAAACCTAAACGCAGTTAAAAAATCCTTAACTAATATTCGCCCCAATCGTGAATTTACTGGCTTGTCTATTTCTGCCCTTGCACGCTCAAGAGCGGATTGGTTATATGGGCTTAACTTAACCCGTGCTTACACTCTGCTCGGCCAGCGCGGCGGCTACTCAGGTGTGCTGTCGGTCGGCAGAGTACAAACCCCAGTACTGGGCTTAGTGGTCAGGCGGGATGCAGAAATAGCCCAGTTTGAATCGAAACCCTTCTATGAAGTCATGGCGACGCTCGCCACTCAAACCGAGCAACCAGCCCAAACGTTCACAGCAAAATGGCAGCCAAGTGCAGCTTGCGAGCCTTACCAGGATGAAGAAGGTCGCGTGATTGTTAAGAAACTCGCAGAAACCGTGGTCAATAAAACGCGGGGCCAACCGGGTGTCGTTGAGTCTTATACGGTGAAGGATAAACAAAGTCCGCCCCCCCTGCCCTATAACCTGTCGGCGCTGCAAATTGATGCGTCGAAACGCTTTAACTTGTCACCTAAGGCAGTGTTGACTGTGTGCCAGTCTTTGTACGAGCGTCACCAGTTAATCACCTACCCCCGCTCTGATTCGCGTTATTTACCCATGGAGCATTTCAGCGAAGCGACAAAAGTATTAAGCGCCATTAAAGCCAATGCGCCAGAGCAGCAGAGTGCCGTGGATAATGCGAATAGTAAATTAAAATCAAAAGCATGGAACGATAGCAAAGTAGATGCTCACCATGCGATTATTCCCACCTCCCGCAACAAGGCCATATCAAGCTTAAGTGACGATGAGGCGAAAATTTATCAATTGATTGCCACCCAGTACATTATGCAGTTTTATGGCCCCCATAAGTATCAAGAACAAGTAGCCGTGGTGACGATCGCTGGGGGGACCTTTGTAGCTAAAGCAAAAGCCACCACAGATAAAGGCTGGTTGGTATTAACCAAGCAAAACGGCGTAGCGACACCAGAGAACAGCCAAACAAAAAACGAACCTGCATTACCCACCTTGGTGAAAGGCCAAGCGCTCGATTGTGTTGACTCTCAGCTAGTGGAAAAGCAAACCTCGCCCCCTAAACACTTCACCGAAGCGACCTTACTTGCCGCCATGACAGGCATCGCCCGCTATGTACAGGACGCTAACATCAAGAAAATTCTTAAAGACACAGACGGTTTAGGCACAGAGGCAACCAGAGCCTCGATTATTGATTTATTGTTTAAACGACAGTTTATGCAAAAAAGTGGCAAGGAAATACACGCCACACCCACGGGCAAGGCGCTGATATATGCCCTGCCCAGCGAATCAACCCAACCCGATATGACCGCTATATGGGAAGCCAATTTGGATAAAATTTCCCAACGTAAAATGCGTTATCAAGATTTTATGCAACCTCTGACACACACCATTGGTGAGTTAATTAACGCCAGTCAGCGCATCGATACCAGTCAGTTCGCAGGCCTTGCCTCAACCAAACCTGCGTACAAAAAGAAGTGGCGTAAGAAGAAAAAGGCCAGTTAGTATGCTTCTCTATAAAAGCCGCTAGCGCATAGTGACGCTAGCGGTTTCTTATGTTTTGCAGATGCCGCAAAATAGCAATCCGCAAATGTTAATCACAGAATTATGACTATTTACGACGACGTAACGCGATGCCGAATAAACCTAGCGCTAGCAAAGCTAACGAGCCAGGAGCAGGTACGTTGGTTGCGTCAGGAGTTGTGGTTACGTTAGTTGGTGTAATGCCATTGGCAAAAACGGTAGCTGAGCCTTCAACGTCTAATATCCCATACAAATATGAGCGAGGTCCATCGCCGTAGAATTTGAATCCCCCCCAGCTTTGACCATATTCTAATGCACCATCAAAGTAGCTATACCAATTCAACGTATTTTCTCCGTCCTCAAAGAAGTCATCAATATCCCCGTACAAATCTTGAGCGGTATTCACTTCATCTTCATAACCGTATAATTTTTGTGTTTGCCAATTAGAGGCATCGATCGTCATCGCATTGTAGCTGACGTATTGATTTCCAACCCAAGCATCAAGTTCTTCATCAATCCATGCGACGGTGTCCACATTGGTTATACCAAAACCCACTAATGTACTGTTCTCTAGATTATTGGTCACTGTGTATGTTCCAACCCCTTTACCTGCATAATCAGGTTCGATGTCACCATCATCACCACCACCGCAAGGTATTGGGGAAAGAATAGTATCATCACAAATTATCCCTAAAGTTGGCGAGTCAAGACGTTGCACAATATTACTTCGCTCAGAGTTTAGCGCGGTGCTTGCCTCAGAATTTACCTCAGAACTTGGCTCAAACGTTTCGGTAAAATAAATACCGTTCAGGTTATCCACATCATCGATCAGTGAGGCATTAGCATGAACGCTAGATAAAGTGAGACCAAGAACTAGGAATATTTTATTTAAAGATATCAATTTCATTACTGCTTCCATATGAATTATAAGTACTTTTTAAGTGCATCGGGATAATTTGACGCGACGGCCCTGAGCAATAAACTAGCCAATAAATAAAATTACTATAAATCAACAGCTTACACAAAACTCCATTTTGTAGTGTAAAGAAGTCCGACAAGTTAAATAAATGATTATTATAGGTATTTATTAAATAAAGCTATTTACTATGACCAATCTAGAGTTAGGAATATTAAATTCCAAACTATCGTTTCTTGGATACCTCAACTGCATATTAAATGCTTTTCAAAAGATTACCTGATATGGCGTGACGAGCCTTATGTGATGCTATGACATATAACCACCATAGGGATGGCTTTCCTGCTTCTGACAATTGATTACATAGGTTGATGGGCGTTTTGGTTATATTTTCACTGCAGTTAAGACACTGTGAGTTTCAGTGAACAGTATTGCATCAAATTTGAAATTTCATATATATGAAATTTCAAATTTAATTCTAGAAAGTCCATTCAGAACTAGATGTAAGCGCGTCAGACTCAAGCTGTAGCACTGCTCTTCATAGCAACAGTAGCGACCGGTTGTTTCTCGGTTGCTTGAATGAGTAAGCACAGCATAATCAATAACATACCAAACCAGCCCAGCGGTGAAATCACCTCACCGACAATCAGTACGGCCAGTATTGCTGCTACCACTGGCTCCATTAAGGTAAGCAACGAGGCGCTACTCGCTTTAATATGGCGCAAGCCATACCCAAAGGCGATATAGCCTAACGTCATGGGGATCAACGCCATATACAATGATACAAGGGCATTACCTGGAGAGCTAAACAAGTTATCCCCAGTGAAGAATAACGACGGTAACAATACCATAGCGCCTAACCCAAAAATACTTCCCATGGCAGCTTGTGAATGCACGCCCTTGTCGATCATGGTGCGCGCGGCCCAAGAGTAAAACGCATACGTTAGGCCGGCTAATAATCCTAATGCAATCCCCCATACTTGCCTCTGCTGGGCAGCTTGCTCTTCTGACGCTCCATTAAACGCTATTTCAGTCGCGTGCGGTTCGCCATAAGCAAGCAACGCGATCCCAATCAAGCCAATCAGAACACTGATCAACCAGCGCTTCGTTAGATGAAACGCTTTGCTAAAAAGACACTCCAACAAGGCAGCAAATAAAGGCGCACTAGCAATGGAAACAACCGTACCTACCGCCACACCCGCCATGCGCATGGAACTATAAAATGCCAATGGATAAATCGCCAAAGCCAATGCACTCAAGAGCAGTAGTGTTTTTTGTTGCAACAGGTTGGCTACATTAGCTTTTAGTTTACGACGGGCTAATATAGCTAGCATCATTCCCCCCACACCCATCGCAAAAGCCCCTATCCCTAATGGGCTGATACCGGGTGCGAAGCTTGCTGCCACGCCTGTTGTGCCCCAGAGCACAGAAGCAAATAAAATAGCCATTACTCCGTATTGATATTGAGTAAAGCCTCCGCGCATCGCCAACATTTTCCTATTCCGTGTTGAGCAAATCGTGAGAGAAGCATAAACAATTGGCAAACTGATTACTTTGCCAAAAAGACGCAAGGCTTGTTTAAAAAGACGTGATTATTAGGTTTGTGCAAATGCCCGAGGCGATAACCCAGTGTACACAGAGAAACGCCGACTAAAGGCCGAAAGGTCGCCATAGCCCACTTTTTCAGCCACAAGCTGCACTGGCAAGTCAGTATGCGCTAACAAGGCTTTGGCCTTTTCCATTCGAAGCCCAGTAATGTACTGCTGAGCACTCATGGAAAAGCTGGCTTTAAAGCGCTTTTTGAATTGCGTTGGGCTTAAGCAAGCCAGCGCGGATAGCGTATCAATGCTCATAGGCTGTTCAAGATGTTCATTGATCCAGCCTTGTACTATACGCATTTGTTTATCAAGGGTATGCATTGCCCGTTGCTGACTCAGCAACATACTAAAAACATCGAGAATAGAATGCTCAATACCGCTATCGATCTGATGCTGTAATTGCTTTTCAACAAACAATAAAAAACTCATCAAAGGCGGGGAAATAGAAAATACAGCCAGTCCACTTTCAAGTAAGTGGGCGGGTAATGTGGCTAAGTCGGCCACCATAAAACGTGCAGCTTCATCCGCTTTGAAACCATGTTCTGTGCCACTAGGCACAACCACACATTCCCCCACGGTCACTTTGCCTGTGTAGCTAAGCATATCAATCACTATGCTGCCTTGCACGGGCAGCACCAGCTGATGGTGGTTGTGGTGTACATGGCTTTGAAGTTGCTTGGTGTAAGCACGGATACTCAGGCTGTTGTTCATAACGGCAATGCATCGTAAAAACGGAAAAACAGTATAACGTTAGTTTCTTAGAGTTTGAAAGCGTGCCATTTTGATAAGGTTGCCGCTATGGGTATAACACCGAAGGAAGCCACGTTGTCAGTCCCGGTATAAAGGTGACCAGCATCAATACGATGAGTAAGGGTACCAAAAAGGGCAAGGTTGCTCGGGCGCATGTTTCAAAAGGAACGTCGGTGACCCGAGATAGCACATACAACACCATGCCTACAGGAGGCGTCAGTAACCCGATCATTAGATTGAGCACCATCATCACCCCGAAATGCAAGGGATCAACCCCTAAACTGACAGCTATGGGCAGCAGCACTGGCGTCAAAATGGTGATGGCGGCAATTGTCTCCATAAAGCATCCGACGATGAACAAAATGAGCGTCATCAATAATAATATCGTGACTTTATTATCGGTAAACGCCAACATCCACTGGGTGAAATCAGTGGTGATATGCTGTGTGGTTAACACCCATGAAAAAACAGCCGCAGCCCCAATAATCAGCATGATAATACTGGTCGTTTCTATGGTTTCTATGCTGACTCTCAATAAGGTTTTGAGGTTCAGAGTTCTATACACCAGCCCTCCCAAACACAGAGCATATGCGCTGGCGGCAATAGCCGCTTCAGTCGCAGTAAAGAGTCCAAATAAAATGCCACCAATAATCAATACTGGGGTCATCAGGGAAAGAAACGCCCGTTTAAAGGTACTTGCGCAGCGCACCACTGAAAAGCCATGGTCTTTTGGGTATTGACGTTTTTTGGCATACCAAGCCACCATCAACATTAAACTTAATGCCATCACCAACCCAGGAATTACCCCTGCGGCAAATAGCTTTCCGATTGAAGACGAAGACATGACCGCATAAATAATCAAAGGCAAACTAGGGGGAATAATCGGTCCTATTGTAGAAGATGCCGCCGTTAACCCCACAGCGAATCCAGCGTCATAACCTTGGTCTCGCATTGCTTTGACTTCAATGGCACCTAACCCCCCCGCGTCAGCGACCGCAGCACCAGACATACCGGCAAAGAATATAGATGCCCCCACATTCACATGGCCTAAACCACCGCGTAACCAGCCCACCAGCGCATTGGTAAAATCGAAAATACGTTGGGTTATTCCTGCACTATTCATCAAAGCACCAGCGAAGACGAAAAAAGGGATCGACAGCAGCGGGAAGCTATTCATGCCTCCTAGCATACTGTGCAGCACAACAAGACTCGGTACGCTGCCATCCACCACAATCGCCAACATTGATGCGAGCAATAAAGCAAACGCCACAGGTGTGCCGCTAGCAATTAACAGCAGCAAAGAAATCAATAACACCGCGATCACCATACTCACACCACCTCAGTCATATGTGCCTGACGCATTGAGCACCAACGGTGCTTTATCACTAAAACACTTCTACCAGCCATTAAGAGTAAAAACAGCGTGATGAGGGCATAAAACCAACTCATTGATATTGGCAGCGAAGCCAGTGTGTAAAGCGACAAGGCAAAGCCAATTTGGCTGGCATATACCATTAACAGCAGCACCACAGCTAAATTGAGCGAAGCGATGCACAGTTGCAGCACACTAAGCATTTTGACGGGCAAGTATCTATGCAACAGAGTGACGCCAATATGCGCATCGTTTTTGGTGGCAATACTCGCCCCTGAAAACGCCAGCAAAATCAGTAAGTAACGGGCCAATTCTTCCGACCATCCTAGGGAAGCATCGAGAGCGTAACGACTGAAAAATTGTGCAAACAATAAAATGGCGAGTCCCCAAAATATGACTAAGCTAATCACCTCCTCTAAACGGATCGGCAAATCAACAACTGGCTGTTCACTATGGTTTATATCGACTTCTGATGAAGACATACTCATTTACCTTCACTATTTAGCTGCAACAAACGTTGATAATTTTCTCGCCCTACGATAGGCAAATAAGGCTCATGAAGGGCCAAGGTAGCTTGGCGAAAGGCATGCGTATCAATTTGGTGAACCTGTATCCCTTGGGTCTCAAACCATGCCACCAACTCAAGTTCGATGGTGCGGGTTTCATCAGATACACGGGCAGCTGCTTGTCTTAATACCGTACTAAAAATATCTTTATCTTCTGCGCTTAGCATTGCCCATCTACGTTGACTAATAATGCTCAAATTTGAGCCCAACATATGCCCAGTGAGACTAATATGTGGCTGCACTTCGTACAGCTTTTTGGCCTTTATCGTTGGTAGGGGGTTCTCTTGTGCATCAACCACACCCTGTTGCAGTGCCATATACACCTCAGAAAATGCAATTGGTGTTGGGTTGGCGCCTATGGCCGTAGGGAACATTTTAAAAATAGCCGCGTTGGGCACACGTATTTTCAAGTTTTTGCTGTCAGCTAGGCCAAGAACGGCCGTGTGAGACGTCACGTGCCTTGCGCCGTAATAGTTATTGGCCAGAATTTGATTGCCCTGAGTGATGTCTGCATAGCCCTTGGCCAGCTCATCAAACAAATCACTTTCGTTGAAGCGTTGCCAATGTTCATAGCTAGCATAGATATAAGGTAAATCGGTTAGGGCAAAAGGGGGAAATAGTTGAGCGACAAAACTGGTTCCAGTATAAATAATGTCGACACTGCCTAAACGTAGGCTTTCATTAAGCGCCGCTTCTTTACCTAGCATAGACACCGGGAAGACCTGAATATCGTAGCGCCCTTTAGTGCGCAGTTTTATTTGCTCAGCGGCCCATACAGCCTGTTTATGCAAGGGCTCGCTAACCTCGTAGACGTGCCCCCAAAATAGCGTTTGCGGTGAGGCAAATACATCAACGAATGTAAAGACCCCTAAGACAAAAAATAAAAAGCTACGCATCGACTGTCAAACAACCTAATTGGTTAATTGTTAACAATAATAAGGCAAATGTTAGCAGGTTGCAAAAATAGTTAGGCACGTTTGCTTGCCGAGTATTTCAGACTAGCCGCTCTCAAATACAGTTTTTATGGCCGTTGCTGAGGAAATTGAAATATGCAGAGTGGTGATCATAACGACAAAACACAGTGCAAACGGAGCATCAATGCAGCGCTAGTTCGCTGAGGTAATAAAGCCCCTTTACCCAATTAACCCAATTAACCCAAGCGGCGAGAATGTCAGCTCACCAGAGCAGGTTTTAGTGCTTATTTGGCTAGCGCAATTGTAAGATTAATTTTCTATCGCCCCTATTCGAAACCAAACCTTGTAAGCTGATTCAATCGCTCGTTTTCAAACTCAGGAGATAATGATGTCTGTACCTCAAGTCGCGTTAGTCACAGGTGGTTCTAAAGGGATCGGGGCCGCAATAGTACGTAGACTATCGACCGATGGCTTTGCTGTCGCAGTCAATTATTCCAAAAACCCGGCGCCCGCAGACGACTTGGTGAGGGAACTAAAAGATGCGGGATACGCGGCGTTAGCGGTTTGTTGTGATGTAGCGAATAGCGATGGTGTTAGCCAAATGTTCGACAAAATAGAAAGCGAACTGGGTCCTGTGAATGTACTAATCAATAATGCAGGGATCATGAAAAATGCGCCCGTGGCACAAAGTGAAGAGACGGATTTTGACCAGCAAATCGCAGTCAATTTAAAAGGCACATTTAATACCCTAAAGCAGGCGGCTAACAGAATGCCAAATGGGGGCAGAATTGTGAACCTATCTACCAGTGTTGTCGGTTTAAAACTGGAACAGTACGGTATCTACGCAGCGACAAAATCAGCAGTAGAAACCATGAGTGCAATTTTAAGCAAAGAGCTGCGCGGCAAGGACATCACGGTGAATGCGATAGCACCAGGCCCCACAGCGACAGACTTATTTTTAGATGGAAAATCGCAAGAACTGATCGACCGTTTGGCTAAAATGAGTCCGTTAGAAAGATTAGGCACACCGGAGGATATTGCCCGTGCGGTAGCATTTCTAGTTAGTCCAGACGGCGCATGGATAAATGGCCAAGTACTCAGAGCAAATGGCGGTATCGTCTAGGCTCAAGCGACGTAAAGATGAAATGCCCTCCTACAGGCTATCGCTTGTTAGTCAACAATGCTTAGCCTTTCATCGACACTGACTTTTCTTTGTCAGCACTATCTCGGCTCATTCAAAGTAAACGCTGAGATTTCTTTACACAAACGTGGAGATGTTCAGCGTTATCATGTCACGCTATTCGATTTCGCTTAGCCGTTTGATAGTGTCAATTCAGTGATTTTCTTTCTGGCAGTTTTGCTAGAGCGACCTTGAAATGCATTGAAACATGCTGCTAAACCAGCGCTACAGCTTCTTATACATCCACATTGCGAAAACAGGTGGTTCCAGCATTCGCTCAGTGCTTAACAAGTTACATTGGCACGATCCTACGTACTACCTTATGTTCCCTTGTCACAAATCAATACCAATCCGCATTAATTAAGTGCCCGCCTCAGAATGCGTCCAGCGGTTTTTGATTAAGGCGTCGCTATGTAGTAATGGTTGTTCCCTTTAAAATAGTGAGAACGCAGAGCAAATTTCCTCGCCACTGCGGTGCCATTACAGCGAAAGATATGCTGTCAGATGCTTTTTCAATCAACTCTTCAAATTTGCCTTTGTACGTAACCCTTGGGATCTTCAACGCTGGTTTCACACTTTGTTGTCCCGTGCTACATGTTATAGTTTAAAACCTTTTTCAACGGTCCTAAATGAGCATCGAAGTGCTTCCATTGCTCCATGCCTGAGCGGTATATAGGCTGCCTGACTTGTTCTGAACTGGGGGTTTTTATCGCCCGCTCAGTCTTATGAAAATCAATACACTGTTGCTCGAACGGTAATCCGCAAAAATCCAAAATCCGCTCCACTTGTCCATGCAAGTCATCAATCAATGTTTCGTGCTGCACTGTTAATACGAAGCCTGGCAACACTGTGTCCCAATGAGTCATAAGTTGTTCATAAGCGCGGTAATAACGGCCTATCTCTTCTAGCCCGTACGAGAACTCCTGCCCGTCACCAAATAACTGCTTGAAACCGCTAAAACAGCACGCCATAGGATCGCGTCTTGCGTCGATTATTTTGGCGTTAGGCAAGATTAATTTGATTAGGCCTATGTGCAAAAAGTTGTTCGGCATTTTATCGATAAAAAACGGCGCGCCGGCTCTGTAGACTTGTGTGTCTTGCAAATACTTCTGCCCAAAACGAGCAAAATAGCTTTCATCCAAATCGGCCAACATCTGAGGATATTGATTTTTTTGACCCTGTAATTTTGATGCCAGCCCAAGAATATCGTGCAGCTCCATAGTGCCATCAACTTGAGAGTGCGATGCGAGTATCTGCTCGAGTAACGTCGAGCCCGCTCTGGGTAAACCAACAATGAAAATAGGATCAGGACTTTGCTCGCCAGCTTCTTTTAAACGTGCAAATAGTTCTGGTTGGCAGGTGTCGATTTGCTTGGCTACTTGGCGCTCGAACACATCAGGATTGTAGTTAATCTGTTGCTGTTTAAGCTGATTACCTTTGGCATAATGTGAAAATGCAGCATCAAAAGAGCCCCTGTCTTCCAATGACTTACCTAAGGCGAAATGCAGATGTACTTTGTCATCTACCGCAATATTCTGTTGAACAACTAGTTGCTCCATTGCAGCAAGCTCAGTATCACTAAAGCGATAGGTTTTGGTGTTGGCTAAACTCCAATAAGCGTCACCAAATTCAGCTTTGTATCGATATGCCTGTTGGTAAGCGTTGATTGCCCCCGGTAAATCCCCTAACGCTTTTAACGCATGCCCCAACAATAGTTGTATGCCCGGCTGGTTTTGGTTTCTTAGCAACAACTCTTGATAAATTGATATGGCTGCTTGCACTTCCCCCAGCCCGACCATAGCACTGGCCTTAGCACTTAACAGGACGACGTTATCGCCAGAGGCTGCCAGCAGCTTATCAGCCAAGGCTTTTGCTTCGGCAAATTTAGCCATTTTGGCTAACAGCTGAAGGTACGCGATGCCGGCCGCTTTGTGTTCAGGGTAAAGCGCTAAACAACTGCTTAAAATAAATTCTGCCTCGCCATATACTTTAAGCTGAATACCGATTTCAGCGAGCAATAACATCGCCTCGCTGTTGTGTTTGTTAGCTTGTAAGAACTGACGACAAACTTTGTCAGCTGCGTATAAATTCCCTTCGTACATTAAATCTTTAGCACCTAGCACCGCATTAGGCAGCCCGGATAAATAGTCTATTTGTGCTTGGCTGATGGTTACCGCTTTGGCATTTTCTTGCTGTTGATAAAGTGGCAGTAATGCGCGCCAGCTCGCCAGTAGTGCGGGGTTTAACTGTGTAGCTTGGTAGAAAGACTGAGCGGCCTGTTGTGGCTCGCGCAGTGCGAGATACAAATAACCGTTTTCTTGCCAAGCTCGTGCGTGCTTAGCATTTGCCTCCAGCAAGATTTTATTTGACTCGAGTGCCTCACTTAAATCACCATTTAACCGCTGAGCTACGACCAATAAATACAGTATTTCAACTCTATTATCATTTGATAAATCACTCACTAATTGCTGATCACACAACGCAATGGCCTGACTAAATTTCGCCTGTTGAATAAGTTGTTTTATCCCGTTACACGCTTCATTAAACGATGGTTTGGCTTGGGATGTATGCTTGGTACTCAATGTAGCGACTCCGAAAAACTGAATGGTAATATGTCCTGCCCGTACATAAAAAAGGCAAGCCTAGATAGGCTTGCCTTCGTATACGTATTGCGCTTAAAAGCTTAAGCACATCAGTAAGATCAGAAGAAGTCGTAAGACAATCTTAACCCTACGGTACGTGGTCTGTTAGACACTATTTTAGGCGTGTATTGCTGGGCATCAATATACAAGATAGCACTCTCATCCGTTAGGTTATCAATAAAGATCTCAGCTTTCCATTCATCGTTAGTAATACCAAATGCAAGGTTAGCAAGTATGTAACTGTCTTGGATGTAACGCCCACCTTGAATGGTCTCACCGTTTGAATCAGCAAACGTTACGCCTTCGTACACAGCGGCTTCACGCTCAATGCTTAGGCCTGTCCCTGCGCCATAAACGAGCTGTGCAGCGTCTTCAAGAGCATAGGCGTCCATCGACATGCTCGCTAAGCGATCACCTGTGTAGCTAATTGAGCCGTTGATATATCCAGTAAAGCCATTGTCTAACTCATAAAAGTATTGTGCACGGATATTGCCCGAGAAATCAGCAGAATACGGTAGTTTACTGCCCACAGGTGGCGCTATTCCATCTAGTGCAGCGTTAATGCTCGTCAACTCAGTGTCTAACACACTAAACGCCGCGTTGATAACAAGGTTGTCAGTGGCCAACCAGGTTAAGTCAGCATCAATACCGCGAATTTCAGCGTCACCAACATTGTCAGTGAATACCAAGAAGCTGATGTTGGTTGGGTCATAACGTGAGGTTTGTAAGTCACTGATTTCAGAATAGTACGCCGTAGCATTAACACGTAAAATACCGTCTAGGAAGTCACCTTTGATACCGAACTCATAGTTATCTAACTCATCCGTTGTTGAATATACTGGAATACGGAAATCTTCAAACGCCCCTGTTTGATTAGTCGCCAAACCACCACCTACGCGGTTGGTTACAGGCGGACGGAAGCCTTCAGAATAGGTGGCGAATACCAGGATATCTTCGTTTACCTTCCAGTCAACTGATGCTTTCAAAATCACATCGTCTACGGTCAATGTGCCATCACCATCGAGTAAATCAACTTCAAGTTGACCGCTTTCTATCGCGGCTATCACACCATCATCTAAACCAGATGCCGCCAATTCAGCTGGATCTTGCGTACCGAACGCACGCAAACGGCGACTCACATCAACAGTGGTGGTGGAGCCTTTATACGTATCTTGAATTTCATACCAGCGAGCACCAAACGTTGCGGTAATGTCGTCGGTCAGGTCGTATTCTATTTGGCCAAACACTGCAATTTGGTCAATTGCATGCTGAATATCGTTTACAAAACTGATGCTCGGCTCAAAGGGTTGACTCGTTGAGTTAACCCCCTCAGAGCCTACCAAAGTTCGGGCTAAATCGTCGAACTTATCCGTATTAGCGATATTAAACTTACCCACTGAATTGAGGTCTTGCTCATCGTAGAATACACCAGCAGTTAGACGCCATACATTGTCTGTTGGCGTATTAAAGCGCAACTCGTGGGTCATACGCGTGCTGTCGGTTTTTTCCTTGTAATACTTAGTTGGGTCTAAGCAAATCTCATCTTCTGGCGCAACATCTCCACCGTAATTACACACATAATAAGCAGAGAATAAACCGCCGTTGGTATAACCCGTGTAATCAATGGTTGAGTCAATTGAGCGGTCTAAGTATCCCCCAGTGTAAACGATGTCTAGTTTGTCTAAACGCCCTTCTAAGGTCCAAGTAGTCAAACCAAACTCGTCATCGTTGTCTTCAGGTACAAAGCGGTTAGTTGAGGTTTCCCCTTCTAAATTAGGATCGTATGCAAACACGCCTTCAGTGCTCAATGTTTGCTGAGTGTGTTGAACCAATAAGTCCCAATCTTCATTAATAATGTAAGACAGACCAAAACGCGCACCTGAATAAACCGCATCGTTAAAGTCATCTTCCACTAACGCATCGTTTTCAGGTGAAATCACCGGAGTATTTTCAGGGTCGCTAAGCACACCGCCAGAGATTCTGTCGATAACCACTGCGCTACCGATGTATCCGCCATTCGCTGGATCGTTGCGGATGTTATCAATCCAACCGCCTTGGTTATCAGTGTAGGCCGCTACGCGAAAGGCAAGGTCGTCTGATACTGCGAAGTTTATAAACCCTTCTACAGAATTACTCATTTCACCACCTTTAGTGAAACTGGTGCTGGTATCAACCCCTGCAGCAAAGCCAGTGTGATCAGGTTTTTTGGTGATCAATCTTACGGTGCCTGATTGTGAGCTGGCACCAAACAAGGTCCCTTGTGGCCCAGGTAGTACCTCAATGCGCTGCATATCGGTAGCGTAAATATCTAGATTACGGCCCTGCATTGAAACCGGTTGTTCGTCCAGGTAAAACGCGACAGAAGGCTGAAGTGCCTGCACAGATGAAACAGAGATATTACTTTGGGTCGTTGCTGCGCCACGAATGTAAATTTCGTTTTGTCCAGGGCCTGTACCCTGAAAGGTCACATTAGGCAAGAACTCGACGTATTCTTGAAAATTATCAACCCCAAGGTTCTCTAATGCTTCACCGTTTAGTGCGGTCACTGACACGGGAATGTCTTGAATCGACTCTGAGCGTTTTGTTGCAGTTACTTCAATAGTCTCAATACTCGCTTTGCCTGTTTTTGTGGCTTCTTGCTGAGCATAGACGGGCGTAGTAGCAAGTGCGGCAACGACCGCGCAGCTTAACTTGGATATTTTCATTCTCATTGGCCTTGTGTGGTCTAGTTTAGGTGTTGCTAGTCGGGTATTTTTTTACGTTTAAAGCTGTTTAATTTTTATTCTACAGTATGATTTTAAAGAAATTACAGCAAAGCGCAAAAATAAGTTCAACACGAACCAATATAATGAGGGAAGAATTCGAGTCTGCGTCGGCAGATATTTGTACAATTCCTTTATGATTAGTGATTTAAAACAGTCAAAACAACAGGATTGATTGCTAACTGATGCAATATCAGCTATTTACTTCGTAAACGAATTATTTCACCACTACTGAATATACAGTCTAAACAGTACATTTTTAGAGCGAAAATCAGCCTTCGATGAGTAGAAAACTTAATTAAAAAGTCGCTTGCCAGTGTCAATGCGGTGGGATTATCGGCGCATATAACAAGCAGAAAAAAGGCCGGACTATCCGGCCTTTTTTTTGATTTTTTCATGCCTTTGCTGGCGCACCAGTAAAGGTCATCTATAAGATTTGACTAGACGATGCTCTTTTAACGCTGCCAAAAACGTAAGTCTCGCAATGATTGAATAAACTCGGGAGCTGACACGCTGTGAAGGTCTATCCACCCATCATCTTGCTTGTCATTTAACCCTGTCGCCTTAATCAATGCTGAAGCATCAGCGGTATGTCCTATGAACTTCATATGAGCATAGGCGTCTGTAATGAAGTCTTTCGCTTCTGGGATTGTGGCTAGTTGTTCAGCTCCTTCTTTTGACACTAAAATCAAAACGGCGTCGTACAACACAGAAG
Source organism: Paraglaciecola sp. G1-13 (assembly GCF_055809255.1). Lineage (NCBI taxonomy): Bacteria > Pseudomonadati > Pseudomonadota > Gammaproteobacteria > Alteromonadales > Alteromonadaceae > Paraglaciecola > Paraglaciecola sp. G1-13. The sequence goes on along the minus strand of NZ_CM147903.1, from coordinate 368,941 downwards.
GGCCGCCATCGATGACTTGTTGAGCTGCGATGTGTTTTCCCTTGCTACAAGTAACCCCACCGACTTGCGGAGCAATCACTTCATAATTGGCACCTTCTTTCTTAAGCGCCGTTGTGATGGATGCAAAAATGTCGGCATCAGCGCCATCGCTCATTAATATACCTAGCTTGCGCCCTTTGAATGTTTTGGGTGAATTTTTCAATATACTCAGTGCATCAGACACAGGAAGGTCTTGACGTGTTTTCATCGCTGCCTCAGCAGGCTCAGGCATTGTTTTAATACCTAAACCATCCGCGGCCTTTTGAGCCAGAGTCTTGTCGATGTTGAGTAAATGCGACACCATTCGTTCGCGAATGGGCAGGTGCTCAACTTTAGACAATTCGAATATCAAGGCACTTTGAATATGCTCTTTCTCAACCTCGGTTTGACTCATATAGAACTGCCTAGCTTGGCTGTAATGGTCAGAAAACGTCTCTGAACGATAACGCAATTTGTCACCACTCGTTGGCTCAGACGAACTTTTGAAACCGTGGGCTGGGCAAGCTCTGGGGTTGTGTTCTCCTCCATCCCACGAATTTGGCTCATAATTGACTCGACCTTTGGGATTCGTCATTGCCATGTGGCCATCTTGTTGGAAATGCCGCATAGGGCACTTAGGCGCGTTCACAGGAATGTGCGTGAAGTTAGGACCGCCGAGACGTTTAACTTGGGTATCGAGGTAGGAAAAGTTACGACCTTGAAGCAGAGGATCTGCTGTGAAATCCATGCCAGGTACGATATTTTGGGTACAGAAAGCGACTTGTTCAGTTTCGGCAAAAAAATTATCTACTACGCGGTCTAACACCATACGTCCAATCATTTTAACCGGCACCTGTTCTTCGGGGATGAGCTTAGTAGCATCAAGGACATCAAACTCGAACTCGTCGGCAAATTTTTGGTCGAAAACCTGTACGCCCAATTCCCACTCTGGGTAATCTCCTTGTCCAATTGCTTGCCACATGTCTCGGCGATGAAAATCAGGATCAGCCCCATTTAATTTGAGCGCTTCGTTCCACACCACCGACTGCATACCACCTTTTGGTTTCCAGTGGAACTTAACAAACTTCTCATCCCCTTTGGCGTTAATGAATTTGAACGTATGCACGCCGAAACCTTCCATGAAGCGTAAAGATCGAGGTATGGCTCTGTCCGACATCGCCCACATAGCCATGTGCATAGATTCAGGTGTTAAGCTTATGAAATCCCAGAAGTTGTCATGAGCAGTTTGCGCTTGAGGAAACCCCCGGTCTGGCTCGGCTTTGGCTGAATGAATAAGGTCTGGAAACTTCATAGCGTCTTGAATAAAGAACACCGGAATATTATTACCTACTAAATCCCAATTGCCTTCTTGGGTATAGAATTTGACTGCAAAGCCGCGAACGTCACGGGCTAAGTCAGGCGATCCTTTGTTGCCCGCTACCGTTGAAAAACGTGCAAATACGGGTGTTTTCTCGCCCTTGCGCTGAAAAATGTCAGCGCAGGTTAGGTCATCGAGTGCGTCATATGTTTCGAAAAAGCCATGGGCACCATAACCTCTGGCGTGTACAACTCGCTCAGGGATGCGCTCATGATCGAAGTGAAAGAGCTTTTCTCGTAATACTTGATCCTCTAGCAAGCCCGGCCCACGCGTGCCGACCTTAAGGGAATTTTGGTCATCACTCACCGGGCAACCTTGAGCTGTAGTCATAGTGGGATGAGTATCTGAGGCCGGTTGGTGTAATTCACCGCCTTTGCCTTTATTGCCTGCATATTTAAATGATTCAGTCATGGCTAGTCCTTCATAATTGGGGAAAGTTGCGTCAGCACGCCCAGAGCGTTAAGACGCCCGCCGTAGAGCAACTGCAAAAGAAAGGCCATTTACATCATGTATAAATTAAGTTCAGGAAAGACATGGGGCGTAGGGCATTTCCCCATCACGCGCTCGTCACTTCGTTGGAATAATGAGAAAACAATTACACTAAAGAATGTAAATTTTCTACACTTCAAGCCCCCTTATATTGCGCCGACGTGATTAACTTCAGGATGGTGAATCAAGGACCTTAGTAGAAGACAAGATAGCGGATAAATAAAGCGTAAACGTAGCAGTGGTGGCATCAGGTTGATAGGGTAAAATCAACAGTAACAAGACGCACCATCCAGTGCATTTGCTGGTCGCAACAGTTTGCTAGCATAATAAAATAACGCGCTCAAACACACTTATTCTATGGCGACGGGAAATTGCATCGTAAATTCGGTGAATTGATTCAGCTCGCTATTAATCGAGATAGTGCCAGCTAATTTTTTGATGATATTAAACGTCACTGATAAGCCCAAGCCTGTGCCTTCTCCCACCGATTTTGTGGTGTAGAACGGCTCAAAGATTTTCTCCTGCGCCTCGATAGGAATTCCGGGGCCATTATCTTTAACGCTTATCTGTATAACGTCTTCACAGCGCTTCGTTTTGATACAGATCTTCGGGTTTTGAACCTGCGCTTGCGTCAGCGCTTGGGCTGCGTTTTTAATCAAATTCGTAAAGACTTGTTGCATCAACCCATTGTGAGCCATGAAACTGGGAAGGTCTACTAGGTCTTTTTCAACTGTGATTTTTCCGTTTAAGTCGTAAGACAAGACTTTCAATGTATCATCGAGAACTTGGGTTAAATCGCATACTTCTAATTCACTAGACTGACTATAAGTGAAAGATTTTAGGTCTGTGATAATGTCTTTCACCCGTTTAAGTCCACTATGGGATTCTGATATCACACTACGGATATCCTCTAGGATAAATTCCATACCTTCGTCTTGTTCGAATTTAGCGATATTATTTCTCAACTCGGTAATTTTATGATCTCGCCCTATGTCAATCGATGCTAAAAACTCTGACTGCAGCGATTGCAGCTGCATAATACTTTTTAGGTAATCATCCATGCATGAAAAATTCGTCATCACATAGGCCAAAGGGTTATTAATTTCATGCGCAATACCCGCTGCCATTTGGCCAATACTGGCCATCTTTTCCTTATGCTGTAATGCTTGTTTAGCCGTTTTTAGATCAACAAGTGTCTCCTTGAGACGCTTATACTGACGCTTTAAACTATGCTCTGCTTGCCGTCTTTCTAATAATAAGGTCAATTGTTCAGATGCTTTGTTGATCACGTTAATTTGCTTCATGGACACCTTATCCATCTGCTCATCCGAAACAAAAAACATTAATAAATAAAGTGCCTTACTGTAGGCAACAATCGGAAATGTTAGGTAGCTGCCTATTGCGACACTGAGTTTTTCTTCTACTTCGGCTAGTTCGATCTCTTCGGGTATCAAATTGATCTGGGGTTGTTTTTCATCGAGTGTTTTATTCAAAAAACCCGGTAGTACGGGTAAATGTAGCGCACGATTAAAAGCATCTACTACAGCGAGGTTTTCAATATCACAGTATTCGATGCTGCCCCTATCATGCTCAAGTATTTTGATGTGTAAACAACATGACGAGTAACATAAAGCGGAAAGCGTCGACGAGAAGACTTTTAATAATTCGGCTACGGATTCCGAACTTCGTGAAAACTGACTTATGCACATAAGCATGTTTGTTTCAGCATCGTGTTGTCGACGATTGTTTTCAATATGTATGAAGGTATCAATTTCTCGATTAAGAATAGAAAGGTTAAATGCTCGCTTACTTTGCTCTGCCAGTAAGCAACCATTGACTTGCATGGTACCCAACCAGCTGACCTGATCTAAATCGTATTCTGGCTGATGAAGCAATATTATGCGGGTATCATTATTCATTAACCCTTGTCTTACAAACTGTGTCACTTGTTCGCTCAATTGCTCATCTTCAGCGCTAGCGATACAGGCCACTATGAGAGCAGGCTTGTCATACCGAAACTGTTTCTTCATTCCTCGTAAATTATTTATATGTACAAGTTCTCGCCATCCACTCAATTCAGTTAATTGAATCTCAGCACTACCAATGGTGAAAATTGGCAGTGAAATACTCGGGATTTGCATCGTGGAGCTTTCCATTAAAAATCTGCTAGTATAAAAATCATAGAGTTGAATAACGTATTCAGCAAGCCGCCAACTTTGCACTATTTTTGTTATTAAAGAAAAAGAAGGAAATCTTTATGAAATTAGTCAGATTGCTCTACTACAGTCGTGCATCAAGAGAAATGTCGTTGTCTGATTTGAAGGATATTTTGGGCACTGCACGAGACAATAATAATAGTATCGACGTTTGCGGCATGCTCTGTTACGACCAGCAGTATTTCCTTCAGGCCCTTGAGGGAGATAGAGAAACAGTCAATGAGCTTTATTTAGATATCGCTGATGATCCTCGGCACGACGATGTCGTCATTATCAGCTATAACGAAGTGAACGAACACGTATTCCCGCAATGGCAAATGGGCTATGCAGCCAGCTCAGCAAAGTTTTCTGCATTGTTAAAAGCACTAGGTCAAACAGAGTTTTCACCCGATAATATGACTCCAGAGCAAGCATTTACGTTTTTGACAGAAATGGCTGGCGCACAAACTGATATCTAAAGCAGCGCCTGCAAAGCATTCTGTTCAGGGATCACCAGGAAGGGTCAAATGTTCCCTGATTCGCTAAGCAAACGCTATTTTTGCATCTTTCGCTTTGTGATATTTGATAATTTGAGCACCAATAACGTCAGCAACATGGGCACACCAATCAACACCAACTCTTTGACAAAAGGTAGAATGTATCTCAAAAAGCTCGGCATTTTATTACCTTCTCCGCCTTCCCCACCGTGTGAATACCCTTGTTGGTTTATCTGTGCGGCCCAATCAGTCAACTCCAAAGAGATCAGTAGCACACTGATCACAACAGAGATCAATAAAACGACAAAAGTACGCGACCTCCAATGGTATTGCAGGTACTTCATGCTTTCGCCCGCTTCAGGCACATACGCTTAGTCAAATTCACTATCCAGCGCCAATGTAGGGCCAGATGCACACCTATAATCGGCATGATCAACGTTGCTGAATCGTGGTGGATCTTCGACCAAAAATCTTGAATGTGTAATTCAATATCAAGCGTTGGTAACAGCGCCACGGAGACCAAAAAACCACTGACAGTAGCAAGCAACATCGTTAGGTACAGCAGGTAATTCCACACCAAACTAATGCGTTCTCTGGCGGATATATGCTCAGCGAAGCGTTTTGCACTTTGTTTTATCCAGTCCCAGTGCAACAACACATGCACGGTAAAGGGCACCACAAACAACACACTCAACCACTCATGTCCTGGTACACCCGTCGCCTGCGGAGCTGAAACAATCATAAAGCTTACCAGCAGCAACACGTCCATTACGTAACGGGTTTTGTGTATATTTTGTTTCCAATCTGACATTAAATAGTCGAACCTGTTTTAGTCTGCGTTTTGATAATCACGCGGATTATCGCCATATCATCACCCGCTGAACGAAAAATGTATTTAGTTGATAAAGTCTACTCTCATACAGTTGGATGACTTTGTCAACTACATCCCTATTCGTGCCTTATACCCTCCGACAGTCTAAGCAATCGTCTTCAAGCAAAATAGATTTTCTAACCGTGCTCTATTAAGGTAGAAGTAACCGTCACTTCGAGAAATAGGTTTAAGTTGATAGCCAATGCTGGTTGAACGAGAAAGTGCTATTTCACAATTTGGCTTGTGTGTTAAAAAACTCGCGAGCGGTACCGGTCATGTGGCACTGATCAGTGGTGAAGCAGGAATAGGAAAAACCACATTTCTTGAACAAATGCGCCGTAGCTATCAAACCAGAGCGAGATTTTATTGGAGTGGATGTGATCCCCTACTCACCCCAAGGCCGTTCGGTCCTGTACATGACATAGTCGCTGAACTGTCTACATCCTTGTTAGAACTGTTAGAAAACGGAGCTTCTACTGCCAATATTTATTCTGCTTTCTATCAGGCACTTGAATCGTCAAGTGAGCCGGTCATTCTGATTTTTGAAGATGTTCACTGGGCAGATCACGCTACACTTGATTTATTTAAGTTTCTGGTTCGGCGAATCGCTTTTGTAAAATGCTTATTGGTTATTAGCTATCGAGATGATGAGGTCGGCGAAACACATCCGTTTAGAACCGTATTAGATGTTCTTCCCTCTTCGCACACATCGCGCATTCCTATTCTGCCCTTAACACAAACAGGCATTGCACAACTGGCGAAAGACAGTCATCACGATAGCACAACCTTGCTTAACATTACCGCAGGCAACCCCTTCTACATTACAGAGCTATTAGCGGTTGATAGTGCTGATAAAAATCACATTCCTGTGTCAGTGAAAGAAGCGATTGTTTTTCGTTTAAATCAATTGCCCCAAGCAATACGTCACTTTCTCGAAACCATTAGCCTTATCCCCAACAGTGTGCCGCTGTCACTCATCTTGGCACTATGCGGTATCGAGGGGGAAACTCACGCTATCGCTTGTGTCCCTCGAAAATTGCTAACAGTGGATGATGTGGGTAATTTCCGTTTTCGCCACGAGCTCGCTCGCCTAAGCACCGTCGCTTCTATTGCTATTAGCAAACAAAAACAGCTACATAATAAAATAGTACTGGCGTTAGAAGCATCTCAGACTCATGACACGTTAGCCTTATTGATACATCACTCAGCTAGCGCCTTGGACGCTAAACGTGTGCTCAAGTACGCCCCCATTGCCGGTAAAAATGCAGCGAAAAATGGTGCACACCGTGAGGCTGCAGCCTATTTACGCGTTGCACTGCGCTTCGTGGACGACGCCCCCACAGAACTCGCCGCTCAGCTTTACCAAGATTGGGCATACGAAACTGGTCTCACTTTGCAGATTGATGACAGCGTAATTGAAGCACGTCGTCACGCAATCACATTATGGCGAGCACTAAATCGACAACAAAAAGTCGGTGAAAACTTACGTTTTTTATCTCGGTTACATTGGTATAGAGGTGAGGCAGCAGAAGCAGAGCACTTCGCAAATGAATCGATTAAAACGTTAGAAAGTGTACCCATTTGCAGCGAACGCGTTATGGCTTACTCCTTTAGAGCCCAACTGGATATGCTCAACGATCGTATGGACGAGGCAATCGTCTGGGGAAATCGCGCCCTCGAGTTAGAAAAAACATTTACTGATCCAGAGCTTCGTATTCATGCCCTAAACAATGTGGGATCTGCCAAGGTATTTAGGGGAGATGAAGACGGTGAAGCGATGTTACATGAAAGCTTAGCACTGGCGATAAAGCATGGCTTTCATGAACACGCAGCTCGGGTGTACACCAATTTTTCAGATTATTGCGTTCGTTATAAAAAACTTGCTATGGCAGAAGAACTCATTGCGTCGGGCATCGCGTTTGATACCACGTACGATCTCGATTCCTGGACCTATTACCTAATTGGTATTCAAGCACAATTACGCTTAGAACAAGGCCGGTTAGAAGATGCCCAGACGATTTCACAAGGCGTACTCGGACGAGATAAATTGACCTTACTCATGAAGCTACCTGCACTTATTGCGCTAGCACGCTCACAACTGCGTTTAGGTGCTACGGGTTGCGATCAGCGAATCTCCCAAGCGCTAGAAAACGCAATGGCCACAGACGAATTGCAATATATTATCCCCGCAAGATTCGGTGCTATTGAGGCGGCTTGGCTACATGACAATAAAGAGGTGGCTTTCACGCATTTACAATGGCTCACAGAGCTCGATGCAAGTTGCTTAGATCACTGGCGTAGTGCTGAATTAGCGCTATGGATAAGCAGGTTCGGTTTTAGCATACAAACCAACACCGCCTTCCCCTTACCCTTGCCTTATCAACTTGAATTACAGCAAAAATATGCAGACGCGGCTGAAGTATGGATGAACATGGAAATGCCGTATCACGCAGCCCTCAGCTTGTTGCACTGCGAACAACACTCGGCAAAAGATGCCCTGCCTCGAGCATTTCGAATGCTTGAAGCTATCGGAGCAAAAGCGACGTTGCTTAAAGTAAGAGATAAAGCAAAACAACTTGGTGTACTCGAGGATTTACCATCCGCTCGCCGCGGTCCGTATAAGCAGACCCGTCAACACCCCGCTGGGTTGACGGCGAAAGAACAACAAGTGTTAGGTTATCTAAGCGCGGGGTCAAGTAATCAAGAAATTGCAGATTTGTTGTCTCGCTCCCAGCGAACGGTAGAGAATCACGTCTCATCTATTCTCAGCAAATTGAATGTAGCCAATAGAATGGAAGCCATACTTCGCGTGCAAAATGAGCCTTGGTTATCTAGCATCGACAATTGATAGCACCAAGGCTAAACACACTTAAGACTTTTTCGATTGATTTCTAAAGGCTAAGAAAGCGAAGCACGATAATACAAGTGAGGCCATTGCGGGTTCAGGCACTTGCACGCTGCCCTCAGTAGGCACTGCAATACCTGTGTAGTTTAATTCAAAAACCTCATCTGGATAATCGACATGTCGCCCAAAAATACTCATAGTACCTGTGTTGGTATACGCCGAACCGTTCGAGTTTATTGAAAAGAAGTAACTGTCTTGTTGGGGGTTTGGGTTGAGATTAGACACCACCAGCGGAAACAAAAAATCAAAAGTAAGCTGGTCTGCGTCAAGCGAACGAGAGGCGTTATTAGGTCCTCGGTCTCCTGCACCATCGGTTCGGTATTCGACATCCAGTGTATAGTCAGAAAAGCCGTTAATTACCGTCCTGTCGATTAGAAAATTTCCAGAGGTATTGTTAAGACTTGAGATAATCCTTGGGGCAAATATTAAGCTGCCATCAAGGCTTGAGCGCACCACACGATTTTGCACTTGAATACCAACAACAAAAAATTCGCTTCCACTAGGGGAAACACTGTCATACAAAATTTCATCATAAATAACTGAACCAGCCAATTCAGGTTGCAGCAAAGCCGTGGTGCCGGACAAATTTATAGTATCCCCAGAAACCAGTAAACTCGCGTTACTTTGATTCGAAGTAACCGTACCCAAAGTGCACAGTAAAATGCCGATTAACATGGTTTTATTCATTTTGATGTCCTCTTAATATTAGCCACATTCCGTGATTGGCTTGGCTTAGCATTACGTTTCTTGATGAGTCAATGCGCTTTAGCTGCAAACCCGTTTAACATAAAAAAAACGTAATCCGTTTGCTAAATATAGAGGGGGATTAACGCTAAAATCTAGAGTAGATATACTCAATTTTTGAAAGAAACTACCTAAATTTCAAATGTCAGTGTGCCCGCACGAATAGCTCTTTTGAAGACCCTAAGAATCGCAGAAAAATGGATGAGAAGGACAGATGCCTGATTGGCGTTTGCTTATATGATGGGTAGATAATAATACGCATGGATGTGTAAAACAGTACGCCCATCAATATTCAAGGAATGCGCGCACTGCTTGCTATTGAGGGTTATATATTCGCTAAATAAGCCAACGAAGCAGTCTGTGCTTTTTGATTAACGTTCACCTGTTCGCAGTCAACACCTTTAGATGCTAGGTCTGTGCTCAGCATCTCTCTATAATGAACATAGAGATCAGCCAGGGCGTATAAACAGGACTTGAGCTCCGCTTTATCCATGCTTGGTAATATTCCTTTAAGCTCATTTGCCAATTCTGGCAATTTTTGTTCAATACGACGAACGCCGTTAGGTTCAAGCCCATGGGCTTTTTTCGCTAGAGGCGCTATCACGGTTTGGCGCAGAAACGAGACAAACTCAAATGCTTCAAATAGTTCCCCTCTCCCTATTCTGGCGGCACCGTAGTGCACCCAAACCCAGAATCTATCTTCATACCATTGCAGACTTTGCATTGGGTAGTGCCCGTGTGAGCCTTGATAAATATCGCTTAACTGACTGTCTTCTTCCCACAGTACAATCGGATTGTCCACCCGTTGCACGACTTCAGGCAATGGAACGAACTTCAAATCCACATGCAGTAGTTCATCGCCCTCTTGATACAAACAAATCAGTACTTTAGGCTCACCTACATGCTCACCGGTAAAACACCCTAGCAATTCACCATATGACGCCGCTAACTCTTCGCGCTGTTTGACTAGCGCTTCGTAGTGTTGAGGTTTCACCGCCAATACCAGATCCAGATCGCTGTATTTGTCCAAGTTATTAGTAGATGCAGAGCCTGAAATCGATAAACCACAGAACTGTTCATTGTTTTGAGTGAGACGAATAATACGTTTAAGAAACGATAAATGGTGTGGTAATGCGCTGGTGATCTTTTTCAACATGGGAAGTGCCCCCTTGCAAATGATGTTGCGACGTTTTTCAGACTTTCCAATAACTTGGATTTTACTACACAGACTTGCTTTACACGGCTTAGCTTAGCCCCACTGTATTTGGTTTTATTTTACACAGTAATACTTTAGCCTCTCACAATAAGATGCGTAAACCAATGATTAAATAACGGGTAATAAATCCACCAATCAAATAGCATCAAAACGTGAAGTCGTAGCCGTTTTATCTATTTTGCATGGCAACCTAGCGGCTTTTTTGCTATTGGTAGCGCATTGATTGTTAAAGCATAAGTAGGTTTTGGGTGAACAACACACATTCTTCCGTGTTGAATAAAGTAGCGTATTTAATATTGCACGGCTTTGACAAAAGCTATCGCTGGCATTCACGAATTACACGCGATGCCCAACAACGTTTTGAACAAGCCCTGTGGCAAGAAACGCAAAAGGCAGTAAAAGAACGCATTGCTATTTATGAGCGCACTTTGGCTGACGCAGTGGGCGAAATATATCAGCAGGTGTTTCCCCATCAAGAAAACAACCAATTTTGGTTTGACCTAAAAACACGGTATCAAAAAATACTCAGCGACCATCCTCAATATGAATTAGCCGAGACCTTTTACAACTCGGTGCTAGGCAGAATTTTCAAACATCAAAAAATCAATGATGAGATGATGTTTATTATGCCCACACGTTGCTATTTAGCGGGGTTGCAGCGCCATTTAGTGGTGCACAGTTTTGATACTTCAGGCACGGTGCGCAGAATGTTAGAAGACATTTTTAGTCAATACCATTTCGATATTGCTTTTCAGGACATGCAACGTGATTTACAGCATCTAGATGGAGCGTTGCGTGCGCGTTTAAATAGAGAACAATTGGCCAGCGTGCATACGGTGGAGATGTTAAAACCGGTATTTTATCGTAGTAAATCCGCTTACTTAATTGGGCGAATTTGCATGCCCGATGAAACCCTGCCCTTCGTGATCCCGCTGTCTATTGCTGAAGCGGAAACCTCAGGTGAAAAACACAAAATTGTGGTGGAAGCCTTGCTCACTGAGCGTCAGGATCTCAGTGTGGTGTTTAGTTTCGCCCGCGCCTATTTTATGGCTGACACCCAGCACCCCGCAGAAGTAGTGGCCTTTCTCCATGAGCTACTCCCTCACAAAAAGAAGTTCGAGCTATACATAGCGCTTGGGTTATATAAACACGGAAAAACCGTATTTTATCGTAACTTTTTAGCGCATCTAGAGGAGTCGAATGACCAATTTTCCATAGCCCCAGGGATACGCGGGTTGGTTATGGCCGTATTTCACTTACCGTCTTACGGCGTGGTGTTTAAAATCATTAAAGATGAGTTTCCTGAAAGTAAAAAAATTACCCGTCAACATGTGAAAGACTGCTATAAACTTGTCAAAATGACCGACCGAGTGGGACGCATGGCAGACACTCATGAATACGTAAATTTTCGTCTACCCCGCCACAGAGTCGAACAAGCGTTAGTTGATGAATTACTCGATTGTTGCGCCAGTAGCATTGAGCTTACCGATGAAGAAGTGATCATTAAGCACTTGTACATAGAACGTAAAATGACACCACTAAACATCTTTTTAGAGCAACAACCCGACCCTGCATTGATAACCAGCGCCTTGAATGATTTGGGATTATGCATTAAACAAATCGCCGCAGCGCATATATTTGCTGGCGACATGTTACATAAAAACTTTGGGATCACCCGAGGCGGCCGCGTCATATTTTACGATTATGACGAAATTTGCTACTTGACTGAGCGTGAATTTAGAACCTTACCCAAATCTGACGACCCCTACGCCATTGACACGCTTTCAGTGGGCCCGACAGATGTTTTTCCGGAGCAGTTTGAGCACTTTATAGTGGGTAAGAAGCACTTGAAGCAAGAACTTAAGGCTTTGCACGGAGAAATAATGACAGCCGAATATTGGCAACATATGCAGGCCCAATCGTTAAAAGGGGATGTCCCGGATTTTATCCCCTATAACCAAGCGAAACGTTTCGTGAACTAAACAGGTTACACCTGACAACATGCTCTACCGCCATTATTTATCAGCGGTAGGACACCTTCTAGTTATTTTTCTCGGTGGTATTGGTTACCGTATAATCAGTATTAAGAACACGTACTTCACGCTGCGGGAACGGTATGGAGATGTTGTGTTCACGTAGCGTTTCAAAGATAGACAGCATTAAATCACCGCCGACGCGATTTTTACCGTCATCAATGCCTTCCATCCAAAATTCTACAAACACGTTTACACCTGAATCCCCGAAGCTATCAATTTCGCAATCTGGTCGCTCTTCAATGGGGTATTCATCACCGCTCAACACTTGCGGGTGCTCAGCAACTACCTCTTTTATTATTTCGACCATGGCTCGAATGTCGGTTTGATAAGCCACGGAGAAGTCCACGCGGTATCGCTGCTTGGGGTTCTTGTGAGACCAGTTAACAAATGTGCTAGAGATAAACTTTTCATTAGGCACCATGATGTCTTTGCCATCATAGGTTTCAAGGGTGGTATAGCGCATTTTGAAATGCCTTACGAAGCCCTTTTGTCCGTCTTCCATTTCAATGTAATCGCCAATGGTCACTGAGCGGTCAAGGAGTATGATAATGCCAGAGATGAAGTTTGATGCGATAGACTGTAAACCAAAGCCTAAACCGACGCCCACTGCGCCACCAAACACGGCTAGTGCGGTTAAGTTGATGCCCATCACATTCAGAAGTAGCAAGGCAATAACACACACCAAAGCGACTTCAAACAGCTTAGCGAATACTTCTCGGGTGCGGATATCCAAGGACTCTTGCTTACGTATAATGTCTTGGCCCACGTTATTCGAAGCGCGGCCTACCCAAAACAACAGCGTGCCAAAAATTAACACTCGCGCCAGTCCGTAGGCTGAGATTTCAATATTTCCGAGGTTAATGCTCAAGCCCTGCAGCACCTCAATAATCCCCGCTAGCCATCCCACCATATGCAGAAACAATAAGGGCAGCATCATCCACTTTAATAAGTTGGCGAGTATCGGGTGTGACACACACACGTTAATGACTGAATTAACAAACAACAGCACGGCGATGGTTAAGGCTAAATCTAAGATCCAGTTAGCCCCTATAATGCTGGCACTAAACTCGCTAACCACCTTTAGAAGAATAATCGCAATCAGCGGAAAGAGCATTTTGTCGATACGATAGGTAATTTTTCGTATGGGGTGGTCTTTTGAATCAGGCTGGTTATCGACGAATTTAGACGCCTTTCGTAATTTACTACCAAACCAATATGCTAATAAATAGATACCAGCAATTAAGCCAAGTTGTATGTAGGTATCGGCCATAAAGAGATGCTGATGGGCTACCTCTAGGTAATGTTGCGCCGTCTGCACTAATGACTGACCCGTAGTTTCTAGTACTGCAGTGTTTTTAGTTGCTACAGCGTCGGCGACGGGTAAAGTAGCGTCGGCGACGGGTAAAGTAGCGTCGGCGACGGACGAAGTAGCGATGATGAAGGTGTTGGTATCTGTCGTATCCACGTTAATTCTCTAACCAGTTATGGAATGGCTAACCAAATAAGAAACAATGACGCAATATAGCCAATTGCCCATAAAATGCTACGCAAAACATGCACATTGAACCAATAGGCACATAAGTAGCCGAAACGAGCTGCAATGAACACAATCGCACTGTATTGGGCCAAATGACCAGCAGATTGCGTTGCAACCACAGCCAGCGCACCCGGTACAAATAGAATCAGCGCTTCAAAGCAATTTGCGTGCGCTGCTGCCGCCCTCGCTCCAAACCCCGCGAGTTGCTTTTGCTGATCACGAGGATAGCGGTTGTCGTAGCCGTCTTGCTCTTTATTCATCGCTATCGCCAAAGGAGCTTTGGCAAGAATTGGCATCAAAACCGCGATGAGTAAACACAGAAGTATAATGGTCATAATGTATTGCTTATTAATAAATATCAGACCAAACGACCTTATCACGCAATTTACCGATTTCCCTAGCCATGTTTAGATCTGGAAACATTCCCAGAAAAAGTGGATTTCGCTGTTTGGTGTGTCCGTTAGTGACCCAAAATCACTCATTTGTAGTAATCTTAATGCTTTGATTTTTATAGAATAACGCATATTCTGAAAGCGCATTTTCGTTATATAACGTTTCATCATTTTATGCGCAACTAAAGGTAATCTATGGATAATGTTTGGTTAGTCATTATTTTTACGTTAATCGCAGGTTTAGCAATGCCTGTTGGCGCTGTGGTAGCGCGTATCGAACATTTTCAATCCCAGTGGTTTGAAGAAGAATTTCGTCATTTAGTGATTGCCTTTGGCGGTGGCGCGCTGCTTTCTGCTGTGGCTTTGGTGCTCGTACCAGAAGGGATTGCTAACTTAAGCCTTACCACCAGCTTGGTGTTTTTTATTGCTGGCAGCTTGAGCTTTATGGCTATCGATATTTTACTGGTCAAGATTGACACCCCTGCCAGTCAGCTTGCGGCTATGTTGGCCGATTTCATACCTGAGTCAATTGCCTTAGGAGCAGCCTTCGCCACGGGTAAAAGCAATGCGGTTCTTCTTGCTGTGCTTATCGCCCTACAAAATTTGCCAGAGGGTTTCAATGCGTTTAGAGAAATGCGCGAAGGGGATAAATTCAGCGCCAATCGGCTTTTAGTCATTTTTAGCGCGCTAGCTTTATTTGGTCCCGCGGCGGGTTTAAGTGGTTATTTTTGGCTTGCTGACTACCCTGATTACGTGTCTGCGATTATGCTTTTTGCATCAGGCGGTATTTTATATTCGATTTTCCAGGATATTGCCCCACAAGCGAAACTCGATAAACATTGGTTTCCTCCTATGGGGGGTGTGTTCGGGTTCGCGCTTGGGCTAATTGGTTTTATGCTAACGTAAAACACGTTAAATATTGGCAACATTATAGGGTGAGTAGTTATTCGCACTTCAAGTATTCAAAAACGTATTGACTTCGATCTACTGAGACGTTCTCTGATGGGCGTCATTGTTTACGCATTTATACTACCGGTCATTTTTTGGCCGTTACATTTTTTAGAAGCTCAAACCAAGCTGGCTTATGTGCTATCAGGTTGCATGTTTTTTATCAGTGCCCTAAGACTCATTCACTACTTCTTCTCACAACCCTTATACGAATTTTCTTCCCGTCTGTGGTTTGCGATTTTTGCCGTTTTATCGCTACTGCAAGCCGCCATACTTGGTTATGTGTTTACGTTGGCAATTTTTGATGAGCGCTTCACTCCCATTATTCACATCTCTATGCTAGCCACCGCAGGTATTAGCGTCAGCGCGCTTTTTGCCCTTAGTCCAAGACTCAGGTTTGCGTTTGTGAATTTGTCGTTGTTGATGATGCCAGTGATGATAACCGGATTTTTAACCGACGGGTTTCTTCCTTTAGCGGGTATGATGCTGGTGTTTTTGCTCTACATTTCTGGGATTGGCATAAGGTCGAACAAGGAATACAAACGCTCTTTTGAGATTGAAATTGAGCTTCAAGCCCAACGAAGAGAGCTTGAGACCCTAAGTCAAACAGATGCCTTAACCAGTATTTATAATCGCGGGTATTTCAATCAGTATTTCGAAAACCTCTGGTACCACGCAACACGGCATAAAATAGAAATCGCTTTGCTGATCATAGATGCAGATCATTTTAAATCAGTCAACGATACCTACGGCCATTTAGGCGGAGACGCCTGCTTGGTCCACCTCGCTCATGCAATCAATAAACCGATTAACCGTGCAACTGATATTGCGGTGCGCTACGGGGGGGAAGAGTTCGCTGTTTTGCTGTCTGGTTGCAATCCACAGCAGAGCAAAAAAATGGCTGATGCCATTATGCAGTCGATTCAACAGCATAAATTTGTCTATCAAGATAGCGAAATACCTATCACGGTGAGTATTGGCATCGCGACGCTTGTTCCTAGCCCCCATCAAAAGTCGAATGAATTAATTGAACAGGCTGACTCTGCGTTGTATCGCGCCAAAGCGACAGGTAGAAACAGAGCCTTATTATTCAGTCCTGACGATTAGGGTTACACTGTGGCATTTATAACAGCTGTAGGGCCCTCGTGAACGACACCTTAAACTTAACGCCTATTCTTCAGGACATTTCTCTCCCCTCCCCTGCGCAGCAGATATTCCCGGATTGGGAGCATGCTGATGAAGTGCAATTATGGGTAAAACGCGACGATCTAATTCACCCCGTAGTATCAGGGAATAAATGGCGTAAATTACGTTACACACTTGAGCGAGCTGTTGGCACTGGGGTTCGGCACATCGTCAGCTTCGGCGGTGCGCATTCGAATCATCTACATGCACTGGGTTATGCTTGCAATAGCCTAAATATAAAGCTAACAGCGATAGTACGTGGTCACTTTCATAAGAATCCGACACCTATGCTACAAGATTTAGTGGCATGGCAAGCTGACGTGCAATTTGCTGATCGTAAGACATATCAACTGCGCAATGACGAAACTTACTTGGCCTCATTAGCTCAGCAATATCCTAATGCTATGTTTATCCCAGAAGGCGGCTCTTCTGAGTTCGCTCTCGCTGGCGTGGCGGACATTATTCGTGAGCTCACTCAACGTTATGACTACTTGTTAACGCCTGTTGGCAGCGGGGGGACATTAGCCGGGATTATTCATGGTGCGATGAGTCAACCTGTGCCATTACACACCAAAATCATCGGAATCGCTGTACTCAAAGGTGAGGGGTATCTCGAAGAGTTGGTGAGTAACTTACTGTCATCCCAGGCTATGTTGCCATCGCAAGCTAACACATGTGAACCTATCGCTGATTGGCACATTAACCACCAGTTTCATTTTAATGGCTACGCGAAGGCTACACCTGAACTGCATCAATTTTGCCAGTCGATCAATGAGACACTGAGCATTCCTATTGAGCCTGTGTATAGCGGCAAGCTTTTTTGGGCGGTAAAAGAACTCATGGCTAAAAAGGCGTTTATACGCGGCAGCAAAATTTTGCTATTGCATACAGGTGGACTACAAGGCGCTAGAGGCTAATACTTGCGTACATCATCTGCTGGCGAATGGATACATTCTCACTTTCAGATGGTATATTCCCGCCCATAATCAGTCCAACCACACTATATGGCGAGTATGTTGTTTAACATTCGATTTTTATTGTTATTAAGTTTGCCTGTTCTTATAACCGGGTGCGCCTTTCAGCATTCCCCTGGTGCATCACCCAGTGCACAGACCAAACTAGAGACAAAAGTAGAGACAAAAGTAGAACGAGCTGAGGCCAGTGGTCACCTTACCCCCCCTATGCAGACCGTACTTAGAACCTCTTCACAATCTGAGCTAAAGATTGAACACTCTGATACACCCGACAAGGAGAGCTCCGCCCCAACTTTACACTTGAAGACACCGCGTTTTGCCCATGCTTCAGCAACAGACGGCAGATATATTTATGTGTTTGCAGGGTATGGTAAGCAAGGCTATTTAAGTGATGTTGAAATTATCAACCCTACCACCGGTGAAGTCGCTGTACTTGAAAATCGCGTGCTACCAAGGGGCTACTTTTCGGCAGTTTTCGATGGGCAGCATTCGATATATTTGCTTGGTGGCGTGAGTCATCAAGAAGACAAGGTACGCGTAGAGCAACGCATTGAAGTGTTCGACACCCGTACCCTTGAAACACGTACCTTAGGGGATATCCCTGAACCTTTGAGAGACAATAAAGCCGTTTATCTTGACGGTTACCTGTACGTACTCGGTGGTTCTTCTTACCAGGCAGAAAACGGTTATCAACTCACTCCAAGCGCGTCTGTTTGGCGCTATCACATCCAGCAGCAAGAATGGCAAAAGATGGCCAATATGCCAAGCGCAAAATCTACAGCCGTGGTAACCGATAACCAAGATATTTATGTTGTAGGGGTCGAACAAAACACAGATAGCCTAGCCAATGTCGAGCGATACACAGTGGCGAGCAATACATGGCAAAACATAACTGCCCTGCCGCATCCAGTCAGCGCCCACAGTGCAACGTGGCTAAACAACGCACTATGGGTATTTAGCAATGAAGATGAAACCAACAACAGCTACTTTTTAAAACGTGACACCTCACGCTGGCAAGTAGCACCATTCAATTATCAAAGCGCCCTATATACTAGCATCACCTCGATGGGTAATAGCTTGTATATTATTGGCGGTAATGGTGGCAAGGGAAATTCATTTATGGGTGACATACAGGTATTAACACCATGAGCTGGTTAGAATGGATACAGGGATTTGCTGGAGCGTCCATCATTGAATGGGTAGCCACCTTGGCCGGGTTTCTTTGCGTATTTCTGTTAATAAAGCGCAGTCGCTGGAGCTTTGTTTTTGGTTTTGTTCAAGTCAGTATTTATAGCTGGATATTTTTCGATGTAAAACTGTATTCCGATATGGGTTTGCACATTATTTACATCGGCTTCCAGATTTATGGCTGGTATATGTGGAGCAACCATCAAGATCAGCAAGGGCATATATCCCCGGTCAAAGGCAGTGCGAAAGAATATGCTGGGTTTGGCGGATTAGCCTTAGCAAGCGCTGCAATATTAGGCTTAGCTATGTCTAGTTATACCGATGCCAGCTTCCCTTATGTTGACGCTTTTACCACCTGCGCGAGCTTAATTGCTCAGTGGTTGCTGACTCACCGCAAACTGTTTAACTGGGTGGTGTGGATCATTGTCGATATTGTTTCCATCTCACTATATTGGCAAAAAGGCTTGTATCCTACGTCCGCCTTGTATTTCTGCTTCTTGATAATGGCCTGTATTGGCCAATACACTTGGATAAAAGAATTCCGTCGCCATAATAGTGAAAAGCATTCCACACATTTAGACAAAGCACTGAGTTAATTTGGGCTTCCCTGAAAACAGCAAAGTGATATGACGAGTACAGTATCTCCATGATCAAAAAAATTGTTTTTTTAGGGGCGCCTTCTACAGGTAAATCAACGCTCAGTGAAACCCTCGCTGAACAATTCAATTCAATTTCTGTAGCGGAATATGGCCGAGAGTATTGGATTGAACATCAGGTCGATAGGCGTCTTACGCCTGAGCAATTATTGCATATCGCCCAAGTGCAAAACCAATGGGAAGATGACGCCGAACAAAAAGCCAAAGGCTATTTATTCTGTGACACCAATGCGTTTACGACCTGGCACTTTGCCTGCCACTACCACACAACTGCTCTGCCTGAACTGACCAGACTCGCCGAAGACAGCTGGCAACGTTACGACTTGGTAGTACTTTGTGATAACGATATTCCCTATGATGATACGTGGGAGCGCTCTGGAGACGCCAACCGAAGTGAGTTCCAACAGTTTCTGAATCAATATTTAATTAACCACGCAATTCCATTCGTGAAAGTCAGTGGTGATATTGAATCTCGCGTTGCCCAAGTGCGTATCGCACTTGATGAGCTTACCGGTCAAATTAAGCAAAGCTTCAGTACACCCGCGACCTGTTAATATATTGTAAACGTTTGAAATTGCTCACTAATTTGGTGCTTATTGCACTAAAGTATACCACTGTTATGGCACCTTTCTATCGCGGCTTTCTATTGAAAAATCTGTAACTGCATGAATTATAAGAACTTTAAAAGTTGGCCTATGTGTTGCAAAGGCTTAAGTGTATTAGATGTCCAGATCATCTAATACAGGGAACAATAATAACTATAATAAAAATAGCAGTACCGAGCGATGTAAAGCTCTTCAAACGAAAGCGTCTTATTCTTGTCCGGGTAAGGCGCTTTTTTGATCTTCCCATCGCGCTAAGCTGTCTAATTGCCCAGCAAATACTAGCCTAATTGGTGTGTGTGCCCGAAATGTGAAATAGTCACTGATGTAGAAGACTTCTTTGTCACCGTCCCACTGCGTTGACTGCGAAGCCGTTTATTCTCCCAAATACGCTCGTGGATCATATATGCCACCGTGTTAACCGCAGGCTCTACTAACGCAATAAGCCCACCTACGATAAAACTACCCGTAAGAAGATACGCTACGCTGAACGCAACGGTAAAGTGAGTAATAGCAAAGGTGATTGTTTTCATAAAAGTTCCCGTCAGTAATTCGTTCAGTTAGTCGGTGCAAACATAAAAAGTTGATAAACAAATATTATTCCCCGCCTAAAATTTAGGCCAATGAAACAAATCAATCGCTACAATCTGTTAATACGATTAATTCTCATTTGCATTTTACTGTAACAGACTTAATATGCTTAGATAAAGACAAGTCATTTTTTTTAACGGCACTTTGTTTACATCCCATGATTAGGTGTTAGCATTCGCGTTTTATTGCATGTTGTTATTTATAAGGGTCTCCCTATGTCTCGTGTTCTGATTATCGGCGCTGGCGGCGTGGCTGCTGTCACTATTAAAAAATGTGCTCGTTTACCTGAGCTATTTGATGAAATTTATCTTGCTAGTCGTACGGTTTCTAAATGCGAAGCCTTACAGCAAGAAGTGGGTATTGACCGCGTGAAAGGTGTATTTGCCGTTGACGCGGATCACGCAAGCGAAGTAGTAAAAGTGATTAATCAGGTTAAGCCTGACTTGGTTATCAACCTTGCGTTGCCATATCAAGATTTAGCCATCATGGACGCGTGTTTAGACACCGGCGTTCATTACCTAGATACCGCAAACTATGAGCCAAAAAATGTGGCTAAATTTGAATACTCTTGGCAGTGGGCGTATCAAGAAAAATTCGAAAAAGCAGGCTTAACCGCGTTACTCGGTAGTGGCTTCGATCCGGGCGTAACTAACGTTTATACGGCATATGCCGCTAAGCACTATTTTGATGAAATTCACTACTTAGATATCGTTGATTGTAACGGTGGCGATCACGGTCAAGCGTTTGCAACGAACTTCAATCCAGAAATCAATATTCGTGAAATCACTCAGCGCGGTCGTTTCTTCGAAAATGGTGAATGGAAAGAAACGGATCCTTTAAGCGTACGTGAAGATTTAGACTATCAAAACATTGGTGTGCGCGCGTCTTACCTAATGTTTCATGAAGAACTTGAGTCTATCGTTAAGCACTTCCCTACGCTAAAACGTGCTCGCTTCTGGATGACCTTTGGTGACGCGTACCTTACACACCTTAAAGTGCTTGAAGGCATCGGCATGACCAGTATCGAGCCAATTGACTTCCAAGGGCAGCAAATTGTGCCCCTTGAGTTCTTAAAAGCAGTGTTACCGAACCCGGGCTCACTCGCTGACGGTTACACAGGCATGACGTGTATCGGTACTTACATTACCGGTATGAAGGATGGCAAAGAGAAAACTATCTTTATTTACAATAACTGTGATCACGCAGCATGTTTCGCAGAAGTGGGGGCACAAGCTGTGTCATACACCACAGGCGTACCCGCCATGATCGGTGCATCCTTGATGCTAAGCGGTAAATGGAAGAAGCCCGGCGTGTGGAACATGGAGCAGTTTGACCCAGACCCGTTCATGGACATGCTAAACCAGCACGGCCTGCCTTGGCACGTAATGGAATGTGACGAAAGCCCATTTGGCAAGTAAGTCGTATTCAGCAAAGAAGTCATAGCACCAATCATCAGCATTTTAGGGCCATTTATTTGGCCCTTTACTTATTTAGCGGAGACCCCCGTGACTGATCCAATGTTAAACCCTGATATCCCTTCACCTTGCTATGTGTGTGAAGAAGCCAAACTCGAAGCCAATTTGCAGTTAATGCAACGAGTACAACAAGAAAGTGGCGTCGAGATTATTTTGGCGTTAAAAGGCTTTTCGATGTGGTCCACTTTTGATTTGGTAAAACAGTATCTGCAAGGCTCAACTGCCAGTGCAGTATGGGAAGCTCGTTTAGGTAAAGAAGAAATAGGCAAGCAAGTGCATGCTTTTTCACCCGCTTTTAAACCTGCTGATATCGATCAGTTAGTAGATTTGGTCGACCATATTTCATTTAACAGTTTTGGCCAGTGGAACCGCTATAAAGCACAGATTTTACAGTCGAACGTGTCTCCCGGTATTCGCTTGAACGCGGAGCACAGAGAAGCCGATACAGAATTGTATGATCCAAGTGCGCCTGGCTCCCGTTTCGGTATTCTGGCTAAAGACCTGAAAGGCGCTGATTTAAGCGGTCTTGAAGGATTTCACATCCATAACCTTTGCGAGTGTGACTCCTTCGCCACCGAGCGCACCATACTGGCGGTGGAAGAAAAATTTGGCCAATACTTTGAGCAAATTAAATGGATTAATTTTGGTGGCGGTCATTTGATGACCAAAGACGGTTATGACGTGGAGCACCTTATTGCCACACTAAAAGCCTTCAAAGCGCGTCACCCTCATCTGAACGTAATACTTGAGCCTGGCTCAGCGGTAGCGTGGCAAACGGGTCCCTTGGTGTGTGAAGTCATCGATATCGTTGAAAACCGCGACAAGATCGCGATCGTCGATATGTCAGCCACTGCGCACATGCCAGACGTACTTGAAATGCCCTATCGCCCAGATGTACGCGGTGCAGGTAAGGCAAATGAAAAAGCCTTTACCTATCGTTTTGGCGGTAACTCATGTTTAACCGGTGATGCGATTGATTTATATAGTTTTGATCACGAGCTACAAATTGGCGAACGGATTATTTTTGAAGACATGATCCACTACACCATGGTCAAAACGACGTTTTTCAATGGAGTAGAACACCCATCTATTGGTATTTTACGTAAAAACGGCGAATTTGAGCTGGTACGTAAATTTGAGTACGAAGACTTTAAGAATAAATTGTCTTAACACGATGACCGTCAAAGTCGCGCTACTATGATTAAACAAGGCGTAACCCGACTACTCGGGTTACGCCTTTTTTGATTGCCACCTCATCGCAATTAATGGCTCGCTTTATCGCCCCAGATTTCCTCTAGGCGTTGGTCACGGCCGCAATTCCAGCGATATAGTTTGTAGCGTACTGGACTCTTTTTGTAGAAGTCTTGATGGCCGATTTCATTACCTTTAATCGGGTAAAAACGCTTCGCGTCGAGAATAGGTGTTACCACTGTTTGCTCAGGAAATTGAGCCTCAACTGCTTGCTTGGTACTCTGGGCAATGGCGCGTTCCTGCTCATTGGCCACGAAAATAGCACTTAAATAACTATGGCCTTTATCACAAAATTGGCCGCGGTCATCAAAGGGGTCAATGTTCACCCAATAATGATCTAAAATTTGTTGATAACTCACAACCTCAGCGTCATAGGTAATTTTCACCGCTTCATAATGGCCTTTGTGATTTCCGTTATACGTTGGGTTACGCACAGTTCCGCCAGTAAAACCAGAAACCACATCGCTCACCCCCTGTAATTTTTCGAAATCGGATTCCATACACCAAAAACAGCCACCAGCCAGTATGGTTTCATCCGCTGTTACATGAAAAGAGATAAACGATACGCTGAGGATCAACGCAGATAAAATAGATTTCATAACCACCCTTTAATGCTACAACAACACGCTCACGGGAATGTGACGCTCTTGATAAGTAGAACCGATAAACAGCCTACAACTTTCACTGTTGCGGCTTTATCGAAACCGCCCTACGAAGGGCGCCTTGCGAAGGCCGCCTTGCGTAGGCCGCATTCACCAATTAATCAATGCGCTGAGCCAGTATCTTCGTTCTTGGCCTTACGAATAAAAAACATCAACGGCAAGGCACAGGCATACATAGCGCCAATCCATAGAAATAGATCATTAAAGGCCAGTACTTGCGCTTGCACCATGACTCTATCCGCAATTTGCTTAATCGCTGCAACAGCAGGATCGCTCGATGCGCCAGCGACAGCTAACTGAGCTTTAGTAAGCTCTTCGAGCACCACAGCGCGGTTGGTGTCGATAGCAGGAATAAGCTGCGCCCAATGATAGTCCACGCGAATATCACGTATAGTATCCATAAAGGCTAGGCCCACTGCACCGCCTAAATTACGCAACACGTTGAATAGACCCGCTGCGTTACTGATCTCACTGTTTGGCAAGGTGCCCATGGCAATACGAGAGGCCGTTAATAAACACATCAATAAGCCCACCCCGCGCACCATTTGCGGCCACATAAACTGGTTAAAATCTGCTTGATCCGTAAGGTTGGCATTCATCACAGAGCCCGTTCCCACCATTACTAAGCCAACCGCTAACATATAACGCGCATCAACTTTGTCAGATAGCCGACCAATTATGGGGGCACTAAAGAACATTGATGCCCCTGTCACAAACATCAACTGGCCAATTTGAAAACTATTAAACCCCCGTACCGTGCCTAAAAACAACGGCATTAGATACACCATGCCGTACAGAGCAATTCCGATAATAAAGCCTAATGAAGCACCTAATGCGAAGTTACGGTCGCCAAACACGCGCAAATCAACGATGGGCAGCGTCACGCGAAAAGCCCGCCAGAAAAACCCTACCGCGCCCATTGCGCATACCGCACTGAGCATTAAGATCAGCGTGCTATCGAACCACTCATCCCCAGGGCCTTCTTCGAGTATGTATTCAAGCGGGCCTAAGAATAACGCCAAATAAAGAAGGCCTAAAAAATCGATTTTTTTGAATAATGAAAAATCTGGTTTATCGATACGTAAGTAAAACCACACACCCGCGCTGGCCAATATTCCCGGCACAACATTCATTAAAAATAACCAATGCCAGCTTGCGTGCTGAGTGATGTAACCGCCTAAAGTAGGGCCAATTGAAGGAGCGGTTGTCGCTATCATGCCGATCACCGCTTGCACTGCTCCCATGACCCTAAGCGGGAATAACTTGAAGCTAATGGCATAGGCTATGGGGATCATCGCCCCGCCCACAAAGCCTTGAATGGCGCGCATAATAATTAATTGGTCAATAGTTTGTGCAAGGGCGCAGCCGACACTGGCGATAGTAAATGCCACACAGGAAATCACGAAGGTAAGATGCGTTGATAACCAACGGGTTAACATGCCTGACAGCGGGATCATAATTATTTCGGCGATGAGATAGGCCGTTTGCACCCAAGAAATCTCATCAGGTGTAGCAGACACCCCTGCTTGAATTTCATTCAAAGAGCTGGCGACAATCTGAATATCTAAAATCGCCATAAACATACCGAGCATAACAGCAACAAAGCCAATCTTCTGACGCAGCGATGGCATCTCGGTTACTTTTTCATCACTCATTTACGCCACTCGACTTGTCATATTTCGTACCGATTTGATGTACGCGGCAAGCGAGTATTTTTGGCAGTACCGGTAAAAGATGATTCATATGCTTGCCAGTTTAGTTAATGCCTATCGCGTTGCGTGGTCAGCACTTCTTCGTTGGGCAAATAGGCACTTTGTTGATTGAAACCTTGTGTATCAACATGCGGTATCACAGATAAACCAGGACGCAATAAATGCAAATACTCGCTTGGACCTGTGACGTGAATTCGAACAGGCACACGTTGTACGATTTTATTGAAATTTCCGGTGGCATTATCTTTAGGCAGTAAACTAAATTCAGAGCCGGTGGCTGGTGAAATAGACGCTACCACCCCGGTAAACTCCACATCATCTTGAGCATCTACTGTGAGCTTTACAGGCTGGCCGATTGTCATGTGGCCTATCTGCGTTTCTTTGTAATTGGCCACAACATACACTTGAGGAAGCGGTACCAAATACAACAGTGTCATGGTCGGTTGAACCAAGCCCCCAGTGCGAGCTCCTAAATTACCGACTATGCCATCGCTTGGTGCCAGAATATCTGTTTTAGCCAGCTGGCTTTGCGCATAAGCAATCTGTGATTCAGCGGAACTGATGTTGGCTGCAGCACTTTGCTTCTGTGCATCGAGCACAGCAAACATCTGTTGTGCAGCAGCGTAAGCCGCTTCAGCTTGGGCTTGCTTAGCTTTGGCAACCGCCACGTCAGCTTCGGTATTTTGCAGTTGCTGCTTGGAGTCGAAAGACTGTTTATCTAAAACTTGGAAGCGAGCTAAATTGAGCTCGCCGCGCTTTACTTCTGCTTTGGCCGCATCAATATTGGCTTTTGCTTCATCTATTTTTTTATCTTGCAGACTAATTTGCTGCTGAGCATTAACAAGGGCGGCTTCGGCAACGCTAAGCTCAGCGTTAGCCTGTGCTAATTTTGCTTGGTAATCACTGGCGTTAATTTTGACCAGAAGTTGCCCTTGGCGCACATGTTGATTTTCTTGCACGGCTAAGGTTTCGATACGCCCGGATATTTCAGCTCGAATGGAGATATTGTCTGATTTGATATACGCGTTATCGGTTTCTTCAATAAATCGCCCATGTTCGTACCACTCGTAGCCTTTAGTTGCTATCCACCCCACGACCAACACTAAAACGACGAGGAAAAAACCTTTTCTTAACCACATTGGGAGTCCAAATTTGTGTACGTTACATTAAGTGTAATGTATATTACACTACACTTCTAATCGTTCAATTGATAACAGGCAAATAACATAAATTTTTGTTATGGTTATTTCGTCTCATTAATGCAGTTAAGCCATGCCCCCAAAGACACCACTAGCTAGCAACACCACTGAGTATGCACCGCGAGAACGTGGCCTTATTCGCCGTGATAAAATTATTCAAGCCGCGACGCGTGTTTTCGTTCAATCTGGTTTTGAATCAGCGAATCTGCAAGATATCGTTGCTTTAGCTGGCGGCTCACTAGCCACCCTTTACCGATTATTTGGCAACAAAGAGGGGTTATTTTATGCCGTTATCGAGCGTAAGAGTGACCAGCTACTGGGCGAAATTGACTATGGTGATTTACAACACAAAACCCCAAAAGATGCATTGCAGGTGATAGGCATGCGTTTTTTCAGTATGGTGATTTCGCCGGAGGTGGGCGCGATACACCGCCTGCTGATAGGCGAAGCGGTACGCAATCCCAAACTGCGTGAAATATTCTTAACGCTTGCTACTGAGCGCGCAATACGTAACTTAGCGGATTACCTGCAAACCCAAGTTGATAAACAAACATTGGATATTCCAGATTGCTTTATTGCTGCCAGTCACTTTATGGGCGCATTAAAAGGCAACTATCACATTCGATGCATGTTGGGGGAAGTGGTCAACTTACCCCTTGAGGAGCAAGAAAAATTTGTAACCGCAGCAGTTGATATGTTCCTCGGTGGTTATGCTCGTCGCTAAAGAGTGCGTTAAACGTCAAGGGCAATTTCAGGCGTTGAAAGTCTTTCTAATAACCGCCCAGATAAGCCATCGTTAATATTGCGTGCTTTTTGCACGACTATAACGCTGCGGTTAATACGCAGTTTCGAAAGCCAATTCATGCAAGCTCGATTCAGTAAATCTTGCATACCCCCTTGTAAACCTCACCCCGTAGCGCCCCCATAGATTTGTTTTTCACTCAATACATTGCTCTATAACCCGCGCTGCGCGTGCAGTTAATGTTTTCTGAGAACTCGGCAGAGCATTTGCATCGTTGATAGCAAATCCGTTAGCGGCTTGAAGATCGCATTTAGGCTACTTGAGACCGTTAAGTTACCACCACATCTTAGTAATAAAATCAGTGCAGGAGACATTATATGAGTATTGTTAAATCTGGCAGCGCAACCTATAAGCCATTAGGTAAGAAAGGCAAAGGCAGTATTTCTACAGAAACTGGCGCATTATCAAATCACCCATATGGCTTCAATACACGTTTTGAAGACGGCAAAGGCAGTAACCCGGAAGAACTCATCGGTGCTGCACATGCAAGCTGCTTCACTATGGCTCTTTCGTTGGCCCTAGCAGATGCAGGTTACGAAGACGGTGAATTAAAAACCACAGCGAAAATCAGTTTAGATAAGACAGATAATGGGTACAAAATCAGCCAGTCAGCATTGAGCTTAAGCGCAACAGTAGCAGGGATATCCGAAGACGAGTTCTCAGAAATAGCACAAGAAGCAAAAGCCAATTGCCCCGTATCAAAATTGCTAGATACCAAGATAACCTTAGCAATCGATCTCTCCACCTAGCCGTTTTATATAACGCCAGTGGTAAATAAAACCTTAACGGCATGAGCCGCTAATACCGATGGCTCATCAAGTGTAAGGCCGCGGGGGATAACAACCCTGCGGCTTCCGTTTTCTCCCACCCTATTCTATTAACCATATACGATTAGCTATATTCGATTAACCGTATTTGATTAAGAATGGGTTTGACGAAACCGGGCAAACAGATGAGCTAAGAGCTGAGTTGAAAATCAGCAACTTCGCATCGCCATTTTCACACAGCATCGCAGCACAATTGATAACGCTTAGTGCCCTCTTTGATAGACCAATTAATCATGTTTTCCTACTGCGTTGCAGCTGCCAGCGCTTTAAGATCTTGAGTTAAGCCGGTTTTGGGTCTTTCGATGACCCGCCCTAACTCTTTTCCATTGTTCAGTAGAATAAATGTGGGCGTGTATCTAAGCCCGTACCGCTCTGCCAAGCCCTCAGGGTCTGATTTTCTCCGGTCAACGGCGACTAACGTAAGCTTAGGCACCTCCAACCCGCTTAGGTCAAAGGTCTTTAACAAACGCGGCACTTCACGTTGACTGTCGTGACACCAGGTACCAAATAAAACCACTAGGGTATCTTTTTGCAGTTCTGCTACCGCAGCCAGTTCCTCTTTGCTTGGTTGATACGCTTTGTATTCGGTTTGAAAGGCCGGATATTGGGCCAATAATTGTTCTGCGCTGATTTCCCCCACTAAGTCAGGCTCACTGCCCACTGAATGACTACAGCCGGTTAACACAAAACCCAATAATATAAATAAAGTCACTTTTTTAATACGATTCAAACTGGCTGGCTCCTTCGGTTAATTCACTGGTATTCAATATCACATGTCATCAAATTTCAAGTTAACACATTACTGAGATTATGATTTGGTGTAATATTACTACCGAACCGTCTTGAGTAGTTAAATCAAAATAAAAACAGTAACTTGCTACCCTTTTTTTCGACTAAACTGATAACAGCTATGCGGCACATTTAATACATAGGACAAGGATTATGGCGACACCAAGCGATAGCGCTCTTACTCAATCGGTAAATGCGTTGGTGGCAAAAATTAATGATGCAACCCAAGCAAAAGAATCTTTGTTCGAACAGGCTGAAATCTATTTCCAATCGGCCCAGAGTCAAGCGCGAACAATCATGCAGCTCACTCAAGATATCGAAGAGAAGCAAAAAACAATTGACTCAGCTCAAAATGAAATACAGAAGAACCAATTTCGTGAGCTTCACACTCAAGCCCAAAAAGCACTCAAGGATGAAAGAAGCAAACAGTCCCGTTTGAGATATGCTCGTCTTCAGACTCTCAATCAAATATGTACTGAAATAATTCAACTATGTGAAGGCACGAGTTGGCAAGAAACTCAGCAAAAAAGTGCCAAAGTCCTAGCTACCTTACTCCTGATATGCCCGCCAGAAGGTAACGCTGTGGCGCAAACGCATCAGCGTTGCAAACCTTTTTATAAGGCCGTGCTGAGCTTACGCTTATTGGATCAAATGCTTAAGAATGAACAGGTTGAAAACGCGTATGTTGTCAGTCGCTTCAATGAATCATCGCGATTCTCCACACCAGCAAAAGCACCTCAAAATTTAAATTTGTTCCAAAAAGATGTCGCCATTCCGTTAATTAGCGCGTCCATATTGCAAGACATTGGTATGCAGCATCCTGAAATTCAGCGTTTATTAAAAGGCTCAGACGGTTCGCAAGACCCGTATCGCGTATTAGAAAAAGAAGTACGTGTGCCTCTTTTAATCATGAACCATGAACAAACCATTGATTATGCAAATAATGGATTGGGCGAGGGACAATTTAGCGAAGAAAATGATGACTCTGTAGAGTTCAAAGAACGCCAAGAGCGGTTTGAGAAAAGTGAAGCTAATCGAGCTCGATTACTACTAAGCATGCTAAATGGAGCGATTAAACCTAAAGAAGCCCTCGGCAGCGCGCTCAAAGCCGCGCAGATTTATACGTCCATTGTACTCTCCACCAAGCCCAACTTTAATTTTGCTGACTTACCTAAAGCCACTAAGGTCGTTTTACATTCCGCTCAAAAAGGCGCATTGACCTTAACGGGAGCGCAAAGCTTGCAACAGGTTGTGGGTCATTTCCCCATGGGGTTTGGCGTCGTTTTTTGTCACGAGAAGATAGATGATACGGCTGAGAAACACTATGCTTACGCTTTGGTCAATATGCTTAACCCGCCAAGAGCGAATGCCCCTCATTGTCGTATAATTAATTCATTAAACGCTGAGTACCCAGCTGGCAAACAAACTGTTATTCCCCAGCAGCAAAATTTGTATTTTGAGTACGCTTATCACCAATTCAACGCGTTACCGGAAGAACACCTGAATGGCCTTGCTCAAAATATTGCTGAAAAACTCGATCAACCTAAATGTAAAGACACACTTCCTAATCATTGGTCTGCGTACGCTTATTTTCACTTTAAAAAGCAGCAGAACTTTTGGCTACAACATAAGAAATAGTGTTTACTTTATTGATATAACTAAAAAGATGAGTTTATAGCACTCAATTCTACCCTGTTGCTCTTGATTGCTTACTGAATGTCCCCATTTCGGCACCTGCTTTACAGGATGCTAAGTCAATTAGCCTTTAGGCAAAAGTATTGAGATTTTATTAGTCTTTATCCTGTCCTTATTCGTACAAGCTAAGTGAAAACATTGGATTTAGGCGTTTCACCGATAAATTGCATCGAAATACGTATTTTGCGTGGAATCTAACAATAACCTATCTCAATTCAACCATACTATGAAAACCGAAACCGCTATACATCAGGCGTGTGTTGCTCACGCTAAACGAGGATTTAACTTAATGCGCTTACTCAAGCCCTTTCTACTGACCACTATTCTTTTGACTATAGTGACCGCGTGCTCAAAGCAATCTGAGCAAAAACCATCCGCAGCGCAAGCTCTGCCGGTTGAAACGAGTGCACCGATTAAAGCAGTCATCACACAGTGGGATGAATACACGGGTCGCTTCGAAGCGACTCAGCAAGTGGATATTCGCGCACGGGTTAGCGGCTATTTGGACAAAGTAAACTTTAAAGATGGTCAAATGGTCAAGAAAGGGGACGTGCTTTTCGTTATCGACCAACGCCCATTTAAAATCGCCTTACAAAGTGCAGAATCGCAGTTTGCGTTAGCAAAAAAAGAATTGGCTAGAGGCAAAGATTTGCGTAAGAAGAACTCGTTGTCTCAAGAAGAAGTAGACCGTCGTCAAAACGAATACGATATCGCGCTAGCCAATGTTGAAACGGCTAAGCTCGATTTGGAGTTCACAGAAGTTAAATCACCGATTGATGGTGTGGTCTCACGTGATTTAATTAACGAAGGCAACCTCGTTAATGGCAGCGCAACGAGTGCATCTTTACTGACAAATGTTGTATCTATTGACCCTATCCATTTTTATTTCGATGCGGGCGAGCGTGACCTACTAAAATACATTCGCCTTAGCCAATCCAACAAACGTGAAAGCTCACGTAGTGCGTCCAATCCTGTCAAAGTCCGCTTACAAGATGAAGAAGATTTTGTTCACTCTGGTGTTATGGACTTTGTCGATAACCAAATCGACCAAAACACCGGCACTATCGTTGGCCGCGCTATATTAGATAACCCGGGTGGATTTATCGTGCCGGGCTTGTTTGGTCGTATTCGTTTATTGTCTGAATTGAATGTTGAAAAAATCCTTATCCCTGATGCTGTTATCGGTACAGACCAATCCCGTAAATTCGTTTTTGTGGTGAACGATGAAGGTAAAGTCGATCGTAAATTCGTTACTTTGGGTAAATTACACACTAAGGAATTACGCGTCATTGAATCTGGTTTAACCCAAGATGACCATATTATTTTGAATAACTTGATGCGCGCCCGTCCCGGTACGCCAGTTCAGGCAGAAAATGTTGACCTTTCTAGCCAATACTCGCTGTAAAGGACGCATAAAATGAACATATCTCATTTCTTCATTGACCGACCGAAGTTTGCTTCGGTCTTGGCAATTATTGTTTTAATCATAGGCAGTCTTGCGTACTTCAGTTTGCCTGTTGAGCAGTACCCACAAATAGCCCCGCCAACTGTTCAGGTGGTGGCGTCCTACCCGGGCGCAAGCGCTGAAATAGCGGCTAAAACCGTCGCAACGCCATTGGAGCAAGAAATAAACGGCGTGGAAAATATGCTGTATATGTCGTCTCAGTCAACGGCTGATGGGCGAGTCACCATCACGGTTACTTTCAAACTGGGAACGGATTTAGATAACGCACAAGTGCAGGTTCAAAACCGCGTGGCCATCGCTGAACCTAGATTACCTGAAACAGTTAGCCGTTTAGGTATTACCACCAAAAAGAACTCACCGGATTTAATGTTAGTGGTCAACATGTACTCGCCCAATGGTACATACGATCAAACCTACATTGCTAACTATGCTGCGCTACAAATTCGTGACCAGCTATCTCGTATCGATGGAGTCGGCGATATCTTAACCTTTGGCGCCAGCCAATACTCTATGCGCGTTTGGCTTGACCCAGACATCATTGCGTCTCTTGATATGACGGCCGCAGAAGTGGTAACCGCATTACGAGGACAAAATATTCAGGTTGCAAGCGGCACCTTAAATCAGTCGCCTGTGGATGCAGGACAAACTGCATTTGAGCTAAACGTTCAAACCCAAGGGCAACTAATTGAGCCTGAAGAATTTGAAAATGTCATTATTAAAAACCAAGACGGAAAGATCGTGCGCTTGCGCGATGTGGGCCGTGTGGAGCTTGGTGCAGAAAGTTATACCACCCGCGGTTATTTAGGAGACAAAAAAGCCGTCGCGATGCCGGTATTCCAACGTCCAGGCTCGAATGCCATTGAGACGGCGGACGCTATTAAGGCTGCCATGGTTGAGGTTGGAAAAAATTTCCCACCAGATTTAACCTATGAAATAGCCTACAACCCGACTAACTTCATCAGCGAGTCAATTACCGCCGTTGAACACACCATATACGAAGCAATAGCCCTGGTTGTTTTAGTCATTATGGTGTTCCTACAGAATTGGCGTGCAGCGCTCATTCCAATCATCGCTATTCCTATATCATTAGTCGGTACGTTCGCAGTGCTAAGTGCATTTGGCTTCTCTTTAAATAACTTGACCTTGTTTGGCCTGGTGTTAGCCATCGGAATTGTTGTTGATGATGCCATCGTAGTGGTTGAGAACATGGAACGTTTAATGGCCGATGGTATGCGTCCTTTAAAAGCTGCTCGTCAGACCATGACAGAAGTCGGCGGAGCGGTACTGGCGATTGGGCTAGTACTGGTCGCGGTATTCTTGCCCACAGCCTTTGTGGACGGTATTTCAGGACAATTTTATAGTCAGTTCGGTATCACCATCGCTGTAGCCACTATCATCTCTGTGTCTGTGTCATTGATCCTCAGTCCTGCTATCTCTGCAGTGCTGTTTAAGCCTCATAAAGACGAATCAGAAAAAAGCGGTGTATTTCATTACCTGTCGGGCAAATTTAACCGTGGTATGGACAGAACCTCAGATAAATACGCACGCATGGTAGCCAAGCTTGTCCGCCATGGTTCAATTATGTCGTTTGTATAT
Source organism: Paraglaciecola sp. G1-13 (assembly GCF_055809255.1). Classification (NCBI taxonomy): domain Bacteria; kingdom Pseudomonadati; phylum Pseudomonadota; class Gammaproteobacteria; order Alteromonadales; family Alteromonadaceae; genus Paraglaciecola; species Paraglaciecola sp. G1-13. The sequence continues at coordinate 335,046 of NZ_CM147903.1, read as the reverse complement.
GTGTTGCTTATGGGCTTTACGGTTTACATGTTTAGCATCGTGCCCAAAGGCTTTATTCCTGCTCAAGACCAAGGTTATTTGATTGTTGGCGTCCAGTTACCCTCTGGTGCTTCGCTTTCTCGCACGGATGCCGTTGTGCAAGAAGCGGTAGATAAATTACTTAGCATTGAAGGCGTTGAGAATGCCGTTGCTTTTGCTGGGTTCTCCGGTGCGACGTTTACCAATGCCACCAACTCAGCGGCAATTTTTGCCATCATGAAATCCTTTGATGAGCGCGCTGAAATTGGCGCTACATTTGACAGCGTCCTTGGCAACGCAAGGGCACAAATGAGCTCTATCGACTCAGCCAATGTGGTCGTTATTCCGCCACCACCTGTGCGCGGTATTGGTAATGGCGGTGGCTTTAAAATGATGCTTGAGGACAGAAGTGGCCGAGGCCTGCCAGCACTCGAACAAGCGATGTGGCAGCTCGCTGGTGCAGCAAATCAAGAACCTGCTACCACTGCGGTGTTCAGCTTCTTTGAAACCAGCACACCGCAACTGTACGCAGATATTGATCGTGAACGAGTTGAACGATTGGGTGTATCCGTATCAGACGTATTTAGCGCCCTAGAAATCTACTTAGGCAGTGCCTTCGTCAATGATTTTAGCTACCTAGGCAGAACGTTCCGGGTAACGGCTCAAGCTGACGCGCCTTACAGAATGGAAGCCGATGACATAGGGCGAATTCGTGTACGTAATTCATCAGGTGAAATGGTTCCCCTGAGCTCAGTGGCAACGTTTGAATATCGCTCAGGCCCTTCACGAGTGCCAAGATATAATTTATACCCAGCGGCAGATTTAATCGGCAGTACTGCGCCAGGCTTTAGTTCAGGGGAAGCGATCGCCACTATGGAGCGACTCGCGGCAGAGATTTTGCCCGACGGAATAACCTACGAATGGACTGAATTGGCCTATCAAGAACAACAGTCAGGCAGTACCGGTATATTGGCTTTTGGCTTCGCGGTGGTCTTCGTGTTCTTGCTACTGGTTGCGCTTTATGAGAGCTGGACGCTACCTTTATCTGTTATTCTCATCGTACCCATGTGTTTACTTAGCGCCATTATCGGTGTGCACCTTATGGGGCTAGATAACAATATCTTGACGCAAGTTGGCTTAATCGTGCTCGTTGGTCTTGCCAGTAAGAATGCCATTCTTATCGTAGAATTTGCCCGTCACCGTGAGCATGAAGGAGCTGGCTTATATGAGGCCGCTAGCGATGCCGCCAAACTACGATTACGTCCTATTTTAATGACCTCGTTCGCTTTTATTCTTGGCGTATTACCCCTTGCAGCAGCCACTGGAGCAGGAGCAGAGATGCGTCAAGCATTAGGCGTGGCGGTATTTAGTGGCATGTTAGGTGTGACATTCTTTGGCTTGATATTCACACCCGTGTTTTACGTATTAATGCGTAAACTATCAATGCTAGTGAAAGGTCAGAAATTGGATGAAATGGGCCGAGTGCCGGTGATTGAAAGAGAGTAATTAGCGCTAGATAGCATCAGCCCGCCAGAATACTTAAACTTGTTCTGGCGGGCTTTTTTTATGTCCCACGGATAGGCTTGTTATTCCCCTAAAGGCTGATTCCAAGGCCCAGAGCGATTTCGTCGACTCAAGGCAACCATCACCAATTTAAGGTGCCTCCTTCCACCACAGGGTTTGAATAGGCGCTTGGTCAAGCGTAAAGACTTGGCCAAACTCAGGGGTACTCAGTGCGACTTTATTCAACGCAGCAGCTTGCTTAACCCTGTTTAGCGGCTCATACCAAGGATGAAACGCCAAATCAAAAGTGCCGTTATGGATAGGCACCATTACCCTACCAGCTAAGTCCATATGTGCCTGTACAGACTCTTCCGGTGTCATATGAATATCCGCCCAATCCTTGTCATATGCGCCGGTTTCAATCATGGTTACATCGAACGGTCCGTATTTATCACCTATGTCTTTAAAGCCCGAAAAATAGCCTGAGTCCCCACTGAAGTAAAAGCTTCTTCCATCGCTTTTAACCACCCAAGAACCCCACAGTGTTTTATTTCCATCACCAATCCCGCGACCGGAAAAATGTTGTGTAGGAGTAAATGCGATTAAGACATGCTCTGTCTGCCACTCTTGCCACCAATCAAACTGTTTTATTTTGTCATTGCTTACGCCCCACTTTTGCAAGTCTCCTTGAACGCCTAACGGCACCAAAAACAAGGTCGTTTTGATATTGAGTAACTTGATCGAAGCCTGGTCTAAATGATCATAATGATTGTGTGATATGAATACTTTATCGATTGGTGGTAATTCCTCGATACTGATGGGCGTCGGCTCAAAGCGTTTTGGCCCGATAAATGAAAAAGGCGATGCTCGTTCAGAAAATACTGGGTCAATAAGCCAATACTGTCCAAACACTTTCAACAAAATAGACGAGTGACCCAACTTAACTAAGTAAACATTATCATCACTTAGTGCATCTAATTGCTGACGCGTAACAGCTTGTACCGGCACATGTTCATTGGGCACTGCATCGACCTTTTTCTCGGTAAAGTAGCGAGCAAAGATCCCTAGTGTTTTACCCAAGCTTGGCGGCTCACTGTGCACAGCATTTTTAAATTTTCCACCATCGTAATGAGGGCTACTTGGCTCTTCATCACCAATCGTGGCAACTAATTCTTTGTTCAACGCGCATGCTCCTATGAAGCTACATATCAGTATCGAGATTGTGCTGAAAATAAAGGTTTTCATTCACCTTCCAAAAAGTAAACTGCGAAGTGTAATTTATCATAAGAAGCAAAAAAGTAAACTATCAAGTCTACTTTAGTTGCGATACCATGCCCTCGAAACGGATTTTAAACCTTTAGCAAAGAAACATAAAAAGAGGAGTTCGGGTGAAATTATCAGACAAGAAACGTTTAAACATTTTAGATGCAGCTGAACAATTGTTCTTTGAAAATGGTGTAGAACACACCACTATGGACCAAATCGCCAAAGCTGCTCAGGCTTCTAAGCGTACCGTATACAACCACTTTGTGACCAAAGATGCGCTATTTGAGGCGATTATTAGCCGAATGGTTGAGCACCTTAATCAAGATGAGGAGTTGAGCTTTAGCAACAAAGTAGCGATTGATATTCAACTGACCAAAATCGCACAACAAGAAGTGTCACTGCTTAACTCCGAACACTTTTTACGTATAGCCAAAATAGCCTTTATGCAAATGTTACAACAGCCGACGTTAGCCGAGCATATCGCCAGTAATCAATTTGGTTGTATGCGTTACCTTGAGTCTTTCTTGCGCCAAGGGGTAGCTAACAATAAACTGCAAATAGAAGATATAGAATTTGCGGCTAAACAATTCGTTTATCAGCTAAAGTCATTTGTGTTTTATCCGGTTTTGTTTGGCTTTGAAACACCTAATTCCCTGCCGCTAAAAAAGATTATTGAACAAACTGTTGCGACGTTTTTATCTCGCTATCAGGTAAAGTAAGAGCAGGTATGTTATCCAGTGGTAGCGTCACACGAAAAATGGACCCCTCACCATTATCAGGAACCGCATAAACCAGTTTAGCGCCAATTAAATCTGCACTTTTTTTAACCATGTATAGACCAAGCCCTGTACCCACTGAAGCCGCAGGATGGAAGCGTTCAAACATTTGAAATAGTTTTTTTCGATACACCTCATCAATACCCAAACCGTTATCTTGTACCTCCAATACGAACTCTTGGTTCAGCTTGTAGGTTAAGACGCGAATAAAAGAATTGGCCTTACCCGTGTCTTGGTACTTAATCGCATTGGAAATGAAGTTGTCAATTATTTGGGTAAATTTATAGGGCTGAGTGTTGATTGTTCCTATGTACTCAAAACGTGTCTCAATGTCTAAGCGTTCGAAGTTCTCCATATTACTCAGAGCGGCCAGTGTTTCACACACGATCACTGACACATCAATAGGTTGGGAGCTCTCCTCTTGCAGCTTAACTTTGCTCACATCCAAAACACCGCTGACCAAATCACTTAATTTAGAGAGCCCGTCGTGAGAGGTTTGAACTGTCTTCAAGGCACTCTGTAAATCACCGTTACTAATCTGTTGTATGATCATCTTCATAAGATAGCCCATAGAGCTCAATGGCGACCGTAAATCATGAGTAAGTCGATAGGCAAACTCCTCCATTTCTTGCTTGTCTTGCAACAAATCTACAGAGGCTTTTTTCTGCAACGTAATGTCTTGAATTTGTGAAATGAAGTACAGAGGTTGTTGTGCTTTGTCTCTTACTAAAGAAACCGTCAACTTAGCCCAAATCAATCGACCACTTTTATGGAAGTAACGTTTTTCCATGTTGTACGTTTGTATGTCACCGGCAAGTATTTGCTTAAGAAAAGTAAGGTCAGTTTGTAGATCCTCAGGATGAGTAATAGATTGGAAATCTATTTTAAGCAGTTCTTTCTCGCTGTAACCAAGGATATCGCATATGGCTTTGTTGACTTTTAGCCAGGTACCGTCTGGTGATATTAACGCCATACCTATGGCTGAATGCTCCATTGCAAGACGAAACATATCCTTATGCTCCAAATTAACTAATGGAGCGGCCAATCTTCTTCCTTTGAACATATCGATTATTTTTTTTACCATAAAAACCTACAATAAATGACGTCTATGCAGTGGGCTCTTAATAAGAAAAGTAAACTTTTGTATCGCGATTAGCTAGCGCAATGCGCTACGATGCGGAAAACCTAGACTAAAGTCTACAACCTGACAGCACTTTGAATATAAGAGACAGAAATAGCGAAATAAAAAGTTATATTATTCAACGCAGGCTATTAAAAAATGAAAGTAGACACCGCCTGATGATCAGGCGGAGTAATATTGAAATTAGGTGGAGTTGGTCGATAAGCCGGGTTCTGTCGTGGGCAACCATTCATCTAGGCCAGCAATCACTCGCTGGCTCAAGCAACACACCCGATCTCAACGTGGGCCACGCCATAAGAGATCCTATTTGGTCTTGCTCCGGGTGGAGTTTACCTTGCCACACACTGTTACCAGTGGTGCGGTGCGCTCTTACCGCACCCTTTCACCCTTACCGGCGCTTGCGCGCTTAGGCGGTTTCCTCTCTGCTGCACTTGTCGTCGGCTTGCGCCGCCCAGGCGTTACCTGGCACCCTGCCCTGTGGAGCCCGGACTTTCCTCCCCTTATTAACACATTACTCTAGGGACTAGCCCTAATGAAATATCTAACAAGCGGCGATTGCCTGACCAACTCCGGAGGCGGATTCTACGCAGGTTACGCCTGACTTACAATCTAGTTTGCTACGGATTATTCAATGGCGTTCATGGCTCGATTGAGCACAAACAAAAACGCCGCACCTTATACGACCAATGCGGCGCAATATGTGCGGCGTTTCACCCAATACATAAATCGCGTTAGATACTGACGCGTTTATACGGGCGGTATTCTGCCTGCCAAAAATTCCCTTCAATGCGCTCACTGAGTATTTCATCACTCACTTCTAGGGCTAACCCTTGTTTCTGAGCGACTTTGCCTACATCAAAGGCTATCTTCTTGCTTAGCTGCGCAATGCCTGTCAGTGGTGGCAACAATTCTTGCCCTGTACCATTCGCCAGAGGTGACGCATTGGCGAGCGCAGCACTGGTGGCCATTAGCATCTCGTCACTGATTAAACTAGCCTTGGCTGCCAGTACGCCTAATCCGATTCCTGGGAATATATAACTGTTGTTACATTGTGCGATAGGGTAGGTTTTCCCCTTATATTCCACAGGCTTAAATGGGCTACCGGTAGCGATAATCACTTCGCCGTCAGTCCACTCAATAACGTTTTCAGGACGGGCTTCTACCTGACGAGAAGGGTTACTTAACGGAAAGATGATCGGCAAATCGCAGTTGCGTTTCATTTCCCGAATAACTTGCTCGGTAAATAAACCCGCTTGCCCCGATACCCCTATTAAAATACTGGGTTTGACTTGGCTCACGGTTTCAAACAATGACGGATATTGCGCCGCTTTTTGCCATGTTGCTTGACTAGCCAACGGCTGCGCAAGTCGGAATTGGAAGTCCCGTAAGCCTTCCATATCGTCTGTGACCAAACCAAACCGGTCAATCATGAAGACTTGGCGACGGGCCTGCGCATCAGTGATACCCTCACTCGTCATTTGCTTGATGATTTGCTCAGCGATACCGCAACCCGCAGATCCTGCACCAACGAACACCACGCGTTGGTCGCTAAGCTTTTCATTTTTGGTTTTACATGCCGCTAAAATAGTCCCCACCGTGACAGCTGCGGTGCCCTGAATATCGTCATTGAAACAACAGACTTTATCGCGGTAGCGCTCAAGTAATGGCATCGCATTAGGCTGGGCGAAATCTTCGAACTGAAGCATCACTTCAGGCCAGCGCTTTAAGACCGCCTTGATAAACATATCAACAAATTCATCGTACTCCGCTTGGCCAATACGCTTATGACGCGCGCCCATATACATAGGGTCGTTTAATAATTTTTCGTTATTAGTTCCCACATCCAGCATAACAGGAAGCGTATAAGCGGGACTGATACCACCACAGGCGGTATACAAAGACAGTTTTCCAATAGGAATGCCCATTCCACCGATACCTTGATCGCCCAGACCAAGAATACGCTCACCGTCCGTCACGACTATGACTTTTACCTTACGCTTGGTGGCGTTGCGAATAATGTCATCCATTTGATGACGCTCTGAATAGGAAATAAACAATCCTCGAGAGCTACGATAGATATCTGAAAACTGCTCGCACGCGTCCCCTACCGTCGGGGTGTAAATGATCGGCATCATTTCATCAATATGCTGCTGGATAAGACGATAATACAAGGTCTCGTTATTATCTTGGATCGCACGCAAATAAATATGCTTATTGATGGGTTCGTTGAAACTTGAATACTGCATATACGCACGTTCGACTTGCTCCTCGATACTTTCATAACGTGGGGGGATCAAGCCTGTAAGGTTAAACGCTACGCGTTCTTGGGCAGTAAACGCACTGCCTTTATTGAGCAAGGGGGTTTCAAGCAAAGAAGGTCCTGAATGAGGAATGTATAACGCACTTTTAGGCGCTGAGCTACTCATAAAAAGTGTCCTGTTTGGCGCGAAGACAAAGCCTTCGCAGAAAATTTAAACGCGAAATATTAAAAAAATGCTGATAAGTGCAAGCGGTAATATCAATACACACCGACTCACTTAGCAGCATTTCTGACGAAAACACTTAGCAACCACTTTGCGAAGCTAGCTGCGTTTTCTGATGGAGACTATGATGCCTTAAAAAATGTCTTCAAGTGGTTTGCTTTGTTCACTGCTTTCTTCAGCTGGGTCGACAAATTCGCTGTCGCTCACATAGCTTGTAGGAGCCGTACCTTGCATAAAATACTCAAACATTGACGTATGATCAGTGCGCTGAGTTAATTTACCACTAGCAAGGTCAATTCGTGTGGTCACCAAATCCGTCGGCATAGGACGTTTCTTTTCAGGCACCCCATCTAACGCTTGTTGCATGAAGCGGATCCAAGCGGGCTCAGCCGCTTTAGCGCCATCTTCGCCACCTATCATGGCGTTGCCAATGAAATTAAATTTTTGTGGGTTCTTGTTAACCAAGTTTTGGTTGCGTGAGGCGCGTCCTAAACTGCGACTCATATCATCAAAGCCCACCCAAACTGTCGCGACTAAATCATTGGTAAAGCCACTAAACCAAGTATCTTTTGAATCATTAGTGGTACCGGTTTTTCCTGCTATATCCGCTCTTTGAAGCAAATTACTTGCCCGCCAGCCCGTACCTTGCCAATAGGTCTTCTTATTCCAATTACCATTGGTTTTTACGGCTGTGCGCATCATTTCTGCCACTAAGAATGCGTTGTCTTCGTCCAGCACCCTTGGGGCCGAGCGGATCGGTGCAGGTGCATCGGCGGAGTCACTACTTTGTGCTGGCATCGCCTCGCTTTGCCCAAATTGCTCTGAGCCTAATTCAGCTGCAAGCATAGCTTCAATGTCCATCATCTGTTCAGGCTCAGGTTCGGCTGCATCTTCATCAGCATCACCACAGGGGTCACAAGCTTGCACTGGATTGGATTTCCAAAGCACTTTTCCGTAATCATCTTCAATGCGCTCAACAAAATGCGGCTGAATTAAAAAGCCACCATTGGCAATTACGGACAGCGCTGTCGCCACTTCCAATGGCGTATGTGAGCCCGAACCTAAAGACACGGTTTCATCTTTAGGTATTTCTGATAAATCGAAACCAAACCGCGACAAGTGCTGGCGTACTTTTTCAAGCCCCACAGCACGCACTAAGCGCACTGACACCACATTTTTTGATTTTCCTAAGGCAACCCGCAATCGAATTGGCCCATCATATTCTGGTGGCGAGTTCTCTGGACGCCAAGCATTGCCCGTTCCGCGCTCCCATTGGTTAATCGGGGCATCATTAATAATGCTAGCTAAGGTAAAGCCATTGGCTAACGCCGAAGAATAAATGAAAGGTTTGATGTTCGAGCCCACTTGCCGCTTAGCTTGTGTCGCTCGATTAAACTGACTTTGGTAAAAACTGTAGCCGCCGATCACCGCCTGCGCAGCGCCGTTGTGAGGGTTTAATGCAATAAAGGCGCTACTGGCATCTGGATACTGGGTAAGTTGCCAATGTTTATCGTCTTCTCGCTGGCGAATAAGAATCAGCGAACCTTCCGAGACTATATCACTGGCTTTTTCAGGCTCATTGCCCTGCCTAGTGTCTGTTATGTATTTGCGCGCCCAATCTAGTCCATCCCAATCAATAACACTGTAGCGACCTGCGCGAGTGAAAATGGTTATGTCTTTGTCATTCACTTTGGCTACGATTGCTGGCTGCATAGACTCAAATGTTTGATACTCCTCTAGGAAGCTCAGCATTTTCTCTTCATCCCATGGTTCACTAGAAATAGCGGGGGCGGTCTGTGACCCAGCAGTGTCCTCAGGCTTGACAGGTAACTCAGCGGGAACCCAAAGTTGTTGTTCAACTCCGCGATAACCATGGCGCTCATCATAGTCATGTAAGTTTCGCTGAACGGCTTTTTGCGCCGCTAACTGAGTGGCAGAAGGTACGGTGGCGTAAACCTGATAACCGCCGGTTTCCGCTTCTTCTTTGCCATACAGCTCGACCATTTCATTCCAAATTAAATCCGCCAAATAAGGTGCTGAGAATTCGATTTCGGCACCATGTTTTTTTGCCGTAATCGGTGCATTTACCGCTTCATCGAATTGAGCCTGAGTAATGTATTTCTCATCCAACATACGCAGCAGAACCACGCGACGGCGAATTTTGGAGCGATCTGGACGACTGATAGGGTTAAGGACTGATGGTGCTTGCGGTAACCCAGCAATGGTTGCCATTTGTGCAAGCGTTAGCTGGTTTACTGTTTTGCCGTAGTAAACTTGGGCGGCTGCACCAAAACCAAAAGCACGATGACCTAGTTCAACTTTGTTTAGATACAGTTCTAAAATTTCTTGTTTGGTGAGCAATTGCTCCATATGCCAAGCGATAAAGATTTCTTTAATTTTGCGTATATATGTTTTATCTCTCGTTAAAAAGAAACCTCGCGCCAACTGCATGGTTAACGTACTACCGCCCTGTCCTTTCTCTCCAGTCAAAATAAGGTTGACCACAGCTCGCGCCATACCGATAGGGTCAACCCCTGGATGTTGATAAAAACGGCTGTCCTCTGTGGCCAAAACAGCATTAATTAAATCCTGTGGCACGTCTTCAATGGTAAGCGGAATACGGCGTTTCACCCCGAACTGTGAAATCAACTTCCCATCTTGGGTGTAAACGCGCATCGGCGTTTGCAAGCGCACATCTTTGAGCATATCCACACTGGGTAGGTCTGGCTTCATGTAAAAATAAAGGGCAAAAGTCGTGACGACACCGACGACAAAAGCAAGGATAAGGATCAAAAATGCGGATTTTAAAAACTTCACGAAAACAATATTACCAAGACAAGTTGCAATAAATGACTCATATTTTATACCTAAGTACCGTTATAAGAACCATAAATAATTAAAAATTAAGCAATAATACTAACATCCCGCTTTGTATATTTGCATCGGAACCTTACGTGTTTAACAAATTATTGGCTAAAAAAGCGCAGCACCTTATTGGACTCGACATCGGCACCCGCTATGTTAAGGCCGTACTGCTTGAGCAAACCAAGCAAAGCACCACTGTGCTAGCCATCGCTTGCGAGCCAATCAATGGCAATGCTTTTGCAGAAAGGGAAGTTAAAGATTACGAAGCACTAAGCCAAGCATTGAAAAAAGTAAAACTCAGCCTAAAAACGAAAGTGAAACAGGTGGTCATAGCCGTATCTGGACCAGCCGTGATTAATAAACTTGCTTACATGGACGACGATTTAACGGATGTTGAACTTGAAAGCCAAATTGAGCTAGAAGCCGACAGCTTGATCCCGTACCCTCTTGAAGAGATTTACTTAGATTTTGAAAGGCTCGCTCCCAGCGTTAATTACTCGAGGAAAGTGGAAGTGCTACTCAGCGCCGTTCATAAAGACATGCTTGATTCTCGGCTTACACTATTAAACGAAGTGGGCTTTGAACCCAAAATTTCAGATGTTGAAGTATACGCTCTCGCCAACGCATTGATGCACTTTTCCCATCAACCATCGCCCGTTAAAACACCGCCCCCTAACGATAGCGATATCATATCTAGTGATGAGCAAAGCAAAGTAAAAAATGAAGTTCGATGCTGTATTAACATTGGAGCATCGCAAATGCAGTTTTGCGCGGTTACAGATGACAACATTCTGTACACCAAGGAGCACAACTTTGGTTTTGATGCGCTTACCCAAGACAGCTGCTCGAACTTTAATTTAACTCGGGTTGAGTACGATCAAAAGCTGGTGTCTCATTCTTTACCGGTAAATTGGCAGCAAGAATGTTACGTACTTTTCCATGCCAACTTACAGCAGCATATCACCCGGGCAATTCAAATGTATGTGAGCGCATCCCACCAGCCTTCTCCTAAGCACCTTTTCATTTGTGGGGCAATTGGCCCATTTCCCGCTTTAGCTGATGAGCTTGCCCAAGACTTAGGTATTAGTGTGAATGTTTTTAATCCCTTAGCTGATATGCAAAGCGATGAAAAGAGTGCCAAGCTTATTGCTGCTCACGGAGCTAACTTTGCCATTGCCACCGGATTGGCATTCAGGAGTTTTTCACCTTGCCACATATAAACTTGCTGCCTTGGCGGGAAGCCCAGCGTCAACAACACAAGAAAAACTACCTAACCATGTTAGTGGCTATCGGCGTGTCTATGGTGTTGTTGATGTTTGCAGCCAGTAAAACCATGGATAACCTTATTGCCACTCAAGAAAATCGGAATCAGTTTTTAACCGCAGAGCTAGTCAAAATCGATGCGAAAATTGGTGAAATTAAACGCATAAGACAAAGCAAAGACGCTATCGAGCAGCGTATGACGCTTATCGAACAACTAGAAGTAAGTCGCAATGCAGCGCCTATTGTGCTCGATGAGTTGGCTCGTGTGGTGCCCCCGGGGGTATCTTTTGCGCGCTTTTCTCGCACTATCAACCGCGTAGAAATCAACGGCGTCAGTGATTCAAACAATCGTCTGGCGAATTTCATGCGTAATGTGTCTGACTCAACAGTGTTCAATGACGGTGAGTTGTCTTCCATTGTGGCTGATACCACAGCAGCTGATGCCGTAAGCGAATTTAAACTCAAGTTTAACATTAGCCCCAATATCGCCCCTGATTTTAATCAACCACAAGGGGAGGCAAAATAAATGCAATTTGATGTTAAGAAGCTCAAAGAACTCAACGAATTAGATTTTGATCAAATAGCCGCTTGGCCATTTGAGGTGAAAACCGTTGTTGCGTTGTTTGTTGCTATCATTGCGTTGATCGGGGGTTACTACACCTTGGTAAAAGACAAACTTCCTCTGCTTGAAAAAGTCCAATTACAAGAGGTCGATTTAAAAGCAAGTTATCAAGGCAAATACAACATAGCAGTAAACTTACCCGCTTATCAGGAGCAGCTTAAGCGCCTAGAAAAAGACTTTTCTTCAATGCTTAAGTCATTACCCACCAGTAACGAAACGCCAGGATTACTTGACGACATCACCTTTGTGGGCACTTCTGCTGGCCTTACTTTCAAACTGCTCAATTGGCAAAAAGAAGTCCCGAAGGAGTTTTACACCGAACTGCCCATCCAGATCGAAGTGACAGGTAACTATCATGCATTTGGCAAGTTTGTTTCTGATATTGCAGCTCTTCCACGGATCGTGACCGTGCATGATTTTGAAGTGAGTCAGGAGGTATCCAATTTAAAGCTAACGTTAGCGGCCAAAACCTATCGGGCTGAATTGACTGAATCACGAGCGGATGCACACAAATGAGAGCGTTGATAGCGATTACAATGCTCTTCTTACTGGCAGCCTGTTCAGAACAAAAACAAGATTTAAACGCCTATATCGCGGATGTTAAAAGCAACACACCGGTGAATATTGAGCCCTACCCTGAATTTACCACATCACCAGCCTTTGCCTATTCGGCAAATGAAATGCGTAGTCCATTCCAGCGATTGAAAAATGTACCGCAAGCTGAAACGGCAGCAGCAACAACCAGTTGCCCTCAACCGAGTACGTTACACGTTAAACAACCCCTAGAGCATTACGGAATAGATGCTATGGCCTTTATTGGCACCATTAATAAAAACAATAAGGTCTGGGCTTTAATTCAAACCAACGAAGGCCGATTATACCGTGTGACCAAAGGTGATTATCTTGGACTTTTTTATGGCAAGGTCTCAGCAATTAAAGACGGAAAAATCACCTACACTGAAATGTTGCCTGATGGAACAGGTTGCTGGCAGCAAAAACAAGCAACCTTGTCGATGAAAGACAATGCAGGAGAGAACAATGGCTAGTCGCCACTTTTTACATTCCAAAAAATTGCTGTGCGTATTCGCCATTGCACTTTGCGCTTTATGGCATTTGCCTAGTCTTGCACAATCTGATGCGGTGCTCGTTGACCCTGTTGCTGCACTTAACGAACTGACCACTAATCAGCTAAATGACATACAATTTACCCGCTCAACTGAAGGGTACGGCGTGGTGACCTTGAGCTTTAACAATCAGCGAATTGCTCCTCAATTAATCGCATCGAAGCGAAAATTGACCCTCACCCTACCTGACACAACACTAGCGCCTGATCAGTTCTTTACCTTAAATGTGGCGGAATTTTCCACACCGATTATAGAAATAGACACCCTCGCAAGAAAAGGGGCCAGCGTTTTAGAATTCAACTTACTCGAAGATGTGGTGTTCACCCACAGCAAAAATCAAAATCAATTAGTGCTGACCATAAAGCCCAAAGCAACTGAGCAACAACAAAGTACCTCTGTGTATAACGGCGAGCCCATTTCACTGGATTTCCAAGATGTGCCAGTGCGTAATGTGTTGCAAATCATCGCTCAAGTTAATGGCTTTAATCTGGTCACTACGGATACGGTACGCGGCAATGTAACCGTCAGTCTAAATGGCGTACCTTGGGATCAAGCACTCGATATGATTCTGAAAATTCGCGGCTTAGATAAGCGCTTAGAAGGCAACATATTACTTATCGCCCCATCAGAAGAGCTCGCATCCAGAGAAACCCAGCAATTGCAAAACCGCCAACAGGTAGCTCAGCTCGCTCCCCTTATTTCGGCTAATTTACAAATTAACTATGCAAAAGCCAAAGAAGTAGCCGGTATTTTAAAGAATACCGATAGCAGCATTTTAAGCCCAAGGGGCAGTGTTGCCGTTGATGAGCGTACTAACACCGTATTACTCAGAGACACGCAAACTTCAATTGATGAAGCTAGAAAGCTCATTCGCGCACTAGACATTCCCGTTAAACAAGTTTTAATCGAATCACGCATGGTTACAGTGCGCGATAACGCTGGTGAACAACTTGGCGTGCGCTGGGGTTTTAGTAATAACTCTGGTGACACGGCTACATCTGGCTCTATCGAAGGCGCCGACACACTTAGCAGCGGCGTAGTGCCGTCTATTGATAATCGGCTAAATGTTAATCTTCCCGTTACCAATCCAGCGGGTAGTATTGGCATTCAAGTCGCCCGCTTAGTGGATGGCACCATATTGGATTTAGAATTATCCGCCCTTGAATCTGAAAACAAGGGTGAAGTTATTGCCAGTCCGCGTATTACGGTGGCTAATCAACGTGAAGCCTACATTGAGCAAGGGACCGAAATACCTTACGTACAATCCACGTCTAGCGGTGCTACGTCCGTCGAGTTCAAAAAAGCGGTACTGAGTTTAAAAGTCACTCCACATATCACCCCGGATCATAGAATTATTTTGGATCTTGTCGTTACCCAAGATACTCGAGGAGACACAGTCAATACCTCAACGGGTTTAGCCGTCGCGATTGATACCCAAGAAATCAGCACCCAAGTACTGGTCAATAACGGGGAAACTATCGTACTTGGGGGCATTTTTCAGCAGACGACAACTGATGATGTAAGCCAAGTTCCGCTACTTGGGGACATCCCAATCCTTGGACATCTGTTTAAAAACACCCAAACCGTCAATGAAAAGCGTGAATTGCTGATTTTTGTCACGCCTAAAATATTGCTTGATGACCTAGCTCTAGAATGAGCTATTCTGCGAGTTACATGACTTGCAAGCCAACAAAGCCAACGCACATGTACACGTAAAACACACTTACTAGCGATTTAAATTTCACCTAGACTTAACAAAGCTTGCAAATTTCAGGGTAAAGCTGAGATAATCCCGCCCTCGAAATTTCAACGAGGTCAGGTTAATCCATTTAAGGGTAGCCGCGATATAGATTTCTACCCCCGAAATAACAGAATTGTGAACTAAGCAAAAATGGCTGAAAAACGTAATATTTTTTTAATAGGTCCGATGGGTGCTGGTAAAAGCACGATTGGAAGACACCTCGCAGACGAACTTCATTTAGAATTTTATGATTCAGATCAAGAGATAGAAAAGCGCACTGGTGCTGATATCGCTTGGATCTTTGATTTAGAGGGTGAAGAAGGCTTTCGCGCTCGTGAAGAAACCGTCATCAATGATTTAACCGACAAACAAGGTATTGTTTTGGCAACTGGCGGTGGCTCTGTCGTCAGTAAAGCTGTGCGTAATCGCCTATCAGCGAGAGGCATTGTGGTTTACTTACAAACCACAATTGACAAGCAAGTCGCTCGTACGCAACGTGATAAACGTCGTCCATTACTGCAAAAGGACGATCCAGAAACCGTATTGCGTAGACTCGCCGAAGAACGCAACCCAATGTATGAAGATGCTGCTGATTACATTGTTGATACTGATGAGCAAAGCGCCCGCGCGGTAGCCAATCAGATCATTGAGAAAATCAATCAGTAATAGCTAGACATTACCTCCAAAGGGCTGCGCTTATGACAACATTAACAGTGAAGTTGGGTGAGCGTAGCTACCCCATTTTTATCCAGCCGAGTTTGCTCACCCAAGGCAACCAACTGGCAGATTACATCAAGACAGACAAAGCGGTATTGGTGACTAACGACCTAGTTGACCCGCTATACAGTCAAACCGTTATTGACAGCTTACCCAGTATCAAGATTGAAAAAATTGTCATTGCCGATGGTGAACAACACAAGAATCTGGCCAGCTTTGAGCATGTGATCACTCAGCTGCTTAGCATGTCTGCAGCGCGTGACACTACGCTGATCGCTCTTGGTGGCGGCGTTATTGGTGATTTAACTGGATTTGTCGCAGCAAGTTTTCAGCGTGGTATGCCCTTTATTCAAATACCTACCACCTTGTTATCACAAGTTGATTCATCGGTAGGTGGTAAAACTGCGGTTAATCATCCTTTAGGTAAAAATATGATTGGCGCATTTTATCAACCCAAAGCCGTTTTTATCGATACCAAGACCCTGCAAACCTTACCAGCAAAAGAGTTCTCTGCCGGCATGGCGGAAGTGATTAAGTACGGTATTATCTACGACAAAGCATTTTTTGCATGGCTTGAGCAAAACATTGCTCAACTTATCGCGCAAGACGTTGACGCCCTGCAATATTCCATTGCGCGCTGTTGTGAAATCAAAGCTGAAATTGTCGCTATTGATGAGCGAGAGTCAGGACTTCGCGCCTTACTCAATTTAGGTCATACTTTCGGTCACGCCATTGAAGCAGAGCAAGGTTACGGCAATTGGTTACACGGCGAAGCCGTCGCAGCAGGCATGGTACTCGCAGCGAAAGCAGGCCAAATGAAAGGCTGGATGAGCAAAGAAGAAGTGCAGCGTGTTATTGCTTTAATAGAGGCATTTTCATTACCTATCGCGCCACCAGCAAATATGGGTTATCAGACTTTCATGCAGCACATGGCACACGATAAAAAAGTGCAAGCGGGCAAACTCAACTTCATCGTACCTAAAGCAATTGGCGATGCGGTGGTTACCTCTGAGCTAGATGAAACATTGTTGCGCTCATTGTTAGATTAGCAAGGTACTAAACGAGTCTCATTTAAGCGCTCGACCGATTAAACGAATGACTTTTTAGACCCGTACCTTCGAACAAACAATTTATTGAACTAACATTTTAATAAACCATTTGAGTAAACACTTTTGCAAAGCGAATTGCACAAACGCCTTAGCCATTTAATCCAGTATTCTTCGGGGCTCATTTTTGTGAAGTCTGAGCCCGATTTTAGTGTATCTACCTGTGTTGATGCGCTATTGGCTGAACAAGATGACAGTGACGAAGTGGCTGTCATTGCAGCTAAGCCAAGTATGATGCTGAATGATTTTCGCCAACAACTGACACAACAACTTTCCAGTAAATTAGCACCCAATTCTGGCAACACTCCCCTCGCCAAGATACTCACGCCTGGTATTGGCATTGGTCATGCTCAGTCGGCCCCGACACAAGGACTACTGATATGCATATCCAAAGGTGAAAACCTCTCTGCCAGTATGCTAGAAGAGTTGCAGCAGCTTGTTATAACCCTACACGCAGGCAGTGACAGGCAAGTCAATGTGCTGGTATTTGCCCAGCGCCAATGGATAAATCAGACTTACCAAGCCTTGGGCGATAAAAATAATGTCATAGTCGTGGATGCCGGTGCCAGTACCGGCGCAACGGCGGATCACGAGGCGAACATATCGAGTAGTGAATTAGAGCAGTTAATCGCGAATAAACGACAAGCGTTTGCTCAGCGCATAGAGCAGCGAAACCAAGCAAGCCCTGTAGAATCCCCTAGTATCATGCAGCGCCCGTGGTTTATTCCTGTTATTGCACTGCTCTTTGTTGCGATATTTGCCAGTATTTTGCTATCTCAGTATCCAGAGCTGTTAAGTGACGCTGATAATCAGGATGGAGATACAATATCTCCACTGAGCACAATAAAGCCTGGCGTAGAGCAAAATAAAACCGCATCAACCTCAGTAATTGAGATATCGCCTCAAGACACCTCGACGGGTCAAAAAAATAAAGAATCGGACTCATCTGCCGCAAGAGAAGCACAAACAACTCATCTGAATACTTCTGTGCAAAGCGCTGCGCCTGAAGAAAGAACGGTCGCCAAACCTGAGGTTACGCCGAAAGTTAAAACAGACGCGCTCATATCAAACTGGCAAAGTGAAAGTAAACGCATTGATGCCAACAAGAATAAATCGACTGAAATGCCAACAGACGATGCTAGCAGCTCACGTAAAGAGACCAAACGTGCAGCCGAGTCAGAATCAACGAATGGCATGGTACAAACTGGCACATTGCAAAAACCCTTTGCTGCGGATATTACGCCTCAAGCTGGTAGCGCTAAAGCTCAACCCCCAAGCGAATTATCAACGACAGCTGACTATGCATTTGATGAAGCCACTATATTGGCTCTGCCGAAAGACGGGTACGTGCTGCAGGTGATCGGCTTTAGCGTACACAGCGCCATTGAGACTTATTTGACCAACAATAAAATTGAACAATACGTATGGGTGTACCAAACCAAACGCTACAACAATGATTGGTATGTGCTTTTGTATAATAAACATTACCCGTCTCTGGCCGCAGCATTAGTTGGTGTTTCGTCGCTGCCCAAAGGATTGCATGAGGCAACGCCATTCCCTAAAGCGTTACAAAAAGTGCATCAAGAAATTGAATCTGCCAATTAAAGCCACATGCCAATTGTTGTTTTGCCATTGGCTCGTTACAATCTCCACCTTGCATTATCTTCATCAAAATCAAGGCCTGACAAGACACATTAATGACGAATAAGAAAAACAGAGCCTTCTTGAAATGGGCAGGCGGGAAATACAGGCTAGTCGAACAGATAAACCATCACCTTCCAGAAGCAAAAAAATTAGTCGAGCCATTTGTCGGTGCGGGTTCGGTGTTTTTAAACACTGACTTTTCCAGCTACCTATTGAGCGATATCAACCCCGATTTGATAAACCTTTACAAAATATTGCAACAACAGCCAGAACGTTACATAGAAGATGCACAAGGGCTATTCACGGCGCAAAACAACGATTCCGACGCTTACTATGCTATGCGCGCTTTGTTCAATGCCAGCGAAGATATTTACGAACGCGCGGTACTGTTTTTGTACCTGAATCGCTTTGGTTACAACGGCCTGTGCCGCTATAACTTATCTGGCAAATTTAATGTCCCCTTTGGTAAGTACAAGGCGCCATACTTTCCTAAAGAGGAGCTGTATTTCTTTGCCGAAAAATCCAAGAAGGCACAGTTTGTATGCGAATCTTATGAGAAGACATTTAGCCGAGCTCGTGCAGGAAGTGTGGTTTACTGCGATCCGCCCTATGCCCCCATCAGCAAAACCGCTAACTTTGCCAGTTATGCCAAAGGTGGCTTTTCCATGGCTGAACAGAGTAATTTGGCGTTAATTTCTGCTAAAACCGCTTTTGAGCGTGATATTCCGGTGCTTATCAGTAATCACGATACTGACGATACACGTCGCCTTTACGCGCTTGCACAGCTTTCAGAGCTGCAGGTGAGTCGGTTTATTAGTCAAAAAGGCAATGGCAGAAAAAAAGTCAGTGAGTTATTGGCGTTATATATTAAGCCAACCTCACGTTAAGGCTTAGATGTTAATTAGCACAGAGAGCTAGCAGTAGAATTGGTGTTAGCTGGGTACAACAACTGAAACGACCAGTACCAACGATATGACTAAGGCAACAACAAAAATCACCCCAACGACCACGTAAGGCACAAACGATTTTTGCTGAAAATCTCGTTCTCGGTTTGCGCTGCTTTGCACACCAAACACGCTGGCAGCAACACTTTTAAACACATCCCACAAACCGTTATTTGCATTGTCCATATTAATTACGCTCTTGGCTTTATCTCATCCGTTTCTTCAGCATAGCGCGAAAGTAGCTCAAGTAAATCAATAAAATGCATTTGATACGAAGTAGAGTTGCCACTTACCCAGCTAGACCAGCTGATCACATCAGCCTGCTCCTTAGCGCATCGATTAATCGGGTGACTCATAGGAAGCCCATGATCAAATGCCACTGATTGCGGACAACTGCAGAACAATGTCTCGTTATTTATCGACGTTCTACCAACAGCCAACATCGCTACTAAAGCGAAAGCTCCGAAGCCGATTAGTCGTTTAAAATGAGTACTCATAATCTCTCCTTGTCGAAATATTTTGTTGCATTATACATTATACTTTCGTCTCAAGATTAAAGTTCACCTCAAATGTCAGGCTATTCATCGCTAAAAAGATACAATTTTATCCAGAGTGTTCCGGTAAGTTTATAAAACTTGTAAACACAAAAAAATCCGCTGGCCATATAGCCAGCGGATTTTTTTAGATATTCTCTTCCTATTAACCAGAAGTAATTGGAAGAATCAATTCAGAAATTAAAGCTCGAAATCCATTCCGTAAGCAACGGTGAATTTAATGGAATCGTTATCAAACGGATCTTCGCCTGGCACTTCAACTTCGTCTAAATCGGTACCCGTAACGGCGAAACTGAAACCATCTTTCGCTAATGAAATCCCCCAGTCTGCATAACCATCTGGTACACCGTTGAAATCTTCTGCGAAGTCACCTTGATGGTAACCTACGTGAAATCCTAACTCAGCGCCGTTTAGTACTGGCATGCCGTAGTCTACAGATATATATGACGCTTCAGCAAAGCCGTAATCGCGACCTTCACCTTCGTCAGCTTCTGTGTGGGCCAACAATGAAAGCGTTGCACTAAGACCGCCATAGCCTACTGAACCATATACTTCAGCAAAATCGAATTCTGCTTCACTGTCATAATTGTAATATAGGTAACCCACATCATAAGTGATATCGCCTGACTCACCTGAGAAGCCGAAGTACATATCATGCTCATAAGAGTAAACATCATCTGCACCATAGTTGACGTTAGACACCCAAGTACCTACATAAAAACCATTTTCATTTGCGTAGTCAATACCACCTTGTACTGCAGCATCGTTGGTGGTTTGGGTCAAACCACGCCAAATATAGTTACTTGTGACACTCGCATTAGCAGTCACTTCTGCTAAAGCGGTTTGACTAACGGCAGAACTGGCCAGAACAGCTGCGGCTAATGCGGTAAGTTTTAATACTTTCATGTGTGTGTGCTCCATATGATTTTAGTTAATTCAATTTTGTTGAGATAACTTCGATTTTTCGTTAATTCTTGTTACAACTACGCAAGAGCAATGCCTAAATATTAAACACGAAAAAAATCACCCGAAAACAAACTAAGGATCTGATTTTTAAGGAAATTCAATGGAAATATAAAATTAAGGAAAAAGTGGGCATGAGATAAGACTGTGCAGAGATGCACCACATAAAAGCGAAAGCCCCTTTTTGGGGCGAAGTTGATACTTTTGTCAAAGCGTGTTTTTCGGTACAGTTACATTTTTGCGCAAATCGAGGCTTATATGCGTCCTTTCTTAATTGCTCCTTCTATTCTTTCAGCTGATTTTGCCCGCTTGGGCGCAGAAGTAGACGCTGTTTTAGCCGCGGGGGCTGATGTCATCCATTTTGACGTAATGGATAATCATTACGTACCGAACCTAACGATCGGCCCGATGATATGTAAAGCATTACGCGACTATGGTGTCACCGCCGATATTGATGTGCATTTAATGGTTGAGCCGGTAGATGAGATGATTGTCAGTTTCGCCAAAGCTGGCGCAAGCATGATCAGCTTCCACCCCGAAGCATCAAGACACGTTGACCGCAGTATTCAACTGATAACCGATTCAGGCTGTAAGCCGGGCTTGGTATTAAATCCTGCGACGTCATTAGACTGCTTAGACTACACGCTACACAAACTGCATCACATTTTGTTGATGTCGGTAAATCCAGGGTTTGGCGGGCAAGCATTTATCCCCGAAACCCTTGATAAGCTGCAAATCGTGAAGAAAATGGTGCAGGCCTGTGGCCGTGATATCCGAATAGAAATTGACGGTGGCGTAAAAGTCGATAATATTCGCGCCATCGCCGAAGCAGGTGCAGATATGTTTGTTGCGGGCTCTGCTATCTTTAATCAGCCAGACTATCGTCAAGTTATCGATGCTATGCGCGCTGAATTAGCCAACGTTTCTCCAACATAATTCCCATTAGTCACTAACAGTAGAAAATATTTTATGAGCAAACCAATTGTATTAAGCGGCTGCCAGCCTTCAGGACAACTTACCCTAGGAAATTATGTTGGCGCTCTTCGTCAATGGGTTGATATGCAAGATGATAACGAATGTCTGTATATGTTAGTCGACATGCATGCCATCACAGTGCGACAAGATCCCGCTGCACTGCACAATGCCTGTCTCGATGGGCTGGCCTTGTATGTGGCTTGTGGCATCGACCCGAGCAAGAGCACCATATTCATGCAATCACATGTACCACAGCATGCGCAACTAGCTTGGATAATGAACTGCTACACCCAAATGGGTGAATTAAACCGCATGACGCAGTTTAAAGATAAATCCGCTAAGAATATTACTAACATTAATTCAGGTCTTTACACTTACCCAGCCTTAATGGCGGCGGATATCTTGCTATATCAAGCGAAACAAGTCCCAGTAGGGGAAGATCAGAAGCAGCATTTAGAACTAACCCGTGACGTTGCCACACGCTTTAACAATGCCTATGGTGATGTATTTACTATTCCTGATCCGTATATCCCTGAAGTAGGCGCGCGTATCATGAGCCTACAAGATCCGCTGAAAAAGATGTCTAAATCCGATGATAATCAAAATAACTTCGTTGGCTTATTGGAAGATCCGAAAAAGATAAGTAAAAAGATTAAACGCGCAGTCACTGACTCGGATGAGCAAGCGCGCATTTACTTTAATACCAGCGAAAAACCTGGTGTGTCGAATTTACTCAGCTTGCTATCTTGTGCAACCGGCAAACCGATTGCTGATTTAGTGCCTGAATATGAAGATAAGATGTACGGCCATTTAAAAACAGATGTAGCCGATTCCATCGTTGCCATGCTAGAGCCAATCCAAGCTAAATTTACTGAGTTACGTCAGGATCAAACCGAGCTGAACCGTATCATGGCGGCAGGCGCTGAAAAAGCGCAAGTACGAGCCCAGCAAACCATAGACAAGGTTTATGAAGCAATCGGATTCGTAGCAAGCCCACTTAAACGCTAGTAAAGGACTGATAGCAAGTTAACAGTTGCGCTATTAGTAACTTACTGTGTATTTCCAATCCATCAAAAAAGCAGCACAGAGCTGCTTTTTTTAGTTTTAAATAACCGACGCTTAACGTACCCAAGGTATATCAAGCATCGGTTAGCACGCCAAGCGCGCCGAACTGAGAGGTTGGGATAACAGCCCTGCACACTATCTGTCATTCAAATTTACTGGGATTCAATGAAATTCAATGAAATCCAATAAACTAACTTGAACCAAGCCAGTATGTTACAAGCCTGAACGAAAACGTAGGGCAGTTTAAGTCATATATTAGGCGAAAGAGGACATTCGTTAGTTTCAGTAAAGGGGGATTTCAATGTACTTTTGATTTTCGATAAGCACTGGGGGCGACACCCGTCCAGCTTTTGAACGCTCGCGCAAAGGTTGCCGCCTCGGTAAAGCCAAGTAAGCGCCCGACTTGCGATATAGGCATATCAGGCTGGCTAAGATAATGGATCGCTTCGTCTCGCCGCACACTGTCTTTGAGTTCTTGAAAACTTGTGCCTTCTTCTAATAGCTTACGGCGTAAGGTGCGAATGGTTGTGTGCAATTGCTCAGCAATATCTGCCATGCTGATAATTGACATATCCTCAGCCGCTTCTAGATAATTTAATACTTTGCGGGTATAAACCGGAAAGTAAGACTGACGTTTAAACCAATCCAGCGGGCAGCGCTGAAGGTAATCATTCAAGCTTTGCTGACTTTGCACCACTGGCGCGCTAAGGATGTCATGCTCAAACTCAAAGTAATTACTCTCTTG
Source organism: Paraglaciecola sp. G1-13 (assembly GCF_055809255.1). Taxonomy (NCBI): domain Bacteria; kingdom Pseudomonadati; phylum Pseudomonadota; class Gammaproteobacteria; order Alteromonadales; family Alteromonadaceae; genus Paraglaciecola; species Paraglaciecola sp. G1-13. The sequence continues at coordinate 311,531 of NZ_CM147903.1, read as the reverse complement.
CAGGTAAACCACCTCACAAGGGAACATCAAGCGATATTCTTCGTGATGTGCTGGCTTTGCATGCATAAAGCCAATTTTACGCAGGGGGATGCGCTGGCCAATCAGCCAGCTCGGAAATCGATGCCACAACAATAAGAGAAAATCGGTAAGCACATGCTCAGGGTCGAGCTCAGGTTTGTCTAAGGCGAGATAAAAACGAGCGTACTTTTCACGCTCTTCAAATTTTAGTTTAGTTGCGCCAGCGACTAAATTATAAAAACGAGTGCCCCGTCGATACACCTGCCGCAAACTTGCACTATGGCTCACTTGCTTTGCCATTAAATTGAACACCCCATGGCGAGAAGGCTGGCTACCAAAACACAAATATTCATCATCTGCACTTCGCCAAACAGATTGCATCAAACGGCTCAACTGCTCTGGGGTGATGCGCACCTCATTATTGCTCAACAAGGCTCTACTCAAGCCTGACTCGGACAATAACTGCGCTTCATTCAGGCCCACATCAATGGCTCTTTTGACAATAGCTTGAGCGAAATGAACTGAAATAGAATGATGTTTGTGACGCATGAAAGTAACGGGCTCTCGATATATGGCAGGGCATTTAGATTTCAAAGTATATCGTTTCTCATACTAAGCGGATATTTATATGTTGAATAGGCTCAATTATTTCCGTTCGAGCATAAAAAAGCCCCCTAAGTCCTCTATGGGGGCTGATGAAAACACAATCAAAGAATTAAAAGCTTAAAATGCGTCCTCGGGCAACGCCATGATGCTTTCGCTGCCCGCCTGAATCGATGCGAAACACGCTTGGGTGCGCACCACCATGTGCTCACAAAAGAACTGTGCAGAAATCAGCTTAGCGTTTAAGAACTCGCTGTTCCCCTCGCCTGCATCTAATTTCGCATTGGCTTGCATCGCACTTTTCGCCATTAACCAGCCGCCACACAAATAACCAAACAGCATCATAAAGTTGACACTGGCGCTGCCTGGTGCATTTTTGTCTTGTGCTGCAATATCAAGCAACCACTGGCGAGCTGCTACACCGCACTCAAGCGCCGTTTTACATTGCTGAGCTGCCAATGTGAATTGCCCGCCCACGGCATCAAACTTAGCTAAATCTGTGGCTATTTCATCTAAAAGCGCGCCTAAAGCCTCACCTTTATTAACCAAGGTTTTACGCCCGACTAAATCCAGTGCTTGTACGCCTGTAGTGCCTTCATAGATAGTTAAAATTCTGGCATCTCGATAGAACTGCGCTGAGCCTGTTTCTTCGATAAAGCCCATACCACCATGAATTTGCGTACCTAGGTAGGTCAATTCTTGAGACAACTCAGTACACCAGCCTTTGACTATTGGCGTAAACAACTCACTGCGAGCCCCATTGCCACGATCAATTTCTGCTGCGGCCACCAAGCACAATGCGCGCATCGCCTCTGTAGATGACTTCATTTGCATCAACATACGACGCACATCAGGAAACTTCATAATGGTGAAGCGGCTGCCGTCTTTATTCGTGCCTTGTAAACGCTCTTTGGCGTACCCCAAAGCATGCTGATATGACGCTTCTGATATGGCTAAACCTTGTAAACCAACACCCTGACGGGCGTGATTCATCATGGTGAACATATAAGACAGACCTTTATGAGCTTCGCCCACTAAGTAGCCCTTCGCGCCACCATTGTCACCAAAGCTCATGACACACGTTGGGCTGCCATGAATACCCATTTTGTGCTCTAACGAAACACAATAAGCATCGTTGCGCTCAGCTGGAGCACCATTTTCATCCAAATTAAATTTGGGCACGATGAACAGTGAAATACCTTTTACACCTGCTGGTGCATCAGGCAGTCTTGCTAACACTAAATGCACGATATTATCGGTCATTTGATGATCGCCCCAAGTGATATAAATTTTTTGGCCAGTGATCAAGTAATGATCATCATTTGGCACCGCCTTGGTTTTCACCGCAGCCAAATCAGTACCAGCATCAGGCTCAGTAAGGTTCATGGTACCTGGCCATTCACCGCTTAACATTTTAGGCAAATAAGACTGCTGTAAATGCTCACTGCCGTGATGAGAAATCGACTCAATCGCGCCTTGGCTTAACAATGGACATAGAGCGAACGCCATATTGGACGTATGCCATACCTCATTAACCGCACTACCAAGTACATTCGGAAGGTTCTGACCGCCGAATTCCTCAGCACCGGTTAACGATGCCCAACCACCCTCCACGTATTCTTGATAGGCTTGTGCAAACCCGGCTGTTTCTTGCACTCCTGGTCCGCCGTCCTTATCAATCATACTCGGATGTTGTAAATCACCGACCTTGTTCAATGGTGCTAATACGCCGCTACCTAGTTTGCCGGCTTCAGCCAATATAACGCTTGCCAACTCGCCATTGATGTCCTCTTGACCCATATCAGCGCATAGCCCATCGAAGTCAACCAGTTCATTCAGTACAAACTCAGCATCTGCTAAAGGGTGTGTGTATTCACTCATAATTTAACTCGCTTCCGTTTTTATACGTGGTTGGTTAATTCAGGAATAACATCGAACAAATCGGCTACCAAGCCATAATCTGCTACTTGGAAAATAGGCGCATCTTCATCTTTGTTGATGGCCACAATCACTTTAGAGTCTTTCATACCGGCTAAGTGCTGTATGGCACCTGAAATCCCCACAGCAATATACAAGTCAGGCGCGACCACTTTACCCGTTTGGCCAACTTGCATGTCATTCGGTACAAATCCAGCATCAACCGCAGCACGAGATGCTCCAACCGCCGCACCGAGTTTGTCGGCCAGGCTGTATAGGATCTCGAAATTGTCGCCGTTACCCATACCACGACCACCTGATACAACAATGGAGGCAGCGGTTAGCTCTGGGCGGTCAGACTTCGCTAGCTCTTCACTTACAAAGCGTGACTGACCGGGGTCAAATTGCTCGCTGATAACATCAACAGTGGCAGAACCCCCCTGTGCACTTACAGCGTCAAAGCCAGTGCCTCGTATGGTAAGTAGCTTGATACTGTCATTTGAGGTGACCGTTGCAATAGCGTTACCTGCATAGATAGGACGCAAAAATGTCTGCGCAGAGACTACGCCTGTTACATCAGAAATCTGATTCACATCAAGCAAGGCTGCTACACGTGGCAAGTAGTTTTTACCGCTGGTAGTGGCAGGAGCAAGTACGTGGCTGTAGCCGCTAGCAAGGCTTGTTACTAATTTCGCGATATTTTCAGCCAACTGATGCTCATAGGCAGCATCATCAGCGTGAAGCACTTTACCAACACCTGAAACTGCCGTTGCTGCATCCACTACGCTTTGGCAGTTATGACCAGCAACCAGCAGTACTATGTCACCACCAATTTGCTGCGCGGCAGCTAAGGTATTTAAGGTAACAGGCTTAAGTTCTTGGTTATCATGTTCTGCAATGACCAAAGTTGTCATATTTATTTCTCCTATTACGTACTACTTAAAGTACCTTAGCTTCGTTTTTCAATTTTTCGACCAATTCAGCCACCGATTCAACCTTGATCCCAGCTTGACGCTGAGCTGGCGCACTGACGCTTTCTAGGGTGATGTTATTTCTCACTTCAACACCTAAGTCGCTTGGGGTTTTCACCTCCAAAGGCTTACGTTTGGCTTTCATTATATTTGGCAATGAAGCGTAACGAGGTTCATTTAGACGTAGATCTGTGGTGATAATAGCAGGCATATCTAGCTCTAAAGTTTGTAAACCGCCGTCAATCTCACGTGTGACTTGAACTTTATCACCGTCAACTTTAACTTCTGAGGCGAAAGTCGCTTGTGGTTGGTCAAGTAGCGCAGCTAACATTTGCCCGGTTTGATTATTATCAGAATCAATAGACTGCTTACCTAGGATCACTAGGCCTGGCTGCTCTTCATCAACCACTGCTTTTAATAATTTGGCGATGCTTAGCGCATCGGCTGATGTATCTAGTTCAATCTGAATACCGCGATCAGCGCCTAGAGCAAGGGCAGTACGAATTTGCTCTTGGCAGGCTTTGGCTCCTATCGACACCACAACGACTTCGCTGGCAACACCGGCTTCTTTAAGACGAACAGCCTCTTCAACCGCAATTTCGCAAAACGGGTTCATGGCCATTTTGACGTTGGTTAAATCTACATCTGTGTTATCTGATTTAACACGCACCTTGACGTTGTAATCAATGACTCGCTTTACCGCTACTAATATTTTCATATTCGTCTCACTTTGTTTGTGACTAGTTCAGAAATGTCCGCCGAGGTAATCCCAGCACTATTTAGAATAATCTTGCGTTTTCTTATGGTTCAATTTTGGTATGAACAGGCGGATTTCACAAGATCTAAAAAAGTCTAACAATTAGCATAAAGGGACAAATAAATAGACTTACTAGCTTGGTTCATCCGTTAATCCCAACTGACAATTATCATGTTATTCAATAGTTGTAGCTAATAATTTTATGCCGGTGGCATAGACGCTCGAATAACAACATTAACTTTAAAGGTCTTTAATTAAAGGGGGGAGCGTACAAAATAAACTACAGGCGCGTAGTGGGTAAGAAATGATTAAGCGCCAGCAAAACGCGATAAAATGTTTTACAATCCGCGAAATTTTAAACGTGTACCCGTCATCACAGGGCTTGCACCACATGAGCGTTGAATTCTTTTGTTGTTGATCATTGATAACTATGACTCTTTTACCCACAACCTTGCGCGGTACTTTGTTACGCTAGGACAAGACGTTAAAGTCGTGCGTAACAACGAGCTCACCTGTGAAGACATAACCGCACTAGCACCTGACTATCTCGTGTTATCACCTGGCCCTTGTACCCCAAATGAATCAGGTATCACGCTTGATGCCATCAAGCAATTTTCTGGCGTGATCCCTATGTTGGGTGTGTGCTTGGGTCATCAAGCTATCGCTCAGGTATTTGGCGCAAAAATTGTGCGCGCGAACAATATAAAGCACGGCAAAATCTCTTATATTACTCATAACGGTAGCGCCTTGTTTAACGACGTTGACACTCCATTTATTGCCACGCGTTACCACTCATTGCTTGTCGACAACGAGTCTTTACCAGAAGAGATTATAGTGACTGCATGGTGCGAGGAAACAGCGCATGAAGAAAAAGGGCACTGCGGAAAAAGGCTCGGCGGAAAAGGGCGCCGCGGAAAAAAGCTAGAAGAATCTACAGGTCAGCACGAAATCATGGCTATCGAACATCGCACACTGGCTATTTATGGTGTGCAATTTCACCCAGAGTCATTGTTAAGCACCAGTGGTTTGCAAATTTTGGCTAACTTTCTAACCGAATCCGCAGATAAACTAACTAAAGCCTAGAAAACTGGCGTAAAAGTGAGGCACAATCCACACTTAACACAATATCCATACACTTAAACTAAGGTCCGTTGAACAGTAAATGACTGCATCATCTACATCAGCTCCCATCGTTGAAACTCGTTTCAAGCAACTGTTTATCGATCTTAAAGTCGCAAAGCAGCAACGCGCCGATGAGAACGCGAAGCCCTCGTCAAAAAAGATAGTTCCTACCCGGGAATTGCTCGCGGTTGAAAAGCAGGCAAGAGATGACAAAAAAGCTAATGAGGAAATTGCTGAGGATTATTTAGGGCGAGTATCGGCAAAATTACATAAAGATATTGAACTTCGTTTATCAGAAGCTTTGGCTGATCAAGAGACCCTTATTGCCAAAGTATTGAACATCGATGCAGTGATTCCGCAAATTTTAGACTTATTGTCCGTGAAGGCATGCACGGTGTCGCGCCTTGAAGTATTAGCCGCGCAAATACCTTGGTTGTATAAAGACTTACTCAAGATGATTAGCTCACCTAAATATCGACGTACTGATAGTAAGGGGAAAATTCTCACAGCGGACACACTTCGGGTCGCATTAAGCTTTTTCGGTCTGGAAAACTTGAAAATGATCGTGCCGCTCTTAACCTTACGCCGTTGCCTTCCGCAAATTACTGACCCCTACCCTCAGATCAAACGCAGAATTTGGGAGCAATGCATCGCTACCGCAATGTCTAGTAAGCGCCTTGCTCGTTTTCATAAAGTCAGTGAAAACCAAGCATTCACCGCAGGAATGCTACAAAGTCTAGGAACGATCGCGGTCGTTAAGCTGTATTTTCGCATTTTTGACCAAGTACAGCTTGAAGCATTAAAAGAAACACAGAACACACTTAAACACCAACGCCATGGTGCACTTACGAAAGTTGAGCCTTCTGCGGATATACTGTTATCTATGCTGGACAAATATGTCCCCCAGACCACGGCGAGCATTATGCAAGGCCTACACTTTCAGCGTTTATTTTTGCATGGTGCTTTTGAACAACTTGCCAGTACACAAAACGATGAAGAGCCGTTGCCTTTAACCACTGTGTTATTGCAAGGCAATGCGTACGCGAAGTATCGAATATTAAAGTTTCACGAATTAGTGACTATCGAAGAAGCAAAAGATTACCTACGACAATACAAGTTCCCAGTGGGCTCATTAGAGGTATTAAAAACCACTGATATGCGTTCAATTGGCTTAGAAGCGGAAGTTGCTGAATAAATCGTTGAAAAAAAGTGTAAATATTCATTCAAGCCGTTTTATCCACTCCAACAACTAACATCGCGAGCTAACTGGCGCGAAGTGAAGACACTTCTTGGTTTTTTACCTAATCCCTAGATTAAATACTTATTCACTATTCCTGCAAGTTCACTCAATCCCTTTAAAAATAAGGGTTTAGCTAGGTTGCCTATGCAGACAAGCTGTGTTTAATCTGAAATAATGGTTGTCTATTTTATGCCCTAGGCTATTAAATTTGGAGACAACCTACATGCAAGTGACCCGCGAATTATTTAACGAAGTAATGGTACCTAACTATAACCCAGCCGACATTATTCCGGTGCGCGGTTTGGGCGCGCGCGTATGGGATCAAGAAGGTAACGAATATATCGATTTCGCTGGTGGCATCGCAGTAAACGTTTTAGGCCATTGTCATCCAGAATTAGTCAACGTACTAAAAGAGCAAGGTGAAAAGCTTTGGCACTTAAGCAACGTGTTGACCAATGAGCCTGTTTTACGCCTAGCGAAAAAGCTAACTGACGCAACGTTCGCTGAAAAAGTCTACTTCGCTAATTCAGGCGCCGAAGCCAATGAAGCGGCTCTGAAACTTGCACGCCGCTTTGCGCTGGATAACTTTGGTCCTGAAAAAGACCAAATCATCTCTTTCAAACAAGGTTTTCATGGTCGTACATTCTTCACTGTGACCGTCGGCGGCCAAGCGGCCTATTCTGATGGTTTCGGGCCTAAGCCTGGTGCAATTGATCACGTTGATTATAACGATTTAAGCGCTCTTGAAGCCGTTATGTCTGAGCGCACCTGCGCCGTAATGATGGAGCCCTTACAAGGCGAAGGCGGTATCATCAGCCCAACAGAGGCTTTCGTGCAAGGGGTTCGTGATTTATGTGACAAGCACAACGCACTTCTTATCTTTGATGAAGTGCAATCAGGTGTCGGTCGTACCGGCGAGCTATACGCTTATATGGGCTTAGGCGTCACGCCAGATATACTCACCTCAGCAAAAGCACTAGGCGGTGGTTTTCCGATCGGGGCCATGCTTACCACTACCGCTATTGCCGCCCATTTAAAAGTGGGTACTCACGGTAGCACGTATGGCGGTAACCCTCTTGCCTGCGCCGTAGCTGAAAAAGTACTGGATATTGTCAATACCCCTGAAGTATTAAACGGTGTGAAGCAAAAAGAACAACAGTTCCGCGAAGGCCTAAAGGCTATTAACGATAAGTATCATGTTTTCGATGAAGTGCGTGGACAAGGCCTATTGCTAGGCTGTGCCCTAAACGAGAAATACCAAGGTCGCGCACGAGACTTCCTTGTTGCCAGTGCAAAAGAGAAGCTAATGTGTTTAGTCGCCGGCGCTAACGTGGTGCGTTTCGCGCCGTCATTGATCCTGACCGATGCCGATATTCAGGAAGGTTTAGCCCGTTTCGAGCGCGCAGTTGCCGCTGTCGTAAACGCCTAAACCACCACAGAGAATGCGAACATGATCATCATTCGCCCGATACAGCACAGCGATTACGCTGTGCTACACGACATTGCTGTTGAATCAGGCATAGGCTTTACCTCTTTGCCTGTGAATGAAACTTTGTTAAAAAGCAAAATTACGGATTCTGAAGCGGCTTTTCAAGCGCACATCAGCCAGCCAGGTAATGAGAGTTACTTGTTCGTAATGGAAGACACCAGCACATCTCAGGTAGTCGGTACAAGCGGGATCGCCTCTAGTGTCGGCCTTGACGATGCGTTTTATCACTACCACCTAAGTAAAGTGGTACATGCATCCCGTGAGCTAGACATCTACAACACAGCTGAAATATTGACCCTGTGCAACGATTACACTGGTGTGTCGGAAATATGCACCTTGTTTTTACGTGAATCAGCGCGCAAAGGTAACTGCGGCCGGTTCCTGTCTAAAGTGCGCTTTTTGTTTATGATGGAACATAAAGAGCGCTTCGCCGAAACCGTTATCGCGGAAATGCGCGGGATCAGTGATGAAGATGGCAAGTCACCGTTTTGGCAGTGGTTAGAAGAACACTTTTTCTCAATGGATTTCCCTACCGCGGATTACCTTACTGGCATAGGTCAGAAACAGTTTATTGCAGAATTAATGCCTAAGTATCCTATTTACGTGAGCTTGCTCAGTAAAGAAGCTCAAGCGGTTATCGGCAAAGTGCATGACAAAACAAAACCCGCACTTAGGCTACTAGAAAGCGAAGGCTTTAGCTGTCGAGGTTACGTTGATATTTTTGACGCTGGCCCCACAGTAGAAGCAAACCTAACCCATATTCGTACTGCCCAGGCAAGTCGCAAAATGGCGGTTAGAATTGATGAGACAGCGTCAGTAACAGAGACCGAATATTTTGTGATCAACACGAAAATCGCAGAATTTCGCGCCATTGCCACGTCTCTCAATATTGATGAAGCAAACGAGCAGGCCATAATCTCTCAGGCCGCAGCAGATCATCTTGGTATTCAAGATGGCGAGTTTATCCGCTTCGCTCCGACAACATTTAAGGTGTAATGTATGACACAACAAACCCATTTTATTGCAGGCCAATGGCATGCAGGACAAGGCCATGATATCGAATCAATCGATCCGGCCAAAAAGCGTCAAATTTGGCTGGCTAAATCGGCCTCATCAGAGCAAGTGAATCAAGCGGTTAGCAGCGCTCGAGAAGCAACCGTAGCTTGGGCTGCATGCACGTTTGAACAGCGACTCGCTTATGTAAAACGGTTTGGTGAACTATTGGCTGAAAACAAAGATATGCTGGCCTTAACAATCGCCCAAGAAACTGGCAAGCCACTGTGGGAAACCGCCACGGAAGTCGGCGCCATGATGGGTAAAATTGGCATTTCAGAACGCGCCTACCAAGAACGTACTGGTCTAGTTGAAAACCCAATGCCTGTAGGTAAAGCGTTCATTCGCCACAAGCCCCACGGCGTCGTAGCTGTCTTTGGCCCTTACAACTTCCCTGGTCACTTACCTAACGGTCATATTGTACCTGCTTTGTTAGCGGGAAACTGTATCGTATTCAAGCCTAGCGACTTAACCCCATTAGTGGCTGAAAGAACCGTTCAGTTATGGGAAAAAGCAGGTTTACCTAAAGGCGTGCTTAACTTAGTGCAGGGTGAAGTAGAAACAGGTAAAGCCCTTGCGGCGCACCCTGACCTTGACGGCCTATTTTTCACCGGCAGCTCTCGTACTGGTAAAATATTGCATGAGCAATACGCTGGACACCCTGGCAAAATTTTAGCGTTAGAAATGGGCGGTAATAACCCCCTAATCGTCAAAGACGTAAGCGATATTGACGCCACCGTGCACGACATTATTCAGTCTGCGTTTGTCACCTCTGGGCAACGCTGCACCTGTGCTCGTAAACTGTTTTTAGAAAACAATGCTCAAGGTGATGCCATTCTTGCCCGCCTAATCGAGGTGACTAAAAACATCAAAATCGGTGATTACGACGCTGACGAACAACCTTTTATGGGCGCAATGATTTCTAAAAATGCCGCCCACGCTATGGTGATGGCGCAACAACAGTTACTTGATTTAGGCGCAACCTCGCTGGTAGAACTGACTCACTTAGATCCTGAATCTGGCTTTGTAAGCCCAGGTATTATTGACGTGACGGCTATGGTTGAACAGATGCCTGATGACGAACACTTTGGCCCGTTGTTAAAAGTGGTTCGCTTCGATGATTTTGACCGAGCCATTTCACTGGGTAACAATACCAAGTTTGGCTTATCTGCTGGTTTGTTGTCTGACAGCGAAGATTTGTATCAGCACTTTTACCAACGTATTCGCGCGGGTATCGTCAATTGGAACCGTCCTATTACTGGTGCTAGCGGTGCTGCACCATTTGGCGGAGTCGGTGAAAGTGGTAACCATAGAGCCAGCGCCTATTACGCCGCTGACTACTGTGCATACCCTGTTGCATCTGTTGAATTAGAAAAAGTCACCTTACCCGGTAGCCTAAATCCTGGTCTGAACTTTTAGTCAAGCAACACTACATTTGACAATGCTGCGGGATGATTACCCCACATAATGATTTTATTAAGCCTGCTATGCAGGCTTTTTTGTATCTCTTGAGTACAAATTTTGGATTTAGGGGATGACAGAACACGGATTAGACCTTAAAATCAATTAATAATATAATAGTACTAATTAACCAAATATTAACATGGTGTGTCTAAATGTCTAAATTCGATCCTGTAGATCACTCTCATCGCCGTCGTAATCCATTGACCAATGACTGGGTACTTGTGTCCCCTCATAGGGCTAAACGCCCTTGGCAAGGTCAAGTGGAAAAACCGCAACAAAATGATAGTGCGGCACACGATCCAAATTGTTATCTATGCGCCGGTAATACGCGCATCAATGGCGAAGTGAATCCTGAATATAAAGACACCTTCGTTTTCACTAATGACTTTGCGGCATTGATGAAAGACACGCCCGCGTCAGAGCAAGAAAATGACGATTTATTTACGGTAGAAGCCGCTCGCGGCACCAGTCGTGTTATTTGTTTTTCACCGGCGCACAATAAGTCGCTACCCGAACTTCCGTTACCTGCCCTTGAGAAAGTCGTTCAGACGTGGCGTGACCAGGTGGCTGAGTTATCCAAGGATTACGCATGGGTTCAAGTGTTTGAGAACAAAGGCGCGGCCATGGGTTGTTCTAACCCTCATCCCCATGGTCAAGTATGGGCGAATGACTTTATACCGAATGAGGTACGTAAAGCTGATGTTAACCAACGTGCCTATTTCGACAAGCACAACAGCTCGCTATTGCTCGACTATGCGCAAAAAGAATCAGCCAGTGGCGAGCGTACAGTGGTTGAAACCGATCATTGGATTGCTGTAGTACCTTATTGGGCTGCTTGGCCTTTCGAAACACTTCTAATGCCTAAATTCAGTTGTGCCCGTTTCGACGAAATGAACGACGCACAACAGGCAGACTTAGCCGTAGCCCTTAAAAAACTCACCAGCCGCTACGACAATTTATTTCAGTGCTCTTTCCCTTACTCAATGGGTTGGCACGGCGCGCCACATAACACTGATGTCACTGAGCATTGGCAGTTGCATGCACATTTTTACCCGCCGCTATTACGCTCAGCAACAGTACGTAAGTTTATGGTGGGCTATGAAATGATGGCAGAGCCACAACGCGACCTTACCCCAGAGCAAGCGGCACAAAAGCTACAAGCCTTGAGTGATGTTCATTACAACGAATCAAACGGAGCCTAATGGGATGAAAATTATTTCTCAACAAGCCATCGACGACCTCAACGCCATATATCTTGAGGTGTTTCAAACACCGCCCGCTCGTCACTTTCAAGCCCCAGGGCGTGTGAATTTGATTGGTGAGCACACGGACTACAACGACGGTTTTGTATTACCTTGTGCTATCAACTACCAAACGCTAGTGGCTGTAACGCCTAGAGAAGATGACCTAGTGCGTGTTGTCGCTGCAGATTATGACAACGAACGCGATGAATTTTCACTCAGCTCTAACATAGAGCCCCACCCTACTCAGCTATGGAGCAATTACATCCGTGGCGTGATCAAACACCTGCAGATGCGCGGCTTACAATGTAAAGGCGTTGATATGGTAGTGACGGGCAATGTGCCACAAGGTGCGGGCCTTAGCTCTTCTGCGTCCCTTGAAGTGGCCATCGGTGAAACATTTCGCCAGTTATTTGATTTACCCCTGACCTCGGCTGATGTTGCCCTTAATGGTCAAGAAGCTGAAAACCAATTTGTCGGTTGTAATTGCGGCATTATGGATCAAATGGTCAGTGCATGCGGTGCCCAAAACAACGCGCTATTGCTAGATTGCCGCTCGCTGGAAACACAACTTATCTCCATGCCGAAAGAGCTTGATGTGGTTATTATCAACTCGAATGTAAAACGCGGCTTAGTTGACAGCGAATACAATACCCGCCGCGAACAGTGCGAAGAAGCCGCCAGGATTTTGGGTATCAAAGCACTTCGTGACATCAGCCTAGTGGACTTGCAAGCGCAAAAAGACAAGCTACCAGAGGTAGTGTATCGCCGGGCTCACCATGTGGTATCTGACAGCGAACGTACACTACAAGCAGCAGATGCTTTGCGTGCTGGTGATGCAAAAACCTTGTCTCGTTTGATGGCTGAATCACACGCATCTATGCGTGATGATTTTGAAATCACGGTTAAGCCTATTGATTTTATCGTAGCAACTCTCGCAGAGTACCTAGGCGAACATGGTGGTGTTCGTATGACCGGTGGCGGTTTCGGTGGCTGTATCGTCGCTCTTATGCCAAGAGAAATGGTCGCTGGTGCCCAGCAGTTAATTGCTGAGCGTTATGAAGCTGAAACGGGTTATAAAGAAACGTTTTACGTATGCTGCGCCAGTGACGGTGCCGGTGAAGTACGCTTTTAACGCACTTACACTTAAAACGAAAAAGGTAGCGGTTATCTTGTATCACTCGCTACCTTTTTTTGTGCCTTTCGTTAATGTCTGAGCTCTGTGCCTCGGTTACCACACAGCCAACATATATGATAAATGGATGGGCACTATACGCGTTTCTTTTTACCCAGTATCACCAGTAACATGCCGCCTAAAATAGCCATCGATGACAACAATAAATGTGAGGTAATGGGCTCTGCGACTAACAACACTCCACCAAAAGCCGCAATAATGGGTACTGACAGCTGACACACCGCCGCCACACTGCTATCTAATTTGGGCAATACTTGATACCAAATCGCATAACCAATGCCTGAGGCAAGTGCTCCCGATGCCAACGCATAACTCACCCCTTCAAACGTTAAACGTGCTGTTGGCATAAAGATCGCCATTAATATCAGTCCAAATGGCAAACAGCGCATAAAGTTTGCCCCGGTAGACTCTAATGCATGGGTCGATTTCGCCCCCGCTAAGCTATACAGACCCCATGCTATACCAGCCAATGCCATGACAAGTGCCCCTACCAAGCTCGGTGACGATAACGCTGGCATAACGAAATACACAAACCCTAGCAATGAAATGACTACGCCTGCGCTGGCGATAGCATTCATGCGGTTGCCCGATAATCTGGACACAAACAACATGGTAAATTGCACCGCAGCAAATAATATCAAGGCGCCAGTCGCGGTTGGTAGCGTCACGTAAGCATAAGAAAACCCAGCAGCGTAAGCGAAAAGATATCCTGCTTGTCGCCAACTACCATAGGCATTTAACGCCGTTAAGCTGCGGAAACTACTAGGTGATTTCAACAACATGATCAAGCCAAGTACTAAGGCCGCAGATGCAATGCGCAACCCTGTGAAACTCATGGGATCCATGTTTTGCTCGTCTAACGCAAGTCGGCAGAACACAGAATTGGCCGCGAAGGCGATAAGCGTGATAAACGTTAAGGAAACAAGGGATAACACAGACATAAATTATAAAAGTAACCAAGTCGCTGTGCCTAAAAAGGCAAAAATTCCTACCACATCGGTAATGGTCGTTAAGATCACACTACCTGCAAGCGCAGGGTCGATATTCATTTTCTTCATCATTACCGGCAACATGGCACCCGCTAACCCCGCCGCGATCATATTCACCATCATAGCGAATGCGATGACTCCACCTAGCATCACATCTTGCTTCCATAACGCAATAACGGAAGCAATAAGCATCGCCCAAATCACGCCATTGAAAAATCCAATTGCCAGCTCTTTGCCAATCAACCAGCGGGCGTTACTGTCACTCACGTGACCCAAAGCCATGCCCCGTATAACCAAGGTTAATGTTTGGTTACCCGCTGCCCCGCCCATACTGGGCACTATGGTATTTAAAATGGCTAATACCGCCAATTGGCTTAGCGTGGCTTCAAATAAATCGCTCACTGCGGCCGCCATCAATGCCGTGACTAAATTCACACCCAACCATACAGACCGTTTCTTGGTACTTTTTATGACGGGTGCAAAGGTATCTTCTTCATCATCAAGACCTGCCATGCTCATCATGGAGTGTTCAGCGCCTTCACGAATGATGTCTACTACGTCATCTATCGTAATACGCCCCACTAGGCGGTTTTCTTTATCAATAACCGGTGCTGACAGCCAATCGTAACGCTCGAACAGGCTGGCCACCTCATTTTCGTGCATATCCACAGGCACAGCCACCGAGTCTTGGGTCATTAACTTTTCAACTTTGACCGCAGGACGTGCAGTCAGTAGTTCGGTCACTGGCACACTGCCAATAAGCTGGTCGTTGCGGTCAACTACATAGAAGGTATCTGTGCCTTTGGGGATATTTCCTTTGAGACGTAAATATCGCAAAATCACATCAACGGTGACTTCAGGGCGCAACGTGATCGTGTCGGTGTTCATAATGAAACCGGCTGTGTCTTCACCGTAGGAAAGTGCCTGTTCGGCCCGTTGTCTGTCTTGCTCGTCCATGGAGCTAAGTGCATCTTGCGACACTGCTTCAGGCAGGCCAGATAGGGTTTCCACCAAATCATCTGTGTCCATCTCTTCTAGCGCATCAGCCAGAATTTCAGGCACCATTTGGCGAATAATACCGTTTCGTACGTCCTCGGAGAGATCCTCTAGTACGTCACTGTATTGATCGGGTTCGATTAACTGCCAGATTTCTGAGCGTGTGCGACTACGGCTAGACTCGAGCAGCAGCGCCACATCACAGGGCGGCATAGTGCTCAGTACTTCGCGCACTTGCACTATCATGCCATCGTTTAAGGCCTCGTTAATCTCTTCGATTTGATTGCTAAGTTTTTTTGCTTCTTGAGAATCAGGCATAAAATTATTTACCTAGAAAACGTGGGCTTAACATCTTGATTTGTGGCCTATATTCTAAAGGATGCTCGTTGTGATAGCAGTATTAAAATTGTCCTTTTTTGTGATTTAATAGCGCTTAACTCAAAACAGCGCTTTGACGCTTAATGTTGGCTTAAGCTAACGGCGTTATGCTGAGACTTTGATTAAAGGGTGATGACAATGCGAATTTTACTGGTGGAAGATGATCGCTCTTTGAGCGATGCCCTAAGTCAATCTCTTCGCAGCGAAGGCTACGCTGTCAATGGTGCCTGCACAGCAGCTCAAGCGTTATCAGCGTTGGCTACAGGGGAGTTCACCATAATGATCCTAGACTTAGGCTTACCAGACATGGATGGCCTTGAAGTGCTACGCCAAGCCCATCGCAACAAACACAGCGTACCTACGCTCATTCTCACAGCCAGAGACAGCATGACAGATAAAATCACAGGCCTAGATTCTGGTGCCGATGATTACCTTGCTAAACCGTTTGATATGCAGGAGCTACTAGCACGTTTGCGAGTCATGGAACGACGATTAGGGACCGCTACAAGTTCGCTCATTAACATAGGCAATGTCGTGCTTGATTTGGCGACGCATCAAGTCACCGCTGACAACAATGAGAAAGAGCTCTCACGCCGAGAATTCATGCTACTTAAGGCTTTAATGGAAAATGCCGGACGTATTCAATCTAAGAGCCAGCTTGAAACAAAACTGTATGAGTGGGGTGATGAGCTATCGAGCAATGCAATAGAAGTTCACATACACAATTTGCGTAAAAAGCTGCCTAAGGATTTCATTAAAACCATTCGCGGCGTAGGTTACAGCGTGACAAACCGCGTGAGCGCCTAATCTTCATGCGCTCCATTCGCCGCCAACTCACGCTCTTACTCATCGCCTTATTGATATTAATTAGCTTCAGCGCCGCATTGCAAGGATATCGTTCGAGCATGCATAAATCCTCTGAGCTATTTGATGCCGAGTTAATGGCGTTAGCCAAGAGCTTTACGCGTGTATTCGCAATACAGCGCAATGAAACATTTGATGCAGGTGAGCAAATTGCCGTGCAATTGTGGCAAGAAAAGCACCTGATTAAACGGTCAACAAATACCCCACAACATAACATTGGCAGGTTTAAGTCAGGCTTTAGCGATAAGAATTTTTCAGGCAAGCGCTGGCGTGTCTATTCACACACATTCGATGATAAGCACACCTGGGTCATGGTAGCTCAGCCGTTGCAGAACCGCTTTGAACTGGCTGACAAAATGATCATTTCCGCGATGGCGCCTATTATCATGGCGATCCCGTTGCTGGCGATCATTATCTATTTCGCTGTAAATAGAGGGCTTAGGCCATTGCGCAGCCTATCAGATGCACTACAGCGCCGCTCTCCTCGAAATTTTTCACCTTTGGTTTTGCAAGAGCCAGCAATTGAATTGGTACCCATGGTCAATACACTCAATTCATTGTTAAGCCGACTGCAAGCAGCCTTTGAGCGAGAGCAGCAGTTTGCGTCTAATGCCGCTCACGAGCTGCGTACACCTTTAAGTGTGCTGAAAATTAATTTACATAATTTGCGCAAAGAAGCCACCAGCGACAGCTATGTTCAACGTATAGACAAACTCCACCAAGATACGGATCGCATGATCCATGCGATCAACCAAATACTCTTACTAAGTCGAACCAACCCTGAGTATTTTGAAGCGAACAGTACACAGGTAGATGCTTATCATATTGCACAAAGTGTTATTTCAGAAATGTACACCAGCATTGACAACAAACATCAAACCATTGAGTTGATTGGTAGTACCCAAATTATATTAAGTAGCGAGTTTGCCCTGCTGACACTGATGCAAAACCTGATTGGTAATGCCCATAAGTATGCCCCCGTTAAAGGGGTAATTCAGGTCATCGTGCAACAAGATGAACATGATGTTCTGATACAAGTTGACGATTCCGGCAGTGGGCTTAACGATGATGAATATACAAAAGTGCTGGAGCGCTTTTATCGTTCTAGCAAACATATGACGCAAAAAGCGCCGGGTATTGGGTTAGGCTTAGCGATAGTAAAACAGATCGTTGATTTGCATCATGGCTTTGTGCATTTGCAGCGTTCAGAGTTAGGTGGCTTGTCGGTGCAAGTTCATCTGCCTAAAACGCGAAGAGAAGAGGTAAGCAGTGCAAAAGTATAAATATTGCTTAACCATCATACTGTTCATCCATTCAGCTTTTGTTTTTGCCCTGCCTGAGATGACCATCACCATTCGGGATCATTTATTTTATCCATCCGAGGTGCTTGTCCCTTCCGGTCAAAAGGTAAAGTTAGTGTTTATTAATCACGATCCCACTCCAGAAGAAATAGACAGCTTCGAGCTGAACCGTGAAAAAGTCGTTTTTGGTAATGCCAAGGCCAATGTTTACATAGGTCCTTTAGAAGAAGGGGAATACCAATTTTTCGGGGAATTCCATCCTGCAAGCGCGGTGGGCAAGGTCATAGTGATATCGCCAGAGGCGTATGCAAATGCTCATTAATACTGTCATCCTTTTTCTACGAGATGCCTTGCCCATTTTTGTTTTATTAAGCTTGTTGCGGGTTTATGTGGGAACACCTTGGAAACAATTATCTCTCGGTTTCGCAACAGGTATTTTATTGGCTGCTGTAGTGGTGTTGAATCAACAAATCATCAGTCAATGGTCTTTTGGAGCGGGCTATGAATTGCTAAAGAGTTTGACGCTTATCTGTGCCTATTTAATGTCAGCCTGGTTAATCATTAATAATCGCAACAGCGTATTTTGGCTCGCAGGTGCCGTAGTAGCGGTATTTGTTGTGCCAAGAAGTGCTGAGTTTTCTATCTATGTGGTGGGGTTTTGGCTTCAAAAAGACGCATTAGTACCTATCGTACTTGGCACAACACTAGGCCTAGGGATTTGCATCAGTGTGGCTATCTTATTAGACGTCATCTTAGGCAGTGTAAAAAGACGGTACTTAGTGCAATTCACATTTTCGTTATTTATTGCCGGACAAGTGGCCAACGTGGTGTTGCTATTACAGCAAATTGATTGGTTGACTGACCCAGGCCCACTATGGAATATGAGCGCATTTATTTCTGATGAAAGCGAATATGGGCATTTATTGAAAGTGCTAATCGGTTACGAGGCGGCACCGAGCAGCTACTACTTATCCACCTTGTGTTTTGCGCTATTGCTTCCCTTTGCGATCCGGGCGATTCGACTCACTTTTAAGCGCCATAAGGTTTCAAATTTGGAGAACCAAACATGATCTCCCGTCTGTCTTTACTCATTTTCGTTGTCACTACGCTGATTTCAAGCATAGCCGCAGCTCAAGAGCGCCAATCAAACAACGTAGTAGATAAGATTTATCACCCTTATGTGCTGCCCTTAGAGCAAGAATTTGAGTGGCGAATCATGTCTCGGCAAAACGATGAGGGCAACGCGTTGGTGCAGCGTGTGTCATTCGGTCATTCGATTGACAACCGCCTTACGCTGCAAGCCTACCTTGTAGGTGATCGTGACGAAACAGACGATTTCGGATTGGTCGCATACGAATTAGAAGCCAGATGGATGCTGACCGAACAAGGTAAGTACTTCGCTGACTGGGGGGCTTTATTCGAGATAGAAAAAGCACATCAAGAAGACAGCTGGGAATTTACTACAGGTATATTGGTAGAAAAGGAGTTCGGCCGCTCAAGCGTTACCAGTAACTACCTGATGGTGTATAAGTTTGGCAATATAGTAGACAACTCGTTTCATTCAGAGTTTAGGCTGCAGTATCGCTATCGATTTATCCCTGAAATTCAGCCTGCGATTGAGTTATACACTGCCGAGGATTTTGTTGGACTTGGCCCCTCATTTATGGGGATCCATCGTTTCGAAGCGCAAAAGCAGATTAAATGGGAATTAGGTTTTATCGCAGGTTTGAATGGCGATAGCAAAGACCACACCTTGCGCGCTTCACTAGAATTTGAATTTTAGTATTTCTTATATAAGCAGCAGCCTCAGACATTTTTGGGCTGCAGCCGCTTACAGATGAAACGTATGCAGCGAAGATAAAACGTGCCACTGAGCTTTGCCAGCATCGACTTTCACTTCTATGTGCAAGCCGTTGTTTTCGTCATTAAAGTGCGCGTACGCGTTCGCCGCTTTTGAACGATTGCGTTGATAAGCATACGAAAATTTAACCAACTCTAATGAATGCACTAATGCCAAATAGTTTGGCATTAGCCAGCTAAATGCATCAAGTAGCCATGCATCTTGGTTAAGCTTGTTCTGCAAATCGTTTGGGTATTGCCCGTCAAGTTGACATTTATTACCCACAAACTTAAGAGTAAACTGAAGCTGATGCTCGGTATTGGTATTTGTTATCACTGAACCTTTCTTCGTTATCACTGAACCTTTATTCGTTTTCACTGAGTCTTCATTCGTTATCACTGGAGCGTGCGTCATTCCTGTATCTTGCAACATCTCACAGTGAGTTTCGATTCGCTCTAGTAGGCGCTCAGTCTCTTCACGCATATAGTAATCAAGACCCGTGATGGCTTGGTATCGCACGGGAACATCTGTTATGCATAATTGAGGTAGCAATTGCTGCAATATAGGAGCTGAGCCGATTTTTGGCTTAGGGGTGTGCGCAACGCGTTGTTGGCTATTTTGGGCAAGTTGTATATGGGTAGAACCTATCATGAAAGAACCTAGTGCTAGCCTAGCGGCGCAGTTAACAATGAATCAGATACCGCAACTCAGCAGAGATTATGCCAACGCTATAATTTCCTTTATATTCATACAGTTAAATTTTCATTGACGGGAAAATAGTCTCGTTTAATTGCATGTGTCATTTTTCTGACTGAGGCAGTGAGTAAGCCAAAAAGTCTGAAGGGATGAAGGGATGAAGGGATGAAGGGATGAAAATGAAGTAATGAAGGTGGGAACGATAACAAGAAGGCAATGTGTAAATCTATGGAAGTGCGACGATGCAAGGTGTAAAGATTCGAACGCGTGAACAAGTCAAACCTGAGCTGTTACACCTGAGCTGTTACACCTGTGCAAAGAAAAAGCCGAACTCGTTTTCACTCAGTTCGGCTTTATACGCTTTACTAATGTAGCTTGTTTAAAATAGCTTGTTAATATAGTCCGTTAATGCAGCCCATAAGCGCGCTAATTTACGGGCGCTCAATGACCAGTCTGAAATACACCAAATTATCTAGGTCATTATCTGCTGACCAAATCCACTTGGCACCAGCGGAGCCATTCAACCGGCTTACTCGTGAGCGCCAAGGGTTCGCCCCATACGAGCCATACGCTCTGGCATTGCCCCAACTGCTGTCATCAAAAGCCTGAGTATTCCAATCATCAAACGTTTGAGTAGAGATTTTCCAATCACTGTCACTAACGATAACCCCTTGCTCAGTCTCTATTTTGGCAATAAGCGCTGCAATGCCGTCAACATCTTGCGCTTTAACAGCCAGTACATTGCGACCAGAAACGAGTTCTACGGTATAACTTTTAGCGTACATCCAGTTGGTAGACGAGCCTAAGAACACACCGTTAAAATAGGTATCCTCGAAATTATCGACCGAAATAGTAATCGTCGCCATTTCAGAGGTCATAGGCGCTCCAGCAATAGACAAACTTAGTTCTAGCTGAGCTTGTTCTCCGATAGTATCAGTTGCCTCAACCGTGAATACAAACTCGCCTGGCGCATCAGGTGTACCTGCTAACTCACCACTTTGCGCGTCTAGCGACAACCCGCTGGGTAAGTCCCCACTAACCACAGACCATAAGAATGATTCGCTGCCACCGCTGGCGCTTAATGTCACGGAATAGGTTTCCCCCACCTGACCTTCAACTAACGCTTGGGTGTTGATAACGACTGGCTCAGGCGCGGGTTCTTCGCTTGCTGCGATGTGATAGCGAAAGTACACAGTGTTGTCGTCATAACGCGCATCTGACCAGAGCCACTGTGCTTGGCTGCTGCTTGGCCACCATTTTACTTTTTTATACCATGGCCATACACCGTAATAGCCATAGGTACTGGCCGCTTGCCACTGACTGTCATCGAAATCAGTTTGCTGCCATCCTTCAACAAATTCGGTAGACACTTTCCAATTTTCATCGCTGTAAAATGGTTGTCCATCAAGATCTAACTGGGCTATTAATGCGGCCAAGCCATCAACGTCCATTGCTTTGACCGCTAAAACGTTATCCACCTGAGTCACATTGACGTTATATAATTTACTGGCTTTCCAATCGCTGGACCCACCTAACAACACACCATTAAAATATAGCTCTTCTGAGTTATCCACACTGATTCGAATGCTGAGCTGCTGGTCTATTTCAGGCTTTGGCATTAAGTTTTCGGCCGCCGCCCCAATAGCGATACGCCCAAACGTCAGTGAACCGGAGTCGACTGCTTTTGCTGTGTTCAATAAAGCACTTAAAATTTGCGTTTTATCTGGTGTATTTTCTAAAGAGGCCAGCGCTGCAAAGGCACCCGCGACATGGGGAGCTGCCATCGAGGTCCCTTGAGCAGAAGAATATTTGCCCCCTGGAACAGATGATTGAATACTGGTACCTGGTGCAAGTAGAGTAAGAAAGTCAGCTTTATTGGTAAACCAAGCCATACCATCACCGTCAGTGGTGGCACCGACGCTAACGGCATTACTCACACAACCTGGCGCACTGATTTTATTGCTGTAGCCGTTATTACCTGAGGCGATTACAACAGCGATCCCTGCATCGTTCAACTTACTGACCGCGCTAGCATAACTGCGATTGGCTGAGTCACATGCACTTTGCGATAAATATCCACCAGCGCCAAGGCTAATGTTCACGGCAGGGATCGAATAAGTATTGCGCAGGGCGTAAACGCGCTCTAGTCCTTGAATAACGTCGGAGTCATAAGCGCCTAAACAAGGCGGGCTACCGCTACAATAATCGTTGTCTAAGATTTTCGAGAACACCTGAATAGCAATAATGTCAGCGTCTTTTGCCACCCCATGCAGGTTTTCGCTGCTGCCTGCAACAATACCAGCCACGTGAGTCCCGTGATAACAACCATTGAAATCACAAGCCTGTGCTGCGCCTTGGGCAATTTCGTCATTATTACCGCTTGGGCAAATTGAATCAGAAAAGCCCGAACTGCGATGAGTAGAAAAGCATGCTTCTGACACGACTTTAGCGCTTAAAAAAGGGTGATCAGATTCAACACCTGAATCTAGCACAGCCACCGTCTTCCCCGCTCCAGTTGCCCCTATTTCATAAGCGTTTTCAGTGCCGATTATAGCGGTGCTTTGTGCCAACGAAGGCTGACGAATTTGATCTATTTGAATACTTTTAACTTGGGATGATTTCTCTAATGCGCTCAGGGCTTTGGTATCTATGTCATACACAACCAAAGGCATGTGAGTAAAACTATGTTTGAGTACCGCCCCTGACTGACTAAGCGTCGCTTGCAAGCTCGCTTGTGCGCTGGCAATCGCTTGCAAGGTAAATTGCTCACTCGCCTGCTCTTGCGCCTCAGCGGACTTTTCTGTGGTGGACTGTTCTGTGATAGGCTGTTGTGAATCTGATTGTAGCGCCAATGCTGTGTTGTTGGTCTCTAGATTAAGTTCGACTATTACCCGAATCGTGTCCTCTTTTTGTAGCTGGGTAACAAGCAATTCATGTTGCTTAGCGTTTAGAACATTAGGCTGGGCCTCAACTTCTGTCAGCTCGATTGCCGCGCTGTTTGCAGCAAAAAACACACACAAACAACCCACAAAGTAGCCTGTGAATCGGTCTAAAAGATCATTTTTCATGATTTCTCTCGCAAAGCAGTAAACACTTATCTTACTCTATAAATGTTGTTAAGTTCCGGAAGTAAGGTATCGAAATTCAGGCTATCGAATACCCTCCTTTCAAGGCGGTTCGAAACATAATTTCGTATGTAACCAAGTAATACATAGTCGCTTTGAATAACAACTAGCCTTTAGTTTTAAACACAATGTTAAATTTTCATGAGCTATGTACTTTAATTCTATATAGCGAATGCAAACTTTAGGTTACGCAAGGTATGATTCTGCCACAGCAAGGCCTAAATGGATATAAAGGCTAAGCTTGGCAACCACAAACACATAAAAAATAGCCGTTGCAAACACTAGGTAGAGCTCGCAATTTACCTCGCTGTAACATTTATTCGACACACAGAGATATATCACATGCAAGATGTCACAAGCGCCACTGAGTTATTGGTGCAAAGTTCTAATACTTACTTTTTACTCATAGGCGCCATCATGGTTTTTGCCATGCACGCGGGCTTTGCTTTTTTAGAAGTGGGTACCGTACGTCATAAAAATCAGGTCAATGCATTAGTTAAGATCATCACGGATTTTGGTGTGTCTTGTGTTGCTTATTTTTTCATTGGTTATTGGGTCGCTTACGACACCACTTTTTACAGCAGCGCGAGCGAGCTAACCACCAACAACGGTTACGACCTCGTTAAGTTTTTCTTCTTGATGACGTTTGCCGCTGCCATTCCGGCCATTATTTCAGGCGGTATTGCTGAGCGTGCCAAGTTTAACCCATTCTTACTGGCATCTGCGGTCATCGTTGCCTTAGTGTATCCCTTCTTTGAAGGCATAGTGTGGAACGGCAATTACGGCGTGCAAGATTGGATAGAGCAAACAACCGGCGCCCAATTCCATGACTTTGCAGGCTCAGTGGTTGTGCATGGGATCGGCGGTTGGTTAGCCTTGGTGGCGGTATTCTTCTTAGGTTTGCGTAATGGACGTGTTAAAGACAAAAAGCTTATCGCTTTTGCCCCGTCTAACATTCCTTTTCTAGCCCTCGGAACATGGATTTTATGTATTGGTTGGTTTGGCTTTAACGTTATGTCAGCACAAACCCTTGATGGCATCAGCGGCTTAGTGGCCATGAACTCTCTTATGGCCATGGCCGGTGGTATTATTGCCGCTTGGTTATTTGGCAAAAATGATCCTGGTTTTGTTCACAATGGCCCCCTTGCTGGCCTAGTGGCTATCTGCGCGGGCTCGGATATTGTGCATCCGATTGGTGCACTAGCCATTGGTGTAGTAGCAGGATGGCTATTTGTCACCTTGTTTACCTTTATTCAAAAAAGTAAGAAATTAGATGATGTGCTGGGTGTTTGGCCATTACACGGTCTGTGTGGTGCATGGGGCGGTATCGCAGCTGGGATTTTTGGCAGCGAAAGTCTAGGCGGATTAGGCGGCGTTAGTATAGCGGCTCAAGCGATCGGCACCATAGGGGGGATTCTTGTCGCCCTCATAGGCGGGGTGATTGTTTACGGCGTAATTAACGTCATCACAGGGCTGCGTTTAACAGAAGAAGAAGAGTACAACGGCGCCGATTTAACCATTCACCGTATTGGCTCAACCAACGACGACTAACTACTTTATTGAATTTAACCTACCCGCCGCTGCAATAGCGGCGGCTTATTTACCCCACCTAATTTATAAAAATTCCGTCAAATAATGCTCTTAGCCATGAGAGAGCAGAATCCTGCTCAGTGTTTTTATGCCAGTAAAGGTGCGTGGAAATATCAGCTATGTTGACGGGCAAACTGACCAGTTGCACATCATCCTGCTTAAGATGCTCAGCAATTCTGCGCGGTACCGTCAGTAAATGATTAGAGCAGGCGACCATGCCCTTCGCAGAATAATAATTCTGACAGCGGATCACGACTTTGCGTGACAAGCCTTGTTGTTGAAAGAGTAAATCTTCAACTGATGCGCCACTTGAACGATTCGATACCCCTATGTGTCCGGCATTAAAGTAAGCGTCCTTGGTTAAGCGATCTGCCAAAGGATGGTCTTTACGCACTAAGACACAAAATTCATCGTCTATCAGTTTTTGGTGCAATACAGGGGACTTAATCGGCAAAGCAACGTCTAATGCTAAATCGATATGGCCAGCGCCCAGATCCCGCGTTAAGGTAATGCGATCGACCCTGACGCTAGAAAACGTCACTTTTGGTGCCAGCAAAGCGAGTCGCTCAGTCAGTGCAGGCAAGATGCTAGGCTCTAACGCGTAATGCATACCAATTCTAAAATGGTGCTCACTGGTTAACGGCTGAAACTCTCCCCAGTGCTGCATTATTTGGCGTAATCGGGTCAGGTTATCAATGATCAGCGGGGCCATTCGTTGGCAGGCTGGCGTGGGCAGCATACGATTGTTACTACGCTGAAATAGCGGGTCTCCTAGACATTCGCGTAAACGCTTAATGGAGTGGCTTACCGCAGAGGGCGTAATGTGCAAAGCTTCTGCGGTACGGGTCATATTCTGTTCTACATACAAACTTTCAAAAACTTTTAACAAGTTCAAATCGAGCTTTTTAAGAGCGTGAATGTCAGCCATAATCGCACCAATACATAATGAATAATATTCATAGTATACCTGTACTATTTTTCATTTCATTCAATTTAAAAATACCGTTATGCTCCCTCCATACAATGTAAGCCATTAACGAACAGTAAGGATAAATCATGGATTTTGCTCATAGTGAAAAAACTCAAGATTATATTGCCCGCGTAAAAGCATTTATGGATCAACATGTTTACCCAGTAGAAGAGCAGATTTATCGTGAAACGGAAGAATTAAACCCCACAGGCGACTGGACGAAGTGGCAGATGCATCCTTTTATCGAACCACTTAAAAAGAAAGCGCAACAAGCCGGTTTGTGGAATCTTTTTTTACCAGACGATGAGTTAGGCCAAGGCCTGACTACCTTAGAATACGCACCGTTAGCTGAAGAAATGGGCCGCGTGTTATTCGCCTCTGAAATATTTAACTGTAATGCCCCTGATACCGGCAATATGGAAGTGCTTTACCATTTTGGCAACGAGCAGCAAAAAGACCAATGGCTTAAGCCATTACTGGCAGGCGAAATTCGCTCAGTGTTTGGTATGACTGAGCCAGATGTTGCTTCATCAGATGCCACGAACATGCAAGCCACAGTAGAAGTGGATGGCGATGAATTGGTACTAAACGGTAAAAAGTGGTGGTCAACAGGTTTAGGCCACCCGAATGCCAAAGTGACTATTTTTATGGCGTTATCAAACCCAGAGAATAACAAGCACAGCCAACACAGTATGGTGATTGTGCCGCTTGATACCCCAGGTATTGAAATTAAACGCATGCTCAGTGCCTATGGTGATTTTGATGCGCCTTCAGGTCACGGTGAAATGCACTTTACCAACGTACGCGTACCAAAAGAAAACTTACTGGTGGGGTTAGGTCAAGGTTTTGCAATCGCACAGGGCCGCTTAGGACCGGGCCGTATTCACCATTGTATGCGTTCCATCGGCGCGGCTGAAAAAGCGTTAGAACTTGCTATGAAACGCAGTATGAGCCGCAGTGCATTTGGTAAGCCTCTACTTAAACTTGGTGGTAACGGCGAACGTATCGCTCAAGCCCGTATCGCTATTCATCAAGCGCGCTTAATGACACTGCATGCCGCATGGAAAATCGACGAAGTCGGCGTTAAAAATGCCATGACTGAGATTTCTGCAATTAAAGTGGCTGTGCCTAAAATGTTGCAGGACGTGGTTGATATGTCAGTACAACTGCACGGCGGTGCAGGCATGAGCAGTGATTTCCCACTGGCTCGTTTTGCAGCAGGCGCCCGAGCACTGCGTTTAGCCGATGGTCCTGATGAAGTGCATATGGGCATGGTAACTCGCTTAGAACTGAAGAAATACACCTAGTATGAGCGATATAACAAGCACCAACGTCGCTAATGCCCAGCCTCAAAATGATCAAGCTGGCACAGTGCGCCAAGGCGAGGAGCTCAATCTTGAGTCCCTCTCCCCTTGGATTGCCAAGCAAATTGTAGGGCTAAATGGCGTGCCAAAGGTGACTCAGTATGCAGGTGGTGCATCGAACTGGACATACTGCTTGGCCTATAGCAATCCAGCAGGCGTGGACACAGAAGTTATCTTGCGCCGTGGCCCTGCCGGCACCAAAGCTAAAGGTGCTCACGATATGGGCCGCGAACACAAACTGCAAGCCGCCTTAAAACCGGTGTACCAATATGTGCCAGAAATGCTCGCCCACTGTGCAGATGAATCCATCATAGGGGCTGAATTTTATGTAATGGAAAAGCTTAACGGCATCATTCCGCGCAAAAACATGCCTAAAAATTTACACTTATCCGCTAGCGACACGCGAAAGTTATGCGAAAATGCCTTAGACAGCCTAATTGAATTGCATCAGGTTGATTATAAGGCGGCAGAGCTAAGCTATATTGCGAAGGGCGAAGGTTATACCCAACGCCAAATTGATGGCTGGATTGGCCGTTACCAAAAAGCGCGCACGTGGAACGTGCCTAAAGCGAACTATATCTGTGATTGGCTAAAGGCAAACATCCCTAATGACGAGCATATATGCCTGACCCATAATGACTTTCGCTTCGACAACTTAGTACTCGACGCACAAGAGCCCACACGTATTATTGGTGTACTCGATTGGGAACTCGCCACCCTGGGTGACCCTCTGATGGATTTGGGCAACAGTTTAGCCTATTGGGTACAAGCAGATGATGACAAACTCGCCAAATCAACCCGCCGTCAACCTACTCACCTGCCCGGTATGTATTCTCGCCAAGAAGTCATCGAGTACTATTTAGATAAAACCGGTTTGAAGGCTGATAACTTCGCATTTTATGAGGTGTACGGATTGTTTAGATTGGCCGCCATCGCCCAGCAAATTTATTATCGTTACCATCACAAACAAACCTATAATCTAGCCTTTAAAAACATTTGGATTTTTGTACATTATTTGATGTGGCAATGCCGCAAAGCGATAAAGGGAAAACGTTAGATGGCCAGTATTTATTTGATCCGTCATGGGCAAGCCTCATTTGGCAAAGATGACTACGATTGTTTATCTGACGTTGGTCATCAACAAGCGACCCATTTGGGGGCGGATTTAGCCCGAAAAGGTATCTCTTTCGATAACGTCTTTCGTGGCGACATGTTGCGCCATCAACAAACGGCTGAAGCCTGTTTGCACGCCATGCACGCGCCGGCGCCAATTGTCGCGAATATGACAGTTAATTCAGACTGGAACGAATATGATCACCAAGATATCTTGGCGCAACTGGATCCAGACTTTGCTACGCCAAATGGTGTAAAGCGCTATCTGTCTCAACAGGAAAAGCCTAACCACGCATTGCAAAGCCTCGTTAATAACGCGTTTTCCAGATGGATAAGTAATGATTTTGCCGAGCAATATACTGAGTCATGGCCCGCTTATCAGAAACGTATTCAGCAAGCCTTGCAAAGTACAGTTGCACAAGCCCAAGATTCGAAACACATTGCCGTATTCAGCTCAGGCGGCCCCATTGCACTTTTGAGCCAAATGCTCCTCAAGGTGCCTGCAAATAATTTGATGGACTTGAACTGGACATTGGTCAATGCGGGGGTCACTAAAATCATTGTCAGCAAGCATGGGCTGGTATTATCAAGTTTAAATGATCATTCCGCGTTTGAGGGCCACAACCGCCATCTCATCACGTACAAATAACGATTAATAGCGATTACTAACAATTACTAACAATTACTAACGATAACCAATAACAGCTAACAAAAACTAAGAAGAGATAGATTCAACATGACAAGAAAGAATATCGTTATTACCGGTGCTAGTTCTGGCCTAGGAAAAGGCATGGCCATCGAATTTGCTAAAATGGGCCGAAACTTAGGTCTGTGTGCCCGCCGCGTAGAACGTCTAGACGAACTAAAAGCCGAATTACTGGCGATTAACCCTGATATCAATGTCTTCATTCGCCCTTTAGACGTGGACGATCATGCACAAGTGTTTGAAGTCATTAAAGGGTTTGCCGCAGATATGGGCTCCCTAGACAGAGTAATAGTTAACGCAGGCATGGGCAAAGGTGCCTCGGTAGGTACGGGGTATTTTCATGCTAATAAACAAACCGCGGTAACTAACTTTGTTTCCGCACTGGCACAGTGCGAAGTCAGCATGGAGATTTTCCGTGAACAAAATGCGGGTCACTTAGTTACCATTTCATCGGTCAGTGCCGTTCGCGGTGCGCGCCGAGCGATGACGGTGTACGCGGCGACTAAAGCCGCGCTTACCTCCATGACCGAAGGTATTCGCATCGATGTTATGAACACCCCCATTAAAGTCACGACAATTCATCCTGGGTTTATTCAAAGTGAGATAAACGAGAAAGTGAAAACGGTGCCGTTTATCGTCGATACTGAGACCGGCTGTAAAGCCATGGTCAAGGCCATTGAAAAAGAAGTCGATAGCAGCTTTGTGCCAACGTGGCCTTGGGCACTATTTCGCTACATTGCTCGTATTGCACCGCTCAGCGTATTGGCAAAAATGAGTTAGAACAAGTGCCACATCCAGTAAACGTTAGTTTTAGCCCGTACTATCGCTTTTTTCTACTATGCTAAAAGCGTGCTGTTGTGTAGTGATGGGGTGATACGCATGATGCCAAACACTAAAAGCCCTTGGATGTTACTCTGCCTTTTTTGGATTGGTTTCAGTCACGCTTCAGAGCAAGAAACCTTAATAGTCGGTTGCCAAGATATCGACTACTACCCACATTATAATTTCAACTTAGCGGATGACAAAGGCTACGCATGGGCTGTTTTAGAAGCCTTCTCTAAAAGCAGTGGCCATCAATTTGAGTATCGCGCTTATCCCATTAAACGTTTGCAGCGTGAACTTGCAGATGGAAATATAGCATTCGTTTATCCTGATAATGCCGGTTGGCAATCTTTGCATCAAAAGATTGACTCTCATAAACTATTAAGCGAGCCATTAATCGCCGCAAGCAGCGGTACTATCGTGCTAGAAAAGCGCGAGTTTAACCCAGTCGAAAAATTCAGCTCACTCGCCGCTCCCCATGGGTTTACACCTGAGCACTGGCTTGAAGTCATAGCTCAAAAGCGCTTAAATTTATTAGAAGTTGATACACCAATTGCGGCACTCAATTTAGTGCTCAAAGACCGAGTAGACGGCGCGGATATCGAATATCATGTTGCCCGCTATTTACTGACCCAGTCTGGGCAACAGAACAAGGCAAAACTTGCCCCATGGCCCAGTAACCTTTCATTTGTCTACCATCGAGCGGCGAGACGTTATTGAGCAGTTAAATGCCTTTATTGCGTCAAACCAAGCGCTGATGACACGGCTTCGTATTGAATATCAGCTATAGGGAGCCTTGAATAACAAAGACCCAGCCATTTACGCTCAAGCGTTGCCACTGACCTCTAATTCTCGTCGATGCATAAATAGCATTGATACGTAAAGTCTAATTAAAATAGCGAAATACATAAATAATGACTGAATCCTACTTAACACAATACATAGCTCCCCTTGTTTTGGCGTTTATCATGTTTGGCATGGGGCTAAGCTTAACGAGAAATGACTTTCAGCAGTTATGGCGCGCTCCGTTGCCGATAGTGGTTGGCTTGTTCGGCCAAATGATGCTGTTACCCGCACTGGCTTATGCACTGGCAATCACGTTTGATTTGGCCCCTAATTTAGCCATTGGCATTATGATCCTAGCTGCCTGTCCAGGCGGCACGAGTTCAAATATAATTAGTCAGCTGGCCAGAGCAAACCTAGCGTTGTCGGTTAGCCTGACGGCCATTAGCTCACTCATATGCGTGCTCACTACCCCGCTTATTATCCAATTCGCTGTTATGCAATTTGGCCAGCAAGAAGAACAATCTTTCTCTCTTCTTACTACCACTCTAGGGCTAATATTGATTACCTTATTACCCGTGTTCATCGGTATTATTATTCGTCATTATTTTGCTCAAAAAGCCCTTCGTTGCGAGCCGTTCTTTCGTCACTTGGCCAGTGCCTTTTTGCTCCTCATGATTGTTGCCATTGTTATTCAAGAAAGAGATACCCTGACCTCTTCTTTCGCAGCGGTATTTTCAAGTGCACTGACCTTAAACCTGCTGGCAATCATGACGGGCATCGGTTTAGGTTTATTGTTCAAATTTACACCTAAAGATAGCATCACGCTGGGTATTGAAGTGGGCGTGCAAAATTCGGCCATGGCAATCCTTATCGCGATTACTTTTTTGCAACGAGCTGATTATGCTGTTGCCCCTGGGGTATATGGCGTGACTATGTATATCGGAGCATTTTTACTGGTTCTGTTGGCTAAGAAATACCGCTAACGGTGCGTTAGGCGTTGCGCTTATTTACGATCTGGTAGAAATTTTTCTATTCTTTTGCATTTCGCTCATGCTAAATTTGTATACAAATTTATTAAAGTATACAAGATGAAAGGTTTATTTCGCGATCTGAGTTTTTCCGCCATTAGCGCTGGCTTTATTGCCGTGTTAGTGGGATTTGCCAGTGCTGTGGCCATAGTGTTTCAGGCCGCCCAAGCCGCTGGCGCCTCTCACAACATGATAGTGAGTTGGGTGTGGGCGTTAGGTGTAGGCATGGGCGTTGGCTGCTTGGGGTTATCATGGTATTACCGTCGGCCGATCATAATAGTGTGGTCGACACCTGGCGCTGCATTACTGGCGACGAGCCTTGCAGGAGTGAGTATCGAAAATGCCATTGGGATCTTTCTTTTTGTCGCACTTTTAACCTTAATAACGGGGGTCTCAGGATGGTTCGACAATCTGACGAAACGCATTCCTATGCCGTTAGCCAGCGCTATGTTAGCGGGTATTCTATTGCAGTTTGGCCTCGCTATTTTTAGCTCTTTTACTCTCGAGCCTATGCTCGTTGGCCTTATGATACTCAGTTACTTTATGGCTAAAAGAGTGGCCCCTCGTTTTAGTATTTTGCTGGTTTTAGTCACTGGCGTGTTGTATGCCCAATACTCTAATATGTTTGATATAAGTGCGATAGATGTATCCGCAGCCAGTCCTATTTGGGTATCGCCAACATTCGATTTATCACTCTTGATCGGCGTGGGCTTGCCCTTGTTTATTGTCACTATGACCTCGCAAAATTTGCCCGGCATGGCCGTTTTAAAAGCCAGTGGCTACACCGAGCAACCAATATCCCCTATTATCACCACCAGCGGGGCCCTTAATTTAGTACTAGCCCCCTTTGGTGGTTTCAGCTTTAACCTAGCGGCAATTACCGCCGCTATTTGTACCAGTGAGGAAACCCATGCCGATCCTGCCAAGCGCTACATTGCAGGTATATCGGCAGGGGTCTTTAATATAATTGCAGGATTAGGCGCCACCGTGGTGGTCAGTTTATTTGCGGCATTTCCAGTTGCGCTAATATCAACCTTAGCTGGCCTTGCTTTGCTGGGAACAATAGGCGCAAGCCTCGTTAACTCAGTATACGATCCTAAGTATCGCGACGCGGCCGTATTGACCTTTTTGGTGACCGCTTCGGGCGTATCATTTTTCGATATCGCATCTGCATTTTGGGGACTAGTGGTGGGTATGCTGACATTGCTCTTTAGCGTAAAAACTAAATCTGACACACACGCAAAGCAGCAAAAATAATGAGTACTTATGCATAACGTAAAGACACAAAATCTATATCAGCAATTGAAGCAGGATATTGTTTGCGGCAAGTTGCCTGAAAAAACCGCGCTTAAGCAGGTCAAGCTTGCTGAGCAATATGGGGTGAGTCGTATTCCCATACGTGATGCACTGCAACGCTTGAAAAATGAAGGTTGGTTAGTGGCACATGGCAAGTCCAGTGTGATGTTGCGACCGCTTAACGCCCACGACGCAGAGGACTTGTATCTAATGCGTTTGCAGCTCGAACCGATGTTATTCGCCCACGCTCTCATGAATATTAACTTCGAAACGCTGGGTAAAGCGCGGGATATATTGCAGCAACTACAAATGACCTCCCCCGACGATATATTGTTAAACGGAGAGTTAAACTGGCAGTTTCATCGTTGTTTGTATTTACCTGCTAGTCGCCCTGTGCTGTTTGATACGGTGGCACAAATGCACTTGCTATGTGCCAGATACATTGGCTTTCAAGAAACCACGCTGGATCATTTTTCCCATAGTCAACAAGAACACGAGTCGTTACTAAATGCGATTAATGAAAAAGAGTACGAAATGGCCGATACAATTCTTAAGAAGCATATTCGTAGTGCCGGTGAAAAATTAGTCCAGTACTTATCTACGAGGCCGTGACGTAATTGTTACTATTTCAATAAAATTACGGTAGATTATTAGCCTAAAAGCAGCACACGTGCATGGCAGCTTTCGGTTAATCTACGCTGTGCACTCTATATCTTCAATACTAGCTAACATACTTAGGATGAGAGTGAGCAATACATCTGCAGAATTACATGCGCTAAATAGTCAGGATGCCGCCAAGTTACTGTATAGCAATACGGGGGCGGCCTGCGCCATCACTTTTGCAGCCAGTAGCGTACTTGCATTTGGTTTTCTGAGCACAGAAGTGAGCGAAATCAAGCAAGTTTGGTGGGGATGCATGTTAGTGGTGTTAACGCTGCGCTTAATTGACGGTATTTACTGGCAACGCAAAATCAAACCACGAAATGATTTTGATGGCGAAACAGCGCAACGGCGTTTTAGCATTGGCTGTATTGCCACCGCAATCGTATGGGCCTGCTTACCAATCTTAACGTTCGATCAGGTTAATTTGCTTGAGTTTGCGACCATGATCATTGTGTTGTCTTCCATGGCGGCCGGTGGGCAATCCGTATTAGCTGCTAATGCACGTATTTCTATTTCCTATGCACTGATACTGTTAGTGCCTATTTCTATTCTTGGGGTTATCTCAGACCAAGACTATCGCGTCATTCTTGGCGCATTAGGATTAACGTTCAGCATCGGCTTAGTTTTTTCCTACACTAAAGCTGTAAAATTTACCCTTGATTCCATCAATATTAAAAACATGAATATGGCGATGAGTGAGCAACTTCGCCAAGAAAAATACCAACTGGACAAAGTGAACCGTGAGCTCAGCGAAGCCTACGATAAACTTAACGCTGTAAATAGTACCCTAGAGGAGCAAGTCAGTAAGCGCACCGAGAAAATCGCCCAGTTGTCTTATCTCGACCCACTTACGCAATTGATGAACCGCAAATCCTTTACCCAAACTTTGAGTAAATTAACCGCTAGGGCATCGCAGAGTAATAGTGAGTTGGCTTTGTTGTTTATTGACCTTGATGGGTTCAAAAAAATTAACGACACCATGGGTCACCAAATGGGTGACAGTGTATTGCAGGAAGTCACAAAACGGATAGGCGCATTTGCCGATCAAAATAAGCTCGGACGTTGGAACGGCGACGAGTTTTTAGTCGCACTACCTTATAGTGATGCGCAAACCGCACAAGCCATCGCCAGCGCGATCATTACCAGTATTTCTCAGGTGATTACGGTTAATAATAACAGCGTGCATTTAGGAGCAACTGTGGGCATTGCCATGTGCCCCGAGCACAGCACTGAGGCGGCTGAACTTATCCAATTCGCAGATTTAGTGATGTGTGAGCAAAAGGCCAGTACAAATCGCACGCCCGCATTGTTTAGCAATGAACTTCAGCAAAAAGTGCTCGACACACAGGTTATTCTAGAAGGCCTGCAACAGGCCACAGAGCGACGCCAACTGTATTTGTGCTACCAACCTATCATGTCAGCAAAAGACAGCACCTTTTGTTCATTTGAAGCTCTGTTAAGGTGGGATTTTGCTGGTCGATTTATTGGGCCGGATGAATTTATCCCATTAGCTGAGAAGTCAGGATTGATTAAAGAGATCGGGGCTTGGGTACTCAACAGAGCATGCATGGATGCCAGTCAATGGCAGCATGCACACAACGCTGCGGTATCAGTCAATGTATCGGTTATTCAACTCATGGATGACAGTTTTATCCGAGCTTTAGATAACGCACTGCGTAGCAGCGGACTCAGCCCAGAACGATTACATTTAGAGATCACAGAATCTGTATTTGTGGATAACAAAGTGAAGATAAAGCAGCAGCTTGAAGCCATTCAAAAACGCAAAGTACTGGTGTCAATTGATGATTTTGGGACCGGCTATTCTTCATTATCACAACTACAATCCTTGGCTGTGAACCAAGTGAAAATTGATAAATCATTTGTTGATAACATAGAGAACAACGGCGAAGCCATTATTCGCGCGACCTTATTTATCGCCAGTGAGCTGAACTGTAAAACAGTCGCTGAGGGTGTCGAAACACTAGAACAGGCCCAAGCACTGAAAGCCATGGGAGTAGATTATTTACAAGGCTACTATTTTGCTAGACCTATGCCTAATGAACAGCTTATCGAATGGCAAAACCCAGTCACGGATGTAACCGTCACCGAGTAACGACAAAATAGCCTTTCAATAGCTTACTTTGATGGCGATATCCGCTAACATACCTTGAAAATAATAACGAACGCCAAATTATTTTGGTGCACTTCAGGATCCCGCTTTTCATGGCCCAGCTTTACTTTTACTACTCTGCAATGAATGCAGGTAAATCCACATCTTTATTACAATCTGCGTATAACTACAAAGAGCGAGGCATGCGCGCCGAAATATTTACTGCCGCTTTGGACGACCGCTTTGGTATTGGTAAAGTCGCATCGCGGATTGGCCTAGAAGCCAGTGCACACCTTTTCAATGGCTCCAGCAACTTACATCAGCAAATATCAGAGTTAAATAGCGATAAAAAGCTAGATTGCGTATTTATCGATGAAGCCCAATTTTTAAATAAACAACAGGTGCAACAACTCGTATCTGTGGTGGATGACTTAGACATTCCCGTTCTCGCTTATGGGCTTAGAACTGACTTTGTTGGTGAAACATTTGAAGGCAGTCGCTATTTAATGGCTTGGGCTGACAAGCTTATTGAGCTTAAAACTATTTGCCATTGCGGGCGAAAAGCCACCTTTGTAGTGCGCTTGGATGAGCATGGAAATGCGGCAAAAGAAGGTGCGCAAGTTGAAGTCGGCGGCAACGATAGATACGAGTCTATGTGTCGTAAACACTTCAAAGAGCTGGTATGGGATCAAGTTTAGCTTTTAGTCATCAAAGTAAATTCAAGTAACAAAAAAGGCTCATATTTGAGCCTTTTTAGATTTTAGGTTTGAATCTTAGATATCGAACATAACCCTTATGGGCGCAGTGCTTTGTCACCCCGTGCCAAACCACAGATCCCGGTGCGAGATGCTTCGATGATCTCAGTGCTCTGTGCCAGTACATTGGCAAAGGCATCTAGTTTGTCGCTCGTGCCAGTGACTTGAATAGTATAGTTGTTCAAGTCCACATCGATGATTTGTGCGCGGAAGATATCCACATTTCGGTTCACCTCAGAACGCACTAGCTCACTGCGCGTAGCGACTTTAATCAACATAAGCTCACGCTCAACATGGCTGCCGTTAGTCAAGTCGGTCACTTTAAGCACGTCAATCAGCTTATTAACTTGCTTAGTGATTTGCTCGATAACCTTATCGTCTGCTTGGGTGGTAATAGTCAAACGAGACAAACTTTTGTCGTCTGTCGCTGCCACACACAAAGAATCAACGTTATAGCCACGCTGGGAAAAAACACCCACGATACGGGATAAAGCACCTGGGGCGTTTTCCATTAAAACTGAAATAATACGTTTCATTATGTGCGCTCCGTTTTGCTTAATCTCATGTCGTCCATTGCGCCAAATTTAATCTGCATGGGGTATACGTGTTCGTTTTGATCGATTGCGATGTCCATAAACACCAAGCGTTCCTTCTCTGCGAAACAACGCTCCATGGCGGCATCTAAATCGTCTGGATGCTCAACACGAATACCAATGTGACCATAGGCTTCGGCAAGCTTCACGAAGTCAGGCATAGAATCCATATAAGAGCTTGAATAACGGCTCTTGTAGTTCATATCTTGCCATTGACGAACCATACCTAAGGCGCGGTTATTCAAAGAAATGATTTTAATCGGTAGCTTGTATTGCAAACACGTAGACAACTCTTGGATATTCATCTGAATACTGCCATCACCAGTGATAACCACCGATGTTGCATCAGGATGGGCCTTTTGTACGCCCATTGCAGCAGGCAAACCAAAGCCCATAGTGCCCAAACCACCAGAGTTTATCCAGCGACGAGGTTTGGCAAATGGGTAATACAGAGCGGCAAACATTTGATGCTGACCTACATCTGAACTTAAATAGGCATCACCATTTGTATGTTTATACACCGACTGAATCACTTCTTGCGGTTTAATCAGGTTGTCATCTTTTTTGTAGCTCAAGCAGGTACGGCCGCGCCACTGCTCAATTTGCTCCCACCAATCAGCCAACTTAGCCTTTTGCTTAGTGGTATCGATGTCGCCCATTTGGCTTAGAAGCTGCTTTGCCACTTGGTCCACACTGCCTACAACCGGCACGTGCACAGCAACCGTTTTAGAAATAGAAGCAGGGTCGATATCTACGTGAATAATGGTTGCGTGGGGGCAGAATTTTTCAACGTTATTCGTTACGCGATCATCAAAACGCGCACCTAGTGCCAATATACAATCCGCATTGTGCATCGCTTTGTTTGACTCTAACGTGCCATGCATACCCAACATACCTAGGCTCTGCTCGTGCACGCCAGAAAATGCACCCAGCCCCATCAAAGTAGATGTAACAGGCAAGTTTAGTTTTTCTGCAATTTCAGTCACCAGCTCACTTGCTTCTGCAGCAATTGCGCCACCGCCCACATATAAAATAGGACGCTTCGCTTCAAGCAACACTTTCGATGCTTTTTTGATTTGTTTGCTGTGCCCCTTAAGTGTCGGATTATAAGAGCGCATAGTGACATCTTCAGGGAACTGATACGGATGCTCTTCAAGTACGTTAACTATGTCTTTTGGTAAATCGACCACCACAGGACCAGGACGGCCAGTGTTGGCAATATAATAAGCTTTAGCGATAGCTTCAGGAATATCAACAGCGCGCTTAACGAGGAAACTGTGTTTAACCACAGGGCGCGAACAACCGACCATATCGGTTTCTTGGAAAGCGTCTTCGCCAATATGCATTGAAGGCACTTGACCAGACAAGATAACCATTGGAATTGAATCCATATAAGCAGTGGCAATACCGGTTAGGGTATTTGTGGCACCAGGACCAGACGTAACCAGCACGGTTCCTGTAATACCAGTAGAACGGGCATAACCATCAGCCATGTGCGCAGCACCTTGCTCGTGGCGAACCAAAATGTGTTCTACATCTTCTTGCGCGTACAATGCATCATATATATCTAATACGGCTCCACCGGGATACCCGAATACGTGCTTAACCCCAAGATCTTTTAGGGTTCGCACAACCATTGCGGCGCCTGACATCATTTCCATCGGCTACTCTCCTAAAAAGTTGTTAAAAAAAAGGTTTCGGCACAATATCGCTACCAAACGAACGAAAACTATACTTGAGGGAAGAGTAAGATTAAACAGGAAATGTGATAAAAGTGAGATATATATCCCAATATAGCAATATATTAGGATATATCTTTCGATTCATAAGATTACAACCACGTTAATAGGATGATATTACGAATTTACAACTAAAATAAGGTTAATCATCCAGCTCAATTTCTAAGTCACTATCTTCAGTCAAGTCATCATCATTGCTCTGAGATGACGGTCTACTACCGTAAATATTGCCAAGTTTAGGTCGATGTATACGTTTGTCATACTTAGACCATGCTTTTTCAGCAACATTACTCGGGTCTTTCTCACCTCTAGCCACAGCTAACAGTGAGTTATCTTCATCACATTCCGGTTCAATTCGGCCATCGAGTAAGGCAGCAATTAAACAACCATATTGGCTCAGTGCTTTGCTTTCAGAAATTGAAAAGTCACCTGAACGTGAAAAACCATAAGGATAGTTTTTAGGGTCGCTAAAAACACGTTGAAACAATGATTCTCTAGAAAGTTGTGCCATGATGGCATCCCCGATTTAAATTAAATGAAAGACGTTATAATTTGGCTACTGCCAACCTGCTTTATAATTTAAATCCGAAATCTGTCAATATTTTTCACGGCATTTTATATACGATTTTTTTCCGATAAATAGTGATTTTTGCACTATCGTTTCTATGGAATTTTTATGACAGTTCGTCTGCTCATTTCAAGAGGGAAGAATTTTTAACGTTTAGGCACCCAAGCCCATATCATTTCGCATTCAACAGGCTCAATCCCTGTTGCATCTGTTACTTTGACTTGTACGTTAATTTCACCTTTCTCTCGCTCTTCTAATAGGGCGATCTGCTCATCTGTCAGAGTCGCTATCGCTTTCATGTCGCCTGTCGCACGTTTGACATAATTGAGGTTCATGCACTTAATCAGCGGTAGCTTATCGCCAGGTAAATTGATGCCCACAATAAAACCAGTGGCCGACTCTGCAAGCAACGCCATGGCCGCGGCATGCACACTGCCAATGTGGTTCTGCACCTTTTTACGGTTTTTCATACGATATTCCACCTGACGCCCATTTGTAGCGACAACATCGATACTAGTGGTACCCGCCAATTTAACCTTATGGCGAAACACCTTCGTCATTAAAAAGGCACTAATAGGCGCGGGGTATTGATTAACTTTATCTACGAATTTTCTAAGGGGGTTAGAAACAGGCATGCTGTGACCTTTCATCTGGTTTGACCAGATGCCAGTGTGCCAACAAGAACGCTCAGTTACAAACAATTAATAATTGCATTCGCCAAATGAGCACTGCGGCTATGAAAGTGCTACAGCGGTGTGAGAGTGCTACAGCGGTGTGAGAGTACTACAGCGGTGAGAGTGCTGTAGCTACAAAATGCTGTGCTTTAACAGTGCCTATGAAGGTATTCTCGTGCAGTGCCATGCTAACCAGCGTGATGAGAAACCTGTGTAATAACAGAACGTTGTCGCGTGTGCAGTTATTCACTCCCTAAGCGCAGCCTAGGGAGTGGTTATATGGCAGTCACGTACTCTGGGTAGTTAGCCGCAGGGGTTTTGGCGCTTTTCAAAAGCCTCGAGCTGCTCTGGTGTGGCTGGCGTCTGATATTTTGCCTTCCAGTCGGCAAATGGCATACCGTAAATTGCTTCACGTGCTTGGTCGTAGTCCATGTCAACGCCCTGCTCTTTAGCGCCCGCCATGTACCATTTAGACAGACAATTACGGCAAAAATCAGCCAGAATCATCAAATCGATGTTTTGCACGTCTTTGTTTTCATCCAAATGTTTAACAAGCTGACGAAATGCCGCCGCTTGGGCTTCAGTTTGTTGTTCTGGGGTCATGATTTTCCCTTTGTTCGTTACCTAAATTCAGACTACATTCTGGGGTCAGTTGCGGTAACTTCAATGCGCTGAGCATTTTCTTGGTGAAATTCGAGTAATGCATTTAACCCTTTTAAATTATGCAAACTTCTAAACTCGACCCAGTCGATAAGGCTAAACAAGCATATAGCGGGGTAATTCCAGTTAGCAAATTCGCCGTCTTGCACTTGGCCGTCCAATTCAGCCAACACATTGTTTACTCGTTCTTTTTGCAATTTAAAAAACAATTTATCGGTATCGGCGACCACATCTGATTGTGACAATTGAAACATTTGCACCAGACTATCGTTAACGGCGTCGATTAAGGTTAGCTGGTTTTCTTGTGGCCAGCTTAAGGCTGGGAAGCCATGGCGTTCGCTCAAGTAACGAAATATCACCCGAGAGTCGTAAATAAACAGACTTTTATCGTCTTGCACGTGCTCCAGTGCGGGCACTTTCATGGCCGGGTTTTTAGTGATTAATATTTCACGGCCCGCTTTTTCGTATATCTGCATGTTGATAAACTCATGCTCTATATTGGCTAACCAAATTCGCAAGCGGCGCACATAAGGAGAAGTCGTAGAGCCATACAATTTGTACATATGCGATCCTTTAAATTACACGTAGAGGCGAAGAAAAATAATAGCGAAAGCTGTTGCATGATGCACGTTTTAGGTTGATACGTAGTGAAAAAGTTCACTGAGCACCCAAGAGAAGATGTCGATTTCTTGGGGGCACATTGAGGAGATTATTACTTATCTGCTAGCAATGGCGCGTCCGCCAATTGCGCCATAGTAGCGCTTTTACGCTGATCTCTGCCCGCCTTTAACGCCAACAAACTGGGGGTCAGAACCAAGGTCAGTAAAGTAGCAAATGCTAAGCCACCGGCAACCGCTGTGGCTAATTGCGACCACCACTGAGTAGACGGACCGCCAATATCGACATTGCGACCAATAAAATCAATGTTAATTTCAGCCACCATAGGCAACAGGCCGAGTATAGTCGTCACCGTTGTCATCAAGACTGGGCGCAAGCGTTGGGCGCCCGTACGTAAAATGGCATCGGTGGCGCTGTAACCTTCTTTGCGCAATATGTTATAGGTATCGATCAACACGATATTATTGTTCACCACTATGCCCGCCAGTGCGATGACACCTATGCCTGACATGACCACGCCGAATGGCTTTTGAAAAATAGCTAGGCCTAAAAAGACCCCAACAGTAGAAAACAGCACTGCGCTTAAAATTAAAAAGGCCTGATAGAAGCTATTAAATTGAGTGACCAGAATAATCGCCATAACAAACAGGGCGACCAAAAATGCATTCATCAAGAAGCCTTGGGATTCGGCTTGCTCTTCATTTTGTCCTTTAACCGACAAGCTTACCCTTGGGTCTAGGTTCAGCTCAGGTAACTGCGCCTGCAGTTTAGGCAGCTCAATACTCAGCAACTCTCCAGGGGACATATTCGCTTCAACGGTAATCACTCGCTCGCTATCAACGTGACGAATTAAGTCAGTTTTGGGCTGCGCTTTGCGCTCGACAAAATTGCCGATGGGCACCATACCTGTTGCGGTTTTCATACGCAGTTCGTCAAGCTTTCCGATAAAACGC
Organism: Paraglaciecola sp. G1-13; assembly: GCF_055809255.1. Taxonomy (NCBI): domain Bacteria; kingdom Pseudomonadati; phylum Pseudomonadota; class Gammaproteobacteria; order Alteromonadales; family Alteromonadaceae; genus Paraglaciecola; species Paraglaciecola sp. G1-13. The sequence continues at coordinate 269,264 of NZ_CM147903.1, read as the reverse complement.
GAATCAATTGGATAGCGCACACGAATATCGAGCTCATCGTCCACATCATCAGGGCGATATTCACCAATTTTCAAACCATTGGTAACGAATTGTACTGTGCTGCCCACTAATGTGGCATCTGCACCAAAGCGCGCAGCGTCACTGCGATTCACCTTTAGTTGCCACTCAATACCAGGCTGAGATGCGGTATCACTGATAGAGGTAAATTTATCGTTTTCATCTAATGCGTGGCGCACTTTTAATGCGGCTTCGTTCAAAAGCTCAGGAAAGCGAGACGATAACTGGATCTGCAAATCTTTACCCGATTGAGGACCGTTCTGGTCTGGGGTAATTTCAATGTCCAAACCCGGCATATCTGCTAGGCGCTCTTGGGTTTCCTTAAGAACATCGTCTGAATGAGGTCGCAAGTGCCAATCGACCAAATTCAAACGTAAGTACCCAATCTGATCTTGCCCACCAGTGCGAGCATATAAGGTCTCGATGGCGTCCATATCAATGAGTTTTTCTTCTACCTCTTGCACTATGCTGTCTTTCTCGTAAATGGACATCTCACCGGAAGAGCGCACAGTTACATTAATGCCACTGCTGTCGACCTTAGGGAAGAACTCCAGCCCAAGACCCGATGAAAAATACGCGAAGAAGGATAATCCAGCCACCACGAAGGCAATCATTAGTACCTTCCACGGATTGCTTATCGCTTTTGCTAATAAACGCACATAGCGGCCGGTAAACCCCCTTAATTTGGTTAAATCGCCATTCTCTGCGAGCAACATTTGTTCTTTAGCTTGGGCTGAGATGGTTTGCGGTTTACCAAACACGGCCCCGAGCGTGGGGACGAACACCAAGGCCATAAGCAAAGAAGCGGATAGCACGGCAATCAAGGTAAACGGCAAGTACTTCATAAACTCACCCATCATGCCCGGCCAAAACATCAGCGGTGCAAAGGCGGCCAATGTGGTTGCGGTGGATGCGATAATCGGCCAAGCCATGCGTTGTGCTGCCTTTAGATAAGCTTGCTGCTTGGATGCTCCTTCACCCATACACCTGTCAGCATATTCGGTGACCACTATAGCGCCATCTACCAGCATACCTACCGCCATAATCAGAGAGAACAAGACCACCGTATTTAGGGTATAGCCGAACATAGCGATGATAAGAATGCCGGTGAGGAACGAACCCGGTATCGACACCCCCACTAAGATGGCGGTTCGCAAGCCTAAGATAGCCACAATCACCACGGCGACGAGTATAACGGCGCTCGACACGTTATTTTGCAGATCCCCAAGCATCATGTTTACATCAACGCTTTGATCCCCCGTGTAGCTCACATACACACTGCTAGGCCACATGGAAGTTTGTTGAGCGCCTTCTATCAGCTCTTTCACATGAGCCACGGTTTCAAGCAGGTTTTCTCCAGGTCGTTTTTTAACTTCTAAGGAAACAGAATTGTCGCCATTTAGACGCGCAAAACTTGATGGGTCTTTGTAAGAGCGGCGAACCTGTGCAACATCTTGAAAGGTAATAACGCGCTCACCTTGCACTTTTACAGGTTGCTCCATGACATCTTTAACGGACTCGAATACCGATGGCACTTTTACTGCAAAGCTGCCCTTTCCGTTATCCATTGTACCTGCGGGAACTAAGCGATTATTGCGCGATAGCAGGTTGAGAATATCGTTTTGATCCAGCCCGTAAGATTCCATCAACAAGGGATCAACGACAATTTCAACGATGTCTTCTCGATCACCGCCAATATCCACCTCTAGTACTTCACTGAGGCTTTCTAAGCGATTTTGTAGCTCTCTGGCCACGGTGACCAAAGCACGTTCGGCCACAGGACCAGACAACACCACGGTTATCGCCGCTTGTTGACCCGCCATCGTCACTTCATGAATGGTCGGTTCTTCTGTTTCTGAGGGCAACTTGGCGCGCGCTACGGTGACCTTGTCACGCACATCGGCTAGGGCGTCTTTTGAATCTAGGCCTGCGATAAACTCAAGGGTGATATTGGCGAAACCTTCACCTGCGGTGGCTTTCATTTCTTTGACGCCATCAATAGAGCGCAGCTCTCGCTCCATGGGCTTGACCAACATGCGCTCAGCATCTTCTGGGGATATACCGTCGTGCACAATTGATACATAAATAAACGGAATGGGAACGTCGGGATTTGCCTCTTTGGGAATGGTGGCATATGTCACTGCGCCTGCCACTATCAACAAAACAAACATCATCAATACAGTACGGCTATGGGTAAGCGCCGCGGCAATAAGATTATTCATTACTGAGCCTGCAGATCGGCGTTTAATTGTGTGTTATTTGACGTGCCAACTGCGGCTTGCTGATGGCCCATATCGCCCTCAACATAAGTAACCTTGACTTTGTCACCGTCTCGGACAAAACCATGACCTAAGGTGATAACATCGGTGATCTCGCCCATGCCGCCTAGCCACACCCCTTGGCTATCGCTTTTAACAATATCAATGGGGATAAACTTTACATGTTCATCTACCACGGTTTTTACACCTAAATTACCCGCTTCGTCTAACGCCATTACCGAAGGGGTAATACGCACCGCCAAAGTGGTTTTCAGGGGAACAGATAACTCGGTGCTCATACCTGCTAGGTATTTAGTCTCAGGGTTATCAATGGCAACCTCGACATTGAACGTATTGGTACCCATGTCTGACACGCTTGAAATATAACGGATAGTGCCGGTAACGGTGTCATTTGAAATCATACGCCCTGAGGCTTTCTGGCCCAACGTCAGAGCTTGCACATCACTTTCTGTGACATCTGCTGTGATAATCAGTGGGTCTAAATCCACCAGCATGGCTACTTCATCGCCATCCTTGAGTAAATCACCAAGCTCTACGTGACGTTCGTTGACTATGCCGTCAAAGGGAGCTCGCAACGTAGATTTGGATAACGCCAATTCCAGCGTACTGACCTCAGACACCGCTGTTTCTAAGTTTGCTTGCGCTTGCGCTAAGTTTACTTTGGATTGATAGCCTTTTTGGCCAAGTGACTCTGCACCTTCTAACTCGATTTTGCGTTGCGCTAACGTCGACTTTGCTGATTTAAGGCGGTTAAGCAGATCGCTGGTTTCAATATCAATTAGAGGTTCACCTTCTTTCACGCTTTGCCCTTCAGTCACATAGATTTTCACTACTAGACCATTGACTTCACTGCGCAGCGTTACCCTACGATTCGGTTCAGTGCGACCGTATAAGTTAATTTCTCGGGTGATAGGTTTGGCGTGCACTCGCTCAGCACGAACACTAACAAGTCCGGCGTCTCTGTGTTTTGCTTCTTTGCGTGCTTGGGCATTGTCGGTTTGCTCTGCGAATAACATACCGGATGCGACCCAGAGCGTAAGTAATATTAGAATAACAAGCGCTATCCAATAAGGCTGTAAACGAAGGGTGTGCATCAACTTTGACATGAAATTTCCTATAAGACGAGCGCTTGAGTTGTGTGTTTTATTAAGCTTACTGCTAAGGCGTGATTAAAGAAGCAGTTTAAATGTTACTAAGGTGTAAATTATCACCAATAACTATTATTCGGTAACAAGTTATGTATTTTTAATGATTTTAATCACATTTATCTATCAATAACGAATTTTTCTCATCACAGGGCGAAATTATTATGTCCCACGAAATGCCATTACCCTAGTACTGATAAACAGCCTGAAAAACAGCATGATGCCAACCCTTTAGTCAGAAGCGGTGTGACGTACTTTCAATTAGCTTTTAAAAACGGGTTGTCAGAATGGCTTTTTGTAAAAAACCTGTGGTTGCGCTCTCGTTACTGCACGTCAATATTTTACCCTGTAGCGAACACTTATTTATTTACATTATTCTACTATAAAGCGACGTACGACCTCTTTTATCGCTGGGTAGCGACTCTTTTCACACATAGCGTAACCCCGCACTTGGCGTATCTTTAAACGGGTAAATAACGGCATCGTCATACCGGTTAAAAATCGGCAATAGGTATCTTCACTTAGGCGATACTCCACTTTTCCTTCTATGTGCTTTGCCAACGCCTGCATGGCTTCAGCCACGGCAAGTTCATCTATCTCAGGTACTTCACTGGTGACGTGCAGGTGAGCCACTTCCCCACGACATACACTGCAATGACCACATTTTTCTGGGGTATTGAGATCGTCAAAGTAACGTGACAAGTTATGGCTAAGGCATTTATCTAACTGAAAAAAGCGCACCAGCATCGCAATACGTTGCAACTCTTTCTGTTCTTTATCAGTAAAATAGGCGTGCAATGTTTGCGCTAATTCAGGCTGGTTTAGCTTATCCGTATCCACCTGAAACACTTCAGTGATTTGCTTAGTTTGCAATTCAATGAGTTGGTTTTGTGCTAAATACTCCAACGCCGCTACGACTCGAGCGCGCTCGGCCCCGGTTTGTTCAAATAAGCTATCAAAATTCAAACTACCCCATATCTTTTTAAAGTCGGTATTGGCGAACACACTGGTTAAAAAAGCTTGGCGGTTTTCGTCAAAGCGCGCCAGTACATCTGCTTTGTCCTGCAGAAATTTAAAACGCACGTCGGCAAAATATGCATACTGCGGGCGCACAATCCCCATTAGTTCAAGCTGCACCAGTAGGGTTTTTAATGGGAGTTGGCGAATATTACTAAGGGTAGAAAGGCCGTTTATTTGCAGCTCCCACTGGCTAGCATGGGCAAATTCAGTAGCCCCATTATTTTCGTGTTGAGTCGCGTGTTGCCCTATGGGTTTAGCAATGTGATTTTGTGTCCCTTGACGAATATCGTCCAGTAAAATTTGGATCCCCTGCAATTCAGGCGTATCGCCATAGACAAAATTTTCCACTGTGTGTAGACCATCCAAATTTCCCAGTGTAATACAGTGAGAAAGTTGGCCGTCGCGCCCTGCTCGGCCGATTTCCTGGCTGTAATTCTCAATAGACTTGGGTAAATCGTAATGCACGACAAAGCGAATATCTGACTTGTCGATCCCCATGCCAAATGCAATGGTGGCCACAACGACTTGAATACGCCCCTCCATAAAGTCTTGCTGTACCTGCTGGCGAACCTCATCACCTAACCCAGCGTGATAGGCTTTCGCGGACACCCCGTCGGCCGCTAAACGCTGCGCCACTTGTTCGGCGCTATGCTGCAAGGTGACATACACAATCCCGCAGCCTTGATGCGCTTGGATAATCTGTATAAGTGTCTGATTTTTTTCTCGCTCAGGAGTGGCGCTAACGTGCAGGTCTAGGTTTTTGCGGTAGAAGCCGGTTTGCACTACGTGCTGCGGCTCAATGGCAAACCGTTTGGCCATGTCTAATTTAACTTTTTTGGTAGCCGTTGCTGTTAGCAGTAATACCAAAGGGATATTTAACTGGGCTCGATAATCCGGCAGTTTCAGATAATCTGGTCGAAAGTTATGCCCCCACTCAGAAATGCAGTGAGCCTCATCGACAACCAGCATGGATACAGCAACACTGTCGATAAACTGACGAAAGCGCTCATTCTTAAAACGCTCAACTGAGACCATCAATATTTTTATCTCGCCGCTTCGCACGCGCTCCATAGTGCTGCGCTGCTCATCAGGACTCAAGGTTGAATCAATGCTGCCTGCCGCAATGCCTTTGGATTGTAAAAATGCTAACTGGTCTTTCATCAACGCTAATAGTGGTGATACCACTAGGGTCAAATGGGGCAAGTGCAGTGCACAAAATTGATAGCACAAAGATTTACCCGACCCTGTGGGGAAAATAGCTAAGGAAGATTGGCCGTTAAGGAGCTGACTAACAACCTGCTGCTGGCCGCCACGAAATTGATCAAAACCAAAAGTGTTAGCCAGGCTGGCATTTTGTGCCCCCTGATCATTAGCGATATCGACAGTGGTGTTTTGCATGGGGCGGTCCTTTTAGCCTTCGAGAACTTCCATGCATGGGGTAACTAATGCTCTGGCTTAGACGTTAGAGCGAGCTTACACCGAGAGTTGAAAAAGAAAACGAGCGACAATGTGGTTATGACAGTAGTCGCTCAGTATAGGCAAAGCTATGATAGATTTCAGCCTACATTTGCTGAAAAGCAAAGCCCTGTTGTATTAGCCGATCCAGTCTTGAGTGTCTCCTAACGATCTTTGCTGCTGTTGCATCACGCGCGTCGCCACATCTGCGTATAAGCTGTCAACTTGCTCTGGCGACATAAAGCATTCGCTGAACCCTGGGTAGGCTGGGTCAATGTGTAAGCGAGTACTGTTTATTAAGTGTCCGATCAATGCTTTCACATTATCCGTGCCCATAGCCACGCGCATTGTCGTAAGATAAATCCCGCCTTTGTGTTGAGTATCTGTATCTAACTCAGAATGTGAGGTTAACGCTGGACACAGTATAATGGTGTTGCTTTGGCCTATGCTGACCTGATGACTAAATGCCGGTTCAAGCGCATCAAAAAAGCGCACAAACGTATCTCGGTCTATTTCAGCCCTTTGCATATCCATGGTAAATAATGGGCAAGACCAGCCATTGCGCATTTGATTTGCTCTTAGCTGACTATTAGCGTGACCTTCTATCGCGTGACAGTTAACGTTTATATCGGGGTGAGATGCCATAAAGTGACTAAACACGGATGTGTTAATCACCTTTTGTAGCATTCGCATTTCGAGGGTCTTCATGCCGGTTAACACATCAAATGCTTTCTCAGAATCAAGAAACGCGCCTTTGATATAATACACATCCCAAAACATGGTTTTAGACCAATCGTAACCGTTAACACTGTCCCCTTTGGCTTGAAACATACGATAACTTTGCCCTATTACCACACCTGCGGTTGTAGCACCGCTGCCGCAAATATCCTTGGTGTAGCTGTGCACCACATAATCTGGGCGTTCTTGCTCGTCTTCACGCTGCAGCGGTTGGTGCAATACCGGAGTTGCCAGGGTTGAATCAAGCATCACCAAATGCCCTTCGCCGTGACTGATTTTGCTGATAGCGGCAACGTCGAGCACATATCCATGGGGGTTACAGGGCGATTCAAGATACACATGCAATGATTGGTTAACTAAGCGCTGTGCATGCTTGTTTTTCACGTGAGCTAAAAACGCGGAAAATTCTGCGCTTGAGTACCCATCAAACCACTCCAACTGAATATTGAGACGATTTTCACGAGCAAAAAAGTCATGTAATAACTGGTACACACCGCCATACACATTGCGCGACACAATCAATACATCACCATGACTCAACACGTTAGACAACAATGCATCGATCGCGGCCATCCCCGAGTTAAAATTCCACGCTAAGTAGTCTTGTGCATAGGGACCCGCTTCTAAATCAACGATGGCGTTAGCCAGGGAAATATTAGTCGGGTTTAACAAGCGTGAATAAATTTGATGAGTTGACTCCTTCCCTTGAAAGGCATCGTCTACCCATTCTGTGCAGGCATACACATAGGTGGCGGTGCGCACAACCACCGGCGTAGCTGAAAACAACGCAGTCACATTATCGAACAACGGATAGTGGTGTTTGGATAATCCAGCACCACCTTGATTTGTCATGCTTTGATAGGTCGCTCTAAACGGGTTTTGCAAGGTATCCAGCACTTTGGCTATCTGAAATGAAAGGAATTTTTTGGCATTAAAATAAGCGACTTTGTCTTTATGCTCCAATCCTGCCAGTGTGTCGCTAGTGACCTGCCATAATTGATTAACATCGGCTTGGGCGTGATATAAATGGCTCGCCGCCTGAAATAATGCTTGGCCATAGTCAGTTCCAACATCAATACCAAAATGCGCTAACTGCTCTTGTGTTAGCTCATCTATGCTCGTGGCCTGAGTGGTATTACGTTTCGGAGAAAGAAGTTTCGCATGCTCGATACTATGGGTGCGTTGCATAACATTGCCTTAGCCAGTTTATATTTCAAAAAAAAATCATACTCCAAACTTAAGTCGAAAATAAAACGCTTGAACCAAATATAATTTCAATAGATAGGCCTAAACGGCACGAAAACGTTACTAAATTGTTAAATAAGCCATATTTCGCTCACGCTCAGTACTGAAACGATTGAAAATTAACGCACTTTTAGTGGTAAAAAACAGGAACGCCATTAGTATAGGTCTATAGCGTTACGTTGAATAAATCGCTTTGAAGGAAGTCTAGAACGCAATGAAATACCAAAAGCGCTCCTTTGAAGAGCAGATTATTATGTCAATTAGTGCCGCTGCAGCGCTGTGTATTCTCCCCTTTCTCGTTATTCGTATTATCAACCAAGATTGGTACATTGCATTATTAGATTTTATCGCTGTTGCCTCAACGACTGGACTGTTAGCTTACGTGTATTTTACTCGGCGCACACTATTTGCTAGATGGGTGTTGTCTATTATCTGCCTTGCGATCGCCTCGGGTACTATTTGGCTCAAAGGTGCGGAGCAAATCGTCTGGGTGTACCCCGCCATTATTTGCTTATTCTTTATTCTGCCCCCCCAGCTAGCAGCGGTTTTGTGTGCGGTAAACGTTGGCTTCATTGGCTATTTGTTACACGCAGATATGACCTTGCTAGACAATGTGCGCTATTACTTTTCTACCTTAGTGACCTTTTTCTTCAGCTATGCCTTTTCAGATCGTATGCGTTTTCAGCAAGCCCAATTACAGATATTGTCCTATAAGGACCCCCTTACAGGAGCAGGCAACCGCAGAGCAATGGAAGAGAAGCTAATTGACATCGTTAAAGAACAACGCCAGCAGCCCCAAAAGATTAAAGCCTGCTTGCTATTAATCGACTTAGACGAGTTTAAAAAAATAAATGATCAATTGGGCCATGCATGCGGTGATGGGGTGCTGGCACAGACATCAGCGCTGATAGAACACATGCTCACCAGTGAACAGCACTTGTACCGCTTTGGGGGCGAAGAGTTCGTCGTACTCACTGACGGTAGCTTAGAGCAAGCCATTACCCTTGGGGAAAGTATCCGTCAAGCCGTCAATGACTTTCCGTTCGAACAAGGCCTGCACATTACTGTATCTACCGGTATTGCTGAGTATCAGTTTGATGAGACAGAGTTTGAATGGCTTGGCAGAGCAGATACTGCTATGTACCAAGCTAAATCTGCAGGGCGGGATTTGTGTTGTTTGGCTGCCTCCTAATATGAATTACGCCCCAAAACGACTTGTGTTAGAAAGCCTTTGGTCTCGTGCTAGCCATCGGTTAAGATCACGCATTATTTTCAATAAAAAGGTATCCCCTTATGACTCAAGCCCTCGACCAAGACAGCATAGCCAACATTGAACGATTCACGCCAGAGGAGCGCCTAAGGTATTTGGTAAAAGAAGTCGTAAAGCAAAAACAGATTTGGATCCTCACGGATGAAGATGGTTGCGTCATGCTCAACACCGAAGATGAAGACTGTGCACCTGTGTGGCCGAATAAAGAGTTTGCTCAGTCTTGGGCGACTGGAGAATGGCAAGACTGCGAAGCTAAAGCCATAAGCTTAGAAAAATGGTACGCCAGTTGGACCTCAGGTTTAGAAGAAGACGATGTATTTATTGCGGTGTTTCCCAATCAAGATGAAGAAGGTTTAATTATTTCACCTCAAGAGTTGGATTATGAACTAAAGCAACAGGCCAGAAAATAAAGTAGCAAAGCTAGTTGCTAGGTGGGCTGAAGGTTTCAAACTGGTTAGGTAGGTATTCCACCAGCGTTCCTGACAATTTCACATAAGTCTGTAACGCTGAGGGCAATGATAAAAATAGCCTCGGTAGTTGAGCAACAAATTGTTGGTCATTATTACGTACCTTCGCTTGTTCAAACGCCAAAGGCAAATCAGCGAAGGTGCTAAACATGGTTAAGCAATGAGACAAATCCTTAGTGGCTGAAGGCATGGCATTGGGGTTTTTGTTGTGCATTTTTTGCCATGCGTTATTCCATACTTTTTCAAGTCGACTGTGACCCGCTAGCACTCCATTACACCAACGAGATAACGCCAACCGCTCGGAGTTAATTTTTTGCGCGTCTGGCGGCAATTCAAACCGGTCGTCTAGGCACACTTGGTCATCACGCATCAATCTCAATTGATGCTGTAACAAACCCATTAAGATATCAGTCAATTTATCTGCCGTTTCAGTATCAGGCAATTGCCCGTGCTCTTTGAAAATCCACGGTAACCACACCTCTGGCATCGGGATTTCAGGTGCTGACGCCACCGCAAAAACTAGCCCATTTAAATAATCTACTGAAAACAAGGCATGCGATAAAGCATCGCCTTGACAGAGTGCTTTGAGTTCTTGTTCTCTTACAAAAGTAATAGTCATGGTTGCGCTGCCACTTGATTAATTAATTGGATTATCCGTAATTCGCTTACTTGGCGCAATGCGCCACTTTTCTCGTGGTTGCTTAGCCCTGTATTTTGTTTCGCTAAATCACTCAACGAATAAACGCAACCAACGGCGAAGGGGCCATTATTAGTGTCTTTCATGGAATGAAGATATAATCCCCTGGACTAAAAATTAAGGACAATTAAGACACAATGAATCCATTAATAGAGCATGCGCTGTCCGTTTTTATGGCCTTTTTCGCCATTATGAATCCAATCGCCAACACAGCGGTGTTCTTTGGCTTAGCCGGGGACAAAAACAAAGTCGAACAAAGAAGAATTGCCGCAAAATCCTTACTCATCTCCTTTTTTGTTATTGTCATGTTCGCCGTGTTAGGAAAATCTATTTTTCATTTATTCAGTATTACGCTTTCGGCACTTCGCATTACAGGGGGCATACTGGTGTTTTTGATAGGCTATCAAATGCTTCAGGGATCTAATTCGAAATTACACACTGCCGAGGAAACTACCGATACGGATATTACCGTGTCGCCTCTTGCGGTGCCACTTCTAGCAGGTCCGGGGACTATTGCTACTGCAATGAATTATTCTGCTGCAGGCGGATGGATGGAAATTATCATTACCCTGCTCGCTTTTTCTGCACTGAGTCTTATTACCTTCTTTTGCTTTATTTACAGTTCAAAGATACTCAATGCTGTTGGTGAAAGCGGTGTGGATATTATCACTCGTTTAATGGGGCTCATATTAGCGGTAATTGGTGTACAGATGTTAGTTGCAGGATTAAATGCAGCTATCACGTTTTCACCTGTCTCAGGCTGACCTTGACACTGGCTGACGTTAAAGCCAGTGGGGTTGATATGATTAGCGAGAATGGTATTAGTGTAACGCTTTATTCAGTGCGATTTTAAAACGCGAAAAATCTTCTATTTGTGGCAAATGCCCCAAGTCAGCTAACTCATACAACTTAGCGTCTTTGAATTGCTTTATCACCTGCTTACCCAGCAAATCATAACGCCCTAACTCATGAGTATTGCCTATTTTTTGCCAGTTTCGCCCGGGAGCCGTTCTGTCTCGTGTGCCAATAATCAAGCGAGTAGGCACTGAGATATGTTTAAACTCTTCGATGACAGGCTGGGTAAATATCATGTCGTAGGTTATTGCGTTAACCTTTGCAATGCTATCGCTATCAGGCCCTTGCACTTGACCAATCATAAAATGGGTCAAGTTGGCGTACTGCTGATCCCACTGCCCCGCGTAGTAGTTTTTCTGCTGGTATGCCTGAATAGACTTAGCGCTTTTCTTTTGCTCTTGCTGATAGAAAAAGTCGACATCTTTGTATTGGCTATACAACAAGTAATTCTCTAATCCAATTGGATTGACTAACAGCAACTTCGAGGTGCTTTCTGGGTAAAGTAATGCGAAGCGGCTGGCCAACATACCGCCCATAGAATGACCAAGAATGATGCCTTTTTCGATATTCAGTGATGCCATTAGGGCTTTTGTGTGACTAGCCAATACCGCAAACGAATATTGATAATCAACCGGCTTTGAAGATTTACCAAAACCTATTTGATCTGGAATCAACACGCCATACCCTTGCGCGCGCAAATGGTCCGCAGTAGATTGCCAATAGGCGCCGTTAAAATTTTTACCATGCATCAATACCACCACAGGTTTATTTGCCGAACTCGGTAAATACATGTAGCCCATATCTAACGATTGCCCTTGAGACTCAACCGCGAAGTGCTTAACGGCATACGGGTAAGGAAACGCACTTAAGGTGGCGTCGTATTCCAAGGAAGCAACATCCACTGTTTTATCAGCACCATTGGCACTTGGCTTCACCGCCCCACTATTAGAGGGCATTGCCGATACAGACGTCACAACCAACGCTATCAATAATCCTAGTAATCTCATTGAGCTTCCTCATTTTATTTTGTGCCGATTTTAAAGGCAAAAAATGCTCTAAATAGTAAGTACACACTTACCTTGCAATCACCAAATAAAGTGCATATTTGTGCTAATCTTCGTCCCTTGCACGAATACAGCTCTTCACTGCGCTGTAATATTAGGCTTATGTCTCGGCTATTTGATATTCACCTTCAGCGCTTAGCATACGTAAGCTTTCTTCAGCTAAACCAGCCCCAGCTTCGGTAAACATGTTGAATACATAATCCGTTCCCGTAGACATCAGTTTTTCTACTTCATCGTCGTATCGGGCAATAGCAGCTATCTTCCCTTGGTACTTCGCCACACGTAATTGTTGCGTGATATGAGTGGTGTCATCAACAGACGGTAATGCCAGTAAAATAAGTTTGATATCAGTGGTATCGACGTTCTCCCACATATCGGCATCTTCGCCGTCACCTACAATCACTTTTAAACCATCTTCTTGGAGTTTTCGTACGCGCTGTGGATCTGCATCTACGCCGCACAGCTCATCTCCCAATGAAGGCCGCAAAGCGCCATACGCTCCTTTGCCTACTCGTCCCATACCAATCAGTAATACGCTTGCACCTTCAGGTTGCTGATAAATATCTTCTCTCAGGCGAATATTACTTTCATATTGGCGCAGGGTATCTTTCAATTTTAGGTACTGACTGTGGGCAGACTTATAACGCAAGCTGGTGAATACGAAAGAGAACGATACAGCAAGCGCCACAATGACTAACCACTGGGGAGTAAGCCAACCAGAACTAACGGCCAACGCAGCTACAATTAAGCCAAATTCGCTGAAGTTACTGAGCACCAAACCGGACAGATAAGCCGTGCGAGCACGTAGCTTGAATTGCACAAATGTCACAAAGAAGAGTAAAAACTTAAGCGGCACCAGCACACATAAAAGCAATGCAATCATCACCATTTCAAGATCGGGCAATGCTATCAAGCCTATAGATAAGAAAAACCCCACAAGAAACAAGTCTTTAAAACTGAGTAGGGATTTATTTAATTCTGCTGCTTTTGCATGGGGAGCGATTAACATGCCTAAAATCAACGCTCCTAAATCCCCTTTCACACCGACTAAATCGAATATGTAATAGCCGCCAAGTGCAAACAGAAAACCGGTGAGTGGGAGTAATTCACCATGCCCAGCGCTGTTGATTAAGCGGTACAGTAAAGGACGAGCGAACCACAAAGTAAATAACGCGAACGCCCACAGTGTTGGTGCTTTTCCTGCTGCGAATACCAAAAACAGCACAGCGAAGATGTCTTGCATAACCAAAACACCGATAGCGATTTTGCCGTGACGCGTTTTTATTTCTCCGCTTTCTTCGAGAATTTTGACCACGCAAACTGTGCTTGAAAAGCTCAGGGCAAAAGCAAGAAGAGCCGCTTGTTGAAGCGTCATGTCAACGAAATACGATAACCCTAAATATGTCACGCCATATATGACACCAGTGACCAATAGTACCCAAATCACCATATGCTGGGCACTGGCAACCCATACCTCGGGTTTAAGTAAATCGCGCACATTTAATTTGAGACCGATGGTGAACAACATCAGTGTAATGCCTAAATCCGCCAAAGCCTGCAGATTTTCAGAGCTTTCGAAGCCAAAGTAATTAAGCAAAAAACCCGCGCTAAGAAAGCCAATCAATGGCGGTAAGCCCAATTGTTTCATACTCAAACCGCCGACAAAGGCGAACAAAAGCCACATTAATTCCATATGCACTACTACGATAGGTTCTTTTGCCCGTAGCATGGCAACTTTGGATTATTAATCAAGAGGTAAGATCCGCTTAATTACGCAATTACTTTAGAACAAAGAAGGTAAGGATAAAAAATGTACGCGTAGAATGCACAAAAGCCACAATAAGGTCGAAAATTGAGCGTTCTTGGTTTTTAGCGTATTTATCGTCTCGCGCTTAAAAAATAGACAGAAATAGCCTAAACGCCGCCATTTTGCTCGCTCTTAGGGCTATCAGTGTCAAAAAAACTTCACCAAACGTTAATATAAAGTTAAGAAATGTATTCTATTTTACCCACTCCTATGGTAAATATTATTTGAAATTTTCATTTGAGTTCGAATGGAAAGCTCAAAGATTTCAATGCTATACATTATGTAATAATGGAGATCTCAATGGATACATCTGAATTATTAACTGTAATTGATACCGAATCCCGCCCGAATAAAACGAAAACAACAAAAAGAAAGTGGAGAGAGATTGAAGCAATTCACGACCGCTATAAACTACGGCAAGAATTGCGTGAGCTAGGTATGACCCAAGCCGACGAATTAGAGATGTTCTAATCTCTTAAAAAAAACCGCTGAAGTGACCCTTCAGCGGTTTTTTTAATTTTACGCTTGGCAAATATTGACTAGGATTAACCTAATTTGTCAGTAGCAATTTTATAACGTGGGTCTTCATTCAGGTTCATTTCAACATAGCCTTGAGCCTTGCTCATTAAAGCGCGGCATTCTGCTGAGATGTGCCTAATATGAAGCTTCTTACCCTGTAGCTGATATTTGTCAGCCAAAGAGTCAATTGCATCTACTCCTGACGAATCCCAAACACGAGAGTCATTAAAATCAATCACCACATCTTGCGGGTCATTTTGTGGGTCGAACAAGTCTTTAAAGTAAGAAACAGAGCCAAAGAACAGCGGCCCTTGTAGCTCATATACTTTCCATCCATCTTCGTCAGTATGCGTCTTGGCAGAAATGTGCTTAGCGTGTTTCCATGCAAACACCAGTGCCGACACTATTACGCCAACCACTACCGCAATAGCCAAATCAGCGATAACAGTAACTGCCGTCACCAGAAATAGTACAAATGCATCTTCTTTATTTACACCGCGAATAATACGGAAAGAGGCCCACTCAAACGTACCGATAACCACGATAAACATAACACCGACAAGGGCTGCCAGCGGGATCATTTCAATCAAAGGAGCAGCGAAAAGAATGAAGCCAAGAAGTACTAACGCCGCTGTGATGCCAGATAAACGACCGCGACCGCCAGAGTTGATATTAATCATACTTTGGCCAATCATGGCGCACCCGCCCATACCACCGAAGACACCGTTAACTGTGTTTGCCACACCTTGGCCAACACATTCACGATTGCCGCTTCCACGGGTATCGGTCATTTCATCGATGAGTGACAACGTTAACAACGATTCAATCAAACCAACTAACGCCAGAATCACGGATGTAGGTAAAATGATATATAAAGTTTGAAAGTTAAACGGCACCATAGGAATAGCAAAACTAGGTAGCTCACCTGCTAACGTCGCGGTGGCTTTTTGCTCTTCAGGCAACATATCGCGCACAAAATCGATAACAGTGCGTGCTTCTAAATCTAAGCCATGCACTAAAAGCGTTACGGTGACAATAGCGACTAAAGATGCAGGAACGGCTTTGGTTAACTTAGGTAACAGGAAAATAATTGCCATGGTTAAGCCAACTAGACCCAGCATGTAATACAGCGCACTGCCCTGCATCCATTCCAATTCACCCAATGCGTTGGTGACCTTAAATTGACCAAGCTGCGCCAAGAAAATCACGATAGCCAAGCCATTTACAAACCCGAGCATAACGGGGTAAGGGACCAGTCGTATAAACTTACCCAGTTTAAACACCCCGGCCAAGATTTGCAGTAGGCCGGCCAATAACACAGCAGCAAACAAATATTGCACGCCATGCTGAGCAACCAACGCTACCATGACTACAGCCATAGCGCCTGTGGCACCAGAAATCATACCTGGTCGCCCGCCAATTGCAGACGTAATCAAGCCCATCATAAAAGCAGCATACAAGCCGACCATTGGCTCAACACCTGCTACGAATGCAAACGCAACCGCTTCTGGCACTAGCGCTAATGCAACCGTGATACCCGACAGCACATCGTTTTTGACATTGCTGCCACGATCGCCAGTTATATCAATCATTCATTTTCCTCTATTATCCAAGAACACCCTTAATATCCGGCTATTTTACCAGCAAAAACCAACTAGGTGTTTTAACAGTTTGTTAAACACTCATTTTTTCGTGCTCTTTGTGCCACTTGTGCCACGCTTTCTATCGCTGTGCGGTAATCAGGCATAAAAAAAGCCGGCGAACCGGCTTTTAAAGCATAAAATGCGTGTTACGCAATGATATCAAGTAGCTCAACATCAAACACAAGTGTGCTAAATGGTGCGATTGCACCGCCAGCGCCTTGCTCGCCATAAGCAAGATCATGTGGAACAAATAAACGTAACTTAGCACCAACTTGCATAAGCTGAAGAGCTTCAGTCCATCCTTTGATCACACCGCCAACAGGGAATTCAGCCGGTTGTCCACGATCGTAAGAGCTATCGAACACAGTGCCATCTAGCAAGGTACCGTGGTAATGAACACGCACGGTAGATGCAGCAGTAGGTGTTTCACCGTCACCCGCATTCACTACTTCATACTGTAATCCGCTTTCAGTTACCGTTACTTCATCACGCTTAGCATTGTCTGACAAGAACGCTTCACCTGCTTCTTGCGCTTCAGCAAACTGAGCATTTTTAGCAGCTTGCATACGCTCGTGGATTTGATTGAATGCTTCACGCAGCGCGTCGTTAGTCACTTGCGCGGGTTGCAAGTTAAACGCGTCAGCTAGGCCTTCTTGCACGGCAGAGATGTCTAATCCGTCGAAAGGGTTAGCGCGCAATTGCTCACCCATTTGAAGACCGATACCGTAGCTTGCTTGTAGCTCAATAGTTGAAAATTTATCTGACACAATCACTCCTAGAAATTAGAACAAGGGCGTAAAATCACACCACTTTATAAAAAATGGCCGATAGGGTATCACAAAGCGCTCGATGATTTAAAAAAGCGTCCACCTTCGCTTAATCAGTAACCAACGTTGAAAGCTTTCAGATTTAAATACATCTATCGCTGCTACGAACTTTAGGGTAAAAGTATGCATCTTGTTGCTAAGTAACCACAGTTGGTTTTTAGACAATTCACCATTTTAACAGTATGGTAACGGGCTGTTTTTAGCATTATTCTTTAATCTTCTATTATTCCAGCGGAGGCACCAGTGCCAAAAATTCTAGACTCACAACTCAAAGAAACCGTACGTAATCTAGGTTCAACGTTAGGTGACATGATCCGAGCCCAATTGGGGGATGAGTGGCTGCAACGAATAGAAACCATCAGACTAGATGGTCGCGAATCATATAAAGGCGACAGTGAATGTTCTGACAAACTTAAAGCACTATTTAGTGAGCTCGAAGATGAGCAACTGTTAGTCGTAGGTCGTGCATTTTCTCAATTTCTAAATTTAGCGAATATCGCCGAGCAAGAATTTAACAGCGCCAACCATGATCAAGACTCTATTCAAGAATTGTTCAATCATTTGGACAAAGATAACGTATCTGCAGAGACCTTCGAAAAAGCGGTAAACCAACTCAGTATTGAATTGGTATTAACGGCACATCCTACTGAGGTCACTCGCCGCACATTGATCCACAAACACAGCGAATTAGCGCAATGTTTGCGTCAAATACATCAAACGAGCTTATCTGACATTGAACGAGATAAAATTCGCACCAGAATAGCGGATTTGGTGGCACAAGCATGGCACACAGAAGAAATTCGCACCGTGCGCCCTACCCCTGTAGATGAAGCTCGTTGGGGTTTTTCGGTTATCGAAAACTCGTTGTGGGAAGCAGTACCCGATTTCGTGCGTGAGCTAAGCGCAAAATTTGAAGCGAAATACAATCTTGCGCTCCCCCTAGATGCAGCCCCAGTGAAATTAAGCTCGTGGATGGGCGGTGACCGAGACGGTAACCCATTCGTAACATCGAAGGTGACTCAGCAAGTTCTGTTACTCGCCCGTAAACGCGCAGCGAAACTGTTCGCTCAAGACGTGGATATGTTGCAAGTAGAGCTGTCGATGAGTGATTGTGACGACACAATTCGTTCAATGGTAGGCGATGAACTTGAACCGTATCGTGCACTATTACGCCCTTTGCTGGACACGCTAACCAATACCAAAAATGGTATTGCTGAATTTCTAAGCGGTGCGTCAGTAGACGACAGTAAATGGATTGCCAGCAAGGATGAGCTACTGACTCCGCTAATGCTATGTTACAACTCGTTGCAAGCTTGTGGTATGAGCGTCATTGCCGATGGGCGCTTGTTAGACACCATTCGCCGAGTACATTGTTTTGGAGTGCATTTACTTAAGTTGGATATTCGCCAGGACTCTGAGCGTCACGCTGACGTATTCAGTGAGCTTACCCGCCA
The DNA here is from genome assembly GCF_055809255.1 of Paraglaciecola sp. G1-13. Lineage (NCBI taxonomy): Bacteria > Pseudomonadati > Pseudomonadota > Gammaproteobacteria > Alteromonadales > Alteromonadaceae > Paraglaciecola > Paraglaciecola sp. G1-13. The sequence continues at coordinate 250,722 of NZ_CM147903.1, read as the reverse complement.
CTTAGGCATGGGCGACTACGGCAACTGGAGCGAAGAAGACAAGCAAGCATTCTTGTTAAAAGAGTTGAGCTCGAAGCGACCTTTATTTCCAGCCAAATGGCAGCCCTCTGCCGACGTTCAAGAAGTGATTGATACTTGTAAAGTGGTCGCACAGCACAGTGAAGAAGGCTTCGGTATTTACATTATATCAATGGCGAGTTTACCTTCAGACGTGCTTAGCGTGCACCTATTGTTGCGCGAATTCGGCGTGACATGGCCTATGCCTGTTGCCCCATTATTCGAAACGCTTGACGATCTGAATGCTGCTGCCACTGTTATTGATGCCTTAATGAACATCGACTGGTATCGTGGTTATATTCAAGGTCATCAGTACGTAATGATAGGTTATTCTGACTCAGCGAAAGACGCCGGCGCTATGGCTGCGGGTTGGGCTCAGTACGAGTCGCAAGAAGCCCTTGTTGGGATTGCTGAAAAGTACGGCGTTGAATTAACGCTGTTTCATGGTCGCGGCGGTACAATTGGTCGTGGTGGTTTACCCGCTCATGCAGCGATCCTGTCTCAGCCTCCAGGCTCTTTATCTGGCGGTTTCCGTGTTACCGAGCAAGGTGAAACCATTCGTTATAAATTTGGCATGCCGCAACTTGCTCAGCGCAGTTTAGCTTTGTACGCCAGCGCGATATTAGAAGCCCTAATTTCGCCGCCGCCAGCGCCGAAACAAGAATGGCGTGATTTAATCACCGAAGTGGCTGCAAACGCGCGCGACAACTACCGCAATACAGTACGTCACGATGAGAATTTCGTGCCTTATTTCAGAGTCGCCACGCCGGAACAAGAACTAGGCAAATTGCCACTGGGTAGCCGCCCAGCCAAGCGTAAACCTAGCGGCGGGATCGAAAGCCTACGTGCTATACCTTGGATATTCGCATGGGCGCAAACACGTTTGGTTTTACCGTCGTGGTTAGGTGCAATGAAAGCGGTTCAAACCGCTATTGACGCAGGTCATCGCCCACTGATCGACGACATGCTTCAAAACTGGCCGTTCTTTCACTCGCGCTTCTCCATGCTAGATATGGTGTTCGGTAAAGCCGACCCACGTATTAGCGCTGAATATGACAAGCGTTTGGTCCCTGAAGAACTGCGGCATTTAGGTGATGCCTTGCGTGATGAACTCAATATGAGCATGAGCTTGTTACTCGATGTGCTTCAACAAAAAGAAGTCATGGAGTCAGACCCGAAAGGTAATGAATCTATGAACATCCGTGCAGGTTACTTACAACCATTGCATTTTTTACAGATTGAATTGCTAGAGCGTATTCGTGCAAAAGGTGAAGAAGCGGACCCAACGTTGGAGCGCGCCATGATGGTGACCATCGCCGGTATTGCAGTAGGTATGAGGAATACTGGGTAGTGCTCTACCAGGTAGCACTCTGCGAAGTAGTGCTTAAGGACGAACACGCAACACCCTCTTAAATAGTTGGTTTGATGCAATAAAAACTGTCTCAGGTAATCACTTGAGACAGTTTTTTTCATTTTACGTATAATTCCTATCATTCCATTTTACACGCCCCACAGATTGAGCTTATGGCAATAACATCCCCTTATTTGATCCCCAGCGCACCAGTCAGCTTTGAAGAAGAAATAAAACGTAGCCGGTTTATCACTCTACTCTCTCATACACCTAGCGCTGCAGAGGCCAAAGCGTTTATCCAACGAATAAAAAACGCGCATCCACAAGCTGGGCACTATTGTTGGGGCTTTGTGGCTGGCCCACCCACGGACTCGATGCAGTTAGGTTTTAGTGATGATGGTGAACCAAGCGGCACCGCTGGTAAACCGATACTCGCTCAATTACAGGGCAGCCATATAGGTGAGATAACCGCGGTGGTGATCCGTTACTCTGGTGGAACAAAATTGGGTACAGGAGGCTTAGTGAAAGCTTATGGCGGCGGTGTTAAACAAGCTCTGTCGCTGTTGACCACCAAAACACGTGTAGCAACAGCTCATATTGCCATTGAATACGATTACGCCTTACAGGGCGTTATAGACGATTTAACGCGTGAATATGACCTTTGTATTACGTCTTCGAGGTTTACAGAAGTAGCCTCTATCGTGGTTTCAGTAGAGGCTATTCAGGTTACAAGTTTATTGAAAAAAGCCTCTTTGTTTGAGAACACAAAGCTCAGAGCACGTCACCTAGAGCCCAAAGAATAACTGAGACACCAGCTAGCTTAACTAGCGTTTACCTTTGCTGAACTGATGCGTTAACACGTCCAACTGTTGCGCCAATGCATTTAACCCACCTGACTCATCTGCCATCTGAGCAATCTTTTGCATATTCACCCCAGAGCGCTTTCTGATGTCTTGCATATTACGATTTATCAACTCGATACTAACGGACTGCTCTTCTGTCGCCGCAGCTACAGACCGATTGGCTTGAGTTATGTCGTTAAAATGTGAACTATTTGCCTCTAGAACCTGATGGGCGGTTCCTATGGAGCTAGCAGTAACTTGAGATTGCTCAATTATCGAGGTGATTTCTTTAGTTGCTGATGCCGAGGTCACCTTGAGCTCTTGCATAATCGCTTGCACTTCATGAGTAGAGTCTGCCGTTCGTTTCGCTAACGTGCGAACTTCATCTGCTACCACAGCAAAGCCTCTACCTTGCTCTCCCGCTCGCGCCGCCTCAATAGCGGCATTCAACGCGAGTAGATTCGTTTGATCGGAAATAGCTTGAATATTCTCCAGTACTTTAGCAATGGTGTCCGTGTTATTGCTCAGTGAACGAATGACCTCGGCAACATCGTTTATCTTAGTCACTAATCCATTAATATCTTGCTGGGTGTTAGTGATAACCTGAGATATTTGATCTCCTTCAGAATTGATTTGTACCGCCACCACCGTTGCAGATTCAGCACTTTTTGCCACTTCACTTACTGCACTGCTCACCTGACTTAGATTCATCGATATATCTTGAGTGTGCTCATCGCTTTGTTGCGCACTTTCTAAGGTTTGGCCGGCGATATTTTGTAATGAACGCGCGACATCTTTAAGCGCTATACTGTTTTGCATTACGTCACTAAACGTCATATCTAATTGATTAACGAAATCGTTGTAGCCCTTTGCAACATCTGCTAATTCCTTTTGACCCGTTTCAGGTAAGCGATAAGCAAGATCCGCGTTCCCTGTTCCTAATTTTTTAAAGACGCCTGCAAGTTCATTGATAGGCCGCGTAATGCTGGTAGCGACAAACCACGCGGCCAAACATGCTATTGCTGCAATTAAAATTGACCAGAGCGTAATATTCCATACTGCGTTGTCTAAGGTGGCGAATATTTCGTTGTACGGTACTTGGGCCACGACATACCAATTCATGCTGGGTATATAACTGCTTACGACGAACATTTTGGTATTGTTCATCTCTACAATGGCTAGATTGAAGTCGCTCTTTTCTAATAAGCTGGTCCCATTACCATTACCATATAAGGCATCTAGGTTGGCGTTATTAATCAGTCCTGTTTCAGTATGAAGTCGAACCAGCCCTTGATCATCAACCAAATAAACGAAACCCGATGCTTCTAACTTAAAACTTGCGAGCAAATCGACAACGTCTTTAAAGGACTTAGCGGTACCAGATAACCCCCTTCCATTGGCTTGCTGATAGTTTACGAACAAATCTGTTTTACCCGTATTTGGATCTCGATAAACGCTGACCATATCGGCTCGTTTACTTTGGATGTATTTAAAAAACCAACCATCAGCCGTATCGTCTTTTAAAGTACGCAGAAAACCCTCTTGATTCCAGTAACGATTCGTCTGTTTGTCCGCAAACGAAGCGGCACTCAAGTTGTGCTGACTCACGGTATTTTGCAATAACTGAACAAGGAGTTTCTCACCTTCTGCTGATTGCCCTTGCTCGTTCCATTGCAGAATAAAGGGATCTGTCGCAATTTGAGTAGCGACAATTTGCATGGCTGTTATTTTGCCGTCAATTTCACTTGCGATCCGCTTAACAACGTTGGGTAACTCCGTGCCAAGTACACGATCCTCGATCGTGGTGCGAGCGGTCATCATGCTGATACCGCCTACTAATGTAGAGGTTAACAATACGAAGATACTCAGAGTGAAAATAATTTTTTGCTTTATGGACAACTGTTTCATCGGTGCTCTTTTAGGACTTTGAAGAGTGTGGCGGAATTAATATTTGTATCGGCAGCGATACGCATTGCATAACACCATTCTACACAACTACAAACAAATAAAGGCTAGTAATTTTACCAGCCCTATAACTTCGAAAGTGAAGTGCTTCCGCTTTAGCGCTTAGACTGACTTACCATACAGGATAGCAACAATAGGCTTTCTGGCAGACTTAACAAAGGGGGAAACCGAAGTCTTTCTGGTGCACCGCACCAGCCGGTTGAACGCCCCACAGGGGTGAAAGTCAATTTGTTTAGGCGCATTGCGCCGCCTGACTGAACGGGCACACAGGATTGTGTGCACTGGACCGAGCTACCAGGGAAGGGTTAGACCGCATTTTGTACACAGCTACATCACTCTAAAAGCGGGCCCATCACTTAGAAAGTGATTACTCCCGCTTTGTGTACAGTGACATCTAGTTGCATCACCAGGGACGGGTTAAACCTCGTTTTGTATAGACATAAAAAAAGGCCACCGAAGTGACCTTTCTTTCAAATCAATTTGCTAGTAATTAAGCAATGATTTTTGCAACAACGCCTGCACCTACTGTGCGGCCACGTTACTCCGGGCATCCTGCCCTACGCCCTACGGGCCATGCTTCGCATGTTTAAAATCGTTCCCGACGATTTTGTCACGGAATAATCCGCTTGAAGCCACACAATACGTGCAAGCACAAAAAAGGGTGAAACCGGAGGTTTTCTGGCGCACTGCGCCAGCCGGTTGAACGACCGATACGGATATCGGGCTGGCCGCATCACCAGGGACGGGTTAAACCCCGTTTTGTCTGGACATAAAAAAAGGCCACCGAAGTGACCTTTCTTTCAAATCAATTTGCTAGTAATTAAGCAATGATTTTTGCAACAACACCTGCACCTACTGTGCGGCCACGTTACTCTGGGCATCCTGCCCTACGCCCTACGGGCCATGCTTCGCATGTTCAAAATCGTTCCCGACGATTTTGTCACGGAATAATCCGCTTGGAGCCACACAATACGTGCAGGCACAAAAAAGGGTGAAACCGGAGGCTTTCTGGCGCACTGCGCCAGCCGGTTGAACGACCGATACGGATATCGGGCTGGCCGCATCACCATGGACGGATTAAACCCCATTTTGTATAGACATAAAAAAAGGCCACCGAAGTGACCTTTTTTTCAAATCAATTTGCTAGTAATTAAGCAATGATTTTTGCAACAACGCCAGCACCTACTGTGCGGCCACCTTCACGGATTGCGAAGCGTAAACCTTCGTCCATCGCGATAGGAGCAATCAATTCAACTACGAATTTCAAGTTGTCACCAGGCATTACCATTTCTACGCCTTCAGGAAGCTCTACAGCACCTGTTACGTCAGTTGTACGGAAGTAGAACTGTGGACGGTAACCTTTGAAGAATGGAGTATGACGGCCACCTTCGTCTTTGCTTAGTACGTATACTTCAGCTTCGAATTGAGTGTGTGGGTTGATTGAACCAGGCTTAGCTAGTACTTGACCACGCTCAACATCTTCACGCTTAGTACCACGAAGCAATGCACCGATGTTCTCACCAGCACGACCTTCGTCAAGCAATTTACGGAACATTTCAACACCAGTTACCGTTGAAGTCGTTGTATCTTTCATACCAACGATTTCTACTGCATCACCTGTGTTTACGATACCACGCTCAACACGACCTGTTACAACCGTACCACGACCTGAAATTGAGAATACATCTTCAATTGGAAGTAGGAAAGGCTTGTCGATGTCACGCTCTGGCTCTGGGATGTAGCTATCAAGGGCTTCTGCAAGCTCAATGATTTTTGCTTCCCATTGCTCTTCGCCTTCTAGGGCTTTAAGCGCTGAACCTTGGATTACTGGTAGGTCGTCGCCAGGGAATTCGTATTCTGAAAGCAATTCACGTACTTCCATCTCTACCAATTCTAGCAATTCTTCGTCGTCAACCATGTCACATTTGTTCATGAAAACAACCATGAAAGGTACGCCAACCTGACGGCCTAACAAGATGTGCTCACGTGTTTGTGGCATAGGACCATCGGTCGCTGCTACTACTAGAATCGCGCCATCCATTTGAGCAGCACCAGTGATCATGTTTTTTACATAATCGGCGTGTCCAGGACAGTCAACGTGTGCGTAGTGACGAGTAGGCGTATCGTATTCAACGTGAGACGTTGAAATTGTGATACCACGCTCGCGCTCTTCAGGAGCGTTATCGATTTGATCGAATGCAGATGCTGCACCACCGTACGTTTTTGCTAGTACAGTAGTAATTGCTGCTGTAAGTGTAGTTTTACCGTGGTCAACGTGGCCGATTGTGCCAACGTTTACATGGGGTTTAGTACGTTCAAACTTTGCTTTTGCCATTTTACAAATTTCCTAAGTTAAAAACCCGGCCCTACTAATGTAGTAAACCGGACCAGACCTTTATTAAGATTGACGAGCGTCAATAATGGCTTTCGCAACATTATTAGGCGCTTCTGAATAATTAAAAAATTCCATTGAATATGATGCTCTTCCTTGCGTAGCTGAACGCAAGTCAGTGGAATATCCAAACATTTCTGATAATGGCACTTTCGCAAGAACAATCTTGATCCCAGCGACACCGTCTTCCATGCCTTCTATCACACCGCGTCGGCGATTCAAATCACCAACAACATCACCCATCCAGTCTTCTGGGGTGGTAACTTCAACTTTCATTGTGGGTTCAAGCAATACAGGTTTTGCCTCAGCAGCGCCCTTTCTAAAACCCATTGAACCAGCGATTTTAAACGCCATTTCAGAAGAGTCAACATCATGATATGAACCGTCGAACAAAGTTACCTTTACATCAAGTACCGGATAACCTGCAAGCACACCATTTTGCATCTGTTCGTGGATACCTTTATCAACGGAAGGAATGAATTCTTTTGGAATTGCACCACCGACTATATTGTTAATAAATTCGTACCCAGCCCCTTCTTCATTAGGCTCGATTGTCAGCCAAACATGACCAAATTGACCACGGCCACCTGATTGACGAACAAACTTACCTTCAACGTCGACTTTGCCACGAATGGTTTCGCGGTAAGCAACTTGAGGTTTACCTACATTGCATTCGACGCTAAATTCACGCCTCATGCGATCTACAATGATATCAAGATGAAGTTCACCCATCCCAGATATGATTGTTTGTCCTGACTCTTCGTCAGTATTAACTTTAAATGATGGATCTTCAGCCGCTAGTTTACCTAACGCTAAGGCCATTTTTTCTTGATCGGCTTGTGAGCGAGGCTCAACTGCAATAGAAATAACGGGCTCAGGGAAGTCCATCCGCTCGAGCGTAATGATATGGTTAGGGTCACACAAGGTGTCACCTGTCGTCACATCTTTGAGACCTATTGCCGCAGCAATATCGCCTGCTCGAACTTCTTTGAGTTCCTCGCGATCTTTCGCGTGCATTTGCACTATACGACCAAATCGCTCACGCTTAGCTTTAACAGGGTTATATACGCTATCACCAGTGTTAACCACACCAGAGTAACAACGGAAAAATGTTAAAGTACCCACAAATGGGTCAGTAGCGATTTTAAATGCTAAAGCTGCAAACGGAGCATCGTCATCTGCTGGACGAGTCGCTTCAGTTTCATCTTTATCATCTAACACACCAGTGATAGCTGGTACGTCTGCGGGTGCAGGTAAGAATTCAATTACTGCATCCAAAACCGCTTGTACGCCTTTATTCTTGAAAGCAGAACCACAAGTAGCGAGTACAATTTCATTATTAATTGTACGCTGGCGCAATGCGAGTTTGATCTCTTCTTCGGTTAGCTCTTCGCCTTCCAAATACTTGTCCATCAATTCGTCACTGGCTTCTGCGGCGGCTTCTACAAGTTCAGTACGTAGCGCTTCTGCTCTGTCTTGCAATTCAGCAGGGATACCTTCATAGCTAAATGTCATGCCTTGATCAGATTCATTCCAATTGATGGCTTTCATCTTAATCAAATCGATAACACCTCTGAAGTTCTCTTCTGAACCGATATTGAGGTGAATAGGAACACAGGTAGCACCGAGTCGTTTGCGAATTTGCCCAACCACTCGTTCAAAATCTGCACCGGCTCTGTCCATCTTGTTGACAAACACGACCCGAGGGACGTGATATTTGTCAGCTTGACGCCAGACCGTTTCTGATTGAGGTTCTACACCGGAAGAACCACAAAATACGACAACGGCACCATCAAGGACCCGCAAAGACCGCTCAACTTCAATCGTGAAGTCAACGTGTCCAGGCGTGTCTATGATGTTGATGCGATGTTGGTCGTATTGCTTATCCATACCTGCCCAAAAGCAGGTCGTAGCCGCCGAGGTAATAGTGATACCGCGCTCTTGTTCCTGTTCCATCCAGTCCATGGTGGCAGCGCCATCATGGACTTCACCGATTTTATGCGACAAACCGGTGTAGAAGAGAACACGTTCCGTCGTCGTGGTTTTACCCGCATCGACGTGAGCCACGATACCGATGTTACGGTAGCGATTGATAGGCGTTTTACGAGCCATAGCTTTCTCTTATTACCAACGGTAGTGAGCGAATGCTTTGTTGGCTTCAGCCATACGGTGAACGTCTTCACGTTTCTTAACCGCAGAACCTTTGTTTTCAGCAGCGTCGAGCATTTCAGCTGCAAGGCGTTGAGCCATTGATTTTTCACCACGTTTACGAGCAGCGTCAACTAACCAGCGCATACCTAGGGCATTACGACGAACAGGACGAACTTCTACTGGTACTTGGTACGTAGAACCACCCACACGGCGAGATTTAACTTCTACCGTAGGACGGATGTTGTCCAAAGCGTCTTCGAAAATTTCTAGGTGAGACTTGCCAGCTTTATCAGCAACAATGTCGAGTGCACCGTAAACGATTTTTTCAGCAGTCGATTTTTTGCCATCTAACATGACAACGTTCATAAATTTTGCAAGTAACTGCGATCCGAACTTAGGATCCGGTAGGATTTTGCGTTGACCTACAACTCTTCTTCTTGGCATCTTAATTCTCCGTAGAATTCAGGAATATCCCAAAACTCAATTAATACTTTAGTTTGGCCTTACTAACGGAGAACCGTTAAGACTTAGGCCTTTTTGCGCCGTACTTAGAACGGGCTTGTTTACGTGAACTTACGCCTGCGCAGTCTAATGTACCGCGAACAGTGTGGTAACGAACACCTGGTAAATCTTTAACACGACCACCACGGATAAGAACAACACTGTGCTCTTGTAGGTTATGGCCTTCACCACCGATGTATGAAGAAACTTCAAAACCGTTGGTTAAACGAACACGACAAACTTTACGCAATGCAGAGTTTGGCTTCTTTGGAGTGGTGGTATATACACGAGTACATACACCACGGCGTTGTGGACAGGCCTGCAATGCCGCTACGTTGCTCTTCGCATCGGGCTTTTGGCGTGGCTTGCGCACTAACTGGTTAACTGTTGCCATTAACTAGCTCCTGGTTAAAATTACGACTGAGAATATCCTTACATAGGATATAAAACGCGAAAAATCCGCGGCCCGTTATCTGTTACCAAATTTCGGGTCGCGGAAGTCTAATGACCAAAGTTTGACCTGTCAAGCGAGAACGCCAATAAAGACCGATTAAGGCCTAAATTGGCGTCCATACCATCTGGGTTAACAAATGATCTTATTTTTTACTCATCAGATGATGGCGTGTCCATTACTTCAGCATTAAGTGCTTCAGTTAAGGCTTGCTCCGCATCTGCTGCAGAGACAGATAGTTCTTCAACTGCCTGACGCTCTGCTAGTTTTCTTGCAGTACGTTTCTGGTGATACGCAAAACCGGTACCGGCTGGTATCAAACGACCTACAATAACGTTCTCTTTCAAGCCACGTAACTCATCTTCTTTACCTTGCACAGCGGCTTCGGTAAGTACACGAGTGGTTTCTTGGAAAGATGCCGCTGAGATAAATGACTCAGTGGACAACGATGCTTTTGTGATACCCAATAACTGTGTTTCGTACTGAGCAGGGATTTTGCCTTGCTTTTCCAATTCACGGTTAGCGATTTTCACGTTAGATACTTCTACTTGCTCACCTTCAAGGAAGTTACTGTCGCCTGCATAAGTGATCATACACTTACGTAGCATTTGACGAATAACCACTTCGATGTGCTTATCGTTAATTTTTACCCCTTGGAGGCGGTAAACTTCTTGTACTTCATTAACGATATAGTTAGAAACAGCACTGATACCACGTAAGCGTAGGATGTCATGAGGTGACTCTGGGCCATCCGCAATAACTTCACCTTTCTCAACGTTTTCACCTTCGAACACGTTAAGTTGACGCCATTTAGGGATCATCTCTTCGTATGCATCAGCGTCTTTCGGCGTGATAACAAGACGTTTCTTACCTTTGGTTTCTTTACCCCAACCAATGGTACCTGAGACTTCGGCTAAAATAGCTGGCTCTTTAGGTTTACGTGCTTCGAACAAGTCAGCAACCCTTGGAAGACCACCGGTAATATCACGTGTTTTCGAGCTTTCCTGAGGAATACGCGCTAACACATCACCAGGCTTAGCCTGCATACCGTCAGTGGCTTCAATCGTGGTGAAACTCGGCAAACGAATTTCTTGTAAGCCATGCTCATCACTTTCAAGGATTAGCTTAGGCTCTTTAGCATTCGCCTTAGATAGATCATTTACGACGATACGTGTAAGACCTGTCAACTCATCCTGCTGCATTTCGGTGTTACTGTCATCGATGTCAGCAAAGCTGATCTTAGCTTGACGCTCAGTAACGATTGGATGCGAATGCGGGTCCCAGTTAGCAACGACTTCACCGCTAGTGACTGTCGCATTGTCATCTGTGGTTAAGATAGCACCGTAAGGCACCTTATAACGCTCTTTCTCACGACCTTGATCATCAATAATAGTGATTTCAGTTGAACGAGAAACGATAACCACTTTGTCGTCTGTGTTGCGAACGAACTTAGCATTTTGTAGCTTCAGTGTACCTGTTGTTTTGACCTGTACGCTGTTCTCAGCTGACGCTCGTGATGCCGCACCACCGATGTGGAACGTACGCATGGTTAACTGTGTACCTGGCTCACCGATTGATTGTGCTGCAATAACACCAACCGCTTCACCGTGACCAACCATGTGACCACGTGCAAGGTCACGACCGTAACACTTAGCACATACACCAAAGTCATTTTCACAGGTAATAACCGAGCGAACTTGGATTTGATCAACCGAGTTAGACTCAAGCATATCAACCAATGCTTCATCCAGTAGCACGTTACGTTCTACTAGAATTTCATTAGTACCAGGCTTCAACACGTCTTCGGCAACGGTACGCCCTAGTACACGTTCACGAAGCGGCTCAACAACGTCACCACCTTCGATTAGCGGTGTCATTTTCACACCTTCGAATGTGCCACAATCTTCGTTATTGATAACCAAATCTTGTGCAACATCAACCAAACGACGAGTCAAGTAACCTGAGTTAGCTGTTTTCAATGCCGTATCGGCCAAACCTTTACGCGCACCGTGAGTAGATATAAAGTACTGAAGTACGTTTAGACCTTCACGGAAGTTAGCGGTGATTGGCGTTTCGATGATTGAACCATCTGGTTTCGCCATCAGACCACGCATACCCGCCAACTGACGAATCTGTGCGGCACTACCACGAGCACCAGAGTCGGCCATCATAAATACTGAGTTGAATGATGCTTGGTCTTCCATCTCACCGTCACGGTTCTTAACCGTTTCGATTGATAGATTTTCCATCATGGCTTTCGCTACTTTTTCGTTAGCGTTAGACCAGATATCGATAACCTTGTTGTAACGCTCACCCGCAGTAACAAGACCAGACTGGAATTGCTCTTGGATTTCACGTACTTCAGCTTCAGCACCTTCAATGATGTCTTTCTTCGCATCAGGGATAACCATGTCATCGATACCAACAGAAGCACCCGCAATCATTGCGTAGTGGAAACCGGTATACATAATTTGGTCAGCCGCGATAACAGTATCTTTCAGACCTAGAGTACGGTAACAAGCGTTCAGTAGGCGAGAAATCATCTTCTTGCCCATGGCTTGGTTGATTAACTCAAAAGGCAAGCCTTTTGGTAATACCAAAGACAAAATTGCACGACCAACAGTAGTATCTGTCAATGTTACTTTCTCTGTCTTAGAACCGTCTTCTGCTACGTCATACTCAGTGATACGTACCTTAACGCGAGCGTGAAGTTCCGCATTACCCGTACGATACGCTTTTTCAGCTTCGTCTGGGCTAGTGAACATCATGCCTTCACCTAAACCATTAACACGGTCACGTGTCATATAGTACAAGCCCATTACAACATCCTGTGAAGGAACGATGATAGGCTCACCATTGGCTGGTGATAGAATGTTGTTGGTTGACATCATTAACGCACGTGCTTCTAGCTGTGCTTCGATAGTCAACGGAACGTGAACCGCCATTTGGTCACCATCGAAGTCAGCGTTATACGCCGCACATACTAATGGGTGCAATTGGATCGCTTTACCTTCAATTAGGGTTGGCTCAAACGCCTGGATACCCAATCGGTGAAGTGTAGGCGCACGGTTAAGTAATACTGGGTGTTCACGAATAACTTCGTCTAGAACGTCCCATACTTCCGGATCTTCACGTTCAACTAATTTTTTGGCTGCTTTAATGGTTGTCGCTAAACCACGCCCTTCTAATTTTCCATAGATGAACGGTTTGAATAGCTCAAGTGCCATCTTCTTAGGAAGACCACACTGATGTAAACGTAGAGTAGGACCAACAGTGATAACTGAACGACCAGAGTAATCTACACGTTTACCCAATAAGTTTTGACGGAAACGACCTTGCTTACCTTTGATCATGTCAGCCAAAGATTTAAGAGGACGCTTATTTGAGCCTGTGATAGCACGACCACGACGGCCGTTATCTAACAAGGCATCAACTGCTTCTTGTAACATACGTTTTTCGTTGCGCACGATAATGTCAGGTGCAGCAAGGTCTAGAAGACGCTTCAAACGGTTGTTACGGTTAATCACTCGACGATACAGATCGTTCAAATCAGATGTTGCAAAACGACCACCATCTAGCGGTACCAGAGGACGTAAGTCAGGTGGTAATACCGGAAGAACAGTAAGGATCATCCACTCTGGCTTGTTACCAGACAATTGGAACGATTCAAGTAGCTTCAAGCGCTTAGTGATTTTCTTACGACGAGTCTCAGAGTTAATGCTAGGCAATTCTTCGCGCATAGCAGCAACATCAGCATCAACGTCTAGGGCTTTAAGCAATTCGAAAACCGCTTCGGCACCCATTTTTGCTTCAAACTCGTCACCGTGCTCTTCTAGCGCATCAAGATATTCTTCTTCAGAAAGAAGTTGGCTGCGCTCAAGCGTTGTCATGCCAGGTTCGGCAACAACATATGATTCGAAATAAAGCACACGTTCGATATCACGAAGTGTCATATCAAGCATCAAACCGATACGTGACGGTAATGATTTAAGGAACCAAATATGTGCAACTGGACTTGCCAATTCAATGTGGCCCATACGCTCACGGCGTACTTTGGTTAACGTTACTTCAACGCCACATTTTTCACATATAACACCACGGTGTTTAAGGCGCTTATATTTGCCACACAAACACTCGTAGTCTTTAACCGGTCCAAAAATACGCGCACAGAACAAGCCATCACGCTCAGGCTTGAAAGTACGGTAGTTAATGGTTTCTGGCTTCTTAACTTCACCGAAAGACCATGAACGGATCATGTCAGGTGACGCAAGACCAATTCGAATATTATCGAATTCTTCGGACTTGTGTTGTTGTTTAAGAAACTTTAATAAGTCTTTCACATTACTCTCCCAGCGGAGTCAGTTGAAAAAGCCTGATGGATGGATTAACACCCATCAGACTATCCTGTCTATAAGCTCTGCAGACGCGGCTTATTGCTCTTCCAGCTCGATGTTGATACCTAGTGAGCGAATCTCTTTCAACAATACGTTGAAAGATTCTGGCATACCAGGTTCCATGCGATGATCACCATCAACGATGTTTTTATACATCTTAGTACGACCATTCACATCATCAGATTTAACTGTCAACATTTCTTGCAAGGTGTAAGCGGCACCGTATGCTTCCAGTGCCCATACTTCCATCTCTCCGAAGCGCTGACCACCGAATTGAGCTTTACCACCCAACGGCTGCTGTGTAACCAAGCTGTATGAGCCAGTTGAACGAGCATGCATTTTGTCATCAACCAAGTGGTTAAGTTTCAACATGTACATGTAGCCAACTGTTACTGGACGTTCAAATTCACGTCCGGTACGACCGTCAAACAAAGCGATTTGCCCACTTTCAGGAAGATCAGCAAGCGTAAGCATATGTTTGATTTCTGCCTCAGTAGCACCATCAAACACTGGTGTTGCCATAGGCACACCTTTACGCAAGTTATCTGCTAGACGGGTAATTTCGTCATCACTGAAGTTATCAAGATCCACTTCTTGGTGAGTTGTGCCAGCACCGTAAACCTCTTTAAGGAAGCTACGTAACTTGGCCATCTCTTCGTGCTCTTTTAACATGCGGTCGATTTTCACGCCTATGCCATGAGCAGCCATACCTAAGTGAGTCTCAAGGATCTGACCGATGTTCATACGTGACGGTACACCCAATGGGTTCAATACGATGTCTACCGGCGTACCGTTAACATCGTAAGGCATGTCTTCAACTGGTTTAATTGTTGAAATAACACCCTTGTTACCGTGACGACCAGCCATCTTATCACCAGGTTGAATTTGACGTTTAACAGCCAAGTAAACCTTAACGATTTTAAGAACGCCTGGTTGAAGATCATCACCTTGAGTGATCTTGCGTCGCTTGATTTCGAACTTCTTATCAAAATCAGCTTTGATTTCAACAAACTGCTCAGCAATTTGATCAAGCTCAGTTTGCGCATCTTCATCTGTTAGCGTTAGGTCGAACCATTTTTCACGTTGAGCAGACTCTAAACGAGACTCTTCGATACCGGATTTAATCAACAAGTTTTTAGCACGAGCGAAGATGCCATCAGCAAGAATATTGAATTCGTCTGATAAATCTTTCTTCACTTGACGTAACTGCATGCCTTCAATTTCAAGTGCACGCTTATCTTTTTCTACGCCATCACGAGTAAATACCTGTACATCAATGACAGTACCACGAACGCTGTTAGGCACGCGCAATGAAGTATCTTTAACGTCAGATGCTTTCTCACCGAAGATAGCTCGTAAAAGTTTCTCTTCAGGTGTTAACTGTGTTTCACCTTTAGGGGTAACTTTACCCACTAAGATGTCGCCACCTTTAACTTCAGCACCGATGTACACAACACCGGACTCGTCCAATTTACCCAGCGCAGATTCACCTACATTTGGAATATCAGAACTGATTTCCTCTGGCCCTAACTTGGTATCCCGTGCCACACAGCTCAATTCTTGAATATGAATTGTGGTGAAACGATCTTCCATAGCAACGCGCTCAGAGATCAAGATTGAATCTTCGAAGTTATAACCGTTCCAAGGCATGAATGCGATACGCATGTTTTGCCCTAGCGCTAATTCACCTAAATCAGTAGATGGACCATCGGCTAATACGTCACCCGCAACAATTGGCTCACCAACATTACAAGTAGGACGCTGATTGATACAGGTGTTCTGGTTAGAACGGGTGTACTTAGTTAAGTTGTAGATATCGATGCCCGCCTCGCCGGCAACCGTTTCTTCTTCATTAACTTTAATAACAATACGGCTTGCATCAACGTAGTCGACACGACCACCGCGTTTAGCTACTACTGTTACACCAGAATCAACTGCAACTGTTTTTTCCATACCGGTACCAACAAGTGGCTTATCTGCAATAAGCGTTGGCACCGCTTGACGTTGCATGTTCGCACCCATCAAGGCTCGGTTAGCATCATCGTGTTCTAGGAACGGGATGATACTGGCTGCGATTGAAACGATTTGCTGCGGAGATACATCCATGTAGGTGATCTCAGAGCTTTCTTTCAATGTTGTTTCACCGCGGTGACGACAAGGGATCAAGTCATCAGCAAGACGGCCAGATTCATCAAGCACAACGTTAGCCTGTGCGATTGAGAATTGACCTTCTTCGATTGCTGATAAGTAATCGATTTCGTCAGTCACTACACCGTCAACAATCTTACGATATGGTGTTTCTAGGAAACCAAAATCATTGGTACGAGCGAAACTCGCCAGCGAGTTGATCAAACCGATGTTTGGTCCCTCAGGTGTTTCGATAGGACATACACGACCATAGTGAGTCGGGTGTACATCTCGTACTTCGAAGCCTGCACGCTCACGTGTAAGACCGCCCGGGCCTAAGGCTGAAATACGACGCTTATGGGTTACTTCAGACAACGGGTTGTTCTGATCCATAAACTGAGACAACTGGCTTGAGCCAAAGAACTCTTTAACCGCAGCCGAAATAGGCTTCGCATTAATAAGGTCTTGAGGCATAACAGCGTCTAAATCACCTAAGCTCAAACGTTCCTTAACGGCACGTTCAACACGAACTAGACCAACACGGAATTGGTTCTCGGCCATTTCGCCAACAGAACGAATACGACGGTTACCCAAGTGATCGATATCATCAACGTCGTCTTTACCGTCACGAATAGTGATCAGTTGCTTCATTACGTCAACGATGTCGTCTTTGTCTAATGTGCCTGCACCGATAGATGTTTCACGACCTAAACGACGGTTGAACTTCATACGTCCAACAGACGATAAATCGTAACGATCCTCGGAGAAGAACAGGTTAGTAAATAACGTTTCTGCTGCGTCTTTCGTTGGTGGCTCACCAGGGCGCATCATGCGATAAATTTCAACCAACGCTTCTAGGCGGTTAGTTGAGCTATCAATGCGCAAGGTGTCAGAGATATAAGCACCGTGATCAAGTTCGTTAATATACAAAGTTTCAAACGTTGTATATCCGGCTTCTTTAAGTGCCAGAACATTTTCAAGTGTTAATAGATCGTTTGCAGCAACAACAAGTTCACCGGTTTCTTGATCCACGTAATCACACGCGAATACACGGCCAACTAAGTATTCAGCTGGTACTTCAAGTTCAACGATACCGGCTTTTTCAAGCGCACGGGTATGACGAGCTGAAATACGACGGCCTGCTTCTACAAGCACATTGCCATCCGAGTCTAAAATATCGAATTGTGCAGTTTCACCACGAAGGCGATCTGGCACGATATCAGACATGAAACGATTACCGTCGATACGTACTTGGTTCTTCTCAAAGAACATACCAAGAATTTCTTCGGTAGGAATTTCTAATGCACGTAGCATGATAGTCGCAGGCAATTTGCGGCGTCTATCGATACGAACATAAAGGTTATCTTTAGGGTCAAATTCAAAGTCTAACCACGAACCACGGTAAGGTATAACGCGCGCGTTATATAACACTTTACCTGATGAGTGAGTTTTACCTTTATCGTGATCAAAGAATACGCCTGGCGAACGGTGTAACTGAGATACGATGACTCGCTCAGTACCGTTAATGACGAAAGTTCCATTTTCAGTCATGAGCGGAATTTCGCCCATGTAAACTTCTTGCTCTTTGATGTCTTTTACTGTGCCTGGTGCTGCTTCACGATCGAACAACACTAAACGTAATTTAACACGCAAAGGCGCTGAAAAGGTTACACCACGGATTTGACATTCTTTTACGTCAAATACGGGCTCACCTAAACGGTAACTTACGTACTGTAATTCTGCGTTACCAGAGTAACTTTTTATTGGGAAAACTGATCGAAATGCTGCTTCCAGTCCATGCTGACCATCGACGTCAAGGTCAATAAACTTTTTAAAAGAATCTAGCTGGATTGAAAGTAGATACGGTATTTCCAATACCTGTGGGCGTTTGCCAAAATCCTTACGGATACGTTTCTTTTCGCTATAAGAGTAAACCATGGGTTCCTCAGCCTGCCGATTTTTGACCCAACTTGCTAAATAGATTTTCTATAAAGCAAACTTCCAGCACCCTTTATTTTACACTTTAACCGTTTACCAAAGTCATTAAGAGGCTTACTTAACTTATTGGTTTTATTTAGGTTTAAATGTAATTTGCGCTAACAAATAGAATAAATTTTAAAGGATGAAAATACTTTATCCTACAGCGCAAAAAGGCTGGTGATTATAAAATCACCAGCCTAAGCCTTTTCAGGCTAGTAACCTGTCGTTAGACAGATTACTTAAGCTCAACTTCAGCGCCAGCTTCTTCAAGCGTCTTCTTAAGTTCTTCAGCTTCTTCTTTAGCAACGCCTTCTTTAATCGCTTTCGGTGCAGCTTCAACTACTTCTTTAGCTTCTTTCAAGCCAAGACCAGTTGCGCCACGTACCGCTTTGATTACAGCAACTTTGTTACCACCGAAAGATGTCAAAACAACATCGAATTCAGTTTGTTCTGCAGCAGCTTCACCGCCAGCAGCAGGAGCAGCGGCAGCAACAGCAGCAGTCGCTGTTACACCGAATTTTTCTTCTGCAGCTTCGATAAGCTCAACAAGGTCCATTACTGGCATTTCAGCAATTGCGTTTAAAATATCTTCTTTGGTTAGAGCCATTTCTCTAAACTCCTGGGTTTAATGATTAAAAAATTATATGTACAAAGGAACCAAATTATTTGGTTTCTTTGATCGCTGCCAATACGCGCACAAACTTGGAAGGAATTTCGTTAACAGTTTGAACGAATTTCCCAACAGGTGCTTTGAAGGTTGCAAGCAATCTCGCAAGCGCTTCGTCGCGGGTAGGCAATGCTGCCACTGCGTCCAATTTCTCAGGACCCAATAGACCACTACCAATAGAAAGGGCAGTTACGTTTAACTTGGCATTCGTTTTAGCGAAGTCTTTAAAAAGACGCGCCGCACCGCCTGGTGCTTCAATCGAAAATCCGTAAATTAACGGACCAGTTAAGGCACTTTCCAAATCAGAGAACTTAGTTTCGGATAATGCGCGCTTAGCTAGAGTATTTCTAACAACTTTTAGATATACGCCTTGCTCACGAGCTTTAACACGAAGTTCAGTTAGTTCTGATACTTCCATACCACGGTATTCAGCAACGGCAACGGATAGAGCTTGAGATGCAACTTCGCTAACTTCTGCGACGATCTCTTTCTTTGCTGCTAAGCCTAGTGCCACTGTGTTCACCTTCTTTAAGTCTGAAAAGTCTATTATTAAATAACACTTTTCAGGATTCACAGATTGATAGAACGCTTATCTTGATTAACTCAGGCTAAGTATTCTACCGCTCTACGGTGTTCGTTAATCCCAGAGAGTCTGAGTCGAAATCACCGTCTGCGCAGGCTATTGTTTTAAGTAAAGCATTTAAGATTTTGCAATCTGTGTAACTGCTCTCTTACTTCAGTTACTGCTTTACGCCTGCGGTCTTGGACGGGAGTCATGTGTTAATGAAAACAATGACTCCAACCCATACCTTTCTAGAGAGAATAAGTAGTCAAAAATTCAACTACTTACAAGTGCCTTAGCTAAACTAAGGCTAAAATTAGCTTGCTGCTGTTAAACTAGCTTGGTCGATGGTAATACCCGCGCCCATAGTAGTGCTTAAGCTGATTTTCTTAATGTATACGCCTTTAGCCGATGAAGGCTTGGCTTTCTTAACAGCTTCAATCAAAGCGGCTAAGTTTTCTTCGATTTGGTTGCTTTCAAAAGCAATCTTACCGATGCTGGCATGAATGATACCATTCTTGTCATTGCGGTAACGAACCTGACCAGCTTTAGCGTTCTTAACCGCTGTCGCTACGTCTGGCGTTACTGTACCCGTTTTAGGGTTAGGCATTAAACCACGAGGGCCTAAGATTTGGCCTAACATACCTACAACGCGCATTGCGTCAGGAGATGCAACAACTACGTCAAAGTTCATTTCGCCTTTCTTAACTTGCTCAGCTAGGTCTTCCATACCAACGATGTCAGCACCCGCTTCTTTAGCAGCTTCAGCGTTTGCACCTTGAGTGAAAACAGCAACACGTACTTCTTTACCAGTACCGTTAGGAAGCACAGTTGCGCCACGAACGTTTTGATCAGATTTACGTGCATCAATGCCAAGATTTACAGCAACATCAACACTTTCAGCGAATTTTGCGGTAGCAAGTTCTTTCAACAAAGCAACCGCTTCATTGAAATCGTATTCTTTCGTCGCTTCTACTTTGTCACGTACAAGACGAGCGCGTTTAGTCAATTTAGCCATTTCTTATCCCTCTACTACCAAGCCCATGCTGCGTGCAGAGCCAGCGATGGTGCGAACAGCTGCTTCTAAATCAGCTGCAGTTAGATCTGGTTCTTTCGCTTTAGCAATTTCTTCTAGTTGCGCAAGAGTCACTTTACCCACTTTTTCAGTGTTAGGACGACCAGAACCACTTTTGATACCAGCCGCTTTCTTAAGCATGTAAGAAGCAGGTGATGTCTTGGTTTCGAATGTGAAAGAACGGTCTTCGTAAACAGTAATTTCTACTGGAACGGGAGAACCTTTTTCCATGTCACCTGTTTTAGCGTTGAATGCTTTACAGAATTCCATGATGTTAACGCCTTTTTGACCCAATGCTGGACCAACTGGCGGACTTGGGTTAGCAGCACCAGCCGCAACCTGTAATTTGATAATGCCTGTGACTTTTTTAGCCATGATAATACTCTCAATTAATGGGTCAAACGCCTCGCAAACACTGAGAATGCTTGCTTAATTGGCTTCCCGTTCAACAAAAAGGGCCGCGAAGTATAGACTAACTATAAACCCTTCGCAACCATTATGTACGAACTTTATCCAATTCATGTCGAAACCATAAGCTGCATAATGTTCGATTTAAAATCAAAAAAAGATGTCGTTTGGACATCTTTATTTTAATTTCTGCGACGCCATCTTTGGCGCCAATTGCCAGTCAAACCATCCGAATTTTCGAAACATCGATGTATTAACAAAAAAGACAGCCTAGCGCTGTCTCTTCGTTCACTTCCTGTGACAGGTTCCAGCCCGACATCCCTGCTGGTCGTGCAAGCGGCGAAAGCTAAGCTTCCGAAAGCCCCGCTTTTACCCCTTCTCGACTTGGCCGAATTCTAATTCTACAGGTGTTGAGCGACCGAAAATAAGCACCGATACTTTTAAGCGGCTCTTTTCGTAATCGACTTCTTCAACCACACCGTTAAAGTCAGCAAAAGGACCATCGGTAACACGTACCACTTCGCCTGGTTCGAACAATGTTTTTGGTTTTGGCTTATCAACACCTTCTTCAAGGCGATTCAAAATAGCATTAGCTTCTTTTGTGGTGATAGGCGCTGGGCGGTCAGATGTACCACCGATAAAACCAAGCACACGAGGAACACTTTTGACTAAATGCCATGAATCTTCGTTCATATCCATTTGTACTAATACGTAACCTGGGAAGAACTTACGCTCACTCTTACGTTGTTGGCCAGAGCGCATTTCAATGACTTCTTCGGTAGGAACAAGTATCTCTCCGAAAGAATCTTCCATTTCGTGCATTTTAATATATTCAAGAAGTGTCTTTTTCACACGCCCTTCATATTGAGAGAACGCCTGAACGACATACCACTTTTTATCTGACTTCTCTGGCACGTCCGCATTTTCTGTAATTTCTGACATGATTAAATTCCTAAGCCGGTGATAAAAGAAACTAACTGTACGATAATGAGGTCAAGGCCCCACAGTACTAGTGACATGAAGGCTGTAGCAACTAAAACAATAATTGTCGTCTGTGTTGCTTCTTGGCGGGTGGGCCAAACAACTTTTCGTACTTCCGTGCGAGCATCTTTAGCGAAGGTCAAAAAGCTGCTACCTTTTTCCGTTGAAGCGGCAATAAAACCGGCAACAAGGACAGCTGCGACGACACCAAGTGCGCGATAAAGTACTGATATATCTTCATAGATGGAATTTGCTGCAACCGCACCACCTAACAAAACCAAAACAACTAGCCATTTAACTAAGTCTAATGGATTTGAACTATTTTCCGCTTTTTCGCTCATGCTATTACCTAATACTAACTTAATCGCGACGTCATCAATGGTGCAAACGTCTGCCTATACACTTAGTTTCAATGCCAAAAGTGGCAGGGGTGGAGGGATGATCTCAGTTACCTCCCTGTAACTGACCGCAAGCGGCGCTGACGCGGTTCAAATCGTTCCAGACGATTTGTCGAACCCTTGGGCGTTCTCGTCCCTCAACCTTCTACATTTTTACTATTCAGCTGCAGTATAACGCCTCTGAACTTTAACCTAATTTGGCAGGGGTGGAGGGATTCGAACCCCCAGCCATCGGTTTTGGAGACCGCTGTTCTACCAATTGGAACTACACCCCTAAAATAAAATACTGCTCTTAATCACTCACTTATCACGTAATTGAGTGATTAAATTTACTTACACCATCCTTATGACGTCTTAGATTTTTGTGGAAAAATTCAGAATCACTAATAAGGAGGGAGGCGTATTATACTTATTAGTCGGTGTTATACAAGATGAAAACGAGGATAAAGCGTACCGTGAATGTATGCTTTACCCTAGTCTTTACTCAACACCGATAAAACCACCGGTTTGATGGGCCCATAACTTGGCGTAAATACCATTGTGCGCCAACAGCTCATTATGTGTACCCGACTCAACTATACGACCATCGTCCAGCACTAATAACCGATCCATTTGGGCAATAGTGGACAACCTGTGAGCAATGGCTAAAACCGTTTTATTTTCCATTACCTTGTTGAGGCATTCTTGTATAGCGGCTTCTACTTCCGAATCTAAAGCTGATGTAGCCTCATCCAGAATAAGAATAGGTGCATCTTTAAGCATGACCCGCGCAATGGCGATACGTTGGCGCTGGCCCCCAGATAACTTAACACCACGCTCGCCGACTTGTGCGTCATACCCTGTATGCCCATGTAAATCGGAAAGGTTTTGAATAAATTCATGGGACTCGGCCTGTTTCGCAGCAGCCAGCATTTCTTCTTCACTGGCACCTAATCGACCATATAAAATATTGTCGCGTACAGAACGATGTAACAGCGATGTATCTTGGGTAACCATACTGATATGAGAACGTAAGCTTTCCTGACTAATTTCGCTCACGTCTTGCCCATCGACTAATATCTTACCGCTTTGCACATCAAAGAAGCGCAGTAACAAGTTAACCAGTGTCGATTTACCCGCCCCCGAACGACCAACTAACCCAACCTTTTCACCCGGTTTTATATCGATATTAAGGTTATTAAACACCTCTATCTGCTTATTTTCAGGTCCAGGGTAATTAAATGTCACATCAGAAAAGGTAATCGCCCCACCACTGACGCTAAGAGGCGGCGCATTGTCAATATCTTTAACCGCCGTCGGTTTAGACAAGGTATTGATCCCGTCTTGTACTGTACCTATATTTTCAAAAAGGGATGACACTTCCCACATGATCCACTGAGACATGCCGTTTAAACGAAGGCACAACGTAATAGCAATAGCTATATCCCCCGGCGTCACCACTTTTTCTAACCAAAGGTAGATGGATAAAGCACTGATAGAGAATACTAACAGTGCATTACTGAACCACACACAGGTATTAAGCAAGGTAACCAAACGCATTTGCGGATGAACCGTTTGCAAGAACCCATTCATACCTTCATAGGCATAATCGGCTTCACGGCTGGTGTGCGAGAAAAGCTTAACCGTAGCAATATTGCTGTAACTATCGACTATTCTGCCGGTCATCACACTACGTGCATCAGCTTGGCGCTGAGCAACGCGTTTCAATCGCGGCACAAAGTAGCGTAGAACACCTATGTATATGCACAGCCACAAGATTAAAGGCAAACTCAATCGCCAATCAATGCTAAACACCATGACCACGATACTGAGAAAATAGACACTGATGTACACCAATAAATTAAGTAGCTGCATGACCGACTGACGAACCGACAGTGCGGTTTGCATGACTTTGGTGGCGATGCGGCCGGCAAATTCATTCTGAAAAAAGCTGATACTTTGGCCAATCAAATACCGGTGCGCTTGCCAACGAATGCGCATGGGATAATTACCCATGAGTGTTTGATGGTTAATCAATGATTGCAGCGCTACGCAGCTAGGTAAAATCACCAGTACCACGGCTCCCATCCATATCAAGCTACTTTTTTCTTCGGCTAAAAAGGTGTCAGGATCTTTAGACGCCAGCCAATCGACTAACTGCCCAACAAATCCAAATAACGACACTTCTAACATGGCGATAGCTGCTGCAAGTATCGATACTGCAAAAATAGCGGGCCACATTCCTTTGGAGTAATAACGACAAAACGCCACCAAGCCTTCTGGAGGTTGCCCAGGCATATCCTGTGGGAACGGCTCTACTAACCGTTCAAAAAATGAAAACATATCAACTACTTATTTACTTAAATTAATCTTGGAAGCCTAAAGCCTTGAGGGTCGCTTCAATTTTGGCTTCATGAGCTTCGCGCCATTCACTTAATGACATTGCTGCGTCTTTGTCTGTTCTTTCTTTACCCAAGCGATAAGCTTCTTCGGCCAACGCTTTCGGAATAACCACAATACCCTCTTCGTCAGCCACGACTATATCCCCAGCACAGACGCGTACACCGCCGCAGTTAATTGGTTGATTAAAAGGTAAAATTTGCTCTTTTTTAGCTGGCACTGGAATAACACCACGGGCATAGACAGGAAATTGCAGATCTCGTACCTCGCCTAAATCACGGATGACGCCATCTATAACAAAGCCCGCAATCCCCCGTTGCTGAGCGACAGCACATACATTTCCCCCTGCGCTGGCAAACTCAGGGTCCGCTTCAACGACTATGATGTCTCCTGGAGCTGCACGGTATATAGCGGCATGTAGGCTAAGATGATCACCCTTCGCACATTTAACCGTAAATGCTGGCCCTGCAATTCTAGGCATTTGCGGCCATAACTCTCTAATAGCGCCATCTACAAATTGTTCACGCCCTAACCCTTCTGAATATTCACAGGGAGACACTTTTACAAAATCAGCCATGGTTAACATATATCACCCTATAATTTGACGTGCGCAAGGCACCTAAAAATGTACTACGTAAAACTCTCTCTATTCAAGGCGCCGCCTGGAAATCCCCCTCAAGATACACGTATAGGCTAAGTGTAGAACGGTTCAATTCCCGGCAGTGTAAAATGACAGAGGTCGAAATTCTTTCAACTGGATTCTTTTCTATATTAAATAGTATCTCGTTTACCCAATGCTGGCATCCGCTAATTGATAATACCAATCCACATTCATAAATCCCTCCTAAGAATGCGTTCAGTGGTTTTTGATCCCAGTGTGCGCCGTTAAACAGATCGTTTCGTATATAAGCTCGCCATGTAATAAGATTAGGGTATGCCCTTAGATATACATAAATCAGTTGAATGTTCACCATATTGTTCAAGGTCAATTTTAATCCCGAAAAAACATGACGTCTGATATATATTTTGTATACTTACAAGGCTTGTTACACAACGTCAAAAAGAGAGGTTTGAATGTCCTTGAATCACCGCACGAGTAACCGAGCCCCCTTAGCCCTTGAAGTGAAAGTTCGCCATATGGGAAAAGAAATGGGCGAAACCTGTACCCGTAATATAAGCCCTTTCGGCGCGTTTATTGAAATGCCACATCCTGAACTCCGTCCGGATGACTTTATAGAATTATATTTTACCGACGAGCAGCAAAATGACGCGCTGTTACTGCAAAAAGGCTTGATAACCCATTGCAGTCAAGAAGGGATTGGAGTGTTGTTTGCTTATGATTCTAATGAGTTCAGACAAATGCTGCATAAAAAGATGCCTAATAAGCATAGGAGTAGAGTGTTTTCGAGTTAAAGCACGGGTAAACTGATTCGAAAAAGGCGATGAGTGAGTCACTCATCGCCTTTTTTATATTCAAAACATTTTACTGGGCGTTTCAGTTAAACTTACGCACTTTAAACTTTTTCCCTTTGATTTTACCTTCACCTAATTGGCGCATGGCCCGCTTAACACTGCGCGTTTTTACTGCTACATAGGCGTGGAACTCAGTGATATGGATCTTACCAATATCATCCCCAGGGATTTCCGCTTCTTTGGTCAAAGCGCCAAGTAAGTCACCCGGCCTGAGTTTGGCTTTCTTACCGCCATCAACACATAAAGTACTGTATTGTGGTTGGATCAAGCGATTAGCATGAAAACGCATGGCTTGAATGCCTGTCCATTTCAATTTCGCTTTTTGGTAATCTTCAATGGCGTTTGCCCTGGCCATTTCATCTGGCGCAACAAGTGTTAGTGCAACCCCTTTTGATTCCGCTCGGCCCGTGCGACCTATACGATGGATATGTACTTCTGGGTCGGGCGTAATGTGATAACTAATCACAGCGTTTACTTCTTTAATGTCTAAGCCCCGTGAGGCCACATCCGTTGCCACCAACACAGAGGCACTCTTGTTTGCGAAACGCACCAGCACTTGGTTACGCTCACGCTGCTCTAAATCACCATGCAGAGCTAGTACTGATACCCCCATGGACTGCAGCTCATCAGCCACTTCCTGACAGGCTATTTTTGTATTACAAAACACAATTGCCGATTCAGGTTGATAATGACTTAATAGCGCAGCTACAGCTTTTGTACGATGTGCATCTTCTACTTCGAAAAATACTTGCTCTATGGTGTCGGTATCGTGGGTGGATTCAACAGTGACTTCTAATGGGCTTTTCTGCACTTGGCCACTGATCGCGGCGATTGAATCTGGGTAGGTCGCAGAAAACAGCAAGGTTTGACGCTGCTCGGGCACGCTTTTAATAACGGCATCCATTTCATCTTCAAAGCCCATATCAAGCATACGGTCTGCTTCATCCAATACCAGCGTATTAACTTCCGATAAATCCAAGCGGCGCTTGTAAAGATGATCCATTATACGCCCAGGTGTGCCAACGATAATATGAGCACCGTGCTCCAGTGAGCCAATTTGCGGCCCCATAGGCGTACCACCACATAACGTTAACACTTTAATATTGTGAATACCGCGCCCTAAACGGCGGATTTCGAGAGCAACTTGCTCCGCTAACTCTCGGGTAGGGCACATCACTAGAGCTTGAACACGAAAGCGCTTCACGTCTAAATTGTGCAATAGAGCCAAGCCAAAAGCAGCGGTTTTACCACTTCCGGTTTTGGCTTTCGCCACTACATCACGCCCCTCTAAAATAGCCGGTAGCGTTCCGGCTTGAATTTCAGTCATTTGACTGAACCCCATACTTTGCAAATTATCTAACAAGGCTGCTTCTAGCCCCAGGGAGGAAAATTCCTTACTCACAACATTCTCTCATTTATGTCTTTAATCGTTAAAGACTCGAACCACGGTCAACTTCAATCGCTTTGTCTAGCGCGTCTAACAGTCCGGCTCGGGCTTTTAACTTAGTTTGTTTATGGGCTTTCATATTTAATTTGGTCATCGCTTGCGCGGTGGCGGCGACGGTTTGCTCAAATGCGTCCGGTGCTACCGCCACGTCTAGGAAACCAGCGGTTACGGCATCATCAACTGATACCATTTCAGCTAATATCACGGAACGATTAAAAAACACTGGGGCTAATCGTCCACGCGCTAATTCTAAACCCGCTTGATGCATGGTCATGCCAATGGCAACTTCGTTCAAACCAATTTTAAACTTACCTTGAATCCCAATTCGATAATCAGAGGCTAACAGCACAAACGCGCCTTTAGCAACAGCGTGCCCAGTACAGGCAGCAATGATAGGATATTCAAAGGACAGCATTCTACGCGTCAATGTCGAACCTTTCTCAACTAATTTCATTGCGGCTTCCATACTTTCTTGCATCACGCTTAAATCGTACCCGGCAGAGAACATGCCTGGTTGGCCTTTGATGACCACTACAGCCTCATCCGCTGATGCTTTATCAAGCGCGCCATTGAGCTGATCGATCATAGCGTGAGAAAACGCATTCACCTTGCCGTTATTTAACGTTATGGTTGCTACATTGTTTTCACATTGGTATTGCACTAATTCAGTCATAGTTGTCCTTTCATATATTCGTTATTGTTTTTACTTGTTAACACATTAATTTAGTTACTTAAATTTATTCAGCACGCTGTTGATTCAAGTTCTTATCTATAACGTCTTGTATTTCACCGGATTGACGCATTTGCTCAATGATGGCATTAACTTGCGGGATCTTGTCTGTCCAACCAGGTGAAAAAGCCAACATTATCTCATCGGTTAACCCCATCGTGCCCAACTGGAACACGGCCTTATCATAATGATTTGCGTTCAGCGTCCAACGTGCTCTATATGTATTGGTGTATATCAGGTCGCAGCGCGCGAGTTGTAGCATGTCAAATAAGCGAGAATGACTAGACACATATACGGGAGACAACACCCCATTTTTAAGCCAAGGATCCAACTCTGGGTAGCGGTAATTTTCACGCAAGCAGACACTTTTGCCATGCACGGTATCTGCAAGTTTATCACCCTCTTGTGGCGCGTTGAGCCCATAAAAGGCGTGTTGATAACTAAAGACGGGATCGCTGAACAGCAGTTTTTCGGGCGAATCTAACCACTTAGGCGCTAAAAAGGCCACATCCGCTTTCTGTTCCAAAACGTCCTGCTCTATTTTATTTCGTGCGGTGGGTAAATAACGTAAATCACGGTCAAGTGACTGAGCTAAGTGTTGCAGTATATCTATAAATAAGCCGCTTGAGCGCTGGGTGTTTTCATCAAAGACGTAAAACGGCGGCCCTTCAGCATAAATAACCGCTAAAGCTAACTCTTCGTGATTAGATTGGGCACTGACCTTTTGATGGAATAAGCAACATAGGGAAAGGATTAAGGTTAAATTACGAAACACGGCATACGCTCCAGTGCATAATAAAAAACCCCGATTTGTTGGCTGAAAAATCATTATGTTATTAGTGTATTAATATGTAGGAGTCAGAGCTATCACTTTAATGAATCGCACCTAATCAATTCGAAATATGAAGGCTCCGCTTGACTACTACCAGAGGTTGAGCACCCCATGATCGATATGCAATTTAAATGGACCTTGAGAGCGTAGCTTCATTAACCAACGTTGTTGTATTTCCTTAAATTTAGCACCCCGTAAGAAATGTGCTGCGGCTGTCTTTAACTTACCAATATGTTGGGCATCAGTACCTTTTGACAAGGCAATATAACTGGTGAGAGTTTGGTATTCATAGAGCAAAGTAAAGTGTGAGCAATCCGCACCTTGTTTAAAACAAAAGTAACGTAAGCCAGCGTCAGAGAAAAACAAAGAGCTAAGCTTTCCCGATAAGAGCTCAGAAACGGCTGCGTCGTAATCATCAAAAGGCATGACACCTTCAATATTCTGATCTAGCAGCACTTTATGGCGAAAATCGTTTTTGAGCACGCCAATTGGCGATACCTTATTCAAGTCTTCTTTTCGTTTTACAAACTTTTTATCTTCAGTAGCACCAAGGACTCCGTAAATATTTGAAGTCAGTGGTAAAATCCAATGATAGTCGTTTTCTCTATCAGGGGTGCGCGCCAGTGGAAACATCAGCACATTAGGTTTACTTTGCGCTTCCTGTATTAAGCGCCCCCAAGGCGCAGCGAGGATCTCTTGCTCAATGTTTGCTTCGGTTAAAATACCGCTAACCACCTCAATCAAATATCCTTCAAGCTGCCCCTTGTCGTTACGTAAGCTAAAAGGTGGCTCCAAGGATGTCAAAACCCAAAACGCGGGTTCTGACGTACTTTCTTGAGCGAGCGCTTTACCGCAAAGAGCAAGAATCAACATGAATCCTAACCAAGCAGTGATGAGCGCCCGGCGTATGTGCATTACGCTTTGAGCGCCCAATTAACTGTTTGCCCTGCAAAAAATGGCACGATAGGTTCACCATTGGGCAAAGTAATCACTTCAGGAATAGTCCACTCCTCTTTTACCAAAGTTACTTGCTTGGTATTACGCGGTAAACCATAAAAATCGGCTCCATGGTGACTCGCGAAGCCTTCTAGCTTATCCAAGGCGTCTAATTCTTCGAATACCTGAGCATACAATTCCAACGCGCTCCACGCACTGTAGCAGCCCGCGCAACCACATGCTGATTCTTTCGCGCTTTTTTCGTGAGGCGCTGAATCCGTTCCTAAAAAGAATTTACTTGAACCTGTCGCAACTGCTTTTCGCAACGCTTGTTGATGGGTACTGCGCTTTAGCACAGGTAAACAGAAATTATGTGGTCTCACCCCGCCCACCAGCAAGTCATTACGATTAAGCAGCAAATGCTGAGGGGTTATAGTTGCCGCGACATTGTGCGAACTGGCACTTACGAAGTCCACTGCATCACTGGTCGTGATATGCTCAAGCACCACTTTCAATTGTGGAAATTGGTTCACAATTTTCACCAAGAATTGCTCAATGAAAAATTTTTCACGGTCAAAAATATCGACGTGGCTTTCAGTGACTTCACCGTGGATAAGTAACAACATACCCTGCTCGGCCATTTCTGCAAAAACGGGGAACAAGGCTTCAATGCCCTTCACTGCTGCATCAGAATTGGTCGTCGCGCCTGCTGGATATAACTTAGCCGCAACCACACCGGCTTTTTTCGCTGCTCGAATATCGTCAATAGAGGTGGTATTGGTTAAAAAAAGCGTCATCAAGGGTTCAAATTCACTGCCCTGGGGGCGCGCCGCTAGAATTCGGTCTCGATAGGCACTTGCCAGCTCAGCATTCACCACCGGCGGAACTAAATTAGGCATGACGATAGCGCGTTTGAAAGTCCTTGCTGTAGCAGGCACGGTTTCTAGCAACATATCATTATCGCGAAAATGTAAATGCCAATCGTCTGGCTGGGTCAAAGTGATTTGCTGCATTGTTATAGCCTTAAGTCATATTTGTTAGGTCATTGTTCTTACATAGTATGCCGCAATTTGCGCTTGGATATAATAGCCAAGATATTCCTAACGTCGCTGAATAATAAACCTCTTGATAACGGTCTAGTATTAAAACCAGTGCACGTAAAACGTGTCGCAGCCCTAAGCTATTGACCTCGGACCGCCCATGACCACAGCCATCACCTTACTGAATCTTGTTCCCCAAGAAAAACAAACTGCCATTTTAACCGGTGTAATGGGTTTGTTGGACAAACTACTGGCCATTCATCGTTTGGATCATTTATATCGCGAACATCATTTAACTGGCTTGAACAAAGAAGCGTTCGCCAAAGCACTACTTGAGGCGCTCAATGTAACAGTAGAAGGCACTGACGTTTTACAAAAAAAAGTTCCTAAAAACGGCCCACTTGTTATCGCCAGCAATCACCCCTTTGGCGGAATTGAGGGGGTGATTTTAGCTTACGTTATAGGGCAGGTTCGGCCTGATCTGAAAGTATTAGCCAATCAAGGTCTCGCCCTTTTCACTGAGTTAAAAGATTACTTTATTTTCACTAACCCGCTTTCTGAACGCGATCCTAAAAACGCCCCCTCTTTGCGTGAGAGCTTGCGCCACGTGAAGCAAGGCGGCGCATTACTGATTTTCCCAGCAGGGCGAGTGTCTTACTATCAAGCGGACAAAAAACGCATTAGTGAGCACCAATGGAATCGCATTGTTGCCAACTTAGTGACTCGCACTGGAGCCCAGTACTTAGCGCTGTTTGTAAGTGGTGAAAATAGCCCACTGTTTTACCGTCTTGGAAGAGTGTACTACCGCCTGAGAATGCTTATGCTTCCCAGAGAGTTATTAAATAAACGCGATACGAGCATTAAAATATCTGCGGCGACTTGCGTCCCCGCTAACGCTTTTGCCGCAAATACAGATGATATCGAATTGTCAGCGCTGCAACGTATTCAAAGTTACACCCAAGATCCGACTTGGCGACACACTTGGCCCGCTTCTAACGTGGTAGCAATGCAACCTTTAATAACCCAAGTGCCGGGCTCTGTCATCAATACTGAGCTCGCCCAGCTTGATGAAAGTCAAACGTTACTGAGTTATCGCAATTTAGACGTGTACTACGCCTACTATGAGCAAATACCGCAAACCGTCAAAGAAATAGCCAGATTGCGCGAACTGGTTTTTCGTGAACATGATGAAGGTAGCGGAAACTCGTTAGACACAGATGATTTTGACAAAACCTACACCCATTTGTTCATCGTTGAGCGCGATTTAGGCCGAATCATCGGCGCCTATCGAATGGGCCAGTCGGACCGTTTATTAGCAAATGCTTCGTTGAATATTGACCCTTTCTATTTGAGCGCGATGTTTAATTTCTCAGCTGATTTCATTAACCGCCAGGCGCCTTGTTTAGAAATGGGGCGCTCTTTTTTAATCCCAGAATACCAAAACAGCTTTCAGGGTTTGTTACTACTTTGGCGAGGAATAGGACGCTTTGTTTGTCAATTCCCTCAATATCGTACTTTGTACGGCACCGTCTCATTAAGTAAGTTGTACGACCCACGCAGTGTCAGTCTCATTGAGCATGCTTTGGTCACACCGACGCGTAACGCAACAGCCCGCACTCAATTGGGCTTCTCTGTACCACCTGAAATAGCAGACTTTGCTAAGCAGTATCCATTGAAAAAACACTTAACCAGTCTGTTAGCAGGTATTGAAAGTGATGGTAAAGACATCCCCATTCTGCTTAAGCATTATCAAAAGCTTGGCGCTAAATTTCATTGTTTGGGGATAGACAGCAACTTTAACCACACCCCAGGTTTGTTACTCAGCGTTGAGCTTGCTAAAGCCCCAGAAAAATTAGGCAGGCTGTATTTAGGGGATGGCTGGAAGGCGTACAAATGCCATAAAGAAAATCAATAAAACGAAGAAGTGATAGCGCCCAGTTAAAAATGGGGCGCTATTCGTCACCGTGCAATCAGCTATTTTACGTGATCACACACTTGTGATTAAGATGACTTAAACTTTTTTCACAAACTCAGACTTGAGTTTCATAGCACCAACACCGTCAATTTTGCAGTCGATGTCGTGATCGCCATCAACCAGACGAATATTTTTCACTTTAGTGCCCACTTTCACCACCAGCGATGAGCCTTTTACTTTCAGATCCTTGATGACCGTTACGGTATCACCGTCCACGAGTGTATTACCGTTTGAGTCGCGGATAACTGGCGTATCGTCTTCAGACGCGTCTTCACCCTGCGCCCATTCATGTCCGCACTCAGGGCAAACATACATATTTCCATCTTCATAGGTGTATTCAGAGTTACACGCAGTACAATTTGGTAAGCCACTCATGGTGCGTTCCTTTATTAACTAATGCCATGCTTGAACCTAAAAACAATATACGTTTCATAGATAACCAAGCTAAATTTGGCGCTATTATCCACAAAAAATATAAAAACACCAAATTTACTAATGACTTAAGCTTGCGCTCTTTGGTAGGTTGCCGTTGAGGGAGCCACCCCAAAAAGCGCATGAGTAGTTTGCCCTTGCAGCGATGCAATTATCGCCAGCAAAGAAAAGTGATGAATAGCATGGCTTGATACAAAAGCTAATTCACGCCCAAGGGTAGAGTTAACCTCATTCACATACGTTTGCTTGACTGACGTTTCACTCAACACCGTGAGCTTTGCATGCATATCAGATTGATAGACATCAAATAACCAATGCTCAATTCTATTCCACGCTTGTAAGGCCGAAGCAGTTGAATGGGCGACATCAGACTCACGATGGCGTAAGTTATAATCCACAACCCCTTTTTCTATTCCTTGTTTGAGCGCCAAGTAGTGGTCAATCACATGCCGCATATGAGCACCTGCACTGCTGACCACATGGGCCGTCATGACGTCTTGATAGGCATGATGTGAGATATGTTTTAAAAACGTTTTTGCTTGCTCTACTGTCTCTAAGTGACTATTAAGTGCCTGATTGTCGCTAAACATAGGGTTCCTGTTACTTCATGTATCTATTGGTAAAAGACCCTGCCTAAGAGGCGAACATTTCAAAAAACATTAATCACTTAGCCATTGCTTTCACTGGTTGACGAAAATTAACTTTTCTGTATCAAAGCCTGCATCGCGTGCCTTAGTCAGCAAGCGTTGCAGCACATCATCCTCAAGCTCAGGTTGACGGGCCAAGATCCAAAAGTAATCTCTGTTGGGTCCAGTGATCATCGCATAACCGTAGTCATCAATGTCTAACGAAAAGATCACATAACTCGCATAAAAAGGTCCAAAAAAAGACACCTTCAAATGACCGGTGTTTTGCTCGCCAACAAAATAAGCTTTGCCAATGGCTTCGTCCCACTCCTGCTCTTCTGGGTTGAAACCACGATTAATGACTTTCACACCGCCATCATCTCGCATACTGTATTGTGCTGTTACTTGTTCCAAGCCTCGTTCAAATGAGTGATCATGGCGTGCGATTTCGTACCACTTGCCCAGATAACGTTGCAACTCAAAATCTTTCACCGGTTTAATACCTTCAGGTAAAGAAGTACAAGCATTTAAAAGCACGACAAACAAGAGAATCGCTAGCCTGTACCCAGACTTTGGCAACCCCCTGAAGAAAGTGAGTAATGACGATTTTAATTGCATAAATGGTGTCCTTATAAAATTATTTTATGGCTCAACAAGGGTCTGTTTATCTTTATAGCTTAACGTTGCCGCTCAATGTTTTCATACACACCAGAGTTTAAGTAACCTGAATACTGGATAAGCCATTGAATTATAGGTTTAAATCCCATTGGACTGACACGTCTTATCCAGAACTCAGGTTAAGTAGTTCGACTATCCCCATTAAATAGACGACAACGCAGCATAAATGCTAAACATGTGCTGCTCGAAGGATCCTTTCAAGGATAGATTGAACAAATTTCGATTCTAAATGCTCAACAGGCCCTAGGTATCATACTGAACTAACAACTAATTCGATTTAATCTACGGCAAAAAAATTGGGGATAGATGCACTAAATCAGTCCCAATAGTAGAAAATAGCGTTTGTGATGAGCCCCTTATCCAGCGACAAAGGTGTTTGACAAAGCATCAGCGCAGGTTTAAATTTCAATAATTACTGAAACTTCTATATATAAGATACTTTATGCAAATGACACCTATGATCGAATCCTTCGTCATGCACTTTGGCGAAATGGGCAGCCGCTGGGGTTTCAATCGTACCGTTGGGCAAATGTATGCGTTGCTGGTCATCAGTGAAACGCCCTTAAGTGCAAACCAAATCGCAGAAGCGCTCAGCGTATCCCGCGGAAATGTCAGTATGGGCTTAAAAGAATTACAATCATGGCAGTTAATTAAGCAACATCACATCCCTGGGGACCGCAAAGAATATTACCAAGGTGCAGGTACTATTTGGGAAATGGCCAATCGGGTGTTTGAAGAACGACGTAAACGAGAAATGGACCCAACACTGACTTTGCTGCGCGGTATTATGCTTGAAACGCCTGAAAATAAAGAAGAGATATACGCACAACAGCGGTTACAGGAAATACACGATTTACTTGAAACCATCAGTAAATGGACCAGCGAGTTACAGCAAATGAACCCAGATACCTTAGGCACGTTAATGAAATTAGGTTCAGGCGTAGGCAAAGTCATCGACATGAAGAACAAGCTAATGAAAACTAATAAGACCCCTGAGAAAAAGCCCAATAAAGAATAGATTTACACTTGTATTTTCCTCAAACACTTCATTCTATTCCATTCGGAATTAGCCCGAATTTGAAAGCAATCCCTTCGTGGCAGTGCCGGCTCATTTACCCAACTTCGCCATGGTGTTAGGATCGTTAAGCGCCCCCACGATCAGAGTGATGTTGGCTTTAAGCTGATCCATCATACGCGTATTCAAAATGGGAGAAAGTCGGTCTAAGCGGTCAAATTGGGTATGCCAAATTTCTCCCCATTTCTTTTCGTTATCCGGGTCACAGCTGCCTATCTTTTTCCCTGAGTAACATGTCCAGAACTGCGCTTCAATGGATTGAGAGTAACCATCTTTTCCCCCTCGCCCATTAATGTCCATATTCGTCGCTTCGATGTACGCAATAGGGATATTGTTACAGGCGAATGCTTGATGATCTGACCAATCGCCGGTCTGACCTGCTGCAAAGACCTCTGAATCTTCATGTAATTCAAATCGAGCAGGTAATGAGGGCTGCGATGCGCCATAAGCCAAAAGTGCATCTCTAAATACACCACTGGTGTTTAGCTTAGCGTTTTCGATTTTCTTACAACTAAAATCAGTGGGTGAACTACTATGCACATACAACACATCGCCACCTATGACGGTGTCTAAATTTAGCATCGCAATAATATTGTTCAGCTCAGCTTGGGGCATAGCGCGAACAAAATAGTTAGAGCCTAACTTACCTATCTCCTCACTGCCGAAAAATACCACTTGAACGCTATAAGGAAGCGCTTTCGTTTGCACTAACTGTTCGCTTACTGCCAACAATACCGCTACGCCACTGGCGTTATCCGTTGCGCCTAAACTACCTTGTTCAACACCTGTGGAATCAAAATGCGCGCCTATTACTATTCTTTTTTTCGACTTCCCAGGGATCACGGCACTGATATTTATCGACGTAGCCTGTTTCTCGTTTACCTCAATGGCAAATGTTTGTTGCTCGGCTTTAAGCCCCACTCTTAGTAATTGCTGAAAAATATACTGCGCAGCTTGGTGTTCTTGTTTCGAGCCTGCTGACCTCGCCCCAATACCCTTCTTGTCATCTGCCAGAGCAATAATGTGAGTCAATGCCCCTGTGCCAATTAACGTATTAGGCGCTGAATCTTCAGTCGATAGAGGAACAGCGTGCACTAGCAGGGAGGACGAGCTTGCAAACAAGGCGCAAAGCGCAAGATACAATAACGGTTTCATTGGATGTTATTTTCACTTTAGGTTTCAACAACCTGCATAATAACTATGCCTTCTGCACTTTACTAGCTGTCGGCGCTAGCCAACGGCGATGTCGCGCTAACTCACCATATGACAAACCGCTTAGTCTGGATTAATTCCCCGTATTAAGAGTTTCTTAAGTTTCACGCTTTATGGTTAACGCTCTCTCTATTTTATCGGCTTAATATGCGTAATTTCATATCTATTTTCGTTTTGTACCTTACCTGCTATTCCAGCAGTGGCTATGCAACCGTCGCTCCAGATTTTAGCTATATGACACGCTCTGGCGCGGTGCATCTGAGCGATCTTAAAGGCAAAGTGGTTTATGTGGATTTTTGGGCGTCATGGTGTAAACCCTGCCGCCAATCTTTTCCATGGATGAACGACATGCAGCACAAATATGCTGAACAGGGTTTAGTGGTTGTCGCGGTGAATCTAGATACGGAACCTCAACTAGTCACAGCATTTTTACAGAAAATTCCGGCTAATTTCCCCATCGTACTCGACCCAGAAGCTGAAATTGCACAGCGCTATGATCTCATCGGTATGCCTAGCAGTTATTTAGTCGCCAGAGACGGCAGCATTCGCTTTAACCATAAAGGTTTTTTCAACGCAAAAGCATCTGCTTACGAGCAGCAGCTCGTCACCCTATTACAAGAAACGGAGTAATAACATGCTAGTTCAATTGACTAAAAAGCGCCTGATTTTGGCCGCGACTCTGGTGGCAAGTTTCACCCTAAACGGCTGTGCGGACCTAGGGGTTAAACCATGGCAACGAGATCTATTGGCAAAAGATGAAATGGCCTTAGATGCTGAAGGTATAGATATCGGGTTAGACGATCATATTTACTTCAGCAAGGAAGCCACGAGCGGTGGTCGCTCCTTTGCTGGTGGAGGCTGCGGATGCAACTAACTAAAAATAATAACATCAGCGTGTCTCTGGCTGCCGCCGCCTGCGCGCTGCTCAATTCAGGTGTACAAGCCCAAGAAAACACACAAGCTAACGAATGGCAGTTCGACACCGCCATACTCTATTACGGTGAAACCGACAGAGTGCAGTTAGGTGAGGGAGTGTTTAACGCTAATAAAGATTTTGGCGACGAACACATATTCAATGGCAAAATAGCCATCGATACTCTCACAGGCGCCTCAGCGTCAGGCGCTGTCGCCCAACAAGACGTACAAACCTTTACTCGCCCATCTGGCAATGGTCAGTACGTGGTCAATGCTGGTGAAACGCCGTTAGATGATACCTTTAAAGATACCCGCGTTCAGCTCAGTGCCCAGTGGACCCAGCCCCTATGGGAGAACATAACAGGTAGCACAGGCGTGCATCTCTCAAAAGAGTATGATTATTTATCCTTGGGTGTTAATGGCTCACTGGCCCGTGATTTTAATCAAAAAAACACCACCCTTTCTGCCGGTGTGTCTTACCAATACGACAGCATTGATCCTGTTGGCGAAGCGCCGATCGGTCTTACCTCAATGGTGGTCAACAACGGTCAATTTAGCGATGAAAGCGCATTTGAAACGGCATTTAATGCTACCAGAACCGCGGATAGCAAAGATAAAAATACGGTAGATTTACTTTTGAGTGTGACTCAGGTAATCAATCGCCGTATGTTAATGCAATTTAACTACAGTTATTCTGTTGCTGATGGTTACCTCACTGACCCGTACAAACTATTAAGTGTGGTCAACACTGAAGGTGTTACTCAGGATATTTTGCACGAGAATCGACCAGATAAGCGCACTAAACAAAGTGTCTACTGGCAAACCAAATACGCCTCAGATTACGGTATTGCCGATGTCTCTTATCGTTATGCGACCGATGACTGGGATATTGACTCGCATACACTGGACTCCAGGTTTAGAGTGAAGCTAACCGATAACAGCTATATCCAACCGCACTTTCGTTATTATCAGCAGAGCGCCGCAGATTTCTATCAGCCATTTTTGCTTGCAGGCTCACTGCTACCGTCAGTGGCCAGCGCAGATTATCGTTTAGGTGAAATGACCGCGTACACCATTGGCCTTAAGTATGGACAAGCCTTAGATAATGGTCGCGAGTGGGCGGTTCGGCTGGAATATTATCAGCAGAGTCCAAAAAATGCGGGGTTCGATGAACCAGGCGCTTTGCAAGGCCTAGATCTTTACCCAAGTATCGATGCCATTATTGCTCAGGTTAGCTATAGCTTTTGATATGAGATTGGCTCAAGGTATATTGGCGTAGGATGTATAGCGAATTCACCCACCAAAAATCAACGCATAACTAAGTAGGACAACCTTGAGTCAAGCTCCCGCCCTAATAGCTAAAAGTGACTATTACCATGGTCACTTCTTTTGCATGGCCAGTCCATGTGAATTGCTTATTGAAACCCCGAATCAATTGCTCGCCAATCGCTTACTACAAGAAGTTGTCTTGCAAACGAAACGGATCGAGCAAAAGTACAGTCGCTATATTGTTGGCAACCTAGTTCATCAGATAAACAATAGCCATGGAAAATGGGTCGATATAGATCAAGAAACACATCGATTGCTCGCCTTCGGGCAAACGTGTTTCGAACTAAGCGATGGCATGTTTGATTTAACGTCTGGCGTACTACGAAAGATATGGGATTTCACCGGGAAAGGTCAATTTCCACGTTCGGAGCACGTCAGCGAAGTATTGCAATACATTGGCTGGCAAAATGTGCAATTTACTCAGCAACAGATTCGCCTACCCAGAGGGTTCGAGTTAGATTTTGGCGGCATTGGTAAAGAATATGCTGTGGATTCAGCGGCCAAATTGTGTATGCAATTGGCACCGGATACCTCTGTGTTGATTAATTTTGGCGGGGATATTCAAGTTACCCAACCAAGGCACCATGAGGCGTATTGGCAAGTAGGTATTGAACGCCCTCACGTCAAGGGTGATTCAGCTAAAAGCGCGTTAGTGAAGATAGCGTCCGGTGGGTTAGCCACCAGCGGAGATACACGGCGCTTTATTGTCCACAACGGTGTTCGCTATAGTCATATATTGAGCCCCAAAACCGGTTATCCAGTTTCTGGGGCCCCCCGCTCTGTGACCGTAGCCACTGACTTTTGTATTCAATCCGGCATGTTAGCAACCATGGCATTATTGCAAGGCACAGAGGCCGAACACTTCTTACAAGCTCAGCAGCAAAAGCATTGGTGTTATTGGTGAACTGACTCCTGCCATCAATAATATTAAGCCATAAATTCACTGAATAATTTCATATAAGTGTAACGGTTTTATTGCGCTCTTGAGGTATGATCTACGCACTGATGTACGTGTAGAGTTTAACCCGAGTAACGTTAATGAAGTCCTACCTTGTATTAATACTGGCATTTGTCTGTAATGCCGGGTACGCCAATGTGTGTAGCTCTTTAGGATGCCCGACAGGTGCTCCTGACAGCAACGACTTACTTGAGCGCGCCATTTACACCATAAGCAATAATCAGAAAACGAAGTTTGCCGATTGGGCCGCATATAAAGTGACCACGCAAACGATAGATGGTCCTAGTCGTTCACGCAGTTGGCGCTCTGATCCAAACTTAAAGCGCGAGCACACGCTAGAAGCCGCTGACTATAAAGATGCTCACGCTCTCATCCGTACCGATCGAGGACACCAAGTTCCATTGGCAAGTGTGAGCAATACCGCTGATTGGCGCAGTACAAACTATCTATCAAACATTACCCCCCAAAGCTCTAATTTGAATCAAGGGCCATGGGTCCGATTAGAGTCTGCAGTGCGCGTATTAGCGCGCAGCGGAGAGTCCGTGTATGTAGTAACAGGCCCGCTATATGAAAGCTTTTTTGCTACGCTTCCAGGTGCAGATGAAAGCCACACTATTCCTTCTGGCTACTTCAAAATTGTCGCGACA
This sequence comes from Paraglaciecola sp. G1-13, assembly GCF_055809255.1. NCBI lineage: Bacteria > Pseudomonadati > Pseudomonadota > Gammaproteobacteria > Alteromonadales > Alteromonadaceae > Paraglaciecola > Paraglaciecola sp. G1-13. The sequence continues at coordinate 209,736 of NZ_CM147903.1, read as the reverse complement.
ATAAACCAAGCGGGTTATGTTAGAGCGTCCGCCTATGTCATGGAGCAAAATAGCGCGAGAGCCGATGACTACTGCAGTAAAGAAGTCACGATTGATAACGTAGAAACTCGCAGCGGTCTGAATATATTCCCAGAAATGAAGGGCAGCAAAGAATATGCGGTTGAAGCGCGTTTAGGTGGATTAAGCAGTCAATTGGGTTGCTGATAACCCAACCGCGCGTTTCAAAAAAATAGCGAATGAGTAGAAAGTCGAGATGAGTGGAAAAAGTCTAAATTGAAGTGCACGTTGCATTAAATCTAACTGATTACTCGCTTTCGTTGAATTTTCCGACAATAAGCTCTTCAACAGCATCCATCGCTTGGCGCGCGTCTTTCCCTTCAGATATCACTTGAATTTCTTTGCCTTGGCAACTCTCTAACATCATTAGGCCCAGCACACTGCTTGCTGAGGCACTTTTGTCATCCTGAACAATAGTGACTTCAGCTTCAAATTGATTCGCAAGCTTAACCAATTGAGTCGCTGCTCTGGCATGCAGCCCTAACTTGTTCACTATGAGTAAGGTTTTCTCTAATCGCTCACTCATCGGTTTAACTCGCGATGACGTATCTGCACATCAGGGTGCGAGGTGCTAAATGTTTTGGCTAACATTTCCACTACGTACACAGAGCGGTGCTGACCGCCAGTACACCCGATGGCGATTGTCACATAACTACGGTTATTACGTTCTAAATGTGGCAACCAAGTAGAAATCAGATTCTGAATTTGCCAAATAAATTTAGTGACTATAGGTTGTGAGCCAAGAAAAATCTCGACGGGGGAATCAAGTCCAGTAAGGGGTTTTAAATCTGGCTCCCAGTGCGGGTTGGGTAAGAAACGCGCATCAAATACATAATCCGCATCTTTAGGAATACCGTGTTTAAAACCGAAGCTTTCAAAAACCAAAACCAAGCGTGAGCTTTTTTTACCTAATATTCGCTCACGCACCAATTCGGCCAGCTGGTGAATTGACAATTGATCTGTGTCTATATATAAATCTGCACGTTCGGCTATTGGCGCTAATAACTGGCTTTCGGCTTGAATAGCACCAGACAATGATTTGTTTTGCTTAGACAACGGGTGCAAGCGGCGGGTTTCACTGAAACGCTTAATCAGTACGTCATCGCTGGCATCCAAATACAATATGGTCATTTCCCACGTTGACGGCAAGTAGTCGAGTATTTCCACCAATTCGTTGGGATCTTTGGGTAAATTTCGCACGTCAATGCTGACCGCGACCTGATCGTACTCGTCAGCGACGGTATGGGTCAAAGTGGGCAATAAGTTGACGGGGATATTATCAACGCAGTAATAGCCTAAATCTTCCAGTGAACGTAAAACGATGGACTTCCCTGAGCCTGAACGCCCACTGATGATAATAAGCTTCATAATTAACTGAGTACCTGAAATAATTCTTGGTCTGTGGTTGCACTGCGCAAACGATTTAAAATATCTTTATCAACGAATTTTTTGGCTATCGCCGACAAGGTTTGTAGGTGCTCTTGGGCCTTTTCCTCTGGTACTAAAATAGCAAAGAAGATATCCACTGGCATGTTATCGATGGCGTCATACTGGACCGGAGGTTGGCACGTTACAAGCACGCCTAGGGCTGACTCTAGCCCTTTTATACGGCCATGTGGTAGTGCTATACCACCACCAATGCCCGTACACCCCATTTTCTCGCGCCCCGCTAAACTGGATAAAATGGTCGCTTGGTCTACTTCAACAAGGTGCTCAGATGCCAATTGACTAATAAGCTCTAAAATGCGCTTTTTGCTGGACCCCTGAACTGCGCATACGACGCAGTCAGGGTGAAGAATATTTGATATTTCCATTATTTACCTGATGGGTTAATGGCGTTTAGCTTTTTCTTTATGCTTGATAACTTGCCGATCGAGTTTATCGATTAGGCCATCTATTGCCGCATACATGTCGTTGTGTTCCATGGTGGCAAATACATCTGCCCCATTCAAATGTATTGTCGCTTCCGCTTTTTGGTTGAGCTTTTCTACATTGAGAATGACGTGAACATTGTTGATCTGATCGAAGTGTCGCTCGAGCTTGGTAAATTTAGTATCGACATAATCTTTTAGTGAATCGGTTACATCCACATGGTGACCAGTAATATTAATTTGCATATCGCCTCTTCCTTCTTTAATCAGCCTACAATAGGCTTTTTCGTTGGTTCGACGGGGGTATCATCAGAGATTCCCGGTACTTTGCTATTGTTCGCCGAGCGACCATGATGCCTTGATCGGCCAACAATTGAGCAATCTTGCTGTCACTTAGCGGCTTGCTTGGTTTTTCAGCTGCGACCAGCTTTTTAATCAATGCGCGTATCGCCGTTGACGAGCACTCTCCGCCTGTCTCAGTTGCAACATGGCTCGAGAAGAAATATTTCAGCTCAAATATACCTCTAGGGGTATGCATATATTTTTGGGTGGTAACACGAGAAATTGTAGATTCATGCATATCCACCATTTCGGCTACGTCATTTAGTACCATAGGCTTCATCATCTCAGGCCCATGTTCAAAGAAGCCCATTTGCTGCTGTACTATACAGTTTGACACTTTCAATAAGGTATCGTTTCGGCTCTCAACACTTTTAATAAACCATTTGGCTTCTTGCATGTGTGAGCGAATAAATTGACTATCACTGGTGTTTTTCGCGCTACGACTCATTGCAGCATACTGTTGATTAACGTTCAATTTGGGTAGGCTGTCTGGGTTAAGCTCTACTGTCCAACGGCCATTTTTCTTACTCACTGACACATCAGGTATAACGTATTCTGCTTCACCTTTGATCAAGGCGCTGCCTGGACGCGGATTGAGCGTTTTAAGTAAACGCATGACCTCACGCAAATCATCCTCTTTAAGGCGAGATTTACGCATCAAAGTACGGTAATCCTTGCTTGCCAAAAGGTCGGCATAGTCCCCAATCAAGGTCTTCGCTTCTTCTAACCAGGGTGTATCAGGAGCAAACTGACGCAATTGCACTAGCAAGCATTCTTGTGGTGTACGAGAGCCAGACCCAATTGGGTCGAACATTTGAATACGCTTAAGTACGCATTCCACTTCATCGAGCTCTATTTCTTCATCATCCATGCTGGCCAGAACGTCTTCAGCGCTCATGGTCAAATAACCAGACTCATCGATAGAATCAATGATCGCTGTCGCAATCGCGACATCGGTATCACTAAAATGGGTTAAACGCATTTGCCACAGCAAATGATCTTGAATGTTATCTGTGGTTTCGCCTTGAAAGATCTGTTCGTCATCACCGCCGGCACCACTGGATATGCTAGAGGCAGGTGCGGAAGAAGCGCTGATGTACTCATCCCAAGTGGTATCCGTAGGTAAGTCTTCTGGGATTTCGTTTTTCTCGAACGCTTCACTTGAGTCTAAGTTGTCACTGCTGGTATCAACTATTTCATTGGTATCTTTAGAAGACGGGTCGAGGGAATTGTCATTTAACGCACTATCGCCGGATTCCTGATCCGTAGGCTCTTCAACTTCCAACAGCGGGTTGGAATCCAAGGCTTCTTGAATTTCTTGCTGTAAATCTAACGTAGACAATTGCAACAAACGAATAGCTTGCTGTAACTGTGGCGTCATAGTGAGTGATTGACTAAATTTTAATTGTAAAGAGGGTTTCATTTACTTCTTTATTCTGTCCGTTGCAAACTAAAAAATATGCTGTGGTTGATTCGATTGACTGTAAATGTCTCACCAAGCGCCTGAGTATAATCTCGATAAAATGAGCGGCTTTTTCAGCTTAACTATAGCCTGAATTGTTCGCCTAGGTATACATCTCTTACACGTTGATCACTTAATACTTCTTCTGCCGTGCCAGAAGCGATGAGTTCACCATGACTAACAATGTAAGCTTTCTCACACACATCGAGTGTCTCTCTTACATTGTGGTCGGTTATCAAAACACCAATACCACGGTCACGTAAATGTTGAATAATTTTTTTAATATCATTAACTGAAATAGGATCAACACCGGCAAACGGCTCATCGAGCAGAATAAATTCTGGATCGGCTGCCAGTGCCCGCGCTATTTCTACCCGGCGGCGTTCACCTCCAGACAAACTCATACCAGCACTGTTACGAATATGATTTATATTGAACTCATCGAGTAATGAATCCGCTTGCTGTTCTCTTTGTTCTGCACTGAGCTCTTTGCGTGTCTGCAAGATAGCCATCAAGTTTTGATAGACTGTCAGTTTTCGAAAAATAGAGGCTTCTTGGGGTAAGTAACCAATCCCTAAACGAGCGCGCATATGCATGGGCTGTAGGGTAAGATCTTGCTGATCAATACTGATTTCTCCCTTATCTAAGGGAACCAAACCGACAATCATATAAAACGTGGTTGTTTTACCTGCACCGTTTGGACCAAGTAAACCGACAATCTGGCCAGTGGACACTTCTAGACTGACATCACGCACAACTTGACGCGATTTATAGGATTTAGCCAAATGCGAGGCTTTTAACGTCGCCATTATGGAGTTTCATCCTGTTTTGGTTTGACTTCAGCATCACTGGACTTTTTCGCGTCAGTTTGCTTTTTACTGCTCGCTGATTTCTTAGCTGGTTGAAAAATAGTCGTAACTCGTCCGCTATTTTCACTCTCGCTCTCTCCTTGCGCGACAATTTGTTCAAGTTCCATGTTAAACACTATCGACTCACCTTTTACACTGCTATTGTTCTGCTTCAGCTGTGCATCGCCTTCTAAGGTTAGTGTGCGTAAATCTCTGCGATATTCAATGCGATTGGCTGATGCCTCAATACTGCCCCCTTGCTCTTGTTGTTGAGAGTATTTAGCCGGGCTACCCGTCGCGATGAAAACTTCGTTACCTTCGCCTTTACTCGCGTCGACTTCTACTTCATCGGCATACACATTCAAACTACCTTGATTGATGTGCACGTCTTCTCGAAAGATAGACTTTTTAGTTTTACCGTCCCCGAACTGAAACTTCGAGTCCACTTTTATCGCTTGCGTGAAATCTTCTTTGCCAGCCATGCTTAATGGGGAAAATGCTAATGTTGCTAAGGCAACTAAGCTAAGGCTGAGGTTGATAAATGGTTTGCACATGATCAAGTAGCTCATATTGTTGGGTCGTTAAATTGGCTTTAAAACCGTTACTGTTGATGACATAGTGCTGGCCAAATATTTTTACTGGTTGGTCAGACACCATGGTTTTATCGATCAAGTTTATCTCGATGAAGTCCGTGCGAATGCTACGAGCAAATCCTTGCTCATCTTGATTACGTATCTCGACATTATTCTCTAATTGGATCCGATTGTCTTCATACAAAGTACCGTCTTTGGCTGATACCTGCCAAGGCGCAGTCTGTGACGCAACAAATATCGTGTATTGAGGCTCTTTGAATAAAGTAAAACCGAGCAAATCAAAGTGTTCCATTTTAGTAGCAAAGACCTGATGGCTCAAACGGCCGTCTTTATCAAATAGAGTGCTTAGCATTTCACTTGCTTGGTAGTTTGGTTGCCAAGCAGATTCGGTTTCAGTTTGCGGTATCAAGTCTTCATCAGCTAGCCAGTCGGGTAAGTTGATGGCGATGACCAATAAAAACAATAACCCAATACTGAGGGTGACTCGATTCATACGCTACTACCACTGACTTTGTTTAACTTGCCTTTGGCGTGCAAAATTAGGTCGCAAACTTCGCGTACAGCACCAAAGCCCCCATTGATTTGGGTAATATACAGAGCTTGTTTCTGTACAAACGGATGGGCATCGTGTGTCGCTACGGCGACGTTACTCAAGGTAAACATTCCCACGTCGGGCATATCATCCCCAATGGATGCGGTAGCGTCTTTGCCTATATTTAACTGGCGCTGCAACGCCAAAAGCGCATCGTTTTTCTGTTCACAACCTTGAATAATATGCTCGACCCCTAACGCTGACATGCGTTTGTGCACTATTTTTGATTCACGTCCGGTAATAACCGCAACGTGCACACCTATGTTTAATAAGGCTTTGACTCCAAAACCGTCACGAGTATGAAACGCTTTCAATTCTTCGCCGTCATTGCCCATGTATATGCGCCCGTCAGAGAACACCCCATCTACATCACAAGCCAGTAATTTAATGCGGGAAAGCTTGTCCATTAACGAAGATGACTTAGCACCATATAACGTATTAACGTCGCCCATTATATCACTCCTGCTGATAACAAGGTTTGCATGTTGATAGCACCAACCGGATGGTGATTGTCATCAACAATAAACAGTGAACTGATTTTGCGTTTCTGCATGACGTTTAACACCTCAGCAGCCAAGGTTTCTTGAGATGCTGTAACACAATTAGCAGTCATAACACTTTCAATACTGACTGTGTGAATGTCGACTCTGGCATCCAGTACCCGACGTAAATCACCGTCAGTAAAAATACCCAGCAAACGCCCGTCATCGCCAACGATACCCGCCATTCCTAGCCCTTTGCGCGAAATTTCAAGTAGCGCCTGGCTAATCGTTTGGGTCGTGCCAACCAACGGCATCAGCTCCCCTTGGCACATGATGTCATCAAGCTTAAGTAAAAGCTTGCGCCCAAGCGCACCTCCAGGATGAGAAAGTGCAAAGTCATCCGGCGTGAAACCTCTTGCATCTAACAGTGCCACCGCCAGAGCATCACCCATGACTAAAGTTGCCGTGGTGCTCGCCGTGGGTGCCAAGCCTAGAGAACAAGCTTCTTTTTCAACTTTAATACACAAATTGACGTCGGCGTGCTTACCTAACGAACTAGCAGGGTTATTCGACATGGCAATAATGGCAATACCACGACGTTTCACCACAGGCAATAGTGCCAATAGCTCAGATGTTTCACCTGAATTAGAAATCGCCAGCAGAACATCTTGCTCTGTAAGCATGCCTAGGTCACCGTGATTTGCCTCCCCTGGGTGCATAAAAAATGCAGGCGTTCCCGTACTCGCTAATGTCGCAGATATCTTATGCCCTATGTGGCCAGATTTACCCATACCGCAAACAACCACTTTGCCTTTGCAGTTTTTCATGAGCTCGCATGCTGCAATAAAATTGTCGTCAATATATTGCGATAACTGCTTAATTGCCTGACCTTCAATTTCAAGCACCCGCAGGGCTGACTGAATATACTCTTGCTGACTCATGCCGCACTAACCTTGGTTAAAAACAAAGTATTGATAAGCGACAAAGCAGCCTAGAAAAGCGACAGCTTCATAACGATTGATTCGGCGAGAGCCTCTTATATTGAAACAAAACAGCACCAGCAAAATGCTCAAGCCCAACATAGTGTAAATATCTCGACTTGCTGCATCTGGGTCGACAGCCCCAGGCGATATCAAACCAGGCATGGCCATGACGGCTAATATGTTGAATATATTCGATCCAATGATGTTACCTAAGGCGAGATCATCTTCCCCTTTCAGCACACCAGCAATGCTGGCAGCCAATTCGGGCAGACTGGTGCCTATGGCAATAATGGTCAAACCAATCACCAAGTCACTTAGGCCAAAGTGGCGAGCTATTTCCACCGCTGATTCAACCATGAAATGCGCACTGAGGGGCAATAATACCAAGCCCACTAACAACCAAATCACCGCACTTTTTGTCGGCACTCCGTCTGGTACTTCGTCGTGAGTCTCTTGCTCTAAAGGATCGCCCTTTTCCATGTGGTATGACATCCACGCCAAACCGCCTATAGTGAAAAAGAATAGGATAAACAGCACTATACCTTCGTTTAGCGACAAATATAAATCAGCCAAGAAGTAAGTCGCAAGCAGAGACACGCCTAGCATCACTGGCATTTCACGTTTTAACGTCGTCGATGCTACCGTCAAGGGTTTCAGTAAAGCGGTTAAGCCCAGCACTAAGGCGATGTTGGTGATATTGGAGCCTATCGCATTGCCGATGGCCGTATCTGTGTTGCCATTAAGCGATGCAGTGGCAGAAACCATAATTTCTGGCGCTGAAGACCCCATTGCGACTATGGTTAAGCCGATAATCATTGGTGAAATGCCCATATTTCTTGCTAACGCAGATGAGCCGAATACGAATCTATCCGCGCCCCAACTTAATACGACTAACCACAACAAAAATAATAACGCTTCAACTATCACGAAAACTCACTTGTTTTTATACCAATATCTAATTGTCGCAAAAAGCACTGCCTTTGCCTATTCATTGTGTGACAAATAAACCAGCGCTACCTAATTAAAAATGAACGAAAAAACCATTCATCTGGTCATCTAACTAATACGTTAGTTGACACTATTATGTTTAATCGTTTGAGCAAGCGTTTGGCGGGCTAAGTAACGTTCTAAAAATACGAATATAACTTGTTACTTTTAGGTTTTGAGGTTTGCCCTTGAAAAAACATATAATGTCGCCAATTACCACAACCCTATATTATTAGTATTTGGTTCATCTGATAGGAAGACAACAGGCTTAATGGAAAATTTGCTAGAAATAGACAACCTGACCTTCTCGCGAAGCGGTCGTATTATCTATGATGATATCTCCTTGCGTATCGTAAAAGGGAAAACCACCGCCATTATGGGTCCAAGTGGTATTGGTAAAACCACTATGTTGCGCCTTATGGGTGGGCAACTAAAACCCGACAGCGGTGATATTCGTTTTAAAGGCGAGTCTATTCAAAGCATGAAACGAAATCGCTTGTTCACAGTTAGGCGCCAAATGAGCATGTTATTTCAAAGCGGTGCGTTGTTCACCGATATGTCAGTTTTCGATAACATTGCATTTCCGCTTCGTGAACATACTAAGTTGTCTGAGTCAGTGATTAAGACGTTGGTGCTATTGAAGCTGCAAGCGGTGGGGCTGCGCGGCGCGGCAGACTTAATGCCTGCTGAGCTGTCTGGCGGTATGGCGCGCAGGGCGGCGTTGGCCCGCGCTATCGCTCTAGACCCAGAGCTCATTATGTACGATGAGCCTTTTGCTGGGCAGGATCCTATTTCGATGGGTGTGCTAGTCAAATTAATAAAAGCGTTAAACGACTCATTGCAACTTACTAGCGTGGTTGTGACCCATGATGTGACCGAAGTACTCACGATAGCGGATTACATCTACATATTGGCAGAGAAAAAAGTGATCGGTAGTGGTACTCCCGAACAAATAAAACAGAGCGATTCGCCACTAGTACAACAGTTTTTAAAAGGACAAGCAGACGGCCCCGTGCCTTTTCATTATCCTGCTGACGATATTGAACAAACGTTTCTAGGAGCCAAATAGATGCAGTGGTTGGCAAGTATCGGACGCAATACAATCGACACAGTCGGTTCGTTTGGACGTGCTTTTTTGATGTTGATGGGGGCTATTTTCGCCAAACCTCAATTTATCAAAAACACGCCATTAACAATAAAACAAATTTACGTGGTTGGTGTTCAGTCACTGTTAATCATTGTGGTATCAGGATTGTTCATTGGCATGGTTATGGCGCTACAAGGCTATACCATATTAGTAGACTATGGCGCCGAAGGCAGCTTAGGTCCGATGGTCGCACTTTCTTTATTGCGTGAATTAGGCCCTGTTGTAACAGCATTGCTATTTGCTGGTCGCGCTGGCTCTGCTTTGACAGCAGAAATCGGACTGATGAAAGCCACCGAACAACTCAGTAGTTTAGAAATGATGGCGGTAGACCCACTTCGTCGCGTAGTTGCACCGCGTTTATGGGCAGGCATTATTTCAATGCCAATGTTGGCTCTTATTTTCAGCGCGGTAGGTATACTGGGAGGTCATTTAGTTGGCGTTGACTGGTTAGGCGTCGATGTAGGTAGTTATTGGTCTATCATGCAATCGAGTGTCGACTGGAACGAAGATGTCGTGAACGGCATCATTAAAACCCTCGTATTCGCCTTTGTGATTACTTGGATAGCTATTTTTAAGGGTTATGATGCAGTTCCTACATCGGAAGGGATAAGCAAAGCCACCACAGAAACCGTGGTATTTTCATCTTTAGCAGTGTTAGGACTCGACTTTATCCTGACTGCATTAATGTTTGGTATAGAGTAGGAGTGGAAAAGTAATGTCGTCACGCAAAGCAGAAATCATGGTTGGACTGTTTGTGGTATTGACCTTAGCAGCAGGGTTATTGCTTGCGCTTAAGGTGGTTAACCAAGGCATGTCAAGCGGTACTGACACATATACCCTGTATGCCAAATTTGACAATATTGGCGGCCTTAAGGCTCGCTCAGCGGTTAAAGTCGGTGGCGTTACGGTCGGCAGAGTAGACAGCATCAGTCTCGATCCAGACGGTTACACACCGGTTGTTGAATTAAAAATTTATCAGGAATACAACAAGTTTCCAGAAACAAGCTCGGTTTCAATCCTGACCTCGGGTTTGTTAGGTGAGCAATACGTGGGCTTTCAGCCAGGATTTAGTATTGATGGAATAGCAGACCTCGCTGAAGGCGACTACATTTCAGATACCAAGTCAGCCCTTGTCTTAGAAGACTTAATTGGCCAATTCCTATTCAGTAAAAATGACTAATTGATTGATAACTTTGGACTTAAAATACCTCATGAAACACCTAACACGAATATTTAGTGCAGCACTCATTTTAATTTTTAGTAGTGTTGCCACTGCAGAAGAGGCTAACCCTTATAAATTACTAGAAGACGTTGCTTCAGAAACCTTTGCCAGAATCAAAGATCAGCACGCTGAGATACAGAAAAACCCAGAAATTCTAAGGGACATCATCGAGCAGGACCTTCTGCCCTATATCGACTACAACTTTGCCGCACTTAAGGTTTTAGGTAAGCACTTTAGAACTGTCCCTAAAGACAAAATACCTGAGTTTATTCAAGTATTTCGCCAATACCTGATTACCACTTATGCACTGGCGTTAACCTATTACAATGGCCAAGAAGTGGTCTTCCAGCCGCTGCGCGATGCACCTGAAGACAAGACAGCAACAGTGCGAGCAGTGGTTAAAGAAGACGGTCGTCCAGACATCAAGATTTCATTCAAACTACGTAAAAATACCAAGACCAATGAGTGGAAGGCGTACGACATGGTTGCTGAGGGTATTAGCCTGTTATCCAGCAAGCAAAGCGAGTACGAATCAATATTACGTCAAGACGGTATTCAAAAAGTGATCGACATCATGAAAGAAAAAATCAAGCAACCAATTACGCTCGAGCATCCAGAAGAGGAAAGCTAAGTGAGCAATGCAACTTCACCAAAGTTGACGATTGTGAACGACTCATCTTCCCCTGAGAGTTTCTTACTCTCGGGGAATTTAAATCGAGATACTATCCCTAACTTTTGGCCCGATAGCCTACAGCAACTTACGAATGCGAAACGCACGAACAAACCATTGGTGTTGAATTTAGAAAAAATCACGCAAATTGATACCGCTGGTTTAGCGTGGTTAATCAATCTAATCCGAGACGCCAAGAAGCAGGATATCGAGTTTAGTTTGCTCAATCCTCCAGATACATTATTAAATTTGGCTAAAATAAGCGACGTAGACGGCTTTTTACCGTTACAATAACCGCTTGACTTAAATTTTAGGAAAGCTATGCAAAATTCAGAAATAGAACAATTACTTATTGAGAAGCTTGGCTTAGCAGAAGCCCATGTAACGGGTGATGGTTCACACTTTCAGATTATTGCTGTCAGCGATCAATTTGACGACATGAGTCGTGTTAAGAAACAGCAATTTGTATATGCGCCGTTAAGTGAGATTATCGCTCAGGGTACTATGCATGCAATTTCGATTAAGACTTTCTCAGAAAAACAATGGAAGAGAGAACGCCTGCTTAACATGCCTCAATAAATGGCTAGGCAGTACTCACGTTTTTAAGCACTAAATTCATCCTCGCGTACTATTCAAAAGAGCATTTCCATGGACAAACTACTCATTAAAGCGTCAAAGCCGTTACAGGGCTCAGTACGCATTTCAGGCGCTAAGAACGCGGCACTTCCTATTTTAATGTCGAGTATTTTAGCCGATACCACCTGCTACTTTGATAACGTCCCCGAGCTAAGAGACATCAACACCAGCCTCGCCTTGCTGGCTGAGTTAGGCGCTGACGCTAAACGTGTTTCTGGTCACGCTGTAGAAATAGACCCGAGCAGCATTAACAACTGCAACGCATCTTATGACTTAGTCAAAACCATGCGCGCGTCCATTTTAGTATTAGGCCCTTTGCTCGCCAAATACGGTGAAGCTAATGTGTCGTTGCCTGGCGGCTGTGCGATAGGTGCTAGACCGGTCAATTTGCACCTGCAAGGTTTAGAGAAAATGGGCGCAAAAATCGATGTAGAGGCCGGATATATTCGCGCTAAAGTGGATGGCCGTCTTAAAGGTGCAAACATATTCATGGATATGGTCAGTGTTGGTGCGACCGAAAACCTCATGATGGCCGCTTGCTTAGCCGACGGTGAGACGGTGTTAGAGAATGCGGCTAGAGAGCCCGAAATTGTTGACCTCGCTAACTGTTTAAATGCAATGGGTGCAAAGGTAACACATGCAGGCAGTGACAAGATCCGCATCCAAGGGGTTGAACGCTTACAAGGTTGTCGTTATGCAGTATTACCTGATCGCATTGAAACCGGCACATTTCTTATTGCGGCAGCCGTAACCGGCGGGAAAATTCGCTGTGAAAACGCGGCCCCGGAAACACTCGATGCCGTGCTTGATAAACTCGTTATGGCGGGCGCAGTGATTACCACAGGTGATGATTGGATAGAGCTTGATATGCAAGGCCATCCACTTACAAGCGTCAATATAAAGACCGCTCCACACCCTGGCTTTCCCACTGACATGCAGGCGCAATTTGTCGCCCTAAACTGTGTGGCACAAGGAACTGGTGTGGTGACTGAGAACATCTTTGAGAATCGATTCATGCATGTTCCTGAACTACAGCGTATGGGGGCTAAAATTGATTTAGAGACCAATAGTGCAGTGTGTCATGGGGTATCTAGACTTAAGGGCGCGCAGGTCATGGCAACTGATTTGCGTGCATCAGCCAGTTTAGTCATTGCAGGTCTAGTGGCTGAAGGTGAAACCGTAGTCGATCGTATTTATCATTTAGACCGCGGCTACGAACATATTGAAACCAAATTAAATGGACTCGGCGCAAACATTCAGCGCATTAAGTAGAAAAAGTCATGCAGGCTTGGTTTTCACGGTTATTTCTTCGAAAACCAAGCTTTTTAACGCTGCCCGCCCCTGCTTTCTATTAAGCACGCACTCTATTGGGCACCCAGTTCAGCAACGACTACCGTTAACGTAATTAATTGCCCACCACGACTCACCTCAACTTGCAGTTCAGTCCCTGGTTTTGTTTCTGCAATAAAGTCTAATGTTTGAGTGACGCTGTCCGTTGGCTGACCATTGATAGCAAGCATCACATCATCGGTGCGAATACCGCCTTTATCGGCAGAACTACCAGGAGAGACACTGGTGATGAGGATACCAGATCGGCCATACACCTCTGCAGCACCAACACCGAGCTGACCTCGGGTGACACGGCCATTTGCCACTATTTCGTCCATGACTTTTTTGGCTAAACCATAAGGAATGGCAAACGAAACACCGTCAACTTCCTTTACTCGGCGCTGACTATCCAGTGTTTTAAAATTAGCATTGTTAATGCCAATCAAATAGCCGTTGCTATCAATTAACGCGCCACCTGAATTACCTTCATTGAGCACTGCATCCATCTGAATAAAATCGAAATAAGCGGCTAAACCATTACGCCCAACACGGCTCACCACTCCCTGAGTGATGGTTTGTCCTAAATTATAAGGGTTTCCAATCGCCAGCACTAAATCACCTACTCGGGTACCAGGATCATCTAATTGGGGAATAACATGCAGATTATCTTCGGCAACTTTTAGCACGGCTAAATCAGTATAAGGGTCATATCCGATGATTTGCGCTTCTGCGCGACGACCATCTTGCAAACCCACTAAGATACTATTGGCATTAGCGATTACGTGCAGACACGTCAATATCAACCCGTCTTCGCTCATGATAACGCCTGAACCTAAGCTTGTGCGCTCAACAGCCTGACTGCGATTATAAATACTGCCACTTTCAATGGATTGACTATAAATGTTAACTACCGCGGGGCCAGAAACATTAACAGCATGATTAAAACTAAGCTTGTCTGATGTCTGGCGTGTGGGGTTGAACATCGACAAGTTCAAACTACTACCGTGACGCAGATCAGGCACCAAAAGGAGTATTACCCCAGAGATGATGGCACCGACAAAAGCCGATTTAAGCAAAAAAGTGAATGAATCTTTCAAGGGACCTGCTAATAAAAGCTTACTTATCAGAGGGTAAGAATAACACTGTAAGGAAAAAGTTAATAGCAGCCCAGTGTTTGGGCTGCCATTAATTTGGCAAAACTAGCGAATTACCAAGTAAAGTGTTGATACACCACGCTTAACATTAAGCGCAATCACGCCCTTAGCTTCATCTAGCGCGTTACGTAGATCTACTACATTATCAATTTTGTGACGATTCACGCCGATAATCACATCGCCGTCCTGTAAACCAATCAAGGATGATGGTGAACGTGCGACAAGTTCTGAAATAACTACACCGTCAACACCTTGCTTAGTTTTACCGTTGGTAAGTGTCGCGCCTTCTAAGGCTGGGTGTATTTCTTTAGCAGCCACAGTGCTCTGTGTTGCATCCCCTAACGTCACTTGAACGTCTTTCTCTTTACCTTTACGTAGCAACGTAAGGTTGACCTTAGTACCCGCGCCTTTACTGCCTATTTTAGCGCGCAACTCTAAGAAGCTTGTCACAGGGCGACCTTCAATTTCGATGATGATATCACCCGCTTGAATACCCCCTTTATCAGCAGCAGAACCTTCGCTTACTTCACTGACGAACGCACCGCGGCTCACATCTAGGTTCATGGCTTCAGCTAAACCTGAGTCAACATCTTGGCCTAAGATGCCTAGCAAGCCACGACGGACTTCGCCAAACTCGATGATCTGATCAACCAAGCTTTTCATCATATTGGCAGGGATAGCAAAACCGATACCTACGTTACCGCCATTAGGGCCAAAAATAGCGGTATTAATGCCGACAAGTTCGCCATTAAGACTAACCAAGGCACCACCAGAGTTACCTCTGTTGATGGCTGCATCGGTTTGGATGAAGTTCTCGTAACCGCCGATGTTTAATCCTGAACGGCCTAGCGCGCTTACAATACCTGAGGTAACGGTTTGACTTAAACCAAAGGGATTACCAATGGCCACAACAAAGTCACCTACACGCACCTTGTCTGAATCTGCTAGTGGCACCGCAGTAAGGTTGAGGTTATCTGTTTCGATTTTAAGTAACGCAATATCGCTTTGCTCATCAGCGCCAAGTTTCTTCGCTTTGACTTCGCGGCCGTCGTTTAGCTTAACCGTAATTTCATCTGCATTTTCAACAACATGATTATTGGTTACGACATACCCTTTGTCGGCGTCAATAATAACCCCCGACCCCAGACCTTTAAATGGCCGCTCTTGTACCTGTTCGCCGTTACCACCGAAGAAGCGACGAAACATTTCTGGCACTTGCTGACGCGAAACCTGCGTACCTTCCACCGAAATCGTCACGATCCCTGGGGTGGTCTTTTCCAGCATCGGAGCCAAGCTTGTGACAGGCTCATTATCACTAGAAAAGAAAGGCAAGGCTGCGCTTGCTGAACCGGCAATCATTAAGCTTGCCGCAAAAACACAACTGGTAATGGCAGTGCGGTTAATAACTTTACTCATTTAACGATAACTCCATGGATGACTTAATAGCTTAAATAAACACAACAAAGACTGTATGGCACTTTAAAAAGTTCCCTATCTTGTCTTACCAGGTTATTTTGATTGCTTTTCAGGGCGCACATTTTCGCTGCCACTGAACAAACCAGAGCTCTGATTAGAAAAATCTAACGGCTGCACATCAGCACTGTCTTTTTCACGAGTCACTTTTTGTTCTTTATTCTGCAAAAATGGCGATGCATGCTCCCCAAAGAAGCTCACATTGCTGCTCTGTACATCAGTGTTTAACAGTGACAGAGAACTTTCATAGTTGTCCAAATTTTGGCTCAATGTTTGGCATTGCTTTTGAAGTTGTTCTGCAATTTTACGGCTTTCAGTCACATGATTCAGAGACTGCTGAACCATCACATCTTTCAAAGTTTGCTCTTTCTGGCCGTCTTTTGATGTCTTTTCTTTATCAAAATAGACATATTTTGCAACAAAGAAACCAATCACCGCGCCTACCAGCACCAAAACCACACCTATTAACCAATCCATACTTACTCCAATCATAAGGTTGTAAAAGCGACATACACCTGAAAAGCACAATATCACTTAACTCTACAGTCGCCAGCAGCAATATTTAACAAACTTTGCACCGCTTACAGCGAAAAAAATACCATGTTTTGATATTATACCCCTGTCACGCATTTATGCGGTCATTAAATTTCGATTCAATACCTCAACAAGATTAGCTTGGTGATTTTTAAGGTCATTCAGTAAAAGGAAAAGACACGCCTTATGTCAGCTTCAACCCCTTGGCAAAAATATCAATCAGATTTACAGCGCGACGACTTTCATTCTGACCCAGCCCAAGCCAACGCAGTCAAACAGTTGCAACGCCTTTACGATGACCTTGTAGCGCCAGACAAAGAACCTAGCCTGTGGACCAAAGTTAAATTTGTACTAGGTAAAGACGATGAAGCCCAGTCCATAAAAGGCTTATATTTTTGGGGGGGTGTAGGTCGAGGTAAAACCTACTTAGTAGATACGTTTTACGACTGCTTGCCATTTGAGAAGAAGATGCGGGTACATTTTCACCGGTTTATGCACCGCGTTCACGAGGAGTTGAAATCTCTCGGCGGTCAATCTGATCCACTTAAAATAATTGCCGCGAAGTTTGCAAGCGAAGCCAAAGTCATCTGCTTTGACGAGTTTTTTGTGTCTGATATTACAGATGCCATGATCCTCGGTACGCTGATGGAAGAGATGTTCGCACGAGGAATAGTCTTAGTAGCAACGTCTAATATCATCCCTGACGAGCTTTATCGAAACGGATTACAGCGAGCGCGCTTTTTGCCAGCGATTGCACTGATAAACCAACATACCCAAGTGGTTAATGTCGATAGCGGCATTGACTACCGTTTGCGTACTCTTAAACAAGCTGAGATTTATCACTTCCCTCTGGATCAAACGGCCAACGATAACCTTTCAGTCTATTTTGCGCAGCTTGCCCCTGAAGAGTGCCAACACGATGATGCTATTACCATAAAGGGCCGAAAAATTCCCACGGTGCATCACGCTGAAGGCGTAGCCATGTTTGAGTTTCGCGCCTTATGTGACGGCCCTCGTAGCCAAACAGATTACATGGAGCTGAGTCGCTGTTATCACTCAATTTTACTGGCAAATGTGGAGCAAATGGGCAAATCGGTGGATGATATTGCCAGACGCTTTATCGCCATGGTCGATGAGTTTTATGAGCGTAACGTGAAGTTGATCATGTCAGCAGAGGTTCCCCTTGAAGAACTTTACACAGAAGGCGCATTAAATTTCGAATTTCATCGATGCCTTAGTCGATTGAAAGAAATGCAATCACATGATTATTTAGCGACTGAGCATTTACCATAAATAAGCATCAAGGCACAAACTGCCAACGTAAGGCGTTTGTACAAAGCGTGTATTTATCGGTAAAATCTTAGTCATATCCTTTTATTTGTAGCAAAAAGAGAACATTAATGGGCAGAAAGTTTGAAGTACGTAAGGTAGCGATGGCAAAAACTGCTGGCGCAAAAACCAAAGTTTACTCGAAATACGGTAAAGAAATTTACATGGTTGCTAAGAATGGCGGCACAGACCCTCAAGCAAATTTGTCATTGCGCCGCCTTATCGATAAAGCAAAAAAAGACCAAGTACCCAGCCACGTTATCGACAAAGCAATTGATAAAGCCGCTGGCGGTGCAGGTGAAGACTTCACCCCAGCACGCTATGAAGGCTTTGGCCCAGGCGGCTGCATGGTTATAGTTGACTGCCTAACCGATAATAACAACCGAACTATCACAGATGTACGTAACTGTTTCACCAAAACAAACTCAAAAATAGGTGTGACAGGTACAGTAAGTCACATGTTTGATCATCAAGCTGTGTTCTCTTTCCCTGGCGATGACGAAGACGCTGTTTTAGAAGTCTTAATGGAAGAGGACGTGGATGTAACGGAAGTAGAATGTGAAGAGGGCGTGATCACGGTTTTTGCCCCTCATACCGAATACTTTAAAACTCGCACAGCACTAACCGATAACAACCCAGAACTTGAATTCGATGCAGATGAAATCACCTTTGTGCCGCAAACAGAAACAGTGGTAACAGGCGAAGATGTTGCCACGTTTGATAAGTTTATGGATATGCTGGAAGATTGTGATGACGTGCAAGACGTATATCACAACGCTGTGGTGGAGCGCGAAGGCGAATAATAACTCGCAGCTTAACTAAAGTATTATACAAAAACACCGTCGAAACGACGGTGTTTTTGTATCTACATGAATGCGTTTATTTCAGTTACTGAACAGGCAAAGCAACCACTTCATCTAAGACGCCTAGCAGCAATTTAGCCCCAGTACCTGATGCGATACCGTCAAACACGTTCTCAACGTTTTTGCCTTGCTGACCACCGGCTAAATCGCTAATAGAGCGGATAACCACCCAGTCAACGTCGTTCACAAAGCAAACTTGTGCAACAGCGGCGGATTCCATTTCAGACACGTCAGCGTTAAACACCCGGCGTATCCAGTTTCGGTAATCTGCATTATCCAAGAATACTGAGCCGGTCACACCGTTTCCGCCGACCTTAACCTTTATTGCTTTACCCGATGGCATAGCAATAGGGCTGACCTTCTTAAGCGCCTTCTTGGTTAAGTCAAGTAGTTCACTTGAGGCGGTAAAATATGGCATTTGTCGAGGACTATCCCAGCCCTCTTTTATCACCGCCATTTCTTCAGGGTGAATAAAGCCAAAATTTTCGTAGGCAGGCGAATGAGGGTCTTGTTTACGGCGCTCTAAAAATGATGCCAATGACTTCTCATAATAATCAGGTAAAACGAACTCCCCTTCATGTTCCTTGTCGGGGTTGATGTACACAGACTCATCATGAAAATACCACCTGGCCGGTACAGCAATATCCCCAGGGGTAAACTCACTGCTAATAGCACCAGCAATGCCCATCATTATGACTCTGTCGATGGGGAAATAGTCGAGCGCCATTTGCATAGTCATTGCCGCATTCGGCACGCTTATGCCAGTGGTAAAGATAACTATCGGCTCACCCTTATACGTTCCTAGCTGATACTTTACGCCCTGAAAAGTGACGGTTTTGGTGATGTTAGCGTCAGGTAACTTGGCTATCGCAGCATCAATCGCTTTAATTTCAGGCTCATATGCAGCAACGATAGCGGTCCATTTGTTATCAACGTCAAATGTTCGAGGGCCATATTCGTTAGAAGGATCTGTGCTCTTCGCAGCAGCAGTGAAGGAGATAAGCATAATACACATCACTTTCACGGCTTTGATATTGCCCATTAGCCGGTAAAAGGAGGAGAGAGTTTTCAATGTCATTTCATTTTCCATACAAAAAAGATGCAGACGCACCATATTGGAGCACACGGTCTGTGCATTTAACGATTTTACGCAGCTTTATATGCGCTAAGGAGGTGAGTATGACAAAAGCATGCCAACACTTAATGATTTAACGGTTGGCGTGCTTTTTTGAGGTTGTTAACGCGTTACTTACCAATTAAACGAAGAAATTCATTACGTGTTGCATCTGACTTACGCATCGCACCTAGCATTACTGATGTCACCATAGACGAGTTTTGCTTTTGAACGCCACGCATCATCATGCACATATGTTTGCCTTCCATGATCACGCCAACACCAGCCGCCCCAGTGACTTCTTGAATGGCATCCGCTATTTGCTTGGTTAAACCCTCTTGGATCTGCAGGCGACGCGCGTACATGTCAACGATGCGAGCAAACTTAGATAGTCCTAGCACTTTCCCCTGAGGTAGATAAGCAATATGGCACTGTCCAATAAACGGCAAAATATGGTGCTCGCACAGTGAATAGTATTCAATATTTTGAATAACGACCATTTCGTCAGTGTCGGCTTCAAAAATAGCGCCATTCACTACGTCATTAAGGTTTTTCTCGTAACCATCGGTCAAAAACTGCATCGCTTTGGCGGCACGTTTAGGCGTATCTACTAAACCACCTCGCTGAGTATCTTCACCTAAGATCGAAAGAATTTGCGAGTAATGCTGGGTTAAATCATCTGACATTAAATCTGACTCTGTAATTAAAAATAGACGGACGACGTTGAAGAACAGTTAACTTGAGGTTAGGGCTATACTTGGGCGCCATATAATCGCCAGATGATAGCATTTTCTTAGCGGGGGGTTAAATGCTTGATGTCACATCAATGTCATATTCCTTATGCCGAATATATCGATGTGCAATAATGGTTTTTGAAAGGCGTTACTTTAAGCGTTGTTCAACTGATACTCGCATATTCGCGATGTACATATCTAACGCCATTTTTGCCGTTTCATATGCTTTTGCGCTATCGGCAGAATTGGGGTGCTTTTTGTACTCTTCAAAGGCGAGATCAGACTGGCGCAAAAGGGTTCGTAATTTTACCTGCACAACATCCATATTATGACATTCTCTGATTCAAATTTTCCTTCTTCAGATTAGCAAATCAGTTGACTAACGCAAACTAGATATATGTCTAATTACAAATCTTTACATTAAATCAATTCTGACGTGACCAATGAACGTAGCTTCTTTTGGGTTCGGAGCGCCGGGTTGTTTGAAAACATCTTGGCCTTGCAAGCATTTTATTTTCAAAAAAGTCCCGCAGTCGTAATGGTTTTGCTCACAACCCCTAGATAAACTTCACCACAGCTAAGCACACTATGGCTAGCAATATCAGCACTGGCGCTTCGTTTAAAAATCGATAAAAGCGTGAGGAATGCTTATTTTCATCTCGGGCGAACACTTTGACCAGATGATAAAGATAAAAGTGATACCCGTACAAAAGCGCCACCAATAGTAATTTCGCATGCAGCCAACCTGAATGAGCCAGCCACGACGCGCCATATTGATAAATTAAGCTTAAACCGAAAATCAAAGTCAATAATGCAAAAGGCGTGATAAAAAACCACAATTTTCGCTCCATTGTCTTGAATTGGTCACGCACCGCTTGATTATCTGTCTGGGCATGGTAAACAAATATTCTAGGCAGATAAAAGATACCCGCCATCCAAGCGATCATGAAGAAAATGTGTAACGCTTTTAGCCATAAAATAGTCATGGGATAACTCTCCAAATACTCTTGGCAAAGCACATCATATTAATATTGTGCTTTGTGTAAATAACTACGCAACATGTTCCAAGTAATCACACCTGTGATATTACTTGGTTCATTTTCATAAACATACACCGCGCCCTCACGACTGCTTTGCAGCAATTCATAGACTTCGCCCAGGGTTGACTGAAACGACACCCCTTGCATGGCATAAAAAGCCAAGGATGATTCTTCTCTGCTAAGACTAATATCGTATTGAACTAACGAATACTGCACGTCAATCTCAACACTGTTTCGCTGCACCACTGGGTGTGTTGGTGATGTCTCTAAAAATTGTAAAATATGGTGTTGTTGGGCGTTATTGAACAACTTAAATTCTTTGTCCATCACCGCTAGCACGCCAGTTCTTTGCAGAGCTTCCAATACAGATGACGTACTGTAAGGCAACTTTTGATAATCCAACTGGCGGATGAAGATAGAGCTGTTTCCAAGAAACTGAGTCGAAGTTACATAGGCAGGCACAATAACTAAGATAGCGGGCAAGATAAGTTCAGGGCTATAGGATAACTCCATCACGGCTGACAGAGCGGCTAGCGGAGCATGCACTACAGACGTCATCAAACCGGCCATGCCAAGCAGAGCAAAGCTACCGCTGAGTTGTTCCATATTATCTACAGCCAGTCCCAACGGGGCAGCCAATAAGGCTCCACTTAACATACCCAGTACGAATACCGGCCCCATGATCCCACCTGGAACCCCTAGCCCAATGGCAATAATAGTGATAAAAAACTTAGCGCAAAGCACCGCTACCAGTAAAACAACATCTTGCTGCTGTAGCACCATGTCATGTACAGAAAAGAAATGCGCGCCTAACGCTTGGGGCAGTATGTAACCCACTGCGCCGGTAATCAAGGCGGCAATAAGCAAGCGCTTTATCATGTTAAAACGCTGAAAAATATGCATAACTTTCATCAAGGCATTGTTGAAAAGAGTCGCTAACGCACCGAGCAATATTCCAAACAAAATCAAATACAGGTATATCCAGCGGCTGAATTCAAAAAATTCTATAAAGTCGAGCTCTTGCGCTTGACCAAATACCGCTCTGGTCATCACGGTGCCACAAGCCGCCGCTAACATGATAGGAATAAAAATATGGATCTTATATTCGCGCAGTACCACTTCCATTACGAAAATGACGGCAGCAAAAGGTGTATTAAACGAAGCAGATATACCAGCGGCGATTCCGCATCCCGACAAGATGCGAATACTGTTATCAGGCAGTTTTAACCATTGTCCAAAAAAACTACTACCTGCTGCGCCTAAGTGCACCGATGGGCCTTCTCTACCAACAGAAAAGCCGCTCGCTAATGCGAATGCACCACCAAAAAATTGATTGACCGTCGTACGAAAAGGGATATGTCCGAAGCGTTTTTTAACGCGGTGGATCACAAAAGGAATACCCATTCGGTAATGCTTAAAACCAGTAAGGTAGGCAACACACAAAATAAGCACTACGCCGATAACAGGCATGATCGCCCGCTCTAGAGCAGATAATGTCGTAAAATTATTCACTTCATCAAGATAAAGAAGCTGCAGCCATTCCACACTTAAGCGGAATAATATGATCACCGATGCAGCGCAAACACCGCCAATAATACCCAATACGCACAATTGAATAGAGGTGCGCGGTGTAGCCAGCTCTTGTCGAAAAGCATTAAGGGACATATATTAGCGCTATTAATACGTTAGGGAATGACAGCATCTTACCACAAGCCGCTGTAATGTAAGGAATTACCTTATATTTCTGGTTTTATTGTGCTGGCGAGGTAAAGTAATTTGTGAATTATACAGAGTTAAAACAGCGCTTCGGCCCTTATCAGTTTTACGCCTTATGTTTAGTTATTCTATTATCAACCGGCTACTTAGCGTTTTCTTTTGGCTATAGAGTCAGTGATGAACAACAAACACTCTTAAAGCAGCTTAAAAATAGTAGCGAGAGTCTGCGGCTAGAGAACGCGGAGCTATCACGCCAAGTAAATGTAATGAGTGTTGAGTTAGACATTGCGACGACCACCCAAAAAAAACTCGCTGAAGAAACAGAACTTGCGCTCGCTCGGGAAGTATCTTTGCGTAAAGAGCTTGGATTTTATCAACAAGTGATGGCCCCTGAGTTAAGTGCGACAGGCTTAGGTATTGATGGATTCGCTGTCGAGAAAACCTTAAGTGAAAACTATTATCGCTTTAAATTAGTACTTTTACAGCAAGATAAAATCAAAGCTACGCTCAATGGTACTGTACAATTAGTGATACATGGCAGTGAAAATGGACACCCCAAAAGCTATCCTTTAACGTCGCTCAGCGACCAGGGCCCACTAACATTTCGCTTTAAATACTTCCAAATGTTAGAGCAGGAATTTACCTTACCAATGGACTTTTTAGCCGAAAAAGTGGTCATCACTGCTGATGTTTATAAATACAAACGTAAACTCGGTGAACTAAATAAAACCTTTGATTGGGTACTATCGACGAGCGAATAGTTGATAAGATTAGTCAGGTATTAGATAATGGCGGCATTATGTAGCTCGCTTACAGTAAAATCTTAAGATCCGCGCTATCCCCTATTCACTTATTTGTATACACAGAGGTAATTTATGTCGGTGCAAACAGCAGTTCCAATCGAATTCTCCGACGCCGCCGCACGTAAAGTTAAGGCGCTTGTCGAGGAAGAAGAAAACCCTAATTTGAAATTACGCGTTTATGTTACTGGCGGTGGTTGTTCAGGTTTTCAATACGGCTTTACCTTCGATGAGAAAGTAAATGACGGTGACACGACCATAGACAAAGATCAGGTGACCTTAGTGGTTGACCCTATGAGCCTTCAGTACCTAGTAGGTGGCGAGGTTGATTACACTGAGGGTCTTGAAGGCTCTCGTTTCTTAGTCAATAACCCAAATGCGACCACGACATGTGGCTGCGGCGCTTCTTTCACCGTATAACCCCCGCTTATCAAACGTGAGACTGTAACGTGCGGTTTCACGTGCCTTTTTAATGCTCTTGGGTACTATTTTCTTCCCCGCTTTTTCTCCCGTGCTTTTTCTCCCATTTTTTTCTCCTATATTGCTTGATGAATTTTTTTCATTTTGCGTCTCCATTATTACGCAACATACTGTTAACAGAAAGAACTGAATATCGGTAACTAGCTGAATATTAAGAAAATTATTTAGTGGCACGAGATATGTATTATCGTCTTTGAAAGTCACATGTGTGTATTTTTATATGCAGATATACGAACCAAGGATTTGATTATGAAGAAACTCACCTTAGCATCGATTATTACCAGTGTATTAGCTACCTCAGCATTTGCGGCGCAACAGGATACGACGACTCAAGAAAGTGCGGCGCAAGAAAGTACAGGGCAAGCAACCGATAGTAATTTCGCGACGTTAGACACCAATGAAGATGGCGTCATTTCACAAGGTGAAGCCAGTAAAGATAATGTTTGGAATTATTTTGTCAAAGTCGATGAAGACGAGAACGGACAATTAAGCCCCAGAGAGTTTAACACCTATGCCAGCATCTACAGTAAAGCGGACATAGGATTGGCAGATACAGTTGTCACAGGCAAAAATGCCAACACCACTGATTCAAGCGACCAACTTTCCACATCTGACACTAACGCAGCGATAGGTGATACATCAGAGTCGATGGCCAAAGCTGACAAAGACATGGTCGATACCGAAAGCGCTGCAAAAGAAGCAAACGATAACCCCAAAGACATGGCCGACACGCAATTAAGTCAAGCCAAGCAAAATGCCATTTCGGCCAACGCACAAAACAGTAATGCCAAGCTTGATACCCAACTAACTGAACATGATAGTCATGATGACGTAAATGCCAGTGAAGGTGCAGGCATAAATAACAAAATGAAAGACGCAGAATCAAACGTCCAAAATGCACTTGATAATGCCAAAGAGCTAAGCGCGAAAGGACAAAGCTCACTCGATCACAGTGCAGATGCAATTAACAAAGAGCTCGACTCCACCGGGGTCGAAAGCCACGCAAACGAAGTCCCAGCGAAAAGCGAAACAGAACAGCAAAATTTCGCAGCTTCGTCAGATGTATCCATCAACGCAGATTTAGAAAGTAACAACCCTGCACTGAAAGCGCCTGAGCAACCAGCCCCGGTCGAGCAAGAATTTTCAGAGGTAGATGCGGACGCTGACGGATTTATCAGCAAAGAGGAAGCAAAAAATGCAGAAATATCAGAACACTTTGACAACGCAGATATAAACAGTGATGACAAAATTAGCCAAGAGGAATACGACACCTTTGTTAAGGGGCAGCAATTAACCATGCGTTATACCGTTCGCTATCCTTATGAATCAGAATAAACGCAATTATTTCGATAGGTGCAATTAACTGCATTCAGCCGGTTTGTCATCACGCAAGCCGGCTTTCACTTTTCCTGTATGACTTACGGCTATCAATCTTTATAAAAAACGAAATATTAAGAGTAAGTGAGCGCTCACATCAAATCCAAATTAACTGCGTTTACGTACCGCGTGAAAGCACACTGAGCAAGTTTTTGCACTTATACCTATCGTCATATCAAACAGGGCTGCAAACAATAATGCGATACATATCCCCCACCCTAACGCTACAGGGTTCAACGGCACCGTGTAACTATATTGAGTGATCGTCTCTTGTAAAATCTGAGGGTTATATTGAGTTGCCAAATAATACGCACGTTGTACGACGCCCTTGTTTAAATTGTCCCATTGAACTTGCAGCAGGCTGGCACGGTTAAAAATAAGCTGAACATTCTTAGCATCTTGGCGGAATATCGCATCTTCACTTTGCTGATAATGGCGAATTAATTTTTGCATATCGCCTTCGAAGTAACGCTCTGCCGTTTGCTCAAAGCCAGCTAAATTTTTTTTCGCTTCAAGTAAGTGAGCGTCAACGCGCTTCTGATACTGGTCAATAAAGGCTGGGATCTGTACGCCCGAAAGTAATCCAATGGCAAAAACAGCCAAACGCAAATACTCTCGAACAATATTCATTTACCCTCCTCCAACCGCGCTATACGCATAAATGGGATGCTATACCTAAGATACGGTATCAGAGATTGTCAGTTATTCATCATAAATCTATTATGCTGGTACTTTATACGGAGTATCAGATGAGGAATACAATAGCAGTCGTTAAGCGCACCACGCTTTGCTTACTTATTAGCGGAGTATATTCGGGCGTCCTAAGCGCACAAAACCACGCTCTAAGCGTTGACAGTGGTGCCCCAACGACTTGCCCCGCGGCTTTTCATGGGATTGATATACCAACAGACGCCAGTGCTTGTCTGTTATTTGCCGACGCGCTTCCAGCATCATTAACCTACCATAGCAAACAGACCTCCAATGAGCTTCTCGCGTTTTTCCGACAGCGTCTAGATGGGCCAATCTCTCAACGTTTATCCCAAAATCGCATTCTTATACGCCTGCAAAACGACCACAAAATTATTGTTATTTCCCCAGATGGAGCAGGCAGCCAAGTAGATATACTTATCAACTCTAAATAAATGGGGATTGATAAATGGGGATTAAAAGCCCCTGCTATTAAAACGGACAGACCTCTGGCACTCTCTTTGCAATATCTCCTATAGACATCAACACAGGCGGAAACTGTCAAAAATTTGGCAGGCCCATAGGAGCAGGTATGGAATTGGCAATTATCTTAATGATGATATTGATTGTGGTGGCAATCGGTGCAGTGAAATTAAATGAACCCAGCTTAACCTTCCCGTTTAAAAAGAAGACTAATTTATTTACTCCTGTAGAGCGCAGCTTTCTGGCTCTTATCGATGAGGCTGTGGGCAACCAATTTAGAGTAATGTGCCGAGTTAAACTGTCTGATGTGGTCGCCACAAGGGAAAGCACCAGCAAGAAAGCAGGCAAAAGTGCGTTGAGTCGTACGAGCGGCCGCCATTTAGATTTTGTTTTATGCTCAAAAGCCGATATGTCACCTGTGGTGGCTATAGACTTAGTGCATGCCACACAAAACGGCAAAGACGGTTATAAACGCCAACGCGATTGGTTTGTCAGCGGCGCACTAGATGCGGCTCGTATTCCCCATGTGCGCATTAAAGTGCGCTCAGGGTATACCGCGCATGATATACGCCAGTGCATTGATGCCAAATTAGCGTCAGTGCGTATTGCCTCAAAAAGCACCCCATTAGTTGCCGGCACTGCAGGTCAAGTTAAAGATCCTAACATCGCCACACGCCCGACTAAGCCCTTAGGACAAGACCCTATGGCCGCTTAATCCTAGAGAGCATTGCGATTAGGCAGTATTGATTTGCTGAATAGCAGATATAAAAAAACCAGCATCTGCTGGTTTTTTCGATTCTAGGAAAATGAATTAGTTATTAACGAATTCAACACCAAGTTTAATGTCGCCACGTAAACCTTCAAGCATAGACTCTTTTGCTTTTTGCTCGAAGTCACTTAGATCACCGTAAGGTAGAATTTCTTCTACGCCATTCTTGCCCAAACGAACTGGGTGTGAGAAGAATTGTGCGTCATCACTGTTGGTTTCAACATAGGTGTATTCAACTACATTTTCACCGCGCATTGCAGATACAAGCGACAAACAGAAACGAGCAGCGGCTTGGCCCATTGATAAGGTAGCTGATCCGCCGCCTGCCTTAGCTTCAACCACTTCTGTACCTGCATTTTGGATACGAGTCGTCAAACTAGCAACTTCTTCATCAGTAAACTCAACACCTTCCACCTGAGAAAGCAGAGGAAGAATAGTGGTACCGGAATGGCCACCGATAACAGGAACATGCACGTTGGCAGGGTTCAAGTCACGTAAATTGCCCACAAACGTTTCAGCACGAATAACATCTAGTGTTGTTACACCGAATAATTTGTTCTTGTTGTATACACCCTTAGCCTTCAACGCTTCTGCAGCAATTGCCACAGTGGTGTTAACCGGGTTAGTGATGATGCATAAACAAGCTTCTGGGCAATTGTCCGCAACACTGTCAACTAGGTTTCTAACGATACCAGCGTTGATGTTGAACAAATCAGAACGGTCCATACCCGGCTTACGTGGAACACCAGCAGGAATAAGAACAATGTCACTGCCTGTTAACGCTTTAGCTAGGTCGTCTTTACCAAAACCTTCAACTTTTACGTCAGTAGGGATATGACTTAAATCAACCGCAACACCAGGTACGACAGGGGCTACGTCGTAAAGGGCTAGCTCTGTACCAGCTGGCAATTGAGTTTTTAACAACAATGATAATGCTTGGCCTATACCGCCAGCTGCACCTAATACCGCTACTTTCATAATTCTCTCCTGTGGAATGCTAATCAATTCGCGAACGAAACACTAATGCAAGACCCGCGAAAAAACAAATAAATGCTGAGCTGAAAATGTTCGAATTTGGATGTGAGGGCAAATTGCTTAAGTTCAAGTACTAAGGCAAAATAGCCACTATAAATAGAGGAATATATGGCTACTCATAAGCAAGAAGAACTCATCAAGGCATTTAAGGATATCTTAAAGGCCGAAAACTTTGGCTCTCAAGGGGATATTGTCGACGCACTCAAAACGCAAAACTTCGACAATATCAGTCAATCCAAAGTATCCCGTATGCTCAGTAAGTTCGGTGCAGTGCGAACGCGTAATGCCAGAGGAGACATGGTCTATTGTTTACCTCCAGAGCTAGGCATGCCTACGGCTCGCAGCCCGCTTCGTCAATTAGTGTTAGATATAGTGCACAACAATGTGATGATCATCATCCGCACAAGTCCAGGAGCGGCGCAGCTCATTGCTAGATTGTTAGATTCCTTAAGTCAAAAAGATGGCGTTTTAGGCACAATTGCGGGCGATGATACGATTTTTATTGCTCCGTCTGATATCAACCAAATTGAAGAAATCCGCATGCGTGTCGAAGCGTTATTCGAAAATGTATGACGCGGCATGTTGCCTGAACACACTAGAGCCTGTACACACACTAGGACTGTACAGGCTCATCACTAACGTTTAGAACGCCGTTGAGCGCTATTACTCAGTAACGTCTACATCTACCCACACCAAGCGATGATCGGATGATGCCTGGCGATTTTGGATCAATCGATAGCTAGCCTGATCAGATGTTGGCCAAAATACGCCACTGGCGCTTACCTCACCCAGCTTCTTACTAGGAAGAACATAATCAGCCCGCATACGCCAAAAAGCGGTATGAGAAGCTCCCAGAGCGTTTTCAGGGCTATGCACTGCGCCGCCTGCACTCATAGGAATATTGTGGCTATTCACCTTTGAATTTTTAAGCAATGAGCCAATGCCGTCTTTGTGACCATCACCTTCTTCAGCAGAGGCATTCAAGTCACCCAAGACGACAAAATGCTCACTTCTTAGTCCGCCCCTTTGCTGTTTATCATCATAAATATAATCAGCGCCCTTACCACCCGATATGTAATCAGTCCAAAAACGGATCTCATCGTGGTTTCGCTTTCCATTTCGGTTTTCCGGGCCATCAAAAACCGGCGGTGTAGGGTGGCTTGCTAGAACATGAACTAGCTTATCATCGATGCTGATGGGTACATCCCAATGGGACTTAGACGACAACCTAAATATGGATTTTGCTTGGGGCGTGTACCAATCTACGCCGCCTTCAGTTTTTACGCTGTTAAGCAGCCCGTTAGGCATATCCTTCCACAAGAAGTGCTGAAACGTTCTTATTTTCTCGCGTTTAATGGGAAAACGGCTGAGCAAAACCATGCCGTATTGCCCTGGATACAAACCAAAGGCAAAGGTATCGCCACCATTGTCAGTGGACGTTCCATTATGGTTAAGGTCGACCCCAGAAGGAACGCCCGTATTCACAGGTGCGGTGTAGTAATAAGGGTAATCAATGCTCTGGTTGCCTTGTTGAGAGACGGACAAATAGTGATTGATGAATGCCTTTACACCCTTGTCATCATCTGAGGTGTAATCAAACTCGTTCAGTAAGATAATATCAGGGCGCACACGCTGAATAATCTCAGCAATATTCTTGATCTGTTGATTGTCACCGCTATTCAAGTTTTCAAACAGCTCCTGGCCGGTCGGTGTTACTCCTTTAGGTAAGTAATTACTCGCCTCCATACTCACATTAAACGTCGCTATCCGCACTGTTTTCGCTTCCGACACTAAAGACACTCCAGCAAATAAAAACAATAACCCCAAAAATTTGTACATTTTTACATCCTTAACACCAATAAAAAAGCCGGCTACAAGAGCCGGCTTTCAATCATAATCATTTAATGATTAGAATTTGTAGTTAACACCTACTCTGACTTCCCAAAGTGAGGCGTCTGCAACGCGCGTCTGTCCTGATGGAACGATGAACGAGTTATATACATATTGACCAGCATCGTTAATTGAAGCATCAACCACCGATTGTTGACGTGGGAATGACGCTTCTTTTAAGACTCCCCAATCATCGTTCAATAAGTTACCAAGGTTTTCGATAACCACAAAAGCATTCCCTTTG
Source organism: Paraglaciecola sp. G1-13 (assembly GCF_055809255.1). Classification (NCBI taxonomy): domain Bacteria; kingdom Pseudomonadati; phylum Pseudomonadota; class Gammaproteobacteria; order Alteromonadales; family Alteromonadaceae; genus Paraglaciecola; species Paraglaciecola sp. G1-13. Next base: position 178,793 of record NZ_CM147903.1, on the reverse strand, counting down.
TGACCTTCATAGAAACCGGCGAATTCTTGATTGATTTTAAGGTCGAATTTAACCCACCAATCACTGTTTACGCTATTTCGCTCCATAATTTCACCGCGAGTTAAACCTTCGGCATCGATAAAGGCGTTAAATGCATCTAAATCAAAGCCTTCACCATAAATCACACTTGCATCATCAATAGTTGGAATATAAACCAATTGGCGGTCATTACTGTCACTTTGACCCAATGCGTCGTTTAAGAAATTATCACCGTCGTTGAAGTCTTGGTTATCAAACGTATAACTGTAAGGACGTCCTTCGTTAGCTGTTCCGAAAAGACTGAAGCTGGTGTTATACCCGTCAAAGAACTCATGTTTATATGACAAACGAAGTGTGATTCGATGAGGAATCTCGAAATTAGAAGTCGCAACTCCTGGATTCTGCGGATCAAATACCGCAGTACTCGTATAGTTCGAAAACGCAACAGAACTAGTCATTGGACTAACTTCACTAGAATCAGTGTAAGCGTAAGCTAATGAAGCATCTAGACCAAAATCAAATGATTTGCTAAGTGCTAAAGAAATGGATGTCGAATCGCCTGAGTCACCATCAACATTAGTTAGCAAGTAATCCTGTGAACGACCATTACTTGTATAAATTGGACGACCATCAGGAGCTGTTTCATCTGTAAGTATACGTGATACATCACTGATAATAGCTGCGTTCTGCTTATCAGAATATAAATAGTCAACCATCAATACATAGTCGTTTTCGAACGTATATGTACCACCAATTGCATATTTCCACTCAGATGGGATTTCAAAGTTAGGATCTTGGAAGTTAAGGCCACGGTTAGAAGCTGTTCCGCTAGCAACTCCATCAAATAAATCTTGAGGAATATCGTAAATTGGACGGCCCTCACCAGTGAACGCCATATCAAATACTGATGTGCCTGAACGATCTTGCTGTTCTACTTGTATTACTCCGTTATTTGAATAATTGTTAGACAACCAAACATTTGGGTTACCGCCTGAATACAAGCCTACACCACCGCGCAACTCTAACTGCTCGGTTAACATCCAATTAACACCTAGGCGAGGTTGTAGTAGATCGACGCCATCAAGGTTTTGCTGATTTGAGAAGCCATAGGTTTCTTCAACGAATGGGTTTTCCGGAGGCAAGTCATCACTTTCATACCAATCGTAACGCAGGCCGTAGGTAATGGTCATATCTTGATCTAACCAGTAGTACTCGTCCTGAATATAAGCAGTATGGATATCGTATGAGAAAGCCGCAGCTGCATCATTAACGTTGTTAGTAACCGCAGCATTTTCATAGGTTATACGTGAGGGAGTGCCCGCTTCGAAATCGTCGATAGATCCAAATCGATATTCGCCTTCCGCCTCTTGAACAAACAAGTTAAAAACATCTAAACTTTCATATTCGTAACCACCGGTAATGATGTGATCGCCTGTCGTATAAGTACCAGCTAATTTCAAAGTATCAGTACTGTAACTTAACTTATTAGCATGACGAGAATCATCCGCCCCCAAATATACTGTTGCACGAGCGCCATCGTTTTCAGTGGAAATCTGCACTTCACCAAACTCAGTACCGCCTAGTGGCACTACATTCGCATCGTAGTCAGAGGTACCGATACGTAACTCTGTTGAGAAGTTATCAGACCAATCTGAATATACTGAACCTACATAAGACTCTAATTTTCCACCTTGCTCGTAGTAGTGATTAGAGAATTCATACTCATCTGAGTCACCGTCAGATTCTCGGATGGTATTACCGTCGTTGTAGTTATAAACGAGAGACGCGCGGTGATCGGCATTAATTTGCCAATCTAATTTTAGCATTATTTTTTCGTCTTCTACTGGGATGCTAGTGGTAAAAGCGCCAGGATCATAACCGTATATATCGTTAGCAATTTGTTCAATTCGATCTAACTGTGCTTGAGAAACACCTGCGACTTGGACAGCTTGGTTTGAATCAGCTGCACCACGGTCAAACAAGGTTGCACCTTCAAGTTTTTCATATGAACCAAAGAAGAAAAGTTTGTCTTCTATTAACGCTCCGCCGACATTAAATCCAAAGCGCTTTTCATTAAATTTACCGACAGTGAGTTTATCACCCTCTAATTCATCACCACGAAGAGAATCATTGGTGTAGTCAAAGAATGCTCCACCGTGCCATTCATTTGTACCAGACTTGGTCACGGCATTGATGTTACATGCAGTAAAGCCACCGTACTGAACATCAAAAGGTGCCAGTTCAACAGCAACTTGATCGATTGAGTCATATGAAAAAGGAATTCGAATAGTTGGGTAACCATTACTGTTCAGACCAAAATTATCATTAGTGCGAATACCGTCTACAGTTAAGCTGTTAAAACGAGAATTAGCGCCCGCACATTGAATACCATCACCGAAAGCTTCATCAATGTAGATACGAGGGTCAATACGCACTAAATCTTTAATATCACGATTGATAGCAGGAGCAGATTCTAAATCAGCGAGACCGAAGTTGGCTACGGGCCCAGAAGCACCATATGTCGCATTGGTTACACGACCGCTTACTGTAATAGTTTCAAGATTCTCTTCTTGTTGAGCCGCTAAATCTAGATTAAGACTCTTGGTTTCGCCTAAGTTTAAGAAAACACCTTGCTCAACCGTTTTATTGCCTGATTGATCCATCACTTCAACGGTGTAAGGTCCACCAACGCGCATGCCACGAAGGTTATAGCGACCAGTTTCATTGGTCGAAATAACTTTTACAGCCCCAGTGCGGGTATCTGTAATAGTTACAGTGGCGTTTGACACTGATTGGCCATTTTGTGAAAGAACGGTTCCGCCGATACTTGACGACGTTTCCTGCGCAAGAGCAGCAGACGACATGCCTAATGACATGGCTACCGCAAGCGCGATGCTGGTGAGTTTAGTTTTTCTTAGCATTGTGTGTTTCCTAAGGTTTGTGAGTATTAAATCGTGTTAATTTTTATGCCGCTATTATTTTATTTTTATGTTGCATTTATATTACTGCACTGACCAGTAACCAAAAAATTTGACTAACTGGTCAAAAATTCCCTGCCCGCTTTCTAATTTTCTTTTTGAACGGTCACTTTTATTTTTATACGTCATGAGGTGACACGATTTGTGACAAACTTTGACTTAGCCAGTGTGAACAAATTTCGCTAAGTAAAAACCCCTCAACAACATTCATAACTTCTTATTATTAATCATTTTAAATCAACAAGTTAATACCTTCAAATAAATTTACCTATTGCTTTAAGTAAGACTAACTGGTCAAATCAGTTCAACAAGTAAACATACCGAACTTGAGTGCAGAATAGAATTTTGTCGATTAACGCGATTGCCTTGCCCATCCTATCCGGAATATTTATGCTCGCCAGCTGGTATGCAGGTGTCTTATCAAGCGTAATTAAAAGTGAAAATTTATCTAATTTAATTTCACAATCGCTCACTTGCCAAACACAATCGGTAAATAATAGTGACGAATTTGTTGTTTTTATAACCGATCAAGGTATGGCTAGCAAGCTCCTTTCATCTTTGTGCAGTAACCAGACGATTAACCGCCAGTATGGAATTGTCACTGTTCAGTGGAGCCACAACGAGCAAGAAATTATTCAATATGTCGGTAAAGGGATTGCTGATCTTGCCTTAGTGAAAGAAAACGTCATGTTAGCTTTTGCTGCGGAAACGACTTACCGATACCAAACTGTCGCTCAATATAAAGACTACTCCACGTATTTGATTTCCTTAAAAGAGAAACCGGAACTGACTAAACAATATTTATGGGGTAAACGCTTAGGGCTCTTAGACTATCCTAGCAGCCGCTCGGGCCATATTGTGCCTAAGGGGCTACTAAATGAATTGGGCATCTCAGAAGCGAATATGGATATCGTATATGTTAATTCTCATGAGGCTCTGCGCGACCTTCTTGCAACTGGTAGTGTGGATATCATCTCTTCATTTTGGAAAGAAGAAGACGCGGAGCGTTTTTCCGCTAATTACATCACCCCGATAAACACGAAGGTCAGTGGTAGTAAGTGGTATTTGAAGATGGAAACCCAAAATACCGATTTGATCTGCGAAATACAGAATACCTTGTCGACTCTATCGACCAATACGCAATCAGACTATTACCGCCAGCTTGAGCTAGTACCCTATCACTGCCCGTTGACAAAGAATTCAAATGAAGTGCTAGACCATGAAAACTAAACTGATTTACGTTGGCCTTTTTACCCTCATATGGTTAATTTTTCAGTTTGCCTTTGTTATTGGCGTTCATTTCCAAGCGACATCAAACCAAGCTCAATTCTTAGCTAACATTGAAAAACGTATTGCAATCGACCTACCCAAATTACGCTTAGCGAACCCCAAATTTAAAACGGTGGCAGATACACGCTCTGTCAGTCACTACATTTCAGATCTAAATCGTGTACTTGATGAACAACGCTCCCCTATCGATGTCATCTCAATACAAGGGATCGTAGAAGCGGATATTCAAAGAGCGGGGGCTAGTCGAGAAACCTACCTAGAAACTCATGATCAGAAAATCACCATCCAGTACGCTGTTAATGCTCCCTCGATAGTAGATTACATTGGGCTTACTCCACTCATACTTGCCACACTGCTTAGTTACCTATGTATTCAAAGGTTAAGATTAACTCACAGAAACACAGCTAACTTACACAAAGAATTAGAAACGCCCGTGAATCATCAATTAATTATTGACCTAAAAACCAAGAGCATAAGTTATGTCGATGGCACCACGCCAATAATATTACCAAACAAACCTTTTTGCTTTTATGCGGCCCTTGTGGACTATTGCATACAAGATAACAGCGCTAATTTGAGCAACAGCAGTGACGTACCTGAAGAGTTGATTCAGATAGCAAATAAATACTTCTATCGCTTGATCGATTTAGGGCATACCAAACGCAAACGTCCAGATTTTGCAGCCAACCTCGATAAAACGTTGAGTGAAATTCGCTCAGCGTTGGACGAGATATTCGTCGATCATCAAGAAGAAAAGGAGCTGTTCTATCCACCTAAGGCGCAAGGTGAAGGCTCTCGCTCTAAACTGCATAATTACGCGCTGCCTAATATCAGCGCAGAAAAAGTCCTCTTTATTGGAAAGTAACTTCTCTCACTGATAACCCACTTGCGTAAAATATACGCCCCCTAACCTCTCTAGTATTTATTTCCAGGATGTTGCAAAGCGCTCTAGGTAAATTTAATGTTTTCAAATTAGTAATGAGCTCACTTTGCATACATAAAAACCTAACTCAACAAAAACTTGACCATATGGTCCACAAATCGTAACCTTGTTGCGTTAATGTTAACCAGAGGGGCTAACATTGTGTGGATTTACCAATTGTCATAAAAATTGCTATATAAATGCGTTGTGAAAACTGACTTTTTGACCGTTCGCTGGTATCTTTCAGACAATCTCATCTCTATCATTTCGGAGTAGTATGTCTGCCCCCCTCGTTATCGCTATCTCCGGTGCTTCTGGCTCGGGTAAATCGCTGTTTACTGAAAACTTGCTTAAAGAATTCTCAGAAGACGGCAAACATGTACAAATACTTCGTGAAGATCATTATTATCGCGCCCAAGACCATCTACCCATGGAAGAGCGAGAAAAGAATAATTACGATCATCCCAAAGCGTTTGAACACGAGTTATTGGTTGAGCACTTACAGGCTTTGAAGAACTGGCAGTCAGTTGATTACCCTCACTACTGTTATAAAACTCATACGCGCTTGGCTCAAACCGAAAAGCTGATGTCAGCACCTGTTATCATCATTGAAGGGATCATGTTGCTAGCAAATCAAGAGCTTCAGCCTTTGTTTGATATTAAGATTTTCGTAGATACACCGCTAGACATTTGCTTATTGCGTCGAATGAAGCGAGATATAGCTGAACGAGGACGCACGTTAGATTCGGTTGCAAAACAATATGAATCAACCGTCAAGCCCATGTATCACCAGTTTATCGCGCCGAGTCGTTTTACTGCTGATGTTATTGTGACCCAGGGTGGAAAAAACCGTATTGCATTGGATGTCATTAAATCTCATATCCAGCAGACGCTACTTTAGCCATTAAAATAACGACGATATAAAAACAATAATTAAGGAGTTAGAATGGTCAGTTTGATTGGCATAGCTGTTCTGTTCATACTTGCGATTTTGCTCTCAGCGCATCGTAAGTCGATAAATTGGCGCACTGTGGGTGGCGCTTTTGCTATTCAGGCGATTATTGGTGCTTTGGTCCTGTACTTCCCCCCAGGGAAAGAATTTTTACTGGGCTTGACCGTCTATGTAAAAAATATAATTGAATATAGCCAACAAGGCATCGATTTCATTTTTGGTCAGTTAGGCAATAAATCACTTGGCTTTATCTTCGCCTTTAACGTGCTCCCTGTTATCGTTTTTTTCTCGTCCTTAATTACCGTGCTTTATCATCTTGGTGTGATGTCTTGGATCATTCGTCTGATCGGCGGGTTCTTGCAAATTGCCCTTAAGACAAGTCGTCCAGAGTCCATGTCTGCTGCTGCGAATATATTTGTAGGTCAAACCGAAGCCCCATTGGTCGTTAAGCCATTTATTCCTCATATGACACGCTCAGAGCTGTTTGCCATTATGGTCGGTGGGCTGGCGTCTATTGCTGGCTCAGTTATGGCTGGTTACGCCGGAATGGGTGTTGAAATTAAATATCTACTTGCGGCTAGCTTTATGGCGGCACCGGGCGGCCTGTTGATGGCAAAGATCATCATGCCTGAAACCCAAGAATTTAAAAACGAGTTGACTGAGGTCAACAACGAAGAAGACAAATACGCTAATATTTTTGATGCTGCAGCAAGCGGTGCAGCCTCGGGTATGCATCTCGCGTTGAATGTGGGCGCCATGTTACTTGCTTTCATTGCATTAATTGCACTATTAAATGGCCTTATTGGGTGGGCCGGTGGTCTTGTAGGGGTCGAGAACCTAAGCTTCGAAGTCATTCTTGGGTATGTGTTCCAGCCGCTCGCATGGGCACTTGGGGTACCTTGGGATGAGGCCAATCTCGCTGGTAGTTTTATCGGGCAAAAAATGGTGGTGAACGAATTTGTAGCTTACGTGGACTTTTTGAAATACCAAGCTGACTTATCGCCGGGCACCCAAGCTATTGTTATTTTCTCGTTGTGCGGCTTCGCTAACTTTTCATCCATCGCTATTTTAATGGGTGGCATTGGTGCATTAGCACCAGGGCGACGTAAAGAAATCGCGCAAATGGGCCTAAAAGCAGTGCTGGCCGCCACTCTCGCAAACTTAATGAGTGCCGCTCTAGCTGGCTTGTACCTCAGCTTATAGAAATTGAAAAAGGAATGACTGCCAAGGTGGGCAATCCATTCACACTTAAAGACAGGAAAGATTATTATGCAATTGCTCGCCGTCGATTACACAGCACCAGACGCGGACAAAAAGTTCGTTGAATCACTGCGCCAAACCGGCTTTGGAGTGCTAAAGAACCACCCTATCGAACAATCAACGGTAACCAGTATCTACGAAAACTGGCAGGCGTTTTTTAATTCTGATGACAAACTGCACTACGCGTTTGATAACCAAAGTCACGATGGCTTTTTTTCAACCAAGGTTTCAGAAACCGCCAAAGGGTTTAAAAAGAAAGATATCAAAGAGTACTTTCATTATTATCCTTGGGGGAAATGTCCTCCTGATTTAAAGCAAGAACTGCAAGACTATTATCAAGCAGCTAACAATCTAGCATCTGAGTTACTCGGTTGGGTTGAGAAATATTCACCGGCAGATGTTGCTGCACATTACAGCGAACCACTTTCTGGCATGGCAATAGACAGTGATCAAACACTACTTCGTGTTTTGCACTACCCGCCAATTACAGGAAGCGAAGAGCCGGATGCTATTCGTGCCGCCGCCCATGAAGACATCAACCTTTTAACGATACTTCCTTCAGCTAATGAGCCAGGATTACAAGTGAAAGGCACTGGTGACGAGTGGATTGATGTGCCCTGTGACTTCGGGACTTTGATTGTGAATATTGGTGATATGCTTCAAGAGGCATCCGGTGGCTACTTCCCATCGACGTCTCACCGGGTGATTAACCCTAAAGGTGCAGATCAAACTAAATCGCGAATTTCACTGCCCTTATTCTTACACCCTCGTCCAGAAGTGGTCTTGTCTGAACGTCACACAGCCAAAACCTATTTAGCAGAGAGATTGCGAGAATTAGGCGTAGCCTAGATATATCTATAGATACGCCAAAAACCTACTTCAATGTGAAGTAGGTTTTTTTTGGCCTAAAATTATATTGATGAACGAGAAAGAAGGTCCAGCTTCCCTTGGTATAACTCCTTCTCTTGCAGGTTTTTAGTGGTGCGTTTGGCCTTCTTCAAGTAGCGCTCACTTAGCGTCATTTGCCCCATAGCATGATATGTTCTGGCTAACGCAAAGAAGATTTCGTGGCGATCTTTATCAATCGCTAGTGCGCGATTAAAATGCGCTAGTGCTCCCTGTAAATCTCCTTGGTCAAACTCACGTCGGCCTAGATCGAGATGATAAAAGGGATTTCGCAGACGTTTACTTTCAACTCGCGCAAGGATCTCCTGAGCCTGCGTCATTTTATTAGAATAATTATATAAATATGCGAGATTTTCCCAAGCGGTCAAGTTATCAGGTGACGACGACAGCGCTTTCAAATACGCTCTTTCAGATAGAGCGTATCGCTCTGAAACTCGGTACAAAAAGCCTAAGTTCACTAACGCTGAATCGAAATTTGGTTCAACTTTCAGCGCCGCTGAGAAATACGCGTATGCTCGGTCTCTGTCATTGGATAAGAGGGCATCCGCGCCTTTGTTATTATAAAACATGGCAATGACTTGTTGTTTTGTTAGCTGCGTTTTTGGGAAGTGCTGTCTCAACGCTTGGGGGTCAAAATCAATTTGGTAACCGCGTTTGTAAAAATAAAAGGAATTAGCACTTCGCGACCTAGGTATTATCTGTAAGTTTATATGCCCATTTAGCAAGCTAATACCGTCTCTGCGAGTCCAATACTCCGGGATCTGTACATCTTGAAACCGAACGCTTAAATCAGCCTCATTGGCTAATGCGTAGGTCATAATTGACAAAGAAAGGCAATTTGCTGCTCGGTTGTGAAAGGTTTCATTGGCCGTCGTATTAGCATCGCCACGATAGAGTAAATCAAAACTTAAGCGCTTGAATATACTGCGCGCCAGTGTTTCCGTTCGTTCGATAGGATCGTCTATGTGCCCCACCGTGCGCTTTACATAGTTCCGCGCATCCTTGTCTAAACGGAAAATGTCTTTTTCAGATTCGATATAGACGTCTTTCGCCAAAGGAAAGGCATCATCATCTAAAATAGAGCCAGATACCTGTTGTACTGTCGGGGCGCTTTGGCAAGCCGTTAAACTAAACAATACTAGTAGCGTTAACCAGAATGAATGCTGCTTCGTAAGATAATTCACGATACTTCTCCTCTTTGCTTCTCCTTCAAATTTAGTTAAAAAGGCAGCATTAAGCTATAACAAAGAGAAAAAATAAGTAACAACTTATTAACAATCAATTAACGGGAAAGTATCTCCGTATTGTAATCTACGTCGTCCTGTATCACCCGCTCAATCAGTAGGCGCAGGAAAGACTTCAAGTGCATCAGTCACCATCAACGTCTTTAACGTATCGGTATTTTTCGGCGCAAATTTTTGGATTTGCGCAAACAGTAATTCCAAAGTCGCCATCGCATCGTCCAGAGCATTGTGTGCCGGTACCGCTGGCAAATTATAACGCGCGCGACACACGGGTAACACCACAGCATTTGGCGGGGGCGGACGTAAATTCTTAGTCAGTTGATACAGTCCAAAACGCAATGTGTCTAGCGTTACGACTGTGGGAAGAGGGATATTCAACTTTTTAAATACACCGTTTAACACCGTCATATCAAGATGGGTACAATGGAACACCCATACATGACTACTGGCAAATTGTTTTAGCGCCTCCAACGCGATACGCAACGGTTGCCCTTGGGCAATATGATCAGCGGTTAAACCGTGGATTACCGGGCTTTGATTTAACGAGGCTGTTGTTGATATCACCTGATAATAACAACTTTGCAGAGAAATCTGCTTGCCCTTACCCTCAACCCACCCTATCGATAGAATTTTAGTGTCATTCAAATCAAGGGACGTGAGCTCTAAATCAATACATAAAAAAGGAATGTCAGCCAGTGGCATGCCTAACCAAGCTTCTGGGATAGGTGGCTTAGGTGCAAACCACTTTTTTAGTTTTTTAAACATCAGTCTTTCTCTCTGGGCATACTCGGTTTGCGTTAACCTAAACCACCGGCAAATTTAAACACAGCGGCTTGCTGTGTTCTTCGGATAACGCGCATTGCCTCTTTCAATTGATATTTCTCGATAGACGACAAATCGCTGATCGAAACATAGTTGTCAGTCACCTTATTTTGAATTTGATGACGCCACCGTAGGCGATTAAGAAACAGCCATATATCGCGCAGATTTTTGACGTCTTTGCTCGATAACCCAGCATGTGACAGCAGCCCCTCTAATCGATGGGGAATGGACGGCATGGTTAAGCCATTGGCTAAGGAGTAGATTCTCACAAGGTTGTTGATAATCGCCACCCCACTATTTTTCATATCGATGCAATCTTTTTTAGGTAACCCTTTTTTATATACAAATTTCTGAAACATAGACAAAGGAACATGCCCATCACTGGCGTGACGCGTAAGCGCGGCAATAAACCTCGATTGTTTGAGTAACTCCTTACGCTCCACATGTAATTGGGAAAGCAAAAATCGATTTCCTGCCACTGCGCGTACATCAAGAAATATATTGCAGTTTAAAATAGCTTCTGGGCTCGGCTCCCGCACCCAACTTTGCGCTTGCTGAACAGCTTGCTTTATTGACAAACGCAATGCTGGGTTACTGGCCATAATATTTCCAGTGCACAATTTAATACCGCATTTATCTAGGCCCCTGCATACGTACTCAGCCATATCTGCAAAATAGGCAGATTGCTCAGGGCTCGGCTCTGTGGCGAACAGTAATCCGTTGTCTTGATCAGATCCCATGGTCTGGTCTTCTCGCGCTTGAGAGCCGTAAACAAGCCAGCAAAATTCCATCGGTGCTTCACCATGTTGTTGCTGATAAAAGCCAATGAGTTTTCGCGTCATAATATCCGTTGCCTGAGACAATACCTTGCCGGCAATATCAAAGTCGCCGAGACGTTTAGCGTGTTTCGAAAAATAATGTGGTAGTTGCCATGAAAGTCTTGTTAATTCGTACAAAGACGGCGCTTTTGTTAACTCGTTAATAACGAAAAGCACATTCCCTCTTTGATGACGTATCATATCGCTCGCCGTCAACATCCCAAGGGGAACTCCGCTGTTTTTGTCCACGACGGGTAAATGGTGCACATTGTGCTCGGTCATGACGCACAAGGCATCGAATAATGTCCGCTGATCGCTAATTTTCACTGGGTCTCGTGTCATTATTTCGCTAACCGCAAGGTTCACATCGGTTTGCTGCGCCACCACGCGATTTCGTATATCTCGGTCAGTTAGTATACCCACCAGTAATTGGTTATCCGTGATCACAAGAGAAGAAACGCCGCTTTTTGACATAACTTGCACCCCTTGCAAAATTGAGCTGTTGATATCCTCGCTCACAACCCCGTCAGAAATCACTTCACTTATCGGCTTGTAAAGCCACATAGATTTTGAGTCATCTACATGGTCACTATAAATTTGTTCAGAGGTATAATTTCGAAAGAAAACTTCAATACTTGGGTGGCTAGAAACACATTGGGCGAAACTTTTTTTCGGGATGCAATACACTAACCCTGGGCTATCGACAGTGACTGCTATTTTATTGGGCTGTTTTTGCCATAAGTTGTCACAGCCGAAATAATCCCCATCACTTACGTGGCGTTCTGATTCAGCGGAATCCTTAACTGAATACTGCCCACTGTAGATAAGAAATAATCCCCCTTGCTGCTGTTTCAGAATATTCGTTACATCTTCTTGGCTAAAGTAAGCGACCGTAATGGACTGCGCCAACCTATTCATTTCATGCTCATCAAGCACCTCAAAAGGAGCGGAATCGCGCAAAAACTCTAAGATGTGCTGAGGGATATGATTCATTGAAACTCCAAAATAAATAACTGATGGTGGCGCATTTCAATTCTACAAATCTATTGCAATGAAACGTTTTGCCGATACGCTGCGCAAACCTTGATTTGACCAAAGCAGGTCCTGTTTAACAAGAGAATTTCTTATACCAATTTCACGAAATAATTAATCACTCTGCGAAAATGTAAAAGGAACTAACCAAAGCGCTTTTTACTCGATGTATTCACTGTCGTGTAATGTTCAATTGGTCGACTCAAGCAAGTTGACAAACGCTTCCCTTGGTAAGGGTTTATAGAAATGAAACCCTTGAATAGCTGCAACATCCTTTTCATGAAAATAAGCGTGCTCTTGAGATGTTTCTAGGCCCTCTACAACACATTCTAATGAAAAGTGCTGAGAGATATAAATAATCGCCTCAACGATAACTTGGTTATCCGTGTTTTGATCTATTTTCGACACAAAACTACGATCTATTTTGACTGACTTTAGCGGCAACTGATGTAAATAAGAAAGCGACGAATAGCCGCTACCAAAATCGTCCAACATAAAAAACAGCTCATGCACAATTAACGCATTCATAATATAAATAGCGCTAGTAATGTTTTCCATCGCAACGCCTTCCGTTATTTCCAAGCGTAAATACGAATGGGGGAACGTGAATTCCTCAATTATCTCCAACACTTGAGCAACGAAGTGGGGTTGACTAAACTGTCGCGGGCTAATATTGATACTAATGTAGCGCAAATTTCCTTCAGAAAACCAATCAAGGTGCTGCGAAATCAATACACACGTCTGGCGCAAGACCCATTGACCGATTTCTACAATCAAACCGCATTCCTCTGCCACTGGAATGAATTCCTGAGGCCCAACCCAGCCTAGTTTTTCATCATGCCAGCGCAGCAATCCCTCTGCGGCCACTATCTCGCCTGCCACATTAACCATAGGCTGAAAATACAACTCGAATGCTTCTTCACGTAAAGCCACATGCAGACGCTGCTCTACCTCAGAGCGAAAAGTCGCCATGATTTGTAACTCGTGACGGTAAAATAAATAATCATTGCGACTAGTGTGTTTAATTTTGTACATGGCAATATCAGCGTGTTTTATAAGTTGCTTAGCTTGCTCAGCAATTGACTTATTGGCATTGAGCTCAGGTGATGGAAACAGGGCGATGCCGATACTAAAGCTGGTAAACACAGCGCAACGGGATAACTCAATACTATCCCGAGTGAGGCTAAGCATTTTATCCGCTACTTTGGTAGCCTTGCCAACTGCGCTCTGTTCCGTCGGCCCTATGTCGCCAAGTAGCAAGATAAATTCATCCCCGCCTACTCTGGCCAAGGTATCATCACGGCGGATACAGGCTTTTAATTTGCTTGTGATATTAATCAGCAATTCATCACCAACAGAATGCCCTAGAGTATCGTTTATTAACTTGAAACGGTCTAAGTCGATAAAAAACACGGCCCCATATTGACCATGCTGCTGAGCATTCGTCAGTAAACTTTGTAAGTTGATATTAAGCATTTTTCGGTTAGGTAAGCCAGTCAAAACGTCTTGATAAGTTTGCAATCTAAGCTGCTCTTCTACCGCTTTACGATTACTAATTTCATCCACCAAATTTTGATGCTCTAAGCAAGCTTGGCAACTCACAGCCAAGCGACCAAATAGGGGTATTAGCGCATTAAGAACGATGTCATCGATAGGCGTCCGTTTGCGTTCGAAACTGATTGCACCAAATTTAGGAATTTTAAACAGATAATAATAAGTATCACCGCGCTGACGGCAGACGCTTTGCACGTTGAGCTGGCTAAACTCGTACACCTGCTCGGTTAACCAGTCATTTGTATCATCTGGGCGATGATTATAGGGATAGCAGAGTATGTCTGAATCATTTCTTGAGCGCGGTGCTTCTTTAAATACTACTGCGCTGCGTAAACTCAGACGTTTTTTGGCTCTATCGAGAAATAGCTGAAGCATCTTATCTAGGTTGAGATCCAATCCGATGCTCATGGCAAGCTCGTGCTGAATAGAAATAATTTGTAAGGTGCGACTCATTTCACTCATTCACAGGCCCCAACTTAAATATAAAACGCCATTCATATCACATCCTGCCTGCTCGCTCGAGCTAAGGCAGCAACAGCCGTTTTATTATGTAAACTGAGAATCCCCCCGGCACCTAGCTCTATCTCGCCTAATACTAGCGCCCCAACGGTGCGGTACGGCGGTGCTATCTCTCGGTGAATCAAATCGAGTTCTGTGGCAAATTTATCTTGCAAAAACAACTGCCTACTAACGCAATCAAACAAAAAGCAATCCGTTACTTCATGCGTATCACTTAGTGTAGAAAGCGCTTGATTTACTGCGCCAGAAGCCGCAGCGATTAATTTTTCAGCATCTCCACACATGATGTACAGCATGGTGTTCTCAGGTATATCTCCTGCACAAACAAGCCCGCTGCCCTCCAGTTTAAGAGGATCACGAATAAGCACTTCATCGTCTAGCCTAGCCAACCCGAAAGGGAACGTTTTCGCTATGTCAAAAAATTCGTGCTTGTCGAAACTCAGCTTACTATGCTCCTGGACGACTCGCTCGTATAGCTGCGCAGCAGGCTCAAAATTTAACTCTAACACACAGTTATCATCAGTGCTGTTAGCCAGAAATGGGCCTGCAAGTATTTCCCAACCATGGCCCACTGACAAATCCCAATGAGTCGACATTTCGACTAAAATCATCGCATCTTGATGCATGCCGGCAGCACTAAAGAGGCAAGGTTGCGCCTTGAATTCAAGCGTTCCCGCTCCACCTCCAAAGACACTGCAATCTTCTGGTAGAAATCCCAGTACATGTTGCAGATAACCATCAATCTGCCTTGATAGCGCATCAGTCAATATCATTACGGAATTCACAGACTGAGACATATAAGCCATGTTTGACGACACTGGAGCACAAGTTGAAACACTCTCAATGACGCAAACACGAATATTGTTGCGCAAACCAACCACTAAAATACCGCGGGGCTCAAAGCGCGAGTCGAGGATAAGACCTGGAAATATCCCGCCGAAGATAGGCACATCTAATGTACCCACATATTGCTTAAAATCGTCTCCCCAAGAAGCCGCTTCTTCGCTGCACAGGATCATGATCCCCTTTGGCTGTGACAGCATCAATTCAGCAACACTATCGGCTAGTGCTTTAACCGTAACGTTTGAGGTAAATTGCACATCACTGAAAACTGCCATCCATATCCCTAACACCTCAACGAGATTGTTAAACGTTTGATATGCAGACAATAATAGCTAATAGCGTGCAAATTACCAGCAACGAAATTTTGTTATTTTTCTTTCTTGAGGCTCACATAAAAAAGCGCCCAACGAGGTGGGCGCTATTGTAGTAAAAGGCTATTTCATTCCTTTTTGAATGGTAGTTTTTAGCAAATTAATGTGCAGTTGCATCTCCAGCACCTTTAGGATAGCGAATATCCTCTACTAACTGTTGAATCTCTTGTGGCGCTTCCTCCGTCATTTTGAATACTAATAACGCCACGGCGAAGTTCACCAACATACCAATTGCACCTATTCCTTCAGGTGAAACGCCAAACCACCAGTTCTCTGACACATTCGCCGCAGGGTTAACAAACTTAAAGTAAATAATGTACGCTGCGGTAAAGCCAATCCCCGCTAACATGCCAGAAATCGCCCCTTTGTCATTCATACGCTTCATAAATATTCCCATTATGATGGCAGGGAAGAATGACGAAGCTGCTAAGCCGAATGCGAATGCGACCACCTGCGCGACAAATCCAGGGGGATTGACCCCAAAGTACCCCGCTATAACAATCGCTACGCCCGCAGCCAAGCGTGCATAAAACAGCTCTTTTTTGTCGGTTATGTTGGGCATTAGGTTGCGTTTAAGCAAATCGTGTGAGACCGATGTAGAGATAACCAATAACAGCCCGGCGGAGGTTGATAATGCGGCAGCAATACCACCTGCAGCGACCAACGCAATAACCCATGCCGGTAAATTGGCAATTTCAGGGTTGGCCATCACCATAATGTCACGATCTACTTGCATCTCGTTTCGCTCATCACCTGAGTAGAACATTTTACCGTCTTGGTTTTTGTCATCCCAGCTAATCAGCCCAGTTTTTTCCCAGTTAGTTATCCAGCTAGGAGCTTCGCTATATGGCGTGCCAGTGGGCGCTTGCTCGCTGACGGTTGGACCATTGATGGTCTCAATCATATTAACTCGCGCAAATGCGGCAATAGAAGGGGCTGTGGTATATAAAATAGCGATAAACAGTAAAGCCCAACCAGCACTCTTACGCGCATCACGTACTTTAGGTACGGTGAAGAAGCGCACTATTACATGGGGCAGACCTGCAGTACCGACCATGAGTGCTGCCGTGATGCAAAATACATCGAAGGTGCCCTTAGTACCGGAGGTGTACTCGTTGAATCCTAGTTGTGTCGAGAGACCATCTAGTTTTTCCAGCAGATACACCCCCGACCCATCGGCTAAACTCGCACCAAAGCCGGTTTGCGGCAGTACGTGCCCCGTGACCATGATGGAGATAAATACGGCGGGTACTAAGTAAGCGAAAATAAGCACGCAGTACTGCGCGACTTGAGTGTAAGTAATGCCTTTCATGCCACCTAGCACAGTATAGAAGAACACAATCGCCATACCAATCACAACACCCGTAACGATGTCGACTTCAAGGAAGCGGCTAAACACCACACCGACCCCACGCATCTGGCCTGCGACATATGTGAAGCAAACGAATATGGCACATACAACAGCCACTGTACGCGCGGTTTGTGAGTAGTAACGATCGCCGATGAAATCCGGAACCGTAAACTTCCCAAACTTACGTAAATATGGCGCTAAGCAAAGGGCTAATAGTACGTATCCGCCAGTCCAGCCGAGTAGATATACAGCCCCGTCGTAGCCCATAAATGAGATCAACCCAGCCATTGATATGAACGATGCTGCTGACATCCAATCAGCGGCTGTTGCCATGCCGTTTGCTATAGGGTGAACACCGCCACCAGCTACATAGAATTCTTGTGTTGACCCAGCTCGAGCCCAAATCGCAATAGCGATGTACAGAGCAAAAGAAGCTCCTACGATTAAAAATGTGAGTACTTGAACATCCATCTTAACGCTCCTATTCTTCGTCGACGCCGTAGCGCTTATCGAGTTGATTCATTTTGTACATGTAGATAAATATCAACGCGACAAATACGTAGATTGCTCCTTGCTGCGCAAACCAAAAGCCTAACTTAAAGCCGAACACTTGAATTTGGTCGAGTAAATCCACTAATAAAATTCCGAAACCAAAGGACACGACAAACCAAACAACTAGTAGTTTTGTCATAAGAGCGAGATTTTCCCGCCAGTATGCTTTTTTATCTTCTTCGTTTTTAAATGCCATCTTGTTTTTCATCCAAGGTTAATAAGATGTAAATAACTGTAGACTCATGTTTTACAAGACGGAATGAGACCATGGTCTTACGGGTTAATTAAATACAGCGACCTGTGCTACAGTCCTTATAAATCGCAGCCTCCGGTTGCAAAATAAGTTTTAATCTGCGTCACTGCTATTAGGAAAATGTATGGCTTTAGGTTGGATGGTATTAGCCATCGTCTATTTGATGGGATTGTTTTGGGTAGCCAAATGGGGAGACGGGAAGAGCCCTCTGGCCAAGCGTATTAGCTCACACCCTGCAATTTATTCGCTGGCACTGGCAATTTACTGTACCGCGTGGACTTTTTTTGGCTCTGTCGGCGAGGCATCAAGAGATACATGGGATTATTTGCCTATCTTTTTAGGCCCCATGTTGTTGTATTTGTTCGGGTATCGCTTCTTGCGCAAACTGATTGCGGTGAGTAAACGTCAGCACATTACCACGATTGCCGATTTCATTTCGTCTCGTTACGGTAAGCGTCAAACTATCGCCTTACTCGTCACCTTAATAGCGCTGTTAGCCATTATTCCGTATATCGCTTTGCAACTAAAAGCCGTTGGTTCAGCATTTTTAATGGTATCAGGCCAGACTCATGCGGAGCTAGTGGTGCTAGGCGCCACCACGTTTATTGCTTTGTTCTCTATCTATTTCGGTACTCAGCACACAGATGTGACTGAGTACCGGCGCGGGTTAATGGTAGCAATTTCCTTTGAGTCGGTGATTAAATTATGCGCTTTGATTGCCGTGGCTAGTTTTGGGTATCTAACATATTCACAACATTCCGATACTCCGTTACTGCAAGAGTTCACCACCCTTAACGCACTGGGCAATATATGGTCATTCTCATTTTTTGCACAAACCCTCATGGCCGCTGGCGCAGTAGTATGTCTGCCTCGCCAGTTTCACGTCGCTATTGTAGATAACTTAAAGCTCAGTCACTTAAAAACCGCTCGTTGGTTATTCCCACTGTACTTATTGTGTATCGCGATCCTGATCCCAATTATTTCTGCGGCAGGAGACGACATGTTCCGCTTAACCAGCCAAGAGCCAGATACATACGTGCTAGGCATGGCGATGAATAGCGGCAATATGTTGTTGCAAGTACTGGTATTTGTAGGTGGCCTATCTGCTGCCACAGCGATGATCATCGTCGCCACGTTAACCCTGAGCACCATGCTGACCAACGATGTAATTTTGCCGAATTTGTTAGCGGAGCATCGCGGCGCAGGTGTTCCGCCCAATTTCACTAAACGCATTCTGCTTATTCGCCGTTTGGTTATCGCTGCTATTTTGTCTTTAGCCTATTTGTATTATCAACAAATGACTGACAGTCGCACTCTTGCCTCTATTGGGCTGATCGCATTTTCTCTGGTCATACAGTTGTTACCCGCCATTGTCGGCGGTTTATATTGGAAGCGAGGCCATGCGCAAGGAGTTTACGCTGGTCTAATGGCTGGTATTGGCTCATGGATATTGTGGTTAATGCTGCCTTTGTTAAATGACGCAGGGCAAAACCTGATACTTAACGACACCATTAACGCCGTCGCCATTTATAGCTTGCTCGCCAACACCTTTGCTTATGTGTTGTTTTCCTATGTGGCAGATGTTCGTCTAATTGATCGCATTCAAGCGGAGGCCTTTGTCACCACCACGGATGACAAGTCAAAACACCACAACGCGCCTCGCACCCACACCACAGTTGAAGATTTACACACGTTATTAAGCACCTTCTTGGGGGAGAAACGGTGTAAACAATTGCTCAGTGATTACCAACAACGTAACGGCCACATTCTAAATCCAGCGGAGTCTGCCACTGAAGAGTTTGTGCTCTTTAGCGAACGAGCCCTTGGCGGCGTAATAGGCGCTTCTTCTGCAAAAGCGTTAGTCGACAGCGCTATAAGTGGTAAAAAGTTGAATTTCGAAGAAGTCGTTAACTTTTTTGACGATACCACCCAGGCAATCCAATTTAATATGAGCGCCTTGGTCGCCTCATTAGAAAGTCTCGAACAAGGAATAAGCGTGATTGACCGAGACTTAAATTTAGTCGCGTGGAACAAAAGCTACTTAGCGCTCTTTAGTTACCCAGCAAATATGATCCGCGTGGGCCGACCTGTAGAAGATCTTGTTCGATACAATGCTCAGCGTGGTGAGTGCGGTGCGGGGGAAGTAGAAATCTTAGTACAAAAGCGACTTGAGCATATGCGCAAAGGCACCAGCCATCGTTTTTTGCGGCAGCGCAGTGACGGCAGAACGTTAGAGATGATCGGTACCCCATTACCTGGAGGCGGATTTGTGACCAGTTTTAACGATGTAACAGAGCACATTGAAACCCAACACGCCCTAAAAGAAGCCAATATCGATTTAGAAAATCGAATACAAAAACGCAGTCAAGAAGTGCAAACCATTAATGCTGAGTTGCGTTTGGAAATACAGCGCCGGGCGGACGCTGAAACCCAATTGGTCAGTGCGCGTAAGGTAGCAGAGCAGGCTAACGCCAGTAAAACGCGCTTTTTGGCGCTTGCCAGTCACGACATTTTGCAGCCGTTAAATGCCGCTAAGTTATATCTTGGTGCGTTAGAAGAAGCTAAGCTAAATGACGATGCAAGGCAAACCGTTGGCAAACTATCCAATAGCATCCAGGCCAGTGAAGCACTCATCGCCACGCTGTTAGATATTGCGCGTATTGACCAAGGTGAGTTAAAGCCAGAATACAAAGCGATTAACGTACGCGATGTGCTACAACCGCTTATCGCTGAATTTGAACTCATTGCCGAACACAAAGGTTTGCAACTGCGTTCCCGGGTGGCTGATGTATGGGTAAAAACCGATCGTACATATCTTTATCGCATCATGCAGAACTTTGTTTCTAATGCCCTGAAATATACCCAGACTGGAGGCGTATTGGTCTCTGTTCGAACGAAGGGAGAAAATGTAGCGTTCGACGTTTTTGACACGGGCTCTGGCATTGCGCCAGATCAATTAGACAAGATATTCGGCGATTTTTATCGTATATCCGGCCATCAACAACAAGGCGTGGGATTAGGACTTGGCGTTGTACAAAGACTTGCCAGTATTCTGGATGCAAATTTAACGGTCGCTTCGCGTATCAACCGTGGAAGCCGTTTCAGCATTCAATTACCCTCCAGTCGGCCGATTGAAACAAACAGCCCAGTGCAAATAAATAAGGTGGGGTTTCATGACCTGAAAGTGCTTTGTGTCGACGATCAAAGTCAGAACCTTGATGCACTGCAATCGTTATTGGCGAAATGGAAAGTGGTTTCTCACTCTGAGCAAACCCCTAGCGCTGCGTTGGCATCCTTAGGGCATTTTGTACCAGATGTGATCTTAATGGATTTTCAGTTGAGCAGCGATATAGACGGGCTACAGCTTATTGAGCAGTTAAGAGAGCGTATCTGTGATATTCATGCCAATAATGTTCCAGCGATCTTGATTACCGCTAATATTGAACTTGAGTTAGTGCAACGCTGTAAAGAGCAAGGTTGTGGCTATTTGTCTAAACCTGTGAAGCCGGCTAAGTTGAGGGCGCTGCTGCAGGCGGCTCAAGCTGAAGTTGTGAGGCAATAAGCACGGCTTGAGTTCGATTATTGATGTGTAATTTCTTGAAGATAGCCGTCACGTGTGCTTTCACCGTGGCGGTTGCTATATCTAGGTTGTAAGCGATTTGCTTGTTTAATAAGCCATCTCGCATATAGCACAACACCTTATATTGCGCAGGTGTTAAACTGGCCACATTATCAGCCAGCTCAGCAAATTCATTGTCTAATTCCACTTCATCACTGGCATAACTCTCGGGTAACCAAATGTCACCTTCTAGCATACTGGTTACCGCATCAGCGATTTGTGAAGCCCCAGTGGTCTTAGGCACAAAACCTAAGGCGCCTAGATTAATCACTTTGGTGATAATCATCGGATCTTCTAAACCTGACACCACGGCCACTGGTAATTCAGGGAATAGCTTACGAATATGTATCAGACCAAACAAATCACCACTGCCTGGCATGTGTAAATCTAAGAGCAACAAATCAATGTCTTTATGCTCTTCTAATAAGGCTACTGTTTGCATTAAATCGGCTGCTTCAAGCAACGTTAAATCGCTGAACGACAGTGTTAAGGCTCCGCGTAAAGCATCCCTATACAAGGGATGATCATCTGCAACCAGTAGCGTTATCATAGATGGCTATTATCCATTTTTATCGGTTCAAACGTTGCTCTATTAGGGTATCAACCACACTTGGGTCAGCTAACGTAGACGTATCACCGAGTTGTTCATATTCATTGGCAGCAATTTTGCGCAAAATCCGGCGCATAATTTTACCAGAGCGTGTTTTCGGTAACCCTGAGGACCATTGTATCAAGTCTGGTGTCGCAATGGGGCTAAGTTCTTTACGTACCCAATTAGAAACCTCTTTTGTAAGCTCATCCGTTATCTCAACACCTTCATTGGGCATCAGATATACATAAATACCTTGGCCTTTCAAATCATGGGGGTAGCCTACCACCGCGGCTTCAGCTACCGCATTATGGGAAACCAGTGCACTTTCAATTTCAGCGGTGCCTAAGCGATGGCCCGACACATTGAGTACATCATCTACTCGCCCTGTGATCCAGAAGTAATCGTCCTCGTCGCGACGAGCACCATCACCGGTGCAATAAGTACCTGGGTAAGTGGTAAAATACGTTTGCACAAAACGTTCGTGATCGCCGTAAACGGTGCGCGCTTGACCTGGCCAACTATCGGTAATAATTAAATTGCCTTCAGTTGCGCCAGACAATTCATTGCCTTGGCCGTCTACCAATGCGGGCTGCACACCGAAAAATGGATGGCTAGCAGCGCCTGGCTTCATCGCTGTGACACTGGGGAGAGGTGTTAACATGGCAGCGCCCGTTTCAGTTTGCCACCATGTGTCCACAATCGGGCATCGTGACTGGCCAACAGTCGTATAATACCAATGCCATGCCTCTGGGTTAATGGGCTCACCCACTGAGCCAAGTAAGCGTAATGATTCGCCACTAATCCCCTCAGTGGGGAAATCACCGTGGGCCATTAATGCACGAATAGCAGTAGGCGCCGTGTAAAGGATATTCACCTTGTGCTTATCAACGATTTGGCCAATTCGGCGTACATCAGGGTAAGTAGGTACCCCTTCAAACATAACACTGGTCGCGCCGTTGGCAAGAGGGCCATATACGATATAACTGTGACCTGTCACCCAGCCAACATCGGCTGCACACCAGTAAATATCTCCTGGTTTATAATCAAAAACGTATTTATGGGTGATGGATGCCCATAGCAAGTAACCCCCGGTGGTGTGCACTACTCCTTTAGGCTGGCCGGTAGAGCCGGATGTATACAAGATAAAAAGCGGATCTTCTGCGTTCATTACCTCTGGCGGACAATCGGTAGAACAATCATCCGTTAAGTCATGCCACCAAACATCATCTTTACCCCAGCTCACGTGACTGCCGGTATGTTTGAATACGATAACTTGCTCCATGCTAGGGCAGTCATGTTCAGCCAATGCTGTATCCACATTGTCTTTTAATGGAATATGCTTACCAGCTCTTAGCCCTTCATCCGCGGTAATCAACACCTTCGCTTGACAATTATTCACTCTGTCGGCAATTGCGTTAGGCGAAAAGCCGCCGAAAATGACGGTGTGTACAGCGCCTATCCGCGCGCATGCAAGCATGGCATACACAGCCTGCGGGATCATAGGCATATAAATCGCAACTCTGTCGCCCTTGCCTACACCTAGCTTGCGCAAGCCGTTGGCGATTTTCGCGACTTCGTCATGTAAACGATGGTAAGTGATAATGTCGTGGCTATGAGGGTCGTCACCTTCCCAAATAAAGGCTGTTACGTGACCTCTTTTCGCTAAGTGACGGTCAATACAGTTGTATGCCACATTCAATTCGCCGTCTTCAAACCACTTGATACTTACATGATGAGCATCAAAAGACGTGTTTTTGATTTTGGTTGGGGTTTTGACCCAATCAAGTGATTTAGCTTGCTCAGCCCAGAATACTTCAGGTTGCTCTACTGATTCTGCGTACATGCGCGCGTAATCGGCTGGCGTAAGGTGGCTATGCTCTTTAGCGTGTGCTGGAACGGGATAAATTTGTTGCGACATAATGACTCCAAAAACTGAATACACAAATAAGAATACTGAGCACTGTACTCGTAAGCACACAAACCGGAATGAGACCTTGGTCTTATCCCTGCGTTACATATGAGTAATCAAAATAATACAATTGCCGACATCATTTAACAATTACCCTTGCTTTATTTCGTTATGCGAGCGCTTTAGGCTCAGCCCTCGTCACTTTGGGCATTTTACAGAAACATCACAATACAGATCCATGAGCTAAACTCTGTTTCAGCAAACAATCACTTCGCCATCGCTTTTGTCTTTCTAAAAAGCTTGTGCTCTACCCTAAGGTGCGCAAATGTTTAGTTATATATCCATTAAGAATCGCCTTCTGATCATCTCAATTGTTCCCTTGGTCAGTCTGGTATCAATCCTCTTGCTGATTATTATTTCACAGGTCACTGCGCTGACGGGGACCGTGGAAAAGTCCGCGCAAACTTTACTCATTGAGAGCAAAAAAGGGGAACTTAAAAACACCGTAGAATTAGCTTACAGCGCGGTAAAACCGATTTATCAAGAAGGTGGCGACAAACGCGAGGCTATTGAGATACTTAAGCGACTAACATTTGGTAAAGATGGATATATATTTGGTTATGATGATAAAGCAGTACGTCTATTTAACGGTGAAAATGAAGCAGGTATTGGCCAGAGTTATTATGACTTTAAGGACGTAAACGGGATCTATCTGATTAGAGATTTAATTGCTGCGGGTCGCAATAACAAATTTGCTCAAGGGAATGAATTTGTGACTTATCATTTTCCTCGATTGGGGGAAAATACGCCAGCCGCAAAACTGTCTTACGCTATTTACCTTCCAGAATGGAAAATGATGCTTGGTACTGGCTTGTACATCGACAGCATTGATGACCAAGTAAGCGTATTTTCGCAACACATTGATGAATCCCGCGCAACATTAATCACCTCAGTCACCCTAGTCTCAGGAATATTACTGCTGCTGTTACTGATGCTTGGACTGCTTTTAGTCCGCTCGATCCTTTCACCGTTAAACACCGTGACCCAATCGATAAAAGAGCTCTCTAGTGCTGAGGGAGACCTAACCCGTCGTCTAAATCTCAACGACAACCACGAGCTAGGTGAACTCGCGAGTCACTTAAATACCCTACTGAGCAAACTACAGACAATCATTGGTAATGTGCGCGATATCAGCTTACGAGTGAAACAAAATAGTGATGAGCTTGGCACGCAAACGCTTTCGATAAAGGATTTGAGTATTAAGCAACATAACGAAATTGACCAAGTCGCCAGCGCTACCTCACAGATGTCAGAAACAGCCCATCAAGTTTCTGTTAACGCTGATGCCGCCGCTTCAGCAGCATTAGAAGCGGATAACAATGGTCACCAAGCGATGCGAAGTGTCGAGCAAAGCTGTCACGAGATGTCGCTTTTACTCAATGAGTTGTCGGCCACGGAAGAAGTTGTCACACAAGTAGGTGATGACGTAGAAAACATCGGTGCTGTGCTATTAGTTATCGAAAGTATTGCAGGGCAAACAAACTTGCTGGCGCTGAACGCGGCTATTGAAGCCGCTAGAGCAGGAGAACAGGGCCGAGGCTTCGCAGTTGTGGCTGATGAAGTAAGGAACTTAGCCAGTAAAACACAAGGAAGCACCGAAGAAATACAAAATATGATCGCCAAGTTACAAAGTGGTTCGCGCGCTGCAGTGGTAGTGATGAGCGATAGCAAACAACGCAGCAATGAAACCGAAAAAAGCATTAGCACCACGGCCGTATCATTGGGCGAAATATCTAAATCAGTTGCCACAATGAATAATCTTAATGTTCAAATAGCCACCGCCGCCCGAGAACAAAGTATTGTAGGCAAAGAAATCAGTCAGCGTATTATTGATATATCAAACCAAACAACAGAGCTCAGTGGTATTGCGGTTAAAAATGGTAAAACTGCGGAAAGTTTGCGCCAAAAAACGGCCGAGCTAGAAGGGCTAGTCGGCCAGTTTAAAGTATAGCGATTGCGCCCGATTGAATTAATTCCATGATGGATTAAACAATAAATTGCGATAAGCAAACAAAAGTTAAACTCAAGTAAATATTGTTAAGACCTTGGTATCATAGACCATGAGCTTATAGCCGTTTTTTTGAACATGTCCCAGAGTAGGTAACGTAAATAGCGACTAAACGGACAGACAAATGAACATAAAACGCATATCACTCACAAGTTTAGCTTTAGCATGCTCCACCGTGTCATTTACTTCTCTTGCTAACCCGTTAGATAAAACCACATTTGGTTTCAGCGGTTACGTCAAAGCAGATGCCATGGTGAGTCAATACAGCGATGGAACATTACCCTCTGGTACTATTGGACGTGACTTCTACATCCCAAGTCTGACACCCACGGGCGGGGAAAAAGAAAGCGCCCAATTTGATGCCCATATTAAACAATCTCGCTTTCGCTTCACCACCAATACCCTATTGAGTAACAACGAAAAAATCACCGGTGTACTTGAATTTGATTTTCATACCACGCCAGATGGTAACGAGCGGATCAGTAATTCATATGAGCCCAGAATTCGCCATGCTTTTATCAAGTACAACAACTGGTTGATTGGCCAAACCTGGTCCACATTTCAAGACGTTAAAACCCTGCCTGAATCTTTAGATTTCATTGGGGTAACTGACGGCACCATTTTCGCGCGACAAACCATGGTGAGATACACCTCGGGAGCCTTTGAAGTTGCCTTAGAAAACCCGGAAACCACAGTGACACCTTTTGGCGGCAGTGGTCGTATTGTCGCTGATGACAACTCAGTGCCCGATTTAGCAGCGCGTTACACGTTAAATCAATCCTGGGGACATGTGTCATTTGCCGGCTTAGTGCGTCAACTCTCTTATGTCGAAAAGCAAAATGGCAGTGATATTGATACAGACGACGTTGGTTATGGCCTTAGCATCACCAGTAAGATTAATTTCGGTCAAGACGATGTGCGCGTGATGGCTAATATCGGCAGCGGACTGGGTCGGTATATCGCCTTAAATGCCGTTAACAGTGCAGTATTAGATGCGAATAATGAGCTCGATACTATCGATGTTCGTGGTTTCACGGTGGCTTATCGTCACTTTTGGGATCCTCAGTGGCGCAGTACCTTCAGCTACGCCATGTTCAGCGCAGATAACGATACTGACTTGACGGGCTTAGGTGTCATTAAGGAAACCTACAGTGCCAGAGCCAATATTCTTTACTCCCCATCACCTGAGCTAACCTTTGGCGCCGAATATGCCTACGCTAAGAAAACCCTTGAGTCAGATGAAGACGGCGATATGAGTCGCTTACAGTTTTCAGCAAAGTATGCATTTTAAACTTGGTTAAAACGGTTATTCACGTTTGAAAGAGAGGCAAATCCCAACTTGCCGCTTGCTTGCGCTACCTTAGAAGCTCTTTGTTAAGACAAATAGCCTCTAAGGATGGCGCTTTTTTACGTCACCTCCGCCCTATTCGTATTCATCTCTGGTGACTGTTTATCTTTGATTACAAATACCTCTAGTTTCATCTTGATGCCATCCGTAATAAACTGCGCTCATTATTCGAGTGAGAAGAACTACATATGAAAATTGCCATTTTAGGTGCCATGGATGAAGAGATTACCCTTCTGAAAGAATCAATTAGTGGGCTTGTTGAGCATCAACATGCGCATTTAACACTTTACACTGGCCAGTTACAGGGTGCCGACGTCGTCTTAGTTAAATGTGGCATTGGCAAAGTTGCGGCAGCAGTTGCCACGACCATAGTCGTGGATAAATTTGCTCCGGATTTCGTGGTCAACACCGGCTCAGCGGGTGGATTTGACCAAGCATTGAGCATAGGTGATATCGTGATCGCTAATGAAGTTGTACACCACGACGCCGACTTGACCCACTTTGGTTATGCTTTGGGCCAATGTGCTGGTATGCCAGAAACCTATTTATGTGATGCCGCACTAATTGAGGCGGCCGAGAAAGCCGCAATCACCTTAGGTGAAGCCAAGACTAAGCGCGGGCTAATTTGTACTGGTGATGCTTTTATCGGCAGCGACGAAGCAGCCGCTAAACTACGAACCGATTTCCCCGCTATCGCCGCGGCAGAAATGGAAGGCGTCGCGATAGGCCAAACCTGTCACTTGCTTAACGTGCCGTTTTTGGTGATCCGCTCTTTGTCAGATATTGCAGGCAAAGCTTCGACCGTATCCTTTCAAACATACTTAGAGCAGGCAGCAAAACACTCAGCCATGCTGGTGATGGAAATGCTCACCGTACTGCAAAACCAAACTAAATAAGTCACATAGACCTTGCCAAGCGATATCGATGTGTTCTTGCAATCACCCGCGCTGCAACCAATTTGGGTGCTGGGCGTGGTGATGTTAGTTGAAATGCTATTACATTGGCCTGAGCGCTATCACCCGCTTTTTTTTGCGAAACTCGTCGCCACAAGAATGGCTGACAAGGTGAACCCCTGTGCCGACAGGGCCCCGCTGCAATTGCGTATATCAGGGACATTAGCGCCATTGGTGTTAATAAGCCCAGTCGCAGTCATACTGGCTATTTTTATCAACATGGCTGAATTCCCGCTCTTCTTTGACGCCATGCTGCTTCTCGTCGCCTTGCAGTATCAGCATGTAATAACCCGTGGTAAAAAAGTGTACTCTGCTTTGCTATCTGGGAAGAAAACCCTTGCCAGACAGACTCTAAAACCTATGGTGCTGCGAGAAACTGAGCTTCTTTCAAGGTTGGGATTAGTGAAAGCCACCATTGAGAGTATGACTCTGCGTTTTCATCAACAGTATCTGTGTACTGCGATGTTGTTTCTTTTATTCGGGCCGGTTACGGCACTGTGTTATCGCCTCGTGTACGAATTTTCTCATTGCTGGAATACCAAACTCACTCAATTCACCTACTTCGGTCAACCTTCTGCCAAGACGCTTCTCGTTGTGCAGTGGGTTCCTCTGCGTTTAACCTCGTTTCTATTTACATTGATGGGCAGTGTCACCAGTGCCATTAGCGCGTGGCGCGCGCTTCCTCGTTCTAGCAGCGCCCATCAGGTATTACTCGCTTTGCACGGTGGGGCATTGGGTATAGAGCTCAGTGGCCCGGCTATTTATGAAAACACCAAAAAGCGCTCTATAAAGTGTGGCGGGAAACGCCAAGCTGACACCATCGATATAAAGCGTCTTTCCAACCACATTGTTTTATGCAAATTCGCTTTTTGGGTACTGTGCTTATGTATTGCCGTGGGCCTTTATCGCTTGCACCTTTAGGGAGGTTGATTTTAAGGCGAGTTTAGCCATTGAAAGTCATTGGCTACCAGTATTATCCTGCGCATTTTCGTATAACCAATTACCCTTACATGTTATATTCTCGCCTGATTAACGAGTCCTGCCATTTTATCAAATTGACGTTTTAATCGTTTTTTCGTGTAAACATAATTCGAGTTGTATATGACCCCAAAATTTTCGTATTCCACAGCATCAGGTAGTTATTCATTTGAGGTTTCAAGTAATGTCGTGATGTGCACGTTCAATGGTGCTTGCTGCGACCAAATTGCTCAGCGCTATCTTGCAACGTTGTGCAAAATTGTTAGCGATTTTAATGGGGAACCTTGGGCCTACCTAGGTAATGCTCAATTACATCTGGCCGCGACCCCGCAAGCAGAACAATACTTACTCGAATGCTTTGTTATGAGCGTAAAAAATAATTGCATTGGTGACGCCTATTGTTTGACGTCTGCTGTGGGCATATCTCAATTGAAGTCTATTCGGCAAAAAGCGGGGCTCACAGCCACCCTTGAAGAGCGCATGTTTGGCAGCCAGCAAAGCGCTTTATCCCAGTTAACCAAAGAATTGAAGCAATATAGCGCTGTCGATAACAGTCAAGAAAAGTAATTGCGTATTCACTCAGTGGGCGCAAAGGTAAACTGTGGCATAATCAATATAAATATTAGCGGCTAGACACACTTCCTTATTATGACCATCACTTTGACAACTCCAGCGATGCTCTTTCCGGCAATTTCGTTATTATTATTGGCTTATACCAATCGATTTTTGACGTTAGCCAGCACAATCCGAAATCTTGACCCCACGCAGGATCAAGAGAATACCCATGCCCAAATTAATAATTTGCGTACTCGTATTCAACTGATTAAACGCATGCAAGAATTTGGCGCCTTTAGCTTTTTTCTGTGTGTTTTATCCATGTTAGCGATTTACGCTGAATATCAAACGATAGGCAGTACTATTTTCGCAGGCAGCCTTGTATTGCTGCTTTATTCACTAGGTTTGTCGGTGAGGGAGATAAATATTTCGGTAGAAGCGCTAGACTTACATTTAAGTCACTTCAATCTAGATAGGAAAAAGCGTAAACCTTCTCGCGAAAAACCTTAAGAAAAGCGGTTCGCTCACCATATGAGCAAACCGCCTATTGGACTTAGCTTAGCGTCACTCGCGCAAATTTGCGTTTGCCCACTTGGAAAACGGCTTCTTGTAACGAGGTAAAAATCGCTTTTTGGTCTGCCACTTTTTCACCGTCCATTTTAACCGCGCCCTGTTTAATCATACGCATCGCTTCTGAAGTCGATGCCACTAAAGCAGCCTCTTTAAGCAAGTTGGCAACAGCCATACCTTCTGCACCTGCCTCAAAAGTGAATTCAGGCATCTCATCTGGGATGGCATTTTTCTGGAAGCGTTGGATAAATTCATGGTGAGCGGCTTCTGCAGCAGCATCATCGTGAAAACGCGCAATAATCTCCTTAGCCAGCGCAATTTTTATGTCTCTTGGGTTCGTGCCTCCAGCGACTTGCTCTTTATAAAGCGCAATTTCTTCAATGGCCTTAAAGCTAAGTAAATCATAGTAGCGCCACATCAAATCATCTGAAATCGACATGATTTTACCGAACATATCGCTTGGTGAATCGGTGATACCAATATAGTTTCCAAGGGACTTCGACATTTTCTGTACGCCGTCTAACCCTTCAAGCAACGGCATCATCAAAACAGTTTGTGGTCGTTGCCCCTGCCCTTTTTGCAATTCACGGCCCATCAATAAGTTGAAACGCTGATCTGTTCCGCCTAATTCAACATCAGACTCAAGGGCAACAGAATCCCAGCCTTGAACGAGCGGATACAAGAACTCATGAATAGCGATAGGTTGGCCGTTGGCATAGCGCTTTTTAAAATCATCTCGTTCTAACATACGTGCCACAGTTTGACTGGAGGCTAACTTGATCATACCAGAGGCCCCTAGGCCTTCCATCCACTCTGAATTAAAACGGATCGTGGTTTTAGCCGGATCAAGAATTTTGAATACCTGCTCTTTGTAGGTTTCAGCATTCGCTAGTACGTCTTCTCGGGTCAATGGCTTACGAGTAACATTTTTGCCTGTGGGATCACCTATCATTCCGGTGAAATCACCGATCAGAAAAATAACTTCGTGCCCAAGCTGCTGAAAAGACCGCAGTTTATTAATTAAAACCGTATGACCTAGGTGTAAGTCTGGCGCTGTAGGATCAAAGCCTGCTTTAATTTTTAACGGTTTGCCTTCTTTTAGCTTGGCAATCAGTTCTTCTTCCAACAATATTTCTTCAGCACCACGCTGAAGCTCAGCAAATGCGCTTTGCCAATCTGCCATTTTGAACCCTTATAAATATGATAATACGAATAAATTTAATCGATTATTTTACGTTGCAGCGTCTGCTATTGAAAGGGCGTATAAGGATTAATCAATGGATTCTTATACTCATATCATACTAAAGATGTACAAAAAACGACCTTCCTCTAGAAAATCCCGTTCAATCATTATATTCTGCACACTTAACAGTTGTATGAGTTGAATTTTCCTGTGGTAAAAAAAGCCTTTTCACAATTACCTAAAGCACATAAGTGGGCGGTTGCTTCCCTCGCGTCTATCGTGCTAATTCTTGCCCTATTCCCATCAGACCGTGCCAGTGCTTCCCGTAACACCGAGGCCGCTTTATTAGAGATCGGTAAACGCTACGAACTGCCTATTAGCACAGATCATTTATCGGTCAGCAGTGAAGAACACGTTAGCGATGACGTTGAATGGAACACTTATCAAGTTAAGCGCGGGGATACGCTGGCCAAGATTTTTAAGCGCGCCGGGCTGTCCGCTCGCGACACTTATAATGTGAGCAGCGCTGGCGAACTCGCTAAAATGCTTTTAAAGATCCGCCCTGGTCAACTCGTATCACTGCAAGTTGATGAAAACGGCTCATTTGCTGGCTTAAGTTATGCGTTTTCAAATACCGAAACCCTACTTATTCATCCTGATGAAAAAAATCAACTCACCGCTCGCGTGGACAAAAAGAAAGTCGATACCCGCTTGAACTACGCGCAAGGCGAGATTAACAGCAGTTTCTGGAATGCTGGTGTAAAAGCCCACCTATCTGAAAGTCAAATCATGAGCCTAGCGGCGATATTTGGCTGGGATATCGATTTTGCTTTAGAAATTCGCCAAGGTGACAATTTTAATGTTGTCTTTGAAGAAAAATACATAGACGGTGAATTCGTGGAATACGGCGATATTGTTTCAGCTGAATTTACCAACGGTGGCAACACCTTTACCGCTATCCGATACTCTGATGGCAATTACTACACCCCAGAAGGGCGTAGTATGCGTAAAAGTTTTTTACGCGCACCGGTTAGCTTTAAATACATCAGCTCTAGTTTCACAAAACGTCGCTTTCACCCAGTCCAAAAACGCTGGAAAGCCCACCGCGGCGTGGATTACGCAGCAAATCGCGGCACCCCCGTAATGGCCGCTGGCGATGGTAAGGTTATTCGCTCTTCATACGATAAGTACAATGGTAATCACGTTTTTATTCAACACGGTGAAAAGTACGTGACCAAATATTTGCACTTTACCAAGCGTAAAGTCAAAGTGGGACAAACTGTTAAGCAAGGCGATGTTATCGGCACTGTTGGCTCTACAGGGTTAGCTTCTGGCCCGCATTTACATTACGAATTTTTAGTGGATGGCGTACATCGCAACCCTAGAACCGTTTCTTTACCTAAAGCCCTCCCTATCGCCAAGAAAGAGCGCAGCGCATTCGAACTCGTGGCAAAAGAGCAACTTGAGTTACTGACTAATAGCAAGCGAATTATGTTGGCGATGAATTAGTAGTAGTGTATGTGCCTAGCTTTCATCTTGTCTGCTAGGCAACGTTAAAAATCAAATCGATAGGAGCCCATGCTTAAGCTATTTATTGGGCTAATGTAAGGCACCAGCATTGATGCTGCCCTTACCACACGTTCTGACACTCTTTTACCCAATTGACCTATGCGAAGCCTGATGCCTATTCACGTAGTGAAACTCGTCATTTACAGTACCTATCCATAGAGAGCATATGATGCCTAAGAAAAATAGCCGGCCCCTAGACAGCATAGATTTGGATATTCTTGCATCCTTGTACGAAGATGCTCGTACCACCAATAAAGAAATAGCTAAACGGGTGGGTTTAGCACCCTCATCTTGTCTTGAGCGTATCAAGCGCCTGCAAGCAGATGAGATCATTCAAGGCGCATCGTTACAGATAGATTTGAATGCCTTAGGCGGTCATATACAAGCGATGATTTCGATTCGATTGTCTGATCACAACCGTTTAGCGGTAGATGACTTTGTTACTGACTTATTACCTCAGCCCGAAGTGCTTAGCGTGTTTCACATGGGTGGCAACATCGATTTTTTATTGCACGTCACCGTGACTGACTCTAGTCATTTGCGAGATTTTGTATTTAACCAACTTACCGCTAGGCCTGAAGTGAACCATGTTGAAAGCGCGTTAGTTTACGAGCACAGATGTTCACAGCAATTACCTACTTTTTACCTCCAAGGTACGACCTAAAAGCGGCGGCTAATTGTTTAAAGTTCGAAGTAGTGAGTAAAGCACTTGTATAGCTGAGTACCACTCAATATCGAAGCTGAAGGAAAGTGCAAAATGGGGATAAGATCACATTGTGCCACTACCAATTCAGTGGCATTTTCTGTATCAAGTTCATCCACATTCAGTAATTTAGCTAGCGGCTGGCCTTTTTTCACAACGTCGCCCGGCTTGGCTAAATATTCCACCATACCGCCTTGTTGAGTATATAAAACTTTGTAGTTCTTCAAATAGGTGGCCACTCGGCGCATCGCTTCCGGGTGAATATCACTTTGTAATAAACAGCCTTTTCCATTGAGATAGGATAAAATGCTATTTGCATCGTACTCTCCCTCAGAAAAATTAATCACCTCTTGGCTACCCATTTCCAACGTGAATGCCTCAACCCCAAAGTCAACATCTTGCTGGCGCTTGTGACTAACCAAATCTTGCAACGTCCACCATGGGCAAAAAGTTGCTTCATCCAAGGCTCCAGCAAATTTATTTGGGATCAAGATGACATGAGGAATATTGAACAAACTTGCCGATTTTTGCGCATATTCAGGCACATAAATATGCCGCGTAGAAACAGGCCCATTATGTAAATCGAGTACAAAATCGGCGTCAAAGGCCAGTTGCTGTAACTTTAAATTCAGCCGTTGTGCTAGGCCGATACCCCACGGCTCTTCCAGTTTAGACGCCAGAATATGCTTAATTTGCTGACGAAAGCGCTGTTTAATTTGAGAGATAGACTCATCGTTTTGCACTGTTTGTGCGAAATCTTCAATCAAGCTCGCATCGTAAAAATACCCACGATTCCAATTCGTACCGTTGACAGGATCAAATCGCCCTAAGGTGTATTCCCCCGCCTTTATATTGGTGCCAACTGGGTTACAATTGGGCACCAGTATCACTTCGCCGCAAATAGGCATTTGTTTTAACAGTTGAATAAGGTGGTAGATCACCACATTTCCCTGCACTTCAGCACCGTGTATTGAGCTTTGAATGTACACTTTAGGGCCTGGCTTTTCGCCAATAAAGCGATACAGAGGCACGTTCATGTTTCGCCCAGACGCATTTTGCGCCACCACTATATAATCTTTCTTAAATTGATTGCTCACGGTCGAACTCACTGGGGTGTGCTGCTTTTTTCAATGATCCCTTTCAAACTGTCTTTTTCGAGTTGGGCTTTTTCAAAGAAATAGCGACGATGAAAAGCATGTCGCTCTTGCAGGTAACGAATGTCTTCCACCTTAGGCTGCGCCTTTAACACCATACGTTTATGCTGACTAAATTGTGGCCAATGAGGCAAAGCGTGATTGGCGTCGTCAGTCCCATTGGGCACACCTGTTTTAATAAAATGAGCAAAGTACTGCTGCATAATCTCTGAAACTTGATAATCCGCGTCTTGCCATTCGTATAATGGATTGGCATCTAAATTACCTAAGGCGTATTCAATTTCAGCAGAGTGCACAGCACCTCTTGGTTTATTCACAGGCAGAACGTTCTTTGCCCCAACCATGGCTGGGCGAATATGGTCATAAAAATAGTAAAAGCTTGGAGCTGTATTAGTCTTAACGTTTTGATAAGCCCAGTTGAAGGTTGCTATCCCCATGAAACGATCACTGGCCAGCGCCTGCGCAGATGCAATAACTTGCGCACTATTTTCGCCAGGATAGAGGCTTAGCACCTCCTTAAAATCATCTGGGTAAAGGCGTTTTATTTTATCAACATAATGCTCAACAGTGGGTGCCCCATCAACCATGATCTGCTGATAGCCGCCTTCTTGCGAGTTATCCCCAAGCAGCAAAGGCACTTTTGCTTGTGTCCCCTTGGCGAATAACGCATCAGGTGATTCAGGAAAGAAGGCGCCATCAATGTTTGGTTTAAAATAAATGAAACCGCCTTTAGTGACCTTATCTAACAAGGTTTGTGCAGGTATCTTTCTTAGCGCTGCAATGCGCGCTTCAGCAAGAACTACGTTTTGCTCAGGAGTATCTTTAAGTGCAGTCGTTGCCACTTTCTGACCGTACTGTTCGGCATCTTTGAGTGCTAACGGGTCAAGTGGTGGTCCAACAATCGAGCCGCTTTCACCAATTGCACCGGCGATATATGGTTTTGCCGAAGGTGCCACCATAAGCGCTGAAACGGAAATCGAGCCTGCAGACTCCCCTGCGATCGTTATACGCTTAGGATCGCCCCCGAACTGTTGAATATTCTCGGCCACCCATTTAAGTGCTGCTTGTTGGTCCATTAAGCCGTAATTACCCGAGCCGTGATAGTCTGTTTGTTTAGACAAACCTTCATGTGCGAAAAAGCCAAATACACCAAGCCGATAATTCGCTGTAACGACCACGATGCCTTTTTGTGCCATAGAGGCGCCGTCGTAACGCTTTTCATCGCCACTGCCTGCAATAAAGCCTCCGCCATGAAAGTACAGTAACACCGGCAATTTGGCGCTATCACTTGTGTTCGGTGTCCACACGTTAAGGTACAAGCTGTCTTCGCTAACCTCTTGTGAGCGAAACTGCATATCGCTATAGATGGGATTTTGCATTGGACGAGGGGCGAACTTTGTCGCGTCTCTGACACCTTGCCACGCACTAACCGGTTGAGGCGGCTGCCAGCGAAGCTCACCCACCGGCGGCGCAGCAAATGGGATCCCTTTAAATGAAAAGATCTGAGATTTATTGTTTTTTTGACCCGATAGCAAGCCATATTGGGTCGTGATTTGCTCTGCTATGGCGGCGAAAGAACTGATGAATAAAACGAAGGCGACTAAGGCGAATTGCATGAATATTCCTTTTATGAAATAACCATCGGCTATAGAAAAAACCTATAGCCGATCAAGCAGGATTATAGGGATGGCTCATTAGGTAACTCACCTGCATCGTCAGCTTGGTCGCTAACACCGGTACCCGCTTCAACTTCAATACCATCGACACGCTGTAAGCCTCTGGGGAGTTTGTTGCCGCGGCGTCCTCTCTCACCTTGATAGTGAGTTAAGTCGTCAGCGGTTAATGTCATACCGCGTTTGCCCGCCAATACTTTTATATTGGCACCTTGAGGGACGACAGCGAGCACCTTGACGAACTCTTCCCGAGCTTGTGATTTAGCCGAAGGGATGCTGATAATTTTATTCCCTTTACCTTTTCCTAGGCTGGGTAAGTCTCGTAACGGGAACATTAACATGCGCCCTTCATTGGAAATCGCTAAACACCAATCACTGGATAAGTCGTGCACTGCTTGAGGCGCGATGATTTTGGCGGCTTTGGGTAAAGAAATATAAGCTTTCCCAGCTCGGTTTTTACTGATCATGTCGGCAAATTTGCCGACAAATCCGTAGCCCGCATCAGAGGCAATCAGATATTGCTGCTCGTCTTGTCCCATTACCACGTGCTCAACGCTTTCCCCACTGACGATACTAAAACGTCCCGTTATGGGCTCACCTTGGCTTCGGGCTGAGGGCAGTAAATGGGCATCACAGGAAAAGGCCCGCCCGGAGGTATCCATAAATACGGCTTGCTGGTTACTTCGTCCTTTGCTGCTGGCGAGGTACTTATCCCCCGCCTTGTAACTTAAACCGGCCACGTCTACATCATGCCCTTTGGCGCAACGTGCCCAACCTTTTTCTGACAGTACAACGGTGACAGCTTCTGATGGAATAAGCTCTTTCTCACTCAAGGCTTTGGACTCAGAACGTTCAATAATCGGTGAGCGTCTATCATCACCGTACATTTCAGCTGCGGCTAAAATTTCTTTTTTGATCAGGGTCTTAAGACGGCGGTCAGACCCGAGGATAAGTTGCAGCTCGTCACGCTCTTTGGCCAATTCGTCTTGCTCACCTTTGATTTTCATTTCTTCAAGCTTGGCTAAATGACGTAGCTTTAACTCTAGAATAGCTTCCGCTTGAATGTCTGATAGCGAGAAGGTATCCATCAGGACAAGCTTTGGTTTGTCCTCGTAGCGAATGATACGAATAACTTCGTCAATATTTAGGAAGGCAATCATCAAGCCTTCTAAAATATGTAAGCGCGCCAATACCTTATCTAATCGATATTGCAGGCGTCTAACCACCGTGTCTTTTCTAAATATCAACCATTCAGACAAAATCATGCGCAAGTCTTTGACTTGCGGGCGACCATCTAGCCCAATCATATTGATATTGACGCGGTAATTTTTCTCTAAATCTGTGGTGGCAAACAGGTGCTGCATTAATTGCTCAACGTCGACGCGGTTTGAGCGCGGTGTGATCAATAAACGGGTTGGGTTTTCGTGATCCGACTCATCACGTAAATCACTGACCATAGGCAGTTTTTTTGCCTGCATCTGGGCCGCGATTTGTTCTAACACTTTGCCGCCAGAGGCTTGATGTGGCAACGCCGTGATAATAATATCGCCAGCTTCTTCATAATACACAGCGCGCATTTTAATTGAGCCACGACCGGTTTCATACATTTTACGAATGTCGCTTTGTGGGGTGATTATTTCAGCATCAGTGGGGTAATCAGGCCCTTGTACAAACTCCAATAATTCGTGCAATTCCGCTTTGCTATTATCCAATAAATGGGCACAGGCATTGGCCACTTCTCGTACATTATGTGGCGGAATATCAGTGGCCATACCGACCGCGATGCCGGTAATACCATTGAGCAAAATATGCGGTAAGCGTGCTGGCAATATTTTGGGCTCGTCTAACGTGCCATCAAAGTTAGGTTGCCAATCAACCGTACCTTGCCCAAGTTCGGTCAACAGCACTTCGCTAAACTTAGACAATCGAGATTCGGTATAGCGCATGGCAGCAAATGATTTAGGGTCGTCTGGCGCCCCCCAGTTTCCTTGCCCATCCACCAGCGGGTAGCGATAAGAGAATGGCTGCGCCATCAATACCATAGCCTCATAACAGGCAGAATCGCCGTGGGGATGAAATTTACCTAATACGTCCCCCACTGTACGCGCCGACTTTTTATACTTAGCATTGTTACTCAAGCCAAGTTCTGACATGGCGTACACAATACGCCGCTGCACTGGCTTTAATCCGTCGCCGATATGGGGCAAAGCCCGATCCATGATGACGTACATGGAATAATTGAGGTAAGACTCTTCGGTGAATTGACGCATCGGAAGCTGTTCGATACCGTCTTTATTGATAATGATTTCTTGACTCATAGTGTGCTATATCGGCCGCTGTTATTATTGTTGGGGAGCGAAAACCAACGTTTTCGCTCCCGCTTTAAACGTAAAAAGTGGATTACTTCTGGTAGGTTACCCTATAAATAACATTCGCGAAATCATCGGATACTAACAAGCTACCATCTGGCATGGTGAGCATAGCAACTGGGCGCCCCCACGATGTTTCATCCGCTTGCAACCAGCCTTCAATGAAGGGTTGATATTCAACAATTTCGTTATCTTTCAATATCGCTCGCATGACTTTGTAACCAGACTTTTTGCTCCGGTTCCATGATCCATGTTCAGCAACAAACAGATTGTTTTGGGCATCTGCTGGAAACATATCACCATGGTAAAAATGGATACCTAATGGCGCAACATGCGCGCCCAAATTCAATGCGGGTGCAACATAGTCTGCGGCATTTTTGTCTGTACCGAACTCTGGGTCGGCTATGGTGCCACCATGATAATAGGGGTAACCATAGTGAGCACCTATCTCGTCAACACGATTGATTTCACACGGTGGAATATCGTCTCCCATCATGTCGCGGCCATTATCGCTAAACCACATTTGGTTGGTTTGCGGGTGCCAATCAAACCCCACACTATTTCTTACCCCTTTTGCTACCCAAACTCGCTCTTTGGTTTTTAAGTTGTATTTTAAAATCGAGGCAAATTCAGGATTATCAAACTTCTCACCGCCATTGGTTTCACATATATTACATGGCGCGCCAACAGGAACGTATAACCAATCATCTGGCCCAAAATCAATGTTCTTCCAGCCATGGTGTTTTTTATCAGGCAAGCCATCAATGACCACTTCAGGCTCAGGTAATTCGCGAAAATTCTGCTCAATATTGGCGTATTTCAGAATTCGGCTGACCTCTGCCACATATAAGTCACCATCTTTGATGGTGAGCCCTGAGGGCATGGTTAAATCTTTGGCAATTTGCAGTACCTCGTCCACATTGCCGTCTTGGTCTTTATCCACAACAGCAGTTAAAAGCCCACTGTCTCGGCTACCAACAAATAAAATGCCGTTATCACTGAGCGCCATCTGGCGAGCATTTTTGACATCTGAGGCGTAGACTTCAATGCTGTACCCAGTAGGTAGAGAGAGCTTTTCTAACGGTAACGACTTAGCTATGCCAGCAAAACTGACAAAAGAAAGTAGAATCAAACGGCGAAGTATCATAGATTATTTCCAGTGATGGTAAGAACATAACAATTATAAAGATATCTATGTTAACTACAAAGATTGTCGCCAATTAGCAAAATATTTTCGACGGGCCTTTGGGTTAATTCTAGCTGTGCAGGAGACACTTTGAGGCTTCACGACTTTTTAAAACACCCTATGCAGCTTTGGCTGGCTCTATTGGTTTGCTTGATGGCCTTGGGGGGGGTATCAACTGGCAATGCCCAACAAGTCGAAAGTCTTGTGCAACTAATCTCTAAAGATCAGGAAGTTAGCCTGTCATCATCTATCAGCGTCATGCAAGAAGACGGCATTGAGCTCAGCGTGACACAAGCCCGAGACATGCTCTCCCAGTTTGTTTGGCACTCAGGCGGCAACCCCAATTATGGTTTTTCTGAACACGGTGTATGGCTATACACCACCTTGAGTAATGTGACTACCACAGACAAATGGGTGGTCAGTGTTGCGTTTTCGCAGCTTGATAATGTCGATATGTACCTGATGCAAGATGGGCAGATTCTTGCTTCGAGTTTTCAGGGCAAGCTAGGCATGAAAACTCACTATCGCTTACCTATGATGAAAGTCGAATTGCCCTATGCACAAACTGTTGAATTGTTTGTGCGCTTGCAGAGCCAGCATAGCAGTTTAGTTGCACCCATTAGCATCCAATCCAGTACTTCTCACGAAATGCAGAGCTTTTATGATAGCTTGTTGTGGGGGTTATTTTACGGTGGCTTGATTATTTTAGCCATATACAATTTGGTAGTCTATTTTGCTCTTCGTGAGTCTAGTTTATTGGCCTATGTTGGGTATATCTGCACAGTCATTGTTTGGCAATTCGTGTGGGGTGGGCACGCCAATATGATGCTCCCCCAAGCATTATCGCATTGGTTCGACACGCATACGGACATCATTTTTGTGCTGATTGGTATTGGCTCTGGGTTATTCACGATTGTGTTTTTAGAAGCCAAAGTTACGGCACCTAAAACACTCCCCTTCATTAAAGTCAGCATCGGGCTTTTAGCGTTAATGGGCTTATGCTCTATGGTGAATTTGTTTCCGCCCGTTTGGCAAAATGCCGCCGTGTATGTTGTCAGTATGCTGGCCATTAGTTGCTACACCTATGCTGGGTTCGAAAGCTACTCAAATCAGTTTTATGCTGCGCGCTATTTTATTTTCGCATGGAGTATTTTAGCCACATGCGCATTAATAGGTATGTTTAGCTTAGTGGATATGCTGCCCTCTAATTTTTTCACTACCTATTGTTTTCAGTTCGGTGTGTTCTTTGAATCCGCATTATTTTCACTGGCTTTGATGGACAAAAGCCGCCACCAACTTGAGATTGAAGTACAGCAAGCAACCAATGATTTACGTAACAATATTGAATTGGTGGAAGAACAAAACGTTCGACTAGATATTGCTCGTAAAGAGGCAGTGGCTGCGAGCAACGTTAAATCTCAGTTTCTGGCTAACATGAGCCACGAAATTAGAACTCCTCTCAATGCAATCCTCGGTTTTAGTAAAGAGTTGCAACAAGGCGATTTTTCTGCCGATAAACGCGACCAAATCAACATTATTAACGCTGCCGCTGACAACCTGATGACCATAGTTAACGACGTGCTGGATGTGTCGAAAATTGAAGCGGGTAAGCTCCAAATTAACAGTCATCCTTTTTCAATAAACGAGTTACTCGAAGAGATGATAGGCGTGATGGCCAAATCCGCTCATCTAAAAGGCCTTGAGTTTGTGTATGACATAGAGCCATTGCCACTCAAGCTGATAGGCGACAGCTATCGAATACGCCAGATTCTCAATAACTTGTTGGGCAACGCCCTGAAATTTACCGATACCGGACACATTGGTTTAGCGGCGTCTGGTAAAGTATTAGAGCACGGTATTTTTGAGTTAAACATTAAAATTGAAGACACGGGTATCGGTATAAGCCGAGAAGATAAGCGCAAACTATTTACCGCATTTTCGCAGGTTGATGATGCGCTCAATCGCTCTTACCAAGGCACTGGGCTAGGTTTGGTTATCTGTAAAGAGTTAGTCAAATTAATGCACGGGCAATTGTCGCTGCAAAGCTCCCCCGGTCAAGGCAGTACCTTTAATGTCACGGTTCGCATGAATATTTTAAACACCAAACCCAGTATTTCGCCAAAAAGCGACTGGCAAGATCAAACGGTATTGCTGTACGAGCCTTACCCCAACGCGCGCTTCACTGCCAGTAAATTACTCAAATCCCTGGGGGCAATTGTCACCAGTGTCGACTCAATTGCCTTTTTGCAAACCTGCACTAAAGCTTTTGATTGCATGATATTTTGCATACACCCACATAATCAAGCCGCCAATGAACAGGCCTTTTCTAGCGCGAGCAACATTGTAGCTAAACATAAGGTGTTATTGTGCTCAGGCGAGGACTCTTGTTGCCGCTTTTCTCAATTTACTGGGCAATTTACCCCTCAACTGCGCTTACCTCTGACCCCAGGTAAGCTGAAAGAAATTATGCACAAGCCCACGCATGCACCGGTTAATGAGTTGCAGAAGCGTTTGCAAGATTTACCTGCAGTTACCGTACTGGCGGTAGATGATATGGAAATGAATTTACGCTTGTTGAGCACGTGGCTTAAGCCATCACGCCTTGAGCTTAAACTCGCGTTCAGTGGTCAAGATGCAGTCAATTTATGCAAAGAAAGCGAATTTGATCTGATATTGATGGATGTGCAAATGCCCAATATGGATGGCTTACAAGCAACCAAACTAATTCGAGAAACGAAACTTAATTTCGGCACCCCCATTATTGCAGTAACGGCCCATGCGTTTAAGGAAGAACAGCAGCGCCTATTAAATAGTGGGATGGACGATTATTTGCCAAAACCTCTCGACCTTTCCGACCTAGTTGATTTGATTAATCGCTGGTGCCATCAAGGGGTGGAAGAAGACGAACACATTGAGGTGTTTAATTGGCCCTTGGCACTCAAACGCGCCAATCAAAATGCTGACGCTGCCAGAGATCTGTTCAACCAATTCATTAAGCAACTTCCTTCATTCGAAAGCAAATTTGAACGGCTACAGGCGCACCCTGAACACAATGAACTGCAACAAGTTGTGCATGCACTGCACGGTGTATGTTGCTAT
Organism: Paraglaciecola sp. G1-13; assembly: GCF_055809255.1. Lineage (NCBI taxonomy): Bacteria > Pseudomonadati > Pseudomonadota > Gammaproteobacteria > Alteromonadales > Alteromonadaceae > Paraglaciecola > Paraglaciecola sp. G1-13. The sequence goes on along the minus strand of NZ_CM147903.1, from coordinate 135,580 downwards.
ACAGGGGCGGTAGCGCTGCATAGCAGTTGTTCAGAATTAGAGAGCCAGTTGAAGCGAGAACAATTTGATAAGGTGCCCTCGACTTTGGCCAGACTGATTAACGATGTTAAAGCCCTGCTGAAACAAGAGAATGACATCAAACACAACATCAGGGACTAGTCATTTCCCCCCCTGATGACGTCAAAATGTTAGCCAATACTAAGCAGGTTATTTCTGTTGGTTCTGCACAAACTCCTGGCACTCACGCAATAGCGTAACGAACTCTTGCTCACTGCGGTCAAGCTCAGACACGTTGATATACAAGTCGTAACCTAATCGTTCACGCAACTTTGTCATTCGGTTAGCTAGCATGGCCTGTGTGCCAGTAAGCACAGTTCCATCGGGTAACTTATGTTTATCATCTTCTACAAGGTTAGCACTGAAACTCAGTCCTGAGGCACTGTCAGCTTTATCCCCTAATAACAGCAGAGAACGCTGTTCCATCAACAAATGAATCATCAACTTGATCGGTGTTGTGGTTAAAAAGGGCCGATAGTCTTTAAGTTTTATGCCCACCAAGCTCAAATCTTCAAGTGCTAAGTCTCGATGCGCGCGAGGGACGTCAATACGTTGGATATTGTGCCAACTCACATGCCATTGTCCTTTTCGATGCTGGTAACAAATAGAATCATGGGATAATTCTAAGCTGAAAATAGGCTCACGAAATTTAAACCAAGCAATCAACAGTGCCACTATTGAAGCACTCGTCACAAACACACCGGCTAAAAAGAATGCCTCGGGCAGCCAAGCGAAAATACCTGCAGCCACAAAAATGCCGGCAACACCGAATAAACTAGTGGTGAGAACATTACGTTTCGCAGAAGCGCGGATCTGTATTACATCTTGCATTTTGTTCCTTTATTTAACCCCAAAACCAGAAGTACATCACAGCCATGAGTATGCCCCAGAAAATGATATAGCGCATGCGCATACATTTTGGACAATCTGTTTTTAACATGCTGAACAAGGTGAATTTTGTCGGTCGCGTATCACGCTTTTCTGTTGGCATAAGCTTTATTGCTCGGGTCGATAGAATAGGGATATTCTACCTGATTCCCGTGTTGGTAAAATACGCTATTTGCTAATTCATACTCTGTTCAGCCAGTAAAACTCAAGATTTGTGATACAAGTTTCACGATTTATCACTAGAATAAGGCTCGTGTAACTGTTCAGGCTTAACCTTTTTGTTGGGTCGGTATCAAGTGAAGTAGAACAAGCAAGGATCAGACTGTTCTTTAATTTTAAGCTGGCCGCTTAGCTTAATCGGGACGCTTCCCGAAAGCAGTCAATTGTTCAAGGTTGTTTTATGCAGGTAGTAAACAAATACAATTTCAGTAAATTTGCCCAACGTATGTTACTTATCGCGGCCTCTGGCATCGGTGCACTTAGCGCAGGCACTGCTAGTGCTGAATCATTGTGGGTAGCTTCAGCCCAAGCTAAATTTAGCGCTGAGGACACCGCGCCAAAAGTGGCCGTCGTTAAAGGTAACTATCAGTCCCTTGCCAGCGACTCATTGCAACAACGTTTCTCAGATAAAACCGCCGCTATCACCTTAGCTCTGCCCTTGCCTGATGGCACCTACGCTGACTTTACACTCACGCCTTCTCGCGTGATGTCAGACGATTTAGCTGCACGCTACCCTCAGTTTATGTCCTATGACGCGGTACAAGTGAACGCTCCGCAAAATGTTGGCCGTTTCAGCCTGACTCATAAAGGGCTGACGGGTATATTTCGCCAAAATGGTCAGTGGGCGTTATTAAGCCCAGTTTACGAAAAAAACGATGAACAATATGTTAGCTATTATTACCTCGACTCTGACGGCAAAAGCCTGCTACCACAAGGTATGGATGATTCAATTAGCGCCCTTTCAGCGCAGAAAGAAGCCAACACCGATTTAATCACCGCTCAGAAAACCACAGGCGACACCCTAACCACCTACCGTTTAGCCTTCAGTGCAACCGGTGAATACACTCAAGCAGTAGGTGGAACAAAAGCCGACGCAGTGGCAGAAATGATCACTTTGGTCAACCGAGTGAATCAGATTTTACTGGTGGATACTGCCATACAATTTGAGTTGATTGATAACGAAGATATTATTTATACAGATGCCGCTACTGACCCCTTTACCAACAGTGATGCAAACGAAGATTTAGACACCAATCAACAAGTCATTGATGATGCTGTAGGCTCTAGCAATTACGATATAGGGCATTTACTTGCCACTAATCCAGGCGGGCTAGCGTTCGTTGGCGTAGTATGTTTGAGTACTCACAAAGCCAGAGGATATACAGGCAATACTTCTCCCCAAGGGGAGCGCTTCTATATTGATTTGGTGATCCATGAATTGGGCCACCAACTGGATGCGGAACACTCTTTTAACGCACAAGATTTTGACTCCTGTGACGAAGAACAGCGCAGTAGTTCGAGCGCATTTGAACCGGGCAGTGGCTCTACAATTATGTCCTACGCAGGTATATGCGGCACTCAGAATTTACAAAACACCAGTTCACCTTATTTCCACGCGGGCTCAGTAGAACAAATACGTGACTATGTTGAGACAGGACGAGGCCGACTTTGTGGCACCACAAGCAGTTTGAACAATGCTGCGCCACAAGTCTCTTTGACCTCAACAAATTACTCTATTCCAGCGAACACGCCGTTTATACTCGATGCACAAGCAACTGATGATGAAACACTAACCTATACCTGGGAGCAAATTGATGCCGGTGGCGACACGGGTGGAACGGCCACCGCCAGCGGCATGCGCAGCGATAATGGCGCGAATCCACTGTTTCGCTCGTACTCTGCAGTCAGTGAGAGCTATCGTTATTTCCCTGCTTTAGAGGATGTGTTAGAGAATACCGTTAGTTTTGGTGAGGCTTACCCTACAACCGATCGAGAACTAAACTTTCGCGTTACGGTAAAAGATAATAGAGGCGGCGTAGACACTGCTGATATTATGCTGAGTGTCACAAATACGGGCACCGCATTTGCGGTCACTCAACCCACAGCGACCAGTGTTTGGCAAGGTAATGCAGCTCAAACCATTGCCTGGAATACCGCCAGTACACAAAATGCACCGATTAGTTGCCCCTCGGTAGACATCACAGCAGATTTAGACGGTGATAATACTTTCGACAGTATTCTTATAAGCGACACCCCCAATGATGGCGAACAAGTGGTATTTTCACCAAACACCAACACCACCAACGCACGTATAAAAGTCAGTTGTGTAGACAACGTCTTTTACGCTGTAAACCCTGCCAACTTTGCGATTACCCAAGGAGGCTCAAATGTCGCCCCTGTCATTGATGGTCAGTCTGTATTAAGTCTCAATGAAGACGATACACTTACCCTGACGCTAACTGACTTACAAGTCACTGACCCAGACTCTAGCTACCCAGATAACTTCACCTTAGCATTGCAAGCAGGCAGTAATTACAGCATCGAAGATGGTGTAACCCTAGTACCTGATGCGAACTTTAGCGGCGAGCTGTCAGTCTCGATCACGGTCAATGATGGTATCGAAGACTCAAGTGCTTTCCCATTGGTCGTGAATGTTGCCCCAGTTAATGATGCCCCACAGGCAAGTGACGACAGCCAAACCGTTGAGCAGGATAGCGCAGCTACGCTTATCAGTGTGCTGGATAATGATACGGATATCGATGGTGACAACCTCAGCATCAGCGACATAAATTACACTGGCTCAGGGACTGTTAGCATCAGTGGCAACCAAGTACGTTATCAACCAGCTAGTGGGTTTTCGGGCAATGAAAGCCTGACTTACATTGTAAGTGATGGCATTGCCACCGACAGTGCAACCCTGACGATAACGGTTACAGCAACGCCTACGACTACTGCGCCAACGACTGGCAGTAGTTCTGGTGGCGGTGGCTCGTTTAGTTACCTGTGGCTTGGTTTAGTGAGCGTGATGATGTTCATAGGCAGGCGTTCACGTGAGTCAGCAAAATGCGCTTGTTAATTAAACGCCTATCAGTGCTTGGCCCTATCATGTTGATTGGGCTGACAAACCTCACTGCTTGCGCTTGTTTCGGCAGTGCTGATACGCCGGAACGTAGCCAAGCTGGGCATGCTCCCAGCCAGGTTCCGCCCGCAGCCAACATCGAAGTCAAGAATGCATCTGGCGTATCAACAGCTCAACCCCAGTCTCCTTCAAGCCTGAGTAATGCGAAAATGAATGTACATCCCCTGAGTTGGGTAACAGATGCAGTTCCGCTCAATGATGCCAAGCAGGCCATTCGCAATGGCGATCTACGATTATTAGCTTTCGCAGGGCGCGCTATATCCATACCTGGTGTTGATTTAGCCCTGCATCCTCTGGCTCGAATTCAGCAACATTGTGGCTATCGTACCTTAAAAGGCACTGGAGATACGCTGCGCGTCGGTGAGCGAACATCATTGCGTTCAAAAGCACATGACTACGCGGTGATCTATAACCAGAAAGTCATAGCAGCCTGCGTGTTACCGCAAAATACATAACCAATCGTGAAGCAATAAGCCTACCAAGGGACTTGCTTGGTAGCTCCCCATCTTCTCAAAAGTTGCTCAAAAACAGCTCAATTTTTCCCTAAAAATACAATGGCGCGTAAACTTTTTTGAAGCGCGACATATCATTTATACCACTGCGTGCTGTATGAGCAGCAAATATAGCCTCGCTGTATTCCTCCTCTTGTGAACGGTACTTTGATTTTAAGCGCCAATTCGTTAACTGATTCGCTTGCGTCTTTTCGGCGAACGTTAATACCAAGTCATCTCAGGGTGAGGTGATATTAAAAAGGACAAACAATATGAATAATATAAGAATGGCAGTATTTACTCGCATGTTGATAAGCAGCATGTTGGCGTTTGGTATTTCAACTACAGCAATTGCCCAAGAATCTAGCTACTCATATGGAACCGTATGGGAAGCCAATGGCATCAGAATTTTGCCGGGGCAATTTGAAAACTATATGGATCATTTAGCGGGAAGTTGGAAGGATGTTTACGAGTTCGCTAAAAAAGAAGGCCATGTGGTGGATTATCACGTGCTAGCAAACATCCATGCCCGAGAAGGTGAACCTGATCTTATTTTAGTCGTTGAATATAAAGACTATATCAAGACAGCAGAGTACGAAGCGTTTCAAAAGAAAGTGGACGAAATGATGTCAACCAATGAGCGCAAAGCAGATAAAGAGTTTGGCGAGCGAGAAACCATGCGTAAAACGCTCAGTTCCAGCCAATATCAGGAGTTAGATCTCAAGTAATCCACCAGCAACTAATCTGAAGTGAATAACTTGTTATGGCTAGTGAAGCTGGGCACGCTTGCTAGCCCCCTTCTTTTACATCCATTTTCCCTTTATTATTGATGACTAAACTGGCGATTGATTATTTCACTGACGCCGGTCTTTTTAAATCCCACTTATTTCATATAGAGCGAGTCATAAACGTGCAACAGGATGTAAAAATTGAAGATTTGGTCGAAGGTAGTGGAAAGGCAGCCGAGCGCGGTGCGCTTATCACGGCGCATTATCGCGGCTTCTTGGAAGATGGCACCGAGTTCGACTCATCCCATAAAAACAACGCACCTTTTCAGGTAGTGCTAAGCAATAAACGTGTGATACAAGGTTGGGTACTCGGCTTGAAAGGTATGAAAGAAGGTGGAAAACGTAAGCTTTGGGTACCTGCAGCTCTTGCCTATGGTGAACGTCAAATAGGTAACATGATCCCGCCCAATTCCGACTTGACGTTCGAAATTGAATTACTCGAAGTGTTGACCCGAGACTAATCTCTAGCATGATTTTGGCTAGTGCGAATCAATACCCTCACCTATTCCAATAAATCATTCCCCTCATTCCGTGGTTATTATTTACGGGAATTGGCGTGACTCTGTATTAGCCATGGTTATAAAAACACAGGATAAAGAGATAACACCAACAGCCCCGCCATGGTGAAGTTGAACGCCCTAAGGCGCTTGTTATCCGTTAAGAAGCCTTGTATTTTTTGGCCTAAAATTGTCCAGCCACTAATGCAGGGGAAATTCACCGCACCAAAAACACCTGAAACCATCACCACAGCTAACACACTTTTCGAGGGTGCATAGACGCTAATAGCCGTTAATGCCATCGTCCACGCTTTGGGGTTCACCCACTGAAACATCACCGCTTGAAAAAAGGTCATCGGCTTTGCATCAGTTGTATTGCTCTGTTTAGCGTTTGAAGCCGTGGCAATTTTATAGGCCAAGTAGAGTAAATAAGTAACACTCATCACTTTTAAAATTTGGTAGGTAACAGGAAACATATCAAATATTTGCATGATCCCTAACCCCACCAGCGCCACCATTAAGGTAAATCCCAGTGACACACCGAACATATGCGGCAGTGAACGCTTAACACCATAGTTGGCGCCTGATGCCATCAACATTAGGTTGTTCGGACCAGGTGTAATTGAGGACACAAGTGCAAACAGCATAAGCGCGGTGAGAATGTCAAACGTCATTGAATGTTGATCCCTGTTAGAGGTGGTTTTACCGAAAAGCTAAGTATGCAATTATAAAGAGCTATGATTGAAATTACTGCGCTATAAACAGCGGAAAACCATGCAAGAGCACAACAAATGAATCTAAAAGACAAATATAACGAAAGAATATTGCATGAACTTAGCCAGCAAGGGAGGATCGCCAATACAGAGCTTGCTGACAAAATTGGCCTATCTGCCTCGGCGTGTTTGCGCCGCGTGCAAGAACTCGAAAATAGCGGTGTGATTAAAGGCTATCGCGCTATTTTAGACAGCGAACTACTCGGTAACGGGTTTATTGCCTACGTTACGGTTGGCTTAGGAAAACATACCAAGGGCTCACAAGATGCTTTTGAGCAGGCGATCGCAAGCGCTGACGAGGTAAAAGAGTGCCATAATGTCACAGGCTCTTTCGAATACATTTTGCGCGTAGAAACAACCAATTTGAAAACCTACAAATCTTTCCACACTGATATTCTGGGCACTTTGCCTCAAGTCAGCACGATCACTACTCATGTTGTTATGGACTCGCCAAAAGATCAGCGCACCTAGTTTAATCGTTTCGATCACATTGGCGCAGATATGAGACCAACAGCGTCTAAAGTAGGCTTATCAAATAACGCTTAAATTGAGTTAAATTAATGGAAGGTTTTGACGCAATGTTCTAGGGTATTATTGTACGCTTACAAGCATGAGTAAGCGCATAGACTGGCGTTTGCGCAGTTTCGAAATACCCGCCTAAACCTAGTATGAAACAGTGCGTTTCTTTCATACACGACGCGTTTAACCTACTCGCTATTAGCTCTGCGTTATCGCGTCGGCCTGTGTGCTGTTTCTTTTCCAGAAGGATTTGAACATGAAAACATGTGAGCATAGTGCCCCCAGTATCTGTAACTTACCCTTGGTAGAACCCCGTAAACTAGACCCGAATATTGATAGGAATCGCGAATCTTTAGTGCGCTATATCGAAAAAAAATGGGTCAATCACACCGTGTTGCACTACTACTTTATGCAGAACCAAGCCCAACTAGCGGGGCAAGCCAACCAGCTGCAAGCGGTCAGAGAAGCCTTTGATGAATGGAAGAACCTAGGTATAGGCCTAGATTTTATTGAGGTTGCTGACTCAGCCCAAGCAGAATTTAGAATTGGGTTCGCCCCTGGCAGTTCGTGGTCATATGTGGGCAGAGACTGTATTGATCTGGTGCCAAATCACGAAGAGCAAACCATGAATTTTGGCTGGGACCTAACGACCCCTTACGGCCGTGACACAGCGCTACATGAAATTGGCCACGCCATGGGTTTCCCCCACGAACATCAAAACCACAAAGCAGGTATTGTTTGGGATGAAAACGCCGTTTATGCAAACTTTGCGGGCTCACCTAATTACTGGGATGATGCAACGACTTACCACAATATTATCCGAAAATTGTCACCACAAGATGCTACTGGTTCCCCTTGGGACCGAGATTCTATCATGCATTATCAATTTGATGCTGGCCTGATCCTTTCTCCTGCGGAGTATCAACAACAGCCCCTTATTCCTGCTCCTGGGTTGTCAGAAATGGACATACAAGAAGCGCTTAAGTTTTACCCAGACAATAGTGTTGCTCAATGGCCTGAACTAGCGCCCTTTCTATCCCAAAAGCTCGACATTACTCCCGGCCAGCAGTTGGACTTTACGATAGAGCCAAATATTAGCCGCACCTATAACATACAAACTTTCGGCACAATGGATACCGTCATTGTGCTGTTCGAAGATGACGATGGCGAGCCTATTTACTTAGCAGGGGATGACGATAGCGGCACAAATTATAATTCGAAAATAACCCTCAGATTGATTAACGGCCGCCGCTATTACTTACGTTTACGATTATACAGCGCAGGCGCATCCGGCGAAGGTGGTGTGATGCTCTGGTAAAAGGAATGTAGCCAGTTTTTTAACAGTTCATAACTGGCTAAATTCCTTGAGTGCAGCTATTTTTTACGGCCAATCTAGTCGCTTAATCATGCTTATTAAGCACTTGTCACCATCGCCTTATGCGACTAATTGACTACCTTTAAATGCCCCTATAAGGCTTGCTCCCAATGGCGTTGCTTTATAGGATGTCCACCGCCTATTGACTTAACATGGACGTGCTATGCTCTATCACCTTGCTTCTGTTTTTCTCGCTTTACTGTTCATCGTACAGGGGAAATACGTTAGGCGAGTAACGCCTAAATTACCCGAGCCGGAGGGATGTCGAGAAGGCACATTCGGCAGTGGCCCCCCGTTGTCGCTATTGATCATTGGCGACTCAGCCGCCGCTGGAGTCGGGGTTGAATTACAGCGATACGCCTTGGCGGGCAACATGTTAAATACTCTTGGGCCACATTACCAAGTTGCTTGGAAGCTCATGGCGAAAACGGGGGATACTTCCGCAGAATTACTGAAAAAAATCCAACACATTGAATCTACTCAAGCGTATGAAACGGTCGTTATCTCTATTGGCGTGAACGACGTAACTGGGCTTACATCGTCTCGTAAATGGTTAAGCAATCTTGCTTTCATCTCCCAAGCCTTACAGGATAAATTCGGCGCAAAGCGCGTACTTTTTTCAAGCCTGCCACCTATGCATTTATTTCCAGCTTTACCCCAGCCCTTGCGTTGGTGGTTGGGCGTTAGAGCCAAGCACTTAAATGATCTTGCAGAAAAATTCTGCCAAACCAATCCCCAATGTCATTTTGTCAGTGCCCCCTTCCCCATCGATCAGCGCTTTATCGCTGATGATGGCTTTCATCCTGGTGCCCTTGCCTATCAATTGTGGGGCGAATACTTGGCACGCGTATTACAAGAAAAACTCATTCGACATGCATGAGTAATATACGATAAAACATATATATTATCACCATACGTTACGTAATATGCCCTTCTATTGTCATTCCGCGCTATTTGCGACAATCCGTTTTTTATTACCTTGGTAAGCGTCAAACAGAGCTTTGTGCGCGCCTAATGAAAATGTATCGCTGCGGGCGGCGTAATCAGTGATCCAGTCGATCAACATCGGCAAATTTGCATCTTGCGCTTCTTTAGATGGGTATTTATGCGGCTCCCAAGGTCTGTTTCGGGCATTTTTAACGCAAGCTGCTATTGGTAAATCCATAAAAATTAACTCACTTGCATGGCCAGTAAGCTCGGCGAGTAGATCACTGTAACAGCCTTCGATAACCCAGTTTTCTTGGGTACGAATAAATGCGTTAATACTGCGCATAGAGTCAGCAACAGGTGCCCGCTCTGGTACTTCTGTAGGTAGCCAAGCCAGCGTATCTAGATCCAGATGCGCTATGTTCAATGTACTGGCTAAGTGCTTTGCCAAGGTAGATTTACCTGATCCAGAATTACCAAATATGATAATGCGTTTTGGCTCGCTAGCGTATGTACTCGTAGTCATCCTTGGAAGCCCGTTAAAATGATTGGCGATTAAAATTAATTTATCACGGCTTAATGACAAATTGACGATTCATTACAATAGATTTCGCCCTATTCATCATAAGTTTGATAAAATCCCCGCGGTTTTCTCAACATAGGCGCAGCGCAAATGAAATTCGAAGGTAGTCATATTCTTTCCGTTAATCAGTTCGACCGTGAATCGATAGAACGCGTATTCGATGTCGCTAATCAAATGGCGCCCTATGCAAAACGCCAAAAACGGACCACGGTACTTGATGGTGCGATCCTCGGAAATTTATTTTTCGAGCCTAGCACACGTACTAGAGTCAGTTTCGGTACCGCTTTTAACTTACTCGGTGGTGAGGTACGTGAAACCACTGGTATGAGTAACTCCGCGTTAGCCAAAGGCGAGTCTTTGTACGATACCGCTCGTGTACTCAGTGGCTACTCCGATATCATCACTATGCGCCACCCTGATTCAGGCTCAGTCGCTGAATTTGCCCAAGGTAGTCGTGTGCCAGTGATAAATGGTGGTGATGGCGCTAACGAGCACCCTACGCAAGCCCTTCTTGATTTATATACTATTCAAAAAGAACTGCTATACCATGGCGGCAACATTGACGGCCTGCATATCGCCATGATTGGTGATCTGAAATATGGCCGAACCGTACACTCGTTAAGTAAACTACTTTGTCTGTTCAAAAATATTCGCTTTACGCTTATTTCACCCAAAGAGCTGGCAATGCCGGATGCGATTCTAAGTGTCATTGAAAATGCGGGGCACAGCTACACTATCAATGAGACCTTAGAGGGTAACTTTGATGCGGATATCTGTTATCAAACCCGAGTGCAAGAAGAACGTTTTGGCTCACAAGAAGAGGCAAATTTGTACCGGGGGAAATTCCGCTTGAATCAGCAAATTTACACCAAGCACTTTCAATCTAAAACAGTGATTATGCATCCGTTACCGCGAGATTCACGCACGGAAGCCAATGAGTTAGACAACGATTTAAATATGAACCCAAATCTGGCCATCTTTCGCCAAACCGACAATGGCGTACTGGTAAGAATGGCGTTGTTTGCCTTGACCTTAGGGGTTGAAAATATCGTTAGCAAATTCGACAAAGAAGTGCATTGGTACAGCGGCCACTAGCGCCCTATTTATCCACTTAGCCATTTCACAAAGTAATAGAAGAAGATTAATAATATGCAAAAATCAGAACAACTTTTCGCCCGCGCTCAAAAGCACATTCCTGGTGGGGTTAACTCTCCCGTGCGCGCATTTAAAGCCGTTGGTGGCACTCCCCCTTTCATCGAAAAGGCAGATGGCCCTTATTTATACGACGCCGACGGCAAACAATACATTGATTACGTGCAGTCGTGGGGACCAATGGTACTAGGCCACAACAACCCCATTATTCGCCAAGCAGTGATTGATGCCGCGCAAAATGGTTTAAGTTTTGGTGCACCAACTGAGGCAGAGGTTACCATTGCTGATTTAGTCAGCGAATTGGTGCCATCTATGGAAATGCTACGCATGGTCAACTCAGGTACCGAAGCCACTATGAGCGCTATTCGCCTAGCTAGAGGGTATACCAAGCGTGATAAAATCCTTAAATTCGAGGGTTGTTATCACGGTCACGCCGATGCCCTGCTGGTAAAAGCAGGATCAGGCGCGTTGACTTTTGGTGTACCTAGCTCACCTGGTATTCCAGCTGACTTTGCTAAACACACTCTGACAATGGAATACAATAATATCGACTCGGTATTTCAAGCATTTGAGCAATACCCAGACGACATCGCCTGTATCATCGTGGAACCCGTTGCTGGAAATATGAATTGTATTCCCCCAGTCCACGGCTTCCTTCAAGGGTTGCGTGATGTGTGCGATAAATACGGCGCAGTGCTGATTTTTGATGAAGTCATGACCGGATTTCGCGTCGCGTTAGGCGGCGCACAAGCCAAATACAATATCGTGCCGGACTTAACGTGCCTCGGTAAAGTGATTGGCGGCGGCATGCCGGTAGGCGCTTTCGGTGGTAAACGCGACATCATGCAACACATCGCGCCTTCAGGCCCTGTGTATCAAGCGGGTACGCTATCTGGCAACCCAGTGGCGATGGCAGCAGGTTTAGCTGCCCTAAATCAAGTCAAACGCCCGGGCCTTTATGAAGAGTTAAGTGAAGCGACCAAAACCTTGGCAGAAGGCATAAAAGCCATCGCCAATGGACTGGGTATCCCCATGGCTGTTAACTATGCTGGCAGCATGTTTGGTCTGTTTTTCACTGATGTAGAGTGCGTCACGAACTACCAACAAGCGATTAACTGCAATACCAAGCAGTTTAATCATTTCTACCATGGCATGTTAGAAAACGGCGTTTATCTGGCACCTGCATCTTACGAAGCAGGCTTTGTATCGGCTCAGCATAGCCCTGAAATTATTCAGCAAACACTACAAATTGCTGAGAAGGTTCTGGCTGACGTAGCAAAAAAGTTCGGTTAATGTAGCTGTACCTAATCAATCGCTAGCGAAGCAATGTAAGTGTTATGTTGGAATTTATCTCTGAGTCCCTACTCGTTGTTTTGCTGGCGTTTTGTGTTGTTTGTTTGGTTGTCATCGCATTTTTACTGAAAAAGCTTAAAGCGTTAAGCCATGAAAAGATGTCTGATGTTACCCCAAAGCCTCGCGCGGTTAATCAGAAGTCTTTTGAGGAATTGCCCACCGAACGTTTCGAGCAACGAGCTGATGAAGCTTTGCGCCTGCGTCATACCTTTCAAAAATTTGTGCCAAAACAGTTTGTTGACCATTTTGCCAAACATGGGTCCAGCGTGCTTGAATTAGGCCACGCGGTGGAAGACGATGTAGCGATTTTGTTCTGTGACATTCGTGGCTTCACAGGTTTATCAGAAAATATGAGTCCGCAAGAACTGATGCGTTTTCTGAATTCATATTTCTTACGTATGAACGACCCCATTCATCTCAATGGCGGCTTTATCGACAAGTTTATCGGCGATGCCATCATGGCATTATTTGATCACCCTGATGGCTGCGACGAAGACAAAGCCAGAGATGCACTGTGTGCTGCCCTCGACTTGCGCCAAGCACTGAGTATATATAATCAACATAGACAAAACAGTGGTTATCCATCAATTGAAATCGGCATAGGCATTCACTTTGGTCCTGTGGTACTTGGCACCGTTGGCTCTGATGATCGCATGGACACCACCGTAATCGGTGATAGCGTTAACATCGCTTATCGTTTGGAGGCATTAGCCCCTATTTATCACTGCGATATCGTAGTGAGCGCACAAGCATTGCAACAAGCCGCACAGCCTGAACGTTTTAACGCTCGCTTGCTGGATTGGGTTAAAGTAAAAGGGCGAAGCAATGCCATTGAAATACACGAAGTGATTGCTCACTTACCCAAAGAGCTTCAGCAGCTAAAGTTAAGTAACATGGCACTTATCAAGCAAGGCCTAACGTATCGATTTGAGCGAAACTGGGCACAAGCCATTAATTGCTTTGAACAAGCTGCCACACTCTCACCAGATGATTACTTACCTAAACTGCACATCAGTCAATGCCAACAATTAGCCGAGCAAAAACTACTTGCCGACTGGGATGGAACCGTTCAGCTATAGTATTAAACGGCATTCATACCAATCCACATGAGTAAATGACCAACCAGAATTCATCCAAGGGATTTTAAACAAGGCGTCGGTGTACAGAATAGTTGTACCCTTTCAACTAATGAGAGTGCAAAAAAAAGGCAGCGGGGGCATTTCTTTTAAACAAGCTGAATAATGCGAGAAAGTAAAAAACAGGGCAACCAGAGTGTTGCCCCTAAAAGTCCACGGAACACATACATTTAGCCTACAAGGCGAAAGGATAATAGAAGGGTTTTATGACAAAGCCATGGCGGCTACGTTACGATATCGTGACAAGGTTAAGCCACCTTATTGACCACATTCTCGCAGGCGCTCTCGTTCTCTGACCGCCGTTTAATTAATTTGCGCGCTGCTTAATAAAGGTAAGCGATGGAGCAAAAAACGCAGCGCCAGTTTCAGCACTGGTATAATCCAAAAAGCGGTCATATTCACCGTTTTCATCATTCATGATCATATTGCGTAGCATATGCTCGAATGGCTTAGGACTGCGAGCACAACTGACAAAAAACAGCCCCTGCACATGCATATCTCCATAGGGCATGCTCTGGCGCAAAATCCGCATAGGTCGGCTTTCATTGTCTGTAATCTGGGTGCAATCGTAATGACTACGAGGTGATTTAAAGGCATCACTCAGGGGGCTGTTATCCGATTTTTTACGGCCCATTATGTATTCTTGATGATAGGCAGACAATTGCTCCCACTTAGCAATATTGTGACGGTACCTTTGCACATGTATGTAACTGCCACCAGCAAAGTCTGGATCGAGCTCCCCCACTAACGCGATATCTAACTTATGCATACCTTTGGGGTTGTCGTCGGCGTAAATAAATCCAGTTAAATCACGACCATCTAAATATCTGAATCCGCGTATATCTTCAATCAAATCCACATGGCTGCCAAGCAAACGCATGATTTCCATGGCAAGGGCATGGCAAATATCCGCCCTGTCAGCGCGAATTTGAATAAATAAATCACAAGGTGCGACAGGGGCACTGCGGTCATCGCAGTGCATATCAGGAAACGGCGCTAATTCGACAGGAATTAATCCCGGATAAACGTCGTGCCAATAGCTACTGCCTATGGCAACAACGCCGGTGACCATTGCCTCATAATGCTCTTCATCATAATGGGCAAATAAGTCGACAATTTGTGCGATCTTGATGCGCATGACTGAATCATCATCATCGTTCACATTGAGCAGTAAATACAGGGCATGCAAGCTTGCTTCAGCACAAATCCCTTTTTGTGGTTGTGGCATATATTTCTTAGTGTCAGTGTAGTTTTAGTCAAGCGCTGTATTCATCTAAGGGGGATACCCAATAAATATTAATACCCTCTTACATGGGGCTTGGCGCTACCGGCTAATATACGCGATTTTGCACCTTAGGCATAATCCACACATTAAGAACGCCCAATACCGCTAAGGAAATGGCCGAAACTTAGCCACTTTAGCCCTTGGATTATAAAAAGGTTACTCACTAAGCAAGCGTAGACTCTTCGCAGTTGTTAAATAATCAGACTCAGAATGTGCAATATAGTCTCACGCCTAGGTTAAGCTGATATGCACTTTCGGCTTTTAATTTGTCGAGGGCGAGGGTGATATCTAACCATTTTGTTTCAAGCATTACCTGCGGTGTTGCTCGCTCTACATCCACCAACATGGTTAAGCGGCTCTTTTCAGCAAAAGAAAAGCTCGCTCCTAGTAGATAAAATTCATCGTTACCTATCGTTTTTAACTGGCTGTGTATTCCAATAGTTTCCATTTGATAATCGACTCGCAGATTAACTCGTTTAGGTATGTAGTAGTCATGGCTACTGCTGGTTTCGATACCGCTGTACAAGGGCTTGAAACCTGTAATTCCACTGGCTTTAATGTATTGATTATCAGTATCAACCACGCCATCACTAAAGCCCGCGTCATCCAAAGTAAAATGCGAGTACAGGTCCTGCGCGTCAAGGCGTAACATAAGTTTGGATGTAACCTGCCACGCTAAGGCGATATCCAAGGTGTAGCCGGTTCCACTGTTATTCCAGCGCTCACCATTGATGTTGGGGCGTTTCAAAAAATTGTTGTCAGTGTAGTACTCGGTTAACTGACCGCTACCTTGTAATTCACCTTCGCTGTTTTGGGAAAGCACACCGCGTAATGTGGAATCACGCGCACCAGTAATCGCCCAGTAGCCCAGTTTAATATGACTGAAAAAATCATCATTCTGCCACTGGTAACCTAAGCGTAAGCCTTTCGCGCGACTTTCTCGAAGTGAGAGTGCAAGGTCGTACGTTTGCTGGGCGTCGGCCGGCAGGTCGGCTCGATCGGCATAAAAGGCGTAAGCGGTATCAGGATTTGTATCGACAAAATAATCGACTCGGTACGCGAGGTTAATACTCCAATTATTGATTATTATTTCGCTGCCCAGCTCATTTTGGCTAAACGCGAGATCCGCATCATGCTTAGGCTGAGTAAGCCACTCATCCTCGACCAATTGCTTGATTGGTAAGATATGACTGTAGGACTCACTCGTGAAATACGCGCTGACTTGGCTCGAGGGAGAAAACCTGTGAGATTGCTCTTGTGCAAGTGCATCACCGCAGCATATTGCTACACCAGTGCACGCCACCGGAATATATTTAAATATGTTTAGTTTTAGCATCATCTATTACGAAGGAATTAACTACGAAAGAAGCATGCCACTCACAAAGTGAATGACATGCTTTTAAAGGTTATGAAAATGAGTGAGGTAATTACAGGCTTTCTACTGTTTCATCAGCGTAAAGCACCATAATGACACCGTCTCTGTCAACGATCTCAGCAGCAACTTCTGCGTTTGAGCCCACAATAATTTGACCAAGACTCGCTTCGCCTTCGGCATCAGCCTGAGCTTGTACATTACTCAGTACTAAAGTCACATTTTCGTTGTTTTTGACGACGTAAGCATTTTCTTGCTCAGTGTTGGCGTTAACCGTGAACGAACGCTGAGTGTCCTCATCTGGGATTCGATACTGCACATCTAATGAGAACTGCCCTTCTTCACGTGCACTGCGTTGACCTTGTAATGTCAAGTCGAGTACGTAGTCGCCTAATATCACTCCTACAGACAAGGCCGCATTTATATCAAAATAGGTTTCATCGTCTTCTAACTTAGTTTTTGAGTCGGGCTCAGCAATAACGGCATCAAAACGGGTACTCGCTCCGGCTGCTAAAGTCGAGAGTTCTTCGGCATTTAAGCGAATGTTATAAACTCCTTGCTCAGCAACGCTATAATCATCAAAGCTGTATTGAAGCTCTGTAAACGAATCACCATCCTTGTACTCCATCAAACCGGAGAATACATCTAAGGCATTGCTTGCTGTTAGCGGGTCATAGCCGATAGTAATTTCATCAAAAAAACTATCCCATTGTTCGTTGGCAGAAAGATAATAATTAGAGCTCGGGTTTTCGACTATGTCATCCGTGCCATAGTCAATTAAATTACCTTCGCTATCAAAATACTCACCATAAAACACATTGACTGCATATCCATCAGCAATACCGTCACCGTCGTTGTCTCCTGGGATCAGAATCAAACGTTGAGCTTGACGATACTGCTGATAGAACGTCGCCTGCATATTCACCAATAGCAATGGTTTATCAAGGTTTCTAGCTGTTTTGTCGACACTAATGTGCTGCTTAAACACCTCGCCATTTTCATCTGTGGATAATATCGAAACCTCATGGTTCCCCGCTTCATCTTCAACATAACCTGTGGTCACCGTTAATTGATCGGCTAACGTAGCGGTCACCGTATTGGCATCGTCACTGACGTCAACGGCTAAGGCATCTTCAATACGTGCTTGATAAAGTATGCCGCTGAAAGACACATCCGCCCCAGGTGTGACTTGAGCTATATTTTCTTCTGTCCACAGCACAGCTACGTTGCCCAAATCAGGGAAATCAAATGTTGCCGGATAAGGACTGCCAATACGCATCTTAGTAAAACGTTCAGCAGCATTGCTCGCAACGTCCATCAAGTCACTAAATAGCCATCCAATGTGTGATAGCTCTTCAAAGCTATAATAAAATCCCACTGAGTTTGTCGTGCGCGATATCACAGCACCTTGAGCGTCAATGATCTCGCCCTCAGCGTTTAGCATCATGTCTCGGTTGATTTCAACATCTTGTGGGCCATCAGAGCTCAATTGCATTGAAAAGACTTCAAATCCCCCTACGCTGCCGTCATCGTTAAATGCAGGCACTATGGTTTGTGACCGAATTGAGTATCCGTCTTCCCCATACTTGTAGGTTTTTGTCATAAAGAAAGACTCGGAACGGTTACCGTTAAATCCCCCACTGCTGAGCACAGTTTCCTCATAACCATTACCGAAGAAATCTTCTGTTGGCTCACTCGGCACAAAAGTCCGTACTTCTTTATAGGCTCCTTCGCTGAAAGTGAGCACCTCAAATACCCGAGTGCTGATATAACCTGGGTGATCCGCTTCTGGTGGTACGATGGTTTTTAAGGTCAAACCATCTTCTGACACTTGAATGCCATACACATCATCTATTTCACGGCCAATATAAGTAAATTCAGGAGCTTGGTAACCATCAGCATTTGCCACATCAACCGTGAGTGAAGCACGAACCTCATCACCGCTAAGTGAGCTGAAGCTACCAGCTAAACTGAGCATCTCTGGCAGGGCGACAACTTCGGACTGAGGGACATACAAATTCCCATTGTTGACTTGATGGTCGTAATCTTCACTTAGACGAGCAATCTCTAGCGGCAGTAATCTAGCCGAGACTTGACCGCTAAATGTCACAGGGTCTGTTACCGTATCACTGGTTTTTTGCGCCAAGGTAACATCAAGGGCTAATTCCCCTGCAATGGGCATGACGTCCACATCTCGACCTTGCAAGTAATCTAGGCTTTCGGCAGCGTCTGCCAGTTCAAGCACTATTTGACTGCCTTGTGCTATCGAAAAACTCGCTTGGGAATTGTCCAATGTTCCGTCAATCGCCAGCGTCACCTTCGTGCCAGTTTCGTCTAATACAACGCTTGCATTGAGACTAACCACTTGCCCGTCCGGCGAAGATGCGTCAACGGCAAACAAATAGTTGGCTTCATCATAGGTAATATTGCCAACCACACCTTCAGCGTCGATAAGCTCGCTAATAGTAAAGACGGTTTGCGTTTCGCTCTCATCTTCTAGCGCTATGCTGAGTTGCGTGACAGCTTGAGCCACTTGACTGAGCAGCACAAAGTCATCCGCTTGGGCTTCAATCATTTGCCCTGCATCATCAAGTAAGGTTAGATATTCTTCACCTAACGTGGCGACCGCTGCATTTTCGTCACTTTGTAAATCAAACAAATTCGCCAATACGCGCACGTCATCAACCATGGCTTTGGCTTTGGCTACAGCATCACCTTGGGTGACTGTATCTGCCCCTACTGCTACGCGACCACTTTCACCGGCCAGTAGGTTATTATTCTGTTGTTCGTTTGCTAGTTTTACCTCCAACTGCGATAACGAGGTCAATAGCGCTTGGGTATCTGTTAATTCAGCGTTGTCGGCAACGTTCTGAGCAACCGTGTCGGCCGCAGATTGTGCACCCGATAATACATCGCTAATCGCCAATTCAAAATCGTCATCTTCATCTTGGCTATTAAGCAACTGACCATTGCCTTCAACCAGATCTATCGCAAGTGCCGCAAATTTTTCAGACATCACGTTTTCCGCACTACTCTCGCCGGCAAACAAAGCTTGAGCGATACCGGCGTTAATAAGCCCATAGCGTAATTCATTATCGTTATCTTCAGCGGCAACTTGTGCGCTGTCTTCAATTGAAGTAGGTGTTTGGCTAGTTAAACTGCCTTGAATACCGAAAGTATTGGCAATAATTGCGCTTTGTTCGCTGATGACCTCTGCGCTGATCGATTCTTGTTGCTCAACCAAGATGGTGGCTAAGTGGGTTAGCGCAGAAACATTAAGTTGCGTTTCTTCCCCTGAAGTCACATTGGTCACAGACGATAAAGTAAAATTTGGGTCTAGCGCAGTTAGATCAACCGTTTCGCCGAATTCTGCGCTGCCGCAGCCTGCTGGCGCATCACATACCATGGTGGTTGGTGCATCGCTGTCTACGGATAACTCAATTTTTATTGGCCCGCTGTAGTCAAGCACAGTAAAGGTATATATACCTTGAGCGTCGGTTTTAATTTCGCTGTCTTTAAGCTCATCATTGGTTAGCGGCACCGCTGCGCCATCAACATATTTGAATACCGTTACGAGCGCATTGGCTAATAAGCCTTTGATCGCTTGGCCATTAATGGTGGTTTCCACTGGGGCTGGGGCCTCAACAACCGGCGCATCGACCTTACTATCTGAGGAGCCGCCACAGGCGCTGAGCAATGCAGCTACAGATACCGAAACTAACGTTTTGTGTGCTTTCATACTTATCCTTAATCAACTTTGGGCTGTTTTTATTATCTTCCGCTGCTTTTAACCCCAAACCATCCCATAAGCGCTTCTCAAAATAGAATGGGGTAACTGCCAGTGGATTTTTACGTTTGAGCAAGTGTCAAAATGTAAATCGCTGGCCAGTATTGCATCGTTTTATGTGTCGCTAAAAAGTCACTAATAGTCAGAGAAACAAAGGGTTGTGAGCATTTAAAAGGCGGAAATAGTTGAATTAGCACAATAAAAGAGTGAATTTTAATAGTTTCTTAGGCAGCAGAAATTTTGCATACTTATCAGCTATAAGCTATTGATACATGGACGTTTAGTGCAGTTTTTTACTCTTTTACTTAGCCTAGTTTTGTACAGTTTTTCTGCGCAATCTATACAGCAAACCGAACAGCATGCGGTGCAGCGGGACTTTTACTTTGACAATGTTTCTCTGGAGCAAGGACTAAATCAAGCCTCCGTTTATAGCCTAGCCAATGACCAATATGGCTTTACCTGGATAGGTACTCAGGATGGTCTTCATCGCTTTGATGGCAATACCGTCACGTTAGTTGATCTTAGTCCAAGCTCTTTGCCAAAATATCGCTACATTCGAGACATCAAAGCCTTTTCTGAGCATCTTTTTGTAGCAACCCTTGATGGCTTAGTCGTGGTTAACCAACTCTCTGGTGAGATACGATACGCTGAGTTATCAGGCGCAGGGGTGTACTCCATCGCTCAGATAAAGGATACATATTGGTTAGGCACAGACCGAGGTATTTATGTACTGGACGATGCATTGCAAATTCAAGCATTTTATGGAGGACAGAGCTCACCTCAGGCCCTGCCAGCAAGCTTTTGCGATAATATTTCGCAGACCGATAAGTGTCATATGTTTGTGCGCAAGATTTTGTACGACCCAACGCAAGACAAGATTTGGTTGAGTGTCAATAACGCCCTATTCAGTTATAGCTCGAAGGAACAGCAATTTACGGCTCAGTTTTTTAGCGATAATCCTACGCAAAAAAATCACATACAAGACATGTTACTCGATAACGATAACAGGCTATGGTTGGGCACCGATAACGGCCTACACATAATCGACCAGTCTGGCGCTAGCCAACATATATATGCACAACCATACATAACTGATAGCTTGTCAGCCAATCGCATACTTACCTTGGCTATTGATAACGAAAACACCCTATGGGTCGGTACGCGCTCAGGGCTAAACTACCGTTCCCTCAATGCACCACAACCATTGCAAAAAGGCTGGACTAGTATATTCAACAATAATTTAAGCAACCATTCACTTCTTAGCAACACGGTTCGAAAGATATCTTTGGATGACTCAGGCCGCATTTGGATAGGAACAAACCGAGGTTTGTCGGTGACCAATTTACAACGTAAGCAAGTGGCTATTTACCGAGCAACAGACAGCCAAACATACAATAATTATATTTTGTCACTCACTGAACAAACGTCAGGCGCGCTTTGGGTGGGTACGCTTGCGGGCTTGTATAAATTTGACGGCGTCAGTGCGCAGCCAATTCCGGAATTAGCGAAAGTTGTGGTCTACGATACCTTACAAATTGACAATTTTTTGTGGGTTGCTGCGCGCAATAATCTTTATCAAATTGACTTGTTATCTCATAAAGTCATCCAGCATTTTGACGAAACAAACTCTCCTATCGGTGCTGCCTATAATTATAAATTAGCCGCAAAGGACGGTGTGTTGTGGGTCGGTTCAAGCGCAGGTTTGATCTCATTCGATATCACTGAGCGCAAGTGGCATGTGTGGGGTCCCAAACATACGCTTGGTAGAAAAGATATTTACACCCTCTCCATCAGCGAGAACACTATACTCATAGGCACCGGCAGTGGTCTAAGTACGTTTGAGATTAGCAGTCATCAATTTCGCCATTTCGATGAGCTAAACTCAGAGTTAAAGACAGACTGGGTATTCGATATTACCCCGAGGCACGATGATCAGTATTTTATTGCCACTGATGGTGGCGTGTACATATTTGATGCAAAGCACAATAAGTTTGAGTATCTGGGGATCACACAGGGCAATGCTTATTCGGTTTTGATTCAAACGGCTAACACAGAGCAACAAGACGAGACCCTGTGGGTAACTTCTAATAACGGTGTTTACCGATATTCCGTAAAAACAGGCTTAGCGCAGGTATTCAAAGAGGAGCATGGATTATCAAGCAACGAACATAATCTAAATGCAGCCTTACTTGATAGTCAAAACCGCTTGGTGTTGGGAACAATCAATGGTTTTGTTGTGTTTGAACCTGAAACCTTTATCAGTAATGAAGTTCCGTCTTATTCTCGGGTAATTTCAAGTGTTGATTATGCCGGTGATACCTATGGCCTCTGGGAAAAAGTACCACAGATAACCTCTCGTCCACTGTTTTTGACCACCGCTTTGGACCTCGATTGGACGGTTGAAAACTTCACTCTCACGTTTAATCAGCCTTATTTCGGCCTAGAAACCCCCAAAGCAACAAGCATTGATTACCGAAATACCAGCCTTAGCTTAAGCAGACTGGCAAACGGACAATTTGATATCCCCTTATCAGACAAGCCCGGTGACGTGCTAAGCGTGGCAAAGAAAGGCCACCCGCTGCTTTCTACTTTCGCCTATATCAGCTATTTAATTTTAGTGTCTTTGCTAGTCTTTTTAATACTCAAATGGCTATATGATCGCCGATATACCCGTATGCTGTTAAATAAAAATCATATGATTTTGGAGCAACACAAGCAAATTAAGCAACACTTGTCATTCAAGGAAAATTTGTATTTACAGATACAACACAGCTTTAAATCACCCGTATTTGCCAGTATCGGATTATCCAAGCAGATCGATAAACGTTTGCAGCAAGACTACCCACTGTCTGCAAGTGACATCGATAGCCTTAAGCGCAAAAACCATAAGCTACAAAGTGCCCTAACGGATACGTCTGAGCTAATCGATGAATTATTGCAATTGAGCAAACAAGGCTTTCAAGCGCCAGAACTGACCGACCAGCCGATACGACAAACGATGATGCAAACGATCGAACTTATTCAGCCTATTGCCCATGATACCAATGTTTTTGTTGAGGTAGACATTGCCCAGTCAGTGACAGAAGAACTAGTGTTGCATGCACCTGAGAAAGCACTTTTTCTGATTATTGAAAACATATTAACCAATGCCATAAAGTTTTCAGAGCGACAGGGAATTGTGAAACTATATGCCGATGTGAAAGAGCATATCCTGCGGATAAATGTTCGAGATCAAGGCTGTGGATTTGATGAGCAAGATTTAGATAAAATTTTTCAGCTACATTATCGCTCTGATAGTAACTCATACAAAAGTAGGGGGTCCGGTGTGGGATTAACCAATGTAAAGTCCTTGCTCGACCTGCTCAATGGTAGCATTGAATTTGTTACTCAAAACAACGAGAAAGGTACAAATGTGTGGGTCCATATACCCTTTGTTAGACCTTGAACAAGGCTATATGTTGATTATTTTTCACTTACGTTTTTTAAATGCAGTTACTAAGAATGTTAATCGATCACTATTTCACCGAGTTAAATAAACTAACCGAGAATAATCAAAAAGTGATGATCGTCGACGACGACAGCTCAATGACAGATTATCTCGAAGAGTTATGTTTAGATTTAGGTATCGAGCCCTTTGTCTATCACGATGCTCTAATAGCACTTGAGAATATGTCACTAGTAAGCCCATCGCTCATTATTGTCGATTGGCTTATGCAGCCTATGAACGGCTTAAATTTTATGCGAGCCGTACGAAGAAAATATTCTAAATCGGTCTTTATACTGTTTTTAACCGGCTCAGCCCAAGACGACACCCATAAAAAAGCCCTACAACATGGTGCAACCGTATTCTTAGAAAAAGCAGAGCGATACAGTGATATTTTGGAAGAGCAGATTAAAGCGCTTACCGGTGCCATACCCAATAATGAACACAGTGAACAAGTCCATTTAAGTGCCTTAGGTATGAATGAAAAAGAATTGACGGTATTGCTCGATTTCCATCAAGCGGCACAGAAGCGGATTAAATCGGGGGCTAAACTCAAAGATATATACTCCCTAATGACTCAGCCCAAAAATAAGTTAAACCTAATTCTGAGCAATTACTTCCAACTATCAAGCCAAGAATACATCATCAGTTATCGCTTATTTTTAGCATCTAAACTACTACACCAATTACCGTCTACCCAAGAGGTCGCTGACGTTTTGGGTTATTCCAACTCTGCGAATTTTAGTAATGCTTTTAAAGCAAAATATACTGTACCTCCGCTAAAATTTCTTAAAAATACCCTTTGATAAAAATAAAAAGCCTCGCTGAGCGAGGCTTTTTATTTTTGCATATATCCCCCGATTCAGGGGGTTTAGGTGAGTATTGTTATTATTATTGACCCACCTTTTGTGTGTTTTACTTATTTAAGCGTTGATTAACGGCCGCTGGTGAAGTCTGGATAGGCTTCTAATCCACATTCGCTAATATCAACACCTTCGAACTCTTCTTCTTCAGTCACTCTGATACCCATCACAGCTTTGAGGATTGCCCAAACAATCAAGCTAGCGAAGAATACCCATACGAAGATAGTCATAGCACCAACGAATTGACCAAGATAAGTCGCGCCATCATTCGTTGCAGGCACCACCATTACGCCGAAGAAACCTACTACACCGTGTACAGAGATAGCACCTACTGGATCATCAATTTTCAGCTTATCAAGGCTAATAATAGAGAACACTACAATCACACCACCAATAGCACCAATAATAGTTGCGCCCAATGCCGATGGTGTTGAAGGCTCAGCCGTAATGGCGACTAAGCCAGCCAATGCACCGTTAAGCACCATGGTTAAATCCGCTTTCTTAAACAAGATTTTAGCCAGGACTAAGGCCGCTACTGCGCCACCTGCTGCTGCTGCATTTGTGTTTAAAAACACCATAGCCACTGAGTTAGCATTAGCAATGTCGCCCAGTTTTAATACTGAACCACCGTTGAAACCGAACCAACCCATCCACAAAATAAACGTGCCCAATGTCGCCATAGGTAGGTTTGCACCTGGGATAGCGTTTACTTTGCCATCAGCAGTATATTTGCCTTTACGAGCACCCAGCAACAATACACCTGCAAGCGCTGCAGCTGCACCAGCCATGTGCACGATACCTGAACCTGCAAAATCAGAGAAACCAAAGTCATCGCCTAGGCTATATAGACCAAATACAGAGTTACCACCCCATGTCCAGCCACCTTCCATAGGATAGATGAATGCGGTCATTACAACGGCGAAAGCAAGGAAAGCCCAAAGTTTCATACGCTCAGCTACCGCGCCAGATACAATTGACATAGCAGTTGCTACGAATACAACTTGGAAGAAGAAATCTGATGCGCCCGAGTAAATCGAACCACCTTCAAAACCATCTTCACGACCAGCAAATTCGCCTAGAGTTTCTGTAACATCAACACTTTCGATGCCTGTTAAGAAGTAATCGCCGCCGTACATAATGGCGTAACCGCACACTAAGTACATAAGACAAGAAATCGCGAAAAGCGCGATATTTTTAGTGAGTATTTCGGTAGTGTTCTTTGAGCGAACTAAACCTGCTTCCAACATAGAGAAGCCAGCGGCCATCCACATTACGAGTGCGCCACACACTAGGAAATAAAACGTATCCATAGCGTATTGAAGGTGAAATGCTTGTTCCATTATTATTATCCTCTGTATCTCTAAATAGCTTCGCCGTCGGTCTCACCCGTACGAATTCGAACTGCGTGCTCTAAGTCATAAACAAAGACCTTGCCGTCACCGATTTTGCCGGTTTTAGCGGCGCCTACGATGGCCTCAACCAAACGTTCCACTTGGTCGTCTTGAACCGCGACCTCTAGCTTCACTTTTGGTAAGAAATCCACTTGATACTCCGCACCACGATATAGTTCAGTGTGACCTTTTTGACGCCCAAAACCTTTGACTTCGGTAACGGTTAACCCGTCAATCCCTATTTCAGAAATGGCTTCGCGCACATCATCTAGCTTGAATGGCTTGATGATCGCTGTGACTAGTTTCATATTGCTGCTCCCGATATTTATTATGATAATTGCGCTACGTTTGCAGAAGATAGAACAAGAGACATGCCATAAATTTTAAACTAATAAAATCATTAACTTACGTTGAAAAAGTATTAACTTAAGAACACACCCCGCACAAAACTGGTTCAATTTTGGTCAATTGCACCGAATTAGCGCACAAGGCCAGTATTAAATTTTGTATCATCACGTTTCAGTGAATAATCGCGGTTGAGTGGAAGTTGTTTGAACAGGGTATAAGCAGATATCGCGTGTAAGGAAATGGTGGTGCGTAGAATCAAACTAGGTCGAACGACACTGCGCCTTCCATCTTTACACTACCTTTACATAGCGGCTGCTGAACTTAACAGGCGATCTGTTACTCTACTCTGTTTTTAATCCATTAATGATCACGTGCTTATAACAGACCACTACCCAATGAAAGCGGATTTCAGCCCCAGCTTACCGCCAAGACCAAAAGCGAAAATGGGAACATTATGGATAATTTTAGTGTCTTTACTGTTACACGTTATTATTTTCGCGCTCATTGCCCGCACGCCAAACGAAATACCGAATTTCGAAACATCACAAGACAGTACGCCTCAAATTAAGCCTATTACTGCCCGGTTGATCTTTCCCACTATCAGCGTGCCCCCTGAACCCGCACCTGAGCCTGCGCCAGTCGATAAACCTGCGTTAGAGTCAGAGACGGTACCCGAGCCTAAAGCCGGTGCCCAACTCGAAGAGCCGGCAGTGGTAGAGCAAACCCCACCAGCGGTTGTGACGCCAGAACCTACGCCTACGCCGTTAGCTGAAATAGCGCCTGAGCCCACCCCAGAGCCTGAACCGACGCCAGAGGTAGCACCACCAGAAACGAAGAATGAAGCCAGTTTTATGCAGCAAGATCCCATGGCGCTTCCAGAAAGCAACAAGAGACCAAAGCTCGCTGAAGGGCAAGAACAAACTGTAGCGGATAAGGTTAAAGATCAACTTCACAGCTCTACCCAACAATCTATCGCGGATTTAGCAGCCGAAGAAGCCGCGCGTTATCGACGTGAGCAAACATCGCCAAGCTTGTTTGATAAGCCTGAACTAAGTCAGTTAACGGAAGACGAAAAGCTGGAAAAAGAAAACGAAGTATTGGCAGATTGCTCTAGTTACACCAACAAAGGCGTAGCAGTATTGTCAGGGTTGATGGGTGGCAATATTAAATGTACTAACACCAATGGTGCTGAATCGTTTATCCAAGACAGGCTGAATAAAACAGCCCATCTACCTGCCATGAAAGACAAAAAAAACAACTAACCTTGCGGGTCAACGCTTAGTTACCGAACAGCCTTTCCCATAGTGATTTCTTGAGTGGGCCTCGTACTTCCCCGTTGCAGGTTTTTGGCACAGGAGGAAGGGCGTCCAAAATCGCCGGAACACTAATGGTATTCGCACAACCTGGGCGGCTAAGCGCACCGCTTTGCTCTTCAAAATGGGCAATACCCAACCCTTTAGGATAGCGTCTGACGAATGACTTAGGTTGCTGCAGCTTCTGGTAACCAATAAATAACTGCATAGCACCACTGGCACCGCTCAAATTAATAGGTTCGTTGTTATCTTTCCCCATCCAACTGGTTACTAAAATATTATTATCAAATCCGCTGAACCAACTGTCACGATAATCATCTGTGGTGCCGGTTTTACCTGCCATATTGATATCGCCGAAGGTCTGTTTTATCTGTCTTGCCGTCCCTTCACGCGTCACTTTATGTAGTGCGTAGTTCAATAAGTAAGTAGCTTTATGATCTGCTCGCTGCTCCCCTCTTGCACTAAAACGCCATAATGGCTTGTTCTTCGGAGATAAAACGGCCGTTACCGCGTGCAAAGGAATGAATCGCCCATTGTTTGCGATGGTTTGATACATCTGATTGACTTGAATAGGAGATAAATTCACCGCCCCTAACGTCATTGCTGGATAGATATCCATCGGCTCGTTCACGCCTAAACGCTCCACGGTGGCAGCAATATCGTCTAGCCCGACTTCCATGCCCAGGTTTACCGTTGGAACATTCAAGGATTGTGTTAACGCTTCCACTAAACTGACTTGACCGCGGAATTTTTTATCGGCGTTTTTCGGCTCCCACATTTTTCCATAGGTACTTTTTAAGCTAATGGGTTCGTCTTTTAACGGAGTCGCCAAATTATATTGCGCCGCACGCTCTAATGCGGTCAAGTAAATGGCAGGTTTTATCAGTGAACCGATAGCTCTTTTGGCGTCGAGTGCCCGATTAAAGCCTTGAAATTGCGGATTAACGTCACCGACGATGGAGCGTACTTCACCGCTTTTAATATCCGTTACCACCATAGCTGCTTGCAAAGCGGTCAGTTTCATACGCTTTTGCTGGACTTTTACTCCCACTTTTAGGGCTTGTTCGGCTTTTCTCTGGGCCACAGAGTCCAAGGTCGTGAAGACTTTCAGACCAGACTCTCGCATGTTTGGGTCCGACAAAACCGTTTTTAATTCTCTGCGCACCATGCTCATAAAGGCAGGGTGCTTTCCAGAGGTTAAACTTGCCCCGGTTGCCAAATTAAGAGGTTGATTAATAGCGTATTCGTATTCGTTTCTTTGCAGTTCGTTGTTTTCAAATAAGATACGCAGTACCAAATTTCTACGCTCAATGACTCGCTCAGGATGACGTCTTGGATTGTAATAAGACGGCCCTTTTATGATACCAACCAAGGTCGCTATTTCCGCTACGTTTAATTCAGCAATCGGACGGTCGAAATAAAACAAGCTGGCTAAACCAAAACCATGTACACCTGTGTTGCCATTTTGACCGAGAAAAACTTCATTGAGATACGCTTCGATAATTTCATCTTTGCTGTAACGTGCGTCGATAATCAACGCCATTAATGCTTCTTTAGCTTTGCGTACTAGTGACTTTTCATTGGTTAAAAACAGATTTTTAACCAATTGCTGGGTCAAGGTGCTGCCGCCTTGAACCGCTCGCCCTGCGGATACATTGGCAATAAGTGCGCGTAATATAGAAAGCGGTGCAATACCATAATGTTTGTAAAAATCTTTATCTTCAACCAACACCAACGCCTTGATAAGGGACTGCGGTACGCCGTCTAAATTGACCAACATGCGATCTTCTCGCCCACTGCTCATTAGGCGAGTCACAAGCCAAGGCTCCAAGTAAACGTCATTTAAGGCTTGGTTATTATCTAAATTGCGTAAGCTTGCAACCCGGCCATTGGCCAGTGTTATATCCAGTGCGACTTCAGATTCTTTGCCATGAGGAAAATGAAAAGCACGACGTTGAATACGTACCCCTGTGGCCTTTAATTGATATTCTCCGGTATCGTCTGCGTGGCGTACTTTGCGATAACCCAGTAGTTCTAGTTCCTCAACTATCTCTTGAGTCGTTATCTCTTGTTTAAGCTCAAAATGCATTGGGCGCGCAAAAATTTGAGCAGGCACCTGCCACTTATTACCACTAAATTGCTTCACAATTTGTGCGTCTAAATACACTCCGTATGCAGCTACAACGGCGGTCAAAATAATGAGTAAGCGCCAGCAATTGCGCTTAAGCCACGCCCAAGGATGTAAACGCCTGAGCTTGGATGATGCCCCTGACTGGCTGGATTTAGACTTATTTTTAGCGGTTTTTTTCATAATATTTTGTAAATCACCTTAAATATCGCACCGTTACTCAAATCCCGTATTATTGAGATGAACAATGATATTTATCTGTTGATGGATAAGAGAAAAAGAGGGAGGTTCGCTCGCGCATATCCTAGCAGTTCACTGGGTATTGCTCATCTTCTTTTTTGTCTTACTGGTAGCTTGTGCATTAGCCGGATCGTCAGGCCAAAAATGCTTTTGGTAACGACCTTTCATTTCTTTTTGTACTTCTTTGTAACTGCCTTTCCAAAAACCGGCTAAATCTTGGGTCTGCTGCAGTGGGCGACCCGCCGGTGAGAGCAAAATCATTTGTATTTTTACTTTACCTCTAGCGACACTAGGGGTGTCCGCTAAACCATAAACTTCTTGCATCCTGACAGATAGAGACGCTCCACCTACAGCATCATACTGTACGCTAATACGACTGGTGCTTGGCACGGTTATTTTAGTGGGAAATAACTGATTGAGTGCCTGCTGCGAGGCGTAATCTAGTTGATTAAATAATAACGAATAAAAGTCTAATTTCGACAGTTGTTGCCAACTCAACACGTCATGCAAATATGGCATTAGCCAGTGATAAAGATTGCTTAAGAGCCCAGACTCACTGACATCCGGCCATTGCCCATCGGTTAAGTACTCTTTAGCCATCCGTAAACGATAGATAAGTTGCAATGCGGCGTCGTTAAAAGGCAGGCTCATCACGCCCCGCTCTTTAATTTGCTTATGCCATAAAGCAGTTATTTGCTCAACGCTCGGCTTAGCGCTGGGCATTTTCTTAAGCACAATTCGGCCCAATCGCTGCACAGATTGAGTTACGATGGCCGAGCGAGAGCTATCCCACTCGCAGCGCGTTTCAGAGTCGATAAGATGATTGAAATATTTGTCTATTTGCTGTCGACTAAGAGGCTCTGCTAGCATGATTTTAGCGTTGCTTTGCGCACTATTGGTGAGCATCATCTGCCCTATCGCTAACCATGATTGGCCTATTAGCGAGTCATGTTCACTGAGCTGAGCCCCCGTCCCATCAACAAGCCCGTAGCGACCTGAGTCACTTGCTTTAGCAATCCAGTGTGGGAAAGCAAAGCCAAGTAGTACACCTGTATCTTCTAAAGGCCAATGAGTGACATCACATGCTAGTTTTTTATGCCACTGGCGAATGGCTCGCCACAAAGGGTGACTTTTCTGTTGCTGTAATAGGGTCAGTCGATCGTAACAAAGGCTGCCAGCTTGAGCCCCAAGCGGATCCTTATCTTCTAACAGCGCCGCCAAAGCGCAGGCTAAACTTCGATGCCCTGCACTGAGCTCGCTGCTCTTGAGTAACATAGTCGCAATATGCGCCTGGCTGCCAAGCGAGTGAACCTCTTTGCCATGAGGAGTAACCTGAAAATTAGCATCGATGATTTGCAAGCCCATTAACACGCTGTGAGCTTGAGCAATTTGTGCATCACTTGGCATATCAATAAGCGCAAACTCAGAAATTTGCGCCCCCCAAACGCAGGCTTCAAGTAAGAAAGGAGATATGTCGCTAGTGAGGATCTCGGCTTGGCCGTGTTCAGCTAAACGTTGGTGTTGCTCTTTGCTCCACAATCTATAACACACTCCCGGCCCTAAACGCCCTGCACGGCCAGCGCGCTGAATAGCTGATGCTTTTGAAATCATCTGACTGCGCAACTGAGTAAGCCCTTTATTTAGCTGGTAAATCGCGCCTTTTTGCATACCGCTATCAACCACAACACTCACACCTTCAATGGTTAGGCTGGTTTCAGCAATATTGGTAGCGAGTATGATTTTACGTCGCCCTTGGGGGTCGGGTAGCAACGCAGCTTCTTGAGCCGCTAAGGTTTGTTGAGAGAACAAACAATGTATTTGGCAGCCTTTGGAAAGTGATTGGGCAAGTATTTTTTCACAACGACGAATTTCAGCTTGGCCGGGTAAAAAGACCAATATGTCTCCTTGATGCTCTGCGGCTGCGAATAACGTCAAACGTGCTGTTTTATCTACAATAGAGCCCGCAGTGGCATCTGGCCGGTAGTAGGTTTCAATAGGGTAACCTCTCCCCTCACAAGCGATAGAATCAGCGTCAGGCAACAGTTTTTCTAAGCTTGAAACGTCCAAGGTGGCTGACATCACCAATAAGCGCAAGTCGTCGCGTAAGGCGTCTTTCACTTCTAGGCACAATGCCAACGAAAAGTCGGCGTGCATGCTGCGCTCATGAAACTCGTCGAAAATAACCAGACTCACGCTCGATAATTCTGGGTCATTTTGCAACATGCGGGTCAGTATGCCCTCAGTAACAATCTCGAGACGGGTCGCCTTGCTAACACGGCTATCACCACGTATACGATATCCTACTGTTTGCCCTACTTCCTCCCCCAGTTGCTTGGCTAGATAGTGGGCGATATTTCGTGCGGCAATACGCCTTGGTTGCAACATAATGATTTTTCGTGTGGCAAACGTACTGTGCTGCAATAAAGCTAATGGCACACGGGTTGACTTGCCTGCGCCTGGCGGGGCAACCAGTATGACATCATTGTTGTTCAGGCCATCGTGCAGTGCCGGTAGGATATCTTCGACGGGTAATTGTGTGTTCACTGAAAACAAAGCGGTATCTCATGCAAATTAACGGGATAGGCCGAGCACTAGCGCCTTCGCTTAGTGTATCCTGTGGTGATTTTCATTGCAGAAGTTTTCAGGAGTATCCTATGCGCGCTTTTTTCGCTCTTACCCCACCTGGCACCACTAAGTTAGCCATAGAAACTTGGCGCGATAAAGCATTCCCGCAATTTTATAGTCCAGTCAAAGCGAGTAATTTTCACATTACCTTGGCCTTTTTAGGTAATATAAACGAATCGCAACTTGACTCTCTCAGTCAGTATATTGATGCGCACTTAAATACCCAATGCTTTTCACTCACCTTGGATTATGTTGGCTATTGGTCGAAACCCAAAGCGTTGTGGCTGGGTAACACTCAAGTTTCAAAAGAACAACTCGATTTGGTGGCATTACTACAAAAAGCGTCACCAGCGTGTGGCATTACCATGCAAAAGCGCGATTATATATCTCATTTAACGTTGGCTAGAAAATGCAGTGAAAATCCACCGGCTGCGTTAATAGAGCCTAATTTTGCATTTCAAGCAACCGAACTGACCTTATACGAATCGGCTTCAAGTGCACATGGCGTCACCTATCGGCCAATACTAACCTGGCCGTTTTCACCCAGTTTCTCCTTTTGAGCACAAAATAATACAATTTGAGCTAATCCATAACGATTCGCTATTTACCTTGCTTCGCTAGCAAGGTAAAACAGGTGCAAATTTTTGAAGTGATGATTTCCCCATGGAACAAACATTAAGACTGGTCATCGATTGTCCAGATCAAGTTGGCCTTGTCGCTAGCGTGAGCCAATTTTTAGCCCAACATAACGCGACAATCGTTGAAGCAAGCCATCATACTGATTTGCAAACAGGGCGCTTTTTTATGCGTCATGAGATTTCTACTGACTCATTAACCATGGATATTGAACAGATCCGCTTGGGTTTCGCTCCGATTGCGGAAAAATACTCAATGAATTGGAAATTAGTAGATTCGAGTAAGAAACCAAGAATGGCACTACTGGCCAGCCATGAATCCCACTGCTTAATGGATTTGTTACACCGCTGGCACAGCAAAGAGCTTAACTGTGAAATCCCCTGCATTATTGCCAACCACCCGCAGATGAAACAATTTGCTGACTGGCATAGCATTCCTTTTCATTGGATAGATTTTAAATCACTCGGTAAAGAAGCGGCATTCGCTCAAATCAGTCAATTAATTAAACAATACGATATTGATTTGACGGTCCTTGCGCGCTTTATGCAAATTCTACCTGACGCTTTGTGCAAAGAGTTAGCCGGGCGAGCGATTAATATTCATCACAGTTTCTTACCATCGTTTGCCGGTGCAAAACCTTATCAACAAGCCTATGACAGGGGGGTAAAGCTGATTGGTGCTACTTGCCATTATGTAACAAGTGACTTAGATGAAGGCCCTATCATCGAGCAGGAAGTAATGCGTATTAGTCATAGTGATTCAGCGCAAGATATGGTGCGTAAAGGCAAGAATTGTGAAAAAACAGCGTTAGCGAATGGCGTTCGCTATCATTTGGAAGACAGAGTGATTATTCATCATTCGAAAACCGTGGTATTTGCTTAAGTTAACAGTAACGCTGTCAGGCGGTCATTAGCTAAAGTTCGCTAGAAGTTCGCGACGTATACCAAATTAATCTGTTTGTCTGCTCGCCCTTGACCTGCCCACGCCTGACTAGCATCGTTTGCTTGCCAAAGGGCTCGGGATACAGCAACTTCTACGTACTGTTTCTCAGAGTCCAACATAAAGCGCGAGCTCAATAGCCATTGATTGCTCGCAGGAAGTTGAATATCAGCACCTTGAGAGGTTTCAAGGTTGGTGTCCATCTGGCGAACGTATCCTAAGCCTAAACTCACGCGATGATTCAAACGATAACGGGGTAAAATGGCCCATTGACGAGTGGTTGTTTTTTGATTGTGAGCGCCCCAACTCAGTTCACCTTTCACATATCCAATTTGAGTATCAATAGAAATACCCTCACCAAGTTCTTGATGAAATGTGAGTTGATAATCACGTTGATGACACCCATCGAATTTGATGCTTTTTTTATCGAAGTCTAATTCTGCACTTTGCGGTAAGGTTTGCTTTAACCATTGCAATGTTTGCTGCCAATTCAATTCTGTGGCGGCCCCCTGTGAGGCATAAACAATGGCTATAAAACAAATGATGATTCGCAATGGAGTGACTCTATCAAAAATACTCAGGATGTAACTGTAGCTCGCAAATCGCGGCAATGGGTATTGAAGTGCATTATTTAGTATTTTTTTTAATACCTAAAACACGTTATTGCCCGCTATACTAACGGTCTAACACGCTGCAAATAGGTATATCCACTGGCCATTTTGTTATCACTAAGACAAATTACCTAGATGATTCGCCAGACTATTATGTAATCATGTTATTTGAAGCTTTGGCATCAAGCCTATTACGGCCACCCTGAATTTAGAGAACATTATTAACCATGCCTAACTACACTACACTAGCTCGAAGCACGTTTACGTACTTACTACTCAGCATAGTCAGTATAGATATGGCACTCGCTGAAAGTGACATGATTAAATTCAATGGCTTCGCCACTTTGGGAGCTATTTATAATGACAGTGATGATTTGGGATTCCATACCAATTTTAAAACACCAGCCCGTAGCGGTTTTTCGTTCGCACCAGATTCGCTAATAGGTGCTCAAGCGAATATTAGCTTCGCCCCCCAATGGGATGCGATTGTGCAAGCCGTCTATAGAGACAAACAAGATTCTTCTGTACTCAATTATATTGATGTGGCCTTCTTACGATACAAGTTAGACAGTCGCTGGGAATTTCGTGCAGGTCGAATGAACACCGACATTTACTTTTTATCTGAATATAAATCAGTGGGATATGCTTACCTCTGGGCACGCCCACCTGCTGAGTTCTATAGCAAGGTCACATCCGTATCTCAGTTTGAAGGGGCTGATATCGCCTATAAGCACTCCCTAGGAAATGGCTTTTTACAGCTAAAAGCTGGATTTGGTGAGTCTGATGCCCGTATTGCTACTACGGGACGAGCATATGATATCGATTTTACTGATGTGTTAACCACTTCAGTTTCTTATCAGCAAGATAATTGGCAGCTAAGAGCTTCATATCTAAGTGCAGAAGTAGACAACTTTAGCGCAGATTTAAGCGCTTTCGATGCCGCAATCGCGCTGTTTCCACCAAGCGTTTGGCCAGGCGGCCCTGAATTACTTGATAGAGTAAGTTTCGAAAGCAAAGATCAACAATTTTTCGGTCTTGGGTATCAATATGATAACGACTTATGGTTAGTGCAAACTGAATTAGGATTCATTAAATCTGACTGGGAATTAGAGCGAGATTCTGTCTCTGGTTATCTCAGTATAGGGTATCAACCTGAGGGTATTACTTATTTCGTGACCGTGTCCGCCATCGAGCCAACAAAAGATAATGTGGATGACGGTGTAGGTGAAATATCCCCATTTGCTCCTGCCGAAGTCGTGGCAACCATCCAGTCATTTGGTCCTAGCATAACAAACTTATTTAATCAGAATAGGACCAAACAACATACGTTTAGCTTAGGTACAAAATGGCAACTATCAGCGTCCTTAATTGCGAAATTTCAGATGGATTACAGCGTTATTGCTGACGATGGGTTCGGCATATGGAAAGTTAATGTTCAACCAGATTCGGGGGAGAGCGTCACAGTGACGAGCCTTAACCTGAATTGGGTATTTTAGCATGGGTGCTCTCATCACTCGTTTTTTTAGTATTGTTGCACTGATTGTCGTTTCTCACTCAAGCCTCGCCTTGGTGGTTGTAGTCGGGAAAGGTAATACCCTTGATTCGTTGAGTAAAACGCAGGTCATTGATATCTACATGGGTCGATATAATACCTTCCCAAACGGTGTAGTAGCAAAACCGTTAGATCGCACTACTGGCAGTAATGAAAAGCAGCAGTTTTATCAATTATTAGTCAATAAAAGTGAAGAGAAGATTAATGCTTATTGGGCTCGCCTTCTGTTCTCAGGCCGCGCAAGTCCACCGAGTAATTTTCCTTCAAATGATGAAATGCTTGATGAGCTTCGTCGCTCAGATAAAGCGATTGGGTATGTTCTAGAATCAGAGGTGGATGATTCGTTAAAAGTCGTTTATCGTTTCGAAGAGTAGCGCTACATACGAGACGATTTTTTGAAAAAGCACCTATCATTCGCCCTGAACATCATGGCTATCGCACTTTTTATTCCAGGCATTACCCTGCCCATGTTCGCATTAAGCATGGAAATGACCGCACTGTTAAATACTGCAGGCATGACATCCAATCTTATCGACAAAGAATTATCTATTTTGAGCATGGTGCATGAACTTTGGGACAGTGAACGTTTTTTAGTTGCCGCTCTGATTTTCTTATTCTCAGTGTGTATTCCAATTTTAAAGACCACTTTGATGAGCATCATGTATTTTACTCGTAACCATAATTTGGCTCGCCAAGTAACGCAATTTGTGGCAACTATTGGTAAGTGGTCAATGGCTGATGTGTTCGTAGTTGCGGTCTTTTTAGCTATTTTATCCACCAATCATGCAGATACCTTGTCCCAAGAAACTCTCAATTTATTTGGCTTCACCATAGGTATTGATATCAGTACCCAAACCCTATCAGCCGCGGGTGACGGCTTTTTCTATTTTGTCGGCTATTGCTTAATATCATTGCTGGCCAGTCATATAGCCACATCGCCCTATACACTGCAACGCGTCGAAATCGATGTATAAAAACTAAAAAGGCCGCTAATGCGACCTTTTATACCAATCCGCATTAATAAGTGTCCGCCTCAGAATGCGTCCAGCGGTTTTGATTAAGGCGTCGCTATGGCGTAATGGTATTAAAAGCTAACGACTTACACTATCTAACAGGTGTGTCATCGGTAACCGGTACTGCATTTGTGTCACTGTCTAGATTTTCATTCGCTAAACGCACACCTCTTGCATATTCTGGATGCACTTTTTCTAACACTGCATACCAACGCTCTTTCACCGAGGAGGAACAAGGCCCCATCGCTGCCGCGTAATTGTCGTATAAGCGCTGCTTTTGCGCATCATCAAACATTTCATACAAAGCCCTAGGCTGAACATAATCGGCATCACTCTCTTGTTGTTCGTAGCGAGCGGCGTCTCCGTCAATACGCAACGGCGGCTCTTCAACGCTAGCATCAGCGACGGGTCCATTATGTTGATTTGGCTCATAGTAGGCGTCTGGATTACCAAAGTCATTGGTGAAAAAACGCATTGAACCGTCCTTATGATAATGCTGTATGTTAGATGCCTTAGCCGCATTGGCCGGTAAAGCTTCGTAATGCGTCCCTAAGCGGTAACGATGAGCATCTGCGTATGAGAAAACGCGCGCTTGTAGCATCTTGTCTGGGCTATAGCCAATTCCAGGTACTACATTTGATGGACTGTAAGCTGCATTTTCAACCATCTGAAAATAGTTCTCAGGATTTTCATTCATTTCCAGCTCACCCACTTCAATGAGCGGGAAGTCAGCGTGAGGCCAAATTTTTGTGATGTCAAAAGGGTTGAAAGGTTGATTCTCTGCTTCTAACTCGGGCATAACCTGAATGTACATGGTCCATTTAGGGAAATTTCCTTCCTCTATCGCGTTATACAAGTCTTCTTGATAAGCCTCTCGGGTTTTGCCCGTTAACGCTTCTGCTTCAGCATTGGTGTAATGCTTATGGCCTTGCTGTGTTTTAAAGTGAAATTTAACCCAGTGGCGCTCAGCATCTTTATTCCACATGCTAAAAGTGTGGCTACCATAACCGTTCATGTACATCGGATTAACTGGGATCCCACGATCTGACATAAGAATAGTCACTTGATGCACGCATTCTGGCTGGGCCGCCCAGAAGTCGAACATGGCTTCAGGAGAGCGTAAATTTGTTTTTGGGTGGCGCTTTTGGGTGCGGATAAAGTCAGGAAACTTGAAACCGTCTCTTATAAAGAATACTGGGGTATTGTTACCCACCATATCCCAATTACCTTCTTCGGTATAAAACTTGAGACTAAAGCCACGTACATCACGTTCTGTATCTGCCGCGCCGGACTCTCCTGCCACTGTAGACCAACGGCTTAACACTTCAGTGGTCTTGCCTACGCTGGAGAATAATTTCGCACAAGAATATTGGCTAATATCATGGGTAACAGTAAATTTGCCTTTCAAGCCCCAGCCTTTGGCGTGAACTGCGCGTTCAGGAATACGTTCACGGTTCTGATGAGCTAGTTTTTCAATCAGTTGATAATCAGTGAGCAGCAGCGGTCCGCGTTCGCCTGCCGACCTTGAAGTACTATTTGAGGGAACTGGTGCACCAGCACTGGTGGTTAATCTTGGTTTATCTGACATACGCTTCTCTCCATTGCTTCAATTATCAAATCTACGCTTACATAGTTTCAGTAGATCGTTATCAAGAATTGTAGCAGTGCCATACAAGAAAGTGTCATGAACAAACTAGATGGGATTAATCATGGTACTCAATCAGCCCACGCAAACTCGCCCGTGCTTTAGACTAGAATGAAGAGTTAATGCGTGAAATGCCCGAGTGATAATCGGCTGCAAGACGCTATCGTCAACGTCAAGTTCACTAATACCAATGCTCACCGACGGAATAACCTCCCTTAACTGCGCATTGCTTTTTAGCTGCTCAAAGTACGAGCTAATTTTATTCGCTAAACACATGGCCTGTTTGGCTGACGTTTTTGGTAACAAAAGAACAAATTTTTCATCTTCTATTTGACCAAGATAGTCAGAGTCGCGACACACAGTTGAGATTGATTTTGCAACTTGGTTCAATACTTCATCCGCGGTGTCCCGACCGTAATTGGTGAGTATTTGTGGGAAGCGGTCGATATCAAACGCGAGAACACTCATTGACTCGTTGTGGCGTCGTGCTGTGGCGATAAGCTTGCGTGCCGATAACTCTA
This sequence comes from Paraglaciecola sp. G1-13, assembly GCF_055809255.1. NCBI lineage: Bacteria > Pseudomonadati > Pseudomonadota > Gammaproteobacteria > Alteromonadales > Alteromonadaceae > Paraglaciecola > Paraglaciecola sp. G1-13. Next base: position 96,149 of record NZ_CM147903.1, on the reverse strand, counting down.
GCGCATTGAGATTAAAAACTGGCGTTTCTTGCCCAGAATCCCCCCCCAAGGATTTTGCGGCTAATTCGATGTGAGCGTGCTTGTTAAAGTTAAACATCATCAGACATAAACCGAGAAGTAAGATAGCTATCGTCATCCAAAACACCACTCGTTGAACGGACCTCAAGGCATCAATTCGCTTGTTATCCTGGATCTCATATTGCCGCGTGACATCCTCAAGTTTCTGTAATAATGGTGTATACGCCATCTCCATCAATGCCTTAGCATCTAACTTCGCCCCATTCTGAATTTTCTCTAGATTCAAAGCGAAGTAGAGTTGATCACCAAATATAGTTAATTGTTCGGTAACATTATTATCAGCAGTGAAATAAAGCGCTTGTAGCTCAGCAGACAAAGGGGACGCTTGGCCTTTTTCTAATGCGCTGAAATGAGGCTCTGTTAAATGCTGATGGTTGACCTGCATTTCTCCTAAAGCCTGCAAACTGGTTTGTTTGGCTGCAATATCTTCACTGTATAGGTAAGCTGAAGCAAATAAACTCGCTCTTTGAAGCAACATGCGTTGCTGCCCGCTGATATTGACTTCGTGGGTGATCTTTGCTTGCGCTTGAATGACTCTATCTAATGTTAAAAAAACAAACACAGCAAGTAATACACCGAGTAATAAGTATACCGTACTGGATATTGCGGCGCCTCGTGCATAACCCGGTGGATAATGTGAAGAGCGATTTGTAGTCATACTTTTGTGCCTCCAAGGCATAGTGAAACGCTCAGTCGAATTTACTGCGGTGATAGAGGTTAAGTCATAGTTTTAGTGTGTTAAGTGGCAAAATTTTAGTCTGCAAAGAGCGTTTTAAACATTGGACTTTAGGTTATTCGACAAAAGTGCAAGAACGCTTGTAACAATCTATTTTGATTTAATTCGGTACTTAAAATCGCACTTTAATTTAGCGCCGGGATCAACACACTAAAATCGAAATGGATGAATAAATTTGCCTCCACAAACAATTTGTCGCGTAATAACGTTAGATTTATAAAAAGTGAGTTTTTCGTGAATTTAAAATTGCTGTGCCAACTTACATTAATAAATGTAAGTGTATTCTTAATGTCTTGCGGTGGGGGAAATGGAGGTGCAAGCTCGAGCTCTTCAACCCCCACTGTGCCTTCCTCTGAAGCACGCTGGGTATCCGGGGTCTACGAAGACGAGTCTCTATTTAAAGATAGCTGCGCCATCCCTAGAAGCGGAGTCAGCAGCGTAACGGGGGAAGCTTTTACCGATGCTGCTGGTGATGCTCTTGATGAAAAGCTTTGGCTTCGCTCTTGGACCAATAACACTTACCTTTGGTATGACGAAGTCGACGACAATAATCCGGCTGATTTCTCAACTTCAAAATACTTCGAGCAACTGAAAACAGATTTTCGGTCCGACGCGGGATCATTTAAAGACAACTTTCACTTTTCTCAAAACACAGATGAGTATTTAACCCGCACTCAACGAGGCCTGTCCTTTGGTTACGGTATCAGTTGGGAGTTTATTCAAGCGAGCGCGCCAAGACGCATTATTGTGCGCTACACACAACCTGGCTCTCCTGCAGAAAACACTGGGATTGAACGTGGTGATGAGTTGATTGCAATAAACACAATCGATTTTATTAACACTGAGAATAATGATGACGTTGATGTAATCAACGAGGCGCTCTTTCCTTCAAGCGCAGGGCAAGTGTTTCAGTTTACCTTGCAAAAGAAAAGTGGAGTTCAGCGCGACTACTCATTAACACCCAGTAATGTTGAACTTTCGCCCGTACGAAACTCGACGGTATTATCAACAGAGATAGGTTCTGTCGGTTACGTTCAGTTTGATAGCCATATTCAGAGCGCACAGGGTCCTTTGATATCCGCTTTTAATCTATTTAGCCAAAACAATGTGCAAGCCCTCATACTGGACTTGCGCTATAACGGCGGTGGCTTGCTGTCTATGGCCTCACAATTGGCATTTATGGTCACAGGAGAACAGCAAACAGATGGCCTCATCTTTGATGAACTCAAGTTCAATGATAAGCATCCGACTTTTGATCCAGTCACAGGCAGGCGACTTCAACCAACCCCATTTTATAACCGCGAAATAGATTATGAACGGAATGTGTTTACGTCAAATGCCCTACCCAGCTTGGGCTTAAATACGATATATATACTGACCAGTGGTGCAACCTGTTCAGCAAGCGAAGCGGTTATAAACGGTTTAAGAGGCATCGATGTTGAGGTGGTGATAATTGGCGATACAACATGCGGCAAACCCTACGGCTTTTATCCTACAGATAACTGTGGCACCACCTACTTCACAATACAGTTTCAAGGCAGTAATCAAAAAGGCTTTGGCGAATATTCAGACGGCTTTATTCCTACCCCTAACCCCATATTTGAAGCTGATGTGCAAGGCTGCTTAGTGGAAGATGACTTTAGTCACGCATTAGGCTCTACTGATGAACGCATGCTCAGCGCAGCGGTGAATCACTTACAAACTGGCCAATGCCCAGTACAAGCTAAAGCGAAAATACCCGTAGCCCAATTTCCTGTCAGTCAAGGTCCGAGCATTCAAACCTCTGTTAGTATTCTCGATGCCATCATGCTTGAAAATGCCCTTAACCAACCTATTGGTGAGCCACAAAAGTAAATCCTGCGTGAATAGGATCCTTGCAAAAATATTATAAGAACACAGAAACAAAAAAAGCGCGACTCTTACGAGGCGCGCCTTTTAAATTGTATCTAAAACTGATTAAGCTTTAGTAACGATATCTACCAACATCCAGTTTTTGGACTTAGACATAGGACGACATTCACGTACTGTTACTACGTCGCCTGTGTTGCATTGGTTAGTCTCGTCATGAGCGTGTAGCTTAGTAGTACGCTTAATGAACTTACCATAAATAGGGTGTTTCACTTTACGCTCTACTGCAACAGTAATGGTTTTATCCATTTTGTTGCTGACCACACGACCTTGTACTGTACGACTTGATTGTTCAGTCATTATGCAGCAGCCTTTTGAGTCAGAATGGTTTTAACACGCGCAATACTGCGACGTACTTTACGAATTTGGTCAGTTTTTTCAAGCTGGCCAGTACTCGCTTGCATACGTAGGTTGAATTGTTCACGAAGCAAGTTTAATAGCTCAGTGTTCAATTCTTCTACGCTTTTATCTTTCAGTTCTGTGGCTTTCATTACATCACCGTCCGAGTTACAAAGGTGGTTTTAAACGGCAGTTTTGACGCGGCCAATTCAAACGCTTCGCGAGCTACTGACTCTGGAACACCTTCCATTTCATATAGAACACGACCTGGTTGAATTTGGCAAACCCAGTATTCAACGTTACCTTTACCTTTACCTTGACGCACTTCAAGAGGCTTCTCAGTAATTGGCTTGTCAGGGAAAACTCGAATCCAAATTTTACCTTGACGCTTAACGGCACGTGTCATAGCACGACGAGCTGCTTCGATTTGGCGAGCAGTCATACGACCACGGCCAACGGATTTTAGTCCGAACGTTCCAAAACTCACACTGTCACCAGCGGCATAGCCACGGTTACGACCTTTGTGCATTTTACGGAACTTCATACGTTTAGGTTGTAACATAATTAGCCCTCACGCTTAGGTGAACGGCCTTTCTTCTTAGGCTGAGCTGGTTGCTCTTGCGTAAGAGGCAATCCGCCCAATACTTCACCTTTGAAGATCCAGACCTTCACGCCAATGATACCGTAAGTCGTGTTAGCTTCTGATGTTGCATAGTCGATGTCAGCACGGAAAGTGTGTAATGGAACACGACCTTCACGATACCACTCGGCACGCGCAATCTCAGCACCGCCTAAACGGCCACTTACTTGAACTTTAATACCTTTGGCACCAATTCTCATCGCGTTCTGTACTGCGCGCTTCATAGCACGACGGAACATTACACGACGCTCTAACTGACTAGCAATGCTGTCAGCAACCAGTTGACCGTCTAATTCAGGCTTGCGTACTTCAGCGATGTTAATCTGAGCTGGCACGCCGGCCAACTTAGATACATGCTTACGTAGCTTCTCAACGTCTTCACCTTTCTTACCGATTACAACGCCAGGACGAGCAGTGTGAATAGTCACACGGATGCTTTTCGCTGGACGCTCAATAACGATCTTAGAAAGAGAAGCAGTCTTAAGTGCCTTTGTCAGATACTGACGTACCTGATGATCATTAAACAAGTTATCTGCATAATCTGCAGTATTAGCGTACCAGGTAGATGTCCATGGTTTGCTGATACCCAGGCGTATGCCTGTAGGATGTACCTTCTGTCCCATTATCTTCTCCTAGTTATCAGCCACAACAACAGTGATGTGACTGCTACGCTTAAATATACGATCAGCACGGCCTTTGGCTCTTGGCTTGATACGCTTCATAGTTGGGCCTTCATCAACGAAAACTTTTGAGACAGTCAATTCATCGATGTCTGCGCCTTCGTTATGTTCAGCGTTCGCAATTGCTGACTCTAATACTTTTTTGATTAGATCGGCACTTTTCTTAGGGCTATAAGCCAAAAGTTCAAGTGCTTTTTCAACATGTAAACCGCGAATTTGATCTGCAACCAAGCGTGCCTTTTGAGCCGAGGTACGGGCATGGCGATGTGTAGCTAATGCTTCCATATTTTATCCCCTATCTCTTAGCTTTCTTATCCGCGACATGGCCGCGGTAAGTACGCGTTGGTGCAAATTCGCCCAACTTATGGCCGACCATTTCGTCACTGACGAAAACTGGAACGTGCTGGCGACCGTTATGGACCGCAATGGTCAACCCAATCATATCTGGGATGATCATAGAACGACGAGACCAAGTTTTGATTGGTTTCTTGTCGTTCTTTTCCACTGCAGCCTCAACCTTCTTCAGCAAGTGTAGGTCTATAAATGGACCCTTCTTGAGAGAACGTGGCATGGTGAATCCTCGCTGTTACTTATTACGACGACGTACGATAAGTTTATCGGTACGCTTGTTACTACGGGTTTTCTTACCCTTAGTTGGAACACCCCAAGGTGATACTGGGTGACGGCCGCCTGATGTGCGTCCTTCACCACCACCGTGTGGGTGATCTACTGGGTTCATGGCAACACCACGAACTGTTGGGCGGATACCGCGCCATCTGTTCGCACCGGCTTTACCAAGTGAACGTAGCATGTGTTCTGCATTACCGATTTCACCAATAGTGGCACGGCAGTCTGCTAATACTCGACGAACTTCACCAGAACGTAAACGAAGAGTTACATAACCCTCGGCACGCGCTAGGATTTGAGCGTACTGACCAGCAGAACGAGCAATTTGTGCACCTTTACCAGGCTTCATCTCAATAGCGTGTACCGTAGTACCTACTGGGATGTTACGCATTGGTAAAGAGTTACCAGCTTTGATCGCAGCGTCTGAACCAGATTGAATCTGATCACCTGCTTTAGCGCCCTTAGGTGCCAAGATATAGCGACGTTCGCCGTCTGCGTACAACACCAAACAGATGTTTGCAGAACGGTTAGGATCATATTCTAAACGCTCAATTTTAGCTGGAATGCCGTCTTTGTTGCGTTTGAAATCTATAACACGATAGTGTTGCTTGTGGCCACCACCAACGTGACGTACTGTGATACGTCCGTTATTATTACGGCCACCAGATTTGCTGTTCTTTTCAAGCAAAGGAGCGTAAGGAGCGCCTTTGTGTAGATCAGGGTTAACAACCTGAACTACGTGACGACGACCAGCAGAAGTCGGCTTAGCTTTCAATAATGGCATGTCTAGTCCCCTTCTTAGCCTTCGCTGCCAGCAAAGTCGATGTCTTGACCTTCTTTAAGCACAACGTAAGCTTTTTTCCAGTCTTTACGCTTGCCGAAAGATGCACCGTGACGCTTGGTTTTACCCTTTACGTTAACAGTACGAACAGAATTAACTTCAACTTCGAACAATTTTTCAACTGCCGCTTTGATTTCTTCTTTGTTCGCATCTTTAAGCACTTTGAAAACAACAGTGTTGTTAACTTCAGCTGCAAGCGTTGCTTTTTCAGAAACATGTGGTGCTAAAACCACTTTTAAAAGACGTTCTTCGTTAATCATGCTAACGCCTCCTCTAATGCTTTCACTGCATCAGCAGTTATCAACACTTTTTCGAATGCGATCAGGCTGACTGGGTCAATGCCTTGTACATCACGTACGTCAACTTTGTATAAGTTGCGAGCTGCTAAGAACAAGTTCTCATCAACTTCAGACGTTACGATTAGTACATCACTTAGCTCAAGGCCATTTAACTTAGAAAGTAATTCCTTAGTTTTAGGCGCTTCAACTGAAAACTTTTCAACCACGATTAAACGTTCTTGACGTACCAATTCAGACAGGATGCTTTGAATCGCACCACGGTACATCTTCTTGTTAACCTTTTGGCTGTGATCCTGTGGCTTAGCAGCGAATGTTACACCACCAGAACGCCAGATAGGACTACGGATAGTACCAGCACGGGCACGACCTGTTCCTTTTTGACGCCAAGGTTTGGCACCACCACCACGAACTTCAGAGCGTGTTTTTTGTGCTTTAGAACCCTGACGGGCGCCTGCACCGAATGCAACTACTACTTGATGTACTAGTGCTTCGTTAAATTCACGTCCAAAGGTTGCTTCGGATACTTCAAGAGCGCTTTGCGCATCTTTCAATACTAATTCCATCACTTAACTCCCCAGACGTTACGCTTTAACTGCAGCTTTGATGATGACGTCGCCACCTGGCGCTCCAGGAACATTGCCTCTTACTAGAAGAAGGTTGTTCTCTGCGTCAACACGTACTACATCCAAAGACTGAACTGTCACACGTTTATTTCCCATCTGACCGGCCATTTTTTTGCCTTTGAAGACTTTACCTGGTGATTGGTTTTGGCCAATTGAACCAGGAGCACGGTGAGACAATGAGTTACCATGTGAATTACGTTGGTGGCTAAAGTTCCAGCGCTTAATAGCACCTTGGAAACCTTTACCTTTAGAAGTTCCTGCAACGTCAACCATTTTGGTTTCAGCAAAGATTTCAACAGTGATTTCACTGCCAACTTCTATGCCTTCGCCTTCGTTGCCGTCTAAACGGAATTCCCATAAACCACGACCAGCTTCCACGCCAGCTTTAGCAAAATGACCTGCTGCTGCTTTATTTACGCGGTTCGCTTTTTTGTCGCCAGCGGTTACTTGAAGCGCTGTATACCCGTCGGTTTCATCAGTACGTAACTGAGTAACACGGTTCGGGGTGGCTTCTATAACAGTCACTGGTATTGATACGCCGTCTTCAGTGAAGATGCGTGTCATACCAACTTTACGACCGATAAGACCAATCGCCATTGTTAAAACCCTCTCTTGTTAGCCCAGGCTGATTTGAACATCAACACCGGCAGCCAAGTCCAATCTCATCAAGGCATCTACTGTTTTATCAGTAGGCTCGATGATATCCACCAAACGCTTATGTGTACGAATTTCATACTGATCACGCGCATCTTTGTTTACGTGAGGTGAAGTAAGTATTGTATAACGCTCTTTACGGGTAGGTAGAGGAATAGGTCCACTAACCTGAGCACCGGTACGCTTCGCAGTTTCAACGATTTCAGCCGTAGACTGATCGATCAACTTGTGATCAAACGCTTTCAAACGAATACGAATTCTTTGATTTGGCATCGATTAAGCTCCAATCGAAAGAACAAAAAAAACCATCCTCGACTACCTTTTTACTTTAGGTAGGGGGATGAATGAAAAACTGCTAACCCAAAATTAGGGTCCTGTATTTAATGACGTTCGGCCGAGGCCTAAGTCAAAACCATTGCCCTTCTGGACAAGTGGGCGCGAAGTATACCTGTATCGCTTATTTTTGCAACAACCAATTGTAAAATAATAGAGATTACCTACCCATTACTTTTAAATACCTACCACGTTCAACTTTTTCCCATGAATGTAAAACAAGTGTTATCCCATTATTCACTCGGCTATAGTGTGACGATAAGTATAAATAAAAAACAAATTTGACGCAGGCTTCTATGGAACATCAATCGGCTTTACAAGAACTTAAGCAACTATTAGCTAACGCCCCTTCTTTAATCAGTGCTTACGACAAATTAGAGCCATTGTTACTATCATTATTTAATGTTCAACGCATGAGTATCTTTCAGCGCAGAATGCAGCACCAAGATCTTGTTGCCCGCTTTAAAACAGGCAATGAGATACAAGAAATTAAAGTCCCCATTAGCCCGCAGTCGATTGCGGGTTACGTAGCATTAAGTCAAAAGCCACTGATTGTTAATGACCCCTATAGCAGTGAAGAGCTATCTGCGATACATCCACGGCTAAAATTCGCTGATAAATTCGATAAAAGCTCTACCTTCAAAACACAGAACCTTATTTGCATACCTATTTTAAACGCAGGTGTGTTGATGGGTATTATGCAAATCATCAATAGAAACGATGGTGTCTTTCAATCGGCCGACTTAGCGTTAGCCGATAAAGTCGCACAGGCTTTAGGCAATAAGTTTCGCTATGAGCTTGGTGGAACTAGCCAGCCGTTCGATTATCTAGTCCATAGAAACGTAATAGATGAAGACACATTGGCGAAGTATGTGCACACTAATCCTGATCACGCCCACCTCGTTCAACGATTGATGACGGAAAAGCGCATACCAGAAGACGAGATGGGTATCGCGCTGTCAGTGCATTATCAAGTCCCTTACATCGGTTATAAACCGGACCGATTTCATCTATATCAAAGCGACAGCAAATTAAATTTATCATATCTGAAACGTAACTTTGTTGCGGTGATCACCGATGCCAGTGAAAAACCCACTGTGCTAATGGCGCAGCCCAGTAATGCCAATTTACTGATGGAAATTGAGAGTGCATTAGGCATTGATAGCTATGGGATCTCGGTCGCACTGCCTAACACCGTTTTACAATACTTAGGTGAAGCAAGCGGTGGTGGCGCTGGTCCTGGCGCCATGAACGAGATCCTAGATGAAATAGAAACCAGTGGTCAAGAAGCCGATGAGCAAGCTGATGATATGTCTGACGATGCACCTGCTGTAGTGCGCCTGGTCAGCCGTATTTTGCATGATGCCAAGCGACTCGATGCATCTGATATTCATATAGATGCAGAGAAAAATGCCCCAACAAGAGTTCGTATGCGCATTGACGGAGTGTGCCGCGATATCACCCAAGTGCCTGCTTCGCATCACAATGCCGTAATTGCCCGCATCAAAATCATGTCTAATTTGAACATCGCCGAGAAGCGCCTACCTCAAGATGGCAAGCTCGCCTTTAAATTATCAGGGCAAATTATCGAAGTGCGCGTGGCGACGATTCCCACTGTGGCCGGGGAAGGTGTTGTTATGCGTATTCTTGCTACCGGCGGCGCACTGCCTATGGAGAAAATGAATCTATCACCAGCTAATAACCAAAGCATATTACGCATGATTGAAAAGCCCCATGGCATTTTGCTGGTCGTTGGCCCAACAGGCTCAGGTAAAACCACCACTCTACACGCTGTGCTAGGCCACATTAATACCCCTGATAAAAAAATATGGACAGCTGAAGACCCCGTCGAAATCACACAAGCAGGCTTGCAGCAAGTCCAAGTAAGTCCTCGCATCGGATTTACCTTTGCCAGCGCCCTACGCGCTTTTTTACGGGCAGACCCAGACATCATATTAATTGGTGAAATGCGTGACAAAGAGACCGCCCATGCCGGCGTCGAAGCGTCGCTTACAGGGCATTTAGTGTTCTCTACTTTGCACACCAATTCCGCCCCTGAAACCATTACTCGTCTGTTAGATTTGGGCATCGACCCCGTTAACTTTTCTGATGCCTGCATCGGTATTTTGGCCCAGCGCTTGGTGCGTACCTTGTGTAAAAACTGCAAAGAAGCGACCCCAGCATCAGACACTGATGTAGAGTTTATCACGCGCCAGTACGGTGCGGACTACGTATCCGAGCTTAGCCTCCAGCCGACCTTGATGCTGCATAAACCCAAAGGCTGCGATAGATGTGGTAACACAGGCTATAAAGGTAGAACCGGAGTTCATGAATTACTCAGCATGACACCCGCACTGCGCTCAATGGTATATAAGGAAGCACCTGTCAGCCAACTTAAAGCGCAGGCCATGGAAGATGGTATGCGCACCTTGATTCAAGATGGCATTTTAAAAGTGCTAAAAGGGGATACTGATATTGCACAAATTCAAATGCTAGCGGGTGTATAAAAAATTCATCACCTGTGAACTTAAGTTCACAATTTAGCTATTTTGGCCAAATTAAAAGTACTGAGGAAGATAGTCTTCGGTACAGATGTTTTGTATATTTTTCGCTTTCTAATAGTCGACTTTTTATAATAATTAAGCTCTCAGGGAATCACACATGTATAAGAATCTTATCAACGTCGCGCTATTTAGCACGATGCTAAGCTTAAGCGCTGACGCATTCAGTCGCGTTGAGCTTGAAGAAGTTAAGCAAAATGCTCTCACAGAAGAAAGCAGCGAAGCAGAATGGGACGTATTGAATCCCCCCTTTAACTTAAACGAAATCACCATTGACACTGATGAAACGACTTGGTCTAGTCTTGATGTTTCGCCAAATGGTGAGAAATTTGTTTTTGATATGCTAGGCGATCTATATGTCAGCTCTATCGCTGGCGGCGAGGCCACCTCGTTAACGCAAGATTTCGCATGGAATATCCAACCTACGTTCAGCCCTGATGGCAAAAAAATAGCGTTTATATCCGATCGCGGTGGCATGTCGAACGTTTGGGTGATGAACAGTGACGGCAGTAATTTAGTGCAAGTAACCAAGGAGAAGAACAACTTAATTCATTCTCCTAAATGGAGCCCTGACGGCCAATATATAGTGGCGAATAAAGGAATAATGTCTAGCCGCAGTATTCCGGCAGGCGAAATCTGGCTATACCACCACTCTGGCGGTGATGGCATGGTGCTTAAGAAACGTGTGCATGGCAACCCAGATCAAAAGAACATAGCGGACCCGGCTTTCTCCCCCGATGGGAAATACCTGTATTACACCCAAGATGTATCACCCGGTAGCACCTTTGATTATAACCGTGACCCCCTAAAATCTATCTTCGCCATTACTCGTTACGATATGAACACAGGCGAAGAAGAACGGTACATCAGCGGCACTGGGGGAGCTGTTGTTCCTACCCCCTCTCCAGACGGTCAGCAGATTGCTTTCATACGCAGAGTCAAAGAAAAAACCGGGCTGTTTGTTAAAGATATTGCCACGGGTGTTGAATCCCTTCTCTACTTAAAACTTGAACGTGACATGCAAGAAGGGTTCGGCTCAGAAGGGTATTTTCCTTACTTTGATTGGATGCCCAATTCAAAACGTATCGTGTTTTGGACCGGTGGAAAATTTCACTCAATTGATGTAAAAACGCAAGCAGTTAAAGACATTCCTGTGTCAGTAAAAGCAACCGTAAAATACGCAGATGCAGTGCGTTTTGACGTTGATGTAGCCCCCGAAAAATTTGCGGTAAAAATGGCGCGCTGGGCGCAGAAATCCCCTAATGGGCAAAACATCGTTTTTCAGGCGCTTGGTAAGCTTTATATTAAAGAGATCAAAAGTGGTAAAGTGAAACGCCTTACTCGGCAGAACGATCATGACGAGTACTATCCTCGCTACTCTCACGACGGTAAAAAAATTGTTTTCACCACATGGAACGATAAAGACTTAGGCAGTGTGCGCACTGTATCCGCTTCCGGTCGTTCAGAAAAAGTAATCAGCAAAGAGCCTGGGCACTTTATCGAGCCAAGCTTCTCTACTGACGACAAACTGATTACCTACAATAAGAAAACTGGCGGCTATTTATTGGCCCCAGAATACTCTGTGGAACCTGGAATCTATACCGCTACGGTAAAGGGTGAAAAACACAGGCGTGTCGCCAAAAACGGTAGCGCGCCACATTTCGCTGGTGACAACAGCCGGGTGTATTTTACCGAGTCTGTATCTGGCAGTGATTACCCTGAACAACAGTTAGTCAGTGTTGACCTCAATGGCGAAGATAAACGTGAACATTTATACGGTGGTGACAAAATCGCTGAGTATCGCTTATCCCCAGATAAAAAATGGATTGCCTTCGTATACCAATATAAAGCGTACGTTGCACCTTTCACCGAGATAGGCCAAAAACAAGATATTGGCCCCAAAAGTACCACCATTCCTATTAAGCAACTCTCGGATCGCGCAGGAGAATATCTGACTTGGCGCAGCGACAGCCAAGCGGTTAGTTGGTATCACGCAGCGACTTACTATGAGCGCGAGTTAAAAGAAGCATTTGCATTCGTACCCGGCGCAGCCGAAGATTTACCTGACCCTGTTACTGAGGGCATGTCACTCTCATTTGAGCAGAAAACCGATAAGCCCTCAGGTTATAAAGCACTTGTGGGCGGTACAGTTGTCACTATGCGTGACGCCAATAACCAACAAGAAATCATTGAAGATGCTGTGGTTGTTATCAAGGACAATAAGATTGTTGAAGTAGGCAAACGTGAAGACATTACTATTCCCAACAATGCGCTTAAAATTGACACCACTGGCAAAACAATTCTACCAGGCTTGATTGATGCTCACGCTCATGGCTCACAAGGCAGTAACGAGATTATCCCAGAGCAAAACTGGAACATGTACTCAGCTCTCGCCTTTGGTGTGACGACTATCCATGACCCATCAAATGACACCTCAGAAATTTTTGCTGCCAGCGAATTGCAAAAAGCTGGCAAACGCGTTGCCCCTCGCACCTACTCTACCGGTACCATTATTTATGGTGCGGAAGCCCTAGGCTATAAGGCGATTATTAATAGCTATGAGGATGCACTGACTCACTTGCGTCGCCTTAAAGATGCCGGAGCGATTTCAGTTAAAAGTTATAACCAACCTCGACGCGACCAACGCCAGCAAATATTAGCCGCGGCCCGGGAACTAAACCTGATGGTGGTGCCAGAAGGTGGCGGTAAATATCAGCAAAATATCTCTATGTTAGTAGATGGTCATACAGGGCTCGAGCATTCCCTTCCAATAGCGAAAGGCTATCAAGACTTGACCGCATTGTGGGCGGAAACTGAGTTTGGTTACACCCCAACGTTCGTAGTGTCCTATGGCGGCCTAATGGGTGAAGAGTATTGGTATGACCGCACAGAGGTATGGAAAAACGAAAGACTTCTGCGCTACACACCTAGCTTTCTGTTAGATAGGCGCGCCATTCGTCGCCCTACCGCCCCAGATAATCAATACAACCACGTATTTGTTGCACAATACGCTAAAACATTACGTGATAAAGGCGTAAGCGTACATATCGGCGCTCACGGGCAACGTGAAGGCTTAGCTGCGCACTGGGAGCTTTGGCTAATGACGCAAGGTGGTTTCACACCATGGGAAGCACTGCGAGGAGGCACTATTGATGGCGCCACGCACCTAGGCATGGGCAAGCAACTAGGAAGTATTGAAGCAGGCAAGTTAGCGGATATGATGATTATCGACGGCGACGTATTAACGGATATTCGTCGCAGCGAATATGTAACTTATACCGTAATCAACGGCCGTATATATGATGCAGCGACCATGAACGAAGTGGGCAGAAAAACCAAGCGCCCTGCTTTCTTCTTTGAAAATAACAATACACTCTTTATGCCTGAGGCAACACAACAGAGTATTCAACAAAAATCAGAGAAGCATCACTGGGTTCACTAAACCCTATGCACGGATAAGACGGTGGTTTATCTCCTAAATCACTGTCTTTTTTTACTCTTTCATTAATTCAGAACGCAATGACATTTTCTGGACGTTATATGACAGTCTGGTAAGCTTGAAAAATAATCGGTTTACGAGCGACCTGTGTGAAAAATCACGATTTAGAGAATTCATTTAAACATCTAAAAAACACCATCCCTTTATTGCTTAAGCATAAGATTCCTGCCGTGCCGCTCAACTATGCCCTGTGGTACACCTATGCAAGTAATGAATCTGAATCCCTTAATGAAACTCTTGATCATGCTTTGCAGCGCAATTTACCCATATCAGATTCAAAGACCCGAGACTTATATCGCAAACATGTAGCAGATGAACAAGATGTAGATGTGTGGGAGCTTCGTCACTCTCTTGAAAGCATGGTGATTGAACTGTCTCAATCTGTGCAAGATACCCGCAGTGAAACGCGTAACTTTAAAAGTACCATGGATACCTGCATGGACGACTTAGCGAAAGTAGAGCGAGAAGGTTTGAGTATGGAAGAGGTCATGGACTTAGTCCGGACCTTGGTCAGTCAAACCAAACAAATTCGTGGAAGTACTTTATCTTTTAGCACCGCACTTAATGATGCAGAAAGAGAAATTACGCGATTAAGAAATCAACTTGAACAAAGCCAACAAGCAGCCTTATATGACGCTTTGACTGGCCTGTGCAATCGTAGATACTTTGACGAAGAGTTAGCAGCACATGCTATGCGACCAAACATGTGCCTAATATTGGCTGACTTAGATCATTTTAAAAAGATTAATGACACTCATGGGCATGTCATGGGGGATTTAGTTTTAAAAGCCAGCGCTAAAAAACTTCAAGCTGCATGCAGAGAAGGGGCGCAAGCATTTCGCTTTGGTGGTGAAGAGTTCGCCATTATTGTTCCCAATAGTAAGCTCAGCGTTGCCAGACAAATAGCCGAAACCATGCGCAGATCTATCGAAAAAATTGGGGTTAGAGATAAACGTACATCCCAAGTACTCGGAGGAATAAGTGCTTCATTTGGTATTGCCGAAATGAAAACCGGGATGAATCCCTTGGCGCTTATTGAGGCTGCGGATAAACAGCTATATGAAGCAAAGAACTTAGGTCGAAATCGTGTAATGCCCATGTCTAACGGTTAATTGTTGTTTTCTCCATTCAGAAATTGTGCTGATTCCTTATATTCACGAGAATATTAAAATGACCTAACGTAGCCAATTTACCTGCCTAATAAATAAACAAAACACCACTTTATTCGCTGTCTTAAACCATGTAAAATCCGCGCATTCTTTTAAACGGCCGCCCAAATTCCGTAAAAAAGTGAATATTTAGATTTTTCTAAAAAGAAAATCGGCATCCTGCGGAAATATCTTGTATAATCCCGCGCAATTTTTACTCAGACTGAAGTTGAAGAAATGAAAGATTTAGCACGTTACAGAAACATCGGTATTTTCGCCCACGTTGATGCGGGTAAAACTACCACAACAGAACGAATTTTGAAGCTTACCGGTCAAATACACAAAACCGGTGAAGTACATGATGGTGAATCTACCACTGACTTCATGGAACAAGAAGCTGAGCGCGGTATCACTATCCAATCAGCTGCGGTTAGTTGTTTTTGGAAAGACCACCGTTTCAACGTTATCGATACTCCTGGGCACGTTGACTTCACTGTTGAAGTTTACCGCTCACTTAAAGTACTTGATGGCGGCATCGGTGTTTTCTGTGGTTCTGGTGGTGTTGAGCCTCAGTCAGAAACTAACTGGCGTTATGCGAATGACTCAGAAGTTGCACGTATTATCTTCGTAAACAAGTTGGACCGTATGGGTGCTGACTTCTACCGCGTAGTTGACCAAACCAAAAAAGTACTTGGTGCTAATCCACTCGTTATGGTTCTACCTATCGGTATCGAAGATGACTTCGTTGGTGTGGTTGACCTTCTTACTCGCAAAGCATTCATTTGGGATGACACTGGTCTTCCTGAAAACTACGAAATCACAGATGTTCCTGCGGACATGGTTGATAAAGTAGAAGAATACCGTGAAATGTTGATCGAAACTGCTGTTGAGCAAGACGATGACCTAATGATGGCTTACATGGACGGCGAAGAGCCTTCTATGGAAGACATTAAACGTTGTATCCGTAAAGGTACGCGTACTATGGACTTCTTCCCGACTTACTGTGGTTCTGCATTCAAAAACAAAGGTGTTCAAAATATTCTTGATGCTGTTGTTGATTACCTACCTAGTCCTACAGAAGTTGACCCTCAACCTCTTACAGACGAAGAAGGTGAGCCGAATGGTAAGTACGCAATTGTTTCACCAGATGAAACATTTAAAGCGTTAGCGTTCAAAATTACAGATGACCGTTTTGGTGCTCTTACTTTCGTACGTATCTATTCTGGTACGCTTAAGAAAGGCGACACCATACTTAATGCTGCAACAGGTAAAACTGAACGTATTGGTCGTATGTGTGAAATGCAAGCCGATGACCGTAATGAGTTAACTAGCGCTCAAGCTGGTGACATCATCGCAATCGTTGGTATGAAGAGTAACGTTCAAACAGGTCACACTTTATGTGATCCTAAAGATCCAATCATCCTAGAAGCGATGGTATTCCCTGAACCAGTAATCTCTATCTCTGTTACACCTAAAGATAAAGGTTCAACTGAGAAGATGGGTCTAGCTATCGGTAAAATGGTTGCAGAAGATCCTACATTCCGTGTTGAAACTGACCAAGATTCAGGTGAAACAATCCTATCTGGTATGGGCGAGCTTCACTTGGACATCAAAGTAGATATTCTGAAGCGTACTTACGGTGTTGAATTAGAAGTCGGTGAGCCTCAAGTTGCATACCGTGAAACGATCACTCAAGAAGTTGAAGATTCTTACACTCATAAGAAACAATCTGGTGGTTCTGGTCAGTTCGGTAAAATCGATTATCGTATCAAGCCTGGTGAACCTAATAGTGGTTTCACATTCAGCTCAGTGGTTGTGGGTGGTAATGTACCAAAAGAATTCTTCCCTGCTATCGAAAAAGGTTTTGCAAGCATGATGGAGTCTGGTGTTCTTGCTGGCTTCCCTGTGTTAGATGTTGAGGTTGAGCTTTATGACGGTGGATTCCACGCAGTGGATTCATCAGCAGTTGCATTTGAAATCGCTGCTAAAGGCGCATTCCGTCAATCAATCCCTAAAGCGGGTCCTCAGTTGATTGAACCTATCATGAAAGTTGACGTGTTCACGCCAGACGACCATGTTGGTGATGTTATCGGTGACTTGAACCGTCGTCGCGGTATGATCAAAGATCAAGAAGCAGGCGTTACTGGTGTTCGCGTTAAGGCTGATATCCCTCTTTCAGAAATGTTTGGTTATATCGGTTCATTGCGTACAATGACGTCAGGTCGTGGTCAGTTCTCTATGGAGTTCTCACACTACTCACCTTGTCCGAACAACGTCGCTGAAAAAGTAATTGCTGATACTAAAGAGCGTAACGCT
Source organism: Paraglaciecola sp. G1-13 (assembly GCF_055809255.1). Lineage (NCBI taxonomy): Bacteria > Pseudomonadati > Pseudomonadota > Gammaproteobacteria > Alteromonadales > Alteromonadaceae > Paraglaciecola > Paraglaciecola sp. G1-13. The sequence goes on along the minus strand of NZ_CM147903.1, from coordinate 78,867 downwards.
AAGAAGTAATCATTAATTACCGGTAAACTTAAGGCCCTGCTTGTGAAAACAAGCGGGGCTTTTTTGTATCTACATGTCACTCATTTATTACTTTCTTATAGACCTCCTAATAATTTGCATAGTTGCTAACTTTAGGCCAACGTTTGTTCTTAGATTATAGACGCATCAACTTTAAGCGAAGGTCATCACAATGAAACATTCAGTCTTGATATTGTTAGGTTATTTGTTAAGTACAGCCACATTAGCCGCACCAACACACTTAACTAATGTGCATGGTTACACCCTTAGCGATAAAGGGGAGATGGTGACGTTTACCGATATGGTTTTCGATGGCGGCAGAGTGTTAGCTATTGGCGGCACGAGCTTAAAAAATACCTATCCTGATGCTGATATGATTGATGGAAAAAAGCGCGTATTACTGCCGGGCCTTATCGATGCCCATGGGCACATACTGGGTTTGGGGGAAACTCTACTCGCAGTAGATGTCAGAGATATTCCTAGTGCAAAAGCCTCCGCGCAAAAAGTGCGAGATTACGCTCAGCAAAACCCTGATTTAACATGGATATTGGGCGGTGGCTGGAACCAAGTACTTTGGGCCGATAACGCATTTCCAACCTCTGAGATGCTTGACGAATATATTCAAGACCGTCCCGTGTGGATAAGCCGAATAGATGGACACGCTGGCTGGGCGAATAGCAAAGCATTGCAGATAGCGGGAGTCACCAAAGATTCACTAGACCCACCAGGCGGCCAAATTGTCAGGGATAAAAACGGTGTGCCTACTGGTGTACTAATTGATAACGCCATGAACATGCTAGTGGAAAAAATCCCTCAAGATACCGAACAAGATTTGCAGCGCAAACTTGATGCTGCCGCAGCGCATTTGCTCTCACTGGGGATCACCAGCACGCACGATGCCGGTATTAATTATGCTACCTACCAATATTACATTAAGCGCAGTCAGCAACTCGATTTGAACATGCGCATATACGCCATGCTTGCAGCAACAGATCCTAAGCTTGCAGACATGCTCAACGCAGGTCCAATACACGACCAATACGATTACTTGTCAATCCGCAGCGTCAAAGTATACGGTGATGGTGCGCTTGGTAGCCGCGGTGCAGCCATGCTCTCTGGATATTCAGACGACCATGAAAACATTGGGCTATTACTCACCCCTATAAAGCAGCTCAAGCCATTATTTGATTTAATCATAGGCAATGGCTTTCAGCTTAATATTCATGAAATAGGTGACCGCGGTAATAGACTCGCGCTGGATCAATTCGAAGAGACTTTTTCGCGTATCAAAGGGCAGCATTTGCGTAATCGTGTAGAGCATGCACAAGTTATCGATGTGACAGACATACCTAGATTCAAAACCCTTGGAATAATTCCGTCCATGCAGCCTACACACGCCACAAGTGATATGAACATGGCCCAAGACCGAATTGGTGAAGCGCGTTTAAAAGGCGCCTATGCTTGGCAAACTTTCGAAGAACAGGGATCTATTGTTCCTTTTGGCTCTGATTTTCCTGTTGAATTGGCCAACCCATTTTTCGGCTTACACGCTGCAGTAACAAGACAGAATAGAAACAACCAGCCTGAGGCCGGTTGGATTAAAGAAGAAGCAGTAACAGTCGAGCAGGCTTTTAAAGGATTCACTTACAGCGGAGCCTATGCGGCTCACCAAGAAAATAGCATAGGTACTTTGTCATCTGGTAAGTGGGCTGATTTTATCTTAGTCGACCAGGATATATTCACTATTAGCCCACAGGATATATGGAAAACCAAAGTACTTGAAACCTGGGTTGGTGGTGTAAAACGCTATGATAGCGCCCTGAATGACTAAGCTGATGCCGTGCTTTTAGCACAGCGGTTCGCACTGCTTGTAGCATAAAAGCCAATACCTCCGACGCTTGCACCGCCAGAGGCCTATCCATAGCGACTATTGGCCGTTATAGAGTGTGGTGATCCACTTTTCTTCAGTGATGAAGTTCCACGCCCAGTCTTGCCATTTATCATCAAGACCTTCTTCGATAAGCGAGTCTAGGCTAGCGCCTTTAGATTTTCTATCCGAAACATAGTTAGCGGTTTGCTGCATCATCTCAAGTGACGCTTGATAAGCTTTCTTATCGGCTAACTCACCATGTCCAGGCATGACCTTAGTATCGTTGTTTATCATGTCGATCACGGTGGAAACGTTACTAATGTATCCTTTAACCGTGCCGCCACCGGCCAAGTCGATGTAAGGGAAACGCCCCTGAAAGAATAAATCTCCCGCGTGCAATACATTCGCCTGTTCAAACCAAACAACACTGTCGCTATCGGTGTGGCCTGCAGGAAGATGTAGCACCTTGATGGTATCGCCATTGAAGTGAAACGTCAGCCCCTGCTCATAGGTCACAACGGGTAAGGCTGCGTGTTTATGACCGTCTTCGGCGGCTAAGCGTTTACGCACATTATCATGAGCAAAAATAGTGCTTCCCTGTACTTCTTTAAAATAGGCGTTGGAACCTGTGTGATCACCATGATAATGGGTATTGATTACGTATTTCATTGGCTGCTTGGCAATATCGCCAATCGCGAGCGCAATTTTGTCAGCCAAGGGAGCGAACTGATCGTCAATAATCAAAATACCGTCATCCCCAGCCGACACACCGATATTACCTCCTGCACCAGTGAGCATGTATGTTGAGCCACTCACCGCTTGGGTGCTAATATGTACATCGGCGAACCTATCATCAGCAGCGCTTAATATCGTGCTACCAAATAACGTTAGTGTTGCCATTGCAAAACGTAGTGCATTCACTTTTGATTTAAACATCATGTTTCCCATTATTATTGGTTGTTCATACATGAACGAAGATAGGGTAATTTACGTTCACCTAATCGGTAAGGACCATTATTCACTGTCTATAAATCTAAAACGTGGCACAGTTTGACCATTCACTTCGACCGTTTCTTCAAACATGGACAAAGGGCGGACCCAAAGGCCCCGCTCTCCATACATAGGCCGATACACTACTAATTCTGAATCGTCTTCCGAATGCGTAGCGACCCCAATAACTTCATAATCGTTACCCTTGTAGTGACGATATTTTCCTACTGCAATGCTCATACTACTCCCTAAATACGTGTTTTATTCACTCAGTATACAGTTGCCTGTAGCAAGGTGTAAAAAGATACAAAGTCTATTGGTAGCGAAAGTTAGCAAAACAGAAGAATGAAAGATGGAGAAGTACTAGCGGTTTTGCTCATGCTCAAAGTTAAACACCATTTGTTGCACGTCAGCAGTTTCGGGTAAGCCAACGGATAATCCCACTAAGCGAATTCCCCTGGTGCCACGCCGCTCTAACGCTTCACTTAGCAGTGTTTTGAAATAGGTTTTATCGAGCACTTGGTGGCGATGCTCCACTGTGGTCTGTTGAAAATCATTGAATTTTAGTTTTACGCCCTGACTTTGTATCACTAGCTTAGGGCTTGCGGCCTCCAAACGGCTCAGCAGTTTAGGGTACAGGCTTTCCAGCATAGCCAAGCATTCTTCATCAGTGGTGATGTCTTGGGCGAGAGTGCGCTCTACACCAACAGACTTGCGCTTACGACTAACAGACAGCTCGCGCTCATCAATACCATGACTACGATCCCAAATGACAGGCCCAAATTTTCCAAACGCTTTTACGAATGCATCGAGTGGATAATCTCGCACGTCTTGGCAGGTAAAGAGTCCCATATTATTGAGTTTCTGTAGCGTGACTTTGCCAACACCGGGGATTTTCCCCAGTGCCAATGTTTTCACAAACGCATCTTGGGTATCTGGTGTGATCACGCAGATCCCATTAGGCTTATTTTCGTCACTGGCAATTTTAGCCACAAACTTACAAGGTGCTACACCGGCAGAAGCGGTCAGTTGGGTTTCTTCGAAAATTGCTCGGCGGATATCCTGTGCAATTAAGGTGGCACTGCCCGAAAAAAGCTCACTGTCGGTTACATCCAGATATGCTTCATCTAGGGATAGTGGTTCGATTTTATCCGTGTAGCGTAAAAAAATCTTGCGGATTTGCTGAGATATCTCGCTATAAAGAGCCATGCGGCCAGGAACGAGAACCAGATCAGGACAGAGCTTACGCGCATAGGCCGTAGCCATAGCGGATCGAACGCCATACTTGCGTGCCACATAGTTACAGGTCGAAATAACGCCACGGCGGTCAGCACTCCCCCCAATCGCAAGGGGGATGTCGCGATATTGAGGGTTATCGCGCATTTCGACTGCGGCATAGTAGCAGTCCATATCGATGTGTATGATCTTACGCATCTGACAAACAACTGTATTTAAAAACAGTTATTTTGCGCGATTGTCCGCCAGAGTCAATGTAAATCTCACTGGCGGGAATTTTCTGACGACACAGCTTAAAGAATTTGGTTTTGCTTCCACTCATTCAGCTTCGCTTGACGCGCTTCTTCTCGCTCTAAGCGGGCTTTTTTGCGATCGCATGGCTCTGGGCAATCACAGGCTTTATCGATACCCAAGGCGCCTAAACCACCGCAACTACCTGCTATCGCTTTACGCTGTACTAAATAGCCGAGAGACATAGCGACTGCTACGACTAGAAAAAATACGAATGCTAAGATAAAAGTACTCAAAATATCACTCCGAATTGGTCATTTTCGATAATTACTATTGGCGATTAATGAAGGGTTCAAATTTTGGCGTAGTATACTCTTTAAACTCGCCGTTTTCTTGTGTGATCATTAATACCGCTAAATCATTCTGTAACGCCACGTTAAAGGCTTCTTCCTTACCCATTACGATCAGCGCTGTCGCTAACCCGTCTGCCGTCATTGAGGACGAATGCACCACAGTCACCGCGACTAGATTGTGCGTGATAGGTACGCCTGTACGTGGGTCTATTAAGTGGGAATATCGCACACCATCTTCTTCAAAGTAGTTGCGATAATCTCCTGAGGTTGCAATTGCGTTTGTTCCTATCGAAATGATTTCTTGCACCGCACGCTCAACCGAGACAGGTTTTTCAACAGCTATACGCCATTCTCTGCCAGTTGCTTTATGCCCTGAGACACGCATTTCGCCGCCAACCTCTACCAGGTAATCATGCAGACCCTTTTCATCCAATAACTCGGCCACGACATCGACACCATAGCCCTTGGCAATAGTAGACAGGTCAACATACAAATCAATTTCAGACTTTTGCGCGCCGTTATCAAGTAAGGTCAATTTATCTAATCCGGTACGAGCTTTGACTTCTGCCACAGTTTGTTTACTGGGGCGTTTCTCAGGTTTCGCATCAGGACCAAAGCCCCAAAGGTTCACCAATGGCCCTACGGTCACATCAAGTACGCCATGACTTAACTCGCCCAAGCGCTTCGCTTCCTGCATTACCTTCAACGTTTCTGAAGATAACGCAAAGGGTGCTTCACTCTTCCACTGGTTGAATCGTGACAGTTCTGAATTGGGGTCGTAAGTCGACATCAATTCATTTACTTTCACCAATGCAGCATCGATGTCGTTATGTAATTTTTGTTCATTTATATTATTTCTATTAACGAACTTCACATTGTAAGTCGTGCCCATGGTATGGCCCGCTAAATGTGTTTCTGTTGGCGCTTGACTGCAACTGCATAGCAGCCATATCCATAAGATTAAACCGAGGAATTTAGCCTTCCCGCTGTCACCCTTTATCATTTTTTCACCTAAATAAAAAAAGGGACCGAAGTCCCTTATTTACATGTGTTGTTAACTCGGTTTTGTTCACTATCGAGTGATAGCTAATTAACCACCGAAGTCATCAAGCATGATGTTTTCATCTTCAACACCTAAGTCTTTCAGCATACTAATAACAGCTGCGTTCATCATAGGAGGACCACACATATAGAACTCACAGTCTTCTGGAGCTGGATGATCTTTAAGATAGTTTTCCAACAATACTTGGTGGATAAAGCCTGTCATACCTTCCCAGTTATCTTCTGGTTGTGGATCAGACAAAGCAACATGCCACTTAAAGTTGTCGTTTTCCTTCTGCAACATATCGAAATCTTCTACGTAGAACATTTCGCGTAATGAACGCGCGCCATACCAGAACGAAATTTTACGATCTGTTTTAAGACGACGAAGTTGATCGAAGATATGCGAACGCATTGGCGCCATACCAGCACCACCACCGATAAATACCATCTCAGCGTCGGTCTTCTTAGCGAAGAACTCACCAAATGGGCCAGAAATAGTGGCTTTGTCGCCTTCTTTCAAGCTCCATATATAAGATGACATTTTACCTGCAGGTAAAGACAAGTTGTTTGGCGGTGGTGAAGCCACACGCACGTTCAACATGATAATACCTTCTTCTTCTGGGTAGTTAGCCATTGAATATGCACGAATCGTTTCGTCATCCACTTTTGATTCAATATCAAAGAAGCCAAAACGTTCCCAGTCACCACGATATTCTTCAGGAACATCGAAGTCTTTATATTTAACATGGTGAGGTGGAGCTTCAATTTGAATATAACCACCGGCACGGAAAGGCACACTTTCACCATTAGGAATTTTAAGTTTAAGCTCTTTAATGAAGGTCGCTTTGTTATCATTAGAGATAACTTCACAATCCCACTTCTTGATACCAAAAATCTCTTCAGGTAGCTCGATGTCCATGTCCTGCTTAATAGAAACCTGACACGATAAACGGCAACCTTCTTTCGCTTCACGCTTGCTTATGTGGTCAAGCTCAGTCGGTAAAATTTCACCGCCGCCTGCTTTAATGTCTACCCGACATTGACCACAAGAGCCACCGCCACCACAAGCTGACGATACGAATATGCCTGAGTTTGCTAAGGCACCTAATAACTTATCACCAGGCTGAGCAGTGATTGCTTTGTCTGGATCACCATTGATAGAAATGGTCACTTCGCCTTCTGGCACTAACTTGGATTTGGCAAACATAATGATCAAAACCAAAGCTAGAACGATGGCAATAAACATTCCTACGCCAAGATAAATGTCTAACATCTAAATACTCCTATTCGGTTTCGATTAAATTGATACGCCAGAAAATGACTGGAAGCCCAACGCCATTAATCCTGCAATCATAAATACGGAACCTAAACCACGCACGCCTTCTGGCATATCTGCATACTTAAGTTTCTCACGCACTGCCGCAAGTAATGTGATCGCTAATGCCCAACCTGCACCACTACCCGCACCGTAGAAGATACTTTCGGTGAAGGTGTAATCACGCTGAACAGCGAATGCTACGCCACCAAAAATTGCACAGTTAACAGTGATCAAAGGTAAGAAAATACCTAACGCGTTGTATAGCGCAGGGAAAAACTTATCTAGCGTCATTTCAAGAATTTGAACCAAAGCAGCGATTACACCAATGAAAGTCAAAAAGCTTAAGAAGCTCAGATCGGTGTCAGGAAAGCCAGCCCAACCTAGTGCACCAGGCGCAAGAATGTTGGCATAAACAAGTTGGTTTACAGGTACAGAAATCGTCAATACTACGATAACCGCAACACCCAGACCCATCGCCGTTTTTACTTTCTTTGATACTGCCAAGAAAGTACACATACCCAAGAAATAGAACAACGCCATGTTTTCTAGGAAGATAGAACGGATAAATAAACTAAGATATTGTTCCACGAAATTACTCCTTAGGCTCTACTTGTTCAGGCTTAATAGTTCTGATGAACCAAATTAAACCACCGATTAAGAAGAACGAGCTGAAAGGTAAAATCAATAAACCATTACCTTGATACCAACCGCCATTTTGAATGAGTGGTAAAATTTCGAAACCGAGAATAGTACCGAAACCGAACAACTCTTTAATAGTACCGATAACAATCAATACAAACGAGTAGCCTAAGCCGTTACCAATCCCGTCAAGGAAACTGATAAATGGCGGGCTTTTCATAGCAAAGGCTTCAGCTCGACCCATTACGATACAGTTGGTGATAATTAAGCCAACGAATACCGACAGCTGTTTGGATATCTCGTAAGAATAAGCTTTCAGGATTTGATCCACTACGATTACCAATGACGCAATAATCGTCATCTGCACGATAATACGTACTGATGAAGGTATCTGTGAACGGATCATAGAGATAAACAAGTTAGAGAATGCCGTTACTGCAGTAAGAGCAAGTGACATTACTAATGCCGTTTCTAACTTAGTGGTTACCGCCAATGCTGAACATACGCCCAGTATTTGCAGTGCTATTGGGTTATTGTCTAGGATTGGCCCAAACAATACCTTTTTCATTTCTTTAGTATCAGCCATTGTCTAGTCTCTCACGATTTCCATGGTTGGTTTTTAAGGTAAGGACCGAAGCCATTCTCACCCAGCCAGTAATCAAGTGTATTTTGTACGCCATTACTGGTTAACGTCGCACCTGACAAAGCATCAACTTCATAAGGGTCATTCGCTTTTGCGCCCTTGGTCACATCAATAGCCACTTCGCCATTTTTATACAATTTCTTACCGTCCCACTTCGCTTTCCATTCAGGGTTCTGAACTTCACCGCCAAGACCAGGCGTTTCTTGCTGATCGTAATACACTAGCTCACGAACGGTATTACCGTCAGAGTCAACCGCTAACATGGCATACATTAAGTTCCATAAGCCACTGCCGTTGATAGGCAACACGATACGTGTTACTTCGCCGTCAGGATTAGAAATTAAATACACACTAGCAACGTTAGGGCGACGTAAAATCCCAGCGGTATCAGGCACAGGCTTGATACTTTCTTCAGGGTCACGCGCTGCTTTATACATATCATAGCCAGCTTCCTTCTCAACGTACTGGCCCGTTGCTAAATCAACGAACTTTTCTTGTACACGATCTGCATAGGTCGCTGCGATTTGCTCTTTACTCTGTCCGGCTTCAAGTAAGCCGGCAGATTCTAAGATATTAGTTTGCTTATCTAGCTTCGCATTTGCTTGTTGTTGTGAACGTAGGCTAACCGCCGCCGTTGATACAATAACCGAACAAACTAAACATACGGCGATAACAACGCCGACCGTTTTGCCTAATGTTTCTTTTTTAGCCGACACGTGCCATCCTCCGTTTAATATTGCTTTGAGCGACGAAATAATCGAATAGTGGAGCCCATAAATTGGCAAACAAGATTGCCAACATCATACCTTCAGGGAAAGCAGGGTTGAGTACACGAATCAATACACACATTAAACCGATTAAGAAACCGTAAGCCCATTTAGCGCTATTTGTGAATGATGCTGAAACAGGATCGGTCGCCATAAAGAACATACCAAAGGCGAATCCACCGGTCACTACGTGCCAGTACCAAGGCATAGCAAACATAGCATTTGTGTCACTGCCAATAACGTTAAGCAAAGTACTGAATACCGCCCCGCCTAGCAGCACACCTAACACGATACGCCATGAAGCAATACGCATATAAATAATGAACAAGCCACCCAGCAAGATAGCCAGTGACGATACTTCACCGACAGAACCTTGAATATTTCCGAAGAATGCATCCCACCAATCAGCATTCAAAGACCAATCGGTAACATTGCCAGCAGCCGCTTGGCTTAACCAAGTCGCCCCTGAGAAACCGTCGGCAGCCGTCCAAATTGCATCGCCTGAAATTTGTGCAGGATAAGCAAAATATAGGAACGCACGACCAGAAAGCGCAGGGTTTAAGAAGTTACGGCCTGTGCCACCAAAGACTTCTTTCGCAATCACCACACCAAAGGTAATACCTAGCGCCACCTGCCATAAAGGGATTGTTGCAGGCAAGGTTAATGCGAAAAGTACTGAGGTAACAAAGAAGCCTTCGTTAACTTCGTGCTTACGCACAGAAGCAAACAGTACTTCCCAGAAGCCGCCCACAATAAAGGTTACGGCGTAGATAGGTAGGAAAAAGCACGCACCATAAAGGAACATGGCTAATCCACCGGTAGACTCAAGGCCAATTTGACCGCCAAGCGCAGTAAATAAAGCCGCTTGCCACATATCAGGCAATGACGCGCCACCGTTTAGAATAACGTTATGAGCTTGCTGACCTATGTTGTACATACCGTAGAACATTGCAGGGAACGTAGCAGCCCATACCATGATCATAATACGTTTTAAGTCGATGCTGTCACGCACGTGAGTGCCAGCTTTGTTAACTTTACCAGGGGTGTAAAAAATGGTCGCTGCTGCTTCGTAAAGCGCATACCATTTTTCGTACTTACCACCTGCTTCAAAGTTAGGTTCAATTTTCTCTAAATATGCTTTTAAACCCATGAGTTAACCCTCTTTCTCAATCTTGTCTAGACTGTCACGCAAGATCGGCCCGTAATTATATTTACCAGGGCAAACATAGGTACAAAGCGCTAAATCTTCTTCGTCTAACTCTAAACAACCTAATGTTTGAGCACTGTCAGTGTCACCAGAAATCAAATCACGCAACAATAATGTTGGTAAAATATCTAACGGCATAACACGCTCATAGTTACCAATTGGCACCATAGAACGGTCTGAACCATTAGTGGTGGTTGTCATATTGAATAATTTCTTAGGGCTAAAATGTGCAAGGTATGCACGGGTCACAGAGTGCTGATTGGCACCTGGCTTAATCCAACCTAGGAATTCTTTTTCACGACCTTCACTAAGAAGTGAAAGCTGAACATGATAACGACCCACATAACCATGAACGCCATGGGCGTTATTACCTTGTAAAACCGAGCCTGAAATTGTGCGAACTTCGCCTTCAGTGGTTTCACCCGAGGTCAACTCACTGACACTTGCACCTAACACGGTTTTAATTAAACGCGGATTCTTAGCAGCGGGGCCGCCTAGGGCAATAACACGCTCGTTATTCAACTTACCTGTTGTAAATAACACACCAACCGCAATCACATCTTGGTAGTTGATATGCCAAACTTTCTTAGCCGCACCAACAGTATCTAGGTGATGAATATGCGTGCCCACTAAACCTGCAGGATGTGGTCCGGCAAATTCGTTCACGTCAACTTTCACGTCCCCTACTGGAATATCAGCACCGGGCGCTTTACTCACAAATACCTTACCTTCAGTTAAACGCGAGATAACACGTAAACCATTGATAAAATCTGCACTACGCGGGGCAATAATAACGGCAGGATCGCCAGCTAATGGATTAGTATCCATCGCGCTAACGAATATGGAGTGAGGTTTGCTGTCAAGAGCAGGGGTTTTGCTATAAGGACGCGTACGCAGTGCAGTCCATAATCCAGATTCCACTAGATTGTGTTGCACTTTGTCGGCCGCTATAGATGACAGTTCAGATTCGGCATATTTGTCGAATTCTACTGCGTCATCACCTTCAACTTGAATAACCACTGACTGCAAAACACGTTTTGCGCCACGGTTAACTTCGATGACACTACCAGAAGCAGGTGCTGTGAACTTCACACCTGGATTCTTTTTGTCTTCGAAAAGCATCTGGCCTTTCTGCACTTTATCGCCAACCTGAACATGCATGGTTGGACGCATTCCAATGTACTCTTCACCTAGCACAGCAACCTTAGTAATCGCTGGACCGTCATGAATCTTTTGTTCTGGCGCTCCCGTAATCGGAAGATCTAACCCTTTCTTGATTTTAATCATACGCAATAGCACTACTCTAAAGTCAATACACATCACGGTTAGCCTTTCAGCTACATGCCACCCAAGTAAGCAACTTGTTGACAAAAAACCTATTCGTGATGAGTATTTTTGATGTTATTTTGTAAATGTAATCGCTTAAATAACTAACTGACGAAGTCACGTTTATTAGTTTAATTAACCGCTGTGTTTTCTCGTACTCTTTTGCAGAGATTCTGTGGATATGAATTTCCCACTTAATCTAACTCCGGAATTTTAACATTATCCCTACCGGTTCTGCCATGCCAAATGTGCTTAAGCACAATTTTTTTAGTGTATTTTATCGTCATTATCCGCTTCTTATCCACACAGAGCCACATTGCAACAAGTTGTTTACATTCATCATTGCGGAGCATGCGAATAACTCTTATTTGCATCTATTTCCTAGACATAAAAAAACCGCCTTATTGAGGCGGTTTTTTATACCAATATAGTAGACGATTAATCCCAATCGGCTAACGTATTTTGTTCTTTCTCGTAATCGACACCTTCGACATCAAAACCGAAAAGCTTTAAGAACTCATGATGATAACCGGCGTAATCACTTAGCTCATGAAAGTTTTCTTGTGTAACTTGATCCCACAACGCTTTGATCTTAGCTTGCGTAGCCTCATTTGTTTCTTTGCCATCCATACGCAAACGGCCTTGCTCATCTAACGCGGGAGATTGTGCAAATAAACGTTCTGTGAACAAGCCTTTGATTTGTTCGATACACCCTTCGTGCGTGCCCTCTTCCTTCATCACCTTATAAATAAGAGAAATATACAAAGGCATAACAGGAATAGCTGAACTTGCTTGGGTAACAAGTGCTTTCAATGAAGATACATAGGCTTCAATGTGCTTTTCTTGGTTCTTGCTAACGATGGCTGCCGCTGCACGATCTAAATCTTCTTTCGCTTTGCCAATAGTTGCTTGCCCGTAAATCGGCCAAGTTAGCTCTTTGCCAATATAGGTATATGCTGTGGTTTTACAGCCATCGGCAAGTAGGTCTGCTTCTGCTAAGGCATCTAACCATAACTCCCAATCTTCACCGCCCATGACTTTGATCGTTTGTGCAATTTCATCTTCATTAGCAGGTTCAAGAGAAATGTCATGGATTCGGTCTTTGTCCGTATCATAGGTTTTAGTGGTATAAGCTTGTCCCACAGGTTTCAAGGTAGACTTATATACTTCTCCCGTTTCGGGATCTGTGCGACGTGGAGACGCTAAACTGTATATCACCAAATCAACCTGACCCATCTCACGTTTGATGGTCTCAATTGCTTGCGCTTTTATCTCTTTAGAAAACGCATCGCCGTTTATGGTTTGGGCAAAAAGCCCTTTCTCTTTCGCTTCGTTATGAAAAGCAGCGGTGTTATACCAACCTGCAGTTGCCGTTTTACGTTCACTCGGCGCCTTTTCAAAACAGACACCCAGAGTGTTCGCGCCATAACCAAAAGCTGACACAATGCGTGAGGCCAATCCATAACCGGTTGAAGAACCAATCACTAATACATTTTTAGGTCCGCTTCCAAGATCCCCCTGAGAGGAGACATATTCAATTTGTTGAGCAACACTTGCTGCGCAACCTTCAGGGTGAGCATTTGTACAAATAAAGCCACGGATCTTTGGCTTAATAACCATATTCATTTTTCCTATAAAAAAAGCGGCGTCCATTGTAAATGCCCAGAGTAATTAAACAACTCTGAGCAGATCGAACACCGACACATTAATGGCGGTTATTTATTTTTCAAAACAAGCCATACCGCGTGGATTACGCCAGGCAGTACACCAAAAAGAGTGAGTAAGATATTTAAGAAAAAATGTGCGCTCAGGCCTACTTGGAGCAACGCCCCCAAAGGAGGTATAAAAATAGCCAAGAGCAAATTAAGTGGATTGACTTTTTGCATAATAACGAGCCTTATAATTTATTATTTTAATGCGATATAGCTTTATAACCATACATGAACATTAAAAATTCGTCATATTTTCCATTATTTCACGCCTTTATGATTTAGAACCACCAAGACAATTTGGTGAATCAGGCGATTGCTGCTGCAACGTATTCCATTCTTCTTGGGTGTAAGTGTGAATAGCTAACGCATGAATATTATTAGCTAGCTCGTCGGCCAAAATTTGATTCACCGCACGGTGGCGACCAATCAAGCGTTTGCCGCCAAACTCATCGCTGACAATAACGACCTTAAAGTGGCTTTCAGCGCCCTCTGGTACATTGTGCATGAAGCTTTCATTAACGACCTCTAAATGAACAGGGCTAAATCCGGCTTGTAATTTACGCTCGATTGATTGTTGTATTGTCATTTTTTGCCCTTTGTCCGGCTTTGCCGAAGGAGTAAGTGAATTTCGTTAGCGGCGCAAATTTGGTGTGACCAAACGAAATGTTAGATTAATACGTGGTGCCAGCGACTTTGTCGTTTTAGCTAAACTATGCAGCCAATTTGCTTGGGAATTGCCAGCCATAACGAACAAACTGCCGTGCTCCAAAGGCAGCCTGTGTCTTTGCCCACTCGTTCGATGCTTTAAATCAAAATTTCGCACCTGCCCCAAACTCAAAGATGCAATAACCGGTCGAGTACCTAACTCAGGTTCGTCATCGCTATGCCAAGCCATACTATCTTGACCGTCACGATAACAATTAGCCAATACAGAGTTAAAAACGGTTTCACAGGCTTTTTCACACTGTACTTTCAGGGAATACAGTTCTTCGGTCCAAGGTATAGGTGGCAAATCGAGGCCTGAATACTGGTATAGCGCATCGTTATCACCGTACCACGCCTGCAAGCGTGGGATTTTAACCTGTTTACCGTACATTTTGATATCATCTTGTCGCCAAGCTAATGACTCAAGAAGCCGCTGGTAATAATTATCCGCTTCTTGAGTGGACAAGAAATGTTGAAAATAGCGAAAGTCTCCGTCTGGTAAAGGCAGTATTTCAGCCTCATCAGAAGAAGCTGACGGGAATAAACTAGATTGTTGCAAACCAACCTCGATATATAAGAATTAAATGAAAACAGAACTTACGCTTTTAAATCATAGCTACCAATTATTGAGATATCCTGCTGAAAACCAACACGTCAGCTGGCAAGCATGGGATTCAGCTGATGAATACTTAATGGAATACGTGGCGCAGAATATCACGGATCTTAATGGGCTTAGTGTCCATATATACAATGATGACTTTGGTGCGTTAGGCGTTTGGTTTGCAACACATAGCGCCCCCCTATGGATAAGCGACTCTTTTGTCGCACATAAGGCTCTGGCCTTAAACCTTGAACGCAACCACCTCTCCATTGACAGTGTTAACGCTCAGAACAGTCTGTATAAAGCCAATCAAATGGCTGATCTGGTTTTAATTAAAGTCCCTAAAACCCTCGCTTTATTAGAACAGCAGCTCATTGATTTACAATCGTCAGTTACCCCTGAAACACGCATCATTGCAGCGGGCAAAGCCAATGCCATTCAAAAATCAACGCTGGCATTGTTTGAAAAGCACCTAGGGCTAACCACGACATCTTTGGCTAAGAAAAAGTCTCGCTTGATATTTTGTCAATACGACGGCGTTAAGCAAAGTGTTAGCCCCTATCCCACAAAATGGAAAACCGACAACACACAATTTATAATGAGCAACCTTGCAAACGTTTTCTCCCGCCAACACTTAGATATAGGCGCGCGGGTATTACTTGCCCATCTGCCAGATGCTAATCACAAGTGCATTGTCGATCTAGGTTGCGGTAACGGGGTGTTAGGCCTACATGTATTGCACAAATCACCGGACGCTCATGTCATTTTTGTAGACGAGTCTTTTATGGCCATTGCTTCTGCAAAAATGAATATCGAGCAAAACATGCCAGACAAACTCGATCAGTGTGAGTTTATTGTGAGTAACTGTTTAGACGAGTGCCTATCATCAGGCGAAAATGAGGCGACAGTTGATATCGTTCTATGTAACCCCCCTTTTCATCAACAAAATACCATTACCGATCATATCGCCCTGCAAATGTTCAAAGACAGTAAGCGTATTCTTAAACATGCTGGGGAGTTGCGCGTTGTTGGCAATCGGCATTTAGATTATCCACAAACGATTAAGCGCCTTTTCGGTCACTACAAGGTACTTGCAAGTGACCGAAAATTCAGTATTTTGTCAGCAATTAAAAAGTAATTAGGAGGCCATTATGTTGCGCGCCCTGTGTATCAGCATTTTTATTATCAGTATATCTGCCGTTGCTAAGCCAAAGGACGATGGCAGCCAAATTCAAGCCGATAATTTTTATCCTAGGGTAAAAATTGAGACCTCCATGGGTGACATTACAGTTGAACTCGACCGCTCAAAAGCACCTATCGCGGTAAATAACTTTTTACGTTACGTAGATAAACGCAGTTACGAAGACACTATTTTTCACCGAATAGTGGCTAATTTTGTGGTTCAAGGCGGAGGGTACGATGTAGATTTTGCCGAGAAGCCGTCGTTTCCAGATATAATCAATGAATCAGGCAAT
The DNA here is from genome assembly GCF_055809255.1 of Paraglaciecola sp. G1-13. Classification (NCBI taxonomy): domain Bacteria; kingdom Pseudomonadati; phylum Pseudomonadota; class Gammaproteobacteria; order Alteromonadales; family Alteromonadaceae; genus Paraglaciecola; species Paraglaciecola sp. G1-13. The sequence continues at coordinate 62,732 of NZ_CM147903.1, read as the reverse complement.
GGTTTGAAAAATGAAATGTACACCATTGCCATGGCACGCCAGAAAGACCCGCACTCTTCGAATCGGCAGTTTTTCTTTAATTTGAATGACAACGTCAGTCTCGATCCAGGTCGTAACTGGGGCTATACCGTTTTTGGTTATGTAGTAGAAGGCACAGATATTCTCGATGCCATATCACTGGTCGAAACAGACTATGACACGACTTGGGGTTGGGCTGACGTGCCTGTTGAGCCCGTACTGATTAAACGCGTAAGTGTGTTACCGCCCGTCTAACGCTTTTAAAAATAAGTGACTAGCTTCGCCTTGTGGTTCAAACCCAATTTGTTTCACAAGCGCGAAGCCAAGCTTATTTAGCAGTGCTATAGAGGGGGCGTTATCCAGTGCGGTCACCGCCGCGATTTGAGTTAATCCCAGTGCATCTTGTGCATGCTTCAATGTGGCTTTAGCGGCTTCATATCCGAAACCTTGACCATGAAACTCAGCGCAAAATGCAAAGCCAATATCAGGCCATTCCAATGTTTCCCTCTTCAACAAACCGCACATTCCCACAGGCACGTTATCCGCTGAGCGTTCAACTAGGTTGAGACAATAGCCATGCTGCTCATACATGGTTAATGGTCCGGTTTGAATATAATGTTTGGCGTCATCCAGAGTGTGAATGTTTCTATCTCCTATGTACTTTATCCAGCTTGGTTCATTTACCAACCCCAGTATGAATTCCGCATCATCGTCAGTTAACAGGCGCATGGTTAGCCTAGCTGTTTTGAGGTTTGGGTACTTTAGTGGCATGGGTTAGTTACCCTTAAAAGCAGCGAAATAAAATACTAGCGTGACAAGCAACATCAACACGTAATGCATGGCTACTGTTGGGCGAAGTGCAGATTTGATGTACTCAACTAGCAGGCCGACTCCACCAGGCCGTGAAGATAACCATCGGCGGTTAAACTGCATGGGAGCAGTATCAGGAAGCATTAGCTCTGCATCTTGAGCTAGCATTAATTCAGTTTCTAACAGGCGTGTTTCTATGCGTCCTTGGAATGTCTTCCAAATGGCTTCTTGCACCCAAAAAAGTAGAATAATGGCAACAGCTAATATCTCAGTAGCAGCTAACAGTAACACCGCCACCACCAAGGCCGTGCCGACTAATTTAATAGCCACAGCCACTTTTTCATAGCTATCATACTGATTTTGCAGAGTAATCCACTCTTGCTGATAGGCATTTCGGATATCACTATTAGTAGGTTGCACAAGAATTAATCTTAAGAAGGGATCACATAACCACATGGTATGGATTTAGTAGAGCGGAAGCAATGCGCTATTCCGTGGATTCAGCTCCCATACCGTACCCAAAAAAAGCCACCTGATTTTTACCTCGCTTCTTAGAGGTGTACATCATCTTATCCGCTTGTTGCATAAAATCACCCAAAGGCTGCCCTACATATTGCGCATAACCAATGCTCACGGTGACTTTGTGGCTAGCGCGACCAAATTTTGTTCTATCAACTGATTGGCAAATACGATCTGCGATTTCCCGAGACTGCTCCGCGCATGCTTCTACTAACAAGATAACGAATTCGTCACCACCGTAACGACACACCACATCCCCTGCCCGTAACTGCTGAGCAATAAGCTGCGAAATTTCGATTAACACTTCGTCCCCAACCAAATGCCCGTCATTGTCGTTAATTTTTTTGAAATCATCCACATCGACAACTAATAGGCTCAATGGATGTTGATAACGCAAACTACGCGCGGTTTCCACTTCCAATTTATTGCTAAAATAGCGCCTATTATTTAACTTGGTCAGGGGATCTTGTACTGCCAACTCCCCCAATAAGCTGTTTTTTTCATGCAATTCCTGCAGCATTTCAAATTGATCGACGCGAGTGCGCTCAGCCAGACGCGCAATAAAAAAGGCAATCAACATGGTTGTAAAGCAAGTCAGAATCGGTGACGAAGCTTCCTCCAAAGGTAGCATTTTTAGCATACCTGCGCTAACAACAAGCCAACACGCAAACAACAAAGCATAAAGAAATATCAAATGCCCTTGAACCAACATCGCGATGACCATCATTCCCATAATGAAGGGGACAGGTCCATGGCCTTGCACGCTGGTGTATATCGAGAGCACCGTAGCGACAAAAGCGAGAAACGCAGGGTACATGAGCTCTAGCAGCCCGGTCCGCCAAGAAATGTTGTTATTAGCTCGTGCAGATGGAAGCAAAAGTAAATTCACTAGGGCGTACAATACATTGCATAAATAAACGGCTAAATAAGGCATCATGTCAGGGCTATACGCCCCAGTCCCCAAACGAAGATGATGCAACAGATGCACACCAAAGCCGATTAAAGCGACGATAGAAAAATACCAAACGAGGGTTAAGTTACTTTTAATGGATGCTTGCTGGTAGGCTACAGCTAGATGCGCGGAGGGCTTGGGTACTATCTGCATATGAGTTCTGTTATACGTCTATACGGCTTCCTTTAAATAACTATAGTCGACATATACGGTTTTCGAGTGGGTGAAAGCAGAAATTTATGCATTCTGATAATTAAACGCCAGTACATGCTGAATATCTGACTTTTCTAATGCCAACATGACAAGTCGATCCACCCCAACGGCCACCCCTGAACAGTCTGGCAAGCCGGCATCAAGCGCATCTAAGAAGAGCTCATCGATAGGTACAGTAGATAAGCCTGCTGATTTTCGTTGTTGGTTGTCTCGCTCAAATCGTTGACGCTGCTCTGGGGCATTGGCCAATTCATGAAAGCCATTCGCCAGCTCTAATCCTTTATAGTAGAGCTCAAAACGCTCAGCGACACGCTCATCTTGCACACTTACCCGCGCTAACGCGGCTTGACTTGCAGGAAAATCGAAAATAAAGCATGGGGATTTGTTAGCAATATGAGGCTCTACTTCGTGGCTAAACAGCAGCTGCAAAATGGTATCTTTGTCTTGCTCGTCTCGGCATATATGCTCGTATCCCAACTCACATCCCTTCGTTTGTAATGCCGACAACGGAGCGCTTAGAGGGTCAGTAGCCAAATATTGGATAAAAGCGTCTTGATAACTCATACGCTTTGCAGGCAAGCAGCCCACCACAGATTGCATCAACTCATCAAGTTCATCCATTAACTGATTATGATCAAACCCAGGGCGATACCACTCCAGCATAGTAAATTCGGGATTATGGTGTTTGCCTGCCTCTTCGTTGCGAAACGCTTTGGCAATTTGAAAAATCGCACCACTGCCGGCACATAATAGTCGCTTCATGGCATATTCAGGAGAGGTCTGCAGGTACAATGTTCGCTGCTGTGGTGACATAGGATCAACAAATTGCGTGTCAAACACGCGCATATGAACATCGCTGACTGTTGCATTACTAAGGCTGGGCGTTTCTACTTCCCACACATCTCGTTGTGCAAAGAACTGACGAATATTAGTGATGATAGCCGCTCTTTGCTTAAGTGTGGCCACGTCAGCAGTGGGTTGCCAACAAGGGCTGGGCTCAGGTTTCATACAAACTCCTTGAATAGCAGGCATAAAAAAGCTCACATGAACGTGAGCTTTTCATCGATATCAGTTAATTACTTCTGTGCGCGTGATGCGTATTCGCCACTGCGCGTATCAACTTTAACCACTTCACCCGTTTGTACGAATAAAGGTACACGTACCACTGCGCCAGTGGTTAATGTAGCGGGTTTGCCGCCGGTGCCAGCCGTATCGCCTTTAAGACCTGGATCAGTTTCGGTGATTTCAAGTTCAACAAAGTTAGGAGGAGTCACAACAATCGGTGTACCATTCCACAAGGTAATCGTGCAGCTGTCATTTTCGACTAACCATTTAACTGAATCGCCAACGGCTTTATCGTCAGCTGCGATTTGCTCAAATGATTCATTATTCATAAAATGCCAGAATTCACCGTCGGTATACAAATATGACAGCTCCATATCCATGACATCGGCAGCTTCGAATGACTCACCTGATTTAAAGGTTTTTTCCAACGTTTTACCTGAGATAAGCTTCTTTAGCTTAACGCGGTTAAAGGCTTGGCCCTTACCAGGTTTAACATATTCGTTCTCAAGAATGTTGCAAGGTTCGCCGTCGAGCATAATTTTAACGCCGCCTTTGAACTCATTAGTGCTGATATTAGCCATGCTTCCTCGTAATCAATTAACTGTGTAGAGTATCTAGTTGACACAAATAATACCTAAAAAACTCATTGCTGTAGAGAATAACTGGCAAAAAGAACTCTCGAATGCATTTTCCGATCCTGTCGCTTTGCTCAAATACCTAGATTTAGATCCCACTGAGTTTATCGACGATATCGCTGCACGTCGCTTATTTCCTATGCGCGTACCTCTCCCGTTCGCAGCGAGAATAAAAAAAGGTGACCCGAACGACGCACTTTTCAAGCAAGTATTTCCAAGCGAAAAAGAATTTCTGATAGACCCTAATTACGTACTGGACCCGCTACAAGAACAGCAAAATGAAAAACCTGGCGTATTACACAAGTATAAAAGTCGTGTACTCCTGCTAGTCCGCGGTGGTTGTGCCGTCAATTGCCGCTACTGTTTTCGTCGCCACTTCCCCTATTCCGATAACCACTTAAATAAACATGAGTGGCAAGAAACACTCGACTATATAAAGCAAGACAGCAACATTAACGAAGTCATTTATTCTGGCGGCGACCCTTTGATGGCCAAAGATGACTTTTTAGCATGGTTAACCGATGAAATAGCTGAAATAACGCATATCAAACGCATCAGAATTCACACTCGATTGCCTGTCGTTATCCCTGCTCGTATTACGCCCCAGCTGATAGAGTGGTTTACTAAAACCCGGCTCAAACCTGTGATGGTGCTGCACATTAACCACCCGCAAGAAATCGACTTCGCGTTACAAGAAGTATTGCAAAAATTAACAAAGGCGGGGGTAACCTTACTTAATCAAGGCGTGCTGCTAAAAGACATTAACGACAGTGCGGATGTGCAGGTCGCGTTAAGTGAAAGACTATTTGATGCTGGTGTGATGCCTTATTACCTACACGTAATGGACAAAGTGCAAGGCGCCCAACATTTTGATCAAGACGACAAAATAGCGAAAGACATTATGGCAAAAATGATAAAACGCCTACCGGGATTTCTGGTGCCTAAACTCGTACGCGAGATAGGCGGCCAACCCGGTAAAACGCCAATTGATTTAAATCTTCATCCCTGATTAGGCAAACGTGTTAACCACTGAGCCTAAATTTGGATTTGATGAAGATGATGGTACGTCAGCTGCTGATTCCAGAAGCTGAAGCGTCGCTTGACCATCTCGTTCCTGCTGGGATTTAGCCATCTGTAACGATTTGATTTCTAGCGTCGCACCGGATGCTCCAGAGGCTGCGCCTCCTTGAATTTCCATACCAGAACCCCTATTGCTTGTAGCAAAGTTGAAAAGCAGGCAGAATCGCCCGCTCTTCGTCGTTATCGGCAAGTTTGCCTAAAACTTTAACCCAACAACCAAATAAGCCAAATCTATGCAAACAATTATTGAAAAATTAACTGAAAATGCCCAGCTCATTTATCGCAAGTCCATTGATGCCGACGCAACCATTGCTAAGTTACAAAGTGCTGGCAAAGGTAAGTTTCAGGCTATTTTCCCTGAAGATGCAGGCTTTAATGCCAGCGGTCGGTTTTTTAAGCCCTATGTCGAAGAGTTAGCCATGGACATCGCCAGCTTGAGCCAACTCGACACAGAAGAACAAAAGCAAGCTTTGCCAAAGGTAGTAAAAAAAATAGAGTTGTTACATTCCACCCTGAGCCAGTTTCAAGTCAGCATTAAAGACTAATTTAAGGCATAAACGACCATGGGAATAACGATAGGATATTGGTACCTAGGGGCGGCCATTATGGCTGAGGTCATCGGTACCTTGGCACTTAAAGCTTCTGATGGTTTTAATAACACCATCTCTAGTGCGGTATGTGTTATCGGCTACGCGACAGCGTTTTATTTTCTGTCTTTAGTGCTAAAAACTGTGCCTGTAGGGATTGCTTATGCGATTTGGGCAGGCATGGGCATAGTGTTGATTGCCCTTTTCAGCGCGATTTTCTATAAAGAGTTGCCCGACTTAGCGGCCATACTCGGCATAGGCCTTATTTTAAGCGGTGTCCTTATCATCAATGTATTTTCAAAAACAACGGGCCATTAACGAGTCAAATACCTACTGCGCATCACTTAGCCAGAGGTAATCGACTGACCGGCAGCAACGAAATGCGTTGGTCAATCTCATCTAATAAACGTTTATATTCAGGGCTGTCCACTTGTTTGAACTTCTTCGTGAACTCAGATTTATTCAAGTTTTCAGGTAACCCACTGGTATCAGGGAAAAATGAGCTCTCACTGGCATTTTCAGATAGCATACGTTGCAACGCAAACGCCGTTTTTTCATCCGTCGCCACAAGCGCAAATTTCACTCCTGCATGATCAGCGGCTAAATCGACAAAGCTATAGCCACTGCCACCTGCGCCGCGATCCATCAACTCCTTAAATTCACCTATCGCTGCCGTCAAACCCTGTTCAGATAAAACTTTTATGGCGGCCGAGAAGATAAAATGCTGACTCAAGTCAGTCCTGTGCATAAGGGTCGGCATGTTGCGCGGTACTGCAACTCGCTTAGATTTGGGCTGTATATCGCCGATAAAACTAGCAAATCGATGATGCCCAGCATACGTGGCTAATGCCATTATCGCCGCTTCATTTTCTTCCGCCGCCGTCGCTTGGTGTGACCGACTCAATGCTTCAGCAAACAGTGGTTGAATAAACCGGGCCAATGATTGTGCAGTAGGTCGCTGTCCAACATCTAGTTCAGCGAGAAAACGTAAATAATGGGCAGTGGCAAGGCTCAAATCCGTTTCCTCACCAATATCGCGCTTGAGATCTTTTAAGTTTCGTAGAAAGGCATCTAACGGGCGCATAGCAATCACCATACTGCCTTGAAACATACGAATACTATCAATTTGCTGTACGAACTGACTTGCTATCGTGCTATTTGTCCACCAATCAGCCAACCAAACTAGGGTTGCCAATGTTTGTTTACCAGGCAGTACTATGCTGCCTAAGCGCACTTCATCTAATTGCAGCCCTTGACCGGGCAGTATGAGTGCACTGAAATTAACATAGCGACCGACTGGATTTGGCGGTAATTGATAACTCGCTGACAAGCTACTAGCAAGGGGGGTAATGTTAGCTTGACCATGAAATTGCGCCTTCGCGCGTTGTAAAAAACCCACCAAGCTGTTGAGTTGATTCTCAGTGAGAGGGATTTGCTGGTCGAGCGTGCGATCTCTCACGCTCTGTTTGATTTGTTCAATCAATTCTTTTACCGAGTCAGCATCGTCAACTTGCGTTGCGCTTGTCGCTACAACAAGGGGCTCATCTTCAACGCTGGCAATAAATAGCGCTACGCCTAAGCCAATCAGCAGTACCAATACAATCAGTAAATATTTAAAAAAACGCAGCAAATTAGGTCCTTGCGTACTAAAAAGATTGAAAACGGATGGTCGAGGCTAACAATTACACGTCTGCCATATTGCCTTTGCTTTCTAACCACGACTTTCTGTCACCAGCGCGTTTTTTGGCCAGTAACATATCCATGGTCTCTAACATTTCGGTAGGATCTTCTATGGTCAGTTGCACCAAACGTCGTGTGTTTGGATCCATGGTCGTTTCACGCAATTGAAGTGGGTTCATTTCTCCCAGACCTTTAAAGCGCTGCACGTTGACCTTACCGCGTTTTTTCTCGGCGGCAATGCGATCCAAAATGCCTTTTTTTTCACCTTCGTCCAGGGCGTAAAAGACTTCTTTCCCCACATCGATTCTAAACAACGGCGGCATAGCAACATAGGCATGGCCATTTTCCACTAGCGTTCTAAAGTGTTTAACGAACAAGGCGCACAACAATGTCGCGATGTGCAGTCCGTCGGAGTCAGCATCTGCAAGAATACAGACTTTGTTGTAACGCAGGCCGCTTAAGTCGTCTGAATCAGGGTCGATTCCCAACGCAACGGAAATATCATGTATTTCTTGAGATGCGAGCACTTGGGAAGAGTCAACTTCCCAGCTGTTCAAAATCTTACCACGCAGGGGCATAATCGCTTGAAACTCACGATCTCTCGCCTGCTTAGCAGAGCCACCAGCTGAATCACCTTCTACTAAAAATAATTCTGAACGTCCAGTATCTTGGGTCGAACAATCGGTTAACTTGCCAGGTAATGCGGGGCCTTGAGTTACCTTTTTACGAGCGACCTTTTTGCTCTGGCGTAAACGCGTTTGTGCATTGCTGATACACATTTCAGCCAATTGCTCAGCAATCGCGGTGTGTTGATTTAGCCATAAACTGAAGGCATCTTTGACTATGCCTGACACAAACGCAGCGGCCTGGCGTGATGACAAGCGCTCTTTAATTTGCCCGGCGAATTGCGGATCTTGCATCTTGGTGGACAACACATAGCTACAGCGATCCCAAATATCTTCTGGGGTTAACTTAATGCCACGAGGCAATAAATTTCGGAATTCACAGAATTCACGCATGGACTCAAGCAGACCTTGGCGTAATCCGTTCACATGCGTACCGCCCTGTGCGGTAGGTATGAGGTTAACATAGCTTTCGGTGATCATTTCACCGCCCTCAGGCAACCAAATAACCGCCCAATCAACGGCTTCAGTGTTACCGCTTACTGCTCCCACAAAGGGGGCATCCGCTGGCAAGCTGATACTGTCGCCAACCGATTGATATAAATAATCTTTTAAACCGTCTTCAAAGTACCACTCGTGTGTTTCTTTGCTGACTTTGTCATCAAAGCGAATACGTAGACCAGGACACAGAACGGCTTTTGCTCGCAACACATGCAACAGCTTAGTCACAGAAAACTTAGCTGAATCAAAATACTGCTCGTCTGGCCAAAAATGAACCCGCGTACCGCTATTACGTTTACCGCAGGTATCCACCACTTTTAGGTCTTCAACCTTCTCGCCATTCTCAAACGCAATTTGGTATACACTGCCATCGCGGCGAATACTCACCTCAACCCGTTTAGATAAGGCATTTACGACCGAAATACCCACGCCGTGCAAACCACCAGAAAACTGATAGTTTTTATTCGAAAATTTACCACCGGCATGCAGTTTGGTCATAATTAATTCAACGCCTGATATGCCCTCTTCTGCGTGAATATCCACAGGCATACCACGACCATCATCGGTCACCTCTAATGATTGGTCAGGGTGCAGTACCACTTTAATTGAACTGGCAAAGCCTCCCAGGGCTTCATCCACACTGTTATCTATGACTTCTTGACTAAGGTGATTGGGACGCGTGGTGTCTGTGTACATACCAGGGCGACGTTTGACCGGGTCAAGGCCATTTAAAACTTCAATTGCATCTGCGTTATATTGATTAGACATAGTTCTTATTTTTGTTGTGGCCGTTGATAAAAATGACTAGGCGTTAGGTGAGAGCCAATACGCTCATGTTATACCAATCTTCAATTAGTCGTGCAGCAGAAACTGAAAAATATCAGCAAGGAAACGCTCATAACCCTGAAAACTGTGATCGCCGCCCTCTTCTATGGTTAATTTTGCGCCCATGTATTTCTGCTCTGCTTGACGGTAGTCTAAGGTTTCATCAGCCGTTTGCAATAACACCCAGTAGTTTTGAGGGCTTGCCAAGGTTTTGGTATCAAAGGTGGTTAAATCTTGGGTATGGGATTCATCTAAGCTGAACCTTTTCTTAGTATAAGGGTTGATATGCTCCCCCAAGTAATCAGCTAATAGATTGTAAGGCTGAACAGCAGGGTTAATCAGTACCGCTTTACCGCCATAACGTTCAAGCAGGTAACTTGAGAAATAACCGCCCATAGAGCTCCCAATAAAACCAAAATCTGCATTCGGGTGACGAGCAACCAGCTCATCTAACATTTTGGCGGCCGGTTTGGGGTGATTGTCCAACTGGGGAATATAAAACACTATATCTGGGTAATGCTCATCTACAAACGCTTTAGTCTGCTGAGCCTTCACAGATTGAGGTGAGCTTAAAAAACCGTGTAAATAAATTACAACCTGTTCTGGTTTACTGTCTGTCATGTATATTCCGTTAGATTCTAATAATGTGACTGTCGACTTGCCCGTTATCAGCCAGTTCAATGACGCGATATCCCGGCGCTTCGCCACTGGCGGCGAATTCTTTGCTGTTTGCCCACTGCCAGCATGTAGACGGCGCAGACATAAATACGCAATCTTGGCTGCGTGTTTCGCTCGCTTGATGAATATGCCCATAAATCACAGCTTTGATTTGCGGCTGCTGCTCAACATTCTGAATAAACTCATCCCGGTTACGCCAAGGATGGTTGTCCATCCAGCCACCACACGCATAAGGATGATGGTGCACCACCAGCAAATGGTGTTGCTGTGGGTCTAGGTTAACTTGCTCATTCAGGTACTGAAGTTGACGCATGGATATTTCACCCGAGGAATCATCAGTTTTGGTATTGAGACCATGAACCTTCCAATACGGCCCCGCGCTCGTGGATAAAGGCCATCCTGCCAGGTGATTCAGCTCACTATTTAATGCTTCAAGGTGGTCGTGGTTACCTGGAATGACTAAAAGTGGCGCGCTAATCTTGCTTTGTTGCCACAGTTGACTAAAAAGCTGATAACTGGCTAAACCCTTAACAGCATCGTTTTCAGCACTGACATCACCGCTCACAATGACCATATCTGGGTGACAAAGGCCCACGTTTTTTAACACGGCTTGCAAGGTAGTGTAAGGATTTATGTTTTGATAACCCGCATGGCGTTTATCAGCAAACAAGTGACAATCTGAAATTTGCGCCACTTTAAAACTCACGCCAACCTCATCGCGTTACGCGCTCGCCGCTTGCAGTTGATCTTTGTGTTTCGAGCAAAACAGTAACCACTCACTCAAGAATAAGTTCACCATCTCTTTTTCATTTCTTTGATGCATTTTGATATTTGGATACTCATAGCTAGGCTGCAGAGCACCAATGTGTTGAGATTCAATCACCTCGGCCAGTTGCGCATCATGATACAAACGAGCACGCACCACTGGCCGCATAAAATCGGGGCCATTAATTGACTCTTGGGACATGATCACAGTGCTGGTATATCGGCTACACTCGACAATTTTAATGCTGTAATTCAAGGATTTATTCACCTTGAACTGATATTCCAAGTCTTCAGTATCACAATCAGGTAAAAGCTTAATCAGACGCACGTAATTCATCGCACACACCCGCTGAATACTCGGCAGGTGAGGTACGTATTTACGTCTTAAATCTTGTTCATTCTTTCCAGTCATCAAGTACTCGTTGTTTATTCATAGCAAACCATTGCAGCGCGATCAGTGTCGCTGCGTTGTCGATCTTTCCTTGATTAATCCACTCCAGAGCTTGCTCTTCTGGTACTCGGTGCACCAAAATATCTTCACTCTCATGGTCGAGTCCATGCACACCTTTCGCTTGACTCGCATCAACTTGGGCCACATATATATGTAACCTTTCAGTTGTGCCGCCCGGGCTAGCAAGATAACTGATGGCCTTCTTAAGGTGGGTGATCGTCACCCCTGCCTCTTCATGCGCCTCGCGATAACATACCGCTTCAGGTGTTTCGCCCGGGTCAATGATACCAGCCACAATCTCTAACAACCACGGCGAATCCGATGTGGCCATAGCGCCAATCCGAATTTGTTCAATCATAACGAACTCATTTAAATGGGGATCATACGGCAGAACCGCAACCGCATGCCCACGTTCAAATATTTCTCGCTGTATCAAGTCACTCCAACCGCCTTTGTACAATTTATGCTTGAAATGGTACTTCACCATTTTAAAAAAACCGTCGTAAAGTGGTTCTTTGCGGGTAACTTCCACGTCTTTGCTGGAAAACTGCTGAATTTTAGACATACATCCCCTTTCAAATTTAGTCTTTAGTACCATATAGTGAAGCAATATTTAGCGGTTCATGGCCAGTATAATATTCTGTTACACTTGAGCCATCAGTTTTACGTCTGGATGTTTCGTGTTCACGCTGAATGTATTTAAACTTTAGCGTCTTAGAATGCGACATATAGTAAATCTAAAAAATAATGGTCTCGATGCCACCAGTAAAATTCATCAAGGAACACACATGAAAAAAACACTTCTTTCGCTATTGATTGGCTTTGGCGTATCGAATAACGCATTTGCTGACGACTTACTAAGCGTATATCAGCAAGCATTACAAAACGATCCAGCCACCTTGCAATCACAAGCAAACAGAGAAGCGGCTTTTTCTGATATCGAAATCAGCCGCGCAGGCTTGTTACCCCAAGTATCATTGAGCTTGCAGGCAGCAGAAACCTATGGCGATTTAGACCGTTCAACTAATGACGTTACAGTGAATTTATCACAAACTATCTATGATCGTTCGCTTTGGGTTGGTTTAGATCGCGCAGAGCTTGTTGCGAGTCAATCAGATGCTAGCCTTGCGCTAACGATGCAAAACCTTATTTTACGCACGGTTAGTGCTTATTTTGATACTCTTCAAGCCCAAGATGATTTAGCGTTTGCTCGCGCCGAAAAACGCGCCATTGCTCGCCAACTTGAACAAACTAAGCAACGCTTTGAAGTGGGTTTGACTGCCATTACAGATGTGCACGAAGCACAAGCACAGTACGATACTTCAGTTGCAGCCGAAATCAGTGCCGAAAACGCAGTTGAAACCAATCTTGAAGCTTTACGCGAAATTACAGGCGTCTATTATCCAGACTTGAATGTGCTCAATACTGAGCAGTTCTCTGCCAGCTTGCCAACCCCAGCGAACGTCAACGATTGGCTAAAAACTGCTGAGCAGCGAAATTTGGAATTACTGGTATCCAATGCCAGTGTGGATATCGCTAAGTTTGATATTAAGAGTGCTCGTGCTGGGCACTACCCGACTGTCGGCATAAGCGGTAGTGCCAATAGTAATGACACCGATGGTTTCGCTATTAACCCTGGTGCAGGTGGTAGTGACCGTTTTAATACCTATGGTGTGACGTTATCTGTCGACGTGCCTTTGTACACTGGTGGCAGAGTATCTGCCAATGTCGACTCTGCAAAACACAGATTTGTTGCCACCAGCGAAGACCGCGAACGTATTCACCGCTCAGTTATCCGCAACGTGCGCTCTAACTACAATGACATAAAAGCCGCCATATCACGTATTAAGGCGTTTGAGCAGGCCGTCGTATCTGCCCAGAGTGCATTAAAAGCCACAGAAGCCGGCTTTGATGTGGGTACCCGTACTATTGTTGACGTACTAGACAGCACACGTAACTTGTTTGATGCCCGTCGTAACCTATCAAGTGCTCGATACGGTTATGTTGTTAGCACGCTCAACCTGAAATTAGCCGCTGGTACGTTATCAATCGAAGACGTAACAGACATTAACCAAGGTTTATCTGCGCAAATTAAATAACGCGTACTGGTTTACATTGCACTTCGCATAAAAAAAGCAGCTCAGGCTGCTTTTTTTGTGTTCGTTTAACGCTACGCGTGGCAGCTTGCTAACATGGACAGCGCCACCGCTTCAGCCACTTTAATGCCATCAATACCGGCAGATAAAATCCCACCGGCGTACCCAGCGCCTTCACCTGCTGGATAGAGCCCATTAACATTCACACTCTGGAAATCAGCGCCGCGCTTAATGGAAATAGGCGATGAGGTACGCGTTTCGACCCCAGTTAACAAACCATCTGCTTTGGCAAAGCCTTTAATTTGCTTATCAAACGCGGGAATAGCTTCACGAATAGCGCTGATAGCATAGTCCGGTAAAACCTTGGATAAGTCCGTAAGTTTTACCCCTGGCGTATAAGAGGGTTTCACATCCCCTAGCTCTGCCGATGCTTTTCCTGTTAAAAAGTCGCCAATCAGCTGCGCTGGAGCATCGTAATTGCTGCCGCCCAGAGCATAGGCTTGCTCTTCAAGTTTGCGCTGCAAATCAATGCCCGCCAAAGGATGCCCAGGAAAATCTTTATTGGGCTCAATGCCTACGACTATGGCGCTATTTGCGTTGCGCTCGTGGCGAGAATATTGGCTCATGCCATTGGTTACCACACGGCCCTCTTCTGAGGCCGCTGCGACAACGGTGCCGCCAGGGCACATACAAAAACTGTAAACCGCACGGCCATTCTTACAATGGTGCACCAGTTTGTAATCTGCCGCGCCCAGAATAGGGTGACCGGCACTTGGGCCGAAGCGACATTCATCGATCATGGATTGCTCGTGCTCTATTCTAAAGCCCACGGAAAAAGGTTTGGCTTCTATATATACGTCACGCTCATACAGCATTTTAAACGTGTCTCGAGCACTATGCCCCACAGCTAATACAGCATGGCGACACGCTAAATGCTCACCAGTTGATAAGCTCAAGCCCGTCAACTGACCATGCTCAATATACACATCATCAACTCGAGTACTAAAGCGAATCTCGCCGCCTAGTTCAATAATTTGTGCACGCATGCGCTCAACCATTGCCACCAGCTTAAACGTACCGATATGCGGTTTACTTACGTACATAATTTCATCGGGTGCGCCGGCATCAACAAACTCGGTAAGCACTTTGCGCCCGTAATGCTTGCGATCTTTCACTTGGCTGTACAATTTGCCGTCTGAAAATGTGCCTGCGCCGCCTTCGCCGAACTGTACATTTGATTCAGTATTAAGCGGCTTTTTACGCCAAAAGCCGAACGTGTCTTTAGTTCGCTCACGGACTTCTTTACCGCGCTCTAAAATAATGGGCTTAAAGCCCATTTGCGCTAACAATAGGCCTGCAAACAAGCCGCAAGGTCCAAGACCGATTACGACTGGACGCTCAGTCAGTGCATCAGGTGCATGACCCACAAATTTATAACGGGTATCTGGTGATAATCTGACGTGGGGATCGTTCTCAAACTTAGCGAGTAGGGCCTCTTGCTCAGCAACATCCACGTCTAAGGTGTAAATCAGTTGGATATCAAACTTATTCCGCGCATCAAAACCACGTTTAAACACAGAAACTTGGGTTAACTGCTCTGCGCCGCATCCTAATTTATCAAGTATCGCTTGGGTGAGATCAGCATCTTGGTGATCAAGGGGCAATTTTATATCAGTTAAACGCAGCATAGAGATATCCAAAAGGTAAACGCAGGGACACAGCCCAGATAAAAACAATAAGCCGAGTATTTTAAGCCATGCGCGCTCGCCTGTCTGGTTTATTGCATAATATATTCCGTGCATGAACAGCCTCTAGGCGTCACATCAGCCTTCATCTACCTTGGCATCTTGTATTTATACGGCTGATAAGTATGATCGGCGCCATTATCGATTAACCAAGACTGTGCCCATGACATTCGTAGTCACCGACAACTGTATAAAATGCAAATACACCGATTGTGTTGCCGTATGCCCAGTGGATGCTTTCTTCGAAGGGCCCAATTTTTTGGTGATCGACCCCGACATATGTATCGATTGCGCGTTATGCGAGCCAGAATGCCCTGCCAAAGCCATATTTCAGGATGATAAGTTGCCACCCGGCCAAGAAGCCTTTAACGAGCTCAACGCTGAATTATCGAAAATTTGGCCGAATATCATCGAAGTCATTCCGCCCCCTGCTGATGCAAAAGAATGGGACGGTGTGCCCAATAAAATTGAGTATTTAGAAACCTGATTAGTCAACACCACAAGAGGATGTCTCTCACTCACACTTTGTTTGAACCTGTTATCACTAAAACTATTGCACATTAATTAAGCATAATCATTTCACTGTACCAAGCTTTGTTGATAATTGTAGATACACCTTCTATCTACAAAGTCGATTTCGCCCATGTCAGATAATAAAGCAGCACCTTCCATTCCTCGTGATAAAGAGCACGATCATAGCCAGAATATGGCACAGCAGCGCCGAACATTTGTAAAAGAACACACCCAAAGCGAGCTTAGTCATGTGGGGCATTACTCCTTAAGCCCAGAGCAAACCGCGGGCAATATTGAAAATTTCATCGGTGTTGCCCAAGTGCCCATCGGCTTAGCAGGGCCAGTTAAGGTCAATGGCGAATATGCGAAGGGTGAGTTCTACGTGCCACTTGCTACCACAGAGGGCACCTTGGTCGCTAGTTACAACCGCGGCATGCGGGTCCTCAGCGCCGCTGGTGGCGTAAAAGTGACAGTTGTCGATGATGTCATGCAGCGTGCCCCAGTGTTTATTTTTGAAGATGCCCGCCAAGCGCAAACTTTTGGCAATTGGGTAACCGATAATTTCGAGGACATAAAAGCACAAGCCGAAACCACCACCAGCGTGGGGAAACTACGTAACATCGAACAGTACGCTGCCGCGCGCATGCAATATTTACGGTTTAATTTCACAACCGGCGATGCTGCTGGGCAGAATATGGTGGGCAAAGCCACGTTAGCGGCTTGCGAATGGATGAAGGCAAACTTCCCTGGGGTCGGCTTGCAACGCTATAACTTGTCTGGTGCCATGGATACCGATAAAAAACACTCCCAACTGAATACCCTTCACAGTCGCGGCAAGCGGGTGATTGCTGAGGCAACCATTAGCAGTGAGATTTTAGAGGCAAAACTGGGTGTATCAGCACAAATGCTGTTTAAAATGCGTCAAATATCCAATATGGGCAGTTTTATGGCCGGCTCTATAAATAATGGCTCCCATTCGGCTAACGGAATTACTGCCATGTTTATCGCCTGCGGCCAAGATGCCGCCAATGTGGCAGAATCATCCGCCGCTTTATCGTTTGTGGACGTAGATGAGCAAGGTAACTTTTATATCGCTATTACACTGCCCTCTTTGATTGTTGCGACCTTTGGTGGCGGTACTGCCCTTGCCACACAAAAAGAATGCTTAGAAATGATGGATTGCTTCGGTGAAGGTAAAGCACGCAAACTTGCAGAGATTATCGGCGCTACCGTACTTGCAGGAGAGCTGTCATTAAGTGCCGCCGTGTTAGCAGGCGACTGGGTGACCAGCCATGATGCCCTAGGGCGTAATCGCTAGGTTAGCGGGTATAGACAGTAAGTTCATTTAAAGCGCGTACATAGCGCTTTGATGGCTCGTTTTCAGTTAAAGACTTTTTACCCGCTGATGGCTCTTTACCCGTTGAGGACGCTTTACTAATCCCCAACCGGCGAGCGCCAGTGAAGCCGTTTATTCCGGCTCGTCGCCACCCACTAAATAATGACTTAACCCAGCGCGCAAGTCCGTAGGTAAAGGCGTAGGCATATGTGACGGACGGTCCACATAAACATGCACAAATTGCCCAACGGCACTCGCCTGCTCACTGCCCTCTGAAAATACCGCTAATTGATACACCACCGAGCTGTTACCTAGTTTCAACACCGTTAAGCCGATATCTAGCACAGCTGGGTAGCTTACCGACGCATAATATTGGCAGCGGGTTTCAACGACCAAACCAATCGGACCTTGGCCATCAAGATGTAGCCATCCGTTATCGATCAGTAAGCGATTTACCACAGTGTCGAAGAAACTGTAATAAGCGACATTATTCACATGACCGTACACATCATTGTCCGACCAACGAGTGTCAATTGTGTCGAAGTATCGAAAGTCGCTACGCGTAGGGGGGGATTTTTTATCTGTCGTCGACGTTGTCATCAATATAACTCCATTTTTCGTTGTTGATACCATTTAACGCGACGGCCATTTGCACTGTGCTTATTGAGGTGCTTATTAAGCCACTTATTGATGTATTTACTGCAGTACCTAGCGTCAAAATTATAGGCTATCGCTTACTCTGAATTATTCTCACCACGCCTCTTGATATAACGCGAGAGCATCATCAAACGTAACCGTTCGCGGATTATTGGTTAACAATCGCGTTTGCAGCATGGCCGCGTTGGCTAAATCCGTTAGCGCAGCTTGCTCAATACCGTAATCTCTTAGTCGCTTGGTGATGCCAAGGTCGTAACAAAACTGCTGCATATATTCAATAAAACCCAGTGCTTGCTCCCTCACGCTAAGCCCAGCTAATTGAGGGTTAACGACTACACCTAACTGGGCATATTCTTGCTCTGCGTGTGCCAAGTTGAAACGCATCACGTGAGGCAGCATAAGTGCATTCGTTAAACCGTGAGCCATATGATAAATACCGCCTAATGGATAGGCCAACGCGTGCACGGCCGCCACTGGGGAGTTAGCGAACGCCTGCCCTGCGAGCATGGCGCCCAATAGCGTAGCGCCTCTGTGATCTAAGTCTTTACCGTTTACATAGCAACGAGGAAGATGAGTCGACAACAATTGCAACGCTTTTATCGCGAGATTATCTGATAAAGGGTTTTTCTTATGTTTGCTGGTGAAAGCTTCAATGGCGTGCACCATAGCATCGACGCCCGTTTCTGCCGTAATATGTGCTGGTAACCCCACCGTTAGACAAGGGTCAAGCAACGCCACATCGGGGTATAAAACCGGTGATACCACACCAGCCTTGGTGGACTCACCCGTGGTGACAATTGAGATAGGGGTAACTTCTGAGCCTGTTCCTGCGGTAGTAGGTATCAATACCAATGGTTTACGCTGAGACGTGACTAAATCGACTCCGTACATGTCGGCAAGGTTTTGTTGCTCCATAGCCAACACAGCTGCGAGTTTAGCGCTGTCCATAGAGCTGCCGCCGCCAATACCAATCACCACTTCGGCTTTTTTCGCTTGTTCAGCTGCCGCCAAAATAATGGCTTCTGGAGGGTCAGCCTGCACCCCATCAAACACTGAGAATGTTATGCCAGCCACATCCAGTTCAGCGAAAACAGGATCAAGCACCCCTGCGTTTAATAAACCTTTATCAGTAATGACGAGAATCGATTTTGCATCAAAGCGGGATATCAACAGTGCAGGTAAAGACAAAGCCGCATTCACCCCAAAACGGATATCGCCTACGGTTTTAAACTCAAAGTCATTGTTTGTATGCATCACTGCCAACCTTAAGGCTGAAATTGAATATAAAGATGCTAGCAGAGAAGTTTTAGCCGCATGCTTTATCGTAGTGATACATTTAGCTCAGCACTCGTTATAGATAACGAGTTAAAGATGACGTGCTATCGGTGAAGATGATTAGTGACGGATGGTTCGTAGTAACTGACTGCCAGTTGCCTCACGGTGGCTGACTACAAAGCTAAGATAAAAAGTTGGCTATTAAAAGAACGGAAGAAGTAGACCAAAGAAAAGTAACGTGTTGAACAGCAATAGAATATGCCTGAGCGCGTGCACCAGGCATATGTAGCATGGATTTAATCGTGCAGTATTTGCGCTTGAAAGAACCAAAAGCTAACTAAGTCTTTCATCGAGCCCACTAAATCTAAGTAATTATTAGGTTTCGTTAAATACGCATTACACCCCAGCATATGACATTCTTTAATATCGATGTCAGAGTCAGAGGTGGTAAACATCACCACAGGGATATGCTTAAAAGACGGATTTTGCTTAATATCGTCTAATGCTTCCCGGCCCGACTTTCGCGGCATATTTAAATCTAACAGAATGATACTAGGCAACGTTTTCGCATCGGCTAAAAAGCGTGTCAGCTCCTCTCCGTCATTCACGAAGCGCAGTTTGTCTGTCCCTATTGCGTTGTCAGCTAATGCATCTTGAATCAACTCTTGATCGTCCAAGTCGTCATCCGCGACCAGAATATAATTCACTGCCCTGAGCTTTTTAGATATCACACCAGAATCTTTATTCACACTAAACACAACCTTCTGTACTTTAGAATGGTAACGGTTCAACCTGAGTGACCGTCCGTGTAATTCTAATATTTATAATGCAAAAGCATCGTACCTATGACCCAAGTTTAAGCATGATAAATCGCTTGCTATGCCTGAAACCACGTAAAAAAACTAACGGCTAATAATATCACAGCCGGTTAGTCTAAGATAAGTTAAAAGCGTAATATTATTCTACTGCTGCTGATCTTATTGGCAACGTAATAAAAAATGACGCGCCTTGACCAAATTGAGACTCAGCCCAAATTTTCCCCTGATGTCGATTAATAATTTTTTTGCATATCGCTAAGCCTAGACCAGTCCCTGAATACTCAGCTTTTGAGTGTAAACGCTCAAACAAACCAAATATTTTCTGCTCATGCGTTTTTGCAAATCCAACGCCATTGTCTTTAAATTCAATGGTGACAAAGTCTTCGTCTTTATCGTTAAGGGCAATAACAATGTGCGGAGGGACGTCCTCTTTAGTGAATTTTAGGGCGTTCTGAATGATATTTTGCGCCACACGGCGAAGCTGGTTTTTATCTCCGTACACTGTGCCAATATGATCGATTGAGAAAGCTGCCTTTTGCTCTGTCACCAACACTTCTAAATCCATGATCACATCTTCAATAATGTCATCAAAATTCAAAGGAACAAACTCGTCATTAGATCTGTGGATACGTGAAAAGCTCAGCACGCCTTTAATCAGCGCCTGCATTCTTTCTGCTGAGTTCATCATCTTGGTTAGATAACCATGGCCTCTATCGCTTAACGTGGCCTCTGTTTGCTGAATACGCCCACCAAACGACTGAATTTTACGAAGCGGCTCTTGAAGGTCGTGTGAGGCAACAAATGCAAAACGCTCTAGCTCACGGTTAGATTCTTCAGAGGCGGCTAAGGCTTCCACTAACTCATCTTGCATTTTTTCTTTATTAGCAATTTCTTTTTTTAGTTCGTCGGTACGCACAGCTACTTTGTGCTCTAACGCTTCGTTTAGTAACTCAAGACGCTCCGATTTTGACAACACATAGTTCACTATCGTGTCTCGGAATTTCAAAGCGCTGGATAACTCTACCGCTTCCCAGGCTAACGATTGGTTTTTGACATTTTCACGCCATAAACGAAAAGAGCTTCGCGGCATCAGCCTATGGCTGCCATCATCTAAAAACTCGATCGTTTTTTCAGGTTTCCCTCCCCAATCTTTGGTTTGTTCAACCTCTTGCCTAAACCATATCAAGAATAAGTTACTAACAGAGGAGACAGACAAGATGAATACGCCACTGGCAACGTCACTGATATCCATAAAGTCAGGGTTATCTTTACCTAAGGTCTTTGTATGGTAAATCGTATCTGTGACTAATTTGGTTGATGTCGCCCAGTTAAAAAGCGCTTCTATGCGATCAGGGCTGGGGGTTTTGCCAAAGCATTCTATGTCTTCTTCTAGTCGCCAGGCCACGCCTGATGCGTTCATCATACGCATCAGATTGTCTGTTTCTTCACGCAAACCATCTGTAAAGAAAATACGCTCAGCCATTTTTGCGGTGATCGACGCATTTAACGATAACACCGCCGAATCACGGTGCTCAGCATCAGCTTGTACTTTTAATGAAATCAAATAAGACAACATCAACCCCATGTATAAAGCCACTTCACGCGTTTCAAACGGCACTACATGAGAGCGATAGTGATGACATGCAATTAGCCCCCACAACTTGCCCGACACCACTATGCTGATCGACATAGAGGCATTCACCCCCATGTTACGTAAATACTGACAATGAATAGGTGACACACTGCGCAGCGTCACCTTACTCAAGTCAACAGGCCGATCATTTGGGTACAACATAGACTGCTTGGCGTTAACATCAGCAAGCAGTCTAATGGGGTTTTTAACGTACAGCTCCCTCGCCTGCTTTGGTATATCTGACTCAGGAAAGTGCTGTTTTAAAAAGGAGTTCAACTCAGGCTTTTTAGCCTCAGCAACAACTTCACCGTTATAGTCCGCATCAAACTTATACAACATGACGCGATCAAACCCAGTGACTTTGCGAATTTCGTCAACTGAATAAGCAAAAACGTTATTTAAGTCTTGGCTTTGGGCCAAGTCATTAAGCGACAGATTAATTAAATTTTTAACGGGATTAAACGAACTTGAACTAGCAGATAACGCGGGCTCTAATTCAATGGCCAATAGGTCGTCGTGTAAGCTCAGTATGGCATTGTAAGTTGATTGTGTTTTGATACTCTCGGCTTGCGCGCCAGTCACCGGCCCCGTGGTATTAGAGTTCAGCGCTTGAGCGAGCGCGGCAATCGGTGTCGTTTGCTGTGGGTTAACCTCGTGAAAGCCTTTATCGAAATCGAGTGCCTTTACCTTTGTGGCGAATTCGCGGTCAAATATTGAATCCAATGACTGCCCAAGTAACGCGTCTAGCGAGCATTGCATTAAGTCCGCTACGTTTTCACTGCAATACTGTAATATCAGTGTTTTTGGCTCAAACAGTAATAGATAGCCATGAGGTTGAATCGAACCTGGGATATGGATGGGCTCTTTATGACAATTATCCAGTGTCACATCAAACGGTTTATTCACAGGCTTATTCCCTCCAAACAATCATGAATATATTCGAATGCTAATTCTGCGCCTTGCATGATTTCATCACAAACATCAGGATTCCGCAGGTAGTATTGCTGCAATACAGTTAAAAATTCGCCCCAGCGCACCATTCTTTGCTCTTGATAGCTATTGAAAAAGGCTACGCCGTGATGAGTATCTAACCAATCGTGTCGAGTTAATCGGGCCTGAATATGTTCACCGCCTAAGGTTGCACCTTCCAGAACATACATCATACCCATCGCCTGAGCAGTCGAGTGCAATTCAACGTTCGGTTTAACATTCTGGCTTAAATCGTCTTTCTTACTGGCGCGCGTTGGAATGTCATGCTCAAGATCCAACAGCGTCTGTTTCATATAAGCGATATCGTTGTTGATAAATGCTTGCTTACTGCGGTTTTTATAGGCTGCTTTAGACTCAGGGAAAGTAAGCAGTGCTCGCTCCATTGAGACATAAGCCGCTTGCATGGCCATCAATACCTGCAAATATACCTGCGCACTCAAATCACGGTGAAATAAAATTTTTGACAATCTGCCTTCCACTTCTCTGTGCAGGCCCTGGGTGCTAGTTTTAAGAAGATGACCTATGGATATAGCTTCCGCTTGGGTATTCATCATATTACTGATACTCGTGTCTTGTTTGCTTCGCGCAACAATCCTGTATTTATATTGAGCTTCATTTCTGACTGAGAAGCCTCCCTCGTGACAAAGCTTCTGCGCTAAAAATTTGCAAGGTGCAAGACGATTTCAGCGACCTCGCTTATTTGTCGCGTCGCGGAATAATGTCTTGTCATTTATTTGGAATTTCGAATTATTTTTAGTTATTTAATCTAACAAAAAGGTATTTTCGATGCTTTTATCAGAATATCACGTTTGGTTTGCACTTCATGCATTACGCTTTGGTTTATACACATTCACATACCAATCCTCAATTGACAGCCGAGCAGAATCCAATATTCTATCGACGATTTTTTATAAACTTCGTGAGTCCATGAACGCTTTATCCCTACAAGCCAAATTTATTCGTATTCGTTCGAACAAGCTGTTCGAGATTTTTGTGATTTCGGTGATCATATTTTCCGCCCTGTTAGTGGGCGCGAAAACCTATGAAATGTCCGTGACCATGTACCACGTGACACAGTTTTTAGATTGGTTTATCAGCGCGTTCTTCTTAACTGAAATTACCATTCGGTTTTTAGCTGAAGAGCGAAAGCGGGATTTCTTTAAGAACTTCTGGAATATATTCGATACCTTGATCGTTATTGTCAGCCTTATCCCCGCTGAAGACGCTGATTTGGCCGTTATCGCTCGTCTGGTCAGAGTATTTAGGGTATTGCGGATGATTTCTATCATCCCTGAGTTGCGCATACTTTTAGTCTCTTTGGTAAAAGCCTTGCCTCAACTTGGTTACGTTATGCTACTGATGTTCATCATCTTTTATATCTATGCAGCGATAGGTAGCACCTTATTTGAAAGCATTAATCCAGACCTTTGGGGCGATATCGCCATTTCACTATTGACCTTGTTTAGAGTCATGACGTTCGAAGATTGGACCGATGTCATGTATGAAACAATGGAAGTTTACCCATTGAGTTGGGTGTTCTATCTGACCTTTATTTTCTTCACCGCCTTTGCTTTTTTGAATATGGTTATTGGCATAGTCGTCAGTGTAATGGAGCAGGAGAATGAATTGGCGCGCAAACAAAAGGCCAAAGAAGATGCTGCTGAGCACGATTTAGAAGAAGAGCCGACGCTTAGTGATTTGTTGGTGCATATCAAAGATTTACAGCTTCAGGTTAAGCAGTTGTCTCCACATACTATAAAGCAGGAGAAAGAATAAATGCATATCGTTTGTCCCCATTGTTATGCCATTAACAACGTCCCTGAGAGCAAAGATCATACCCAAGCTAATTGTGGCAAGTGCCAGCAGAAGCTGCATACCCATCAACCGTGCCAGCTCACCCAGCATCAATTTTATCGCTACATTGAGCGAAACCACTTGCCGGTTTTGGTCGACTTTTGGGCCAGTTGGTGCGGTCCGTGCAAAAGCTTTGCTCCTGTATTTGCCAAGTTAGCTAGCCAAACGGATAGTGTATTATTCGCCCAGTTAAACACCGAGCAAGCTCAGCAGATCAGTAGTGAAGCCGGTATCCGCAGTATTCCGACGTTGATTTTGTTTCATCAAGGCAAAGAAATCGATCGTATTTCAGGAGCATTAGGTGAAGCACAATTAAAGCAGTGGATAGTGCGAGCCGTACAAAAATGTTAACCAGCCTACCATTGGCCATTTAGCGCTATAAAAAAGCCCGTGACGTGTTTCCGTTACGGGCTTTTGTTTTAGTAAAAGCGGATTATAGGTTGTTGATTACTCGGCGTATTTGGCTTTCAATTGAGCTTGGCGAGCAATATTTTCATCAGTTTTCATTTCACGTTGTTCCAGCTTGCGTTTGCCTAGCAACGTGCTGCCGTCGAGAAAAAGCGCTTCCACGTAATTGAGATAAATCTCTTCATTGCGCATTTTGTCATTCACAACCGCATCGTATTGTTTCACTGCTTTTCGGTATTCTTCCTTAGCCACTAACACTTGGGCATAGGTATCTACTGCGGCGGCATTATCAGGGCGCTGTTTTACCGCGCTTTCAGCGTATTCCAGGGCTTTGTCTAGCTGATTTTGCTGTAGATACAAATAGGCTAAATTATTCAGTGCAACAAAGTTGTTAGGGTTTTTCTGTAGTAAGGTTTGATAGCTAGCAACAGCTTCGTCATCACCACTATTAATTTGCCTTTCGGCCAACATCATTAAAGCAGCACCGTCGTTCGGTGATACGTTTAAATGGGCTTTAATCGCACTCAGTGCTTGCTCTTTTTTATTTAATCGCTCAAGGGTAAACACCCACAAGACTAGATTTCTGCCATTTGGTAAACCTTCATAGGCAGCATGAGCATTTGGCTCGGCTTGCTCAAAATCACCATCAACAATCAGTAAACGTGCTCGAAAGCCCTTTACAATGGGCATACTTTTTAGCTCTTGCGGTATTGCCTCGTAGGCCTTCCTTCCTGCGTCCATATCTTTATTCATCAATAAGAAATGCGTGTTAAGCAATTGCATTTGAGTGTCATTGCGCACCGCTAAGAAACCTTCGCTTAACTTGACGCCTTCGGCAAATTTGCCCGTGTTGTCCAGCAGGAGTAACTTGCCCACGACGGCTTGTTTGTCGTTCGGGGCAATGCTCAGCCACTTGTCATAGTGATCCTGTGCGCCCTGCAAATCACCTGAACGAATCAACGCTTGGCCTTTCCCCTGCCAATAAGCAGGTGGCAAAGATTCATTTTGATCAAATTTAACGAACTGTTGCAGTGCCTGGTCATATTGCTTTTCAAGCAACAATACACGGGCATACAACAGACTCAGCTCTTGATTGTCAGGCGCCTTGTTCAGCGCGCTTTGGATAACCTCAATACCTTGCTGTGTTTTACCTTGCTGTTTATTAAACAGATAAGCCGTCGCCAATGCTGGCGTATAATCAGGAAAACGATTAAGCAAAGCCGTTAGGCCTGATTGCGCTCGAACCACATCTTTTTCGGCAATAGCGATGTTGACTAAGCCCAGCGCTGCGCCTTTGTGATCAGGGTCAATACGCATCACCTGCTCAAATTCGGCTTTCGCATTGTTTAGATCTTGCTGTTTACTGAACACTTCGCCAGCCAGCAAATACGCGCTAATGTCATTGGCATCTTCGGCTTTCCATTGCTGCGCTAATTCTAGGGCTTTGTCATATTGCTTAGTAGTGATGTAGGCAGTAGCGAGTGTCTTTTTAGCACTCTCAAGTTCAGGTGACTTTTCCAGTGCCTCTTCTAGATTAACGATACCATCAAGATTATTCAGCGAGAGTTTAAGCAAACCTAAACGTGTGAGGTCTTCTGCCGTGGTACTGATACTGGAAGATTTCTCTACTAGCTCTTGGGCGTCTTTTACATTTCCCTGACGCAATAATTCATAACTGGCTTTTGAAAACAGTTGCGCATCTTGCTCGTTGACTTGCTCCATGCGCTCCAGCACATCCCCCGCCTCAGCATTCAAGCCCAGCTGTAATTGGCTAGCAGCCAGTAAACGCAAACCAGGATGGTTGCCAGGCAAACTGCTAGCCACTAATGAAAGGTGCTGCTGAGCGGCCTCAAAATCTTTTTGCTGGTATGCGGCATAACCTGCTATTAAACGTAGCGAAGGATCATTCATACCATTTTGAATACCTAGCTCAGCGTATTTCTGGGCCTCTCCATAGTCTTTATCCGCTATTCGTGCAGCCGCTTTTAGTTGATTGAGCAAACCATTTTTAGCATTCACGGCCAATAACTGATCGAGGTAAGGTTCCGCTTTTGCCGTTTCCCCTAAATCTACCCAGAGTTTGGCAAGCACAAAAGTGGTCTGTAAATCATCGGGATACAAAGACACATATCGGTCAAACGCTTGAGCCGCCGCTTTCGGGTCGCCCAAGCTTAAATGCAGTTGCGCCAAAAGTTTAAGGACTTCAGGATGATCAGGGTGGCTATCTTTGATATCGCTAAGGCTTTGCAGTGCCAGAGGATAATCTTTATCAAGTATGTCTTTATAAGCTTGGCTCAGTGACTTGAATACGGAATCTGTCTGTAACTGCGACTGATCAGCGATGATCGCGCGCGCATCATCGGGCTTATTTAATCGCACTAAAGATACGATTTTGAAATAACCAATTTCCGCTTTGTCCTCATTACTCAGGTCGACGTTGTTATCTTCCATTTCACTGATAGCCGCATAGGCGCCGGTTCGTTGGTAGGCGCGGGTCAGCAACGGCAGCACCTTAGCCCCATCGTAACCATATTCTAATGCGCGACTGAGTTCTTTTTCAGCACTCTCAAATTGCTTTTCGTCAAGGTAAACTTTACCCAATTCAAAGCGCGCTTCTGGCGATTTAGGGGCTAATTGTACGGCGGTTTTCAACGAGATAATCGCCGAAGCACTGTCATTTTGCGCGATAAATTCTTGCGCGGCTTGGATATGTTCTTCACTAGTTTGCTGCCCACAACTGATCAACATCCCTAGTGATAGTGCGATTATCGTTTTTCTCATTTTATTCATCATCCATATCCTGGTTCTTCACTCTTTTACTTACCGCGACATTGCAGCTTGTCATCATGCGCAACGGGTAGTGTGTTATGCCTGAAACCTTTGAGCGTGCAAATGCGACAAAATTATCTTACTTGAACACTTGGTGTAGTGAAACGGCCAATCGTTGCAATTTCAACGCAATTATTTTCAGTTCTACTCGACTTTGCTTAACGGTTTAACTCCGCCAGAATCACCTAAGAGTAATTTTTCACCCGGAATTTTATTCACTGAGTATTTGTTACCGTAAGCGACACCATTAAACATGTCAGTTTTATTTTAAATTCGTGACAATTCTGCACTTTTTTAATGGTTATTTTTCATTGCGTTAACGCATTGATAACAAGTTCATCAGAGATATTCAATAAATACAGATTAGTTTAAATAAAACGCGGCCTAACGTGGTGTATAGACGCGATTTCTCATATAATACTTCTTTTGTGTATCCACGCTGGTTTGTTTTAGAATTTGACTGTGAAATCTAAGTTAATCCTGCGTGTTTCTAACTAGGGATAATTAATGACTGACACTGTCGAATTGACTTTTAAAGACCTCAACCTACCTGCCGAATTGCTTCAAGCTTTAGAAAAAGTAGGTTACGAAAAACCAACCCCAATCCAAGCTCAATGTATTCCGCTAATAATGGAAGGTCACGATCTTCTTGGTACTGCGCAAACCGGTACGGGTAAAACAGCAGCATTCGCATTGCCAATGCTTGCAAACGTGGATGCTAACAACAGCAACACTCAATTATTAGTTTTGGCACCGACTCGCGAATTAGCGATTCAGGTAGCTGAAGCCTTTCAGGTATACGCTAGTTTCTCTCGTAAACTTAACGTATTACCTATTTACGGTGGCTCATCTTACGACAACCAAATCCGCCAACTAAGACGTGGTGCACAGGTTGTAGTCGGCACGCCTGGTCGTGTAATCGACCATATCAAAAAAGGCACGTTGAAATTAGATAACCTTAAGTTCTTGGTATTAGACGAAGCCGACGAAATGCTACGCATGGGTTTCATCGATGACGTTGAGTGGATTTTGAGCCACGCACCAGCAGAGCGCCAAACTGCGTTGTTCTCAGCGACTATGCCTGATCCAATCCGCAAAATTACTAAGCGTTACTTGAGCGATCCTAAACAAGTAAAAATCGAATCTAAAGTTGCTACCGCTAGCACCATCAAGCAGCGTTACTGCCAGGTGGCTGGCCATCACAAACTTGAAGCCCTTACCCGTATTATGGAAGTGGAAGAGTTTGATGCGGTGATTATTTTCGTACGTACTAAAACCGCAACCATGGAGCTTTCTGAGAAATTGTCTGCTCGTGGCTACGCTGTTGAGCCTCTTAACGGTGACATTCCGCAAAACTCACGTGAACGTACTGTTGAACGTTTGAAGCGCGGTAAAATTGATATTCTTGTAGCAACAGACGTTGTTGCACGTGGCCTTGACGTTGAACGTGTAAGTCACGTTATCAACTACGACGTGCCTTACGATACAGAATCTTACGTTCACCGTATTGGTCGTACTGGCCGTGCTGGTCGTCAAGGTGATGCAATACTGTTCATCTCACATCGTGAGAAGCGCATGTTGTTCTCAATCGAGCGTGCTACACGTCAATCGATTGATCCTATGCCAATCCCATCAATCTCTCAGCTAAATGAAACGCGTTTGAGCCGCTTCAAAAGCAGCGTGATTGAAGCGATCGGTGACAGCAGCATAGAGACATTGATCCCTATCGTTGAGTCAATTCAAGCAGAAACCGAAGCCGCACCAGAAGTGATTATGGCTGCATTAGCTAAGATTGCTCAAGGTGACGAGCCGCTTATTCTGAAAGAAGGCGACCGTCCTGACCTGAACTCTGCCCCTCCTCGTGGTGACAGAAATGACCGTGGTGGTCGTGATGATCGCGGTGGACGTGGTCGTGAGCGTGGCGGTGACCGCGGTGGTGACAGACCACAACGTGCTCGCAAAAGCAGCACACCGGAAGAAGGCATGCAGCGCTACCGTATCGAAGTAGGTCATACTCATGGCGCTAAGCCTGGCAACATCGTTGGCGCGATCGCTAATGAAGCAAACATCAGCAGTAAAAATATTGGTGCTATCGAGATTTACGATAACTTCAGTACCGTTGATTTGCCGAAAAATATGCCTCGTGCAACGCAAGATACATTGCAAAAAACCCGTGTTGCCGGTCAGCGTTTGAATATGCGTGAATGGTCAGATCAGCCTCCACGTCGTCGTGGTAAGCCTGAATAAGCTAAGCCTGACGCCGCCCTTTTATGCGCCTCTAATTGGCGAATAAAAGTGAAAATGCTAACAATATAAGAAGAGGCCACTGGCCTCTTTTTTTATGCCTATTAAAAAGTCTTGCTTAAGGCTATGAGAACCACTTCTATCATAACTAAAAAGAATATCTTTTCTGATTACAATGCTTTATTTAACTAAGAAGAACCCGCAGAATAGCATCTATATTAAGAGTTTTAAGCGTTAGCGGGCCCTATGCAATATTTCCCTATTTTTGTTGATACTAAAGAGCTGAACTGTCTCGTTGTCGGTGCAGGGGAAGTGGCTGCCCGTAAAGTGGAGTTACTGTTAAAAACCTCAGCCACTATCACGGTGGTTGCCCCTTGGGCCTGTGATACGGTGCAGCGCTTAGCGGATGAAGGGCAAGTCACACTGCACACTCGTGGGTACGAATCGAGTGACCTCACGGCCAAACAATTAGTCTTTGTGGCCACAGACGACAGCCAATTAAATATAGATATTCATCACCAAGCTAAGGCACAAAATATTCTGGTGAATGTGGTGGATAATACGCCTTTGTGCCAGTTTATTACCCCTTCAATTGTTGACCGCTCGCCGATTATTATCGCCATGAGCAGCGGTGGTGTTGCGCCTGTACTACTGCGCTATTTACGCCAGAAACTCGAGTCTGTTATTCCGCAAAAGGTCAGTTTGCTGGGGCAGTTTTCAGAAAAATTCCGTGAAACCGTTAAAGCCCGCTTTAACTCAGTGACAAAACGCCGTTACTTTTGGGAAGATATCCTCGATGGCGATGTCGCCGAACAGGTTCTACAAGGCAACAACAGCAAAGCCGAACAGATGATGCAAGACAAACTTGCCCTTGACGAGCATGACTCGGGCAAAGGAGAGGTGTACTTGGTCGGTGCTGGTCCGGGCGATCCAGACTTACTAACGTTTCGCGCGCTACGGCTAATGCAAAAAGCTGACGTCGTCGTATATGACCGCTTGGTGTCCAAAGAAATATTAGAACTGGTGCGCCGGGATGCAGAGAAAATATACGTGGGAAAAGCCCGCAGCTTACATACCGTGCCACAAGATGAAATTAACGCGCTACTGGCCGATTTAGCCTTAAAGGGGAATCGAGTCGTGCGTCTAAAAGGCGGCGACCCTTTTATATTTGGTCGCGGCGGTGAAGAAATAGAGACCCTAGTGGAAAAAGGCGTGAGCTTCCAAGTGGTGCCTGGCATTACAGCCGCCAGTGGTGCTGCCAGTTACGCTGGCATTCCCCTGACCCACAGAGATCACGCCAAGTCGGTGGTATTTGCCACAGGCCACTTACGAGATAACAGCATCAACTTAAACTGGCCCATGCTGGCCCAGCCTGAACAAACCACTGTATTCTATATGGGGTTAACAGGCTTGCCTGTTATTTGTGAGAAACTCATTCAGCATGGCCTACCGGACACCACTGAAATTGCACTGGTGCAATCGGCAACGACCGCAGAGCAAAAAGTCGTGGCGGGTAACTTAGCAAATATTCAACAAAAAGTGGCAGCAGCGGGCATTAAACCACCGGCGCTTATCATTGTTGGTTCGGTGGTCAGCTTACGAGAGAAACTTAACTGGTTTGGCGCTGACGCTTAAGGTCAACGCCGTTCACTGCTCTTATGATGTCACCCGGCTATTCAGGCTTTTTAGCTAAGAAGATGGTGTGCTTGATACCTTTATCTGCTCTGGCTGATGCGATGCGCGTATCGACTTTGTAGCCGACATTTTTAAGGCGCACTTCAAATAAATAATCTGGGCCCGCAGACCAAATCGCCAGTACGCCTTTTGGCCGTAGCATCTGCAAAATAGCCTTGAGCCCCACTTCTGAATATATCCAGTTGTTATCAGCATGCGTCAACCCTCTTGGGCCGTTGTCTACGTCCAACAAAATTGCGTCATACGTTTCGCTCTGTAGAGTTAACAGCTTGGTTACGTCCCCTACTTTTACTTGGGTTCTAGAGTCTTTCAATGGGTAGCCGGAACACTGCCCTAATGGCCCTTGGTTCCACGTAACAACCTCAGGGATAAGCTCGGCGACCGTGACACTCGCCGATTTATTCAGCACACTCAAGGCAGCAGTTAATGTATACCCCATGCCTAAACCGCCCACCAGCACATTGGCGTTGTCCACATCTTTCAAATGACCGCAGCCAACTCGAGACAGGACTTTCTCGGAATTAAAAACACGGCTATTCATCAATTCACCGCGCTTGCCAGCGATACGAATTGAAAATTCTTTACCGCGCTGATGTAACGTCAGTTCACCGCCATTATTCGGTATTTGCGCGCTGTTGATTTGCGTCCAAGGGGTCATAGAATACCTAGTGTGTAATGAGAATGTGGGATCATTGAGTCATGACTCATAGAGTAAAATATCAGTGAGTGCGGCTTCAGAGATTAAGCATAGTGAAAAAAGATAATCAGCTATAAGCAAATGATGCGCTTTTTATTGGCGCGCACTCTACCATATTTTCGCGCCTATTCTTAACATTCAGCTGGCATTCGCGCGAAAACTACCAGTAACGCTCCTGCGTGATCTGACCTGGTGAGCGACGTAGATGCTTCTTTAGCCCCATGTTTTTTAGCGTCGCCATAGCCTCTTCGATCATTTGTGGATTGCCGCACAACATGACCTGACTTTGCTGGGCGCTTAAGGGCGTATTGGCTGTGTTGATGATAGCTCCTGATTGCAATAATTCAGGTATACGCCCGTGCAATGCACCTTTACCTTCTTCTCGACTGACAATAGGTAGGTAACTAAATTGATCTGAGTGTTGGCTTTTACACTGTTTAATAAATTCGCCGTACGCCAAGTCATTTTGATACCGGGCCGCGTAGACTAAAACAACTTTTTTATACCGCTGCCAAATCTCTTCGCCCGCAAGAATAGATAGAAAAGGCCCAACTCCTGTGCCTGTGGCAATCAGCCAAATATTGTCGCTGTCAGGTACTTCATTTAACACCAAAAAGCCCGTCGCTGGCGCCATAACCTTTAGCCCATCACCTTCATGTAATTCATGTAATTTAGGTGACAAAATGCCTTCCTCTACCGGCACAGCCATAATTTCCAATTCGCTGTTACGTGGGTGGCTGACTAAAGAATAAGGCCTAGAAATGACGGTGTCATCTTGAGCGATGCCGACTTTAGTAAATTGGCCCGGAGTATATTCAGGAAAATCAGCGCACTGAAAACGTAAGCTAAAAAGATGGTCGTTCCAATCAATCCGCTTTGTGACCTTTGCGTCTAACCACTGTGCCATAAAACCTCCCACTAAATAGACTGAGTTGAAACGCTACCATGATAATTCTGTTGATGCAGAGGAATTTATATTCCGCAATATTGAATTTACGGTGTCTCCCTTTACTAAAAACCCCGTTTTAGCGACGTGCTGAAACGGGGTACAGGCTTTCAATTGTTACTGACGCTCTTGTGCATACTTGCACAGAGCGCTGGTCATACGTTTATCTACTCGCCAAAACGCATTTTGAACTCGATGCCGTAAAAGCGTGGGGCCCCCGCGACAAAAGTTGGGTTGCCAAAGCCGCCACCGGTATTACCTGCGTCCACTAGATATTCTTTATCAAGCAAGTTACTGGCAAACAAGTTTACTGCCCAATCTTCATCCGCACCTGCAATACCGATGCGGGCACTGACTAAGCTGACGGAATCTTCGCTGATGTCTAAACCTGATATTGGTGCATTCGCCGGTTCAAAGAACACGTCTGAGCGGTAGCTGTACACTAAAGAACTCGTTAGGTTATAACCTTGCGAAAGTGCAGTCGCGTAGAACATGCCGACACTAGCTGTCCATTCCGGCTGCAAGCGAAAGCGATTGCCCGCTAGGTCACCGTTTGTGCTGTCGTCGTCTATGGTTGCATCTAAATAAGCTAGATTAGCGAATAGCTCAAAATCAGCACCTAACAGGGCACGCACTTCTGCTTCAGCGCCAACATTGGTCGCCGAGCCAGCATCTGCGGCATATGCCACGCCCTCGTCATCTAACAAAGTAACTTGGAAATTTGAATAGTCTTGATAAAACACCGAGGCGTTATAATTCACAGATTTATCGAACGCTTGTCCTTTGATGCCCGCTTCGTAGTTCCAGATGATCTCAGCTGGGATTTCAGTAACAGACTTCTCACCCGAGCCATCTTCCCCGCGAACTGACGTCACATTCAACACATCAGAGCGGCGACCTTTAGAAATGGTCGCGTACATATTGATGTCTTCATTTAAGACGTACAACATATTAAAGCGTGGCAACCAATCATCGTAGTCTTCTTCAGCACGGAAAATCTGACCTTCTGTGTCCACGGTAAACAGTTCACTGCCAGTTAATACACTTGCAGGCGCATCTGAGCGATAACCACTTTTTTTGTCTTCACGCACATAGCGTAAACCGGCGGTTAGCTCTAGCGCCTCATTCACGTCATAAGTCACATCAGCGAACGCCGAGTAAGCATCGGTCTCGCCGTAGTTTTCAAACTCTAAACGATACGGCAAAAGCTGAGCAGCCCCTTCAGTTAAAATGGGCGTGAGCACAGGAACAGAGCCATCGTTTGCTACGCATGGCTGCGCAAGAGCAGCAAAGGCCCCTAGGCAGTTCAAAAAGACAGATTCCTCTGTGCTAAATGGCACTGCTTGACTACCGTCTTCGGTGAAATAGCTCACACCGGCGATAGTAGTCAGCTTGTCACCTTGATGGATCATGCGAAATTCTTGGCTGAATTGATCACCAGTGGCATCTTCAGCAAATTCTAAGAACCACGCTTGCGTGCCATCGGCATCAAATACTTCCAGTGAATCAAAGCGACGAGAAGCGGTGATTGAGGTAAACGTTAAGTCTTGGTTAATATCCCAATTAACCGTTAGGTTCAGATCGTCAACGGTGCGTTCTACGCCCAAATCTTTGCGGCCAAACACCTCTTGGGATAATGGGCTACCTGACATTTCCACAAAACTAAATGCGCTGGTATCGCCACCAGTGGGTGCAAATAAGCCATTTTTAAACGATGTACCCGTGTCGTCATTTTTTTCGTGGGTATAAACCAAGTCTATGGTCAGCTCATCACTGGGTGTAAAACGTAGCGACGGGCGAAACGCTGTGCGCTCAATACCATGCATGTCTTCCTGATCGAATCCGTCAGGGTTTTGCGAACCCGCTTCCCCGGCAATATTACGAATGAAACCATCACGTTGGCGATAGCTAAACGCCAATCGACCCTGCACTTGGCTATTGCCGCCAGTCACGAACCCACTGAGGGTTTCAGCTGAATAATTGCCCACACTGGCCTTTATTTCTGCACCGAATTCTTCTTGGGGTTTGCGGGTGATAACACTTAACGCACCCACTGATGCTGCCGTGCCAAACAGGGTCGCTTGCGGGCCTTTAACCACTTCAATACGCTCTATATCAAACAATTCAAAATACGAGCCCCGAGAGCGGGATACGTCAGCACCGTTATAGTAAATCGACACACGAGGTGCCGCCTGTGACGAACCACTGTCTGACGTAATCCCCCGAATAACGAAACCCGGGTTGTTCGGGCTTTGTTCTTGAATCACCAAACCAGGGGTTATTTCGGATAAGGTGTCGAGCTCGGCAACCCCTAAACTCTCAAGCAACGCACCATCGTAGGCACTGATACTGACAGGCACATCTTGAATTGACTGATCGCGTTTTTGCGCCGTCACGGTAATTTCTTCGATTTGATGCTGATTACGTGACGTCTGCCCGTAAGCATTCGTTCCAATAAACCCTGCAACAAGAAGGGCTAGCTTACTGACGGTAAAAATAGAGGATGTTATTGTTGTCATGTGTGTTCCATTTAAGAGTGACTGCGATATAAGCGCAGCAAAGGTACTCAGTAAATGCGAAACTTACATGACCATTTTATGACAAATAGATGACGTAACCGATCATGGCAACTATTTAATAACATTGAATATTTTATATTTATGATGGTGAATAAGCACAGCTTATAAAAGCGCAAAAGCCGATGAGTTTGAAGTGACCCTATCGGCTTTTTTTACTGACTCAGTGGCCACTACATGAAATGCTCAAATATGAAGTAAGCAAGTATGAAGTGATAAAAAGCAGGCTATTTCCCTAATGTAAACTTAGTGTCTTCGTCACGTAATAGGTATAGCGCGAAACATGCTGCCCACATAGGCCATGCGGCAAAGAACAATAGGTTATTGAACGCATCAAAGTATTGAGCAAAAGCTGAAAGCGTAGAGCCTCCGTGCATTAAGAAAATGAGCCCATAAGTGAAACGTTTTTTAATGCCCGCCACAAACGCCAATACCAACAGTAGCTGCAAAGCGCCCATAATGTAGGCAACCGTCTCACCTAAGCCAGGAATAGAATAAAACTTCTCGAAGATAGCGATGCTATGGCCTGGATTAACGAATTTGTCCATTGTCCAAATAAACATCACAATAAACACCCCAAGGCGTAGAGCCAATAAAGACCACTGTAGACGGGTTCTTACATCGTTAGATACCGCTTCACTCATTTTTGATTCCTTGATTGTCACTATTTACAGCTTATTAATAGTAAGCTGGTCGCTATGTCGGCGTTAGTGAATTTAAAAAAGCGCCACGCCTGCTTGTGCAACAGCGATTGGCTGGATAACTACAACAAAAGTAGATACAGCACCAGACCGAGAAAAACGAAAAATATTACACCGCAAATGACTGTTTTTACTGTGACGCGACGAACGGCATTTTTAGCCCGTCGAATGACATGTTGGCCCACGTTGAATAAGACTGAACCAAATAGCGCTAACCATGAAACACGATGCATATCAGAAGCAAGCACGTAAACTGACCACTCTGGCTAGGGAGAAAAGTGATTAACCGGACAAGCCCAACCAACCCACATCCTATCAATCAAATCAAAGGTTTCATCTTTGATCTTGATGGTACATTGGTGACCTCAAAGCTAGATTTCATATACCTGCGCGAACAAGTCGGTTGCCCACCGAAACAAGACATATTGCGTTTTATCGAGGGATTAGACGAAGCGCAGCAAATAGTGGCGAATAGAATTGTGGCGGATTACGAACTGCAAGACGCGCAAAATGCCCTGTGGATAGACGGCGCCCTGCCATTGATTCAGTGCCTAGCGAGCGCACAGCAACCTGTCGCTATTGTTACGCGCAATAGCCAGCCTGCAACTCAACATAAGCTAAAGCACCATGCTTCGCTGTTTGATCCCATAGTAACCAGAGAAGACGCTGCGCCTAAACCTGATCCGCAAGCGTTATTGCACATCGCCACATTGTGGCAATTACCCGTTCACCAACTCGCCTACGTAGGGGATTATCTGTATGACATTCAAGCAGCGAAAAACGCAGGTATGCTTGCTTGTTTATTTGCCCCAGGTGAACTCCCAGAATATGCCGACCAGGCCGATTGGGTCTTTAATCACTTCAGCGAATTTTTGGCGGCGTTAGACACAAGCGATGTACGACGATGACGTTTCATCATCGAACAGTAACAGCGAAATATGAAGGCTAATCCGAAGCTTTGCCGACCGTGCTTGCCTACAAGTCCTTAAACATTTGAGCAACACGTTGTGCCTCTTGCTCTGTGTTGTAAATATGCCACGACAGGCGCAGACAATCGCCCCTTCGATCGAAATACGCATTGGCTGCGTGCAAGTCCCTTTCCAATTGGGTGAGCTTAGGCTCTGATAAATGCACACACAAAGTGCCGCCTGTTTGCGCTACATCAATCGGCGTTAACACATGCTCGGCGGCATCGGCTAGCACGACTCTTTGTAACGTTTTACTGTGTTCGAATAAGCTTTGTGATCCGATTTGGTTGACTTGCTGCACACCTACCAGCGCTGTGGCATAGGGTAAGATACTCGGCGTGCCCCCCCAAAAGCGCTTTGCTGCATCTGCAAACGCAAAGTGTTCGATATCAAACTCAAACGGGTTTTGATGAGAAAACCAGCCCAATTGTTTTGGTTCAAGTGCATTAATATGCTTTGGGTTTATCCACATAAAGCCAGCTCCGGGTCCACCACACAACCATTTGACGCATGAGCCTAAGATCACATCAACGTCCCACGTTTGTAAATCAATCGGCACAACCCCTACCGATTGCGCCACATCCACAACTACTCGAATATTCTTTGCCCGGCACAGGGCGCTTATATCAGCTACGTTTGATAACACACCGCTGTTTGAGTGCACATGGGTGATCAATACCACCTCTACATCTTCAGTTAAGTGAGCTTGCCAAGCTGCAACGTCATTCGGGTCAATATCCTTGTCTATTAACGTCAGCTCAAAACCGTAAGCTGCCAACCCTTGAACAACGAAGCCCATAGACGGAAATGCTGACGCATGCATTAATACTGTGCGTTTGCGGGTTGCGGGTCTATCGGCGTTTTTTAACTGAACGCCCCCAAGAGACTGTAAGTATTGATTCAACCCACTTGAAACACTGGGTTGAGGGCAAAAATCCGCTGAGCTGGCATTAAACAAGGTGCCCAATTCATCACAAAATTGCTCGATAA
Source organism: Paraglaciecola sp. G1-13 (assembly GCF_055809255.1). Lineage (NCBI taxonomy): Bacteria > Pseudomonadati > Pseudomonadota > Gammaproteobacteria > Alteromonadales > Alteromonadaceae > Paraglaciecola > Paraglaciecola sp. G1-13. The sequence goes on along the minus strand of NZ_CM147903.1, from coordinate 24,359 downwards.
TCGTTAGCCACTGCGGCCAAGCATCCCCACCTTTTTGCTGCCAAGGTTCGAAATAAGTTTGTCCCACTAAGCTGCGTGTCAGCACAGGCATGCAACCCACCGAATGGCTGAGTAGATACATCCCCTTAGGTAAAGAAAACTGCTGATTGGCATCTTGCACTATAGGGCCTCACTAGGATTTTGATGAAACGGGCAACCTCCACCAACTTGGTTATTAACCTCATGGATTGACTCTCGCACTTCACCATAAGCGCTGCCCCAGCTGTCCGTCATGCTGCTACGCACCTGCCACAATTCAGGGAAAAATCGATGTTTCGCGCCATTTTCCAATAGCGTAACCGCTCGCCCTTTCAACGACTTAGCCTCAAGGCCAATTGAACGTTGAATTAAAAAAATATGCAGACTACGAAACTTTTGTAATTGCTCGTCAAATTCAGCCAAGCACTCGGCCACAACGTAACTTTCGTCGTGACTGTATTGGCTATCGTATACTTGCTCGATGTTTTTATTTCGCCCTACTAAGTATTGCTCGTTGAACACGCTCCATAAGTCGGTTGGCATTTTCAATAACGTACGAAAACCAGGTGACTCTTGGCCGCTACCATTGCCAAGTTGCAAACGAATTTGCTGATACTCTTTTGGGGACATGGTTTCGAGTAAATCCAATTGCTGACTCATCATGCGCTGAATAAAACTGACTCGCTTCATAAGTGTCACTACACGCAGGGTGTTTTCCTGCTGCATGAATTCCAATATATCCACCAGCGTATAAATGGCGAGTTTCATCCACAACTCTTCCACTTGATGCACTATTTGAAACTGTAACTCGTCGCCATTGCACAGCTCGGTTAACGGTTTTTGCGCACTCAGCAACTGCTGACAATGTAAATAAGTGCCGTAATCAAGCATCTCTGGTTTATCAAGTAGGGCATGGTACTTTTGGCGAAAAATAGTATCGGGCGTTTCAGGCTTATTCATAGACATTATCCTTGCTCAGTTTGGCTGCGTGACGTCACACGTCAATAATGCCTATCATGCTAGAGTACTCGCCTTCGAACATTGTTCTATTTATACTGATTGAAAGCGATTTTTAAGAACAACGTTCTGGTTATTTCACATATGAAGAAACAAGTGTTAGATAAAAGCAGTATAAAAATCATCAATGCCTTGGAAAAAGATGGTCGCATGTCATTCGCAAACCTAGGTGATACCCTAGGTATCAGTAAAACACCCTGTTGGAATAAAGTGCAGCAATTGCAATCGGCAGGGGTTATTGAAGGATATAGCGCCCAACTAAATACCAAGGCGCTGGGCTTAAGCATTCGGGCATTGGTGCATGTGGTGGTCGATTTTGAACATTATCAGGCGTTTGAAAAGGCGATTATCGAACACGCTTCAGTGCGCTCTTGTCATGCTGTCACTGGGGATTCAGATTATGTGCTGGAGATACTTGCGACTGACATCGAGGCATTTGATGAGCTGTTAAGGGCACAGTTGAGCAGATTACCCGGCGTACAACGCTTTAATACTTCGATATCCACGCGTATGGTCAAAAATAATGGGCCATATTCAAACATGTTGCCATAGCTGGCTTGTAATTGCTGGCTCAGCTACAGATAAAAATCCTGCTCGCCGGCTGATAAAGCGCTAACCTTTCCCAAATGATTCCATGAAAGCCTCAACAAAATTAGCTGGAGCGTTAGCATCCATATTGAAGTACAGACTCGGTTCAATCAGCTCAATTTCAATCACCACGTACTCACCTTGATAACGCAGTAAATCGATGCGTGCATACAAGGCATCATCTGGCAGCGACGCCATAGTATGGCGAGCTTGAGTAAGCATTTCTTCATCAGGCTCAACAGCTTGTAAACTGCCACCATGCTCTTCTTGTACTCTAAAATCACCTGGCTCAGGTGTTTTTAAAATTGCGTGGCTAAAGTGACCGTTAAAGTAAAAGAGCGAATACTCCCCTTGGGTTACCACGGCTTCAACAAAGGGTTGAACCATAAACGCCCGCCCGTTAAAGACCTCAGCAAGATTTTTTGATTGGGCAAGTAACTGCTCTCGGTCGAGCATGTAAGTGTGATCAGCATTAGCGCTAACACACGGTTTGATCACCAACCTATCACAATTAAAACGCTCAAAACCCGCGCTGACTTGTGCTAAATCGAACGTGTCTAGCCATAGGGTGGGCACAATTGCGATCCCCTGACTGGCTATATCTTTTAAATACTCTTTACTAATATTCCACGTTAATAACCGTAAGCTATTGGCCAATATCGCGCTAGAATCTTCAATTCGCTGTAAGCACCGCATAAACGCTTTGGCATGCTGTTGATAGTCCCACGTGCTGCGCACCACTACCACATCAAAACGATCCCAATCCACTGTGTTATCGTGCCAAGACACCGCCTCAACCTGCCAGCCTTGTTGCTTTAGCGGTTCGTATAATAGTTCGTCGTAAACAAAGTACCCTTCTAGATTATCGGTAGATAAAAAAGCACAACGTTTCATAGTATTTGAACCTCATTCTTCATAACATCAAATTATTCACAGCCTCAAACTGTTCATAATCTAAATACAAAAACTTCCTCATTCATGCATTCGATGCTAACACAGGTAAGCGTTAACTCAGGTTAACTACTGTGATCTGCGACATGTTGTTGAATGGCCTTAGGTATGATTAGCGGCTTTGAAATAAGCACTGTTTTGTGCCGGTTTAATTGGCCTTTGGTAATCATCACTTTCGATTTAGCCACGCCGCACTGCTTGGCTAAATATTTAATCAAATGCGTATTGGCTTTACCGTCAACGGGCGGTGCGGTGATCGCAACCTTAAGCTCATCACCGTGGAGGCCCACCACTTCGTCACGAGACGCTTTGGGTTGTGTATAAATACGCAAGTGCAAATCACCATCAATCACCTGAGCAGCGCTACTCTTCAATGCTTCTTCTCCTGGGCGCGTTGCTGTCGCCGTTGATCGCGTTTCATTTTTTGCCGTTTTTTATCTTTTAATACAGAGTAAACAATTGCAACTAAGCCCAACACAAAAGCCAAAATGAGAGCAACCCCGATCCATTGACACAACAACGGATAGGCACAAGGTAAGCCGATTTGAATGGCTGAATCGTTCATCGATTTTAAGTTATCACGTGCAGTAAATTTGATTATGGATATGCGTCAAATTATCTACATAGTGGTAAGCACTCTCCCCTCAAAAAGGATTCACGTAATACCCTTGTTGATGCAACAATATATGGGCGGTCATAGCGGATAGCACCATATCAACGCCATCGATTAAGTCATCGTTGGCAATCTGATGATAATAAGCCGATTGCCCGCACAGCATGATTTGCACACCATTGGCTATCAAGGTGCTGAGCAGTTCAGCATTTGGATTGGGTTTGCCATATTTTTGCTTATACGCCTTCGTATTAAGCATTTCGTTGCTGGCACTACCATGGATCACCATAGCGAGATGTAGATTTTCCAGCGGCACGCCGTTCGCAACATGCATGTTAATAAAACGCGCTACCGTATCAATACCGCGGTTGAGTGCTCCCTCTTTGCCTGCTTGGTCAATATCAAAAGTCAGTTTAAATACCGTGTCTTTTGGTAATGTAACGTCCTGTTTTACTGGCGCGTGTTGTCCGTAACCAAAAATAACAGGGCCATCTGCAAAGCCTTCTGCAAATGCGTTCCCCCAAGTGACACTGCCTATTATGGCTAAGACCACAAACCTTAATTTACCCATCATGTCTCTCTATTTATCGCACGGTTATATGCTTGTTCGCTTTGATGCGCGCTAGTTAGCATTAATTCGCGCCAGTTAACATCTTTTGGCTAATTGTTACACAGATTACTTGGCTAAGTCAGCTTCACGGCTCGCTTTAAAGTCAGAGGCCATCTTCCACTTTGGCCAGTCTCTCGAGTTTGCTAACGTCGCGGTAATATTGACCATCAATTTAATGTCTTGCTCTACGCCACCCAGTGACCAATCAGCTGAAAAGTCATCTGCTGCTTTATGATATTTATGGGCGATATAATCAGGGTCTGTGTCCCCTAAGCTCATAAACAACAAGCTCGGAACACCTTGTTTAGCCATTGAAAAATGATCAGAGCGGAAAAACAAGCCGTTCTGGGGGCGAGGATCAAGTTTTACTCGCCGCCCTTGCGCTTTGGCTGCGTTTGCAAGGTAATCTTCCATGTCGGATAAACCGTCACCGTACTGCAGAATGTAATCCACTTTATCCAACACGTTCATACCATCAATGTTAAGCAAGGCAACCATCTTCTTGGTAGGGATGATATCCCCTTTTGAGAATTGCTCTGAGCCAATCAACCCCGTTTCTTCTGCGGTGAAATTAATGAATAAAATGGAACGTTCGAATGGTTTAACATCATGTTGTGCCTTGAGCATACGCGCCATTTCTAATGTGCCAGCAACACCAGAAGCATTGTCTACGGCGCCGTTATAAATAATATCGCCATCGGCGGTTTGTTTAGTACCAAAATGATCCCAGTGTGCGCCTACCAATACGTATTCGTCCGGGTATTTACTGCCGGTAATTGTTGCCAGTACATTGTGTGACGTCGCTTGGCTAATGGTGTTTTTAAGACGTAAATTGGCAGTTTGCTTCAACGTCACTGGACTAAAATTGCTCTGCAATGCTTGTGCTTTAAGTTGTTGATAATTAAGGCCTGACTGTTCGAACACTTGCTCTGTTGCGGCCAACTGTATCCAACCCATAATCGGTAACTTGGATTTATTTTGCTCGTTATCAACCAATGTATACTTGCTACCCGTGTTTGAGCTTTCTACCACACTCCAGGGGTAAGCTGCTGGCGCAGTTTCATGTACAATCAGCACGGCTTTTGCTCCCTGACGGGCTGCTTCTTCGTACTTGTATGTCCAGCGACCGTAGTAAGTCATCGCATTGCCAGTAAACAAACTTGGGTTCTGTGTGGCAAAGCCTGGGTCATTAACTAACACGATAACCGTCTTGCCCTTAACATCTACATTGGCGTAATCGTTCCATTGATACTCAGGTGCGTTGATCCCGTAACCGACAAATACTAATTCAGAATCGTTAAGGGTTATCTGTGGGTTAATCTGTTCGGTACGTGCGGTGAAGTCGCTTCCTGCGAGAAAAGACAACTCACCTATTTGTAAACGCATGTTTTGGTCAGGCGTAATCTGCGCCATGGGCACAGGTTGTAGGAATTGTGCTACGGGTGACGACTTCTGTGCATGTGGGTTCCCGCCCTGCAACCCCATCGCTTGATACTGCTTGGCTAAATAGTTAATCGTTAAGGTTTCCCCCTCCGTTAGGGGTCCTCTCCCTTGAAAGGTATCAGAGGCGAGCGTCTCGATATGGTGTGCCACGTTGATGAGATTAACGTTGTGCTCTTTATCTTGAGCACTTAGCGAAAAGGGCGCTAGAACAAGGCCTAGCATAGCACTGGCTTTAACAAGTTTGTAAAACTTATGGTGTAACATTGAGCAATTCATACGTTAGATCCGGTTAGATACACTTCACCAATAAAGCGAAGTTAACATGTTAATTTTACTGAGATTAGCGATAAAATTAACGTTAATTTATGGGTAAAAAAAAGAATAAGTAAATAGGAATGACAGATGTTAACCGATATACTTTTGTTTACAATTAGAAGTACTCGTTGAATGAAAAGTACAACTACTATTCACGTTCAACGACTCATTATAATAATAACGAAACACACAAATAAGGTTTTTCCCCCCAATGAACAATAGATGGATGAAGGTTCTACTCCCCTTTCTAGCACTTATCGCCGGCTTTGGTGGAATGACGTTGATAGAAGTCAGCGCTTCCGAAGACGAGAAGAAAGAGCTTGTCGATACACGCCCTACGATTACAGTAGAAACTGCCCATGCAGAAGATTATCAAGTTGTCATTTCCAACCACGGTGAAGTGCAGCCTCTAGAGCGTACTATGATTTCCGCCCAAGTGTCAGGCGAAGTGATTAGCTGGCACCCCAGCTTTGTCGCCGGTGGGTTAGTTCTGCGTGGCAGTGTTTTATTTAGCATCGAAAAAGATGCCTACGAAGCAGCGCTTTTACAAGCACAGGCCAATGTCAGTTTGGCCCAATCCCAATTAATAGAAGAAAAAGCCCGTGCTGACGTTGCCGAGCAGGAAGCCAGAAGTCTTCCAAGCAGTAAAGTGTCTGATTTGTATTTACGTAAACCTCAATTGCTCAGCGCTCAGGCAAATTTGAAATCAGCACAAGCCAGCCTAAAAATTGCTCAACGCGATTTAGATAACTGTGAAGTTATTGCCCCCTACGATGCACTCGTGATCAGCCGTAATATCGGTGTTGGCCAATTTATCTCTCAAGGTACCTCTGTAGGCGAAATATATAATGTTGAAGCGGCTGAGGTCATCTTCCCAATCGCTGGTTTTGACCGCGAATTTTTACCCGACGACTTAGCAGAAAAAGAAGCCAAAGTTGTGACCAACGGTTACAGTCCAATTGAGCGTACCGGATTAATTTCACGTGATTTAGGCGTAGTGGATCAAGCAACCCGCATGAGTCAATTAGTGGTTCGGGTAAACGATCCATACAGCCTGAAAAGCAATTTGCCAGCCCTCAAATTTGGTAACTATGTTCAGGTTAGTTTTCCTGGACGTACCCTAGAGCACATTTATCGCTTACCTCAGGCGCTGGTTAATAACCAGACCGTGTGGATAATGGACAAAGACAGCAAGCTACAACCTAAGAAAGTCGAAATTCTTCGCGAGGAAGGCGAGTACTTGCTTATCAGTAAAGGCATTTCTGACAACGACAATATTGTAACGACCCTGCCTGAATACCCGCAAACAGGCATGGAAGTCAGAGTCAGTAGTGGAAAATCAGCCAGTGAGCTAACCGCTCAGAAAGCGAAATAGGAGAAGGTATGTCTACAGAAGATTCCGCTCCTCGCCCAGATGTCCCTCACGAAGACCCTGAGCTACCAAACCCCTTCGAGCCTAAGCAAACGGGTTTAATCGCGTTTTTTGCCAATAATTCAGTAGCCGCCAACTTGATGATGATTTTTATCATTATTATGGGGGTGTTTAGCTACTTTACGATCCAGCGCCAAATGTTTCCGAACATTGAAATTAACTACATCAATATCAGTGCTGTGTACCGTGGTGCCTCGCCTCAAGAGATCGAAGAAAGTATTTTGATCAAAATTGAAGAGTCACTAAAGGACATCACCGAGATCAAGAAAGCGACTTCAAGGGCATTTCGTGGTAGTGGCCGAGTAACCTTAGAAATACAGGAAAATAAAGAACTCACCGATGTGCTTGATAAGGTAAAAGCGCGGGTTGATAGTATTGCGACTTTCCCTGCAGATATGGAGCCGCCGGACATTTCACAAATTGAGTTCCAACAAGATGTGATTGAAATGTCTCTAGTGGGTGACCTACCTATTACGCAGCTAAAACCTATCGCTAAAAAAATTGAAGATGAACTCCTTCATCTCAGTAATATTTCGCTGGTGAGCGTGGATGCACCAGAAGATGAAATTGCGATTGAAATTCAGCCAGATGTATTGCGTAAATACAACCTCACTTTAGGGGATGTGCAGCTCGCAATACAAAATTATTCAGCCAACATATCCGCTGGCGAGCTTCGTACTGATTCAGGCATAGTCGCCGTTCGTGTTGAAAACCAAATGTACAGTGGCGACGAGTTTCGCAGGATCCCAATAAAAATCAGTGAAACGGGCGCTAAAGTCTATTTAGGTGACGTAGCCACCATTGAGGATGGATTTGAAGAAGGCCAGCGTTACTATAAATATTCTGGTGTAAACGCCATATATATGTCGGTAAAGGCCACCAAAGATCAAAGCACCATTCCGGTATCAAAAACCGTAAAAGAATATATTGAGATGCGCAATAAGACCTTACCCGCTGGCTTGCAGCTCAAAGTTCTGGTGGATATGACGTACTACCTCAATGCTCGTCTAGACATGATGCTCAGCAATTTATTTCAGGGTGCTATTTTGGTGGCAATTATGCTCACTATTTTCTTGCGATTCAGGCTCGCATTCTGGGTTATGCTCGGTCTACCCGTGTGCTTTTTGGGCGCCATCATGATGATGCCGGTTTTTGGTGTCACCATTAATATCCTGTCGCTTTTCGCATTTATTATGGTGCTAGGGATAGTGGTGGACGACGCCATTGTCATAGGCGAAAGCGCCTACAGTGAAATTGAAGAAAGAGGCGGCGGTGCTGAGAGTGTTATCCGTGGTGCGAAGCGCGTGGCAACGCCTGCCACCTTCGGCGTACTGACCACCATTGCAGTATTTGCACCGGCCTTGTTTTCCACCGGCCCTGAAGGTCAGTTTTTCTACGTAATCGCCTGTGTGGTCATTTTATGTCTAGTCTTTAGCCTCATAGAGTCAAAACTGATCCTGCCGGCTCACTTAGCCCACATGAAGTTTACCCCAGTAAAAGAAACGAGTTGGCGTGCCCGCTTTAACCAACGCTTCTTTGGTTTCGTAAACGGAAAATACAAACGCTTTGTAGAACGATGCACCGAATGGCGCTGGTTCGTTTTTTGTATCTTTATTGCTGTGCTGGTTATCAGTTGGGGGTTGGTGTCTGCCAACTACGTACGCATGATCCCGTCACCCAAGGTGCCTCATGACTTTCCGGGTATCTCGTTTGAAATGAATGAAAACGTGCCAGATGAAGCGGTAATCAACGCTTTGATCACCATCGAAAGTATGGTCATCAACGTAGATAAACAAATCATCGAAGAATACGGCAGTTCGATGATGCGCGACATTATGGTATTCAACCGTGGTCGCACTGAAGGTCGGGTACAAGTTCCCTTGGTTGACGAAGAAGACCGTCATTTTGACGCGTTTGAGCTTGCTAGGCGTTGGCGCGAACAATTACCTGAAATTCCAGGTATGAAGTCAATTACTATCATCGATGATATTAATGGCGGCGGCAATGACGACGGTGAATTTGGTTACATGCTATTTGGCAGTGACATAGATACCCTAAACGCTGCGGGGCGTGAGTTTATCTCAATGTTGCAGCAAACAAATGGACTGTTTGATATCAGTTCGTCAATCGACCCTGCTAGCAAAGAAGTACAAATGCAACTGCTGCCTGTGGCTTACGACTTAGGCTTAAATCTAGCCGACATTGCCCGCCAAGTTGGCGCTAGTTTTTACGGTGGTGAAGCCCAGCGGGTGATCCGCGGCGGTGACGAAGTGCGCGTAATGGTGCGCTACCCCAAGCTAACCCGGGAACGTTTTGCCGAGTTAAAATACGCGGTTATTACCACGCCAGCTGGCAGGGAAGTCATGCTTGGTGATGTGGTGAGCCTGACCGAAAAACCGGGGATCAACTACATACGTCGTGAAGGCGGATACCGAAGCGTGTATGTGTTTGGCTCAATTGATGAAGAAGAAGTAGAGCCAAATGAGGTAGTGCAGACGGTAGAAGAAGATCTCTTGCCTCTACTGAAAGAAAAGTTCCCAGGGGTAAAAACCGAACTAGGTGGCACTATTGAAGAGCAGCAAGCACAGCAAAGCCAGCAGCTTATGTTCTTGGTGGCAGGGTTAATCATGGTCTACATCCTGCTCGCAGCACCGCTTAAAAGTTACGGCCAACCGCTTATTATCATGTCTGTTATTCCCTTTAGCTTAACGGGTGCTATTTGGGGGCATTTCTTGTTTGGTATAGATCTAAGCATGATGTCGACCTTCGGCATTATCGCCGCCGCAGGGGTGGTAATAAATGACAGCCTGGTTATGACTGACTTTGTCAATCAGCAACGTGCTATGGGCGTTCGCATTAAAGATTCAGTGGTTAACGCTGGTTGCGCTCGCTTCAGGGCAATCACCTTAACATCAATCACCACGTTTGCCGGTGTATTGCCGATCATGTTCGAAACCAGTCTACAGGCACGGTTCGTTATTCCCATGGCCGTCGCGTTGGGGTTTGCGGTAATGTACGCGACTATGGTGACACTTATACTCGTGCCTTGCTTGTATTTGATACTCGAGGATATTAAGAATATTTTCAGAGCTATTTTTGCCGCGATTGGTCGCTTGTTTAGCCGCAAGCGCGAGAAGCATCAAGCAATAAAGAATAGCTAACCCATTAATAGTAAAAAGAAAAAGGCGCCTTAAGGCGCTTTTTTCGTCTCTGCTCTTAATATTTCATCAACGCGACCGATACCCTTAGCAACTAGACTTTAGTAGATGCTAGACACGCTTAAATAACGTATATTCTTTAACCACAAATAAAAATAAAACGTCATACTTCAATATATAAATTTGAGGTCTCCATTGCTGATTTCAGTGCACTGGCTGAATGAATGGGTAAAACAAGAACGTGAACGCGAAAAAAATATCCAATATATTCTACATTGGCGACTGGCAAGTCACGCCTCAGACCAATTGCGTGCGCGCGGGCGACGCCGTTACCCAGCTCGAACCTAAAGCCATGGATGTGTTGCTTTTACTGTGTCAACAACGCCGAGACAATGGCCACGAACACGCACTCAGTGCCGATGACATAGCCAGTCAATGCTGGGGCAGTGAAATTGGCGACAATCCAGTACACAAAGCCATAACCCAACTTAGAAAAGCCTTTAACGATAAACCCAGTACCCCCAAATATATTGAAACCATCCGTAAGCGCGGCTATCGCATCGTTGCCAAGCTCGACTTCCCGGATGAAGCGTTAACCAACGATCCCCAAGAAAGCACGAACGACTGGCAAGGGGGCTCGCCTTTTCCGGGCCTTAGCGCCTTTGAGCCTGATGAAAGTAATGTATTCTTTGGTCGCAGTGCACAAATCACCGCTTTACTTACGCGGGTATCAAAGCTAGTCAGTGCGAAACACGCTTTATGCTTGGTACTTGGTCCAAGTGGCAGCGGCAAGTCCTCGTTAGTCAATGCAGGGGTGCTGCCCCGCCTGACTCATCAAAACGGCCATGACGGCATTGGCGTCGTCAGTTATACCAGTGTAGATCTTGCCGATGTCAGCCAATCTCGACTCTTCATTGATTTGGCGTCCTCAATGCTCGATTGGGACGTTAATGATATCCCTGTGTTTGAAGGCTTAAGCGCAGAAACACTCGCTGATATGCTGCAAAAAGACTGCCCGCAAGTAGCCGTACTATGCAATAAGGCGCTAGCCTCTATCCAGCAGCAAACGCCAGCTAGTCGTTACGCACAACCCCAGCTATTTTTATTTATTGACCGCCTAGAAGTCTTACTTTCATCCCCTGTATTCAATGATGATGAACGCAAACGCTTTTTAAAATGCCTTGATACCTTAGCAACATCAGGAAGCATTTTAATCTTCAGTGCCTGTCGCAATGACTTTTACCCGCTCGTCGTGGCGCATCCCAGTTTAATGGCGGGCAAAGACCAAGGCGCCCATTTCGATTTACTGCCGCCGTCATCAAGTGAGCTCAGTCAAATGATCCGCTTGCCCGCTAAGGCTGCAAACCTAAGCTGGACAAACGAACCGAACAGCACTAACCCGCTAGATGAAATCTTATGTCATGAAGCGGTTAATCACCCTGACGCCCTGCCTATGTTGCAATACACCCTGCAAGAGTTGTACGAGCAACGTAGCGCTAGCAACGAAATGCAGTACTCGGTGTATCGTCAGTTGGGGGGGATTGAAGGAGCCATAGGTAAAAAAGCAGAACAGATCTACCTTCAACTTTCAAAAGACCAGCAATCGCAATTGGAGTACATACTGTCACTCTTGGTCACCCTGAGCCCAGACGGTGAAAATATCACCAGCCGTGCTGCTCGCTGGTCGCAACTAGACGACAACCCGATTAAACATTCGAGCCAACATGGGCTCCTACAGGCCATGGTGGAAAGTCGCTTACTGGTATCACACCTGCAACACGGTGAGCCCTGTTTCAGCTTGGCCCATGAAGCCCTGTTACGAAAATGGCCAAGGGCCAGCAACTGGATAAACGAGCACAGAGACGCCCTAAGGATCAAAAGCCAATTACTGCAATTAGCAGGTCGTTGGCAATTTGAGGATAGAAACAAAGCGTATCTACTCCCAGAAGGAAAACCCTTATTAGAAGCGGTTAACTTACAAAAAAGCGCCGTTTTTAAGCTTGATGAAGAAGAATGCGCCCTCATCAAAGCATCGCAAAAAAGTGGTAACGTAAAACGCTGGTTAAAACGCACCACTGTGACCTTACTTTGTGTACTCACCTTTACCGCCCTGTTTATGAGCGTAAAAAGCCAACAGGCAGAAAATTTAGCCCAGCAAAAACGCTTGGAAGCCGAGAGTCTATTAGGGTTTATGGTAGGCGAATTCGCCGACAAACTGCGCAGTGTAAAGCGCATGGATTTACTTGATGGGATCAGCAATAAAGCCTTGGAGTATTTTAGCCAACAAGATGAAGAGGTCGAGGCGTCTTTTCTCCCGTCTTTAAGCGGTACAGCGCAAAATGTTAAGACCCGCTTTCAGCATGCTCAAACCCTTGCTGCAATGGGTGAAGTGGCTTATTCGCGCAATAAAAATGATGAAGCCAAACAAGCCTTTAGCTCAGCCAAAACGATTCTAGACAAACTATACAAAATACAACCCGAGAACAGCGAACTGTTAAAAGCTCTAGGCGCGAACGCATTTTGGTTGGGGCAACTGGCCTCGGACAAGGCAGAATTCACCTTAGCAAAGCCGCATTTCGAGGAATATCTGTCTTTTAGTAAATTGATGAATCAGCTAGAGCCTAACAGTGATGACGCTAAACTTGAGCTTTCATATGCATATCTTGCGATGGGTGCAGTCAGCAGTAAACTGCAAGATTTGAGTGTCGCTAAAGTGGCGTTCGAACAAACGTTAGTCATTCAACGTACGTTGACCGTAGGACTGCCCAAGAGTGATATATCTCATGCGGATATTGCCGATACTCTTGAGTGGTTGGCAGAGACCGAAGAACAATTAGGCAATTTGCGACAAGCTGCGCAAACCAGAAACGAAGCACAAGTTCTTGTTCTATCTTTGCTGAAGTTTCACCCTATTAACGCTGATTTATTTGAGACTCTCGCTTTCTCATATTCTAATTCAGCAAGTACGATGTATTACTTGGGCGATCTAACAGGTGCCAGCACGGCTATTTCCGAAGCGGTCAAATTTTTCGCTGAATTGCTTAAACAAGATACTTCTAATCAGTTATGGCAACTGCAATTAATCGGCGCTAAAGCTCTTCAGAATAATTTAGATATTCTAATGAGTACCTCAACATTGGCTTCTCAACCTAATGAAGACGATTTCGAAAAAATACTGGATCGGGTAGAAAGGTTCGGTTTTTCAATTGTTACTATGATCAAAAATTATCAATTAAATCGTGATTGGGATATGGCACAACGGGCAATAAATTCAGCTAAACGTAAGTTAGAGAAGTTAGTTTCTGTACAACCTGAAAATAGTAAATTAGTACTATCATTAGCAAATATTTACCTCGCTGAAGCTAAACAGCCTGAACTCACTCACGAAAAAAAAGTAAGTACTTGTAAATTAGTAATATCGAAGCTTAGACCCTTAACGGCAACCAGCTTCAACGTAGAGTCAATAATAGCTTATGTGCAGGCCTATGATTGTTTGAATAAATTAGGCGAGGTTAGAGGTTTTGTTACCCAATTAGAAAAAATGCATGTAAGAAACTATAACTTTTAATAAACAAACGACTACAAAATGGAGAAAATATGTTTCCGCAAATAAAAAAAATAAAATCTCGAGTATTATCGGAAAAAGGCTCTAAGCCTATTGTTCAGTTTTACGATTCCAAGCAGAACGCTTGGGATGAAGAAATTGTATTGGATTTTAATCGCTCAGGCATGGCGATTTTTACTTTAGATACCGACGACAGCGCAGACCCCTATATCTTCTTCGGGGCCTTACAAAAAACCGAAGATGGTTGTAACCCAGATACTAACTGGGATTTTATGATAAATGGTGCCGGTAATATTATATGCTTCAACAACGACTGCAAAAGCGTGCAAGATATTTCGGTTAGACTGACCTTGATCCAACGCGGCGACGACAACTTTGAAAATGCTATCATCAGCGCAGATCCTAAGATTAAAAATGTGCCAGATTAATTTGTTTGTGAACTAAAAATTAAAGAAAAAGCAGCTTCGCTAGTTAAGAAAATAAGGCTTTGCTCAAAAGAAAACGCCGGACGCATCAAAACGACCGGCGCTTTTTATTAGCTGAGCTAATGCTATTTAAGGTAACTCGTCAGTGTTTTTTTTAGTTCAGTCCTCCCCAAACATCTGGGCACAACCATGACATTATCTCTGCCCGAGCATTCACTCCACAGCGGCTTTGGGATATCGTAGTGCTAAAGAAATAGCCAGATAACTGTCATGACCCTTCCAACTGAAAAGAAAAAGTGGTTAGCCGCGGCATTAACCATTATTAATGCTGATTTTAATCGCTCATCCGACACTCATTTAATCAAGGTCGACTTACCCTGTTTTGTTGACGTTTCACTGTACCTCAAGGATGAATCCACCCATCCTACAGGAAGCCTCAAGCATCGATTAGCCCGTTCGCTATTTTTATATGGTTTGTGCAACGGGCTAATTCATCAAAATACCACCATTGTCGAGTCTTCATCTGGCAGTACTGCCATCTCTGAAGCGTATTTTGCGCGTTTACTTGGCTTACGCTTTATTGCCGTAGTGCCCAAAAGCACGGCGAGTGAGAAGATAAAACAAATTGAATTTTACGGCGGCGAGTGCTTTAAAGTTGAGCCCAGCGACCTTTACGCCAAAGCACAACAACTTGCGGACGAATTAAATGGCCACTACATGGACCAATTTACGTATGCAGAACGAGCCACGGATTGGCGAGGCAACAGTAACATCGCCGAAAGTATTTTTGCTCAGATGGCCATGGAAACACATCAAATCCCCAGTTGGATTGTAGTGAGTGCGGGCACGGGTGGTACCTCAGCCACTATTGGCCGCTATTTACGGTATAACCCTGCATTGCACCTTAAGACCCAATTAGCGGTTGTCGACCCCGATAATTCAGTCTTTTACGACTACTACCGAGACCGTGATAGTGCTATCAGCAATAATAAGGGCTCTCGCATTGAAGGCATTGGCAGGCCCAGAGTTGAGCCTTCCTTTTTGCCCGACGTGGTAGATCACATGATTCAGGTCCCCGATGCCGCATCCATTGCCACTATTCGCTGGCTTGAAGGCATACTCGGTCGAAAATGTGGCGGCTCAACGGGGACTAACGTATATGGAGCTCTTAAGCTTATAGCCCAGATGATAGAGAATAAGCAGCAAGGTAGTGTAGTGAGCATGATCTGTGACGCTGGCGAACGCTATCTAAATAGCTATTACGATGATGACTGGGTAGCTCAGCAGCAATTAGATTTAGCTCCTTATACCCAACAACTCGAGAACTTTATGCTGACCGGTGAGATGTAGCTTCACAAAAATCGGCAATTCGTTACCCCCTGAGTCAGCGCGCTGTTACCCGCGAAGAGACATCATGATCAAGTGTCAGCGCAGGCACCCATAACCTATCTAGGTGGGAAATAGCAGCCCAATAAAAATGGCCCGTATCAAGCTTAGATAAGGACCATTTTTATTCATAGCAATAGACTGTAAATTGTTGGGGTTATCTACATTCCGCTGCTGTCGTCGTTTAACGATATCACTTTGGTTTTGCTGATTTTATGACGATAAATCTCGCGTAAATACTTGATCGCTTTTTTCACACTATCACGGCTTAAGCGAATATCGTTTATTGACACGAACTTGTCTTTTTCGCGGATCAACTCACGGTACTTTTTCTCGTACATTGGCTTAATAGCGTACCAGTTAGTATCAAGAATTTTCGCTGGGTTTTCATGTTCTTCAAGCATGGCATCTAAGGCGTCTTCATCGAATGTTTCGCCACGAATAAAATCAAGCATGGCCTGATCGAGTTGCTCATCGAAACGATAGTTGTCTTTGGCAAAACAGCGTTTAATGTACGCCACAATAAGGGTTAAGAAATCATCACTTAAGCACGGGCTTTTTACTACCAGCGTGGTCAGCGAAATATTCGCCGATGCACCGATAACCAATGCGTAGCGCTTTAATGTGGTATTCGGAAACAGTGCGTTCAGGTGCGACTTCAAACGGTTTAAGTCCATGTACGACAGCTTGTAATCTTTAGGCAATGATATAATCGAGACCACAGATGAACAGTTTTTGAAAAAGTGTAAATCTTTAAGGTGAGTCGCGTCATAACCGCTTTTAACGTATTCACTTAAACGCTCACGGTAACGAGTGGATTCAATAGGCAATAAGCTTATCCCTTCTATCGCTTGGGTCACCTTATTGAAGTGCGGTAAGTCTATAGAGCGAAAGAACAGATCGTCGATGTCGAGATCATTCGCGCCTCTATCAAGAATTTTGATTTTATCCACTGCAGAAACGTTTTCCACAGGAACCACAGATTCAGCGTAAGCTAGCGCAACAGGCCCCGCCAAGCTCATAAACAAATCATTGGCGTCTAAACGGATGGTTTCGCCTATATCGATACCTGCCCGGCGGAAGTAATTTTCGTCGTAATCTGTTGTCACCGCTTGAGCGGTTAAAATATTGAATATTTGCTGAGAAATATATTGGTTCGCATGCTTCTCCATAGCGTTCACATCTATGTATTGAATGCCGCTATCATCTGTTTCCTCAGCATAACGCATGATGTCGTTTGAAATGAGCATCATGGCATTCCAAGGGCGAATACGATGCATAGCACTAGCGTCGCTGCTGTCTTCTTTGTCGAAGTTATACGAGAAGTCCCATTCCTCTGCCATATATTTACACAGTAAGCGACCAGCATTGATATGCAGCGCCTCAGACATCTCGACACCATGATCAGAGATATTGGGTAAGATACAAATACCGCTGGTAAAGATTGGCTCAAACACAAACGAATGCCCGCGGTTATCCTCACTTTCATTTACCGCTCTGGTCTCAAATGTTTTACTCATGTAGGCATATTGCTGTGCTAAGCCAAACTCAGACGCCATGCCAGAGCCGGTGCCGCCACCGGCGCTAAATATGTAAAAATACAAGCGAGACTGATTGGCTTTAATACCACATGAATCAATCAGGTATGAATGGATATATTTCCAATCTTTATTAGCAAACCGCTGAGTATCTTTATTAAGAATGATCTTGGCCAAATACTGACCAAGTATGGGAGCGTTACCCGCCCCGCCAGCGTGTACCTCAGACAAGTCCATGATTTTCATCTTGGTATATTCTTGTAGGAAACTGGCTTTTTCACCCTTATTAGAGAAGCGTACTCGACCTTCAATGTCTTTGTCTAAATCCCCGAGCATGACCAATGGCTCGATTAAGAAGACAGGTTTCACGTCTTGAGCACTCGACAAATGTAAGCCTCGTTTAATCCAGCGCATGGGACGGTATTCTTGCTCACGTGTTTCACGCTCTTCGTTTTCAAATTCATTTAAATAGAAATTACGCGCGTTATACACCAATGAAGCCACGTCCAAAGCGATATTTGAGCCACAGCGTCCTAAACCAATAAGACACACAGAGGGGAAGTTTTGTGGACTGCGGGACTCAATATCAGCGTCTGGGTTAATGACAGGAAATACGCTATTACGCAAGGCATCGATATTCGCCAGAATTTTATCCAGATCCCGTTCGGTAAAGTACATGTACGGGTCATTTACTAGCGTGTCACTCGCTGAGGGAGGGCTTGGTGCAGACTCACTTGTTATTTTTTTAGCATCAGACTTTTTTTCGATAACCTGCTCGGTTGTTTCATCAACTGCCGGTAAATCCATTTGTGTTTTAGTGGTCATAATGTATTTCCTGTATCAACAAGACATCGCTTGCTCTACGCATCTAATATCGTCTTTTATATTTGTAACCATGTAGTAGATGGATTTGATACGAATTGCAAGCCTTTTAATGCTGGTTACTCTATGCAAACAAGCGCTTAACTGCGCTTTGAACGACAGTCCCCGCCATGACTAACCTAGGCGGTTAGGATGAAGGTTATGAAAATTCATATAAAGGTATGCGCTGAAGATACCCTGAAAAGTTGAAATCTCAGATAACGATCTCAAGTACTACCGTTCTTTATAAATAAGTCAGCGTAAATTCAGCTCAAAATGCTTTCAGCGGTTTTTGATTAAGGCTTCACCAGTATCATTGTGCGGTGCACCCCGTGCTAACCTCACAACGCGGTTGTCGCGCATGGGGGTGAAGGCGGAGGCTTTTGCGAAGCGCAGCTTTGCGCGACAGCGCTTAGGATGAAGCCACCTTAGAGGTGTAGTCTCGGTTGCCTTTGGTATTTTCTGTGTCGCAGAAACGAAAAAAGCCACCCGATTAAGGTGGCTTCATTCTAAATGGGAGTCTGGCAGTGTGCTACTCTCGCATGGGGAAACCCCATACTACCATCGCCGCTAATGCGTTTCACTTCTGAGTTCGAGATGGGATCAGGTGGGGCCGCATCGCTATGGCCGCCAGACATAAACTGTTATTTATCAAGCCGTAGCTCAATAAATCAATATGTAAAAGCTGATGCCGTTCCTGTTAAGGTCTGGCTGTAATCATCGCTAAATCTCTTTAGTCTTACTCTTGATTTTAATACTTGTCATACAAACAACATCCAAAGTCATTTGGGCGTTGTATGGTTAAGCCTCACGGGCAATTAGTACAGGTTAGCTTAACGCCTTGCAACGCTTCCACATCCTGCCTATCAACGTCGTAGTCTTCAACAACCCTTTAGGACAGTTAAACTGCCAGGGATGACTCATCTTGGGGCTCGCTTCCCGCTTAGATGCTTTCAGCGGTTATCGATTCCGAACGTAGCTACCGGGCAATGCTTTTGGCAAAACAACCCGAACACCAGCGGTTCGTCCACTCCGGTCCTCTCGTACTAGGAGCAGCTCCCCTCAATCATCCAACGCCCACACCAGATAGGGACCGAACTGTCTCACGACGTTCTAAACCCAGCTCGCGTACCACTTTAAATGGCGAACAGCCATACCCTTGGGACCGACTTCAGCCCCAGGATGTGATGAGCCGACATCGAGGTGCCAAACACCGCCGTCGATATGAACTCTTGGGCGGTATCAGCCTGTTATCCCCGGAGTACCTTTTATCCGTTGAGCGATGGCCCTTCCATACAGAACCACCGGATCACTATGACCTACTTTCGTACCTGCTCGACGTGTCTGTCTCGCAGTTAAGCTGGCTTATGCCATTGCACTAACCTCCTGATGTCCGACCAGGATTAGCCAACCTTCGTGCTCCTCCGTTACTCTTTGGGAGGAGACCGCCCCAGTCAAACTACCCACCAGGCACTGTCCGCATTCCCGATAAGGGAACAACGTTAGAACATCAAACGTACAAGGGTGGTATTTCAAGGTTGACTCCACGCAAACTGGCGTTCACGCTTCAAAGTCTCCCACCTATCCTACACATGTAGGGTCAATGTTCAGTGCCAAGCTATAGTAAAGGTTCACGGGGTCTTTCCGTCTAGGTGCGGGTACACAGCATCTTCACTGCGATTTCAATTTCACTGAGTCTCGGGTGGAGACAGCGTGGCCATGGTTACACCATTCGTGCAGGTCGGAACTTACCCGACAAGGAATTTCGCTACCTTAGGACCGTTATAGTTACGGCCGCCGTTTACCGGGGCTTCGATCAAGAGCTTCGCTTGCGCTAACCCCATCAATTAACCTTCCGGCACCGGGCAGGTGTCACACCGTATACGTCATCTTTCGATTTAGCACAGTGCTGTGTTTTTAATAAACAGTCCCAGCCACCTTTTCACTGCGGCCCCCATTCGCTCAAAGAGCAAGTCTCATCACAAACAGGGGCGTACCTTCTCCCGAAGTTACGGTACGATTTTGCCGAGTTCCTTCACCCGAGTTCTCTCAAGCGCCTTAGTATTCTCTACCTGACCACCTGTGTCGGTTTGGGGTACGGTTCGATATATCATAAGTTTAGAGGCTTTTCCTGGAAGCAGGGTATTTGCAACTTCAATTCCGTAGAATCTCGTCTCGTGTCTCAGGCATGTAGAATCCCGGATTTACCTAAGATTCAACCCTACACACTTTCACATAGACAACCAACGCTATGCTTGCATAACCTTCTCCGTCCCCCCATCACTGATATACCAAGTACGGAAATATTAATCCGTTTCCCATCGACTACGCATTTCTGCCTCGCCTTAGGGGCCGACTTACCCTGCCCTGATTAGCATGGGACAGGAAACCTTGGTCTTCCGGCGTGCGGGTTTTTCACCCGCATTATCGTTACTCATGTCAGCATTCGCACTTGTGATATGTCCAGCAAACCTCTCAGTTCACCTTCAGCCACTTACACAACGCTCCCCTACCACGCAAAGTAAACTTTGCGTCCGCAGCTTCGGTATATTGCTTAGCCCCGTTACATCTTCCGCGCAGGCCGACTCGACTAGTGAGCTATTACGCTTTCTTTAAAGGGTGGCTGCTTCTAAGCCAACCTCCTAGCTGTCTTAGCCTTCCCACATCGTTTCCCACTTAGCAATAATTTTGGGACCTTAGCTGGCGGTCTGGGTTGTTTCCCTCTTCACGACGGACGTTAGCACCCGCCGTGTGTCTCCCGGATAGTACTCACTGGTATTCGGAGTTTGCAAAGGGTTGGTAAGTCGGGATGACCCCCTAGCCTTAACAGTGCTCTACCCCCAGTGGTATTCGTCCGAGGCGCTACCTAAATAGCTTTCGGGGAGAACCAGCTATCTCCCGGTTTGATTGGCCTTTCACCCCCAGCCACAAGTCATCCGCTAACTTTTCAACGTTAGTCGGTTCGGTCCTCCAGTTGATGTTACTCAACCTTCAACCTGCCCATGGCTAGATCACCGGGTTTCGGGTCTATACCTTGCAACTAAAACGCGCAGTTAACACTCGCTTTCGCTACGGCTCCCCTATTCGGTTAACCTTGCTACAAAATATAAGTCGCTGACCCATTATACAAAAGGTACGCAGTCACAGAACAAGTCTGCTCCCACTGCTTGTACGTATACGGTTTCAGGTTCTATTTCACTCCCCTCACAGGGGTTCTTTTCGCCTTTCCCTCACGGTACTAGTTCACTATCGGTCAGTTAGGAGTATTTAGCCTTGGAGGATGGTCCCCCCATGTTCAGTCAAGATAACACGTGTCCCGACCTACTCGATTTCACTTAAAATTCGCGTTCGTGTACAGGGCTATCACCTTGTATCGCTGTGCTTTCCAACACCTTCCACTCGCTTATTATTAGCTTAAGGGCTAATCCCCGTTCGCTCGCCGCTACTAGGGGAATCTCGGTTGATTTCTTTTCCTAAGGGTACTTAGATGTTTCAGTTCCCCTCGTTTGCCTCATACAGCTATGTATTCACTGTATGATACCGCCGAAGCGGTGGGTTTCCCCATTCGGACATTTGTGGATCAAAGCATTTTGTCGGCTCCCCACAA
The DNA here is from genome assembly GCF_055809255.1 of Paraglaciecola sp. G1-13. Taxonomy (NCBI): domain Bacteria; kingdom Pseudomonadati; phylum Pseudomonadota; class Gammaproteobacteria; order Alteromonadales; family Alteromonadaceae; genus Paraglaciecola; species Paraglaciecola sp. G1-13. The sequence continues at coordinate 2,832 of NZ_CM147903.1, read as the reverse complement.
CTTTTCGCAGACTTACACGTCCTTCATCGCCTCTAACTGCCTAGGCATCCACCGTATACGCTTAGTCACTTAACCATACAACCCCAAATAACCTTCAATATTTGACGTATAGACGTTACTCATAACCGAAGTTATCAGCGTATCTACTGTGTATGCGTGACAAGTATTCATTTTCAAATCAGATAGAGTAAGCTCTTAAAGAGTTCTCTTAGTTTTGATTACTTTTATCAGCTTTCCATATTGTTAAAGAACATTGTGATACCGAAGTACGCACAATTAAGGTTTAAAAAACCTTAATCAATAAACATTTAATGTAATGCGTATTGATTAAGGCTACTTAATCTTTTTGAGCAAAAATCACTTTCTTAGAAAGTGGTGGAGCTAAGCAGGATCGAACTGCTGACCTCCTGCGTGCAAGGCAGGCGCTCTCCCAGCTGAGCTATAGCCCCTCAAAAATCATTGAGGATTTTATTTTTTGGCCAGTTCGTATTTAGGCTAGGCGGATACCGAGGACGTTTAGCCTGCTAAACGACGAGGTGTCCAACACCGCATAAATGCGAAATGGTAGGCTTGGGCAGACTTGAACTGCCGACCTCACCCTTATCAGGGGTGCGCTCTAACCAGCTGAGCTACAAGCCTCTTGCTCGGTCTTTGTCATTGATACTGCCTTGCTGCAGAATTTGCTTGGTCATTAACAGACGTTAACTCCCGGCGACAAATTCTTCGCGGCGTTGCCTCAATAACAAATCCACTTCGCAATCTTCTTTCGAACATTGCGACAAGTTGCTTGAATATCCCAAGCACTTCTTTTTTGCTCTTCTTTACTAACAACAAAACAATCTGTGTGAACACTCAGCCTGATGAGGCCTAACCTAATAGTAAGGAGGTGATCCAACCCCAGGTTCCCCTAGGGTTACCTTGTTACGACTTCACCCCAGTCATGAATCACAAAGTGGTAACCGTCCTCCCGAAGGTTAAACTAGCTACTTCTTTTGCAACCCACTCCCATGGTGTGACGGGCGGTGTGTACAAGGCCCGGGAACGTATTCACCGCAACATTCTGATTTGCGATTACTAGCGATTCCGACTTCATGGAGTCGAGTTGCAGACTCCAATCCGGACTACGACGAGCTTTAAGGGATCCGCTTACTCTCGCAAGTTTGCTTCCCTCTGTACTCGCCATTGTAGCACGTGTGTAGCCCTACTCGTAAGGGCCATGATGACTTGACGTCGTCCCCACCTTCCTCCGGTTTGTCACCGGCAGTCTCCTTAGAGTGCCCAACTTAAGGCTGGCAACTAAGGACAGGGGTTGCGCTCGTTGCGGGACTTAACCCAACATCTCACGACACGAGCTGACGACAGCCATGCAGCACCTGTATCTAGATTCCCGAAGGCACCAATTCATCTCTGAAAAGTTTCTAGTATGTCAAGAGTAGGTAAGGTTCTTCGCGTTGCATCGAATTAAACCACATGCTCCACCGCTTGTGCGGGCCCCCGTCAATTCATTTGAGTTTTAACCTTGCGGCCGTACTCCCCAGGCGGTCTACTTATCGCGTTAGCTTCGCTACTCACGGATTAAATCCACAAACAGCTAGTAGACAGCGTTTACGGTGTGGACTACCAGGGTATCTAATCCTGTTCGCTACCCACACTTTCGCACATGAGCGTCAGTTACTGACCAGGGAGTCGCCTTCGCCACTGATGTTCCTCCAGATATCTACGCATTTCACCGCTACACCTGGAATTCCACTCCCCTCTCCAAAACTCTAGCCTGCCAGTTCTAAATGCAATTCCCAGGTTGAGCCCAGGGCTTTCACATCTAGCTTAACAAACCGCCTGCGTGCGCTTTACGCCCAGTAATTCCGATTAACGCTCGGACCCTCCGTATTACCGCGGCTGCTGGCACGGAGTTAGCCGGTCCTTCTTCTGTTGCTAACGTCACAGCTAACGGGTATTAACCGTTAACCTTTCCTCACAACTGAAAGTGCTTTACAACCCGAAGGCCTTCTTCACACACGCGGCATGGCTGCATCAGGGTTTCCCCCATTGTGCAATATTCCCCACTGCTGCCTCCCGTAGGAGTCTGGACCGTGTCTCAGTTCCAGTGTGGCTGATCTTCCTCTCAGAACAGCTAGAGATCGTCGCCTTGGTGAGCCTTTACCTCACCAACAAGCTAATCTCGCTTAGGCTACTCTTTGCGCGGGAGCCGGAGCCCCCTTTGGTCCGAAGACGTTATGCGGTATTAGCTATCGTTTCCAATAGTTATCCCCCACACAAAGGCATATTCCTAAGTATTACTCACCCGTCCGCCACTCGTCATCTTCTAGCAAGCTAGAAATGTTACCGTTCGACTTGCATGTGTTAGGCCTGCCGCCAGCGTTCAATCTGAGCCATGATCAAACTCTTCAATTAAATATTTATCGAACATGAATTTTTTTTGGTAGACACTCATCAAGTGAGTGCCCACACAGATTGTCTTGTTATTAATTGTTAAAGAACAGTGCTACCGAAGTAGCGTGCTTCCTTAGAAGCGGCTTAAGATGCTGTCCGTGGACCCTCTTAAGCGGGAGGCGTATAATACGCTCTCAAGTTTCGATGTCAAGGCGTTATTTTTATTTAATTTCAAATCAATTTATGACGTGAATCACAAACTGAAAAACCAAACTAAACCGCCTTACATCACGCTGATTAAAGTCTTTATAAAAGGCTTAATTCACCTGGTGAAAACCAGTGTCAGTGCAGCTGTTTTAGCGGCTGTCCCGAAGCGAGAGGCGCATTATAGAGATCCCTTTTTTGATCGCAAGTGTTTATTTCAAAAAAATGTTCAACTGC